>NZ_CP059491.1 GCF_014041935.1 Gordonia jinghuaiqii | reverse complement strand
ACTTCCATGTGGTCCACAACACAGCTGGTCGGAGAGGGTTCCGGCGGCGCGACGACCTCGTTTGATTTGAGGCCCGGGTGTCAGTAGTCTCGACTGGTCATCCAGGTAGCGGATTTGCGCGGCGATTCTTCGTGTTCGCCGAGTCATCACCGACACCAGTTCGGCACCGCCCTGGACCAACTGACCAACGACAACATGTGGGTCACGCACGGGTAACCGGCGTGCTCACAGGGAGCATTAGGAGTCACCGTGGCCAAGGGCAAGCGTACTTTCCAGCCGAACAACCGTCGTCGCGCGCGCGTGCACGGCTTCCGTCTGCGTATGCGGACCCGCGCCGGCCGTGCGATCGTCAGCAGCCGTCGTACCAAGGGCCGCTCGAAGCTCACCGCCTGATCGTCGGCTCCTCACCGGATCCTCGACGGATCCGGTTGGCTGATCGATGACTGCGGTTACTCATCGGATCTCACGTGGATCCGACTTCTCTCGCACTCTCAAGTCGGGTGCGCGGGTGAACTCGCGTGACTTCGCCGTACACGTGGCGGCAGTCGGTACCCAATGGCCGGATGCGCGAGGCCTCCGTCGCGATGTAGCGATGGTCGGCGGACCCTGGCTCGGGCTGGTCGTGAGCAAGTCCGTGGGCAATGCGGTCACCCGTCATGCGGTCGCGCGTCGTCTTCGGGCGGCGTTCGCCGAGACCCGGCATCTGTGCCCGCGGGATGAGACCTACGTGGTCATCCGCGCCCGCGCGAGCGCCGCGGACAAGTCGAGTGACGACCTCGCCGGTCAACTCCGCTCGGCGTTCACCAGTCGCCGGATCACCGACCTCTCCCAGAGAACGCCCCTATCCGAACGCGGGGTGGATGCGCCGCGATGACCGATGCCGAGCTGAACGACGTGTCGGTGGATGACTCCGCCGGCAGGTCCTCGTCGGCGCCGCACAGTCGGCCGGCGTCAGACTCGGCCGCTCGACCCGGCGTCGTGGCCCGGCTGCTCGGAGGGGCCACGCTGCTCGAATGGGCCAAGCTCCTCCCCCGCCGCACCGTCATCTTTCTCATCGAGCTCTACCGCACCTGGGTGTCGCCGCTGCGGCTTCCGACATGCCGGTTCGAACCGACCTGCTCGGGATACGCGGTCGAGGCACTCGACCGGCACGGATTCGTCTACGGCTCGTTCCTGGCGATCGTCCGCCTCCTCAAGTGCGGACCCTGGCACAAGCCCGGATACGACCCGGTACCCGACCGAGGCCTGCGCGAGTTGGCCGGGGATCTGTGGCGTGGACTGCGTTCCGGCAGCACCGGCGGATCCGTCGGGACAGCCGATGCCGTCGAGACAGCCGGGGCGGGGAGCGCCTGCGATGACCATCGACTTCGGAACCATCAGCACGCGTCCTCCGGGACGCGTGCCCTGTGAGTACAACAAGTGAGGGGTAACTGACCCGTGCTCGACTTCATCTACTACCCGGTTTCCGGGATCATGTGGGTCTGGCATTGGCTGTTCAGCCATGTCACGCCCGACACCCCGGGCGGCAACGGTATCGCCTGGGCGCTGTCGGTGGTGTTCCTCGTGTTCACCCTGCGCGCGATTCTCTACAAGCCCTTCGTGAAGCAGATCCGCACCACGAAGAAGATGCAGGAGATCAACCCGCAGCTCCAGGCGATTCGCAAGAAGTACGCCAAGGACCGGGTCAAGATGACCGAGGAGATGCAGAAGCTCCAGAAGGAGCACGGGTTCAACCCGATGCTCGGCTGTCTGCCGATGCTTCTCCAGATCCCCGTGTTCATCGGTCTGTTCCACGTGCTGCGTTCGTTCAACCGCATGGGCACCGGCATGGGCCAGCTCGGCATGAGTGCCGCCGAGACCCGGTCGCAGGGCAACTACGTCTTCAGCGCCGAGCAGGTGCAGAACTTCCTCGACGCCCGTCTGTTCGGTGTGCCGTTGTCGTCGTACCTCGTCGAGCCGGCCACCGAGTTCCAGGCATTCGTCGAGCCCGGCTCCCCCATCGACTTCACGCGCCCTCAGATCGCCTTCGTCGTCGTCCCGATGATGATCGTCGCGTCGATCGCGACCCATATGAACTCGCGCGCCTCGGTGGCCCGCCAGCCGGAGGCGGCGCTCGAGAATCCGCAGACCCGGATGATGAACAACCTCGCGCTGTACATCTTCCCCGTCGGCATCCTCGTCACCGGTCCGTTCTTCCCCGTCGCGATCCTTCTGTACTGGATGAGCAACAACATCTGGACGTACGGTCAGCAGCACATCGTCTTCGGACACATCGCCAAGGAAGAAGAAGAGGCGAAGCTCCTCAAGCAGGAGAAGCTCAAGGCGAACGCCCCCAAGCCTGGTGTACGTCCGGATCGCAAGAAGCGCGGCGCCCCCGCGGTTCAGTCGCCCGAGTCAGAGGTCAAGGGTGTGTCGACGGCCAAGGGTGTGTCGATGACCAAGGCCGACAAGTCCGACCCGGCCGCGACGACAGATGGCGCGTCCGACGCACCCGCGGACGCGGAGTCGACTACTGCATCTGCCGCTGCCGAGAGCGGCCCGGGCACCAAGCCCAAGGCGGGCCAGAAGCCGACCCGCCCGGCCCCGGGCCCGGGTACCAAGAAGCAGAACCACAATCGTGGCGGGCAGTCGTCGACGGCCAAGCGGGGCAACAAACGTGGCGGCAAACGATGACCGCGCAGAACTTGTTCGAGAAGCACACAGTTAGGTGAATGAGATGACAGCAGAGACTGCAACTCAAACCGGTACGGAATCCGAGGTGCCGGCCGAGGCCGCCGCCGAAACCCAGCCCGAGACCGCCACCGAGGCTGCCGAGGGGACCGACGCCACCGGCGTCGAGAACCCGGTCGCGGGTGCGGATGCCGACGCCGATGATTCGGTCGAGGACGCGTCCGACGATCAAGAGGACGACGCCGAGGACGACGCCGAAGACGAGGACGACGACGCCGACGCCGAGGACGAAGACGCCGACGATGAGGATGACGAGGATCGTCTCGTCGAAGAGGGTGAGATCGCGGGCGACTACCTCGAGCAGCTTCTCGACGTCCTCGACTTCGACGGCGACATCGACCTCGACGTGGACGGCGACCGCGCAATCGTCAGCATCGACGGCGGCGACGATCTCACCAAGCTCGTCGGACGCAAGGGCGAGATCCTCGACGCACTGCAGGAACTGACCCGACTCGCCGTCCAGCAGGCGACCGGTGAACGCAGCCGGCTCATGCTGGACATCGCTCGGTGGCGAGCCGATCGCCGGGACCGCTTGGCCCGTCTGGGTCGCGAGGTAGCCGAACGCGTCTTGTCGTCAGGTGAGCGCGAGGCTCTGGATCCGATGACGCCGTTCGAGCGCAAGATCGTCCACGATGCCGTCGCAGGCGTCGACGGTGTAGTCAGTGAAAGCGAGGGCGTCGAGCCCAAGCGCCGCGTGGTCGTCCTTCCCGGATAGCAACCACCGGACTCCCCCACTGGAGACGCCACTCAGGCCCCGACCATCGGTCGGGGCCTGAGTGCTTTTCGGATGTTCTCCCTCAGTGGGGTCGGCGGCAGTGGGGTCGGCGGCAGTGAGGCCAGCGCGGTCACCTGGCCGCGACATCAAGGTGGTCGGGCTAATCACATCGGTGTTGTTTCACGTGAAACGTCGTCAACGGGATGCCGTGGTGCGGCCTTGTGGAACGTCGGTGGTGTGCCCGTCTGTGGGTTCGGCCGGAGCCCGGCGACGCAGGTCTGCCCGGACCTCCACGATGGGCCGGCACTCCCACTCCTACGAACGACTCGTCGCTGCGAACCCACGATTTCTCACGACCTCGAGCGCCGGGTTGTTGCGTTCGCGCGACACCGCTACGGCGACGGGGGCTCCCAGCTCGAATGCGGCCGCCATCGACGGCCCACGCTGAAGCCGTCGGCACTGTGGCACCCCGGGCTCCCGGCCCACCGTGATGTCGAGTCGCCCGCCGGTCGCGCGGATCGTCCTGAGGGTGAGGTCGACGTCGTCGCGGACCAGGTGCGCCTACGCGACCTTCCCTGCGGGCGATCCTGTGCTCGGCGCTGGAACCCGACTGGGTGCGTCCCCATGTGTCGGCGACTGCGCGCGACGCACTGCCGCCGAAGACGCCTCGTGCCATCCGCGTAGACGCATGGCGCCTGGCGACCGCAGGACAGCCTGCGGCACTGACGATCCGCCCGGGCGGCATTTCGGGCGAACCTGCCGACGACGCCGACCTGCACAGCCCGGAACGTCAGAACACCCCGCGCGTTGCGAAGTTGGCCGACTCGATCCCGCAGTGACTTTGGTCGACAACCTCGACCTGTTCCGTGGCCTCATCGAGAACTACGCCGGGACACCGACGTGGCAGTGGCCGACTCGCTGCGGCGCCGGCGCTGGAGACCCGCGACGGCGGATTCCTGACGACCCCGGCTCCCCCGCGCACGGACCGAGCGCCCCGAGCGGGAGCGCGCTCCGGCGACGTTCGGGTGGGAACATCTGGACGGACCGGATCGATGCGGGGGCAAGCAGGAGGTGTCCCCAGGCGCCGTCGTCGGGCGATAGCGAACGAGAGAGTCGTTTCCCGCGGCGACTTCGGCACCATCAGCATCCCCGTCAAGCATCGGCTTCGTCGAACAGTCCGATGATCGAGACAACGAGAGTCCGTCCGGTCTCCGCCACACGATGATCGGCAGGATCCCCACAGACACGGCACACGGCACAGACACCACCAGGACGCCGGTGATGCTCCAGGGGACGGTGTGTGGCTCGGGCCTGTTCCGTCGTGCATGGACGGCGGGGTCGTGTCTGAGTAGGGGCGACTATCTCATCGCTCGGTGTTGTCGCTCGGTGTCGAGATCCGGGGCAGTCATTCTCGCGCCTGGTTTCCCGGGAAGCGGACGCCGGCCACTGGGAGCAATCGCCTACCTACTCCGTCTGATCGGTCGCCCGATCCTGAGAGCATTGTCGCCTCTGGTACCGGCCCTTTGTAGCGGTGCAGATGGGCGGACCGTCGGCAACCCCGGACCAGAACGCAGCGAGCTTGTGGGTCTCGGCGAAATACCGGGGCCTGGGACGGCGTCGGGTTTGGTCAGCTCCGTGCTCTGGGGCATGCTCCCGGCGGTACGCGGTCGGCACGCGTCAAGGGCTTCCGGTGGGGTGCTCCCAGCGAGGGCGTGCTCCCCTCCCCCGACGCGGTTGTCGTCGCGCGGATTCGTCTGCGGTCTGTGGCTGTTCCCGGTCGCAGTCTGCCGTCTTGTGGTCACCCCTCTCGATGGGCGGCGGACCGCGGTGCGATCGCGGCCATAGTTGGTGACGACGAGTTGGTGAGGATTGGATTCTCGGTGGTGCGGCGACGAGCGCTCGCCTCGCACCGTGTTGCTGAGCAGACCGGCGTCGACGACATGAGGTTGCTGAGCTGAGCTGTGTCGGGGAACTGAGAGGCCGATCATTGTGGACGGTCCCGGGACCGTGGTGCGGCGCCCACGCCTGAATTACATCCCTGTTGTTTCACGTGAAACATCACGCCTGTTCGATGAGCCCGCCCATCCTCCGCCTTGGCGTCGGTGGTGCGCCCTGCTCACGTCGCGGCGGCGGGTTGCGGAGATTGGTCCGTCCGCGACCCACACGTCCGGAAACTGGTGTCCGGGGTTCGGTGTGCATGAAGTGCCATCGCGCCGCGCACTCGCCACTCAAGCATGGTCCCGCCCATGGCCGAAGAATCGTCACAGGACGTATTGATTGGCCACCACTGTTTCACGTGAAACAGCGGAAAGGACCAAATGTGTGGTGCGAAGTTGCCCGGTGATCCCGATGTAGATGGACTTGTCAGAGCTCTCGGTTTCACGTGAAACACTATGGAGTAAGTCCACTCGAAATGGAGGCGTAGTGCCGTCAGACTCAGACCCGACAGACTCAGACCCGACAGACCAACCCGATCTGGAAGCGTTGTCGAAACCCCCAGCCGCCGCACGCGAGATCTTCGGGGAGCGGCAGGAGCTCGCGGTGCGTTTCTGGCAGATCTTGGCGACCGACGGAATTGATCACGGACTCATGGGTCCTCGAGAGGTGCCGCGCCTGTGGGACCGTCACATCCTGAACTGTGCGGTGATCGGCGAATTGATCGATGAAGAGGCGAACGTCATCGACATCGGTAGCGGCGCCGGCCTGCCCGGTGTGCCACTCGCGGTTGCGCGACCCGATCTGTCCATCACCCTCATCGAACCGCTGTTGCGCCGAAGTTCGTTCTTGGAGCGCGCGGTGGAAACCCTGGCCCTGGACAATGTGACGGTGGTTCGTGGACGCGCCGAGGAAAAGGTGGTGCGGGCGCAGGTGCCGCTGGCCGATGTGGTGACCTCTCGGGCGGTCGCTCCCTTGGAACGCCTGTCGAAATGGTCCGCTCCCCTGATCCGCGACGGTGGCCGGATGATCGCAATCAAAGGATCGTCTGCGGCGGAAGAGATCGAGCGCGATCGAGCGCTGGTCGGTCGGACCGGTATCAGTGGCCTGACTGTGGCTGTGTGTGGCGAGCAATCCCTGGAGACACCGACAACGGTCGTTGTGGGTACCAAGGCCGAGCGCTCCCGGGGCAGCCGCTCCGGTCGGCGCTGAGGAGGAGATCGAATTGGTGTGGAGTCCGCGGAGAGCGCAGAATAGAAAGCGTTCCGTCAGCACTCACGACGATGCTGCAATCGATGCATCTGCATCCGCAGGGTCTGGGACAACCGTCCCCGACTCGCATACTTCGAACGCCTATCAGGTCGGTCAAAGGAGTCCACGCGTGGTCGATCAGGACCCCAACGTTTCACGTGAAACATCAACCGGGCGGAGGCGCTCCGCGGCAGCTGCCGCACCGCTCGCCGACACGCCGATCGCCATGGCGGCTGAACGGGCCAGTCAGGTGCTGACTCCCGGCGGCGCCGGACAGCTCCCCCGGCCTCCCCACACCCGAATCATGACAGTCGCCAACCAGAAGGGCGGAGTGGGTAAGACGACCACCGCCGTCAACCTGGCCGCGGGGCTGGCTCTCCGAGGCCTCCGTGTGCTCGTCGTGGACCTCGACCCTCAGGGCAACGCAAGTACCGCTCTGGGCATCGATCACCGCGCCGAGGACATCGCGTCGGTGTACGAACTACTCCTCGGCGAGGTCACTCTGAGAGAGGCGATTCAGGAGTCACCGAGCCAGCAGGGATTGTTCTGCGTACCGGCGACTCTCGATCTGGCCGGCGCCGAGATCGAACTCGTATCGCTTGTGGCGCGCGAGAACCGCCTTCGTAACGCACTGTCCGACGAAGTGCTCAGTGAATATCAGATCGATTACGTGTTCATCGACTGCCCTCCGTCACTCGGACTGCTGACCGTCAACGCGATGGTCGCGGCCCGCGAGGTGTTGATCCCGATCCAGTGCGAGTACTACGCGCTCGAGGGTGTCGGTCAGTTGCTGCGCAACATCGAACTCGTGCAGGCGCACCTGAACCGCGATCTCCATGTTTCGACAATCGTCCTGACGATGTACGACGGCCGCACCAAGCTGGCCGACCAGGTGGCCGAGGAAGTACGCCGCCACTTCGGGGACAAGGTGCTGAGCACGATCATCCCCCGCAGCGTGAAGGTGTCCGAAGCGCCCGGTTATGGCATGACGATCATCGAATACGATCCCGGCTCGCGCGGGGCGATGAGCTACATGGATGCAGCGCGCGAAGTCGCGCTGCGCGGTGTGGAAGGCTCCCAAGCGTGAGTGGCCACACCGATTCACGTGAACCGGTCACGACGGGTCGTGATGGACCCCGGCCCACCACCGGGGTTCGCGGATTCCACCGGGGTGGGACGATTGCGGGTCGCGTGTCGACCGAAGTGAACCGGACAACTGCGTTTCGACCGGAGGTAGAAGGATGAGTCAGCGCGATACCGCACAACGACGCGGCGGACTCGGCCGGGGCCTGGCCGCGCTCATACCGACAGGACCCACCGAGGACCAGAGCAGTACGCCGCGCCTCGGAAATGCGGCCGCTGATGTCGTCCTCGGCAAGGGTCCCTCCTCCCCCGCCGGCGCATCTCAGAAGGCGGAGTCGACGGCGGAGAGCACCGTCGAAGGCACTGCACCGCTGAGCGCAGAAGAGGTCGGCGCGGTCTACCGGGAGCTCCCTCCGAAGCAGATCCAGCCCAATCCCAGCCAGCCCCGCACGGTGTTCGACGACGATGCGATGTCGGAACTGGTGCATTCGATCCGCGAATTCGGGCTCATGCAGCCCATCGTCGTGCGCCGACTCAAGACGCCGACGGCCGACGGGGTCGGCTACCAGATCGTCATGGGAGAGCGCCGCTGGCGTGCCAGCCAGGAGGCCGGGCTCGAGGCGATCCCTGCGATCGTCCGCGAGACGCCCGACGGCGACATGCTCCGAGATGCCCTCCTGGAGAACATCCACCGAGCGCAGCTGAATCCCCTCGAAGAGGCCGCGGCGTACCAGCAGCTCCTCGAAGAGTTCGGCGTGACACACGAAGAGCTCGCGGCTCGACTGGGCCGGTCCCGGCCGCTCATCAGCAACATGATCAGGTTGCTCAAATTGCCGATCCCGGTGCAACGACGTGTCGCTGCGGGCGTACTGTCCGCCGGCCACGCCCGCGCCTTGCTGTCACTCGAAACCGGAAGCGAGGCCCAAGAGGCACTCGCCGCACGGATCGTCGCCGAGGGTCTGTCGGTCCGGGCGACCGAGGAGGCGGTGACGCTGGCCAACCGTGGCGACGGGCCGGACCCCAAGGCGCCCGCGCAGAAGCGGCGGCCGATGCAGATGCCGGGACTGCAGGATCTCGCGGAGAGACTGTCCGACAGTCTGGACACCAGGGTTACAGTCAGTCTAGGGAAGAGAAAAGGGAAGATCGTCGTGGAGTTCGGTTCGGTCGATGACTTGGAACGCATCGTTCAGTTCATCAATCCGAACAAGTGAATTTCACCCCGAGATTCCCTGTGCCGACGATACGCGGAAGTAATGTCACTGTGACGATTGATGCGCCAGATGGGCATGTGATCAGCAGAACCTGTTGGGGTGCATACACTTTCGACGTTTCCAGAGATTGTGCCGGAGCTTGCTGAGATGAGTGTGTCGATCACGCGCTTGGAACTCGGATCTTTCGAGTCACTCCCCCATCACACCCGTCGGTGTGTCTTCTGGGAAGTCGAAACCAGCGGAGAATCGAGTCATACGCGCAGATCCGCGTCGCAGACCTTCGCCGACCACGAACCGTACGAGAGTGAGTTCGACAAGGAAGCGTGGATCTCGGGGCTGCTACTTGAGTGGGGTGCGTGTGGTCAGGTCGCGATAGACTCCGCGACCCATTCGGTCATCGGGACAGCGTTTTACGCGCCCCCCAACCGTGTGCCGCGTTCACAGCACTTCCCCACCTCACCGGTCAGCCACGACGCGGTACTGCTCACGAGTATCCGAACGGAACCGGGACATGAGGAGGTCGCGAGCATCCTGCTCGACGCGGTACTCGGTGATCTGATCCGGCGCGGTGTTCGTGCCGTCGAGTCCTTCGGCATCGTGCGCAACGGCGTCGGCGCCACCCCCTCCGGCGTCGTCGGCACGGGAGGAGCACTGGCTGACGATCTGGAGTTCTGGACCGACGAGGCCATCGTCGAAGTCGCACGCGAGATACTCGACGATCCGCAGTCCGACCTGTGTACCTCGTGCATGATCGATGCGTCGTTCCTCAAGAACTCAGGATTCGACGTGGTGTCGTCTCATCAGCGCTTCCCGCGCTTCCGTCTCGAGCTCGACGAGGGCCTCGGATGGAAGTTCGAAGTGGAGAGCGCCCTGGAGAAGCTCGCCGTGATGGCCGAGATCGATCTGGCCGGACGACAGCGAACAGCGGTCCCGGTGGGACACGGTCAGCAGCGGATCAGCGGGGGCTGTTCTCCGCGGCCAACAGATCGGCGAAAGTGTAAGTGCCCGTAGGCCGATCGTCGCGATCGAGCAGGTACAACCGTTTCACGGCGACCACGATCGCATCGGCGATCACATTGCGCCAATCCGAATCGCCAAGGATCGCAGCGTCATTTGGGTTGGTGATGTAACCGACGTCGATGAGGGCCACCGGCATCCGGGTCAGGCGCAGGACATCCCAGGTCCGCTCATGGGTACGGCAGTCGGTCAGCGGTGTGCGAGCGGCGATCTCGCGCTGGATGAAACCGGCGAGGTTCCGACCGATGGGCGAGAACGAGTTGTGATTGTTCCCGAAGTAGAACGACGCAACACCATTGGCCTGCGGGTTGCGGTAGTGCCCACATCTCAGCGAGATCATCAGATCCGCATCCATGAGGTTGGCCACGCGAGCGCGCTCGTCATCGCCGGGGCGGCCACGACCGTCGTGTGACAGAAATGTCTGCATGCCGGCAGCGGCCATCCGACCCTCGAGGCGTGCACCGAGATCCCACAACAATTCCGACTCGCGCTCGGCGAGGTCTCCGGTGGACATGGGGTGGAGTCCACCGGAACCCGGATCGATGAGGATCCGCTTCCCCGAGAGCTGAGGACCGGAGCGTCGAACGTGCTCCTCCTGCCGGATGGCATAGGGCGAACCACCGGTGACGCGTGTGCCGAGCCGCTCGAGCGAGCGGAGCGTCGCCGGACCGCAGATGCCGTCGGAGGCGAGGCCGTACTCGCTCTGGTACAGGCAGACCGCATTGTGCGTAGTCAGCCCGAAGATGCCGTCGACCAGCGAGGTGTAGTAGCCGAGGTTGTGCAGGCGGTGCTGCAGGGTGGCCACGTCGTCACCGACCATCGGGGCCGACAGCTGATAGGACAGCACTCGCGCGCCGAGCCGGTACGACGCCTCACGGAGAACGCGGTAGGTCGCGGGTCCGACGATGCCGTCGACGATGAGCCCCCGCTCCTGTTGGAATGCGCGGACCGCACGGTCACAGGCCTCGTCGAAGACGGCTTCGGATGGATTCCAGCCGTTGCCGGAATTCTCGTGATCGGGCGTCGGAGCGTCGTCGGGGAGGAGACCGCGACCGGCCAGGATGGACCGGATCTCGGCAACAGCCGATCCGTGATCCCCAAGCCGGAACAATGGCATCTCGTCACCCCTCGTACGGATTACGGCAGGACCTCGCCTTGCCCGAGTACCCGGTGCGCACCATGTGGAAGCACCGGCAAATGATCAGCCTGCATTCTCTCAGCTGAGCTGCACTACACCAAACCCGTCGGTGGTCCAGACGCGTCAGACGGTCTCTGGCCGAGACCAGCGACGAGACCATCAACGCAGAGAAGTCCGCAGGTGGACGCGTATGCCGTTCACCCGCGGACTGTCCCGCGTTTCGGGGTGTAGATGCTGGTGATCAGGCCGACTGGCCGACCACCGAATCGAGCTCGCGCAGCAGCGCCGCCTTGCCCTTGGCACCGACGATCGTCTTGACCGGCTGACCCTTGTCGAACAGGATCATCGTCGGAATCGACATGATCTGGAAGTCACGGGCGGTCGCGGGGCTCTCGTCGACATCGAGTTTGGCGACGGTGAGCTTGTCACCGTGATCGCGGGCGATCTCCTCGAGGACCGGGGCGACCATGCGGCAGGGACCGCACCAGGTGGCCCAGAAGTCCACGAGGACCGGCTTGTCGGCGCCGAGTACGGCGTCCTTGAAGGTGGTGTCGTTGACGGCAACGGTATTGGCACCCATTGTTGTGTCCTCCTCAGATGGACCGGATGAAGTGGTGGGGTCGGGCGGAACTGCTCAGGCAGGTGCCTGAGCAGCCTCGATCTCGGAAACAGCAGAAGCTTCGGTGTCGCCGACGGTGAAGTCGGCGGCCTCGCCCTGCTCGGCGAGCCATCGCTCGGCGTCGATCGCGGCCGAACAGCCGCTACCGGCCGCGGTGATGGCCTGGCGGTAGGTGTGGTCGACCAGATCGCCGGCGGCGAAGACACCGGGCAGCGAGGTGTGGGTGGTGCGGCCCTGGACCCGAACGTAACCCTCGTCGTCGAGGTCGACCTGACCGCGAACCAGTTCGCTGCGCGGGTCGTGTCCGATGGCCACGAACATGCCGGTCACGTCGAGCGTGCTGACCTCACCTGTCCGCGTGTCCTCGATCTTCAGACCGGAGACGGATCCGTCGCCGAGCACCGACTGGACCGCGGCATTGGTCACGAAGCGGATCTTGTCGTTCGCGCGGGCGCGCTCGAGCATGATCTTCGACGCCCGGAACTCGTCCCGGCGGTGGACCAGCGAGACGCTGCGCGCGAACTTTGTGAGGAAGGTCGCCTCTTCCATGGCCGAGTCGCCACCGCCGACGACGGCGATGTCCTGGTCCTTGAAGAAGAAGCCGTCACACGTCGCGCAGGCGGAGACGCCGCGTCCGAGGAGCTGCTGCTCCCCCTCGACGCCGAGGTAGCGGGCGGCGGCGCCCATGGCGAGGATGACCGCGCGGGCGCGGAACACCTCACCACCGACCTCGACCTCCTTGATCGGGCCGGTCAGGCGGACGGTGTCCACGTCCTCCATGCGGAGGTCGGCGCCGAACCGAAGCGCCTGCTCGCGCATTTCGTCCATCAGAGCCGGGCCCTGGATACCGGTCTGGAAACCGGGGAAGTTCTCGACCTCGGTGGTCGTCATCAGGGCGCCACCGAACTGGGTGCCCTCGAAGACGATCGGAGACAGCTCGGCGCGCGCGGCGTAGATCGCCGCGGTGTACCCGGCAGGTCCGGATCCGATGATGATCACGTCATGGATCTGCTGGGTCTCTTGCTGGCTCATCCGTCCTCCGTGCTGTGGGTGTCGCGTGGTCCGCCGGGTGGTGCCGGCGGTGTCACGGGTGCTTCAACACAAGGGTAGGCGGAGATGTTCCCGGTGTGGTCGGTGGTGGTGACCGGTTTCTCCGGTCTCGGCGGGACCGGGGCGGCCGGCGCATGTCCGCTGCGGGTCAGCCGCCGATGATTGCTCGCGAGATCAGAGCCGGGTTGCCGATGTCACAGTCGAGTCCGACGATCAGGGCGTCGAAACGCCCGGCGACACCGGTCGACAGCAGGATCGCCGCGGCGGGTTCACCGTCGACCATGATCTGCCCGGATCCGACGATGACGACCTGTACCGGGATGAGGTGGGCGGCGGTGCAGCGCCGGAGAGCGGCGACCGATCCGAACGGCGCTCCATCGGTTCTGCCGAGTACCGACAGCGCGGCGACAGAACCGCCGGGAGCCAGGGTGGATCGGCTCGATGTGGGCAAGCTCGATGTGGGTTGGGCCTGCGGGGGCGCGGGCTGGTCTGCGGGCGAGCCGGTGAGGCGCAGCACCCCGAAGGAACCGACCGCGATCAGGACGACAGCCGCGGCGGCGAGCAGGATGCCGACCGCGGGTGTGCGACGGGTTCGACTGCGTCGCGCGGCGTGCAGGTCGGTCGGCGAAACCGGACCGCCCGGCGTGGAGTCATCAGGCGCGTGCTCGGGTGTGGCCGCGGTGTGGAACGGTGCGGTGTGGAACGGTGCGGTGGCGTGGGTACGGTCTCCGCCGAGCATGGCGAGGGTGGCGTCGACGTCGGCACGAACAGAATCGGGAGTCGGCACGATCTCCGGCCGCGCGCCGCGCAGGTCCTCGGCGGTCCGGTCCAGTGCGGACAGGATCTCCTGTGCCGCAGCATCATCGACGATCCGGGCCCGGATGTGTGCGGTCGTGCGTCCGGACAGCACCCCGGCGTGGAAGTCGGCGAGCATTTCCACCGAGTACGGCGGATCGGGTAGATCCCCGGACTCGTTGTCGTCTGGTCCCCGCGGGGTCATGGTGTCAGTCTTCCATTCCGGTGCTCAGGCGTCTTCTGCGGTGGGTCTCGTGTGGTGGGTGGGCCGAAGGCGGTTGCCGTGGTCAACCCGGCTGTCGGTGGTCGTCGGATACTTGGACGCGCCTCGGACCGATTCGGTTCCGCCCTTTCGGAGCGGCGCGTAACTGCTTGGTGCAGAGCGGTTTCACGTCATGGTCTTGCACTGTCCGACCCTCTCAGTGTTCCCGGAGATGGCCGAGGACCTGTGCCAGTTTCAGACGGCCACGCGCACACCGGCTCTTGATGGTGCCCTCGGCGACCCCCAGGATCGTCGCGGCCTCCGCCACGGAGTAACCCTCGATGTCGACGGCGACGATGGCGGCGCGCTGACCGGCCGGCAGCACGTGCAGGGCACGACCGATGGACACCGAGAGGTCGACGGCGGCAATGTCGTCGGCGGTGTCGGCGATGGGCAGTACGTCCCATTCGGGGAGGGGAACGGTCTTGCGGACCTTGTTGCGCCGAATCCGGTCGAGACAGGCGTTGACGACTATCCGGTGCAGCCAGCTCGTCAGCTTGGCGTCGGACCGGAAGTCCTGGGCTGTCCGATGAGCGGCGAACAACGCGTCCTGCAAGGCGTCCGCGGCGTCCTCGGGATTGTTGCTGGTACGCAGGGCGACCGACCACAGATAGTCGACGTGGCGGTTGATCAGGTCGGCGAACGCATGCGGGTCGCCGGCGAGATGGGCGCGCAGGAGTTGCTCGTCGGTACGCATGTCGGTTGCGTCATTCCCCCCGGGCATGCGCTGAGAGTAGTGGAGACCCGAGACCACCATCGGGTCTCGCGCCGAAGTGTGTACAGGCCCTTCGCCTCCCACGGAGTGTGCAGGGATCGGGCGCGGTGTGCTCAGGGTGTGCGCAAGGGCGACGAGCTGATTCTCCGGGGGCGGATCGGCGCCGCGGCGTTCGACGCCGCGGTATTCGATGACGTCGAGTGCCGCGGACACGTGCGCGTGGTGTTCCCGCTGCGCGAACGAATTCGACGCGGCGTCAGGTCAACAGCCGTTCGTATGCCGCGACAAAGAGTTCGACGCACACGTCGAGGATCTCCGGGAGGGTCTCGCGTTGCGTCGGCTGCTGGTGGGCGGGATCGACGTTTTCCTCGCCGGCGACGTACCAGTCGACGAGTAGCTGGGTCACGGCGCCGACCAGTCCGACGGAGGCCAGGCGCTGCCGGTGCGACGGCGGACGGGACCCACGCGCGAGTGTCAGGATCAGCTCCGCCCATCCGTGGATGGCGCGCATACGGACCTGTTCGATCTCCGGGGTCACCCCGACGACCTCCACGAGCATCACGCGCGCACGTCGGGGATCTTCGGAGAGCGACGACATGAAAGCACCCAGTGCTGCGCGGGCGGCGTCCGGAACATGCTCCGGCGCAATGCCTTCGGGATCGAACTCATGGGGATTGGGGCCGTCGGGGTCGGTGCTGCCGGTCTGTGATCGGGTGGCGTTCTCCGGGGTCTCCGCGGTCGCGTCCCCGGCACTTGTGGTGGCGAGCCGGTGGTCGAGGAACTGCGCGACCGCGCCGACCGTCGCCGAGCGTACGAAGGCGACACAATCGTCGTACACCGCGACGAGCAGATCCGCACGGTCGGAGAACGACTCGTAGAAGTAGCGCTGGGTCAGTCCGGCGCTCTCGCAGACGCTCTTCACCGATGCTTTGGCGTAGCCCTCGGTGCCGAAGACGTCGAGGCCGGCCGCGATCAGTGCAGCTCGACGACGGTCCCGCCTCTCGGTGGGATCGGCTCCCCCATAGCGACGTCCGGGCGCGGCACCGTCGTCGGATCCCGCGGCTTCGGCTGTTCCGGACACCCGTCGACTCCCCCTCATGATTCCCAAGGTCTTTACACGCAACTTCTGACACGATACCTTGTCAGAATCAAAGTGACATGTAGGCGTGTCAGATGATGCAGTAGGGAGTTGTGCGGTGTTGGAGTTCTTGCCGGAGCCCATGCGTGAGCCGACTGTGCTCGCGATCCCGTTCTTCGTCACGATGCTCGCCATCGAGTGGTTCGCCGCCGCGAAACTCGAGCACGATCACAGCAACGAGAACACGCCGGACAACGAGAACACGCGAGACGATGCGCCGCGGGCGACCGACCGGCAGTTCCCGGCCGGCGCGTACGAGTCGCGCGACGCGCGTTCCAGCGTGCTGATGGGGCTGGTCTCGATCGCTACCAGTGCCTTCTGGAAATCCCTCGGGTTGCTCGCCTACACAGCGCTTTTCGCCTACGTGGCTCCCTGGCAACTCCCCACCGACAAGTGGTACACGTGGGTGATCGCACTCGTCGGAGTGGACTTCCTCTTCTACTGGAGTCACCGGACCTCCCACCGTGTGCGCCTCGTCTGGGCCACGCATCAAGCCCATCACTCCAGCGAGTACTTCAACTTCGCCACCGCGCTGCGCCAGAAGTGGAACATCAGTGCCGCGGTGCTGATGTGGCTGCCGCTGCCCCTCCTCGGGGTGCCACCGGCCCTGGTGTTCTTCGCGTATTCGCTCAGCCTGATCTACCAGTTCTGGATCCACACCGAGCGCATCGGAACCATGTGGGCGCCCTTCGAGCTCGTGTTCAACACCCCCTCGCACCACCGAGTGCATCACGGCCGCGACCCGGAGTACCTCGACCGCAACTACGGTGGCGTGCTCATCATCTGGGACCGCCTGTTCGGCTCGTTCGCGCCCGAGGTACGACGCCCGCGTTACGGACTCACCAAACCGGTTGACACCTACAACATCTGGCGTCTGCAAACCCACGAGTATGCGGCCATCGCGCGTGATGTGCGGCCATCGCGCGTGATGTGCGGTCGACGACGAGCTGGCGGGCACGCCTGGGCTACATCTTCGGGCCACCCGGGTGGGCTCCCCGGGCCACGGCGCAGACCGCGGAGTCGCCCGAGCTCAGCCGGCCATCGTGACGCGCGAGATCTCGGCCTGATAACCGCCGGGCGCACTCGGGAGGCTCGTGATCCACACCATCACGTAGCGGCCGCGTTGCGGCACGGGGATCTCGATGGTCGTCGAACGCTCGACCCGTCCGGCGGCCACCGGAGTGGTCCGGGTGAACGCGGGCTTCGCGCCCGGCGAGGTGCGGATCTCCACATCGATGCCGGGAGTGGGGCTCTCGATCGTCACCGTCTTCACCGCCCGCTCGCTGCCGAGATCGAACATCAGGCCCAGCCCGGACTTGAGACCGCCGAAGTCGGGTTTGCCCCGATAGTTGTCCGTCTGCCACGGAGGGGCGGCTCCGGTGATCACGTTGCCGACATTGGCCGAGTTGTCCGGCGGCTGTGAGGAGAAGTCCACCACGCTCACCGCGGTCAGCGGGATCGGCTGCGGGGCGGCGTCGGCCGGCGGACTGTTCGGTGGGCCCGCGGTCGGGGTGGGGGCAGGCTCGCTGGTGGTGATGATCGAGTCGATGTCGCTGGATCCGTCGCTTCCGCCGAAGATGTTGGTGGCGCTCAGGATCAGTGCGATGACGATGAACAGCGCCAGCAGACCGGCACCGATCAGCAGCGCCACATTCCGACGCGGAGGCTTGTCCTCACCGCTGCCCAACCGAGGAGTGACCGTCACCGGTGGCGGCGCATCGGCGTCGGTGATCGCCGGGAGCATGTCGGTGTTGAGGTCGAGAACAGTCGCCTGATCCAGGACGTGCTGCACCGTGGCGGCCGTCCGGATACCTCGGGACCCGTCGAGTGCACGGGCGGCGACGGCGGAGATCTCGAACGGGATGTCGGGATCGGCGGCGCGCGGTTCGAGGGGTTGTCCGTCATCCCCCGGCACGGCCATCGGGATCCCGCCCACGGGTTCGGTGACGTCGGCGGTGGTCGCCAGGCGGGAACCGGTCTCGGGATCGAGCGCCCAGCGGTTGAGCAGCAAGGCGTACAGCACGGCACCGAGTCCCCGGACGTCGGAGGCCTTGTCGTCGCCGGCGAGGGTGCCGGGGAAGGCGAGGACGGCGTTGCCGTCGTGGCTGATCCGGATGCGATCGGGATGGTCGATGGACAGCGCACCGCCGGAGCGGTGGGCGATCTCGGCCGCGGCGGCCAGCGAACGTACTGCTCGTGCGGCACCGATCGGCGACGGATGTGACCGTGCGACGTCGGCGAGCGACGACCCCGGCACCCATTCGGCGACGACGATCCCGCCCGAGGATCCGCGCACGACGTCGAGGACGCGGGCCACGCCGTCGGAGTTGATCTGTCCGAGTCGGAGGGTGCGCGACAACACCGCCTGCGGTCCCTGGTCAGAGATCTTCGCGGTCTGACCGCGCTCCGGTGGCGGGGCGAGCTGCTCGGCGTCGACGAAGGTCAGTCCGACCTCGCGGTCGAGATTGATGTCCTGGGCACGCCAGAACTGCAGCCCGCGCGTGCCACCGTGCTGCTCGAGGAGCCGGTAGCGGCCCCCCGCGACCGCCGCGCCGGGGATCAGGCGCGGTCCGCGCCGCCTGGGTGCGGCGTCGGGTCCGGGCGCCCCGGCGGGCGTCCCGCCGGCAGCGGTTCCCCCGGCAGCGGTGTCGGCGGCACCCGGAGCGGCTCCCGTGGTGTTCGGGACGGCCTGTGATGTCGGTGGAGTCCGGGTGTCGCCGGCGTCGGATTCGACGGGCGGCCCGGTGGGAGCAGTGGTGTCGACCTCACTGTCACTCACGCGACGGGCTCCTCTCCTGCGGTATCTGATGTCTCGCGGCACCGGCGCGTGTTCGGGGATGGGACGCACGTCCCGACCGGCGCCGATCGCGCCACCGGTGTGCACGGAGTACGACTGCCAGGTCGCGGTTCCCCTGTCGAAGCGGCGGAGCACCTGTACCTGACCAGAGTACGGGAGCGATTCGTCCGCAGTGACCCGCGGAAACTGAACTGTGATCGCCGGGGACTGTTCACGTTCGGGCTGCGGGGGCGGCGCGAGCGCCGGGATGAACCGGCCCAGGAGACGCCGGACCGACATGCCGATCGCGACGACATCCGGCACGCGGGCCGCGGCCAGACCGGCGTAGGTCACCGCGAGCACCACCACGGCCGTCAGACCGAGGTACAGCACGGACCCGACCTTGCCGAGCCAGCCGATCATCTCGTCGAGGCCGGTCATCTTCGCGACGGCCCACACCGTCGCCGAGACCCCGAGCGAGACGGCGATGCTGACCAGCGTCGTGCGTGTGACGTTGCTGAGTCGGGCTCCGTGCAACCGGCGGCGCAGCAGGTGATGACCGACGATGGCGCCGACCAGGTAGCCGAGTCCGTTGGAGAGCGCGAGCCAGCGCACGACGAGTTCCGGGTCGTCGAACAGGACCGGACCCAGGTACGACGACGCGACCTTGACCACGGTGATCCCGAGCGCGATCAAGGTTGGTGTCCACGCGTCCTCACGGGCGTAGAAGACGCGGAGCTGGACCAGGGTCATCGAATACGGGATCAGGGTGAACGCGCCCCACGACAGCACCGAACCGAGCTGGGAGGCGGTGGCCGCGTCGAACTTGCCGAAATTGAACACGGCGATGGCGATGGCCGGGCCGAAGAAGGTCATGAACGACACGATGGGGACAAGGGCGACCATCGTGAGGCGGGTGGCCAGGGACAGGTCGTCGACCACCGCCTTGGTGTCGTCGGCGGCGGCGTTGCGCGACAGCCGCGGCATGATCGCGGTCAGGATCGTGACGCCGAGCACCCCGTAGGGCAGCTGCAGCAACTGCCAGTGGGTGAAGTAGATGCTGACGCCCGACGCGTCGGCCGATGAGGCGATCCGGTAGGTCGCGATGAGACCCACCTGAAGCAGTGCGACGTAGCCGACGATGGCCACGGCCATGTTGCCGAACTGGCGCAGCCGCGCGTCGATCCCCCACTGCAGACGCAGGCGGATCCCTGCCTTGCGCAGGAACGGCACCAGGATCATCGCCTGCAGGACCACGCCGAGCGTGCAGCCGATACCGAGGACCAGGAGCTGCGGGTCGCTCATCCGGACCGGGTTGAGCGTGATCTCGCCGGGGACCACCGCGTAGAGGACGAGCGTCGTGATCTGGACGACGTTGTTGAGCACCGGCGCCCACGCACCGGGCTTGAACAGTCCCCGCAGGTTCAGGATCGCGATGAACAGCGCCGAGAGTCCGTAGAACAGGATCTCCGGCAACAGCAGGTAGGCGAGCGCCGTCGCGAGGTCCCGGTCGACCTGCCCGTCACCGAGATTGAGATAGGTGAGCAGCGGGGCCGCGATGACGGCGATGACGGTCGCCGAGCCCAGCACCACGACGGTGATCGTGAAGATGCGGTTGATGAAACCCTCGCCGCCGTCGGGATCCTCGGCTTCGGCGCGGGCGAGCAGCGGGATGACGATCGCGGTGAGCACGGCACCGAGGACGACCTCGGCGATCATGTTCGGCAGCACGTCGGCGGCCTGGAACGCCGAGGCGATCGCCGGTCCGAGCATCGCGAGGATGAGCACGGTCCGGAGGAACCCGGTGATCCGGCTGAAGAGGGTGGCGATCGCGATGGAGCCGCTCGTGCGCAGGATGCTCGAGTCCGAGTCGCGGGCCAGGCCGGTCGAGGACGGCGCCTCGTCGGGGGCGCCCGCATCGGCGCGGCGCTTCTCGAGCACGCTCGACCCCGGGGACGTTGCGGGCGGTACGGGGCGTCCGCCGGGGGCGGGTCGTGGGCCCGGCCGGTGTGCGGGGGGCGGCGTCGGAGGCATGGGCCGGCCGGTCCCGGGCCCGGCCGGTGCACCGGCCGAGCCGGACGGGATCCGACGGGGCGCGGCGCGCTCGGGACGCTGGGGCGGCACCGCGCCGGGTTGCCCCGATCGCGGTGCGCGCGGCACATCGTTCCAGCTCACGTCGTTATTGCCGCCGTCCTCGGGTCGTCTGATATCGGTCATGAAGGTTCGTCGCCCACGTCGTCGACGGGTGGCCGGCCCTCGCTCTGCAGGGTACGACGCCGCTCCTGATAGCCGCTTCCGGCGAGCAATCGCTCCAGTTCGTCGGGCTCGGGACGGTCCGCGTCGGCGGGGTCGGGCTGGCCGCGGAATCGATGCCACAGACGGCGGGCGGTCAGCAGGATGAGTGCGGCCGCGGCGATGATCGTGATGTAGAAGAGCGGCTTGCCGTAGGCGTTGGTGTACACCGACAGGCTGATCGGCTGACCGAGCTGGACCCCGGTGGCCGTGGACAGCCGGATGTCGACGGTGATGGACTCGGAGGCCTCCCCCTGCGTGGGCAGCTGGATCTGCCGGGTCCCCCGAGCCGGGATCTCGACGATGCCCGGGTCGTCGATCTCGATGCCCTCCGGAGCCGATGTGGTGAGCCGGGCGCGCACGGGCAGGGCCAGGTCGTTGCCGACCACGAGGAGCAGCGGGCTGCGTTCGGAGGCGAGCGTGTAGCGCCCGCCGGGATCGCGGATCGTCACCGACTGCCCCATCCGGTGCAGGGTCGAGGCCACTGCCTCGATGCGTTCCTCCTGCGTCCGGCGGAGATGGGTGTACACCGCCGATCCGTAGGAGTCCGGTGATCTGATCGCGCGCAGCTGGTCCTCGCGCAGCGGCTCGACGTAGCGCTCGGGCGTGGCCGCGACGTCGGCGGACCGCACCAGCGCGCCTTGGAACTGCCAGCTGTCCTCGACGTTGCGTCGTATGGCGGTGGTGGCGCCCGCGGTGAGCACCGATCCGATGCGGCCGACCGGATCCACGCCCGGCGGGTTGGTCAGGCGTGCCTCTTCCCGCGCCGACGCGAGCTCGGCGACGAGGGTCGGCAGCGGTGCGGGGGTTGCCGCACCTGACTCGAGAAGGAGGCGGGCGGTCGCGAAGAGCGCATCGGAGTCGTCGGCGGTCGGCGACCAGTACGTCGGCGGCACCAGGAATGACGAGCGACCGACGACCGGGTCGCGGGAGGCGGTGCCGGATCCCCCGGGCGTGGGCTGGGGAGCGGCGATCGCCGGGTAGGCGAGTGCGCCGATGGCGGTCTGCCGGCGGCTGCCCGCCGACTCGTCGGAGAGGTCGACACGCTGGTCGGCGGGGGTCAGCGCCGGAGTCGACGGCGCTGTACCGATCGCGGCGAACGACGCCGAGATCGGTGCGGCGTAGGTCTGCGCGGCGAGGCCACCGATCCGGTAGCGGCCCGCATCGTCACGGCGGCCGGTGGGCGTGATCGAGTTCGACGCCACCGCCGTCGAGGCGAGACCGGCCTGCGCCAGCGCGGCCGCACCGTCGGCGTTGATCGCGCCCAGAGCGGGGATGGAGAGGCCGCGAACGCTGCGGACGCCGAGCACCAGGTCGACGACGTCGGCGGGGCTACGCAGTGCCGCCTCGGTGAGATCGCTGTTGCCGATGCGGGTGAGCGAACTCAGATCGGCCTGCGCGAACGGCAACGCGACCACGCACATCCGGCTCGCTGTCCAGCGCAGTGTCCGCAGCCAGCGGTCGGCCACCTCCGCGCCGCTGCCCGGGCGCGTCGCCGCCGTCGGGTCGGCCGGATTGGTGGTCACCTCATAGCCCAGCGCCATCGCACGCACCGTCACCACGAGATCCGGGTCGATCGCCAGGCACATGCTCTCGGCGAGCTTCCCCGAGCCGGGCATGGCGTCGGTCTCGGCGCCCGCGGGGGTCTCGGAGACCGGCGCATCTGACACCCCGGAGCCGGACTGCGCGGGGGGCGGTTCGCCGACGACACTCTGCAAGGCCTTCAGCAGTTCGTGAAGCCTGCCACCGGAATTGAGCGAGCGCGCCATGTCCTCGCTGATGAGGCGGACCGGCTCGGTGTTTCCGCCCAGGACGCCGGGCGCCAGCTGTGGCGGAGCCGCGAGCGGCCACAACATGGTCATCCGGGCCGGACTGGACAAGTTCGCCGAGACCGAGCCGTCGGGGCCGAGACCGGGGACGGGGTCGGTGTCGGAGTATCCGGTGGTCGGGTCGACGTAGTCGAGGGCGCGCGCATCGTCGGGGGGCAGGGACAGCACCGGCAGGAGCATCCGTGAACCCGCGACCTGAGCGGCGTCGCCGTACTCCGGCGTGCCGTTGACGTTGACCTGCATCGGATACACACCGGTCTCGGAGATCGCGAGACCCTGCCCGTCGGGACCGGTGGTCGCCGACAACGACATCGACATCCGGAAGCCGACGCTCTCGCCGGGCGCCAGGGAATCGGTCAGCGCCTCGAACGGACCGGCGACCGCGACGGCCGGGTCGTCGTCGGCGAGGTCGGTGCGCAACCCCGCCGCGGTGGCGACCGGGTCACCTCGCTCCAACCGGATCGTGAGGGCGTTGATGGAACGGTCCCCCACGTTGTCGACACGCCCGCTCACGGTCACCACCGGCCGGCTCGTCGTGGTGACGATGTTCGGGGTCATCGAGTCGATGACTATCCGCGCGAACCGGCTCGTGTTCTGGGCGTCGTCGCCGGATCGTGGGCTCGCCGACCCGGCGCTGCTCGTCTCCGGGACCGCCGCGGCCCGCGGCATCGCACCCGGCATGGCCAGCAGCCCGACGACCGCCAGCACCGCGGCCAGTGCCGTGGCGATGTGCAGCCGAGAACCACGCACACGACGGGAGGTACGAGAGGACAGAACGGGCTCAGCAGACGTCGGGCGGGGCTCAGCCATCGCCGCTTGCGGACCGACGGGGACGGCGTCGGCGCCGACGAGGACGAGCCGCGGGTGGCGGCTCGTTGCGGCGCTGGTTGCGCGCGGCGGCGGCTTTCTCATAAGCGTTGGGTTCGGTACGAATGCTCTCGGCCTCGGACTGGGCCAGCCGGGTGGGGTCGGCGGCGAGATCGGCGATCACGCCGCGGGCCATCCGGGCGAGTCGTCGCTCGTCAGAATACGTGAGCCGACGTGGCAACTCATGCAACGGCACCCACGCCACCTCGCTGACCTCGTAGTCCTCGTCGGACAGTTCTCCGCCGGTGCAGCGCAGCAGGTAGTGGTGCACGGTCTTGTGGATGCGTCGGCCCTCGCTGACGAACCAGTAGTCGATCTTGCCCAGCGGAGCCACCACGGTGCCCTGGATGCCGGTCTCTTCCTCGACCTCGCGGATCGCGGTCTGCTCGGCGGTCTCACCGGTCTCGATGTGGCCCTTGGGCAGCGACCACATCGTCCGGCCGCGCCGGTCGACCCGACCGATGAGTGCTGCGGACAGCTCGTCGATGGGCAGACCGAGGTCGGAGATGACGAGGCCGCCGGCCGAGGTCTCCCGGACGGTCCGCAGCTTCTCGGTGGTCGCCCGGTCGGCACCCGCGCGATCGGGGTTGACCCGCTCGGCGCGGGGCGATCGCCGACGGTTCTTGCCCGGCTTGCTGCCGGGCTGGCTCAGACCCTTCTTGGTCAGCTTCGCCGAGACAGCGACCATGTCCGATGGTTTCGGCGGCGTGACCTGCGGCCGCGCGCGATCGGGATCGACGGGCAGTTTCTCCACCGACTCCGACTCGACCGGGTCCGCACGTGCCGGATCGGCCGCGCGGGCGCGGGCGAGGTCGTTGGGCGTCGGGTGATGTGTCGTCGGCGCCGGCTCGGCGGCGGGATTGGGCCCGTTCTGCCGGTGGCCGTGCTTGGTGGTGTGACCCGGCTGCTTGTGACCGGAACCGGGCTGTGAGTGGCCCGGCTGCTTGTGCGAGGCGGGGCTGTGGGCGGGTGCGGCGGTGCGGGCCTCACCCTTGCGCCGTCCGCGGCGCCGGCGGCCACGACGAGCACGACGACCCTGGGCGGGCGGGTTCTGGTTGCCCTGTCCGCCGTCCTCACCACGCGGACCCGACGAGACGCCGCTCACGTCTGAAGGGTTGGTTGAGGAATCGGTGGACACTCCACGATGCTAGCCGCTGGTCACCTGCAGTTTGTCCCGACGCCTCGTAGTGCGCAAAGGCTGTGGACTCCGGTGTCGGACGGGTGGCGGATGTGCACACCGGCTCCCACCACCGCTCCCGCCGAAGTCCGCGGCGTCGTCGGTGCGGGTCACGACGGTAGGGTGGCAAGCCGTGAGTGACTCATCGTCGTCGGAATTGGCCGGGTCGGGGTTGGCCGGGTCGGGAACGGCGCCGTCCGGTGGGCAGCCGACGCTGTCCGATCCGGATCGACGCACCCGCCTCCTCGCCGGGGCCGCGATCGCGCTGCGCGAGCTCGACGATGTCCTCGCTCCCCTGGGGGAGCTGTTCACCGCGGCGGGGCACGAGTTGTACCTGGTCGGCGGATCGGTCCGCGATGCGGTTCTCGGCCGGCTGGGCAACGACCTGGATTTCACCACCGATGCGCGACCGGAAGAGGTGTCGCGTCTGCTCAGAGGTTGGGCCGACGCCTTCTGGGACGTCGGGATCGACTTCGGCACGGTCGGCGTCCGCAAGGGCGAACACCATATCGAGATCACCACCTACCGCGCCGACTCCTATGACCAGGTGAGCCGCAATCCCGAGGTCACCTTCGGCGAGACGCTCGACGACGACCTCGTCCGGCGTGACTTCACCATCAACGCGATGGCCGTACGCATCGGCGCCAAGGGTGCCGAGGACTTCTGCGACCCCCTCGACGGCATGACCGCCCTGCTCGCAGGTGTCATCGACACCCCGGCCACACCCGAGCAGTCCTTCGGCGACGACCCGCTCCGGATGTTGCGGGCCGTCCGGTTCATGTCCCAGCTCGGCTTCGGACTCGCACCCCGTGTGTGGCAGGCCATCACCGAGATGAACGGTGAGATCGATCGCATCACCGCCGAACGCGTCCGCACCGAACTCGACAAACTGATCTGTGGGGAGTTCCCGATCGACGCGATCGACGCGATGGTCGAGACCGGGCTGGCAGAGCGGGTCCTGCCCGAGGTGCCGGGCATGAAACTCACCATCGACGAACATCACCAGCACAAGGACGTCTACCAGCATTCGCTGACGGTCCTCAAACAGGCCATCGACCTCGAGGACGGTGATCCGGACCTGGTCTTGCGTTGGGCGGCGCTGCTCCACGACATCGGGAAGCCCGAGACGCGCAGGCACGAGCCGGGTGGCGGCGTCAGTTTCCATCACCACGAGGTGGTGGGGGCGAAGATGGTGCGCAAACGGATGCGGGCGCTGAAGTACCCCAAGGCCGTGGTGTCCGACGTCGCCGACCTGGTGTTCCTGCACCTGCGCTTCCATGGCTACGGCGACGGCGCATGGACCGATTCCGCGGTTCGCCGCTACGTCACCGACGCCGGTCCCCTGCTCGACCGGCTCAACAAGCTGGTCCGGGCCGACTGCACGACCCGTAACAAACGACGCGCACGGCGACTGCAGCAGAACTACGACGATCTCGAACAGCGCATCGCCGATCTGCAGGCCGCGGAGAACCTCCAGAAGGTCCGACCCGACCTCGACGGCAACGCGATCATGGAGATGCTCGGCGTGCCGCCCGGCCCGATCGTCGGACAGGCGTGGCGGTATCTCAAGGAACTCCGTCTCGACCGCGGCCCACTCACGCCCGACGAGGCCGAAGCGGCTCTGCGGGAATGGTGGGCCGGGCGCAACAAGACCGGGGACGACGAGACCGGCGGCAACCGGACCGGGAAAACCGCGGAGTAGCGTCGCGCGAGCAGACGCTCAGGCCGGCACGGGCGCGAACACCTCGATCGCGCGGGGCACCGCCTCGAAGACCGCGGGCAGCGCACCGACGAGGTCGCCGTCGACGGAGACCAGGGCGGGCGGGTCGCAGTAGAGCTCGATCTCCTCGCCACGCATCGACGTCACCAGCGGATGGCCGATGTGCTTGCCCGAGAACACCTTCGGGAACACACGTGCGATGGTCCAGCGCGGGAGGCGAGGCGGATTGGCCGCCATGGAGATGTCGAGCAGGCCGTCGCTCACCGATGCCTCCGGCGTGATCTGCATCCCGCCGCCGTACGACGTGGTGTTGCCGATCGCGGCGAAGATCAGATCCGATTCGACGCATTCGTCGTCGACGCGCACCTGATAGTGCCGGGAACGCAGTCCGATGAGCTCGAGGAACGCGGCGATCGTGTATCGCGCCTGCCCCCTGGGCCACTTGATGTCCATCGCTCGCGCGGTGACCGCGGCGTCGAAGCCGGTGGCGGCGACGGTGCTGAACAGTGCGGTCTGGCCGTCGGGAAAGCTCACGCGCCCGAGGTCGATGGGTCGCCGGTGTCCGGCGAGGATCACCTCGATGGCCTCGGCGGTGCCGAGCGGGATACCGAGGTTGCGCGCGAAGTCGTTGCCACTGCCCGCCGGGATCACCGCCAGGGGCTTACCCGAGCCGATGCTGGCCTCGACGGTGAGACGCACGGTGCCGTCGCCCCCGACCACGACGAGGACGTCGGTGTCTCCCCTTGCGGCCTTGCCGGTGAGGTCTGCGGCGTCGGCGATGTCCTCGCCGACGATGACCTCCACCTCCACGTCGTGTGCGCGCAGAAGATCTGCGGCCTGATGTGCGACGCGCAGACCTGTCCCGTGGCGTGCATACGGACTGGCCACGAGTGTGGCGTGTTGGATATTCATCTGGTCGGCCCCCCGCCGATTAAGTGATCCGTTACAGTGTTACACATCATGTCAATCCGTAACGAGGAGATCGGGGATCTCGTTCTGGATGCAGCGCGGAGCTGCCTGCTGCGCAGCGGCGGCCGCAAGGTGACTGTGTCCGAGGTCGCCCGGCAAGCAGGTGTGAGCCGACCGACGGTGTACCGACGCTGGCCCGACATCACCGAGATCATCCGCGGTCTGCTCACCCGCGAGGTGCTGGGCATCGTCGAGGAGGCCGTCGGCAGGTCCGGCGATCCCGCGGATCTCGACTCGCTCGCCGGCCAGGTGGTCTCGGTGGTCGGTGCGCTCCGCGACAGCGACCTGATCGCATCGTTGTGGCGCGAACAGCGAGATCTCATGTCGCCGTACGTCTTCGAACGTCTCGGCACGAGCCAGCAGGGCGTCCTCGCACTCCTTGCAGACATGCTCGCGCAGGGTCAGGAACGCGGTCAGGTCCGGTCCGGCGACGCCAAGCGGATGGCCGCGATGGTGTTGCTGATCGCGCAGTCCTTCCTGCAGTCGGGCGCTCTGGTGTCCGACATCCTCGCCGAGGGCTGGAGTACCGAACTGCACGGTGTGCTCGTGGGCTATCTCCGTCCGGTCGGTAGGTGACACCGTGACGCTTCCGGCGCCGCTCGGCGCGACGGTGCCGGGCTGATGGCGACGCTGTCTCCGTCGACGCGTCGCCGGTCTCTCGAATATCTGGCATCCCGGGCAGAGCCCGTCGACCTGCTCGTCGTCGGAGGTGGAATCACCGGGGTCGGCGTCGCGCTGGACGCGGCGACCCGCGGTCTGAGCGTTGCGCTCGTCGAGAAAGGTGACCTCGCCGCCGGTACGTCGCGGTGGAGCAGCAAGCTCGTCCACGGCGGACTCCGGTACCTCGCGAAAGGTGACATCCGGATCGCGCGCGAGAGCGCGGTCGAGCGGCATCATCTGATGACCGCGGTAGCCCCCCACCTGATCGCCCCCCTTCGGCAGATTCTTCCCGACCGCGGAGGCCGGCAGGCGCCGGTCATCCGTTTCGGTCTGCGTGCAGGCGACATGCTCCGCCGCAACGCAGGTACCCCCGCTTCATTGTTACCACCGCCGTCGGGGCTGTCGCTCATCGAGACGCTCGCGAGGTGCCCGACGCTCTCGCCGACGGCCCTGCGCGGCGGGATCTCGACCACCGACGGCCAGCTGATCGACGACGCGCGTCTCGTCGTGGCCGTCGCGCGGACCGCGGCGGGCTATGGGGCGTCGATCTGCACCCACACCCGCGCGGACCGCGTGGACGGGCGCGGCGCCACGCTCACCGACACATGCACCGGTGAGAGCTTCGACATCGGTGCCCGGATGGTCGTGAACGCCACCGGCGTCTGGTCCGGCGAGGTAGACCAGGCGATAGCCGTAACACCCAGTCGCGGAACCCATCTCGTCCTCGATGCAGCGACGATGGGCAATCCGACTGCAGCCCTGACCATCCCGCTGGGCGGTTCGGTGTCGCGATTCGTGTTCACGATGCCGGCGCAGCTGGGACGCGTCTATGTCGGCATCACCGACGTCGCCGCCCCCGGGCCCATCCCCGATGTGCCGACGCCCGACTCCTCCGAGATCGACTTCTTGCTCGACGCGCTCAACCCGGCCCTCGTGCGTCCGATCGACCGGACCGACATCATCGGTACGTTCTCGGGGCTGCGGCCGCTCGTCGACCGCCGTGCCGGGGCGGGTGACGGCGGCCCGGGCACGTCGACCGGGCTCGCCGACGTCTCGCGCCGGCACCACATCCGGGTCCGCGGTGACGGCCTGGTCAGCGTGCTGGGCGGCAAGCTGACCACCTACCGGCGGATGGCGCAGGATGCGGTCGACGCCGCACTGGCCACCGCCGGACTCGCCGCCGGGGACTGCGTCACCACCACGACGCCGCTGGTCGGGGCCCTGCGTGATCCGCGTGAACAAGGTCTGCCGACCTCACTGGTGCAACGCTTCGGCGGCGAGGCCCCGACCGTCGTCGACACCTCTACCGTCGACCGGCCGCTGGACCTCATCACCCCCGGCATCGACGTCACCCGCGCCGAGATCGAGTTCGCGGTCACCCACGAGGGGGCGCTCGACGTCGAGGACGTGCTGCATCGGCGCACGCGGATCGGGCTGGTCGACCGGGACGCCGAGGCGGCCCGTCCGGAGGTCGAGAAGATCCTCGGGTACGTACTGGGCTGAGCGCTCGACCGCCCGGTCGTCGCCAGGGGTGAGTCAGTAACCCATCGTGCGCAGGGCGTCCGCCACGCGGTCGAGTTCGTCGCGCTGTACGTCGAGGTGCGGACTCAGGCGCAGGACCGGCTGTTCCGACGCCAGGGGCGCCCGCCACGTGTCGGCCGCGGTCACCAGGATGCCGAGGGAGAGCAGCTTCTCGCGGGCGGCCGCGACGTCGCCGAACTGCCATCCGGGTGGCGGTGCCAGCGTGACGATGGCCGATGGCTCGTCGATCGGCTCGAGCACCTCCCAGCTGGCGATCCCGTGTAGCCGTTCGCGGGTGACCCTGCCGATCTTCGCGAGTTCCCGGAATACACGCTGCTGGCCGATCTCGAGGAGTTCGCGGACCGCTCCCCCGAGTCCGATGCGTCCGGCGACGAAGGCCTCGGAACCGTCGATCTGCACCGGCCGCAACGAGTCCCGTCGAATCGCGATGAATCCGACACCGCGCGGACCGGTCAGCCACTTGCGGCTGGTGCCGTAGACCACGTCGGCGCCGGTGACGGTGGGCACGTGACCCACCGACTGGGCCATGTCGACCACGACCGGCACGCCGGCGCGGTGTGCGAGTTCGACGACCCGCGTGACCGGCTGCACCGCACCGGACATCGAGCCGATGTGGCAGATGTGGATGAAGTCGGGTTGCTCGAACTGGAGCATGTTCTCGAGGGCGTCGGTGTCGACATGGCCGTAGACGTCGCCGTCGGGCATCGTCCGCACGGCGTAGCCGCGGCGCTCGAACTCCTCGAGGTTCGGCCCGAACTCGTTCCTGGCGACCCAGACCGTCGACGTGACCGGCAGACTCCAGTTGGTGAGAAGTGCGCGCAGGGCCGCGCGGGCACTCTCGCGGAAGATGACCTCGTCGTTCGTGTGACCGATGAGAGCTGCGAGATTCCTTGTGTCGCGGGCAATTTCTTCAGCGCGGTCCTCGGCGGCCAGGTAGGAGCCGCGTTCGGTCTCGCGCCACAGGTGGGCGGTCATCGCGCCGATCACGGCATACGATGAGCGTCCTGCGGAGGCGGAGTCGAGATGCGTCAGGGATGGATTCAGCCGCGCCGCATGCCACTGTTCGCCGAGAGCGCTGACGTACATAGGGCCTCAACCTACCGGGTCCGGTGTGGGCGTGGTCACGCGACAGGGGTCTTCGGTCCGTCGAGGTGGGCGCGGACGCGGTGGAAGTGGATCGCCGGGACTTTCCGGCGGAGGGAACCGGCCGGGGGTGTCGCTGCGTCCAAGGAGCCATGGACCCGGTCATCGAGTATTGCTTCGGGCCCGGCGACGGGTCGACGACCCGCTGGTCCAGCCCTGCCGACCTCGCGATCGGTGGCGATGCACCCGACGCCGTCGGACTCGACTTCGACGGCGACGGCCGTCGCGACGACGCGATGTGGGACACCGACGCGGACGGGGTCGCCGATGTGGCCGCTCTCGACACCGACGACGACGGCGCATCCGACGCCTTCTACCGCGATTCGGGGGCGGGGTTGTGGGACCGGCCGGTGTCGCGGGAGGAGATCGGCGGCGGGAGTGGGGCCCGGCCCGACGAGTCCGAGTCCGCAGAGCGCCCGGGGCCGCCGTCGGCGCGGGTTCTGCGCCTCGATCTCGACGACGACGGCGACGTCGATGCCGAGATCGTCGGTGCGGAGAAGGGCGGGCGCATCGTCGGCGAGCGGCTGTATGTGGACTCCGACGGAGACGGCGAGCCCGATGTGGTCCTGGTCGACCTCGACGGCGACGGGATCGCCGACGCCGTCTACGACAAACGGGATCCGAGGTTCACGACGAGGAGGGGTCGCTGACGGGGTGTTGCGTCGGAGCGGTGTCTTTCATGGTGTGAGTGCGGGGGTGCAGCATGCGTACCGCGACGATGCCGAGGAGGTACAGCACGACACCGAGGACGACGAGCACGGTCGCCCGTCCGTCGGCGGGGATCGCGAGTGCGGCGACGGTGACCGCGCAGACGTAGGCGATGTTGAACACGGCGTCCTGCACGGAGAAGACCTGCCCGCGGACCGCGTCGCCGACGTCGACCTGCATGGCGACGTCGCCGCACAGCTTGGCGACCTGGCCGATCAGGCCCAGGACGAACGCCGAACCGCAGATCACCACGAAGTCGAAGGTGAGGACGGTGAGTTCGGCGACCGCACCGGCGGCCAGGGCGCACAGCAACGTCGCGTACCGCCCGGCGCGGGCGACCGCGATCGGCGTCACCAGGGCGGCCAGGAGAGCGCCGGCACCGGTGAATCCGACCACCAGGCTGACCCGGTCGAGGCCGTCACCGGGACCCATCTGCCGGGTCAGCACCAGGATCATCAGGGTGTTCATGCCGAACACGAGGCGGTGGGCGCCGATCGCGGACAGCGCGCCGGCGACCGTCTTGTGGTGCACGACCGCCCGGGCACCGTGCCACAACCCCACCGACACCGCGTGCAGCGCCGAGCGTCCCGGATCGTCGGGCTCGTCGGGGCCCAGTTGAAGCGGTCGGAAACCGTGGGCGAGACCGCCGGAGACGACGGCCAGCACGATGCCGGCGAGCATGGTCAGGGCGCTGCCGGTGTTGTCGTCGCCGAAGAGGGCCCGCAGACCCAGCGTGACGCCGAGCCCGACGCTGAGCATCGCGCCACCGAGCGTGGTGAACAGCGCGTTGGTCGCCACGAGGACCTCGCGGCGCGCCACATGCGGGAGACCTGCGGACAGACCGGCGGCCACGAAGCGGCTCGCACCCGTCGCGGCGAGCGCCGAGACCAGGACGACCACATCCGGGGCGCCGGAGGCGACCGCCGCGGCGACCAGTCCGATGATCAGGCCACGCAGCAGGTTGGCGTACAGCAGGACGTTGCGGCGGTCCCAGTGATCGAGGAGCGCGCCGGCGAACGGTCCGATGAGCGAATACGGCAGAAGCAGCACCGCGAGACCGCCGGCCACCGCGAGCGGATCCGCGTGGCGTTCCGGGTTGAACAGGATGCTGCCGACCAGCGCGGCCTGGAAGATGCCGTCGGTGATCTGGCTCGACAGCCGAACCGAGAGCAGGCGTCCGAGGCCGGGTGAGTGTCGGAGGGAGTGGACGAACAGCGACACGCCGCGCGGGCCGCGGGTCTCCCGGGAGCTACTCACCGATCAAGCCTACCGACCTGAGGGTGGGTGTCGGTGGGGACGGGCGTGCGATGATGGTCGGGTGGCCGGAGGTGACGACGCAGACGATCCCACACCGGAATTCCGTCCCGGGGAGTACCCGACGGGTAGCGGTGGTGGTGGTCGTATGCCAGGAGTTCCGTGGGACGCGGACCCGACGCCGCGTGTGCGTCCCGGCAGTGTGCTGATCGCCTCCACCGACCTCACCGAACCGACCTTCGCGCGGACCGTCATCTACGTCATCGAGCACAACGAGGTCGGCAGTATCGGCGTCGTCCTCAACCGGATGAGTCAGACCGCGGTGCACAACCTGTTGCCGCAGTGGAACGACCTGGCGGCGTCGCCTCGCGCATTGTTCGTGGGCGGGCCGGTCAACCAGGACGCGGCACTGTGTCTGGGCGTGGTGAAGCCAGGCGTCGACGTCACCGCTGCTCCCGCCCTGCGTCCGGTCGACGGCCGGGTGGTCCTCGTCGACCTCGACGCCGACCCCGAACAGCTCGTCGACCACCTCGAAGGCGTGCGGATCTTCGCCGGGTACAGCGGCTGGGGAATCGGCCAGCTCGACGACGAGCTCGACCAGTTCAGCTGGATGGTCGCATCGGCCCTCCCCCGCGACCTACTGGCACCGCCCGCGTCGGACGTCTGGTTCGACGTACTGCGCCGGCAGCCGTGGCCCAAGCCGTTGCTCGCCACGCATCCGATCGACGTCAGCCTGAACTGACCGGGCCCCTGCTCCCTGAGTAGCCCCGGAGCTTGCGGAGGGGCGTATCGAAGGGACCCGTGACCCGCGTCACCCTGGGTGCTAGGTTATGGACGCTCGATCAGGTTCTCGCCGGACGACGCCCCGTCGCACGGCGCATGACACACGGGGATGTGCATGAGCTCGACGTTGAGAAGTGTCCGGTTGATGGTGGGAGCGATCGCGGTGATCACCGCGCTGGTGGCGCCTTCGGCGGTCGCGGGTGCGGCTCCGGTCGGACCCACCGGGGGTGCCGCAGCCGCGCAGTGGCAGGCGAGCCACGACGGTCCGCAACCGTATGCCGGGGTCAACGTCGCCTGGGACGTACCGATCCGTATGAGTGACGGAACGGTGTTGCGCGCCAACGTCTATCGTCCCGCCGACGCCCGTGAGCGCCCGACGTCGACCAAGACGCCGGTCATCGTGAACATGACGCCCTACACCAAATTGATCACCACCGTCGGTTCGGCGGTGATGCAGAATCCCGTCCTGGAGCCGTACCTGCTGCAGCTCGCTCGTGCCATCAATCTGTCGGGTACGCCGATCGACGGCATCACCGACATCGCGCACACCATCCGCGACGGGGGCGCCAAGACCTTCCTGGTCGACTTCGACCTCGTGCGCAGCGGTTACACACAGGTGGTGGTCGACGTCCGTGGGACCGGTTTCGCGCAGGGGAAGTGGGACGTCTTCCAGTCCCGTGAACAGCGCGACACCACCGAGGTGATCGACTGGGCGTCCAAGCAGCGGTGGTCCAACGGCAAGGTCGGCATGTCGGGCGTCTCGTACTCGGCGATCAACCAGATCCAGGCCGCCAACAAGAACCCGAAGGCGCTCAAGGCCATCTTCCCGGTCGAGCCCGGCGGCGACCTGATCCGCGACATCGTCGCTCCCGGTGGATCATTGGGCGTCGGATTCCTCCCGCTGTGGCTGACGCTGGTCAACACCACCAAGATGATCCCGAACGTGGCGTCGATGCTCGACGGCACCTTCGACTGGAAGTGGCTGGCCGACCGGATCTCCGATCCCCTGACCTTCTATCCGCAGCTCTTCTCGGCGCTGCTCACCCCGGACATCCCCTCGGTGCCCCCGCATCTGAAGGCGTTGCTGGAGAACGGTTCCGAACCGAGGTCGTCGTGGCAGGATCATGCGGAGCGCATCTCGACGCCGACGATGATCTATGGCGGCTGGTTCGACCTGTTCACCAACTCCGAAGTCCGCATGTACAACAAGATCCCGTTGCCCCCGGGTGAGAAGCAGCTGATCATGGGCGACGGCTACCACCTGACCATCGGGGGTGGACAGGAGGGTCGTCGTGGAACCCCGCCCCGTCTGGACGTCCTGCAGAAGGCGTGGTTCGACAAGTGGCTCAAGGGAATCGACAACGGGGTCGACTCCTACGGTCCGGTGAACCTCAAGCAGGTCGGCGACTCGTGGATCACCGCGCAGCAGTTCCCGCGCTCCGGTATGAATCGTCAGCGGCTGTATCTGAGTGATCGCCGCAGCGGCACCGCCGCGCATGCGGTGCGTGACGGAAGCCTGACAACCGCCCTTCCGTCGTCGCGCGCACGCATGACCGTCGCTCCCGGGCTCGCGACCATGTGTTCGCGTGATGCCGCCCAGCAGTTGGCCGGTGCCCTTGCGATCTTCCCGTTCTGCGCCGACGACGCCCGGATCTCTGAACGTGCCGCACTGTCGTTCACCACTCCCCCGATGACGACGACGCGCAGTGTGTCCGGGTACAGCAACGTCCGCCTCAACACTGTGCTCGACGCTCCCGACGGCTACTGGACCGCAACCCTCAACGATGTGGCGCCCGACGGCACGTCGAAGGTGATCAGCTCGGGTCAGGTGATGGCGTCGCTACGTGGATACGACAAGGCCGCTTCGCAATTCGCGCCCAATGGCGACGTGATCGACCCGTTCTACACGCTGACCCTGGCGTCGCGGCAGCGTGTGGCGCCGGGCCGTCCGGTCAGTGTCGACATCGGGTTGCTGCCGACCGAGGCGATCGTCAAGCCGGGCCATCGCCTGCGCGTCGACGTCTTCGCGATGAACTTCCCGCGCGGCCTGCCCCTGCGGCCCTTGCTGAACGAGTCCGGGCTGAAGCTGCAGCACATCCAGCTCGATCCGAACCGACCGAGCTTCGTGAACCTGCCGTTGTCGACGCCGCTCCCCACCGCGGGCTGAGCCGTCCTCCCATCTGCTGGAGCGCACGCACCCATTCGTCGCGGTGGACGCGGTCCGTGAGGCCGACGTCAGTGGTCAGCTGATGTCGAGAGGTGCTCGCGGGCCCAATCAGCGAATCTGGTGACTGAGATACCAAGTGCTGTTGCGTATTCCGGACGGGCGGGCTGGATGGCGTAGTTCATCCAATCGTGGCCGATGCCCGCCGGAGGTAGTCCTCTCGGTGTAGTTCGCAACACCCGAGACGGCCGAATAGATGAACTGGGGACCTCAGCTCTCATCGCTGCCGCAATGAGGTTCTTGCCCTGGGCCAGCTCGCCGTTGAAGGCTCGGCCAGTGAAGTCGGGCATCTGCACGGAGAAGACGGCGCGAGCGCCTTCGGCTGCATCGGTCAGGGAGTCGAGATCGTCGAGGTTGCCGACGAAGAGCGCAGCACCGAGTGCTTCGATCGCTTGCGCGCGTGGGGATTCCGGGTCGCGGACCAGCGCGCGGACAGGGATGCCCGCAGCGAGCAGGGCACGGGCCGCGGACCCGCCCTGGCGTCCGGTGGCGCCGGTGACAAGGACGGGTGCAGATGTCGTGGTCATTGGTTCCACAGGGTTGTGAGAGGGCCGCCGACCTGGTGACATTCGTGACAGGGATTGCGTTGGCCACCGAACATCTCGCGGATGCCACCTCGGAGGCGCACCGGTTGCTCGATCTGACCATCGTGGGGATCTGCCCCGCTGCGATGGCTGTGTCCACTCCCAGCTGAGCTGTTCGAATCGCGCTTTCAGAACGTACTCGTAAGCCGCCGATCGATCCGGCCAGTCCCGAATGGCTACGCCGCGGTCTCCGCGTCGTCGGCCTCGCGGCCGTACCGCGTGGCCAGCCACGAGCAGATGATGAGCTGGATCTGGTGGAAGATCATCAGCGGCAGCACGATCAGGCCGACGGTGCTGCCGGCGAAGAGCACGGTCGCCATGGGCAGTCCGGTGGCGAGACTTTTCTTGGTGCCGCAGAACTGGATGGCGATGGTGTCGGCGCGGTCGAAGCCGAGGCGTTTCGGTAGCCAGCCGGTGATCACGAGCATCACGATGACCAGCACCAGCGAGATCACCGACACGGCGATGACCTGCCCCACCCCCACCGCCGACCAGATGCCGCTGTTGACGCCCTCGCTGAAGGCGACGTAGACGACGAGCACGATCGCGCCGCGATCGGCGAGCTTGGTGACGCCGGCGTGGCGGGCGAAGAACGGGCCCACCCACGGTCGGGCGAGCTGTCCGAGGAGGAACGGCACCAGGATCTGCGCCACGATCTTGAGCACAGATGTCGCGTCGATACTCACGTCACCGGTGCTCTGCATCAGCGCCACGACCAGCAGCGGTGTCAGGAAGACGCCGAGGATGTTCGACGTCGAGGCGCTGACGATCGCGCCGGCGATGTTGCCGCGGGCCATCGAGGTGAATGCGATCGAGGACTGCACGGTCGACGGCACGAGGCACATGAACAGCAGCCCGGCGTAGAGGTCGTCCCCGATCAGCGGTTCGACAACCGGCTTGAGTGCCAGGCCGATGAGCGGGAAGGCGACGAAGGTGAACGCGAGGATCGTGACGTGCAGACGCCAGTGCTTGAGACCTTCGAGGGCTTCGCGCGGGTGCAACCGTGTGCCGTAGAGGAAGAACAGCGCCGCGATCGCGACGACGACGACCCAGTCGAGCACCTCGGCGGCGGATCCGCGGACCGGCAGCAGTGCCGCGACGACGACGGCGACCACGATCGCCAGGATGAAGCCGTCGATCGGCGAACGGGCGAGAAGGTTCCGGAGTGTGCGCATGCGGAAGGAGTCTCTCGAGCCGGGGCCGGCTCAGGCCTGCGCGGTGTCGCCGGCGCAGACACCCCGCAGCGAGCACGCGCCACAGCTGCTGGTCCCGCAGTCGGCGGCCGGGTTCGACGCGTCCTCGCCTGCCGAGGCGTGATCGTGCGCCTCTCCACCCGAGCAGCACGAACAACCGTCGTCGTCGGCGGGCACGGTCATGGCCGCACGTACGCCGATGCCGCTGACCAGGCCGATGACCACGAGCGCGACCACCAGGGCGACCAGGCCGAATGCCACTGCCCAGCCGCCGGGGACGGCGAAGGTGGCAACGGCACCGAAGAGGAGGATGACGCCGGCACCGAGGGTGCCGGGTCCGGCCACACGGTTGGCGACGCGGAATGTCTCCTCCGAGCGCATCGTCTCGCCGGAACGGACGCCCAGCCAGCGATTACGTGGCAGCGTGCCGCGCATCCCGCGAACTCCGACCACGGCCCAGAGTGCGCCGAGTGCGAGGAGCAGGACGGCGACGGCGACGGACAGGGCATTCACGACCCACAGCATACGACCGGCCGTCGTACGAGACCCAATCGAGGTGCCGTCGCCGCGCCTGCGACCGGGCCGCCGAGGCCGAGGGGGATTTCAGGCTGCACCCGGGCAGGATTTACCCTGGTCGCGTGACTTCAGCTGACACGACGAGCCCCGGCACCGCCGACACGACCGCGCACCGCTACACGGCCGCGGTGGCCGGCGAGATCGAGCAGCGCTGGCAGCAGACCTGGTCCGACGAGCACGCCTATGAGGCTCCCAACCCCGTCGGGCCGCTCGCCGGTGACCTGAGCGTCTTCGGCAGCGGCGCTCCCGGCGACGCGTCCTCGTCGAGTGACGTGACCCAGTCCCCCGACAAGCTCTTCGTCCAGGACATGTTCCCGTACCCGTCGGGTGCGGGCCTGCACGTCGGCCATCCCCTGGGCTTCATCGCCAGCGACGTCTACGCCCGCTACCACCGGATGACCGGCAAGAACGTGCTGCACACGATGGGCTTCGACTCCTTCGGCCTGCCCGCCGAGCAGTACGCGGTGCAGACCGGCACGCATCCGCGCACCACCACCGAGCAGAACATCGAGCGCTACCTCGGACAGATCCGGCGCCTGGGACTCGGTCACGACGAACGGCGCCGCGTGGCCACCACCGACGTCGACTTCTATCGCTGGACGCAGTGGATCTTCCTGCAGATCTACAACGCCTGGTACGACGCCGACCAGGGCAAGGCCCGTCGAGTTTCCGAACTCGTCGACGAGTTCGCCTCCGGCACACGAGCATTGACCGGAAAACACGAGGGACGCTCATGGGCCGACCTCTCCCCCACCGAGCGCACCGAGGTCATCGACGACCACCGCCTGGTGTACCTGAGTGATTCGCTGGTCAACTGGTGCCCCGGATTGGGCACCGTGCTGGCCAACGAGGAGGTCACCGCCGACGGTCGCAGCGATCGGGGCAACTTCCCGGTCTTCCGGAAACACCTGCGCCAGTGGATGATGCGGATCACCGCCTACTCCGACCGCCTGCTCGACGACCTGGACCTGCTGGACTGGCCGGACAAGGTCAAGACCATGCAGCGCAACTGGATCGGCCGCTCGCGCGGCGCGCAGGTCACCTTCGCGGTGCCCGGAATCGGCGACATCGAGGTCTTCACCACCCGACCGGACACCCTGTTCGGCGCCACCTACATGGTCCTCGCGCCCGAGCATGCGCTTGTCGATGCGCTGATCACCGACGCGTGGCCGGCCGACACGGACGAACGCTGGACGCGTGGGGCACCGACTCCGGCGGCCGCGATCGCGGAGTACCGCGCATCGATCGCGGCGAAGTCCGATCTGGAGCGTCAGGAGAACAAGGACAAGACCGGTGTCTTCACCGGCAGTTTCGCGGTCAATCCGGTCAACGGCGAACAGGTTCCGGTGTTCGTCGCCGACTACGTCCTGATGGGCTACGGCACCGGCGCGATCATGGCCGTGCCCGCGCACGACGCCCGCGACCACGAGTTCGCGACCGTGTTCGGCCTGCCGATCCGTGAGGTCATCGGATCCGACACCGACGTGCAGGCGCAGGCCTACGTGGGTGACGGACCGCTGGTGAACTCCGACTTCCTCGATGGTCTCCGGGTCGACGACGCGAAGGCCGCCATCATCGAGCGCCTCGAGGCCGACGGCCGGGGCACCGGCAAGATCCAGTACAAGCTGCGCGACTGGCTCTTCGCACGCCAGCGCTACTGGGGCGAGCCCTTCCCCATTGTCTACGACGCCGACGGTCAGCCGCACGCGCTGCCCGAATCGATGCTGCCGGTTGAGCTTCCGGAGGTCGAGGACTACGCGCCGGTGTCCTTCGACCCCGATGACGCCGACAGCGAGCCCTCTCCCCCGCTGGCCAAGGCCACCGACTGGATGACCGTCGAACTCGATCTGGGCGACGGCGTCAAGACCTACACGCGTGACGCCAACGTCATGCCGCAGTGGGCGGGCAGCTCGTGGTACCAGCTGCGGTACATCGATCCGACCAACTCGGAAACGCTGTGCGCCAAGGAGAACGAGGCCTACTGGATGGGTCCGCGTCCGGCGCAGCACGGCGCGGACGACCCGGGCGGCCTGGACCTGTACATCGGTGGCGTGGAGCACGCGGTGCTGCACCTGCTGTATTCACGTTTCTGGCACAAGGTCCTGTTCGACCTGGGGTACGTCACCAGTCGCGAACCGTACCGAAAGCTGTTCAACCAGGGCATGATCCAGGCGTACGCCTACACCGACTCGCGCGGCATCTATGTGCCGGCCGAAGAGGTCACCGAGGAGAACGGCACGTTCTTCTACAACGGTGAACAGGTGAACCAGGAGTACGGCAAGATGGGCAAGTCGCTGAAGAACTCGGTGACCCCCGATGACATCTGTCGCGACTACGGCGCCGACACACTTCGCGTCTACGAGATGTTCATGGGTCCGCTCGACCAGTCGCGGCCGTGGGCGACCAAGGACGTCGTCGGCTCGCAGCGGTTCCTGCAGCGCATCTGGCGCCTCGTCGTCGACGAGGAGTCCGGTGCCGTCCGTGTGGCCGACACCGAGCTGGACGAGGAGACCAAGCGCCTGCTGCACAAGACGATTGCCGGTGTGCGCGAGGATTACGATGCGCTGCGCAACAACACGGCGGTCGCCAAGCTCACGGTGCTGACCAACCACCTCACCAAGAACTTCGAGAAGACCGGCGCCCCGAGGGAAGCCGTCGAATCGCTGATCATCATGCTCGCACCGTTGGCTCCGCACGTCGCCGAGGAGCTGTGGCACCGTCTGGGCCACGACACCCTCGTCGTGCGGACGTCGTTCCCGGTGGCCGACGAGGCGTGGCTGGTGGAGGACACCGTCGAGATCCCCGTCCAGGTGAAGGGCAAGGTCCGTAGCCGCATCACGGTGGCGGCCGACGCCGACGAAGAGACCCTGCGCAGCACCGCACTGGCCGACGAGAAGATCGTCGCGCTGCTCGACGGTGCGGAGCCCCGCAAGGTGATCGTCGTACCCGGACGCATGGTGAACGTCGTTCCCTGACGCGTGAGGCGTCCGACCTCGCCGGCTACCGCCGTCGAACTACTTCGGCGGTAGCTTGCGGGCGTAGTCGGCGCCGATGGCGACCCAGCGGCTGAGCTGACGGTCGCTGGCGATGCCGTCCTCGCAGACCCGGAGCCAACCGCGGATCTCGCGTCCCGACATCACGACCGGTTCTGTATGCGGGTACTCGAGTAGGTCGGCGGTCTGCTCCGGCGGGACGCGGACCATGATGTCGTCCTGCCCCCCGGCGACCACCATGTTGCCCTGGATCAGGAACGCCAGCCCGCCGAACATCGGCTTCTCCTCGACGCGGCACTCAGTCGCGAGCAGGGCGCGGATGCGGTAGGCGAGTTCCTCGTCGTAGGCCACGGGTCCAGGCTATTCGGACGCCGAATCGGTGAGAGACTTGGCAACCAACTTACTGGGCAGTAAGGTATCGCCATGGCGATCAACCTGGAGCTCCCGAAGAAGTTCGATTCGACGGTGGAGCGCACCCATATGGCTGCCGAGCACCTGTTCCGGCCGATCTCCCGCAAATACGACAAGGCCGAGCACGAATATCCCGTCGAGCTCGATGAGCTGGCGAAACTTGCCAAACAGGGGCGAGGCGCGGAGAAGACCGCCGACACCGACAAGACCGCCGACGACGCACCGTCGGTGAACGGCGCCAACATGCGCGGCCTGCTCTCCGCTCTGGAAATGAGCTGGGGCGACGTCGGTCTGCTGCTCTCGATCCCCGGACAGGGTCTGGGCAATGCCGCGATCGCGGCCGTGGCCACTCCGGAGCAGCTCGAGCGATTCGGCGATGTGTGGGCGGCCATGGCCATCACCGAACCGAGCTTCGGATCGGATTCCGCCGCGGTCACCACGACCGCGACGCTCGACGGCGAGGACTATGTCCTCAACGGCGAGAAGATCTTCGTGACCGCGGGTTCGCGGGCCGACCATGTGGTCGTGTGGGCCACCATCGACAAGTCGGTCGGGCGGGCGGCGATCAAGAGTTTCGTCGTGCCGATGACCACCGAGGGTGTGACGGTTGCCCGCCTCGAACACAAGCTCGGCATCAAGGCCTCCGACACCGCGGTCATCCGGTTCGAAAATGCGCGCGTCCCGGCCGAGAACTTGCTCGGTTCGCCGGAGATCGACACCAAGAAGGCTTTCGGCGGGGTCATGCAGACCTTCGACAACACGCGCCCGGTGGTCGCGGCGATGGCGGTGGGCCTCGGTCGTGCGGCGCTCGAGGAGCTGCGGCGGATGCTCGAAGAGGCCGGCCACGAGATCGATTACGACCGGCCGGCCGCCTCCCAGCACGCGACGGTCGCCGAGTTCATCCGGCTCGAATCGGATTGGGAGGCCTCGTGGTTGCACACGCTGCGGGCGGCGTGGATGGCCGACAACTCGCAACCGAACTCGTCCGAGGCGTCGATGTCGAAGGCCAAGGCCGGGCGCACGGTCACCGACATCACCAACAAGGCCGTCGAAGTTGCTGCGACAGCGGGCTTCTCGGAGACCTCGCTGCTGGAGAAGTGGGCGCGTGACTCGAAGATCCTCGACATCTTCGAGGGAACTCAGCAGATTCAGCAGTTGATCATCGCTCGTCGTGTGCTCGGGAAATCCAGCGCCGACCTCAAGTAAGTCGGCGCGTCGGCGACATACTTCAATTCGGACAGACTTCAATTCGACTGTGCGACCTCGATCGACGTCGCACAGTCGAAACGAGGTCGCGGACGACTTCGTTTCGGAAGGGCCCGACCGCAGTGTGAGGCGTGATCTCAGCGCAGCAGACGTTCCCGCAGCCGCGCCTCACGCGCCAACCGGGCGGTGTCGCGGCGGCGTCGTTCGGCCATGATCGCCGACAACACGTCTTCGAACGGGGCGCCCGGCGGGGGAGCGGGGGCGACGAAAGGCGCGACGTCGAACACGATTCGACGCGCCGCGAACGCCCGTGGCTCGGGTTTCATGTCGTGCCGTCCGTGGAGGAACTGGCGGATGACCACGGCGAGATGATCGGGGAGCGCGGCGATGTCGGCCGATACCGCCCATGCCTCGAGTTGCGGCGGCATCTCGATGGGGTACTGCTCGACGATGCGGTGCCGGTCCCGGATCACATAGGTTCCGGCGAGCAGGTCGCCGAGTCGTTTGTTCTTGCGCGAGATCGCCGCGGAGATCAGTGCCGGCAGCCCCAGGCACGCGTAGAGCTCGATGAACCCGACCAGCGCGCGGGTGACGGAGTGTCGAAAACCGGTGGGGCCCGCATCATCCCGGAGGGTACGCAGACCGACCACGAGGTGACCGACGGTCTTGCCGCGGGTCAGCGTCTCCACGACGGTCGGTAGCGCCACGACGCTCACTATGGGGAGCAGGGTGTTGATCGAACCGCGCCATGCCTGGTTGACGTCGATCGCCACCTTGTACGACAACCACCACAGAAACAGCCAGAGGGCGACGCCGAGAACGACATCGATGGCACCGGACAGGATCCGATAACCGAGGTGGGCCGGCGGAAGGGCCAGCGCGACCGCCTCTCCGGAGACGAGATCGTCGCGTCCCACGCCGACGGTCGCCGACGCCCCGGTGCCCCACGCGCTCGGAGGCGCACCACCGGGAAACCCTGGTGGCCGGGGCGGCGGAGGAGGCGACATCACGCCCCACCATACGACGCGGCGCGGCGGTGCGGCCCGATCACCGCACAGGCACGACGCCGCATGAATGACACCTGCCGACTCGGCGGTGGAGCCGGTTACGCTGGCCGGGTGGATCTCGACGCCTATGTGTCCGCGCATCGCGCGACGTGGGAGCGCCTCGACGCACTCTCGCGTCAACGTCGACTGAGCGGGGCCGAGGCCGACGAGATGATCGACACCTATCAGCGCGTGGCCACACATCTCTCGGTCATCCGATCCACGGTCCCCGACGCCTCGCTGGTCGCCTATCTGTCGTCGCTTCTCGCCCGTGCGCGTGGCCGCGCGTCGGGCACCCGCGTCAGCACGGCCTCGACGGTGATCGAGTTCTTCACCCGCTCGTTTCCGGCGGCGCTGTACCGGATGCGCTGGTGGTGGCTCACGGTGATGGGGGTGTCGCTGCTGGCTGCGGTGATCATGACGTGGTGGGTGCTGGAGCATCCGGGAATCGAGAGTTCGTTCGCCTCGCCGGGGGAGATCGAGCGACTGGTCACCAACGACTTCGAGAGCTATTACAGCGAATACGAGGCGACGTCATTCGCCGCGCGGGTCTGGACCAACAACTTCTGGCTCTCCGCGATGTGCATCGTCGTGGGCGTGTTCGGGTTCCCGGTGATCTGGATGCTCTACAGCAACGTGCTGAACCTGGTGGTGGTCGCCTCGATCATGATCCGCCACGGTCGGGGCGACCTGTTCTTCGGGCTGATCCTGCCGCACGGGATGCTCGAGCTGACCTGTCTGTTCGTCGCTGCCGGGGTCGGTCTGCGGATCTTCTGGGCCTGGGTGTCACCGGGAGCTCGAACGCGCGCAACAGCTCTCGGCGAGGAGGGCCGTGCAGCCATCGGTGTGGCACTCGGCCTGGTCGTCGTGCTGCTGTTGTGCGGTGTGATCGAGGCGTTCGTGACGCCGTCACCGTTGCCCACGTGGGCGCGGATCGGCATCGGGGTGACTGCATGGGGGTTGTTCATGGCCTACGTGTTCATCGCCGGACGCCGGGCGTATGCACACGGCGACACCGGCGATCTCGACGAGGCCGAACGCGGGCTCACCGCGTCGACGGCATAGTCCCCCGCACACAGCATTCCGACCCCGCCTGGGCGGATCCCCGCGGCCAGTACTGCGGCGGTGAGGAAAATGCACCACAGCGGTACGGACTAATCGTCCTGATAGCCCGCGGACGACGAGCGCCAGGACGACGATGCCCGTTGTTTTCGCTGTCTTGCATCCTACGTCTGGCGAAGCGCGCCGAGACTGGTGGTGCGCTGCTCGACCCACGACCGCATCGAGTCGACGCTGGTTCTCAGTGATTCCGCCGAGAGTTCGTCGGATCTGGGGACGGTGGTGGACAACTCGTCGAGAATGCGCAGTGCCGTTTGGTTGCCGTAGATCTGGTCATAGAGCTCCCAGTAGGTTTCGTCGTACAGGTCGGTGAAGGCGTCGGACTCGAGGAAGCGTTCCTTGAGTTTGTTCCCTATCCGGGGTGCCTTGCCGCCGGGGCCTCCCGGCGCGCCGTCGCCGAATGCCGGGCCGCCTGCCTCGCCGCCGGGGCCTCCCGGCGCTCCGCCGCCGAATGCCGGGCCGCCTGCCTTGCCGCCGGGGCCTCCCGGCGCGCCGCCGCCGAATGCCGGGCCGCCTGCCTCGCCGTCGGGTTTTCTGCCCGGCCCCATCGAGGCGCTCTCCTCAGGGCCGAGGGTCGCGTCGCCGATCATGGCCAGGTTCAGGTCCCAGGACACCACGGAGAACTTCTTGGTCTCGAGGTCGTACCACAGGTAGTAGTTCTGGCCGGGGCCGCTCATATCGTCGGCGTTGACGAGGAGGTTCTGCGTCGCTAAATATTTCGCGAGGGACTTGACGTCGACATGTTCGGTGAGGAGCGTGTTGAACTCCTCGTTGTCGGCGGAGTCGAGCCACCTCAGAAAGTCGATGAGCGGCTGCAGGTTTCCGGTGTCGACTGCATTGATCTGTTTGAACTGGTCAGCGTAGGCGGACTGGTCGTCGCCGCGGTACTCCAACCGGGAGGACGCATCGGCCTTGTACAGGTAGCCGTCCGAGTCGAACAGCGAGTTGGCGTAGGTGTCGTCGGGATGCTCGAGCACCAACCGAGTTGCAGTGGGGCTGTCGTTCACCGAATACACCATGTACGCGTACCGCTGGGTCGGCTGATTCGTTGCGGCAGTGAGCGACAGTGCCATCGACTCGTTGAGTACCGGCGAACCAGGACGTACCGACAGCTCGGTCATGCCCTGGTAGGCGCGTCCGTCGGCGTTCTCGTCGAAACTGATCAGCAGGGGGAGCGACGTCGGGTCGTCTGCCGACGCCTGTGTCAGGGTATCCATTCCTGGAGGCGGCCCGCCGTGTCCTGCGCCGGCACCTTCGGGGGGTCCGTCCGGCATGCTGATGCCCCTGACGCCCATGAGCGTCGAGTTGCCTTTCAACCGGACCGATATGTCGTTGATCCGCGTGTCGTCGATGACCACGTCAGCGGTGATCCACTTTTTGTCGCCACCTTTCTGAAACGACGTGATCATGTCGTTGTACTCGGCGTCGCTCATCTCGACAGAGAGTTCGTGGGTCACCGAGGTGTCGAACAGATCGACTGTGCCGGTGATGTTGTCGGTGATCTCGGAGGCGATGATGTCAGCGTCTCCGGTGATGTACGGACGGATTGTGGTGGCACCGAAGACCGATGCCACGATGACCACGAACAGCACGAAGACCACGGGCAGCTTCCAGTGTTGGCGAAGTGATTTGGGAATCCGGTGCCGCCACCGTCGTTTGGGCGGCACCGGCACCGCGGTCGGGTTGGTCATCAGAGATCGGTCTGGTCGTATCCGGTCAGGACAGTCACCCGCTGGCCGGTGTTGACTCCGCTGAGCTCGGAGATCAACTGGCTCGAGGAGACGCCCTTTTTCATCGTGGCGGTGTAGTACAGCTCGGTCAGCGCGCCGGCGCGTATCGACTCGGTGGACACCAACTCGTACTCCTTGCAGTTCTTGATGAGAACATCCTCGACGCGAGAGGTGTATTCCGGCTCCGGCGGCACCTGGACCTTGACGACCTGGCGGCTGACATCGAGCTTGAACCAGTTGAACTTGTTCATGATCAGCAGCACGAGGCAGATCGCGACGGTGGCGGCGATCGCGAGCACATAGAAACGTGTGCCGGTGGTCATGCCGATCGCCATCACCAGGAAGATGAATCCGACGTCGCGGGTTTCCTTTATCGCGTTGCGGAATCGGATCACCGACAGCGCACCGACCAGGGCGAACGCGCGAGCAATGTTCGAACCGACCACGAGCATGATCAGTGCGATGATCATGCCGCACAACACAAGTGTCTGCGCGTAGGACTGGCTGTAGGACACATTCTTGTGGGTATAGCGGTAGACCCAGGCGATGATCGCCGAGAGCACGAAGGACAACGACAGGGACACAACGATGTCGAACGCCGTGAACGTGCCACTCAGGTCTTGGAAATCGAAGTTCATGACAATCCTGCTATCTGTTTCGGGACGAAAGGACGGACCGCTGGCACCTGGGCGTGCGGAGGACACCGACTCCGCGGTCAGTGCGATCTGGGGGTTAGGTCAGCCCGCGAGCGTCGATCCGGTCGGCGATGTGGCGAACAGGTCGGGCGGAACCCGCGTGTCGGAACCCTCAGGGAGGACCAGTTCGGGTGCGCCCATGCGGGACCGGGGTGCGAGGCCGAACGCCTCGACCGACTGACAGTACTTCGAGACACGGACGACCGACATGTCGAGTCGCGCGGTCAGGTCGGTGGCCCAGTAGGGCACGCGTTCGTTCGCCTTGAGTTCCACGATGGCCAGTTTCGGCGGAATGATGAAGCGGTTCGGCGCACCCGAGGCGAAGTGGAAGTCGCGGTCGCGGCCGTGGACCTTGTGGTCGATCGTCATGCGCAGACCGAGATCGGCCTCCCGTCCGACGAACGCCTCCCGTAGATATCCGGTCGTCACGATCGGACGTAGATCCAGGTTTCCGATCAGTGTGGAGACCTCGTTGACGAAGGGCCGCTGCGAGTCTTCGCAGTCGATCTCCTCGCGCCCGTTCAACCATCGTTGCGCAACCCGGTAGGGCATCGCGGTACGTCTCTTCTGGGTGACCCGATTGACGCGCTGCTTGATCTCGATCTGCACAGGGGTGTCGTCGGTGCACTCGGCCGGGTCGCCGTACAAACGAACGCGTAGCTTGCGCCGGAACCTCAGGCCCTCGATCTTCTCCCAGTAGAACCGCAGGTCGGGAGTGTCGTAATAGAGCGAGGTCACCGGGTAACCGCCGTGCGGGGAGAACGGGTCTGTGTCCATACGCGCCGCCAGCTCGCGCCGCAGCTCGGGTACTTTCAGTTCGTCGACGAAGTACTTGATCTCGTAACGGTTGAACGCGTGCAGTTTGCTCGCGGTTTGCTGATAGCCGACCGGTTCGGTCGGTGTGTCCTCTGCTTCAGCCCGCTCTACGCGGGATCGCCTGCCCCATCTGTCGAACACACCCATAGGGGCCTCACCCGTTCCTCTCGTTCGCAATCTCGTTCGCAATGCCGCCACCAGTTGTTCCGTCCGCCCACCTCACACCGTTTCACCTTCGGGCAGCACAGGCCGATGCGGAGGCGCCGCGGCACCAGCGGCAGCCGCCCGTCGCACCCAGGCGCCTCCGCGCGTCGGCGGTACCGCAACCACCACTGAAACAAGTAAAGATGATGAACCTTCGGAGACTGTTCGGCGAGCCTTGGAGTTTGCTGTCAGCCGTACGGCAGAACGATCCGGAAAGTCGTCCCGCGGTGTGTGTCGAGCAACTCGATACGACCGCCATGGGCATCGAGGATGGTGGTCACGATGGCCAGGCCCAGGCCAGACCCGGCGCCGCGCTCGCGCGAGTCGTCCTCCTGGTAGAAGCGCTCGAAGACATACGAGGATTTCTCCACAGGAATACCTGGTCCGTCGTCACTGACGTATATCTTCACGCCGTCGGCGACGTACCCTTGCGTGCCGGCGCGGGCCCGCACCGGCACCTGGGCGAATCGGTCGAACTCGCCCGGCAAGGCGATCGCGACGTGGATTGCGTCATCAGTATGGATGAGCGCGTTTGCGATCAGGTTGCTGAAGACCCGTCGCAACGCCGCGTCGTCGCCGCGAACGACCACGGGCTCCTCGGCCCCGGAGATCGTCAGGTCACGGCCCGGAGCCCCGGAGCGCGCCTCATCGACCGCGTCGCGGGCTGTCTGTGCGATATCCATGTCGGCAAAGCTGAGAGCAGGTCGGGCGTCGTACTCAGCGAGTTCCATCAGGTCGTCGACCAGTCGGCCCATTCTCACCGCAGCCGTCTCGATCTGCGCGACGAGCGCGGTGCGCGTTGCTTCATCAGGAGCGCCATACCGATAGAGTTCGGCGTACCCGCGGATCGCTGTCAGAGGTGTCCGAAGATCATGCGATGCATCGGCGATGAAGGTCCTCATCCGCTCTTCGGAGCCCGCCAGTTGTTGCATGGCGTCGGCCAAGCGATCCAGCATGGTGTTGAACGCGGCCCCGAGACGGGCGACCTCGGTTCCTCCGTCGAGAGAAACCCGCCGTTCCAAGTCGCCACCTTCGGCGATCGATGTCGCCGCGAGTTCGATACTTTTCAGCGGGCGGAGTCCGATCCGTACCACCACAGTGGCCACCAGCGTCATCCCGATGAGCAGAACAGCTCCCACGATGAGTGCGATCGACCGCAGCCAGGCGATCGTGCCGTCCGCGGTCTCCATCGAGATGGCCACTGCCGCGGTCCCGGCCGAGTTTTCCGTCGTGGATGCCGGAAGCACGAATGTGCGTACCCGCCACCGCACGCCGGATTGCTCGTCGCGAACGGTGAACACCGTTGGGCCTTGATCCCGAACGGCGTCGATGTTCATGTCCGGTAACCGAGGATATGTACTCTTCCCCACCGGCGCACCGAGGCGGCTCACAACTCTGCCATCGCTGTCGAAGTACATGAGGCGGAACTCCGAGGGAGCCTGATCTTCATCCGGTAGCGACCTCGGTAGTGGTTGTTCGGAACCACTGATGTCGTTGGCTATCACGTTGAGTTGGCTGTCGATTCGAACAACCTGGATCTGCTCCAATATCAGGCTGTTGATCGTCCCGAAGGTCACGAACCCGACGACCGTGACGGCCGTGAGGACAGCGACCAGCCGGGACCGGATGCTCCAATCCGATGGTCTATGAAGCACTCTCACAACCGTGTGGGCTCAGTGCGGATCGTGTATCCGATGCCCCGGACCGTGTGGATGAGTGGAGACCGGGCATGGTCGACTTTCCGTCGGAGTTGGCTGACAAAGGTCTGTACCACTCGCTCGTTCTGACCGTCGCCGTGTCCCCACACGTATTCGAAGATCTGGTTCTTGCTCATGACCTTCTCCACGTTGCGGGTCAGGCACTCGAGGACATTGAATTCTGTTGCCGAAAGCCATATCTCATCCCCGCCGCGGAACACCCGATGGGCATCGAGATCGATCTCGAGATCGTGGTACACGAGTCGAGAGCTCGATGTGTCCTCACCGCGGGTTCGCCGCAAGATGGCCCGTATGCGCAGGACGACCTCCGCGATGCTGAAGGGCTTGACGACGAAATCATCGCCACCGGACTCGAGCCCTTCGATGCGATCCTGCTGGGTACCCCGTGCTGTCAGGAACAGGATCGGGACGTCGTTTCCGCCGGCACGCAGCGCCTTCGCCAGCGAGAAACCGTCGAGATCGGGCAACCTGACGTCCAGGACGAGCAGGTCCGGGGCGGCCCTGGCCGCCAGGCCGAGTGCGGTTCTCCCGTCGGACGCTTCGATCACCTGAAAACCACTCATCCGCAGGGCCATGCGCAACAAGTTGCGGATGGACTGTTCATCGTCGACGACGAGAATCGTGGGGAGCGGCTGAGTCGCGTCTTTACGCACATGTCGAGGATAAGTCGTCATGCACTGATACCACGCGTGCACCACGCGTGCCCCTCCGGCACCAAGCCGAGACCTGCGTCAGGTCGCTCCGAGTCCACGGTCAAGCAGCGCTTGTGCGACTGGGTAATGTGCCCTACGTGGCTCGACGATGCCGACCGCATGCGTCGACGAGCTGCCCATAACTCGGAGTGTCGATTACCGTCGCATGAACTTCGCGTAGGCGGCCACTGGTGTTGACGAGCGTTCGATCCCGATGCCACCCTCGACCGGTCGCATACGATCACCCCGACGCACCGAAACCTCAACGAAGGGAACACCGGAATGGCCGCTCGCACAGGATCGCTGGACATCGTCTCGCTCGTGGGAGGTGGACTCGCCGCAGTAGGTCTGACGCACTTCGCCAAGCCCGAGCTGTTCGCGCCGATCACGGCCCCGATCTTCCCCGACGACACCACCTCCTGGACCTACCGCAACGGTGCGTGCGAGACCGCGATCGGGTTGGCGTTGGTGTCGCCGCGCACCCGCAAGTTCGGGCTGGTCGGGCTCGGGGGCTACCTCGGTTTCCTCAGCTACCGTGCGGTGCTCGCGAAGAGCTGACCGCCCGAGCAGAATCGCTGACGCGCCTTACGAGAAGCGATCCGCGATCCACCCGCCGATCTCGGCTGCGGCCAGACTCGCCCCGGTCGGGGCACCGTGCCGGATCGGGCCGCCGAAGTGGGTCCCCTCGACGCGGACGTGGGTCACATCGTCCGCGCCGAGGGCGTTCACCATCGCCATGGCGTCCTCGGGGAAACACGCCTGATCGCCGGTTAACTCGACAAAGAGAGCGGGCACGCGAACCCCCGGCGCGCAGCGGAGAAAGCCGGCATTGCTCGAAAGACCCGACCACGTCGACAACCACGCGTCGGGGGTCGCCAATCGACCGAAGCCGACCAGACCGTAGTCAGTGAGGTCGGGTCGCCGGCCGAACAGGGATCCGTAGGGGCGGTCGTTGGGACTCAGCGACAGGTCCACGAAGCGCAGGTCGGCATCGGTGCGGTACACCGTCATCACCCGGGGAGCGAGCGCGGCCCGACGATCAGTCGGGTCGTGGCTCTCGGCGAATCGGGCACGGGCAGCGGCGGTCTGGGCGACGTGAGCCCGCGCGATCGCGTCGAGGCGTTCCACCCGCGCACGTTGTGCCGCGCGGTATCGGCCGACGAATTCCGCAGAGTACGAGGCTGATTCGGGTGGTTCGGCGAAACCGTTGGCGGGATCGAAGGGATTCAGGGTCGGATCGGCGCTGAGCGGGTCGTTCTCATCGGTCACCGACGGATCGATGAGCCGCAGAAGCAGTTCACCCTGACCTGGGTGCGGGGCCAGGAAGATCGTGCCGTCGGGAACCGGCATGTCGGCGCCGGCCAGGTCGACCGGCCGGCCCGCGGGTGTCTGAGTCAAGCGGTCGTCGGGCGACCGGCCCGCCTGCTCGTGGTAGAACGCGAACAGCGTGCCGCCCCCGGAGTGGCCGAGCGTGATGACTGCGCCGAAGGCTTTGTCGCGCAGAAACACCTGGCCCGCGGCGACGTCGAGGATCGCCTGTTCGTGGACGAGGTTGACATCGTTGTTGACCGACCGAGTGCCCTGCGTCCACACGTCGAAGCCACGTGCGAGCAGTTCGGGTACCAGCACGTGGTGGGTCAGGTCCTGTCGGGGGTGCATGAGTGCGACCACCGTGGTGGCACCCGGGACCTTCCGGAGCACGCCGGTGACCTTTGCACCGTCGGCGGTCGACAGTTCGTGGACCGACGTGGTGGTCTCGGTGGGTTGTTCGGCGGCCTCGATGTAGCGTCCCGCGCCAAGACTGTCGGTACCGGGGGTGGTCACGCTCATCGCGGTTCGACCTTCAGTGCGTCCTTGTCCCACTGGGTGATCCGGGAGTCGGCGAGGCCGGCGACGCTGCTGTACCAGACGGCGTGGCGGCAGCCGGTCGACCGTCGGTCGATGACGATGGCCGCATCGGAGGTGATCCGGAAGTATGGTCCGAGGTGGTCGACGGAAACGCCGGGATCCTCGCCCGCGACGGCGGCGACCGGCTTGTTCTCGGGAACGTCGAGGATGAACAGGGTGGTCATCGGGCCGCCACCGCCTCAGCGGCCCGGGCTTGGCCGCCGTCCTGTGCCAGCTGCCACGCAGCGGCCCGTTCGACGATCCGCTCCGCCTTGCGGGCGAGTAGTGCATCCATGCTCGGATTCGGTTGCGACACCACGTCTATCAAGGCCTCGATGGTGAGGTTGGCGTCGAGGTCCTCCTGTGGGGTGACCGGTCGCATCGCGCGGGTGATCTCGATCATGTAGCCGTTGGGGTCGTGGGTGTAGATCGATTCGATCGTCTCGTGCTGGATCTGCATCTCCACGGGCCATTCGCTGGCATCCAGCCGGCGCCGGTACTCCAGCAGGTCGGCCTCGTCGTCGACGTGGATGGCCAGGTGTCGGGACCGGATGAACCAGATCGGCACGTCCTCGGCGAAGCGGGAGTACGAATCACCCTGTGGTCCTCCGGCGTAGGGTTCTAGGCCGAAGTAGTAGAAGAACGCCAGCCGGTCGTCGTTGCCGATGTCGAAGAAGAAGTGGATGAAGTCGGGATGTTTGTCGGGCCCCCAGCCGGCGGCGCAGATCGAGTGCACCACCGGAAATCCGAGTACGTCGCGGTAGAAGCGGACGGTGCCGCCCGGATCGAACGTGGGGTAGGCGACGTGATCGACGCCCCGAACCTTGTGGGGGAGTTGACTCATGGTGTGTCTCCAGTTGATCGATGAAAGAGCTTTCAGGCGGGGACGGTGGCGAGGTCGGCACGCAGGAGGCTGCCGGCTCCCTCGATGGCGGCCGTGAGGCCGAGGCCGCGGAGGATGCTGTAGGCGCCGGCCGTCGCTGCCGACAGAACGGGCAGGCCGAATTCGCGCTCGGCGTCGTCGATCAACCCGAGCGACGGCATCTGGACGCAGCAGGAGAGCACGAGGGCATCGACGCCGGTGAGGTCGAGAGACCGCGCGGCAGCCATGACGCGCTCACCGGGGATGCAGCCCACCTCGGCGTTGTCGGCGACCTCGAGGGCTCGCCAGTCCATGACCTCGAATCCCTCGGCGTCGAGATACTCGACGACCTTCTCGGCGAGCGGCCGTAGGTAGGGCGTGACGAGCGCGATCCGCGTGGCTCCGAGCGCCCGGAGGGCCTCGGTGAGCGCGCCCGCGCTCGACCGGATGATCGCCTCCGAGCCGCCGGTCGCAAGTTGCTCGGCGACGGCACTCTCGACGCGCTGATGCTCCCCGGGCCCGCCGACCATCAGGGCGACCAGACACGCATAGAGGATCGCGTCGGGGGACGCGTCGGCGATCTCGAGAACGCAGCGCTCACGCTGGGCGTTCATCGCCGCGAGCTGCTCGGGGGAGACCGTGTGCATTCTCATCCGGGTCGAGTGAAACGAGAACTCCGAAGCCGGATGCCGGTTGAGCAGTGCCGGCATCTCGGTTTCGACAGTGACGTTCGAGCTCGGCACCACGAGGCCGATGCGGTGGACACCCATGTGTGCGGTCCTTTCGATTTCGGCCGCAGTGGCTGGCCGATCCACGCCGAGTTGACGCTGACGACGATTATTCGACGTGGACGACGATTAGTCAAGAAGTCGCCTGAGGGCACGCTGAGCTGGGCAGATGTCGCAGAAGGTGGGATCATTCGGTGACTGACATCACAGAACATGCTTGACACCTGGTCATCGACGTCGAATACTCAACGCCAACGTAAACACGTGGTGGGCTTCGCGGCCCGGACAACAAAGGAGTACCTGGCCATGGCATACGTGATCGGCGTGGACGTCGGCGGGACGTTCACCGACGCCGTCCTCGATGACGGCAAGGGTTTGGTGGTCGCGGGGAAAGCGCCCTCGACTCCACCGGACTATTCAGAAGGCGTGATGGACGTCCTGGCCGTGCTCGCCGAGCAACTCGGGCGCCCGCTCGACGACATGCTCGCCGACACACACCACATCGCTCACGGCACCACGTCCTCGTTGAACGCCCTGGTGATGGGCCGTGTGCCCGACGTCGGGTTCATCACCACCAAGGGGCACCGGGACTCGATCTTCATCATGAACGTCGAGGGCCGTTACCTCGGTCGTTCACCTGAGCAACTGCAGAACGTGATGGCGCAGAGCAAGTCTCACGGACTGATCCACAAACGACACGCACTCGAGGTCACCGAGCGGGTCGATCGCGACGGACGTGTGGTCGTCGAGCTCGACGAGGACGAGGTGCGCACGGCGGTCCGCACGCTTCTCGACGAGGGCATCTCGGCCATCGCCGTGTCGCTGCTGTGGTCGTTCCGCAACCCGTCCCACGAGCAACGCATTCGCGAGATCGTGCAGGAAATCGACCCATCGGTGTTCGTCTCGCTGTCGAGCGAGGTCAGCCCCCGCATCCGGGAGTTCGCGCGCAACGCGACGACCATCATGAGCACCCAGATCGGGCCCGGTCTCCGCGACTACCTGGGTGAACTCGAAGGCCGACTGCGCGAGCACCGCTTGTCCGGGCCGCTTTTGGTGATGCAGAGCAACGGGGGAGCGGTTGCCGCCGCCGAGGCGCCGGGCAATGCGATCTCCACGGTGGGCTCGGTCCTCACCGGTGGTGTGGTCGGATCAGTGTCCCTGGGCCGCCAGCTGGGCCACGACAACATCATCGCCACCGACGCCGGCGGCACGACGTTCCTCGTCGGCCTGATCGTCGATGGCGAACCGGTGCGCTCCTCCACCACGATCATCAACCACCACCCCATCAACGTTCCCAGTCTCGAGGTCCACGCGATCGGCGCCGGCGGTGGCGCGATCGCCTGGCTCGACGCCGGTGGGAACCTCCAGATCGGTCCCCACAGTGCACAGGCCGTACCGGGACCGGCGTGTTACGGACAGGGCGGCACCGAGCCCACCAACACCGACGCGAACCTGGTGCTCGGGATTCTCCCTGAGCGCGGATTGCTGGGTGGCCGCAAGGCACTCAACCTCCACCTGGCGCGGGAGGCCATCCGAACACGGATCGCCGACCCGTTGGGTCTGTCGGTGGAGGACGCCGCCGCGGCGATCTTCGCGGTGCAGAACGCCCAGACCGGGGACCTGCTGCGCAAGACCGTCGTCGAGGCCGGGCACGACCCCCGCAATTTCATCGTCTACGCCTTCGGTGGTTCGGGACCGGCGCACTGCGGCCTCTACGCGCAGGAGATCGGGGTCTCACGCGTCGTCGTACCGCTGGGACAGGTGGCCTCCGCGTTCTCTGCCTACGGCCTCGCGTCGTCGAACATCGTTCTCGCCAAGGAACTCTCCGACCCGGCTGCCATGCCGCTCGACCCGGCCCGGGTGGAGGAGAACTTCAAGATCCTCGAGGAGCAGGTGCGCGGCCAGCTCGATCGTCAGGGGTTGCACTTCGCCTCGGTCGAGATCGAGCGCGAGATCGACATGCGCTACACCATGCAGTTGGCCGAGGTCGCGACACCGCTGCCGGAAGGATCGCTGACCTCTACCGAGATCGTCGGTGCTGCAGCGGCTTTCGAAGCGCGGTATGCCGATCTGTACGGTAAGGACAGCGGATTCCGGGAGGCCGGCATCCAGGCGATCACCTACCGCGTGCGCGGGACCGGCGTGCTGCCCTTCTCCCCGGGGCTGCCGGAACTGGCAACTGCGGACTCCGCGGATCCGAGTTCGGCGCATGTCGGTGTCCGCAAGGTCTGTCTAGACGGACGCCGCGGATTCGTCGACACCGACATCTACGACTACGCGGGTCTGCGGGCCGGTCACATCATCCGCGGCCCCGCCGTCATCGAGGTGCCGACCACGACCGTCGTCGTGCCGCATGACACCACCGGCGAGATCGATCGTCTCGGCAACCTGACCATCACCGTCGACGCGTCGTGACGCACCGACATCTCCCGACCGACCATCAGCAAGCGCCACAGGAGCTGCACTCATGACCGCACCCATCCCCGGCTCGGAGGTCTTCTCCAGCCGCCCGACGGATCTCGACGCCCTCGCCCGGTCGTTGCCGCCATCGCTACCCGTCCACACCGTCTCTCAGGAGCAGATCGACGCCCTCGACCCGCTGACCTACGAGGTCATCCGGCATCGCCTCTGGTCGGTCACCGACGAGATGGGTGAGGCGCTCAAGCGCATGTCCGGTTCGCCGATCGTCACCGACGCCAACGATTTCGACTTCGCCATCAGCGACGAGATCGGCCAGGAGGTCCAGGTCGGGCTCTACAACACGATGCTCGTGGGTGCGGTCGACCTCGCGATCTACTGGACCCTGCAGAACCGATCGCTCAACCCCGGGATCGCCGAGGGCGACATGTTCCTGTGCAATGACCCCTGGGTCGGCGGCGGCCTGCACCAGAGCGACGTGATCGTCTACCAGCCGGTCTTCCACGAGGGCAAGCTGTTCGCCTGGACCAGTGCGATCTGCCACGAACCCGACCTCGGTGGGTCGGGCCTGGGCTCCTTCGACCCGGCCGCCAAAGATGTTTTCTCCGAGTCACTTCCGACGCCCCCGATCAAGGTGGTGCGCGATTTCGAGCTGCAGCGCGACGTGGCCGACGTCTGGGTTCGGCGCAGCCGGGTCCCCATGCTCGTCGGACTGGACCTGCGGGCCAAGATCGGCGCCAACAGTGTCGGCCGCGATCGCCTGCTCGCGGTCATCGAGCAGTACGGCGCCGACACGGTCAAGGCCGTGATGAAGCGGATGATGTCCGACGCCGAGGGCCGGTTGCGCGCCAAGCTCAGTGATCTGCCGAATGGCACGTGGCATGCGACCGGCTATCAGGACCAGGCCCAGACGGGCGACCGCGAGGTGCACAAGATCACGGTCGCGATGACCAAGAGGGACGACCATCTGGAGTTCGACTTCACCGGCACCGACGCGCAGACCGGCGTCATCAACTGCACCTACGCCGGTATGCGTGGCGGCGTGATGCTCGCGCTGCTGCCCATCCTCGCCGGCGACATCCCGTGGTCCGCCGGCGGCCTGATGCGATGCTTCGACCTCATCGCCGAGGAAGGGACTATCAACAACGCCACCTTCCCGGCAGCGGTGAGCCGCGGGCCGATCGGTCCGGCGTGGCTGACCGGCAATCTGATCGCCGAATGTCTGGCCCAGATGCTCGACCGTCACCTCGAGTTCGGCAAGAACGTCGCGGCGTCGTGCTGTGGTACCTGGGACACCGCCGTCGTCGCCGGCCTCGACGAACGCGGCGAACAACCGGTGCCGTTCCTCAACATCATGATGGAGCCGATGGCGGGTGGCTACGGGGCGCGTCCCGTCGCCGACGGCATGGACACCGGCGGGTTGTTCTGCATCCCGATGGGCCGCATCCCCGACACCGAGATGACTGAGTTCCTCTATCCTCTGCTCACCCTGTGGCGACGCGAGGAACCCGACTCCGGCGGCCCCGGACGCCACCGGGGAGGTGTGTCGGCGTCGCTGGCGGTCACCCCGTACGGCACCAGCCTGCCGATGGGACTCGTGTTCGCCTCGGCCGGTAAGGCCGTCGCGCAGAACTCCGGCCTGGCCGGCGGCCTGCCCGGCAACACGGGTCTGGAGATCCTGGCCCGCGACTCGGGCGTGCAGGACCTGTTGGCGCAGGGGAAGATTCCCGGAGACCTCGACGATCTCGCGGGCTCGAAGGAGATCGGTGCCTGCTACGCGGAGAGCTACCTCGCGCCCGGCGAGGTGCTCTACATGCACTGGCAGGGCGGCGGGGGTTACGGTGACCCGCTGCGTCGCGAGCCCGAGGCCGTCGCGGCCGATGTGCGCAACGGCAAGGTGACCATGGCCGGGGCGAGCGAGGGGTACGGAGTGGTGCTCGCCGGCGGGGAGGTCGACGACGCCCGCACCGAGGCCAAACGAACGGAACTGCGCGAGCTGCGCCGCAGCAGGTCCGAGATCCCCGCAAGCCAAGAGGCGACCATCGACCTCGAACGCGCGCGGCGGCTCGACGACAACCTCGTCGAGGCCACCATCGGCGACTCACGCGTCGTCGGATGCGCCCACTGCGGAAGGCTTCTGGGCGACAGCAAGTCCGGACGACTGGATCTCGCGCGGTACGACGGTCCGTCGAGTGACGCCGGCCCGCAGGTCACGTCCGCCCCCGGCGAGTACGTAGACACCGAGATCGTGTTCCGTCAGCAGTGTTGCCCCGGGTGCTTCACCGCGATCTACTCGGGCATCGTGCCCGTCGACCATCCCGACCGTGTCGCCGAACTCGCCCAGCTGCTCCCGGCGGTGGCAGGTCGATGACCGTGTCGTCCATGTGCACACCTACGTCGCCGGAGTCGGTTGCGCGGACTCCACTGACCGGCCGTTCCCGGTGGGGTGATCGGCTGGTCGGGTACCCCGGTGACCGGGCGGAGACGTACCGCCGGTCGGGGGAGTGGACCGACCGGCCGTTGGCCACACGGTTGCAGGACACCGTCGAGCTCCATCCCGAGCGTCCCGCGGTCGTCACGGATGTGGCGGCGGTGACTTACGGCGAGTTGGGGGTTCGGACGGATCAGATGGCCGTCGCCCTGCTCGACCAAGGACTGGCGCCCGGGGATCCGGTGCTCTTCCAGGCGACCAATCGGTTGGAGACGGTCCTCGTCTGGTACGCGTGTCTCAAAGCAGGTTTGGTGCCGGTGGCGACGCTCGCAGCTCATCGGGGTCACGAGATCGGGCACATCTCCCGGGTGGTCGGCGCGGTCGGCCATGTCGTCGAGGCGGGTCTGTCGTTCGACCTCGTCGACTTCGCGCGAACACAGGCACAGGGGCACCCGACGCTGCGCACGATCCTGACCATCGGCATGCCGCACGGTGCCGGCGAGGTGGCCGGAGGTGGGACCGCGGCGGTGAAGACACTGGGGACAGACATCGCGCCGGACGTGGCGCGGGAGCGGGTCGTGCAGGTTCAGGCGGGGATCGACCCGCTGGACGTGTGTGTCTTCCAGCTCTCCGGGGGGACAACCGGTGTGCCCAAGGTGATCCCACGACTCCACGTCGAGTACTGGGACAACGCGCGGCTGTATGCGCGCCGGCTCGGCTGGACAGCGGACACGCGCGTCGCCCACCTGATCCCGATCATCCACAACGCGGGCATCAGTTGCGGCCTCCACGCCGCGCACTCGGTGGGTGCATGCCTGATCCTCGCCACGGCTGACGTCTCGAGCGCCTTCCCGCTCATGGCACGTGAGCGGGCGACCGACGTCCTGATCGGTCACGGCCACTATCAGGCGGTGACGAGCCCGGCGTTCGACGAACCGCGCCCGTACCTGCGCAACGTGATCCTCTCCGGTGCCAAGGTCGGCAGCGAGCTGTTCGATCGGGCCGACGACGGTGACAACCGCTGGGCCGGGCAGTTGTTCGGGATGTCGGAGGGATTGTTCACCGTGTCCCCGCACGACGCGCCGACGCGCGCCCGCCTCGCCACCGTCGGGACACCGATCGCCGGTGGAGACGAAATCCGCATCCTCGAACCCGGGAGCGAGACCGAGGTCGACGACGGCGAGGTCGGAGAACTGTCCTGCCGCGGCCCGTACACGATCCCGGGCTATTTCGATGCAGCGGAGCACAACCAGACCGCTTTCACCTCCGACGGCTTCTATCGAACCGGGGATCTGGCGACGATGGTGAGCATCGCCGGCGTGCGGTACCTGTCGATCGAGGGCCGGATCAAGGACCTCATCAACCGCGGCGGGGAGAAGATCAACGCCGAAGAGGTGGAACAGCTGCTCGTCGCACATCCGAAGGTCGCCAACGCGGCGGTCGTGGCGATGCCCGACCCGCGCCTCGGTGAGCGGACATGCGCCTATCTGGTGACCGTCGACGGGGAACCGTTGGCCATGACCACAATCCAGGACCATCTCGATGCGCTCGGCGTGGCCAAGTTCAAGTGGCCCGAACGGCTCGAACATGTGCGGGAACTCCCGCAGACGAACGTCGGGAAGATCGACAAGAAGCGGCTTCGCGCAGACATCGTCGGCAAGCTCGAGCGATCCTGGCCAGTGAGGAAGAAACGATGAAACTCAGTCGTATCGCCGTGCTCGGCGGCGGGCCCGGCGGGTTGTACGCCGCTCGTCTGCTCAAGCGCAGCTACCCCACCGCCGAGGTGACCGTGTATGAACAGGGTTCGCCGGACACCACTTTCGGCTTCGGCGTCGGACTCGCATCCCGGACCCAGCGCAATCTGCGTGACGCCGACCCCGCTTCGCTCGACGCCATCGTCGCGGTGTCCCATCCGCATGAGATGTCGATGAAGGTCGGCGGCGTCGTCGCCCGGCTGTCGCACGGGGAGCTGCTCGCCATCGCCCGCACGACACTCCTCGACGTTCTCCAGCACCACGCCGCCGCAGCCGGTGTCCGGCTCGAGTTCGACTGCCGAGCCACGGTGGCAGACCTCGACGCCGACCTGATCATCGCCGCGGACGGCGTGAACAGTGCGACGCGCGCCGCGTTCGCGGACGCGTTCCAACCGCACATCACCACGGGCGAGGGTCTGTACCTCTGGTGTGGAACGGATTTCGCACTGCCGAGTGCGATCTTCACGCCGGTGTCGACCCAACACGGGACGTTTGTCGCACATGCCTACCCGTACGCCCCGGATCGCAGCACCTTCCTGATCGAGACCGATGAGAAGACCTGGCGCGCAGCAGGCTTCGATCTGTCGACAGAGCTCACCGCTCCTGCGGACAGCGACGAGAAGGCGCTGGACTACCTGCAGGAGGCGTTCGCCGACACCCTCGAGGGCCACCGGTTGATCGGCAACCGGACGCGGTGGCTGAGGTTCCGGACCGTGACATGCGAACGGTGGCATGTCGGGAACGTCGTGCTTCTCGGCGACGCCGCCCACACCGCCCACTACTCGATCGGGTCGGGCACCAAGCTGGCGATGGAGGACGCGATCGCGCTCGACCGCGCGGTGAGCGATGCGTCGACGCTCGAGGAGGCTCTGTCGGCCTACGAGGCGGCCCGCCGCCCGGGTGTCGAGTATCTGCAGTCGATCGCCGCCCGTAGCGAGCAGTGGTGGGAGTCGTTCCCCGAACGGAGCGACATACCGGTCGACCAACTGATGATCGCCTACATGACCCGCGCGGGAAAGGTGGGTCTGGAGCGGTTCATGTCCTCCGCGCCGGAAGTCGCCAAGCGGGGCCTGGCCGACTATGCCGGAGTGGAGTCCGCCGATGTCCCGGACACCGACGTCGCGCGGTGGGCACTGGAACGTCCGGTCACCCGGCGCGGCCGCACCTTCGCGGGCCGCGTCGCGCCTGAGGCGCTGCGTCGAGCTCCGGGAACGGTGGTCGTCGACGTGGATCTGATCTCTGCGTGGGGGGAGGACGCCGACCGTCTCGTCGCCGACGCTAGCGGTTGCTCCGTGCTGTGGCTGACCGGCGCCGGCGACCGCGATTCAGTGTTGACACGACTCGATCTCGGCGAGCGCGCGCGCCGCGAGACCGGCGCCGTCGTCGTCGTGGAGGCACCTCGCACAGCCCACGACGACCTGGTCGCCGGCCTCGTGAGCCTGCGGACCGATCTGGTGTACATCGCCGACGACGCGGCGATCGGCGGCGTGCCCGAGGTCGCGCGCACCGCCGGGGTGGAACGCACTATTCTTCGCTTATGACCAGCTCGACGCCGGAGCAGCCGACTGCCAGTGCCAAGAGCGGACGCAGCAACTCGCGGCGTGAGCTGGTCGAGCGCGAGATCATGGAACAGGCGACCCGCCTGTTCGCCGAGCGCGGTCTCGCCAGCACCACTCTCCAGGACATCGCCGACGCCACCGGCCTCACCCGCCCGGCGCTCTACCACTACGTGGCCAACAAGGACGAGTTGTTCGCCCGGCTCGTCAGCGAGATCGCCGAAGAACCCGCTGTGCTCCTCCACGAGATCAATCAGCGCAGCGACCTCGACCCGGTCGGAAAGATCCACGAGATGGCGATGTCCATCGCGCTTCACCAGACGCAAACTCTGGACCGGTTCCGGCTCCTGATCCGTTCCGAGGCCGAACTCCCGCCGGAGCTCGCCGAGACCTACCGGCAAAGCCGTCGACGGGTGCTCAAGGAACTGGTCGCGGTGATGGAGGAGGGGATCGCCGCGGGCCGATTCCGCGCCGCCGACCCGCGGGTCTCGGCGCTGGGCATCGTCGGAATGCTGAACTGGCTCGCGTGGTGGCACCATCCTGGGGATGCCGAGTCCGATCGACGAGTGGCACGCCAGCTCGCCGACATGGCGGTCAGCGCGGTCCTCGACCCGGATGCCGACAGTCTGGTGTCGGGTCCCGAGCGGGTCATCGCCCAGATGCGGCAGGGTCTGGAGTATCTCGAGAGGGAGATGCGAGGAGACGGACCTTCTCGGTCAGGGCCTGCGGGGCGAGGTGATCCGGCGTAGAACCGACGCCGCGCGCCGTGCTTGGTGCCCCGCCGTCAGGCGGAGTTGCGGCCCGAACGTCTCGAGTTGTCGATGGCGACCTGGAGGTATTCGCCCAGCTGTTCCTGGAGGTTCTGGTCCAGCGTGCGACCGAGGATCGAGTTCACCGAGTCCACCGCGAGAGTTCGCATGATCTGCAACATCTCGGTGGTGCGCTGGATGTCGTCGTTCTCCGGGATCCAGCCTTGGCCGTGACTGCTCTCGATGTGCTGTTTGACAGTCGAGATCATGTCTTTGGAAATGGTGTTGATGGCCGAGTACAACCGCTCGTGAATGGTCATCAGTGCATCGACACCGAAGCCGTATCCGGCCAGGGAGACAAAGCCCTGTAACAGTTTCGGATCGGTGAACGTGCATTGGTCACCGTCCACGCGCGCGAGACCGTAGGTGACCAGGCGGGACAGTTGCACGCCATCGGGGTCGTCGAGCATCGCACGCGCGTCGGAAACCGACACCGTGGTGCCCTCATCGGAGCTGGACCACGGCTCGGTGACGGCCTGTTGCAGTCCGAGCACCTCCGTGAGGTTCTTCCCGCTCTCCCATCCTTCGATGAAATCCGCGATGTGGGAGGTGGTGTACCCGCGCTGGAGCAGGATGTCGATCAGCCGGAGCCGGGCCAGGTGGGCGTCGGTGTAGATGCCCACCCGCCCGCGTTTGTCCGGAGGCGGGAGCAGACCCCGTTCACGGTAGGCCCGGACGTTTCGTGTCGTCGTTCCGGCGGCGCGGGCGAGCTCGTCGATGCGGTACTCGGTCACTGTGGCTCCCTCCCGCAACGTTCATCCAGCGGCGCCCGGCCAGATTAGCGCACCTCGGCGAGTGCGTCGGCGGTGGTCGGCGCTGCCGCGGTGACCGCGTAGTCCGGCAGCGCAACCGTCTGCAACTGTTTGACGTACTGCGTCGCGAAGCCGGGGAACATCGTGGCGTTGAAGCCGTCGTCGGTGAGATACCAGCTCGAGCACCCGGAGTTCCAGGTCGTCTTCGTCAGACGACGCTGCAGTTCGGCGTTGTACTCGGCTTGCACGGACGCGCGCACATCGAGTACGAAGTCCTGGTTCACCGCCGTGGCGATCGCATCGACGAGATAGTCGATCTGCGCCTCCATGTACACCAGTGCGGAGCTGTGCCCGGGACCGGAGTTGGGCCCGAACGTGAAGTACATGTTGGGGTAGCCCGATACGGCGATGGACTTATAGGCGTACGCCCCTGAGCTCCATTCGTCGGCGAGCACCCGCCCGTCGCGTCCGGTGATCGGGATCGGCGAGCCCGCCTTGGACACGTCGAAACCCGTCGCGAACACGATGGCGTCGAACCGATGCTCGATTCCTTCGACGGTCCGGATGCCCTTCTCGGAGATACTCGCAATCGGCCAGGTGACCAGTTTGCAGTTGTCCTGTTGCAGCGCAGGGTAATACGAGCTGGTCATCAGAAGCCGTTTGCATCCGGCACGGAACTCCGGCGTCAGTTGGCGACGCAACCACGGGTCGGACACCTGCCGACGGAGATGGAGCTTCGACACACCCTCGACCACCCTGGTCAACGGGGTGTTCCAGACCACCCCCAGGGCGACCGATTCGTGGCCCCAGAACCACGCCGTGCGGGCGAGATCCTGGCTGAAGGGAACTCGCCGGTAGATCTCGCTGGTGATGGCTCGCGTGCGCATATTGGTGCGGGGGAGCACCCACCCGGGCGTCCGCTGAAAGACCTTGACCGATTTGGCGACCTTCACCAGTTCCGGCACGATTTGCACGCCGCTGGCACCGGTGCCCACCACGGCCACCTTCTTGCCGGTGAAGTCGTAGTCGTGATCCCATTTGGCGCTGTGTATCTTGGCGCCCTCGAACTTCTCGATCCCCGGGATCTGAGGGAGACTGACGTTCGCCAGAGGTCCCGACGCCATCACGACGGTCCGGGCGAGCACTGGGGAACGATCGGCAATGGTGATCTCCCACAACGACCGGGACTCATGCCAGGTGATGTCGACGACCGTGTGATCGAATCGCACGTACTTCGTCAACTCGAACTTGTCGACCATCGAGTCGATGTACGCCAGGATCTCGTCGCTGCCCGAGTACGTGCGTGACCAGTCGGGGTTGGGCGCGAAGCTGTAGGAGTACAGGCGCGAGGGAATGTCGCACGCTGCGCCGGGGTAGGTGTTGTCGCGCCACGTACCTCCCACCCGGACTCCGCGTTCGAAGATGGCGAAGTCGCGAATACCTCGCTGCTGCAGCCGGATGGCGGCGCCGATACCGGCGAATCCCGCTCCGATGATCGCGGTCGAGACGATCTCGCTCATGCGACGGGCTCGTAGGTGAGTTCCTTGGACCAGGTGGGTTGCGGGCGTAGCAACCGGGTGGGGTACTTGGCGGTCAGCTTCACCATGCCGTCGGCGAACAGGTGATACGGGTGCTTCCGATTGACCACCACACCTCCGTGCCAGCTGATGAATCGGTACATCGGCAACCGCTTCGGGAACTCGCTACGCTCGCCGACCTTCTTGAAACGCTTCATCGCCGAGTAGAGGCGTTCCTCGTCGACGCCCATGTCGACGATGTTGTCGCGCATCTTGTTCAGCAGCGGGATGTAGCGCAGCGTGCCGACGATCAGCGAGGGATTCAGCCATGCTCCGATCGTCTCGACAAGAATCCGGCGCATCTTCGCGTGTCCGAGTAACTCGATGACCTCGAAATCCACTGCCAGATGACGGGATTCGTCGGCGTTGATGCGCTTGAACACCTCCTGGCACACCGGATCCTCGATCTCGTCCACGATGAACTTGACCAGCGCACCGTCGAGTGCGACCTCGAGCATCGGGATCACGGTGCCGAGCACGGCGAGCGGTGTCTCGTCGGAGTACTTGTCCAGCCAATCGATGACGAGTTTGACGTTGACGTTCGGTTGCGGGATCTCATCGTTCTCGAGCATGCCCCACCGGCGCATCAGTGCCAGCTCGGCGTTGGCGTGCTTCTGCTCTTCGGCGTGGAAGTGCCGATAGATGTCTCGCAGTGTCTCCGTGGGTGCTTTGCGTGCCATGGCGGCGAACCCGCGCGCGCCGACGTTCTCGATCCACATGAGGTCGGCCATGAAGGGCTTCAGTTTCGCGTGGAGTTCAGGACTGAGCGTTTCTGCACCTGGCGCATCCCAGTCGATGTCGGCCAGGGACCATTGGCGGTCCTTGATCTTGGTCAGCATGGCATCGAAGTCGAAGGCCATAGTCATGCTCCTGTCGTGGTGGATAAATCGGAAATCGCCTGAGGCGCAGGCGCATTGGGCAGGATCCTGTCCAGCAGGCCCGCGCCGCGGGTGTAGAGGGTCGGGGTCAGGCGTTTGAGCAACCAGATCGCTTTGGCGTCGGGCTGCGGTACGACGTAGAGGCGTCCCTTGTCGTGCGCGTCGAGCGTGGTGATCGCCACCCGCTCGGCAGACAGTCCCGTCCACCGCATGAGGGTCTGGGCCAGGTGCATCGAGCCGTCGGTGATCCGGCCGTCGACAGCCACGTTGGTCTTGACGAATGTCGGGCAGAGCACGCTCACCTTCACGCCCGACCCGGACAGCTCGGCGGCGAGCGTCTCCGACAGCGACATCACTGCTGCTTTGCCCACGTTGTAGGCCCCCATGGTGGGGGCGGCGGCGAAGCCGGCTGCGGAGGCGACGTTGATGATGCCGCCACGGCGGGCCGCCCGCATCTGTGGGACGAAGATCTCGCACCCGTGGATCGCGCCCCAGAGGTTGATGCCCAGCGCCCAGTTCCAGTCGTCGAAACCGATGCGACCGATGGGTTGTCCGCCGATCCCCACACCGGCGTTGTTGATCACCAGCGTGGGGGCATGCCCGAACTCGAGCTCGGCGAACAGGGCGAGATCCTCTACCTGGGACCGCACCGCGACGTCGCATGTGACGGCGAAGCCGGGACCTTCCAAGAGTGCAACCGTCTCCTCGGCACGCTCACCGGAGATGTCGGCGCACACGACGCGACCGCCCCGTCGAGAGAGTTCGATGGCGAATGCGCGCCCGATTCCGCTGCCGGCACCGGTGACCACGGCGTCCGCGCCGCGAGAGGGAAGTGACCTGTGGTGAGTTAACATGGTTCTCTTTTCGGTTCGTGGTCAGCGCGTGGGAACGCGATCGAGCAGTTCGGCTGCGCGGCGCAGCGCGCGATCCGCCTCGGGCGCGATCCGAGGAAGAGCCTGGAAGACGTGCATCTGGTCGGGCCAGACCTCCAGGGTGCAGTCCCCACCCGCGTCGACGACGAGGTCGCGGAGATGCTCGGCGTCGGCAACCAGCATCTCTGCGCCACCCGCCTGGATGATGAAGCGAGGCAACACTGTTCCCGCCTCGACTGCCAGTCGCAGCCGGGGGATGTCTGGTGACTGGGCGCGGGTGTACAACCGGGTCAATGCTCGCGCCGCGGTGGCGGAGATCATCGGGTCGGGCCGAAGCTGTTCCCGCGTGCTCGCGAGGGTGTATGTCAGATCGATCAGCGGCGAGAAGAGCACCACGGCACCGGGCTGAGGTATTGCTCGACGTGCGTTGTCGAGCACCAGATCCAGTGCCAGGTGACCGCCGGCGGAGTCACCCGCGACAGTGATGTCGTCGGGGCGGAAACCCTGCGACAGCAACCACCGGTAGGCGCGTTCGACGTCGTCGGCGGCGGTCGGGAACGGGAACTCCGGCGCCAGGCTGTAGTCGACGACGAACGCCGGTAGGCCGGTCTCACGCGACAACCGGGAGGCGAGTCCGCGGTGGCTCCGCGCCGAGCAGATCGCATAGGCGCTGCCATGCAGGTACAGCACCACGCGGTTCGACGCCGTCACACCGGCGCTGACCCATTCGCCGACCACGCCGTCCTCGTCGACAGCACACACCCGGGTCCCGCGAGCCACGGGCCCGCAGGCGCGCATCGCGACCCCGACGAGTACGCGCGCGATTGCCTCGCCCCCGCTGCCATAAGGCAACCGTGAGGCGACCGGTTTCAGCGTGAGCGCGGTCGCCGTGGCGGCAAGTCGCGATCTCACCGAACCTCGAGTCGGCAACGGCAACGTGGACGTCATGGTGACGATAGTCACCGCATACTGTGCCAGTTGTCAATGGCAAGGAGCTCGATGGCGCAATGTTCATTGTCAGATCGCGACGGCGGCGAACGTGGCGACCTAGCTACAGCAACCCCCGCGACTTCAACTGCAGGTAGTGATCGGCGAGCTTGGCGGGCAGTTTGTCAGGTGGCGCGTCCACCACGTCGACACCGAGGCGGCTCACCGCGGTTGCCGTCCGGTTGCGCAGCGTGATGGTGCGTGCCGCCGCGGCGGCGTCGTAGACCTGCCCGGCGTTCCCGCGTTCGGTGAGCATGGTCTCCAGGGAGGGGTCGGCGACGGAACCGATGACCACCTTGTAGCGCTGTGCCAGCACCGACAGGGGCGGCAGCAGCGATTCCTCGACGGCGGCGGGTTCGAGCGGGGTGAGCAGCACCAGCAGCGCGCGCTGACGGCTGATCTTGGCGACCTCGGCTCCGAGCATCGGCCAATCTGCTTCCAGCAGCGCGGGTTCCAGGTCGGCCATCGCCGTGACCAGGTTGTTCAGCAACATGGTTCGGCCCACTCCGGCGACCCGCCGGTGGACGCGTCGGTCCCCGGCGATGAGGTCGACACGGTCGCCGGCGTGCGAGGCGAGGGCGGCGAGCAACAGTGCGGCGTCCATCGCGGCGTCGAGGCGCGGGATGTCGCCGACACGACCCGCAGAGGTGCGCGAGGTGTCCAGCACGATGACGATGTGCCGGTCCTTCTCCGGTTGCCACGTGCGGACGACGGTGGAACGTCGACGTGCGGTGGCCCGCCAGTCGATGCTGCGGACGTCGTCGCCCTCCACATAGTCGCGGAGAGAATCGAATTCGGTGCCCTGCCCTCGGACCCGAACGGCCGACCGGCCATCGAGCTGGCGCAGATGTGCCAGGCGTGAGGGCAACAGTCGCCGCGAACCGAACGGGGGGAGTGCTCGCACCCGTCCCGGCAGCGGGACACCGCGTTGCCGCCCGGCGAGCCCGAGTGGGCCGAGGCGTCGGACCGTCACCCGCACGGCGAGCCGGTCACCGCGTCGTTCAGGGGTGAGTGTGGTTGTGACCGTGCGGGTCTCGCTCGCCGGCACCGAAACGCGGTGGATGGTGCCGACGGCGCCGGCCGACGGTTGCCAGCTGTCGCGCAGGACACCCCGGAAGGTGCCCGTCCCGTGGTTGGTGATCGCGATCGGACATGTGGTGCTCTCACCGAGGCGTACGGGTCCTGGCACCGAACGGGCCAGGCCGATGGTCTTGGTCGATCCCGCGAGCGCCAGATCCAGACACATGAGCAGTACGCAGAACAGCACCCAGAGCAGCGGGACCGCGTAGTTCGGCCACACCAGGATCGGTATCGCGCCGAACAGCACCAGGAGCAGGAACCGGCCGGTGAGGAACATCAGCGGGGGACGGGCACCGAGTTGATGGCGGCGTCGAGGACCGAGCCGACCGAGACGCCTTCGAGTTCGGCCTCCGGACGCAGCGACAACCGGTGGGCCAGAGTCGATTGTGCGAGCGCCTGCACATCGTCGGGGGTCACGAAGTCGCGTCCGTTGAGCCACGCCCACGCCCGGCTGGTGGCCAGCAGTGCGGTGGCGCCGCGCGGGCTCACCCCGAGTGCGAGCGAGGGGGAGAACCGGGTGGCGCGCGCGATGTCGACGATGTATGCGGTGACCTGCGGGGCCACACCGACGCGGCGTACCTGTTCGGCACCCGCCTCGATGTCGGCGGCCGAGGCGACCGGGCGTAGTCCGGCGGCGGCCAGGTCGCGGGGGTCGAAACCGGTTGCGTGCCTGGTGAGTACGGTGATCTCGTCATCGCGTGGAGGAAGCGGCAGCGTGACTTTCAACAAGAAGCGGTCGAGTTGGGCCTCGGGCAGCGGGTAGGTGCCCTCGTACTCGACGGGGTTCTGCGTCGCGGCAACCAGGAACGGCCGCGGCAACTGACGGGGCTCCCCGTCGACGGTGACCTGGCGTTCCTCCATCGCCTCGAGCAGCGAGGCCTGCGTCTTGGGCGGGGTGCGGTTGATCTCGTCGGCCAGCAGCAGGTTGGTGAAGACCGGGCCCTCCCGGAACGTGAACTCCGAACTGGCGGCGTCGAAGACGAGCGATCCGGTCACGTCGCCGGGCATGAGGTCCGGGGTGAACTGCACCCGTTTGGTCTCCACGGCGAGTGCGGCCGCCACCGACCGGACCAGCAGGGTCTTGGCGACGCCGGGAACACCTTCGAGCAGGATGTGGCCGCGGCACAGCAGGGCGATGAGAATGCCGGCGACCGCCGGTTCCTGTCCGACCACGGCTTTCGCGACTTCGGCGCGGACGGCGCCGAGCGCGTCACGGGACCGGTCCGACGACGCGCCGGGCCTGCGATACGGATCGTCAGGAGGCGGTCCGGCCTGACCGCCGGGGGATTTGTCGAACGGACCGGAGGCAGAGATGCGGGACGGGTCGACGGTCATGGTGTGTGTCGGACTTCCTTCTCGAGGGCGGTCAACTCGGTGGTGAAGTGCACCAGTTGTTCATCGGTCGTGGGCAACGGCCCGGCGAGGAGCGCCCGCACGACGTCGGGGTCACGACCGGTCACGCTGACCACGGTCGTGATGATGGCGGCGACCGACGGATCGGCCTGGTCGGGTGCGAGTGTCGATTCCCGATCCGGGCGGGACAGGGCATCGGTCGCGCGTGCGGCGTCGTAGGGCAGCCCGAGGACCGAGGCCAACGACGACAGCGTGTGGATGCGCAGCGCCGCGGCGGCACGCGCGGCGGCCCCCGCCTTGTGGTACATCCGGCCACGTGCCCGCGTGGTCTCGATCGCTCTGACGACCGCGGGTAGTGGCTCGGTGACCAGCGCCCCGAATCGCCTGCCACGCCACAACATCAGCGCCAGCACCGCGAACACCGTCAACACGATCAGCGGCCCGAGAGCCTCGGGGACCTCGGATGGTTCCTTCTCGGCGGTCACCTGATCGGTGAACAACGGGATGTACCAGAGGATCTCGTCGGAGTCGGCGAAGATCCGGACCGCGGCGCCGGCGTTGTCCTCGGCGGCGAGTGCGGCGTTGGTCAGCATGTCACCGGTCACGATCACGTACTCGGACCGGTCGGCGGTCTCCGGCACGACCACCACATTCGACGACCCGTCCGAGGTGAAACAGGGCACGGCGTCGGGCGAGGTCGGGGTGTAACCGAGCGGGCCGGGAGTGACGACGTCGTCCGCGGAGATGTCAGGGGCCCGGCAGCCGGCAGGCACTCCGGAGACACCCGCCGCACCGCCGAAACTCGTGGTGACGGGTAGGCCGAGCGCGGTCAGCACGCCGTCCTCCGGGGCGATCAGGATCACTCGGTGGGCCCGCCCCACTCGCTCCCGGAACTGGTCGGTGGTACCGGGATTCAACGACGACGTCGATGACACGACCACGGTGGTGTCGCGATCCGGGCGCGGCGCATCGGTGAACTCGTCCAAGCCCCGCGTCTGACGGACGTCGACGCCGTGGTCGGCGATGATCTGGGCCAGTGCCCGCGAGCCGTTGGGCTGCGCGTTGTCGGGATCGTTGTCGACGCCGGGACCACGCGGACCGCCGGCACCGGACAGTGCCGTGAGGCCGAGAAGGCCGACGAGCACTACCACCACCACGACGATCACCCCGATGAGCCACCACACCCACCGCGGTGTCCTGGCCTTCGCGGTCGGCCTGCCCGTCGTGGCTGGCCTCCCCGTTGTGGTCGGCCCTGAGGGTGCAGGAGCCTGCGCACGGGTGGTCATCTCGGAACCGCCAGGCGACGATGCGAGGAACCGACCTCGGCCGGACGCGCGGAGGCCACCGCTCGTTCGAGGTCGAGGACTGCGCGCGCCGACCCGGCCGAGGCGTACCGGTCGCCGTAGGCGATCGCGTCGAACAGGTCGGTGGCTTCGCGTAAGGCGGTGCTGGAACTGGGAAAGCGTGGACTCAGGTTGACGGCGACCTCATGCGCGGTGAGTGACGGTACGTCGGCGAGGAGCTCGCGTTCGATCGAGCGGCGTGCCAGGGCGCGGACGGCGGCGATGACGCTTGCGTTGTAATCACCGGCGGCATAGTCGTTCTCGGCCTCGGAACGCAGTTCGTCGGCAGTCCTGGGTGTCCCTTGCAGTACCTTCTCGGATCGCGTGCCGCCGGGAGTCCCGGGCGCACGCGGGTTGCGGCGAACATGCCGGACCACCACCACGATCAGCGACAGCACGAGTGCGATCGCGAGCACGAGGACGATCGCCCGGACGGTGTCGGACCCACCGAACCAGTCGAAGATGTTCTCACCGACCCAATTCCAGAACCGTTCGACGAGACGGTCCAGCCACGACGGTTCCGGCGGCTGATACTCGGGCTCCGACAATTCGCGTTCGGCCCACTGCCGTGCCTCGTCGTTGCCGGGGTCCAGCGGTGCGGCGAGAACCGGGGTCACTGCGCGGTCGTGCGGGGACTCGGACATCAACAGGACACCGGCCTTTCCCCGCGGAAGATCTGTGCGGCGAACGTATCAAAGAACCAGCCCCGGGAACCCAAACCATCCACCGGTCGGCGGACAGCGTGCTAGCGTGCCGAACTAGAACACGTTCTAATTCTGGAGGACATTCATGACCGTGGAACAAGCCGGACTTGCCGACAAGATCGACGCAGCGGTGACCGCCTACATCGACCTGCTCAACTCGGGTACTGCCGAACAGATCGCCGACCTGTATGCCGCCGACGCGACGGTCGAGGACCCGATCGGCGCCGACATCCGCAACACCCGCGAACAGCTCGTCGAGTTCTACTCGGTCATCACCGGCATGGACGAGCGCACCGCGACCCTGAAGTGGAAGAAAATCGCGGGCGACACCGCCGTCTTCGAGTTCACCCTGGTGACCAAGACCTCGGGACTCGCCTTCGAGATCACCCCCGTCGACATCATGGTCTTCGACGACGAGGGCAAGGTCTCCTCGATGCGCGCGGTGTGGAAGCCGGAAGACCTCACGCAGCTCTAGCCCGCGGTCCTGGGGCGGTCCGACGGTTGGGCAACCGCGTTGCAGTGCTTCACGCGGAGATGAAACGCCGAGATCCCGATCGCCGCGGCGGTCATCGGAACACCACCGAACATCAGCAGGCCCCAGAAGCCGGTCCAGTTACTCAACCCGAGCACAGTCAGACCGGCAAGCACTGCGGTCGCCAGACAGGACGCCCACCAGCGCATGATGAGTGCGGCCAGAGCGGGTGCGGCGCACAACAGCGTGCCGAGCATGACCAGCGGCCAGATCCCGACGGCAGACCACATCGGGTCGTCGCAGGTCGTCCCCGCGCGCATGCCGGGGTCGTCGAGCTCGCCCGTCTTGGAGCACGACAACGAAACCGTGCCCGCGGGTCCGAACGCCTGCCACACAGCGAACGATACGGCGAGTGCTGCTAGGACCAACCAACCCGCACGTACCCAGGTGATGCCTCGGCGAGTTGCAGGCGCGGGAGTTCCGCCAGACCCGAGATCGGGACGAAAGGTGTTCGACGACGGGTGGTTCGCTGGAGTTCTCATCCCCGCCCCGTCGGCCGCAACACGATGTCCTGGGGGTGGGCGTCGCCCGGCGTCTGGATGGCGTGGACGACCGCGGCCGCCACCGACTCCGGCCGCAGGAACTGTGAGGCGTCGTAGTCGCGTCCCTCGATCGCGACGAGTTCGCGTTGCATGTCGGTGTCGATCCGTCCCGGGTAGACCGAGGTGACCCGCAGCGTCGGCTCCTCGCCGCGCAGCGAGTCGGCGAGCGCCCTCAACCCGAACTTGCTGGCCGCGTAGGGCGCCCACCGCGGTTTGGCGTTGCGGCCGGCGCCGGAGTTGACGAACACGACGTGCCCCTGCGCCGAACGCAATGCGGGCAGCAGCAGCCGGGTCAGCTCGGCGGCGGCCACCAGGTTCACCTCGAGCACGTGCCGCCATTCCTCGACGGGGGTCTCGGCGACCATCTCCAGACTGCTCCCGACCCCGGCGTTGTGGACGAGCACGTCGAGTTCATTGACGGCCTCCACGGCCGCCTCGACCTCGTCGTAATCGGTCAACTCGACGGCGAAAGTGCTGGCGCCGTCGAGCTCGACGGCGAGCTGATCGAGTTCGGGGGAGGGGCGTCCGCCCAGCAGCAGGTCATGTGTCGGTGCGAGTTGTCGGGCGATGTGGGCGCCGAGACCTCGACTCGCGCCGGTGATCAATGCGGTGGGCACTCCTCGACCCTACTGGCTGATCGTCGTCGGGTGACCTCGACGACCTCGGTGAGCAGAGCCGGGCGTCGCGGGGCACAATCGTCGGGGTGGCCAGGTATGGATTCACCCCAACGCAGCTGTCGGCACGCGCCGCTTACCTGTTGCGAGGCAACGACCTGGGCACGATGACAAGCGCTGCGCCCAAGTTGTATCCGCACATGTGGAGCTGGGATGCGGCGTTCGTGACCGTCGGCCTCGCGCCGTTGTCGGTGGAGCGCGCGGTGATCGAGATGGACACCCTGCTGTCGGCGCAGTGGCGCAACGGCATGATCCCCCACATCGTCTTCGCCAACGGTCGCGACGGTTACTTCCCCGGCCCGGCACGGTGGGAGTGCTCCCGGCTGGCAGACTGCGCTCCCGACTTCCCCGACACGTCGGGTATCACCCAGCCGCCGGTCCACGCGATCGCGGTGCAGCGCATCCTCGACCATTCCCGACGCCACGGCCGCACCACCCGGGCGGTGGCCAACGAGTTCATCGATCGCCGGTGGAGCTCGCTCGTGCGGTGGCATCGCTGGCTGGCCCACGCCCGGGATCCCAATGGCCGCGGCCGGATCACTCTCTTCCACGGCTGGGAATCCGGGATGGACAACTCGCCGAGGTGGGACTCCGCCTACGCGAATGTGGTTCCCGGAGAGGATCTTCCGCCGTATCAGCGAGCCGACCTCGACCATGTGTCCGATCTGTCGATGCGCCCCTCCGATCTCGAGTACGACCGCTACATCTGGCTGGTCGAGCAGATGAAGCGCGCCAACTACGACGACGAGATCCTCCCGAAGGTGATGAGCTTCGCCGTCGAGGACGTCTTCGTCAGCGCCATCTTCTCGGTCGCCTGCGACGTGCTCGCGACCATCGGTGAGGACTACTCCAAACCGCGCTCCGACGTCCGCGACCTTCGTGCGTGGGCGGATCGGTTCCGCGCCGGCGTGGTGTCGGCGGCCAATGATCGCAACGGTGCCGCAAGGGATTTCGACCTGCGTGCGAACTCGTGGATCAACACCGAGACGATCGCCGTGTTCGCCCCGCTGCTCTGCGGCGGACTGTCGCGGGATCGGGAACGCGCCCTGCTGCGGCTCTTCGAAGGCCCGCGGTACTGCGGCCACCCCGACCTGCGTTATGCGGTGCCGCCGTCGACGTCGCCGATCTCCGCGGACTTCCGGCCCCGCGAGTACTGGCGCGGTCCGGTGTGGCCGGTCATGACCTGGCTGTTCAGCTGGGCGTTCGGGCGACGCGGCTGGACCGAACGGTCCGCCCGTCTGCGCGACGAAGGTCTGCGCCAGGCCACCGACGGGACCTTCGCCGAGTACTACGAGCCCTTCACCGGCGAACCCCTCGGCAGCATGCAGCAGAGCTGGACCGCTGCGTCGGTGCTGGACTGGTTGGACTGAGGGTCGCCGGAGCCGGGCGTCCTGTGAGGAGGTCGGTCTCCGGTTCACCGGAAACCGGCTACAACTCCCGCATCCGGCGGCAGACGTCGTCGTAGACGGCCACCAACGACCGCGTCGACACCGAACCGCCGGTGGCGTCGTTCGTCTCGACCCACTCCTCGAAGGCGCACTGCACCTCGAGGTTGGCGATCTCGAGGATCATCCGGATCTGGCTGCGGGTACGCGCCGAACTGCGGTCGCCGAGCGCCTCGGGTCGACGCCGTGACCTCTCGGCGTAGCGTCCGAGTGCTGCTCGGCTCAGGGTCGGTGTCGCGAGCACCAGTTTCTGCACGCGCAGGAAGTGTGCCGACACGTCGTCGCCGCGGTCACCGAACCCTTCCAGCAGTGCGCGATAGGCGCTTTCGATGTCGGCGAGGCTGAAGGCGTCGGGATCGATCGCAGCGAGATGGTCGTCGAGCGCGCGGTCGAAGCCGAAGCGGTCGAAGAGCACGCATTCCTCTTTGGTGGGGAAGTAGCGAAAGAAGGTCCGCGGCGACACCCCTGCGGCGGCGGCGATCTCGTCGACCGTCGTCTCGTCGAAACCGTTGCGCTCGAACAGATCCACCGCGGCCTCGTGGATCTCCAAGCGCGTCGCATCGCGTCGGCGGGCTCTCAGGTCGCCACTCTCGAAGGAATCTGACATGAGCCGAGACTAGCGCCCGCACCCCTTGATCGATGGCATCTGATGCCAAGGTGGCAGTCACTGCCACAGTGCGGTAGCGTCGCCATCTGATCGACCCGGGGAGAACACGAGATGGAAGAGCGACAGTGACCGAGAATGCAGCCCTCACGGGCACGGACCAGCGCCCGCGCACCGGCCATGATCGCAGTGCCGTACTGCTCATCGGCATCTTGCTGGCGGCCGCCTTCGTCATGATCCTGAACGAGACGATCCTCAGCGTGGCCCTGCCCACCCTGATGACCGACCTCGACATCACCGCGGCCACGGCCCAGTGGCTGACCAGTGGCTTCCTGCTCACCATGGCGATCGTCATCCCGACCACCGGCTTCCTGATGCAGCGATTCACCGTTCGCTCCATCTACCTCGCGGCGATGATCCTCTTCACGGCCGGCACGCTCGTGGCCGCACTGGCACCGGGCTTCGAGCTCCTGATCGTGGCGCGCGTGGTGCAGGCGTCGGGTACCGCGCTCATGGTGCCGTTGCTGATGACGACCATCCTCAACGTGGTCCCGGAGCAGAACCGCGGACGCACGATGGGCCTCGTCTCCATCGTCATCGCCGTCGCGCCTGCCGTCGGTCCGACGGTGTCCGGGCTGATCCTGCAGTCCTTGAGCTGGCGTGCGATGTTCTGGATCGTGCTGCCGATCGCGGTCGCCGTACTGGTCCTCGGCGGGGTGTTCGTCCGCAACGTCACCGAGCAGCGTCCGTCCCACCTCGACCTCATCTCCGTACCGCTCTCGGCGCTCGGATTCGGCGGGATCGTCTACGGCCTCAGCAGTATCGGCGAGTCCGCGAGCGGACATGCCCCGGTCCCGCCGTGGGTGCCGCTGGTCATCGGTGTCGTGGCGCTGGGGCTGTTCGTCCTGCGTCAGCTCAAGCTGGCCGACGGTGGACGCGCTCTGCTCGACCTGCGGACCTTCGCGGCCGCGCCGTTCCGCCTCGCCGTCGTGCTGATGGCCGGATTCATGCTGACACTGTTCGGTGCCCTGATCCTGCTGCCGCTGTACCTGCAGAACGTGATGGGCAAGGATGTCCTGACGACCGGCCTGGTGCTCTTGCCCGGCGGTCTGGTGATGGGTCTGATGGCCCCCTTCGTCGGTGCACTGTTCGACAAGGTCGGTGCCCGACCGCTGGTTCTGCCCGGCACGGTGGCGGTGAGTGCGGGCACCTGGCTGCTCACCACCCTCGACGCCGGTTCGTCACTCGGCATGGTGATCGCCGCACACGTGATCCTCAGCGCGGGAATCGCTTTCGGGCTCACTCCGCTGATGACCTCGGCGCTGGGATCGCTGGGTCCCGAACTGTACTCGCACGGCAGCGCAACGGTCAGCACGATCCAGCAGGTCGCCGGCGCGGCGGGCACGGCACTGTTCATCACTCTGATGACCCGTGGCACCCAGTCGGCCATCGACGACGGGGTGAACCCGCTCCAGGCGGGCGCCGATGGCATCCACACCGCCTTTGTCGTCGCGGCCTGCCTGTCCCTGGTACTCATCGCGGCGGCCGCGCTGGTGCGCGGACGGACCGGTGCCCCGAAGGCCGGCACGGTCGGCACCGCCTGACGTCGGAGGTTGCGACGCACCCGGTGGCGTCATCGGGCCCGGTACTCGAGCAGCCCGAACCAGAACTCCTCGGGGATCTCCTCGCCGGCGCGCAGCACGCGCGCGAGTCCGGCGGCCATGAGGATCCCGAGTAGGCCGAGCCACAGTCCGGAGATCGAGATCGCCGCCCAGGCGATGACGACGGCGAACGGCCACGGGTCGAGGATCAGCAGGACCGGTGCGAAGAAGAAGCCGGCTCCGATGAACCACGACGACAGCGCCCGGTCGCACCGCATCACCGCGGTCAACCACTTCGGGCTCGACGCGGTCGGACCCGAGAACGCCGCGGGTCTCGTCACCGCTGTCGTGGGTTTCGGGTGTCTGATCATCGGACGCCTCCTCCGGGATCGGCCGTGATTCCAGAGTCGGCTTCGCACGTCGCGAAAGCCACTACCTCGCAGGTAGTCCGGAGCATCTCACCCGCGTAGCACTCCATTACAAAGCCGTCACACTGCGGAAACATATCGCTTGTTTCATAACAGAGGACAACGTCCACTCACATGATTCACCGTCACTGGTGGTCTGGAGCAGGACGTGGTCGCGTACCGCTTTCGCGCGTACGTCCCGCAGAACCTTTGTGAAGGAGCATTGTGACCATCGAGAGTGCCAAGGCGTTGGAATTCCGGGTGACCGGCGACGGATACGAGAACCTGCCGAAGATGCCCGAAGCCGAGTATCCGGGTACCGAGGGTTTCATCGGCGATGTCTACGAGAACCCCGACGGAAGTCCCATGTGCAGCGGGTACTTCGAGCTGCGCCACACCGATGAGCCGCTGTACTACGAGTACGAATACGACGAGATGAAGGTCGTTCTCGAGGGCGAGTTCCTCTTGGAGAACAAGGAGACCGGTCAGAAGACGGTCGCGAAGGCCAAGGATGCGATCTTCTTCCCCAAGGGATCCAAGATCTACTTCAGCACCCCCGACTACGCGCTCGCCTTCTACACGGGGCTGCGCGACGCGACTCTCCTCTGAGCCGCATGTCCCAGATCGCGTACTCCAGCGTGGCGTCGTGGGTACGACCTGGTGACCCGGTCGAACCGGCGTCCCCCGCGCCGACGGGCAGCACCTATCTGCTGGTCGGTGTCGGGGATGTCGCGGACGAACTGAGTCGCTGGGAGTCCGACCTACCCCCGCGGGCGTCCACCCGGATCCACGGGGACCGTGGCACCGTCGCCGGCCTGCTGGCCAGCGCGTTGGCCGATTCCGTTGTCGGCATACGTGTCTGGATCATCGCCGACATCGGGGCCGCCCTGGCCCTGCGCGCGGTGGCCTTGAGCGCAGGGCTCGAGGACGACGAGATCGAGGTCGTGACCACCGCGACGCTCGGTACGGGCACCGTCGAGGTGTTCTGTGCGCACTGCCGGACGGTCACCAGCGCCGAGGTCGTCGTCGACGACGTGGTCGCCTGTGTCGGCTGCCGGCGCGATCTACTCGTCTATCACCACGTCTCGCGTCGATCGGGTCGTTTCCTGGGGTTCATGGTCGACGCCGAGAACCCCGTCCCATCCGTCGACATCCAACCCGTTGCGGAGGCCTCCCGATGAACACCGCAGTGGCACAGCCCGATACGCGCACCGCGCCGGCTCCCCGCGGCGCAGGCACCGCGACGACGATGGAGCTGGTGGTGACCGCGATCGACGTCGTCGCACGCGACATCCGATCCATCACCCTCGCCGATCCCGCGGGCCGGGCGCTCCCCGGGTTCGTCCCGGGAAGCCACCTGGTGGTGCACGCCGGGACACGCACCAACGCATACAGCCTCACCGGCGACGGCGCACACCCGTCGCAGTACTCCATCTCGGTTCTCGGTCTCGACAACGGCAACGGCGGATCGCGATGGCTGCACGAGCACCTGATGGTCGGTGACACACTGACCGTCGGTATGCCGCGAAACGCCTTCGCGCCCATCGCGCGGGCACGGAAGCACCTGCTGGTCGCCGGCGGCATCGGGATCACACCGATGGTGTCGCACCTGCGCGCCGCCGTGCGCTGGCGCCGAGACGTCCAGCTGCTCTACGTGTTCCGTCAGGCATCGGCGGCCCATCTGGCCGATGTCACCGGCCTGGCCGGTACGCGCGCGGAACTGTTCACCGATCGGGTGTCCTTTGCCGAACGGCTCGACCAGGTACTGCGCTCCCAACCGATCGGCACCCACCTGTATGTCTGCGGGCCGTCGTCGATGATCGACGCGGTGGTCGACGCCGCAACCGATGCGGGGTGGCCGAACTCGCGAATCCATCACGAACGCTTCGGGATCGACGCACTCGATGGCGGTGAACCGTTCCGCGTCGACCTGACCGACTCGGGCCGCACGATAGTGGTCCCCGCGGGGACCAGCATGCTCGAGGCGCTGGAGCACGAGGGGGTCCCGATCCCCAATCTCTGCCGTCAGGGCGTGTGCGGTGAATGCCGCCTCCCGCTCGCCGCCGGAACACCCGTCCACCGCGACCTCTTTCTCAGTGCCGAGGAGAAGGACGCCGCCGATGCCATCATGCCGTGCGTCTCGCGCGCCCCGGCAGGCTGCACCCTGGAGGTTCCCCTGTGACCACCGCAATCGAGACGGGGAGTGCGGATCTCATCGCCGGATTCCCGTTTCCCTTCCCCGAGGATCGATACCGATACAGCACCAACGTCGAGCCCGCTTCGACGCCGGTGATCACTCCGGTCGGTCAGTGGGGCGCCGCAGTCGTCGACGTCGATTCGGAGTACTGCGCCGAACTCGACCGGCGTGCGATGATTCTCGCCGCCGACCCGACACGTCATGCCGTCCTCCCGCACATGGCACCCGCGGCCTGGGACGCGATGCTGACCCTGATGCGCGAACTCGGTGCCGCCTATCCGGAGCAGATGCAGCTTCGGGCGACCGGTCCCGACGAGTGGTCGTGGCGCAACACGATCCTCGGGATCGAGCAGCGGTTCCGCTACGGTGACGACTCGACCCTCCCGGAAGAGCCGCTGCGCTACATCACCTCTCAGGTCCAGGAGGATGTCGCCCTCCTCGATCAGCGCAACGACCAGCTCTTCGTCGACGCCGGCGTCGTCACCTTCGCCGCCGATTGGAGCTTCGGCTTCGACGTCGGGATGAGCTTCCTCGAGATCCACGGTCCGGTGCCGCGTGTGCGCGAGGAGGGAGTGATCACCCGGGCGCATGAGTTCCTCAAACGTCTGCAACCCCATCAGCCATACCGCCGCACCAACTGGACCCTGACCATCGACCGCCGCCTCGACGTGTCGACCGAGCTCTACCCCGACTGGGGTCCGGACCGGGAGCTGATCCAACAGGTCGACGACGCCGAATTCGGACGCCGAGTACATCTGCGTGTCGAAGTCCAACATCTCATCCGTCTACCGGATTCGGGTGCGGTGATGTTCCTGATCCGGACGTATCTGCTCCCGCTCGAGCAACTGGCCACCGTCGAACCGTGGCGTCGTCGTGCAGCCGAGGTCTTCGCCGAGTTGCCTGCCGACATGGCCGACTACAAGGGCATCATCAAGTTCCGGGATCGGGCGGCGCAGTGGCTGCGGGCCGCCGCGCCCGCCGTGTCGGTCCCGGAGGACACCGCACCCATCGGGCCGGGCATGCCCGTATGGCCGAGCACACCCCCCGCCGTCGACGCCTGTGGGGCCGCGTTCCTCGTGATCGCGGTCGGCGACGGCGCCGAGACCGCGCACGTCTCCCGTGCCTGGGTTTCCGCCGCGGAGATGATCGGCCCCACCAGGACGGTGGTCCTCGACTCGCTGACCGAGGACGCTGATCGCGCGACGCTGCGCAGTGCCCTCGACGAGGCCGTGACAGGTACCAGAATTCTGATCACCGGTGGACAGTACGACGTGATGACGGGCCTGGCGCTCGCCCGCGCGGGTGGGGCGGCGCCGGCGGAACTGTCGGCCTACGTCACCGACCTCGGCGACCTGCCGCTGTACTGCGCGCACTGCCGCGACGTCTTCCGCGTCGAGGGCGTCGCAGGCGGAACGGTCGCGTGCCCGGGATGCGCACGCGATCTCGAGATCCACCAGCACCATTCGGCCACCCTGGGCGGCTTCCTCGGTTCGGCAGCGGGAGGTGACACATGACGGCTGTCATGACACCGGAGCAGCCCCCGGCGCACCTGCATCCGGCCTACGCCACCGCACCCCGACCGATGCGGGTCGTCGCGGTGCGTGCACTGACCGCCGACATCACCCACTTCAGGTTCGGCCCCGTCGAGGGCCCACCCGCCGCGCTGACCGCGTATCAACCGGGCAGTCACCTGATTCTCACCGCAGGTGAGCATCGCAATGCCTACTCGCTGACCGACGATGGGATGTTCCCTCTCACGTACGGCATCTCGGTACTGCGACGAGGGGCCGGCGGCGGGTCGGACTGGTTGCACGACAACCTGTCCGAGGGTTCCGTCGTCGAGGTGGAGGGGCCGCGATCGATGTTCGCGCCGGTGCTCGAGCAGCGTGGCGCGTTGCTCGTGGCCGGGGGGATCGGTGTGACGCCGGTGCTGTCGCACGCACGGGCGCTCGCCCGCACCGGGCGTCGTGCCGACATCGTCTACTCGTACCGCCCCGGACAGGGCGCGCACGCCGACGATCTCCGCGCGCTGGCCGAGCAGCCGCAGATCACCCTGTACGAGGTGTCCGGTACGGAGGCCACCGCGCAGCTGCTGGCCGAACGCCTTCGGGTGCAGCCGCTCGGAACCCACGCCTACGCCTGTGGCCCCGGGTCGTTGCTGGAGGCCTACACCGAGCTGGCCGCCGATGCCGGGTGGCCCGCCGCACGAGTGCATCTCGAGCGGTTCACCGCACCCGATCAGGCGCCCGGCGACCCGTTCACGGCGACCCTGACCTCCACCGGGGCAACCATCGACGTCCCCGCCGGCGTGTCACTGCTCCAACGCCTGCTCGACAACGGTGTCGCCGTACCCAACCTGTGCCGGCAGGGTGTGTGCGGCGAATGCCGAATACCGGTGCGTCGCGGGAGCATCGAGCACCGTGACTTCGTACTGACCGACGACGAGAAGGCCGCGGGGGAGGCGATGCTGTGCTGCGTATCCCGGGGTCAGGACATCGAGGTGGACCTGTGAGCATCGATTCGTTCCCGGCGCGCGACGTCGACCACCTCGCGAACCTGCCGTGGCCGTTCCCCGACGACCTCGAGGAGTTCGCCTACAGCGTCAACGTCGAACCCGCACGAATCCCGCGCGCGACCCGCGGCGGCGAATGGGGCAGGCATCTGGTCGATCTCGGCGGAGCCGAGTATCCCGAGATCATGGCCGAACGTCGACGCATCCTCGACGACGACCCGTCGCGCGTCCGGGTCCGCCCCGGGATGGAACTCGCCTGCTGGGACCTGCTGCTGTACTACCTCCGTGATCTCGACCTCGCCTATCCCGACCAGATGCATCTGGTCGAGTACGGCGACGGCCGGTTCCATTGGCGCAACGATGTTCTCGGCACCGACCAACAGTTCGTGCTGGGCGATCCCGACACGCTGGGATGCGGTCCGATGGAGTTCCTCGCGCGCGAGGTTCCCGACGATCTCCTCCTCGTCGTCGAGCGGGACGGGCACCTGTACTTCGACGCCGGCGTGGTCACCTTCGCCGCGGCCTGGTCGGTGTCCTTCGACGTCGGCATGGACATGTACGAGATCCACGCACCGGTTCCGCGCATGCTCCGCGAGGGCATCGTCGCCCGCGCCGAACAGTTCCTGCGCAGGCTACCGGCGGATCAGGTCTACCGCAGGGTGAACTGGACGTTGTCGGCGTCGGACTCCCACAAACTCGATGTCAGTCTCGAAGAGCTTCCCACCTGGGCGGCCGACGTCCCCGCCATGATCGCCGACGGCGATTTCGGCAGGGCGCGCCTGCGAATCGAGCTCGAACACTTCGTCCGGTTGCCGATGTCGGGTGCGGTGACGTTCAATATCCGGACATTCATGGCCTCGCTCGAGGACGTGAAGCGCATACCCGAGTGGGCGGCTCAGTTGGCGACCGTCATCGAGACACTCGGCGAGGACATCGCCGCCTACAAGGGATTTCTCGACTACCGCGACAGCGTCGTCGCATATCTACGCGGTCAATGATGCCCGTGAGCTGCTGGTACCAGTAACCCGACTCCTCAGTCCCGGAACCGAAAGATCGCTCATGGAACCGATACTCGCGGCAAACGCCGACCTGGCATGGATGCTGGCCGCCTTTGTCTTCGTCCTGCTGATGTTCCCCGGCCTCGCCTTCTTCTACGGCGGCATGGTCGGGGCGAAGAACGTCCTCAACATCATGACGATGGTCATGTCCACCCTCGCCATCACGGCGGTGCTCTACGTCGTCGTCGGCCACGGGCTGGTGTCGGGTCCGTCGGTGGGCGGGTGGGGCCTCATCGGCAACCCGACCGACTACATCGGACTCACCAACTGGCTGACCGACGACGCGACCGGATCCACCCAAACCCTCTACTACGCCGCGTGGTTCATCCTGTTCGCAGCCATCACCATCGCGATCGTGGCCAGCGGCGCCGCCGGCCGCATGAAGTTCTCGTCGTGGCTCGTCTTCGCGCCGATCTGGCTGCTCGTGGTGTATTTCCCGGTCGCGCACTGGGTGTTCGCCGCCGACGTCGACGACAACTACAGCGGCGGGTTCCTGCTCAACGACATCGAGATCGTCGACTATGCCGGCGGAACCGCGGTCCACATGAACGCCGGTGTCGCGGCACTGGCTCTCGCGGTGGTCCTCGGTGCGCGCAAGCGCCGGATGGAACGACCCCACAACGTGCCGATGACCATCATGGGCGGCGGCATCCTGTTCTTCGGCTGGTTCGGGTTCAACGGCAGCTGTGCACTGGGCGCGAACTTCCTGGCGCAGGCGGTCATTCTCAACACGCTGCTCGCGGGTTCGGCGGGCATGATCGGATTCGCCGCCATCGAGAGGTGGCGTGAGGGCCACGTGACCTCGCTGGGCATGATCACCGGCACGGTCGCCGGACTCGTCGGGATCACCCCCGCGGCCAGCAGCATGGCGCCGCTCGGCGCGCTGCTCGTCGGTATCTTCGCCGCCGCGGTGGTCGCGTTCCTGCTGAGCTTCAAGAGCAGGCTCAAGATCGACGAAACCCTCGACGCCTTCGCCGTGCACGGCATCGGCGGCATCGTCGGCACCATCTGCATCGTCCTGTTCGCCGCCGAGGCCGCCCCGGCCGGTGTCCAGGGCGTCCTGTTCGGCGGCCCGGTCGACATCGTCTGGCGTGAGCTCACCGGCATCGTCATCACCTGCACCTACTCGTTCGTCATGACCTGGCTCATCGCGAAGGGACTCGACAAGCTCATCGGCCTGCGCGTCGACGAGGAGACGGAGATGACCGGCCTCGACGCCGGCCTGCACGCCGAGACCGCCTACGAGATCCCCAGTGCGGGCGTCGGACACGCCGGCGGTCTCGCGACGATGGCCCCGGCACGAGCGGCGGACAAGGTGGAGGAGGCCATGCCCGCGTCGACGCCGCCGGCGGCGTCTGCGCAGGTCTGATCGCTCAGCCGTGACTGCTCAGGCCTGACCTCAGTGCACGATCCTTCGGGGGCCCACCGTTTCGGCGGCGGGCCCCCGAACCATGTGTTTCTCGGCCGAAATCCTCTCGGCTGAAACGACACTCATCGCTCACGAAGACGAAACAGACCCGCAACATCCACCCGGTCTACTAATAGTAGACAACGATTCACCCGAGTGGACATATCGATCGCGAACACCTAAAGTCGACCCCCGGAGCACACCATGACCACCACCACAGCGCCCGCCGACCCCAGCGCCCTCGCCGAACTGTGTGCCGAGCACGGCACCAGGTTCATCCTCGCGATGTTCGTCGACCTTCGTGGCAAACCTTGCGCGAAGCTGGTGCCGGTCGAGGCAGTCGACGAACTCGCCACCGACGGAGTGGGTTTCGCCGGGTACGCGGTCGGAGCGATCGGGCAGGAGCCCAAGGACCCGGACCTCATCGCGATCCCTGACGTCAGCTCTTTCCTGCCCATCCCGTTCATCAAGGAGGGTCTCGCGGTCGTCCAGTGTGATCCACATGTGGAGGGCAAGCCGTGGCCGTTCGCCCCGCGCAACATCCTCAAGGCGCTGATCGCGCAGACCGCCGACGCCGGCTTCGAGCCGTGGGTGGGTGCCGAAGTCGAGTACTTCCTGCTCAAGCGCGCGCCGGACGGGTCCCTCGTCACCGCCGACGCGGCCGACGACTCCGATCAGCCCTGCTACGACGTCCGCGGTCTCACCCGCATGTACGAGCACCTCACCACGGTGTCGACCGCCATGAACCAGCTGGGGTGGAGCAACTACGCCAACGATCACGAGGACGGCAACGGACAGTTCGAGCAGAACTTCGCCTACTCCGATGCCCTGACCACCGCCGACCGCGTCGTCACACTGCGCTACCTGCTCTCGGCGCTGGCTGCCGAGAAGGGCATGATCGCGACCTTCATGCCCAAGCCGTTCGCCGATCGCACCGGGTCGGGACTGCACTTCCACCTGTCGCTCACCTCGGCCGGGGAGCCGGTGTTCCCGCAGGTCGCCGACGACGAGCGTGGGCTCGGACTGTCGCAGACCGCGTACGGATTCATCGGCGGCATCCTGGAGCACGCACCCGCGCTCCAGGCCGTCATCGCCCCGACGGTCAACTCCTACAAGCGAACCGGCGCCACCGCCACCAGGTCGGGAGCGTCGTGGGCGCCGCGGCGGGCCACCTACGGCGGCAACGACCGAACCCATTACATCCGGGTGCCGGACGAGCAGCGCGTCGAGCTCCGCGGCGGCGACGGCTCGGCCAACCCCTACCTCGCGGCCGCGGCGCTCCTCGCTGCCGGACTCGACGGCATCAAGCGCAGCCTCGACCCCGGTGAGGTCGGCAAGTGCCCGGGACACATCGCCGAGATCCCGCTGACCCTGCTGCACGCCGTCGAGGCGCTCGAGGGTGACGCAGTGGTCTCCGGATCGCTCGACGCCGCCATACCCGAGGACTGGCCGGCCGATCAGCAGAAGGTGTCCACCTACTTCGCCGGTCTCAAACGCGAGGAATTCTTCGACTGGCACGCGGCGGTCTCGCCGTGGGAGGTCGACAAGTACCTCACCGCCTTCTGACGCCACGACTCCCCGACTTCGCAACGACCCTACCCACCTCGACGTAAAGGACTGATCATGTGCGGAATCGTCGGGTTGCACCTGCGCAATCCGGATCTCCATCCCCGTCTCGGGCAGATGCTCGCGGAAATGCTCGGCGAGATGCAGGACCGCGGTGCCGATTCGGCCGGCATCGCCGTCTACGGAAACGCTGCCTGGGCCCCACCCGGCCACGGCTGCATCTCACTGCTGGAACTCGACGTGCTCCCCGAGGAGGTCTCGACCACGCTCAGTGCGGCGCTCGGGGTTCCCGTTGCCGCGCAATCGATCGACGTCACGCTGGTGGCGTCGGCGCCGGTGGGCGCCGAGGAGCTGCTCGCCGCCGCACGTGCCGCCTATCCCGACGCGCTGGTCGCCGGGTTCGGCTCCGACCTCACCGTCTTGAAGGGTGTCGGCGCGCCCCGTGAACTCACCGAATCCTGGGGCCTGGCGTCCGCTTCGGGCTGGCAGGGTGTCGGCCACACCCGCATGGCCACCGAGTCTGCGGTCACCTCCTCCGGTGCCCACCCGTTCGCCGTCGGCCCCGAGCAGTGCCTCGTGCACAACGGGTCGTTCGCCAACCATGCGACCATTCGACGCCAATTGCGCGCCGAGGGAATCGAATTCGACAGCGAGAACGACACCGAGGTCGGGGCGCGTTTCGTCGCCCACCAGCTCGCCGCGGGCAAGGACGTGGAGACCGCGCTCAAGGAGGTGTGCGCCAACTTCGACGGTTTCTACACGCTGCTGGTGTCCAACCGCGACTCCTTCGCCGTCGTCCGCGACGCCATCGCCTGCAAGCCCGCAGTCATCGCCGAGACCGACGACTGGGTCGCGATGGCCAGCGAGTACCGCGCCCTCGTCAAGCTGCCGGGCGTGGAGAACGCCCGCATCTGGGAGCCCGAGCCGGAGGTGGTCTACGCATGGACACGCTGAGCGTCGACCCCGTCACCACGACCATCCCCATCCCGACAGACAGTGCGAGAGCTGAGACGATGAGCCCCAATCACCACTTCGATCTGGCGACCACATCATTGCGCGAGATCAATTCGGCGCTGCACGGTGACATCTCGGGTGAGATCATCATCGACAATCCGGCAGGCGCCCACAGCATCGCCGCCGGTGTGAATGTTCCGGTGAAGATCACGATCAACGGTCACGTCGGCTACTACGCGGCCGGGATGAACCAGCAGGCCGAGGTGACGATCGACGGCAACGCCGGCACCGGGGTCGCCGAGAACATGATGAGCGGCAGCGTCATCGTGCGGGGCAACGCCTCCCAGTCTGCAGGCGCCACCGCGCACGGGGGCCTCCTGGTGGTCGAGGGCGACGCGGCAGCGCGGTGCGGCATCTCGATGAAGGGTGTCGACATCGTCGTCGGCGGAAACGTCGGCCACAACAGCGCTTTCATGGCGCAGGCCGGACGCCTGGTGGTCCGCGGCAACGCCGGCGACGGCCTCGGTGACTCCATCTACGAGACCCGCATCTACGTCCGCGGCGAGGTCGCGTCACTCGGCGCCGACTGCATCGCCAAGCCGATGCGAGAGGAACACATCGAGGAACTCACCGGGCTGCTGAAGGCTGCCGGCTTCGGTGACGACGACCCGCGCACCTACACCCGTTACGGATCGGCCCGCGAGCTGTACCACTTCAAGGTCGACAACACTGCCGCCTATTGATCTGGCGCCTATTGATCTGGCGCCTATTGACCTGGGCGCAACAACTCTCGCGAATTCACCGCCCGAGGAACCCGTTCCTCGGCCACGCACCCCGGAGACATCACCATGACCGAGAACCTCAGCGTCGAGCAGCGCGGACTCCGTGAATCCGCCACCTTCGACCGCACCACCATCGCCGCCATCCAGCGCGCGGCCGAGACCGGGATCTACGACATCCGCGGGTGGGGCGCCAAACGCAAGCTCCCGCACTTCGACGATCTGCTCTTCCTCGGTGCGTCGATGTCGCGCTACCCCCTCGAGGGATATCGCGAACGCTGCGACACCGACGTCGTGCTGGGTAGCCGCAATGCGAAGTTCCCGCTGCATCTGTCGACTCCGGTCACGATCGCCGGGATGAGCTTCGGTGCGTTGTCGGCCGCGGCCAAGGAGGCGCTGGGACGCGGCGCATCGGAGGTCGGCACGTCGACCACCACCGGTGACGGCGGCATGACCCCCGAGGAGCGCGGTCAGTCCAAACACCTCGTCTACCAGTACCTGCCGTCGCGGTACGGGATGAACCCCGACGATCTGCGCAAGGCCGACGCGATCGAGATCGTCCTGGGGCAGGGCGCCAAGCCCGGCGGCGGCGGGATGTTGCTGGGACAGAAGATCTCCGAACGGGTCGCCGGGATGCGCACCCTGCCCCAGGGCATCGACCAGCGAAGCGCGTGCCGTCACCCCGACTGGACCGGTCCCGATGACCTCGCCATCAAGATCAACGAGCTGCGCGAGATCACCGACTGGGAGAAGCCGATCTACGTCAAGGTCGGAGCCACCCGGACCTACTACGACGTGAAGCTCGCGGTGCACTCCGGTGCCGACGTCGTGGTGGTCGACGGGATGCAGGGCGGCACCGCCGCCACCCAGGACGTGTTCATCGAGCACGTGGGAATCCCGACCCTCGCCGCGATACCGCAGGCGGTGCAGGCACTGCAGGAACTCGGCGTTCATCGAGAAGTACAGCTGATCGTCTCGGGCGGCATCCGTAACGGTGCCGACGTCGCGAAGGCGATGGCACTCGGCGCCGACGCGGTCGCGATCGGTACCGCCGCGCTGATCGCGCTGGGCGACAACGATCCCCGTTACGCCGAGGAGTACGAGGCGCTCGGCTCGGCCGCCGGGTACTACGACGACTTCCAGGACGGACGCGACCCCGCGGGCATCAGTACGCAGGACCCTGAGCTGTCGGCGCGATTCGACCCGGTCCTCGGGGGCAAGCGTCTCGCGAACTTCCTGCGGGTGATGACCATGGAGGCACAGACCATCGCCCGTGCCTGCGGCAAGGCGCATCTGCAACATCTGGAACCCGAAGACCTGGTGGCCATCTCGATCGAGGCGTCGGCCATGGCCCGCGTCCCGCTCGCCGGCACCAGCTGGATTCCGGGGACGGGGCTGTGAGCGACACCACAGCGTCGGTCGTCATCGTCGGCGGCGGCCTCGAAGGTGCGGCCGCGGCGTGGGCGCTCGGGCAGCGCGGCGTCACCGATGTGGTCGTCTGCGAACGGGACACCGTCGGCGGCGGTATGACCGGCAAGTCCTCAGGCATCGTCCGTTGCCATTACGGGGTCAGTTCTCTGGCCGCGATGGCCGCAGTCGGACTCGAGGTGTTCGAGAAGGCCGCGGAGATCTTCGGCACCGACATCGGTTTCCGGCAGACGGGATACGTCGTCGGGGTGGGGGAGGCGAATGTCGAGAACATGCGCAAGAGCCTCGCCGCCCAGCGTGAGGTCGGGGTGCAGAACGAGGAGATCGACGCCGCCGAGGTGGCCAAGATGTGGCCGACCGCCGACCTCGAGCCCTTCGCCGCCTTCGGCTGGGAAGAGCGCGGCGGGTACGGCGACGCCTACCAGACCGCACAGGCCTTCGCGGCATCGGCACGGGCAACCGGCATCCGAATCCGACAGGGTACCAACGTCATCGGACTCATCGTCGACGCCGACCGCGTCACCGGTGTCCACCTCGCCGACGGATCGACGATCTCCGCGGACACCGTCGTCGTCGCGACCGGTGTGTGGTCCAAGCCGTTCCTCGCGCCCTACGGCATCGACGTCCCGATCGAGGTGCATCGCGAACAGATCGTGATGATCAACCCCGGTGACGATCTCGGTGAGGTGCCGGTCTTCTCCGACCTGGTGTCGCTGCAGTATGTCCGCCCAGATGTCCGTGGCGAAATCCTGTTCGGCAACAGCGACCTCGCGGCCCTCGACATCGCCGACCCCGACGACTACAGCAACCGCGCCGATTCCGCCTTCATCGATCTCACCGTCGACAAGGTCGGTACCCGATTCCCCGGGTTCACCGCTCCGGCGATCACCACCAGCTACGCCGGCTGCTACGACGTGACCCCGGACTGGAATCCCATCATCTCGCGCGGGCCGTTGGACGGTCTCGTCCTGGCAGCCGGGTTCAGCGGCCACGGGTTCAAGATCTCACCGGCCGTCGGCCGGTTGATCGCCGACCTGGTCGTCGACGGCCGCAGTGCCGATCCGCGCATCCCCGAGTCGGACTTTCGCTTCGCACGGTTCGCCGACGGTGACCTGCTGAAGACCCGGTTCCCGTACGTGGGCGCGGGCGAGATGCGCTGATCCCCCGAGGTCCCAGGGCGGCCTGGCCCCGGCCGGCAGACGAGAGGGCGCCAGAACGTGTGTCAACTGTCAGGAAACGGCCTGGCTCACTATGCTGGCAGCGTGGCCGACGACCCTTTGATCCGCAACCAGTCCGGTATCGCGCGGGAACGCCCCGTCGACCAGTCGGTCGAGGAGCTCGAACTCGAGACGGCGATCGCGCACAACGTTCGCCGGTTGCGGAGGCAAGAGGGATTGTCGGTGGGCGACATGGCCTCTCGCGTCGGTATCTCGAAGGCGATGCTGTCCAAGATCGAGAACGCCCAGACCTCGTGCAGCCTGTCCACCATCGCGCGACTCGCCAACGGTTTCAACGTGTCGGTCACCTCGCTGTTCCGGGGCGCCGAGACGGAGCGGTCGGCGGTGTTCGTGAAGGCGGGCGAGGGGTCGGAGATCATTCGCGAGGGTTCCCGCGAAGGACACGAGTACGAGCTGCTCGGATCGCTGCGTGGCGAGCACAAACGGCTCGAGTGCCTGCTCGTGACGCTGACCGAGAAGTCGGTGACGCAGCCGCTGTTCCAGCACGCGGGTACGGAGTTCCTCCACGTCCTCGAGGGCGTGATGGATTACGCGCACAGCCGGTCGGTGTACCGGATGCATCCGGGCGACTCGCTGCAGCTCGACGGCGAAGGTGCACACGGACCCGTCGAGCTCGTCGAACTGCCGGTGCGTTTCCTCTCGGTGATCGCCTTCCCCGACTCGGCCATCTGACTGCCGGTCGAGTGGTTCGGAGGGTGGCCTCCCTGTTGTCCGAGCGGCTCGAAGAGTGGCCCCCTGTTGGCCGAGTAGCTCCGAGGGGCTACCCGAGGAGCGCGATCGAGGTCACTCCCCCTCACCACGAAGATCGAAGTCGTACCGCGACGTCGGCACCACGTCGAGATTCCGGTCTGCTCCGAAGCGCGCAACGCTGTTGAGCATCAGTGTCATTCGACGTTCGAGTTCGGCCTGGTCACCGCCGCTGCCGTAGAAGGCGTGGATGTCGGTGACGGCCGCGGACGGAAACAGTTCCTCGACGATGGCGTCGATCTGAGGGGTGTCCTCGGTGAGTGCGCGCTCGACGATGTTCTGCACGTACCCGAAGGTCGCCTGTGTGTCGATGGCGACCTGTGTGTGATGCCCGAGCCAACGATCGAGCCATTCGTCGCGGTCTAGGTCTGCCGGTCGGCGGAGGAAGGCGACGTTGGCCAATGCGTCGATGCGGGATCCGTCGGCCGGTAGCGGCGGGTCGAGGGGAGTGCGGTCGGTGACCTCCCACGCGGCGACGGTCCCGCGGATGCAGTCGCCGACCGCATCGAGCACCGGCTCGATGTGCTCGGCCCAGAACGTCACCACCGCCGCGATCGGCGGGGCGAGTTCGTCGATGCGCATCGCCCCCGACACCGCGTCGTCGCCGATGTTGATCTGCAGGCGTGCGGCGCCGGCCGCCGCGCACCGCTCGACGAGGACTTCGGCTGTCGCGCGCGTGAGTTCGTCGCTCCTGATGGCGACGACGACCTTCGAGAGAGTCACGTCGCGAACGGTACCCGTCGCCTCATCCGCCGGCGTGGGGTCCGACGAAATCGCACCCGCGATCGCAGCCCGCCGATGGCCTACTGCTCCGAGAAGGGTGGGTACCGCCCGTCGACGTCTTTCACGAGTTGCATGTCGTCGCAATGCTCGATCACCAGCTCTGCGGACATGCAGTTGCTACTGGTCAATGTCCATCCCTCGAGGTCGGCGTACGGGATTGCAGACCAGCTGGTCGCCAATTCGTTCTGCGAGGGCAAACCGATGATCGTCTTGGTATCGACACCAGCCGATGAGGTGGAATGCAGAAAGAGCCTGTCGTCGAAGAGTTTCACGCCCCGCAGATCGAGGCTCTCCACATCCTCACCGCGCCGGTCGATCACAGGTTTCCCGGTGTTCATGTCGAAAACCTGGAGCAGGTTCGAACTTCTGACCAGGAAATAGTCCCGCGAGAGCTGGTAGAAGGGTCCGGTGAATGAGGTGTCCGCATCCTCGGGAAGGGCCTTGCCATCAGGGGTGCGCACGACGCGCTCCCCGACCCGGAAACCATCGGTGAAAGCGAGGAGCTTCCGCGAATCCAGCTGCTGGACAATGGGTGCGGTCATGATTGTGGTGCCAGACCGCGCATCGACGACGTCGACGAGACTGGCGTCTTTCGGGTGGAATATCGCCAACGCATCGGGTGCCGACGCATAGCTCGGCTCGCCAGGATGAGTCCAGCTGGTCGAGAGATCGGTGGAGCGCAGAACTCTGGTGGTCGGTGCTCCGGTGGCGCCGCGGACCAGCAGCGGAACCCCGAAGGAGCTGCTGCCCCGAATCTCGGCATCGAGTGGCAGATCTACCGTTGCAGCAGGATTCGGACCCTCGAGCGTGAAGACGTGTGCCCGCTTGTGGTCCTTCAGCGGCTCGAGCCCCGACGCAGGGGTGCCGCGTCAGATCGAGAAGCTCAGAACTCCTCCGCACCGATGAGTGCGGCGTCGTCGTCGACTTCGTGGTTGCTCCTGACCTGGATGAGCGCGACGGCTCCGAGTGCGACGACGCAGTAGCCGGCGGCGAACCACCACGGCGCGGCCTCGGAGCCGAACCACTTGGCCAGGTAGGCGACGAGCACCGCGGCGATGGCCGCACCCATCCAGCGGAGGAAGCTGAAGCCGGCGCTGGACACCGAACGCGGGGTGTCGGCGCCGCCCGAGGACATGGCCAGATCGGTGAAGAGGGTGTTCAACGTTCCCGAGGGCAGGCCGGAGAGGATGACGGCCAGACCGATGAGCCAGATCTGATCGGTGAGGGTACCGACGCCGGCGAGCACCATCACGAGCCCGTAGGCCGTGATCGCCATCAGTACACCGGCTTTCGAGCCGACGGTCCTGGCGAGCGCCGGCGCGACGAACACTCCGGCGATCGCGGTGAGCAGACCCCAGCCGAAGAAGATCAGTCCGGCGTGAATCGGGCGGAGTCCCATGGCGATCGGGGCCCACGCGATGACGGTGAACAGTGCGCCGGTGTAGAAGGCCGAACCGATACCGGAGATCGCGAGCGTGCGGTTGCGTAGTGCCTTGAGGGGGTCGACGATCCGGACACGCTGGCGGGTGGCCCGGCCGGCGTCGGCGGGCAGCATCACCGCGCACAACACGGCACCGAAGAGCATGAGCAGTGCGGTACCGGCAAACGGTGCGCGCCAGGTCCATTCACCGAGGGTGGCACCCAGCAACGGGCCGACGGCCAGGCCGATGCCGAGTGCGGCCTCGTACATCATGATCGCGCCCTGTCGGCTGCCCGTGGCGGCCGAGACGATGAATGCCAGTGCCGTCGCGAGGAACAGGGCGTTGCCGAGGCCCCAGATCACGCGGAAGGCGATGAGCTGGTCGATGTTGTCGGCGAAGGCGGAGATCCCGGCCGCGACGACGATGAGGACCAGACCGACGGTGAGGGTCCGCTTGGCGCCGAAACGGTACGCGGCCCAACCGGTCAGCAGCATCGCGACGCACTGCACGCCCACGTAGACGCCAAAGAGCAGCGTGACCTTCTCGGGTGGGGCGTCGAGCGCTTCGGCGATGCTGTGCAGGATCGGGTCGACGAGGCCGATGCCCATGAAGGCGATCGTGGCCGCGAACGCGGTGATCCACACGGTCCGGGGTTGCTCGCGGAACGTGGCGAGCATCGACTTCTCCGAGGTGGCTCCGCCGGCTGTCGGCTTGTCTTCGGTGACGGTCATGAAGTCCTTCGAGTCGGCGAGATGATGAGGGACGTGTCCGCGCGGATCACACTGCGGAACCCGGCCGCGTCGGTTGGTTGTCGAGTTGGTCGCGCAGGGCTTGCAGAACCGGTCCGGCCGCCGCGATGGCCGCGCGGTCCTCGTCGCTCAGGGCGGCGAGCGCGCCGGTGAGGACGACGTCGCGTTCTTCGCGGATCTGTGCCACCAGCGCACGCCCGTGGTCGGTGAGCCCGACCAGGACTGCGCGGCGGTCGTTCGGGTCGGGTCTGCGTTCGACGAGTTCGTGTTTGGTGAGTCCGTCGATCACCGAGGTCGCGGTCGGCATCCGAATGGACTCGCGATCGGCGAGTTCACCCATGCGCATCCGACCGTGATCGGCGAGGACGTTGAGGGCCGACGTCTGCGCCGCGGTGAGCTCGACCGACGGCGCTCGCCGACGAAGCGCCAGGTAGAGCCTGGTGAGTGTCGGCCGCAGAGTGGCGGCGAGCTGCGCGGGATCGGTGGCGGACACATTTAGATACTCTAATACTTAGAATCCCGAATTAATACCTCGAGTCGCTGTGACGATGCAGACAGCGCGGAGCATCACCGCACCCTCGCCGCCGCGTGCGATGAAGAGTTGTCGGGGGTGTCGGGGTGTCGGGGGTGTCGGGTCAGACGCCGATCGGTTCGCCGCCGTTGCGCCACACCGCCACGACGGAGGGCCGGGGCTGGGAGTTGCCGCCGTCGGGCCAGTGCGATGCCGGGTTGTCGGCCGAGTGATCGTCGAGCTCGCCCGGGTGCTGAACCGCGATCAGGATGCGGTCGCTGTCGATGACCGGACCACAGGTCTCGCCGCCCCTGGGGACGGTCAGGAACTGCTTGGTCTCGCCGCGGCGCTCGCCGTCGAGCGCGACGGCGAACAGGCCGTCGTTGGTGCCGAGGGCGTTGCCGTCGGTGGAGATCCACAGGTTGCCGTGTGGGTCGAAGGCCACGTTGTCCGGGCAGGAGATGGGGCTGACCGCGGTCTTGTCGAAACCGCCGTAGTAGGTGTCGGCGGCGGCCGGATCCCCGCACACCAGCAACAGTTCCCAGGTGAACTCGGTGCCGGCGTGGTTGTCGGTAATCTCCAGGATCTGACCGTTCTTGTTCTCGTTGCGCGGGTTCGCCGCGTCGGCGACCGCCTCACCACCGGTCCCGCGATCGCTGTTGTTGGTGAGCGCGCAGTACACCTTGCCCGTCTTCGGGTTCGGCTCGATGTCCTCGGGACGGTCCATCTTGGTGGCACCGACGGCGTCGGCGGCCTGGCGGGTGAACACCGCCACCTCGGCCGCCGACATACCCGGGATGTACGAGCGCGCCGAACCGTCGGCGTCGACGGTGAGCAGCGGCTTCCATGAACCCCTACCCGCGAACTTCCCCGCCGAGGGGAGGTCGCCGGCGCCGTCGACGGGTTCGGCCGAGTCGCCGGTGAAGGTGGCGACGTAGAGCGTGCCCTCGTCGAGGATGCCCATGTTGTGTTCGCGCGCGGTCTTCGACAATCCGCTCTTGATCTTTCGGCTCGACACGAACTTGTAGATGTACTCGAACTTCTCGTCGTCACCGCTGTAGGCGACGACGGTGCCCTTGTCGGGATCCCTGTCTGTGCCTGGACCCCTGTCTGTGCCTGGAGCACCGCCGACGACGTAGATGTTGGCCGACTCGTGTTTGAATCGGCCCAGCGAACTGTGTTTGACCGCAACGGCTTCTGGGTCGTGCGGATCGACCTCGACGATGTAGCCGAAGCGGTTGGCCTCGTTGGGTTCTTTCGCGAGGTCGAAACGGTCCTCGAATCGGCCCCAGTGGTGCTCGTCGCCGTCGTCGTCGAAGGAGTAGCGGTCGAGGCGCTCGACCGTCTCGGGGTCGGTGACCGTGCTGGCGTTGCCGAAGTAGGTGTTGAAGTTCTCCTCGCCGGAGAGCATCGTGCCCCAGGGCGTGAGGCCGCCCGAACAGTTCGCGAACGTCCCCAGGACGGTGGTGCCTGCCGGGTCGGCGGTCGTCGTGACGAACTCGCTGCCTGCGGCCGGGCCGGTGAGCCGGAACGGACTCGACGCCGTCAGCCGCTGATTGCGCGGGCCGACAACGGGTGTGAGGGCCCCGGAACCGGACTGCGCGACCACCTCGACCACCGCGATGCCGACCGAGGCCATCGCGATCCGGGCCTGCTGCTCGGTGGGCTCGCCGTCTTGATAGCCGGCGAACATGAACGGTTCGGTGGGGTACTCGAGGTTGGCGACGAGGTAGAAGTGGTTGGGCACACCGTCGACCGGGATGAGCCCGGCGAAGTCGTTGTTGAAGCCGAACTGTCCCGCCTGGGCCTCGGGGGTCTGCTTGGCGAAGTCGAATTCGGGTGCGCCGGGCAGGACCGGATCACCCCACCGGATCACGACCTCCTGCGCATACCCCTCGGGGATCACCACGGCGTCTTCGGTGTTCGGCGCGACCGCGGTGAACTTCATGCCCGGCAGCGCATCGCCGGGTGAGGCTGCGCCGTTCGACGACCCAGAGCCCGACGACCCGGCGTCACCGCAGGCGGCCAGCAGCGAGGTCGCACCGACGGCAACCGCGGCACCGGCCGAGGTCTTCAGGACGCTTCGACGCGACACCGCGGTGCGCACCACATCGCGAAAGTACGTGTTGTCGCTGGTGTTCCCCGGATCCTGGCGGCACGCGTCGCCGCACTTGTAGCGGCAGGTCACGTGGGCGCGTCGGGAACGCCCGGCATCCTCACCGGTGGACATGAACAGCTGCAACGGAATACGCACACGTGCTCCTCTTCGGCGACGTCGCGCTCAGGGGCTGATCGCACGACGAGAAGTACGTTAAGAGGGTGAAGCGAACCGATGGATACCCGCGCGTGAACGGGAACCCAACACCGCAGATCGTTCCACCCACGCAGATTGTTCCACGTGGAACATTTCCGGCTCTCCGGTCAGAACCGTCCGCCGGTGCCGATCCGGCCCGAGGTGCCCGAGCCGCCGAACGAGCCCGGGCTGCGTCCGCCGCTGCTGAAGCCGCCCCCGCCGAAGCCCCCGCCGAAGCCACCCCCGCCGTATCCGCCCCGCCCGCCGATCGTGCCGCGGAGGAAACTGTCGACGAGGATGCCGCCGAGGACCGCGCCGGTGGTCGACGCGCCGCCGGGCCGCGGCCGCTGTGTCTGTTGCCAGGTCACCACGTCGCCCTGGGCCGCCATCAGGGCTTGGTCGGCCAGCGACCCGGCCCGACGCGCCGCGTCCGTCGCAGCCGGCGGATCGGTCGCCGCGGCGGCGGTGGCCGTCTGCAGTAGGCGCTGCGCCTCCGACAGCCGCGTCCGAGCGATGGACTGGACCGCGCCGCGGCGCGTGCCGATGAAATCGGCAGCGGTGGTCACCTTCGCGCCCGCCGACTCGAGTGCGGCGGTCAGCACCTGAGCGCGCCGCGTACGTTCGGCGGCGGCGTCGCGTGCCGCTGCGAGGGCGTCGTCGAGGTCGGCATCGGCATCGACCAGCGCGGTGAACGTGCCCAGCGGGTCGGCGTCGAAGTTGTCGCGCGCGGCGGCCACGGCGGCCGTGGCGACCTCTACGGCGGTGGCGAGGCCGGCGCCTCCGTCGGTGCTGAGCGCGGCGGCTTCGGCGAGTTCGCCTTCGACTTCCTCGATGAGTGCGGGCATCCGGGTCCGCGCGGCGGCGATGTTCGCGTCGGCGTGGTCGATGGCGTCGAGCAGGGTGGTGGCCTGTTCGATGGAGCCCTCGGCGGAGCGGATCGCGGCCACCGCCGGACCTTGCTGGCCGACCGGCGCGGCGATCGCCGCCCGGCCCTGATCGGCCGTCGCCTCGGCGAAGTCGACCTGCTGACGGGCGAGGTCGACGTTGTCGAGGATCGAGGCCAGCGTGTCCTCGCCGTGCTCGGCGACGAGGTCGGTGAGCTGCTGCGACGCGGACTCCAGACGTGCGCGCAACCCGACGAGCTGTTGGGTGATCGCGTCGAAACGGGCGTCGGCGTTGATGAGGAGATTGCGCATGCCGTCGAATGTCTCGACCTGGTCGTCGAGTGCGCTGTCGATGTCGGTGCACGTCGTGATGATCTGCACGAGCATCGATCGGCGCTCGTCGTCGGTTTCCGGGATGTTGTCATCGAGGCGTTGCCGTATGGAAAACGAGTTCGAGAGCGCCTGTTTCGCCCGGTCGAGGGCCTTGGTGAACGGTGCGGTCTCGACGGCCCCGAACTCGCCGACGGCCAGCTGCAGTTCCTCTTCACTGGTGCGGATGGCGTTGTCGAGGTCGGTCAGGACCTCCCGCGACCACGGGTCGAGCACGTCGAGAGGTTGTGTCGCGAGCTGGTCGACGGTCAACTCCTGCTCCCGCAGGGTCTCGAGGGTGCCGTCGATGCGCCGCTGCTTGCGACGCCGCGAGTACAGCACTGCGCCCCCGCCACCGAGGACGAGTGCCCCGCCCACGACGCCAGCCGCGATGACCCCGGTGTAACCGGGTTCCAGAGCTGCGGACAGCCCGTTGACGGCGGCGAGTCCGGCGTCGGCCCAGTTGCCCTCGCGCAACTGCGGGACCACGTCGTCGGTGGCGACCTCGTCGAGGGTCGACTGATCCAGGCCACCCACACTGTCCGGCGCGAACAGGCGGTATGCGCGATCGTCGGTGGCGACGGCGAGTAGCGCGTCGTGATCGCCGAGTTCGCTGGCCACGGCCGTCTGGTCGGCCCACTGCTCACTGCTGAGACCGTCGAAGTCGCGTACGTACACGATCCACATCTGGACGTTGTGCGCGTTGTAGAGCGAATCGACGGCGTTCTCGAGTTCGGTCCGTTGGGCCGGGGTGATCGCGTTCGCGGAGTCGACGACATACGTCGGCAGGCGCGTGGGCGGCTCGGCCGATGCGGTTCCGGCGCCCACGCCGGATGGTCCGGCGACGAGCGACCCGGACAGCAGCGTCACGGCCAGGCCGAAGAGTCCGACCAGCCCGACGACAGCCGCGAAGCGACGAATCGCGGCACGTCCGAACCCGCTTCTGGAGGTCGGCAACCGATGCATGATCACAAATCTAACCAGCCGTCGCATTCGGGTGAGTGTATGGCCGCCGGACCGGAGATCGGCCGTGCGTTCAGTTGCGCGCGTCGCGCCACCTGCACAGGGCCTCGAGAGCCGTGAGGTCGTAATCGGGCCCGGTCACCCCGACCGTCAGCAGCGTGACGCCCTCGTCGGCGAGCGCGTCGGCATCACGCAGCAGTGCGTCGGTGTTCCCGTCGAAGTTCAGCCCCGACGACCGTTCGATGGTCTCGGGATCGCGTCCGACCGCCGCGCAGTGCTCGGCCAGCACCTTCGACTTGTGCCGGTACTGCTCGACGTCGTTGAAGCCGTGCCACACGTCGCCGTGTTCGGCGATGTAGCGCAGCGTCTTCTTCTCGCCGCTGCCGCCGATGAGGATGGGGATGTCGCGTGTCGGCGCCGGGTTGAGTTTCGCCAGGCGGGACTTGATGCGCGGAAGTGCGGCTCCGAAGTCGTTGAGACGCGATCCGACGGTCCCGAATTCGTAGCCGTACTCGTCGTAGTCTTTCTCGAACCAGCCTGCGCCGACACCGAGGATCAGACGCCCGCCGCTGATGTGGTCGACGGTGCGGGCCATGTCGGCGAGCAGCTCGGGATTGCGGTAGGAGTTGCAGGTCACCAGGGCGCCGATCTCCACCCGTGAGGTCTGTTCGGCCCACGCGCCGAGCATCGTCCAGCATTCGAAGTGCTCGCCTTCGGGCGCGCCGTAGAGCGGATAGAAGTGGTCCCAGTTGAAAGCGATGTCGACGCCGGTGTCTTCGGCGCGACGGACCGCGTCACGGATCAGTGCGTATTCGGGAGCGTGCTGGGGCTGGATCTGGACACCGATGCGAATGGGGAATGCCATGACGACCAGTCTGCCTGCATTCACCGTCGGGTGTCACCCGCTGATTCCTGAGGTGCGCCCCGAACCTGCGGAGGGCGCGTCCCCGAAGGTCCATGAGGTACGAAGTATCCCGTGAGCACCCGACCCAGCGCCCCGCCTCTCGATGAACTGCGACGCCGCACCAGCTCCAAGTGGAGCACTCACCCCGACGACGTGTTGCCGCTGTTCATCGCGGAGATGGACTATCAGCTCGCGCCGGTGGTCGCCGACGCCATCATCGCCCGCGTGCGCGCCTCCGACGTCGGGTATGCCGGGGACTCGGGCACGGTCGGGCCTGCCTTCGCCGGTTTCGCCGATCGCCGGTGGGGTTGGCGGGTCAGTCCCGACGACGTCACCCTCACCACCGACGTGAGTGTCGTGATCGTGGAGACGCTGCGCACCGCGATCGCCCCCGGCGACGGCGTCGTCCTGATGCCGCCGGTCTATCCGCCGTTCTTCGAACTCATCCCCGAAGCCGGCGGCCGGGTCGTCGAGGTGCCGTTGCTCGAGACGCCCGCGCACGGGTCGTCGGCCTGGCGGATGGACCTCGACGGTGTCGAGGGCGCATTGGCCGAGGGCGCCCGCGCGATCCTGCTGTGTCATCCGCACAATCCGCTGGGGCTGGTCCATCCTGCCGCCGACCTGGCCCGGCTGGCCGAGCTCGCCGCCGCGTACGACGCGACCGTTGTCAGCGACGAGATCCACGCTCCACTGGTCCATCCGGGAGCCGGGTTCACCCCGTTCCTGGCGGTGTCCGACGCCGCGCGCGAGATCGGGATCGCGGCGCATTCGGCGAGCAAGGCGTTCAATCTCGCGGGGGCCAAGTGCGCGTTCATGGTTGCCGCCTCGGACCGCACCCGGGCGATCATCGCGCGCCAACCCGACGAGGTCCGTTACCGCGCAAGCCTGTTGGGTCGTGCGGCAACCGAAGCGGCCTTCGGTCACGGCGACGAGTGGCTCGACGCCACGATCGAGGTCATCGGCGAGAGCCTCGACCTCCTGGAGAAGCTGCTCGCACAGCATCTTCCGGGTGTCGGCTACACCAGGCCGCAGGCGTCGTACCTGGCCTGGCTCGATTTCCGTGAGGCGGGACTGGGCGACAACCCCGGTATCCCGATCCTCGAGCGCGCACGGGTGGCGCTGCACTACGGGCCGGCGTTCGGGAAGCCGGGCGCGGGCTTCGCGCGGCTGAACGTCGCGTGTTCGCCGGAGGTGCTGACCGAGGCGATCGAACGGATCGCGACCGTGGTGCCGTGATCCGGGTGGTCGTCGAGAAGGCTGCGCGTCGTCGACGCGATTCTTGCGGAGTCGGCAAGTGCCCTGGATACCTTCGGGCTCTCGTGCCACAGTCGAGGACATGAGTTCCGACGACGTACGTCCCGACACCGCAGCCGATTCCGACCGTCCCGACGATTCCGGGAGCGCGCAGGAGTGGGACGAGCGCTACCGCAGCTCCGAGCGGTTGTGGACCTCCGAGGTCAACCCCGCGCTCGTCGCCGAGGTGTCCGACCTCGACCCCGGGGTCGCGCTCGACGTCGGTTCCGGGGAGGGTGCCGACGCGCGCTGGCTCGCCGACCGCGGATGGCAGGTCACCGCCCTCGACATCTCGCAGGTCGCGATCGACCGGGCCCGGGAGATCGATCCGCGGCCGACGATCACCTGGCTGCGGGCCGACGTTCTCGCCGATGACGTGCCCGCCACCGACGTCGATCTCGTTACGCTGCACTACTTCCCGATCCCCAAGCGGAGCGTCGACGCCGCGCGCCGTCTGGTGGACGCGGTCGGTCCGGGCGGCTCGATACTCGTTGTCGCGCATGCGCCGGAGGGCGTGCGGGCCCACGGTTTCGACCCGGACGACTACCTCCAGCCCGCAGACTTCGCCGGCCTGCTCGGCGACGAGTGGCAGATCGTCACCGACGAGACACGCGAGCGGGGCAGGGCGGCAGGGGGAGGGCACCACACCCACGACGTCGTGTTCCGGGCGCGACGCGGACCCGAGTGAGATCGCGTTGCGTTTGTCCCCGGAAGGCGGGCACGAACGCAACCTGATCTCGAGATCGGCGATGCCCTAGCCGCCGAACAGCAGGTACAGCCCGAGGAACGTGTAGAAGACCATCGTCACCATCATGGTGAGCTGCCCGGTCAGCTGGTGCCGACGGGGGAGGAGCCGCAACGACGCGTCGTGGGCGGCGGCCACCCCCAGCATGTGCCCGCCCAGCACGAACACCACCTTGAGTGTCACCGTGAGCGTCGGGTGCGCCGACATCACATACACGGGGTGGGCATCGCTGAGCCACAAGATGTTCCAGCCGCGACCCAGCGGATCGCCGAGGGCGAGGATGGCCTCCTGGCCCTGCTCCACGAGTGACTGCAGGTAGTGGGCGAGGATGTAGCCGATGACGATCGGGATGAGCGAGTGCGCCATCAGACCAGGCAGGCGACGCCGGAGATCGGGCTGCACACCGCCCACGGCGCGGGCCGCCGACCAGAACGTGAGCGCGACGACACCGACGAACACCAGCAGTCCGGCGGTGGAGATCAGGGTGGCGATCACCTCGCTGCCATGGGAGACGTCGGCGACGAGATCCTGCCACTGCGGGAACGCCGAGAAACTGTCGAAGGCGGTGGACCCGAGCAGGATTGCGAGAACGGCGACGGTACCGGGCAGGACCGGCAGGGTGGTCAGTGAGTTCATCGGACTGCGCAGGATGACCCGGCCGTCGGCGTTCTTCGCGAACGGGGCGAGCCGGGAGGCGACCGTGCTGTACACCGCGAACGGGTCGGCGTCCTCGGTCCATCGCAGCCCGTAGACCACGCCGCCGACGAGGGTGATCACGAGGTAGCAGATCAGCCAGATCCGCACCGAAGAAACCGAATCCGGTTCCGGTGACGCCAGTTCCAACCAGACGAAGGCGAACAGGCCGAACGCCGCGGGCCACCAGCCCAGGCGGCGCGGATAGTCCGTCAGGCCGACGACCCGTGGGCCGAAGAGCCCGCGGGCAGCCCGCAACACGGTGCGGACCGGCGACAACACCCGCCACACCGGGCCGATGAGCGCCGACAATACGATCATGCCGACCCACAGCAGCACGTAGAACGCGCCCGGCAGGGGGTTCTCGTCGGTGGCCGGGCCCAACGCGGCCACCACCAGCCACACGGTCAGAACCAGTGCGGCACCGGCGATCACGCCGCGAACCCACCGGTTGTCGACGACCGTCGTGACCCATACCGGCAGGTCCCGCCCGGCGTCGGGCCGCCCGTATCGTGGTGTGCGCCAAGCAAATGCGATGACGGCGAAGGAGATGGTCAACGCCCATGCGCTGCCGATCAGCACCGCGGTCAGCGGAATGGGCAGGAACTCCGAACCGCCGAGTCCGTGGGCGAGCAGGGTGTCAGTCGGCCTCGCGGGCGGGGTCATCGGCCTCGTTCCGGTTCGCTGGATCGGTGGGATCGGGGTGGGTGGTGCGCGCCGAGTCGCCGGGGGTGTCCTCCCCGGCGCCCCCGGCATCTTCGGCGTTCTTGTCCTCGGCATCCGCGTCGTCACCGGCATCCTCGTCGTCATCCCCCCGACGACGATCGGCGATCGCGATGGCGATGACGACGCCCACCACCAGGAACGCGGGGATCACCGCAGGCAGGGCCAGCACGAGCGGGTGCGTTGCCAGGTGAAGGACGACCGGGTCCGCTGCGGCGGCGATCATGGTTGTGGCTGCAACTCGGGCTCACGTGCACCCGAGGTCTGCTCGTGGGCGTTGATCCGCCCGGCCCCCCACGACAGCGCCGCGATGAGCAGCAGCGAACACACCAGCACCACCAGGGAGGCGGCGCCGAAGAGCCACGACGGATAGTCGAAGGTGCGCTCACGCTGCAGGATCGAGATCTCGGCGACGAACGGTTTCGTCGACGTCTGTTGCGCAGGCTCCCCCTGTGCGCCGATCGCGGGGTCCGCGGGCAGGTACACCGGGACACCGGCCATGGTGGTCCCGTCCTGCACGCGCAGGATGGTCTTCCACGAGCCCGACACCGGCATCGGTTCGGTGGAACGGAAGTGGTTCGGGCCCACGCGATCGAGTCGGTCGATGACGATGCCGCGATCGTTCTCGATCCCGCCCTGCCAGGACATCAGCGTGACCCACTCGGGGTCGTCGCTGACCGCGTCGGCCGGGTCGAGGAAAACCTCGGCCGTGACGTTCTGTTCGGCAGCCTCGTTGGGTCCGGCGGGGGTCAGGACGATCCGGGCGGAGGACTCCGCGGGCACGGAGACCCGCAGGCCGTTCGCGACGGCACCGCCGATCACGACGACAGAAAGCACCACGGCGGTGACACTGATCCAGCGCCGGGGGAGTCGCTCACCGACGGAGACGATGCCGAGCAGCCCACCGCACAGACCCGCGACGACGCCCACCGGGACGGCCATCGCCAGGGCTTCGCCCCACATGCCGGTGACCCACGGGAAGGGGTACGCCGCGGCGATCCACCAGGACTCGATCCAGAGTCCGAGCGTCGCGACGCCGAGGCCTGCGACCGCGCCGAACAGCGCGCGCCGCTTGATGAGCGGGGTCAGGGCGAGCAGTTCGATGACGACGGCTGCGCCCAGGTAGAGGGGGAACACATTGATCGGTGCGCCGAGCGCGGGGCCGACGACGACCGCGACCACGCCGCGCAGCAGGATCGCGAGCACGGCCGCGACGAGGGCGGCGCCCGGTCCGAGGCTGATCCGGGCGGCGACGAGGGCGAACGCCCCGGCACCGGCGATCATCATCGGCTGCAGCACGAGCCGGAACTGCTCGACACCGAAGTCGTACTCGATCTGGAAGACCGACATGCCGATCACCAGGCCGCCGAAGGCGAGGCAACGGACCAGCCACTGTCCGCGTCCGTCCGCCGGGGCGTCGGGGCCCATCGCGGCCCTGCCCTCACGGTCGAGGATGACCACCGCGATGAGCGACAGACCCGCGCCACCGATCAGCATCAGATGCGTCGGACCCCAGAGTGTGACGTCCTGGCCGAAGATGCGGTGCCAGACATCGTCGAGCGGAAAGCCCAGCAAGGCGTAGAAACCGCAGCCTGCCAACAGGAGTCCGCCGACCGGTGCGTACCAGTGCCGGGTGATCCGGACCGCCGACCGCCCGGGCTTGTCGAAGGGCAGGAACACCGACAGCATTCCGGAGATGAACAACAGGAACAGGCCCACCAGGATGAAGTAGTGCGCCGGGTTGGCCAGTGGCCCCTCGTCGCGGCCGTCGCCGATGTGCAGGCTGACGTCCCAGAGGAAACCGAACAGGGCGCAGATGATCGTGCTGGTGAACAGGAAGATCGGCAGGGCCGCCCACGGCGGTCGGTTGACGCGTCGCGCGGCCCATTCGGACAGGGTGACCAGCCAGGTGATCTTGCGCGTGCGGTGCAGGTAGCCGATCCAGAGCAGACCGACCGATACGACGGCGGCCGCCCCGGACATCAGGAAGACCTGGTCCAGCGCCGCTCCGCCGCCCTCCGCCGCGAGATGAAGGTCCGTGACATCGCGTGTTGTCATGGACGAAGTATGCACAACTCAACCCGTGTCGCGGAAGGCACTCCACCAAATCCGACATCGGCGAGCTGCGCGCCGGCGGTGGTCGTCGTTCCCGGAGCCCGGCGCGGGGCCTTTTGGCAGGGGAGACGGTCGACGACCACCGCCGACGGGGTCGGCTGTTACCGGAACTTCGCCGACAGCGTGCGCACTCTCAGCGGCAGACGGCGCCCTGCGACGCGGACGTGACCAGCTTGGAGTACTTCGCCAGCACGCCGCGGGTGTACCGCGGCGGCAGGGGAGTGAAATCCTTTGCACGCGAGGCGAGTTCGTCGGCGTCGACCAGCAGGTCGAGGAGGCCGCGGCCGACGTCGAGCCGGATGCGGTCGCCATCGCGGACCAGCGCGATCGGGCCGCCGTCGACGGCTTCCGGCGCGACGTGACCCACGCACAGCCCGGTGGTGCCTCCGGAGAACCGGCCGTCGGTCATCAGGAGCACGTCCTTGCCGAGGCCCGCGCCCTTGATGGCGCCGGTGATGGCCAGCATCTCGCGCATCCCCGGTCCGCCCTTGGGCCCTTCGTACCGGATGACGACGACGTCCCCGGCGGTGATCGTGCCGTCCTCGAGTGCGTCCATCGCGGCCCGTTCCCGGTCGAATACCCGTGCGGTTCCCTCGAACACGTCGGAGTCGAAGCCCGCCGACTTCACCACCGCCCCCTCCGGGGCCAACGATCCCTTCAGGATGGTGATGCCGCCGGTCGGATGGATGGGCGACTTCGTGGCCCGCAACACCTGCCCGTCCGGATCCGGCGGCGCGATGTGCGCCAGGTTCTCCGCCACCGTCGAGCCGGTCACCGTCAGGCAGTCCCCGTGCAGGAGCCCGGCGTCGAGGAGTGCCTTCATCACCACCGGCACACCGCCGATGCGGTCGACGTCGGTCATCACATGCCTGCCGAACGGTTTGACGTCGGCGAGGTGCGGGACGCGACTGCCGACGCGGATGAAATCGTCGAGCGACAACTCGACCTCGGCCTCATTGGCGATGGCGAGCAGATGGAGTACCGCGTTGGTGGACCCGCCGAATGCCATCACCACCGCGATCGCGTTCTCGAACGCCTCGCGGGTCATGATGTCGCGCGCGGTGATCCCGCGGCGCAGCATCTCCACGACGGCGATTCCGCTCTGCCGGGCGAACTGGTCCCGGCGCTTGTCCGGGGCGGGCGGCGCCGCGCTGCCGGGGAGGGACATCCCCAATGCCTCGGCGGCGCTGGCCATCGTGTTGGCCGTGTACATCCCGCCGCACGCGCCCTCACCCGGACAGATCGCGCGTTCGATGGTGTCGACGTCCTCGCGGCTCATCAGTCCACGCGCGCATGCGCCCACCGCCTCGAAGGCGTCGATGATGGTCACCTGGCGCTCTTCGCCGTCCGACAGGGTCGCATACCCGGGCAGCGTCGAACCGGCGTAGAGGAACACCGACGCGAGATCGAGCCGCGCTGCCGCCATGAGCATGCCGGGCAGGGACTTGTCGCATCCGGCCAGCAGGACCGAGCCGTCGAGACGCTCCGCGCTCATCACGGTTTCCACACTGTCGGCGATCACCTCGCGGGACACCAGGGAGAAGTGCATGCCCTCGTGTCCCATCGAGATCCCGTCGGAGACCGAGATGGTGCCGAACTCGAGCGGGTATCCGCCGCCTTCGTGTACGCCGTCTTTGACGGCCTTGGCCAGGCGGTCGAGCGACAGGTTGCACGGTGTGATCTCGTTCCACGACGACCCCACCCCGATCTGGGGTTTCACCCAGTCGTCGTCACCCATGCCCACCGCGCGGAGCATGCCGCGGGCGGCCGTCTTCTCCAGGCCGTCGGTGACGTCGCGACTCCGTGGCTTGATGTCGATCTCGGCGCCCGATTCTGTTCGCTTGGTCATGAGGCCACAGTAGTGCGCCACCGAGCACGAGTCGCGAGATCAGGTTGCGGTTGGCCCCGGGAGGCGGGCACATCCGCAACCTGATCTCCTCAGCGGGAGTCTGTTTCCTACGCGCGCAGTTCGCGTTTGAGCAGCTTGCCGCTCTGATTGCGCGGCAGTTCCTCGACGAACCGCACCGACTTGGGGACCTTGAACGGGGCGAGCCGCTGCTTGACGTGGTCGATCAGTTCGGCCTCGGTGACCGCGGACTCGGCGCGTAGGACGACGATGGCCGTGATCGCCTCGATCCACTTCTCGTCCGGCGTGCCGATCACCGCGACCTCGGCCACGCCCTCGTGGGTGTAGATCGCGTCCTCGACCTCGCGGGAGGCCACGAGGATGCCGCCGGTGTTGATGACGTCCTTGATGCGGTCGACGACCGTGACGTACCCCTCCTCGTCGCGCGTCACCAGGTCACCCGAGTGGAACCAGCCGTCGCGGAAGGCCTCCTCGGTGGCCGCCGGGTTGTCCCAGTAGCCCTGGCACAGCTGCGGTGAGCGGTACAGGATCTCGCCGGCCTCACCGACCGGCACGTCGTTGCCGTCCGCGTCGACGACCCGGGTCTCGACGAAGAACACCGGGCGTCCGCACGATGCCGGCCGGGCGTCGTGCTCCTCCGGGCGGAGAACCGTTGCCAGCGGACCGATCTCGGACTGTCCGAAGCAGTTGTAGAAGCCGAGGTCGGGGTAACGCTGCCGGAGTCGCGCCAGGACGGTCACCGGCATGATCGACGCCCCGTACTGCGCCTTCCGCAGCGAGGAGAGGTCGCGGGTCTCGAGGTCGGGGTGTGCGGCGAGCGGCACCCACACCGTCGGCGCCAGGAACAGCGATCCGATCCGGTGCGCTTCGACGAGCCGGAGGATCTCGGGGATGTCGGGTGCCGACATGAGATGGACGGTGGCACCGACCGCGAGGTAGGGAAGCATGAACACGTGCATGCCCGCCGAGTGGTACAGCGGCATGCAGATCAGCGGGGTGTCGTCGGCATCGAGATCGAGCGCGATGATCGACGAGGTGTACTCGTGGATCAGTGCGCGGTGGGACATCATGGCGCCCTTGGGTTTCGACGTCGTCCCCGAGGTGTACAGCAATTGCACCAGGTCGGAGTCGTCGACGGTGACATCAAGCGTGGGGACATCAAGCGCGTGTACGTCTCCGGCGGTGGCGACGCCGATCAGCGAACCGTCGGCGTCACGCAGCGGGATCACGAACTCGGCCGGCACCACGTCGATGACCGCGTCGAGGTTGTCGCGCAGTGCCGGGTCGACGAGCACCGCCCGCGCACCGGACTGCTCGAGCAGGTAGCTCAGCTCCCCGCCGCGCAGTGCGTAGTTGATGGGGACGTGGACGAGTCCGGCGCGCGCGGCGGCGAGGTAGCCGACGACGTAGGCGTGCGAGTTGGTGCCGTAGCCGGCCACCCGATCACCCTTGGCCAGGCCGAGGGAGAGGAGATGCGCGGCCGCGCGGGTCACGGCGTCGTCGAGCTCTCGGTAGGTGAGGGCGGCGTCGCCGAAACGCAGGGCGGTGCGGTCGGGGAACCGGGCGGCGGTGCGGCGCAGCACTCCGTCGACGGTGTTCGAAGTGGGGGTCATCACATCTTCAGGATGACCCTTGCGTGGGTGGAAGCGGCAGGCACCCCGCTCCTCGTCGTCGGTGGTTGATGTGGGCAACGTGGGTCTCGGCGGAACCTGGTGAATTATTTGGACGTGTCGAGGGGGCGTCCTGGTTCGTCGTGGAGGGCGGGCTGCGACGCTGCGATCGGCCCGGCCGCCCGCGGCAGCCACAGCGCCACGACCATCGCCGCCACGAGTAGACCGAGCGTCAGCAGGTACGTGTCGGCGACGGCGCTCGCGAGATCCGGAGCGGCGTCGGCCCGCTGGTCCGGCGTGAGGCGTTGGGCGGCGGTCATCCCGTCGCCGTCGAGCACCGCCGTCCTCGAGTTGAACAGCGAGGTGAGGATCGTGGCGGCCAGCGCGGCGCCGATCGCACTCGCGAACTGGTTGCCGGTGGTGAGGATCGTGGTCGCGGACCCGGTGTCCGGACCCTCGACGCCGCGCAGCGCCGCGTTCATCAGGGGCATGAAGGTCGAACCGATCCCCAGGCCCATCACGACGCCGATGCCCATGAGAACGGGGTAAGGGGTGTCGTGGTCGAGGACGGTGGTCATGAGCGTCATCGCGACGATCGTGGCGATGATCCCGAACCAGACCACGCGGCGTGGATCGGTGCGGTCGACGGTTCGGCTCGCGACCTGCGCGACCACACCGGTGGTGAGGGCCTGGGCGATCATGATCATCCCGGCCGTGGTGGCGGTGTCGCCGCGCACGGCCTGAATGTAGATGGGCCCCACCATCATCGACCCGAAGTATGCGCCTGCGACCAGCAGCATCGCACCCGAGCCGGTGGCCAGCGAGCGCTTGCGCAACAGTTTCAGATCGAGCAGTGGTCCGGGCGAACGGAGGGTGCGGAGAACGAACAGCATCAGCAGGGCGAGACCGATCCCCGCCGGGACCACGACGTTCGCGTCGAACGGTTCACCGGCCTCGCCGGCCTGGGCAAGACCGTAGACCAGTAGAGCGCCACCCGGCGCCAGGCAGAGCAGGGCCGCCCAGTCCAGGGTTTCCGTCGCGGCGCCGATAAAGCGCGGAAATAGCCTGAGTGCCAGCGTGATCGCGAGCGCACCGACCGGGACGTTGATCAGGAACAGCGAGCGCCAGCCCACGTGGTCGACGAGGAGTCCACCCGCGGTCGGTCCCAACACCGGGCCGACGAGCAGGGGAATGCCGAGCCAGCCCATGAGCTGGCCGCGGTGCCGTTCGTCGACGAGACTCAACGCGATCGTCATGCCGACCGGCTGGAGGAAACCGCCCCCGAATCCCTGTACCGCACGGAACACGATGAGGCTGTGGATGTTCCAGGCCAGCCCGGCGAGTGCCGAGCCCACGACGAAGAGGGTGAGCGCCGAGATGTAGACGCGCTTCGCGCCGAACCGCCGGATCGTCCAGGCGGAGGTCGGCATCACCGCGACGAGCGCGAGCGTGTACGCCGTGGTCACCCACTGGACGGTCGAGAGCGGGGTGTCGAAGGATTCGGCCAGACCAGGGATGGCCACGACGGTGACGGTGACGTCGAGCATCACCATGAGGGTTCCGAGTGCGAGGACCGATGCAACCTTCTTCGCGAGTGCATCCATGGGTCAGCCCGCCTCCTGTGTGGGAGTCATGCGGCTCAGCTTTCAAGTTCAAGTCCGCTTGAAGTCAAGCGTCTACCGGCTGGCGTGCCGGTATGCGAACATGTGTTCTATGCGAATCGAGCGGCGGGAGCGTCCGGAGGCGACGATCCTGCATGCCGACCTCGACTCGTTCTACGCCTCGGTGGAGCAGCGGGACGACCCATCACTGCGCGGACGCCCGGTCCTGGTCGGGGGCGGCGTGGTGCTCGCCGCGAGCTACGAGGCCAAGGCCAGGGGGGTCCGGTCGCCGATGCCCGGCCATGAGGCCCGCGCGCTGTGCCCCGACGCGGTGGTGGTCCGCCCTCGGTTCGACGCCTACATGGAGGCCAGTCGCGAGGTCTTCGACATCTTCCACGACACCACCCCGGTGGTCGAGGGGATCTCGGTCGACGAGGCGTTCCTCGACGTCGGGGGCCTGGGCCGGATCAGCGGCACCCCGCACGACGTGGCGTCGACCATCCGGAATCGCGTCCGCGACGAGGTCGGTCTGCCGATCACCGTGGGCGGTGCGCGCAGCAAGTTCCTCGCCAAGGTCGCCAGCGCCGTCGGTAAGCCCGATGGACTGCTGATCGTCGCTCCCGGCACCGAACTGGCCTTCCTCCATCCCCTGCCGGTGCGTCGGCTGTGGGGTGTCGGGCCGGTCACCGAGGCCAAGCTGGCCGACGCGGGGGTGGAGACCGTGGGTCAGCTCGCCGAGCTCGGCGAACGCTCTCTGCGCGCCGTCGTCGGATCCGGTGCGGGCCGGCACCTGTTCGCACTGTCGATGGCGCAGGACCCGCGTCGGGTCGAGACGGGCAAACGCCGGAGCTCGATCGGGTCGCAACGTGCCCTGGGGCGCCGGCCGAAGTCGGAGGCCGATCTCGAGGCGACGATCGTGGCCATCGTCGAACGCCTCGGCAAGCGGTTGCGCGCTGCCGAACGTGTCTGTCGCACAGTCGTTCTCCGCCTGCGATTCGACGACTTCAACCGTGCGACCCGATCCCGCACACTCCTCGAGTCCACCGACCGAACCGACATCATCATGGCGTCGGCGCGCGGCCTGCTCGCCGACGCGATGCCGCTGATCCGGGACCGCGGCTGCACCCTGGTCGGGTTGTCGCTGACCAACCTCGACGACCACGACAACATCCAGCTCACACTGCCGTTCGACACCGACCACGCAGAAGAACTCGACGCGACGATGGATCTGTTGCGCGACCGGTTCGGACGGGACTCGGTGACCCGCGCCGTGCTGATCGGCCGGAACCACGGCGACGACGCCCCGATGCTCCCCGACTAGGGATTTCGTAGCGACAATGCGCGCTATGTCCACTGTGGTGTCTCGGGTCATCGCTGACACTTTTGTCTCGGGACATCGCTGACAGTCATGCTGCCGGAAGTGGTTGTCGTTTGCCATGGGTGCCGGGGGTTCGACGCTGGCCTTGGTAGCGGCGAGTGGGGTCGGCGTCGAACTCACGCACAATGGTGGTGCCGCTGAAGATGACGATGTGGTTGTCGTCGCAGATGGCGTCGAGGGTGTGTCCACCCCACCGGTTGCCGACCTGGACGAAGTAGGGGCCCACAGTGATTTTGCCTTGCTTGGGGTTGACCTGTTGGCGGGTGGTGAACACTGGTGCTGGTAACGGCCGGTCGACCGGCCGGGCGTGTTCGGTGGCATGGAACGCCTCGGCCGGAGTCGCACCACGTAGCGCACGATGGGGTCGACTGTGGTTGTAATAGCCGCGGAATCGGTCGAGCATCTCGTTGAGGTCGCCGACGGTCGCCGGTGCCGGTTGGGTGTTCAGCCAGCGTTTGAGTGTCTGCCAGAACCGCTCGATCTTGCCGCAGGTCTGTGGGTGATACGGGCGGGAGTTGATGGTCCGGGTACCCAGCGCACGCAGATTCTTCTCCAGCGGTGTTTCGAATCCACGATGCTTACCGGTGTACACAAATCCGTTGTCAGTCAACGACATCGACGGAACACCACATTCGGTGATGCCGGCGAGCATCACCTGCCACACCAGTGTGGTGGTGGCGTCACCGGTGTCGGGGGCCAGCGCGCACAGATACCGGGAGTGGTCATCGATTGTGCCCGCGATCGCTACCGAGGTGCCGTCGCTGAGGTGCCACTCGGTCCAGTCCGACTGCCACAACTCGTTGGGGCGCTCGTAGCAGAACCGCCGCATCGACGACTTCGGCCGTTTGGCCGGCTCGGCAACAATTAGCCCGTGCCGGTGCAGAATTCGCCATACGGTTGAGCGTGAGGGCACCGAATCGGCACCCTCACGCTGCAACGTCCACACAATCGACTGCGGCCCGTGATCCAGGCCCGCGGACTGCAAACGCGTCCGCGTGGCGATCACCAGCGCCTCGACGTCGCCACCCACACGCCCCGGCTCTGTGTGCGGTCGGCGCGACCGTGGTTCGAGCCCGGCCAGCCCATCAGCGACGAAGCGGCGCCGCCACTTGTAGAACGTCTGCCGGCTGATGTTCTGCTCCCGACAGAACTCGGCCACGTTCTCGATTCCACCCGCCAACGCCGTAGCTGCACGAACGTCCATCGCCGTCACCTTCTGGGCCATGAACCATGCTGGCCACGCCCTGCTCAGGTGTCAGCGATGTCCCGAGACATCACCTGTCAGCGATGTCCCGGATCAGAACAGCGCGCTATGACCACATGATTGCTACGGATCGCGGCGCCGCAAAACGTGAGCGGGATCGTCGAGGTGGGAGTTCCGGACGAGGGTCGAGCATTAGAGTGTTGAGCCATGACGATGCACGTGGACGCCGGCAATCCCGATCTGGTGACTGTCGGAGTTCCGACACACTGGTACAACCTGGCCGCTGAGCTGGACACTCCGATCCCGCCCCATCTCCATCCCGGGACCAAGGAGCCGGTGGGTCCGGAGGACCTGGCCGCACTGTTCCCCAGCGGTCTCATCGCGCAGGAGGTCTCCACCGAGCCCTACATCGAGATCCCGGAACCGGTCCGCGAGATCTACCGCATGTGGCGCCCGTCACCGCTCTTCCGTGCCCGACGCTTCGAAGAGGCGCTCAACACCAAGGCGCGCATCTACGTCAAGTACGAGGGCGTCAGTCCGGTCGGCAGTCACAAGACCAATTCTGCTGTCGCACAGGCGTACTACAACAGCCTCGACGGTGTCACCAAGCTGACCACGGAGACCGGTGCGGGGCAGTGGGGCAGCGCGCTCGCATTCGCCGGTGCGCAGTTCGGCATCGACGTCGAGGTGTGGCAGGTTCGCGCGTCGTACAGTTCCAAGCCCTACCGCGGCTTCCTCATCCGCACCTACGGCGGCACCATCCACCCGAGCCCGTCGGACCTCACCGAGTCGGGGCGTGCGATGCTCGCCAAGGATCCGCACACCACCGGCAGTCTGGGCATGGCGGTCAGCGAGGCGGTCGAGGTCGCCGCTGCGAACGCCGACACCCGGTACGCGCTCGGCAGCGTGCTCAATCACGTGGTGCTGCACCAGAGCGTCATCGGTGTGGAGGCCGTCGATCAGCTCAACGCCGTCGAGCCGGGAGGCGCCGACATCGTGTTCGGTTGTGCCGGTGGCGGTTCCAACCTGGCCGGCCTGTCCTTCCCGTTCCTGCGTGAAAAGTTGCACGGACGCTCCGATCCGCGGGTGATCGCCGCCGAACCCTCCGCGTGCCCGTCCATCACCCAGGGCGAGTACCGCTACGACCACGGTGACGTCGCCGGACTGACACCGCTACTGAAGATGCACACTCTCGGAATGGATTTCGTTCCCGATCCGATTCACGCGGGTGGCCTGCGCTACCACGGCATGGCCCCGGCGTTGAGCCACACCGTCGAGCTCGGTCTGGTGCAGGGTGTGGCCATCAGCCAGCACGACGCGTTCAGCGCCGGCGTGCAGTTCGCCAGGACCCAGGGCATCGTCCCGGCCCCGGAATCGACGCATGCGATCGCGGCGTGTGCCGCCCACGTCGCCGACAGCGACAAAGAAGAGGTCGTCGTGATCGGTCTCTCGGGTCACGGGCAGCTCGACCTGCCCGCCTACGCCGAGTTCCTCGACGGCAACTTCTGAGATCCCCCCTGCCAGGATGACTCCGGTGATGCGGACGGTCGGCGTCGACCTGTCCGCGTCACCGGACAAGACCGCGGTGGCGGTGGTCGACTGGCATCACGAACGCGCCGCGCTGGTCGACCTGGTCGTCGGCGCGGACGACTCGACGATCCGCCGACTGGTCGACGGCGCGACGCGAATCGGAATCGACTCACCGTTCGGCTGGCCCGACGAGTTCGTGGAGTTCGTTGTCGCACACCATCGCAACGAGTTGCCACCCGGTCGTCGGCTCGACGACATCGGGAATCGCCGGCCGCTGGCGCTGCGTCGCACCGATCTGCGGGTCGCCGAGGCCGGCCTGGGACGACCACTCAGCGTCTCGGCCGACCAGATCGCGCATGTCGCGTTCCGGTGCGCCGGTCTGCTCGCCGACCTCGGCGTCGATGACAGGGTCGGCGGCTGGGCGGTCGAAGCATATCCGGCCGGCGCGCTCAAGCGGTGGGGTCTGGTCTCGCGCGGGTACAAACGTGCCGCCAATCGGGCGGTACTGGCGGCGCTCGGTGAGTCGCTGCAGGCCGCGGCCCCCTGGCTGTCGCTGGGTGGGCACGCCGCGACGACGGCGCGCGACGACGACGCCTTCGACGCAGTGATCACCGCACTCATCGCCCGCGCGGCGTCGTTGGGCCGCACGACGCTCCCCGCCCGAGCCGACCGCGCGGTCGCCGAGGCCGAAGGCTGGATTCACGTGCCGGATTGTGACCTCGGAGACCTTCCCTGACACCTGGACGTTCGGGTCGCCGGCACCGCGGGGAGCTGATGTCGATGGTGTCTGACGAGTCGGCGGACGGCACCGGGTGTGGTGCCGTCCGCCGGGTGCCGTCCGGCACCGGGTGTGGTGCCGTCCTCCGGGTGCGACTACTTTGTGCCGGGGTCGTCGGCTGCGGCGATCTCGACTTCGGCGGTCGCCTGGATCAGCGCCAGGAGGTCCTTGTCCAGTCCGGGCGCAAACTCTTCCCGACGTTCAGGCGCGATGGTCATGGGAAATCCTTCGGGCATGACGGCGGTGCTCAGCTCGGTCCCGTCGCCGCTGGGAGATGCACCGCGGTACAGCTTGGCGGCGTCGCTCTTGTTGTCGGCGCTGAAGGTGTACTGGACGCTCTGTAGCCCCTGGTCGACAAGCTTCTTGACCTCGGGGAACCGTTCGGCGTTGGTCTTCGGGATGGGGAGGATCGATCCCCAGTTGACCCCGAGACTTTCCAGCGCCTTGGCGAAGGCGTTCTCGTGCGCCTGATCACGGACGATCAGGTAGGCAATCGTGGAGCGGGCGGTCTTGTTGTCGGTCATCTCGTAGATCCGGCACTTCTGCAGGCGTCCGGTGGACTCGAGCATCAGGTTGTAGAGCAGGTCCAAGACGAGATTCCCGCTGTTGTACACATAGGACCCCGACCACGGATTGCCGGCGGCGTCGACCGGCAGTGCGCCCTGTGCGCCGACGAGATAGTGGTGGATGTTGCTGGTGTCCAGGGCGATCTTGAGGGGAGTAGCCCCCTTCTCGCCGGGCTTGTCGACCGGATCGGTCTTCTTGCCGTTGTACTCCGGTGAGCCGTCGAGCAGCCGGGAGATGGTGGTGCCGATGAGTTCGACGTGACTGATCTCTTCGGTCCCCACGCCCTGCAGCAGATCCCGATAGGGCTTCGATGCGGGGTCTCCGCGAAAGTTCATGGACTGGAACAAGTACTGCATCATCGTGCGCATCTCGCCGAACTGTCCGCCCAAGCCCTCCTGCAGGGCGTTCGCGGCGGCAGGATCGGGCTCGTCGACGGCAATTTCGTTGATCAACTGTTGGGTGTGTAGGTACACAGGCTCTCCTCGTTCGCAGGTGAAGTTGTCGAGTGGCCTCGCGATCGGCGAAGGCGGACGAGGCCTGTCGGCGTGCAGACACTCATATTTCGCCGCCGCCCCGGGGAAGGGGCCACATCATTGACAGAGGCCGCATTCTTGACCAACTGGTAGCGGTAGCAGTACCCGATCTTCGCCACGCAAAACATTCCGTCACCTCGGGACTGTCAGTTGAGCCGCTTACGCATCAGCACGCGCGGGAATCCGTCGAGTACCGACGTGGTGTCGGCCGCTTTCGAGAAGCCCGCGGACTCGAACAGGCCGCGGGTGCCGACGTAGGCCATGGTCAGGTCGACCTTTTCGCCGCGATTGTCGACCGGGTACCCCTCGACGGCCGGCGCCCCGTTGGACCGTGCGTAATCGACTGCACCCTCGAGCAATGCGTGGGAGATGCCCTTCTTGCGATGCCCGGGACGGACACGGATGCACCAGGCCGACCACACGGGCAGGTCGTCGACGTGGGGGATCCTGCGATTGCGCGCGAAGGTGGTGTCGGCGCGCGGTGACACCGCGGCCCAGCCGACCACCTCATCGTCGTCGTAGGCGAGAATGCCCAGTGGAATACCGCTGTCGCACAACTCTTTCACGAACTCGCCGCGCTGCTCCCGCACCAGGGTCTGGTTCTGCTTGCTCGGGATGCGGTAGCTCAGGCACCAGCAGACGTTGGAGGTCGGCTTCTTCGGCCCGACCATCGTGGCGATGTCGGCGAAGATCGTTGCGGGCCGGACGTCGATCGTCATGCGTCCCAGCATCACAATTGGCGACGACGCGGCGCAAGGGCCAGGTTCTTTCCGCGATCAGCGTTGAATGTGTGGACCTGACCGGTACACCGTGCGGTACCAAATGGTGGTAAGGATGTCGATCGCCGTGTCGTCGTCGGGGATGGAACCGACCACACCTCCGCGGACCGCGAGCCAGGACCAGCACGAGGATTCGAGCGTGTTCACCAGCGCCGACGCGAGCGGTTCGAGTGGGAGACCGACCTCGTATCCCGCCCGCTCCGCGCTGTGCAGTCCCGCGAGCACCTGCTTGATCCCCGACGTGCGGTTGGCGTGCCATCGCTCCCGGAACTCGTCGTCGAGCATCGACATCTGGAACAGTCCGATGATCTCCGGCAGGTACTTCTTGTACGTCGTCCAGTAGGCGGTCACCGCCGCGCGGACGCCCGCTTCCGGGTCGGTGTGCCGTGTCGCGAGTGAGCCCTCGACGACCTCGACGCTGAACTGGTCGAGAAGCGCCTCGAGAAGCTGGTCCTTGCTGTCGTAATAGTTGTAGAACGAACCCGTCGACCGTCCCGCTGCCGCCGCGATGTCGGAGATCTTGGTGTTCAGGTACCCCTTCTCGGCGAAGGTGCGGCGTGCCGCTTCGACAAACGCGGCCTCGGTCTGGCGTCCCTTGCTCGTCGGCGGCACCGTGACCTCCTTCCACAACACCGATGACACTTCACACCACGCGGCTGATCCAACCACGCCGACGCGAGCAATCTGTTTGCGAGCTCGCGGCGGCCGCGTCGACACGATGTGACCCTTGTCATCTTCTGAACCTGAATCTAGCATCAGAAAAACGCGGCGACAGCTCAAAGGGGATACCGATGGCGACGATGACCCGGGACGAGAACCTCCCCTCCTTCGACGACGGCCCACGACCCTTTGCGGAAAGCCAGGAGGTCGAAGCCCTGGCCGACCAGTCGCGGCCATGCGGGCGGCCACGAACCTGACACCCGACCCGCTCACGTACCCCACCACCACAGGAGCTCGCATGGAATCGTTCATCCAACACCGCAAGGGCCGCACCCCACGCCAGGTCCACCGAGATGTGGAGGACCTCAAGGACGATGAGCTCGGACGTTACGGATTCACCGGGCGCACAGCACATCTGTACCGTCGCAACGATCCGACCCAGTTCCGGGCGGTCGGCACGCACACCGGTGTCGACCGGATCGTCACCGATCTCACGCCGACCGATCAGATCGACCCCGCGGGTGAACCGCTGGTGATGTTCTACAACGACGACTGCCGGATCTCACTGAGCCGACGAGCCGAAGCCGCGCCGTTCTGGTTCCGCCCGGTCGACGGCGACGAGCTCATCTTCGTGCACGAGGGCACCGGCCACTTCGAAACCGAGTTCGGGCGATTGCCCTACCGGCCGGGCGATTACGTCTACATCCCGAAGGGCTGCACCTACCGCCAGGTGCCCGACGACGCCTCGCTGCTGTTGATCATCGAAGCGGTCGACGAGTACCGGGTCCCCGAGCCGGGAGTTCTCGGCCGCTTCTTCCCGTTCGACTCCTCGCTCGTCGTCGTGCCGGAGGCCGAGGCGTTCGACGGCGACGGCCGCGACGAGTACGAGGTGCGTTTCCGCCAGCGAGACGGCCAGACGTCGCTGTTCTACCCGTTCCATCCGCTCGACGTCGAGGGGTGGCGCGGAGACAATTTCGCGTTCACCTTCAACATCGAGGACTACGACGTCATCACCTCCGAGACCGTCCATCTGCCGCCGACCGTGCACCTGTTCATGCAGGCGACGGGGGTGTACGTGATGAACTTCCTGCCACGTCCCGCGGAGGCCCGCAAGGGCGCCGAACGGCTGCCGTGGTACCACCGCAACACCGACTTCGACGAGATCGCATTCTTCCACGGCGGCAGCATGTTCGGGATCGGGATGCCCCCGGGGCTCATCTCGCACGCACCGCAGGGGATGCACCACGGAATCCCGGAACGCGCCCGGGAACGGTCGCGCCGCAAGTTCGACGAGTTCGCCCGGGTGGAATGGAAGGTCATCTCGATCGACACGCGTCGACGGCTCATCCCCACACCCGCGATGATCGACTCGGCCACCGTCGAGGTCAAAGAAGAGGCCCAGGTATGAGCTCCGCGGACACCCTGCCCCGGCACGAGTACGAACGAATCCCGTATCTCGTTGTCTTCGACGACCTCTCGGCATACCAGGACACCTACGGCGGCGTCACCGAGAGCGTGGTGCTGGAGAGTTACCTCCTGCGTCCCAAGGGAGTGCCGTCGAAGAACGTGATCATCTTCATGCACCCCATCGGCGGTGGCGCCTACCTGCCGATGACCAATGCGCTGGCCCGGGCGGGCCACCACGTCATCTACTGCAACAGCCGGTACCGCGGCGTCGACAGCGCGCTGATCATGGAGAAGGTGGTCCAGGACCTCGGCGCCTGTGTGAAGGATGCACGTGAACGGCTCGGCTACGAGAAGGTGATCCTGGCCGGCTGGAGTGGTGGCGGTGCGCTGTCGCTGTACTACCAACAGCAGGCACAGCACGCGACGGTGACGCAGACCCCGGCCGGCGAGCCGCCCGACCTCACCGAACTCGATCTCCCGGCCGCCGACGGAATGATGTTGTTGGCCGCACACGTATCCCGGCACGGAACGCTCACCGAGTGGATGGACCCGTCGATCCTCGACGAGACCGATCCGGACAAGCGCGACCCGGAGTTGGACCTCTACAATCCGGCCAACCCCAACCAGCCGCCCTATACGGCCGAGTTCCTCGAGCGGTACCGTGCCGCGCAGATCGACCGCAACCGCCGGATCACGGCATGGGTCAAGGAACAACTCGCCGATCTGCGAGGGCGCGGCGAACCGTTGATGGAGCGCGGCTTCATCGTCCACGGCACGATGGCGGACCCGCGGTGGCTGGACCTCTCCGTCGACCCCAGCGACCGCGAACTCGGTTGTTACCTCGGCGATCCGCGCATCGTCAACATGGGTCCGGTGGGACTCGCACGCTTCACCACTCTGCGGAGTTGGTTGTCGCAGTGGAGCTACGACGACGCGCACGGCGACGGGCCGCGCTGCGCGGCGGATCTGGAAGTACCGACACTGGTCATCGGCAACTCCGCGGATAACGCGTGCACACCCAGCCACACCCACCGGTTGTTCGACGCGGTGGGCCATCCCGACAAGACACTTCACACCATCTCCGGTGCGACGCACTACTACTCGGGTCGCGAGCAGATCCCGCGTCTGAAGGAGGCGGTCGGCGTCATCACCGACTGGATGGGCGAACGGGCGTGGACCAACTGAGCGCAACCCCAAAAACCACCCTCAGCAGCCGCACCGAGGACTATGCGTCGTCGACGCCGCTGATGAGGGTTGTTTTTTGAGGCGCCCCGGCGCCTCGACTGCGGTGATAACCCTTGCGGACGGTGGCGGCGATATCTGCGTAGGTCCTCTCCCCGTCGTGGAAGACCTGCGCGTAGGTGAGGCGTATCGGCCGGTAGCCGAGCGAGATCAGCTTACGGCTCCGTACACGGTCGGTCTCGTAGTTGTCGACGCCGGTGTGGTGGGCCAGGCTGTCGAGCTCGATGGCGAGACGGTTGCCGACGAGCAGGTCGACCCAGCCCACCTCGGGCACATGATGCTGGACCTCCACCGAAAGCCCCGCACCGATCAGTCGTAATCGCGCCGCGGTCTCGGTTCCCGACGCCGCGAGCCGATTGCACTTCTCCAGGGCCGTCCGGATGGAGAGCGGGGCGAGGGCGAACTCCGCGCGCAGGTCGTCGACGGTCAGCCTGCCGTGGTGCAGTGCGGAGTCGCACAGGATGATGAACCCTTCCCTGTCGAAGCACCGCGCTGCGTACTGCAGGGCGGTTGCGACGTCGTCGACGGCGGCGGGGGCCGGCGTCGGACGGCCATGGCGTCGGCATCGGTCGGGGGAGCGGCGTCGTTCATGCCGTGTCACGCGTGCGTGGAACTCGGTGGGGTGCTCCGGAACCCACAGTCCATGGCGTCGAAGGGCGGACGCGCACGACACCACAGCATTGTCGGCGACCGCCGCCACGACCTCCGGATCGGCATCGGGCAGCTGGAACCAGCCGTGCCGAATCCGCCGGATCACCCCCGCTTCGACGGCGCGTCGGATGTCCGCGCGGGTTTCCCCGCAACTCACGAGCTGGTTCGCCGACGCGACGCCTCCGAAGCGGACGATGAGCTGGTCGTAGTCCATGCGCGCAAGTGTCGGGCGTTCGGGGACCCGGGGAGACGCGGTGTCGGGGGGTGTGGACGCGCGCCCGGGTTGTGGACAGGCCGGGAACGCAGAACCGCCCCACATTCCACCCACCACAGGGGCCCCGACGACCATATGTCGTCGATGCCCCTGTGCAGGGCGGTTATTGGGGGGCGGTTTCTGGGAGGGTAGGCGCTAGCCCAGGAGCTTTTTCTGGACCTTGCCCATGGCGTTGCGGGGAAGCGAGTCGACGAACCGGACTTCCCGGGGCCGCTTGTGGTTGGACAACTCGCCCGCGACGAACTCGATGAGTTCGGTGTCGGCGACTGGCTCGCCGACCACGTAGGCGATGATCCGTTGTCCGAGGTAGTCGTCGGGGACGCCGATCACCGCGACCTCGCGGACTGCCGGGTGCGCCAGCAGCACGGTCTCGATCTCACCCGCACCGATCCGGAAACCGCCGGATTTGATGAGGTCGGTGGCACGGCGCCCGACGATGCGGTGCATGCCGTCGGCATCGATGACAGCCACGTCGCCGGTCGCGAAGAAGCCGTCGTCGAGCCATGATTCGGCGGTGGCGTCGGGGCGATTGAGGTATCCCGACGCCATCATCGGGCCGCGTACGTGCAGATCGCCGACACTCTGGCCGTCGTGCGGTACCGGTTCGCCGGACTCCACCAGACGCGTCTCGACATAGGGCAGGGGAAGTCCCACCCAGCCCGGCCTGGTCTCGCCGTCGACGCGTGTGCTCACGGTGATCAGCGTCTCGGTCATCCCGTAGCGTTCGACGATCCGGTGTCCGGTCAGCTCCTGCACCCGTTCGAACACGGGAACCGGGAGTGGAGCGCTGCCCGAGATGAGCAGACGCGAAGTGGAAAGCGTCTGTGCGGCAACAGGTTCGGCAGCGATGCGACTCCACACCGTCGGTACGCCGAAGAACATGCTCGCGCCCGCCTCGGCGGCGGCCGCGTAACCTGCGGCGGTCGGCTTCTCCGTGTGGATCAACCGTCCGCCCCGGCGGAGCGGACCCAGCACGCCGAGAATGAGGCCGTGTACGTGGAACAGCGGAAGGCCATGTGCCAGTGTGTCATCGGCCGTCCACAGCCAGGCGTCGGCGAGGGCATCGAGTCCCTCGGCGATCGCCTGCCGGGTGATCGGCACGCCCTTGGGCAACCCCGTCGTACCGGAGGTGTAGAGGATCAGCGCCGTCGAGTCGGCGTGCGGTTCGGGGTGACGATGCCACGACTTCGCGTATCGCCGGACGGGGATGACGGGCAGCGTCGCCTCCGCCGGGCCCTGTCCCAGCCAGGCCTGCGCGCCCGAATCGGCCAGGATGTGTTCGAACTCGCGTGGCCCGGAGTCGGGCGGCACCGGGACCACCGGCACGCCTGCGATCAATCCGCCGACCAGCGCGAGCACGGTGTCGACAGTGGGGGTGGCCAGGACAGCGACGGTGCGCGCCCCCGCTATCCGCTCGGCCACCGCGGTCGCGGCGCCGACCAGATCCTCGCGTGAGAGACGGTCGCCGCCGATGCGGATCACGTCTGGGTCGTCCGGCGCGGTGGGGGTCAAGGTCGGCAGCAGCACATACTCACTGTGCCACGGTGCGACAGTTCAACCGTTCACCTGCTGCGATCGCCGAGGTCACGCGGCGCGCGGGGAGTCCGGCTCGATGTTCCCGGAGCCGGTGCCAGCGGCTCGACGCGCCGATCGTCGACGCGGTGGTCGAGATGTCTCCACCAGGCGGCCAGCGCGATCTCGATCACGCCGATGACCGCGACCGCCGGCTGGAGATAGAAGAAGATCTGAAGAAAGGCGACCTGCAGCAGAATCCACACGATCAACGACGCTCCGGCGAACAGACCGCCGAGACTCGCGAGTCGTGCGCTGACGGGTGGGGCGACGATGGCCAGCGCGGCCAGGATGTGCGGAACCGCGATTGTGGCGATGAGCAGTAGTCCGGGACCGGTCCAGTTGTCGAAAGGTGTGTTGTGCAGCCACTCTCGGGGCATCACCCACCGGTCGTCGATCAGGGCGAGGCCCCCGCTGATCGCCTGGTACGCCACAAAGCCCTCGATGAGGGCGAGAACCCATGCTGGCCAGGGTCGTCGGCCATGCGCGGTGAGCGTGGGGTGGTATTTGCCCGAATCCGGCCGCATTTCCTCAGTCTGTGCCGATCGTCGGGCGGAGTCGTGGGCCTTAGGTCCCTCCGGTTCAGAGACGGCCCGAGGTACGCCTCACGGGCGTACCCACCCGTCGGCCATGAACTCCAGAAGTAGTTGCGCCTTGTTGCCGACGGGACGGCCGGCCTCCTCGTAGCGACGGACGACGCGACGATAGTGTTCGCGGACCGTGCTCTCGGCGATCTGGTGTTCCCGCGAGGTCTGCCGCAACGTGGCACCGAGTGTGTAGGTCGTCAGGATCTCCTGCTCGCGTTCGGTGACGCGCACCCGGTTGACCGGCGCGACCGGCGTGGAGGGCGGCGGCGGGCCGATCGTGGTGGCGAGTGCGTTGAGGAGCGCGCCCTGAGCATCGGGTGCCCGCGGGGAGATGCGGATGTGGTCATAACCTGCAACGCCGTCGCCGACGAGGACAACCCTCACGGTTCGCAACATCGGCAACCGCCGAGCGAAACCGAGCATCGCCGCGGAACGCACGAGCAGGACGGCGGGATCGCGAAGGGCGGGGAGCTGGGCGGGTTCGATCAGGGCCGCGCTGTACCCGGAGGTCTCCACGAGGGCGACGAGCGCGGCGTCGAAGATGTCTCCCTCGGCCACGACGGCAGCCAGGCGTGCCGTCGCAGTTGTCGGGGCCGTTCTGGACGGACGCCGTTGCCCGGCGGACGTGTGCCCGGTGCGAGAAGACGGATGGTCGATCTCGTTGAGGGGTACAGACACGTCGCGGTCCTCCTGGGTCGACATTCGACTCGGCGTGCGCGCATCGATGACGATGGCGCGGCGCTGCTCGGCTGCGATCGACTCTGCTTGCGATCCCGACGCGGGATGGAACGGATCCGCTTCCGCGTCTACTTGTTCAGCCTTGCGAACATCGGCCCGGAAGTCAGCGGGTTTCGGGACCAGATGTGTGTCGAATCGGGTCAGAAACTCCGTAAAACACTCAATCGGAAGCGTGATCGCGCATGAATCGGAGATATCGGGCAGAATCGCACCGTGCCAAACCGTTTGCGAGTGCTCGTCGCCTCACCTCTGGGACACGTGGTGGCAGGGCCACTGCAGAGTGCTCTCGAGGACGCTGCGGTCACGGTCGCGACGGGTGAGAACGAGTTCACCCGCAGCGTCGCGGGCAACGTCCGGTTCGACGTGGTGGTGGCGGACCTGATCTGGAACCGTGCCGACATCGAGTGGACATTCGACGGTCTCGACGTCATCGACGCGCTGGACAAGCACGATCGTCGCGCGCCCGTGATCCTGGCCACCCAGGGGCATGACATGGAAGTCGACCACATCGACGAGGCGCGGTTGCGGGACGAGGTCGCCGGGGTGATCGCGAAGTCCGACGGTTTCGCGACTCTGGTGAATGTGGTGCGTGCGGTGGCATTGGGGCAAGGCCTGCCGGACAAGGCGCCGGGGGTCCGAAGCCGGCCGCCACTCTACGAACTGCTCACCGGTCGGCGCGGGCAGACCGCCGGCCGACTCGCCGGGGCGATCGCCTCGGGTAACGCCGCCGACAACGCATCGCTCGCGCGGACAGCCAAGGTCTCACCGAACACCGCCAACAAGGTGACCAGTCACTACCTCGGCCCGATCATCACCGCGCGCGGCGAGCACGGACCGGGACTGCCGATGACGCAGGCGGCCGTCTACCGGTGGTGCGGTCTCCACGCGCGGTATCTGATCAGCTGGTGTCGCCGGCACGGCCACTCCGACGTCCTGGGCCCCATGCCGAGCTGATCAGCGCTCCCGGATTCCCGCGGGTTCGGCGCGCCCGAGCCCGCAGCGCTCGCCGAACCACCGGAGGATCTCGACTCCCGCGAGCGCACCGGTCTCTTCGGTCACGGCGAGCCCCGGTGCCGACCAGCCGAGTAGTTCCAGTTCTCCGTGTCGCGGGCGGATCGCATGATCGGCGACGAGCAGCAGGTCGGTGTCCAGCCAGCCGTCGCCCGCCGCGTACAGCTCGGCGCCGGGCTGCAGGGTCCCGTCGTCGAGGAGGCGTCGGCGGACCTCGGCGATCGCCGATGACTTGGTCACCGGTCGGGGTGTCGCGTAGATCTTCCGGCCCTGCTGGGACACCGTCCATCCGCGTGCGGCACACCAGTCGTGCCATGCCGGCAGGAACTGCGGTGGTTGCGCTCTCGGGTCGACGACGAGGTAGCAGAACAGGTCGTCGGCGGTCCGCAGCGAACTCACCCACGTCTCGTCGATGCGGCCACGCAGTTCGGCCAGGATCTCCTCGAGAGTGGCGCCCGAGGCCGCGACGGACTCCTCGACGTGGCTGCGCCACAACGGGTCATCGGCCCCGTCGACCAGGATGCGCCCGCCGTTGCTGACCACCGCGTACCGGAACGGGCCTCCCGGTAGAGAGATGCGCTCGTACTGGGCGGGCGTACGTGTGGTCGTCGGGACCACGGTCACCTCGACGGCCAGGCGGGTCATCAGTTCGACGGCGGTGGTGGTCATGTACGACAACGGTGCATTCTGGTAGATCTCGACGCAGACTGTGTCGAGCGCGGCGAACTGGGCCTCACCCATCGCGGCTCGCGAGTAGATCATCGTCCGGTCGAGGTCGGTGGCGACCAGGGCGTTCACGCGTCCTCCTTGATGAGCCCGACGCAGGAATACCCCAGGCCGGGCGAGACCTCGACGGGCACATCGCGTTCGGCGGCCAGGAGCCGGATGTGGCGATGTTCGGGCAGGTCCGCGTCGCGGACCAGGATGCGCCACGGCACCCGGCGCAGCAGTACGCGGGTGGTCTCACCCACACCGGGTTTGACCAGGTTGATCGACGAGAGGCCGTACTCGGTCTGGAGGTGTTCCACCGATCGCCATCCCGACCAGGTGGGTCTGCGCATCTCGGGTGTCATGCCGGCGAGTGTGGCGGCGACGCGCTCGGCGACGGCACCGAACTCGGCACTCACGGTGTCGAGCAGTACACCCGAGACGTCGAAGTCGGTGAGATGGCGATAGAACTTGGCGCCGTGGAATTCTCCCGGACCGATGTGATCGGCGTTGAGCACCGTGCGCGACACCAGTCCCGAGACCGTGGAGTTCAGGCACGCAGAGGCGATCAGGAAGTCGTCACGCGTACCGAACAGGGTGGTGCAGGATCCGGGGTCGGCGAGTACGGCCAGCTCGTCGTGCAACCGCGGGCGGCCGGCGACACTCGCATAGTCGTCGAGCGCCGCGGTCAACTCGCGTTGGATCGCGCCCTTGCCGGTCCAGCCGTCGACGAAGACGACCGATTCGGCGGGATGCCGCTCCAGGATGTGATCCAGTGCGACGGTGTCGATTCCGCGACCACGAACGATCGAGATGGTGTAGTGACGTGGGTCCCCGCCGTGCATCGAGGCCATCCATCGCCGGATCAGGATCCCGACCGGGGTCCCGGCGCGTGCGAGCGACACCAGTGTCGGCGACGTATGTCGTTCGGCGAGAATCAGTTCCGCCACGACGCCGACAGCCTCGGCGAGGCGTTGTGCCGATGACCGCAGCGTCGCGTGGAACAGGTCCTGGTACTCCCGGCCCGGCTGGTACTCGATCGGCAGCGATTCGGCGTAGTGGGCCTTGCCGGATTGGATACGGCGCTCCCTTTCGCGCAGATCGGCTTCGAGTGCGACCTCGGACAGATCCTTCAGCAGCCAGGTCACCTCGTCGGGGGCGTACGACCCGAACTGCGGCCCGCGAAGCGGCGGCGTGGTGGTGACGATGTCCATCACCGCGCCGCCTGCCGGGCCCGGGCGAGGGCGGACTGGCCGGTCGCCGGGAGTACGGCCACGGTCACGGGGTGCCCGGCGTCGGTGAGGACATCGATGAGCCCGCCCGGCGCGTGGAGTTCGGCGGTGTCGGCAGGGGAGTCGACGACCAGCACCACCTGCGGATCGGGTGCCGCCGGGGTGGCGACGTTGTAGACGTATCTGGGGGCATGTGGATCGGACTCCGGTGCGGGGAAACGGAATCCGCGTCGGAGTGGATAGCCGGTCACGTCGTGGACCTGGGCGGGCGACCGGGTGGTTGTCTGATACCTCGTCTCGAAGCCGACGGAGGCAAGACGCTCGCCGATGCACAGCGGCGCGTACATGAGCTCCTCGTGACCGAGCACGACGACGGGCCGTTGCGGGTCCAGGTGGGTGGCCAGCGTGTCGGCGGCGGCATCGGCCGCCTGGCGGAAGGCCTCGGTATCAGTCCGGAGGAATCCGTGCCGACCGCCGTCGGGCACCGAGGTCGGCCACTCGACGGGCACCATCGTGACGTCGCCGCGGTGTGGCGCCGAGGGATTGAGGTCCCCGGACTCCAGTGCCCACACATCGTCGAGGAGGTTCGGCGGCAGCGCGATGGAGCCGGAAGCGAGCGCGACGTAGGCAACTTCGACGCCGAGATCGGCTGCAGCGGTATCACAGTCGGAGCGCTGAGCGGGAGTACGCATGTCCACCAGCGACGCCACGACGAAACGCGTACGTGGCCGCGCGGCGATGATCGCCGCGATGGCGCCCAGCGCGGTCTTGCCCGTCGAGACCTCGTCGTCGACGAGGATCAGGGTCTCCTCGGGGGTGGTGGCGTCGAGGAACTCCGGGTTGCTCGGTTGCAGCAGGTGCGTCGTCGCGTGGGAGTGTCCTTCCTCGAAGGTGCCGGACACGGTCACCCCAGGCATCCTGCGGCGCGTCGAATGGAGGTAACGCGAGGCGCAGAGTCGCTCGGCGACACAGTGTCCGAGTCCGGTGGCGGTCTCGGCGAAGCCGAAGACGATTGCGTCGCGCGCGGCGTCGGCGCCGATCCGCTCGATGATCGCCGAGCCCAGGTCGTCGGCCGCACCGCGGACGGCGGACGGCGGCGTCGGGATGTGCTTGCCCAACACGGTCGACACCAACAGGTGGGCGCGCCGGCGATTGCGGCGCAGGCCGAGCATGACCAGATCGTGAACCGTGTGATCGGGGTGCCCACCGTCGACGGACTCGATTGCGACGCCGAAATTCTGTGTCACCCAATCGGTGTCACGGGCGACAGAGGTGTTCACGCGGGCCCCGATCCCGGGTTCGCGAGTGCGGTGAGGACATCGACAAAGGAAACGCCCTGACGCGTCACGCCGAACGCCGCCGCCCGGTCCATCACCCGCAACGCCCAGTTGCGGTGTGGTTTCGCCTCGTTCATCTTGTTCCGGTACGACGACGCCCGCACCCCGCCCGACTCGCCGGCGAGGATGTCGAGCGCGTCGTGGTACTCCTCGTGGGTCACGGCCGACAATGCGTGTACCGCCGCCACGTGTGCGGGGTGGATGACGGTCTTGCCGTGCAGGCCGTTGGCGCGGTCGAGAGTGATCTCACGCAGGAGGCCGTCCATGTCGCGGCTGACCAGCTGCTGCCGGAAATAGACCGCATCGTTCTCACGAAAAGGGGTGTGCCGCAGCGTCGGTTGGAAGAGTCGCTCGTGATCGGCGAAGTACTCCCACACCGGCCCGGTCACGACGAAGCCCGATTCGTCACTGCGCCCGAGGTGGTTGACGATCGCGGCGATCACGTCGGCGGCGACCCGGACGTCGTAGATCGTGAGGTCGCGGTCGCGTCGGATGCCGAAGTATCCGCAGATGTCGGTGGCGCCGATGCGCACCGCGAGGACATGTTCACGGTTCGCGGCGAGCACCGACGCGATCGCCGCGAGCTCTTCGTCGCGGGTCTCTCGGTGCACGACCGACGCGGATTCCAGGACCGGCATCATCCACAGGTGATGGCCGAGCACCTTGCCGGCCTCCCGGACTGCGTCCAACGCATCGTGTGCGTTGTCCGAGTTGAACTTCGGAATCACGAAACCGGTCAGAACGGACGTGGGACCGAGGGCCGAGGCGATCGGCATGATCCGGTCGGCGGCGCGCGGCCGGACGAACAGGAGCATGGGCCGGCCGGGATTCTCGGCGATGTCACGGAGGGCGGTGACCGCGTGGTCGATCGCCTGCGCCTCCTCGTCGTCGGCGACCGCATCCTCGAGGTCGATGACCATCGAGATAACGCCTCCCGCGCGTCGTCTGCGGATCACCTCGGCGAGGTCTGGCCGCGTCGCCGGCACGTAGAGCGTGGCCCCCAACGCGACGGCGAGCCGGTGTGCGGGCCAGCTCGAGTCGATCGACTCGGGATGCCGGTGGAAGAGCAGTTCACTCGCGTGGAGTCCCAGATGATCGAAATGCCTGATCTGCCCGGGTTCCAGCCCGGGTCCCTCGTGGCGTGCCGTGGTGGTCATCGCGCGGCCACCTGTCCTCTCATCCGGGAAACGATTTCGGTGATCCGGTCGTCCACCGCCCGCAGCTGCGTGAGGTACGCCCAGTAGTCGGGGTGGACACGATCGAGGTCTCGCTTCGCACGCTCGATCCGGTCGGCCTGAGCATCGAGGACCGAACCCCATTCGTCAACCAGCGTGTGATTGACGGCAAACAGTTGAGCGTCGCGGAGTCGGAATCGGACGCGTTGTTCGGCGCCTTGCGGATCGGCACGAACCTCGCGCAGGACCCGGAGCCGGTCCAGAACGGCGTCGACGGACTGTTCGGCCACGGCCAGATCCTCCCGGGCGGCCTCGGCCTGCTCGATCGCCTGGTCGGGCGCCGCATCGAGCAGCGAGCGGGCGGTGGCGAGCTCGGCGTCGGCCTCGGCCAACCGCTCGTCGACGAGAATTCCGTTGCGCTGCAGGTCCACAGAGCATTCGGCACTGAACTCGCGCCGCAATGCCGACAGCGTGTCGGGAACCTGTTCGCTGCGCGTCGAGATGGCGTTGCGACGTGTCTCCACCGACCGGATGACGCGACGGGCGCGGTCGGCGAAGTCGGGCGCCTCGGCGAGGAGTTGTTCGAGTCGCCGGGCCGCCGCGACCACCGCCGCCGCCGCCGTCTGGCGGTCGAGGATGTCCGTACTCTGTTCGAATACTGTCAATGCGCGGTCGAGGGCTTCGGTGGCCAACGACACAGACCGAAGCCGGCCGACAGCCGGAGATGCGTTCTCGAGGGCGGACAGCGACCGATGAGCCGCCACCCGTGCCTCGTGGTCCCCGGCCGTCGCCGCGCGGAGGTTTGCCCGGGCCCGTTCGAGCGGGTCTGCGTTCACCTCGGCGAACCGCCTCATCGCCGCGGTTACGGTGCGCAGCGCTTCGGTGGCTCGCTCGTACTGCTGCGCGCGCACACGGGTGCCCTCGGGCGGCGACACCAGCTCGAGGTAGTCGGCGGTGGCCGCGGCGTGCTGCTCGCGCAGTGCCGACCACGCGGCCCGCAGCTGTGAACGGGGGTCTCTGGAGGCTGCCACGCGCACGGCCTGATCGATGTCGGCGAGGACGGACTCGGCCTCCAGGAACGCCGCTGTCATTTGTTCCGATGATGCAGGTGGTGCGGATTTCGTGCGTGAATCGTCCCCGAACCATCGACGTACGAAGTTTCCGGGCACCACACGATGCTATCGGCTATTTTCATCTCCGTATGAGGCCGGATTCCGGACTTGTGGCGGAGACCGGCCGGGACGTGATCGGGTGCGGGCTGCCGGGGTGTGCGGGGATGGCCGGTGGATCGAGCGGCTCTCGGGCCGAGTCGAGGACCAGACGAGGGAGACCGGGTGGCGGCCTCCCCGCGGCGCGAGAGAGGCACGTCGAATGCAGTTGGTACAACGCTCCAAACGCGTGGTCGAGGCCAGGCTCAACAACACCGCGGTCCGCGCGATCAGCGGGTCGATGGTGGCCTATGAGGGCCAGGTCACGTTCAAGTCGGCGGGTTTCGGGGGTGGCGACGGCGTGCTGGCGGGGCTCAAGCAGCGCGCAACCGGCGAGGCCCTGTCGCTGATGGAGGCCGCGGGCAGCGGCGTCGTCTACTTCGCCCACAACGCGGCCGAGACGACGATCATCGAATTGAACAACGAGACATTGCAGGTGGAGTCCCAGCAACTGATGGTGCTCAACGGCAATCTGCAGACCAACGTGACCTTCGCGGGTCTGCGAGGGGCGTCGTCGGGGCAGGGTTTGTTCACCACGACAGTGACCGGGCACGGTCAGATCGCCCTGCTCTCCAATGGGGGGCCGCTGATCCATCTCGAGGTGTCACTGCAGTACCCGCTGGTCGTCGATCCCGACGCATTCGTCTGCGCGCGAGGACAATTGAGCCAGTCCTTCGTCACCGACGTCTCGTGGCGCTCGGCCCTCGGACAGGGCAGCGGCGAGGCGTTCTCGTTGCGCTGGGATGGCAGCGGCGTCGTGTCGATCCAACCTGCCGAGCGGTGAGGGCGAGGTAACGCGAGATGTTCACCAAGGTCAACAGCAAAGTCGTCTGCGTCGACATCGGCCGCAGCGGTCCGGTGATCGCGCGCCGTGGGGCGATGCTCTTCTACAAGGGCAACGTGCACTTCCAGCCGCACCAGATCGCGGGAGCAGGCGGAATGGGCGGCGGTATGCCAGGTCTGGGAGCGATGGGCGGCATGGCCGGACGCATGCTCGCAGGCGAACACGAGTCGACGATGATCGCGCAGGGCAACGGCGAGGTGCACTACGGCTTCCTCGGTATCGAGGTCCACGTGGTGGATCTCGGGTCTGTCGGCGGGATCATGCGCGTCGAGGCGTCGCGCCTGCTGGCGTACTCGGCCAACCTGCAGGCGTCGGTGGTCTCGGTCGCCTCGCAGGGGAACGGTGGCGGGGGTGGCGGGGGACTGTTCGGCGCGCTGCGGTCCGCGGCGGCCGGCGCGGTCACCGGCCAGGGGATGTTCACGACGCAGCTCTCCGGTCCCGGTACGGCAGTGATGCTGGGGCACGGCGGGATCTTCGAACTGGAGGTGTCTCCCCAGAAGCCGCCCGTCACCGTCGACCCGCAGGCGTTCGTGGGTTCGGCCGGTCAGGTCGACACCAGTCTGCGATCGGCCATGAGCTGGCGCAACGTCGGCCGTTCGGGCGGCGAGGCAATGCAATTGGAGTGCTCCGGACAGGGCATCGTCTACGTGCAGGCATCGGAGGAGAAGCTGTGAGCCAACTCAACACCGTGTGGAATCCGATGAGCCTGCCCGCGGATGACAATGTGCCGGACAACAATTACTCGTTCTGCATCGACGTGTCCCAGCCGTGGTTCATGTCCAAGGGCGCGATGATCGCCTACTACGGACAGATGCAGTTCACCGCGTTGACGCAGGGGCTGCAGGGCAGTGTGCTCCAGATGGTCGCCCAGCAGTTTTCCGCCCCGCTGTATCTCGGCGACTACGTCGTCGTCGAGGGGCAGGGCAAGCTGATCATCGGTGACCGCGGATACGACATCAACGCCTACGACCTCGACGACGGCAACCTCACCATCCGCGCGGCCAATCTGCTGGCGTTCCAGCCGAGTCTGTCGCTCAACCAGTCGATCGTCCCCGGGTTCCTCACGCTCATCGGCACCGGCAAGTTCCTCGCCTCGTCGAACGGGCCGGTGATGTTCGTCGAACCGCCCGTGCGCGTCGACCCCGAAGCCCTCGTGGGCTGGTCGGATTGTCCGTCGCCGAGCCATCACTACGACGAGGCATGGGTCAACAGCTTCATCGCGGCCGCCGGCCGGCGGATGGGCCTCAACTCCGGGGAGGAGCGACAGTTCGACTTCACCGGTAGCGGAACGGTTCTCGTCCAATCGAGCGAGAAGGTCCGCGACGACACGTCTGTGCTGCGCACCATCCAGGGGCATCTGCCCGGAATGACGGTGCCGAGTCTGCAGCAGATCAACCAGCAGATCAGCCAGCAGTTGGGTCAGCAGCAGGGCTGATCCGTCCTCGGGCACAGAAAGAACTGCGCCGCAGATCCTTTCGGATCTGCGGCGCAGTTCGTTGTGTCCTTGCGGGGGTCAGATGTTGACCCTGTCCTCCTGGCCCTTGGCCGCGAGTCGGTTACGCCGGACGATGCTGGAGAGCAGCGCTGCGACGATCAGTGCCACGCCGATGAGACCGGTGATGATCTCCGGCACATGGGTGCCGATCGAGTACAGCAGGATGAACGCCAGCGCGCCGATGGCCCAGTGGGCGCCGTGCTCGAGGTAGACGTACTCCGAGAGCGTGCCCTTGCGCACCAGGTAGACGGTGAGCGAGCGGACGAACATCGCGCCGATGAGACCGAGGCCCAGGGCGATGATGATCGGATCGGCGGTGATGGCGAACGCGCCGATGACACCGTCGAACGAGAACGATGCGTCGAGCACCTCGAGGTAGAGGAACAGGAAGAAGCCTGCCTTACCGGTCGCCTTGGCCAGGCCTGACGGTCCGGAACGGCCTTTGGTCGTCTCGGAGGCAGGCTGTCCGGGTTTGGATTTGTCCAGCGTCACCTTCTCGGCGGCGTCGGTACCCGGCTCCACTGCGTCGTCATTTACTTCGGTCTCGACGTTGAAGTACTCGCCGAGGCCGTTGACCAAGATGTAGGTGATCATGCCGAGAGCACCGGCGATCATGACCGTCGATCGTTCGTCAGCAGGAGCGATGTAGGTCGCGGTGAGCACGAGCAGCGTGATGGCGATGACGACTTCGAGCATCTCGAGCTTGCCGATGCGCTCGAGAGGACGCTCGATCCACGACAGCCAGGTGATCTCCTTCTGCTCGAAGAAGAAACCGAGGAACAGCATCAGCAGGAACATGCCGCCGAATGCCGCGATCTGCGGATGCGCGTCGGTGATGATCGTCTCGTAGCTCGGGTCACCGTTCGCGAAGTACGCCGCGTCGTTGGGCGGCGGGTTCAGGGCGAGGTCGAGCGCATCCACCGGATTGAGGCCCGACGCGAGCCACACGATGACCAGCGGGAACACCAGCCGCATACCGAAGACTGCGATCAGGATGCCGATGGTGAGGAACATCTTCTGCCAGAACTCGCTCATTCTGCGCAGGATGGTCGCGTTGATGACCGCGTTGTCGAAGGAGAGCGAGATCTCGAAGACGCCCAGGATGGCCGTCAGGATCAGTGCTTCGACACCGCCGTAGAGAAACGCGATGATCAGCGACACGATCGTCACGACGACCGAGAGGCCGAATATTCGTACTACCACTGGTTGGTGGCCTTTCTAGAGATGCAGAGGGCCGACCGCCGACGGCATCGTCGGGGACGTACACAGACACGCGGATGCCGCACCCACTCTAGGAGAAGGTGCGGCATTCACGGGGATCAGCCGGTGTGAGCCAGGACTCAGACGTTCACGCCGAAGTCGCGGGCGATGCCCGCGAGCCCCGACGCGTAACCCTGGCCGACGGCACGGAACTTCCATTCCGCACCGTTGCGGTACAGCTCACCGAAGACCATGGCGGTCTCGGTCGAGGCGTCCTCGCTGAGGTCGTAGCGGGCGATCTCGGCGCCGCCTGCCTGGTTCACGACGCGGATGAACGCGTTGCGGACCTGACCGAAGGACTGCGAGCGTGCATCCGCGTCGTAGATCGAGACGGGGAAGACGATGGAGTCGATGTTCGGCGGAACACCGGCGAGGTCGACCTTGATGACCTCGTCGTCGCCCTCGCCCTCACCGGTCAGGTTGTCGCCGGTGTGCTCGATCGAGCCGTCCGGCGAACGCAGGTTGTTGAAGAAGACGAAGTGCTGATCCGAGACGACCTTCTTGTCGGTACCGAGCGCGATGGCGCTGGCGTCGAGGTCGAAGTCGGTGCCGGTGGTGGTGCGGATGTCCCAGCCGAGGCCGACCGACACCGCGGTGAGTCCCGGTGCCTCCTTGCTCAGCGAGACATTGCCACCCTTGCTCAGGCTCACGCCCATGAGATGTGCCTTTCTGTTGGTACGTGGTCTGGTGATGTCCGATGCGCCCGAGTTACGAGAGGCATTCGGAGCAACCGACAACACTCTATGTGAAGGGTGGGTGAGGGTCACCTAGTTGACCGGATGACCTGCGGGTTCTCTCAGCGGGGCAGGCCGCGGGTGTGTACGGTCCGAACGATCGGCGTATCTGCCGAGCCGCCGCGCACGTGTCCCGTGAGTCGACGATGTCTGTGGGGGACAACCCCGATTGCACGCCGCGACTTCTGCCGCGACGACAACGTCCCCGCGGGAATCGGAGGGGTGAACCTCACGAATCCCCACGGGGACGAAGTTGTCTTCGGCAGACCTACGAGGCTCAGGCCTCGATGATGAACTCCTCGAGCTGCTTGCGCGCGACGTCGTCGGCGAGCTGCTCCGGCGGGGACTTCATCAGGTAGGCCGATGCCGGGAGGATCGGTCCGCCGATGCCGCGGTCCTTGGCGATCTTGGCGGCGCGCACGGCGTCGATGATGATGCCGGCCGAGTTGGGGGAGTCCCAGACCTCGAGCTTGTACTCGAGGCTCAGCGGCACGTCACCGAAGGCGCGGCCTTCGAGGCGGACGTAGGCCCACTTGCGGTCGTCGAGCCACGCGACGTGGTCCGACGGTCCGATGTGGACGTTCTTGTCGTCGACCTTGCCGGCGAGCGCGCCGGTGAGGTTGGAGGTGACGGCCTGGGTCTTGGAGACCTTCTTGGATTCGAGTCGCTCACGCTCGAGCATGTTCTTGAAGTCCATGTTGCCGCCGACGTTGAGCTGGTAGGTGCGGTCCAGCGTGACGCCGCGGTCCTCGAACAGCTTGGCCATCACGCGGTGGGTGATGGTGGCGCCGACCTGGCTCTTGATGTCGTCGCCGACGATCGGGACGCCGGCGTCGGCGAACTTCTGGGCCCACTCCGGGTCCGAGGCGATGAACACGGGCAGCGCGTTGACGAAGGCGACGCCCGCGTCGATGGCGCACTGTGCGTAGAACTTGTCGGCCTGCTCGGAGCCGACCGGGAGGTAGCTGACGAGGACGTCGACCTCGTTGTCCTTGAGGGTCTGGACCACGTCGACGCCGGAACCGTCTGCCTCGGTGATGGTTTCGAGGTAGTACTTGCCGAGACCGTCGAGGGTGTGTCCGCGCTGGACGGTGACACCGGTCGGCGGCACGTCGGCGATCTTGATGGTGTTGTTCTCGCTGGCGAAGATCGCGTCGGACAGGTCGAAGCCGACCTTCTTGGCGTCGACATCGAACGCGGCGACGAACTCGACGTCGCGGACGTGGTACTTGCCGAACTTCACATGCATCAGGCCGGGAACGTTGGCGTTCTCGTCGGCGTCCTTGTAGTACTGCACGCCCTGCACCAGGGATGAAGCGCAGTTTCCTACGCCCACAATGGCCACGCGCACCTTATTGGGCTCACCCATGGTCGGGTTCTCCTTCTTCTCGCGGCATCGCAGTCGTTCGCTGCGCAACCGGTGTTTTCAATTGCTCGGGTTTCCCGAGCTGTTCGTCCCGGCTCGGCGTCGAGTCGGGTTCTTGATAGTCGTCAGCGGATCGGCCGGAGTCGGTCTTCGACGCCGAACGGCCCTGTGACTGTTGGGCTTCGGCGAGTTCGTCGTCGAACTGGCCGTCCCGGAATCCGTTGTCGTCGAACGGACCGGGCACCCCGTCTTGCTGGGAACTCTCCGCGGCGATCAGCTCGTTGAGCCAGCGCACTTCTCGTTCGCTGGACTCCAGGCTGAGCTGATGCAGCTGACGGGTGTAGCGATCGACGGCGCGGTTGGAGCGTCCGACGATCTCACGCAAACCTTCGCGACGTTCCTCGACCTGCCTGCGCCGGCCCTCGAGGATGCGCATGCGCGCGACCGCGGGGGTTCGGCTGAAGAACGCCAGATGCACACCGAAACCGTCGTCGGTGTAGTTCTGCGGTCCGGTGTCGGCCACCAGCTCGGCGAACCGGACCCGGCCGGCATCGGTGAGCTGGTAGACCCGCCGACCCCGCCGCACCTTCGCGCCCAGCGGCGTTTCCGGCTCGTCTATGAGGCCGTCGGCCTGCATGCGACGCAGCGTCGGGTAGAGCGAACCGTACGAGAACGCGCGAAAGGCGCCGAGCAGGCCGGTGAGTCGCTTGCGCAACTCGTAGCCGTGCATGGGGGATTCGAGAAGCAACCCGAGAATCGCGAGTTCGAGCACTTGCCTCACCCCCTCCGGTGCCGTCGACGTGATCGCCGCTGTTGGATCGTGCGCTGTGTCGGTACGCTCTGACGTCCCGACACCTCGCTCCGATGTGTTTGCCAATGTATCGCACCGATATAACCGTGTCCACGAGGAGGTCGGTCGGGGGAGTGACAAGAGTCTCCGTGCCCGGGCCGTACCGAGCCGGTACGCCTCGCGCCGACCCGAACCGTGCGACCACGTACCCTGAAAGCCGTGCAACGCCAGATCGTCGACTACGCCCTGCAGCGGCGCGCTCGGCTGTCCGCGGTCCACGCGGGCCGGGCTGCTGTGGCCGAGGTCTGCGATGCGAGTCCGTACCTTCTGCGTGCGGCAAAGTTCCACGGTCGGACAAGTGCCACGATGTGCCCGATCTGCCGGAAAGAGCAGGTCACGCTCGTGTCGTGGGTGTTCGGCGATCGGCTCGGCCAGGTGAGTGGCTCGGCGCGCAGCACCGAGGAGATCGCCCGCCTGGCAACCACCGCCGAGGAGTTCTCGGTACACGTGGTCGAGGTGTGCCGAACCTGCAGTTGGAACCATTTGGTGCAGTCATACGTTGCCGGGCTGCCGCCGCAGACCACGCGCCGCTCTCGACGCGTGGCCAAGTAGCGCGTCGACTGCGTGCTTTTGCCCAGGTGACGCGCGTGCTGTCAAAGTGGAGTGGCACAAGGCTCGAGAAGGTAACCGTGGTTCGCGGCGCGTGAGCCCGCGCAGCCCGGTAGGAAGGTGGACGATGAGCGAGGCGCATGGTTCTTCGCCCACACCGCGGGGAACGGGAACCCGTCCCGGACGCAACGGTGGCGGTCAGGACAGCAGGAACACGATGGCAACCCGGCACCGCCGGTTCGCGTGGGCGCTGGGCATTGTCGGAGCGATCGTCCCGGCGATCGTCCTGGTCTTGATCGTGGCCTTCGCGTTCACCTACTTCACGGCTGAGATCCCCGAACCCGACGTGAGCCAGAAGGCCACCATCGTCGACACCTCGGGTCGAACTCTCGCCGACATCACCTCACCGGACGGCAACCGCACCGTCGTGCCGTTCGACGAGATCCCCGAGACGATGAAACAGGCGATCGTCGCCGCCGAGGACCGCGAGTTCTGGACCAACAACGGTTTCTCGCCGCGCGGACTGTCCCGCGCGGTCATCGGGCAGATCACCGGCAACCAGACCGCCGGCGGTGGTTCGACGATCACCCAGCAGTACGTCAAGAACGCGATCGTCGGTGACGAACGCAGCTTCGATCGCAAGTTCAAAGAACTCGCGATCGCCGCGAAGATGAACGACCGGCACGGCTGGTCCAAGGAGAAGGTCCTCGAGGCCTACCTCAACACCATCTACTTCGGTCGCGGCGCCTACGGCATCGCCGTCGCCACCCAGAAGTACTTCAACAAGTCGATCACCGACAAGCGTCGCGCCGAGAGGAACCCGCTGACCTTCGAGGAGGCGGCACTGCTCTCGGCCGTCATCCGCGCGCCGTCGTACTACGACCCCGACTCCAACCGCGAGGTCACCGAGTCCCGCTGGCGCTATGTGCTGGAGGGCATGGTGGCGACCGGCGCCATCACCCAGCAGCAGGCCGACAACGCGGTGTTCCCGAAGACGATCAAGGCGCGGGTCACCGACACCGACGAGACGCCCGGCCCCAACGGACTGATCAAGCGTCAGGTGCTCGGTGAGCTCGACCGCATCGGCATCACCGACAAGCAGCTGCGTACCGGCGGTCTGAAGATCAGCACGACGATCGATCCGCAGGTACAGAACGCGGCGGTGCAGTCGGCGTGCCGCAAGAACAAGATCTACAAGTGCCCCGAAGGTGAGCTCAACGGCGAACCCGACGACCTGCGCGCATCGGTGGTGTCGATCGATCCGCAGAGCGGCGGCGTGCGCGGCTACTACGGCGGCGACAACCCGTCCGGCTGGGACCTCGCCCAGGCCGGGCTGCAGACCGGCTCGTCGTTCAAGGTGTTCGCGCTCGTCGCGGCGCTCGAACAGGACATCCCGCTGACGAAGACGTACAGCTCGGCACCGTTCGAGGCCACGGGCGGGCTCACCGTCGAGAACTCCGACGGTGAGAGCTGCGGCAGCTGCAACCTCGCCACCGCGATGAAGATGTCGCTCAACACCGTCTACTACCGGCTGATGATGGATCTGAAGGGTGGCGCGCAGGCCGTCGCCGACGCCGCACACAAGGCCGGCGTCGCAGAGTCGTTCGGCAACATCGAGAAGACCCTGCAGGAGGCCAACGGCTCCCCCGAGGGCGGTGTGGTGCTCGGCCAGTACCAGTCTCGCGTCATCGACATGGCCTCGGCGTACGCGACCCTCGCCGCGTCGGGCGTCTACCACGAGCCGTACTTCGTGCAGAAGGTCGTCGACTCCGACGGCCAGGTGCTCTACGAACGCAGGAACGAGGGCAAGCGTGTGTTCCCCGCGAAGGTCGCCGACACCGTGACCGCCGCTCTCGAGCCCATCGCCGCCTACTCCAACGGCAACTCGCTCTACGACTCGTCCCTCGGTTCGCGCCCGTCGGCCGCGAAGACCGGCACGGTTCAGCTCGGCGACACCGGGCAGAACAAGGACGCCTGGATGGTCGGGTACACCCCGCAGCTGTCCACCGCGGTGTGGGTCGGCACCAGTGACGGCACGGCGCTGACCAACTACAACGGCGCGCCGATCTACGGCAGCGGTCTGCCCTCCCAGATCTGGAAGTCGGCCATGGATGCCGCCCTCGAGGGCAAGGAGATCAAGCAGTTCCCCGAGCCCGACGAGGCCATCGGCGGCCAGGTGGGCGTCCCGTACGAGGCGCCCGTCACGTCGGCCGAACCGACGCGTCGTTCCCGCGGTCCCGCGGCACCCACCTTCGAGATCCCCGACCAGGGCGGCGACGGCAACCTGACCCTCGCCCCGGGCGTGACCATCCCGATCCCCGGCGCCCCGCGCGGCGGCGGGGGTAACGGGGGAGGTACCGGTGGCGGCAACGGCGGCGGCAACGGCGGCGGCAACGGCGGCAGCCCCGGTGGTGGCGACGCCGGCGGCAACCCCGGTGGCGGCGGCGGAGGAGGCGGTGAGCCCGGTGATGGGGACAGCGGAGGAGTCCCTGAACCGCCCATCGGCTGACCAGGATTCGGCGCCGGGCCCCGCAACGACCGGCGCCGACCCCGCCTGGGACAGCCCCGTACCGCTCGCCGACGATCTCCGCGTCGACGATGAACGTGTCCTGCCGACGCGCAGCGACGACCTTGTCCGCGAGGCGAGTTCCCTCGTCGGCGGGCCGGTGGGCGCGCATGCCGTCATCGGTCGCACGCGTCACCTGACCCCGCTGCGGGTGCTGTTCGCGCTGGCCCTGTGTGGACTGGCGCTCGGCTGGTTCGGCAAGGCCGGGTGTCTGCAGCAGGCCCCGCCCGACGATGGGACATCGGGGCGGCCCGGCGCCGAGATGCGACTGGACTGGGATGACCAGCGCCAGTTCACCAATCTCTGCTACTCGGACGTGATCAGTCTGTTCGGGGCGGAGCGACTCAACCAGGGCGCACTGCCCTACCGCGACTTCTGGTTCCAGCAGGACTCCGACGGCCAGACGATCAAGCGATACATGGAGTACCCGGTCCTGACCGGCATGTTCATGTACGGCGCCGCGCAGGCGGCCCTCGGATGGAAGTGGGCCGAGACCAACTGGGGCATCCCGGGGGCGCTCGACGTGGTGCTGTTCTTCACCATCGTCGCGCTCGCCCTGGCCGCGTTCTGGCTGGTCACCATCTGGGCGACCGCACTGACCGCCCGCACGCGGATGTGGTCGGTGTGGCTGGCGGCGCTCTCGCCGCTGGTGATGGTGCACGCCTTCACCAACTTCGACGCCATCGCCACGGCGGCAGTCGCTCTGGCGCTGCTCGCGTGGGCCCGGGACCGGCCATGGCTTGCGGGGGTGGCCATCGGCATCGGAACCGCGGCCAAGCTCTACCCCGCGTTGTTGCTGGTGGTGCTCGGTGTGCTGTGTCTGCGGTCGGGCAAGGTCCGTGAGTTCGGGGCGGTCGCCGCGGCCGCCGCCGGCTCGTGGCTGGTGGTCAACCTGCCGGTCCTCATCCCGTACCCCACGGGGTGGTGGGAGTTCTTCCGCTTCAACGCCGACCGATCTGCCGACCCCGACACCATCTATCGAATCCTCGCCGACACCGTTGGTTTCACATGGAACATCGATTTTCTGAACGCCCTGTCGGTGGGGTTGACGGTTGCCGTGCTCGCCGGGGTCGCCGCGATCGGGATCTGGGCGCCCCACCGCCCCCGGGTGGCGCAACTGGCGTTCCTCGCCGTGGCAGGCTTCCTACTGGTCAACAAGGTGTGGAGTCCGCAGTACTCGCTGTGGCTGGTTCCGCTCGCGGTCCTGGCGGTTCCGCACACCCGCCTGCTGCTGACCTGGATGACGATCGACGCGCTGATCTGGGTTCCTCGGATGAGCTTGTTCCTCGATCCGGAACGACGCTGGCTCCCCGACCAGTGGTTCACCGTTGCGGTCGTTCTCCGCGGACTCATGGTGATCGCCCTGTGCGTGATCGTCGTCTGGCAGATCTGGCATCCGCGTGATGACCTGGTGCGCCGCGGAAACGACGGACGCTGGTACGACGATCCGGCCGGTGGTGTTCTCGACGGAGCCGCCGACCGCCTCCCGTTGCGCCGGAACACCCGACGCATCGCCGACGCCGGACACACGGCGCCGATCCTCACCGGCTGACCGGCCGACGGAACCGACAACGGTTCCGCCGCGTCCAATCGCAATGACACACACTCTGGCCTTGCCCGACGACCTCACCAAGTGGCTCGCCGACGGTGACCGCGCCGCCGAACTGCATACGGAGACGGTTGCCATCGACAAGCCATGGTGGACCGACGCTCTCGCCGAGCACGATCTTCCGGATTCGCTGCACGGCAACCGCATCAGCCGTAAGGATCTGTTCGCTCTCGGTGCCACTGCCGCCGACAGTCCCGATGACGCGATCGCATTGCTGTGGAATGTCGTCGCGTTCTGCCTGGGCCGCAAGAACACCGACGGTAAGAAACGGATCGCCGCGGTCGCGGCCGATCGCAAACGCATCGGCCGGCTCGTGCAGGAAGCTGCTCTGGCCTCCCGCGACGACCCGGGCGCAGCCTACGCGATGCTGCGACCCGACAAGGGTGGCAACGTCGTCGAACGTCTCGGTCCCGCCGGGTTCACCTGGTTCCTCTACTTCGCCGGCGGCGGGGAGCCGAAACACCCGAGCCCGGTGCTGGATGCCAAGGTCGCTCGGTCGTTGCGTCGTGCCGGTTGGAGGGAACTGCGCGACAGCGTCTGGACCGCGGCAGACTATGTGGCCTACTCACGCCTGGTGGATCGCTGGCGCACGGAGGCCGGGGTGGATCGCAACGACGTGATCGTGCGTGGCCTGTTCGCGATCTCACCACCAAGCGGGTGGGATCATCCGTGGCAGGCGTGGGAGCGGGAGACCTGGGAGCGGGCCGACTGGGTTCGCGGTCCGCTGTCCACCGACGATCTGCGGACAGTTCATCACTGGCTGTCCACACTGGCTGCGCTGACATCGTCCTCGGCCGCCGCCCAGGCCGACTTCTCCCGCCTGAGCCGCAAGATCAACAACGCGCTCAGCGGCGAGGTCGGCGACACCGCGGCGGGCTTCGACGAGGACGAGCCGTACTCCTATCAGCACTATTCGAGGCCGTTCCACTGAGGATTGCCCGCTCACTCCGTGGGTACTGTCGAGGCATGGCTGAGCGCGGCGAACAGATCCCGGACACCACCGCTGAAGCGGTCGGCAAGGTCGGGGAGGCGCTGGAGTACGTCGAACGTGCCCGCGGCCACCTGTACAGCTTCCACCAACTGATCGGTCACGCCGATCTGCTGCTCGGTGACGCCGTCGACGCATTGCGCGACGACGGGCACACAGAACTGGCCGACGCGATCGCCACCGAGATGGTGGGACGCAATGTCATCAACGGGCGCTGGACATTTCAGGTCGTCGAAGAGTTCGACGACACCTACTGGCAGCCCTTCCGCGAAGTGGTGGGCCGGGCGCGAGAGCTCACCGGCGGGGTGGCGCACCTACACGAGTCGCGGATGAAGGAAGATCGACGCACCCACGGGCACCCCCACCACACCGAGGGGCCGTGAACGCCCGCTCACGACGAGACACGCTGCAGTAGAACAGCTTTCGCTGCGGGCCAGTCGTCGTCGGTCATCGCGTACAGCGCGGTGGTCCGCCAGCCGTCGCCGAATCGCCGGTGCTTGCGCAGCAGCCCCTCGAAACTCGCGCCGAGTTTGGTGATCGCGGCGCGGGACTGCGCGTTGTCCTCATGGGTGTGCCAGGTGAGGCGCACGGCGCCGCACTCCTCGAATGCGTGGCGCATGAGCAGCAGTTTGGCAGTCGGGTTGACCGTCGTGCCCTGCACCCGTTCGGAGTAGAAGGTGTAGCCGATGCAGGTGCTGCGGTTGGTCGCGTCGATCTCGTAGAAGCTCGTCGCGCCGACGAGCCGCCCGTCCTCGTTGTCGATGACCGCATAGGCGACGCGCGACTCAGGATCGGCGGTCGCGGCCTCGATGAAGCGGGCCGCGGACTCGCGATCGGTCGGGACTCCGGGTGACCACCGGAACCGGCCCGGGTCACCGACGACCCGGGACAGTGCGTCGGCGTCGTCGACGGTCAGCGGTCGCAACGTGACCCGCCCGCCGACAAGCGGACCGGTGCCCAGCCACGCGCTCACCGGGTACCGGCCCCGGTGACCGGGCTGCTCGCAGCGCCGACGTCGCCGAAGGGTCGACGCCGGCCGATCGACGCGAGCGGTTCGCGCAGCGGTGTGCCGATGAACGAGACGATCAGATACGCCAGCAGGATCGCGTGGACCCACACCGATCCGGCCACGCCCGTGAGAATCCACCAGGGCAACGGGTCGCCGGCGTCGCGGATCGGGAACAGCCGGAAGATGGTCAGGTCCAGGGCCAGATCGGTCAGCAGATACGTGACGATGACCGGCCAGCGCACCTTCATCAGCACGAAGAACGGCAGTATCCACAGCGTGTATTGCGGCGAGTGCACCTTGTGGAACAGCATGAAACCCGCCAGCATCGCCGCGCTGACCCCGATCCAGGGGAAGGCGCCGTGGCGCTCGAGGCGCCGCCATCCCAGGTACATCGCGAGCGCGAACGAGGCGAGGATCAACAACGGTGAGGTGATACCGACGATCGAGTGATACGTGTCGGTGGTGCCGGTGAGGTATCGAAGCCCCCAGTACCAGATGGAGTTGGTGTCGACATCGGCCTTCCGCCGCCCCTGGAAGGTCAGAGCGGCCTTCCACCCGTCGAACCCGAGCACCATGAACGGCACCTGGATGGCGATGACGGTGACGATCGCTGCGCCGGCCACCCAGGCCGCGCCGATCCAGTCGAGCCCGCGACGGGCGACCGTTCGCATCCCGCCGGCCCCGCCGGTCAGCACATACGCGGCCAGCGGCAGGACGAAGATCCCCGGATAGAGCTTCAGGCAGAAGCCGATGGAGAGCAGGACTGCGGCCACGGTCGCACTGGTCCGCAGCGGGAGGCGTCGTCGACCCGTGTCGGGGTGGATCGACGCACCCCACGTCACCACGGCGATCGCCGCGACCGCGGTCGCGACCACCGGCAGTTCCCAGTTGTGGAAGGAGTACAGGACCAGGGGCGGCGTTGCCGCCCACAGCAACGCCCACCAGCGCACCATGGCGACGAGCATCACCGTGATGGCAAACCCGAACGGCGCCAACAGGAGTGCCGACTGGTTGAAGAACTCGGTATCGGTGTCGGCGCCGATCGCCCCGAGGAACATCATCACCCCGGACAACACCGGGTATTCGACGACGCCACCGAAAAGTGTTCCGTCTGACCCGATTCCGCCGTGTATGTAGGGAAAGACGTGATTGTTGATATCGCGTCCGAGCCAGAGGTAGGCGATGTCGGAGTAGCAGGGGATCACGGCGTCGGGGTCGCCGGTGGGCCAGTTGGCGCTGCGCCCGAGCGCATCGAACGGTGGGCCACCGCACCGCAACTTGGCCTGGTAGCTCCAGAACATGGTGGCGGCTGTTGCCAGCAGCGTCACGAGCAGGATCACCGCGCTCTCGCCGCGACCCGACAGCCATTCGGCCCGCCGGCGTGTGCTGGTCCGCGCGTCCGACATGGCCAACAGCGTAGGTCGTCGGACGCGGCACCGACGAGGCGGCCCATGACCACGGATTTCACCGAGAACACCCTGGTCATGTATCTTGGACCGGTTGCCGACGCAGGCGACCCTCCTGTCACGGACAGTCCGTGGCCGACCTAGCCCATAGGAGGTGATGTGGTCTTATGCGTCACTACGAATTGATGGTCATCCTCGATCCGAACCTGGACGAGCGCACCGTCGCACCCTCACTCGATACTTTCCTCAATGTTGTCCGCAAGGACGGCGGCAAGGTGGATGCTGTCGACATCTGGGGCAAGCGCCGTCTTGCCTACGAGATCCTCAAGCACAACGAGGGCATTTATGCCGTCATCGATCTCAATGCCGAGCCCGCCACGGTTACCGAGCTCGATCGTCAGCTGAAGCTGAACGAGTCGGTTCTGCGCACCAAGGTCCTGCGGAAGTAGTCCACAGGCTTTCTTGATCGTCTGAACACGTCGGTACCGGGTTCTAGGGTTGGACCCACAGAGTTCAACACCGAACACCCGGTGCATGTCGATTCGACGAGTGCCCACCAACGACCCAAGGGGAACACACATGGCAGGCGACACGGTCATCACCGTAATCGGCAACCTGACCGCCGACCCGGAACTGCGGTTCACGCCGTCCGGCGCAGCGGTTGCCAACTTCACGGTGGCTTCCACCCCGCGAACCTTCGACCGTCAGACCAATGAGTGGAAGGACGGCGAAGCGCTGTTCTTGCGCTGCAACATCTGGCGCGACGCCGCGGAGAACGTGACCGAAAGCCTCACCAAGGGTTCCCGGGTGATCGTGCAGGGACGGCTCAAGCAGCGGTCCTACGAAACCAAAGAAGGCGAACGACGCACGGTCGTGGAACTCGAGGTCGACGAGATCGGCCCCTCGCTGCGCTACGCAACCGCCAAGGTCAATCGCGCCTCGCGCGGTGGCGGCGGCGGCGGTGGTGGCTTCGGTTCCGGTGGCGGCGGCGGTAGCCGCGGCGGCGGGAACTCGAACCAGCAGGTTGCCGACGATCCCTGGGGCAGCGCGCCTGCCAGTAACAGCGGCGGATCGTTCGGTGGCGGGGACGACGAACCACCTTTCTGATATCTCTCGGGACGCACGCTTCGGCGTGACCGGTCCCGGACAGCATTGACTGGAGCAACACACAAATGGCAAAGGCAAAGCCCAGCCGGAAGCCTCGCGTCGAAAAGGTCACCAAGACCAAGGCGTGCAGCTTCTGCAAGGACAAGAAGGCCGTCATCGACTACAAGGACACCGCGCTTCTGCGTCGTTTCCTGTCCGACCGCGGCAAGATCCGGTCGCGTCGCGTGACCGGTAACTGCGTGCAGCATCAGCGCGACGTCGCTGTGGCCGTGAAGAACTCGCGTGAGGTGGCCTTGCTGCCCTTCACCTCGACCAGCCGATAAGCGGAAAGGATCAGTTGACATGAAGCTCATCCTCACCGCCGCCGTGGAGAACCTCGGCGAAGCAGGCGACATCGTCGTGGTCAAGGACGGCTACGGCCGCAACTACCTGCTGCCTCGCGGCCTGGCCATCAAGGCCACCCGCGGCGCAGAGAAGCAGGTCGAGGGCATCCGCCGCTCGCAGGAGGCCCGCGAGGTTCGCGGTCTCGAGCACGCCAACGAGCTGAAGCAGGCCCTCGAGGGCCTCGCCGAGGTCTCGCTGGACGTCAAGACCCACGACTCGGGCAAGTTGTTCGGTTCGGTCACCGCGGCAGACGTCGCCGGTGCCATCAAGACCGCAGGCGGTCCGGCCGTTGACAAGCGCAACGTCCAGCTGCCCAAGGGGCACATCAAGGCAACCGGCAGCTACCCGGTGGTCGTCAACCTGCACCCGCAGGTCTCGGCGACCGTCCAGCTCGCCGTCGTCGCCGCGAGCTGACCTCAGCGACAAACACACAAGGCCGGGTGGAGATCCTCCACCCGGCCTTGTTGTGTTTGCCACGCCCCACCCGCGCTGGTTGAGCTGGGCGCCCCCATCCACGCTGATTGAGCCGGTGAGGAGCGCAGCGACGAGCCGTGTCGAAATCACCTGGTGACCAGACGAACTCAGCCGCCCACCACCCGGACCTATTTCGGCGCAGGAGGCGTGGCGGGTAGTTGGTTCCAGTACTGCAACCGCGGCGGAAGGTATTGCGGTGCAGGGTTGCCGCTGTGCGCGACGGCGGTGTTGCCGGGCCCGAAGGTGTCCCACGAGGGAAAGAAGAACTTGTGCCAGGCCGGTGTGAAGATCAGCGCGCGTTGCCCGGTCCGGCAGGCGACGACGTCGCGGCGCGGGACGGTGCAGGTGACGCCGGCGATGGTGACGCGTTTGCCGACGCCGAGTACGGGCGGGCGGAAACCGGTCTTGGAGCCGAACCGATACGTCTGCTCCGTACGCGACCACCACGGGCCCTGCTGGTCGCCGGAGATCGCCGCACCCGACGCGTCGGGCGGAGCGGTCGCGGGACGGCCCTGACAGCCCACGTAGCGGTACGCCTGACCGATCTGGCACATCCACCGACCGGTGGTGAAGAACGACCGCCCGTTGTCCTCATAGGCGAGCGACCGGAAGGTCGTCGGATCGACCGGTTGGTAGCGGGGTAGGTCGAATTCCACAGGCATCGTCGGACCGGGTGCTGCGTCGGCGGACGGGGTGAGGGCGGACGGAGCGACAGCCATCCCTGATGCCACGGACAGGGCGGCCGCCACAATGGCCACGCGACGGACGACCCCGGAACTCAACCCCAACCTCGACACGATCGACATTGCATCACAGGAGGGCGTGCGGTTGGCTGCGATCGGCAGATAAGTCGGACGACTGATCGGATCGATCACAGCTCTGACAAGGTGTAACGCGGAGCACACCTGATGTTCCCGCGAATATTCGCCACGTGGAGTTGAACACCCGGTCGCAACACGCCCACAACGCGACGCGCCGAAGAAGGCCGGGCGATTTACAAATACTTGATTGTGGAAATTAAGCACGCCTCTGAGCTGGGACGATCGAGTTGTTCACACCCAAATTCCTCAGGTTGTCCACAACCGGTGCACACGCCGACCTGAGCGACTCACATGCCGTCCACAGGTGTTCCCCAGATTGGCTAACAGCCCGGTTTGAGTCGTCGTCGCAGAGGTCCTAGTGTCACGGCTCAGCGTCTCTGTCCGTCTCGGCGCGCACGACAAACGTTCGATGTCGGTGCGACCCGATAGGAAAGAGACTGACGAACACGACGTCGACACCGGGGACTCGCAGGGCGGCCTGCCGGGGCCGACACCACACAAGGTCGTACTCATTCGATGTCGGGTGGGATCGAGCGTTGCGAGAGGTATGACACGCGTGGCTGTTGTGGATGACCGCGGGCGCGGCTCTGCTGCCGGAGGCAAAGGTCGGGGAGACGACGCGATCCCCGCCGAGGACTTCGGCCGCCAGCCCCCGCAGGATCTGGCCGCTGAGCAATCCGTGCTCGGCGGCATGTTGCTGTCCAAAGACGCCGTCGCCGACGTCGTCGAGAAGATCCGTACAAACGACTTCTACCGCCCGGCGCATCAGGCGGTCTTCGAGGCGATCCTCACGCTGTACAGCAAGGGCGAGCCGGCCGATGCGGTGACCGTGTCGGCCGAACTCGACCGCGCGGGTGAGCTCAAACGCATCGGTGGCGCACCTTATCTGCACACGCTGATCTCCACGGTGCCCACCGCGGCCAACGCCGGTTACTACGCCGAGATCGTCGCCGAGAAGGCGATCCTGCGCCGCCTCGTCGAAGCGGGCACCCGCATCGTCCAGTTCGGTTACGCCGGTGCCGACGGCCAGGATGTGGCCGAGGTGGTCGACCGGGCCCAGGCCGAGGTCTACGAGGTCACCGAGCGCCGCTCCGCCGAGGACTATCTCCCGCTCGAAGACCTCCTGCAGCCGACGATGGACGAGATCGACTCGATCGCCTCGCGCGGCGGCATATCGCTGGGTGTCCCGACCGGTTTCGCCGACTTCGACAAACTCACCAACGGGTTGCACCCGGGGCAGATGATCATCGTCGCTGCGCGTCCCGGTGTCGGCAAGGCACTCGCGCTCGACACGCCCCTGCCGACGCCGTCCGGCTGGACCACGATGGGCAAGGTCGGTGTCGGTGATCACCTCCTCGACGCCCACGGCCGGCCGACGCGGGTCGTCGCCGCCACCGAGGTGATGACCGAACGTCCTTGTTACGAAGTCGAATTCAGCGATGGCGCGCTGATCGTTGCCGACGAGCAGCATCAGTGGGCGGCCGAGATCGACGGCAAGCGGCAGGTCGTCACCACGGCGGGGCTGCGTGCACACGTCGGATGTGCGGTGATCCGTAACACCGCGCCGCTGGAACTGCCGCGCAAGCGGTTCGCCTACGGCCCGTACACCGTTGCGGCGCTGGCGGGCATGGCCTTCGACGATCCGGAGATCGGCATGCGGATCGACGCGGAGGGGCCGGTCGACGTCATGACCTTGATGGCCGACCTCGGTGGACGTATCCCGTATGAGTACCTGCGGGGTTCGATCGCGCAACGTCGGGCATTGCTTGCGGGGTTGCTCGACGCCCGAGCCACGGTCGACGACGACGGCTGGATCACCGTCCCCGCCGCGACCCGGCACATGACCGCCGTCGTCGCCGACCTCGTGGCCGGTCTCGGGTTCAGCTACAAGCGCTCGGCCACCGGCTGGTTGCGCGTCGACGCCGACGACGATGTCTTCACCGTCCATCACAAAGCCATCCGGCACAAGGAACTCCGACGCAAGTCCGGTGTTCGTCGCGTGGTGGGGGTCCGGCCGGTCGACCCTGTGCCGGTGAGGTGCGTGCAGGTCGACAACGACGAGCACCTCTACCTCGCCGGCGAGGCGATGGTGCCCACGCACAACTCCACGCTGGCCATGGACTTCCTGCGGTCGGCGGCGATCGGACACGGCCTCACTGCCGCCATGTTCTCCCTGGAAATGAGCAAAACCGAGATCGTCATGCGTCTGCTGTCGGCGGAGGCGAAGATCAAACTCGCCGACATGCGCGCCGGCACCATGAGCGACGACGACTGGACCCGCCTGGCGCGTCGGATGGGTGAGATCTCGGAGGCGCCGTTCTTCATCGACGACTCGCCGAACCTGACGATGATGGAGATCCGCGCCAAGGCGCGTCGCCTCAAGCAGCGTCACGACTTGAAAGTCCTTGCGGTGGACTACATGCAGCTGATGACGTCGGGTAAGAAGGTCGAGTCCCGTCAGCAAGAGGTCTCGGAGTTCTCCCGCCAGTTGAAGCTGCTGGCCAAGGAACTCGAGGTTCCGGTGATCGCGATCAGCCAGCTGAACCGTGGTCCCGAGCAACGTACCGACAAGAAGCCGCAGGTGTCGGACCTTCGAGAGTCGGGTTCACTGGAGCAGGACGCCGACATGGTCATCCTGCTGCACCGCCCCGACTCCATCGAGCGCGACGATCCGCGCGCGGGTGAGGCCGACATCATCGTGGGCAAACACCGTAACGGTCCGACAGCCACCATCACCGTTGCGCACCAGCTGCATCTGAGTCGGTTCGTGGATATGGCGCGGGGCTGATTCGAGTTGTAGGTGCTTATCCCAGTGTCCAGTTTCCGGTCGGACTTCGCCTCCAGCAGGTTGCCGACCGCAGACCAGGCACCTGCATACCGCGACGTCGGTGATTTCCATATCCAGCGGAACCAGTCGAGGCGATCGCATCGGCGTGTTCGGCCGTCCGGAGCGGAGCGTGACGGTGGGGGCGGCGGCATCAAAGAGCGCGAGTCTCCGCTCGGAACGCTCGTGCTGACAGCGCGATGCCGACCAGGGCGACGATCCACAGCACCGCCTGCATCGACCAGGCGATCCGGAAGGAGTCGAAGGAATATCCGCCTGCTGCATTGATCGCCATGCCCATACCCTGCAGAAGGGCCAGTGATCCGAGGTAGCCGCCGAGATTCGTGATCGCCTGAGCGGTACCCAGATTCGCGGGTTGCGTGCTGGTTCGGACGATGTCGAGGGCGATGATCGATGCCGGTCCGCCGAGCCCGATCACCGTCATGAGGATGACGAGGACCCACAGTGGCGCGGCGGTCGGCAGTACCAGGACACCGGCCCACGTGGCTATGAGGCCGGCGACGTAGCCGAGCGCCATTTGTACGCGACGGTTCGGATACCGACTGGTGACTGCGCCGACGAGGGGTGCGGAGACGACCATTACGACGACAGAAAAACTCATCAGTGCGCCGGCGAGTTGTGACGACAAGCCCTGGCCGAGTATGAGATAGGGGAGTCCCCACATCAGCGAGAAAGTGTTCATCGAGAATTGCGTGCCCATGTGGGTGAAGAATGCGAGACGAGTGCCAGCACTGCGCCACACCGCTCGGATCGGGCCGATCAGGGCCCGCTTCTGGTGAGCGATTGGACCGACCGTGCCGCACGAAACGCCAGGCGGCTGGTTCCGGATGAACGCTGCCGCCAGGGCGACCGCGACGAGTCCTACGGCTGCGGCACTGAGATACGCAGTCGCCCAACCGCGTGCCTCGAGAATCGCCAAGAAGGGTACCGCTGACAGCACTTGTCCGAGCTGTCCACCGATGCCGGTCAGCTGGGTGACGATTGGGATGCGTCGTGGCGCGAACCAGCGAGGAACCAGTGAGATGACCGCAATGAACATGAAGGCGTCGCCGAGGCCGACGAGCACCCGTGCCGTCAGCGCATGTCCCAGTTCGGTGGTGACAGCCAGCAGTACCTGTCCACACGCCATCAGCGTTCCGCCGGTCACGATCATGAGACGGGAACCGAAGCGATCGAGCAGTACCCCTGCCGGGACCTGCGCGCCGGAGTACACGATGACCTGAACCAGGACGAACGTCGACAGCACGCTCGCCGAGACGCCGAACCTCTCGGTGGCCTGCACCCCGGACACACCGAAGGTCGTACGGTCCAGCACTGCCACTACGTAGCTGAACATGCCGACGCCCCACACGATCCAGGGGCGTGGGCCGGCGTACGGTGACGTGATCATCGGACGGTCGTCTTCACCTCGACGCGAATACAGGCCGCAGCGGTCAACTCTTGGTGTTCAGTGCATGGCGGGGTACGAAACCCCTCAACGCATTCGGGTTGCGGAGCGCATCTCGACTTATCACGGTATTCGGATCGGCACCCGCGAGGATCTTCTTGATCGGCACCTCGACCTTCTTTCCGCTCAATGTGCGGGGTACCTCGGCGATCTCGATGAACTGATCCGGGACGTGGCGTGGGGAGAGTTCGCGCCGGAGAAGCGTGGCCAGCGACGGGGTGAGGTCGTCGAGTGTGCGACCGTCGGCGAGGACAACGAAGCACAGCAGATCCCCTCTAGTGCCACCCGAGGAGGTGTCGATCACCAGCGAGTCGAGGACACCGGGGAAGCTCTCGACGACCCGGTAGAACTCTGCGGTACCCATACGGATCCCGCCGCGGTTGAGGGTCGAGTCACTTCGACCGGACACGACAAATGTCCCGCGTTCGGTGACCATTGCGGAGTCGCCGTGACGCCACACACCCGGGAAAGTGTCGAAGTATGCCTCGCGAAGCCGGCTGCGGTCGGGGTCGTTCCAGAAGCACACAGGCATTGCGGGCATCGGCTTTGTGACGACGAGTTCGCCGACCTCACCGACCAACTGGTTTCCTGAGTCGTCGAAGATTTCGACGGCGGCACCCAGTGTTGCGCAGGATATCTCGCCCACCCAAACCGGAACATCCGGGCTCGCGCCGACGAGTGCGGTGCAGACGTCAGTGCCGCCGGAGACGCTGGCCACCTGTATGTCCGGTCCAACTGACCGGTGAATCCACCGGAAGCCCGGTTCGGTCAGAGGTGAGCCGGTGACCCCGATGGTGCGCAGCGCCGGCAAGTCGTACTGCTCGCCAGGGATCAGCCCTTCCCTGGCGCAGGTGTCGATGAACAACGGGGACGTTCCGAAGTACTTGACTCGGTGACGTTCGGCAAGCCTCCACAACACCGACAGGCTTTCATAGGTGGGGCTGCCGTCGTAGAGCACGACTGTCGAACCGACCAGCAGTCCGCCGACCAAAAAGTTCCACACCATCCAGCCGGTGGTGGTGAACCAGAAGAACCTGTCCTGTGGACCCAGGTCGGAGTGCAGTCCGATGGCCTTCAGGTGTTCGAGCAGCATCCCGCCGTGGCCGTGCACGATCGCCTTCGGAAGCCCAGTGGTCCCGGAGGAGTAGAGAATCCACAGAGGATGATCAAACGGTACGGACTCGTACTGGACGGTCGCGCCGCGGTGGCGTTCGATCATCTCGTCCCAGCCGACGTTTGGGTGCGCTGCGGTCGACGTATCGACGCGGGGTGAGGTGGCCTCGATCCCCAGATAGTCGATGAGCACCGTGGTCTTCAGCGTCGGAAGTTCGTCCCGGATCTGCACGACGGTGGATCGAATGTCGAATTTCTTGCCGTTGTATGGGTATCCGTCGACGGCGAAGAGCACCGTCGGTGTCACTTGGGAGAAGCGGTCGATGACCGCCGTCGCACCGAAGTCCGGTGAGCACGATGACCAGATGGCACCGATGCTCGCCGCACTCAGGAATGCGACTAGGGTTTGAGGGATGTTGGGGGCCAGCGCGACGACCCGATCACCGGCCCGAACCCCCAGTTCGACGAGCGCGGCACGGACTGCGGCGACCTGGTGCCGCAGCTCGCCGTAGGTGATGGACTGGGAGAATCCGCTTTCCCCCTCGAAGATCACAGCAAGATCCGAATCGCGTTTGCCGTCCCCGAAGCGGAGCGCGTGCTCGGCGTAGTTCAGGGTCGCACCTTCGAACCAGGTGACCTCGGGCATCTGACTGCCAGCGATCACGGTGGTGGGCCGTTCGTGGAATCCGACGTCGAAGTAGTCAGCGATCGCCTCCCAGAACCCTGCGAGGTCGGACACCGACCAGCGCCACAGTGCGGGGTAGTCCGGGATATCAACCTGCCGTTCCGTCCCCAGCCAGTGCCGGAACGTCTGCATGTTGTTGGACTCGGCGACGGTGGCGGGGCGCCAGAGCATTTCAGGGTTTGGGAGCGGGTTGTTTTGCTGTGTCATCTGTTTCCTAACCGGACGATCAGTCGGTGAGTTCGGCCTGGTATCGCTGGAGCGTCAGGCGTGCTGTCTCGGCCATCGCCTCGTCGACCATCTCGCCTTCGAATGCGACGACGCCCCTCCCGTCCGACTGGGCGCTGGTGACAGCCTGAACAAGACGTTGTAGGCGCGCGAGTTCCTTTTCGGTGGGTGCGAACACTTCGTTGATGACCGGAACGTGCGTAGGGTGAATAGCGACCATGCCTTCGTACCCGAGGTCGCGGTTCTGCTCAGCGAACGCGCGAAGTCCCGCCAGATCTGCGACGGGCGTCCACAATCCGGTCATCGGGTTTGGTGATCCGGCGGCGCGCACATCGAGCAGCACCCGAGAACGCAGTTCGGCGGTCTCGGAACATTCCTTGGTCCACCGGTAGCCGACCGCACGTGCCACGTCGCCGCCGGCCCCGGTCACGGCCCCGAGGTAGGCGACCCGCTGCGCGGCACCGGCGATGGCGTGCGCGTCGCGCAGGCTCCGCGCGGTCTCGAGAACCGGCATGAGCGCGATCGAGCCGCGGGGCAGCCCGTGCTGATCCTCCGACCAGCTCATGAGCTCGTCGGCAAGCATCACATCACCCACCCCGTCGACCTTCGGCAGGACGATTCCGGACAGGCCGGGACCGATGAGCTGACGAAGGGCGTTCGCGTTGGTCCAACTGTCGATCGGGTTGACACGCACGAACATTCGGGGTCCCGCGGCGGACATTCCGACGTCGCGGACGACGTCGATGACGGTCGCCAGCGCGGTCACCTTCTCGCTGTCGGGCACCGCGTCCTCGAGGTCGAAGATCAGGGCGTCTGGACCGACGCGCCTTGCCTTCTCGAGCCATTCGGTCCTCGTGCCGGGGACGAACAGCATCGACCGTATGCGCGGTCGAGGTCTCTCGTCAGACAACGCCGTGCCTCTCGAGATTGTTGATCTCCTCGACGGACAGCCCAAGCCAGTCGCGGTAGACGAGCGCGTTGTCCTCGCCGAGTGCGGGGCCGCTTCTCCACACCGCACCAGGCTGCCGTCGGAAGTGCGGCAGCGCCGCCTGCATACGCACGGGACCGAGATCGGGGTCTTCGACGGTGATGATGTCGTCGCGTTCGGCGTAGATCGGGTCGGCGGCGATGTCAGCAGCGCTGAACACCCGAGACGCCACGACCTCAGCGGCCGAGAGCGCGGCGAGAGTGTCGGCGGTCGATCGTTTCGCGATCCACTCGCGGAGTCCGTCGTCGAGGTGCTTCTTGTTGGCCAGCTGCTGTTCGGAGGTGCGGTACTCGTCTTCGTCGAAGCCCAGGAGGCGCGCGATGTTGATAACCGACCGCAGAGTTGCGGAGGTCACCGTGATCCAATCGCCGTCGGTCGATTGGTAGCTGTTGATCACCGCAGCGGGCGCGACTGCCAGCTGATTGCCGGCCCGCATCGGGTCGATGCCCAGTTGGTCGTGGATAATGATCTGCCACTCCACAAGTCGGTACAGTGGCTCGAACAACGCGAGGTCGATCCATTCGCCGTCGAAGTCGGGATCGGTCGCCCGCCGGTACGCCGCGGCCATGATCGCGTAGGCGCCCATGAGGCCGGTGACGGCGTCGCCGTGGGAGAAGCCGGTATGCACGGGTGGTCCGTCCGGGAAGCCGGTGAGGTGTACGACGCCGCTGCGCGCCTCGCCCATCTTGCCGAATCCTGGGGCGTCGGCGAGTGACGTGTTGGCCCCGTACCCAGAGATCTGGAGCAGGATTGCTTTGGGGTTGACCCGGTGTACCGCATCCCAGTCGAGCTCCCATTTGCGGAGTCGATCGTTGCGGAGCGTGACGATCACGACGTCGGCCCACTCCACGAGACGGTGCGCGACGTCGCGGCCGGACTCGTGGTGCAGGTCGAGGGTCACCGAGCGCTTGTTACGGCCGGCCACCTTGAACCACAGCGGTACGTTGTCGCGCTTGGGTCCCATTTGCCGCGCCGCGTCGCCGAGCCCCGGAGGCTCGACGTGTACGACCTCCGCGCCCTGGTCGGCGAGGAGGGACCCGGCCATGGGGCCGGCGACCACATGGGCGAACTCGACGACTTTTAGGTCGTGCAGCTGCCCCTGCCTGGTGTTATCGCGGTTCTCTTTCGCGCTCACAACAGCTCCCTCGACTTGATCCGACAGCCGACCGTCGAGGTCGGCGCAGTGTGGTTTCGGTCTCTACTGTCACCTCGTATGCATATGCCAGTCCAGCAAAATTCATGCATTAATAAATGCGCCAATCGCATTAAACGCTTTCAAGATTGTGAGATTTACGGTGCATGGTGGCGAGTAGCCAGGGGATCCCCCGCAATCGTATTGATGCAAATGCTGCATTGGTATATGCCGAATCAATGTTGGACAGAGATACCGGGGCCCTCCAATAATCTGTGTGAGCAGTCACACTTCGTGGGAGAGGTGGCTGGAGGCACCGATCACTGAAGTCCTGGACAGCAGGTAGACCTGCGCGGCGAGGACCACGGGATCGACCGTCCTCAGTCCGCCCTGCTGCGCCGTCCCGGGCACCGCACAGCGCGAAGTGGTGTGGTGTGCGCCGCAGGCCGGGTGTGACCGTCGAGTACTCGAGAAGTCGAGATCACTACTACAGGAGGACCGGATGTCCCTACCTAGTTCCGCCGGAGGTTCCGCAGCACCGCCCTCGCGAATGAGCAAGATGGAGAAGCGTGCAGCGGTCAGCGGCACCGCCGGCTCTGCGCTCGAGTTCTTCGATTTCGCCATCTACGGAGCGCTGGCGGCCTCGCTGTTCCCGGACCTGTTCTTCAGCGATCTGGGCAGTTCGGGTGCTTTGTTGGCTTCCTTCGCGACGTTCGGCGTCGGATTCCTCGCACGACCGTTCGGCGCGATCGTCTTCGGCCATCTCGGCGACCGGATCGGCCGACGGCCGGTGCTCTACATCACCCTAGCTCTGATGGGCGGGGCCTCAGCGTTGATCGGCCTCCTGCCGACCTACGGCGGCGTCATGATCGCCACGCTCCTGGTTGGACTTCGCTTCCTACAGGGGTTCTCGCTCGGAGGCGAGTACACCGGCAATCAGCTGATGGCGATGGAGCACGCGGACAAGACCCGGCGCGGTCTATTGGGCGCGTGCGTCGGCATAGGCGGACCGATCAGCCAGGTGGCCGCGAATCTGACCCTCGCGGTGCTGACTGCGGTGCTGACCGAGCAGCAATGGGAATCATGGGGCTGGCGCATCCCGTTCATCAGTAGCATCGCGATCGTCGCAGTTGCCGCCTACATCCGGCTGAAGCTGACCGAGACACCAGCATTCGAGGCGCAGCGGGCCAACGACGACGCCGTCGTCGACAAGGAGAAGGGCGCCGATAGCCGTGGCCTACGCATTCTCAAGACGCATCGCGCACAGATCATCAAGCTCGCCCTACTGTGGTGCGGCCCGTCGTTGTGCTACTACCTCGCCGCTGTGTACGGGCTGAGCCTGCTCACCAAGCAGGGCGGATTGGCCAGCGGTACAACTTTCGTCATCCTGCTGGTCGCCAATGCCTTCACGATCCCCGCATGTATCGCGGGCGGCTATCTGAGCGACCGGCTGGGACGGAAGCGAATCATCCTCGTGGGTCTGGTGGGTGCCTCCATCGGCGTGACCTTGTTCTTCGCTTTGGCGCTGAGCCAGGCTGTCGTCGCCATCGCCGCCGCCCTGGCTCTGACGATGGGCTCGATCCTGTTCGCGACCGGAGCTCAGCCGGCGTTGTTCGCCGAGCAGTTTCCGACGAAGTCGCGATTCTCAGGTTCGGCGCTCGCATTCACACTCGCCAACCTGGCGTTCTCGGCGCCCGCCCCGCTGATCGCCACCGCGCTCGCGGATGCGGCTGGGACGCGAGCGGTCCTTTGGCTGGCACTGGCCTCGCTGGTGGTGTCGTTGATCGCGCTGACCACGATCCGAGATCGTGCGGGCATCGACCTGACCACGTACGTCGATGACGATCAGGTCGCCGGCGCGGCAAACGAATCGCAGGTCCTCGACGGCACGCGCGGCTGACGCTTCGCAGGTAGCGGACAGGCGACGGGCAGTCTCGTTGCGACCCGCCTGTCTGCTATCGATGCCGACCGTTCGATCCCGCGCGGACGCTGGACGTTGGTCACCGCCCCGGAGGGCTCGAGTGTCTGGCCACCGATACTGGAACGGATTCGAGCGGTTCGTCGCACGTGACATCGACTAGGAGTAGATCGCCAAATGTGGAAAGAACAGCGGATTCGAAAGGTCGCCATCGCGACGTGGGACAACCCGCCCCACGGGTACTACGACCTCGACGGCGTGACCCAGCTCTCGGCGATGGTCGAGACCTGGACGGCTGATGATGCTGTCAGGGCCGTCGTTCTCACCGGTGGTACCGACAATCGGTTCGTGACTATGTTCTCGCCGGAGCACCTGGTGATGGGACAGAAGACCCCCCTCGTCGATCGGGTCGCCGACGGCCCGGATCGTTATCTGCGGATGCATGATTCGTTCAGCAGGCTGACCGCGTTGCGCAAGCCGGTCATCGCGGCGCTCAACGGCGACGCGATGGGAATCGGATTCACCCTGGCACTCGCGTCCGACATCCGGATCGCTCAGGCCGGCGATCACCTCTACGGACTGCCCGAGGTGAAGCTGGGTCTGGTTCCCGGAGCCTCTGCGTTACAGCGACTCTCGCGGCTCATCGGTTCGGCCACCGCGCTCGAGTTCGCCCTTCGCGGGCGCGTTGTAGACCCGCAGACCGCCCACACGCTCGGCCTCGTGCACGAGGTCGTACCCGATGCCCGGCGATCGGCACTCGAGATGGCGCACGGGCTCGCTTCGTTGCCCGTGCAGGCCGTCGGACTCACCAAGTACGCCTTCTACGCCGGGATGGATCTGCGACTCGACGATGCGGTCTCGATCGAGGCTCACGCTTCGATGCGGGCGCGTCTCGCCGACGACGCGGCCGACCGGATCACCACATTCGTCTCACAGCCGTTCGAAGACGCGCGGCGCTGGATAGCAGAGGACCCACACGAATGACTGTCACCATGTCTCCCTCGACGCTTCACACGACCACACGCACCGAGGTGCGACTCGTCGGATACCCGACCGGAATCCCCGACCCTGGGGACTTCGCCCTCGCCCACGTGGAGATTCCTGCGCTTCGTGAAGGGCAGATCCTCGTCCGAAACATGTTCATGTCGGTCGACCCCTCGATGCGTATTCGGATGAATCCGACGGCCGGGACCGGCTCCTATCTCGCCCCGTACGAACTCGATTCACCACTCGAGGGGTGGGCGGTCGGAGAGGTCGTCGAGTCGCGTCATTCCGGATTCGCGCCCGGCGACCACGTGACGCATTTCAAGGGCTGGCGCGACCTCGACGTCCTCGACCCGGGATCGCGCGGTTACCGCGATCCGCTGAAGGTCACCGTCGACGACGCCATCCCCGCCTCGTCCTACCTCAACAGCCTGGGCGTCAGCGGTCTGACCGCATGGTCGGGCATCTGTTGCCTGGCCGAGGTTCGCCGTGGCGACGTCGTGTTCGTGTCCGGCGCCGGCGGCTCGGTCGGGAGCCTGGCCGTCCAGATCGCGAAGATCATGGGTGCCACCGTCATCGCCAGCGCGGGCTCGGCGGAGAAGGTCGCTTTCAGTACGACGGCGCTGGGCGCGGATGCCGCATTCTGTTACCGCGACGGCCCGGTCGCGGAGCTGCTGCGCGATGCGGCGCCGTCTGGCGTGGACGTGTACTTCGACAACGTCGGTGGTGATCATCTGGTGGCGGCACTCGATGAGATGAACATCGACGGCCGAATTGTAATGTGCGGCGCCATCTCCGGGTATTCCACACCGGGCAGTCCGACTCCGGGGCCCCGGAATCTTTTCAACATCACCTCGCGGTCGCTGAGCGTTCGCGGGTTCCTCGCCCGGAACTTTGCGCACCGGTTCGACGAGTTCAGGGCTCAGATGATCGAGTGGCGTTCCCGGGGCCTCATTCTCGAGCGCGAGACGGTCGTCGAGGGGATCGAGAATGCTCCGAGCGCGTTCATCGACATGCTCAGCGGAGCCAACACGGGGAAGATGATGGTCGATCTACGCTGAGCTGCAGCGTGATACGTCTCTCGACGAGAACTCCCCTCGGTCACGGCCGAGGGGAGTTTCTCGTTGGTCTGCCAACCACGCGGGTGAAGTTGCGCCGGGCAGCAGGCCGCCCCCGGCCTGGTCGGCGCGGGGGCGGGGCACAGTTGCGACGCGGGGGCTGTCCTGTTCGGACCTCTGGTCAGTGCTCAGGAGAGCTCGGCGATGCGCTGTCCGATGAACGCCGTGATCCCGGGGGGTTGGGTGGTCGTGCCTGCGTCGACGGGGAGAGCGACCCCGGTGACGTACTTGCCGTCGTCGGAGGCCAGGTACAGCACAGCCTTGGTGACCGCCTCGGGCTCGATCCACGGCACCGGGAGCTGATGTAGCGCAGTGGCCGGGAACTTGAGGGACTCAACCGTCGGATTCGGCTCGCCGGGGTTGAACCGGGACAGGTTGTAGTCATTGATGAACATGTCTGTGGCGACTGCCGTCGGGCATACCGCGTTCACGCGAATCCAGTACTGCGACAGGTCTGCCGCGAGGGACTTGACGAGACCGATCACACCGTGTTTTGACGCCGTGTAGGAGGGGTTGTTGTAATGCGCGACGATTGAGGACGACGACCCGATGACGGTTATCGAGCCACCCTGGTTCTTGAGATGGGGGATCACCACTGAGGCGGTCCGATAGACGCCTGACAGGTTGGTGGTGATCACGGCGTCCCACAGTTCGTAACTGTCAGGATCGTCCGGCTCGTGCGGAATGGCAATCCCATGGTTGATGACCACCGTGTCGAGGTGCCCGAGCTCGGCCACCGCCGCGTCGGTCACTTCTCGCATGCGGGCGACGTCTCGTGCGTCCACGATGTAGGCGAGACAGCGGCGGCCGAGACCCTCGACAATCGCGACCGTCTCCTCGAGATCGCCCGGGGTGGCCATCGGGTACTTCACGCCCGGGATCTGCTCGCAGATGTCGGTGATGATGATGTCGGCGCCCTCGGCGGCGAGCTGGCGGGCGTGTTCACGTCCCTGCCCGCGAGCGCCTCCGGTGATGAGCGCGACCTTGCCTTCCATCCTGTTCATGTCTACTTCCTTACTCTGGTTCGTCACGGACGGGTCACCGGACTCGCGATGTTCGAGTCGGTTCAGCTCAGCGCGGGTTCCGTCCCTGATAGAACAGATCGTCGTCAGCGTCGGTGACGGGGAGTCCGGAGGCCTCGGCGCCTCGTCGGAGAATGGCCATCTGTCCGGCGCTGATACGCATGTGTGGCTGGCGGATGGGGCCGCCGTTGAAGCCCACCAGCCAGCCCTGGTACTTCGCGTGCATGCGGGGAACGAGTCCGCTGCCCATCGTGAGACGGGAACAGACCTCGGCGTTGGCCTGGCGGGCGGGATTCAGCTTCCAGTAGAGGTCCATGCCCTCGTCCCACGTCGATGGTTCGGACAGCAAGCCCAGCATGCGTGGGACTTCGCCGGCGTAGGTCTCGTAGTTCGAGGTGCCCATGAAGCGCATGCCGTAGTTGGCGATCCACGCGGGAGCGTTGAGTTCTTGCGGGTCGGAGACCACGACGCGGTCGCGAAGCGCTTCGAACACCGCGGCGATGCCGCCGACTCCGGGTGCGCCGATCTCGTTCTTGATCGCACAGATCTGCGGGATCTCGTCAACCATACGAGTGAGCAGGTCCACCGGGAATCCCGACGGGTGGAGCCGTCCGAATCCGAAAGCGTCCATTCCGAAGATGATCATCCCGAGGTCGCTCGCTGTCGCGACGGCCTTCGTGAACTCGAAGACGTCGTCGAAGGACGAGGGCCGGTAGTACAGCGGGTACGACGGCATGACCAGATCGACGCCGACGCGTGCTGCTTCCTCGGCCGAGGCCACGGTGTCGGCGCGCGTGGGCTGTGACGCCTGCAGGACGGTGATCAGATCGTTGCCTGCCTCGTCTGCCACGATCGCGCAAAAACGAGCCATCTCCTCGAGGGTCGTGCCGCACTCGGAGACGATCAGCACCGCGGACATGCCATAGTGCTTCTCCATCCGCACGTCGTGGCGAATCGCCTCCTCGTTGAGATCGGTCAGGTCAGCGGTGAAGGTCGGGGTGATGCATCCGCAGCAGCCGGTGAGCGATTCCAGCGCCCACTGTCGGGCTTCGCCTTTGGCGTACTTGGCCATGTGTGTTCCTTCGCAGTTCGTCGTGGCGTCGAGGCCGACGCATCCGCCGATCGGTGACTGGTCGCCGATCCGCGCGGATCGGCGTGCAGCTGTCGATGGATGCTGCGCGTCAGTGACCGCGCCTCGTGCGCGTATTGGTCGAAGTTGGGTGAGCTCATGCCAACGAGGCGATGGCCAGAGCTGTTGTGCTCCTGTGCGCGGCTGAGAAATCCAGAGAGTCCAGTCCTCGGCTCGCGACTCCATTCTCGCGACGCATACCTCTGCGCGTCCAGCAACAATCACTCATTAATCCATATGAAATGCTCATGAGTCAGTTAGGCTCTGGCGATGGATGCCAGTCTTCGGCAACTCGCTGCATACGTGGCCGTCGCGAAGGCGGCCAGCTTCACCGCCGCCGCGGCAGAGTTGCATGTTTCGCAGTCCTCGCTGAGTCGCACGGTCGCCGATCTCGAGCGTGTGTTCGGTGGTCAGTTGCTGGACCGGGATACCCGAAACGTGGCATTGACGCCGGCGGGTGTCGAGGCGTTACGGATCGCGGAGCAGATCATCAACACTCATCGGGCGGGCATGCGCGAGCTCCAGCAGTTCATGCTCGGCGGCGCGGGTACGGTCTCGGTGGCGACCATGCCGTCAATCGCCGCCGTGGTCTTGCCCCAGGTGATCAGCATTTTCAAGCAACGGTGGCCGAATGTCACGGTGCAGATCCTCGACGGCCTCGAGCGTTCGGTGCTAAAGCGCGTCGCCTCTGGGGAAGCCGATTTCGCGATCTGCACTCTGGGTGCGCCGACTGCGCAGCTCGAGCATCGCCCGCTGGTGCGCGACAGGTTCGTCGCGGTACTGCCCGCCCAGCATCCGTTGACGACGCACCGACAGGTGACGTGGCGCGAGCTCGCCGAGGAGTCGTTCCTCGCGGTCGGGACGGACTCGAGCGCGCGGCGACTGGCGGATGCTGCATTCGCCCAGGTGGACGCGCATACTGCGCCGGCGGCTGTGGCGAGCAGCGTCGCCACGGTGGGTGGACTCGTGGCGGCGGGGCTGGGTGTCTCGGCGATCCCTGCGCTGGTTCTCCCGCTGATGGCCCCGGGATCCGTGGAGCATCGTCCCCTGGTCGATCCGATCGTGGAACGGCACCTGGACATCGTGCACCGGCGCCAGCATCGAATGCCCCTCGCTGCCCAGCATTTTCTCGAGGTCCTCGAGGAGGCCCGTGAGCTTGATCTGCCGCTGGGCGAAGGCGCCGCCTGGGCTCCTCGACCGGCGTGAACCGTGAACCGATAAATTAATGAAACAGAAGCATCAAATTATGAGACTTTGATGCTGGACATGCATTGTTCGTGCGCGGCACGATGGGACCTACGAGTGTGACCGGAGTTACCTCGGTGGTGGTCTTCATGGTGCCGGGCCTCTGGACTCCGTCTGGTCGGCGCAGTCGGCGCAGCTGTCGCAGTGGGGTCGTCCCACGGCGGCGCAACCCACGTTTCGGATGAAGGAGTGAACACATGGGAAAGATGGACGGCAAGGTCGCCTTCATCACCGGCGGAGCGCGCGGTCAGGGGCGCGCACACGCGTTGCGGCTGGCACAAGAGGGTGCCGACATCATCATCACCGACATCTGCGTACCCATCGAGGGTGTTCACTATCCGCTCGCCGCGGAGACGGATCTGGCAGAGACGGAGAAGCTCGTGCGCGACATGAATGTCCGTTGCCTGAGTTACGTCGCCGATGCGCGGGATGCCGGGCGGATGAAGCAGGTAGCCGACGAGGCCGTCGCCGAACTCGGCCGTCTCGACACTGTGGTGATCAACCACGGCATCGGACTCCCGCACGGCATCGACGAAGAGTCGCTCGACATTTGGGACACGGTCATCGAGACGAACCTCAGCTCGGTGTGGCGTACCGTTGTCGCGACGGTGCCGCACCTCAAGGCGACGGGTCCTGGTGGTTCCATCATCGTCACGGGTTCGGCGGCCTCAGTGGTCGCGATCTTCAACAATGCCGCATACACCGTTGCCAAGCACGGCGTTATCGGCTTGGTCAAATGTCTGGCCGCGGATCTGGCGCAGGATTGGATTCGCGTCAACGCGGTGCTTCCCACGAACGTCAACACGACGCTATTCATCAATGAGTACAACGCGTCGCGGTTCTGCCCGGACAAAGAAGATCCGACGGTGGAGGACATGAAGATACCGGCGGAATCGCTCAACCTTCTTCCCGTGCCGTGGATGGAACCCGAGTATGTGTCGCATGCGGTCCTCTTTCTCGCATCCGATGAGGCGAAGTACGTCACCGGCATCGCGATGCCGGTCGACGCCGGCATGACAATTCAACCACCCGGCATCACTCCCTTTCTCGGTCGTCGGATGGCCGAGCTCAAGCAGGGTATCGACTGAGTTCTCGCCATTGACTGCGCGATCGGCAGTGCGCACGAGGCTTCAGTCCTGCCACAACACTTCTCGTCACCGGTGCAGTCGGCTCCCCAGTTACTCCTGTCGCGATCAAGCAGATCGTGCGAGGAAGGTTCCGGCGCCTGAGGCCGACCAGTCTGCGACGCCCATGGCAGGGAGGAAGATCTGATCAGTCACGCGATCCGGTGGGCGCCCTATGACGGTGGGTCTGGTGAGGATCTGTTCGTGACGTTTGGACTGACCAGAGCGCAGTACATCTCGCGCCCAGTAGGGGTTCTCGAGCGCAACGGTCCGAGGTCCGGGCGCGCGTGGACGACAATGATCAGGTGACCGATACTTCGCATGCCTCACGACTGGTTGCCGGCACACGACGATGACCGCACCCTCGCGCAGGACCCAGGCGACCGCCATCTGGCTCGTCGCACTCGCGGTCTACTTCGTCGCGGTGCTGCATCGCTCGTCGCTGGCTGTGGCCGGCCTGCTCGCGGCCCAACGTTTCGACATCACCGCGTCGCAGCTGTCGACCTTCGTCGTGCTGCAGCTGCTGGTCTACGCGCTGATGCAGGTGCCCGTCGGCCTGCTGGTCGACCGCTTCGGGCCGCGCCGGGTCCTGCTCACCGGGACGCTGATCCTCACCCTGGCGCAGTTCAGCTTCGCCTTCGCCGACAGCTACCCGTGGGCGTTGTCGTCCCGCTTCTTCGTCGGGATCGGCGACGCGATGACCTTCGTGTGTGTCCTGCGCCTGGTGACCAGCTGGTTCCCGGCGCGACGAATCCCGCTGATGACCCAACTCACCGGAGTGCTCGGGCAGCTGGGCGCCGTCGCGGCAGCGATACCGATGACGTGGGCGCTGTCCACGTGGGGTTGGACCCATGCGTACATCGCCACCGCCGCGCTCGGATCGGTGCTGCTCGTGGCCACGCTGGTGGTGGTGCGGGATTCCGCGGCCGCCCGCTCCGTGTCGGGCCCGTTGCTCGGGTTCTCGGGTATCAAGCGGAGCCTGCGCGCGTCGTGGGAGCATCCCGGCACCCGCCTGGGGTTCTGGATGCACTTCTCCACCCACTTCGGCGCCACGGTCCTCGGGCTGCTGTGGGGTTATCCCTTCTTCGTGGAGGGCCAGGGCATGAGTCCGGGCTCGGCAGGTGTCCTGCTCACGATCATGGTGTTCGCGATCATGGGCTTCGGGCCGACGTTTGCATGGCTGATCACCCGATGGCCGTGGCACCGGTCGACGCTGGTGCTGCTGGTCGTCGCGTGCATCGCGACCGCCTGGGCCGTGGTGCTGGTCTGGCCTGGGGGAGCACCGTTCTGGCTGCTCGTCGTACTGGTCGTGATCTGCGGGATGGGTGGCCCGGCGTCGATGATCGGTTTCGACCTCGGCCGTACCTCCAACCCGGCTTCGCGGGCAGGCACCGCCACCGGGATCATCAATCAGGCCGGATTCCTGGCCAGCCTCGTCACCGCGGGGCTCATCGGTCTCATCCTCGACTGGCGCACCCCCGATGGTGTCCAGGGCTATCCCGCGGAGGCGTTCACGTGGGCGATGTCCGCGCAGTTCCTGCTGTGGGGACTCGGCGCCACACAGATCTGGCGGTACCGCCGCAAAGGACGTGCACGGTTGCTGCACGACGACCCCGAACGGTGGTCGCGGCAGTCAGGGCGCGACATTCCGGAACGTACGCAGTTCCGGAACGACGGTGACGGCCGCCTGCCTGTCGGGCGGTCAGAGCACCAGTAACCACACGAACCGCGAACAGATGGCCGAGACACCGAGAACAGCGGTCGCGACCAGCCATCGACGGGCAAGCCGCTCGGCCGCCAGGCGTTCACGACCGGGTCGCAGGTAGACGACGGCTGCCGTCACCGCGCATACCGAAGCCGCGGCACCTGTCGCGAGCACCAGCGTCAACATCACCGCGTTCAGCATCGTGTCCCATCGTCGCCGAACTGGCAGCGGCCCGACTGCCAGACTTCGCTTCGACGTCGCGACCTCGATCGAAGTCGCGTCGTCGAAATGAAGTCTGCCGGTGCGCGACTCACACCACCCGCCGCAACTCCCCGGGCACCACGTCATCGTCGGCCGCCAATGCGAGCACTTCACCGAAACCCGCGACCAGGCAATCGGCGAACAACTCCAGATCGGTGACCGCGGCGCCGTCGGAATTGATTCCGAGACAGGCGGTTCCGTTGTGGGTGATCATGGTGGCCATCATCGCGCAGCCGGGGAGTGGTCCGAACGGGAACATGCGTTCCACCTTGGCGCCGGCGACGTAGGTGTCCCAGGGTATCCCGGGGACGTTGCTGGCCTGTAGGTCGTTCTGGCTCGTCGTCCCGCTGAACCGCATGAGAACCGGCCCGGGCAGCCAGGCCATCACCGAGCCGAGTGTGTTGAAGATGTCGACGGCCGGTTCGTGGCGGGCGACGCGCACCTGCTCGCGGATGGTGAGCACGCGTTCGAAGGGATCGGCGATGCCGACCGGGCCGGCCAGGCGTCCCACCGCTATCCGGTTTCCGCCTGCCGGGTCCTCGGGGCGCCGCACCGAGATCGGGATGGCGACGGGCATCGTCTCGACAGGCGTGCCCATCTTCTCGTGGTACAGACGGAAGCCGCCGATCAGGCCGGCCAGGTAGACGTCGTTGACCGAGGCCTGGCTGGCGGTCGCGGCCGCCTTGAGGTCGGCGAACGGGACCTCGAAAGCGCTGAAGCGCCACGAGAGGCTGCGGTGGGCGAGCAGCGGCGAACCGGGCGCGCTCACCAGCCCGGCCACCCGCGGCACCGAACGGCCGTATCGCAGAGCGGTACTCAACGCCTGACGAGGATGCGCCAGCGCGCGGACGCCCCGAAAGGTCGTGTCGACGCGATGGGGGATGCGCCGGATCTCCTCGCCGATCTGCCGACCGAGAAGGTCCAGTGCCGAGATGTTGACCGGATCGGGACTGGGCGGCTGCGGCTTCCCCGGATTGTGCTCGCGCGTGGGCGAATGCAACTGGGCGAGACCGAGGATCGCTCCCAGGCCGTCGGTGAGCGCGTGGTGGGCCTTGAGGAAATAAGCGGCTCTCCCATCGGGCAGCCCTTCGATCAGCGTTCCCTCCCACGGGGGCCGGGCGGCGTCGAGTGCTGTCATGGCGAGTTGCTCGCAAAGGGTCAGCAGTTCAGTCATGCTGCCGTCGCCACCGAGGCGCATCCGTCGCATGTGGTAGTGCAGGTCGAAGTCGGGATCGACTGCCCAACTGGGTGTTCCGGTGCCGAACGGGGAGTCGACGACCCGCTGGCGGAACCGCGGAGCCATCCGGCTGCCCCATTCGAGCGCCGCCATGAGCCGGTCCCAGTCGGGGGCGCAGTCGTAGATCTCCAGCATGCAGATGGTGCCGCGCATGCGACGGTCGGTGTCCCCGCGCCACATGATGGTGTCCACCGAGCTCATGTGCGGCTCGTTCGCCCAGTCGAGTGGGCGGTCCACCCCGTCGGTCAGGCCGGTCTCATCGCTCATGCCGTTCCTCCTGGGCCTTACGCATCGACTCCCCGGCCCTCGACTCCGCGGAGTCGACGAAGGACTCGAGCGGCCAGTCGGCGAGAGCGGAGATGTACATCTGCCGAACCTCCTCGGCGTGGGTGCCGATGTCGTCGGCGTGCCATCCCGTTGTCTCGACGGGCGGCAGGACCATCACCTCGACGGTGCCCGGCCGGATCAATTGCGAACCGCGCCACATCAGTTCGCCGGTGTTGCGCAAGACGACGGGAACGATCGGCACACCCGCCTGCATGGCGATGTGGAACGGCCCCTTCTTGAATCGTCCGATCCGGGGCGTCGGAGACCGCGTTCCCTCCGGGGCCACCACCAAGGACATGCCGTCGTCGCGGAGCGCCTTCACCGCCGGTGCGAGCTGTTCGATGGCCCGACTCGGATCGGCACGGTCGATGAAGACCAGACCCGCCTGATCGAGGATCTGCCCGAGTACCGGAACCCGTTGGATCTCCTTCTTGGCCACTCCGGTCGCGTCGGACCGCACGAGGGTGATCATCACCGGCAGATCCAGTTTCGACTGATGGTTGAACAGGAATACGCAGGGCCGGTGCGACAACAGATACTCACCGCCGTCGAGTACCTGCACATGGATTCCGGCCAGCGACAGGCCGACGTCGGTGCCCGTGGGCAGGACCTCGACAAGCGCCTGCGGATCGCGACGCAGGAGTCCGGTGGTGATTCCCACTGCGGCAGAGGCGATGAACGATCCGTAGAAGGCGCCGGTGCGGACCAGCATCCCCGCGCGGTTGTACGTCGGGTTCTTCAGGTCGATGATCGGCCAGCCGCGAGATTCGGCCTCCGCGCGCAGGATTCGACGCGGCGACACCGCGGCCGGGTTCCCCACCGACTCGAGGTAGGGGATGTCCTCGTTGCCGTCGCTGTAGGCGAACGATGCGTCGAGGTCGATGCCGTGCGTCCGCGCGAGGGTCCGTACTGCTGCGGCCTTGCCCGGACCCCACAGCGGCCGTCCTTGGATCTTGCCGGTGACCACTCCGTCGACCACCTCGACGTCGGTGGCCAGCGCGAAGTCGGCGTCGATCTCGCGCGCGATCGGCTCGATCTGAAATCTGGTGGCCGACGACGCGATCACGATCGTGTGACCCATCTCCCGGTGCGCGCGCAGGATCTGCCACATCTGAGGCCGCAGCTTGGCGGCGGTCTCGTACTTGAACAGATGCTCGCCGAACTCGATCAGCTCGGCGTAGGTCTTGCCCGCGAAAGTCGGTTTGGTGGCGTCGAGCACCTCGGCATAATCCTGCTCGGAGACGACGCCACGCAGGCCGATCAGCAGGAAGTCGGCGAGCTCGCCGAGGCCGAACTCCATGCTGCGCAACCTCGCCCGCATGATCGCCGCCGCCGAGAACCCCTCGATGAGCGTGCCGTCGTAATCGAAGAGCGCAGCGACTTTCTTACCGGTGGGTGCCGCGCGGATGGTGCGCATCCGCTCGGTGAAAGCGCTCACGGCGTCACCTCGGAGGACACCGCGGGTTGGATGTCCTCGATCGATGCGATGCGCGCCAGCCGATCCCGCATCAATTCGACTTCGTCGAGCCAGCTCTGGCGAGCCGCGCGCAGATCCACGATGTCCTCACCGTGGATCAGACCGCGGTTGTCGGCGAGCTGGTAACCGCCGTCGTAGAGATCCTTGGACACCGAATCCGCGCTCCGCACAACACCTTGCAGCGACAGTTGACGTCCGAGTCCCAGGCAGTCGGCAATCAGCTCGTCCTTGTCGCGTGCGGTGTTGCCGAGTTCCACCAGCTTGGTCGCCACGACGAGCTGGGCGTCGAAGAACGGTTGCAGGGTCCGCCGCGCCAGCAGCGCCCCGGTGTGCCCGTGCAGGACCTCGTAGGTCCATTCCTGGCTGGGGGTGACCGCTCGCCATCCGGGGGCGAGGAGATCCAGCTCGACACCCAGCCGATGAAGGAACTCGGTCTTGGGCGGGAAGAAGAACTCGAACTTGAGAAGATCCCGGATGCGCAGGGCCTCCCGCTGGGCCGCGGCGAGTAGTCCGTCGTCGTCCCCGGCCTGTTCGTCCCCGAGGTGGTCGATCCCGACCAGCGTGCCGCCGGCCTGCACCTCACCTTCGGCCAGGGCCAGCAGGCCCATCTCGACGATCGCCCGGTCGACGAAGTGGTGGAGCGCGCCGTTGCGGTAATAGGCCGCGACGGCGCGGTTCTCGGGGACGATCGACCACACCGGTTCGGAGCCGCCCTCGTAGCAGGCCACCACACCGTTGCCGGCCAGCACCCGGAGAGTTCGGGTGAGGCCGACGCCACGACACAGCGCCGGATCCGGTCCGGGGAGGTCCCGGTGCCGGATGTAATCGAGCAGCGGGGCGAGGATCGCCTCGATCTCGGGCAATGTGTAGGCGCGGTCCGCGGCGCCGAGCGCGGCGAAACCGACCAGCGACGTCGCCGAGATCGGTGTGGCGGAGTTGATCTCGTCCATCACACGAAACGCGACCTTCTCGAGGCGGGCACGGCCCTCTCCGGCCTGTTCGAGCGACTCCCGTAGTGAGATGGGAGTACCGAAACGCACTCGAGCCTCGCCCAGGTAGGCGCGCTGCGCCTTCGCATAGCGCAGCAACCATCCGACCCCCTCGGGCTTCTTGGTGCCGCCTGCATCCTCGGCGGCGATCGCGCCGACCTCTTGGAGCTGGTCGTACACGATCGACGTCGGCACGATCGCCACGTCCGCGTCGTCGAGCTGGCCGACGGCATCGACGACATAGGTGAGCAGGCCCAGCATCGGCTTGCGGAGCTTGCCGGTTCGGCTGCGTCCGCCCTCGATGTACCACTCCAGGTTGAACCGCTTCTCGACGATGTAGGCGAGGTAGGAGCGCATCGCGAACTTGTAGACCGGGTCCGAGCCGAACTTCCGCCGGATGAAGATCATCCCCGCGCGGCGCGCGACCGGACCCACCGGCCAGAAGGACAGGTTGTTGCCGCCGAGCACCAGGTTCGGGGGGAAATCGTTGCTGCGCAGCACTTTCGCCAGAACCAGGGGGTCGACATAGGAGCGGTGCGACGGCAGGAAGACCAGGCCGGTGGATTTGTTCAGCGTGCGCAGGGTGTTGAGGTTGTCGACATCGACCGTGACGTTCCACGCACGTTCATGTAGCCGGTTGAACGTCGCGGAGAACACATCGTCCATCAACCGGCTCTGGGTGGCGACGAACGTCGACAACTTGTCGGTGGCCTCGGCGACCACCGCGTCGGCCGGCCTGCCCAACTCGGCGGCCAGCTTGGCCGCACCGGCCCGGAACCTCGACGACGTCCCGATCTGCTCGGCGACCAGCCGGGGGACCTTGTAGCGGTCCCCGACGATCTGGCGTTCGGCACGCTCGGCCGACAGCGATGCCTGCACCGAGACGAACTCGCCGAACGGTTCGCCCTCGGCCTGATGACGTGTGTATCGCTCGCGGAGCTCCTCGATCGAGGCGGGTTCACCGGCCACCACGCGAAGGCTGTCGGGTCGTCTACGGCGGATGATCGGTTGGGCGATCCCGAGGGGGCGTCGTGGGTTGGACAGCACCAGAACGTCGCCGAGCGTGACCCGTCGCTCGCCCTGACGGACCGCGGGTAGCCAGACCGCTCGGACGGGCACGAGCTGGGTGTCCGGCGGCAGTTCGTCGAAGTCGAGGTCGGCTGCGCGTCGTATCCGGGCGTCGGGGTAATTGGCCGTTGTCCAGTCGGTCACCGCCCGCATCTCGCACGACGTGCGGGCCTCGGTCAGGACCATCACCGCATCGGTCACCTACATCACCCTCACGCGTCATCGGCCGGCGTCGTCGCCGATCGACGGCAGCCACGGTACCGACCATTGTGACGTGGGTTACAACCCGGGCGGTGGGTTTTGGCGATGCCAGTGGTCCGCTCGCCGCCACCCGGGACCGCTCAGCTCAGGGCTGTCACCGAGATCGACTGCCACATCGAGTGGGTGGTCCCGCCTGCGACCTCGACGACGTCGGGTCCGGCGTTCGCCGTCTCCACGCACACGAACTCACGCCAGTGCGGACCGACGTCGGCCATGTCCGCGGCCACGGCCTCGCCCGGGTTCCACACCACCGCGGTGCGCGCGTCTCGGGTGACGATCTCGATCGCGCGCGACAGTCCGGGATCGAGGAGGCGATAGTGTCCGCCGGCGCCCGGGTAGAGGCGATCGCTGCGGGGAAGATCGACGGGCAGGCGCCAATCACCTGTCTGCTCATGGGCGTTGCCGTCGTCGAACTCGTCCAGATAGGTCAGACCGGTCAGCCCCTCCACCCGTACGGAGGTGGCGTCGGACACCCGGAAGTAGTTGTGCAACGCCTCGGTCAGCGTCAGCGACTCCGTGCCCGGATTGGTTGTGTGCAGACCCTGTTCGAGGGCAGCGCCCACGCGGACCGTCATCCGCAGGCGCATCGGGAGGTGGTCGAGCCTCTCCGGGGTCAGCTCGACTTCGATGTCACCGTCGTCGAAGGTTCGTGCGCCGGTGACCGTCCACCTCGCGGTCCGTGCGTATCCGTGCGACGGGACCTCGCCGGTCTGGCCCTCACGGCTGAAGTAAGGCCAGCACACCGGGGTGCCGCCGCGGATCGGGGTCGGTGGTTCCAGAACGAGAGGCGAGACCCAGAGGACCTCGTCGCCGCCGGCCGGCACGAGGGACAACACCTGTCCGCCGAACAGTGAAACGGTTGCCGTCGCCGACGGTGTCTCGACGATGAGTGCGTCGAATCCGTGGCTTGTCCCGACGCTGATTCCGTTGATGTCTCCGAACACGGTCACCCGTCGAGCCTGGCATAGGTCTCGGAGCCCCACACGTCGCGGGCCGACCCCGGAAACGACGAAGCGCCCCGCCCGACCGAGGTCAGAGGGGGCGCTTCGCGAAAGTCAGGAGCTCAGAGCGCGCTGACGTTGGTAGCCTGGGGGCCTTTGGCACCCTGCTCGACGTCGAATTCGACGCGCTGATTCTCTTCGAGGTTGCGGAAGCCGCTACCTGTGATCGAAGAGTAGTGGACGAAGACATCTGCGCCCTGATCGTCGGGTGCGATGAAGCCGAAGCCTTTTTCGCCGTTGAACCACTTGACGGTTCCCTGTGCCATACCGCTGTACTTCTTTCTTCAGTCAGCAACCACCAAGACCGATGGCTGCGGTTTCCACTCTGTCACACATGGTGACCCGTTGGGAAATCGTAGCGGATATTTCGCCCCTGGGCAGCACTTCAGCGCGGTTGACGACATTCCCGCGACATCCCGGAAAGCTGTGGTGGCGGCGGCAGATGTCGAGTGGTTCGGGTTTCAGTGCTCGCCCGGGGTCGGCTGCACGAGAGGTAGGGCAACCCGGACCGCGGTACCCGACGGCGTGTTCGGCAGGTACTGGATCGTTCCGCCATGCCGTTCGACGATGTGCTCGGAGATGATCAGCCCGATCCCGGAACCGTCCTGTTTCGACGAGAACGCCCCGGACGCCAGCCGATCGCCGGGCGCTTCGGTCATGCCGCGACCCTGGTCGCGTATCACCACAAAGGCCGCGCCGTCGGCTTCGCCGGTCTGCACGGCCAGCTCCTTCACCTCGGTCGTCGGGCGGACGATCTCGTCGAGCGCGTTGACGCACAGGTTGACGATCACCTGCCCGATGAGCACGTTCTCGCCCTGGACCGCGAGGTCCCGGTCGGGGATCTCGGCGTATACCCGGACGCCCTGCTCCGCGGCCCGGAGCCGCACGAAATAGAGGCTCTCCTCGACGGTCTCGTTGAGGTCCATGAGCGCGGCCGTGCTCTCGATGCGGCGGACGTAGCGTTTCACCGACGACACGATGTCGGCGGCCCGGTTGAGTTGCTTCTCGATCTGGTCGATGCCGTAGGCGAGGCTGCGCGCGTCGACGGTCTCCGCGGAGACGCGGGCCTTCAGGCCGCTGAGGTAGTTCGTCGACGCGGCCAGCGGTTGCCCGAGTTCATGCGCCAGGATCATCGCCATGTCACCCATCGCGTGATAGCGGCTCAGGTACTGGAGGTTGGCCTCCTGGTAGGCGGTACGGCGTTCCCACTCGACCCGGTCGGTGACGTCGCGCACCGTCAGGACGCGCGAGCGCATGCCGTCGTGGGCGACGATCTCCAACTCGCCGGCCAGCCACACCATGCTGCCGTCGTCCTTGGTGATCTCCTGCTGGATCGACACCGACCCGGCTCTGGTGTCGAGGCGTTCGGCGACGTGGTCACTCGTCAGGCGCGGCTCGCAGCGACCCAGGTCCTCGAGGTGCACGCCCGCGAGTTCGGCCGGGGTACGGCCGAACAGCTGCGCGGCGAGCGGTGAGATGTCGTCGATGCAGTTGTCGTCATCCAGCACGACGATGCCGGCGGATGTATGGGTCATGATGCGCTGCAACGACTCCGACACCCAGCTGAGTTCCTCCTGCAGCTCGACCTCTTCGGCGATGTTGCGGAACTCGACCATGACGACGGGACCGTCCTCGCATCGGACGAGAGTGGCACGGGCGTCGGTGAGGAAGTCCGTGCCGTCCTTGGCGCGGTACTTCCACTGTTTGCGACTGGAACCGTGCACCACCGCCGACTGCAGCCACGCGACGCCCACCTCGCGCCGGTACTGCCGCTCCTGACCACTCATGTGGTGGGCCTTGAGTGGCTTGAGTTCGTCGAGGGTGAACCCGAACATCCGGCAAGCGGCCGGATTCGCCCAGAGGATGTTCTTCGAACTGGCCTCATGGATGAGAATTCCGGTGCCGGTGTTGAGGATCATCTGCTCGAAGTCCCGGCGTGCGGGGAACATGGCCATCACCTCACCTTTCGGGGTTACACATTTCCCGGCGGCTCGCCGCCGTGCAAGTGCCGACTGCGCCACCACAACCCCAGCGCCTCGTCGTGCCCTGGTCGGGGTCCCGCGGGTAAGGGATTGCTTACCCGCGGGGCGGGAAATCCCGATACCGGCGACACTGCGAAATCCATAGTGTTGCGCCCAGATCGAGAGTCGAATCTGGAACGGAGACAGGGATGGCCACGGAGACAGGGATGGCCACGGGGAGCATGACCGATCGGATGTGTGCCGAACCCGTGGGACCGGCGCGCGACGCCGCGTTCGATCATGCTCTCGATGTCCTCCGGGATCGCCGGGATGAGTTCAACGCCCAGCGCCATGTACCGCGGGACTTCATCAGGCTCCTCAAACGCGCGGGGATGTACCGCGCATCCACCCCGGCGGCGTTCGGCGGTGAGCCGATGGCGCCGTCGGACTTCATGTCTCTGGTGGAGCGGATCTCCGCGGTCGACCCGGCGACGGGTTGGGTGTCGAGTTTCGGGTCATCGCTGGTCTATTTCGCGGCGCTGCCCGAGGAATCTCAGCGCAAGGTCTACGCGGACGGTCCCGATGTGGCCTACGCCGGCGGGCTCTTTCCGATGCAGGAGGCCCAGAAGGTCGACGGCGGCTACCTGTGTACGGGTGTGTGGCAGTTCGCGAGCGGGTGTCGCGGCGCCGACATCCTCGGGATCGGCCTCGCGGGCGGACCGCAGACCGACGGCAAGCCGTTGACCGCTCTCGTCGATCCCGCGGATGTCGAGATCGTCGACAACTGGGATGTCGCCGGGATGAAGGCGACAGGTTCGCACGCGGTTCGCGCCGACCGACTGTTCGTGCCCGCGGAGATGACCTTTGTCCGCGGGGGTGCGCCGCAGATCGACGAACCTCTGAACCGATACCCCGCCTTGGCATATGCGGCGCAGGTCCTGGCGGTCGTCACCCTCGGCGCCGCCCGCGGAGCACTCGACTACGCGATCGAGGTCGGCGCGGCGCGCACCTCGATCACCGGCGGTGCGAGCAAGGGCAACCGCCCCGCCTACAAGAGCGGGCTCGCGCACGGCGAAGCCGAACTGCGTTCTGCACGAGCATTCTTCTACGAGACCACCGATCAGGTCTGGGCCAAGGCCACCGCGGGCGAGCACATCTCCACCGACGACCAGGCGATGCTGCGGTTGAGCGCAACCCATGCCGCCCACGTCGGACGCCGAGTGGTCCTGCAGGCCTTCGACCTCGCCGGCACCGGCGCCATCTACGAGACCCATCCGCTCCAGCGCTATCTGCAGGACGCCCTGGTGCCCGCCCAGCACGCGATGCTCCAGACCGGTACCTACGAGGCCGCCGGAGCGTTGCTGCTCGGTCTCGACGCCGGTATCCCCAGCTTCCCCTGACCGCCGAGACCTGCTGGTCACCAACACATCACAAGGAGAGACCCATGGCCGACGAGCCGCTGCGCACGTTGTTCTGCGTCGGGAACAACCAGAACTTCTTCGACCTGCCGAAGTCCGACATCGGGCCGGTGTGGGAGGCGACGATGGATTTCCTGACGAGCCTGAAGAAGCTCGACGGCGTCGAGATCATCGGCACCTTCGACGACGACGCGCACATGGTGGGCCCGTCGGACGGCTGGCCGTGGACGTTCTATGTCCTGGCCGACGTACGCGACCAGCCGACGGTCAAGGCTGCCTGCAATCTGCTGCGCACCACCATGGTCGGCGATCACGCGCTCTGGAAGTACTTCAAGATCGAGGCCCGGATGGGGCGAGCGCTCACCATCCGCGACGACGTCGACTCCTGAACCCATTCCCCAGCCCCGCCTCACCCGCACCCACGTGGGGCGACACCGAAGTGAAGGACGCATCAGCGATGACCACCATCGAGAGGCCCACCCGCGGCTTCGCCGACCTCGCCGCGAAGGACCGCGTCGCCGGTCAGCTCTACACCGACCCCGAGATCTTCGACGAGGAGATGAAGAAGATCTTCTACCGCACCTGGGTGTGGGTCGCACACGAGAGCGAGGTCCCCGAGGCCGGCTCGTTCAAGACCACCCAGGTCGGCGATCAACCCGTCATCGTCACGCGAGATCGCAAGGGCAACTTCAACACCCTGCTCAACCGGTGCCGTCATCGCGGCGCGACGGTCTGCGACCAGCGCAGCGGCAAGGCCAACGGATTCACCTGCCCGTACCACAACTGGTCCTACACTCTCGACGGTCGGCTGCGCGGCATCCCTTACCCGGACGGCTACGAGGGCGTCGTCGACAAGAACGACTTCCCGCTGCAGAAACTGCGCACCGAGAGCTACCTGGGGATGATCTGGGCGACGTTCAACGCCGACATCGAACCGCTCGAGGACTTCCTCGGCGACGCCAAGATCTGGATGGAACGTTTCCTCAAGCAGTCCAACGGTTTTCCGACGAAGGTTCTCGGCACCCACAAGTTCCGGTTCAAGGGCAACTGGAAGATCCAGCTGGAGAACACCACCGACGGCTACCACTTCCCCATGGTGCACAAGTCGTGGATGGCATCGGTGGACGCCGAGACCGCGAACATGATGTCGTTCATGGACGATCCCGCGGCGCAGACCCATGCACTCGGCAACGGGCACAGCGTCGCGATCATGGCGGCCGCGCACGCCGATCTCGACATCGACGACGGCAGCGAGGAGGTCCAGCCCCGATTCGCCCACCTCGTCGACGAGCTCACCGCGGCAGGGGAGAGCCCCGAACGAATCCGCCGCTACATGCGCTCGATGCACGGGTGTGGCTTCAACCTCAACATGTTCCCCAACGTCGCGATGTCGTCGTCGTTCTTCCGGGTGCTCATCCCCATCAGCGTGGACGTCACCGAGGTGTGGCACATGGCGATCGGCATGGACGGCGGGCCCGAGGGAATCAACCGCGAGCGTCTGCGCATCCACGAGCACTTCCAGGGGCCGTTCGGATTCGGCAGTCCCGACGACGCCGAGGGATGGGACCGCGTACAGATCGGTGCCGGCGGCAATCCGAACATGCCGATCCTGGTCAATCGCGGCGAGAACCGCGAGCGCATCTCCGAAGAGGGTTGGCCCACATCGCATGTCACCGACGAGACCGGGATGCGCGAATCCTACGACATGTGGAAGAAGATGATGAGCGATGACTGACCTGCACGCCTTCAACGACCCGCGGGTCCTGCGCGCGATCGCCGTCGTCTGGAAAGAGGCAGAAGTCCTCGACGCCAAGGACTATCCGGCGTGGGAGTCGCTCTACACCGAGGACGCCCGGTACGTCATCCCGATCGATCCGGACACCGACGACTTCGAATCCACGCTCAACATGGTCTACGACGACCAGCGGATGCGTCGCCTGCGCGTCGAACGGATGATGCAGGGATACGCGCCATCGGCGGTCGCGGCGGCGCGCACCGTCCGCATCGTCTCCCGCTTCACCGTCTCCGAGGTCACCGACGACACCGTGATCCTCCGGTCCGCGCAGATCCTCAACGCCTTCAAACGAAACACCTTCTCGACCATCGGTGCCGAACTGACGCACACCATCGTGCTCGGGGCCGACGGCGAGGACAAGATCGGTCTGAAGGTGGCCAGGCTCCTCGACAGTGAGGACGCGGTCAGCGCCTCCGGATACCTGTTGTGAGGCGGTGACCATGACCACGGCACAGACATCCGGTGTCGCCGTCGTCACCGGCGCCGCAGGCGGGATGGGCAGCCACATCGCCCGGCGTCTGCACGCCGACGGCCACCGCGTCCTGCTCACCGACATCGCCCTCGACGAGGCCCATCGGCTCGCGACCGAGCTGTCCGCGGACGGTTCGACGGCCCGCGCGGCCGTTCTCGACGTCGCACACCGCGAGAACTTCGTCGCGGCACTGCGAGATGTGCAGTCGCTGTGGGGCACTCCCACCATCATGGTCAACAACGCCGCGCTGACCCAGGCGGCCGACCTGATGACGCTCGACGAGCCGGACTTCACCCGCGTGCTGTCGACGAATGTGAACAGCATCTTCTTCGGTTGTCAGGTGTTCGGCGCGGCAATGGCCGAACAGGGGTACGGGCGGATCGTCAACATGGCCTCGCTCGCAGGCCAGAACGGCGGAACCGCCACCGGCGCGCACTACGCCACCTCCAAGGGTGCGATCCTGACCGTCACCAAGATCTTCGCCAAGGAACTCGCGGCGCGGGGGGTCACGGTCAACGCGATCGCGCCGGGCCCGCACGACCTTCCGGTCGTCAAGGCCACCGTCCCGCCGGACAAGCTCGACGCCGTGGTCGCCGGCATTCCCGTCGGCCGCCTGGGCAGTCCCGAATTCGTCGCCGACATGGTCGGGCTGCTCACCGCCGACAACGCCTACTTCGTCACCGGCGCCTGCTGGGATGTCAACGGCGGCTTGTTCGTCCGCTGATTCACCGGTACACGCGGTAACCGTCATCTCTCCTGCGAGGAACACCACCATGGCACTCATCGACGTCATCGTCTCCGACATCGTGCAGGAGACACCGAGCGTCAAGACGCTCTACCTGTCCCGTCCGGACGGTTCGTCGGTCGGGGGGTACTCGCCCGGCGCGCACATCGACGTCGTCGGTCCGACGGCCATCACACGTCAGTACTCCCTGTGCAGCCGTCCCGACGGCCGGGAGTCCTATGCGGTGGCGGTGAAACGGGAGGAGGCGTCTCGTGGCGGGTCGGCGGCGCTGCACGAGTTGCGCGTCGGCGACCGGTTGCAGATCAGCGAGCCACGCAACCTCCTCGGAATCGATTCCTCCGCCACACATCACGTCCTGGTGGCGGCAGGTATCGGCATCACGCCGATGCTGAGCATGGCGCGGTACCTCGACGTGCAGGGGATCGGCTTCGAGTTGCACTACTTCTCCCGCACCGAACAGGACGCCGCATTCCTGCCGCTGTTACGCGACCGCTGCCCGGAGAAACTGCATGCTCATGTCGGCGTGCCCCGCGACGAGCAGTCGGCCATCCTGAGTGCGGCACTGCTCGACGCCCCGCCCGGCACACACGTATATGTCTGTGGCCCAGATGGGTTCATGGCGAAGGTGCGCGAGACCGCGGAACGGTTCGTGCACGCCGATGCTGTCCATCACGAGAACTTCCACGCGAATGAGCACGCCCAGGATGCGGCCAACACCGCATTCGACGTCGAGTTCGACGGCGCCACCTACCATGTTCCGGCAGACCGCAGCATCGTCGACGTGCTGGGGGAGAACGGTTGTGACATCGACACCTCGTGCAACGAGGGCATCTGCGGAACCTGCATCATGCAGGTCCTGTCCGGTGAACCCGAGCACCGCGACAACGTTCTGACCAAGGCTGAGCGCGAATCGGGAGAGGTCATCGCGGTGTGCGTGTCGAGGGCCGTCGGCGATCGCATCGAGATCGACTACTACTGAGTGGCACCAGATTCGGGCGGAGCAAGGTCAGGAAGTGCGTTCCGTCGGCACGCTGACGCCGAAACGCAGGATGTCGCGGACGAGGGTGCTGATGCTGTCGGCGTCGGTCTTGGCCTTGATCCGCGCGCGGTGCACGTCAACGGTTTTCACGCTCATCGAAAGTCGGCGGGCGATGTTCTGGCTGGGCAGGCCTTCGACGACGAGCGCCAGGATCTCGCGTTCGCGCGGGGTGAGCAGCGCGAGCTTCGCCTGCACCATGCGCTTCATCTCGAAGGCGTGAAAACGTTCCGCGGCCTTGTCGACCCCCGCCTGCACGGCATCGAGGAGTCGCTGCGGATCATAGGGTTTCTCCAGGAAGTCCATGGCCCCGGCCTGCAGCGTCGACACCGACATCCGGATGTCGCCGTGGGCGGAGACGAAGATGACGGCCACATGCGGTGCGAACTCGTTGAGCTTCTCCTGCAACCGGGGTCCACTCATCCTCGGCATCCGAACATCCAGGACGATGCAGGCCGGTACGTCGCCGGAGTACTCGGCGAGGAAGTCGTCGGCGCTGTGACAGATACGCGGTTTGATGCCGATGCTGCCCAGCAGCCAGTCCACCGATTCGCACAGTTCGGGGTCGTCGTCGACGACGTAGACCCTCGTCGCGCGCGCTGCTTCGTCCACCGTTTCCCTCATCTGTCCCCGTCCCGAGAGTAGTCCGCCGCGCGCGGGGTCACGGCCACGTCAGTCCCACGGGGTTCAGTCCCACGAGGCGTCGGCGGTCCAGTAGTTCATACCGAGGGCGCTGACGCGGTGGGTCCACTCGGAGGTGCGCATCAGGCCGGGCTCCTCGCTGCGCACCGACTCGTCGGCGGCCTCGGGGCCGTCGGCTTCGACGGTCCAGTGCACCCAGTTGACCTCGCGGCCGTGCTCGTCGTGCACGAACAGGTCGACGTGGTGCCACCCGTAGTTGAAGGTGTCCTCGTAGCAGGTGAGGAACATGCGGTGGTGGGTCTGGGGCCGGGGTTTCATCGGCTGCTGCCGCGTCGGTGTGGTAGTCGTCGGTGTCGCAGTCGTCGGTGTCGTATTCGGTGTCATGGCCTTCGGCTCAGTCGTCGTCTCCGGGTTCACGGTCAAGGTGTTCTTCTCTCCGCTCGGTGATCACGCCGGGGCAGGCAGGGCCTGGAGTTCGGCCTCGAGTGCGGAGGCCACCGCGAACAGATTCGCCTCGTGTCCGGGCAGGCCGATCAGCGCGATGCCGAGCGGGAGTCCCTCCCCGGAGCGTGCGCCGGGCACCACCACCACCGGGCAGCCCAGGAGCTGCCACGGGCGACTGAGGACCGGTGAACCCGTCGCGCCCAGCCCGTGAGGCGCCGGTCCCGGTGCGGCGGGACCGACGATGATCCGGTGCTCGCCCAGTGTCTCGGCGAGCAGATCGCGGGAGCGGTCGCGCCGGATCAGGGCCGCCCTGTGTGACTCGGGCGCGACGGCCCGGCCGTCGGAGACCAGCGCGCGCAGTTGTGGACTGAGCGCCCCGCCATGCAGTTCGACCAGCTCGTCGAGGGTGTGGGCGGCTTCGTACGACATCACCGTGAGGTGGTCGTCGGCAAGGGTGTGTGCGTGATCGTCCCATTCGAGGTCGCGGGTGGCGATGCCGATCCGCGCGAGCAATCCGGGGAGCAAGCGGAGCAGCTCGGCCATCGCCGGATCGATCGGGTGCAGGTCACTGCCACCCCACATCAGTGCGGTACCGACCGGTGCCCGCCCGGCGGTCAGCGGGGCACGTCCGGTGAAGGCGTTGTACACGTAGTGCAGATCGGCGATGCTGCGCGTCAACAGACCCAGCGAATCGAGCGACTCGCTCAGTCCCGTGACGCCGGCCAGGCTCGTCGATCCGTGGGCCAGGACCATTCCGGCCGCACCGCAATACGATGCCGGCCGAGAGAGTGACCCGGCGGTCTGTGTTCCCAGCGCCACCGGGATGACGCCTGCGCCGACGGCTGCGGCCGAACCGCTCGACGAACCGCCCGGGGTGTGGTCCAGAGCGTGCGGGTTTCGGGTGGGCCCGGGCGAGAAGTACCCGAACTCGGTGGTCACGGTCTTGCCTTGGATCAGTGCACCGAGTTCGCGAAAACGCCTGACGCAGGCCGCGTCGACGGGCGCCGGCGCGGTCGGGGTCACCGTCGATCCCGCCCGCGTGGGAAGCCCTCGGACATCGATCAGGTCCTTGACGCCCAACGAGATTCCCTGCAGGGGGCGTCGTCCGGGAGTGGAGTCCTCGCGGCGTGCGTCGCCGAGGAGACCGTCGGACAGGTCTACCCAGGCCCGGAGATCGGGTTCGGTGCGCGCGATCTCCGCGCGCACCTGCGTCGCGAGTGTCTCAGCGGAGACCGCTCTCTCGTGGACCGCCCTCGCCTGGTCACTGACGGGCTGCTTCCAGTAGGCCGAGCTCACCGTTCCTCCTTTGTCCGGTTGGCTCAGTCTGCCTGTTCGCGACCATTACCGACAGTAAAGATTTCCCTCCTACCGCTGTAGGCACGCCCACCCCTAGCGTTCGACATCATCAGTCCGACCTGTAGCGGAAGAAGGAAACATGATGGCCACCAACACAACAGCCGCGACAGTCGCGGCGTCACCGCCGTCGCCTCGCCGCGTCGACTTCAGCCGGGTGTCGCGCAGGGCGTGGGTGGTCACCGGAATGCTTGTGCTTTTCCAGATCATCGCATTCGCCGACAAGGCGGTCCTCGGTCTGGTGTCCGCGGACGCGATGGCCGAATTGGGTTTGACCGCCGCGGAATTCGGCTTCATCGGTAGTGCGTTCTTCTTCCTCTACGCGATCGTCTCGGTGATCACCGGATTCCTCGCATCGAAGTTCTCGGTCAAATGGATCCTGTTCGCGATGGGGATCACCTGGGCGGTTCTCCAGTTCCCGATGCTCCTCGGTGGCGGCGCCGCGATCCTGCTGCTGACCCGGATCGTGCTCGGCGGCGCCGAGGGCCCGGCAACCGCGATGTCGCTCACCTCGACGCAGACCTGGTTCTCGCCGACCCGACGAGCCCTGCCGTCGAACCTGGTCGCGGCCGGTTCGACGCTGGGACCGGTGTTCGCCGCACCGCTCCTGGCGTGGGTCATCGCGGTATGGGGATGGCGCTGGGCGTTCGGTGTGCTGGGCATCATCGGGCTCGTATGGGTGATCGCCTGGTGGGCGATCGGCGCCGACGGTCCGTACCGCGACCGTCGCGGTCAGTCGACGCAGGTGGCCGACGGTTCCGGACCCGACGAAGCATCCGGTGGCGAGGACGGCGCGACGCCGGCGGCGAGCACCGCGGCGGTCGACGAGCAGAAACCGGTCGTGATCTGGCGGGCGCTGCTCAGCGTGGCATTCCTGGCCGCGGTCATCGGCGGCGCCTCCAACTTCTGGGTGCAGGGCTTCCTGACCACCTGGCTTCCGCAGTATCTCGGGACCGTCGTCGGGCTGGATCTCGGTCAGGTCGGCATGATGACCACCGTGCCGTGGGTCGTGGGCGCGCTCGTGCTTCTCGGGCTGGGAGCCATCGGGCAGCGGCTGCTGCGCAACGGCCGGACCGCCCACATCGCCATCGCCGTCCCCTTCGGCTGTGCCGCGGTCCTCGCCGGCATCTGCTTCATCGCCATTCGGATGGCTTCGGGTCCCACCGCGGTGGTCCTGCTCTGCGTCGCCGCCGGCTGCAGTCTCGCCTACCCGATGACGGCTTCGGCGATCGGCTACGCCGTCGGCGCGCGGCAACGACCCATCATGATGGCGACGCTCGGCGGCGTCGCCTCCTTCGGAGCGGTGATCTCACCGAGCCTGGTCGGCTGGCTCATGACCAAAGCCGGGTACGTCACACCGCCGAAGGGGGAGAAGCCGACCGCCGAGATGGCCGAGCGGATGGCCGACGGTGTCCATCAGGCCTTCACGATCACCGGCATCCTGCTGCTCGTCGGCGGTGCCCTGTGCATCGCGTTCCTGCGGCCCGAGCGGCTCGGCGCGACGCTGCAGAAGCGGTACGTCAAGGAAAGCCCAGCCACGGAAAACCCAGGCAAGGACACCCCCGACGAGGTGCCCGCCGTCTGACGCCGACGGACCCGCGCTGTTCATAACGACCGGCCGACCGGCCACAGGAGACGACATGTCCGACAACACCGCGACCGCCATCGACGCGACGGTCTTCCGGAACGTGATGGGCCACTACCCGACCGGCGTGGTGGTGGTCACCGGCCGCGCCCCCGACGGTGAGGTTCTCGCGATGGTGGTCGGCACCTTCAACTCGGTGTCCATGGACCCGCCGCTGGTGTCGTTCATGCCGATGAAGACCTCGCGCACCTTCGAGAAGATGCGGAGCTGCGAATCCCTGTGCATCAACATCGTCGGCGGCGACCAGGAGGACATCGTCCTGCGGGTCGCGCAGCGCTGGCAGGACAAACTCGAGGGAATCGACTGGTTCGCCTCACCTTCGGGCGATCCGGTCCTGGCCGATTCGGTGGCCTGGATTGACACCCGCGTGGAGAACATCGTCGAGGCGGGAGACCATTGGATCGTGTTGTGCGAGGTCCGGGATCTCGCCGTCACCAATCCGGTCTCGCCCCTGATCTTCTTCCAGGGCGGATACGGCAGTTTCGTGTCCACGTCGTTGATGGCGCGGATGGATCACGAGATCCTGCCCGCCATCCACGCCGCGCACTCCGCCCGCCCACAGGTCGAGGAACTGGCGGCAGCACTGTGCTGCGAGGTCTCGGTGCTCACCGCGGTCAGCTGCGACGAGATGGCGGTGGTGCTCTCGGCGACCGGACCCGGCGTGGACCGTGCCGAGGGGCTCGCCGATCGAATCCCGATGGTTCCGCCGATCGGTGACAGTTTTGTCTTCGCCCAGGATGCGGCCGTGCAGGAACGGTGGCTGGGCAGGCTCGCCGATGCCGACGACTCGGTGCGGCAGCTGCACCGCGAACGCCTCGAGTTCGTCCGCGAGCACGGATACCTCATTTCTTTCCTCCCCGCGGACGCAGGTCCGGCGGCCTACCGCGAGATGCGGTCGGCCACCAGAACATTTGTGAGAGGGCGGCTCACCCCGTCGCAGGAACGCCGCATCCGCGAGTCCATCGGGCGGTCACCGGTCGACTACCGTCTGCGTGAGCTGTCAGATGGGGCCGCCTACGACGTCGGTTCGATCGTGTTGCCGGTCCGCGACCGCAACGGCCGCCCCTCCCTCACGCTTCGGCTCGCGCAGTTGCCGGCGGGGGCAAGCGGTGCGCAGGTGACCGACTGGATCGATCGGGCCCGCTCGACGGTGAAGGCGCTCGAGGGATGAGCGATGTGACCCGGACGATCGCGGCCCTGACCGCACGGATCGAGACGCTGGAAGCCGAGGCGGAGATCCGTCGGCTACAGGCGCGTTACATGTTCCTCTGTGACACACCGTGTCCGGAGTTCGGTCTCGCCGACGACGCGGAGCGCATCGAACTCATCGTCGACCTCTACACCGATGATGCGGTGTGGGAGGGGGTCGGCGAGTACTACGACGGTCAGTTCGGTCGGGCGGTCGGCAAACAGGCCATCGGCGAGCACTTCCGACGGTTCTGGGGAGAGAAGAAGGACCCGGCACTGTTGCTCAACGCCCACTACCTCACCTCGGAGCAGATCCACGTCGACGGCGACGAGGCGACTGGTCAGTGGATTCACATGCAGCCGTGGCTCTTCGACGACGGTACCGCGCTGTTGCGATCCAGCAGGCTCAACAACGCCTTCCGCAAAGAGGACGGCCGGTGGCGAGTGTCGCGCACCCGAACCGAGAACGTCTTCATCGCGCCGCTGAAAAAGAACTTCGCCAGCGACCACCCGTCGACCTCGGTCTTGATGCGCGACTGAACCGGCGTGGGCGCGGACAGATCGGAGCTCCACACTCGTCACGCGCCTGAAACACTTCGACAACACGCCCGGAACCTGCAGCGCCCATGATCTTCGTGTGATCACACGAAGTCACGAGGGGGTGTTGGTATCACATGGCAACTGACCTGGCGGTGACGCCGACTCTGGCCGAGAGTGTCTATCAGCAGGTCCGGCGCAACATTCTCGAGGGCCGGATCGTGCCCGGCACACGTGTGTCGATCCGATCGCTCGCCGAGTCGATCGGTGTGTCGACGATGCCGACGCGAGAAGCACTGAAACGCCTGGGTTTCGAGGGCCTCGTCGAGTTCGATCGACGCGCCGTGACCATCACGATGCTCTCGCCCGACGAGATCCGCGAGCTGTTCACCATTCGGCTGCGGCTGGAATCCCTGGCCACCGAATGGGCTCTGGGCGAGCTCGACGCGCAGACCGCGGTCACGCTCCGATCGATCCTCGATCAGATGACGGTCCCCGGCATCGCCGCGATCACCTGGCGCGAACTCAACCGCGAGTTCCACCAGACCTTCTACGCCTGCGGTAGCAGCCGCTACCTGATGGAACTCATCGGCAACATCTGGGACCGCATCCAGCCCTACATGGCGATCTACGCCACGGCCATGCACGACTTCACCGAAGCCGACTGCCAGCACGAGCAGATGTACCGGCTGATGCTCGCCCGCGATCTCGACGGGTTGCTCGAGGCGACACGCAATCATCTCGAACACACCGCGGAAGCCATCATCGGCGCCCTGGACACCGGCGTCGACACGAACAGGGAGAACGACGTGAATTACGAAGAGCTGTCGGTCAGTACGTTCCACGCGCTGATCGAATCCGGTGCGCTCACCGGCGCCGAGCTCACCGCCTGGTATCTCGATCGCATCGCCGCACTCGACTCGATAGACAATGCCGATGGCCCGCAGCTGAACTCGGTCGTCACGCTCAACCCGGACGCCCTCGACGACGCGCGGCGCATCGACGAGAAGTACTCCCGGACCGGCACATTCGTCGGACCACTGCACGGTGTGCCGATCCTCGTCAAAGACCAGGGTGAGACAAAGGGCATCCCAACCGCCTTCGGCTCCACCGCATTCGCCGATTACGTTCCCGAGAACGACGCCACGGTGGTGGACCGTCTGCGGAAAGCGGGAGCGGTCATCCTGGGCAAGACGGCGATGTGCGACTTCGCCGCCGGGTGGTTCTCCTTCTCCTCGCGCACCGAACACACCAAGAACCCCTACGATCTCGACCGCGAGACAGGCGGTTCCAGCGCGGGGACCGCCGCGGCGGTGACCGCGAATCTCTGCCTGGTGGGGATCGGCGAGGACACCGGCGGATCGATCCGGCTCCCCGCATCGTTCACCAACCTGTTCGGTCTGCGGGTCACCACCGGACTGATCCCGCGTACCGGGTTCTCGCCGCTACTGCACTTCCAGGACACGCCAGGACCCATGGCGCGCAACGTCGCCGACCTCGGCGCCATCCTCGACGTCATCGTCGGTTACGACCCCACCGACCCCTACACCGCCATCGCGACCACGAGCTCAGAGGTGGGCAACTACGGGGAAGCGATCGACGAGGTCGATGCCGGCACACTCTCGACCTTCCGCGTCGGCGTGCTCTCCGACGGATTCGGCACCGGTGACGACCAGGAGCTCACCAACGGTGTCATCCGCTCGGCCATCGAGACGCTGCGCGAACACGGTACGGGCATCGTCGACGACGTCGTGCTCGGTGACCTCTCGACCTGGGTCGCCGACACCTCGCTCTACACGATCCAGTCCAAGACCGACCTCGAGAACTTCCTCGCGTCACGCGACCACGGCGGACCGACGACGATCAAGGAGATCGTCGACGCCGGCGACTTCCACCCGCTCACCGACCTGTTGGCCGACATCGCCGACGGCCCGGACGATCCCGCAGCACATCCCGACTACTACAAGGGAAGAATCCGTCAGGAGGAGTGGCGCCGCACCCTCATCGCGATGATGGCCGACGCCGGCGTGGACTTCCTGGTCTACCCGACGGTCCAGGTGCCGGCACCGACGCGTGCCGACCTGGCCGCGAAAAGATGGACGGCACTGGACTTTCCGACCAACACGGTCATCGCGTCGCAGACCTCGCTACCGGCCATGAGCATTCCGGTCGGCTTCACCGACTCCGGGCTGCCCGTCGGACTCGAAGTCGTCGGGCGGCCGCTGTCCGAGCGTGCACTGCTGCGTTTCGCCCGCGCCTGGGAACTCGCCGAATCCCCGCGCCGCCCCGCGGCTTCGACTGCCGGCGTGGAGGCCTGAGAACATGACCGTCATCGATCTCAACTCCGATCTCGGCGAGAGCTTCGGGGTCTACACCTACGGCGCCGACCCCGAGATGATGCCGATGATCACCTCGGCCAACATCGCCTGCGGTGCGCACGGCGGCGACCCGGCGGTCATGCGGACCAGCGTCGACCTCGCATACGCCCACGGCGTGGCCATCGGCGCCCACGTGGGGCTCCCGGATCGCCTCGGATTCGGTCGGCGGGAGATCCCGACGACGCCACAGGAGGCCCACGACCTCTGCGTGTTCCAGGTGGGAGCGCTGGAAGCCTTTGTGCGCGTGCGGGGAAGCGTTCTGCAACACGTGAAGCTCCACGGGTCGCTCTACATGATGGCCAACCGCGACCGGGGCCTGGCCGAAGCCGTGTGCGCCGCGGTCAACCAGCTCGACCCCTCGCTGATCCTCTACGTCCTACCCGAATCGGCCCTGCACGCCGCCGCGACCGAAAGCGGGTTGTCGACGATGATCGAGGTGTTCGCCGACCGGCCGTACCGGAACGGGAGTGTCCAGATGTACGACCGCACTGCCGAACTCATAGGCGGTCCGGACCAGGTGATCGCGCGAACCCTCGCGCAACTGTCGGCGCTCGACGGCGCCGACGCCCGGACCGTGTGCCTGCACAGCGACACCCCCGACGCACCGGTCCTGCTCGCCGAACTACGTTCCGCCCTCGTCGACGCGGGCTACTCCTTCCGTCCCCCACGACCGACCGCATCACCCCCGGTGTCACCTTCGGTGTCATCTCCCACCGGGCCATCTGCCACAGTGTCATCCCTTTCAGTGTCATCCCTTTCAGCGTCATCGGCGACGCGAGAAACCGTCCCGGCTGCCGTCCCGGCGGCCATCACCCCAGAGAGTGCCTCATGACAACCACTGCACGTTCCGCTGAGGCGGAACAGAACTCGCTACACCTGGAGTCGGAGTTCGAGGACACCCCGGTCCCACAGTCGCACCGACGGTCCACGTTGTCGGTCTCCGCGGTGTGGTTCGGCTTCCCGATGGTGTTGACCTGCGCCATCTTCGGCGGCACCATCGTCTACGGCCTCGGCTTCTGGAAGGGAATCCTGGCCATCGTCCTGGGCAACGCGGTGCTCTTCGGGTACGTGGGTGCGCTGTCCTACCTCGCGGGCAAGACGGGCAAGAACTTCGCGCTCATCGCCGCGGAGACCTTCGGCCGTCACGGATCGAAGATCGTCACCGGCTTCCTCGCCACCGTGGTCATCGGGTGGTTCGCCTTCCAGACCGGCCTCACCGGAGCGACTCTCAACACCTCACTGGGGTGGAACGAGACCCTGATCGTGTTGATCGCCGGTGTGCTCTACATCGGTGTGACGTTCATCGGCATCCGGGCGCTGACAGTGATCGGCATGATCGCCGCACCACTGTTCGTCGCACTCGGCGTGGTCGCGATCTACCTCGTCACCCGCGACAACGGCTGGGGTGCCGTCGCCTCCTATGAGGGCGGCGCCACCGACGCCACCGTGCTGTCCATCGGTGCCGCGGTCACGATCGTGGTTGCCAGCTTCATCGATTCCGGCACCATGACCGCCGACTTCACCCGCTGGTCCAAGGGCGGCAAGGAGGCTGTGATCGCCACGTTCAGCGCGTTCCCGGTCGCCAACCTGATCGCCATGCTCACCGGTGCGCTCATCGTCGCCGCCGGCGGTGCTCTCAATCCCGCCACCGACGGCGGCGACTTCCTGCCGATCCTCGTCGACCACGGGCCGATCCTGACGGTTCTCGCGGTCTTCTTCGTCTTCGTCAACCTCGGATCTGTCTGCGCGCACTGCCTGTACAACGGCGCCGTCGGATGGAGCCAGCTCGTCGGTTCCAAGATGCGGGTACTCACGCTCATCCTCGGTGCTGCCGGTCTGGCGATCGCACTGGCCGGTGTCTGGAGCCACTTCCCGACATGGCTGAACCTGCTGGGCATCTTCGTGCCCTCCATCGGCGCCGTGCTGATCGTCGACCAGCTGGTCACCCGCCGGGCCGCCACCCGCGAGTCCGTTTCCTTCCGCACGCAGCCCTTCGCCGCGTGGATCATCGGCGCCGCCTGCGCCTACGCCGTGCATCACTGGGCGCCGCAGCTCAGTGAAGCGGTTGTCGGAATGGTTTGTGCCGCAGCGGCATACTTCCTCATCGAGCTGATCGCCCCGACCCGGCGCGGTGCGGTCGACCACACCCGGACCACGGAGACCATCGAGGTCACCCCGTGACATTGCCGGCGACTGAGCTACACCAGACGACGGCCACCGAACTCGCCGGGCTCATCCGATCCCGGGCGGTCAGCGCAGTAGAGGTCACCGAGGCGGCCCTGGCACGCATCGACGCTCTCGACGACCGGCTCCACGCATTCGTCGAGCTGACCGACAAGTCCGCCCGGCTGCAGGCCGCCGCCGTCGATGCCGCGCTCGACCGCGGTGAGGACCTCGGTCCGCTCGCCGGCGTGCCGATCGCGGTGAAGGACCTGATCGCCACCGCCGGGGTGCCGACCCGCAACGGGTCGGTGGCGTACCGGGATTGGGTGCCCGCCGAGGACGATGTCGTCGTCGAGCGGGTGAAGAACGCGGGTGCGGTCATTCTCGGCAAGACGACCGTTCCCGAGTTCGGGTACAGCGGCGTCGGTCACAGCCCGGTGTCACCTGCCGCGCGGAATCCGTGGAATCCCGAGCTCACCCCGGGCGGGTCGTCGGCGGGTTCGGGTGTCGCGGTGGCCACCGGCATGGCGCCCCTGGCACTCGGCAGCGATGGCGGTGGCTCCGTCCGCATCCCGGCGTCGTTGTGCGGACTCGTCGGATTCAAGGCGTCGATGGGTCGCGTCCCGCTGTACCCGGGATGTCGTGACGAGCGATATCCGGGCGTGTCCAGCTGGGAAACACTCGAACACATCGGCCCGATCACCAGATCCACCGCCGACGCCGCGCTGCTCATGTCGGTCATCGCGGGCCCCGATCCGCGGGACCGTCACTCGCTGCCGGCCGGCGACGTCGACTGGCGCGCAAGCGTGTCCGAGGAGGCGATCGCAGCGGCGGTCACCGGTAAGACGATCGGCTACACCGCCGATTTCGGTCTCTTCACGATCGACCGTCGGGTTCGAGACGCCGTCGGCAAAGCAGTGCAGGTCTTCGAGTCACTGGGCGCTCGTGTCGTTCCCATCGATCCGGTGATCGACGACCCGAGTCCGCACTTCTGGCCGCTCGTGCTCGCCGACACCGACCTCAGCGGCATGCGCCGGCTGGTCGACGTCTACGGCGGACAGATGTCGCCGCACCTCGTCGAGCTGCTCACCCGCCCGTGGACTGCCGAGGACCTGACCGACGCGCAGATGGGACGCAAGCGCCTGGTCAACCAGATGTGGAAGGTGATGTCCGGCATCGACCTGCTGGTGACCCCGACGCTGTCGGTGCCCGCCTTCCCCGTCGGGTCGCAGGGTCCGGAGCTCATCGACGGGCAGATGGTGAACTCCGGCAGCTGGATGGGCTTTCTGGGCATGTTCAACATGACCGGGCAGCCGGCGGTGTCGGTACCGGCCGGATTCACCGACGACGGCCTGCCGATCGGGATGCAGATCGTCGGACCGCATCTCGGCGACGCCGCCGTTCTGAGTGCCGCGGCCGCTTTCGAGAGCGCGCGCCCGTGGGCAGACCGGTGGCCCGAACTCTCGTTCCCCACAACTGCTGCAACACAGGAGGTCACCCGATGACGGGACTCGACGGTCTGAACCCCTCGCCCGGTGCACTCGTGCTCGGGCTCGTGCAGGCGCGCGTACCCACCATCACCGAGCCCGGCGACCTGAAGTCGACGGCGGAACGTCTCGCCGGGGTCGTCATCGGCGCCAAGAAGGCCATGCCCACAGTGGATCTGGTGGTGATGCCGGAGTACAGCATCAACGGTCTCGATCCCGACACCTGGCTCGACGACGAGCTTCTCTGCGACCGGGACGGGCCCGAGATGACGGTGCTCGCCGACGCCTGCCGCGAGGCCGGGGTGTGGGGCTGCTTCTCCATCATGGAACGCAACCCCGACGGCGCACCGTGGAACAGCGGCATCATCATCGACGATCAGGGCCGGGAGCAGCTCTACTACCGCAAGATGCATCCCTGGGTGCCCGCGGAACCCTGGGCGCCGGGTGATCTCGGCGTACCCGTGTGCGATGGGCCGTCGGGATCGAAACTCGCGCTGATCATCTGCCACGACGGCATGCTGCCGGAGATGGCGCGCGAGGCGGCGTACAAGGGTGCCAACGTCATCCTGCGCACAGCAGGCTACACATATCCGATCCAGAATTCGTGGCGGATCACCAACCAGTCCAATGCCTTCCACAACCTTGCCTACACCGCATCGGTCGCGTTGGCCGGACCCGACGCGAACAACATCTGGTCGCAGGGCGAGGCGATGGTGTGCGACGTCGACGGCACCGTCCTCGTCTCCGGCGACGGCAAGCCCGACCGGGTCGTCACCGCCGAGGTGGTTCCCTCACGCGCCGACGACGCACGACGCACCTGGGGCGTGGAGAACAACATCTACCAACTCGGCCACCGCGGTTACACCGCGGTCGAGGGCGGCGCGCGCGATTGTCCCTATACGTTCATGCAGGATCTCGTCGGCGGCGAGTACAGGGTGCCGTGGGAATCCGAGGTCGAGCACGTCGACGGAACGGGTGCGGGCTGGGGGACGCCGGACACCGTGCGGGCGAAGTGAGTTGACCTGCAGCGGAGTATGGGCAGCGGGTAATCACCGCGGGTTCCGGGGCCCGCCGGGCCTCGCTCGCGCGGCGGTGAGCCCGGCGTGGTCCAGGAACCGCTCGACCAGCTGGTCGCATCGTTGTGCAGCCACGTCCGCGTCACCGGCGATCGCGTGGGCGAGATGATCCAGATCGACACCGTCGTCGCCGAGATCGCTTCGGGCGCCGTCGAACCCGGTGAGCCAGGACGAGAAGCAGTCCGGGGTGATCTCCGGATGGAACTGCACACCGAGGTGCGGTCCGGAGACGAAGGCCTGAACCCCGGCGTCGTTCTCGGCGATCACCTCGGCCGTGGTTGGAACAGTGACGGTGTCGTGATGGAACTCGAACCAGGGGCCGTCGGAGACCAGGTCGGGGCGGGTGGACCGCACCCAGGTGAACCCGTGCTCGGGCTGTTCGCTGCGTCGCACGGTCCCACCCAGGACTGTTGCCAGTAGCTGGGAGCCGAAGCAGACACCCATAACGGGGACCGAGCTGTCGACCGCGGCGCCGACGAGGCGAGCCTCGGCGCCGATCCAGGACACGGAATCGTCGTAGACGGACTCCGGCGAGCCTGTGACGCAGACGGCGTCGTAGTCCTCGGGAGAGGGTGCCGGTCCCGGGTCGGCGACGTCGTGGATGTCGACACCGAACCCGCGCTGCTCGAATGCCGGCCCCAGGGTTCCGAGAACCGACACCCGGTTGCCGGGTGACACATCGTGTACCAACGCCAGCACTCGGCCAGACATGAACGACCTCCTCCGACGCTGGTTACTCCGGCATCTTAGCGAGGTGCCGGGACCCCGCTTCCGGCCGCCGGTGTGACGAGCGACTTCAGCGGCACGCTCGTGTCCCCGGCGACGGCCGGGTCGACGGTGGAACCCTGTGCGAGGGCACGTTTGATCGCCATGTGTTCGCGCGGATCGTTGACGGTGTCGCCGGCGATGAGCAGCCCGGCCCGGTAGTAGAGCACGGTGAGTCTGTCGTCGGCACCGCGTCGTATGACGTAGTGGTCGTGACCGTCGGAGATCCCGGCGATCTGGATCTTCAACGCCCCCTGGTTGGACCAGAACCATGGCACACCCCGCGCCGGGGGTTCCATGTCGAGCAGGGAGTGGGCCGCCACCTTGCCCTGTTCGGTGGCGTTGTTCACCGACTCGATGCCGATGAGATCCCCCTCACGGTGCGGGTGTGGCTGCACGGCGCAGTCGCCGGCCGCGACGATCCCGGGATCACTGGACCGGGCATGATCGTCGACGACGATGCCGGGCCGGCACTGCAACCCCATCTGCACCGCGAGATCGGTGACCGGGACCGCTCCGACCCCGACGATCACCAGGTCGGCCGGAACCTCCTCGCCGTCGTCGAGGAGCACTGCGTCGGCACGACCATCGGTCTCGCCGATCCCGGTCACACCGCGACCCGTCTCGATCCGGATTCCCGCTGCCTCGTGGTGTCGCCGCACGAACGTCGACATCGGTTCGGCCACAACGCGACCCAGGACCCGATCGGCGGCCTCGACGACGGTGACCGCGGCGCCCCGCGCCCGTGCGGCGGCGGCGACCTCCAGCCCCACGAACCCGCCGCCGACGATGACCACGTCGCGAGCACGTTCGAGGCCGGCGCGGATGACGTGGGCGTCGTCGATGGTGCGGAGTGCCACGACCCCGTCGGCGCCGGCCCCGGGGACAGGTAACCGTCGGGGTGTCGAGCCGGTCGCCAGGGCCAGCCGGGAGAACTCGAGAACGGTGCCGTCGTCGAGGGTCGCGGCACCACCCTCCGCGTGGCGTTCGACCGACGTCACGCTCCGGCCGGTGACCAACCGGATGTCGTTGGCGGCGTAGAACTCCGGGGCCCGGAGGAATGCCGGGTCGCCGCCGTCGGTCAGGTACTCCTTGGACAGCGGGGGGCGTTGGTAGGGAGAGAAGGGTTCCGCGCCGACCAGACAGATCTCTCCGGTGTGACCCAGTTCGCGGAGGGTGACCGCGATGGTGAGACCTGCCTCGCCGCCGCCGACGATCAGGATGCGCCCGCTCATTGCTCGGGGGCGATCGTCAGGATCAGGCCGTCGAGCTCATCGGTCATCCTTATCTGACAGGACAGGCGACTGCACTCGGTGGCCGGTGTGAGGGCGTCCTCGAGCATCTCCTCCTCGAAGTCCTCGGCCCTGCCGGTGCGGTCGATGTCGTCGGGTTCGACGAACACGTGACAGGTGGCGCACGACAACCCGCCTCCGCATTCCCCGACGATACCGGGCACGCCGAACTTGACGGCCGTCTCCATCGCGGAGGCACCGGCTTTCGCCTCCAGCTGGTGCTTGGTGCCGTCGGGACTGATGAACGTGATGGTGGGCAACGGAACTCCTCTATCCCTACCTACTGCAACGAAATCGGGTGTTCCGAACTCAGAAGAGTTCGAAGTACTCGCGGTGCTCCCAGTCGGTCACGCCGTTGACGTACGTCGACTCGTCCGGGTTCTCGGCGACCCAGGCGTCGTATCGGGTGACCTCGCTGCGCTTCATGGTGACCAGGTAATCGATGAATCCGTCTCCGAAGGCCTTGCGGAAGAACGAATCCTGCTCGAGCGCGTCGATCGACTCGGCGAGTGAACCCGGCAGCTGGGGGACGTCGGCGCTATACGGGTCATCGCTGACGGGACCGGGGTCGGTGCGATTGAGGATTCCGTCGAGACCGGCAGCCGCCTGGGAGGCGATGTACAGGTACGGATTGGCGGCGGAGTCGCCCACGCGGTTCTCCACGTGGGAGGCCACGTCGCCGGGCGCGCTGATGACTCGCATCATCGCCGCCCGGTTGTCCTGTCCCCAGGCCAGTCGATCCGGGGCCAGCGAGTACGGCCGGCGGCGGCGGTAGCCGTTGATCGTCGGGGTGGTGAACACCGAGGCCGCCGCCCCGTGTTCGAGTGTGCCGCCGACATAGTGGACACCCAGCTCGGACAGCGGCGCGTCGTCGGTGGGCACCATCAGGTTCTCCCCGGTCTCCCGGTCGGCGATCGAGGTGTGCAGGTGCCAGCCGTTGGCGTAGAACCCCTCGATGGCGGGCGTGCACATGAACGACGCCAGGTGGCCGTTGCGCTTGGCGATCTGCTTGGTCGCGGTGCGGAACAGTGCTGCCGCGTCGGCCGCCGCGAGTCCGTCGAGGATGTCGAAGGTGGTCTCCATCTGGCTGGGGGCCCACTCGTCGTCGAACGACCGGATCGGCAAGCCCATGTCCGACAGTGCATTCCGGATGGGTCGCAGGATGTCGTCGACCTCGTCGAGGTGGTCGACGAGGAGGTAGTTGTAGCCGCGGGCCACCGGCGCCACGGTCGGCGGGTCAGCGGGAGACCCGGGCGCGCCGAGGGAACATGTGCCGAGGCCGTCGTCGACGACCTTGGTGAGATACCACTCCATCTCGATGCCTGCGACCAGCTTGTAGCCGTTCGACGCCATCTCGGCGAGCGTGTTCTTCAGGATGGTCCGTGGTGCCAGCGGGAAGGGACGGCCGTCGGCAAGGTACAGGTCGCAGAAGACGAGTGCGGTCTTCGGCGCCCAGGGCAGCACGGTGAAGGTGCCCGGGTCGGGCACCATCTTGACGTTGGGGCTGCCGCCGAGACCGTCGAAGCTGAAGCCGCCGTCGGGGCTGAACGGGTTGAACACGATGGCGTTGGCGGTGTCGAAGAAGAACGGCGCCATGGTGATCTCGTTGCCGGCCTTCATGGCCGCCAGGAACGCGGGGACGGTGAGTGCCTTTCCGCGCAGCAGACCGTGCTGGTCGGGCCAGACCACCCGGACGACCTCGATGCCCTCACGGTTGATCGTGTCGATGGCGTGCTCTGCCGCACGGTGGTCTTCAGGGCGATACAGATCGTATTTCTCGACGAACTTCGCTGCGGTCACTGGAATCTCCTCGGGTTGAACGGTGAGCTGGAGCGGGACTGGGATTGACGGAAACAGATGGTCAGGGGCGGACGGGGTTTCGCACCGGCACGGCGTCGAGCCAGGCGTCGAGCAGGCGGCGGCCGGGTGGTGGGCCGTCGGTCGGGATGGAATCGCGGACGGCGTCGACGTCGACGCCGAACTGTCGCAGTTTGGGTCCTTCGAGAGTGAGCAGGGCCTCGATGCCCGGCCTGTCGAACTCGGGATGGAACTGGATGGCCGTCGACGTCCCCAGCCGCCACGCCTGGAGGTACCGGTCACTGCGGGCCAGCACCTCGGCTTCGGGAGGTGGGTCGGCGGAATCGGAGTGGAACGAGAAGAACCGGCCGGTCAACGTCGACTCCGCGCCACTCGCGGTCACCTCGATGAAACCGCATTCCAATCCGCTGTCGCCCGGGCGGGAACGACCGCCGAGAGCGTCGGCGAGCAGCTGCGAGCCGAGGCAGAGCGCGAGGATCGGCACCTCGCGGGCGTGGACGTCACGCAGGTAGCGCACCTCGTCGACGAGATACGGGTGAGCCTGTGTGTCGTAGGCGCTCTGCGGGCCGCCGAGTACGACGAGCGCCTCGAGCTGGTGGATGTCGGGTAGCGGGTCCCCACGAAAGGGGCCGATCACCGACATCGTCCAGCCACCTTCGTCGGCGGCCTGCGCCAGTACACCGATCGACGGATTGTCCACGTGGGCAATGACTGTGAGCGTGCGACGGTTCATGGTTGCGGCCTCGCCTCGATCGGTGTGGACCACGGCTGCCAGTGGTCGACCCCGGCCAGCGCGGCCAGGAGTTCGGCCGCGGCCGCGCGATCGATCGCGACCCAGTCACTGCCCGGGTGCACGCCGTACGGGGTGTAGTCCCAGATGTCGAGGCCGCGGACGGCGGCGACGAGCGGGCGTGTCGTCGCGATCTCGCGCTCGATGCGTCCCACCCGCACACGCAGCAACTCCAGTTCGGCGGTGAGGGTCCGGACGACATCGGCGAGTCCGGCGTCGCCGGCTCCGGAACCGTCTTCTGCGTTCATGGTCAGAACACCAGGGTCAGGTTCTCGTGGTACTGCTCGGAATCGATCAGATTGACCGACTTGAGCCGAATCCGCCATCCGTCCTGCGTCTTTCGCAGCACGTGCCCATACCAGCCGGTGTAGGTCTTCGCGGTGCCCGCGCGCATCTCGTGGATGACGAAGTTGGAGCGCACATATCGGAGACCGTCCGGGTGGTCGAGGCTCTCGATGTTGGTGAGCAGGCGCCGCGTCCGCGACGGCGGCAGCTGACTGTAGGCCAATCCCGTCCGCAGCCAGTACACCCGGTCGGTGAGGCGGCGATGGTCGTCGAAGGCGTGGCTGACCTCGCGGCGGGGGTCGCCGCCGCCGGCGGTCACGGGCACCCAGTACAGGCTGTCCCCGGTGAACAGATCCAGCCAGTCGTTGAATCGACCGCTGTCGACGAGTCGTGCCTCATCGATCAGGAACGACTGGGCCTCATACCAATCGGTCATCGGGGCGGTCGGCCAGTCGTCGGACAGGATCTGCCGGAACCGGTCGAGTTCGTCGTACCAATCGGCGTCGACGTGATAGGAGAACGACGACGTGTCGGTGTACGCGTCGGGAAGACGGTCGAGGTTCATCGGTTCGCTCCTCGCATCCGGTGCTGCCACTCCTCGTAGTAGCCACGCATGTGGATCTCGTCGGTGACCGCGGTGCGGATCACGCCGTCGTGTTCCACGCTCTGCCAGTCGGGGGCGTCGAGTCCGCGGTTCATGAACACCCATTCGGCTTCGGGGGCGGCCAGACCGCGTTGTGCCTCTTCGAAATTGGCCTGGTCGTCGGGTTCGCCGAAGGCGGGGAAATCCTCCTGGGACCGCATGCGCATCGTGTTGATCATGTCGGGGACACCCCCGATCGAGGTGGCATGCCAGGTGAGTTGCGTCTTGTCCACGGCCAGCGGCTCGACGACCTGGATCTGGTTGCCGATGATCAGCAGGTTGGGGAAGATGCTCAAGTTGATCTGCGCGCCGATCGCCAGGTCGAGCAGGGTATCGGCGGCGTCGCCGTGCTCGGCGCGGACCTGCTCCTCGAAACGCTCGCGGCCGGGCTGCGGGCGCTGGTTGGCCCAGAAGCTGCCCGGTCCCTCGTACACCGGACGCTGGTCGATCACGCTGTGGCCGTTGCCCAGTGAGTACACCTTCATCGGTCCGTCGTCCGGTGTCCTGCCGAAGTAGGACATGTCCTTGGCATCACCCATCCGCGATGCCATCTCCAGCAGGGATCGATGGGAGAAGGACGGGTGATAGCCGTCGCCCGCGTTGTCGAAGGCGAGTTTCCAGTTCCCCCGGTAACCCATCCGGAAGGCCGCCGACTTGACCACGACCTCGCTGGTGGGGGAGCGATCGATCCAGTAGTCGAGCCACGTGCGGGCGTGTCCGAGCCACTCGTCGACGGGCGGTGCGTCGGCGTTCATGGTGCCGAAGATGAATCCGCGGTAGCTCTCGACGCGGGGGACGACGGTGAGACCGAACCGCTCCTTGTCGAGTTCGCCATAACCCTGCGGCCACGGTGCGCCGACGAGTTCGCCGGTGTTGCGGAAGGTCCATCCGTGGTACGGGCACTGGAAACTCTTGGCGGTGCCGGACTCTTCACGGCAGACGGTGGCCGCGCGGTGGGCGCACCGGTTGAAGATCGCGTGCAGTCCGCCACGCCGGTCTCGGGTGACGATCACCGGGCGCAGGCCCATCCGGATCGAGACGAATGCGTTCGGTCCGGGCAGTTGGGACTCGTGGGCGAGGTACACCCAGGACTGGCCGCCGAAGATCTTCACCATCTCCTCGTCGAAGACCGTGGAGTCGGTGTAGAGGGTGCGGTGAACGCGGTCGTGCTGGATGAGATCGGACCATCGGTCCGCTGAGGGGGGAGCCGGGGGTGGGCCCCACGCGGTGGCGGGGGGAGGTGCCGGGCTGTTGTGCAGAGTCATCGCTACTTCCTGGGTGAGCTGAACCGGGATGCAGTGCCGACGTTACATCCATTACGTAGGTCTGTGTAGGCGTAATAGGTAAAACGTTTGTTTCGGGTACGAGGACTCTTGACCTGTCCGGGACCGGTGCGCATGCCGGCCGCTGTCGTACCCATAGACCGCAGACGCCGTTGCGGGCAGGCACGGCCACTAGACTCCGGATCATGACGCAGGGCGCTCCGCTCGAGGGGACTGTCGCGCAGCGCATCCGTCAGGTGCGCGGTTCCCTGGCGCCCGGAGAGCTGCGAGTGGTCGCGGCGCTCACCGACGGCTATCCGACCGCGGGGCTGGTGCCCATCGCGCAGCTCGCCGCCGAGGCGAAGGTGTCTGCGCCGACGGCGCTGCGGCTGGTGAGCAAGCTCGGTTTCGCCGGGTACGGGGCCTTCCAAGAGGCACTCCGCGACGAGGTGCAGACGCGGTTGTTCTCTCCGGTCACCGTCTACCCGGCCCCCGGGAACTCGGGGCACGATGCGGGGAACGGGTCAGCGGGGGACTCCGTCCTCGCCGACGCCGCGTCTCTGTACACCGAAGGCGTGCGCGCCACCATCAACAATCTTTCCAGGGACGACCTCGCCGTCGCGGTCGCGGCGCTGGCCGACGCCGACCGTCGCGTGATGCTCCTGGGCGGCAGGTTCACCTCGGTTCTCGCCGCCGAGCTCCACCAGTATCTGCGGATGCTGCGACCGGGCGTGGTGCTGGTCCCGGCGAGCTCCGCCGACCGCATGGCCGCGATGACCGACGTCGACGACCGCACCGTTGCCGTGCTGTTCGATTACCGGCGATATCAGCAGACCACCATCGAATGGGGCCTGCGAGCTGCCGAGCGTGGCGCCGAACTGGTGCTGATCACCGATGTCTACCTGTCCCCGCTGGCCTCGCAGGCAGCGGCTGTCCTGACCACCAGCCACACCGGGCCCGGCCCGTTCGACTCGATGGCCCACGGATTCATCCTCATCGAGCTGCTCATCTCGCTGGTGGTGAAGGAGCTGGGCGAGCCGGCCCGTGACCGGCTTGCCGACTTCGAGGAGATGCAGCTCGCCGAGGAACGCGAGCGTCGCCTCCCGCGCAAGGGCTGACCGGCCGGGCGGGCCGAAGAATGCAGGCCGAACATGCAGGTGAGAAGTGGTGCCGGAATATCTCACCGGCCGCCGTCCCTTGAACCTGGGCATGGTCGCGCCGATTTCGGGTAAGCCACTCATCGGCCCCTACGTCGCACACTGTATCGGCGACCCAGAGGAATCGGCGACCCCGAGGAAAGGACACTTTCATGACAGTCCCGAACATCACGTTGAACAACGGAATCACCATCCCGCAGTTGGGTTTCGGTGTGTTCCAGGTCCCGCCGGAGGACACCCGTGCGGCGACGTCGACGGCCTTGGAGGTCGGCTACCGGCACATCGACACCGCCGAGATGTACGGCAACGAGAAGGGTGTCGGCGAGGGCATCCGTGAATCGGGCATACCTCGCGACGAGGTGTTCATCACGAGCAAGCTCAACAACGGCTTCCATGCCTACGACGACGCGCTGAAGGCGTTCGACCAGACCCTCGCCGACCTGGGCGTCGAGCAGATCGACCTCTTCCTGATCCACTGGCCGCTCCCGGACGTCGGGGACTACGTGCAGACCTGGAAGGCGCTGGAGAAGGTATACGCCGACGGCAAGGCGCGCGCCATCGGCGTGTCCAACTTCCAGCAGTCGCATCTGCAGCGGCTGTTCGACGAGGCCGACGTGGTCCCCGCGGTCAACCAGATCGAGGTCCATCCCTACCTGTCGCAGAATGCGTTGCGCGCGTTCAATTCCGAGCACGGTATCGCGACCGAGGCATGGTCGCCGATCGCGCAGGGCAAGGTCGTCGACGATCCGGTGATCACCAAGATCGCCGAGGGCAAGGGCCGCTCGGCCGCCCAGGTCACGTTGCGGTGGCACATCCAGCGCGGCGATATCGTCTTCCCCAAGTCGGTCACGCGGTCGCGCGTCGAAGAGAACTTCGCACTCTTCGACTTCGAGCTCTCCGACGACGAGGTCGCCCAGATCGACGGGCTCAACTCCGACGAGCGGATCGGACCGGACCCGGACACGTTCAATTACATCCCGTAGTGAGCTGACCCGACCGCTGCTCCCTGACCCGCGGCTCCCTGAGGTGGGAGTTCTGCCGGATCAGGGAGCGCTGGTGGGGGTCGCAACGGCGCCTCGGGAATCGGTTCGCAGTGAGGCACGCAGCTGGCTGAATCGGATGACGGCAGGCTCCCCGATGACCGCCTCGTAGCGCGCCACCACCGCGCCGATGAAGCCGTCGACCTCCGATGGCGGAAGCCGGCTGGTCCAGTCCGATGCCCCCACCGTGGACCAGGCGCGGAAGTCGGCGACCGAATCGAACTGCCAGCGAACGTCTTTGACCGAGAGGTCATCCACGGTGAAACCTGCCTGGACAGCCAGTTCGCGGAAGTGGGCCGGTTCGACGTGGACGTAGGGTGCGACGAAGTCGTCGAAGTACCTGCGCCAGTGCTCGTCTGCCGCCACCTCCATGAACACATCCTCGATGCTGGGGCGCTCCGTGGCGCACACCATCTGTAGGACCGCACGCCCTCCGTGGTCGAGGCTCCGTGCGATTCCACGGAGAGCGGCACCTTGGTCGGACACCCAGTGCAGGGCGTTGAAGGACACGGCGATGTCGAAGTCGTGGTCGAACGGCAACGCCAGGACGTTGTCGACATGAAACTGCACGCGCAGGTTGTCGGCGGCCACACGCTCGAGTGCGCGCTCGATCATCCGATGCGAAGCATCTATGCCGACAACCGAACCCGACGGGAGACGATCGGCGAGGAGCATGGTGATGAACCCGTCGCCGCAACCGACGTCGAGTAGGCGTTCGTTCCCGACGAGTTCGAGGTCACCGATCGACTCCTCGGCGACCCTGCGCTGCAGTGCGCTCACGTCGGCGTATCGATCGCCATCCCAATCGACCATCGCAACTCCTCGGATCCGACCGACCACCGGTCATTGTGCGCCGAGCAGCGTGAACGTGTGCGGATTCGACGGAACCGAAATGAAGTCACCAGCGGGCGTGTGCAGACCCGCACGCAGATCGCAGTTCTGAAGACCGTTGCGCTGCAGCGGTTCTCCACGCCCGCCGAGCTCACCCCAGCAGGCGCCACAACCCGATCAGCCCGACGATCACGATCACCGCGCGGAGGGCGCGGGGCGACAGGCGTCGACCATAGCGTGCGCCGACGACACCGCCGACCAGCGAGCCGATGGCGATGACCCCGGCAGCAGACCAGTCGATGCGGTCGAACGCCACCAGCGTGTAGGTGACGGCGGCAACGATGTTGACGACCAGTGACAGCAGGTTCTTGGCGGCGTTCATCCGCTGGATGTGGTCGGGTACGACGATGCCGAGGATCGCCATCAGCATGATGCCCTGGGCAGCGGTGAAGTAGCCGCCGTAGATGCCCACCGCGAATGTTCCGGCGACCATCAGGGCGATGCGGACCGCGCTCAGGTGCGGGCGGACGAGCTCGCCGGTGGTGACGGATCGACGTCCGACCCACTTCTGGATCCGGGGCTGCGCGACCACGAGAACCAGGGCCGCGATCAGCAGGACCGGGACGACGGCCTCGAACACCGTCTCGGGCAGATGCAGCAGCAGCCAGCAACCGACGAGGGCGCCGACGAACGAGGCCGGGATCTGCCAGCGCAACTGGGGCCACTGCCCGGCCAGTTCACGGCGATAACCCCAGGTGCCGGACACGCCGCCGGCGACCAGACCGATCGCGTTGGACATCGTCGCGGTCACCGGCGGCACGCCGAAGGCGACGAGCGTGGGGAACGTGATCAGCGTGCCGCTACCCACAACCGCGTTGATCGCGCCGGCTCCGACGCCCGCGACGAGGACGGCCAACAGCTCCCAGGTGCTCACGATCTCTGAGCGTGCCCGTTGCCTCGGCCCGAGCGCTCACCGGGGTGGGTCAGTTGGTTGTCTGCCCGCGAAATGACGTCGCGTGCGACACCAGTCTGAACATTCGACCTCGATCGACGTCGCAGCGTCGGATTGACGTCGCGTGCGACGTCGGTCTTCGATCTGGGGAGAGGCCAGGTCAATGGGCGGCGGGTTGCTTCTTCTTGCGCTTCGGGATGACGTGCATGATCGCCACGACGAGGGCACCGACGACGAGACCGACGACCGCCGATGCGATGGTGCCCGCGGTCCAGGACAGGACCCCGCCGAAGCCGCCGTGGACGAGCTCCTCGAACCAGTGCTCGAGGTGGTGGAGCTGGTCGGCGGGCCAATGGAAGCCGGCCTCGCCGACGTTGACGATCAGGATGTGCCCGCCGACCCACAGCATCGCGGCGATACCGACGATGGTGAGCGTCGACATGATCTTGGGCATCGCGGTCACCAGACCGCGGCCGACCTTCTGGCTCAGCGTCGACTCGCGCTGCGCCAGCGCCAGACCGACGTCGTCGGTCTTGACGATGATCGCGACCACGCCGTAGACGAGGGCGGTGATGAGGAAGGCGACGACAACGAGGACGGCCAGCCGCGTCCAGAACGGCTCGGACTCGACCGACGACAGTGAGATCACCATGATCTCGGCTGACAGGATCAGGTCGGTACGGATCGCGCCGCTGACCATGGTCTTCTCGAACTCGGGACCGTTCCGGTCGACCGTCGTCTCCTCGGTGTGATGACCACCGCCGACCGCCTCCCAGACCTTCTCGGCACCCTCGAAGCACAGGAACAGGCCACCGGCGATCAGCAGGTACGGCAGCGCCTGCGGGAGGAACTGACTCAGGATCATCGCGATCGGCAGGATGATCAGCAGCTTGTTGCGGATCGAGCCGATGGCGATCTTGCGCACGATCGGCAGCTCGCGATCGGGGGTGAACCCGTCGACGTACCGCGGGGTGACAGCCGTGTCGTCGACCACGACACCGGCGGCCTTGACGCTGGCTTTACCGGCAGCCGCCCCGATGTCGTCGAGGGACGCCGCGGCGACTTTGGTGAGGGTCACGATGTCGTCGAGCAGGGCGACGAGGCCACTGGCCACGGGAACCTCCGGAGTCGAAGAGCAGAGTCACCGAACAGTATGCCGAAGCCGCCTTCGGCGGGTACGGCCGCCAGGTGACCTCCCACCGCGCGCGGGGAGTCTCGGGTCCAGCGGTTCCCATGGTTCGCCGAGGTTTCGATTCCGTCGTGGTGCTGCTCAGGGACTTCGCGCAGGCCGTCATCGGATTCACCTGGGAGCACCCGCTGCACCACTACTTCCGGCGGGCCAAGACCGATCAGCTGCTGTTCCAGGACACCCAGGTCCACACCGGCACCGTCGCCGACGCGATGATCGGGCGTGTGCGGGCGAGCCGGTCGATGGACGGTGGCGGCGCTCCGCCGACACACGATGTCACGGCGTTCGGATAGTCCGACAAGCGTTGGTCAGAGCGCGCTGAGGATCGCGAAGCCGGGTCCCTCGGTACGACGGACAGTCGCGCCGTGCGGACCGTCGACGACCTCGCCGCATCCGGGTGCGGCCGCCACGCGGGAGAACGCGGCCGCGACCCGTGCGACATATGCGGCGTCCACGTCGGCAACGAGATTGTGTCCGACAAAGGCTTTCGTGATCGGAAGTGCTGCGAGCGCCTTGAGTGAGGCCGCGAACATCGTGACGTCGCTCTCCGGGTAGTGGGCCCAGTAGGTCGTGGTCAGCACTGTATCCCCGCAGAACAGGAAACCGGTGTCGGCCTCCCACAGGCACACCGAGTCCGGGACGTGGCCGGGTGTGTGCAGCACTTCGAGTCGTCGCCCGCCGAGATCGATGACATCGCCGTGATCGACTCCTCGTGTCGGTGGTGTCGCCGGAATCGCCCACGACCGCAGATCGGGCAACGGTCTCATCGTGAGGTCATCTGGACTGAGGAAGAACTTCACCTTGTCCAGAGCGCGGAACTCGTTGTACACGGCCAGCATCTGCTCGGCGCCCACGGCATAGTCGCGCAGTTCGTCGTCGGGGACCGCACGGTAGAGGGACTCCCCCGACCGGTGGCAGAGGAAGTCCTCGGCGTCGACGTGCTGGTTGCCACCCCGGTGATCGAAGTGATGATGTGAGTTGACGACAACCAGTGGTAGATCGGTGATCCGGCGCACCTGCGCGTGGATGTTGCCGATTCCGAGGCCGGTGTCGAAAAGCAGTGCGCGCTCGGCGCCGACGATGAGATAACTGTTGACGTGGCACGGTTCGGAGATCAGGTGGACCCCGCAACCGTAGTCGCGCACCACGAACCAATCCGGAACAGCTTCCGTGCCGGCGGCCGTACCCGAGCTCATGACCATTCTCGGAAGTCGGCTTTGCGCATCACCGCGTGACATCCCTTCACCTGATCGACGACCTGCGAGATGCGGACATCGGCCGCGGCACTGAGGTAGGCGTAGGCCAGATGCCGAGGGATGTCGTATCGGTGCACCAGGAGGTCCAGTGCACCACGGACACTCTCGCGGCACGCCTCGTCGAGGTCCTCGTCGAGCCCGATACTGATCAGCAGTTCCGCGGTCTCGGCGAACGGGCGATTGTTGGTGGCCCGCGCCCCGCCTTCCACGACGTCCACGTGGAGGGTGGCGCGCAGCGGGGCCTCGAACGCGGTCAGGGCCACCTCGCCATCCCCCTGGGCGAAGTGGGGATCGCCGACGTAGAGCAGCGCGCCGGCCACCTGCACCGGCAGATAGAGCGTGGCGCCGACACCGAGGTGGGAGATGTCGAGGTTGCCGCCGTAGAGACCCGGCGGCGTCGAGTGGGGCCGCAGGGTCGCCTCGGTCGCCACACCCATGAGGCCGAGGAAGGGGTGCAGCGGGAACCGGATGGACCGGCCGCCACCGGCATAGGCGGATTCGTCCTGGGCCAGGGGCAGGAACCCCACGTCACCCTGGGCGCGGCAGAACACACTGGTCGACAAGCCGTCGGGAAAGCTCTCGGGCAGTGCGCCCTTGCCGTGTCGCGACGACACGATGCCGTAGTCGGCGCGACGCCGGAGGTCGACGACGGTGACCGCCAGCAGGTCTCCCGGGACCGCACCGTGCACCGCGATCGGTCCGGTCACGACGTGGGGACCGAGCTGGTCCGCGCGGGGGACGGCGGCCGCGGTCTCCACCGCATCGGGGAGCACCTCGCGGGCCGGCACACCGAAGCGGGCGAAGAACTCGAGCGGGTCACTCCCCTGGTCGGGCAGGATTCCCTCGTGGCTCACCGTGTCGATGGTGATCGTCTCGCCGGGATTCATCGCCGCCACCGGGGAGTCACCGGCGCAGGGGAGCTCGCCCCACATCACCGTGTCCGGGGACGAGACGAGACTGTGAGTGCCGACCACGTCGTCGGCGATGTTCGTACTCACTCTCGGGGAGCCCCCAGCGGACCGGCTGCCGCCAGCACGGCCACGTCGTCGGCGGCCAGTGGGGTCGGTGTGCCACGGAGGATGAGATCCTCGAAGCCGCCGTCGTTCTCCATCACGGTGAGGGCATACATCTTGTCCGTCGCCGATGTGTTGACGATGCGATGCACCGAACCGGTCGGCAACACGATCACCGAACCGGCCGTCAGTTCCACGGCGTGTTCGTCACTGTGCGCCGTCCCGCCGCCTCGCAGGACCACGAAGGTCTCGGTGGAGTCGGCGTGAGAGTTGTCCGGTTGCGACCCGCCGGGTTCCCAGATCTCGAAACAGACCGTCGTCGACGATCCTGACGTCTTCGGTCCGGACAGCACGACCAGCACGACGGTGTCGTCCGGGCTGATCTTGTACGCCGTCAGGTCGGTGATGGCGTGCAGGACAGGTGCGGTGGTCATGATTTCTCGATTCTGGCGATCAGTGCGGAGAAGAGGGCGGTGAATCCGTAGCACTGACGAACGTTGTAGGTGGTGGCTTCCATGCAGTACGAGGGCGATGTGGTCGCGACGACATCGCTGAGCATGATGACGTCGTATCCCAGGCACGCCGCGTCGGTCAGCGTGGCGTACACGCATTGATCGGCGTTCACCCCGGCGAACAGGAGGGTGTCGACGCGCAGGTTGCGGAGTACGGAATCGAGCGGGGTGTCGAAGAACCCGCTCATCCGGTACTTGTCGACGAACAGGTCCCGGGGGTCGGGGTGCAGCGACTCGGTGATCGCCGCTCCCCAGCTGCCCTGTGTGAGAACGGCTTCCGAGCGGCCTGCCCGGTCCCCGATGCCACCGCCGGAACCGTCGGGGTCGTAGACGTGGCGGACCCCCGGCGGCAGATTGGCCAGGTCGGGCCGATTGCCCCAGTTCAGCCAGATGACCGGCACGCCGGCATCACGCAGGACCGGAAGGCCCGCGTCGAGGGTGGTGATCGCCTCGGCGGCACCCGACACGTCGACGCCGATGTGGTTGAGCCATCCGCCCTCGGCGACGAAATCGTTCTGCATGTCGACGACGAGCAGCGCCGTGCGGCCGAGGTCGAGGGTGAGCGCGCTGGGTTCGGCATCCAGCGTGAGGGGGGTGGCAGACGCCGGGGGTCTGCGCAGGTCGGCGTGTGTCGGCGACAACGTCCAGGAGTTGCGCGTCATGACGGGCTGGCGGCGGGCGCGTCGAGGGCGGGGAAACTGAACGAGCGCACCTCCAGGAGGGATTCGGCGAGGTGCCCGGCCGCCGAGGCCAGGATCTTCTTGCCCACATCGGCATTGGCGTGGGTCGGGTCGCCGACCGTGCCCGACCGCGAGATGTCGTCGGTGAGCCAGGCGGTGGGGAAGGTGCCCTCAAGCGTGAGGTGCTTGTACCGGGCGAACTCCCGGGCCGCGCGCTGTCCGTCGGCGAAAGCCCGTTCGTGGCGGACCAGTTCGGGCGCGATCGCCATCATGATCGACGTTTCGCCGTAGCCTCCGTGGATGTCGAAATCGTCGTGCGAGCGGTCCACCTCGGGCGGCGAGGGAAAGCGCATCGGCATGACAGGGAAGACCTCGAGTCCGGTCTGGTGGCGGATGTCGCGGGCGACGACATCGAGCAACCCGGGTTGCCCACCGTGGCCGTTGACGAACACCAGTTTGCGGAAACCACTGGCGGCCAGTGACTCTCCGAGATCCAGGCAGACCGACATGAGGGTCGACGCCGACATCGCGATGGTCCCGCTCCGGCCGAGGTGTTCGGTGGACTTGCCGTAGTGCAGGGTGGGCAGCACCCACACGTTGCAGTCGTCGGGCAGGCTCTCGACGGCGGTGGTGGTGATCACCTCGGCGTGCATGGCGTCGGTGATCAGCGGGAGATGCGGGCCGTGTTGTTCGACGGCGCCGATGGGCTGGACCACCACGGCATCGGATTTGTCGATCGCCTCGACATCGGTGGTGGTCAGATGGGCAAGGTGGAAGATTCGTGACATGGACGGGTCCTCACTCGGCGTCGGGTGGCCGCGGTGTGTCGGGTGGTCGGGATGTGGCAGGTGGTCATGGTGTGTGGGGCCGGCACGGCGCGTGGGCGGTCATTCGTCTTCGGGAAGTGCCGACTCGTGCCACCGGGACAGCAGAAGGCGTTCGAGCAGGACGACAAAGCCGAACAGGACCAGGGACACGGCGCTGGCCATGACGACGGCGACGAACAACTGAGGCGTCCGCAGTTGCACCGCGCTCTGGGTGATGATGTAGCCCAGGCCGCCCTCCCCGCCGCCGACACCGGCGACGAACTCGCCGACGATCGCGCCGATCACGGCCGAGCCGGCGGCGATGCGCATGCCGGTCAGGATGGCCGGTGACGCGCCGGGGAAGCGCAGCGAGAACAGTGTGATCCGCGGCGGTGCGCCCGCCATCGAGTACAGCTGGACGAGGTTGCGGTCGGTCGACTTCAGGCCGTGGAGCGTGTTCGCGGCGACCGGGAACAACGCGATCATGGCACCGACGAGCATGTTGGTGGTCTGCCCGGGCCCGATCCACACGACGAAGAGCGGTGCGATCGCGACGATCGGAATCGTCTGCAGCACGATCAGATAGGGGTAGAAGCCCCGTTCGGCGATGTTCCAGCGCGCCATCACCAGGGCGATCGCGATACCGGTGACGGTCGCGACCGCGAAGGCGAGGTAGGACTCCTGGACGGTCACCCAGGTGGGCTCCCAGATCGCCGTGCGCTCCTCCCACAGTGTCTCCACCAGCGTTCGCGGTGAAGGCAGCATGTAGGGCGGGATGTCGAAGAGCTCGATCACCAACTGCCACAGCGCGAGTCCGATGACGAACGCGCCCAGCGGTGGCAGCATGCGCCGGAGCCGTACGTGCCACGGGGCGTCGGATCCCGCCTTCCTGACCGACGTCGTGGGTCGGACGACCTTGGTGAAGAAGGACTTGACGACAGACGACTGGGACTCGATGACGGTCATTCGCGGAAGCTCCCGAGCTTGATGGAAATCTGTTGTTGCAGAGCACGCAATGCCTGCTCGTCGCGCTCGTGGCCGGGGTCGAGTGAGGGCGGGCTGGGGGACGAGACGACCTCTTCGACGTGGCCCGGGCCGGTGTTCATGATCGCGATCTGATGGCCGAGCGTGCAGGCCTCGTAGATGGAGTGCGTGATGAACAGGACGCTGAACTGCTTCTCGCGCCACAGCCGTAGCAGCTCGGCACCCATCTTCTCGCGGTTGAACTCGTCGAGCGCCGAGAACGGCTCGTCCATCAGCAGCAGTTCGGGATCGCTGGTGACCGAGCGGGCAAGCGAGGCCCGCATCTTCATGCCGCCGGACAGCTCGCGGGGAAACGACTTCTCGAAGCCGTCGAGTCCCACCATCGAGATGGCCTCGGTGGCGCGTGCGCGGCGTTCCTTGCGCCCCACGCCCTGGAGTTTCGCGACCAGCTCCACATTCGCCTGGACTCTGCGCCACGCGAGCAGCGTCGGGTCCTGGAACACATACGACATCCTGTCGGTGTCGCGCGTCATCGTCCCCGACGTGGGCTCGGTGAGTCCTGCGGCCATCCGCAGAAGCGTGGTCTTACCGCAGCCCGACGGTCCGACGAGGACGGTGATCTCGCCGCGTGTGACCGTGAGGTCGATCGGTGCCAGCGCGCGGAAACCGTTGTTGTACACCTTGTCCGCGCGCGTGAACGAGATCAGACCGGAATCCTGTTGGGGCCCACTCTCGTGGTGGGGTCCGGTGTCTTGGTGGGGATCGGGGCCGAGGTCTGTGAGGGACTCTGTCATGGTGTCACCGCCAAATCGTCGAAGTTGACTATCGCTGCGCGTCTCGCACGCATCTCGTGGTGGATGTCGTGGCGGTCGGCGGTGAGGACCTCGGAGTCCCGGACCACCTGGATGCCGTCGACCCACACGTCCCGCACGTCGGCGGGTGAACCGGTGAACACCACCGCCCGGCGCAACGTCGACGATCCGGAGTAGCCGGGGGACTCGACGTCGAGTGTCACCAGGTCGGCGAGATGACCGGCGCGCACGGCGCCGAGACGGCCTTCCATGCCGACCGCACGGGCGCCGCCGCGCCAGGCCATGTCCAGCGCGTCGACCTCGCTGAGCCGCCCGGCGTCGAGCGTGCGCAGCCGATCGGACAGCACCGACCATTTGATGGCCTCGAACATGTTCTGTCCGTTGTTGCTTCCCGGCCCGTCGCATCCGATCGCAACCGGCACGCCCAGGGCGCGCAGGTCCGAGACCGGTGCCGGACCGGAGGCGAGGTAGGCGTTGGAGGTCGGGCAGGTGACCACCGTGGCGCCCAGCTCGGCGATCAGTTCACACTCCTCCGGGTCGATCCACACGCAGTGGACCAGTTGGGTGCCGGGCCCGATGAGGCCGTGGTCACGGAAGTAGGGCACCTCACGCCGGCCGTGGCCGGCGATCGTCGACGCGACGCTGGTCCGGGTCTCCGCGCAGTGCGCGTGCAGGCCGATCCGGTTGTCGGCGATGAACCCGCCCACCCGATCGCAGAGCTCACCCGATGCCAGCCAGGTCGTCTGTATCGCTGCCTCGCAACGGATTCGGCCGTTTGCGGCACCGTCCCAGTCGGACACGAATCGCGCGACGTTGTCGAGGAAGCCGTCGACGGTCTCCAGTCGGGGGTTCGGTACGCCGGGGACCTTCACGTCGACGCCGCCACGGGCGATCAGGCCACGGATGCCGATGTCACGAAAGGCGCGGGCGACCCGGTCGGTGTTGTCCGGGTGGTGATGGACGTACTGGTTCTCCAGGACCGTGGTCACCCCGGAACGGAGGTTCTCCAGGAGTCCCGCGGTGGCGGCGAGGTAGAGGTCGGCCGGCTGCAGGCGGGCGGTGTAGGGCGCGATGTCATTGGCCAGCCAGTCCTCGAGGCATTGCGTCGTCTTGTTGAGCCCGCGAAGCATGGACTGGAAGAGATGGCAGTGTGCGTTGATGAACCCGGGCATCACCAGACGGCCGGTGGTGTCGACCGTGCGGTCGGCCGAGGAGAGGATGTCGTGTGTGGCCTCGCCGTCGCCGACGTCGGTGATCACACCGTCGTCGACGACGACGAAACCCGACGGCACCTCGGCGTGGGCGTCGATGATGACCGCGCCACCGCTGAATACCGTTCTCATTCCGTATGTCCTAGCGTTCGTGGGTCGTGATGCTCGATCAGTTGGCGTCGGCGGGAACCGGCGGCATCTCGGTCGGCGAGGCGATCATCGGGAGCAGGGTCGCGTCGTAGAGTTCGCTCGCGGTCACCGGCTTGGTGACCTGGCCGAGCTCGGTCAGCTGCTCGATCAGGGTGTTCCAGCGGGCCTCGGTCATCGCGCCGATCTGCTTGACGCCGTCGCCGGTCGCCACGAACTTGCGCTGTGCGTCCCAGGCGAACCAGACCGATTCGGGGGACTGCTCCGAGTTGGCCTTGAGGATCGCCTCATTCGCCTTCGTCGCGACATCGACGTCGGCCATGTAGTCGTGCCAACCCTGGATGCTGGCGTCGAGGAAGGCCTTCAGCTCCTCCTGGTGGGAGTCGAAGTACTCCTTCGAGGTGAAGACCACGTCGTTGTAGGGGTTGAAGCCCGACTCCGAGTACGGCATGAAGTTGACCGGGACACCGGCCTCTTCGGCCTGGCGGACCTCGTTGGTGGGCCAGCCCTGCTGGAGGAGCGTGGGGTCGTTGAGGAAGGTCGCGATCGACCCCTGGTACTGCATGGTCTTGAGCGGCACACCGAGCTTCTTGTCGAGCCACACCGGGTACAGCGCGCCGGCCTGGCTGACGAGGGTCTTGCCCTTCATGTCGTCGAAGGAGGTGATGTTCTGATCCTTGTGGGAGATGATCCCCACCGGATTGTCCTGGTAGATGGCGGCGATCGCGACCACCGGGATGCCCTGCTGCTGCGCCTGCACGATGCCGGCGGCGTCGGAGTGGCCGATCTGGGCCCGACCCGACGCGACGAGCTGGGTGGCCGACACCTGGGGACCGCCGGGCTCCAGGGTCACGTCGATGTTCTTGTCCGCGTACAGATTCTCGGCATCGGCGGCGAAGTATCCGCCGCCCTCCGGATCGGCGTACCAGGGCAGGATCACGTTCATCTTGGTGGCGCCGTCGGCATTCTCCGACGTGTCCGAACCGCAGGCCGCGGTACTCAGTGCGAGCGCCGAGGCGATCACGGCGACTGCCACTCGGATGAGCCGTCGACGGGGACGTGCAGGATTCATGGGGAGACCTTCTGTGCGGGTGAATGGGACGCACTGGTCGACGCTGACCGGTGCGAAATGATGAAAGTTGCGGTGCTCGAACGAGTTCGAGGTCAGAACGAGGGGTGGTGTGTGCGTGTCATGTCGGCCACCTCGGACAGGTGGTCCAGCATCGCCTGCCGTGCCGCTTCGGCGTCGCGTTCGCGCAGGCGGAGGTAGATCCGGTGGTGGCCCTCGTGGGACAGGCGGCGCGCGGGCGAATCCGCGTGTGAGAGCGCGCGCGTCGAGGCGGTCCATTCGTTGGCCAGGGTGCCGAGCGCAACCAGCAGCCGGTTCTGGGAGGCCTGCGCGATGAGCATGTGGAAACTGATGTCGAGCTCGATGGACTCTTGCTGGGTCATCGGCAGCCGCGTCTTCGCCAACACGTCCTCGAGGGCGATCAACGTCGAGTCGGTGATGCGACGAGCCGCGAGTTCGGCGAACCTCGGCTCGATGGTCTCCCGCAGCTCGGCGACGTCACGCAACGTGCGCTCGGCCTCGGAGATGCGCTCGTACAAGTCGTTTGCCTGACCGTGCGGTTCGGTGACGATGGTCCCTCGGCCGGGGCGGCGCGCCACCATGTTCTTGACTTCCAGCTCGTGCATCGCCTCACGCAGCGAGGTGCGCGAGACGTTGAGGGAGGTGGCCAGTTCCCGCTCGGAGGGCAGCCGGGTTCCCGGGGCGAGTTCGCCGCTGGAGATCAGTTGTTCGAAGTGGGCGACGATCTCGGCGCCGATCGACGTCGACCGGCGCACGAACCCGACCGAGTGTGGGAACTCCATCACTGGCACCTCGCTGGGCTCGTGGGGCGATTGGACTGATTGGTCCGACCATCTGATGAACACATCGTATGAACAGATCGGCCGCGAGCGCGAGGCGTGCGGCCAAGCCGCAACATGTTCTTGACGCGCGAAACCTCGGCGACACACGGCCCGACAATGCGCCGCGGCCCCGCATCGTCACCGATGCGGGGCCGCCGGGTACCGCGGGAGTCAGATGTGAAAGGTCAAGTGCCGGGCCGCGAATCGCAACAGCGTGTGATCGGCGCCGACCGCCCCGACCGCCGACAGTCCCACCGGTGCGCCGTCCGCGGTGAGGCACGGTGCGGAGATCGCCGGCCGGCCGGAGAGGCTGGCCAGGCACGTGAGATGCAGGGTCGCGGTGCGCGCACGCTCGGCGGAGCCTTCCGTCCGCAGGGGTGCGGGACCGGCTGCGCTGGGGAGGAGCAGGGCCGTACCGGCCCCGAGCACGCCGTCGAGGTGAGCTCGCGCGCGCACGATCTCGGCTCGCGCGTCGTCGGCCTCGGTGGCGCTCACCGCCGACGCGATGCGGAATCTCGCGGCGACATCGGTGGCGACCGCGTCCGGGTGATCGGTGAGGAACTCGCCGTGGCTCCGCCACGCCTCGTGGGCTTGCACGGTTCGGAACGCGTGGAACCACGTGGGCAGGCGCCCGTCGGTGACGTCGTGGTACCGGAGCGCGAGCGAACTGTCGAGGGTGCGGACGGCGGACCAGAACGACTGTGCGACCTCGGGTTCGGCATAAGCGAGGAGCGTGGGGTCCACGACGATCTCGGTGATGTCCGCGTCCGCGTCACCGCGACCGTCGGTCACCAGGATGTCGGCGCCGAGGCGCACCGTGTCGATGTCCCGGGCCATCAGGCCCACGGCGTCGAACGAGGGTGCCAGGGACAGCAGCCCGGTGGTGTCGATGAGTCCGTGGGTGGGGCGGAATCCCCAAATTCCCTGGTAGGACGCGGGAACACGGATGGAACCCGCAGTGTCGGTGCCGAGGCCGAGATCGACCTCGCCCCCGGATACGGCCACTGCGGGACCGCTGGTGGAGCCGCCCGGGATGCGGCCGGGCGCGGCGGGGTTCGGTGGCGTTCCGTAATGCGGATTCGTGCCGCCGAGGCTGTAGGCGAGTTCGTCGGTGTGCGCGATCCCGGTCACGGTGGCCCCGTGGCGGAGCAGTGCGGCGACCGCGCTCGCGTGCTCGGTTTCGACGGGGGCCAGCTCGAGGTGGGCCGGGGTTCCGGCGCCGATGCGTTCGCCGGCCACGGCGAAGAGGTCCTTCACCGCAATCGTCAGCCCGCTGAGGGTTCCCGCGCCGGTCGCCCCGACCAGCGGCGCGCCGACCTTGCGCCACACCGTCTGATCGCGCGGTGACCCGGCACTCAGGTGTGCGTAGGCGACCTTCCAGCCTGCGGGTGTCCGCCGCCAGACCTGAGTCTGCAGTCCGCGCGTACCGTCGGGGCGGCAGTTCTCGGCCAGGACGACGGCGGCGGCGTCGGAGATCTCGCGCACATGGACGGCGGTGATCGTACGCACCGGGGCACCGTGGGAGCGCGCGGCCCGGAACTCGGCGATCGCGTTGTGACCCAGCAGAACTGCGACGGAATCGGCACGCACGGTCTGCTCGTCATCCCAGAACAGGTCGTCGAGGGCGGCGACATCGTTGGCCATGAGCGCGGCCTCGTACCGCCAGAACTGCTGCATGAGAGCGGAATCGGCGTCTGGTGTGAGATCGGGTAACCCCTCGATGCTGGTACTCATCGTCTCAGCCTGCACCGCAAATGTTTCGCGGATGTGACGAGCCCTTTCAACATGTCAGACATGTGCTAGCGTCCCCGCCAAACAACGAATTCACGGAGGAACCATGACTGGTGTCGTCCCTGCCCGGCGCATCCCGATCCAGAACCTCACCGACGACGCGTTCGCCCCGTTCGGGGCCGTGCTGACCGCGGTGCCCGACGGTGACAGCCCCCGGGAGGGTGAGCGGCTTCTCGATCTCTCGCGCGGAACCCCGCGGTTCTACCTGATGGCCCTGCAGGACCGGCCGGCACGGTTCGACTCGATCACGCGTCACCGTTCGGTGACGCAGGTGCTCGCATCGGTGGGCGGCGGGGAGTGGATGATCGCGGTCGCCCCTCCGGGGGCGGTCGACGATCCCGAGGACCGTCCCGGCGCCGACGACGTCAAGGTCTTCAGAGTGGGCGGTGACGCTGCGGTCTTGCTCCATCGCGGGACGTGGCACGCCGGACCGTTTTTCGCTCCAGAGCAGATGTCGTTCTTCAACCTCGAGCTCGACGACACCAACCAGGTGGACCACCAGAACTTCTCTTTCGGTGTCGAGTTCGTCGCCGGACAGTCGTCGTGACGGGGTCCCGGGTGCTGCCGGTCGGCCTGCTGTACCAGATGTGGGAGACACCGGCGGTCTCGACTGCGGCTCTGGTGGAGCGTGCTCTGGACGATTTCGCCCATGCCGAAGCCCTGGGTTTCGATGCGGTGTGGGTGGGTGAACATCATTTCGTCGACAAGGACCGAGACTTCTACGGGCGCATCGCGCACCCGGAGATGCTCCTGGCGAAGGCGGCGGCGGAGATCCCGCGGGTGCGTTTCGGGACCGGGGTCAAGGTGTTGCCAGATATCAGTGCAACCCGCGCGGCGGAGGAGATGTGCATGCTGGATCTCCTGTCCGGGGGGCGGGCGGACTTCGGGATCGGTCAGGGCACCGGGTACTCCGGCGAACAGCGTCTCGAGCGTCAGAAGGTCTACCGACAACGTGTGGACCACATTCTTCGCCTTCTCGACCGTGCGACCGACGACGAACTGCCGACGCTGACCTTCGACGACGGAGCTCGCGTGCGCGCCAACCTGTGGGCGGCTTGTCGCGACGACGACTCGATCGACGACGCCGCCCGGCACGGACTGAATTACGTGGTGGGCCAGGCCGAGAACGCACTGTCACAAGCTGAACACATCCGTCGATTCCGGTCGGCCGGCGGCACCGGCACGGTGCGCGGTGTCCGGGCTGTGCACATCGCGGAGTCGTGGGATCGGGCGTGGGCCGAGTTCGAGGAGGCGTTCGACATGTACGGCGCGATCTTCACCGGCCCCGACCACCGGTACACCCGTGAAGCAGTGGCCGCCGGGCATATACCGGAGACGCCGAGCACTGTCGACGAACGGCTGCGACAGGCGAACGTCATACTCGGGACGCCTGCGCAGGTCGCCGAACAGTTGCGCGAGTACATCGATGTCACCGGGGTCGATCGGCTCGACCTGCTGGTCCAGTTCCCCGGCCTGCCTGCGACTTGTACGCGGCGGTCGATGGAACTGTTCGCCGGCGAGGTGTGGCCCGAACTCGAACCGGTGCTGATCGGCTCGTAGTTCGGGGCGCAAGCGTTCTGGTCACCGCCGCACCAGTCGGATCATCGTGTGCTGAAAGTTGTGCGTGGAGTGGAGTTCCGACGCCCAGTAGGCGGTCCGGCCCGAACGCGCGACACCCACCACTTCCATGGTGAGGGCCGGATGTCCCTCGGGGAGGTCCAGCAGACGGGCGTCGCGTGGTGATGTCGCCGTCGCGGAGGGATACACGATTTCCCACTCGGTCGGGCCGACGCCGACATCGGCCGCGATGTCGAACACGGGCCTGGTGGCGTCGATCTGGGCTGCGGCGCCGGGGGGAAGGACGATCGAGTCGTTGGCCCGGATCACCGGCTCGTCGTCGGCGAACCAGACCTTGGTCGTTCGGAGCAGTCGGGAATCGGGTTCGAGCTCGTACTGCGTTCTCTCTTCGGATGTGGGGACGTCCAGCCTGGATTCCACCACGACCATCGACGCGCGTCGTCCCGTCGACGCGATGAGCTCGCTCCGGTCCACCTGTTCGTCGATGCGCGCAGACACGTCGAGCAACCGTCGATTGATGATCGTGTCCGCGCCCTTGCGCCGCCGGATGTATCCGCGTTCCTCGAGTCGGACGAGGGCTTCGCGGACCGCCGGACGCGACGCGGCGAGGCGCTCGGCGAGCGCTGGTTCTCCGGGCATCGGTGAGCCCGCCTGCGCGGACTGCAACCACACCGCCTCGAGGCGGGCGGGTAGACCGGGCAGCGCCGTGTTCGCGTCGGACATGACCGAAGTGTAGTGGAGCCGAGAGCACGTGTATGACACGTGGACAGTCCGGCCCCGGCGGACGATGCCGGCTTCGACCGATCGGCGGATTGACGTTCGGGGATGATCGCGTCCGGCGTGTTTCGCCGCTCCGCGGCTGCTGACCTGCGGCGTCAGGATCGGTGAGCGGCGAAATTCACCTGCCACGAGCGGGTTTCGCCTCCGACATGGAGACGTTGTCGAATGGCGTACAGCGCGTGGTGAGCCACGCGAGCACGATTCGCTCTACGTCGAGGAGATCTGATGAACGCCGTCGAGAACGCAATCGATGCGCTGCGTGCGGGACGACCGGTCCTGGTGACCGACGCCGCCGACCGCGAGAACGAGGGCGACGTCATCCTGGCGGCCGACCGCGTCACCACCGAGTGGACGGCATGGACCGTGCGGAACACCTCGGGGTTGTTGTGTGCGCCGATGACCGGCGAGCGGGCCGACATGCTCGAGTTGCCTGCGATGGTGATCGACAACGAAGACCCCAAAGGTACGGCGTACACCGTGACCGTCGATGCGGCCGAGGGCGTCACGACGGGGATCTCGGCGGCCGATCGGGCGCACACCCTGCGGATGCTCGCCGCCGCCGCGTCGGGTCCGCGGGACTTCACCCGCCCGGGGCACGTGCTGCCGTTGCGGGCCCGTCCCGGTGGCGTGCTGGAACGTCCCGGTCACACCGAGGCCGCCGTCGACCTGTGCGCGCTGGCCGACATCGCGCCGGTGGGTGTCATCGCCGAACTCGTCGCCGACGACGGCTCGATGATGCGTTATCCGCAGGTCGCCGCTTTGGGATCGCGGATGGGGTTACCCGTGCTGACCATCGAAGAACTGGTCAACTACCGGCGCATGCACGACGCGCAGAGCTGGTCGGTGGCGCCTCGTGTCCGGCGGGGCGCCGAGACGGTACTGCCGACCCCGGCCGGTGAACTGCGTGCCATCGGTTACCGCGACACCGAGACCGGCGCCGAGCACATCGCCCTGATCAGCGACCCGATCGGCGGCAGGAGTCTCCACAAGGACTCCGTTCTGGTCCGGGTGCACTCGGAATGCCTTACCGGTGAGGCATTCTCGTCGCAGCGATGCGAGTGCGGGCCTCAGCTGGATGCAGCCCTCGAACGAATCGGGAACGAGGGCGGCGTGCTCGTCTACCTGCGCGGGCACGAAGGTCGCGGCATCGGGTTGCTCCAGAAGCTGGCCGCCTACCGTCTCCAGGATCAGGGGCTCGACACCGTGGAGGCCAACCTCGAACTCGACGAGCCCGTCGACGGTCGCGAATACGGTGCGGCCGCAGCGATCCTCACCGATCTGGGAATCCAACGCGCGCGGGTGATGACCAACAATCCGGACAAGGTCCGCGGCCTCACCGATGCCGGGATCGAGGTGACCGAACGGGTGTCGCTCGTCGTGGGGGTCACGTCGTCGAACGTCCGGTATCTGGACGCCAAAAGGCAACGCCTGGGCCACTTTCTGGGCAACGCCACGTACGCGCACCGGTAGGCCCGTATGACGCTGTGCTCGGATGGCGACCACAAGGTCATATGGATCTTCAGTCGATGTGCGCCCGCGGGACGTGCAGACTGACCTCATGACGGCACCCGAACCGAATGTGTTCCTGTGGTGGCTGCCGGTCGGCGCCGGTGGCCGAGTCGTGGTGCGCACGAGTGGCTGGTGGGAGTCCGTCTCGGCGCGGCGCGAACATCGTCGGCCACGGCAGCTGTTCCACAGTGCGCTGGAAGTGCGTGTCGGAGAGACGAATCACGTCATCGAGATGGCCCCCGCGTGGGGAGTGCCGCCCGGCGAGCGTGGCGTCGTCGCCACCGGATCCGTCGGGCTCGCGAACCTCGGATGGTGCCCGCTGTTCCGGTACGAGGTGCGGTGCTGGGCCGGCGGGATGATTCCCGATCGCGAGTGGGCGGTGGACGGTCCGGTGGCCTGGTCGGTGGGTGAGGAGGTGGCGTCGGCGCTGGTGCGCATGGTGGGGGACGTGCCGCGCTTCACGTGGGGCCGCGACGCGCTGGGTGTCGGGGACATGTGGAACTCGAACTCGTTGATCGCGTGGCTACTCGAGCGATCTGGGATCGACGCGGCCTCGGTTCACCCGCCCGGTGGCGGAGGTGCGCCCGGGTGGCGTGCGGGAGTCGCAGCCGCGAAAGCTCCGGGCGGTCGCTGACCCGTCAGAGCCGGGCGAGCAGCTCCGCCTTCTTGGAGGTGAACTCGTCGTCGGACAGGATGCCTCGCTGGTGCAGGTTCGCCAGCGACTCGATGGCCGCCACGATGGCGGCCGGGTCGTTGGGCGTCGGTTCCGAAGCGGACGGCGACTGGGTGTTGGAGGACTGGGGGTTTGGGGACTGGAGGTCTGGGGACTGGGCCGCCGCATGTCGGGGTGCGGGCGCCGCCACCGGCGTCTCGGTGATCTGCTGGGCACCGAGCTCCCGGAGGCCGGAGACGTCGAATGTCCCGTACTGGCTGGAGAAGCTCACCGAACCGTAGCCCGACCCCTGTTGCTGCTGGACGCCACCGATCTGATGATCGGCGGTGTCGAACACCCGGGTGACACCGCCGACCTGGATCGCGAGCCGGCGCGTGGCCGGGAAGATCGCGTACCGGACGTCGTTCTGCCCGCCGGTCGAGCTGGGTACGCCGAGGTCGGCCGGCCACCAGTTGTTGGAGGGGAAACCGCCGCCGTTGGGTGCAGAACCCGTCGAATGGGCCGGCGCAGGGGGGAAGATGCTGATGGTGGCCAGCACGTTCGACAGCTCGTTGCACAGTGAGTCGACCCGGGACTTCAGCGAGTGGTTGAACATGTCGCCCACCATGGTCATGCCGCCGCGCATCCACTGTCCGGATCCGCCCAGTTCGGGAATAGTGAACTGCGCCATGGTGCCACCGCCGTTGTTGACGGCCAGCAGCATGGCCAGCACGGCATCGCGTGACAGGCCGTGACGCCGGGCGATGTCGGCGATGGCGTTCTCTGCCTCAAGGGTGACCGGTGGGTTCATGGTGGTGTCTTTCGTCGCGGATGGCCCGGTTCAGGGTACAGGGAAAGCCCTGAACAGCCGCTCACCCACCGGGTGGCCATTACTCCTCTCAGACGCCTACCTGCTGGGGCGCCCACACCCTCAGGCGCTCAGCCGCGCGAACGCCGAGCGGTGGAAGATGATGGGTTGTTTGGAGTGATCGTTGGCGAGTCCGACGACGCGGAGGACCACTATCTCGTGGTCGCCCGCCGTGTGCGAACTCTCGATCGCACACTCGAAGTGAACCGGCGCATCGTCGAGAAGCACTGCGCCGCCGGGAAGTACCGTCGTCGCCACCCCGGTGAACCGTTGCGTCTTGTCCTTCGACGAGAGCTGGCGGATGACCTCGGTGTGACTCTCGCCCAGAACGGAGACGCCCAGGGTGGGTAGATCTTTCAGTGTCGGCCAGGTGGTGGAGCTCTGCTGCACCGCGAACATGACCAGTGGCGGATCCTGCGAGACACCCACGGCGAACGAGGACGCGACCAGCACCGTCGCCACGGTGTCGGACATGCCGGCCAGTGCGACCACACCGGTGGGGAAGGCGCCGAAGGCGTTTCGCAGTTCGGCCGGATCCAGATCGGCGGTCGGCGTCATCGTCGTGCTCATCGGTCGCCCGCCGTGACGGGCACGTTCGCCGACGCCAGCACGATGCGGCCCCACCGATCTATCCACGGTTGAAAGGCTTCGGAGTCGTCGTGCAGCTTGTCGACGACGTACAGGCCTGCTGCCGGGACAGTGGCGCCGAGTTCGACGAGCACGGGCTTGAGGAGCAGGTCCGGTGCCATGTAGTGCGCCGGTCCGGCACCCAGCATGAGCGGGATGGCGGTGACGTCCTGCAGACCGTCGCTGGTGGAGAACTGGTCGAGGAACAGCTTCAGGAGCCCGGTGTAGGTGGCTTTGAAGGTCGGTGACGCGAAGACCACGAGGTCGCTGTTACCGACGATCTCGACAGCCGCTGACACCCCTGCGTCGCCCCAACCGAGGAGCCCCGCACCGAGGTCGACCACGTCGACGACGTGATCGGGTTTCTTGCCGGTGAGGTTCGTGGCCAGCAGACAGGCCGCGGACAATGTTCTCGATGCAGGCTTCGGGTTGCCTGCCACTACCGAAACGATCACGGTCTTCCCCTTCGAATGTCGCGTGTTGCGTTTGAATGCAGCGTGCGGGGGCGACATTGCCGAATCGTCAACCGTTCATTTCACCCAGATTGCGCGAGATCGGCGGGAGGTGAACCGTCCGGATCGTGCGCGATCGTCCCCGAAGTAGCCGATTCGTGCGCGGCCGGAGCGGAATTGGCCTCCGGGAACCATGTCACATCCGAGTTGTCCACTTGTGACTCGAAGCGCACCCGATCCGCGCGGAACCGGTCGAAGACGATCTCCAGAGGTGTGCCGTCGGCGGTGGTGTAGAGGATCTCGCGCGAGAGCAACGTGTCTCCCGACCGAACATCAAGGAGGCGCGCAGTCCGCTCGTCGGCGCTCTCGGCACCGATCGACACCGAGGCGCCCCCGGGCGCGACCCCGAAGAACTCCGCGAGCGTTCGTGCCATCGACATGGGTTTGCCGCGTAGAAGATTGGGGTCCGCGGTGAATCGGGGGGAGAAGTACGCGCTGCGCATGCCGATGATCTCCCCACGCGCGATGAAGGAGTTCTCCACGAGACGGACGACGTCGTCGTCGATGCGGAGTCTCGACCTGATGAGTGGAAACGTCGGGACGATGCACTGATCGGTGACCTGGATCTGAACCTGCTCGCCACCGGTCCCCGACACATCCCCCAGTGCCACACCGAGATCGCGCCGATTGACACGCGTTCCGATGCGTGGCCTGCGGATCACGACGCCGGCCTCACTCAACTCGTTGAGCGCCGCTCGCACCGATCCGCGGCTCGAGTTGAACATGATCATCAGGTCCTCCTCGACGAGTTGTGCATCGATGTCGATGGTGCCGTTGCGAATAGAGGCGAGGATGAGATCGCGGACACGACGGGAGGACACCTGCCGGCCGCGCGCGGAGCCGCCGCGCGAGCGGGGGTGATGTGGGGGTGGTGTCGTCATCAAACGTCACCTCCGATCTGGGTAACAGAGCAAGGAAACGCTTATGACCGGTGAGTCTAAGAGCTCTCCCGCCGTTTCGAGTTGCGAGTAGCCAGCGTCACATCCGGCGCAAAATCCTCGGAGACCAGGACGCAGGGCCTTCTGACCTGTGCAAACGCGTGTTCCTGATTGATTGTGAACCCGCGCAATTGATCAGTCACCGGAAGACGCGGGTTTGGAAACAAACCGCCAACAGGATCTGCACTCATCAGATCGAGTTCCCGGGGAGGGATCGAGTGACCATCCAAGCAAACGACATCGACACCAGACTTGCATTGACTGCAGTCGGTGACGGCGGGGCCGGTAGTGTCGGTGCGCCGGGTTCGGGCGGATCGGCCGTCATGGCGCGGCTGTTCGAGTGGGCCTGGATCGGACGTGCCGCGGGCCGGGCCCTCGTCAACTTCCTCATCTTCGTGGTCGCGGCCTTCTTTCTCGTCCAGTTGATTCCCGGCGACCCACTCGTCTCGGCCTCCGGCGGGCAACTGAGCGGCGAAGCGCTGGAGAAGGCGCGGGAGAGCTACGGGCTCAACGGTTCTCTGGTATCCCAGTTCTGGGACTACCTCACCGGTCTGCTGGGCGTTGATCTGGGCAGCTCGATCGCCACCGGACGGCCGGTGGCCGAGGACATGGCCACCCGTGTTCCGGCGACACTCGAACTCATCGGCACCGGGCTGTTCTTCGCCTGTCTGATCAGCTTGCCGATGTCGTACCTGATCGTCACCCGTCCGACCTCCCGGTTCGCCCGAGTGCTCCGGTCCTACGCCAGTTCGGCGGGCGCGATCCCCGAGTACGTGGTCGGAATCCTGTTCCTGTTCGTCTTCTTCGCGACACTGGCGTGGGTGCCGGCGCCGTCGGGACGCCTGGACCCGATCCTCATGCCGCCGGCGCAGGTCACCGGATTCCCGATCTTCGATGCGTTCCTCGCCGGTGACACCGCGGCGGCCGACTCGTACATCTCGCACCTGATCCTGCCCGTCGCAGTCATGGTGGTCGCGCACACCGCCATCCTGGTCAAGTCACTGGTTCTGGCTCTTGACACCGAAATCGACAGCCCGGCAACACGGTTCCGCATCGCCTCGGGTGCACCGCGTCGCGTGGTGGTGCTGAGCATCTATCGGCGGGCGTTGCCGTCGGCGGTGGCGATGCTGGGCATGATCTTCGGACTGCTGCTCGGCGGCGCGGTCGTCCTGGAATCGCTGTTCGGCCTCGGCGGCCTCGGCCAGTATGCCGTCGACGCGGTACGAGCCTCGGATGTCTACGCACTCAGGTCATTCCTGGTGGTCATCGCCGCCCTGTGTCTGACCGTCTACTTCCTCACCGAGGTGGCCACCGGCCTTCTCGACGCCCGCCGACGCGATTCACGAAACCAGGAGATCTGACATGGTGATGGCACCCCTCTCCGACACCTCGGCTCTCTCGGAATCGCCTTTCTCGGAAGCGGCACCGGACACCCCGCGGCGAACCGGAGCGATCGGCAGGATGCGCGAGTACGCCCCCCTCATCCCGTTCGCGATCGTGCTGCTGCTGGCGATCCTCGGACCGATGCTGGCACCGCAGTCGGCGACGATGGTCGTGGGCACCCCCTCCACGCCGCCCACCGGTGACCACTGGTTCGGCACCGATGCCAACGGCTTCGACATCCTGTCGCGAACCCTCACCGCGTTCCGCCTCGACATCGTGATCGCCATCTGCGTCACCCTCCTGGCCACCATGGCCGGGATCGCGATCGGCTCGCTGGCCGGCATGTACGGTTCGCGAGGCGGACCCCTCGGGATGGTCGCGGCGACCCTGGGACGCACGATCGACCTGGTGCAGGCCATGCCCGTGATGATCGGCGGACTGGTCATCGTCTCGTTCTTCGGACGCAATTCGGTGGTCATCGCGCTGGCGCTGGCACTGGTGGTGATGCCCTTCCAGGGGCGCCTGATGCGCACCGAGGTGTTACGCACGCGCACAGACGGATTCGTGACCGCGGCGCGGATGAGCGGTGAATCCGAAACCCGGATACTCCTGCGCCATGTGATCCCGAACGCGTGCGCTCCCGTATTGGAGAATGCCTCGGCGATCTTCGGTATGGCCATCATCTTCTGCGCCGGCCTCGGCTTCCTCGGCGTCGGAATACCCACTCCTGCTGCCGAGTGGGGGAACATGCTCGCCGCCGGCGCCTCTGACGCCGCCGTCGGACGCTGGTGGCCTGCGCTGTTCCCTGTACTCGCCCTTGCCTATTCGGTGTGGGCTGCATCGAAGGTCACCACATTCGTCTCTCGCCGTCGGCGTTCCTGACTTCTGCCCCGGCTCAACCATTCCTCTCTCGACCCCTTCTACGAACGGAGATCTCGATTCCCATGAGACGCCTATCCACATTGGTCAGCGGCACCGCGCTCGCGCTCGCCGCCGCCATGACCCTGAGCGCCTGCGGTGGCGGTTCGTCGTCGGACTCCGCCTCCGGCGGTGTGGTCATCGTGACCGCCGCCCAGCCTCCGAGTTTCAGCTACGAGACATCGGCCACCGGATACGAGGCCGCCGAGTTCTTCGTGAACACCGGCGCCACTCTCATCCGTAACCCGTACGTGGCGGGCAAGGACGGTCTGGCGGCCCACCAGGAACTGTTCGAGTTCGAGCCCCGCCTGGCCAAGAGCTACGAGGTCAGCCCCGACGGCAAGATCTACACCTTCCACCTCAACACCGAGGCCAAGAGTGCATCGGGCAACGCCCTCGACGCCGACGACGTGATCTTCACGATGAAGCGCAAGTTCGGTGTGGAGACGAGCATCGTCCCGTTCATCAGTGCGCCGGTGATCAACACGCCCGATCAGTTCCAGAAGGTCGACGACGCCACCGTCACGATCTCGATCGACGATCCGGCCCACGGTTTCACCCTCCTGTCCCTGCTGTCGAACGCGCCGTACTCGATCTACGACTCCGAGGTCCTGCAGGCCGCCGCCACCCCGGATGACCCGTATGGCGTCGAGCACTCGAAGACCAACGCGGACTTCGGGTTCGGTGCATACAAGCTGGCCAGCTACACGCCGGGACAGCAGATGGTCTACGAGGCCAACCCCGGCTATGCGCTCGGAGAGCCCGGGGTCAAGCGTGTGGTCCAGCGAGTCGTGGCCGACGCGGGCCAGCGCTCGAACCTGGTCAAGAGCGGGGACGCCTCCATCGCGACTCAGCTGCGCCCGGCCGACCAGGTCGCGCTCCGTGACGCGGACGCGGCGCAGATCTTCACCGTGCCGAGCAACGCCTATGTCTACGTACCGCTGACCACCACCATGGCGCCGTTCGACAACGTCGAGGTCCGGCGCGCCTTCGCCCACGCGGTGCCCTACGACGCGATCATGAAGGACGTCTACAAGGGACGTCTCGGCCCCATCACGTCGATCCTGAACGACACCCTGCCCGACTACAACGGCAACGGGCTCGAGAACAACACCACCGACCCGAAGCGCTCGCTGGAGATCCTGCGCAATGCCGGCATCACGACTCCGGTCGAGTTCGAGCTGACGGTCAACAACGCGGTCCCCGATCTCAAGGAGACGGCGGTTCAGATCCAGACCGCCGCGCGCGCTGCGGGATTCGACATCACCCTGAACGAGGTCAACTCGGCGGTCTTCCAGGAGGGCCTCGCCAACAAGTCGTTCCAGGCGTCGATGGGTCGCGACTACGCGGTCATCCAGTCCCCGCCGTATGTCCTGTCGCTGTTCTACACCCCGGGCTCGCCGATCAACTGGCCCAACTTCGATTACGCGCCGATGAACTCCACCGTGGCCGCAGGCAATGCCGCGGGTGATCCGCTGGGCGCGCCGGCATGGGCGAAGTGGAACGAGGCCGAGCGCATCCTCCAGGACCAGATGCCCACTGTCTACATCGGGTATGTCCAGCCGCTCAACGCCTTTGCCAACGGTCTCGAGGGCTACGCATTCCGCACCGACAGCGTCATCGACTATTCGGAGCTCAAGCCGTGACGGCCCCGGTTCTCGAGGTCACCGACCTGACGATCCGCTACGGCGGCGTGGAGAAGGTCCACCCGAGCTCCTTCACGGTCGGTACCGCAGAGCGCGTCGCGATCGTCGGCGAATCGGGTTCGGGCAAGTCCAGCATCGCCAACGCACTCGGCGGCTTCATCCCGCCGAATGTGGGCGAGGTGTCGGCCGCGACGATGTCGCTGTCCGGACGGCCGCTGCTCGACGGGACACCCGCGCGCATCCCGCACCGGCGCGAGGGCATCTCGATGATCTTCCAGGACGCGATGAGTTCGCTCGACCCCATCTGGTCGGTCGGCAGCCAGCTGATGGCAGTACTGCCGAAGTCGGTCCACGGTTCGCGTAAGGCGCGTGCCGCGGCCGCCGGGCAGCGGCTCGAACAGGTCGGCATCACCGACCCGTCGCGGGTGATGTCATCGGTGCCCGGCCAGTTGTCCGGCGGTATGCGCCAGCGCGTGATGATGGCGATCGCGCTCGCGTCCGAACCCGAGCTGCTGATCGCCGACGAGCCCACCAGCGCACTCGACGCGTCGCTGGCGGTCACGGTGATGGAGCTGATGACCGAGCTCACCATCAGCAACGGCGCCTCGCTGGTCTTCATCACCCACGACATCGCGCTCGCACGACGATTCGCCGACAAGATCCTGGTGATGCGCGACGGCGACATCGTGGAGAGCGTTGCCGCCCGGGAGCTCGACCACGCAACGCACCCGTACACCCGCGGATTGCTGGAATGCATGCCGACGCTCGGGTCGGCACAGCTCGATCGTCTCCCGACGCTGGACACGGTCATGCTCGAGGAGAGTGCGGCATGAGCACCATCATCGAGGTCGTCGACGTGCACAAGCAGTACGGCCGCAAGGTGACCGCGGTCGGCGGCGTGACCACCACGCTCGAAGCCGGCCGGGCGACCGGCATCGTCGGCGAGAGTGGTTCGGGCAAGTCGACTCTGGGCAAGATGATCGTCGGCCTCGCCGCGCCGACATCCGGTCAGGTGCTGGTCGACGGGCGGGATCTGTCCCGTCTGCTGGAGCGGCGGCCCGGGCGACTGGAGTACCGGCGCAAGGTGCAACTCGTCGCCCAGGACACCACCACCACATTCGATCCGCGGCGGATCGTCCGCGAGGCGATCCGACGGCCCGCCCAGATACTGGGCGGGATGGACGTCGCGTCGGCCGACAGCGCCGTCGACGCGATCGTCGCCGAACTCGGGATCACCCCCGAATTGGTCGAACGGTACCCGCACCAGCTCTCCGGCGGTCAGCGACAACGCCTTTCGATCGCTCGGGCGCTGGTCGTGCATCCGGACATCCTGGTGTGCGACGAGGCCGTCAGCGCACTCGACGTGTCGGCGCAGGCGGTGGTCCTCAACCTGCTCAAGGACTACGTCAGGACCCACTCGCTCGGGTTGGTGTTCATCTCGCACGGCCTGCCCGCCACCGCGTTCATCACCGACGACCTCTTGGTGATGAACCAGGGCAAGGTCGTCGAGTCGGGTGAGACCACGGCGATCCTGAACAGACCGTCGAATGCGTACACCAAGACGCTGGTCGCCGCGTACCAGGCCGTCGAAGAAGCCGCCTGACATCCGCAGTATCGGTCGCGCATCCCTGCGGCGCACAACGACTTTCACAACAACACTGCACAACAAGGAGATCTGAACATGTTCCATATGGGTTGGTTCCTCGGCGACGGTTTCGGCATTCACCCCTGGAGCCCGACGAACGGTGACGGTCCGTGGACCGGCACCAACGCCACCGACTGGATGAAGCCGGGCATCTACGTGGACATGGCGACGAGCCTGGAGCGTGCCGGCTTCGACTACATCCTCATCGAGGACACCTCGATGGTGGAGGACTCCTACAACCAGTCGTCGGAGACCTCGTTGCGCCGCGGATTCATGGCGCCCAAGAACGATCCGCTACCCCTGGTGCCGCTGATGACCCAGGTCACCAAGCACATCGGGATCGTCCCGACGGTCTCCACCATCCAGTACCCGCCGTTCCTCGCCGCCCGCGCCTTCACCACCCTCGACCACCTGACCGAGGGTCGCGTCGGCATGAACGTGGTCACCAGCGTCACCGACCGGGTCGCCCAGAACTTCGGCTACGAACGGCATCTCGAGCACGACGAACGTTACGACATGGCGATGGAATGGATCGACGTCGTCAAGGCGCTGGAGAACTCCTGGGACGACGGCGCGGTCATCGCCGACCCGATCGCCGGCATCTACGCCGATCACACCAAGGTGAACCCGATCGAGTTCGTCGGCAAGTACTTCAAGTGCCGCGGTCCGCTCAACACGATCCCCGGTCCGCAGCGCAACGTCCCGGTGTGTTCGGCGGGTAGCTCGGAGCTCGGTCGCGTGCTCGCCGCCAACTACGACGACACCCAGATCGCCATCGTCAAGGATGCCGCGGACGCGAAGACCTACCGCCAGGACATCCGTGCCCGTGCCGCTGCTGCCGGACGCAACCCCGACGACATCAAGATCCTCTTCATCGCTACGCCGACCATCGCGGCCACCGATGCCGAGGCCCACGCTGCCTACGAAGCAGCCCAGGCTTTCCGCAAGACGGACAAGGCCATCGAGTACAACCTGTGGAACATGTCGTACACCTCGGGTGGTCGCATCGACTTCGGTGCCATCGATCCGGACACCAAGGTCGGCGACATCGATCTGTCCAAGCAGAACGGCGAGTACACCTCGATCGCCGGACTGTTCGGTGGGCGCGAGGACGAGACGCTGCGCGAGGTCGTCGCGAGCAGCTTCCAGGTCAAGGACATGGGCCTCGTCGGCTCGCCGTCCACCGTCGCGGACAAGATGGGCGAGATCATGGAAGAGGCCGGTGGCGACGGTTTCCTGTTCTACCTGCCCACCACCCGCATGAATCTCGCGATGGTGTCCGACGGTCTCGCGCCGGAGCTGCGTCGTCGCGGGTTGATCCGCGAGGAGTACACCGGGTCCACCCTGAAGGAGAACCTCACCGCATTCTGAGAAAAGAGAGGGTCCGGTGTCCCCGTTCGCCTCGGCGGGCGGGGACACCGGACCTTTGTGCGGCGCACCGCGTTCGGAGGCGGGGGGCGTCACCGTGCGGCGCGGGCCGCCTGCCTGGCGTGCGGCACCATGCGCACCGATTTCGGGAGACGCGGGATGACGAGCCGGGACTGGAATGAGATCAGGCGGAACAACGTGCGGCGGCCACGACCCCAGTCGACGCCCAGGAGCTCGCGCAACTCCGGGGTGAGCAGTCCGGCGGTGACCGTGGAGAGCACGAGTCCGGCGACCGGACGGACCAGGGTGTTCCATACGATCGGGCGCCGCAGCACCGGGACATGTGGTGGGGGCTTGGGTGAACTCACCACGCCGAAGACGCGGTCGGTGATGTCGGAGCGTTCCAGCTCGGTCCGCGTCATCTCGTCGAACCAGTCGCAGAACGCCTGCCAGTCGGCGGGCATGTCCTGCTCGCGCACGCCGTACATGAGGCCGACCCGACGCATCTCGAGGTAGAACTGCTCGACCTCCCCGGGCCGCCAGCCGCGGCCGAGTTCCTTCTGCTGGGTGTAGACGCCGTGCACGAGACTCGCGTGAACCCAGTGGAACGCCTCGGGATTCAGCGAACTCCAGCGGGAGCCGTCCGGATTCTGGCCCTTGATGTCACGATGCCGTTCACGCAGGCGGTGCGCCATCTCGATCGCGTCGTCCCGGCCGTAGACGACGCCCATGATCATGTTCAGGGTGCGCTCGGCGCGTCCGTACGGGTCGGACTCGAAGACGGAGAACTCGCGCACGCCGGTCGCCACGACGGGATGAGCGACGTCGATGAGCAGCCGGCGTGGCGCGCCCAGCACGAAGGTGAGATCGCCGAAGACGTTCCAGGCCACCGAATCCGGACCCAGTGGCGTGATCTCGTCGTTCTCGTGCGTGGACGCCGATGTCATCGACCCTCACTCATCCCGGGATAGACGGGATCTACCTGGAAGCAGGGGACGCGCGTCGCCTCGGCCGGCGTCAGCGCGTTCTTGACATGCCGCCAGGCGCGCTCGCTGTATGCGATCGCCAGATGCTCGGACAGATCGACCGGGCAATCCTCCTGCAGAAGGATGTTCGTGACGTTGTCGCCCTCGAGGAAACCGTTGGTGAACGGCGTCGCGATCTCGTCGTACTTGGTCACGATGGTCGTGTAGTGCGGCCCGGGTCTGGTGTCGCCGTTGCCGTAGACCTTGCGTACGAGGTCGGAATACTGTGTCTGCTGGGCGAAGGCCGGGAACAGCGCCTTGAAGATGTCATAGCCGACCGGACCGAACGGTGGGATGAAATACCGCAGGTAGGTGAGCATGTTACCGGTCGATCCGTGATTGCCGGGCGCGATGCCGATCAGCTTGTCGACCTTCTTGTCGCCGCCGAGGAAGTCGATGTAGTAGTGCGGCAACAGCCCACCGCCCTGCGACCAGCCGACCAGGTCCACCTTCTTCGCACCGGTACGGCGCATGATGCCGTCGATCTTGCGCGACACCTCGCGCGCGGAGGCCTCGATGTCGGCGAGGCCCTGAAACGGGAAACTCGGTACCGGCGTGATGTTGCCGTAGTTGAACGTGTAGACGCAGTACCCGCGATTCGCCAGGTACGGCGCGCCCGCCGTGTACGCCCACTGCGTGGTGGCGGTGGCGTTGAGGAGGACGACCGGGTTCGGGCGCTCCTTGGTGAGCTTGCACGTGGGGTCGTTGGCGCCGGGTGGGGCCCAGTTGGCATCGAGTGTCTGGTCGAGCATGCCGGGGATCGCGGACCGGAAGTCCCACGAGACCGGGTGTTTCCCGGATGGTGCGGCCGCGGCAAGCCCGGAACCGATGACGGCGGGGACCGCGATCGTGGCCATCATCGTGCACGTCACTGCTGCGGTGACAATCGCTGTCAGCCGATCCAACTTCAGCATCTGTTCTCCATCCCGATCTGATGACGGATGTTGTCAGACATGGTCGCCTTTCGCAACGAATTGCGACTTCTCGGTGAACCCGCGGGGGACCGTACGGCGGTGGCCCCGAAATTTCGCGCGTGCGAAACCTGCTGGGCCGAACTCGATTTCGCGGTATGCGCGGCGTTGCCGAAGGCGTCGCCATAGTCTGGCACCTGCATCGGCGACTGGGGACGCATGTGACCAGAGGTGCGTGGGCGAGCCCGAGCCGAACCCGAATGACATGAGCGTGGCCTCGGCCGCGGAAGGTGGGTGGACATGGTCTCGGTGACCGGTGCGGTCGGCACTGTGGTCGAATCAGCACAGGATGCCTTCGGTGCGTTCAAGGTGCTGAAGCGATCCGGCCTGCTCGACCCGACGCGGCCCAAGGAGCTCCTGACGACGGTCAAGCGCGCGAAGGTCATCGGCCCGTGCGCGTCGGTCGTCGCCCACGGTGCCGACGAGTATCCCGAGGCGGACGCTGTCGTCGACGAACGTGGCGAACTGACCTTCGGCCAACTGAATGCCCAGGCCAACGCACTGGCCAACTCGCTGCTGGCGGCGGGGATCGAGCCCGGATCGGTCATCGGTGTCCTGGCGCGCGACCATCGCGGCCTCCTGACCACGATGAGCGCCGCGGGAAAGGCCGGCTATCGGCTGGCGATGATGAACACGGGTTTCGGCAAGGCGCAGTTCGTGGAGGTCGCGCAGCGGGAGAAGATCGTCGCGATGCTCTACGACGAGGAGTTCACCGACCTCGCCGACGCACTGCCCGCCGACACACTACGCATCGTGACCTGGGTGGACGGTGAGCGCCCGATCGCCGACGGCGTCCGTACCCTCGCCGACATCGCGGCCGGCGGCGACACGTCGACCCCGCCCGAACCTGCCGATTTCGGCGGCCTGGTGATCCTGACCAGCGGCACCACCGGACTGCCCAAGGGGGCGCAACGGTCCAAGATGTCGCCGTTCGCCAGCGCCCTGCTGCTCGACCGCATCCCGTTCCCGCAGCGAGGCGCCATGGTGATCGTCTCGCCGATCTTCCACTCCACCGGCTTCGCGCTCTGGGGCGTGGGCACCGCGCTGGGGAACAAGACGGTGGTGATGCGGCGCTTCGATGCCGAGAAGACTCTTGCCGCACTCGCCGAGCACAAGGCCGAGGTGCTCGTCGCCGTCCCGACGATGCTGCACCGGATGGTCGCCCTCGGGCCCGAGGTCATCAAGAAATACGACCTGTCCGCCCTGCGGATCATCGTCATCGCGGGATCGGCCCTGTCGCCGACACTCTCGGAGGCCGTCCAGGACACCTTCGGCGACGTGCTCTACAACCTGTACGGTTCCACCGAGGTAGCGGTGGCATCGGTGGCCAAACCCGCCGAGTTGCGGCTCGCGCCGGGGACGGTGGGCCGCCCACCGGTCACGAGCCGGCTCGCACTCTTCGACGACAACGGTCAGCGTGTCTCCGGAACCAACGTCCGCGGAAGGCTTTTCGTCCGCAACGGGGCCCCCTTCGAGGGATACACCGACGGACGCAACAAGGAGATCATCGACGGTTTCATGTCCACCGGCGACATGGCACGGTTCGACGAGCACGGACTGCTGCACATCGACGGGCGCGACGACGACATGATCGTCTCCGGCGGAGAGAACGTGTACCCGCTCGAGGTCGAGAACCTACTCGGCGAGCACCCCGACATCGACGACGTCGCGGTCATCGGCGTCGACGACGACGAATACGGAAAGAGGTTGCGCGCGTTCATCGTTGCCGCGCCGAATGCAGACCCCGGGCCCGAGGACATCAAGGCTCACGTGAAGTCGCACCTCGCCCGGTACAAGGTGCCGCGTGACGTCGTGTTCGTCGACGAGCTGCCACGCAACCCGACGGGCAAGCTCGTACGCAGGCAGTTGCCGACCGGACCCCTGTGAGGGGTGGCGGCATCGGCGGATCAGGGTGCCGGAGAACGCAGTTCCCGCACCAGCAGATGTAAAGCCGCGGTCGTGGTCAGTGCGCGGACCCGTTCACGATCACCGGGGAAGCGACGCCTGACGGTCACCGTGGGGCGTCCGGCGATGGCGATGCCGAAACACACGGTGCCGACGGGTTTGTCCTCGGTGCCGCCGTCGGGGCCCGCGATGCCGGTGGTCGACACGGCCACGTCGGCCCGCAGGCGCCCACGAGCACCTTCGGCCATCGCCGCGGCGACCTCCTCGCTGACCGCGCCGTGCGTTGCGATGAGCACGGCGGGCACGTCGATGAGGTCGGTCTTGGCCTCGTTGGAGTAGGAGACGACGCCGCCCATCACGTAGGCCGACGACCCGGGACGGTCCGTGAGCCGGGCGGCGATGAGTCCGCCGGTGCAGGATTCTGCCGTTGCGATCACCCGGCCGTCGAGCGCACCGATCAGGTGGTCCTCGATGGTGGAACCGTCGGTCGAGAAGATCTGAGGTCCGTGACGTTCGGTGAGGTAGGCCAGAAGGGCGTCGTAGACGGGGGCGTCGCCGGCGGCGAACCGGGTCACCATGTCGAGTTCGCCGCGCCGGAGGCAGGTGGTGATCTCGAGCCGGTCGAAGTCCGCGATCTCGGCTTCGGCGGATCGAAGGGTCTCGGCGAGCTCTGCCTCCTGCAGGCCGTAGGCGCGGATGGTCGCCTGTTGCAGGTCGTCGGCGTGCGACAACACCTCGGCGACCGCGGGGGCGGCCACCGCGGCCGGCCACATCGCCTGCAGTTCACCGGGCGGGCCGGGCAGGATGACGATGGCGGGCAGTCCGGTTGCAGGCGGGATGACCACGCCGGGGGCGGTCCCCGTCGGCGGGATCGCCACGGCACCCACCGGGACGTACGCCTGTTTGCGGATCCCGGCGCGGGTGGGTCCGGCGTCGACGTCGACCGTGGCTCCGCGCCAGCGTCGGATGATCGAGGCGATGTGTTCTTCGAGTTCGGCGTCGAGGAGCAGCTCACGCCCGCAGAAACCGGCGACGGTCGCCACCGTCAGGTCGTCGGCGGTGGGGCCGAGGCCGCCGGTGGTGACGATCAGGTCCACGCCCACCTCGGCGAGGAACCTCAACTGGGCGGTCAGGTCTGCCGGCCGGTCGCCGCAGATGGTGATGTGGGCGACGTCCACGCCGAGGTCGAGAAGCCGTTCGGACACCCACGGTCCGTTCTGGTCGGAGATCCGGCCGGTCAAGACCTCGGTTCCGGTGACGACGATCCCTGCACGCACACTCACGGACCCGAGACTAGTCGGATTCCAACGCAGAACGCGCCTGCCGGCACGGCACGAACGCAGAACGCGCCTGCCGGGATGGCAGGCGCGTTCCGCGTCGAACCGGTCAGGCCTTCTCGGCCTTGGCCTTCTCCTGCACGGACGATCGGGCCGGGTTGCCCTGGTCGTCCTTCTTGGGATCGGACTCGTCCTTCTTCTCGGTCACGCCCGACTTGATGCGGGCCCCGATGTCGGGATCGACGCGATGCCAGTACTCGAAGGCGCGTTGGAGAACGGGCTCGGAAACGCCGTTGAGCAGATGTCCGACGACGTTGTCGACGAAACGTTCACGTCCGGCGTCGTCGAACACCTCGCGGACCATGGTGCCCGCCTGACCCCAGTCGTCGTCCTCGGGATGGTCGACGTAGGCGCTGCGGAGGATCTCCCCGTTGGCCGCCCACTGCGGTTCACCCTGACCGGGATACAGCGCCGACGGCCCTCCCTTGGAGTTCGGTGCGTAGACCGGGTCGGGAACGTTGTGAATCCGCATGGCGCCGTCCTTGGAGTACGAGTGGACCTCGTTGATCGGCGCGTTCACCGGGATCTGCTTGTAGTTGCCGCCGATCCTGGCGCGGTGGGCGTCGGCATAGGAGAACACCCGGGCGAGCAGCATCCGGTCGGGACTGAACCCGATACCGGGCACCACGTTGTTCGGCTCGAAGGCGGCCTGCTCGATCTGGGTGTGATGATCGACCGGGTTGGTGTGCAGGGTCATCTTGCCGACCTCGATCAGCGGGTAATCCCCGTGCGGCCACACCTTGGTCAGATCGAACGGGTTGAAGCGGTAGCTCACCGCATCGTCGAACGGCATGAGCTGGACCTTGAGCGTCCACGACGGATGATTGCCGGCCGCGATGTTCTCGAACAGGTCGCGGGTGTGGAAATCGGTGTCGGCGGCAGCCATCTGATCGGCTTCGTGCTGGGTGAGGTCCTCGACACCCTGATCGGTCTTGAAATGATATTTCACCCAGTGCTTGACGCCTTCGGCGTTCACCCACAGGTAGGTGTGGGAGCTGTAGCCGTTCATGTGGCGCCAGGTCTTGGGAATTCCGCGATCGCCCATGAGCCAGGTGACCTGGTGTGCGGACTCCGGGGACAGCGTCCAGAAGTCCCACTGCATGTCGTGGTCGCGAAGGTTGTTGTCCTGTCGGCGTTTCTGCGACCGGATGAAGTGCTGGAACTTCATCGGATCCTTGACGAAGAAGACCGGCGTGTTGTTGCCGACCATGTCGTAGATGCCTTCGGAAGTGTAGAACTTCAGCGCGAAACCGCGCGGGTCGCGCCAGGTGTCGGGGCTGCCGCGCTCGCCCGCGACCGTCGAGAACCGCGCCAGCATCTCGGTTTTCACACCCGGCTGGAACAGCGCGGCACTGGTGTAGGCCGAGATGTCCGCGGTGGTCTCGAATGTGCCGAAGGCGCCGCTGCCCTTGGCGTGCGGCTGCCGTTCCGGAATCCGTTCACGGTTGAACTGCGCCATCTGCTCGATCAGATAGTGATCGTGCAAGACGATCGGACCGCCGGCACCCACGGTCAGCGAGTGTTCGTCACTGCCGGCCGGAGCGCCCGAATCCCGGGTTGTGTAGAGCGAATCTTCGGACATATCGCCTCCGAGAGGTCGTCGTATCCGTGCATCTGAGGGACCCGAGGGCTGCAGGTCCGCACCGGCGATCCTACGCCGGCGGGTCGCCGTCAGATCTCGATGCCGAACTCCCGCAACACCGATTCGGTGTGCTGGCCCAGCGCGGGTACCGGACCCATGGCGAGTTCGACGTCGTCGAAGGTCATCGGTGGCAGGACCGCTCGGACGGGCCCCACCTCGGTGCCGACCTCGCGCCAGCGGTCGCGTTCGCTGAGCTGAGGGTGCGCGACCACGCCCTCGAGGTCGCGGATCTCGGCGGCCGGGACACCGGCATCGGCGAGCCGGCGATCGAGTTCGTCGGTGGTGAATCGTTTGGTCTCGGCGGCGATCAGTGCGTCGACCTCGGCGCGCAGTGACACCCGATCGACATTGGTGCGGTACCGCTCGTCCTCGGCCAGATCGGGACGTTCGAGGACGACGCGGGCCAGGGTGTCCCAGCCGCGGTCGTTCTGCACGCCGATGAGGATCGTGCCGTCCTGGGTCGGGTACTTGTCATACGGCACGATGGCCGCGTGTCCGAGCCCTGCCCGGGCGATCTGACGGCCGCCGTAGAGCCGCATGTACATGGGGTGGCCCATCCATTCGACCGTGGCGTCGAACATCGAGACCGCGACCCGGGCGCCGATACCGGTCCGCATGCGTCGGAAAAGCGCGGAGAGCACCGAGGTGAGTGCGTACATCCCGGCGGCGATGTCCGACGTCGGCACCCCGGTCTTGGTCATCTCGTCGGGGGTGCCGGTCACCGAGATCAATCCCGATTCGGCCTGGACGAGCATGTCGTAGGCCTTGCGGTCCCGGTACGGGCCGGCGTCGCCGTAACCGGACATGTCGACGACGATCAGTTCCGGGTGGTCGGCGCGCAGGTCGTCGGCGGCCAGGCCCAGACGTGCGGCCGCACCCGGCGCCAGGTTCTGCAGGAAGACGTCGGCGCCGGCGATCAGGGTCTTGACCGCCTCGAGCCCCGAGGCGCTCTTGAGGTCGAGCGCGACCGATTCCTTACCTCGGTTGAGCCAGACGAAATGTGAGCCCGCGCCGCCGCGTACCGCGGTGTCGTACTGCCGTGCGAAATCGCCCTCGCCGACTCGTTCCACCTTGATCACCCGGGCGCCGAGATCGGCGAGGTGCCGAGTGGCCAGTGGGGCGGCGACCGCCTGCTCGAGAGCGACGACGGTGATGCCTTCGAGCGGAAGGGATCCGGGAGGGACGGGGCCGGGGTCGGAAGTCACCGGCCAAGGATCACCCGTCCGCCCGGTGCCCGTCAAAGGGAGGGAAGACATCCCCGGTCGAGTCGCTCCGGACCCGCTCGGCTTCGGCGCGTTCCCGTCGACGGCGAGGTGTCAATCCTCTTTGTTCGTCGCCTCGCCGAGGCGGTGCAAGAGCGTGGTGAGGGTCCGGATGTCCTCGGGATCCCACTGCGCCAGACGGGCGCGCCAGTCGATCACCGCCGACGCGACGACGGCGTCGATGCGTTCACGGCCGTGATCGGTGAGGGTGACCACGCGTGCGCGTGCGTCGCGGGGATCCGGATGACGTTCGGCGAGGCCGAGGCGCACCAGCGCGTCGATCTGGCGGGTCACCGTGGATTTCTCCATACCGACGGCCGTGACCAGCTCGGACATGGGCATGGAGTTGTGCCGCGCCAACACCGTGATGAGGGGATAGCACGACGGGTCGAGCCGACTGTCTATGGCGCGCGCCCGCACCCGTGTGCGGATGCGTCCGCGTCGCCAGAAGTCGGTGAGCTCGGATTCGAGTCCGCTGATGACGTCCGGGTCGACCGGAGGGTCCGCGGGATCGTGTGACGCGGTCATGTCCGAGCCCATCTGATCGACTCCTTCCGTGTAGCGCCGATCGCGGTCACCGAGTTGCGGGTCAGGGTACCCACTGCGTTGTGCGCGAGCGCACCTGGTCGCCGGCTGTGGGGTAGTCGACATTGGCGAACCGATCGGCGTGGGGCACGATCGAGGGGTGACCACCACTCAGCGCACCAAGCCGAATCCATGGGAGTACTTCAAGTACGCCTACTGGGCGCGATTGCCGCAATCGATGCTCGCCTGGGTCGCCAACGACCTGGCAGGCCCCGGGGCGTCGGTGCGGATGGTGACCCGCTGGGCGTTGCCGTGCATCATCGTGCTGATCCCGATGCTGTTCGTCCCCGCGGACTGGGGCGTGCGCATCACCATGACCATGCCGATCCTGATCGCATACCTCTTCTTCTCGATCGCGCTGAACCGCGTGTACCGCCGCCACCGGCTGGTCCAGCACGGACTCGATCCCGAGCTGATCAACAAACTCGAGCGCGAGAAGAACTCCGACCTCTACGACGAGTACCACCGCAAGTACCGCGGCGAGCGTCGCTAGCTGTTCTTCCCAGCCAGCTCCTGATCGCCGACGCCGTACACGACGGCGCAGGCACGACGAGGCGGCGCCGACTCAGTACAGGTAGTCCTCGCCGCTGGCGCGCACCGTCACGTCGGACAGGCTGATGCCCCACGGCTGATCGATGACGTGGACGACGGCCCGGGGGTCAGGTCCTCGGGCGTGATGAGCCCCCACGGATCGTCTGTCGTTCGGATCGTCTGTTGTTCGAATCTTGGTCAGATCCCCTCGCACCGGGACGGTGGTGCGGTCACCGCGGTATCTGGCGCCCCGACAGTTCGCGAAACGCGTTCGGGCCGCGGGTCTTGCCCGACGGCCTGGGCGCCGGCTGGGGCACCAACGCCGACCGGATCTACACCTGAACCAGCCCCAGCGTCGATTTCGGTCCGGTGCAGGGCGGGCCGGTGGTCTTCGGCAGCCCCAACTGGAGTGACCCGAAGAGCGCATTCACCATCATCCAGGCCTCGCTGCCGCCGCTGCCCGCCTACACCGCCACGACGATGATGGTCGGCTTCGGGGTCAGCTCGGGCCGGGGGGCATCGCCTACGACTCGAAAGCAGGCGACGCACTGATCCACTGGCCGCACGAGGGGGATCGGGAGATCCAGACCGAACACATCGATGGGGCGGTGCGCCGGATCGCCGGCCCCGACGCGATCCTCACCGACACCAATGCGTTCTTCCCGTCGACGTGGCACGCGCTCGGCGGTGCGAACATGGGCACCGTGTGCGACCTCGAGGGTCGCGTGAAGGGCCAGCGGGGACTCTATGTGGTCGACGGCGCCCTCATGCCGGGAACACGGCGGCGTGCAACCCGTCGATGACCATCGCGGCAGTCGCCGAGCGAGCGCTGGACCACATCGTCGCTCACGACGTGGGCACCCGGATCTGAGTGACAGCGGGAGGCCCGGTCGGTTCACGCCGTTCGGCCCGGACCGACCGGGGCCAGCCACATCCCGGTGAGGGCGTCGACGACGAGGTCGCCTTGGTGCTGCCAGCGGGTCAGTGGGCGGCCCTGCGCCTCCGCGGCGCGTTCGATGTCGGCGAGGGAGTTCACGATCATGTGGCGCGTCATGTTGTTGCGCAGCTCGAGAACATCGTCGGGGTACGCCGGTAGGGCGTCGTAGAAGCGGTCCAGGATCGTCATCAGGGCGATGGAGTCCGCCATCTGCTCGTAGAGCAGGACGGTGGCGGCCGGGTCGCTGGAGACCTGGGCGAAGAAACGGGCGAAGTAGGTGGGTGCCCCGAGTTGGCCGAGGTATTCGATCTCCGGACCCACGAGGCAACGGAGCCAGTCGCGCACGCCGGGATGCGTTCCCACCGTGTCGAGGAATTTCTGGCGCAGCGCCTCGATCGTGTCGTTGTGCACCGTGAGCGTGGCCCGGACCAGATCGTCTTTGGAGCCGAAGTGATGGCCGACAGCATAATTGTTGCCCTGACCGGCGGCCTTGCTGATCTGACGGCTCGACACCGCCGACACGCCGTTCAGGGCGATCAGCTTCTCGGCCGAACTGATCAACAGCCGGCGCGTACGGGCAGACTGCTCCGTCTTCCCCTCGCTCATGGATCGATGATGCCCTACCGCCTTGGTCACAGACGGGGAGATTTGTGACCTGTTCGCGGCAGGGATGGCGCGCGGACAAAAGCGGCTTACCGGGCACCCGTTCACGACGTGCCGCCGGCGACGCGCTACTCGACCACCGGCAACGTCGCGAGTTTGCGCGGAAGGGAGTACCCGGACCTAAGGTGGATCGACGATAGACACCTTTTGTGAGGGGACTCGATGGCGACTGCGCCTACGGCCACGGCAAGCCTGCGGGAGCTGACGTTCCGAGGAACCATCCTCGGCGGCATCATCACTCTGGTCTTCACCGCCGCCAACGTGTATCTCGGACTCAAGGTCGGACTCACGTTCGCCACGGCAATCCCGGCCGCGGTCATCTCGATGAGCATCCTGCGGTACTTCGCCGACCACTCGGTGGTGGAGAACAACATCGTGCAGACGATCGCCTCGGCGGCCGGCACGTTGTCGGCCATCATCTTCGTCATCCCCGGCCTGGTGATGATCGGGTGGTGGACGGGCTTCCCGTACTGGATCACCGTCGCGGTGTGCGCGATCGGCGGTGTACTCGGCGTCATGTACTCGATTCCGCTGCGTCGTGCGTTGGTGACGGGATCGGACCTGCCGTATCCCGAAGGTGTTGCGGCAGCGGAGGTCCTGAAGGTCGGGGACGCCGCGGGCGGCGCCGCGGAGAACAAGGCGGGCCTGCGCACCATCGTCATCGGTTCGGTCGCGTCCGCCGGTTTCGCGCTGCTGGCCAAGCTGAAGGTGCTCAGCGACTCGATCTCGGCGACGATCAAGATCGGTGCGGGCGGAACGCTGTTCAGCGCGGGTTTGTCGATGTCGCTCATCGGCATCGGACACCTGGTCGGTGTGACGGTGGGCGTCGCGATGCTGGTCGGCCTGGTGATCTCCTACGCGGTCCTGCTCCCGATCGAGAGCCAGAACCAAGGCGTGGGCGAGGATCTCAGCGACGCGGTCAGCGCGGTTTTCGCCAACGACGTCCGCCTCATCGGTGCCGGCGCCATCGCCATCGCCGCGATCTGGACGCTGATCAAGGTCATCGGCCCCATCGTGCGGGGCATCAGGGCGGCCCTGGTCTCGTCGCGGTCGCGGCGTGAGGGCGTGACCGTCGACATCACCGAACGCGACATACCGATCAACATCGTCGGTGGCAGCATCCTCGTGCTGCTCATCCCGATCGGACTTCTCCTGTGGGACTTCGTACGCGGCACCGTTCTCCAGGGGAATGCCACCGGCATCATCGCCGTGAGCATCGTCTTCGTCTTCGTCATCGGTCTGGCCGTCGCCTCGGTCTGCGGTTACATGGCCGGCCTGATCGGCTCGTCGAACAGTCCGATCTCCGGGGTCGGCATCCTGGTCGTGCTCATCGCCGCCCTGCTGATCAAGCTGACCTTCGGGACCGCCGACGCCTCGCAGACCGACGCACTCATCGCCTACACGCTGTTCACCGCGGCGGTGGTGTTCGGTGTCGCGACCATCTCCAACGACAACCTCCAGGACCTCAAGACCGGTCAGCTGGTCGGCGCGACTCCGTGGAAACAGCAGGTGGCCTTGGTGATCGGCGTGCTCTTCGGTTCCGCCGTCATCCCGCCGATCCTCGGATTGATGTATGACGTCTTCGGTTTCGTGGGGGCGCCCGGAGCCACCGAGGACGCGCTGGCCGCACCTCAGGCCGGACTGCTGACGACCCTGGCAAAGGGTGTGCTGGGTGCGGACCTGAACTGGGGGCTCATCGGCATCGGCGCGCTGATCGGCGCAGCCGCGATCGTCATCGACGAACTACTCGGCCGCGCAGGTAGGTTCCGCCTGCCGCCGCTCGCGGTCGGCATGGGTATGTACCTGCCGATGTCGGTGACGCTGATCATCCCCATCGGTGCCTTCATCGGGCACTACTACAACCGCTGGGCCGAACGTTCCGGTGGCGCAGTCGAACACAAGAAGCGCATGGGTGTGCTACTCGCGACCGGCCTGATCGTGGGCGAGGCGCTGTTCGGCGTGGTCTTCGCCGGGATCGTCGCGCTGACCGGCGACGACTCGGTCCTCGCGATCGTCGGCGACGGTTTCGAGGTCTGGGCAAAGATCCTCGGCGTCATCGTGTTCGCGGCGACGGTTGCCTTCCTCTACAGCCGCATCAGCAAACTCGCCGCGGCGAGCGGAACGGTGACGACAACGGACGAGAACCCGAAGATCTGATCTCCGGGCGGATCAGCCTATCTGGGCGGATCAGCCTGGCGCAGAGGTGCATTCGGTGATCGCAGTGTCGAGGATCGCCAGGCCGGTCCGGATCTCGTCGTCGGTGGCGGTCAACGGCGGTGCGATGCGGAAGATGCCGCCCATGCCCGGCAGCTGGACCACGTTCATGTGGAGCCCGAGCTCGAAGCAGCGTGCGGTGACGGCTGCGCCGAGAAGGTCCGCACCCTCCTTCGTCTCTCGATCGGTGACCAGTTCGATGCCCTGCATCAGGCCGCGGCCGCGCACGTCGCCGATACAGGCGTGGCGCGCCCGGAGCTCGAGGAGTCCGGTCCGGAGGAGCGAACCTGCTTGCGCCGCACGGTCATCGAGACCCTCGCGCTGCAGGACGTCGAGCACCGTGACCCCGACCGCGGCGACGAGCGGGTCCGAGACATGGGTGGTGAAGAAGAGGTAGCCGCGGTCGTGGGCCGCCTGCTCGATGTCGGCGGTCGTGACGACCGCGGCGAGCGGCAGGCCGGCTCCGAGCGTCTTGGACAGGGTGAGGATGTCCGGCACGATGCCGTCACGTTCGAACGCATACCAGGAACCCGTGCGGCACAGGCCCGTCTGCGCCTCGTCGACGATGAGCAACATGCCGCGTTCCTCGCACTTGCGCTTGAGCCCGGCGAAGTAGCCCGACGGCGGTTCGATGACGCCGCCCGACGACAGGATGGGTTCGACGATGCATGCGGCCAGCGACCCCACTGACTGAGCATCGATGAGCTCGAAACCGAAGTCGAGCTGACGCTGCCAGTCGAGCGTGCCGTCGGGGTTGGTGAAGTCCGGGCGGTACGGATTGGGCGTGGGCAAGGCGAAGTTGCCCGGCGCGAGGGGGCCGTAGCCGCGGCGGCCTGCGCTGTACGTCGACGCCGCGGCGGCGTGCGTCATCCCGTGCCACGAGCGTGCGAACGAGACGATCTCGTGTTTCCCGGTGACCAGCTTGGCCATTCGGATGGCCGCCTCGTTGGATTCGGCACCGGTGCTGAGCAGGAGAACCTTGTCGAGTGCTGCGGGCAGCGTGGTCGACAACCGTGACGCGAGGTCGAGGACCGGCGGGGAGATCATGCCGCTGAAGAGATGATCGAGTTCACCGATCTGGCGGGACACCGTGGCGACGATGTCGGGGTGGGAGTGGCCCAGGATCGCCGACATCTGCCCCGAGGTGAAGTCGAGGATCTCGCGCCCCTCGGCGGTGTACACCCAGCTGCCGGCCGCACGGACGATGACCTCGGGCGAGAACCGGCCGCCGTAGCGAATGAGATGACGGGTGTCGATCCCGTTGGCCTCGAGTGAGGCGGCATCGGAAGGGGCGCGGTGCGTCGTCATGCCCCACACGGTACGAGCCGGCGCGATTCGCGGCGAGGTGACGACTTCGAAGTGACGGCGCCGAGGTGTATCACGCACCACAATGGCTCGTATGACGGGTGAGGAACAGACGGCGTACGACCACCCCAAGCAGGTCCTGCGGCGGGCCATCGAGGATTTCACTGCCGGCGCCGAGCATCTCGTGCAGGTGGTCGGACTGATCGACGACGACCAGTGGGAGCGGCCCGGGCTGGGGGAGTGGTCGCTGCGATCGTTGGTCGGGCATGCGAGTAGGTCGTTGACGACCGTTGTCAGTTATTTGGGCGTCACTTATCTGGGCGAGCCGGGGTCAACCGTCGAACTCGATTCCGCGGGAGCGTATTTCGCGTCGATACAGGGCTGGGGTGACCCGGCCGCGGTGCTGGCCCGGGGCGTCGACGCCGGTGTCGCACTCGGCGACGACCCGAGGGGTGGGGTGGCTGCACTCCGTACCCGGGCGGTCGACGCCTTGTCCGACATCACCGATCGTCCCCTGACCACACCGTTCGGCGGCATCTGGCTGTCGCAGTATCTGCCGACCCGTACCTTCGAACTCGCGGTGCACGGACTCGACATCACCCGCGCCATCGGGGCGAGCGTGCCCCTGCCACCGTCGGTGCTGGGCTCGGCGTTGTCCACGGCGGCGGACGCTGCCGCATTGACCGGACAGGGCGAGCAGGCCCTGCTCACCCTGACCGGCCGCGAATCGGCACCGATCTCGGTGGTCTGACCGGTTCAGCCGACGCCGGTGTGCGCGAACTGTGCGACTTCGGCGACGAGAGCCGCGTTGAAGGCCGCCAGGTCGTCGGGCTTGCGGCTGGTGATCAGGGTGTTGTCGCCGTCGCGGCAGGTCACGACCCCTTCGTCGATCCAGGTGCCGCCGGCATTGATGATGTCGGTCCGCACGCTGGGGTAGGAGGTCAACGTGCGGCCGCGCACCACGTCGGCCTCGATGAGGGTCCACGGGGCATGACAGATCGCCGCCACCGGCTTGCCGGCGTCGAAGAAGCTGCGGACGAAGCGGACCGCCGGTTCGCTGGTACGCAGGAAATCGGGATTGGCCACGCCACCTGGCAGCACGAGTGCGTCGTAGTCGGGGACGCGCGCATCCTCCAGCCTGACGTCGACCGGGAAGGTGTCGGCTCTGTCGAGGTGGTCGAATGCCTGGACCGTCCCCGACTCGGTGGAGATCAGCACCGGCTTGCCGCCGCATGCCTCCACTGATTTCCACGGCTCGGTCAGCTCGACCTGCTCCGTGCCCTTCTGTGCGACCAGAAATGCGACGGTGGTGCCCTTGAGTTCTTCGGCCATGACTTGTCTCCTCCTCGTGCACACCGCGGACGGTCCCGGCTCCCAGGGGATGACCTGCGGTTTCACGTGGGGCGTGACGCGGTGCGGATCGATGTGCCGCCGACCGCGTCTTGATCGCAGGCGCTGCGTTGATGTGATGCGCCTGTCAATAGACCGTACGCCGGGCGCACAACCCCGACCAGCCTCGGTCGGTGCGGCCAGTGTTGAATGGCCTGCGGTGTCGAGCGCGGCCGCCGGCGTGGCGTGAGGGCGACAGGACTTGGGGGAGACAGAAGTGGGTGGCTTGGGCGGTGTGGCAACGCTGATTCATCTGGCCCGCGGTGGCGAGATCGGTGAGCCTCACGAGACGCCGCATACCGTCGTCGTCGATGCGCCACACCGGCAGCTGCGCAGGTACGGCACCGACGAGCAGGTGACGGCGGCCCTCGACACCGGCCGTCGCCCGGTGCTGTTGATCCCGCCGCTCGCGGTGTCGACGAGTTGCTACGACCTGGCGTCGGGGTTGTCGGTCGTCGAATTCCTGCTCTCGACCGGGCGGGTGCCCTATGTGGTGGACTTCGGGGAGATGACCCGCGCCGACCGTCATCTGGGTTTCCCGGACTTCTTCGACGACATCGTCCCCGGCGCCATCGCGGCGGTCGAGAAGGACTTCTACGGGACGGGCCAGGCGGGTGAGCCCGACGCGGGGCTCGATCTGCTGGCGTGGAGTATCGGCGGCACCATCGGCCTGCTCACGCTGGCGGCGAATCCCGGCCTGCCGGTGCGGTCGCTGATCGCAGTCGGGACTCCGCTCGACTACGATCGGGTGCCGCCGTATCCGCTGGTCAAATCGCTGATGCGGCCGATCGGCGCCACGCCGGTCGCGCTCGCTCTGAAGGCCCTGGGCGGAATCCCCGCGCCGCTTGTCCGCGCCGCCTACCGGGGCACGGCGTGGCAGCGCGAACTCAAGAAGCCCGGCTACATCCTGCGCAACGCCGACAACACCGACGCCCTGCTCCGGATGAAGGCCATCGACCGGTTCCAGGAGACCATGCCGGGTTACCCCGGCAAGGTGTCCGAGCAGATGTGGGAGAACTTCATCATGCGCGGCGAGCTCGCCCGGGGCGTGCTGAACTTCGACGGCGCGACCGTCGACCTGTCGAAGGTCGCGGTCCCGGTCCAGCTCTTCGGCAGCCACCGCGACGCCATCGTCAGCTGGGCCGCGGCCCGTCACGGCGTCGAACTGCTCACCGGGTCGCCGCGTGTGGAGTTCGGCACCGTCGAGACAAGCCACCTCGGGTTGATCGCCGGCTCGGCGGCCGTCGAGCAGACGTGGCCGCGGATCTCAGAATTCCTGGCGAGCGTCGACTGATCGTCGCCCACACCGGTTCGGCTGAGAGTTTCTCAGTTCTCCTCGAGGAGACGTTCGAGTAGTGGCCGGTGATAGAAGAGCGTGCCGTCGACGTCGTCGGGACGCTCGAGTTCGCCGAAGTGCACCCGGCGCGCACCGGTGCGCATGAAGACGCAACACCACTGCACCGCCGCGTACACGTAGAACCAGCGCAGCTCTCCGAGTTCGACACCGGTGCGCCTCCGATAGGCCGCCCGTACGTCGTCCTCGCGGAGGAAGTCGGGCAGACCGGGCAGCCCCGCCATCGACGCGAGTTCCTGAAAGACCATGTGCGCGAATATGCTCCACGCGACATCGAGCTCACGAGGCCCGATCCTGGCCATCTCCCAGTCGAGGACGGCAGTGGGTGTGAAGTCGACGAACATCATGTTGCCGATCCGCGAGTCACCCCACGACAGGACGGGTTCGTTCCCGGCAGCATCCTCGGGAAAATTCTCGGTGAGCCAGGTCAGTGCGCGTTCAACCAGTGGCGACCGTCCGATTCCCTTGGCGGACAGGTCATACCAGTCCCGCAGCCATGCGAGCAGGCGGGACAGGGCGGTGTCCCCGCGCGGGAGCTCGTCGGCCAGGAAGCCGAAATGCCGGGCGGAGTCGGGAATGGAGTGCAGGTCGGCGATGACACCGATCACCGCATCCTGGACGCGGCGTCGATCTGTCGCGGCCGCGTCGGCAAACCAGTTGTCGCCGAACGTATAGGGCATGACGTCGGGCGGGACATCGCCCGCGCAGCGGTCCATGAGAAAGAAGGGTGCACCCAGCAGGGTGCCGCTCGTCTCGAGATGGTGGACTGCGGGTACCGGCACGTCGCTGAGCGCGGCGACAAGGCGCATGGTCTCGTACTGATGGTCCATCCGGTACGAGCCGAACACCGGGATGTCGGCGGCCGCGGGCGCCATGCGCATCACCCAGTCCGCGGGTGGTGATCCCGGCCAGGTCACCGAGACCGGGATCGTCTCCGACGACATGCCGTTCGCGTCGACACCCGCGTCGACTGTCACCTCGGGGGTGGCGTCCGGGGTGTCCGGCTGCTGCGTGAGCCAGCGCGCCAGGACTCCGGGGAGGGTGGAGTTGTCCCTGCTGGAGCGCTGTAGATGATCGACCTGTTCGACAGTGGGTTCGGTGGCCACGGGCACCCCCAATATTCGCCACGCTGAGTAGCGTAATGACAGCAGATACATCGCGGAGTTTGTCATACAACAGTCTGGGTGCGCTGCGGCTTTGCGTACCAGGAGCGGTGAGGTCCAGGTGACCGGCGCCCGTTGGTGTGACCCGGTGGTCCCCGGAACCGCAGCGCCGACACCTACACTCGGGGGATGAGCACCCCCGACGCCGCAGGCGCCCCCCGTTCCACCGACGACGTCGTCGAACAGATCCTGTCCACCTATGACACCATCACCGTCGTTGGCGCGAGCGCCAATCCGGCCAAGGCTGCCAATGAGGTCCCGGCGCACATGAAGCACCTCGGCTGGCGCATCATCCCGGTCAATCCCAGCGCCGACGAGATCGTCGGGGAGAAGGTGTACCGGTCCCTGGCCGACATCCCCGAACAGGTCGGTCTGGTCGACGTGTTCCGCCCCGGACCCGAATGCGCCGACGTCGCCCGCGCCGCGGTCGCCGCCGGTGCCACCGCGCTGTGGCTTCAGCTGGGTATCCGTTCCGACGAGGCCCGCAAGATCGCCGAGGATGCGGGACTGCTCTTCGTCGAGGACCGTTGCCTGATCATCGAACAACGACGCACCGGCATCGTCCCTGCCTGACCAGAGAGCGGCCCGGTGACATTCTTCGACGAGCTTACGCACCAACGACTTCCGCTGTTCCTGCTGTTCGCGTCGTTCGTCGTGACGTTCGTCGTCACGCGGGTGATCACCCGGCTCATCCGCGCCGGCAAAGGGCCGTTCCGCAACAACGTCTCCAGCGGGGTCCATGTGCACCACATGGTGCCGGGTCTGATCCTCATGATCATCGGCGCGTTTCTCTCCGTCGGGGTCAACGGAGCCGCGCCCGGTGCGGCGATCAGTGCGGTCATGATCGGCATCGGTGCGTCGTTGGTCCTCGATGAGTTCGCGCTCATCCTGCGCCTCCAGGACGTGTATTGGTCAGCGGAAGGCCAACTCTCGGTCCAGGTGGTCGCGCTGGCCGTAGCCGCGCTCGGGATGGCGCTCCTCGGATTCAACCCGCTCAACGACGCGAGCCTGGAACTCGGGCCGGTTGCACTCGTCGCCACCCTGCCGGTGAACATAGCGTGCGCGTTCCTGTGCTTCCTCAAGGGGAAGTACTCGACGACCATCGTGGGCATCTTCATCCCGGTGTTCGCGTGGTCGGGGGCCTTCCGGCTCGCCCGCCCGAACTCGGCGTGGGCGCGACGCCGCTACTCACCGGAGAAGATCGAGAAAGCGCGAGTACGCGCACGCAGCTACGACGAACGTTGGGGCCGTTGGGGTCTGAGTGTCGGGGACTTGGTGGCGGGCAAGCCGACCGACAACAGTGCTCCCGTGCCGCCTGTCGAGTAGCGGCGAGGCGCCAGCCACGGTTCACTGCCGGCCGCGATCCACTTGCTGGCCGCGATCCACTGTCGGCCGAGTAGGGACGAGGCGCCAGCCGAGGACCGCGATCGAGGCCCCTGGTGACCGGCACACCCGATCCGTATGCGGTTGTGCCCGGTTTCCGAGCACAACATCATACGGATCGTCAGTCGCCTGTCAGTCCGAAGATCTTCCGGGCAAAGATGTTGCTGCACACACCTACTCGCTGTGGATGGCCGATCAGAGTTGTCGGTGGTCGGGTCTACATTGGGTGAATACCCAGTCGGGACCGCCAACCAGGCGGTGCCACAGCACTTTCGGAGTCACCGTGACGGCATGGACCGATCTACCCGGCGAGTTCATCGTCGGGGTCGATCGTGCCCGGTCGGCCCAGTTCGACACCGCAACCCACATGGCCGCCCTGGGTGCGATCCGGGCTGGGGAATCCTATCTGGCCTGGTGTCGTTACGACACGATCCTCGTCCTGTGTGACCGTCTGTTCACCCCCGCCGGCAACAGCTACATCACTGATGGTTTCGCCGATGTGGTGGCCCGTGTCGGCCGGGAAGCCGCGATCACCCGCTACCAGGCAGAGCTACTCGTCAACGAAGCGCTGTGCCTGCGCGACCGGCTACCGCAGGTGTTGGCCACGTTGCGTGAGGGGATCACCTCCCGCAAGCAGGTGCAGGACATCATCGCTCGCACCAACCTGGTGGGTGATGGCGACCGGTTGGACCCCGAGGATCCCGAGAGCCGGCCGATCATCGAGGTCCTCGACGAATCGATCGCCGGCCTGCTCCGTAACCGGGCCGGGTCGTGGTCGACGGCCGGTCTGCGGGATATGGTCGATCGCCTGGTGCTCGGCTGCGATGTCGACGCGGTACGCGAACGCCGCCGCGAGGCACTGGACAAACGTGGCGTGTGGACTCGCACCCTGGCCGACGGGACCGGTGAGATCACCGGGGTGATGGCTGCGGAGAACATCCGCATCGCCGCCACAGCCGTCCGCGCGTTGGCCGATGCGGTATGTGCCGACGATGGTCGCACCCGCAGCCAACGTAGCTCCGATGCCATGTTCGCCCTGCTGACCGGCACCGGATTCGAGTGCCTGTGCGGTCAGGATGACTGCACCGCCACCATCCCCGACCCCGCCACCGCCTCGGTGGGTACCGAGGTTGTCATCCACGTCGTCACCGACGCGGCCACGCTGGCCGGGGCCTCCGGACCGGGCTGGGTGGATGGTCACGGTGTCATCTGCGACGAGCACGTCCGTGACCTCGCCGCCCGCAAAGACGCGGTCATCAGATCGGTCACCCCGGTGCGGACACCACCGACAAGCATCGTCGCCGCCGACCGCACGACCGACGACACCGACGCCGGCGGCATCTCGAGAACCAGCCATCTCGCCGGGCCGCAGCCGAAGTCGTATGCACCGGAACCGGAACCGGAACCGGAACCGGCACCGGACACGGCTCGGGATGGTGTTGTGGTGGTGTATCCGGGTTCTCAGCCCGGCGATCCGTATCGGCCGACCGCGTCGTGTGTCGATTTTGTGCGTGTGCGGGATGGCTATTGCACCGAACCGGGTTGCACGCGGTCGGCGTTCGACGCTGATGTGGATCATGTCGTCGAATACGATCGTGTCTTTCCCCGCCAGGGCGGGAAGACGTCGAGTGAGAACCTCAACGCGAAATGCCGGGCCGGGCATCTGTTCAAAACTCATGGCGACTGGGTGGATGTGCAGTACCGCGACGCCGACGGCCGCCTGGTCACCGAGTACGTGACCCGTGAGGGGTTCACCATCCCCGGCGAGGCGGAAACCCTCGAAGATCTGTTTCTCAACCTGCGACGTATCCGCTTCGAACAAGCATCCCAAGCCCCACCATCGCCGCGCGTGATCGGGCCGGACCGCACACCCCGTCCCACCACCGACCGCACCGCCGCGAAACACGCACGGCGGCGGGCCGAGCGTGCCCGCAACAAGGAACGCCGCGAATCCGCCCAGCAGGCCGCCGGGCAGAAAGGCAGTGCCGAGGCGGCGCAATCCGGACCGGCCGACGGCCGCCATTCTGAACCGCCCCCATTCTGAACCGCCGCCATTCTGAATCGTCGTCGTTGCGACGTCCGCGGCGCCTCGCTGCGCTCGTCCCGGCTCAGGGGGTGGGTCCAGCGTTGTCGGCCAGACCGAACGTCGCACGAGCATTCACGACGAAACGTGCTGTCGCGGCAGATGGTTCGGACCGCCAGACAAAGCCCAGGCGTGCCAGGTCGTCGACGCCGCGTATCGGTAGGCCGATGACACGTTCGTCCGCCTCCGCGATCGACTCACTGAGAATTCCCAGTCCCAGCCCGCTGCACACCAATTCGATGATCGCGTCGGGGGAGGACGCCTCGATCGCCGGCCGGACGGGCGTGCCCAGTGTGCGGGCTGCGGCGTCGAAGACGGCGCGGATGCCGGCGCCGGCCGGGAGGCAGATCAGTGAGCGGTGCCGCAGCGATTCGAGCGTGATGGGGTCGATCGAGGTCGCGGTGTCGCCGGGCATGACGGCGACAACCCGTTCGGCGATGACGGTCAGAGAATCGATATTGCGCGGCAGGTCGTCGCCGTAGCCGGCCAGGGCGATGTCGAGCGCGCCGTCGGAGACCATGGAGATCAGGCTGGACGAGGGCGACTCGCGCAGGCTCAGCTCGATCTGCGGGTGGGCCGACCGGAAGTCGCCCAACGCAGCGAACAGCGGGGCGACGGTGCAGCCTTCCACCATCCCGACCGACAGGCTTCCGCGCAGCAGACCATCGACATCGGCGACCGCCCGGGCGACCGAATCGGCCGCTGCGAGGGCGTCACGCGCCGCCGGAAGTGCGGCGCGGCCGGCCACGGTGAGGCGTACCGAGCGACCGGAGCGGTCGAACAGTGCCGACCCGAGTTCACGTTCGAGCCCTCGGATCTGCGCGCTGATGTTCGGTTGCGTGGTGTGCACGCGGCCGGCGGCCGGCGTGAAACCTCCCTCGTCGGCCACCGCGACGAAATACTCCAACTGACGAAGCTCCATAACTGTGGACGATACTAGGCATCAATTCCATTAGTTGGACTTATTCCGTAGGGCGGCGCAGGTTGGAGGGCGTCACGTCGAATCGAGAAGGGGACACGCCATGCCCGACTATGAGACCGCCCGCGCACCTGAAGACCTGACCAGGCTCTTCGTCGAGTTCTCGAACGCCGCCGACGCCGAGGCGGTGGCGTCGCTCTATCACGAGGACGCCGTGTTGGCCTACCCGCCGGGGCAGGTGACTCGCGGCCGTGAGGCGATCCGTGACCTGTGGGCATCGGTCCTGGAACACCGGCCCACGTTTCTGCCGGAGCCGCCGCTGCCGACACTCATGTTCGGAGAGGACCTCGCCCTCACCGCGACGCCGCCCCGCGACGGAGCGGGCGCACGGGCGCAGGTCGTGAGTCGCCGCCCCGACGGCTCATGGGTACGCATCATCGACCAGCCGGAGTTCCAGCCACCCGGGACGTGATTTTCTGAGGTTGGATTCACCCTGCGTGCTAGCTTCGCTGTGTCGGCGGTTACACCCGTGACGTGATGGAACGCGAAGGGATGGTTTCTGCGTGGGAGTACCTGAGGCCGGGGATGTGGCCGCGCGGATGGCGACTCGACTCACCGCGACGCGGGGCGTCGCGGTGTCGGCCGATTCCGCCCGACTCCTCCCCGCGGGGGCGAGTCGCGCGACGTACGCGGCCACCCTCGTCGACGAGGCCGGAGCGACCGAGCCGATCATCATCCGTGCGGTTCCGGCCGCCGCCGACGACGGCGGGCTGGGGGCGGAGGCCCAGGTTCTGCGTGCGGCCGCGAATGCCGGTGTGCCCGTGCCGAAGATCCTCGACGCCGGCCTCGACGACGACGACAACGTTCTGGGCTTCCCGTATCTGGCGATGAGTTTCATCGGCGGCGAGTCGATCCCGCGACGAATCCTCCGTGACGATGCGTATGCGGGCGCCCGCGCGAAATTCGTCGAACAGTGCGGGGAGATCCTGGCGCGCATCCACCAGATCGACCCCGCACAGACGCCTGGCCTCGCCGAGATCGCCGACCCGATCGACGGCCTCCGCGAGTTGTTCCCTCGTGAATTCGACGCCATGCCCGCCGGTTTGGTGCTCGCCACGCAATGGCTCACCCAGAATGCGCCCGCGCCGTCCCCACGGCAATGCGTGGTACACGGCGACTTTCGTCTGGGGAATCTCCTCGTCGACGCCGACGGTGTTGCCGCAGTGCTGGATTGGGAACTCGTTCACCTCGGGGATCCCGTCGAAGACCTCGGTTGGCTGTGCGCGAAGGCCTGGCGGTTCGGCGGCTCGACGCCGGTGGCGGGGATGGGGGATCGCGCCACGCTGCTCGACGCTTATGCCCGGGTCGCGGGATGGCGACCCACCGAGCAGGCGCTGCGCTGGTGGGAGTTGTACGCCACGGTCAAATGGGGGCTCATCTGTGCGGTCCAGGCAGCCCGGCACCTCGACGGTGTCGAACGCTCGGTCGAGCTCGCCGCCATCGGGCGGCGAAGTGCCGAACAGGAATTCGACGCACTGCTCGACCTCGAACTCGTGACGCCCCAGGTTGTCGACGACCCGCTGGACACCGTGCCGCCGCCGGAAGCCGAGGACCCGCACGGCTCGCCGACATCGGTCGAACTCCTTCAGGCGCTGACCGAGTTCCTCCGCTCCGACGCACTGCAGGCCGAGTTGTCTCCACAGGTGCGCTTCCACACCAGGGTGGCCGGCAACGTCGTCGACGTCGTGCGACGCCAGGCGCTGGTCGGTGCCGAGCAGGCCGCGGAGAGTGCGGAACGACTGCACGCCCTCGGAGTCGCCGATCAGCGCGCACTCTGCGACGCATTGCGGTCCGGCGAACTCGACGGCACGGACGAGAAAGTGCGTGCGGCCATCATTGCCGATGTGCGGGCCCGGCTGCTGGTGGCCAACCCGAAGTACTTCGCGGTCCCACACCCGTGACCGCCGCAAGGTCGAGCACCCCCGAAGAGAAGGACTGATCGTGGACTTCGCACTGCCCGAGTCGCTGAGCGACTACCTGGCCGAACTCGACGCCTTCATCGAGGCGGAAATCGTTCCGCTCGAGCAGGCCGACGACAACATCCGATTCTTCGACCATCGGCGCGAGGACGCCCGAACCGATTGGGAGCGGGGAGGTCTCCCGAACAAGGAGTGGGAGGCGCTGCTGGGCGAGGCGCGTCGTCGAGCCGACGCGGCGGGTCATTTCCGCTACCCGTTCCCCGCGGAGTTCGGTGGACGCGACGGATCGAACCTGGCCATGGCGATCATCCGCGAGCACCTGGCGTCGAAAGGGCTCGGGCTGCACTGCGATCTACAGAACGAACACGCCATCGTCGGCAACAACATCGGACTGTTGCTGATGCTGGAGTACGGAACTCCCGAGCAGAAAGAGGAGTGGGTCGAGGGTCTCGCCGCCGGAACCAAGTTCTTCGCGTTCGGCATCACCGAACCCGACCACGGTTCCGACGCGACCTGGATGGAGACGACTGCCGTACGCGACGGCGACGACTGGATCATCAATGGCGAGAAGACCTGGAACACCGGCATCCATGCCGCGCATCGGGACATCGTGTTCGCTCGGACCAGCGGCGAACCCGGCGACGCGCGGGGGATCACAGCCTTCCTCGTGGACCCGCAGGACCCGGGGTTCGCCGTCGAGGAGTACCTGTGGACGTTCAACATGCCCACCGATCACGCGCACGTCAGCCTGCGCGATGTGCGGGTGCCCGACTCCGCGGTGTTCGGCGCCGAGGGCGCCGGCCTGCAGGTGGTGCAACACTTCTTCAACGAGAACCGCATCCGGCAGGCGGCGTCGAGCCTCGGTGCCGCGCAGTACTGCGTGGACCGGGCCGTCGAGTACGCCAACGAGCGCGCGCCGTTCGGCAAGAAACTCTCCACCAACCAGGCGATCCAGTTCCCGCTGGTCGATCTGCACACCCGCTGCGCGATGATTCGGGCGCTGATCCGCGAAACCGCCTGGAAGATGGACACCTACGGCCCGTTCGCGGCGTCGGCGGAGGTGTCGATGTGCAACTATCAGGCCAACCGGTTGTGTTGCGATGCCGCCGATCAGGCCATGCAGGTCTTCGGCGGTCGGGGCTATTCGCGGCACGAGCCGTTCGAACACATCTACCGTCACCACCGTCGCTACCGCATCACCGAGGGCGCCGACGAGATCCAGATGAGGCGCGTCGCCGGATACCTGTTCGGTTTCATGTCGGGCAAGGCGCCCAAGGGAGTGCGCACCACCTGAGTAGGCTGGCCCCATGATTGCGGTCATCATCATCGTGGCCACCGTGGTGGTCGCCCTGTTCGTCCTCGGCGGTGCAGCCTGGTTCGCCTACGACTCGGACAAACGGGTGCGCACCTTCGCGCGATCCACCGACCTCATCCCCGGCCGGCCAGGTCGCGCACCGGAGAGCTGGACGACCGACAACTCGCGAGAAGCGTTGTTGCATCGTCGTATTCGATATGCGATTGCCGACGTGCATGCGAATCCGGCGATTCCGCTCGACGAAGAACTCGTGGCCGCGCGTAACCGACTCGACGATGCCGTCTTCGAACTCGACGATCGGCTCATCGCGTCGGTCGACCGCGGGGCGGACGAGGCGGCCGAGGTGCTCGACCACGCCGAATCGGCCGTCAAGGACCTCGAGAAGCTGCCCAAGAAGCTGTGGGAAGCACCCAAGGACGAGCAGATCGCCGATCTGGATCGGGTGACGCGCGCCCTGTCTCGGGGCTGAGTCAGATCACCACCGGCCGCGGCGGTGGGTCCGGGTCGGCAGGCCCGGGTTGTGGGTCGGGCGCGGGTGGCGGCGTGGGCACCGGGATCGGCGGCTCCGGTGGCGGTTCGGGGATCGGCGCGGGAGCCGGCATCGGATCCGGCGGTGGTGGGGGCGGCGGGACCGGTTGATTCATCGCGACTCCGATCTGAACGTGTGCGTCAGGTGGATCGATCTTCACCCGACGCTACGCCCGCACTCGGGTCCCGGCCACCGACGCGCTGACCCGGGCCGCGCCGCAGTGACTCGGAGTGGCGCCGTATCTCAGGAAGTGGCCAGGTCCAACAGGGTTCGGACGGTGCGCAGATTGCGGCCGGTGCCCTGCACCCCGAGGCCCCGTGCGATCGCCGGAGCGGTCAACTTCGAGCGCCCCGCCCCGTCGGCGTAGCGGATGTGCAGGTCCTCACCGATGACGCGTAGGGCGTCGTCGCCGAAGTCCTTCTGCTCGAATGCCGCAGCCTTGTCGGCGTCCGGCGTACCGGCCAGAAAGTACACGTAGGAGTACTTGTCGTCGACGATCTCGAACGGGTGTGCCTCGAGGGCGGCACGGACCTGATCCGGTGTGCGGCTGATGACCTCGCGGAAGTACCCGAATCGCTTCTCGATCGAGGTCTCCAACGCACGATCGAAGCGGGCGGCGTCGCCCGGCGGCGTGCAGATGAGGTTCCCCGACGCGATGAACGTCGAGATGTCGGCGGCGCCGAGGTCGGCCGCCAGCTCCCGCAATTGTGCCATCGGGAGTGTGGCTCCCCCGACGTTGACCGCGCGGATCAGGACGATACGACGGGTCACAGACGCAATTTCGACAGGTCGGTACGCACCAGCATCACGTTGTAGTCGTCCCAGCGGGACACCACGAAGTACAGGTTCTTGCCCGACGACCGCGGATGGATGTACGGCGTGTACAGCCCGCTGGACTGCGCGTTCGAGATGAGTACGCGCTCGCCGCTCCACGGCCCCTCGGGTGAGGCCGACGTGCGCAGCATGACGGTGCCGGCACGCTCGGTGAGCATCACGAACTTCTGCAGATGGTTGTTGTACGCCACCGAGATCTCACTGACCGGGCGCGCGATGATCGGCACCGCGTCGGCCGGGTTCGACGACCACCCGTTTCCGCCACGGAAGTACTGGTGACGGTTGAGATTCAGGATGTCGCCGGGGCGGAACCGGGCGACGAACGCGGACCCGGTGCGGCCGTTGGGTGTTCCGTACTGGTAGATGTATCCACCGCTGCGCATGAAGGCGCCCATCTGGAAGCGGCTGTGGCCGGCAGCGACCTGCGGCACGCCGGGGATGGTGAGGTCGGTGTTCCAGCGGATGGTGTTGTTGTCAACTGTCCAGGTCTGACCGTTGTTGTGCGACACCGCAATCGCCGAGTAGTTCGTGCTCCAGCGTCCCGGTCCCAGCCAGCGGTGGATGGACATGAAGCTCACGAACTGCGTGCCGTTGACGGAGATGCCGCCGGTCGGGATGCGGCCGACCTCGGTGTTGCGCACCCCGATGGCGTTGAACATGGGTTGCGACCAGGTGGGGTGCGCCGATGACACCGAAGCGCCCGACCGCACTGAGCCGGGTACGGCATTGGGGAACCGGATCGCCTTGTCCAGGTTGGAGTTCGCGTCACTGCGCAGCAGCGTGTTGTGCTTCCACGCCATCTGGCCTGCACACTTGCCCCAGGTGTCGCCGAATGCCATCAGCACCTGCCCGGAGCCGTTGTCCCACGGGACGCCGACATCGGTGGCGGTGATCCCGAACCGGGTGTCCGTACGCTCGGGGCTGCGCGGGCCGGTCACCCACGAGATCGCCTTGCTCGCGCCCGTCAGTTTCGGCAGCGGACCCTGTGGTTTCTTGCCGCCCGCCCGGTAGCTGCCGAAGTCGAGGCTGCCCCAGCCGAGCTGACTCGAACCCGTGCTGCCGGTGCTGCCGACATCTCCGCCGGTGATGCCGGTGACGTTGCAGACCGCGGCGTGCGCGGGGGCGGACACAGCGCTCACCAGGCCCGCGGCCAGGGCGACGACCGCGCCGCCGACGATCGCGGTGCGTCGGATATGCGAAACCGGGCGCAGGCGGGAACGACTGCGTCGAAACATGGGTGTACCCCCTGCTAACCAGCGACTAGTGGTGTCAGTGTTGCAGAAGTGGCTGGCCCGAACGCGTTCGTTGCCAAACCGACGCCGGTGCGTGACCCGTCGAGACGCTCGCGAGCGCGCCGCTCAGTGGCGGGTCAGTGCGGCGAGGCCACCGCGAAGCTGCGCCGGAACGGCAGGACAGTGCCCACGTCGCGCTGCGGATAGGCGTCGGCGAAGCGTTGTTTCAGGTCGGCGATGAACTGTTCACGCAGGTCGCCGGATAGTGCCTGGAGGTAGGGGCGGGCGCCGGTGCCGCACATCCAGTCGTAGACCGGGTCGCTGCCGTCGAGTACGTGCAGGTAGGTCGTCTCCCAGGCGTTGACGTGATAGCCGCGCTCGGCGAAGAAGTCGAGGTAGGTCTCGGCGTCGAGCGGAGGGAGATGTCGGATGTCGCCCAGAGCCCCGACGTAGGGCTCGGTGGCCGCCAGCTCGGCGAAAACGGAGTGGGTGGGCGCGTCGGAGTTGTTGGGCACCTGCAGCGCGAAGGCGCCGCCGTCGGTGAGGTGCCCCAGCAGCTTGTCGATCACCTCGAACTGGTCGGGTACCCACTGGAACATCGCATTGGAGATCATCAGGTCGACGGGGCGGTGCGGTACCCACTGCGCCACATCGGCGACGTCGTAGTTGGCGCGCGGGTCGGTGTTGTCCCGGATGGCGCGGTCGATCATCGCCGCCGACTCGTCGATACCGAGGATGTCCGCGACCGGCCACAACGCGCGAAGGTGCTTGGTGAGGTGGCCGGGTCCGCAGCCCAGATCGACCACCGTGAGCGGGTTGATCGGGATCTGCGCGATCAGGTCGAGGAACGGTCGCGACCGGTCGTCGGCGAACTGCAGATAGCGTGTCGGGTCCCAGACAGCCATGATCCCACCCTAGGGGTCGGCGGCGGTGGTGTCAGCGCGGCGGCCAGTTTGCTCGCGGTGAGCCTGCGGTCACACCCGGCGGTTGACGTAGGCTTCCCCCCGTGACAGCTCCCGCGAACTCTCCCGTTTTCGAGCCTTCTGACGCAGACCCGGCGGGCGAATCCGTGGTCGAGATCTCCACCGATGGGGCGTGCCTGGGGAACCCGGGACCCGGCGGTTGGGGCGCGGTGCTGCGGTACAAGGGGACCGAGAAGCGGATCTCCGGGTCCGAACCGAACTCCACCAACAACAAGATGGAACTCACCGCCGCCATCGAGGGGCTCGCCGCGCTGACCAGGCCGTCGACGGTGGTCATCTACACCGACTCCACCTACGTGCGCAACGGGATCACCAAGTGGGTCAACGGGTGGCAGGCCAACGGGTGGAAGACCAAGGACAAGAAGCCGGTGAAGAACGCCGACCTGTGGCGACGCCTCGTCGACGAGGAGAAGCGGCACAAAGTGGAGTGGCGGTGGGTGAAGGGGCATGCAGGCGATCACTTCAACGAGATCGCCGACGAGCTCGCGACCTCCGCGGCGAAGGCCGTCGCGCGGTGACGCCGATCCCGGTCGCCGTCGAGCCGGAGCGCGACGAGCATCTCGTCGCCGCCGTCGAGAGCGCGGGCGGCCGGGTGGCGCCGCTCGACGAGGCGCGTGCGCTGGTGTGGATCGGCTCTGCCGACGAGTTCCCCGAGCTCCCCGATACCGTCGAGTGGGTCGCGCTGAAGACCGCGGGCATCGAGGGGTTCGTCGCCGCAGGTGTCATCGACGATCGCCGGAAGTGGACCAACGCCTCCGGGTTCTACGCCGAGAACGTGGCCGAGCATGCGCTGGCGCTCCTGCTCGCCGGTGTGCGGCAGATCAACACCGCGGTCGTACGGCACTGGGACAAGGACCGGATCGACACCGCGGTGCGATCTCTGCGCGGGTCGACGGTGACGATCGTCGGGGCCGGCGGGATCGGCGCCTCCCTGGGGCCCCGGTTGCGGGCGTGCGGTGCGCGGGTCGTCGCGGTGAACCGGTCGGGCCGGGACGTGCCCGGAGCCGATCTGGTCCGCCGGTCGAGTGAGCTCGGCGAGGTATGGGCCGCCACCGATCACGTCGTGTTGGCGGCGCCGGACACTCCGGAGACGCGGCACATGATCAACGCCGAAAGCCTTGGCGCGCTGCCGGATCATGCGTGGGTTGTGAATGTCGCGCGCGGGCCGCTGGTGGACGAGGCGGCTCTGTATCGAGCGCTGGTCGACGGCGAGATCGCCGGCGCAGCGCTCGATGTCACCGACCCCGAGCCCCCTGCGCAGGACCATCCGCTGTGGTCGTTGCCGAATGTGATCATCACCCCGCACGTAGCGAACCCGTCGTCGGGGCTGACGCGCGAACTGGCGCCATGGGTGGCCGAGAACCTCCGGCGGTTCGCCGCCGGGGACGAATTGCTCTCGCTGGTGGAGCCTGGCCGAGACTACTGATCCGTCTCTTTTTCTAGAACACGTTCCTGTTTTTGCGGATTCGTGACAGGGTCTTGGAGTGATTCTCGACAGATTTCGACTCGACGACCACGTTGCGATCGTGACCGGGGCCGGCCGCGGCCTGGGGGCCGCCATCGCGGTGGCCTTCGCCCAGGCCGGTGCCGACGTGGTGATCGCGGCGCGTAGCGAACTCGACCTCGATCAGGTGGCCGGTGAGGTCTCCGACGCAGGTCGGCGCGCGCATGTGGTGCCCGTCGACCTCAGTGACGCCGACGCCGCCGCGTCACTCGCCCAGATCGCGGTCGCGGAGTTCGGTCGCCTCGACATCGTCGTCAACAACGTCGGCGGTGCGATGCCGCGGCCCTTGCTCGACACGACGCCCAAACACCTGGTGGATGCTTTCGACTTCAACGTCGCCAATGCCCATGCGCTGGTGGTCGCGGGCGCCAAGCAGATGCTGGCGACCACCGGCCACGGGTCGATCATCAACATCACCTCCGCGGTCGGGCGCGTGCCCGGACGAGCATATGCCGCCTACGGAACAGCCAAAGCCGCACTGGCGCACTACACTCGGCTCGCCGCCATGGACCTGAACCCGAGGATTCGCGTCAACGCGATCGCGCCCGGGGCAATCCTGACCTCGTCGCTGGAGATCGTGGCGGGCAACGACGAGATGCGCTCGGCGGTGGAGTCGGCGACCCCGATGCACCGGCTCGGGGCCCCCGAAGACATTGCCGCCGCGGCGCTCTACCTCGCGTCACCCGCGGGTGCATACGTCACCGGCAAGATCCTCGAGGTCGACGGCGGGATCATCGCACCGAATCTGGATCTGCCGATACCGGATCTGTGATCACTCCCGCCCGCGCTCGAGGGCGCCCGCGATCTGGCGTTCGAGATGTTCGGCGGCCGGCGGCGGGACGTCGATGAGTCCGTCGAGTTCGGCGCGCGCCTTTTTGTACGCTGCCTGACGTTCCGCGACGGTGGCTCCGGAGTCGGAGGCCACGCCGATCAGTTTGCGCGCCCGGCCGAGGGCTTCACGTTCCACGGGTGAGAACCCGGAGTGTTTGCGGCGCCGCGCTTCTCGTTCGGCCGCGTCGAACGCGGCGGCGTATTCGCCGACGGCGTCGCGATACTCGGCGAAGTCGGCCGGCGCCACCGTCGGCGCGGCGTTGTCCGGCCTGGGGTTGTCCGGGCGTAGGTCGTCCGCGTGGATCCTGGCCCGGTGAAATGCGAGCGTCAGGGGTTCGCGCATGTCGGTCATCAGCGGATACTCGATGAGGGTCGCGAGGTCGAGTTCGTAGGCGAACCACTTCTCGTTGAGGGCGTCGTGCTGCTTGAGCGTCTTGCGCAGTTGCTCGACGGACGTCGTGGTGAGCTTGACCTGCTCGATCTGCGCGTTCGCCTTGACCCGCGCGAGTTCGATCTTGTCTCTGCGCCGCTTCTCGTTGTACTTCGCGATCGATCCCGCCCAGCCGCCGACGACCGCGCCGATCGGGAAGATCAGCCACCAGTTGTCTGTGGCGAAGTGGAGGATCTCATTCACGGATCAACTGTACCGAGATACCGTCACCGACATTAGGGTGTATTGATGGCCGACCCACCCGCGCCCAGACTCCACGTCGACACCGTCGCCGCCTGGGGTGACTGGTTGCGGGACAACCATCAGACCTCCAGCGGCGTGTGGTTGGTGTTCTGGCGCAAAGGTTCAGGCCATGCACCACTCGACTACGACGAATCTGTACGCGAAGCGCTGTGCTGGGGCTGGATCGACGGACACACCCGGGTCCTCGACGAGGCGCGGCGTGGCATGTGGTTCACCCGTCGCGGCCGCAACAGCCCGTGGTCGGCATCGAACAAGGCGCGCGTCGCCGATCTCGCCGCCGCCGGCCGCATTCAGCCGGCCGGGCAGGCGGTCATCGACGACGCACAGGCCACGGGACTGTGGACGCTCCTCGACGATGCCGAGGCGCTCATCGAATCGCCCGAGCTCGCCGCGGCCCTCGACGCCAACCCGACTGCGCGGGCCAACTGGGACGCGTTCCCGCCCAGCGCCCGCAAGCTGGGCCTGACCCAACTGGCCCTGGCCAGGAGGCCCGAGACCAAGACCAAGCGCGTGGCGATCCTCGTCGAGCGGGCGGCGAGGAACGTTCGCCCCTAGTCGCACGGACTAGTGGCATGTCTAGGCGCGGGCGCAGATGGGCTAGCCGTGGACCCGGCGAGGGCATACACTCGGGGACGCGTGATCCCACGGTCGGGTCTCCCCACTGATCGCCGAAGCCGAGTTCCTGTCTCACGAAGACGGGTCCACGGGGATGGCGCCGAGGCCCTGTGCACAGCCACCCGGGATCACGGTCATGCACGGCCACGTCGTGCCGGCTGCGGGGAAGTCCCCGTCTGAAACCTCGGACCGCGATGAGACGGTCACGAGCACCTGAGCGTCCGGGTGGTGAATATCCCTTCGGCGCATCATCATTCAACTCTGCGCGAATCGTAGGTGTCCGCTATGAAGCGGTTGATCTCTGCTGTGATCGGCTCTCTCCTGGTGATTCTCGGATTCCAGGTCGCTCTCGAATTCAACGTCGTGCAAGGACCCGTCGCCGAGGCTGCTGTGTGTCCGGCCTCCCAGAACTTCGTGGTCGGCGGGACCGGGGACAGGAACGGCGTGAACACCCCGAACGTCCCGGCCGGCCCCCGAACCAACATCGTCTATCCGGCGAGCATCTCCCCGGTCGGTGGTCATGAGTCCGGTGACGAATCCGTTCGGATAGGCACGGATGGATTGACACGGGCCCTCAACGGTTTTCGGGCCAGATGTCCGGGATCGGCGGTGACGATCATCGGCTACTCGCTCGGCGCAGTCGTCGTGTCGAATGTATGTGACCGACTGTCCGGGTGGCGGAAGACCTGTATCACCGAGGGCAACCCGAAGCGACAACCCGGGGCCGACGGTGCCGGGATCATGGGTGTTCTGCCCACATTCATTCCCGGCTTCACCTTCACGGGTTGGCGGGAGGCCCCGGCGGGTGGCCCGAGGATCGTCGAGCTGTGCAACCTGCGCGACCTGTACTGTTCGTCGGTCAATCCGCTGAAGGACCCGCTGACCTTCGTCGAACGGGCCGTCGGAACGTATTGTCAACAGCAGCACAGCTATCCGGCGCCGTGCGCCGACCCGGTGCTGCCGTACGTGCCCGTCCCGTGGGATGTTCCGAACCTCCGCGACCTCGATCCGCTGACACGGCAGCTGGTGCCGGCCGCGCCCATCCGGATCGATGCGCCGTACATACCGACCCGGCTGGGGGACTTCCTACCGCCCATCGTGCGTGACGCCTTGCCTGCCGTGGTGACCGACTGGGTTCCGCCTCCCGTGCCGCCTCTCGCCGCGGATTCGGTCCCGCTGCCCGGCAGCGCAACCACCCCGACGGTGGCCGAAGTCGCCACCCCGACGGTGGCCGAGGTCGCCACCCCGACGGTGGCCGAGGTCGCCACCCCGACGGTGGCCGAGGTCGCCACCCCGACGGTGGCCGAGGTCGCCACCCCGACGGTGGCCGAGGTCGCCACCCCGACGGTGGCCGAGGTCGCCACCCCGACGGTGGCCGAAGTGGCTGTGCCGCCGGCGATCTCCGACGATTCACCCTCGCCAGACGCCCCGGATACGGAGCCGGCGACGGTGAGTGATCTCGTACCGGCTGAGGTGGCGGACGTCCTGCCGCCGGCGGTGGCCGACTTCGTACCGCCCGCGCCGGGCGACCTCCTGCCGGACCTCCTCCCCGGTGTACCGGGATCGCCATGACCTGCATGTTCCCGTTATCGAAAAGCCTTGTCGGACAGGATTGTCCGGTGCAAGATCCGAGCCGGACAAGACGCCAGGCCGCACGGAGCATCCGATTCGCCACGCTGAAAGAGGGCCGGTCATGCCCAAACCCTATCCACCGGACTTCCGTCGCGAGGTGATCTCGGCAGCGCGCAGCAGTGATGCGTCGTTGCGGCAGATCGCCAGCAACTACGGAATCTCCGACACCTGCTTGAAGCGGTGGCTCACGATCGCCGACCGTGAGGACCGTATTCGCCAGTCGTCGCCGGACCCCGACGCCGAACAGAACGCCGTCCTGCGAGACGCTCGTAAGCGAATCCGGGAACTCGAGCAGGAGGTCGAGGTGATGCGCCGCGCCGTGGTGTACCTGTCACAACGCATGGGTTCATCATGATCCCACTCAGCCCGCCTCGATCGCCCCGGTGAACTGGCTCTCGTACAGCCGGCAGTAGGCGCCCCGGGCGGCGAGCAACTCGTCGTGGTTGCCCTGCTCGACGATGTGTCCGTCCTCCATGACGACGATGACATCGGCGTCGCGCACCGTCGAGAGTCGGTGGGCGATGACGAAACTCGTGCGATCGGTACGCAGGTTCGCCATGGCCTTCTGGATGAGCAGTTCGGTGCGGGTGTCGACGGAACTGGTCGCCTCGTCGAGGATGAGGATCGTCGGGCGGGCCAGGAAGGCGCGGGCGATTGTGATCAGCTGTCGCTCACCGGCACTCACGCCGCCGCCCTCGTCGTCGAGAACGGTGTCGTATCCGTCGGGCAGTGTCCGCACGAAGTGGTCGACATGGCTCATCCGTGCCGCGTCGAGCACGGCCTCTCGGGGTGCGCTCGGGTCGCCGTAGGCGATGTTGTCATAGATCGTGCCGCCGAACAGCCACGAATCCTGGAGCACCATGCCGGTGCGTTCACGCAGGTCGTCGCGCGTCATCCGCATCGAATCGACGCCGTCGACCCGGATGATCCCGGAATCGACGTCGTAGAAACGCATGATCAGGTTGACCAGCGTGGTCTTCCCCGCGCCGGTGGGTCCCACGATCGCGACCATGTGGCCGGGTCGTGCGACCAGGCTGAGGTTCTCGATGAGCGGTTTGTCCTCGACATAGCGGAACGAGACGTCGTCGAACTCGATCAGTCCGTTGTCGGAGGCGGGTGTCTGCGGGTCGGCGTCGTCGGGTGTCTGCTCGTCGGCGTCGAGGATGTCGAAGATGCGCTCGGCGGAGGCGACACCGCTCTGCATGAGGTTGATCATCGATCCGATCTGCGTGAGCGGCTGGGTGAACTGGCGCGAGTACTGGATGAAGGCCTGTACCTCACCGAGACTCAGCGACCCCGACGCCACCCGCAGTCCGCCGACGACGGCGACGGCGACGTAGTTCAGGTTCCCCAGGAACATGATCGTCGGCATGATGACGCCGGAGATGAACTGGGCACGCCAGCTCGACTCGTACAGCTTCTCGTTGCGCTCGTCGAAGGTCGCCTCGATCTCGCGCTGACGACCGAACGCCGTCACCAGCTCGTGGCCGGTGAACGCCTCCTCGACCTGCGCGTTGAGAGCGCCGGTCGAGGCCCACTGGGCGGAGAAATGCGGCTTGGAACGTTTCGCGATGACCGCGGTGGCGATGATCGCCAAAGGCACTGTGGCCACTGCGATCAGGGCCAGCAGCGGTGAGATCCAGATCATCATCACCAGCAGCGCGATGACGGTCAGCACCGAGTTGGCGAACTGAGAGATGGTCTGCTGCATGCTCTGCGACAGATTGTCGAGGTCGTTGGTGACCCGGCTGAGCAGGTCACCCCGGGGCATCGTGTCGTAGTAGCGCAGGGGAAGTCGGTGGACCTTGGCCTCGACGTCGTCGCGAAGACGCCGGATCGTGCCCACCACAACGATGTTCAGCAGGTATGCGGCCAGCCATGCGAGCATGGAGGACACCACGTACAGCGCCAGTGTGATGAGCAGGACGCGGCCGACAGCGCCGAAATCGACTCCGACGCCGGGCGTCACGTTCATCGACGACACCATGTCGGCGAACGTGTTGTCACCGCTCTCACGGAGACCGGCGACCGCCTCGTCCTTGGAGAGTCCGGCCGGGAGGGTCCGGCCGATCACGCCGTCGAAGACGAGGTCGGTGGCGTGCCCGAGAACCCGTGGTGCGATGGCGATCAGGATGACCGAACCCACCAGCGAGGTGAGCGTCACCGTCATGAGCAGACGGTAGGAGGCGAGCTGGGCGACGACGCGCCTCACCGAGGGCCAGAACGATCGCGGCTTGGTGTCGGGGCTGCCCGCCAGCGGCGGACCTCCGGGCCGGGTCATGAGCGCTCCTCCATCGCCATCTGCGATTCGACGATCTCGGCGTAGGTCGGGCAGGTGTCCACCAGCTCGTCGTGTGTACCGATCCCGACGATCCGGCCACGGTTGAGGACGACGATCTGCTCGGCCTCGACGATGGTCGAGACACGCTGCGCCACAACGATGACCGCGGCGTCACGGGTGGCCGGGCGCAGCGCCGCCCGGAGCCGTGCGTCGGTGGTGAGGTCGAGCGCGGAGAACGAGTCGTCGAAGAGGTAGATCGACGGGCGGCGGATCAGCGCGCGGGCGATCGCGAGTCGTTGCCGCTGCCCGCCGGACACGGTCGTGCCGCCCTGGGCGACCTTGGTGTCGAGACCCTCGGGCATCGCCGACACGAAGTCGTCGGCCTGCGCGATGCGCAACGCCTCCCAGATGTCGGCGTCGGTGGCATCGGCCTTGCCGTGCAGGAGATTGGAGCGGACGGTCCCGGAGAACAGGTAGGGTCGCTGGGGGACCAGTCCGATCACCGACCGCAGCTCGTCGGGATCGAGGCGTTTGACGTCGGTGCCGCCGATGCGGACCTCGCCGGCCGTTGCGTCGATGAGGCGGGGTACCAGACCGAGCAGCGTGGTCTTGCCGGAGCCGGTGGAGCCGACGATCGCGGTGGTGGTCCCGGGTTCGACGCGGAAGTCGATGCCGCTCAGGACCGGGTCGTCGGCGCCGGGATAGCGGAATTCGGCGTCGCGGAACTCGACGATGCCGGGGTGGGTGGCGAAGCCGATGGGCTCGGCGGGCGGATGCACCGAGGTCTCGGTGTCGAGGACCTCCGAGATGCGTTCGGCGCAGACCGTTGCCCGCGGGGCCATCATCGCCAGGAACGACGCCATCATCACCGACATCAGGATCTGCATGACATAGCTCATGACCGCCGTCAGGGCGCCGATCTCGAGGGAGCCGTCGGAGACTGCGTGCCCGCCGAACCAGATGACCGCGACGATGGTGACGTTGGTGATCACCATGACGACCGGGAACATCAGCGCCATCAGCTTGCCGACGCGCAGCGTGGCATCGGCGAGATGATCGTTGGCCGCCGCGAAACGCTTGCGCTCGTGATCTTCCCGGACGAACGCGCGGACCACGCGGATCCCGGTGATCTGTTCGCGCAGCACGCGATTGACGGCGTCGATGCGTTCCTGCATGGCGCGGAAGCCGGGAATCATCTTCGCGATGATCGCGCCCATCGAGATCCCGAGGATGGGCACCGCCACGCCCATCACCCACGACAACGCCGGTGCCTCGCGGATACCCATGACGATCCCACCGACGCACATGATCGGTGCCATCACCAGGATCGAGCTGCTCATGACGATCAGCAGCTGCACCTGCTGGACGTCGTTGGTGGTACGTGTGATCAGCGACGGCGCGCCGAAGGTGCCGACCTCGCGTGCGGAGAACGAGTTCACCCGGTGGAGCAGGTCGCCGCGGATGTCGCGGCCGACGCCGAGCGCCGCCCGGGAGCCGAAGTACTGGGCGGCGACGGTGACGATGATCTGGGCGACGCTGACCAGCAGCATCCAGCCGCCGATGCGCAGGATGTAACCGGTGTCGCCACGGGCCACGCCGTTGTCGATGATGTCGGCGTTGAGGCTGGGCAGGAACAGCATCGCCAAGGTCGCGAACAGCTGCAGCACCACCACGAGGGCGACGTTGATGCGATACCGCGCGAGGTACGTGCGGATGAGTTGGGTCAGCATCTCGGCGCCGGGAGCGAAGCGAGCGGGCCGGACACGCCGGTGGGCGCCGGGAGCGAAGCGAGCGGGCCGGACACGCCGGTGGGCGCCGGGAGCGAAGCGAGCGGGCCGGACATTACAGCGATCACCTGCGCCAGACTAGTTGCCGTCCCTAACGGACGCCGCGGGATGTTCGGCGTTCCGCGGTTCCCGGTGGTGACCCCGGGTGCCGGCCCGTTCAGGCGCCCGTCGGCTTCACCAGGGCGACCGCCGCCTCACCGGTGTGGGTGAGGAACGTGAACGACTCCTGGAAGTACAGGTTCACGACGTCGGCGTCGTGGGAGTCGTAGCCGATGGACACGTCCTGGCCGATCGTCAGTTCGAAGTCGCCGCCGCGGGTGCTCATCACGAATGCGCCGCTGATGGCGGGCGCCCACACGATGTCCCCGGTGAGCAGGCGCTGGATGTGCTCCCGGATCGGGTAGCCGTGATTCGACGTCTCGTTGACCAGCGTGAACAGCTCCGCCGACAGGGCGACGGAGTAGGGCCCGTCCACCGACGCCAGACGCAGGGTGGACAGTGCCTGGCTGACGGCCTCCGGGTAGTCGCGCACGTCGTGGGGCAGCTCGACCGATGGGGCGGACGCCTCGGCGCGGATACCGCTGATCGCCGCGGCGGTGTAACCCTCGAAGATCGCGCGGTCCTCGGCGAGTGCGAGTTCACGCGCGGCCTCGACGACCGGATCCCAGTCGGAGTCCTTCGCACCCCTGTCGACGTCGTCGATCGCCTCACGGGAGACGGTGAACGGGACCTTGAGTTCCACCAGCGACTGGGTGCGACGCTGGAACGCGGTGATGCCCTGGGCGGGTGAATCGATCTTGGAACGGTGTCCGAGGGTGACCGATGCGGTGTCGGGGCCGAGCGGACCGGTCACGTCGACGAGCCGGCGGCCCGCGACATTGCGTTTGAACGAGCGGGTCGCCTCCTCCTCGATCTCCGCCCAGGCGGCCTCCGAGATGGGCGCGAGTTCGCGATGCAGGTTGTTCATGGTGGCCTCCTGATGTGGGTATGGGTGGTGGGGTCGTCGGCTAGCGGAGTGATCCGATGCCCAGGGACCCGTCGGTGCGTCGGGCCGGGCCGGGCGTGGCCTGCTCGTCGGACGCACCCGGCGCAGGGGGCAGATCTTCGAGGAAGTCCAGCGTCGGGGTGAAGAACTGCGAGCCGGTGACCGCGGTGGTGAAGTCGAGAAGCCGGTCGTGGTTGCCGGGCGGATCGCCGATGAACATCTTCCGCAGCATCTCCTCGGTGACGTCGGGTCCCGCGGAGTAGGCGATGTAGAAGGTGCCGTTGACGCCGGCGCCGGAGACGTCGCCGTAGGGCATGTTGTCGCGGACGACGTCGATCTCCTCGCCGTTCTCGTCTTCGACGACGTTGAGCGCGACGTGGGAGTTGGTGGGTTTCACCTCGTCGGACATCTCGACGTTGTCGAGTTTGGTGCGGCCGATGGCCGCCTCCTGGTCCTCGGTGCTCAACTCGTTCCACGACGACAGGTCGTGGACGTAGCGCTGGATCGCGACGTAGCTGCCGCCGGCGAACTCGGGATCGTCGTCGCCGACGCTGATGGCATCGATCGCGGCCTGTCCGATCGGATTCTCGGTGCCGTCGACGAAGCCGATGAGGTCGCGCAGGTCGAAGTAGCGGAACCCGTGGACCTCGTCGACCACGGTGACCGCGTCGCCGAACGCCTCGGTGATCTTGGCGCCGAGCTCGTAGCAGAGGCCCATGTCGTCGGATTTGATGTGCACCAGCAGGTCTCCCGGCGTCGCGGGGGCCGTGTGGACCGCGCCCTCGTAGGGGACGAACGGTCGGAGGGACCGCGGGCGGGGCCCGTCGAAGAGCCGGTCCCACGCATCCGAGCCGATCGACACGATGCCGGCGAGCGCGGCTTCGGGTGCCCGCGAGGACACCGCGTTGTTCAGCCCGGGTATCTCCTCGAGCGCATCACGGACCGCGTCCTCGCCACCGTCGTCGATGGTGAAGACCAGGAAGATCGCCGACTTGGTCTTCCGGGTCAGGATCGTCTGGGGCACGGGCACGCCCTATACCCTAGCCGATGCCGGATGGCCGTGGGACCACCGATCGTGCCGCGAATGTATAGGGCAGGCAACCCTTTTCGCAAGCCACCTGCCGGTGCCCGGGCAGCGGTGAGGTCAGCTGGCCCCTGTCGCCCGTGCAACCGCCCGTCCCGCGGCGCGCCCGGAGAAGATGCACCCGCCGAGGAAGGTGCCCTCGAGGGCGTTGTATCCGTGCACGCCGCCGCCGCCGAATCCCGCGACCTCACCGGCGGCGAACAGGCCGTCGAAGGCGCTTCCGTCGGAACGCAGCACCTGTGAGTCGAGGTTGGTCTCGAGGCCGCCGAGCGTCTTGCGCGTGAGCACGTTGAGCCGCACGGCGATGAGGGGGCCGTGTGCCGGATCGAGGAGACGGTGCGGCTTGGCGACGCGAACGATCTTGTCGCCGAGGAACTGTCGCGCGTTGGTGATCGCCATCAACTGGGCGTCCTTGGAGAACTTGTTGTCCACGTCGGCGTCGCGGGCGGAGATGATCCGTTCGATGTGTGCGAGGTCGAGCTCGGGTCCACGGGCGATCTTGTTCATCCCGGTCACCAGCTCCGGAAGGTTGTCGGCGACCACGAAGTCGATGCCGTTCTCGAGGAACTTCGCGACCGGGCCGGCGGCGCCCTTGGCCAGGCGGCTCCTGGCCGTGAGCTTGAGGTCCTTCTCGGTGATGTCGGGGTTCTGCTCGGAACCCGAGAGCATGAACTCCTTTTCGACGATGGTCTGCGTGAGGATGAACCACGAGTAGTCGTATCCCGCCGACAGGATCGCCTTCATCGTCGAATTCGTGTCGAATCCGGGGAAGTTCGGCGGCGCCAGCCGATTTCCGTTGGCGTCGAGCCACAACGACGACGGTCCGGGGATGATCCGGATCGCGTGGTCGGGCCAGATGGGATCCCAGTTGTGGATGCCCTCGGTGTAATGCCACATGCGGTCCCGGTTGACGATGCTGGCCCCGGCGTCCTCGCTGATCTCCAGCATGCGGCCGTCGACGTGGGCCGGGACGCCGGAGATCATCGTCTCCGGTGCGGGCCCGAGACGATCGACCGGCCAGTTCTTGCGGATCAGGTCGTGGTTGTGGCCGATGCCGCCCGAGGTGATGATGACGGCGTCGGCGTGGATCTCGAAGTCGCCCAACACATCCCGGTTCGACGCCCGACCGCGGTCGACGTCGGTGGGGGCGAGGGTCGCGCCGCGGACACCGACGGCGGCGCCATCGGAGACGACCAGCTCGTCGACGCGATGGCGGAACCGGAACTCGACGAGCCCGCGCTTCTCGGCCTCCAGGACCGGCTCGGCGAAGACGCGGACCACCTCGGGTCCGGTGCCCCAGGTCAGGTGGAAGCGGGGCACCGAGTTGCCGTGGCCGTCGGCGAACCCGCCGCCGCGTTCGGCCCATCCGACGATAGGGGTGATGCGCAGGCCGAGGTCGTGCAGGTACTGCCGCTTCTCGGTGGCCGCGAAGTCGACGTAGGCGCGGGCCCACTGCCGCGGCCAGTAGTCCTCGTCGTCGCGATCGAAGCCGGCCGAACCCATCCAGTCCTGCAGGGCGAGGTCGGCCGAGTCCTTGATGCCGAGACGCCGCTGCTCGGGGGTGTCGACCATGAAGAGCCCGCCGAGCGACCAAAAGGCCTGCGCACCAAGGTTGTTGCGGTTCTCCTGATCGACGACGATGACCCGGCGTCCTGCCTTGGTGAGCTCGTATGTCGCCACCAGGCCGGCCAGTCCGGCACCGACGACCACCGCATCGGCCTTCTGCATCGCCACCGCAACTCCTCACCCCGGGTTCGACGTCGGGGGTGATCCCCCACACGTGATCTTCGAGACGAGACTAGCGTCGCCCTACAACGCGATGTCGGCGTACCGGTGGAACCACGGCGCGGCCTCCTCGAGCCCGGCGGCGAGGGCGAGGAGATCACCGTCGGCGCCGAGCCTGCCGACGAACTGCACGCCGAGGGGCAGTCCGGCCTCGGTCCAGTGCAGCGGCACGCTCATCGCCGGGCGGCCGGTGAGGTTCGCGAGTTGGGTGCAGGGGACCCAGCCGAGGCTCTCGCTGATGAGTTGATCGACGATGCCCAGGCGCGCCATCACCCGGCCGGAGCGGGCACGGGCCGCCAGACGGGCGGCGCGCTGCAGCAGCGGCGGGGTTGTCATCGAACCGATCTGCGGCGGCGGCATCGCCAGGGTCGGGGTGAGCAGCAGGTCGTGGGTTCGGTGGAAGCGCTCCAGCGCGAGGACGTGATCGTTGATGTGGTCGAGGGCGGTGAACAGCGGCACGACGCCGGCGGCGCGACCCAGCTCGGCGAGTGCCAGTGTGTCGGCCTCGAAATGACTGTCGGGGGCGCCGGTGAGGCGGCGCACCTCGTCGACCTGCGCGGCACACTTTGCGAACCAGATGTCGAGGAAATCGCGGGCCAGCTCGGCGTCGTCGTGAGGTGGCTCGACCTCCTCGACCTGGTGGCCGAGGTCGGTCAGCAACGACGCCGCGTGCTCGACCGCGGCGCGCGCCTCCGGGTGCGGGTTCGGGTTGATCGCCGATTTCGTGGTGAGCCCGATCCGCAGGAGCCGTGGCCGGGACGCGATGCGGGTGCTGAAGCTCTCGGTGTGCAGGGGCGCCGGGTAGGTCGACGACGCGGTCGGCCCGATCAGCGCGTCGTAGAAGGCGGCGGCGTCGCGCACGGTGCGGGTCACCACGCCCTCGACGCCCATCCCGAAGAGCGGTTCGCCGGTCTGTGGTCCGTACGGCATGAGCCCGCGCGAACTCTTCAGTCCGAACAGTCCCGTACATGCCGCCGGGATGCGGATGGACCCGCCGCCGTCGCTGGCACCTGCGGCGGGCACGATGCCCGCGGCCACCGCAGCGGCACTGCCGCCCGACGAGCCGCCCGGTGTGACGTTCAGATCCCACGGATTGCGGGTGGGTCCCCAGAAGGTCGGTTCGGTGATCCCCTTGGCCCCGAACTCGGGGGTGTTGGTCTTGCCGAAGATCACCAGCCCGGCGTCGAGCAAGCGGCGGACGCCATGGGAATGCTCGGTGGCGATGTGGGTGGCGAGCGCGCGCGAACCGCGGCTCGTCGGGTACCCGCGATAGTCCTGCGCGAGGTCCTTGATCAGAAACGGGACGCCCGCGAACGGTCCGGACAGCTCGCCGCGGGCCCGGGCGTCGGCTTCGGCGTCCATCCGGATGACGATCGCGTTCAACGCCGGGTTGACCGCGTCGGCGCGGGACCGCGCGAGATCGAGCAGTTCGGCGGGGGTCACCTCGCCCGCGCCGACGAGGCCGGCGAGGGTGGTGGCGTCGGCGGAGAGGTACTCGCCCATGTTCACGCCCCGACCCTAATTGCCCGGGGAGCCGTCCGTGCGTGGTTGCGGCCGATGCGCCGTATCACCGTTCACCACCCAAACGAATAACGAGGCGGTCGCGGGGATGTGGTCCGAACGGACGAAATGTCGGAGCGTGGCGACGCGTATGAGCGGTATGAGCTGTTCAGGACCGTGAATTGTGACGTGGAACACTGGATCGGGGAGTCACGAAGATAGTTCTGACCTTGGCCGCCGCGTTATCGTGCCGTTACACTCCTCAAGGACGGGTACCGCTTCCGCCGGGGACCAATACAATCCCCACTACGTAAAGACCCATCGCGTAGGCCCACCGCAGTACCCGGTAGGCAACACCCATCGCGGCCGACTCCGGCCGCGGAGATCCAAAGGAAAACTGACGAATGCTGACACGCGCCCGTAAGCGCCTCGTCGCCGGACTCGTGGCTCTTGTGGCCGTCTCGGGTGCGACGCTGGTCGCAGCTCCCCCGGAGGCCTCTGCCGCCAACGGCTGCACTGTCGAGTACGTCCGCGCGAACGCCATGAACCGGACCGTGCCCGTGTGCATCGTCTCGGCCGGTGGTAGCGGACCGAAGCCGACGCTGTACCTCCTCGACGGACTCCGCGCCCCCAACAACAACAGCGGCTGGCTGATCAACACCGACGTCGCGCGCTACATGGCGGGCAAGGGCACCAACGTGGCGATCCCGTTCGGTGGCGCAGGCAGCTTCTACACCGACTGGCAGTCGGCCGACCCCAGACTGGGCGTCAACAAGTGGGAGACCTTCCTGACCCGCGAACTGCCGCGCTACATGGCGGCTCGTCACGGCAGCGACAACCGCCGCAACGGCATCGCCGGTCTGTCGATGTCGGGCACCTCGGCACTGAACCTGGCCTCACGCCACCCCAACTTCTACAAGGCGGTCGCGTCCTACAGCGGCTATCCGACGGTCACCCTGCCGGGCTTCACGCAGGGCATCATGGCCTCGGTCGCGGAGGTCGGCGGCAACCCGTTCAACATGTGGGGCTTCTACCCGGCCGGTAGCTGGTTCCAGAACGACCCGTTCCTGAGCGCGGGCAACCTCGCCGGGAAGAACGTCTACGTCTCGTCCGGTAGCGGTGTCGGCAGCAAGTACGACTCCTCGGTCAATCCGTCCAGCAGCAACTTCGACCCGGTCAAGTTCGCGCAGATGATCCCGCTCGAGGTCGCCGCATCGACGAGCAGCCAGCTCTACATCGGTCGCCTTGCGCTCGTCCCGGGCGTCAAGCTCAGCACCCGGATCACCCCGGACGGCGCGCACTGGTGGGACTACTGGCAGAGCACCTTCAAGGACTCGTGGGTCAAGACCTTCCGCCCGGCGTTCTTCTGAGCCGAGCAGTAGCTCTCCGCACGTAAGACCTCTCCGCACGTAAGACACCGACAAGGGCCGGTGACCTTCGGGTCACCGGCCCTTGTCATGTGTATCGGAGGCTGCGGCTTGGTGAGGAACCTCGGCAAGGCCCTTCGTCGCGGTCCTCTGCAGGCTTCAGCAGCTCTCGGGGCAGGGGTGGTGACGGCCTTCTGCTGCGGCCGAGCACCTCTGGGCGCTCAGCGGGTCCGCGGAGCCGTCGGGGTCACTCACTGTCCGGGTCACACACTGTCCGGGTCACTCGCCATCGGAGTCACTCGGTGCCGACATCGCCCGACCTCGAGCACACAACACAGCGGGCGCACCCGGTGGTTACCGGATGCGCCCGCTGTGGTCGCTTCTACCGCCGTGCCCTACTCGGGCGGTGGCTGCTTGCGGAAGGTGCGCGTGGCCGAGTCGTCGGCGGGCGGTTCGCCGCCGTCGACCCTGGGGATCTGCTCGGTTGGCCGCTCCCACGGGTTGCCGGACGCAGGGGCCGCGCCTGCAGGCGGGCCGCTGCGCTTGGTCAGCGTGGTGGTGCGGTCATCGGCAGGCCGTGTCGCGACCGGCGGGACGTCGTCGTCGTCGGTGCGGTTGTTGCGGCCACCGCGGAAGAACATCAGCGCCGCGACGATCAGCAGGATCGCGCCGACGACGCCGAGGATGATCGGCGCCCAGAATCCGCCGACCTTCAGCTGATTGAGGTAGCCGCTGGCCTTGTCCGCCTGGTTGGCGACCGTCTCGTCGGACCACTTGAACGTGCCCTTCAGCGCGTCCATGCGGAACTCCCGCACGGCCTCCGGGGTGGCATCGCTCTGATCGGGCGACTTGAAGTACTGGTGCTGATCCTCGCGGCCGTCGACGATGGTGCCGGTCTCGGGCTCCACCCACACGTGGCGCGTGGCCGCGGCGTAGCGGTGCATCGTGATCGGATCATTCGGTCGCACACCGCGACCGGTGATGCCCCACCACTTGGCCGGCATCGTCAGCATGGTGCCCAGTGCGGCCTCGCCCTGCGCGTTCGGGAGGTTGGAGATGTCGGTCTCGGGGACGTCACACACGAAGTGGTACGTCTTGACCCCGTCGATGGTCTCCTCGCCCTCGAACTTCGCCGTGCAGTCCTGGCGGGTGTTGAGGTCGTAGTACGGGTAGTCGCGCTCCTGGACGTCGAAACCGAACTTGTACTGGTATCCGGTGCGGTTGTCGAGAGCGACCGAGACGTCGTTGACGTTTCCGCCCTCGGGAACTGCCTCGAGCTGCAACGAGCTGACCGCCCCGTTGGGTGCCGAGGTCTTGCGGTTCACCGAGACTCGGTCGATGGTCGCCGTCAGCAGTCCGTCGGTACAGGTGCGGGTCTCACCTGCAGCGGCGACGGTCGGCTCGGTCTCCACTCCTTCGGCGTCGCGCAACCGGTCGATGCGGACGGTCTGCGCGGACTGCAGACTCGCCTGCCGGCTGTCGGACGGCTCGGTGATGATCGAGCGCCGCTGCTGGGTCAGATGGGCGTCGAGCGTGCGTGCACGGTCTTCGGAGACCGAACAGCGATCGAAGATGACCGCGGGGAACCGCTCGCCGGTCGACCCGTCGGGCGAGACCGTGGTGGCGTCGGAGGTGATGTCCAGATCGAGTGGCACCACCTTCAACTGCGGCACCAGGTAAAGAGGTATGGCGATGGCTGCTGCGATGAAGGCAGCGCCGAAGAAGGCCAGCACTGCCGGCACGAAACGTCTCATGTATGACTCCTGGATCAGCTAATCGCTCTCACCCTAGCGGTCTCTGGGTCTCATGTTGGTCGCCAGTGGGTCCGACATGCCGGAATCCAGGTGTTTGTGCTCATGCCCCGGCGGTGCGGTCGGCCCTGCGGTCGCGTTCGGCCTCTTTCAGGATCCCCGCCATATAGCCGTAGATCTCCTTGTCCGACATGGCCTTCCACCGGGGTGCGAGCAGCTTCATGTACTTCTCCACGTACAACAGCTGCTTGCCGACGAGGACCAGCTCGCGGGGGAGCCGGGCGTCGTGCGCCTTGGCGACCGCCGCGATCTGCCTGCCGAGGTCGGTGTAGGACATCGAGCCGAGATCGGTGGTGGACAGCGGCGTGGTGACCTTCTTGATGTCCGCGGCGCCCTTGGTGGTGGAGCCCGGCTTGTGAACGGCGCCGAGGAGGAAGATCGCACGGCCTGCGGATTCGTAGTCGCCGCGCACCACCAGGTCCACGACGAGCTGCCGCAGGATGCGACGGGTGCGCGGGGTGAAACGGCCGACGATGCCGAAGTCGAGCAGCACCAGCTTCCCGGCCTCGTCGACGAGCACGTTCCCGGCGTGCAGATCGCCGTGGAAGAGTCCGCCGTGGAAGGCGGAGTCGAGCAGGGACAGAAGCAGGTTGCGGCACAGTGCGACACCGTCGTGACCGGCGGCGCGGACAGCGGCGGCATCGTCGATGCGGGTCGCGTAGATACGTTCCATGGTGAGCACCCGCTGCGTGGTGAAGTCGTCGAACACGCGCGGGACGCGGACCCGGTCGCCATAGGGCCCGGGTTGCAGGGAGTCGTACCACTCGCGCATCGCGGCCGCCTCGACGCGGAAGTCCAGCTCGGCGTCGAGGCCCGCGGCGAAGTCCTCGACGACGTGCCGTGCACTGAGCATGCGGCCGTACTCGGAGACCTCGGCGATCCCGGCGAGACGTTCGAGGATCGCGACGTCGGGGGCGAGGCGGTCGGCGATGCCGGGCCGCTGGATCTTGACCACGACGTCTTCGCCGGTGTGCAGCGTCGCGGTGTGCACCTGCGCGATCGAGGCCGAGGCGATCGGTACCGGGTCGAAGGCCGCGAAGACCTCCTCGGGGCTCCGGCCCAGTTCGGCGATGAACTGCTCGCGTATGAGTGCCGGGTCGGCGGGTTTCACCCGGTCGAGCAGGGTCTCGAACTCGGCGGACATCTCCTCGGAGAAGACCCCTGGGCTCGACGCGATGAGCTGGCCGAGCTTCACATATGTCGGTCCGAGATGCTCGAAGGTCGTCCGTATCTCGTGCGCGACCCGCGCAGCGTTGGGTGTGCGACCGCGTAATGCGTCGCCTGCCGTGTGGAGGACGAACCGTCCGACGCCTGCGGCTGCGTGGGCGGTTGTCGCCCCGAATCGCGCGAACTCCGCGATCGGGGACACCGGATGCAGCTGCGTACGTTGGCCGTCGTCGACTGAGCTGTTGATCGTCACCGTCGGTCATTGTAACGATTTCGGGCCGGGACTTCAGGGCGCGATCCTTCCCGGGAGCCATGGTGGCGACGAAATGGGCGTGCGGGCAGACTGGCGAGGTCGGGTGAGACAGGTCCGCCCGCAGCGATCGGCCCGCACGACCTCGCGTCTGTGCATCAGCCCTGCACCACCAGAAGGAGTTCCCATGCCCACGACGGTCAACGCCTACATCGCGCCGGCAGCCGACCGCCCGCTCGAGCCGACCACCATCGAGCGGCGGGATCTCGGGCGCAATGACGTGTCCATCGACATCGCCTTCGCAGGCATCTGTCACTCGGACATCCACACCGCTCGGAACGAGTGGGGCGGGACGAGGTTCCCGGTGGTCCCCGGTCACGAGATCGCCGGCACGGTGGCGGCCGTCGGCGAGGCGGTCACCCGCTACGCGGTCGGCGATCGCGTGGGCGTCGGCTGCTTCGTCGACTCCTGCCGCGAATGTGAGCCGTGCCGGCTGGGTGAGGAGCAGTACTGCGAGCGCGGGAACGTCGGCACCTACAACGCGATCGGCCGCGACGGACAACCCACACAAGGTGGCTACAGCACGTCGATCGTCGTCGACGAGAACTACGTCTGCCGGATTCCCGACGGCATCTCACTGGCGGAGGCCGCACCGCTCCTGTGTGCGGGGATCACGCTCTATTCACCGCTGCGGCACTGGGGTGCGGGCCCGGGAAAGAAGGTCGCGATCGTGGGACTCGGCGGCCTCGGGCACGTCGGCGTCAAGATCGCGCACGCACTCGGCGCCGAGGTGACGGTGTTGTCGCAGTCGCTGAAGAAGATGGAGGACGGCCTGCGCCTCGGGGCAGATCACTATCACGCGACCGGCGATCCCCAGACCTTCCGGGACCTGCGCAACTCCTTCGATCTGATCCTCAACACCGTGTCGGCGAACCTTCCGATCGGCAAGTACCTGGGGATGCTCAAGCTCGACGGCACCCTGGTGGAACTCGGCCTGCCCGAGCACCCGATCGAGGTGCCGGCCGGTGCGCTCATCGGAAAACGACGCAGCTTCACCGGTTCGATGATCGGCGGTATCGCCCAGACCCAGGAGATGCTCGACTTCTGCGCCGAGCACGGCATCGGAGCCGAGGTCGAGGTGATTTCCGCGGACCAGATCAACGAGGCATACGACCGGGTCGTCGCCTCGGATGTGCGCTACCGCTTCGTGATCGACACCGCGACCCTGTAGTGGTCGCACCCCCGCCCGGACCCGCGCCGCGGGCCGAGGACGGGCGGGTCGAGCGGGTCAGAGCACCATCACGACGATGCCGACGATCACCACGATCATCGCGACGATCAGGAGCCCGGCACCGATGAGCGCGCCGATCCCGCTGACGGGGAAGTGTCTGGTGGTCGGTGGCTGCTGGAACGACAGTCCGGACGTCTGTGGTGTGTCGGGCGGGGTGTCGCCGGGCGCGACTCCTCCGCCTGGCTCGAGGCCGGGGGTGACCTCGGGGGCCGGGTCGACGCCGCCGGCTGACTGATCGTGACCCCGGTCGGGTCCGTCGGCGGGGCTTCGGTGTTCGTCGGACATGGGTCGTGACTACCCACTCGCCGGGACGACTACACGTGTTTGGAAACCCCGGCCGCCGGGAAATCCGACGTCCGTCCGCACACGTCGACCGCAATGGTGGTGAACGAACGTCATGTCAGAGGAACTGCCGATGGAACCTGCCGAGACCGGTACGCCGGACGCAACACCGGACGACGCACGACGCAAGGTCGACGAACTCGAGGAGCGCCACGTCGACGAACCCGAGGCGGCCGGACCGGATTCGCAGGTCGACCCGGCGGCGGCCACTTCGACCGACGCCGAGGAGGATCCGGAGTCACCCGCGGCCGGCGCCTCCGAACCGCCGGACTGATCGCCGGACCGCGCTCGGCGGAGCCAGGCTCCCCCGGGATCGCCGAGGCGGGACGTACGCGTACGTTGTGACACATGGCTGCCGAACAGGAGGCCGAGCGCATCGGGGGCCTGCGCATCGTGGCCGAGCACGGACTTCCCGCGACACTGATCGAGCACGGGGAGAACAGATTCGATCAGCTCGCCGGTGAGTTGTCCATGGAATACCGGGGTTTCACCATCACCCGGGACACGACTCTCCAGATGAGTCCCCGAGGTGATCTCGAAACCGTCTGGGGCTCTGACGATACCGCCGACGAGGTGATCGTCTTCGTGACCGAGATGCCCCGGTTGTACAAGCCGCGCGGCGTGGAAAACAACGACGACCGGCACCCCCGGAACAGGGTGGTCCTCGCCGAGCTCGATCGCGAGAGCAGGGCCGCGGTCATCTCGCTACCCGCTCTCGGCCCGCTACCGCGTCGGCGGCTACGGCAGCTGATCGAGACGGTGGTCCGCGCGATCATCGGGGACGTGTCGATGAACGAGTTCGAGCGCCGGCGCGGATTGGTCGTCGAGCGAGACGGGAACACCGAATACGTTCTTGCACAGGGATATGTGCGCCGATTGCGCCTCACTGCCGGGATGGTCCGCGGTAACCGTCCCTGGCGACTGATCCCCACTCTCACCGGCATGACCGCGGCCGCGGCGGCCGCGGCGTCGTTCGGCATCTTCTTCTCGACGATCTGGTCGATGGCCAATGCCTTGAGCGCATGGCGCCTGGCGGCGATCTCGGTGTTGTCGATGGTCCTGGCCTCGGTGTGGCTCGTCGCCAACAACAGGCTCTGGGAACGGACGGCAGAGACCGCCAAGCAGCGTGCCCGCCTGTACAACATGGCGACCGTCTGCACGGTGGCGTTCAGCGCCGTGGTGCTCTACGCCGGACTGTTCGCCGCCACCTTCGTCGCGGCGCTCATCGTCATCGACGAGTCCTTCCTCGCCGAACAACTCGGACATCCGGTGGGGCTGCACCATTACGTCTATCTGTCGTGGATGGCGACGTCGATGGGGATGTTCGCCGGCGCCCTGGGTTCGAGCGCGGACAGTCATGACGACGTACTCCGCGCCACCTACGGGTATCGCGAACGGATGCGACGGCAGGCCTCGGACGCGACCGGTTGGTCCGATTCGAGCGAAGTGGCCTGAGAAACAACGACTTTCGACGCCCTGAGGGGCGGTCGAAAGTCGGCGTCTCCACATGGGCACTCGTGGGCGCGCCCGAGGTCCGCAGGCAATCCTCAGCTTGCGTGGTTCTCCGCGAGCATCGCCAGGCGTCGCAGGCATTCGTTCAACCGCGGGGACATCGCGGTCTGCTGCACTACCGGCGGAATCCACTTCAGAGGTGCGGTCTCGACGAACTCCTCCATGCCGATGAGTGAGCCGTTGTCCTGCTTCTCGATCGTCATGCGGATGCGTGCGCGACCGAAAGGCCATCCCGCCGCGGATAATTCGAGGAGACCGGCCTTCGACTCGATCGACGTGGTCTCGTCGTCGAGCAGGGCGGGCCAGATGCCCGCCGAATGGTGGATCTTGGCGCCCGCCTGCGGCCAGGTGGGGTCCACGTCCCTGATGCGCGAGGCTCCGACCACCCAGGAGGAGTAAAGCCAGCCGTTGGACAGCACGGACCAGACCTGTGCCGGGGTTGCGCTGGTGTGTCGTTCGACTCGGTTCATACTTCGATCTCCGTTCACTTGTGGTTCCGGGTCTTGGTGATCTGCCGGATGATATTGCGGTTCAACACTCTGCGCGGGAATCCGCGGACGCCGTCGGCGGCCAGGGCGGCGCGTGCGGCGTTGTTGCCGCAGGCGCCGTGAACCCCGCCGCCGGGGTGGGCTCCCGATCCCGCCAGGTACAGGCCGTCCACCGGTGTCGACGACCCACCGAGGTTCGGCGTCGGACGAAAAACCAACTGCTGGAACAGTTGCGCCGTTCCGCCGTTCACCGTTCCGGACACGAGATTGGCGTCGGCGGTCTCCAGATCGTGTGGGGTCTGCACGTGTCGTCCCACGATGAGGTCGGCGACGCCGGGTGCATGAGCTTCCAGTACCGCGTCCATCCGCTGCGCCAGTACATGTGCTGCCTCGTCATCTGTGACACCGCGGGGGAGGTGACTGTAGGACCAGGCGCTCTCGGTGCCTGCCGGTGACCGTCCCGGGTCGGCTGTGGACATCTGACCGAACAGCAGAAACGGATGTTCGGGGACACGGCCGGTCTCGATATCGGCTGTGGAGTACGCGATGTTGCGGGCGTCCGCACCGAGGTGAACGGTACCTGCCCCACCGAGATTTTCGCTGCGCCAGGGGATCTTCTCGCTGAACGCGTAGTTGACCTTGACGACCGGCGTGTCCCAGGTGAACCTCGTCAGATCGTCGAGAACGCGCGCGGGCACATCGTCGGGGGAGAGCAGTCGTGTGTAGAGCGCCGGGGCCGACACATCGGCCAGTACCGCACGTTCGGCCCGCCACCTGCGCCCGCCGCTGTCCATCACACCCACCGCGCGTCCACCACGTACCTCGATGCCGTTGACCGTGGTGTCGCACACCACCTGCACCCCGGCGCTCTCGGCGCGTCGGCGCAGCGCGGCCGCCAGTTCCCCGGCACCCCCGACAGGCACCGGATAGCCGGTGTCCTGGCCCAGCATGGTCAGCAGATATCCCATCATCCCGCTCCCGGGGGCGTGTAGCGGGATGTCGGCGTGCAAGGCGTTGCCCAGGATCAACAGTCCGGCCTTCTCGCTGTGGAACAGCTCGCGCGCCATCTGATCCGCGGGCAGGATGAGGAATCGGGCGAGTCGTAGCGCGTCGGCGGTGCCGATCGAGCGCAACAGTCCGAGCAGGGCGCGGACCGGCGGAAACGGACCGAACAAGGTGTTGAGTATCGCGGGACCCAAGAGCTGCCACTGCTCGACGAGGTCCAGCCAGGCGCGACCGTCACGCGTGTCGAATGTCGCGAGCTGCGCTGCCGTGTGGGCCGCGTCGGGCTGAACGACGGGGGCGTCGGTGTCGTCGGGGCCTGCCGGATGTCCGAACGCCAAGGGCGCACGGCTCCAACGCAATCCGTGGGCGGCGAGATCGAGGTCGGCGAACACCGGCGAGGCCACCGCGAGTGGGTAGAACGCACTGAACAGATCGGTGATGTACCCCGGGGTCAGTTCGGCGCTGCGAATGGCCCCACCCACCTGCGGCTGCGCCTCGAGCACGGTGACGTCCCAGCCCGCGTCGGCAAGTCTGATCGCGGCGATCAGACCATTGTGGCCTGCTCCCACGACAAGTGCGTCGGACAAACTCGACTCCCCCCGGTTCAGGCCGGTGTCTGCTCGGCAGTGCGTCTTTGCGCCGGGTGCTCTGCGGCCATTGCTCTGCGGCGATTGTTCTGCGGCGATTGTGCCTTCGGTGGTGCGGGGTACCCGCGATGTCGATCGATAAACGCCGATACCCCAGGGTGTAGGTGGGATCACCGTCCCAGTCGGCGTACTCGGCGTCGAAGTCGCCACCTGCGGCTTCTCGGAGACCGTGCAAGAACATCTGTGCACCAACGACTCCGGGGTCCGTGTGCACATCGTGTACCCGGGTGTGGTGCACACGGAGATCGCGGGCAGGGCGCTCTACGTCGATCCGCAGGTGCGGGACTTCGTCACCCACGGATTCAACCACCGGATGCCGGGCACCCGGCCGAGCGCGGCCGCTGCTCCAGCGGCCGGTCGCCATCGCGACGCGACCAGTGTTCCGGCGCATCCTCGGCGGCAGAAGCGGGTCAGCGACGCCCGCGGCATCGGGTCAGCGGTCGGTGGGCGGTTCCGGCGTCGGGAGTGGCCGGGTCGCCGGCCCCTCCAGCACATTGCCCTGAGGATCGAAACGCGAGGCGTGCAGCGGGCAGTCCCACGTCTGCTCGGCATCGTTCCATCGGAGGACACCGCCCAGGTGCGTGCAGAGCGGTGCCACGGACTGCGTCGTGCCGTGCACGGTGCACACACCGCGCGGCGAGATTCCGTCACGACCCACCACGCCGTCGCCTTCGGCGGGCTTCTTGTCGGTGGGTTTGAGCAACGCGGCGTAGCCGGCCGTCATGTATGCCGCAACCTGGCCGTTGGCCGAGAGCGCCGACTTCAGCGAACCGAGGCTGGTGACCTCCGAGGTCCGGAACGGGCGGAGACTCTTCGACCAGGGCGGTTCACTCCCGAGGATCCTCCCGGTCATCGCGAGTGCGGCGGCGACTCCGTTTGTCAGGCCCCATTTCGCGAAACCCGTTGCCACCTGGACACTTTCCATGCCCGGAAGGATGGGACCGATGTAGGGGAGCTGGTCGATGGTGGTGTAGTCCTGCGCCGACCAGCGAGCAACCATGCGCGCGGTGGGGAAGTGCTTCTCGGTCCACTTGAGCATGTCCATGACGCGGAGTCGTTCCGAGCCGGTCCGGCCCACCTCGTGTCCCCACCCGCCCACGAGCAGCAACTCGCCGTCGTGGCTGGGATGGGTGGCGGTCCGCAGCGACACCGACGGGGTGTCCGCACCCAGGTACATCTCGCGCGGGATCGGTTCGTCGACGGTGAAGGCGGCGGCGTAGGACCGGGAGAAGTGCATGCGGGCGAAATACGCGCCGCGGTCGAAGATCGGCTGGCCGGTGGCCACGATGACGGAATCGGCGCGCACATCCCCGGCGTCGGTGGACAGCACATTCGGCGAACCGTGTTTCAGTCCTTTGACGCGGACGCCCTCGTAGAGGTGGCCGCCGTGGGCACGCAGGTCGTCGGCGAGCGCCCGCAGGACCACCATCGGGTCGATCTGTGCCTGGCCTTCCAGCCTGATCGCGGTCCGGACGTCGAAGGGCAGCTCCGGGGTGTCGACGTGGGAGACCGGGATGTCGTGCGCACGGCACGCCTCGAACTCCTTCTCGACGTTCTTGGCTCCGGAGGCCGTCGACGCGAACGTCAGTGCGGCGCGTTCGTCCACCTGCAGCCCGCGATGCTCCAGGTAGTGCCGCAGCCAGGCCTGTCCCTCCCGGTTGGCCTCGACATAGTCGCGAACCGCGGACTTCTTCTGCCGGCTCGATATCGACGACAGGCGGGTCCCCTGAAGCAGGGAGAGTTTGCCGGTGGTGTGTCCCGTCGCGGCGGCCCCGATGTACCTGGCCTCGAGGACGGCGACGCTCTGGCCGGCCCGCGCGAGCAGTAGCGCGGTGGTCAGGCCGGTGATGCCGCCGCCCACGACGACCTGGTCGAAGGTGTCGATGACGTCGAGCGGCATCGTCTCCGGGCGGACGTCGGGCAGCGCGTCGGGGGCGGAGTCGCCCGACTGGTCGAACCAGAGGGTTTTCATGGCCCCGGGATTGCCGTCGGGGGACGTGCTCAAACATCGTCTTCGGCCCTGTCCGGCGGGAGGACGTGCGAGTAAGGTTTTCGACTGGGAATCGAAAACGTTCGTCGGCGGTTGTCGACCGGGTGTCGAAGCACCGGGTGCGACGCGACGAGAGGCGGTTGACATGAGCGTGTCCAGAGGCGAGGCGGTCGCCGATCGCGCCGATCTGGTGGTGGTCGGCGCCGGGGTCGCGGGATTGACCGCGGCGCTGTGTGCCGCGGAGAACGGGCTGTCGGTGGTCGTCCTCAACAAGGGGCCGCACTGGAAACCCGATCGGGGTGAACAGCCCACCTCGACCTTCTACGCGCAGGGCGGCGTCGCGGTGGTTGCACCCACCGGTCACGCCGGTTCGGAGCGGGACTCGGTGGATCTGCACCTCGCCGACACCGTCGCCGCGGGCGCAGGTCTCACGGACGCAGCCGCCTCGTGGCCGATCCTCGCCGACGGTTGGGCGGCGGTGTCCGCGCTCCTCGACTGGGGCACGGAGTTCGATCGTGCCGCCGACGGCAGTCTGCTCCGCACCCGCGAAGGCGGCCATTCGGTGCGACGGATCATCCACGCCGGCGGTGATGCGACCGGCGCCGCCATCCAGCGCGCCCTGTACGCAGCGGTTCGCGACGTGGCGGCCCGCTCGGTCGGGCCGACCCCGGCGATTCGGTTTCTCGACGACTCGATCGCGACCGCTGTGCTCCTGGACAGGCCGGCCGGTGACGAGAGGGCGGTCGGCGTCGCGTATCTGCGAGACGGGCGGCCCGGCTCGGTCCTCGCCCCGACGGTGCTGCTGGCGACCGGCGGCGCGGGGCACCTGTATGCCGCGACGACCAACCCCGCCGGCGCCACCTGCGACGGTATCGCGCTGGCCCTCCGGGCGGGGGCCGAGGTCGCCGACCTGGAGTTCATCCAGTTCCACCCCACGATGCTCTACACGCCGGGCGCGCGTGGGCGCCGGACACTGATCAGCGAGGCGGTGCGCGGAGAGGGCGGGCGCCTCGTCGACGTCGACGGCCGCTCGGTGACCGACGGCGTGCACCCGATGGGTGACCTCGCTCCCCGCGACGTCGTGGCGAATGCCGTCGAGACCGCGATCGAGCTCACCGCGCACCCCTGTGTCTACCTCGACATCGGCGCGGTCGACGACTTCGAGCGCCGGTTCCCGACGGTCAGCGCCGGGATCCGTGCCGCAGGCCTCGACCCCGCGGACCGTCGTATCCCGGTGGTGCCGGGCGCCCACTATCTGTGCGGCGGTGTGGTGACCGACGACGCCGGGCGTACCGCCGTCGACGGTCTGCTCGCCGCGGGAGAGGTCGCCCGGACCGGCCTGCACGGTGCGAACAGACTGGCGTCGAACAGCCTGCTGGAAGGCCTGGTGATGGGGCGACGGGCCGCGGGTGTCGCCGCCGGTCGCCGCGGCCTGCCGGTACCCGCGCGGGTCCGGCAGCCGGCCGCCGAGCTGGTCCCGATCCTCGATCGCGGTGTTCTGCAGGACACGATGTCGAGGTGGGCCGCGCTGCGCCGGTCCGCGGACGGGCTGGCCGTCGCCGCCGGTGTCGTCTCCGCTGCGCCCCGCCGGGAAGCGGGATCGGCTCGGGCGGTGGAGGACGCGGCCTTGACACTGACCGCATCGGCGGTCATCGCCGCGGCGGCCGCCCGCACCGAGTCCCGTGGCGCGCATGTCCGCACCGACTACCCGCTGACCGCCGATGCGTCGGAGTCGCGGAGGTTCCGCCTCGTCGACGGTGCGCTCGAGGAGGCCGGGTTGGCCGGCCTCGCGCGCTGAGCGGGCGAGGAGTGGGGAAACCGCGGGCGGCGAGTCCGATGCGCGCCGGCCGACGCGGCGTTAGATTGACGTCGATGACCCAGACCTCAGCAGACGAACCGGGACGAGTCGCCGTCGACCTCGGACACATCACCTTGCACGCGTTGACGTGGGGACCCGTCGACGGCCCGGTTGCGGTGTGTCTGCACGGGTTTCCCGATTCGGCGTGGACGTGGCGTCGTCTGGGACCCGAACTCGCGGCCGCGGGGTATCGGGTCGTTGCGCCGTTCACCCGCGGGTACGCGCCGTCGGACATCCCGGAGGACAACGATTTTCACGTCGCGGCACTCGCCTTCGATGCGCGCGAGATGCATCGTGCGCTCGGTGCGGGACACGATGCGGTGCTGATCGGTCACGACTGGGGTGCGATGACGGCGAACGCCCTGGCGCACCGCGACGACAACCCTTATGCGGCGGTGGTGGCGATGTCGGTGCCGCCGGTGCCCGCGATACGACGGGCCGCCACCGGTGGGCCCGGCGCGGTGCGGGTTCTGGCCCGCCAGGCGGTGATGAGTTGGTACATCGCGTTCAACCAGCTGCCGTGGCTGCCCGAGCGCAGTCTGGGCCGGTTGATCCCGTTGCTCTGGCGGCGGTGGAACGTGTCGTCCCGGCGTGTCGGACACTCGCGACCGGATCATCGCCTCGACATCGATCATGCGTTCGCGGCGGTGCCCACCCGCGCGCACCGGACGGCGGTGCTGGGCTACTACCGGGCGTTGCGCCGGCCGCGTGTCGACGCCCGTTATGCGGCACTGCGGAACGACTGGTTGGGCGAACCACGTTGCCGCACACTGTATCTCCATGGTGCTGACGACGGGTGCATGCAGTCCCGGTTCACCGATCACGTGCGTGAGGTGTTGCCCGAGGGCAGCGGTACCGCGGTGATCGCCGGGGCGGGCCACTTCCTGCACCTCGACCGAGCCGAGGAGGTGAACGCGCGGATCGTCGAGTTCGTCCTCGAGACGCGCGGGACCAACAGGGTGGCACCGAACCCGCCTCCTTCGTAGACTGACGCCCGGGATCGTCATTCCCGATGTGGCTGCCAGGGGGGTGGACACCGTATTGCGCGCCGGGGGTGGCGCCGAAGGTCGGCCCCAGACCGACGGGGATGAGAAGACAGCCGTGCGCTCGGCGGTGCTGGGGATGGCGCGCGAAGACTTTGAAGCTATGCAGTTATGAAGGGGAGTCCTATGAACGGCGAGGGCTGTTGGTCGACGGTGGTGTGCCGTCCGACCGAACGAGCGGCGCTGGGACTGTCGGGTGACTCCGATTGGTTGCTGCAGTGCCGACTGGCGATCGGTCACCGGGGCAATCACGCAACCGACGCGAGCACACACCCGCGTCACGATCGTCGGCTCTGGCTCGAGTGGAACGACTTCGACGACCGGGCCCAGTCGCTCATCGAACGCAATCCCTGTCAGGTGCCGTCGCCGGAGGGCGCGGCCTGCGTGTTCTTCGTCGGCCACGGCGGACCCCACTTCTATGCACGGACCAACGGGCATGCCCCGGCGGTGATGACGGGCGCCGGCACGCAGAATCCGCAGGTCAGCAGTCCTGCGCTCGATCGATCGGCGCAGCCGCAACACCAGACCCCGGCGCGCATGGGCTCGCATCGGCTGCCCGACTCCCACCAGCCGGCGCCGACCACCCCGCAACCGCAGGCCGCACCGGAACCGGCTCCGGAACCCGCGTACCGCGGCGGACGTCGTGCCACCAACGCCGAACCGTTCGTGGCCGAGGACTACCACGGACGGCGCCACCGCGTCGACGAACACCGCGTCGACGAACAGGGTGCCGGAGAACAGGGTGCCGGAGAACTCGGCTCGGTGGACCCGATCGTCGGCACGCCGGCCGCCGAGCGGACGAACCCGCCCGCTACCTCCGCCACCTCCGTGCCGGATGTCTCCGGTTCCGGAATCTCGCTGCCCGGCGGTGCCGCGGCGCAGGCCCAGGCCCCCGATGCGGCACGCCTGGCGGCCATCGGTACCGCGCTGGACGAGGTCGCGACGGCGCTGTCCCGACTCGCGGCCGCGTTGCGCTCCTAGTTCGCCACGAATCGACGACGCACCCTGGCTGTGACCTGCCACCGGTCGGCCATACGGTAGGGGGGTACCGTTGGGGGCTGATCGCTGGTATACCTGGTCTGTCATACCCCAGTGGGGTACCCGGACAGGAGTGACATGGACGAGCATCAGCACGGCTACATCGGTCGCAAAGACGACTACCTCCGGCGGCTGCGACGCATCGAGGGACAGGCGCGGGGTCTGCAGCGGATGGTCGAGGAAGACACGTACTGCATCGACATCCTGACGCAGGTCTCCGCGATGACCAAGGCCCTCGAGGCGGTCGGCCTGGGCCTCCTCGAGGAGCACCTGGCCCACTGCGTGGTTCACGCCGCGCAGGAGAGCGACGAGGCGGGCAAGGCCAAGGTCGACGAGGCGATGGCCGCGATCACCCGGCTCGTCAAGTCCTGACCGAACCACATCCACCACCATCACCGTCACCACCGAGGAGTTCCACCGAATGAGCACCACCAGCGAGTACACCGTCACCGGCATGACCTGCGGCCACTGCGTCGCATCGGTCCGCGAGGAGATCGAGGCGTTGCCGGGTGTCACGGCCGTCGACGTCACGCTCGCCGACGGTTCGGTCCGCGTCGATGCCGACCGCGAGCTCGGACGTGACGAGGTCGAGACCGCTGTCGCCGAAGCCGGATACGCATTGGCCTGACATGAGTGTTCCCGCCAAGGGCCCGCTGGCCTACATCGTCGTTCTCGTCGCGGTGTTCGCGATCGCGTTCGGCGTCGGCCGCGCCTGGGGACCCGAGTCCGAACCGGCACCCCACGACTCCCCGTCACACAGCGTCGTGGAGACCGGTGTGGAGAACACCGGACCCGCACCTGTTCAGCACGGGGGTGAGCACTGATGACCGCGAACGCCCCGAGCGCCGACCTGCAACTGGTCGACCTCGACATCTCGGGCATGACGTGCGCGTCGTGTGCCAACCGCATCGAACGCAAACTCAACAAGCTCGACGGGGTGAGGGCGTCGGTGAACTACGCGACCGAACGCGCGCACGTCGAGGCGCCCGTCGGCCTGGGCGCCGACGAGCTCGTCGAGGTCGTCCGTGCCGCCGGCTACGACGCCTCGCCGATCCTGCCGGACCCGCCGGCCGGGGCGTCCCCGACGCCAGATCAGGCCTCGGGCGACCCGGAGCTCGACGGACTGCGACAGCGACTGATCGTGTCGGCGGCGCTGTCGGTGCCGGTGATCGTGCTCGCCATGGTCCCGGCCCTGCAGTTCACCTACTGGCAGTGGTTGTCGCTGACGCTGGCCGCGCCCGTCGTCGTCTGGGGTGCCTACCCGTTCCACCGCGCGGCGTGGATCAACCTGCGCCACGGCGCGACGACCATGGACACGCTGGTCTCGGTCGGCACCCTCGCGGCGTTCGGCTGGTCGCTGTACGCGCTGTTCATCGGAACGGCAGGTACACCTGGGTTGACCCACGGTTTCGATCTGCTCCCGCAACGGTCGGACGGGTCGTCGCACATCTACCTCGAGGCCGCGGCAGGCGTCACCACCTTCCTGCTTGCCGGGCGCTACTTCGAGAAGCGAGCCAAACGGCGGGCGGGCGACGCCCTCCGGGCACTGATGGACCTCGGGGCCAAGGACGTCGAGATCCGCCGTCCCGGTGCCGGCCAGACGCGAATCCCCATCGGGCAGTTGGCGGTCGGCGACGAGTTCATCGTGCGTCCCGGTGAGAAGATCGCGACCGACGGCGTCGTCATCGAGGGTGCGTCGGCCGTCGACGCGTCGATGGTGTCCGGTGAGTCGGTGCCCGTCGAGGTCACCGAGGGCGACTCCGTCGTCGGCGCGACCCTCAACACCAGCGGGCTGCTCGTCGTGCGGGCAACGGCCGTCGGTTCCGACACCGCGCTTGCCCAGATGGCCGCCATGGTGGCCTCCGCGCAGGAGGGCAAGGCCGACGTGCAGCGCCTCGCCGACCGCATCTCGTCGGTGTTCGTGCCGGTGGTGATAGCGATTTCGCTTGCCACCCTGGGCTTCTGGCTCGGGGTCGCGTCCAGCACCGGCTTCGACGGCGGGGACGTGACCTTCGCGTTCACCGCGGCCGTCGCGGTCCTCATCATCGCCTGCCCGTGTGCACTCGGACTCGCCACGCCGACCGCACTGATGGTGGGCACCGGACGCGGTGCGCAACTGGGCATCCTGCTCAAGGGGCCCGAGGTGCTGGAGTCGACCCGTCGCATCGACACGATCGTGCTCGACAAGACCGGCACCGTCACGACAGGTGACATGTCTGTCTCAGAGGTCACCGTCGTCGACGGGTACGACGCAGAACAGGTCCTCGGCTGGGCCGCTGCGGTGGAGAGCGGTTCGGAGCACCCGATCGCCGCGGCCATCGTTGCGTCGGGTCGGGGCCACATCACCGACCGGGTACGCGATTTCGTCTCGACGCAGGGTGCGGGTGTGGCCGGTGTGGTGGGCGATCGGCAGGTGAAGGTTCTGTCCCCGAGCAAGGTCGAGGCGGCGTTGCCACCCGAACTCGCCGCCGCGATCGGCGCAGCCGAGGAGGGCGGCGCAACCGCCGTCGTCGTCCTCGCCACTGACGCATCGGCCGAGGCCGTGTCACCCGAAGGCGTTGCGGGAGAGCCGGTCCCCGTCGGTGTCATCGCGGTGGCCGATCGGGTCAAGCCGTCCTCGGCTGCGGCCATCGCCGAGTTCCGGCGACTCGGGCTGACTCCGAAACTGCTCACCGGTGACAACGAGGGCGCGGCGCGGGCCGTGGCGGCCTCGGTCGGGATCGACGACGTGACCGCGGGAGTCAGTCCGCAGCGCAAGCTCGACGTGATCGCCGAACTGCAGCAGCAGGGACACGTCGTCGCGATGGTCGGAGACGGCATCAACGATGCCGCGGCACTCGCGCAGGCCGACCTGGGTCTCGCGATGGGTACAGGCACCGACGTGGCGATGGCCGCGAGCGATCTGACGATCGTCAGCGGCGATCTGCGCGCGGTCGGCGACGCCATCGTGCTGGCGCGTCGAACACTGGGCACCATCAAGGGAAACCTGTTCTGGGCCTTCGGTTACAACGTCGCCGCTATTCCACTGGCAGCAGCGGGCATGCTGAATCCGATGATCGCCGGTGCCGCCATGGCGCTCTCGTCGGTGTTCGTCGTCGGCAACAGCCTGCGGCTGCGGCGATTCCAACCGGTCCGCTGACACGTGAAACCGGTTGGGCGGCCTGGTTTCGATACGGACCTCGGCTAGCGCCTCGGCCCTACTCAACCAGCGGGTGTGTGGGGCTGGCCTATCAGCGGGGGTGGGTTGTGCTCGACCGCCGGGGGTGCGTTTCTGCTGGTTGAGTAGGTTCGAGCCGCTAGGCGAGAACCGTATCGAAACCACCCTCACGCCCGAGAGGTCACCTTCGCCGCGGCGTGACGCCCCGCGCGTCGACCGAAGTACGACCCCTCACCCAATTGTGTTCCGCTGCAATAACCCTTGCAGTCCTGGGCGATGTTGGTCGCACTCGCGCCTGCGGCGTACAGACCGCGGATGACCGCGCCGGAGTCGTCGAGCACTTCGCCGTCGAGCGAGGTCGCCATGCCGCCCATGGTGAAACCGGCGTACACCGCCTTGCCCAGTGAGAGGTCGTAGGCGGCCCAGGGGCCGGTGTCCTGGGGTTCGAGGAACTCGGCCGCCTTGTGGAAGTCGGGATCCTCCTTCTTCGCGGCGTTCTCGTTGTACCGCGCCATCGTTTGCTGCAGATTGCCCTCGGGGATGCCGAGTGCGGCTTCCATCTCCGCGACGGATTCGTAGCCGTCGATGAACTTGATCAGGTAATTGTGCTCCTGATTCATGTGTGATTCGTCGACGATGAGGTATGCCGTCGAATCCGGTTGTTCCAGAATGAATCCCGATGTCCGCGCGTGGTAGGAGTCCTCGGTGACGAACCGCTCACCGTACTTGTTGACGATGACGCCCATGACCATGCTCGCGGGCGGGTAGATCGGTGCGGTGATGAACGCCTTGTCCATGTACTTCAGTGCGGCACCGACTGATCGGCCCATGCGTAGGCCGAGGCCGTCGTCGTAGGTGTTGCCCAGCACGAACGGCTTCTCGGCGAGATGCGGGGTGTGTTCGGCGACCATGTCGGGGTTCATGACGAAACCGCCGGCCGCGATGATCACCGAATCCGCGCGGATGACGCCCTCGGCATCGGGCGTCTTCCAGGTCACGCCGACCACCGCGCCTTGCTCGTCGACGACCAGTTGGCGGGCCCCGGTCTCGTACCGGACCTCGGCCCCCAGCTCATCGAGCCGGGTGACCAGCAGATCGATGACCAGCTTCGCCCCGCCGGTCTCCCCCGGGACCGGCACCTTGTGGCCGCGCGGCGCGGGGACGGCCTGGTCCTTGAACGGCCAGACCTTCTCGTTGCCGGTGAACATCAGGCCCTCGGTGCCGGGCTGGATGACGGCCTTCTCTGCGTAGAAACTGCGCTCGAAGGTGAAGCCGAGGCCTTCGAGCCAGTTGAAGTGGTCGACGCTGTCGGCGCAGTAGGCGTGGATCTTGTCGGGCTCGGGGTCCACCGAGACCGCGGTGAGGTACTTCTCCATCTCCTCGACGGAGTCTTCCTGCCCCGTCGCCTTCTGCACTGCCGTGCCGCCGCCGAGGTAGAAGAACCCGCCGGACAGCGAGGTGGTGCCGCCGGGTGCCGCGGCGCGTTCGAGCAACAGGACGCGTGCGCCGTTCGCCGCGGCCTCCGCGGCGGCACATCCGCCGGCGATGCCGAATCCGATCACGACGACGTCGACCTCGTCGGAGAACGAGGTCACCGAGTCGAGGGGAACGGTCGCCGGAATCTCGGTGCTGGTAGCCATGGCGCTCAGATTAGCGGACAAACTAGAACCTGTTCTAGTCCTTGGTGACGATTGGTGTCCTGGTACGTCCGCCGGGTCACCGGCGGGTCTCGGAACGTACGCTCCACGGGGTATTCACAGAGTTCTCCGGTACCAAGAAGGATGACTTCTATCCCGAAGCTGCGCACACCCTCCATCGCCCCCGAGGTGTCCGGAGTGGTGGCGGTGGGTGCGGCCCTGGCGGTCGGTGAGCTCGCCGCGGTCCCGGTGTCGCCGGATGCCTCGCCCTACTTCGCCGTCGGGTCGACGGTCGTCGATTCCACTCCCGAGGCGGTTCGCGAGTGGGCCATCGAGACGTTCGGCACCTCCGACAAGGTCGCGCTCTACGTGGGGATGGGCGTCATCATCGCCCTGCTGGCCGCGGCGTCGGGATACCTCGAACGCCGTCGGCCGCCCCTCGGATCGGTCATCATCGCGGTGTTCGGCGTACTCGGGGTCCTCGCTGCGGTGAACCGTCCCGGGGCGTCGTGGACGTATGCGATCCCGTCGATCATCGCCGGTGTCGTCGGGGTCGTCGTGCTGCGAATCCTGTTGGCGCAGCTGGGCCCGAACCGGTCGCGAGAAGCCGCCGTCGTCGACGACGAGCCGGAACCCGCTGCGCGCGCACCGCTCTCGCGACGTTTCGTGCTGACCGCGGCCGGCATCGCGGCGGCCGCCGTGGCCGTGGGCGTGGTGGGGCGCCGCATGCTCGCCGACACCGCCGACACGGTCGCCGACCGGGCCCGGTTGCTGCTGCCGAAACCGGCCGTGCCGGCTCCTCCGATTCCGCCCGGCGCCGAGCTGGACCTCTCGGGCGCAACCCCTTTCGTCACCGACAATGCCGACTTCTACCGGATCGACACCGCACTTCAGGTCCCCACGCTCACCACAAGCGAGTGGCGGCTGCGAATTCACGGCGACGTCGACAAGGAGGTCACGCTCAGCTGGGATGACCTGCTCGCCATGCCGATGACCGAACGTGTGGTGACCCTCGCCTGCGTCTCCAACGACGTCGGCGGCGACCTGGTCGGGAATGCCTCCTGGCTCGGCGTGCCGATGCGTGCTGTCCTCGACCTCGCAGGTGTCCGCCCGGGCGCAGACATGTTGCTGTCGACCAGTGTGGACGGATGGACCTGCGGCACCCCGATCTCGGCGCTCACCGACGGGCGTGACGCACTGCTCGCCGTCGGCATGAACGGGTCACCCCTGCCCATCGAACACGGATACCCGGTCCGCCAGGTGGTGCCCGGCCTGTACGGATACGTGTCGGCGACCAAGTGGGTTGTCGACTGGGAGATCACCCGGTTCAGCGACGCGAAGGCGTACTGGACGACGCGCGGCTGGTCGGCGCTCGGTCCGATCAAGATGGCATCACGCTTCGACCGCCCCGCCGACGGGACCGAGCATCCGGCGGGAGAGGTGATCATCGCCGGCACCGCGTGGGCCCAGCACACCGGGATCGAGCGGGTCGAGGTGCGCGTCGACCAGGGGCCCTGGCAACCGGCCGAACTCACCACCGAGTACAGCATCGACACGTGGCGGCAATGGCGCTTTCCGTGGCAGGCGACGAAGGGCGAGCACACCCTCGAATGCCGGGCCATCGACAAGCTGGGCCGGCCGCAGATCGAGCGATATCAGTCGCCCGCGCCCGATGGGGCGAGCGGATTGGACGACCGTGGCTACACCATCACCTGACACCGGCCACCCGACGTCGGCGCGGACTTCGCGGACGACACTTGTCTGGACGGCTGTCCATTCTGGGTGAAAGCTCTTACGTCAAGGGCGGAGTGACCTATCCGACTCCCCTGAGCTGACGCTGAGAGTGCGTGTTATGTTCATCGGACCTTTATGTGAGCCGGGTGACAGCCATCCCTGTCCGATTCCCGGCATTCGTGACCTGAGTTCAGGTCGTCCGCGCCGCCGTCACATGGCGGAGCTGCACGATCTGCACGAGGGTCACGTTTTGTGAACGCGTAAGAGGCGTCGACTACCGGCGCCGGACAAGACGGCGCCGCGCAGCGGCGCCAACAGGCAGGGTGAGAGCAATGACAGTGGGTGTCGTGCGCGAGACGGCCCCGGGCGAGCGTCGTGTGGCGCTTGTCCCGAAGGTGGCCGCCGCGCTGGTGGGCAAGGGTGTGCCCGTCGTCGTGGAATCGGGGGCCGGTCTCGGCGCCCTGATCCCGGACGAGGCGTACACCGAGGCCGGAGCGACGATCGGCGATCCGTACAGCGCCGATGTGGTTCTGCGGGTGTCTCCGCCGTCGGACGAGGAGATCGGCAAGCTCCGCAGCGGGCAGAAACTGATCGGGTTCCTCGCGCCGCGTAACGCCGACAATCAGATCGGCACGCTGCGTGCGGCCGGCGTCGAGGCCTATGCGGTGGAGGCGATTCCGCGTATCTCGCGCGCCCAGGTCATGGATGCGTTGAGTTCGCAGGCCAACGTCGCCGGCTACAAGTCGGTCGTCGTGGCGGCGGACCTGTCCACCCGGTTCTTCCCGATGCTGACCACCGCGGCCGGCACCGTGAAGCCGGCGACCGTGCTGGTCCTCGGTGTCGGTGTCGCCGGCCTCCAGGCGCTGGCCACCGCGAAGCGTCTGGGTGGCCGGACCACCGGTTACGACGTGCGGCCCGAGGTCGCCGAGCAGGTTCGATCGGTGGGTGCGCAGTGGCTGGATCTGGGTATCGACGCCGCCGGTGAGGGCGGTTATGCCCGTGAGCTCACCGAGGAGGAGCGTGCTCAGCAGCAGCAGGCACTCGAGGATGCCATCAAGGGTTTCGACGTCGTCATCACCACCGCACTCGTGCCCGGACGTCCCGCGCCTCGCCTCGTCACCGCCGCCGCGGTGGAGGGGATGAAGCCCGGCAGCGTCGTCATCGACCTGGCCGGCGAGACCGGCGGCAACTGTGAGCTGACCGAGCCCGGTGAGACCGTCGTCAAACATGACGTGACGATCAGTGCCCCGCTCAACCTCCCGGCCACCATGCCCGAACACGCCAGTGAGCTGTACTCCAAGAACCTGCTCGCGCTGATCGAGCTGATGCTCGACGAGAACGGCGCGATCACACCGGATTTCGACGACGAGGTGCTCGCTGCGGCGTGTGTCACCCGGGACACCCCTCAGGAGGTGAAGGTCTGATGTATGCCGGACTTCTCGCGAATCTCGCGATCCTGGTGTTGGCCGGGTTCGTCGGGTTCGCAGTCATCTCGAAGGTTCCCAACACCCTGCACACCCCGTTGATGTCGGGCACCAACGCCATTCACGGCATCGTCGTGCTCGGCGCGCTGGTGGTCCTGGGCAAGCTGCCCGCCGACGCCGGGTGGGGCGTGCGCATCATCGCGTTCGTCGCGTTGGTGTTCGGCACGCTGAATGTGATCGGTGGCTTCGCGGTCACAGACCGGATGCTGGGCATGTTCAAGGGTAAGAAGGAGGCCGCCAAGTGAACGGCGCCCAGGACGTATTCATGTCACAGTTGGTGTTGGCCGCGGGCTCGCACACCCCGAGCGAGGGCATCTCCTATCTGGTGATGGCGCTCTACATCGTCTCCTTCTCGCTGTTCATCTACGGCCTGATGGGTCTGACCGGACCGAAGACCGCGGTACGCGGCAACTGGATCGCCGCGGTGGGTATGGGTCTGGCGGTCGCCGCGACGCTGCTCTACATCTGGAACGAGGGCGCGGTCGGCTCGGATGGTCATTCCACCGAGGGCGTTCCGACGATCAACTGGGTGCTGATCGCCGTCGGTCTGGCTCTCGGTGTGGCGCTGGGTATCCCGCCCGCGCTGAAGACCAAGATGACGGCGATGCCGCAGCTGGTCGCGCTGTTCAACGGCGTCGGCGGCGGCACGGTGGCGCTGATCGCGTGGGCCGAGTTCATCGAGACCTCCGGGTTCTCCACCTTCCACAACATCGAGCCGGCCTCGCCGCTGGTGGTGGGTTCGCTGATCGCCGCCGTGATCGGTTCGATCTCGTTCTGGGGTTCGCTGGTGGCCTTCGCCAAGCTGCAGGAGATCATGCCGAAGGGACTGGAGAAGGCTTTCGTCGCCAACGCCAAGCTCTTCCAGGCGGCCAACATCGTGCTGCTGCTCGTCGCTCTCGGTGTGGCCATCTACCTGGGCGTCAACGCCTCCGACGGTGGCGGGGCCAGCATGTGGTGGATGGTGGGACTGCTTCTCGCAGCCGGCGTCATGGGTCTGTTCGTGGTGTTCCCGATCGGCGGCGCGGACATGCCGGTGGTCATCTCGCTGCTCAACGCCATGACGGGTCTGTCCGCGGCTGCCGCGGGTATCGCGCTGGACAACACGGCGCTGATCGTGGCGGGCATGATCGTGGGTGCCTCGGGCTCGATCCTGACCAACCTGATGGCCAAGGCGATGAACCGTTCCATCCCGGCGATCGTGTTCGGGTCGTTCGGTGGTGGCGATGCGGCTGTGGCCGGTGGACCCGGCGGCGAGGGTGGCACGGTCAAGGCCACCTCGGCCGCCGACGCCGCGATCCAGATGGCTTACGCCAACCAGGTCATCGTCGTCCCCGGTTACGGTCTGGCGGTGGCGCAGGCCCAGCATGTGGTCAAGGAGATGGCGAACCTGTTGGAGGCCAAGGGCGTCGAGGTCAAGTACGCCATCCATCCGGTCGCCGGTCGCATGCCCGGTCACATGAACGTGCTGCTGGCCGAAGCCGACGTCGCCTACGACGCGATGAAGGAGATGGACGACATCAACGGCGAGTTCAGCCGTACCGATGTCGCCATCGTCATCGGCGCCAACGATGTCACCAACCCGGCCGCGCGTAACGACCCGAGCAGCCCGATCCACGGGATGCCGATCCTCAACGTCGACGAGGCGCGCTCGGTGATCGTGCTCAAGCGGTCGATGAGTTCGGGCTATGCCGGTATCGAGAACCCGCTGTTCTTCGGCGACACCACCAGCATGCTGTTCGGCGACGCCAAGAAGAGTGTCGACGGCATCATCGAGGAACTGAAGGCGCTGTAGCAGTTTCGCTCACACCCCCGTTGGTCCGGTCGTCGAGCCGGACCGACGGGGGTTTGTCGTGTCGGAGGGATCTGCGGGAGGGGATCTGCACGACGTGGTCACGTTGATGTGATCAGGAATCGAGAAGCGTGCCGGGGCGGCTGTGGTTAGCGTGTGATTCAGATCGCTACCCACCCACGTCCGATGGAGAAGCAACCATGTCACTCTCGCTCTGGTATCAGCGGAAGATGAACGAGCGCACCGTCAAACGCATCCGCACCAAGAGTGGATCGATGTGGGGGATGGAGATGTTGATCCTGCGGACCACCGGGCGCAGGTCCGGCGCGCCGCGGGAGACCCCGCTGAGCTGGTTCCCGGCCGACGGCGACCGATTGATCGTCGCGTCGGGCGGCGGCAGACGAAACCCCGATTGGTACGCGAACCTCGTCGCACATCCGGACTCGGTGTCCATCGAGCGGCACGGCGAGCCGCCGGTGGAGGTGACCCCGGTGGTGTTGTCGGGCGCCGACCGCGAGAGTGCATGGACCTCGGTCGTCGAGGCGCAGCCGCGGTATGCCAAGTATCAGAAGAAGGCGACCCGCGAGTATCCGGTGGTGAGGCTGGTGGCCCGGCAGTAACCGTTTCCGTCGGCGGCGCGGTCACCACGAAGACGCGTATCGAGGCATCCCGGTTGTCCGCACCCGTTACCTATCTGGGATCGGACGGGTGCGTGGCTGTTGTTCGAGTCTCGTACTGTTGCGCGAGTGACTGGTGTTACCAGAGTGAAGCGCATGAAATTGGTTGCCGCGGCGACGATCGCGGTCGCTGCGCTCGGTGGCGTGGCCGTGGGCTCGCTACCCGCCGATGGCGTCAGCGTGGTCACCACCGCGTCGGCCGTCGATCCGGCCGGTCTCTACAACAGTGCCCAGTCCAAGTTCGCCGGCGGTGACGTCACCGGTGGTCTCGATCTTCTGCAACAGGTCCTCGCGGTCGCGCCGGCAGATACCGACGCCCTTGCGCTGCAGGCTGTCTGGGCTGACCAGGTCGAGGATGCGGTCGGGCGATCGGCGTTGAGCCGACTGTCGATGATGAACCCGATGCTGGCCACGACGGCACGCAACGTCATCTCGGGTGTGGCGACCGCCGCTGCGATCGTCCCGGACACGACTCCCAAGCCGGTGTCGGGGCGAGTCGCGATCGTCATCCTCGGGTACGGGTTGAACGCGAACGGCAAGATGGCGCCGGAACTCGTCAACCGGGTGTCGGCAGGTAAAGAACAATCCGAGATCACCACCGGCGCGCCCATCGTGGTGACCGGCGGTGTGCCGAAGAAGGGCATCACCGAGGCGGCCGCCATGCGAACGTGGCTCGTCGACAACGGCGTCGACGCCAATCGGATTCTGACCGAGGACAAGTCGGGGTCGACGGTCGCCAACGCGCAGAACACCGCGGAACTGCTCCGGGCCCAGGGGATTCGCGACATCGTCCTGGTTACCTCGCCCAACCACATCCGACGCGGCGCCGCGGACTTCGGCGCGGCCGGCTTGCGCGTCGTCGGAACACTCACCACCGCAACCGACCTCGCCAAGTACCTCACCCCGCTGGCCAAACCGCAGCAGAGTGGCATCCGCCTCGAGGCCACCCGCACCGCGCGGATCCCGGCTACCCACGAGGCGGGCCTGCTCCCGCAGAACCTCCCGGACACCGGCCCCGGCCTGATCCCGGAGATCGGCGGAAAAATCCTTCAGGAGCTGCTCAAGACCGGCTCGTCGGCAATCGGCGCAGACTAGGCGTCACCGGTCCGGGACATCCCCGGTCTAGAACATCACCGACCGGAAGTGGGTGACGAGCTGCCCGTCGTCATAGAGGTGGAAGGCGATGCCCGGCGGCTGACCGCGATTGACGATCTCACGCCCCTCGAAGGGCAGGCTGAGCGTCGACGACACTCCCGGCGCAAGGCACAACGGGCGATCGGCGAAGACGGTCACCGCAGGCGTGTGCGCGTGTCCGCACAGGAACGCGACGACGTTCGGATGTTGTCCGACGAGCGCGGCGAGTCGCTCCTCGCCGGTCTGGCGGATCGAATCCATGAAGGGCATGTGCAGCTTGGCCGGCGGGTGATGAAAGGCGATGAACACCGGGGTGGCGGGGTCCTCGGCGTCGAGTTGATCCGAGAGCCAGCCGATGGTCGCGTCGTCGAGGTAACCGTCGTTGCGGCCGGGAATCGAGCTGTCGCACATCAAGAACAGGACGTCGAGCCCGTCGCGGCCACTGATGCGTCGTGCGTGGTTGATCGGCCCCGACGTCTCCGTGCCGATCAGAGCCGCGCTGAAGGGCTCGCGGACATCGTGGTTGCCTGCGGTGATGAGCATGGGGAGGGGACTCTCGAGCACCCCGTGGGCCTCGCGGTACTCGCTCGGGGCGCCCTCGTCGGCGATGTCGCCGGTGACGAGTAGGACGTCGATGCCTGCGGCGCGGGCGTTGATGTAGCTCAGCGTCGACTCGATGCGGCTCCGATTGAACCGCGTCCCGTTGAAATGCAGGTCGCTGATGTGGGCGACAACGAACACGAAGAGCTCCCGTCACGGTCACTGACTCCCACGAGGTTATCTGTCGGGCGGCCTGTAGGACTCATCGCATCTCCGGCGAGAGTCGCAACGCACTATGTCGGCGTGACTGTGGTGCAGCCCGCCGCAGGTCTCCGGGCCGGTGCATGCGTTGGACTTCGCACGCGTACCCGCGGACGGGCAATTAGTTGAGGTACGCAACTAATTGCAAAGGGAAGGTAAAGACCGTCGACGCCTCGGCCGTCATGTGGGCCCGCGACAGCGGTGAAAGGGCAACGATGACAGATTCCTCGGCAACCGCCGGCGCAGTGGCTCACGACGATGACATCGCCGGGGCCGGACTGACCCATCGTCAGATCCTGACCATCCTCGGCGGCCTCATGATGGGCATGTTCCTCGCCGCGCTGGACCAGACCATCGTGTCGACGGCGATCCGGACCATCGCCGATGAACTGCAGGGATACGACATGCATTGTCTGGGTGACCACGGCCTACCTCGTCACCGCGACGATCGTGACCCCGCTGTACGGCAAACTCTCCGACCTCTATTGTCGCAAACCGCTGTTCCTGCTGGCGATCTCGATCTTCGTCGTGGGCTCGCTGCTGTGCACGATCGCCACGTCGATGTACGAGCGCGCCGGGTTCCGGGCCTTCCAGGGACTCGGCGCGGGCGGCCTGATGACGCTCGCCTGACCACCATCGGCGACATCGTCTCGCCGCGCGAACGCGCCAGATACCAGGGCTGCTTCCTCGCCGTGTCGGCACGTCCAGCGTCCTCGGTCCGGTCCTCGGCGGCCTGTTCGCCGACCAGACGACGATCCTGTGGGTCTCCGGATGGCGTTGGGTGTTCCTGGTCACCGTGCCGATCGGACTCGCCGCGCTGTTCGTCGTCTACAAGGTGCTCAACTATGACCAGCAGAAGGGCGTCGGCGGCCGCACCGACTACTGGGGTGCGACAGCGCTCGCCGTCGCGGTCGCGCCGCTGCTCATAGTCGCCGAGCAAGGGCGCGAATGGGGGTGGAGCTCCGGACCGTCGGCACTCTGTTACGCGATCGGCGTGATCGGTATCGCCGCCTTCATCTGGGTCGAACACACGATGGGCGACGACGCGCTGATCCCGTTGCGCGTGTTCAAGAACATGGTGTTCAGTCAGGGCATCGTCATCTCGGTCATCGTCGGCGCCGTCATGTTCGGCGGGATCTCCATGCTGCCGCAGTACTTTCAGGTCCTACGCGGGTCGAGCCCCATGGTCGCCGGCCTTCAGATGTTGCCCATGGTGCTCGGGCTCATGGCCGGTTCGATCCTGTCGGGACAGCTGATCTCGCGCACCGGCCGCTACAAGATCTTCACGATCATCGGCGCGGTGCTGATCACCGCGGGCACCTTCCTGCTGCACCTGGTCGGCACCGAGACCCCGGTGTACCTGGTCATGCTGATGGCCGCGCTGCTCGGCTTCGGCCTCGGCAACCTGATGCAGCCGATCACCCTCGCGATGCAGAACATCCTGCCGCCCAAGGACATGGGACTGTCCACCGGCACCGCCACCTTCTTCCGCCAGAGCGGCGACCCGCGAGTCAGTGCATTCGGACAGTCGCTCATCGCGGCCGCCCAGAATCCCGGTGCGGCAACCGGATCGTCGGACAGCGTCATGAGCGACACGTCGATCATCGAGAAGCTGCCGGCCGACGTGGCACAGCCCGTCAAGCAGGGCTTCGCCGAATCGATGGACCTCGTGTTCCTGGCGGTGTCGATCATGTCGCTGCTGGCCATCATCGGCACCGTCACCTGGAAGGAACTCCCGCTGCGGCAGGGACGCCCCATCGGTGCCCCGGCGCGAGCGGCCGCCTCGTGAACGCCTACGTCGAGGGCGGCCCGCTGAAACCACCTCACGTGGACAGGGTTCTACGGAACAGCGCCTCCAACTCGGCGAAGTGATGTTCGCAGGCCTCGTGGTGATAGGCGGGCAGGTCGGACATCGTGTAACCGTGCGACGCACCGGGATACACGGTCGCCGCGTGCGTGACACCGCTCGAGGTGAGCGCGTGTTCGAACTGGGCGACGGCGGTGTGCGGCAGCGAACGGTCCTTGTCGGCGTGGATGGCCAGCACGAACGCGTCGATGCCGACGAGGTGCAGGTGGGGGCTGTCGCGGTCGTCGGTGACCAGGCCGCCGGCGTGGAACATGCCGACGGCGGCGACGTCGGAGGGGCGGGCCGCGGCCACGTTGAGTGCCAGCCGGCCACCCATGCAGTAGCCGGTGACACCGACCGGACGGTCCGAAACGCCCGGCAACGCCCGCAGGGCGTCGAGATAGGCGATGAGGTCGGGGCGCACCGTGTCGGGGGTGAGTGTGCGCGCCCGCGGCATGGCGGCGGCGAAGAACGCTTCACGCGCCTCCGGCAGCAACAGATCCTCGGCCGGGGCCCAGTCCTCGGCGGAGGAGAAGCGGTAGAACAGATGCGGGACCATCACGACGTGACCCCACGACGCGATGCGGTCCGCCATCGCCCGGGTCCGCGACCGCAGGCCGATCACGTCGGTCAGGAACAGCACGCCCGGCAGGGAGACCCCGCCGGCGGGCGGATCCGGCCGGGCCACATAGGCCTCGGTGTCGCCGTACGCCGCGGCAATGGTGATCGTCTCGCTCATCGTGATGGACTCCTGTCTCAGATCCCTGCCGCCGACGCCGGTGACGCGTCGCGGTCGCGCGGGCGGTGTCGCGGCAGAAAGAACGCCGGGATGACGATCACCGCGGTGAGTGCGAACGCCACCCAGAAGGCGTAGCCGAACGAATCGGCCAGCAACGGACCGATCACCGGCATGGCTTCCGGTGGGACAGAACCGATCAGGTCGGTGCCGCCGCCGTTCGACTGGACGCCGTGGGAGGTCAGTTCGTGGGTGAGTCGCTGCGTCAATGCCGTCACCAGCAGGGCACTACCCAGCGACGCGCCGACCTGCTGGATCGCCGAGAGCGTCGGTGCCGCTCGTGTCACCACGTCCTTGCCGAGATCGCTGTAGGCGGCGGCGATGGTCGGCATCATCACCGAGCCCAGACCCATACCGCGCACGAACAGTGCCAGGCTCAGCCACACGTAAGAGCTGTCGACGCTCACCTGGGTGAACGGGTACGTGCCGACCATCGCGAGCACGACGCCGACGGGCACGACGTACCCGGCGCCGATGCGGTCGGTGATCCGGCCGCCCACCACCATCGCCACCACGGCCCCGAGTCCTTGCGGTGCTAGCAGCAGACCGGCGTCGAGGGCGCCCTCCCCGCGAACCGCCTGATAGTAGAGCGGCAGGAGCAGCATGCCGCCGAACAGGCTGATGGCGACCAGGAACACCGAGACCGTTCCCGCGGCGAACACCCTGTTGGTCAGCAGACGGACGTCGACGATGGAATCGGCGCCCCTCCGAAGGCTGTGCCAGGTGTAGATCCCGAGACCGGCGGCACCGCCGATGAGCCAGCCGAGCACACCGGGGTCGGTGAACCCGCCGTGTGAACTCGCGCTGGACAGTCCGTAGAGCAGACACACCAGGCTGCCGGACAGCAGGGCGAGACCGAGCAGGTCGAGGCGATCGCGGTCGGGTGCGGTGTCGCCGTAGGGCAGCTTCCACACCGCGAGGACGACTGCGAGGATGCCGACCGGGACGTTGACCAGGAAGATCCAGTGCCAGCTGGTGTATTCGACGAGCAGGCCGCCCAGTACCGGTCCGAGCACCGGACCCAGCAGCATGGGCACGCCGAGGATCGCCATCGCCCGGCCGAGTCGATCCGGCCCCGCGGCGCGGGTGATGATGGCCTGCCCGGCGGGCAGGAGCATGCCCCCGCCGAGGCCTTGCAGGATGCGGAAGGCGATCAGGCTCTCGATGGACCAGGCCGCGGCACACAGCGCCGAGCCCATGACGAACAGACTCACCGCGGTGATCCACGTCGGTTTCGGTCCGAAACGGTCCATGGCCCAACCGGTGAGCGGAATGACCAGCGCCACCGCGAGCAGATAGCCCGTGACCACCCACTGCGTCGTGGACAACGTGGCGTCGAGTTCGGTGCTGAGCGAGTCCAGTGCGACGTTGACGATGGTGGTGTCCAGGACCACCATGACCATCCCCGAGACGATGACCAGCCCGGTGACGATGACGCTGCGGTCGAGCTTGTCCGATCGCTGGTCGGCGGAATCTGCCATTGCTCACCTACGTTTCGACGAGTCGGCGGACGCGTGCGGGCGTGGCCGCATCCTCGACCATTGTGCGGTGAAGTGGGGGATCGGCGTGGCTGCTTCGCGCTGCGGGCCCGCTCGGTCAGAGATCGCCGGGAAGTTTGTCCCGCCGGATACCCCGCCAGCTCGGGTGACGCAGATGTCCGGCCGATGTCCAGTCCATGAAACGCACCTCGCCGACGATCTTGGGCAGCACCCACACCGCACTCGCCGCGACCGGACGGTCGAGTTTGTCCAGGAACGGCGATCGCGAGATCTTCAGCGGCTCGAGTTCTTCGGCGAGCGAACGTAATTGCGCGTCGGTGAATCCCGTCCCCACGCGACCGACATACCGCAGTCCGGTGTCCTCGGGCAGTCCGATGAGCAACGACCCGATCGTGTCGGCGCGGTTGCCGCGGCCCGGACGGTAACCGCCCACGACGACCTCGATGTCGCTCCAGTTCTTGTGTTTGAGCCAGGTGGTGGAGCGCCGGCCCTGTTGGTAGACCGAGTTACGGCGTTTGGCGACAACACCTTCGAGGTTGTGTTCGCGGCTGTACTCGACCGCGGCGTGGCCGGGTGCGGGAAGCAGTGGCGGGACCTCGACGAACGGCGAGTTCCGGAACGCGGATGCGAGTTCCTCGAGGAGTTCGCGTCGTACCGACCACGGCTTGCGCAGCAACGACGAGCCGTTGAGGAACAGGATGTCGAAGAGGTAGAGCCGCAGGTTGTACGGCTCGTCGGTGTGCCGCCGTGAGGTGAGGAGGGTGAAGTTGGTGCGCCCGGAGGAGTCCAGTGCCACCACCTCGCCGTCGAGGACGACGTCCATCAGCCCGAGATCGTCGGCCAGGCCGGCCAATTCGGGGAAATCCCGGGTCATGTCGATACCCGAACGCGAGGTGAGACGGAACTCGCCGCCCACCGAGCGCACGAGCAGCCGGTACCCGTCCCACTTGCCCTCGAACGCCCAGTCGCGCCCGTTGAGCCCGTCGATCGCCTCGTCGGTGGCGAGCATCGGGCGCGGATCGGTGAGGCTGTCGGGGAGGATCGGGCGCGGTTCGTCGCTCATCAGGTGCGCGAGCCAGTTCTTGTCCCCGGTGCGGATCAGTGCATACCGCCCTTGGACCCGCTCGCCGTGGAGCCGGACGATGACCTCTTTGTCGCGCCACTTCTCCAGCTCGAAAGTGCCCTTGTCCCAGATGGATACGTGCCCGCCGCCGTACTCGCCCGCGGGGATGTCGCCTTCGAAATCGGCATAGTCCATGGGGTGGTCCTCGGTCTGCACGGCGAGCCGGTTCTGATCGGGATCGGTCGGGAGATTCTTCGGGACCGCCCAGGAGACCAGGACACCGTCGTGTTCGAGGCGGAAGTCGTAGTGCAGGCGCCGCGCATGATGCTCCTGGATGACGAAGATCGGTGCGCGCCCGGCGGTCGGGACGTCGGCCTCGGAATCGGCGAACGGCTCGTCCTCGGTCGCGACGCGTTGCCGGTGCACCTCGTCGCCGAAGGGTTCCGGAGTCTTCGACCGGTCGCGTTTGCGGCGGTATTCGCGCAGGTTGATGACCTCGCCGGGCTCCGGCTCGGCGTCGGGTCCGGGTTCGTCGTCGTAGGGGGCGTCGAGGTCGGCGAGGAGGTCGCCGAACTCGGCGACGCGCTCGAGTACCTCGGTGTAGAGCAACTGAGACAGGTCGGGGTCGGACATCTCCTCCCAGGTGCGCGGTGCGGCCACCCACGGGTGTTCGCGACCGCGGAGCGAATAGGGGGCGAGTGTCGTCTTGGCCGCGGTGTTCTGGCTCCAGTCGATGAACACCTTGTCGTCGCGCAGCGACTTGGACATCTTGGCGGTGATGAAATCGCTGTTCTGGCGGGCGAATTCGTTGGCGACCTCCTGTGCGACCTTCCGTGCCGCGTCCGACGGCACGGGCTTCGGCAGACGGGCGTACAGATGGATGCCCTTGCCGCCGCTGGTGACGGGGTAGGTGGTTGCGCCGCCGAGCCAGTTGCGGATCTCCAGGGCGACCTCGGCGGTCCGGTGCAGGGGCACCCGCGGGCCGGGGTCCAGGTCGAAGACGATGCGGTTGGCCATGGGTGCACCGTCGGGGCCCATCGGCAGCCGCCATTGCGGGGTGTGGATCTCCAGCACGGCCATCTGGGCGAGCCACACCAGGGTGGCCTTGTCGTCGGCCATCGCGTATTCGATGACCCGTTCGCTGTGCTGGATGCCGTGACGCCGGATCCAGTCCGGGGCGCTGTCGGGGAGGTTCTTCTCGAAGAACGGGGTCGACTCGACGCCGTTGGGCCACCGCTTGCGGGTGATCAGCCGATTGTGCAGGTGGGGGAGCATGACATCGGCGATACGCGAGTAGTAGTCGATGACCTCGAATTTCCGCGTCCCGGCCGCCGGATAGAGCACCTTGGAGAGATTGGTGATCGAGATCCGGCGACCGTTGACCTCCAGGATCTCGCCGCCCGCCATTCCCCCATTCTCCACACAGTCCGGGCGACCACACGATCCGAGCGGCTTCTCGCCATCGCGGCCGAACTCCTGGCAGAATGGCCGTCATGCGCTCGATCTGGAAGGGCGACCTCAGCTTCGGCCTGGTCAACGTGCCGGTCAAGGTCTATTCGGCGACCGAGAGTCACGACCGCAAGTCCTATCAGGTCGACTCGACCGACGGTACCCGCATCCGGTACCGGCGTGTGCGCGAGGGAACCGACAACGAGGTCGACTACGGCGACATCGCCAACGCCTACGAGACCGAGTCCGGCGAAACGGTGATCCTCACCAAAGAGGACCTCGCGAGCCTGCCGGTGCAGAAGAGTCCGGAGATCTCGATCCTGGAATTCGTGCCGGTCGATCAGGTCGATCCCATCTACTTCGACAAGCCGTACTACCTCGAACCGTCGTCGAAGTCGCCGAAGGCCTACGTGCTGCTGGCCCGGGCGCTGGAGGAGACCGACCGCCTGGCCATCGCCACCTTCACACTGCGCAACCGCACGCGGGTGGCCGCGCTGCGCGTCGTCGACGGCGTGATGACGCTGCAGACCCTGCTGTGGCCCGACGAGGTGCGCAAACCCGACTTCGGATTCCTCGACGACGACACCGAGATCCGCGATCAGGAGCTGCAGATGGCGGCGTCGCTGATCGAGTCGATGGCCTCCGACTACGACCCGTCCGAGTTCGAGGACAGGTATCAGAACGAGCTCGCCAAGCTCATCGAGGCGAAGTCCGAGGGCGGCGAGGCATTCCCCGAGGCCGAGGACGAGGACAAATCCGGCGACGAGGACTCCGAGGTCGCCGATCTGCTCGCCGCGTTGCGCGCCTCGGTGAAGGACCGAGGGGCCTCGGATTCGGACTCGGGCGACTCCACAGCGGACGACTCCGCACCGGCCGAGAAGGCGCCGGCCAAGAAGGCGGCATCGAAGAGCGCTGCCAAGAAGGCGCCGGCCAAGAAGGCGGCGTCGAAGAGCACGGGGTCGAAGAGCACGGCCGCGAAGAAGTCCGCATCGAGCAGTTCGGGCACCGAGAGCACCGCCAAGAAGGCCCCGGCCAAGAAGGCCTCGCGCAAGGCGAGCTGACCGCGACCGACCGTCCGCGCCGAGATGCCGGGCGCGCCGAAATCGCTGGCGTCGGCACAGGACGCTGCGGCAAGCTCGAAGGATGAGCTCTGCCGTCGACACCCGTCTGCCGCGCGCGTTGTTGCCGTTCGCGCGCCGGCAGTACCGGCTGCTGGCGTCGGGTCTGATCCTGGCGATGTTCGCCGACGGCGTGTGGACCATCGCGGTGATCTGGCAGGTGATCGCACTGGGCGGTGGGCCCGGGCAGGTGTCGCTGGCGACCGGTGTCGCGGCCGTGGGCATGCTGTTCTCCACGCTGGCCGGTGGTGTGCTCGCCGACCGTGTCTCCCAGCGCCACATCATGATCGGCCTCGAGGTCGCGAAGATGGTCGCGTTCGGCGCGATCGGGCTGGCGTCGTTGGCCGGGGCGCTGGAGCTGTGGCATGTGGTGGTGGCCTCCCTGCTCGGGGGAATCACCACCGGGATGTACTACCCGGCCTATTCGGCACTGCTGCCCGGGGTGGTGGCGCCGTCGGAACTGCAGGCGGCCAACGGGATCGAGGGTTTCTTCCGGCCGGTGGTGATGCAGGCCGTCGGGCCGATGATCGCGGGTGCGGTCATCGGCGCCTCCGCGCCGGGTCCCGCGGTGCTGATGGCGGCGGTCGCGGCGATCGCCTCGGGGGTCTGCTATCTCGCGATGGCCCCGGTGACGACCCGCCGTCTGGGCCAGAGCTCCGCCGACGAACCGGTGGTCGCGAAGAGCGCAGGCGCGCGTGGTGTCGTGACCGACCTCGCCGAAGGGTTCGTGTACATGGCCCGGACGCCGTGGCTGTGGGGCACACTGCTGTTCGCGTGCGTCCTGGTGCTGGCCACGCTCGGCCCGATCGAGGTGCTCGTCCCGTTCGCGTTGCGTGAGCGCATCGACGGCGGCGCGACCCAACATGCCTGGGTCCTGGCCGGTTTCGGTCTCGGCGCGGCCGCCGCGTCGTTGGTGTTCGCCTCGTTCCCGATGCCGCGCAGGTACCTGACGGTCATGTTCTCCCTGTGGGCGTTCTCCAGCGTTCCACTGGTGCTGATGGGGATCGCCGATTCCACCTGGATGTTCATCGTGGCCGGTGTGGGCATGGGCATCCTGTTCGACGGCCCGATGGTGTTGTGGGGCACGCTGTTACAGCGGCGGGTTCCGCCTGCGCTTCTCGGGCGTATAGCGAGCCTCGACTTCTTCGTGTCGGTCGCACTGATGCCGGTGTCGATGGCGATCGCCGCACCGGTGTCGTCGGCGATCGGATTGACCGCGACGTTCGTCCTCGCCGGCGTCCTGCCGGTCCCGATCGCGTGGGCCTTCTACTTTGCGGCCGGCATGTGGCGCGACGAGATCGAGAACCCGCTCGTCGACGAGGGGCATCCGAAGCTGGTGTCGCCGACGCATTCATAGCTCCACGCCGCCTACGGCGCGGACAGGATTTGATCGGCAGCGTCGCAACATGTTTCGCCGAAGATCACCGAAACCGAATGCGAAGCGGGGGGCCGGCCGGGTCGGTGTCGCCGACGGGCACACCGTCACGGCATCCCTGAGTGACCGATCGAGCCGAACCCGGAGAACGTGTTGACGTGACCCGGCACACAGCTTACGGTGACACATCATCCAAAAAACGTATGACGTGACATAGATGGAGTGGGTCGGTGTCTCTGGGTAAACGGGCGGTTGTGCTGGGCGGCAGTGTCGCGGGTATGTGCGCCGCAGGCGCAGTGGCGCCGTACTTCGACGAAGTGCTGGTGCTCGAACGCGACATCATTCCTGATGACGCCGAGCATCGTCGGGGAGTCCCGCAGAGCAAGCATCCCCACTTCCTGCTCAACTCCGGACGACGCGCCATGGGCGAGTTGTTCCCGGGCTACGAGGAGGCGCTCATCGATGCCGGAGCCCTGCACATGATGCCGTCTCTGGCGGCCGCGCACTGCGAGGGATCGGTGTGGGTGCCGCGTAAAGAAGCGCCGATGACCATGGTTTACGCGTCGCGGTTGCTCATCGAGCGCACGCTGCGTAACAAGCTCGCCCTGGTGCCGAATGTCGTCGTCGAAGAGGGCGTCAACATCGAGGGCCTCGAGACCGTGGACGGCGGAACGCCGAACGGACGCGTCACCGGCGTCTGGGTGGTCGGTGGCGACGGCGGTGACGACAAGCGGGTGATCCACGCGGATTTCGTCGTCGACACCCTCGGTCGCGGATCTGCGGTCTCGGACTGGCTGGTCAAGGCCGGGTGGCCCGAGAGCCCGGTGCAGTCGCTGGACGCGGGTGTCACCTACGTCTCGCAGTGGTTCCAGAAGCCGGCGGATCTTCCGGAGAGCTGGTGGTGGGCGCAGATGTCGGTGATGCCGACCTCGGACACCAAGCCCCACCCGATCGAACACGACTTCTTGTGCCAGATCTTTCCCATCGAAGGCGACCGCGTGCTGGTCACCATGGGATCGTGGGGTCACCCGATGCCCCGCAAGGACGACGAGTTCATGGACACCGTCCGCAAGGTGCGCGCCCCGGCATTCGCCCGCGCGGTCGAAATGTGCGAGCCGATCTCCAAGGTGTTCGTCACCAAGTCGACCGGCAACAAGCGCCGCCGCTACGACGCATTGGACAATCCCCCGGCCGGATTGGTCGTCGTGGGCGACGCTGTGTGCGGGTTCAACCCGTTCTACGCCCAGGGCATGAGCTCGGCGTCGAAGTCGGCGGTGCTGTTGCGCGACAAGCTCGCCGCCGCCACTCAGGTCGACAGTGCGTTCACCAAGGACTACTTCGCTTCGCAACGAGAGTTGCTCGACGACATCTGGACGCTGGCGCTGGCCCGCGACCAGGGGTACGAGAACGCCGAAGGCACCGACATCGCGCCGCGGTGGCGGCAACAGCTCGCCAACCGAGCCAGCTGGCCGATCTTCAACCACATCTCGGCCACCACGCGCGAGGACGAGGTCGTCGCCCAGCACTTCGCCGATGTCTTCAACCTGGATGAGTCGGTCATGACCATGGTCAAGAGTCCCCGCGTCCTGGCCGGCCTGGCGTGGTTCGCGGTCAAACGAGCTGCCAAGCGCACCAAGCTGCCGATCGGTACCGACAACCAGCAGGACCCGCCGTCGGACATCTGGCGCGACGGCACGCCCCATCCGGCCGGCCGCGCCCTGGCGATTCCCCAGGGAACCCCTCAGGGTGAGTTCGCAGCGGTCTCGGCCGCGGCAGGTAAGTAGAGACGATGGCAGTCTGCACCCCGGGCGACGTCCCGTCGATAATCACCAGCTACCTCGGCTTCGACTGTGAGGGCGCCAATCCGTTTGTCACCATTCGTAATCCGGCCGATCTGACCCACTGGACGCAACCGATCCTCGAGGTCACCATCATCCTCGGCGCGATCCTCGCGCTGATCCATGCGATCCGCCGACTCCGACGCGACGGAGACCCGACCAACTTGACCGTGTGGATCGGCTCATTGGTCTACCTGTTCGTGATCGAGCCGCCGCTGTACTTCCCGAACTGGTTCCACGCCGAGGAGGCGATGGGATTCATGTTCTCCCACAACGTCTTCACGGTCACCTTCATGTTCGACCGGTTGCCGCTCTACATCGTCGCCTTCTACCCGGCCGTGAGTCAGCTCGCCTACGAGATCGTCCGGGCGTGGGGCTTCTTCGACGGCTCGAAGCGCTCGGCGCTGCGCGGCTCGCTCGTACTGGCCCTGGTCTTCCAGACCTTCTACGAGATCTTCGATCAGCTCGGCCCCCAGCTCAAGTGGTGGGCCTGGAACGTCGATGCGCCGTACTACCGGGACAGTCTCGACCAACTCCGGGCCCAGGGCATCACGCCCGACGATCTCGGCAACCCCGCCGCGGTGCCCACCCTGGCCTCGGTGCCGTGGGGCAGTGTGTGGCTGTTCGCGACCGTCTCCTTCGCCGTGCTCGTCTACCTCGCGGTGCGCCTGGTGAAGATCCCGACCTCACAGGGCCGTGCCCCGCGCGGCTGGTCGCTGACATGGCGCATCATCGTCGCCGGTGTCGTGGCTGTCATCAGCATGCCGCTGCTGTCCATCCCGACGGCGTTGTTCGGTCGCGACGAGAACGCGAACCAAGACGCGCAGACGATCGTGTACTGGATCGAGATGGCACTCGTCTGGGGGATCGGACTGGCACTGCTGTACTCGCAGTGGCGTCGCCTGCGCAGCGACCCGACGATCGGCGTCGACGAGGCGCGCAGCGCGCGTCCCTTCCTCATCGTGTTCCCGCTCCTGTTCCTCGGGGTACATGTGGTGCTGTGGCTCACCGCGCTGCCGGCGTTCTTCGACGCGGACGACGGGATCACCGCCGACAACACGCCGATCGGGAGCCTCCCGTATGTGATCGCCTGTCTCGTCGTTGCGATCGGCGTACTGGGCGTCGCTTTGAGCCGGGGACGGCGGGCGGCCGACGGTAGCCCGGCAGTTGTCGGAGCTCGCTCGTCATCAGACGTGTGAGAGCATGGATGCATGAGGACCCGGGGGTGGCAAGGCGATCTGCCCCGGGACTCTGACGAGGCCAGGGCCAGGATTCTGAGCGCCGCGGCGAGTTGCGTAGAGCGCTACGGTGCTCAGAAGACCAGGCTGGTCGACGTTGCCGCCGAGCTGGGTGTCACCAGACAGACCGTCTACCGCTACTACTCGTCGGTGGACGAGATGCTGGTGGCCGTGGCGAATGCCGGCGTGGCCGATTTCCTCGATCGGATGAAGGCGGATCTCGCCGAGGTGCACACCCCCGCCGATGCGATCACCGAGACCATCATCTACTGCCTTCGGGTCCTGCCCGACGAGCCCGCGATCGGATTGATGGTGCGGGCCGGCGAAACCGAGTTCTTCACCCGCGAGGCAACCTCGGCCGGCGCCGTCGAGCTCGGCGCCGCGATGCTGCGTCGCCTCGACGTCGACTGGGAGGCGCACGGCTTCGACGACGACGCGATGTCGGGTCTGGCCGAGATGGTGATGCGGGTGTGGCTCAGCTTTCTGCAGTACCCCGCGAACCCGGCCCGGTCGGACGACGACCTTCGCGAGTTCATCCGACGCTGGGTCTGCCCGCCCGTCCTGGCCACCGGCCGCGCCTGACCCGGCCGCAGCTAGAGGGCGACCTCGGCTCCCTCGACGACGATCGATGTGAGTGCTTGCAGCAGAGGGGAACTCAGCTTCCAGTACTGCCAGTAGAGCGGGACGTCGATGTGGTGGTCGGCGATGAGGCGCACCCGGCCGGAGTCGAGGGCCTCGGAGATCTGGACGACCGGTACCGCACCCCAGCCGATGCCGAGTTCGACCGCGCGGTGGTATTCGGTCGACGCCGGGATGTACACCGCTGGCGGATCGATGAGGTGGCCGGCCAGCGCCGACGAGATGTTGCGCTGAATGTGGTCGTTGCGGTCGAACTGCACCATCGGTGCCCGGGCCAGCGCTTCGGCGTGGGGTCCCTCGGGTAGCCAGGTCTCGATGAATTCTGGTGTGGCGACGGGGAGATACCGCATCGTTCCGAGGGATCGGAGTGTGCAGCCGCGGATCGCGAGGGGTTGCGATGTCACCGCGGCCAGTACATCCCCGGTGCGAAGCATTGCACTGCTGCGTGTTTCGTCGTCACGGAAGACTTCCACCGCGACGGCGTGTTCCCGATGGAACCGTGCCAGCACCGGCAGCAGCCAGGTCGCGAGCGAGTCGGCGTTGGCGGCGATGGGGAGATGGACTCGGGGCCGTGCGGTCAGCGGTACGTCCTCGTCGTCGGGAGTTCCGACGAACTCGGCGCGTGTCTCGGCGAGCAACAACTCCCACTGTTTGGCGAGACGGACCAGTATCTCACCGTCGGGTGTCGCGGTGGCAGGCTTGCTGCGCCGCAACAACACCCGGCCGACCGCGGATTCGAGTGCCTTGATGCGCTGGCTGACCGCCGACGGGGTGATGTGCAGCGACGCCGCCGCGGCGTCGAAGGTCCCTTCACGCAGCACCGCGGCCAGGGTGCGCAAGCCCTCCTGGCTGATGTCCACCCAGGCGATCCTAGAGGCAGGTCAGCTGATCGGGATGTACTGGTGTCTCGGTGACTCCTAGCCCCGAGCGACCGCCGCCTGCGTTCGGGCCTGCCGCAGGGCGGCCAACCCCAGCAGTGCGGCACCTGCCACGACCCAGCCGAGCAGGATGGCCACCGGGCCGGCGATGCCCGCTTCCGGGAAGTAGGCAACCGAGCGGAGCAGGGTCCCGCCCGCGCCGGGCGGCAGCCACTGACCGACGGCACCCCAGGGCGCGGGGAGCAGATACGGCGAGGATGCGAGCCCCGACAGCGGGTTGGAGATCAGCACCATCAAGAGAGCCGAGACGCCCACCCCGGCCGGGCCCAGCAGTGCTCCCAAGCCGGCCGTGAACCACACGATCGCGCCGATCATGAGCGCCGCGGCCAGGCCCACGGCGGCGACGCCCCCGTCGATGACACCGAGCCAGGACCACACCGCGGCGAATCCGAACCCGGCCACCAACGATCCCAGCGTCGCCACGGTCAGTTGCATGGCCACCCGGCCGCGCAACGCGATCGCCGCCGCCGCGCCCAGGGCCATGCCGGCGATGAGGAGCGGGAGCAGGCCGGCCGCGAATCCGGTACCGCGCGCATCGGTCTCGGGTGTCGACACCACCGACTCGACGGTGACCGGCAGTGATCGTGCGGTGGCGATACCGGTTCCGGTCGCTGCCACCACCTGTGCCAGCACGGCCGACCCGGCCTCCGCGGTCAGCACGGTCACGCCATCCGGGCCGATCGTGAACGCCCCGGCGATGTCCCGCCGCTCGATCGCGGCACGGGCGCCCTCGGCGTCGGCGAACTGCTCGATCACGAAGGCGTCGTCGCCGGCCCGCTCGGCCAGTGCCGACTCGATGGCCTGCGACGCGGCCGGAGGAGCAACCACCCCCAGCGGGACTCGATGCGGTTCCGGGTCGACGGCCAGTGACACGAACATCGCCGCGATGGCGACGACGACGGTCGGGATCAGCACGACCATCGCGACGACCATCCGCCAGCCCGGCGTGTGGTTCGACGACGTCGCGGGTCGAGCGCCCGGCCCGGAGGACAACGGCTGGTCGTCGGCGACTGCTTCGGCAGCCTCTGGATGTGCACTCATCGCCTGCTCCTAAAAAGAACGAACCTTCGTTTTAGTGAGTATGCGCCCGTGCCGATGAACAATCAAGAACGAATATTCGTTTTATGCTGGTCGAATGCCGAAGATCAGTGACGAGCGCAAGCTCGAGCGCAGCCAGCAGATACTCGAGGCCGCGCGTCGCTGTTTCGTGGACAAGGGCTTCCACCGGGCCTCGATGTCCGACGTCATCCGCGAATCCGGGCTCAGTGCCGGGGCGGTCTACTCCTACTACTCGTCGAAGGAGGAGTTGATCGCCGCGGTCGCGCGGTCGATGTTCGTCGCCTATGAGGCCGGGATCAGCAGCTTCGACGAGCAGTCGCCTCAGATGGCCTCGCCCGAGGACGCGGTGCGCGCGCTCGCCTCCAGGGTGATGGTCGAGATCGCCCCGCTGACCGACGGCTTCCGGATGGTGTTGACGGTCTGGGGTGAAGCTGCGAACAATCCGCCCCTGCGCGACACCGTGGCAGACATCGTGCACGGATTGCGCGGTGTCTTCGAACGTGTCCTGATCGAATGGCGCGACGCCGGGCACGAGCTTCCCGGTGACCCCGCGGTTCTCGCGCAGGTGATGGTGTCGATGATGCAGGGTGCCGTGGTGCAGCAGGGCCTGGTGGGGGACCTCGACATCGAGGCCTACATCGACACATTCTGTGCGTTGTTGCGGGCGGTTGGCCTCGGCCGGGCCGGCTGATTAAGTTCTGTTAATGATTCATCAGAAACATTCGCTGTACTGACGATGTGGCGGCTCCTAGCCTCATCGAGGTGACCAGCTACCTCGTTCCGGCGTTCGCCGGATTGCTGACCGGAGCGGGCCTGATCATCGCGATCGGCCCCCAGAACGTCTACGTGCTGCGGCAGGGTGTCGCCCGACGGCACACCGCGCCCATCGTTGCGGTCTGCGCGATCTCCGATGTGGTCCTGATCGTCGCGGGTGTTGCCGGTCTCGGCGCCCTGGTCGCCACCCATCCGCAGGTCGTGACCGTGGCCAAGATCGCGGGCGGGCTGTACATCCTCGTGCTCGGCCTGCTGGCCGCCAGGCGGAGTCTGCGGAGCAACGCCGCGATCGCCACGAACGCGGGAGAGGCGGAGTCGGCCGGCCGCTGGGTGGCGGTGGGCACGGCGCTGGCGCTCACGTGGCTCAACCCGCACGTCTATCTCGACACCGTCCTCACCATGGGTGCGATTGCCAATGGGCACGGAAACGGCAAGTGGGCCTTCGCGATCGGCGCATGCGCGGCCAGCGTGATCTGGTTCACCGCTCTCGGCGGCGGTGCGCGCAAGCTGTCGGGGTTCTTCGCGAGTCCGGGGGCATGGAAGGTGCTCGACGCCGTCGTCGCGGTGATCATGATCGCGATGGCAGTCGCGCTCTTCGTATCCGTCTGACCCCACGCGGAACCCTGTCTGACCTGGCGATACGGCACGAACAGCGCGTTGTGAGGTATGCCGGACGGGTGACCCTGCGCCGTGCGGCCCCGACGATGACTCGCGATAGCCTCGCGATCTTCGACGCGCGCGCACTGGTCTCCGGTGCCCGCGGCCTGGTCTCCGACACCCGCCGCGTACTCGCCCGTGGTGATCTCGCCGCCGCCGCGGCAACCCTCACCTACTACGCCGCAATCGCCATCGTGCCATGGGTGCTGCTGGCGATCTGGTCGACGACGTGGATACGCGGGACGGACGCCGCCGATGAGTCGCTCACCGCGTCGAGAGTGCTGATCCCGCCGGACATGGGTGCCCGTCCGGTGTTCGCCGAGGCCGTGGTGGTCGGCACGCACCTCGGTGTCGTCAGCGCCATCGTGTTGCTGTTCCCCGCCTCCTTCTACGGCGAGGGTCTCCGGCGCGCGTGCATGTCGATGTACCCGCACCGGGACCGGTTCACCGGCTGGCGGTCGCGGCTGGCGATCCTCGGTCTGGTCGTGCTGGTCCCGCCGCTGGCCCACATCGCCGCCGTCGTGGCCGCATCGATCACCGGGCTCGCGCCCGATGGCGGCGGGTCCGGTGGATTCTGGGATCTCGCCGCGCGTGTGGTCATCGGCTTCGTCACCGTATGGCTGACCGTTGCGGCGGTCCTGACCTGGGTGTACTGGAAGGTGACGCCCGGGACACCGACGCCGGTAGCGGCGGGAGCGGCGGCGCTCGGGACCGCGTCGTTCATCGCGGGATTCGTCCAGGGGTTCCTGTTGTTCCTGTCCATCCCGCTCGACGTCGGCATCCCCTACGGGGGTCTGCGCGTGATCGGCGGTGTCGTCGCCGTCGGCCTGTGGCTGTATGTGCTTCACGTCATCGTGATCGTGGGCTGGGCGGTCTGCCAGGCCATCGGAGGAAGCGGCCGCGAGAGTCAGGGGAGTTGAGGTGTCCGCAGAACCCGACCACCTCGCACCCGCGATTCCGCCGCGGCCCCACCGGGAGGCCGTACTCGACGCGTGGTCGTCACTGCACGGCGGCATCGACCCGCGTGGGTCGGTGTGGACGCGGAACTGGGTCCTCCTCAGCAACGCCTGCGCGCGCCCGCTCGCGCGGATCGGGATCACACCGAATGTGGTCACCGTCCTCGGCGTCGTCGTCACCGCCGTCGCGCTGTGTCTGACGCTCCTCGGCGGTGGATGGCCGGCGATCGGCGCGGTGGTGATCGTGTTCGCGGCCCTGCTCGACGGCATCGACGGTGCGATCGCCGCCCAGACCGGCACCGCGTCGAGGTGGGGGCGCGTCTACGACACACTCGCCGACAGATGTTCGGATCTGATGCTGGCCGCGATCGTGGTGATCGTGGGCGCGCCGATGTGGACCGGGGTGACGATCGCCGTCCTCACCCTGCTCCTGGAATCCACTCGCGCCACCGCGCAGGTCATCGGGATGAACGGCCCGGGGGCCGTGACCGTCTGGGAGCGCCCGTCGCGGGTCATTCTCGCCGTCATCGCGGCCCTGACCGCGGCCATCTTCTGGTGGGCGGGACTCGGGACCGACACCACCACCGGACTTGCCGCAGTCACCGGGACGATAGGTGTGGCGCTCGCTTCGGTGGGGACCGTGCAGCTCCTCGTCGCCGTTCGCGCGCACACGTTCGGCGGGGTGACCTCCCCGACGAGGTGACTCTCCGCCGTGGAACCACTCCGACGTGGTGACGCAGTCGGACCAAGATCCCTTTTCCGGCGCCCGGGCAATCCGGAAGGCCGCACGGTGACGAACAATGGAGGAATCCGGGCTCCGGCCCTCGCTGTACGAACCCCTTGAGGCACCAACCCGTGAGGTATCAGAGATGACGAACGACTCGGTGGTTCTCGCCGACGCCGACGGCCGCCCCTGCGGCACCGCCGATCGTGAAGGCGTGCACGGCACCGACACCCCGCTGCACTTCGCGTTCTCGTGCCACCTCGTCGACGATGGTCATCTCCTCATGACGCGCCGGGCACTGACCAAACGCAGCTGGCCCGGGGTCTGGACCAACTCGTTCTGCGGTCACCCCCGTCCCGGCGAATCCGTCGTCGACGCCGTCCACCGCTACGCGCGCCGCGAGCTCGGCATCGACGTCGACGATGTGCGAATCGTGCTGCCGGACTTCCGATACCGGGCCGTAGACGCGAGCGGCATCGTCGAGAACGAGATCTGCCCGGTCTTCGTCGCGCGGCCACTGCGCGAGGTGGCACCCGACCCGGCCGAGGTCGCCGAACACGCGTGGGCCCGGGTCGCCGACGTGTGGTCGCTCGTCGAGCGAACCCCGTGGGCGGTCAGCCCGTGGTTCGTCGAACAGGTTCGTCAGTTGCCGGGACCCGACCCCTACCGGCATGCGGAGCCGACCCATCCGATGACGGCCCGGGCGTCGAATTCATGATGTCGGCACACCGCCTTCGATCGAGAGTTTTGTTTCCGCCGGGTAGGTTCCCGGCAGGCAGGTACAGGAGCAACCGGATGATGCACATGCCCGGTCATACCGAAGTGGTCCCCCCGCACCGACGGTACGACGAGGTCGCCGACGCCAGCGCTGCGCTCGTGATCAAGTCGTACTCGAGTTCCTTCGGACTCGCCTCACGACTGCTCACTCCGGCGGTCCGTGGCGACGTCCGCAACATCTACGCACTGGTCCGCGTCGCCGACGAGATCGTCGACGCACCGCGCCCCGAACAAGGCCTGGCAGACCGGAGCAACGAGCTCGACCAGCTCGAGGAACAGACCAGCGTCGCGCTGATCACCGGGGCGAGCAGCAACCTCGTCGTGCACGCCTTCGCCCGGACGGCCCGCAAGGTCGGCATCGACCTCGACCTCGTCAGCCCGTTCTTCGAGTCGATGCGCACCGACCTCACCGACGTCGTCCACGACTACGAGAGTCTGGCGTCCTACATCTACGGGTCCGCCGAAGTGGTCGGACTCATGTGTCTGCGTGCGTTCTTGGCGGACGAACCGAAGGCCGCCGCACAGTATGAGCACCTCGCGCCCGGGGCCAGACGACTCGGCGCCGCGTTCCAGAAGATCAACTTCCTGCGCGACTTCGGCGAGGACAGCGACGGGCTCGGCCGCCGGTACCTGGTGGGTCTCGACCCCGACAACCCGACGGACTCGGCGTGGTCGCTGTGGCTCGACGACATCGATCTCGATCTCACCGCCGCCGCCGCGGTCATCCCGAGCCTGCCGATCGGGAGCCGCGTCGCGGTGTGCACGGCCCATGATCTGTTCGCCGAGCTGACCGCGCGCCTGCGCGAATCATCGGCAGCGCAGGCGCGGCGCAACCGCGTCCGGGTCCCCAACGCGGGTAAGGCGAGGATCGCGGCGTCCGCCGTCGCGCGACGCGGAATCCCGCGCGTCGCCCAGGGGGCCGGCGCATGACCGCGGCCAGACGCGTCGTCGTCATCGGCGGCGGTGTCGCCGGACTGGCGACCGCCGCCCTTCTCGCACACGACGGTCACGACGTCGAGCTCGTCGAGAAGAACGACGACCTGGGCGGGCGGGCCGGCACGTGGAGCAGTGGGGATTTCCGTTTCGACACCGGCCCCTCGTGGTGGCTCATGCCCGAGGTCTTCGACCATTTCTTCGAGATGCTCGGCACGTCCACCGCCGAGCAGCTCGACCTCGTCCGGCTCGACCCCGGATATCGCGTGTTCTTCGGGGACCCCGAATCCGAGGGCGCACCGATCGACGTGTTCGGCGACGAGCAGCGCAACCGCGCGATGTTCGAGCAGATCGAACCGGGGGCGGGGGCGGCGCTCGAGAAGTACCTCCAGACCGGCCGGCAGGCCTATGACCTTGCGGTGGAACGATTCCTGTACACCAACTTCGATTCGCCGCGGGCATTTCTCAGCGGTCCGGTCCTGCGCCACGCCACGACGCTGGTGACGCTGCTCGGCCGATCCCTGCAGTCCTTCATCTCCGCGCGTTTCGATGACCGTCGCCTGCAACAGGTGCTGGGCTACCCCGCGGTGTTCCTCGGCTCGTCGCCCGAACGCACACCGGCGATGTATCACCTGATGAGCTGGCTGGACCTCGCCGACGGCGTGCGATATCCCAACGGCGGCTTCACCACTCTGGTCGACGCACTGGAGCGGGTCGCCCGCGAGCGCGGTGTGCGCGTGCACACCGGGACGTCGGCGACCGCGGTGCTCACCCGCCGGCGACCGGGGCGACGCATGGGCATCTTCCGGCGCCGCGCCGAGGTCACCGGCGTACGCGTCGAGACGGCGGAAGGGAGCCGAGACCTGCCCGCGGACATCGTGATCGGTGCCGCCGACCTCCACCACCTCGAGACCGCATTGCTGCCCGCGGGTTTGCAGACGTTTCCGCAACGCTACTGGAACCGGGCGACGTCGGGTCCCGGCGCGGTGCTGGCCTGTCTCGGTGTCACCGGTGAACTGCCCGAGCTCGAGCATCACTCGCTGTTCTTCACCGAGGACTGGAAGACCAACTTCGACGCCATCTTCGAAACCCCCACGCGGATTCCGGATCCCGCGTCGCTCTACGTGTGCAAGCCGTCGGCGACCGACACCTCGGTGGCGCCGGCAGGCCACGAGAACCTCTTCATCCTGGTGCCCGTCCCACCCGACCCGGGCCTCGGCCACGGGGGCTTCGACGGCGGCGGGGACCCCGACATCGAGAAGGTGGCAGATCGCGCCATCGCGATGATCGGGCAGTGGGCCGGTGTGCCCGACCTCGCCGACCGCATCGTCGTGCGCCGGACCATCGGGCCCGCCGACTTCGTCGACAGCGTCAACTCGTGGTGCGGGGGAGCGCTCGGACCGGCACACACGTTGCGCCAGAGCGCATTCCTGCGCTCGACGAACCGGTCGCGCAAGGTCGAGGGGCTGTATTACGCGGGATCGAGCACACGGCCGGGCATCGGTCTGCCGATGTGCCTGATCAGTGCCGAGCTGATCCGGAAGCGACTGCGCGGCGACCGATCCGTCGGGCCGATGCCCACGTCCTGACCCGAACTCGTGAAGACACCACGGATCATCCGTGGTGTCTTCACGTTTCGGCGATGAGATCCGCGACGATCTTCGCCGACATCACCACGAGCGGCAGCCCGCCACCGGGATGCGACGACCCGCCCACGAGGTACAGCCCCGGTACCGGTGAGGTGTTCGACGGCCGGAGGAACGCCGACCGCGGGCCGTTCGACGACGAGCCGTAGATCGAACCGCCCGGCGTCAGCGTCCGGCGCTCGAGATCGGCCGGGGTGAGCAGGGTCCGGTGACGGATGCGGTCGCCGACGTCGAGGCCGCGCCCGGCCATCACCGTCAGAATCCGGTCGGCATAGGACTCGGCCAATCCCGGTGTGTCCCAATCAACCCCGTGTCCGGGATCGTGGCGGGGCGCGTTGACCAGGACGAACCACGATGCCGTGCCGGGACCCGGCACGATCTCGGGATCGTCGGGCGCGGAGATGTAGACCGTGGGACGCGCGATGGGACGCGGCGGGCCGCCGAACCCGAACACGGCGTCGAACTCCTCGTCGTAGTCCTCGGCGAACAGCACGTGGTGATGGGGCTGGTCGGCGGGCGGATCGTCGAGGGCGAGCAACAGGACGAACCCCGACAGCGACGGAGTCGTCCGGCGCAACAGGGCCGAGGGGACGCGTGCGGCGCGACGGGGCACGAGGCGGTCATAGACCTGGCGTGCGTCGGCGTTGGCGACGACGATGTCGGCCGGGCGCTCGGTGCCGTCGGCGAGCATCACGCCGTCGACGCGACCACGCGTATCGGTCGACACCCGCGCGACCTCGACGCCGAGCTCGATACGACCACCGAGTTCCGTCAGGCGGTCCCGCATGGCCGCGGCGATGCGACCCAAACCGCCTCGTACATACCATGATCCGTAGGCCTGCTCGGCCCACGGGACCGACGCGAGCGCGGCCGGGGCGCGGCGCGGATCGGACCCGGTGTAGGTCGCGTACCGGTCGAGGAGCATGGACAGGCGAGGGTCGTCGAAATGGCGATCACCGAGTCCGCGCAGCGTTCGCCACGGCGCCACCGTCCGTACGTCGGAGGGTGTGGCGATGCCGCCGATCATGGTGCGGATGCTCATCGGCGATTCGAGGAACGGGCCGTGGGTGACATCCCAGATGCGTTCTGCGCGTCGAAGAAACGACGACCACTGTGCGCCCCGGCCGGGACCGAGGGCGGCGTCGAGTGCGGTCGGGATGGCGTCGAGATCGCCGGGCATGTCCAGCTCGGTGCCGTCGGGGAAACGGTAGCGGGCGGCAAGGGGGAGGCGCTCCAGGGTGAGGACATCGTGGATCGACGCCCCGGTCGCGGCGAACAGTTCCTCGAAGACGTGCGGCATCGTCACCAGAGACGGTCCGGTGTCGAAGACGAATCCGTCGTGTTCGACCACGCCGAGCTTGCCGCCGACGGCGTCGGACTGTTCCACGACGGTGACGTCGTGGCCGGCGGCCTGCAGGCGCATCGCGGCCGCGAGTCCGCCGACCCCGGCCCCGATCACGAGTACACGGCTCATCGGTTGACCTCGATCGGTCGTCCCTTCCATTCCAGGGCGCCGCGCTGCCTGGCCAGTGTCGAATCCACTGCCAGGCCGGTGAAGACGACGACGGAGACGGGGTGGGCGAACACGTCGGGCCATACCCGGCCTCCGGTGGCGCGGGCGCAGACCGCGCGTGAACCGACACCGGCGAGGTAGCCGACGAGCCCGGTCCGGGAGCCGAAAAGTGCTCCCAGCGCGGGGATCACATACGCCAGGCACAGCAGTCCGGTGACGGCGAGGGTTCCGGCGGGCGAGCCGAAGGCCGACCACAACGACTTTCGGTATCCGGCGCGGACCTCGTCCCAGCCGTGGTACATGCGGCAGGTCGCGATGCTGCTGCCGTCGGCGACCACTCCTCGGCCCCCCGCCGACTTGATCGCGCGCAGCAGTGCGATGTCCTCGAGGACGACGTCACGCACCGCCCCGTGGCCCCCGGCGCGCCGGTAGGCCCCGGCGTCGACCACGAGGAGCTGTCCGTTGGCGGCCGTCAGCGATTCGCGAGGTGACCGTTCGGCGAGTCCCAACGGGAGGGTGCTGAGCCAGGACCACTGCAGGAGCGGCTGGACGAGCCGCTCGCCCGCGCCCTCGGCGATCTGGCGCGGGTAGGGGCTCACCAGGTCCAGGCCGGTGTTGCGCAGCAATGAGAGGGACGAGGTGAGGGCGTCCGGCCCGACCACCACGTCGGCGTCGACGAAGGCATAGACCCCGTCGGGAGTCGCCTTGTCGGCGAGTTGCGCACAGGCCCAGTTCTTTCCGAGCCAGCCGCTCGGCGGGGTGGTGCCCGGGTACACCTCGATCCGCTCGTCGCGAGCCGAGAGGCGTGCGAGTACTTCGCCCGTACCGTCGACGGATCCGTCGTCGAGAACGAGGACGCGGGCCGGTCCGGGCCACCGGTCGAGCGCTTCGAGGACGGCGGTGAGGCACCGCTGCGCGTTGTCGACCTCGTCGCGCATCGGCACCAGCACCGAAAGTGGTTCGGGCGCCGGTAAGTCGGTGAGACAGGGACGTCGCACGCGGACCGCGTTGTCGACGGTCAGTGCCAGGGATGCCACGGACAATCCGGTTCCCGCCGCGATGAGACGACGCCACAGGTCACCGGACCGCACGGCGACTCCGGATCTCGATGACCAGCACCGGCAGCGCGATGACACCCATCACGAAGGCCCCGGTCAGCGCCACGGACGGGCGACCGAAGTACACCGCATGGGCCATCACCGACGAGAAGTAGGTCCACAGGTAGGCCGTGATCGGCACCCCGTCGGCCGGGTTCTCGCCCGAATGCCCGATGAGACGATCGAGTGCGGCGATCATCAGGAACGAAACCAGCAGCCAGCCCGCGAAATTCGTCAGCGGGATGTCGGCGACACCGGGCAGCGCGGGGGTCGGGTACTGCCACACCCAGTGCCCCTGATCGACCATCTGCGGATCCAGGAACACGTCCCAGGCGGTGAGGGCGTACGCGCCGACCGCGGCGACCGCCACACGTGCTCGGACGCCCGACAGCCCGAGAGCCCCGACGAGCCTGCGGGTCACCACCAGCGCCGGCCACGACATCATGATCCACGCCAGCGGGACGAGTACCGGCACACCCAGGAGCTTGAGTCCCAGGCCATCGGTGTACACGTATGTGCCGAAGGGGAATCCGGTGCTCACGCCGACTGCCTCGGCGATGAGCCCACCCCCGCCGGCGACCCCGGCCAGTGCGATCGCGGCCCACGCGCCGCGGGTGGCGGTGACATGGACGAGTGCCGCCGAGGCGAAGAGCAGCACGCTCGCCACCGTCAGCGGCAGGTTGCCGCCGTCGGTCAGCGGGAACGCGATCTGGACGCCGATGCCCGCGGCCAGAAGAACCCACGCCAGCGGGATGAGCAGGCCGCGAACGCTCTTCGCGGAACCGCGGTCGCTGCTGTCTCGGCCGGCGCGGAATCGATCGTCGCGGGTCGGTGGTTGCCTGCCGCGGGCGGGAGCGTCGTGTGCGGTGCTCATGCGGGCTTTCCGTCGTATGTGCCGGCCACGTCCGTGACGGCGAAGCGTGCGAAGAGCTCCTCGGCGTACCAGCGTGCCGGTGCGGTGCGTCTGACCGCCGAGACATGGGCGGGGCTGCGGTAGGCGAAGTCGGTGAGATCCCGCGCGGAATCCCACACCGAGAACGTGCCCTGGACCCCGATCGGCAGTTCGCCGACACCGAGCGCCAACCGATTTCCCCGCGCGTCGGCGAGTTCGGAGGCCACCGGGGGGACGGCGCGCCAGAACGACATCATCGTCGTCGGTCGGAGCCGGGCACGGGTCAGCGCCGCGACCGGGCCGGCCCACTTCCGGCCGAGTTCGGCGGCATGCGGCGGCGGGGAGCCGAACGGTTCCACACGTGACCACCGGCCCTTCGACCGGAGTGGTCTCATCGTGACGCGCAGTTCCTCGGTGCTCGAATCCTGCCATCCCCGGAACAGCCGGGATCGGTCGGCGGCCAGGGCTGCGGCGTCGTCGTGCCACACGGTCAGAGCGGCCCAGTGTCGCAGGTCGGCGCTCTCGAGAGTGAATGTCTGCGCGGTGCCGGTGCCGAGGAGTTTCGCGAATCGCAGACCCGGTGTGGCGCGCAGGGTTCGTCGCCCCGTGGACATCCGGCCGAGCGCGGGCAGGACACGGTCGACTCCCCAGACGCGGAGTTCGACCGTCGGTCCACCGAGATCACTCATGAGGTACGCCAGACGCAACGTTCGATGAGCGAGGTGAGTGCCTCGCGGGTCCTCCCGTCGAGCTGCGAGTCCGCGACGACGCCGAGCGCGTCCTCCGACAGGTCGACGATGCGCTGTTCCACCCGGGCCAGTGCCCCCGTCGATTCGAGTACGTCGCGCATCTGCGCGGCGCCCTCCTGGTCGAGATCAGGGTTGCCCAGGCAGTCGGAGAGCACGCGTCGCTCCATCCGTCCGGCCGCTTCCTCGGCCAGCGCGATCAGCAGCGTCCGCTTGCCCTCACGCAGGTCGTCGACGGCGGGTTTGCCGGTGAGCTTCTCGTCGCCGAAGACGCCGAGGATGTCATCGCGCAACTGGAATGCCTCGCCCGCGCTCAGTCCGATCAGGTCGTAGGAGTCCAGCAGCGCCGACGAGGCGCCGGCAAGTGTCCCGCCGAGGCGCAGTGGCTGCCCGATGCTGTAGCGCGCGCTCTTGTACCGCAGGATGCGTGCGGTCCGGTCGGCGTCGGTGGCCGCCTCGGTCTGGCTCAACATGTCCAGGTACTGGCCGCCGTAGGCCTCGTCGCGCATCTCCGACCAGGTACGACGAACCGCGCGGCGGGTATCGCGGTCGACCGTGTCGACGGCGGTGGCGACCAGGTCGTCCGACCACGACAGGCACATGTCACCGACGAGGATCGCGACGGCGGTGCCGTGTCGTTCCGCATCACCTCGACGCCGGGCACGGAGGTGGTCGTCGGCGAACTGCCGGTGCACGGTCGGCAGTCCGCGGCGGGTGTCGCTGTCGTCCATGACGTCGTCGTGGACGAGCGCGGCGAGATGGAACAGCTCGATCGCCGCGGCCATCTCGACGATGCCCGGTGCGGTCAGGCCCTGCGTCGCACCGCGTGCACCCCACAGACAGAATGCGGCCCGAAGACGTTTGCCGCCGCCGATCCGTGCCGACACGGCGTCGACCACGGGAGCGAGTTCGTGCCCGACCCCCAGGAGGGTGGGGGCGTGCTGGCGGAAGTGTGCGGCCAGGACCTCCTCGACCAGTTCCAGATCGGTGGTCGCGTGGTCGATCGCGCGGAGATCGCGGGACGACGCGGTCGACCGGGAGGCGGAGGCTGAAGAGGTGTCGGTCATCTCGGCGGTCTGTGTCATGTCGGGGGCCCTTCGGGTCCGGGGGCGGTCAAGACGTGGCTGGAGCTCGAATACCCCTTGTTCGGAGCGGTGAGCGCGACCGGATGGGTGGCAGGGACATGCCGGTACCCTGAGCCTCATGGCTGTGGATGCAACGGTGCCCGTGGTGGCGGTCGGTCTGGTGGGCGGTTTCGCGGTCGCGCGATACAGCGGGCGACGTGAGCTCGGTGGAGTGGTGCTGGGTACGGCCGGTGCGTGGTGTACCCGCCAGTGGGCCGTCGAGAAGGGCCCCGCCGTCGCGGGCGGCCTGCTGGCCGGATACCTGGCGGCGTTCGGCGGATCGCACCCGCTGGCGAAGAAGATCGGTGCGTGGCCGTCGGTGGCAGCGGTGACCGTCGCCGCCGCGGGCGTCACCGCGCTGGCCACTCGCTGAGCGACTCGCCTTCGGCGCCATCGTGGCCGCGATCCGGCCACGTCGAGGCTACGATCACCACCCATGACCGCGGGATATGGGCGTGCACGGCAGAACGAGATCTACACGGCCGGGGTCCATCGTCGAAAGCCCCGCGTGCCAACGGATTTCGCGGAACTGGAACGTCGCGCCAAGCGGGCGATGTCATCCCGCGCTTGGGCCTACATCGCCGGCGGCGCGGGCGAGGGCCGCACCATGACGGCGAACCGGGCCGCGCTGGACCGGTGGGCGATAGTGCCGCGCGTCCTGCGCGATGTGTCGCAGCGGAACCTCGAGATCGAGCTGTTCGGGCGGCGGATCCCGGCTCCGGTGCTGTTCGCGCCGGTGGGTGCGGGTTCGCTCGCCGCGCCTGAGGCCGACGCCCTCGTCGGCCGTGCGGCCGCGGAACTCGGTGTGCCCTACATCTTCTCGAACCAGGCCGGCGTGCCGATGGAGAGCGTCGCCGCCGAGATGGACCGCGTCGACGCCGGCGCCCCGCGCTGGTTCCAGCTGTACTGGTCCACCGACGACGACCTGGTCGACAGTCTCCTCGCGCGGGCGGAGGCGATCCGCGCCGACGCCGTCGTCGTCACACTCGACACCACGATGCTCGGGTGGCGGCCGCAGGACCTGAATCTCGGTTCGCTGCCCTTCGCGCGCGGCGAGGGTATCGCGCAGTACACCTCCGACCGCAGGTTCGGAGACATCGTGAGCGAGCGTCTGCGCGCGGCGTCGGACGAACGCCCCGAGATCTCCCTCGGGGCGGTCGCCACACTGATGTCGATCACCCGCAACGCCCCGGGGCGCTTCCTGTCGAACCTGAGGTCGCCGCGGCCGCGTGCGTCGGTCCAGACATTCCTCGACATCTACTCGCGGCCGTCTCTGGACTGGGACGACCTCGCCGGTCTGCGCGATCGCACCTCACTGCCGATCGTGCTCAAGGGGGTCCTGCATCCCGACGACGCACGCCGAGCCGTCGACGCCGGGGTCGACGGCATCATCGTCTCCAACCACGGCGGCCGCCAGATCGACGGCGCGATCAGCACCATCGACGCCCTCGACACCATCGCGCCGGTCGTCGACGGCCGGATCAAGGTGCTGATCGACTCCGGCATCTACACCGGGTCCGACGTGCTCAAAGCGCTGGCGCTCGGTGCCGACGCGGCGTGTATCGGTCGGCCGCACATGTACGGCGTCGCACTCGCCGGGGCCGACGGAGCCCGCGACGTGGTGGCCGACATCATCGCCCAGCTGGACCTCACCCTGGGCCTGGCCGGTCACACCGACGTCGCCGACCTGGACCGGGACGTGTTGCGACGGCTGTAGTGGTCGGTCACCGGTCGTGTCGACACGCCCTCGACGCGTACAGCGGGCGTCACACCAACGGACGACCGGTCCGCATACGCCAGCGGACGTCGGCGAGCAGGACATTGAACGGGAATGCGCGCACCGACTTCGGTGCGCGGGTGATGAACGCGCGCAGGACCGCGTTGTGCTTGTCGAAGAACAACTCCTGCCACGGCGACAGCTCGACGCGCATCTTGCGGCGGAAGTTCTCCGGCAGAAAGCCGATGGCGTTGATCTCGAAGTACCAGCCGAACAGCTTCGACACCACCGGACCGAGGAACTCCGCACGTGCGATCTGCATCAGGTAGTTCCGGATGACGGGATCGATCTCGAGGGTCTCGACCGTCTCGTTCCAGTAGGTCTCGAAGTCCTCGCGGGTGGCAGGCCACATCTCGCGGGGCATCTGCAGCGTGGTTCCGAGGACCGCGCCGGCCTGGTAACGCGCGTCGGTCACCTCGGTCACGCCGCCGAAGATCCGATGGATGTCCTCGGTGCCGCGGTACAGGCAGGCCGCCACCCACAGCTGGAGGTTCGGGTCGAAGGCGTTGTACTCGACCGGGCTCTCGGGCGTCGAACGGACCTGGGCGTGGGCCTTGCCGACCGCCTTGCGATAGGCCTTGCGGTCCTTGGCGCTGCCGAGGCCGGCGACGGCGAGGTAGCTCAGCGTCGTGCGCCCGCGCTTCAGGGGGTGTTTGAACAGGTTGCCCGAGTCCACGCGGCTCTCGTACACGCCGTATCCGACGGCGGGCAGGCTGAGCTGCATGATCACGTTCGCCGCCCCGGCGAGTACGCCTGCTCCCAGCGGGTCGAGATCGATGGTGGGGAGGGCGTCGAGCTCGGCGCGGGACATCCGCGCGGCCGACGGCAGGAACTCGGTGTCCGGACGCTCGGCGGTGAGGAACTCCTCGAGTTCGGCCCTCACCTCGGCCGACGGTCGCGGCGACAAGGCCGAACTTCCACTGGTGATAGGCTCCGTTGCCATCGAACACCCCTCCGCGCGATTCAGGAAACGTCTGTTTCCCGTTTCATGAGACACCTCACTCACCGGGGGTGTCAAGATAGGAAACATGGGACGAGCATCATCGACTCCGGAGAGTCGACCGGGCGTCGCGGCCGACCCGGCAGCCTCGCTCCGGGCCTACGGCGGCGAGGGCGGTGACACGCGAGTCGCCCGCCGCCGCACGTCCCTGATAGACGCCGGCCTCGACCTGCTCGGCGCAGACGACGCCACCACGATCACCGTGCGCGGTGTCTGCCGGCGGGCCGGGCTGACCGCGCGGTACTTCTACGAGAGTTTCGAGTCGGTCGACCAGCTCGTGGGTGTCATGTACGACGAGGTCATCGAGGAGATCGCCCAGGCCGGCATCGCCGCGTTCTCGGAGGGTGCGAGCATGCGGTCCAAGGTGGCCGGCGCGGTCGCGGCGATCGTCGATCTCATCGACGCCGACCGCCGCAAGGGCCGCCTCCTGTTCTCTCAGGCCCTGCTGAGCCCGGTGATCGCGGCCAAGCGGATGGAGTCGACCGCGTTGTTCGCGAGCCTCACACTGCAGAGCACCTCGACCATCCTCGACGTCCACGTCGGTCCCGATGCCGCCGCCGGCGTCGCCCACTATCAGGTGGGCGGCCTCAGTCGGCTGCTCGCCGCATGGCTCGAAGGTGACGTCGCGCTGTCCAAGGCCGATGTGGTGGATCTGAGCATCGCCCTACTCGTCTCACCTGCGGAGATCCTGGAGAAGAGCCGCGCGCACAGCGACGGCGATGGTGAGTAGTGCCGCACGTGGGGATATGTTTGATCCCATGAGTGGCGGAACCGGCGAAGCAGACGTCCGACCGGGGAAGCGGGAACTCGGGAGCTGGCGCGACTACGGCGAGCCCGAACTGCCGATCCCGTTGGCCGCGGCGCTCGCTGCCTTCGCCGAGCAGGGGTATCACGGCACGTCGGTGCGGGAGATCGCCTCGCGCGCCAACCTGTCGGTCCCCGGCCTCTATCACCACTACCCGTCGAAGCAGTCGCTGTTGCAGGGGTTGCTGGAGCGGACGATGACAGACCTGCTGGCGCGTTCGGAGGCGGCCATCGCCGAAGCCGGCCCCGAGCCGGTGCGACAGTTCGACGCAGTCGTCGAGTCGTTGTTGCGATTCCACATGTACCGGCGTGAACAGGCATTCGTCGGTTCCACCGAGATCCGCAGTCTCGACGACACCTACAAGTCCACCTACATCGGTCACCGGGACCGCCAGCAGCGAATGGTCGACGAGATCGTGTTCGCCGGAGTCGAGGCCGGCGACTTCACCACCGAGTACCCGAAGGATGCCGCGCGTGCGGTCGCGACGATGTGCGTCGGCGTCTCCACCTGGTTCAAACTCGACGGTCTGCTCGGTCCCGACGAACTCATCGCGCGCAACCTCCAGCTGGCCCGCGCGCTGGTCGGACATCGCACCAGCTGACAGCACGGGGGCGACCGTGTCGGGTTGCCCTTGACCCGGATCGCACCGCCTGGCAAGGTATGGACCGCCGAACGATCGCTCGGTCGGCGGAACCCGGGGAGACCTCACCGGTCCATGTGTAAGGAGTCACCGATGCCCATTGAACTTCGCCACGACGACGAGGTGCTCGACGTGGTCGCCAAGACCGAACGCTTCGTCCGCGACTACGTGTTGCCGATCGAGGACGAGTCGGCGGGCGACATCACCGCGGCCGGCGGTGACGACATCCGACGCGAGATGAACGCCAAGGCCAAGGCGGAGGGCATCTTCGGCCCGCATGCGCCCGTCGAATTCGGCGGACTGGGACTGAACATGTGCGACCGCGCACCGGTGTTCGAAGCGGCGGGCTACTCGACCTTCGGTCCCATCGCGCTGCACATCGGCGCACCGGATGAAGGCAACGTGCACATGCTCGCGCACATCGCGAGCGAGGAGCAGCGCCAGAAGTACCTCGCTCCGCTCGCGACGGGCGAGGTCCGCTCCGGGTTCGCGATGACCGAGCCTGCGCCGGGTGCGGGTTCGGACCCCAATGCACTCCGGACCGAGGCCGTGCGCGTCGACGGTGGCTGGAAGATCAACGGCGAGAAGCACTTCATCACCGGCGCCGACGGGGCGGGCTTCTTCATCATCATGGCCCGGACCTCCGGCGCGCCCGGCGACCGCGGCGGTGCCACGATGTTCCTCGCGCCCGCCGACGCGCCCGGGCTCACCGTCGGGCGGCACATCAACACGATCGACAAGGCCATGATCGGCGGCCACTGCGAGATGAGCTTCACCGACCTGTTCGTTCCCGACGAGGACATCCTCGGCGAGGTCGACGAGGGCTACCGCTATGCCCAGGTGCGGCTCGGACCCGCGCGGATGACCCACGTGATGAGGTGGCTCGGTTCGGCCAAACGCTGCCAGGACGTGGCCGTCGACTACGTCTCGCGCCGTGAGGGATTCGGCGGTCGCCTCGGCGATCTCGGCATGATCCAGCAGCTCGTCGCCGACAACGAGATCGACCTGGCCGCCACCCGCGCGCTGCTGCTCAAGGCATGCCACGAACTCGATCTCGGCAACCACGCCTCCGACGAGACGTCGATCGCCAAGACCTTCGCCGCCGAGGCATACTCGCGTATCGCCGACCGGAGCATCCAGATGTGTGGCGGCCTCGGTGTCTCCGCCGATCTCCCGCTCGCACGACTGTCGCAGGAGCTGCGACCGTTCCGCATCTACGACGGCCCGTCCGAGGTCCACCGCTGGGCGATCGCACGGCGCGCCGTCGGGCGGGCCAAGAAGGCGCAGCAGGCGCTGGAGGCACAGGCCGCGGCGGGTGCGAAATGACGTCGGTGGAATCCGCACTAGACGGAGATCGCCTGCGCCGCTTACTCGTCGACAACGGCGTCGAACCCGCCGGTGACCTCTCGATAAGTCTCATCAGCGGCGGCAAATCCAACCTGACCTACACGGTCACCGACGGTGAGAGCACCTGGGTGGCACGGCGTCCGCCGACAGGTGGTCTCACCCCCTCGGCGCACGACATGGGTCGCGAGTGGGCTGTGACCAGTGCTCTGCAGTCCACCGCTGTGCCTGTCGCGCGGACCATCGCCTTCGACTCCGACGGGTCGATCATCGGCGCCCCGTGCACCGTGGTCGAGTTCGTCGACGGCCGGGTCGTCCGCACCGCGCACGACCTCGACGCCTACTCCGACGACGACGTCGCAGGTAACCTCGACGCGCTCGTGCAGACCCTCGCCGACCTGCACGCCGTCGACCACCTCGCGGTCGGGCTCGGCGGGTTCGGCCGGCCGGCAGGCTTCGCCGCACGCCAGGTCAAACTCTGGGCACGCCAGTGGGGTCACGTGAAGACCCGCGAACTGCCCGACGTCGAACGCCTCGTGGAGGCGCTCTCTGCGCGAGTCCCCGAGCAGACGCGGGAATCGGTGGTGCACGGGGACTTCCGCGTGGACAACACCATCATCGACGCCGATGACCCGACAAAGATCGCCGCGGTGGTCGACTGGGAGATGTCGACCCTCGGTGACCCGCTCACCGATGTGGCGCTGATGTGTGTGTATCGCACCGGCGCCTTCGACCAGGTGCTCGGATTCTCCGCGGCGTGGACCAGCGACCGCTACCCGTCCGTGGACGAGATCGCCCAGAAGTACTCGATCGCAACGGGTTCTGATCTCGGGGACTGGGATTTCTATCTGGGGTTGGCGAACCTGAAGCTCGGCGTCATCGCCGAGGGCATCACCTACCGGGCCCTCTCGGGTGCCTCGTCGGGCGACGGCGCCGAACGAGCCGGGGAAGCCACCGCGGCCTTCATCGCCGACGGACTGCGCCACATCAGCTGATCAGCGTCGAAACGACCAGGGGACAATTCAATTGAGTAAGTCGACGAACAACAGGGCAGCTCTGGTGACCGGCGCGTCACGAGGAATCGGCGCGGCCATCGCCGATCGGTTCGCTGCCGACGGCTGGGACCTGACCATCAGTGCGCGCGGGCGGGAAGCTCTCGAGAAGAAGGCCGCGGGACTTCGCGAACGTGGAGCCGGCCGCGTGGAGGTCGTCCCCGCGGACATGACCGACGCCGAGGCGATCATCGCGCTGGCCGGCGCACACGCGGAGGTCTTCGGACGGTGCGACGCGTTGATCATCAATGCCGGGATGGGTTCAAAGGGGGCGGTCGCCGATCTGCCGGTGAAGCGCTTCGACCGTCTCTACGAGGTCAACGTGCGCGCGCCCTACGTTCTGCTCCAGGCGGCCCTGCCCACCCTGCGTGCCACGGCCGATGTGTACGGCGCCGCGAAAGTCATTGCGGTGGCATCGATCACGGGGGTCTATCCGGAGCCCGAGCTGTCGGCCTACGGTGCGACCAAGGCTGCGCTGATCTCCCTGTGTGAGACGTTCAATCTCGAGGAGTCGGTGAACGGTGTGAGCGCCACGACCATCGCGCCGGGTTATGTGAACACGGACATGACCGACTGGCTGAAGGACACACTGCCGGCGGAGGAGATGATCACGGCCGACGACGTTGCCGTGGTGGCGCATTCGGTCACACAGCTGTCGCGGTTCGCGGTGTTGCCGAACATCGTGATCACCCGGCCGGGGGAGAACCTGCACCGGGCGTGATCAGCGGACGGTGGCGACCCCGCCGTCGCGATCGGACAGGTGACCGTGCTCGTTGAAGGACACCACCGAGACCCCGGTTCGGCCGACGATGAGCTTGGTGATCGAGGCGTTGACCATCGTGCGGGCCATCGCGGGCCAGTTCTCGTCTGGGACGCCCCACAGCTGGGCGATCAACTGGGTGATGGTGCCGGCCGAGGACACCACGAGAACTGTCTGTCCCGACCCGGCCAGCGCGGCCGCTCGTGCGGCGGCGTCGGCGACACGCGCCTTGAACTGTGGGTAGCTCTCGGCGGGACCGCCGTCGAGTCCGGGGGCGGCGTCGTGCTCTCCTGCCGCGATCCAGGCGGCCAGGCCCTTGTCCAGCTGCTCCTGATAGCGACGGTTGTCGTGGTACATCTCAGCGGACGCGTGACCGACGAGGGCGGGGAGGGAGTACTCGTTCCAGCCCGGGTCGACCCGGGGGTGTGGTCGTTCCTCGAATGTGCCGAGCACGCCGCTCAACGTCTGGGACTGCCGCGGGAGGTCTCCGCTGACGGCATCGGTGAACGCATCGACCTGTCCTGCGAGGAATCCGCCGGTGAGTGCTGCCTGTGTGCTGCCCGTCGTGGTCAGACCACCGGGCCCGTTCGTCAGGTCGTCGGCGGCGTCGGCGACGCCGTAGGCCGACGCGTTCGCCTGGCCGTGCCGGACGAGATAGATGACACCCATTGCTGCACCTTATGTCGCTTCCGATGAGTTCGGGTCGTCGGGATGGTCTGTACTGGTTGACTCCCCAGACGCACTGGAGAACTGACGGACCGGAGAACTGCCCGTGACGCCGATGCTGTTCATCAACCTCCCGGTCGCCGACGTCTCCAGATCCCGGCGCTTCTTCGGCGTGCTCGGATTCCGGTTCGACGAGATGTTCTGCGACGACGGGGCCGCCTGCATGATCGTCAACGATTCGGCGGTGGTCGTGCTGATGCAGCGACGACGCTTCGCCGGGTACGCAGCGGGGAATGTCGCGGAACCCACGCGGGGACGGGAGTCGCTGTTGGCGTTCTCCGCCGACAGCCGGGCGCAGACCGATCGGCTGGCCGACGCCGCACTGGCGTCGGGAGGTAGCGCTCTCCGGAACGCCGAGGACCTCGGATTCATGTACTGCCGCAGTTTCTGCGATCCCGACGGACACGCATGGGAGGTGGTCTGGATGGACCCCTCCCAGATCCCTCAGGACGGCGACTGACCAGCGGCCCGCGGCTGTTCGGTCAGTGCCAGGGACTGGCCTCCGTGCGGGCCGGGGCGTCGTAGGGGGTCGCGGGTAGTCCGAAGCGGGCGAAATCCGCTTCCATGGTGTCGCTGAAAAATGCCACGACATGGCTGACCTTGCCTGCACGCGGATCGATGTCGAGCACCTGGAGCTGGAAAGGGCGGTGGATGCCGTCGGGCTCGCGCATGTAGAGCCCGTACGCGGGTTGACCGTTCGCCACGGTGGGCAGCAGGATCTGGTCGCCCGGCTTCTCGGCCGGGCAATTGCGGCGGATGAGGGTGCCGATGCTCTCGCCGCCCTGGTACCAACCGGTGAAGGGGGGCATCTCCCAGATCGCCCTGTCGGTGAACATCTCGACGATGGCGTCGACGTCGTACCGCTCGAACGCCGAGACGTAACGCGCGAGCAGCTCGCGTTTGGCGGCGTCATCGAGAACCGACGCTCGGGACTCTGCCGAATCCTCTTGGGGGCGAGAGTTCTTCACCTGTTCGCGGGCGCGCTGCAGGAGGCTGTTGACCGTCGCGGTGGTGACGCCGATGGTGTCGGCGACCTCGGCTGCCCGCCACTGCAACACGTCGCGCAGGATCAGCACCGCGCGCTGTCGCTCGGGTAGATGCTGCAGGGCGGCGATGAACGCGAGCCGTACGGACTCCCGCGCGCCGACGACGAATGCCGGGTCCGCGTCGTCGCCGGGGGTGATGTCGTCAGCGGTGCCGGAGTACGGCTCGAGCCAGGGCACCTCGTGGTTCTGCAGGAGATCGTCGGCGGGGTCGAAGGCGTCGCCGCCGAGGCCTGACGGCAGCGGCCTGCGTTGCGTGCTCTGCAGTGCCGTGAGGCAGGTGTTGGTCGCGATCTTGTGCAGCCAGGTGCGTACCGACGCCCGGTGGTCGAACTTGGCATAGCCGCGCCAGGCCCGGAGGAACGTCTCCTGCGTCAGGTCCTCGGCGTCGTGATGGGAACCCATCATCCGGTAGCAGTGCGCGACGATCTCTCGTCGGAACGGTTCGGTGACCCGCAAGAACTCGGCGTCGAGTCCGGCGTCGGGCTCGGCCGTGGACGTGGTTGTGGTCATGGTCACAATCTACCGGCGGGCACCGACAGACTCGACCCGAGCGGGCAACCCGACCCCGGTCCGCTTCGGCGGCCTGTCGCAGGTGGGGCGTGGCGTCGTGCGGGCTTTCGATCACGCTGAGTGCAACCCGGGCCGCGGTGCCCGCAGGTGCCTATCCTCGCCGGTGAACGCGACTGCGCTCGGCGCCGGACGCCGCGGTGCCCCGGCCGAACCGGGTTGCCGGGCCGGTGATGCGTTGCTAGCTTGATGCGCATGACGAGTGCCGACCGCAGGCTTCCGGAGGTCACCTTCGTGACCACCGCGCTGGGCTGTCGTCTGCCTTTCGCTCGTGTCCTCTGTTGTTGTCGTCGAATGCGCTGAGCCGACCCCCGTTCGAGTCCATCTCCTCCCGGGTGTCGCTTTCGCGAGTCTCTGCATCCAGAGCACTTTCCGACTTTCGCCCGCGGTCTTCTCGCGGGTTCTTCGACGAGGACGATCATGACCAGCACACTTTCCGACTTCTCCGCCCGCGATCTGCGTACCGCACCGGCTCCCCTCGCGCGGCGCCAACCTGTGTCCCGAGCGGTGCGTCGCGGTCCGCAGCCCACCCGCCAACCCGTACCGTTGTCTCCCGTACCGCCCACTCGGGCCCCCGGCCGCACGGCCGGCCTCGAACGGTCGGTCCCGAACACCGATCGCCGCGCGGCAGGGAAGGGGGGTCAGCGGGTGCACGTCGCGACGCCGCACCTGGAACTGTCGACCAAGCCGGCCGCCCTCGTCCTCCGAGCCGCCCGCCTGGCCGGTCCGCTGTTCCGCGACGATGCCGCCGAGCGCACCGGGCTCAGCATCTCCACGGTCAACCGCCAGGTCAGCGCGCTGCTCAAGGCGGGGCTCATCCGTGAACGCGCCGATCTCGCGCCCTCCGGTGCCATCGGCCGTCCGCGCCTCCCGTTCGAGGTCAACCTCGCCGACTTCCTGACCCTCGGTATCCACATCGGTTACAAGGTCACCGCCATCACCACTCACGATCTCCTTCACCGAGTGGTCGGGGCCATCCAGATCCCGACGCCGGAGGCCGACACGCCGGAGGAGGCCCTCGCCGCGATCGGTGTGAGTGCCAGGCGCTTCGCCGAACGCTGGACCGGCCGCCGTGTGCTGTGGGTCGGCGTCGCGCTCGGTGGCCGGGTCGCCGAAGACGGCATCGTCGACCATCCACGTCTCGGCTGGGAGGGGGCGCAGGTGGGCCGCACGATCGCCGAGGCCGTCGGCCTGCCGGTCTCGGTGGCGTCGCACGTGGAGGCGATGGCCGCGGCCGAGCTCGTGCTCAACCCCGACGACCAGCAGTCGAGCTTCCTCTACTTCTACGCCCGCGAAATGCTGGGCATCGCGTTCAGCGTGGGCGGCACGGTGCATACGCCGACCGCGGGTCCGCCGGTGATCGGTCATTTCCCGACCGGCGCGACGACGCTCCTCGACCCCCGCCGGACGGGCCGCCTCGAGCCTGCGGTGAGTGATACCGGAGTGGTGGAAGCTGCTCGGGCCCTGGGCCTTTCGGTCGCCGATGTCGAAGGGGTGCACGCGTTGGCGCGGACCGGTGACGTCACGGCGCGTCGTCTGCTGGAGGAACGCGCCGAGGTGCTGGGTCGTACCGTCGGGCTCATCGCCGACATCTTCAACCCGGATCACATCATCCTGGGTGGACAGGCCTTCACCGACTACCCGACGAGCCTCCCGACTGTCGCGAAGGCGGTCCGGGAGACCTCCATCGTGGCCAAACGCGATGTCCGGGTGTCCCATTCGGGTGCGACCGTGCAGCAGCAGGCCGCCGGTGCGGTATCGCTCGACGCGATCTACAGCGACCCGCTACAGGCGATCACGCTGACTGCCTGAGCGGGCCGCTGCCGGACGGGTCCGGGTGGGTATTTGCCTCCGCGGTTCTCCTCAGTCCTGCGTGCGCTTGTTGTAGGCGCGCAGGGCGAACGGTGCGAACGCGAGCGTCAACGCGACCGACCAGAGCACGGTCGCGATCACTGGATATTGGAGCGGCAGAGCGGCATCCGAGCCGAACGCGGGACCGTTGCCCCACAGCACGCGCAGCGCCTGAACCAGCGACGACATCGGATTCCACTCCGCGATCGTCTGCAACCACGTGGGCATCGGCTCGGTCGGCACGAAGGCGTTGGACAGGAACGTGATCGGGAACAGCACCGAGAACATGAAACCGTTGACCGCCTCCACGGTCCGCAGCCATGAGCCGATGAGGATGCCGAACCAGATCATCGCGAATCCGAACAGCACCAACAGGGCGAAGGCGAGTACGGCCTCGCCGAAGGAGCCGCGGATGCGCCAGCCGATGGCCAGTCCGGTCACGGCCATCACCACGATGCCGATGGAACTGTGGAGCAGACTGGCGATGCTACGTCCGATCAGCACGGAGGACCGTTGGATGGGCAGCGACCGGAAGCGGTCGATGATGCCCTTCTCCAGGTCGGCGGTGATGCCCGTGGACACGATGAACGCGGTGAACACGATCGTCTGGCCCATGATGCCCGGCAACAGGAACTCTTTGTACGACGCGCTGTCGGTCTGGATCGAGGCACCGAACACATACGCGAAGAGAAGCACGAACATGATCGGCTGAATCGTGACGTCGGAGAGCATCTCCGGCATCCGCTTGGTGTGGATCATGTTGCGCTTGACCATGATCCAGGATTGCTGCCAGATCGTGGTCGGGTGAGTCCGCGGCCTGTCCGCGACCACCGTCGAGGCGTGTGCAGTGGTGGTCATCAGGGATTCTCCTCGTCGATGGTGTGATCGGTGTCTTCGGCTCGGTGGCCGGTGAGGGACAGGAAGACGTCGTCGAGGCTCGGACGGGCGAGTCCGAAGTCGTCGACGGCGATGCCGCTCTCGTCGAACCACGCGGCGACCCGGGGGAGGTCCCCGAGACCGCCGGCCCCGGTGGTCAGGCGGCGTGCAGCGGTGTCGACGAACACCTCCGCGCCGTTTTTGCTCAGAAGGGCTTCGGCGGCGGGAAGGTCGTCGGCGTGGGACACGGTCAGCACGAGGCTGGCCGAGCCGGCCTGTTCCTTGAGCTGCAGGGAGGTGCCGTGGGCAATGATCGTGCCCTTGTCGATGACGACGATGTCGTCGGCCAACTGGTCGGCCTCCTCGAGGTACTGCGTGGTGAGCAGCAGCGTGGTGCCGTCGGCGACGAGATCGCGCAGGACATCCCACAACTCCGACCGGCTGCGCGGGTCGAGTCCGGTGGTCGGTTCGTCGAGGAACAGGACCGGAGGTGTGGCGAGCAGGCTGACGGCGAGGTCGAGGCGGCGGCGCATGCCTCCGGAGTACGACTTGACCTGCTTGTCTCCGGCCTCGCCGAGGGAGAACTGTTCGAGCAGTTCCTCGGAGCGGCGGGCCAGGGGTTTGCGGCCGATCCCGTACAGACCGCCGATCATCCGGAGGTTCTCGCGACCGGTGAGGATCTCGTCGACCGTGGCGGCCTGGCCGGTCAGGCCCATGTTCTGACGGACCATGCCCGGTTGCTCGCGGACGTCGTATCCGGCGATACGTGCCGTTCCGCTGGTGGGCGGGGACAGGGTGGTCATCATGCGGACGATGGTCGTCTTGCCTGCCCCGTTGGGGCCGAGCAGGCCGAGCACCGAGCCGCGCGGCACGGTGAAGCTGACGCCGTCGACCGCGGTGAAGTCGCCGAAGCGTTTCACGAGGTCGATGGCCTCGATGGCGACGTCGGGCGTCGCAACGTCGCCCGGTGCGGTGGCGGGGACTGTGACTGAGCTCATGTTTCTCCACGTTATCGATGGGGTCCGACAGTCGCGACTGATTTTTCGGACGTCAGGGTGGGGACCGGGGACTTCTCGGGGTTCATTCGGGGGCCTGTTGGTCTCGAGATGGCAGACCGCCGGCTCTCACAGAACTCATCGGTCTGGCGGACGCGAACTCCGACGCCTCGCGTGCCGCCAACGCTAGGACCTCAACCAGACTTGAGGTCAAGCCCTCGGCCCATATTCCGCGTCAGCGGTGATCACAAGCCCTGATCGTCGTGAATGCGGATACAATCCACCGATGTCAGCAATTCGGATCAAGGACGCCGCAGCACTGCTCGGCGTCAGTGACGACACGATCCGCCGGTGGATCACCACCGGAGTACTCGAACAGTCCGATGAGGGTTCCGTCGCCACCGTCGACGGGGCGCGGCTCGCCGCGCTGGCCAGGGAACGCGCGGTGGCTCCCGACGACGGGGCCGCGGTGGCGCGGTCGGCTCGCAACCGGTTCACCGGGCTCGTCACGGATGTCCAGATGGACGGGGTGATGGCTCAGGTGACCCTGCAGTGCGGACCGTTCGAGGTGACCTCGTTGATGAGCGCGCAGTCGGCGCGGGAGCTGGCACTCGCTCCCGGTGCGGTGGCCACCGCGGTGGTCAAGGCGACCACGGTCATGGTGGAGACGGTCAAGGGCACCCGATGAAGGGGTTCGTCGTCGGGGCCGGACTCGCGCTGGCCCTCCTCGCCGGCTGTTCCGCCGACACGTCGACGACCACCCTCGACGTGTCGGCTGCGTCGTCGCTGAAGACAGCCTTCACCGCGATCGCCGACGAATTCGAGCGGCGGCACGACGGGGTGACCGTGAGCCTGTCGTTCGACGGGTCGTCGACCCTGGTGAATCAGATCAAGCAGGGGGCGCCCGCCGATGTGTTCGCCGCTGCCGACGAGAAGAACATGGCGAAACTCGGCGCGGCGGCACTCGACCCGCGGATCTTCGCGACCAACACACTGGTGATCGTCACCGCGCCCGGTAATCCGCGGAACATAAGGTCGTTCGCGGATCTGGACGAACCCGGCGTCACGACCGTCGTGTGCCAGCCGGCGCAGCCGTGCGGGGCCGCAACCGAGGCGGTGGAGCGCACCACCGGCGTCACTGTAGACGCGGCGTCGGAGGAGCAATCGGTGAACGCCGTACTCACCAAGGTGACGACCGGACAGGCCGATGCGGGGGTCGTGTACGTGACCGATACGAGGGCGGCGGGCGACAAGGTGCACACCGTGGCCGACCCGGCGTTCGCGGCGGTGGTCAACACCTACCCGATCACGACGCTGGCCGGCGCCGATGCCCGGGACCTCGGTGCACAATTCGTCGAGCTGGTGCTCGGTCCGGACGGGCAGGCCATCCTGACCGGCGCCGGGTTCGGGCCACCGTGACCCTGAGTCGACCCGGTCTGTTCCGCCGCGATCCCGCGGGGCTGCCTGCATGGGTGTATGGACTGGCGGCATTCGGGGTCGCGCTGATCGTCCTGCCGCCCATGGCGCTGCTCGCACGTTCTCCGTGGGACACCTTCGTCGACCAGGTGACCTCGCCGTCATCGATTGACGCCCTGCGTCTTTCGCTGATCACCGCGACGGTCAGCACGGTCATCTGTCTGGTTGTGGGTGTGCCCATGGCGATGATCTTCGCGCGGTACGACGGCCTTATCGTCCGCGTGCTGCGCTCCCTGGTGTTGCTGCCGTTGGTGTTGCCGCCGGTGGTGGGCGGTCTCGCGCTGCTCTACACGTTCGGCCGGCTGGGGATCGTCGGCGAGCACCTGCACGCGGCGGGGATCGACATCGCGTTCAGTACGGCTGCGGTGGTGCTGGCGCAGAGTTTTGTGGCACTGCCCTTTCTGGTGATCAGCGTGGAAGGCGCGGTGCGCGTGGTGGGTACGCGGTACGAAGAGGTGGCGGCGACGCTGGGCGCGGGGCCCAGCCGCACGCTGTGGCGCGTGACGCTGCCGCTCGTGATGCCGTCGCTCCTCGCCGGTGTCGTGCTGGCGTTCGCTCGTGCGCTGGGCGAGTTCGGCGCGACGATCACCTTCGCGGGCAACGCGCCCGGTGTCACCCAGACCGCACCCCTGGCGATCTACGTGTCTGCGATCGATGATCCACAGGCGGCGATACCGTTGTCGCTCATACTCGTTCTGATCTCGCTGGTCGTCGTGGTGGGTGTGCACAGCCGTCGGCGCCGGGGCGGGGTGGGAGCGCTGTGAACGGCGACGATCTGGTCGTGTCCATCGACAATGCGGTCCCACGGTTGCAGGTGGAGCATCGGTTCGCCGGGAGCCGGACAACCGCGCTCGTCGGACCGAACGGTGCAGGAAAGTCGACGATGCTGCGCGTGATCGCGGGACTGCTCCGGGGAGACTCCGGTACACGGATAACGCTCGGGGATTCCGTGTTTCGTGGTCCGCGGGCCTTCGTTCCGCCGCACCGGCGGGGCATCGCGTTGCTATCGCAGGATGCGCGCCTGTTCCCGCACCTGAGCGTCGCGGAGAACGTGGCCTTCGCGCCGTCGGCGCAGAGGCTACCGCGAGCGGAGGTCCGTGAACGAGTGACCCGGTGGCTCGGCGCCGTCGAGGCCGGCGACCTTGCCGATCGGAAGCCCGACCAGCTCTCCGGTGGACAGACACAGCGTGTGGCGATCGCCAGGGCGCTGGCCGCTGATCCGCGAATCCTGTTGCTGGACGAACCGTTTCGCGCCCTCGATGTCGGCGTCGCCAGTCGCCTGCGTGCACTGCTGCGCGGTCTGCTCGCCGATCGCGGCCGGACCACCATCATGGTGACCCACGATCCGGTGGACGCTCTCGGCCTTGCGGAGGACATTGTCGTCCTGGATCAGGGGCAAGTCGTCGAATCCGGTTCTACGCGTGACGTGTTGACCAATCCGAGGAGTCGATTCAGTGCTTCGCTGTCGGGGCTCAATCTGTTTGTGGGTCGGATCGGTGAGGCGAACGCCGTCGTCGACGCAGCCGGGAATCGGGTGGTCGGGACGACTGGGGAGGATGTACCGCCTGGTGATCTCGGCACTGGAACACCTGCCGCCGCCACGTTCTCACCGCGCGCCGTGGCCGTGTATCTCGAAGCGCCGCACGGTAGTCCGCGAACCACGCTGCGAGCGACCGTCCGCGACGTGGTCCCGAGTGGAGGCCACGCGCTGGTGAACACCGACGCCGGGGGTCAGGTCGTGGCTGCCGAGGTCACCTGGGAGGCGGCCGCGGATCTGGGGTTGGTCGCCGGGGTCCAAGTCGTGCTGGTGGTCAAGGCGAGCGAAGTACGGGTCAGCGCGGTCGCCGAGCGTTGACTGGCCGACTTCTTTCGACGATGCGACTTCGATCGAGATCGCAACGTCGAAATGAACTCTGCAAGTTGCCCGTTGAGTGGTCAGTCAATCGGGGCCGCAGGAAGATGAGGTGTCAGTTCGATGCCAGGTACCCGAGCAGAATCCCGATGCAGAAGGTCAGGATGGGGTAGGTGATGAACATCGACAGTTTGCCGGTGAAGTAGGTGCTCAGCTGTCGCCATTTATTGTCGTCGTCAACCACTGGTCCGCCATTTCTCTAATTTCTGATCGGACTGTTTCCGCCGCGGACACGGTAGTCGTGGCGGTGAAGATCGTGAGGACCGACTGCCCCGTCGCGGTCTGGTAGGCCAGTTGCGCGCGGTGGACGCGCAATTCGGTGTCCTGTGCGGTGTAGACGCCATCGTCTGTGCAGGTCCCTGCAGCGATCAGTGTGATATCGCACTCCCACACATCAGCCCCAAGAAGAAGGTGAGGCCGGACGGCAGGCACGCCAAGGGTGTCCAGAACATGAAACTCGTCGTACTGTCGGACAAACTGGTGGACAGCCTTCGGCGCGGACCCTCGTGTTCAGACCGAAGTTTCCACGGCGGCACAGATTCGGGGTCGCTTTCACCAGAGTCAGCGTGTCGCGCCATCAATCGAACCAACCTTTCACGACTTTCATCGCGTCGGAGCCTGCCTTGCTACCGATGGCGGCTCCGATCCCGGCTCCGATTGCCGTGCCGACAGGGCCGGCAAAGGACCCCACCACGGCACCTGCCGCCGCTCCACCGATCACTCCGCCGCCGACCGCCCCGACGACGGTTGCGGCAGCGTCGCCACCATCTTGCTCGTCGCGATCGTACTTGCTCCATTCGTCGTAAACCGTCACCCCCAAACCGAGAATGAACGAGCCTTTGGCCATCGACTTGCCGAGAGAGTTCATGCGTGCGACGTCGTCTGGACTCATGCCCGATTGACCGACTGACCGCCTCGTCCGGCGATAGGCCTCGGCGATGTCCTCTCCTCGTCTCTGTGCGGCGGAGATGGCCGCTGTGGCCGCCGGCCCGGATAGATCGCCCTCAACACCGAGAACGGTCTTGATGTACTCGATTCGCGACGGGTCCAGGCCACTCGGCCTACCCGCTTTGAGGTCTTCCAACTGTTGCGGCGTAAGCGCCGTCATGCGTTCGAAACGTCCGCGCTGTTCGGGGGTGGCCGTGCCATCGCGTACCGCTTTCGCATCGCTTTCCGCCAGCTTGGGGTCGACGAGCCCTCGGTTCGCAGCCACAGAAGGTGGCGTCATAGCCCCGATTTCGCCGAGTACACCGTTGATGGCATCCCGAGCCCCCGTCACGGTGTCATCAGCCGCAGTTCCTAGGCCGACGAGAGCGGAGTGGTGCTCGTATGCGAGCCCGGCGTCGTACTCGGCACCTTCGGGCGCGCGCGCCGGATCGAAGTTCACGGTGTAGTCGCGGCTACCCCGATCGAGGATGTAGCCGTCCCCGTCTGCCAGGGTCGTCCGGCTCTCGAGTGCCGTGATGGCACCGCGGATGTCGGCCGCCCCTGTCCGCAGTGCTGCCGCGAGGTCGCCGTACTCGTCGGCGGTGTGCCTGATCCACTTGGTGAGCCCGACGCCACGATCATCAGCCGGTGTTCTTGCCTCCCCGTGCCATTGCGCGCCTGTCAGATTCAGGACAGGGTTGCTCGCCTTCGGCGCCTCGACCTCCAAGTGGGCCTGCAGGCGAACAATGCCGCTCGCGATCTGGGACATGACCTCTGGCTTCCAGGAGGTCACCTCGCTATAGCTCGGTGGCATCGACCTACTGCACCGAAAGCAGGACGGAGAGCGGGACGATGTGGTGGGTCTGTTCCCCTTGGCGTTCAGGAAAGGGGACTGCATCCCGGATACGGCCGGCGCTCTGAACGTCTGTCGCCAGGGTGGTTTCCTTGGCGTCCACCACCAGCTCTGAGAACGCCGCAACTGCGCCGGACAGATTGGCCAGGGAGGTGCAGATGCGTTCGTCTGCGGTGGCCGCCATCACCGACATGTCGGCCGTCGCACCCCGGAAGTTGCCGGCCAGTTCGCCGAACGTCGACGACGTGCCCTCGAGGCCCGCGTACGACGTCAGTTCGAGCGCCATCAATCGTGAGGCGCAGTTCGAGACGTCTGTTGCAGCGGTGTCGAGTGCTGCTGGATCTACAACCAAGTCCGACATGAATCCCCCATTGATGTCGCAAACCACCATAGATGCTCGGAGGGCATCCTAGACACGGGCCTTGAGATGCTTGTAACCCCGGACACTCAGCGACGGTTGCGCAGCGATATCTGCGACGCCTCATCGACTCCGCGAGGATCGCACCAGCTGCATCGTATCCGTCACCGTGACATCAGGTAACCGACGAGAAGGCCGACGATGAACAGCACGATCGGGTAGGTGACGAACATCGAGAACCGACCACTGAAGTAGGTGCTCAGCTCGCGCTGCTTGTTGGGTTTGTTGTTTTCCGGAGCCAACGCGTTTCCATTTCCTTGATCTCGGGTTCGGTCGTGGGCCATGTAGTTTCGGTGGTCGTGGCGGTGAATATCGAGAGCATCGAGTTGCCCGAAGCAGTGGCGTAGGACAGCTGAGCACGGCGGATCCGGAGATCGGTTCCATCCGCCTGGTACGTGCCGTCGTCGACACACGAGTATCCGTCGAGATCGGCGGCGTGGTTCAGCACATGCGCCTCGTCCAATGCCGAGATGTCGAGCGTCGTGTCGATCTCGGACAGTCGAATGACATCACATTGCCCGAGATCGAAGTACTGGATGACGACGTTCGAGGCGAAGACAGGCGTCGGATTCTCCGATCGCAGCAGAACACGACTCGCCATCGACTTGTGCGCGGTGTCGTTGTCCAGGTCGTACCAGGCCGCGGGCGGAACGAAATCGAGCTCGGGCGTGGACGCCCGGAGCGTCGCGGTACTGCCGAGATTGACGATTGCGTACTCGATGGCGGAGATCATCGGTCCTCTCAGGAGAAGATGTTGATGCTGATGAACATGCCGACACCGAACGCCGAGGCGGATGGCAGGGCGACCAGGAAGTTCCGGGTGTAGGTCTTCAGGCCGCCAACCCAATAGCCAACCCCACGCGGAAACGATTGTGCCCGATGACGAGCCGATTGTCGGCCGCCGGGCGAGTTCTGACCCTGCACTTAGTCGAACCTACCTTTCACCCATTTGCCGATACTCGCGCCGTAGTGGCTGCCGAGCGCGGCGCCGATCCCCGCTCCCACGGCGGTACCCACGGGGCCTGCGAATGACCCGATGGCGGCGCCCGCCAGCGCGCCGCCCGCGTACCCGCCACCGACTGCGCCGACGACGGCTGCCGCTGTGTCGCCGCCGTCCTGTTCATCGCGGGAGTACTTGAGTCCCTCATCGACGAAGGTGTAGGCGATGCCGGCCCAGAAGGCACCTCTGGCCACGTTCTTGCCAACGGAGTTCAACCGCGCGACATCGTCGGCGCTCATACCCGCCTGTCCCACAGATCGCCGCTGTCGGGCGTACGCGTCTTCAATGTCGGACCCGCGACGCTCTAGTGCGCCGAGTGCGCCCGTCACAGCAGCGCTCTTGGGGTCCATGCCTGCGAGTCCCAGAGCGCCGAGGACGTACTGGAGGCGCGAAGGGTCCAGGTCGGAGGGTTGTCCTGCCTTCAACATCTCCAACTGCTCCGGCGTCAGATCCATCGCTCGGAGGAAGCGCCCGCGCTGTTCGGGAGTGGCCGTCCCAGTGCGTACAGCGGCTGCATCGCTTGCGGCGAGACTCGAATCGACGACTCCGCGGTTGACCGCGTTGGCGTCAGGTGTCATGCCGCCGAGTTCACCGAGTGCGGAGTTGATCGCGTCCCGGGTAGCGGTGACGGCGTCGTCGGCTGCGGTTCCGAGCGCCAGCAGCGCAGCGTGGTGCTCGTACTCGACGCCGGCGTCGTACTCGGCGCCCTCCGGTGCCCGTGCTGCGTCGAAGTTGACCGTGTACTCCCGGCTACCCCGGTCCAGGATGTAGCCGTCGGCATCGGCGAGATCCGTTCGGTTGGTGAGCGCCGTCATCGCACCGCGGATGTTCTGCTGCCCGGCTCGGAGCGCGGCCGCCAAGTCGCCGTATTCGTCGGCGACGCTGCGGATCCAGCGTGTGAGCCCGGCCGCGCGATCATCGGCCGGGCCGCGTGCCTCTCCCGTCCACTGTGCTCCGGTCAGGTCGAGCACGGGATTTCCGGCTTTGGGGGCCTCGATCTCCAAATGAGCCTGGAGCCGCATGATTCCGTTCGCGATCGACGCCATGGTTTCGGGATTCCAGGAGCGGACGTCGTTGTGGCTCGGCGGCATGGCCTACTGCACCGACAACAGAACACTCAGCGGGACGACGTGATCTGTCTGCTGACCGCCCTGTCGGGCGGGGTAGGCAACGGCGTCCTTGATCTGCCCCGCGCTGTGATGATCGGTCTCGACCGTCGTGTTCTTGGCTCCGAGGACCAGCTCGGAGAACGCAGACACGGTGCCGGACACATTGGCCAGCGACTCGGCGACCCGCTCATCGGCGCTCGAGGCCACGGCCGACATGTCGCTCGACGCGCCGGCGAACTGGCCGGAGAGCCGGCTGAATGTGGAGGCGGTTCCCTCCAGTCCCGCATGCGATGTCAGTTCGAGCGACATCAGCCGCGACGCGCAGCGTGAGATCTCGGTAGCGGCCGCCCCGACGGCTGCCGGGTCGACGATCAAGTCCGGCAAAGCTTCCCCCTTATGACTGAATGAACCACCATCGACGTACTCCGGTGAGGTTAAACCAGCAGCGTGATATCGGCCGGAGAGTGTCCACAGGACCAGTGGACCTCATCTCGACCGCCAGACTTCGATCGAGGTCTGGCAGTCGAGATGAAGTCTGGAGGTCAATCGACGAGCGGACCGTCTCGGTGCGCCTCGAGCACACGAGCCCTGAGGTGTTTGTAACCCCGGACACGCAGGGAGGGAATCGATTTCAGGTAGAAGCGGTCGTCATCGGCGAGCTGACCGGCGATCGTGTCGTCGACCAGCGTGGTTCCGGGGCGGGCCGAACTGGTCAGCCGCGACGCTATGTTGACGGGTTCGCCGAAGACGTCGCCGAGCCGGGACAGGACTGCGCCGCGAGCGAGCCCGACGCGAAGCGGTGGCAGGTTGTCGTCTTCGGAGAGCCGATGGATGTCGACGGCGGCGCTGGCGGCGGCCACGGCATCGTCGAAGGTGAACATCACCGCATCGCCGAGGGTCTTCACCACGCGGCCACCGTGATCGACGACCACGTCGAACGTGTCGTCCTCGAATGAACCGAGCAGTCGTTCGAGGTCCTGCATGTCGATCCGCCGAGACAGGCTGGTGTATCCGACGATGTCGGCGAAGCCGACGATGAGGTCGATCTTCTCGTCGGTCGAGTGTTCGGCGTGCCGCTCGAGCGCGAGCGCCATGTGTCGTCGCCAGATCAACTGCTGGATCTGGCCCAGCGCGTTGCTCATCTGTTCCAGGTCCCAGGGGAAGTCGGGGTCGTCGGCGATCTCACGCAGCTGATCGGCCTGCCACTCCGTCAGGCGGGCCATCGTCTGTCCGATGGCGCGGGCCATGGCGATCTGGGTGCCTTCGGGCATCGCGGCCGACGACGCCGTGAACAACCGGAGCGCAGCCAGGTCGGCGTCGGTGAAGACCTTGTCCGGGGTAGATCTACGCGCGAAACCGAAGGCGTTCCAGGCCTTTTCCGCGAACTCCGGAGACATGTCGAGCTCGGCGATCAACTCGTCACGGGTGTAACGGGGCTCGGTCATCGGGGAGATCTCGGATGTCGGGGAGGTCTCGTACATGCGAACAGTGTCCCCTACTCCGTGGCGCCGCGAGCGGTGTTGTGTGTCAGATCGCCAGTACGCCTTTCATCAGATACGCCATCCGGGCCGCGAACTGCGGACTGTGGGCGCCCCGCCGCATCCGTACGGCGTCGTTGACGATCGAGAGCGCGGCGTGCACGGCGACTGCGCCCTGATCGCGTTTGAGGCCGGGATCGACCTGGGTGAGCAGATCGACCCAGCGCGCGACATAGCGACGCTGCACGTCGACGAGGTCGGTGGCGCTGGCCTGGCCGGCAAGCACCGGCGAATTGTTGAAGCTGACCGACAGGTCGGGGGTGCTGGTGATCACGTTCACGTACGAGTCCACCAGGGTGGCAAGCAATTTCGCCGGGTCCGAGGTCGCCGCATAGGCCGCCATCACCCCGGCTTCCAGGCGCGCGCCGCTGCGCTGGCCGATGGCGACCAGGATGGCCAGCTTGGACGGGAAATGTTTGTAGACACTGGGTCCGGCGATACCCACCGCGGCGCCGATCTCGTCGACCCCGACGTCGGTGTAACCGCGCTCGGCGAACAAACCGGCTGCGGCGTCGAGGATCTCGTCACGGCGCGATCGGGTGACGCCGGCAACCGCGGGCGCCGCGTCGAGCGGTGGCGCGGCCGACGGTCGGAGCTCCACGAGTCGGCGGATGAGTGTCTCGATCTCGTCACGCGCGCGGGCGCTCGACATGCGGGTGTGGTGCACGGTGAGGCTGCCGCTCACACTGAGCAGTGCCCACGCGAGTTGCACCGCTTCGCGGTCGGTGAGGTCGTCCCGTTCGGCGGAGAGTGCCGCGGCCCAGCGGCCGATCGCCTCGCGGGTCCGCACCGCGACCTGCCTGTTCTGCTCGGTCGTGAGGTAGTTGCTGGTCCACCGCCACAACGACGCGGTCTGCGGGCGCTGCACGGCCAGCGTGCACACCGTCGAGATCAGCGACGCCGCGTCGTGACCGTCGGCCAGGGCGCGGTCGGTGCACGCCTCGAGATCGTCGACGCCGGCGAGGACGGCGGCGGCGAGCAGTGACTGCTTGTCGTCGAAATGCCGATACACCGACGGAGCGGTGACCCCTGCCGACCGGGCGATGTCGGCCAGCGACACCTGGGGATACCCGCGCTGGAGGAAGAGCGCGGCCGCTGAGTCGACGAGTTGTCGCTTGCGGTCGGCGCCCCGGGCTCGGGTGGCGGGTTTGCGGTCAGGCATGGTGAACAGACCATAGCGCACATTCCACCGATCACCCTCCGCTTGACCACTGGGTATAGCCAAATAGGTTATTCCGGGTTAGCCTCGGTGGGTAACCAATTCGTGGTTCGTGTGAAAGGAACACTTTCGTGCCTGATCAAGCATTCATCTACGAGGCAATCCGTACGCCTCGTGGCAAGCAGCGCGGCGGTGCGTTGCACAGCGTCAAGCCGGTCGACCTCGTGTCCGGGCTGATCAACGAGCTCCTGGCCCGCCACGGTGGCCTCGACCCTGCCGACGTCAACGACGTCATCCTCGGTGTCGTCTCGCCGGTCGGCGAGCAGGGTGCGGTCATCGCACGCACCGCAGCGCTCAACAGCGGACTCCCCGAGACCGTTCCGGGCACCCAGATCAACCGCTTCTGCGCCTCGGGCCTCGAAGCCACCAACCTCGCCGCGGCCAAGGTCGCCTCCGGCTTCGACGACCTGGTTCTCGCCGGTGGCGTCGAGTCGATGTCGCGCGTCCCGATGGGCAGCGACGGCGGTGCGCTCTTCACCGACCCCGCAACCGCATACGACCACTACATCGTCCCCCAGGGCATCGGCGCCGACCTGATCGCCACCATGGAGGGCTTCTCGCGCGAAGACGTCGACGCCTACGCCGCCGAGTCGCAGGCCCGCGCCGAAAAGGCTTGGAACAGTGGCTACTTCACCAAGTCGGTCGTCCCGGTCAAGGACATCAACGGGGTCACCATCCTCGACCACGACGAGCATCGTCGTCCCGGTAGCACCGTCGAGAGCCTCGGCAAGCTGAAGGCCGCCTTCGCCGCCCTCGCCGACATGGCAGGCTTCGACGACGTCGCCCTGCAGAAGTACCCGAGCGTGGAGAAGATCAACCACGTCCACACCGGCGGCAACAGCTCCGGCATCGTCGACGGCTCGGGCCTGGTGCTCGTCGGCAGCGAAGAGGCAGGCAAGCGCAACGGTCTGACCCCGCGCGCCCGCGTCGTCTCCTTCGCCGAAGTCGGCAGCGAGCCCACCATCATGCTCACCGGCCCCACCCCGGCCACCGAGCTGGCGCTGAAGAAGGCCGGACTGACCGTCGACGACATCGACGTCTTCGAGCTGAACGAGGCCTTCGCCTCGGTGGTCATGAAGTGGATGAAGGATCTGAAGATCCCGCACGAGAAGGTCAACGTCAACGGTGGCGCGATCGCCATGGGTCACCCGCTCGGCGCGACCGGCGCGATGATCTACGGCACCTGCCTCGACGAGCTCGAGCGCACCGGCGGCCGCTACGGCCTGATCACCCTCTGCATCGGTGGCGGCATGGGCGTCGCAACCATCATCGAGCGTCTCTGACCCTCCCGGCCCTGCCACTTCACGAGAAAGAACTCTGCGAAACACAATGAGTGACAACATGATCAACTGGGAGAAAGACGCCGACGGCGTCGTCATCCTGACCATGGACGACCCCAACCAGGGCGCCAACACGATGAACGCGCTCTATCAGGAGTCGATGGCTGCGACCGTCGACCGCCTGGAGGCCGAGAAGGACGACATCACCGGTGTCGTGCTCACCTCCGCGAAGAAGACCTTCTTCGCCGGTGGCGACCTCAAGGACATGACGAGCGACCGCAAGGACGTCTCGAAGGCGGAGATCGCCACCCAGATCACCGAGACGACCAACGGCATGAAGAAGGTGCTGCGTCGTCTCGAGACCCTCGGCAAGCCGGTCGTCGCCGCCATCAACGGTGCTGCCCTCGGTGGCGGCCTGGAGATAGCGCTGCACACCCATTACCGCGTGGCCGCGGACGTCAAGGGCCTCGCGGTCGGTCTGCCCGAGGTGACCCTCGGCCTGCTGCCCGGCGGCGGTGGCGTGGTCCGTACCGTGCGTCTGCTGGGTATCCAGAACGCACTCATGGGCGTCCTGCTCCAGGGCCAGCGCTTCAACGCGACCAAGGCCAAGGAGACCGGCCTGGTCGACGAGGTCGTCGGCTCCATCGAGGAACTCATCCCCGCCGCCAAGGCATGGATCAAGGAGAACCCCGAAGCGGCACAGCCGTGGGACAAGAAGGGCTACAAGATCCCGGGTGGTGCCCCCACCAACCCGGCCTTCGCCGCGAACCTCCCGGCACTGCCCGCCTTGCTGCGCAAGCAGATCAAGGGCGCCAACATGCCGGCTCCGCGCGCCATCCTGGCCGCCGCGGTTGAGGGTGCCTACGTCGACGTCGACACCGCCGACATCGTCGAGACCCGCTACTTCGTCTCGCTGGTCACCGGCCAGGTCGCGCAGAACATGATCAAGGCGTTCTTCTTCGACCTGCAGCACATCAACGGCGGCGGCTCGCGTCCCGAGGGCTATGACAAGTTCACCGCCAAGAAGGTCGGCGTCATCGGCGCCGGAATGATGGGCGCCGCAATTGCTTACGTGTCGGCCAAGGCCGGCATCGAGGTCGTCCTCAAGGACATCGACCTCGACGCCGCCAAACGCGGCAAGGGATATGCGGAGAAGCTCGAGGCCAAGGCTGTCGCCAAGGGCAAGTCGACGCAGGAGAAGAGCGATGCGCTCCTCGCCCGCATCCACCCGACCGTCGACGCCGCCGATTTCAAGGGTGTCGATCTGGTCATCGAGGCCGCTTTCGAGTCGGTCGAGGTCAAGCACAAGGTGTTCCAGGAGATCGAGGACATCGTCGAGCCCGACGCCGTCCTGGGTTCCAACACCTCCACCCTGCCGATCACCATCCTCGCCGAGGGCGTGAAGCGGTCCGAGGACTTCATCGGAATCCACTTCTTCTCGCCGGTCGACAAGATGCCGCTGGTCGAGATCATCAAGGGTGAGAAGACCTCGGATGCTGTGCTGGCCAAGGTCATCGACTACACCCTGCAGATCCGCAAGACGCCGATCGTGGTCAACGACAGCCGCGGCTTCTTCACCAGCCGCGTCATCGGCACCTTCGTCAACGAGGCCATCGCCGCCGTCGGCGAGGGCGTCGAGCCGGCGTTCATCGAGCATGCGGGCACCCAGGCCGGTTACCCGGCCGCGCCGCTGCAGCTGATGGACGAGCTGACCCTGACCCTGCCGCAGAAGATCCGCAAGGAGACCGAGACAGCGGCCAAGGCCGAGGGCAAGGAATTCCCGCAGCACGGCTCGAACGCCGTCGTCGACTGGATGATCGAGAACGGCCGCACCGCCAAGAAGGACGGCAAGGGCTTCTACGACTACGACGAGAACGGCAAGCGCACCCAGCTCTGGCCGGGTCTGCGTGAGCACTTCAAGTCGGGCACCAAGGAGATCCCGCTCGAGGACATGAAGGAGCGCATGCTCTTCGCCGAGGCCCTCGAGACCGTCAAGTGTTTCGACGAAGGTGTGCTCACCTCCGTGCCGGACGCCAACATCGGTTCGATCTTCGGCATCGGCTACCCCGCGTGGACCGGTGGTGTCATCCAGTACATCAACGGTTACGAGGGTGGACTCCAGGGCTTCGTCGACCGCGCGCGCGACCTCGCGTCGAAGTACGGCAAGCACTTCGAGCCGCCGGCCTCTCTGGTCGAGAAGGCCGCGAAGGGCGAGAAGTACTGACCCTTCGTGGCTCGTCGCTGACGCTCCTCGCGCCTCAGGGGGCGGGAGACTGACGTAACAGGGCCCCGGCCGGATTCGTTCCGGCCGGGGCTTCTGCTTGCGCTCACCTTTTCCGTTCCCGCTCATAAGAGTTGGGTGAGCGGGAACGGAAGACGTGAGCGCACGGTCAGGCGGCGAGGAGGCCGAGCTTCTGTAGCCAGGGTCGCAGAAGCGCGTCGAGTTCACCCTTCCTCAGGGTCGACCATGTCCACCGGACGACGACCACTCCCGCGGCGCGCAATCGGTCTTCACGGAGCTTCTCGCGGACGACCGCGTCCGCCGTTGTCTCACCGGGTTTCACCAGCGCGCCGTATTTCTGCAGACCGTCGAACTCGCCGACCAGTAATTCGTCCCAGTCGAAGTCGCTGCGGTAGCGCGCCCCACCGAGCACGAACTCCCGTTGCAGAGTGGGAAGTGGCAGGCCCGCGTCGATCATCTGTGCGCGACTCCACGATTCGCCGACGCTTTCCGACGCGGCGTCTGCGAACGGCATGGCCCGTCGGGCGTTGCGAGCGCTTCGACGCCGACGGCCGGACAGCAGGTCGCTCATCGTCTCGCGATCCGCGCCGAGCCGCAGAGCGGCGTCGAAGACGACCAGCGCCTGCGCAAAGGTGCCCATGATGGCGACGTCGACCGCGGTGCGCTCGATCGAGGTCGCGCGAACGCCGTCGATCTGGACGATCTCGGCGGGGTCGAGTGGCGCGGCGTGGATATGTCGCTGTGCTCGGATGGACCCGCCCGAAGTGCGACCGGTGGTCACGTGGACGAGCGACAGGTCGGGATCGAGCATGGGGAGACCGAGCACCGCGGCTGCGGAGGTATGACTGAGGGGGTGTCCGTCCGCCCGTTCCGAGGCGGCGGTGGCGAGAGCGCGGAGGCGATGCCGCTTCTCGGCCGAATCCGCACCCGTGGGCTGATCGGTGGCGGCGATCCAAACACCCGGGATCACACGGATCAGCTCGCCGCGGGCCAGGGAACCGGACAGTTCCTCGTCGGAGAACCCGGCACGGAGCGCCGCGTCGCGCTGGAGGAGTCCGAACCGGTCGGCGGGGAACATCAGCATGGGTACTTCGACGCAGCGGGGCGCTCTTCGGTTCCATCTACACCGGTCGCTCACGATATCCGTTCCCGCTCACATGATCTGGGTGAGCGGGAACGGATCCGGTGAGCGTAACTCAGTCGTCCGACGGCACCTCGGCGCCGCCGACGCTGAGGACGACCCGCGCGCCGTAGGGCACGGCCTCGACGAGGCGCAGCTGCGCCAGTGCCGGGTGGGCGTCGAGCAACCGGCCCGCGTTGGCCAATGCGCGCAGGGCGGCGGTCTCCGCCCGAGCCGCCTCCAACTTTGCGAGACCGCGGGTCTTGGCGGTGATCACCTCGAGTGCGGCACTGCGGACTTCGGCCGGGACGATGACGTCGCGGACGACGACCTCGAGGACTTCCATCCCAACGGTCCCCGCGACCTGTGCCGCGGCGACGCGGATCGGTTCGACGTCGACAGAGTCGCCGCGCCGCACGAGATCGTCCGACGCAACGCCGGCGCAGACCTCACGCAGCGCGATCTGGGCGGCCAAGTATACCGCGCCGATCGGGTCGGAGGCCCGCTCGACGAATGCCACGGCATCGATCACTCTGGCGCGCAACGTCATTGAGATGCGGACCGCCATGGAGTCGGCGGTGAGGATCTCCTGCGGTGCGACCTGGATCAGGCGCTCACGCAGGTCGACGCTCAGCGTTGCGTCGGGCTTGCGTACGCGGTGACGACCGGTGGGCAGCGTCTGGACTTCCGCGCCCCGGTACGCCAGCACGGTGTGGCCCGGTGGGACGGTGATTCGGTTGTGGAACAGCATGGCGATCCTCCTTTCCGTTGCGTCGCAATGCTTGTCGGGTCAGAAAATTCGGATGGCGACACCGCTCGCGGGCGGGCCGGCCGGTGGGGTGCGTCGCGGGGTCGCGAACGACCCGGACGACGACCGCAGAACCGACCAGGCCCGTGCTCCCGGGAGCGGTGCCGTGTCAGGACTCGAACCTGCTCGGGATGTATCCCTTGCCATCTGGAGGCGGACGAGGATTCCGACGCGCAGAAACACTTCGCGGTATCCCGCTCCGGCCTGCTGGTCCTCGTGCCGAATGGGAACTATGCCAGCGGGGCGCCCACGGGTGCAACGGATTTATCTGTGAGACAAGCGGGTGGGAACCCGTTGCCGCCTTGCTGCGTCGAACAAATCGTGAACCTGATTCCCCCAGACCCAACCGGCCTCATCCTGCGCGAGGACGCCCTGCGCGCCGGGCTGTCCGATGAGGACCTCGACACGGCGGTGTCGCACGATCACCTGGTGCGCGTCGGCCCGGGTGTGTTCGCGTTGGCCTTCGGATACCTGCTGTCGTCCAGGCATGTGTGATCGTGCCGTCGGCGGGCGCCTCGAGGGGGCCCGCCGAACGAGATCAGCGACTCAGGAAGGCCGATACCGCCGACTCGAAGGCCTCCTTGGCCTCGATCATCACCCAGTGACCACACTTCGGGAAGATGTGGAGCTCGGCGTCGGGGATGAGGCGCATCGGGACCATCGCCATGTCGGGTGGGCTGACGCGGTCGTCGCGGCCCCAGGTCAGCAGCGTGGGGCAGGCGACCTTGTGCATCGACGCCCAGTACGGCGGGTTGTCCGAGGCGGCCATGAACTGTTGCTGCATCTCGAAAGCTGCAGAGCCGTACATCATCTGCGCGGTCTTGTGGGCGTCGGGATTGATGGCGGCTTCCCATCGCTCCTCGATGAGCTCCTCGGTGACGAGCGAGCGGTCGAAGACCATCGAGTTCAGCCACCGGACCAGCTTGTCCTTGTCTGGGTTGTCGGTGAACTCCTGCAGCAGACGCAGACCCTCACTGGGGCTGGGGCTGAACACATTCGGACCGACGCCGCCGATGGTGACCAGCTTCTCGACCCGGTCGGGTTTCTTGATGGCCAGGTTCACGCCGACGACGCCGCCCATCGAGTTGCCGATCATCGCCGCCGAGTCGATGCCGAGCGCATCCATGAAACGGATGACCGAACCGCCGGCGGTCAGGACCGGGTGACCTTCGACGGCATCGCTCACGCCGAAGCCGGGGAACTCGATCACGTAGCAGTGGTGCGTCTGCGCGAAGTGGCCGAGGTTGCCGCGATAGTTGCGCCAGCCCGTCACGCCCGGGCCGGAGCCGTGCAGCAGGATCAGCGGCGGCGCGTCGGCGTCGCCGGCCTCGTGATAGCGCAGCGTGCCCTGGTCGGTCGTCAGTTCCCGTTTGGTTGCATCGAAGGTGACATCCACAGCGACAAGACTAGAACGTGTTCTAATCCATTGTCACCGCATGGGTGTGATCAGCGTGCTGACCGGGCGAAATATGGCCGACTCCGATGATGTCGTGCAGGATGCGATGGACGATCGCGTCGCCGACGACCTCGTAGTGGACCATCCGGCCCGCCTTCTCTGATCTCACCCACCCCTGGGCTCGCAACTTCCGGATCGACTGCGACGCCGCATTCTCGGTGATCCCGGTGGCGGTGGCGAGCTCGGTGACCGTCGAACCCGGGCGTGCGTGCATCTCGGCGACGAGGCGCAGTCGGGTCGGATCGCTGAGCAGTGTGAATCTCGCCGCCCACGACTCCGCATCGAAATCGGTCACGCAGTCCTCCTCGTCTCGCCGGTGCCCCCAATCGTTCATCACCGTTGTGCAGACGGCAAATGCATGTCTGTGCGAACATGTGTGAATGACGACACGTGTTGCGCGACCCCGGTCCCGGCGGTCCAGGCGCGTGTTCGCGCTCACCGGAGCGATGGTCCTGCTGGTGGTGTCCGCCGCGGCGGGATGCTCCTCGTCGGACTCCGCCACGGCCACCGACCAGATCGTGCTCGGCGAAGGTCAGGAACTCGGCGCCTTCAACCCGATGCTCGGCTATGCCCAGCTCGGTGTCTCACCGATCTACGACGGCCTGCTCATCCCGGCCGCCGACGGAGACGACCGCGTACCCGACCTGGTGCCCGCACTCGCCGCCGCAACGCCCGAGCGCACCGCGCCGCGGACCTGGCGGGTGCCACTGCGGAGCGGGGTCACCTTTTCCGACGGCAGCAGCTTCGACGCCGCCGATGTCATAGCCACCTACCGTGCTGTCGTCGACCCGCAGGTGGCGTCGGAGATCTCGACCGACTTCGCGCCGATCGTCGACATCGAAGCCGATGGGCCCGAGGCGATCACGGTCCGGATGGACACCGACGCCGACCCGTCGCCGTACCTGCTGCTCGGGATCGTGCCGTCGGAGGAGGTGCAGGCGGCTCCGGCCGCCGAATGGTCACTCAACACCGCACCGGTCGGCACCGGCGCCTACCGCCTCGACACTCTCGAGCCGGATCAGGCGATACTCGTTGCCCGCGAGAACTATTGGGGCACCGCACCTTCGGTGAACCGGATCGTCTACACCTACGTGCCCGACGACAACACCAGGGCGCAACGGATCGGGGCCGGCGAGATCGACGGGGCGGCGCTGCCCCCGCGCCTCGCCGACAGCCTCACCGGGAGGGCGGGAATCGACGTCGTCGCGGTGAAATCCGCGGACTGGCGGGGCATCTCGTTGCCGAGCGCCAACGCGTTCACCGCAGACCCGGCGGCTCGGCGCGCGATGAACCTCGGTGTGGACCGCCAGGCCGTCGTCGACGATGTGCTCAGCGGTAAGGGCGAGGCGGCCAGCACCCCGATCGCCTCGGTGTACGGCGACGCCGTCTACGACGAGCAGACCCAGTTCGCCTACGACACGACCGCGGCGGGCGCGGCGCTCGACGCCGCCGGATGGCGAACCGGACCCGACGGCATCCGCACCCGCGGTGCCGACCGCGCATCGTTCCCGCTGCTCTACAACGCTCAGGACACCCTGCGTCGCGACCTCGCGGTGGCGTTCGCGGCCGAGATGAAGAAGATCGGTGTCGAGGCGTTGACCCGGGGGACCAGCTGGGACGAGATCGAGACCAAGATGACCACCGCCGGTGTGCTCCTCGGCGGCGGTGCGACGCCGTACAGCATCGATTCACAGGTCTACGACACTCTCCACACGCGCGTGGCCGATTCGTCGCCGTACTCCAATCCGGGGAACTTCACCGCACCCGGCCTCGACGCCCTTCTCGACGAGGCGCGCGAATCCGCACCCGGGCCGGAGAACGACGAGCGGTACCGGCGGATCCAGCAGATCTACGCCGAGCAGCCGTCGTATGTGTTCCTCGCCTTCCTGCACCACACCTACGCCGCGCGCAGTGCCGGATGGCAACACGACGCCCCGATCCTGGAACCCCATTCACACGGTGTCACGTGGGGGCCGTGGTGGAATCTCCCGTCATGGCAACCGAAGTCATGACCGCGGTCGTCACGCCTGGGGTCACCGCGTCTGGGACCACCACGCCGCCGGTCACCGGCACCGGCGCGCGGAGCCCGCACGACCGCCGTCGTTCGCGGTTGCGGGCGACCGGACGGCTCCTCCTGCGCCGGATCGCGCTGATGATCCCGACGACGATCCTGGTGTCGCTGGGTATCTTCGCGGTGGCCGCGGCGTCGCCGTTCGATCCGCTGACCGCACACCTCGGCGACAACTACCAGAACGCCACGCAGTCCCAGCGTGATGCGGTGACCGAGGCCTACGATCTCGACCAGCACTGGCTGCACGCGTGGTGGGACTGGTGGGGCGCGGTGCTCCACGGCGACCTGGGCTGGTCGTCGACGCTCAAGGACCCGGTCGCCGACGTGATCGTCGAGCGGATGCCGTTCACATTCGCGATGTCGTTGGCCGCGTTGGTCACCGCAGCGTTGATCGCGATCGTCCTGGGTGCTGTCATCGGCATGCGCCGTGGCGGTCTGCTCGACCGCGCGTGCACCGCGATGGCCGCGCTGCTGGCCGCCACCCCGCCCTTCGTGGTGTCGCTGGTCCTGGTCAGCGTCTTCGCGGTGGGTATGGGGATGTTCCCGACCTCGGGCGCCCGGCGCCCCGGCGAGGACTATTCGATCGGCGGCCTGGTCACCCATGGCGTGCTGCCGTACCTGGCGCTCACGATCTCGATGATCCCGTGGCTGCTGCTGACCATGCGGTCGGCGGTCGTCGACGCCTCCGCCTCCGATGCAGTGCGTGCGGCCCGGGCGCGCGGCATCGGCGGGTGGGCGCTGCTGCGTGGGCACATCGCGCCCGTGTCGGTGTTGCCGACACTGGCACTGCTCGGCACCCGACTCCCCGAACTCATCGCCGGCGCCGCGATCGTCGAGACCGTCTTCGGATGGCCCGGTCTCGCCCAGGCGCTCGTCGAGTCGGCAGTGGCACTGGATTTCTCGTTGCTGGCTGCACTCGCCGTCGGGTCGGCGATCCTCGTGCTCGTCGGCTCGGCGCTCGCCGATGGCGCAGCCGTCTGGATCGACCCGCGGATCGGGCTGCGCGCGTGACCATCCTGCGACGAGACGTCGCCGCACCACCGACCACGCCGCCACCGACCAGGCCGTCACCGGACGCAGCGACAGAGAGTCGCCGCGTCGTCATCGCGTTCCGCGTGAAGATGATCGCGCCCTGGGTCGTGCTCGGAGCGGTCGCACTGATCGCGATCGGCTGGCCGCTGCTGGCCGGCGACCAGACCGCCGATTTCTCGAAGTCGTTGCGGGCGCCCGGTGGTGAGGCGCTGCTGGGCACCGACCACTCCGGGTACGACCTGGGCGTCCGCACCGCCGAGGGTCTCCGCATCTCCCTGCTCATCGCGATCGCGTGTGCCCTGCTCGCAACAGCGCTGGGCGTGGTCATCGGCCTCGCGTCGGTCACCGTGGGCGGTTGGGCCGACGCGATCGTGATGCGCGTCGTCGATGGTGTCAATGCACTACCGCACCTCGTCGTCGGTGTGGTGATCGCGGCGATGTGGCGCGGCGAACCTGTCGCGATCATCGCCTCCATCGCACTCACGCACTGGCCCGCCGTCGCCCGCGTCGTGCGTGCCGAACTCCTCGAGGCAACCTCGGCTGGTTGGGTGGAGTCTGCCCGGCTGGCCGGCGCCTCCCGCACGTTCATCGCCACCCGCCACCTCCTGCCCGCGGTGAGCGGACAGGTTCTGGTCGCGTTGACAGTGCTTCTCCCGCATGCGGTCTGGCATGAGACGACCCTGTCGTTCCTGGGTGTGGGACTCTCGCCGGACGAGGCGAGCCTCGGCACGCTGCTCGGTCAGGCACGTGGCGACGTCCTCACCGGAGCCTGGTGGACGCTCGTCGTTCCGGGTGTCGCACTGATGATCACCGCGCTCGCGTGCGCTGCGGCGGCGTCGTCGCTACGGCGGGTATCGCTCCCGCCGGCGGGGGAGGTGTGGCGATGAACGGCGCGCAGGTCGAGCACCTGACCGTCGACATCGACATCCGGCAGCGGTGGAGGCGAAGCGCCGTGCGGGTACTCGACGACATCACCGTCGATCTCCCTGCCGAAACGATGACCGCGCTGGTCGGCGAATCGGGTTGCGGGAAGTCGATGGTCGCCTCGGCGCTCTGCGGGCTGCTCCCTCCGGGGGCGACGGCGCTCGGCACGGTGACGATCGGCGAGGCGGCGCTCACCGGTGACGAGCTCGACGGGAGCGGCCGCCGCTGGGCCGCCCTGCGCGGGCACCGCGTCGGCCTCGTGCCGCAGTCGGCCGCGTCGTCGTTCACGCCGGTGCGCACCCTCGGCTCCCAGCTCGACGAGGTCATCGCGACCCTCGACGGTCCCCACGACGCTGCCCGGCTGTGCCGTCGGGTTCACCTCGATCCCTCGGCGCTGGATCTGTTTCCGCACGAACTCTCCGGCGGCATGGCCCAGCGGGCTGCGATCGCTGCCGCGATGGCCGGCGACCCGGAGGTGATCGTCGCCGACGAGCCCACCTCCGCACTCGACCCCGACCTCGCCGCCGGGATCTGGGACCTCCTCGCCGAGTCGGCGGGCAACGGCGCCGCCGTGCTCGTCATCACCCATGACATCGCGGCGTTGCGCCGGGGGTGCCACTCGATCGCGGTGATGCGCGCCGGACGGATCGTCGAACACCGCGAACCGGCCGACATCCTCCGGTCCGACGATCCCTACGTCGCCGAGTTCTTCCTGGAGGCGTCGTGACGACCTCCGAAACCGGTCGCATCCTCGGCTCCGGCGCCCTGGTGGGCACCGGGCTGAGCGCGCGATACGGCGAGACCGAGGTGTTCGCCGGCCTCGACGTATCGGTGGAGTCGGGGTCCATCACCGGTGTCGTCGGACGATCGGGCAGTGGCAAGACGACGCTGCTGCGCATCCTCGCCGGACTCGTCCCGCCGGCCGCGGGCAGCGTCGACCGGCAGGGATGTCGGCCACCCGGGAATCGTCGGGCGGCCGGGGACATCGGCCTGCTCGCCCAGCACCCGCGACTGGTCACCAACCCTCGCTGGACTCTGCGGCGAATCGTTGCCGAGCCGGCCGCCATCTCGCGACGTACCTGTGACGTGGGCTCGGTCGCGCGGAAGGTGGGACTCGACCCCGCGCTCCTCGACCGCTACCCGGCACAGGTCAGCGACGGCCAGCTGCAACGCGCGTGCCTCGGCCGGCTGGTGGTGCAGGCCCCTCGATTCGTGTTGTGCGACGAACCGATCGCCATGCTCGACCCCGTCTCCGCGCGCGGGGTGATCGCACTGCTTCAGGACATGGTCGACGACGGCGCCGGGATGGTGCTGGTCAGCCACAACCGCCGGCTGGTGGAAGCACGGAGTTCGCGGCTCGTCGACCTCGACGCGAACAGGGCGTGATGGCCTGCGGTGTCGAGTCACCAGGTGGTTTCGACACGGCTCGTCGCTTCGCTCCTCACCTGCTCAACCAGCGGCGGGCTCAGTTCAGGTCTGCAACCTGACCGCGTCGTCCGCGCCGAACTCTTCCTCGAGGACCTCGGGCGAATAGTCGAGGTCGATCTCGGCGACCGGGCGTCCGCGGGCCGATTCGATCGCCGAGAGCCGACGGTTGGCGCGGTCGGCGGCGTAGGCGAGGAACTCGTCGTTGTCGAGGCCGAAGGGCTGTTCGTCGAACTGCTGGTCGACCCAGTCGATCATGCCCAGTGCCAGCGGGAGCAGCTCGTTCATGCGTTCGCCGACGGCGTCCCAGAGCGAGTCGTCGGCTGCCACATGCCGACGGCACGTGAAGGTACCCCACGCCATGTGGCGGCGCTCGTCGTCACCGATGAACCGGATGAGCTTCTGCATGCCGGGGAAGATGCCGTAACGGGTGCAGACCTTCTGCCAGGCGTGATAGCCGGTCAGCGCGAGGCTGCCCTCGATGACGTGGTTGTAGGTGACGCTGGCGCGGATCTGCCTCCGCGGCGACGGGTCGTGATCGAGGGCGTGCAGCGACGCGGGGAGCTCCTCGTAGAAGAGCCGACGATAGAAGGGATTCTCGGCGACGAACGACTGCAGGTCGCCGGTGAGGCCGACGGCGTCCATCCACATGCGGAACACCTGAGTGTGTTTGGCCTCTTCGAAGCAGAACTGCGAGAGGTACATCTCGTCGCCGAACCGGCCCTCGGAGGCCATCGCCTTCATGAACGGCTGGATGTCCTGGGTCACCGCCTCCTCGCCGGCGATGAACTGACTCACGAGATAGGTGGCGCTGCGCCGCTGTTCGTCGGTGAGCTCCACCCAGTCCTGCGCGTCCTGGGAGAAGTCGATGGCCATCGGGTCCCAGAAGCGGGAGTTGCCTTTGATGAAGAGCCGCAACGGAAATGAGTCCCAGTTGAGACCGCCTTGTCGCAACGACGAGAAGTCCTGGCGGCCTTCTGCTTTGTGTTCGATCACAGTCATGGGATCACCAGCCAGACACTCGGGAAGTGGGAATACCCCGACGCTAACCCTTTCCAGGTTGGGCAGTCGTGGAATCGGCCAACTCCGTTGTCGCAGAGCCATTTACCGGCGACGGGTCGGATCTGGCGAGTGCGCTCGGCCACCAGATCCGCTTGCCGATGTCGAGGGTGAGGGCCGGTACCAGCAGTGTCCGCACGATCAGCGTGTCGATGAGGACGCCGAAGGCGACGAGGAACGCCACCTGTGCCAGGAACAGCAGCGGGATGACCGCGAGCGCGGCGAAGGTCGCGGCGAGCACGACACCGGCCGAGGTGATGACGCCGCCCGTGGCGGTGAGGCCCCGGATCATGCCCAGGCGGGTCCCGTGCCGCAACGCCTCCTCCCGTACGCGAGTCATCAGGAAGATGTTGTAGTCGATCCCGAGCGCGACGAGGAAGACGAAGGCGAACAGCGGAACCACCGGATCGGCTCCGGGGAAGCCGAACGGACCGTTGAACAACAATGCTGCGACGCCCAGGGTCGTCGCGAACGACAGCACCGTCGTGGCGAGCAGGATGGCGGGCGCGACGATGCTGCGCAGCAGTGCCACGAGGATCACGAAGACCACGATCAGGACGATCGGGATGATCAGGTTGCGGTCGTGGATCGACGTCTCGCGGGTGTCGAGGTCGATGGCGGTGGTGCCGCCGACGATGGCGTCGGCGTCCGGGACGTCACCGACCGCGTTTCGGATGTCGGTGACCGTGTCCTGGGCGGCCAGCGAGTCGGCGTTGTCGGTGAGAGTCGCGGTGATCGCGACCTTCCCGTCGTGCACGACCGGGTTGTCGCCCTCGGTGAGCACCTCGGCCGAGGCGACACCATCGGTGGACCGGACCTTCTCGAGCACCGCGGTGGCGTTGCCCTGATCGGTGATGATGTAGGTGGGCGCGCCACTGCCCGCGTCGAAGTGTTCGGCTTGGATCTCGGCGCCCTCGACGGATTCGACGGTGCCCATGAAGAAGTCGGTCGAGGCGATACCGTCGGCCTTGAACATGGGCGCGAAGGCGGCGCCGATGAGCAGCAGGATCAGCGTGCCCGCCCAGATGGCGCGAGGCCTGGCGGCCACGCGGTCGGCGATGCGCTTCCACAGCCGGTGGGTGGCGCCGCCGTCGGCCGAGGCGTCGGGCGCGTACTTGGGCTTCAGCGGCCAGAACGCAGTGCGGCCGAGCAGCGCCAGGGCCGCGGGCAGGAACGTCATCGACGCCAGGAACGACGCGACGATGCCGATGGCGGCCACCGGGCCCAGGCTCTTGTTGGAGTTCAGATCGGACAGCAGCAGGCACAGGACGCCGGCGATGACCGTACCCGCCGAAGCGGCGACCGGTTCGATCGTCGCGCGCCAGGCCTGTGTGATGGCCGCGTATTTGTCCTCGGCGGCTATCAGCTCTTCTCGATATCTGGAGACGAGTAGCAGCGCGTAATCCGTGGCGGCGCCGAAAACCAGGATGAACAGGATGCCCTGGCTCTGCCCGTTGAGGTCGAGGATGCCCTGTTTGGTGAGGAAGTAGACCAGGCCCGAGGCGAGACCGAGTGCGAACACCGCGGAGATCAGGACCACGAACGGCAGGATCGGACTGCGGTAGACGACGATCAGGATCAGGATCACCACGGTGCCGGCCACGAGCAGCAGCAGGCCGTCGATGCCGGCGAAGGCCTCGCCGAGGTCGGCGACCTGGCCGGCGGGGCCGGTGACCGCGACGGTCAGCCCCGACGGCGGGTCGGCCAGGGCCTCGCGCAACACCTCGACGGTGTCGGCGGGCTCACCCTCGGTGGAGATCGGCAGGAACAGCTGCGCCGCCTGACCGTCCTCGGAGGGGATCGGCGGCGAGGCCGCCGCGCCGAAGCCGGGCTTCCCGGTCAGCGATGAGGTGGTGGTGCTGAGGAACTCGAGATCGCCGGGCGTGATGCCGCCGGACCGCTCGGCGATGACGATCGCCGGGATCTCGTCGGTGTCCTGGAACTCGGCGAGCAGCTTCTGGACCTGCGTCGACTCGGCGGATGCCGGCAGGAAGGTGCTGTTGTCGTTGCTCGCGACGCTCGCCAGTTTGCCGGCGAACGGTCCGGTCACACCGCCGACGATCAGCCAGCCGAGCAGCAGGAGCGCCGGGATCAGCCAGCGCAGCTTGTGAGTGGGACGGGGACTCGAAACGGTCTTGTCCGGCATGCCCTCATCGTTGCACGCTGCAGGTCCGCGTACGGGCGAGGGGCGGGAAGACGGTGGCTGCATGTGGGCAGATTCGGTGCCCTCGCCCGGACGGATGGCCCGCCGGCAAACGGGTGACGTGGATCATGCGAATCGGCTGCGCGGGACCGGCCCGGTCCACCAACATGTGACATACATCGCATTAGCAGATGGCGATATTTAGCGCCCCGGGATCGGGGTGGCACGAGCAAGGGAGCACATGTGAAGACCAAGGGTGCAGTTCTGCGGAATCCGGGCGAAGACTGGAAGATCGAGGAGTTCGAACTCGGTGATCCGGTCGCGGGTGAGGTTCAGGTCAAGCTCGTGAGCTCGGGTCTGTGCCACTCCGACCATCATCTGCGCACCGGTGACAGCCCGGCGCCGATGCCCGTGCTCGGCGGGCACGAGGGCGCCGGCGTGGTGACCAAGGTGGGCCCGGGCGTGACCCGCCTCAAGGAAGGCGACCACGTCGTCACCGCGTTCATACCCGCCTGCGGAACCTGTGAGCCGTGTTCGCGCGGTCAGCAGAACATCTGCGACGAGGGTGCGCGGCTGCTGACCGGACTGTCGATCTCCGACGACACGCACCGGGCGCACACCTCCGACGGGCAACCGCTGGTGCAGATGTGCATGCTGGGTACGTTCGCGCCATACATCACCGTCAATCAGGCCTCACTGGTCAAGATCGAGGACGACATCCCCCTGCAGGCCGCCGCGCTCCTCGGCTGCGGTGTCGCAACCGGTTGGGGCTCGGCCGTGGAGATCGGCGGCACGCATGCCGGTGACACGGTGGTCGTGGTCGGCATCGGTGGTGTCGGCATCAACTCGGTCCAGGGGGCCGCGGCTGCGGGCGCACGCCACGTCATCGCCGTCGACCCGGTGCCCTTCAAGCTCCAGATGGCCGAAAAGCTCGGTGCGACACACACCTTCGCGTCCATGGAAGCGGCGCTGGAGTCCATCGGCGACATCACCTGGGGCAAGATGGCCAACACCACCATCCTGACCGTCGGCGAGATCGACGGTTCGATGATCGCCCCCGCGCTGGCACTGACCGGCAAGGGCGGGCAGGTCGTCGTCGTGGGTATGGGCAACTTCGCCTCGATGGACGCGCAGATGAACCTGTTCGACCTGACGCTGATGCAGAAGCGGGTCCAGGGCGCGATCTTCGGTGGCGCGAGCCCGCGCACCCAGGTCCCGGCGCTGCTCAACGAATACCGCGCGGGCAAGCTCAATCTCAGCGATCTGGTCACCAACACCTACCGGCTCGACCAGATCAACGAGGCCTACGACGACATGCTGGCGGGCAACAACATCCGCGGCATGATCGTCTACGGCGACGACGACTACTGAGCGCTCCCTCGACTCCCCGGCCGATCGGCCGGGGACGACCGATGACGCCAGGTCACCCTCCGGTGGCCTGGCGTCGCTGGGTGATCAGCAGGTTGAGGAACCGCAGTCCGAGACCGAGGAGCACCAGGGTGCTCGCCATCTGGATCGACACCGCGATGCGCGCGCCCTGCGAGTCCGGTGCGATGTCGCCGAAACCCGTTGTGGTGAAGACGGTGAGGCAGAAGTAGAGAGCGTCGACGCGGGTGAGGCCTGCGTTGAAGCTGCCCGTGTCGTACTCGGAGAAGAGGAAGTACGTGGTGGCGAACGCGACGACGTAGAAGCTCGCCAGCGCCACCAGCATCTCCATGGCGGTCGCCACCGGACGGTTGGAGCGGGCGAACCTGCGAACCTCCCACACGCAGAACGACGTCAACAGAAGGCCGCCGATCAGCAACCCGAGGTAGTTGGCGTCATTCGCCTTGTTGATGGGCAGCAGGAAGTAGCCGCTGAGCAGTACGATCGCCGCGCCGATGGGGCGGAGTAGGGCGAGGGTGAGGTCTCTGCCCCCGGCCAGCCCCAGCTGCGCCGTGCCCGACGCCGGCTGCGGTTCCGGTTGGGTGGATTCGCGGCCGGCGTCGGACATCTCGGTCACCAGATCCGGACGCGTTGTGCCTCTTCGAGATACAGGGCGTCACCGGGCTTCACATCGAAGGCCTCGTAGAACGCGTCCATGTTGCGCACGACGCCGTTGCAGCGGAACTCCGGCGGCGAATGCGGATCGATCGACAGGCGCCGGATCGCCTCGGCGTCACGGGTCTTGGTGCGCCAGATCTGTGCCCAGCTGAAGAACACGCGCTGGACACCGGTCAGGCCGTCGATGACCGGCGGCTCCTGACCTGGAGAATCGGTCCCGTTCGCGCCGCCCTCGTTCGAGATCTGGTAGGCGACGAGCCCGATCGACAGTCCGCCGAGGTCGCCGATGTTCTCACCGATCGTGAACTCCCCGTTGACCTTGTATTCGGGATCGAGTCCGGTCGGGGTGAACTCTCCGTACTGGTCGATGAGCTTGCGTGTGCGCGAGGAGAACTCGGCACGGTCGGTGTCGGTCCACCAGTCCACCAGGTTGCCGTCGCCGTCGTACTTGGCGCCCTGGTCGTCGAAGCCGTGCCCGATCTCGTGTCCGATGACCGCACCGATGCCACCGTAGTTGACGGCGTCGTCGGCGTCGGGGTCGAAGAACGGCGGCTGCAGGATCGCGGCGGGGAAGACGATCTCGTTCATTCCGGGGTTGTAGTAGGCGTTGACCGTCTGCGGCGTCATGAACCACTCGTCGTGATCGACCGGGCCGCCGATCTTCGCGAACTCGCGATCCTGCTCGAATGACGAAGCGCGAGCGACGTTCCCGATCAGGTCGCCACGATCGACACTCAGGGCACCGTAGTCACGCCACTTGGCCGGGTACCCGATCTTCGGGGTGAACTTGCCGAGCTTGATCAGCGCCTTCTCCCGCGTGGCGGGCGTCATCCACGGCAGGTCGGAGATGTTGCGGCGGTAGGCCTCCACCAGGTTGGCGATCAGCTCGTCCATCCGGGCCTTGGCCTCGGGCGGGAAATGCTTGGCCACATAGAGTTTGCCGACCGCGAAGCCCATCGCACCTTCGACGAAACCGACGCCGCGCTTCCAGCGGTCGCGGTTGGCTTCCGCACCGGTGAGAGTGCGGCCGTAGAAGTCGAAACTCTCGTCGACGAACGGCGACGACAGGTACGCCGCAGCGGCGCGCAGCAGACGCCACGTCAGCCAGGTCTTCCACTCCTCCAGCGGGCGGGAGGTGAGGAGCGCGGCGACGCCGGAGACGAAGGACGGCTGCGCCACGACGACCTCGGCGAACGTCGTGTCGCCGGTGGTGCCCAATCCGCCGAACCACTCACCGATCGGGAATCCGGCTGCAGCGGAAGTGAATTCGTCCAGCGACATGAGGTTGTAGGTGAGCTCGGCGTCGCGGCGTCGTACGACATCCCAGTGCTCGGCGGCGATCGCGGTCTCGAGGTCGAGGATGGTCGCGGCACGCGCTGCGGCATCGTCGAAGCCGGCGAGTGCGAACATCCGCTCCACATGTGCGACGTAGGCCGTCCGCGTCGAGGCGTGCTTGTCCTCTCGGTAGTAGGACTCATCGGGCAACCCGAGACCGGACTGCGTGATGTGCACGAGATAGCGGTCGGACTGCTTGGCGTCGGTGTCGACGTAGTAACCGAACAGGCCGCCGGTGCCGTGTCGCTGCAACCGTCCGATGCGTCGGGCGAACGCGTCGACGGAGTCGATGGCGGCGATCTTCTCCAGTTCGCCGGTGATCGGCCCGATTCCGAGGGCCTCGATGTGGTCGGTGTCCATGAACGACGCGTACAGATCGCCGATCTTCTGTTCGTCCGAACCGCTCACCGGGCTCGACGCCGCGCACTCGGTGATGATGTCGCGCACGTTCTCCTCGGAGTTGTCGCGCAGTACGTGGAAGGCGCCGTCGACGGAGCGGTCGTCGGGGATGACGTGCGACCGGAGCCACTTGCCGTTGACGTGGGTGAACAGATCGTCCTGGATGCGGACGGAATCGTCGACCCACTCGAGGTCCAGTCCGGAGTTGAGGTCGGTATGCGATGCAGTCACGCGCTCCATCCTGTCACCGGAATCGCGATTCGTCTCCCCGCGTCCGCCGCAGGCGCAATCCCGGCGTCGCCGCTTCTCGGCGAGTCGCCGGCTTTCCCGTCCTAGGCTGGGTCGATGAACGATCAGGTCAGCTATGACGTCGTCGTGATCGGCGGCGGGCCGGTGGGCGAGAACGCCGCCGACTATGCGATACGGGGCAGTGATCGCACCGCGGTCATCGTCGAACACGAGCTGGTCGGAGGGGAATGCTCCTACTGGGCATGTATGCCGAGCAAGGCACTGTTGGGGCCGGGGGCCGCGCTGGAGGCCGTCCGCGCCCTTCCCGGTGCCGCCGAACGGGTCACCGACGCCCGGCCGGACCGCGATGCGCTGCTGGCGTGGCGGAACACGGTCACCAGTTCGCGAGATGACTCCTCGCAGGTCGAGTGGGCGACGGGCGCGGGAATCGACGTCCTGCGCGGACATGTCCGACTCGACGGACCGCGGCAGGTGCGGGTGGGCGAGCAACTGGTGCACGCGCGGCAGGCGGTGGTGATCGCGACGGGAAGTGTCGCGACCATCCCGCCCAATCCCGGTCTGCGCGAGGCACTGCCGTGGACGTCACGGGACGCCACCAACATCGTCGACGTCCCGGGCAGTCTGCTCATCGTCGGCGGCGGAGTGGTGGCCTGTGAGGCGGCGACCTGGCTGTGCGACCTGGGCGCGACGGTGACGATGGCCGTCCGCGGCGACCGGTTGCTGCCGAAGACCGAGCCGTTCGTGTCCGAGCGCGTCGCGGCGGGGCTGGCCGAACGGGGCGTCGACACCCGTTTCTCCACGACGCTGTCGTCGGTGGACCGGCCCGATGCCGCCGACACCGGATACGGACGAATCCACGGTGGGTCTGCGCGGGTAGTGTTCGACGACGGTGCCGAACTGACGGTCGACGAGATCCTGGTGGCGGCCGGGAGGTCCCCTGCGACAGCCGATCTCGGCTTGTCCTCGATCGGTCTCGAGGACAAGGGGCCGATCGGGGTCGACGACCAGCTGACGGTGCCGGACCATCCCTGGCTGTATGCGGTCGGCGATGTCAACGGCCGAGTCGCGTTGACGCACATGGGGAAATACCAGGCACGCGTGGCGGGGAAGGTGATTGCCGCGCGGGCGGGGAATGGGGACATCGACGACGCGCGGTACTTTGCATCCTCCGACCACGACGCGGTGCCGCAGGTGGTGTTCACCCGGCCCGAGATGGCGGCGGTGGGACTGACCGAGGCGCAGGCCCGCGACCGGGGACTGGAGGTACGCGTACTCGAATCCGACATCTCGGTGGCCGGGTCGTACCTCCTGGGACCGGACTACTCCGGGCACGCGAAGCTCGTCGTCGACGACGCACGCGGTGTCCTGCTGGGGGCGACCTTCGTCGGCGCCCAGACCGGCGAGCTCGTCCACTCGGCGACGGTCGCGATCGTCGGACAGGTCCCGCTCGACCGGCTCTGGCATGCCGTGCCGTCGTATCCGACGGTCAGCGAGGTGTGGCTGCGTCTGCTCGACCAGGCGCACTGACCCGGCCCGGTCGGCTCGGGCAGACACACGAACGCCGCCACCGGTGTCCGGTGGCGGCGTTCGCATGGTGCACGACGGGTCCGCCTCGACGCGCCTCTCGGCGAGTGGCCGCTCGAAGCGGCAGATGAGTTGAGGCCCGGGGGCATTGAGCCGGACACCGTCACGCTGTACAACCGTACCTCCTGCGGAACTATTCCGCGGTGCCCGCCACCACGATATGTGATGCCGATCGCAGCTGAATGTGCTGGTCAGGGCCAGATCAGAAGGTGAACCGCCGGATCTGCTCCGGATGGAGGACCACGCGGACCTGGTCGTCGGCCAGGATCTCGGCGAGGTCCGCGGCGCGAGCGGGATCGTCGAGGTCCCAGTAGCGGGCCGCGAGCCGCGCGGCCAGGTTGTGTGCGGCGTCGAGGCCTTGTTCCACCGTGGTGCTACCGGACACCGAGATCCATCGTTCGCGCTCACCGGCGGGTGCGGCGACGACGAGCGACGATCGGGGGTCCTCGGCGAGCCGCCGCACCTTCAGCGAGTCGGGGGCGGTGAAGAGCTGGATCGTCCCGTCGGCGGTGGCCTCGAACCAGACCGGTCGGGGTTGTGGCGGGACCGGGCCGCTCGCAGTCGAGAAGAAGCCATGCAGTGGGCGTCGTAGGAAGTCACGGTCGTCGTCGGTCAGCGTGGTGAGGGTCTCATCGCTCATGGTCGGTCCAACCACTCCTGGGCGCAATGATTCCGGCGTCGGCATCGGTCGGCGACGCGCGAGTAAATTGGTAAGACCACTTGACCACTGACGATTCCGTGACTACGGTCACAGAATGACCTTCGAGCCGATCACCCAGCGAAGCGTCCCCGAGGACGTCTTCGCGCAGATCGTCGAGGGAGTGCTGTCGGGAGAGCTGGCCGTCGGCCAGAAGCTGCCGAGCGAGCGCGACCTGGCCCAGATGCTGGGGGTGTCCCGGCCGACGGTGCGGGAAGCGCTGAAGCGGGTGGCGGCCGCCGGTCTGGTGACGATCCGGCAGGGCGAGGGAGCGCGGGTCCGAGACCTCGCTCGATCCGGTGGCCTCGACCTGTTGCCGCGGCTGCTGATCCGGGGCGGTTCTCTCGTGCCCGGTGTCGCGCGGTCGATCATCGAGGCGCGGGCCGCGGTCGGCCCGAAGGTGGCCGACCTCGCCGCGCGACGGGCCGGGCCCGAGAACATCGCCGCATTGCGAGCGACGCTCGACGACCTGGCCGCCGAACCGGACCCCATCGGCCAGCAGGTGGTGGCCCTCGAATTCTGGAGCCTGGTCATCGACGCCGCCGACTCGATCGCCTTCCGGCTCATGTACAACTCGCTGCGCGCCGCGTACGAACCCGCGGTACCCGCGCTGGCCGCGGTCCTGGAGCCGGAGGTGGGCAACATCGACGGCTACCGCGCCGTCGTCGACGCCATCGCAGCACACCGGCCCGAGCATGCCGAGGCCGCCGCCCAGGCTCTCATCACGCCCGCGACGACAGCTCTGCTCGCACTCTGCGACGTATTGGAAGCCGAAGAACGAGACCCGGGGGAGACGACCTGATGGCAGCCGACGACATCGACACCACAGCACGCAGGCGGGTGGCCGCCGAGGAACGCCGCATACGGTCACGCCCGTCGTTGACGCTGCGCGGGGCATTCGCGGAGTTCCTCCGCCACCCGTCGCCATGGATCATGGCCGGTTTCCTGGCGATCGCCCTGACGGCGCGGGTGTGGCTGGGCGACTGGGGGTTTGCGGATCTGCTCGTCCCGGCGGTCATGGTGGCGAGTTTCCCGTTGGTGGAGTGGTTGATCCACGTGTTCGTCCTGCACTGGCGCCCGAAGCGACTCGGGCCGGTCACCATCGACCCGCTGGTGTCGCGCAAACACCGTGAGCACCATCAGGATCCGCGTGACATCCCGCTCATCTTCATCCCGTGGCAGGTGCTGGCACCGATCGTCGTGGCCGCGGTCGGTATCGGCCTGCTCGTGTTCGCGAGTCCGGAACGCGGACTCACCTTCATGGTGGTCCTGGCGATGATCGGACTCACCTACGAGTGGACCCACTACCTGATCCACACCGACTACCGTCCACGGCACCGTCTCTACAAGTCGCTGTGGCGCAACCACCGATTCCACCACTACCGCAACGAGCACTACTGGTTCACCGTCACCACGGCGGGCACCGCCGACCGGTTGCTGAGGACCTACCCGGACCCGGAGACGGTGGAGAAGTCGCCGACGGCCAAGGACCTGCACGCGATGTCGCGGTCGGCGCAGTAGCGCCGAGACCGACCCGCCGCCTTCGGGATTCGTAACCTGACGCTGATCCTGTGGATAAGGTGCGTCCCGTGAGTATTCCGTTGTGGCGTGAACTGCGGGCGAGAAATCGCGGAACGGTCGGGCGGACCGTGCGAGCACAGTTGCGCGACAACGTCGGCCGGCGGGTGTGGAGACGTTCGTTCTCGACGACGCGACGGGGCTGGCGCTGAAGTGGACCGACGGTGCCGACGAGCTCTCGGTGGTGTCGGTTGCTCTCGACGAGATCTTCGACGACGCCTTTGTTCGGTTGGACCGGCGCGTGGATCAGCGAGGCCGATGAGATCGTGGAGGCGCCGCTGACCGTGGGTTCTCCGCTGGTGCTCAGCGGTTGGAGCTCGGGACAGCCCGGGGTGGAGTTACCCCTCACCCGTGGAACGTATCGCGTTCGCTATAGCGCCACGAACATGGACGCGGCCGCCGAGGCCGACACCGGCTCCGACATCGACTCGTACCTCATCGAGATCTGGCCGGCGGCGATCGCCCCGACGAGATCCTCAAGCAGACATCAGACCACGCGCGGTACCAGCACGAGCACACGCAGAGCCTCGCCGCCCCCGTGCCCGACGAGACAACCTAGCGCCGGCATCCCGAGGCGATCCGACGGTGGCTGGACCCACGTGATCCACCCCCGCCGCTAGGAAGTCTGCGGTTACGCTCGCACGCATGCGGGTGTTCGTGACCGGCGGGACAGGGGCCATCGGGGGGTATGCGGTGCCTGCACTGGTCGCCGCGGCCGTAGCCGCCGACGTACCTCGTGTGCTCCAGGAGTCGGTCGCCATGGTCTACGTCGATTCCGGTGACCGGTGGATCTGACCCGATCGCTGCGAGTGTCCAACAAGCGGTTTCGGTCGGCGAGCGGCTGGCGGCCGCGCTACCCCTCGGTGCAGGAGGGGTACGCGCAGATGGCGCGTCAACTCGATGACGGGTTCGACGGCCACCGGCCCTCGGCGTGAATCCCGGGGCAGCCCGGCCCGGCTAGCGACCGCCCAGGCCGGTGGCCATGGTCCAGACCAGTACCTCGGCGCCGGCCCCGGACGTCAGGTTCACCGGGCCCGCCTCCACCGCGCGGATCGCGTCACCACCGTCCAGTGTTGTGAGTGCGTCGTCGACGCCTGCGTCGACCGCGCCGTCGACGACGAACACGTGAGTGAAGTGGGCCGCGGGTACCTCGACGCTGTCGCCGGGCCGCAACCGCGCGGCATACAGAGTCGCCCCGGCGTTGGCGATCGAGATCGCCGCGTCGACGTCGGGATCGCCGGAGGCGACCGCGACCAGCCCGCCGCCCGCGAGCCGGTCACCGATGTCGGCCTGGGCGTACGACGGCTCCAGTCCGTGCCGGTCGGGCATCAGCCACATCTGGATGTAGCGGACCGGTTCGGCGCCCGACCCGGGGCGGTCGGGCCACGGATCGTTGCGTTCGGAATGTTCGACGCCGCCACCGGCGCTCATCCGTTGCACCAGCCCCGGGTAGAGGACTCCGGTGTGCCCGGCCGAGTCGCGGTGGACCAGGGTCCCCGCGACCACCCAGGTGACGATCTCGCTCTCCTGATGGGCGTGGAGATCGAACCCCTCGCCGGGTGCGACCTGCTCGTCGTTGATCGCCAGCAGCGCGCCGAAATGAGTGTTCGACGGGTCGTAGTGGTCGCCGAAGGAGAAGCTGTGCCGCGAACACAGCCAGTCGGTCGTGGTGACTGCGCGATCGTCACCTCGGATCACCGTGAAAGCCATGCGTTCATCATCGCAGTCCGGCAAGCTGAGTCACCCGGGGGCGAGCGGCCCGGCCCTGCCGGCGCAGGACGGCGATCATGCACGCCACGGTGCGCCAAAGGTCCCGTCGGCGAGATGAGTTCGTGACCGGCTTGATCCCCGAATGGAAGCTGGCGGCATCGATTTCGGGTGTGACAAGAGTGAAAATTGTAATCATGAAGATCTGGGTCAAGCGAGCAACCACCGCCGCTTGTGCCGCGGTCACGTGCGCCGTCGTGGTGAGCTCCTGCGGGTTCACCGGATCGTCGGACACCGGGGCCGCCGCCGCCATCGACGCATTCGCCTCCGCACTCAGTCGGCAAGACGCCGGCAGTGCGGCCGCGCTCACCACTGCGCCGGGACAGGCCGGCAACCTCCTCACCACCACTTTGAAACAGATGTCGGCTCAACGCGTCGACGTCGACGTCGAGAATCCGGTCGAATACAGCGACGGAACCGCGACGTTCTCGGTGACGACGACGTGGAACTGGGACAAGGGCCGCGTCTACGAGGCGAGCAGCGGCGGCACCGCCCGCAAGCTGTCGTCCGGCTGGAAGGTGACCTGGGACCCGGCGATCCTCCACGCCGGTCTTCCCGCCGGTGGCAACCTGCGTCAGGTCCGCACCGACGCCACACCCGCGCCGTCGGTCCGCAGCCGCAGCGGACGTGTCTTCATGTATCTGCAGCCGGTCAACGAGATCGTCTTCGATCCGTCCAAGACCGCCGATGTCGCCGCGTCGACGCGTGCACTGGTCGGTGTCATCGCACCGATCGCACCGCTGATCACACCGCAGGTCATCAGCGAGCAGCTCTCCGCGACCCCGGGTAAACCCATCACCGCGGTGACCCTGCGCAACTCCGACATGGAGGTCCTCGCCGGCGACCCGGCGCGCGTTCCCGGTGTCACGGTCAACCGCACCGACCAGCTGGTGATGGCCGACCGTCGGCTCAACTCGCCGCTCGAGGCCGGACTCACCAACTACTGGCAGGCCATCCGAGACGCCACCGCGGGCTGGCAGGTCGAGATGGTCGGCCCCGGGAGCGCACCGCGGCGCCTCGCCGGACAACAGGGACCTCCGGGACCCGACGTGCACACCACCGTCGACCAGAACGTTCAGCTGACACTGGGCGACGCGGCGGTCGAGGTCGGACAACCGGCGACGATCCTCACCCTCGACGCGCAGAGCGGCGCCATCCTCGGCATGGCGCAGAACACCTACGCCGTCGAGCGCGGCATCGACATCGACCAGCCCTATCCGGTCGGTTCGACGCTCAACCCGGTCTTCGACGCGGTCGGGCGGGTGGCAGGGCAGCAACCCGCACGCGGCGATGAACTACTCGACCGACTGGGCCTCGGCGTGCAGTTCACCGTGCCCGGCGCGAGCGTCCCCACCCCCGGCCGTCCCGGAATCGCGACCATCGACTTCCGCCCGGGCCAGGGCCAGATGTCGATGGCGAACATGGCCGCGTTCGGCGTGGCGATGGCACGCAGTGCGTCCGGACAGCCGACGTCGGTTCCGCCGTTCGTGCTCAAGGGTGTGCCGACCAAGGTCGTCGGCGGTGATCTCGGTGGTCTCGACCCGGCGCTCGTCGGGCCGGTCCAGCAGGCGATGACCGCAACCGCCGCCACCGGCGACGCGAGCGATCTCACCCGCGCACCCGGACTGCGGGCTCTGGTCGGGACGAACGGACCCGAGGGGCCGGGCTGGTTCGTCGGCCTGCAGGGCGGACAGGTCGTCGTGATCTACACCGAGGGACCCAAGTCGGGGACCGCGGCGCTGCAGGTGGCCCAGAAGTACTTCACCATCAAGTAGCCGAATCGTGGGGCGTCACGCCGCGGCGCGGCGCCCCAGCACGGCGAACACCGCGCGCCAACCCAGCAGGAAGAGCGCGAGGACCAGCGTCGCGACGATGATGAAGCTGACCGCCACGCCCTGGGCGAGGATGAAGCGCAGGATCATCGCCACGGTCACCGTGCAGAACCACACGACGATCCCCACCGGCACCACGCGGTCGGGCCGGAAGTCGTGGCCGAAGAAGTCGCTCGAGCGGACGTGCGCGTACACGTAGGTGATCGACCAGCCCGCCGCACACCCGATGAGGAACGGCCACAAGGTGTGGAGCACCGAGGCCGGGGCGTAGCCCTCCTCATGGCTGGCCCGGCCGATGAGCACGAACACCGTGATCGCCACCGCGTCGAACAGGGCAGCGACCGGCCCCGTGGCTCTCCCCTTCGCGGGAGAGGTCCCGGCGTCGGCCGTGTCGGGGCCCCGGGACATCTTCGAGCTGAGCATGGTGGACTACCGTACCGGGTCCGACGGAGGATCGGTGTCGGTCCTCCGTGTCGATCCCCCCACCGGCGGATTCCGGCGCAGCTCGTCGAGTGGGGAGCTGTCGAGCGGCGAGGCGGGCGGAAGGGCGGCCTCGGTCGGGTGCTCGGCGGCGGCGGACTCCGCGGGCGGGGGTGCCGGCCCCGGGCCGTTCGGACCGCCGTCGGCTCCCACCGGTGACTGTTCGGTGTCGCGTTCGATCTCGTCGACGAAGGTCTCGTCGCGCTTGAACGTCGACCGGAACATGATGGCGATGACCACCCACCCGATCGCCGAGACGATCACATAGCTGATGAACCGGTAGATGAGGACGGCGGTGATCGCGTCGGCCGCGGGCATGCCGGCACTGGTGAGCGCGGGCACGAGGACCGCGTCGACGACGCCGATGCCGCCGGGGAGCAACGGGATCGCCGACCCGACGGCCTTACCCGCCGCGTAGGCGACCATCAGCCCGGAGATGCTCGGATGGGCATCGACCGCCCAGCACGCGAACATCAGGCACGCGACGTCGGCGACCCAGTTGAACAGGCTCCATCCGAAGGCCACCGAGGTGTCGCGCTTGGTCAGCTGCACCGCACGGAGCTGTTCGAGGGTCTCGAGGAGACGCGTGGCGCCGTGCTGGTCGGGCTTGTTGCGGAGCTGGTTGCTCCAGCCGAGAACGCGAATACCCGTGCTCTTCAGCGACTCGGGGTGGCTCGCCAGGTACTGCAGGACCACCGCGACGGCGAGGAATCCGGCCACCGAGAACACGACCGAGAACGGGCTGGTCTTCGCGCCGGCCAGCAGCGCGCCTCCGAAACCGAGCACCGCGAGCCCGACGCCGGCGAGCAGGCCGGACATCACCACCTGCCACGACGCGACGACCGGGGTCGCACCCCACTTGCGTGTCTCGCGGTAGGTGAACGCGGGCGCCAGCACCTGGCCGCCGGGCATGGTCTGACTCAACGAGTTGGCGGCGAGGATGACCGACAGCGACTTCCACTGCGTGACCCGAACACCCGCCGAGCGCAGAAGAGCGCGCTGGACCTGGGCGAAACTGTCCATCGACAACATGGCGGCGACCAGGCAGGCGGCGACCCAACCCCACTGGATGTCGCCGATCCGGAGCCAGGCGCCCTTCAATTCGGGCCAGATCAGCACGACCTCGACGGTCAGGATGGTCAGCACGACGGCGATGAGTACCCAGCGCACCCACCAGAAGCGAGGGCGCATGGCCGGCTGGGCTGTCGCGCCCCCCGGCGAGTCAACACCCTCTGACGACATAGGTGCCACCCTAAGGCAGGGCAGCCTTGCTCATGACCACCCCCGTCCGGGACGGGCCCGGTCCGCGGCGGCTGAGTCTAGTGTTGCTGACGTGAGCGAAGCCGAGAGGGGCGACGGGCCGCGCCAAGCCCCAGACCTCGCGTCCATCGACCGGGCCAAAGTCCACCCGCAGGTGCGTGCCGCGGCCGAATGGAGCTGGCGTCTGCTGCTCATCGCCGCCGTCGCCTACGTCGCCACCCGCGTGTTCGTCGAGTTCGAGGAAGTCCTCGTGCCGGTGGCGCTGGCGACTCTGATCGCGGCCATGCTGGTGCCGGCGGTCGACGTGATGGACCGCCGCGGCGTGCCCCGCGCGTTGGCGGTCATCATCAGCATCGTCCTGGCGGTCGGGCTTCTCGCGGGCGTCATGACGTTCGTGGTCCGCGAATTCATCCGTGGTGTCCCCGAACTCGCAGACAAGGTTCGGGTGACCATCGAACGGGGCCGGGACTGGCTCGTCGACGGCCCGCTCGGTCTCGACCCCGATCAGGTGCGCAACCTCGGCACCGATTCGCTGGACTTCTTGCAGCGCAACCAGGAGCGGGTGACCAGCGGCGCCCTCGCCACCGCGACCACCGCGAGTGAGATCGTCACCGGCGCTCTCCTGATGATCTTCCTGTTGATCTTCTTCCTCTACGGCGGCGGCCAGATCTGGCGATTCTCGGTCAACGTCGTGCCCGAGAGCAGCCGCGAGAAGGTGTGGCGGGCCGGGATCGCCGGTTTCGGCACCCTCGTCGGCTACGTGCGCGCCACCGTCGTGGTGGCCTTCGTCGACGCCTGCGGCATCGGCATCGGGCTGGCGATCCTGCAGGTGCCGCTCGCGCTTCCACTGGCGTCTCTGGTCTTCCTCGGTGCGTTCATCCCGATCGTCGGTGCCCTGCTGACCGGTTCGCTGGCGGTGCTCGTCGCACTCGTCACCCAGGGCTGGATCGCAGCAGTCGTGGCACTGGCGATCGTGGTCGGTGTCATGCAGCTGGAAAGCCATGTGCTGCAACCATTCCTGCTCGGTCGTTCGGTTCGGTTGCATCCGGTCGCGGTGGTGCTCGGCATCGCCGCGGGCCTCGTGTCGGCGGGCATCATCGGCGGACTGCTGGCCGTCCCCCTCATCGCCTTCCTCAACACCGCGATCCGACAGCTCAACAGTCGCGACGGTGAGCGACACGACGGGGAGGGCCGCGACGGGGAGGGTGACGACAGCCGTGGCCCCGGCGCCGAGGGCGAGGACCGGAACGACCGATCAGCGGTCGGGGGCTCGGTCGCAGAGCCGGCCCCGCCGACCTGGGACACCCGCGACCCCGACGCCGCAGCCGAAGCCGTCGTCGAACGGTCGGTGGACGGGGACACGGCGCCGGGGGACGCGGAACAGCGGGACATCGGCGGCGGAACGTGACCGGACCGGAGCTTTCGCGATCACTTACGCGAGCACGGCAGGCGGGCGGCAAGGACCGGCCGTCCTCGGCCATGGGCGACGAACTCATCGACGACGACCCCGTCGGGCCCCTGTGGCGTGCCGCGCAGATCTTCCGACTCCTGTCGTTCCTCTACGCCCTCGGGTTCCAGATCGCGATCAACCCCGACCTCGACCGCGGCGCTGTGGCCTGGCTGCTCTTCGGGGCGCTGTCGGCGTGGACGCTGGTGTGCGGAATCGGGTACTTCGTGGGGTTCGCCCGTAACAGGTACTGGGTGAGCATCGAGGTCGTCGTGGTGTGCGGCCTCATGCTCTCGACTTCCTATGTCGCCGGGGCGGAGTGGGCCTGGCACAACCAGACGTGGCCCACCACGCTCTGGGCCACCAACGCCGTCATCTCGGTCGCGATTCTCGCGGGACCGGTCGGTGGGATCGTGGCAGGCCTGATCGTCGGCGGGACGAGCACCTTCGTGAAGGGCGCATTCGACCTCGACTTCGGGCGCAACGCGACGATCATCGTGATCATCGCGGCCGGGATGGCGGTCGGTCTGGCCGCCGCGATCGCGCGCCGGGCACACGAGAAGATCTCGCAGGCCGCGCGCATCGCCGCGGCGGCCGAGGAGCGCGAACGGTTGTCGCGTGAGGTTCACGACGGGGTGTTGCAGGTGCTGGCCCTGATTGCCCGGCGCGGTCGGGAGATCGGCGGTTCCACAGCCGAACTGGCCGCACTCGCCGCCGAACAGGAGCGCGCTCTGCGCCGGCTCATCTCCGACGCCGACGAGGAGATCGGTGTCGGGAGCGGTTCGGCGCCCGCCACGGTCGATCTCGCCGCGTCGCTGCGCGAGTTCGCCGACGGCGAGGTGTCGGTGAGTGCGCCCGCGGCCCCGGTGACCGTCGCCGCCCGGGTGGGCTCGGAGATCCGCGCGGCGGTCGGCAACGCACTCGACAACGTGCGTCATCATGCGGGTCCCGGTGCGCGGACCTATGTCCTGGTGGAAGATCTGGGGGACGCCGTCGTGGTGAGTGTGCGCGACGACGGAGTCGGCATCGTAGACGGCCGGCTGGTGCAGGCCGAGTCGCAGGGTCGGCTCGGGGTGTCGAAATCCATTGTGGGACGGATCGAATCGCTGGGCGGGACCGCGGTGCTCGACACCGAGCCCGGCGGCGGCACCGAGTGGGAGTTCACCGTCCCGAGGAACGAGAGCTGAGGGAGCCCGACGTGGCCGCAACACATGGCACCGCACACAACGGTGCCGCACAGGACGATGCCGCAGCAGACCGGGGTGAGCCGCGTCTGCGGATCATGGTGGTCGACGACCACCCGATCTGGCGCGAGGCGGTCGCGAGGGATCTCACGGACGAGGGTTTCGACGTTGTCGCGACCGCCGACGGCGTGGGCAGTGCGGGCCGGCGTGCTGCGGCGGTCACCCCCGACGTGGTCCTGATGGACATGCAACTGCCCGATGGCACCGGAACCGAGGCGACCGCCGCAGTCCTCGAGGTGTCGCCGCGTACCCGCATCCTGGTGTTGTCCGCCTCGGGGGAGCGCGACGATGTCCTCGAAGCCGTGAAGGCCGGCGCCAGTGGGTATCTCGTGAAGTCCTCCTCGCGGGAGGAGCTCGTCTCGGCGGTGCGCGCAACCGCGCAGGGGCAGGCGGTGTTCACGCCCGGCCTCGCCGGCCTCGTGCTCGGGGAGTACCGGCGGATGTCGCTGCAACCCGATTCCACGCCTGAGATCCCCGTGCTCACCGAGCGGGAGACCGAGGTCTTGCGTCTGGTCGCGAAGGGCCTGAGCGCCAAGCAGATCGCGCGACGCCTCGACCTGAGTCACCGTACCGTCGAGAACCACGTCCAGGCCACGCTCCGCAAACTGCAGCTCGGCAATCGCGTGGAGTTGACCCGGTATGTGATCGAACACGGCCTGGAGGAGGACTGAGTCCTGCTCCAGGCCGCGTGGTCGGCTGTGTCAGAGATGGGAATCGCTGGGCTCGAACATCATTCGGTGACTGCGAGGCCTGCGGGTGGTGTCCGCCCCGGCGTCGGTTCGGTGGCCGATGTCGACGTCGGTGTCGACTTCGGCGACACCACCGCCAACGTGGCCGCCGCACCGGCGAGCGCGATTCCGGCGAAGAGGTAGAACGCGGTCGCCGAAGAGATTCCCGCACCGATCAGCAGGCCGCCGATGACCGGGCCGACGATCCCGCCGAGACGGCCGAAGCCGGCACACCACGCCACACCCGCGGCACGGGCCCGCGTCGGGTAGAAGTTCGACACGAATCCGTAGATCAGGACCTGGGTGCCGATGGTGCCGGTACCGGCGACCGCCACCGCAGCGAGGAGCAGTGGTAGTGGCAGCCCGAACGTCAGGCCCACGAGTGCGAAGGTCGCCAGGCAGAACGACGTCGCGACGACCTGTTGCGGGCCCCGGCGATCGGCGAAACGGGCGGCGATCAGGCCGCCGACGATGGCGCCGCCGTTGAGCACCAGCAGGAACGACAACGAGCCCTTGGCGTCGAAGCCGTTCGTCTCCATGATCTGGGGCAGCCACGTGTTGAGGCCGTAGGTCAGCAGCAGGCCCACAAAACTCATCATGCCCAGGAGCATGGTCGGGACCGCGAAGCGACGCGAGGCCAGAACCGCGAAACCGACCTTCTCGGCGGTGTCGGCCGACCCGGTGAGGTGCCGTCGGCGCAGGTCCGCGGGAATGCCGGTGCGCGTGGAGATCTCACGGGCCTCCTCGAAGCGGTCCCGGGTGACCAGCCACTGCGGGGACTCGGGCATCTTGAGCAGGGCCAGCGGCAAGAGGGTGACCAGCGGCAGCGCGCCGATCCAGAAGAGCCCGCGCCAGCCGATGTGATCGGCGAGGAGGATCGCCAGGGTCGAGGCGAGAACGCCGCCGGCCGGAACGCCGCTGTAGACGATCGCGTTGAACAGATTCCGCCTGGCCGGGGGAGCGAACTCGGCGACCATCGCGCCCGCGGTGGCGACGAGACCGCCGACACCGATACCGGTGACGAAGCGCAGGATGCCGAACGTGGTGAGATCGTGGGCCAGCGCGGTGGCGCCCATGCCGATCGAGAACCAGGCGATGTTCGCCAGCATCATCCGGCGGCGGCCCACCCGGTCGCCCAGGGCTCCGGCGGTCAGCGCGCCGACCATCACGCCGATGAGGGCGTAGGAGCCGAGTACACCGGCGGTGGCCGGGGTGAGTTGACCGAGTTGCGTCGGGTCGTCGAGCAGAGTCGGCAGGACGGTGCCGTAGACGACCAGGTCGTAGCCGTCGAACACGATCGCGATGGCGGCGAGCGTGACGATCCAGAGCACGCTTCGGCGGTGCTCTGGCGATGTCCAGGTGGTGGATGAGTTCATTCGGCTGCCCTCCAGCGTCAGTGTGCTGGGTGACATCCTGCGCGGAGTGCGGCAGCGGTCACATCAGGGCAATGCCCTGTCCTGGCCCATCCCCGATTCATCTCGATCGCCGATGAATCCCCGGTCCCGGTCTTATGGATCGAGCGGCTCTGTGTGGCGCCCCTCGGTCCACGAGGCCGGGGCCGGGTCAACCGGCGAAGACGTTCACTTCTGCGAACGGCTCCGCTTGAGCAGTTCCTGGACGCTGATCTGCCCGTCGTCGCCTGAGTCGTCACGGGCGTGGCGATCGGTACGCGGCCGCTTGCGCGTGCCCGACTCCTCTGACGAACCGGTGTCGTCGGAGTGGGACGGAGCCGCGGGTGTGGCGTTCGAGCTGAGTCCACGTTCCATCGGCGACGGCCCCGTCGTACGACGACCACGCGAGAACGACGGGGTCGTGCTCTCCGGACTCACCGACGCGGCGAGCGGTCGGCGTCCGGTTTGATCCAGCGCCGGGCGGCGTCCGAGCGGGGACGGTTGTCCGGCATCGGGATTCGCCCTCGGAGGGGTGGGGCTCGACGCCGGTCGGCCCGGCGCGGTATCGGTCGCGGGGGGCGTCGGGCGATCACCGGCGGACGGACGTGACGTCTCGTCACCGAGTCGGATGCCGCCTTCGCCGAGACTCCAGCCGCCGGTGTCCGGGCGGTCGCTCTTGGGCAGTCCCGGGCGCCGGTACGGTGCCACGGGTCGACGGTCGGCCGTGGGCTCGGGAACCGGGGTGCCCGACGACGGGGCCGGACCGACCCGAGCGGGGCGAGGCGGTGTCGGACCCTGCGGCCTGTTGCCCACCGGCGTATTTCCACGACCCGGCGCGGGCTGGTGCGGACGCTGCTGCGGAGGTGTCGACTGTGGAGGAACCGGCTGCGCGGGTGCCGGCTGCTGGGTGACGGGACCGCCGGGCCGCTGGGGCTGCGCCCCGGGCTGGCGGGTGTCGGTCACGGGCGGGCGTCGCCGGGCGGGCGTGGCGCCCGCGGGCATCTGACGAGGCCGCGCCGCCACCATCACCGAGGTGGGTGCCTCGGCGACCAGGGTGCCCGCGCTCATCGGCCGGCCGACGCCGGAGTCGCGCTGCTCGTCGGGCTCGTCGTCGAGGACGGCCTCGCCCAGCCCGATCTTGCGCTGCACCACGCGCATCCAGCGCGGCGCCCACCAGCAGTCGTCGCCGAGCAGCTTCATCACCGACGGCACAAGCAGCATGCGGATGACCGTGGCGTCGAGGATCAGTGCCGCGATCATGCCGTACGCGATGTACTTCATCATCACGATCTCGGACAGACTGAACGCGCCGGTCACCACGACGAGGATGGCGGCTGCGGCGGTGATGATCCCGCCGGTGTGCGCGGTACCGCTACGTATCGCCTCGGTGGTACTCGCGCCCTTCTGTCTGGCCTCGACCATCCGGGAGAGCAGGAACACCTCATAGTCGGTGGACAGGCCGAACACGATGGCGATGATGAGCACCAGGATCGCCGCGAACAGCGGGCCGGGGGTGAAGTTCGCGATCTCGGCACCGTGGCCGTCGACGAAGATCCACGTCAGGATGCCCAGTGTGGCGCCGAGGCCCAGGGCCGTCATCAGCGCGGCCTTGATCGGCAGGACGATCGAACCGAACTGCAGGAACATCAACACGCCGGTGATGAGGACCAGCATCACCGCCATCAGCGGGAGCCGGTCCATCAAGGCGTCGATCGAGTCCTGGGTGAGCGCCGGGGTACCCGCCACATACATGGTGAGGCCCTCGGTGTCGATCGCCCGCAACTGTTCGATCGCCTTGGCGGCGGTGTTGCGGTCCTTCAGGCCGGCCGACACCTGGTAGACGCCCACATTGGGATATCTCTCCGGGTCGTAGGAGCCGAAGTCCGACTTGTCGGGGTCGCTGAACTTGTTGGTGAAGCCGGGGATCTCGTCGGCGCGCTTGGCGATGGCGTCGAGCTTGTTCTGGTCCTCTTGGCTCGACTCGTCGTAGACGATGACGAGTTTGACCGCCTCGGTGCGTTCACTGGGGAAGTACTCGTCGAACTTCTCCTGGGCGACGCGGTTCGGATTGTCCGGCGGCAGGAACTTCTCGCTGATGCCGCCGAACTGGATGCTGCCGAACGGGATGATCAGTGCGAGCAGCAACAGCACGGTGGGAACCGCGGTCTTGACCGGGTGCTTCATCACCCACGTCGCGAGCCGGCCCCAGAAGCCGTTCTCGACTTCCTGGCTGGTCTTCATCCGCCCCGAGAAGCGGTCCTCGATGGCCATCGCCCGCTCCTCGGTGGAGAAGCGCCGGACCAGCGGGATCACGGTGTACTTCATCAGGGTGCTGATCGACAGCAGGTTGACGCGCGGGCCGAGGATGCCGAGGATCGCCGGCAGGACCGTGATCGACAGGATCGCCGCGAGTGACACCGACGCGATGGCGCCGTAGGCGACCGACTTGAGGAAGCCCTGCGGCATGATCAGCAGGCAGGCGAGGGCAGCGACGATGATCGTCGCGGAGAAGACCACCGTCTGACCGGCGGTCATCACCGTTCTTCGGACCGCGGCCTTCGTCGAATATCCCTCGCCGAGTTCCTCGCGGAACCGCGACACGATGAACAGGCCGTAGTCGATCGCGATGCCGAGACCGATCAGCGTCACCACCGACTGGGCGAAGATGTTCAGCTCGGTGGTGAGCGCCAGGATCTTCATGATGCCCAGCGAACCGGCGATGGTCAGACCGCCGATCAACACCGGCAGACAGGCCGCGACGACGCCGCCGAACACGAAGAACAGCATGATCGCCACGATCGGGAGGGCGATCACCTCGGCTCGGTGGATGTCCTTGTCCATGCCCTCGGCCATCGACCCCGAGACCGGTTGCAGGCCGGCGAGCTCGAAGGTGGTGTCGGGCAGGTCGAAGCGTTCGCCGATGTCGTCGAAGAACGGCTCGATGATCTTGTAGTTGTTGAGCACCGTCGTGTCGTCGTCACCGGCGACGCCGATGCTGATGAAGGCGTGTCTGCCGTCCTCGGTGAACAGCCGCTCCTGCAGTGCGCTCTGCGCAGGCTGGTCGAGGAACGGGTCATAGAGGCCCGGATCGGCGCGTCCGACGATGTCGGGGTGCGTCGCGATCAGATCCTCGACGAACGTCTCCACCTTCGCGCCGAAGGCCTTGTCGTCGACGCGTGTCCCCTCGGGCGGGGTGACCATGAGGATCACGTCGGAGGTGTGGTCGCGTCCGAGTGCCTGGTCGGCGTAGCGCGAGCCGAGGTCGGATTCCGACGTCGGGTCGAACCAGCCGCTCTGGCTGAGGTGCTTGCCGAGATCGAGACCGTACAGTCCGAGTCCGGCCATCATCGCGATCATCACCGCGATGACGAGGAAGCGCATTCGATAGACGAATGTGCCGATGAACCGGAACACGCTGATGTCCTTTCGTGTACGACAAGTCGGGCACGCGGGGTGCCGTTGGCGATTCTGTCAGTTCTGCGAGAGATCCTGACAGTGTTGCCTGAGCGATCCCTGAGGCGTCTGGCCACAGGTTCCCCGTGGCGGCACCCGCGACGCCCCTCTCCGCCATGCCCTGATGGGCACGACGCCGCTGGTCAGCGCAGTAGTGCGCTGAGCGGTCGGAACGGCGTGAGCCAGGCGCCTTCGTCGGGCAGCGAGTCCAGTCCGATGCGCGGCAGCGGCTCCCGGAACACGCCGGGGATGTCCTCGAGGTCGATGAACTCGAGTTCCTCGGTGGTGAGGGCCCAGCTGGCGTGTTCGCGGAATCCGATGACGGTGACGGGCACACCGTCGCCGACCACGTCGAGCAGCGGCTCACGGAATGCCTGACCGTCGGCGGATGCCACGATCACGCCGGCTAATCCAACAGTGTGCCTGCGAAGCTCGATGTGGTCGAGCATGTCGGAGTCCACATCGCTGTCATCGGACAGCTTCGGCTTGGCGAAAACCGCGAAACCGACATTCCGGAGTGCATCCACCCAGGGGCGTACGACATCGGCGCTACCTGGGGCGATGTTGGTGAAGACGGTGGCCTCGGGCTCGACGCCCCCGGAGCCGTCGGTGAGAGCGGACACATCTGCGGTCCGCTGCAGCAACCAGCGGCCCAGCGCGTCGAATCGGGGTCGGTGGGCGGCCGTCGGACGTCCGCCGAGCAGCGCGCCGAGACCCATGTCCATGTTGGGTGCGTCCCAGACGAGCAACATCCGGCGCGACCCGGTCTGCCCGGCGATCGTATCGGCGAACGCGCCCGAATTCTGTTCACTCATGCCGGGCTCCCGTCGGTGGTGTCGCCGGCTCCGGAGGCCGGCGGGATGGGCCGTGTGTAGACGAACTCGCTGACGAAGCGACCGTCGCGCTCGGCACGTCCCTCGAACTTGGTCGTCGGCCGCTCCAGCGAGATCGGCGACTCCCGTGTCAGCTGTACGACGTGCGGTCGATCGGCGTCCTGGGTGGCGAGTGCTTCGGCGATCCACTCGGCGTAACCGGCGTGGTCGGTCGCGATGTGGAGCACGCCGCCCGGGACGAGACGGTCGGCTATCAGCTCCAGTGTGCCCGTCTGGACAAACCGGCGCTTGTGGTGCCGCGATTTGGGCCACGGGTCGGGGAAGAACAGTCGGACGCCGGTCAGGCTCGACGGCGGGATCAGCTCACGCAGGACGATCGCGGCATCGCCCCGGATCAGACGCACATTGGTGAGCCCGTTCCGGTCGATCAGACCGAGCAGCTGGGCCAGGCCCGGCTTGTAGACCTCGACGGCCACCACGTCGACGTCGGGTTCGGCAGCGGCCATCGCCGCGGTCGAGATCCCGGTTCCGCTGCCGATCTCGAGGACCTTGGGTGCGTCGCGACCGAAGAGGGCCGCGAGGTCGAGTTGCGGCTCTGGAACACGCTCGGGCCCGATCTCGAGGTCGCGTCCGAGGACCGGCCACAGAGTTTCCCAGTTCCGTTGTTGACCGGTCGTCAAGGTGCCCCGGCGGAACCGGAAGCTGGTCACGCGGGGGTACAACCGGGACCTGTCGGCGCTGTTGTTCACCGGTCCATCGTTGCGCATCGGGCGTGGTCGGCGAAGTCGTGGGGGAGGCGAACCGCCGCCGGTGGGGGATGAAACCGCTGATCGCCGGAGGATGTGGAGGTCAGGACGCCGTTCGCGCGAATCGGGATTAGTCTCAGGCAAGCCGCTGATCACGTGGCATGCCCGTCGCGCAGGCCATGCCCGGCGACGTGGCGAGCGCAACACCGTGGCGAGCACAACACGTGGCGAGCGCAACACCGTGGAACGCGGGAGAGCGCGATGGCGCAGACACGGGGACATTCGGGGGGGTTCGAGTCGTGAGGGGGCGATCGTGGGGGCGCCGGTGAACGGATCACGACCGGACGGTTCGGGGCGCGCCGGGGCCGGGAGTCCGGGGCAGGACGTGTTGTCCCGGGCGGCCGAGCAGGGCAGGCTGGTCGCCCTCGTCGAGCCGTCGTCGCCGCTGGTCCCGATCCTCGACGCCGCAGGACGTCGCTTCCTGCGTCCGCTGCACGTCCAGGTGGTGGGGCGGCCGGGCGTCGGACGCGACACCATGGCGCGGGCGCTGAGGGAACGGTTGTCGCTGACCGCGATCGGGCCGGGCGAGGGTGAGCACGGCGCAGCCGACGCGGACCTGTGGCTACTCGTTCTCGCGGGGTTGCCGCGGCGCGCGGACCACGAACTCCTGACATCGCTACCGCCCGACCGCGTGGTGGTGGTTCTCGGCAAGGCCGACACGCACGGCGAGTGGGAGACCGCCACCGCGGTCGCCTCGACGTGTTCGACGCGTCTGGGTGTGCCGGTGCAGCCGGTGTCGCAGCTGCTGGCGTGCGCCGATCTCGATCCTGCTGAGTTCGCGGCACTGACGGCGATGGCACAGGCGGGCGAGGAGATGCCGTCGATGGCCGGGCGGTTCCTCGTCGGACGGCCCGGTTCGGCGGAGCGACTCATGCGGCAGGGCCTGCTGCGACGGATCGATGCGTTCGGGATCGAGACCGCGCTGGCCCTCATCGCGGCCGGTTCGGCGGCCGCCGGGGACCAGCGCACCCTCAACCGGGCACTGCGCGATGCGAGTGGTGTTGCGGACCTGTCCGGTCCGATCGGTGCCCGCGTCGGCCGCGTCCGGTACTGGCGCGAGGTGGAGGTGCGCGCCGAGCTCGAACGCGCGGCCGCGGGCGGCCACGACCGCGAGGCCGTCGAACGTCTCCTCGCGGCGCCCGGGGTGTCGGGATGAGTGGCCCTGTCCTCGACGCCGCTCACGAACTCACCGGATTCGACGCCCGGCGCGTCGAGACCGGTTCGGGGGTGCTGATCGTCGGCACCGAGGGCGTCGGCGTCCGGACGCTCGCCGACGCGTGTAGCGGGCTCGCGGCCGACCTCGAGATCTGCCCGCGCACACCGGGGCCCACGCGCCCCGGTGTGGGTCTCGTGGTGATCGACCCGTCGTCGTCGGTGGGCCAGGAGGAACGCCTGCTCGTCGAACGGATGCGTTCACAGGTCGGCACCGTCGCCCTCGTGTGCACCAAGATCGACGCGTTCTGGGAGTGGCCGCGGATCGTGCGCACGCACCGCGCGACGCTGGACCCGTTCGCGACACTTCCGCTGTTCGGTGTGTCCGCCGCCGCAGCGCTCGGCGGGGCCGTCGACGAGTCGGGCGTCGACGCCCTGGTCGAGTGGATACGTGAGGCCCTCGACGCACCTGCGGATCTTCGCGCCGAACGGGCACGCGTGTCCGCCGGAGCAGGAGCGGTCGAACATCTGCTGGGTGACGGGACCGGCCCCGAATCCGATGCAACAGGCTCGGGTGCAACGGACGCCGGCGCGGCCGACGCTCTGCTGGCCGAGCGCCGTGCTCTGGTTTCAGCGCGGGACCGGGGCCGTCTCGATCGCCTTGCCGCGGTCCGGGCCGGGCTGTCCCGTGCCCGGTCGCAGTCGTCGGCCGAACTCCACGCAGGCGTCCGAGAACTGGCGGGCGCGGCCACCGACCACGCCCGGGACACCGACGCCGACCACCGCGCCTGGTTGACCGCCGGTTGGGCCGACCTCGCCGACCGGGTACGCCGCGCCGCCGACGACCGCATCGACCACGTCCGCGATTCCGCACTCGTGGGTCTCGAAGCCGAGCAGGCGCCGCCCGAGGCGTGGGCCGACGTCCCGCTCAATCGGCACCGGTCAGGCGCCCGCCCCCGCCGCGGGGGCGCCGAAGATGCGTTGCTCGTGATCATCGGCGCCTCGACCGGTCTCGGCGTGGGGCGCCTGATCGTCGCGCCGATGGCGTCGGTCCAGACGTTGCAGTGGATCAGCATGCCGCTCACCCTGATGTTGGGCGTCGCTGTCGCGGCGTGGGTGATCCGTGTGCGCCGCGGGGCGCTGAACCGATCGGAGCGGGTGTCGCGGACCGTCGAACTGCTCGGTGAGGCACGGGCGACTCTCGATCACCGGCTCGGACTGCGCATCGCCTCGGCCGAGACCCGTATCGCCGGTCAGATCGCGCGTGCCTACGAACGTCGGGCCCGCCGGACATCGGAAGGTGTTGCGCGGCTCGACGACGAGATACGACGTCTGCGCAGCGGCTCAGGCGCACAGGAGTCACGCCGGCGCCGGGACCGGGCCGAGGCCATCCGCCGCGAACTCGTCGCCAGATCCGAACGCCTGTGGGCCGAGGTCGACGATCCCGGCGGGAACGAGCAACAGACAGAACAGGGCCGGAACGAAAGCCGGGGCCGCACGGCCACCGACCACGACGACGGGAATCAGTGACCACGATGGACCCGATGTTCGACGACGAGACCGCGGGACTCGGCGACGCCGGCGAGGCGTCGATCTTCGAGGGGCCGTCTGCGGCCCCGATCGACCCGGCAGGACCCGCCGTCGATTCGGTGGCCGCGATCCACGAGGTCCCGGCTTCCGACGATGTCGACGACCACCTGTGGATGCACGACGACGGCCGTATCTGGGACCTCGGACCGGCCGAGGTCGACACCGACAACGACGGCATCAACGACTCGCTCACGCGTAACGGGCCCGACGGGTTCACCGTGTACACCGACAGCGACCGGGACGGCCAGGTCGACAAGATCACCGAGATCGGCGCCGACGGCGAGTTCCGTTCCGCCGTCCTCGACCCGGACACCGGGGAGTGGATCTCGGGCGGATCGGGACGGGTCGGCTGAGACCCGCCGGAATGTCGGGGTGGCAGCCGTTCGCCCGGTACGGTGTCGGGTACACGATCACCAGGAACTTCGGCCGTCGTGCGGGCGGTTGTGGTGGGCACCGCATCTCGCCGGGCCCCGTGACCTAGCGTCCGTTCGGTGGACGTATCCTAGACGACGAGATCACCTGACGGCGACCATTCAAGCTGGTCACCACCTCGGAGGAGGCCCCAACGATGACCGCAGCCACCATTCCCGGATTGGACCCGAGCAGCGCTCCGACCAAGCATGCGGGGCTGCTGGCCTGGGTTGCCGAGATCGCCGAACTGACCCAGCCCGATCGGGTGGTGTGGTCGGACGGCAGTGACGCCGAGTGGGAGCGACTCACCGACGATCTGGTCAAGGCCGGCACCCTCGTCAAGCTGAACGAGGAGAAGAAGCCCAACTCGTTCCTGGCCAACTCCGACCCCGCCGACGTCGCCCGTGTCGAGTCGCGGACCTACATCTGTTCGGAGAAGGAAGAAGACGCCGGACCGACCAACAACTGGGTCGATCCGGCCGAGATGCGTTCGACGATGACCGAGCTCTACCGCGGTTGCATGCGCGGCCGCACGATGTTCGTCATCCCCTTCTGCATGGGACCGTTCGACTCCGACGACCCCAAACTCGGTGTCGAGATCACCGACTCCGAGTACGTCGTCCTCTCCATGAAGATCATGACCCGCGTGGGACCTCGCGTCCTCGAGATCCTCGGCGAGGACGGCTTCTTCGTGAAGGCGCTGCACTCCGTCGGTGCGCCCATCGAGCCCGGCCAGGCCGACGTGCCGTGGCCCTGCAACACCGAGAAGTACATCACCCACTTCCCCGAGACCCGCGAGATCTGGTCCTTCGGTTCGGGTTACGGCGGTAACGCGCTGCTCGGCAAGAAGTGCTACGCGCTGCGCATCGCCTCGGTCATCGCGCGCGACGAGGGCTGGATGGCCGAGCACATGCTCATCCTCAAGCTGACCAGCCCGGCGAACAAGGTCTATTACATCGCCGCAGCGTTCCCCAGCGCCTGCGGCAAGACCAACCTCGCGATGCTGCAGCCCACCATCCCCGGCTGGAAGGCCGAGACCGTCGGTGACGACATCGCGTGGATGCGCTTCGGCGACGACGGCCGTCTGTACGCCATCAACCCGGAGTTCGGCTTCTTCGGCGTCGCCCCCGGCACCAGCTACTCGTCGAACCCGAACGCGATGAAGACCATCGAGGCCGGAAACACCCTGTACACCAACGTCGCCCGTACCGACGACGGTGACATCTGGTGGGAGGACATCGACGGCGAGGCGCCCGCTCACCTCACCGACTGGCTCGGCAACGACTGGACCCCGGAGTCCGGTCACAAGGCCGCACACCCGAACTCGCGGTACTGCACCCCGATCTCGCAGTGCCCGTCGCTGGCCGACGAGTGGGACGACCCCAAGGGTGTGCCGATCTCGGCGATCCTGTTCGGCGGTCGTCGCAAGACCACCGTCCCGCTGGTCACCGAGGCCCGCGACTGGCAGACCGGTGTCTTCATGGGTGCCACGGTGGGCTCGGAGCAGACCGCCGCCGCCGAGGGCACGGTCGGCACCGTGCGACGCGACCCGATGGCCATGCTGCCGTTCATGGGTTACCACGTCGGTGACTACCTGCAGCACTGGGTGAACATCGGCAAGAACGCAGACGAGTCCAAACTGCCGAAGGTCTTCTACGTCAACTGGTTCCGCCGTGGCGACGACAAGCGCTTCCTGTGGCCAGGATTCGGCGAGAACAGCCGCGTGCTGAAGTGGGTCGTCGGGCGTATCGAGGGCGAGGCGGACGGCGTGGAGACGCCCATCGGCATCGTCGCCAAGCCCGAGGATATCGACGTCAGCGGCCTGGACGTGCCGGCGCAGGATGTCGCCGAGGCGTTGGCCTTCAACGCAGACGAATGGCGCGAGGAGATCCCGTCCATCGAGGAGCTCTTCGACTTCATCGGCGACAAGCTGCCGACGTCGCTGCGCGACGAACTCGACGGACTCAAGCAGCGTCTGAACTGATGCGCGTGGCGGTCTGAAGCCCGCCACAACCTGAAGTGGCGGTTGAGGTATCGTGCCCCTCATGAGACTACGTTTGTGGGGGGCCACGATCGTCGGAGCCTGTGTTCTGGGCCTGTCCTCAGCTGTCGCAGTTCAACCTGCTTCTGCCACACCGTCTTCCGGGGCGGGGGTCACAGCGTTCTACACCGACTCGACGACGGTCGGCAACGGTCTCCCCACGGTCAACCGGATCTCGGGTCTCGATCGGATCGGCAACGGCCGGTACGTGATGATCTCCGAAGATGTCCTGCCGGCGCGCTTCTTCACCGCGACCATCGGATATACCTCTGCGACAGCGTCTTTCCACGGCACGCCGCGGATCAACGGCGGTGGCACGGTGCTCGGCCCGTGGTTCCTCCCGCTGATCCCCGGGCAGGCGCAGTTCGAGGGCATCCGGCAGACCAACGGCGGCTACACCGTCCTCAGTGGCGGCAATACGCCGTTCATCCGCCAGATCGGTCCGATCGGCCAGGTCACCCGTGACGTGCCCCTGCCCGCCGCATGGCGCCCGTCGTCGAAGTCGGGTACCACCGGGCAGCGCGGGCTGACCGGGCTCGCGGTCGGTCCGCAGGGACAGATCAGCGTCCTCACCGCCGGCGGTCTCCGCCAGGACGGACGAAGCTCGGCGCGCCTGCTCACCCTGGGCAAGAGCAACCGCGAGTTCGTCTACCGCACCGACGCCAACAAGCAGGCGGCCGACGTGCTGGCCGTCAACGCCACCGACTTCCTCGTCCTCGAGCGTGGCCCCGGCAAGCTCGCCAACATCTTCTGGACCACCACGCGCGGCGCCGCCTCGGTCACCGGCAAGAAGAAGCTCAGCGGTCGCGAGAAGGCGATGACCAAGCGTCGGATCTTCTCCACGACGGGAACGCCGCGTCTGGTCACCGGCAACATGTCGGGCCTCGCGTGGGGCAACTGGCACCCCGACGATCCGTTCGCCAAGACCCGCACCCGCACCCTCCTCGTCGTCTCGGACGACGTCGGGGCGCCCAATCGCGTGCACTCCTTCGAGGTCCAGATCCCGAAGTGATCGCCAGGTGCGGGCCTGTTCAGCACCCCGCAGTGCCGAAGGTCACGCTCTTCAGGGTGAGGTCAGGGTGATACCTGATGGCCATCTGGCCCAGGATTTGGCACCGTTGATGGCATGACGACGACTGATGTGGCCGCCCGAGACGATGGCGATGCGTTTGGGACGCCCAAGCATGCGGTGGCTGCCGGTGCCGACAACCTGTCCAAGCGTTACGGCAGCGGAGACACCGCCGTCGAGGCCCTCAAGGGCGTGTCGATCTCGTTCCGCGAGGGCGAGTTCACCGCCATCATGGGTCCGTCGGGGTCGGGCAAGTCGACGCTGATGCACTGCCTCGCGGGGCTCGACGTGGCGAGCGAGGGCCGCGTGTTCATCGGTGACATCGACCTGACCGAGTTGTCGGACAAGGCGATGACGATGCTGCGCCGCGACCGCATCGGCTTCGTGTTCCAGGCGTTCAACCTCGTGCCGACGCTGACCGCCAAGGAGAACATCACCCTGCCGGTCGACATCGCCGGCCGCGACGTCGACACCGAATGGTTCGACGCGGTCGTCAACCGACTGGGCATCACCGACCGCCTCGGACACCTCCCCAGCGAGCTGTCCGGTGGTCAGCAACAGCGTGTGGCGTGTGCCCGCGCGCTCATCGGCAAACCGTCGATCATCTTCGGCGACGAGCCGACCGGCAACCTCGACTCCCGCTCGTCGGGCGAGGTGCTGGCGATCCTGCGGGCCGCCACCGACGAGTTCGGGCAGACCGTGGTGATCGTGACGCACGATCCGCGTGCGGCGTCCTACGCCGACCGGGTGGTGTTCCTCGCCGACGGTCAGATCGTGCAGGAGCTGACCCGCCCGAGCGCCGACGACGTCTTCGAGGTGATGAAGAACCTCGACAACGGCCCGGCCCCCAAGGTGTCCCCGGCGCAGGGATCCGCATCGACGGTCTCTGTGTCGAAGACCGCCGGGTCCGAGGCCACCTCCGACGGTCCCGCCGTCGAGATCTCCGAAGCGCGCTGACCCGTGGCCTCCTCCTCCTCCTCGGTGATGCGCAGGGTTTCGCTGCGAAACCTGCGGGCGCACAAGCTCCGACTGTTCCTGACCCTTTTCTCGATCATCCTCGGCACATCGTTCGTCGCCGGGTCGATGGTGTTCACCAGCTCCATCTCGAAGGCCTTCACCGACATCTTCGACAGTGCCGCGCAGGGTGTGGCCGTCCAGATCACGCCGGGCGACCCGCAGTCGCCGGGCGTACCGCTGTCGGTGGTCGACCGGTTGCGCGCACAACGCGCCGAGCTCGGCATCGACAAGCTCGTCGTCAACAACAGCGGGCTGATCACGGTCGCCGACTCCGACGGCAAGGCCATCCAGACCGGCGGCGCCCCCAGCGTCGGCACCACTTACATCCCACCCGCCGAGGCGCTGTCTCCCGCGGAGTCGGAGATCGTCCCGGGCGGGCGGAGCCCCGCGAACGCCGGTGAGATCGCCCTGAACTCGTCGGCCGCCAGGGATGCAGGACTCGAGGTCGGATCGAAGACCAAGGTCGTCATCGGGCAGGGCAACGCGGAGCCGCTCGAGGTGACCGTCGTCGGACTGATCGACCTGCCCACCTCGACCGGCGGGTACGTCAATGCGCAGTTCGACGCCGCGACCGCCGATCGCCTGTTCACCGACGGACAACACGTCGGGCTCGTCGACATGTCGGCCGTCTCCGGTGTGAGCCCGCCGCAGCTGCAGGAGCGGGTCATCGCCGCACTCGGTGCGGACGCGAAGCTGTACGACGTCCGCACGGGCGATCAGGTCCGCGAGGACCAGAAGGAACAGGTCAACGAGTTCCTGCAGATCTTCCAGTACATCTTGCTGGCGTTCGCCGCGATCGGTCTGGTCGTCGGCACGTTCATCATCTTCAACACCTTCTCGATGATCGTCGCGCAGCGGAACCGTGAGTTCGCGCTCCTGCGTGCGGTCGGCGCAAGTCGTCGGCAGGTGTCGCGGTCGGTGCTGTTCGAGGCCTTCGTGGTCGGCGTCATCGGCGGCGTGCTGGGCCTGGCGATCGGCATCGCGCTGGCCGCCGGGCTCAAGGCCCTCACCAGTGCGACGTCGGGCCTCCCGGACGGTGAGTTGAGCATCGGGCCGGGCGCGATCCTCGCGGGCATCCTGGTGGGTGTCGTCGTCACGATGATCAGTGCGTGGGTGCCTGCGGCGAGAGCCGCGCGGGTCCCACCCGTCGAGGCGATGCGCGCCTCGGCAGCGGAGGGATCGGCGTCGTTGCGCAACCGCACCATTCTCGGTGCGGTCGTCGGCGTCGCCTCCATCGCGGCGATCGTCGTGGGCGCCATGGGCGAGGGTGCCGGTCCGGCGCTGACCGTGGGCGCCGGCGCCGCGGGTGCGGTGCTGGCGGCAGTCCTCGTCGGCCCGGCGCTCGCGCGACCGTTCGTCGGCGCGCTCGGCCGCGTGATCGGCGCACCGTTCGGCATGATCGGCCGCCTCGCGCGCACCAACGCGATCCGCAATCCACGACGTTCAGCGGCGACTGCGTTCGCGCTGACCCTGGGACTGATGCTGGTCGCGATCATCGGCACGCTCGGCCAGTCCTTCAAGGGCACGGTCGACGACGCGATCGATTCCGGCATCACCGCCGACTACATCGTCGGCGGCACCAACCAGCAGCCGCTGCCGCCGACGGTCACCCAGGCCGTCGACGGGGTGTCCGGGGTCGGCGAGGTGGTGTCGTTCGGGGTCGTGCAGGCCAAGGTCGACGACCGGCCGGTGACAGGTGTCTCCGCCATCGGCGGTCCGCTGAACTCGGTGACCGTGATGGACATGCGGGACGGTGCATCGCCGACGCTGTCGCCCGACGGGATGCTGATCAGTGAGCGGACCAGCATGACGAACGGCTGGAAACGCGGCGATGTGCTGACGTTCACCTCGGCCACCGGCGCCGAGATGAAGGTCCCGATCACCGGCGTGTACGCCGACAACGAGGCACTGCAGCCGTGGGTGGTGGGTCCCGAGGTCTACGACACTCTGGTGCCGCCGTTCGCGCGGGTCAACGTCACCATGTTCGTGAAGGCCGCACCGGGCACCGACCTGGGCACCCTCCGCACCGAGCTGGAGGACGCCACCGCGCAGTACCTGACGGTCCAGGTGCAGGACCGCGATCAGTTCAAGGGTCAGATCTCGTCCCAGATCGATCAGATGCTCGGCACGTTGTACGCGATGCTCGGACTCGCTCTGGTGATCGCGGTGCTCGGCATCATCAACACGCTCGCGTTGTCGGTGGTGGAACGTAAACGGGAGATCGGCATGCTCCGGGCGATCGGCATGGTGCGCGCGCAGGTCCGCCGGTCGATCTACCTCGAGTCGGTGCTGATCTCGATCTTCGGCGCGGTGCTCGGCGTGCTCCTCGGGACGGTGATCGGCGTGGCGCTGGTGCGGACGCTTGCCGCCTGGGGCCTGGGGGCCCCGGTGATCCCGTGGTCGCTGATCACGATCACGCTCGTCGCATCCGCCGCGGTCGGGGTGCTGGCCGCCCTGTGGCCCGCGGTGCGTGCCGCGCGCACGGGGCCGCTGGAGGCGATCGCCGACCTGTGACAGTTCGACCTGCTTCGGGCGTGGCCGCGGTGGTCCGTGGCCGCGCCTGTCACAGGTCGATATCAGTTTCGGGATGACAGAATCGAGCGCATGACCCGACCACCAGAGGGCGATCCCAACGATCCGCGGAACAATTCGCCGGAGACCCGGCAGTTCGATCCCGAGTTCGATCCGTCGGCCCCGCCGTCGCAGGCCTACACGCAACAGCCTCCGGCACAGCCGTATCCGGGCCCCTACACCGAGCCGCACTACGGAACGTCCCCATACGGCGGCGCCCAATACGGTGATTCCCAGTACGGCGAGTCCCAGTACGGCGATCCCCGGTCCCCGTATGACGAGCAGCCGGGTGGCCGTACTCCGGGCGGCTCGGGGTCCAAGGGCCGGACCATCGGGTTGGTGCTGGTCACGCTCGCCGCCGTCGTGGTGCTCGGGCTGGTCGTCGTGCTGGTCACGCGTGGCGGCGGCGAGTCGACCAGCGCGGCGACGGCGTCGTCGACGACCGAGTCGAGCGAACCGTCGACGACGACCTCGACGCCCTCGAGCACCACGACGACGACCGAGGAGACCACCTCGAGCCCGCCGACCACCCCGCCGTCGGGCACCGTCACCTATCAGCTGACCGGAAGCGGCGACGTCGTCGCGCTGAACTTCAGTCGCGGATCCGGATCGCCGACGGTCATCCCCGCGACCGGGACACCGTGGTCACAGCGGGTCAAGCTCGACGGGACCACGGCGTCGATGTCGGCCATCGTGGTCCGCGGGCCGGTGACCTGCACGATCCTCGCCGACGGCGAGCAGCTCGCCACCGCCACCAGCAACGCAGGCACCCTCAACTGCTCCGCCGAGCTCGACGCGGAGTAGAGCTCTGATCCGACGATCCGGTTGCGTTTTGTCCCGGTAACCGGGACAAAACGCAAACAGATCCTCGGGCCGCTCACCGCTTACGCAGCACCAGCACCAGGTTGGTCCCGAGGACGTCGCGGAGTCCCGGAACGCGCATGACCCACCACATCCAGCGCGGGATGTAGCGGGGGAACGCGGCGACGAGGTCGGCGTCGGCTGCCACCGAGTGCGCCCAGCGCAGGCCGTCGGCGGCGGTGACGGCGAACAGCGATGTCCCGAAGAGGTTCTTGGGTGGGTGCCCGTGGCGACGGGTGTAGAGCCGCGCGGCGCGGTGACCGCCGAGGTAATGGGTCAGGCCCATCTCGTGGCCGCCGAACGGTCCCCACCAGAGCGTGTAGCTGACGATCACGATGCCCCCGGGGCGGGTCACGCGCAGCATCTCGTCGGCCATCTCCCAGGGCTTCGGGGTGTGTTCGACGACGTTCGACGACAGGCACACGTCGACGCAGCCGTCGGCGAACGGCAGCTCCTGTCCGGACCCGCGCACCGAACCGCGATGCTCCAGGCCGCCGGAGTGCATCTCCGTGGGGTCGGGTTCGACCGACATGTAATGCGCCCCGCGCGCCCGGAACGCGTCGGCGAAATATCCTGGTCCGCCGCCCACGTCGAGGATCACCGCGCCGGTCAGGTCCGGGACGAACGCCGCGACCATGTTCGAGGTGTCGGCGGCCAGCGCACCGTAGAACCGGGCGGGATCGGACTGCTCGTAGCGGAAGTCGTCGAGCAGTCCCGCCGCGCGCCGGAGTGTGGCCAGCCGGGCCATTGCGGCCCCACCGGGGCCGGGGGTGTCTGAGGTCGCCATCGTCGGGAAACTCTAGCCGGGACACTCCAGCCGGGACCCTTCGGCCGGGCGGCTTCGCCGCCGGATACATGCCCCCGGGATGTCGATCGGTACGCTGACACGCGATGCGCGCACCCTCTGACGTCCTGCTCCTGTGCTGGCGGGACACCGGCCACCCGCAAGGTGGTGGCAGTGAGACCTACCTGGAACGCGTCGGCGCCGAACTCGCCCGACGCGGCTCACGCGTGACCTTTCTGACCTCCGCCTACCGCGGTGCCGCTCGCGAGGAGGTCCGCGACGGGATGCGGTTCGTGCGGGCCGGCGGCCGGATCACCGTGTACCCGCGCATGCTCGGCACGATCCTGGCCGGCCGTCTCGGTCTCGGCCCGCTCGCCGGCAGCGCCCCCGAGGTCGTCGTCGACACCCAGAACGGTGTCCCGTTCTTCTCGACGCTCGTCTCGTCGGCGCCGACGGTGGTCCTCGTCCACCACTGCCACCGCGAGCAGTGGCCGGTGGCCGGGCGGCTGCTCGGTCACGTCGGGTGGTTTCTCGAATCGCGTGTCTCGCCCCGGGTTCATCGGCGCAACCGGTACGTGACGGTGTCCGCCCCGTCGAAGGCGGAGCTCGTGGACCTCGGGGTAGGGGCCGAGCGGATCTCGGTGGTACGTAACGGCATCGATCCGGTGCCCGACGGTGTCGGGGTGCCGGTGCGGAGAGCCGACGATCCGGTGCGCTTGTGCGTGCTGTCCCGGCTGGTGCCGCACAAGCAGGTGGAGGACGCCCTCACCGTCCTCGCGCAGCTGCGTCGAGCCGGGGTTCAGGCGCGGCTCGATGTCATCGGCGACGGCTGGTGGTCGGATGAATTGCGCTTCGCCGCAGCGGGACTCGGCGTCACCACGGAGGTCACCTTCCACGGTCACGTGAGCGAGCGGCGCAAGCACGAGCTCCTCGCCCGCGCGCAGGTGCATCTGATGCCGTCGCGTAAAGAGGGCTGGGGACTAGCAGTCGTGGAGGCCGCCCAGCACGGGGTCCCCACCATCGGCTACCGCAGCTCGGTCGGCCTCGCGGACTCCATCGACGACGGCGACACCGGACTCCTCGTCGACGGTGTCGACGAACTCGTCAGTGCCACAAGAAAGCTCATCGACAACCCGGATGAGGCGCATCGGCTGGGACGGAATGCGCGCCTCAAGGCGACCCGGTACTCGTGGGCCGCGACGTGCGACGGCTTTCTCGAGACCTTCGACGCTGTGCTCGCCGGGCGCCGAGGCCGAGGCTGATCAGTCCCGCGGCGATCAGGCCGGCCCACACCACGTGTGCTCCGGTGGCGATCATCCGGTCCGCGGCACTCGCCGACCGGTCCGCCGGCTCGTCGACCCGGTACAGGCGCAGATGTGCACCCGCGTACGCGATCTGACCCTCTGCGGCGAGTCTCTCGGGTATCTCTCCGTTCTCGACGAGAACCCAGCCGACGCCGAGTTCGGCGAGAGCGGTGGGCGAGCCGCCGGATTCGAGGACGCGGGTCACGGCCGCAGCATGCTCGCCGGGCGGGTCGATCACCTCGCCGTCGACGGTGAGGGTCCCGGACTCGATGACCGGTGCTCGCATCATGCGCGCCGCGGGGTCGAGGGCGGGTTCGGAGGCAAAGGTGTAGTCGCGCACGGTGTCGGCGGGCCACAGTGCCACCGCGCCGTGGTCGGCGGGCACGATCTGCGCGACCTCCCGCCATTCGCGGGGATAGTCGACGGCACGGACCGAGCCCCCGACACCCCAGGCGAGGTCGGGGAGCGGGGCGACGATGAGCAGGGCGATCCCGGTGAGCGCGAAACCGGCGGGCACCCGTCGTCTGGCGGCTGCGCCCGCGGCACCTGCGGCGAGCGCGAAGGCGGGGACGAGGAGCGCGGCGAACTTCTGGTTGTCGCGTACCAGACCGCCGCCGCCGACGTGCTCGACGACGAACTCCATCACCGACCGAACCGGTCCGAACATGCTGAGCAGCAACAGGATCGCGGTGACGCCGGCAAGCAGCGACAGTGCCTTCACCGTCGGGTCGAGTTCGGTGCGTCGCCGCCAGAGGTGGCGGGCGCCCACACCGACGACGACAAGGAGACACAGGGTGGCGACGGCGGCCCAGCCGATCGTGCGGCTCGCGGGCACGGCGTCGACGTTCCAGATCCCGCCGAGGGACATCACCGTGCCGACGGGGCCGAGCCACGGCTCGGAGCGTAGCCCGAACGCCTCGACCCCTGCGGCAGCCGACGTGGTGGTGGCGTCGCTGATCAGCGCGGTCACCAGCCACGGGAGCGTGCTGAGCACCCACAGTGCGGCTGCTGCAGCCGTGTTCGGCTTGCCGGCCGGCCGGCCGAGGAGCGTCACCGCCAGCACGATTCCGGCGAGGACGGACCCGGTCGGTGTCAGGCCGGCGACCGCGAGCAGCCCGCCGAGCTGCAGCAGTCGCAGCGGATCGGGGCGGTCGCGTAGGTCGACGACCGCGACGACGATCCAACCGAGGGCGGCGTAGCCGACCAGAAGGCTCCAGTGTCCCTGCAGAAGCCGTTCGGCGACATAGGGATTCCAGATCGAGATGAGGGCGGCGGCCGCTGCGCCGGTACGTCCGGCACCCGGGACGAGCCGGGCGGCGAGTCGGCCGTATCCGACGCCTGCACAGACCAATGCCGCGAGAAGGGTGGCGGTGACGACCACGCCGCCGTCGATGACAGACGACAACATCGCCACGAACCAGTCCTGCGGTACCGCCCGCGGGGGCAGGTCACCGATGCCGAGGGTGGTGTCGGTGACATGGGTGCGCGGCGTCGACACCGCGTCGCGGTACAGCAGGTACCGCGGCCCGGCACCGAACAGCCCGGGCAGCAGCGGTGCCAGGATCGCCGCGGCCGCACCGGTGCTCAGCAACCAGAGCACGGGCAACAGCCGTCGGGTCAGCACCGCGTACCGCAGCCGTCAGTAGTGGTGGGTGTCCGACGGCGCGGGCGCGTGGACCGGGTCGTCGTCGTAGTCCGACTCGGTGATCCCGTAGGAGCGGGCCAGGTCGAGGATCTTCGTCGCGCGTGCGATACGCGGCAGGTCGGAACCGTTGCGGATCTCGCCGCCGTCGCGCTCGAACTCGGCGAAGAACTCTTTCGCCCAGGTGATCTCCTCCAGTGAGGGCGAGAGGCCCTCGTTGACCTGAGCGCACTGGCCAGGAGTGAGGCAGATCTTGCCGGTCATACCGAATTCGGCGCTGACCGCGGTGGCCTCGCTCAGCTTGAGGGCGCTCGAACCGACGGTCGGGCCGTCGATGGCGCTCGGCAGGTGAGCGGCCTTGGCGGCGATGGTGAATCGCGAACGTGCGTAGGCGAGGGTCTGCGGATTGTCGCCGAAGCCGGTGTCGCGCCGGAAGTCGCCGATGCCGAAGGCGAGCCGGAAGGTGCCCTTCGCGGAGGCGATCTCACTGATGCGTTCGAGCCCGCGGGCGGTCTCGACGAGTGCGACTATCGGCACGCCGGGCAGTCGCTTGGCGGTCTCGGTGACGTGGTCGACGGACTCGACCATCGCCAGCATGACCCCGCCGATGGTGGTCTCGGCCAGAGCGCTCAGGTCGTCGGCCCACCACGGCGTGCCGAATCCGTTGATCCGGACCCAGTCGCCTGCGCCCGGGCCGGTGCCGGGGTCGGCGTCGCCGCCCTTGGGGCCGAGCCAGCGGACCACGTTGTCGCGGGCTTCGATCTTGTCCTTGGGGGCCACCGCGTCTTCGATGTCCAGTACGACGATGTCGGCGCGTGAACGGCCCGCGGGTTCGAACTTCGCATAGTGGGCGCCGTTCACCAACAGCCAGCTGCGGGCCAGTACCGGGTCGATGCGCGAACCGACATCGGTCGAGTCGGCGTCATACGTGGGGTTGTCGTCGTACATCACGTTCTCTCGGTCCGAAATTCGCGGGCTGGGAACCCCCAGCCTTCCCATCGTTGCCTATCGGCGACGGCCGGTGCAAAGCGCCTCGTGCCGTATCGGCACACTTGGGGCATGGGGGAGACGCGTCGGGTGACGGGCACGTTCGGTGCCGTCGGCTCGGTGGCGGTGGGGTCGATGGTGGCCAACGTCTGCATGTACGTGGTGCACCTGTCGGCGAGTGCACGCTATCTCGACGTCAGCGAGTACGGCGAGTTCGCGGTGCTGTTGTCGGCGATGCTCGTGTTGGGCGTGCCCGCGCTGGCGTTGCAGAACGTCGTCGCGCGAGAGGTCGTGCTGGGGCGCGACGAGCGTCGGCTGCGGAGGATCGGACTCCAGACGACGCTCTACGTCGTGCTGCTCGCCGGCATCGCGACGCCGCTCGTCGCCCAGCTCACGCGCACCGATGTCGCGACGGCGCTCGCGGCTCTGGCCGGCGCCCCGCTGCTCGCCCTGATCGCCGCGGGCCAGGGAATCCTGCAGGGCAGAGGCGAGTTCCGGGTGCTGGCATGGGTGCTGGCAGCGGTGGGAGTGCTCCGTTCGGTGCCGATGGTCGGGGCGTTCGTGGCCGGCGCGGGCCCCGCGGGTGGACTGCTCGCGGGCACCGTCGGTGCGGCGGTGTCGGTCGTCGTCGTGTGGCTCGTCGTGTCGTTGGTCGCCGGGCGGTCGGTCGCCGGGCGGGCGCATCCGGGTGGGTCGGGCGCGACCGGCGCGATCGGCGTGCTGAGTGTGGCCCGCGCCTCGCAGGTCCAGCTGGTGCTGATCGTCGCGTCGTCGATCGATCTGCTGCTGTCCCCGCGGGTGCTCGGTGCCGAGGAGGTCGGGGTGTACGCCCTGGGCGCGATCGCCACCAAGGTCGCGTTCTGGTTGCCGCAGGCCATCGGCGTCGTGTTCTATCCCCGGCTCGCCGACCCCGCCCGATCGCGGGCCGCGCTCCGTCAGGCCGTGCTGGTGGTCGCCGGGATCGGCGTCGTGCTGACCATCTCGGCCGGCGCCGCGGGGCCGCTCGTCCCCCTCGTGTTCGGCGACGGCTACGACGCCCTCGTCCCGATCATGTGGCTGTTCGCCTACATCGGCGCCGCCCTCGCGGTCCTGCAGGTGGTGTTGCTGTCGGCCATCGCCCGCGACCGCACCCGCGTCGCGTTGGGCACCTGGGTCGTGGTCGCCGTGGAGGTCGTGGTGATCGTCACGGTCGCCGGATCGGTGGTCGGCGTCGCCGGCACGGCGGCGGTGGCGGTCACGATCGCCGCGGCGGGTACATGGGCGTTCGCGCGGTGATTTCACCCCCATACGTAGGAACGTTGCCGAGTCGACGAACTTTCGGCAGTGTTGAGGGATGAGCGACAACGGAAACACACAGGTCACTGTCGAACGCACCATCGAGGCTCCGGTTGACGCGGTGTTCGACGTCCTCTCCAATCCCGAGCGGCACCATGCGCTCGACGGCTCCGGATTCATCCGCAGCGTCGACCACGCCGACCGCATCCAGGAGGTCGGCGCGGTGTTCACCATGAACATGGAGGGCGACCACATGGGCGGCGAGTACAAGACCGACAACCACGTGGTCGGCTACGCCAAGGACAAGCTGCTCGCCTGGAAGACCGCTCCGGCCGGCACCGAGCCGCCCGGATGGGAGTGGGTCTGGGAGCTGGAGTCGCAGGGGCCCAACGAGACGCTGGTCCGCCTCACCTACGACTGGTCCAAGGTCACCGACAAGAAGCTACTCGAGAAGGTGAAGTTCCCGCTCGTCACCGAGGAACAGCTCAACGACTCTCTCGGCAGGCTTGCCGCCGAGGTTTCTTCCTGATCAGAGTCCTTCGGTGATCAGCACCACGACGCCGGTTGCGCCAACGCGCAGCCGGCGTCTTTGTCGTGCCGTTCGTGGTGGTGTCGTGTGTGGTCGTGCCGCCAGTCGTCCTGGCCGGCTCAGCCCCGACGCATCCGCGCGGGCAGCCACGACGGGTTGATCGCGATCATCCCGCCGAGCAGCGCGAGGACGCCCAGGATCGCGGTCCCGATCGGGACCACCCGACCCCAGATCACCACGGGGGTCGCGAGATCGGAGGCCAGCGCGGACATCTCGGATCTGGTCGTCTCGTCGTAGCCGAACTTCGCCTGCAGGTGGGGGAGTCGGAAATCCGCCGGGACCCCGGCGGTGCCGTCGGGAAAGCGGTAGAACTCGTCCACGTCGATCCTCGCGTCGACGATGGTCCCCGTGCGGGGGTCGACGGCGAGATCCCACGAACTCCGGTGACGCAGTGTGGCGGTCAGGTCCCGCGTCCGCGGGCCGTCGACCCCGAACCACGACGCCGGCCGCGTGATGGTGACGTCGGTGCCCACCGGGCGTCCCAGCGCTTCGCGAGCGAGATCGGTCTCACCGACCTCGGCGCGGAACCGGGCCACGTCGCGTCCGGCGACCTCGGTGTCGCCGGCGTAGACCAGCGGCACCGTGGTGCGGGTGATGACGTCGAAGAACTGGTGGTCGCTGAGGCTCACGTCGAACGGCAGCAGGTAGGTGAAACCGCGGCGGTCCGGTACCAGCACCGGTGCGGCGTTGCTGTCGTACTGGATTTCCGACGCCCCGCGCGCGGACAGCTGCGGCTCGGCGGTCTCCCGGTCGAGCGTCACCCGGTCCTTCACCGCACCGACGGTGGCCTCGTTGCAGGGTTGCCCGCGTTCGGCGTCGCTGCCGGGGCGGGCGTCCTCGGGTTCGACCTCCCGGCCGTCGACCCGCAGCGTCTGCGCCTGGATCGACGTGCCCGCCTGAACCGTGATGCGGTGCTCATCGGACGGTTGCACCGCCACGACGCGCTGCTGGCGGATCAGATCGGCGTCGAGCGTCCGCGCTGCGCCCGTCTCGAGCGAACACCGGTCGAAGATGGTCGCGTCTTCGGCGGTGGCGACGGTCGTGAAGTCGGTGCTGAGCGGAATCGTGCGCAGATTGCCGACGAGCAGCGTCGGGAGGGCGATGGTCACCGCGAGCAGGAAACTGCCGACGAAGATCAGGGTCGGCCCGAGGAGGTCCGCGGTCGACCAGCGGCGAGGCTGCGTCGCGGGCGGCGACGATGGCTGCGACGAGGGCGGGGAAGACATGTGGCGAGGGTACGCAACGGTCGCGGGCTACCCTGTCACCAGCATGACCAGCACAGACCGCACCCGACCGACTCCGGACGCCCCCGCCGCCGGGGCGTCGGCCCGCATCGGCGACGACCGGCGCTTTTACCCGCAGCTCGACGGCATGCGGGCGATCGCGGCCATCGGCGTCCTGACCACGCACGTCGCGTTCCAGACGAGGGCGGTCGAGATCCCGGTCCTCGGCCCGGTGCTCGGGCGCCTGGACCTCACCGTCGCCCTGTTCTTCGGGCTCTCGGGTTTCCTGTTGTGGCGGCCGTGGGTCGACGCCGCGCACCGGGGGGCCGGACACCCGTCGGTGCCGCGTTATCTGCGGCATCGCGTCGTCCGGATCTGGCCCGCCTACCTGGTGGCCGTCGTGCTGGTGATCCTCCTCCTACCGGAGGCGCAGGGCGCCGGCCTCGACGTCTGGCTCGCCAATCTCACCCTGACCCAGGTGTTCGTGCCGCTCACACTCACCGCCGGGCTCACCCAGATGTGGAGCCTCTCGGTCGAGATCGCCTTCTACGCGCTGCTACCGCTCCTGGGCTTCGCGCTACTCGGGCTCCGCGGGGCCCGACTCAACGCGCGCGTGCCCGCGCTCCTGCTGCTCGGCGCACTGAGCCTCGGGTGGGCCTGGGTCGGCACCTCGCTCCCCGTTGCCGACGGCGTCGAGACCAAGAACTGGGTGTTCGGCCATCTGCCCTGGTTCATCGCCGGGCTCGTTCTCGCCGAGATCGCCGGTGTCCTCGACAATCGGCTGCCGAGCGATGCGGGTCGTCCGCCGTCGCTCGCGGTGCGGCTCAGCGCCAATCGGTGGCTGATGTTCGGGCTCCTCGTCGTCGCGTACGGGCTGGCCTGCACGCGGTTCGCCGGGCCCACCGGTCTGGGTGATGTCACCGAGCTCGAGTTCGCCACCAAGATGGTCCTCGGTGGCCTGTGTGGTTACGCGCTGCTCGCGCCGCTCGTGTGTAACCCGGGCCCCTTCCGATTCCTCACCTCGCGGGTCATGCTCGCGCTCGGCCGATGGTCCTACGGCATGTTCATCTGGCACGTCGCGATCCTCGCGGTGGTCTTCCCGCTGTTCGGCATCGTGCCGTTCAACGGCGACACCGTGGTGGTGTGGGTGATCACCCTCGGCCTCACCATCGGGATCTCCGCGGCGAGTTACGCCTTCATCGAGGAGCCGGCGCGGAACTGGTTGCGCAACCGTGAGATCCGCCGGCGCAGGCGTTCGCGCGCCGACGGTCCCGGGCCGGGTGACTCGTCGGCGTCGTCGGTGTCGTCGGTGTCGTCGGCACCGTCCACTGCGGTCCAGAACACCGACCAGGCCAGCAGCACCACCGCGATCAACGCGGGCAACTGAACCCACCACTGCGATCCGTGGTAGCCGCCGGAGGCGTGCCACGGACCGGCGGTGAGCCCGATGGTGGCGCCCATCATCGCGACGAATGTCGTTGTCACGCAGACCTTGTGCGGTACGGCGGCGGCAACCGTGCCGACGAGGAGACTCACGGCCAGGCCCCACCATCCCGAGAGCAGCCACGACGCCGCGAGAACCGAGACGGCCGCCACAGCCAGGGTGCCGCGCCCGGACGGCACCGAGACCGGGTCGCCGACGCCTCGCGTCCGCGCGGAGGGCCACCAGGCGACGACGAGCAGCAGCGCCATGATCACGAGTCCGATGACCAGTGCCCACCGGTAGAGCGAGTCGAAACGGTATGTCAGCTCGATGCTTCCGGACGCCCCCGCCGGCACCATCCAGCCCTGTTGCCAGCCGTTGACGACGACGGGCCTCAGCTCGCGGCCGTCGAGGTGCGCCACCCAGCCCGGGTTGGTGCTCTCGGGGACCACCAGCAGCCGGTCGGCGCCCGTCGGGACGGCGACCGTGCGGGTCGCGGCGGACCACTCGAGCACCTCCGCGTCCTGTTCTGTCGGGCGCGAGCGTGCGGGCGTCTCGAAGGGTCCGGCGACGTTCACCAGTGACACCGCGTCGACGGTGAACGCCGATCCCGGATTCACCGACACCTCCTGCTGCCCTGCGGGAAGTACCAGTTCTCCTGGGCCGCAAGCACGTCCGACGACGGGTTGTCCGGCGCGCAGGGCGGCGGTCGTCGTCCGCACCGACATGCCGATCATCTGACCGGCGGCGGTGATCCCGATGCCGTCCTCGCAACCGATGTCGACGACGCGATCGGCGCGGGACGCCCCGGTGCCGGTGGCGGGCGCCGGGACGACCTCGACCTCGGCGATGCCCGGCGGTGCGGGACTGGCGAATCCGAGGCTGTTGACGTCGATCAGGTCGCCCTGCTTCCGGATGGTGATCTCGATCCGGTCGGTGACGGCGGGGTCGAGCCGCAGCATGCCGTCGTCGTCGATCTGGCGGATCTGTTCACCGGTGCCGAGATCGACGGCCACCTCGGTGGGAGCGGCCGGATAGTGTCGCGGTGCGGTGATCTTCAGGGATTCGACGCGCTGCTCGGCCGGCAGACCGACCACGAGTGTCGGGCTGTTCTCGTCGTCCTGGGCACTGTCATCTGCGTTGTTGTCGGCGGCGCGGGCCTCGTCGGGGATCTCCGGTGCGGTCCACGACGTTCCGGGGTCTCCGTCGACCGCCGCGGCGGGCCCGCCACGCGGATCGGCCACCGGTCGCGGTCCCGTCGCGGTGAGCCCGCCGCGCACGGCCAGGAGCCGGTCGAGTGCGTCGCCGGGACGTGGCCGGAGGATCACGGTCGGGGACACGGTGGAGTTCTCCGGCACCGACAGCGCGCGGCCGAACACCGACGCGGTCTCCGGGGACAGCCCGAGTCCCGGTGCGCAGCGGGTCATCTCGCGTGCCGGATCGGGAACGCACCACGCCCGGCCGGTGAGTTCCTGGTACAGCAGCCACTGGGCGACCGGGGTGCCCGCCTCGAGTTCCGGCAGGACCACGCGGTGGCGGATTCGCAGCGGCGTCGTCGTCCGCAGGTTGGACACCGACACCTCACCCAACGCGAACTGGTTGCCGGCGCTGCCGTCGTCGGTGCGCAGGGCGCGGATGTGAACCCAGCGGGTGGACCCGCTCGGAGCGGTCACCGTGGTGGGCTCGCCCGGTACGAGTCCCGAGACGACCGTGCTGCCCGCCTCCGTGGTGATCAGCGCGCTGGTGACGTCGGGACCGAGTGCCTTCGCGGTTGTCAGTGTCAGAGCGAGGTCGGACTGCGGCGTGGTGAACCCGATGCGCATCCACCGGCCGAGTGCGCCCTCCAATCCGCCGCTGACCCAGGCGCTCTGCGGGTTGCCGTCGAAGGCTGCGGCCGCCGAGTTCGCCGGTGAGGTCTGGCCGGGTTGCACCGCATCCGACGCCGACCCCGACGTCGTGACCTCCACCTCACCACTCCGGTTGTCCAGCAGCCACTCTCCGCGCACCAGCGGCTGACCGTCGACCGGGTAGTCGGCGGCCGCGTTCTGGGTTCGACGCGCATCCGATGCCGACCGGATCGCCGAACTGTGATCGTCGACGCGGCCGAAGTCGGTCTCCCGGTCGCTGGGGGTGTCGGTGATGATCAGCGGGCCGTCGGTGATCCCGGCCCGGCGGGCGTCGGCGTCGAGCAGGACGGGGCCGAGCGGCGGAAGGCCTTGCCGGGCACGCACCTCGTCGAGTTCGGCGATCGCCTCGGGACCGCCGGCCACGCGGGGGAGTCCCGCCCGATCGATGAGCAGCGGACCGGTGCCGTCGAATCCCCAAGGTCCGCCGGACGCGGCGACCTCGTAGATCTGTATCGCGGGCATCGTCGGGCGAAGGCCGTTGTCGCGCACCACGCCCCGGACGCTGGGTGGTCCGACCTGCTCGCCGAACACGGCGACGCGGCGCAACCCTGGTGAGGAGTCCAGCGCCTGTTGCGCGAGCAGTGGACGGGCCGATCGTGAGGTCTCGGGGTCGAGGTCGGCGCGCAGCACCACGTATCCGATGGCCTGCCGGGCGAGCGTCTCGGCGAGGCCGGGTGAGCCGCGCCCCGCGGCGATCTCCCGCTGTACCGCGTCGAGCGCGCGGATGGCGCCGGGCGGGGTCAGCGGGATCGCATCCCGCACCGCCCACGGTGCGTCGGCCAGGGGCTGGAGCGGTTCGTCGCGGGTGAGGCCCCAGAGCTGGTCGGCGAACGGTGCGCCAGGTACGACGAGGGATCGTGCGGGGGCGCCGCCGGGTCGGGTGCTGTTCTCGGACAGCCACGCCGACGCCTGTTGCCAGTGCTTCGGTATCTCCTTGTAGGTCCCGCCGGGTGCGAGCTGGCCGGTCCAGATGAGCGATCCGGCCCCGATGACCGCCACCAGCAGCACGATCGCCGCCGCCACCGGCCGGGAGCGTTGCGGATGGGCGAAGGCGGACAGGATCTCGTGCGTGGATGCGCTGCCCGGCAACGGGACACGGGCCAGCAGATGGGCGACGCCGAGCACGAGGGGGATGCGCAGGAACGGCTCGAACTTGTGGATGTTGCGCAGCGGTGCGCCAGGCCCGTCGAGGAACACGCGGATCTGCTCGGCGATCGGCGATCCGAGATCACCGGCGTAACCGACACACATCACGACCAGTCCGACACCCAGGATCGCGGTCAAACGGCCACGGAACGGCATGTGCCGCATGCACAATCCGGCGAGGCCCGCAGCGGCGATGGTCCCGGTCGCCAGGACCGCCGCGGGCTGGGTGACGAGCACCGCGCCGGCGACGCGTTCGGGGGAGACGAACGGTGTCCACGAACTCGCCCCGCGCAGCACTTCGGTGAGCGAGGTCCACTGGGTGGTGACCCGCGACGACTCGATGTAGTCGAGGAACGGCGGACTGACCCGGGAGAGGATCAGCAGCGGCACGACCCACCATGCGCAGGCGAGCGTGAGGCCGGCCGCCGTCCATGCGCCGAACCTCCGCCACCGGCGGTCGCGCGGACTGTGCAGGAGCCACCAGAGTGCCGCGACGCCCAGCGCCGCGAGTGTGGCCACCGCGTTCACCGCACCCATCAGCGCGACCGCGGCCGCCGACCGGGCGGCCTCCCGCCACAGCGGCGCCGAACCCACGACGACGCGGGTGTCGAGTGCACGCACGACCGGCAGCAAGACCCACGGCGCGAGCATCATCGGCAGTGTCTCCGACGAGATCGAGCCGAGGGTTGTGAGGACGCGCGGACTCAGGACGAAGACGATGCCGGCGATGACCCGCGACGCCGGTGAGCCCAGACGTATGGCCTCGGCCAGCCGGACGATGCCGACGAAGCCGATGGTGAGCAGCAGCGCCCACCACAGCCGCTGGACGATCCAGGGCGGGACGGTCAGCAGGTCGCCGAGCGCGAAGAACGCGCCGTGCGGAAAGAAGTAGCCGTACGCCTGGTTCTGCACCTGCCCCATCGGGGCGTCGGGCGTCCACAGGTGCGCGGCGCGCGCCAGGAATCCCAGTGGGTTGGCGGTCAGGTCGAGTTTGGTGTCGGCGGCGATCTGCCCCGGAGCCTGCAGCAGGCAGATGATCAGGGAGATCGCGGCGGCGAACCAGATCCCGCGCCTGCCGAGGGTTCGCGAGCCGACCCCGTCGGGTTCGGCTCGGGTGGCCCGGAGTCCACGAGACGCGGCGCCGGTGGTGGGCCCCGCACTTCTGGGCGTTGTACTACTCAGTTGCTGCTGCCGTGATCAAACGACGCCGTGACCTGCGGCGGCGTCGTTGGGGTCAGTTGGTCTCGCCCGCGCCGCCGCGCGACCCGTAGTCGACCGAACCCTGCACGAAACCGCTGTTCGGGTTGATGCTGTTCAGGTCGGTGGACGGGCTGTTCTCGGCGGTCAGGAACCCGCCGAGGAACACCGCGCCGAGTCCCACCAGGATGCCGGCGACTCCGGCGACGGCTCCGGCGACAAGGCGGTTGTTGGTCATGGCGATGAAACTACCATCGTGTGCCGTCGTATCCCGGTGAGACCCACTGCGTACGCGCGTTCACCGTCGGACGCGGACCGTGTTGGAGGGCACGGTCGGCGTCCCACGCGACCCCTACAACGTCACCGGCGGGGTCTGCTCGCACTTCGCGGGGACGATGAACACCGGCCGATGGCAGTGCTTGAGGACGCGTTCGGCGACGCTGGAACGCAACAAGGCCCGCAGGCCCGACGCCCCGCGGGTGCCGGTGACGAGGAGATCGACGTCGAGCGCCTCGGCGGCCGCGACGAGCGCACCCCACACCGTCGATTCGACCTCGACGAGCGAGCCCCGGGCGGACAGCCCGCATCCGGCGGCGAGGTCGACGCCCTGCTTGTTGATGGAGGCGGCCTCGTCTTCCAGCGCCCGATCGATCCCGGCGTCGAGCTGGGTGTCGATGAACGGCTGCATCCCGCCGGCGAGAGTGGACAGGCGCGCGGGGGTCATGCCGCCGGGCTGCCAGGCGGTCACCACGATCGCGGTCTTCGCGCGGAGGAACTGCCCTGCGTACCGGATGGCGCGGTCTGCGTTCGGAGAGCCGTCGTAGGCGATCATCAGCGTCTGACCGGCACTGTTGCCGCCGCGACCGCTGGGAGCGGTAGCGGACCCGGCAGAGATGGACCCCACGTCCATTGGCTCAGGTTACATGCCAGACTCGTGCCATGGGCCCAACTCGACGACCTCGGTGGATTCGGAATGCGATGTCCTCGGGAGCAGTCGTCGTGTTGTGCGCGACCCTGGCCGCGTGCACGTCGTCGACACCTGATTCGCCACCGCCGGCTCCCTCATCTTCGGCATCGTCGTCGGCGTCATCGGTGTCGGTGCCGTCGTCGGATGCTCCGGTCGCAAATGGTTGCGGCGCAGCCGAACTCGCGAAACTGTCGCTGCGGCAGAAGCTGGCTCAGCTCGTCGTCGTCGGGGTGACCGGGGCCGGCGACGCGCAGCAGATCGTCGAGAACGAGGAGATCGGCGGCATCTTCATCGGGAGCTGGACCGACAAGTCGATCCTGACCGGCGGAGCGGCGTCGCGGATCTCGAAGAACTCCCCGATCCCGCTGATGGTGACCGTCGATCAGGAGGGCGGCCGGGTGTCGCGGCTGTCGGCGCTCGGCATCGACCACGAGTCGCCACGGCAGCTCGCCCAGACCAAGACGCCCGAGCAGGTGAAGGGGATCGCCACCGAGGTGGGGCGCAAGCTCAAGCGTCTCGGCGTCACCGTCGACTTCGCGCCCGTCGCCGACGTCAGCGACGAGTCCGACAACGAGGTCATCGGGGACCGTTCGTTCAGCAACGACCCGGCGGTGGTCATCGAGTACGCGTCCGCTTACGCCGCAGGCCTGGCCGCTGCCGGGATCACACCGGTGTACAAGCACTTCCCGGGACACGGACACGGCACGGGCGACTCACACCTCGGCGTGGTGTCGGTGCCCTCGCTGGCGCAGTTGCAGACCAGCGACCTGGTGCCGTTCCGCACCCTGCTCGCCGATCCGGGTACCGCGGGCGTGATGGTCGGTCACCTGATCGTGCCCGGGCTGACCAACGGCCTGCCGGCCAGTATCAGCAGGCCTGCCATCCAGATGCTGCGTACGGGTGTGGGCTACGACGGCCCGCGCTACAACGGGGTCATCTTCTCCGACGACCTGTCGGGGATGGCGGCGATCAGCGCGCAGTACCCGATCGAGCAGGCCGTCGAGAAGTTCATCCTGGCCGGGGGCGACGTGGCCCTGTGGTTGTCCACCGACCGCGTCTCCTCGGCACTCGACAACCTCGAAACCGCGGTAGCCCGCGGGCGGCTCGCGCCGTCCCGTCTCGACGCCAAGGTGCTGCGCATCCTGCGCTCCAAGGGTGTTGTGACCTGCTGAGGGCTCCCGTTCGAGCGGGGCCCGGGCGAACGTTCACCTTACCGATAGGTAAGTTCTTGGTATCGTCTTTCGGTACATGCGTCATGGAGAACGGAGGTGGTCATGTCGGGCGGAACCAAACGCCTGCCTCGCGCCGTGCGCGAGCAGCAGATGCTCGACGCGGCCGTGAAGGTGTTCTCGCAGAAGGGGTTCCGCGAGGCCTCCATGGATGCGATCGCCGCCGAGGCGGAGATCTCCAAGCCGATGCTCTACCTGTACTACGGCTCCAAGGAGGAGCTGTTCAGTGCGTGCATCGCACGTGAGTCCGGGTTGTTCATCGACGCGATGAGCGTCGGCTTCGATCCGTCGCTCACGCAGCGAGAGCAGGCGGTCACGGTCATCCGGGAGTTCCTCCGGTTCGTCCACGAGCACCGCCAGTCCTGGCGGGTGCTCTACCGCGTCGCCATCGGCACCGCCGGATTCTCCGGCATCGTCGCCGACAGCCGCCAGCGGGTCACCGAGATGGTCACCGCCCTCATCAAGGCGGGCACCACCGTCGAGGTCGGTGACCTCGACTCCGAACTCACCGCCGTCGCCATCGTCGGCGCGGCCGAGGCTGTCGCCGACCGCATCACCGAGGGCGACGTCGACCTGGAGAAGGCCACCAACCTGCTCGTCGGCATCACCTGGCGCGGCCTGAAGGGTGTCGGTACCGACATCTGAGGGGCTTGCGAGCCTCGACGCCGCCCCTGAGGCTGCGCGCCGAGCCGTGCGCGTCCTCCGAACGGATGAAATCCGGGTGCGTCGGCGGTGATTCGCGTGCCGAGACCGGTCGGTTACGCCGAGTGGGCATCTCCGCGGACCGAGCGGCCTATCTTCAGCGGTACGGCATTCACTCCTCCCGATCCGAGGTCGGCAATGAAGAAGTTCACTCAGTCGCTGCTGCTGGTCCTTCTCGGAGCGGCCCTCGTTTCGACCCTGTGCGTCGGAGTCTCCGACGCGCGTCCCCTCGGCGCCAACGGACGCCCGCCGGGCACCGCGTCCTCACCCGGCGTCGCACAGTGCAAGTACAAGCCCGCGTGGTCGACGCTCCAGCTCTCGATCGGGGGGCCGACGGTCCGGACCAATCGCGTCGTGAGGGTCCGATACACGCTGCTCGCGCAGAACGCCGGCAACCGCGCGGGGGTGGCAGCGGTGGCGTCGCCCTTCGTCACGGTGCGACCCGGCCGGCCGTTCACCTTCGGTCCCGGCAACATCCAGGTGCACTGGCGGCAGAATGTGCACCTGTACACCCTCGTCGAGTTCGCGACCGGCGCGCGCACGATGCCGACGATCGCATTCGTCGCCGATCGCTATCAGTACTTCAACGGCAACAACGTCGGGCCGATCGGTCCGTTCCGGAGCTGTTACCGAGCGTGATCCCGTAAACGATTCCCGCCGGATCGCTTCCCTCCCGCCTATTGGATCCAATTAGCGGGAAGGAAGCGATCCGGCGGCAACGCGGCAAGGGGTTTCTCAGCCCTCCCGCGTCGTGGCGGTGAGGTGCGGGAGTCCCTTGCGGCGGTGGCGGATCGAGATGTCGAAGCTGCCGTGGCCGTCGATGCGGCGTGTGTAGAGATTCACCTTGGCGGGCAACAGGATCGGTGTGCCGAACCGGACGTCGTAGGTGACGGCGTCGGGCAGTTGCGACTCCGCGGCGTACGACGGATGCGCTTGCGGTCGACGGCGAGGATCGCATCCGGCGGGGGCGGGGTCTTCGACTTCGGTTCCGGGCCGCGCGGCTCGTCGGACAGGCTGGTGCGCTGCTGCTTGAGGAAGGTCGCGGTCTGCGTCGTCACCAGCTCGGTACCCACACTGATCTCGCTGATCACGTCGATCAGCATGCCCTCGCGGTGTTCACGCAGGTTCTCCGCATGTGTCACGATTCAGCGGCTCGCCGGCCCCGATGGGTCGCTTGCGCCCCCCGCCGTGGGTACCGTCATCTGATGAGCTTGCGGGCATGGTTGTGCCACCCGCTGCTCCTCTCAATTCAAGGCGATGTACTTTGCTGAGAGGTATTCGTCGATCCCTTCGATGCCGCCCTCTCGTCCGAGGCCGGATTGCTTGACACCACCGAACGGTGCTGCAACATCGGAAATGGCTCCGCGGTTCACTCCGACCATGCCCGCGTCCAACGCATGAGCGACTCGCAAGCAGCGCTCGTGGTCTCGGCTGTAGAAGTACGACGCCAATCCGAACTCTGTCGAGTTGGCCGCGTTGACGGCCTCGCCCTCGGTCGTGAACGTGCTGATCATCGCGACTGGACCGAAGATCTCGTGGCGCGTGACCGCCGCGTAGGGGTCTACTTGATCGAGAACCGTTGCGGGATAGAAGTGTCCGCGTCTTTCGGGGATGTGGCCACCGAGCCGCAGCCGCGCCCCGTCCGTGATCGCGGTCTGCACCAGGCCGGCGACCTTGTCTCGCTGGGCCGCGCTGACCAGCGGTCCGAGCGTCACACCGTCGTGGTAGCCCGCTCCCATCGTGACGGTTGACATCTTCTCGACAAGTTTGGTGGTGAACTCTGCAGCGACTGACGACTGCACGAGGAACCGATTGGCGGCCGTGCAGGCTTCGCCTCCGTTCCTCATCTTGGCTGCGAAGGCGCCCTCGACTGCGGCATTTATGTCCGCGTCTTCGAAGACCAGGAAGGGGGCGTTTCCGCCCAACTCCATCGACGTGCGTTGCACGCGTTCGGCGGTTTGCCCGAGCAGGCTTCGCCCGACGGGAGTCGACCCCGTGAAGCTGATCTTGCGAGTCCGGTCATCGGTGATGATCGCGGTAGCGATGTCTCGGCTGGCCGTCGTGGGCAGCACGGAGAGCACCCCCGGTGGTAGTCCGGCCTCCGTGAACGTCTCCGCCAGGGCCAGCATCGTCAGTGGTGTTTCCTGGGCGGGCTTTACGATGATTGTGTTTCCGGCCGCGAGTGCTGGTCCAATTTTGCGAGTTCCCATGGCCAGCGGGAAGTTCCACGGTGTGATGGCCAGACATAGACCGACCGGAGCGTGGCTGACCAGGACCCGGCCGACGCCGGTAGGTGATGCGGTGAGGCGTCCGTTGATGCGCACCGCTTCCTCGGCGAACCACCTCAGGAACTCTGTGCCGTACGTGGTCTCGGCCCGACTGTCAGGGAGCGCGCGTCCGAGTTCAAGGGTCATCAGCATTGCCACGTCGTCGGCGCGTTCGGTCAGGAGGTCGAAGGTGCGACGAAGGATGTCCGCCCGCGCCCGTGGTGCGGTGGAAGCCCAGTCGTTGGCCGCCGTCGTCGCGGTGTCCATGGCTCTCAGTGCGTCGTCGACGGTAGCGTCGGCCACAGCGACCAACGGTTCTTCGGTGGCGGGGTTGTAGACGTCGAAGGTCTTCCCTGACGACGCAGGCACGGACTCGCCGTTGATCCAGAGGCCGGTCGGTACCTGGCGCAGAACGGCGTGCGGATCGAAAATATGGTCTGACACAGGGAGTCGTTCCTTTGCGCGTCGTGGCTCGAGCTGAGTTCGGAAGAGCGTCGGGGTGTCGCCGGCCACGGTGTATGCCCCGCTGCCGTCGTTGGAGGCAGCTTCCGCGGCCGGACCGTTTCTATATGCCACCAGGCACCGGCTCAGGCCGGCTCCAGTCGAAATTCAACTCGGGTTCTCGCCAGGAGTGTGGTACTGGCGGCGTCTCGGGTGCGCGAAGTGCTATGCCAAATGCCGCGGATCCCCGCAGAGATGATCAGCGGCGATGATCAGCGGCCCTTCGCGCAGAGAGCATTCGGTGCGGTGCGCAGGGTCTTGTGCTGGGCTGAGTGGATAGATGGTGTCGGCTTGTCATAGCGTTTCGCCGCCATCGACGTAGATGGTTTGTCCGGTGATGAACGATGCGTGATCACTGGCCAGGTGGACGGCGAGTGCCCCAAGTTCTTGCGGATTTCCGGTACGACGCATGGGAATTCGTTCTCGAAGCCACTGCTGACCCTCCTCGCTGTCGTGCAGAGCTTGGGTCATACTGGTTCGGAAATGTCCTGGGGCAATCGAATTGACGGTGATGTTGAAGGGCGCCCATTCCTTGGCGAGGCCTCGAGTGAGGTGATCGAGCGCACCTTTGCCGACCTGGTACGGCACGCAATAGTCAGGTGAGCGAACGGTGCTGCTCGAACCGATGTTGATGATGCGACCGTGCTGTTGTGCGAGCATCGCTGGTACGAAAGACCGGATCAGGCTGAGCGATGCGGTGACATGGGTATCCAGGATTGCGGTCCAGTCGTCATCTGTCATCGCATCGTGGTGGGGTCGGGCGCCGGGTTGCTGTGCGGTATTCGTATCCAGTGGGAGGACTGGCTTCTTTCGGTTGATGCCTGCGTTGTTGACCAGGATGTCGACTACCGGTGTGGCGCTCATGACGCGCCGCGTCAGGTCGGCCAGCTCAGCAGGGCTACGTAAGTCGACTGTCGCGATGTCTCCGGTACCACCTCGGTCATGGATCCCATCCAGCACGACGCTGAGTTCATCCTCGGTGCGGGCGACAACCCACACGTGGGCGCCGGCGTCGGCGAGCGAGTCGGCGATGGCGCGTCCGAGTCCGCGCCCGCTGCCGGTGACGAGGGCAGTGCGCCCGGTGAGTGGTCGGTTGTCGGGATACATGAGTAGTCTTTCGTGTCGTCGGCGGGAACGGGTCAGGATTTCGGGAGACCCAGAATTCGTTCAGCGATGATGTTGCGCTGAACTTCTGAGGTCCCGCCGTAGATGGTCGCGGCCAGGGACTCCATCATTTCGTTGACAAGCGGGGTGTTGTCCGCAGACGTGGGCCCAGTCGTCTCGAAGCTGAATCGCGCGGCGTGCTGCACGGTTTCAGAACCGACGAGTTTCAGGATCGGTTCGAAACGCGCCGAGGTGGAGGTGATCCGGTGAGCTGCCGCACGGAGGCCGGTATAGCGAATCGCGGCGGTATCAGCGAGTACTTTGCCAAGTTCAGCGAGACTGTGCTCGGGCAGGTCCGGCGAGCGTAGGGCGGGTTCGAGTGCCCGCCGGGACTCGAGCCAGGTGTTGATCCAGATCATGTCGCGTTCATGTTGCAGACTCGACATTGCTACCTGCCATCCCGCGTTGAGTTGACCGAGCAGCGCCGTGGCCGGGATCTCTACCGCATCGAGGAACACTTCGCAAAACGATTCGATGGCCGGTGAGCTGGTGGGTATGGGACGTACGGTGACACCGGGACTGGTCATGTCGAGTATGAGACAAGAGATGCCGCGATGGGGTGGAGCGGTGCGATCGGTGCGGACATACAGAGTGCACCAGCGTGATTCGTCGGCTTGAGTGGTCCAGATCTTCTGCCCGGTGACCACAATGGTGTCGCCGTGCAGTGTCCCTGTGGTCCGCAGCGACGCCAGGTCGGAACCGGCCTCGGGTTCCGACATCCCCAGGGCCCACCACTCATCGCCACGAAGAGCCGAGCGTAGGAGCCGGCGCTGTTGGTCGTCGGTCCCGTACTGACGCAATGCGGGGGCGGCCACACCTACTCCCTGAATGTTGAGGTGTCGCGGTATCCGGCGCTGCGCACCGGTCAGACGGACGTCGAGCGCGTCGGCGGCATTGAGGTCGCGGCCACCGTGGTCGCTATTCCATTCAGGGACAAGCCATCCGTTCTCGAACTCGGCGATCTGGAAGTCGCGACGGAGCACGTGGTCATGCCGGTAGCGGTCATAACAGTCGTCGTAGTCTCGAGGGAGCGCCTCGGAGAGAAAGTGGCGGTACTGCTCGATGACTTCAGACATGGGTGCTCCTCTGTAGAGCGGCGGCCTGCGCGAACAAGGCCGCGGCGGACCCAGTGGCTTGTGCCGTCTGGTGTGCTCTGCGCAGGTACAGGTGAGCGTCCGACTCGAAGGTCACTCCCATGGCTCCCAAGAGCTGAATGTAACGGCCGGATACGTCGATAGACGTTCGCAATGCCGTGGCCAGCGCCAGAGTCGTCAGCACAGTGGTCTCGTGTTCGCGAGGGCTATCGGTGACGGCGAGAGCAGATCCATGCACGAGGCTGCGCGTCTTCTCGACGCTGACGTACGCCTCGACGAGCTGGTGTTTGACTGCTTGGAACGCACCGAGCGGACGGCCGAACTGATGACGCCGCTGAACGTGCTCGATGGCATCATGGAGGGCTCCCGCGGCCACTCCGAGCAGGTCGGCAGCGATGCACATCCGCACCGGGCTGAGGAGTTCGGCGACCGACGTGCGGGGCACCGTCCGAACTGAAGTCGTTTCGGCTCGGTCGAGGGCGATTTCGACGATGGAGCGAGAAGCGTCGAGGTCGGCACCTTTTGCTGTACTGCGCACCCCGGTAGCCCGAGGGTCAACGGTGACCACATGGATGTCGACGCCGGGGTCATCGAGGACGATGACGTACTCGGTCGCCCCGTGTCCGTCAACAACGGTCAATACCTCGCTGTGCGCGCGCGTGCCGTGGACTCTGCCGCGACCGACGCCGAACGCAAGGTGTGCGTGTCCGACTTCCTCACCCTCCGTCGGTTCCGCTTGTAGCAACAGCTGGATGCTTGCGCAGGTGGTCAACAGCGGCGCGGGCAGCAGTGCGCGGCCTGCTTCCTCCAGCAGAACGGTCAAGTCGAAGGCATCCCCGATTCCACCACGCGATTCGGGAACGCCGATCTGTGGATATCCTGCGTCGACAAGACTGTGCCACAACGACTCTGCCGTACGCGCGTCGGCGAGTGCCTCACGCGCGAGCTGCCGCGTGCCCAGCTTGGCGAAATGGTCTCGCGCTGACGCGGCCAGTGCGAGGCTTTCCGGAGTGGGTACCAGAGCCGTCCAGTCGGAGGGCCTGGACGCTTCGGCGATGGAAGAACCAGTCACCCCGTTACCCTACTATCTTTTATAAGATAGGCAAGCCGTGGGGCGGTGCCGACGCCGGCTGCTGCTTTCTGCACTAAGATTATCTGGATACAACAGTCGGGTTGAGGAGAGGAACCACATGGAGCCGACACGAGTGGGCGGTGTCCGGCCACGGTTCTCACAACCGTCGATCGCCGAGATGGTGGCCGAAGAGCTGCGCGAGCGAATCATCAGCGGGGCCCTTCGCGAAGGCGATATGTTGCCGCCGCAGGAGGAACTCATCCGCGAGTTCCAGGTGAGTCGGCCGCCGTTGCGAGAGGCGCTGCGGATTCTCGAGGCCGAAGGGTTGATCGCGGTCCGTCGGGGAAACGTGGGCGGGGCAGTGGTACATGCGCCGAGCAAGTCCGGCACGGCTTACAGCCTCGGTCTGCTGCTCCAGTTCGAGCAGGTCTCGCTGGGCGATCTGGCAGGTGCGATCGCCGAGATCGAACCCGTGTGTGTTCGCCACGCGGCCGAACTCCCAGCCCGCGGCAAGACGTTGATTCCCCGCTTACGCACGCTGGTTGCGCTTCAGGAAACTCTGGTCGATGACGAGAGCGAGTTCACCAGAACCGGCCGCGAGTTCCACGACGCAGTCATCGAGGGGTGCGGCAACGACACGTTGCGCCTGGTCGCAGGGGCATTGGCCGGACTGTGGTCAAGTCAGGAAGAGGAATGGGCTGATGCGGTGGCAGCATCCGACCGTTACCCGGCGCCGGCCCTTCGGGCCGAGGTGGTCAAGACCCACAGGCGACTGATCGATGCGATCGAGGCCGGCGATGCCGACGCGGCGGCCGAGCTTTCACGTTCTCACGCCCGTGCCTCGCAACAACACATCCTCGGGATGCAGGACGCGGCTGCGGCCGACGCCGCCCGCGCGGTGAGTTTGAGCAAGCAGGTGACAATCACGCGCGGGCGGATGTTCAACGACCGTCGCACATCTGTTTAGACCGCGGCGGCCGGTGCCGACTCGGCAGATCTCCAGGGCAACACAGGAAATGGCGCATCGAAGCCTTCTGTGGCGACGGCGTCGGCCAGTTTCGCGGTGGTTCGCAGAAGTCCTCCAGGGCGACGGAGCACAGGTTGAAGATGTCGATCGACAACAGTCAGATTGTGCTCTTCGCACAATCCCATCGCACCCAGGACCTGATGTGCGTGCGACAAGATGCCTTCCGAGGCCTCGAGCATGTGCACGCGCAGCGCCAGTAGGTCGACAGTGCTGCTACGGCCTTTTCGTACGACCCACCAGGTGTGGCGGGCCAGTTCGGCCAGGCCGTCCAGGGCAACGACCATGTCCGCCAGGCGCCACCGGATCTCGCCGAATCGTCCGATAGGTGAACCGAACTGATGGCGATCGCGAGCGTGGAGAGTTGCTTGCTGCAGCGCGGTGCTCAATGCTCCGTGTACCCAGAAGGCGGTGAGGACCGTGTGCATCGCCACCGCGTCGGGGAGTCTGTCGAGGTGGCGGGGCTGAGCGACGGAGACCTCGACTGCGAATGGATCCAACGGTGCCGGGTTGAGTCGACCGATGGTCGTGGCCCAGGACTCTTCCCCGCCTGGGCACATGACGACGCTGTCGAACAGATCGGCATGGGACAGGCGATTGCGTACACCGTCGGTGACATGGATGGCCGCGATCTGCTCGCGCGCGGCCTGAGGTACCGCGAGTTGTTCGACGACAGGCCACGGTAAGACGACGCGACCGGCTTCGCATACTGCCAGAGCGACGGCCGCGGACTCTTCGTCGCCGCCCCATGGGTCCAATGCGGGAAGGCCGAGACCGTCGAGAAGTGGCCGGACTGTGGAGTGGCGGATGTCGGGTTCGCTTTCGGCTTGGCGTGCCAGATCGAATCCGCCACGCCGGCGCAGTGCTGCGGCGACGGTGTCGCGATAGTTCAGCGACTCGGCCGGCCAGTCACGTTTCATCTTTGACCTCTCTGATTGCGCTGCGCGCGATGAGCATTCGTTGAACCTCTGCCGTTCCAGAGGCGATGGTGGCCGATCGGGCGTATCGGAATATGTCTTCGACCTGTCCGAGCAGACCGGCCCCGGGCCGGGGAACCAAGCCATCGGAACCGACCATGTCCAGGGCCAGCCCGGCGACCTCTTGGTCGAGGTGGATGGATGCCACTCGTGCGACAGATGCTTCCCGATCGCTCAGCATGCCGGCATCGTTGAGCGCGATCGCCCGGTGGTTGAGCAGTCGAGCCACCCGGGTGTGAACGAGGGTCCGTGCGTAGTCCGAGGCCACCGTCGGTTCCTGAAGTGACTCGTGACCGGCCAATGCGGCGAGGATTCGTTCGTCACGGGCATAGCGGGGGATTCCGATGCGCTCGTGGGTCAGCACCAGTTTGATGACCCGCCACCCCTGGTCGAGCTCGCCCAGTATCGCCTCCTCGGCAACCTCGACGCCATCGAAGAACACCTCGTTGAGGTGCTGTTCCCCCATGATCGACGGAATGGGACGAACAGTGATTCCCGGTGAGGACATCGGCACCAGAAAAATGGTGATTCCGGTGTGTTTGTTGTCGGTATGACTGGTCCGGGCCGCCAAGAAACACCAATCGGCCAGTCCCGCATACGAAGTCCAGATCTTCTGGCCGGTCAGTAGCCAGCCCCGATCGGTCCGGGATGCGCTCAGCTTCAGAGAGCCGAGATCGGTACCGGCCTCGGGCTCAGAGAAGCCCTGGCACCACACAATGCGGCCTTCGGCGATGCCGGGAAGGTGTTTCTCCAGCTGTGCAGGAGTGCCGATCTGCATGAGGGTCGGTCCCACCCAACTCAGACCCATGTACTGGGCCCCCCGGGGTTCGAAGTGGGCCCACATCTCTTCGCGCAGCACCGTCTGCTGCCAGACGTCCGCACCGGCACCGCCGAACTCGGCGGGCCAGTTGATGGTGAGCAGTCGCTCGTCCCCCAGGCGGCGACAGATTCGACCGACAACCGCTTGTACCTCGGCGTCGTTGGAGAATGAGGTCCTCCAATCGGCCGGCAACATCTCCGCCAGCAACTGGCGAAGACGTCGACGCAGCGCGTGGGCGGCCGGCCCGGGATCCAGATCGACGAGATCGTCGGTGGCGGTCATCGGACTCCTGTCCCAGCGCTGGGCGCAGCCGGCAGGCCACACGGGGACGGACGAACGAGGGGGACGGTGATCGGCCCGCTGGCGGGGCGCCGGGCGGGCGATGGACGATTCATGCGAGAGATGCTCCTCACACAGGGCTAGAGGCTGTGTGTTAAAACTTATATATGATTGAAAGAGCCTGTCAATCGGTGTGTGGCTTGTGAGGGACGGCAAGTCGGTTCCTCTGGAGCGTGATACCGGCGTACTCGTCGCTGAACTCCGAGGCTCGACGCTCCTGGTCACGTTGCATCGACCGCATGCGGCGAATGCGCTTGACGACGAGTTGATGGTCGCGCTTCGCCGACTGTGGGAGTCGGTGGCCGCCGAACCGTCTGTGCGGTGCATCGTGCTCACCGGCGCCGGTGAGGCGTTTTGCGCCGGTGCCGACGCGCGCATGGTCGCCGGGGACCGTGCGTCGGTGGGTGACACCGCCGCCCAGGAGCTGGCGTTCGTGCCCGGCCCGCAGATCTCAGTCCCGGTGGTCGTCGTGGTCAATGGTGTGTGCGCGGGTGGAGGACTGCATTTCGTCGCCGACGCCGACATCTGCATAGCGGCGAAGAGCGCGCGATTCCTGGATCCCCACGTCAGTATCGGCCAGGTATCTGCCCTCGAACCGGTCCTGCTGCGAGGACGGATGCGCCGCGACGTGCTGGCCCGGATGGTGCTGCTCGGTAAGCACGAGCAACTCGGCTCCGAGGCCGCTCGCGATGCCGGCCTCGTTTCCGAGGTGGTCGACGATGACGTTGCTCTGGAGCGGGGACTTGCGTTGGCCGCGCTGATCACGCGCAACTCGCCGGAGGCAGTGCGGTTGAGTCGTCGAGCGCTCCGGCGCGCCGAAGAACACGCCCTGGCAACCGAACTCGACCTCGGCTGGGAACTCATCCGACGTCATCGAGCACATCCAGACGCCGCTGAAGGCCCGATTGCCTTCCTGGAGAAACGTGTACCCAAATGGACCTCATGAGCTACCAACGCGCGAGTCGGATTCCAGCGTCGGTACGCGAAAGGTGGCACCGCGCAGGGTTTCACACCCAACAAACAATCGGTGGACTTCTGGAGGACAGTGCAGCACGCTGGCCTCAGCGTGTCGCCGCGATCACGGAGACCGGGGAGGTCACCTTCACTGACCTGGCCCGCCAGTCGCGTCACATTGCGACCACGTTGATCGAAGCGGGGGTACAGCCAGGCGAGGCTGTGTCGTGGCTTCTCCCCACGGGTCCCGAAGCCATCGCCACGGCGGCAGCGATTTGGCGCATCGGCGCGATCTCGAGCCCGCTGGTGCCGATTTACGGATCACGCGAGATCACCACCGCGCTGTCGCAGGTCCGTCCAACCGCGATCATCACCTCCACGGCATCCGCTCGCCGCGACTATCCAGATGAGTTCGACGAGATCTGCCGGGCCGTCGAGCTCGTCCCTCGAATACGACTACTCACCAGCGGGGCACACCCCGGTTGGGTGTCATCGTCAGATGTCCGAGTGGGCAGCCTGCCCGACCGGGTTCAACCCGCCACCGCCGAACACCCGGCTTTGGTGTTGTTCACCTCCGGCACGGAATCTGAACCGAAAGGGGTCATCCATTCAGTGGCGGGTCTGAGCCACGAACTGCGTTCCACGGTCAGTGGGTGGGGGCTGACCTTCCGTGACCGGATGGTCATGGCTTCTCCGATGACTCACATCACGGGGCTCCTGCAGGGGTTCATGATTCCTGCTCACATCGGCGCGGCGGCAATTCTGCTGGAACGATGGGACGCCGAGGTCTGTGTCGAAATGATCGAACGTCACGGCGCGACCTATATGGCAGGCGCGACTCCCTTTCTGCGCGAGCTCCATCGCAGCTATCTCGACAGCGGCCGGGGTTCCTCGTCGTTGCGTCAGTACTGTTGCGGCGGCGCGTCAGTTCCGCCGGATCTGATTCGCGACGTCAACGCTCTCGGTATCGCCGCCTACCGTGCGTGGGGTATGACCGAGCTGCCCACCGCAACTCTGCCAAACGAGTTCGATCCGCTCGATGCCCGCGCAGACACCGATGGCCCTTTGGCTCCTGGGGTCGAGCTGCTGGTCGTTGACGACGCCGGCGCACCGGTGGGTCCTGGCGAAGGCGGAGAACTGCTGATACGGGGCCCGGAGATGATGCGTGGCTATGTCCGCGCCGACCTCGACGACCGTGCTTTCACTCGGGAGGGCTGGTTGCGAACCGGCGATCTCGGTGCGCTTGATGCCGATGGACGGGTGCGAATCACCGGGCGCACCAAGGACATCATCAACAGGGGAGGAGAGAAGCTGAGCGCTCGAGAGATCGAGGAGGCCATCGCGCGGCACCCCGATATCAGCGCAGTTGCAGTCCTCGCCGTCCCGGGCGGAAGGCTTGGAGAACGGGTCGGGGCCGTGGTGGTCTCACATCGTCGCGACCTCACGGTCAGCGAAGTCGGGGCCGTGGTCACCGAGGCCGGCCTCGCCCGCCAGAAGCAACCCGAGATGATCACAGTTGTCGATGCGCTGCCGACGAACGCCACCGGAAAGATCGATCGCAGGACACTCCGGGCGCTCTTCTCCGACGGTGACAGTACGGACTGAGTGCAGGCAAGGGAACGCCCCTGGGGGCCAGACGCTTCGCGCGCCGGCCCCCAGTTCACATGGCGGAGAACGTCGGTGCCGGTTCAGGCAGGCTGGAAAACGTGCATCACCGGCGGCGACACCTCACCGTCCAACGTGGTGGTCAGCTCCAACGAACCATCACTCATCGCAGTGTTGATCTCGGCGACGGTGTCTGCGATGTTCTCAGAATCGATTTCGTACACCGTCAGGTAGGAGTTGGCAGGCGCCGGGGCACCCGCGAACTGGGCGTCGGCGACGTGGTAGCGCCGAGCCCCTCGCACCCCTGGCACACGCTCGATCAGTTGCGGGATGTGAACCTCGTCGTACCAGCGGTTGAACTCCGGCTCATCGGCCGGACTGGTGGGCTGAACGTAGGCGAGAAGCAAGGCACTGGCAGACATGATCACTCCAAACAGAGAAACGGTGGGTGGGTTCCGGCGGTGTGTCCGGCCGGCGAGTGTGTCACATGCGGATGCATCTGTGACACACACAACAACCTATGCTATCTGTATAGAGAATGTAAATCTTACATAGTTGGAGGGTCACGCGCCCGTGTGGAGTCTGACTATGCGATATCAGGAGACGTTATGACCGTTGCCGCCACAGTCACGCCCGAAGTCGACCGACTCCAGTTCTTCGTCGGGGGGAAGTGGGTCGATGCTTCGTCCACAGACACCCATGAGGTCCTCGAAGCTGCAACTGGGGAACCGATCGCTCGTGCGGCATTGGGCTCAGAAGCCGACGTGGAATCGGCGATCGTTTCCGCGCACGAGTCCTTCGCCGCAGGGGAGTGGTCGCGCGCCACAGCGGAAGAGCGCGCGACGGTGTTGAGGCGGTTCGCCGATGCCCTCGAGGCCAAGGCCGAGGCGACGAGCGTCCTGGTCAGCCGCGAGATCGGGATGCCGATCGAGCTGTCGCGAGCCTTCAACGGCGTTGCTCCCGCGCACTTGCTGCGTCAATATGCCGACGTCGCGGTCTCGACTGCAACCGAAGAGATCAGGCGCAGTCCGATGGGATCGACGATCATCCGTCGGGAACCGGTCGGGGTCGCCGCGGTCATCACGCCTTGGAATTATCCCCAGGCCAAAGCGATGATCTCGATCGCACCGGCCCTCGCGGCCGGCTGCTCGGTGGTACTCAAACACTCTCCCGATGCGGCACTGGACAGCTATGTCATCGCCGAAGCAGCACAGCAGGCAGGCCTTCCCGCCGGAGTGTTGAATGTGGTTCTCGCGGATAGGGAACCCGCAAGTCTACTGAGTCGCCACCCGCTCGTTGACAAGGTCGCATTCACCGGGTCGACCGCCAGTGGTGAGCGCATCGGCGCTGAGGCCGGGCGACGGTTCAAGCGCGTCACTCTCGAACTCGGTGGAAAGTCTGCGGCCATCGTTCTCGAGGACGCTGACCTCGACGTGTTCGTCACGGGCATGGCTACAGCGGCTTTCATGAACAACGGCCAGACCTGCACCGGACAGTCCCGGATCCTCGCGCCGCAATCACGATATGACGAGATCGTCGACGCACTCGCCGGATGGGCCGGCGAACAGATCCTCGGCAACCCGCTCGATCCAGCCGTCACAATCGGGCCGATGGCCAATCAACGTCAGCTTCAGCGCGTGAGTCGTTTGGTTGAGGTAGCCATCTCTGACGGCGCACGATTGGTCCACGGTGGCGGCCGGCCGGCCGGCCTCGATCGCGGATGGTTCATGGAACCGACGATTCTCGCCGATGTCTCCAACACCGACCGGATTGCCCGCGAGGAGATCTTCGGACCAGTCGTCACCGTCATTCCCTACACCGACCTCGACGACGCGATCTCCATGGCCAATGACAGCGATTACGGTCTGGCCGGCTCGGTGTGGACTGCCGACGAGCAGCGTGGCATCGGCGTCGCACGGCGGGTACGCACCGGCACGTTCGGAATCAACTACTACGTCAACGACTTCGACGCTCCTTTTGGCGGAGTGAAACGAAGTGGCATCGGACGCGAACTCGGTCCGGAAGGCTTTGCTGAGTTCCAAGAACTCAAATCGATCTACGCCAGCGCCGCCCTTCTCGACCGGGACTAGTTCCCGACGCATGCGCCTCGAGCCACGTGAGGCGGAACAGGCTATCCACACCCACCAGGGGGCGATGGTGACAGCAGGCCATGCATAGGAACCGGGCATGTTCTTCGATCTGAAGACCACAAGGGTCCAGCGGCGTTGATCGAGTAGGGGCCCACCGTGACCGTTGGGCCCCTACTCGACGTCTGTCGACAGCTGGCTAGCGCGATACGCCCTCGGCCACACCTCTCGCTGCCCGGACTCTGGGCATCACCTCAGTCGCCAGCATTTCCATCGACGCCCGTAGCGGTGCACGATCGTCGGCGAAGTCGTGCCCCTGCTGAATCAGCGTGCCGAAACCGCCGGTCCGCGCCACGGACTCCTCGATCTTGTCCACAACGGTTTCGACCGAACCGACCAGTGCACAGTGGCGCAGGTAGTACTCGGGCGTGAGATCGGCATCCGACATGTCTGGGTCGGCCTTGTACATCGAGGCGAGCCCCACGCCCCGGAGCATGGGCAGCCAGAACTCGCCAAGGTAGGCCCCCATCCCGCTGTCCAGACTCAGCCGGAGCGCTTCTTCGTCGGTCTCAGCGACAAAGACATCCCAGCCGATGCCCCAACTCGAGCGATCGACCACTGCGCCTGTGGTGTCCGCACCCTGCTCGACGGTGCGCCACAGCTCGGCCAGATACTCCGTGTTCAGAGCCAAACTCAGCGGGGCATAACCGCGTTCCCCGCACAGGCGAAGGGTCGGTGACTGCGGGCTCAAACCGCTGAGGTGAATCGGCGGATGCGGCCGCTGAAAGGGCTGCATGTGAAAATCGAGGAAACCATCGACCATCGGCCCCGGCTTGTTGACCGTCCAGAAACGTCCCGACGACTCATACGGTCCGGGTTCGGTCCACAACCGCACGACGGCGTCCAGCGATTCCACCATCATCTCCCGATGCTGGCCTGAGGCGCCGTCGATCCCGTACAGATGCCAATCAGTCAGCGTGCCTGAGGCTCCAAGGCCGAGGTTGATCCGGCCCTGCGAGAGCTGATCCAGGAATGCCCATCGGTGCGCCACCATCGCCGGATGGTGCAGCGGTAGGTTCAACGAAGACGGTCCCAATCGGATCGTGCTGGTTTGGGTCAGCGCCTGCGCTATGACGAGGTCCGGAGCCGGCACCGGCTCCCATGGCACGGTCAGGTGCTCGCCGATCCACGCCTCCCGGTACCCGAGCTCGTCGGCCCACCTGATCAGCTCGACGTCCCACGCGACCGCAGCCGAGAGGTCCGATCCCGGCCGGTGTCCCGGATTCAACAACAGTCCCAGTTCCATCCATCATCTCCTTGCCTATGTAATCCTTGTAATGATAGAAAACATGTAGCAGAAATCACACACTGTCGATAAGGAGATCAGGAACATGAAAACCAAGGGAGCGCTCCTCTGGGAGCCCGGAACAAACTCGGGGTGGAGCGTCGAAGAGATCGAAATCGACGACCCCAACCACAACGAAGTCCTGGTCAAGCTCGCCGCCACCGGCATCTGTCACTCCGATGATCACGTCGACACCGGCGACATCCCACTGGACTGGGCGCCGCTACTCGGTGGCCATGAAGGTGCTGGCGTCGTCGAGAAAGTTGGGCCCGGCGTCACCGATCTCGAGGTAGGCGACCATGTTGTCTTCTCGTTTCTGCCCGCCTGCGGAAAGTGCATCCCGTGCGTCGCCGGCGACCAGAACCTGTGCGACCTCGGTGCCGGCGTGCTCGGGGGTGTGACACTCGACGGAGACCATCGCGTACACGCTCGTGGCAAGGGCGTCGGCGCAATGTGCTTTCTGGGCACGTTCAGTCCCTATGTCGTGGCACCGCTCAACTCTGTGATCAAAATCGACAAGTCGATCCCTCTTGACAAGGCAGCCCTCGTCGGCTGCGGAGTGCCCACCGGTTGGGGCTCGGCCGTCTATGCTGCCGAAACCCAGATCGGCGACACAGTCGTCGTATTCGGAGTCGGCGGCGTCGGCATGAACGCAGTGCAGGGCGCGAAGTTCGCCGGCGCAACCCAGATCGTCGCTGTCGACCCGGTCGCATCCAAGCGTGAAAAGGCGCTCGAGTTCGGTGCCACCCACACCGCCACCGACGCCGACGAAGCGCTCGCCATCGTCGAGGACATCACCAACGGGCGGCTTGCCGACCGGGCGATCTTCACCGTCGGTGTCGGAGACGGCAAACTGATCCAGGGCATGAACGCACTCGTTCGTAAGGGCGGCGTGATGGTGTGCACCTCCGCAGCGCCGGCCCTGCAGACCGAGATCAGCATCAACCTTCTCGAACTCACCATGTCGGGTAAGCGATTCCAGGGTGCCCTCTTCGGATCGTGTGCCCCACGAAACGATATCCCCATGCTGCTCGACCTCTACATGCGCGGCGATCTCAAACTCGACGAGCTCGTCACCACCCGCTACAAGCTCGAAGACATCAACCAGGCAGTCGCCGATCTGCGCGAGGGCAAGAACATTCGCGGTCTCATCGTCTACGACGAGTGAACGAGGCGGTGCCACACCTCCCCGAAGAAGAGGTGGAGCGCCGACCGATAGACATCGCCACTTCAACCTGGCGGGGCCGGTTCTGGACGTCCGACGTGGCGCAGGGACCGGCCCTTCCGTATTGCTTGACAGCAATAAGCGCCAACTCGTCAACGGCCCATGTGACAGTCCGTTCTCGGCTGCCGCGGATGAGTGCCCATACGACATCGACCGCACTTGGCTGTGCAACGAGCGCGTAGCCGGCACGCTCAGACGGCGGTACGTCGCCTGAGCGCGCCGTGGTGCTCAGCCCTCCCGCGTGGTCGCGGTGAGGTGCGGGAATCCCTTGCGGCGGTCGCGGATCGAGATGTCGAAGCTGCCGTGGCCGTGGATGCGGCGTGTGTAGAGATTCACCTTGGCGGGCAACAGGATCGGCTTGCCGAACCGGACGTCGTAGGTGACGGCGTCGGGCAGTTGCGACTCCACGTTTGCCACAGCTGCGGCGGCACTCCACATTCCGTGTGCGATCGCCTTGGGGAATCCGAAGGCCTTGGCCGGCAGGTTGCCCATGTGGATCGGATTGCGGTCACCCGACGCCGCGGCGTACGCACGGATGCGCTTGTGGTCGACGGCGAGGATCGCATCCGGCGGGGGCGGGGTCTTCGACTTCGGTTCCGGGCCGCGCGGCTCGTCGGACAGGCTGGTGCGCTGCTGCTTGAGGAAGGTCGCGGTCTGCGTCGTCACCAACTCGGTACCCACACTGATCTCGCTGATCACGTCGATCAGCATGCCCTTGCGATGTTCACGCAGGTTCTCCGCATGCGTCACGATGCTCAGCGGCTCGCCGGCCCCGATGGGTCGCTTGCGCTCGATCCGGTTGGTCATGTGCACCGAACCGACTGCGCCGAAGGGGAATTCGTCGGAGGTCATCAACTTCATGACCACCGGGAACTGCAGCACGAACGGGTAGGTCAGCGGCAGGGTGTCACCGAAGCGCTGGCCCGTCGCGTGGCAATATGCCTGCAGCGCAGCGGGATCGACCCGCACATCGTCGAGCCGGTAGCGGGTGTCCGGTGCGGTCGCGTCCGACGGTACGCGCGGCGGCTTACCGATGCCGGGCAGTAGCGCGGTGACGGCCTTGCCGTAGATCTCGCCGGTTCCGGGTGCTGCCGGGAGTGTGATCGTCTTGGCCATCAGGCACCCAGGAATCCCTGGCCGCACACGCGGACCACGTTGCCGGTGATCGCGTTGCTCGCCGGATTGGCAAAGTAGGCAACGGTTTCGGCGACGTCGACGGTCTGTCCGCCCTGCTGCAGCGAGCTCATCAGACGTCCGGCCTCGCGCGTGGCCAGGGGGATCGCGGCGGTCATCTTGGTCTCGATGAAGCCCGGCGCCACGGCGTTGATCGTGATTCCCTTCTCGGCGAGGATCGGCGCGTAGGCGTCGACGAGGCCGATGACACCCGCCTTCGAGGTCCCGTAGTTGGTCTGACCGCGATTGCCGGCGATACCGGCGATCGACGACACGTCGACGACCGCGCCGCCCTCGCGCAGCGCACCCTTCTCCAGCAACGTCTCGACGAGGGTCTGCGGTGCGATGAGGTTCACCGCGATCACCGCGTCCCAGCGGGCGTCGTCCATGTTGGCGAGCAGCTTGTCGCGGGTGATGCCGGCGTTGTTGACGATGATGTCGATACCGCCGTGGCGTTCGAGGGCGTGCTCGGCGAGCTTCGCCCCGGCGTCGGGTGCGGTGACGTCGAGCGGGAAGGCGGTGCCGCCGACCTTGTTCGCTGTCTCCGACAGCGCGTCACCTGCCTGCGGGACGTCGGCGGCGATGACATGGGCTCCGTCGCGGGAGAGGACCTCGGCGATGGTCGCGCCGATGCCGCGTGCCGCACCGGTCACCACGGCGACCTTGCCCTCGAGTGGGCGGTCCCAGTTCTTCGGGGCGGTCGCATCGGCCGCACCCACCCGGATGACCTGGGCGTCGACGAAGGCCGACTTGGCCGACAGCACGAAGCGTACGGTCGATTCCAGGCCGGTCAGGCCGGTCTTGGCGTCGGGGGAGACATAGACGAGCTGGACGGTGGAGCCCTTCAGGAGCTCCTTGCCCAGCGAACGGGTGAAGCCCTCGAGTGCGCGCTGTGCGACGCGCTCGGACGGGTCGGTGACGAGCTCGGGCGTGGTGCCGATCACCAGGAACCGGGCGCACGGCGCGGTCGATCGCATGGCCGGCTGGAAGAACTCGAAGAGCGCACGCAGCTCGGCGGGGGAGGTGATGCCGGTGGCGTCGAACACCAGGCCGCCGTATTTGTCGGCACTGCGGCCGGTCGTGGCGTTCTGGATGAGGGTGTAGTCCTCGGTGGAGAGCATCTCGCGAAGCGGTTCGACGAGGCGTCCGGACCCGCCGAGCAGCACCGGGCCCGGTAGTGGCGGCTCCGACGCCTTGTATCGCCGCAGCGGCGGCGGCACGGGGAGCCCGGCCTGTTTGGCGATGAATGCGCCGGGCGCGGAGTGGACGAAGCTCGAGTACAGGCCAGTGTTTCCGTTGGCTGCCACGTTGATCTCCTCTGACTGTCGTTCGACAACGAACTTACTGATGAGTAAGAATACGCTATAGATACCGCACACGACCCTGGGAGATCGACGTGGCCGCAGAGAACAGCACGACCGACTTCAAGCCCGCCCAACCCACGACCCGGCCCGAGCGACCGGTGGCGATCCTCGGCGGCAACCGCATCCCGTTTGCCCGCCAGGACAAGGCATACGCCAAGGTCAGCAATCAGGAGATGTTCACCGCGGCCCTCGACGGCCTGGTGAGCCGGTTCAGCCTGCAGGGCGAGCAGCTCGGCATGGTGGCCGGTGGCGCCGTGCTCAAACACGCCCGCGACTTCAACCTCATCCGCGAGTCCGTGCTGGGTTCGGCGCTGTCGCCCTACACCCCCGCCTTCGACATCCAGCAGGCCTGTGGGACGGGTCTGCAGGCGATCACCACCGTCGCCGACGGGATCGCCCGCGGCCGTTACGACGCCGCCGTCGGTGGTGGCGTCGACACCACCTCCGACGCGCCGATCGCCGTCGGGGAGGGTCTGCGTCGGCAACTCCTCGAGGTCAACCGCGCGCGCAGCACCAAGGACCAGATCCTGGGTGCGGCGAAGCTGCTCACCAAGCTCGGGATCGAGATCCCGCAGAATGGTGAGCCCCGCACCGGCATGTCGATGGGCGAGCACGCGGCCATCACCGCCAAGGAGTTCGGCATCAAGCGCGCCGACCAGGACGAGCTCGCCGCACTGAGCCACCAGCGCATGGCGGCCGCCTACGACGACGGCTTCTTCGACGACCTGATCACCCCGTTCATGGGCCTGACCCGGGACCAGAACCTGCGCGGGGACTCGACCGCGGAGAAGCTCGCCAAGCTCAAGCCGGTTTTCGGGGTCTCGCTCGGTGACGCGACCATGACCGCGGGCAACTCGACGCCGCTCACCGACGGTGCGTCGACTGTGCTGCTGGCCAGCGACGAGTGGGCCGCCGAGCGTGGACTGCCGGTGCTGGCGTACTTCGTCGACAGCGAGACCGCTGCCGTCGACTACGTCAACGGACCCGATGGCCTGCTGATGGCGCCGACCTACGCGGTGCCGCGTCTGCTGGCACGCAACGGACTCACCTTGCAGGACTTCGACTTCTACGAGATCCACGAGGCCTTCGCGTCCGTGGTGCTCGCGACGCTGCAGGCCTGGGAGTCCGAGGAGTACTGCAAGGAACGTCTCGGTCTCGATTCGGCACTCGGCTCGATCGACCGGTCCAAGCTCAACGTCAACGGCTCGTCGCTGGCGGCCGGCCATCCGTTCGCCGCGACCGGTGGACGCATCGTGGCCCAGGCGGCCAAGCAGATCAAGGAGAACGGCGGCGGTCGTGCGCTGATCTCGATCTGCGCGGCGGGTGGACAGGGCGTCACCGCGATCATTCAGGGCTGACCACGCCCCCAATGGGGCGCAGGGTGCACCGACGAATGGTACAAATGGGACGGATCGGCGACGGTCCGCTCGATCCGTCTCACTTTTGCGGGACGAATTGGGGTACTTCGTCACATATTCGGCCGGAATGTGCAGCCGAAGATGTCACCGACCGAAAAGTAGCGTAAATATGGTTACAGCTCCGGCTGAGCTGTCAGACCCCCGACCCGACAGCTCGGTCGGAGCGCCTACGTTTGAAAAAGCAGTAGTTGCCCGCCCGTAGTTCTGCGGCCACCCATGACTGGCCCAGTAGTCAGCCGTGATGGATGGAGTTGTGACCACAGGCGCTCGCCGAGTACGTCGTGTTGCGCAGGCCGTGTTGGCCGTGATCGCCGTCGTGACCCTCGTCCTCGCGGCCGAGTTCGTCGCCACTCGCTCCGAATCCCCGCGCAACGCCGTCATCGGTGGGATCGACGCGGGCAACCGCGACACCTCCGAACTCGATCCGGTACTCGATGAGCTGACCGCGCGCTCGGAGCAGCCGGTCATCCTCCGAACACCCGAGGGCTCCGCCGAGATCTCGCCCTCCGAGCTCGGACTCAGCTTCGACGCCGAGGCCACGCGGGCCGACATGCTCGAGCAGCCGCGGAACGTGCTCACCCGTTTCGCCGCGCTCTTCGGCCGCGATCACGACGTCGAGCCCGTGGTCACGCTCGATCGTGCCGCCATGGATGCCGCACTCGACGCACACCGTGGATCGCTCGAGAAGGCGGCCGTGGAAGGCGGCGTGCACTACGAGGGCGCCACTCCGGTCGGCGACCAGCCGGCCGCCGGCGAGCGCATCGCGCGCGACGCCGCGGCGACCACCCTGGTGGACCGCTGGCTCGACGGCAGGCCGGTCGAGTTGCCGATGGAGCCGTTCTCCCCGACAGTCAGCGCGCAGGTGGTGGCCGCGACGGTGGCGGGCCCCGCACAACGCGCGACGTCGGCTCCGATGCGTCTGGTGGACCGTCGCACACGCACTGTCGAGGTCCCCGCGGGCGACATCGCGGCGATGCTGACCTTCGGGCCGGACGGCCGAGGCGGACTCGAGCCCCGGGCCGATGAGAAGCTCGCCCGCAAGGTGCTCGCTCCCGACCTCGATCCGTCGCAGCGCCCGGCGGTCAGCGCGAAATTCAGCCTGGCGAGTGGGCGGCCGACGGTGGTTCCCGCGGTTCCCGGCTACACGATCGACTGGGCCGGCACCCTCGAGGCTCTCGTGACTGCCGCCGCCCGGGGCGGAGATCGCACCGTCGACGTCGTCTACGACGAGGTGGAACCCAAACTCACCACCGATGCCGCTCGCAAACTCGGAGTTCGTGAACTGATCAGCGAGTACACCACCGGTGGCTTCTCGAGCGCATCCGGCGAGAACATCCGACTCGTCGCCGCAGAGGTCGACGGCGCGCTGGTCCTGCCCGGAAAGGTGTTCTCGCTCAACGGGCACACGGGTCCGCGCGGAGCCGAACAGGGTTACGTCGACTCGACGATCATCGACCACGGCCGCGCGTCGACGGCCGTCGGTGGTGGTATCTCGCAGTTCGCCACGACGTTGTACAACGCGGCCTACTTCGCCGGTCTCGAGGACGTCGACCACACCGAGCACGCCTACTACATCTCGCGTTATCCCGAGGCGCGTGAGGCCACGGTGTTCGAGGGCGCCATCGATCTGAAGTTCCGCAACAACACTCGTCACGGCGTTCTCATCGAGACCAGCTGGTCGCCGTCGGCGGTGACCGTGAAGCTCTGGGGAACAGAGACTTTCGAGGTCGAATCGATCACCGGCGAACGATTCGCCACCACCGACCCGGAGCGGGTGAGGGTGCCCCGCGGGGATGACTGCATTCCCAGCAGCGGTAGCAAGGGTTTCACGACGTCGGACACGCGGATCATCCGTGACGCGAAGACCGGCCGCGAGATCAACCGGTACACCCGCACCGTCCGCTACGCGCCCGAGCCGATCGTGAAGTGCGTGTAGACCGTCGGAGTGATTCGCTCAAGGTCTTTACCGAGCGATAGATCGCTCGATAGGCTCCGAGTCGTGGATATCAATGGAGCTAGTGCAATCGTCACAGGTGGCGCGTCGGGGATCGGTGCAGCTGCGGCTCGCCAGCTGGCGGCCAAGGGTGCGAAGGTCGTCGTCGCCGACCTCAACGCAGACAAGGGCGAAGAACTCGCCAAGGAGATCGGCGGCCAGTTCGTCAGCGTCGACGTGACCTCGACCGAGCAGATCGAGGCAGCAGTCAACGCCGCGACGGAACTCGGCCCGCTGCGTGCGCTGGTCAACTCGGCAGGGATCGGCTGGGCGCAGCGCACCATCGGACGCGACGGCGAGTTCGGGTCGGCGCACAACCTCGACGCATACAAGAAGGTCATCGCGATCAACCTGATCGGTACCTTCGACTGCATCCGTCTGGCCGCCACCGCGATGAGCCGCAACGAGCCGCTCGACGCGCACGGTGAGCGCGGTGCCATCGTCAACATGGCCAGCGTCGCCGCGTTCGACGGCCAGATCGGCCAGGCGTCGTACTCGTCGTCCAAGGGTGGCGTCGTGGGCATGACCCTGCCGGTCGCGCGTGACCTGGCCGCGGTCGGCATCCGCGTCAACACCATCGCCCCGGGGCTCATCGACACCCCGATCTACGGCGAAGGCGAAGCCGCCGATGCGTTCAAGGCCAAGCTGGGTGAGTCGGTGCTCTTCCCGCACCGTCTGGGCCAGGCCGACGAGCTCGCCTCGATGGTCGTGGAGCTGGTGACCAACAGCTACATGAACGCCGAGGTCATCCGCGTCGACGGCGGCATCCGGATGCCACCGAAGTAGTCCGCCGCACACCCACCGTTTGTCGACAGATCCATCGCCCCGCCGGGGCGATGGATCTGTCCGTTTGTGGCGGTTTTCGGTGGTGGTTTTTCGGTGGCGGGTCAGGCCTGCAGGATCACCTTCAGCGCCTTGGTCTCGGCGGCGCGGCCGAAGACGTCGTAGGCCTCGATGATGTCGCCCAATGCGAATCGGTGGCTGACGAAGATGTCCGGATCGATGCGACGCTGCGCGACGAGTTTGAGCAGGACGCCCAGGGTGTCGGTGTTCACCAGGCCCATCGCCACGTTGATGTTGGAGATCCACAGGTCCTGTAGAGCGAACTCGACCGGAGCACCGTGCACGCCGACATTCGCGACGTTGCCCGCCGGCCGCACGATGTCCAGGCACATCTGGAACGTCTGCGGGATACCGACCGCTTCGACCGCGACGTCGACGCCGAGCCCGTCGGTCATCGCCATGACCTGGTCTTTCCAATCCGAATCAGAGGACACGACCCCATCCGTCGCACCGAACGCCTTCGCCTGTTCGACACGGTTGGCGTCGAGGTCGATGGCGATCACGCGGCTGGGACCGTACAGCCCCGAAGTTGCGATGGTGGCCAGACCCACCGGTCCGGCACCGACGACGGCCACCACGTCACCCGGCTTGACGTGGCCGTAGCGCACTCCGATCTCGTGGCCGGTCGGCAGGATGTCGCTCAGTACGACGCCCTGCTCGGCTGTGACGCCTGCGGGCAGTTTGTACACCGAGGTCTCGGCGTAGGGGACCCGCACGAACTCCGCCTGGGTCCCGTCGATGAGGTGCCCGAAGATCCACCCGATCCCCGACGCCCCCTCACTGCCCAGGCAGTGGGAGTGGACTCCGTGTTTGCAAAAGTCGCATTTTCCGCAGGCCGAGACGCAGGACAGGATCACCTGATCGCCGACGTCGAGAGTGGTTACTGCACTGCCGATTTCGGTGATGGTACCGACGCCTTCGTGGCCCAGGATGCGCCCGGGCTGCACAGCGGGCACGTCGCCCTTGAGGATGTGCAGATCGGTGCCGCAAATGGTGGTGGCATCCATCTTCACGATGACGTCGGTGGGTTCCAGGATCTTGGGGTCGGGCACGTCATCCCAACTCTTCTGGCCTGGTCCATGGAAGATCAATGCCTTCATGGTTTCTCCCTCGGTTGTCCCCGACCGATGGTGGTGCTTCCTCCAGGCTAGGGAGATTCTCCGCCGACGGCACAAACTGTGTCGCTTTGAGACGAACGGACATGGCCATCTCACCTTCGATGGACAGACCGGTCCCGGATTCGAGAGCATCGCAGCCGACTCGTCTCCGCCGAACCGCGGTTTTCTTCCCGCCGGGTGGCTTCCTTCCCGCCAATTGGGTCCAATTAGCGGGAAGGAAGCCACTCGGCGGGAACGTGCCAGAGTCAGAAGGACAGACGCACCACCCCGCGTGGCGGAATGGTGCGTCTGTCCAGTCGTGGTGCGTGTGCGGAAGGGTCAGAAGGCCGCTTCGTCGAGTTCCATGATGTCGTTGTCGACGTTCTCGACGGTGGCGCGCACGGCGGTGAGCATCGGCAGCATGTTCTTGGCGAAGAAGCCGGCCACGGCGACCTTGCCCTCGTAGAAGGGCTTGTCGGCGTCGGATGCACCTCCGTCGAGCGCGGCGAGTGCGATCTCGGACTGGCGCAGCAGCAGCCAGCCGATGAGCAGGTCGCCCACCGACATGAGGAAGCGGACCGAACCGAGGCCGACCTTGTACAGTTCGGTCGGATTCTCCTGTGCCCCCATCAGAGTGGTGGTCAGCGAAGCGGCCATGGCCTGCACGTCGTCGAGCGCGGTCTTCAGCAGAGCGCGCTCGGCCTTGAGTCGACCGTTGCCCGCCTCGGAGTCGATGAACTTCTGGATCTGTCCGGCGACGTGAGCCAGTGCCTGACCCTTGTCGCGAATGATCTTGCGGAAGAAGAAGTCCTGCGCCTGGATGGCGGTCGTGCCCTCGTACAGCGAGTCGATCTTGGAGTCACGGATGTACTGCTCGATCGGGTAGTCCTGCAGGAAGCCCGAACCGCCCAGAGTCTGCAGCGACTCGTGGCCGAGGGTGCCGTAGGCCCGCTCGGAGCCGACACCCTTGACGATCGGGAGCAGCAGATCGTTGACCCGGTGCGCCATCTCGGCGTCGGCGCCGGAGACGATCTGCGCGGAAGCGGCGTCCTGGTGTGACGCGGTGTAGAGGTAGATCGCGCGCAGGCCCTCGGCGTAGGCCTTCTGGGTCATCAGCGAGCGACGCACATCGGGGTGATGGGTGATCGACACGCGAGGAGCGGCCTTGTCGGTCATCTGGGTCATGTCGGCGCCCTGGATACGCTCCTTGGCGTACTCCAGCGCGTTCAGGTAACCGGTCGACAGGGTCGAGATCGCCTTGGTGCCCACCATCATTCGGGCATGCTCGATGACCTCGAACATCTGCGCGATGCCCTTGTGGACGTCGCCGACGAGCCAGCCCTTGGCCGGGATGCCGTGCTGACCGAAGGTGAGCTCACAGGTGGCCGAGGCCTTGATGCCCATCTTGTGTTCGACGTTGGTCACGAAGACGCCGTTGCGTTCGCCCAGTTCGCCGGTCTCGAAGTCGAAGTGGAACTTCGGTACGAAGAACAGCGACAGACCCTTGGTGCCCGGTCCGGCACCTTCAGGTCGCGCGAGCACGAGGTGGAAGATGTTCTCGGTCATGTCCTGGTCGGCGGAGGTGATGAAACGCTTCACGCCGTCGATGTGCCAGGAGCCGTCTTCCTGCTGCACGGCCTTGGTGCGGCCCGCGCCGACGTCGGAACCTGCGTCTGGCTCGGTCAGCACCATGGTGGCGCCCCAGCCGCGCTCGGCGCAGATGGTGGCCCACTTCTTCTGCTCGTCGGTGCCGTTGTCGTAGAAGATCTGGGAGAAGCCGGCGCCGGCGGCATACATGAACACCGGCGGGTTGGCGCCGAGGATCATCTCGCCGATGGCCCAGTACAGCGAACGGGGAGCAGGCAGGCCGCCGAGCTCCTCGTCGATGCCGATCTTGTCCCAGCCGCCCTCGACGAGTGCTTGGTAGGACTTCTTGAAGCCCTCGGGGATGGTGACGCTGTGGGTCTCGGGGTCGAAGACCGGCGGGTTGCGGTCGGCGTCGACGAATGACTCCGCGATCGGGCCCTCGGCGAGCGCCTTGACCTCGCGCAGCATGTCGACGGCGGTCTCGTGGTCGAGGTCGCCGAAGTCGCCCGACTCGAGCACCTTGTCGAGCTCGAACAGCTCGAACAGGTTGAACTGCAGGTCGCGCATGTTGCTCTTGTAATGGCCCATCGTGGTTCCTTTGCTGGGTGTGGCCGTGTGCGTTGTCGTCCTCGACCCGGTCCGATCGCATGCGGTGATGCGTACCGGCCGAGGCGGGCAGGACTGTTCGGCTCGAGCTAAGTTACTCGCCGGTAACAGCAGAATAGACCCATATCCCCGTCCGATCAATCGCTGGACCTGTGATCTGACACCCACGAGCGTGGGCGACTGGGGGCGCGATCTCGTTGTCCCACCTACAGACCGTTGATGGGGTTGGATGAGGCATGAGCAGACTAGGAACGAGTACCGCGCGGATGGCCGTCGGTGTGGCCACGATCCTCACGTTGGCAGCAGGCCTTCTGGTGAGTGTCGCCCCCGCGCAGGCGGCCGAACCCGCATGGAACGGCGTCTACACGCTGAAGCGATTCGCGGCCTCGAAGACCGGGACCAGCCTCGCCGCCCGGCAGGGCGAGCCGGATTTCTCCGACGACTACACCTTCGTGACCTCATGTGTCGGTGGTGCATGCGTGGCCACGGTGACGAACGGGCCGAAGCCCGCCAACCCGACGCTGCCGCAACCGCCCCGCTACATCTGGGAGAACGGCTCCTGGGTCCACCGCTACAGCTGGGAGTGGGACTGCTGGCAGGGCGCCGGCGTACCCAAGGTGTGGGCCCCGGCGGAGTCGGAGGCGACCTACACGCCGCAGGCCGACGGCACCCTCACGGGATTGTGGCGGACCACCATCAAGGGCGGGCCGTGCAACGGGACAGTCGACATGAGAGTGGCGGCCTACCCGGTGAACCCGTCACCGGTTCCGCTTCCGGGCTTGGGAAGTCTTTCCTGAACCGCGCGCCTACAGCGACTCTCGAAGATAGGCCAGGTCGTCGGGGATGCCGTCGGCGGGCGTCTCGAGAATGACGGGCGCCCCTGCGGCCTCCGCGACGGCGACCAGCACCTCGGGATCGATGTGGCCCGACGCCAGGTTGGCGTGCCGGTCGCGGCCGGAGTCGAACTCGTCGCGAGAGTTGTTGAGGTGTACGAGGTCGATGCGACCGGTGATCTCACGGACGCGTTCGACCAGGCCGACCAGATCCTCGCCCCCGGCCCATGCGTGACAGGTGTCGAGGCAGAATCCCGCCTGTTCGAAGTCTCCGACTGCTTCCCACAGCCGATCGATCGACTCGAGGGTGCGTGCCATCGCGTGGTCGCCGCCCGCGGTGTTCTCGATGAGGATCGGCACCCCGAACCCGCCCTTGTCGGCCTGGCGGTCGAACAGCTTGCGCCAGTTCGCGAATCCCTCGGCGCTCTCCTCGCCGTCACGCAGGTGTCCGCCGTGCACGACGAGACCGAACGCGCCCAGCTCGGCAGCCGCGGCCGCCTGTTGTTCGACGGCCTTTCGCGACGGCATGCGCAACCGGTTGTTCAGGCTCGCGACGTTGATCTGGTAACTCGAGTGCACGACGACGTCGATGTCGGACTCGCGGAACTCCGCGGCCCGCGGATTGGGCTGCGGCTTCTTCCAGCTCTGAGGGTCGGTGACGAACATCTGGAACACGTCGATGCCCAGTTCGGCCGCGGTGGCCAGGGGGTCGGTGTCCTCACGAAGATGTGCTCCGATGCGCATGCGACAACGATAGTTGCCCGCACCGACGCCCGGGTTCACCCGGGCAGTTCATTCACCCGGGCAGTTCATTCACCCAGGCAGTTCATTCACCCAGGCACGGTTCGGTTTCGATGGTGATCGGCACGCCCGCCGCGATCAGCAACCGGCAGGGGGCGGCGCTGTCGTGGTAGAGGTTCAGCCACTCGTGCCCGCGGGTTCCGTCGGCGTACACCGCGTCGAGGGTGCGGTTGAGCCGGGCCTCCGCCTCCTTGTTGATGATGTAGCGCTGATCGCCGTAGCGCAGATAGCGATTGGGCACCGGGACCTCCTCATCGATCGAGAACCCCATCTATCGGGAACCCCAGTGTGATCGACAACACCTCCGAAAGTGGGCCGTCGGCGAAAACGGACATTTCCGCCGGTGGTCGCCGCGCAGACTCGCGAAACCGTGACATGCCTGGCTCTCGCGGTGGTTTCCGAACGCGGGATGGCCACTACAATGACGGCAGGTTACGAGGGTGGTTGCCCTGCGGGGTGTGACAGGCAGGGTTGTGTCGGGTGAGTGTTGACGAGACGGTGGGCGTCCCGCAGCCGGGCGGTGCGTCGAAGAGCGACCGCGGTGCCGACACAGACGACCAGCAGCCCCCGGAGATGTCGCCGGTCCTCGAGGATCTGGCTGCCGCAGCGGAGATGGACCCCGACCCGGAGAACCGCCGCGACCTGACCACGGTCCGACGTATCGCGATCGGCGCCTGGTTCGTGCTGATCGCGCTGCACATCGCGTTCGAGGGTCTCGCGTTCGACCGGACCCGCCTCATCATCCTGCTGTGCCTCGGACTGGCAGCCGCGTGTATCGGCCGCCGCAAGTTCATCACCATCCTCACCGACTGGGCGCCGTTCGCGCTGATCCTGATCCTCTACGACTGGACCCGCGACGTCGCGCGCGTCGTCGACATGCCCACGCACTGGCACCTCGCGATCGACTTCGACGCGTTCCTGACCGGTGGCGTCAACCCCACGGCGTGGTTGCAGGAACACCTCAAGCAGGCGAGTCCTCCCTGGTGGGAGGTCATTATCAGCGTCGTCTACATGTCGTACTTCATCGTTCCGTACGCCGTGGCAGCGGTGCTGTGGCTCAAGGACCGCACGGCGTGGCGACGTTATGCCGCGTGCTTCGTGGCGACGACATTCCTCGCCCTGGTGGGTTACACCCTGGTCCCCGGCGCGCCGCCGTGGGCCGCGGCCCGATGCACCGCCGCCGAGGTCCACGACTATCCGCGTGATCCGATCTGCATGTATTCGCCGGAGGCCAAGGAACCGGGTGGCCTTCTCGGTGAGCTCGACACCGATCATCCCGGCGCCAATCCCTACGTCGAGCGCATCTCGGCGCGTGGCTGGGGCTATCTGAACATCCACGCCGCGTCGAACCTGGTCGAGGTTGGCCAGGGCAAGTCCAATCTCGTCGCGGCCATCCCGTCCCTGCACGCCGGCTTGACGATGCTCCTCGCTCTCTTCATGTGGCCGCGGGTGAAGGCGCTCGGAAAGACGCTGTTCATGGGCTATGCGCTGGCCATGGCGTTCGCCCTGGTCTACACGGCCGAGCACTACATCTTCGACATCGTGCTCGGCTGGGCACTGGCCGCAGCTGTGGTCGCGACGTATCGCATCGTCGATCGAAAGTGGCTGATACCGCGGCAGAGTCGGCTGGCGGAGGAAGAGGCGGCCGCCGAGAACGGCGACCCCGCACTGGCCGCGCACGACGACAGCTCCGGCGCGAAGGCATCGACGACCGCTTCGTGAGCTCGTAGCCTGGACGCCGTGAGCAGCCGCCGACCGCGCACCGTCGCCCGACGACGCGTCACGGTCCTGCTGCTCGCGTTCGCGGTGTTGCTCATGCACGCGGCGGTCGCGGGTCATCTCGGCGGGCACACCCAGGCCTCGACACCGGGACCTGCGGGTCACCCGGTCGCGACGCACGAGTCGGACCGCGCCGTGCCAACGGCGTCGACGCTCCCGGTTTCTGACATGACCCCGGCTTCTGACATGACCCCGGCTTCTGACATGACCCCGGCTTCTGACATGACCCCGGCTCCGAGATGACCGCCGCCCTTGCCCATGCACTCGCATCTGCAGTTGCAGGTGATCCGCTGCTGAGGTGGTCCGCGGACCGGTCGGTCCGCCATGCCGTTCTTCTCCGAATTCCGTAGAAACCTCAGCAGCAAGGGAGTTCAGTCATGTCCCTACCACGCAACAGCACAGTTCGACGCCGCGTCCCCGCGGTGTCCGCACTAGGAATCGCGGCGGCGGCCGCGCTCGTTCTCGCCGGATGCTCGCCCGACGAGTCGCCCGGCAGCGCCCAGTCGGCCGGTCCCCAGACGAGCAGCGCCACGATGAGCAGCGGCCCGGCGGGCGGTTCGTCGCTGCCCGGCGCCCACCACAACGACGCCGACGTCGACTTCAACTCGACCATGATCGGACACCACCGGCAGGCGGTGATGATGGCCGAACTCGTCGAGGGCAGAACCGACAATCCGCAGCTGATCGCCCTGGCGGCGGCGATCGAGAAGGCCCAGGAGCGCGAGATCGACCAGATGGAGGATCGTCTCGAGAGCTGGGGCGTCGACGACGACGGTCCCGGGATGGGGCCGGGGATGGGGCACGGGGGCCACTCGGACATGCCCGGGATGCTCACCGCGAACCAGATGATGGCGCTGCGCGATGCGCGGGGTCCCGCGTTCGACAAGCTCTGGCTCGAGGGCATGATCCGTCACCACGAGGGCGCGATCGCAATGGCCGACGCGGTTCTCACCGACGGTGTCGACCCCGGCACCAAAGCTCTTGCCACCGAGGTCGAGAAGACGCAGCAGGCAGAGATCGACCAGATGAAGAAGATGCTCGGACAGGGCTGATCCTCCCAGTCGGCTCCTGGAGGGCGGCTACTCCGTGGAGGTGCCGCTCTCCAGGATGCTGACGATCGAGTACAGGGTGAAACAGATCCCGCCGAGTCCGACGAGCACGCGGGCGGCGATGAACACGCTGGAGTCGTCGACTGCCATCTGAAAGACGAAGGCGGACAGGAACAAGCAGGCCAAGGCGGTGACGACGGGAATGAGGGGTACCCGGTTGGCGAGCTCGAACGTCCGCCGCCACACGAGCGCGAGGAGACCGACCTTGCTGAGGATGCTGAAGCAGACGAGACCGAGTCCGATCATCACGAAGCCGGGTGTCAGATAGTACTTCTCGCTGTGGAGGCCGAGGACGACCACGCCCCATATCGTGCTCAGCGTCCCCATGGCGATCACCAGCGCGGGCCACAGTATCCGCTCGCGTGGTTCGTAGGTGTTCTGGACCTGCCGGACGATGCTGAACACCAGACCGATCAGGCTCGTGCAGATCATCGCCAAGCCGCTCATGACGTGGCCGACGGTGAACCGTTCCGGCGTCGACGCCTGCGCCAGGTCGATGATCGCGAACGTCCAGGCGGTGCCGGCCAACACGACCGGGATCGCATACAGCACCAGGGTGGACGTGCCGGAGAACGCGGAGCCGGGGCGTGAACGGTCGCTGTCGGGCAGCTGGGAGTTCTGCGGTACGAGAGTGAACTTCGTCGATGCGGTCGCGACCGCGGCGACGCACCCGCTGATCAATCCGAGACCGAAGACGACGTGACCGGCGACGTAGTCGTCGGGACGTTCGGGTGCCGCGCCGGCGAAGATGATGATCCCGTACGCGGCGGTCCCCGCCGCCGTGATGAATCCCAATGCCGGATACAGGAATTTGTCGAGGGTGTTGAAGCGGCCGATCAGCTGCCTGATGATCGTCGCGGCGGTACAGAACAGGCACACGCAGATGGCGCCCAGGAAGACGACCACGTGGCCGGCGACGAAGTTCCCGGCGGAATCACCTGCGGTCCAGATATAGGCGCCGAAACCGATACACACGGCCATCATGGCCAAGGGAATCGCACGGAAGACGACGCTGACCCAGTAGTTCATGCCCATCACGACCTTGTGTGTCGCACCATCACCGCGGACAGGATGCGATCGTCGGGCTCTGCGGCCGGAGCGTGTCGGTCAGTCTCTTCCGTGCCAGTAAACCACCACGCGTGCGACGCCGGGTAGCTTTTGCGCCCAGCCCGAGGTCAGCCGCGTCGCAGCGGCAGCCTCATCAGGTAGACCTGATAGCCGAGGGAGATCGAGTACGTGAAGTAGAGCGTGCTGCCCTTCGACCACGGGTGGATGTAGGGTGCATACCCGGTGTACGGGTCGACCGACGGCGCCACGATCTCACCTGAAGTCCAAGGACCCCAAGGCTTGTCGGCGGTGCGCAGGGTGACGCCGACGTCCTGGCTGGCCAGCGACACGTACTTGCCGAGATAGTCGTTCCACTGAACCGACATCTCGCCGGTCGGCGCGCCCATCACCGGCGTTGCGGCGTCGGGGTTGTTGGGCACCCACCGGCCGTAGGAGAAGTACTCCCACTTGCCGAGCTTCTCGATGTCCTTCTCGCCGACGCGCGCGAGATACACACCGCCCCAACGTCCGTCGGGGGTGCCGTAGTAGTAGACGGTCTTACCGACCTTCAGGAAGGCGCCCATCTGGAACTTCTTGTTCCCGCCGCCGTTGGGCCGGAAGGCGTTGACCGACCGCCAGTTCTCGCCGTTGTCGGTCGAGGACACGAGACCGGCCCAGTTGGTGGTCCAGATGCCCGGCGAATCCCAGCGCTTCACCGACATCACGGTCATGTACTGCTTGCCGTTGGCGGCCACCCCGGCGGTGGGGATGATCGTGACCTCGCGGCGGACGTTCGGCTTCAGCAGCCGCTTCGCGTGGCCCGGCCGGCCGGCGTGCGAGGTGAAGGTCATCCCGTCGGCGAGATGGGGGTCGGTGCTGCGCAGCAGGACGTTCGACCGCCAGTAGAAGAGTTCGCCGTACAGCAGCGACCAGCCGTTGAACGACTGGGTGTCGCCGAAGGCCGTCAGGATCTCGCCGCGGCCGTTGTCCCACATCACGCCGAGGTCGGTGCCCACGATGTCGTAGCGGCCGATCGTGTCGTTCATCGCGAACGGGCCGGTGAGCCGGTTGACGATCGTCGCCGGTCCGGCCGCATGCGGGGCGGCATGGGCAGGTGTGGCAGTCAGCGTGGTCGTCAGGGCCATGGCGAGTACCGAGACGACAAGACCCGTGAGTGGCCGTGAGAGGCGACGTGTCATGGGCGTGACCATATCAAGACCTGGGGGTGAGACAAGGGTCTTTATGCAGGCTAAGTACCGTTTTCGGGTCAGGCTTCGCGGTAGCGCTCCGAGGTGTCGACGGTGGTGAAATCGATCTGTGCGGCGGCGTTGTTCACCGCGGTGACGAGGGCCGTTCCGAACATGCCGTCGGCGTCGTAGAGGCCCGCGTTGCTCACCGAGACGCCGTCGTCCTCGATGTGGACGTCGGCTTCGACGCCGATCCGTTGACCGTGGGGCAGACGGCTGATGGCGACGGTGAGGTCGCAGTTGATGAATCCGATGCCTGTCGTGCCCCAGTTCGATATCAGGCTCGCCGACTCCGCACCGATCACCGTGCGCTGAAAGGGCGTGGGTTCTTCTCCCGGGACGATCGGGGCCGCCCGTGTCCAGATCCGCTTGCGGTGGCTGTTCTGGTGGTGGGACATCTCCTGCTCCCACTCTCCGGGACCGGCACCCGGGGTGTCCGAGGCGAAGCGGGGGGCGAGGTCGTCGGGTGTGGTGGCCGGCGGATGGAAGGTCACCGCCTCCGCCGGCCGCTGCCACCGCTCGCCCGGCGGGTTCGACGAGGTGCGGAGGAACACTGTCGTTCCCCGGGCGACGACCACCTCCGGACCGTCATCCGGGTGCTGCAACACCTCGACGTCGACGACCCGGATGCGCCCGCCGGAACGCACGAGCGAGAGCCGGGTGGAGGTGATGATGTCGCGCGCAGCCTTGAACAGGTCGATCGTGCATCGTGCCGGGACGAAGTCGTCGGTACCGAACCCGAGTTCCACCGCGCGAGCCGCGAGTGCGCACACGGCCGGACCGTTCAATGTCCCCGGCGCCCAGAGGCTGGACGCGAAAGTCGTCGGCCGATAGCGGACCTCCTCCGCACGATCAGGGGTCGCGGGGACGGCTACCGGGTCGAAGAACGCGATCGTGGTCATCGTTACTTACTACCGCCCACGGCCGCACCCAGCTGCATGAGGGGCGGGCACCGGCCTCGAAGGGAGGGCACCAGCCTCGAGGGGCAGTGGCTCGAGGGGCAGTGGCTCGAGGGGCAGGTTTGTGCCACACCCGTGAACAGCACACCGGCGAGGCCCGTGGCGGATAATCTTCGCGCATGACATTCGCCGCGGTGTACACCAAGCAATTCCCCGACGAGGTGATCGGTGCCGTCCGTACCGCGCTGATCATCACCTCGATCGTCGGCATCGTGATCGGGGTCATCGCGATCCTGTGGCCCGGTCCCACCATCGTGGTGGTCGCGATGCTGTTCGCCATCTCGCTGATCATCGCCGGCATCTTCCGCATCTATCAGGCGTTCGCGGCGTCGTTCCTCGGTACCGGGATGCGGATCCTTCTCGGCGTCATCGGTGCGATCGTGTTGCTGGCCGGTGTGATCGCGCTCTTCAGCCCCGGCGACGCAGTCTGGCTGCTCGCAGTGTTCATCGGCATCGGCTGGATCTTCCAGGGCGTGGCCGATCTCTATGCCGCGATCACCAAGTCGGGACACGTACCGACGTGGTTCCTGATCCTGTCGGGGATCGTCGCGGTGATCGCCGGCATCGTGATGATGATCCTGCCGGCCTTCTCCCTCGAGGTCCTCGCCTGGGTGGGCGGCATCATGCTGGTCGCGCTGTCGATCGCCACGCTGCTGACCCTGCCCAAGAGGGTGGAGCATCCGGCGGCCGACGCCCCCGCGGTCTGACCTCGACGAAACCGCTCAGCGCCGCGAGCGGGGCCACGGCGCGATCGGGTTGCCCTGCCAACGGGTGTGCGCGGGGACCACGTCGCCGCGCATGACCAGCGAGGCAGGTCCGACGGTTGCCGATTCGCCGAGTCCCGACGCCGGGAGCGCGACGCAGTGCGGGCCGAGTGTTGCACCGGCCTCGAGGGTGACCCGGTCGATGGCCATCACCCGATCGTGGAAGAGGTGGGTCTGCACGACACAGCCCCGCTGCACGGTCGCGCCGTCGCCCAGGGTGACCAGGTCGGCCTCGGGCAGCCAATAGGTCTCGCACCAGACGCCGCGGCCGATCTTCGCGCCGAGCAGCCGCAGCCACAGGTTCAGGATCGGCGTACCGGTCGCGGCATTGGCGAACCACGGGGCCGCGACCGTCTCGACGAATGCATCCGACAGCTCGTTGCGCCACACGAACGAACTCCACAGCGGATGCTCGCCCACCGAGATGCGGCCGACGACGATCCACTTGGCCGCGGCCGCGGTGATGCAGGCGATCGCGCCGACGCACAGCAGGGCAGGCCCGCTCACCAGGGCGGCGATCCCGTAGTGGACGTGGACCGCGACGTACTGCAGGGAGAGCAGTAGCCCGACGCCGAGCCCGAACGAGACCATGACCGGGATCAGACGCAGGGTCTCGATGAGGGCGCGGGCGGCTCTCAACGGCAACGGCGGGTCGAAGGTGCGTGAGGTGTCGATCTCGGCGGCGGTCCGTCGCAGGCGCACCGGCGGGCTACCCAGCCAGCTCGAGCCCGACTTCGCGCGATCCGGGGTGGCCGACAGCACCGCGACGAGCCCGTTCTTGGGGACCTTGCGGCCCGGCCCGGTCATGCCGGAGTTGCCGAGGAACGAGCGCTTGCCGATCTTCGCCTCGTCGATGTGCAGCCAGCCGCCACCCAACTCATACGATGCGACCATGGTGTCGTCGGCGAGGAACGCGCCGTCGCCGATGGTGGTGAACTTCGGTAGCACGAGGGCGGTCGAGATCTCGGTGCCCACACCGACCTTCGCGCCGAGCAGGCGGAACCAGACCGGGGTGAGCAGGCTGGCGTACAGCGGGAAAAGGTAGGTGCGGGCGGCGTCGAGCAGGCGCTCGGTGATCCACACCTGCCAGCCGACGCGCGAGCGCACCGGGTGATAGCCGGTGGTCATGCCCAGCGACGCCAGGCGCACGAGGATCACGGTGATCGCCGCGAAGACGAACAGGCTGGTGACGGTGGCGGCGGGCAGCAGGATCAGCGCCCGGATCGCGGCGTCGCGCAACCGGTCCGCCGACACCGCCCAGGTGCCGATGACGGCGAGCCCCGAGGCCAGGGAGATCAGCGGGATCGCGGCCAGACCCAACGACGACAACCCGTAGACCGGGACCCAGCCCGGGGCGCGCGGCGGACGATGGTCGGGCCACGGATGTTCGGCCTTGCCGACCTTGATGGCGGGGGAGCCTGCCCAGTGCTGTCGGGCCTTGACCCGTCCGAACACGGCCGAGCCGGGGGCGACGACCGCGTCTCGCCCGACGACCGCACCCGGCATGAGGGTCGACCGGGCGCCGATCGATGCGCCGCGTTTGACGGCGATCTCGCCGATGTGGACGTCGTCGCCGTCGATCCACCAGCCCGCGATGTCGACCTCGGGTTCGATGGACGCGCCGTCCCCGACCGTCAGCAGCCCGGTCACCGGGGGAATGGTGTGCAGGTCGACGCCGTGCCCGATCTGCGCACCGAGCGAGCGGGCCAGGTAGATCATCCAGGGCGCGCCGGACAGATTGGCCGCGCCGCTGGCGTCGAGGAGGCGTTCGGCCACCCACAGCCGCACGTGCACGCTGCCGCCGCGCGGATGGATTCCGGGGGTCACGCCGGACAGGAGCAGGCGTGCGCCGATCGCCGCGATGCCCATCCGCCCCGGCGGGGTGATGAAGATCAGGAACGCCGCGAGCAGCACCCACCAGTTCACCTCGACGAGCCAGTCGACCCTGCGGCCCATCCGGTCGGCGGCCAGTGTCGCGACATTGTTCACGACGCCGAGCCAGGTCGCCCACTGGAGTCCGGTGAGCGCGGTCAGCGGGATGGTCAGCGCGAGTTGGGCGAGTCCGGACGCGCGCGGGGTGGGTTCGATGTGGCGCGCGACGACGGCCGCCGTCGGGCGCCGCGCGTCGAGCATCTCCGCCATCGAGCCGAGCCGGGGATGATCGTAGAGGTCGGCGACCGAGATGTCGGGATACCGCCGGCGTACGGCCGAGACGAGCTGAGCCGCGGCCAGCGAACCGCCGCCCTCGGCGAAGAAATCGACGTCGGGGCTGGTGATCGTCACGCCGAGGACATCGGTCCACAGCCGTGCCAGCCAGAGTTCGGTCTCGCTGAGTTCGACATCCTCATCCTCTGGTCTTGCGCTGCCTGGCAGGGGCCAGGGCAGCGCATCACGATCAACCTTTCCCGAAGTCCGCGTGGGCAATTCGTCGACGAGGGCAAGGGTGGGGACCATCGCGGACGGTAGGTGCCGCCGCAATTGCGCATGTGCGTCCGCGACGTCGAAGTCCGGATCGGCCGAGACGAGGTAGCCGATCAGCAGGCTGTTGCCCGCGGCCGACTTGCGGACCGCGGCCGCGGCGCCGCTGACTCCCGGCAGATTCTGCAGGGCGTTGTCGATCTCACCGAGCTCGATGCGCCGGCCGCCGACCTTGACCTGGTCGTCGGCGCGACCCATGAAGATCAGGCCCGCGGGGTCCAACCGGACGAGATCGCCGCTGCGATAGGCGCGTTCCCAGCCCAGGCTCGGCATCGGCGCGTACTTCTCGGCGTCCTTGGCGGGGTCGAGGTAGCGGGCGAGTCCGACGCCGCCGATCACCAGTTCGCCGACCTCGCCCTCCGCTACCGGCTGCCCCTGGGGATCGACGACCGCGAGATCCCAACCGCGCAAGGGTAATCCGATTCGCACAGGGCCTTCTCGGCTCAGCGGCGCGGCGCATGCGACGACGGTGGCCTCGGTCGGTCCGTAGGTGTTCCACACCTCGCGACCCTCCACCGCGAGCCGGTCGGCGAGTTCGGGCGGGCAGGACTCACCGCCGAAGATCAACAGCCGCACCGCTTCCAGTGCCTCCGGCGGCCACAACGACGCCAGCGTCGGGACGGTGGAGACCACGGTGATGTCGCGGGCCACCAGCCACGGACCCAGGTCCATGCCGCTGCGGACCAGCGAGCGCGGCGCGGGCACCAGGCAGGCGCCGTTGCGCCACGCGAGCCACATCTCCTCACACGACGCGTCGAACGCCACCGACAGGCCCGCCAGGACCCGGTCGTGGGGGCCGATGGGGTCGTCCTGCAGGAACATGTCCGCCTCGGCGTCGACGAAGGCCGCGGCGTTGCGGTGGGTGACGGCGACGCCCTTCGGCTTGCCGGTGGAGCCGGAGGTGAAGATGATCCACGCGTCGTCGTCGGGCGTGGGCCGCGCAGGCGGCTCGGTGGCCGCCGCGGTGTCCGGTCGAGCCGATCGCGGACCGTCGGCGTCGACGATGGCGTCCACCCCGGCCTCACCGAAGACGAGTTCGGCGCGTTCGTCGGGGTCGTCGGCATCGACGGGGACGTAGGCGGCACCGGCGTAGAGCGTCGCGAGGATCGCCACGTAGAGATCGCGCGACCCCGAGGGCATGCGGATGCCGACACGGCTGCCGCGCCCGACGCCGACCTCACCGAGGCGGCCGACGGTGCGTCGGACCACGGCGAGCAACTGGCCGTAGGTGAGGGTCATCTCACCGTCGTCGATGGCCGCAGCGTCGGGGTGCGCCCGAGCCGTGGCGGTGAGGATGTCGCAGAGCGTCCGAGGATCCTCGGCCTGTGCGGACAGCAGGAACTGAGGCGGGATCTGCACCTAGACAGCACCTGCCGGGCCGGTAGCTGTTTGAGGTCCACCGACAGGGGTACAACCGATCGGGCCCAGCCACCGTCTAGTCACGAGTTCGAGAATATAGCCGACGAAGATGACCGGACGCCCTCGACACAGTGAACAGCAGAACCCGGCGAATACACGGAAGCAGACGACGTCCGGGTGTAGCTTCGGGCGAGACCAGGAGGAATCCCGATGCCCATCGTCCATCACCGCCGACCGAGTCTCTTGTCGTATCCCCGGTGGTTCGGCGCACGCGTGTTCCTGAAACCGGCGTTGGCCCTGTGGCCGGTCAACAAGGTGGGCCTGGCGGGTCTGTTCCTCATCGACCGGCTGGTCGCGGTGGGGCCCAAACCCCGCGGCGTCGTCCGCGAGCAGCTCGTCCTGGCGAACCGGCCCGCCGAACTGATCATGCCGGTCGGGCCGTCGCGCCGGGACAGCGACACCGCGATCCTCTACCTGCACGGCGGGGCGTTCGTGGTGTGCGGACTCGGCACCCATCGGTCCATCGCGGCGCGCCTGGCGAGTGCGTGCGAGACCCCGGTGTTCTCTCTCGAGTACCGGCAGCTGCCGAACGCCGGTGTGGGTACCTCGGTCGCGGACGCTCTCGACGCCTACGCCGAACTGATCGACGAACGCGGCTATCGACGGGTCGTCGTGGCCGGCGACTCGGCCGGCGGATTCCTCGCCGCGAAGGTGGTCGAGGCGGTCGCCGCCCGCGGATTGCCCAAGCCGCCCGCACTCATCGGGTTCTCGCCCCTGCTGGACCTGGACCTCGGCACCAATCCCGACCGGTCGAGCCGCTCGGACGCCTACCTGCCCAAATCCAAGATGGCGCGGCTGGCCCCGCAGTTCGACAAGGGGCCGGTGCCGCTGACCGGCGTCCGTCGCATCGCCGACGCCGACCTCACGGACTTTCCGCCCACGGTCATGGTGACCGCCGAGGGCGAGATGCTCGAACCCGACGTCATCGACCTGATCGAGTCGCTCGATCAGGCCGGGGTCGAGGCGTTCGCACACAGTTACGCTTGGCAGGTACACGCATTTCCGGTGCTGAGCTCCCGTCACCAGGAAACGCTGCAGGCGGTCGAGGTGACCGCAGCCTTTGCCAAGCGGGTGATTCGAGAGGGCAAGACCGCTGACCAGCGAGAGGACCAGTGGGCCGGCTGACGCCGTGAGCGCCGACCCCGACCCCGACACCACGGACCCGGCGGCCGCGCGGCCGCCGGGGGCGGTCGACGCGCGCTTCACCCTCGCCGCCGAGCGCACGATGCTCGCGTGGGTGCGCACGGCCCTCGGGTTCCTGGCGGCCGGGATCGCCGTGGTCTATCTGTCGCCCGACGCCGACACCCCCGCCCTCGGCATCGCGGTCGGGGTGCTGATGGTCGTCCTGGGTTGTGCGCTGGTACTCATCGGGGCGTGGCGGTGGCGTCGAACCACCAGGGCGCTGGTCGACGGCGGCGAGATGCCCGGCCCGGGCGGGGTGATCTTCATCGTCACTGCGATAGTGGTGGTGGCCGTCTTGGTCGCGATCGTCATGGTGGTCCAGTCCTGATCAGGACACCAGTTCTTCCCAGCACAGGAGTTTTCTCGTGAGTACCGGCCCCGACTTCTCGCGCAGCGCGCAGACGTTCTCGATGACGCTGACCATCGTCGGCGCGACCATCCTGATCGCCTGCATCGGGTTCCTGACCGTCGGCTGGTGGCGGGAGGGGCAGTGGTTCTGGGTGGCCGTGGGCATCGCCGTCGTCGTGGTCAACATCGTCCTGATCGCGATGCAGTTGCGCCGCCGGCTCGGTGAGCGCGTCAACGACCCCGGCAAGCCCCGCCGCGGCCTCATCGACAACTTCGACGACCTCGACGACTGAGCTCCGCCACCCGGCGTCTCGACGGGTCAGGCCGTCAGCGTCTCGTCCTCGTCGGTGGGGTCGTCGCCGGCGAACTGCGTACGGTACAGCTCGGCGTAGCGCCCGTTGCGGGCCAGCAGCGTCGGGTGATCGCCGCGTTCGACGACGCGCCCGCCTTCGAGGACCACGATCTCGTCGGCCGCCCGGATCGTCGAGAGCCGGTGTGCGATCACGATCGACGTCCGGCCTTCGAGCGCCTCGCCCAGGGCCTCCTGCACCGCGGCCTCCGACGTCGAATCCAGATGTGCGGTCGCCTCGTCGAGGATGATCACCGACGGCTGCGCCAGTAGAAGTCGTGCGATCGTCATGCGTTGGCGCTCACCGCCGGACAATCGGTAGCCCCGCTCTCCGACGATGGTGTCGAGGCCGTCGGGCAACGAGCCGACCAATTCGTCGAGGCGGGCTCGGCGCAGCGCGTCCCAGATCTCGTCGTCGGACGTATCGGGCCGGGCCAGAACGAGATTCGCGCGGATGGTGTCGTGGAACAGATGTCCGTCCTGGGTGACCAGTCCGACCGTGCGATGCACCGACGCGCTCTGGAGCCGCCGGATGTCGACCCCGGCCAGCTGAACAGAACCCTCGTCGACGTCGTAGAGGCGGGTCGCCAGGTTCGCGATGGTCGATTTACCGGCACCCGAGCTGCCCACGAGCGCGACCATGCTGCCTGCCTTGACGTCGATGTCGACGTGGTGCAGGACCGTCGATTCGGCCCGGTTGTCCAGCTGCGCAACCTCTTCCAGTGATGCGAGGGACACCTTGTCGGCGGACGGGTAGGCGAAGGACACGTCGGAGAACCGGACCGAGATCGGCACCGGCCGGCCGCCCTCGGTGCCGGGTACCGGGATGGCGTCGGGCGCGTCGGCGATCAGCGGCGGCAGGTCGAGTACCTCGAAGACGCGCTCGAAACTGACCAGCGCACTCATGATCTCGACGCGTGCGTTCGCCAGGGCGGTGAGTGGTGCGTACATCCGGGTCAGCAGCAGTGCCAGCGACACGACCGCGCCGGCGGACAGATGTTCCCGCACCGCGAGCCATCCGCCGAGTCCGTAGACCAGCGCCAGGGCGAGCGCGGACACCAGCGTGAGCATGGTCATGAAGTAGGCCTGCAGCATCGACCGGCGGACGCCGATGTCGCGGACGCGTTCGGCTCGGTCGGCGAACTCCCGCGACTCCAGATCGGGCCGGCCGAACAGCTTCACCAGCGTCGCGCCGGGGGCGGAGAAGCGTTCGGTCATCTGGGTCGACATGCGTGCGTTGTGCTCGGCGGCCTCCCGTGACAGCGCCGCCATCCGGCGTCCCATCCGCCGGGCCGGCACCACGAAGACCGGTAGCAGGATCAGCGCGAGAAGGGTGATCTGCCAGCTGATGGCCAGCATCACCCCGACCGTCAGCGTGAGGGTCACGATGTTGGACACGACGCCGGACAGGGTGTCGCTGAAGGCGCGCTGCGCGCCGATCACGTCGTTGTTCAGCCGGCTGACCAGCGCTCCGGTGCGGGTGCGGGTGAAGAACGCGACCGGCATCTTCTGCACGTGGTCGAACACCGCGCGCCGCAGGTCGAGGATCAGGCCTTCGCCGATGTTGGACGACAACCATCGGATCCCGATCCCGGCGGCGGCCTCGGTGACGGCGATCAGTGCGATCGCGACCGCGAGACCGATGATCATCGTCTCCGACCCGGAGTCGGTGATGAGGTTGACGACCTTGCCGGCGAGCAGCGGGGTCACCACGGTCAGCACCGCGGTGAACACGGACAGGACGAGGAACCACCCGATGCGGCGACGGTGCGGCTGGGCGAACCCGCCGATCCGGCGAAGCGTCAGCCGGCGGTCCGCGCGGAGTCGCCTGCTGCTGGGGAGGGTGGAGGACTTGTACATCATGTCCCAGGCGACCGATTCCATGCTCATGTCCTCCACCGTAGGACTTCAACCCAACTTGAAGTCCAATCGGACGTTCAGGCCATGGCGGATTCGATTCGCGACGCCGCGCCCAGCGCTGTCAGGAGGTCGGCCGAGGAGGCGACGGCTCCGAACACGCCGCCCTGCATGGTGACCATGTTCAGCGCCGCCTCGTGGTTGGCCGGGTCGGTGGCGCCGGTGCAATCGGAGAGGATGAGGCATTCATAACCCCGGTCGTTGGCCTCCCGCATCGTGGTGTGCACGCAGACGTCGGTGGTGATGCCGGTCAGGATGATGTGCGTGATCTGATTGGTCCGCAGGACCAGGTCCAGGTCGGTGGCGTAGAACGCGCCCTTGCCGGGTTTGTCGATGATGATCTCGCCGTCGATCGGCGCGACCTCCGGCACGATCTGCCATCCCGGTTCGTCCCGGATGAGGATGCGGCCGCAGGGCCCGGAGGACCCGATCTCGGCCCCGATCTGTCCCGAGCGCCAGCGCTTGTTGGCCGGCAGGTCGGAGAGGTCCGGTCGATGTCCCTCGCGGGTGTGGATCACGGTCAGGCCGGCCTCGCGCGCGGCGGCGAGGACGCGCGCCGTGGGCTCGAGGGGCGTGCGGGTCAGGGCGAGGTCGTACCCCATCGAATCGACATATCCGCCGGGGCCGCAGAAGTCGGTCTGCCAGTCGATGCAGAGCAGCGCGGTGTGGGCCGGGTCGAAGCCGCCGTCGTAGGGCCAGGCGTACGGCCGGGCGTCGGAGAGGGCCGGAAAGCTGTGTGGTGCAGCCGAAGTCATGGATGTGTCCTTCGCGGGTCCGGTTGTCGGGCGGAGCGGGTACGTCGGGCGGGGTCGTCGAGGTCTCGCGCGACCCAGTTCCTATAGGAAACGCGTCGATCGTCGCGCGACGATTGCCGTCGTGTTAACGACCCATTAACAGGTGGTCAGACGGTCTCAGGGCCGCGGGACGCAGTGGGTCGGGGTGGAGGACTGTTCCCAATCAGCCTGCGAGATCACGCAATTCATATAGGATCAGGTCGCATGATCGACAGCGGCGCAGGTGCTGCCACCACACCGGCTCCCGCGGACCGCATCCGAGCCGACGTGGAGGAGTCGATCCTCTCCGGACGGCTGTCGCCGGGGGCCCGGATCAACGCCGACGAACTCGCCCGGGCGTCCGGGGTGAGCCACATCCCGGTTCGCGAGGCCCTGCGCTCGCTCGAGGCGGAGGGGTGGGTCAGTCGCCGCCACAATCGCGGTACCTACGTGCGTGAACGCGACCCCGCGGAACTGGCCGATCTGTTCGAGGCCCGCCTCGTCGTCGAGCGGCGCGCGGCGTGGCTCGCCGCGCAACGACGCACCGCCGCACAACTCGACGCCCTCGCGCGCATCGTCGACCGGCAGGAGGTCACCGCCGACGACGCCGCGCTGTCGGCGATCAACTGCGACTTCCACGTCGGGCTCGCCGGGTGCGCACACAATCGGGTCCTCGAGGCGATGGTCGCCGACGTCAACAAACGGGTGCGCTTCTACTACCTGCCGACCGCGGGCCGACGTCACGACGTGTCGGTCGCCGAGCATCGGGCAATTCTCGACGCCGTCCGCGACCGGGACGCCGATCGTGCTGCCGACCTGCTCGAGAGTCATATCGCCGACACCCGGGCCGGCGCCTCGGCGCACGCCCACCGGGAGGCGAGGCACGACGCGGCCCCGGTGTGAGCGGGATCGGCCTCTGACGTCGGTCTCCTCGTCATGCTCTAGGTTGGTAAGCGAGATCACAGACGCGATCGACCGGGCACGCAGGTCGGCTCAGGCCGACGGTAAGGGGCGAGGCAGACATGGCAGAACTCAAACTGGGCTTCAAGGCATCTGCGGAACAGTTCGATCCGCGGGAACTGGTGGAGATCGCGGTCGCGGCCGAAGAGCACGGCATGGACTCGGTCGCGGTCAGCGATCACTTCCAGCCCTGGCGACACAACGGCGGCCACGCCCCCTTCTCGCTGGCATGGATGGCGGCGGTCGGCGAACGCACCGAGCGGGTGCAGATCGGCACGTCGGTGATGACCCCGACCTTCCGCTACAACCCCGCCGTCATCGCCCAGGCCTTCGCGTCGATGGGCTGCATGTACCCCGGCCGGATCATGCTCGGCGTCGGCACCGGCGAGGCACTCAACGAGTACGCCACCGGCTTCCAGGGGGAGTGGCCCGAGTTCAAGGAGCGCTTCGCCCGGCTGCGTGAGTCGATCACGCTCATGCGTGAGTTGTGGACCGGCGAAGAGGTCAACTTCGACGGTGAGTACTACCACACGCAGGGCGCCTACATGTATGACGTTCCGGAGCAACCGATCCCGGTGTACGTCGCGGCCGGCGGGCCGGTCGTGGCGCGGTATGCGGGCCGGTCCGGCGACGGTTTCATCTGTACCTCGGGCAAGGGCGCTGAGCTCTACACCGAGAAGCTGCTGCCCGCGGTCGCCGAAGGTGCCCAGAAGGCCGAACGCGACTTCGACGCCATCGACAAGATGATCGAGATCAAGATCTCCTACGATCCCGATCCCGAACTGGCACTGGAGAACACGCGTTTCTGGGCGCCGTTGTCGCTGACGCCGGAGCAGAAGCACAGCGTCAACAGCTCGACCGAGATGGAACGCCTCGCCGACGAGCTGCCCATCGAGCAGGTCGCCAAGCGGTGGATCGTCACCTCCGACCCCGACGAAGCCGTCGAGAAGGTCAAGTTCTACACCGACGCCGGACTCAATCACCTCGTGTTCCACGCACCCGGTCACGATCAGCGCCGGTTCCTCGAGAACTTCGAGCGCGACCTCGCCCCGCGTCTGCGCGCGTTGGGCTGAGTTCGCCCGTCTCCCGCCGGCTGAGCCGCGTCTCCCGCCGGCTGAGCCCCGCCGAAGCCTACGAGATCGTCTGTGCGACAGCAGTTTCGAGCAGGTCGAGGACGCGTTGCACCGGAGTCAGTTCGATTGCGGCCTGACGTATCCGCACCCGAATCGACCGGGCGGGCGTCGGGTCCACGATGGGCACCGCCGCGACCCCTGGTGGCAGGTCGAGAAGAGCCAGGCGGGGCACGACGGTGAGTCCGACGCCGGCGGCGACGAACCGTATCGCGGTCGGGTAATCCTGTGTCTCGATGCTGAAGTCGGGTGCGAAGCCGACCGCGGTGCAGGCGTCGAGCAGCGCCTGGCGGCAGGGTCCGCGGGCGACGTCGTTGTCGACCCACGGCACCCCCGACAGTTCCCTCAGGGTCACCTGGTCGCGGGTCGCCCATTCCGAATCGGGGGGCACCACTGCGTGATACGGATCTGTGGTCAACGGTCGGCTGACGAATCCGCCGACATCGACCGACGGCCGGCCGGTGTCCTCGACGTAGATCTCGACATCCGGCGACGTCGCGGACGGCCCCATCAGTTCGATGAGTCGCAGGTCCAGTCGCAGGCCGGGGAACTCGCGTGAGATCGTGGCCACGATGGGCGGTATCCAGGTGGTGCCGGCCGACGCGAAGTAGTTGATCCGCAGTTGACCGAGGCGTCCGTCGCGGAGTTCGGAGATCAGGCCGTCGACACGGGCGAGCTGCTCGAACACCGACTCGGACTCCGTGGCGAGGATGGTGCCGGCCTCGGTGGCCACGATGCCCCGGCCATCCCGTTCCACCAGCACCAGTCCGGTCTCCCGCTGCAGGGCGGCGATGTGCTGACTCACCGCCGATGGCGTGTATCCCAGTGCGGCGGCGGCACCGCCGATGGACCGTTCGCCGATGACCGAACGCAGGACGCGGAGTCGATGGATGTCGACCATGCCGGTGACACTACAACCGGCGACATTACAGTGCGACTGAACTATCCAAAAGAAATATTCACTTGTTCTGAAGTCGCCGATACGCGACGCTGGATGCCATGTCGCCACGCCGGTCGCCGACGAGCCTCGTCCCCGCCGCCTCGCTGCCGGCACTCGCCGCGATCGTCACCGTCGTGCTGTGGGCGTCGGCGTTCGTGGGCATCCGGGCGTTGGGCGACACCTTCTCGCCGGGCTCGATGGCGTTCCTGCGCCTGCTCTCCGCGGTGGTGCCGCTGACGGTGATCGTGATGGGCGTCCGTCTGCGCAGGCGGGGCGCCGATGCGCCCACTCGTCCGGTGCTGCCCCGGGGCCGCCCGTTGGTTCTGGTGATCGCCTACGGCGTCGCGTGGTTCGCCGGTTACACCGTCCTGTTGAACTGGGCCGAACAGCATCTCGACGCTGGCACGGCCGCACTGCTGGTGAACCTCGCCCCGGTCCTCGTCGCCGTGTACGCGGGATTGTTTCTGGGAGAGGGCTTTCCACGCCACCTCGTGATCGGGATGACGACTGCGTTCGCGGGGGTAGTGCTGATCGCGCTCGGCGGATCGGCGACAGCCGATGCGCACGCGAACTGGCTAGGAATAGTCCTCGGAGTTGCCGCCGCGGTTCTCTACGCCACCGGCGTACTCATCCAGAAGTCGGCACTGCGCACGGTGGACGCACTCGCGGCCACCTGGCTCGGGTCCGTCGCGGGTCTCGTCGCAACCATGCCCTTCGCGCCGACGGCGCTCGCCGAACTGGCAGGTGCCGACCCGTCCGCGATCTGGGCGGTGATCTACCTCGGCGTCGGCCCGACGGCGATCGCGTTCTCGACGTGGGCATATGCGCTCGCCCGTACCGACGCGAGTGCGATGGCGGCGACGACACTGGTGGTCCCGGCGATCGTCATCGTCCTGTCGTGGATGCTTCTGGGCGAGCTGCCGACCGGCGTCGGGATCGTCGGTGGGGTGCTGTGCATCGTCGGCGTGGCGATCGCCCGGCGGCTGCTGCCGATGAGGCGTCGTGGGGCGCGCAGTGCGCGTAGCCTTGACGCATCGTCACCGGCGGCGACGCCGCCAGAGTCGACCGGCACACCCGCCGGAACGCCCGCCGGAACGCCGTAGGAGGGACTCCCATGCGCAAGCTCGTCGCCGGTGTCGCGATCGGCGGTTCGCTCACGATCGGCGCGGTGGGAACGCTTCTCGTCGTCGACTCGTCCTCACCCGCGGCGCCGTCCGCCCAGATCTGCAGCTCGTTCTCCGGCAGCGGTCCGGTTCCGTTCTGTTCGTTCCGCGTCGACGGTTCCAGGCTGCAGATCATCCTGCGCAACAACGCGACCGGCATTCCACCGGTGCTCTGCTCGCTGACGCCGAGCGGTGCGAACCGCCCGACGGACACGGTCACCCTCGGCCCCGGTGAACGCGGAACACTGGGCGCCGTCGTCCCGGGGAATCTGCCGCGGAGCTTCGACGTGGGCTGCGAGGGAGGGGCGCCGGGAAACGACCGCGTCTCCCGGCACACCACGATCATCGCCCGCGGTGAGGCTGCCGGCCCACGCACCACGAACCCCGCACCGCGGCGGCACTCGGCACCTGCGCCGCCCCCTTCCACGCGCGATGCGCCGTCCACGAGGAGTGCCCCGGCGCAACCCGTGGAACCGGCGGACCCGCCGCGGTCGGACGACGACGGCGCGTCGAAGATCTCCCCGCCGGACACCACAACGACCACCACGACAGTTCCCCGCCCCACGTGATTCGCTACGGTTTCTTGCATGGATCGTGACCGCATGGTGGACGTCGGAGTGGGGCTGGTGTCCCGGTTCGGCGCCAAGACGCTGAGTTTGACCTCGGTGGCACGTCACGCCGGGGTCGCACGGGCCACCGCGTACCGCATGTTCGGCGGTCGCGACGCGCTGGTCGCCGCGATCGTCGAACGCGAGGTCTCCCTGCTCCGCGTCAAGCTGACCGAGTGGGCGCAGACCGCGCCCGACGCGGCCGGCAAGGTCCGCGCCCAGGTGGTCAACGTGTTGCCCTACATCCGTGGCCACGAGGCACTGCAGTACGTCCTGCACAAGGAACCCGAGGAGATCGTGCGGGCCCTCGTGTCGACCAGCGACTCCGCAGGCCCCAGTCTCATCCATCAGATCGTGGCGGAGACGCTGCCCGATCTGGAGCCGGAGATCGGTGATCAACTGCTGCCCAATCCGCGCGGAGCCGCCGAGTTCCTGGTGCGGACCATCTATTCGCTGATGCTGATCCCCGACAGCTTTCTCTCCGACGAGGAGATCGCCGAACTCGTGGTGCGGGCCATCGTCAAGACGGAGCGGTGATCTGCGCGTGACCGGCGACCAGCGACCCGGTGACCAGCGAGCCGGGGAGCACCCCGGGGACGAGACCCTTCTGCCGGTCATCCAGATGCACCGCCCGCGCTGGGGCGATCCCGCGCGAACCACCGAGCTGCCCGGTGCGGCCGCGACACTCGCGGGTGAGTCGGCACCGCATCACGGGGTCGACCCGGACACCATCACGCTGCCCGGTCCGGCGATGTCCGACGCCGTCCGCGCCCGGCTGGCGGCCATCGTCGGTGCGGAGAACCTCACCGACGCCGACACGGCCCGGGTGCAGCACACCCGAGGCTTCTCGATGCCGGACCTGCTGCGACTTCGCGCAGGGAACGCAGTCGACGCACCCGATCTCGTGGTCTACCCGGGCGATCACGACGAGGTCGTCGAGATCCTGGCCGCCTGCGCGCGACTCAACGTGGCGGTGGTGCCGTTCACCGGCGGCACCTCGGTGGTCGGCGGGCTCGCCCCGGACGCAACCGGGCACGACGGTGTCGTCAGCCTGGATCTGAGGCGGCTCGACCGGATCGAGGAGATCGACGAGATCTCTCGACTCGCCACGCTGCAGGCCGGGCTGCGCGGGACCGCCGCGGAAACGCTTCTGCGCGAACGCGGTTGGACACTCGGGCACTTTCCCCAGTCCTACGAGGGCGCGGGGATCGGCGGATATGCGGCCACCCGGTCGGCGGGGCAGTCGTCGGCGGGTTACGGACGCTTCGACGAGATGGTCGAAGGACTCGTCCTCGCGACCCCGCGGGGGACCGTCGAACTCGGCACGGCCCCGCGCTCGGCGGCAGGCCCCGACCTGCGTCAGCTGATCCTCGGGTCGGAGGGCGTGTTCGGGGTGATCACGAGCGTGCGCGTCCGCATCCGCCCGGCGCCTGCCGGCCGCGTCTTCGACGGCTGGCGCTTCGCATCCTTCGAGCAGGGTGCGACCGCTCTGCGACGACTCGCCCAGGACGGGCCGCTGCCGACGGTGATCCGGCTCTCCGACGAGGTGGAGACCGCGATCAACCTCGCCGACCCCGATCAGCTCGGCGGCGAGTCGTCGGGATGTCTGGTCATCGCCGGCTACGAGGGCGAGGCGGACGAGGTCCGCCGCCGCCGGGACGCGGCGTCGGCGGTACTCACCGACGCGGGTGGCACAGCGCTGGGTACCGAACCCGGCGAGGCCTGGCGCACAGGACGTTTCGCCGGACCGTACCTCCGGGATCCGCTCCTCGACGCGGGGGTCCTGGTCGAGACGCTGGAGACCGTGACGTTATGGTCGAAGCTGCACGGGTTGCGGGCGGCGGTCACCGAGGCGATCACCGGCTCCCTCACCGCCTCGGGCACCCCGCCGCTCGTGATGTGCCACGTCAGCCACGTCTACGAATCCGGCGCATCGCTGTACTTCACGGTCGTCGCACCGTTCGGCACCGATCCGCTGGCCGACTGGGGAGCCGCGAAAACCGCCGCAAACAACGCGATTCGGGCTGCCGGGGCGAGCATCACACACCATCACGGGATCGGCCGCGATCACCGCGACGCCTATCACGACGAGATCGGGCCCCTCGCGCTCGAAGCCCTCCGCGCGGTGAAAGCGCATCTCGACCCCGATGGGGTGTGCAACCCGGGCATCCTGATCTGACGGGGCACCTGATCTGGGAAGCATCCTGAACGGCAGCGACGCCACTATGCTGGGCGCATGGCCACGGATGCAGAGCACGCCGCCAATGCCGATCCCGTCGGGAACGCCGAACCGGCACCCGGCGCCGAGGCCACGACCAGCATCTACATCGCCTCGTCGGAGGGGGAGACCGGCAAGTCGATCGTCGCGCTGGGGTTGCTGGTCCTGCTGTCGGCGACCGGCGGCCGGGTGGGCGTCTTCCGCCCGATCTCACGCGCGGCGGCCGGTGAGCGGGACCATGTCCTCGACCTGCTCATCGACTACGACTCGGTGGACATCCCCTACGAGGACTGCCTGGGCGTCACCTACGAGCAGGTCCACGAAGATCCGGAAGGTGCGATCGCGGAGATCGTCGCCCGCTACCACGCACTCCGATCCCGTTGCGATCGTGTGGTCATCGTCGGCTCGGATTACACAGATGTCGGCACCCCGTCGGAGCTGAGCTACAACGCCCGGATCGCGGCGAATCTGTCGGCGCCGATGGTGTTGGCGCTCAGGGCGATCGATCGTTCACCCGCCGAGCTGCGCGGGCTCGCCGAGGCGTCGATCGCCGAGGTCACCGCCGCCCACGCGACCCCGATCGCCTTGGTCGCCAACCGATGCGATCCCGACCGGCTCGACGAGATCCATGCCCAGCTGGTGCGCACCGGGATACCGGCGTTGTGCCTGCCCGAGGAGCCTGTGTTGTTCGCGCCCACGATGGGTGAGCTCAAGGAAGCCCTCGGCGCGACCATGTACAGCGGCGACGAGGAGCTGCTCGACCGCGAGGCACTGCGGGTGATGGTGGGCGGCATGACGGTGGAGCACATCCTCGAGCGGCTGACCGACGGCACCGTCGTCATCACCCCGGCAGACCGTTCCGATGTCCTGCTGGCACTGGTCAATGCGAACACTGCGCAGGGCTTCCCACGGTTGTCGGGGATCATCCTCAACGGCGGGCTCAAACCGCATCCGATGATCGAGGCCCTGGTCAGCGGACTCAAGCCGACTCTGCCGATCATCAGTTGCCAGCAGGGCACCTACGACACCGCACGCGCCGCGGCCCACACCCGGGGTCGGCTGGGCGCGGGATCGGCCCGCAAGATCGAAGCCGCCCTGGCGCTCATCGACACCCACGTCGATCCCGAACAGGTGTTGCACAGCCTCAACGTCGCCACGCCGACGGTCGTGACCCCGCAGATGTTCGAGTACCGACTCGTCTCCCGGGCGCGTGCCGACCGCAAGCACATCGTGCTGCCGGAGGGCGACGACGACCGTATCCTGCGTGCCGCCAATCGCCTCGCCCGGCGCGGGGTCGCCGACCTCACGCTCCTCGGCGATCCCGACGACGTTCGCGCGCGTGCGGTCGAGCTCGGACTCGACCTCGGCGACGTGTCCGTCATCGACCCGGCCGCCTCCGGGTATCTCGACGAGTTCGCCGAGATCTACACCGAACTCAGGAAACACAAGGGGATGGAATTCGAACGCGCACAGGAGAAGATGCGCGACGTCTCCTACTTCGGCACGATGATGGTGCACACCGGCCGTGCCGACGGCATGGTGTCCGGTGCGTCGCACACCACCGCACACACGATCCGTCCGGCATTCGAGATCATCAAGACCAAGCCGGGGGTGTCCACGGTGTCGAGTGTGTTCTTCATGTGTCTCGCCGACAAGGTACTCGCCTACGGGGACTGCGCAATCGTGCCCGATCCGACCGACGAACAACTCGCCGACATCGCGATCTCCTCCGCCCGGACCTCCGCCGCTTTCGGGATCGATCCGCGGGTCGCGTTGTTGTCCTACTCCACCGGTACCTCGGGATCGGGAGCCGACGTCGAAAAGGTGAAGACCGCAACCGAACTCGTGCGTGAGCGGGCGCCGGAGCTCCTCGTCGAGGGGCCCATCCAGTACGACGCCGCCGTCGAGCCTTCGGTGGCCGAGACCAAGATGCCCGACTCCCCGGTCGCCGGACGTGCGACCGTGCTGATCTTCCCGGACCTCAACACCGGCAACAACACCTACAAGGCGGTTCAACGCAGTGCGGGGGCGGTCGCGATCGGGCCGGTGCTGCAGGGGTTGAACAAACCGATCAACGACCTCAGCCGGGGAGCGCTGGTCTCCGACATCGTGAACACCGTGGCCATCACCGCGATCCAGGCGCAACAGGCGCAGGCCGAGCAGACCGTCGCGCCCGCGGAAACCGGCGGCGAGGAGGAACGCTGATGGCCGACACCACGGGTGCCGTCCTCGTCTTCAATGCGGGTTCGTCGTCGCTGAAATACCAACTCGTGCAACCGGACGACGGTACCGTCCTGGCCGAGGGCATCGCCGAACGGATCGGGGACGCGGGATCATCGATCACTCATGAGCAGAACGGTGAGTCGGTCACCGAGACACTGGTTCTCGACGACCATCTCGCCGCGGTACAGCGCGCCGAGCAGTTCTTCGCCGACAACGGTACCGACTTGGCGAGCGCGGGTCTGACCGCGGTCGGTCACCGGGTGGTACACGGCGGTCGATCGTTCCACGAGCCGACTCTGGTCACACCGCACGTCATCTCCGAGATCAAGCGGATCTCCACGCTCGCACCGTTGCACAACCCGGCCAACCTCGTCGGGATCCTGGCCGCCCAGGACCTGCTGCCCGACGTGCCGTCGGTCGCGGTGTTCGACACCGCTTTCTTCCACGGCCTGCCCGACGCGGCCGCCACGTACGCCATCGACCGCGAGGTCGCCGTCGAACATGCCATCCGGCGCTACGGTTTCCACGGCACGAGCCACGAGTACGTCTCCGGTCGGGTAGCCGAGTTCCTGGGGCGCGATCCCGCCGACCTCAACCAGATCGTGCTGCACCTGGGCAACGGGGCGTCGGCGTCGGCCATCGCCGGTGGACATCCGATCGACACGTCGATGGGCATGACGCCGCTCGAGGGACTGGTGATGGGCACGCGCAGCGGTGACATCGATCCAGGTCTGGTGTTGCACCTGAACCGGATCGCCGACCTCAGCGTCGACGAGATCGACACCCTGCTCAACAAGCGTGCCGGGCTCAAGGGTCTGTGCGGTGAGAACGACTTCCGGACCATCACCGAACTGATGGACTCCGGTGACGCCGCGGCCCGGCGCGCTTTCGACGTCTACATCCACCGGCTGCGTCGCTATCTCGGGGCGTACACCTTCGCATTGGGCCGGCTGGACGCGATCACCTTCACCGCGGGTGTCGGCGAGAACTCGGCGCGCGTGCGGTCCGAGGCCCTCGCCGGACTCGAAGGGTTCGGCATCCGCGTCGATCCGGGACGAAACGAAGTGCGCGACAAGGCGGCTCGACGGATATCCGCCGACGACAGCGCCGTGGAGGTGCTGGTGGTGCCGACCAACGAGGAGCTGGCCATCGCGCGCCAGTCCGCAGCGGTGGTGGCGTCGCTGTCCGCTCGCTGAACCGAGGGGAACCCGAGCTCGGCCCCGGGAACCTCACGCTGTGGAGTTGCCAATGGTCGTGCGCGGTCTCGGGTTTCTCCGATCGCTTGTTGCGGCAGTATGGTCCGGTATGCGGTTCAAACTGCCGCAAGAGTGTGGGCTCCTGTGGGGCAACAGATCCGATTCTGAGAGTTCCGGTCGGCCGCCCTCAGAACAACGTGTTCGGGCGCACGTAGTTGGCGAGGTCGACGAGCATGAAGCGGTGGTCCCGGTTGTTCCGTGTCTGACGGGCGAGCTGGCGCAGCGAACGCTCGGTGCCGGTACGAATTCCGTACTCGGTGAACGGGAACCCGAGAAGCGTGGACGGCTCCTTGTCGGCCGAGGCCTGCTCGGGATTGTCGTGAATCCACCCCAGCGCCGTGCCCAGCACGATGAGCAGCATCCGGACCTTACGGGGCTCGGTGTCGGGGATCTGCTCGAGACGTCGTGCGGCTTCGACGATCTGCTCGCGGGTGACCTGCGACGTCGGGCGGCCGTGGACGAGAGCGATGATCGCAGTGGCGCGAGCGGTGTTGAAATGCCGGCTTGTCGCCGGCACCTCGTCGAGAGGCTGGATCGCGGCATCGATGTCTCGGTTGGCGACCGCGAGCCGGGCGAGCCCGAATGCGGCGGTGACGATGCTGTGATCGGTCAGCCACAGATCGTGATAGTGGTGTTGCGCAACGTCATAGAGGTGCGCAATCTTCTCTGCGGACTTCGCCGTACCCTTCTCGGCGGACAGCCACCGGCCGATGAGCTCGGCGGTGCCGGCGACCGCGAGCTTGGGGGCAACCTCGCCGGGCATCGCCCCGAGCACCTCGTCGAACCGCTCATAGGCGAGCTCCGGCTCGTCGTTCATCAACGCGCAGATCCCCATGTACCACTCGACCCGCCATGAATCCCCGTGGTTGATGCGAACTTCGCGGAGAAGGGCGAGTGCGGTGTCCACGTCGTCGAGCTGGAGGTGCGCGCGTGCCTCGGCGAGATCGATCTCCCGTGACGGGTGGGCGTTCTGGACCGGGCGGCCGCCGAAGAGCGACGCGAAACCCTCTGCCCGTGCGGTGTTGATGGAGTCCAGGGTCTGGCGTGGATCCGACAACGCCGCGGAGGTGAGCAGGCTCGCCGCCGGGTCGAGCGGATTGACCAGGGGCACCGGCAGCGCGTTGGCGATGTCGACCGGGTCGTAGAAGGCGGCCTGGTCGGGGTCGAAGAACCCGTCGACCGGTGCGAGCATGAGATCGGTGCCGAATGTCGAACGCTGCGGGGTGAACACGGTCGACAACGCCGGGCGGGGCACGCCGGTGTGGACGGCGACCGTCTCGCGCAGAACGTTGAGCACCTGGGTGCTCATCTCCTCGGCCGAGACGAATCGTTCGGCCGGGTCGGATGCCGTCGCACGCTGCAGCAGAAGGTAATACGACGGGTTGTTGCGGAAGACGGGGGTCTCCGACGCCGGGGGCAGTCCGTCGACGTAGCGGCCGTTGCGCATCTCGATCGGCACGGTGAGCACAGCGAGGGTGCGGCCGATGCTGTAGATGTCGGTCGCGATCTGCGGACCGGTCTCGACGATCTCGGGAGCCTGGAAACCCGGCGTGCCGTAGAGATGCCCGTATCCGTTGATCGGGGACACCGCGCCGAGGTCGATGAGTTTGACCTCGTCGCTGCCGACCATGATGTTCTCGGGCTTCACATCGTTGTAGACCAGGCCGACCGAATGCAGATATCCCACCGCGAGAAGCACTTCGAGGATGTAGGCGAGGCCCTGCTCCACCGACAACAGTCTGTTGCCGGGGCCTCCGGAGGTGATCTGTTTGAGCGTCTGGCCGCCGATGTACTCCATCACGATGTAACCGAAGCGCTCGCCGTTGTCGTCGACATGCTCGACGAAGTTGTAGATCTTGACGATACCGGGATGGTTCACCGACGCCAGGAACTGGCGCTCGGCAACGGCGACCCGTTGCGCCTCCGAGTCCAGGGAGTTGAGCAGGCCCTTGAGAACGACGGGGCGGTCGCTCACGTTGCGGTCGATCGCGAGGTAGATCCAGCCGAGGCCGCCGTGGGCGATCGCGCCGGCGATCTCGTACTGCTCGGCGACCAGGGTCCCCGGTGCGAGGCCGGGCACAAACGAGTAGCGCGCACCGCAATTGGCGCAGTCTCCGGTGGGCGGACCAGCACCCTCGCCGTCGAGCCGGCCGACGGGTTTGCCGCACCGCCAGCAGAACCGCTTGCTCTCCGCGATCACCGGGTCGTCGATGACGGCGTCCTCGGGTTCGATGTCGGTGATCTTGGGCATCTCGACGAGGCCGCTGCCGAGTCGGCGTTCATGCACGGGTGGCCGACGACGCGGCACCAGGCGCCGGCCGAGCGGGCCCGAATCGCCCTCCAGGGTGGGCACGGTCGGGCCCGTACGGGTCACCCGGTCGGTCCGTCCCTCGGAACGGTTCTCGGGCCTGATGCCGACGGTGAAGACCGGCTCGGCGGCCTGGGTCCCGACGTGAGGATCAGTGGCGTGGCGGTCGGCGGCGTCGGGGCCGGCCGGATGTTCGGGGTCGGCGGTGAGCGCGGCGAGGTCAGCCTTCTGGGTGCCGACCTCGGCGACCTCCTCGGTGGTGCCGGCAGTGTCGGTGTCGGTGTCGGTGTCGCCCATCAGCGCGTCGAGGGACACCCGTTGGGTGCCGACCTCATCGGGCTCGGGCTGCTCGTCGCGCTCGGGCCGCTCGTCCGGCACGGTCGGCGCGGTCTGCTCGCCGGGCTCGGCACGGTCGGACTGGAAGGGATCGTGGGCGAAGTCCATGGCGTCAGTCCCGGTAGTACGGCTGGGGAGCGCCGAATCCACTGTCGAGGATGGACAGCCAGCGGTCGCGGATCTGCTGCCACCGACCGGTCGCGCGCATGTTCTCGAGCACACCGTTGACGAACCGGACCATGTCGTCCTGGCCCTTCGGGATACCGACGCCGTAGAACTCCTCGCCGAGGCTGGGACCGACGACCCGAACCCACGGGTCCTGGGCGGCGAGGCCCGCGAGGATGGCGTCGTCGGTGGTCACCGCGTCGATCTGACCCTGCTGCATCAGGACCAGGCAGTCGGCCCAGGTGGTGGTGCTGACCATGCGTGCGCGTGGCTGGATGGACTGCAGGCGGCCGATCGAGGTGGTGCCGCGGGCCGCGCAGACCCGCTTGTCCGCGAGCTGGGCGGGACCGATGATCGACGAGTTGCGGAACGACAGGATGCGTTGCGAGGCAACATAATAGGGCGCGGAGAAGCTGATGTCGTCCAGGCGGTCGCAGGTGATGCTCATCGTCTTGATCACCACGTCGACCGTCTTGTCGCGCAGCGCGTCGATCCGCTGTGCCGAACTCAGCACCTGGAACTCCACCCGTCGGTCGTCGCCGAAGATGGCACCCGCGATCTCGTGGGCGAGGTCGACGTCGAAGCCCTGGATGTCACCGGAGATCGGGTCGCGGAAACTGAACAGGTTGGACCCGATGTCGAGGCCGACGATCAGCCGGCCACGCTCGAGGATGCCGGCCATCGTCGAGTTCGGCGGCATCCGGCCCGGCTCGGGCATCTGCGCGGGCGGCCGCAGCGTCAGCGTCGCGTTGCACGCTTCCGAACTCGGTGGTGGTTCGACGGGCACATCGGTCTGCACGCCGGGGAGTACCGGCGAACCGGCGGTGGCGGTCGGTGGTGGTGACTCCGGTGCGGGAAACCGCACACATCCCGTCGCGACCACGGCGATCAACATCAGGAGAACCGCCGGCACGAGGACTGTCCGGCGGCGGCTGGTAACAGGGCGTGTCATCGGTACTCCCGTATCCGCGGGATGAGGCCGCCGACGACGGCGATGGCGGCGAAGAGGGTGAGCAGCAAGATGCCCGTGCCGGTGAATCCCAGCACGCGCTGAGCGGTGTTGATGTCGTCCCGGAACGAGGTGCGCGCGGTGGTGATCGCGTCGACGAGACCGGTGTCGACGGCGGTGTACGCGCTCGCCGAGCTGTCGGGTCCGTCGCCGACGGTGTGCAGGCGGGCTCGGCTGAAGTCGCCGATCTGGATGTAGCGCCGGACGGCGGCGTCGGTTCGCTGCCACTCCCTGAGCTCGGCGGTGACCGCGTCGAGCTGCTCGGTGGACACCGCACTGTCCCCGTCCTCGGTCGTCGCGCGCACCTCGTCGACGATCTTGCCGATCTCGTTGGTCGCCGCGGAGAACGTGCGCTCGAGGCCGCCCTGGTCCCCACGCCGGATCAGCGACAGCGTCTCGGCCGATCTCGCCTGCTGGGTGAGGATGCGGGCGGCGGTGAGTTCGCGCAGCGGGTCGGCGCCGTCGGTGCGTGCATCGCTGGTCGCCGCGACCGACAGCAGGCCCGACGCCAGCAGCCACAGCGTGCCGATGGCCAGCGCCATGACGGCCGAGACGATGCCGATGTTGAAGCGGCGTCGGGTCCGGCGGGCGAGGTAGCGCGACGTCAGCACCAGCGCGGTGAGCAGCAAGAGCAGGCCCGTGTACACCGTCCACGGCGGGCGGGTGAGCGAGCGCTGCGGATCGGCGATGGCCATCGAACGGCGCTCGTACAGGCGTTGCGCGGCGGGCAGGATCTGGTCCTGCATCATCGACGACGCCTGCCCGAGGTATGCCGAGCCGACCGGATTGCCGAGCCGGTTGTTGGTGCGCGCGGTCTCGATGAGTCCGCTGTAGACGGGGATCGACGTCGACAGGGTCTTGAGGTCGGAACTGAGCGCCTGTTCGGTCCTGTTCGCGGCCATGCCGGAACCGGGTTCGCTGGAGGTCCCGGTCGCCAGGATCAACGACGACGCCGCCGTGGCGAGTGCATCGGAGTAGCGCTGCCGCAGCTCCGGCGATTCCAGACCGCCCGAGATGAACGCGGCGCTGGCCGAGGCGTCGGCGATGGACAGCGAGCTGTAGAGAACCTGGGCGGCCTCCGCGAGCGGCTCGGTCCGGTCGATCAGCCGCTGCAGGGTCTGGGTGCGGTTTTCGAGGACCGTCGAGGCGTACAAGCCGGTCCCCAGACATCCGAGCGCGAGGATCGTACAGATGATGATGAGCTTGCCGGGCGTCGTGACGGCGTAGTGCCGGAGGGTCTGGAAGGGGGACTGCGCGCGTTCGCGTGCCGTGGCGACGAGTGCGCGGCGATCGGCGAGAACCTGACGGATCGGCGGGGTGGCCTGGGCGGGGCGGATCGTGCGGCCGCCACGGGTGAGTGCCGTCCGCACCGAGGACGCGTCGCCGGTCACCTACCTGATCCCTTCTCGAACGCTGGATCGTCTCCGGTGGGAGTTCTACGGTCACCGGTTGCACGTTCCGGAGTTCCGTGGCCGGGCGATCAACGCCAGGTGTCGTGTCATCTGGGTCATCGATCACCGGGTTGCGCGTGTTTCAGCCTAGGCCATAGGTATGGGTTCCTCCGGGGTTCATCGGCGCCGCGGTGTCGCCTCGTGGTTTGCCGTGTTCCTGGCAGGTCGTGCGCCACTCACTTACGGTGGAAGCCAACCCGTCACTCGACCCGACACAGGGGCAGACGGGGACGGGGTGTGCGAGGAGGAGTGGTGCGCGGAGACGGCGACGGTTGGGTGATCGATCCCGACGGCTCACGGTATTGGGGTGTCCACGGTGCGGCCGGGCTCCTCCTGCGGGCGCCGCTGCCCGAGGGTTCGACGGGTGTGCTCTTGCAGCATCGCGCCGCATGGTCACACCAGGGCGGAACCTGGGCGCTGCCCGGCGGAGCCCGCGACTCGCATGAGGGCGCGATCGACACCGCGATCCGTGAGGCCCAGGAGGAAGCGGGCATCACCGGCGACGACCTCCGGGTGGTCGCCGCGGTCGTCACGCATGAGTCCCCCGGCGGCTGGACCTACACCACGGTGATCGCCGAGACCGACGAGCCGGTGCGCACCGTCGCCAACTTCGAGTCGACGGAGCTCCGCTGGGTCGACGAGCAGCGCGTCGACCAGCTCCCGCTGCATCCGGCGTTCGGGCTGGCCTGGCCGACGCTGCGGGCACGCATCGCGATGCTCGACCCCCAGGGCTGACCCGTCGGCCCGCGTGCTCAGCGCGCAGATGAGCTGACGCGGCCGGCGTCGAGCCGGTTGGCTCCGGCGATGAGTGCGTGGACATTCGCCTCGTCGCCGCTCGTGCCCTCGCCGATCGCCCACGCCTGGCGGCCGTCGTTTTCGCAGAGCAGGAATGTGGTGATCAGGCCGTCGACCTCACGTTGGTGCAGGCGGACGATCTGCACCGGTGCGCCGATGCCGTGCAGGATCGACGTCATCGCGCCGACCGGGCCCGCTGCGACGGCCGACATCGAGATGATGCGGTCGGCGACCGCGAGGGTCGCCCGGCATTCGACCAGGTCCTGCCTGCACCGTTCGACCGACCACGAACCCAGCCGGATCGTGCCGCTCGACGCGTATGCGTCGGTGAACGATTGCCAGGTCATGCCGGTGGTCTCCTCGCGCAATCCCGTCGGGAGCGGGCCGCCGAAGCGAGCGGCGAAGGTGTCGCTCGCGGGCTGGGCGCGGACGTCATTCCGTGAACGGTGCTCATCGCACGAACAGGAGTGGGAGGACTGAGGACGTGTGTGCATCTCGTGAGTCGATTCCGGTCGAAGAGAGGATGACCGACGAGAGAGCGCAACCGACCCGCAGCGGGGGGTCGGTCAGATTCAGACCCCGCTGCGGCGGGCTACGAGTGCGCTCGAGATGTACGACATGATCGGTCCAGCTTAGACCCGGCCTCGAACGCAGGCAAACGACTTCCGCACCGCCCTCGCCGACCGCCCCGGCCGAAAACTGGCCCCGTAAACCGCCCTCAGGAGGGGCGTCGACGACGATATGTGTCCGGTCCACCCGACCGGGGTGGTTTCCAGGGGCGGTTTCCTACAGCCGGCCGAGGAGCTCCCGGGCGGCGGCCGCGGGATCGTCGGCCGCGGTGATCGCACGGACCACGACGATGCGCCGTGCGCCTCGGACGGTGACCTCGGGTACGCGCGCGGCATCGATCCCGCCGATGGCGAACCATGGTTTCGTGGGTTGCGCCGCGGCAGTGGAGGTCACGAGATCGAGGCCGGCGGCGGCGCGCCCCGGCTTGGTCGGCGTCGTCCAGCACGGTCCGACGCAGAAGTAGTCGACGTCGGGGTCGGCGTTGGCGGCGGCGGCCTGAGCGGGGTCGTGCGTCGACAATCCGAGAACGACATCGGGCCCGACGACCCGCCGGGCGGCCCGCGGCGGAAGGTCCCCCTGGCCGACGTGGAGCACGTCCGCCCCGGACAGGGCCGCGATGTCGGCCCGGTCGTTGACGGCCAGCAGCGCGCCGTGCGCCTGTGCGACCTCCCGCATCCCGGCGAGGATCGCGAGTTCCTCACCCGCCTCGAGGGTTCCGAACTCCCGCTCACCGGCCGAACCCTTGTCGCGCAGCTGCACCACGTCGACGCCGCCCGCGAGTGCGGCGTCCACGAAGTCGAGCAGGTCGCCCCGCTCGCGCCGGGCGTCGGTGCACAGGTACAGCCGCGCCGAGTCGAGGCGCCGACGGCGGTCGGCGCCCACGCCGTGTTCAGGGAGTCGGGAATCTGCGGACCGGGAATCGTGGGGCGGGGTCGTCACGGCGCCAAGGCTAGCCGCCCGCCGCACGGACGGGAGGTAGGGTGATCGTACGAACACACGGGAGCCCGGGTCGGCCGGGCTGAGAGTGCGGGACCCCTCCGCTGACCGTCGAACCTGATCCGGGTCATTCCGGCGAAGGAAGGTGATTCCACGTGAGCCATCCCGACCGTCGTCCTGCCGTCGGCAGCTCTACCGGCCGCGGCCTGATCGTCGTCGGCGGCGGAATCATCGGGCTGACCTGCGCACTCGTCGCGGCCGACGCCGGCTGGCAGGTCCGCGTGCTCGACGCCGGTGCCGCCGAGCGCGCGTCGTGGGTCGCCGGGGGCATGCTCGGTTCCCTCGGGGAGGGACATCCCGGCGAGGAGGCGGCGCTCGCGCTGTCGGTGGACTCGGTCCGCCGCTGGCCGGCACTGATCACACGTCTCGGCGATCCCGGCGTCGTGACGGCGACGGATTCGCTGTTCGTCGCGGCAGCCGCGGCAGACGCCGAATACCTCCGGCATCTCGCGGACTTCGTCTGGGCACGCCGGCCGCAGACCGACGCCACGCTCGAGGCCGTCACCGCCCGCGACATCCGCGCCCTCGAACCGTCGTTGAGCTCGCGTCTCGTCGGGGGTTACCGAGCCGCGGGGGAGTGGTCGGTCGACAACCGGCGGCTCCTGAGCACCCTGCGGTCGGCGGCCACCGCGGCCGGGGTGCAGCTGGTCGACGCCCGTGTCGACTCCCGCGCCGAGCTCGACGCCCTCGCCGGCCCCGACACCCAGGTCCTGCTCGCGGCCGGCCTCGGGACCCCCGCGCTGTGGCCCGACGCCCGTCTGCACGCGGCCAAGGGAGAGATCCTGCGACTTCGCCGAACCCGGTGGTCGGTGCCGCCGCCCGAGCACGTCATCCGCGCGCGGCTGCACGGCCGAGCGGTCTACCTGGTACCCCGGAACGACGGAATCGTGGTCGGCGCAACACAATACGAACCCGAGGGGAGTGCGGACCGGCAACCCCAGGCGGGTGGCGTCGCCGACCTGCTGGCTGACGCGATCGAGGTCATGCCCGGTCTGCGCACCTACGAGCTGACCGAGGTCGCCGCCGGTCTGCGACCCTGCACGGCCGACGGACTGCCCGTCGTGAGACGCGTCGACGCGCGGACGGTGGTCGCGACCGGACACGGCCGCAACGGCATCGTGCTCGCGCCCGGGACCGCGGAGACTGTTCTGTCCATTCTGGAAGGAGAAGACCGATGAGCATCACGGTGAACGGTGAGAACGTCGACGTCGGGTCCCACACCTCGGTGGGCGATGTGGTCGCCGGGCTCGGCCTACCCGATCGGGGGATCGCGGTGGCCGTGGACGGCACGGTCGTCCCCCGCGGACGCTGGGCCCAGCACACGATGACCGACGGCGCCGTCGTCGAGATCGTCACGGCGGTGCAGGGTGGCTGAACCCGGGCTTCCCGTTGATCCGCTGCGTATCGCGGGCCGTGAGTTCTCGTCGCGGCTCATCACCGGGACCGGCGGTGCGACCAATCTCGCGACCCTCGAACGGGCACTGGTGGCCTCGGGAACCGAACTGACCACCGTCGCGGTGCGCCGCGTCGACGCCGGTTCCGGCACCGGCGTGTTCGACCTCCTGCGGCGCCTCGACATAGCGGTGCTGCCCAACACCGCCGGATGCCACACCACCGCCGAGGCCGTGCTCACCGCGCAGCTCGCCCGCGAGGCGTTCGACACCGACTGGGTCAAGCTCGAAGTGGTCGCCGACGAGCGCACCCTCATGCCCGACGCCATCGAACTCGTCGATGCCGCCGCGGCTCTCGTCGCCGATGGATTCGTCGTGCTCGCCTACACCAACGACGACCCCGTGCTCGCCGCTCGCCTCGCCGATCTCGGGGTGGCCGCGGTGATGCCGCTCGGTGCCCCCATCGGGACCGGACTGGGAATTCTCAACCCGCACAACATCGAGATGATCGTCGATCACTGCGCCAATCGGTTCGACGCACCGCTGCCGGTGATCCTCGACGCCGGGATCGGCACCGCCAGCGACGCGGCGCGGGCGATGGAACTCGGTTGTGACGCCGTCCTTCTGGCCACCGCGGTCACCCGGGCCGAACATCCCGAACAGATGGCGACCGCGATGCGCCACGCGGTCGTCGCCGGGCGGTTGGCCGCGCAGGCCGGACGGATCCCCAGGCGGTTCTGGGCCCAGGCGTCCTCGCCCGCCCCCGAACGGGACCGCGCGTACACGCCCGACAGGCCGTCCGAATGACACACCGGGCCCATCGACGATCGACGGCTATGGTCGAGGCGTGCTGCGGGTAGAGAATCTGACGAAGGACTTCGGCGGTCATCGCGCCGTCGACAACCTCACCTTCGAGGTGGGGCCGGGTTGTGTGACCGGATTCCTCGGGCCCAACGGGGCGGGTAAATCGACAACGATGAGAATGATGCTCGGCCTCGACCGTCCGACGTCGGGATCGGCCACGGTCAACGGCCGGCGCTACCGGGACCTCGACCATCCTCTCCGTCAGGTGGGTGCGCTGCTCGACGCCCGCTGGGTCCACCCGAATCGCAGCGCGCGCTCCCATCTCCGCTGGTTGGCTGCCAGCAACCAGATCCCCGTCGCCCGAGTCGACGAAGTGCTCGAGACCGTCGGCTTGTCGGCGGTGGCCAAGAAGCGTGCCGGCGGGTTCTCGCTCGGGATGTCGCAGCGTCTCGGGCTGGCCGGCGCGCTCCTCGGCGACCCGCACACCCTGCTGTTCGACGAGCCGGTCAACGGCCTCGACCCCGAGGGCATCGTCTGGATTCGCGGCTTCATGCGCGACCTCGCCGCCCAGGGCCGCACCGTTCTCGTGTCCAGCCACCTGCTCACCGAGATGTCGCTGACCGCTGACCATCTCGTGGTCATCGGCCGGGGACGCCTGATCGCCGACTGCTCGGTCACCGAGTTCACCGGCCGGGCGCGGCACTCGGTGCGCGTGCGCGGCCCGCAGCTCGAGGTGCTGCACACCGCGCTCGTCGCGGCCGGGCTGAATCCCGCTCCCGGCGACCCGGATCCACAGGGGCGTCCGGTGATGCGGGTGCCCGATGCGACGACAGATCAGGTCGGCGACGTGGCAGCCGCCGCAGGTGTCGCTCTGCACGAACTCACCGCCGAGTCGGCCTCCCTGGAAGAGGTGTTCATGTCGATGACCGCACATGCCGTCGACTATCACGGCGGAAACCCGGCCGGCGGAGGGCAACCCGCGGTGGCCCGGTCCGCGCCAGCCCAGTCCGCGGCAGCCCAGCCCGGACCGGTGCGAACCGGGGGAGAGCGCCGATGATCGCCGCCGTCAACGCCGAACGCATCAAACTCGCCAGTACCCGGTCGCCGTACTGGTGTCTGGGCGTCGTGTTCGTCCTCGGGGTGGGCTTCGCCGCGCTGCTGGGTGCCCTTCTGAGTGGCGGGCACGGCGAACCCGGTGAGATCGACAGTCTCACCGACGATTTTCTGATCGGACTCGACCAGTTCGGGGTGGCGGTACTCGCCATCATGGCCGTCCTCGGGATCACCAGCGAATATCGCTTCGGCACGATCCGTCCCACCTTCGCCGCCGTACCCGGGCGGCCGTCGGTGCTGATCGCGAAAGCGGTGGTCTTCGGCGGACTCGCCCTGGTCGTCACCGCGGTCGTCGCGCTGGTCGGTGTGGTTCTCGCACAGGCACTCGCGGGACACGGTATGGCACTGGGTGGTCCGGAAACCGCCCGACACCTGTGGGGCACCCCGGTTTTCGCGATGCTGTGCGCACTGGTCGGTCTGGCCGTGGGTGCCCTCGTGCGACATTCGGCCGGGGCCGTCGCGATCGTGCTCGTCTGGATGCTGGCGCTCGAACGCATCGTCTCGGTGCTGCCTCGCGTGGGCGAGCACATCGCGCCGTTCCTGCCGTTCCTCAACGGCTGGAACTTTCTCGCCGGTGGTGACGACTCCTTCCACTGGAACGCCTACGGATCGTTGCTCTACTTCGCGGTGTTCACCGTTGTGCTCCTCGTGGTCGCCGCGGTGGTCACCGATGCCCGGGATGCGTAGTTCGGTAGGCCTGTCCGACACATATTGGTCCGTCGGCGACGCCCGCGGTGGCGCCTCAGCAGACTAAAATCCCCGGATATGTCCACGAATTGGCCGCTTGTCGAGCGCGAGCGGGAGTTCCGCACGATCCAGGCCGCCCTCAGTGGTCAGACGAGTGGTTGTGGTGTTGTCCTGACCGGCGATTCGGGAGTCGGCAAGACGACGCTCGCCCGACATGTCACCGCCGAACTGCCCACCGGTGTGCGCTGGGTGGCCGGCACGGAATCCGCGCGCTCGATTCCGCTCGGGGTGTTCGCCCACCTCGTCGGCCCGGCGACGTCGAGTGATCCGGTCACCTACCTGGCCGCGGCCCGCGAATCACTGCTCGCCGCCGGCGACGTGGTCATCGGCGTCGACGACGCTCACCTGCTCGACGAGCTCTCGGCCACTCTGCTGCATCAACTCGCGATCGATCGCGCGGTGCACATCGTGGCGACCGTCCGCAGCGGCGAAACGGTCCCCGATGCCGTGACGTCGTTGTGGAAGGACCACCATCTCACCCGGATCACGTTGTCGCCGTTCACCAGAGACCAGAGCGTCGATCTCATCGAGTCGGTACTCGGCGGCCAGCTCGAGGAGCATTCGGCCACTCTGATGTGGGACGCCTCGGGCGGCAACGCGCTGTTCCTGCGGCACCTGGTCGACGGCGCCCGGCAGGCCAACACGTTGCGACAGGTCAACGGGGTCTGGCAGTTACGCGGGCGCGCCGCGATCACCTCGGAGCTCGCGTCGTTGCTCGAGGGACGCATCGAACAGCTCGACGCCTCGGTGCTCGATGCTCTCAAGTACCTGAGCCTGTGCGAACCGCTCGACATCGATGTCCTCGCCGAACTCGCCGGCGAGGAGGCGGTCGAGCAAGCCGAGATCGCCGGCCTGGTCCGCATCACACGCGACGGCCGCCGCCTCGACGTCGCATTCCACCACCCGTTGTTCGGCGAGGTCATCCGCGGGCGACTCGGGCAGCTGTCGTCCCGGCGACTCCGCGGACGGCTCGTCGAAGCACTCCGGTCACGTCCGACGCGCACGCCTGCCGAACGGATTCGGCTCGCCGACCTCGCCATCGAGAGCGACGTCGAGATCGACCTCGCACTGGTGCGCACCGCGGCCCGTGACGCGCTGAACCTGGCACAGACTGCCCTGGGGGAGCGGTTCGCCCGCGCCGCACTGGCCGAGGGTGGTGGCCTGGACGAGGCAGAACTCCTTGCGCGAGCGCTGATGTGGCAGAGCCACCCCGACGAGGCCGAGGAGATCTTGTCGCGGTTCTCCCCGGACGATCTCGACGAGGTGCAACTCGTGCGGTGGGGAACGCTCATCATCGGCAACACGTTCTGGGCGCTGGGCGACGCGGACCGCGCCGAAGAGTTCCTTCGGCTCGTCGGCGAGCGGGTCACCGATCCGGGTCTGAGGCCCATCGTCACCGGGATGGCGTCGGCCTGTGCTCTCTTCGAGAACCGCGTCGACGAGGCGATCGCTCTCTCCAACAACATCTTCGACGAGAAGACGTCGTTGCCCTGGGCGGTCGAGTGGGCGGTCTTCGGCGGGAGCCTCGCACGTGCGGTCGCGGGCCGGGGTGGCGAGGTCAGCGTGCTGGCAGCACACGCGCGCGAGGTCGAGGTCGACGGATTGCTGCGGTTTCCCACCGGGTTCGGCGAGACACTGGCCCTCACGCTCACCGGCCGGCTCGACGACGCGGCAGCTGCCGCCGACCGCCTGGCGACCGCGGCGCAGACCGCCCAGTATCTCGGGTGGGCCATGTCCGGGGTCCTGGTCGCGGCCGTGGAACTCGCGCGCGGATCGTGCGCGACGGTCATCCGCCGCATGGAGCAGACGCTGGCCATCCTCGACAGTGGACAGTTCTCCGAGTCATGGAACTTCCCGGCCCACATATTCCTGGTCCAGGCCCTCAGCGCACTCGGGTTGTCCGATCGCGCCGCGGAGGCATTGGCCAAGGCGCAGAGTAAGTCCGGGAAACATGTGGCGGTCTTCGGGCCGATGCTCTCGATCGCCGAAGCCTGGCAGGTGGCCTCCGCCGGCACGATCACCCCTGCCGTCGAACTCGCCCATCGAGCCGCCGGGGACGCGCGGGAAACCGCGCAGTTCGCGATCGAGGCCGAGGCGCTGCACACCGCCGCGCGCTTCGGGGACACCGGCGTCGCGGAGCGGCTCGCCGAGTTGTCCCTCGTCGTCGACGGCCCGCTCTCGGACATCTATGCGCGCCACGCCGCGGCGCTGCGAGATGGCGATGCCGTCGAACTCGACCTGTGCTCAGCCGATTTCGAGGAATGCGGGGTGCGGCTGTCGGCCGCCGATGCGGCGGCACAGGCAAGTGTCCTGCACGACGCGGCAGGTAAACGGTCGGCGACGGTCGCCTCGGCCGCGGTGGCCAACCGGCTGGCCTCGCAGTGCGGCGGACTGCGCACACCTGCCCTCGTCTCCGCGGCGCAACCCCTGCCGATCACCTCACGCGAACGCGAGATCGCGAACCTGGCCGCAGCGGGCCTGTCCAACAAGGAGATCGCGCAACGGCTCACCGTCTCGGTGCGCACCGTCGAAGGACATCTGTTGCGGGCGTACGCCAAGCTCGACGTGAACGACCGCGCCGGCCTCGCCGCACTCCTGCTCAAAGACTCTCGGGGTCAGGATGGTTCGGACTCCTGAGGGTGCCGGGCCGCTACTCCCGTGACTGGTCCAGCGCTGCGATGACGGCGGCGTCGTCGACCTGTGTGAAGTCCTCATAGGAGAGACCGACGGCGTGGAACGGCTCCGGTGTGCTGAGGACGACCACCTCGCTGACACCTCGATCACGCAGGGGCGCAATCGAATCCGAGGGTGCTGTTGGCACCGCGACGATCACCGCCGCCCCTCCTGCCTCCCGCACCGAGTCGATCGCCACAGCCATCGTGGAACCCGTGGCAAGTCCGTCGTCGACCAGCACGACCGGCCGGCCGCGGACGTCGAGCCGCGGCCGGTCACCGCGATAGAGCCGTTCCCTGTCGTGCAGGATGCGCCGCTGGCGGTCGGCCGCCGAGTCGAACTCGGCGGCCGAGACGCCGAGACGGCGTGGGATGTCGTCGTTGACCACGAGGTGGTCGGCGGTCAGTGCTCCCATCGCGAACTCCTCGTGCCCGGGCGCCCCGATCTTGCGGACCACCAGCACATCCAGATCGCAGGCGCCGGATGCGTCGGCGATCGCGTCGGCAACCTCCCGGGCGACGGGGACACCACCGCGGGCCAGACCCAGGACGAGCGGTGTCGGGCCCGTCCCCGGTGCCGGCGACCGGGAGCGCAGCACGGCGGCCACCCGCGCCCCCAGGCGACGCCCGGCGTCGAGCCGGTCGGCGAAGATGCGTGGGGCCATCGGGCACCGCCGTCAGAGGTTCACCGCGGGCCCGACCTTGAGCGCGAAACTCGGCAGATCCGCGAGCCCGATCGTCGCCTCGTAGGTGCGGTCGTAGCCAGTGGCGCTGATACGCCAGCCATCTGCGGTGCGGCGGTAGGTGTCGTCGTAGAAGGCGGCGCCGATGAGCATGAACGAGAACTCGGCGACGATCACGCGGTCCTGCAGATACCAGCGTCCGCGTGCGGTGTCCGCACCGTCCGGGTTCGGGTGGATCTCGATCTCGGGGTGGGCCACCCGGTGCTCGGTGATGACCGCGGGGCCCACGTTGGTCCGCATGTACCCGACCAGTTCGTCGCGGTCGGAGAACGACAGTCCCTCACCGTAGTTGCCGGTGACGTCCTCGGTCAGGGTCTCGGCGAAGGCGGCCCAGTCCTTGGTGTCGAGTGCCCGGAGGTAGCGGTACTTGAGGTTCTCGATCGCGCGGAGATCGTCGGCCGTGCTCACTTGTGCCTCGTGCCCGGGAGGACGCCGGCGTCGATGACGGCCTTCACGATCGGGCGGGTCCGGTCGATGAGGTCATCGGTTCCGGCCCACAGCGATTCGCCCGCGGCGTCGGTGGTGGCCTCGATGTCGTCGTAGACCGCGGCCCCCTGGGCGGTGAGCCGGTGGCCGTCGTCGACGCGCTCGGCGAGTCCCGCCTCGACGAGGCGGTCGACGCTGTCCTCCCAGTCCTGCTCGGAGTAGCCGCGGGTCAGCAGGACGACACGCTTGCCCATGGTGCGGCGCCGGACCGTCGGGTCGGGGAGTTGTGCCTCGTGGAAGACAGCGGCGTCGAATCCGTCGAGCCCGTTGAGTACGAGCGCCGCGATGTGGTTGTCGCCGCGCCACTCCCGCAGCACCGCGACGGCCTGCCACAAGCGGAGACGAGCGGTGTCCGGGGCCGGCAGTGCCGCCCACGCGGCGGCGAGCGGACGGCCGCCGAGGGGTAACCCCGCGGCGAGATCGGCGTAGCCCGAGGCCAGTTCGTCAAGGGCGGCGTCGTCGGCCGACCCGCCCAGGATCTCGCGCAGCGAGTCGTCGAGCATCCGGTTGCGGCGCTCGTGGACCCGATCGAGACCGGCTTTCACCGCGGCATCCCAGCTCTTGGAGACCAGTTCGGGATTGAAGTTGTAGAACGCCGAGGAGACGACCGGGGCCGAGCACGCCCCCAAGGGGGCCCCGCGCGCGCCGAAGTAGAAGGCGTATGGATCGAGGCCGGTGTCCGACTGCGCCGCACCCAGTCCCGGATTGAAATAGGCCAGGATGTGGAAGGGCTCGAGTGTTTCGTAGGCGCGCCGGGCAGCGGAGCCCGTGCTGGTCGGTGTCATCAACCCACCCTCGCGACCGGGACCCCGACTGTCAACACCCTCGACGCTGTCCGCCGATCGGGTTCAGGGCCGGCGCGCGTCGCGGGTGCCGACGGAGTTGTCGTCGGAGTTGTCGTCGGACTGCCACGGTTGCGGGGTCGGGTCGGGCGCAGGCGGTGGCGATGAGTCCGATGCCGGTTCGATGATGTCGGTCCGGGCCGGGGTCGTGGTCGGTTGCGTGGTGAGGGTTTCGGTGTCGGGCTCCTGCCTGCCGCGTCGCCAGCCGCCCTTCATCGGCGGTGCCTCACCGAGATGGTCGGGGTCGACCGAGCCGTACCAGGCCACCAGCACCGCACCCACGACCGCGCCGAAGAATCCCAGGATCGCCAGCCAGCCGAGACCCGGTTTTGCCGTGTCCTCCAGGAACACCACACCCACCAGGCTGGGGCCGGCGGTTTCACCGACCACCAGCACCGCCGTGACACCGTTGACCGCGCCGAGCTGCAGGGCGACGGTCTGCACATAGAAGCCGACCGCGCCGGCGACCGCGATGGTCCACGCGGCGGGATCGGTCAGCAGCGCGACCGCGTCGAAGGGCTGCACGCCGTCGAGGATGCGGACGGCGATGGCGATGATGCCGAACAGCAGGCCCGCCGACGCGCCACCGACGATGGCACCCGCAGGGCCGAGGTTGTAGACACCCACCAGGGCGAGCGCGCACAGTGCGAGGGTCGCGATGAACAGTCCCCAGTGGAAGCCGACCTCCTCGCCGCCGCCGGTGTGGTGCGAGGAGGAGACACCCAGCAGGCACAGCGACATGACCACGAGCCAGATGGCGACCCATTCTCGGGTGTGCAGCGCGATGTTCAGGATGATCGTGCCGAGCAGCGCGGTGATGACGAGGTTGGCCGAGACGATGGTCTGCGAGAGGAACAGTGGGAGGAATCGTGCCGCCAGTGCGCCACCGGCGAAGCCGAAGACCACCATCGTGGTGCCGAGGATGAAGGCCGGATCGACGAAGGTGGACATCGTCGAGGAGAGAGTCGGTGCGCCGGTCTCGGTGGTGATGCCCTCGCCCTCTTCGGCTGCGGCCTCGGCCACGCGCCGGGCCCCGAGCGCACGCAGGACGGTCGACATCCCGTAGGCGACGGCGGCGAGACATGCGGCGATGACGCCGACCACGAACAGCTGCATGCCTCCTCCAACCCAGCTCGGAGGTCCCACCAGGGAGAGCGTCCGAACCCGCCGACTGCCTACCGATCCCACCGGCATGTACCGGTCGTGCAGAAACTAACAGGACGAACCGACAGATCGGTAGCGATATTCCCGCCCGGTCGGCTCTTTACCCGACAGCTGTCGGCGTCGTGGTCGTGTGATCGGTCTTGGCGTTGTCTGACTACACTCGCTCGCGTGGACAGCGCCGGCCGAGCTCATGTACTGATCACATTCGGCAGATCCTTCCTGACACTGGAACTCGCGAGGCTGATGGCCGCGGGCGGCCATCGCGTGAGCATCGCCGACTCCATTCCCGTGGGGATCGGCCGGTTCTCCAACGCCGTGGACGGTTTCCATCGTGTTCCGCCCCCGAAGTTCGAACCGCTGGCGTACTGCCGCGCACTGGCGCGCATCGTCGCCGAGAACGACGTCGACATGGTCATCCCGGTCCACGAGGAGACCGACATCATCGCGATGCTCGCCGAGACGTTCCCGCCCGAATGTCGACTGTTCCTCTCCGACTTCTCCATCGAGAATCGGCTGCACAACAAGTACGAGTTCCAGGAACTGCTCGTCGAACTCGGCATCCCGACACGGAAATTCGCACGCGTGACCGGGCCCGAGGATGCAGCGGCACTCGATTTCGAGCAGCCGTTCGCGCTGAAACGCTGCTACTCGCGGGGTTCGCAGAAGGTGCACAAGGTGAACCCGGGTGACCCGCTGACGTGGCTCGAACACGACGAGCTGAACCCGTGGATCGCCCAGGAATGGGCGTCGGGAAAGAACTACTGCACCTATTCGGTCTGTCATGAGGGACGCGTGTACGCCCACGCCACCTATCCGGTCGATTACGCCATCGACGGCAGTTCCTGTCTCAATTTCCGTTCCGTCGACCACCCGCGGATCTTCGAGTGGGTCAGCGACTTCGTGCGCCGGGTGAACTTCACCGGGCAGATCGGTTTCGACTTCATCGAAGACCGGGACAGCACCGGCGCCGGCGCCGAGTTGTTCTGCATCGAGTGCAATCCGCGGGCCACGAGCGGGATCATGATGTTCACCCCCGCCGACGGCGTCGACCGCGCCATCCTGGGGACCTCCGACCCCGACGCCGGGGTCATCACGCCGGGGTCCGGCGTCGACAAGATGATCGGCCTGGGCATGTTGCTCTACGGGTGGCGTTCGTCGTCGCGCAAGGACCGGACCGTTCGCGACTTCTTACGGGACTTCCGCGGGGCGTCGGACGTGGTCACCCGCCGCGGAGACCAGAAACCCGCGCTCATGCTGCCGTTCGCCTACGCCGGAATCCTGCGGAGCTGTCTGAAGTATCGCGTCGGTCTGGCCGAGGGTTTCATGCACGATCACGAGTGGGACGGGCTGCGCATCAGCCTCTGACCGGCGTATGCTCTGCACTCACCTTCACTTGCGATCTGAGCGTTGGCGATCACGCAGGTGAGTCCGGGGAGGGACTTGAGCTCGAGGGGAGCCACTCATGAAGACTTCAATTGTGAAGCGTCGTCTGGCCGTCGGCGTGGCCGCGGTGGGTGCCGCGTGCACGCTGGGACTGGCCACCGCGCCGACTGCGTCCGCCGCACCGCAACAGGTGCAGCCGGTGCAGGCGGTGGGTTCGCTGGCGATCTGCTTCGGCGTACCGATCGGCCCGGTGTCGTTCAGCATCTGCATCTGAGACCTCCGCTCGTCCCGCCGGGTTGTGCGGCGCGACGATGCCGGTTCCGCCCGCGCCTGAACCGGCATCTGCCGGTATTCCGGCGCGTACGCTTCACCGATGACGTCGACGACGCACGTGGTCGAAGAGGGCAAGGCTCCGGAACGTGCGCGGGCCATTCTCGTCGCGCTGATCTTGGTCGCCGGGGTCGCCAACATCAATCTCGCGGTCGCGAACGTGGCGTTGCCGGACATCGGCAAGGACCTCGACGCGAGTTCCACCCAGCTGAACCTGATCGCGGTCGGATACTCGCTGGGTCTGGCGGCGTCGGTCCTCTACTTCGGTGCCCTGGGAGACCGGTACGGCCGTAAACGGTTGCTGGTCATCGGCATGTGTCTGTCGATCCCGGCATCGGTCATTGCCGGGTTCGCACCCAACTTCGAAGTCCTCTTCGGGGCTCGGCTGCTCGGTGGGATCTCGGCCGGGCTGGCCTTCCCGACGACCCTCGCGGTGATCACCGCGCTCTGGTCGGGCTCCAAGCGCACCCACGCGATCGCGGCCTGGTCGGCGTTCGGCGCCGCGATCTCCTCACTCGGTCCGCTGATGTCCGGGGTCCTGCTGGAGTTCTTCACGTGGCATTCGGTGTTCCTTGCGACGCTGCCGCTCGCGGTGACCGCGTTGCTCGCCGCGTGGTGGCTGGTGCCCGCCGACGACGGCGACAGCGCGGCGGTCGTCGACAATCTGGGCGGCGTCGTGTCGATCCTGATGGTCGGGTCGCTGGTACTCGCGATCAATTTCGCACCCAATTCCGATCAGCGGCTCCAGGTCTACATTCTTGGCGGCATCGCGATCCTCACCGGCGTCGGGTTCGTGATGCGCCAACTACGCGTACGTGTCCCGCTGTTCGATCTCCGCATCGCGGCTCGACGCACCTTCTGGGTCGCGGCCGTGGGCGGACTGATCGTCTTCGGGTCGCTCATGGCGGCGATGTACATCGGCCAGCAGTACATGCAGAACGTGCTCGGGTATTCGACGTTGCAGGCCGGGACGTCGGGTCTGCCGGCGGCGATCGCGATGGTCGTCGTGGCCCCGAGGTCTGCCCTGCTCGTCGAGAGGATGGGTTCGAGGTTCACCCTCTTGGCCGGGTACACGTTCATCGTCGCCGCGTTGCTCGTCGCCGTGTTCACGTGGGACGAGAACGCGACGTATGGGGTTGTGGCACTGATGTATGTGCTGGTCGGCATCGGAGTCGGTCTGGCGGGTACACCCGCCTCACGCGCGTTGACCGGGTCGGTGCCGGTGCAGCGCGCGGGCATGGCGTCGAGCATGTCGGATCTGCAGCGTGACCTCGGTGGCGCGATCATGCAGTCCATCCTCGGTGCCATCCTCACAGCGGGATACGCATCGCAGTTGCGTGAGACGATCGCTGATTCACCGGAGGCCGGGCAGGTCACCGAGCAGACCGAGAGTGCGCTGACCAAGTCGTTCTCGAGTGCGGAAGTCCTTGCCGAGCGCTACCCGCAGGATGCCGAACAGATCATCGCCGCGGCCCGCGACGCGTTTGTGCACGGCGACCGAACCGCATATGCCGCGGCCGCGGCGATCGTGGCGTTCGGTGCCGCCGTGGTGTTCTTCGGTTATCCCAAGCGCGACGCCGAGCGGGCTGTGATGGCGGAGTATGCGGAGCAACGCAGCCTGTGATCAGCCGTCGAACCGGCCGGCGAGCGTGACATCCTCGGTCAGGCAGTAGCCGATCGAACTCGGCTGGGAGAACGCCCATTTCGTCTCGTCCTCGGTGCACGTGACCGACTCGTCGCCACGGCTCACCGACTTGGCCAGGATGGTGCTCTCGACCGGAGCCGCGTTGCACTCGACCTCCCGGTAGTCGGCGAGTTTGCCGCCGCTGATGGGGATCTGGTAGCAGGTGTCGACGACGAAATTGGGTGTCAGGCAGAGCTTCTGGTCGCCTTCACCGAAGGTGAGCGACGACGTGTTGGGGGTGCCGCATTCGGCCGAGGTGCTGACCTTGCCTGCCGTGTAGAAGGTGAGGCCTTCGGTGCCCTCGCACTTGGCCTTGGTGGCCGTCACCTTGCCGTCGCCGGTCTCCTCGCCGATCTGCAGGCATTCGCCCACCTCGATGTCGGAGGCCTCCTCGACGGACTGGGTGCCGACGCTGAAGCTGCAGGCCGCGAGTGCCGTGAATCCCATGCAGGCGACGACGACGGCGGCGCGGCGGCCCAGCTGCCAGTAGGGATTGCCGATGGCCGGGATGGTGTCGTCCGTGTCGGGATCAGACGGATGAGCGGTCGAGCTGGTGATGCGTGACATTGTGGGGTTCCTGTCGTGGGTATCGGGTGAGCGCCCGTTCCCGGGGCTCTCGAGGCGTTGCTGTTCGTGTGAGGCCTCGCAACGATCCCGCGGGCAGCTTGGCGGAAACTTGGGGTCGGCTTGTCCGGTTCTTGGAGCGGGTTTCGGCCGGCCGTGAAACCGGCCGCCGATCAGCGCTTTTCGAGAGAGGCGTCGAGCGCCTGGAGCTGTTCTGGCCGCACGTCGCGCAGTACGGCGAGGGTTGCGGTGATCGCGAGGTCACAGGCCTCGTCGACGCCGGCACCGTCGACGATCAGGGCGCGGTGGGCGACGTCGAGGCTCATGCGCAGCAGCAGCGAGGCGAGGGTGTCGGCGCTGGCGGCGATTCGCGCGCCGTGTGCGGCGTAGTTGTCGCGCAGGCGTGCGGCGATCCGCGGTTCGAGCGCGGCGTAGAGGCGACGGTCGCTGTCGCCGCCCTCCCGGTGACCGATGAGTACGCGCAGGCCGGCCGGATGGCGTCGGGCGTAGTCGAACAGGCACCGCACCGAATAGCGCGCGCGGGCTCCATACGGCATGTCCTCACCCTCGTCGTATACGGCGAACATGAACGAGGTGAAGGTGTCGAGTTCCCGGGCCATGACGCGACCGACGAGGTCGTCGCGGGACCCGAAGTGGGCGTAGAGCGTCACGCGTGTGGTGCCGCCGCGCTCGGCGATCGCGGTCATCGTCGCGCGTTCGGCGCCCACCTCGGCGATGACCGCGCATGCGGCGTCGAGCAGATCGTCGTCGGAGGGCCGATTGCGGGTGCTGCGTCGCCGCCGTCCGGGGTTCTCGTCTTCGTTGGTGCCCACGTCGTCCCCGTTTGCTGGTGCGTCTCGTCGGGCTGTTGGTCGGCCGGTGTCCTGGGAGGTGGCGGTCCTAGGAGGCGGCGGTTCTAAGAGGCAGGGTCCTCGATGGTCCGGCCGAAGTACGCGGCCTCCACCATGTCCCGGCGCCGGCGCAGCTCGCTCGCCGGAGACGACAGTGCGACGCGGCCGTGGTGGAGCACGATCGCCGAGTCGGCGATGCCGAGCGCCAGGTCGATGTGTTGTTCGACCAGGATCACCGCCATCCGATGCTCGTCGGCGATGGCCCGCAGCCGCGGTAGCAGGTCCTGCACCGCGACGGGCGAGAGGCCGAGGCTCAGTTCGTCGATGAGCAGGACCTTGGGGGTGGCGAGAAGTGCCTTGGCCAGCGCCAGCATCTGCTGTTCGCCGCCGGAGAGGTTGCCGCAACGTCGGCCGCGCATGGTCTTGAGTTTGGGGAAGTACTGGTAGACGGTGTCGAGATCGGTGCCGTTCTTGCGCTTGGCGAGTCGCAGGTTGTCCGACACGGAGAGCCGGTGGAACACGCCACGGGTGTCGGGCACGAGGGTCACGCCTCGTCGTGCGTTGCGTTCGATCCGACGGTCGATCGGGGCGCCGAGCGCGCTCACCGAACCCGACATCAGCCCCAGTGCGCCGATCGCCGCCAGCAGGGTCGTCGTCTTGCCCGCGCCGTTGGGGCCGAGTAACGCCAAGATCTCCCCGGGCCGCACCGACGCACTCAACCCGCGCACCGCGGGTACGCCGCCGTAACCGACAGTGATGTCATCGATCTGCAGGACCGGCGTCGTCGCGGCGGCACCGGATTCGGGAGGCGTCTTGTGGGGAGACGGGTCGTCCGGGGTCCGGGAGTCCGGGTTCGCGCTCATGAGTTCTCCTTCGGCGGGACCGGCGCGGGCGAGTCGGTTGCGGGGGCGTGTGTTTCGGGTGTGGGTCGGGGCGGGTCGCCGGCGCCGGCGGCCGCCGAGGGGTCCACCTCGGGGCTGCCCAGGTAAGCCGACACCACCGCGGGATCGTCCTGGATCGCGGCGGGTGACCCGCTGGCGATGACACGCCCGAAGTCGAGGACGTAGATCCGGTCGCAGACGTCGAGGACCAGGGACATGTCGTGATCGATGAGCAGGATCCCGATACCAGTCGCGGCAATCCGCCGCAGTTCGGCGCCGAAGTCGCGGCTCTCATGGGTGTCGAGGCCCGCGGCCGGTTCGTCGAGCAGGACCAGCTGGGTCCCGCCGACGAGGGCGCGCGCGACGCCGACCAGTTTCTGTTGTCCCAGAGTGAGTTCGCCGGGCAGGGCATCGGCGGCGTCACCCAGCCCGACGAGGCCCAGCGCCTTGTCGATGACGTCGGCGGGTGGGCGCGAGCCGTTGACGACGTCGGCGAGCATGGCGCGCAGGCCCACCGGTTGCACGGCGACGGCGAGGTTCTGCGCGACGGTCAGGTCGGTGAACAACTCGCCCGCCTGCCAGGTGCGGGCCATGCCCGCGCGGCGCCGGCGGTGCGGCGTGGCCTTCTCCAGTCGCGCACCGCGCAGCGACACGGTCCCGGTGGATCTGGTGAATCCGGTGACGGCGTCGACGAAGGTGGTCTTGCCCGCGCCGTTGGGGCCGATGAGGCCGACGATCTCGCCGGCGCAGACGGTGAGATCGACGTCGGAGTTGGCGCTCACACCGCCGTATCGAACCGACAGTCCGCCGGTCTCGAGCAGCGTCGTGGTCTCGGGAGTCTGTGTCACAACCGATGTTTCAGACATGGGTATCCGCCTGTGCGTTGTGCGCCGCGCCGGGCGCCTCCGGATGAGGGGCGCGTCGGTGTCGGTGGCCGCGTATCCGTTCGCCCAGCTCGGACATCGCACCGGCGACGCCGACCGGGTTCAACACCGCCATCAGCAGCAGGCTGCCGGCGGCGAACAGCTCGTAATACTCACCGAGACTGAGTGTCTGGTTGAGGAACACATATCCGACGCCGAGCGGGCCGATGATTCCGGCGATGACCGCACCGGCGAACGAGGTGATGCCGCCGACGTAGGTCATCGCGAGCAGGGTGAGTCCGATCATCACGGTGAACGAGCCGGCGGAGAGCTGTCCGCGGCTGTAGCCGATGAGGCAACCGCCGATCCCGGCGAGGAAGGCCGACAACGCGAAACCGAGGAGTTTGGTTGCCGCGACGTTGATCCCGACGGATGCGGCCGCTCGTTCGTTGGAGCGCACCGCGAGGAATGCGCGGCCGGTGGAGCCGCCCATGAATCGCAGCACCACGAGCGTGGCGATGGCGACGACGATGAGCACCATCAGCGAGAACCGGACGGTGACGAGGTTGGTGCCGTCGCGCACGCCGAGGTCGAGCCCGAAGATCGTCGGGTCGGCGATGAGGTTGCCCTCGTAGGAGGTGATGGCGGGATTGTTGAAGACGAAGCTCTGGATGGCCAGGGCCGCAGCCAGGGTCACGACGGCCAGCTGTGCACCGCGGATGCGGAGCGCCGGGACGCCGACGAGCACACCGAGGGCGGTCGCGATGAGGGCCGCGAAGAGCATGCTGAACGGGAACGGCACGTCCCAGTCGGCGGTCAACTTGGACAGGGCGAATCCGGCGGCGCCGGCGAAGGCCATGCTGGCCAGGGAGATCTGGCCGAGGTAGCCGGTCAGCAGGACCAGGGACAAGGCGATGAGTGACAGGATCACCGACGTCACCACGCCGAACCGCCAGGAACCGGAAGTGAGGAGGATCGCCACGACGACCACGCCGACCACCGCGAGGGTCGGGACGAGGCGGATGCGGGGGATGCGGACCGCAGGCATCTTCACCTCGCCGATCGAGCCGCGGGAGGGGATTCGGCCGCCGAGGAGGAACAGCGCGATGACGACGATCACGAACGGCAGCGCGTCGCCGAGCCCGGCCTGTGCCCATTCCGGCCACCAGTCCTTGGTGGTGAGCCACGTGATGACCGATTGGAAGGCGCCCAGGACAAGGCCTGCGGCACAGGCGATCCCGAATGAGGTCAGCCGCCCCACGAGAGCCACGGCGAGGGCCGGGATGACGAAGAACGTGTAGCTGGTCTCGGTGAGGCCGATGGTGAACGACGCGAGGATCACGATGAGCCCGGTCGCGGCGCCGGTGAGTGCCCACACGATCCCGGCGAGGCGATCGGGGGAATAGCCCGACAATCGCGCGGCGAGCTCGTCCTCGGAGCCGGCCCGGGTGGCCACTCCCAGGGTGGTCAGCCGGAAGTAGGCCCAGAGCGTCAGCGAGATCGCGATGGCGACGCAGGCCAGGATCAGGTCGGAGACGTTGACGACCGCACCGGCGATGTCCACGGTGCTCTCGGGCAGGATCGACTCGGCGAAGAGGTTCTGGGTGTCGAAGCGCAGGTGCACGAGCGCCTGGATGAACAGCATGAGGCCGACGGACGCGACCACCTGTGCCAGGACAGGCGCGTGACGCAGCGGTCGGAACACGAGGAGGTGCGCGAGCAGTGCCCACACCACTGCGCTGAGCACGCCGAGCACGATCGCGAGTTCCATCGAGGTGGGGTTGTCCTCGCTGCCGAGGGCGATGGTGCCGATCGGGAGGACGAGACTGCCTTCTGTGCGAAGTGCGGCAACGAGATACACCGAGTAGAGACCGATGGCGCCCTGCGCGAAGTTGATGATCCCGGTGGCGGCGTAGATACCCACCAGGGATGAGGCGAGCACCGAGTAGATGGCGCCGGTAGAGAGTCCGAGGAAGACGAACTGGAGGAACTGACCCATGTGGCGTACTCATTCGATCGGCGCGTGCGGCGACATCTCACGCGGTGCGGAGCGCAGGTCGGGTGTGCGGATGGAGAAGAGCGGGATGTGGCGGGGTGGGTGCGAACCCACCCCGCCACATCGGGCCGTGTCAGTAGGCGCCCGGAATGCGCTGCAGCGCAGCCGGGAGCGGGGTGATGAAGCCGCCGGTGGCGGGTTCGGTCTTCTTCTCGGCGATGACGTCGAACAGCAGCATCTCGGTGGTGCAGTTCGGGGTCGTGGGCTTGCCGCAGTTGAGCTTCGGGCCGAGGAAGGACTGGTAGTCCGTGACGGCCTTCAGCGCACCGAGCACGCTCGCCCCGGTGTAATCGGTCAGGTTCGCATTGCCGACGGTGATCGCGAAGTCGGCGAGGGTGGCGAAGGTGCCGTAGGCGTAGAAGCCGCCGGTGCCGCCCTGCTCTTCGACGAACTTCTGGGCGAGCTCGAGATTCGCCTTGGCCGGCTCCGGTGCGGAGTCGATGGCCGGCGGCTGCCAGATCGGCGAATAGGTCTGTGCGCCAACGGCCTGGGCGCCCAGGGTGTCGATGAAGTCGGTACAGGCGGCCATGAACATGGTGCCTTCGTACTTGACCGAGCGCAGCGATTGCGCCAGCTTGGTGCAGATGTTGTCGTTGGCTGCGGTCATCAGTCCGGCCGCCGCGGGACTACCCTCGGCGAGCGTGGTCGCCAGCGAGGTGAAGTTCGGGCCGGCCGGCGGGTAGTAGACGGACTTCACCTCGATGCCGAGCTGTGCGCCGAGCGGTTTCATCAGGCCGTCGAACACCTGATGTGCCTGTGGCAGATCGGCGTTGGCCAGCGTGAGTGAGGCCTTGCCCGTTGCCTTGAGTTGCTGCATGAATCCGACGAGGAAGGCGGCGGGCGGCGGACCGAAGTACACGCGGTTCTCCGACGATGCGCCGGTCGAGGTGTTGAACGGGATCTGGCCGACCAACGGGATACCCGCGGAGGTGAGAATCGGCACCGCTGAGGCGGATTCGGCGTTGAATCCGTCGATGGCGGCGATCACGCCTGCCTCGACGAACTGGTTGGCGCACGACACCGTCGACTCAGGGGCGGTCTGATCGATCCCGCAGTCGACGATCTCGATGGGCCGGCCGCCGATGCCGCCGATCTGGTTGTTGATGTAGTCCACGGCGGCCTGCTTGCCGGTGGTCACACCGGCTTGGGTCGCGGGTCCCTTGCTGGGGTTGAACAACCCCACCTTGATCGCTTCGCCGGAGGCCTTGGAGCCGCTGGCATCGGCGGCGGAGCCGTCCGACGATCCGCCGTCGTCGCTGCTACACGACACGACCGAGAAGATGCATGCCGCGGCGACGGCGACCGCCGCCAACCGTCCGGCTCTCCTGCGAGAATTCGACCAACGCATGTTTCGACTGCCTTTCCCGATGTTCTCCGGGCACGACGCCGAGAGCCCCGCACGAGGGCATGGCGACATCGCCCCGACGGGGCTTCGAGGTGAGTGAGTTCGCTAACTCAGTGTTCTGGCTGAGTCCCAGGTTCGGCACAGTCCGCCGAGGTCACGGCGCTGAGTCCACCTCGGGTGTGACGTGGACCACTCGAAAACTAGCGATACCCTTACGTCGGTGTCAAGCTGTTCCGGCGAAATGGACACACAGTCGACGGAACGCCGGCGGTCGTGCCGGGTCGCAGCGAGTTGGCAACGCGCAGTGGACAAACACTCCGGTCTCGGCAGCGCCCAGGACGGTCAGCCTACTGTGACGTTGCCGTCCCGATTCACCGTCACCTCGGCGTTGTAGGCACGCACGAGATCCAGGCGCTGCCACGACGAGCGCCCCGGGCGCTGGTCGTCGAGCGGGTATCCGGCCGCGTGAGCGGTCTGTTCGAGCACCTGTCGCCGCTGCTCGACGGTGAGCCGCGGGAACGCCGTCGCGATCAGATCGATGGCCTGTTGCGGCACGGCCATGGGATGTGCCGCCGACGAGACCCGGCCGAAGCCGTAGGTGAGCCGTTGCTCGTAGATGCGCTGGGCGTCGGCGTCGGACGCATAGGGCGTGTCCTTGCCGATGCACGTGGACAACGCTGCACTGCAACGCCATTCGAGCTCACGACGGATCTCGGTGGACGCTTCGTCCAACAGCCGGCGGAAGGCCGGATCGTTCCGTCGATCGGCGGCCGCGGCCTGGCCGACGATCGCCCCGCCGATCACATCGAGCGGATAGTGCACGCCCAGAACGATGCGGTGATATCCGCCCTCGGAGGCGCGGGTGAGGAACTGCGGTCCGAGCTCGGGCAGCATCGAGGCGAGAAGGGTGCCGCGCCAGAAGAACAGGCTCGTGTGGCCGGACGGGAAGGAGGGGCTGCTGCCGAGCGCGTCGTACTCGCTGGCCCCGGCGCGCATGTACTTCCGGATACGTTCGGGTGCGACGATGAAGGGGCGGTCGTAGCCGAAGACGTACTTCTCGACGAAGGTCGCGTTGGCCAGGCCGCCCGCCCGGGCCAGATAGTCGCTGAACAGGGCGGTGGTCTTGGGCAGCCGGCCGGCGGTGAGCGCGGCGCGGAAGTGTCGGCCCAGCTGCTCGCCGAACGCGTCGGACATCGTCCACAGCGGATCGTCGTGAGCATCGGCGAGTGCGCGGCGCTGCAGGGCCGGTTTGTCGGCAGCTGCCTGGTTGACGGCGACAGCGGTCTCGAGGTTGCGCGCCATCACCTCGGGGTGGTCGCGACGCAGCGCGGTGAACGAGTCGATCGGCTGCAGGTAGACACCGCCGGGATGCGACGAGATGTCGGAAGCGTAGAGGCGGGCGAGGTCGGTGACCGGGAACGGCGCGGGTGTCGGCTTGGCGGGTGCGGCCTGCGCGGGAGCCACCAGCGCGACGGTGGCGGCGACCGCAGTCACGGTGCCGAGCAGCGAGGTGGTCAGTCGCGAGCGGAGGCGGCGGTGAGGTTGCCGAGTCGCCCGGCGCGGCGATGTGGTGCGAGGCCGGGCGTTGCCATCCGTGGTCACCCCACGATCCTAGAGCGAAAGTTCGCCGGACGAACGGCAGCCGCCGCGGCCGGGCCGCTGACTACACGGCGCCGATCGCGGAGGCGGCGGAACCGAACGAGTGTCGACCAGCGGCGGTCTACCCCGAGGGCGGCGACGGGTACTCGGGGCGCCCGGCCGTCAGCCACGCATCGAGCTCGGCGACGGCGGAGCTCCGCGGATTGGTGATCGCCCCCGCGCGCAATCGTGTCGAGTAGCTCTTCAGCAATCGCAGCGCGCCCGGTTCGGTGTTCACGAGACCGTCGACGAGCCGCTGCGCCTCGGCGTCGAGCTCCGCCTCGGCGACGACACGGCTCACGAGGCCGATCGACAACGCCTCGCGGGCGGACACCTCGCGGCCGGTGTAGACCAGGTCGCTCGCGGCCCTGGGACCGATGAGCTCGGGCAGGTACTCCGCGACGACCAGCGGAGCGAGACCGTGGCGCACCTCGTCGAAGCCGAGTGTCGCGGTGTCGGCGGCGATGGTGAGGTCGGACTGAACTGCCACGCCGCTACCGAAGCCGAACGCCCGACCGCGGATCACGCAGACGCTGACACCGGGGAAGTCCCGGAGCGCCGTGTTGGCCTCGAGAATGAGTCCCAGCGACTGCGCCTTGGTGACGCCGGGAACCTTCTCCTTCTGGTCCCGGCCGATGCAGAAGTCGTCACCCTCGGCCCGGACCACCAGCAGCAACGAACCCTGCGTGTGCGCCGAGCGCAGTGCGTCGATGAACTGCTTCATGGCGCCGTAGGTCAGCGCGTTGGCCAGGTCCGGGTTCGCGAGTGTCACGGTCGTGACCGGTCCGTCGTGGTCGGCCCGGACCAGCGGAGGCCGGTCGGTCTCGGTGGATGCGTCGACGGTCATCGGACGGTCGCCGCTTCTCTCGAGTCGTGCAGTGCCGCATCGCCGACCACGGGGTCGGGCACGCGGAGCCCGCGCGACCGGAGTATGGGGAGCACGGCCTCGGTGAAGAATTCGAGCTCAGGACCGTAGTCGTAGAACCCGAGCTGAACGCCGTCGACACCGGCTGAGTGGAGGCCCTCGAGCTGGTCCGCCACGTCGGTGGGACTGCCGATGATCTGGACGTGTCCACCCAGAACCCGGTCCGCCGGAACGTGTTCGGGCCAGCCCTGGGCGTCGCCGGCACGATGGCGGGCGTCGTAGTTCACGATCGATGCGGTGTCGGCGGCGCCGGTGATGGCATCGCGATAGGCATAGGCCTCCTCGCGGGTCTCCTTGCAGATGACCATCGGGAACACGATCGTCTTGTGACGGTGGCCGGTCCGATCGAAGGCGGCGTCGATCTCCTTGGTGATGTCGGGGATCGACTTCATCGCGTCCGCGTACGGAGCGCCCGAGCGACTCGAGGTGAAGACGATGTCGGAGTGCTTGGCGGCGTACTCGAATCCCGCCGCAGATGCGCTGGCCGACACCATGATCGGGCGGCCGAACCCCGGACGCGGAGACACGTACGCCGACTCGAGGTCGTACCACCTGCCGTGATGGGTGAGGTCTTCCTCGCCCGCCCACAGGTCTTCCATGATCGAGGCGAATTCGTCTGCGCGCGCGTATCGTTCGTCGTGCTCGATGCGATCCATGCCGAACATGAGCGGCTCGCGGGCGTCGTAACCGGTCACGATGTTCAGACCGAAGCGGCCGTCGGCGATGTGATCGGCGGTCGCGGCGAAGCGGGCGAGGTGCAGCGGATGCCAGGAACCGTAGAGTACGTGCACCGTCGAGATGGTGACGATCCGCGAGGTCAGCGGTGCGAGTGCGACCGTGGAGATGAACGGGTCCAGGAAGTTCTCCCGGTAGTTCGTCTCACCGCCGAATCCGCCCTTCTTCACCCACTGCTGGAGTCCGAAGACGAAGTCGAGTCCGTGTGATTCGGCCGCCAGGGTGAGGTCCCGGTTGTACTTGAAGTCCCAGCGGGTGTCGCGCGGATACGTCGACTGTGAGAAGCCGCCTGTCTGCGTGGGAAGGAACAAACCGAGCATGAGGGGCTGCTGCGCGATCCGCGACAGCGGGCTCGTGGGGTCCTCCAGTGGCGACGGGGGCCGGTGCAGTGCCCCGACCGCGTCGGTGGAACTCGTCATCGGGTGGCTCCTTCCGGGGCGGCGTCGAGCTTCTCGTCTATCTGGGCGGGTGCGGGCAGGGTGGTGCCGCGGGTCTCCGGTCCCATGAACCAGGTGACCAGGACCCCGAGACCGTAACCGGCGCAGCCGATGATGACCGCGGCGCTCGAGATCGATCCGAACGCGGTGATCAGCGAAGCGCTGATGAGGGCGCCGATGGCGGCCGGGAACCGGGCGAGGTTGAACACGAGGGTCATGCCGGTGGCCCGGACGTTGGTCGGGAACAGCTCACTCGGGTACAGCGCCAGCCAGGTCATCTGGCCGAGGGTGAAGAAACCGTTGACCGCGGCCCAGAAGACCAGCGAATTCTTGCTGTCGGGCAGCAGGAACATGCAGGGGGTGACGGCGACCGAGGCGAGGAAGAAGGTGAAGATCACCGGCTTGCGTCCGACCAGATCCGCCAGCCAGCCGTTGACGAGGTAGCCGACCACACCGGCCGCGTTGTAGGTGAGGACCACGAGGGTGACGGCGCTGGGCACGTCGTCGACCGTGCCGACGAGGATGCTGCGGGCCTGGGCCGGAATCCAGGTGGACACGGCCCACCAGCCGATCATCGACGCGAGGGCCCCGGTCGACAGCATCACGACACGGCGGCGGTAGACCGGGTGCGAGAAGACCTGGCTGATGGTGGGTTTGATCAATTCAACGGCCTGCTCGGTGCGCAGTGCACCTGACGCCAGGGCGGCGGTGACGGCACGGCGCTGCTGATCGGCCTTGACCCACAGCGGCGAGTCGGAAGCGGCACGGCGGATATACAGGACGAGCAGAGCGGGGACGACGCCGAGTGCGTACATCCAGCGCCAGTCACCCGGGTTGCCCTGATTGACGAGCTGCCAGACGCCGGTGGCGATGAGGAAGCCGACGCCGAAGCCGCTCTGCAGCAGTGCGATCCGCAGGCCACGACGCTTGGGCGGTGCGGTCTCGGCGACAAGTGAACTGCCGCCGCCCCATTCGGCACCCATGCCGAGTCCGGTCAGGAAGCGCAGCAGGAGCAGCACGCCGTAGGCCGGCGCGAGGGCGGTGAGTCCGGCGCACACCGAGTACCACAGGATCGACACGATCATGACCCGGCGACGCCCGTACCGGTCGGCGAGAACGCCCGATACCAGGCCGCCGATCGCCCAGGACAGCAGCGTGATCGCGAGGATGCCGCCGACGTAGTACGCGGAGGCGTCGGGACCGACGAGGTCGCTGACGATGAACGACGCGACGAGGACGGTCGCGAACGTCTCATAGCCGTCGAACATCCAGCCCAGGTAGGCGCCGGCGAAGGCGTGGCGTCGACCGCTGCGCTGTTCAGGGGTCTCTTTCTCCGGTGGTGTGACTGTCTGTGTCATGAGCCGTGGCCTTTCGAGGTGGTTCCGGCGGACGCGGAGACCGGGAACAGGGTGTCGAGATCGAGTGAATCCAGATGTTGTGCAAGGTGTTCGGAGTCGGCCGAGGGCATCGGGCGGAAGGGTGCGGCGGGGCCGCCGAGATCGTGGCCGAGGGCCGCCATCGCCGCCTTCATGGTGGTGGTGAGGCCGTGTTTGCCCCAGAGGCCGGGGAACTGACGGAAGTGGCGCTGCCACTGTGCGGCCCGGGTGTGGTCGTCCTCGCGATGTGCAGCGACGACCTGCGCACCGATTGCGGTGCCCGGTGGCGGCATCATCGCGCCCGAGCCGCCGAGCAGAAGTGTCGTCTGCAGGGCCTGCATGGTGGTGTAGTACCGGGCGTGCCCGGCCGAGTCGATCTCGGCGCACAGCCGGCCGATCTTGGTGAGGTCGCGTGAGCTTTCCTTGAAGCCGACCACGCCGTCGATGCGGGCGAGTTCGGCCATGGTCGGTGCATCGGTGTCGGTTCCCTGAGATGGGTTGTGGTAGGCGATGATCGGCAACGGACTCGACGCCGCGATCCGCTCGAAGTAGGCGGTGAGGTCGCCGATACCCGCCGGGTTGCCGCCGGGATGACGCGGCATCAGGACCTGGATGAAGTCGGCGCCGGCGTCGGCTGCGGACTCCGCGAGTCGCAATACGCCTGCGACGTCGGAGTGCGAGGCGCCAGCCAGCACCGGGACACGCTTGCCGACGGTGTCGATGGAGGCACGCAGGGTCGCGAGACGGGTGGTTTCGTCGAGGATCTGGTACTCGGAGACCTCCGCGCCGAGGAGCGAGATCGCGTCGCAGTGCCCGACCATGATGTCGAGCAGCGAATCGAGCCGCGCCTGGTCGACGTCGTTGTCCTCGGTGAACGGGGTCAGGGCGGCGCCGATGATGCCGGTGGGTGGGAGCGTGTGCGACATCAGTGTGTTCCGGCGGTGGCCGGCACCTCGACGGGCTGACCGACGCCGGCGCGGTTGATGGCGTGGGCGGCGACGTCGTCGTCCTGGGCGGAGTTGCCGCCGCTGATCCCGATGCCTCCGATCACGCTGCCGTCGACGATGATCGGGACACCGCCCGGGATGACGTTGAAGTGCCCGTCGTTGGTCTGGTTGATGCCCCAGGCCGGGCCACCGGGCTGGGACACCGTGCCGTAGAAGGACGTGTGGTTGCGGGCGCCGGCCGCGGTGAACGCCTTGTCGACCGCCAGGGAAACGCTGGTGATCTTGGCGGTGTCCATGCGGTCGAAGGCCACGAGGTAGCCGCTCTCGTCGACGACGGCGATGCACATCGGCACATCGATCTCGAGTGAACGTTCGGTGGCGGAGGCGATCAGCGCCTTGGCCTCGGCGAGGTCGATACGGGAAATCTGCAGCATGGGTTCTCCTGGGGCGGTGGCGTTGTTGCTGGACGGGTATGTCGGTCAGGCGACGGGTCGGGTGGCAGGGGCGAGGCCGAGATCGTCGCGGAATGTATTGCCCTGGTACTCGGTGCGGAAGAGTCCGCGATCCTGGAGCCGGGGGACGACCTGGTCGACGAAGTCTTCGAGACCGTCGGGCAGGACGTCGATCATCAGGTTGAAGCCGTCGACGGCGCCGGCGCCGTACCAGTCGGCGATCAGATCGGCCACGTCGTCAGGTGTACCGACGACCTGAACGTGGCCGCCGCCGTTGCGGTACAGCAGTTCTCGAACCGTCAGGTTCTCCTCGGTGGCGAGCCGGACCGCGGCGTCGCGGAAACCCTGTGAGGCATTGAACGACGAGTTCGCCCGGACAAGGTCGGCGGGAAGTGGCTTGTCCAGTTCGAGGTCGTCGACACCGACGCCGATCCGCAGCGCGAGTTTGCGCAGCTCGGCGTCGGCGCTGAGGTCGTCGAGTGCGCGCTTGCGACCGCGGGCCTCGTCCCGGGTGGCACCGATGACCGGCACGAGCCCGGGCACGATCTTGACGGAATCCGGGTCACGGCCGAACTCCGTTGCACGGCGTCGTATGTCGGCGCGGAACTCGGTGGCGGCCGCGCGGGTGTTCTGGACAGTGAAGACCACATCGGCCGTGCGCGCTGCGAGCCGGCGGCCGGACTCCGACGCGCCGGCCTGGAATACCACCGGCCGGCCCTGTCGGGTGCGGGGAAGCGTGAGTGGCCCGCGGACCGAGAAGTGGGTTCCGACGTGGTCGATCGGCGTCACCTGGCTGCGGTCGGCGAACTGCCCGCCGTCCTTGTCGCCGGTGAGCGCACCGTCGCCCCAGCTGTGCCACAGCGCTGTGACGACGTCCATCGCCTCTTCGGCGCGGGCGTAGCGGTCGTCGTGCCGGGGAAGGTCACTCGCCCCGAAGTTCGCCGCGACATCGGGCACGAAGGTGGTGACTACGTTCCATCCCGCGCGGCCTCGGCTGAGGTGATCGAGGGCGGAGAAGCGGCGCGCGAGGTTGAACGGCTCGTTGAACGTCGTCGACGACGTGGCCACCAGGCCGAGCCGGTCGGTGACCGCGGCGAGCGCGGAGAGGACGACGATCGGATCGAGCGCACCGAGGTTCGGCCGCTCGAGGTTCTCCTCCGAGAGGGCGAGGGTGTCGGCCAGGAACAGTCCGTGGAGCACACCTCGCTCGGCGGTCTTGGCGATGTGCTCGTAGAAGTCCAGGGTCAGGTAGTCGAACGGGTCACCCGAACGATGTCGCCAGGCGCCGAGGTGCATTCCCACGCCCATCGCGGTGGTCATGAGGATGGGACTGTCCGCGGAGGTGCGATCGTCGCGCAGTGCACTCACGGGGATCCTCTGCTCGGTTCGGGTCGCCGACCCAGGGCGGGCAACCGCCGGAAAATCATGGTCAACGGCGATGTCGACGGATGTCTACAAGTGTCGACGGACGTATTCATACGGCTGTATGCTGGCCTGGTGCAAGAGTTCCGCGCAGCGTGAACTTTTCACCGACAGAGAGTTCGTGGAGAGTGTGTCGATCCGGTACGAGCAGTGAACGACCTGCCGTGCCGCCGAGCCGTAACCACCATCGCCGCCCGAGGAGCGCCTGTGCCACGAGAAGACCTGGAGTCGGTGTCCGGCTCGGGAGGAGCCGGGGAGCCCGGCGTCGACGCGGGCGGTGCCAAGGGTGCTCTGTATCAGGTCATCCGGCAGGAGATCCTGGCCGGCAACCCGCCCCCGGGCGGGGCGCTGCAGGAGGTCGCGCTGAGCAGTCGGCACGGGGTCTCGCGTGCGCCGGTCCGTGACGCGCTCCTACGACTGGAGGCCGACGGTCTGGTGGAACGGGGGCCGCGCGGAGCGGTCGTCCGGGTACGGACCCCCGACGAGATCTTCGACATCTACCAGGTGCGAATCGCGCTCGAGGCCGAGGCGGTGGAGTCGGCGATCCGGCATGCGACCGAACTCGACTTCGCGCGGCTGGCGCTGGTCCACGAGAATGCTGTCGCTGAGACCGATCCGGCCCGGGCCCGTCAGCTACATGCCCGGTGGCACCGAGTGTTGGCCGCGGCGTCGCGTAACGACACAATCTGTGAAGTGTTGGAGCGCTTGAATTCTCAACTTGCAACCTATGAGACGCGGTCACTCGCCGAGCCGGGGAACCTGACGCACAGTCATGACGAGCATCTGCAGATCATCGACGCCATGGGCGCCCGGGACGTTGTCACGGCCCGCGACCTGATCACCCGCCACCTGCAGCGCACCCGGGATGTGCGGGTGAGGGCGCTGCTGTACGTCGAGGACGAGTCCGGCGTCGGGTCGCACCTCGCCGACTAGACCGACAGCCGCTCTACCTCGCATCGGCGTACTGCCTCAGCAGGGCGGGCTGCCCGAGTCGAATCGGTCAGAGGTTTCCTTCGCCAACCAAAACGACTCGTACAGAGGCGATCACGCTCCATCATCTCCCGAGTGGGAGTCCCTGCTCGAGGAGGTCGATGGCACGCAGGGTCGCCTCGATGCGCGGCGGGCCGCACACGTTGTCCGGGTCGGCCGAGAGCTGGCATGCCACTCCGGCCACGGCGTCCAGGAACACTTTGAGTCCGAAGTCGTCGGCGTCGATCCCGAGGTAGTCGGCGACCAGCTGGGTCACGCCGGAGAGCATCCGCTCCGACTCGATCTGAAAGGTCTTCTGCAGCAGCGGCTCTGTACGGATCAGGTTCATGCGCAACGGGTTTCCGACCCAGGGGTCGTCGACGGTCAGTCTGTGCAGTTCGGAGAGGAGCCGTCGGATGAGGTCGAAATGGCTCAAACCCGGTGGCATGGACGCCACGATGGACCGGGCCTCGTCGTGCAGATGCTCGTCGCCGACGACGACCAGCTCCTTGGTGGGGAAGTAGCGGAAGAACGTCGTGTGCGAGACGCCGGCTGCCTCGGCGATCTGCTCGACGGTCGTCTTGGCGTACCCCTGCTCGGCGATGAGGGCGATCGCCGCATGTCGAATGGTGTTGCGGGTGCGCTGTTTGTGTTGCTCGCGCAACCCCATCCGACGCCCCGGGACAACTCCCGGGGCGTCGGTGAGGGTGTCGCTCACGTGCATCTGAACATTTAACTCGTCAGGATGCCGGCACCGGCGTCTTGGAGTCCTCGTCCCGAGAATCCTCGAGTCCGAGGTGGCGGACCGACTCGCCTTCGATGTCGAAGTTGAGAACGAAGCGATCCAGCCAGCGGGGCAGGCCCCAGGCGCGGTCGCCGAGCAGCGCGATGACCGCCGGCACGACGAGCATGCGGATCACGAAGGCGTCGAACAGGACTGCCGCCGCGAGCGCGAAACCCATCATCTTGGCGGTTGTCTCCGGGGAGAGCATGAACGCGGCGAAGACGCTGATCATGATGATCGCCGCCGACGTCACCACGCGCGCACCGTGCTTGTAGCCGGCGACGATCGCCTCCTTGGCCGTCATGCCGTGGAGATACTCCTCGCGCATTCGGGTCACCAGGAACACCTGATAGTCCATGGCCAGTCCGAACACCACGCCGATGAGGAAGATCGGCAGGAAGGAGATGATCGGTTGCGTCTGCGAGATGAGCCCGCCCCATCCCTCCTGGAAGATCGCGACGGTGATGCCGAAGGTCGCCAGCACGGAGAAGATGAATCCGATCGTGCCGACCAGCGGGACCCACAGCGAGCGGAACACCCCGATCATGATCAGGAAGGCGAGACCGACGACCACGATCAGGTACGGGATCAGCGCCTTGTCCAGCTTGGACGACAGGTCGGACATGATCGCCGTCTGACCGCCCACATGCAGTTGCGCGCCTTGGCTTTCGACGGTCGGCGCGAACTCGCGGATCTGCTCCATCAGCTCATGGGTGGCGGGCGAGGACGGCGCGCTCCGCGGGGTGACCGTGATGAGCGCGGTGTCACCGTTCTGGCCACCGGCGTTCCCCATCCAGGTCAGCGCCTGGGGGTTGGTGACGTCGTCGAGGCCGGCGATGTGCTTGACCGTTTCGTCTGCGGCGGTCTTGATCTGGCCGTTGTCGGTGTGCACGACGACGAGCAGCGGACCATTGATGCCCTCACCGAAGCCGCGGCTGAGCAGTTGCTGGGCGGGAATCTCGTCCCCACTGGTCAGCGAGAGTCCGAGTTCCATCTTGGTGGCCGGGATTGCGGCGCCGGCCAGGGCGAGCAGGCCGATGACGATGAACGGGATCGGCCACTTGACCACGGTGCGCCCGAGGCGGATTCCCATGGTGTCGGTTTCGGATTCTTCGGCGTGCTTGATCCACGGGATCTTGGGCAGGAACGCGAACCGTCCGAACGCGCTGAGGATCGCGGGGATGAGCGTGAGCGCGGCCAGGACCGCGATCAGCACGGCCACGGCCGCACCGGCACCCATCTGGGTGATGAGCGGGATGCCGATGACCACGAGCGCGACCACGGCGATGATGACCGTGAGGCCGGCGAACACCACGGCCGATCCCGCGGTACCCACGGCTCTGCCCGCGGCATCCGCGGGACTGCCGCCCCTTCGCAATTCGGCTCGGTAGCGCGAGACGATGAACAGTGCGTAGTCGATGGAGACCGCGATGCCGAGCATCGTCACGATGGCCGTCGCGGACTGGTTGATCGAGAGCACCTCTGCCGACAGGTTGAGCAGCATGATGGTGATCGCCACGCCCACGATCGCGGTGACCAGCGGGATGAAGGCGGCGACGAGAGCGCCGAAGGCGACGATCATGACCACGAATGCGACGGCGAAACCGATCATCTCGGAGGCGCCGCCGGGCTCCATGACCTGCATGAGCGAGCCGGTGGCCTCGACCTGCAGGCCGTCACCCCGGTTCTCCTCGAGGATCTTGACCAGCTGGTCCTTGTTCTCGACGGTCAGGTCGAGCACCTCGATGTTCTGACGGACCTGGATCAGGCCGACGCGGCCGTTGTCGCCGACGACCGACGGCGCGAGGGCCGGATCGGCTGCCGCGACGACCAGCGGGTTGACCACGGTCTGCGGCTCGATCACGTCGGGGAGGGTGCGCAGGTCCTCGGTGAGCTTGTTGATCTGCTCGACGTGGTTCTGGAGGCCGTCGTCGGCGGCGATCAGAATGCTGGTCGACGCCCGCTCCTGCTGTGCCATGACCTGGGGGAAGTACTCCTGGACCTGATCGGTGGCGATGCCCGAGTCGGTACCCGGCAGGCTGAAGTCCGTGGCGAACTTCGGCTGCAGCGCGCCGACCAGCGCGCCGACGGCGATCAGCGCGGCCAGCCAGACCGAGATCACGGCCCATTTGTGCCGGAAGGAGAACCTTCCGAGCTTGAACAGATACGACGCCATGGTGTGTGAAACCTTTCCGGTTCAGAATGCGCAGGTACGGCACTGTCTCAGCGACGTCGAGCATCAGTGAGCGACTCCGACAAAAGCGACACAAATGTTAGTCGCTAACACTGGTTACGAGTATCACTTGGCGAACTGAGATCGCCACCATCGGTCAGCCTCTGCGACCGAACCCTCTTTCGCGTGACAAACGAACGCAAAATCTGGGACCAGATACGACCGCCGAGACACCGGTCCTGGGACTTTTCCGGCTCGTGGGGTATTTTTCTGCGCAGTGACGGCCTGCGCCTGGGGAGGGCGCCGTCAGGGGGAGAGATACAAATGGGAATCACAAGGCGTTTCGTGCTGGGCACGATGGCGTTCTCGAGTGCCGTCGGCATCATGCTGGGTGCCGGCACTTCCGAGGCCGGAGCGGTCGACGCGAAGGACGGCCAGGAGGTGCACTACGTGCTCAGGTCGAGCACGCAGGGCATCGACTACCTGGAGATCAACGACGTCGCGGGCAACCGCCTCACCTGGACCGACCAGGACTTCGCCCACCGGGCCGAGCAGTGGTACTACGCCAAATGGACCTACCGCGCCAAGGGCGCGCGCGAGGCCCGGATCGTCGCCCGGACCGAGAACACCGACGCACTCGGGTGGATCGAGTGTGAGACGTGGATCGCGGGAAAGCGAGTCGCGCACGACATCGCGCGCGGCCCGCACGCCACGGCCCGCTGCTGACGCGAGTCCTCGTCCGGCCGGTCCGCGGTCAGCGGGCGTTCGGCGGGGCCTGGTGGCCGCGTGGGTCGGCATTGCCACGCGCGTCGATGTTGGTCCGGGGGTCGATGTTGGTGTGGCGACCGGTGTTTCCGCGCGGGCCGGCGTTCAGGGGCGGTTGATCGCCTTGGGCAGGTCCCTGGTGCTGTCGAGGATCGGGGTGCTGGTCGGGGTTGCGGCTGTGGGCCCCGTCGCCGCCGCCGTTGTTGCGTCTGACGTCGGGATCGATCTTGTCGGCCCGGGCGAACTCGCTCTCGACCTCGTGCCGTGACTCGGCAGCCTGCCCCTTGTGGGTGCGGGCCAGTTCGTCGAGCCGCTTGGCCTCGGCGGCCTTGGCATCTGCCTCTGCCTTCGCCTGGCGAGCCTTGGCGTCGGCCTCCTCGGCGATCGCCTCACGGTGACGGACCGCGGAGACCTCCTGGGCGGCGTTCTGGCGGATGTCCTGGGCCTTTGCTCGTTGGTGGGTTCTGCGCTGGCGCAGGAGCAACAGCAACAAGGCCACGACGACGATCACGACGACGACGGCGATGATGATCCAGACTGCGGTGTCCATGGACTACTCCTCGATCGAACAATGGGTGTTCGACGGGTACCCCGTGCGCGATCTGCCTAACCGCTGCGACCCGACGGCCGAGGCTCAGGACTTGCGGTCCGCCTCTGCCTCTTCGCGATCACGACGCCGGTCGGCGTGAAGTGACTTGACCCGACGCTCCTCGCGGCGTGCCTCCACCTGGGTGGCGCGTTCGGCGACGAGCCATTCCGGCATCTCGGCCAGCAGTTCGTCGATCTGCGCGGTGGTCAGCGCCTCGGTGATCCCGCCTCTGACCAGGCCGGAGTTGGAGATGCCGAGCTTGGCCGCCACCAGATTCTTCGGGTGCGGTCCGTTCGCGCGCAGGGTGCGCAGCCACTCCGGCGGGTCCGCCTCGAGGGCGGCGAGCTCGGATCGGGTGATGGGGCCGTCCCGGAACTCCGCAGGAGTGGCCGGCAGGTATACGTCCAGCTTCTTGGCGGCCGTGGCCGGCTTCATCGACTGCGAACTCATTCCTCGAGGGTATCGGGCGGTAGCCTCTGTCCCGTGACCACGCCCGACGACGCCCCCGTTTTCCGCCTGGCGTATGTCCCCGGCGTGACCCCGGGAAAGTGGGTCCGGATCTGGGCGGACCGTCGAGCGGAGGTGCCGCTGGAGCTCGTCGCCCTCGACGTCGCAGCCTGCGCGGATGCCGTCGGACAAGGAGACGTGCACGCGGCCATCACACGACTCCCCGACGCGCTCCGGCACGGCGACGCCGGGCCGCACCACACGATCGACCTGTACGAGGAGACCACCGTCGTGGTGGTGCCGAAGGACCACGTGCTCACCGCAGGCGACGAGTTGACGCTGTCCGACCTCGCCGACGAACAATTCCTCTGGCCCCTCGACGAACCGATCATCATGACCGACCGGCCAGGCGCCGCGGTGGAACATCGACCCGAAACCCTCGGCGACGCAATCGAACTCGTGGCCGCCGGGGTGGGCCTGCTGCTGGTCCCGCAGTCGTTGGCGCGGTTGCACCACCGCAAGGATCTGGTCTTTCGCCCGATCACCGACGCCCCCACCGAGACCGTCGGCCTACTGTGGCCGGCCCCGACCACCGACTTGGCCGACGAGTTCGTCGGCATAGTCCGGGGCCGGAAGGCAACGTCATCTCGCGGGCGCTCCGAACCGGCGCCGAAGCGTTCGGCCAAGGAGAAGGCCGCTGCCAAGAAGGCGGCACGTGAGGCGGCGGGAAAGACGCCGCGCAAGGGCGCCGCCAAGAGCGCCAGGCGCCCCAGGCGGCGCTGACCCCTCGCCGCTACAAGTGGGCAGGACTCAGGCGCGCCACTCCGGGGTGCGCTCCGGCGAGGCCTGGGCGAGTGCCTCGATGGTGTCCTTGACGCCGAAGTCCTTGCCGTACACCGGCGTTCCCGGCTGCTGGCGCCACGACTCGGCGAGCGGTCCCGCGTCGACCGGGTCGAAGCCGAGCTCGTCGACGAGGGCGAACACGATCTTCTTTCCGTCCGCGTCGTCACCGGCGATCGGCAGTGCTATCCGGCCCTCGGTGCCGGCGGGGACACCCTTGTTCAGCAGGTGCTTCCAGTAGATCCCGTTGAAGACCTTGTAGACGGGCACGCCGAGCAGCTTGGAGACCCAGACGCTCTCCGGGGTGCCGTCCTCGATCTCCTGGATCTTCCCGTCACGCTGCTGCGGGTAGTAGTTGTTGGTCTCGATGACCGGCGCCCCCGGCTTGCGGGCGTCGAGGATGCCCGCGGCCAGGTCGGGGGTGTTCTTCTGCGGGATGCTGACGATCACCAGGTCGGCGTCCTGAGCTGCGTCCGCGGCCCACACCGCCGTGGCACCGGTCTCCGACGCCAGATCGGCAAGTGTTTCCGGGGCGCGCGAATTGGCGACCCGCACGTCGTGGCCCAGGGCAGTGAGCCGACGCGTGAGCGTCCCGCCGATGAATCCCGCACCGATGATTCCGATCTTCATGACAGCACCTCTGTTCCGAACCGTGTTCTCATCGGTCTTCGGCCGACCTCTCGGCCAACGACACGGGGGTGCCGGGACATTCCTCCAGCCGCCGGACGGGTGATGCGGCGCACCCGTGAAGCGGTCAGAACTCGAAGACGACGCGTGCCGGTACGGCGCCGCTCAGCACGTCGCTGATCGACTCGTTCACCGTCTCCAGGGGCCGTGTCTCGGCGATGACCTCGGTGCGGCCGGCCGCGTGCAAGGCGAAGACGTCGGCGAGGTCGTTCCGGGTGCCGACGATGGATCCGATGACGGACTTGCCGCCGAGCACGGTGTCGAAGATCGGCACCGGCAACGTCGCATCACCGGCCGGCAGTGCAACGCAGACGAGTCGGCCGCCGCGACGCAACGAGGCGTATGCCTGCTGGAAGGAGGCGGCCGAGGCGACCAGTGCGAGGGCCACATCTGCCCCGCCCAGTCCGGCGATCGCCTCCACAGGGTCCTCGGTCTTGGCGTTGACCACGTGGTCGGCGCCCAGCCTGCGCGCCATCTCGAGCTTCTCGTCGGAGACGTCGACAGCGACCACGAAACCCCCGGCGATCCGGGCATACTGGACCGCCAGGTGTCCGAGTCCGCCGATCCCGAACACCGCCACCGTCTGCGCGGGGCGCACATCCGCCACCTGTACCGCCTTGTAGGTCGTCACACCCGCGCACGTCAGCGGGCCCGCATCCACCGAGGACACAGCGTCGGGAACCGGGTTGGCGAAGGCGGCCGGGAGAACGGCGTACTCGCCGAAGCTGCCGTTCACGGAGTATCCGGAGTTGCGCTGCTGTTCGCACAGCGTCTCCCAGCCGGAGATGCAGTACCGGCACGCACCGCACGCATACCCCAGCCAGGCGATGGCGACCCGGTCGCCGACGGCCCGATCGGTCACCTCTGATCCGATCGCCTCGATCCGGCCGATGCCCTCGTGGCCCGGTACGAACGGCGGCGACGGCTTGACCGGCCAATCACCGTGCGCGGCATGGATATCGGTGTGACAGAGGCCGCTGGTCTCCATCTTCACCAGCACGTCGGTGGGGCCGGGCTCGGGAACGGGCAGGTCCTGTATCTCGAGCGGTGCCGTGAAGTCGGTGACGACTGCTGCTTTCATCGTGATTCTCCTGTGGTGGGCGAACCCGCACATCCGCGGGCCGTTCGACCCCGAGAACCCCTTGTCCGGCGAATCCGGAGATCACCCATCCTCTTCACGGCGTCGTACTGCCCATGGTTGACCCTCCGGCCCCTCAATATCGGGTTTCGAGGTCACGGATCGGTGTGCAGTCGTGGACGGTCGTCCCGGGGGCCTGGGAGAGGAGTCGTTCGAAATCGTCGCGGCGACACGGTTCCCTATCCGGGCGTGATGACGGCGGCCGCGCCGGCCGCGGTGCCATGGCGGACGGCGGTGTGGATGTCCAGGGCGGGATTCATCGGCACGGACAGGATGTGGGACATGCCGATCCTCTCGATGTCATGCGGGTGATCCGACGCGACGCAGCACCCGGCGATAGAACTCGTCGACGCCCCACACGATCAGGGGCAGCGGTAACAGCCACAGCCAGAGTTCGAGGGGCGGTGGGATCGTCCCGAACACGTCGTTGAGGACCGGAACTGTCACCACGATCACCGCGAAGACGATCTCGAATGCGATGCCCCACAGCAGGAAACGGTTGGTCGTCACACCTATCGAGGACAACGACGCCCGCTGGGTTCGCGCCGCCATCGCGGTACCGATCTGGCATGCGACGATCCCGAGGAATGTCATCGTGGTGGCGAGCTGCCAGGTCGTGTGCATGTCGCCGCTGCTCACCGAGGTGCCGTAGGTCCAGCCACCGCGCCACAGCGTGCCGAGGAACAACGCGATCACCAGCACCGCGGAGACCCCGCCCAGGAGGAGCCACGCGCGGATCAGCAGTGGTCCGGTCACCACGCTCGAGCGACGGGGTCGCGGTGCGCGGTCCATCAGGCCCGGTTCGGCTCGCTCACGTCCCAGCGCCAGTGCGGGCAGGGTCTCGGTACCCAGGTCGATCGCCAGGATCTGCATCACCGTCAGGGGTAGCGGGATGTTGCCGCCCGAGAGTGCGTACATCAGGAAGGGGATCACCTCGGGGGTGGCGTGGGCGAAGATGTAGACGATGAACTTCTGGACGTTGTCGTAGACGCGACGGCCTTCTTCGACCGCGCTGACGATGGTGGCGAAGTTGTCATCGGTGAGCACCATCGTCGCCGCCTCCCGGGCGACGTCGGTGCCGTTGCGTCCCATGGCGACCCCGATGTCGGCCCGGTGCAGTGCAGGGGCGTCGTTGACGCCGTCGCCCGTCATCGCCACCACCGCGCCGAGGTCGCGCAGGGCGTCGGTGATGCGTACCTTCGCCTCCGGGGACGTGCGCGCGAAGACGAGCTCGCTGCCCTGCCCCAGGATGTCGTCGAGCTGTGCCTCGGACATGCCGTCGAGCTCGAGGCCGGTGATCACCTGCAGGCCGAGTTCGGAGCCGATGCCGACGCTGCGGGCGATGCCCTGCGCGGTCAGCGCGTGATCGCCGGTCACCATGACCACCCGGATGCCGGCCCGGTGGCACGTCGCGACGGCGTCGGCCACCCCCTCACGCGGCGGGTCGAGCAGCGCGAGGACACCGAGCAGCGTCAGGTCCTGTTCGGCGCTCCCGCGGTCGATGGTGCGTCCGGTGTCGGTGTCGACGTCGCGAGAGGCCACGGCGATCAGGCGTAGGCCGTCGGCGGCCCATCCCGACACCAGGTTGCGCAGCTCGTCGAGATCGACTCGGTCCGAGGGTCTTCCGGCGATCGTCGTACACCGGCCGAGGATGTCCTCGGGTGCGCCCTTGACGTTGATCCTGGCGCCGTCGGGATCGAAGACGACCGTGGACATCCGTCGGAGTTCTGAGTCGAAGGGAAAGACCCGGTCCGGTTTCGGATCGACCGCATCGCCTGTCCTCGCCGCGGCGACCCCGCGCAACAGGGCGATCTCGGTGGGATCACCGTACTCACGGGTCTGGCCGTCGTCGTCGACTTCGATTCTGGCCGTGCAGCAGTCGACGACGGACCGGGCCAGGCGCCGCATCCCCTCGGTCGGCGTGTATCCCGCTCGGACGTCGTCGACGACCCCGTCGGACGCCCAGATCCGCATCGCCTGCATCGAGTTCTGCGTGAGGGTCCCGGTCTTGTCGGTGCAGATCACCGAGGTCGACCCCAGGGTCTCGACCGCGGATATGCGTTTGACCAGGGCCCCTTTGCGGGCGAGTACCCGCACGCCCACCGCGAGGGCGAGGGTGATGGTCGGCAGCAGGCCCTCGGGGACGTTGGCGACGAGCAGGCCGATGGCGAAGTTCACCGCGTCCTGCAGGGAGAGCCCCGCCAGCAGGGTCCCGAGCGGGATGAACGCGAGGCCGAGTCCGACCGCGACCGCCGCGATGAACCAGGCGACCCGCTTCACCTTCTGCTCGAGAGGACTCTCGTCCCGCACGCCCGTCTGCGAGAGGGCCGCGATGTGTCCGAGCTGGGTCTGCATCCCGGTTGCGAAGACCACCGCCCGACCGTCGCCGCCGACGACGTTGGTGCCGCTGAACACGATGTCGGTGGCCTCGAGGATGGGGCCGGATCGCGCATCCGAGTCGCTCTGCACGTGCACCGGCGCCGACTCGCCGGTCAGGGCGGACAGGTCCACCTCGACCGCACCGGCGATCAAGCGCGCATCGGCGGACACCCGATCGCCCTCACCGAGGTGGATGACGTCGCCGGGAACGAGATCGATCGCCGCGATCGTGTCTTCAGGGGCTTCTCGGACGACCCGTGCGGTGGGCGGCATGATGTCCGAGAGGGCCTCGACCGCCCGCTCGGCGTGTCGCTCCTGGAAGAAGGCGAATGCCGCGTTGATCAGGATGACCACGACGATGGCGATACCGAGCGGCCGGGAGTCGCCGACCCACGCGAGCACCGCCGCCAGCCACAACAGCAGGGCCAGCGGGTGTGTCAGTTGGACCAGGATCTGCTTCGCCCACTGACTGCCGTGTCGTCGCACGATCTCGTTGGGGCCGAAGACGACGCGGCGGCGGTCGGCCTCGCGGCCGGACAAGCCGTCGGTCGAAGTCTTCAGATCCTGCAGGAGACGATCGATGTCCTCTTGGGGATCGACCTCGCGGAGTGACGCGAGTGCAGTGTCGGACGATGCCATGAGGTGTCCGCTCGATTGAGTTCTGGTGCTCTTCATTCACTGTGACAGATGGCACCGGGCGATGCGGCCGATCGTGATGTCCCTGTATCCGGGGTTCAGGGGGCGGGACGGCGGTCGGGCGAAGGCGGCCACGCATCGGCCCAGGCCGCGCGTGAGACGTATCCGCGGTGATGGTGGAGCCGATGACGGGAATCGAACCCGCGTATTCAGCTTGGGAAGCTGATGTTCTGCCATTGAACTACATCGGCGTGCGAGTGCTGGACTCGCGAACGACAGCGTAGCAAATCTGTCCACAGCTGTGGCCCATGCGTCGGGAGATGACGCGGTTTGTGTCGGGGGAAGCTACTAGACTCGGGAGCTGCAACAGTGCAATCCTGCTGCGGCAGAAGAGGATTCTCTGTCCGATAGGGGTTGCGCACCGGCAGGAACGCGCGTAGCATCGAACATAGTTTCGAGTAAAGCCATGATGATGGGGGATTGATCATGGCTTTCGAGGAGCCATTCGCACCACAACCAGAGCTGGTCGAGCAGTACGACCGTCTCCATGCGCTGATCGATGAGATCAGCCAGACGGCGTCGACTCGATGCACCGATGCCGAGCTGCTGAAGGTTGCCTACGAGCACGAACGCGCCACGCGGCGGATGCTCTCGTTGTCCGTGCGTCACATCGTCGACGTCGAAGAGCGTGGGGCCTTCCGCAAGGCCGGCTGCAAATCGATCAACAATTTCATGACCACGGTCCTGCGGCTGAGTGGCGAGACCACACGCCGCCTGAGGCAGGTGAGAGTTCTCGGCAAGTGGGCCGACATGCAGGGCAGCCGCCTCGAGCCGAAGTTCCCGGAGACCGCGAATGCCGTTGCCGACGGCGACATCTCGTCGTCGCACGTAGACGTGATCATCGACGTGATGAACAAGATCCCGGCCGCGGTCGACGCAACCGAGAAAGAAGCCGCCGAGGCCGCACTCGCGCACTACGCACGCGAATACGACCCGCGCTCGCTTCGACAGCTCGGTGAACGCATCCTCGCCCACCTCGACCCCGACGGCAGCATCACCGACGACCGGGACCGCGCCCGCGTCCGCGGGATGCGCCTCGGACCCCAAGACGCGCAGATGATGTCGAAGCTGACGGCCACCCTCGACCCCAAGACGCGCGCCATGCTCGACGTCGTACTCGCGGTGTGGGCGGCCAAGGGCATGAACAACCCCGACGACGACGCGTCCCCGACAGGCGATCCATCGACAGCCGACCCGAATGCACTGGCCGCAGCCGCCGACCGCGACCACAGGTCCGACGAGCAGCGCAACCACGACGCCTTCGCGGCACTGCTGCGCACGATTCTCGACGGTGGAGCGCTCGGCGCCTCTCACCACGGGCTGCCGCCGCACCTCATCATCACGATCTCCGAGTCGTCGCTTCGCGATCGCGCCGGCGATCCTGCTCGCACCGCGACCGGCACACTGCTGCCGATCAAAGACGCCGTCGAGCTCGCCGCAGAATCGCAGCAGCACCTCGCGGTGTTCCGCGACCACACCAGCGAAGTCCTCTACCTCGGCCGCGACCAGCGGTTGGCCTCCCGCGCGCAACGCCTCGCCGCATTCGCCCGCGACGGCGGCTGCACCCACCCCGGCTGCACGCGGCCGTCCTTCGACTGCGAAATCCACCACGACGAAGAATGGTTCGCCGACCTCGGACCCACCGACATCGACAACCTCGCCACCGCCTGCGGAACCCACAACCGCGCGGTCGGTCGAGGCGACGATCAGTGGGCCACCTCCATCGAGACCCACGGCGTCGACGCAGGTCGTGCGGTCTGGCACCCACCGAAGTCGCATCCGTCGTCGACCCCGCGCGTCAATCACGCGCATCGCACCGACGAGGTCCTCGACAGGATGCGCACCGACGTCCACCGACGCAGGTCGGCGGGCGCGCACCGTGCCGGGACGCCCCCGTCGGGCGACACGGGCGCAGACCCGCCCTGACCATTCGATAACCTCGACACGTGCTGCTATCCGACCGCGACATCCGCGCCGAGATCGCGGACGGGCGCCTCGCCATCGATCCGTTCGATCCCGCCCTCGTCCAACCCTCCAGCGTCGACGTCCGGCTCGACAGAATGTTCCGGGTGTTCAACAACACCCGATACACCCACATCGACCCGGCCCAACGACAAGACGAACTCACCTCGCTGGTCGAACCGGCCGACGGTGAGCCGTTTGTGCTGCACCCGGGAGAATTCGTGCTCGGGTCCACCCTGGAGGTCTGCTCCCTACCCGACGACCTGGCCGGACGCCTCGAAGGCAAGTCCTCCCTCGGCCGGCTCGGGCTGCTCACCCACTCCACCGCGGGCTTCATCGATCCCGGCTTCTCCGGCCACATCACCCTGGAACTCTCCAACGTGGCCAATCTCCCGATCACCCTGTGGCCGGGTATGAAGATCGGGCAGCTGTGCCTCATCCGGCTCAGCAGCCCCGCCGAGCAGCCCTACGGCAGCGCGGCGGTCGGATCGAAATACCAGGGACAACGCGGGCCCACCCCGTCGAAGGCGTACCTGAACTTCGTCAAAGACTAAAAGGCGCTCCTCCCGGAGTTCACCCGACCGATCACCGTACGCAACAGTGCATACGGTTGCCGGCCGCAACCGCGGGTGAGCGTTGCATCATGAAGCTCACGGTGATCGGATGCGGCTACCTCGGTGCCACCCACGCGGCCTGCATGGCCGAGCTCGGGCACGACGTCGTCGGCATCGACGTCGACGCACACAAGGTCGAACGCCTCCAGGCCGGTGAGGTGCCGTTCTTCGAGCCCGGGCTCGCCGACATCCTCCGCCGCAACATCGACGCCGGGCGTCTTCGATTCACCACCGACCAGCCGGCCGCAGCCGACCACGCCTCGGTCCACTTCCTCGGCGTCGGAACCCCGCAAGAAGTGCGCGGGCACCGCGCCGACCTGTCACACGTCTACGCCGCCGTCGACGCGCTCGTCCCCACCCTGCGCGGACGGCACCTGATCATCGGCAAATCCACCGTTCCCGTCGGAACCTGTGCCGAACTCGCGCAACGTATCTCGGTGCTCGCCCAGCCCGGCGCCGACGTCGAACTGTCCTGGAGCCCGGAGTTCCTGCGAGAGGGCTTCGCCGTCGAGGACACGCTCGAACCCGACCGCCTCGTCCTCGGTACCGGACTGCTCGACGACGGTTCGCAGGACCCGCAGGAAGAATCGTCGGCCGGCGAGACCGTTCGCGAGATCTACCGCGAGATCCTCGAGACCGGCGTGCCGCTGATCGAGACCGATTGGGCGACAGCCGAGCTCGTCAAGGTCTCGGCCAACGCGTTTCTGGCGACCAAGATCTCGTTCATCAACGCGATCAGCGAGCTGTGCGAGATCGCCGGCGGCGACATCAACACCCTCGCCGACGCCATCGGCTACGACCCGCGCATCGGCCGTCGATTTCTCAACGCCGGGCTCGGCTTCGGTGGCGGATGCCTGCCCAAGGACATTCGCGCACTCACAGCTCGTGCCGACGACATGGGCGCGCCACGCGCTGTCGGATTCCTCCGCGAGGTCGACGCCATCAACATGCGCCGACGGTCCGCCGCCGTGGAACTCGTCTACGAGGCACTCGGCGGGGACGTCCTCGGGCGCAACATCGCGGTACTCGGCGCCGCATTCAAACCCGAGAGCGACGACGTCCGGGACTCGCCCGCGCTCACCGTCGCGAGTCGACTGGCACTCGAAGGCGCGTCGGTCACCGTGTTCGACCCCAAGGCCATGGACAACTCGCGTCGAGTGCAGCCCAGCCTCGGATACGCCACGTCAGCCCGGGAGGCCTGCGACCGCGCCGATGTGGTGGTCATCGCCACCGAGTGGGCGGAGTTCGTCCACATGGCTCCGGATGAACTCGACGAGGTGGTTCGCGGCAAGCGGATCGTCGACGGCCGGCGCTGTCTCGACCCCCACATGTGGCGCGACGCCGGCTGGGATTACCGGGCGCTGGGCGGTCCGGTGCCCGTTCGGGCGGTCTCACGAGGGGATTCGTCCAAGAAGGTGAACGGTTTTGCATCGACGACGGTGGTGCGCTGATTCGTGCTAGGTTGAGTTTCGCGACTGATCAGGTGGCACCTTCTCGCCGGTGGGGGCATTGGGGCGGGGTGCACGCGAAGTGCAGGAATTCAATCAGATGACCGACACGGTAGCCGATTCGGCGGTGACACCGACCTCCGCGAATGCAGAGGCCGCGGTCGATGCCGCCGTGCTCGACCCCGCCGTGCTCGACCGCGCCGCGCTCGAGGCCGTGCGGCACAAGCTGCTGCAGCGCGGGATCGCCGAGTGTCCACAAGTGGTCTTCCTTGATCTCGACCCGCAGACCGGCGTCGCGGTGTCCCGACTGGACCCGGGCCGCGGCGCGATCGCTGACACCTATACCGACCCGGCCCTCACGCTCACCGCACTCGATCGGGATATCGCCGACCACCTCATCGGCATCGCCCGCGTCGGGTCGCCGACCACCCCCGAATGGCGCGATGAGCTCTTCGACCTCATCTCCCGCGGCCGTGGGCGGCTCAAGGACTCCGACGGCACATTCTTGATGGGTCGACGCCACATCCGCCTCTTCCGTATGGCCCGACGCGATGTCGCCGAGGCCGGCGGATCGCTCACCGCGCGCGCCGAAGAACTGGCCCGCGCCGCCGTCGCCGGAACGCAGGCCCCCGCGGTGGTGATCGCCGACCGTGTGAGCGTGTGGCCGGGCCTGCGCGACGCCGTCGCACGAGCCGTCCAGGTACCTGTCATCGACGCCGGGCCTGTCGCCGCGTCGCCGGTCGACCCAGCACCAGTCGACCCAGCACCAGTCGACGCGGCCCTGATCGACACAGCCGAAATCGACACAGCCGAAATCGACACAGCGCCAGCAGATCACACATCAACCGACGCAGCGCCGGCTGAGCCGGGAGCAGTGAGAGAAGAACGGCCTGTCGCGGTACCGGTTCCCGAGGCTGTCGTAGAGCCAGGGTCTGTTCTCACGCAGGATCTTCCGCCGATTGCCGCTGAGGTGACGGACCTGATCCGCGCCGGGGAACCCGCGGTCCCGGTCGCATCGAACGTTCCGCCCTCGCCCGCAACGGCTTTCGGTGCGCTGGCGTCGTATCTCCCGGCGGCCGACATGCCGATCCGCGTCGCGCCGGTGGCTGCACACCGACCCGAGGCACACTCTCTTTCGCCCACGCCGAACACCATCGGCACAAATCTGAGCGGCACGAGCCCCGGGGGTCTGGACTCCGGCAGTCTCGGCGCCGGAAGTCTCGACGCCGGAAGTCTCGACGCCACCGTCGCCTCGAATCCTGCTCTTCACGAGGCATATACACAGTCAGGTCCGGCACCGATGTCCGGGCTGTTTCCGGGGCCACATGCGATCACTCCGCACGGTCCGCGTCGTAGGTCCGGCGCCAAGCGGATTCTCGTGGGTCTTGCGTTGATGTGCGCGCTTGCGATCGTCGGCGTGGCCACCGCGCTGGCGGTGGGCAACGATGAGTCTCCGGCGCCCGTCGCCGCACCTCCTGCCGAGACCACCACAGCTTCCACCGGTCCGGAGTATGCGGACCCGGCGATCCTTGCCGAGGCGCGCCAGCCCGCGCGCCGGTACACGCCGCCACCGCCACCGCCGCCGCCGGAGACGTCGACGCCGGAGGCGCGCACGCCGCGGCAGCAGCCACGTCAGCGAGCTCCGCGCCCGCAACGGGGCGTGACGATTCCGAATCCCATTCCCGGACTTCCGCCGATCGTGCTGCCCTAGCGCACCCAACCGGTGGCCGGTGGAACGCCTGCCCTTTACGCCCGGGGTGGCGGGGCGAACCCCCGGGCCACGAAGTCGAGGACTTTCTCGTAGCTCTGCGGCGCATCGACCTGTGGTGGGTGGGTACCGGCGAGTTCCAGGCTGACGGCGCCGTGGACGGCCGACCATGCCTGCACCGCGAGGTCGGAAGGGTCTCCGGCCATGATGACCCCTGCCACCTGGCCGTACCGGATGACGTCGACGAGCACCGCGAACGCGTTGATCGCCGCCTCGGGCTCGGGGGTGCAGTGTGCGGAGAACATCAGCCCGTAGATGACCGGGTTGGACATCGCGAACTCGCGGTAGGCCCGGCCGGAGTTCCGTAGTCGTGCGACGGGGTCGTCGTCGGTGGCTGCCACCGCTCGGCCGAACTCGACGAAAGCGTCCGTGACCAGTGCGTCCAGTAGCCCGTCCCGGCCGTCGAAATGGTTGTAGACGCCCATCGGTGCGACCTTCGCCTCCGCAGCGACAGCGCGCACCGTCAACCCGGACTCGCCGTCGCGTTCGAGAATCGTGCGACCGGCCGTGAGGAGTGCGGAGCGGACTTCGGCGGCGGAGGTGCGGGTACGCGGTTTGGCGGGGGACATATTGACAACATACTAGAACGGTGTTCTTCTTGAATAGAACGACGTGCTATAGCGGTGGTACGGCGTTCTGCAAGAGCACGGGGCAGACCTATCCGAGAACTGGAGACCGCCGATGCACGCTTTACGCACACACTCTCGCTGGTGGGCGCTCGGCGCTCTCAGCTTCGCCGAACTACTGGTCATGATCGACAACACGATCGTCAACGTCGCGTTGCCGACGCTGGCCCGCGATCTCGACGCCGGGATCTCGAGCCTGCAATGGATCGTCGACGCCTACACCCTCGTCTTTGCCGGATTGCTGTTGACCGGCGGTTATCTCGGCGACCGTTTCGGTCATCGCCGGATGTTGCTCACCGGCGTCGTCGGATTCATGGTGGTGTCGGTGCTCGCGGCGTCGTCGCAGAACATCGGTCAGCTCATCGCGAGCCGAGGGGCACTGGGACTCTTTGCGGCGCTGGTGTTCCCGGCCACTCTCGCCATCATCACGACGATCTTCGTCGAGGCCAGGGAACGCGCAATGGCCGTCGGGATCTGGGCCGCGATCTCCGGTATCGCGGTGGCCATCGGCCCCGTGCTCGGCGGTTGGCTGCTGGAACACTTCTCGTGGACGTCGGTCTTCTGGGTGAACGTACCGTTCGGCGTGGTGGCACTGACGTTGATCCTGGCGGTGGTGCCCGGCACACGGCCGCTGGCGGTGCCGAGATTCGACATCGTGGGCGTCGTGCTGTCGGTCGTCGGGCTGGGATTGCTCACCTACTCGCTCATCGAGGCGCCCCACGTCGGCTGGGGTGAACCGCGAACCATCGCGGGTGTGGTTGTGGCACTGTCCATCCTGACCGCGTTCGTGATGATGCAGCTGCGCATCACCAATCCCATCCTGGACGTCAGATTGTTCACCAACCGTCACTTCGCAACCGCGGCCGGGATGATCAGCGTCGCCTTCTTCGCGCTGTTCGGCTTCATCTTCCTGATCACCCAGTTCTTCCAGGCGGTGAAGGGTTACGGACCTCTCGCAGCCGGCGTGAGAACGCTACCGTTCGCGGTGGTGATGGCCGTGTTCTCCCCGGTCGCGATGGCGCTGTCGCATCGTTTCGGTCCGCGACCGGTGGCCGTGATCGGAGCATTCCTGATGTCGGGCGGGTTCGCCCTCGTCGAAACCGCGTCGCGCACTTCGGGGTACTGGGAACTCATCGTCTGGTCGATGGCACTCATGGCAGCAGGTCTGGCCTTCATCTCCGGGCCCTGCACCCAGCTCATCATGAATGCGCTGCGACCCGAGCAGGCCGGCGCGGGCAGCGCGGTCAACGACACCACCCGCGAGCTCGGCGGCACACTCGGTGTGGCCGTCCTCGGGTCCATCCTCACCTCCACCTACGTGGCCGGAGTCGGGGATCGACTGTCCGGCAGCGGATTACCTCGCGAGGCGGTCGCCGCCGCGGAACAATCGGTGATGGCCGGAGTCGAGGTGGCCGCGCAGTCACCGGCTGCGCTCGGCGATCCGGTACGGGCAGCCGTGCAGCAGGTCTTCATGGACGGGCTCCACGACGCCGTGTGGGCTGCGGTGGCGATCACCGCGGTAGCCGGTGTCGCGGCGTCGTTCCTGTTGCGCGGTACCGTCGCGGGCCGCCACGCGGTGCCGAGCTCGGTGGAAGGGCAGGGGCCCCTTGTGACGCATCCTCCGCAAACTCCGAACGCCCCTCAGGGAGCAGGGGCCTCAGAGGTCGAGGGTGAGATTCCCACCGGCACTGCGTGACACGCAGGTGAGGATGGTCCCGGCCTCGCGCTCGGGCTCGGTCAGGATGTTGTCGCGGTGATCGATGTCGCCCGACAATGTCGCGACCTTGCAGGTGCCGCAGAAACCCTGCTGACACGAGTACGGGACGGACGGCAGCACCCGGCGTATCGCGGCGAGCGCGGACTCGTCGGCTGCCACCGGGATCTGTACGCCGGTCGAGGCCAGGGTGACCGTGAACTCGGTGCCGTTCTCCACCGGCGGCGGGCTGAAGCGCTCATAGTGCAGCTCGATGTCGGCGCGCCCGGCGAGATGCCGTCGCAGACCTTCCAGCATCGGCACCGGCCCACAGCAGTACACGGCGAGGTCGGCGTGCGTGTCGTCGACGGGGCCGAGCAGTTCGGTCATGGTCGGCAGCCCGTGATCGTCGTCGGTGCGGATGGTGATGCGCTCACCGAACCGGGCTACCTCGTCGAGGAACGGGATCGAGTCGGCGCTACGGCCGGTGTAGATCATCGACCAGTCCAATCCGAACCGTTCGGCTGTCGCGAGCATGGGCAGGATCGGCGTGATCCCGATACCCGCGGCGACGAAGCGGACGCGGCGCGCCGGTGACCCGTGCCCCGGAACCGCGAGCGGAAATGCGTTGCGCGGCCCCTTGATGGAGATGATGTCGCCGACGCGGAGGACGTCGTGGACCTCGACCGATCCGCCTCCGCCATCGGGTACTCGCCGTACCGCGATGCGGTAACGCTCCCGGTCGGTGGGATCGCCGCACAGTGAGTACTCGCGCATGCGCCCAGACGGCAACAGCACGTCGAGATGAGCACCGGCGTGCCACGGCGGCAAGGGGCCCCCGTCGGGGGACTCCAAGGTCAGTGCGATGACGTTGGAGTCCCGCGCGACGCACTCGCGGCCGACGATGCGCACCTGTGTGATCCCGTCGTTCACCGGTCCGTCGTGCAGCGGAGAGAGTGGTCGCCAGACCGGCCACCACGCCCGGAACACCATGGTGCCCAGCGTGATCAGGGGATCGCGTCGCCACCGACCATACAGGTGCGGCGGCGGCTGGGTCAGCGCCGTCGAATGCGGGTGTGCGCGTTGGTTCATGTCAGGCCTTCACGCGGCATTGCGGGCGGCCGGCGAGCTCGCCAGGTAGGCGACGGCCTGCGCGGTACTGCCGATGTGTTCGGGCCGGAAACCCGGCCGGAAGTAACTGAACGTGGAGAAGATGATCGTCCGCATCCTGGGTAGGACCCCCGCGCGTACGCCGCGGTGGTAGTGCCAGGACTTCTGAAAGTAGTTGTAGGACAACGATGCGTCCTGACTCATGATGAAACGGTATCCGCGCTGTACCAGGATGAGCAGCATCGGCAGCACCGCGAACATCGCCCGGCCCCGCCGAAGGTAACCGTCGCCGAAGTATGCGGCGACGTCATGTGCCACCGCGCGATGTTCCACCTCCTCGGCGCCGTGCCACATGAAGAGGTCGGCCATGGTCGGATGCGCACCGAGCCGTGTCCAGGAGTTGTTCAAGGCGAAGTCGCCGAGGATCGCGGTGTAATGTTCCAGCGCCGCGATCAGCCACAGGCGTTCGATGAGGTGCTTGTGTCGAGCCTCCCGCGATCCGCCGTCGAGCGGGCCGAGCACCTTGCGGAAGATCCACTCCATCTGGAGCTGATAGGGGCGCGGGTCGATGCCGTGATGGTCCAGGAACTCCCACAGCACGCGGTCGTGAGCCTCGGCATGCATTGCCTCCTGTCCGATGAATCCGCGCATGCGGGAGGCGAGTTCGTCATCGGCGACGAGCGGCAGCGCCTCGTTGTAGGTCTGCACGAACCAGCGCTCACCCTCGGGCAGCAACAGATTGAGCACGCTGATGAAGTTCGACGCCACCGGGTGACCGGGAATCCAGTGCAGCGGAACGTCGTCCCAGTCGAATTCCACGTTCCGGGCGTGGAGTTCGACGGGCCCCGGGTCGGCCGGATCGTCTGCGGCGGGCCGCGCACGGGTGGGATCGGTGGACGTCATGACGTTCACCCGGTGACCTTCTGGCGCGCGCCGATACGCGAGAGCCAGGGCGCGAACCGGTAGATGCGATATCCCACCTTCGCCTCGATGGTCACCGGCACCACTGCCTTGTTGCCTTCGATGGCCGAAACGATCTCACTCGCCACCCGGTCCGGGGTGAAGCCGCGGCGCTGATAGAACCGGTCGAGCCGCTCACGTCGGGCCCGTTCGTCATCGGCGTCGAGCCCGGCGATCGGGGTCGAGGAGACGATGTTGGTGTCGACGAGTCCCGGACAGATAACGCTGACGCCGATGTGGTGTTCGGCCAGCTCGGCCCGCAGCGACTCGGAGAACAGCAGCACGCCTGCCTTGGACGCGGAATACAGTCCCAGGCTTCGTGACGGGGTGAATGCCGCCGCCGAGGAGATGTTGACGATGTGGCCGCCGACCCCGCGTTCCACCATCTGCCTGCCGAATGCGCGACTGCCGGTGATGACGCCACGCAGATTGACGTCGAGCAGCCGGTCCACCTGCTCATCGGTCGCCGCGAGAGCTCCACCGGCAAGACCGATCCCGGCGTTGTTCACCACGATGTCGGGGACGCCGTGGGTCGTGCGGACCTTGTCGGCGAACTCGGTGAAGCCCGCGGTGTCGGAGACGTCGAGGCGGTGGGCATGCGCGGTCGCGCCGGCGATCTTGCATTCCCGTGCGGTCTCGTCGGCGGTTTCCGCGTCGAGGTCGGCGAGGACGAGCTCGCACCCGCGTGCGGCCAGCGCGAGGGCGGTCTCGCGCCCGATACCGCTTCCCGCGCCCGTGATCACGACGAGTTTCCCGGCCAGCGGCTTCGGGTCGCTGAACAGCCGGGAGCGATCGATGGTCGGCGCCGGTGCGCCGCTGTTCGTCTGCACGGCAAGGAAGTCCAGGACCAGATCGGTCAGGTAGTCCGGGTGGGTGTACGGCAGCCAGTGACCGGTGGGGGTGTCGCGGCGCCACAGCTTCGCCGCATACGTGGGGGTGTTCTCATAGATCGCCGGACGGAGTGCGACGTCGCGCTCGTTGACGACCTGCAGCACGGGCACATTCGTGATCCGCGGATTCGGGCGCAGCAACTTCTGCCGGATGTTGGCGCGGTACAGGGCGAGTCCGGTGATCATGTCCCGGCGTAGCGAATCGGCCACGACGACGTTCTCCGGCGGGGTGCCCTCCACGGTGCGCAGGAACTGCTTCCACGCCCGGGGGTTGCCCAGTGCCCGCAGGGCGACGTTCGGTATCAGCGGCAACTGGAAGAGCCCGGTGTAGGACGACGAGAGGGATTGCGCGGCAATGTTTCGGAGGTGGCGTGGCGTCGGCGAGGCGATCTGTTCCCGGAGAAGCTGGCCGAGATGGTCCAGATTGGGGCCCGAGACCGAGACGAAGGACGCGATCCGGGTCTGCGCTCGGGGACGGCTCACGGCCTCCCACGTGTGGATCGAGCCCCAGTCATGGCCGACGACGTGGACCGCGCGGTCCGGGGACACCGCTTCGGCGACGGCGAACAGGTCGTCGGCCAGCTCGTCGAGTCGGTATGCGCCGGTCCGCCGCGGCCGATCGCTCTCGCCGAAACCGCGGCAGTCGTAGGCCACCACGTGGTACTTCTCGGCGAGCCGCGGGGCGACGTGCGTCCACAGGTGGTGTGTGTCGGGCCAGCCGTGCACGAGCAGCACCGTCGGATTCGACGAATCGCCCAGCTCGAATGTGGCCAAGCGAACGCCGTCGTTGATCACGTTCCCCCGACGCCAGTCCGGTTGCCGGTCGGATCGCTGACGAACTGCCTGTTCGGACATGTGTGTCACCTTGCTGTGAGTGGCCTCGCGGCCGGTCCCCGGGTAGCGCGTCGGTCCGCGTCGGTGGCACGCTGCCGCGCCGCCGCTGGTGGGACCGGTGGAGGTACACGTTACCAACGGTTACACAAATGTCCAGGGCTCGGAGAGAAGTCAGCAGAAAATGGCAGAGGCCCGGTCCGAAGACCGGGCCTCTGCCACTGACCGGGATCGGTCACATCCGATCCCGCATGCTCACTGCCGCGTGCTCACTGCCGCGTGCTCACTGCCGATACGACGACAGGAAGTTGCCGATCCGCTCCACCGCCTCGGCCAGATCGCGCGACCACGGCAGGGTGACGATGCGGAAATGGTTGTGGTCGTCGAGGTTGAAGCCGGTGCCCTGCACCACGAGGATCTTCTCCTGCAACAGCAGGTCCTGGACGAACAGCTCGTCGTTGTGGATCTCGTGGACCTCGGGGTCGAGGCGCGGGAAGGCGTACAGCGCACCCTTGGGTTTGACGCAGCTGACGCCGGGGATCTCGTTGAGCTTCTCCCAGGTGACGTTGCGCTGCTCGTAGAGCCGGCCGCCGGGGGAGACCAGCGCGTCGATCGACTGGTACCCGCCGAGCGCCACCTGGATGGCGTGCTGGCCGGGCACGTTGGAACACAGGCGCGTCGACGCCAGGATGCCCATGCCCTCGATGAAACCCTTCGCGTGGTCCTTGGGTCCGGTCAGCACCACCCAGCCCGCCCGGTAGCCGCAGACCCGGTAGGCCTTCGACAGGCCGTTGAAGGTGAGGCACAGCAGGTCGGGGGCCAGTGACGCGACGTTCACGTGTTCGGCGTCGTCGTAGATGATCTTGTCGTAGATCTCGTCGGCGAGGATCAGCAGCGAATGCTGACGCGCCAGCTCGACGAGCTGCTCGAGAACCTCGCGTGAATAGACCGCACCCGTCGGGTTGTTCGGGTTGATGATCACGATCGCCTTGGTGCGGTCGGTGATCTTCGACGCGATGTCGGCGACGTCGGGGTTCCACCCGTTGTCCTCGTCGCAGCGGTAGTGGACGGGCTGGCCCCCCGACAGCGAGGTCATCGCGGTCCACAGCGGGTAGTCGGGCGCGGGGATGAGCACCTCGTCGCCGTCGTTGAGCAGCGCCTGCATGGTCATCGTGATGAGCTCGGAGACACCGTTGCCCAGGATGACGTCGTCCACGTCGAAGTACGGGAAGTCGGGGATCAGCTCGTAACGCGTGACGACGGCGCGGCGCGCGGAGAGCACACCCGCCGATTCGGAATAACCCTGCGCGTAGGGCAGCGCGTGGATCATGTCGCGCATGATCACGTCGGGCGCCTCGAAACCGAACAGTGCCGGGTTGCCGATGTTCAGCTTGAGGATCCGGTGGCCCTCTGCCTCGAGCCGCTGTGCGTGCGCGTGTACGGGACCGCGGATTTCGTAGCACACGTTCTGCAGCTTGAGAGACTGCTCGAGCGGTTTGAGGTTCTGGTTGAGGTGCGAAACATGGGGCCTACTCACGGGTACATTGTCGCAGCCGAGCGCAAATGTGTTTCCACCAGTGCCTTCCGGCCGGCTTCGCGACAAGAAGCAGGACGGGCCCCGACCCATCGGTCAGGACCCGTCCTGCGTGTACTGCTCGTGACTACTTGTGGCCGGGGCGCTTCTTGCCTGCCGCGATACCGAAGCCCTTCGCCTTGCTCGCACCGGCTTCGGCGATGGTCCGGGCGTCGCCCGACCCGTTGCTCGACGGCGCTGCGGCCTCAGCCGTCTCCGGCTCGGCGACGTCGGCAGCGGGAGCGTCGGCAGCAGCTGCCTCGGGTGCCGCTGAGGCCTCTGCCTCCTCCGGTTCCGGGGCCGGCTCGGACTCGGCTTCCGGCGTCGGCGTCTCGACCGGTGCGGCAGCGGCCGCCGGAGCGGCCTTGCCGATCCCGCCGGGACGCTTCTTGCCTGCGGCCATGCCGAATCCCTTGGCCTTTGCCGGCTTCTCCTCGGTCAGCACAGCGGCCGAACCGCCCTGCGGTGCGGCAGTTGCCGGCGCCTCGGTCGCGGGTGCCTCGGCAGCAGGTGCCTCAGCGGTCTCCGTCTCCGGAGCGGGCTGCGCCTCGGAAGCGGTCTCCGCCGCGGGTGCGGCTGCTGCCGGTGTGGGAGCGGCCTTGCCGATCCCGCCCGGACGCTTCTTGCCCGCGGCCATGCCGAAGCCCTTGGCCTTTGCCGGCTTTTCTTCCGTGGTCGCAGCTGCAGGCGCCGCTGCGGGCGCGCTTTCGGTGTCCACGGTCGGCGCCGCGTCCGGTGCCGACTCGGCCTCGTCGAGCTTGCTCTCGGCCGGGGCGGTGACCCCTGCCTCGGGCGCGGCGGCGTTGGTGGCGGGAGCGGCCTTCTGACCCGGGCGCTTGGCCTTGCCCATACCGAAGCCCTTGGCGGCGGGCTTCTTCTCGGCAGCGGCCTCGGCGACCTCGTCCCTGACGGCCTCCGACGACTCGGCCTCGGCCGGTGCCGGTGCGGCCGAGGTTGCGGCAGGTTTGCTCGCCGCACCCGGACGCTTGGCGCCACCCTTCATGCCGAAGCCCTTCGAGGCGGCGGGCTTCTTCTCGGCAGGCGCCTCCGACGTGGTCTCGGCCGGTGCTTCGGTCGCCGGAGCCGCGGAACCTGCTGCGGCGCCCGGCTTCTTGCCACCCTTCATGCCGAAGCCCTTGGCCGCCGGCTTCTTGTCTGCGGGAGCCTCGGCGGGTGCGGCCTCCGGGGCTGCGGTCTTCGCCGTCGCACCGGGCTTCTTGCCGCCCTTCATGCCCAGGCCGACCTTCGGCTTCGGAGCCGCCTCGGTGGTGGCCGATGCCGATGCGGCTGCTGCCGCGGGCACCTTCTCGGGCTCGGGTTCCGGCTCGGGGGCGGTCGGACGCGGTCCGAGGAAGCGGCCGCCGAGCTTGACCTCGGTCTTGCCGCGCCTGACCGAGTCGAGCAGCAGCTGCGCGACGTCGACGACCTCGACCTTGCCCTCGGCCTCGGTGCCGCTGGTGCGTGCGGTGACGCCGTCGGTGAGCATGACGCGACAGAACGGGCAACCGGTCGCGACCTTCTTGACCTGATCGCCGGAGGTGAGATCGCCGAGCGTGTCCAGGGCCTCGTCGACCCGGTCGATGTTGATCCGCTTGCCGATCTGCTCTTCCATCCACATGCGCGCGCCGCCGGCGCCACAGCACATGGATCGTTCGCCGTGACGCGGCATCTCGGTGAGCGTCGAACCCGCGGCGCCCATCAGTTCACGCGGGGCGTCGTAGACCTTGTTGTGCCGGCCCAGGTAGCAGGGGTCGTGGTAGGTGACGCCCTCGCCGAGCGGCGCGACCGGGACGAGCCGCTTCTCGCGGACCAGCCGGTTGAGCAGCTGCGTGTGGTGGACGACCTCGTACTTGGCGCCGAGCTGCGGGTACTCGTTGCCGAGTGCATTGAAGCAGTGCGCACAGGTCACGACGACCTTCTTGCGCTGCTCGGGTGCGGTGGAGAACACTTCGCCCAGCATCTCGATGTTCTGCTGCGCGAGCATCTGGAAGAGGAACTCGTTGCCGGCGCGTCGTGCCGAGTCGCCGGTACAGGTCTCGCCCTCGCCGAGGACCATGAAGTTCACCGCGGCCATGTCGAGGAGCTCGGCGACGGCCTTGGTGGTCTTCTTGGCGCGGTCCTCGTAGGCGCCGGCGCAGCCGACCCAGAAGAGGTACTCGAAGCCCTCGAACGACTCGACGTCCTTGCCGAACACCGGGATGTCGATGTCCATCTCGTCGATCCAGGCGGTGCGCGCGGAGGCGTTCTGGCCCCACGGGTTGCCCTTGTTCTCGAGGTTCTTGAACATGCCGGCCAGCTCGGTCGGGAAGTCCGACTCGATCAGCACTTGGTAGCGACGCATGTCGAGGATGTGGTCGACGTGTTCGATGTCGACCGGGCACTGCTCGACGCAGGCGCCACAGGTGGTGCAGCTCCACAGGGTCTCGGTGTCGATGACGGCGCCGAGGGCTTCGGGATCGAACTCCCCGTCGACGGCCTCGATCGGCAGGCCGCCACCGAGATCGCCCTTGGACTCACCGACGAGCTTGCGTGCGGCCTCGGCACGAGCTGCCTCGGGGATCGCGTTGAGCTTGTCCTCCAGGACGTTTCCGTCGGCGTCGACCAGTCCGACCTCGTCGCCGCCCATGTCCTTGCGGCCGCCGGCCAGCAGGTAGGGCGCCTTGGCGTTGCCGTGGTCGCGCAGCGACATGATGAGCAGCTTGGGGCTCAGCGGCTTGCCGGTGTTCCAGGCGGGGCACTGCGACTGGCAGCGGCCGCACTCGGTACACGTGGTGAAGTCGAGCCAGCCCTTCCAGGAGAAGTCCTCGATCTTGCCTGCACCGAAGGCGTCGACGTCGGGGTCGGCGGTCTCCATGTCGAGGACCTTGCCCTGGCTCATCATCGGTTTGAGCGCGCCGAGGGCGACGCCGCCGTCCTGCTCGCGCTTGAGGTAGATGTTGAGGAAGGCCGAGAAGCGGTGCCAGGCGACGCCCCAGCTGATGTTCATGCCGACCATGGCCAGCCAGACCATGCCGCTCATCAGCTTGATGACCGCGAAGATCGACACCAGTGTCGGCGACGCGGGCAGGATCTTGGCGACCTGCATCGTGAAGAAGTCGGAGTAGGCGTTCGCGTGACCGTAGGTCGCGATCTTCGACGCCTTCACCAGGATCATGCCCAGGCCCTCGAGCAGAACCACGACCTCGACGAAGTAGGCCGGACCGAAGCGTGACCCGGAGAACCGGGACATCCGCTCGGGGACGCGCGGGTGGTTCATCTGGCGGATGGCGATCAGCACCAGGATGCCGACCACGGTGCCGATGCCCAGCAGTTCATCCCACAGGTGCCAGGCGAAGGTGTCGCCGAAGACGGGCCAGTGGAACTTCGGGTTGATGGACTGGCCGTAGGCCTCGAACCACAGCAGGGAACCGCCGAGGAATCCGATCATCACCAGCCAGTGGGCCCAGCCGACGGAGCGGAACTTCACCATCCTGGTGTGGACGAGGAATTCCTTGAGCATCGTCAGCAGGCGCGGGCCGATCGGCCAGAACCGGGAACTGTCGACTTTGTGTCCGAGTTTGATGGTGCGGTAGATCCGCACCACGCCACCGAGGAACAAGTACCAGCAGAAGAGGCTGATCACCGCTGCTGTGGTGCCGATGGCAATCGTCGTGGCTGTCACGGGCGCGTACCGGCCTTTCGTCTAGGTCGTCCCGCCGCCGCGGTCGCGCAGAAATGCGCAAGGCTGGTCCTACGGCGCGGTGTACTACAGGTAACCGTAATTCTTCGCGCCGACGGCGCGCTGACAAGGCTCACCTAATTGTTGCTGGTATGCATCACGAAGAATGGTACTCGCGAGTAACTTACCGGCGGGTCAGGGTGTGACCAAACGCTCGGGGGCGTCAGCGTTCCGGTATGGAGGCGAGCTTCTCCAACTCCTCGAGTGCGGTGTCGAGGTGGGTCAGAAGCCGCTGCAGGCTCGGGACCTGGGCACGGGCACCGATCAACCCGAAATTGATGTGGTCGACGGTGGTCGTCACCGTGATGTTCAGCGCCAACCCTTCCATCGGGATCGACACCGGATAGACGCCGTCGAGACGGGCGCCGTTCCAGTACAGGTGCTCCGAAGGTCCGGGGACATTGCTGATGATGATGTTGAACTGGGGCCGAACGTACTGCACGAATCCCGGGACGGTGGCGAATGCCAGGGGAGCGAAGTTCGCCGCACCGAGCGCGAGGGCCTGCAGCGGCCGCAGTCCCCGGATGACCGACTTGCTGCCGCGTACCGACTCCACCATCTTGGCGAGACGACGCTCGGGGTCCGGTTCGTCGGTCGCCAGGTTGACCATGATCGCGGTGACCGCGTTGCCGTCGTGATCGCCGTCGGTGTGCATCGACACCGGTACCGCGGCGATCAGCGGTGTGTCGGGCAGGGCGTCGCGATCGATGAGATAGGACCGCAGGGCTCCCGAACACATGGCGACGACGATGTCGTTGATGGTGATGTCCAGCGCATCGGCAACCGCGCGGAGACGACTCAGTTCCCACTGCTGCGAGGCGAAGCGTCGTGCACTGCCGATCGCGACGTCGAGAATGGTCCGTGGCGCGCGCGACAGTGGCGGCACCAGCCCGCCTTCTCTGAATCCGGCGACCGCGACCTTGGCTGCGGCCGGTCCGAGCCCGGCGACCTGGACCGCGGTGTCGGCGAGCCCGGAGATCCGCGTCCGAATACTCGGCGCCTTGCGTGGCCGCTTCTCGCCGACGAGTGCGGGATCCCATGGGGCGGTTCCCGACCGGTCGTCGGGATCGTTGGACATCATCCGCTGGAGCAGCCGCAACGCGGACACGCCGTCGACGATCGAGTGGTGGATCTTGTTGTAGATGGCGACCCGGCCGTCGTCGAGGCCCTCGATGATGTGGACCTCCCACATCGGTCGGTACCGGTCGAGCAAGGTGCCGTGGTTGAGCGAGATGTACCGCAGCAGTTCACGAACGCGGCCGGGGCGGGGCAGGACCGCGCGTCGGACGTGGTAGTCGAAGTCGATCTCGTCGTCGTAGGACCAGGCGACGTTGCCGAGCAGGGTGACCGGCGAGGCCGGCCGTTTCCGGAAGAGCGGATGGATCTCGGTGCACGCGGCAAAGGACTCGATCATCTCCTCGGCGAGTTCGCTGGCGCTCTGGCCCTCGCGGGGGACGAACAACTGGAGTCCGCCGACGTGCATGGGCTGCTCGCGGGTCTCGGCGAGCAGGAACATCGACGAGGTGACCGGCATGTACGGCATCGAAGACTCACTTTCACAACGGTGTGACGCACTGGAACGCCAGGCCCGTTCAGTATCAGGGAGCGTTCCGTCGCCGGGGTCGCGATTGACGAACACTGGGCCCAATGGCACTGCTTGGAGAGTCCGGTGCAGGCACCTAGGTTGTACGGGTGAGACCAGCCGCCCGACTCGTCGTGCCGATCCTGCTGGTCGTCGTCGAGTTGTGGATCACCGTGGCGGCGACGTGGATGTACGTCTCCTCGACGGGACGCATCGACGACGCGGCGACCCTGCCCCCACGGTCCACCCTCCTTGTTCTCGGATCCCTCGTCTACGACGACGGGTCGCCGGGCGACTACGTTCGGGGACGCCTCGACACCGCGATCGAGCTGTACCGGACCGGGAAGGTGGAACGAATCATCAACTCCGGCAACGGATTGCCCGAGGCGGGAAATGAGCCCGCGGTGATGCGGACATACCTCGAGGCGCGCGGGGTGCCGTCGGCGGTCATCGTCGACGACCCGGCAGGCTTCGACACGGCCCGGAGTTGCCGGCGGGCCCGCGAGACCGTTGACGCAGATGCGGTGGTCGTCGTGACCCAGCGCTTCCATCTGCGTCGTGCGATTGCGCTGTGTCGCGTCGAAGGGCTCGACGCCCGAGGGGTTGCGGCCCGATGTGACTGCCCTGCTTGGACACTGGTGCGCAACCACATCCGGGAGACGGTGTTCGCCGGGCCGCGGGCGCTCGTGTCGGCTCACGGTTGAGGTATGTGGCGCGGGTGCGCCGACGTCAGGTCGGCACGAGCAACGTTTCGTCTGGATTACACACCGGTTTCGGTGCCGTGTCACATAGCCCGGGCGGGCTATGGAGGGGATCACGTTTCGGATTCCTGCTCCGTTCCCGGACTGCAGGCCAGACAAATTTTCGAGGAGAAAGGGGTGGCCAGCGGCGTGGTCGGGTCGAAAGCCGCGTTTACCGCGCCGGAACACCGTTTGTTTGATGTCCAAAGTGAATGCGACATTTTCGGCCGGAGGCCAATGACCACGCCGTGCTCCGCCGAGCAGACTGTGGCGACGCGAAAGATTCCGGCGCACGCGGCAGACTCCCCGCGACCGCGAGCCGGACGCAGATCGAGGAAGGCATCCATGTACACCATCTCCGTGGACACCGGTGGAACGTTCACCGACGTCGTCGTGGCCGACTCCGCTGGGCACATCTGGCTGGCCAAGGCGCTGACGACCAAGGAACGGGCCTTCCTGGCCATCGAGAACGCCCTCGGTGTGATCGCCCCGAAGCTCGACCTCACCGTCGACGCGCTCCTGGGGATGACGACCAGGTTCAACTACGGCACCACCCGCTCCACCAACGCCGTCGTCGAGGGAACTGCGGCGCGAACCGCCTTCTTCACCACGGCGGGCTTCCCCGACATCCTTCTCCTCAGGGAAGGCGGCAAGCCGGACCCCTTCCGCCCGTTGCCGTATGGCAAGCCTTACGTACCGCGTCACCTGACCTTCGAGATCGATGAGCGGATGGATGCCGAGGCGACTGCCTTCCGCCCGCTCGACGAGGACTCGGTGAAGACCGCCATCGACGGGGCGCTGGCACAGGGCGCCGAGGCGATCGGCGTCTGCCTGCTGTGGTCGGTGGCCAACCCGACTCACGAGATCCGCGTCGGCGAACTCATCGCAGAGCACGCGCCGGGGACCCCGTTCACTCTGTCGCATCAGCTCAACCCCGTTGTCCGCGAGTATCGCCGGGCGTCGGCGACAGTTCTGGACGCATCGCTCAAACCGCTGATGCAGCAGTTCTTCGCGGACCTCGAGGGCGATCTGAACGGAGCCGGTTTCGCCGGCAACCTGTTCATCTCCACCTCCTACGGCGGCTCCTGGAGTCCCGAGGACATCGCCGGACGCCCGATCTACTCGATCGGATCGGGACCGTCGATGGCCCCCGTCTCCGCCGTCCATGACGCCGATCTCGATCTCCCCGGTGGTTCGGCGGCGCATGACCTGCTCGTCGCCGACACCGGTGGCACCACCTTCGACGTGGGACTCGTGCGCGCCGGACACATCCAGCACACCAACGAGACCTGGCTCGGCGGCAGGTGGATCGGCAACATCACGGGTACACGTGCGGTCGACGTCCGCAGCATCGGCTCCGGCGGCGGGTCGATCGCGTGGCTGGATTCGGGCGGCCTGCTCCGCGTCGGCCCGCGCAGTGCCGGATCGGCGCCCGGCCCGGTCTGTTACGGGCTCGGCGGCACCGAGCCGACGGTCACCGACGCGGCCTTCGTGCTCGGCTACCTCGACTCCACCAACTTCATGGACGGCACTCTCGCGCTCGATCTCGACGCCGCGCGAGAGACCTACCGGCAGCTCGGCGAGCGCATCGGCATGACCACCGAGCAGGCCGCACATGCCGCTCTGACGATCGCGGCGGACAACATCGTGACCGCCATCCGGGAGACGACCATCGCCCGCGGAGTCGACCCCCGTGAGGTCACCATCGTCGCCGGGGGCGGCGGGTCGGGTATGAACATCGGCCGCATCGCTGGCGAGCTCGGCACGCGACATGTGTTGCTGCCCAAAACAGCTGGCGCGATGAGTGCATGCGGCGCCCTGTTCTCCGACGTCATCTCCGAGTTCACCTCGGTGGCCTACAGCACCACCGCCGACTTCGATCCGGTGCCGGTGAACGCGCGGCTGGCCGAAGTCCGTGCTCAGGCCGAGGAATTCCTCACCGGGATGGGCGATCTCGCCGCCGACTCGTCCATCGAATACTTCGTCGAGGCCCGGTACAAACAGCAGGCGTGGGAATTGACCGTCGCGCTGCCCTACGGCGATCTCGGTCCGGGCGACGGCAAGATGCTCGAAGAGGCCTTCCACGAGGTACACGAACGAATCTTCGGGGTCCGCGAGCCCGGTCAGTACCTCGAACTGCTGTCCTGGAGTGCCCGCGCCACCGCGCGCCTGCCCAAGCCGACCTTGCGCGCCGATGACGCCGGACGCTCCACCGTGCCGACGCCCATCCGCACGGGGCGTTCCTATTTCGGCGACATCGGTTGGGTGGCAACGTCCTTTTACGACGGCCCGGCCCTCCCGCTGGAGGCGGTCATCTCCGGACCCGCCGTCGTCCAGGAGCCGACGACCACGCTCGTGGTGTACCCCGGCCAGCAGGCCACCGTCACCCGCAACGGCAACTACCTGATCGACACGGCCGCCGGCACTGCCGCGGGAACCGCATTCGATGCCGACAAGGAGAACTGAGATGTCCGACCTCGACCTGGTCCAGATGGCCGTCATCGCCAACCGCCTCGACGGCATCGTCCGCGAGATGGAGAACACGCTGCTGCGCACCGGCCGTTCGGCCGTCCTGAACATGGCGCGTGACTTCTCCTGCAGCATCATCACCGGCGACAACCGCCTGCTGTCGACCGCGGAGGGGTTGCCGGTCCACGTGATCGGCACCGAGCGGCTCGGGCAGGCGATGACCGACCTGCACGACGACATCACCGACGGCGACGCCTACCTCCACAACGACCCGTACCTGGGCAACACCCACGCCGCCGACCACACCATCCTGGTCCCGGTCTTCGTCGACGGGGAGCATCTGTTCACCACCGCCGCCAAGGCCCATCAGGCAGACATCGGCAACTCGAAGCCGACGACGTACATGCCCTACGCCAAGGACATCTACGAGGAAGGTGCTCTCATCTTTCCCGCAGTGCGCATCCAACGCGGCCGCAAGGACGTCGGCGACATAATCCGAATGTGCCGCAGAAGGATTCGGGTTCCGGACCAGTGGTACGGCGATTATCTCGCGATGATCGGTGCAGCGCGTATCGGGGAAGCCGCCCTCAAGGAGCTGTGCGACCGCTACGGCCGGAACACCATCAAGGCGTTCATCGAGGAATGGTTCGACTACTCCGAGCGGACGATGGCCGACGCGATCGGGAAGCTCACCGAGGGCACGGTGACGGGGTACGGGATGGCTGATCCGCTCGAACCGCTGATGCCGGAGGGTATCCCGGTGAAGGTGACCATCTCGGTCAAGCCGAGCGAGGGGCGGATCGTGCTCGACCTGCGCGACAACATCGACTGCATCGACGCCGGTCTCAACGAGTCGGAGACGTGTTCGACCAACAACGTGATGACGGGTCTGCTCAACAGCCTCGACCCCGACATCCCCCGCAACAGCGGGAGTTTCCGCCGCATCGAGGTGCTCCTGCGGGAGGGTTGCATCGTCGGTATCCCGACGTTCCCGCACTCCACCTCGGTCGCGACCACGAATCTCGGTGAGCGGCTGGTGATGACGACCCAGAAGACCTTCGCCGACAACTGGCCCGGACAGGGTCTCGCCGAAGGCTCCTGCAGCGTCGGCGCCGGCTTCTCGGTGATCTCGGGTACGGACAATCGGCACGGCTCGCCGGAGCCGTACATCAACCAGGTGTTCCTGGGCTCGCAGGGAGGCCCGGCCAACGTAGACGTCGACGGCTGGATCACCTACGGCAACTCCGTCACCAATGGCCTGATGTTCCGCGACAGCATCGAGATCGACGAGCAGAAGTATCCGATCCGTATCGAGGAGTTGCGTATCCGAACCGACTCCGAGGGTGCGGGCAAGCGCCGTGGAGCACCCGGAACCGTGCTGCGTTTCGGGCCGAAGGATGCCCCGATGAGCGCGTTCTACGCCACCGACGGCGTCGTCTTCCCGCCCCGTGGTGTCTGTGGCGGAACCGCCGCCGCCGCCTCGGAACCCTTCATGACCACAGTCGACGGCGTCGAGAAGGATGTGCCCGCCATCGGCGACGTGCAGCTCGAGCCCGGAGAATGCCTGGGCCACCGGCTGTCCGGAGGGGGTGGATACGGCGATCCGCGGGAGCGTGAGGCCGGACTGGTCCGGGAGGACGTTCTCGCCCGCTTCGTCAGCTTCGAACGCGCCCGCGAGGTCTACGGTGTCGCCTTCACCACCGAGGTCCTTTCCGACGACCTCGCGATCGATCACGACGAGACCGCGAGACTGCGCGGGGTCGCGACCGTCTGACTCCCGGTCCTCGCAGATCTCCGTCTGACCCACACCGACACCGCCGCTCGGCATCGTCGCCGACCGGCCACCCCACCCTGTCGTATCCATGGGCACCGAACTCCATCGCCCCAGGGCGACCGAATCCCAGAGAGAAGGCACCTCGATGAGCACAACCATGCCCGAAACCGGGCACACCGCAGATCCCACGGACTGGGGCGAGAACCGCGAGGACTACGCCCAGGACCGAGTGCCCCTCGAATACCGCACCTGGAGCACCGTCTCGCTGTTCGGCGTGATGTTCGGCATCACCACCGCGATGTTCTTCCTGTCGTGGGGCGGCACCCTGGTCTACACATTCGGTACCAAGAACCTGGTCATCGGAATGACGATCGCCTCGCTGGTGATCGGCGGACTGGCCTTCTTCTGGTGCCGGCGTGCCTCTGAGACCGGACTCAGCGCCGACCTCCTCAGCCGCAGTTCGGGTTTCGGGTACCTGGGTTCGGCTGTCACGTCCTTGATCTACACGCTCACGTTCCTCATGTTCTTCGCCTTCGAGGGCGCGATCATGGCGAACGCCATCCACGCGCAGTGGCCGTCGATCCCCAAGTGGTCCATCTATCTGGTGAGCGGTCTGATCTTCATCCCGCTCACGTGGTTCGGCATGCGCGTCATGAACATCCTCATGTGGGTGACCCTGCCCATCTATGCCGCGTTCCTGGGTTTCACCATCTACAAGGCCACGCAGACCGACTCCACAGTGGACTTCTGGAGCTACGGAGGCGACGGCAGCTTCAACGGTGCTGCGGGTCCCGCGCTGATCCAGGTGCTCGCCGCGGCCCTCGCGGTCGTCTCGCAGGTGACGATCTCCGCCGACCTCGGCCGATTCATCCCGCCCAAGCGCAAGAACTCCGGGGCCTTCCTGATCGGATTCCTGGCGCAGGCGCTGACTTTCGGTGGATGCACGATTCTGGGCGGATGGCTGACACTGCGCTTCGGACAATCCGACCCCGGTCTCTACCTGACCATGATCATGGGCGTCTGGGGTGTGCTGTTCGTGATCATCACCCAGATCCGGATCAACGTCACCAACATCTACTCGGGGTCCATCGTCTATTCGACGCTGTTCCAGCGACTGTTCCACTTCTCACCCGGCCGTCACTGGTGGGTCGTGCTCACCACCGTGCTGGGTACCGCGTTGATGTTCGGCGACATCTACTCTCGGCTGAATCAGGTCCTCACCTTCGAGGCGGTGTTCATCATCGCGTGGGTCATGGCCGTCGTCGGTCACATGGTCTTCGTGCGCAAGGTGCTCAAGCTGACCGACGATTCGTCGCCGTATGAGAAGCACGAACTACCCGCCTTCAATCCTGTCGGCCTCACCGCGGTCGGTGTCGCGCTGCTGGTGGCGGTGCCGCTGGCCTTCGGGATCGCCGGGCCCGCCGGAATGACCTGGGCGCCGTTCATCTCCGGTGCCATCGCGTTCGTCATAGTCCCGATCATGGCGATCGCGACCAAGGGCCGGTACTACCGTCCGATTGAATCTGATGCCGTCGAGGCGGCGGCATCGAAGGTAGCCGAACCGGCCGCCGGGTGACCCGGTCGGTGTGGGATGCGACGCGTCCCACACCGACCGGAGGTCCGCGCCTCGTCAGAGATCTCCACAAACCCGCATCGCCAGATACAGGTCGGCGATGACGGCTGGGTCGTGAAGCGATGCGTGCAAGTACTCCTCTGCCTTGTTGAGCCGATAGCGGACGGAATTGGCATGTATGAACAATCTTTCGGCACACCGCGTCACGTCCATGCCGACCTCGAACCAGACCACGACGGTCTCGAACACCGCCGGGTGTTCGCGCAGGGTGGACAGCTCGCGGGCGGCACGTTCCTTCGCGCCCGAGTGGTGATGGATCATCCACGCGGACAACGGGACATCGTCGAACACGACGCAACGCGACCGGGCGGGCGAACCTGCCACCGGGACACTCATGTCGAGGGCGCTGCGCGCCTGCTCCACCGATCGGCGCAGGTCCACCACGCCGGGTACCTCGGCCCCGATACCGACCGCGTAGCCGTCCACTCCGCCGAGGACGGCGACCAGATCCTCGATCGGCATCTGGGTCATGACCGTCAGCGTGGTCTCGGTCGTCAGGAAGGCATAGGGCGCCGCGCTGCGGTGAAGGGCCTCGATCACGGCGTCGAAGCCGGGCCGGCGAGCATCCCGGTCGTTGTCGGCGACGCGGTCGACGACCGAACCCCGCACCGCCTCTCCCGGGCGGAAGCCGAGATCCTGAAGAGCGCTGAGCGTGCCCGCACTCTCGAGACGTCGCATCGGGTCGTCTCCCCCGCCGGAGCCGGAAGCGCGTCCGCGCGAGAGCAACTGGCCCATGACCTCCTGGCGGACGGCACGGTCGGAGGACGCCGGACGTTTGCGACTCACCACCGCGAGCGCCACGAGCCGGGCCACCGCGATGGTGGTGTTCAGCGCGACCTGGCCGTCGCTGATCTCACGGGGAACCGTGACCACCACCCAGCCGACGAAGATGGCGCCCACGCGGGCGGGAACGATGAGCAGGTCGTCGTCGCCACTGCGCTGCTTGATGGGCGCGTGGGTCGGCGCGGTCAGCAGAATCCGCCCGATGGGGTCCGAGCCGCTTCCCAGCAGGCCGTCATTGGCGTGGAACCGCACCGGAAGGCCCAGGAAGGCCGACAGATTGCTCACCAGTTGCCGTTCCGGGAGCCACTCCGGAGCGGTGCCGATGTCGAAGTTCTCGAAGAACAGGTCCTGCGTGCTCTGGGCCTGTTGGAACAGGGTGTCGTCGTTGGCCAGGATCATCCGGTTGGCCCGGGTGGCGACGTCACGCGCCTTGATGTGCAGCGGCATCGCGAACAACGGAAAGTTCAGCCGACGGGCCTCGTCGAGCAGAGCGGCCGGCACATGGCGGGTGACGATGTCGACGCAATACCCCAGGCCGGTGGCGTCGATACTGTCGAGCGTACGGATCAGCATGCGCTGCGCCTGCGGATCCCGCTGCAGCAGAACGCCGGTGGTCATCATCACCCAGCCCTCGGCCAGCCACTTGTCGACGTCGAGCACCTCGGTGAGATGGATGCCCGCCATGACCCGGTCCACGCGCTCCGGTCGACCGGAGAGCAATCGCAGTTCGAGGTCTGACTCGGCGAGCAGGCGGGTCAGTGTCGGCGAGCGGCCGTATGGCATGGCAGCCGGATTGGTCATATTCCAGATTCAACCACAACAAATTGAGCGCACGACAATACGACGGCCTCGCCCGACGCGGCATGATCCGACCAGGGGGTCATGGCCGAGTGCGTTCGGCGGCGCGATGTACGTCGTGCCGGATTTCCCGCCCTCCGTACAGATTGGTTTCCCCGTGACTCCGCAGAGAATCGGCACCGCAGCCGAATTCAGCCCTGATCAGACTCAACAGATGGCATCCTCATCGGCTGCCTCGACGCAGGCGGTGCTGACCGATGCCGCCGATCGGGTCGACCTCGACGCCGCGCGGTCCCTCGTGGCAGCCCACTACGGTGTCGATGCGGTGGTCACCCGCCTGTCGGGAGAGCGTGATGACAACTTCCGTGTCGACTCTGACCGCGGGACCTGGATGCTCAAGGTCGCGCATGGCGCCGAGGCGCGCGCGGTCACCGAATTCCAGAGCGAGATCCTGGCCCACCTCGAAGGCGGCAAGGTCTCGGTGCCGTCGGTGATACCCACCGTCGCCGGGACCAGCCACGAGTGGCTTGCCGACGGCCCGGCCGCCGGACGGGCCATTCGGATGACAACCTTCTCGCCGGGTGTCCTCCTACGCGATGTGCCGCTTGTACCCGGGCTGGCCCGCAGTATCGGTTGCACGGTGGCCGAACTCGGTCTCGCGCTTGCGGATTTCCGGCACCCGGGGGCCGATGTGGAACTGCTGTGGGATGTCCAGCAGGCACACCAGACCCGCAAGCTCGTCGACGACCGGCCTGCGCTTCCCGGTGAGGACATCCTGCGCGCAGGCTTCGATCACTTCCTCGAGGTCGGTGTGCCGAAACTGTCCGGGTTGCCGCGGCAGGTCATCCACAACGACGCCAATCCGGACAACATCCTGGTGGAAAGCGGAGAGCCGCCGACGATCTCGCTCGTCGACTTCGGCGACGCCGTCATTGCACCCCGCGTCGTCGACCTCGCGGTGGCTGCGTCGTACCACGTCGGTCTGCCGAGCGCGGCGGACCAGGCGACTCCGCTGGGTGCCGCGACCGATGTGATCCTCGGCTACGTCGAGCGAACCCCTCTGTACGACAGCGAGATCGAACTTCTCCATGAGTTGCTGATCGCCCGTGTGCTCACAGCCATCACGATCGCATCGTGGCGTGCGGCGCGTTTCCCGGACAACGACGACTACATCCTCCGGAACACCGCATCGGCCTGGCGGCGGCTGGAGATCCTGCAATCCGCCGACCGCCGCACCGTCACCGACGACCTGTTGAGGAGGTGTGCACCGCGATGACCGGTACACAGTTGAACCGAATGTCCGAGCCCCACATCATGACTCTGCAGGAGAGACGCGCGCGGGCGCTGGGTCCGGCCTACCGGCTGTTCTACCGCGAACCGGTGCATGTGGTGCGGGGTTCTGGCACCCGACTCTTCGACATCGACGGTGTCGAGTATCTCGACGCCTACAACAACGTGCCGGCGGTAGGGCACTGTCACCCGCGTGTCGTCGAGGCGCAGTACCGGCAGGCCGCCACACTCAACACCCACACACGTTATCTGGGAACAGATCTGGTCGATTACGCCGAGCGCTTGCTGGCAACCTTTCCCGCGCCTCTGGCGAATGTGATGTTCACCTGCACGGGTAGCGAGGCCATCGATCTCGCGCTGCGCGTCGCACGGCACCGGCGCCCCGGCACCGGCGTGGTCGTGACGGAGAACGCCTATCACGGGACCACCGCGGCGGCGGCGGCGATCTCGCCGTCTCTGGGCGGCTTCGCACCTCTCGGCACCGACGTCCGCGTGGTCCCTGCGCCACACCGGTTCCCCGCAGACGAGGTCGACACCGCGTTCCCGGCGGCCGTGCGTGCCGCCATCGACGACCTCGGGCGGCACGGCCACGGCGTCGCGGCATTCGTCGCGGATTCGATCTTCGCCTCCGACGGCGTGATCCCGGGCCCGACCGGTTTCCTGCGAGGTGCGGCGGAGGCGGTTCGTGCTGCCGGCGGCGTGTACATCGCCGATGAGGTGCAGCCCGGCTTCGGCCGCCTCGGGACCGGGATGTGGGGTTTCGCGCGGCACGGTGTGGAGCCGGACATGGTCGTGCTCGGCAAGCCGATGGGGAACGGGATGCCGATCGCGGCGACCGTCGTACGCCCGGAGCTGCTCGCGGCCTTCGGCTCGGAGATCAGATATTTCAACACTTTTGGCGGAAACCCGGTCGCGATCGCCGCAGCTGATGCCGTGCTCGACGTCATCGACGACGAGAACCTGATCGCCAATGCCGAGCGCGTCGGTGCTCACCTGCGTACCGAACTGCGACGGCTGACCGCCGACTGCCCGTTCATCGGTGAGGTGCGCGGCGCGGGTCTCTTCCTCGGCCTCGACGTCCTCGATGAGCACGGGCGGCCCGACGCGGCCGCCACCGACCTGGTGATCAACACCTTCCGCGACGAACGGGTACTGGTCGGGTCCGCGGGACTTGGCAGTACCGCCGTGAAAGTTCGACCCCCGCTGCCGTTCTCGATGGACGACGCGGACCGGTTGCTCGAAGTGACCGAACGCGTGCTAACTGTGCTGGTCCGCGATCAAGGAAAGGATGCCGCACGATGACAGCGATCCTCGAACTCGAGAATCACCTCGGAGGACGATGGAGCGCGGGTGAGGGGCCGGACTTCACGAGCACCAGCCCCCACGACCCGGATCAGGTGGTGGCCGCCGGACGTTCCGCGTCGACTGCGCAGGTGGATGCGGCCCTCCGATCGGCGACGGCTCGTCGGCGATCGTGGCGACGCACCCCGATCCACGAGCGGGCGACCCACCTGCTCCGTGCCGCCGACATCCTCGACGGCGAAGCCGCCGGCTGGGCGCCGACGATGGCCCGCGAGTCGGGCAAGCCGGTGGGCGAGTGCCGCGGCGAACTCGCCCGCGCCGCACAGATCCTGCGGTACCACGCACATCAAGCCGATGCGCCGGCGGGAACCCAGTTCGCCTCTCCTCGGGCCGGTGAACGCATCCTCGTCGATCACCGGCCCCTCGGCGTGGTGGCGGTGATCAGCCCCTTCAACTTCCCGATCGCGATCCCTGCGTGGAAGATCGCGCCGGCACTCGTCTACGGGAACACCGTCGTGTGGAAACCACCCACCTCAGTGGCGGCGACCGCGGATCTGCTGATGCGTGCACTGGAGGCGAGTGGCCTACCGGCCGGCGTCCTGTCGCTGGTCCACGGCGATGCGGAGGTCGGCGATCACCTCGTAGGCGCGCCGGAGGTCGACGCGGTCACCTTCACCGGTTCGACACCCGTGGGCACGGCCATCGCAGCTCGTTGTGCCGCCCGGGGCGTCCCGGTCCAGGCGGAGATGGGTGGCAAGAACGCCGCGGTGGTCCTGGCCGACGCCGATCTCGATGCGGCGGTCGCCGCGGTCGTGTCCGGTGCGTTCCGTTCCGCGGGTCAGAAGTGCACGGCGACATCGCGTCTCGTTCTGCACACGGCGATCGCCGACGACTTCCTCGAACGGTTGACGGCCGCGATGGCCGGCGTGACCGTCGGCGACCCCGAGGACGAGTCGACGTACGTCGGTCCGTTGATCTCGGCGAGCGCTCGGGACCGCGTCGACGCTGCCACATCGCGGGCGGTCGAGCACGGGGCGCGACTCATCTGCCGGATGTCGGTGCCCGAAGGTGTTCGCGGACATCATTGTGCACCGACCGTCCTGGAGATCGCCTCGTGTGACGCCGAGTTGTGGCAGGAGGAGCTGTTCGGCCCGGTGCTTGCGGTTCTGCGCACCGACCAGATCGATGTCGCTCTCGAGGCTGCCGCCAGCGGACCGTTCGCTCTGTCGCTGGCCGTCTTCGGAAGCGACCTCGGCGATGTCCTCGACGCGATCGACGAGGCCGGAGCAGGGATGGTGCACATCAACTCCGAGACGGCGGGCGCCGATCCGCATGTGCCGTTCGGTGGGAACCGGCTCAGCAGCTTCGGGCCCCGCGAGCAGGGCGCGTCGGCGCGCGACTTCTACACGACAGCGACCACGGTGTACCTGCAGGCGGTGAAGCGCTGACCGACAGCGCGCCGCCGCGTACAGCCGGAACGGAGCGTCTCGCATGGACGGGCGGCATCGTGTCGGCGATGGTCTACGGACTGACGCCGACCGTGGCCGCCGCCGGGTACGCGGGCGGGGTCTCGCCCACCGCGCTGGTGTTCTTGCGGAGCCTCCTCGGTGGGTTCCTGCTGCTCGGGTTGGCGGTTGTCACCGGGCGGTTCCGAGTCTCGTCACGCGACGCGCTGACCCTGACATTTCTGTGCGGACCGCTGTTCGCGATCCAGTTGCTGTGTTTTTTCGCCGCGATCAATCTGACCGGCGCGCAGATCGCCGTCGTCCTGGCACACATCTCACCGGTGTTCGTGCTGATCGCGAGTGCAGTACTGCTCCGACGCCGCCCGGGGCCGGCGTCATGGGCGGTGTGTGGGCTGATGGTCGTCGGAGTGGCACTGGTGGCGGGTGCCGGGGGAGGCGATGTCGTGGTGCCCGGGGTGTTGCTGGCACTGGTCTGCGCAGCCGGCTACGCGGCGTACTACCTCGTGGGCGAGCCGTGTCTGCGTCGGGTCGGTGTGGTGACCGCCACCGGGCTCACCTCCATCGGTTCGGCTCTGGCCGCGGGGATGGTTCTCCTCGTCGCACCGACGGAGTGGGACTTCACCACAGCGGGGTGGGTGTCGGTCGCGGTGCAGGGCGTGATCATGGTGCCGCTGGGGATCGGCGGGGCATACCTGGCCGTCCGTGCGCTGGGACCGGTGTCCGGGAGCATGCTCGGTTTGCTGGAGCCGGTGGTCGGGGTGCTCGCCGCGCTGGCGTTCCTCGGCGAATCGCTTGTGTTCGCGCAGTGGGTCGGGGTGGCGGTGGTGCTCGCGGCGTCCGCGCTGCTGCCATTGGCTCGTGCCGGTCATTCGTCGCCACCTCCTCCGACGGTTCGCTGACGGCGCCCGTGGGCAACGCTCAGCCGACGAACCGCGTCACCACCACCCGAGCGTCCTCTGTAGATCTGCCTCCATGGCCGGGATGAGGCTGCGCACGAAGGTGGCCGACAGGTGGTGGAAGTCGTGCCACATCAGGATGTTGCCGACGACAGCGGGGCAGTACTCGTCGTCGCACATGGCGTCGGTGTAGTCGAGGAACGACATGTTCGGGAACTCCCCGGCCAGTTCGGCGGCCGGGTCGGTGGGTGCCATCGCCTGTTGGCGCGTGACCCCGCACACCTCGGGTTTGCGGCCACTGGCCAGGCACTCCGGCGGCTTGAGTTTGCCTGTCGACCAAGGGTTGTCGCGGATGCCGATGACCCGCTGTCCGCGGTCGCGGAACTCGGCGAAGATCTCCTTGTAGTCGTTGGGCACGTGGTCGCCCTTGCCGGGAGCCTCGACCGGACGGGTGCTGTTGGTGAAGACCACATCCGGCTTGTCCACGGCGAGGCGTTCCATCACCCGCCGCGACCAGTCGTTGCACTGGTAGTACTTCTGCCCGAACCACGTGAAGACGTGTTCGGTCGTCAGCGCACACCCCACCTTGAGGTAGGTGGTGACCCGGAAGTTGTGGCGCTTGCCGATGGCGTCGAGCGCGGTGATCCACTGTTCGGCATGCGATCCGCCGACCAGCGCGATGGTGCGGGTGGCATTCACGTCGCCGTAGTACCCGACCTTGATCGACGGGTCCTTCCAGCCGCTGATGATGGAGTCGTAGGAGGTTATGGGCCAGTCCATGTCGACCACGTCGGGGCTGGGCTGTGCGGTGACCTTCGGTACCGGGGCGCCGTCGAGGAAGGCGCGGGCGCCGGGGTAGAGGCGGGGGTCGAGGTTCTCGGTGTCGAGGGTGGCGTTCGCGGCGTCGCGCTGCCAGGTGAGCGCTGCGCTGCCGGCGGCGACCGTGATGATCAGGAGTAGCGCGAGGAGGGTGCGGCGGTAGCCGCGGGTGTTCCGGAGCGGGGGCCGGGGCGTCGAGCCGGTTGCGGCTGCGTCGTCCTCGGGGCGTTTTCGTGTGGACGACCCGGAACGCAGCGGCGCCTCGACGTATTTGGTGGTGAGCCAGGCGATCAGTACCGACACGGCCAGGATTCCGGTGCCCTCGACCCACGACACGTCGTCCTGGTAGCGCCACGCCAGGTAGAAGATAAGCAGCGGCCAGTGCCAGAGGTAGAGGGCGTAGGCGATCGACCCGAGCCACACCAGCTGTGGGTGCGCCAGACCTCGGCTGAACCCGGACTGAGTGACTGCGGCACCGGCGACATCGGGGCCGGCGGTCTTCGACGACCCGACCCAGATCAGCATCAGCGTCGCACCGACGGGCACGAGCGCCCACGCGGCCGGATACTCCTGCACCCCTTCGATCCACCACCCGCACGTCACGATCAAGGCGACGGAGATCACTCCGAGCACGTTGCGGACCGCACGCGACATCGCGATCCGTGGCATCCAGACCGCGAGCAGCCCGCCGGCCAGCGGTTCCCACAGGCGCGCGACGGTGTCGTAGTAGGTGAACGGCTGATTGATGTCGTGGCGGTAGTTGGCCCAGGCGAACGACACCAGCGCCACCGCGGCCAGGGCGAGCCCGATGATCCACCGCACCACCTTGGGATCGGCGAAGAACACCGACCGCCGGCCGAGGAGGCGCAGCACACCGCCGAGCGCCAGCGCGCACAGCAGGGTCAGGACGAAGAACTGTCCCTGCATCGACATCGACCACAGATGCTGCAGCGGACTGTTCGCGGAGTCGGCGGCGGCGTAGTCCTGCGACTCGAAGGCCAGATGCCAGTTCTGGTAGTACAACGCGCTGGCCTGCAGTTCGGCGCCCAGCGGCCCCCACCGCGTCGTCGGCATGATCACCGCGATCATCGCCGCGACGAACGCCAGCACCAGCAGCAGCGCGGGCAGCAGACGACGGATCAGTCGCCACAGGCGCGGCCACGGGTTGACCGCGGCGCGCCACGTCGTCGATGCGGGTTGGGTGGCGAGCACATGTTTGAGGAGCGACGCGACGAAGAAGTAGCCCGACAGCGTCAGGAAGACGTCGACGCCACCGGAGACCCGGCCGAACCAGACGTGGAAGATCGCCACGAGTGCGATGGCGATGCCGCGTAGCCCGTCCAGGTCGAGTCGGTAGCCCGAGGTGTTTCCGGTCGCGGCGTCCTCGTTGGGCGTCGCGACCGGGGTCACTTCGGGTAGGGGCGTACGCACAGAGGGCGATGGTACTTGCCGGAGAGCCACCGATGCCGCCTGCACGGGGGGTGTCGGCCGACCTCACAGCTTCCTCGCAGGTCTCCTCTGTCGGCGAAGTCCCTCATCTCGACGCGGTGACGGCCGTAGGATCCCGGAGATCACCCCGCCCGGACCGCACGAGGAGCCGTCCCATGCTGATCTTCTCGATGAGTGTGTCGGCAGATGGATTCATCACCGACCGCGAGGGTGGCATCGGCTGGGGAGGACCCACCGACGAGCTGTTCGAGTTCCACACCGGACGGGTGCGTGAGCTCGGTGCCTGTGTGCTCGGCCGTCGGCTCTACGAGACGATGCTGCCGTGGGAGACCGACCCGGCGATGCGCCACGACGAGCCGAACTCCGCATTCGCCGACATCTGGAGCGCACTGCCGAAGGTCGTCTTCAGCCGAACCCTCCGCGAGGTCGAGGGAAACGCCCGCCTCGCCAGGAAGTCGCTCGCCGAGGAGATCGCGGAGACTCAGGACTCGACCGACAAGGACGTCGAGATCGGTGGCGCAGGTCTGGCGTCGGCCGCCATCGAACTCGGGCTGGTCGACGAGCTGCGCATGTTCCGCTACCCGATCGTCCTGGGCGGCGGCACTCCGTTCTTCCCGCCGGTTGCCGAGCCCGTCGAGCTCGACCTCGTCGAGACCCGGACGTTCGACTCCCGCATCGTCTACGAGAGGTACCGGGTTCGTCGCGACCGCTCGTGAGCCGGTGACCCGCCGAGCTCTCGGCGCGTCGTCGTGTCGCCCCATTCGTTCTCCCTGCGTCTAACCCTTCAGCGGTACCGATCCCCCCGGCACGCTGTCGGACAGCCATTCCACGCAGACAACCAGGGGAGACGCACATGACCACACGACGATCGGTCGCGATCATCGGGGCCGGACTGGCCGGGACGAGCGCAGCACTCGGCTTCGTCGACGCCGGATTCGACGTCACGCTCTACAGCGACCGCGACCGGGAATCGTTGCGCGACGAGGTGCCGCCGACCGGCGTCGGTGTGCTGTTCGGCAAGTCCCGCGAATGGGACGCCGAGATCGTCGAAGACCTCTACGAGGTCGGCAACACCACCGGCATCAGTGCGCGGCTGTACTCCGGAGTCGGCGAGGAGAGACAACGGGTGCTCGAGTTCAACCCCGACTACGGCTACGTCGCCCAGGCTGTCGACCTTCGACTCCGCGCCGACGACCGGTTGGGCCGCTTCGTGGATCGTGGCGGCCGATTCGAGGTCGGGCAGGTCGACGTCGACCGTCTCGATGCGATCGCCGCCGATGCCGACCTCACTCTCGTCGCCACCGGCAAGGGCGGATTGTCGACGCTGTTCCCGGTGGACGAGTCACGCACCCATTACCGCGAACCGCAGCGCCGGCTGCTCCAGGTCACCCTCACCGGACTCGACCACGGACCCGACACCTTCGCCTACCGCAGCAGCCAGGGCGGCGGACATTCGCTGTTCAACCTCGACAGCGAGAACGGCGAGATCTTCGTCGGACCGTTCCTGCACAAGGATGCGGGCGCGACGTGGTCGTTCATCGTCTTCGCCAAGCCGACCGGCGCGTGGGCGCCGCGAATCGACGACGTGCACGACGCCGCGTCGGCTCGGTCGACGATCGTCGACATCTTCGCCGAATACTTCCCAGAGGACGCCCCGGTCATCGAGAAGCTGCGTGTCATCTCCTCCGACCCGGTGTCGTGGCTCTCCGGTGCCGTCACCCCGACGGTGCGAAAGGCGGTGGCGACCACGTCCGGCGGTCACGCGGTTGCCGCGATCGGCGACACCGCGATCGCTGTCGATCCCGTAGCAGGCCAGGGAGCGCAGAACACGCTTATCCAGGTCGCCGAGCTGGTCAAGGCGGCCCGCAGCCATGAGGGCCCGTTCACCGCCGACTGGTTGTCGGCTGAATTCGAGAAGCACTGGGAGCGCCGCGGACGCGCATCCGTCGAGGTCACCCGCCTGTACCTCGGCGATCCCGACTACGCGACGCACCTGGAGTTGTCGTTTCCGGCTGCCGCGGTCAGTCCGCAGATCGCGTCGGCATTGTTCGGCCTGCTCTCCGAACCCGGTCCGCTGCTCGGCCTGCGGACTCGTGAGGACGTCGAGGGCTTCATCTCTGCGGTGGCAGGGGAGCCGCACGATGAGGTCCTCGCCCGCTTCGCGCCGGCCGGACGGTTCAGCGGCGCCACCCCGGAGGCCGTGAGCGTCTGACGCCTCCTCGCCGCATCGCAGATGTACCTCGTCGGCGCCGGTCCGGGCCTGTGGTCCGGCGTCGCCGAGGTCCCGCAATGTGACGTCTCGACCTGATCTGTCACCTCGGATGTGATACGAACAACAGCGTCGAATCCGACAGCGTGCGGTGCGCGGACGGGTCAGAGGGGGACATCAGTGAAGTCGGGATGGACATTGGCCGATGCGCCGCCGCAGACCGGGCGGATCGCGGTGGTCACGGGCGCGAACTCGGGTATCGGCCGCGAGGTCGCGCTCGGGATGGCGACGCTCGGTGCGACCGTCGTGTTGGCCTGCCGGAATCCCGAGACTTCGGTCGCGGCCCGGGACGACATCGTCGGCCGGGTTCCCGGCGCCGAGGTGGAGATCGTCGAGCTCGACCTCGCGAGCCTGGACTCGGTACACGCCGCCGCGGACGAGATCCGCGGCCGTCACCTGACCATCGATCTGCTCGTGAACAACGCAGGCGTCATGCGTGCCCGCCGCGAGCTGACCCCGGATGGTTTCGAAATGGATTTCGGCACAAACTATCTGGGCCACTACGCGTTGACCGGTCTGCTGATGGACCGGCTGCTCGGCGCCGACGCTGCCCGCATCGTCACCGTCGGCAGCCACGCGCACCGCGCCGGGAACATCGACTTCGACGACCTGCAGATGGAGCGCACATTCTCCAGTGCGGGTGCGTATTCGCGAGCCAAGCTCGCACAGATGCTGTTCGCCCTCGAATTGGATCGACGCCTCAGCGACGCAGGGGTGAAGGCGATCTCGCTGGCGGCGCACCCCGGCGGCACCCGCACCGGTGTGATGCGCGAGCAGAGCCGCTTTCTGCAGTGGGCCTATCACGCGCCGTCGCTGCGCTGGCTCACCGACCGATTCATCATGGATCCGCCGGATGGTGCGTTGCCCATCCTGCGCGCGGCCACCGACCCGAAGGCCCGGGGCGGCGAATACTACGGGCCCATCGGAAGTTTCGGTCTCGCCGGTGCGCCGGTGCTGGTGGAACCGTCGGTCAAGGCGACCGACCGGGAGGTCGCCGCGCGGCTGTGGGACATCGGCGCGGAGCTGACCGGGGTTCCCATCGACCTGGGCTGAGGTCCGGGCACCTACCCGGGCGTAGGCCACGTGTTCGGCCTACCCGGTTGGTACGCCCACGGATTCGAACTCGGCGGCACCGCCGAGGCGACGCAGCCGCCCGCGCGGAGATCACCGACGTACTCCGCGCGGCTGGCCGAGTGGCACGGGTGAGAGCGGGACCCCTCAGACCTTGAAGCGCCCGGCGAAGGATCGCAGCGGCAGATCGGCACTGGTCACGATGCCGGGAGGCGCCTGCACGACCGACCGGATCGAGTTGAGCGCGGGCAGGCCGGTGACGGTCATGCCGATCGACGCGAAGTTCTCCGGCTTGGACAGGTCGAATCCCTTGCGCGGGAAGATCATGTGCTTGGAGTAGATGTTGGGGTCACCGGTGACCTGGGTGATGTAGCAGGCCTGGATGTTCCACGACGGATCGGTGTGCGGCGTCATCTGCCACTCCAGATGGGATTCGACGCGCGGCACCCCGTCGACCATGCCCTGGTACTTGATGTAGCTGCCACCGAGCGAGCCCTCGGGCAGCTGGTACCAGCCCAGGTCGACGTCCTTGGTACACGCGCCGAGTTCATAGGAGAACGTCACCTCGTCGAGCTCGAGGTCGAAGGCATCGGCCATCAGATAGACCGAATCGGCAAACACCGCAGTGTATTTGTGCAACGACTCCGGAATGCTGGGATCGCTGACGGGCAGCCCGTATCCGACCGCCTTCCAGGTGTCGACGGAGTGGTGGCAGGAGACGTCGACCGATTCGGTGACGGTGACGTTCTCGATGTCGGCGACGTCGGCGGTGTGCACGATGCCGAGGATCTGCGCCAGGCCGGGGTTCATGCCGGTTCCGTAGAAGGTGGCACCCCCGCGCTCGCATGCCTCGGCGATGATCTCGCTGACCTTGCGTCCCGAGTGGTGTGGATGGTTGGTGTCCCGGTGGAAGCCGGTGATCCAGTCCGCGGTGGTCACGATGTTGATCCCGGCCTCGAGGACCGCGACGTAGAGGTCCTCGTCGGGAAAGACGCCATGGAACGTCAGCACGTCGGGCCGTGCGGCGATGATGTCGTCGACGGTGCCGGTGGCGACCACTCCCACCGGGTCGAGCCCGACGATCTCACCGGCGTCCCGGCCGATCTTGGCCGGTGTATAGCAATGCAGGCCAACGAGTTCGAGGTCCGGATGATCGCGGACCCGGCTGATCATCTCGGTGCCCAGGTTTCCGGTCGCGACTTGGAAGACCCGGATGCGGGTGGGTGCGGTCATGGGAATTTCCCTTCGATGCTCGGGCGGGTCAGGGCTGTGCGGCGGCGGCGCGCAGCTCGTCGAGTTCGGAACGGCGGATGCGGACGTAGTCGTCGCCGGCGGGGCGGATTTCGCCGGTCTCCGGCCGTTCCGGGTCCACGCCGGACGGTCCGCCGTCGGGGTAGAACTGGCGCGCCCACGTGCGCAGCGCGGTGAAACCCTCGAACTCCTTGCGAGACAGCGCTGGTGGGTCGGAGTAGCGCTGGTGTGCCCAGATGTCGATGTCGAGTGCGAACTGTTCGATCACCAGGTCCGCCATCGTCTTTCCGTAGCGGGACAGCTCGCCGGACTCCTCGCCCGGTTTGCGTCCGATCCACACCGTGAAACGGATGTCGGAGGTGTGTTCGTCGACCGGGGTCACCGCCGGCATGGTGCGGTTGTCGACCATGCCCCAGCTCTTGGTGACCGAACAGCCCAGTCCCGCGTTGATGGATTCGACGCCGCTGGTGGCGCTTTCGAGCGTTGCGCCTTCCTCGAAAGCTATCGTGAAGTCCACGTAGGACACCGGGCCGCCGAAGTCGTGGCGCGTGAACTCCGGCATGAACGGGGTCTTGTGGACGAACTTGAAGTGGGCGAAGTCGACGCCGTTCTCCATGATGTACTGCGGGTGGATCTCCAGGCCGGGCCGGAACAGGGTGGCCGCGGGCACGGGTGGGTAATAGTCGGCGGCGGTGCGGTCGTCGTCGAAGTCGGCGAAGATGTCCGGCACGTCGAAGTGTGGGGGCCTGCCCTGCGTGTCATGCCAGATCCACACGGCCTCATTGCGTTCGACGACTGGGTAGCTGCGGATTCGACGACCCTTGTTGGGGTGCTTCTCGTACGGGATGCAGACGTTGCGGCCTTCGCGGTTCCATTCCCAGCCGTGGAACGGGCACACTAGACTCTCGCCTTCGACGTGACCGCCGTGGCCCAGATGCGCTCCGAGATGCTCGCAGTAGGCGTCGAAGACCGACACCCGACCCGACGCCGACCGCCACGCGACCATGTCGCGGCCGAAGTACTTCATCGTGTGGACCGTGCCCACGGCGATCTCCGTCGACCATGCGACCTGGAACCACCCTGTGGGTGTCATCGAGAGCGGCGTTCGCGCCATTCCGCCACGGTAGGACGCGTTCTCCACGAATGCAAGAGGGTTCTGTGAAACTGTGCCGGTGCGTCCCGGCGGTCGGCCTCAGCCTGCGGCGCCGGCGAGTTCGGTGGCTCCGCGAGTCGCGTCGTGCATGACCCGATGGACCTCGGCCGTGAAATCCTCGGCGGCCTCGATGTTGGAGGCATGACCGGTGTCGAGTACGACCAGGCGGTCGAGGTACCCACGGATCGACAGCGCGTGCGCGATGCGCTGTGTCATCGCGTGGGGTAGCAGCAGGTCGTGGCGGCCGCCGATGACGGTGGTCGGCACGGTGATGGCGTCGGCCCCGGCCGGTCCGAGTGCGAGTTGTAGTAGCGCGACAGCGGATTTCGCGCGGGAGCTCGGTGCGCACGAGCGGGTCATGGCGAGTACGAACGCGGCGTGATCGATTGTCGCCGACCGCCCGTTGAGGACGCGGTGGCGGAGAACGCTGCGCGTGAACCGATCGCCGGGTAAGGGGATGGGCATCGACAAGACCAGTTGGGCGATCCACAGCGGGGCCTTGACCGGATCGTTGAGAAGCGGGATCACCCGGCTCTCGGTGGCGATCCCGCCCCAGGTGGTGTTGGCGAGGACCATTGCGGCGGCGCGTGATTCGGCCTGCTCGCGATGGCGGTGCGCCCACGACTGCAGGGTGATGCCACCCATGCTGTGGCCGACGAAGACGGCTTTCGATGTCTGCGGGACGGTCTGGGAGACCACGGTCTGGAGGTCGTCGGCCAGGACGTCGGCGTCGAATTTCCTTTTGCCCCAGGTGCTGTCGCCGTGTCCGCGCTGGTCGTAGGCGATCACGTGATAGCGCTCGGAGAGTGCGTTGATCTGCGGGTTCCAGTATTCGATGCAGCACGACCACCCGTGGACGAGCACGAGTACGGGCGCGCCGGCGGGGCCGTGGTGCTGCACCCGGAGCCGGGCGCCGTCGGCGGTGACCGCCCATGACGTGCGTTCGGGCTCCCGCGAGTTGAACAGCGAATCGATGTACTGACGGTTCCGCAGTCGGCGGCGCGCCTCGGCGGGCCTCAGGCCGGACAATGCGTACCGAGCGGCACCTATGCCACCACTTGCGTTCATCTTGTCCTCCAGGCATCGCTGCCGTGTAACCCGCGTCACAGTGTCTCGGCTGATGATACAAAATGTGGCTCGGTGTTTCATCCGTTTCCGGAACTTCCTTGGATGTCCGAGTAACCGCACGGGTGCGGGGTCAAACCTGCGCGTGTGTGCCGGAACCGAACGACTACCATCGGCGACCATGCCGCCTGCCGAGAGCCGCACCCCGTCCGTCGGGTCCCGGCGGGCCAATCGTCGCGGTCAGGCCACCCGGGACGCGATGCTCGACGCCGCCCTCGCCTCGCTGGCCTCGGGGGACCCTGCGGCGGTGTCGGGGAACCGCATCGCCAAGGACATCGGTGCCACGTGGGGCGCGATCAAGTACCAGTTCGGCGACATCGACGGCCTCTGGGCGGCCGTGCTGCACCGCACCGCCGAGCATCGCGGCGACCTCCCGGTGAGTGTGAAACCCGAAGCGCCACTGCCCGATCGCGTCGAAGCGATCGTCGATCTGATGTACGAGGGCCTGACGGCGCCCGAGTCGCGGGCCATCGAGACATTGCGTGCCGCTCTTCCTCGCGATCCCGACGACTTGCGGCGGCTCTTCCCGAAGTCCGCGGCCGAGCTCTCGTCGTGGGGGCCGTCGTGGGTTGATTGCTGCCAACGCGCCTTCGCCGACCTCGATGTCGACCCCGTGCGGGTCAGGGAAGTCGCGGCATTTCTTCCCGGGGCGATGCGTGGCCTGGTGTCGGAGAAGCAGCTCGGCAGCTTCCAGGACCAGCAGCTGGCGCGCCGCGGACTGGCGCGCGCGATCGTCGCGCTCCTCGCCGGGTGACCGCATGGCCCGGTGACCGCATGGCCCGGTGATCCACTGGTCAGCGGCGTACGCTGAGCGATGACGCCTCTCCGTCGGGGCGACACACCACCCGCCAGATTGCAGGACGACGATCCGGGGTACGCCGTGCGCATGACACAGCAACAGGTCGTGGCCATCGGTGCCTCCGCGGGCGGAGTCGAAGCACTCTCGACGCTCGTGGCGGAATTGCCCGACGATCTTCCACAGGCGATCTTCGTGGTCTTGCACATGCCGATCGGTGTGCCGAGTGCGTTGCCGAGCATCCTCGACCGGGCGGGACCGTTACCGGCCGTCGCCGCCGAGAACGGCATGAAGGTCGAAGGCGGCACCATCTATGTCTGCGTTCCGGACCGGCATCTGCTCCTTCACGAGGATCGGGTTGCCGTGGCCGACGGTCCCACCGAGAACAGACACCGACCGTCGATCAACGCACTCTTTCGTTCGGTGGCCCTGTATGCGGGTCCGCTGGGGACCGGTGTGTTGCTCTCGGGCGCATTGGACGACGGAGTGAACGGGCTGGGCGCCATCCGAGCTCGCGGTGGAGTCACCATGGCACAGGATCCCGACGACGCAGCTTTCCCGGCCCTTCCGATGAACGCGATCGAACGCATCCGGCTCGATCACGTCGTGACGGCGGCGGTCGCCGCAAAAGTTCTGGCCGACCTCGGTCGGCGCCAATTCACGGAGTCCAGCATGGAAGCAGACAGGCTCCTCGAGATCGAGAACCGTATCGCGATGGGTAGTGCATTCGCTGCACCCGTCGATTCAGAGAATCTCGGCCCGCCCACCAACTACGTGTGTCCCGACTGTCATGGGGGACTCATGGCGATCGACGAGCACAATTTTCGGTGTCGTATCGGACATGCCTGGACCGCCGATGCACTGTTGCACGCGCGGTCGGCCGAGATCGACTCGGCCCTGGGCATGGCGGTTCGGTCCCTGCAGGAGAAGGCGGAGCTCGCGGAGAGCCTCGCAGCCAAGGTGTCTGCGGGGACGTTGCAGGACAGGTACAACCGCACCGCCGAGGAATCGCGTCACGCCGCCGCCGTGCTGCGCGGGCGGCTGTCGGAGTTGCTCTTCACCAACGGAGAGGACTGACTCAGTCCGGCCTTGACGGCATCGACTCGGAGAAGCGGGCGACTTCGCCGGGCCCGGCGACCGCCCATACCGTTTTGCCGCCGGCCGTCGGTGTGCATCCCCAGTGACGTGTCAGAGACGTCAGGAGGGCGAGCCCGGATGCGACCGGGGTATGACCACTGGTGTCCTCGGCCCGCAGCGGCAGATCGGCACTCTCGTCACTGACCGCCACGATCAGCCGAGTATTTCCGTGCACCTCTACGCGGATGTCGGGGTCACTGTGCGTGTGCGCCAGGACGTTGCTCACCAGGATCGTCGTCAGCAGCGAGGCCAATGCGGAGTAGTCGATGTTCCACTCCTCGACGGTGTCGACGACGATGCCGCGCGCTGCTGCCACCGGGGAGCCGATGTAGCGCGGAACGGTGGTTCGGGTGCGATGTGTCACCCGGGTGGCCTGGTGGTCCCCGATGTGATCGAGCGCGGAATCCAGCGACGAGTACGCGGGGACGTAGCGGGTGATGCCGCCCCGGATCAGCTCGCGCATGCGGATCTGATCGGCGACGGCGGCGATGGGTACGTTCGGCCATTCACGGACCAGCCAGGCCGCGCTGGTCAGGACAGACCACGCAGAGCTCGAGGGGGCCCGAAGTTCACGTACGTCCACGATGAGGCATTCGGGCGCGTCGGTTGCTGCCTTCACGACCGCGTCGCGGACCTCCAGATAGGTGGACGAGTCGAGCACCCCGGAGACGACGAGCACCGTCGCGGACTCACGTCGTAGTGCCCGTACAGAGAGATCATCGCTGCTCATCAGTTTCACCTCGAAGCGTTGGTGTCTTTCGCCGGAGGTGATACCCCGCGGCGCCGCCACGTATTCGTTCAGGGGCGCATCGGCTCCCCTCGGATCGTGTTCGGTCGCCGCGGCTCGTCATGGCGTGGGTACCTCGTCGCTGTCTCCGTGCCCGGCCGCCTCGACGGATTCGACGGATTCGACGACGAGCATCGCGCCGCGGATGGCGTGATTGCGGGAGCGGAAAGGGCTGCAGCGAATACGGATCCGCACTGTGCGGCCACGCCTGTTGATGGCGTCGAGTTCACGTGAATCCGTATAGGACGGATCCACGAAGGCGTTGCCGACCATCGGTCGCAGATCTTCGGTGGGCAGGCCGATGTCGAGCCCGAGAAGGGGTTGTCCGGTTGTTTCCGCCGCCGAGACGCCCCACATCTCCTCGGACGCGAGGTTCCACACGGTGATCCGCATGTCACGGTCGACGACGATGATGCCGATCTCGGCCGAATTGATGATCGAGTCGAAGAACTCGCGCGCATCGCTGAGCTCGACCGTCCGTTCTCCGAGGGTCGAATTGATCGCCTGGAGTTCATCATTGGTGGATTGGAGCTCCTCGTTCATCGTTTCCAACTCTTCGTTGGTCGACTGCAGTTCTTCGTTCGTGGTCTCCAATTCCTCTACCGTCGACTGCAATTCCTCATTGGTGGTCTCGAGCTCTTCGTTGGTGGACTGCAACTCCTCATATGCGGTCTCGAGTTGCCGGTTCGCGTCCTCCAGCTTGTCGAGCAGTGCGCGCATGGCGCTGACGTCGAAGAAGGCGACCGCCACCCCGAGCAGGCCGTTCTCTGCGTCGACGAGAGGATTGATGTGTACCTCGAGCCAGATCGACTGGCCGCCCTGAATTGACCACTCCACGTCCCGGATTCGGGACGATCGTCGCTCGACCTTCGCCTGTTCGACGTATCCGCGGAGTTCGGTCGGGCGGTAGGACACCTCGAGGTCGCGCAGAAGGCGACCGATGTCCCGGCCGGAGAGGCCGAACATCAGCTCGGCTTGCTGATTGACCATCGCAACGGTGTCGTCTCCGGTCACCACCAGCTGCGCGACGGGGCTGTGCCGGAAGGCGAGGTCGCGTAGCGACGACAATCCGCCGGCCTCGGGACTCGCGGCCAGTTCGGACTCGACCGGCAGGTTCCCGATCGCGCCACGGAACCTGGCAGACTTTCGGAACAGACGGTTCTTGAGGTCGAAGGGCGTGAACCGGTCACTGTGGCTGAGCAGCATCTCGGCGTGGCCCAGGAACAGGATGCCCTGCGGGGCCAGCGCAAAATGCAGGCGTCCGAGGACCCGTCGTTGGGTTTCGGCGTTGAAGTACATGAGCGTGTTGCGGCAGACCAGGAGATCGATCCGCGAGATCGGGGCATCCTGGACCAGATCGTTGCGGCCGAAGATCACCCCTCGTCGCAGTTCCTTGGTGAAGACGTAGCGCGAGCCGTCCTTCTCGAAGTACGCCTCGAGTAGGTCGGGCGGGATGTTCTCGACAGCACGACGGTCGTAGGACGCCTGCCGTGCCTCGTCCAGTGCCTCTTCGTCGATGTCGGTGGCGTAGATCTTCACGCGCTGGCGGAAGCTCTCGGCGCCCACCGCCTCGGCCAGCAACATCGCCAGCGAGTAGGCCTCCTGACCTGAGGCGCAGCCGGCGCTCCAGACGCGGATCGGGTCGTCGGGCCCGCGTTGGGCGAGCAGCTGCGGGATCACGGTGTTCCGCAGGCTCTGCCACGCGTCCTCGTCGCGGAAGAATGCCGTGACGTTGATGAGGATCGTGTTGAACAGGGCACCGAACTCGTCGGCGCTGGCCTGGAGGTGGTCGAGGTACTCGGTGAAGCTCTCGATCCCCACCTGACCCATCCGGTGGTGGACCCGCCGCATCAGCGAGGTCCGCTTGTATCCCGTGAAATCGAATCCGCGCGTGTCGCGCAGGTACGTCAGGAGCGCCTCGAAGTCCTCGCCGTTTTCCACCGACATTCGTTCCGCACCTCTCATTGCCCGGACGTGGCCACCACGGTGAACACTAGTTCGGTGCGTCCTCAGCGGGAAACATGATGTGACCACAGCTCTTCGGCCGGCCTCAGGGGCCGGCGAGACGAGCTGTGGTGCCATCAACCGCCGAGGATCCTGAGGCATCTCGTCCTGGGGTCGGAGTCAGAAGCGCTTTCGGTTCGGATGGGCGCGAGTGGTCAGCGACGCTGATCCATCGGCGCGCATGCCGCATCGACGGAGGCGTAGATGTCCACCGGGATCTCGAGCAACCGCACGTGCCGCTCGACTGCGCGATCACACGCAAGCGCGATCTTCAGGTCCGATTGCTGCGCTTCTGTGCAATACCGTTCCAGCATTTCGAGTCCGCAGGCGCCGATGAACCCGACCTTGGTGAGGTCGAGCACCACCTTGGCGACTCGTCTCGCCGACACGTGCTCGAGTGCCGCCTCGAACTCAGAGATCGTGGCCAGATCGATGTCTTTGAGAAAGCGATGTACGCAAGAAGATTCAGTGCTGATGGCGCTGGACAGTGGCGCGTCAGCGGTGGTGGCCGTCCGCCCGTCGGGTGCGGAGTACAACGAGGTATCGGTAGTGAAGCCCATATCCCTGTCCGTCTCGCTCGCTCGAGTGATGTCGTCAAGGGGCGGTGTGCCTGCAGAGGCTGCGAAGCGGTTCCGCCCACCCGCAGCTGTGGCTGAACCGCTGCAGTCAACCGTACGGGGAGCTTGTGATCGATACAACTCATGCAAGGGATGTGTCCGGCTGCGGTACGAGCCGTATGAGGCGCCGAATTGTCGCGTTTCCCGGCCGACGGTCCTCAGACGTGCCGCGCCACGTAGCGCGCGCCGTCGAGGGTCATACCGTTGACGGAGTACAGCACGTGCAGCGCATTGGGGCCGCCGACCGGAGACCCGTCGCAGATGGTGTCACCGGCGACGCAGTAGCGCACCGTCTTGCCGCGATACGGTGCGGCGACCTTGACCGGCGGCGCGCCGATGTCGGTGATGAACCGGTCCGACGGTGTGCCGAACAGGACGATCGCGGCGACGTTGCGTGAGAGTGCGGCAGGCAGGGGCGGCGGCACGTATCGGTCGTACGCGGCGTAGCGCGCCGGAAGGTCCAGTCCCGAGTGGACCGAATAGCCTGCGACGACGGCGCCCTGCGAGTAGCCGCCGAGTACGACCTTGGTGCCGGGGCACGTCGCCGCCAGGTACTTCACGCGATTTTGTGTGGCGCGCACGCCGTCGGCGACGGTCTGCGCGAACTTCAGCCGGTTGTTGAACTGGTCGCTCGCCGGGTATGGCACCCCGTAGGCCGCCACCGAGCGGCCGGGCAGCTGCGACCGGACGGCCTCGACGAACGAGAGCCCGGTCAGGCCGAGGGGCGGTGCCGTCTCGACGGTGCCGCGCGCGAACACCACCTCGACGTCGGAGCACGGTGCGGCCTGCGCAGCCGGGGTTCCGGTCACCACCGCCCCCGTGGCCGCAGCTATCAGACACAGAACAGAAACACTCAGCCGCTTGATCATCTGACCCATGGTAGAGATCACACGCCTACCGGGTCGGGTGTTGATTCACACAAAGTTCGTGACGTTCCGGACACATCCGCGAGGGGCTCTGCAGCGAACTACTGGATTAGACCTCCGTTCGCCCGCTTCTCAGCTCGCCCGTTTCTCCGTCGCCGAGGAACCGAACGTGCGTCAAAGGGTCACCGACGCGGATATCGCCGACAGGGCGATATGGCTTCCTTGGTCAACCTCGAGCAGCTGGGGCCGGTGTCCCGTCGACCGTGCTACTCCTGGCCCGCCACCGCATCGAACCGGCCCGGTCGGACGACGCCCGAGTCGGTGTGTCGGGCGAGTAGCGTGGGCGGATGCGTAGCCGGCATGTGAGCATCGTGATTCCCGTACCCGTCGAGGTCGTCTACGACTTCGTCGCCGAGCCTGAGAATCTCCCGAAATGGGCTGCGGGGCTGGCCGGTACGGAAGTCAGGCGGCAGGGCGAGGTGTGGGTCGCCGACGCGCCGATGGGCACGGTGACGGTCCGGTTCGTCCCACGGAACACGCTCGGCGTCGTCGACCACGACGTCACCCTCCCCGACGGAGATGTCGTCCACAATCCGCTGCGGGTGCTGGCGCATCCGGACGGTGCCGAAGTGGTGTTCACCCTGCGCCAGCTGGCCATGTCCGACGACGAGTTCGATCGTGACGCCGGCATGGTGGCCGAGGATCTCGCCCGGCTCAAGTCTCTGCTCGAGTCCTGACGGCTCCTTCTGCGGAGGCGAGGTACTCCGCGAGACGCGGCCGAATTGCCGTCTCAGGCTCCACTGCTTAGAGTTCCTCACGTTATCTGCGTGTGATTCGGCCGTGATCGGCCGCTGGGGGACGGTGGGGCTAAGTGAACAGGATCGTGCGGGTGTCGGTGGGCGCCTTGGTGTCGATGGTCATTTCGGTGGGGACGTTCATCGGCGGCGGTGTCGCAACCGCCGATTCCCTTGCGCCGTACGTGAACCTGCCGCTACTCAATCGCGACGCCTCGCGCGGCCCCGGTGGCGTGCACCCGGCGTTGCCGACCGATCCGCGGGCGTTGAAGGCGTTGGTCGACCAGGCGCGTGAACGTGGCCTGGCCCCGACGAACTACCGCGCGTTGCTGTTCCAGTACTGGCTCGTCGAGACCACGACGAGAGCGGGGATCGACCTGGCGTCGTGGGACCCGCGCACCGGGGTCGGCGCGAACCACCACAACCTCCTCAAGTCCTACCGCTACTACGAGGACCTGCAGCTCGCTCACCGCGAGCTGCAGTGGGCCGGCATGGGGGGACTCGTCGGCGGCGACTTCGGCGGTGGTCTTCTCGACTACAAGGACGCCACCGACATCTTCGAGTTCAGCCGGTTGCAGCCGGTCGCCCACGCGATCGTCGCGCGCGCCAACGAGCTCGCCGGACCTGCGGCGGTGGAACGCCTTCCGCGTGGGCTCCGCGCCCTGGCCCAGGTGGGGGCAAAGATCACGGCGGACGATCTGCGGAAGGTCCAGGGGCAGATCCTGGTGATGCAGAAGAACATCTTCTCCGACCTCATGCCGATGCACCGGGCGTACGTCGTCGGTGGCCTGCCCGCGCTGCGCGAGATGAACGAGGCGGGCATCTTCGACGACGAGATCATGGCGGCCTGGACCGGCATCGCGTCGAAGGAGCCGGCGGCCGTCGCCGCGGGCAATGCGAGGTTGCTGCGTCGTGAGCAGGGCGAGGTCATCAAGAACCAGTGGGACGCGACGCGCTCCTACCGCGGCGAGGTCGGTGAGGCGATGACCTACGGGAGCACCGTCGCCGCGGCACCGTCGGTGGCCGGTGTCGTCCCACCGCGCTCGTTCCGACCGATGACGGCGACCGGCCGTGCACCCGACGGTCGTCGTGCGACATTGAGTCTTCCTCTGCCCGTATGGAATTGGTCGGTCTATGAGGACCGGTGGATCTACATCACCGATCAGTTGCTGCCGAAGTACCGAACGCAGGTCGAACATCACTGGCCCGAGCTGCGTGCGGCCATGAGCAAACCGTATTTCGAGCAGATGGAAACCCACCGCCCCACCCGCAACCTGCTGCCACTGCTGCAGTCGGCCCTCAACTCGATCAAGGTGACCTACCAGTGATTTCACGCTCTGCGCGTCTGTACCTTCGGATCACCGTCGCGGCGATGATCGCCGTGCTGGTGTCGGGAGTCGGTCTGGTCGCCCCGGCCGCTGCCGCACCGCCCAACCGGACCCCCGGGATCGACGAGGTGGTCAACGGCTTCGTGATCGGCGCGCTGCGGGACGGCCGTCTCGCGAGTCCGCAGGAAGTCATCGACCCGTTGGTCTCCGGCGACCCCTTCTACGACGAGCCGCGCCTGCGCGGTACGGAGAAGCCGGGGGATGTGTTGAAGGCCAAGAAGGTTGCCGTGCAGTTCATGGGTGTCCGCCCGGGCAAGCTCGACGCCTACAAGCTGATGTATGTGACGCGCGGGCTGCACGACGAGCCCGAGATCTCCACGGGCATCCTGATGATCCCGCGCGACGGGCGTTCCGACGCCACGCGTCCCGTCGTCGGCTACCAGCTGGCCAACGACAGCGTCGGCGCCTACTGTCACCCCTCCACCATGTGGACCGGCGGCGATCCGATGGACGGTGCCTCGTGGTCGGCGCTCGGGCCGCTGGCCCAGTTCTTCGGCAAGGGGTACGCGGTGATGATGAGCGACGTCGGCAACGACGGCGACCCGAAACCCCACGGTGTCTTCGCCGGAAAATTCGCCGGCAACGCGCTGCTCGACGGCCTGCGGGCCGCCCTGCGGCATGAGGACACCGAACTCTCGCCGAAGTCCGCGCTCGGTGTGTTCGGCATCGCCGGTGGCGGCGTCGGCGCGGCCTTCGCCGCGGAGAGTGCGAAAAACTATGCGCCCGAGCTGAACATCAAAGGTGTGGTGCTCGAGGGCATGGTCGTCGACCAGAAGAGCTTCATCCGCACCGCGGACGGGTCGGTCGGCTCGGCGTTCGTCCTCGCGACACTCCTCGGCCTCGAGCCGCGGTATCCGGAGATGAAGCTCGACGAGAAGTTCACCCCGGCAGGCAAGGCCATCGCCGACGTCTTCCGCACCCAGTGTCAGACCCCGGCCTACTTCACGATGCCGTTCGTGCCGATGAGTGCCCTCTTCAAGAGCGGTCAGAACCCGGCCGACATCGCCGACTTCCAGTCCGTCTACCGCGACAACCGGCTGGGCAACAAGGCGCCTGCCGCCCCGGTCCTGGTCGCCTCCTGCGTCGCCGACGACTCACCGATGTCGCTGGTACCCGCCGCCGACTCGCGGCAACTCGTCGCCGACTACCGCCGCGGCGGCACGCAGGTCGACTACCAGCCCACCGACTGCAGCCTGGTGCGGTTCTTCACCAACCTGTACGGCTGGGGCACCGACCTGTTCGGCATGCAGACCGTGGATTGGCTTGCGGCGAAGCTGAAGTGAGCCAGCTGCCCGGCCGCCGGTTCGGGCGCGGCGTCGACCGACCGATGAGAACGGGCGCGCGCCGCAGTGGTCTCGATATGGGCGAAGAGCAACTGATCTTTCTGCACGGCGCGGGAGGCTTCGCCGGCGACCGGCCACTGGCGCACGGACTGGGTGCCGCGCTCGGCGTTCCCGTCGACATGCCGCAGTTCTCTGACGTCGACATGTCACTCGAGGCCTGGGCGTCGCCGATCCGCGCACGCCGAGTGGTGGTTGCGCGAGTCCGGTCGACCCACGATCCTGGGTAGCACGCGACCTGCCGGGAGGCCCCACATGTCCGAGAGCAGCCCTGCCGAGGCGGAGCCGATCGGCGTGCCGGCCGCGTCACCGGCAGGCCGCTGGCTGATCGTCGCGGCGGTTCTCGGTTCCGGCGTCGCGTTTCTCGACGGCACGGTCGTGAACGTGGCGCTGCCGTCGATCGCCCGCGACCTCGACACCGGTCTGCAGGGCCAGCAGTGGATCCTCGACGGCTACCTGCTGACCCTGAGTTCGCTACTGCTGCTCGGTGGTGTCGCCGGCGATCGATACGGACGACGCCGCGTCTTCGTCTGCGGGCTCGGCGTGTTCGCGGTGGCGACGGTCGCGTGCGGGCTGGCCCCGGACATCGAATGGCTGGTTCTGGCGCGACTCGTCCAGGGCGCGGCCGCGGCCGCGGTGGTTCCCGGCAGTCTGGCGCTGATCAATGCCGAGATCGCGCCGTCGGATCGCGGTGCCGCGATCGGACTGTGGGCCGGGATGTCCGGTGCCACCAGTGCTTTGGGGCCCTTCGTCGGCGGCTACCTGGTCGACGCCGCGTCGTGGCGGTGGGTGTTCCTGTTGAGTGTGCCTCTCGCCCTGGGCGCCATGGTGATCGCCATCCGCCGCGTACCGGAGTCGCGGGGCCCGGCGTCGACCTCCCGCCTCGACGTCGCGGGCGCGCTCACCATGACCGTCGGGCTCGCCGGCGTCATCTTCGCCCTCATCGAAGGTCCGTCGAGGGGGTGGGCGGCGGGTACCGTGGTGGCAGGCGTGGCCGGCGTGACCGCTCTCGTCGGTTTCGTCCTCATCGAGTCGCGGGTGCGGGCGCCGCTGTTGCCGCTCAGGCTCTTTCGCTCGTCGCAGTTCACCGGGGCCAACCTGACCACCCTGCTGGTGTACGCCGCGCTGGGTGGTGCGCTGTTCCTGCTCGCGTTGCAGTTGCAGCAGAGTCTGGGTTACTCGGCCTTCGAGGCCGGGGCGGCGATGTTCCCGAGCACGTTCGTCATGTTGTTCGGGTCGCCGATCATGGGAAAGCTGGCGCAACGCACCGGCCCTCGGCTGCCGATGACGGTCGGTCCGCTGATCGCGGCCGGCGGATTCACCCTGATGTCGCGGGTGGAGCCGGGCGTCGGCTACCTCGGCGTCGTCCTCCCGGGAGTCCTGCTGTTCGGGGTGGGCATGAGTATCACGGTCGCGCCGCTGACCGCGGCCGCACTCGCCGCGGTCGACGACGCGCTCGCCGGAACCGCCTCGGGCGTCAACAACGCGGTGGCGCGCGTCGCCGGCCTGCTGGCGGTTGCCGTGTTGCCCGCGGTGGCCGGCGTCGACGTCGGGCCGGGTGAACCACTCGGGGACGGCTTCCGGACGGCGATGTACATCTGCGCCGGATGCTGCGCGGTGGGTGGGCTCGTGGCCGCGTCGACGATCAGCTCGAGCACCGACTTCCGGCCACAGGTCAGGGCCGGCGTGGACATGGCCTGCCAGGATGCGGCAACCAAGCGCGAGCACGTCGTGAATCCATAGCGCCACACCGCGCCCGCGGCGGTCTCGAGCAATGACATCGCAGCTAGGAATCGGTGCGCTTGCCGGTGCCCGCCGCGATCGCCCAGAGAACCAGGACCGGCTGGAAGAACAGGCGCACGAGGCGTTTCTGGTCGGTGTCGAGGCCGAAGGCGTCGATGTGGTCGACGTACTGGTGGATGTTGCCGGGGAAGACCGCCACGAAGAACGCCGCCACGATCCACGACACGATCCTGCGATGCCGCGGCAGGGCGATGAGCGCGGCACCCAACGCGATTTCGACGCCACCGGAGGCCAGCACCACGAAGTCCTTGCTGAACGGCACCCAGTCGGGGACCTGTGCCTGGAACTCCTCGCGCTGCGCGGTGAGGTGCCCGATGCCGGCGATCGCCAGTACCGCCCCGAGCGCGATGCGGGCGATCGCCCGGCCCAGCGGTTGACGGGTGGTGGTCGGGGTCAGGATCGACATGCGGGCTCCCTGCGTTGATGGTGGCGTAGTTGATCGTGCGTAGTTGATGGTGGATGTACGCGCTCTTCGTGACGGGTGCGCTTCCGGACTGCCCACCGACGACACGCGGTAAAACCCCCCGACCGATCACGATGACCGATTTGTCGCACCCACAACGGTGTGTGTGATACATATGTGACTCCGGCCACAGGTGTCCGGGGTTTGTTTGCAGGAGGTCCAGCCAATGTTCTTCGACGCCACGTCGACACGGCCACATGCCGGTCACGCCCTGATGGTTCGCAGGCACGGCCCGGGGGCGCGGTCATGAGAGTCCAGATTGTCCTGGATGCGCTCAAGGCGTCGGCCGGGGTGGTCGTCACGACGGCCGCATTCCTCGTCGCGGTGGCAGTGCTCATCGTGGCGCAGATCCTGGTGTTCACCGCCCACCTCGCGGCAGATCGCGCGGGCTGACGGCCGGGCGGTGAGCCCCCGTTCGCTCCTGGCAGAAAAGGCGCTGGAACAAACTTCCTGCCACCTCGGTTGAGTCGATCAGACTTAACTTTGGAGGTTTGATGTCGCAGACATATTCACTGCCCGTCCTCTTCGTCCCGGACGTCGTCGTCCTGCCCGGCATGGTTGTGCCGATCCCGCTCGACGACGCTGCTCAGGCCACTGTCGATGCAGCCCGGGCAGGCGAGGCCGGAAAGCTGCTGGTCGCTCCACGACTGGACGACCGGTACCCCACCTACGGCGTGATCGCCTCGATCGTGCAGGTGGGACGCATCCCGGGTGGCGGGCTCGCCGCCGTCGTCAAGGGTGAGCAACGAGCCCAGATCGGGACCGGAACGCCCGGCCACGGCGCCGCGCTGTGGGTCGAGGTGACCGAGGTCGACCCCGTCGACATCACCGATGAGGATCGCGAACTCGCGGCCGAGTACAAGAAGCTCGTGCTGGCGATGCTGCAGCGCCGCGAGGCCTGGCAGCTCATCGACGCCGTCAACAAGATGAGCGACCCGTCGGATCTCGCCGACACCTCGGGCTACGCGTCGTGGCTGACCGACGAACAGAAGCGCGAGCTCCTCGAGACACCCGAGACCGCCGCGCGATTGCGGTTGCTCATCGAGTGGACCGGGGACCATCTCGCCGAGTCCGAGGTCAGCGAGAAGATCGCCGAGGACGTCCGCGCGGGAATGGACAAGCAGCAGAAGGAATTCCTGCTGCGCCAACAACTCGCAGCCATCCGCAAGGAACTCGGTGAGGACGAGCCCGACGGCGCCGAGGACTACCGGTCCCGCGTCGACGAGGCCGATCTGCCCGAGAAGGTGCGCGAAGCCGCACTGCGGGAGGTGGGCAAGCTCGAGCGCGCCAGCGACCAGTCGCCGGAAACCGGCTGGATCCGTACCTGGCTCGACACCGTCCTCGAGCTGCCGTGGAACACCCGCACCGAGGACTCCACAGACATCAAGGGCGCTCGAGAGATCCTCGACGCCGACCACCACGGCCTCGACGACGTGAAGGACCGCATCGTCGAATACTTGGCCGTCCGCGCTCGACGCGCCGAACGTGGCATGGAGGTCGTCGGCGGACGCGGCTCCGGTGCCGTCATGGTGCTGGCCGGTCCTCCCGGCGTCGGCAAGACGTCGCTCGGTGAGAGCGTGGCCCGTGCCCTCGGACGCAAGTTCGTGCGCGTCGCCCTCGGCGGTGTGCGTGACGAATCGGAGATCCGCGGCCATCGCCGTACCTACGTCGGCGCTCTCCCCGGTCGGATCGTGCGTGCCATCGGCGAGGCGGGATCGATGAATCCCGTTGTGCTGCTGGACGAGATCGACAAAGTGGGCTCGGACTACCGGGGCGACCCGGCAGCGGCCCTGCTCGAGGTCCTCGACCCCGCGCAGAACCACACCTTCCGCGATCACTACCTCGATCTCGATCTCGACCTGTCCGACGTCTTGTTCCTCGCGACCGCCAACGTCATCGAGAACATCCCGTCGGCCCTGCTCGACCGCATGGAACTCGTCACCCTCGACGGTTACACCGAGGACGACAAGGTGGCCATCGCCCGCGACTACCTGCTCCCGCGGCAGGCCGAGCGCGCCGCACTGACCTCCGACGAGGTCACGGTCACCGACGCCGCATTGCGCGAGATCGCAGCGAACTACACCCGCGAACCCGGTGTGCGACAGTTCGAACGGCTTCTCGCCAAGGCGTTGCGCAAATCCGCGACCAACCTGGCGCAAGGCAAGTCGACGGCACCGGTCACCATCGACGAGTCCGACCTACGCGATTACCTCGGACGTCCCCGGTTCACGCCGGAGTCCGAGGAGCGGACCGCGGTCCCCGGCGTCGCAACCGGTCTCGCGGTCACCGGCATGGGCGGCGACGTCCTGTTCATCGAGGTCAACGCCACCGAAGGCGAGCAGGGTCTGAAACTGACCGGCCAGCTCGGCGACGTGATGAAGGAATCGGCACAGATCGCCCTGTCGTACGTGCGGGCACACGCCGAGGCTCTCGGCGTCGACCCCAAGACGCTCGACAAGACCATCCACGTGCACGTTCCGGCCGGAGCGGTGCCCAAGGACGGGCCGAGCGCAGGCGTCACCATGGTCACCGCCCTGGTGTCGATGGCGACGGGGCGTCGGGTGCGCAGCGACGTCGGCATGACCGGTGAGGTCACCCTCAACGGACGTGTCCTGCCGATCGGCGGGGTCAAGCAGAAACTGCTTGCGGCGCAACGCAACGGGCTGAAGACCATCTTCGTCCCGAAGCGCAACTCACCCGACCTCGACGACGTGCCCGCCGAGGTCCTCGACGCCCTCGACGTGCGACCGATGACCGACGTCGCCGAGATCGTCGCGCAGGCCCTCGAACCTGCCGTCGACGAACACGTCAGCGCCGCCTGACCTTTCGCGGAACGAATCTCACCCGAGCGGGTTGCCGTCTGTTATCCAGCAGATGGCAACCCGCTCGGGTGCTTTCACGGGAGGGCGATACTCGTGGCCTACCGACGGCCGAAGACGCGGGCGATCCGCTCCAACACCAGATAGATGCCGTACGCGAAGTACGTCACGATTGCGGCCGGCACCAACCACAACGCGGCGACCGCCGCGATCAGGCTTGCGCCCCACTGCCGTCCCCAGAGCGCCCCGGCGACGACCAGCATCACGAGGGCGGTCTTGAACGACTTGCGCCGAGACCACGGCCACCGCCACCACCGCACCAACGAACCTGCAGCTCCGACGGCAATCGAGATGCCCACAACGCTGAAGGCCAACCACGCCACGACGGTCCAGCGGCGCCAGCCGCCGGCGATGAACCTCGTGCGGAGCGCCACCGCCGACCACATGATCCACCGCTTGAGAAACGGGACCCCGGAGGTTCGCATCATCTCGCGGAAGAAACGGTCGGAGAGAGTGTCGCTGCGGAGCTTGCCGGAGTTGACCGTGCCCGTGATGAGCTCGTCGTGGATCAGTGCCGCCAGCGAGTGCTTGCCGTACGGGTCCTCGAACCAGCGCAAGAAACGCGGGATCGACGCCAGGTCGGTCGGATTGTCCTCACGTGGCGTGAAGGTCCGGGCGTCGTCGACGGCCGTCCGAGCCTCCGCTTCTCCCTTGCCCTTGCGAACCAACCTGGTGACAAGATCGTTCTCGATGACCTGGTTGGAGAACCGAAAAGCGTTGAGCACGGCGAACTGCCGTTCGTCGATCTGGACGATCCCCACGTTGCCCTTGCCTGTTGGGTCGTCGACTTCGAATCCGGAGTCCGGCGCCACTCGCCATGGCACCCGCTTGGCGACTCCCGATGTGATTCCGCCCATCTGGCCTCCTGAGCACGACGACACCGCGAAGGTAGCGCTGCAAACGAGACGGGCGCATGGGAATGCTGTGACCGTTACCAACTGGCTGCCGGACGACCGGCAATCAGAAGGGTGGCGGTGGCGATTCGCCGGCCTCGTCCTGTAGCGCCACGGCGGGCGCTTTCTGGTTGGCGTCGCGCAGTTGTTTGTTGCGGGCACGTTCGGCTCGCCGCCGGGCGTGTTTGGCGGCGGTGTGGTCGGTGGTGCGGCGTGTTGTGCCGTCGGGTGTGATGATCCGTGGCCCCGAGGGTGGTGCTTGGGCGGCTTGTTCGAAGCGGATGCGTCGGAGGTTGGGGAAGAGGTCTTCGAGGGTTTCGGCGTTTCCGGGGATGGTGAACCCTTCCGGGGTGACGTAGACGGTGGTCAGGCGTCCGTCGTCGCGGTACTGCAGGTCGATCCAGTCGCCATAGGTTTTGTGCAGGTGCCCGGCCCGGCATTTGGCGTTGAGGTTCTCACTGGAGGTGCGGCCGCCGAGATGGGGGTGGAGGTGGTCGTATTCGTCGACGTGATCGATGTCGGCGTCGAATGCTGAACGGGTGCAGCCGGGTTCGGTGCAGTACCCGTCGCGGACGCGCACGAACTCGGCACAAGCGGTGGTGGGCCGGTAGGGATCGGCGGGTTGGGAACCCGGATAGACGATGAGCAGATTGCCCGGGTCGGGCGTCGATCCGAAATCGGGCGTCGAGCCCGAATCAGGTGTCGGCGCAGCCAGGTTCGCGATTTGCGGGGCGGCGTCGGTGGTGGCGTCTATCCGTATGGGTGGTGTGCGGACGGGGGTGAGGGGTGTGATCACTGCGTCGTCGCGTGCGGCGAGGTCACGGACGTGGTCGTCGGTGATGACGCCGTGAGCATCGATCCAGCCCGGTCCGGGAGCGCCGGCCAGTGTGGCGGCGTCGGTGACGACGTGGATGACGATTTCGGTGCTGACTGCGGCGGCGACCGCGTCGGGGTCGGGAATCGAGGCGGTGCACTCGTCGGATGGGCAGTGGCATTCGAAGGCGGTGCCGGTCAGCAGTGCGAACATGGCGTCGGAGTTGCGTTGGCTGCGGGTGCGGCCGTCGTCGGGGCAGGCGGCGTCGGCGAGTGTGCGGACGGCTTGTGCGGCGATGCGGGTGTTCTCGGCGGCCATGACGGCGGTGAGTTCGCCGGTGCCGTCGGGGAGGGTGCGGGTCCACATGCCGCGTTTGTCGAGGGCTTCGCGGCGTCGTTCGCGCACGGCGTCGGGGTCGTGGCGAAAGACGAGGCGGTCGACCATGTCACGCAGTCGGGATGCCGACCAGCTGCCGGTTCGGGTGCGCAGCAGATCGGCGATGGTGTCGTCGAGGACCTCGATGACCGGTCGGCTGTCGGGGTCGTCGGGGTCGATGCGGGAGGCCTCGTCGATGAGGTCGGTGCGGGCGATGATCGTTTGGATCTGCTGACGGGACACGATCCCGTCGCGCAAGCTCTCGAGTACGTGGGGGAGCCGGTCGCGTAGGCACATGGCTTCGTTGACCCACAGTTCGGCTTGATACCGCGTGATGGCCGATTCTCGGGCGATGCGGGTGACGACGTCGGCGAAACCGTCTTTGACATAGCTGTTGGGGATGGGGGTGTAGAGGCGGTCGAGCAGGATCAGGATGGTGGTGTAGCGGCGCCACGCCAGATTCGATTCGCCTTCGCGGATCGCGGTGAGACTTTGCATGTGGGTGAGGGTGTCGGAAGCTTCGGGGTGGGCAGGGTCGACCCCGGCGAGATACTCGCTGGGTAGGTCGCTCCATGCCGGCACAGGTGGCTCCGAAAGTGTTGTGGCCCCGTCTGGTTGGCGGGGTTCGACTGGTATCCACCAAGATAGAGCACACCACCGACACGAATCGGATCTCGATCCGCAGGGCTGAGTTCGCTGACAGATCAACGGTTTTGATCGCCAGGGAACTCGATCGCGGTCCTCGGCCCTACTCGGCCTGCCGGGGGTGCCCCTAGGCCTGATCGAGCAACAACTCGACCAACTCGCGTCCCACCTCGATCAGTGCGCTGAACGGTTCGTCGAGCAGCAGGAGCTGTTGCCGCCCATCACCGGTCATCGCGCCTGGGTGCTCGACACACTGACCAGCAATGTGCGCGCACTCGCCGCCTCCGACCCGGAATCGACCGCCCGTCAGATCCAGGACCCGGCTGCCGTGCACGCCGACCTCGTCGACGACCGGATCATCCGCAATGCGATCCGAACACAGGGCGGGGCAGCAACTCTGGGACTGCCCGCCGACCTCACCAGAATCGAACTGGTGACCTCATGACGCTGCTGACCCACACCGATGAGTCCGTGACGCCACGCCGGCGATCCGGGCACACCATCGCGACACCGCTGATCGCGGTCATCACGCTCATCGTGCTCTGGTGGCTGGGCACGACGATCATCCCCGCGCCCGATTCGCTCGACAGTTCGCCCCGCAGGAAGTCTTCCCGGCAGTTCCTCGAACTGCTCGATCGCGGCGTGTTGCTGCCCGACATCGGACTGAGTATGTGGCGGTCGGTGATCGGGCTGTTGATCGCCATCGCCGCGATCTGGCCGATCGTCATCAACACCGCAGCCGGAGTGAAAGCGATTGACACCGGCTACATCGACGTCGCGCGATCCTTCCAGGCGACGCGGGTGGAAGTTCTCACCACTGTGGTGGTCCCGGCGATCCGTGGGAACGTGCAGACAGGAATCCGGGTGGCGCTGGGCATCGCGTGGGGGGTGTGTTCTCTTTCCCGCGGAAATGCTCGGCGTCCGTTCCGGACTCGGCTATCAGATCCTGAATGCGCGCGACCAGCTCGCCTACGACCAGGTGGGCGCTCATCGCTGACGCGCAGGCGGTGAGCTCAGCAGCCCTCGCACGCGGTCCACTCGGCGACCGCATCGGTGTAGAACGTCATCCGCTCACGCAGTTCGCTTGCATCGATCCCGAATTCCTCTGGTGTGTAACGATGCCGGCCCTTGCCATGATGCGGTTGCGCCGCGTTGTGCTCGGCCAGCATGCCGGTGACGTCGGGCGGGTCGATGTCGGCGGCGGCATAGACGCGCGCGACGGTCGCCTCGGGCCGAGACACCAGGTCCCGGTAGTCGAGATCGAGAATCGTCGCGGGTTCGGCTGCGGGAGAGGCGCGGAACTCCAGCGCGCGCCGGAACCACAACTCGGACTGTTCGACCTGGAAGCGGCCGACGTCGTGTCCGTCGACCTCGTCGCTGTAGGTCGACCGGTACGTCGCGAACAGGCTGGCACCCGACGCGACGGTCTCCACGATGTCGCGGTGCAGGTGCACGATGCAGACACCGGGATACGTCTGGGCGAGGTGGGCGAGCTCCGGGGTGTGCGCGGGCGCTTTGAGCAGCCAGCGTCGTCGCGAGCCGTCGTCGAGGATCTGCAACATCGTCCGGTGGGCGGCGTACTCACGGGCGAAGTACTGCGTCGCGAGCCAGCGCGAGTAGCTGTCGAGACGCATCGTCGAGCCGAATCCCCAGTTGCGCAGGGTCGTTCCCATGCCCAGCACGCATTCTTCCGGCAGCAGCGGTCCCGAATCGTGCACCGCCGCCATCGACGGGTTGAGGACGTGGAGCGGATTCGGTTCGGCCGCCTGTGCGGTGATCAACTGCTCACGCTCATCCGGGGTCAGCTTCGCGGCACGCCACGGGGCGTACAACTCGAGTGGACGCGGCGCCCGAAGCCGCGGATCGCGAGCGAGTAGGCGATACAGGAAGGTGGTGCCGGTGCGCCAACCGCCGATGATCACGATCGGCGGGCCCACCTCGCGTTCGCCCACCTCGGGATTCTCCCGCAGCGTCCTGTGGAAGATGGAGCGCGCCCGGAGCTTTCCGACGACGGCGTCCTGTGCGTTCCGAATCCCCACGGCATTGAGTCGCCCGTCCTCGGCCGCCGATCGCAGATACTGTTCCAGGCCCGGTCGCCACTGCGCCGGGTCTCCCAACCCCTCGACGCCGTGCTCGGCGGTGGCGCGCTCGACGATCGTATCGGTCGCCTCGACGCCCAGCCGATATCGTTCCGGTCGCGCCGCACGGTCGGCTTCGGCTGCCGCGTAGATCTTCTCGGCGACTTCACTCCGCTGCGGCGGTGTCCAGGTGACCATCACTCACCTCGCAAGTCGTCGACTCGTACCACCCGGGCCGACGGTAGGGGTGGTGTGTCCACCGGCTGCAGGAACCGCATCACGATGATGCCGACGTCGCGCCCCTCGGTATCGATCCAGTCCGCCGAACCACCGGGATCTTCCGCCGCCGCCACGAATCGATACCGTCCGCCGACGACGTTCGCCGTCGCGCCGGTGTAGGACACCGGCCGGTACCGGAAGTCGAGCGAGTTCAGAAAGCGGCTGTAGGCCAAGATGTTCCAGTACCGGCAGTCGACCACGTCGCCCTCGATCACCAGCGCCTCACCGGGCTCGAGTTGCCATCCGCCTCGCACGTAGTGGATACCCGGCTCGGTGAACACCGCGCCGCCGGCCATCTCCGACCAGCGTCGCAGCACGTTCGGTGGGTCGAGATCCTCCTTGGTCGCCGCTTCGAAGATCGCCGGCAGTAGTGAGGTCGTGGCCGCCAAGGTGCCCATGGCGGAACAGAACCGCCCCGGATCGATCGACGGTGGCACCGGCGGTGTGTCCTCCGGTTCGATGCTGCACCAACCCAATGCGTCGTGCGCGGCGTCGTCGTGGAAGAACCGGACCCAGATCACCCCGGACCGTTCCGGAAGTCCCAGCCGGTTTCCCGAACTCGGCGCGCCATCGCCGAGCACGATCTCGAAACCGCCGTCATCGTCGAAGATGATCGTGTCGCTGTCGATCCGGGCGGTCGCCTCCGAGCCGATCCCGCCGGTGCGCCGGTAGACGGTCACCGACACATACGACGCATCGCCGCGGTTCCCGCGGATGCGGTAGGTGCGATCGCCCCGGACCTCGGTGACCCAGTACCGGAAGTCGGGATTGTCCATCAGGAACTTGTGCCGCCACCCGTTGAACGGGACGAACTCGGGGCGTTCACGGTCGACGTCGAAGCGCGACAACTGATTCGACAGGCCGCGCAGCAATGCGCGGAACCCGTCGGCCTGCTCGGCGGGATCGAGGTCGGTGGTGTCCGCGGCGAGCTTGTCCCCTGCGGCCCGCAACGAGTCGACCAGGCCGTTCCACGCGACCACTTCCGGCCGCGGCGTCTCACTCACGACAGCCGGACCCGATCGTCGTGGCGGTAATGCGGACCGACGTCGTCGACGAGAATGCCGGGCTCGGCGGCGATGACGGCCGGGATGGCGTCGAGCACGGCGCGCACCGAGGCGGTGGTGATCGGATTGGTGTGGCCCGAGCCGATGCCGAACTCGAGTTGGGTGCGCATCTCGGCGGGCTCACCGCTGATGACCAGGGTGTAGGCGATCGGGCTGGTGAAACCCCCGAACGGCAGATCGTCGCCCCGATACACGAGTTCCGGGGCGAGGTACCAGCATTCCTCGTTGGTGAAGAAGTGGTGGTCGCCCAGATAGCCGCGATGGGTCAGGTGCAGTGCCGCCGCGGTGCCCTCGTTGATCGTGGTCGCGCCGACCTGCGCATCGCGTGACGCGGGCAGGCCGCGCAGCGACGTCTCGACGCGCACCTCCGAACTGTCGGCGCCGTACAGCGCGTGGGCGACGTTGCCGGTGAGGTCGCCGTAGTAGAGGTCACCACCGCGCGCGACCGGGGACTCCGCTCCGAGGCTGTCCAGCTCGGCGCCGAAACCCAGGGCTTCGAGACCGCCCCACATCGCACCGGCGCGAGAGAAGTCGACGGCCTCGACCGAGCGCACGTGACTCACCGACGACATCGCCTTGGCCATCGTCATCGCCACCCGCTCGACGATGAAGGTCGGATGCACGCCGGTGCCGTGCAGGGTGGCGCCGCCGGAAAGGCACGCTTGGAGCATTCGCTGAGGCGACTTGCGGAAAGGACTGAGCCAGTTGGGCATCGAGACATTGTGATACGCCGCGGTCGCCACCACGTTCGTGCCGGATTCGAGCAGGTCGATGACGTCGTCGTCGAGTCCCTTGATCACCGCGGCCGGTGCGGGTGTGAGTACGACGCAGTCGGCGTCGAGCTCTTTGATCGCGTCCCGGTCCCGCGTGGCGGTGACCCCGATGGGGTCGATCCGCACCAGTTCGCCGATGTCCCTGCCGTCCTTCTTCCGGTTGTGGACGAGGGCGCCGACCACTTCCATCCGGGGATCGGCGACCGCGGCGCGGATGACAGCGCCGCCCACTTCGCCGGGGCCCCAGACGGCGATCCGGTAGGGCCGGTCGGGCGAGGTCTCGGGGTTGATCCCGGTCGATCTGGGCAGCGTCATCGGCGTCCTTGTCCAGGGTGGGGCCCGAGGGCAATCGGGGAGCGGGGGCCGACCCACCTCAAGTGGAATCGGATGCTTCCTGTCGGAATCTGCCCTGATCTCCCCGGGTGTGTCAAGGGACATACCGGGGACAGCCTCTTAGTTGTGTATCACTGATATATAATTTCGGGAATGACCATCGCCCACCCGCCGACAGAGACGGTCGATGATCCGTCCGTCGCGCGTGGCGTGGCGCCGAGGTCGTCTTTTCAACTGATCTTCGACCGCCGCTTCGGGCTGGTCTTCTGGGGTAAGGCCTTCATCAACTTCGGGATGTGGGCGCAGTCCATCGTGATCGTGATCCTCACCTACCAATTGACCGGTTCGGCGACCTGGGCGGGATTGGTCACGGCCGCGCAGCTGAGTCCGCAACTCGTGCTCTCGCCGATCAGCGGTCGTCTGTCCAACACCTACGGGCCGGTGTCGCAGATCCTCGCCGGCGGAGTGCTCCTCGGGACGTCGTCGGTCGGTCTCGGTGTCTATCTGCTGATGGTCGACATCGACGCGGCGGACGGCCGGGCGCTGCCGCTGGTGCTCGCCGCGCTCGTCTCGGGTATCGGGCTGGCGATGGTCGCGCCCTCGCTGCAGGCGATCGTGCCCAAGCTGGTGACCCGGGCCGAGCTCCCGAATGCGGTCTCGCTCAACTTCATCCCGACCGCGCTGGCGCGTTCGGGCGGCCCGGCGCTCGGCGCGGTGTTGGTGGCCACCGTCGGTCCCGAGGTGGGTCTGCTGGTCCTGGGGGTCGGCCAGATCCTGTGCAGCGTGCTCTTCCTGACGGTTCATGTGGGGTCCGAGAAGATCCGGCCCGGCGGGGACCGCACGATCTCGGGGGCACTGAAGCACATCTGGCGCGACAAGGTGCTCTTCGCCATGCTCGCGGGCGTGGCAGCCATCGGTATGGCTTCCGAGCCCGCGGTCACCCTCGCGCCCGCCATGGCGACATCCCTCGGACGCGACGCCGGCAGCGGCGGGTTCGTCGCCGCCGCGTTCGGGGTCGGCGGTTTCCTCGGCGTCATCGCCCACCGGTTGCTGATCCGCGTGATGTCGGCAGCCACCGAGGGCTGTACGGTGCTCGTCGTCATCGGCGTCGCCATCGGGTCGGCCGGTCTGGTGTCGAGCATGCCGGTGCTGATGGGGCTGTTGGTGCTGGCCGGTGCGTGCATGGTCGCCGGCATCACCGCCTTCAGCATCGCGGTACAGGAACGGTGTCCGGCCGATATGGTCGGTCGGGTGATGGCGCTGTGGGTCATCGCGTTCGCGGGTTCGCGCCCGTTCGCCGGACTCGCCCAGGGGGCCGTCGCCGAGCATCTCTCACTGGTCGCCGCGCTGGTGGCGACGGCGCTGATCACCTTTGTCGCTGCAGCCTGGGTTCTCGCAACGGTGCGCCGCGGCCGGCGGCACGCGATGACCCCGCCGTGCGCGACATCTTGACCCGTGGCGGAACTGACCTGTGACAATGGCGCCATGACCCCGAGTGCCGACGATGCGGCCGTCCCGGATCTCACGAAGGTCGAGGATCTGCTGCAGGACCTGATGACCCTGCGACGCACCCCCCGGTACCGCCAGCTGCTCGTCGAGGGCACCGGGCTCGACGGTCGCGTGACCACCATGCGGGTGCTGCGCACCGTCGACGTCCTGGCCCGCTCCGGCATGTCGCCGTCGGTGGGTGACCTTGCCCAGCGGCTCGGTATGGAGCACTCCAACACCAGCAGGACGGTGGACTCCGTCGTCGATCAGGGACTTCTGGACAAACGGAAGTCGACCACCGATGGTCGCCGTTTCGAGCTGACGCTCACCCCGCGCGGGGAACGCGCGATCCGTGAGCTCGACGACCGGCGGGCGAAGATCCACGCCGAGATGACCAAGGGCTGGCGGCCCGACGAGGTGGCCACCCTCGTCGAACTCCTGGAGAAGCTCTCATCGGCCTACGCGGACCTACAGCGCTCGTCGTCGTCGTCGTAGTCGTCCTGCCGGCTGGCCGGGGCGAAATCCCATCAGTTGAGCGATCCGCGCTCAACTTTCTCCTCCATTCGGGAACAAACCCGGAACCCCTCCCGTTACACCCTTCGAGAAACCTGAGCGGTACGGACTCAAGTCGAGTTGACTCGGAGCCACTTGTTCAGTAGGACATGAGTCGGACGCACTGAAGTCCGTCCCGCAGGGTTTCGGACATCATCCCCGTGTTCGTCACGACCGCGGGGCAACAAGGACTTGGGTGCACACCCACAAACTAGGAGGAAGCCAAACATGTCTCGTGCTGTTGGAATCGACCTCGGCACCACCAACTCCGTGGTGGCGGTGCTCGAGGGTGGCGAAGCCGCTGTCATCGCCAACGCCGAGGGCGCCCGGACCACACCGTCCGTGGTCGCGTTCGCGCGTAACGGCGAGGTGCTGGTCGGTCAGCCCGCAAAGAACCAGGCGGTCACCAACGTCGACCGCACCATCCGCTCGGTCAAGCGCCACATGGGCGAAGGTGACTGGACCGTCGAGATCGACGACAAGAAGTACACCCCGCAGGAGATCAGCGCGCGCACGCTCATGAAGCTGAAGCGCGACGCCGAGTCGTACCTGGGCGAGGATGTCACCGACGCCGTCATCACCGTGCCTGCCTACTTCAACGACTCTCAGCGTCAGGCCACCAAGGAAGCCGGTCAGATCGCCGGCCTCAACGTGCTCCGTATCGTCAACGAGCCCACCGCAGCCGCTCTGGCCTACGGTCTGGACAAGGGCGAGAAGGAACAGACCATCCTGGTCTTCGACCTCGGTGGCGGCACGTTCGACGTCTCGCTGCTCGAGATCGGTGACGGCGTCGTCGAGGTCCGCGCGACCTCCGGTGACAACCACCTCGGTGGTGACGACTGGGATCAGCGCGTCGTCGACTGGCTCGTCGAGAAGTTCAAGAGCCAGCACGGGGTCGACCTGACCAAGGACAAGATGGCCCTGCAGCGTCTCCGTGAGGCTGCCGAGAAGGCCAAGATCGAACTCTCGAGCTCGCAGAGCACCTCGATCAACCTGCCCTACATCACCGTCGACGCCGACAAGAACCCGCTGTTCCTCGACGAGCAGCTCTCGCGCAGCGAGTTCCAGAAGATCACCTCTGATCTGCTGGAGCGCACCCGCGCACCGTTCCAGGCCGTCATCAAGGATGCGGGCATCTCCGTCGGCGACATCGACCATGTCGTGCTCGTCGGTGGTTCGACCCGTATGCCTGCCGTCACCGACCTGGTGAAGGAGATGACCGGCGGACGCGAGCCCAACAAGGGCGTCAACCCGGACGAGGTCGTCGCCGTCGGCGCCGCACTGCAGGCCGGTGTGCTCCGCGGTGAGGTCAAGGACGTGCTCCTGCTCGACGTCACCCCGCTGTCGCTCGGTATCGAGACCAAGGGCGGCGTGATGCACAAGCTGATCGAGCGCAACACCACCATCCCGACCAAGCGGTCGGAGACCTACACCACGGCCGAGGACAACCAGCCCTCGGTGCAGATCCAGGTGTATCAGGGTGAGCGTGAGATCGCCTCGCACAACAAGCTGCTCGGCAGCTTCGAGCTCGGCGGCATCGCTCCCGCGCCCCAGGGTGTTCCGCAGATCGAGGTGACCTTCGACATCGACGCCAACGGCATCGTGCACGTCACCGCGAAGGACAAGGGCACCGGCAAGGAGAACTCGATCCGCATCCAGGACGGTTCCGGCCTGAGCAAGGACGAGATCGACCGGATGATCAAGGACGCCGAGGCGCACGCCGACGAGGACCGCAAGCGTCGCGAGGAAGCAGAGACCCGCAACCAGGCGGAGTCGCTGGTCCACCAGACCGAGAAGTTCCTCAAGGAGAACGAGGACAAGGTCCCGGCCGAGCTCAAGGACAAGGTCACCGCGGCTGTCGCCGGAGCGCAGGAAGCGCTGAAGGGCAACGACACCGCAGCGATCAAGTCCGCGATCGAGAAGTTGTCGGAGGAGTCGCAGGCCCTCGGCCAGGCGATCTACGCCAACGCCGCGGCAGAATCCCCCAACGGGGAGACCGCAGGCGCTGACAGCGATCCCGACGTCGTCGATGCCGAGGTTGTCGACGATGCTGACACCAAGGAGAACAAGTGACCGCAGGATCCCATTCGACGAATGGGTCCGGCGAGGAGCCGGTGACGGTGACCGATCGTCGTCGCATCGACCCGGAAACGGGTCAGGTGCGCGACGAGCCGGTCGCCGGCCCCGGCCCGGCGGAAGCCGAACCCGTCGTCGACGAAGCAGATGTGGCAAAGGGCGACCAGAAGGGCGACCAAACGGCCGACCAGCAGGCCGACGACCCGGACGCACGTGTTGCCGAACTGACGGCCGATCTGCAGCGTGAACGCGCTCAGTTCGCCAACTTCCGGCGCCGCGCCGCGGAGGAGAAGCAGGGATCCGTCGCCTACGGCAAGCAGATCCTGATCGACAAGCTCCTCCCGGTCATCGACGATCTCGACCGTGCCCGCGACCACGGGGACCTCGAGGCCGGTCCGTTGAAGGCGGTTGCCGACAAGCTCGCCGGCGTGCTGGCAGCCGAGGGCCTGGTGGCCTTCGGTGAGCCCGGTGACGAGTTCAATCCCGAACTCCACGAGGCCGTCCAGCACGACGGAACCGGCGCCCATCCGGTCCTCGGGGCGGTTTACCGCCGCGGGTATCGCCTGGGCGAGAAGGTGATCCGAACCGCCATGGTGACGGTTACCGATCCGGCGCCCGCAGCAGATCAGACCGGTGCACAATAGAGCGACCACCGATCCCTGAGGTGCGAGGAGCGGTAGCGACGAGCCACGAAGGGCCAGGTGACCCTTCGTGGCTCGCTCCGCTCGCACCTCGGGGCGGGTGGCTCACCACCGGCGAAAGACAACAGAACCTATCCAGACCAACGAACTCAAGGAGGTGACGTCTGGTGGCACCACAACGTGAGTGGTTAGAACACGACTTCTACAAGGACCTGGGCGTTGCTTCTGACGCTTCGGCTGAAGAGATCAAGAAGGCCTATCGCAAGCTCGCACGCGAGCTGCATCCGGATGCCAATCCGGGTGACACCGCGGCCGAAGAACGCTTCAAGCGGGTGTCCGAAGCCCACAGCGTGCTCAGCGACGCCGAGAAGCGCAAAGAGTACGACGAGACGCGCGCCATGTTCGCCGGCGGACGATTCCGCGGTGGCGGCAACGGCTACCCGGGTGGATTCCCGGGCGGCGGGACGACGTACAGCACCGGCGGCAACGACTTCGACCTCGGCGACCTCTTCGGCGGCGCGCAGACCGGCGCCGGCGGCGGTTTCGGCGACATCTTCGACGGACTCTTCAACCGGAGCGGCGGAACACAACGAACTTCGACGGCCAGCAGGCCACGACGCGGCAAAGACCTCGAGACCGAGACGACGCTGTCGTTCAAGGATGCCGCACTCGGCACCACGGTCCCGCTACGGGTGACCAGCCCGTCACCGTGCACCACGTGTCACGGCTCGGGCGCCAAGCCCGGTACGAGCCCGCGGGTGTGCGCCAACTGCAACGGTTCGGGCTTCGTCAGCCGTAACCAGGGTGCGTTCGGGTTCAGCGAACCCTGCCAGGACTGCCAGGGCACCGGATCGCGGATCGACGACCCGTGCACGGACTGCGACGGCAGCGGCGTGAAGGTCCGGGCGCGCACCATCAACGTGCGCATCCCGGCGGGAGTCGAAGACGGACAACGTATTCGGCTCGCCGGGCAGGGCGAGGCGGGGCGCCGCGGTGCTCCGTCGGGCGACCTCTACGTCGTCGTCCACGTGACCCCGCACAAGCAGTTCACCCGCAGTGGCAACGACCTGCGAGTGCAGTTGCCGGTGCGTATCTCCGAACTCGTTCTCGGCGCAACGGTCTCGGTTCCGACCCTCGAGGGATCGGTCGGCGTCAAGATCCCGCCGAACACCACCGACGGCCGGACTCTGCGCGTGCGCGGACGGGGCGTCCCGAAGCGATCGGGCGGAGCGGGCGATCTGCTCGTCACCGTCAAGGTCGCCGTGCCGAACAAGCTCGACGACGCCGCGATCGAGGCCATGCGTGCCTACGACGAGGCCGAACGCGCCAGCGGTTTCGACCCGAGAGCACACTGGGGGAAGTGAGCCATGCCCGGTCAGAAGAACTTCGACGCCGATGGCGCGACCTTCATGATCTCGGTGGCCGCCGAACTCGCCGGCATGCATGCACAAACCCTTCGGACCTATGACCGACTGGGCCTGGTCACCCCGCAGCGGACGAGTGGCGGTGGACGCCGCTACTCGTCCCGCGACGTCGAACTGCTGCGAGAGATCCAACGCCTCTCGCAGGAAGAGGGCGTCAACCTCGCGGGGATCAAGCGGATCATCGACCTGAGCAACCAGGTCGAGGCGTTGCAGCACCGCATCCGCGAGCTCACCGATGAGGTCGCCTCCTCACGGAACCGCCGGGGCGGTGAGCTGGTCCCGGTGCCGCGCACCAACGCACTCGTCGTGTGGCAGCCGCGGCGCAAGCGCAACGCCGACTGAGGCGTGGCGTGACAGGCGGTGGCGTGACAGACCGTCCGGGTGGCAGACCGTGCTGTGACAAGAGCATGGCGTGGCGCACGCAACTGTGCGTACGTTGGACACATGGCAGCTGAACCCGTCACCACCGTCGACTCCGGTCCGCACAAGGTCTCGCGTCGGGTTGTCGTGAACGCGCCGGCCGCGGACATCTTCGCCCTCGTGGCCAACCCACATCGGCACCCTGAGCTCGACGGATCGGGGACGGTGCGCGACTCCCCGGTCGACGGCCCCGAGCTACTCGGTCGGGGAACCCGATTCAGCGTCGGCATGAAGCAGTACGGCGTCCCGTACAAGATCACCTCGACGGTCACCGACTTCGACACCGACCGGGTGGTCGAGTGGCAGCATCCCATGGGCCACCGCTGGCGGTGGGAGCTCGAGTCGACATCGCCGACCACCACCACCGTCACCGAGACGTTCGACTACTCGACACTCCGGGTCCCCAAGATCATCGAACTGATCGGGTACGACAAGAAGAACGGCCACGGCATCGAAGGAACCCTTCAGGCTCTGGCAACACGGTTCGCCTGAGCTCGACGCATTACCCGGCAGGGGAGCACCGACAGGGGAGCACCGACACGACCGAGGCCGGACATCCGACGCCCTGACCAGCCGATTTGTTTCTCAGGCAATCAGTGCGTAACTTCATTCCAGTCAGCGAGCCACGGCGCCGCCCCGGAAGACCTGTGAGGGTCTGAAGGCGGGGAGTGGAGACCGGGTTTTTCGTTGGCCGTCCCTGGGTTTCTGGTTCCAGACTTTGTGTCTGGGATTGGTTGTTCGGGGTTACCATGATCCCTTGAGTTCGAGATTCTTCGGAGTTGCGGACTGAAGGTCAGGTCTGGTAGGCTGGAAAAGTTGCCTCGGAGACGGGGTTGACTGGTAGGACAGAACTGAAGTCTGCTGGTGAGAGCCTCCTTTGTGGGGTGGGTAGCTGGTGGGTGTGTGTTCTTTGAGAACTCGATAGTGTGATGATGAATTGTCTGATGCCAATTTGGCATCGTGCATTCTTTATGGATGTAGATGTTTTTGTTTGTTTTTGTGGCATCTGCCTTTTTGGGGTGGGTGTTGCTAGTTTTTGGATTGGTCAGGTTTTGCTTTCCTGATTGTGTTGAAATGCCGGCTCTTTTGGGGGTTGGTTGTTTCGCTATTTTTTCATGGAGAGTTTGATCCTGGCTCAGGACGAACGCTGGCGGCGTGCTTAACACATGCAAGTCGAACGGAAAGGCCCAGCTTGCTGGGTACTCGAGTGGCGAACGGGTGAGTAACACGTGGGTGATCTGCCCTGCACTCTGGGATAAGCCTGGGAAACTGGGTCTAATACCGGATATGACCTTCCCTCGCATGGGGGTTGGTGGAAAGCTTTTGCGGTGTGGGATGGGCCCGCGGCCTATCAGCTTGTTGGTGGGGTAATGGCCTACCAAGGCGACGACGGGTAGCCGACCTGAGAGGGTGATCGGCCACACTGGGACTGAGACACGGCCCAGACTCCTACGGGAGGCAGCAGTGGGGAATATTGCACAATGGGCGCAAGCCTGATGCAGCGACGCCGCGTGAGGGATGACGGCCTTCGGGTTGTAAACCTCTTTCACCAGGGACGAAGCGCAAGTGACGGTACCTGGAGAAGAAGCACCGGCCAACTACGTGCCAGCAGCCGCGGTAATACGTAGGGTGCGAGCGTTGTCCGGAATTACTGGGCGTAAAGAGCTCGTAGGCGGTTTGTCGCGTCGTCTGTGAAATTCTGCAACTCAATTGCAGGCGTGCAGGCGATACGGGCAGACTTGAGTACTACAGGGGAGACTGGAATTCCTGGTGTAGCGGTGAAATGCGCAGATATCAGGAGGAACACCGGTGGCGAAGGCGGGTCTCTGGGTAGTAACTGACGCTGAGGAGCGAAAGCGTGGGTAGCGAACAGGATTAGATACCCTGGTAGTCCACGCCGTAAACGGTGGGTACTAGGTGTGGGTTCCTTTTCACGGAATCCGTGCCGTAGCTAACGCATTAAGTACCCCGCCTGGGGAGTACGGCCGCAAGGCTAAAACTCAAAGGAATTGACGGGGGCCCGCACAAGCGGCGGAGCATGTGGATTAATTCGATGCAACGCGAAGAACCTTACCTGGGTTTGACATACACCAGAAAGCTATAGAGATATAGCCCCCCTTGTGGTTGGTGTACAGGTGGTGCATGGCTGTCGTCAGCTCGTGTCGTGAGATGTTGGGTTAAGTCCCGCAACGAGCGCAACCCTTGTCCTGTATTGCCAGCGGGTTATGCCGGGGACTTGCAGGAGACTGCCGGGGTCAACTCGGAGGAAGGTGGGGATGACGTCAAGTCATCATGCCCCTTATGTCCAGGGCTTCACACATGCTACAATGGCTGGTACAGAGGGCTGCGAGACCGTGAGGTGGAGCGAATCCCTTAAAGCCAGTCTCAGTTCGGATTGGGGTCTGCAACTCGACCCCATGAAGTCGGAGTCGCTAGTAATCGCAGATCAGCAACGCTGCGGTGAATACGTTCCCGGGCCTTGTACACACCGCCCGTCACGTCATGAAAGTCGGTAACACCCGAAGCCGGTGGCCTAACCCCTTGTGGGAGGGAGCTGTCGAAGGTGGGATCGGCGATTGGGACGAAGTCGTAACAAGGTAGCCGTACCGGAAGGTGCGGCTGGATCACCTCCTTTCTAAGGAGCACACAACAACACTCGTTTCTGTGGGCGTATGTTCTGCGGCGAGTGTGTGTTCAGGGTGAAACATCAGACAGGCCATGTGGTGGTGCCGGCTCATGCCGGGGTCATCGGTCGACGCTCACTGTGAGGTGGGTGTGTTCTTGTCACACTATCGGGGTTCTGAGAGAACACGCGGCATGCCTTTTGGGGTGTGTATCGGGTTGTCTCTGACCTAGCTGTCTTGGTGATCGTGCTGTTGAGGTGTCCTGTGATGGGGTGCGGAGGCTCGTGAGCTGGGGTGGTGTGTGTTGTTTGAGAAGTGCATAGTGGATGCGAGCATCTTTATTTCAAATCAACAATTTTTGTTGGTCTGTGATTTAGCAGAAAATGTTTTGTGATGTCTACATTTGGTCCCTCGCTGGCATGGCCTTCGGGTTGTGTTGGGTGGGGGGTTGTTTGTAGGTGTTGTTGTAAGTGTTTAAGGGCGTTCGGTGGATGCCTTGGTACCAGGAGCCGATGAAGGACGTGGTAGGCCGCGATAGTCCTCGGGGAGTTGTCAAACGAGCTGTGATCCGAGGGTGTCCGAATGGGGAAACCCAGCACGAGTGATGTCGTGTTACCACCAGCTGAATGTATAGGCTGTGTGGGGGGAACGTGGGGAAGTGAAACATCTCAGTACCCATAGGAAGAGAAAACAATTGTGATTCCGTGAGTAGTGGCGAGCGAAAGCGGAGGAGGCTAAACCATGCGCATGTGTAACCGGGTAGGGGTTGTGTGTGTGGGGTTGTGGGGTTCATCTTCAGATCTACCTGTCTGGGCGTGAGTCAGAAAACCATGTGTTAGGTGAAGTGGCCTGGAATGGTCTGCCGTAGTCGGTGAGAGTCCGGTAGCTGAAAACATGTGGTCTTGCGTGATGAATTTTCCCAAGTAGCAGCGGGCTCGTGGAATCTGCTGTGAATCTGCCGGGACCACCCGGTAAGCCTGAATACTTCCTGGTGACCGATAGCGGACAAGTACCGTGAGGGAAAGGTGAAAAGTACCCCGGGAGGGGAGTGAAATAGTACCTGAAACCGGACGCTTACAATCCGTCAGAGCCTGTGCACCCTTGTGGTGGTGGGTGATGGCGTGCCTTTTGAAGAATGAGCCTGCGAGTTAGTGCTCGGTGGCGAGGTTAACCCGTGTGGGGTAGCCGTAGCGAAAGCGAGTCTGAATAGGGCGTTTGAGTCGCCGGGTCTAGACCCGAAGCGGAGTGATCTACCCATGGCCAGGGTGAAGCGACGGTAAGACGTCGTGGAGGCCCGAACCCACTTCAGTTGAAAATGGAGGGGATGAGTTGTGGGTAGGGGTGAAAGGCCAATCAAACTCCGTGATAGCTGGTTCTCCCCGAAATGCATTTAGGTGCAGCGTCACATGTTTCTTACCGGAGGTAGAGCTACTGGATGGCCGATGGGCCCCACAGGGTTACTGACGTCAGCCAAACTCCGAATGCCGGTAAGTGAGAGTGTGGCAGTGAGACTGCGGGCGATAAGGTTCGTAGTCGAGAGGGAAACAGCCCAGATCGCCGGCTAAGGCCCCTAAGCGTGTACTAAGTGGAAAAGGATGTGGGGTCGCGAAGACAACCAGGAGGTTGGCTTAGAAGCAGCCACCCTTGAAAGAGTGCGTAATAGCTCACTGGTCAAGTGATCCTGCGCCGACAATGTAGCGGGGCTCAAGTACACCGCCGAAGCCGCGGCACTCACACAATAGCCCGTTCTTCCCTTACGGGGGTTGAACCAGGTGTGTGGGTGGGTAGGGGAGCGTCCTGCATCCGTGGAAGCCACAGAGTGATCTAGTGGTGGAGGGTGTGGGAGTGAGAATGCAGGCATGAGTAGCGAAAGCAGAGTGAGAAACTCTGCCGCCGAATGACCAAGGGTTCCTGGGCCAGGTTAATCCGCCCAGGGTGAGTCGGGACCTAAGGCGAGGCCGACAGGCGTAGTCGATGGACAACGGGTTGATATTCCCGTACCCGTGTATCCGCGCCCATGCTGAATCAGTTGTACTAACCATCCTGAAACCACGAGAAGGCCTTCGGGTCTCGAGTTGGTGGATGCATGGGACCTCGGCTGGTAGTAGGCAAGCGATGGGGTGACGCAGGAAGGTAGTGGGGCCAGTGAGTGGTAGTACTGGTGTAAGCCTGTAGGGCGTGTTCTAGGTAAATCCGGGACACATACAGCCTGAGAGGTGATGCGTAGCCGTTGAGGCGAATTCCATGATCCTATGCTGCCGAGAAAAGCCTCTAGTGAGTTGGTACACGGCCCGTACCCCAAACCGACACAGGTGGTCAGGTAGAGAATACTAAGGCGATCGAGAGAACTGTGGTTAAGGAACTCGGCAAAATGCCCCCGTAACTTCGGGAGAAGGGGGACCCAGACTGGTGACGGCATTTACTGCTTGAGCTGGTGTGGGTCGCAGAGACCAGAGAGAAGCGACTGTTTACTAAAAACACAGGTCCGTGCGAAGTCGTAAGACGATGTATACGGACTGACGCCTGCCCGGTGCTGGAAGGTTAAGAGGACCGGTTAGTCACTTTCGGGTGGCGAAGCTGAGAATTTAAGCCCCAGTAAACGGCGGTGGTAACTATAACCATCCTAAGGTAGCGAAATTCCTTGTCGGGTAAGTTCCGACCTGCACGAATGGCGTAACGACTTCTCTGCTGTCTCAACCACAGACTCGGCGAAATTGCAGTACGAGTAAAGATGCTCGTTACGCGCGGCAGGACGAAAAGACCCCGGGACCTTCACTATAGCTTGGTATTGGTGTTCGGTTCGGTTTGTGTAGGATAGGTGGGAGACTGTGAAGTGGGCACGCCAGTGTTCATGGAGTCGTTGTTGAAATACCACTCTGATCGTATTGGACTTCTAACCTCGGACCCTGATCGGGTTCAGGGACAGTGCCTGGTGGGTAGTTTAACTGGGGCGGTTGCCTCCTAAAAAGTAACGGAGGCGCCCAAAGGTTCCCTCAGCCTGGTTGGCAATCAGGTGTTGAGTGTAAGTGCACAAGGGAGCTTGACTGTGAGACGTACATGTCGAGCAGGGACGAAAGTCGGGACTAGTGATCCGGCACCGGCAAGTGGAAGCGGTGTCGCTCAACGGATAAAAGGTACCCCGGGGATAACAGGCTGATCTTCCCCAAGTCCATATCGACGGGATGGTTTGGCACCTCGATGTCGGCTCGTCGCATCCTGGGGCTGGAGTAGGTCCCAAGGGTTGGGCTGTTCGCCCATTAAAGCGGCACGCGAGCTGGGTTTAGAACGTCGTGAGACAGTTCGGTCTCTATCCGCCGCGCGCGTTAGAAACTTGAGGAAACCTGTCCCTAGTACGAGAGGACCGGGACGGACGAACCTCTGGTGTGCCAGTTGTTCCGCCAGGAGCACTGCTGGTTAGCTACGTTCGGAAGGGATAACCGCTGAAAGCATCTAAGCGGGAAGCCTGTTCCAAGATGAGGTTTCTCACCACCTTGAGTGGTTAAGGCCCCCTACAGACCATGGGGTTGATAGGCCAGAACTGTACGCCTAGCAATAGGTTCAGGTGACTGGTACTAATCGGCCGAGGACTTACCAACAACACCCACACATCACATACACCAGTATGTTTGTGTGTTCGCATCCACTATGACACTTCTGAAACAACACACAACCGTTTAAACAAACAGTATGTGTGCTGTTTTATAAAGTTACGGCGGCTATAGCGGAGGGGAAACGCCCGGCCCCATTCCGAACCCGGAAGCTAAGCCCTCCAGCGCCAATGGTACTGCACCCTAATCAGTGTGGGAGAGTAGGACACCGCCGAACACAACTTGAAAATGCCCCGCAACCACCAGGTTGCGGGGCATTTTCCATGTCACAAACAATGCACGCAGGCCGGGCCGGCCTGATCGCCGCGAACGATGCGCGTCGGAAGTGGGCGGTGGCCATCGGCCTACGATGGCAGGTCGAAGGGTCGACCGGAAAGGCGTGATGGGGTACGAGGCCGTGGAATCGGAAGAGTCGGCCGACGAGGCCGCGGTCGTCGTGCTCGGCATCGTCGCGGCGCCAGGGCAGGCCGTCGGTCTCGCCCGCAAACTTCTTGCCGAGGACCTCGAAGGTCACGTCCAGGCGACGTTCCCCGGAGCTCGTTGGAATATCGAGATCATCGAGGCCGGCGTCGTCACGCCGCCTGCCGGCGACACCCAGATCGTCGATGCCACGAGAGATGTACTCCTCGAACATGAATGGGATCTGGTCGTCTGCATGACCGATCTGCCGCTACATGTCGGCAAACGGCCCGTCGTCGCCCATGCCAATGCGGTGCACGGAGTGGCCGTGGTGTCGGTCCCCGCACTCGGTCCCACCGGGATGCGACAGCGGGCCCGCGGGATCGTCACCGGGCTCATCGGGCAGCTGCTCGGGGCGGATGCCGACGACCTCCGGAACCATCAGAGGGCGCCGGGACGGTCGGTGCTGCACCATCGGGTGCGTCAGCTCGGCACCGACGTCAACGACGACGGCACCGCGTTCACGGCCCGGGTACTGACGGGCAATCTCCGTCTTCTCACCGGAATGGTCCGGGCCAACCGGCCATGGCGACTCGCCCTGGGACTGTCCCGCGCCCTCACCGGCGCCATCGCGGCCGGGGTGTTCGCGCTCGTGACCGCCGACATCTGGCTGCTGGCAGACACGTTCGGGTGGATTCGGTTGACCGGTGTGGCCGTCGGGTCGATCGTCGCGATCACCGCCACGCTGATCGTCGGCGCCAATCTGTGGGAGCGGGGCACGTCGCGTCAGAACCGGGAGCAGGTCGCGTTGTTCAACATCGTCACGGTGATCACCGTGGTCCTCGGCGTCGGCGCCTTCTATGCCGCCCTCTTCGTTCTCGCCTCGGTCGGCGTGGCCTGTCTGGTGGTCCCGCAGGTGTTCTCGGCAACCCTCGGGCACCCGGCCGGGATCACCGACTACCTCGAGGTGGCGTGGCTGACGTGCTCGCTCGCGACGGTCGGCGGCGCGCTCGGTGCCGGTCTCGAGACCGACGAGGCGGTCCGCGACGCGGCCTACACCCAGCATCCCGCCACACCGATCTGAGCCGGCACCGGTTGATCGGCGTACAGCCCGATGCTCCCCGCCGGAGACCAGCAGATAGGCTTGCGCATCAGAGAACGAGGGAGGTGGCGATGTCCGAGGGGCCGATGAGTGCTGCGGTGTCCGGATTCGTCGTCCTCGGAATATCCGTCGTCGACGACCAGATCACCTCGGTGGTCCGGGACGCCGACGGACACGTCCTGGCGAGCAACCTCGTCGACCTGCCGGATTCGTCGGCGGCCGGCGCAGAGGCCGCGATCATCGAACTGGTCAACTCGGTGCCGGTCGAGGTCGACCGGATCGGGATCTCGGCGTCCCGGGAGGACCTCCGCAAACACCTCGTGCAGGCATTCGGTCCGCGTACCGCCGCCGGCGAGCCGTGGTACGACAAGGTACTCGTCACCGGCTACGCGTCCGCCCTGGCCGAGATCGCCTGCGTTCATTCGACCCGCGGCGGCGTCGTCGCCGTGGTCGATCTGGACCGGAACGCCGCACCCGCGGCCGGCACGACACTGGCCACCATCGACACGGCGACCGGTTCGGTACTCGGCACAGCGGACTTCACGAGCGGACAGCTGGCCCCCGTCACCGATCCCGAGGGTGCGTCGCAACTCGCAACGGCGGTCACCAAGTTGCCGCGGGGCCGTGACGTCACCTCGGTCATCGTGGTGGGCCCCGGTGCACAGCTGCCGGGGATCGCGCCGGCCTTCGAGTACGCCGCCCAGCGCCCGGTGACGGTTGCCGACAATCCGTCTCTGGCTTCGGCGGTCGGCGCCGCCGACGCCGCCGTGGTGGCGCTCGCCGCCCCGGCCGCAGGCGCCCGTGGGGCGTCGACGGGTAAGCGTTGGTGGTTCGTCGGTGCCGCGATCGGCGCCGCGGTGTTCCTCGGGGCGATCGGCATCACGCTGATCCTGGCCGCAGAACCGGACGTCCCTGAAGCCGCCCCCGTCACGGTCACCGAGACACCGGCGGCGGTCACCCGCACCGAAGAAGCCACGGTGACCGAGACCGAGACGCGCACCGACATCCGCACCACGACGGTCACCAGCACACCCCGCCCGGTCACCCGGACGACCACGGTCACCGAGCCGCCCCCGGTCACACTGACCGTGACCGAGACCGAGACGGTGTTCAGCCCGGCACCGGGCAACGATCCGAGCGCGGGCGCGCCCGGCGCACCCTGACCTACAGTCGTCAGAACACCGGGCGGCTCAGAACACCGGGTCGTGCTGGATTCGGCTGGCCGGGACTCCGTCGATGATCAGTTTGCGACGCGTCGCCTCGATCATCTGCGGTGACCCGGCGATCAGCACCTGGCGGTCCTCCCAGCTCCCGGCGTGTACGACCACATCGGCCAGCGTCCCCAACTCGTGGTCGACGCCGAGTTGCTCCGGAGTGGCGACCGCGGTGATCCACCACGGATCGGTCCGCTCCTGGGAGACCGCCGTCACCCGCAACCATGGGTTGGTCGACGCGATGCGGCGAAGCACCGTCAGATCGTAGAGTTCGCCCGGGTACCGCATGCCGTAGAAGATGTGCGTCTCCGGCGAATCCGCGCGTTTGGACATCTCGATCAGCAGCGCGCGCAGCGGAGCGAGGCCGGTGCCGCCGGCGATCATCAGGACCTTGCTGCCGCGGTCGACGTGCAACGTCCCGTGCCCCTGGGCAAACGTCCACACATCACCGACCCGCGTTTCGCTGACGATTGCCGGGCTCACCGTGCCGCCCGGAATCGCGCGGACGTGGAACTCGAGCTCACCTGCCGGATTGGGCGGTATCGCGGGCGAGAGGTTGCGCCACTGCTTGGGCCACTGCGGGATGTGGACCTCGAGATACTGGCCCGGATTGAAGGTGAGCGGCGCGTGCGCGAGCAGGCGGACCACGGCCAGGTCGCGCGTGATCCGGTACTTCTCGACGACCTCGGCCGTCCAGCGTGCCGGGTGCGTCGCGGTCTCCGCAGCGCCCCGCATGACCCCGGTCACGAGCATCATCGCCTGCGAGACCGTCTGTTCGGTCTCGGCGTCCCAGTACCCGGCCATCAGCTCGGCGAACTCACCCATCAGCGCCCCGTACATGACGTGATAGTGCTCGGGCTCGACCCCGAACTTGCGATGGTCACGGCCGAGCTGGGCGAGGAACTCCACCAGTTCGGCGTGTCCGGACTCCGCCGGGATCGCCTCGAGGACGTGGTCGATGACGCGGTGGAAGGCGACCCGCTGGGCGGCCATCGAGACGCCGAACAGGTCGCGCAGGTCGGGATCGACCGCGAACATCCGGGTGTAGACGTTGGTGACGAACCGGTCGGGGTGCCGGTTCACCACCGTCCGCAACTGGTGCAGCGTATGGCGTGAGTGACTCGCCATCCTGTAAGAATCCACCTCCGTCGGCATTCGTTCCCCCACCCGGGCTCAAGGAATCCACACTAGCCGCTCAACCCGGCGGAATTCAGGATCCGGCATCGTATGTCGGAAGTGTGATGTGGTGTGGCAAGGTACGGGGATGACGTCCCTCGAGGATGTCCTCCCGGGCATTGTTGATGCGCATGTGCAGCACTGGAACCCGCGGCGCACACCGTGGGCGGCAACGCGCGCGTCTCGTTTCTACGGCGTCGTGCCCAGCGTCGCTGACCGCGTGTTCCCGCTGGTCGTCTCGCGCGCGGATCGTGAGTACGTGCTGACGCCGCGCACGGTTGCGCGCGCCTACGAACCCCGCCAGTACGCCACCGATGCCGCGTTGGTCCCGACGGTCGTCGGAGTGCCCATCGACTCGGTGGTGCACGTCGAGTCGCACTGGCGCAAAGCGCTCGCGGTCGGCGAGGAGTCACCGGAACTGAGTACCGCCGTGGAGGAGACGCGCTACCTCGAGAGCCTGCCGTTCGGGTGGGCCGGCACACCCCGGCTGGGAGCCATCGTCGCCCATGGTGATCCGCGGGCACCCGGGTTCCCCCGGATGCTCGACGAGCAGTTCGAGGTGTCGGAGCGGGTCCGCGGCATCCGTCTGGTCGCATCCCGGCACCCCGACCCGCGTGTGCGTGACGGCGGGGACAGCGACAGCATCCTGTCCTCGACGCCGTTCCTCGAGGGATTCGCCGACCTGGCCCATCGGGACCTCGTCTTCGAGGCGGCGGTCTACTCGCATCAGCTCTACGACGTCATCCTGCTGGCCCGGGAGTATCCCCAGACGACGATCGTCCTCGACCACTTCGGCATCCCGGCAGGCGTGTTCGGGCCCATCGGAGTCCGCACCGGGGCGACCGCCGCGTCGCGCGCGGACATCTGGCGCCTGTGGCGGGAGCGGATGACGACGCTGGCGTCGCACCGCAATGTGGTGGTGAAACTGTCCGGACTGGCGATGCCGGTCCTGGGCTACGGGCGCGAGCGTTGGGGCAACATCGGCGGGCAGTCGACGCTCACCGAGATGATCGGGCCCTTCGTCGAGCACGTGGTCACCCACTTCGGTTCCGACCGCATCATGTTCGGGTCGAACTATCCGATCGACCGTCCGAATGCCGCGGTCGACGTGCTCGTGGGTGCGCTGGTCGACTGTGTCTCCCAATGGGGTCCGGATGCTCTGCGAAAGATCTTCCGCGACACCGCGGTGCGGGTCTACGGGATCGACGGCGCGGGGCCGACCGAGCGACGGGACGATCGCTGGTGAGACCGATCCGGTCGCATCAGTGCTGGGGTGATCGGCTCCACCAGTGCGGACGTGATGCGGACGCAGGGACCGGGACGTCGCGCATCAGCCTGGTCAGGATCTCTACGAGCGCCGAGCACGACGGATAGCGGTCGGTGGGTGACTTTGCCAGTGCCTTGGCGAAGATGGAGTCCGTCGCCGAGGGAAGCCAGGGCCGGCGCCGGGTGAGGCGCGGCGGGTCGTCGTTGATGTGTGCGTAGGTGGTGGCGAACGCCGTGCGACGCGGGTAGGGCGGTGCGCCGGTGATGAGCTCGACGAGGGTGCACGCGAACGCGTAGAAATCGGTTGCGGGGGAAAGCCTCTGGGCCTGGAGCAGTTCCGGCGACGCGTAACCGATCGAACCCTGGACGCGTCCGTTGCGGGCGAGTGGGCGCGTGTCGTCGAGGAACTGGGCGATGCCGAAATCTGAGAGATAGGCGTCGACCGGCGTGGTGGCGATGTCCGGCGGCCGGGACAGCAGGATGTTCGCCGGTTTCACGTCACGGTGAATGATGTCCTTGCTGTGAGCGTGGTCGAGGGCGTCGGCGATCTGTCCGGCGATCCGCAGGACGGCGTCCATGTCGGGTTCGTCGCCGGAGTCGGGGTCGGGGACGAGTGCGGTGGCGGCGGGTCCCGGGACGTACTGCATCGCCAGCCACATCGACGGCATGTGCCGCGGACCGCGGGAACCCGGTGGGACCGGGATCTCGCCGTGGGCGCGCATGCGGACGATGTGCGGATGGTCGAGAAGAGAGGCGATTCCGAATTCGCGTTCGAAGCGCTCCCGGATGCGTGCGTGATCGGCGGCGTTCGGGTGCAGGATCTTCAGCGCGACAGGCTCGTCGAGCCCGTCGCGCCGAACCGTACCGTTGTGTGCGGCCGCGCTCGCACCATCGTCTCGATGGGCGCGGAACACGTCCGCACTCGCGCCGCCACCGAGGAACTCGTCGATGATGAAGCCGGCAACGCCTTCGCCAACCTCGAACATCCTGCCAGGGTAGAGCGCGCGGGCCGCTCGTGATGCGTCGTCCCAGGTCAGACTGCCGGGCTCAGCGTGTCGTCGGAGTTCAGGGTCTCAGGGTTTCGGGGTTCAGGGTGCCTGGTTCACGAGGACAGCGTCACCCGGAAGATCGGGAACTTCCGGCCCTCGGCGGTCTCGGTGTACTTGACGAACTGTTTCGACGCCGAGGTGAACTTCGCCCACTTGGCATCCCAGTCGTCGTCGGAGATCTCGGTGACCTGTGCGTCGTGGTGCTCGACGCCGTCGGCGCCCGGTGTCTCCACGGACACCGAGTCCGGGTGCGCACGCAGGTTGTGAACCCAGGCCGGCGCCTTGGGCGAACCGGCGAACGAGCCGATGATGAGCCAGCCGCCGTCGTCGGGGAGCGCGAAAAGCGGGCTGACGCGGGGCTCGCCGGATTTGGCGCCCACGGTGTGCACCAGGAGGAGGTTCTTGCCGAAGCCCGCGGTGTCGACGTGTCCGTTGTTGGTCCGGAACTCCTCGATGACGGTCGTGTTGAAATCGCTCATGGCGACCATTGTGGCGCGCGGGTCCGGCGATGCGCGTGTATCAAAGCGCAACCGTCGTCGTGGCTGCGGCGAATACGCTGAACGAATGAGTGCCGATCCGAGTTCGCTCGCCGCCGACCTGCCCGACGGCATGGTCGTCATCGACCCCGACATCCTCGCAGGCTATCGCCAGGACCGGGCAGCCGATCCGACAGCGGGCACACCGCTCGCGCTGGTCCGTCCGACCACGACCGCCGAGGTACAGGCTGCAGTGCGGTGGTGTGCCGACAATCGGGTGCCGATCATCACCCGGGGCGCGGGAACGAGTCTCTCCGGCGGAGCGACGGCCGTCGACGGCGCGATCATGCTCAGCACCGAGAAGATGCGGGAGATCACGGTCGACCCGACGACGCGGACCGCGGTTGCCCAGCCAGGGCTGTTCAATGCCGAGGTGAAGGCCGCCGCCGCTGCGCAGAACCTGTGGTACCCGCCCGATCCGTCCTCGTTCGAGATCTGCACGATCGGCGGGAACGTCGCGACCAATGCCGGCGGGTTGTGCTGTGTGAAGTACGGCGTCACCACCGACTACGTGCTCGGCCTCGAAGTCGTGCTCGCCGACGGTCGCGCGGTCCGCCTCGGGGGCAAGCAGCTCAAGGATTCGGCCGGGTTGCCGCTCACCAAGCTGTTCGTCGGCAGCGAAGGGCTGCTCGGCATCATCACCGAGGTCACGTTGCGGCTGCTGCCGCCCCAGGGGCCGGCGAGCACCGTGGTCGGGGTGTTCGCGTCGGTCCATGAGGCGAGCCGGGCCGTGCTCGCGGTGACCGCGGAGATACGGCCGGCCATGCTCGAGTTCATGGATTCGGTGGCGATCAATGCCGTCGAGGATCTGCTACGCATGGGACTCGACCGTGACGCCGGGGCACTGTTGGTCGCACAGTCCGACGCACCCGGGGCCGCGGGGGCCGCCGAGGTCGAGTTCATCCGGCAGGCCTTCGAGGACAACGGCGCCGGCGAGGTCTTCGCCACCGACGACCCGACCGAGGGCGAGGCGTTCACGGCTGCGCGCCGCGCGGCCATCCCCGCGGTGGAGAAGCTCGGGTCGTTGCTGCTCGAGGATGTCGGTGTCCCGCTGCCCTCGCTGCCCGATCTCATCGACGGCGTCGCGAAGATCGCCGCGGACAACCAGGTGATGATCTCGGTGATCGCGCACGCGGGGGACGGCAACACCCACCCGTTGATCGTCTTCGACCCCACCGACGCCGACGAGGCCCGGCGCGCGCAGGTCGCCTTCGGTCAGGTGATGGATCTGGCGATCGAACTGGGCGGCACCATCACCGGTGAGCACGGCGTGGGACGGCTGAAGAAGGGGTGGTTGCCGGACCAGGTCGGGCCCGACGTCATGGAACTGACCGCGTTGATCAAACAGGCTCTCGACCCGGATGGTCTGCTGAATCCGGGCGTGCTGCTCTAGAGGCGTCCGTCGGTCGTGCCGGCGTCGTGTCGTGCGACGACGAAGGTGCCCCGGCCGGCCGCCTTGGCGTCGAACAGCGCGTCGTCGGCGATCGCGAGATCGTGGCGGATCGACGACATCGCCTCGGCGTCGGACACCTCGTGGCCGGGGAGGGTGCCGATGGAGATCCCCAGGCTGATGGTGGCGGTGCTGCCTGCGCTGGTCTCTATCAGCTGGGCGCGGATGTGTTCGGCGAGTGCGCACGCGTCGGTCTCGTCGTGACGTATCGCGATGGCGAACTCGTCGCCGCCGAGCCGGGCGACGACGGCCTGCTCGTCCACCGCGCTCTGCAGGATCTGCGCGACCCGCTGCAGGACCAGATCGCCGGTGCCGTGGCCGTGTTCGTCGTTGATGCTCTTGAACCGGTCGACATCGGCGGTGAGGAGCGCGAGCGGCCCGGCCGGGCTGTTGCGCACCATCAGGGTCGTCGCATGGATGAACCCTCGCCGATTCAGCAGGCCGGTGAGTGCGTCGGTGTTTGCCATGACCAGCTGGTGTTTCAGGGATTCCTGGAAATCGGAGGTGTAACTCCGGTGCAGCGCCGTGGTGCCGTTCGTGACGACGAGTAGGGCCAGGGTGGTGAACAGCGCGTCGAGGGCGGGGGTGCCGTCCGACCATGCGACCACCCCGAGGACGCAGACGACCATGCTCGAGAAGGCCATATGCGCGTAAGCGACCCGAGTGCGGACGAAATGCGCGACATAGGAGCCGATGACGGCGAACAACGCGGCGCAATAAAGGGCGAGGGCGACATCGGCAATGGTGAACAGGCACACGGTGAGGCCGATATCGGCGTATACGACGAAGGCGGTGTTGAACCCTTTGATGGCGGACTGCTTGGTCCACCAGATCACTCCGAGGTGAACTCTGCTGATGGCGAATGCGGCAGGGACGGTGGTGGCCACGGCCACACCGATGATGATCGAACGGGATGTGGAACCCAGGGCGCCACTGGGGGTCATCAGCGCGATCGACCCGAGGAGTCCGAAGATGACGACGAGTACCGCGATCGTGTAGCGAACGTGCCGTTCGCGCATGCGGACCTGTGAAAGCACGTGGCGAGCGTCGTCGTAGAGGTGGCGCGGGCCTGCGAAGTCGGCGTCGGCACCTGGTCTTCCGTACTCGATCTCTGGGTCCTCTTTCTCGCTTCGCCGGACAAAAACGGGGCGTCCGTCCATCGCTGAAGAACGCGGCCGGACATTGCGAAGTTTAGAGGAGGTTTAACGATCGTCTCATCCGAAAGTCCACAGGATGACCCGGAGGCGTCAAAGATGCGAGAATCGCCGAAATCGCCGTTGAATAGCCAGCGGTGGAACGGTCGTGCCGTCATGTGCGGATCGGCCGGCTCCTGCTGGGGTCCTCCCGTCCCCTCCGCGGGGGGACCCCAGCAGGCAGTCCGAATGCGATTGGCATCTGGAAACGCTGCCTCGCAGAAGTCAGCATATTGGCTCGATGGTCAACCTACAATCACATCAATTCGGATAACTGACAGGAGATGGTTGTGAACGGTCCTGGGGACCCTGGACTACGCGATATCGACCTTCGGCGACTCCGGATGTTCGTGGTGGTCATGGAGGCACCCAGTCTTCGTGTCGCCGCGGACGACCTGTTCATCAGCCAGCAAGCGCTGTCGTCGGCAATTCGTGAACTCGAGCGCCATCTCGGCGTCGAACTGTTCTCTCGGACAAGGCGTTCCCTCACTCCGACCCCCGCCGGTGAAGCGCTCTATCGTGGCGCGGTACCGCTGCTGGCAGGTGGCGAGCAGCTCGCAACCCAGGTCAGACGTGTCGACGCCGGGGCGCCGGCGCCCTTCGTGATCGGCCACGCGCCAGACCTCGCGTCGTCGGAGGTCTTCCGGATCATCGAGCCGGTGGTCCTGGCGGACCCGTCGATACCGATCACCGTCCGGCCGGTCTTCGCGGATGTGATCCGCGACGAACTGATCTCCGGGGCGATCGACATGGCACTGGGACGTGGTGTGGCCGCGGCCCCGGACATGGCCACGACGATCGCCACCCAGCACGAACTCCGCCTCGCGGTTCGCGCCGATCACCCTCTCGCCGCACACGGACGCGTCGACATGGCGGCTCTGGCCGACTACGAGATCGTCGTGTGGGGGCCCGAACACGAGTACGAGTACACCGACATCCTCGTCGGGCTGTGCCGCCGAGCGGGTTTCGAGCCGCGGATCATCCAGTCGACGCTGCTGGGCACACCACCGCACACCGCGGTCATCGCGCATCCGAAGGCATGTGCGTTCGTGACCAACGAACCGGGATGGATCTACGTCAATCGCATCCGCATCGTCGAGTTCACCGATCCGCCGTTCGCGCCGGTGCGCGCGATGTGGCTACCGAACACGGCGTCGGCGCTGCGGCGACAGATCCTTGCCGCAGCAGAGGGTTCGCCCTGACTCTCCGCCGAGCGGCGGACCGTTGGCCGACCCCGGCCCCGGACAAGCAGCCGACGTTTTCAGTGTCGGGCGAGGATCGCGGTGAGATCGGCGCCGGGCGGAAGCGCGCCGTACTCCAGGCTGCGATCCGGGCCGAGGCGGGCGGCGATGAACGCGTCGGCGACCGCGGACGGGCTGTGACGCACCAGCAATGAGGCCTGCAGGGCGAGGGCCATCGATTCGACGGTGGAGCGCGCCCGCCGCTGAGCGTCGGCGGGGTGCAGGCGGGCGAGTTCGCCGAGCTGGTCCCGGAGCCGGTCCAGGTGGGTGTCCAGGGTGCGGTTCGCGCCGCGGGCGAGGGCGATCACGGCGTCGAAGGCGGCGATCGACTCGGGTTCGCGGGTCATCGCGCGCAGGACGTCGAGCGCGATGACGTTGCCCGATCCCTCCCACACCGCCATCACCGGCTGCTCGCGATAACGCATGGCGAGCGGGAAGTCCTCGGTGTATCCGTTGCCGCCCAGGCATTCCAGGGATTCGTAGGCGTGGTGGGGCCCGCGCTTGCAGATCCAGTACTTGGCGACCGCGGTGGCGAGGCGGCGGAAGGCGCGTTCCTGGTCGTCGGCATCCTCGTCGTGTGCGCGGGCGAGGCGGATGGCGGTGGTGGTCGCGGCCTCGGATTCCAGTGCCAGGTCGGCCAATACCGCGGTCATGGCCGGCTGGTCGGCGAGGGTCGCGCCGAACGCGGCCCGATGCCGGGCGTGCCAGACGGCCTCCGCCACGGCCTGTCGCATTCCCGCAGCCGAGCCGAGAACACAGTCGAGGCGGGTCTGGGAGACCATCTCGATGATGGTCCGCACGCCGCGACCGGGTTCGCCGACCATGACGGCGACCGTGCCGTCGAGTTCGATCTCGCTGGAGGCGTTGGACTTGTTGCCCAGCTTGTCTTTCAGGCGCTGGATGCGGAACACGTTGCGGGTTCCGTCGGGCAGGACACGTGGGAGGAGGAAGCACGAAAGTCCCTCACCACCCGGGCCCTGCGCCTGCGCGAGGACGAGGAACGCATCGGACATCGGTGCCGAACAGAACCACTTGTGCCCGGTGAGCAGGTATTCCGCGCCCGGTCCGCCGGCGCCGGCCGCAACGGCGACGGTCGTGTTGGCGCGCACATCCGAGCCGCCCTGCTTCTCGGTCATCGACATGCCGAAGATCGCCGACTCCTTGGTGGCGCTCAGTTCGGGGGAGTAGGTGCGCGACAGTGCTTTCGGCACCCACTGCGCGGCGACGTCGGGCTGTAGTTCAAGAGACGGGATCACCGCATGGGTCATCGAGACCGGGCATGCGTGTCCCGGTTCGATCTGCCCGAACAGCATGAACGCGGCCGCGCGGACGACGTGCGAGCCGGGCTGCGGATCGGCCCAGCAGCGGGTGTGCGAGCCGTGCGCGATGGACGCGGAGATGATCCGGTGGTAGGCGGGGTGGTACTCGACCTCGTCGATCCGGTGACCCCACCGGTCGAAGGTCCGCAGCACAGGCGTCACGGTGTTGGCGAGATGGGCGTCGTGTTTGAACGATTCGCTGCCGACGAGCTCCCCGATCTCGCTCAGTTCGGGATCCCCCCACCCCGCATCGTGGCGCGCCACAGCCTCTCTGAGCACGACGTCGAGTTCGTATTCGTTGACGTCGACGCGGGGCGCCGACTGATTGAACACCTCATGGGTCAGGTGTGGTTGTGGCCGAACAGAACTCGCGGACTTGGTCATGGTGCCTCCAGTTCGGTCATGGTGCCTCCAGTGGCGTGTCGAGGTCATCCAACCGACTGTCCAGGACGCGGTCGGGGATCTGCAGAGTGGTGAAGATGACGGCGACGGAGTCTTCGAGTCGCCAGCCGAAGTCCGAACCGGTGGCGGCTTTCTGCACCGCCAGCCCGAAGATCGCCGACCAGAATGCCCGTGCCTCGACGTCGATGCCGGCACGCAACTTCCAGCCGGTGCGGACGAGCGTGGCCATCAGGGCGTGTTCGCCGCGAACGTGCAGGGTGCGCAGGGTCTCGGTGATGTGCTCGCGCAGATCGGCGCGTCGTGCCACCAACAGCATTGCGGTGGTGAACAATTCGACATCGCGCCCGCACGGCCCCAGGAGGGTCCCGACGAGGGTGTTGGTGTACTGGCGGACCGTCGAGGCGGAGGCGGCGGCCTCTTCGGCGCGGCGTCCGGCTCGCAACACGCCCGCGCAGGCGACTTCGACGAAGAGTTGTTCCTTGGAGCCGAAGTAGTAGGTCACCTGATTGGGGTAGGCGTCGGCCCGCTGGCAGATCTGTGCGACCGAGGCGGCTTCGCCGTGTTCGGCGAACGCTTCGGCGGCCGCGCGCAGCAACGCCCGGCGCGTGGCCTTGCCTGCCTGCCGGGTGGCGCGTCCGGTGGTCGGCATGTCGGTCCTGCTCGTCGAGGTCAGTGTTTGTATGGCAAACAATAAACGGCGTCGACGGCCATGACAAGGCCTCGGCCGCACGATCGAGGGTGCCCGGTCACCCGCGCGATGGCCGGCGGCCGACCCTTTACGGTGAAGGCCAGCGCTCGGTGATCATCTCGGTCAGTTCGTCGACCCACGCATCGTCGAGAGCGGCGTCCCGGTGGACGAGGATGCGGAAGATCGCGGTCCCCACCACGACCTCGGCGAGCATGGGTAGTTGGTCGTCGGCGCGGCGTTCCTGACCGAAGCGGGTTTCGAAGGCGGTCAGATCGCCGGCCAGTCGGCCGATCATCATGCTGTGCACGTCCGGAGCCGCGACGGTGTCGGCGATCAGGCCTGGTAGCGCCACGCGCACCTCGGGACTGTCGAACATGGCTCGGACGGTCTCGACGAGGGCCCGGATGCCCTCGCGTACATCGCCGGAGCTGCGTGGCGGGGGGATCGTCTCGGCGGGCAGCACCGCCTCGTGGACGAGCTGCGCCTTGCCCGACCATCGTCGGTAGATCGCGGCCGTGGTCGTGCCCGCGCGTGCGGCGATGGCCGACAGCGACAGCGCCGGGTAGCCCGTCTCGAGGATCAGTTCCCGGGTGGCCGTGATGATCGCGGCGTCGATCCTGCCGTCGCGCGGCCGCCCGGGTGCCGAGGGGTTCGACCTCTTGTTTTCCCTCTGGCCATCTGCTGTCATGAGATCCATCGTAATTGCAATACGGCGTGCATCGTATTAGAGGGAGAGTTTGTGAAGCTGAGTCCGCTCGACGAGTACCCGATCCATCAGACACCGGCGCCGGTCAGCTGGCCGGCCACCTCCGACCGGAACTTCTACGACCGCTCCTACTTCAACGTGCTGGACCGGGCCGGTCGGTTCATGGCGCTGACCGGTATCGGCTACTACCCGCGCCTCGGGGTCAAGGACGCGTACTTCGTCGTGCGTCGGGGCGACACCCAGACCGCGGTGCATCTGAGTGACGCCATCGACGACGAGCGGCTCCACCCGCACGTCAACGGCTATCGTCTCGACGTCGTCGAGCCGTTGCAGGAAATGCACCTGACGTTGGCCGAGACCGAGGGCATCTCCGCGGACCTGACCTGGCGAGGATTGTTCCCCGCAGCTCTCGAGAAGCCGCACGACATGCTCACCGATAGACGAGTAACGCTGCAGGCGTGCCGTTTTGCCCAGCTCGGAACGTGGCAGGGGTGGATCGACGTCGACGGGGAACGCCTCGACGTCACCCACGACGCCAGCGTGGCCAGCCGGGACCGGTCCTGGGGAATCCGGCCGGTCGGCGATCCGGAGCCGGCGGGCCGGCCGGACGAGGGGTTCAGGGGAATGTGGTGGCTCTACCTGCCGCTGGCCTTCGAGGACTTCCAGTTGTTCTTGATCCTGCAGGAGGACCCCGACGGTCATCGCAGCCTCTATGACTGCACGCGGCGCTGGCGGGACGGACGCGTCGAACAGCTCGACGGCGTGCGTGTCACCATCCACTACACGCCCGGGACCAGGATTCCCCACGGGGCGCACATCGAGTTCCTGAACCGTGCCGGTGATCTGATCACCCTCGACGTGGAATCGAAGTTGTTCGCGCCCATCGCATTCGGATCGGGTTACGGAGGTGACTCGTCCTGGGCGCACGGGACCTGGCGGAACGACGCGTTCACCGAACGCGTCACTTTCGATCTGACGGACCCGGAGGTGATGGCCCGGGCACCCTTCAGCCTCATCGATCACGTCGGAGCCGCGGTGTGCACCGAGCCCGACGGCCGGGTCCGGAAGGGCGCGGGATTGTTCGAGCACGGTGTCATCGGCCCCCACCATCCGTCGGGCTTCTCCGACTGGACCGACGTCGCCGGTCAGGATGCGTCATGAAGGTCATGACAGCTCTGTTCGGGCCGACCGACGTGGTCGAGCGAGCGACACTGCTGCGGGAAGCCGGCGCCTCCGGCGTGTTCACCTTCGAAGGTCCCTTCGACGTGTTCACACCGCTGGTGCTCGCATCGGCGGTCGACGGTCTCGACCTCATGTCCAACGTCGCAGTCGCATTCCCCCGCAACCCGATTCAGCTCGCCCATCAGGCGAATGACCTGCAACTGCTGAGCGAGGGTCGTTTCATCCTGGGGCTGGGCACGCAGGTGCGCGCCCAGATCGAGAAGCGCTATGGTGCCGAGTTCGACCGTCCTGTCGACCGGATGAAGGAGATGGTCGGTGCGCTGCGCGCGATCTTCGCGACCTGGAACGACGGTGAACGCCTGGACTTCCGCGGCGAGTTCTACCGCCACACCCTGATGACGCCGACCTTCGTACCGGGACCGAACCCGTACGGCCCGCCGCCGATCTATCTGGGCGCGCTGGGACCTCGTCTGACAAAGGCGACCGCAGAGGTGGCCGACGGCCTGCTCGTGATGCCCTTCGGGACGAAGAGGTACCTGCACGAGACCACCTTGCCCGCCGTCCGCGACGGGCTGGCGGCGTCCGGGCGCACCGAAGACGATTTCGAAGTGGTGCCCGAGATCATCGTGTCGGTCGCCGCAGGACGAGACGACGACCATGCATCGACTCGGATGTTGCTGGCATTCTACGGTTCCACCCCGGCCTACCGGCCGGTGCTCGACGCCCACGGTTGGGGTGATCTGCAGCCGGAGCTCAACGCGATGTCCAAGCAGGGCCGCTGGCAGGAGATGGCCGCACTGATCGACGACGAGATGCTGCACACCATCGCCGCATGCGGTTCTCCGGCCGAGGTGGCCGCACACATCCGCGACCGCGTCGACGGCGTGTCCGACCGCATCTGCCTCTACCAGCCCGGTCCCATCGCGGTGGAGGCGTTGGCCGAGATCGTCGATGTCCTGAACAGCGACGCGAGATGAAGTCGACGACAGTCGAATTCGACGACATTACCGACGACCGGTACGGCGGCAAGGCGGCCGGACTCGCACGGCTGCGCCGACTCGGACTCCCGGTGCCGGGAGGATTCGTCATCGCCGACGCGTCCGCCGCGGGAGTCCTCGACTGTGCCACAACACGATTCGACGAGATGGCAGCCGCCGGGGCGACGCCGGTGGCCGTCCGGTCCTCGGCCGCCGGGGAGGATGGCGCCGAACAGTCCTTCGCGGGCCAGTACGACACCGTGCTCGGCGTCGGCACCGCCGAGCACTTCATCTCCGCGGTCCGCGCCTGCGCCGACTCGGTGCACTCGCGACGAGCGGCGTCGTACAGCGGGAACGCCACCACCGTCATGAATGTGGTGGTCCAGCGGATGGTCGATGCGCGTGCGGCCGGTGTGGTGTTCACCGCGGACCCGACGACGGGCCGTCGAGACCTGATGGTCATCGACGCCGTCGCCGGACCGGGCGAGGCGCTCGTCGACGGGACGGCTGCTCCCGATCACATCGTCCTCGATGACGAGGGCACCGCCGTGGTGCACGAAACCGTTGCCGCGCCGGTCCTGTCGCCGGCGGAGGTCGCCGAGATCCGGGCAGGCGCGCGTCGTGCGGCGCAGGACTGGGACCGGCCCGTGGACCTCGAGTGGGCGATCGACGAGTCCGGGAAACTCTGGTGGTTGCAGGCACGCCCCATCACCACCCTGCCCGGCGATCTCAATGAGATGGACTCTCCGCTTGCCGGCGCCGACCATGTCTACACGCGCTGCAACATCGGCGAGATGATGCCAGGTGCGTTCTGTCCGCTGACCGCCTCGGTGTCGGGATACGCGATCGACTACGCGATGCAGATGGTGCAGGTGGTCGCGCGGGCGCAGGAGCGCTACGAGAAACCCTGGCTACAGGTCGGCTACTTCTACGGGCACATGTTCCTGAACCTGACCGAGGGCACGGGGTTGAGTTCCGGAATCATCGGGAACTCCCTGGAGCAGTTCTCCATGTCGATCTGCGGTCGGGTCATCGACGAGTTGACACCGAAGCCGCCGCAGCCGTTCCGGCGCAAACTCGGCAACACGGTGCGGCTGACCACGCATGCGCTGTCGGTGGGCCCGGCCATCGCACGATTGCCCGGCGAGATCGCCGCATTCCAGGTTCCGACGAGCAGTGATCCGCGGGTAGTGCTGGGGCAGTTGGAGTCCGGCGTCGAACAGTACTGCGAGGTCACGCTCACCCATGTGCGGTCCTCGTCGCGGGCGGCGGTAGCTGCCAACGTTCTCGAAAGCGTCCTCATCCGGCAGGCGCTCAAGGCCGGACGCACCGAGGACGACGGACGGGCGGAGGCGGCGCGGCTCATGGCCGGCGCCGCCGGCGTCGAGAGCGCGCTGATGCTGGCCGAACTCGACTCGGTGGTGCACCTCATCGCCGCCGACGCCGCGACAACCGAAAACTTCCTCTCTGCCGCGGCAGACGAAGCGGTCACCGCATTGCGGGCGACCTCATCCGACGCCGGAAAGGCGTTGCTGCAGTTCTTGAATGGTCACGGGCACCGCGGCTATCGCGAACTGTGCATGCGTGACCCGTCCTGGGCCGACGACCCCGCCGGCCTGGGGGCGATGATGCAGGTGATGGTGCGCTCGGTCCTCGACGGGGCCGGCACCGGGCCCGTGCGCGTATCCGCCGAGCCCTCACCATCGGCAACCGTCAGACTGCTCGCCCGACTGGCACAGGGCGGCGCGCGTGGTCGTGAGGAGACGAAATCGACGATGGCCCTGATGGCTCACGCGCTGAAGCGGGGCTACCGCCATCTGGGTGAGGTGCTGGCCGGTGCGCGACGGTTACCGGACGCCGATCTGGTTTTCTTCTTCGACCGTGCCGAACTGCACCGCGTCGTCGGTGCCGGCAACATCTCCGATCTCGTGGATCGTGCTCGGCAGCGTCGGGAAGCGTTGTCCTACCAGGATTCTCTCGAGTTCGACGACGTGTCGGTGGGGCGCCCTGCGCCCATGGTGATCACACCGCAGCGCGGCGCGACCGACGGCCGGATCGTCGGACGTCCGGCGGGGCGTGGAAGCGTCGAAGGTATTGTCCGCGTGGCCAAGTCGATCGTCGACGCGCGTGCGGTCCGGCCCGGCGAGATCCTGGTCGCCCCGGTGACCGACGTGGGCTGGACGCCGTACTTCACCGTCATCGGGGCACTGGTGACCGACATCGGTAGCTCGGTGTCGCACGGCGCTGTGGTGGCGCGCGAGTACGGCCTGCCCTGCGTCGTGAACACACTGGTGGGCACCCGGGTGCTCTCGACCGGAGACCGCGTACGGGTCGACGGGGATCGAGGGATCGTCATCCGGCTCGAGACCGCCTGAGGGCTCAGGGGTGGGCGACTTCGCTTGCCGCGTATGAGGCGAGTAACCGGAGGCGTTCGGCGCTCGGGGAGCCCGGCTCGGCGGTGTAGATCATCATGATCGTGCCGGGGTCGGCGGTGACGGCGAACTCCTCGTAGGCCAGGGTCAGGTCACCGACGATCGGGTGATGGAAGTGTTTGGTGCCCGCTCCGTGGGTTCGGACGTTGTGCGCCGCCCACAGGGTGCGGAAAACGTCACTGCGCGTGGACAACTCGCCGACGAGATCCTGCAGTGCCTTGTCGTGGGGGTCGCGCCCGGCCTCGGCGCGCATGATGGCGACACACATCTCGGCGAATACATCCCAATCGGGATAGAAGTCGTGGCTCGCCGGGTCGAGGAACTGGAATCGCGCCAGGTTGGGCGTGCGGCCCCCGTCACCGATGACGGGGGAGTAGAAGGCGCGGCCCAAGGCGTTGGTGGCCACCAGGTCCTGGTTGGAGTTCCGCACGAACGCAACGGCGTCGGTGATGGCGTCGAGTGCCCAGTGCAGGCCGTTGCGGGTGGCAGTGCTCTTCGTCGAGCGACGCCGGGAGCGTCCGGAGGACGGGATTCCGTCGGCGGTGCGGGCGAGATCGAGTAGGTGTGCGCGTTCGGTGTCGTCGAGCTGCAAAGCGCGCGAGATCGCCTCGATGACCGAGGCCGAGGCGCCTGCGATGGTGCCGCGCTCGAGCCGGGAGTAGTACTCCACGCTGACCCCGGCCAAGGTTGCGACCTCGCTGCGTCGGAGACCCGGAACGCGGCGGTTGGCCCCGGCGGGCAGTCCCGCCGACTCCGGGGTCACCTTCGCGCGCCGCGACATGAGGAACTCCCGTACCTCTGCGCGATTGTCCATGGGGTCGAGCGTAGAACGACGACGCCGCGGCAGGGGTGCCCTGACAGTGCACCTCACATCAGTGACTGTCACCCACCCGCGATATGCGGTTGCCTTGACGAGTGCCGACCGCCGTCGTCGACGACGGCGGCGGAGCCGACCGAGGAGGAAACGATGCGCGGTGTGATCATGGACGCCCCCGGCGAGATCCGGGTGGACGATCGCGACGATCCGACGATCCTGGAGCCGACCGACGCGATCATCAAGATCGCCGCGACCTGCGTGTGCGGGTCGGATCTGTGGCCGTATCGGGGGATCGAGGATGTCGACCACGCGCCGATGGGGCACGAGTACGTCGGCACCGTCACCGCGATCGGCGACGCGGTGAAGACGGTGAAGGTCGGCGACTTCGTCGTCGGCTCCTTCTTCGCCTCCGACAACACCTGCGAGATCTGCCGGGCCGGCTACCAGTCCCGATGCGTTCACGCCGTGCCGATGGGGGCCATCGGCACCCAGGCCGAGTACGCCCGCGTCCCGCTCGCCGACGGCACCCTCGTCGCCACGCCCGGCCGGCCCGACGCGGACCTGATCCCGTCGCTGCTCGCGGCGTCGGATGTGTTGGGTACGGGATGGTTCGCCGCGGTGGCGGCCGAAGTCGGGCCGGGTAAGACGGTGGCCGTCGTCGGCGACGGCGCCGTCGGACTTCTCGCCGTCCTGGCTGCCGAGCGCCTCGGTGCCGAGCGGATCATCGCGATGAGCCGCCACGCGGACCGGCAGGCCCTGGCGCGCGACTTCGGCGCCACCGACATCGTCGAAGAGCGCGGCGACGAGGGAGTCGCGAAGATCAAGGAACTCACCAGCGGTCTCGGTGCCCATTCGGTGATCGAGGCGGTCGGCACGCAGGAATCGATGATGCAGGCCATCCGGTCGACGCGCCCCGGTGGCCATGTCGGTTATGTCGGCGTCTCGCACGACGTCGAACTGCCCGGCATCGAGCTGTTCTTCTCCGGGATCCACCTACACGGTGGGCCCGCCCCGGTGAGACGCTTTCTACCGGAACTCATCGACCTGATCTGGCGCAGGGAGATCAACCCCGGCAAGGTCTTCGACCTGACCCTTCCGCTCGACGAGGCCGCCGAGGGTTACCGGGCGATGGACCAGCGTCGAGCGACAAAGGTGTTGCTCACCGTGTGAACCGGCCCCGGCAGTCGCATGATCGGCCACACCACAGAGGAAAGGTGTTCAGCATGAAGATCACCCGAAGTTCCGTCGACACCGCGAAAGGGCCGGGTGACTGGTTCACCGGCGACGTGTACATCGACGCCGTCGCGGCCTCGCCGCCACCGTCGCGGATGTCGGCGAACCTCGTGCATTTCATGCCGGGTGCGCGGACGCACTGGCACCGGCATCCGCTCAGTCAGACGGTGTTCGTCACCGAGGGTGTCGGTCTGTGCCAACGTCGTGGTGGTCCGATCGAGGTCATCCGACCCGGTGACCGGGTGCTCTTCGAGGCCGACGAGGAGCATTGGCACGGTGCGGCGGCCACACGTCTGATGGTCCACCTCGCGATCAACGAGGGTGACGACGCCCATGAGGTCGTGCAGTGGCTGGAGCCGGTCTCCGACGAGGAGTACGCACAAGCGCCGAACGTTCAGATCTGAGACGTCACCCCTGGGTACACCCCTCCCGATCTCGGCGTGACACGGGCGGGCGCCGGACCGGCGTTCCCCGCGTTCACCGTGGCCGCGGGAGGGTTGTTCGTAGGACCTACCGACGCGTCGTACTCGCGCGTAGCGATTTGACTCGCAACAATCACTCCGTTGGACCATCTTGCGTCCTGGCACCGGGTTACCCGCCGGCGAGAAGTTGATCGGAGCCACAGTTCTCCGGCCTCGCCGAGCTGTACCGTAACCGCGGATCGCTACCGCACGACGAAGTGAAATGGAGTCGGTGATGTTTGCTCGGATCGCCATCGTGAACCGGGGTGAGGCCGCGATGCGCCTCATCCACGCCGTTCGGGGCCTGTCGGAAGAGACGCGGCAGCCCATCGAGGTCATCGCGCTGCACACCGATGTGGACCGCAACGCCACGTTCGTGCGCGAAGCCGACGTCGCCTACGACCTCGGGCCCGCGGCGTCGCGGCCGTACCTGAACATGAAGGTCCTCGAGCACGCACTGCTCGAGACCGGCGCCGACGCGGCGTGGGTCGGCTGGGGTTTCGTGGCCGAGGACCCGCTGTTCGCCGAGCTCTGCGATCGGATCGGCGTCACCTTCGTCGGTCCGTCGGCCGACGCGATGCGTCAGCTCGGCGACAAGATCGGCGCCAAGCTGATCGCCGAGGAGGTCGGCGTGCCGGTCGCGCCGTGGAGCCGTGGAGCGGTCGAGACCATCGACGACGCCCTGGCCGCGGCGGCCGAGGTCGGCTACCCGCTGATGCTCAAGGCGACCGCAGGCGGTGGTGGGCGCGGTATCCGTGTCATCACCAGCGACGACGAGCTGCGCGACGCCTACGAGCGCACCCGCGACGAGGCCGCCCGAGCCTTCGGTAGCGGGGTCGTGTTCCTGGAACGTCTCGTCACCGGTGCACGCCACGTCGAGGTCCAGGTCATCGCCGACGGACAGGGCACCGCGTGGGCGCTCGGCGTCCGCGACTGCTCGGTGCAGCGTCGCAACCAGAAGGTCATCGAGGAATCGGCGTCGCCGGTGCTCGACGCGGACCAGGTCGCCGAGCTCAAAGCATCCGCCGAGCGGCTCGCCGTCAAGGTCGGCTACCGCGGTGCCGCCACCGTCGAGTTCCTGTACCACCCGGGAGATCGGCTGTTCGCGTTCCTCGAGGTCAACACCCGACTGCAGGTCGAGCACCCCATCACCGAATGCACCACCGGCTTCGACCTGGTGCGCGCACAGCTGCACGTCGCGTCGGGTGGTCGCCTCGAAGGTGAGCCGCCGCGCGAGCGCGGGCACGCCATCGAGGCCCGCCTCAACGCCGAGGACCCCGACCGCGACTTCTCCCCCGCCCCGGGCCGCATCAACCTGCTGGAGCTCCCCGCGGGACCGGGAATCCGCGTCGACACCGGTGTCAGCGAGGGCGACACCATCCCCGCCGACTTCGATTCCATGATCGCCAAGATCATCGCCTACGGCCGTGACCGCGAGGAAGCCCTCGGACGCCTGCGCCGCGCCGTGCGCGAGACCCGGGTGATCATCGCGGGCGGCGCCACCAACAAGAGCTTCGTCCTCGAACTCCTCGACCAGCCGGAAGTCATCGACGGCAGTGCCGACACCGGGTGGATCGACCGTATTCGCGCCGAGGGCCGCCTGGTGGCCAACCGGCATTCGGGCATCGCGCTGATCGCCGCGGCCATCGACGGCTACGAAGAAGAGGAACTCGTCGAACGGCAGCGTCTGATGACGACGGCCTCCGGCGGCCGGCCCCAGGTCCAGCACGAGAGCGGCCGGCCACTCGACCTCAAGCTGCGCGGTGTCACCTACCGCGTCCGGGTCGGCGCCATCGGCGCGCATCGTTTCCGGGTGACCATCGAGGCGCCCTCGGAAACCCGCACGGTCGACGTCGACCTCGAACGCTTCGACGAGCATGCGGCGCAGCTCGTCGTCAACCGCGCGCGCTACCGGTTGATCACCGACACCCACGGACCCGTCCATCTCGTCGACGTCGACGGTGTCACCCACCGCGTCAGCCGCGACGAGGGCGGTGTCGTGCGGTCGCCTGCTCCCGCACTCGTGGTCGCCACGCCGGTGCAGGCCGGTGACGAGGTCGAGGCGGGGGCGCCGATCCTGGTGCTCGAGAGCATGAAGATGGAGACGGTGCTGCGCGCGCCGGTCCGTTCGCGCGTCAAGGAATGCGCGGTGTCGGTCGGCACCCAGGTGGAGACCGGTGCCACCCTGATGCGCCTCGAACCGCTCGCCGACGGCGACGAGGACGACGTGGTCGAGGAGGCAACCGACGTAGTCGACCTCGAACTCCCCGGCGAGCTCGAGATCGATCCGCACGAGCGGACCACCCGCAGCCAGGAGGACCTGCGCAGCCAGCTGCTCGGGTTCGACGTCGACCCGAACTACCGCACCCGGCTGCTCGACGAGTACCTCGCGGTTCGCCGGGCCGCGTTCGACAGCGGTCGGCGGCCGCTCGCCGACGAGCTGGAACTCGTCACCGTCTTCGCCGACCTCGCCGAGCTGAGCCAGAACCGGCCGTCGAGCGAACAGCTCGGTGTGGAGCACGTGCACAGTGCCCGCGAGAACTTCCACACCTACCTGCAGAGCCTCGACGTCGAGCGCGACGGACTGCCCGAGGCGTTCCACGAGCAGCTCGGCCGGGCCCTGGGGCACTACGGGGTCACCGATCTCGAACGCACACCGGAGCTCGAGGCCGCGGTGTTCCGGATCTTCCTCGCCCTGCAGAACCCGAACGACTCGGTCTCGGTCATCAGTGCGCTGCTGCTCGAGTGGCTCAACGAACCGACGCCGCGCGAGGAGCTGCGCGAGGCGGTCGGTACCGCGCTCGACCGGCTCGTCGCCGCCACGCAGGTTCGGTTCCCGGTCATAGCGGACCTCGCACGGGGCGTGATCTACGCCTGGTACGGGCAGCCGCTGCTGCTGCGCGACCGTGCCCGTGTCTACAACAACGTGCGCAAGCAGTTGCGCTACCTCGACGAGAATCCCGCTGCCGCCGACCGCAACGAGCGCATCGACGACATGGTGCGCAGCACCGAGCCGCTGGTCCGGCTGCTCGGTCAGCGCATCGAACGTGGGATCGCCGACAACACGGTGATGCTCGAGGTGCTGACCCGTCGGTACTACGGCAACCGCGGGCTGTCCGACATCCGCGTCCAGGAGGCGGGCGGTGCGACATTCGTCGTGGCCGAGCGCGACGCCGGCAACATCGCATCCGCCGCGGTGGGCTTCGACGCGCTGGCCGCGACGATCGGTGGACTCGCCGAGCTCGCTCGCGACACCGCCGCGGTCGACGCCGACATCTACCTCGCGTGGGAGCAGCAGCCCGAGGACTTCGACGTCCTGGCCGGCACGTTGCACGACATCGTCGCCACCAGTTCCCTTGTGCCGCAGGTGCATCGCGTCACCATCACCGTCGCCGGCAGTGGCGATGCACGGATGCACCACCACGTCACGTTCCGTCCGTCCGCGACCGGCATGGTCGAGGAGCGGCTGATCCGCGGACTGCACCCCTACATCGCGCAGCGCATGCAGATGGAGCGGTTGCGCAAGTTCGACCTCACCCGCCTGCCGTCGTCGGACGACGAGGAGGTCTACCTCTTCCGTTGTGCGGCAAGGGAGAACCCGTCCGATCAGCGCCTGATCGCCTTCGCCCAGGTGCGTGACCTCACCGCGATGCGTGAGCAGGACGGTCGGCTGTTGACGCTGCCGACCGCCGAGGCCGCGCTGGCATCGTGCGTCGACTCGATCCGCCGGGCCCAGCGCGGGTCCAGCCGGCTCTCGAGCGCGAACCGGATCATCATGTACGTGTGGCCGCCGATCGACGTCGACGCCGGCATCCTCGACCTCATCGCCGACCACATCCGTGGCACCACACAGGGAGTCGGGCTCGAGGAGGTTCAGCTCATCGCGCGCCGGCGTGATCGCGACACCGGTGAGCTGAGCAAGGTGTCGGTTCACTTCTCGGTCAACGCAACCGGCGGCTACGACGTCAAGGTCGGTGCGCCGACGGACGAGCCGATCGAGCCGGTCGACGAGTACCGCCAGAAGGTGCTGCGAGCCGCCAAGCGGAACACCGTCTACCCCTACGAATTGGCCGCGATCCTGGGCGACTTCGTCGAGTACGACCTCGACGCCGAGCAGCGGCTGGTGCAGGTCGACCGGCCGAAGGGCCGCAACACCGCCGCGATCGTGGCCGGTGTGGTCACCACCCCCACCGACAAGTACCCGCGCGGCGTCACACGCGTCGTGTTGCTCGGTGATCCGACGAAATCGCTTGGTGCGCTGTCGGAGCCGGAGTGCAGCCGGGTGATCGGCGCGCTCGATCTCGCCGAACAGATGCAGGTTCCGCTCGAGTGGTACGCGTTGTCCTCGGGTGCCCGTATCTCGATGGACTCCGGTACCGAGAACATGGACTGGGTGGCGCGGGCACTCAAGCGGGTGGTCGAGTTCACGCAGGCGGGCGGCGAGATCAACATCGTCGTGGCCGGCATCAACGTGGGAGCTCAGCCGTACTGGAACGCCGAGGCGACGATGCTCATGCACACCAAGGGCATCCTCGTGATGACTCCCGATTCGGCGATGGTGCTGACCGGTAAGCAGTCGCTGGACTTCTCCGGTGGCGTGTCGGCGGAGGACAACTTCGGCATCGGCGGTTACGACCGCGTCATGGGGCCCAACGGGCAGGCGCAATACTGGGCGCCGAATCTCGGTGCCGCACGGGATCTTTTGATGTCGCACTACGAGCACACCTATGTGGTGCCGGGGGAGCAGACCCCGCGTCGTGCGCACTCGAGCGATCCCGTCGACCGCGACATCTCCGACTACCCGCACGTGCTCGCGGGCAGTGACTTCACCACGGTGGGACACATCTTCTCCTCGGCCACCAACCCGGATCGCAAGAAGCCGTTCGACATCCGGACGGTGATCAGGGCCGTCGCCGACCAGGACCACCAGGTCCTCGAACGCTGGGCAGGGATGGCCGACGCGGAGACCGCGGTGGTCTGCGACCTGCATCTGGGTGGAATCCCGGTGTGCCTGGTGGGTATCGAGTCACGCGAGGTGCAGCGTCGTGGGTTCACTCCCACCGACGGTCCCGACACCTACACGGCGGGAACGCTGTTCCCGCAGTCGTCGAAGAAGGCGGCGCGGGCCATCAACGTGGCCAGCGGCAACCGTCCGCTCGTGGTGCTGGCCAACCTGTCCGGGTTCGACGGGTCGCCGGAGTCGATGCGCAAACTGCAGCTGGAGTACGGCGCCGAGATCGGACGGGCCATCGTCAACTTCCAGGGGCCCATCGTGTTCTGCGTGATCTCGCGGTACCACGGCGGCGCCTTCGTGGTGTTCTCCAAGGCGCTCAACCCGAACATGACCGTGCTCGCGATCGACGGCTCGTTCGCGTCGGTCCTCGGTGGTGCCCCCGCAGCCGCGGTGGTCTTCGCCGGTGAGGTGGCCAAACGAGTCGGTGCCGATTCGCGGGTGCGCAAACTCGAGGCCGAGACCGCGCAGGCCTCGGGCGCGGACCGGTCCCGGCTCAACGCCGAGCTCGCCGATCTTCGTCAGTCGGTGCGTGCGGAGAAGATCAGTGAGATCGCCGCCGAGTTCGACTCGGTGCACAGCATCCGTCGTGCCGTGGAGGTCGGCTCGGTGGACGCGGTGATCCGCGCCGATGAACTGCGGCCGCGGATCATCGACGCCATCGAGAACTCGCCGGCGTGGGGCCGCCGCGACTCGGAGGCGATCAGCTCGTAGAAAATAGCCGCCCGGCGGCTGCCGTCCCTGGGAGCGAGGAACGGCATCCGCCGGGCGGGCAGCCTCAGCGACCCTCGACGATCTTCTTGATCGCCTCGAGGGTCGCCGGGATCCCGGCGAGTGCCGCGTCGCGTCGTGCTTCGAGCTGAGCCGTGGCGTCGTCGCCGAACCACTCGGCGAATTTCTCGAAGCCGAGGGGTTGCACAGCCCACGACTCGGTCAACGTGGTGCCCTGTCCGTCCGGTGCGAGGGTGTAGGACCAGCGGACGGCGCCGCCGGCCACCATCCACGTGAACTCCACTGGTCCCTTCCTGATTCGCGTCCGGATCATCCTATTCGTGGGCGCGGGACCAAAACGGGACGTCGCATCGTTGTGTCCTGTGACGCCGCAGCCAGCGGTGTCGTCAGGAGGACATCGTGAGCAACACCTACCGCAAGACACCCGAGTCGTTGAGTCGTCTCACCGACGCCCAGTACCGCGTCACCCAGCGCGACGGCACCGAGCGCGCTTTCGACAACGAATACTGGGACAACCACGAGCCCGGCATCTACGTCGACGTCGTGTCCGGACAGCCGCTGTTCTCGTCGACCGACAAGTACGACAGCGGCACCGGCTGGCCGAGCTTCACCCAGCCCATCGAGCCCGACGCGGTGGCAACCAAGAGCGACCGCACCCTGTGGATGCGGCGCACCGAGGTGCGATCGGCGGGAGCCGACAGTCATCTCGGACACCTCTTCGACGACGGGCCGCGCGATGCCGGCGGGCAGCGCTACTGCATGAACTCGGCCGCGCTGCGGTTCATCCCGGCCGGAGAACTCGCCGCGCAGGGCTACGGCGACTACGCGGAGCTGTTCGCCGGCACCCCTGACACCACAGACACCCACACCGGCACCAATGAGGAGAACGCATGACCATCGACACCGGCCAGATCACCAGGCGCCCCGGCACCGAGACCGCCGTCCTCGCCGGCGGTTGCTTCTGGGGCATGGAGGACCTGATCCGCAAGCAGCCCGGCGTCCTGGACACCAGGGTCGGCTACACCGGCGGCCGCAACGATCACGCCACCTACCGCAACCATCCCGGACATGCGGAGGCCGTCGAGATCGTCTTCGACCCCACCCAGACGTCGTACCGCGACATCCTGGCGTTCTTCTTCCAGATCCACGATCCGACGACGCGCGATCGTCAGGGAAACGACATCGGATCGAGCTACCGGTCGGCGATCTTCCCGGTGACACCCGAGCAGGAGCGCATCGCGCGGGACACGATCGCCGATGTCGACGCGTCGGGTCTCTGGCCTGGAAAGGCGGTCACGACCATCGAGCCGCTGGGGCCGTTCTGGGAGGCCGAGCCCGAGCACCAGGACTACCTGCTGAACTTCCCGAACGGCTACACCTGCCACTTCCCGCGTCCCGGGTGGGTGCTGCCGAGGCGGGACGCGGTCTCGACCCGCTGACGCGCGAGGTCGACTGAGATCTGCCGGCTCCGCCCGTGGGCGTCCCCAGGGCGGAGCCGGAGCCCGCCGACGGTCGCCGCGAGGCCGACCGTCGGCGTACGCTGGCCGATGTAGCACTCTGCTACACACTGGCGTGGGAGGCGTGGATGAGCACCGGTACGGACAAGGTGACCCGGCTGTCGGCAGCGCTGGTGAGCGATGCCGCCCGGGAGGGCGCGCGGGAACAGCGATCGGCGCGGCAGCAACTGGAGCACTGGGCCCGCCTCGGCCGGAGCGTCTCGCAGCGGACGACGGCGTCGCGTCGGCGGGTCGAAGCGGCTCTGGCCGGTGGTCTGCCGGGAGAATCGTTGACCCCGGAGGAGACCGTCGTCTACGACGCCGAGATCGACGCACAGCTCGAAGCGCGACTCGCCGACGACGACCACGTGGTCCGACGTGCATCAGAGGGGTTCTCGTCGGTGGTGGTCGATGACGCCGGCCGGCTCGTCGAGTACCGACCCGACGGGACGAGCGTCGTCCTCGGACAGTGAGTCCCCGGCTCGACCTGGTCGTCGGGTGCAACGGCGCCGGAAAGTCGACGCTCGTCGAACGTCATCTGCAGCCGTTGCTGCACACGCCCTTCGTGAACGCGGACCTGATCGCCGGACAGAAGTGGCCCGACGCCGCGCAAGCCCATTCATACGACGCCGCCCGGCTGGCGGCGGCGACCCGCGACGCGCTCATCGGGAACGGCACGTCCTTCATCGCCGAGACGGTCTTCTCGCATCCCTCGAAGCTGGAACTCCTGGATCGAGCACACGCGGCTGGCTACCGGGTGGTGCTGCACGTCCTGTTGATCCCCGAAGAGCTTGCCGTGCACCGTGTTCGGCTCCGCGTCGACAGCGGCGGACACGCCGTCCCCGAACACAAGATCCGCGAACGCTATCAACGTCTGTGGCCGCTGATCCGCGAAGCCATCACGCGCAGCGACCAGGCAACCGTCTACGCCAACGAGAGTCCGACGACGCGCATCGTCGCGAGGTTCGTCGACGGCATGCCCGCAGGTTCGCCGGACTGGCCGAGGTGGTCGCCCACCGCGCTCACCGAGGGTTGGTGAGCGGAGGCCGGCGCAACCGGTCCTTGGTCCGCAGAGTCCTTGCTTCGCCGAGTGCTCAGCCTTCGCGCTCGATCCAGAACGACACCTTGCGGATCGGTTCGATCGTCTTCCAGGTGTTGCGTTTACCTGCGTACAGGCGCACGATGTCGCCCGGCCCGGCGATGAACGTTTCCCCTGTCTCGTCGAAGCTGACCTCGGCGCGGCCCTCCAGAATGACGAAGATCTCGTCAGCGGCCTCGCCGCCGATGAATCCGACCTCGGCACCCCAGACACCTACTTTGCCGCCTGCGAAGTCCCCGATGAAGTGGGCTCCGGTCGAGACCGGAGTGCCGTCGTCGAGGGAGACATAGCCTTCCGGATCGAGTTTCGTGGTGAAGACATTTCCCAGGAGCTGGCTCATGGAATCGATTCCTTCTGTGTGGTGAGAGTTGTACGGGGTGAGGCTGCATATGGCAGTGCGGGAGTTGTTCAGGAGCCGGTTTCGAGCGGGACGACCCCCGGAGCGGGGAACGCCCCGTCCAGAACTGCGAGTTCTTCTGCGGTCAGGTCCAAGTCCAGGGCAGCCGCGTTGTCTTCGATGTGGTTGAGCGACAGGGCTTTCGGTATCGCGACGGTGTTGCCGTCCCGGATGGACCAGGCCAGGGCGACCTGAGCGGGGGAGACTCCACGGTCTGCGGCGAGCGCTGCCAGGATCGGATGCTCCAGCAGGGCGCCCTTGTCCACGGGCGTGTAGGCCATCACCGTTATGCCCTCGTCGGCGCAGCGAGGCATGAGTTCGGCCTCCGGGCCTCGTGTGACCAGGTTGTAGAGGATCTGGTCGGCCGCGGGAGCGTTCCCGTCGGGCAGGTCGTCGAGATCGCCGCTGTCGAAGTTGCTGACGCCCCATGCGCGGATCTTGCCGTCCGAGACGAGCTGATCGAATGCAAGAATCGTTTCTTCCAGAGGCGTGTCAAGGCGCCAATGGAGAAGGTAGAGGTCGATGCGGTCCGTCTCGAGCCGGCTCAGGCTGTTCTCACAGGCCCTGATGGTGTCGACAGTGGCCGCATTGTCGGGATGCACCTTGCTCACGATGAAGACATCATCACGACGCCCGCGAGTGGCTTCCGCAACCACCTGTTCAGCACGGCCCTCGGCGTACATCTCGGCGGTGTCCAGGAGGGTGAGGCCGAGGTCGATGCCGGCGCGGAGGGCAACGACCTCCCGTTGCGGGTCTTCGCCCATCCGCCAGGTTCCCTGGCCGATCGTGGGTACCTCACTGCCTGCGATGGTGAGTGTCCGAGGGTGCATAGAAACAATTCTAGATTCGAACGCGCGGCGGCGCTCGCCAAGCATTACTGTCGTCGCCATGAATGACGTAGAGGTGATGACAGTCCTCGGTGGGGTGGCGGTCGAAGAACTCGGTATGACCCTGATGCACGAGCATCTCGTCTGCGACTGGACACTGCGTTTCGTCGAGCCCGAGGAGCCGGCGGATCGTGAGCTGTACCGCACGCCGATGGACGCCTCGCTCGGCTGGCTGCTGTCGGAGAACCCGTTCTGTTGCCTCGACAACGCCCGCCACGACGATCCTGCTGCGATGGTCGCCGAGCTGGCCAACTTCAGCGCAGTCGGCGGTCGCACCGTCGTCGACTGCAGCAACGGTCAGATCGGGAGAGATCCGGTTGCGCTCCAGCGCATCTCACGCGAATCCGGGGTCAATGTGATCATGGGATCGGGCTGGTACGTACACGGGTTCCATGAGCTGGACAAGCTTTCGGCCGGCGTCGAGGAGCTCACCGAGGACCTGATGGCAGAGTTCGTCGACGGTGTCGACGGGACCGGGGTCCGGCCCGGGATCATCGGTGAGATAGGGGTATCGCCTGCGTTCACCGATTCGGAGAGGGTTCGTCTGCGTGCGGCGTGTCGGGTGCAGCGTGAGGTCGGTGTGCCGTTGCTCATCCACCTTCCGGGATGGCAGCGTCGCGCCTTCGAGGTGCTCGACATCGTTCTGGCGGAGGAGGGTGTTGCCCCCGATGCCACCGTCCTGTGTCACATGGACCCGTCTGGCAACGACCCCGATTATCAACTGGCCGTGGCGGATACCGGAGTCTGGCTTGAGTTCGACATGATCGGTATGCCCTTCTACTACTCGGGAGAGGGGCAATCGCCCGCGCCTGAGCAAACTGCGGCGGCCATTGCTCGCCTCGTCGATGGTGGCCGTGCGCACCAGCTGCTCTTGAGTCATGACCTCGCATCGAAGGCCATGTGGACCCGGTATGGAGGCAACGGGATCGGATATGTGCCACGGCTCTTTCTTCCGCGGCTGCAGCGTCACGGCGTCGCGCCGGATGTGGCGGCCGGCCTCTTGGCGGCCAATCCCGCGCGGTTGTTCTCGGCGTGTGTCGTACGGGGTGCGGGCGCGCCACAGCCGTAACAGGATAGAAACGTTTTTTGAGTTGAGGCGTACCGCGGGTTTCGCTACCGTAAGCGTAATCCGGAAGCGATTTCACCTGGCAAACATCGAGCTATCAGAGAAACGTTTCTACTGCGTATTGGGCCAATCCCGGTTGTGGACGCGGAGACCGCCGACAGCGGCAACGCAAGAGCGTCACCGATCGCCACAAAATCCACCCAACCGTCACCGAGTACCGAGGAGAATCCACGATGTCACTCAAGATCTGGGTCACCACCCCGTTCTTCTACCCGGACATGAGCCGGCCGTGGTCAGAGGTGTTCAACGACATGTTGAGCATCGTCGACGCGGCCGAGGACCTCGGCTTCGAAGGCGTGACGGTGAACGAGAACCACTTCCAGAACTATGTGACCAACCCGTCGTCGATCATGTTCAGCGCACTTGCCGCGCAGCGCACCAAGCGACTGCGGATCATGCCGGGAATCGTTGTGCTGCCGTACTACAACCCGTTGATCATCGCCTCCGAGATGAGTTTTCTGGATCAGATGGCGCCCGGGCGAATCGGAATCGGAGTGGCGCGCGGCGGCAGCAGCTACCAGCTCGAGCGGGTGGGCGTCGACATGGCCAATGCCCGTGCCATGTACGAGGAATCGCTCGAGATCATCCGCAAGGTGTGGACCGAGGACGACGTCTCCTACGACGGCAAGTTCTACAACTTCCCGGAGACGACGATCGTTCCGAAACCGGCTTCGGATCCGCACCCGGAGATCTGGGCCGCGTCGCAGAGCGTGGACGGCGTCAAGCGCGTCGCCGAGCAGGGGCTCAACCTCATCACCGCGCCCAACCACGGCAACTTCGAACCGTACGGCGACCTCGAGACACTCCTGGCCGCCTACGACGATGCGGTCGCCGTGAGCGAGCATCCGCGCCAGCAGGTCATGGTGCTTCGGCATACGTGGCTCGGTGAGACCGAGGAGAAGGCCCTCGAGTACTTCGACGACTTCCTCAACGAGTACAACCACTACAGGGCGCTCGTGAAGGGGAGCGGCTCGACCGCGAGCAAGGAAGGGCGCCTCGCCGCCCGCACCGGCGGCGCCGTGGACGACGGTGCGATCAAGGCCGGTCTGGTCCGTCCCGAGAGCGAGTCGTTCCCCCGTGAGGGGCTGTACGAGAAGTACTCCGATCCCATCCTGACCACGCCCGAGCGGATGATCGAGCGGTTCAAGACCTACGAGAAGCTCGGTGTCGATCACATGGCCTGTCTCGTCGCCGTGGGTCAGCCGACCAGCGAGGTCATCAAGAACATGGAGTTCATGGCCAAGGAGGTCCTCCCCGAGTTCTGCTGAGCGGCTGACCATCACCCCGACGTAGACCCGGTACCACTTCGAAGGAGGATCGCCGTGGCGTCCGACGCGCGCAACGACGCCCCGTTGACGGGACGCCGGCTCCACGTCTTCGACATGGACGGCACGCTCCTCAGGGGAGCGGCCACCATCGAACTGGCCCGTCATTTCGGCCAGCTCACGCGCGGGCTGGACATCGAGGCCCGCTGGCTCGAGGACAAGATCACCGAGCGGGAGTTCTGGGAGGTTCTTCTCGACATCTGCGGCGATGCCGATCCGGCCGATCTGGATGCCGCATTCCGGGCGGCACCGTGGATGGCCGGGATCACCGAGACATTCGCCGACATCCGGGCACGCGGTGAAGTGGCGATCGTGATCTCACAGTCACCGGTCTTCTTCGTCCGGAGGCTCGAGACGTGGGGCGCCCACGAGACCTACGGGTCGGCGCTCGAGATCGGTCAGGGCTTCGACGACGGCGCCACGTTGTCACCGGAGGCGAAGGTCGAGATCACCCGGGATGTTCTTTCTCGACTGGATCTCGGTCCGAATGAGTGTGTGGCATACGGTGACTCGTCTTCAGATGTCGAACTGTTCGGCTGGCTGCCACACACGGTGGCGGTCAACGCGAGTCCGGTCATCTCCGACATGGCGGCCGTGTCCTATCACGGTACCGACATCGGCGAGGCCTATGCGCTCGGTCAGCGCCTGGCGACAGCCCGAATCCAACAGTTGTGAGCGCAGCACATGCGCCGTCGCGACAACCAGTTTCCCGCGCTTCACCCGACACACAAAGTGCGACCAGTCAGAAGGAGGACACACACCGTGGTCCATCGCAACGATCCAGCCGGCTCAGTCAGTGGGGACCTCGCATGAGCGGCCTCAACGTCCTCGTCGCAGGTGAATCGTGGATCAAGCACACGATCCACATGAAGGGCTTCGACCAGTTCCACAACACCGAATACGAGGAGGGCGCAACCTTCTTCCTCGAACAGATGGCCGAGGCCGGGCACAACGTGACCTACGTCCGTGGCCACGAGATCTCGACGAAGTTCCCCAAGACGGTGCAGGAGATCGACGCTTACGACGTCGTCGTGATCTCCGACATCGGCTCGAACTCCTTCCAGTTGCCGGATGAGACCTTCCTCCGGTCGGAGAAGTCGCCCAACCGGCTCGGCGTCATCGCCGACTTCGTCGGTCGAGGCGGCGGGTTGGTGATGATAGGCGGCTACCTCTCCTTCACCGGCATCGACGGGAAGGCCCGGTACGGGATGACGCCGTTGGCCGACGTCCTGCCGGTGAACATGCTGACTTATGACGACCGGATCGAGGTACCCGAGGGCCTCAAGGTCGACGTCGCGCTTTCCGATCACCCGGTTCTCGGCGGTACCCCCGCGCAGTGGCCGCCGCTGCTCGGGTACAACCGGCTCGTCCCCAAGGCCGACAGCACCGTCGTGGTTCGTTCGGGCGACGACCCGATGCTCGTCGTCGGAGACTACGGCCAGGGGCGCGCCGTGGCATTTGCCTCTGACCTGGCGCCTCACTGGGCACCGCCGGAGTTCGTCGAATGGCCGCATTACACGTCCCTGTGGTCGGCGATACTGTCGTGGGCAGGAGGGTGCCGCACCGCCGGTGCGGGCGAGGAGGTATGACGTGACACAGCCGGACCGCAGACGGAAACGTCCCACCATCAAGGACGTTGCCGAGCACGCCCGGGTGTCGGTGAGCACGGTGAGTTACGTGCTCAACGACTCCGGTCCGGTCGCACCCGAACGGCGCAACCGGGTGCTCGATGCGGTCCGGGTGCTCGAGTACTCGCCGAATGACTCGGCGCGCAACCTGAAGCGGCGCAGTGCCTCCCGTATCGGCATGGTCGTTCCCGAGTTGACCAACCAGTTCTTCGCGATGGTCACCGAAGGTGTTCAGCGCGCGGCGTCGGCTCGTGATGTGCTCGTCGTCCTGGTGATACCGGAGGTGTCGGCGAAATCGGAGGAGGAGCAGGCAAAGCTCCTCCGGAGTCAGCGGATCGATGGGGTCGTGTACCTGTCGGGAACAGGCTCGATGCCGGCGGCGAGCTATGAGATCGCACGGTCGGGTCCCGTGGTTCTCGTCGACGAACAGATACCGGGCATCGACCTGCCCGCGGTGGTCTGTGACTCGAGGAAGGGTGCGCGTGAGGTCGCCACGCACGTCCTCGACCATGGACACCGGCAGGTCGCGGTCATCGGTGGTCCGTCTGCCCTGTGGACGGCCCAGCAACGACTCGCCGGATACCGGGAAGCCTTCGCCCGTGCCGGCCTCGATCCCGATGCGGTTCCGGTCTACTACGGCGACTACCGGCAGGAATCAGGTTTCGAGGCCGCGAAGAAGGCGCTCGAAAGCACTCCCCGCCCGACCGCGCTCATCTGCGCCAACGATCTGATGGCGGTGGGCGCCATGGAGTACTGCAGAGAGGTGGGGCTGGACATGCCGGAGGATGTCAGCATCGTCGGATTCGACGACCTGGCGTTGTCCCGACTACTGACGCCGCGACTCACCAGCGTTCGGCAACCCGCCCACGACATGGGATTTCGTGCTGCGTCGGTGTTGTTCGACATGATCGAGAACAACACTCCGGACCCGCTGAGCGTGCTGGAGACTTCGTTGCAGGTCCGTTCTTCGGTGAGTCGGCTGTGACCGGCACACGGCCGGCACGGCTCCTCGTCGTAGGCGCGGTGAACGTCGATCTCGTGGTCGCGGCCCAACGACTGCCCGGCCCGGGTGAGACCGTGGTGGGGCCTGGTGTCGCCCAGCACGGCGGTGGCAAGGGGGCGAACGCGGCCGTGGCCGCAGCACGGGCGGGTGCGGAGGTGCGTTTCTGCGGCGCCGTCGGGGCCGACGCCATGGGTACCGGTGCGCTGGACGAACTCCGTGTCGAGGGCATCGATGTCACCGACGTGAGGATCCTGGCCGGGACCGCCACCGGAACCGCGCTGATTGTCGTGGATCCCAAGGGTGAGAACCAGATAGCGGTGGGTGCGGGAGCGAACGCCGAAGTCGATCCGACAGCAGTTCGTCGCGCGGTCGTTCGGGCCGCGGACTGGGCCGGGTGTGTCCTGGTCAGCACGGAGATACCCCCGTCGGCGGTACGGGCTGTCGTGGAAACCGCGGCCCTGCACGGACTACCGTGTGTGCTGAACCCTGCGCCGGTGTTTGCGGGGATCGTTGACCTACTCGCTCATGGCCCGGTCGTCACGCCGAACCGCACCGAACTCGAAGATCTGTACGGGTTGCTGCCGAATGTCGGTGACAGCACGTCGGGCACCTCACTCTCGGTGAATGAGATGGCTGCGGCGATCGCATCCGTGTCACATGCATCGGTGCTGGTGACGTTGGGCGCGGAGGGCGCGGTTGTCGTCGAACCGTCGGGTGAGACGACGACGCTACCGCCAGGCCGGATCGACGAGGTCCGGGACACGACTGGAGCCGGTGACACCCTCAACGGGGTGTTGGCGGGCTCGCTGGCAGGAGGAGCTTCGCTCACCGCCGCGGCACTGCGCGGCGTCGCAGCGGCGTCTATGTCGGTCGCGCACGTCGGCGCCCGCGCCGGTATGCCGCGCGCGGAGTCTCTCATGGGAGTCTGAGGAGTCACCCCCGGTGACCGGGAATGGTGGCACGATGACTCTGAGAATGCCTGGGGAACAACACAAAATCATCGGAAGGGCCCTGACATGGGTTTCAAGGGACTCGTGTCCGTGAAGGAAGCGGACTCGATCGTCACCACACTGATCGACCTCGACGACTCGTACCTGATGCCGGGTGAGGTCACCGTCGACGTCGAGTACTCCACGATCAATTACAAGGACGCGATGGCGATTTCGGGTCGCGCTGCGGTGATGGAGACCTTTCCGCTGATCCCCGGGATCGACCTGGCCGGCACCGTCACCGCGTCGGATTGTCAGGGAGTCGAGATCGGCGACCGGGTTGTCGTCAACGGGTGGGGCCTGAGCCAGCGGCACCACGGCGGTTATGCGCAGCGAGCCCGAGTGCCCGGCTCGTGGGTGGTGGGGTTGCCCGACCGCTTCTCGACCCTGGAGGCCATGGCGGTCGGGACCGCGGGATACACCGCGATGCTGTGTGTCCTGGCGCTCGAACACGGTGGCCTGACCCCGGAGCACGGGCCCGTGCTGGTGACCGGTGCCAACGGCGGTGTCGGTTCGATCGCGATCGCGCTGCTCTCCGACCTGGGTTACAAGGTGATCGCCTCGACCGGCCGCCTCGATGAGGCGGACTACCTACGCTCGCTGGGAGCTTCCGAGATAATCGACCGCACAACGCTTTCCGAGCCCGTGGAGCCGATCGCCGAGGAGTGCTGGGCCGGAGCGGTCGATTCGGTGGGTAGCCACACTCTCGCGAACGTCATCGCCCACACCAGCGCTCGCGGCGTCGTCGCCGCCTGCGGCCTCGCACAGGGCACCGACCTGCCGACGTCGGTGCTGCCGTTCATCTTGCGCAACGTCACACTGGCGGGCATCGACTCGGTCAACGCCCCGATCGACGTCCGGAGGCACGCGTGGGCACGGCTTGCCACCGATCTCGATGGCGACAAGCTCGCGAGGGCCACTCGCGTTGTCGGACTTCCCGAGGTTCCGGGGCTGGTCGAGCCGCTCCTGTCCGGACGGGTCCGAGGCCGGACGGTGGTCGACGTGAACGCGCTCTGATGCCACATTCACCCGGGGCGCAGGGTCTCCGCGCCAAATCTAGAGACGTTTCCATCACAACCGGAATCGAGCAGCCACTCATGCCACTGACGTACTCACTCCCACTACGGAACATCTCATGACCGCGTCCATGCGCGGTGAATCGCAGAAACGGCTGATGATCTTCGCTGGCCGGGCCAATCCGGTGCTCGCCGAGGACATCGCGGACAGGCTCGGAGTCGAGCTGGGGCCGATCACCCTCAAGACGTTCTCCAACGGAGAGGTCTACTGTCGGTTCGACGAGTCGATCCGCGGGGCCGACGTGTTCCTCATCCAGCCGATGTGTGGCAACCCCGAGACAGGGGTGAACACCAACGACGCCCTGCTCGAACTGCTCGTGATGGTCGATGCCGCTGTGGGGGCGAGCGCACACCGTGTGGTGGCGGTGACGCCCTGGTATGGCTACTCGCGGCAGGACAAGAAATCTGCGCCCCGCGAGCCGATCTCGGCGCGAATGGTGGCCCGCACGCTCGAGGCGGCCGGAGTCGACCGAGTCCTCACGATGGACCTGCATGCCGGTCAGTTACAGGGCTTCTTCGGTATTCCCGTCGACCACATGACCGCGCTGATGATGCTCGCCGATCACTTCACCGGGCTCGACGACGACCTGGTGGTCGTCGCGCCCGATGCCGGACGGGTCAAGCTGAACAAGCAGTTCGCCACGCGCATCGGGGCTGAACTGGCGATCCTCGACAAGGAGCGGCCCGCCCAACAGGTCGCCGAGATCACCACGGTGATCGGCAATGTCCGGGGCAAGACAGCGATCATCGTCGACGACATCATCGACACTGCCGGTACGTTGCGAGCGGCAGGTGAGGCGGTCCGGCGCGCAGGAGCCCGTCGAGTGTTCGCTGCCGCAACGCATCCCGTACTCAGCGGTGGTGCGTTCGAAAACCTCTCGAGTTCACCGTTCGAGCGAATCGTCGTGACCGACACCATCCCGCTGCGTCCGGGAGCGCCTGAGAACATCGACGTCGTCTCGTGCGCACCACTACTCGCCGACACCATCAACCGGATCTTCACCAACGACTCGGTCAGCGAAGTGTTCGGCGGCAAAAATCACCTGTTCTGACAAGAGCCCTGGCGGGGGAGAATTGCAGTGTCCGACCGACTCATCGGCGTCCACGACGCCTCGGGCGTGATAGACAGCGCCGGACTGCGGACAGTCTTCGGCAGCTTTCCCAGCGGTATCACCGCGCCGGTCGCTCCGCCGATCAACAGTGAGCCCGCATCGGTGGTGTGCATCTGACTCACGCGCACAATGCGCCATTGGTGTTCTACGCCAACAATTTCCACGGCATCGCCGGGGCCGGTCCGGTCGTGGAACCGGCTCGGAGGGGGCCGAATCAATGACAACACCATTCGAAAGGGCAATACCATGATCTTCGAGATCCGGGACTACGTGGCCGTGCCGGGCAAACTGCCCGCACTCATCTCGCTGTTCAACGAGGTGTCCAAGCCTCTCATGGGCAAGCACGAGCTGGAACTCGTCACCGCGGGGATGACCTGCATCGGAGAAGACGCCTTCAACGGGATCTCCTACACAATCCGGTTCGCCGACCTCGGTGATCTCGACGCCAAATGGTCGGCCTTCCTGTCCGACCCGGTCTGGGTGACGGAGCTGGCCGCTCGGACCGCCGACGGCCCGATTGTCGGGAAGATGACGCGCCGGGTCTTCGACGAAACACCGTTCGGGACCATCGCCTGACAGCTCTGACGAGAGCGCCGGCTGCGAAGGGGATCTGCAGCCGGCGCTCTCACGTTGTGCCGACTCACCCGAATACAAATGTCGCGCAGCGTAGTCCCGGGGTAGTCGGTGCGGAATCGGCCGCGTTCCTGCAGGCGGGTGCCGGGTGTGGCCGAGTTGGAGAGCAGAACGCAGGCCTCACACTGATCGTCATGTCCTCGCGGCTCCGGGCGTGTTGCAGGAACACCTCGAGGTATCCGGTGGAGCCCTTTCCCTCCGGGTCGAGATTGTCGAGATGAGAATACGTATCAAATAGCGAGTGGAACAAGACATCTGAGGTTGCCGGGTTGTCAAGGTCTGGGAACTGGAATCTCTGGTGAGGACTAGAACTTCTGGTCTGGCGGTATGCGGCTCCACGACCGGGCCCCGTCGGATCGAGTCCGGCGGGGCCCTGCGTCGAGCGTTCGTATTCTGTTGTGATGCAGCCCCTATGTCATGTCAGGAGGCCGCGGCGGACAAGGTGCTGGCCACCGAGTTGTAGTAATACTCGGGGGTGGGGCGCTCGCTACGCGCTTTGAGCTCCGAGAACTCCCAGGTCTTGAAGATCTCGCCGTTGCGGAAGATCGGAATCATGACATTGTCTTCGGCCGGGATGGATTCCCGCAGGACCGTGCGGTAGTCACCGTCGATGTACTGAAGCGCCAGGCGGCCGGCCTTCGAGTGCTTCATCGAACTGCCTGTCGGCTTCTTGGCGATACCCTTCCACTCGCCGCTGATGCAGACCGCGCTGGCCTTGTAGCCGAAGTTCAGGGTGTCGCGGGTGACGGCCTGCAGGAGCCCGGCGCCCATGCCGCACAAGATGTTGTCTGCGGCGAGGCCCCGACGTTCGAGTTCTGCGTAGATGCCCGCGAAGGCCTGGAGGTCGAGGCCGTCGCCCTGCACGACGCGCACGTTCGGCGGGAGGAGTTTGAAGCCCTTGGAGTTGGTGCTGGAGCCGAGGCATTCCATCAAGGTTTCGACGGTCTCGACCGGAGTGATGATCGGGTCACCGGAATCGCAGCGGACCGCGACCAGCCCGGGGTAGGACAGTACCTCGTCCTTGAGCTCGGTGCCGATGATGTTCCTGACAGCGTTGTGGTGGTCGTAGGTGTCCGCCAGCAGGCCGACCACGCCGGCTTCCTTGTCTTTCAGCAGCATTCGGAATGCGTCTGTCTCATGCTCAGGGCCGAACGAGGACGTGTTGGAGTGCTCGAGGAACATCGAGGCGCCGGCGGGGGACTTGTCGGCGTTGTAGTAGTACTGGGCCGCGATGAACCCCGCCATGGTGTCGGACTGGTCGAAGTTGACCAAATGGGCCATACCGCCGAGCCCGGCGGATTCCATCGAGTTCGAGCCGCGGGCGCCGTAATCGTGGAGGTAGAGGCGCGCGGTTTCGGCGGGAGAGTCGGAGGTGCGCTCGAGTGCACCGTTGATGGCCTGCCTGGCCTGCCAGCTGATCGTGCCGACGGTGCATGGATACCAGAGGGCCCGCTGCAGTGCACATTCGACGAAGCTGACGAGCCATGCGTACTTCGGGTCGGTGTTGACGACCTGCATCATGACGTTGCGGATCGGCACGACAGTGCCCTCGGGCACTGCTTCGATCTCGAGGGGCAGATAGCCGCCATGGTCCTCGATGAGATCGAGCCACGCCTGCCTGGGGAACCGCGCGTTGTGGCCGGTCACGATCTTCTCGGCGGCCTCGACGTCCTCGATCGTGATCGGATGCGTCAGGTACTCCTTGAGAAACGCCTGCAGGCCGACGAACATCGCGGCGCCGTAGGGGCCGCCTCGCGACTCCAGATACGCCGAGGCGTACTCGGTGCCTTCGGGATACATGTAGTACATCGAGTTCTTGTTGGCGTCGGCATTCACCATGATGTTGCGAAACAGGTTGGAACCACCCATTTTTCTTGCCTTCCTGAGATTCGACGAGCCGGACAGTGCAGTCGACGCAATCGCGTCGGCGTTGTTGCCTTGACGCAGGGTATAGAACCGTTTCTATTCGAGGTCGGATTGACGTTGGACTCCATCGGCCACCGCCGTTTGACTGTTGGGAAGAAGCTAATCGAACCGGGTTACGCCGATGACGTCGATAGGCTTCGATTGCGTTAAATTGCGCCGGCGTGCGTGGTGATCTGGGCCCATTCGGGGGTGTGGAGGCCTTCGGGGCGGGCCGGGTTCGAATTCCGCTCGATCCATGTGGGATCAAGCCGCACAACATCTTCGCGCACTGTTCCGATCCCGTGAAGCCGGAGAATGCCGGCGAGGTATGGCAGTAGTGCAGGATGGGTGACGATCTTGACGCCATCGTCGCCGACGTCGATGACCTCGACCTGGTTGCTGGCTCGGACGTACACGATCATGCCGAACTCCGTTTCGTTTCTGTGGCGTCATCGATGTTCTTCGGGACCGCGCATCGGGCGCGCCGACCGTGGTGGTGAGCTCTGATTCGCATCGTTTCTACTGCCACCATCGACCGCCGCTTGGTGGCCGCGGTCGGTGCGCAGGACGACGGCCTGATCACCTGTCGAGGCAACCCGGATGGAACGGCGATCGGGCGAAGAAACGTTTCTATTGATCCCGTTCCACGCGATGGCGTCGTGATCAAATGGTAGGCACCACTTGCAGGGGCAACAAGTCGAAGCGCGTTTCGAGAATGTAAAACTGTCGACGGCAGCCGCAGGTTGCTTCAACTCTTGCGATGGGCCGCGCGGCAGAGACGCCGAGGCCCGAGCCAAGCCACGCGGAGACAGGAGAGACGGGCTACCGCGTAGCGGGTTTCGGCCTCTTCATGAAGCGATGGTGCTCGGCGCTGGGCAAGTAGTAGTCGCCCACGCCGCCCGCGCGGAGCAGCGGACGCGCACCGGCGGTGTCGAAGGTCTGGTCCTCGGTGAGGAGGTCGGTGGCGATGTGGATCTTGACGACCTCACCCAGCACCATCCAGGTGTCGACGGATTCCCCTGCAGCAGTGCGCAGTTGGAAGGACTGGCTCACCCGGCACTCGAAGCTGACCGGACTCTCGGCGACGCGCGGCGGCGTGACGAGGTCGGAGTCGAGTGGCGTCAGGCCGGCCACGACGAACTCGTCCTCGTCGGCCGGTACCGCGGCGGAGGTGGCGTTCATCTTTTCGCCGAGTTCGTCGGTCGCGAGGTTCCACACGAACTCGCCGGATGTGGTCGCGTTCGCGAGGGTGTCCTTGTATCCGATACTGGCGAAGCCGACGATCGGCGGCGTGTAGTTGAACAGGTTGAAGAAGCTGTACGGCGCAAGATTGCGGACGCCGTCGTCGGAGACGCTCGAGATCCAGCCGATCGGACGGGGCGCGACGATCGCATTGACCGGGTCATGGGACAGTCGGTGGCCCTGCGACGGCTCGTAAGAGTGGTACTGCGTCACCGAGGTCCTCCTGGATGTGGTGGGGGCGGCGAATCCGGCGGGTGATCGCCACGGTACGTCAGCCGCCGTCGGCCGGTGAGAAGGGCGCATGGGTATCGTGATGGGCGCCTCACCACTGCCACACGACGATCGGGAACGGTGTGACACTCTCATCCGACGCTGAGCTCCGGACCTTCGCCAACATTCGCGATCTCGGCGGCATGCCGGTCGCCGGCGGACGTTCCACCGCGCACAACGTCCTGATCCGCAGTGATGCGCCGTACCCCGGCGATGACGCCCCCGACGGGCTGCCGTGGCCGCCCGCCACGGTCGTCGACCTCCGCGACCCCACGGAGTTGGGCAGCATGGCGGTGACCTGGCCCCGCGGCGTGCGCGTCGTTCATCGCCAGGTGTCCTCGGGCGCCCGCATCGACCGCCTGGCGGACACGGCACTCCTCGAGATCTACACCGCGATGATGCGCACGGGCGGGCATCGCCTGACCGCGGCCCTCAATGCGTTCGATCCCACCGGCGCGACACTTGTGCACTGCGCCGCCGGCAAGGACCGAACCGGCGTGATCGTCGCCATCGCGCTGCTGCTCGCCGGCGTCGACGAGTCGTCGGTGATCGCCGACTACCAGCGCACTGAGGAAGGCATCGCGGGCGTCTTCGCACGGCTACGCGAACGCCGGCGGATTCCGGCCGGGACAACCCTCGATGCACCCATCCTGCGAACGCCCCGAGAAGCCATCGAACTGGTCGTCGAGGACGTCACCGGTGCGTCCGGCGGTGCCTGGGGATGGTTCGAGGCCAACGGCGGGGATGCCGAGCACTTCCGTCGGTGGGTGGACGTCTTCACACCGGCGACGGCCGCGGACGGCCGGTGACGGGGATGGGTCACGAGGTTGCCGCGGAGGGATCGTTCCCCGAGGACGTGGTCGCCGCCGTCCTGGCGCACATGAACGACGATCATGCCGACGATTCGTTACTCATCTGCCGAATGCTCGGCGAGCGGCCGGATGCCACCGCTGCGGTGATGACGGGGTTCGACCATGAGGCCGCGATGTTCGAGGCAACGGTGCCGGGCGGCGTCGTCCCCATCCGGATCGGTTGGGGCCGGCCGGTCCGCGACCGCGGAGATGTCCGCGTCGCGGTCGTGGCGATGTTCCGTGCGGCGCAGGAACGTTCGGGAACTGCTCCTTCCTGAGTCGTCACCCTCGGATCTGTGGAGGGGGCTCTCGAAGGTGCTGCGCCGGAGCGCCACGCGTGCCCGGGACAAACCTTTCCTGACATTCCTCGGTTGGTACAGAGGGGCGCTATTCGAGTGGATTCGAGCACTTTCTGATGCAGGTGGTTACTCCTGTGACGAAAACGGTCAGTATCGCACGTGTTTGTCTCACATCCCGAGATTCTGAACCTGCTGTGGCGCAACGGAATCCCTGTGGAGAGTTCTCACCATCGCTCAAATGTTCGGCTACCTTGGAGTCATGCCCGAACTCGCCCACCTCCTCGATTCCCTCATCGAGACGACGCTCCCCGCAGACGACTCCACCGGTCGCGCGACGTTCACCGAGCTGGATACCCTACGGTTGATGCGTAACGCGGTTGAGCACCAGATCGTGGTGCGCGCAGCCGAACTCGCGCGATTGCGCGTGGCTGAACGCAGCCACTCCACCCTGTCGAAACTGTTGATCGAGATGGGATTCGCACCCGCGGTCGCCGCGCGCATCGTGCGGAGCGTCGACGGGCTGGGTGGGTTGCCGAAGGTCGCCGGCCATGCTGCGGACGGGCGCCTGTCCAGCGAGATCGCCGACGCCATCATCCGAGGGATCGCCCACATCGAACATCGGTCCCCACAGATCTTTCCGACGACGAGGTGTCGGTCTTCGAGACCGAACTACTCACCCAGGCCCTGTCTGGGGCCACACCCGCCGAAGTGCTGGCCCGAGCACACACACTCGGCAACATTGTCGCCGACGCCCACGGAGGTATCCCTGCCGCCGAGGACCGCGCACTCAACAGCGTCTCCCACGCCCTCACCGACGACGGCCGCGTCGAGATCAACGCCGACCTCACCCAGGTCATCGGCGAGAAGTTCATCGCCATGATCGACGAACGCTCCACACCCCGACCCGAACCCGACGGCGCCGACGACCGCCGCTCACCCGAACAACGACGCGCCGACGCCTTCGAACTCATCCTCGACCAGGCCGTACTCGGTGCCACCCTCGACACCGCCGGAGCGCCACGCACCCAGCTGATCCTCACCATCCCCGCCGACGCCACAGACATGAGCGCGCTCCCGTGGACCGGCACCATCACCGACGCCACCGCCCGCGCCCTCTCCTGCGACGGGACACTGACCGAAGTCATCATCAACGCCGACACCGTCCCGCTACAGATGGGACACGACAAACGAATCTTCCCGCCTCACCTGCGCAAGGCCGTAGTCATCCGGGACCGATGCTGCATCAAATGCGGTGCACCACCGTCACATACCCAGGTACACCATCTGCGGCATTGGGCCGACGACGGGGAGACGTCCCTGGACAACGGATGTCTGCTCTGCCAGCGTTGCCACACCCAGGTCCACCACAACGGCTGGGACGTCGTCCTCGGCTTCGACCGGAATCCGTGGTTGATCCCACCGGTCGACATCGACCCACAACGCCGACCGCTACCTGCCTACAACCGCCGCACCATGAGACTCGACGACGCCGCCTGACAGACCACACTCTTGCGGCAGTATGAGCCGCATACCGGACCATACTGCCGCAACAAGCGTTCTCGAAAACCGGGACCGCGCACGACCATTGACAACTCCACAGCGTGAAAGAGTGCCCCGGGTATGGAGCCCGGGTCACCAGGTGGATTCGACACGGCTCAACCGGCCCGGGCGCGACCACTACCGCCCGCCGAACCGAGGCCACCTGACCGGCTCCACCGTCTGGGGCGCTTGTTGCTCGCGGCGTTCGTGGCGCACTTCTCCCCGGCATGGTGCAGGCACCGGCAGATCGGTGTGCAACGAGTCAGGCGGTCGTCCGTTCGAAGATCGCTGTGAGTCCTTGTCCGCCACCGATGCACATCGTCTCGAGTCCGAATCGTGCTTCGCGGCGGTCGAGCTCGCGGAGCAGCGTGGTCAGGATGCGGACACCGGTCGCGCCGACGGGATGGCCCAGCGAGATACCGGAACCGTTCACGTTGGTGCGGTCGAAGTCGGCGTCGGTGAACTCCCATTCCCTGGTGACTGCGAGTGCCTGGGCGGCGAACGCCTCGTTCAGCTCGATGAGATCGATGTCGGAGAGTTCCAGCCCGGCCCGCGTCAGCGCCTTGGCCGTCGACGGGACCGGGCCGATGCCCATGACCTCGGGTCCGACACCGGCGACGGCCCAGGTGACCAGCCGTGCCAGCGGCTGGAGTCCCAGCTGTTCGGCAACGGCGCGCGTGGTGACGAGACACGCTGCCGCGCCGTCATTCTGACCGCTGGCGTTGCCCGCGGTGACGGTTGCATCCGGGTCGCTCCTGCCCATGATCGGGCGGAGGCGGGCCAGGGACTCGAATGTGGTGTCGGCACGGGGGTGTTCGTCGCGGTCGATGATCTTGTCGTCACCCTTGCGTTGGGGGACCGGCACCGGAACGATCTCCTCGGCGAACCTGCCGCTCTCGATGGCTGCCACGGCACGACGATGTGACTCCACGGCGAGCTCGTCCTGCTCCTGCCGCGAGATCGAGTACTGGCGCCGCAGGTTCTCCGCGGTCTCGAGCATGCCGCCGGGGACCGGGTGATTCTTGCCGCCCGCGGTGACACGGCCGCGGGCAAGCCGGTCGTGCAGCGCGGCGGGTGCGCCCTTGGCCCCCCAGCGCATCGACTCGGTGTAATACTCTGCGCGACTCATCGATTCGACACCGCCGGCGATCACCACGTCGGCGACGCCGGTCTGGATTCGCATGGCGGCGTCGAGCACGGCCTGCAGACCCGACCCGCACCTGCGGTCGAGCTGCGAGCCTGGCACGGTGACCGGCAGTCCGGCATCGAGCGCGGCGACACGTCCGATGGCGGGCGCCTCACCGTTGGGGTAGCACTGGCCGAAGATGACGTCGTCGATCCGTTCCGGGTCGACCTTGGTGCGCGACAACAATTCGGTGATCACGTGTGCGGCCAGGTCGGTGGCCGGGACGTCGACGAACGAACCGCCGTAACGGCCGACCGGCGTCCGCAGGGGTTCGCACACCACCACGTCGTGGGCGCCGGGGGATGCGATGCTGGAGGTCATTGCGGTAATCCTTTGCGATAGTCCACTTCCTGTCCGGCCCACTGCTGCGCCCAGTCGCGCAGTTCGACGGCCCGGATCTTGGTGCCGTTCCCGCCGACCGTGGTCGGCATCCTCTCGATCACATGCACCGCGGCCGGCACCTTGAAGGCGGCGAGATTGTCTCGACACCAGGCCTTCAGCGCGGTGGCGTCCAGATCAGCGGTCGGATCGACCGGTACGACGAACGCGATGGCCTCGGTGTAACCACCGGGGCCGTTGATTCCGACCACCTTGGCGGTCTGGACCTCGGGATGTTCGGCGAGCCGGTGTTCGATCTCCGCCGGATCTACGAGGAAACCTCTCAGCCGCAACACATCACCCATACGGCACACATACCTGAACCCGCCGTTGTCGAGTGCGCGTGCCAGGTCGCCGCTGCGGAACCAGCCATCGGCGGTGAAGGCCCGTGCGGCCGCATCCGGATTGCCCAGATACGCGTCGACGACGTTGGGGCCGCGGAACTGCAGCTCGCCCTCCTCGCCGACGCCGAGGACGCGGTCGTCGATCGGGTCGGCCACGCGCACCTCGATGGCCTGTTCAACCGGCCGGCCACCCCCGTTCCAGCGCACCGACTCCGGGTCGTCGGACGACCACAGCAGGGCGAGCGCGAAGACCTCCGAGGAACCGAAGACCCCGGTCGTCTGTGCGCCGCCCTCCGCCAATGCCCATCGCGCGATGTCATGCGAGCGGCCGAGGAAGTCGGCGATTCCCAACCAGCGCAGCGACGTCAGGTCTGTACGCGGGCCGGAATGCCACGTGTCATACAGGCGGCCGAAGAGGTCGTCGCCGCCGACGATGTGGGTGACGCCGAGCGCCTCGACGCGCTCGAGTGTGGCCGCAGCGTCGAAGACGGGTTCCATGAGTATCGCGGCGCCGCCGGCGAGTCCGGCCAACGCCGTGCTGAATCCGAACACACCCGACACCGGCAGTACGCCGAGGATCACGTCGCCCCCGCGGACACCCATGATGGTGGCGTCGGCGTATGCGTGACGGGCCACGGCACTGTCCCGGTGCGCGGCGAGTTTGGGCGTACCGGTGGAGCCGGAGGTGGTGAAGGCGACCGCGAGCTCGCTCACATCGGCGGTGATCTGACCGGCAGGGGTGGGCATTGCCGTGACCGGCGTCGCGGGCACAAGACTGCCTGCGGTGTCGCCGCTTCCGGCCACCCAGGCGCCCGCCCCGAGGTCGAAGGCGCTGGGGTCCGAATTGCTCGGCTCGGCAGCAGTTGCTGCTTCGTGTGTACCGGCGGGACCCGGCACAACCGCGACGACGGGCATCGGGTCGGCAGCCGCACTCGCCTCGCGCAATGTGCCGAAGATGTCGAGACCGTGGAAGCTCGCCGGGACCGCGACCACCGCGGGCCGGGCGGCGGTGAGGATGTGGGCGACCTCGCCGACGTTGTAACGGGTGTTCACGCCGATGATGTGCGCACCGAGCGCCGACGCCGCGAACTGCCACACCAGGGCGTCGGACCAGTTGGGCAGGTACACCGCGATGCACTGTCCACGGCGGAGTCCGACGGCGGACAACTCGTCTCGTAGGGACTCGGCGCGGGCGGCGAAGTCGGCACGGGTGGTCGGCACGGTCTGGCCGGCGACGACGTCGTAGACAGCCGGAGCGTCCGGCGACGACTCGACCAGATGGGCCAGCATCCCGGTCAGTGAGTGGTGGGTGGTGGTGGTCATCGGACTGCCTCCGTTGTCGCCGCCCGCAGTGTGCTCAGCCAGTCGTGGGCGCGGGCCCCGAAATCGGGCAGCTCCTCCATCGGGTAGTGCCCGTAGCCCGCCAGTTCGGTGAATTGCGCCGGTGGACCGTCGAGTTGGTCGATCTCCTCGGCCGCACGGCGCGCGGCGTCGACGCTGATCCACGGATCGTCTGCGCCGCAGATCATGTGCAGCGGGCAGGTGAGGTCGCCGATCCGGTCGCGGACATCGTGGCTGCCCCAGCCGATGAGGTCCGACGACGAGATCTCGGGGTCCTCCCGCTTGTGCATGAGTCCGATGAGGTGCGCCTGTGCGGCCGGGACCGAACGACCCACCGAGGCAAGACTTCCCAGATAGGTGCGGTCGGCACGTGCCGGGGCGGCGACATCCTCGAGTTCGCGGCGCAATCCGGCGATCTTGACCCGACCGGGCCCGGCCTCGGCGGCCATCGCGATCGCGCCGGCCAGCGGGTAGTCGGGACGCATCGACAACTCGAGAGCGAGCTTGCCGCCGATCGAACATCCGATGACGTACGGACGCTCGATGTCCAGCCGCCGCAACAGGATCGTCAACCAGTCGGCGTAGTCGACGAGGCTGGTGACCGGTCCGGTGGGGCAGGGTTCGGACCGGCCGTGCCCGGGCAGGTCCGGCACGACGACGCGGTACCCGAGGTCAGCGAGTTGTTGTGCCGCGCGACGCCATTGGACGCCGCTCTGGCCGGCGGTGTGGATGCAGAGCACTGTGGGTGCGTCGGCGTCGGTGTCGGCGTCACCGGTGACGCGGTCGGCGCTGACGAGCTCGACGAATGCCAGTGCGCCCTCGATGTCGAGGTAGCGTGCCTCGATCATGAGTGCGCCTCCTGGGCCATCGCGCGTGCATGGTGGATGATCGCGTGGAGGGGTTTGGTGAGTCGCAGATACTCGTAACCGTTTCCGGACGAGGAGAACTCGCCGCGCAGGGCTCGCCGCATGAAGTCGTCGTCGACACTGAGCATCAGGTCCACCCACGTGTCCGCGGGTGCCTCGAAGGTGAAGGTGGCACCCAGCAGCGTGCGGCGGGTGACGTCGATGACCCGTCCTTTGTAGACCCGCAGGTGCACTTCACGGGCGCCGCAACGCAGGCCGATGGTGCCGTCCCAGGTGGAGACCGACGAGGTGAACGCGTCATCGGCATGCAGCCGATCCCGTAGGGCCGCCGCCCATTCGACGCTGCAGAAGTCCAGCGAGGGAACGGGTTCGACGCGAGTTGCGCTCCGCCAGGTCTCGGTCCCGGACTCGCGCACCTGACCGGCGTCGTCGATGAGTCGGATGTGACGCTCGATGCCGTCGACGGCGACGCGGGTCACGACGGTGGTGACCTGGACGCGATCGACGGTGGTGATCCGGTTGTCCACCGACCAGTTGAGAGTTGTTCGCTCCGCGTCGGGGATCGGGTCGGTGAGCAACCCGGCCAACACGATGCCGAATGACTGGGAGCCGGGGGGAACCGTCAGGCCGTCGCGTTCCAGGACGTCGGCGGCGATCTGGGGGCAGGTGTCGGAGCGATCGCCGACCCGGACTGCTGCGGTGGCGGTGCTCATGAGCCGGTCCGCCCGAGCAGCTCGTCGGAGATGATCCGCATCTGGATCTCGCTGGTGCCCTCGAAGATCTTCGTGAGACGTGCGTCGCGCCAATGCCGTTCGACCTGGAAGTCCGTGGTGTAACCGGCTCCGCCGTGGATCTGGACGGCCTCGCTGGTGACGCGTTCGGCCATCTCGGTGGCGACGAGTTTGCACATCGACGCCTCGAGCGAGCAGCGCCGGCCGGTGTCGATGTCGGTGGCGACGGAGTACATCAGCGCTCGTGCGGCCTCGATGTCGGCGGCCATCGTGGCGATCTTGAAACGCAGGTGCTGGAAGTCGGCGAGCTCATGACCGAACTGCCGGCGGGTGTGCATGTAGGCGAGGGAGTCCTCGAGCGCCGCCCGGGCCAGACCGATGGCGCGGGCGGCGGTGTGCGCACGGCCCACCTCCAGTCCGCTGACCGCGAGGTAGAAGCCCTTGCCCTCCTCGCCGAGCATGCGGTCGGCCGGGATGCGGAAGTTGTCGAAGGACAGTTCCCAGGTGCTCCAGCCGAAGTAGCCGATCTTGCGGACCTTGGTACCCGAGATGCCTTCGGGGAAGACACCGCGTTCCTTCTCGACGAGGAACGCGCTGATCCCGCGGTGCGGTTTGGCAGGGTCCTTGACCGGGTCGGTGCGGGCGAACAGCACGAGGTAGTCGGCCTCGTCGGCGTAGGTGCACCACATCTTGGTGCCGTTGACGACCCAGTCGTCGCCCACACGGGTTGCGCGGCAGGAGATGTTGGCGACGTCGGAGCCGGCTTCGGCCTCCGACAGTGCGTACGCACCGAGATAGTCACCGCGGGCGACGCGGGGCAGGAGTGCGGCTTCCTGTTCGGGGGTGAAGCCGCCGCCCATGCCGTTGCCGCGTGCGAGCAGGCCGGACACGCTCATCCAGGCGCGCGAGAGCTCCTCGGCGACCAGGCAGTACTCGAAGACGCCAAGACCGAGACCGCCGTACTCCTCGGGGATCATGATGCCGAAGAAACCGACCTCGGCCATCGCCTTCTTGAGGGTGTCGGGAATGGTGCCCTGGACCGGGTCGAGCTCGTTGGCGACAGGCAGGACCTGCTTCATCGCGAAATCGCGGGCGAGGTCGCGAATCGCGAGGCGGTCCTCGGTGAGGTAGCGCGGACTGTCGGTACGCGGTTGTGACGGCCGGTGGGTCATGGCCAGCTCCTTGGGACGTGGCGTCGGGACCAGGGCAGAGAGTGGGGTCCCGCTCGGATTAACGCTCGTTCACCATTAGAGCATCGGTCCTGCGTCGGGTCAATGTGTTGGCGCGGGTTCGCGGTATCCGACCAGGTTCAGTGCGTACCCGGCGTAGTCGGCGGCGACCTGCGCGGCCGACCGTGGGCCGTCCGGGCGGAACCACACCGGGATGCCCGCGCACATCAGCAGCACCGCGGTGACCGCCTGGTGTACGCGATCGATGTGAAATAACCCCTGTTCGACTGCGTTTTCGGCGATCTCGATGAACTGGGCTTCCTGGGCATCGCGGGATCCGACGACGCGCTTGCGGTCGATCTCGCCGAGGTAGCGCAACTCGGTGTTGGCGACCAGGCACTCGCGAGGACGTTCTGCGGTGTACAGCGCGTGGGCGTCGACCGCCGCCCGCCACTGCGCCACCGGATCCTTGCCGGCACGGCGGATCGCGTTGCGCGTCGCCGTGAACTGCTCGTCACTGGCCTGACGCAGGATCTCGACGAGCAGATCCGACTTGTTCTCGAAATGGTTGTACACGTTCGCGGCGCTGCAACCAGCACGATTGCCGATTGTGCGCATCGTCGAGCCGTGGAATCCGGCAGTGAAGAACTCGTCCAGCGCGGCGTCGAGGATGCGATCCCGTGAGGCGGTGGTCGCCGAAGGCGATCGGGTGTTCATGTTTACAGCGTAGGGCGGGGAGCTGTCACCAGCAACGACCCGATCCGAGGTGCTGTTGACGGCGGCGATCTGAGGCCTCTATGGTGCGAGTCACATGAACAAGCGTTAATAACCGGTGTGCCTGGCGGGCTGCGAGGCACCGAACATCTTGGAAGGACGTTCATGACTGGCATGGATGCGGACCTCGAGGCGCGGTTGACGCGCCTCGAAGACCTGGAGACGATCCGCGCGCTCGACGCCCGGTACTGCCGTCACCTCGACGACGGGAACTGGGATGACCTGATGACACTGTTCACCGAGGACGGGGAGTTCGACGGGCTGTCGAACCCGCGGGGGAAGGTCGAGATGCGGGCGTTCTTCGCCGGGCTCGCCGAAGGCGGGCTCACCTCGTTCTGGCATTTCATCACCAACCTCGAGATCGACATCGACGGCGACAAGGCCGTCGCGCGCTCGTTCCTCTGGCAGCCGTGCGTCCTCGACGGTGAGGCCTCCATCGCCGCCGGGCGCTACACCGACACCCTCGTCAAACGCGACGGGCAGTGGCTCTACCGAGTGAAGAAGGTTCGGTTCCATTTCTTCGGACCGCTCACCGACGGTTGGGACGAGAATCAGTTCGCGCTGGACTCGGCGCGCGCCGCGGCGGTGAACCCGTGACCGATCTGCACGTGCCGGAGGCTTCCCCGGCGCCATCGACCCAGAAGCCATCGATACCGGTGCGCTGGACCGACATGCTGGCTCTTCCCGAGATCGCCGAACTGCGTCGTCGACGCCGCACGGTCACGCTGGGACTGGGCCTGGCCACCGTCGGCCTGTTCGCCGCCTTCATCATCGGGTTCGCCTACTTCCCGGAGACCCTGGGGGCCACACTGATCGGCGGGATCCCGTTGTCGCTCTGGGTGGTTCTGGTCGAGTTCGTCGGCACCTGGGTGCTGGTGTTCATCTACTTCCGCCTGTCGCGCGGCTATCTGCAGCCCGCGGCCGACGCGGCGAGCACGGCGGTCACCTCCGCCATCGCCGCCTCCGAGCGTGCGGTTCTCTCGAAGGAGCATTCGGCATGAACGGTGACACCGACTTCCTGGCCATCGCCATCTGTGTGGCGGTCATCTCGCTGACCCTGTGGATCACCTTCGCCGTCGCCCGGCGTTCGCGCAGCGCCGACGGCTTCTTCGCCGCGGGTCGTTCCATCTCGAGCTGGCAGAACGGCTTTGCGATCTCCGGCGAGTTCATCTCGGCCGGCAGTTTCCTGGGCACCACCGGCCTGATCTTCTACAAGGGCGTCGACGGCACGGTCATCTTGTTCACCTCCGTGATCTCGTTCATCCCGGTCCTGCTCCTCCTCGCGGAGAAGATGCGCAACATCGGGAAGTACACGATCGGTGACGTGCTGGTGTTCCGCACCGAGGCCCGGCGCGTCCGTGTGGCAGTCGCCTTCAGCACGGTGGCAACCGGAACGTTCGTGTTGCTGGCCCAACTGGTCGCGGCGGGAACACTGCTCCAGGCGATCGCCGGGATCCCGTTCTGGCTGTCGGTCCTCGTCGCCGGAATACTCATGGCCGTCTATGTTTTCGTCGGCGGCATGGTTGCCACCACGTGGGTGCAGATCATCAAATCCTCCATTCTGGCCGTCCTCGCCGCGGTGATCGCGCTGGGTGTGCTCGCGAAATTCGGCTTCAGCCTCCCGCTGCTGTTCTCCTCGGCCACCGACCACGCGGTCGAGGGTGACGCGATCTTCACGCCCGGCGTGATCTTCGGCGACGGCGGGACGATCAACCTGATCTCCTACGCACTCACGTTCGCGCTCGGCACGGCGGGCATGGCGCACATCCTGATCCGATTCTTCACCGTGCCGGAGGCAGGCACTGCGCGTCGCTCGCTGGGCTGGACCGTGGCGCTCTGCAGCATGTTCTATCTGATCGTCGTCCTCATGGGATACGGCGCGGCGGCTGTGCTCGGTGCGAACGGTGCCGAGAAGGTCGGTCCCGGTGGCAATCTCGCGGCCCCAGTGCTGGTGACCGAACTCGGTGGTGGTGCGGGAACCCTCGGCGGTTCGCTGGCACTGGCACTCGTCTCGGCGGTGGCCTTCGCCTCGATCGTCGCCGTGGTCGCCGGCGTGGTGATCAGCGCGGCCGGCACCTTTGCCCGTGATGTCTGGCCGTCGCTGGTCCGATCACGCCGCGGCCCGGCGATCGACGAGGCACATGTCGACGTCGCCGAGGCGGTGGACGAGGATCAGCAGGCGCGCATCGCCCGTTACGGCGCAGTGGTGTTCAGCATCTTCGCCATCGGTCTCACCCTGCTGATCGGCGACGACACCAACATCACCTACTTCATGGGGATGGCGTTCATGGTGGCCGGCAGTGCACACCTCCCGGCGCTGGTGCTCAGCCTGAGCTGGCGACGGTTCACCGCGGCCGGGGCGATGTGGGGAATCCTCACCGGTCTCATCTCGACGATCGTCACCCTGATGCTCACCGACGCGCTCTGGATGGGCAGCGGCGACGCACCCCTGAACATCCAACTGCCGGTGATCATCACGTTGCCGCTGAGTCTGATCGCGTGCGTGGCGGGATCGTTGATCTCGGGCCACAAGAAGGCCGACCCCGGCTACGACGACGAGAAGTTCGCCGAGATGATCGTGCGGGCCGAGACCGGCATCGGCGCCGAAGTCGCGTCGTCGCACTGAGATCGGCCGCACCACGGGGCGGGCCGCACCACGGGGCGGGCCGAACCACGGGGCAGGCCGCACCCCGCGGGGTTCCGCTCGCGCGGCGTGTCGGCGCGAGCGGGACCAGGACTGAGCGATAGTGGCCTGATGTGGAGACAGGTGATCGGGTTCGCCGTGTTCGGTGGAATTGTCGCGACTTTCGGGGCGGCGATGGCCAGGGGGAGCAGTCCGTCCGGGGTTGCCGACTTCGGGATGGTCTGGGGTTCTGGGTATTCCACGAGCTTCGGCGGAGTCTCCGGTGGCGGATCCGCACTGGTTGTCGCGGCCGTCGTCGGTGCCGTCGTCGGACTGCTCGGGGCGTGCCTGCTGTGGGTGGTGGGCCTGAGGGTGACCGCCCCGACCGGCGCCTACATCGGCCGGGTCGTCGCGGCCGGACTGATCGGGGTCGCACTGGGACTGACGCCGACGCTGATCCTGCTGGCCACGTCGTTCGCCGGTGATTCCGGCGGTGACGTACCGTACCTGCTCATCTATGCGATCAGCGCCGTGCTCGGCTACGGGCTCGGGGTCGCCGCCGTCTTCGGTGTCCTCCGCGCATCCGGCGACGGGCTCATACGGGCGACGGTGATCGCCACCGCGATCGTGCTGCCCGTCGGCGGATGCGCGGCAACGTTCGCCGGAGCGGGTGTCGCGGGGTGGCTCGGCTACACGACCACCACGTCCACGTGGGTGGCCACGATCCTCGTCGTCGTGATGGTCCTGGCCGCGACGTTCGCGATCGCCCGGGGGTGGGCGCTGGGCCGTGACCCCGGCCGGCCCGTCGAAATCCCCTGACTTGTCGTCGTCATCGGTAGTGTCCGGCGGAACAGATCGACGACGGCAGCCGCCTGGGCGGCAAGGGGAGTTCGGCAGTGGCGCGTTTGGCAGGCAAGGTCGCGTTCATCACCGGCGTCGCGCGCGGACAGGGACGCGCGCATGCGGTACGACTGGCGAGCGAGGGTGCGCAGATCATCGGCGTCGACCTGGCGGGGCCGCTTCCCGGGGTGCCGTACGACTCGGCCACCGAGGAGGATCTCGCTCAGACGCGACGGCTGGTGGAGGAGCAGGGAGCGAGGGCGATTCTCACCCGATGTGACACCCGTGATCTCGACGGGTTGACCGTTGCGGTGGCCGACGGGGTCGCGGCACTCGGCGGTCTCGACGTGGTGGTGGCCAACGCGGGAATCTGCATCCCCCAGACGTGGGATGAGGTGACCCCACGGAGTTTCGCCGACACCATCGACATCAATGTGACCGGCGTGTGGAACACCGTCACCGCATCGGCGCAGCACCTCATCGCCCGCGGCGGGGGCTCGGTCATCCTGACGAGTTCGCTGGCAGGAAAGAAGCTGCAGCCCTTCATGGTCCACTACACGACCAGCAAGCATGCACTGGTCGGGATGTCGCGGGCTTTCGCAGCGGAACTGGGCCGGCACAACATCCGCGTCAACACCGTCCACCCGGGCGCGGCGATCACCCCGATGGGTTCGGGACAGATGGTCGCGCGCATCGAGCAGACCAATCAGGCCAATCCGCGATTGGCCGGGATGGGCATGACCTTCCTCAACCAGTTCGCCGCCGAGGCCGAGGAGGTGGCGAATGTCGTCGCGTTCCTCGCGTCGGACGAATCGGCGTTCATCACCGCCGAGGAGATCTCCATCGACGGTGGTGCGCAGCACTTCTGAGATCTCCGAACTCACGTACTCCCGCGGACCACGAGTTCGACGGGCAGACGCCGGGATTCGACGTCGCGTCCCGCCGTCAGGTCGAGCAGGCAGCGGACCGCGGTCTCGCCGATCTCGCGGGCGGGGGAGCGGACCGTCGTCAGCGGGACGGGTAGCTGTGCGGCGATCGGGATGTCGTTGTAGCCGATGAGGGCCAGGTCTTCGGGGATGCGCAGGCCGAGATCGCGTGCGACACCGAGGACTCCGACGGCGATGGTGTCCGACACCGCGAAGATCGCCCGCGGGCGGTCCGGCGCGTCGAGCAGGGCGTGGCCGGCCGCGATGCCCCCGTCGACCTCGAAGGTCGAGGGGACGATCCGGTCGTCGGGCAGCGTGATCCCCGCCTGCCGGACCTCCGCGCGGAAACCGGCGAGGCGGTCGGTGGCTGTCGTGGCATGCCCCGGTCCGGCGATGACGGCGAGGTCGGTGTACCCGCGGTCGAGGAGATGGCGGGCGGCGAGGTGTCCGCCGCGCACATCGTCGCCGCCGACGAACGGCAGTCCGGCATCGCCGTGACGGGTCAGGGCGAGCATGGGAATCGCGCCGATCCTCAGCGAGGAGATGAACTCGTGTCCCGGCCGGTGCAACCCGCTCAGCAGCAGGCCGTCGACCTGACGGCCGACGAGCAGCTCGATGGCCCGGCGTTGTGCCTCTGGGTCATCGGGCGGGCTCGACAACAGCACGGAGTACCCGGCACGGGTGGCCTCCTGTTCGATGCCCTGGTAGGTCGTGGCGACCACCCCGTCGGTGAGACGCGTCATCACGACGCCGAGCGTGGTGGTCTTGCGGGTGCGCAGGCTGGCCGCCCAGAAGTTGCGCTGGTAGCCGAGCTCGTCGGCGACCTCGCGGACGCGCAGTGCCGACTCCGACCATCCGTCGGCGGGCTCGGCCTGGCGGAGCACCCGTGATGCCGTCGACACGTGGACACCGGCGCGCTGCGCGATCTCCTTCAGCGTCGGCGTGCGCTGCCCATCGGCCACGCTGTTCCCCTCGCTTGTCTCGCCCCGGTTGTCAGTGCCGTGGTCATGGGTGCCCCGGCTGTCCCTGCCGCGGGTTGTCCCCGCGCATTGACGTCCGGCGTCGGAGCACCTACCTTAGTCCATGCAAACGTTCTCGCAAACGTTCTCACAACGGTTCGTGCCCCGTTCGAGGAAGCGCTCTCGATCGTGCTCGACCTGGTTACGCGCCCGACGCCCCGGAGGTCTTGATGTCTCGCCCCAGTACCCTGCCGCAGCTCTTCGCACTCGACTCGCTGCTCGATCCCGACGAGATCGCCATCCGCGACACCGTGCGGGACTTCGCGACCTCGCGACTGCGGCCGCACATCGCCGACTGGTTCGAGGACGCGAAACTGCCCGCCCGCGAGATCGCCAAGGAACTCGGCAGCCTCGGCGCGCTGGGTATGCATCTGGAGGGCTACGGCTGCCCGGGTATGAGCGCGACCGCGTACGGCCTGGCCTGCCTCGAGCTCGAGGCGGTGGACTCCGGCATCCGCAGTCTCGTGTCCGTGCAGGGATCGCTGGCGATGTTCTCCATCCACCACTGGGGCTCGGAGGAGCAGAAGAACGAGTGGTTGCCGCGGATGGCCGCAGGTGAGGCGATCGGATGCTTCGGCCTGACCGAGCCCGACTTCGGGTCCAATCCGTCGGGGATGCGCACCAACGCCAAGCGCGACGGCGGTGACTGGCTGCTCAACGGCACCAAGATGTGGATAACCAACGGATCGATCGCCGACGTCGCGGTCGTGTGGGCTCAAACCGACCTCGCCGACAGCCCCGCAGGCATCCGCGGCTTCGTGGTCCCCACCGACACTCCGGGATTCTCCGCGCCGGAGATCCACAAGAAGATGTCGCTGCGCGCCTCGGTCACCTCCGAACTGGTCCTGGACAACGTGCGTCTGCCCGAGTCGGCGATGCTGCCGAAGGCGCAGGGGTTGCGCGGCCCGCTGACCGCACTCGGCGAGGCTCGTTTCGGCATCATCTTCGGGGCCATCGGCGCGGCCCGCGACTGCCTCGAGGTCGCCATCGACTACGCCCGGACCCGCGAGGTCTTCGACAAACCGCTCGCCGGCTACCAGATCACCCAGACCAAGATCGCCGACATGGCGCTCGAGGTCGGCAAGGGGCATCTGCTCGCCTACCACCTCGGCCGTCTGAAGGATCGCGGGGAGATCACCCCCGAACAGGTGAGCACCGGCAAGCTCAACAACACGCGCGAAGCCATCAAGATCGCCCGCGAATGCCGGACCATCCTCGGCGCCGCAGGCATCACCCTCGAGTACCCGGTCATCCGGCACGCCAACAACCTGGAGTCGGTCCTCACCTACGAGGGCACCTCCGAGGTTCACCAGCTCACGATCGGTCGCGCGCTGACCGGCCAGGCAGCCTTTCGGTGACTCCTCCCTGCAGCGGTGCCCTCGACGGACTCGTCATCGCGGACTTCGGACGGGTGCTCGCCGGGCCCTACGCGACGATGCTGCTCGCCGATCTCGGCGCCGAGGTGGTCAAGATCGAGCGGCCGGGTGTCGGTGACGACACCCGGTCGTGGGGACCGCCGTGGGTCGGCGAGGCGTCGTCGTACTTCCTCTCGGTCAACCGCAACAAGCGGTCGGTGGCGATCGACCTGTCCGATCCGGTCGGTCTCGAGGCCGCCCGCCGGCTCGTCGACCGCGCCGACGTGGTGGTCGAGAACTTCATGCCCGGCACGATGGACCGTCTCGGACTCGGCTACGACGACGTCGCCGCACTCAACCCCGGCCTCGTCTACTGTTCGGTGACCGGCTTCGGCGGCAACAATCAGCTACCCGGCTACGACCTGCTGATCCAGGCGGTCGGCGGACTGATGAGCATCACCGGGCCCGATCCGCACACCCCGACGAAAGTCGGTGTCGCGGTGGTCGACGTGATCACCGGATTGCATGCGGCCGTGGGCATTCTGTCGGCGCTTCGGCACCGCGACCGGACGGGCGAGGGGCAGCGTGTCGAGGTCAACCTGCTGTCGTCGTTGATCTCCGCGCTCGCCAACCAGTCGTCGGGATATGTCGCCGCCGGAGTCGTGCCGACGGCGATGGGCAATCGGCATCCGAGCATCGCACCTTATGAGGTGTTCAGCACCTCCGACCGGCCGTTCGTGCTGGCGGTGGGCAACGACCGGCAGTTCACCGCGCTGTGCGAGGTGCTCGGCCGGCCCGGACTCGCCGCCGACGCGAAGTACGCGACCAACAGTGCTCGGGTGGCCAATCGTGAAGAGCTGGTACGCATTCTGAACGAAGCCCTGGCCGCGGATACCGCTGACCACTGGTTCGACGCACTGACCGCCAAACGGGTGCCGTGCGGTCCGCTCAACGACATCGCCGATGCCATCGCGCTCGCCGAGCGGCTGGGGCTCGACCCGGTCGTCACGATCGACGACCCGAACCGCGAGGCGCCGGTCAGGCAGGTGGCCAACCCGATCCTGTTCAGCGCGACCCCGCCGACCTACCGGTCGGCACCGCCCCTGCTCGATGAACACGTGGCGACCGGCCCGGTCTGACACCGCCGTCCCGAGCAGATCGCGCGATGGTGGAGACGAGCCGGACGGGCAGATGCGTGCGCACGGCTCCAGGCCGGGTCGGCCCGGTCGGCATCAATCGACTCGGCCGTACAGTCGGCGAGGAGGGGTTACGGTGGGGTTCGGGCCGAGCCGGCACCGGGTGGTGCGGAAAGCGCGGACACGAGAGGAGTGAGGATGAACTCACCGGTCGAGGACGAGGGCGATGTGCACCTGCGTATCGCAGAACTCGCGCGTGAACTGCACAACGGTCAGGGTGCCGACGACCGGCAGATCGCGTCCGCAGTCGTGCAGGCAGCGGTCATGGACATCCCCGGCGCCGAGCATGCCAGTCTGACGGTGGCGAGCAACCGCAGATCCATCGAGTCGTTTGCCTCCACCGATCCGCTCGCACTGCTGCACGATCAGATCCAGTCCGAGGTTCTCGAGGGCCCGTGTATCTCGGCCGCGCTTCATGACCGGATCGTGCGCATCGATGACTTGGAGAGCGAGACCCGGTGGCCGGCCTACCGTGCTCGGGCACTCGCAGAGACCTCGACGCGGTCGACGCTGTCCATCCAGATGTTCACCAGCCAGGGCGCGATCGGCGCGCTCAACCTCTTCGCGGACAAACCGCACGCCTTCGATCTCGAAGCCGAGGACATCGGCGTCGTGTTCGCCACGCATGCCGCGTTGGCGTGGAACTCGATGAGAAAAGACCAGCAGTTCCACAGTGCGCTGGCCAATCGTGACGTGATCGGCCAGGCCAAGGGGATGCTGATGGAACGGTTCGGGATCGACGCCATCGGAGCGTTCGACCTCATGAAGAGGCTCTCGCAGGACTCGAACACCAAGCTTGTCGAGATCGCCCGTAAGATCACCACGAGCAGGTGACTCCGAGCGTCCCGAGAGCTCTTAGTCGGCGTCGGCGAGTTCGACGGTACTTGGCCCGACGCCGTCCTCGGTGAGCGCGCGTTCGGCATCTTCGATCGCCGCATATGTTCGAACAAAGCGTGCCATTCCGCACAGCTCCAGGGGCCGGGTGATGCTGCGACCGCCGACGAGTACCACGGGGATCGCGCGCTTGCCCGCGTCGTCGATGAACGACCGGAGCAGAACGAGTCCGACGGTGCCGAAAAAGCTGATCTTGGAGAAGTCGAGGACGATGCCGTCGACGGTACCGCTGATGACCCGGTCCAGAGCGGCCGCGAAATCGGCTGCCGAATCGCGATCGACGCTTCCCGAAAAGCCCTGCACGCAATAGGATTTCGGCGACACGAGCTGATGCGCATGGGCATCGGAGGCGGAAACGGCTGCGGCGTCGAAGGCTGAGCGGAACGAGGTCGACGAGGAGAGACTCATGATGTTCTCGATTCGGTGAAGTGTATTGGCCGGCCTGTTGGTCGGCGAGAGACCAAAAGCTTTGGCGCCGGGCCGTATCGGCCGGTACCCCAAGTTCACGATCGTCCGCGACGGGAGATTGGCCGTGTGGGTGCTGGATAGCAGAGGAGCCCTGGGCGCCCTACCGCTTCTGATGCAGCTTCTACCTTGAACCGCGTTCATCACCCTACGGGTCCTTGCCTCGGCTCACAAGAGGGGGCCCACCACCGGCGCTGTGTACAGGGTCGACGCCGCCATGCGGCACCGGGGGACCGGCTGGACGTCTCGCGTCGAGCGTGGTTGGCTTGAGCACGATGCATGTTCAGACGCGTGCCTGCATCGATCGATACTGATGCTGCGAAAATCTGCGCATCGGTCTTCATCGAGATTGTAAATGTCTGGTGGTGAGAATGGCGTCACGTGAGCGCGGCGACCACGACGATTACGGCGACGTGGCACCCGCTCTGCGATCCATGCACGACGAACCCGACGACGATCGGCGCGCACAGCTCCGAGACGTGATCATCGAGCGGTGCCTACCGCTCGCCGATCACGTCGCCCGGCGGTTCTCCGAGCGTGGTGAGCCCATCGACGATCTTCGCCAGGTGGCCCGGATCGGATTGATGCACGCGATCGACCGTTTCGACGTCGAGCGCGGAAACAATTTCCTGGCGTTCGCGGTCCCCACGGTGATGGGGGAGGTCAAGCGGTACTTCCGCGACAGCACCTGGTCGATCCGAGTGCCTCGTCGCGCTCAGGAGGCATCGCTGAACATCGCCAAGGCGAGTGAGGAACTGCTGCAGTCGCTGGGGAGGTCGCCGCGACCGAGCGAGCTGGCCGAACACCTGGGGATTCCCGTTGCCGAGGTGATCGAAGGGATGGTCGCCCGCTCGGCGTACACGGCCAGTTCCATCGACGCCGAGACCAGCGCGTCAGCCGACGGCTGGACCCTTGCGGACACTCTCGGCGACGACGACGAACGTCTGGAACTCGTGGAAGAGTTCGTGACCCTGCAGCCCGCGCTCGAACGTCTCACCGACCGTGAACGCACGATCCTCACCCTGCGGTTCTTCAAGTCGATGTCGCAGAGTGAGATCGCACGTCACGTCGGGATCTCGCAGATGCACGTGTCCCGATTACTGACGCGCATCCTCGAGAACCTGCGGGCCGAGGTCGTGGTCGACGAGTCCGAAGAGACCGCCGACGCCTGACTCGCCCACTGGCACTCAGGGTTTCAGAATCACCTTCACGGTGCCGTCGGTCTTGCGCTGGAAGGCCTCATAGGCCTCGGGTGCCTTGTCGAGCGGGAGCTCGTGCGTGGCGAAGGTGTCGACGCCGAGGGGATCGTCGTCGGTGAGCAGCGGCATGATGTCCTCGACCCACCTCTTCACGTTCGCCTGACCCATGTGGAGCCGGATCTGCTTGTCGAACATCGTGAGCATCGGCATCGGATCAGCTGCGCCGCCGTAGACCCCGGACAGCGAGATCGTTCCGCCGCGCTTGACGATGTCGATCGCGGAGTACAGCGCGCCGAGACGGTCGACGCCCACCTCCGACATCGTCTTACGTGCGATCGCGTCCGGGAGAAGACCGACGACGCTCTGCATCGCCTTGTTCAGCGGAGAACCATGGGCCTCCATGCCGACGGCGTCGATGACCGAATCGGTACCCAGGCCGCCGGTGAGGTCACGGATCGCGTCGCCGACGTCATCGACCCCGTCGAGGTTCACCGTCTCGATTCCGCGGACCTCGGCGCGCGCCAGACGTTCGGGGACACGGTCGACGCCGATCACCCGCGCACCCTGGTGCGCCGCGATGCGTGCCGCCATGTCGCCGATCGGTCCGAGGCCGAGCACGGTCACCGTTCCGCCACGCGGGATCTCGGCGTAGGCGACGGCCTGCCATGCCGTCGGCAGGACATCCGACAGGTAGACGTATCGCGAGTCGGGGTTCTCGTGGGGCACTTTGATGTGGGTGAACTGCGCCTGCGGTACGCGCAGGTATTCCGCCTGTCCGCCGGGCACCGAACCGTAGAGCTGGGAGTAGCCGAAGAGTGCTGCGCCGGTTCCCTGTTCGGTGACCCGCGTGGTCTCGCACTGGGTCATGAGTCCGTCGTTGCAGAAAAGGCAAGACCCGCAGGAGATCTGGAAGGGGATGACCACGCGGTCGCCCACGCGGAGATCTCCGGTCTCGGTGCCGACCTCCTCGACGATGCCCATCGGCTCGTGGCCGAGGATGTCACCGGGATCCATGAACGGGCCGAGTACTTCATAGAGATGAAGATCCGAGCCGCAGATATTGGTCGAGGTCACCTTGATGATCGCGTCGGTGGGTTCGATGATCTTCGGATCGGGGACGGTGTCGACCGACACGTGTCGTTTTCCCTGCCACGTCACTGCGCGCATGTTCAGGCCTTCCTGTCGTCGTGTCCGTGGTCGTCGTGTCCGCCGCTGTCGTGTCGTGCGTCCTCACGCCCGCGTTCGTGCTTGCCCGCGTGGTCCACCGGGAAGCCGTGAAAGCGTTCCTCGTAGCGCTCGGCCTCCTCGGCGGTGGTCTCGGGCTGGATCGGATCCTGGTGGGCCCGATCGCCGTCACCGGCTGCGCGTTGACGCAGCAGTACTCGACTGGTGATGAGCAGTCCCACCGCGAGCAGGCCGAAGACCACTGCGGCCACGGCGAGCCACACCGTGCCGTCACGGTCGCTGGCGCCGGCGGCGATCGCTGTGGCGGCGGCGACCAACATCAGTCCCAGGCAGAGGAATCCGAGCAGGCCGAGGGCTTTCAGGCCCCGTGACTTCCGTTCCGGGCGTCGGGCTATGGCCTCGCGTGAGGCCACCTCGCGGTCGGGTGTCAGATCTGGCATGAGTGAACTCCCTGATGCGTCAGTTGCGTATCCGGTCGACGTTGTCGTCCCGACATACGCCGTTCGATGTGCCCGACGGGTACCGCAACGAGCCGTCGGTCAAACGTCGTGCTCGGATGGCGGGGACGAAGGAGGCGTCGATCTCATGGCCTCCGATCGCCGGGGCGTGATTCTGCTACGGTTGCCCTCACGTGTATGGGGGCAAGATCAGCGCGGCACGATCCGGGCCGTGCGTTTGAACAACGGAAGCGCGGGGCACTCATGATCAGACCGGCGAACTTTCACTCCACTACTCAACGGATTAAGAAGACTCATTTGATGACCGACTCCGACGAGACCTCTGATTTGGCAGTCGACGGTGATTCACCGACGGTGTTGCGGGTCCCGGCAGTAACCGATCGTCTGGCGCTGGTGCGTGGACTGGTAGAGACAGCCCTCTACATCGATGACTGGTCTCTCGACGAGGTCATCGACGCGAAGGTGGCTGTGGACGAGATCTGTTCACAGATCATCGCCGCGGCGGCCGACGGCTCGTCGATCGAGATCACTCTTCACCTGTCCGCCGACGGGATTCTCGGTGAGGTCCGGGGTGAGCTCGTCCAGGGCGTGGCACTGAACCAGTCGACCTTCGGGTGGCGGATCGTGCAGACGGTCACCGACACCCACACGATCTCCTACGGCGAACCGCTATCCGGCGCCGGTGACAAGGCCCGCCCCGTGACGATCCGGTTCTCGAAGTTCCGCCGCTGATCATCGGCGGTCAGCCAGTCGTCGGCGGAAGCATCGTAGGCGACGAGTCCCCGGTCGGCGAAGGCGTTCAGCCATCCCTCCATTGGCCATCGGCCCCACCGGCGGTGGAACACCCGTGCGTTGCGCAGGATGTCGGCCAGATGCTCCACGGGCGGGTCCGACACCGGATGATGCTGATGGTAGGCGTGCGCCCCACCCACCCACGCGATCCGAAATCCGTTGTGCGCCGCGGACATCGCAAAGTCGGTGTCCTCGCCCCCGTACCCGCGGTATCCGGGGTGGAATCCGCCGAGCTCGAGCCAGTCGGCAGCCCTGATGGCGAACGAGAGCGACCAGAACAGCGTCATCGCGGTGGACAGCTGTGTCTGTCCCGACCCTGGTGACGGTCGGGCCGGGTGGGGGTCGGTGAACCGGTTCAACTCGCGGGCGTCGAAGACGGTCTGGTCGGCCGGAAGGTACGTCACCGGTCCGCAGTAGAGCAGCCGCAGTTCCTCCGTGGCCGCGCACGACCGCAGATAGCGTTCCAGCATCAGCGGTTCCGGGATGCAGTCGACGTCGAGGAACACCAGTATCGAGGCACCCGCCGCGATGGCGGCGGCCGCACCCGCGTTGCGCGCGTCGGCCAACTGGAGTGTGCCCGGCTCGTCGCACCGGAACGGGACGGCCCGTATCCGGTGAGCGGCAGCCACCTCCTCGACGCCGGGATCGTCCATGGCGACGACGATGTGCACATCGGGACGCACCGTGGAGTGGTCGAATGCATCGAGCTGCCTACCGAGATGGTCATGGCGTCCGGAAGCGATGGTGATCACCGCGACCGTCTCCTGGCGATCGCCGGTCATCGGTGCGCCACGGGGATCGAGCCGAGCACATGAGACCACGCCCGGGCGGTGTGGCGGCTGACGGCCACACACCTGGTCCCCGGGGTCAGGGCCAGGGCCGATTCGAGCCAGGGGGTGGGCGGGGTGTGCAGGGTGGTGAGCATCGGGGTGTCGAGTGCGGGGCCCATCGCCACCGGAAGATGGTGCAGGCTGTGATTGTGGATCACGTCGAAGTCGTCCGGGGTGCGGGTGAACGACAACATCAACGACAGGTACGCGTGGTGCTCCTGCAGAACCGTGAGCGGCGGCATCGAGACGTCGGACCGCGCCGCCGCCGCGAACGGCTGGGCGATGGGGTACCGGCTGGATGCGACGATGGCGATCCGCAGGGACTCACGCATCCATGGCCCGGGTGTAGAGGGCAGCGTGGCGCTCGGCGAGTGACACGCGCTGCGCGCGCCGGTCGGGCCACAGCGCGGCGGTCGGACGGGAGGAATAGGCATCAGCCAGCGCCCGGGCAAGCGAGTCCGGGTCGAATCGATCCTCGGTGAACTCGAAGGTGAAGCAGTCCTGCTGTTGGTGGTAGAAGCCGCAACTCGGGGCGATCACCGGGGTGCCCAGATCGTGGCAGGCCTCGAGCCATCCCGAGTGCGTGCCGAACCGGTACGGAAGTACCGATACCGACAAGCTGCGCATGTAGTCCCACAGTTGCTCCTCGGTGTAGTAGTCATGAACCAGCACGCGGGCATACGGATGGCGGGAGAGTGCGAGTGCTGCGGTGCCGAAATCCGGGTTGTACCAGTGATTTCCAGGGATGAACACCTCGTCGTGCAGATTGATCTGGACGGTCACGTCGGGGTAGTCCGCGGCCGCCTCGAGGAGCGTCATGATGACGGGCAACGGATCCATGTTGGCCCGGATGCTCTTGGCGTGGACGCCCACGACGAACTCGTCGTCACGTGGCTCCCGGGGTGCGAACAGTCCCGGCGGCACCACGTGGGGGTGCGGTAGTACTGTCGCGTCGCGCTGCCAGCGTCGGGAGATCTGTTCGGCGGCACCGGGCGTCAGTGTGATGACCTCCGCGGCTGCCGGCAGGAGGAGGTCGAGTACCTCCTCGTGGGCGCCCGGCTCCGGATGGTGGGGGTTGCGGAGGTCGTGGAGTGTGTACACCAGCGGCTTGCCGTGGCGATCCAGTTCGCCGATCACATCGGACATCACGGCGGGCTCGACGGCGTCGAATCCGAAATGTATGTGGAAGACGTCGAACTCGCTGTGGTGCTCGGCGATCCACGCGGGATCCAGCATCAACGGGGGCCACCAGCCGCCCGGCACCTTGGCACCGTCGGCCGGCACCGGGTCCGGCAACCGGACCACGGACACCGGTCCCGTGTCCAGTGCGCTCACCGATCCGTTCAGCGGTGACAGGTGGCGGACATACACATGCGACTCCGGGACCGAGGCCACCCGGATACGACTGGTGGCCGCGACGCCCGAGCCGACCCGCCGCCCAGCCCCGACGACGTCGAGGCGTGGGGTCGCGTCCGGCCGCACGGCCACTGACGTCCCGGCGGCCTCGAGGGTTGCCGCACCGCTGGGTTGACTGATCGGTCCGCTCACTGTCACATCCGTTCACTCCGTGTCTGAACGGCTGCTTCTCAACCGGGTACAAGCGAGGCCGGCAGCAGCGTCGAAGGGCATGACGACGCGGCGCGTGCTCGCGTGCGCGGGTACCCCGTGACGGTGGCGGCGAAACCCGGAGTGAGTCCGGCGAGGGCCGGACGCAGATCAGTTGTCGGACTGGTGCGCGTTCAAGAGGAGGTGGTCGAAGGACTGACGAACCGGGTCGGGCAGCACGATGTGGGTGTGGACGCCGGAGACGATGCTGCGCGCGAGCTCGTTGACCTTGACGTTGGCCGTCTGTGATCGCCAGCGCATCACCTCGAAGGCGCGATCGGCACTCACCCCGTAGGCGAGCGAGATCATGCCCTTGGCCTGTTCGATTACTCCCTGGTGCTCCCGGAACCTCGCAACATGCTCGTCGACGCGGTCTTTGACGGCTTCTTCGTCGAAGCCGTTCAGGTCGAGGTAGAAGCCCTCGGCGCCGACTGGGGTACCCGCATCGTCGAGGATCTGCTGTGAGACCACCGCGACGTGGTGCACCTGGCCCGACGTGTCGATGATGCGATGACGGCTGGAGAACGGGGTGCGCCGGCTCAGCATCGTCGCGACCATTTCGTCGAAGGCATGACGATCGTCGGGATGCTTGTGGCTTGCGAGCAGTTCGGTGGTCGGGGTGACCTCGCCCGGACGGTAGCCGTGCATCTCGGCCACCTCGTCGGACCACTCCCACTGCTCGGTGTCGAAGAGGAACCGGAAACTACCTACGTGGCGAATACGGGAATCGCCGGCAGTGCGATGGTCGGTGTTCGGCACTATCACCCCTAGAGCTGCGAAAACAACGCGAAATCAACAAGGATGCCAACGGTCTCGGGCAAAGTAGGAGTTTACCTGGCGGCCTGCGCCGGACGTAATCCGTCCACGAGCTCGTCACGAAAGTGAACACGCGCCCCGGCCTGGCCCCGTGCCGCAGGTCACCCCGGGTGTTGGGCGGCGACACCACCCGGGTAGCCGAACGAGCGAGAGTCTCGACGAGAAGCTCGACCAAGAGGTGCCCGACGAGGCACCCTGATCGCCGTGCCCGGTCGTCTCGATCGGGGCGGCCGGGCCGCACGGTTCATGTTTCCCGGCGCCCCTACCCGGGCACCCGTCCTCCCATGAGCGATGAGAATCCCGTGCACGAGCCGACGACCATTCCGTACCCGGGCGAGACCGCCGACATGCCGGATCGGCCTCGCGACGAGATGCGCGACTACCGTGGCCGCGATCTGCTGGCCGGTAAGACCGCGCTGATCACCGGCGGCGATTCCGGGATCGGCCGCGCGGTGGCCGTCGCCTTCGCCAAGGAGGGCGCCGACGTCGCGATCGCCTACCTCGAAGAGGACAACGATGCGCGGCACACCGTCGAGCTGATCGACGCCGAAGGCCGCCAAGCACGTGCCTACCGTGGCGATCTCGCCGATCCGGCACACTGCACCGACATCGTCAAGCGGACCGTCGACGATCTCGGGGCGCTGAACATCCTCGTCAACAATGTGGCCTACCAGGAGGTCGTCGACGACTTCCTCGAGCTCACGCCCGAGCAGTGGCGACGCACCTTCGACGTCAACATCGACAGCTTCTTCCACACGACGCGGGCCGCGGTCCCGCACCTCACCGGCGGCGGCGCGATCATCAACACCTCGTCGATCAACGGGTTGCGCGGTAACGACAGCCTGATCGACTACTCGGCGACCAAAGGTGCGGTGCTCGCATTGACCTACTCGCTGGCGCAGTCGTTGATGAAGAGGAAGATCCGCGTCAACTGTGTCGCGCCCGGCCCGGTGTGGACACCGCTCATCCCGGCGACGATGCCGGCGGAGGCGGTCAAGGATTTCGGAACCCAGGCGCCCATGGGGCGGGCCGCCCAACCGGACGAGATCGCACCGTCGTATGTGTTCTTCGCCGCGGAGCAACTGTCGTCGTACTACACCGGAGAGGTGCTGGCGCCGATCGGCGGAGAGACGCTGCCTGGTTGAGTGATCGCGTGTCGAAGCGGATCACCCCGCCCCCGCGGACACCGACCGCCTTCGTCTCCTACTCTCCCGCACCGTGAATGCACTTCCGGTGAACCGGCCGACCCGGTCGGGCAACGAGCGGGTCGGCGCCGGTGTGGTCATCACCGCGGTCGGGGTGATGGTGGTGGCGGCGAACCTCCGGCCCGCAGTGGTGGCAGTCGGCCCGTTGATCGGGGCGATCTCCGACGATCTGGGGTTCAGCAGCGCGGCAGCAGGCCTGCTGACCGCGTTGCCGGTTCTCTTCTTCGGGATCTCGGCGCTCGTCGCACCACGGCTCGCCAGCCGGTTCGGCATCGAGCGCGTCATCTTCGGTGCGCTGCTCGTGCTGGTCGCCGGGATCGCGGTTCGGTTGTTGCCGTCGTCGCCGGCGCTGTTCGTCGGATCGGCCGTCATCGGCGTCGCCATCGGTACGTGCAACGTGGTGTTGCCTGCGCTGATCAAACGGGACTTCGCCCACCGGTCCGGACTGATGACGGGCCTGTATTCGATGACGTTGTCCGCAGGCGCGGCGGTCGCCTCCGGTGTGAGCGTCCCGATCAGCGACGCGCTGGGCGGGAACTGGCGCCTGGCACTGGCCTCGTGGGCGCTCGTCGCGCTGGTCGCCGTGGTGGTGTGGGTGCCACAGCTCCCGCTGGTTCATCGCGTGACGGCGGCCGCCCCCACCTCGTCGTTGCTGAGAAACCCGATCGCCTGGGCGATCACGGTGTTCATGGGCACCCAGTCGCTGATCTTCTACACCTTTGCGGCCTGGCTCCCGCAGTACCTGGTCGACGACGGGATGACGCCGGTGCGAGCCGGGGCAGTGCTCGCCACCGCACAGGTCGTCGCCCTGATCATGTCTCTCCTCGCGCCGATCGTCGCCGGTCGTTTCGCCGACCAGCGCCTCGTCACCCTGGTGGTGCTCGCCGTCTGCGCCTCGGGATTCGTGGGACTGGTGACCACCGATGTGTGGCCCGGGTTCTGGGCGGCCTGCGTGATGGCCGGGCCCGGCGCCTCCATCAGCCTGGCCCTGCTCTTCATGGTTCTGCGCAGCTCCGGATCCCGGCAGACCGCGCAGGTCTCCGGGATGGCGCAATCGGTCGGCTATCTCACCGCCGCCGCCGGACCGATCCTCATCGGCGGCATCCATGACCTCACCGGTTCGTGGACCCTGGCGATGGCGGTGCTCGGCCTCGTGCTGGTGCCGCAGGCCCTGTCGGCTCTCGTCGCGGCCAAGAACGTCAAGATCACCGGCCCGGTCCCCGCTGCGGACGCGGTCGGCGACGCCCGACCCCGGTCAACCCCCGGCAGCGGTCAGCGCTGACCGCTATCGTGTCCCCATGCATTGCGTGGTCGTGGGTGGGGGACTCGCCGGTCTGGCCTCGGCGGTATGGCTTGCCGAGGCGGGGCAGCGGGTGACACTGCTCGAACGACGCGGCTCGCTCGGCGGCCGCACCATCTCGATGCCGTTGCCCGCGGTCGACGACGTGCCCGACAACGGGCAACACGTCTTCGCGAGCGGGTATGAGCACCTCATGCGCTATCTGGAGAGCGTCGGCACCCGCGAGCACGTCGCATTCCCGGGCCACATGACGTCCCGGATGCCCGGCGGCGCCACCCGCAGGTCGGCATTCGGCGGTCTGGCCGGGCTTCGTGCCGCGGTCGGGGACCTACCCGGCGTCACCGGCCTGGACCGGCTCCGCACCGCTCGCGCGCAGGTCACGCTGATCCGGCAGGCGTTTCGTCAGCCGGCATGGCTCGACGAGATCACCGCCGACGAGTGGTTCCGGCGGATAGGTCTGCCGCAGTCGGCGCGCGCCGCGTTGTGGGACGGCATCGTCATCGGACTCACCGGCGACAAGCCGGACATCTCCTCGGCCAAGGTGCCGGCCGATCTCCTCGTGACCGGGGCCCGCCGAGCGGTACAGACACGGACGCCGATCTCGATCGGCTACCCCACCGTCGACCTCGACACCCTGTTCATCGAGGGTGCCGAGAAGCGTTTCGCCGACGCCGGTGTCCAGGTGCGGCACCGGGCGGTGGTGTCGGCGATCGAGGTCGACGACGGCACTGTCACCGGTGTGCGGCTGGCCGACGGCGAGACCATCTCGGCGGACGCGGTGATCTGCGCGGTCCCGGTATGGGGCGTGAAGGGCCTGCTCGATCAGGTCCCGGGTCACGAACGGATCTACGAGGCCGTCGACAACCTCACCCCGGTACCCATCGTCAGCGTGAATCTCTATCTCGACCGGTCCATCGGGATGACCGACTGGGGCGAAATCCTGTACGGCGGTGAGGGAGTGCTCGAACAGGTGTGGGACCGCCAGCGCATGCACGGTCGTGAACCGCGGGACAACCACTTCTATTCGACGACGGTCTCGGCGTCCTACGATCTCATCGGCAAGACGAACGAGGAGATCACCGACATCCAGATGGACATGCTGCGGAAGTACTACCCGCAGGCCGCCGACGCCCGGGTTGTCCACAGCCATGTCGTCCGCATGCCGAAATCGACTTTCGCGCAACGACCCGGTACCGCGGGCATCCGACCCGACCAGCGCACCGAGGTGGATGGCCTTGCGCTGGCGGGGGATTGGACCAAAACCGATTGGACAACCACCATGGAGGGGGCGTGCCAGAGTGCGGCGCGCGCCGTCGAGGTGATCCTCGAGTACGCCGACGTTCGCAGGGCTGAGGACCGGTGACCCCCGCGCGACGCCGTGACCGCGTCGATGCACTCTGGAGATCATGACCACGACTTCTTCTCTCTTCCACATCGGCGGCCCCGAGGTGATGCTGCGGATCTCCGGCCACTCGATCTCGGCGGAACGCGGACAGGCGCGCACCGAGGGCGGGCCGTGGCTCGCCGACTCGGCGGCCGGGGTGAACCGCGGTGCGCTGGCCGTGGCCCTCGACGATGTCACCGGATACATCGTCGACGCCGGGAGTCCGGCCGGACGCTGGCCGGTCTCCCTCGGGATCCGCGTGGACTTCGTCGCCGACCCGCCCCTCGACGGGTCGCCGTTGCGGGTGACCGGTGAACTCGTCGCACGCGACGAGCGGGGTGCGATGACGACCGGCGCGGTGTTCGACCCCTCCGGTCGTACGATCGCGACGATGATCCAGCGCTCACATCTCGTCGAGGCGCCGACCACCCCGGGGGCTCACGCGACACACGAAGTCCTCGATGCGCCGGACGGACCTGTTCGCGACCAGCTCGGACTCGTCGAGACCGGGCCGAACGAACTCACGATGGCGCCGACCGTCCTGTCGGCGAACGGCATGGGCAGTGTGCACGGTGGAATCCTGGTCTGTGCCTCGGAGCTCGCGGCCACCTCCGCGGTCGGGGCGACGGGGGATCTGCGGACCACCAGCGTCGACATCACCTACGTCCGCCCGTGCGATGCCGCCGACACGACCACATTCACCTCGGAGATCTGCCACCGTGGTCGATCGCTGTCGGTGGTGCGCGTGGTCTCGGCCAATTCCTCGGGCAAGGCGTCGTCGATCGCGACCGTGGTGTTGCAACACATCTGAGCCGGCCGGGTCGGCGCTCTATTTCGATTCGAATTGTCTGCATGCCTCCGGTGGCAACATCACCCCGCTGCAGGAGCCGTTCGGCGGCCGCCGCGTCCGGATCATCTCGCGCACAGGTGATCCGGACGACCCGCGTACCTCGCTCCGGCGAGGAGCGGGCGTGCGAATGTCTCGAAGGGTCAGAACCCGGTAGACGAGCCGAGTTCCGGGGCGGGGCCGCTGAAGTAGTGCTCCCCGTCGAAGATCGCCGGGAGTCCGGCGGCGAGGTACGTGCCGATGCCGGGCTGATCGAGTTCGGCGAACAGCGGATTACTCTGCAGCGCTCCGGATTCGACGACCTCGCCGAAGGTGCGATAGCGCTCGGACAGTACCGACGCCTTCTCGAGGGCAGCTTCGATCTCGGCCGAGGTGTGCCGGGCGAACCAGGCCGCGAACAGCGGCGTGAGCACCCCGCGATGGGCGTAGCGGTCCGCCTCTTTGGTGAAGTCCGCGCCCAGGGCCTGCTCGACGGCAGCCACCGCGTCGCCGACCCCGGTCATGGCCACGAGATCGCGGAAATGGCGGGGTGTCAGCGCGACCAGCATGAAGCGCCCACCGTCGGCGGCGACGAAATCCGTTCCATACGTTCCGTAGACGTCATTGCCGGTGGCGGGGCGGCTGCCGATGCCGAGCTGGGGCTCGGTGAGGTATCCCAGCGTCCCGGCGATCGCCAGCGCGGTGTCCTCGAGCGGAAGCGTGATCTGTGCGCCCGCGCCGGTCTGGTCGCGGCGGCGTACGGCCGCGGTGATGGCCAGTGCCGCATACAGACCGCATGCGACGTCCCAGGCGGGCAGCGCATGGTTGACCACTCCGGCGTAGTCGGTGGGGCCGGTGATCGACGGGAAGCCCAGCGCGGCGTTGACGGTGTAGTCCACGCCGGGTGTGCCGTCGGTGCGGCCGAGGAGCTCCAGGGTGATCACGTCGGAACGTATGGCGGACAGCGTTTCATGACTCATCCATGCCCGGCCGCCGGCGTTGGTGACCAGGATGCCGCCGCCGGGACCGCTCCCGGTGACCAGATCCTGGATGACCTTCTGGCCCGCGGGATCGCGGAAGTCGGCGGTCACCGACTTCTTGCCGCGGTTCAGGCCGCTCCAGTAGATCGAGTTGCCGTCGGCGGTGACCGGCCAGCGGTTGACGTCGGCGGCGCCGCCGATCGGATCGACGCGGATCACCTCCGCGCCGAGCTGGGACAGTGTCAGGCCGCACAGTGGTGAGGCGACGAAGCTCGACACCTCCACGATGCGCAGACCATCGAGCGGGCGGGGGTTCGTGGTCATGCGGGGAAACTCCTTGTCGGAAGCAACATGTGGGCGGTGGCCGGGCGGGGAGGCCATCAGGCCATCAGGACCTGATAGCGCCAGTCGAGGACGTCTCGGCCTTCGCCGTCGCCGTGTGCGACGACCCTGGACCGCAGCCGCAGGACGCCGCCGCCGGTGGCCAGCGGGGTGGCCTCCTCGACGAGGACCTCGGAACTGAGGGTGTCGCCTTCGTGGACCGGCCCGGTGTGGTCGCAGGAGTCCCAGCCCAGAACGGTCACCAGGTTGGGTAGCGCCCGATTCGCCTGGGAGAGAGCCAGTCCGATGGTGTGCCCGCCGTAGACGAGCCGACCGCCCGCGGCCTTGCCCGCGACGCGCTCGTCGTGGTGGGTGGCGGCGATGTTGAGGGAGAGGCGGGCGAGTTCGGGGGCGCTGGACACGACGTCGGCACTCGACCGGTAGACCCGCCCGGCCAGCTCCTCTGAGAAGTGTTGCCCGCCAACCGAGGACCGGTAGGCGTCGAGATCCCACTCCGGAGTGGCCGGTAGCGCATCGTCGCCGGGGCCGATGGCGCTCAGGTCGTCGGCATGCACGACGCGGTCCGGGTCCGCGGCGGGCGAGAGAGGCAGCATCGCGCAGCGGTAGAAGTCGAGGACGGTGGCGCCGTTGTCATCGGTGGTGATCATGTGCAGCGCCGCCAGTCCCGTCGGAGCGCGACCCGGTTTGGACTTGTTCTCCCGCAATCCGACCACCTCGGTGACGGTGGTGAGCGTGTCGCCGATCGCCGGATAGCTCAGGAAGCGCAGCCCGCGGTAGAAGAGGTTCGCCTTCACGTGGTGCGTGGCCAGCGTCGACTGACCGATCGCGATGTCGGTGACCAGGCCGGGGTGGGCGAGAGTGCCCTGGCCGAGAACGCGAGCCGCGAGGCGCGCGTCGAGGGACAGGCGCAGCCGATCGCCCAGGATCGCCTGATGGGAGGCCGCCAGCCCGGACGTCAGTGTCACCGAAGGTGCGTCGTCGAAGACCTGTCCGTGGCGCAGCTCGTCGAAGTACGGGCCGCCGACCGCGACGGGCTCGCTCATTCTGCTGCTCCCTTCGCGAGAATCCGCCGCGCGGAGACGGCCAGCGCCTCGTCGAGCATCCGGCCGTCGAGTTCGGCGGCACCGGCACCGGCAGCGGCGGCCTTCTCGAGGGCTTCCAGCACGCGGCGTGCGTCGTCGATCGCGGCCTGGTCCGGCGTGAAGATCTCGATGGCGCTCGCGAGCTGGGCCGGATGGATGACCCAGGTCCCGTCGAAGCCGAGGTCGCGTACCCACCGTTTGGCGTCGCGGAAACCGTCGTCGTCGGCGATCGTGAGGTGGGGGCCGTCGATCACGTCGACGCCGGCCGCGCGGGCGGCGAGCAGGACGGTCTCCTGGACGACGTGCCAGGTCTGCATGGGCAGTCCCGAGGCGCGGCCGAGGGAGGCGCCGAGATCGGCGTATCCGATCATCACCGCATCGAGCCGGTCCGTTGCGGCGCAGATCGCGCCGGCGTCGCGGATGCCCCGCGGGGTCTCGAGCAGTGCCTGCAGACGCGCGGACGAGTCGCCGAGTTGTGCGTCGGCCGACTGCAGATCGGCGGGGGTGTCGGCCTTGGGCAGCACCACCGAGGTCAAGGCGGACATCTGTGCACAGGCGGCGAGGTCGGCCTGCGCCCACGGGGTGTCGATCGCGTTGATGCGCAACGATACTGCGCGTTCGGCGCCGAACTCGGCGACCAGGTCGGCGGCGGCGGCGCGCGCCGAATCCTTGTTGGCGGGGGTGACCGCGTCCTCGAGATCGAGGACCACTTCGTCGGCGATCGACGCCAGTGCCTTGCGTGCCTTGCGGTCGTCGGAGGCCGGAGCCACCAGAACGCCTCGTCTTCTCTGCACCATCGCTCCAAGTCTCGATTTCAAATGTGCGGCCAAATCACTGCCTCCACGGTTCTATCAGACCTCCACCTCTGATGGGAAGCTTGACAGCGGTGCCGGCCGCCGACAAAATGGCCGTACAAATCAGCTACCTCCGCAGATCGCAGGTGAACCCTTCATGAGCACGCTCTCCGCCGAAGAGTCCTTTCTCGTCGAGACCGTCCGGTCGTTCGTCGACCGCGAGGTCAAGCCCACGATCCAGGAGGTGGAGCACGCCAACGAATACCCCGAGAAGTGGATCGAGCAGATGAAGCAGATCGGGATCTACGGCCTGGCCGTGCCCGAGGAGTTCGGCGGCTCGCCGGTGTCGATGCCCTGCTATGCGCACGTGACCCAGGAGCTCGCTCGGGGCTGGATGAGCCTCGCGGGCGCGATGGGCGGTCACACCGTCGTCGCCAAGCTGCTGACGCTGTACGGCACCGAGGAGCAGAAGCAGACCTATCTCCCGCGGATGGCGACCGGCGAGATGCGGGCGACCATGGCGCTCACCGAACCGGGCGGCGGATCGGACCTGCAGGCGATGTCGACCGTCGCCAAGGAGGACGGCGACGACCTGGTCATCAGCGGCGCCAAGACCTGGATCAGCAACGCCCGGCGCTCCGGACTCATCGCGCTGATGTGCAAGACCGACCCCTCGGCGACCCCCCGGCACAAGGGGATCTCGATCGTTCTCGTCGAGCACGGCCCGGGCCTCACCGTCTCCCGTGACCTTCCGAAACTCGGCTACAAGGGCGTCGAGACCTGCGAACTGTCCTTCGACGGCTACCGCGCGCCCAAGTCGGCCATCCTGGGCGCCGTCCCGGGCAAGGGCTTCGGTCAGATGATGAAGGGCCTCGAGACCGGCCGCATCCAGGTCGCCTGCCGGGCGCTGGGCGTGGCGACCGCCGCGCTCGAGGATTCGCTGGCCTACGCCCAGCAGCGCGAGTCCTTCGGACAACCGATCTGGAAGCATCAGTCGATCGGCAACTACCTCGCCGACATGGCGACCAAGCTCACCGCCGCCCGCCAGCTGACCTGGCACGCCGCCGAGCAGTACGACAAGGGGGAGCGCTGCGACATGGAGGCGGGCATGGCCAAGCTCTACGCCTCGGAGGTCGCCATGGAGATCGCCCTCAACGCGGTCCGCATCCACGGCGGCTACGGTTACTCCACCGAGTTCGACGTCGAGCGGTACTTCCGCGACGCGCCGCTGATGATCGTCGGTGAGGGGACCAACGAGATCCAGCGCAACGTGATCGCGGCGCAGCTGGTCTCGCGCGGTGGGATCTGACGCGCCACGCGGGTGCACCCGGCGAGCTACGGCGCGGGTGCGGGACCGGGCGTGACTGGAGGGGTGCGGGTGAGTGAGGCAGGGCAGTCCGAGCCGGCGTACAAGTCGCTGGCCGCCGAACTGCGGTCACAGATCGTCCAGGGCAGGTACGCCGGGGGTGTGCGACTGCCCACCGAATCCGAACTCTCCCAGGAGTTCGGGCTCAGCAGGCAGACGGTTCGACGCGCGTTCCTGGAACTGGTGACCGAGGGGTCGGTGTATCGGGTGCCGGGTCGCGGGACGTTCGCCACCGACAACGCCGGCCAGTATCTGCGCCAGCTCGGGTCCATCGAGGACCTGATGAACCTGTCCACCGACACCGAGATGAAGGTGCTCGAATCCCCTTCGCGGAGAGTCGATCTCGAGGCCGCCGGCCGATTGCGCCTCGACACCGATGTCGTGTATCGCATCGTGTTCCAGCGGTTTCACGACGGTGTGCCCTTCGTGGTCACCACGGTGTCGTGGCCGGAGGCGGTGGCGCGCCTGGTGATCGACGCCCCCGAGGTCAAGGCGGGCGCGACCAGCGACCACACGATGATCGGCCTGCTCGAACCGCACCTCGCGCACCCGATCGACGAATGCGCGCAATCGATCACGGCCACCACGGCCGACGCCGAGACCGCGGCCCGGCTCGGCTGCCCGGTGGGGCATGCGGTTCTGCGAGTCGATCGGCTCTACACCGATTCACGCGGACGTGCAGTGGAACTCGCGATCAGCTACTTCCTGCCCGAGCATTACACCTACCGGGTCACGTTGCGGCGCAGCGGGCTCTGAGAACTCCGCGCGGGAAGCGGCTGCTCCTCGGGCACATTCGACGCCCCGCTCCTGCTCGGGATGGTGAGTGTGATCGCGACACCGATGAAGGCCGCGGCGGCCGCGATCAGGAAGCACCACGTGAAGGTCGACTCGTCGGGCACCTCGGTGCCGCCGAGGGAGATGGTGGCGCTTGCCAGGATCAGGGCCATCACCGCCGAGGCGATGGTGGTGCCCAGCGACCGCATCAGCCCGTTGAGCCCGACCGCCGCGCCGGCCTCGGCGGGGGGAACCGAACCCATGATCAGCGTCGGCATGGCGGCGTATCCGACACCCACGCCGATGGCGCAGATGATCGAGGCCAGCATCAGCTTCCACGCCGCATCCATGAGGAAGAACGCGAACATGTATCCGCAGCCGAGGATGGTCGCGCCGATGGCGAGGGTGAACTTGGCGCCGATCCGGTTGATCAGCAGACCCGACAGCGGCGCGAAGAACATCATCATCAGGCCGCCGGGCGCCATCCACAGGCCTGCGGCCAGAATGGACTGGCCCAGGCCGTATCCGGTGGCCTCGGGTAGGCGCAGGAGCATCGGCAGGATGATGGCCTGCGCCATCATGCCGAAACCGATTGCGGCTGCCGCGATGTTCGTCAGCAGCACGGCAGGCCGCGCCGAGGTCCGGAGGTCGACCAGGGGGTCGTTCTGGCGGAGCTCGAACACGCCCCACAGGACCAGCACGGCGAGGCCGCCGATGGCCAGGCCGAGCGTGCGACCCGACGTCCAGCCCCAGTCGTTGGCCTTGGACACCGCGATGAGGAAGCTCGAGAGGCCCACGGCCAGCCCGATGGCGCCGGGGATGTCGACGCGTCCGCCGGAGGCGGTGTTCACGCGGGGGAGCAGGACGAGAACGGCGACGACGATGAGCACGCCCAGGCCGGTGGCGACGTAGAACAGGGCGTGCCAGTCCCAGGTCTCGACGATCCATGCCGACAGCGGCAGGCCGATGGCCCCGCCGACGCCCAGGGTCGCGCTCATCGCGGCGACCGCCATCGAGGTGATCCTCGGCGGGGTGATCTCACGGATGAGGCTCATGCCGACCGGGATGAAGCCCATGGCCAGGCCCTGGACGGCGCGACCGGCGATCAGGGGGACCAGCGAGTCTCCCAGTGCGCAGATCAGCGACCCGAGGGTGAGCAGGAGTGCGCTGGCGAGCAGGACGCGCTGCTTGCCGAACATGTCACCGAGGCGTCCGGCGATGGGCATCGCGACGGCCGCGGCCAGCAGCGTGGCGGTGATGACCCACGAGGCGTTGCTGATCGAGGTGCCGAGGAGGCGCGGCAGGTCGGGCTGGATCGGGATGATCAAGGTCTGCATCAGCGAGGCGACGAGGCCGCCGAAGCAGAGGACGATGACGCTTACGACGGCGCCGGCGGGCGCCTTCGCCGCGGCGACAGCTGCCGACTGCGGCACCTGACCGTGTACCTGGCTCATATACGAGACCTCCTTAGAGGTATGCAGCATACATATGTAATGTACATAGGCAAATCGGACAGTAGGTTGGTCCACGTCTAGTGATGGAGGAGTCATGTCAGAGGACCATGCGCCGTGGCAATCGCCGGTGCATCGTGACCTGGCACAGGAACTGCTGCGGATGTCCCGGCGGAAAGGCCTGGTCCATCCGGCGGTCGGACTGGAGCGTTCGGCCTTCGCCATCCTCTGGGTGCTCTCCGACGGTCGCCCGCGCACGCTGCGCGAGCTGACCGCGGCTCTCGGGCTCGAACAGTCGACCGTCAACCGTCAGGTCAACGCGGCGATCAAGAACGGCTACGTCGAGCGGTTCGAGGTCGAGAACTCGCTGTCGAAGATGATCCGTCCCACCGAAGAGGGCGCCGCGGCGTTCCGCCGGGACGGATTGCTGCGCGCCGAGCGGCTCGAGCAGGTCTTCGCCGATCTCGAGCCAGGCACCCCGGAGGCGCTTCTCCACCAACTCCGTGCGTTCAACGATGCGTACGAGCGAACCCAGCACCGGCACGGTGCGAGTGTGGACCACGAAGGAAAACAGAAGGGGTTGGGATGAACGCAGGCGGTACTTATGTGGTGACCGGGTCGGCGTCGGGGATGGGCGCGGCAGTCGCCGAGTCCCTGAAAGCGGCCGGGCACAAGGTGATCGGCGTCGATCTGCGCGACGCCGATGTCGTCGCGGATCTGTCGACCACGCACGGTCGGCGTACCGCGACCGAGGAGGTCCTGAACTTGTCCGGCGGCCACCTCGACGGCGCGGTCCTCGCCGCGGGGATGGGACCGGCCAAGGGGCGCGAGCGGATGATCGTCGAGGTCAATGTCCTCGGTGTCACGCAGTTGCTGACCGCCTGGCGCCCGGCGCTTGCGGCCGCGGACAAGGCCAAAGTGGTTGTGTTCGGCTCCAATTCGACCACGGTGACGCCGCTGGTGCCGCGCGGTGCGATCCGGCGACTCATCAACGGCGACACCGCGGGTGCTACTCGGCAGATCCTCCGACGACGCGGCGTCACCGCGCCGGTCGCCTACGCGGCGTCGAAGATCGCGGTCACCCAGTGGGCCCGCTGGCAGGGCACCAAGCCGGAGTGGGCGGGCGAGGGCATCCGGATCAACGTGATCGCGCCTGGCCCGGTGATGACACCCCTGCTGCAATCCCAGCTCGACAGCCCGCAGGCCAAGAGCGTGAAGTCCTTCCCGGTTCCGGTGCGCGAGTTCGGAACACCGGAACAGCTCGCCGCGTGGGTGATGACCATGCTGTCGCCTGCCGCCGACTTCATGGCCGGCACGGTCATCACCGTCGACGGCGGGACCGAGGCCCTGATGCGTACTCGGGACTGGCCGAAGCCGCTGCCGGTGCGCGGGATCCCGAAGCTGGTGTGGAAGATGTACCGCGCACCCAAAGACGGGCAGGTCGCCCAGTACTGAAGGGGCCCAGTACTGAAGGGGCCCAGTACTGAAGGGGCCCAGTACTGACGGGCGCCAGTACTGAAGGGCACGACTGCCTATAGTCCGACGCGCTCGAGCGCCTCGTCGAATTCCTCGGAGGCCTGCTTCTCGCTCTTGCCGTCGGCCAGTGCCTGCCGGTAGACGGCGAACAGCTCGGTGCCGTGTGCGGAGTAGGCGCGCGTCCAGCGTTCGCTGTCCAGGCGCCAGTAGCCGATGACGTCGTAGTGGTCACGGGCCCATCGGAGTTCGGAGCGGAGGTGCTTGCGCACCGCCCGTGACTCTGCGGCCTCGCCGGCGAACCAGCAGTAACCGCCGGTCGTCGGGATCTGCAGTTCCCGTACGGTCTCCGCGAGGCGACTCGGGGTGCGCGCGTTGCCGCCGATGATCGTGATCAGTTCGATGTCGCGATCGGGGAGGTAGTTCAGCTCGGACGGGGCGGGAACCTCGACGACGGCGGTCACCCCGTCGGTCGAGGGCAGCTCGTCGATGATGCGGGCGAGGGCGGGAAGGCCGGCCAGGTCGGCGACCAGGATCAGCCGTTCGGTGTCCGGGGGTGGCGCCAGCCAGCTCCGGGCGTGCGTCAGGACCACCTCGTGGCCGGGTTCGGTGCGCTGGGCCCACAGTGTGGCCGGTCCGGCGGCGTGGATGACGAAGTCGATGTCCACGGTGCCTGCGGCGTGGTCGGCAGCCCGGATCGAGTAGTTGCGTCCCTCGGGTGCGGGGTCGGTGCCGAAGTAGCCCCAGGTGCCCTCGCGACACTCCATGTCCGGTGTGGAACGCTCGGAGTCGTGCGGGAAATAGATGCCCACCGCCTCGTCGGCGACCCCCGGGAGGTCGAGGCCGGGAAGGTCGGTGACATCGAGGACGACGCGACGCAGGTTGGGCGTCAGGTCGGAGACATGCCGGACGCGTGCTCTGGAGTAGCCCATGAGGTGACCCTAACCTCACATGTCTGAGTCGGACCACAGGGCTGGACCAGAGTTACTAGGATATGCAACCATCTGTAGGAAGTCTGTCGGTGTGGAGAGGAGTTCGGCGTGTCGGAACCATCGGTGCTGGTCCCATCTGTCTTGACGGAGGAGAACGGGACGGCACGATCGCTGATCCTGAACCGGCCGAAGTCCATCAACGCGATCGACCACGAGATGGTCACCGAGATGGCGGAGCGACTCCACACGTGGGCCGCCGACGACACCGTCGATGCGGTCATCCTCTCCGGTGCCGGTGAGCGCGGATTGTGCGCGGGCGGCGACATCGTCGCCATCCATCGCGACGCCGCCGCACTGAGCGGGAACGCCGACTCGACCGATGTCGACGCCGAGCAGTCGCCGTCGGCGAAGTTCTGGTTCGACGAATACCGGCTCAACGCAACGATCTCCGGCTATCCGAAGAAGTACGTCGCGATCATGGACGGCATCGTGATGGGAGGCGGGGTCGGGGTGTCCGCGCACGGCGACGTCCGCGTCGTCACCGACCGCACCAAACTCGCGATGCCCGAGGTCGGCATCGGCTTCGTTCCCGATGTCGGTGGTACGCACCTGCTTTCGCGGGTCCCCGACGGGCTCGGTACCTACGCCGGCCTCACCGCGGGACATCTCCGTGGGGCCGACGCCATCGCGATGGGCCTCGCCGACCACTTCGTGCCCGCAGAGTCGCTGTCGGCCTTCATCGCGGCGGTCGGGGACGTCGGGGTCGACGCCGCGGTGGCCGAGTACGCGGTCGCAGCGCCGGCGTCGGAGCTGGCCGAGGGGCGCGACTGGATCGCCGAGGCCTTTGCCGCCGACACGGTCTCGGAGATCATCGAACGGTGCCGCGCGGTCGGTACCCCGGCCTCGGACAAGGCGGCCGACACCATTGCCGCGAAGAGCCCGACGGCCCTGGCGGTCACACTGCGCTCACTGCGGGAGGCCGCAGGCGATGCGACTCTCGAGGACACCCTGATCCGTGAGTACCGCGTCTCACTGCGGTGCCTGCTTCACCCCGACATGGCCGAGGGTATTCGCGCACAGGTCATCGACAAGGACCGGAACCCCAAGTGGGCGAGCTACTCCGACGACGCGGTCGATGCTTTCTTCGCCCCGCTCCCGCACGACCTCACCTTCGAGGACTAGCTCGACGCCCTCCCGTACAGACACTTTCGCGCCCGAGGAACCCGCGCGAACAATCGAACCGAAAGAGGACACATCGTGACCGAGTACCAGACCATTCTCGTCGAGACCAGTGGCCGCGTCGGCATCATCACGCTGAACCGGCCGAAGGCCCTCAACGCGCTGAACACCGAGCTGATGAACGAAGTGGTCGGCGCCGTCAAGGAATTCGACGTCGATGCCGGAATCGGCGCCATCGTGATCGCCGGCTCGGAGAAGGCTTTCGCCGCCGGGGCCGACATCAAGGAGATGTCGTCGAAGACCTACGCCGACGTCATCACCGAACAGTTCTTCGGGGCCTGGGATGAGCTGTCCCGCGCGCGGACCCCGATCATCGCCGCGGTCACCGGTTACGCACTCGGCGGCGGCTGCGAACTCGCGATGCTGTGCGACACCATCATCGCCGGCGACAACGCCGTCTTCGGCCAGCCCGAGATCAACCTCGGCGTCATCCCGGGTATCGGCGGTTCGCAGCGCCTCACGCGCGCGATCGGCAAGGCCAAGGCGATGGACATGGTTCTCACCGGGCGCAACATGAAGGTCGACGAGGCCGAGCGCATGGGCCTGGTCTCGCGCGTCGTCCCCAAGGAGGACTGCCGCGCGACGGCGATCGAGGTCGCCGAGGTCATCGCCTCCAAGTCGCTCATCGCTTCCGCGCTGGCCAAGGACGCCGTCAACCGCGCCTTCGAGTCGAGCCTGACCGAGGGCGTCCGCGCCGAGCGCGCCCTGTTCTACTCGACCTTCGCCACCGACGATCAGACCGAGGGCATGGCCGCCTTCGTCGAGAAGCGGGACCCGAACTTCACGCACCGCTGATCTCTGAAACATCGGCACACCCACGTTCTTTCGCCATCTCCACCCCCTTTGCGGGCGGTGGATCTGGGAGAAGGGGGTGGGTGTGCGGCGTTCACGGGAGCGTCCGCAGCACCGCCACCGCCCGGTCGATGAGAGGGGTGCGCCGTGCGACGGCGAATGCGACCGCCAGGTCGACGTGGTCGATCGGCGCGGCCAGCGGCCGGTATTCGACGCCCGCGACACCGAGAGCGGATGTCGGCTCCGGCACGACCGCGACGCCGAGCCCGGCCGCGACGAGCGTGACTAGGGTCGACGTCTCCTCGACCTCGTGCCGGATGCGCGGCATGAAGCCCGCGCGCTCACAGGCGGCGGCCAGAACCCCGCTGATGACGGACCTCCCGCCGCCCACGTGTGCGATGAAGTCCTCGCCGCGGAGTTGAGCGATGTCCACGGCCTGTTGCGCGGGCGTCTCGGTGAGCGGGTGGTCGGCAGGCAGCGCGACGATCAGTCGATCCTTCCGGATCGACTCGACGTGCAGACCCCGTGTCTCGACCGGCATGCGCAGCAGGGCCAGGTCGATGTCACCCGACACCAGTGCGGCCATCTGCTCGGGTGCCAGCATCTCGCCGCGGACGCTGACATCCACGTCGGGTAGCTCGTTGCGGAGCGCCCGCACGAAGCGGGGCAGCAACGAGTAGGTCGCGGAACCGACGCAGCCGATCGCCAGGTTGCCCTGCCGCCCTTCGGCGATGCGCTGTGCCCGTCGACCCGCGGCGTCCACCGAATCGAGGATCGCCACCGTCTGCCGCAGGTAGTCCTCGCCCGCGGCGGTCAGCTCGACGCGACGCGTCGATCGGACGAGGAGAGCGAGGCCCAGTTCGTCCTCGAGCTGGCGGATCTGCTGAGACAGCGGCGGCTGCGCCATGTGCAGGCGTTGTGCCGCCCGGCCGAAGTGCAGTTCCTCGGCAACGGCCCGAAAGTAGCGCAGATGTCGCAGCTCCATGGAGCCGATCCTACTGATTGATATTCAGAACATCTCAAAGGTGGTCAAATGGATACTTCTCCATATCGGTCCTGGTACTTAGGCTGGACGCATGGCTTCATCACGTATCGCGGACACCGACATCGTTCTCTGTTCACCTCTGCGCACACCCGTCGGGCGGATGGGTGGGGCGCTGTCCTCGGTGCCGGTCACGCGTCTGGCCACCGATCTCCTCCGCGAGCTGACCAGCCGGACGGGACTCGGGGAGGGCGACGTCGACGACGTCATCCTCGGGCAGGGCTACGCCAACGGCGAGTCACCCGCGATCGGCCGGATCGCCGCGCTTGACGCCGGGCTCGGGACCGGTGTGCCGGGCATGCAGGTCGACCGCCGGTGCGGTTCCGGACTCCAGGCGATCCTGACCGGCGCGTCCGCGGTCGCCACCGGCGGAGCGCGACTCGTCATCGCCGGCGGCGCCGAGTCGATGTCGACCGTCGAGCATTACGCCCTGGGGCTTCGTACGGGGGTCAAGCAGGGCGGCGTCGAACTGATGGACCGCCTCGACCGGGGACGCCTCACCGCCGGCGGCGAATCGCATCCCGTGCCGGGCGGCATGATCGAGACCGCCGAGAACCTGCGGGCGAAGTACACGATCTCGCGGACCGAGCAGGACGAGTACGCGGCGCGCTCGCATGAGCGGGCCATCGCGGCCCACGAGAACGGCAAGTTCGACGACGAGCTCGTCCCGGTCACGATTCCCGGACGCCGCGGCAAGCCCGACACCGTCGTCGACCGCGACGAACACCCGCGCGCCGACGCCACCGCCGAATCCCTTGGCGCCCTGCGTCCCATCCGGCTGAAGTTCGACGCCGACTCGACCGTCACGGCGGGCAACGCCTCCGGCCAGAACGACGGCGCGGCCATGTGCGTGGTCACCACGCGTGCCGAGGCGCATCGTCGTGGGCTCGAACCCCTACTCGCGCTACGATCCTGGGCCGTCACCGGTTGTGCCCCGGAGACGATGGGCATCGGACCGGTCGGTGCCACCGCGGCCGCCCTCGAGCGAGCGGACCTCACCCTCGACGAGATCGACCTGATCGAACTCAACGAGGCGTTCGCCGCACAGGTGCTCGCCTGCCTGGCCGAATGGAAGGTCGACCCGCTCGATGAACGGTTGAACCCCAACGGTTCCGGCATCTCCCTCGGCCACCCCATCGGGGCGACCGGCGCCCGCATCCTGGCCACCGCGGCGCACGAGGCGCGGCGCCGCGAGGCCCGGTACGTGCTCGAGACCATGTGCATCGGTGGGGGACAGGGACTCGCCGCGATCTTCGAGGCAATCCGATGAGCGTGCAGGTTCACTCCCTCGTCACCGGCCGCACGGACGGACCCGCGGTGGTCCTGTCGAACTCCCTGGGTTCGACGCACCGCATGTGGGATGCGCAGCTCCCCGCGCTCGAGGAACGGTTCACCGTCGTGCGCTATGACACCCGCGGCCACGGCGAGTCGCCGGTGCCTCAGGGGCCGTACACGATCGACGACCTCGCCGACGACGTCATCGCACTGCTCGACCGGCTCGACATCGAACGAGCGCATCTGGTGGGTCTTTCCCTGGGCGGCATGACCATGATGCGGGTCGCCGCACGCAACCCCGAACGCGTCCGTCGCCTCGCCGTGCTCTGCACGGGGGCACAGCTCCCGCCGAGACAAGCCTGGCTCGACCGCGCCGCCACGGTGCGCGCGAACGGCACCGGTGCCGTCGCCGAGGCCGTTGTCCAGCGCTGGTTCACACCCGAATACCTGGCCACACAAGAGAGTTCGCGGAAGTACCACGAGGACATGGTCGCCGCCACCCCGGCCGAGGGTTACGCGGCCTGCTGCGAGGTCATCGCCGAGATGGACCTCCGGGGAGACCTCCGGTCGATCGCCGCACCGACCCTGGCGATCGCCGGGACCGACGACCCGGCAACGCCTCCGTCGAAGCTGCGGGAGATCGCCGACAACGTCGCCGACGGTCGCCTGCTCGAGGTCCCGGACTCGGCTCACCTCGCCAACGCCCAGCAGCCCGACATCATCACCCCCGCACTGATCGAACACCTGGAGCAACAATGAGTATCGACAAGATCGCCGCGTCGGCCGCGGATGCCGTCGCCGACATCCCCGACGGCGCAAGCATCGCGGTCGGCGGTTTCGGTCTGGCGGGCATTCCCGGGTTCCTCATCGACGCACTGCTCGAACAGGGCGCCGAGAACCTGACGATCGTGTCCAACAACTGCGGCGTCGACGGCGCGGGCCTCGGCCTGCTGCTCGAGGCGCGCCGGATCGACAAGGTGATCGCCTCCTACATCGGTGAGAACAAGGAATTCGGGCGCCAGTTCCTGGCCGGTGAGGTGACCGTCGAACTGACCCCGCAGGGCACCCTCGCCGAGCGCCTGCGTGCCGGCGGGAGCGGTATCGGTGCGTTCTTCACGCCCACCGGTGTCGGCACCCTGGTCGAAGAGGGCGGCCTGCCATGGCGTTACAACGCCGACGGCACGGTCGCGCAGGCGTCGGCCCCCAAGGAGGTACGCACCTTCAACGGGAAACAGATGGTTCTCGAAGAGGCCATCGTCACCGACTACGGCCTGATCCGGGCCGCGGTGGTCGACAAGGCGGGCAACTGCCGATTCCACGCCGCCGCACGCAATTTCAATCCGCCAGCCGCGATGGCAGGCCGGACCACCATCGTCGAGGCGGAAAAGGTCGTCGAGGTCGGTGAACTCGGACCCGACGAGATCCACCTGCCCGGCATCTTCGTCAAACGGATCGTCGAGCTCACCCCGGAGCAGGCCGCGCGCAAGGGGATCGAGAAGCGCACCATCCGCGAACGCCCGATTTCGTCGGCGTCGAGCACGGCACACCCAGCCTAGGAGGCCTGTCATGACCTGGACCCGCACCGAGATGGCCGCACGCGCAGCGCAGGAGCTGACCCGCGGCGACTACGTCAACCTGGGGATCGGCCTGCCGACCTTGATCCCCGACCACATGCCCGACGACTCCGGGATCTACCTGCACGCCGAGAACGGCATCCTCGGTGTGGGCCCGTTCCCCTATGACGACGAGGTCGACCCCGACCTGATCAATGCGGGCAAGCAGACCGTGTCGGTGTTGCCCGGCGCGTCGTACTTCGACTCCGCCACCAGCTTTGCGATGATCCGCGGCGGACACGTCGACGTCGCCGTCCTCGGCGGCATGCAGGTCGCCACGAACGGTGACCTCGCCAACTGGATGGTCCCCGGCGCCCTGGTCAAGGGCATCGGCGGCGCCATGGATCTGGTCAACGGGGCGGGCAAGGTCATCGTGCTGATGGAGCACGTCACCAAGAAGGGCGAGCCGAAGCTGCTCGAGACCTGCGCCCTGCCCCTGACCGGACGCGGTGTGGTGAGTCGCATCATCACCGACCTGGGCGTGTTCGACGCCGCCGGAACATGCTACGAGGCGGTCGAACTCGCGCCCGGCGTCGATCTCGGGATCGTCGAGGCCAAGACCGGTGCGCCGGTGGTCGACCGTAGGCAGTCGCAGGTCCCGGCGTAGCGGCGTGGCCACGCCGGCGCCTCAGCGCCGGGAGGCCGCCAGCTCCGCGCGCGAGCGCAACCCGAGCTTGGCGTAGATCCGGGTCAGGTGATACTGCACCGTCTTCGGCGAGATGAACAGCTCGGCCGCCACCTCGCGGTTGGCGAGTCCGCGGGCGACGAGCGTCGCGACCGCCTCCTCCTGCGGGGTCAGTTCCGGGCCGGAATCCCTGGCGGAACCGTGATTGTCGGAGCGTGAATCGATGCGCGAACTCGCCAGACCGCCGGCCTTCAGTTCACGGTCGCAGCGTTCTACATAGGTGGTCGCGCCGAGCGCCAGATACAGGTCGCGCGCGGTTCCGATCACGGCATCGGCGGCACGGCGTTTGCCTGCGCGGCGCAACGTCTGACCGTACGCGAAATTGACGCGCGCCTGGTCGTACCGCATCCCGAGGCCGTCCAGCAGCTCGATGCCTTCTTCGAAAGTCCTTCGCGCGCCGTGAATGTCGCCGGTCGCACCCAGGTGGCGCCCGCGTGCACTCTTCAGCCGGGCAGCCGACGACCGGTGCCCGCGTTCGGCCGCCCGCTCCTCGTAGGTGCGGAGCAATCTGTCCGCGGCGTCGTACTGACCTTCGATGACCTGCGCATTCGCGAGTGCATCGACCCACGGCCACAAACCGGGTTCGGACAGCGCGGGAACGGTTTCGGCCATCTTCTCCAGCGGCCCGAGGATTCGTCGCACCTTGCCGTAATCGGCTCCGGCCTCGGCGAGTTGGGCTCGTGCGAGTAGTTCGGGGATGCGCATGATCTCGTAATCGCCGATCGACGTGGTGCTCTGCGCCACGCTGCGGTGCGCGTCCTCCCAGTCTCCCCGAAGTGAAAAGATCTGGCTCGCAGTCCAATTCAACAGCGGCGTGGCCAGGGCGATGCCGCTGCTGCGTGCCAGCCGCCGGCCTTCGTCGACGCTGCGCATCGCCTCGTCCCAGTCGCCGGTGAGGAACTGCACCCTCGCCAGCCAGGCCAGCGCCCACAACGAGATCCGGGTGGACCCGCCGAGTTGCGCCATCGACACCGCGGACTCCAGATTGGTTCGTGCGGCGTCGATCTCGTCGAGCCCGAGCTGTAACCACCCGCGTCCCATGATGGCCCGCTGGGCCTGCGCGCCGAACCTGATCCGCTCGGACACGGACTCGTATTCGGCGCGGGCCGCATCCGGATGACCCGACCACGCCAGGCCGAGCCCGCGGATGACCGCGGCCTCCACGCGCGCCGCCGACCCGGATTCGGCCATGTCCATGGCGCGGTCGGCCCACGTGACCAGCTCGGCGCCCTGGCATCGGACCAGGTTGTGCAACACATGACGTTGGGCGATGAGGGCGGCGACCTCTGGTTCACGTTCGACGCTCACGATTCCCCACGCGCGGTCGAGGCGCAGCTGCGCCTCCGCCGACCGTCCGCGCAGGATGGCGAGGTAGGCCAGCGTGGCATTTCGCAGTGGGGTCTCCCGCAGGCTCTCCACGGTCGGGACCAGAGCCCCCGCGCCGACACAATCGCCCGCGGCCAGAAGCGAATCCACCGCGAGGGTCACCCGCGTGTCACGCTGCAGCGGTTCCGGCGTGAGCCTGCCGGACTGGCGGTAGAGTCCCGCTGCCTCCGCCCACGCGCCATCGGCGCCACGGGTACGGGCCAGCTCCGCGAGTGCGTCGGCGAGGTCGGCGTCTGCGGTGGGGGTCGCGGCGACACGATGGTGCAGGCGGCGCGCGGGGTCGGCGACCACCTCCGCGGCACGCCGATGCGCCTCACCCACGGCCTTCATCCCCAAGACCTCCAGGACTGCGGCACGCACCATCGGGGTGACGATCCGCGGCTGTGCCTCGGCAGGTGTCAGCGCGCCTTCGGCGGTCACCAGACCGGTGCGCCGGGCCGCGTCGAGCGCATCCAGCGGATCGTCGATGCCGGCGAGTTCGACTGCGGTGGACAATGGTTCGGCATCGTCGAGGATGGCCAGGGCCTCGATGAGCGCGCGGTCCGGGGTTCTGCTCTCCGGCAGCGACATTCGTACGTTCTCGACGATGTATCGCGGAGCCGGGAGCTGCGTGCCGCTGCGCGCCCAGGTGCTCGCGGGAACCTCGTCGAGAAGTGCCACGATGTCGCGCGGGTTGCCCGCGGTGTGGCGCGTCAGTTCCTGTCGCATGGCGGGGTGGAGCACGATGCCGCGTTGCGCGGCGATGTCGGCGGTACCTTCCGGGCCGACGCCCGCGAGTCGCAGCTCGTCGAACGTCAGTCCGGCGAGCCCCGCGCCGGGGCGCGTCGTCGTCACGACGATCAGCAGACGCCTCGCGCGATGGTCCCGCGTCAGGGTGACCAGCGCCCGGATCGACTCCTCATCGGCCAGGTCGGCGTCGTCGATCGCCACGAGTGTCGTTGCATCCGTGTCACATCGCACCGCGGCGTCGAGCATGCCGACCAGATCGTCATCCTCGGTGGACGATTCGCGGGCGTCTCCGACGTGCTGGACGAGTTGCCGGACCAGTGAGCCGGAAACCTCGGCCTGCCACGGTGTCACCCGCGCCCACAGCGTCGGGCCGGACTCCGCCGACGCCAGCCGCCGCCGGACCAGATGGTCGAGCAGCGTGGACTTTCCGCTGCCCGGATCCCCGGTGACGGCGAGGAACTCCGCACTCGCCACCGACCGCAGCCGCGAGAACAACACCTCGATCTCGCGGTCGCGGCCGACACACGCGGCGGTGACCATCATCGCTCCATACTAGGGCCAGGTCCGCTCAGCCCTGATCGCCTCCGGCTGTCCAACCCTGATCGCCTCCGGCTGTCCAACCCTGATCGCCTCCGGCTGTCCAACCCTGATCGCCTCCGGCTGTCTAACCCTGATCGCCTCCGGCTACCGGCAGCACACTTCCGGTGATGTACGACGCCTCATCCGAAGCGAGGAAGCAGATGGCGGCGGCCTGCTCGTCGAGCGTGCCGTACCGGTTCATCAGCGACGACGACACCGTCTGGTCGATGTGCGCCTGGAACCACTGCGCCTCGGTCTCGTTGCGCGGCTCGGGAGTGCCGCGGGATATCCGGCGTGGTGGTGCCTCGGTTCCGCCCGGTGCGGTGGCAACCACCCGGATGCCGTCGTCGGCATACTCCATGGCCAAAGAGGCGGTCATCGCGTTGACGGCCCCCTTCGCCGCCGAATACGGCACGCGGTGGATGCCGCGGGTGGCGGCGGAGGACACGTTGACGATCACCCCGCCGCCGTTGCGGGTCATCGACGGCAACACCGCCCGGCACGCGTACAAGGTGGTCATCAGCGAGCGGTCGATCTCGGCGCGGATCTGCTCCGCGGAGAACTCGGTGAACGGTTTGAAGTTGATCGCGCCGCCCACGTTGTTGATCAGGACATCCACACGACCGTACGACGCGACCGCACGGCGGACGACGGACTCGGCGCCGTCATAGGTCTCGAGGTCGGCGATGGCCGACACCGCACCCGGACCGGACAACTCGAGATCGCGGGCAACCTCGTCGACGAGCTCGGACCGGTCGGCGAGAACGACCTTGCCGCCCTCCGCACTGATCCGGCGCGCCGCGTGCTCGCCGATACCCTGTGCGGCACCGGTGATCACGACGACCTTACCGGCGAAACGTCCCGGGGTGACGAAACGCGGACGGCGCGCAGCCATCTCGTCGGCCATCGCCCGACGCATCGTCTGCTTGGACCGGTCGGCGTGGGCGGAGATCAGGGCGCGTGCCGCGTCGTGGTCGCCACTCTCGAAGGCCGACACGATGTCGAGGTGATCCTGCGCGCACAGGGGGTGGCACCACGTGGCGTTCCGCAACACCTCGCTCATCCGGCCCTTCACACCCAGGGCCTTGTACGCCTCGAGGAGGTGGTCGTTGCCGGTGAGGGTGAACAGATAGTCGTGGAATGCGGCGTTGGTCTCGGTGTACTGGGCCGCGTCGACGAACCGATCTCCGTCCACGTAGGGGACCGTGGCGTCGGCGAGCAACCGGTAACCGGTGAGCTGCTGACTGGACAGCCGGCCGAAAGTCAGTTCCAGAGCGCCGAGTTCGAGAGCGGCACGGGCCTCGAAGAGTGCATCGGATTCGTGGATCGCGGGATGCTCCTCGCCGATCTGGTAGCCCTGCGACCCGACGACGGTGGGGGCAGCCTCCCCGTCTGCGACCTCCCCGCCTGTGACCTCACCGTGTGCGGCCGCGACGGCAACCGGGGCAGGGTTGTGGAGCTGGGCGATGTCCGCCGCAGCGAAGATCTCCTGACCGGCGATCGAGCGCGCCGGCCCCGACGGTTGCGACGCCGTGGGCTGGAGAGCACCGGCGTCGGGGTCGAGATCCCGTTCGCCGATGTCACCGCGCCACAGGCGTTGCCCGGCGATCCGCACCAGTGAATCGTCCTCTGCCGCGGCGGTCCGCGTACCCGACCACACGCCGAGGTCGGCGGGCGGAAAGACCGTCTGGCCGGCGATCGCACGGGCGTCGGCAGCCATGAGGACGGGCTCGTCGGCGTCGGCAGGGGTCGACCCGGGCGATACGACGACCGAGGCGGCCTGGCCGGAGGTGTGCTGGGCGGAGATGTCTGTCGCGGAGGTGTCCTCGGCGATGGCCTCTTCGCTGAGGACCTCGGTGTTCTCGACGCTGCCGGCCTCGGCCCGGGCCGCCGGGGGTTGCGCGGCCAGAGCGAACTTCTCGTAGTAGAAACCGGTGGGCTCGATGCCGGCTTCCGCGACGTGCTTGCGCACGGCCTCCACCATCGGCGGCGGGCCGCACAGGTAGATCGCGACATCGCCGTCGTAGAGGTGCGCCGGTTCGATCAGGCTCGTCACGTAGCCCTTGTTGACCGCGGTGCTCGCCGGATCGGAGACACAGTGGTCCCAGGTGAATCCGGGCAGCTGGTCGGCGAGGTACTCGATCTCGTCTATCGCCACCAGATCGGTGTCGGAGGAGACGCCGTAGATCAGGTGGGCCCTGCGAGGGCTCTTGTCGGCGTGCAACTTTCGCAGCATCGACAGGATCGGGGCCAGTCCGGTTCCGCCGGCCAGCAACAGGATCGGACGCGTGGCCTCCCGCAGGAAGAACGAGCCGTGCGGGCCCGTGAAGGTGACCTCCTCACCGCGTACCGCTCGTTCGGTCAGGTAGGTCGACATCGCTCCGCCCGGAGTGAGCTTGATCAGGAAGATCAGCCGATCCTCGTGCGGTTCGTTGGCGAACGAATACGAGCGGTTCACCGGCGCTCCGGAACCGTCGTCGGTGCCGGGGATCGCGATGTTCACGTACTGCCCTGGCAGGAAGGCCAACTGGCCGCGGTTCTCGATGCGGATTCCCAGGCGCATCGTCGACTCGGAGAGACGTTCCAGTTCGACGACGGTGCCGGTGAAACTCGAGGCCTGGGTCTTCGCGATCTCCGAGGTCGCCGAGATCTGCAGCACCAGATCCGATTTGGGCTTCATGCAGCAGGGGAGTGCATAACCTTCGGCGGACTCGTCCTCGGAGAGCGCATCGTCGATGTAGGTGCCGCCGTCGTAATCGCCCGACTCGCAGAACGCCTTACAGGTTCCGCAGGCTCCGTCCCGACAGTCGAGCGGGATGTTGATGCGCTGCCGGTACGACGCGTCGGCGACGGTCTGGTCCTCGCGGCAGGTGATGAACCGGGTGACCCCGTCCTCGAAGGACAGCGCCACCTGGTGGGTGTTCGCGTCGGTGTGGGCGGTGGTGCCGGCACCCGCGTCGGTGATGACAGTCATGGACGGGTCCTCGTGGTCGATCGTCTCGGTGGGTTCCGGGGCAGATGGTCGGACAGAAATACGGTCAGACGGGCACGGGGTCAGAAGTGATACACGTCCACCACGTGGTGGATGTAGTCGTTCTTCAGCACGATCGTCTTGCGCCGGATCAGGGGTTGCGCGCCGGAGAAGTCGATCGTGTAGAACGATGTGCCGTAGTACGGGTCGATGGTGTTGTAGCGGAAATACATCGTGTGCCAGTTGAATCGGACGTCGACCAGATCCCCGCGACGTTCGATGACCTCGACGTTGCTGATGTTGTGACTCGTCCGGGCCTCCGGCAGCGATGTCGCCGAGGACCGTTCGGTCCGGATACGGAAGACCCGGTCCTCGAGGCCGCCCTTGTTGCCGTAGTAGATGAGCGAGATCTCGCGCTGCGGGTCCTCGGTGAGACGGTCGGCGTCGTCCCACGACGGCATCCAGTAGACGACGTCGTCGGCATAACACTCGAGCCACTTCTCGAACTCACGGTCGTCGAGGTAGCGCGCCTCGCGGTAGAGGAACTGCTCGATCATGTTCTGGGTGATCAGTTTTCCGCCGGCGCCGGATTCGGTGCCCGCCGCCGTGGCATGTGCGTCTGTGGTGGGATTCGTGTCTGCGGTGGTCATCGTCTTCCCTTTGGGTCTGATCCGGCTCAGTGCCGGTCGGCGATCGCTGCTTCTTCGGCGGCAGCGGCGGCGCGCATGGTCTCCAGCCAGTAGCCGTGCTGAACGGGGTACAGGCCCTCGTCCTCGTTCTTGACGCCCGCCGAGATGACGCCGGTCATGCCGAGCGTCTTGGCGACGTCGTCGGGCCCGGTCAGCCAGTGCTGCGCTCCGCGGCTCATGTCGTTCCACGGAGCTGCCTGCGCCCGGAACGTGAGCTGGCAGGAGCGGAACTCCTCCAGATCATCGGGGGTGGCCATGCCGGAGGCGTTGAAGAAGTCCTCGTACTGACGGATGCGGTGTGCGCGAGCCGAATCGCTCTCGCCCTTGGGTGCGATGCAGTAGATCGTCACCTCGGTCTTGTCCGGCGCGATCGGCCGGAAGTGGCGGATCTGCGTGGAGAACTGATCCATCAGATACACATTCGGGTACAGGCAGAGGTTGCGCGAACCCTTCACCATGAACTCGCCCTTGGCATCGCCGAACTTGTCCTTCAGCTCGTCCATCTTGTCCCAGAGGGGCCGGTCCTGCGGGTTGGCCGCCCAGGTCCACAGGCACAGATGGCCATTGGGGTACGACCAGTAGCCGCCGCCTGATTTTCCCCACCCACCGGCGTCGAGCGCCTTGGTGTCGTTCTTCGACTCACCCGTGCCACGCCGCGACGTGGTGGCCGCATAGTTCCAGTGCGTGGCGGTGACGTGATAACCGTCGGCACCGTTCTCCGCCTGGACCTTCCAGTTGCCGTCGTAGGTGTAGGTCGATGCTCCGCGCAGCACTTCGAGGCCATCGGGGGACTGGTCGACGAGCATGTCGATGACGATGCGGGTGTCACCGAGGTGGTCCTCGAGCGAGGTCACGTCGTCGTTCAGGCTGCCGAACAGAAAACCGCGGTAGCTGTCGAAGCGGGCGACCTTGGTCATGTTGTGCGAGCCGTCGACGTCGAAGGTGTCCGGGTAGCCGGCGCCGTCGGGGTCCTTGACCTTCAGGAGGGTGCCGTCGTTGCGGAACGTCCAGCCGTGGAAGGGGCAGGTGAGGGTCATCCGGTTGTCGGTCTTGCGACGGCAGACCATGGCGCCGCGGTGGGCGCAGGCATTGATCAGGCAGTGCAGCTCGCCGCTCTTGTCGCGGGTGATGACCACCGGCTGCCGGCCGATGTAGGTGGTGAAGTAGTCGCCCGGATCGGGAAGCTGGCTCTCGTGGGCCAGGTAGATCCAGTTGCCCTCGAAGATGTGCTTCATCTCCAGCTCGAAGATGTCCTCGTCGGTGAAGATCCTTCGGTTGGCACGGTAGACGCCGGATTCCTTGTCGTCGACGACCGCGTCGCCGAGGACAGAGTTCACGTGGTGCAGGTGTTCCGTTACGGACGCGGTCATGTCTTGTACCTCCAGATGTGGGTGCTCTTTGCACTCTCGCATCACGTGTCGGCGATCACACTAGGCAAATCACCAGTCCTGACCCAGTACCTCATTGATAACCAGAATCCATGAATAAGTACAAATTGTGTCATTGTCATGTATGTATCTCTGGCCTTACCGTAGAGGCGTGGTCCCGGTCACATGCCGGGTCCCAATCGCGTACGGGTACCAGATAAGGCCAGGTCATGGAGCTACGGCACTTGCGTTACTTCGCCGCGGTGGCCGACACATGCCACTTCGGCCAGGCTGCGGCGTCCCTGCATGTCGCGCAGCCCGCGCTGTCGTACGCCATCCGCCAGCTCGAATCCGAGCTCGATGTCACGCTGTTCACCCGGACCACCCGGCAGGTGTCGCTGACACCGGCAGGGGAATACCTGAGGGTTCAGGCCGAACGGATCCTGGCCGGGGTGGACGACGCCGTGGACGGGGTTCGCCGAATCGCGGCCGGCCGCAGCGGGCTGGTACGTCTCGGCCTCACCGGCATCGCCGCCTTCTCGCACCTGCCGCGTATCGCGCGGGTGGTCAAGCGGGAGTTGCCGGATGTGGATCTCCGCATCTCCTCCGACATGCTCACGCCGGTTCAGTGTGAGGCCATCCGCACCGGGACTCTCGACCTCGGGGTGCTGCGTCCGCCGACAGTCGGCGAGGACATCGAGATGCGGGTCATCGACGTCGAGCCCATGGTGCTCGCGGTGTCGGTCGATCACCGCCTCGCCGTCGAGCCGGTCGTCTCCGTCACCGATCTGCGCAACGAGCCGTTCGTGATGTACGACAGCCGTGACTCCGCGGTCAACGAGGCCGCGATGAGGGCCTGTCGCGCGGCGGGCTTCGTGCCGGATCGCGCGCATGAGGCGTCCGGTACCGCGGTGCTGCTGGCCCTCGTCGCGGCGGGACTCGGGGTCTCGGTGCTCCCGGCCTCGGTGCGGTCACTACCGCTCGACGGGCTCGTCGTGCGGGATCTCGTCGACGCCGACACCGTCGAGGTCGCCCTGGCCTGGCGCGCCGGAGGCGCAGACCCCGTCATCGGTGCGGTGGCCGACGTGATCGCGGCGGCCTTCGCCATCCACCCCGGCACCGTCCGTCCCGGCACCGTCCACCCCGCTCAGGCCCGCCCGATCGATGCTGCGCTCAGCGCCAAGTTTGGAGATGGATCATGAAAATCACACGCGTAGAGGCAATTCCATTCGCGATCCCGTACGTGAAACCGCTCAAGTTCGCCTCCGGCGAGGTGTACGAGGCGAATCACGTGCTGGTGCGCGTGCACACCGATGCGGGTGTGGTCGGCGTCGCCGAGGCGCCTCCGCGCCCGTTCACCTACGGGGAGACGCAAGACGGCATCCTCGCCGTGATCAACACCATCTTCGCTCCGGCGATCGTGGGTCTCACCCTTCTCGAACGTGAGGTGGTCGCCGCCCGCCTCGCCAAGACGGTCGGCAATCCGGCCGCCAAATCCGCTGTGGACATGGCGATCTGGGATGCGCTCGGCAAAGTCCTGGGACTCCCGGTGGGTGACATGCTCGGCGGTTTCACCGACCGGATGCGCGTGAGCCACATGCTCGGTTTCGCCGAACCCGCCGCGATGGTCGCCGAAGCCGAGAAGATGGTCGAGACCTACGGAATCCACACCTTCAAGGTGAAGGTCGGCCGGCATCCCGTCACCCTCGACACCGCGGTCGTGCGCGCACTGCGCGAACGTTTCGGCGACGAGGTCGAGCTGTACGTCGACGGCAACCGTGGCTGGACCGCGGCAGAATCGCTGCGGGCGATGAGGGAGATGGCCGACCTCGACCTGCTGTTCGCCGAAGAACTCTGCGACGCAGCCGATGTGCTCGGCCGCCGGTGGCTCGTCGAGCAGCTCGACGTGCCGTTCATCGCCGACGAGTCGGTGCCGACCCCGGCCGACGTGACGCGTGAGATCCTCGGTCGCTCCGCGACCGCGATCAGCATCAAGACCGCCCGTACCGGTTTCACCACCTCGCGTCGGACCCATCACCTCGCGGAGGGGCTCGGGGTGCCGGTGGTGATGGGCAATCAGATCGACGGACAGGTCGGGACGGCTTGCGCCCTCGCCTTCGGCAGCGCCTTCGAGCTGACCTCGCGCTACGCGGGTGAACTGTCGAACTTCCTCGACATGAGCGATGACCTGCTGACCGAGTCGTTGCAGATCCGCGACGGTCACCTGCACCGGTCGACCGCACCGGGCATCGGCTTCGAGATCGACCCGGACAAACTCGAGCGCTACCGCACCGACAGCTGAACCCGAACCGCACCAATCCATTTCGTGGCAGCCCCACGAAGAACAGCAAGGAGAGATGTCATGACCACAACCGAGCACACCGACCAGGTCGCCACCGCTGCCGCTTCCGGCGCGTCCGCCACCGAGCGGTTCCACGCCGACAAGTCGCCCTTCGAGGCCGTCAAGAACACGCCGCCGGAGCGGGTGGCCACCCTCATCAACGAGGTCCTCGAAGGCGTCCACGCCACGATCCGCAAGCACAAGGTGACCTACGACGAGTACAACGCCCTCAAGGCATGGCTCATCAACGTCGGTGAAGACGGTGAGTGGCCGCTCTTCCTCGACGTGTGGGTCGAGCACGTCGTCGAGGATGTGGCGACCGAGCACCGTGAGGGCAACAAGGGCAGCATCGAGGGCCCGTACTACGTGCCGAACGCGCCCGAGCAGGGCTCCAAGGGTGCCGTGCCGATGCGCGAGAACGAGAAGGGCGATCCGCTGCTGTGGAGCGGCCAGGTCCGTTCGTGCGATGGCACCCCGCTCGCCGGTGCCAAGGTCGAGCTGTGGCACGCCGACGACGACGGCTTCTACTCGCAGTTCGCGCCGGGTATCCCGGAGTGGAACCTGCGTGCGACCTTCACCGCCGACGACGAGGGCCGCTTCGAGATCACCACGATCCGTCCGGCGCCGTACATGATCCCGACCGACGGTTCGTGCGGAAAGATGATCTCGGCAGCGGGCTGGCACCCCTGGCGTCCCGCGCACCTGCACCTCAAGGTGTCGGCGCCCGGCCACGAGCAGCTCACCGCGCAGCTGTACTTCCCCGGTGACGCGCACAACGACGACGACGTCGCCAGCGCCGTGAAGCCCGAGCTGATCCTCGACCCGAAGGAAGACGGCAAGGGCGGCTTCACGGTCGACTACGACTTCGTCCTGGATCCGGCGAAGTAATGCTGTTCCACGTGCGGATGGACGTCAACATCCCCGACGATCTCGACCCGGATGTACGTGCTGACACCGTCGCGCGGGAGAAGGCGTACTCGCAGGACCTCCAGCGCTCCGGCAAGTGGCCGCACATCTGGCGGATCGTGGGCGAGTACTCCAATTACTCGATCTTCGACGTCGAATCCAACGATGAGCTGCACACCGTGCTGTCGGGCCTGCCGTTGTTCCCGTACATGGACATCAAGGTGACGCCGCTCGCGACGCACCCGTCGGACGTCAACGCCTGACCTCGATACGGCCCTCGGGCCCACTCGGCCGGCGGGGCAGATCACACGATCCGTTCGCGCTCACTCGAAAAGGGTGAGCGCGAACGGATTTTGTGCGCTGAAGTCGTGTGTCAGCCGGCGGAGCCGAGCGTGAGAATCGTGATCTCCGGCGGCGCGAGGACGCGCACGGGCGGGCCCCAGGCCCCGGCGCCGCGGGTCGTGTACAGCGTGGTGTCGCCGACCTCGTCCAGACCGATGACCGACGGCTGTTGCAGCGGGACGAGATAGCGGATCGGCCAGAGCTGGCCGCCATGGGTGTGGCCCGAGAACTGCAGGTCGACGCCGAGGTCGGACGCTTCGACGGCTTGCTTGGGCTGATGCGCGAGCAGGAGCACGAAGTCGTCGGGCGAGGAACCGGCAAGCGCGGCAGGCAGATCCGGCTCGTACGGCTCCGGTGCGGTGGCGTCGTAGACCCCGGCGAGCTCGATGGTGGCACCGTTGCGCTCGAGCGGGACGCGGGAGTTTCTCAGCGTGCGCACCCCGTATTCCTCCCAGACGTCGAGCCACCGTCCGCCGTCGTCGGCGTAGTACTCGTGGTTGCCGCTGACCCCGAAGACGCCCAGCGGTGCCTTCAGGTCGGCGAGAGGTGCGAGGGTGTCGCGGACGTGCGGGATGGTGCCGTCGGTGAGGTCGCCGACGAGGACCACCAGGTCCGGGTGCTGCTCATTGATCTTGTCGACGACGCCGCGGGTGAACGACGCGTCGCGCGCCGGGCCGACATGGAGGTCGGACACCACGGCGATGCGCAGGCCGTCGAACTGCTCGGGTAGATCATCGAGGGTGGCGCTGACCTCGACCACCTGCGGGCGCGAGGCCTCCCACACTCCGTAGCCGGTGACCGCGAGTGCCACCACGACCACGGTCGAGGTGGCGATCCGAATCCGTCGTAGGCGGCGTCCGGCGAGCTGGGGCGTGTCCTGCACACCACCGAGGCGGCGTCGCGCCCAGCGGATCAGGTGCGCACCGAACGAGATCAGACCGATGATCGCCAAGCCGAGGAACAGGTAGAAGAAGGTCGCGAGCCAGATCAGGCCGATCGTCCCGACCGGCCGCGCCCACGACGGGTCCAGCGCGCGTCCGGACGCGAACCCGATGAGCGCGAGTGCCCACATCCCCACCAGGACGATGTCGACCACGATCGACCACGGCCGGGCCAGCGCGGTCGCGCGGACCAGCCGGCGATGCAGCCAGAAGGTGAGCAGGCCGAAGACGACCGCAGGAAACAGCGCCACGCGGGGACCCCTTGATTGTTGTGAAACGTTCGACGCCCGGGTCGGGCGGGATCGGTCCCCATTGTTCCATCGGGCGTCGTTGGTACCCTCGCGGCCATGCGCGATGTCCTGATCAGCCCGCTCGACCTGGCCGAGATGCTGCTCGGCACGCCGCCCGTGGTCCTGGACGTGCGGTGGCAGCTCGGTGACTTCGACGGTCGCGCGGCCTATCGCGAAGGCCATATCCCCGGGGCGGTCTACGTCGACCTCGACACCGAACTCGCCGCGCCTCCGTCGGGGCCGGTCGGTGGTCGCCACCCGTTGCCCGCGCCGGCAGACCTGCAAGAGGCAGCGCGACGATGGGGGATCAACGACGGCGTCCCGGTGGTGGTCTACGACGACTCGGGCAACCTGGCCGCAGCCCGCGCGTGGTGGTTGCTTCGGTGGGCCGGGGTCGCCGATGTCCGCCTGCTCGACGGCGGACTCGCGGCCTGGCGCGGCGAGGGACTGCGGACGACGACGGGCGACGGCGGCACCCCGCGTGCGGGTCGCGTGACCCTGACCCCGGATCGTCTGCCGGTGGCGACGATCGACGACGTCGCCTCGGGTCCGGCTCATCTCCTCGACGCGCGTGCCACCGAGCGGTATCGCGGTGACGTCGAGCCGGTCGATCCGCGCGCGGGTCACATTCCCGGCGCGGTGAGTGCACCGACCGCGGACAACATCGACGCAACCGGACGGTTCCGGACCGCGGACGACCTACGACGCCGCTTCGCCGGCCTCGGAGTCGACGCCGAGGCCGGCGATGTGGTGGTCTACTGCGGGTCCGGGATCAACGCGGCCCATCAGATCGCCGCGCTCGCGATCGCGGGCATCGACGCGACACTGTTCCCCGGCTCCTTCTCGCAGTGGTCATCGGATCCGGACCGGCCGGTGGCGGCGGGCGACCAGCCCTGACAGCCTCCCGTCGCCCCGCAGGGTCGTCACGGGCTACCTGAGATGCGGGCAGGGCGGGTTCTCGGCGAGCCCACACATGTTCTGATGCAGGTAGCTCGGCGCTTCGGCAGGTGCGACGTCGGCGTGCATGTTCACCAGGTTGAAGCCGAGGAAGAACACGGCGAGGATCACGTTCATCACCGCCGAGAACGCCAGGACGCGCACGACGGCCACTCCGCGGGTGATCTTGAGTCGCTCGATGCCGGCGTCGGTGATCAGCTGGTCGCCCTTGCGGCGGAACAGATACATCGACATCGACGCCACCATCACCACCGAGCCGAAGACGATGCCCTCGTACAAGGGGAACTGGTTGAGCGTGCCGGTGAAGATCGACCAGGTGTCGTTGACCCGGAGGTACGACCACAGTCCCTGGCGCTGCAGGAACTGCTCGGAGGCGGTGTCCAGGACCAGGAAGATCAGGAGCAGGGCCACGATGATGCCGGCCTTGTTGAGTCGCGGCCATCGCGCACGCGCGGCCTTCACCAGCTTGTCGATGCCGACGACGGCCAGCGGCAGGAACAGCATGTAGTCGGCCAGCTCGTAGAGGATCGGCGCCGGGGTCTCCGGGCCCTTGCTGACCCAGCCCGGCACGAACTCGCCCCAGGTGCCCATGTTGAGGAACGCCGAGTTGTACGAGAACACCGGAACCACGGCGTTGACGCCCACGTCCTGCCAGCAGGTGAGCAGCCAGCCCATCATGAAGACGCCCAGGGTGGGGAACTGCCCGTCCTTGCGGGTGCGATGCACGAGCCAGACGATCGACGCGATCACGCCGACGATGCAGATGACCTCCGACGCCCGGATGATCACCAGCGTGTGTGTGGGCACCTCGTCGGGTCCCGTCGGGATCGGGGAGAACGAGTCGGAGAAGATCCAGCGGATGAAAACGTAGGCCTGGACGGCGACGAAGACCGCGCCCAGGCGGGCGAGCCACACGATCGGCGGTGACTCCCTGGCCACGGTGACCGTTCCCGTGTCATCGGGCGAGGATTGCCCGACCGAACCCGAATCGGGTTTCTCCCCAAGTGAACTCGACATGTGATTCTCAGTCCTCCCGATGACCGGTGGTCGGTCTCATACGATTCGGATCGCGCTCTGCGGACAATTGGCGATGGCCTCTTCCGCGGCGGCCTGCTGGTCGGTTCCGATCTCCTCGGTGATCGGAGAGCTCACTCCGTCGTCGTCGAGGTCGAACAGGTCGGGGGCGACGGCGACGCAGCGTCCGTGGCCACCGCACCCGTCCTGATCGACGACGAGCTTCATCGTGCCGCCGACCATTGGATGGTCTTGTGTTGCAGATACTCTGACAGCCCGTGTGCGCCGAACTCGCGCCCGATGCCGCTGTGTTTGTAACCTCCGAACGGCCCGTCGGGCATCAGTCCGCCTCCGCCGCCGTTGACGACGACCATGCCGGTGCGGAGTTTGCGCGCAATGCCATGCGCGCGTACGGGGTCGGACGACCAGACGCCGCCGGAAAGTCCGTACGGGCTGTCGTTGGCGATCCGGACGGCCTCGGCGTCGTCGGTGAAGGGGATGACCACTCCGACGGGGCCGAAGATCTCACTCTGGGCGATCTTCATCCGGTTGTCGACACCGACGAACAGTGTCGGTTCGACGAAGAATCCCTTGTCGAGGCCGGCGGGCCGTCCACCGCCGTAGGCGATCTGGGCGCCTTCTTCCTGGCCGACGCGGATCAGCTCCTCCACCCGGGCGCGCTGTGCCTCGCGGATCAGCGGCCCCATCGCGATGGCCGGATCGGCCGGGTCGCCCACGGGGACATAATCCAGCGCCATCTTGACGCGACCGACGAGCTCGTCGTGGAGCGACTCGTGGACGAGGATGCGCGTCATCAGCGCGCACCCTTGTCCGGCGTGGGTGATGAAGCCCCCGAGCACGCTCTGCATCACCTTGTCCAGGTCGGTGTCGTCGAGCAGGATGTTCGCCGACTTGCCGCCGAGTTCCAACACCACCTTCTTCAGCGACTGTGCGCCTTGGCCATACACTTTCGCGCCCACCGTGTCGCTGCCGGTGAAGCTGACGAGGTCGACGCCGGGATGGGTGGTCAGCGCCTCACCCGCGGCGACATCGCCGGTGATGATGTTGAGCACGCCGGGCGGCAGACCGGCCGCCTCGGCGACCTCGCCGACGACCAGCGCCTCGAAGGGCGTGTAGGGCGAACACTTCAGGACGGCGGTGCATCCGGCGGCGAGCGCCGGCGCGACCTTGCACAGGTTGAGGAAGAGCGGGAAGTTGAACGGCGTGATGAGCGCGGCGACGCCGAACGGTTCACGGACGACGTAGCCCTGGCCGATGCCGTTGCCGACCATCGGGGGCAGCGGTGTCTCGAAATCGAAGGACGGCAGTACCCGGTCGACGAGATCGAGGAAGTGGTCGATGGGTGTGCCCACCTGCAAGTACTCGGCGAGCGCGCGAGTGGAGCCTGCCTCGGCGATGCTGAGGTCGACCAGCTCGGCGCGTCGACGTTGGAACTCCTCCGCCATCCGGCGCAGCACGACGCCTCGTTCGCGTACCGACATCTGGGGCCACGGGCCGTCGTCGAAGGCGGTGCGTGCCGCGGCGACAGCATCATCGACGTCGGCGACCGTTGCCTGCGGTACCGTCCCGATCACTGTCTCGGTGGCGGGATTGATCACGGTGATCGTCTCATCGCCGTGGCCGTCGACCCACTTGCCGTCGATGAAGAGCTGTCCGGTTCGCATGTGCCCCGTGTGTACATCCGACATCGCGTCGGTACCTCCCTTGCGCCGACCGGCGATCACTAGATGAGTTAGATGATTCAACCGTACAATGGGTGTGTTCATTTTCATGTCGGTTTCGGCGAAACGATGGCCGGACACGGCCGGGTGCTAGGCTGGACCAGCTCGCTGACTGGGCGGTCGGAAGGTGTGGGAATTGACCAACAACTCGTTCGACGAGGACGGATTGCCCCAGCGGATTCAGGTCCCCAAAACCGCTGAACTCATCGCGCAACAACTCCGTGGCCAGATCGTGCGGGGGATTCTGAAGCCCGGTGACATGCTTCCGCCGGAAACGGTGCTGGGGAAGCGGTTCGACGTTTCGCGGCCCACCCTGCGTGAGGCGTTCCGCATCCTCGAGAACGAGTCGCTGATCGTCGTCCGACGCGGTTCGCGCGGTGGCGTCCAGGTGGTCTCGCCGGACGTCTCGGTCGCGGCGCGCTATGTCGGACTTCTCCTCCAGATCCAGAACACCACGCTCTCCGACCTCTATGAGGCGCGCATGGTGATCGAGCCCGCCGCGGTGCGGATGCTCGCCTCGCGCCGCTCCGAGGACGACATCAAAGACCTCACCGCGGTCATCGACGAGCTCGCGGTCCTCGTCGACGCCGGTGCGGAATCGGCCGACCTCGACAAGTGGTCGACGACCGCGTTCCGCTTCCACGATCTCATCCTCGAGCGTGCGGGCAACCAGGCGATCGGGCTGATCGGCCGCGTCCTCGCCGATGTCGTCGCGACCCACATGTCACGGGTGGTGTCGCGGACGACCGACACCGACGAGGTCGCGACGCAGTTCAAGAAGACGATCCGGGCGTTCCGCAGGCTCGTCACCCTCGTCGACGCCGGCGATGCCGACGCCGCCGAGGCGCACTGGCGCCGGCACATGAACTCGGCCGCCAAGAAGATGCTGTGGGGGCGGTTCGCGACCGAGTCCGTGGTCGACCTCTTCAACTGAGCCGCCGGGGCAATCACCCGAATGGTGTAACTGATTTCACTGAATCATCTACGATGAATCGTGCGTGGCTCGCCGCTGCGCTGAACCTCACGTGGATGGGTGGGAATCATGGGAGTCGGCCTCCTCCTCGACATGGTGGAATCCGGACTGGGCGATCGGGTCGCGCTCGGGAAGGCCTCGACGGGCCTGACCCACGCCGACGTCGTCCGCACCGCGCGCGGTGGCGCCTCGGTCATCGTCGAGCAGTCGCCGTCGGAGGTCATCTACCTGGGCCGCAACGGCCCCGGCTACCCGCAGTCGTTCTTCGCCGCGGCCTGCGCCGGCGTGCCGTTCGTCCCGGTCAACTACCGGCTCGGCTCCTCGGTGCTGGCCGAGTTGATCGACGATTTCGACCACCCGCTCATCGTCGTCGAGGCGCGGTATCGCGATCTCGTCGCCGGCCGCGACCGGGTGCTCGACCTCGAGGATTTCCTCGCCGCGGCGCGGACGGCGCAGCCGCGGCCGCCCGTCGACGTCGCCGACGACGCACCCGCGGTCCTGCTCCACACGAGCGGCACGACGTCGAAGCCCAAGGTCGTGCCGCTGCGGCACGAGAACCTCCAGGCCTACGTGTTCGCCACCGTCGACTTCGCCGGCGCCGACCCCGACGAGGCCGCGCTGATCACCGTTCCGCCCTATCACGTGGCCGCGGTGGGGGCCACGCTCACCAACTTCTACGGCGGCCGCCGTGTGGTGCACCTACCCGATTTCGACTCCCGCGAATGGCTCGACATCGTTGCACGCGAATCGATCTCGTCGGCGACGGTGGTCCCGACGATGCTGGCACGCATCGTGGACACACTTGCCGGGGGCATCGCCGAGGCACCGTCGTTGCGACTGATCTCCTACGGCGGTGCACGCCTGCCGCGGCCCGTACTCGAACGCGCCATGCGCGCCTTCCCCGATGCAGGCTTCTGCAACGCCTACGGACTGACCGAGACGAGCTCGACGCTTGCCCTGCTCGGACCCGACGACCACGCCGCCGCGATCGCCTCCGATGAACCGTACATCCGCCGTCGCCTGGAAAGCGTCGGTCGCCCCGTGCCCGGTATGGAGATCGAGATCCGCGACGCGGATGGAAAACCGCTCGGCGCAGGCGAAGTCGGCTCGCTGTTCGTGCGCGGCGCACAGGTGTCGGGGTCCTACCTCGGAATCGGGTCCGTCCTGGATGCCGACGGCTGGTTCCCGACGAACGATCAGGCGTGGGTGGACGACGAGGGATACCTGTTCATCGACGGCCGCGCCGACGACACCATCATCCGGGGCGGGGAGAACATCGGTCCCGCCGAGATCGAAGACGTGTTGCTGACACATCCGGCGGTGCGCGAGACCGCGGTGATCGGCCTCCCCGACGAGGAGTGGGGCCAGCGGCTGGTGGCGGTGATCGTGCGCGACCCCGGAGCCGAGATCTCCGAAGACTCGGTGCGACAGCATGTTCGGGACAAGCTGCGTGGTTCGAGGACGCCCGACGAGGTCATCTGGGCCGACGAGCTGCCCCAGACCGCCACCGGTAAGGTGCTGCGGCGGCGCCTGGTGGAGCAGTACTCGAGATGAACACAGGAGAAGTCATGACGTTCAAACCAGGAACCCGCCTGCGCAGCCAGGTCTGCGACACCGAGATCATCGTGATCACCCCGCCGGCCGCGGAAGTCGAGCTGACCTGCGGTGGGGAGCCGGTGATCCCGGTCGGGGACGAACGGTCGGGAGCCGACATCGCACCCGGGCTCGACACCGGCACCCAGCTCGGCAAGCGGTACACCTCCGATGCCGCGCCGGGACTGGAGGTGCTCGTGACGAAGCCCGGTGCGGGCACGCTGGGCATCGGCACCACCCCGCTCGTCCTGAAGGACGCCAAGCCGCTACCGGCCAGCGACTAGGAGAACGCGACGTGAGATACGGCGAGACGAGTACTCCGCGCGACGCGGTGATCGTCGAGGCGGTCCGGACACCCATCGGCAAGCGCAACGGCTCCCTCGCGGGCGTGCACGCAGCTGATCTGTCCGCGGTGGTGTTGAACGAGTTGATGTCCCGCACCGGGATCGACCCCCAGATGGTGGACGACGTCTTGTGGGGATGCGTGACCCAGCTCGGCGATCAGTCCAGCAACATCGGCCGGTTCGCCGTGCTCGCCGCCGGCTGGCCGGATTCGGTGCCGGCCGCGACGATCAACCGGGCGTGCGGTTCGGGTCAGCAGGCGATCGAATCCGCCGCGCACGCGGTGATCGCCGGAGCGCATGAGATCGTCGTCGCCGGCGGAGTCGAGACCATGTCGCGGGTACCGCTCGGCGCCGCACGGCAGACGGGATTCCCCTACGGGCAAACAGTTCTCGACCGATATCAGACCGATGAGCTGAATCAGGGCTTCGGTGCCGAACTCATCGCCGAGAAATGGGGACTCTCGCGGCTCGTGCTCGACGAGTACGCCTCACGCTCCCATGAACTCGCCGCCGCGGCCATCGACAGTGGCGCCTTCGACACCCAGGTTGTGCCCGTCGACACCGCGGACGGGACCCTCGGCGTCGACGAAGGGCTCCGCAGAGGAACGACGCCGGAGAAGCTGGCCGCTCTGAAACCGTCGTTCCGCGACGACGGAGTCATCCACGCGGGCAATGCCTCCCAGATCTCCGACGGTGCCGCCGGGGTGGTCATCATGACCTCGGCGCGAGCAGCCGAACTCGGACTGACACCCATCGCGCGCATCGTCGCGGGATCGGTGGTGGGAGATGATCCGGTGCTGATGCTGACCGGCCCCATCCCCGCGACGCAGAAGCTCCTCGCCCGCACCGGTCTGTCGATCGACGACATCGGTGCCGTCGAGATCAACGAGGCCTTCGCCCCGGTGCCGCTCGCGTGGCTGGCGGAGCTCGGCGCCGATCCGGACCGCCTCAACCCGCTCGGCGGCGCCATCGCCGTGGGTCACCCTCTCGGCGCGTCGGGCGCGATCCTCACGACCCGGCTGATCCACCACATGCGTGACAAGGGGATCAGATTCGGCCTGCAGGCGATCTGTGAAGGCGGGGGCACGGCGAACGCCACCCTCTACGAGCTCGTCGACTGACCCACACCTGGCTTCACCGAACTGGCTTCACCGAACTTGCGTCACCGAACTTCGGGAGGAACCGCTGTGCCCACACCGTTCTACGAGTCCGACCACGCGGCTTTTCGAGAGGTCGTGCGTGATTTCGTCGCCCGCGACGTGACCCCGAACCTCGACGCCTGGGAGGAGGCCCGGTCCACCGGCCGCGAGGTGTGGAAAAGCGCAGGGGAGCTGGGCATCCTGGGTATCCGATTCCCCGAGGAGTACGGCGGCGGAGGTGTCACCGACTATCGGTTCCGGTGCGTCGTCCACGAGGAACTCGCCAGGGTCGGCGCGGCGGCACTGGGTTCGGGACTGTCGATCAACGAGGACATCGTCGGTTCGTACATCACCGAACTGGGAACCGAGGAGCAGAAACGACGCTGGCTTCCGGCGATGTCGAAGGGTGAGGTGGTCACCTCGATCGCGATGTCCGAACCCGCGATCGGCAGCGACCTCCGCGGGATGAGGACGACCGCGGTCCGCGACGGCGACGACTGGGTCATCAACGGCGCGAAGACCTTCATCACCAGCGGGTTCTCCTCCGACGTGGTGCTGACCGCGGCCCGGACCGGAACCAGGGAAGGACGGCCGCAGCTCTCGCTGATCCTCGTCCCCACCGACGTGCCGGGATTCGAGCGCGGCCGCAAGCTACGCAAACTGGGATTGCACGCGCAGGACACCGCGGAGATCTCCTTCGCCGACGTCCGGGTACCGGCAACCAATCTGGTGGGCGAAGAGGGACGGGGGTTCGCCCACCTCACCGCACAGCTGCCACTGGAACGGCTGTCCATCGCCTGGCGGGCGCTGAGCGCCGCCGAGGCGGCCCTCGACTGGACGGTCGGCTACACCCGTGAGCGCAAGGCATTCGGCAAGCGTGTCATCGACTTCCAGAACACCAGGTTCCGGCTTGCCGAGATGACCACCGAGGTGGACATCACCCGTGCGTTCCTCGAGCAGGGGGTCCACGCGCTGAACGCCGGAGAGTTCGACGCCACGCTCGGCGCCAAGGCCAAATGGTGGACCACCGAACTGCAGAACCGGATCATCAACGGCTGCCTGCAGATGCACGGCGGCTACGGGTACATGGACGAGTACCCGATCTCGCGGGCCTACGCCGACGCGCGGGTACAGACGATCGTCGGGGGGACGACCGAGATCATGAAGGAGATCATCGGCCGCGACATCGCCGGACCGGTGCCACAGAACGGGGCGACGAGCTGATGAGACTGAGCGGGAACACCTTCCTGGTCACCGGCGGCGCCTCGGGGCTCGGCGAGGCCACGGCGACCGCGATCGTCGACGCCGGCGGGCGCGTCGTCATCGTCGATCTGCCGTCCTCGGCGGGAGAGTCCGTGTCCGAACGCCTCGGTGAGGCAGCAGTTTTCGCACCGGTGGACATCACCGACGAGGACAGTGTGCGCGAGGCCCTGGACCACACGGCCGCGCATGGTCCCCTGCGGGGTGTCGTCCACTGCGCGGGACGCGGGGGTGACCGGCTGCGCATCCTCGACCGCCAGGGAGCGGCGGCACCTCTGCAGAGCTTCCGGGATGTGCTGGAGATCAACCTGATCGGCACCTACAACGTTCTCCGTCTCGCCGCGGAGCGGATCGCCACGACGGAGCCGGTGGACACCGAGCGCGGCGCGATCGTGCTCACCGCGTCGGTCGCGGCCTTCGACGGGCAGATCGGCCAGACCTCGTACACGGCGTCGAAGGCAGCCATCCACGGCATCACCCTGGTCGCCGCTCGAGACCTGGCGTCGGTGGGCATCCGGGTCAACACGATCGCGCCGGGAACCTTCGACACCCCGATGCTGGCGCGCCTGCGGTCCGATATCCGAGAGGGACTGGCGGCGTCGGTGCCGTTCCCGAAGCGGCTCGGAGCGCCCGGCGACTACGCCGACATGGCGTTGTCGTTGTTGCGGAACCCCTACGTCAACGGAGAGACGATCCGTCTGGACGGTTCGATCCGGATGGCGCCACGATGACCGGCCCGCAGGAGGTGCTGACCGAGACCCGTTCGGGCGTCCTGGTCATCACCCTCAACCGGCCCGAGCAGCGCAACGCCATGACCAAGAGCGCCGCCGAACAGATCGCCGCGGCCCTGATCCGGCTCGATGCCGACCCCGATCTGGCGGTCGGGATCTTCACCGGCGGCCCCACGACGTTCTGTGCGGGTATGGATCTCAAGCGTTTTCAGCTGGGCGAACGTCCCCTCGTGGAAGGTCGCGGCTTCGGCGGTCTGGTGCAGGCACCGCCGCGCAAACCGCTCATCGCCGCTGTCGAGGGCTGGGCGCTGGGCGGCGGGTTCGAGATGGTCCTCGCCGCGGACCTCGTGGTCGCCGGCGAGGGGGCGAGATTCGGACTGCCCGAGGTCAAACGCGGCCTGATCGCGCGAGCCGGCGGAGCCATCCGCGTGCCCCGCGTGCTCCCGAAGGCGGTGGCGCTCGAACTGTTGCTGACCGGCGAACCGATGTCTGCGGCGGCGTTGGAGAGATTCGGGTTGATCAACCGGGTCTGCCCGGATGGTGAGGCCCTGTCGGTGGCCCGCGAACTCGCGGCGGTCATCGCAGTCAACGCGCCGCTGGCAGTACGCGCGAGCAAGGCGCTCGCCACCGAGTCGCGATTGTGGTCCGACGACGAGGCCTTCGCACGACAGCTCGAGTACACCGATCCGGTGTTCGCGTCGCAGGACGCGAAAGAGGGTCCGGCGGCATTCGCCGAACGACGCGCGCCCCGCTGGACCGGACGCTGACACGCCCGTCAGCCGAGCGCGCCGCTCTCGCGGTGCGTGGTGATCTGCTCGGTGCTCAGGCCGGCCTCGAGGAGGATCTCCTCGGTGTGCTGCCCGAGCCGCGGCGCGGTTCCGCGAGGCGTCGTGGGTTCACCGTCGAAGTGGTAGGGCGGTGCGACGAGCCGGAAGCTCGAGCCGTCGTCGCGTGCCACCTCGGGAAGGTATCCGTTGTCGAGGACCTGTGTGTCGTCGTGGAGTTCGGCGACGGTCGCGGCGGCGGCCCACACGCCGGAGAAGTCGGCCAGGATGTGGCGCCACTCGTCGAGGGTGTGTTCGGCAAAGGCTTTGTCCAGCTCGGCGATGCACTCGCCGCGGTTGGTGTAGCGGGCGAGGTCGTCGGCGAATCGCTCGTCGACGATCAGGTCGACGCGATCGATCAGCGCGCACAGTTCGCCCCAGAAGCGTTGTGCCTGAAGGCAGACCAGGTTGATCCACCGGTCGTCCTTGGTGCGGTAGGCGTTGACGATCGGGTTCGGCGAGTCCGTCCGGTTCTGGCGCGGCATCTCCCCGATGTAGGGCGCCGCCGTCAGATCCGGGCTCAGCGGCCACATGCCGGTGTTGAGAAGCGAGACGTCGACGACGCCGCCCTTGCCGGTGCGTTCGCGGCGGAACAGCGCCATGCCGACAGCTCCGGCGATCGCGCTCGACCCCTGCAGGTCGTAATAGGCCGCGGGTTGCATCGTCGGACGGTCGGCGCCGGGCGGGGTGAGCTTGTGCATGGTGCCACCGGCCGACCAGGCGGCCGCGGCGTCGAATCCGCCGACATCGGTCTTCGCGCCCTTGCTGCCCCAGCCGGTGCCGCGGATGTAGACCAGCCGGGGGTTGACCGCGAGGAGGTCGTCGACGTCGACGCGGAGCTTGGTCCGTTGCTTCGGTAGGTAGCTGGTGAGGACGACATCGGCCTTCTCGACCAGTCGCAGGAGAAGATCGTGTCCGGCCTCGGTGGTGAGATCGAGTGTGATGCTGCGCTTTCCGCGATTGGGGACCTCGAGGAACGGGTTCGGGGCACCCTCTGTGCGGTTCAGTGCGTTCTGCAGGTTGCGCTGCGGGTCGCCGGTCGGGGGTTCGACCTTGATGACGTCGGCGCCGAGGTCGGCCAAGATGGCGCCGGCACCGGGCACAAAGGTCCACGCGGCGATCTCGACGACGCGGACGCCGTCGAACGGGGCTCCGGCCGTGTCCGCGGTCTCGGCCATGTCAGGACTCCTTCTCGTGGGTGCCGGTGGCGCGCAGGGCGTTCATCATCTTGACCCAGTGTGAGCGCTTCCAGCCGTCCTGGTCCTCGCCCCAGCCGATCTCGCCGTCGAACTCCCAGCGCATCAGTGCGTTGCTGCCGAGCCCGCCCTCGCACATGTGGCTCACCGAGAATCCCTCCGCGGTCATCGAACGCCCCGTCAGGTCGGTGAGGTCGACCTGCATGTGGGAGCTCCACCCCGTCTGCGGGTCACGGAAGTTCCGCATGCGCGACATGGTCTTGTCGAGGCGCTCGAACTGTCCGTCGCGCAGCAGCCAGCCGTGATTCATCGGGGACCAGCCCTGCGCGTCGCCGTCCTGCGGTCGGATGAACCCGAGGAACCCGGTCTCGGGACCGGAGTGGCCGAAGATGTACTGGATGCGTCCGCGTCCGCGCTCGCGCTCGATCTCGCGCCACCGCGGTCCGCCGGGATGGAGAACCTTGTACTCGCCGCGCAGATATTCGGGTTTCTTGCTCTGCATGTGGTGTCCGCCGCGCGGTCCCCAGGTGCGGTCACGGATGGAGTAGGAGTCTATCGGGATCGACTCTCCGCGCAGGACCAGTTCACCGACCTGATGTCCCAGTTGGTCGAGGTGGGGGCTGAACATCGCGGGCGGTTCGCCCGGGGTGAACCGCCGGGGCGGGTGAACGGCTCTGTGCTCGAACGAGATCGAGAAGTCGTTTGCCGGATCGGAGTAGCTGATGTGGTAACGCGTCAGCGGTTCGATCATCTTCACCGAGAATCCGCCGTGCGGAAACGTGATGTCGCGCAGATCGGGGTCCTCGGGCATCGGCTTGTCGGTCGCGTTGCGGTAGTAAGCGATGCGACCGAGGTCGGCGCCGCTCGGGTCCCAGACGAACACGCGCCAGGTGACGGTTCGTCGGTTGACGTCGTAGCGGGCGTGCAACCAGCCGCCGATGTGGCGTTGTGGCACGTTGAACGACCACCAGTTGGTCTCCACCCAGTACGGGTCGTCGGTGCCCGGCACGTGGTAGGTGTCGTCGTCGGGCGTGAACGGGGTGTCGGCGGTGATCTCGCTGGCGATGTGGTCGGCAGTCACAGAGCGGACGCTAGCATAGAGTTAACTGATTTAGTCTCGTTTGAGAGACTCCGTAAAACAGATAACTCATTGTGCTGTTGCCCTTGTGTCCCGTGGTGGCCACGTGCCACGATGAATTCTGTGGCGCAGCACGGTTTCGAGTGCTGTGAGCCGCCTCGGTGCGCCCCGGCGCCCGGGCGGCCGATAGCGAGGAGATGCAATGCCGTTACAGGATCACATGCAGCTGATCTCGACCGATGACCATCTGATCGAACATCCGAAGTTGTGGACGGATCGGCTCCCGGCCAAGTTTCTCGAGGCCGGGCCCAACATCATCGAGAAGGAACTCCGCCCGGGCCGTCCGCCCGCCCAGGTCTGGCGTTACGAGGACCGCATCTATCCCTACATCGGACTCAACGCGGTGGCCGGCAAGAAGCCCCAGGAGTACGGCGCCGAACCGGTGCGCTACGACGACATGCTGCCCGGGTGCTACGACCCGAAGGCCCGGATCGCGGACATGGACGTCGACGGAGTCCACGCGGCTCTGTGCTTCCCGTCTTTCCCGCGCTTCGCCGGCACCGTGTTCCTCGAGGGGGAGGACAAAGAACTCGCCCACGCCTGCGTCCAGGCCTGGAACGACTACCTTCTCGACGAATGGTGCCCGACTGCGCCCGACCGCTACATCCCGATGGTCATCCTGCCGTTGTGGGACACCGACCTGTGTATCGCCGAGATCCATCGCACCGCGGAAAAGGGTTCGCGTGCCATCGCGTTCGTCGAGAATCCGGTTCCTCTCGGGTTGCCGTCGTTCCACACCGATCACTGGGACGGGGTCTTCTCGGCCTGCGAGGAGACCGGTCAGGTGCTGTCGATCCACTTCGGTACGTCGGGCAAGCCGCCGATCACCGCACCGGAGGCGCCGATGGCCGTGATGATCGCGCTGTTCGGCTGCAACTCGATGTACGCCACCGCCGACCTGCTCTTCTCGCCGGTGTTCCACAACCATCCGAAGCTCAAGTTCGCCCTGAGTGAGGGCGGCATCGGCTGGGTGCCCTACATGCTCGAGCGCATCGACCTGACCTGGGAGAAGCACCGCTACTACCAGAACATCAACCAGACCGTCCGGCCGTCGGATCTGTTCCGCGAACACATCTTCGGATGCTTCATCGAGGACCAGCACGGTATCGACAACCGGCACGCGGTCGGAATCGACAACATCACCTGGGAATGCGACTACCCGCACAGCGACTCCAACTGGCCCAACAGCCGTAAGGTGGTCGCCGAAGCGATGCGGAACGTCCCCGACGACGAGGTCCACAAGATGGTGGAACTCAACGCCCGCAAGCTGTTCCGGTTCCCGCGGACGGATGGCTGACCCGGTGGGCGACCATGCGGGCCCGATACCACCCGAACCCGTCGACCAGATCGCCGCGGCGGACTGGACGGATCAGGACCTGCTCACACGCGATGGTGCGGGAGTGCTTCTCGACGACGAGATCGCAGCCGAACGGAAACGCGTCGAGGCCTCGAGGAGTGCCGGCGACGCGGACGCGGTGGCGGTCGGCGAGCGCCGGCTCAATCGCCTCATCGAGATCCGACGATCCCTCACCGCCGAACGGAACAATCGATGACCCTGGCCGACAGAGCCTTTGGCGTGCTCACCGACGAGGCCATCGAGCGGAGTCGCCTGCGTAACGGCGTGCCCGAGCGCATTCCGCACGCCCCGCACAACTACGAGGTGACTCCGGACGGTGTCCGTCACTTCGCCCAGGCCTACGGCGACGACAATCCGCTGTTCTGTGACCCCGAGTACGGAACGTCCACCCGCTGGGGCGGATTGATCGCGCCGCCGGCCTTTCACTACACGATGGGCGAGGATGCCGCGCCGAAGCCGGATGCGGAGACCAAGGCGTTGTTCCGGGGCGATCCGTTCGCCGGACTGGGGTCCTATCAGGCGGTGATGGAGTTCGAGTGGTGGCGTCCGCTCACCGTGGGGGATCGGCTGAACTGTCTGCGATCCCAGGTGGGCGTGGTTCCGAAGACCAGCAGCTTCGGCGGACGGTCGGCCCACGTCACGCGGGCCTTCATCTACGACAACGCCCGCGGCGAACCGTGCGTGATCCGCCGTGGGACGTGGATCAATGCCGAGCGCACGGCGTCGAAGGAGCGGAAGAAGGAAGTCCACGAGCCGTCGCCGTACACGCCGGAGCAGCTCGCCGAGATCGACGCCGCCTACGACGCCGAGGAGACTCGCGGTGCGCAACCGCGATACTGGGAGGACGTCGAGGTCGGTGAGGAGTTGCAGACCAGGGTGAAGGGTCCGCTGGTCACCACCGACGTCGTCGTGTGGCACGTCGGCTGGGGTATGCAGCTGACGCCGAACGGCGCATTCGGGCACGCCTACAAGGTGCGTAAGAAGGCGCCGGGGCTGTACCCGCCGAATGCGCTGAACATCCCCGACACCGTCCAGCGGCTGCACTGGGAACCCGAACGCGCCCGCGAGCTCGGCATCCCGACGTCGTATGACTACGGCGCCATGCGCGAGACGTGGCTGACCCACCTGTTGACCGATTGGATGGGCGACGACGGGTGGCTGTGGAAGCTGTCCGTGCAACACCGCGGCTTCAACTACATGGGTGACACCACCTGGTTGAAGGGCCACGTCGTCGACAAGCGTCAGGTGGACGGACGGGCCGAGGTCCACGTCGAACTCCACTGTGAGAACCAGCGCGGTGCCGTGACCTCACCCGCCACGGCGGTGGTACTGCTACCCACCCGCTCGGCGCCGGTCGAACTCCCCGCGCCGCCGGCAGACGATCGTGAGGGCATCCTCCACCACGAGATGGATCGGATCACCGCGCAGGGCTGAGGCCGTCCACAGAATGAGGGGAGGCGTATCGGATTCCGATACGCCTCCCCTCACTCTGTGCCCTCGGCGTCAGGGCCGCGGGTGCCCGTTGTGTGAGGAGACGCGCTTCCGGAACAGGGACTCCTGGGCCAGATTCGCCAGCAACACCTGTCCCTCGTCGTAGATCCGGCCGGTGTACAGACCCCGGCCGGACGACGTGGATTCCGGTGCGAGGTCCATCAGCATCCACCGGTTGGGGTCGCCGGGGCGGTGGACCCACACGCTGTGGTCGATGCTGGGCAGGATGCCCACCTGCTTGACCATCGGTGCCTTCGACAGTCCGGTGCACATGTCGGAGATGAACACCAGGCCGCAGATGCGGAGGTTCGGGTCGTCGGCGAGGGGTTCGGTGATCCGGATCCACAATCGGGTGGGCCAGCGGTGATAGAGGTCGCCATCGTGGGGGACTCGGACGTCGAGGTCGAGCATGCGCGGGTCCTGGGGGACCGGCGTGAGCGCGTGTGGCGGCTCGGTGGCCGGCATGTCCTCGGCCTGGTAGTCGGCACCGGGCTGGTCACGCTGGAACGACGCCGCCAGATGCAGGATGTCGACGCCGTCCTGGTGTGCCACGACGCGCCGCACCGAGTACCGGCCGCCGTCGCGTTCGCGACTGACGGTGAAGGTGATGGGTTTGGTGGCGTCACCGGGGACGAGGAAGTAACAGTGCAAGGAGTGGGCGAGACGCCCGTCGGGGATGGTCAGCGCGGCTGCCCGCAGGGCCTGCGCGGTCAGACGGCCGCCGTAGAGCCCGCGCGGATCGTCGGCGCTTGCCGGAGCGGCGACGAACACGTCGTCGCCCGCATCGACGAGGGACAAGGCCTCGGCGACAGTCGCCGCGACACCTCCGGGGGCGATGGCGGGTCCCACGACGATGTCGCTCGCCCTACCGTTGTTCCGCATCGTCATCACTCCCTGTTCTCCCGCCCGGCATCCTCACATTCCTCGGCGACGGATCAGAGCGGCAACGCCTTTGCGATCGCACCCGCGTCCACCTTCAGCTGGGAGCCGGTGACGAACCGCGACTCGTCCGAGGCCAGGTAGACGATGGCGTTGCTGACGTCGACGGGATCGACCCAGGGGACCGGAATGGCGTTGAGCACCGGGAAGGCCAGTGCCGCATCCTCTTTGCCCGGCGACTCGAGATCGGGCCGGAACATCCGGTACATTCCGTCGTTCTGCAACATGTCGGTGTCCACGTTCGTCGGATGCACCGCGTTGACGCGGATTCCGCGAGACGCCACGAGTATGGCGAAGTCGTGGACGAGCTGGGCGATGGCGCGTTTGGAGAAGCCGTAACCCGCGCCGCCGGGGCCGGTGGCCGGATTGTCGACGCTGCCGGGCGTCAGGCCGGCGACCGACCCGATGCCGATCAGCGATGCCCCGTCGCGCAGATGCGGGTAGGCGGCGTTGAACGTGTTGAGGACGCCGACGAGGTTGACGTCGACGACGTCGAGGAACGTGTTCGGCGGTGTCTGCCCGAGAGGACACACGCCGGCGTTGGCGACGACGACGTCGAGGTGTCCGAACTCCTCGACCCCCGCGGCGACGGCCTCGTCGAGGGCCGGCCGATCGCGGACATCGGCGGTGCGCACCACGATCGAGCGCCCGGTCTTCTCGACGAGCCTCACCGTCTCGTCGAGATCTTCTTGGGTCGCGAGCGGGTACGTCATGTTCTCCACCGGACGGGGTAGGTCGACACCGATGATGTCGGCGCCCTCCTCGGCGAGCCGGATCGCGTGGCTGCGGCCCTGTCCGCGTGCGACGCCGGTGACGAACGCTACTTTCCCTGCTAGCCGAGCTGACATCGGTGGCTCCTTGCGCTCCGAGTGAACGGGTTAACTCTTTTGACTATTAGACATCACGTCGCTCGGTGTCGGTGACCGTTCGACCAGAATCGGGGTCTCAGGCGGCCGAACGCTCCAGCACGTGGATGCCGCACGCCGATCCGAGGCCGATGACGTGGGCCAAACCGACACGTGCGCCGTCGATCTGGCGGTCGCCGGCCTCACCGCGCAGGTGATGGCAGATCTCCCAGACATTCGCGATACCGGTCGCGGAGATCGGATGTCCCTTGGACTCGAGGCCACCGGAGACGTTGACGGGGGTGGACCCGTCGCGCCAGGTCGCACCGCTCTCGAAGAAGTCCACCGCGCCGCCGGGTTCGCAGAGCCCGAGATTGTCGTAGTGGACCAGCTCGGCGGTGGCGAAACAGTCGTGCAGCTCCACCAGGTCGAGATCCGAGGGACCGATCCCGGCCAGCTCGTAGGCCTGCTCAGCGGCCCGGCGGGTGAGGGTGTTGACGTCGGGGAGGATCTGGCAGGCCTCTTGCCAGGGGTCGGATGTCAGCACCGACGCGGAGATCTTCACCGCACGACGACGCTGCCCGAGCGACAGCTTCGCGAGTTCGGCGTCGCTGACCAGCACGGCGGCGGCGGCGCCGTCACAGTTGGCCGAACACATCGATCGTGTGTTGGGGTACGCGATCATCACGTCGTTCTTGATCTGCTCGGCCGACATGCTCTTGGTGTATGCGGCAAGCGGATTCAATGTCGAGTGCTCATGGTTCTTCTCGGCGATGCGGGCGAACAGGTCGAGCGGGACGCCGGAGTAGTCGGCGGTGTGCAGGTACTCCATACCCACCTGGGCGAAGACCCCGGGCATCGCCTCGGTGCCGACGCGTCCGTCGAGTCCGGTCACGGCGCCGAAGCGGCCCTGCGGCGTCCACTCGTTGGCCGCCGACGGCTTCGGTCGTGAGCCGAGGAGTCCGGCGCCGGCCAGTTTCTCGACCCCGACGGCCAGTGCGTAGCGTGCCTCGCCTGCTTTGATCGCCATGACGGCCGTCCGCAACGCGGTGGCTCCGGTCGCGCACGCGTTGCTGACGTTGTAGACCGGAATCCCGGTCTGGCCGATCTGCTTCTGAAGGGCTTGCCCGAATCCGGGCGGCGCCATGATGTTTCCCGCGGTCAGCACGTCGATGTCCGACATCGTGACCCCCGCATCGGCGATCGCCGCCAGGGACGCCTCGGCCCCCAGGTCGACGACGTCGCGGTCGAGGTGCTTGCCGAACTTGGTCATGTGGATTCCCAGAATCCAGACGTTCTCCGACATCAGACCGATTCCCCCGTGTTCTCGTTGTGAGTGGGCTCGAACCCGAACCCGATTGCCTCGGTGCCGTTGTCGTCGACGCCGACCACGTGGGTCGCGAGTCTCAGGGGCATGCCCAGGGTGACGTTCTCCGGTGTCGGATCGGTGTTGATCACGTTGCCGCGCACAAAGGTTCCGCCACAATCCACGACGCCGGCCACGAAGGGCACCGGTACGCCCGGCGCGGCGAAGGAGACGATGGTGAACGTCCGCAGGGTGCCGGTGGTCGGCACGTCGACATCGATGAAGTCCGTGCCGAAGCACGACGCGCATGCGTTGCGGTGGTCGAAATACCTCGCCGCGCAGGAGGTGCACTCGTGGGCGATCAGATGGGGGGTGTCGCCGAGTACCAGGTAGTCGACGATGGGTACGGCGTTGCCGGTTGCCGGTCCGGTCGTCGGATCCGGCGGTGAGGTGACGGAGGTGGTGTCACTCATGTGTTGTTGTTCCCTTCGGGGTCAGACGTGCCGACCGCTGGCGGTCCAGAACTCGTCGCGGAGAGTGCGTTTGAGGAGTTTTCCGGTTTCGGTGCGCGGGAGGGTGTCCCGGAACTCGACGCTGCGCGGACATTTGTAGCTCGCGAGTCGCTCACGGCACCAGGCGATGAGCGCGGTGTCGAGTGAGTCGGTCTCCCGGGACGGATCGGCCGGCACCACGAGAGCTTTCACCTGCTCACCCCACTCCGGGTCCGGGACGCCGATCACCGCGGCGTCGGCCACGTCCGGGTGCGCCGACAGCACGCCTTCGATCTCGGCCGGGTAGATGTTGACCCCGCCGCTGATGATCATGTCCTTGGCACGGTCGCAGATGAACAGGTAACCGTCGTCGTCGAGGTACCCGATGTCACCGATGGTGAACGACCGCCCGCGGAAGGCCGAGCGGGTGGTCTCCGGATCGCCCCGGTATTCGAAGGTCGACGTCGCCGATTCCAGGTAGACGTTCCCGATCTCCCCGGCCGGGAGTTCGTTGCCGTCGTCGTCGAGGATGCGGATGGCCATGCCTGCCACCGCGCGCCCGACGGTTCCCGGTTTCTCCAGCCAGCGGTGGGGTTTCGCGATCGTCGCGGCACCCTCCATGCCCCCGTAGGTCTCCCAGATCACCGGACCCCACCAGTCGAACATCTGCTTCTTCACCTCGAGCGGACACGGTGCCGCCGAGTGCGCCACGACCGCCAGGCTCGACACGTCGTAACGACTGCGTACCGACTCGGGCAGGCGTAGCAGTCGGACGAATTGTGTGGGCACCATGTAGGCGGTGGTGACGCGATGCTCCTCGATCATCCGCAAGGTGTCTTCGGGGTCGAACCTGCCGCCGATCGCGAGTGCCTGGCCGACGTTGAGCGCGCCGAGATAGAAGCCCTGACAGCCGCCGTGATTCATCCCGGTGGAGACCAGGTGCACGCCGTCGAACGGCAGGAACCGGAATGCCCGCCCGAAGGTCGACATGGCGTTCGCGGCGGCTGACGGATCGAGTGCCGGGAGCGGCCGCATCACGGCCTTGGGCTTGCCGGTGGTACCCGAGGAGTACGAGATCGCCCCGCCCAGGACGCGGTCCTCGGGCATCGTGTCGGGCGCCCGCGCGATCAGGTCGTCGTAGGGCAGGAACCCGGGGATCGGGCCGCCGACAGACACGGCCAACCGGAGCGTCTCCACCTCGCCGGCCGCGCTCATCCTCTCGGCGAAGTCGGGATGGACGGCAGCCGCCGCCGCCCCCGAGTGACGGAGGATGTCGATGAATTCCGTCTGCGAGAGGGCGGGATTCAGTGCGAGATAACGAATCCCGGTCTCGGCGCACGCCAGTTGCCACACCACGGCGTCGACGTCGTTGGGCAGCGCGTAGGCGACGATGTCGCCTGCCCCGATGCCGTGGGCGCGAAGTGCGTGCGCCAGCCGGTGGGCGCATCGTGCCAGTTCGCCGAAGGTCAGGGTGCGCCCGCTCGGTGAGGCGACGATGGCCGGTTGATCGGGATGATCCTCGGCGATCCACCAGATCCCGAGTCGACGGTCCCACGGGTGTTCCACGTCTACCTCCGTCGTTGCTGCGGGCCAGCACTATCAAATAGTTGTATCAGTTAAATGTATGAGTCACCAGGGCGGTTTTCACCGGTACGTGGGCGGGTTGTTGCGGCGTGGTTGGGCCCGGCGGACGTCGGCGGGCTGGTTGCCGATGTGGGTGTAGGCCATCCCGTTCTGCAGCGCGGCGCTGCGCGTGAGGTCGAGGGATTCCCAGATGGCGCGCACCGTGCCCTGGACCGCGACGGGGTTGCGGGCGGCGATCGAGGCCGCGATCTCGTGTGCGCGCGTCCGTAAGCGGTCGCGTTCGACGACCTCGGTGACCAGCCCGAGGCGCAGCGCGGTCTCGGCGGTGATGCGCTCCTCGGTACCCATGAGCGCCCAACGCAGCACGTCGCCGAGGGGGACTCCGCGGTTGAGCATGCCTATCGGCTCGAGCGCGGAGACGATGCCACCGTTGGCGTGCGGGTCGAAGAACTCCGCGTCGTCGGAGGCGATGATGATGTCGGATTCGTTGAGGAAATACTGGGCGCCACCCGCGGCCATCCCGTGAACGGCGGCCACCACCGGCTTCCACACCCGGTGGTGGATCTTCGGCGACAGGGTGACCCCGGGATCGAAGGTGTTCCACACATTGTCCTTGGCGAACCACGACGTCCCGCCCTTGATGTCGGCGCCGGTGCAGAAGGCGCGGTCGCCGTTGGCCTGGATCACCACGGCGTGAACGGCGTCGTCGTCGCGGATGGTGCGCCAGGCCCACTCGATCTCCGTGGCCATCCGGTCGTTGAAGGAGTTCAGGGCCTCCGGCCGGTTGAGGGTGATGGTCGCAACGTGGTCGTCGGAGAGCTCGTACTCGATGGCGACGAGCGGTTCGGAGATGCCTCGCGGTGTGCTCGATTCGATGAGTTCGTCAGTCACAGAACGACTCCCGTGGTCGGTGTCGTAGGGTACGCCAATTCCTCGAATGTGGTGACAATCATACAACTCAATGTACTATTGAAACCAAGACAGGGGGAGCCGAATGCGGGGAGCGATGCGTGGGGACGCCAGTCGGACCGCGCACCTGGCGACCAGTGCTCGAGACGACCGATCAGCGAGACGAGACCGTTCTGCGAGGTGCGGTCGCAGGCCCCACCTCATCGCAACGAAAGGCGAACATCCATGACCAGCGTCGCAACCCCGACGATGTCGGTGACCAACCTGGCCGATCCGGTGATGTACTACAACCCGTACCCGCGCTACGCCTACCTGCGCGAGAACGAGCCGGTGTCGCGGGTCAAGGCGCCGATGATGGTGCGCGGCACCGGATTCATGGTCACCCGGCACGCCGACGTGGTGAACCTGCACACCGACGAGCGGTTCTCCACCGACTCGATGCGCTACGGCGGTGCGGCGCGGTTCAACTGGATGCTCCCGCAGACCCTCAAACTGCTCGGCGAGACGATGGTGTTCAAGGACGATCCCGAACACAAGCGACTGCGGACCCTGGTGCACAAGGCCTTCACGCCCAAGATGATCGCCGGCCTGTCCGACCAGGTCACCTCGATCGCCACCGAACTCGCCGACGGACTCGAACGCAAGAAGGACGTCGACCTCGTCAATGACTTCGCCGTCGAACTGCCGCTGCGTGTCATCTCCTCGATGCTGGGGGTCAACGACGCCGACCGGGCCGAGTTCCACCAGCTCGTCAACCGGATGACCGAGGACTCCGGTGGCGGGCCGATCGGCATGATCCGCAGGATGCCGGTGGCGAACAAGTTGCTCAAGTTCATCCAGCACCTCGCCGACGAGGCGCGCGCCAACCCCGCCGACAACGTCATCACCGCGATCGTCGAGGCCCGCGAGGACGGCGACCGGCTGACCGACCGTGAAGTGCTGGGCATGATCTTCCTGTTGCTGCTGGCCGGACACGACACGACGTCGAACATGATCGGCAGCAGCATGCTGGCGCTGGTGCACAACCCGGATCAGCTGACCGCGCTACGCGACGACGAGGCCCTGTGGCCGACCGCGATCGAGGAACTGCTGCGCTACACGACCCCGGTGGCGTGCGCGGCGCCGCGCATCGCCATCAAGGACCTCGAGTTCGCCGGCGCACACATCCCCAGGGGCAGTCAGGTGGTCGGCATGATCATCTCGGCCAACCGGGACAAGGAGATCTACGACGACCCGGAATCCCTCGACCTGACCCGCTCGCCGAACAAGCACATGTCATTCGCGTTCGGTGCGCACTACTGCCTCGGCCATCACCTCGCCCGCCTCGAGGCCCGGGTCGCGTTGCGCACCCTGCTCGATCGGTTCTCCACGCTCGAGGTGACCGTGCCCGATACCGATCTGCGATACAAGGCGACGTTGTCGCTGCGCGGATTGAAGTCGCTGCCCATGCGTGTCGGTGTGTGAGACCGCTCATGACCCAGACAGCCCACAAAGGCGACGCCGCAGCAGATTTCGATCATCCGATCAAGGACGAGGACATCGAGGCGGCCAAGCTGCTGCTCGGCCTCGAGGCTCCGAAGAGCATCGACGAATTCTATTCCGTGGCGACACCGGACGCCCTGAAGAACTTCACCCGGGCCTATGGCGACGACAATCCCCTCTTCACCGACCCGGCCTACGGTGCGCGGACCCGGTGGGGGAGTCAGATCGCCCCGCCGATGATGCCGATCGCACTGTCCCGTAAGTTGCTCGGGGATCCGATCCCGGAGGACATCCGACAGGCCACCAAGCGACTCTTCTCCGGTGTCCACCTGTTCGTGTCCGGGCAGACCAGCGAGTGGTTTCGCCCCGTCCTGCCCGGTGACGAGCTCTACGGCTTCGGCGGGCTCGAATCGATCGAGGAGAAGACCAGCGAGTTCGCCGGGCGCTCGGTGATCCGGGTGCTGCGTACGGTGCGCGTCAACCAGCGGGCCGAGGTGGTATCCATCGACCGCGTCATCCTCATCGCGACCGAGCGCAAGAAGTCGCGTGAGCGCGGCAAGAACATGAGTATCGAACCCGCGTCGTACACCGACGAGCAGATCGCCGAGATCGACGAGATCTATGCGGCCGAAGGCCCTCGCGGAGCGCAGAAGCGGTGGTTCGACGACGTCGAGGTAGGGGAGAAGCTGCTCCCGATGGCCAAGGGCCCGCTCACGCTCACCGACGTCATCTGCTTTCATTCCGGCGGCTACGGTTTCGCCCCCTACGGCATCGCGCACGGGCGTCTCGGCTACGAGAACCGGCAGCGCAAGCCCAAGTTCTACATCAAGAACGCGGCCGGGATACCCGATGTGGCACAACGGCTCCACTGGGAGAACGAATGGTCACAGTCGATCGGCAACCCGATGGCCTACGACTACGGGGTGACGCGCGAGTGCTGGTTGACCCACTTCGTCACCGACTGGATGGGCGACGACGGCTGGCTGGTCCGCCAGCACGACGAGATGCGGAAGTTCAACTACATCGGTGACACCCAGATCATCACCGGCGAAGTCGTCGGCAAGCGAGTCGTCGACGGCACCGGCCACGTCGACCTCGAGTTCCGGGCCACCAACCAGCGGGGCGAGGTGACCGCCCCGGCCACCGCGACGGTCGCTCTCCCCAGCCGCGAGCTGGGCCCGGTCATTCTCCCGCGCCCGTCGGAAGCGTTGGAGCGCAGCGCGGTCGAGATGATGAGCCGGCACCGCGAACTCCTGTACGGGACCGGCCCGGGCGTGAAGGCCGCGCGGTGACGGCGTCGATACATGACACTGCCGACCTCGCCGAGCTGGCCGCCCGGCGGGGCGGCGTCGCGGTCGAGACCGGCACCGACGTGGTCGCCGCCTCGATCGTCGACCGTGTCGGACTGGTGATTCTCGACCGTCCCGACCGCCGCAATGCGCTGCATCCCGGGATGTACGAGGCGGTTCCGCGACTGTTGGAGGCCTTCGCCGACGACCCCGAGATCGGCGCGGTCATGATCACCGGCACGGGCTCGACGTTCTGTGCCGGTGGCGACGTGCGCCGCAAGGTCGAGAACGCCGGCGGGACGGTGGCGGAACGGGCCGCGGGACTCACCCACAACGCCCGCATCTCGACGCTCCTGCACGACATGCCCAAGGTGACGATCGCGGCGCTGCCGGGTGCGGCGGTGGGTGCGGGCCTGTCCATCGCGCTCGCCACCGACCTGCGGATCGCGGCCTCATCGGCCAAGCTGGTCGCCGGCTGGGGCGACCTCGGATTCTCCGGGGACTTCGGCGGGACGTGGTTCCTCACCCGTCTCCTGGGACCGTCGCGAGCGGTGGAGTTCCTGACCTCCGGGGCACCCATGCTCATGCCCCAGGCCCTGGAGTGGGGGCTGGTCAACCGGGTGGTGTCCGCCGGCGAGTTCGCCGGGGCGGCCCTCGACTGGGCGTCCACCATCGCGGGTGGGCCGCGTCAGGCCTGGGCCGCCACCAAGGGCAACGTGTTGCGCGCGACGTCGATGAGTTTGTCCGAAGCGCTCCCGCTGGAGAGTGAGCAGATGGTGTTATCGGGGATGACCGACGAGCACAAGGCCGCAGTCCGTGCCTGGTTCGAAAAGGCGCAGTTGGAGAAGGCGCAGGCGCGCAACCGGGAGGGTCGATGACGGCAGCGGAGGTGACCGAGAAGTCTCCCGAGAAGAAGTCGACCGAGAAGAAGTCGACCGAGCCGACGAAGCGACCTCCGAAGGGCCTGCCCGACGAACTGCGGGCCTGGATCGTCGAGGTGACCGGTGCGCAGGACATCACTGCCAAGCAGGTGCCCGGCGGTGCCAGTCGCCAGGCGTGGTTCGTCGACGCACACGGTGTGACCGGTGGTTCACTGTTTCTCCGCTATGACCCACGAGAACCCAAGCCGGGCAGCGCCTTCCATCCACTGTCGATGGAGGCCGAGATCATGGCCGCGCTGAACGACGCGGGTGCGTGCGTGCCGCGCGTCGTCGCCTCGCACCCGTCGCTTCAGGCGGTCCTGCTCGAGCGCGTCGGGGGCGAGACCTGGTTCTATCTCATCACCGACCCGGACGAGCAGGTCGTCGTGGCCAGGGACTTCATCACCAAACTCGCAGCCATCCATCGGCTCGACCCGCGCGATCTCGCCATCGCATCGTTCGGTCCGGTGAAGTCGGTGACCGAACACCTCGACGACGAACTCGCCGGCATCCGGGCGCGGATGGAGCGCAAGTCGGCGCCCGCCCCGCTGCTCGCCTTCTGCGTCGACTGGCTCGAACGCAACAAACCCACCTACGACGGTCCGCCCGTCCTCGTTCAGGGCGACACCGGTCCCGGCAACTTCATGTACGCCGACGGCGAGGTCACCGCGATCGTCGACTGGGAATTGGCTCACCTCGGCGACCCGATGGACGACATCGCCTGGCTCTCGCTGCGCAGTGCGCAGGACCCGTTCACCCATTTCCCGGACCGCCTCGCCGAATACGAGGAGCTCACCGGCACCACGATCGACGTGCAGCGTGTCTGGTACTACCGGCTGTTGGCCGAGGCCAAGATGACGACCTTCCACGGCGGTGCCGACGATCGCCGGGGTGCTCTCGTCGTCGGCTCACCCGATGCGGGGAACAACCTGATCTACGGGATGTTCCACCGCCGGTTGCTCATCGAGGCCCTCGGGCATGCGGCCGGACTGGACATGGCGCGACTCGACTTCGCGCCCCGGCCGGGCGATGCCGCGAACCAGCACGTCTTCGAAGCCACTCTCGAGGTGTTGCGTGCCGCCGCCCGGCAGGCCGGTGACCCACTCGCCGCGCGCTGGACCAAGGGTGCGGCCCGACTGGTGAAGTACCTCAAGGAATGCGACCGGGTCGGCGACGATCTCGACAGCGACGAACGCGCCGAGCTTGCCGCACTTCTCGGAGATGAGCCGGAGAGCATCGAGGCCGGGCGTGCGGAACTGGCGCGCCGCACCATCGACGGAACGGTGGACGTCGGCGACTACGTCGCGCAGATGTGGCGATCGGTCCAGCGCGACGACTACCTGATGCGCGTCGCCTCAGGTGCGCTCTACGAACGCACCTGGCCACCGCTCACCGACGAGCACCGATCGCATCCAGAGAACCGAGCCCGGGAGCAGCAATGAGCATCGCCTTGACCGAAGACCACGTCGAACTCGGTTCGGTGGTCCGTGATTTCACCATCGAGCGCAAGGTGCGCGCCGAGGCCCGTGCTCTCCTCGACGCGCCCGAGGAACAGCGCCCCACCTTCTGGAAGGAGATCGCCGACGTCGGCTGGCTCGGTCTGCACGTCGCCGAGGAGTACGGCGGGTCGGGGTTCGGCATCGCCGAACTCGTCGTCGTCACCGAAGAACTCGGCCGGGCGGTGGCGCCGGGCCCGTTCCTGCCCACCGTGATCGCCTCGGCCGTCCTCGGGTACGCCGACGCGCAGCTGCGTGGTCGGTGGCTCCCCGGGTTGGTCGACGGATCGGTCACTGCCGGTGTCGGACTCGCGCCGTCCCTCGATGCCACCGACGACGCCGCGTCCGGAAAGGCGCGTGCGGTGCTCGGTGCGCCGCTCGCGGACATACTCCTGCTCATCGCCGGTGATGACGTACTGCTCGTCGAGTCGTCCGCGAGCGGGGTGACGGTCGAGACGAAGCCCAACCTGGACCCGACCCGTCGCTCGGGGAAGGTGACGCTGGCCGAGACCCCGGTCACCCGGATTGCCGGGATCGGTTCGACAGCATTGGCACTCACGCGAACCCTCGCCGCAGCCGAAGCCGTCGGCGGCGCGCAGGACGCACTCGAGTCGGCCGTGGCCTACGCGAAGGTCCGCGAACAGTTCGGCCGGACCATCGGATCGTTCCAGGCGGTCAAACACCATTGCGCGAACATGCTCGTCGGTGCGGAGGCCGCGACCGCGGCCGTGTGGGATGCCGCGCGGGCCGCCGACGAAGGGGTGGAGGCCTTCGGCCTCACCGCCTCATCGGCCGTCACGCTGGCGCTGCCTGCGTACTCGACCAACGCGGAGCTCAACATCCAGGTCCACGGCGGGATCGGCTTCACCTGGGAACACGACGCCCATCTCCACCTGCGTCGCGCGACGGTTCTGAAGGGACTGTTCGGCGGGCAGGAGCCGGCCCGGGACGTGTTCACGTTCGCGTCGGCGGGGATCACGCGGGCCAACAGTCTCGATCTGCCGCCCGAGGCGGAGGAGCTGCGCGTGCGCGTGCGGGCCGACATCGCCGACATCGCGGCGGCGGAAGGCGAAGCCGCACAGCGGGAGAAGCTCATCGAGACCGGGTACGTGATGCCGCACTGGCCCAAGCCGTGGGGCCGCGCCGCCGATTCCGTGGAGCAACTCGTCATCGAGGAGGAACTGGCGGCGGCGGGTGTGAAGCGTCCCGAGTACAGCATCACCGGCTGGGTCATCCTGACCCTCATCCAGCATGGGACACAGGATCAGATCGACCGCTTCGTGAAGGCGGCACTGCTCGGCGACGAGATCTGGTGCCAGCTGTTCTCCGAACCCGACGCGGGCTCGGACGCGGCAGCGGTCAAGACCCGGGCGACGCGCGTCGACGGCGGCTGGAAGATCAACGGGCAGAAGGTGTGGACCAGCGGAGCCCATCTCTGCAAGCGCGGCCTCGCCACGGTGCGGACGGATCCACAAGCACCGAAGCACAAGGGCATCACCGCGGTGCTGATCGACATGTCGGCACCTGGCGTCGAGGTCCGGCCGCTGCGTCAGATCACCGGCGGGGCCGAGTTCAACGAGGTGTTCTTCACCGACGTCTTCGTCCCCGACGCCGACGTCGTCGGCGAGCCCAACGACGGTTGGACGGTCGCCCGCGCGACCCTGGGCAACGAACGCGTCAGCATCGGCGGCGGCACGGCCGGCAGTGAGGGAGCGGCGACGTACATGCTCAAGCTCGCCGAGCGCTACGCCGACGGGCTCGAGGGATCGACGGTGAAGATCGGCGAGTTCCTCGCGGTCGAGGATGCGCTGCGCCTGCTGAACCTGCGCCGGGTGGCACGCTCGGTCGCCGACGCCGGACCGGGCCCCGAGGGAAATGTGACGAAACTGCTTCTCGCCGAACACATCAGCGACCGCGCACGGTTGTCCGCCGAACTCATCGGTCCCGACGTCGCCTTCCTCTCGGGTGCGGGCAAGATGACCGGTCTCCTGGTCCTCGCGGCACGCGGGATGTCGATCGCGGGCGGTACCTCGGAGATCACCCGTAACCAGATCGCCGAGCGCATCCTCGGGCTGCCGCGCGATCCGTTGAACAAGTGACGGCGGAGAGTCGAGGGGTGCGACAGATCCCCTCGGTCGTCGACGACGACCGCGAGTACTGGACCGCCGGCGCGGACAACGTTCTGCGGTTGCCCTACTGCGCGTCTTGTTGCCGTTGGTTCTTCCCGCCGGCGCCTGCCTGTCCCGGCTGCGCGGGGCCGGCCACCTTTCGTGACACCGGCGGCACCGGAACCGTGTTCACCTTCACCGTCAACGTGCAGCGCTACCGTCCCGACATCTCCACCCCGTACGTGATCGCGTTGATCGAGCTCGACGACCAGCCCGGTCTGCGGGTGCCGGGCAACGTCGTGGGGTGTGCCCCCGACGACGTCAAGATCGGTATGCGGGTCGTGGCGGCCTTCGAGCCTGCGACGACACGAGATGAGCCGGCCGGTGAGCTGTTCGTCCCGGTGTTCACACCGACAGACCGCGGTACCGGGGCGGAGAGACCGGAGTGACGGCACAGTGACCTCCCATCCGGAACAGGACGCCATCATCGCCGGCATCGGCATCTCCGACATCGGGCGCAAAACCGGCACGCCCGGAATCGATCTCACGATGCAGAGCGTGTCGGCCGCGATCGCCGACGCCGGGCTCGAACCGAAGGACATCGACGCGATCCTCACCCTCGGAGACGTACCCGCGGACGAGACCGCACAGCAATTGCGCATCGAGCCCAAGAGACTCGGCGGCCCCTACGGTGACGCCGGGCTCCTGGCGCCGGTGCAGCAGGCCGCGGTGGCCGTCGGCGAGAAGCGTGCCCGCCATGTCCTGGTCTATCGGACGGTGCAGATGATGGGCGGGACCGTCGACCGCCCCACACGGTCCGGAGACAAGCCCCGCCCACGGCGCGACCCCCGGCCGGTGATGAGCGATGTACCGTACCTGCTTGCTGCCGACGCATATTCGGCTGCCAACTGGCTGGCCATGCACTGCCAACGCCACATGTACGAATTCGGTACAACTCGGGAGCAACTGGGTGCGATCGCGCTGAACGCCCGGGCCAACGCGGCGCTCAACCCGGCAGCGGTCTTCCGCGACGCGATGACCATGGACGACTATCTCGGGGCCCGCACCGTGTCGACTCCTTTTGGGTTGCTGGATTGCGATGTCCCGGTGGACGGTTCGATCGCGGTTGTGGTGTCTCATCGTGACCACGAATCGTCCTCGCCGAATCCGGCCATCCACGTCGCCGCGATCGGCGGGGCGAGTGGCGTCGGTGGATGGACCCAGCGAGCGGACTACCCGAAGATGGCCGCGACCGAGGCCGCGTCGAGGCTGTGGAGCCGAACCGATCTGACCCCCGCCGATGTCGACATCGCCGAACTGTACGACGGTTTCACCTTCCTGACCCTCGCCTGGCTGGAGGCCCTCGGCTTCTGTGAAGACGGCGAGGGCGGGCCGTTCGTCGACGGCGGCGGCCGGATCCGGCGCGACGGTCAACTGCCGCTGAACACCTACGGCGGGCAGTTGTCGGCGGGCCGGATGCACGGGTACTGGGTGCTGCATGAGGCGTGCACGCAGCTGCGTGGACTCGCCGGCGACCGCCAGATCCCCAAACCACCGGAGGTTGCGGCGGTGTCGGTGGGTGGCGGTCCCATCGCCGGCTGCATGTTGTTGACACGGTGACACCAGCGAGGAGACCACAGGTGACAGGCACGGCTTCCCTGCCGGACGAGATCCGGACGACCGCGGAGAACCACGGATCCACCGAGGTCGTGTTCCACAGTGCCGTGCGTCCGGTCGACACGACAACCCTCGCGGAGTTGTACGACCAGGCTCGTGCGGTGGCTGCGGCGTTGCGCGAACACGGGATCGGTGCGGGCGACGTGATCGCCGTCCAGCTGCCGAACTGGCGGGAGTGTGTGGTCTCGCATTCGGCGGCCTGGCTCCTCGGCGCCACGGTGCTGCCGATCGTCTCGATCTACGGCCCGGCGGAACTGTCGTTCATACTCCGGCAGTCGGCGGCCAAGGTGTACATCGGTCCGGGAGCCTGGCGGGGGCGGGACTGTTCTCCTCTGTTCGACGCCGCGGCCGCGATACCGACGATGCAGAATCTGTTCGTCGTCAGGGAGTCGGGCGCCGATGCGGTGCACGGCGCCGCCGACTTCGGGCGTTTGTCGTCGCATGACTTCGCCACGTTCGAGCCCTATGAACCCGGCTCACCCGCCGAACGTGCCCTGCTCGTGTACACGTCGGGCACCACCGCGGACCCGAAGGGCGTGCAGCACAGTCACACGACGCTGCTCGCCGAGGTCAGGTCCATGGAGGAACATCGCGGCCGGGGACCTGAGGTGAGCAGTCTCGCAGTCTTCCCGTCGGGCCACATCGCCGGTGTGCTGGGCATCCTGCGGATGCTGGGCCGGGGCGCGACCACCGTCCTCATGGACGCCTGGGACCCGATGGTGGCCGCGGAACTGGTTGCGACTCATCGTATCGAGTCGTCGGCCGGTGCGCCGATTCATCTGGCCGGAATTCTCGACGCCGCAGCACAATCCGGGGCCGACGTCTCCTGCCTCACCGAATACACGACGGGCGCTGCCAATGTGGCCGCGGATCTGATCCGTCGCGCAGACGGCCTGGGTGTCCGGGCATTCCGCTGCTACGGCTCCACCGAACACCCCACCATCTCCTCTGGATCGTCGGACGACCCGCTGGAGAAGCGCGCCACCACCGACGGTCGCATCACCCCCGGTACCCGGGTGAGGGTCGTCGACGACGCCGATCAGGACGTCGAACCCGGCGTCGACGGTGAGATCCTGGTCCGTGGACCGGAACAATTCCTCGGATACACCGACGCCACGCTCGACGCGACGAGCTTCGCCGACGGCTGGTTCCGCACCGGCGACATCGGACACCTCGACGCCGACGGCTATCTCACGATCACCGACCGCAAGAAGGACATCATCGTCCGCGGGGGCGAGAACATCTCGTCGAAGGAGATCGAGGATGCACTGCTGGCGCATCCCGCCATCGCCGAGGTCGCGGCCGTGGGCATGCCCGACGAACGCTACGGCGAAAAGGTGTGCGTGTTCGTCGTCCTGCGGCCCGGAGCCGGCCTCGACCTCGACGCCATCCGGGACCACTTCACCGCCCGCGGACTGGCGCGGCAGAAGATGCCGGAACGGCTCGAGGTCGTCGATACGCTGCCCCGGACTGCAAGCGGCAAGGTGCGCAAACCCGATCTGCGTACACAGATCCGGGAGCTGATCGCGCGGTCGTAGCCCCGTCGTGGCTCGTCAGCACCGCGGCGGTAATCGAAGTCGCGTGCGACATCGATCGGCAGCTGCGACGTCGACCGATGTCGCAGTGGCGGGTTGACATCGCGTGCGACATCAATCGGCTCAGGACGCCGGTGACGCCTCCCGAAGTCTGCGCCGCAACAGCTTTCCGGCTGGGGTGCGCGGCACCTCGTCGACGAAGTCCATCGACCGCGGCTGCTTGAAGCCCGCCAGGTGGATTCGAGAATGTGCGATGAGTGCGTCGGCCACCGTGTCGCCGGCGGTCACACCTTCGGCGAGTTCGACGACTGCGTGGACCCGTTCGCCCATCTCGTCGTCGGGGAGGCCGATGACGGCGACATCGGCGACCGCGGGATGCATGATGAGTGCGCTCTCGATCTCCTGCGGGTAGATGTTGACTCCTCCGGAGAGGATGAGGTCGCTGCGCCGGTCGGACAGGTACAGGTAGCCGTCGGCATCGAGATGTCCGAGGTCGCCGATGGTCTGCCATCCGCGCTGGTTGCGGGCGCCCTCGGTCTTGGCCGGATCGTTGAGGTACCGGAACTCTCGCGTGCCGGCGAAGTAGACGGTCCCGACCTCCCCGGTGGGGAGCTCGGTGCCCGCGTCGTCGACGATGTGGACCTTGCCGTAGACCGCGCGGCCCACCGATCCGGGATGGGACAACCACTCCGGCGAGGTGATGGCCGTCATCCCGTTGCCCTCGCTGCCCGAGTAGTACTCGAACAGGACCGGTCCGAACCACTCGATCATCTGCTGCTTGACCGGCACCGGACACGGCGCGCCCGCATGCACCACGAGACGCAGACTCGTCACGTCGAACAGGGAACGCACCGCGGGATCGAGTTTGAGCATCCGCACGAACATGGTCGGCACGAACTGCGCGTGGGTGACGGAGTGTTCCTCGATCGCGCTGAGGCATTGCTGCGCATCGAACGACGGCATGACGACGACGGTCGCGCCCTGACGCTGCATCGCCAGCGACCATCCCAGTGGAGCCGCGTGATACAGCGGAGCCGGGCACAGGTAGACCGTCGACGAATCGACGCCGTAGGCGGGCATCATGTGGTCGAGACCCAGCCCCGTGCCGAACGGCGGGAAGTCGTGCGTGGGTTCGATGCCCTTCGGGCGACCGGTCGTCCCCGACGAATAGAAGAAGTAGTACCCCTCGACCGGCTCGTGGGCGACAGGCGCGGCGGGCCCCTCGACGATGCTCTCGTAGTCGAGATGCCCGTCGATGGGGCCGCCGACACCGATGGCCGTCTCGACGCCGGGCGCACCCGCGAGGATCCTCGCCGCGAGGCCGCCGACGCCCGCCCCGGAGATCAGCATGCGGGCGCCGCAGTCGTTCACCACGTATTCGGCCTCGGCCGCGGTGAGGTGCCAGTTGACGGGGGTGTACATCAGGCCGCAACGTTGTGCGGCCCAGGCGACCTCGAGGAACTCGGGCCGGTTCTCCATCACGATCGCGATGTGGTCGCCCGGAGCGAGTCCCTGTGCGGCAAAGAAGTCGGCGAGTCGTACCGAACGTCGGTCGAGGTCGGCGAAGCTGACCCGTGCCGATCCGTCGGCCAGGACGATCGCATCCTTGTCGGGATGCGCGGCGGCTATCTCGCTCAGGTTCACCGGGACTCCAACAGCGCGCACAACGCCCGGTGGTGGTGGTCGGCGTCGCCGTACAGCGCGGCATCGGCGCGTGCGCGGCGGATGTAGAGGTGCAGGTCGTGCTCCCAGGTGAAACCGATACCGCCGTGTACCTGGAGAGCTTCGCCCGCGGTCTTGCAGATCGATTCGGAGACAAACGCTTTGGCAACGCTCACGGCCTTCGCGGTCTCTTTGGTCGTCTCCTTGGACGTCGAGCGCGATTCGGCATCGAGCGACATGGCCGCGTGCAGTGTGGCTGCCCTCGACGCCTGCACCCACATGCGCATGTCGGCGCACTTGTGCTTGACCGCCTGGAAACTGCCGATCGGGACACCGAACTGTTCGCGGGCCTTCGCGTACTCCACCGAGGTCTCGAGGAGATACTCGCCGACGCCCACGAGCTCGGCACACGCGAGCACGGTCATCAGCGCGAGCGTGCGCTCGATCGCCGCGCGTGTGGAGTCCGGGCTTCCGACGATTCCATCGTGATCGACGTGGACGTCGTCGAACGTGACGTCGTCGAGCTCACGCGTGATGTCGAGGGATTCGATGCGCCGGATCTTGACCCCGGACGCATCACGCGGCACGAGGAACCGCGCGGGTCGGCCGTCGAGAACCGCATCGACGAGCAGTACGTCCGCCGCGGACGCATCGGCGACGGTGACCTTCTCGCCGGTGAGCCGGTAGCCGCCGTCGGCGGAGCGCGCGCTGGTCTGCAGCGCGTCGACGGTGGGTGATCGGTGCGGCTCGGTGAACGCCCAGGCCGCCGAGGACTCGCCCCCGATCAGCTTCTCGACCAGTGCGTCGTGGCGTTCCGGCTGACCGCTGTGCAGCAGTGCGTCGAGAACCGCGACCGTCGGCATGAACGGTGACGCCGTGACGAACCGGCCGTGTTCGATCGCGACGACAGTCAAGTCGACGACGCCTTGGCCGAGGCCGCCGAGTTCTTCGGGGGCCGCGAGCGCGGACCAGCCGAGTTCTGTTCCCTGGCGCCACAATCCGGTGTCGAATCCGGAGGGCGAATCCGCGACGGCACGTGCGGCACCGGGATGACGCTGCAATAGTGAGCGCGTCGAATCCCGGATCGCACGTTGCTCGTCGGACAACTCGAAATCCATCAATCCTCCGTGGCGAAACCTGACGTAGCGATACAGTTCACTGATTGAGACACGTCACAGTGTAGACAGAACGACATCTCCCCGGGAAGGTTTCACCGTGAGACTCGGACAGGACCCCGAACTCGACGACCTCCGCAGCCGCGTGCGCGAACTCTGCGCCGGTAACGCGCCTCGACGTCCCCACAAGGCCGGGGTCCGTGCTCCCGAGGCGTCGGAGATCCCGGCGCTGCGGGAGTGGACCGCGGAACTGTACGGCCGAGCGTTGCTGGGTGTCACCTGGCCGGTCGAGTACGGCGGACTGCCCGATCCGCATCCGCGGCACGAGGCGGTGGTCTCCGAAGAACTCGCCAGGGCCGGGGCGCCGATGCCGGTCGGCGGAGGTCTGCTCGCGGCAAGTGCCATCATCGACTTCGGTACCGAGGCGCAGAAGGCCTTCTTCCTGCCACGGATCCGATCGGGCGAACACATCTGGTGCCAGTTGTTCAGCGAACCCGGTGCGGGTAGCGATCTCGCAGGCCTGCACACGCGTGCGCGTCGGGAGGGTGACCACTTCGTCGTCGACGGCCAGAAGGTGTGGACGACCAACGGGCACCACGCCGACTGGGGTTATCTGCTGGCCCGGACCGATCCCGAGGCGCCGAAACACAAGGGCATCACGGCATTTGCCATCGACATGAAGAGTCCGGGTGTTCAGGTGCGGCCGCTGCGCGAGATCACCGGGACGGCGGACTTCAACGAGATCTTCCTCGACGGTGTCGAGGTGCCGGTGGACAACGTCATCGGTGAGGAGAACAAGGGCTGGATGGTGACCACCTCCAGCCTCGCGCGGGAGCGGTCGAGCGCAGGTGGCGGCGTCACCCTGTTCCGCGCGCTCGACGACCTGGTGGACCTCGTGTCGTCGACGACCCGCGACGACGCGCGGCTGATCGACCGAGGTGAGGTGCGCCGGGAGGTCGGCCGGCTGGCGGCTGCCGTGCAGGTCAACGCGCTCCTGTCGGCGTACGGCGAGTCGCGGGCGGTCGCCGGGACCGGTGATGCCGCCGATGCTGCGCTGTCGAAGATCTTCTTCGGCGAGACGAACCTGGCGCTGGCCGAGTACGGCATGTCGGTCCAGGCGGGCGACTCCGTCCGCGTCGAGGGTGATCCCGCCGCGCTCGCCGACGGCTGGTGGCAGGACGCGTTCCTGTATGCCCGTGCGTTCACGATCGCGGGCGGAACCAACGAGGTGCTGCGCAATCTGGTTGCCGAGCGGGGACTGGGACTGCCTCGCTGAGGTGAACTGCCAGTGGCTGACCGGGGGACGGTCGGGGCAACTCGATTCGCCATTGTGACTTGCCTCTCATGGCAGAGCTGATACCGTGCAATGAGTTAGATGGATTACCCGTTTCAGGTAGCTGATCGGGTGACCACAGGTCAGGATCGGAGCTGAGTTGACCGGGGGAGACGACAGCATCGCCGCACGCCGGGCCGCACCGCGACCCGAGCCGGATTCGTCCCAGGCGGACTTTCAAACAGGCAGCGCGGCAACGGATATCGCCGACTGGTCGGCGGGGTATGTGCGCCGCCACCCCGGCCAGTCGTTCATCACCGTCGGTGAGCAGATCAAGCTGGGGATCGAGTCCTTCCGGTATCTCTTCGCCGATCTGGTGCGCGGCCGGTTCCCGCTCGAGGCATTCATCCGCGAGTCGGTGTTCATGGCGAACACGGCACTGGTGCCGACCTTCTTCGTCGCGATCCCGATCGGGGTCACGCTCGCGATCCAGTTCAGTCTGCTCGCCGGGCAGGTCGGTGCGACGTCACTGGCCGGTGCGGCCAGCGGGCTGGCGGTCATCCGACAGGGTGCCCCGCTCGTCACCGCGCTGATGATGGCGGCAGCTGTGGGTTCGGCCATCTGCGCCGATCTCGGTTCGCGCACGATCCGCGAGGAGATCGATGCGATGCGGGTGATGGGGGTGTCGCCGGTTCGTCGTCTCGTCGTGCCGCGACTGGCGGCCGCGATGGTCGTCGGCACCGCACTCACCGGCATCGTGACCTTCGTCGGATTCGTTGCCGGATACCTGTTCAACGTCTACGTACAGGACGGTGCGCCAGGCAGTTTCGTGGCGACGTTCGCGTCCTTCGCCACCGTCGGCGACATGGTCCTGACCCTGGTCAAGGCGCTCGTGTTCGGCATGATCGTCGCGATCGTCGCGTGTCAGAAGGGGTTGAGCACCAGCGGTGGACCAGCGGCGGTCGCCAACTCGGTGAACTCGACCGTCGTCGGTTCGATCATGCTGTTGATGCTGGTCAACGTGGCCTTCACGCAGATGTACGTGATGGTCTTCCCCCGGGCGTCGTTCTGATGGGCGCGTCGAGGGCGGCAGCCCCGTACTACCCGCCCGGGGTGCGGCCGCTGATCTCGGTCTATGGCTCCGTGACGAGGCCGATCCGGCTCATCGGGCACATGTTGTCGTTCCTCGGCAGGGCGATCGTCGGCATCCCGGCGATGCTGCGCCACTATCCGAAGGAGTTCCTGCGCATCCTGTCGGATGTGACCTGGGGCAACGGCTCCCTGGTGGTCGGCGGCGGCACCGCGGGCGTCATCCTCGTCCTCGGTGCGAGCGCCGGCGCCATCGTCGGGATCGAAGGGTACAACGCGCTGCGCATGCTCGGTCTCGGGCAGGCGACCGGCTTGATCTCGGCGTCGGCGTCGACCCGTGAGCTCGCACCGATCATGGCGGCCCTGGCATTCGCCTCGCAGGCCGGATGCCGCTTCACCGCACAGCTCGGGGCCATGCGGATCACCGAGGAGATCGACGCGATGGAGACCCTCGCCATCCGTTCCGTGCCGTATCTGGTCAGCACGCGACTGGTGGCGTCGGTGATCGCGGTCATCCCGCTGTTCGTGATGTGCCTGGTCCTGAGCTACGTGGTGGTCCAGGGGGTGGTCGCACTCGCGGGCGGGGTGTCGATCGGCACGTACCAGCACTACTTCCACCTGGTGATGTCCGGACCCGACATCATCTACTCGGTCATCAAGGCGGTGGTGTTCGTGTCCATCACGACGACCATCCAGTGCTATTACGGCTACTACGCGCGCGGCGGTCCCCAGGGAGTGGGCGTCGCCGTGGGACGTGCGATGCGTCTGGGTATCAGCGCGATGATCGTCGTCAATCTACTGTTGACCCTTGCCTTCTGGGGCGTCAGTTCAGGATCGAGGCTCGGCGGGTGAGCATGCGGACGATCTCTCTCGAGTCCGAACCGGGGTCACCGTCGGACACGACGTTGCTCGTGCGCGGACTGATCGGGGTCGCGGTGATCGGCATCGTCGTGGCCGCGCTGCTCCTCAAGTCGACGGGCGCACTCGACGATCGCGTGACCGTCACCGCGCTCCTCACCGACGTCGGAGACGGCATCCCGACCAAATCCGACGTGAAATTCCGCGGCAGTCTCGTCGGCTTCGTCACCGGCGTCGAGCCGGGCGCCGACGGCGGACCCAACCGGGTGACGCTCTCACTCGATCCCGCCGGCGCACAGGGCGTTCCGGACACAGTCACCGCTAGGGTGGTACCGAGCAACGTGTTCGCGGTGTCGTCGGTGCAGCTGCTCGACCACCCCGATCGGGCCGGCCGGCCGATCCAGAGCGGCGACACCGTCCAGGCGGACACCAGTCGGTCGACCATCGAACTCCAGACCGTCCTGACCAAGCTGCGTGACATCGTCGACGCCATGGGACGCGACCGCCGCGACGACACGGTCGGCGTGCTGGCCGCGCTCGCCACCGCCACCCGTAGTCAGGGGGCCGAGATCCGCACCGCCGGTGGGCAACTCGTCACCATCATGACCGAGCTGAATCGCGCCGTCGACGACGGTGAGACCCGCTCGCGTCTGAGCGAACTGGCCACGGCCATGACAGGTCTGCAGCGTTCGGCCCCCGATCTGCTCGATGCCGTCCACCACGCCATCGTGCCGATGAAGACCATCGCCGAGAAACAGGCCGCGCTCACCGATCTGCTCAGCGCCGGACAGCACACGCTCGGCACCTCGGAAACCGCGCTGGACAACAACACCGACCGGATGATCACCATCACGAGTTCGCTCGCGCCCGTCCTCGACGTCTTCGCCGACGGCGGCCCCGCCCTGCCGCCGATCACGGTCAAGATCGCGAACCTGTCCGAGAAGTTCATGACGGAGTTCTGGGACCCGGAGAAGCAGCGCGGTACAGGTCATTTCGTGTGGGCGCTCACCCCGCACCGGATGTACTCGCGGGCGGACTGCCCGCGGTACGGCGACATGGCGGGCAACTCGTGTCAGTGGGCACCGGCAACGGTCGGGCGCCCGACGCTGCCGCAGGTGCTCCAGCCGAAGAACTACCGGCCGCCGGCCGGGCTCATGGGCGGCAACGTCGGGCCCGTCGGCAGCCGTGCCGAGATCGAAGCGCTGCGGAAGCTGTTGGGGCCGGGCGCCAATGAGGTGACCGCGCTACTGCTGGGACCGCTGCTGCGCGGAAGTGACATCAAGGTCGAGAAGCCGGGACGCAAGCCCGATCAGAAGCCCGAGGGCACGCCGGGTCAGCGGCGGACGGAGGGAGGACGATGAGTTATCGCAGGTCGATCATCTGGCTGTCGGTGTTCCTCGTCGTCGCGACGATGCTGACGTGGACGATCATCAACACCCTGCGTCGCGACATCTCCGGCCCGACGTCGGAGTACTCGGCCGTGTTCACCGATGTGTCCGGACTCCGGACCGGCGACGACGTCCGGATGGCCGGTGTGCGGGTGGGTCGTATCGACTCGATCGAACTCGACGGCAACCTCGCCCGCGTCCATTTCCGCGTCGACGCCCGGCAGGACCTGAGCGGCAACACCAAGGCCGCGGTGACCTACCAGAACATCATCGGTCAGCGTTATCTGGGATTGTCGTTGGGGCAGTTCGACTCTCCCGCGCCACTGGAGCCCGGTGACGAGATCCCGGTGGACCACACCGAGCCGTCGTTCGACATCTCCGCGCTGCTGAACGGGTTCGAGCCGTTGTTCAGCGTTCTCGACCCGGACAAGGTGAACGACCTGTCGAGCTCGCTCGTCGGGGCGCTGCAGGGTGAGACCGGCGCGATCACCCGACTGCTGGCCCAGACCTCGTCGCTGGCCGAATCCTTCGCGGGCCCGGACGCATTGCTCGGCGACGTCATCACCGACCTCGGGAAGGTGCTGACCGGACTGTCCCGCCAGACCGGCGGCATCCAGGAGGTCATCGGACGGGCCCAGGAGATCTTCGAGGCGTTCGCGGCCCACCGTGAGGATCTCGTCGGCACGGCCGACGTGATGACGGAAGTGGGTGGACGCCTCGCGGAGATAGCGTCCGACACCGCGCCGTCGATGGATGCCTTCCTCACCCGGCAGCCAGGCTTTCTCGCGCATTTCGCCGAGAAGAAGCCCGAGTTCGAATACCTGGGCGCCAACGTCCCGCTGCTCCTGAAGGGCATGGCCCGCGTCAGCCAGGAGGGCAGCTTCCTCAGTGCCTACGTCTGTGACCTCAACCCCGCCGACTTCGTACCCTTCCTCACCCCGCTGGCCCCGGCGATCGTCGCTGCGGCGACGCCCGGCGGAAAGCCGAAGTACTCACCGATCTGCCAGCCATGAAGACGTCAGGGAACCGCCGCATGACCGAACGATCGCACCGGAAGCCGATCGCCGAATGGAACTCGCTCTACCTCGGGCTCGGGGGCGTAGGCGTACTCATCCTCGTCGTCGCGCTCGTCGTCGGGATCAGTGCGATCGACGTCGGCCGGAAGAACATCGAGGCCGAGTTCGCGCAGGCAGGGGAGATCCGGAACGGCGATCAGGTGACCCTCGCCGGCGTGCCGGTGGGTGAGGTCAAGGGTTCGCGCCTCGACGGCGACCGGGTCGTCATCTCGATGAACATCGACCGCGGAGTGCGTCTCGGCAACGACACCAAGGCTGCGATCAAACTGACCACGATCCTCGGGTCGCGGTACATCGCGATCACCCCGGAGGGGTCGGGATCGCTGGCCGGCGATCGGATTCCGCTGCGCAACACCCAGGTTCCCTACGACCTGCAGGAGACGATCGAGGATGCGACCACCAACTTCGAGCAGGTCGACGCAGGCGGTCTCGCCGATGCCATGACCACGTTGTCGACGCAGCTCGAGGGGGCGCCGGCCGTGGTCCCGGAGGCCATCTCCACCGCACACACCCTGTCGGAGATCATCGCGACCCGGCGCACCCAGTTGGGCGAACTGATCACCGGCGCCGAACGCGTCACCACGGTCATCCGGAATCAGGAGAGCAACATCGGATCGTTGATGGTGCAGGGTCGGAACCTGATGGTCGAGTTGACCCGCCGCCGGGACGCCGTCACCGGGATGTTCACTGCCACCACTGCTCTCGTCGCACAGTTGCACCGCATCACCGTCGTCAACCGTCCGGCGCTTGATGCGCTCATCGAGGACCTGAACGGGATGCTCGGTGCGCTCGCCCGCCACGACGACCTGCTTCGCAACACCCTGCAGGCTCTGCCGCTCCCGGTACGCAACTTCACCAACGCGACCGGATCCGGCAACTATGTCGACTTCACCGGACCCGCAGGATTTCTCATCGACTCGTGGATGTGCGCGCTGAGTGGTCGAGCCGAACAAGTCGGACGCGCAACGTATTTCGAGGATTGCCGATGAGACGACCACGTATGCGGACCCTGGTGGTGGTGACGGCTGTCGCTGTCGCGGTCGCGGCCACGGTCGCCGCGCTCTGGAACCCGTCGGCCGGCTCACACCGGATCGTGGCCCAGTTCGACAGCGCCGCAGGCCTGTACGAGGGCAACAAGGTCGCGGTCCTGGGCATCACGATCGGCCACATCTCCGACATCAGCCCCCGCGGCACGGTCGTCGACGTCACCATGGAGGTCGACGAGGACGTGGCACTGCCGCTCGAGGTGAAGGCGGTGGCGGTGTCGTCCTCGATACTGACCGACCGGCACGTCGAACTCACCCCCGCCTACTCCGGTGGGCCGAAACTGTCGGCCGATGCGTTCCTGCCCCTCGACCGCACCCGGACCCCGATCGAATTCGACCGCCTGCTCACGATGACCGACAACCTGGCCGGTCAGCTCGGCGGCGACGGCAAGGGTGGGGGACCGATCGCCGACATGCTGACAGTGACCTCGGAGTCCCTGGACGGCAACGGTCCGGCGCTGCGCGACGCACTCGGGCAGTTGTCGAAGGCCCTGCGCACCGGTGCCGATCCGAGCGCCACCCGCGAGGCGATCGTCAGACTCGTGGACAACCTCGACGTCCTCACCGAAGCCGCGGCGAACAACGACAAGACGATCCGCGAGTTCGGCGGAAGCCTCCGTGCAATGAGCCAGGTCATCGCCGATCAGCGACTGGGCCAGGGCAACACCGGCGCGAAACTCAACGAGATCCTCGCCAAGACCTCGGAACTGCTCGAGGAGAACCGGATTCCGCTGCGGAACGCGGCGCGCGACACGACCACCGTCACCCGGACGCTCTCCGACTATCAGCGCGAGCTGTCAGAGTTCCTGAACCTGACACCGATGCTGATGAACAACGCGTACAACGCGATCGACCAGCCGAACGGCACCATCCGGGTGCACACCTTCGCCGACCGGATCCTCTTCGACCAGCAGGTCCTCAAAGAGGTCTGCAACTTGGCGAACCTGAAGGACCTCGGGTGCAACACCGGCAAGCCGCAGGATTTCGGGCCGGACTTCGGGGTGACGGCCATGCTGGCGGCGATGGCGGGGGTCGGGCAGAAATGAACGCGGTGAGGCGAATTCGTTCGACGGTGGCCGCCGCCACCGTGTTCCTGATGTGTTGTGTGCTCACCGGGTGTTCGGTGGGTCTGGGACAGATCCCGCTTCCGGCGCCAGGTACCAGCGGAGACGGCTTCACGTTGACGGCGCAGTTCGACAACGCGCTGAACCTCCCGGCGAAGGCGAAGGTTCGCCTCCTGGGCGCGGACGTGGGATTCGTGGAGTCCATGGAGGTGGACAACTACCTCGCCGATGTCGGCATGCGGATCGCCGACGGTACCCGTCTACCGGACGGGACCCGGGCCGAACTGCGTTCGGCCACACCGCTGGGTGATGTGTTCGTCGCGCTCGAGCCGCCCGCCGAACCGGAGACGGGCGCCGCCCTGCTCGATGACGGCGACGTCATCCCGGCCGACCGCACGTCGGCCGGCGCGACGGTCGAGGAAGTGCTGTCGACGGCCGCGATGCTGGTCAACGGCGGCGCGATTCGCAGTCTGACCGACATCGTCAACGGCCTCGGCGAATCGCTCGGCGACGACGGGCAGCAGCTCGGAGCGCTCGTCCGGCAGTCGACGGTGCTGGTCTCCTCGCTGTCGGAGCGCACCGGCGAGATCGAGGCCGTCCTCGGCGCGGCCAGTCGGTTGGCGTCGACGGTGTCGGCGCGGCAGCAGACCATCGACTCGGCCCTCGAGGCCGCCGGACCCGCGCTGTGGACGGTGGCGAACAACACGCAGTCGATCCTGGCGACCGTCGAACAGGTCGACCGGGTCATCCGGCAACTCGGCGCGTTCCCCTCGGTGAAGGGGACCGCCGCCGGCGGGATGATGGACGACATCAACCGGATCGCCGCGTCGCTGAACGCCGCGGCCACGGCACCCGGGGCCAGCCTCGACGCGGTCAACCGCCTCCTCGGTCCGATCGTCAAACTGACCAACGCGACTTCGGGGCACACGGATGTCGCGATCTCCCAGTTCGCAATCGGCGCCTTCGACGATCCGAATCATCGCGGTGACCCGGGGTCGCGCCTCCCGGATGTTCGTGACTGGGAGCAGTTCGTCGGATCGCTGTCGCTCACATTGATGCGATTGCGGCAGCACGTCGAGCCGGGGGCTCCGCGATGAGCGCGCGCCCCGGCTTCGTCGAGACCGGAGCACGCGGCATCGTCGCCGCGGTGGACTGGGGCCGCCGTCGTCGAAACTGGTTGTCGGTGCTGGGTCTCCTGACGATTCTTGTCGTCGGTGTCGCATACCTGATGCTCGACACCCTGCAGCGTGATCCGACCGCGTCGCACATCCGCGTCGAGGTCGAACTCGCGCAATCCGGTGGCCTGCTGCCGAATCAGGACGTGACGCTGCGCGGCGTGCCGGTCGGCCGCGTCGACGCCGTGCGCATCGACGACGACGGGGTGCACGTGGTCGCCACCATCGACGCAGGAATCAAGATCCCGGCCGACGGGGAGGTCCGGGTGTCGAGTCTGTCGCCGGCCGGCGAACAGTTCCTCGACTTCCGGCCGTCCACCGATTCGGCACCGTTCATCACCGACGGGACGGTCGTGGAGGAGAAGCGCACCACCACCCCGGTGCCGATGGCCACGCTGCTGGAGAACATGGATCCTGCTCTCGCACAGATCGACACCGACCAGCTGACGCTCATCATGGACGAGCTCGGCACCGGCGAGGAAGGCGCGCAGAAGCTGCGCGACATCGTGCGAGGAGGAACGTTCCTCGTGTCGACGCTGGATTCGGTGCTGCCACAGACCGTCAATGTCATCCGCACCAGCAAGGTCGTGCTCACCACACTCGCGGACACGGCTCCCGGTCTGCGGGCGACCGCGGGCAACCTCCGATCCTCGCTCGCCGGTGTGGGTTCCATGGACGCGGGCTTCCGCCAGATGCTCGATCAGACGCCGGCCACACTGCGCGACGTCGATCAGCTGTTCACCGACAACTCGCCGACGATGGTCCAGTTGCTGGGCAACCTCGTCACGGTGTCGCAGATGGCGTACCTGCGCGTCCCGGCACTGCGGGAGTTCTTCTTCCCGACGCAGCGCTCCGGGTCGGCACTGGACGCGATCAGCACAGCTTTCCGCGACGGCGGCCTGTGGGGCAGTGTCGACGTCTTCCCGCGCGTCCCATGCGATTACGACCTTCCGCGATCGGCGCCGTCACGACCGGACTTCCCGGAGCCATTCCTCAACACGCACTGCAAGAACACCGAACTCCTTCCGCGCGGCGCGGGTGCGGCGCCACGACCGCCGGGAGACGACACGAACCTGCCGAGACCCGGCAGCGATCCCCACGCCCGAACCGACCCGACTCCGCGTGGGCCGCAGACCATTCCGACACCGTTCGGCGGTCCGGACATCCACTTCAACTAGACCATCCGTATCCGACCGAGAGGTGAGACCGTGAGCACTGCCACGACGAACAAGACGACCGGCACCAAGACGCCACGGGGCAAGGACGTCGTGAAGAAGTCTCCCGTGGGCGGGGGCGGGTCCCGACGATCCCGTGAAGAATCGGCGGTCGACGACGTCTCGACCGGGACTGCCGCGCAGACCACCGAGATCGAGGTCGGCGACGCCGAGGCGTCGGACGCACCACAGACCACGGCGAACGAGTCCACGGCGAACGAGACCACGGCGAACGAGACCACGGCGAAGAAGGCCACGCCGCGTCGACGTCCCGTGATACGTGCGGGGCGACTGGCCGGTCTGTTGAACCCTCGCCGGATCGTCGCGGTCCTCGCGATCGTCGCCCTGCTCGCCGGTGGGGGTTACGCGGGTTGGACGCTCTACGAAAACCATGCGATCAACCAGGCCGAGCAGCAGGCCGTGGCCACCGCCAAGGACTACGCCGTCACGCTGACCAGCATCGACTCCGCCAGCATCGACCAGAACTTCACCGAGGTGCTCGGCGGTGCGACCGGGGAGTTCAAGGACATGTACTCACGATCGAGTAGTCAGCTGAAGCAGATGCTCGTCGACAACAAGGCCACCAGCAAGGGCGTCGTCATCGACGCCGGGGTGAAGTCGGCGACGACCCAGCGGGTGGTGGTCATGCTGTTCGTCGATCAGTCGATCACCAACACCGCGAGCCCGGAACCGCGCGTCGACCGAAGCCGTGTGTTGATGACCATGGAGAACGTCGACGGCCGTTGGCTGGCGAGCAAGGTGGACCTGCCGTAGGCGCGTGACGCCCGTCGGCTGTGCCGGAGGAACGCGCCGGTGCCGCCTCGGCGATCGCCGAGACAGACCGGGGTGGCTCAGCAACGGGACACCGGCGGATCGCCGGCGGGCCGCAACGCCCACGAGGGCACCCAGTGCGTGACCTTCTCCTGCCGGTCCTTGGCGGTGATCGTGTAGGTCACCTTGCCGAACCAGGCCCCCCACTCGTCCCGGCCCCACTCGGTGAGCACGCCGAGGTGCACGGACCTGATCTGCAGGCCGTCGGGGTGATACTCGCCGGTGAAGTGGGGTGCGTTGGGGTAGAGGGCGCCCAGATCGATGAGCACCGCCTTGTGGCCGACCCGCACGAACGCCGGTCGGTGTGGTTGGCCGTTGTCGCCGCCAATCCACTGCATACCCACCCGGACATTTTCGCACGGATGTTCGACTGGTGTCACCTCGCGTCGACCAGGGCCGTCCACCGGGCGAATCTCGGCCGCGCGTGTGAACATGGGTGGAACGCCGTGGGAAGTGCAGGGGGCCGACGATGGATCAGTATGTGGGATGTCTGCTCGGGGGTGCGGTGGGCGACGCGCTCGGCGGGTCGGTCGAGTTCTTGTCGCGCGATGGCATCGTCGAGCGGTTCGGGGAGCCGGGCATCACCTCGTACGCGGAGGCGTACGGCGGGCTGGGCACCATCACCGACGACACCCAGATGACCCTGTTCACCGCGGAGGGCCTGCTCAGAGCATGGGTTCGTGACTGTGCGGGAGGCGTCTCCTGTTACGCCGCCATGACCGCGCGGGCATATCTGCGGTGGTTCATCACGCAGGGCGGGCACCCGCGGCACGGCGTGCTCCCGATGAGCGAGCGATCGAGCTGGCTGATGAGCCACCGGGAACTGCACAGCCGGCGTGCCCCCGGCAACACGTGCCTCGACGCTCTACGCAGGACCATGCGGCCGGGCGAACCCGCGTCGAACGACAGCAAGGGGTGCGGCGGGGTAATGCGTGTCGCCCCGGTCGGGTTGTTCGCGGCGCGCGCGGACTGGTCGCCGGCCGGCACCTTCGATCTCGGTGCCGCTCTCGCGGGGCTGACCCACGGGCACCCGTCCGGATCACTCAGCGCAGGCGTTCTCGCGGTTCTGATCCGGGACCTCGTGACCGGCGCGACGCTCGACGAGGCCCTGGCCGAGGCGAAGGCCGTCCTGCGCGTGCGGCCCGACCACGAGGAGACCCTTGCCGCGATCGAGTCGGCGGAAGCGCTCGCCGCGTCGGACTGTTCGCACCGAGAGGCCATCGCGCGACTCGGCGAAGGGTGGGTGGGTGAGGAAGCCCTGGCGATCTCGATCTACTGCGCACTCGTCGCACGGGACTTCGAGGACGGGGTGGTGATCGCGGTCAATCACGACGGCGACTCCGACTCCACCGGAGCGATCACCGGCAATCTCCTCGGTGCCCGCGACGGCGTCGGTGTGATTCCCGATCGTTGGCTCGAGCCGCTCGAACTCCGGGACGTCATCGTCGAGATGGCAGGCGATCTCCACGATTTCCTCGACTGGGAGATCGACGATCCCGACGCCACCACCGAAGCGTCGACCGCCGGGATCACGAGCGTGCGAGAGATGACGCCGCCTCGGGTGGCGGAGAAATATTCGGGGCTCCGCCCGGTGGGCTGAGCCACGCACGACCGGCGGGGTCGGCGCCGTCGGAACCATCACGGCAGGTCAGCGACCCGGCATCCGGTTGCAGAGGTGCGCAATACGGCCGCCACGACCAGGTTGCCCTCCGGTTACAGCCATCGGATTGAGTACGGCGTATGCGAACCCCCATGCGTCCTGATCCCGGAATCCGTTTGCTCTCCGGGGCATCCGGGGTCGGGTTCATCCTCGCGATCTGCGGCTCCAATGCGATGACGCCGTTGCTGCCCGGCTACATGGACACACACGGGTTCGGGCCCGCGGCGGCGTCGGTGCTGTTCGCCACGTACTTCGCCGCACTGATCCTCATCCTGCTGATCTCGGCCCGAGGTCCCCTCATCCGTCACAGCCGAAAGGTCCTGCCCATCGCCTTTCTCGCGGCGATCGTCGGCGATCTCCTCCAGATCGTGGGCGCCTCAGTGGAGTGGCTCCTCTTCCCGGGGCGGTTTCTCACCGGCGCCTCGGTGGCACTGAGTACCGGGGCCGCCGCGGCGATCATGGTCGCTGCGCGCGGCGAGCGCGGCCGGTCGTTCATCGCGTCGGGCTCACTCATCGGTGCCGGCACCGGGCTCGTCGCCGCGATCGCGATCGCGGTGTTCCTGCCCTGGCAGCTGATCACGGTGTACGCGATCCATGCCGTGGCCATGACGATCTGTCTCGGGTTCCTGTTCGCGGGACTGCGGGCGGCACCTGATCTCCTCAGGCCCGAACTCACTGCGCCCGCGAGTGATCCGCTGCCGGTCGACGACGCCATGACTCCGGCACCCTCGTCTGCGCTCACCGGTGACCTCGACGTGGCGGTCACCACCCCGCGCAAGCGTGATCCCGGCGCCTATCTCATCGGCGCGCTGGCGTGGGCGATCGGTGCGCTCGCGGTGGGGGCGATGCCCAACGCGATCCTGGCGACCGGCGCGAGCGATTCGCTCCTCGTCGCGCAGTGCGTGGGCGGCGCGTGTCTGCTGGTGTCGATGTCCGCGAGCCTCGCCGGGGTCGGCGTGCGGATGGTCACGACCCTGCCGACCGTCGGGGCCCTGCTGGTCGTCGGCTGGTCGATCGCGGTGGTGGGTCTGGTGCTCGGCCGGCTCGAGGTGATCCTGTTGGGCACGGTCATCGGCGGCATCGGACAGGCCGGTGGTTACCGAGTGGCCTTGGCCTACATCACCGTCGGACTCTCCGCGCTCGAGCAGGGCCGTGTGGCGGCACTGTTCTCCGCGTTCGCCTACAGCGGTGCGGGCGTGATGGTGGTGCTCGACGGTATCGCCGGACAGGCCGCCGGGACGGTCGGCGGGGCCATTGCGATCGGCGTGGTCTATGCGATCGTGGCCGTGATCGCGATCGGGCTGGTGGTGCGTCGGGGACGCACGGCCAGCCCACCGGCGACAGCGGTATCGGACCGGCATGAGGTCGGCTCGGCGATCTGAGAACGCGCGATCTGAGAACAACGGTCGGCGCAGGTCAGGAGTCGATGCTGCGAAAAGCCCGCGGCAGTGCCTACGTTGGAGGTCATGACCTCTCGCACCCGACCATCACCGGCACAGGCATCGTCCGTGGGCATCTCGCGACCGATCGCCTGGCTCGTCGTGGCTCTCGCAGTGGCGCAGGTCGTCGCACCGGTCGTCCCGTTCTCCGGGGTCGGTGCCTCGCCCAACGAGTCGACGACCGACCTCCTCATCACCCCGGAGGGTTACACCTTCTCGATCTGGAGCGTCATCTATCTCCTGTCGATCGTGTTCGCGCTCGCGGTGGTGTGGAAGGGCACGGTGGTGTGGAAGGGCACGCTGGGGTGGAAGAGCGGAGGCACCGGCGACGGGCGCCGGCTGCTGGTCGACCTCGGCATCGCCTTCGCGGGCGCCGCGGTGTGGATTCTGGTGTCCGCCGCGGAGTGGACGTGGGTCACCCCGATCGTGCTGACGGTCATGACCGTCGTGCTGATCGACGCCGCCCGTATCGCCGCGGGGCCCGCCGACGATTCGGCACCCGCCTGGCTGACCAACCTCACCCGCATCCTCGTCGGCATCTATGCCGCCTGGGCGACTGCCGCGGTCTTCCAGAACTGGGCGGCAGCCATCGGTGCCGACCTCGCCGATCCGCAGTCCCTCGGCTGGCAGCTGGCCATCCTGCTGGCGTGTGCGGTCTTCGGTCTGGCGGTCACCGCCGCGTTCGGGTCCGTGTTGATCGCATACCCGCTGACCCTGATCTGGGCGTTCCTCGGGATCTTCGCGACGGCGCAGGGTGAAACGCCCGCCGTCGTCGCCGTGGCGGTCGGAACAATCGTCGCGCTCGTGGTCACCACGGTGACGATCACGTTTCTCCGGAGCCGGACTCGGCCCGATCGGCCGATCGCCACGGCCTAGGCGCGCCGACCCCGTTCTCGGCTCATTCTCGGTTCGGGCGTCAACACCCCACTGGCCCTGCAGGACGCCACCTCGAACCTCGTTGCGGCCGTCAGGGAGTCCGGGCGTGACGTGGGCGCGATGGCACTGTTCATGATCATCGCCGACGAGACCGACGACGCCGCAATGGCGAAGTGGCACGACTACCACGACAACGCCGACCTCGCCGCGCTCGGGTACATGGCCGACGAGTCCGCCGCCGACGCCGGCGCCGACGACGGTTCGACCGCCAAGACGATCTCGCTGCCCGAGGGGGCGGTGAACTTCAACATGGGCACCCTGGTCGGCTCCTACGAGACGGTTGCGAAGATGCTCGATCAGGTGGCCGAACTCGAAGGGGTCAAGGGCATCATGCTCACCTTCGACGACTTCGTCACCGGCGTGGAGGACTTCGGCACCCGAATCCAGCCGTTGCTGAAGTGCCGCGGAGCCACCTCGGCCGCAGCGTGACAGCCCGGACACTCGACGTCGCCGTCGTTCAGATCGGAGAGCTCACCGAGGACATCGCGGACAACCTGTCCCGTCTTGTCGCAGCGGTCGACTCAGCCGCAACCGGAGGCGGGTCGGAAAGCGGTGGGGCAGAGGGAGGGAGAGCAGGGTCGGCGCCCGACCTCGTGGTCCTGCCCGAACTGATCACCACGCCCTACTTCTGCACCAGTCACGACACCGACCGGACGTCGTGGGCTCAGACAATCCCCGGTGACGCGACCGCACGACTGGGCGCGCTCGCACGGGAACGCCGCTGCGCCATCGCGTTCGGCACCTACGAGCGGACCGCCGACGGGACGACACACAACTCCGTCGTCCTGATCGACTCCGCCGGTGAGATCGTCGACTGGCGGACACCCGGCGGCGGGCACATGCCCGCCTACCGCAAGCTGTCGCTACCGGCGAGCAAGGTCAGTGGTGTCGACATCGACGAGAAGTACCATTTCGCGCCCGGGCCGTCACCGGCGACGGCGGAGTTGCACGGCATCCGCATCGGTTGCGTCATCTGCTACGACCGCACATTCCCCGAGTACTGGGCGGTGGCACGCGCGCTCGGTGCCGAGGTCATGCTGGCCGTGGTGTCCTCCCTCGGCTCCCGCGAAGATCTCTTTCTGGCCGAACTGCAGACGCGCGCACTGGAATCGCAGACATGGGTCATTGCCGCGAACCGCGCGGGCCCGGAGACGCTGAACGGCGCGACCGTCGACTACTTCGGACTGTCGTGCGTCATCGCGCCCGACGGTGAGATCGTGGCCCGGGCACCCGCACATCGTTCGGGAGAGACCCTGCGCGTCACCATCGACCTCGACCGCGTCGCGCAGGTACGGGCGGCGTTGCCGTTGCGGCGTGACCGCCGCGCGGACGTGGTCTCGTTGTTCGCCGACCTCACCGCCGGTATCTGTCGGTGACACAGCACTATTCATCACAGCGGCATCCACACCACCCGCAACCACCACACCGGCATCCGCATCCGTGGCGGGTCTTCGCCGCCACCAGTGTCGGTGTGATCGCGGTGTTCGTCGCCATGAGCGGACTGACCGTGGCATTGCCGACCCTCAGTCGCGAGCTGGATGCGACGCCCGCGCAGTCGACGTGGATCCTGTTGGGCTACATGGTGGTCACCACCGCGCTGATCCTGGTGTTCGGGCGGCTCGCCGACATCATCGGCCGACGTCCGCTGTATCTGTCGGGCCTGACGGTGTTCACGCTGGCCACCGCGCTCTGTGTGGTCAGTCCTACGCCGGATCGCCGGCTCTGTTCGACGGCGCGGAACTGGCCCGGTTCGTCGGCAACCTGCAGATCGCGGGCATGGTGCTCGCGATACTCTCGGCGGTGGGAATCGCTGTCTGCCTGGCATTTCCGCGCCGGTCGATGCCCGTCGCGGAACAATCCGGTGTGCCGGTGACCGCCGGGCACGAGTCGATGAAGGAGTCCGCATGACAGACACCGCCGGTTCACCGGAGACGGTGGGAGCGCCGGACCGCGCCGAGCAGGCTGCCGACTACGCCCGGGCCGGTTTCGGGCAGGAACTGCAGCCCGGGGAGCGTCCCGCTCTCGTCCTCGTCGATCCCGCGCGCGCGTACATCGACGAGGACTGCGCGCTGTACGCCGGTGTCGAGCAGAACGTCGAGGCGATGAGGATCCTGCTGGCCTCGGCCCGCGCGGCCGGAATCCCGGTCGTGGTGACCGAGGTCCGGTTGCGCGCCGATGGCGCCGACGCGGGGGTCTTCTTCCGCAAGTCCGGGGCGTTGGTCGCCTTCTGCGAGGGCAGTCCGTTCGGTGAGTTGATCGAGGGCCTCGAACCCCGGGGCGAGGAACTGCTGGTCACCAAGAAGTATGCGAGCGCGTTCTTCGGGACGAGCCTGAACTCGTACCTCAACTCGCTCCGGATCGATACGGTGTTCCTGGCGGGGTTGTCGACCAGCGGGTGTATCCGTGCGACCGCGCTCGACACCATGCAGCACGGCTTCGTCCCGATCGTCGTCGAAGAGGCTGTGGGAGATCGCGATCCGGCAATCCACCAGGCCAACCTGTTCGACATCCAACAGAAGATGGCCGAGGTCTGGTCCCTGGCGCGGACCCAGGAGTACCTCGGAGCACTGAGCCGGAGACCACCGAACCCAGGAGGGACACGTTCATGATCACCACCGTTGTCGCCGGGAATCCCAAACCCGGTTCACGCACTCTCGACGCGGCGACGAAGCTGGTCGAGTCCTTGACCGGTGCGGCAGCCGATCACATCGTCGACGTGATCGAGCTCGGGCCGGGCCTGCTCGGGTGGGGTGACGAGAAGATCGACGCCGCAGTGGAGACCGTCCGGTCGCCGGACCTGTTGCTGAAGCCGGTGCTCGTCGAACTCGGCGCCGTGTGCCCGCTGCCCGGCCTGTACCTGATCGATTCCACCTACACCACCGACACCCGCATCGCCGACTACACCGATCGGTGGGCGTCGGCGTTGCGCCGGGTGTGATCGGCGGGATGGATGCCGCACTGTGCGGCGGAGGTGATCATCCGTTCGGTGAGTTCGTGGTCGGCGCGCTCCCGGACGGGATCGGTGAGGTCGCGGTCCCACACCGGCGATCCGCCGACGATGACGGTGCGCAGGTTGCGTAGACCGCACGCCAGCACATAGGTGGCCACGGGATCCCAGATGGGGCCGAGATGCGGCGAGCGTGGGTCGACCACCAGCAGGTCCGCGAACTTGCCCACTTCCAGGGACCCCACCCGATCGGCGACCCCGATGGCCGACGCCGATCCGATCGTGTGCAGCGCAAGCACATCCGAGGGTGTGAGCAGAGCCGGATCGCTGTGCTTGCCACGCTGCAGGAACAGGCCGGTGCGCATGTTCTCGAACGGATCGGAGACATCGGTACAGGACTGGTCGTCGACGCCCATGCCGACGGTGATCGAATCCCGCAGCAGGCGAGGCACATCGGCGATCCCCGAACCCAACCGGCCGTTGGACATCGGTTGCCACACCACCGCCGACCCGGTCTCGCGCACCCGCGCCACCATCTCCTCGGTCGGGTGGACGAAATGCCCGAAGGCGAACCCGGGGCCCAGCACGCCTGCGGCGTCGTACCAGTCGAACTTGGCCTGCTGGATCTCGATCTGTTCGGCGGTCTCCACGAAATGCGCCTGGTTGGTGATCCCGTACCGGTCCATCAGGGCGCGTTCACGTTCGGCGGTTGCCGGCGACGACGACCACTGCACCGCACCGTAGACCGAGCCACCGAGATTGCGGTCCGGGTGCACGGTCTCGAGGTGCGCCATCACCGCGTCGAATCCGGCGAAGGCATCTGTCTCGTCGAGTTGTTCGTCGTCGAGCCGCACACTGGTGACGAACCGGATGCCCGATGCGTCGAGTCCGTCGACCTGCGCGGTGACGAACTCGGCGGGATGGACACGGGCCGCCTTGAGGACCGATTGTTCGTAGTCGAACTGGGAGATGACGCGCGACTGGGTGAAGTTGTACACCGAGGTGATCCCGGACGCGAGATGGTCGAGACCGCCGGCCAAGGTCATCCAGTAGATGTCGTCGATCTCGGCGCCGAGGAGCATCCGGCCGTTGAGGCTGACCCATTCGTAGAGCGGGCTGTTCGGGGCGACGCCGCGCATGCCGCCGGTGTAGATGTGGCTGTGCGCGGACACGAAACCGGGTGCGAGGAAACAACCGTCGAGATCGTGATGGGGTAGCGGGGCGTCGGCGGGCGGTGCACCCTCGCCCATGCCGGAGATCCGGCCGTCCTCGTCGACCGACAGCCAGCCCCAGAACCAGGGCACCTCGCCGGTCACCGGCAGGATCAGCGCGTTGTGATAAGTACCGGTCATCCGGGTAGTACCTCCGGGTTCCATTCTTGTGGGTTCCATTCTTCCGGATTCCGTTCATCTCCGTTGCGGGCAAAGCGGATTCGCTGCGATGGGCCGTCGGGGTCACCACGCCAGAAGGTGACCTCCTGCAGATCGACGGCGAATCCAGTCCACGTCTCCGGTGGGGTCAGATCCGCGTGGGTGTCATCGAACTCGGCCCACCGGCGCCTGCGCTCGTCCGGTGGTCGCGACGCCAGGTCGTCGTCGTTCAGCCACGCCAGCAGCTGTAGGTAGCGGTTCCGGCGTGAAAAGACCTGCCGTAACTCGCCATCGGGAGCGCGGCGGACGTCCCCGTGGGCGACGACCTGCCGGCCCTGTTCGGGCCACGCGACCGCGATCGAGGCGCGCGGGGTGTCGGCCAGTTCGGCGACCTTCGAGGACCGCGAGTCGGTGTGGAAGTAGATCGAGGTGTCGTCGGCCTCGCTGAGGAGGACGTGCCGGACCCGCGGATATCCGTCGCGCCCACAGGTCGCCAGCGCCATGAGCGGGCGAGGGGCGTCGGGTGCGGGGAGCCACATGTTCAGCAGCACCATCGGGTCGATGGAGAGCTGATCCTCGGCCGCGCAATCGGTTCCGAAGTGTGTTCCGCTGGTGATCATCGGGGGCCGACCAGGCCGGGGTCGAAGCCGGCGATCTCGGGAAGTGCGGCGACCAGGGCGTCGACGCGCTCGTCGAAGAGCTTCGCACCGGTGTCGGCGTCGGCCCCGGTGGGGTCGCCGATCACGCCGGATTCGACGAAGTCGGTGGAGAGCCAACCGAATTTGACCTGCTTGGTGAATCCGATGTGGGTGGCGTCGGCGACCGCATCGGCCACGGCAGGCACCGCTTTGTCCATGTGCACCAGGTCGGGACGAAGATGCAACATCATCGACGTCTCGGCCCAGCCCGCATGAATCCCGAGACCGCGCTCGGTGGGGCCGGGTTGCCCCGGACCCGAGGTGAAGAATGTCTGCAGGTCGAACCGTCGGCGCAGTTCTCGTGCCGCGACCTCGATCAGGGCCGAGTTGCCGCCGTGCGCGTTGACGAACAGCAGACGCCGCGCCGGGGTCTGCGCGATCGACGCGCCGATGTCGACGATGGTCTCGAACAGCGTCGAGGCGCGTAGCCAGATCGTTCCCGGAAGCCGGGCATGTTCGTCGGACTTCGTGTAGCCGAGAGCCGGTAACAACCAGACATCCTCTCCGGCAGCGGCTCCGCGTTCGACGACCGCGGCCGCGACCGCCTCGGCCACGATGAGGTCGGTGGCGAGCGGCAGGTGTGGGCCATGCGGTTCGATGGCGCCGCTCGGCAGCACCAGGATCGAATCCCGCGACAGCGCGGTCTCGATCTGTTTGGTGGTGAGCTCGGCGTATCGCCGGGTCCCACTCGCCTCTGCTTCGGTCACATCCACCTTCCTGGGTTGAGCAGTCCCTTGGGGTCGGTCCGGCGGGCCAGTGCCCGGACGCGGTCGGCGTCGAGGTCGACGTACCACTGATGTGGGGAATGCACTCCGACGCCGAGGCTTTCGAGCGCGGCGACTCCGTCGATCACCTGCTGGGGCCCGGTGAAGATCCCGTTGAGCATCCCGAACATCATCTGGTGGCCGACCTCGAGGTGCAGCATGCCGCCGTCGTAGACGGCTTCGACCTCGTCGAGGCGGCTGACCAGTGCGTTGCCGCGGACCTCCATGTGAAACCACTTGTCGGGCTGTGCCTTCTGCAACCACCACGTCGGGTGGTTGTAGGACAGCGTCGACAGTTTCACGGTCTCGGCGATACCCTCCCGGACCGCCTCGATGCGACCGCCGCCGGCGACGAGCAGATCGGTGGCCTCCTCGAGTGCCCGGGCGTCGATGATGCCGCGCACGCTCGCCCGTCCGCGGACCAGGGCGGGGTCGTCGGGTAGGGCGTCGACGATCACCGGCCCGTCCGCCGACAGCAGCCGCGGCCCTGGTTCGATCGTCGACACCCGGAACGCGGCGTCGAAGGCCTCGCGGTGGGAACCGAAACTGGCGTAGACGCAACGCCACTGCTGTAACGGTTCGACGCGCACCGAGGCGCTCACGATGATTCCGGCGACCCCGTAGGTGTGCACGAACGGTTGCGCGTCGTCACCCTCGAGATGAACGAGCTCGGCGTCGTCGGTCGCGTACACCACGTCGAGGGCATCGACGAAACCCTCGTGGTTGCGGCCGTGCACGATCGTCCCGGTGCCGGCCGAGCCGCCACCGAGGAAGCCGCCCAGCGTCGACTGCACGGTCGACGGATACATCCAGAGCTGGCTGCCCCGGGCCCAGGCGGCCTGCTCCAGATTGATCATCCGCGCCCCGGCCGCAGCGGTGATGAATCGTTCGGTGGTGCTGTGTATCTCGGTCAGGGAGGTCATGTCGAGGACGAGCCCGCCGAACCGGGGGATCACCTGCCCGTAGTTCCCGGTGCCCTTTCCCCGGGTGGTGATCGGGACGCCGCGGGCCACCGCCGCGCGGACGATGGCAGGCACCACATCGGCTGTCCGCGGATAACACACGAGATCCGGCGTCCCGAGGTCCTGCGCGGACAGGATGGGACTCATACCCGAGCCGTCCCGCCCCGCGCGCTCGAGGGCGCGGGGCAGGGACGTGATGCCGCGCGGTCCGACGATCGCGAGCAGGTCGTCGAACAGCGCGTCCACGTCGCCGGGGCCGAAGTCGGGTCGCCCGTCGTCGGTGCTGACCGCGACCACCGGCGCGGTCATGACGGCAGGCCCACCGAGGTGTCGATGAAGCGGTTGGTGGTGACCGAATCCGGTGTCAGACCGGCTGCGGCGGGGGTGCCCTGCTTGGCGAAGATCGGTCCGGTCACGTCGATGACCCGCTGGACACGAGCGGTGTCGAAGTCGCCGACGGCACCGTCGGGGCCGTTGCTCACGAGCTTCAGGTCGGCCATGGTCTGGCGGCCGTAGTCGGCGTTGCGCTGGGAGTAGACCCAGCCGGTGTCGTACTGCTCGACCGCTTCGAGGATGACCTTGTCGGCATCCTCCGGCGAGTTCATGTAATCGACGACGCCGCGCTGCAGCACGGGCACGAGCTGTTCGAGGCAGGCGGCGTTGTCCTCCAACGCGTCTGCGCGCACCGACATCGCCGACTTGTAGGTGGGGAAGCCGACCTCGTGCACCAGCTGGTATTCGACCGGCTTCTTCCAGCCCTCGACCTCCTCCTGGTAGACCTGCGGTTCGGAGCTGGCATAACCCTGCTGGGCTGTCTTGCCGCCGTCGGAGACGAAGTTGGCCGGCGTGCCGTCGTAGCTGCCGTCGACCTGCTCGGGGGAGAGGACTCCGGCTCCGGTCAGGTAGTCCATGTAGGTGGCCCCCTCGAAGTAGAGGACCCGCGCGTTGGTGGGTTTGAGGTCGCCGATGCCCTTCGCCTGCGGGTAGGTCGCCGGATCCCACATGATCATCTGCGGACTGATGTCGAGCGGCGCCATCACCCCGATCGTCGGGTTGGCCTCCGAATTCTGGATCGCCTGATCGGTGTCGACGTAGCCGAGCAGGATCTCGGGGTCGGAGTACATCTGCGAGGTCACCGACTGGAAGCCGATGGCCGGACCGCCCGCCCGGATCTCGATGTCGACGCCGGTGTACTCGCCACGGTCGAACAGCGGACCGACGACACGCTTGTCTCCCGCGCTGATCGACGGGTCCGGGCCGAGCAGCTGGTAGAGGTGGCCGTGCTCGGCCTCGGGATTCCAGTCGGTCTGGACGATGACTTTCTCGGGACAGTTCGCGCTGAGGTCGACCGGCCCGACGGCACCGGTGTACCCGGAGGATTCGGTGGCATCACCGGAGCCGCAGGCCGCGGTGAATGCGAGGGCCGCGGCCAGGACGGCGATCCCGGTGGTCTTGGACAGGCGACGCCAGGTGGGTGTGCTCATGGGACTTCCTCTTCGGTGGCAGGGATGTGAGAGACGGGGTCGGACGGCGGTCATGGAAGTACGGCGGTCAAGGAAGTACAGCGGTCAAGGAGGGGATGGGAGGATCAAGGCTGGTACCAGCGGCCGACGACACGATTGCCGAGCCAGCCGAACAGCCAGAACACGACGACGCCGAGCAGGGACGCGAGCACGATCGAGGCGAACAGTTCTTCGGCCTGCAGCCGTGACCGGTAGTTGTCGATCAGGATGCCGATGCCGGGACTGCCCTGCTTGAAGAAGAAGTCACCGACGATCGCACCGACGACCGACAGTCCCGCCGAGATCCGCAGTCCGGCGAAGATGGCGGGCATCGCGGCCGGGAACTCGAGTTTGCGCAGGACGGTGAGCCGGCTGGGATGGCGCAGTGCGAACAGATCCCGCATCTGCCGGTCGACGGACCGGAACCCGAACAGCGTGTTGGACACGATCGGGAACAGGGAGATGAGCACGCAGACGAAAACCCGTGCACTGAAGCCGAACCCGAACCAGAAGCCGACCAGCGGGACGAGGGCCAGGATCGGGATGCACTGGAGTATCACGGCATAAGGGAACAGGGCGTTCTCCATCAGCCGCGACTGCGACATGATGACGGCCCACACGATGCCGATGACCGCGGCGATCGCCAGACCCGTCAGTGCGACCGTGGCCGTGCGGCTGAGTGCTTCCCACATGGCCTGCGCGGCCGGGCCGAAGAGTCCCTCGGTGACCACCTTGTGCGGCGGCGGCATCAGGAACCGGCGGCCGGGGTCGAGGAATGCGTAGCTGACCAGGTACCAGAGTCCGATCACGACAGCCAGCACGACGAGCGGGGCGATCACCCCGCTCACCTTCCTGCGCGGCCGTTTGCGGCCCTGCGACGTCGTCGCGACGGTCATCTCGGTGGTCGACTTGTCATCGACCGGGTCGGTGGACTTCTCGGTGCGCATGGGGGCCTCGGTGTTCGGGGTGGCCCCGGTGTTCGGGGTGGTCATGAATGTGCCTCCCGCAGTGCGCGTGAGATGCGACCGGCGATGGCACCGAACTCCGGCTCGAAACGCAGGTCCGGTGAGCGTGGGAAATCGAACGGGATCTCGAACTCGTCGACGATGGTCCCCGGGCGCCCCGACATGACCAGCACGCGGGTGGACAGGAATGCGGCCTCGGCGACCGAGTGCGTGATGAACAGGCCCGCAAAACCCTTGGCGGCGAACAACTCGGTGAGGTCGGTGCCCAGGCGTTCACGGGTGAGTTCGTCGAGTGCGGCGAACGGTTCGTCGAACAGGAACAGGTCGGGGTCGAGGGTCAGCGACCGGGCGAGGGAGACCCGCATCCGCATGCCGCCCGACAGCATGTGGGGCAGATGCTCCTCGAATCCGTTGAGTCCGACCGTGTCCAGGGCGGCCCGGACACGCTCGCGGCGATCGCCGCGCGGCATGCCGTCGAGCTCGCCGAGGAGCGCCACGTTGTCGGCGACGGATCGCCACGGTAGGAGGGTGGCGTCCTGGAACACATAGCCGATGCGTTCGGCGCCGCTCTGCATATAGCCGCCGGTGACCGTCTCCAGACCCGACGACAACCGCAGCAGCGTCGACTTTCCGCAGCCGGAAGGACCGACCACACTGACGAACTCGCCTTCGCGGACGGTCAGGCTGACATCGCGGAGCGCGTCGGTGCCGTCGGGATAGGTGAGGTCTACGTGTTCGAAACCGACGAGCGGATGACCGAGTGCCGGGCGCGCGGTCGTTGTTGATGAGCTCATCATCTCTCCATCTCGACAAGGGTTGGGGCGGTGAGGTTCTGGATGCCCCGCGTGATCGCGAGATCCTCCGGGGTGGCCGTCCACGTCGTGGTCTCGGTTCGGGAGACCGGTGTCCCGTTCACGATGACGACCCGATCGGCCGGAGCAGACGCGATCACCTCGACGAGGTCGGTCCCGCGCACCGCGAGGAGATCCGCGCGGGCCCCGACAACCGGGCCTGCGGGCTCGCAACCCAGTACCGCACGCGCATTGTCGGTGACGAGTTGCATTGCGGTGTCGGGTGATTGATGTGCCGCGGTGACCAGAAGCGACACGGTCTCCAGCGGGTCGGCTCGGCCGACGGGGTTGAACGGGTCGCGGATGTTGTCGGCACCGCCTGCGACGAGGACCCCGTGGTCGCGCAACACCTCGATGGGGGTGATGCCGCGGCGTCCGGCGGACGGGCCGGTCCGGCCCTGGAGATACAGGTTGGTGACCGGCAGCGCGATGACCGACACCGACGCCCGTGCCAGGGCTTTCGCCACACGCTCGAGGTCGTCGGGTGGAAGGGTGTCCAACCGGCAGCAATGGCCCGCGGTGCGGATGCGATCGGCCGGCCAGTCGGCGACACGGTCGGCGTAGGCCTCGATGGTCAGGTGGTCACCGTCGAGGAACTCGTCGGCGTGAAGGTCGACGCCGATCTGACGGGCCTCCGCGAGATCGAGCAGGCGGGTGAGTTCGGCGAGAGGGTCGTCGGCGACGTGCGGGGCACCGCCGAGGAGGTCGGCCCCGGCGTCGAGCGCTGCCTCGATGTGTGCCGTGGGAGTGAGTGGATTGGGGAGCACGACCACCTGGATCGACATCAGGCCGCGGAGGGAGTCGCGGACGTCGACGAGTGCCCGCACGGCACGAAGGGGATCCTCGTGCGGCAGGACGTCGGCGTGCGTCCGGACCGCGGTGGTCCCGTTGCGCAGCATGGCCGAGGTGGCCGCGAGTGCGCGGCGGCGGAACGAGTCCTCCTCGAATCGGAGGCTGCCGGCCCGCCACGAGGCGATCGCGGCGGTGAGGTCGCCCGGGGGGGATTTGATCTCGGGCCAGGACAGGGCCTTGTCGAGGTGGGCGTGGGGTTCGGCCGCGGCCGCGGTGAGGACGAACCCGTTCAGGTCGAGCCAGCCGTCGGGATGGAGCGTCGCCGCCGTGGCGGGTGACACGGCGGCCACGCGTCGCACGCCGTCGGGGTCGTGGGACAACTCGATGTCGACGACCGTGCCGTCGGGTAGCGCGCCGGTGATGCCCGGCACCGCGACTGGTTGAGCGGCCTGCATCGGTGATCCCCCGTACGAACGTGAAACCCCTTGCGGGGCTGGACGGATGCGCGCCGTCGCGCCGGTCTGCGTGTCTGTGGTCCCGCTGTGGCTGGGCGGCGGGAGTGGGATACTTCGGGTACTTGTTGACCACGTCAACATCTCCGAATATAGGAATGCGCTGTTGCCGCGACGTTAACCAGAGCTGCAGGCGTGTAACCAAAATGACCGATTCTGCTGGAAGGCAGGTGATCATGGCATTGGACGAGCCGGATCGCGCTCAGGTGTCGCTGGGTGCCGAGATCCGTCGCCGGCGTAAGCACCATGGGCTCACGCTGGCGAATCTCGCTGCGCAGGCCGGTATCTCGCATCCGTTTCTCTCGCAACTCGAACGCGGCTACGCCCGGCCGAGTATGACCACGCTGGAACGTATCGCGCGCGCGCTGGACACCACGCAGGTGAGTCTGATGCTGGCGGCCGATCCGGCACGCGCGGCGAACTCCCCGGCGTCGGCGCCCGACGGCGCACAGCTGGTGCGTTCGGGCGAGGGGGCGACTCTGCCGCAGGCCGGGGACGGCGCCGGATACGCCCGTTTGCTGGTGAACGGCGATGCCGTGTTCTACCCGCAGGAACAATCGTTGAGCCGCAGGGATTACGGGGAGCACTTCCAGCACGAGCAGGACGAGTGGTTGCATGTCGTCGCCGGTGATATCGAAGTGGACCTCGGGGGCCGATTCGTCGAATTGCACAAGGGCGACAGTCTTTATTACGCTGGCGGCATTCCCCATAGGTGGCGGCTCGTCGGTTCCGACACCGCACATCTGATCGTTGTGCAGGCGTCGTCGTAGCCTCCCACTGTGGGCGTGGTTCCTGTGGCTGGGAGTCCGGTGAGAGATCCGTGTGTCGAGGAGATCTCCGATGTCAGTGTCATCCAACGGGATTCAGAATCCCATCCGAGTCCGAGTGGTGTCGCGGCGTGCCGTGACCGAACGTGTCGACGAGTTCGTCCTCGCTGGATCCGACGGTCAGGCGCTCCCGCCGTGGACGCCGGGCTCGCACGTCGACCTGGCCACCCCGGCCGGTCCGATCCGGCAGTACTCGCTGTGTTCCGAGCCCGGTGAGACGAGCACCTACCGGATCGCCGTCGAGCGTCGCGCGGACAGTCGGGGCGGGTCGATCTCCGCGCATGACGACCTGACCGCCGGATCGGAGGTCCTGATCAGCGCTCCGCGCAATCACTTTGCCCTGACACGGGCGTTGCGGTACGTCTTCGTCGCCGGCGGTATCGGCATCACCCCCATCCTCACGCTGATCGAACAGGCGGCTCGGGCGGGCCGTCCGTGGCGACTGATCTACCTCGGGCGGACGCATGCGGAGATGGCGTTCGCCGACGAACTCCTGATGCGGCATCCCGGCGAGGTCACGATCCACGAATCGGGCCGGTCCGGGCGACTCGACCTCGGTGCTGCCCTGGACGAACTGCCCAGGGGGACGGCGGTCTATGCGTGCGGCCCGCCGGCGATGCTCGACGCTGTCGCGCTGGCGTGCGGTCCGCAACCCGCGGTGGACTCGTTCACCGAACGGTTCACCGCGGCGGTGATGTCCGCTGCGCCCGACCAGGAGTTCGAACTGTCACTTGCCTTTTCGGGTGTCACGGTCACCGTTCCGGAGGATCGGAGCATCCTCGACGTCCTGGACGAGCGTGGGGTGGTCGCACCGTCGTCGTGCCGTGAGGGGGTGTGCGGGACATGTGAGGCCGGTGTGGTGAGCGGTGAGGTGGACCATCGCGACTCGATCCTCTCACCCGAGGAACGGTCCGAGAACGAGTCGATGATGATCTGCGTATCCCGCTGCACCAGTGGTCGATTGGTCCTCGAACTGTGACCTCGGTGATGCTCGACGGAGCACTTGCGGTGATGATCGACGGGTCGACGGTCACCCGGGGGCGACTCGTCGTCGCCGACGGGGTGGTGGGGGAGGAGCACTCCGGCGAGGGCGAGATCGTCGACGTGTCCGGCTGTGTCATCACCCCGGGGCTGGTCAACGCGCACCATCACCTGCTGCAGAGTGCGTTCCGGTCCCGACCGGACGCGAGGTTCCTGCCCATGAGTGAGTGGCTGGTGCGGATGGGCCGGCGCTACAACGCAACCGGAGTCGATCCGGAGCTCACCGCTGCGGCTGCCGCGGTGGGTCTGGCCGAATCCCTGCTGTGCGGGGTGACCACCGTGGCCGATCATCACCTCACCTGGCCGCGAGATCAGGATCCGGTGGAGTTGGCGGGCGCGACGATCGGCGCGGCACGGCGGGTCGGGGCCCGGTTGGTCTTCGTCCGGGGCACCGCCCGCGACGAGCCGGACGCGGCGGCCCAGTCGGTGGTCGACATCCACGACACCCATCTGCCCGATGCGCATACCGGCGTCAGCCCGGACGGGATGATCCAGCTGGCGGTCGGGCCGTCGGGGGTGCACGCGGACGGGCCCGAGACGTTCGCGGTGTTGACCGAGGCCGCGAAGCGACTGGGTCTGCGGCGTCGAACCCAGGCCAACGAGCAGATCGACGTGCAGATCGCCGCCGAAAGGTACGGCCGCCGCCCGCTCGAACTTCTCGACGAGTGGGGCTGGCTCGAGCGCGACGTCACCGTGGCGCACCTGTGCGAGATCACCGACGCCGAGATCGATCTGCTCGCGCGGTCGGGCGCGACCGCGACACACGCACCGGGATGCGACGTGCCGATGGGCTGGGGTGTCGCACGGGTCGCCGCACTGACCGCCGCCGGTGTCCGAATGGGGCTGGGCACCAGCGGCGGCGGCAGCAACGATGCCGGTCATCTGCTCGCCGACGCCCGGCTGGCGATGCAGGTCTCGGGGCTCGTCGGCGAACCCGTTTCCGCCCGTGGGTGTCTGACGATGGCCACCGAGGGGTCGGCCGCGGGGTTGGGGCGCCCGGAACTGGGGCACCTGCGGGTCGGCGCGGCAGCCGACCTGTGTGTCTGGGACTGCTCGGACGTGTTCGACGCCGGGGTTCCGGACGCACTCGACGGTCTGTTGTGGGCAGGGCCCGGCCGCCGACCACGCGACGTCATGGTCGGAGGCCGGTGGGTGGTGCGCGACGGTGAGCTGGTGACCGTCGGATCACGAACCGTGGCCGGAGAACTCGACGCTGTTCTGAAGCGTTGACCTCTCCTGGCGCGGTGGGCCTCAGTCCGCGCAGGGCGGTGCCGGCGCGTCCTCGAAGAGCGGCTTCTTCAGGGGGAGCAGGTACACGACGTCGAGTATGACCGGGACGGTCCCGAGGTTGGTTCCCTCGTGGGTGTTCACCTTGCCTGCGGGCTCGTTGATGATCTCGCCGGTCTTGTAGACCACCGGCTTGCAGTCGGCGCCGGGGTGGGTGAGGGTGCCCTGCCGGACCAGGCCGATGAGGTTGCCGTCGTGGTAGTGCCAGCCGGTGGTGCCGCCCGGCGCGATGGTGATCTCACGAACCTCCACCTGCAGACCGTCGGGGATGAAGGGCAGCAGGTCGGCGGGGATCTCAGTCTTGGCCAGCGTGACCGCCGAGATCCCCGACGGCGGTGTGGCGTCGGCAGTCGCCGGGGACAGCAAGGTGGGTGCGAGGAGGGCGGCTGATGCGGCGACCGCCGCGAGAGTGGCACGGAGGGGGAGTCTCATCGTCTGACCGTACGCGGGCGGGGCCATTTGCGCTGACCGTATTGACCGATCCTGCTTCCACACTTGTTCGACTGAGTGAACACCCGGGGTCGAAGTGGACTGTGGAGACGGACGGGGCCACCGGCGATGACCGCGGGGGATCCTTCGCAGATCCGCGCCACGACGCACAACACCCCGCCGGCGAGTCGCCCGCGGGGTGTTGAGGTCAACTACAGAGCGAGTGCTCAGGCCAGATCGAACCGATCGTTGTTGGAGACCTTCACCCACGCCTTGACGAAGTCGTTGACGAACCGTTCGGCCGAGTCGTCCTGTGCGTAGACCTCCGCCAGTGCGCGCAGCTGCGAGTGCGAGCCGAACACCAGGTCGGACGCCGTGGCAGTCCACTTGGCTTCACCGGTGGTGCGATCGGTGCCCTCGTAGACGTTCTCGTCGGCTCCCGACTTCCACTCTGTGCTCATGTCGACGATGTTCCGGAAGAAGTCGGTCGTCAGCACGCCCGGACGATCGGTGAACACACCGTGCTGTGTGCCACCGTAATTGGCACCGAGCACGCGGAGTCCGCCGACGAGCACGGTGAGCTCGGGTGCGGTGAGATCGAGCATGTATGCGCGATCGAGCAGCAGCGACTCCAGCGGGGTCTTCTCGTCGCCCTTGCTGTAGTTACGGAAACCGTCGGCACGCGGTTCCAGTACGGCGAACGACTCGACGTCGGTGCTTTCCTGCGAGGCATCGGTGCGCCCCGGCGTGAACGGCACCGTGACGGGGAAGCCGGCCTCCTCGGCAGCCTTTTCGACTGCTGCCGCGCCACCGAGGATGATGATGTCGGCCAGCGACACCTTCTTGCCGCCGGAGGCCGAGTCGTTGAAGTCCTTCTGGACCTGTTCGAGGACCGGCAGCACCTTGGCGAGCTCACCGGGCTCGTTGATCTCCCAGTTCTTCTGCGGCTCCAGACGGATGCGTGCGCCGTTGGCGCCGCCGCGCTTGTCGGTGCTGCGGAAGCTGGCCGCCGACGCCCACGCAGTCTTGATGAGCTGAGTGCGCGAGAGCACCTCCAGCAGTGTGCTCTTCAGCGAAGCGATGTCGGCGTCGTCGATCAGCTCGTGGTCGACGGCGGGAACCGGGTCCTGCCAGATCTGCGGCTCGGGGACCCACGGCCCGAGGTAGCGCTCGACCGGTCCCATGTCGCGATGGAGCAGCTTGTACCAGGCCTTCGCGAAAGCCTCCTCGAGCTGTTCGGGATGCTCGAGCCAGCGACTCGTGATCTCGCGGTAGATCGGGTCCTCGCGGAGGGCGACGTCGGTGACCAGCATGGTCGGTGCACGTCCCGGACCACCGAAGGGGTCGGGGATGGTGCCCGCGCCCGCACCGTCTTTCGCGACGAATTGCCATGCGCCGGAGGGGCTCTTGGTCAGTTCCCACTCATAACCGTACAGATTCTTCAGGAAGCCGTTGCCCCACTTGGTGGGAGTGGAGGTCCACACGACCTCGAGGCCGCTGGTGATGGTGTCCTCGGCCTTGCCCTTGCCATAGGCGGACTTCCATCCGAGACCCTGCTGCTCGATCGGGGCGCCCTCGGGCTCCGGGCCGATGAGATCGGGATCTCCCGCACCATGGGTCTTGCCGAAGCTGTGACCGCCGACGATCAGAGCCGCGGTCTCCTCGTCGTTCATGGCCATCCGGCCGAACGTCTCGCGGATGTCCTTTGCGGCGGCAACCGGGTCCGGCTTACCATCGGGGCCTTCGGGATTCACGTAAATGAGGCCCATGGTGGTCGCGCCGAGGGGCTGCGCCAGTTCCCGCTCGCCGGAGTAGCGCTTGTCGGCACCGAGCCACGCATCTTCCGGTCCCCAGAACACCTCCTCGGGCTCCCAGATGTCCTCGCGGCCGAAGCCGAAGCCAAAGGTCTTGAAGCCCATGGACTCCAGGGCGACGTTGCCCGCGAACACCAGCAGGTCGGCCCAGGAGAGCTTGGTGCCGTACTTCTGCTTGATCGGCCACAGCAGACGCCGTGCCTTGTCCAGGTTGGCGTTGTCGGGCCAGCTGTTCAACGGCGCGAAACGCTGTGCGCCTTGACCGCCACCGCCCCGGCCGTCGAAGATGCGGTAGGTCCCGGCCGCGTGCCAGCTCATGCGGATGAACAGGCCCCCGTAGTGGCCGTAATCAGCGGGCCACCAGTCCTGCGACTGGGTCATCAGCGAGACGAGGTCGGCCTTGAGGGCTTCGACGTCGAGCTTCGCGAATTCCTTCGCGTAGTCGAAATCTTCGCCGAGCGGATTGGACAGGGAGGAATGCGCGTGTAGAAGCGAGAGGTCGATCTGCTCCGGCCACCAGTCCTTGTTGGTCAGCGGCGCATGCGCTTTCGGTTTCGGCGACGATATCGCCGGGTTCTCGCTCTCGCTGTTGCTTCGCGTCTCGGCATCGGAATTCGGTGGGCGGCTGTCAGAGGTCACGACATTCCTTTCGGGTGGTGAACTTCTCGTGCTGTGATCACGGTGTGATCAGGTCGGTGTGATCAGGTGGTGGCGGTGCCGACGCAGTCCGGACAGAGGCCCCAGTAGATGACCTCGGCCTCGTCGAGCACGAAGCCGTGGTCGTCGGAGGCGGTCAGGCACGGGGCCTCGCCGACTGCACAATCGACATCGGCGATGGCACCGCATGCGCGACAGACGACATGATGATGATTGTCGCCCGTCCGAAACTCGTAGCGCGACACCGAACCTGACGGCTGAATGCGCCGGATCAGGCCCCGCTCGGTCAGGGCATGAAGGACGTCGTAGACGGCTTGCCTAGATACGTTCGGCAGCGTCTCGCGCACCACCCCGAAGATCGTGTCGGTGTCGGCGTGGGGGTGTTGGTCGACGGCGTTCATGACCGTCACCCGCGGTTGGGTGACGCGGAGTTTTGCGGCCCGGAGTTGCTGGGCATAGACCGTTGTCGGTGCCACCTGACCCACCATAGGTGCGGAACAGTCATCCCGCACGCTTTTTCTGGAATTGATCAAAACTCCGTCAGATGTCTCACGACCATCCGATGAATCGTCGCACTCCGGTACCCGCGCCCCAGCGACGGCGAAGACGGCGGAAACCCTGCTCAGGGGCCGGAGGTGGTGGCTCTTCGGACTAGAAGGGCGGTGGGTTCGCTTTGTTCCAGCGGTCCTCGGCGCGTTGTCGGCGGCGTGTGGCGGTGGCGCGGAGATCGTCCAGAGTGGTGCGTGCGGGGTGGTCGGGTGGGCGTTTGGGCACGCGTCGTCCGAAGAGGTCGCGGCCGTTGTAGGCGTTGCCGAGGAAGATGTGGCCGGTGGGTGTGGTGAACCAGGCGTGGAGGAATTCGTCTTGGTGGTCCTGCCAGCTGGTGAAGGTTTTGATGCGGTGGTGGAACCGGCACAGGGGTTTGAGGTTGCGTTCGGTGGTGGGGCCGCCGCGGCGGGGGTCGGTGTGGTCGAACGGGTCGGTGTGGTCGAGGTCGAGGTTCCACACCGGGGCGTTGCAGCCGGGGAACACGCAGCACAGTTCGCCGGCGCGTACCAGGGCTCGCAGTTTCTTCGGCGGTGAGTAGCGGAACTCGGAATCGAGGGCAGCCGAGTCGGTGTCGCCTGGCCCGGTGTTGTTGCCCGGGTCGGGGTGGGGGTGGATGTAGGTGCGGCGGGCGTCGGCGAGCAGCGAACGGGCGGTGTCGGCGTCGAGGATGCCGTGTCCGTCGAGGAATGCCGGATCGTTGTCGACGCCGACGAGTGTGGACAGGTTCACCACGATGTGGAAAGTGGCCTGCGGTGCGGTGATGGTGCTGCGGCCGTCGCAGTCGCACGACCGGGCGGCGGGACTCGTGGCGTCATCGACGTCGGTGACGGCCTCGCTGTCAGGCTTGGCATTGGCATTGGCATTGGCATTGGCATCGGCGTCGACATCGTTGTCTGCTGTTTCGGGGTCGGGTGTGGGGGTGCAGTCGGGGCAGTGGCAGGTCAGGGTGGTGGTGCCGTGGGCGAGTGCGATGAGGGCGTCGGCGCGGCGTTGGGGCAGGGTGCGGGGGTCGCCGGGGTGCACGGTGGTGGCGATGGTGGTGAGTTGGGCGTTGAATGCTGCGCCGTCGGCCTCGGTCAGTGCTCCGCTGATGCGGGCTTGGCCGGGATGGAAGCGATCGCTGCGGACGCTGATGTTGCGGTCGTCGTGGGCGCGTTGGTTGCGTCGGCGTATGGCGTCGGGAGCCCAGGTGGCGACGATGGCGTCGACCATGGTGGTGAAGCGGGTGGTCGACATGGGTGGGCGGGCGAAGATCGCTTCGGCCAGGTGTGCGTCGACGGTCTGCATCGTCTCGAGGTCGGTGATGAGCTCGGTGCGACGTACGGCGATGAGGAAACGGTGTTTGTCGATACGTCCGCAGGCCAGACCGTGGCCGGTGAACGACAATCGGTAGCGCAGGGCGTCTCCGGCGAAGATGAGTTCTTTCGCCTGGGCCGGGGTGATGGTCAGCGCGGCGCCGATTTCGGCGATGGCTTGTTCGAGGCCGTCGGGTCCGAACTGTTCGTAGGGGTCGTCGCCGGAGGCGACGCGGGTGGCGAGAGTGTCGAAGGCGTCGATGGAACGAGTTCGCCGGTGTGGGTCTCGGCACGGCGTTCGGCGTAGTCGGATGCGAGTTCGTCGTGTTTCAGGCTGGCGGCCATCATCATCCGATAGGTGGCCGAGGCGGTCAGGCCGGCGCAGTGGACGAGTACCTCGGTCAGCTCGTTTGAGGACATCTCCTCATCGGGGCGCCAGGTGGGTTCGACGGACTCGTCGACCGGATCGGCTGATCCGGTCGAGTCGATCCCCGCCCCCAAGGTCATGCCAGGAAACTACCTGATGGCACCGACAATCCTCGGCGTTCGTCGACCGAGATCCCGGGGCGGTCACCCGGCCAGGTCGAGCGTGATCCGATCCGGGTTCAGGTAGTCGCTCGGGTCGCGGAGGTAACGAACCTCGGGCCGATGGTCGATCGACGCCAGGGCGTCGAAGAACGACTTCTCCCGGGTGGTCGCAGGAGTGGCGATCACCGGGAACCAGTCGTCGTGATGGTTGGGCACGAACATTTTCGGGCGGATCGCGTCGATGTAACGCACCGCGTCTTTCAGCCCGTTGGTGATCTCATTGAAACCCTGGATCGACCCGACGTGCAGGTCTACGGGCCCGAGGCGGCGCAGGGCCGCCAGGACTGCGGGGCCGGCGGGGTCCTGGGCGACCGGTCCCACCGAGTCGTTCCAGACGATGCGCCGGTCGCCGACGTCGAACGCGTACAGGACGGCACCGCCCTCGGGGTCGCCGAGATGTCCGGCGAGCCGGCCGAGGTCGTCGGGCTGCGGCGGGTCGGTGATAAGACGATCGCTCGGCGGGATCGGGAGGAGAGGCGGCAGATCGCCCGTCGGTGCCTTCAGCTCGGAGTGAAGGTGCGTGACCGTCGTGACGCCGATGCCCTCGAGGCCGTCGTAGGTCGCGGTGGTGCCGGGGCGCGAGCCGGCGACGGCATCGCACCGGACGCTCGACGACTCCTGCCGGAAGAACGCGCAGTGTTCTGCCGAACCCACGAGGCGGGCGCCGGAGCGGGCGGCGATCTCGACCGCATCGGCCGCGTGATCGAAGTGCGCGTGGCCGATGAAGATGTGCGACGGCTTGATCGCCGCGAGCTGTGCAGGCGTGGTCGGTACGTAATTCCGGTAGACGTTCGGCACCCAGGCGTCGACGAGAAACACCTTGCCCGCCATGGCCACGGCGAAGTTCGAGACGCCGAACCAGGAGAAGATCACGCGGTCCGCGCGTACCGCCCCGGTCTGTGCGTCGACGTTGTCGGCCCCGAAGATCGCGGCCCGTGCCTTGACGAGGTCGGAGTCGGCGCGGGCAGGGCCGGCGCCCGGAAATGCGGATCCGGCGAAGACGGTGAGGAGCAGGGCGCAGACCAGAACGACGCGACGGTGCATGATCGGGAAGTCTAGGCGCGCGGGGCAACACAGAGAACGACGGCCGCCATCGGATGGATGGTGGCCGTCGTCGGTCGGTGCGTCAAGATCAGTTGTCGATGCCGACCAGTTCCTTGGCGAGTTGCGCGAAACGGATCTCGATCGCGGAGACGACGCGCTGGCGGTTCTTGTGTGCCTCCTCGTAGGCGAGGGTGACACGCAGATCGGCCGGCTTGGTCAGCTCCTTGACCGCGGCAACCGCGTCAGCGACGTTGAGGTTGACATAGCCGTCGATCGGAAGCTCTTCGGCCTCAACGGTTCCGGTGACCTCGCGGAGCTGGTGCAGCGCGTCTGCCGTGCCCTTTGCGCCGTTGTCCCGTGCGCTTTCCTCGACCGCTTCCAGGGCGGCGTCGCGTCCTGCCGCCACGGTCTTCGAGACCGCCGTGCCCGCATTGCTGACGGCGTCACCGGCGCGCGAGGCGGTCTCGGCCGCATCGTCGACCGCGCGTCCGAAACGGTTGCGCAGTGTCTCCACGGGGTCGGGGATCTGACGCGCGAACTCGGCGGTTCGGTCGATGGCCCACGACGCGCCGATCGCCGGTGCGGTGATCGCGCGTGCTGCGACACCGCTGACCCACTGGGTAGGGCCACGACGCAGGGCTGTCGGTCCGCCGAGTGCTTCTTCGGCGAGAACGGTGGTCAGCCAGTGGACCGTGGCGGTGTGGGCGTCGATCAGGCGATCTGCCAGATCGACCAGTGCGGCGTCTTCCTGTCCGGTGGCGAGTGCCTTGAGGTACGTGGCCCGAGCGACGAGCCGCTGTTCGAGGGCGAGATCGTCGAGAAGTGCCTCGTCGAGCGGCTGGGTCTGCTCGGCGAAGGTCTTGGCCGCCGCGACGACCCGGCCCAGCACGGGACTTATGACGTCGATGAGTCCGCCGCGTTCACGAAGGGCGGCCTCGATCGACGCCGCGCGCTCACGTGCATTCTGGGCGTTCTGGGTGAGTTCCTTGCGGATGGCGTCGGTACGCGCCTGTGCCTGCCGGGTCTCGGCAATCTGGATCTCGGTGTTGGTCAGCGCGAGAATTGCGCGGAGTTGTTGCTGAACGGTGGTGGTGGAAACAGTCATCGGAGTCGAGCTCCCTTCTTCCGATGTGCGAATCGGGTGACAACTCGAGTGTTGCCACAGAACGTGCAGGTCTAACCTCTGGTACGAAATCAGTCAGGTGACTGTGATGAGAAATGCTGTGGCGCAGTCGATCTCGTGAGTTGTGAGGCGGGTCACAACGAGGCCGGCCGTGGGAGGTTTGTCCGGTATCTGAACTATGGAGACCCGGCTTCACCGGTTTCTCGCGCCCGTCGGGCCGACGTGGAGCGTTTGGGTGTGGGAGTGCCGGGTAAGCCGGTGTGATGCCGATCACGACGAAGCCGAGTGCTCACCGCTGGCGGCAGGACGGCGGCCGGTGGGCATCGACGGGCGACGCCCTGAATCGCCGACGATGACGACCGGGGATGATCCGCGTGCGCGGTCGGCGTCGTGGGGCGACGCGGGGATGACGATCGCTCGCGTGGCTGCACATCTCGGGGTCCCGATCGTCGGGGACGCGGGTGTCGGGGCGGTCGTGGTGCGGGACCTCGACGACGATTCGCGGACTGTGCGCCCGGGTGACGCGTACCTCGCCATCCCCGGAAGTCGTTGGCACGGACTTGATTTCGAGAACGAGGCGGCCGCCGCAGGTGCGGTGCTCGCGATCAGTGACCGCCCGTCGTCGGTGTTGCCCAGCCTGGTCGTCGGCGAACCACGCGCTGCGATGGGGCCGCTGGCCTCCTGGTTTCACGGCGAACCGTCGCGCGACCTTCGGGTGTTCGGGGTGACCGGCACCAACGGCAAGACCAGTACCGCCCATTTCATCGAGGCCGCACTCACCGCGGCGGGTGAGTCCGCCGGTCTGATCTCCGGCGCCCGTATCCGCGGCCCCGGATACGACCTGGTACCCGAGCGCACCACGCCGGAGGCGCCGATGCTCCAGCGCACGCTGGCGACTTTCCGCCGGCACGGCGTCACATCATGCGCCATGGAGGTCTCCTCTCACGCGGTCGACCAGCACCGTGTGGACGGCACCGGCTTCCGGGTGATGGCCTTCGCCAACCTCAGCGACGACCATCTCGACTATCACGGGTCGATGGAGGCCTATTTCGCCACCAAGGCGGAGATGTTCACCGAGGCCCGCACCCAGACCGCGGTCATCAGCATCGACGACATGTACGGCGCGCGGCTGGCGGCCGGCACCGTGCCCACCACCTGGACCTGCTCTACGCGCGACGCCTCGGCAGACGTCAGCGCCGGCGGAATCCGATGCGGGGAATCGGGCACGCGCTTCACCGTTCACACTCCGCACGGCGATGCAGACCTCCACCTGCAGGTGCTGGGACCCCACCAGGTCGCCAACGCGCTGCTGGCGATCACCTGTGTGGTGGCCGACGGTGTCGACATCACCGCCGCTGCCGAAGGGATCTCCTCGGTGACCGGTGTGGCAGGACGGTGCGAACCCGTGCACGGCGGTCAGCCCTACACGGCGATCGTGGACTACATGCACAACACCGCAGGTCAGAACGCTCTACTTCCGTACCTCAGGTCGCTGGCGCGCGGGCGCCTGATCGTGGTGATCGGCGCGACCGGCGGTCGGGACCCCGGCAAGCGCGTCCCGCTGGGAGAGGTGGCTGCGCGCCATGCCGACATCGTCGTCGTCACCGATGAAAGCCCGGAGACCGAGGACCCGGAGCTGATCAGGGCGGAGGTCCTCCGGGGTGCGCGCCGTGCCGGTTCTGCGCTGGTCGTCGAAGAACCGGATCGACGCACCGCGTTCGAGCTGGCGGTGTCGATGGCCGGGCCCGGCGACGTCGTCGTGGTCACCGGACGCGGCAGTGATCCGTTCCGGCGATACGGTCCGCACGCATCCTTCTTCGACGATCACACCGAGCTCAAACGCGCCATCACCGACTCACTCGGTGAACGGATCACCTGACGAGCGCAGACACCGAGAACGTGCGCGGCATCAGATGATGTTGTAGGTGCCGTCGTCCGCGCGCGCCACCTGTCCATGTCGCTCCAGTCGCGCGAGGTGCAACTCGGCGGTACGCCGCTCCACCGCGTCGACGAAGGGGAACTGGACGTGCGGCCGGTAGACGAGCCGGTGCGCGACGATCTCCTCCATCGTGCGGGGCTGTCCCAGGAACTCCAGGAGGCGTTCGTCGCGACGATGGATGACCCGCTCGTAGGCGTCGAGCCGTGCGCGGAAGCCGTCGGCGCCGGTGACCACACCTTTCTGATGGAACGTGCCGTACCACCGCGCGTCGATCTCCCGGACTTGCGCGATCGAGGCCAGATAATCGTCGACGCTGCTGCCGAGGTCGCCGTACATCGGGCCGAACGAGGTGAGGTCGATGTCGGCGAGGTAGAGGAAACCCGTCGGCTCGACCAGGACTCCGGAGTGGCCGGCGGTGTGGCCGGGCAGGTGGATGACTGTTGCCGTGACGCCGCCGAGCTCGAAGACATGCCCGTCGTCGACACCGATGGCGTCCGGGAAACCGGGCGTCAGCGAAAAGGTGTCACCGACCTCGGCATCGACCGCGGCGCGTTGTTCGGCGGTCAGGCCGTAGTTGTCGAGGAGGACTTCGAGTGACCGCACGCCGGGAACGTCGGAGTGATGTGCGAACTTGTCCGCGCCGAAGTGGCGCAGGCCCGCGATGTGGTCCTCGTGGGCGTGACTGATCATCACGGCATCGGCGTCGACCGGGTCGTGATCGACCTCGAGTGACGGATCGATGACCAGTGAACCCGCAGATCCGCGGACCGCGACGGTGTTGCCGTAGGGGAATGCGCCGCCATGGGCCGAGGCCAGCACGGTCACCTCGTCGTAGCGTTCCTCGGCGAAGCTGGGTGCGGCGGTCACGGAAGTCTGCGTACCCGGGAAGGGGACGTGCTGTCAACGTCGCGGTCACCCCGGAGCGCGCGTCACCGGCGCTCGGTCATCATTCCCGCGGCGGCGAAGGCCACGGCGAGGGCCAGCCCCGGACCCAGCTTCGACGTGCCCACCGAACGCAGCGCCAGGGATGAGCCGACGATGTCACCGACGTCGGCGGCAACGCCGGCGCGAGACCAGGTGCGGTCATCCGGCGCGGCTTGCCACAGGCCCGCTCCCAGTGCGACATCGCGAATCCCGATACTTCTGAACAGCAACTCCGTGCCAGGGCCGGAGTCCGGTCCCAGCCACGCGTTCGCCGCGGTGCGTGGTGCCAAGAACAATGCGGACCCGATCACGATCCTGGCTGCCGCCAACCCCCGCCCGAGACTAACTCCACCCATGTTCACAGGTCTCCACTCTTCGCATTGTCGGTACACCGATGCCTCGGCTTCGCCGAGTTCCGTTGCCGATCAGACAATTTCGTCGATACGTCTCAACGGGTCCAGGGAGGCCAGACGAAAGGTTACTTAGTTGACTACGTGTTATATGTAACATAGCATCGCACACTGTGCGCCCCATCACATCGCGCCGGGTAGGTGTGCCGCCAACGGCGTCCCCCGTCATCGGCCCTGCCCGCCCGCGCCTGTCGTGGTGGCCACGCGCGTGAGTGTCGGTGAAGTCCACCGATCGCGGACGATCGTTCCCGGATCGCTGCCTCGAACACTGCGCGACAATGCGCTGGTCGATTACCTCGTGCGCGTGCCACGGCAATCGCTGGCGACTCTGGGCCGTGCCGTCGACCTGTTCGTGGAAGTCCTCGGGTTTCTCATCGCAGACGCGATCCGTCTGCGCCTGCCCATGTTGGAGACCCTCCAGCAGACGTGGTTCTTGTTGACGGTCACCGCGTTTCCCGCAGTCCTCATCGCCCTACCCTTCGGCACCGAAATCTCTGTCCAGGTGGGATCGATCGTCAATCAGGTGGGCGCCAACTCACTGGCGGGTGCGGCGAGCGGCATAGCCGTCATCCAGCAGGGCGCCCCGATGGCCGCAGGGCTGCTCATGGGCGGTGCCGCGGCCTCGGCGATCGCCGCCGATCTCGGCTCGCGAGCGATCCGGGAAGAGATCGACGCGATGCGGGTCATGGGCGTCAATCCGATCCAGCGGCTCGTGGTACCGAGATTTCTGGCCATCGTCCTGATCTCACCGATCCTCTGCGTCGTCATCATCACCTCGGCGGTACTCGCCGGTTATGTGCTCGCGGTGAACGTGAACGATGTTGTCCCGGGGAGCTTCTGGCAGTCCTTCGGTGCGTTCGCCACCGTCGAGGACCTGTGGTTCGCCATCATCAAATCGATCGTCTTCGGCATGCTCATCGTCGTCATCGCGAGCCTGCGTGGGCTGGAGGCCAAGGGTGGTCCGCGCGGGGTCGCCGACGCGGTGAACGCCTCGGTGGTGCTCGGCTTCGTCGCCATCTTCGCGACCAACCTACTGACAACCCAGGTGCAATCGATGTTCTTTCCCGGGCAGGTGGGATGAATGAGTAGTCCGAGTACCCACGGCAGCAGGTCACTGACGGTGCGGGCCGCGCGATCCGCCTTGCGAAACGTCGCCGGAATGCGCGAGGAAACCGGCAGGTGGCTCCTGTTCACGATCCAGACGATCATCACCATCCCCATCACGCTGCGCTCCTACCGCAAGCAGACGATGAAGATGATGAACAACCTCGCATGGGGGCGAGGCTCGTTGATCGTCGACGGCGGGGTCATCTCGCTGCTCGTCGTCCTCGGGGTCGCCGTGGGCATCGCCGCGGCCATCGAGGCCTACGACTCCCTCAACCTCATCGGATTCGGTTCACTGACCGGCGTCGTCGGCGCGTTCTTCAACATCCGCGAGATCGGTCCGATCATGACCGGTATCGGGTTCGCGGCCCAGATCGGTTGCCGGATGACGGCCGAGATCGGCTCCATGCGCATCGCCGAGGAGATCGACGCCACCGAAGCGCTTGGGGTGCGGTCGATTCCATTTGTCGTCGGCACACGGTTGGTCGGCGGAATGCTGTGCGTGATCCCCGGGTACCTGCTGTCGCTCGCCATCGGGTTCTTCACGTCCAGCTTCTTCGTCAAGGTGTTCAAGGGATCTCCGGCCGGAACGTACGACCACTACTTCAGCCAGTTCCTGGAACCCGTCGAAGTCTTCTACTCACTGACCAAAGCGGTCACGTTCTGTGCGGTGGTGACCATCATCCACTGCTACTACGGCTTTTTCGCCACCGGTGGTCCCGAAGGCGTCGGACGCGCATCCGGTCGTGCGATCCGGGCAAGTCTGGTCATGATCGTCGTCCTGAATCTGGTGGTGACGGTACTTCTCTGGGGTCTGAAGCCCGAACTGGTGTTCAAGGGGTGATGATGGTCTTCTCGGGTTTTCTCCACGGCTCGCCGGCGCACCAGCGACGGCTTCTCCGGCTCACCGCCGACGTCTTCGCCGTTGTCATCGTCGTTGCCTTGCTCGTCCAGTTCGTGATCCGCCCGATGTTCGACGACGGCGATGCCGGCCTCGTCGCATTCAGGATCGACACCCCCGCGGTGGGACCCGGCATCTCGGGCGGTTCACCGGTGATCCTGCGCGGTGTGGCGGTCGGCACCGTGGTCGCCGTGCACGCGACCGGTGACGGAACGCAGCAGATGGAGGTCGAGGTGAACGAGGAGATCGCCGGACAACTGGGCTCGGACCTCGACGTCGACTTCCGCCCGCAGAACTATTTCGGTATTGCCGCGCTCAACCTAGTGCCCGGCGCGAACGGCACCGACGAGCCGCTGGTGGACGGGACCACGCTACGACGCGACACGCCTGATGACTTCACCATGTCGACGATGATCGAGCAGGGATCGATTGCCGCCGAGGGTACTTTGCAACGCACCACCACGGACGCGATTCGTCGGGCCGTTGCCTACAGTGCGTCTCTGGAACCTTTCGTCAACACCATGGTTCTGGTCGCCGAGAGTGTGTCTCGCACGCAGAAGAGACTGCCCGCACACATCATCGGGAACCTGAACAGCGTGCTCGACGTCCTCCCGCCCTTCACCGACGGTGCCACGGCCGGGATGTGGGGGATCTATGACACCGACATGCTCACCGCCTCGGTCGAGGTGCAGGACGCCTGGGCCGACGCCATGAACAAGATGGCAGGGAACTTCTTCACGATCGTCGGGAACCTGCTCACCACCAACAGGGACAACCTGCTCTCGACAGTCGCGATGGCCGAGGACGTGATCGAGGTGTTCCCCGCACTCGGCTCAGGCATCCTGACCCCGGCCGGCCTCGGCACGCTGCTCGATCAGCTGGACGGTGCGTTCGATCCTGCGCCGGGCGGTGGCCGCACTGTGAAGCTCAAACTGCAGCTGGAGAGTCTGCCCGGCCTGCAGGTGCCGGTCGCCGATCTGGCCTCGATGCTCGGAGGTCGACGATGAGCCAACGACTTTCGCACATCGACCACAGGATCTGGTGGCCGCTGACCAAATTCGTCTGCGCCGCCTTGGTCGGTGTGCTGATGGCCATTCTGATCGTGAATGCCATCCGCAATCCCAGTGAGGAATCCGGGCGGGAGTACACCGCAGAGTTCGCCGACACCTCGGGGCTACACCCGAACTCCGACGTCCGAATCCGCGGTGTCCGCGCCGGCAAGGTCACCGCCGTCGAACTCGACCAGGGACCTGAGTCGACGACGTCGCGGGTCACGTTCACCCTGTCGGACGATCACCGCATCACCGAGTCGAGTTCGGCTGCCGTCAAATACGCCAACCTCGCCGGTGTGCGCTACCTCGACGTGATCGACGCAGATGCTGACGGCCGTGAGGTCGGGCATCTTCCCGCCGACAGAACGGTCCCGTCGTTCGACATCACCCGGCTCTTCAACGGACTGCAACCAGCCCTGGAGACGCTCGGCCCGGAGGAGGTCAACGAATTCACCGGCAACGCAGTCGCTTTGCTGCAGGGAGACGGGGGTGGTCTGGAACCCATGCTCGACAGCGTCGCGAAGCTCAGCAGATACGCCGCGGACAGGGAGCGTGTGATCGTCACCCTGGCCGACAACATGGCTGCGATCTCCGACTCCCTCGGGGGTAGGTCACCCCAGATCATCGAGATACTCCGGGAACTGGAGCGCCCGGTGGTCGCGTCCCTGTCCGTCCTCGACGAAATCCCCAAGGCGGCAACCTATGGTCCTCAGTTCATGGGGGCGGTGTCGGACATCCTCATCGGGCTCGGGCTCCAACCGACAACGGACTTCGACGCCCTCATCTCGGAGTCCTTCGGATCGGTGGACGACATGCTCAGATCATTTCAACTGCTGCCCACGTTGGCCAGGGGCCTCAAGCAGCTGTCGGCTTCGGAAGAAGCGGGATCGAGGTGCTCGAAGGGCACGCTGGACCTGCCCGCGCTGCAGAACCTGATGCTGAACGAGAGCGGGGTGGTGTTGTGCCGGGCCAACTGAGACGTGGGGCCGCGCGTGTTCGGAACAGCGACCTGCTGAAAGGGCTCATCGCCGTTGTCGTCGCAGCGGTCCTGGTGGCAACCGTCGGCATCCTGTACATGAATCCGCCGAACACGAAGACGGTGTCGTTCATGACGAAGGATGCGATCTCGGTCCGGGGTGGCGAGGACGTTCGCGTCGCCGGGATCTCCGTGGGAAAGGTCGAGTCGGTCGAACTCGGCGACGACGCGGTGGAGGTGGGTCTGCAGATCGGCTCCGACACCCGGATCGGCGATGAGTCCCGCGTCGAGGTGCGGCTGCTGACCGCGGTCGGTGGGTACTTTGTGACGTTGATCCCGTTGGGGGAGACGGTTTCCGGAAACACCGTCATCCCGCTGGAGCGCGTCACCGTGCCCTATACGATCGCCGACACCCTTCAGGAACTGCCCCGGGTCACCGATAACACCGAGGGCGTCCCGGTCGAGGCCACCCTGGATGAACTGTCCCGCGGGCTCGGGTCGCATCCGGACGGCATCCGTGACGCGGTAGCGGGGATGCAGACCATCGCGCGGGTCGTCGACCGGCAGAAGAAGCAGGTGGAGTCGATCCTGTCCATGGTGGGTCGATACTCCGCGACATTCGATGAGAGCCGCGCATTCGTCTCGTCTCTCATCGACAAGGCGAACATCCTCATCTCGACCTTCCACATCCATCGGGTCGGATTCAACGAAGCCTATTTCTACCTGGGGAACGTGTTGAGCCGTCTCGGTCCGATCGGCCGTTTCTACATGAACCACCGACACCAGGTTGCGGACGCCGTACAGAAGACCAGAGATCTGGCGGGCGGGCTGCGGGATGAGATGGGCGGGCTGATCGGCAACCTGGAAACGGCGCGCGATCAGCTGATGCGCTTGGTCGAGCCGGTCGACGTCGCGGTACGAGGTGGACAGTTCGAGATCGACGCCTCGAACCTGTGCCTTCCGGTCCGAGGGAGGCAATGCTGATGATCACCAGCAGGTCGGGCCGCCTGTCCGGGCTCGCGGTCGCCGCGGTGCTGGCGTCCACAACGGCGAGCTGCGGCGTCGTCGGCGACGACAATCGGGCATCCGCGACGTACTGCGCGATGATGCCGGACTCCGTCGGGCTGTACGTCGGCAATCCGGTCACCCAGATGGGGTACCAGATCGGGACGATCACCGACATCGAAGCCGGTCCCGAGCAGGTGAAGGTGCTGTTCACCGTGGACGGGGACAGGCCGATCCCGGCGTCGGTGCAGGCGGTCACCCGGTCCAAGTCGGTCCTCGCGGATAGGTCACTGGAACTTGTCGGGTCGCCGCGGGGCGTACCGTCGCTGGTGCCCGAGAGCTGCGTGCCCCTCGCGAACAGCCATGTCCCGGAGAGTATCTCCGAGGTCGTCGGTTCCGCGGCGGACCTGATCGACGAGATCGCGCCGGATGGAGATACGCGGGCGTTGCAGGGTGCGATCACCGGATTGTCGGAATCGGTCGACGGCCTGGGGCCGGACGTGGCATCGCTGATGGAGACGGCGGCGCGCGCGGCGGAGAGCCCCGAACGCATGGTCTCCGACATCGGGAAGATCATCGCGCACATGACCCCGGTCACCGACGCCACCCTCGAGAAGTGGAGGGAGGTGGCGACGATCCTGTCGAAGATGCCCGAGTCGCTGCAGATCACCGCCGACGTACTGTGGCCGGGCACCGTGCAGATGATGCACGGAATCGCGCCGTTCCTGAACATGCTCATCGACATCCAGACCAACTACGGCGAGGAGATCTGGGCCGCAGCCGATGTCGCGGCGGATGTGCTGCACGTTGCGGCCACGAACGTCGACACGATCGAGCGGGGCCTGTCGGTACTGCCGAACCTCGCGAGTACGGCGGCTCTCGCGGCGAAGGCGATGAAAGGCAGAGGCGTGGGCTTGCGGATTGCGCCCCCGGGCATCCGTGTACCGACCGGCGATCCACGTGGCACCTGTGAGCGGATCGGTGCCGGAACCGGCACCGCGTGCTCGACGGTGCCCGGAGGAGTGCGGGTCCCCTCGATGGACCTGCTGGCAATGCTCCTCGGGATGGAGGCTTCGTGATGGTGACGAACAGGCAAGCTCGCCGAGTGTCGGCTGCACGTGTCCGGGTCGTCGTGTTGTCGATGTGCATGGTGGTGGGCGTCGCCACGGGATGCACGCTGAATCCCAATTCTATTGCCTCCCAGATTCACTCGTCAGGCCCCGGTGTCGGCATCTCGGTCATGTTCACCAACGTCAACAATGTGCCCGCAGGTGCACCGGTGACATACAACGGCACCCGCGTCGGGCGTGTGGAGTCGGTGCGTCTGGAGGCAGGCGAGGTTCGGGTCGACGCGAAGGTCGACCCGGGGCTGTGGTTCGCCGACGACGTGCGGGCGGTGGTTCGTCAGGACACAGTGCTCGGTGATCCCTACATCGCACTCGAAGGCGAACCGACCAGCGAGATCATGCGCGTGGCAGGTGGTGGGTTGGTCATTCCGACCACACGCACCACGGCGCCACCTCCCCTGGAGAACACCCTTTCGGTCGTCTCCACCTTCGTCAACGGCGGCAGCATCCAGGACATGCAGTCCACCATCAGGTCGGTGAACAACACCTTCCCCGATCTCGAGCAGACCGTGGGGGTTTCGAGGATCGTCGCGATCGACACCCGAGACCTGGCCAGAAACACCGACCGACTCGATCGGATGCTGGCAGGTATGGACGCCACGGCCCGTGCGATCATCCCGAACCTGGGAAAGCTGGAGCGCATGCTCTCGCCCGACGGGCGGCCCGAGGGCGTCTACTACTGGAGGCAGCTGATGGACGTGATGAAGGAGGTCGGAGTCCTGCTGCCGAGCGTCGGATCGGTCTACCAGGGCGGTATGTGGCTGCTCCCGCTGCTGCAAGACGTGAACGGGTCGATCGACGTCATCACCGAGGGCAGTGCCGCGGTGAGCCAGAACAGCGACAAGCTGAACGCTTTCCTGTCGGACACGTTGTTCCCTTTCATCGATCGGCCTGGTGCGCGCATCGTCTCGGTGACCTCTCCGCAGGGCAAGGAGTTACTCGACGATGTCCATCGCCTGCTGAGGATGCTGGGGGCGACCCGATGAACATCCGGAATCTGGTCTCCGTGCTGGGGATGCTGACGATCGCGGCCCTCGCGCTCGTTTACATGGGTTCGATGGGCCTGTCGGTCACCGACAATGTCGGAGTGCGCACGGCGTCGGTTCAGTTGCCGCACAGCAACAATCTGGTGGTGGGGAGCCGGGTGCTGCTGCGGGGCGAGCCGATCGGCAAGGTCACCGAGGTGACGGCCGGCGTCGACGGCGTCACCGTCGAGTGGAATTACAAGGACAGCTACGAGCTGCCCGCGGCCGTCGACCTGCGGATCGACAATCTGTCGGCGCTGGGTGAATCGTATATCGCCGTGACACCGCGGCCGGGGGGCGGACGGCTTCCCGAAGGTCAGGTGCTGAGCGGCCGAAGTGTGGTGGTACCCACCACGATCGATGAATTCTCTGCGAGGTTCACGCGGTTGCTCGAACAGGTCAACGCCGACCGCGTCAACACGATCATCGAGGCGACCAACCAGGGCCTTCCGGCGAATCAGAAGATCCTCGACAACTTCGTCCGGGCGGGTTCGCTGCTGCAGTCGACCGTGCTCACCACCCGGTCATCCTTTGAGCGACTCCTGACAAATATGCAACCTCTGTTGGCGCAGGCCGAGCAGTCCGCACCCGACATCGGGGCGTCGGGAGGTCCGCTGGCAGATTTCGGAAAGGCGATGGGCGGCTTCGTCAACACCGGACCCTGGGTCACCCAGGCGGTCAATCTTCCGTCGGGAAATGACCTGTTGCCCTACGGCCTCGACATCGGCGTCGGACCGTTCCTCGAAGACGTGCTGGCCTTCCTGACCAAGGCGTCTCCGGACATCAAGATCCTGGCCGACGCAGTCCAACCGTCGGTGTCCTCGGCAGCACGGCAACTCGGCTCTGTTGATCTGAGTCAGCTGATGAAGGCGGCGATGAGCGCATCCGGAGACGGAGACGGAATCGTAGTGCGGATCGGGGAGAAGTGACCCCCACGCGGGCGATGACAGTGCCGGGCACCACGAATCGGACAAATGCTGACCAGGAGGTGGGCGTGATGGAGCGGCCAGAGACAGAAGACACTGCGGCGACCGGGGACGAGGAGGTTGTGGCTCCGAGCGAGGAGTCGAAGGATGCCGGGTCGGCACCGGTCGAGGACACCGGGGTCGACGCGTCGACGGAACCCGCGGCACACGGTGACGAGACCGAGAGTAAAGCCGCCGCGACCGGTTCCCCCCGGGCGGTGACATGGATGCGCGGGGCAACGGGCACCTGGCCGCGGCGGTCGGTGGGCCTTCTGGTGGTGTTGCTGATCGCCGCCGTCGTCGTCTTGGCGGTCCTTCTCCGGCAGGAGTCCTCGCAAGTTGCGCAGATGAATTCAGAGTCTTCCGAGAAGAACCGGGCGCAAGAGGTAGCCCTCTCGTACGCCACTGAGGCGGCGACCATGAATTACTCCGACATCGACGCCTGGAAGAAGAACCTGACCAAGGGAACGACGCCGGAACTCACCAAGAAGCTCAGCGATGCCTCGACATCCATGGAGCAGATCATTGTGCCGCTGCAGTGGTCCTCCGAGGCAGAAGGCCTGGGAGCCGTGGTGAAGTCGGCGAAGGACGGCCAGTATGTGGTCGTCGCGTTCGTCAGCGTCGACACCAAGAACGCCCAGGCACCCGACGGTGTGAAATCGACAGCGACGTACACGGTGACACTGGACCGTGACTCCGATTGGGTGATCACCGACGTCGGAGGGGTGGAGACCGCCGTCGGCGGATGAGTCCTCCCCACAGCCCTCAGGGACGTGGCACGAGTTCCCGAACCCCTGGCGCGAGCCGACGCCCCGGACGACCATCGACCCATGGCCACATCGATGGACGCCGGTCAGGCGACGTACTGGTCGGCGGTGGTGGGAGACGAGGTGATCCCGATGTCGCGTGGACCTACACCGGCCGCTGAACGACGCCGTACCGGTGCGAGACCTGCTCTGTTTCTACGACGAGCGGGCCGAGCTCAGTGTGGAACCGTGAACGTCTCTGACCTCGATCAGGCTTGAACGCGATGTGTTCCATCCTGGGAGCGGCGAGCGGTCGTTAGCGCAGTGAATACCTGATCGGGAGGTGCTTGAGTCCACCCACGAACACTGTCGCGGCCAGTTCGGGTTCACCGGCCAACTCGATCGAGTCCAGCCTCGGAACCAATTCGCTGAAAAGGCTTTTCATCTCCATTCGGGCCAGTGCGGCGCCCAGGCAGAAGTGCACGCCGTAGCCGAACGACAGGTGCTTGTTCGGGAATCGACCGACGTCGAACACGGCCGGATCATCGAAGACCTCTTCGTCGCGGTTCCCCGAAGTGTAAGCGAGATAGACAGATTCGCCCTCGGCGATGGGTACCCCGCGGACTTCGGTGTCCTCGGCGGCGGTGCGCATGAACTCTTTGACCGGGGTGGTCCAGCGGATCATCTCCTCCACCGCGATGCCCATGAGGTCCGGGTCGCGGCGCAGCCGGTCGAGCTCACCGGGGTTCTCGATGAGCGCGCGCAGGCCCCCCGAGATCGCGTCCTTGGTGGTGTCGTGACCGGCGCTGGCCACGATCACGTAGTAGCTGGCGGTGTCGACATCCGACATGGGTTCACCATCGATGAGTCCGTTGGCGATCGCCGACGCCAGATCGGCGGTGGGCTCCGCCCGTCGCGATGCGGTCAGCTTGCTGAAGTAGTCGAAGAAGTCGATGAGAGTCGCCATCCGCTCCTCGAGCGTGGTGCCTCGCTGGTATTCGGCGTCGTCGGCGCCGAACAGCTCCTGGGTGAGCTGGTGCATCCGGGGAAAATCCTCTTCGGGCAGACCGAGCAGCGACAGGATGACGTACAGCGGGAAGTGGACCGCGACGTCTTCGACGAAGTCGCACTCGGGGCCGATGTCGCGCATCTTGTTGACGTAGCGCTTGGCCAGCTCGTCGACACGTGCCTGCAGGTCGCGCATCGCCTTGGGACGGAACCAGTCGGTGCCGATGGCGCGGACCTTCCGGTGGTGCGGGTCGTCCATGTGGATCAAGGTCTGCAATCCGGCCCCGGAGTCCAGCTGCGCCTTGGCCAGATCGTCGGCCGCGGCGGTGGTCAGCACAGGTCTCGGAGCGCTCAGCCACAGGTTGTTGTCCCGCTCGATGTCCATGATGTCGGCATGTTTGGTGACCGCGTAGAACGGCCGGTACGGCGCCCGCTCGACCCGTGCCACCGGATTGTGGGCTCGTAGATGCGCCATCGCCGCGTGTAACCGTGGCTCGTCGGCGTAGGCCGTCGGATCGGCGAAGATGTTGGCTGCCTCGTCGGTGGTGCTCGTGTTCACCGGACCGTCCTTCCTCGGGGTGTGTCGCTTTCGAGTGTCGGGGATCGACGCGGCGCAGATCGGTATATCGGTGAACTCGAGTCGATCTACGCTGAGAACATGCCGTATCGGGTACTCGCCGACGGCATCGCGGTCTCGCACCTGCTGTTTCTGCTGTACGTGACCGTCGGCGGGTTCGTGGCCTGGCGATGGCCGTGGACGATGGTGCTGCATCTGGCGACCGTCGCGTGGGGGTCGCCTCGGTGTTGGTGGGAGTGGAATGTCCACTCGCCGACGCCGAGAACCGGGCCCGCCGTCGCGCCGGGTGAAAAAGGGTTGCCGCCAGCAGGTTTCATCGACCATTACCTCACCGGGGTGATCTATCCGGACTCCGCGCTCGGCGTGGTCCGCATGCTCGTCGCGGCGTGCGTCGTCGCGTGGGTGGGGCTGTGGTGGCGGTTGCCACGTAGACGGACAGGCGCCCGTCACAGGATCGCCGACTCGGGTCAGCAGCGCTATCTGTAAATGGAGCTTTCGTGCCGGTGTGGCGATTCTGGAAAAGTCGCACATTCTGAACTGCTGATCAGCGGCTGACCGGGTAATCGCGTTTCGCGCGCCACGTGGCAAGAGGCACCGTATGATTCGGCCTCATGTTGCACGCAGGCTCTCGATCCCGATGCGGCCGAACCACTTCCACGCACGCGATGTCGTCGATCGGTGCGGTGATCGCCGCCGCAGTGCTGTTGTTCACCGGGTGTGCCGTCGGAGTGGACGGCACACCCACGGCGGCACCGGCCGACCAGCAACCGGTCGCTCCGGAGCCGGTACCGACCGTCGTCGTGCTGGATGCGTCCGACTCGATGAACACCGAGGATGCGCCGGGGCGTCGGCTCGACGCAGCGCGTGAGTCCGTGATCGCTCTTGCCGACGGCCTGCCCGACGAGACGCTGTTCGGGGTGGTGGCGTTCGGGTCGCAACTGCCGGCTCGCAGTACGCCGGCCGCACAAGGGTGCAGGGACGTGACGACGGCGGTTGCGATGGGGCCGTTGAACACGAAGGACCTGAAGGGCGACCTCGGTGAGCTCCAGGCGCAGGGCTTCACGCCCATCGCCGGAGCGCTCGAGGCGGCATTCGCGCTCCTTCCCGGCAGCGGCCGGGCGTCGGTGGTGCTCGTGTCCGACGGTGAGTCGACGTGCGCGCCGCCGCCCTGCGAGACCGCCGCCGCCCTTCATCGAGCACGCCCAGAGGTCACCATCAGCGCAGTCGGCTTCCGGACCGACGACCCGTCACTGGCGTGCGTGGCCGAGAGCGGTGGCGGCTTGTTCGTCACGGCTGACAACGCGGCACAGCTGAGCGCCCGACTCGCTGCCGCGCAGAACGCGGAGGCGGCGGCGACGCGGCTGTCGCCGACCTCGCGGGCCGGGATCTCGATCGGTCAGAGTCTTTCCGACATCCGACAGGCGAATCCGACCTTCCCGTCCGCCGGGCGGAACGACGGTGATCGCACCGTCTACGTCTGGATCGATTGCGACTACGCATTCGTCGACGACGTGCTCGTCGAGATCGCACCCGGCGACCCCCCGGGCAGCGCGGGCGCGACCATCGACGGTGTCTCCCGAGGCACCCCGGGGGCACGAGCGATCGAGCTGTACGGACAACCACTCACGGACTCCGACGGGGTGGCAGTGTTCACCGGCGACACCGCCGCCGGAACCGCCTATCGGATCGGCTACGAGGGTGGCTCCACCATCTCGGAGGGGACCGTCACCTGGGTGGTCTTGTGTCGATGCCTGCCATCGACGGGCGGCTCGGACGACGGTGGACCCGAGGTGGTCAAAGTGGTCGCCGTGGACCCGGCCGGGAAACCTGTCAACGGTTTCACGGTCGGGAATACCGGCGGGCCGTGGACGTCTTCGACGACGCAGTACTGCACCAACGCGCTGGGCGCCGCGACCACCGGTGTGTACCGATGTGGAAGCACTGCGGATTCTGCGAACGCCTGCTGGCCCAGTAACGGCCGGCTGTTGTGCACCTACGACCCGTGGGCCAAGGCCCTGACCTCATACAGCTATTCGGGGTCCTTGCCGACGCTCGAGGAGCCGAGCCCGGACGTTTTCCCGTGGGCTCTGGAACTCGCCAACGGCCAGCAATGTACGGCCCGCTCCGGTGGTGCGTGGCCCATGCCCCCGCAGGGCTTCGAGTTCGGCTACAGCTGCCGGAAGGGTTCGGACTACTCCTTCGTGCTCTACCCCTCCAGCGGGTCCGAACTCTTCGACAAGTCCGGCGCCGAGTGGACGGTCTACTTCGGTGACGGTGAGTCCACGCCCGTACCCGTGGCGGCCACCAAGGTGTATTACGCGGCTGCGCAGTGACTTCTCCGGCAGCGCAGTGTTGTGGTCGGGTTCTAGTCGCTCTCGGAGTTCCGCGGCAGCACGCCCAATAGCGATGCGGTGACGGAGGTTCGGAGGGCTTCGTCCAGTTCCATGTTGAGGATGCCGAGGGCGGGTTCGTCCGCGTAGGCGGCAAGAACGCTCGGGGGTGGCGGTACGTAGGTCGACAGTGCCCCTGCCGATACCAGGATCATCAGGCACAGTTGCTCGGCCTCGGCGCCGAGTTCGGGCAGATGGTGTCGCAACAGATCGGCCATGGCCGTGAGCTTCGCCAGCGAGGAACGCTTGTGCCGCTTGACCACATCGATCGAGACGTTGCGCTCCAGGACGCCACCTTGCGCACCGAACAGGTCGCACAGCACCGTCCGCTTCGCGAGCGTCCGGCTGAGCGTCTCGGCGACCTGGTGTGCGCGAGCTTCCAGCGGCGACTCAGCGTCGACACCTGTGGCCAGCTCGTCCGTCAGTTCATCGAGCCAGCTCCCCATCGAGGCGTCCAGCAGCTCGAGCAGTACCGCTTCGCGCGACTCGAAATAGCGCAGGACGTTCGACTTGGCCAGGCCGACCCGGCGACTGAGCTCATTGAGGGTCACATCAGCGACGGGCATCTCGTCGAGCATCGAGGCCGTGGTGTCCAGGATGGCCCGGCGACGAATCTCCCGCTGCTCTTCACTACGCGCACGCTGGAAAGTCACGCTCCCACTCTAACTTGCAGACCGCCGATCCCTTGACAGTAGACCGGCGGTCTCTTAGTGTCGGACACGTAATAGACCGGCGGTACTTAAAAGGAGACATCATGACCGACAACTGGACCGAAACGGACATCCCTGATCAGAGCGGCCGGGTGGCCGTGGTCACCGGCGCCAATACCGGGCTCGGTTTCGAGACCGCTCGGATGCTCGCCGAACACGGGGCGACGGTGGTTCTCGCCGTCCGGAATGTCGAGAAGGGCAGGAAGGCGGCCGCGCAGATGGCCGGCGATGTCAGCGTCCAGGCCCTCGACCTGACGTCACTGGACTCGATCCGATCCGCGGCGGCCGACCTGCGCGACGCCCACTCGCGCATCGATCTCCTCATCAACAACGCGGGCGTCATGTACACGCCCCGTCAGACCACCGCCGACGGTTTCGAGCTCCAGTTCGGCACCAATCACCTCGGTCACTTCGCGCTGACCGGGCTGCTGCTGGACCGGCTGCTGCCGGTGCCCGGCTCCCGAGTCGTGACGGTCAGCAGCGCCGGTCACCGAATCCGCGCCGCCATTCACTTCGACGACCTGCAGTGGGAGCGCTCGTACAGTCGCATCGGCGCGTACGGACAGGCCAAACTCGCGAACCTGATGTTCACCTACGAACTGCAGCGCCGGCTCGCATCACATGGTTCCACCATCGCCGTTGCGGCCCACCCGGGTGTGTCCAACACCGAGCTGATGCGCAATGTGCCTGCCGGGCTACGCCTTCCGGTGTCCTGGGTGGCGCCACTGCTCACCCAGCAGCCCGAGATGGGTGCCCTGCCCACGCTGCGCGCCGCCACCGACCCGGATGTCGTCGGCGGGCAGTACTACGGACCCGGTGGCCGCGGTGAGATCCGCGGGTACCCCAAACTGGTCGAATCCAGTGCGGACTCCCACGACGAGGCGGCTCAGCGGCGGCTGTGGGCAGTCAGCGAGGAGCTGACCGGGGTGACGTTCGCCCTCGACCGCAGATCAGACCGTGCCACGCGGTAGCGCGCGCCGAGGTCCCAGCAGGGGGAGCATCCACTCGTAGACAGCGTCGTCGTTGAGCAAGGTGAAGTGGTGGGCGCCGCCGATGTGCAATCCGTCGTCGACCTCGAATCCGAGGTGGCGCTTCCGGTCTCGTCCACCGCCGCTGTTGGTCAGCACCAGTCCGTCGCCGACGATACGGCCGAACGGGTGGTCGGGTCGTCGGGTCACTGTCGCTGTCACGTAGAGGTGTCGTGCGCCCTCCATCAGCGGCGGGTAATCGACGGCGGGCTGCCGAAAGGCGTCGGGATCGGTGTCGCGCCAATGATCTTCGGCGACCGCCCCGTGGAAGAGATCGCGAACTCCGGCGCTGCGACGACCGAGGAGAGTTCCGAACGGGCGGCTTGTCTTCCACAAGCGCAGAGCCGATGTCGCGCGGTGGACGCCCCGTGCCAGCGGTGCGCCGAGGTGAGGGGTCCCGAGGCACACCGTCTGGCGAACCAGCTTGGGCCAGTGCGCATCGTCGGCCACGGCGCTATGGCAAGCGCTGCGGATCACCAGGCCGCCCATCGAGTGGCCGATGAGGGTCAGGTCGGTGACCGGCACCGGCCACCACGACACCAGGTCGGTGAGCAGTTGGGCGAGATCGCGGCCGTTGTCACTGATGTGCCGTCCCGAGTTGTACCGGATCATGACCTCGGTGCTGCCGAGGTCATCGGCGAGGCGCGCGCCATATGTGGGCCGGCCTCCGCGCTCCCAGGCGAACTCGGTCTCCATCAGACCGTGCAGGAACACCGTCAGGTGTCCGGTGGCCCGGGGGAAGGCCGTGGCCAGGTCGCCCGGGGTGATCGGAACGATGGCGCCGTCGACCCGGACGGCGGTCTCCGGGGCCAGCGGGGAATTCTCGGCGGTCAGTTGATCACCGATCAATCCGTCGAGGATTCCGATCGCCACGGCGCCACGCTTGGTCTCCGACGGCACGCCACCGTGGAGGAACGCCATCGACTCGGCCAGGTCGCCGACCACGTCGACGGACGACACGATCGCCGAGTACGTGGACGTGCTGATGGCGTCGTGGATCATCTGCGCGGGACGGACCCTCGGACCCCACGCGAAGCGAAGTCCGGTGAATACGGTGTCGGCCACGGATGCATGTACGTCGGCGAGCCCGGTGACCGCCTTGGCCAGTTCTTTCCGGCCCAGAGCGGCCAGTGCGGGCAGCTCGCGACTGGGCGCATGATCGGTCGGCATATTTTGAGTGTACATCTGTAAACTCAAAACCGCTGCGCGCGGCGATCGGTGCCCCGGGTATGTGCCTCTTCTGCTCTCCCTCGCCTCACCACCCGCAGAGTCGCGACCTCCGGGTCGGGTGCGCCGTGTTCCTAGCGCCACCTATCCGAAGTGGCGGAACTGCAGAGTGCGACCATTGGGTGATGTAGATCACAATAATGGCAAAGCTGAGTGGAATGCACTCAACCTTGGTGGCGTTACAGACTCCGTAGGGCTCATACTTGAGCCTGTTGGACTAAAGAGAAAGGTGCACGCGAGTGGACAGCTTCACCCCCACCACGAAGACACAGCAAGCATTGAGCACTGCTGTGCAGGCGGCGGCCAGCGCTGGCAACCCCGACGTGCGACCGGCCCACATCCTCGTGGCACTGCTCGATCAGTCCGACGGCATCGCGTCGCCGCTGCTCAAAGCAGTGGGCGTGGACCCGTCGAGTGTTCGTATGCAGGCCCAGGCATTGGTCGATCGCATGCCGACGGTATCCGGCGCCAGCTCGACGCCTCAACTATCCCGCGAATCGATCGCGGCGATCACCGCAGCTCAGCAGCTGGCCGGTGAACTCGACGACGAGTACGTCTCGACCGAACACGTCGTCGTCGGTCTGGCGACCGGCGACTCCGACGTCGCCAAGCTCCTGCACAATGCCGGAGCCACCCCGGAGCAACTCCGCGAGGCCTTCGTCGCCGTTCGCGGTAGCGCACGGGTCACCTCGGAAGATCCCGAGTCGACGTACCAGGCACTCGAGAAGTACTCGACCGATCTGACCGCGGCAGCCCGCGAGGGCAAACTCGATCCGGTCATCGGCCGTGACACCGAGATCCGCCGCGTCGTGCAGGTCCTGTCGCGCCGGACCAAGAACAACCCGGTCCTCATCGGCGAGCCCGGCGTCGGCAAGACGGCGATCGTCGAGGGCCTGGCCCAGCGCATCGTCGCCGGCGACGTGCCGGAATCGTTGCGCAACAAGACCGTCGTGTCCCTCGACATGGGTTCGATGGTGGCCGGCGCCAAGTACCGCGGTGAGTTCGAGGAACGGCTCAAGGCCGTGCTCGACGAGATCAAGGGATCGGCCGGACAGGTCATCACCTTCATCGACGAGTTGCACACCATTGTCGGGGCCGGTGCCACCGGCGATTCGGCGATGGACGCAGGCAACATGATCAAGCCCATGCTCGCCCGCGGTGAGCTGCGCCTGGTCGGTGCCACGACCCTCGAGGAGTACCGCAAGTACATCGAGAAGGACGCCGCACTCGAGCGTCGCTTCCAGCAGGTGTACGTCGGCGAACCGTCGGTCGAAGATGCCATCGGCATCCTCCGCGGCCTCAAGGACCGGTACGAGGTGCACCACGGTGTGCGCATCACCGACTCCGCCCTGGTCGCTGCCGCAACGCTTTCCGATCGTTACATCACCTCCCGCTTCCTGCCGGACAAGGCCATCGACCTCGTCGACGAGGCCGCGTCGCGGCTGCGGATGGAGATCGACTCGCGCCCCGTCGAGATCGACGAGGTCGAGCGCATCGTCCGCCGCCTGGAGGTCGAAGAGCTCGCGCTGGAGAAGGAAACCGACGCGGCGTCGAAGGAACGTCTCGACAAGCTGCGCGCCGAACTGGCCGACCAGAAGGAGAAGCTCAACGAGCTCTCCGCCCGGTGGCAGTCGGAGAAGACCGCCATCGACGCGGTCCGCGACCTCAAGGAGGAACTGGAAAGGCTTCGCGGAGAGGCCGATCGCGCCGAACGCGACGGTGATCTCGGACGTGCCGCAGAGCTGCGCTACGGCCGGGTCCCCGGCCTGGAGAAGGAGCTCGAGGCCGCGATCGAGAAGACCGGTACCGACCCCGGCCAGGACGTGATGCTCCAGGAGGAAGTCGGCCCCGACGACGTGGCCCAGGTCGTGTCGGCGTGGACCGGAATCCCCGCCGGACGCATGCTCGAAGGCGAGACCGAGAAGCTGCTCCGCATGGAAGATGAACTGGGACACCGGGTCATCGGCCAGAAGGAAGCGGTGCAGGCCGTGTCGGACGCGGTGCGTCGCGCACGTGCCGGGGTCGCCGACCCGAACCGGCCGATCGGCTCGTTCATGTTCCTCGGCCCCACCGGCGTCGGTAAGACCGAGCTGGCCAAGGCGCTCGCGGAGTTCATGTTCGACGACGAGCGGGCGATGGTTCGCATCGACATGAGCGAATACGGCGAGAAGCACAGCGTCGCACGACTTGTCGGTGCGCCTCCGGGCTACGTCGGCTACGAGGCCGGCGGTCAGCTCACCGAGGCGGTGCGGCGTCGGCCGTACACGGTGGTCCTGTTCGACGAGATCGAGAAGGCTCACCCGGACGTGTTCGACGTGCTGCTGCAGGTGCTCGACGAAGGTCGACTCACCGATGGTCAGGGCCGGACGGTGGACTTCCGCAACACCATCCTGATCCTCACCTCGAACCTCGGTGCGGGTGGCGACAAGGACCAGGTCATGATGGCGGTGCGCTCGGCCTTCAAGCCGGAGTTCATCAACCGTCTCGACGACGTGGTCATCTTCGACCCGCTGACCCCCGAGGAACTGGTGTCGATCGTCGACATCCAGCTCGGACAGCTGAAGAAGCGGCTGGCCCAGCGTCGCCTCGATCTCGAGGTGTCGACCAAGGCCAAGGAATGGCTCGGCGCACGCGGTTTCGACCCGCTCTACGGCGCCCGTCCGCTCCGCCGGCTGGTGCAGCAGTCCATCGGCGACCAGCTCGCCAGGCAGCTGCTCGCGGGCGACATCCGCGACGGCGACGTGGTGCCGGTCAACGTCAGCGCCGACGGGGAATCGTTGGTCCTCGGCTGATCGGGTAATCCGTTCTACGACAGAGGGGCCCATCCTTCGGGGTGGGTCCCTTTGTTGTGCCCGCCCGAATCCGCGAGGTTCTTCGGGGGGCGCACCGGGCTTCGGACGGTTTTGTCGGTGGCGGGGTTTACCTTGGTGGCATCACTTGAATCGCGCTGGTCAGCAGCGTGGTTCACCGGGGGAATCGGGGTCGTGGTGGCGGTGTGGACGGATCTACCGGGCGAGTTTCTCGCCGGAGTCGATCCTGCCTACCCCCACGACGACGATTTGTCGGCGGTCATGCACGGTCTGGCCGCGACGCAGCAGGGCGCCTCGTATCTGGCGTGGTCGCAGTTCCAGATGTGCACCGTCCTCTACGACCGTCTCGTACTGGCGCGCGAGAACACCGGCCAGTATGTGATGGACGGCTACGCCGACTGTGTCGCGCGGGTGGCCCGACAGGCTGCGATCTCGCGGCCCCGGGCGGAGGCGATGATCGAGTCCGCCATCGCGTTGCGCGATCGCCTGCCGGAGGTGGGCGATACGTTGCGGGATGGCATCGTCGCCGATTGGCAGATCCGACTGATCATCTCTCGCACCGAGTTGATCGGCACCGACAGCGGAGTGCTGCCCTACCTCGATGCCGAGATCGCCTCCCTGTTGCGCAACCGAAAGGGAAAGTGGGACAAGGCACGGTTGCGGGACATGGTCGACCGGTTGGTGTTCCGGCATGATCCGCATGCGGTGCGTGACCGCCGCCGCGACGGGTTGGACCGGCGCGGGGTGTGGACCCACAACTGCGACGACGGAACCGCCGAACTCACCGGGGTGATGACCGCGGAGAACGTGCGCATCGCCGCCAAGGCCATCGATGTACTCGCTGATTCGGTGTGCCGGGATGATGGCCGCACGAAGCCACATCGCCGTTCGGATGCGATGTTCGCGTTGTTGACCGGCGCCCGGTTCGAGTGCCAGTGCCCGGGTGGTGAGTGCACCGCCACCATCCCCGATCTGGACCCGGATGTTGCATCGGTCAGTACGCAGGTGGTGATCCATGTCGTCACCGACGCGTCGACTCTCGCCGGTGGTACCGGGATCGGATTCGTCGACGAGCACGGCATCATCTCCGACGAGCACGTCCGAGATCTGGCCGCCCGGGACGATGTCACGGTCAAATCGGTCACTCCCAGGCGCACCTCGCCGATCGGTGTTGTCGCCGAGACGTCCGCGGTCGTGGTGAAGTCGGCCGAGGACGACGGAGAACTCACCGGAGAGGAACGCGCCGCCGACGATGATGTGACTGTCGTCTACCCCGGCGCGCAGTCTGCTGATCCGTATCGTCCGACGACCGCGTGCGCGGAGTTCGTGCGTGTTCGAGACGGGTACTGTACCGAACCCGGCTGTACCCGTTCGGCATTCACCGCTGATCTCGACCACGTCGAGGAATACGACCGCACCGGCCCCGCCGCCGGTGGTGCGACGTCGAGTGAGAACCTCAACGCCAAATGCCGTGCGGGGCACCTGCTCAAGACATTCGGGGACTGGATCGACCTGCAGTACCGCGACCCCGACGGCCGACTGGTCACCGAGTACATCACCCCCGAAGGCGTGGTGCTACCCGGTGACGCCGAGACTCTCGAAGACCACTTCCCGAACCTCCGTCGAATCCGGTTCGAACAAGCCGCTCAGGCACCACCGACGCCCCGAACCCTGGCGCGCGAGGAGAACCCCCGCCGCACCCGCACCCGGCTGGCCGCCAAACTCGCCCGTCGGCGGGCCGAGCGTGCCCGCAACAAACGTCTACGCGACCCCGCGGACAACCCACCACCGTTCTGAGTGTGAGCGGGGGTGGGTCAGCGGACGACCTCGCGGTGACCGGCGTCGAGGGTGCTCGAGTGCGGAGACAGCTTGCTCGACCCCACCGAGATCCGTGTGATCGGCGACAGGTGGGTCGGCGAATTCGCCCGGCCATTCCAGGGGGCTGAAGGCTGGCACGACTTCGAGTCTAACCACTCCCGTGGCGCTCATGCTGGCATCATCGCGACCATGAACCGAAGGCCACCCACTGATCCCGTCGTCGACGGTGCGCGATGAGCAGGCTGGACGCGGTCGAGTTACCGGCCGGGGCGCTGAAGGATTTTCTGGCGTCGACCGCATTCGCCGAGATGCTCGATCCGGAGGCGGAACGTTCGGCGACACGCACCCCCACCGCCCGCAAGGGGGAGCTCTCCGACGTGCTGCGCGCTCTCGACGATTACGCCGGACAACGCTTCGTCGGCCGCGAACGCGCCGGCGAAGTGATCTTCGGCGGATTGGCCGGCGGGGGATTCGGGGTTCGGCCGTCGGTCGTCGACGCGGTGCTCGACATGCTGCGACCGGTCGCCGTTCCCGCGCCCGGAGCGCCCAAGCCCGTTCCGGCAGAAGCACGATCGGCACTCGGGGTGTACGTGTACGCGCTCGTCGACCCACGGGATGCAACGGTGTTCTACGTGGGCACGGGGCGCGGCAACCGCGTCTACCACCACACCGGCGCCGCGCTCGCCGGCGTCGCCGTGGACCCCTCCGACATCATCGGAGGCATTGAGCCGGAATCGGTGTCGGCAGCCACCGAAGAACGCATCCGCGACATCGACGCCGACGGGTTCGGGGTGGAGCACTGGATTCTGCACCACGACATCGACACCCTCGAATCAGCCGGTGCGGTGGCACTTTTCGTCGAACAGGTCGCGGTCGACCTCGCCACGGTCGCACGGCTGGGACTCACCAACTCACCGGCCGGGGACAGCGCCGGGACACAACGCTTCTGGCGGGCCGAGGAACTGGTGCTGCGATTCGCGGCGCCCGTCGCACCGCCGCTGCCCGAGCCGTGTGCGCTGGTCAAGGTCGACGCCGCGGCGCGGGCCGACGCCACCGCGGAACAGATCTATGAATGGGCGCGCAGCGCCTGGCGGGCGGGCCCGCACCGCACCGTCCCCGACCTACCCGTGCTGGTCTTCGCCGACGACATCATCCGCGCCGTGCACCGCGTGCACTACTGGGAGGCGTACTCCGACGCCGAGGGCAACCTCGACCCCAAACGGTGGGTGTACACCGGGGTTCCGGACCCCGACCTGGAAACCAGGTACGTGGGTACCAGTCTGCGCGAGGTCCGGGACCAGCGCGGCGGGAAGTGGAACGCGCACGGCTGGCATCCGTACGGGCAGGTGTGACGGACGCGAAAAACCTCGTCCCCCTCACGTCCCTCCGAGGGCATATTGCCCTCGGAGGTCGCTGACGGGGACGGGCTTCGACAAGCTCAGCCGGCAGAGGGGAAGCTCAGCCGGCAGAGGGGAAGCTCAGCCGGCGCTCACGTCGGCGGGACTCGGTTCAGCGCTGGGCGCTTGCCAATGCCTCGTTGAAGGTCTTGCTCGGACGCATGACCGCGGCGGTCTTGTCCCAGTCGGGGTAGTAGTAGCCGCCGATGTCGACCTGCTCGCCCTGGACCGCGTTGAGCTCCTCGACGATCGTGTCCTCGTTGGCGGCGAGGGTCTCGGCGAGCGGCGCGAAATGCTCGGCGAGCTCGGCGTCGTCGGTCTGGTTGGCCAGCTCCTGCGCCCAGTAGAGCGAGAGGTAGAACTGGCTGCCGCGGTTGTCGAGTTCGCCGGTCTTGCGCGAGGGGCCCTTGTCGTTCTCGAGCAGCTTGCCGGTGGCGGTGTCGAGGGTCTTGGCCAGGATGACGGCGCGCTTGTCGTCGAACTTCTTGCCCACGTCCTCCAGGCTCACCGCGAGCGCCAGGAACTCGCCGAGCGAATCCCACCGCAGGTGGTTCTCCTCGATGAGCTGCTTGACGTGCTTGGGGGCCGAGCCGCCCGCGCCGGTCTCGTAGAGTCCACCGCCGGCCATGAGCGGCACGATCGACAGCATCTTGGCGCTGGTGCCCAGCTCCAGGATCGGGAACAGGTCGGTGAGGTAGTCACGCAGGATGTTGCCGGTGGCCGAGATGGTGTCCAGGCCGCGGACGACGCGCTCGAGCGTGTACCGCATCGCGCGGACCTGCGACATGATCTGGATGTCGAGGCCTTCGGTGTCGTGATCGGGCAGGTACTTGTGCACCTTCTTGATCAGCTCGTTCTCGTGGGGGCGGTACGGGTCCAGCCAGAACAGGACCGGCATACCCGAGTCACGGCACCGGTTGACGGCGAGTTTGACCCAGTCCTGGATCGGGGCGTCCTTGACGATGCACAGGCGCCAGATGTCGCCCTCTTCGACGGTCTGGGTCAGCAGCACCTCACCGGTCTCGATGTCGGTGATGTTGGCCGTTCCGCCCGCGGGGACCTCGAAGGTCTTGTCGTGCGAGCCGTACTCCTCGGCCTTCTGCGCCATCAGGCCCACGTTGGGGACGGTGCCCATGGTGGTGGGGTCGAACTGCCCGTTGGTCTTACAGAAGTTGATCATCTCCTGGTAGATGCGGGAGAAGGTCGACTCCGGGTTGACCGCCTTGGTGTCCTTGAGCCGGCCGTCGGCGCCGTACATCTTGCCGCCCGCGCGGATCATCGCCGGCATCGAGGCGTCGACGATGACATCGCTGGGGGAGTGGAAGTTGGTGATGCCGCGTGCAGAGTCGACCATCGCCAGCTCGGGACGGTGCTCGTGGCACTTGTGCAGGTCGTCGATGATCTCCTCGCGCTGTGCGCTGGGCAGCGACTCGATCTTGCTGTACAGATCGGAGAGGCCGTTGTTGACGTTGACGCCGAGTTCGTCGAACAACTCGCCGTGCTTCTCGAAAGCCTCGCGGTAAAAGACCTTGACGGCGTGGCCGAAGACGATCGGGTGCGATACGCGCATCATCGTCGCCTTGACGTGCAGCGAGAACATGACACCGGTCTTGTAGGCGTCCTCGATCTGTTCTTCGTAGAACTTGATGAGCGCCTTCTTGCTCATGAACATGCTGTCGATGACGTCACCGTCGGTCAGCGAGACCTCCGGCTTGAGCACGATGGTCTCGCCGCCGTCGGTGATCAGCTCCATCTTGACCTTGCGGTCGCCGGAGACGGTCATCGACTTCTCGCCGTGGTAGAAGTCGCCCTCGCGCATGTGCGCGACGTGGGTGCGGGAGGCCATCGACCACTCACCCATGCTGTGCGGATGCTTCCGGGCGTACTCCTTGACGGCGCGCGGCGCGCGACGGTCGGAATTACCTTCGCGGAGAACGGGATTGACCGCGCTGCCCAGGCACTTGGTGTACCGGTCGCGGATCTCGCGCTCCTCGTCGGTCTTCGGGTTGCCGGGGAAGTCGGGCAGGGCGTAACCCTTGGCCTTGAGTTCCTTGATGGCGGCGAGGAGCTGGGGGACCGAAGCGCTGATGTTCGGGAGTTTGATGATGTTGGTGTTGGGGTCCTGGGTCAGCTTGCCGAGCTCACCGAGGTTGTCGGGGACCTTCTGGTCGTCGGGCAGCAGATCGGAGAACTCGGCGAGGATGCGTGCCGCGACGGAGATGTCGGTGGTCTCGACGGCGATGCCGGCCGCCCCGGCGAACGTTCGCACCACCGGCAGGAACGCGTGGGTGGCGAGCATGGGTGCCTCGTCGGTCAGCGTATAGATGATGGTCGGCTGTTCGGCGCTCATGCGATCTGTTCTCGATTCTGTCTGGGTTTGACGGCTCTGCTGACCTTGTGGGTCCGGTTTTACCGATATCACGACGGGGGTGGACTCGTGCGACATCTACCTTGATTCTGCCCTCTCGCCAGAAATGGCGAGCGGTGTGGTCTGACCTGACACTCGATCGGGAGGTGACGGAGATCACGATCATGCGGCCGCGGCCGACGTCACGGGTGGTCGGCGGCGAAAAGGGCAGCGGTGATGCCCGGCGTGATCGGGTGCTCGCGGCGAGTGCCCGCGGCTGAACCGGGACGCTGTCGTGACCCACGCGGTGGGTGAGAGGGACTGGTCCGCGATCAGGCGTGCACGAGTTCAGCCGGAGACCGGCCTCGGCCGCCGCGTCCGGGCGCTGGTCCCTGCGGCGGACCCGACCCCGGTCGGCGGACCGATGGCTGCTCCGGGTTCGGGGCGCCGATCGGCCAAAGTGCTCGTATACCTGACGAGGAGCTCAGGCAGCCGCGCCGACGGTCTGGCGGAGTCGGATGAGACCGTCGCGGATGCGCGACTTCGCCGTGGGGAGGGCGACGCCGAGGTGCTCGGACACCTCCCGATAGGTCAGGCCGTGGAAGTAGGCGAGCTCGATGGCCTGCCGCTGCAGTGGGGTGATGGTCTCGAGGCCGGTGTGGATCAGGCGGGCGATCTCGCGACGCTCCACCGACTCGCTGACCTCGTCGACCTCCCGGGAGGTCTCGGCGATGCCGTAGTTGACGGTGCGACGCGTGGCCGCCGACTCCGAGCGGACCCGGTCGACGGCACGACGATGGGCCATCGTCAGGATCCAGGACAGGGCCGAGCCGGATTTCGGGTCGTAACCCGCGGCGCCGCGCCACACGGCGAGGAAGGTCTCCTGGGTGGCTTCCTCGCTGTAACCGGAATCGCGCAACACCCGCAGCGTCATCCCGTACACCCGATCACAGGTTGCGTCGTAGAACTGTGCGAACGCATCCATGTCGCCCGTCGCCACGCGGGCGAGGAGAGTGTTCAGATCGGTTTCATTCATCACGAAACTCCTAGCCGCAGGGACGTTGTCACGCGTTCCGGGGCGAGCGGCAGGATCGGGGGTTGCCGCGGAGCTCTCGGTGCGATGTGGTCAACGCTAGGCGGGTGGAGGGCAGAAGTGACCATCACGAGACACAACGGGATGGTTTCGCAATCTACGGTAACGGAAACATAACAGCGCCGGGGTTCGCGGGCTGTGACGTTGCCGAACGGCGATGTCGCAAGGGTGGCGTAGCGTGCTCGCTGCGAGAGGAGCACCATGCCCGACGACACCGTAGTGCTTGCCGACGGCCGCCCGCGCTGCCTGTGGGCCGGGCGTGAACCGGAGACCACCTACCACGACACCGAGTGGGGATTCCCGACGTCGGGCGACACCGCGCTGTTCGAGCGCGTCTGCCTCGAGGGCTTCCAGTCGGGCCTCAGCTGGCGCACCATTCTGATCAAGCGAGACAACTTCCGGGCGGCCTTCGCCGGATTCGACGTCGAGCGGGTTGCCCGCTACACCGACTCCGATGTGACGCGACTCCTCGGTGATGCCGGCATCGTCCGGCACCGCGGCAAGATCGAGGCCTCGATCAACAACGCGCAGCGCGCCGTGGAGCTCATCGACGAGCACGGGTCCCTGGAGTCCTATTTCTGGCAGTATGCGCCGGTCGGCGACCATGTACCGGGATCGATGACGACCTCACCGCAGTCGGTCGCGCTGTCCAAGGACCTCAAGAAGAGGGGCTGGCGGTTCGTCGGACCGACGACGATGTTCGCGCTCATGCAGGCAGTCGGGATGGTCAACGATCATGCTTACGACTGCGTCATCCGCGACGAGGTGACAGCAGCGCACGAAGCGGCACTTCGCCAGAGATTGTAGACAATCCGACGATATGTCATCATTCGAGGGATGAACGCCCAGATCGGCATCGGCATGGTGTGTCCGTTCGACATGGCCCTGGATCGCGAGCTGTGGCGCTGGATGCCCGATTCGGTGTCGCTGTACTTCACGCGCACCGGATTCATCGACGCCCCGGTCGACGTCGAACTGTGCCGCGATCTGAACAATCACGCCGAGATCGCTGCGGCTGTGAAGGCGGTGTCGTCGGTGGGGCCACGGTCCTTCGGCTACGCGTGTGCATCGGGCAGCTTCGTCTACGGAATGGCCGGGGCTCTCGAGATCTCCAACTGCATGCTCGCCGCCGGCGCCGACCGGGCTGTGACCACATCGGAGGCCCTGGTCCGTGCCCTCGACACGATGGACATCAGGACGCTGTCCGTCGCGACTCCCTACACCCCGGCACTCACCGGCCTGCTGTGCGACTTTCTCGCCGAGTCCGGGCGCGGCGTCGTGGCACAGGCCGGCCTCGGGTGCGATCACGAGATCTGGACCGTCCCGTACCACGTGACCGCGGACCTGATCCGCGCCGCCGACCATCACGACGCCGATGCCGTCTTCGTGTCGTGCACCAACCTGTGGACCTACGACATCCTCGCCGACCTCGAAGCCGAACTCGGCAAACCGGTGCTGTCGGCCAACCAGGTCACCGCCTGGGCAACACTGTGCGACGCGGGCATATTCGGCGGGGAGGTCGCGCCGGCGGGATGGTCGACGACCCATGCCCAGTCGTTGTTTGCCCGTAGCATTGCCGCATGACCTCTGACGCAGCGAAGTTCGGTGAGGCCGCGACCGCGAAGTACGTGAACCTCACCACCTATCGCAAGGACGGCACGGCGATCACCTCGCCGCTGTGGGCGGCCCCCGACGGGGACCGCCTGGTCATGTGGACCGTGGCCGATTCCTGGAAGGTCAAGCGCATCCGTCGTGACCCGCGGGTCATCGTGCAGGCCTGTGATGTCCGCGGCCGAAAGGTCATCGGCGAGCCGGTGGCGGGTACGGCCGAGGTCCTCGACGAGGCCGCCAGCGACCGGGTCAAGAAGGCGATCGCCGACAAGTACGGACTCCTCGGCCGGCTCACCATCCTCGGCAGCAAGATCCGCCGCGGCAAGCACGGCAGCGTCGGGATCGTCATCACCGCTGCACCGTCGTCCTAGGTCGCCGCATCACTTCCGAATCCTCACGCGCCATCGCGTCTGTCGACTCACCGCTGCGGTGAGTCGCGTCTTCACGCTCCGGCGTTCCGCCGGCATCGGCAGCGGACCTGCCCCGGTAAAGGCGACGTCAATAACGCCGCCGCGGGCGTATGGAAAGCGTTAACGCGCGGCTTTCCGAGTACGTCCCGGGGTGATCCTGTGTCGTGCCCATCGTCGAGGTGGGCGCCCGGCGGGCACTCCGAGCGAGTGCCCGCCGGAGGGTGTGTTCGAGGAAGTGAGAGATCCGTGGCAGATCTGATGTACGTCCTGCTCGCCGTGGCGGGGTTCGCCGTGTGCGTGCTGGCCGTCCGTGCGGTCGACGTGAGGACCAAGCAGTGACCGCCGCCGGGACTATCAACGTCGTCCTCCTGGTGTCGGCGGTGGTGACGGTCGTGTTCCTGCTCGTGGCGCTCGTGTTCCCGGAGAGGTTCTGAGCCGGTGAGTACAACTGTTGCCGGGCTCCTCCAGGTCGCGGTGCTGCTGGCCGTCCTGGCCGCGGTCTATGTCCCCCTGGGTGACTACATGGCGCGGGTCCTCTCCGGAGACCGCGACCTGGCGGGCGAGCGGCTCCTGTATCGACTCGCACGGATCGATCCGCGCGGTCAGCAGACGTGGGTGGGCTATGCCCTTGCCGTACTGGGATTCTCGCTCGTCTCGTTCCTGTTCCTGTACGTGATCCAGCGGGCTCAGGGGTTCCTGCCCTGGTCCGACGGAAAGGACGGTGTAGCACCGTCGATGGCGTTCAACACCGCCATCTCCTTTGTCAGCAACACCAACTGGCAGTCCTACTCGCCCGAGATCGTGATGAGCAACCTCACCCAGATGCTGGGCCTCACCGTGCAGAACTTCCTGTCCGCGGCGGTCGGTCTGGCGGTGGCCGTCGCGCTCATCCGCGGGATCGTCAACCGGTCCGGCAACGGTCAGCTCGGCAACTTCTGGGTCGACCTGGTGCGGATCACGGTCCGAATCCTGCTGCCGCTCAGCGTCATCGTGGCCACCCTCCTGATCACACAGGGTGTCGTCCAGTCGTGGCACACCGGAGTCGGCTTCACCGCCCTCGACGGCACCGACGCGCGCAGCCTCGTCGGACCCTTCGCGTCGCAGGAGGCCATCAAGGAACTCGGCACCAATGGCGGTGGCACGCTGTCGGCGAACTCCGCCCATCCGTTCTCCAACCCGACCCCGTTGTCGAACCTCGTGGAAATCTCTGCGCTGCTGCTCATCCCGGTATGCCTCACCCGCACCTACGGGACGTTGGTCGGCGACCGGCGCCAGGGCCTGACCCTTCTCGGTGTCATGGCGACGATCTGGACGGCGATGCTCGCCGTCGTGTGGTTCTTCGAATCCCGCACCGCCGGGGCGGCTTCGCGGGCTGCGGGCGCGATGATGGAAGGCAAGGAATTACGCTTCGGAGTTCCCGGGTCGGCACTGTTCGCGGTGTCGACGACCGGGACATCCACCGGTGCGGTCAACTCCGCCCACGACAGCTTCTCCGCGGGCGGCGGCGGCGCTGTCCTGTGGAACATGCTGCTCGGCGAGATCGCTCCCGGCGGTGTCGGATCGGGACTGTACGGAATCCTGGTGATGTCGATCATCACCGTGTTCGTGGGCGGTCTGCTGGTCGGACGGTCGCCGTCGTTCCTGGGCAAGAAGGTCGGGCAGCACGAGATCACCATGGCGGCACTGTACGTACTGGTGATGCCTGCCCTGGTGCTCGCCGGAACGGGGATCTCGGTGATCCTGGGATCGACCCCCGCGGCCCAGGGCAACAGCGGCGACCCCGGCAGCCCGGGATCGATCCACGGATTCGGCGAGGTGCTGTACGCCTACGCGTCGGCGGCCAACAACAACGGCAGCGCCTTCGGCGGCCTCACCGCGACCGGCGACTGGTTCCAGTCCTCACTCGGCGTCGCGATGCTGCTCGGTCGTTTCCTGCCGATCGTGTTCGTCCTCGCGCTGGCGGGACTGCTCGGGAGACAACGCCCGCGAGCCACCGAGCTCGTCGTGGAGACAGCGGGCGGCATCGGGGGCGACAGCACGGGCGACCCGGAGAACTCCGCTCCCGGCCAGGGGGCGGTCGCCACCGCAGTCCGGACGGCGTCGTCGACGACCGGTGTGGAGACCGAGAAGAGTGTCGCCACCGAGAAAAAAGTGTGGACCGTGTCCACCCTGCCCACCCACGGGCTCCTCTACGGAACCCTGCTGGCGTCGACCATCCTGCTCGTCGCCGGACTCACCTTCTTCCCCGCCATGGCGCTGGGACCGATTGCCGAGGCGCTACTGTGACAACCCAACTCATCGACACCGACAGTGACGACAGCGACAACGGCGACGAAGGAGCCGGCACCGCGCGCGTCGGGGAACCGGCGGAACCGAACCTGGTGGCGCGCGGCGCCTTCGACATCCGGTCGCTGCTGACCTCACTGCCGCAGGCGGTGCGCAAACTGACCCCGCGTGACCAGGCGCGGAATCCGGTGATGTTCGTGGTCTATCTGGGCGCGATCGTGACCACCGTGCTGGCGGTCGTGCGACCGTCGTGGTTCGGCGCGACGGTCGCCGCGTGGCTGTGGTTCACCGTCGTGTTCGCCAATCTCGCCGAGGCCGTGGCCGAGGGGAGAGGCCGTGCCCAGGCCGACAGTCTCCGGAAGGTCAAGCGGGACACGGTCGCCCGGCGTCTGAACGAGGACGGCTCGGCGGACGAGGTTCCGGGCAGCGAACTTCGCATCGGTGACCTCATCGTCGTCGAGGCGGGTGAGCTCATCGCCGGCGACGGCGACGTGGTCGACGGCATCGCGACGGTCGACGAATCGGCGATCACCGGCGAATCCGCCCCTGTGATAAGGGAATCGGGCGGTGACCGCTCCGCGGTCACCGGCGGCACGGTGGTGCTCTCGGACCGCATCATCGTCAAGATCACGACCTCGCCGGGGGAGACATTCGTCGATCGGATGATCGCGCTGGTCGAGGGTGCCGCCCGGAAGAAGACCCCGAACGAGATCGCCCTGGACATCCTGCTGACCAGCCTGACGGTCATCTTCCTGCTCGCGGTGATCGCGGTCGGCCCGATGCAGGAGTACGCCGGGCAATCTCCCGACCCGGTCAAACTGATAGCGCTGCTGGTGTGCCTCATCCCCACCACCATCGGGGCGCTGCTGAGTTCCATCGGGATCGCCGGGATGGACCGGCTCGTCCAGCGCAACGTACTGGCGATGTCGGGGCGTGCCGTCGAGGCGGCCGGCGACGTCGACACCCTGCTCATGGACAAGACGGGCACCATCACCTACGGCAACCGCCGTGCCACGGACCTGTTCCCGGCGCCGGGCGTCGGGGTCGAGGAACTCGCCGACGTCGCCTACCGGTGCAGTCTCGCCGACGACACGCCCGAGGGGCGCAGCATCGTCGATCTGTGCCTGGGCACCTACGGTGTCGAACCGGTCGACCGGGGCGCCGGGTTCGGGGTGGTGGCGTTCACCGCTCAGACCCGGATGAGCGGCATGGACATCGACGAGTCCGGCACACGCGTCGAGTACCGCAAGGGTGCGGCCGACGCGGTGACGTCGTGGATAGCCGCCGGCTCGGGCACGGTCGAGGCCGAGGTGATCGCCGACGTCGACCGGATCGCGAGCGCAGGCGGCACACCACTGGTGGTCGGGGTCCGCGACAGTGGGGTCGGGGGTGAGGGCGGGGTCGCGCGGGTGCTCGGTGTGATCGCGCTGTCCGACGTGGTGAAACCCGGTATGGCCCAACGCTTCGCGCAACTCCGCGCGATGGGCATCCGCACGGTGATGGTGACCGGCGACAATCCGCGGACCGCACGCGCGATCGCCGCGCAGGCAGGTGTCGACGACTTCGTCGCCGAGGCAACCCCGGAGGACAAGCTGGCATTGATCCGCAGCGAACAGGCGGGTGGGCGTCTCGTCGCGATGACCGGTGACGGGACGAACGACGCCCCCGCGCTGGCGCAGGCCGACGTGGGACTGGCGATGAACACCGGGACGTCAGCGGCCAAAGAAGCCGGCAACATGGTGGATCTGGACTCCGACCCCACCAAACTCATCGAGGTGGTGGCGATCGGCAAGCAGTTGTTGATCACCCGCGGAGCGCTGACGACGTTCTCGCTGGCCAACGACCTCGCGAAGTACTTCGCGATCCTGCCGGCGATGTTCACCGCGACCTACCCGCAGCTCGACGCACTCAACATCATGGGCCTGCACTCGGCACAGTCGGCGATCGTCTCGGCCGTGATCTTCAACGCGCTGATCATCGTCGCACTCATCCCGCTCTCGTTGCGGGGCGTGCGCTATCGACCGAGCTCGGCGTCGAAGCTGTTGGGCCGCAACCTGCTCGTCTACGGCGTCGGCGGGGTCATCACGCCGTTCGTCGGTATCTGGCTGATCGATCTCGTCGTCCGACTCGTTCCGGGAATGGGATGAACACATGAACACAGTCATCACCGGCTTCGTCCGGCAGTGCGTGGCCGCCGCCGGAATCCTGCTGGCCCTCACCCTGGTCCTCGGTGTCGCCTATCCCGCTGCGGTATGGGTCATCTCCCGGGCCAACAGTTCCGGAGCGGAGGGTTCCCAGCTCGTCGACGCGCGCGGCTGTCCCGTCGGGTCCGCGCTCATCGGCCTCGATCCGCAGGTGCCCGCGGGAGAACCGGACCCGTATCTACACGCGCGCGTCGTCGGGGCCGCGGACGAACCCATGTCGACCGGGGACCCATCCGCGTCGGCGGCGACCAACCAGGGGCCGAACAGCGAGACCCTCCTCGCGAACGTCGAGGCACGCCGAACGCTCATCGCCGAACGTGAGGGGGTGGCACCGTCGGCGGTACCCGCCGACGCGGTCACCGGGTCGGGTTCCGGTCTCGACCCGCACATCAGCCCGGCGTACGCGGAGCTGCAGGTTCCACGCCTGTCAGAGGTCACCTCCAGGTCGAGCGAGGAGATCCGCTCGATCATCGCCGAGCACACGGAGCGACGTCAGTTCGGGATTCTGGGCGAGCCTCGAGTCAACGTGCTGGAGGTGAATCTGGCCCTCGGTCACACGGTGGCTCGGTGCCACACGTCATGACCGGCGATAGAATCCGCCCATGACCTCACCGTCGGGATCGGCGGCGGCCTCCCCGGCCCGCTCGCCGGGTCGGGGATCGGCCGGCCGGAACACCACCGACCGTGGACGGTTGGTGGTGTTCCTCGGCTGTGCGCCCGGCGTGGGGAAAACCTACGAGATGCTCGCGCAGGCACGGGGGCTGGTCGACGAGGGCGTCGACGTGGTCGTCGCGGTGGTCGAGTCGCACGGCCGGGTCGCCACCGCGGCCCTGGTGGACGGACTGGAGGTGGTGCCCCGGACCCTGCGGACCCATCGGGGCACCCACCTCGAGGAGATGGACCTCGACGCGGTCCTGGCCCGACTCCCTCAGGTCGCGCTGGTCGACGAACTGGCCCACACCAACGCACCGGGCTCCCGAAATGCCAAGCGCTGGCAGGACATCGAGGACCTCCGGGACGCGGGGATCGACGTCTACTCGACGATCAACATCCAGCACCTCGAGAGCCTGAACGACGTGGTGGCGCAGATAACCGGGGTGGTGCAACGGGAAACGGTGCCCGACGACGTCGTTCGCGGCGCCGACCAACTCGAGCTCGTCGACATCGATCCGCAAGCGCTGCGGCAACGCCTCTCGGCAGGCAAGGTCTACCCGGACGGACGGGTCGAGGGTGCGCTGGCCAACTACTTCCGGCAGGGCAATCTCACCGCACTGCGCGAACTCGCGCTCCTGTGGCTGGCCGACCAGGTCGACGACAAGCTCGCCGATTATCGTGCCGCGCACGCGATCACCGACACGTGGGAGGCGCGGGAGCGGGTGGTGGTGGCGATCACCGGTGGGCCGGAATCGCCGACCCTGCTGCGTCGAGCCAGCCGCATCGCCTCCCGGTCGAGCGCGGAGTTGCTGGCCGTGCACGTGGTCCGGGGCGACGGGCTCGCCGAGTCGAGCTCCCATCTCGCCGGCCTGAAGGAGCTCGCCGCCGGCTTCGGGGCACGGATTCACTCCATCGTCGGCGACGACATCCCGGCCACCCTGCTCAATTTCGCCCGCGGGGTCAACGCCACCCAGCTGGTCCTCGGCACGTCACGGCGACCGCGCTGGAAACGGATCTTCGACGAGGGCGTCGGGGCCGCCGTGGTCAGCGACAGCGGCCGCATCGACGTGCACATGGTGACCCACGACGAGACCACCCGCCGCAGTCGCCTCGACGTGCGCAACACCCGGTTCCACCGCCCGCTGAGTTGGGTCTTCGCGGTGCTCGTGCCGCTGGCGACGACCGGGGTGCTGTGGCTGGCCGATCCGTGGCTCGGTTTCACCAGCGAATCGGCGTTGTTCTTCGTCGCGGTGCTCGCGGTGTCGATGCTCGGAGGTGTTGCCCCGGCCGCGTTGTCGGCGGTGGTGTCGGGGTTGCTCCTCAACTACTTCTTCACCGAGCCGAGATTCACCTTCACCATCAGTCAGCCGGACAACCTGATCACCATCCTGGTGATGCTCGTCATCGCCACAGCAGTTGCCGCACTAGTCGATTCGGCCACCGTGCGCCGCGCTCAGGCCCAGGACGCCGCCCGCGAGGCCGAACTGCTCGCGCTGTTCTCCAGCGTGGTGCTCGGCGGTGCCGATGTGCCGGCACTGCTGGAACGGGTGCGGGAAACCTACGGTCAGCGGGCCGTTTCGTTGATCCGGCGGACCTCGCGCGCGTCGCGAGAGGTCGCGGCCGCGGTCGGTCAGTCGCCACCGGCCGGTCCGGACGAGGCGGACACCACCTGCGTGGTGCCCGGCGGGGAGTTCGAACTCTTGTTGAGAGGCCCCAGGCTGGGCGCGCGGGACCGTCGCGTGCTGGCGGCCGTGGCCAGTCAGGCGGCCGGAGCCGTGGAACGCAACGCACTCGAAGCCGAGGCCGCGTCGGCCGAGGCGCTGGCGCGAACCGATGAGCTCCGCCGCGCGTTGTTGTCGGCGGTCGGCCACGACCTGCGTACCCCGCTCGCGGCAGCGAAGGCCGCGGTGTCGAGCCTGCGCAGCGAGGATGTCACCTTCAGTGCCGAGGACACCGCGGAACTACTGGCGACGGTGGACGAGTCGGTCGATCATCTCGCCGACCTGGTGGGAAATCTGCTCGACTCATCGCGGCTGGCGGCCGGCGCCGTGCGCCCGCGGATGGACCAGACGTTCCTGGCCGAGGTGATCCACCGCGCCGCTGCCGCAGTGCATCGTCCCGGAGCGACAACCGACCTGCGACTCGACCTCGAACATGCGTGGGCCTTCACCGATCCGGGCCTGCTCGAGCGTGTGCTGGCCAATCTCGTCGACAACGCGCGACGGCACGGCGGGGGAGATGTCGAGATCACCTCCCGACTGACCCCAGACGATCCGGCGCGGTGCGTCATCCGCGTCATCGATCACGGTCCCGGCCTGCCGGAGACCGACCGGGACGAGGTGTTCACGGCATTTCACCAGGGCGGCGACACCAACGGTGCGTCCGGTGTGGGCCTCGGTCTGTCGGTCGCGAAGGGATTCGTCACCGCGATCGGGGGAGAACTCACCGCCGAGGACACCCCGGGTGGCGGACTCACGATGGTCATCGACCTACCCGCGACGGACGAGCTCGACGCGCCGTCGCGGCGCCGGGGAGCGGCGAGATGAGTGCCGAGAAGACTCGTGTCCTCGTCGTCGACGACGAGCCGCAGTTGTTGCGGGCGTTGCGGATCAATCTCAACGCTCGCGGCTTCGCCGTCACCACCGCGGCGACCGGTACCGCGGCGTTGTCGTCGGCGGCGCGGATCCGCCCCCACGTCGTGGTACTCGACCTCGGGCTTCCCGACATCGACGGACTGACCGTGCTCGAAGGGCTGCGCGGCTGGACGACGGTCCCGGTGATCGTGTTGTCGGCCCGCACCGACGCCGCCGACAAGGTGGCCGCCCTCGATGCCGGCGCCGACGACTACGTCACGAAGCCGTTCGGCATGGAGGAGTTCCTGGCGCGGTTGCGGGCTGCGGTGCGTCGTGGGGCGGTGGCGAGCGGGACGTCGGAATCGCCGGTGGTCGACGCGGGCACCTTCGTGGTCGACCTCGCCGCCAAGCAGGTGACCCGCGACGCGGCCCCGGTCCACCTCACGCCGACCGAATGGGGGATCCTGGAGCTGCTGGTGCGGAACGAAGGGAAACTGGTGTCCCAGAAAGACATCCTGAGTTCGGTCTGGGGACCGGGGTACGACGGGCAGAGCAACTATCTCCGTGTGTATCTGGCGAGTCTGCGGCGCAAGCTCGAGACCGACCCGGCCACCCCCCGACATCTCCTCACCGAGGCCGGGATGGGCTACCGGTTCGTGCGATCGTGATCGCCGACGCCGAGATCCCGCCCGGCCTGCGCAGGCAGGAGACGCTCGGACCCCGGTGGCAGGACTGGCTCGACCGACTGCCGCGGACGGCCTCCGGTGTCCTCGCGGAGTGGGAGCTGCGCCGGGAGGGAACCGAACTGTGGCACGGCTTCGAGTCGCTGGTGATCCCGGTGACCGACCGCAGCGGGTACCCGACCGTCCTGAAGCTGGCGTACGACGGTGACGACGAAGGTGCGCAAGAGGCACTGGGACTGCAACAGTGGGGCGGAGTGGGTGCGGTGCGGATGCTGCGCGCCGATCCCCGTCGTCGGGCACTGCTCCTCGAACGGTTGGAACGGCGCGACCTCACCTCGGTCGACGACGCCGAGGCCTGTGTCGTGGTCGCGGATCTGTACGGCGCCCTGCATGTCCCGGCTCCGGGACGCATGACGCACCTGACCGCGCACCTCGAGCGCTGGCTGACGGCGATGACGAGCATGCCCCGCGACGCACCCGTACCGAGACGATTTGTGGAACAGTCGCTTTCGCTGGGCAGGGACTTCCTCTCGGACGACGCGAGTACCGGTGTGGTCATCCATGGGGATCTCCATCACGAGAACGTGCTCATGGACGGAACCGGCCGGTGGCTGGCGATCGATCCGAAACCGATGTCGGGTGACCGGCATTACGAGCTCGCGCCGATGCTGTGGAATCGACTCGACCACTATCACGACCACGACCGCGACCACACCGGAATCGATGTCCGCGACGTCATCCGCCACCGCTTCCACACCATCGTCGACGCCGCCGGGCTCGACCCCGATCGCGCCCGCGACTGGGCCATCGTCCGCATGATCCTTAACGCGCACTGGGCGATCGAGGATGCGGACCGGGTGTCGAGGGCGCTCACCGCCGCCGACCGGGAGTGGATCACCACCTGCATCACCGTGGCCAAAGCGGTCATCGAGTGAACAGTGTCCCCAGTCCGGTTGCGGCGACGGAGGTCCCGGCGAGCCGCAGACCCTGCCAGGCGGTCACCTGATTGGCCGTCAGCACCGGTTTGCCGAACTCCTCCTCGAGTCCGGTGATCCATCGCGCGGTGTGGAGTGCGGTGTCCGGGACGAGTAGTGCCCGGGCGTCGTCGCGATCTGCTGCGGCCAGCATGCCGAACAGGCCGTCGCCGTCGAGGGTTCCCGCCGCGGATGCTGTCAGGATGTCGTTCGCGCACAAGGCGATCACGTCGACACCTCCGTCGGCGAGGAAGCCGATGAACCTCGACGCCAACGGTTTCGGGTACGTCGCGGCGATCGCGACGCGGGAGATGCCGAGTTCGTGGCAGGCGTCGACGAACGCCAGCGAGGTCGACGATGCGGCCAGGCCGCAGGCGTCGGAGATGTCGGCCACCTGCCGCCGCGCGCCGTCGTATCCGTGGACGAAGCTGCCGGAGGTACACGCCCACATCAGTGCCGCCGGGGAATACGCCCGGGCTCGCCGTACGCCGTCGGCCAAGCGTGTCCGTTCGCCGACGGCCGCCATCGCTTCCACGGTGTGGGCGTCGGACCCCACCTCGGTGATCACCACCGGCAAGCGGATGTCGCGCGCCGGGGAGGCCGACTCGTTCAGGACCGACTCGTTCAGGGCCGACTCGATCAGCGCGTAGTCGTCTTCGGCGGCATGACCGGGATAGAGCATCGCGACGGTGGTTGTCACTCCCACACCTCCCGGGTAGATTGTCAACAATCTACCAACCGACGACGAGGGGGCGCATGTCGGACACGGCACGGTGGCTCGGTGCCGCCGACCTCGCAGAGGCCTACCGAACGGGCGCGCTCACGCCCGAGACGGTGGCGCTCGAGCTGCTCGACCTCATCGACGAGGTCGACCCCGCGATCAACGCATACTGCCTGCTCGACCGGGAGACGACGCTGTCCCAGGCGCGGGCGTCCGGTGCCCGCCATGCGGCCGGCACCCCGCTGAGCCCGCTCGACGGTGTTCCCGTCAGCATCAAGGACCTGCTCCTCACGAGCGGATGGCCGACCCTTCGAGGCTCGCTGATGATCCGCCCGGACCAGATGGAGTGGGACACCGATGCCCCCGCCGTGGCGCGGCTGCGTGAGGCGGGTGCGGTGATGCTGGGCAAGGTCACCACCCCGGAGTTCGGCTGGAAGGGCGTCACCGACAGCCCCCGGACGGGCATCACGCGCAACCCGTGGGACAGGATGCGGACATCCGGCGGTTCGAGCGGCGGCAGTGCGGCGGCGCTCGCCGCGGGCCTGGGTCCGCTCTCGGTGGGCACCGACGGCGGTGGATCGATACGCATACCCGCCGCCTACTGCGGTGTCGTCGGGTTCAAGGCGACACTCGGGCGGGTGCCGATGTACCCGCCGAGCCCGTTCGCCCCGGTCGCCCACGTCGGTCCGATGACCCGCGCGGTGACCGACTGCGCGCTCCTGCTGGACGTCCTGAGCGGCTACGACCCGCGCGACTGGGCGGCGCTCCCGACCCCGGCGCGCAGTGCCGTCGAGGCGGTTGCGGAGGTCGGTGACCTCTCCGGCCTGCGGGTCGGCTACAGCTCCGACCTCGGCTTCGGCTCGAATGATCCTGGCGTGCAGGCCAACACCGATCGAGCCGTCTCGGTGCTTGAGCAGCTGGGTGCGACGGTGGAGAAGGTGGACCTCGGGTGGGACGACCCGGCGTGGGCCTATCACGTGATCTGGTTCGTCGGCGCCGAGGCGGTGGTGCGGGCACTGGGGCCGGCGGCAGCCGACCGCGTCGATCCTCTGCTCCTCGAGGCCCTCGAGCGCCACCGGGACATCAGTGCGGCCGACATGGTGGATGCCACCGCGCTCCGCATGGAGATGGGCACCCAGATGGGCCGCCTGCACGAGGAATTCGACGTTCTGGTGACGCCGACGATGCCGACGGTGGCCTTCGGGGCGGGACGAACCGTGCCGGAGGGCTCGTCGTCGCCCGACTGGACGTCGTGGACTCCGTACTCGTATCCGTTCAATCTCACCGGGCAGCCGGCGATCACGGTGCCGAGCGGCTTCGTCGACGGGCTGCCGACCGGCGTGCAGTTCGTCGCCGCACGTCACCGGGACATGACAGTGCTGCGCGTGGCCGCGGCGTACGAGGCCGCTGCGGGCTTCACGATGCTGGGAGACCGTCCTTGACAGCGAACTTGTCGGCACCGGAACGGTTCATCACCGTGACGCTCGAGAAACGCGGTGTGACGGCCGTGGCGAAGATGCTCGATGCGCAGGCCCCGCGCACCGCAGCCGCGGTATGGGACGCGCTACCGCTCGGCGGGCAGGTCTTCCACGGCAAATTCGCGCGGAACGAGATCTACACCCTCCTCCCGGCGTTCGCACCGACCGAACCGGGCATGGAGAACACCACGATCACGCCGATCCCCGGCGATCTGTGCTATTTCACCTTCGACGGCGTGCTGGACAACCCGGCCTACGGGTACGAGGCGGAATCCGCGCCCGCGCAACATCGGCTGCTCGTCGATCTCGCGGTGTTCTACGGCCGCAACAACCTGCTGGTCAACGGCGACGTCGGCTGGGTGCCGGGCAACGTGTTCGCCACGATCACCGAGGGGCTCGAGGAGTTCGCGGCCGCCTGCAACGACGTCTGGATGGGTGGCGCGCGCGGCGAGAAATTGTCGTATGCGCGCCACTCACGGTAAGAAAGAGGGGATGACGGTGACGATGAAGGTTGATGCCGAAACCCCGGGTCCGGACGACCCGGGGGCGAGTCAAACCCCCGTTCACCAGCGCAAACAGGGTGGATCGGCGCGTCGTCGGGTGCTCACGCCGCTGGTGCAGGAGTCGACACCGGCGATCATCGCGCGTAAGTTGCACAACGCCATCGCCAACGGCGACTTCCCGCCCGGATCCCAGCTGACCGAGTCGGGGCTCGCCGCCGACCTGGGTGTCAGCCGCGGCCCCCTGCGTGAGGCCATGCAGCGTCTCACCGCGGAAGGGTTGCTGGTGAGCCATCGCAACCGGGGACTGTTCGTCGTCTCCATGGAGGACGACGACATCCGCGACATGTACGTCGCGCGCACCGCAGTGGAACGTGCTGCCCTGCAGCAGGTGATCGCGCATCGCGAGGACGACGCGGTGCGGGCCCTGGGTGAGGCGGTCGAGGCCATGCGTGAGTTCATCGACGAGCCCAACGGCGCCGGGATGGCGGAGGCCGACATGGGATTCCACCAGACTCTGGTGGATTTCGCAGGAAGTCAACGACTTTCGCGTCTACACGAGACGATTCTCGTGGAGACGAGGATGTGCCTTCGGGCCATGCGGGGAACGTATTCCTCGGGAAAGGATCGCATCGCAGAACACCAGATGTTGGTGGACGCCATCGCCGCGGGAGATGCCGCGGCGGCAGATGCTCTGATGATCGAGCACATGGCCGATGGGTTGCGCCGCCTGATCGGTGACGGCGCGGGTGCCGGAAACCTCCAGGCGGTGAGCGGCTGATCCCCTCGGGCCGGAATGCGCACGTGGTGTAGACGTCGGCGCATCCGGGTATATGGGTCCACCGACCTCAGGTCGAAATCCGGGCGAACGGGCGCGAAGAGTCCCCGCCGCGGAGCTCGGCGTGACGAGCGAACGGCCCTACGACATTCAGGAAGCGCAGATGAGCGAACCGACCAAGACGGACACATATGAGCGGCTGGCGCCGGACCCGGAGTCTCCCGAGGGTAGGAAGCTCCTCCGCAAGGCCATCGGCGCATCGGCGATCGGCAACGCCACCGAGTGGTTCGACTACGGCGTCTACGCCGCCGCGTCTGTCTATCTGACCCAAGCCTTCTTCCCCGGTGAACTCGGCACCATCGGCACGATGCTCGGTTTTGCGATCTCGTTCGTCCTGCGGCCGCTCGGCGGCATGATCTGGGGTCCGATCGGCGATCGCATCGGGCGCAAGTCGGTGCTGGCCATGACCATTCTGCTCATCTCGGGTGCGACCGCTCTGATCGGAATGTTGCCGACCCATGCGTCCATCGGCGTGTGGGCGCCGATCCTGCTCATCACGCTCCGCGTGGTCCAGGGATTCTCCACCGGCGGGGAATACGGCGGTGCCGCAACGTTCATGGCGGAGTACGCCCCGGACAACAAGCGCGGCAAGTACGGGTCGTTCCTCGAGGTGGGCACCCTCGCGGGCTTCTGCGGCGGCACCGTGTTCGTCCTGCTTCTCCAACTGGCGCTCACCGATTCGCAGATGGATCAGTGGGGCTGGCGCATCCCGTTCCTGTTCGCGCTGCCCATGGGCCTCATCGGGCTGTACCTGCGGGCGCAGATGGAGGACACACCGGTCTTCCAGGAGCTCGAGCAGGAAGACGAGATCACCGGCACGCCGTGGACGCGCTTCAAGGACCTGATCGTCAACTACCGCCGCCCGATCCTGATCATGTTCGGCATGGTGATCGCGCTCAACATCACCAACTACACGCTCCTGGCCTACCAGCCCACCTACCTGCAGAACACCATCAACCTGAGCGAGACATCGGCGAGCGTCGTCAACACGGTCGGGCAGCTGGTCATGATCGCCCTGGTCCCGTTGTTCGGCTGGTGGTCGGACTCCACCGGCCGCAAACCCATGTGGTGGGGTTCGCTGATCGGCCTGTTCGTCCTCGCACTACCCCTCTACTGGCTGATGGGTCAGGGATTCGTGTGGGCCATCGTGGCTTTCGTGATCCTCGGTGTTCTCTACCTCCCGCAGCTGGCGACCATCACGGCCACCTTCCCGGCGATGTTCCCCACCCAGGTCCGGTATGCGGGCTTCGCGATCTCCTACAACGTCGCGACTGCCGCCTTCGGTGGTACGGCCCCGCTGGTGAACGACGCGGTCATCGAGAACACCGGCTGGAGCCTGTTCCCGGCCGTGTACATGATGGGTGCCTGCGCGGTCGGCATGGTTGCGTTGCTGTTCCTCAAGGAGACCGTGGGCTGCTCGCTGCGCGGCACCGAGATCCCCAGCAAGGAGAACGATTTCAGTTCGCTGAAGGGGCAGAAGGTGGGGACGTAGGTCAGGGTCGGGCCGGGGTCGTCCCCAGAAGCCTCAGCGCGGCGAGGGCGTAGGCCCTCGCCGCGGTGACGAGGTCGGCGATCGCCACCGACTCGTCGGGCTGATGGGCGTCGGTGTTGATGTTCCCGGGTCCCAGCACGATCGACGGGATGCCGAGGTCGCGACTGACGAAACCGCCGTCGCAGGCGGCGCTCCAGCCGCCGACGGAGGTGACGGTCCCGGCGTCGGTGACCGAACCGACCGCCGCGGTGACCAGCGGATGGTCCGCGGCGGTGGCGAACCCGGGCATCTCCATGGTGACCCGGACGTCGACGGAGATGCCGTCGGTGTCGATACCGTTGTCGCGGATGGTTTTTCGTAATTCCTCGGCGATGACGTGCGGATCCTCGTCGGGCATCAGCCGGCGGTCGATACCGAGCGAACAGGAGGGTGCGACCACCGAGATGCCCTGTCCGCCCTGGATGGTCCCCACATTCCAGGTGCCGCAGCCGAGCAGGTCGTCGAGGGACCCGGTGAGGTGCTCGCTGTCGGCACGGATGAGCTCGACGATCGCCGCCGCGGCGTCGATGGCACTGCGACCGTCGGCGGGACGGCCGGAATGGGCGGCGCGGCCGGTCACGTCGATCTCGATGTACGACGCTCCGCGGCAACCGCGAACCACCTGCAGATCGGTGGGTTCGGCGACCACGCAGCCGAGGAAGTCATGGTCGGCGGGTCGGCTCACGAAGTCGCGGACACCGAGACCGTGCTCTTCCTCGTCGGCGGTGCACACGAGGCGCACCGGACCCGACAGTTCGACGCCGAACTCGGCGGCGCGGGACACCGCGGCCATCGCGGCGACGACCGCGGCGAGACCGCCCTTCATGTCGGTGGTGCCGCGGCCGTAGAGCCGGCCGTCGTGGGTGCGCACCGTGTACGGGTCGGCGGTCCAGTAGGGCCCGGCCGGGACGACGTCGGAGTGGCCCAGGAACATCAGTCCCGGCCCGTCGCCCCCGGTCAGGGTGGCGACCAGATTGGGACGCTGCGGCGCGGCCTCGCGGACGTCCACGGTCAGGCCCAGGGCCCGGCACGACTTCTCCAGCACCGCGACGGCCGCACCTTCGGTGCCGCCCGGGTTCTCACTGGGCGCCTCGACCAGGGCGGTGGTGAGCGCGACGAGCGCGTCCTCGTCGATAAGGCCGACGATCGCCCGCTCGGCCGGACTCAGAGCCGTCGGCTCGGGTTCTGATTCACCACTCACTGCACCATCGTCACTCACCCGGCCATCTTCTCAAGACTGGCGGTGAGACGCCGCACACCTTCGTCGATCCGGTCCGGGGTGCTCGACGCGAAGCACAGGCGCATCGAGTTGCGGAAGCGTCCACCGGGCGACAGCGCAGGTCCGGGGATGAATGCGACGCCGTCGGCGAGGGCGACCTCGAACAGCTCCCGGGTGTCGATCTCGGCGAACTCCTCGCGCAGCGTCACCCACAGGAAGAACCCGCCTTCGGGGTTGGTGGTGACCACGCGGTCGCCCAGGTGACGGGCGATGGCGTCGAGCATGGCGTCCTTGCGCTCCCGGTAGAGCGTGCGGATGCCGGCGAGATGGTCTTCGAGGCCGCCGCGGGCGATGTACTCGGCGACGATGTGCTGGTTGGGCACATTGGTGCAGGTGTCCATCGCCTGCTTGCCGTTGATGAGCAGCTGGCGCAGTGACGGGTCGGCGTCGACCCAGCCGACCCGCCATCCGGGCGCCAGGATCTTCGAGAAGGTCCGCACCGAGAAGATCAGCGGGTCGCCGGGACTGAGTGTCTGGAACGTCGGGATGTCGGTGCCGGCGAAACGCAGCAGGCCGTACGGGTCGTCGTCGATGATGACCGAACCCCACGTGTGCGCCAGCCGCAGCAGCTCGCGGCGCCGCTCCTCGGACAAGGTGACGCCCGAGGGGTTCTGGAACGTGGGGATCGTGTAGATCGCCTTGGGCGTCCGGTGGGTGCGTGCGACGAGATCCGCCAGCTGGTCGACCTGCATGCCGTCGTCGTCGACGGGGACCTCGAGCAGCTGCGCACCGTAGGACAGCGCGGTGGCGCTGCCGTTGGTGTAGGTCGGTGACTCGACGATGACCAGGTCACCCGGGTCGACGAAGAGTTTGCACGCGAGGTCGAGGCCCTGCATGCCGCCGGTGGTGATCACCAGGCGGTCGTGGGTCGACGGGTCGGGCGTGGTGGCGAGATAGTCGACGAGCAACTGCAGCAGGCGCGGCTCACCCTCGGTGGCGCCGTAGGTGAACGAGGAGTTGTCCAGGATCTCGCCGGCGATCTGCCGGAACTCGTCGGCGGGTACGGCCTCGTCGGCGGGCGAACCCATCGCGAACCGCACGATGTCGTGGGTCTGCGCTGCCAGCAGCGACGTCGACGAGTCGATCATCGACCCGACGAGGTCCTTGGCCCGGCCGGCGAGCGGCAGTGTGGGGGCGCAGTGCCGGGTCGCGTGCATGGCTTCTGGTGTTGCGGTCATGTCTTTCACCTCATCTCGTCGCCCTTCGTGGCCCGTCGCCTGCGCTCCGCGCACCTGAAGGGGATCAGTGGTCTGTCGTCATTTCCGGATCAGCTCGCGGGGGAACGAGGTGAAGCACTCGACGCCGGTCGGGCTGACCCGCACCGACTCGGAGAGTTCGAAACCGTAGTTGTCCATCCACATTCCGCAGACGATGTGGAAGGTCATGTTGGTCTCCAGGATCGACTCGTCCTCGGTGCGGATGCTGATGGTGCGCTCACCCCAGTCCGGCGGATAGCCGATCCCGATGGAATAGCCCAGGCGCGAAGGCTTCTCGAGACCGTACTTGGCGAGCGTCCAGTTCCAGGTGGAGGCGAGCTCACGGGTCGCGACCCCCGGTCTGATCGCATCGAGCACGTTCTCGAGACCTTCGGCAGTGGCCTTGGCGACATAGTCGAGGTCCTTGGCCGGGGTACCCAGCGACACCGTCCGTGCGAGTGGGCAGTGGTACCGGTTGTGCGCACCGGTCAGCTCGATGACCACCGCCTCGTCCTCGACGAACGTGCCCTGGTGCCAGGTGAGATGCGGTGTGTCGGCGGCGGCACCGGTGGGCATCATCGGCACGATCGCCGGGTAGTCGCCGCCGAACTCCTGGGTGCCGGTGATCTGGGCCTGCGAGATCGCGGCCGCCGCATCGCATTGGCGCACCCCGATGTCGATGGTGTCGATCGCGGCGCGCATCGCCTCCGAACACACCATCCCGGCCTGACGCATCAGCTGGATCTCGGCGTCGGACTTCACCGAGCGCACCCAGTTGACGAGTTCGAAGTTGTCGACGAGCTTCCACTCCGGGATGGCGTTGAACAGAGCCCGATAGGCCTTGGGCGAGAAGAAGTGTGAATCCATCTCCAGGCCGACCGAACCCGCCCGCGACGCCGGTGCGATCAGGTGCCGCTGCCGCAGTGACCACGCGACCCAGTCGAACGGGTGCAGATGCGGCCGGTGCACATAATTCTCCGGATATCCGACGATCTGCTCGTCGGGCAACCACGTCGTCCGATGTGCGCCATGGGCATCCATCTCGCGCGCATAGAAGACCATCTCGCCCTCGATGGGGACGAACAGCATCTGCGGGGTGTAGAACGACCACGCGTTGTACCCGATGAGGTAGAAGATGTTGGCCGGGTCGGTGACGATGATCGCCGACAACCCCTGACGGTCCATGAGTTCGCGGACACGCGTGAGGCGGCGTTCGTACTCGCTGTCGGTGAACAGCTGAGCACCGAGGTACATGGTCTTCTCGATTCTTGTTCAGCGGCAGGGGGACAGGGACAGCGGCAGGGGGACAGGGGCGGGGGCTCGGGGACGGGTCCGGCGGTCAGGTCCGGCGGTCAGCGTCGGATCGGGCTGGCGGTGTACTTCATGTCGAGGAACTCCTCGATACCCACGCGGCCACCCTCGCGGCCGAGTCCCGACTCCTTGACCCCGCCGAACGGGGCGGCCGGATTGGACACGGCGCCGGTGTTGACGCCGACCATACCGGCTTCCAGCGCTGCCGACAGTCGAGCGCAACGGTCGACGTCCTGACTGAACAGGTAGGCCACCAGGCCCCACGGGGTGTCGTTGGCCAGCGCGACGACCTCGTCGTCGGCGGCGGGGTCGTCGGGCTTGCCCGCGTCGCCGAACGGGATGAGTGCGGCGACGGGGCCGAAGATCTCGTTGCGCACCAGGTCGGCGTCGAGGCCGACGCCGGTCAGCACGGTCGGCGGGTAGAAGCTGCCCGGGCCGTCGGGGGCTTGTCCGCCGAGTCGTACGGTGGCGCCCTTGGCCACCGCGTCGTCGACGAGCGCCGAGACCTTCGCCACGGCCTTGGGCTCGACGAGCGGACCGACCTGGACACCCTCGGCAGCGCCGTCGCCGACCCGGAGCGCGGCCATCTTGGCGGTGAAGGCCTCGGTGAACTCGTCGATCACGCTGCGGTGCACGAAGATCCGGTTGGCAGCGGTGCAGGCCTGGCCGATGTTGCGCATCTTGGCGAGCATCAGACCGTCGACGGCGCGCGGGATGTCGGCGTCGGCGCACACGATGAACGGTGCATTGCCGCCGAGCTCCATCGACGTGCGCATGACGGTGCCTGCCGCCTGGCGCAAGAGGGTCTTGCCGACCGCGGTGGACCCGGTGAAGCTGACCTTGCGGGCGAGTCCGCTCTCCATCCACTCGGTGACGACGGTCGACGGATTGCTGGTGGTCACGACGTTGAGGACACCGGCGGGCAGACCGGCCTCGACGAGGATGTCCGTGAGCAGCAGGGTGGTGAGCGGGGTGAGCTCGGCGGGCTTGAGCACCATGGTGCAACCGGCGGCCACGGCGGGACCGATCTTGCGGGTGCCCATGGCCAGCGGGAAGTTCCACGGCGTGATCAGGATGCACGGACCGACGGGCTGCTTGCTCACCACGACGCGATGCGCACCGTCGCCGGTGGTGGTGTGATCGCCGCCGATGCGCACGGCCTCCTCGGCGAACCAGCGGAAGAACTCCGCGCCGTAGGCGACCTCGCCCTTGGCCTCGGCGAGCGGCTTGCCCATCTCGGCGGTCATCACCGACGCGATCTCGTCGACGCGATCCATGATGAGTTGGTATGCGCGGTAGAGGATCTCGCTACGGCTGCGTGGAGACGTCGCGGCCCACCCCGACTGGTGCGCGGCGGCGGTCTCGAGGGCGCGGCGGGCATCGGTGGCGTCGGCGTCGGCGACCTGCGCGAGTAGTTCCCCGGTGGCCGGGTTGAGTACGTCGAACCGGTCACCGGCGGCAGCGGGCGACCACCGGCCGTCGATGAACAGATCGGTGTGGATCCGCGAGATGGCCTCGGCGGTTGCGCTGTGCGGGGCGATGGCCGTCATGATCGGGCTCCTCCGTGGTCGTGGGTGGTGGTGGTCGGTCGGTCTGTTGTGCCGGTCAGCAATTCGGCCAGGTGGAGGCCGCGGATCTCCGGCGCTGCCCTGAGCTCACCGTCGACGGTTGTGAGATGTTCGACGGCCATCGCGCAACTGAAGCCGTCGGTGATGACCGGCCGGTACGGGTCGTCGCGCAGTGCGGGAGCCAGCCCGTTCTCGGCGACGGCCATGCTCACCTCGTAGTGGCCCTTCTCGAAGCCGAAATTGCCGGCGACGCCGCAACACCCGTCGGCGACCGTGACGCGCACGCCGAGGGCCTCCAGCGCGGCGGCGCCGACGCGTGCGCCGAAGACCGCGTACTCGTGGCAGTGGGTCTGCAGGGTGACCTCGTCGGGCAGTGCGGGTGGTTGCCATCCCGCGTCGAGCAGTGTCGGTAGGTGGGTGGCGAAACTGCGGACGCGTGCGGCGACGCGGCGCGCGGCGTCGGTTCCCACGAGTTCGGGCAGATCCTTGGCGAGCGCGGCGGCGCAGCTGGGTTCGGCGACGACGATGGGACGGTCGGTGCCGTCGTCGAGGTTCTCCGCGGTGCGGCGGAGTACCTTGCGTGCCTTGCCGAGCTGGCCCGTCGAGATCCAGGTGAGGCCGCAGCAGTTGTCGGCGGTGCAACCCACTTCCTCACCGGTGGCGCCGAGGACCCCGGCGGCCGCGGTGGCCACCTGCGGCCGGAACGCGCGGGTGAATGAGTCGACGAACAGGATGACCGACGAGGCCGGGCTGACCGGGTCGAGCGGGTCGAGGTGTGTCCGACGTGCGCGCCGGGTCGCGAAGGAGGGCATCGTGCGTCGGGGATCGATACCACCCGCGTGTGCGGCCAGGCCGCCGAGCCGCGACGTCAGTGCGCGGTTGATCAGTGGGGCCGCCACGCCCGCCGCGGAGAGCCACGCCGGCATCCAGCCGAGCGAGTAGTGCGACAGCGGACGGAGCCGACGCCGATAGTGGTGGTCGAGGAACTCCGCTTTGTAGGTCGCCATGTCGACGCCGGTCGGGCAGTCGGTGGAACAGGCCTTGCAGGACAGGCAGAGATCGAGCGCCTCGGCGACATCGGTTGAGCGCCAGCCCTCCTCGACGGTCGGAGCGGTGCGGACCATGTCCTGCAGGACGCGTGCGCGGCCGCGAGTAGAGTCCTTCTCGTCGCGGGTCGCCCGGTAACTCGGACACATCACGCCGCCGGTGTCCGCGCGGCAGCGCCCCACGCCGATGCACCCCTGGACCGCGTGCACGAACGGATCGAGCAGGGGCAGCTCAGGTGTGGCGGCCGGCCCCGATGCCCGGCGCGGTTCGCCGGGGGATGAGGAGCCGTGGCCGAGATCGAAGCTGGTCGGCCACGACCGCCGCGGGACGTCGGCGAGGGCGAGGTCGGCGGTGATCGGCGGCGGGTCGATGATGCTGCCCGGGTTGAGGATGCCTGCCGGATCCCAGATGGATTTGAACCGTGCGAAGGCCGCCATCATCGCCGGGGAGTACATGATCGGCAGCAGTGCCGAACGTGCGCGGCCGTCACCGTGTTCACCGGACAACGAACCACCATGTCGGACAACAAGTTCTGCGGCGTCGTTGCAGAATCGGTCCATGACCGCGCGGCCCTGCGCGGTGCGCAGATCGAAGGTGATGCGGACGTGCATGCAACCGGCGCCGAAGTGGCCGTACATCACACCGGTGAGACCATGACGGTCGAGGAGTTCGGTGAAGTCGTCGAGGTAGTCGGCGAGACGCTCGGGGGCGACGGCCGCATCCTCCCAGCCCGGCCAGGATTCGTAGTCGTTGCCGATGCTCTCGTCGTCGGGGTCGGCCAGCCGCGACGACAGCCCTGCTCCGTCCTCGCGGATGCGCCAGAGCGCCTTGCGGCGTGCCGGGTCCTCGACGACGGTGGCGTCGATCATCCGCCCCTGCGCGCGGAGATGGTCGAGCAGGCGCTTGGCGGTGGCCGGAACGTCGGATTCCGCCTGTGCTGCGGCGCTTTCCGAATCGACGTCGATGAACAGCCACGCCGAGCCGTCGGGGAGTCCGGCGACGGTGTCGCGGCCGCGCCGGGCGGCCATGGTGGCGACGATCTTGCGGTCGATGCCCTCGATCGCCGACGGGGCGAACGGCAGGATCGCCGGTACGTCGCGGGCGGCGTCGGCCGGGGAGTGGTACCCCACGCAGAGGAGCAGCTGCGACGTGGCGACCGGCACCAGACGGACTTTCGCGGAGACGACGATCGCGCACGTCCCCTCGCTGCCGACGAGTGCACGGGCCACGTCGAAGCCGTTCTCCGGCAGCAGTTTCGCCAGGTGGTAGCCGGAGACCTGACGTGGAATGGTCTCGAGCTGGGTGCGCAGGATCGACAGGTTGGCCGCGGCCAGTTCCCGCAGCGCGCCGGAGATCTCCGCGGCGCGGGCGGCCGCTGCGGTGTCTTCCGGATCGGTGGCCCGCAGTCCGTCGCGCGTGGCGGTGAGCAGCAGGCCCTCGGCGGTGACGAGATGGAGCTCGACCACATGATCACTGGTACGTCCGTACCGCACCGAGTGATTTCCGCAGGCGTCGTTGCCGATCGCGCCGCCGATCGTCGCACGCGATGCCGACGACGGGTCGGGTGCGAAGGTGAGCCTGCCGCCGGTCGCCTCGCGGGCGTGGGCGGCGAGCGTGGTCAGCACGATGCCTGATCCGGCCACGGCCGTCGACGATTCGGCGTCGATCGAGATCACGCGGTCGAGATGACGGGAGAGGTCGAGAACGACACCCGGGCCGATCGCGTTGCCGCCCATGGATGTTCCGCCACCGCGTGCGATCACCGGTATGCCCGCGTCGTGACACCAGGTCACGATTGTCGCCACGTCCCGATCCGTGCGCGGAAACGTCACCGCCAGTGGTGCGATGCGGTAGTTCGATGCGTCGTAGGAGTACTCGGCGAGGCGCCGGGGTGAGGCGTCGGCCTCGATACCGAGGCCGGTGAGTTCGGTTGCGATGTCCACCGTGAGCAAATCTAGCGGAGTACCGCGGCGAGGGCCGCACCGAACCGGCTGAGGCCGAGATCGATCTCCTCGGCGGTCACGACCAACGCGGGGATCAGCCGGACGACGTTGGCCGCCGGTCCGCAGGTCAGCGTCAGCAGGCCTTGGTCGGTGGTGGCCTGCTGCACCGCGGTGGCCGCCACGGCGTCGGGGGCGGTGTTGCCTGCGGCATCGGTGCTGATGAACTCGATGCCCGCCATCAGTCCGAGGCCGCGGACATCGCCGATGCCGGCGAAGGGGGCACACACCTGGCGGAGGCCGGTGAGCAACTGCTCTCCGCGCACGCGGGCGTTCTCGACGAGCCCCTCGGACTCGATGACGTCGAGGGTGGCCACGGCCGCGGCGGCCGCGACGGCGTTGCCGCCGTAGGTGCCACCCTGCGAGCCCGGCCAGGCCTTGCTCATCAGCTCGGTCGACGCCGCGATCGCCGAGATCGGGAACCCCGACGCGAGGCCTTTTGCGGTGATCAGGATGTCGGGGGTCAGCCCGTCGGCGTGCTGGTGTCCCCAGAACCTGCCGGTGCGGCCGAACCCGGCCTGCACCTCGTCGAGGATGAGGAGGATGCCGTGGCGGTCGGCCCGCTCGCGCAGGCCCTGCAGGAACCGCGGCGGTGTCGGGAGGTAGCCGCCGTCGCCGAGGACGGGCTCGATGAGGAAGGCGGCGGTGTCGTTGGGGGCCACCCGCGACTGCAGGAGGTAGTCGAGTTCGCGCAGCGCGAAGTCGACGGCGGTGTCGGTGTCCCAGCCGTAGCGGTAGGCGTAGGGGAACGGGGCCATGTGGACGCCGCTCATCAACGGTGAGAAGCCCGCCGAGAAGCGGGTTCCCGCGGTGGTCAGGCTCGCCGCGGCGACGGTGCGGCCGTGGAATCCGCCCTGGAAGACGATGATGTTGGGCTTGGCGGTGGCCATCCGGGCGAGGCGGATCGCGGCCTCGACGGCCTCGGAGCCGGAGTTGGCGTAGAACACCGAATCCAGGCCGAGGGGCAGGACGCCGCCGAGACGTTCGGTCAGCTCGAGCAGCGGGGTGTGCAGAACCGTCGTGTACTGCGCGTGGATCACCTTCGCGCATTGGGCCTGTGCGGCCGCGACGACATGCGGGTGGCAGTGCCCGGTGCTGGTGACTCCGATGCCGGTGGTGAAGTCCAGATAATCGCGGCCGTCGGTGCCGTGAATCCACGAACCGAGGGCGTGGTCGACGACGACGGGCGTCGCCTGCTTGAGGACGGGACTGAGCGAGGCGATCTGGCCGGTACGGGCTCGGGTGGCGGCGCTGGCTGTCGTCATTGCTACACCGTGACGTCCGATCGTCGGATTGTCAACAATTCGACATCGGTGCAGGTGGGTGCGTGTCGACGAGGTGTCGGGCGTCGTGTGACGTGCGTCAGGGGTGGAGTTTGTCGAGTGCCGCGCTGAGATCCCGGAGGGCGTCGAGCGCCTGGCGCCAACGGTCGGCGTCGAGGATCTCCGACAGCCGGTCGGCGGCGACGCGGTGTCCCGGATCGATGGCCCGCACGGCGGCGAGACCGGCCGCTGTGGGGGCGAGGAGTCTGGCGCGCCGATGAGCCGGGTTGTCCCGGAACTCGACGAGCCCGTCCGCGGCGAGGAGGTCGGCGGTTCGCTGCACGCTCTGGCGGGTGATGCCCATCGCCCGTGCGATCGCGGCGACCGGCAGCGGTTGTCCGAGTATCGCGCCGAGGACCTGCCATCGGGTGGCGGTGAGGCCCGCGGGCTCGGCAAGGCGTTCGGCGAGTGACAGGAACTGGCCGTTGAGGCGGAAAGCCGTCAGCGCGGAGGCCGACAGCAGGTCCTGGTGTTCGGTCACCGCTCGCCCTGCAAGGCGTAGAACCCGCTGGGGTCCTGGTGGCCGTACAGCCGGTACCACGCGTCGAGGACGGCGGGCTGGTAGACGCCGAGGAGTGCGAAGACCTCGCGGGCGAAGTCGACGGGGGCGACTGCTGCCGCGGTGATGACGCCGCGATCGGTGACGGCCGGCGCGTCGACGTAGTGTGCGGCGCCCGCATATCCGGTCGGCGTGAGCTGTTCTGGTGCGTTGCTGGTGTGGCGTCGGTCATCGAGCAGGCCGCCGCGCGCCAAACCCACTGTTGCCCCGCATATTCCGGCGACCGGGACAGTGGCATCCACCCAGCGTCGGGCCGCGTCGACGAAGGCGTCGTTGGCATCCCAGATCTGTGCGCCGGGCAGGACGAGCATTGCGCTGTCGGTTGGGGAGACCTCGGCGAGGGTGGTGTCGGGCACCATCGTGATCCCGCCGATCGTGCGGACCGGATCGTGGGTGGCGCCGACGGTCACGATCCGGAAGGCCCCGGGTTCCCGCTGGTACTCGGGATTGTTGATCCCGGCTGCCACGTAGCCGAACTCCCAGTCGGCCAGTGTCGGGTAGAGGGCGAGATGGACGGTCTTCATGATGTCTCCTCCGAACAACGGATATGACAGCATCCTGTCAAAAAAGCAGGATGCTGTCAATAGCCGTTCGGGGAGTCCTCAGGCGGACAGGCGTTGCCGGAGTGTGCGCTCGGCGGCGACGGGTGCGGTCTCCCGGATGACCATCAGGCAGCACAGGCTGATCGCCATCAGCACCGCGGCGTAGACGCCGACCGGGATGACGCTCCCGGTCGCGCTGACGATGCGGTTGGCGATCATCGGCGCGAGACCGCCGCCGAGCACCGCGCCGACCTGGAATCCGATCCCGATGCCGCTGTAGCGCTGGGTGATCGGGAAGAGCTCGGCGAAGGTGGTGAGCATCGGTCCGTAGACGAATCCGGTGAGTGCGAAGCCGATGGAGATGACCGTGACGCAGGCGGTCAGGGACCCGTCCGCGGTGACCCAGAACAGGATCGGCGCGAACGCCAGGGAGGTGACCATCCCGAATCCGATCACGGGCTTGCGGCCGAGCCGGTCGGAGAGGTGGCTGCCCAGCACGACGGTGGCGGCATGGCAGGCGAGGGCCAGCGTGCTGCCGAACACGACCGGTGAGCGGTCGAAACCGCGTCCCGGATCGCTCTCGGTCAGGAACGACAGCATGAACGTGAACAGCAGAAAGGCATAACAGTTCTGGCCGACGTTGATACCGGCCGCGAGTGCGACACGGCGCCAGTTCTCGCGGAGAACCGAGAAGGCACGGGGGCTTTCCTTCTCGACCTGCCGGGACTGGACGAAGTCCGGGGTCTCGCTGATCCTGGTGCGGGTCCACACGCCGATCGCCAGCACGATGCCACCGATCAGGAACGGGATGCGCCACCCCCACGCCAGGACCTGCTCCATCGGCATCAGCAGGACGAGCGCGAACGACAGGTTGGCGAGGATGCCGCCGACCGGCGAGCCGAGGGTGACGAACGAGCCGTACAGGCCACGACGATGCGTCGGGGCGTGTTCGGCGGCAAGCAGTGCGGCCCCGCCGATCTCACCGCCCCGGGATATCCCGTGCACCATCCGGAGGAAGATCAGGATGATCGGCGCGACGATCCCGATGGCCGTGTAGTCCGGCAGGACGCCCATGGCCAGCGTCGACCCGCCCATCAACAGGAAGGCGGCCGTCAGCGCCTTGCGGCGACCGATCTTGTCCCCGAAGTGCCCGAAGATGACCGCGCCGATGGGCGCCATCACGAATCCCACTGCGAAGGTGGCGAATCCGAGGAAGGTGCCGAACCAGGGATCGTCGACGTTGAAGTAGACCTTGTTGAACACCAGCGCGGTTGCGGTGCCGTAGATCGCGAAGTCGTAGAACTCCATGATCGTGCCGGCGCCGGACGCCACGGCGACGCGGCTGGTGCGCTCTCTACGGGGCTGTTGGGCGCGTGGAACGGAAGGTTCTAGGGTTACCACGGATCACTCCTCATCGGATGGGCGAACGCCGATCGGCTTTTCGACGTTCGTGGCTGTACTCGTGGATGACTCGATTGTGTCGGACACGCCGTGAGTTGAAATAGGGAAAAGCTTTACGGCGCCACATCATTGGCAGCGTCCATTGCGCGGCCGGTCAGGGGCTGCGGTCGCTGGGTTCCTCGTGGGGTCAGATCGCCGGCGGGCGACGCTCTCTCAGTCGGTGGTGGCGAACTCCTCATGACGGGGCAGGCGTCCCAGGGCGTCGAGGACGCGGGCGAAGTCGGCGATCCGTTGCGCGCGATAGTCGTCGACGGTGTCGGCGCCGAACGTGTAAAAGCCTGCACCGTCGGCTATTCCGCGTCGTCCCGAGTTCATGTTCGACTCGACGAGCGGCGCGGGCGCGAAGCGCTCGCCGAGTTCACCACGCAGATACTGCGAGGCGTGGAACAGGGTGTCGCAGCCGCCCCAGTCGATGAACTCGAGCAGCCCCAGTACCGCGAAGCGGGAACCGAAGCCGATCCGTACGGCGGTGTCGATGTCGGCCGCGGTCGCCACCCCCTCCTCCACCATCCGGGCCGCCTCGTTCATCACCAGGGCCTGGAGGCGGGGCACGATGTACCCGGGGGAGGCTGCGCAGCGCACCGGTGTCTTGCCGACGGAGATCAGCAGGTCGCAGGTGGTGTCCACGGTTGCCGCAGTGGTTTTCGCCCCCGGGCTCACCTCCACCAGGGGCATGAGATCGGCGGGGTTGAGCCAGTGCGCGTTGAGAAATCGTTCCGGGCCCGACAGATACCCGGCGAGGTCGTCGACCAGGAAACTCGACGTCGTCGAGGCGATGGGGACCGATCCGGCGACCATGGTCTCTATCCATGCGAACGCTTCGCGCTTGACCTCGGCCACTTCGGGGACGGCCTCGAACACGAGATCCGCGGACGCCATCGGGCTCCCGGCGTCGATCCCGCCGACGACCGTGACCCGTGCGGCGACGTCGTCGAGGAGCCGGCGCGGCAGCAGGCCGAGTGTGACCTTGTGCTCGAGGGCTGCGCGGATCGCCGAACTCACCCTCCGCAGGTAAGAATCGCCGGCGTCGCCGCGGTCACGGAGGTCGACAACCGTCACCGACACGTTCCCGAAGGCCAGCGCGGCGGCGATGCCCTGACCCATGCGGCCGGCGCCGACGACGGCGACGCGGGTCGGTGTCACCGCGAGAACCCGCCGTTGAGGAAGCTCCGCATCGCCGGTCGGTCGAGCTCGGCGAGACCCAGACTCTCCATTGTCCGGCCGCCGGCCGACGCGGGACGTCCGGTCACCGCACCGGCGACGGCGAGCAGACCGTCGATGACGGGTGCGGGCACCGATGCCCACCGCGCCACCGAGCTCAGCAACGCCAGCCCGATCTCGACGTCCTCGGTCATGTACCGATGGGTCCGCAGGTCGATGTGTTCGCGCCAGTCGCCGCTGTCCGTGAGCTTCTCGTGGGCGGCGTTGCCGTACATCCATTCGTCGCCGTCGGCGGTGTAGTGATCGGCGAGCGGGAAGTGCGGGGCGGAGTAGCCCAGTGCCTCCCGGATCGCGATCCGCTCGGCGTCGAGGGCGGAGGTGACCCGTCGGATCGAGTCCTGGGTGCCCTCGTTGTGGATATCCCACGATGGGAAGTGTTCCAGCGGACCGGCATTCATCAGGATCAGCGGCGGATGGATGATCGGCCCGGCATTCATCAGGGCGCCGCTGAGCGCATCCTCGATCCGCTCCACGGCAGGGTAGACCTCGCTCAGGGCGGCGAGCGCGCGGTCGGTGTGCCGGGCCGGGAAGACGCCGGTCGGCAGGCGCGTGGCGTAGCCGCTCACCACGACGCGGGTGTCGCCGTGCTTACGGGCGAGGTAGGGGAGGGTGCCGGTCTCGGCGAACGCCACATCCGCGGAACTGCCCGCGTCGCGAACCGCCCGGGCGAACACGACCGAGCCGAAGCTGCCCGGTGGAAGGTAGACGACCTGACCGTCGCGCAGATGGGGCGCGAGCTGCCGGGCAAGCGACTCATGAGCGAAGGCGGGCACCGGTGCGACGATCACGTCGGCGTTGGACACCGCCTCGCCGATGTCGGCGAAGACCGCGATGCCCTCGCCGTCGTCGACGCGCACCTGCCGGCGGCCACGATGATCGTCGATCTCGAGGGCCCCGCGCTCGACCAGCGGCGAGAACGCCGCGCCGTCCCGCCGCCACCACGAGACGTGGTGATCGTTCTCGCTCAGTTCCGCCGCCGCGGCATATGAGCCGTGACCTCCGCCGATCACACAGACCTTCACGAACTGTCCTCCTCGATCCACCGGCCGCCACCTGCGGCCGTTAGGTGTTGGGAGGAACGTAGGAGGGCTGTCGCCGGCTGTCCCGGCGTCGGGCGATAGAGAAAAAAGATGCCCGCGTGATGCAGGATTGTTCCGTGCCGGACGCCCTCGATTATCAGATCGTTCACGCGCTGCAGGTGGCTCCACGGGCATCGTGGGGCGTCGTCGGCGACGTCGTCGGGGTCAGTGCGGCCACCGCCGCCCGGCGGTGGGAGAGGCTGGTCGACAACGGGCTGGCCTGGATCGTGACGTATCCGGGCGCCGCGTATCTCAACACGCAATGCAGTGCATTCGTCGAGGTGCAGGTGGCGTCCCGCCGTCACGCCGTCGTCGAGGGTCTCGCACGCGATCGACATGTGGCGACGATCCAGCGCACGGCGGGCGACGGTGACCTGCTGCTGACGGTCATGGTCCCGGATCTGGGCTTTCTCGGCGACTGGGTGCAGCGTCTCGCCGAGACCGACGGTGTGGCGCGTACCAGGACGCGTGTGGTCATGCGGGTCTTCGGCGAGAGCGAACGCTGGCGGGTGCACAAGTTGACCGAAGCCGAGGAATCGGTGCTCGCCGAGCACCGTCCGGTGCATCGGCCGCTCGAACACGAGCCCGACGAGATGGACCTCCGCCTGATCGCGGCGCTGACCGAGGACGGTCGGCGCTCCGCGGTCGACCTGGCCGCGGCCAGCGGCCTGAGCGCGCCGACGGTGCGGCGCAGGCTCGCCGCGCTGGTCGCCGAACGGGTCCTCTCGATCAGATGCGAGGTCGCCCATGTCATCAGCGGGTGGCCGGTCACCGCGAACGTGTGGGCCCGCGCCTCGTCGAGATCGATCTCGGCGCTGGTGGACGCCTTGGACGACCTGCCCCAGGTGCGGGTGTGCTGCGAGGTGACGGGCACGGCGAACATCCTCATGGGGATCTGGCTGCACAACGTCGGCGAACTCTCCGAGTTCGAACAGGAACTCGAGAGCCGGGTTCCCGGACTCGTCGTCGCCGATCGCACGGTGACCCTGGAGACCCCGAAAAGGCTGGGCTCGCTGCTCGACCGATCCGGGTGCCGTACCGGATCGGTGCCGGTCCTCCTGTGACCGTCGCCTGCGGGACCGGTCGCCGGAGTCGCGTGGTGCATGCCCGTTGCCCCTACGGTGGGTGGCATGAGTCCGGAATCGCCAGTGATCGCCCTGCTGAGTGCGCCCGATGTCGCCCCGCCGCCGAACCTGGCCGAGATCGAAGAGCTTGCGACGGTGCGACACTGCACGGCCGACGACCTCGGCGAGGTGCTGCCGGGCGCCGACGTACTGGTGTTGTGGGACTTCTTCTCTCGCGCACTGCGGGACAACTGGGGGCCGGCCACGTCATCCCTGCGGTGGGTGCACGTGTGCGCCGCCGGTGTCGACTCCCTGCTCTTCGACGAACTGACGGCGTCCGACGTGGTGGTCACCAACGCGCACGGTGTCTTCGACCGTCCCATCGCCGAGTTCGTCCTCGCGTCGATCTTCGCGCGGGACAAGCGGTTACACGAATCGATGGCGCTGCAGCGGGACCATGTCTGGAAGCATCGGGAAACGGTTGCGACACATCGCACCTCCGCGCTCGTGATCGGCACCGGCGGTATCGGCCGCGCCTGCGCGAAAATGCTTCGGGCCGTGGGCATCAGCGTGGTCGGCGCGGGACGCACCGCCCGTGAGACCGACCCGGACTTCGGTCACGTCATCGCGACCACCGAACTCACCGGGCACATCGGCGACTTCGACAACGTCGTCACCATCGCCCCGCTGACCGCGCAGACCTCCGGGATGATCGATGCCCGGATGCTGGCCGCGATGAAGCCGGGCGCCCACCTGATCAACGTCGGACGTGGCGAACTGGTCGACGACGCGGCGCTGGCGGACTCGCTGCGATCGGGGCACCTCGGGGCTGCATCGCTGGATGTGTTCGCCACCGAGCCGCTGCCCGCCGAGAGCGAGTTGTGGGATCTGCCCGGCGTCGCGATCTCGGCGCACATGAGTGGAGACGCACACGGCTGGCGTGACGCGCTCGCCGATCAGGCCCTGGAGAACCTGCGACGGTACGTCGCAGCGGGCGCCGAACCGCTCGCCGAGGTGCTGGTCAACGTCGTCGACAAGGAGCGCGGCTACATATCCGGAGGCGGATGACGTCACCGGGGGCCTGCCGATAGTAGGCTGTAGCGCGATGACCACCGTCTATTTCCTGATCGCCGCAGTGGCACTGCTGGGTGCGGGCGTCCTGTTGTGGCTCGACCGGCAGCGGTCGAGCGTCGCGCGGCATCAGCGTGCGGTCTGGGGCGACGAGCACGAGTTCAAGTTCCGCGAGTCGGACACCAAACTGCGCAAGGTGTTTCGCCGCGCCACGATGAACGTCGGCGACCACATCGAGGTTCAAGATGTCGCATACGGACATTACGGCGGTGTCGAAGCAGTCGTCTTCGACCTGGCCGAGACCGCGACCGTGATCGCCGTGCGCCGCTCCTCCCCGTCACCCGTCATCGTCGACCTGCGTCACGAAGACGTGCTCGCACCCGCCGAGGACGACGTGGAACTGCTCGGCGCGATGGGCCCGCGCGTCATGTTCTCCAACAATCTCGACGTCGCGCGCCGGGTCTGTGACCGCCGGATGGTGGCACTGGCCAACAAGGCGCCCGCCTTTGTCGAGGTCCTGTGGAACGAGGGCAACTGGGCGCTGGGGTCGATGCCGGTGACCAACGATCCCGCCATGCTCAACACCGGTCTCGAGGTCGTTCGACGCTTCGCCGACCTGCTCCGCGTACTGCCGCCGGCACGCGAACCCGAGGACTCACCCGACCCCCGCGATCCGCACGGACCCACGCGGGCCGAATTCGCCGACGAGAAGACCGAATCGCTGCGCGACAAGCGCCGTCGCCAGGCCGCCGAGGGCAGCTCCGCGCCTGCCCCCACAGCAGCGGGCCCGAAGACTTCCGGGGTGCCCACCTCGACACGTAAGCCGCCGCCCGCGCCGTCCGCCGGTGGCCGGGGGATGTCCCCGATGCCCGTCCGCGGGTCCGGGACCCGGTCATCGGCAGGTGCGCCCGACGAGGCACCCCGCCGCTCCGCCGACGAGCCGAACCGCCGCTCCGCCGACGAGCCGAACCGCCGCTCCGCCGACGAGGCACCCCGCCGTGATCCCGCCGGACGGCGCGATACCGGCGAACGACCGAACCGTCATCGCAGCTGATCGGCTCGCACCCGCCGGACCGTGTTGACACCGATCGCCCCACCCCGCCAGAACCATCGAGAGTGAGTTGCCGCATGTCCGAGGTCGACCCGGCCGCCCGATCGCGGCTCGCCGAACTTGTCCGAGAACTTGCCGTCGTGCACGGCAAGGTGACCCTGTCATCGGGCAAGGAGGCCGATTACTACGTCGACCTGCGCCGGGCAACACTTCACCACGAGGCCTCCCGCCTCATCGGCAGGCTGATGCGCGAGCTCACCGCGGACTGGGACTATGACGCCGTCGGCGGACTCACCCTGGGCGCCGATCCGGTCGCGACGTCGATCATGCACGCCGACGGACGCGACATCGACTCGTTCGTCGTCCGTAAGGCCGCCAAGACCCACGGGATGCAGCGCCGAATCGAAGGACCCGACATCGTGGGCCGCAACGTGCTCGTCGTCGAGGACACCAGCACCACCGGGGCGTCGCCGTCGACGGCCGTCGAAGCGGTCCGCGAGATCGGCGGCAACGTCATCGGCGTGGCCACCGTCGTCGATCGTGCGACCGGCGCCGACAAGGTCATCACCGACCTCGGCGTGCCCTACCGCTCACTGCTCGGCCTGAGCGACCTCGGGCTCGCCTGAACCCGCCGACAGTGACCGACGCGCAGACACCGACTCCCGAGGGCGGCGAGGGCATCCCCGGCCCGACCGAGTGGCAGACCGGGCAGGTCGTCGGCGTCGGCCCGTGGGCCCTCGAACATCCCGGTGAGCCCATCCCCGACGATCCGCACCTCGACGCCGAACTGCTGGAGCAGGGCGACACCCGCAACGTCGTCGACGCGTACCGATACTGGTCACGAGAGGCCATCGTCGCCGACATCGACGCCCGTCGGCATCCGCTGCACATCGCCATCGAGAACTTCGCCCACGACGCCAACATCGGGACGGTGGTGCGCACCGCCAACGCCTTCGCGGTGGCCGCGGTGCACATCGTCGGACGACGCCGCTGGAACCGTCGCGGTGCGATGGTGACCGACCGCTACCAGCACCTGGAACATCACGAGACCGTCGGTGACCTCATCGACTGGGCCCGCAGCCGGGGGTTGGCCGTCGTGGCGGTGGACAACACGCCCGGATCACAGCCGATCGAGACCGTCGACCTGCCGCGGGAATGCGTGCTGCTGTTCGGCCAGGAAGGCCCGGGAGTCAGCGACGACGCGCAACGTCACGCCGACCTGACGGTGTCGATCGCGCAATTCGGGTCGACGCGCAGCATCAACGCGGGCGTCGCTGCCGGGATCGCGATGCACGCGTGGATCCGGCAGCACGCCGATCTCGGCCGGGCGTGGTGAGGTCGGCCTCGACCGCGGCCCGCGCCTGACGGCTCTCGGCCAACTCGGCCGGCGTGTCAGCTGGGTGAGTTCTCCGACTCGTCCGACCGCGGCATCGGTGCCTCCTCGACGATCTTCTTGCGGGACCGCACGATGCGCTTGACGATCTCGCTGATGATCGGCAGAACCGAGATGAACACGATGAACAAGAAGATGTAGTCCACGTTGTCGCGGATGAACTCGATCTGGCCGAGGAAGTAGCCCAAGAGGGTGACACCGACGCCCCACGCGATCGCACCCACGGCGTTGTACAGGAGGAAGGTCGGGTAGCGCATCTTCGCCGCACCGGCGACCAGCGGCGCGTAGGTCCGCACGATCGGGACGAAACGGGCCAGGATGATCGTGACCGGGCCGTGCTTCTCGAAGAACTCGTGCGCTTCCTCGATGTAGACCTGCTTGAGGATCTTCGCATCCGGCCTGAACAGCGAGTATCCGAGTTTCTTGCCGATCCAGTACCCCACCTGGTCGCCCAGGAACGCCGCGATCGGGATGGTGACGAGCAGCACCCACAGCGGGGCGAACGGCTCGATCTCGGCCGACTTCGCGGCGACGATAAGTCCCGCGGTGAACAGCAGGGAGTCGCCCGGCAGCAGCGGGAACAGCAGACCCGACTCGATGAACACCACCAGCAGGAGACCGGCCAGCATCCAGCCGCCGAAGGAGTTGAGCAGGTTGACCGGGTCCAGGAATCCCGGCAGCAAGGCCAGGTTGGTGGTCGTGGTGGCAAGTGCGGAGTCGATCACGGGAACCCAGACTACCTGCGCGAGACGCGGCGGCAGAATCTCCGACGCGGCGAGTGAAGCTCCCGGCATGAGATGCGCGGCCGTGTGCGCGCAGGTCCGGGCCCTGAACGGCGGCCGCGCCCGGCGCTGTGGCACCTGCCATACTGGGTGAAGTCCGGCCGCGGGAAGTCCGGCTGCTCGCCACCGAAGCACCAACCGAGGGCGAGTGAACCCGAACACCAGAGCACACCAACACCCTGGAGGATTCGTCGATGCCCATAGCAACCCCGGAGCAATACGCCGAGATGTTCGACAAGGCGAAGAAGGGTGGTTACGCATTCCCCGCGATCAACTGCACCTCGTCGTCGACGATCAACGCCGCAATCAAGGGTTTCGCCGACGCCGGCAGTGACGGGATCATCCAGTTCTCCACCGGTGGCGCCGAGTTCGGTTCCGGCCAGGGCGTCAAGGACATGGTGACCGGCGCGGTCGCGCTCGCCGAGTTCGCGCACGTCGTCGCCGCCAAGTACGACGTGCTGATCGGCCTGCACACCGATCACTGCCCCAAGGACAAGCTCGACACCTACGTCCGCCCGCTGCTGCAGATCTCGCAGGAGCGCGTCGACGCGGGTCGCAACCCGCTGTTCCAGTCGCACATGTGGGACGGCAGCGCCGTGCCGCTCGACGAGAACCTGGAGATCGCCAAGGAGCTCCTCGCCAAGGCGGGCGCGGCCAACATCATCCTCGAGATCGAGATCGGTGTCGTCGGCGGTGAAGAGGACGGCGTCGAGAACGAGATCAACGACAAGCTGTTCACCACCCCCGAGGACTTCGAGAAGACCATCGAGGCACTCGGCGCGAGCGACTCGGGCAACCGCTACCTGCTCGCCGCCACCTTCGGCAACGTCCACGGCGTCTACAAGCCGGGCAACGTCAAACTGCGCCCCGACGTGCTGAACACCGGCCAGGAAGTCGCCACCAAGAAGCTCGGCCTGAGCGAAGGCGCCAAGCCCTTCGATTTCGTCTTCCACGGTGGTTCGGGCTCGCTCAAGAGCGAGATCGACGAGGCGCTCAGCTACGGCGTGGTGAAGATGAACGTCGACACCGACACCCAGTACGCCTACAGCCGCCCGGTCGCCGGCCACATGTTCAGCAACTACGACGGTGTGCTGAAGGTCGACGGCGACGTGGGCAACAAGAAGGTCTACGACCCGCGCAGCTGGTCGAAGAAGGCCGAGACCAACATGAGCGAGCGCGTCGTCGAGGCGTGCAACGACCTCAAGTCGAGCGGCAAGTCGATCGGCGCCTGAGGCGACCCCCTCACCAACAGTTCTGCCCGCATCCCTCGACAGGGGTGCGGGCAGAACTGTTTTCGGTGACCGAGGTCTTCGGCGCGGGTTCTCGGGCGGCCGGGTTCCGGCGGCCCGGGTGTCGCCGTCAGTGCGCGTCGTGACCGCGGTGTCCGGTCTTGGTGGCACTGCGTTCCCCGCGGGTGAGGGGCGGCACGTGCTCGACGGCCCCGGCGATGGTGGCGAGGGCGCCACTGGCCGACCTTGCCGCCGACGACCACCCGTGGTCGCCGCGCGCCGCGGCGTCGAGGCGATCACGCATGCGGTCCAGCGCACTGAGCGGTGCGGCGGCCACCACGTTGCCCGGCGGGCGCCGCGCCACCACGGGGTGAGGTCGTGTCGGGGCGGTGGATCGGACCACCTGCCAGTAGGTACCCAGACGGACCAGTTCGGCGGGGGTACTCACCTCCTGCAGCCGGGGCAGCAGGACGTCCTCCTCGTCGCGGACATCCTCGCGCAGCCAACGGACGATCTCGCCGAACAACCGGTGATGCTCCTCGGAGTCCACATCGAGAGTTTCGAGTGAGGTGAACAGCTCGTTGATGGTCTGGTGCTCCTTCTCGATCTGCAACGTCAGCTTCTCGCCGTCGGGCAGACGTCGGCGGATCGCAGGCCAGAGCACGGCCTCCTCCGCGAAGGCGTGTGGGAACACGAGCCGGCACAGCTCGTTGACGACGGCTGCGCGGGCCGGGCCCGACGACGACTCGGCCTCGCCGATGAGGCGGTCGAGTTCGACGTGGTCCCTCTTCTGACGGCTGAGCACACTGTTGCGCCCACCCAGTTCTTCTTCGATCTGATCGGCCAGTGATCGGCGCATGGCTCACTCCCGTGATTGCAGCGTCGGCGGACATGACCACGCCCCGCCGAGTCTCCCGCGGGTACACACGCCGGTGGGGCTCGACGTCGCGGTCATGGCGGCGGTTACCCCGCCGTCGACGGGCGAAACCGGCCCAGAGACGACCGACGGGGAGGAGATCCTTGCCTCAGGTGGGGTTGCAGACCTTCCAGTCGTCGCCCTCGCGCTGCAGGTTGAGCGTCACCGTCTCCGGACGATCGGGAGTGTTGGTGTGCACGGCGATGACCTCGACCACGGCCATCTGCCCGCCCTCGACCACACGCACCGCGTTGATCGCCTGCGTCTGGATGAGCTCGTTACGTGCGCGCTGGGCGTCGTAGGTCCGCTGGTACGCCGCCTCGTCGAAGTCGCTGTAGAAGGCGTTCAGCTCGCCGCACGTCACCGAACGCAGAGTGGAGAGGTCACCTTCGTAGAGGGCGGTGGTGTAGTCGATGGCCACGCTCGCCGCCTCGTCGGCAGGGGGAGGGCCCTGGAGCTGGTCGTAGGCGAAGATGCCGCCGATGACGGCCGCGATCACCACGACGACGGCCGCCGCGGCGACCAGCAGACCCTTGCCGCGCTTCTTCTTCGGCGGGCGACTACCCGGGATGACCTTCGGCTCGTGGGCGGTGGTCGTCCACTCGCCGGTCGACGGTGCGACCGCACGTTGGCGCTCGGTCTCGACCCGCTCGCCTTTCGACAACGTGACCGCAGGCTCGGGCGTGGTGTCGATCCGCTCATCGGTCGACGGCGAACCGGCCCGCGCGGCGGCGGCGGCCCCGGCGGCGGCCGCCGCTCCCGCACCCGCTGCGGGGATCACCGTGGTCTCGGCGTCCGACGACTCCTCGGCTTCGGCCTCCTCGAAGTCAGTGGCGTCGGAGTCAGTGGCGTCGGAGTCAGTGGCGTCGGAGTCAGTGGCGTCGGTGGCGATCGCCGCGGTGTCGGCTGTTGCGGTGTCGGTCGAGTCGGAGTCGGTGTCGGAGTCGGTGTGAGTGTCGGTGTCGGTCTCTTCGCCGGCGGGCACCGCGATCGCTGCGGTCGGTGCTTCCGCGACATCGCCGTCGCTCTCGTCACGCTCGCTGTCGTCACGCTCGCTGTCGTCACGCTCGGTGTCGTCGGTGATGACCTCGTCGGCTGATTCCGGCTCGGGTGCTTCGGAGTCGACTGCCTCGGCCTCATCACCGGCGAGGGAGTCCTCGGCGGAGTCGTCCGCCGAGTCGTCCGCGGACTCGAACTCGGATTCGATTGTGCCGGTCTCGGTTTCGACGTCGGTCCCGGCATCGGCGTCGACGGCGGCTTCAGAATCGGCGTCGGCATCGACATCGGCTTCAGTACCGGCGTCGTTCGCGGTGGCGGTGTCCGCCGCGCCGGTTTCGTTTGCGTCGTCTCCCGAGTCGGCCTGCGAGGTCACCGCGGCAGCGCCCACCGCGGCAGCGCCGGCTGCGGCGACTCCGGCGGCGACGGCGGTCCCGGTGGAGGTCTCGTCATCGTCCTCAGTCTCGACGGTCCCGGTCTCGTCGGTCTCGGTCTCGGTCTCGTCGGTCTCGGTCTCGTCGGCCTCGTCCGCGGGGGCGGGCGCCGTCGGGTCGATGTCGTCGAGGTCCTCGAGCTCAGTGAGGTCGGGGAGATCCTCGCGTCGGATCACGGTGGTCTTGGAGTCGCTGGGACCCAGCCGCGGCTTGGGGGCGGCCGCGGCGTCGTTGTCGGCGGCATCGTTGTCGGTCGGTGTGTCAGACGGGGAGTCGCCGGGGGTGTCGTCCCCGCCGAGGGGGTCGATGTCGTCGAGATCTTCGAGGTCCTCGATCGACGGCAGGTTGGCGCGGCTGATCACCTGGGTGGCGCCGTCGATGCCCCGCCCGCCCTTCGGCTTGGGTGCTGGGCGCTCGCCACCCGTGGATTCGGGTGCCCTGCTGGATTCGGGGGCACTGCTGGACTCGGGTGCACTGCCGGACGGGGACGGGTTCCCGGTCGCCTTGTCCTGATCGGTCTGGTTCTCGGCGGTGTCGTTCTGGGTGGGATCGTCCACAGCTGGCTCGCGGCCCTCTCTGCTGGTGCTCTGTGTCACGGCGTCGATGCCGGTCGGAACAGTATCGGGGGTACGACGCTCGGTGTCTGCCCCAGAAGCGGATTCGCCTCCGGGTGCCGGCGAGGCGTCGCGTCGCGGTGCCCCTCCGGGCGCGTCCCCCGCGGGTGCACTCCCGGCCGGGGTGACGTCGGTCACCGCCGGCGGGTACGACGTCGCGGGCCGGCGGGTACGACGGTCGTCGCGTGCCTGCCGCAGCGCCGACAAGGCCTTGGTGACAGCAGTTCTCGGCCCCTGAGATCCAGGCCCCGTTGATCGAGCCAAGGACTGATCACCCCTTATTTCCCCACATCGCACGACTTCGGTCCGGCCGCCAGACGCCCTCTGGCTGGTGTGAGGCGGCAGGACCGATTGCGCCCTTCACCCTAGCGAATCGCCTCCTGATCCAGCACTAGGGCGTTCGGTCGAACGGGCGCCCCCGGACGGCGCGGTGCTTGAATAGAGGGCATGACGTCTTTCGGAGATCTCCTCGGCCCGCAACCGGTACTGCTCACCGGAGACGACGACGCCGAATCGGAACTGCTCAACGGTGCCGCCCCGGCGGAGGTCGCGGCGGCGAACCCCACCGCCTCCATCGCGTGGGCGTACCTGGCCGAAGCGGCTCTCGATTCGGCGAAGTCCGGCGACAGCGTCGACATCGGCGAGGTCATCGCCGCCTACGCCTACGCCCGCACCGGCTACCACCGCGGACTGGACCAGTTGCGTCGCCACGGCTGGAAGGGTTTCGGCCCGGTGCCGTGGAGTCACGAGCCCAACCGCGGTTTCCTGCGTTGCGTCGGTGCGCTCGCGCGCGCCGCGGAACTCGTGGGGGAGGAGGACGAGCACCTGAGGTGCCTCGACCTGCTCAACGACAGCGATCCGCGGGCGGCCGCGGAGCTCGGCCTGGTGTGATCAGACCGGCTCACGCAGACATCGCCTGATGCCGGGTACCCCGAGTGCGTCGCGCCCGCGACGTGCCTTCAACTCCCTACCCGCGCCGCTGAAGAAACGCCTGCGCCGGCTGCGCGTCTCGCTGGTGCCCATCGTGCAGTGTGCGCTCGCCGCCGGAGTGGCCTGGTGGATCGCGGTCGAGGTCTTCACCCACCCCGACCCGTTCTTCGCGCCGATCGCCGCGGTCATCTCCCTCGGGCTGTCCCTGGGTCACCGGTGGCGCCGGTCGGTCGAGCTCGTCGGCGGAGTCGCGATCGGCATCCTGATCGGAGACCTCTTCATCGGTCAGGTCGGGGAGGGGGCCTGGCAGATCATGGTCGTGGTCGCGCTGGCGATGACGGTCGCGGTCTTCCTCGACGACGGGCCGCTGATACCGATGCAGGCGGCGTCGTCGGCGGCGCTCGTCGCGACGCTGTTGCCGCCGGGCGGTGTGGCCGGTTTCCACCGCGCGCTCGATGCGCTGATCGGCGGCCTCGTCGGAATTCTCGTGGGAGCGCTGTTGCCGGTGAACCCGGCGAGCCGGGCACGCAGGGATGCCGCAGGCGTCCTGGCCACGATCCGCGACGCCGCGCGCTCGCTCGCCGTCGGGCTCCGCGAAGGTGACCCGGACAAGATCACCGCGGCGCTGGAGGCGGGGCGCGGCACCCAGGCCGCGATCAACAAGATGCGCCTGGACATGTCCGGCGGCCGCGAGGTGACCCGGATCTCCCCGCTGTACTGGGGGTCCAGAATGCGGCTGGACCGGATCTCGGCCACCGCGGATCCGATAGACAACGCAGTACGCAACTTCCGGATCATCGCGCGACGCTCACTGGCCATCACGCAGCGCGGCGGTGCCGTGCAGCCGGCGCTGATCGAGATCATCGACGATCTGGCCGGCGCATTCGAGGTGCTGCGGGCGATGATGATGGCCGACCCCGGGCAGGAACCCGACCAGGCCGAAGCCGCGCGCGTGATCCGGAGCATCGTGCGCAAGGCGCGCACAGATCTCATCACGCCCAGCGAACTGTCGGAGGCGGCCCTGCTCGCCGAGATCCGGTCGCTGCTCGTCGACCTGCTGATGACCGCCGGGCTGCGCCGGTCGTCGGCGCTCGCCACCCTGCGGAGCTGACGCCGCGGGCTGCCGCGGGTAGGGCTGTTGCCACATAGGCGAATCTCCGCAGATGCCGGCCGTAACGTGTGGCAACCACATTCGCATTCGCACCCCCGGGCCCCGCTGCCGCCGCGGAGAGTCGGCGGCCGATGGCGCTCCGGCAGTGGTCCTTATTCGTCGCCTCGTGGTGGACCTCGCTACTCGGCAACCCGGTGAACTCGCTCGCCCGTATCGGCGACGCCGATAAGCGGGACCACATCGGCGACGGAGGTGTGGTGTGGGATAGCTCGGCGAAACATCTTCTCTACGCGATTGCGCGAAAAGGCACAGGTCAGGCCCGTGTCTCGTTGTTGCTCGCGATGATTGTCGGCCGGAGCTCTGTGAAGCGATGCGGCGCGTGACAGCGCGCTTGAACGGCCTCGGATGTGACCGTTGACACGTCCTCGCGTACGGTTTAACGTATGGGCGTACGGCATTTCGATCAGAATCTCGACTTCTGAGTGAGGCGTCGAACCCCCATGACAGACCTGAGCGGCGCGCCCGCGTTGCTACTTAGCGGAGGTAACTTCCTTGGATTCATCGCCATCGCCGGCGCGAGGCACGAGCGCTTCGGCGCCGCCGGTCACCAAGTCGGACAAGAAGATGCAAAGGCGTGTCGTCGTGAGTGGCGCGCTCGGGTCGGCCCTCGAGTTCATGGATTTCACGATCTACGGAATTTTGTCGGCGACGCTGTTCCCGAAGCTCTTCTTCAGTGACCTCGGCGAGACCGGAGGCCTGCTCGCGTCGTTCGCGACATTCGGCGTCGGGTTTGCGGCTCGCCCCCTCGGTGCGATCGTCTTCGGTCATCTCGGTGACCGCATCGGCCGACGACCTGTTCTGGTGACCACGCTGTTCCTGATGGGAGGCTGCTCGATCCTCATCGGCCTGCTCCCGACCGGCAAGGGCATCGCGGTCGCGGCGATCCTGGTCGCGCTCAGGTTTATCCAGGGATTCTCGTTGGGGGGCGAGATCACCGGAAATCAGATCATGGTCATCGAGCATTCGGACGAGAACCGCCGTGGCCTGATGGCGTCGTTCGTGGCGGCTGGTTCGCCGATCAGCCAGGCGGTCTCAAATCTGCTGCTGGTCGTCCTCACCGCGGTGCTGACCGAAAGCCAGTGGGAGTCGTGGGGCTGGCGTATCCCGTTCCTCGGCAGCATTCTTCTCATCGCGGTGACCTTCTACATCCGTCGAAAGCTTGATGAGACCCCGGTGTTCCTCGCCGAGCAGGAGGCCACGGCAGGTGAAGGTGCTCGACACGGTGGTGGTCTCGCCGTGCTCGCGAGTCAGCCGCTGGAGGTGTTGAAGCTGGTGCTGGTGTGGGGCGGCCCCTCGATGAGCTACTACCTGGTGTCCGTCTATGGCCTCACCGAACTGCGAGAAACCGTCGGCCTGTCGAGCAACACAACGTTCATCATCCTGTTGATCGCAAACACCATGTCCTGCTTCTGCGTCGTCGCGGGCGGCCACATCAGTGATATTCGCGGCCGCAGGCTCCCGATGTTCGCCGGGCTGGCCGGAGCGTTTGTCGGCGTCGCACTCTTCTTCCTCCTCGGGGCACACGTGAATCTCGTGGTCCTCACCCTCATCGTCGCGCTGCCGTTGTGCTCGATTCAGCTGCTCCAGGGCGTTCAGCCGGCACTCTTCGCCGAGCAGTTCCCGACCCGCTACCGTTTCGCAGGTTCGGCCATGGGCCTGCAGTGCGCGAATCTGCTCTTCGCTGCGCCCGCACCGTTCATCGCCACGGCGGTGGCAGCGTCGGCGGGGAGCAGCAGGGCGGTCCTCTGGGTCGTGCTCCCGATCCTCGTCGTCTCGATTCTCGTGATGACCACTGTTCGCGACAACTCGCAGCATGATCTGCTCGAGATCGACGCAGATGACTCCGGTGACGACGCTCCGACCGCAGAGACGATTCCTTCGGAGCGACCGACGATGTCGGCGAATACGTGATGCGGTTCGACCCGGCGCTCACGCGCTGATCCGCTCAGGCGCACGGTGCCAGCCCGGCACGGTGCGCCTGAGCGGTTCGCGCTGGTTTGCGGGTCGACGCGCGACCAATGTCAGGCCGATCTCGTGCCAGGGCAACCTAAAGGTCCAAGCCGGAGTCTCCGAGCAGACTCGATACCGGCCGCAAGGCGGTACAGAGCACTGGCTCTGTCGATCGCCGCAGAACGAACAACGGAAGGAAACTGATGAAGTCCAAGGCTGCACTGCTGATGGAGATCCCCGGGAAGTGGGAGGTCGTCGAGGTCGACATCGACGAGCCCAAGGCGAACGAGGTGCTTCTCCGGAATGTCGCCACCGGCCTGTGTCATTCGGACGAACACCACGCCACCGGAGACAGCGAGCGGCAGCACCTTCCTTACTGTGGAGGGCACGAGGGTTCGGCGATCGTCGAAGCCGTCGGTCCGGGCGTGACCTCCGTCAAGCCCGGTGACCACGTCGTCACCGCATTCGTGCCGGGATGTGGACGATGCCGTTCGTGCGCCCGCGGGATGCAGAACCTCTGTGATCTCGGCGCCCTCATTCCGACCGGCGCGATGCTCGACGGAACCCATCGGATGCATTTCGACGGGCAGGACGTCGCACAGGCATGCTTCCTGGGCACCTTCTCGCAGATGAGCGTCGTGCCCGAGCGATGCTGCATCCCCATCGGCAAGGACATCCCGTTGACGGCTGCGGCATTCCTGGGTTGCTGTGTGCCGACGGGCTGGGGATCCGCCGTGAACGCGGGCGAGGTCGCGCCTGGCGACGTCGTCATCGTCATGGGTACTGGGGGCCTGGGCCTCAACGCTGTCCAGGGGGCGCACCATGCGGGCGCGGCTCGCGTGATCGCGGCCGATCCGATCGAGTTCCGGCGTAACAGTGCGCTGTCGTTCGGGGCAACCGACGCGGTGGCGTCCATAGACGAAGCGGCCGATCTCGCGCGTTCGTTGACCGGTGGTCAGGGCGCGGATGTCGCGATCATCACGACGAGTCTCCTGAAGGGTGAGTACATGGCCCAGGCGTTCAATTCCATCCGGAAGGCGGGGACACTCGTCGTCACCGCGGTCCCCGGTCGGGACGCGGGCACTGCCATGCTCGATCTGATCCAGTTCCCCATCTTCCAGAAGCGAATTCAGGGTTGTCTGTACGGCGCGATGTCGCCGACGACGGCGGTTCCGTTGCTGGCCGATCTCTACCGCGCGGGTCGTCTGAAACTCGACGAGTTGGCCAACAGGACGTTCACTCTGGACGAGATCAATGACGGATGGGATGCGATGTACGACGGCTCGAGCCTTCGTGGTGTCGTCTTGCATGACGCGCTGTGAGTAGAACTTCTTGATCGGAGGGGCCGGCGGGTGAACGTCGGCCCCACGATCCGGTCGTGAATGCCCTGCTGGCCGCTGTCGGTACACCAACCGATGATGTTGACGCGAGGACGGTTTCGGCACCTGCCACAACAGTCCAGGTTTGCACGCAAGGAGAGGGAATGACGGAAGTGGCGATGGACAGCGGCCGGGTGCTGATCGAGGACCGAGAGGTGGACGGAGGTCGGATACGCATCCTGCGACTCGATCGACCGGAAAAGCGGAATGCGTTGAACACGCGGCTGTTGTCCACGTTGTTGGGGGCCCTCCGGGTGTCGGCGGAGGACGCGGACATCCGGGCCATCGTCCTGGCTGCGAATGGGCCAAGCTTCTGCGCGGGCGGAGATACGAAGGAATTCGCTGTCTCGCAACATGATCGGGTTGTTGCTCGCGCGAAGATCCTGGCAGACGTTCTCGAGGCTCCGAGTAAGGCAGCGATCCCCGTCGTGTCTGCCGTCCAGGGCGCGGCATCGGGTGCGGGCGCGGCGTTGGCCCTGAGTGCGGACTTGATCATCGCCGGCCCGGGGTTCTCTCTCGCCTATCCCGAACTCCCGAAAGGGATTGTGCCGTCGATGGTCATGCCCAGTGCGATGCGGCTGGGCCGAGCGCTGGCGTTTGAACTCGTGACGACCGGGCGCCCCCTCGGCGCGGCCGAGGCGGTTGCCCGTGGCGTGGTGAACAGAGCGGTGGAGACGGATGTCGTAACCGCTGCGATCGACGTGGCGGCCGGCTATGCGTCCCTCGACCGCGATGTCCTGGCGACCACGAAGCGACTGTTCATTCGGCAGGCCGCGATGGAACCGAGCGCTGGTGTGTGCGAGGGCTTTTCTCTGCTGGCGCAGACTGCCAGCGCCACCAACTGCTACGAAGACACCTCGTTTGAGAGGGTCTGAGCGGTCTTCAGCAGATCCTCTGCGATGAGTTCGGTCTTGCCCCGCATGCGTTCGGCGGGCCCGACGATCGAGAGGGCGGTGTTGACCGGAAGACCCCGGAATATCACGGGGGTGGCCACACCTGCTTCCGCGCCCTCGATGCGACTGGTTATCCGTGTCGCGGGAATTGCCTCGACCTCGCGCCGCGCACTCTCGCGCTCCGCCGGATCTCTGAACGTCCTCTCCAGGAAGGCGTTACGGCGGCGTGGCTCCATATAGGCCAGAAAGACCTTTCCGCTGCTTCGAGGCCACATGGGGAAGCGGGTGTTGGTCGGAGGTGATGCTCGGACCATCGTGTCCGGCTCTTCCTTCGCCACGTACACGATGCTGTCGCCCACGAGGGTGACGAGCAGTGCTGTCTCGCCCCAACGCTCGGTCAGCTCCTGGAGGGCCGAACGATACGCGGCCGGGAGCACGTTGTTGCCGGCCGCCAGCAGACTCGAGATCGCCGGCCCCAGAAAGTATCGACCCGAATCCTCGCGCAGGTAACCAGTCGCGACCAGACCCTTGCACAGGCCGTGGATGGAAGACTTCGGCGCGTCAATTGATATCGCCACGTCCGCCAACCTCATTCCGCTCGGCTCGCTTGCCAGAACGCGTTCGATGATGGCCATCACTCGACTGACGGTGCGATGTTCGCCCAGTGCTCTGTCGTGCCCTGCGGCTTCGCTCGACATGTGAAGGTCCCCCTAAAGGCGCCGTGTTCCAGTGTCCGACAATGCGGCACGTCGTACGGAAGGTACCACGCAGTAGGGCGAAGTCGCCGGAACCTTCTCGGGGGTCGAAAGCCCGTCTGGAGCTGTCGATTACCTCCTGGGTGTCTGTTGACCTGGGTCACACTTCATGAGTAGCATGTTCAGCATTGCGAGTGAGCGTTCGATATTACGAACGCACCTGCCTTGCTCACACGCGACCGAGACCCTGACGCTGCTATCCGCTGCGATCGAGTCCACAGATGGAAGGATTGGCTTTGACCGATATTGCGAACGACATCGAGATCGGGTCGTCGTCGGGAGCTGACGACTTCGAAGCACAGTTGAGCGAAGCGATTCAGCTGGCGAACGTCCCCACGTTGCTGCTCGTGCTGGTCCAGTTGACCGGAGACGAACAGTGGCTGAAGGCGCCGTACCTCCCGGTGCGCAGTCGCGGCGTCGACGACAACGACACCGGTGGTCTCGAGCCGTCGATTCAGGCAGAGATCCGCCGAGGCGCCTACGAAGCGATCCTCGACTGGCGCAGGACCGGAGATATCGCTGTGCCCCGCCCCTCGGCGGACTTGCTGCTGCGGATGATGGCGGTGTCGGAGGGCTCGCCCATTCCGGAGAAGTACGCGGGGATCATGGGCGCGCGGCTCGATGCGTTCATGGATCCGCGGGAGGTGTCACTTCGGGAGAGCGTTCCCGATGGCTTCAAGGCACTGATCGTGGGCGCGGGAATGTCGGGCATCTCTGCCGCTGTGAAGTTCAAGCAAGCCGGCATTCCGTTCATCATCGTCGAGAAGCAGGACGACAGTGGCGGTGTGTGGCACTCGCACCGCTACCCCGGTTGTAGCGTGGACACCCCGAGCCATCTGTATTCCTACACCTTTGACGGTGGCGACTGGAGTCGATACTTCCCTGCGCAATCGGAGATCGCATCGTATTTCCGTGGAGTGGCAGAGAAGAACGGTATCTACGAGGAAATCCGGTTCTCGACGGAGGTTCTCTCGGCGCAGTATGACGAGACCGAGCACGTGTGGACCAGCCGCCTCCGTAATCCGGACGGTAGCGAGGAAATTGTGCGAACCACGGCACTCATCAGTGCTGTGGGCGCGTTTGCCGAACCGATCATTCCGAAGATCGAGGGCCTCGACGACTTCTCCGGGCCTGTCGTCCACACCGCTCGGTGGGATTCGACGCTCGATCTCCGAGGCAAACGGGTTGCCGTCGTGGGCACCGGCGCGAGTGCGATGCAGCTGGTCCCCGCTATTGTCGACGAAGTCGAAAGCCTCACCATCTTCCAGCGGAGCCGGCAGTGGGCCGCGCCCTTCCCGAAGTTCCGCAAGCCGGTCCCCGATCCCATTCGGTTCCTGATGCGCGAAGTTCCGCTGTACCAGTACTGGTACCGACTGCGGCTCAGCTGGATCTTCGACAGCAAGACGTATCCGTCCCTGCAAAAGGATCCGAACTGGGAGGACACGTCGCTCTCGATCAACAAGATCAACGCCGGACACCGTCGGTTCTTCGAGCGATACATCCGTGAAGAGCTGGGTGACCGCCAGGACCTCGCCGATCGCGTCATCCCCGACTACCCGCCGTACGCGAAGCGCATGTTGCTGGACAACGGATGGTTCCGCACGGTGACGCGTCCCGAGGTGACACTCGTCGACAACGCGGACGATGGTATCGACCATGTCACCGCGAACGCCATCCACACGCGCAACGGCGAGATCCACGAGGTCGATGTCATCATCTTGGCAACGGGTTACAACGTCGCCCGGATGCTGTCCACGCTGCCGATCAGTGGGCGCGATGGGCTCAGTATTCGTGAAGCGTGGGACGACACCGACCCCCGGGCTTACCTCGGCACCGTGGTCCCGGACTTCCCCAACCTCTTCGTTCTCTACGGTCCCAACACCCAGCTGGGTCACGGAGGCGCATTCATCTTCGTCATGGAATGCCAGATCGACTACGTCCTGAAGATCTTCCGCGAGATGTTCGAGGCGGGTGTCTCCGAAGTCGAATGTCGCCGGGAGATCTACGAGGAGTACAACGATGCCATTCAGGAGAGGCATCAGCAGATGATCTGGACGCTCCCGAACATCACCACCTACGTGCGAAACGGCAAGGGGCGCGTCGTCGCCAACAATCCGTGGGAGCTCGTCGAGTTCTGGGAATTGCTGGGCAAGGCCGGACTGGACGACTACGAAACGGTGGGAGAGCCGGCGAGGGTGTGATCCCACCCGTGAATTGCACTGCTGCTCAGTCGATTTCGCAGGACCGCCGCAACCGAGAAAGAATGTCGCACGTGGACGAAGAACGCCAGGACTACCCAGAAATCGTCATCGAGACCGAGGTCGGCGACGACCACGTCGGTACGTTGACCTTCGAGAGGGGCAAGTATAACTATCTCAGCGCGGAGCTCCTCGGCCGCTTGGCCGAGGGGTTCGAGGAGCTCAGCGCACGCGGGGCACGTGCGATCGTGCTCGTCGGCAGAGGCCGACACTTCTGTGCCGGCGCGGACTTCGCCAGCAATGACACCGCAGCACCTGGCGCCGCCTCCTCGCCGCTGTACGAGATGGTTCCGCGGCTCTTCGCCCGGTCGCTGCCTGTTGTCGCCGCGTTGCAGGGTGCCTCGGTGGGCGGTGGCCTGGGACTCGCGCTGGCCGCGGACTTCCGCGTCGCCGGTGCCAGCAGTCGATTCGCCGCGAATTTCTCGCGTCTCGGCTTCAGCCAGGGCTTCGCGCTGTCGTACACACTGCCGCGACTGGTGGGGATGCAGCGTGCGAGCGAACTGCTGATGACAGGGCGCACCGTGCGGGGCGAAGAGGCCTTCGCGATGGGTCTCTGCGATCGCCTCGCGGCCGACGAGGCGATTGTCGACGAGGCTCATGCTCTGGCGGCGGGGATAGCTGCGGCGGCGCCGCTCGCCGTGCACGCGATCCGGGAGCGTCTGCAAGGCGACGTCGTCGCTGAGGTCAAGCGTGCGCTCGAGCGTGACTGGCACGATCAGACGACGCTCAAGCTGACCGCCGACTTCCGGGAGGGGATCGCCGCAGCCCGCGAACGGCGGGATCCCGTGTTCACCGGTTCGTAGTCACATCGCCGAGTTCAGTGAAGTCCGGCTCGCCGAGCGCAGAACGGAGAATTCGCGTATCGGCCTGCCACGGAAGTAGAGGAAACGTATGACCGCAGAGGCGATCGGGACCGACCGCGCAAGGCTCGGGTCCACAGCGACGCTCGGAATGTTCATCGATGGCGAGGAGGTCGACTCGTCGACCGGCGCGACGGGAGATGTCTTCGATCCAGGTACCGGAGAGGTGATCGCCCGGGTCGCCCGCGGCACCGCGAGCGATGTCGACCGCGCGGTGGAAGTTGCCCGTGAGGCCTTCGACGACCAGCGTTGGCGGCGGCTCTCCGGCGCCGAACGCGGCGTCGTCCTATGGCGGGTCGCCGACCTGATCGAGTCCCGTCGTGACGAGCTCTCCCGTCTGGAAAGCCGGAATGTCGGCCTCCCGATCGCCGATGCGTTCGCCATGGTCGGCGAGGCCGCGGCAGCGTTTCGCTACTACGCCGGACTCGCGGACAAGATCCATGGGCGCACGTTGGAGATCGGTCCGGCGGAGCGGCGCGTGCACTCCTATACCCTTCGGGAGCCGATTGGCGTTGCCGGGCTCATAGCTTCGTGGAACGCGCCGCTCGTCGTGGCTGCCCAGAAGATCGCGCCGGCGCTAGCCGCGGGGTGTGCATGTGTGCTCAAACCGGCATCCGAAACACCGCTGACCGCGTTGCAGCTCGTCCGAATTCTCGAAGAGGCCGGTGTCCCCAGCGGTGTGGTCAACGTGGTGATGGGTGGTGGAGAAGCGGTGGGCTCCGCCATTGCCGCGCATCCCGGAATCGACAAGGTGTCGTTCACCGGGTCGACTGCGGTCGGGAAGTCGATCGTTCACGCCGCCACGGGAAACCTCAAGAAGTTGACCTTGGAACTCGGCGGGAAGTCGCCGGTGATCGTGCTGGCCGATGCGGAGGTCGACAAGGTCATCCCCGCGGTCGCCGCCGCGATCTTCTACAACGCCGGGCAGATCTGTACCTCGGGCACGCGTCTGTACGTACACGACGACATCTACGAAGAGGTGGTCGCCGGCGTCGGAGCGGCTGGTCGAGCACTCAAGATCGGCTACGGCACCGACCCCGGTGTCCAACTCGGGCCGCTCATCTCGGCGAAGCAACTCGCCACTGTCGATGGGTACGTCCAGAGCGGTCTCGCGGACGGGGCGCGGCTGGTGACGGGTGGATCGCCGGTGGGCGGCAAGGGGTTCTTCTTCGAACCGACCGTGCTGGCCGACGTGACTTCCGAGATGAAGGTGGTTCGCGAGGAGATCTTCGGCCCGGTCATCGGAGCGATGCGCATCCACGACGTCGAAGAAGCGATCTCGGCCGCCAACGATTCCGAGTACGGCCTCGCCGCCAGCGTGTGGACGCGCGACATCGGCTCGGCGCATGCCGTGGCACGACGCCTGCGCGCCGGCCGGGTGGGGGTCAACGTGCACCGTGCGGGAGGAATCCATGTGCCGCAAGGCGGTTACCGTCAGTCCGGGTGGGGCCGTGACGGAAGCTTCGAAGGTCTCGACGCCTATCTCGAGACCAAGTCGGTTCTGGAGGCACTCGACCGCTGAGATGACGGGATAGGCCTTCGCCGATCCGCGCAAGACAACGGTGGCGCACCTCGATGAGGTGCGCCACCGTTGTCTGTCTCTGCCGCACATCCCGGCCGGCGCCGGCATCCCGTCACCGCCGTCTATGCGACCAACGCACATATGACAAACCGCCGCCCGGCGCGCATCTGGGATGCACTGCCGGGCGGCGGTTTGTCCGTGTCGACGATTCGTCGGTCAGATCGATTCCGAGCCGGGACGTTCGGGCGCCGCCTTCAGGATCGGTCGCGCAGCGTCGCTCAGGACCCACGGGAGTCCGGTGACTTCGTACTCACCCAGTGTCGGACTCTTCACAGGCTGGTAAAGGCCTGTGCTGCGGACGAATTGGTCGTCAGCGAGGTCATGAGCGGTGTGTACCAGGGAGACGGAGAGCCCTGCTGCGAGCAATGCGCGTTCCAGCGTGTCTGCATCAGGTGCCGATTGCCACGGTAGGTCGACCAGCTCGGTGGTGGTCAGCAGCTTCGGCAGGTCGTACCCGACCGTCAGCTCGAAGCGCTGCGCTTCCGACGCGTCGTTGAGGGTCACGGCGAGTAAGCGATCAGACCCGGGAATGCGAAGGAAGAATTCACGGATTTCGTTGGCGGACGAAGGAACATCAGTTGAATCCGGGTCCGCGACATCGGCGATCTGCGCACAGATCAGTTCAGCCATCGAGAAGTCCACCGAGGTGCTCGAGGTGTGATCATCCGCCAGCGACCAGGCGAGAACCCACGTCGCGATGCCCACACTCGACAGCGGGTCGGCCCAGGGTGTGCCGACGTCCGCCATCCGCCCGCGGGCGTCTCGGCTGGCCGCGACCAGTCCGGCGAACGCGTGGATGTTGTGGCCGTACGCCCGATACTCCGACCACGCGCCGGCCCTGCCGAAGCCACTCGAGGCGATTACCAACCGCGCAGAGGTATCCGCGAAGACGGACTCGCCGTCGACGCCGAGGCGCTCCGCGCGATGCCGGCTCAGGTTGTTGAGAACGACGTCGAAGGACGCGAGATCGACGGTGTCCTCCCCGTGTCCCGTGGTGACGTCCAGTGTCTCTTTGCAGAAGTTGATGTGGTTGAAATAAGCGCTCCGATTGAGCCCCGGGACGCCGTCTGCGAACGGGCCGCGGCGGCGGTAGACGTCGAGACGCTTGGGATCCTCCAGCTTCGTGACCCGCGCACCCATCGCACCGAGCCACGCTCCGGCCAGCGGGACCGCCAGGACGTGACCCGCATCGAGAATCCGCAGCGAGCCGAGCGGAATCGCCCCAGCGGCGCCATGATCAGAGTGCTTGCCGCCAACGGTTTCGACGAGGCCCGGCAATGCACGTGCGCCCGCACCGTTGACATCGAACGGCCGCCCGGCGGAGCGTGATCGCGCGATGAACTCGCTCGCGGTGTTCACCCGGGTGCAGGGGACGCCGAAGGACTGGAGTACCTGCTCGGTTTCGGCGGCGGTACGTGTCGAAAGCCATTGCTCCAGTGTGCTGTTCACCTCAGCTGAACGGTTGCGGGCCTCCTCGAGGGTGGCGATGCCGTCCAAGGCGGGGGCGAGTGCCTTCTGAAATCCTGCCCACTGATGCTGTTCGAGAACGACGACATAGATTGCGCCGTCGGCGCAGTCGAAGAAGCCCGTCGGCGCCCCGTAGCGCGAACTGCCGCCCTGATCGGGACAGTTCGATAGCGCATGTGCCATTTCGAGGGTGAGGCCGGTGGAGATGATGGCCGCTTGTGCCGACACGTCGACATGGACGGGATGGCCCTCCGTCCTCCGCGCATGCAGGCCGTGAAGCGCGGCAGCTGCCATCACGTGGCCGGCGAGGTTCAGTCCCAGTGATCCGGCAGGGACCGTCGGCGGTTGGTCCTCGCCGATTCGGCTGTGGCCCAGGATCCCGCCGGCCGCGAGCAGGGTCATGTTGGATGCGAATCTATCGGCGCGATCCGAAGACAAACCGTAGGCGGACAACGTAACCCACACCGATCGATTGTGTGCGGTCGCGTAGGCCAGGTGATCTGCGGCGCTGCCTCCGGCCCCGCAGGGAAGTGCGCACGGGCTCTGCACGCGGTCGGTGAGAACGATGTCGATCTGCTCCCATGCCGGTGCGGCGTCGTCACGCAGCGTGCTCAGGTCGTGCACGAGTGCACCGAACTGAGCCAGGACGCGTCCGGCAATTCTCACCGCGGCCGACTCGCCCGCCGTCGCGACAGCGAGCCCTTCGAGCCAGAGGTGCTCGGGCGCTTCGGACAGCGAGGCCTCGCTGTTCGTGGGGATGGTTGTTGTCATGGTGCACATGTCCTTTCGGGCTGATTCGCTGCCGGCGGTTCGGGATCGGCCCCGTTGGGCAGGAGTCCGCGGCATGACTTCGCGTCGATCCTGAAATACAGATCACGGTTTCGCGGTGTAGAGGTTCGCGTCACTTATGTTCGGTATTGAGTATGCCAGATCGATATTACGAACGCCTAGCGTTCGTTCGGCCCGAATTTCCGTGATCGTCGGGAAGCCTCTTGGAGTGGTCCAGAAGAGAACAGCCGCCCACCGAGATGGCGGGCGGCTGCGGTTTGTGCTGGTACTTCTACGATGTCGCATCCGATGCGGACAACACCGCCGGGCGCGCGACGGGGTCCAGGCCCGCGTACCGCCGGTATTGGCTGACAGTTCGGTAAAGCCCCTCTTCCATGGAGTATCGGCTGCGGATGCCGAGATCCTTCTCGGCGCGGCTGGCGTCGTATCGGCGTGCCCACGCCATGGTGGACCCGGCCGGCAGGTCGGCGTCGCTGCCCGACAACTTCATGTCGGCGTCCGGAAGGAGTTCCCTGAGGAACCCGTATGCCTCCGCGATCGGGCGGTAGTCGCCATGGGTGAGGTACGACGGAGCGCCGAGCGCGGGACCGGCCAGGGCCTGAAGGAAGGCCTCCGCGACGTCCTCCACGTAGTGGAAGTCGAGGCTCATATCCCCGAACAGGAACTCGGCTGTCCCGGACTGCACCGCAGCGTTGTGTAACGCCTCCAGGAGCCAGGTCGTACCCGATCCGCGGCCCGCTTTCACGTGTTCACCGAAGCCGTAGACGCGGCTCAGACGCAGGCCGACGCTCTCCAGCCCGAAGTTCTCGTGGTAACGCTGGGCGAGGTGTTCGGAGAACACCTTCGACGCGCCGTACACGCCGTCCGGGTCCAGGAGGCTGTCGTCGCTGATGACCCCGTCCGCCCCTTCCGAACGTGGCCCGAACACGGTGACCGAACTGGCCCAGACAACCTTGCGGAGCTTCAGCTGTGCTGCCGTCTCGAACAAGTTCACCGTTCCGCCCGCATTGACGCGTACCGCTGCGGGGGCATTGGCCTCTGAAGCTGCGGCGACCATGGAGGCGAGATGAACCACGGAGTCGACGTCATGGGCCTCGACCGTGGATTTGAGCGCATCCGGGTCGGCGATGTCACCGACGACCACGCCGACCTTGTCGAACAGGTCACCCCCCACGAGGTAGTCGAGGAAGCCGAGGTCGGGTAGGTCGGTTGTGGCCGGTTCGCCGCGACCGCCGAAGTAGCCGTAGAGGACCACTTTTTCGCCGGCGGCCAGCAGATCCCTGACAACGTAGCTGCCCACGAATCCTGTGCCCGTCACCATCACTGTCATGTTCAGACCCTTTCGCTTGCGCGGATGGTGCTTCCGTCCGCGTTGTGGGAGTTGTGTGTCGTTGCGCTGTCGTCTGCCGGCATCGCGACTGCGGCTCGGTCGACGATACGTCGCGCTTGCGCGTATACCGGGCCGTCGACCATCCGCCCCCGGAAGGTCGTGACCCCGGGGTTGTCCGCGGTTGCTTCGAGAAGTGCTCGCGCCCAGTCGAGCTGGTCCGATGACGGGGCGTACGCGCGCTGGATCACCGGCACCTGGCTCGGATGGATCGCGGCAGTCGCGTCGAAACCGACCGCGACGGCGTCCTCGCATTCGGCCTGCAGGCCTGCGGTGTCACCGATGTCCATGTGGACGCCGTCCAGGGCGAGGAGTCCGCGCGCCTTCGCGGCGGTCAGGACGCGCGCGCGTGCGAAACGGGCGATGTCGCGGAAACTGCCGTCGTCGAAGCGAGCGGAATGACCGCCCAGCCCTGCCACCAGGTCGTCGGCGCCCCACATCAGTCCGGTGACGCAGGGGGCGTCGGCGATCTCCGAGCAGCGCTCGAGGCCGAGCGGGGTTTCGATGAGGGCGATCACCGAGACATTCTGCAAGGACGAAAGGTCCTGTGGTCCTTCGGCTTTGGCCAGCATGACCGTCTCGAGACCGCACTTGGCGACCAGATCCAGATCGGATTGGTGCTGAGGGTCGCCGGCACCGTGTATGCGCACCACGGTCCGCGCGGCTTCGTAGGTTCGGGTGCGAATCAAATCGGTGACGGCGGAACGCGCGGCGGACTTGTTCGTCGGCGATACCGCGTCCTCGAGGTCGAGGATCACCACGTCGGCCACGGCAAGTGCCTTGGTGTAACGGTCGGGTCGGTCGGCCGGGCAGAAGAGCCAGCCGGGACGAGTGGGCTGGCTGGTCATGGCATCTTCCTGACGAGAGTGGCTCGAATTGCGCGGGCGACGACGTCACCCCGCTGGTTTCGAGCCGTGTGCTCGAACGTGACGACTCCGGCGTCGGTGTGCCTACGCGATTCGCGCTTCTCGGTGACCACGGTTTCGGCGTAGATCGTGTCGCCGTGGCGCACCGGCGCCGGGAACGTGACATCGGTGAGGCCGAGATTCGCGACAATCGTCCCTTGCGTCAGCTGCGCGACGGACAGGCCGACAAGGGTCGAGAGTGTGAACATCGAGTTCACCAATCGGTCGTGGAAGGGCGCGAGCTGTTCACTCTCGGCCTGGTCGAGATGCAGCGGCTGCGTGTTCATGGTCAGCGTGGTGAAGAGGACGTTGTCGGCCTCGGTCACGGTCCGGCCGGGGCGATGGTCATAGACGACTTCGGTCTCCATCTCCTCGAACCACAACCCGCGCTGCACAAGACGGCGGCGATTGTCGGTTGTGGTGTCGTTGCGCGTGGGCGCCTTGTCGTCACTCATATCGTCGGCCTCTGTTGTTGGGCATCGCCGGTTCTGGGGCCTCGCCGGGCGTGGCTGGTGGGATGCATCGACTCTCCGATCCTTGGTGTCCGCGGTCTCGAACGCTGTCCGGATGGTCGGACTGCCTAGGCAGTGGCCATCGCAACGCTGACCCGGTTGGCATGTTGACCATCACATGCTTTCACTATACCGTACAAGCATTCGTAATCGCGAACGTAGGAGGTTGAGTGATGGACTTCGAACTCACCGAGGATCAGCAGACGATCCGGCAAGCCGTAGCCGAACTCGCAGGGAAGTTCGATGACCAGTACTGGCTGGAGAAAGACGATGCGCACGAGTTCCCGACGGAGTTCTACAACGCTTTCGCGGAGGGCGGCTGGCTCGGTATCACCACTCCCGAGGAATACGGCGGCAGCGGATATGGCATCACCGAGGCCTCGATCCTGCTCGAGGAGGTGGCCGCATCCGGTGCGGCGATGAACGGTGCCAGCTCGATGCACATGTCCATCTTCGGGATGCATCCGGTGATCCTGCACGGCTCGGAAGAGATGAAGAAGGAGAACCTGCCGCGCATTGCCACCGGCGATCTGCACGTGTGCTTCGGTGTCACCGAACCCGGCGCCGGTCTCGACACCACCAAGATCACCACCTATGCGCGGCGCGACGGCTCGGACTACGTCGTCAACGGCCGCAAGGTGTGGATCTCGAAAGCCGTCGAGTCGGAAAAGATCTTGCTGTTGACCCGCACCTCCAAGTTCGAGGATGTGGATAAGAAGACGGATGGGCTGACCCTGTTCTTCACGGATCTGGATCGTGCGCACGTCGACATCCGTCCCATCAAGAAGATGGGCCGCAATGCGGTGACCTCCAACGAGCTGTTCATCGATGATCTCAGGATTCCCGAGGAGCATCGGGTCGGCGAAGAAGGCCAGGGATTCAAGTACATCCTGGACGGTCTCAATCCCGAGCGATGCCTCATCGCCGCCGAAGCGCTGGGTACCGGGCGCGCGGCCCTGCGTCGAGCCGTTGCGTACGGGAACGAGCGCGAGGTGTTCGGGCGCCCGATCGGTATGAATCAGGGTATTCAGTTCCCCCTGGCCGATTCGCTCGCGCGTCTCGATGCGGCCGAACTGATGCTGCGCAAGGCAACCTGGCTGTATGACCGTGGCCTGCCGTGCGGGCGTGAGGCGAACACAGCGAAATACCTCTGCGCCGATGCGGCTTTCGACGCGGCCGATCGTGCCGTCCAGACCCATGGCGGTATGGGCTACTCCGAGGAGTACCACGTCGCTCGGTACTTCCGGGAGGCTCGCCTGATGCGAATCGTCCCGATCAGCCAGGAGATGATCCTCAACTTCCTCGGCTCTCACGTACTCGGCCTTCCCAGGAGCTACTGATATGTCTCAGACCTTTTCACTCGACAAACGCACTGCGATCGTCACCGGAGCGGGCGGGGGAATCGGCGCAGCCGTCGCCAAAGCGCTTGCCGCCCATGGTGCGGCGGTACTCGTCACGGACGTCGACAAAGACGCGGCGTCCGCGGTTGCCGCGGACGTCATCGCTGCCGGCGGCAGGGCGGATTCCGTCGACCTCGACGTGCGAGATGCTTCGCAGGCGAGGGTCGTCGCCGAACGGGCGGCGGCACTCGGTGACGGCACGATCAACATCGTCGTGAACAATGCCGGAGTCATTGCGCCGGCGATGTTGCCGAAGATGACGGCAGAGGCGTTCAGCCGCGTCATCGACGTACACGTCGGTGGAACCTTCACGGTCACGCAGGCCGCGCTCGACTACCTCCCGGAGGACGGTACCGGCCGCATCATCAACGTGACCTCTGCTGCGGGTCTCGTCGGCACGATCGGTCAGGTGAATTACAGTGCGGCCAAGGCCGGGATCATCGGCCTGACAAAGTCCTTCGCAAAGGAACTGGCCCGGAAGAAGGTGACCGTCAATGCGGTCGCGCCTCTGGCGGCCACGAAGATGACCGGCACGATCCGCACCGATGAGAAGCTTGCCGCCAAGACGCTTTCGCGAATTCCGCTCGGCCGGTGGGCGAATCCGGACGAGATCGCCTCGACTTTCGTCTATTTCGCGTCCGACGCCGCGTCGTACGTGACCGGACAGGTGCTGCCCGTCGACGGCGGGATGGTGATCTGATGGCGCGAGAAAAACGCCTCGTCGGGCGCGACGCGTGGATCGTCGAAGCCCTGCGGACACCGATGGGTAAGGCGAGTGCGAAGAACGGATGGTATCGGGACCTCCACCCGAATGTGATGCTCGGTGCCGTCTACCAGGCCGTCTTCGAGAAGACGGCGATCGCTCCCAGGGACTTGGAAGACATCGTCGTCGGCTGTACCTCACCATTCGGTGAGCAGTCGCGCAACGTCGCGCGCAATGCCTGGCTGCAGGCGGGATACCCCGCTGAGGTTCCGGCGACCGTGCTCGATCGTCGCTGCGGATCCGCTCAGACGGCCGTCGAGATGGGTGCAGCGCTGATCGCATCCGGTACGCATGACCTGGTGCTGAGTGGTGGTGTCGAGCACATGGGCCATATCCCGATGACCGCGGCAGGGGAAATCGAGAAGCTCTTCGGTCCCGCATGGCCGGCCGAACTGCTCGAGTCGGGCGACTTCCCGGTGATGGGCGAAGCAGCCGAACGGATCGCGGAGCAGTGGGACATCAGCCGCAAGGAGATGGACGAGTACGCGGTTCGGTCGCATCAGGTGGCTGCCGATGCGGTGGCCGCCGGTCGTTTCGAGCGAGAGATGATCCCGCTGGAACTCGACGGCGCGATCCGTACCAGTGACCAGTCGATCCGGCCGGATACCTCGGCGGCCGGCCTGGCCGGGCTGAAGACGATCTTCCGGCCCGATTCCGGGCGAGTCACGGCGGGAACGTCATCGCCGCTCACCGATGGTGCGGCCGGTGTCCTGCTGGCCTCCGATGACGCGGTGGCCCGTCACGGGCTCAACCGTCGCGCGCGAATCCTCGATCAGACCACGGTCGGCGTCGACCCGGCGATCATGCTCACCGGTCCGATTCCTGCTACGCGAAAGCTACTGGAGCGCAACGGGATGACGATGGACGACATCGACTTGGTCGAGATCAACGAGGCATTCGCATCGGTGGTACTCGCCTGGGAACGCGAGCTGAAGCCCGACATGGACCGTGTGAACGTGAACGGTGGCGCGATCGCGCTCGGACATCCTGTCGGCGCGTCGGGTTCGCGACTGTTCGCGACGCTGCTCGCCGAGATGGAGCACCGAGACCTCGAAATCGGACTGATCACGATGTGTTGTGGCGGCGGTCTCGGCACGGCCACGCTCCTGCAGCGCGTCTGAGGCCCGGGCATGATCGATCTGGCCGAGTTCATCCGTCCCGGTGACGGGGTGTGGTGGGGGCAGGGCAGCGCTGAGCCGACACCACTTGTCGATGCGCTCCTCGATACTGCCGACACGATTGGGCAGCTGTCGGGGTTCACCGGCGTGTGCTGGAACAGTCGGATTGGGCATGGGCTTCCGGAGTCCATCGAGATGACGTCCTACGGGGCGCTCGGTGAGCTTCGCCGACTGGCGCGTTCCGGTCGGCTCCGCATCGTTCCCAGTCACTACTCGGCGCTGCCGCGGATGTTCGCCGAACGCCGACTGCCGGTCGACGTCGGTCTTGTGCAGGTATCTGCGCCCGACGACGCGGGCCTGGTGACGCTGGGCACGAGTGTCGACTATATCGCAGACGCGATTCCGCATGCCCGGACACTCATCGCAGAGGTGAATCACCGAATGCCGGCGACCAGGGGCGGTCCTCGATTGCCGATGTCGGCGTTCGCGGCGGTGATTCACACCGATCGCGAGCTCGGGGAGGCGCCGGTGCGCCCGCCCGATGCGGTCGAGATGCAGATCGCCGGACACGTGGCGGGGTATGTCCAGGACGGTGACACCATCCAGGTCGGGGTCGGGTCGGTACCCGACGCCGTTCTGACGGCACTGGGAGGTCATCGAGACCTCGGCTTCCACGGCGGGATCATCACCGACGGGGTGCTGGACCTGGTGGACGGCGGGGTGATCACCGGAGCACGCAAGGAGATCGATGCCGGGGTCGTTGTCACCGGCACGGCACTGGGGAGCGCGAAGGGGTGCTACGGCCGGCTCTGCTCGCTACCGGTCGAATTCCGAGCCACCTCGCATACACATGCGCCCCAGGTGCTTTCGCAGTTGCGCTCATACGTCTCGATCAACTCCGCCATCGAGGTGGATCTGTCGGGGCAGGTGGGAGCCGAACAGGTGCGAGGTGCGGAGATCGGCGCACTCGGCGGCCAGGTGGACTTCAGCCGAGCGGCCGCGCTGACCGGGGCGCGTTCCATCATCGCGCTGCGGTCCACGGCCCCCTCGAAGACCGGCGGCACGGTGTCGACGATCGTCCCGCGCCTGAGCGGCACCGTGACGACGGGGCGCGCAGATGTCGACGTGGTGATCACCGAGCACGGCGCGGCCGAACTCACCGGCTGCACCGGTGCCGAGAAAGCAGTGCGACTGCTCGAGATCGCCGATCCCGAACACCGCGATGTCCTCGAGCGAGGGCTCGCCGAAACGTCGCTCGTCAACGTGTGAGGCCGCACCACGTGAACTTCCAGTACACCCTTACGACCATCCTTGGAGTTGCGTTGTGACCGAGACCATCGACCGGCCCGAAGCCGCCTCCCATCCGGACATCCTGTGGAATCCTGCTGCCGACGGCTCGTCCGGCCTCGAGAGATTCGCCCGATGGGTCACTGAACACCGCGGACACGACTTCGTCGACTACGATGCCCTGCACGCGTGGTCGACCGCTGCGCCGCAACAGTTCTGGGCGGATGTCGCCGACTATTTCGCCGTGGACTTCCACAGTCCGGCGGCGCAGGTGCTGACGGACACCACGATGCCCGGGGCCCAATGGTTTCCCGGGGCAACAGTCAACTATGCCGAGCATGCGCTGAGGGTCGACGTCGGTAAAGCCGACGCCGACACCGCCATCGTTTACGAACGCGAAGACGGTCTCTGTCAGGAGGTGCCGTATGGCCGGCTTCGTGCAGACGTCGCCGCACTCGTGGCGCTGCTGCGCAAATCCGGTGTCAGGCGCGGGGATCGGGTCGCCGGAGTGGTGGCCAACAGTACACATGCGATAGTCGCCTTCCTGGCTACTGCGGCACTCGGTGCGATCTGGACGGCAGCTTCTCCGGACTTCGGTGAACAGGCAATCGTCGACCGGTTCAGCCAGACCGAGCCGACGGTGCTCATCGCCGTCGACGGATACCGTTACAACGGCAAGATCTTCGACACCACCCCGACGATCCGAAAGGCACTCGCTGCAGTGCCCTCCATCTCCACGACGGTCGTCATCGACTATGTCGGCGATCGGGAACTCGAGGATGACTGGCTCGATTGGCAGACGGAGCTCGACAACCATCGTGGCAGCGAACTGTCTTTCGAGGCAGTGCCTTTCGAACACCCGCTCTGGGTGCTGTACTCCTCGGGAACGACGGGGCTGCCGAAGGGTATCGTGCACGGGCACGGCGGGATCCTGCTCGAACACCTCAAGACGTTGTCGCTGCAGATGGACCTCGACTCGCGCGACCGGTTTCTGTGGTTCACCACCACCGGCTGGATGATGTGGAACCTGCTCGTGTCCGGTCTCCTGGTGGGGACCCCTGTCGTCCTGTACGACGGCAACCCCGGCTATCCGGACATCGATCGACTGTGGCGGCTGGCGGCGGAGCATCGCGTCACCTACTTCGGGACCTCCGCTCCGTTCATCCAGGCATGTCACAAGAATGGCCTCAATCCCGGAGCGGATCATGATCTTTCGGCGATCCGGGCAATCGGATCGACCGGTTCGCCGCTGACCTCGGATGGCTTTCGCTGGATCGGTGAGAACGTCAGCGCAGATGCCCAGATCTGTTCCGTCTCAGGTGGTACCGACGTGTGCACTGCGTTCCTCGGTACTGCTCCCACGGTGCCCGTGTGGCGGGGGGAGTTGTCGTGCCGGGCGCTCGGTGCAGACATCCATGCCTTCGACGACAACGGACATGAGATCGATGGCGGCATAGGTGAGTTGGTGATCACCACGCCGATGCCCTCCATGCCCGTCTTCTTCTGGGATGACGCCGACGGCACCAGCCTTCGGGACGCGTACTACGACACGTTTCCCGGCGTGTGGCGTCACGGGGATTCGATCACGATCAGTGACCGGGGTTCCGTGGTCATCCACGGCCGTTCCGACGCGACCCTCAATCGAGGTGGGGTTCGGATGGGTACCGCCGAGTTCTACCGGGTTCTCGAGTCCCTGGACGCCGTGCGAGACTCGCTGATCGTCGACACCACGGCACTCGCCAACGACGGCGGCGAGGGGGAGCTGGTCTGTTTCGTCGTGCTGGCAGAGGGCCACGAGCTCGGCCATGTCGAGAAGGCGGTTCGTACGCTGATCCGCACACAACTCTCGCCCAGGCACGTGCCGGATCGGATCATCGCGGCGCCTGACGTGCCGCGCACGCTGAACGGGAAGAAGTGTGAGATCCCGGTCAAGAAGATTCTCGCCGGAACTCCGGTTGCGCGCGCCATCAATTCCGATGCGCTGGCGAATCCGGATGCGCTCGAGTTCTACGCCGGATTGGCGGAGTAGGCGAAACACGTTGGCCTGCAGTATTGTCCACAGCCGACCGACGGAGGTTCGTCATGCCAGATGATCGTCAGGAAATCTACGACACGATCGCCAGATACTGCCGTGGCGTCGACCGCCACGACTTCCGCCTCGTCGAGTCCACCTATCACCCGGACGCCATGGACTGTCGTGGGTCCGTTGAACGATCGGTGCCCGAGTTCATGGGTTGGCTCGGATTAACGCTGGACAAGTACAGCAGCACAATGCATTTCATCGGAAATCACCTTGCCGAGGTGGACAGGGACACGGCTCTTGCCGAGACCTATGCAATCGTCACGCATCTCGGTCCCGACGATGATGCAGGGTCGAGCTTCACATCCGGAATCCGCTATGTCGATCACCTGGAGCGTCGGTCGGGTAAGTGGGGCGTCGGCCGACGCTGGGTCGTGCGCGAATGGTTCCGCAGCGATTCCTCTCGGTTGCCGACCCCTGCTGAACGCGGCCTCGTGGCGGAGCCCTTCGACGAGCGTTTCGCCGCCGCCCGCAAGCTCCTCGACTGAAAACCGGCAGCCAACAGTCAATGCGATGAAAGGCAGGTCCATGAAGACGGAACTCGAGTTCGGTTTGATGCTCGCAGGCCAATTCAATCCGGGCGTGGACCCGCTGACCAAGCTGACCGAGGCGATCGAACAGACTCGTGCTGCCCGTTCCGGCGGGTTCGACTCGCTGTGGACCGTTCAGCACTTTCTGGCGGACCTGCAGTACTTTCAGCCGATACCGCTGCTCGCTCGGCTGGCAGCGGAGGCCGGTGACATGCATCTGGGGACATCGGTGCTGTTGGTTCCCCACTATCCGCCGGTCATCCTGGCCGAAGAGCTGGCCACCCTTGCCGTGATCACCGGCGATCGTCTCATCGTGGGTGCGGGTGCCGGGTACCGGAAGTTGGAGTTCGATGCCATCGGCGTCCCGATGCGAGAGAGATACGGGCGGCTGGAGGAGTCGATCGAGGTCCTTCGCAAGTTGTGGTCGGGAGACCAAGTGGATCATCGGGGAACCTACTACGACGTGAGTGGGGTCCAGCTGCGCATGGTGCCACCGCGCCTTGAACGCCAACCGGTGTGGCTCGGAGCCACGGGTCCCAAGGGGATCGCGAGAGCTGCACGTATCGGGGATGAGTGGCTGGCCACCAACGAGATGACCGTGGAAGACCTGCGCGTCGGACAAGACCGCTACATGGAGGCACTCCCGGATGGCGACTCGGCCGAGCAGCGGAGTTTTCCCGTCATCCGCGAGGTGCTGATCGCTCCCAGTACCGAGGAAGCGCTGGCGCTCGCCGAACCTGCACTGAGACACAAGTACGCGAACTACGCCCAGTGGGGTCATCAGACCAGGCCGGTCGAGGATCTGCTCGACTCCGCCGTCGTGGTCGGCAGCCCGGAGCACTGCGTGGAGCGGCTCGCGACGCTCATCGAGGAGACGAGATGCCGGCATCTGATTCTGCGGATGCAGTGGCCTGGTTCAAGTCACGCTGCCGCGATGCAGAGTATCGAGCTGTTCAGCACGCGCGTCGCGCCAGAACTCCGCAGCCTGGCGCGACCGTGAACGGTGACGTCGCGAAGCTCCGTCTCACCCTCGGCCAGAGGTGGCGGGTTTCTTGGCGTCGCCCATGTGTCGCGAGCGTAGAACAGCCACCAGGAGCACGGCTCCGACGATCGCGATGAACCAGCCGACCCGCTTCATCCCGTCGTCGTTCATCACGCCGCCGCTGAGCAGCTGCGTCACGACGATCGAGAGATTTGCGCCGATGAACGCGACCGTTCGATACATGCCGATCGATGCGCCGACGTTGTCGACCGAGGTGACGGTGTTGATGAGGCTCTGATTGCCGATGTTGTTGAAGCCGTTCGGAATTCCCAGGACGGCGGCGACGATGAGGAGAACCACCACCGGCGCGGTGGACTTCTCCACCGCGGCGATGAGGAGTCCCCCGATCACCAGCGCGAGCGTTCCGACGAACAGTGTCGCGCGAATGCCGTATCGCCGGTAGGTGCGTGAGCCGATCGCCGTGGCCAGCACGCCGACACCTGCCACCGGAAGCATGGTGAGGCCGGCCTGGATGGGTGTCATTCCGCGAACGGTCTGCAGCCACTGTGGAATTCCGAAGAACACGCAGTAGAAGCACACGTAGGTGAGAAGGGCGCGCACGAGTGTGGCGGACAGCGCGCCGTTGTCGGCCAGCGCGCGGACATCGATGAACGGTTCGTCGGCGCGGCGTTCGCGGACGATGAACAACGCCACGGCCACGACCGCGATGGGAAGCGCCCAATAATAGGGCGCCCCGCGCAGCGAGATGAGGAAGAGCATCAGGCTGGTCAGCCCGACGACGAACAGTCCGATGCCGGCGAAATCAAGGCCGCGCAGCTCGGCGAAGGTGGAGTCCTCGCTGCCGCCGGCGAATCCGACGTCGGCGCGCATGACCCAGACGGCGCAGATCGCGGTGACGGGAAGGTTGACCCAGAGGATGGACTGCCAGCCGAAGGCGCCGACGAGAAGGCCACCGACGGTGGGGCCCAGTGCGGCGGTCGACTGTCCACACATGACCAACGTCGCGATCGCGGTGCGCGGACTTCGGTCGTAGCGTTCGGCGTAGGCACGCAGCATCGTCATCGCGTTCGGCGTGTGCACGGAGATGCCGGTGCCGATCAAGACGTACGCAACGGTCAGAACCGCGACGTTCGGTGCGAACACACCGACAACGGAACCGGCGGCGACGAAGACGAGCCCGGCCATGAAGACACGTCGGGCACCGAAGATCGAACCGAGCCGACCTGCCATCGGGGCGCACACCGCGGTGGTGATGTACATCGCGGAGATGATCCAGGAGACGCCGTCGGCCGGTCCGAAGTCGGCGGCGATCGCGACGATCGCGATGGCGATCATCGAGGAGTTCACCGGCTGGAGGATGCCGCCGGACGCGAGCGGTCCACTTACCCGGATGGGGATCGGTGCCTGTTCGGGCGCGGCGGAGGCGGGCCGTGTCCGTGGGTACGTCACGATCCGGCTTCCTCGTCGGTCGCGCTACTCGTTGCGATGCGGCGCAACAGTCCGCCGGCGAGGAAGAGGAGTTCCCGCTCGACGTCGCTGCACGTCGTCTCCAAGGCGTCGGACAACCAGCGGCTCCGCTGGGCCCGGTCGGCTTCGAGAGTGTCGTGGCCCTTCGGGGTGATGCTGATCAGTACGGCCCGGCCGTCGTTCGGATCGGGTGTGCGGGTGACCAGATCGAGGTCTTCCAGTGATGCGACGGTTCTCGCCACAGACTGCGGCGCGACCATCTCGATGTCTGCGAGGGCTCGTGCGCTCAGCGGGCCGACGCGATCGATGTGCGCGAGGCTCTGCACCTGTGACGGCGTCAACAGATGCCGCGAACTCTGGCGGCGCATCTTGCGCACGAAGACCACGATGTCGTCTCGGAGTTGATCGGCCCTCTCGTCCACAGCTACCTTCCGCTCGGGGATTTGAACAGCATAACTGTCTAAGTGGGGGAAGTTGTGCCAAATGATTTGTTTTGTCACTCACAAAGAAGGCACCTTTGCTGATTAAGTAACGCTATTTCGGCGAACGGCTGCGGTGGCTCGCGAGTGTCGCGTTCGGCCACGTGGCTCCCGGTTCGGCCGGTTTGGACCGGGGAGCAGATGGTTGCCACATATGCGAAACCATGCATATATTGACCCGATCATGGGTCATTCACATTCGCATTCCCACACCCCCGCCGCCGGTGCTGCGGGGGAGCGGCGGCTGTGGCCGATGGTGCTGGCGGTTGCTCTCATCGGCGGATTCTTCGTGGTGGAGCTCATCGCCGGCATCCTGGTGAACTCGCTCGCCCTCATCGCCGACGCCGGGCACATGCTCACCGACGTGGTGGCACTGATCATGGGGCTGATCGCGCTGCTGCTGGGCCGGCACGGCCGGACCACCGACACCCGGAGCTTCGGCTGGCATCGCGCCGAGGTGTTCACGGCGGTCGCCAATGCGGTCCTGCTCATCGGGGTCGCGGCCTTCGTCCTGTACGAGGCCATCGAGCGCATCGGCAACGATCCCCAGGTTCCCGGCCTGACGCTGATCATCGTCGCGCTGCTGGGTCTGGCGGTGAATCTCGTCGTCATGCTCCTGCTCCGCGCCGACGCGCAGGAGTCCATCGCCGTCCGCGGCGCGTACCTCGAGGTGCTGGCCGACGCCGTCGGCAGCGTGGGGGTCCTGATCGCCGGGATCGTCGCGCTGACGACCGGGTGGGGCTACGCCGACATCGTGGTCGCGGTCCTGATCGCGCTGTGGGTGGTCCCGCGGGCGCTCCGGCTGGCGATCGAGGCGCTGCGCATACTCAACCAGCAGGCGCCCGCACACATCGACGTCGAGGCGCTGCGAGCCGATCTTGCCGGCATCCCCACCGTCGACGATGTCCACGACCTGCACGTCTGGACCCTGACCACCGGCATGGACGTTGCCACTGTGCACCTCGGCAGCAGCCGGCCGAACTCGGAGGTGCTGCCCGCGGCGCAGGCCGTCCTGGCCCGACACGGGCTCGACCACGCCACGGTGCAGGTGGACAACGACGACCAGGGACGTTGTCGTGACGAGATGACGTGGTGAGCCCGCGTCGTTGAGCCGAATATGTCGGTTATGCCTTAAATTCCCGACATGGAACGACGCGACTTTCTCGCGGTCCTCGCGGCCGGCACGGTGGGGGCTCTGACCGCGAGCACGGTGGCGGGCTGCGCTTCGCCGGTCCCGGCCGCCGAGATCACGCTCTCGGGCACCCTTCCGTCTCCGCTGCCGGCCACCCCGGCGACGCCATCGCCCTCGACTGCGGGACTGCTGCCGCCGGCCGTCGGAGCCCGCCACCCGTTGCCCGCCGAACCGATCACCGCGCTGCCGGGACGCGGACGGCACATCGCGCTCACCGTCGACGACGGCGCGAGTCCCGAGGTCATCGGGGCGTACGTGAAGTTCGCGCAGGACACCGGCGCGAGATTCACCTTCTTCGTGACCGGGTCGTTCGACGGCTGGACCGAGCATCGTGCCGAGCTGCGACCGCTCGTCGAGTCCGGCCAGATCCAGCTCGGTAACCACACCTGGAGCCATCCGGCGCTGACCGAGCTGTCGGCGCGGGGCGTCGCCGACGAGCTCGGCCGCACCAAGCGGTTCCTGAAAAACGAGTTCGGGGTCGACGGAACCCCGTACTACCGACCACCGTTCGGGTATCACGATGCGGCCGTCGATGCGGTGGCCGCCGACCTCGGCTACACGATGCCCACGCTCTGGTACGGATCGCTGTCGGATTCCGGGCTGATCACCGAGAAGTATCTGATCCAGTGCGCCCGCAAGTACTTTCGTCCGCAGTCCATCATCATCGGACACGCCAACCATGACCCGGTCACCAAGGTCTACCCGAAGCTGGTCGAGATCATCCGCCACCGAAAGCTGCGGATGGTGACGCTCGACGACTACTTCGCGACCGGACCGTAGCCGGGCGCCGGGCAGGAACGCCGGCGAGGGGCGTCCGACAGGTACGCCGAGTGACCTCGACGCAAGTCCGGGGCCGCTTTTCGCTCAGGCTGATTCGTAACGGGCGAACGACTCCCGGCCGTCGATACCGTGTCCCGGTCATGGCCACATCCACGCACACCCCCTCCCCAGCCGGCGAGACCGACGCGCAGCGCCGGAAACGACTCCGGACCGTCGTCGCCGCGAGCCTGCTCGGCACCACCGTCGAGTGGTACGACTTCTTTCTGTACGCGACGGCGGCGAGCCTCGTCTTCAACACCCTGTTCTTCCCCGATCAGAGCTCGTTCGTCGGGACGCTGCTGTCGTTCGCGACCTTCGCGGTGGGCTTCGTCGTGCGCCCCATCGGCGGGATCGTCTTCGGGCACATCGGCGACCGCATCGGACGCAAACGCACTCTCGCCATCACGATGGTGATGATGGGCATCGCGACCGCGCTGATGGGAGTGTTGCCCACCGCCGCCTCGGTCGGCGTTCTCGCGCCCATCCTGCTGTTGCTGCTGCGCGTGGTGCAGGGGTTCGCGCTGGGCGGCGAATGGGCGGGCGCGGTGCTGCTCTCCGTCGAGCACAGCCCGAACGGGAAACGAGGTCTGTTCGGCAGCATCCCGCAGATCGGGCTCGCTCTCGGCCTGGCGCTGGGCACCGGGGTGTTCGCGTTGCTGCAGGTGGTTCTCGACGACGACGCGTTCCTCACCTACGGCTGGCGGATCGCGTTCCTGGTGAGCATCGTGCTGGTCGTCATCGGGTTCGTCGTGCGCCTGAAGGTCGACGAGACGCCGGCGTTCGCCGAGGTGGCCGAGCTCGCGCAGAAGTCCTCGGCACCGATCCGCGACGTCCTGGTCCCGCCCAACACACGCAACACCGTGCTCGGCCTGCTCTCCCGCTGGGGTGAGGGATCGGCGTTCAACACCTGGGGTGTGTTCGCGATCGCCTACGCGACCACCGAACTCGACATGGAGAAGGTCCCGGTCCTGGTGGCCGTGACCATCGCCTCACTGGTGATGGCCGCCCTGCTGCCGATCTCGGGCATGCTCACCGACCGCTACGGCGCCAAACGCATCTACCTGATCGGCATCGCCGCCTACGGTGTGGCCGTCTTCCCGGTCTTCGCGCTGTTCGGCACCGCGAATCTCCTGTGGTTCACCGTGGGGCTGGTGATCGTGTTCGGCATCGTCCACGCACTGTTCTACGGCGCGCAGGGCACGCTGTACGCAAGCCTCTATCCGACGCCGGTCCGCTACACGGGTCTGTCGGTGGTCTACCAGTTCTCCGGGATCTACGCCTCCGGGCTGACGCCGCTGATCCTGACCGCGCTGATCGGCGCGGCGAGCGGCTCGCCGTGGCTGGCGGCCGGCTACCTGGTGCTCACCGCGATCATCAGCGTCGTGGCCACCGCGCTCATCCGGCGCGACGATCTGCATCTGCTCACCGGCCCCGAGGCGACGCGCACCGTCGAGCCGACGGCTGCCCGTGAGCCGGTGCCCGTCGCCTGACCCTCCGCGACCGGCGGCGAACACCCTGCGACACCGCTCGTCCGCCGACTCGCCGAGTGGTCAGGGGCGGACGAGGAGCAGGTCGGTGACGTGGCGGTAGAACGTCGACCGCTTGAGCACCCGAGGGTTCACCACACCCTCGCGTTCGACGACGATGTTGGTGCCGCCGGTCTGGCAGGCGCGACCTTTGAACCACTTGCCCGGCAACAACATTCGCTCCACCTGTGCGCGCAGGCCGGGGGCCTCGAGGGTCGGTTCGATGAGGATCGAGCGCACCTCGCCGTCGAAGAGCCGTTCGTTGTCGACGTAGGTCTCGCCGTGGAGTTTGGCGCCTTCGGCGCCGAGATGGCGGGCGCTGCCGACGATGACCGAGGCGGTGTCGTCGCGGATCAGCGGCACCGCGGTCGCGGTGCCGTGCTCGGCCAGTTCACGTGCGGCGGGACCGTGGGGCAGCCGGTAACGGCGCGTCGCCGGAGTGGCCTCGGCGGACACATAGGCGACCTCGACGTCGAGGCGCTCGGTGACCATCAACGACGCCACCACGTGGCACAGGAAGAGATCGTTCTCGTGGGCGACGGTGGGTGCGAAGCGTTCGTTGACCCGGGGTTCGACGACGAGCCGGGACACGGCGGGATCGGCCACCGCATCGGCCACAGCGGACCGGATGGCCTTCTTGTCGTCGGCGCGGCCGGCTTGGATGAGGAGGGCTATCGACACACGGATAGCGTATCCAGAGTCCCGACCCAGTACAGTTGGTCCGGTTTGGTTCAAGCGTGCCACCCAAAGGAGTACCTGACATGGCCGCGATCGTGCTTATCGGAGCCCAGTGGGGCGACGAGGGCAAAGGTAAAGCGACTGACCTCCTCGGAGGTCAGATCAACTGGGTTGTCCGCTATCAAGGCGGGAACAACGCCGGGCACACCGTCGTCCTCCCGTCTGGTGAGACCTTCGCCCTGCACCTCATCCCGTCGGGCATCCTGACACCGGGCGTGCAGAACGTGATCGGCAACGGCGTCGTCGTCGACCCGGGCGTGCTGCTCACCGAGCTCGGCGGTCTCGAAGACCGGGACGTCGACACCTCCGGCCTCCTGCTCTCGGCCGACGCCCACCTGCTCATGCCGTACCACGTCGCCATCGACAAGGTCACCGAGCGCTTCCTGGGCAACAAGAAGATCGGCACCACCGGCCGCGGTATCGGCCCCTGCTACCAGGACAAGATCGCCCGCGTCGGCGTGCGCGTGGCCGACGTCCTCGACGAGAAGATCCTGACCCAGAAGGTCGAGGCGGCGCTCGAGCTCAAGAACCAGATCCTGGTCAAGATCTACAACCGCAAGGCGCTCGACCCGGCGGAGGTCGTCGACGAGGTCCTCGGTCAGGCAGAGGGTTTCAAGCACCGCATCGCCGACACCCGCCTGCTGCTGAACCAGGCACTCGAACGCGGTGAGACGGTGCTGCTCGAGGGGTCGCAGGGCACGCTGCTCGACGTCGACCACGGCACCTACCCGTACGTCACCTCGTCGAACCCGACCGCAGGCGGTGCCGCGGTGGGTGCGGGCATCGGCCCCAACAAGATCACCACCGTCCTCGGCATCCTGAAGGCGTACACCACTCGTGTCGGTTCGGGCCCGTTCCCGACCGAGCTGTTCGACGAGTGGGGCGCCTACCTGGCCAAGACCGGCGGCGAGGTGGGCGTGACCACCGGCCGTGCGCGTCGTTGTGGCTGGTTCGACGCCGTGATCGCCCGCTACGCCACCCGCGTCAACGGCATCACCGACTACTTCCTCACCAAGCTCGACGTGCTCTCCAGCCTCGACACCGTGCCGATCTGCGTGGCCTACGAGGTCGACGGTGAGCGCGTCGAGGAGATGCCGATGACCCAGACCGGTTTCCACCACGCCAAGCCCATCTACGAGGAGATGCCCGGCTGGTGGGAGGACATCTCCCGGTGCAAGACCTTCGAAGACCTGCCCCAGAACGCGCAGAACTACATCCTGCGGCTCGAAGAGCTGTCGGGTGCACACATCTCGTGCGTCGGCGTCGGTCCCGGGCGGGACCAGACGATCGTGCGGCGCGAGATCGTCTGACCCTTCGATACGCCCCTCCGCAAGCTCCGGGGCTGCTCAGGGAGCAGGGTCGGGGTCCGGTAGCCACGCCCCGTGCAGTCCCGCGGGAACACGGATCGGTAGGTCAACGGTGGCGATCGGGCCGTCCGCCGGCGCGTCGGCGGCGAGCAGGTGGAACCGTGAACGCATGTCGGTCGGGTCGGTGCCGATGGCGCCCCAGTAGTCGCGGTCGGCACCGGGGATGAAAATCGGTTCGCCGATCGCGGCACCAGGCGTCCACACCTGCTCGGTACCGGCCGCGAGGTCGTGGAACCACAGGCTGTCGAGGTCGTCGCTGTCGGCGGGCCCCTTTGCGACACTGGCGATACGACCATGGTCGCGGGTGAGGAGCCGGTCGTCGACCCGCGGGAACTCCATGTTGGAGACCTTGTCGCTCAGAACGGTTTTGGTGATCCCGGCGTCGGGATCGACGACCGCCCGGGTCAACGCGGACGACGCGGGCGTCGGCTGGTCGCTGAAGCCACCCGGATAGGTCCACTCCACATAGTCGACGGTGACCGATCCGTCGGCGTTGTCGAAGGCGTTGGCGAAATGCCACACCCAGAACGGGTCGGTGTCGATCCAGCGGACCGGTCCGCCGTCGCGGGGGATCAACGCGATCCTGGTGCCGCGCTCCGGTTTCCAGGACAACAGTGAGCCGCCGGCCATCACGCTCTCGAAGTCGAAGAGCAGCGGACAGACGAACAACACGATGTAGCGGGAGGTCAGCGCCATGTCGTGGATCATCACCGGGGCGTCGAGGCCGTCGACGGGAGTCGGGGTACGCGTGGCCGCTCCGTCGGGTCCGACGACCGCCCACGTCAGGTACGGCGCGTCGAGAACGTAGTTGAACAGGACGAGCTCCCCGGTGGCGGGGTCGATCTTGGGGTGCGCGGTGCTCCCGACGAACATCGCGCCGTCGCAGTCGATCTTGGCGATGGTGGCCAGGTCGGCCGGCGCGAGCTGGTACGGCCGGTCGGACTCGGCCATCGCCATCAACCGGCCGCCGTGGCGCACGATGTTGATGTCGGGCAGTTCGCGCACGGTGCCCGCCAGGGCGTCGCCGACCTCGGCCGCCGACGGTGTGTAGCCGTCGGTGATGCCCGACCAGACGGCATGTCCGGCAGCCTCTTCGGCGAGCACCATCGGCGTGCGGACGAAGCGGTTGCGATAGGAGGCGCGGCCGTCGGCGAAACCGATGCGATGGACCATCGCATCGCCGTCGATGGGGTAGACGTAGGAGCCGATCGGGTCGAAGCGCAGATTGGGGCCGTTGCGCAGGTAGCTGCCGTGCAGGTCCGGCGGGATCTCGCCGGTGACCGGCAGATCGATGCGGTCGACCTCCTCGCGCTGCGGCGCGAACACACCGCTCAGGAAGGGGTTGCGGGACATGTCGACCGGCGCGGGCCGGGTCGGGATATCTGAGGTCGTCATGACAGAGCTTTCGTCGGGCACGGGTGTGCTCACAGGTTAGGGCGATCGGGCTCCTCCGGCGTCGGGGTTGGGCCCTCTCGTCCCGAATCCCGCGATCCGGCGTGATTAGCTATGGCCATGCGTGCCACGCGGGACAGCCGCGACTACGGGTCGATCCTCCTCGGGTCGGCCGACGAGAGCGGCATCAAGCAGCGGGTTCGTATCCAGACCCTGCTGACCGCGTCGATCGTGGCGGCCAACCTGTTCGGGGCCCTCGTGGCCGTGGCGCTGACCGCGGTCGGGATTCCGCAGCCCAGCGTGTTCACCTCTGAACTGTGGTGGGTCAACTTCATCGTGGTGCCGGTGTACATCACCGCCGCGTTCGTCGTCGGGATCGGCTGGGGGACCGCCGTGGGGGTCCGCGACCTGCGCTGGGCCATCCGTGACGAGCTGCCCACCAAACGCGACGCGCGCCGCACGATGCGCCTGCCCTGGCGGCTCTCACTGGTCCAGGGCCTGCTGTGGGGCGTCGCCACGGTCCTGCTCACCATCCTGTACGGGATCGTCGACCCGCAGCTGATCCCCAAGACGCTCTTCGTCGCCGGGCTGAGTGGCGTTGTGGTGGTGGCGATCTCGTATCTGTTCATCGACTTCACCCTGCGACCGATTGCGGCCGAACTCATCTCGGCGGGCCATCGCCGACGCAAGCGCACCGGTGTGCGGGCGCGATCGGTGGTCTCGTGGATGGTCGGCTCGGCGATCCCGGTCATCGGCATCCTGCTGGTGGTGGCCTTCGGTCTCGCGCGGGACGAGACGACGAAACTCGACATGTTCATCGGTGTGACGGTGCTGGCCATCACCGCCCTGTTCACCGGTCTGCTGCTGACCCTGCTGTCGAGCATGAGCATCACCGGACCGATCCGCAGCGTGCGCGCCGGGATGAACCGGATCAGTGCCGGGGATCTCGAGAACGCGCGCGTCGTGGTCTACGACGGCACCGAGCTCGGTGACCTCCAGGTGGGATTCAACGCGATGGTCGCCGGTCTGCACGAGCGGGAACGGCTGCGTGACCTGTTCGGCCGTCACGTCGGCCGCGAGGTCGCCGAGGCGGCGCTGGCGTCCAATGCCGGACTGGGCGGTTCCGAACGCCTGGTGGCAGCCCTGTTCGTCGACGTCATCGGTTCGACGAGGCTGGCCGCGACGCGGCGCCCGACCGAGGTCGTGGAGATCCTCAACAAGTTCTTCGCGGTGATCGTCCGCGCCGTCGAGCAGAACGACGGCCTGGTCAACAAGTTCGAGGGCGACGCCGTGCTCGCGATCTTCGGCGCGCCGATCGACCTCGACGACGCGGCGGGCAGCGCCCTCGCCGCGGCCCGCAGGATCGCCGACGACCTCGCCGCCGACGTCCCCGAACTCTCGGCGGGCATCGGGGTCAGTCATGGGTTGGCGGTCGCCGGGAACGTCGGTGCCATCGAGCGATTCGAGTACACCGTCATCGGCGACCCGGTCAACGAGAGCGCCCGTCTGTCGGAACTGGCGAAGCGTGATCCGCGGCGCCCGTTGGCATCAGAGCGCGCCATCGCCGCCGCCGACGACGTCGAGGCCGCCCGCTGGGAGCGGCAGGAGACCACCTCGCTGCGCGGCCGGACCGCGGAGACGACCGTGTATGCCGCGGTCGTCGACGAGGAGAGTGCCGAGATCGGGGCGGGGGAGATCGGGGCTGGGGAGATCGGGGCGGGGGAGGTCGGCGCCGCCGAGGACTGAGGTGGCGCTGCCGGCACCTGGAGGGAGCGGAGGCGGCTCGCCTCACATCTCGCGGTCGCCCTGGCCTTCGGCGAAGTCGAGGCGACGCAGCGCAAGTCGCAGGACCTCGTCGTCGATGCGGCCGGCGTCGCGCTCGGAGATGAACACCGCGCGCTGGATCTGCAGGATCTCGTTGCGGATCCGCGCACCCGCGGAGGTGGGACTCTCCCCGATCGTGTCGGGGCCGCGGCCGAGTTCTTCCCAGGCCACATTTCGCTGGGTGGTGACCCACTTGCGCAGCATGCCGAGCTGCAGACGCCGCGGATCGTCGTCGGCGAGCCCGGCGGCGAGTTCGTCGATCCTGCGCTCGGACTCGCGCGATGCCCGGTCCTGCGCGGCGGCGTAGGCGAGCCGGTCCTGAGCCTGTTCGTCGCCGGCGACACCGAGTAACCGGATCACCATGGGCAGGGTGGTGCCCTGGATCAGCAGCGTGCCGACCACGACGATGAAGGTCAGCAACAGGATCTCGGCGCGTGCGGGGAACGGTTCGGAGGCGTCGGTCTCCAGTGGGATCGCGAAGGCGGCGGCGAGGGACACCACGCCGCGCATGCCTGCCCACGAGACCACGAACACCCACGACGGTTTGGGCGTGGGTTCACGCTCGCGTATCCGTCGCGACAACAACCGCGGCAGATACGTCGCCGGATATATCCAGAGGAAACGCACCACGATGGTGGCTGTCAGGACCGCGGCGGCGTCGACGGCGACCTGCGTCCACGACTCGCCGGCGACCCCGCGGATGAGCACCGGCATCTGCAGGCCGATGAGCAGGAAGACGAATGCCTCGAGAAGCGCGTCGATCGACTTGCGCACCGCGTCGTCCTGCAGGCGGGTCGCGTAACCCAGGCGTACCGAACGCTGCCCGAGGAAAAGTCCGGCGACGACGACGGCGATCACGCCCGACGCGTGCAACTCCTCGGCGACGTAGTACGTGCCGAACGGGACCATGATGCCGATGGCGGTCTCCATGGGCGGGTCGGTCAGCCAGATCCGCACCCAGGACACCACCATGCCGATCGCCAGCCCCACGACCAGTCCGCCCAGCGCGGCGATCGCGAAGGTCAGCACTCCCTCTCCGACCGAGGTGGTGACACCGACCGCCGCCGCCAGTGCGATGCGGAACGCGGTGAGTGCGGTCGCGTCGTTGAGCAGGCTCTCCCCGCCGAGCAGCGTCATGACCCGGCGCGGCAGCCCCAGCCGCCGACCGATCGCCTGCGCAGAGACCGCATCCGGCGGCGCGACCACGGCACCGAGGACCAACGCGGCCGCGAGCGGGAGGCCGGGGACGGTGAGATGTGCGACGACTCCGACGACGACCGTGGTCACCAACGGCAACCCGACCGCCAGCAACCCGATCGCCCGGAAGTTCGCGCGGATCGCCTGATACGAACTCTCCTGTGCGGCCGAGTAGAGCAGCGGCGGCAGGATGAGGAACAGCACGAGTTCGGGGTTCAGGGTGGGTGCGGGCAGGTCGGGAATCCAGCCGATGCCGAGGCCGACGGTGACCAGCACCAGCGGCGCCGACAGGCCGTAGCGACGGCACAGGGCGGCTATCAGCACCGCGATGACCGCGACGAGCAGTAGCGATGCGCCCATTCGAGCGACTTTAATCCTGCGGCGGGCGGTAGATAATGACGTGCATGAAGATCTTCCGTCGGTCGTCCCCGCCGAGCCCCGATCACTCCGGTGCCGATTCGGCCGGTGGCCGCTGCGCCGAACTCGGTGAGATCGGGTCGGACCCCGCGCTCGATCCGGCGCCACCCTCGGGTCAGGAACGGTGCTGCGAGGAATGCGTGGCGATCGGCGAGACCCACTGGGCGCATCTGCGGAAGTGTCTGACCTGCGGACGGGTCGGCTGTTGCGATTCGAGTCCGCGGCGGCACGCGACCGCGCACTTCCACGAGACGGGTCATCCGGTGATGCGCTCGGCCGAACCGGGTGAGGCGTGGCGCTGGTGTTACGTGCACGAGGTGACGGGGTGAACCCCCGCGCCCGCAGCACGGCCCATGGCGGAGAACACTCCTCGGACGAGGGCGCCGGACCTGTACTGACGACAAGTAGGATTTGAGGATGACGTCGAACAGCGAGAGCGCGATCAGCGCAGACCAGCCGGCGCCGACGATCGGTCCGCCGGACGTTATCGGCACGCCCCTGAGCCCGACGGCGACCAAGGTGATGGTGCTCGGCGCGGGTGAGCTCGGCAAAGAGGTCGTGATCGCGTTCCAGCGGCTCGGGGTCGAGGTCGTGGCCGTCGACCGGTACGCCGATGCTCCCGGACAGCAGGTCGCCCATCACGCCGAGGTCATCGACATGACCGACGCCGACGCACTGCACGCCGTCATCGACAAGCACCGGCCGGCGTATGTGGTGCCCGAGATCGAGGCCATCGCCACCGAGGCCCTCGTCGATGTCGCCGAACATGGTATCGCCGAGGTCATCCCGACCGCGAGCGCGGTGGTGGCGACGATGAACCGCGAGGGGATTCGACGCCTCGCCGACGAAGAACTCGGGTTGCCGACGTCGCCGTACCTGTTCGCCGACACCGCCGAGGAGCTGGCCGTCGCCGCGCGGCAGATCGGATATCCGTGCGTCGTGAAGCCGGTGATGTCGTCGTCGGGCAAGGGACAGACCGTGCTGCGCGGGCCCGAAGACCTCGCCAGGGCCTGGCAGACCGCGAACACCGGCGGGCGCGTGCAGGGCAGTCGCGTCATCGTCGAGGGGTTCGTCGAATTCGACTATGAGATAACGCTTCTGACCGTCCGTGCGATCGACCCGCGGACCGGGGTGCTCGCCTCGCATTTCTGCGCCCCCATCGGGCACCGTCAGATCAACGGCGACTACGTGGAGAGCTGGCAACCGCATGAGATGAGCCCCGACGCGCACGCGTCGGCCACGTCGATCGCGGCGCGCATCGCCACCGCGCTGGGCGACGGAAAGCTCGCGGGCCGCGGCGTTTTCGGCGTCGAACTGTTCGTCAAGGGCGACGACGTCTACTTCTCCGAGGTGAGTCCCCGCCCACACGACACCGGTCTCGTCACGATGGCGACGCAGCGGTTGTCGGAGTTCGAGATGCACGCCAGGGCGATCCTCGGTCTCCCCGTCGACGTGACGCTCGCGTCACCCGGCGCCTCGGCGGTCATCTACGGTCAGCTCGACCAGAAGGCGATCGGATTCGAGAACGTGGCAGCGGCACTAGCCGTGCCCGAGACCGACATCCGGCTGTTCGGCAAGCCCGAGAGTTTCCACCGGCGACGGATGGGGGTGGTCACCGCGACCGCCGACGATGTCCCCGCCGCCCGCGAACGTGCCGTGCGCGCAGCGTCGTTGGTCACACCGGTGCCCGGCCGGGCCGCGGTCCGCAAGGCCACCACGCTGCCCCCGACCCCGCCGGCGCCGCCCCGCCGCCCGGGTCCCCCTCCCGGCCACGCCGGGCCGCCTCCCGGACCCTCGGGTCCACCGCCGGGAGCCGCGAAGGTGCCGCCGGGCCCGCCGCCCGGCCGTCCCGGCCCGCCTCCGGGCCCGCGTCCGGCGGCTCGTCCCGCCGGCGGTCCCCTCGGACCCGGCGGCCCTCGTCCCATGGCGCCCTCGGGTCCGCCGCCCCGGCCGGGCGGCGCGCCTCCGCGGCCCGCGCCCAACGGGCAGGCCCCGGTGATGACCTCGATCGTCAAGACCGGCGACGCCGCCGCCGATGCCCGCCCCGGGCCGACGCCGGCTCCGGGCGAGTAGCGGGACCACGCGCCGGTGCCGCTGTGGGGTGAGCTGCTGGTCGCAGCCGTTGTATTCGTCGGGTTGGTGGGCATCGTCGTGCCGATCCTGCCGGGGACATTGCTCATCGTCGGAGCGCTGTTCGTCTGGGCGCTGATCGTCGGGGGCTGGGCCTGGTCGGTGTTCGTGCTGGCGATGGTGGTGATCGCCGTCGGCGAGGTCATCAAGTACCTGGTGGCAGGCCGGTCGCTGCGTGCGGATGCGATCCCCAACCGCACCGTCATGGTCGGCGGGCTCGTCGGCATCATCGGGTTCTTCGTCGTCCCCGTCGTCGGATTGCTGCTCGGGTTCATCGTGGGCGCCCTGGCGTCGGAGCTGGTTCGGACCCGCAGCCCGGAGCAGGCGTGGCGCGGCGCGCTCGCCGCCCTCAAGGCCGCGGCCAAGACGATCGGTGTCGAACTCCTCTTCGCGCTGGTCGCCACCGGAATCTGGACGACCGGCGCATTCGTCTGGTGAACCCGTCTGACCTGCATGTATGATCCGTTGTGACCGCTGTCACCGATCTTTGTGTACAGTCGTGCTCCGAACGCTGTACCCGCCGGTAACACCGCCCGATGGGAACTCCAGCCGAGGGGAGGAGTGCGTGTGAACCTGCTCAGATGGAGTAAGCGGCCCGCTGCGGATGTCGAGGCCCGCAGACCGGAGGTCAACATCCTCCGGGGGCTCGTGGCGCGGGCCACCACCCCGCTGCTCCCGGACGATTATCTGCACCTGATCAACCCGTTGTGGAGCGCTCGTGAGCTCCGCGGCAAAGTGCTCGACGTCTCCACGGAGACCGACGACACCGCGACCGTCACCATCCGGACCGGTTGGGGATTCCCGGACTCCTACAAACCCGGGCAGTATGTGGGCATCGGCCTGCAGATCGGCGGCAAGTGGCATTGGCGGTCGTACTCGCTGACCTCTTTCGGGGCCAACGAGAACAAGACCATCGCGATCACGGTGAAGGCCAACCCGGACGGCTTCCTGTCGTCGCACCTGGTCGACGGGGTCAGCCCCGGGACCATCATCCGCCTGCAGTCGCCGAAGGGGGATTTCCATCTGCCCGAGCCGGTCCCGGAGAAAATCCTCTTCGTGACCGCGGGCAGCGGCATCACGCCCGTCATGGCGATGCTGCGGCAGCTGAAGTCGCACGGACAGACCCCGGACATCGTGCACATCCACTCCGCACCCACTCGCGACGACGTGATCTTCCTCGACGAGATGGAGGAGCTCGCCGACAAGGCCGACGGTTACGATCTCAACCTCCAGTTGACAAGGGAGATGGGCAAGTTCGACGTGTCGCGGCTCGACGAGTGGGTGCCGGACTGGCGGGAGCGCGAATGCTGGGCCTGCGGTCCGGTGGCATTGCTCGACGCGATGGAGTCGCACTACACAGACGGTGGTCTGCGCGACCGGTTGCACGTGGAGAGATTCGCCATCGCCCGCACCGACCACGGCGGGGAAGGTGGCACCGTGAAGTTCCTCATCTCCGACAAGGAGGCCGAGGTCGACGGCGCCACAACGCTTCTCGAAGCTGGGGAGAACCTTGGTATCCAGATGCCGTTCGGTTGCCGGATGGGTATCTGTCAGACATGTGTCGTCCCGCTCGCCGGCGGATATGTGCGTGACCTCCGCACCGGCGAGGAGCGACGCGAAGGAGAACGAATCCAGACATGCATCAGCGCCGTGTCTGGTGAATGCACCCTGGATCTGTAGGAGGCTTCATGGCCATCACCGACATCGATCAGTACGCCCACCTCACCGAGAGCGACATCGACACCCTCGGTGCCGAACTCGACGCCATCCGCCGCGACATCGAGGAGTCCCGCGGAGCGGCCGACGCCCGGTACATCCGGCGCGCCATCACCATTCAGCGGAGTCTCGCCGCCGGAGGCCGACTCGCACTGATGTTCAGCGACAAGAAGGTCGCCTGGGCGGCCGGCACCGCGATGCTGTCGCTGGCCAAGATCATCGAGAACATGGAACTCGGGCACAACGTGATGCACGGGCAGTGGGACTGGATGAACGACCCGGAGGTCCACTCGTCGTCGTGGGAGTGGGACACCACCTGCCCCAGCGTGCAGTGGAAGCACTCCCACAATTTCGTCCACCACAAGTACACGAACGTCGTCGGGATGGACGACGACGTGGGCTACGGAATCCTGCGTGTCACACGCGATCAGCCGTGGGAGTGGTGGAACATCGGGAACCCGATCTACAACTTCATGCTCGGCACGTTCTTCGAGATCGGGGTGGCCCTGCACCACCTCGAGACCGAGAAACTGCGCAACAAGGAGAAGACCTACCGGCAGGCCGCGAAGGATCTGCGTGTGATCGGCACCAAGGTGAGCAAGCAGGCCACCAAGGACTATCTGATCTTCCCGGCGCTGGCCGGGCCGAACTGGAAGACGACGATCACCGCGAACTTCACCGCGAACATCGTCCGGAACTACTGGGCGTACATGGTCATCTTCTGCGGGCACTTCCCCGACGGTGCGGAGAAGTTCACCGTCGAGGAGTTCGAGAACGAAGACCAGCCGCGCTGGTACCTGCGACAGATGCTGGGGTCGGCCAACTTCCGGGCGGGACCGCTGATGCGGTTCATGAGCGGCAACCTCAGTCACCAGATCGAGCACCACCTGTTTCCCGATCTGCCCAGCAGCCGATACGAGGAGATCGGGGTGCGGGTGCGCGAGCTGTGCGACAAGTACGACCTGCCCTACACGACGGGTTCGCTGCTCGGGCAGTACTTCCAGTCGTTCCGCACGATCGCCAAACTGGCGCTGCCGAACTCACTGCTGAAGGCGACTGCCGACGACGCACCGGAGACGGCGTCGGAGCTGCGGTTCGCGATCCGGGAGGGGATGAGCGACCACTTCGGCGTCGACCCGGCCACCGGTAAGCGGCGCGGACTCCGAACCGCGTTGCGGGAGTTGAAGAATTCGCCGGTGCGCGCGTCCGGTGTCGGGAGGGCGTGAGCGGCGTTCGGCAGAATCCGTTGCGCCACCGTAGATGTCGCGGATCGTAGCGTTCCGCGCCACGATCCGCGACATCTGCGAAGATCCTTCGGGCGTGGTTCGTCCGTGCCAGAATGGCGCTCGTGCGCATCGGAATGACGATGCCCGTGATGGAGCCGGATCTCGATGCGGAGACGCTCCACTCATGGGCCACCACCATCGACGACGGTCCGTTCAGCTCCCTGTGCTGGGGTGAACGCATCGCCTTCGACAACCCGGAATGCCTGACCTTCCTCGGCGCGCTGGCGGCGTGGACGCGGCGGGTGCCGCTGGTGATGACGGTCGTCGTCCCGCAACTGCACGACCCGGTTCTCCTCGCCAAGTCGCTGGCGACCGGCGACATGCTGTCGGGAGGGCGCCTCACCGTGGCGCTCGGGGTCGGCGGGCGACACGAGGACTACCGGGCGGTCGGCGCGGACCCGTCGACGCAGACGATGCGCCAGCTGGCCGACCGTGCCGCCACGATGAAGCGGGTGTGGTCGGGGGAGAAGCTGACCGACTCGGTGCTGCCGGTCGGTCCGGCACCGCACCGCAAGGGCGGTCCGGAACTGCACGTCGGCACCACTGGACCCAAGACCATCCGCAGCGCCGTCGGGTGGGCCGACGGCATCGCGGGCGTGACCCTTGACCTCGATACACGCAAGCAGAACGAGCTGTTCGACGTCGCGCGTTCGGCGTGGGCGGAGGCCGGCCGGGCCGCACCCCATCTCGCGACGTCGTTCTGGTTCGCGATCGGGAACGGGGACGGTCCGCGCGCCCAGGTGACCCGGCACCTGCACCACTACATGAACTGGATTCCGTCGGAGTTCGTCGACGCCATCGCGCCCACCACCGGCTGGGCGGGTACCGAGGCCGACCTCGCCGAGGTCCTGCGCCGCTTCGCCGACATCGGCACCGACGAGGTGCAGCTCATCCCGACCGGCTCCGACCTCGATCAGCTCCGCCGCGCCGCGGACGTGGCGGCGGCGTTCGCCTGAGCGACCCGACACCGGGGGAGCGGGACACGCCCCTCACGGCGTCGCGGGCGGGGTCTCCTGCGGAGATTGCTGCGGGCGCAGCATCACCAGGCACAGCACCGCGGCGGCCGCGGTGAGGACGCCCGAGAAGATCAGGCACAGATGCATGCCCTGGAGGAAGGCGTTCCCGACGGCACCCATCACGGTGGGTGTGTCGGCGCCGAGATCGAGGCCGGACACCGCGGCCAGACCCTCACCGTCGACAGCACTGACAACCCGATCCCGCATCGCGCCGTCGATCCCCGCGTCGGCGAGCTCGTCCGGGAGTGCGTTGACCGCACCCGCGGTCAGCAGGGCGCCGAGGACTGCGGGGCCGAGGGCGCCACCGACCTGACGGAACGTGTTGTTGCCCGCCGCGGCCATGCCCGCGAGGTGATAGGGCACCGAGGACACCGCGGTCGCGGTCATGGGCGCCATCACGAGTCCCATGCCGAGGCCGAGGATGATCAGTCGCCACGAGATCGAGGCGAACGAGGTCTCGGCGTCGAGGTCGAGCAGCGCGAACTGCGCCACCGCCACCATCGCGAGGCCGCCGCCGATCATGAAGCGCGCCTGGATCTGGTGCATCATCTTGCCCGCGAGCGCACCCACGGCCATCGACGCGCCGTTCATCACGGAGAGTCGCCAGCCGGCCTCGACGGTGGTCAGCTGCTGGACCATCCCGAAGTACATGCTCAGGACGAAGATGAAACCGATCAGGGCCAGGAACGAGATCATCGCGATCAGGGTCGTGACGGTGAACGCCCGGCTGCGAAACAGGTCGAGGTCGAGCATGGGACTGTCGGAGCGTCGTTCGACGACGACGAAGGTCACCGCTGCGATCACCGCCACCACGAAGGCCACGACGACCTTCGGATCGCCCAGCCCCTCGACACCGGCCTCGATGACGCCGAAGACCAGCGCGGTGACCGCGACCGCGGCGGAGATCTGGCCGGGCCAGTCGAGCCGCCGGGCGTGGGGTGCGCGCGAGTCGGGCAGGGTCGCGATCGACACGGCGAGCGCGACCAGCGCCACCGGGATCGGCATCAGGTAGATCCACCGCCAGCCCGCGGACTCGGCGACCGGACCCGCGACGAGTGAACCGAGAGTCAGCGACAGCATCAGCGACGACGCCCAGATGCCGATGAACTTGCCGCGCTCACGGAAGTCGGGCACGGCATGGCTGATCATCGCCAGGGTCGTCGGCAGGAGTGCCGCCGCGCCCGTGCCCGCGATCGCCTGACCGATCCAGACCTGCACGATCGACTGCGCGCACAGGGCGACCAGGCCGCCGATCGCGGTCAGGCTCAGGCCGACCAGATAGACCTTGCGACGCCCGTGGACGTCACCGAAGACCCCGGCGGTCAGGATGAAGGCCGCCATGGGCAGCACGAACGCGTCCTGGACCCAGGACAACTGGGCGGTCGACGCGCCGAAAGCCTCGCCGATCGCGGGCAGGCTCACCGCGACGCTGGTGATGGGCAGATAGGCGACGAAGACGCCCAGGCAGGCCATCACGATGGTCGCTGTCCGGCGCTCCGGCGGAGCCTGCAGGGTGGTGGACGTGGTCACACGCTCTCGCTTTCGATGAACTCGCTGTACTTCCACGCGTCGCCGGGTCCGGTCGGACCACGGCGGAGGCGCAGGGAATCATTGTCCGGTCGGTGCGACAGAAAAGTGCAGTCGGGTTCGGAGAACCGGAACATATCAATGTCGGAGACTGCAGCCGCATAGGATTCCTCCATCATGGACGACACAGACGGCACGATCCTCCGTGCTCTGCAGGTTTCCCCGCGGGCGTCGTTTCGGCAGCTGGGCGAGGTCGCCGGGATCTCCGAGCAGACGGCTGCGCGCCGGTACCAGGCGTTACGACGATCCGGGGTGATGCGGGTCGTCGGGATCATCCGCCCGGCGGTCCGCGGCCAGTCCGAATGGGTGGCGCGCGTGCGCTGTCGCCCCGATCGGTTGGAGCCGCTCGCCGCGTCGCTGGCCCGTCGGCGCGAGGTCGGCTTCGCCTATGTGGTGTCCGGCGGCGCCGAGATCGTCTGCGTCATCCGCGCACCGATGGGGGCCCTGGGGCACGACGTTCTGCTGAACGCGCTGTCGACCCGGGCCGCGGTGATCGACGTCCGCGTCGACCTCGTGCTGCACGCCTTCGACGTAGGGATGCCTGCATCGCGATGGACCGGCTTCGGAGGGGGCCTGACGGCGGAATCCCTGGCTCTCCTCGCCTCGCATGCCCCGGTCGAGGATGCCGCCCTCGAGGATGCTGTCGAGGAGGACGCGGATTCCGACGGCACCGCTCGCGACCAGCAACCGTCGGGCATCGCGCGCCTGACCGACGACGATGCCCCGCTGATCGACGCCCTGACGCAGGACGGGCGTCTCCCGCACCGCGAACTGGCCCGTATCTGCGGCTGGACCGTCGGGCGCGTACGGCGGCGCCTCCGCACACTCGAACGCGGTGGCGCACTGCGCTATGACGTCGAGATCCTGCCCGAACGGCTCGGGTTCCGGCTGAGTGCGACGCTGTGGCTGACCGTCGCGCCGACGGCGCTCGACCGCGTCGGAACCGCACTCGCCGCACACGACGAGGTGGCATTCGTCGCGGCGATCAGCGGTGAACACAACCTCATGGTCGCGGTGATCTGCCGCGACACCGAGGATTTCTACCGCTACCTCCGGACCGAGGTCGCCGCCGCAGAGGGGATCACGGGCTATTCGGTCAGCATCCGCGTGCGGCGTCTGAAGCAGAACGCCTCGCTGGTGGTCCAGGGTCGGCTGATCCAACCCGTGTGACCGGCGCCGGGGATCGGAGCAGGCGATCGGTGCGGCTGACCGGTGCTCGGGGGGATTCCGGTCCGCTACAGCTCGACCGGCGGATAGAGCCGGTCCATCGTGTACTGCCTGTCCCGGCGCGCCGCCCACGAGGAGAGGAGCATGCTGACCACGACGATCCCGGCGAGCACGGCGATGGCGGTCCACAGGCGGCTGTCGATCCCTCCGACGGTCAGTTGGCGAAGGCCGTTGACGGTGTAGGTCATCGGATCCACGTGATGGAGGTACTGGAAGGGTTCCGGCGTGGTGGGAACCGGATAGATTCCGCCCGCGGAGACCAGCTGGAGCATGAGGAACGCCAGGGTGACGGCCCGGCCGACCGCGATGCCGAACACCGCGTTGAACATCTGGATGATCGCGATGAACGCGGCCACGACCAGCAAGAGGAAACCGAAGGTCGCCACCGGATACTTGGCGTCGAGTCCCACGGCGAAGGTGATCACCGTGTAGAGGACCGCCGCCTGGACGAAACCGATGAAGAAGGCCGGCGAGAACGACGCGAGCACCACGCGGAGCGCGGGTATCCCACGGACGATGGCGCGGGACTGCAGCGGGGTCAGCAGCATCCAGGTGATGATGCCGCCGACGAACAACGCCAGTGACAAGAAGAACGGGGTGAATCCCGTCCCGAAGGTCGACGCCGGGTTGTCGGTGTCCTCGTCGAGTGCGACGGGTCGCGCCAGGGTGTCGGCGAGCTTCTTCTTCTGCTCGGCGTCCCAACTCGGTATCGCCTTGACCCCGTTCTCCAGACCGGATGCGAGTTCGTTTGCGCCGCTGGACAGACGGGTGGTGCCGGCGGCGAGTTGGGCCGCGCCGTCGCTGAGCTCGACCAGGCCCGAGCTCAATCGGTTCGACCCCGAATCGAGTTCGGTGACCGCGTTGCGCAGGGTGGTGATCTCCGCGCCCAGACCGCCGTTGCCCAGCAGGGACAGTGCCGACCGCAGGCCGCCCTGTGGATCGTTGAGTGCAGTGCTCAGCGTCGAGACGTCGGAGCGTACCTGGGTCAGCTGGCCGGAGGCCTGGGGTCCGAGGGCCTGTTCGGAGAGGAACTGTTCGGCCGGTGCCAGTGTGGTCGCGAGTTGCTGGACCACCGGGTCGGGGTTCGCCCGAAGCGCGGTGATCACCTGCGACAGCGCCTGATCGGCGTCGGCCTGGTCGGCGGCGAGGGTGTTCAATCGCGCGGTCACCGCCGCGGCGTTGGCTCCGATCCGGTCGGCGATCGCGGTGATCTCCGCAGGACTGAGCCCGGCGCTGCTGACGCTGCCGAGGGCGGTGAGCACCGGGTCGGTGGCACGGGTGACCGCGCCGGACAACTCGTCTATCCCGCCGGCCAGCTGGGCCGCACCGTCCTTGGCGGTGACCAGGTTGGTGGACAGTTCGTGGGCCCCGTTGTCGGCGGTGACCAGACCGGTCGCCAGTTCGTTCGCCCCGTCGGCCGCCTTCTGCAGCTGCCCGGAGATGGAGCCCACGTCGTTGAGGACGATGTCGAAGGTCTGCGCACCCACCTCTGCGCCGACCTCGTTGACGATCTGCTGGGCCGCGTCCTGGCCGATGAGGGTCGCCAGATAGTTGTTGGCGTCGTTGTAGGTGAAGATCAGATCGGCCGAGCGGGGGGATTTGCTGGTGGGTGAGGCGATCGATTCACTGAAGTCCGCGGGTAGCGTGATGGAGAAGTAGTACTTGCCCGACGCCACGCCTTCGGCGGCTTCGGATGCCGAAACCTCGTGCAGGTCAAGTGGTTTTTTCTCGACCAGTCGGGCGGCGACCTCCTCTCCGGCCTGCAGTGGCCGGCCGTCGACACTGGCCCCGGTGTCCTCGTTCACCAAGGCCACCGGGATTCGGTCGGCGTTGGCGAACGGATTCCAGAACGCCCACAGGTACATCGCGCCGTAGAGCAACGGCATGAGCATGATGACCGTGATCGCGAGCCGCGGCATCCGACCGCGGAAGTACCTCTTGATGTCACTGCCCGGAGCGAACGCGGCAATCACGATGGCTCTCCGTTTCTGTCGCCGGTTGGCTCGTGGTGTGGGGGCTCGTGGTCTGGGGGCTCGTCGTCTGGGCGCTCATGGTGTGGGGGCTGGTGGTCTGGGGCGCCGGTGTCGATCACCCGCGTGTCGGTGAGATGGTCGAGCGCGATCACGTCGCGCAGCGCGCTCTGTCCGGTGGTGGCGGCGTTGATGTCGGCGGTGATGACGGTCTGGGTGTGCCCCAGGACGACGAGACGGTCGAGGACCGCCGCGGAATCACCGATGGAGGTGAGCCGGTCCACGCCGCCGACGACGAGCAGAGGCGGCCGCCCGACGTTCGCGACCGCGATACGGAGCAGCGTCGCGGTCAGTTCGGGCAGTTCTTCGACGAAGGCATCCATCCGCGGCAGGGGGTGCTCGCCGAAGACCGGGCCGCAGATGTGTTCGAGATCGTCGCGGCCGGAACGTCGGACCCACCTGTACCACCGGGACTTCCAGCGGATCTCCTCACTGACCACGTCGCTGACCCGGATGGTCTGCGCGACCCGGTCGACCTCGTCGATGTACGCGATGGCCGCGCTGGCGAAAAGGTGCCTGGCCTGACCCGTGCGTCCGAACGCGGTGAGTGTGCCGGAGGTGGGTTTCATCCGTCCGGCGAGCGTCAGCAGCAGCGCCGTCCGGCCGCGACCGGCGCGCCCCGACAGCACGGTGACTCCGCCCTCACGGACACGGAATGTCTCGGGCCCGTAGATGTGACCCCATCCGGCGTGGACGCCGATGGCGTCGGCGTCGATGACGGTCGTGTGGTCGACCATGGCGAACCTCTCCGGCCGACGTTCCGACCACACGCGAGGAGCAGACGAGAGCGGCGTCGGACATGCTCCCGGGCCGGCTCGACGCCCCCCAATGAGCTTGCACACGCAACATAACGCAGTCCCCGTCGCGGTCGTCGGGATTTGGGAGTCGCGAGGGCGCGTGTACGCCATCGTCGTTTCCGGCCTGGGCAACCGCCGGCGCGGGGTATAGCGTCGCAGTGTGGAGTCGGCGCAGCACAGCAGCCCCGGGCTCACGCGACTGTGTGTACTCGCAGTCGTGGCCGGTGCGGTGACGGGATTCGTCGGCGGTGGTTTCCGCTGGTGCTTGGACCACCTCACGCGATGGCGGCTCGACATGCTCGACTGGTCGGCAGGTCTGGGTGTGCCCGGCTGGTTCATCCCGGTGGCGGTGACCGCCGCCGGGGCCACGGTCGGCGCTCTCGTCGTACGATTCGTACCGGAGTCGTCGGGCAGCGGCATCCAGCAGGTGGAGGCGGTCGAACGCGGAGAGGCGTCGCCTTCACCCCCACGGCTGATCCCCGCGAAGTTCCTCGGCGGTCTCGCCGCGATGGGGTCCGGACTGGTCCTCGGCCGCGAAGGTCCCACAGTGCACATGGGTGCGGTCGTCGGTTCCGAGACCGGGCGTCGAGCAGGCCTCGACGACAACGACATTCGTGCCCTACAGACCTCGATGAGCGGCGCGGGACTGGCGGTGGCGTTCACCGCTCCCGTCGGCGGGGCCCTGTTCGCACTCGAGGAGGTGTCGCGCTCGTTCCGAATGCGGGTGGTGCTCCCGACCATCCTGGGGGTCGCGGTCGCGGTGGCATGCGGTCGGTTGATCCTCGGGGACCGGCCCGACTTCGTCGTCGGCGCCGTGGCTGCACCGTCGATCGTGCTGTTGCCGGTCTTCGTGATCTTCGGGCTGCTCACCGGCCTTGTCGGAATCGCTTACACCAAGGTGACTCTTGGGGCGATCGCGGCGGTCCGCGGAATCGTCCGGGTGCCCCCGATCGCCAAGGCGACGATCATCGGAGCGATCATCGGTGCCCTGCTGGCCATCGACGCCCAAGCGGCGGGTGGCGGAGATGGCCTGGCGCAGTCGATCTTCGACGGCGGGATCGTGCTGCCGGCGATCGCGGCACTGTTGGTCGTCAGGTTCTTCGCGGGACCGCTGTCGTATGCGGCCGGAACCCCCGGTGGCCTGTTCGCGCCGATGCTCGCAATCGGTGCCCTGTGGGGTGTCCTGTTCGCGGCGGGTGTCGATGTCCTCTTCCCGCAGGCGGACTCGTCGCTGCGGGACGCGATGGTGCTGGCCGGGATGGCGGCGCTCTTCGGTGCGGTGGTACGCGCCCCGCTCACCGGACTGGTCCTCGTCATGGAGATGACCGCCACGACGACGGTCGCGGTACCGATGCTCGCGGCCACCGCGATGGCGGTTCTCGTCGCCCATCTCGCCTCGGTGCCACCGATCTACGACTCCCTGCGTGAGCAGATGCTCGCCGACCATCGGCGCCCGCCGCCTCCGGGGCCCACGACGTCCGCCGCCTGAGGGGGCAGCAGCACGAGACGATGCCATCGATGCTCGGCCAGCACGGCGCATGGACAGCCGCCGAACAGCTCGTGCCGCTGATCGTTGCTGCGGGATAGAACTTTGTTCGGTGTTTTTTCTGGGCGTTTCTTCGGGGAGTTTGTGAACGGATTCCGAGCATATTCTGGTGCAGTTGGTAACTCCCGTGACGGAAACGGTCGGTATCGAAGGTGCTGGTCTTACATCCCGGGATTCTGAACATGGTGTGGCACAACGTAATCCCTGTGGATCGTGGCGGCGATCGCCGAGATGTTCGATTACCTTGGAGTCATGCCCGATCTCGCACACCTCCTCGATTCCCTCATCGAGACGACGCTCCCCGCAGACGACTCCACCGGTCGCGCGACGTTCACCGAGCTGGATACCCTCCGCCTGATGCGTAACGCGGTTGAGCGCCAGATCGTGGTGCGCGCAGCCGAACTCGCGCGATTGCGAGTGGCTGAACGCAGCCACTCGACACTGTCGAAACTGTTGATCGAGATGGGATTCGCACCCGCGGTCGCCGCCCGCATCGTGCGGATCGCCCACGGACTCGAGCGACTCACTAGAGTCTCCGGACATGCCGCGGACGGGCGCCTATCGGCCGAGATCGTCGACGCCATCATCCGAGGGATCGCCCACATCGAACATCGGTCCCCCACAGATCTTTCCGACGACGAGGTGTCGGTCTTCGAGACCGAACTGCTCACCCAGGCCCTGTCCCGGGGCAACACCCGCCGAAGTGCTGGCCCGAGCACACACGCTCGGCAACATTGTCGCCGACGCCGACGGCGGCATTCCCGCCGCCGAGGACCGCGCACTCAACAGCGTCTCTCATACCCTCACCGACGACGGTCGCGTGGAGATCGTCGCCGACCTCACCCAGGTCGTCGGGGAGAAGTTCATCGCCATGATCGACCAACGCTCCACACCCCGACCCGAACCCGACGGCGCCGACGACCGCCGCTCAGCCGGGCAACGACGCGCCGATGCCTTCGAACTCATCCTCGACCAGGCCGTACTCGGTGCCGCCCTCGACACCGCCGGAGCGCCACGCACCCAGCTGATCCTGACCATCCCCGCCGACGCCACCGATATGGGCGCGTTGCCGTGGACCGGCACCATCACCGATGCCACCGCCCGCGCCCTCTCCTGCGACGGGACTCTGACGGAGGTGATCATCGACGGCGAGACGGTGCCGCTGCAGATGGGGCGCGACAAGCGCGTCTTCCCACCGGCGTTGCGCAAGGCTGTGATTGTGCGCGATGGGTGTTGCGTCAAATGTGGTGCACCACCGTCACATACCCAGGTACACCATCTGCGGCATTGGGCCGACGACGGGCCGACGTCGCTGGACAACGGATGTCTGCTCTGCCAGCGTTGCCACACCCAGGTCCACCACAATGGCTGGGACGCCGTCCTCGGCTTCGACCGGCATCCGTGGCTGATCCCACCGGTCGACATCGACCCACAACGCCGACCGCTACCCGCCTACAACCGCCGCACCATGCGACTCGACGACGCCGCCTGACAGACCACACTCTTGCGGCAGTATGAGCCGCATACCGGACCATACTGCCGCAACAAGCGTTCTCGAAAACCGGGACCGCGCACGATCATTGACAACTCCACAGTGTGAAGGGTCGCCACTGCCGGCCGCGAGCGAGACCGCCGGCGCCGGTTCAACCGGCAGAGGCTTCAGCTGGTCGCGATGCGGCCGTGGGTGCGCGAGTCCAACGGTACGATCAGCGGACCGCCCGAGATCGGGTCGGTCATCACATGCGCGCGGAGCCCGAAGGCCTCGCCGAGCATGTCGGCGTCGATCACGTCGGTGGGGGAGCCGGTGGTGACGATCGCCCCGTTGCGCATCACGAATAGTGAATCGCTGTACCGGGCCGCGAGATTCAGGTCGTGGAGAACCATCACGATTGTTTTTCCGTGATCGTCGCAGAGGCTGCGGACGAGGTCCAGCACGTCGATCGAATGGGCGAGGTCGAGGTACGTCGTCGGTTCGTCGAGCAGGATGAGGTCGGTGCCCTGCGCGAGGGTCAGAGCTATCCACACGCGTTGTCGCTGACCGCCGGAGAGTGCATCGAGGGTGCGGTCGGCGAGGTCGAGAGTGTCCGTCATCTCCATGGCCTCAGCGACGGCGGCCTCGTCGGTGGCGGTCGCCTGCTGGTACCACCGCTGGTGTGGGTGCCGACCACGCCCGACGAGGTCGGCGACCGTCAAACCCTCTGGCGCGATGGGATTCTGCGGCAGGATGGCGAGGGTGCGAGCGACCTGCTTGGGCCGCACCGAGGAGATGTCGTCACCGTCGAGATAGACCGTGCCCGACTTCGGTGGCAGCAGTCGGGCGAGGCATCGCAGCAGCGTCGACTTCCCGCACCCGTTGGAACCGATGATCGTGGTGACCTGACCGTCCGGAACGTCGATGGTCAGACCGTCGATGACCACCCGGTCGTCGTAGCCGACTCGAAGGTCGACACCGCGCAGACGGGCGCTACCGGTCGGCGTCCGGGTAGGCGGGTTCTGGGTCGCCGGGGTTCGGGTCTCTGGGGTTCGGGTCATGGGGTTCGGGTTCATCGGGGTCCCATCCGGGGGAGAGGTGGTCATACGCTCGCCTTTCGGGACATGGCGATCATCAGGTAGATCAGGAACGGGCCGCCGATCGCGGCGGTGACGATGCCGACCGGTAATCCGCCGGGAAGCACCGTGCGACACAACAGGTCACCGCCGAGCACCAGGGACGCACCGATCAGCCCGGACAGCAACGGCGTCGGGACGGCGGTGCCGGCGAGACGGAGTGCGATCTGCGGGGCGAGCAGCGCGACGAAGGCGATGGGCCCGGCCGCCGACACCGCGAGCGCACTCACGAGGACCGCGGTGAGGAGCAGCGTCGTGGACACCGCACCGACACGGACGCCGAGGCCGCGAGCCAGATCGGGTCCGAGGCTGAGCATGCCGATCTGGCGTGCCAATCCCACGACCACGACGATGCCGGCCACGACGCCCCCGACCACCGGCCACACATTCGACCACCCGACGTTGGCCACCGAACCGACCAGCCACACCTGGGCTCGGCCGACGTCGCGGATGTCGGCGCGGGTCAGCAGGAAATTGGTGAGCGCCTGCAACATCCAGGTCATGCCGACACCGATCAGCACGAGCCGGAACGGATTGATACCGCTGTTGGCCTTGCGGCCGGGCCACGCCAGCACGTACATGACCACCGCGGTGAGGAGCGCGCCGACCATGGCCGACACCGGGACACCGAGATCACCGAACCAGGCGCCCCAGCTCGTCGTCGAAAAGGCTATGGCCGCAACGGCAGCCGCGCTCGCCCCGGCCGTGATGCCGAGGATGTCGGGGGTCGCGAGGGGATTCTGGGCGATGAGCTGGGTGATCGAACCCGCGAGACCGAGACCGAAACCGACCAGCAGGGACACGAGTGCGCGGGGGAGCGCGACGTCGAACACCACCACGTTCTCGATGCGGGTACCGCCGCCGAGGAGGATGCGGGCGACATCGACAGGGGTGAGCGGGTAGTCGCTGACGCCGACGCTGGTCAGGAACAGCACCAGCGCGATCGCGGTGGAAACCAGTGCCACGACGAGCATTCGGGGCCGGACGACCATCGACACCGGTTCGATGGCGATGCGATAACCACCCGGATGCGGTGCCACGCCCCGGCTGTTCGCGGTCGTCGTTTTCGTGGTGGGCGTGCTCATACGGTCCCCAATCTCTGCCGGCGGACCATGAGGATCAGGAACGGTGCGCCGACCAGCGCCAGCATCACGCCCACCTGCACCTCACCGGGGCGGGCGACGATGCGGCCCAGGATGTCGCAGCCGACGAGGAGGATGCCGCCGAACAGGGCCGAATACGGGATGATCCAGCGGTAGTCGGCGCCGACGAACGCCCGCGCGACGTGCGGCACCACCAGACCGAGGAAGACGATCGGACCGCAGGCCGCGGTCGCTGCACCGATCAGGAGCGTGATCGTCAGGATGCCGAGGACTCGGATGAGTATCACGCGCGAGCCCAGCGCCTTGGTCATGTCGTCGCCGAGGCTGAGCACGTTGAGGAAGAAGCCGCTCGCCAGCGCCAGCACGAGGCCGATGAGGATGAACGGCAGGCTCGCCCAGAACACGTCGATGCCGCGGCCTGCGGTGGACCCGACACTCCAGAACCGCCACTGGTCGAGCGAATTGGTGTCGACGAGAACGATCGAGGACGTGATGGCCGTGAGCATCGCGGTCAGGCCGGTACCCGCCAGCACCAACGTCAGCGGAGACGATCCGCTCAACGCCGACAACCCGAACACGACGGTCGCGGCGATGATCGCCCCGATGAGTCCGAAGAACATGAACGCGATGGGACTGGAGATGCCCAGCACGTAGATCCCCGCGACGACGGAGCATGCGGCGCCGGCGTTGACGCCGAGTATGCCCGGATCGGCGATCGGATTGCGGGTGTGGCCCTGGGTGATCGCACCGGCCGCGCCGATGGCGAGACCCGCGGTCAGACCCAACAGGGTTCGCGGGACACGCAGATCCCAGACGATGCCGTCGACGTCGGTGTCCTTGGTGATCTCCGGCATCCGGAGGTCCAAGAGCGCGGCCCAGATCTCGGCCATCCCCGTGGTGAAGCTCGGCCAGATCTCGTCGAGCGGCACCGATCGGGAACCGAACAACACCGACGCGATGACCAGCGCCGCGAGGACCGCCAGCAGTAGCGGGATTCCGAGAACTCGGAGGGAGCGGCGCACGAAGGGTTACCTTACCAACGTCGTCCGGCGGCCCTCACGGCGCGACGCGAAGAGTGTCGTTCGTATAACGAAAGACCTGCGGATCCTGAGCGGACGCTGTGCCGGCGGTAACACTGCGATGAGCTGGGGTCGATATGCCCAGTGTTGTCAGGGAACTCGTATCAGGAGGATGGATGAATTCGTTCAAACGGGCCGTCGTCGGGATGGTGGCCGCCGCAGGAATCGCAGCAGGCACGCTGGTGGGTGCCGCACCTGCGCAGGCGGCGGTACCCAACCTTCAGATGACGGGTGGGGTCTACTGCCAGTTCGGAGCGCCGGGCACGCCGTGGAACAAGGCGTGGAGCATGACCCGGTTCATGAGGGTCACTGCGCGTGACGGCGAATTCCGCAACGTCACCTTGCAGGAGGTCAACGGTGCGACGAAGTTCAAGGCGCAGCTGAAGAAGAACGAATCGCTGACGATCAAGACCGTCTGGTTCGGCTGCTTCCCGTCCTCGATCGCCGGATATGCGATCTCCGATTACGCCGAGAACCTGACCGACAACGCCGGCTTCTGGTGGAACTTCCGACGCATCGACAATCCGTTGGACCGTTTCGGAGCGGGCTCGTCTCAGTCGTCGGCCATGTCCGGCGGCGGCACCGACGTCGCGGGCGTACCCGCGCTGCCCGTCCGCTAGTACAGACGGCTCACTCGACGACGAGGGGCGACCGGTGAGAACCGGTCGCCCCTCATCGTTTGTCGCGAGTGTCGCATCACGCCGTGGGGCGCGACACCTTGTCCGGCTCGGAGGCGGCGAGCATGTCCTCACGCTCGACGACCTTCACGCGTTCGCGGCCTTCCGCGGCCCCCAGGGCGCGCTCGTGCTCGTCGAGGCGGTACCAGCCGTCCCACGTGGTGAACGGGATGCTCTTGGACTCGAGCAGCTCGATGATCGCGTCCTCGCCCGGCTTGCTCGGATTGTTCAGGACACCGGCCTCGGAGTCCTTGAGGATGCAGTCGACGGTTTCGTTGGCGTCGCCCTTGGTGTGGCCGATCAGGCCGACGGGCCCGCGCTTGACCCAACCGGTGGTGTAGATGCCGGTCAGCTGCTCACCCTCGTCGAAGACGCGTCCGGCTTCGTTGGGGATGACGCCGGCCTGCGAGTCGAACGGGATCTCGGGCAGGTTGTCCGAGAGGTAACCGACCGCCCGGTAGACCGCGCCGACCTCCCAGTCGGTGGTCTTGCCGGTCGGCTTGACGTTGCCGGTGCCGTCGAGCTGGGTGCGCTCGGTGCGCAGACCGACGACCTTGCCGTCCTCGCCGAGGATCTCGGTGGGGCTCTCGAAGAAGTGCAGGAAAAGCTTGTGGATCGCACCCTGCTTGGGTTCGCGGATCGCGTAGTTCTCGATGATCGTGGCGACCTGGTCGGTGATCTTGGAGCCGCGGCGGGCGACGGCCGAACCCTCGTCGTAGTCGATGTCCTCGGGGTTGACGACGACCTCGATGTTGGGCGAGTGGTCGAGCTCCTTGAGTTCGAGCGGGGTGAACTTGGCCTGAGCCGGTCCGCGACGCCCGAAGACGTGCACCTCGATCGCCTTGTTGGCCTTGAGGCCCTCGTAGACGTTGGCCGGGATCTCGGTCGGCAGCAGCTCGTCGCCGGTCTTGGCCAGCACGCGCGCGACGTCGAGGGCGACGTTGCCGACGCCGATGACGGCGACCTTCTCCGCGTCGAGGGGCCAGGTGCGCGGGAAGTCGGGGTGACCGTCGTACCACGCGACGAACTGCGCGGCGCCGTAGCTGCCGTCGAGGTCGATGCCCGGGATGTCGAGAGCGCGGTCGTCGGTGGCCCCGGTGGAGAAGATCACCGCGTCGTAGTGGTCGCGCAACTCGTCGAGGGTGATGTCGGTGCCGTAGTCGACGTTGCCGAGCAGACGCACCTGCGGCTTGTCGAGCACCTTGTGGAGCGCGGTGATGATGCCCTTGATGCGCGGATGATCCGGTGCGACGCCGTAGCGGATGAGACCGAACGGTGCAGGCATGCGCTCGTAGAGATCGATGCTGACGCCGCGGTCCTTGGCGGTGTCGGACTTCATCAACGCGTCGGCGGCGTAGATCCCGGCGGGACCGGCACCGACGATCGCAACCCGCAGCGGGCGGCTGTTCTCGCTCATGGAGTAGGTGTCTTCCGTTGCTCAGCACGCACAGACGAGTAAATCTCGGTGACCCCCAGGTCGGCGCGTATGGATAAGGCCTATCCCTTCTACGGTAGGCGTTCGGTGTCCGCGACCAAAATCCGTGTGTGAGGTAACCCTCACTTGAGGATGCGTGTGGCGGCCTCTCGGCGGGTGCCGATCACTTCTTCGCGGCGGCCGCGGCGATCGGTTCGACGGCCTGCCCGGCGACCCACGGGATGGTCAGCAGGGTGGGTACCGACATGGCGCTACCGACCTCTTGCGGCAGGTAGACCACCCGGTCGGACCGGGCGACGGACAGCCGGTCGAAGGCCGCGTTCGCGCGCAGCCGGTCGTTGGAACCCTCCCAGTCCACGGCGATCACGATGTCCGCGGCGTCGAGCAGGTTGAGGTTCTCGGCGGGCAGGTCGCCGTAGAAGCCGTTGGTGATGACCTTCTCCAGCGCAGGCGGAAAGCGCAGGCCATACCCGGCGACGGTCTGTCCGCGGCCGTCGGAGGGGCCGTAGATCGAGACCCCGCCGGTCGGGCTCGCGGTGACGACGACGGCGGTCTTGCCGGCGAACTCCGGGTTCTCCGCGCGCACCCCCGCGAGGAACGCCTCGGTCTCGGCGACCTTCCGTGCGGCGAGGTCGGGTAGCCCGACGGCGGTCCCGATCTGGACGGTCTGGCTGTCCCACGGGACCTGCCAGGGCTGGAACCGTGCGGGCCGCAGGATCGTCGGTCCGGTCTTGGAAAGCAGGTCGAACTGGTCGCGGGTGGGATCGGCGCCGACCGCGGTGATCAGGTCGGGGTCGGTGGCGAGCGCCTTGGGGATCTCGTCGCCGAAGGCTCCGGAGACGTTGGACAGCACGACCGGTGCCGAGTCGCGGAGCAGTTCGGCGTTCCACGGGGCCGTGGCCTGATCGGGATCGGCGAACGGGGCGATGGTGGTCGGGGTGACGCCGAGCGCGAGGAGGGTGTCGGCGTCACCGACCCCCATCGCGGCGACACGCTTCGGCGCTCGCTCGACCACGGCAGGCGCATAGGCCTGCTGCACGGTCACCGGGATGGCGCCGGGCTCCGGCGCGGGCACCCGGGCCGAGCCGTCCGGTGATTTCTCGGCGGGTGGCGAACACGAGGTCGCGACCAGGGTGGCGGCGAGCAGTGCCAGTAGCAGTGCGAGCGGTCGGTGGTGTCGGGTGCGCATCCGGATCCTTGCTGTCGGGCGGTCGGTCGGCGCGTTCGCCGGACTTGCTTAGGGTCACCTTACTCATGGGTCGACTTACTCACCGTCGGGGTGATGTCGACGACGCCTCCGCGAGGGCCTCGCGACGTGCGCACAAGCCGGTCGGGCCGCCCCGTGGGGCGGTCGTTAGACTTCCGCCATGGCCAAAGCTGCAGGCGGGGGCCGCAAGAACACTCCGTCCCGAAAGAGCGCCGCGTCCGGCAACGTCCCGACACCGGGTGCCGACGAGGGATTCGTCGACGAGGCGCCGCCCATGTGGCGGAACGCCTGGCCGTTCTTCGTCGCCGTCGGGGTGGTCGGGATCGCGGTGCTGAGCATCGTCGTCTCGAACATCACCCGCCCGCCGGAGGAGCGCGTGGGTGACTCCGCGCAGGTCCAGTACGCCATCAACGACCACTACACCGCGCGCAACGGCCCGAACTACGCCGAGTACCGGGCGAACACGTGCGCCGCCGACCTGGCCGCGGCCGACTTCGTGACCGAGGAGCAGTTCGTCTCCGACAACAAGCAATCGCTGGCCGAGAACGGGCACATCGAGATCCCCGAGATCACCGACCTCGTGGTCGACGGTGACCGGGCGACCGCCACGGTTCATTGGCACTATGACAACACGCCCGACACCGAGAACGTCGTCGAGACGACCGTCGTGCGTGAGAACGGCGAATGGAAGGTGTGCTCCTCATGACCTATGCCGGAGATCTGAGCCCGCGTGAGGCGTGGGAGAAGCTCGAGAACAATCCCGATGCCGTCCTGGTGGACTGTCGGACGCAGGCTGAGTGGTCGTTCGTCGGGGTTCCCGATCTCGAGGTCATCGGCAAACGGCCGGTCTTCGCCGAGTGGACGACCTTTCCCGAGGGACGCCGCAACGACGACTTCGTCGAGCAGCTGCGGGATTCGGGTGTCACCGACGATCAGGAAGTGATCTTCATCTGCCGCTCGGGACATCGCTCCGTCGGTGCCGCCCAGGCGGCGACGGCCGAAGGTTTCGGCAAGGCCTACAACGTCGTCGACGGCTTCGAGGGTGCCCTCGACGAGAACGATCACCGCGGGGCGTCGGGATGGCGTGCCGAGAACCTGCCGTGGAGGCAATCGTGAGTCCTGAACTGCCCGAGGGTCTTTCGCTGGACACCATCGCGGTGCGCGGCGGTCTGGCCCGCTCGGGGTTCCATGAGACCGCCGAGGCGCTCTACCTGACCAGCGGTTACGTCTACGACTCCGCCGAGGCGGCCGAACGCGCGTTCACCGGGGAGGACGAGCGATTCGTCTACTCCCGCTACGGCAACCCGACGGTCGAGATGTTCCAGGAGCGGCTCCGTCAGCTCGAGGGCGCCGAAGCCTGTTTCGCGACCGCGAGCGGAATGGCCGCGGTGTTCGTCGCGCTCGGTGCGATCCTCAAGGCCGGCGACCGTCTCGTGGCCGCGCGCAGCCTGTTCGGTTCGTGCTTCGTGGTGTGCAACGAGATCCTGCCGCGGTGGGGCATCGAGACCGAGTTCGTCGACGGTGAGGACCTCGAGCAGTGGGAGCGTGCGCTGTCCACGCCCGCCGACGCCGTCTTCTTCGAGACCCCGTCCAACCCGATGCAGAGCCTCGTCGACGTCGCGAGGGTGTCCGAACTGGCCCATGCCGCCGGCGCGAAAGTGGTGCTGGACAACGTCTTCGCCACCCCGCTGCTGCAGCGCGGACTGGATCTGGGCGCCGACGTCATCGTGTACTCGGGCACCAAGCACATCGACGGCCAGGGGCGCGTCATGGGCGGTGCGGTCCTGGGGCCCAAGGACTACATCGACGGCCCGGTGCAGCAGCTGATGCGTCACACCGGTCCGGCGCTGAGCCCCTTCAACGCCTGGACACTGGTCAAGGGCCTCGAGACGATGCGCCTGCGCGTCGACGCCTCGGTGGCCTCGGCGCTGCGCATCGCCGAGTTCCTGGAGAGTGATCCGCGGGTGCGCTGGGTGAAATACCCGTTCCTGCAATCACATCCGCAGTACGCGCTGGCCACCTCGCAGATGTCCGGCGGCGGTACCGTGGTGACCTTCGAGCTCAACGACCACGACGGCATCGACGGCAAGAAGCGCGCCTTCGAGGTGCTCAACGCGCTGCGGATCGTCGACATCTCCAACAATCTCGGGGACTCGAAGTCGCTGATCACCCACCCGGCCACCACAACCCATCGCGCGATGGGCCCCGAGGGTCGGGCCGCGATCGGCCTCAGCGACTCGGTCGTGCGCCTGTCGGTCGGGCTCGAAGGCATCGACGACCTGCTCGGGGATCTCGATCAGGCACTGGGTTGAATCAGGCCCAGGGTTGAATCGGGCACCGGCTGGGCCGAAAGTGGCGCCGAGCCTGGCTCAGATCTCCCCGATGCCGAGAGCATTCAGCACGGTCCGTAGCTTGGCGGCGGTCTCGTCGAGCTCGGCTTGCGGGTCGGAGTGTTCGACGATGCCGCCGCCGGCCCAGGTGCGCAGGCTCCGACGATCGGCGGCGAGTTCCAGGCACCTGATGGTGACCATCCATTCGCCGTCGCCTGCGGCGTCGCACCATCCCACCGCGCCGGCGTAGAAGCCGCGATCTCCCTCGACCTCCCGGATGATCTGGGCGGCAACATCACTCGGTGTTCCGCACACCGCCGGCGTCGGTCCGAGCAGGAGTGCGAGGTCGAGGGCGGTGGTCGACCGATCGCGCAGCGTCGCGCGGATCGGGGTGGCGAGATGCCACATCTCGCCGGTGGACTCCAGCTGTGGGGTCGACGGGGCCTGCACGTCGTCGCACAGATGCGTCAGCCGCTCTCGCAGATGCTCGACGACGAAGGCGTGTTCGGCGAGGTCCTTCGCCGAGGAGGACAGCTCCTCGGCGGTTGCGCGGTCGATTCCCGGATCGGGGGATCGCGGAGCCGACCCCGCATACGGGTGACAGGTCACGGTCCGGCCCGATTTGCGGAGCAGCGCTTCGGGACTCGCGCCCAGCAGCCACGATCCCGACCCCGTTGCCGCGCCGAGATCGACACCGAAGGCGTTGTGGCCGGCGTTGCCGCCGGCGAGTGCGTCGAGCAGTTCGGCGGGTCGTACCGCGTCGTCGAGCACGATGTCGACGCTGCGTGCCAGTACCACCTTGCCGACGTCGCCGGCGACGATGCGCTTCACGGCATGCGCGACACGCTCACGGTGCTCCTCGCCGGTGGGGTGCAGGACGGTCGAGACCGCACGACGCGTCAGCGGTGCCCCGCCGGACAGGGGAGTGCCGGTCGACAGCAGCGCCTCCGGCGCCACGAGCGCCGCGGTGTCGGCGACGTCGAAGGGGATCGCGCCGGTCAGAGATCTCACCGCGCCGGACCTCAACGATGCCGACGCCTCGTCGACGTCGGTGAACGCAGCGGTCACTCCCCGGCCCCGCACGGTCCCGTGCGGGCGCGACAACACGAACACATCTGTGGGGGACACGCCCGCCACGCTACAGGTAAGTGTGCCCTAACTTCGAATCACGCTGAATGAAAATTGACACGTCAGGGCAATGTCGGCGAATCTGTGTCGTAGGTCATGAGTGCCAGTGACAAGCCCCGGCTCGCTGGCCGGCAACCCTCCTCCACGGTGGGGTGCTCCGGGTGACGACCTGGCTGCGTACCGAACCCGGACGCGGCAAGTGTGGATTCTCGAGGAGCTCTTGTCATGACCGCTGTTCTCTCAGCACCCGTTTCGTCCTCTGCTCGCGTCACGCCCGCCGACACCGCCGCTTCTCGCGGCCGGTTCATCCCGGCGCTGGCGCCGGTCGTGGGTGCCGACGTGCAGGTACCGCTCACCGACGGGCGGACCGTCGCCTACGCCAACCTCGACTACGCCGCCAGCGCACCGGCGCTTAGCGCGGTGGCGGCCGAGGTCGCCGCAGCGCTCGGCCAGTACGCCAGCGTCCATCGCGGCGCCGGTCATCTGTCGCAGCTCACCACGCGTCGCTATGAAGCGGCCCGCGACACGGTGCGGAGCTTCGTCCGCGGCCGCCCGGACGACACCGTCGTCTTCACCCGCAACACCACCGACGCGATCAATCTGGCGGCCTCCATCACCCCGGCCGACGTCGTGGTCCTCGACATCGAACACCACGCCAACCTCCTCCCGTGGTGCACGCCGAAGGACGGCCGCCGCCGCGCGCGCGTAGTCACCGCCTGCGACACCATCGAGGACACTCTCGCCGCACTGGAAGCCGAACTCGCGTCCGCGCCGGCGTCGCTGCTGGCCGTGACCGCGGCGTCGAACGTCACCGGCGAGGTCCTGCCGATCAGCAGGCTGGCCTCGATCGCGCACCGCCACGGCGCCCGCATCCTGGTCGACGCCGCGCAACTCGTCGCCCACCGGGCCCTCTCGATGGTCAGTCACGGCATCGACTACCTGGCCTTCTCCGGTCACAAGGCGTACGCGCCGTTCGGCGCCGGTGTCCTGATCGGTCGGTCGGACTGGTTCGACGCGGCCGATCCCTACCTCGCGGGCGGGGGAGCGACGCTCGACGTCGACGTGAGCGGGACCCGGCAGACGGGTACCACCTGGCACACGGGCGCGGCCCGCCACGAGGCGGGTTCGCCGAATGTGCTCGGTGCGGTGTCGATCGCCGAGGCCTGCACCGCCCTCGCCGACCTCGGACCGGAAGCGATCGGACTGCACGAGCTGCGTCTGTGCGAACGCCTCGACGCGGGGCTGGCCGCGATCGACGGCGTACGGCCGCTACGGATCTTCGCCGATTCCGCCGATCGGGTGGGGATCGCCGGCTTCGTCGTCGACGGCCTCGCCCCGCGGGTCGTCGCCGAATATCTCAGCGACGAACACGGGATCGGGGTTCGTGACGGCAAGTTCTGCGCACATCCGCTGCTCAAGCGCCTCGGCCACCCCGGGGGCGCCGTCCGCGCCAGCTTCGGCGCCGGGACCACCTCCGACGACGTCGACCGTCTCCTCGACGCGCTCACCGCACTGGCGGCTGACGCACCCACCACACGACCCGAACTCGACGAGGGATAACACTCAGATGACCATCGAACTCGACGCACCAGCGGCCCGGAACAGTGCCACCGACACCTCCACCGGCACCGCCGCCACCAACACCGTCAGCATCGGACGCCCGCAGTTCCAGATCGCCGTCGCCGGCGATCCGCTCGCGCGGACGTTCCCGCTCGTGGTGCGCCGCGAGACGCTACGGGACGCGCAGCGTGCGCGGTCGCTGCTCCGGGCCGGAAGCCACGATCCGGCGAAGTTCGTCGTCGCCCTCGAAGTCGAGGTGGCGATCGCGCCTCAGGCGGCCTCCGCGCGTGCAGCGGCAGAACATGCCGGGCGGTTCGCGGCGATCGACTCGGAGACCGTCCGGTATGTCGGAACCGTCTCCGGCCTGACGACGCTGCTCCGCGACATCTATGCCGCCGAGGTCGCCGACGCCGTGATCCTCACCCCGATCGACGGGGCGGCCACCGAACAGCGCATCCGCGAACAGGTCCTGCCGGTCTTCGAGAACGCGCGATACCGCGTCGCCTAGGCTGCGCGCGCGAAGCGATGCTTCTGTCGCCGGTCGGGTATGCGAGGTACGACGGCGAGTGCGGACCCGATCGACAAGATCACTGCTCCACCGGGACGATCCCGCCGCCACTCGTGCAGGCGCGAAGACAGTCGCCACCGACGACGTGCAGATCCTCGGTCTTCACATCACCCGCCCTCGAGCGAGACATGCTGCGGCGTGAGTTCGGGATCGGGACGGAACGACTCGAGTTGGGTTTCCTCCAGTTTGTGTACCAGCTGTTCGTACTGCCAGCGGTTGTATGCGAGGGGCGTCATCAGAATCCGCTTGGGCGCCCGGCGATAGAGAATCGGGAGAATCCGGCACATCACCGCGAACTCGATGCGCCGCATCCGAGTGAACGGGAACCCGAAGACCTCACGGACCTTCGGCCGGCTGATGGCCATGCCGCAGGTGATCGCCACCTCACCGGCGACCCGGGACATTGCCGGCCACAGTGGACGAAGTACGGCGGGCAACCCATCTGGCGCAGGAGGGGTGGCGAACAGCCTGCGTCCGACCTCCAACATGTACGTGTCCTGCAGGTCGTTCTCGAGCAGGTCGTCGTAGTAGGCCATCGCCTCGGCGTACGAGCGCGGCAGCGCCGACGCCTTCCCTGTGAACGACAACGAGCCCATCTTGTCCCACATGAGGCGATAGAAGATCTCGTTGTCCCGCTCGCCGAGCGGGTCACCGGTGATCGGCGTGTACGAATTGCGGTAGAGGAGAAACATGCTGAGATAGACCAGGTTCCAGGCGCGGGGTGAGTATGCGCTGTAGTGCTTGCCGTCTCGCCCGATGCCCTTGACCTCGCGGTGCAACGTCTTGATGCGGTCGAGGTGCCGGGCGTTGAGCTCCGCATCCCCCCACATCACGAGCTGACCCGCCGCCATCGTGCGCATGTTGCGTTCCAGCGGTCTGTTCTCGTACCTGCCGGTGGCCCACGTCGCGTTGGAGACGTCGCGCTGCATGCCCTGATCGACATAGGCCGCGGCGAACAGTCCGATCAGGCCGGTCCCGCAGAACCAGCGGAACTGCTCGTAGCGCTGCAGGGCGTGACCTTCGAGCGGCGGACCGTCGATGGTGAGGTCGTCACCCGAGTGTTCAGACCGTGGTTGCGCCATCGTCACTCCTGTGGGTTGTCTTGCTGTGGTGGGGATCTCGCCGCACATCTGGTGCGTCGGTCAGCGGACTGAGGATCACGTGGACCATGCGGCGGACAGCCGCGGGATCGTCGGCCGCCAATCCGTAGTCCGGTGTCAGCCAGACACTTCCGATGAACCTCCAGAGGACCTCAGCGATCGCTGCGGCATCGACTTCACGGTCGACACGCTCGGCGCAGTCCGCGATGTGCGCGGTGAGCAGCATGAGCTGAGGTGCCGCGATCTGCCGGTCCCTGTGCACGGCTACGGCCGTTCCGTCCTGCACCAGCCGCACCCCTATCGGATGGGTCCGCGCAACGCGGATCGCTTCCACGATCAATTCGACGAGTTGCTCACGCGGGTCGTCGATCACGCTGACGGCGTCGGCGAAATCCTCACCGATCCTCGTCAGCTCGAACGCAAAGGCCCGCCGGATCAGTTCGTCCTTCGACTCGAACCGGCGGAACACCGTCGCACGCCCCACCCCGGCATCGCGCGCGACATCGCTCATGGTCATCCGCTCGATGCCGTACAGGCCGATGCAGCGCAACGCCGCGTCCAGGATTGCGTGGTCGACGGCGTCGCCCGGCTCCGAAGGCCGATTCAGGGCGTCGACCACGAAGCGAGCGACCGACGACGTGAGACTCGACATGCAGAGAGAGTATCGCCGGTATCGAGTCGCCGCGGTCGATTGCGCTGAATCCGGGTCATCTCTCGCACAAACGGGGCCACGACTCATACGGACGTCCCGACTCCCCAGAAAGACGGAAACCGCCGACGACGTCCTCGGGGAACGTCGTCGGCGGTCTCGTAGGTGAAGCGGTGGTGTCAGCCGCGCGAGGGCTCGTTGGCCGCGTCGGGGTGCTGGGCCAGGCGGTCGATGGCCTCCTGGGCGATCTTCTCGGCCTCGGACCGGCCGACCCAACCGCCGGGCTGGACCTCCTTGCCGGGCTCGAGGTCCTTGTAGTGCTCGAAGAAGTGTGAGATCGGGCCGAGCTCGTACTCGGACACGTCGGTGATGTCCTTGATGTGGTCCCAGCGCACGTCACCGGCCGGCACGCACAGCAGCTTGTCGTCGCCGCCGGCCTCGTCGCTCATGGTGTACATCCCGACGATGCGGGCCCGCACGATGATGCCGGGGAACACCGACTCGGGGAGCAGGACCATCGCGTCGAGCGGGTCGCCGTCCTCACCGAGGGTGCCGTCGATGTAGCCGTAGTCGGCCGGGTATCCCATCGAGGTGTACAGGTAGCGGTCGAGGTAGACCTTCCCCGTCTCGTGGTCGACCTCATACTTGTTTCGGCCACCCTTGGGGATCTCGATGGTCACATCGAATTCCACTGTTCCTCCTGGCAGTCTGGATCGGAGATGCTGCGCCGGGCCGAGACGGCCGCACGCGGCTCCAACGATACTGTTAGTCCGACGACCTCGATGTTCGTACCCCTGGAAGTTCGTTTCCCTGACGGTATGCCGAGCGGGTCGCCACCGACCGTGCAGCGCGAGAGACCCGGAGGCTTTGTGGGCGCACCGACCAGACCCGCATCGACGAGCGCCGCATCGACGAGCACCGGGGGTCGCCGCGGTCGGAAACTCCTGTGGTGGACGATCGCCGCCGTGGTGATCCTGGCGCTGGCCTCGACCGCCGCGGTCGTCGTCGCCCTACGGGTGGACCGCGACCCCGCACTGCCGCCGGGAATCCCGCCGCAGCCCGCCGCGATCGCCGTCGACCCGCTGATCGACCCGGTGGCCGCCACCGCACCTGCGCCGACCCCGACCGGGGTGATCCGCGCCATCACGCCCGCCCTGCGCGATCCCGCGCTGGGGGAGCTGACCGGAATGATCACCGATTCGCTGACCGGCCAGGTCCTGTGGACGCGCAACCCGCAACGGCCACGCATCCCGGCGTCGAACGCCAAGGTCCTCTCCGCCGCGGCCTTCCTCGATGCGATGCCGCACGACCAGCGACTGACGACGACGGTGATCGCCGGTGCCGACGGACAGGTGATCCTGCGGGGCGCGGGCGATCCGACGCTGTCGGCGCAACCCGCCGACGCCGACACTTTCTACACCGACCCCGCCCGCATCGCCGACCTCGCCGACCAGATCAGGCGGACCGAGCTCCCGGTGACGTCGGTGGCGGTGGATCTGGGTGCCTTCTCCGGGCCGACGATGGACAGCACCTGGGATCGGCGCGACATCACCGGCGGCGACATCGCCCCCATCGAATCGTTGATGATCGACGGCGCCCGCCTCGAACCGCTCGACGAATACTCGCCGCGCAGTCCGACGCCGGGCATCATGGCCGGTGAGGCGCTCGCCGCCGCCCTCGGCGTCGACGGGCCGGTCACCGAGACGACCGCTCCCACCGGCGACCGCGTCATCGCCGAAGTCGAGTCCGCACCCCTGGTCACCAGGGTCAACGACATGTTGCGCCACAGCGACAACGTGCTGGCCGAGTCGCTCGCCGTCGAACTGTCGGTGTACCGCGGTGGTCCGCCGACCCACGCGGGCGGGGTCGATGCCGTCGAGCAGGTGTTGTCCTCGATGTTCCCCGAGCAGTGGCCCGGCACCACCCTGCGCGACGCCTCGGGTATCTCCTACGCCAACCGCACCACACCCGCGCTGCTCGACGCGGTCATGACGGCGGCCAGCGGACCGGGCAAACCCGCCCTGCGGCCGATGCTCGACGGGCTGCCGATCGCGGCCGGCACCGGCACCCTGGCCGACCGGTTCGGCGCCACCAACCCCGGCGCGGGCTGGGTGCGGGCCAAGACCGGAACACTCACCGGGGTCAGTTCGTTGACGGGCATAGTCCAAACGATCGACGGCCGCGTGCTGTCGTTCGCCCTGATGTCCGGCGGCACCTCACCGGCGGACGCGAGACCCGCCCTCGACGCCGTGGTGGGTCAACTGAGAGAGTGCGGGTGCCGATGACCAGGTCAGGAACCGACAGCGTGGCAGGAACCAGCGTGGCAGGGGCCGACAGCGCGGCCGCCGACAGCACGGTCACCGGGGTGCGGGTGGCCGAGGAGGACCGTCGCGAGAGCATCGGATCGCAGATCGACTGGTCGCTGGCCGCGTCGACCGCCAAGCGGCTCGTGCGCCCGGGCCCCAAGACCACCGCGTACACCTATTCGGCGGCACAGGCCGAACTCGCCGACGCCGCGACCCGCGCGGAGGCGCCGGTACGCGAGGTCACCGGTCTGGCCGACGGCCTGCGCGTTCCCGCCACCCGGGTCCTCGACCGTCCCGGATGGATCGACGCGTCGTCGATGTCGATGCGTTCGATGCTCGGGGCCGACGCCGAGGAGGCCGGTTCGTCCGGGCTGGCGGCCCGCTTCGGCGGACTCCAGGCCGGCGGCCTGCTAGCCTTCCTCTCCACGGCCATCCTCGGCCAGTACGATCCCTTCACCCCGGACCCCGAGACCGGCGAACCGGGTGTGCTGATGGTGGTGACACCCAACATCATCGGCGTCGAACGCCAGCTCAAGGTGATCCCGTCGGACTTCCGCCTCTGGGTGTGTCTGCACGAGGTCACCCACCGTGTGCAGTTCTCGGCCAACCCGTGGCTGCGCGACTACATGCAGGACAACGTCGCCACCCTGACCTCCGACGCCGGCGAATCCACCACCGAGATCGTCACCCGGATGACCAAGGCGCTCAAGGGGTCCGACGGGCCCCGCGAGAAGGGGATCATCGGTGCGATGCAACTGCTGCAGAGTCCCGAACAGTACGAGGCATTCCAGCGCATGATGGTGCTCGGCACCCTGCTCGAGGGCCACGCCGACCACGTCATGGACGCGGTGGGTCCCGCGCACGTGCCGTCGGTGGCGCGCATCCGCACCGCCTTCGACAAACGGCGCAAGGCCCCGCAGAATCCGGTGCAGCGCATCATCCGGGCGCTCATCGGCATGGATGCCAAGCTCGCCCAGTACATCCGGGGTAAGGCCTTCGTCGACGAGGTGGTCGCCACCGTCGGCATGGAGCGGTTCAACACGATCTGGACCTCGCCCGAGACGATGCCGCGCCCGGAAGAGATCGACGCACCGCAGGCATGGATTCAGCGGGTGTTGTGAGGCGGGCGGTCGCGGAATTCGCGGCCGCTCATCTCGACGGGTCGCAGGTCTGCGTGGGACTGTCCGGCGGCCCGGACTCGCTCGCGCTGACCGCGGCCGCGGTCCGCTCCGGGCTCGACGTCACCGCGCTGATCGTCGACCACGGTCTCCAGTCGGGTTCTTCCCGGGTGGCCGCCGAGGCATCGGAGGCAGCCGCGGCGCTCGGGGCGCAGACCCGGATCCTGCCGGTGAGCGTCGGCCGGCGGGGTGGCCTCGAAGCCGCCGCGCGGGAGGCCCGGTACGCCGCGCTCGACGCCGCACGCGACGACCATCCGGTTCTGCTCGCCCACACCGCCGACGATCAGGCGGAGACGGTGCTGCTGGGATTGGCCCGCGGCTCCGGTGCCCGGTCGATCGCCGGGATGCGCGAATGGAATCCGCCGTGGGGAAGGCCGTTCCTCGGGGTCCGGCGTTCGCAGACCCTGGGTGCGTGTACCGACTTCGGTCTCGCCCCTCATCACGACCCGCACAACCGTGACACGCGCTTCACCCGGGTGCGGTTGCGGGCCGAGGTCCTGCCGCTGCTCGACGATGTGCTCCACGGCGGCGTCGTCGAGGCGCTGGGTCGTACCGCAGCCGGCCTGCAGGACGACAACGACGCTCTCGACGAGTGGGCGCATCGGGTGGCGGTCGGCGCAATCCATGCCGACGGGCTCGCGGTCGATCCGCTGCGTGAGGTGCCGATGGCCGTGCGGACACGCGTCGTCCGTCGCTGGCTGTCCGGTGTCGGCGCCACCGAACCCACGCACCGCGTGATCACCGCGGTCGTCGCGCTCGTGGCTCCGGGGGCCGGCCGGGGGGCTCAGGTCGCCATCGGAGGCGACCCCGCGACGCGCCGCGTCGTCGAACTCACCGGCAATACGCTGACGGTCCGCCTCACCGCGAGGTGAGACGGACCGTCAGGTGTGCCTTGTGCAGGCGTCGCGCGCCGTCAGCGAGGGGCGCGCTGCTGTTGCTGGCGAGGGGGCTTGAACGGCGAGGTGATGGTCTGGAAGTAATGGAAGGCCGCGACCGCGAGGGACGCGCCGCCACCGACCACGACGCCGGCGATCCCTCCGATGGAAGCGCCCAGCGGGATGGCCGGCAGGCATCCGATCGCCGCTCCGAGGATGCACCCGAGGACACCGCCCACGACGACGCCGAGCGCGAGGCCGACCCACTGAGAGATCGTCATGCCGGCGCTGAACTGGCTGATCATCCGCTGCAGTGCCTCATCGTCGCGTTGCTGACGCGTTTGCGGCAGCGTTTGCGCGGCGGCGCGGACGGGTTCGACCAGGGCGGGGGACAGTTCCACCGAACGTGATACGTCCTTCGACGGAATGAGGGTCGCGTTCCCGTTCGAAATGGTGGTGTCGATGGGGAACTGTCGATTCTCGTTGCGGTAGACCAGCGGAATTCGAAGTACTTCATGGCCGATTAGATTTCGCAGGACGAGCTTTCCGTCCTCACGTGCGAACTCGCCGTTCTGCACCGACATGTTCACCGACGACGCGGTGTGCGACAGCGAGTAGGTGACCGGAAGGTCTTGCGAGGGGCGGGCTTCAGCAGTTGCTGCAAACATGGTGACGGATGCGACGGCCAGGCTGAGGATGGCGCTGAGGCGAATCCGGCTCAACGGGTTCTTGCGCAGGGGGATACGCGAGGTGGGGTGCACGGGGTCCTCTTTCTGTCCGACCAGGGCCGGGGCGAGGGGAGGGGAGGGGAAATGTGGCAGCCACGCCTAGACTGCTTGATCTGACAATGTCAGATGTCTGTTCGGTAACGAAATGGATCCGCGTGGAATGGTGCCTGTGTTGTATATTGTTACCGAGCTGTTATCTGACTATCAATTCGGCTAAACGGTGGTCTTGATCGACGCCGTGGCGATCATGTGCATTTCCTCCGCCATTTCCGCTGGTGGTTTGAACGGTTATCACGTCGGGTGTATCCGCTGCGGATCAGCACCCGTTGCCTGTGTGACCGCGAAAACATGACAAGCTGAGCACGTGCAGTTTGCCGACCCGTACGCCGCTGACATCGACGCCGTTCTGATCTCCGAGGAACGGATCAAACAGCGCACCGCCGAGCTAGCCCAGTCCGTCGCGTCGCGATACGCCGACATCGAAGAGGATCTGGTCCTCGTCGGGGTACTCAAGGGCGCGATCATGTTCATGACCGACTTCGCCCGTGCGCTGCCGATTCCGTCCCAGATGGAGTTCATGGCGGTCTCGAGCTACGGGTCGTCGACCTCCTCCTCGGGCGTCGTGCGCATCCTCAAGGACCTCGACCGCGACATCGAGGGCCGTGACGTCCTGATCGTCGAGGACATCATCGATTCCGGCCTCACGCTGTCGTGGCTGATGAAGAATCTCGCGACCCGTTCGCCACGCAGCCTCGAGGTGTGCACCCTGCTGCGCAAACCGGAGGCCGTGCGTTCGCCCGTGCGGGTCGCCGACGTGGGCTTCGACATCCCGAACGAGTTCGTCGTCGGCTACGGCCTGGACTACGCCGAGCGGTATCGCGACCTGCCCTACATCGGCCGGCTGAAGCCCGAGGTGTACTCGCAGTGACCGACGCGGCGCCGGTGTTCACCCGGACTCGGCGTCGATGCGGGTTCTTCCGGGTGAGAAGCGCGCCCACCTGCAAGGGAACGGATTCACCGGCACGATCGTTGACCGGTAGCCTCAATGTGTACGTCGATGGGAAGGACATGGGAACGGCGTAGGCGCGCAGGACCCGATCCCGCGTACCAGCTCGACCCCCACCAACTGGCATGAACCGTAAGACAGTCTTCCGCAACCTCGCCATCTTGGCGCTCATCCTGCTCGCCCTGTGGGGCTGGAGCGTGATGAGCGATTCCGGCCGCGAGTACCGCAGCGTCGACACCTCCGTCGCACTGGAACAGCTGGACAAGAAGAACACCAAGTTCGTCAGCATCGACGACCGTGAGCAACAGCTCCGCATCGAGCTCAAGACACCGGTCAAGGTCGACGACGCCGACGCCGACAAGATCAGCGCCAAGTATCCGGCGCAGGCCGGTGACCAGATCTTCGACGCCGTGCAGGGCACCGGCGCGATGTACACCACCAACGTCAACGAGCAGTCGATTCTCTGGCAGATCCTCATCTTCGTGCTGCCGATGATCTTGCTGTTCGGTCTGTTCTTCTTCGTGATGAGCCGCATGCAGGGCGGTGGACGCGGCGGCGTGATGGGCTTCGGCAAGTCGCGCGCCAAGCAGCTGACCAAGGACATGCCCAAGACGACCTTCGCCGATGTCGCGGGCGCCGACGAGGCCGTCGAGGAGCTCTACGAGATCAAGGACTTCCTCCAGAACCCGGCGCGCTACCAGGCACTCGGGGCCACGATCCCCAAGGGTGTGCTCCTGTTCGGTCCGCCCGGAACGGGCAAGACGCTGCTGGCCCGCGCGGTCGCCGGTGAGGCCGGCGTCCCGTTCTTCACCATCTCCGGGTCGGACTTCGTCGAGATGTTCGTCGGTGTCGGCGCCTCCCGTGTGCGCGACCTCTTCGAGCAGGCCAAGAACAACAGCCCGTGCATCATCTTCGTCGACGAGATCGACGCCGTCGGCAGGCAGCGCGGTGCGGGTCTCGGCGGCGGTCACGACGAGCGTGAACAGACACTCAATCAGCTGCTCGTCGAGATGGACGGCTTCGGCGAACGTTCCGGCGTCATCCTGATCGCCGCGACCAACCGGCCCGACATCCTCGATCCCGCTCTTCTGCGCCCGGGACGCTTCGACCGTCAGATCCCCGTCGGCAACCCCGACATGGCCGGTCGTCGCGCGATCCTGAAGGTGCATGCCAAGGGCAAGCCGATCGACGCCGACGCCGATCTGGACGGTCTCGCCAAGCGCACGCCGGGCATGTCCGGCGCCGACCTGGCCAACGTCGTCAACGAGGCCGCACTGCTCACCGCACGTGAGAACAAGCAGACGATCACCGCCGAGGCGCTCGAGGAGGCGGTCGACCGGGTCATCGGCGGCCCGCGCCGCAAGAGCCGGATCATCAGCGAACACGAGCGCAAGGTGGTCGCGTACCACGAGGGCGGACACACGCTGGCCGCCTGGGCGATGCCCGACCTCGACCCCATCTACAAGGTGACGATCCTCGCGCGCGGACGCACCGGCGGTCACGCCCTCGCCGTCCCCGAGCAGGACAAGGACCTGATGACGCGCTCGGAGATGATCGCGCGTCTGGTGATGGCGATGGGCGGCCGGGCGGCGGAGGAACTGGTGTTCCACGAGCCGACGACCGGCGCGTCGTCCGACATCGACCAGGCCACCAAGATCGCCCGCGCGATGGTCACCGAGTACGGCATGAGCTCCAAGCTCGGAGCCGTGCGCTACGGCCAGGACCAGGGTGATCCCTTCCTCGGACGTTCGATGGGATCGCACACCGATTACTCGGCCGAGATCGCCAGCGAGATCGACGACGAGGTGCGTCGTCTCATCGAGACCGCGCACACCGAGGCGTGGGCCATCCTCAACGAGTACCGCGACACCCTCGACGTGCTGGCCAGCCAGCTGCTCGAGAAGGAGACGCTGACCCGCAAGGATCTGGAGAAGATCTTCACCGACGTCGAGAAGCGTCCGCGGATCACGGCGTTCAACGATTTCGGTGAGCGCATCCCGAGCGACAAGCCGCCGGTGAAGACCCCGGGTGAGCTCGCGATCGAACGTGGCGAGCCGTGGCCGCCGCCGGAGCAGTCGAAGGTGCCCGAGCCGGTCGGTGCGGGGTATCCCGGCAGTCCGCAGGTGCCGGGACAGGTGCCGAACTATCCGCCGATGTACCCCGAGCCGGGTGCACAAGGCGGGCCGGCGCAGCAGGGGCACGGGTATCCGAATCCCCAGTACCCCAACCCCCAATACCCGGATCCCCAGTACCCGGATCCCCACCGGGACCCCCAGTACCCGAATCCGCAGAATTCGAGTCCCCAGAACCCGAGTCTGCAGAAGAACCCCCCGTATCCGAACCCCCCGTATCCGAACCCCCAGAACCCGAACCCCCAGAACCCGGGTTCGCAGTACCCGAGCCCCCCGACCCCCGATCAGGGTGCGGGACAGGCGGTGCCGCGTCCCGGAGGTCCGTACTCCACCGGGACCCGTCCGGATTACGGTGCCCCTCGGGACTGGTCGGCCCCGGGGTGGCCGCCCGAGCAGCCGCGCCCGCGTTCCGGCGAGAACGGAACCAACGGCTGGGGTCATCGCGCCGGTGACGTGAACGGCGGTGGGACCGGCCCGGACAGTGGCGAAGCCGGTGACGGCGGCCACCGCCCCGGCTCGTAAGGTGAGCTGAATGACGATCAGCGAGCGGCACGACGACGCCGTCCTCGAGGGGCCGCACTCGACGTTCGACCAGGCCCGTGCCGAGGCCGCAGTGCGTGAGTTGCTACTGGCCGTGGGGGAGGACCCGGATCGCGAGGGTCTGGTCCGGACCCCGACGCGTGTGGCGAACGCGTACCGGGAGATGTTCGCGGGACTCTACACAGAACCCGACGACGTTCTCGCGACCACCTTCGACGAGGATCACGACGAGCTCGTGCTGGTCAAGGACATCCCGATGTACTCGACCTGCGAGCATCACCTCGTGTCGTTCCACGGTGTCGCGCATGTGGGCTACATCCCCGGTTCCTCGGGCCGCGTGACCGGTCTGTCGAAGCTCGCGCGGCTGGTCGACCTGTACGCCAAGCGCCCGCAGGTGCAGGAGCGGCTGACCAGCCAGATCGCCGACGCCATGATGCGCAGGCTCGAGCCCCGCGGCGTGATCGTGGTGATCGAGGCCGAGCATCTGTGTATGGCGATGCGTGGCATCCGCAAGCCCGGGGCGAGCACCACGACGTCGGCGGTGCGCGGCATCTTCAAGACCAGTGCGGTGTCCCGCGGCGAAGCCCTCGACCTGATCACCCGGTGACCCAGCCGAAGGCGGTCCCTGTCGGTGGTGGGAACCACCGGACCCTCGTGATGGGCGTCCTGAACGTCACCGCCGACTCGTTCTCCGACGGCGGCCGGTATCTCGACACCGACGCCGCGATCACCCACGGACTCGAATTGGTCGCCCAGGGGGCCGATCTGATCGATGTCGGCGGCGAGTCCACCCGGCCCGGGGCTGTTCGTGTGGACCCGGATCTCGAGGCGGCGCGCGTGGCGCCGGTCATCGCGGCCCTCGCCGCACACGGCGTCGTCGTGTCGGTGGACACCATGCGCGCGCCGGTGGCAGCGGCGGCGATCGAGGCCGGCGCGGCCATCGTCAACGACGTCTCGGGCGGACGTGCCGACGACGACATGGCCCGCGTCGTCGCCGAGGCGGGTCTGCCGTGGATCCTCATGCACTGGCGCCCCTCCGGGGAGAGCGACGACCGCCGGTTCACCCACCGTTCCGGCGACGTCGACGGCTATCGCGACGTGGTCGCCGAGGTGAGCGGCGAGTTGCTGGCGCAGGTGGATGCCGCGGTGTCGGCCGGGGTCGACCCGGACTCGCTCATCCTCGATCCCGGACTGGGTTTCGCCAAGACCGCCGAGCACAACTGGGCACTGCTGCATGCGCTGCCCACCTTCATCGGCCTCGGTTTCCCGATTCTCGTCGGCGCCTCGCGCAAGCGCTTCCTGGGCACCCTGTTGGGTCGCGAGGGCGACGCGCGGTCCCCCGCGGGCCGCGACATCGCGACCGCCGCCATCTCGGCGCTCACCGCGGCTGCGGGGGCGTGGGGTGTGCGGGTCCACGACGTCGCGAGCAGCTACGACGCCGTGACAGTCGCGGCGGCCTGGCGCGCAGGCGGTTCCCGACACTCGTCACCGGCAGGAGACCCTCATGGCTGATCGGATCGAACTCCGTGGACTCAAAGTCCGCGGCAATCACGGGGTGTTCGACCACGAACGGGCCGACGGTCAGGACTTCTACATCGACGTCGTCCTCTGGCTCGACCTGCAGGCCGCGGCCGACACCGACGACCTGGCCGAGACCGTCGACTACGGGGCCCTCGCGCAACAGGTGGCCGCGATCGTCGGCGGCGAAGCCCGCAACCTGATCGAGACCGTCGGTGCCGAGGTGGCGGAGTCGATCATGGCCGATGACCGCATCAGCGCCTGTGAGGTCACCGTGCACAAGCCGTCGGCGCCGATCCCGCTGACCTTCGACGATGTCGCGGTGGTGACCCGCCGTTCCCGAAAGGGCATGCGATGAGCCGCGCGGTGCTCTCGGCCGGCTCCAACGTCGGTGATTCGATGGCGTATCTGCGTTCGGTGGTCGACGGATTCGCCGCCGATCTGGTCGCGGTGTCCTCGGTGTATTCGACACCTCCCTGGGGTGGTGTCGAGCAGGACGACTTCCTCAACATCACCCTCATCGTCGACGGCCGTCACGATGCGCGTCAGTGGCTCGGGCGGTGTGCCGAACTCGAACGATCAGCCGAGCGGACACGCGACATCCGTTGGGGGCCGAGAACTCTGGACGTCGACGTGATCTCGGTCGCCGATGCGGGAAGCGTGATCGTCTCCGACGACCCGGTCCTCACCCTGCCCCATCCCCGTGCCGCGCAACGAGCTTTCGTGCTGATCCCGTGGTTGGAGATCGAACCCGACGCGACACTGTGGACCCCCGAGGGGGAACGCGCCGTCGCCGACCTCGTCGATGAACTCGACGCCGCCGACCGGGACGCGGTGCGCTGCGTCGGCCGGGTGGCGGTCGGCCGGGAGACTGCAGGCCGGGATTCGGCAGGCCGGGAGACCGGGGGATCGGCATGAGCACACCGGATCCGCACCGCCCGGAACAGGACGACGAGGAGTCGGGACTCGGCCCCACCCGGGTCCGGGATCTGCTGGCCATCACCGGCGTGACCGCCATCGCGGCGTGGATTCTGGTGCGGTACAACTACTCCGATTTCCCGCCGCTGCCGTTGCTGGCCGGCATCGTCCTGTATGTGCTCGCGGCACTCGAGATCGTCATCGCCTTCGTCGTCCGCGCGCGGGTCGACTCGCGGAACGTGGGTCGCGCCCGGGGCCAACTGCATCCGCTGACCGCGGCGCGAGTACTGGCTCTGGCCAAGGCATCTGCCATCCTCGGTGCGATCGCCGTCGGGGTGTGGCTGGGGTTGCTCGCGTTCCTGCTCGGCCAGCACGACGTGGCGGCCGCCGACCATGATCGTCCGGGCGCCATCATCGGTTTGATCGGCGGGGCGATCCTGGTCTGTGCGGCGATGTGGCTCGAATACTGTTGCCGCGCGCCCGAGGACCCGCCCGCCGTCGGCGACGCGTGACGTTCGGTGATCGGTGTATTCGCCGACATTCGCTGATTGCTCACGGGCCAATTCGGAATTCTGGCCCTTAACATGACGGCTATCTGAGAAACTCCGCACCCGGTTGGCCGATGAATGCACCTACAGCGGGTAAGTTCACGATCATGACGACCTCGAACGGCCGTTCCGCCGACTCGCGACGCTCCAGTCGGTCGGCGGCTCAATGGCTGCTCGGTCTTTTGATCGTGCTCGCCCTGGTGGCCAGCATTCTGATGGTCTTCACCGACCGGCTGTCCATCACGGGATCCCTGGCCGTCATCGCGGCGCTGTGGGCCGCGGTGATCGGCGCGATCCTGGTGACCAAGTTCCGCCGTCAGGCCGAGAGTGCCGAGGCGAAGAGCCGTGATCTCCGGCTCGTCTACGAACTACAACTCGAACGCGAGATCGCGGCGCGACGTCAGTACGAGCTCGACGTCGAGACCACGATCCGCAAAGAGGTGACCGCCGAGTCCAACGAGGAGCTCTCCGAACTCAAGGCTCAGGTTCTGGCATTGCGGTCGAGTCTCGAGATGCTCCTCGGTGAGCCGCTGCCGGACCAGCGGGCAGCGCTGTCCAGCGAGAAGATGCGCGAGCTCGCGTCGGGACTCGACGACGACCCCCGTGCCGGCGGGCGCACCCGCAAACGGCCGTTCGGTGGTGAGTTCGGCGGCGTGCCGCCCTACGGTTCGGCGTACGCCGACGACGGTGTCCTCGCGGCCCGCGATTTCGCGGCGACCGCACCGACCGCCGACGACGGCCGACACACCGGACAGGTCGACCCGAACGAGATGACCGAGGTCATCCCGGTCATCACCGACGACGACCCGTTGTCCGGCCGGATCGCCACCGAGGTGCCGGAGGAGGAGATCGAGCGGCCTTCGACGTCGGCGCCCCGATTCCCGACCTTCGGGCGGTCGGCGACCGAACGCGACTCGGACACCGCCACGGGTGCCGACGATGTGTCCGACGCCGAGGTCGTGGACACCGAGGGCGCGGACACCCAGGGCGCGGACACCCAGGGCGCGGACACCGAGGTCGCGGCCGGGACCACCCCCGGCGCTGCCGGCGCCGGCGACGCGCCCGGCACGTATTCCGGTGAGTCCTCCTCCCTCCCGTTCTCGGGCGGCTTCTACCCCGGCACCGACACCGACACCGAGCCGGGCGGGTCGTCGAGGCCGGGTTCGATCCCGGTCGGTGAGCCGCTCTACACCGATGACACCCCGACCGACGAGTGGGCGACGGGCGACGCCGCGCCTGCCGGCCCCGATACTGCGGGGCACAACGCGGCCGATGCAGACGGCCCCGAGGCCACGCGTATCAAGGACGTGCGCCCCGAGGTCGAGATCCCCGACGCCGAGACCACCGACGCCGAGACCACCGACGCCGAGACCACCGACGCCGAGCTCGCTGAGACCGAGGTCTCCGAGCGTGGGATCGCCGCCGCCGATTCCGTCGGTGATTCCGATGTCCAGCCGCCGGCGTTCCTGGGGACGGTCGGCCGCCACGAAGGCACTCCCGGAGGCCGTACCGCGGAACACTTCGGTGGTGGTGGTCGTCGTCGCCGCGCCGCCGATGATGACGCCGAACCCGCGCATTCCGCGGGCCTGCCGGTGTCGGAACTGCTGAGCCAGTTGCGTCAGCAGACCGAGTCCTCCGGCGGCGGGCGCCGCCGCCGGAACGGCTGATCCGAACCGTCGGAACGGCTGATCCGAACCGTCGGAACGGCTGATCCGAACCGTCGGAACGGCTGATCCGAACCGTCGGAACGGCTGTCCGGGCGTCCTCGGGAATCTCTGAGACACATCATGCTTCAGGGTTGAGACGGAACGCCCGGAACGTCTGAGCGGGCGGTCAACCGCGATGGTCACCCGTTCGGGCGACTTCTGTGACGTGCCTGATCAATCGTCGGCGAGGAGTTGGACGATCGCCCTACACTTCACGAATGAGCGACGTGCTCGCCGATGGGCAGTACGGTCTGGGTGACCAGACCGCAGCGTCGCGCGTCGGGTTGCGTCTCACCGATCGCGGTACTGCGGTGAGGCAAACGCTGGTGAGTGCAGCCTTGTTTTTGCCCGTCCTCGCCTGGTGGCCGACGGTGTTGTGGCTCTTCACTTTTGATCCGCTCAACGGGACCGCGTTCCCGGAATACTATGCCGCGTTCCAGGCCGACGGGCCGGCGGTCAGCCTGATCCTGATCTGGGTGTTGACCGCACTCATGCCGTTGTACATGGTGATCGTCCTGGGGATCTGGGCTCGTGGCCCGGTTCGGTCCGCGATCGCCGTGGCGATCGGAGCGGTCGGAGCACTGGGATTCTGGGGCGGTCAGGTGCCGATACTGGTGCGATCGGGAGAGTATGCGGCGCTGACGTTCTGCTCCGATCACACCCCGGCGTTCGTGCTGATGCTGATCGTGGCGTGGTCGGTCGCCCGACGCCGCGGCTTCTGGTGGGTGCTCGCGATCCCGGTCATCGCGTTGCTGGCGATCAACGCCTACGAGGGCTGGACGTCCAACCCTCTCGATGCCTTGGTGGACCGGACCGGCAGCCTGTTGGGTGTTCCCACCGCCGAGGTGCTCGATCCGTTCTCGCCCAGGTACCGGTCGCCGTTCGACGATGTCGTGGACATCATCGCCGGGATCAGCACGCTCTGGGTCGTCGACTCGGTGTTCGGGGCGTTGTCCCGGCAGGGACGAGTGCAGGCGAGCCCACCCGAGACGTTGGGTATGCGTTGACCGAAAGGTGTTGCGCGCCTTGATCTCGGGTCGGTCAGAACTGCAGCACGATGGCCCGGACCACGGTGAATCCGATGAATCCGACGCTCAGGATCATCCCCAGGACGCACAACACCTGAGCGAGACGGGCGGCCGACGACGCCGGCCCGCGCCCGGCCAGATACCAGCCGGCCACGCCGAGCGGGAGCCCTAGACCACCGGCGACACTCATCGGCACGGCTGCGATACCGCACGCCAGGGACGCCGTGGTTCTGCGCGCCGCCGTGGCACCGGTCGGCGGCGGATCGAGTACGTGATGGTCGCGTGAGGCGATCGTGGCGGAGTGGGCGTCGGGGCCCTCGACCGTCTGCCCCGGCAGCTCGGAATACGCCGTCGCCGCGGGAAATCCGTGCCCGTGCGACGATGCGGGCCGGCGATGCTCGAGATGTGTCCGACCGTCGGGATCCGGGCCCGTCGCGGGAGGTCGGGGGCGCCGCTCAGCGGTCGGAAGCGCTTCGGTGGGCGCGTGGACCGTCGCGGCGAGGCCGGATGCGGCGGCGGGCGGCGGGAGAGGGACCGGCTGTGGCGAGACCTCGGTCGTGTTCGATGCGGCGCGCACGCGCATGGTCCGGTCGGTCGGGAGCGGATCGCCCGGCCGCTGGGAATCCGGCCGCTGGGCACCCGGTTGCTGAAAACCGGGTTGGTGAGAACCGGGTTGCCGGCTACCGGTGCCGGGATACCCGGTGGCGCGAGGCGGAGCCGGGAAGAAACCGGTCGTGTCGATGGCCGAACGCAATTCGGCAGCGAACGCACCTGCCGACGGTGGCCGGTCGCCGGGGTTCTTGGCCAGTCCGTGGCGCACCGCATCGGACACTGCCTGTGGGAGGCCCGTGCGTAGGGAAGAGACCTCCGGCGGCGGGGTGCTGAGGTGGTGATGGATCAGCATGGCTGCCGAGCGTGCAGTGAATGGGACTGTGCCGGTCAGCAATTCGAATACGCTGCAGGCAAGGGAATAGACGTCGCTGCGCGGGTCGAGAGATTCCGCGGACAGCTGCTCGGGCGAGGAGTAGGGGAAGGAGCCGATCAACAGATTGGCTGAGGTGAGTGAGGTTCCGCCATCGGTCTGGCGAGCGATCCCGAAGTCGGCCAACCGGATTCGACGCTCATCGGTGCCGGGATCGTCGGTCCCCTCCGCGCTGAGGAGGATGTTGGCGGGTTTGACGTCGCGATGGAGCAGTCCGTGGCGGTGGGCATGGTCGAGTGCGGCGCCGATCGAGTCGCTCACGGCCCCGACGTCGGAGAGGGGAAGGCCGCCCTCGTTGGCGGCGACGAGCGCCGCGGCGTCGGTGCCCGCGACGTATTGCATCGAGATCCAGAGCCGGCCGTCGACCTCGCCGCGGTCGTAGACGCTGACGATGCAGGGATGGTCGAGCTGTGCGGCGAGGTCGGCCTCGCGGGTGAACCGCGCCCGGAACGTCGGGTCGGTGGAGACATGCTCGGCGAGCACCTTGATGACGTCGCACCGGGGGAGGCGCGGGTGTTGCGCCAGGAACACCTCGCCCATCCCGCCCGCCCCGATCTTGCGCACGATCGTGTATCCGGCGAACTGCGTGCCCGGTTCCAGACTCATCTGCGGACCTTCTCTGAGGTGCGGGCCTCGCTACCGAGGGGATGGACGCTGTCGAGGGGGATGGACGGGAGAATGGTCGGACTCAGACTACGCCGGTTCGGCGCAGGTCACAGCCGTCGTCGCCCGGACGGCAGACGCGCGCCACCCATGTCGTCGTGCCGGGCCGGCGGTGACACCTGTCACAGAGGTTGGCCCCGGGCGGCGTACGGGACCTACCCTTGCTCTGCAACGTCTGGTACCCGTGCGGGCCCGCCGCAGTGAGTTCGCTCCCGCGATGTGTCCACGGCAGAGCGGGACTGGAACGAACTCTGGAGGACAGCGGTGACCTCACCGAGCGGTGATCCCGGCATGCCGTCTGCGCGGCGGGCCGGTGGCGACGACGCCTTCGGTGATTCCCCGTACCCGCATCCCGATCCTTTCCCGGGGACGTCGAATCTGCCCGCACCCGCCCGACTGACCGTGGGAATCGTGTCCGCCGGTCGTGTGGGAACCGCTCTGGGCGAAGCGCTCGAGAAGGCAGGGCACGTGGTCGGCGCAGTCGTCGCCCGCTCGCCGGAGTCCCGTCGTCGCGCCGCCCGGCGCCTGCCCGACTCGGAGATCCTCGACCTCGACGCAGTCATCGGCCGCTCGGAGTTGCTGGTGGTCAGCGTCCCCGACGCAGCACTGGAGACCGTCGTGGCGCAGATCGCGGCGTCGAACTCCCTGCGGCCGGGGACCATCGTGGTGCACACCGCCGGCGCACAGGGTGTCGGCGTCCTCGAGCCGGTCGCCCTGCGCGGGGCACTCGCACTCGCCGTGCATCCGGCGATGACCTTCGTCGGCACCGAGGACGACACGGCCCGTCTCACCAACTCGTGTTTCGCGATCACCGCGGGCGACGGGGTCGGGGAGGCCATCGCGTCGTCGCTCGTCCTGGAGATGGGCGGTGAGCCGGTCCGGATCACCGAGGACGATCGCACGCTCTATCACGCCGCACTCGCGCACGGCGCCAACCATCTGATCGCGCTGATCTCCGACGCCGTGACCGCGCTGAACGCCGCCATCGACAACTCCGGCCGCGACACCGCGACCGTCGACGGGGACGGGGGCCGGCTCGCCGAGCGCATCCTCGGTCCGCTGGTCACGGCCTCGCTGCGCAATGTGCTCGATCTCGGGCCGTCGGCGCTGACCGGTCCGGTCGCCCGAGGTGACGCGCCCGCGGTCGCCCGCCACCTCGCCGCGCTCGCCACCGTTCCCGGCGGCGCCGGCCCGCACGGCATCGTCGAGGCGTACCGCACACTCGCACGCCGCGCCGCCGAGCACACCGACGCCCCACCCGCGCTCCTGCGCCTTCTGGACCAGGCGTGACCCCCGAATGACACCACCGATCAAAGGAGATGCCGTGAGTGTCCCGACCGACGAGACACCGACCTACGCGGCCGGTCAGCTGACACTGCACCGTGAACCGGCGACGCTGACGCGCGTCACCCGTGCGTTGCGTGCGGCCGGCAAGCGTGTGGTGCTGGTCCCGACGATGGGTGCACTGCACGCCGGGCACCTGCAACTCGTCCGCGCCGCCAAGGCCAAGGGCAACACCATCGTGGTGGTCTCGATCTTCGTCAACCCGCTGCAGTTCGGCGCCGGCGAGGACCTCGACGCCTACCCGCGCACGCTCGAGGCCGACCTCGAACTCCTCGCGCCGTTGGGCGTCGAGCTGGTGTTCGCGCCGAACGCGGCGTCGATGTACCCCAACGGCCGGCGCACGACGGTGCACCCGGGTGAGGCCGGGGCGATCCTCGACGGCGTCTCGCGTCCCACGCATTTCGCCGGGATGCTGACCGTCGTGCTGAAGCTGCTCAACATCGTCGGGCCGAACGCCGCCTACTTCGGCGAGAAGGACTATCAGCAGCTCGTCCTGATCAAGCAGATGGTCACCGACCTCGATCTCGACGTCGAGATCGTCGGTGTCCCGACGGTACGCGAGTCCGACGGACTGGCCATGTCCTCGCGAAACCGCTACCTGACGCCCGAGCAGCGCGAACTCGCGACGACCCTGTCGGCGGCGCTGCTTGCCGGCGCACACGCGGCCGAGGGCGGACCGGACGCGATCGTTGCTGCAGCACAGTCGGTTCTGGCCACCGTGCCGGAGATCGAGGTCGACTACCTCGCGCTTCGCGGCCGGCAGCTCGAGGAACCGCCGGAGAAGGGTGCGGGCCGACTTCTCGTCGCCGCCCGCCTCGGCACCGCCCGCCTGATCGACAACGTCGGCGTGAGCATCGGCGGCCTCGCCGCGCTCGAAGAAGAAATCGCCTGGGCCAATGACACCACAACCACGACAGAGGGACGATGACGATGTTGCGCACCATGATGACCTCGAAGATCCACCGCGCCACCGTGACCCAGGCCGATCTGCACTACGTCGGCTCGGTGACGATCGACTCCGACCTGCTCGACGCCGCCGGTCTGCTCGAAGGTGAGCAGGTCACCATCGTCGACATCAACAACGGCTCCCGGCTGGTGACCTACGCGATCGCCGGTGAACGTGGCAGCGGTGTCATCGGGATCAACGGTGCCGCAGCGCATCTCGTTCATCCCGGCGACCTGGTGATCATCATCGCCTACGGCATGCTCGACGCCGCAGAGCTGCGCGAGTACTCGCCGAACGTCGTCTTCGTCGACGACCACAACCGCATCGTGACCACCGGCGACGATCCCGCCGACGTGCCGGAGGGGTCGGGTCTGCTCGATCCGCGCCACCTCGACACCGCGGTCTTCGCCGACGCGTCGATCTGACGTCGACGCCACCGCGAGCTCACCCCGATGCTCCTCACCGTCGACGTCGGCAACACCAACATCCATCTCGGCGTGTACGCCGGCAGCGGCGACAACGCACGCCTGGTGCGTGATTGGCGTATCCACACCGACCCGCACTACACCGCCGACGAACTCGCCTGGGCCTTCCGCGGGATGCTGGGCGCCGACGTCGAACAGGTCACCGGTGTCAGCGCGCTGTCCACCGTGCCGTCGTTGCTACGCGAACTGCGCGTCATGGTTCCCCGCTACTTCGGCAACGGCCCGCATGTGCTGCTCGAGCCGGGTGTGCGGACCGGGGTTCCGCTGCTCGTCGACAACCCCAAAGAGGTCGGCACCGACCGCGTGGCCAACTGTCTTGCGGCACACCATGAATTCGGCGGTCCCTGCATCGTGGTGGCCTTCGGTACCGCCACCGTCGTCGACGCGGTGTCGGCGAAGGGTGAGTTCCTCGGCGGCGCCATCGCTCCCGGCGTGAACCTCGCCGTCGAGGCGCTGTCGGAGCACACCGTCACCGTGCGCAAGGTCGAGTTGATGCCACCGCGCAGCGTCCTGGGCAAGAACACCGTCGAAGCCCTGCAGTCCGGGATCCTCTACGGGTTCGCCGGCCAGGTCGACGGGCTCGTCGACCGTGTCTGTGACACCGTTCCCGGCTTCGACGCCGACGACGTGACCGTGGTCGCCACCGGCTACCTCGCGCCGCTGATGTTCGACGAGTGCCGTTCGCTCACCGACCATCACCCGCATCTGACCCTCGACGGCCTGCGGCTGGTCCACGAACGGTCCAAGGCCAACCGTCGCGGCAAGTAGGGCAACACCCTCAGGTTCGCTTCGCGAGCGCCCGTTCGGTGTAGGCGGCGATCCGGTCGGTCAGTTCGGATTCCGAGAAGCCGGTGCCGGCGAGCTGATGGACCTGCGCGTCGACCGCGGCGAACGCGAGCCGCAGGTCGGCATCGGCGGACTCCGCCGACCAGCCGTCGGCGACGAGATGCTCGCCCAGCCGCCTGATCCACTGCTCGATCATCTCGGTGTACCCCGCGGCGAGACGGACCGGGTCGGCCAGCTCGCGGAGACGGCCATGCGCGCGTCCATGTGTGGAGTTCTCCCGCACTGCAACGCCGATGACCGCGTGCAGGACCTCCGGCCAGGGCCTCGAACCGACCGGGTTGTCGTCGAGGACAGCTGCCATCTTTGCTCCCGACTCCGCGAGATGGCGTGCCGCGAGTTCGTCGAAGATCGCCTGTTTGTCACCGAAGTACTGGTAGACCGAACCCACTGAGACCCCGGCCTTCTCGGCGATGCGGTTGGTTGTCATCGCCGGCCCCTCGGCGTCGAGAAGCTGAGCCGCCGCTTCGAGGATCACTTCGACGGTGAACGAAGATCGTTGTTGCCGAGGCCTTTTGCGCATGTGCTCCATCCTGGGCGAAAGCGAGTTGTCCTGCCGACCCGCCGGGCCGACGATGGATGCATGACCAACGAATCCTACAGTCGCTTTCTCCCCGAACCCTGGCGTTCGGTGGCCGCGGGGGTCGACGGCGAGTCCACCTGGTGGAGGTGGCCCGCGAGTACGGGCCGTCCGTCCGGCTCGACCGATGTCCACGTCCTACGGGCCACGCGTCCGTCGGCGCCGCTGCGGGTGTTGCTGCTCCACGGCGGCGGCGGACACAGCGGGCTGGTGTGGCCGCTGGGTGCGATCCTGGCAAACGAGGGCTACGAGGTGCTCGCGCCCGACCTTCCCCTGTACGGGCGAACGCGTGTGGCCGAACCGGGCCGCGTCCGCTATCAGGACTGGGTCGACCTCGTCGCCGATCTGATCACCGCCGAGACAGCCGACGATCCGCGTCCGCTGGTGGTCTTCGGCGCAAGTCTCGGCGGCATGCTCGCCTACGAGGTCGCGGCAGGATCCGACCGGGTCGCGGCCGTGGTCGCCACCTGTCTGCTCGATCTCGCCGGCGATCCGGCGGCACGTCGATCCGCTGCCCGTACCCCGGCACTGGCGCGCGGGATCCCGGTGATGTCGGCGGCTGCACGGATCGGGGTGCTCGCACGGTTGCGGTTCCCGATCCGCTGGGTCGCGCCGATGTCGCGGATGAGCCTCGACCCCGTGCTCGCGAAGGCCTGCATCGACGACGAACTGGGGGCGGGATCGGTGATCCCGCTGGGATTCCTGACCGACCTGATGACCCACGAGGTGCCCGCGCCGGAGGAGTACGCGGGCCCGCGTGTGGTGCTGGTTCACCCGGCAGCGGACACCTGGACCCCACCCGGGGTGAGTGTGCGGTTCGCCCGGCGGATCGCCGCACCGACCGACATCCAGCTGTTGACCGGGTGTGGCCATTTCCCGATGGAGCAGCCCGGGATCGACGAACTGGCCGGTCATCTGCGCGGGCTCGCCGACGACATCGTCACCGCGCGTCGAACGTGAGTCGGCGTCCAGCAGGCATCGCGCGTCGAGAAGATCTGACTGATCTCTCGCCATACGGACGGGCATCTGTAACCGTCTTCTCCATGTGGAGAAACCCGTGAGGGTGGTGATCGTCGGCGCGGGCATCGCAGGGTTGTGCACCGCTGCTGGGGTCGCACGGAACGGCGCGGAGGTGACGGTCGTCGAACGGTCGCCGGAGGTGCGCGGCGGCGGTTCCGGGCTGAGCCTGTTCGGCAACGGTCTGCGTGCGCTGGAGGTGCTCGGGCTGCGATCCGTGGTTCCCGACGCGCCGGCGCCGGTTGCGCCCATCGTGAGCGGAACCCGTCGCCCCGACGGGCGATGGCTCACCCGCTTCGATCGCGAGGCGCTCGCCGAGATGCGCGTCGTGCGCCGGACCGAACTGCACGAGGCGTTGCTCGGCGCCCTCCCGAACTCCGTGGAGATCCGGACCGGGACCGGGGTGAGCGGCGTTCGCGACAGGACCGTGCAGCTCGACGACGGCACCTCCATGGAGTGCGACCTGGTCGTCGGAGCCGACGGTCTCCGGAGCAGGGTGCGCGCCGCGATCGCCGACGACCCGGGGGTGGCCCGCTGCGGTTACTCGGCCTGGCGGGCCGTCACCTCGACGCCGGTCGCGCTCGACGCAGCCGGCGAGACCTTGGGACGCGGGCGACGATTCGGCATCGCGCCACTTCCCGACGGATGTGTCTACTGGTTCGCCTCCGTCTCCGACGGCGTCGTGGGCGGGGGTTCTGAGGGCGGCTTTGAGGGAGGCCTTGACGTGGTGCGACAACAGTTTTCGGGGTGGCATGCGCCGATTGCCGAGCTGCTCGACGCCACCGACCCGGAGTCCGTCGGGCACCTCCCGATCGAGCAACTGGCGCACCCCTTGCCGTCGTTCATCGGCGGTCGCTGCGTGCTCGTCGGCGATGCCGCGCACGCGATGACCCCGAACCTCGGCCAGGGAGCGAACCTGGCGATGGAGGATGCGGCCGTGCTGACGACGCTCCTCGCCCGTGCTGGCACCGACGGTGTCGGCGATGCGCCGGCCGTCTACGACCGGCTTCGGCGGCCGCGCACCCGGCGAATCGCGCGGCGCGCGGGGGTCCTCGGCCGGGTCGGTCAGCTGCGCGTGGCGCCGGCGGTGTGGGCCCGCGATCTGGCGATGCGGCTGACCCCGGACAAGGTCGTCGACGCGGAGCTGCGTCGTGTGGAGAACTGGGGACCGCCGACGGTGTGACCTTCGTCGAGGTCTGGTCCCGTGCGCGACCCTGTGGCATACTCGTCGCCGTGATCAAGAGCTGTCAGGAGTGTTGTCAGGGCTAGTCCGCATCTGCGGCTGCCCTCCTTCGCGCTCCCTGCTCAATTTTCGATCACTCGAGGACTCCCTCTCATGACCGCTTCGGTTGCGTCTTCTTCTGTTTTCTCCGGCCAGGTCTTTGCTGCGACGGCCCCGACCGTTGCCCAGGCCCCGGCCGCTCCACTGTCTGTGCAGGTCGACGACTACGCGTCGGCGGTGGCCGAGGGCGCCATCCCGGTCGACGTCCGCTCGCATCGCCGACGCAGCCTCGACGGGGCGCTGTTCGGTGCGCTCGCCATCGACGCCGTCGAGGTGCTCGACCGACTCACCCCCGGCACGTCGGAGGCGCTGCGTACCGCGAGCACCGACGCCCGCTGGATTCTGGTGAGCGAGGACGGCCACGAGGCCGAATGGCTCGCCTGGCATCTGCAGGCCCGCGGTGTTCACGGCGCGGTGTTCGTCGTCGGCGGGCACCGCCGGATGCGTCAGGCGCGCGTGAACGGCCGCATCAGTCCCGGCGAACTGGCCATCATCTCCGCGCACGAGAGCTGAGCCGCGCCGGACCTGTCGAACACCGACTGTTTCCGCCGTCACAGCCCGTGCGGCGAGTTGGGAGTCGGTGACCGGCACCGATAGGGTGCGTGTGGTGAGTGACAGCCCGACCAGCAGCGCCCCGACCGACGCCTCCGGCCGCAACGCCGACGCCCCCGGCCGGAACACCGACGTCGCCGACGAGCAGACCCCCGAGCAGCTGCGCATCCGCCGCGAGAAGCGTGAGCGCATCCTGGCGGAGGGGCGCGAGGCGTACCCGGTCTCGATTCCCCGCACCCACAGCCTCGGCGAGATCCGGGCCGCCTACCCCGACCTCGAGGCGGGCACCGAGACCGGCCGGCATGTCGGGGTCAGCGGGCGCGTGATCTTCCTGCGCAACAAGGGCAAACTGTGCTTCGCCACCCTCCAGGAGGGCGACGGCACCCAGTTGCAGGCGATGGTCAGCTTCAACGGAGTCGGCGAAGAAGCGTTGGGCCGCTGGAAGTCCGACGTGGACCTCGGCGACATCGTGTTCATCTCCGGAGAGGTCATCAGCTCGCGCACCGGCGAACTGTCGGTCATGGCCGACGACTGGCAGATGGCGTCGAAGTCGTTGCGCCCGTTGCCGGTGGCGCACAAGGACATGAACGAGGAGACGCGGGTCCGCCAGCGCTACGTCGACCTCATCATGCGCCCCGAGGCGCGCAGCATCGCGCGCACGAGGATCAAGGTGATCGCCGAACTCCGTGCGGCGCTGGACCGTCGGGGCTTCCTCGAGGTCGAGACCCCGATGCTCCAGACCCTGCACGGCGGTGCCGCGGCGCGTCCGTTCGTGACCCACTCCAACGCCTTCGACATGGACCTGTTCCTGCGCATCGCGCCCGAACTGTTCCTCAAGCGGTGCGTGGTGGGCGGCATCGAGCAGGTCTTCGAGATCAACCGCAACTTCCGCAACGAGGGCGCCGACTCCACCCATTCGCCCGAGTTCGCGATGCTCGAGACCTACCAGGCCTACGGCACCTACGACGACTCCGCTCGTATGATCCGCGAACTGGTGCAAGAGGTTTCGCAGGCGGCGCTCGGTACGCAGACCCCGACCATGCCCGACGGTTCCACCTACGACCTGTCGGGTGAGTGGACCACGCTCGAGATGTACCCCTCGCTGTCGGAGGCGCTCGGCGAGGACATCGTCCCCGCAGGCGCCGACGGCGAGACCAGCGTCGAGCAACTGCTCGCCATCGCGGCGCGGGTCGGTCTGGAGATCCCGAAGGACAAGGGTTACGGCCACGGCAAGCTCGTCGAAGAGCTGTGGGAGCACATGGTCGGTCAGAAGCTCGACCAGCCGGTGTTCGTCCGCGACTTCCCGGTCGAGACCTCGCCGCTGGTCCGCGCGCACCGCTCGGTCACCGGCGTCGTAGAGAAGTGGGACCTGTACGTGCGCGGTTTCGAGCTGGCGACCGGCTACTCCGAGCTCATCGACCCGGTCATCCAGCGCGAGCGCTTCGTCGACCAGGCCCGACTGGCGGCCGCCGGCGACGACGAGGCCATGGTCCTCGACGAGGAGTTCCTCACCGCGATGGAGTACGGCATGCCACCGACCACGGGCACCGGCATGGGTATCGACCGTCTGCTGATGGCTCTCACCGGCCTCGGCATCCGCGAGACGATCCTGTTCCCACTGGTGAAGCCCCGCACCTGACGGGATTTCGTAGCGATAGTGCGCGCTATTTCCGCTGTGGTGTCTCGGGTCATCGCTGACACTTTTGTCTCGGGACATCGCTGACAGTCATGCTGCCGGAAGTGGTTGTCGTTTGCCATGGGTGCCGGGGGTTCGACGCTGGCCTTGGTAGCGGCGAGTGGGGTCGGCGTCGAACTCACGCACAATGGTGGTGCCGCTGAAGATGACGATGTGGTTGTCGTCGCAGATGGCGTCGAGGGTGTGTCCACCCCACCGGTTGCCGACCTGGACGAAGTAGGGGCCCACAGTGATTTTGCCTTGCTTGGGGTTGACCTGTTGGCGGGTGGTGAACACTGGTGCTGGTAACGGCCGGTCGACCGGCCGGGCGTGTTCGGTGGCATGGAACGCCTCGGCCGGAGTCGCACCACGTAGCGCACGATGGGGTCGACTGTGGTTGTAATAGCCGCGGAATCGGTCGAGCATCTCGTTGAGGTCGCCGACGGTCGCCGGTGCCGGTTGGGTGTTCAGCCAGCGTTTGAGTGTGCCAGAACCGCTCGATCTTGCCGCAGGTCTGTGGGTGATACGGGCGGGAGTTGATGGTCCGGGTACCCAGCGCACGCAGATTCTTCTCCAGCGGTGTTTCGAATCCACGATGCTTACCGGTGTACACAAATCCGTTGTCAGTCAACGACATCGACGGAACACCACATTCGGTGATGCCGGCGAGCATCACCTGCCACACCAGTGTGGTGGTGGCGTCACCGGTGTCGGGGGCCAGCGCGCACAGATACCGGGAGTGGTCATCGATTGTGCCCGCGATCGCTACCGAGGTGCCGTCGCTGAGGTGCCACTCGGTCCAGTCCGACTGCCACAACTCGTTGGGGCGCTCGTAGCAGAACCGCCGCATCGACGACTTCGGCCGTTTGGCCGGCTCGGCAACAATTAGCCCGTGCCGGTGCAGAATTCGCCATACGGTTGAGCGTGAGGGCACCGAATCGGCACCCTCACGCTGCAACGTCCACACAATCGACTGCGGCCCGTGATCCAGGCCCGCGGACTGCAAACGCGTCCGCGTGGCGATCACCAGCGCCTCGACGTCGCCACCCACACGCCCCGGCTCTGTGTGCGGTCGGCGCGACCGTGGTTCGAGCCCGGCCAGCCCATCAGCGACGAAGCGGCGCCGCCACTTGTAGAACGTCTGCCGGCTGATGTTCTGCTCCCGACAGAACTCGGCCACGTTCTCGATTCCACCCGCCAACGCCGTAGCTGCACGAACGTCCATCACCGTCACCTTCTGGGCCATGAACCATGCTGGCCACGCCCTGCTCAGGTGTCAGCGATGTCCCGAGACATCACCTGTCAGCGATGTCCCGGATCAGAACAGCGCGCTATTTCCGCATTCACGCTACGGATTTCCGACGTACGGCCGTCCGGATCTGTGCCAGCACCCACGCCGGGCGGGTGGTGACGTCCTGCCAGGTGAACCGCAGGACGAGCCAGCCGTTCGCGACGACATCGCCCGAGCATCGCCCGCGCACGCGGCGATCCACGACGCCCGGCATTACGACGCTGGACGGTGTCGAGTGTCGAGATGGTCACCGTCTTGTTCAGCAGTGCGTTGTCCATCACCTTGACGCCCAGCTCGACCGACGCGTCGAGGACGGTCAGGTCGAGAGCGGTCACGGACAATCCGTCGACCTCGGTGAGATCCCTGGGATCGACAGTGCGGTGCCAGACCTTCGCGCCCTCGACGAGCGTCCCGTTCCGGCCGTGGGGTGCCACCACAACGGGCACGCCGGGAGCCTTCGGGACAAGCCCGTGCCACCACGCGGCGGCTCCGCCGGCGAGCGCTGCATCGGGGCCGGTGCGGAGTACCGCCATCCGCATCCTCATCCGGTCGTCGACGGTCCGGTCCGCCACCCGGAACACACCGCGAGCGATCCGGACCCACTAGCCGGTTCGGACGCGAAACCGGTTCCCGCCTCGCGATCCGTAGCGACAGTGCGCATATGGCGCGCATTGTCGCTACGAAATCCCGCTAGGTGAGGTTGCGCTTGAGGATCTTGCCCGCGGCGTTGCGCGGGAACTCCTCGACGAACACCACCGACCGCGGGACCTTGAAGTTCGCGAGGTGCTGCTTGGCGTAGGCGATGACCGTCTCCTCGTCGAGGTCGGTGCCCTCACGGAGCGTCAGATAAGCACGTCCCACCTCGCCGAGCCGGGCGTCGGGGACGCCGATGACGGCCGATTCGGTGACGCCCTCGAGCCGGGCGAGGGTCTGCTCGACCTCGGCGGGGTACACGTTGAACCCGCCGGAGATGTACATGTCCTTGAGGCGATCGGTGATCGTGAGATTGCCGCGTTCGTCCAGCGTCCCGATGTCTCCGGTGTGGAGCCAGCCGTCGGCATCGATGGTCTGCGCGGTGGACTCCGGGTCGTCGAGGTAGCCGACCATCACCATGTCGCCGCGGGCGAGCACCTCGCCGTCGTCGGAGAGTTTGATCTCCATACCCGGGAACGCCCGTCCGCAGGTGTTGGCGACGGTCTCGTCGTCGTCCTCCGCGGTGCACGTGGAGACGAACCCGCTCGCCTCGGTGAGGCCGTACGCCGTGATGACGGTGTCGACACCCAGGTCTTTCTGAAGACGTTCGACGAGGACGACCGGCACGATCGCCGCGCCGGTGATGACGATGCGCAGCGTGGACAGGTCGTGGTCGGCGCGTTGGGGGTCGTCGAGGATGGTCTGGAAGATCGTCGGCGCACCGGGGAAGACGGTCGCGCCCTCGTCGGACACGAGCTTCATCGCCTGCTGAGGCGAGTACACGGCCAGCGGCAGCATCGCGACGCCGAACAGGACGCACGGCAGGATGCCCGCCTTGTAGCCGAACGTGTGGAAGTACGGATTGACCATCAGGTAGCGGTCACCGGGATGCAGGCCCGCGTTGGCGCCCCAGCCGTGCGAGCCGGTGACGGTCTGACGGTGGGTCGCCAGGACACCCTTGGACTTTCCGGTGGTGCCCGAGGTGAAGAGGATGTCGGAGATGTCGTCGGGGGACACCGCCGCGGCTCGACGATCCGCCTCGGCCAAGGACTCCGCGGTCCCACGTTCGAGGAAGTCGGGCCAGTCCACCGCTCCTTCCGGCGCCGGCGCCGACTGCGACAACGGCACCCGCACCACCAGGTCCGGCATCGACCCCCGGTGGTCCCGCAGCAACTCGGCGGCGTGATCGGCACCGAGGAACTCACCCGAGACGACGACGCCCTCGGCGCCGGAACGCTCGATGATCTCGACCGCCTCGCCTGCGGTGTACCGCGTGTTCAGGGGGACGAGCGTCGCCCCGGCGTAGTGGACGCCGAGTGCGGCGATCGGCCAGTGGTAGCTGTTGGGTGACCAGACCGCGATCCGGTCGCCGGCCTCGATCCCCGAAGCCACGAGCGCGCCGGCGAAGGCGCGGACGGCGTCGTGGAACTGCGCCCACGTCAATTCGAGCTTCGGTGTCGATTCGAGCTTCGGTGTCGATTCGGGCGTCGGATGTGACGAAGGGTGCCACTGACCGTCGATGAGGGCGATACGGTCGGGCCAGCTGTGCGCGGCATGCTGCAGTGCGGCCGGAGTCGTGATCGCGGAGAGTTTCCCGAGCAGGGAGGTCTGCGCCATGCGCCCAACCTAGCACTTGCTTGGTGCGTTATGCTAGCGCACATGACCTCGATCAATCTCGCCGATCGTGCCGTCGACCTGGGCGAATGGGCGAAGACGACGCCCGATTCCGCAGCCGTGTTCGCAGCGGCCGTGCGTACCTGGCTCGACGAGAACCTGGCCGGCGATTTCGCCTCCCTGAAGGGCCGTGGCGGTCCCGGCAGTGAACACGAGTTCTTTGCCGAACGTCTCGAATGGGACCGTCACCTCGCGCGGGCCGGGTGGACCTGCATCGGCTGGCCGACCGAATACGGCGGGCGCGGCGCGACTCTCGAGCAGCGGATCATCTTCCATCGCGAATACGCCCGCGCGAATGCCCCCGCCCGCGTGAACCACCTGGGGGAGGAACTGCTCGGGCCGACGCTCATCGAGTTCGGGACCGCCGAGCAGAAGAAGCGTTTCCTCCCGCACATCGTCGACGTCACCGAGTTGTGGTCGCAGGGCTACTCCGAGCCCGGGGCCGGCTCCGACCTGGCAGGCGTCTCGACATCGGCCCGTCTCGACGACGGCAAATGGGTCATCAACGGACAGAAGATCTGGACCTCGCTCGCGCACGTCGCGCAATGGGTGTTCGTGATCGCCCGGACCGAGCAGGGTTCGCAGAGGCATGCGGGCCTGAGTTTCCTGCTCGTGCCGCTCGACCAACCCGGGATCACCGTCCGGCCGATCCAACAGCTCACCGGCACTTCCGAATTCAACGAGGTCTTCTTCGACGACGCGCAGACCGACGCCGACCTGATCGTCGGCGAACCCGGCGACGGCTGGAAGGTCGCTATGGGTCTGTTGCAGTTCGAACGCGGCGTGTCCACGCTGGGCCAGCAGGTCGGCTTCGCTCGTGAACTGGACAATCTCGTGGACGTCGCACGCGGCAACGGTGCCCTCGACGATCCCGAACTCGCCTCGAGGCTCGCCCGTGCCGACATCGGGCTGAAAGTCATGCGGGCACACGCACAACGGACGCTGGACGGCGACGTGACATCGCAAGCAGGCGCTGCGTCGGTGTCGAAGCTGTTGTGGGCCAACTGGCATCGCGATCTCGGCGAACTGGCGATGGACGTCGTCGGGGCACCGTCGCTGATCGGTCCGGCCGCGACCGCCGAGGGCAAGGTCAACGACATCGCCGACCCCGAACACGTCGAACTCGACGAATGGCAACGGCTCTACCTGTTCACCCGTGCCGACACGATCTACGGCGGCTCGAACGAGGTACAGCGCAACATCATCGCCGAGCGAGTGCTCGGCCTTCCCCGAGAGGCACGCTGACATGACCCCCACCGATCTGGGCACAGCAGATTCGCGAGTGATCTCCCCGCTGGCCACCCCGCCGGCCGAGACGCCCGGGCACAACCTGCTGCTCGGCAAGAAGGTGGTGGTCACCGCGGCGGCCGGCACCGGAATCGGCTTCGCCTCGGCGCGGCGCGCTCTGCTCGAAGGCGCCGACGTCCTGATCAGCGACTGGCACGAACGACGCCTCGGGGAGGCCGCCGCCAAGCTGTCCGCGGAATTCCCCGAACGGACCGTCACCCAGCGCACCTGCAACGTGCAGGTGACCGCCGAGGTCGACGCGCTGATCGCCGATGCCGCAACCGAACTCGGGCGCATCGACGTGCTGGTCAACAACGCCGGCCTCGGCGGTGAGACACCGGTCGCCGAGATGACCGACGAGGAATGGGATCGCGTCCTCGACATCACGTTGACCGGTACCTTCCGCGCCACCCGGGCCGCACTCCGGTACTTCGGGTCGGTCGAGCACAACGGCGTGATCGTCAACAACGCCTCGGTCCTCGGGTGGCGTGCCCAGCGCGGACAGGCGCATTACGCCGCGGCCAAGGCCGGGGTGATGGCACTGACCCGTTGTTCGGCAATCGAAGCCGCCGACGTCGGCGTCCGCATCAACGCGATCGCGCCGTCGATCGCCAAACACCCGTTCCTCGCGAAGGTCACCAGCGACGACCTGCTCGACGAGCTGGCCGCCAAGGAAGCCTACGGCCGGGCCGCCGAGGTCTGGGAGGTCGCCGCGACCGTCGCGATGCTGGCCAGCGACTACACCACCTACCTGACCGGCGAGGTCGTCTCGATCTCCAGTCAGCGAGCCTGAAACCGGTTGCCCGCCGGCACCATCCACTTGAAGGAGTCCCCATGACCACGCCGCAGGCCTACATCGTCGACGCCATCCGCACCCCCGTCGGCAAGCGCAACGGCTCGCTCGCCAAAACCCACCCCGCCGACCTCGGCGCACACATCATCTCCGCGCTCGTCGAGCGCACCGGGATCGACCCGAATGTCGTCGACGACGTGGTCTTCGGTTGCGTCGACGCCATCGGCCCGCAGGCGGGCAACATCGCGCGCACCGCATGGCTGGCTGCGGGGCTGCCCCTGGACATCCCGGGCACCACCGTGGACCGTCAGTGCGGGTCCAGCCAGCAGGCCATCCACTTCGCCGCGCAGGGCGTCATGAGCGGCACGCAGGACGTCGTCGTCGCCGGTGGCGTGCAGAACATGAGCGCCATCCCCATCTCGCAGGCCATGATCGCCGGCCAGGAGTTCGGATTCACCACTCCCACCGCCGAATCCACCGGTTGGCGCAAGCGCTTCGGGGATGCCGAGGTGTCCCAGTTCGTCGGCGCGGGCATGATGGCCGACAAGTGGGACATCAGTCGGGAGGACATGGAACGCTGGGCGCTGCAGTCACATGAGCGTGCCCGCGCCGCCATCGCCGCCGGTCGCTTCGACAACGAGAACATCCCGCTCGGAGACTGCGTCGTCGACGAATGCCCCCGCGAGACCTCGATGGAGAAGATGGCCGGGCTGCAGCCGCTCGCCGAGGGATCGCGCCTCACGGCCGCGGTCGCCTCACAGATCTCCGACGGATCGGCGGCCACACTCGTCGTATCCGAGCGGGCGCTGAAAGAGTACGGTCTCACCCCGCGCGCCCGGATCCACCACATGTCGGTGCGCGGCGACGACCCCGTCATGATGCTGTCGGCACCCATCCCGGCCACCAAATACGCCCTGGACAAGACCGGCATGTCCATCGACGACATCGACGTCGTGGAGATCAACGAGGCGTTCGCGCCAGTCGTACTGGCCTGGCTGAAAGAGACCGGCGCAGACCCGGCGAAGGTCAACCCCAACGGCGGCGCCATCGCGCTGGGTCACCCCCTCGGCGCGACCGGAGCCAAGCTCTTCGCGACCCTGCTCAACGAACTCGAACGCACCGGCGGCCGCTACGGCCTCCAGACGATGTGTGAGGGCGGCGGGACCGCCAACGTCACCATCATCGAGCGGCTGGGCTGAGCTGCGGCGGTCAGCCGCGGTGTGAAGGCGGCGGGACCGCCAACGTCACCATCATCGAGCGGCTCGGCTGAGCACCTCTTCTCAGAACTGAACACCCGAAAAACGCACGTCGAGGTCTCCCGCACGGGGGACCTCGACGTTTCGGTGCCGTCGTCGTACCCTTCGGACTACGGCCTTGCCCGCGGTGCGGTGTGATCTGGCGCATACTATGGTGTGGGACAGGCGGACATTTTTGTTCCAACGTCGCATGATCACACTGCACCACGAACTACCTTGAGGGGACCTCGATGACCAAGCCCGCTGAACACACCAGCACCGGGGCGCCCGGCGCGACGCGCGGCGTCTCGTCGGAAGCGCACACGTTGACCGAACTGGTCGAGATCCAGCGGGCCGCGTTCCTGCGGGACGGGATTCCCGACGCCGACACCCGCATCGACCGCATCACCAGGCTGGCGGCCCTGCTGCTCGACAACGCCGACGAGATCGCCGCCGCACTGGCCGAGGACTTCGGCTCACGACCGCGTGAACTGTCGCTGGCCGCCGACGTCGCGGGCTGCATGATCGACCTCGCCCACCAGCGCCGCGGCGTCAAGGACTGGATGGAAGAGTCCAAGTTCGCCAAGGTGCAGGGCCTGCTGGGTTACAAGCAGAGCGTCCGCCACGACCCGCTCGGCGTGGTGGGCATCATGGGGCCCTGGAACTTCCCGCTCCAGCTGACCATCGTGCCCGCGGGCTCGGCGTTCGCCGCGGGTAACCGTGTCCTGATGCGCCCGTCCTCGGTCACCGCGCGCACCACCGACGTCATCGCCAAGCACGCACCCAACTACTTCTCCATCGAAGAGCTCGCGGTCGTCACCTCCAAGCACGGTTCGGGTTCGGACTTCGCCAAGCTCAAGGTCGACCACATGTTCTTCACCGGCTCACCCGAGGTCGGTGCCTCGGTGGCCCAGGAGGCCGCCAAGAACCTGATCCCGGTGACCCTCGAACTCGGCGGCAAGAATCCGGCGGTCGTCGACATCGACGCCGACATCGACAAGGCCGCGACCATGCTCGCCGACGCCCGCCTGGTCAACGGCGGCCAGGTCTGCCTGTGCCCCGACTACGTCTTCGTCCCGGAGGCCAAGCTCGGCGAGTTCACCGACAAGGTCGTCGCGCGGTGGACCAAGAACTTCCCGTCGATCTATGACAACGATCAGTTCACCTCGACGATCAACCAGAAGAACTACGAGCGCATCGTCGGCCTGATCGAGGACGCCGAGAGCCTCGGCGCCACCAAGCGTCAGGTCATCCCGGGCGGCGAGCCGCTCCCGAACGCCGAGCGCCGCAAGATCCCGCCGACCCTGCTCACCGGGGTCAAGGCCGGCATGAAGATCGAGGAGGACGAGGTCTTCGGTCCGGTGCTGACGGTGTATCCCTACCGCGAACTGTCCGAGGTCATCAGCCACATCAGCTCGCACCCGCATCCGCTGACGATGTACTGGTGCGGCGACCAGAACGAGCGGTTCACCAAGCTCGCCGACAACACCCGCAGCGGCTCGATCAACGGCAACGACTTCGCCATCCACCTGTTCAGCGGTGAGCTGCCGTTCGGCGGCGTGGGACGCAGCGGCATGGGCGGTTACCACGGGAAGACGGGCTTCGAGACCTTCAGCCACGCGCGTGCGGTCGCCTTCTCGACGCTGCCGATCACGGTCGCCGAGATGATGTCGCCGCCGTTCCTGCCCAAGGACACGAAGATGACGAACAACCAGCTCAAGCTCTGGAAGTTCTTCAACACCCGCGCCATGAAGAAGGTGCGCAAGCGCCTGGGCGCCTAGGTTCGCGGGGTCTTGGCCGGGATCGTCGATGACGGTCCCGGCCAAGCGCTTGTTAGGGTGAGTGCACACTCTCAGGAGGATGCGCTTGTCACCACGTGGTCAGACCCGAGCCCGGACCGCTACCGGGCCGCAAACGCCGGCGCGTTCATCGCGCCGCGACGAGCTGTTGGCGACGGCCGCGCAGATGTTCGCCGAACAGGGCCTACGCTCGACGACGGTCCGTGACATCGCCGACGCCGCAGGCATCCTCTCGGGCAGCCTCTATCACCATTTCGACTCCAAGGAGTCGATGGTCGACGAGATCCTCCGACGATTCCTCGACGACCTCTTCGCCCGCTACCGGCAGATCGCCGGCGCCGGACGCACCGCGACCGACACCCTCCGCGGGCTCGTGATCGCGTCGTTCGAGTCCATCGACGCCGAGCGCAACGCGGTCGCGATCTATCAGGACGAGGCCAAGCGCCTCGCCGGCCAGGACCGGTTCGCCTACATCTCCGAGCGCAACACCGAGTTCCGCAAGCTGTGGCAGTCGGTGCTGCAGCGCGGCGTCGACGACGGGGAGTTCCGTGCCGACCTCGACGTCGAACTCGTCTACCGGTTCATGCGGGACACCGTCTGGGTCGCCGTGCGGTGGTATCGCCCCGGCGGTTCGATGTCGGTCGAGCTGATCGCCGACCAGTACCTGTCGGTCGTACTCGACGGCATCCTGCCGCGCTGAGGCCCGCCGCTCCGGGTCTCTCCCTCATGGGATTCCGGTGCGAGTTAGGGTAGCTTTCCTTACTCGACCGGCTGCCGTTATTGTGCGGATATGACAATTGGCGGAACCGATGTGGCCGCACCGACATCAGCGCAGGAATCCGCGGGTGTCCCCGACGATCCGAAAGCCGCCCGGACCGCCGCTCGAGCGGAGGCCAAGGCGAAGGCCGCGGCTCTCGCCGACGTCCTCGCCCCGGTGAAGACGCGGACCACCCTCGCCCAGCTCGTCCAGATCATCGCCTCGGCCGCCACCGTCGTGCCGTTCATCGGCATCGTCGAGCTCGGCCGCGCCCTCCTGGAACCGGGACCGGTCGACTCCGGACGGGTCTGGCTGGTCGTCTGGCTGGTCGTCGCCGGTCTCGCGGCGCGCGCCGCCTTCAGCTTCCTGGCCCTGGCGATCACCCATTTCGCCGACCTCGACCTGCAGGCGCAACTTCGAATCCGCATCGCCGACAAGCTCGGTCGGCTGCCGCTCGGCTGGTTCAGCCGGACGAGTTCGGGTGCGGTCCGCAAGTCGGTGCAGAACGACGTCGCCGATCTGCACTATCTCGTCGCGCACGCGACCGTCGAGGCGACCGCGGCGATCCTGTCGCCGCTGTTCGCGCTCGTCTACTGCTTCGTCCTGGACTGGCGTCTCGGTCTGCTGGCCGTCGCCACGGTGCCGCTCTACGCCCTGACGTACTCCTACATGGCGCGCGACCTGACCGCCGAGATGGAGAAGATGGACAAGGGGGTGGCGCGTATCAGCGCCACCATCGTCGAGTTCATCGCCGGTGTGGCCGTGGTGAAGACCTTCGGGCAGACGGGCAAGGCGCATCGTCGTTTCGTCGATGCCGCCGACGAGTTCAACGACGACTTCGCCGGATACATGGGCCCGATGCTGCGCGTCCAGGCCATCACGACGGTGTTGATCAGCGCACCGCTGATCCTGCTGGTCAATCTGGGCGTCGGCTACTGGTTCGTGGACTCCGGCTGGGTGACGCCGATCGAACTGGTCGGTTCGACGCTGATCGCGATGGTCCTGCCGACCGCGCTGCTGACCGTGTCGACGGCCGTGCACACCCGGCAGCAGGCCTCGGCGGCGGCGTTGCGCATCGCCGGCCTGCTCGCCGAGCCCGAGCTGGCCGTCCCGGAGAAGCCGCAGGTGCCCGCGGGCCACGACGTGCGGATCGAGAACGTGCACTTCACCTATCCGCCGCGCCTCGGCGTGCCGTCGGGTGTGAAGGCGCTCGACGGCGTCAGCGTCGAACTCGCCGAGGGCACCGTGACCGCGCTCGTGGGCCCGTCGGGCAGCGGCAAGTCGACCCTCGCCACCCTGTTGCCGCGGTTCGGCGATCCGGACTCCGGTGCCGTGCGCATCGGTGGGGTCGATGTCCGCGACATCGCGACGAGCGAGCTCTACCGCCACGTGGGATTCGTGTTGCAGGACGTGCAGCTGCTGACGATGTCGGTACGCGACAACATCCGACTCGGCCGTCCCGAGGCCTCCGACGAGCAGGTCTACGACGCGGCCCGTGCGGCGCAGATCCACGAACGCATCCTGGAACTGCCGGACGGCTACGACTCCGTCGTCGGCGACGGCGCGCATTTCTCCGGCGGTGAGGCGCAACGGATCTCGATCGCCCGCGCACTGCTGGCCGATCCCCCGATCCTGGTGCTCGACGAGGCGACCGCCTTCGCCGATCCCGAGTCGGAGGCCCAGATCCAGCAGGCGATCGGTGTCCTGATGGCAGGGCGCACCGTGCTCGTCATCGCGCACCGGCTGGGCTCGATCACCCACGCCGACAACATCGTCGTGCTCGACCGCGGTCGCGTCGTCGAACAGGGCCGTCAGGACGACCTGGTCGCCCGCGGCGGTCTGTACGCGACGATGTGGGCCAGCTACGAGGCCGGAACCAGTCGACGGGACGAGGAGATCGCGCGCGGCGCGGTCACCGCGACGAACGAGGTGACACGATGATCCGCGGTTTCTACACGATCCTGGGCTCCGAACGCGCCCGCATGGTCGTCTTCCTCAGCTGGGTCGTCGTCTACGGCGTCGCGCAGGGCCTGGCGATGCTGACGTTGGTGCCGATCGTGAAACACCTGCTCACCGGCGATCTCTCGGCCGCGGCGATGTGGTTGTGGCCGTTGGCGGTTCTCACCGTCATCTGCGCGGTCAGCGCGTACATCCAGTCCCACAAGGGCATGACCATGGCGCTGTATGCGATGCGGATGCTGCATCACCGTCTCGGTGACCACATGGTGACCCTGCCGCTCGGCTGGTTCACCCGCGACCGCATCGGTGATGTCTCCCAGATCGCGGTCAAGGGCACGATGTTCGTCGGCAGCACCGGCGCGCACTACATCACCCCGGTCGTGGTGAACACGGTCAGTTCGGTCGTCGTCGTTCTCGGGATCTGCTTCTTCGACTGGCGGATCGGGCTGTTGATGGTCGCCGGGACGCTGCTCCTGATGTATGTCGGCAAGGTGTCCAGCCGGTTCCTCTCGAAAGCCGAGGGCCGCAAGCGGGCCGAGGCCGTCAAGGTCAACAATCGGGTGCTGGAGTTCGCCCGCTGCCAGGCCGTGTTGCGTGCATTCGGCGACGCCGACTCCGCCCACGCCCCCTTGGCCGAGGCTCTCGGACAGCAGGCGCGCGTGGGCAAGTCGATGCTGTGGCGGTCGATCCTGGGCATCCTGCTCAACGGGTTGTCGGTGCAGCTCGTGTTCAGCGCCGTGCTCGCGCTCGGTGCGTGGCTGGCGGTGTCCGGCTCCATCGAGCCGGCGCTGCTGGTCGCGGTCTTCGGCCTGGCGGCGCGCTTCTTCGGCCCCATCGGCGAACTCGCCGAACTCGGATCGACGCTGCGCATGTCGACCGACGAGATCAACCGCATCACCGGTGTCCTCGACACCGACCGCATGCCCGCACCGGAGCAGCCCACACCGATCACCGAGCCCGGCGCCGTCGAACTCGACGGTGTCGCTTTCGGTTACGACGACACCCAGCAGGTGTTGCGCAACGTGTCGCTGCGCGCACGCCCGGGCACGATGACCGCGCTCGTCGGGCCGTCGGGTTCGGGCAAGTCGACGATCTTCCGGCTCATCGCCCGCTTCTACGATGTCGACGGCGGCGCCGTGAAGGTCGGCGGCGTCGACGTCCGCGAGCAGGAGACGGGCGCCCTGATGGGGCAGTTGTCCCAGGTGTTCCAGGACGTCTACCTCTTCGACGACACCCTGTGGGAGAACATCAAACTCGGCCGGCCCGACGCCACCGACGACGAGATCCGCGCGGCCGCGGAGACCGCGGGTGTCACCTCCATCGTCGAACGTCTGCCCAGTGGTTGGGACACCGTGGTCGGCGAAGGCGGTTCTGCGCTGTCCGGCGGTGAGCGGCAACGTGTCTCGATCGCACGTGCGCTCCTCAAGGATGCCCCGATCGTGCTCTTCGACGAGGCGACCAGCGCGCTCGACCCGGAGAACGAATCCCATGTCGCGGAGTCGATCCGCCGCCTGGCCGACCGCAGCACCGTGCTCGTCATCGCGCACAAGCTGTCCACGGTGATCGCCGCCGACCAGATCGTCGTGCTCGACGACCAGGGCGGTGTCGACGACATCGGCACCCACGACGAACTACTCACCCGCGGTGGGCGTTACACCGAGTTCTGGAATCAGCGCACCGCTGCGGCCGGTTGGGTGCTCACGCCATAGGGGTGAAACGCGTATGACGTTGTGCCCGGGATGCGGGCACAACGTCATACGGATCGATCAGTGCGAGAGTGCGGGCGTCAGCCCAGCGACCCCAGCGTCTTCAGCCGTTCATGGGCCTGGGTCATGATCGACTGGATGAGCTCATCGCAGCTGGGCAGGTCCTCGATCATGCCGACGGCCTGACCCGACGCCAGCACGCCTGCGCGTGTATCGCCGTCGACCAGACCGGCTTTCAGCAGCATCGGGGTGTTGCCGGCCATGATGACCTGCTGCCACGTACGCTCGCCCGACTTCTTCATCGTGCGACCGTCTTTGAGCATGGTGCTCCAGTGCATGCCGGTCATCTGCTTGAACTCGTTGGCATTTCGCGCGGCCGCGACCAGTGCCCTCACCGGGCTGCCGCTCTCGAGCGCTTCCACCAGCGGGGTGCGCAGTACGCGGTGCGGCATGCCGTCGACCTTCACCGAGACCACGGTGTCGTTGAGTCCCCGCGCCAGGTATTCCTGCTTGACCGAGTCGGGCACGGCGCTGTCGGAGGTCAGCAGGAAGCGCGTGCCCATGGCGACGCCCTGTGCTCCATATGCCAGCGAGGCGGCCAGACCGCGACCGTCGAAGAATCCGCCTGCGGCGACCACGGGCATGTCGATCCCCTTGGCCGCCAGCGCATCCAGCACCGACGGCAGCAACAGCGTGGTGGCGACGGGTCCGGTGTGGCCGCCGCCTTCGCCGCCCTGCACGATCACCGCGTCGGCACCCCATGAGGCGACCTTGACCGCGTGCTTGGCCGCACCGATCGACGGGATCACGACGATGCCGTGGTCCTTGAGCTTGGCGATGAGCTCCGGTTTGGGGGCCAGCGCGAATGACGCGACCTTCACCCCTTCGCGGATCAGCAGGTCGATCCGTTCCGGTGCGTCGGTGGCGTCGGCGCGCATGTTGACGCCGAACGGCTTGTCGGTCAGCGACTTCGTCTTCGCGATGGCGGTCTCGAGCTCGGCGAAGGTCATCGTCGCCGAGGCGAGAATTCCCAGGCCGCCGGCATTCGACGTCGCCGAGGTCAACGACGGGCCGGACACCCAGCCCATGCCGGTCTGCACGATCGGGTACTCGATGCCGACGAGCTCGGTGAACGGTGTCGTGAGTCCTGCCGCACGGGCCGGACTCGGTTGTGCGCCTGCGGGGCTGGTGGTCATCGAACTTCCTTGTTCCGAATGCCCTTGGGATCGAGCACGTCCCGGATCAACGTGAGTTCCTCGGCGGTCGGCTGCCGGGTCTCGGGAGCCTCGGCAAGTCCGGCCACCTCGAAGGACGTGTTCTCGGCGACCTCGTCGGCGGTGACGCCGGGATGCAGTGACACCGCACGCATCGTGTGGCCCTCGCCGCCGAAGTCGAACACACCGAGGTTGGTGACGACACGATGGATGTTCAGGTCGTCGAAGGCTGGGTTCTCGGGATCGACCTTGTCGAAGCCGACGCCGGACACGATGTCGACCGTGTCTCCGAAGACCCGTGCGGAGTGGCGGGGCACCCAGTAGCTCGTCGGGTGGTTGATGGTGTTGCCGGGCGCGCCGCGCACGCCGAACATCTGCCGTGTCGGCTTCTGCAGCGGTCCGAACGCCGACAGGTTCTGATTGCCGTACCGGTCGATCTGGTTGGCGCCCATCACCACATGGCGACGGCCCGACGCGACGACGTCGAAGACCTTGCGGAACGGCATCCAGCCCTCGATCGGTCCGGTCTTGCCGATCGGCGGGGTGTCGGCGAAGATCAGCGCCTCACCGTCGGTGATCAGCAGGTCGGGCTCGGTGGTGAGTCGTGCGAGGCGAGCGCCGAGCAGGGGAACCGGTGCCATCGGCGACGCCATGATCTCGCCCGCGCCGGCGAAGATGTCGGCGCAGGAGATCACGCAGTATTCGGCGCGAGTGGCTTCGACGGGTTCGGCCTGCGTCTGGGTCTCGGCGGTGCTCACTGGTCGTTCTCCTTCTGCTCGGCCTGCCACGCGGTCACTTCGCGCTGGTATGTCTCCTCGTCGACCTGGAGGAACCTGCGTGAGAACGCCTCCCAGGTGTCGGGCTCCTTGGCGCTGGCGACATAGAACTGCTGGAACTTCTCGTCGCGGCCGTAGTCACCCGCGAAGGTGAAGTGCGCACCGTTGGGTGCGTGCACGACCCGGTCGACGTTCATGCGGTTGAGCAGCAGACGCTGGTGCGGAACGGTTTTGACCAGCACCTCGGTCGACACGAGCTGATCGGTCTCGACGTATCGACGTTCGGCGGCCGCGCAGTAGAGGTCGTCGAAGTACGGGTCGACGCCGGTGTAGGCGGCGTTGCCGTGGGCGTCGGCAAGGTCGAGGTGGACGAATGCGGCGTCGAGCTTCAACGCGGGCATCGCCACCAGTGTCTGGGTCCGGCCGTCGGCGTCGGGGTAGGGCGACTCCACGGTCTTGAGCTCGCCTTCCCAGAACTTCAGGACGTCGGAGCCGAGTCCGGCCCGGATCGGTAGGAAGGGCAGGCGGGCCGCGGCGGCCTCGAGGCCGCACTTGACCATGCCCTCGTCCATCTCGCGCACCTCGATCTCACCGTTGGTGCGTGCCTTGGCGAACCACGGATCGTAGAACGGGGCGGAGTCGAGGGACACGAATCCGTAGTAGGCGCGGCGTACCTTTCCTGCGGCACAGAGCAATCCGAGGTCGGGGCCGCCGTAGGTCACCACCGTGAGGTCCTTGACCTCCGAGCGTGCGATGGCGCGGATGAGGGCCATCGGCTTGCGCCGCGATCCCCAGCCGCCGATGCCGATGGTCATGCCGTCGCGCAGCTCGGCGACGACCTCGTCGAAGGTGCTTGTCTTGTCGGTTGGCATGTCAGGCGTGTCCTCCGTTGGCAGAATTCGGACCAGAAGCATTCGAGGCGAGCGGTTTTCCGGTGGAGACGAAGGCATCGCGATGCTCGTCGGCGACGCCGGCCAGGTTCAGTTCGAAGGTGAAACCCTGTTCGAGGCGGTAGCTGGCCTTCACATCGATCGGGTCGATGTGGTTGATGGCTTCCTTGGCCGCCCGGATCACCCTGGTGTCCTTGGCGGCGATCGCCTCGGCGACCTCGAGGGCGGCGTCGAGCAGTTCTTCTCGTGGCACGACGCGGTAGACCGATCCGAAGTGCTCGAGCTGCTGGGCGGTCACGTTCTTGGCGGTGAAGTAGAGCGTGCGCATCATGTGCTGCGGCACCAGGCGCGCGAGATGTGTTGCGGCTCCGAGCGCTCCGCGGTCCACCTCGGGCAGGCCGAAGACCGCGTCGTCGGAGGCGACGATGACGTCGGCGTTGCCGACCAGGCCGATGCCGCCGCCCACGCAGAAACCGTTGACGGCGACGACAACCGGGACCGCACAGTCATAAACCGCACTGAAGGCGGCAGCGCATCCGCGGTTGGCGCCGATCAATGCGTCGAAGCCGTCGGTGGCCTGCATCTCCTTGATGTCGACGCCTGCGTTGAATCCGCGTCCCTCGGCGCGCAGGACCACCACATGGGTGGTCGGGTCCTGGCCGGCCGCGGTGATGGCGTCGGCGAGTTCGAACCATGCGGCCGACGGCAGTGCGTTGACCGGCGGATAGTCGACGGTGACCGTCACGATCCCGGATTCGGAACGTGTCGTGGTGATCGGCACGCGGGCTCCTCTCGTGGGGCTGCTCGGTGGCCGAGAGTGGCCTCCGAACGCGGACCAAGCAAGTGCTTGGTTGTTTGGTAGGGTAGCACCCATGCAGACGCAGTCACAGGCAGAGCTGGGCCTGGTAGGGAAGGTCGTGCTGGTCACCGGTGGTGCACGCGGAGTGGGGGCCGGCATCACGCGCGTGCTCGGCTCGCTGGGCGCCCGGCCGGTCATCTGCGGACGTAGTGCCGACAACCTCGCCGAGGATCTCCGCGAGGTCGATTTCGTGTCCTGCGACGTCCGCGACGCCGCCGCTGTCGAGGCGATGATCTCCGAGATCATCGATCGCGCCGGACGTATCGACGGCGTGGTCAACAATGCGGGCGGCTCGCCGTTCGCGCTGGCCGCCGATGCCTCGGTGCGGTTCGCGAGCAAGATCGTCGACCTCAACCTGCTGGCTCCACTCGCGGTGGCCCGGGCGGCCAACGCCCGCATGCAGTGCCAGCCCGAGGGTGGGGCCATCGTCAACGTCTCGAGTGTCAGCGGTCACCGGCCGTCGCCCGGGACGTCGGCGTACGGCGCGGCCAAGGCCGGCCTCGACAACCTGATGACCTCGCTGGCCGTCGAGTGGGCGCCGAAGGTGCGGGTCAACTCGGTGGTGGCCGGGCCGGTGATGACCGAACAGTCGCACCTGCACTACGGCGACGACGCCGGGGTCGCCGCCGTCGGCGAGACCATCCCGATGGGCAGGATGGCGACACCGGTCGACGTCGGTAACGCGGTGGCATTCCTGTTGTCGCCGCTCGCGGGTTACATCAGCGGTTCCACGCTCACGGTGCACGGCGGCGGTGAGAAACCGGCATTCCTCGACGCCGCGACCGCCGGTAACGCAGTCTGAATTCCCCCAGGTTTTGAGTTCCCCAGGTCTCGAAGCCCCCAGGTCTCGAAGCCTCAGGTCTCGAGTTCCCGGGTTTCACGTTTCGTGCAGTTCGAAAGGAAAAGCTTTGAGTGACAAGTTGAACGAGGGTCGCGTCGTCATCGTGACCGGCGCAGGGCAGGGCATCGGACGCGCGCACGCCCTCGCGTTCGCCGCGGACGGGGCCAAAGTGGTCGTCAACGACTACGCCGAGGATTCGGCTGCCCAGGTCGTCGACGAGATCGTCGCCGCCGGCGGCGAGGCCGTGGCATCGGTCGGCGACGTCGCCGACTGGGAGTCGGGCGGCGCGATGGTCGAGACCGCACTGAGCGCGTTCGGCCGGCTCGACGTCCTGGTCAACAACGCGGGCTTCGTACGGGACCGCATGCTGGTGTCGCTGTCCGAGGAGGAGTGGGACGCGGTCATCCGGGTGCACCTCAAGGGGCATTTCGTCGGCCTGCGGCATGCGGCCGCGCACTGGCGCGCACAGGCCAAGGCCGGGCAGACCCCGCAGGCACGCATCATCAACACCAGCTCGGGCGCCGGTCTGTACGGCTCGGTGGGGCAGGGCAATTACGTCGCGGCCAAGGCCGGTATCTCCGCCCTCACCATCCAGGCGGCCGCCGAACTGGGTTCCTACGGTGTGACCGTCAACGCGATCGCTCCCGCGGCCCGCACGCAGATGACGATGGGCGCCGGTGACGCGATGGCCGCGCAGATGGCCGCCCCGGCAGACGGTTCGTTCGACGCGATGGACCCGGCCAACATCTCCCCGCTCGTGGTCTGGCTGGGTTCGCCGGAGTCGGCGTCGGTCACCGGACGGGTCTTCGAGGTGGAGGGCGGTAAGATCTCGGTCACCGACGGCTGGCAGCGAAGCGTCGAGCGCGACAAGGGTTCCCGCTGGGAGGCCGCCGAGCTCGGACCGGTCGTCGAGGAGATCCTGGCCAAGGCGCCGGTCCCGATGCCGGTTTACGGCGCCCGGTGATCTCGGCGGCCGACCATGTCCACTGACGATCAGGCTGCCGAACGGATCGCGGCGGCCCGGGCATATGTCGACGCCCTGGTGAGCCACGATTCGTCGGGAGTGCGGTTGCATCCCGACTGCACCCGCGTCGAGTTGGGCGTACGGACCGGCCGTAACGGCTCCCACATCGCCCGGAGTCTCGCGCGTGGCCCTCAGTTCCGCCTCATCCACCGGATCTCGGACTTCACCGCGACCGCCGACGGGCACAGCGTCACAACGCGATACGTGGTGCATGTGCGCCCGAAGGCGTTACGTCTGGGCGCGCCGGTCTCGGAGACTTTCGTCGTCGACGAGGACAACCGGATCCGGGCGATCGTGGCGCGGTTCGGCCTGCCACGTCCGATGTCCGCCTGAGTTGCCCGCACACCCTCCACAAACGGACGAACTCACCACCCCTCGGGGCGGTGAGTTCGTCCGTCTGTGGAAGTTTATGCGCTCGGGGCGCGGACGACCATGGGTACGCCGGGGAAGTAGGCGGCCATCTCCGAGCGCGCCTTGCGCAGTGCGGCGGTACCGTATCCGGACTTGCGGAACTGCGGGTGGATCCAGATCCGCAGGTCGACCTCGCCGTCCTTGAGCTCACCGAAGACGAACCCCACCTTGGAGTCGCCCTCGACTGCGACGAGCCACACGGCCTCCTCCGCGTCGACGCGGTCATTGGCGGCGCTGATCTCGGAGGCGACATCTCCGGCGGGTGCACCGGAGCCGTCTCCGGCGGTACCCACCTCGTCGGTGCGCGCGGAGAACAGTTCGGCGTCGGTTGCCGGGTCGAACAGACGCAGGTTGAGGGTGTCGCCGCTGCTGGCCGGGCGTTCGGCAAGTGTGAAGGTCAGCGCACTGTTGAGGTCGTCGAGCTCGGCCTGGTTCTTGCGGCGGTCGTCCTTGGTCAGCTGGTCGAGCTTCATGTCCAGGATCGCCTCGGCCCCGAGTGTCGACTTGCCGAGCAGTTCGACGATCGCGGCGACCGCCTCGTCGTGATTCTCCGCCTCGACGATCGCATCGAGAACCTCATGGCGGCGCTCCAGCGCGGTGAGGAGTGCGTCGGCGATGTCACGGCGGGCGGTGGCGAGGTCAAGATCAGTCATGGTTCGATCCTAGGTCACGCACCGGCGGTGCGTCGTCGGCCCTGCGGCGTCGAAGCGGTGCGCCCGACGTGCCCGAATAGAACACGTTCTACTCTCGGATTCCGTCATTTTGGTGGACATTCTTCCCTGAAGATGGAACACGTCCTAGTCTGAGTGGCATGACGAACGAGGGTACGACGACCGCACCGACCGACTTCGATCACCTCCGCGGGGGCACGCATATGGGTGACCTCATGGTCGCCGCGCTGCGCCGGCACGCCGATCGCACGGTGCTCTCGCTGGGCGACACCGAGATGACCGGTGGTCAGATGGCCGCGTCGATCAGTCGCTACATCCAGGCCTTCGAGGGGCTGGGTGCGGGTACCGGCACCGCGGTCGGCCTGCTGGCGCTCAACCGGCCCGAGGTCCTGTTCGTGATCGGTGCCGGTCAGACGCAGGGGTGGCGGCGCACCGCGCTGCACCCCCTGGGCTCCCTCGACGACCACGCCTATGTGCTCGCCGACGCCGGGGTCTCGACGCTCATCATCGATCCGGTGCCGATGTTCGTCGAGCGCGCCGCGGCCCTGCTCGAGCGGGTGCCCGGACTCAAGCAGGTGCTCACACTCGGCCCGGTGCCCGAGCAACTGGCCGCCCAGGCGCGCGACGTGATCGCCGAGGCCGAGGCATACGAACCCAAACCCCTTGTCTCGGCGCACCTCTCGCCCGACCACGTCGTCTCGATCACCTACACCGGTGGCACGACCGGAAAACCCAAGGGCGTCATCGGAACGGCGCGGGCGATGTCGACGATGACCCAGATCCAGCTCGCCGAATGGGAGTGGCCGGAGCACCCGCGGTTCCTGCTCTGCACCCCGCTGTCGCATGCGGGTGCGGCGTTCTTCGTGCCGACCCTGATGAAGGGCGGATCGATGGTGGTGCTCTCGAAATTCGATCCGGCGGAGGTGCTGCGCACCATCGAGGAGCAGAAGATCACCGCCACGATGCTGGTGCCGTCGATGTTGTACGCGCTGATGGACCATCCCGATTCCCGCACACGCGACCTGTCGTCCCTCGAAACCGTGTATTACGGTGCGTCCCCGATCAATCCCGTGCGGCTCGCCGAGGCCATCGAACGATTCGGCCCGATCTTCGCGCAGTACTACGGACAGTCCGAGGCGCCGATGGTGATCAGTTACCTGGCCAAGGACGATCATCCGGGGCCGGGTGAGGACCAGCGCCGCCTGAGCAGCTGTGGGCGACCGTCGGCGTTCCTGCGCACCGCACTGCTCGGGCCCGACGACAAGCCCGTCGCGCAGGGGGAGCCCGGTGAGATCTGCGTCGCCGGGCCGCTTCTCGCCGGTGGTTACCTCGGCCTGCCGGAGCAGACCGCGGACACCTTCCGCGACGGGTGGCTGCGCACCGGCGACGTGGCCCGCGAGGACGAGGACGGCTTCTGGTTCATCGTCGACCGCACCAAGGACATGATCGTCACCGGTGGGTTCAACGTGTTCCCGCGTGAGGTCGAGGACGTCGTCGCCGAACATCCGGCGGTCGGGCAGGTCGGTGTCATCGGCGTCCCCGACGAGAAGTGGGGCGAGGCGGTGACGGCCATCGTCGTCCTGCGCGCCGACGCCGCTGCCGACGATGCCGCGAAAGCGACGATCACCGCCGAGATCCAGCAGACCGTCAAGGATCGCAAGGGTGCGGTGCAGTCGCCGAAACGGGTGATCTTCACCGAGTCGCTGCCGCTGACCGCCCTCGGAAAACCGGACAAGAAGGCGCTGCGCGCCCAGTACTGGGCCGACGCCGAGCGCCGCGTCGGCTAGGAGGTACGCCGGCTCGGCGTCTCAGGGCAGGAGAACCACACGTCCGCGGACGCCGGGCTTGGCGGCTTCCTTCTGCGCGTCGGCGACCCGGTCGAGCGGCACCGTCGCATGCACCCTGATGGGGAGGGCGCCGGCCGCGGCGCGTTCGAGTAGGTCCCCGAGACGGCCGTCGGCGTGCGCCACGACCGTGTGCACCGAGATACCGCGCTCGGGTTGCGGGGCCGCCCCGGGCTGAACGCCCACGAATCTCCCGCCGTCGCGCACCAGGGCGAGACCGGTGCTCTGCATCGCGGCCCCGTCGGCCACCGCATCCCATCGGTGGTCCGGCGAGGTCGTGAACGCGGCACCGAGCCCCCGGACGAAGGCCTCGTCGTCGGCCCGGGCGAGGCCGGTGACCTGCCAGCCGCGCTCGCCGGCGAGCGCGAGCAGGTACCCGCCGACGACCCCGGCGGCCCCGGTCACGAGCAGTCGGTTCGATTCCGGGGTGGGGGCGCCGAGCAGGTCCAACATCTGGGCCGCGGCGAGCCCGTTGATCGGGATGGTGGATGCCGCAACGAGATCCAGCGCCTCCGGCACGACGGCGAACTCAGAGGCGCCGATGACCACTTCGTCGGCGTAGGCGCCGATCTCGCGGTCGAACCCGGTCACGACACCGGCCACACGAGCGCCGGGTTCGACGCCGGTGCCGGGGCCCGATTCGATGACCGTGCCGGCGAAGTCCCAGCCGAGCCCCGCTTGCCGTCCCGGTGGGATCACTCCGCGCTGGTGGAAGACCCCTCCGGCCACCGCGAGGTCGACGGGGTTGATCGATGCTGCCGCCACCGCGATCCGGGCCTCGCCGCGCCCGGGAGCGCGGGTGGGAAGGTCGAGGATCTCGATCGAATCGGGTCCCGACGGGGCGCGGACGACCGCCGCGCGAAAGGTGTTGGTGCTCATGGACTGACTCCCTCTGGTGGCGGCGAACTCTTGCGCTCACCTGCTGCAGGCTCCACTATGGTGTGGTAACTCTCCACAGGGAAGTACGCACTTCGAAGTGCGTAACCCACCGCGGAAGGATGCCGGTATGCCCACCGAAACCGCTGCGCAGAAGCGCGCCCGGGCGCGCGCGGACTATGACGCGTTCCTCGCCGAATGCCCGAGTCGCCGGCTGCTCGATCGAATCTCGGACAAATGGGTCGCGTTGATCCTCGCCGCGCTGGGCGGAGGTGGGCCGTCTGGCGTCGAACACGGCGATGGTCCGTGTGCCATGCGGTATTCGGAGTTGTTGCGGCGCCTTGCCGGTGTCAGCGAGAAGATGCTGACGCAGACGCTGCGTTCTCTCGAACGAGACGGGCTGCTCACACGCACGGTCACGCCGACCGTCCCGGTCACCGTGACCTATGAGCTGACCGAACTGGGTCTGTCACTGCACGAGGTCATGCGGATCATGAAGGCGTGGGCCGAGTCTCACATGGATGAGGTCCTCGAGAACCGGGCGCGCCACGACGCGCGGGCCGGGTGAGGGACTCGGTGTTCACTCAGCCGTGGTAGGCGACGTCGAGCTGCTTGACCCCGTTCAGCCAGCCAGAACGCACGCGGCGGATCTCGCCGGCCCGCGAGATGTCGGGCAGGGTGTCGGCGATGGCATTGAAGATCAGGCTGAGTTCGAGGCGGGCGAGGTTGGCGCCGATGCAGAAATGGGCGCCGTTGCCGCCGAAGGACAGGTGCGGGTTGGGGTCCCGCGTGATGTCGAAGCTGAACGGGTCGTCGAAGACGTCCTCGTCGAAGTTGGCGGAGCTGTAGAACAACCCGACGCGCTGTCCGGCGGCGATGTCGACGTCGCCGATGCGGGTGTCGGACAACGCGGTCCGCTGGAATCCGTGGACGGGAGTGGACCAGCGCAGGATCTCCTCGATCGCGGTCGCCGGCCGGTCGCGTTTGTAGAGGTCCCATGCGGCGGGGTGATCGAGGAAGGCATTCATGCCGTGAGACGTCGCGTTGCGCGTGGTCTCGTTGCCCGCGGTGATGAGCAGGATGATGAAGAAACCGAACTCGATCTCGGTCATCGCCTCGCCGTCGATGTCTGCCTGGATCAGCGTGGTGATGATGTCGTCGGTGGGGTTCTTCCGACGCTCCTCGGCCATCGTGTAGGCGTAACCGAGGAGTTCGGCGTTGGCCGTCGCCGGGTCGATGGTCTGGTCGGGGTCGTCGTTGTTGATGGTCGCATCGACGAGCAGGGAGATCCGTTCGCGGTCCGCGTGGGGAATGCCGACGAGGTCCAGGATTGCTTGCAGCGGTAGATGGATGGCGACGTCGTCGACGAAGTTGCCGCCGTCTTTCGCGGCGGCCGCCTCGACGATGGCGTGTGCCGAATCGGCCAGCTTCTCCTTGAGGATCGCGACGGATCGCGGAGTGAAGATGCGCGACACGATCTTTCGCAGACGTGTGTGCTCCGGTGGATCGTGATTGATCAGGAGTGCTTTGGTGAACTCGATCTGCTCGGGGGTCACGTAGTCGGGCAGACGGAGAATGGCTCCCTTGGCGTTGGTCGACCACAACCGGCTGTTCCTGGAGATGTCGCGGACGTCGGCGTGCCGGGAGATGACCCAGAACCCGCCGTCGGTGAAGCCGGACGTCCCCGGGGGCTGCGCATTCCACCAGACCGGTGCGGTGCGCCGGAGCTCGGCGAACTCCTTGATCGGCATGCCCTGCTCCAGCAGGTCGGGGTTGGTGAAGTCGAAGCCCTCGCTGAACGGGCAGACCCCTGCGGATGCCGTCATGTCCAACCTCTTCCGTCGACGGGCGCACCAGACTGGTATGTGTGCCCGGTCACCACACCATACATCATGAACCTGAGCGTATGGTCTGCCCGCGGCGGGCCGGCGGTAGGCTCGACAACTGATGCGAACTCATGGTTGGGGTGGCCGCGTGCCGGTCAACGACGCCGAAGCGGTGTCGCGGATACTCGCGGCGACCAGGGCGACCATCGACCGCCGCGGTACGGCGACCAGCATCGCCGACGTTGCCCGCGAACTCGGCGTGACGCGGCAGACCGTGTATCGCTATTTCTCGGGCACCGAGGAACTCCTGTCGGCGACGGCGCTCGATGCTGTCGAGGGGCTGCTGGCCCGGATCGAGGCGCGCCTGGTCGGCATCGAGCGGCCGGACGCGGCGCTGGTCGAGGGGATCGCCGCGGTTCTGGAGGAACTGGAGCAGGACGATTACGTCGGATTGCTGCTCCGGTCGGACAAGCTGAGCGTCCCGGTCGTCGGAGGGTTCACATCCGACGACGCCCGGCGGTTCGCACGGGCGATGGTCGAGCGCCTCGAGGTGCCCTGGAGCGAGGCGGGTTACGACGCCGACGCGCTCGAGCTCATCACCGAGATCGTGCTGCGCACACTGCAATCCATGGTGATCGATCCCGCATCGTCCCGCAGTGGCGAGGAGATGCGGCGGTTCCTCGACACCTGGGCCGGTGCGGCGATACGGGAGCTGGCCCGTCCCGGTTCATGATCCGGGCGTGAGCGGGCTCTCCTCAGGAAACAACTCATCCTCCTGAGGGAGACAAAGGGCAATATGCCCTCGGAACCCGCTCAGGAGGATGCGAGATTGATGTCGAACACTCCGAACCGGCGGAGCGGCCGTCTCAGGAGGAAGCCGGCTCGCAGATCACGACCGGGATCGTGCGGTCTGTCCAGGCGTCGTAGGTGTCGAAGTCGGCGTAGGTGTCCACCAGGTCCGGCCACAACTGTGCCCGCTCGGCATCGGTGGCCGTGCGCGCGACAAGGTCGTGTTTGTCCTTGCCCACCTGGATGGTGACCTTCGGGTTGTCGCGCAGGTTGAGATACCAGGCCGGGTTCTTCGCCGCGCCGCCCTGGGACGCGACCACCACGAACGCGTTGCCGCGTCGAAGGTAGATCAGGGGAGCCGTGCGGGGCTGACCGGACTTACGGCCGATCGTCGTGAGCAGGCACACCGGCGCGGGTTTGCTCAACCCGGCACCGATGCGCCAGGTGCCGCCGACCCGGCCACCGCTCACCTTGTACAGCGCGGTGTTCGCCTTGGACCCCAGCTTGATGATCCTGCTGACTATGGGCGAATCCAGTTGTGCGGGTTTGTTGTCCGGGTCGAAGACGGGCATCTTGGTAGTCAGATCCGCTCGAGAATGGTGCCGGTGGCCATCGCGCCGCCCGCGCACATCGTGACAAGGGCGGTCTGGCCGTCGCGGCGTTCGAGTTCGTGCAGGGCGGTGGTGATGAGGCGAGACCCGGTGCTGCCCACGGGATGTCCGAGGGCGATCGCGCCGCCGTTCACGTTGACCCGGTCCATGTCGGCGCCGTGGACGCGAGCCCAGCTGAGGACCACGGATGCGAATGCTTCGTTGATCTCGACGATGTCGATGTCGGACAGCGACATTCCCGATTTGGCGAGCACCCGTTCGGTCGCCTGGACCGGGCCGTCGAGGTGGAAGTGGGGCTCCGAGCCGACCAGGGCCTGCGCCTTGATGCGGGCTCGCGGGGTCAGTCCGAGCGCCCGGGCCTTGTCCTCGTCCATGATCAGGACCGCGGCCGCGCCGTCGGAGATCTGCGACGACGTTCCCGCGGTGTGGATGCCGCCGTCGAGGACGGGCTTGAGAGCGGCGAGCGAGTCGAGGGTGGTGTCACGCAGGCCCTGGTCGCGGCTGACGTCGATGATGTTGCCGGTGAGCTCGCCCTCTTTGGTGCGCTCGGGCGCCTTGAAGGTCAGCACCTCTCGCTCGAAGCGGCCTTCGTCCCACGCCTGGCGTGCGAGCCGCTGACTGCGTTCGCCCAGTGCGTCGATGTCGGCGCGGGTGATGCCGCGACGTTTGGCGATGCGTTCGGCGGCCTCGAACTGGTTCGGCATGTCGACGTTCCACGAATCGGCGTGATACGGGCCGGCGTTGGTGCCCACGTTCGCCCCGAGGGGGACCACCGTCATCGTCTCGACGCCGCAGGCGATGCCGATGTCGATCGCGTCGGAGGCGATGAGCCCGGCGATCAGATGGTTGGCCTGCTGCGCCGAACCGCACTGGGCGTCGATGGTGGTGGCACCGGTCGCCTCGGGCAGACCCGCCGACAGCCACGCCTTACGCGTGATGTTGCCGGCCTGCGCGCCGGCCTGGGTGACACAGCCGCCGATCGCCTGCTCGACGAGAGCGGGATCGATCCCGGCCTTCTCGATGACGCCGCGCTGCGCGATGCCGAGCAGCTCCTCGGCGTGGAGGCCCGACAGCCAACCGCCGCGCTTGCCGATCGGCGTGCGCGCCGCTTCCACGATGACCGGAACGCCCATGGCCACTCCTTTGTTTGCCTTACCGAACCCCGAAGCGTACTCAACGACGGGGACGATCGACGGCGTCGCCGTCGACCTCTCCACCCAAGCTAGAACATGTTCTATGTTTGCGTCTACGGCGGATGTTCGGAGCCTCTGCGGTCACCGCCTGAGCCGGGTGTCGCGGTGTCGGTTGCGCACCTGCGGGATGGCGAATATGACATTGCGGAACGACCAATACGCAGGTGAGCGGCACCGGAGACGCCAAAACTAGAACAAGTTCTCGTCTGAGGGTGTCGTACGCGTCACAGTGTGCTTGAATGTGATTGAAACAGGTTCTAAATCTCACAGAGGTGGTGTGACGTGACCCAGGCCCAGAGCGCCCCGATCGGCAGCGAGCCGGCCACGGCGAATTCTGCGCAGACGAGCGCTTCCGACGTCGTCGAGAAGTGTCCGTTCATGGAGCAGGAGGGTTGGGATTTCACCAACCCCGATCTGCTCGAGCAGGGAATTCCCGTGGCGGAGTTCGCGCAACTGCGCAAGACAGCGCCGGTCTGGTGGAATGCCCAGGCTCCCGGCAAGGGTGGTGGTTTCCACGACGGCGGGTACTGGGTGATCTCCAAGCACGCCCACGTCCGCGAGATCTCGAAGAACAACGATGACTGGGAAACCAACGCCAACGGCGTCATCATGCGGTTCGACGACGAGATGACCGCTGAGCAGATCGAGATCACCAAGGCACTGCTGATCAATCACGATCCGCCGGAGCACACCCGTCTTCGCAAGCTGGTCTCCAAGCTGTTCACCCCCCGCGCGGTGCATTCACTCGAGGAGAAGCTCGATGACGCCGCTCGCGAGATCGTCACGCGCGCAGCGGAGAAGGGCAGCGGCGACTTCGTCAAGGACATCGCCGTCGACCTGCCGCTGCTGGCGATCGCCGATCTCCTCGGTGTTCCCGAGGAAGACCGCGAGAAGCTGTTCGACTGGTCGAATTCGATGATGAACGCCGACGACCCGGACTACACGACCGATCCGCAGCAGGCCAACGCCGAGATCCTCGGATACGGCTACACGATGGCCGAGGAGAAGCGTAAGAACCCGGGCGAGGACATCGTCACCACCCTGGTCAACGCCGACCTCGACGGGCAGTCGCTCGACGAGACGGAGTTCGGCTTCTTCTTCATCCTGCTGACCGTGGCCGGCAACGAGACCACGCGTAACGCCATCAGCCACGGCATGAATGCGTTCCTGGACAACCCAGACCAGTGGGAGCTGTTCAAGAAGGAGCGCCCGGCCACCGCCGTCGACGAGATCGTCCGCTGGGCCACCCCGGTCAACTGCTTCCAGCGAACTGCCAAGCGGGACACCCAGATCGGCGGCAAAGACATCGCCAAGGGCGAGCGTGTCGGCATGTTCTACGGCTCCGCGAACTACGACGAGGACGTCTTCGACGATCCGTTCTCGTTCAACATCCTGCGTGATCCCAACCCGCACGTCGGTTTCGGCGGCAACGGTGCGCACTTCTGTGTCGGCGCCAACCTCGCGCGCATGGAGATCAACCTGATGTTCAATGCGCTCGCCGACCTCGTCCCCGACATCACCAAGCTCGACGCACCGCGCCGGTTGCGTCACGGCTGGATCAACGGGATGAAGGAACTTCGCGTCGACTACGGCACGAAGTGACGTCGACCGACGGTTCACCGGCCTATCTCGGCATCGACCGGGAGAACCATCCCGCGGTCGTCGCCGGCCGGCGTTCGCGGGAGTTCGTCGAATCGCGAGACAAGCAGGCCTGGGTCGACAACTTCGCCGCCGACGCCACGGTCGAAGACCCGGTCGGTCCGTCGATGTTCGACCCCGAGGGTGTCGGATTCCATGGGCACGAGCAGATCTCGGAGTTCTGGGACAAGTCCATCGCGGCCACCGAGAGCATCGAGTTCCGCTTCGACGAGGAGATCATCTGCGGCAACGAGGTGGCCTACATCGGGTCCATCGTCACGCACATCGCCGGACACGTCTCCGAGGCCAGGGGAGTGTTCACCTATCGCGCCGATGCCGACGGCAAGTTGTCGGCGCTGCGCGCCTTCTGGGAAGTGGAGAAGACGATCCAGTCGGTGCGCACGGCCTGAGTCGTCGACGAATACCGCCGCGGGCGGGACAGATGTTCACCACATCTGTTCCGCCCGCGGTTTTCGTTGCGACGAGTTCCGCGGGCGGGGACCCTGGTCAGTACCTGCCGGCGTGGCGTCCCAGCACGCGGGCGCTGAGGGAAGGACGACGATGAGATCACTCCACCGGATTCGGAACTATGTACGGGCCATGGGTCGTGCGCGTCGTCATCGCGGCGACCTCGTCGGCCACTTCGTGCGCCGGCCGCTACTCGCCGGCGCCACCGTCGGCATGGAGTCGGCGCTGCTGCTGTCGAACAGGATGGACCCGAAGCTCAAGGAGCTCGCCGAGCTCAAGACCGCGGGTCTGGTCAGCTGCGAGTTCTGCCTCGACATCGGGTCGGCACTGGCGTCGGGCGCGGGTATCGGTGAGCAGCAAGTGCGGGACCTGCCGCGCTATCGGGATTCGACCGTCTACACCGAGGTCGAGAAACTCGTGATCGCCTACGCGGAGGCCATGACCCTGACGCCGGCCGTAGCCGACGACCTCGCCGACCTGCGTCGTCGACTGTCCGAACACTTCTCGCCGGCACAGATCGTCGAACTCGCGATGACCATCGCCTGGGAGAACCAACGCGCACGGCTCAACCAGTCGCTGGGCGTGCGTCCGACCGGTATGTCCGACGGCCTCGCCTGCGCACTCCCCGAGCGCAGTTCATAGCTGCCGGCCCAACACGCAGTTCATGGCAACGATGCGCCCCCAACGCGCATCGTTGCCATGAGTCCTGCGGCATGAGTCCTGCGATCAGTGCAGGGGCTTGTCCGCCCCGACGAGCCACATCGAGAAGTACTGCGAGCCACCGCCGTACGCATGGCCCAGCGCCTTGCGTGCGTCCGGAACCTGGTGGTCGCCCGCCTTTCCCATGACCTGGATCGCGGCCTCGGCGAAGCGGATCATGCCCGACGCGCCGATGGGGTTCGACGACAGCACGCCGCCCGAGGCGTTCAGCGGAATACGGCCACCGATCTCGGTGTCACCCGACTCGGTGAGCTTCCAGCCCTCGCCCTCGGCGACGAAACCGAGGTTCTCCAGCCACATCGGCTCGAACCAGGAGAACGGAACATAGATCTCGGCGGCGTCGATCTCCTCGAGCGGATTGCTGATACCGCCGGCCTTCCACAGTGCCGCGGCCGCATCGCGCCCGGCCTGCGGGCTCACCACGTTGCGGTGTGCGTAGGACAGCGGTTCGGTGCGCATCGCGGTGGCGTGGATCCAGGCCACCGGATCGCCCGCGGCGACGGCGTCGTCGGCGGCCTGCTCGTCGCCGATGACGACCGCACATGCACCATCGGAGGACGGGCAGGTCTCGTCGTAGCGGATCGGGTCCCAGAGCATCTGCGAGCTCATGACCTTCTCCGTGGTCTGATCCGGCTGATGCAGGTGCGCCAGCGGATTCAGTGCGCCGTTGCGCCGGTCCTTGGCCGCGACCATCGCGCCGATGTGTTCGGGCGCACCCGACTGGCGGATGTAGGAGCGCACATGCGGGGCGAAGAAGCCGCCCGCGCCGGCACCGACCGGCTTGGTGAAGGGGACCGGAATCGACAGGGCCCACATGGCATTGGATTCCGACTGCTTCTCCCAGGCGACCGCGAGCACGCGCCGGTGCACACCGGCGAAGACCAGCGACGCCGCGACGTTGGCGGTCGAACCGCCGACCGAGCCGGCCGTGTGGACGCGGATGAGTCGTTTGCCGACCGCGCCGATGGCCTCGGCCATCGCGAGTTCGGGCATCATCGAGCCCTCGAACAGATCGGGTGCCTTGCCGATGACGATCGCGTCGATGTCGTCGAGGGAGGTCTTGGAGTCGGCCAGTGCGGCGTCGATGGCCTCGCGGACCATCCCGGCCATGGTGACGTCGGACCGCTTGGCCACATAGCGTGTCTGTCCGGTGCCGAGAACGGCCGCGCGGTTCTTGTGTGCCATCAGTGCTCGCCCCCAGTGTTCGTCGATGCCGTGCTGTTGCGGTCAGCCAGGGTGACCACCATGTTCTGTTGCAGCAGCGGACCGCTGGACGCATGCGCGACGGCGGTGCCGGCGTTGCCGGTGAGGATCTCGTGCGCTGCGTAGCCGATGCGCTGCAACCCCGCGGAGAACAGCGAGTTGCCCGCCAGCGAACCGCCGGACGGATTGATGCGCACCGAGTCCGGGAGCCCGAGGGCGTTGCGGACGATGATCTCCTGGTGCGAGTAGGAGGCGTTGATCTCGGCCACGTCCACCGCGCGGCTGCGGTCGCCGAACGCGGTGTCGCCTGCGAGTTTCGTCGACGGTGAGACGGTGAGATCGCGGGCACCGAAGTTCGGGGTGTCGATCCGATGATCCCAGCCGGTGACGAACGCCGGGTTGGCCACCAGCTCACGGGCTTTGCGCTCGCTGGCGATGATGACCGCGGCCGCGGCGTCGGTGTAGGGCGCGATATCGTGGCGCCGCAACGGGTTCGCGACGTAGTCACCGGCGAGGAGGTCCTCCGCGGACCCGCCGAAGGTCCGGGCGCCGATGACGGCCATATCCTCCTCGGTCCACTTCCCGGCGTCGATGCCGGCGCGAGCCTGCAGGGCGCCGAGCGAGCGTGCGTCGGGGTGCAGCGGTGCGACGGTGTACGGGTCGGTCTGCAGTGCCAGGGTCTGATCGGTGTTCCCGGCGGTGGCCTTGCCGAAGCCGTAGGCGAGAGCCAGGTCGACCTCGCCGGTGGCGATCTTCACCCAGGCCTCGTAGAGCGCCCACGCACCGTCCATCTCCACATGGGACTCGTTGATCGGCGGCATCGCACCGATCGAGTCGATCGCGGAGATGAACGAGAATGCCCGCCCGGCAAGGTAATCCGACGACCCGCTGCACCAGAACTCGATGTCGGTGCGAGCGATGCCGAGTTCGGCGTAGAGCTTGTCGAAGCAGGGGATCAGCATCTCGACACCGTTGGTGGTGCCGTGCGTGCCGGCGATGTTGGGGCTGTGCGCGAAGCCGATGATCGCGATCGGGGGCAGTGTCATCAGAGGTGGTCCTTCATCACAGGTGATCCGTCGTCAGAGATGGTCACGGTAGGTCTCGTACTCGGCGTCGGGTTCCCCGGTGGGCGCGAAGTGGCTGATGTTGCCGATCGAGTGTTCCCACTCGTCTTCGGGAAGCCAGACGGCCTTGACGCGCATGCCCATTCGGACGTCGGAGGCCTCACAGTCCAGGATCAGGTGCAGGAACGGGATGTCGGCACCGTCGAGCAGCACATAGGCGGCCACGTACGGCGGCTTGATCCGTTGCCCCTGGAACGGCACGTTGACGATGCAGAAGGTCGTGACGATGCCGGTGTGCGGCAGTTCGACGCGTTCGGAGGCAGGCGATCCGTCGGCCGGGCTCACGCCGCGGGGCGGGAAGTACACGCGTCCGGCGTCGACTCCCGAACCGATCCGGGTGCCGATCAGCTTGCCCGCCTTCAGACCTTCGAGGTAGACCGATTCTTCTTCGTTGGCCGAGTGGGTGATCTGTGTGGTGACCGGCGTGGGGATCACGACGAGACCGGTCTCGGCTCCCTTCGGCGCGTCCGCGGTGTTGTCCGGCGCGCTCTCCGGGCTCTCGCCCGGTGCGAAGTGGATGATGTCGTCGATGCGGCCGATCCGCGCCGCGCCGAAGACCGCGTGCACCCGCATGCCGGTCGACATCTCGGCGGCCGATTCCACCGAAACCGCATGCAGCAGTGCGGTGTCTGCGCCGTCGAGCTTGATCAGGGCCCAGGCGAACGGCTTGTCCAGCGGCTGACCTTCGACCGGCTCGGGATGCCACGTCCACGTGGTCACGGTGCCGACGGTCGAGACCTCCACGAACTCGGTCGACTGCCGGCCGGTGACCGGATCGAATTCGACCGGTGGAACCGAGACCTTGCCGTCGCTGCCCTTGGACCCGATGATCCGGCCGTCACGCAGGGCGAGAGCGAACTGGCTCAGGACCGGGCCCAACGAGCGGGTGTAGGCGAAGGAGTTGGTCAACGGAGCGGTCAGGATGGGGGATTCCGGTTGGGGCACCTCGGCGACAGGACTCGTTGGCCGGGCACCCGGAGAAGCTACGCTCATGCTCACGACTCCGAGTAGAACACGTTCTAGTATTGGGCACAAGATGCATGTCAGGCCGTGGGAACGCGCGGCGTGGCGAGAAGGGGAGTGGGAGTGAAGCTCGGTCTGCAGCTCGGGTACTGGGGCGCCGATCCGATCCCGAACGCGCCGGCGCTGATCGGCGCCGCGGAGGAATGCGGGTTCGACGCGGTGTTCACCGCGGAATCGTGGGGATCGGACGCGTACACACCACTGGCCTGGTGGGGCGCGGCGACGTCGCGTATCCGCCTCGGCACCGCGGTGGCGCAGTTGTCGGCGCGCCCGCCGACCTCGCTGGCCATGCACGCGCTGACCCTCGACCACCTCTCCGGGGGCCGCCACATCGTCGGCCTCGGGGTGTCGGGGCCGCAGGTGGTGGAGGGCTGGTACGGCGAGCCGTTCGGGAAACCGTTGGCGCGCACCCGCGAATACGTGCGGGTGGTCCGGGATGTCCTCGCCCGCGCCGACAAGGTGACGAACGCGGGACCGCACTATCCGCTGCCGTATCCGGCCGACGCGCCGGGCGCCACCGGACTCGGCAAACCGCTCAAGCCGATCACGCATCCCCTGCGTGCCGATGTCCCGATCTGGTTGGGCGCGGAGGGGCCGAAGAACGTTGCGCAGACCGCCGAGATCGCCGACGGGTGGCTCGCGATCTTCTTCAGCCTCGGGCTCGCCGACCAGTACAACTCCTGGCTCGACGAGGGATTCGCGCGTCCGGGGGCGCGGCGTCGGCGAGAGGACTTCGAGGTGGCCGCGACGGTGCAGGTGGTGATCACCGACGACGTCGGCTCGGCCATCGGCCGGTACCGGCCGTCGACGGCGCTCTACGTCGGTGGAATGGGTGCCAAGGAGAAGAACTTCCACGCCGAGCTGTACAAGCGGATGGGGTACGCCGACGCGGTCGACGAGATCGTCGGCCTGTTCTTGAGCGGCAAGAAGGCCGAGGCGGTCGCCGCAGTCCCCGACGAGATGGTGCGCGAGACGATGCTCGTCGGAACCGCCGACGAGGTGCGCAGCCAGATCAAGGAGTGGGAGGCCGCGGGCGTCACGATGCTGATGGTCACCGCGCGGGACACCGACACCATCCGGGAGCTCGCGACGCTGGTCTGACTCGTCGCGGCTCGTCGTCCTTACCACGCGCCACCGACAACTTCGCGTCACCCGACCAGGTGCGACAGTGGTTGCGCGCCAATGGGTTCCGGTCTACAATCGAACGCACGATCTATCGGCTACCGGGGGGTGACCGTCATGACCACGCATATGGAGTCGGCCGACGCCGCGTCCCTGCCGGAAGCCGTGCGCCTGGCGGATGAGCTGGATCGGCTCCTCGACGAGATGCAAGCGGCGAACCTGGCGGAATGCTCCGATGCCCAGCTGGTCGATGTGGCGGTGCGGACCGAACGGGCCATCGCGCGACTGAACCACGCGGGCGACCGGCAGATCGTGGAGAGCGTCGAACGTGACCTGCCCCGCAAGACCGGCCACCGAAGCGTGACCGCGTTCATGGCCCACCGCCTGAGGATCACCGATCCGGGACGCCGCAACAGGCAACGCGCCGCGACGGCGACCTACTCGAGTCCCACCGGCGAACCTCTGGAGCCGGAGTATCCCGGTCTGGCTGCAGACTTCGCCGCCGGCCGGGTCGGTGCCGGGCATGTGCGTGCGGTCATCGATGTGCTCGAGCAGATCCCGCCGGCGACCGACCATGATGTGAAAGTCGCTGCGGAACGGCAGATGGCCGAGATCGCCGTCGACCACACCCCGGACGACATCGCCGCCCTCGGCGCACGTCTGCTGGGGTACCTCGACCCGGACGGCACCCTGGCCGATGAGACAGGGCGCAAGCGGAAACGCGCGTTGTGGATCAACCGGCAACATGCCGACGGGACGGCGAAACTCACCGCCGTGCTGACGGCGGAAATGGCCGCCCTGCTGAAGATGCTGCTCGCCGGCGGCGCCCGCGCCGGGATGAACAACCCCGATGATCCGACCTCACCGCAGGGACTCGCCGAAGATGCCGACCCTGATGCGGTGACCGCAGCGGCCGAACGTGATGACCGCACCCCGGCACAGATGAACCACGACGCCCTACACGCCGCATTGACGTCGATGTTCGCGAGTGGGGTACTGGGTTCGACGCATCGCGGCCTGCCGATGACGTTGATCGTCAAGGCCGACCTCGGCGATCTGCAGCGCGGAACCGGCATGGCCACCACGGTGACCGGCACGCTGCTGCCGATCCCCGACCTGATCAACATGGCTGCCGACATCCAGCCGTATCTGGCGATCTTCAAAGACGCCACCGCGGTGCCGTTGTACTTCGGCACCGGCAAACGCTTCGCCACGAGGGGTCAGCGCCTCGTCTCCTTCGCGCGACCCGATGGTGAGGTCTGCTCGGCACCCGGGTGCGATCAGCCCGCGGCTCAGGTGGAGATCCACCACGCCGAACAGGATTGGGCGCTGGGCGGATTGACCGACATCACCGACCTCGCCCCCGCCTGCGGGCGCCACAACCGCATGGTGGGTGCCCGGCCCGGGCAGTACACGACGAGGATGGAACGCGAAGGCCCCGAGGAAGGCCGGTGCGTGTGGCGGTTGAACGCCGAACCCGGAGCCCCACCCAACCCCGAACGGGTCAACCGGCGACCGGACATACCGCACCGATTCGCCGCCCACCTCTACGATGTGCGCCACGAGATCTACGGACCCGACACGTCCGACGATCCCGCATGTCTTTCCTCACGGGTGGTCATCGACCATCGGCCCGCCGCCGGATTCTCCCGGGTCGAAGCACGTCTCGCCGCGCTGCTCAGCGCGAACTGACTGCCGGTCCAGCACTCCCGGGCTGCGCCGCGAGGCTCACTCGCCGGTGAACTCCGGGGTGCGCTTCTCGGCGAAGGCCCGCGGACCGACCTTGGCGTCCTTGGACTTGAAGACCGAGATGCCGATCTTCGCGTCGATCTCGAAGGCGTCGAGCTCGTGCAGGCCCTCGGTGTCGCGGATGGTCTTGAGGATGCCCTGCACGGCGAGGGGCCCGTTGGCGGCGATCTTCTCTGCCAGGTCGAGGGCCTTGTCCAGGGCGGTGCCGTCGTCGACCACATGCCCGATCAGGCCGTACTCGAGTGCTTCGCGCGCGGTGATGTGGCGACCGGTCAGCAGGATGTCGCAGGCGACGGTGTACGGGATCTGCCGGACGAGGCGCACCGCGCTGCCGCCCATTGGGTACAGGCCCCAGCGCGCCTCGGAGACACCGAATTTCGCGCTTTCGCCCGCGATGCGGATGTCGGTGCCCTGCAGGATCTCGGTGCCGCCGGCGATGGCCGGACCCTCTACTGCGGCGATCAGCGGCTTGGTGAGACGACGGCCCTTGAGCAGCGCCGGCAACGACGCCGGGTTCCACGCGCCCGAGTCGACGGTGTCGCCCGGGGCGTTCTTGTTCATGCTCTTGAGATCGGCGCCCGCGCAGAAGTATCCGCCCGCTCCGGTGAGGATGGCGACGCGGATGTCGGGATCGGCGTCGACCTGATCCCACGCTTCGGTCATGATCCGCATCATCTCCGTCGACAGCGCGTTACGCGCTTCCGGGCGGTTCATCGTGACGATGAGGATGTGTCCGCGCTTCTCGACGAGGCACTCGGGAGCCTTGTCGGTGGGGGACTCGGTGGGGGTGGCTGTGGTCATCGCTGTCTCCCGGGTCATATTGCCGCTTGCTCAGAACGATAACACGTTCTAATTTTGATCCCATGGCCTATACGATCGCCGATCTCATCGAGCATGCCGTCGACCTGGTACCCGAACGCACGGCTCTGGAATCCGGAGATCGCAGTCGTTCGTATGCCGAGCTCGAGGCGCGCTCGAACGCCCTCGCCCACAAGCTGCGTGATCTGGGTGTCCAACCCGGCGACAGAGTGGGCCTGTACAGCAGGAACACCATCGAATCGGTTGAATCGATGGTCGCCATCTTCAAGGCCCGCGCGGTGATGGTGAACGTCAACTACCGGTACGTCGAGGCCGAGCTCGAGCACATCTTCACCGACTCCGGGATGAAGGTCCTCATCCACGAACGCGTCTACACGCCACGTGTGTGCAACACGTTGCCGAAATCTCCCGAACTCGAGCACCGCATCGTCATCGAGGACGGCTCGTCGGAGGAGCTGTGCTGCGAGGGCCACGGCGAGGCGATCCGATACGAGGACGCGATCGCCGAATCGTCGACCGAGCGGGACTTCGAAGAACGCAGCGACGACGACGTCTACATGCTCTACACCGGCGGCACCACCGGCAAGCCCAAGGGGGTCGTGTGGCGTCAGGTCGACGTGTGGCGCGTCCTCGGCGGTGGAATCGACTGGTATACAAGCGAACCCGTACCCGACGAGTGGCATCTCGCGAAGACCGGCGCGGAGGGTGGTCAGCTCGTCCGCTACCCGATTCCGCCGTTCATCCACGGCGGATCGCAGTGGGCGATCTTCCAGTCCCTGTTCGCCGGTGGAAAAGCCGTGGTGTACCCCGAGTTCAGCGGTGCAGCAGCGTGGGAGATCGTCGAACGGCACAAGGTCAACGTCGTGTTCATCACCGGAGATGCCATGGGGCGTCCGATGATCGAGGCCCTCGAAGACGGTCGGGAACACGACCTGTCGAGTGTCTTCTCCATCGCGTCGTCGGCCTGCCTCTTCTCGCCCAGTGTGAAAGAGCAGTTTCTCGACCGTTTTCCGAATGCCGTCATCATCGACGCGATCGGATCGTCGGAGACCGGTTTCGGGGGGCTGGGCGTCGTCGCCAAGGGCACTCCGCACACCGGTGGACCGCGGGTGAAGGCCGACACCGAGACCCACGTCCTGCGCGAGGACGGCACCCGGGTGGAGGCGGGAAGCGGTGAGGTCGGCGTGCTCGCACGGTCGGGCCATGTGCCGCTGCGCTATCACAACGATCCGGAGAAGTCGGCCAAGACGTTCCGGGTCTTCGACGGGGTGCGCTACTCGCTGCCCGGCGACAACGCCGTCCTCGAGGAGGACGGCACCATCACGATGCTCGGCCGCGGCTCGGTGTCGATCAACACCGGCGGGGAGAAAGTGTTCCCCGAGGAGGTGGAGGGCGCACTCAAGGCTCATCCCGACGTCTTCGACACTGTCGTCGTCGGTGTCGCCGACGACCGCTGGGGTCAGCGCGTCGCGGCCGTCGTCGCCACTCGCGACGGTGAGCGTCCGTCACTGGCCAGTCTCAACGAGGTGGTCCGCAAGGAACTCGCCGGCTACAAATGTCCGCGCAGCGTGTGGTTCGTCGACGAGATCAAACGTTCTCCCGCAGGAAAACCCGACTACCGGTGGGGTGCCGCGGTCACCGCGGAGCGTCCCGCCGACGAAGCGCTGTAGAGCGCCGGAAGAGAGCTGAGATCAATGCGTACTGAACTAGCCGAGAAGTTCGGCATCGAATATCCCATCTTCGGGTTCACCCCCAGCCAGGACGTGGCGGCGGCGATCAGCCGAGCCGGAGGCCTCGGTGTGCTCGGGTGCGTCCGTTTCAACGAGGCCGAGGAGCTCGACGAGGTCCTCGAGTGGATGCACGAGAACACCGACGGCAAGCCGTTCGGCGTCGACGTGGTGATGCCGGCCAAGATCCCGACCGAGGGCTCCAAGATGGACCTCGACTCGATGATCCCGCCCGAGCACCGCGCGTTCGTCGAACGCACCCTCGACGACCTGGGCGTCCCGCCGCTGCCGGACGGCGAGCGCATCAACGCCGGTGTGCTCGGCTGGCTGCACTCGGTGGCCCGCTCGCACGTCGACGTCGCGATGGAGCATCGCCGGAAGTACGGGCAGATCAAGCTGATCGCGAACGCGCTGGGGTCTCCGCCCGATGACGTGATCCAGACCGCGCACGACAACGGTGTGCTGGTGGCGGCGCTGGCCGGCGCGAAAGAGCATGCGCTGCATCATGTCGAGGCCGGTGTCGACATCGTCATCGCGCAGGGGTATGAGGGCGGCGGCCACACCGGTGAGGTCACGTCGATGATCCTGTGGCCCGACCTCGTCGACGCGGTCGGCGACACCGCGCCGGTTCTCGCGGCCGGTGGTGTCGGCAGTGGCCGTCAGATCGCCGCGGCCATCGCCCTCGGCGCGCAGGGGGTCTGGATGGGTACCTATTGGCTGACCGCGGCGGAGTACAAGCTCGGTGTGCCCGAGGGTTCTGACAAGCCGTCGACGGTCCAGCAGGCACTGCTGAAGGCGACTTCGAGGGATACGGTGCGTCGTCGTATCTATTCGGGAAAGCCTGCGCGCCTGTTGAAGACGGCGTGGACCGATGCCTGGGACGCGGCCAACGCACCCGAACCGCTGCCGATGCCGTTGCAGAACCTCCTCGTCGCCGAGGCGCATGCGCGGATCTCGGCGGCCGACAACCCCGATGTGGTCGCGATGCCGGCCGGTCAGATCGTCGGACGTTGCAACGCGATCACGCCGGTGGCCGACCTCATCGCCGACCTCGTCAGCGAGTACGACGAGGCTGTCGGCCGGATGAACAAGACGCTGGGCGGCTGACCCGCCCCGCAAACCCACCCCCGTTGGACACGTCCACCACCGAATCGGTGGTGGACGTGTCCAACGGTGGAGGGTGTGGCCGGTGGTCCCCGCGACGGTCACCTACGCGGCGACGATGAAAGCGACTCCGAGGCCGGCGAGAACAACGAACGAGCCCGTCGCGATCCCGGTGCATACATGCCTGGTCCGCCCGTGCGCGTACATTCCTACGGCGCCGGTCAGGAAGAGTAGGACGCCGAACACCAACCCCGGACCCCAGAAGAACGCAAATGCGAGCAGAGACAGCGCTGATGCTGCGACTGTGACGAATGGAGTTGCCGGACCGAAGAATCGAGTATCCAAGCGTCAGACCTCCACGAGCAGCAACACGGCGCCACTCACGCACGGTGTCACCGCTATCACCGCAGACCATTCTCGCGCACGTTTCCCCACGAACAAGAGAGTGAGTGAGAGAGTGAGGGCGGCAGCAACAATGAGCAGACGGGAGATGGTGGCCGACCACAGGTCGGCGACGTCCGGTGCTGCAAACATTGCAAACATCAACAGAACGGCTACAACCGTCTGTGCTGCGAAGGTGGCCTGGCGCGAGTCGGCAGCCGGATCGACTGGGTCGGCGGCGCAGGGCATCAGGATGATTGCCCCTTGGCGCAGGCGGCCGGGCCACGCGTTCTGTTGCGAATACCTTGGAGAATCATCGTATTCCTTCCAGTTCGGAGGATCGTCGACGCCGACCCGCTCTGCGGCTGACCTGCGCGGGAACCCAGGAGTTGACCAAGACCGGTATCTGACTCGTCAACATGACCGCCCCCATGATCGAGCGGCGTCTTATCTTTCATCACTGTGCAGGAAGGCCGGCCGCATCCGGGCATCGTCGACGCGGGCTCCTTGAAATTAGGTGGATCCTCAACGGAGCCAACTGCCGTCCACGGCAGCGTCGCCCACGCGAGATGCCAGATTCTCTTCCACCGGAGGAGAGACCGCTGTGCTGGTCGATGATGACGATATGGGCGCGTCGTCGGTCTTGATGAAGTCCACGAGGATGACAATCCCCAGTGCGGCTACGAACGTCAGGTAGGCGACCGTGATGCCGGTGCCGATCTGCCGGACCTTCCCGCGATTGACCATGAGGATGATGCCGACGAACAAGAGTATGACGTTGAAGAGAATACCGATGAGCCATAGGTAGCTGATCGACAGCAGTGCCAGCATCATCGCGGCGATTGTGACATACGGAGTGACGGGGCCGAAGAATCGGGTGTCTGGCTGTCGGCTGCTGGTTACTGTCACATCAAACCCGTGACGAGATAGAAGGGGACGGCGACTGCGACGACCACGCCTCCCCACGCGCGAGTGCGCGGATTGATGAGGAGAGCGCATCCGGCGACGAAGACAGCCGTTGTGACAGTCAGTGCTACAACGACTCTGTCGTCAGCGAACAGGAACGGGATGCCGACGATCACACACGCGAGTGTGACGGAGGCCGCCGTCTGGCCAGCGTAGGTGAGTTGGCCGGTGCTGTCGGCCGGTTCGACGTCGCGCCGCGTCTCGTCGTTCATCGAACCGCGTCACGGTGTCGGGTTGGTCCTCCCGTCACGGCGTCATCCGTAGTCATCCGACTCCTTTGATCGTGGGAGGGTTGCTTACTCCTCCGAACTCGGTCATCCCTTCGATGGGATGGGGAGGGGGCCCGTAAGCCACGGAGTCGGGATCCTTCGGGAAACGAGATAGATCCGTGCTGTACTGCCCATAACTATGCTGGAACGGAAGATCCCGCATCGGCCCGAACTCTGTGTGATCGCCTGAGTCCTCTCGGAGTAAGGCTCGTGTACGACCGTCGGGCATGTATTGGTACGTCTCCACGGATGGGAAGTTCGTTCTCTCGCCCGAGACTCTCGCCCCATCGGGACCAGGAGTAACGATGGTCTGTCCCCGCACACTCCAGCCCGCCTTGTCTGTACCCGACAGAGCCAGCGGGTCAGCCCCTTCGTAATTGATCGCCACCGTGCCGTCGGGTAGCTGGCAGGCGCGCACCATGGGTGTCCCGGTTTTCACATGGCCTCGTTCGTCAACCGAAGGGTTCTGTCGTGCCACGACCACCCCACTCTCGTAGTCGATGAAGTACGAAACCCGATTGTCCTCGGGGGCGAAGTTCGAATCGAAACCGCGGTCGTCTCCAAGATTTCTCTTGAGTTCTGAACCCATAAGGTCGGCACCTGCGATGACTCGCTCGGTCGGGATGAACAATCCAGTTGCCACGACCCCCTGTCCGGGAACGGGTTTGATCTTGATCACGCTGATCACTGGCGGAACGCCCTTGTTCTTCGGGTTGTAACTGTGGGGGTCCAGTGCGGCCGCGATCCGCCAGTCGTTGAGACTATCGGGATCACGCCCGTAGACCGTTCGGAACGCCTCACTCTGATTGGAGACCAGTCCGCTGTCGACGCCGAGTGACGCGGGCGTCAGCGCGTACAGTTCGCCAACCGCTGAACTGACGGCGCTCCCGGTTTCGGTGACTGCGCGGTCGACGGTCTCACCCAGGCTCTTCAGTTTTCCTTGTACCTCGGCGAGCGTGGTGGCGTTGAACTCGGCGCCTGCGGGGGCTCTGTCGGAACTGAAGTGCACTGAGTACTCATGGCTTGCACGATCCAGGAGGTAACCCTCGTCACCGGCAACGGTGGTGGCGTTCCGGAGTTCGGTGATGGCTCCAGCGATGTCGGCCGCGCCGGTGTTCACGGCGTGAGCCAGGTCGCCGTACTCGTCGGCCATGTTGCGTAGCCAGCGCGTGATGGACTCGGCCCGATCGTCGGCAGGCCCTCGTGCCTGTCCGGTCCACTCCGTGCGCGTCAGGTTCAGCACTGGGTTTCCCGCTTTGGGTGCTTCGAGGTCGAGGCTGGCCTTGAGCGCGAACAGGCCGTTTGCGACGAACGTCAGTGCGTCGGGCTTCCATGACATGATCTCGTCGTAGTTGGGAGTCACGTCAGCGGGGTGCCTTTGCTGCGACATCCTGGAGGATGGGTTGTGGGACTGGGTGATCGGTCAGTGCCCCGGCTCGCACGGGGTGCCCGGTCGCGTCCGCGATCCGGTCGGAGTTGTCGTCGTCGGTGTGGACGGTGGTGTTCCGGCAGTGCATCACCAATGCGGCAAAAGCGGAGACGGCATCCGAGGTGTTCGACAATGAAGTTGCGATTCTGCGGTCGGTGCTCGAGGCGAGGTGTGACATGTCATGCGTAGCGCCGCGGAACGCATCGGTCAGCGAGGCGAACGGCTGGGTTGTGTATCCAGGCCCACCATCCGTTCCAAGCCGGAGATTCCCTATTCGGGATGCGCTGTGCTCGATGGCTACTGCGGCGGTTATGAGTGCCGCAGGGTCGACGATCAGGTCCGACAAGTCCCCACCCCCACGAATCGTTGCTGAAACCTAGCACGGTGCAGTACCAGGAGTGGTGTCGTCGTTCCAGGAGGACTGCCCGAGTGATCGCAACTGTAAGGCTGGTCGGCGCCGGCGTGCGCACGGTCATCCACAGCTGCTGGCAAGGGCGTGCACGATCTACGAAATGGCGCCGTATCCGCGGCCGTCGCGGCGCCAGGTCGGCGGGTTCGGGTCGGAAGCGAGTAGGTGTTCACCGCCTTGAACGTCGAGGTCTCGGGCAACCGGTCGACGATCCGCGCTCGATGCGGCCACTGCTTTGGGCCGAGATCGCGTTGGGTCGCAGGGAATTCGGCGAGGTACGTCCGCTTCAACGAGGCCGATGAGTCCGGCGAGGTCCTCGAGTGGATGCACGAGAACACCGACGGCAAGCCGTTCGGCGTAGACGTGGTGATGCCGGCCAAGATGCGGACTGAGGGTTCCAAGATGGATCTCGACTCGATGATCCCGCCCGAGCATCGGGCGTTCGTCGAACGCACCCTCGATGACCTGGGCGTCCCGCCGTTCCGTCGCCGGATGAACAAGACGCTGCGGCTGACCCCCCCGCAAACCCTCCACCGTTGGACACGGCCACCACCGAATCGGTGGTGGCCGTGTCCATTCGTGGAGGGTTTGTGTGGGGGCATCATTGATCTAACGTCGCGAGGACCGAAATAGCGCGTGTCCACAATCAGGCTCCCAGCGATAGGGGGACGAGTCCACTAACGGAAACGGCGACGCCGATGACAGCCGCCCAGCTCCGAGCGCTCCCGCGACCGACCCACGCCAGAAGTCCCGCTATCAGCAGCCCCGCAGTCACCAAGCCTGTCCTCAGTGCAGCAACCGATACCCCGTCGACAACATACGGAACACCGAACACCGTCACCATCAACAGCATGGCCATCGCAGTCTGTGCCCAGTACACGAGTTGCGGTGCGGAGCCGACGGCTGCGTCCGTGGTGCGTTCCCTTCCCGTCATCGGCAACGCCCCTGCGGCCGGGCGATCAGAGGGCAATGGTCAATTGTCATCATCTTCGTCACGATCCTTCCGCTCGCGGGGGATTGCTGGGGGTTGGCGAGGTCGGTCATTGTCGTGATCTCGCCCGTCTGGACCGGAATCCAGTCGTTGCCGGGAGAAGCGTTTACGACCTTCTGCTCGAATCGATCCACCCGAGAATGTGGAGATGCTGGCACGGTCGGTACATACCGAAACTGCGCTCAATCAACGTAGTGCGTGACGATCGCGAACAGGGAACGGAATCCACAGGCAAGGGAAAATCCGTATGACGTTGTGCCCGGAAACCGGGCACAGAATCATACGGATCGGGGAGTGGTGTTCTCGGAACCGGTGCGGTAGGTCCGGCCGTCGCGACGCCACGTCGGCGGGTTCGGGTCGGAAGCGAGTAGGCGCTTCACCGTCTTGAACGTCGCGGTCTCGGGCAACCGGTCGACGATCCGCACCCGGTGCGGCCACTGCTTGGGTCCGAGATCGTGCTGGGCGGAGAGGAACTCGCCGAACTCGTCGGCGTCGAGCGAGTCGGCCACGATCACCGCCTCGATCTCGTCGCCGATCTCGACGGGGATGCCGTGCACGGCGACCTGTCGGATGGCGGGGTGTCGCAGCAGGATTCGTTCGATGGGGCCGGTACCGATGTTCTCACCGTCGACGCGCAACCAGTCGCCGAGCCGGCCCGCGAAGTGTAGATACCCGTCGTCGTCGACCCAGGCCAGGTCGCCGGTGTGATAGATCCCGCCCCGCATGCGCTCGGCGGTGGAGTCGGGATCGTTGTAGTACCCGCTGAAAAGACCTGGCCCGGAGGTGTTCACGATCTCACCGACCGTGCCGGCCGGTACCGGTTCGCCGGTCTCCACGTCGACGACCGCGGTCGGCGGACGGAGCGGACCCAGCGCGTCGTGCGGGGTGTCGGGTGTGCGGGTGATCGCCACGCCGCCCTCGGTGGAACCGAAACCGTCGACGACGCGACAACCGAAACGTTCGGAGAACCGTTGCCGGTCCCGCGCCGAGGCCTCGTTGCCGTACATGATCCGCAGTGAACTCGTGGCGTCGTCGGGGTGTGGGTCGGTGGCCAGGATGTAGTTCATCGGTTTGCCGACATAGTTGGCGTAGGTCACCCCGTACCGATGCACATCGGCGACGAAGCCGCGCGCGGAGAAGGTGCGCCGCAACGCAATCGACGCCCCACCGGACACCGCGACACTCCAGCCGGCGATCATCGCGTTGGAGTGGAACATCGGCATCGACAGGTACACGACGTCGTCGGGGCCGATCTCGAAACGTTCGGCGAGCATCGGGCCGCTGGTCGCGAAGGTCCGATGCGTGCACCGCACGGCCTTGGGATCCCCGGTGGTTCCCGAGGTGAAGATGAGCATCAGCAGATCGTCGGGACGGGCGTCGACGACGGGTGCGGGCACGAGGTCATCCGCGGTCAGTGCATCGCGCCACTCGTCGGTGTCGACGTCGACGACGCGCACCCCGCCGAGGTCGAGACCGGCGAGCAAATCCCGGGTGTCGCTGCCGCACAGCACCAGCTGGCAGTCGGCACGGGCGACGTCGGCGGCGAGCGCCGCACCGCGCCGGGTCGTGTTCAATCCGACGAGTACGAGGCCATGATTCGCGGCCGCCGCGAACAGCGCGCTGAACTCCGTTGTGTTGGACAGCAACACGCCGACATGCGGCGGCTGATCGGGTGACAACCAGGATCGCAGAACCGACGCGCGCACCGCGGCACCGGCCAGATGGGCGGACCACGAGGTGAACGTGTCGTCGAAATACACGCCGCGGTCATCGACACCGGTCAATCCCGCCAGCAGTTCACCGACGGTCGTCGGGGATGCCACGGTGTTCGGCGAACTCACGCCGGCGTCACCGCCAGCTCTGTTCCGATGGCACGTACTGCTGCGGTTGCCGAACCGAACGCGAACTCGTTGTGCTTGGCGCGCAGGAAGTACCGGTGCACCGGGTGGCTGGTGTCGAGTCCGACGCCGCCGTGGACATGTACGGTCGTGTGCGCGACGCGGTGGCCGGCTTCGGCCGCCCAGAACTTCGCCGTCGCAACGGCAGTCTGCAGTTCGGGTGTCGGGCCGGCGGAGTTGGCCAGCAGCCAGGCCGCCTGCGTCGTGGTGAGTGCGAGCCCCTGGGTGTCGATGTACCCGTCGGCGAGGCGCTGGGCGACCGCTTGGAACGATCCGATCGCGCGACCGAACTGTTCACGCTCACGGGCATATTCGGCTGTCAGCTCGAGGGCGCGCTCGACGACGCCTGCCTGCTCGGCGCAGCAGGCCAGGGTGGCGCGGGCCACGAGTGTGCGAACGGTCTCGGCACCGCCGTCGAGAACGGCGTCGGAGTCGACCGCCACATCGTCGAATTCGACCTGGGCGGTGGGGATCAGTCCGGTGGACGGAGTGGGTGTCACGGTGACGCCCGGCGCGTCGGCGGCCACGACGACCGCTATCGCACCTTCGGCCGCGGTCGCGGTCACCACCAACAGATCCGCGGCCTCGGCGTAGGGGACGTTGACCTTGACGCCGGTGAGCCGCGTGCCCCCGGCGGACAAAGTGGTCGACGGGGACCCGAAGTCGGGACCGAGGTCCTCTTCGACGGCGACGGTCACCACCGAACGCCCACCCGCGGCCGGTTCCAGAATGCGTTCGCGCAGGGCCTCCGAGCCGTGCGCGGCGATGATCGGCAGGGCCGTGGCGGCATGCGGCCCGAACGGTACCCGCGCGAGCGTCCGTCCGAGTTCGGTTGCGACGAGGGTGTTCTCGATGACGCTCAGATCGCCGCCGACATCGCCCACGGCGGCCGAGGACAACTCGAGCCCCAGCAGACCGGCGCTGCCGAGTTGCTGCCAGAGATCGGAGTCGATCGATGCGCGGGTGGATTCGAGGTCGGCGACGCGTTCGGGCGTGCTGACGGCGGTGGCGATGTCGCGGGCCAGGCCGCGGACGTCGTCGCCGGATTCGGGGAGGGAGAAGTCCATGGTGTGTCTCCATGTTCGGGGTCGGTGTGGTTTCGATACGCCTCGTGCTCGCTGCGCTCGCGCGGGGCTACTCAACCAGCGGGGGGCTCGCTCGGGGCCACTCAACCAGCGGGGCGGCTCGCGCGGGGCTACTCAACCAGCGAGAGTGGCCGGGTGGGTCAGCGCCGCTGATGCGGCAGACCGAGGGCGAGCATGGCGATGATGTCGCGCTGGATCTCGTTGGTGCCGCCACCGAAGGTGAGGATCAGTGATGTGCGCTGGAAGCGTTCGAGCCGTCCGTTGAGGTGTGCACCGGTACTGCCCGTCCGCAAGGTGGCCGCCGGTCCGACGACTTCCATCAGCAGCCGGTAGGCCTCGGTCGCGAACTCGGTGCCGTAGACCTTGGTCGCCGACGCATCGGCCGGGCTCGGGGCCTCTCCCGAAGCGGCGATCGAGGCGATCTTCCAGTTGATGAGTTTGAGGAACTCCACCTTCGCGTGCACCCGGGCGAGGTTCTGCTGTACCCACGGCGCGTCGATCACGCGCAGCCCGTCGGAGGTCTTGGACTGCTGAGCCCACGCGATGGTCTCGCGCAGAGCCGTCTGGATCGGCGCCGCACTGCACAGCGCGACGCGTTCGTTGTTCAGCTGGTTGGTCACCAGCGGCCAGCCGCCGCCCTCCTCGCCGACGATCGACGACGCGGGCACCCGCACGTCCTGGTAGTACGTGGCGCTGGTGTCGACACCGGACATGGTGTGCACCGGCGTGTAGCTGAACCCCTCGGCGGTGGTCGGCACGATCAGCATCGAGATGCCCTTGTGCTTCTTGCCGCCGGGCTGCAGGGTCGACGGGTCGGTGCGGCACGCCAGCCAGATGTAGTCGGCGTAGGCGATCAGACTGGTCCACATCTTCTGGCCGTTGATCACGTAGTCGTCGCCGTCGCGCACCGCGGTGGTCCGGAGCGCGGCGAGGTCGGTGCCCGCGCCGGGCTCGGAGTAACCGATGGAGAAGTGCAGCTTGCCCGCCGCGATCCGCGGGAGGAAGAAGGCCTTCTGCTCGTCGGACCCATAGTTCATGATGGTCGGCGCGACCGAGTTGATGGTGAGGAAGGGGACCGGGGCGCCCGCGATCGCCGCCTCGTCGGTGAAGATGAGCTGGTCCATCATCGAACGGTTCTGACCACCGAACTCGGTGGGCCAGCCGAGTGCGAGCCAGCCGTCGGCGCCCATCTGCTCGACGACGTCGCGATAGGCGTCGCCCTCACCGAGCTCGCCGTCGCCGCCCGAAAGGGCAGCTCGGCGTTCGTCGTTCATCAGCGTGGAGAAGTAGCTCCGCAGTTCCCTGCGGAGCTCGGCTTGTTGATCGGTGTATGCGATGCGCATCGAAACTCCGTGGGCTGGTGCGGCTAGCGTCCGGTCCCCGCTTGTGGTCAAGTTGAGAGGGAAGGTTCGTCTACTTCTGAAACACGTTCTAACCTGTTCTCGCAGCCCGAGTCAACAGGTGACCCATCGATGAGGAGAAGGTTGTCATGCGTATCAAGGCAGATTTCGACCTGTGCGAGTCCAACGCCATCTGTGTGGGGATGGCGCCGGACTTCTTCGATCTGGATGACGACGACTACCTGGTCATTCTTCAGGAGGAGATCCCCGCGGACCGCGTCGAGGAGCTGCGCCAGGTGGCGGCCAACTGCCCCAAGTCGGCGTTGTTCGTCGTCGAGGACTGACTGCGCCAAAAACTCCGATCTGTTCCATCCGGTCGCGAATCGTGCTAGAACAGGTTCTAGTTTTAGCTCAGGAGGATGTCGGGTGGGTTACTCGTTGGACGGTCGCGTCGCGGTCGTCACCGGTGCAGGTGCAGGTCTCGGTCGTGCGGAGGCCATCGGTCTCGCGGCCGAAGGAGCCGCGGTCGTCGTGAACGACCTTCCGGCCGCGCTCGATCAGAGCGACGTGCTGGACACGATCGCCGCCGCCGGCGGCCGTGCCGTCGCGGTTCCCGGCGACATCAGCGACTCGGCCACCGCAAGCGCCATACTGTCCACGGCCACAGAGCAACTCGGCTCGCTGGACATCGTCATGAGCAATGCGGGCGTGGTCCGGGACAAGATGCTGTTCAACATGACCGACGACGAGTGGGATCTGGTGGTCCGCGTGCACCTGCGCGGCCATTTCCTGCTCAATCGCAACGCGGCGTCGCACTGGCGCGCGGCGTCGAAGGCCGCGGGTGGTCCCGTCTACGGCCGGATCATCAACACCTCCTCCGAGGCCGGGCTCCTCGGCCCCGAGGGGCAGGCCAACTACGGTGCGGCCAAGGCCGGCATCACCGCTCTGACGCTGTCCGCGTCGCGCGCCCTCAAGCGGTATGGCGTGCGCGCCAACGCGATCTGCCCACGAGCGCGGACCGCGATGACCGCCGACGTCTTCGGCGATGCGCCGGCCGACGGCGTCGATCCGCTCGATCCCGAACATGTGGTCCGGCTGGTCACCTATCTCGCCGGTCCCGAGTCCGACGCCGTCACCGGTCAGGTGTTCGTCGTCTACGGCCCCAAGGTCACCCTGATGGCCGCCCCGACCGTCGACGAGGTGTTCGCCGCCGACGGTGATGCATGGACCGACGAGGATCTCGCGAAGACCCTCACGGGCTATTTCGCCGAGCGCGATCCGGGTCGCACATTCTCCGCAAGCGCTCTGGTCAACTGACCATTTCGTCTGGTTCGTGCGTGATAGGTTTCGCGATGGTGCGAGGGTGAAGGGGGAGCGCTGGTGCTGAGCAAGTTGTCAACGCCTCTCAGTGGGATCGGGGATTTCGTTGCGCTCGGCGTCGAGTCGGCGCGTGAGTTGTTCCACCGCCCGTTCCAGTGGCGGGAGACGGTGGAACAGTCGTGGGCGATCGCCCGGGTGTCGATGGTGCCGACGTTGCTCGTCGCCATCCCGTTCACGGTGCTCGTCAGCTTCACCCTGAACATCCTCCTGCGTGAGATCGGCGCCCAGGATCTGTCGGGAGCCGGAGCCGCGCTGGGCACCATCACCCAGATCGGACCGATCGTGACCGTGCTGATCGTTGCCGGTGCCGGTGCGACGGCCATCTGTGCCGACCTCGGCGCGCGGACCATCCGCGAAGAGATCGACGCGATGAAGGTGCTCGGCATCAATCCGATCCACCGCCTCGTGGTGCCGCGCATCGTGGCCTCGACCGGCGTCGCCCTGCTGCTGAACAGCCTCGTCTGCACGATCGGCATCGGCGGCGGCTTCATCTTCTCCGTCTATCTCCAGGACGTGAATCCCGGTGCGTTCGTGGCCAACCTGACTCTCCTCACCGGCTTCGGTGAGTTGATGATCTCGATGGTCAAGGCAGCCTTGTTCGGTCTGTTCGCCGGCATGGTCGGCTGCTACCAGGGGCTGAACGTCAAGGGTGGTGCGAAGGGTGTCGGCGACGCCGTCAACGAGACCGTCGTGTACTCGTTCATGGCGCTGTTCGTCGTCAACGTCGTCGTGACCGCCGTCGGACTCAAAGCAACGGCGGGCTGAGCGATGGTACTTCCGTTCACCACCCGGTTCCGCACCGCTCGCGTCGCGGCGCGGAGAGCAGGCGAGGACTGGGATCAGATCGGCGACCAGGCGCTGTTCTACTGGGACAGCATCGTGTCGATTCCGCGGGCGATCAAGCAGTACAAGAAGGAGACGCTGCGGCTCATCGCCGAGATCTCCATGGGTACCGGTGCGCTCGCCATGATCGGCGGCACCGTCGTGGTCGTCGGCTTCCTGACCCTGTTCACCGGGGGCACGATCGCGGTGCAGGGCTACAGTTCACTGGCCAACATCGGCGTCGAGGCGCTCACCGGCTTCTTCTCCGCGTTCATCAACGTGCGCATCGCGGTACCCGTCATATCCGGCATCGCGCTCGCCGCGACGATCGGCGCGGGCGCGACCGCCCAGCTCGGTGCCATGCGGGTGTCCGAGGAGATCGACGCACTCGAGACGATGGCGATCTCGTCGATCCCGTACCTGGTCAGCACCCGCATCATCGCCGGCCTCATCGCGATCATCCCGCTCTACGCACTCGCGTCGCTGGCGTCGTTCCTCGCGAGCCGCTCGGCGACGGTGTTCCTCTACGGCCAGTCGCCGGGCGTCTACGACCACTACTTCGACACCTTCCTGATCCCCTCGGACATCCTGTGGTCGTTCGTCCAGGCCATCTGCATGGCGGTCGCGGTGATGCTGATCCACACCTACTACGGATACAACGCCTCCGGCGGGCCGGTCGGCGTCGGCATCGCGGTGGGGAACGCGGTGCGGGCATCGCTCGTTGTTGTGGTCGTGATCACACTTTTGACCTCCCTCGCCATCTACGGCGCCGACGGCAAGTTCAACCTGGCGGGATGAGTCATGAGTAAGAGACAAGAGCGGTCACGAGCCACCCGACGCGGGGCCGCGGTGTTCATGGTCGCGGCTCTCCTCGCCCTGATCATCGGGGCCAGCGCGTCGTTCGCCGGTGCGTTCAAGGGCACCGAGCAGGTCACCCTCGTCGCGCCGCGGGCCGGCCTGGTGATGAACCCCGATGCCAAGGTGAAGCTGCGCGGTGTCGAGGTGGGCCGGGTCGCCGAGATCGCCGAGCGCGACGGCAACGCGATCCTCACCCTCGACATCGCCGACTCGGACATCTCCAAGATCCCGGGCAACGTGGTCGCCGACATCAAGTCGAACACCATCTTCGGCGCCAAGGCCGTCAACTTCATGGTCCCGGGAGAAGCGGAGGGCACGCTGCAGGCGGGCGCCGAGATCCCCGCGGACCGTGTCGTCGTCGAACTCAACACCGTCTTCCAGCAGCTCGTCTCGGTGCTGGCCCAACTGCAGCCGGAGAAGCTCAACGCGACGCTCGGCGCGATCGACACGGCGCTGGCGGGGCAGGGCGAGGAGATCGGCGTCGCCCTCGAACAGCTGACGACGCTGCTGGGCAAGACCAATCCGCATCTGCCGGCGCTCAATCGGCTGTTCCGCGAGGGGGCCACCGTCACCAACGTCTACGCCGACTCGATGCCCGATCTGCTGCGCACGGTCGACAACTTCACCGTCGTCGGGAACACGCTGGTGGACAACACCTCCAACCTCGACGCGCTGCTCATCAACGCGACCGGGATGGCCGACACCATCGACGGGGTCATCGCGCCGTCGAAGAAGACTCTCATCGGCGCGCTCTCGGATCTCAATCCCATTGCCGCGCTGCTCGGTTACAACGCACCCGGAATCAAGTGCTTCCTCACCGCGGGTGCCATCGCCTCCGAGGTCGCCGCCCCGTTCATGGGCGGGCGCAACGGCATGCTGATGCTCGACGCCGGTCTGCTGCCGGGCAAGGACCCCTACGAGTATCCCCACGACCTGCCCGAGGTGGGTGTCGAAGGCCCGCCGACGTGCGCGGGCGGTCTGAGTGATCCCGCAACCACCGAGCATGCACCGTTCTATGTCGGTGCAAACGCGCCGCAGCCCTACCAGCCCAGGACCAAGCCGAAGGTGAACTCGCAGAAGCTGTTCCAGATCCTGTTCGGAGAGCCGCCACGTGGATAACCGCGCACGCGCATTCCGCGCGACCCTGATCAAGCTCGGCGCCTTCACCGTCGTGATGGTGCTGGTGTTCGTGGCGTTGGTGGTGGTCTTCAGCCGCTACCGCTCCGGCGCGTCCCACGAGTACACCGCGGTGTTCACCAGTGCGTCGGCGATGAAGTCGGGCAGCAAGGTGAAGATCGCCGGGGTCGAGGTGGGCTCCGTCGGCGACGTGGAACTCAACCGCGACAACCAGGCCGTCGTCGGATTCTCCGTCGACGCGAAGTATCCGATCCCCAAGTCGGTGCGTGCACTGATCCGGTACGAGAACCTCACCGGCGACCGCTATCTCGAGCTCCAGCAGGGGACGGGCGACACCTCGACCTTCCTCGGCGGCGGCGCCCAGATCCCGGTCGCCCAGACCGAACCGGCTCTCGATCTCGACAAGCTCGTCGGCGGCTTCAAGCCGTTGTTCCGTACTCTCAACGCCGATGACGCCAACGCGCTCACCAGCTCGCTGATCGCGGTGTTCCAAGGACAGGGCGGGGCGCTCAACACCCTGCTCGCCAACACCGCGTCGTTCACCGACTCGCTCGCCGACCGTGATGAGCTCATCGGGAGCGTGATCGACAACCTCAACACGACCCTGGCCACGCTCGACGGCGACCGCGAAGGACTCGACACCAGTGTGGATCTGTTACAGCAGTTGGTGACCGGGCTCGCCGAGCAGAAGGGCACGATCGGCAACGCGCTCACCCAGACGTCGCGGGTGACCAACGGTCTCGCCGATCTGCTCGGGACCACCCGTCCCACCCTGCAGTCGATGGTGACCAACACCGGGCGGGTGTCCGAGGAGCTGCTGAACGCAGAGCCCTTCATCCGGAACCTCATCTCGCGCCTGCCGGAGGACTACAAGACCTTGTCGAACCTCGGTTCCTACGGCGCGTGGCTGCAGATCTACTTCTGCCGCCTCCGAATCCTGCTCCCCGCACCAGGCGGACAGACGATCATCTACACCTCGAACAACGTGATGGGCGACACCACCCGCGCGGGCGGAAGGTGTGACGGCTCATGAGCGTTCCTTTCAGCGGCCTGTTCAACAGTCGCAGAGCAGAATCCGACGAGGCCGACATCGCCCGTGAGCGTAAGCGCGGCCAGCGAAGCCGGGCACAGGTCGGCGTGATCGGCATCGTGGTCGTCGCGCTGGTCGTGATCACCGCGATGCAGATGGACAAGCTGCCCTACCTCGCGCCGATCAGCACCTACAGCGCCTACTTCGACGACGCGGGCGGCCTCACCAAGGCCGACATCGTGGTGGTCTCGGGTGTCCAGGTGGGAACGGTGGAGTCGGTCGAACTCGCCGGAACCGACGCCGGGACCAAGGTCAAGGTGGGCTTCCGGATGGACGACACCGTTCAGATGGGCACCGATTCCCAGGCCGCCATCCGGACCGAGACCGTTCTGGGCCGGCGCAATCTGACGGTCATCCCGCACGGTGGCGAGCGCATCAAGCCCGGCGGCTCGATCCCGGTGGGCAACACGATCTCTCCCTACTCGCTGCAGGACGCGCTCGAAGGTGCGACCGACACCATCTCGGGCACCGACACCGACCAGCTGAACGAGGCCCTCAACACCCTGACGATCACCTTCTCCGAGACGCCCGATCAGGTCCAGGGTGCGGTGAACGGCGTTGCGCGACTGTCCAAAGCCGTCGCCGACCGCGACAACGAGCTCCGTGCGCTGCTCGCCAAGGCGAATCAGGTCAGCAAGATCGTCGGCGACCGCAACGAGCAGATCAACAGGCTGCTCATCGACGCCAACGCACTCGTCGGCGAGGTCGAGATGCGCCGCTACGCGCTCAACCAGTTGATCAAGGGGATCGGCGACGTCACGACGCAACTTCGCGGCTTCATCGCCGAGAACAACGCGCAGCTGACACCGGTGCTCGAGAAGTTCGACCGCGTCGCGACGATCCTGACCGACAAGGAGAAGGAGCTGAAGGAGACCATCGACCGCCTCGGCCCGTTCGCCAACACCCTCGGCGAGGCCGTCGCGTCCGGTCCCAACTTCGATTCGCTCGTGGGCCTCAACAGTTTCGGCGACTACACCGCGATCTTCCTGAACGCGCTGCGCGGCCGCTACCCGCAGCTGTGGCAGTCGCTGATGTACTCGGGCTTCCCGCTGATCCCGGACTATTACAAAATGGGGCCGCCCGACGGCACCGACACGCCTCGCGGCCCGCTGCCCACGCCGACCTATCCCACGCCCGCACCTACGAGAGGGCGCTGACATGAGTTCCATGAGCATCGGACGCAAGGTGCTGTTCGGCGTCCTCGCCGCCGTCCTGGCCGTCGCACTCGTCGTCGTGGGCTGGAAGGTGTTCACCAAGTCGACGACCAACACGTTCACCGCGTACTTCCCGTCGGTCGCGAGCCTGTACAAAGGCGACCCGGTACGGGTGCTGGGTGTGAACGTGGGCAGTGTCTCGGCCATCATCCCGCGGGAGAACGACGTGAAAGTCGAGCTGCGCGTGGACCGCAACGTCGAGATCCCCGCGGACGCGAAGGCCGTCGTCGTCGCCCAGAGTCTGGTCTCGGGACGGTTCGTCCAGATGACGCCCGTCTATTCCGGTGGGCCGGCCATGACCGACGGCACCGACATCCCGATGGACCGCACCGCTGTCCCGATGGAGTGGGACGACATCAAGGCGCAGCTGACCCGGCTGACCGAAGCCATCGGACCCGAGGGCACCGACCCCGGCACGGCGGCCAAGGCCGTCAACGTCTTCGACGAGAACCTCGAGGGCAACGGCGAGGCGATCAACGCCTCGATCCGCGAGGTCTCCGATGTCATCGGAACGCTGGCCGCCGGCCGCGGTGATCTCTTCTCGACGATCCAGAGCCTGCAGAAGCTGACCGAGGCCCTCGCCGGCAGCCACGAGCAGCTGGTGCAGTTCAACGGCCGGATCGCCTCGGTGAGTTCGGTTCTCGCCGCCAACACCACCGAACTCGACGAAGCGCTCAAGGGCCTCGACTCGGCGATGTCGGATGTGCAGATGTTCATCGACACCAACCAGGCCGCGCTGGCGTCGGGGGTGGAGCGTCTCGCCGCATCCACCAAGATCGTCGCCGACAAGGATGAGCAGGTCCGCGGGGTGCTGCACTCGGCGCCCAACCAGCTCGCCAACTTCTACAACATCTACAACCCGCTCTCCGGTTCGCTCTCGGGCGTGTTCGGTCTGGCCAACGGCACCAACCTGATCACCCTCCTGTGCGGTTCGATGGACGCCACCAACCGGCCGGGCACGTCGATGCAGGACGTCGACAAGTGCGTGGAGATCCTGGCGCCGGTGCTGTCGTCGATCTCGATGAACTATCCGCCGTTCCTGGCCAACCCGGTGCAGGGCGCCAACGCCCTGCCGAGCCAGCTCCAATACCAGAACGACGACGTCAAGGCGCGTGCCCGCGCCAGCGTGACCCGCGCCGACAACGACACCCGACGGGCCAACCGCGGCAGCCCGCTCGGAGATCTCCTGGTGCCGTTCGGGGGGGACCGATGAGATCGGCTGGTAAGAGCGGCGGGCTCCTCGCCGGAGCGGCGGCGCTGTCGCTGGTGCTCGCCGGGTGTTCCTTCGACGGGCCCAATTCGCTGCCCATTCCCGGTGCTGCCGGCACCGGAGGCGGTTCCTATGAGGTCACCGCGCTGATCCCGTCGGCAGCGGGACTGGTCAACAACGCGCCGGTCCTCATCGACGACGCGACCGTCGGCAGCGTCGGCGACATCGAGGTCCAGGACTGGAATGCGCTGGTCACGATCCGGTTGAACCAGGGTGTCATCGTGCCGCGAGGCTCCCATGTCATGGTGGGGCTGACCAGCGTGCTGGGTTCGACGCACCTGGAGATCGTGCAACCCGCCGAACCCGAGGGCGGACGGCTCGAGGCCGGCGACGAGATCCCGCTGACCAAGTGCCCCGAGCAGTCCAACATCGTGACCGATCCGTCGGTGCCGCAGGTACCCGACATCAACGCGGCACAACAGGTCGCGTCCTGCACCTACCCCAGCACCGAGCAGGTGCTGAGCTCGCTGTCGGTGGTCCTCAACGGCGGCGGACTGTCGCAGATGGGCGACATCGTCCACGAGATGAGCCAGGTCTTCGGCGGCCGCGAGGAGCAGATCAAGAAGCTCATCCCGCGGCTGAACACCCTCGTCGGCGATCTGAACGCACAGAAGGACAACATCATTCGCGCCACCGAGGGACTCGACCGGCTCTCGCGCACGATGAACGAGCAGAAGGGCACCATCGAGCGCGCGCTCGACGCGAGCCCGCAGATCCTGCAGCTCCTCGTCGACCAGCGCCAGCAGTTCCTCGACACGCTCGCCTCGGTGTCGACGCTGTCGAAGACGGCCAACGACATCCTCGACGCCAACACCGAGGACATCGTGACGATCGTCGAGGGCATCGAACCGGCCCTCGATCAGCTGCAGGCCTCGGGGCCGGCGATGACGCAGTCGCTGAACATCCTGCTGACGTTCCCGTTCTACGAGCCGACCATCCGCACGATCGTCAAGGGTGACTTCGTCAACTCCGACCTGACGCTCGACCTCACGGTGGACCGGTTGAGCGAGACGATGTTCGCCAGCATCGGCGTCACCGGACCCGAAGGTGTCTTCGGCAAGCCCGCAGGTGCCGCCGCACGCGGACTAAACCCGTTCACCGCACCTCTGCAACCCGGCGGCGAGAGACTGCCGGACTCCGCGGAACCGGTTCCCGCGAACCTCATCCCACCGGTGCAGGTGCCCTCGCCCACGGCGCCGCCGACGGTGCCCTCGTATGCGGGAGGTGGCCGCTGATGAAGATCACTCGTTTCGTCCGGATGCAGCTGATGATCTTCGCGATCGTGACCGTCATCGCGATGGTGGTGATGGCGCTGTTCTACATCCGCGTCCCATCCATGTTCGGTGTCGGCAGCTACCAGGTGCAGCTGCTGCTCCCCACCAGTGGTGGCCTGTACCAGAACGCCAACGTCAGTTACCGCGGCGTGTACATCGGCAAGGTCGACTCGGTCGAGTTGACCGACACCGGCGTCGAGGCGACGCTGACCATCGAGAAGGGCACCGACATCCCGGCGTCGTCGACGGCCTCGGTGCGCAGCGTGTCGGCGATCGGTGAGCAGTACGTCGAGTTCACGCCCCAGCCGGAGACCGCCGACTCGGGCGAGGACACCGCCGGCTTCCTGCAGCAGGGCTCGACGATCGAGTCCGATCAGGTGCCGGTGGAGATCTCGTCGATGCTCGACCAGGCCGACCGCCTGCTCCAGCAGATCGGCGACACCCGCCTCCGCTCGCTCATGGACGAGGCGTTCGTCGCGTTCAACGGCACCGGCGAGGCACTTCAACGGCTCCTCGACTCGATGGCCCTCTTCGTCGGCGAGGCCAACAAGAACACCGACACGACGATCGAGCTCGTCGAACAGGCTGCGCCGCTGCTTGCCACCCAGTCGCGGACCGCCGACGACATCCGCTCCTGGACGCGCGACGTCACCGCCTTCACCGACCAGTTGCGGGCCAACCGCCCGGAGATCGGCGACATCCTGCGCAAGGGCCCGTCGACGGCGTCGAAGAGTCAGGAGCTCTTCGAATCGCTCGGTGGCTCCTACCCGTTGCTGGTGTCGAACCTGGGGACGATCGCCGCCTCGCAGGCTGTGTACCTGCCGAACTGGAAACAGATCCTGGTGATCTACCCACGTCTGATCAACTCGCTGATCACCGCGCTCAACTCGGGTACCAACAACTTCGGGCCCAACGTGAACTTCTCTCTGGGCTTTCAGGACCGGCCGGTCTGCAACATCGGCTTCCTGCCCAAGGAGGAGTGGCGCTGGGCGTCGGAGCAGAACGCCCGTGAGCTCCCACCGGGCATGCTGTGCCGGGTGCCGCACAACTCCAACATCGCCGTGCGCGGTGCCCGCAACTATCCGTGTGCCGAATTCCCCGGACGCCGCGCGCCCACGCCCGCGGAGTGCGCCACCGGCTACAAGCCCGAGCCGGGTTCGGTCGATCCGTTCCAGAGCGGGCTGCCCTACGGCCTGAAATGGCAGCCGGCGTCCTCCGGTACCGTGACACCGGGCACACCGAAGGACTTCGACGCGGAGCCTGCGGTCTATGCGACGACGTACGATCCGCAATCGGGCAACTTCATCGGACCGGACGGCAAGACCTACAACGCCGGGACCGGAAGTGACCAGCAAGGACAGAGCAGTACATGGCAGAAGATGATCAGCGGGACGGTCGCCCCGTGACGCCGGACGTCCCCGGCACGACGTCGACGAGCCGCACCGCCCCGAGCAACCGCACTCCGGGCGATCGCAGCACCCCGGGCGACAGCCGGAATGCGCGACGACCGGTCCGATCGGCACCGATCCGGCGCGGCAGGGGAGCGAACAAGGCGGCGCCGAAGCCGACTGCCCCGGTCGAATCCGTCGAGGAGTCGGTCGCCGGCGGTGCCGGGCCGGAGGTGCCCGTGGTCCCGGAATCGACTGCCCCGGCGGAGCCGGTGATCGCGGCGGAGCCGAAATCGGGATCGGCTGTCCCGGCGGCGTCGGAATCCGGGGCCGAACCCGACCCGTCCGAGGTCGAGAAGACGGTCAGCTACCGCGAACGCCGTCGTGCGCGGACCGCGGGAAAGCCGACCGGTTCGGGCAAGGCGGCGAAGGCCGGGAGCAAGCGGGGGATCCGCTATCGCGGGTCGGGCCGCCGGTCGCCGCGGGCGGTCATCGGCGTCGTGGTCTCTATCGTCGTCATCGTGGTGTGCGCGGTCGCCTCGGTTGTCTTCGCGCTCGGCGTCTCGCGGCAGGACGAGCTCAACGATCTGCGTGCGGAGTACTCGACCTTCGCCTCCCAGGTCCTCGTGAACCTCACCAGCATGAACCCCGACAACGTCGACAAGACGCTGACATCGGTGCAGGAGGACACGAGCGGCAAGGTCAAGCAGGAGGTCCAGAACAACATCCAGCAGGTCGCCGAACTCGTTCGCGACGGCAAGCTCGAGACCCGTTCACTGATCCTCAGTTCGGCGGTCACCAAGGCCGAGCCCGACGAGGGTTCGGTGATCATGGTCTTCGGGTGGAACCAGCGTTCGCTCGACGGCGAGGTGCCCTCCCAGGAGAAGGTGTTCCGCTGGCGCGTCGACATGACCCGGATCAACGGCGATCTGAAGATGACCGACTTCGAGTGGGTGGCGTGATGGCCGGCCGCGACAAGTTGAGCAAGGGACGCCTCGCTGTGATCGCGTTGGCTGTCCTCGTCGTGGCCGCGGTGGTGACGACGGCGTTCCTCGGACTCCGGTTCACGCAGGGTCGCGCGGTCGAGGAGGCCCGCGACTCGTCGCTGGCCGCTGCCCGCGCCTACGCGACGACGATGTTCGGCTACGACGCCAAGAACGTCAGCGAGCACATCGACCAGTCGATGAACGTGCTCACCGGCCCGGCGAAGCCCGAGTACACCAAGCTGATCACCGAGAACAATCTCGCCGCCGAAGTCCGCAAGCAGCAAGTGGTCTCGGAGGTGACGATCCAGGATGCCGGCGTAGTCACCAACACCGAGGACACCTCTCAGGTGCTGATCTTCATGAACCAGTCGGTGACCCGCGGCAACAAGGAACTCGTCAGCATCAACCCGTCCCGGCTCACCTTCGACATGAAGCGCGAGGGTGACCGCTGGCTGATCAATGCGATCGAGGTCATCACCGACGACACGTTCCGGTCCAAGATCGAGGTCGTCGAGTCCCTGCCGCCCGACGCCAAGCCTCTGCCCGGTCCGAGTTCGGCCCCGGCCGCGCCGCCGGTCGTTCCCCCGAGCGGCAGCGCCCCGGCTCCCGTTCCGACTCCCTGACCTTCACCTCGGCAAGCGCCGAAAACCCGTTGCGGCCCCGCGGAAGCGGGCGTACGTTCGCGGTTACACAGGAGAGGAGGTGGTCTGATAGTGAGTTCTCATCGGACATGTGAGGTGGCCATCCGTTAGCAGCTGACCGTGTGGCATTCGTTGTCGCACCGGAGCTGAAGACCGCTCCTCGGCGCAGACGAATCCCAGGTGGTCACCCGGCCCCCGTATCCCGACCTGGTCCGGTCGGCACCGGCCCTCCACGGGCGATGCGGGGGCCGTCCCATGTCCGGGGCCGGTCCCCCCACACTGATACCGCACGTATACCACCACGGGGTGGTGGTAACCCCTGGTGTGGGTACCCCTGGGGGGTATAGTCTGGCCGTCATGAACCCGCCGCGCGAACACCCGACTCCGACGCATCACGCTGCGTCCACCGACCACGGCGGCGCGCACAACCACCCCGGTCACGCCCCCGCAGGCAGTGATCACCCAGGCCATGATCGCCCAGGCCACGATCACCTGGGTCACGGTGATCACGTGGCGGAGTTCCGCCGGTTGTTCTGGATCATGCTCGTACTGGCGATCCCGACCGTCGCGTTCAACGACATGTTCGCCGACATCCTGGGTTATCCACTGCCCGAACAGGAATGGGTGAGGTGGGTGTCGCCGCTCATCGGCTCTGTCATCTACGCCTGGGGCGGCCGGCCGTTCCTCGTCGGTGCGGTCGGCGAGATCCGCACCGCCCGGCCCGGCATGATGCTGCTCATCGCACTCGCCATCACCGTGGCGTTCGTCGCGTCGTGGGGGTCGACCCTGCACGTGCTGGATCACGAGCTGAACTTCTGGTGGGAACTGGCCCTGCTGGTGGTGATCATGCTGCTGGGGCACTGGATAGAGATGCGTTCACTCGCCCGAACCACCTCGGCGCTCGATTCACTTGCCGCCCTGCTCCCGGACGAGGCCGAGAAGATCGTCGGCGACGAGGTCGTCCCCGTGGCACCGGTAGAGCTGGCGGTCGGCGACGTCGTACTCGTCCGGCCCGGAGGATCGGTCCCCGCCGACGGCATCATCGTCGACGGCTCGGCGAGTATGGACGAGTCGATGGTGACCGGGGAGTCGGTTCCCGTCCGCCGGGGCACCGGGGATCAGGTGGTCGCCGGAACCGTTGCCACCGACTCGGGGCTGCGCGTGCGGGTGAGCGCGACCGGCGAGGACACCGCGCTCGCCGGAATCCGACGGCTCATCGCCGATGCGCAGTCCTCGTCGTCTCGCGCTCAGCGCCTGGCCGACACCGCGGCAGGACTGCTGTTCTGGTTCGCCCTGGGAGCCGCGGTCATCACCGCGATCGTCTGGACCGCGATCGGTGAGCCCGACACCGCCGTGGTCCGCGCGATCACCGTGCTGGTCATCGCCTGCCCTCACGCGCTGGGCCTGGCGATCCCGCTGGTCGTGTCCATCGCCACCGAACGCGCAGCCCGCGCAGGTGTGCTCGTCAAGGACCGGCTCGCGCTCGAATCGATGCGCGGCGTCGACGCCGTGCTCTTCGACAAGACCGGAACCCTGACCAAGGGTCAACCGACGGTCACCGCGGTACAGCCGGCGGCCGGGCATGACCGTGACCGGGTTCTCGCGGCCGCGGCCGCAGCCGAGTCGGGCAGCGAACACCCCCTCGCCGCGGCGATCGTGCGCGCCGCCCGCAGCGAAGAACTCACCGTTGCGCGGGCACGGGACTTCTCCTCGTCACCTGCGGTCGGGGTCACCGCCGCCGTCGGCGGCCACACGATCGGTGTCGGTGGACCGCACCTGCTGGACGAACACGGCCTCGTCGAGTTGCCGATCGCGCGGGAATGGCGTGCGCAGGGTGCGATCATCCTGCACGTCATCGCCGACAGCCAGGTCATCGGTGCGATACGACTGGCCGACGAGGTTCGGCCCGAGTCCCGGGACGCCGTCGACCGGCTACATGACGAAGGCATCGAGGTCGTGATGATCACCGGCGACGCGCAGGCCGTCGCCGACGATGTCGCCGGCCGGCTGGGAATCGACCGCGTCTACGCCGGAGTGCGGCCGCAGGACAAGGCCGCCACCGTCGCCGAACTCCAGCGGGAGGGCCACAAGGTCGCCATGGTCGGCGACGGCGTCAACGACGCGCCCGCGCTCGCCCAGGCCGACGTCGGCATCGCGATCGGCGCGGGCACCGACGTCGCCATCGGCTCGGCGGGCGTCATCCTCGCCTCGTCCGACCCGCGATCGGTGCTGTCGGTCATCGAGCTCTCCCGGGCCGCATACCGAAAGATGGCCCAGAACCTCTGGTGGGCAGCCGGTTACAACCTCGTATCGGTACCTCTGGCGGCCGGAGTCCTCGCGCCGGTCGGGTTCGTCCTGCCGATGAGCGTCGGCGCGATCCTCATGTCCGCATCGACGGTGGTCGTCGCACTCAACGCGCAACTGCTCCGTCGGCTCGACCTGCGCCCCGGACACGGCTCCCACTCGTAGCAGCGTCGGAGGCAGGTAGCACGAGGCCCGGGCAGTCGCCGGCGGCGCCGATTGGCGTACCCCGCTACTCGTGAGGGCGGGCGGGGCGACCGGTGTACTGGACAGCGTCAGGGAATCAGGCGCGACGACATCGGAGATGAGGAAGCGTGATGACCACCACGAACGCCGAGCGAGATCTCGCGGCCGACTCTGGGCACATCGAAAGGTATTGGGCACCAGGCGATCCCGATTTCGGCGCCGCGGTTCCACCGCGCTTCGGCTTCGCCGACCCGCATGCTGCCGGCCTGTTCCACGGCACCGACGATCGGGTGAGGCTCACCAACCGCGGCGCGAGTGTCGCGGCCGCGACGACCCTGCGTACCGACGGCTCTGCCGAACTCCACGTCCTGGAACCCGGCACCGTCCTGGTACTTCCCGACGAGGACTCGCTCACCTATGTCCAGGCGCCGCGGGCCGCCGACGGCAGACCGGTTCTCTACGGTGCGATCTGGGTCAGCTCCGGCCGCGTGATGCCGGTGACGGTGCCGATCCCCACCCGACGAGAATTCCTGGACCAGCGTTACCTCACGCCGTGGAGCAGCGACTGGAACGGGGGCTTCGCGGACCGGCAGCTTCGCGACGCCGCCGCCGACGGGGTCTCGTTCCAGTACCGGACAGGGGGTTCGACGTTCACGGTGCACAACGCCGGATCGCGATGGATCGCGGTGGTGCACAGGTCGGGCACCGAGTACTCGGTCGCCGAATGCGGTCCGGGTGAGCGTGCGGATTTCGAGGTGTCGCCGCATGCGGCGCGTACCGAGGTGTTCTCGGTCGTCGGGCAGCGGGTGGGCGGCTCGCCGGGGCGTGGTCCCTACATGTCGGCGTCGGGGACGGTCCACCCCGGATGGGCCGGACGTCCGGGTACCGCGACGGCCTACGGTTCGGTCGTCGTCATGCTCGGTTCGCTGGTGTACAACGCACTACCCAAGCGCAACCTGTACCTGGCGTTCTCGCGTCGCCGCCGCGGGTGCGCAGGCATCCACCGCTGAGGCATCCACCGCTGGGCATTCACCGCTGGGGCGAGCGCTCAGCCGACGTGGCGTCGGAGTTTCGCGGACAGCCGGGGGACGAGGTCGCCGTCGGCGTCGACACGCTCTTCGACGTAGGCGAGGTCGCCGTCGGCGACGAGGCCGTAGAGACGTTTGCCGCCGCCGGTGCGTAGGCCCGACTCGGCCTTGATCACGACGTCGGTGGCGAGTTCCCACGTGGTCTGATTCAGCGGGGCGCCGTAGAACAGTTCGATCGAACCCTCGGCGTGCGACAGCAGCAACTCGATGGTGTCGTCCTCGCCGATCCGCCAGAAACCGGATTCGCGGAGATCGGGACGCACGAAGGTGGCGTCGTCGTCGATCACCCAGGACCGCGACTCCCAGCTCAGGAAGTTCTGGCCGTCGTGGGAGACGACGATCTGCTGTGCGAAGTGGTAGTCGGCACCGGACTCGGGGTCGTGACCCTCGCCCTCACCGCGCCAGACACCGACCAGTGGCAGCAGCGCCAGAAGGCCGGGATGAAGGTCGGCACCCAGGCGCAGGTTGGCGGTGTCGGCGGGTAGCGGAAGATCGTCCCACGTGGGGACGTTGCGCTCACGGCTGCCGGACTCGACGGCACGTGTCTCGGCCTGGTTTATCGCCTCGTCGCCGGAGCGGAGCGGTTGCGCCGCCCCGTCGGCGGAGCCGTCACCGGATGGCTCGTCACCGGATGGCTCGACACCGGAAGGCTCGACACCGGAAGGCTCGACACCGCCCAACTCGTCGCCGGACTCGCCGGCACCGGGTGGGGGTGTCACGACTCGTCGGTCACCAGGCGGTACAGGGTGTAGACACCGAACCAGGTGATCAGCACCGCGGCGAGGATCAGCAGGATTTCGAAGAAGAGGACCACGAGAGAAATTCTAACCCCGGCGTGGTCGGCCGTTGGGGGCGGGGCGCGCACGACCGCACCCGGACGTGCGGACACAACACGGCCCGGCCAACGCGCGTAGCGGTGGCCGGGCCGTGTCGAGTTCGAGCGGCATGCCGGGATCAGGTCCCGACGCCGGATCACTTGGAGACGGTGATGTCCTTCTCGTGGATTCCGGGGCCCTCGGGACTGATCGAGACGTCGCCGTTGCCCACAGCGGACAGGGCGCGAAGCGTCCAGGTGCCGGGGGCCGCGAAGAAACGGAAGTCGCCGGTGGGCGAGGCGACGACCTCGGCGGTGAACTCGCCGGTCGAGTCGAGCAGACGCACGAAGGCGCCGGCGACGGGATTACCCGAGCCGTCGGTGACCTGTCCGGTCAGGACGGTCTCCTTCTCCACGTCGACGCCTGCGGGCAGCTTCTGGCCCTGCTTGGGTGCAGCACACATAGTTGTTACTTTCCTTCTCCGAGTTCGATCGGGACACCGATCAGCGAGCCGTACTCGGTCCAGCTGCCGTCGTAGTTCTTGACGTTCTGGTGGCCGAGGAGTTCCTTGAGCACGAACCAGGTGTGGCTCGAACGCTCGCCGATACGGCAGTAGGCGATGGTGTCCTTGGACCCGTCGAGACCGGCCTCACCGTAGAGCTTCTCGAGCTCCTCGTCGGACTTGAACGTGCCGTCTTCGTTGGCGGCCTTGCTCCACGGCACGCTGATCGCGCCCGGGATGTGGCCGGGACGCTGGCTCTGCTCCTGGGGGAGGTGGGCCGGCGCCAGGATCTTGCCCGAGAACTCGTCGGGGCTGCGCACGTCGACAAGGTTCTTCACGCCGATGGCGTCGATGACCTCGTCGCGGAACGCACGGATGCTGAGGTCGGGCTCGGCGGCCTTGTACTCGGTGGCCGGGCGGCTCACCGGATCGGACGACAGCGGGCGGCCGTCGAGTTCCCACTTCTTGCGTCCACCGTCGAGCAGCTTGACGTCGTTGTGGCCGTACAGCTTGAAGTACCAGTAGGCGTAAGCGGCGAACCAGTTGTTGTTGCCGCCGTAGAGGATGACGGTGTCGTCGTTGGCGATGCCGCGCTCGGAGAGCAGCGCGCCGAACTGGTCGGCGTCGATGAAGTCGCGGCGGACCGGATCCTGCAGATCGGTCTTCCAGTCGAGCTTGACCGCGCCGGGGATGTGGCCGCCGTCGTAGGCCGAGGTGTCTTCGTCGACCTCGACGAAGACGGTCTTGTCGGCGTTGAGGTTCTGCTCAGCCCATTCGGTGCTGACCAGGACGTCGGAACGTGCCATGGCTGTGTCCTTTCCAGGGTGGATCTGTTGTGTGGAGGAATCTTCGGTGTCTGGCGGAAGTGCAGACGAGGGTGAGGCGCGAGAAGTTGCCCGCGGACTCTGATCGGGTGATGAGCGGCGGGAATGCGCATGGAAAGAGGATTGCGACCTCGACAATGACGCCCCGTCGTCATCGACGGTGCGCGCGGCACGTCTGCGATTCACAGCCGTGCGTCAGCACACCCTCAACGGCGAGTGCGACAGCAACAGTCGGCGACACGACAGAAGTCGATCGCCCGGCGGCGTGTGAGCAGGCACTCACGGCGCTGTTGCATGCCCACGAGGGTACACAGTGCCGATCAGGACTCCAACGCCCGGGGTGATTTGGCCTCAGGGGCCGGCGAAACCGGTCTGTACTGGTCAAACCATCCGGCCGGACCGGTGTGGCGGTCCGTCAGAAGTGGTCCGGGCGCACCGCGGCGGCACCCTTGTCGGCGAGAAGTTGCACGTCCCCGCCGAAGCTCTCCGCGCGCTGTGCGGTCAGCCCCCACGCCATCGGCAAGCGGGGGAGGGTTGTGCTGAACCGGTCGAGGACGGCCGCACGCATCGACGCCGGGATCTCGGCGTCGACGTGACGTTCGGGGCCGGTGTAGAAATCGGTGGCCCGGATCCTCAGGGCGCCGTCGACGACGGACAGGTCGACCGCGACGCTGACCCGGGCCTTGGGGCCGGTGTGGGCCGACGCCGACGGCGGGTCGTCGGGATCGATTCCGTCTCGCGGCGGCAGCGTGACCGTGCCGGTCAAGACCACGCCTTCGGCGCGACGGACCACTCCGTCCTGGGGCCCGCCCGCGCCCGCCTTGTCATCGGGACCGGGACTGCTGACGGTGAGGTCGATCATGCGCAGATAGCGTGCGAGAGTCAGTGCGTCGAGCCTGGTGTAGGCCGATATCGACGAGGTGTGCAGAACATCACTGCCGTCGAAACCGCCGCTTCCGGTGACGTGGAACGGTCCGAGGGTGGCGCCGAGTTCCGCTCTGCAGATGCCGAGGGCGGGGTCGCAGCCGGGCAGTTCGACGCCGCGAGCCGCGATGGTGGCGCCGTCGAACCTGCCCGCAGCGGACTGCGGGATGTACGGGAAGCCGGCCAGGGTGACCTCGGGATCGAATGGGACACGAGGGGATTCGGCGATGGCCCGGGAGAGTTGGTGTTCGCCGCGGATGGCCGACCCGACATCGACGAGGAACGCGACGCCCGCCGCGACCAGGACGGTGACGACGGTGACGACCAGGGCTCTGCGGAGGTACGGCATTCTCGGCCGATCACCCTCCCCGTCGTCTCTGTCCACCGCTTTCGTCCGACTTGTTAACTGCGAATCGGACGGTTGGCGCTATTCTGTCACCTATCCCGCACACGTTGGTAAGGCAGAGTAAACAATCGTCGACGATGTGTACGGGTGGCGTTCACGTCGAGGTGAGCGATCTGGATGGCTTGGGCGGGAACGAACGAGATCGGAGTGCCACGTGGATCTCCTGTTGTTGACGGCCGACCCCAATCCGGAGTCGGTCCTACCGTCGCTGTCGCTACTCGCGCACACGGTACGGGTGGCGCCTACCGAGGTGTCGTCGCTGATGGAGGCGGGAAACGCCGATGTGGCGCTGGTCGATGCGCGCACCGATCTGGCTGCGGCCCGGGGGCTGTGCCGCCTGCTGGGTAGCACCGGTTCCTCGGTGCCGGTGGCCGCGGTGCTGACCGAGGGTGGGCTGGTCGCGGTGAACGCCGACTGGGGCATCGACGAATTCCTGCTGCCGGCCACTGGTCCGGCCGAGCTGGACGCGCGACTCAGACTGCTGGTGGTGCGCACCCGCGGCGTCGCCGCCGAGGAGTCGTCGGGCAAGGTCACGCTGGGGGAACTGGTCATCGACGAGGGGACCTACACCGCGCGGCTGCGCGGGCGCCCCCTGGACCTGACCTACAAAGAGTTCGAACTCCTGAAGTATCTGGCGCAGAACGCCGGTCGTGTGTTCACCCGCGCCCAGCTGCTGCAGGAGGTGTGGGGATATGACTTCTTCGGCGGCACCCGCACGGTCGACGTGCACGTGCGTCGCCTCCGGGCGAAACTAGGTGCCGAGCACGAATCGCTGATCGGCACGGTCCGCAACGTCGGATACAAGGCGGTGCGCCCGACCCGCGGCCGCGCGGCCGCCGCCGATGTGCGCGACGCCGATGTCGCCGACCCCGATGTCGCCGACCCCGATGTCGCCGACTTCGACGACACCCTCGACGGTCCCGATCCCTTTGACGAGGAGCTCAGTGCCAGCGCCGGAAGCTGACGAGGTACACGTACGACGAGGGGCCCTGCCCCGGGAGGTCGCAGACTTCGCGCATCGGCTGGTGCACGCGGCGACCGCGGCGGACGGGGTGTCGCCGCTGTCCGAAGGTGCGGTCAAAGCCGTGGAGGCAGAAGAGGATTCGCCGGTCGTCCACGTGTGGTCCGATGCCGGCTACGCCAACATCGTCCCCGGCCGGGACGGGGAACCGTCGATGATCGAGGCTGTCGTCGATCCCGCTCGACGCCGGCGAGGGCACGGCCGAGCACTTCTCGACGCCGCGTTCGCCGCAGCACCCGAACCGGAGGGTGCCGGTTCTCCGGACGGTCCCGGCGTGCGCGTCTGGGCCCACGGCGATCTGCCCGGCGCCGTCGCGCTGGCGGCGGCGATGGGTCTGCAGAAACGCCGTGAGCTGCTGCAGCTGCGGCGCCCGGTCGGGCAGGGGCACGAGCTGCCCGAACTCGTCGTCGATCCGACGATCTCCCTGCGTACCTACGCCGGACCCGCCGACGACGCGGAGATCCTGCGTGTGAACAACGCGGCGTTCGACTGGCATCCCGAGCAGGGCGGGTGGTCGACCGAGGAGATCACCGAGAGGGTCACCGCGGACTGGTTCGATCCCGAGGGTCTGTTCCTCGCGTTCGACGCCGACGATCCCGACCGTCTACTCGGATTCCACTGGACAAAGATGCACGACGCCGACCTCGGTGAGGTCTACATCGTCGGGGTGGATCCTGGCGCCCAGGGTCGCGGGCTGGGACGTCTGCTGACGTTGGCCGGCCTGCATCATCTTGCGCGACAGGGAGTTTCGGAGATCAATCTCTACGTGGAGGGCGACAACACCGCCGCCCTGCACACCTACGACCGCCTGGGCTTCACCAGATACGCCGTCGACGTCGCCTACGGATGACCCCAGGGGTCGATCGCCTCGCGCAGGGCGTCGACGATGTCGCCGATGTGCGGCTCCCGGACGATCGACAGATGATCGCACTCCAGGCGCACCACCTCCAGCTCGCCGCGAGTGATGTACCGACGCCAGATGGCCGGGTCGTCACGATTCTCGCTGCCCTGCACCATCAGTACGCGTCCGTCGTACGGTCGCGGACGGTGCAGATGCCCGACGCGGACACCGAGTTCCTCGAGTGCCTGCGCGTCGGCGGCCGGTGACCTCTTGGTCAGGCCGGCCAACGGGACCCGAAGCCTCCTGCGCCACAGCTCTTTCCGTGAGACCGCGGCGAAGCCGGGTTCGATCGACGGTGCCGGGTGGGTGCGTCTGGCACGACGCATCACCCGTGGCGGCAGGAAGGTGTCCACGATGACCACCAGGTCGACGCGGTGCCCGTCGGCCCTCAGGCGGCGGGCGGTCTCCAGGGCGATGAAGCCGCCGAGGGAGTGTCCGACCAGCAGGCAGGGGCCCTCGGGCCCGAGGCGCCGGAGGTCCCGCAGATGGCGTCGAACGGCCGCGGCGACCGTCCAGTCCGGGATACCGCGGTTGTCCAGACCGTTGGGCTGGAACGCGACGACGGGGCCGACGCCGCCGAGTTCGCCGATCCGGTCGGCGAAGGGCACGAATGTCAGCGCGGACGCTCCCGCGCCGGTGAAGCAGAAGACGGGGTGCCCCGCGCCGCGGCGCAACGGCACCGTGGTCGGTGCCGGCCTCGAGCCCCGGCCGGGCCGGACGCCGGTCGTCACCGCGTCCCGGCGTGCGTCCACGAGTGCTGCCAGCTCGGCGACGGTCGGTGCGGCAGCCATTTCCGATTGTGAGACAGCCACACCGAGCGCCGAGTCCAGGGCGACCATGATCTGCTGGATCGTCATCGAGTCCGCGCCGAGTGCGTAGACGTTCTCGTTGCGGCCGACGACATCGAGTGCCAGCTCCTTCGCCCAGACGCCGGCGATCGACGACTCCAGTCGACCCTCGGGCGGTTCCGGGTTGCGGTGTGGCGCGGGTAGCGCGGCGCGGTCGACCTTCCCGCGGGCATTGCGCGGCAACTCCGAGAGCACGACGATGTGCGCGGGAATCATCCACGGCGGCAGTGCGGCACGCAGCCGGTTCCGGAGGACGGCGCCCGGCGGTGTGCGCCGGGCGCCCTCCGGTACCACATACGCGACGAGTTCGAGAGCGCCCGAGGAGGATTCGCGCGCCACGATCAGCGCGTCGGACAGGCGCGGAGGTCGAAATGCCCGATGGCATAGGTCTCCGAGGAGCCGGCCCAGTTCGTCACCGTCGCCTCGGGCGCCACCGACAGCGTCGCGGAGGCGAGTTCGCCCGTGAGTACCTCACCGGTGGTGATGATCCGACGCAACGTCGACCAGACCGGGTGGATGCGCGGAACGGTGGTGGCCGCGACGAGCGATCGCAGCAACGACGGGGTCAGGAACACGGTGTGGATGTCGCCCTCGCCGATCTTGTCCACAAGGTCGCTCGGCGTCCCCTGACGAGGGTCGCTGACCAGGACGGCGCAGCCGTTCAGCAATGAGCTCATCGCGACGTTCAATCCGCCGCCGAAGCTGATCGGCATGCAGAGCGCGACCGGCAGGCCCGGGCGCAGCCCGAACCGTTCACGCATGAACACCGCGTCGCAGAGCCACATCGACCCGGGTTGCAGGACCCCCTTGGGGGTGCCGGTGGAGCCGGAGGTGAACTGGATGTTCGCGATCTGTGGGGCGTCGCGCCCCACGTGTTCGGGCGCGCTGTCTGCGGCGCGCAGGATATCGGCCAGCCCGACAGTCGTCACCGACACCCGGGATGCACAGCGGCGCAACGTGTCCAGGTGTTCGTCGTCCGCGATGGCCAGCACGGGATGTCGGCCGTGGGTGATCAGTGAACCGAGCATCACCTCGATCCGGTCCGCGGGTAGCGCGGTGTCGAGGGCGACGAGTGTGCGGCGCGACAGGAAGACGCCGAGGACCGCGGCCACGGCATCCGGTGACAGGCCCAGCTGCACCACGACGGGCCCCGATGCGGCGGGCCCCGACCGCTCGATCCACTGCGCGATCCCGAGTGCGAGGGCGAGCAGTTCCCGGTAGCTGATCCGGCGGTCCGACGACCGGAGGGCGGTCGCATCGCCGAAGGCGGTGGCCGAGGTCGCGAACGCGTGCGCGAGGTCATCCGCGAGGTCATCGGACAGGACGGCAGCGGGCGGTGGCGCCGGGGCGTCGAAGGTCATGTGAGTGGTCGTCCTCGGGAGAAACCGGTGGCGGTGTGGGGAGCGGGAGTTGAGATTACGCGTGAACGAGCCCGACCGGGATGTTCGCGCCGGGGATGCGAAGCCCGACTGCCTTGGCCAGTTCACCCGCCGTTCACCTTCTGTCGAGAATCAGTCCATTCTCCGCACCTAGCTTTCAAAGGAACACTCCGGACCGGTCGGCCCACGCCGACGCGGAGCACGCGAACGGAAAGGCAACACCTGCGGTGAGAATCAATCGGAACGGCGCCCTGGCGTCGGTGTCGGCGATCGCGGCACTGGCTCTCGTGACGGCGTGTGGTGGCGGAGGCAGCGAGTCGACGGTGAGCGGCGAGGGCTCGACGGCGCAGCAGAAGGCCATGGAGCACTTCAGCCAGGTCCTGTCCGACGACAGCGACATCGTGCTCGACTACACCGGCAGCGGCTCGGGCGACGGCATCAAGAAGTTCATCGCCGGTGACGTCGACTTCGCCGGTTCGGATTCGGCCCTGAAGCCCGACGAGGTCACCGCGGCCAAGGCGCGTTGCAGCGGCAACGACCCGTGGCACCTGCCCCTGGTCGTGGGCCCGGTGGCCATCGCCTACAACCTCGACGGCGTCGACGATCTGAAGCTCGACCCCAGCGTCATCGCGAAGATCTTCAACGGCAAGATCACCACGTGGAACGACCCGGCCGTCGCCGCGCTCAACCCGGGCGTGGCGCTGCCGAACACCGACATCGTGCCGGTCTACCGGTCGGACAGCTCGGGCACCACCGACAACTTCCAGCGGTTCCTGCAGGCGTCGGCGCCGGCGGACTGGCCGTACGAGCACAGCAAGGAGTTCGCGCCCAAGGGCATCGGCTCCGGGGCATCGAAGTCGACCGGTGTCGGTGACACCGTGAAGAAGACCCCCGGTTCGGTCAGCTACGTCGAGTGGGGTTTCGCCACCGAGAACGAACTCGGCGTTGCCGACATCGACTTCGGCGCCGGTCCGGTCGAGCTGAACGCCGGCACCGCGGGCAAGGCACTCGATGCACTGGCCTTCGAGAACCCGGACAGCAAAGACCTCGTCGTCGACACCGATGCGCTGTTCGCATCCAAGACGCCGGGTGCCTACCCGCTGCTGCTGACCCCGTACTCGATCGTCTGCTCGGCGGGCTACGCGGACGAGGCCACCAGCGGTGCGCTCAAGGACGCCTTCACCAAGATCCTGAACGACGGTCAGACCGGACTCGAGGAGATCGGTTACGTGCCGGTGCCGCAGTCCTTCAAGACCAAGCTGCAGGGCAGCGTCGACGCGCTCGCCGGCGAGTCCGGCAACTCCTAAGTGACACAGGCTGTTCGCCTGCGCGGGGCCGCACCGGTTTGCGGCCCCGCGCACGCGGTTGAGACACTGACACGACATCTCTCGTGTCCTCGAGACGGCGGGAAGTTGCCCCGATGACCAGAGCCGAATCACAAGAAGGACGCATGACCTCGCTGAGCAAAGAGGGTGGCGCGGTCCCGCCGGAATCCGACGGACCGGCACTCACCGGGTCATCGCCCGACGAACCCCGGAACGGCAGCCTGAACTCTGCCGCCCACCACCGCGTCGCCGACCAGGTGTTCCGCAGCCTGGCCGTCGGCTCCGGCTTCGTCGTCTCCATCGTCATCGGGTTGATCGCCCTGTTCCTGCTCGCGCAGGCGATCCCCTCGCTGACGAAGAACGAAGAGAACTTCTTCACCTACACCGGTGACTGGATCACCAGCGGCAACCAGCTCGCATTCGGCATCCCGCAGCTGTTCTACGCGACTGTCGTCGTGTCGTTCATCGCGCTGCTGATCGCGATGCCCGTCGCGCTGGGTATCTCGATCTTCCTGACCGAGTACGCGCCGAAGCGCCTGGTCGGACCGATCACCTACACCGTCGACCTGCTCGCCGCGGTGCCCTCGATCGTCTACGGCCTGTGGGGCATCCTCGTGCTGGGGCCCGCCCTGGTGCCGGTGAACTCCTGGCTCGTCGCGAACCTCGGCTTCCTCCCCTTCTTCGAGAAGCCGACGCAGGTCGCCAACATGTCGACCGGCGGCACCCTGCTGACCGCAGGCATCGTCCTGGCCGTCATGATCCTGCCGATCATCACCGCGGTCACCCGCGAGGTGTTCATGCAGACCCCGAAGGGGCATCGCGAGGCCGCGCTGGCCCTCGGAGCCACCAAGTTCGAGGTCGTCAAGCTCGCCGTGGTGCCGTTCGGGTTCTCCGGCTACATCTCGGGTTCGATGCTCGGTCTCGGCCGTGCGCTCGGTGAGACGATGGCTCTGCTGCTGATCATCTCCACCGCCGGGCCGATGAACTTCAACCTGATGGAGAGCGGGGAGACCTTCGCGACCAAGATCGCGAACAACGCCGCCGAGTTCGACTCGCCCGCCAAGACCGGTGCCTACATATCGGCCGGCCTCACCCTGTTCGTCCTGACCTTCATCGTCAACGCCGCCGCCCGTGCGGTCGTCGCCGGAAAGAAGTGACCATGTCCACGTCAACCGCAGCGACGGCCCCGGTCAAGAAGCCCTCCGGTTTCACCCCGCTCGCACGGCGCCGCCGCATGACCGACACCGTCGTGAAGGCCGCCGTCATCGCGGCCGTCGTGCTCGCGCTCATCCCGCTGGTGTGGCTGGTCTCCACCCTGGTGATCCGCGGCATCGAACCGATCCTCGACATCGACTGGTGGACCTCGCCCGAACGCAAGGGCGGAGCCCTCAACGCGATCATCGGCACACTCATCCAGACCGCGCTGGCCGCCGCCATCTCGGTCCCGCTGGGTATCTTCGTGGCCATCTACCTGGTGGAGTACGCCTCCAAGAAGTCGACGCTGGCCCGCGTCACGACGTTCATGGTCGACATCCTCTCGGGCGTCCCGTCCATCGTCGCCGCGCTGTTCGTCTACGCCGTGTGGCGCACCACTCTCGGTCTGCCGCGTTCGGGCTTCGTCGTCGCGATCGCGCTGGTGCTGCTGATGCTGCCCCTGGTGGTCCGTGCCACCGAGGAGATGCTGAAGATCGTTCCGCAGGACCTGCGGGAGGCGTCCTACGCCCTGGGCATCCCCAAGTGGAAGACCATCGTCAAAGTGGTGCTGCCGACGGCCCTGTCGGGCATCGTCACCGGGGTCATGCTCGCCATCGCCCGTGTGATGGGCGAGTCCGCGCCGGTCCTCATCCTCGTCGGTGCCACCCGCGCGATGAACTGGAATCCCTTCGACGGAAACCAGCAGTCGTTGCCGCTGATGATGGTGCAGCAGTACAACAACGGGCCGGGCGCCATCGACAAGGTCTGGGGAGCGGCCCTGACCCTGGTCATCATGGTCGCCATCATCTACTTCGGCGCCAAGGCGGTGTCGAAGCTCTTCGCCCCCAAGAACTTCTGATCCTCCACCCGCATCCGGGTCATTTCCTTCCAGAACGGACTATCGCGATGGCAAAGCGCCTCGACATCAAAGACCTGAACATCTACTACGGCGACTTTCACGCGGTCAAGAACGTCACCCTCGAGGTGCCGCCGCGCTGCATCACCGCGTTCATCGGCCCGTCGGGCTGTGGAAAGTCGACGGTGCTGCGCACCCTCAACCGGATGCACGAGGTGACCCCGGGCGCTTATGCCGAGGGCAGCGTCCTGCTCGACGGCGAGGACATCTACGGTCGCAACGTCGACCCGGTGAGCGTCCGGGCCACCATCGGCATGGTGTTCCAGCGACCCAACCCGTTCCCGACCATGTCGATCCGCGACAACGTGGTCGCCGGCCTGCGACTGCAGGGCGTGCGCAACAAGGCCCAGCTCGACGAGGTGGCCGAGCAGAGCCTGCGCGGCGCCAACCTGTGGGAAGAGGTCAAGGATCGTCTCGACAAGCCCGGTGGCGGTCTGTCGGGTGGTCAGCAGCAGCGTCTCTGCATCGCGCGTGCCATCGCGGTCTCTCCCGACGTGCTCCTCATGGACGAGCCGTGTTCGGCGCTCGACCCGATCTCGACGCTCGCGATCGAGGACCTGATGGGTGAGCTGAAGAAGGAGTACACGATCGTCATCGTGACCCACAACATGCAGCAGGCCGCCCGCGTCAGCGACCAGACCGCGTTCTTCAACCTCGAAGGTGTCGGACAGCCCGGCCAGCTCGTCGAGATCAGTGACACCGAGACGATGTTCTCGAACCCGACGAAGAAGGAGACCGAGGACTACATCTCCGGTCGCTTCGGCTGAGGTGTGGTCGCGCACGTCGCGCGATCGTCGACGTGCCAGACAGTCAGCGCCAGACAGTCATCAGGGTCCGCTCATCGAGCGGGCCCTGAGCTGTCGTCACATGTTGAGCAGGAGGATGGCCAGGAGCGCGACGAGCGACGCGGTCACGCCGAGGTAGGCGATGATCGTGCGTCGGTGGGCGGATGCGGCTGCGTCGTCGTCGGTCACCGCGTTGAAGTCGGGTTCGGTCGGATAATGCTGGGCCATGCCCGCCACCCTAGCCACGACCTCGGTGCGGGGGAAACGGTCGCGCGACAAAATCGGACCGAGATCTTCACCGACGTGAAAAGAGGCCGAGATCAGTTCGCTGAACTGAATTCTCGGCCTCTTTCCGTGTGGTCTCTCGCTCGGCATGAGCACCGAGCGAGGGAGATCACCCGACGTTCTGGAACTGCTCCGGGGTCTTTCCGGTGGCGGTGAACACCACCCGACGACCGATCAGTACCGCGTGATCGGCGAAGCGCTCGTAGTAGCGGCCGAGAAGGGTCACGTCGACGGCTGCCGCGACGCCGTGCTTCCACTCCTTGTCCATGAGGACGGTGAAGAGGTGGCGGTGGAGATCGTCCATCGCGTCGTCGTCCTCCTGAAGACGCAAGGCCGCCTGCGGGTCCCGCGTCACGAGGACCTCATGGGCACTTTTCGCGAGTGTCACCGCGAGCCGGCCCATCTCCGCGAAATAGCCGTTGACCTCCTCGGGGAGTGCCTTGGCGGGATGGCGGCGACGCGCGACCTTGGCGACGTGCAGGGCGAGTGCGCCCATGCGGTCGGCGTCGGCGACGATCTGGAATCCACTGACGACGCCGCGCAGATCCCCGGCGACCGGGGCCTGCAGGGCGAGCAGTGCGAAGGACTGCTCCTCGGCGCGGGCGGTCAGCTGGCTCATCCGGTCGGTGTCCCCGATGACCTCTTCGGCGATGGCGAGGTCGGCCTGCAGCAGTGCCTGCGTGGCACGCGCCATCGCGGTGCCGGCGAGTTCACACATCTCACCGAGTACGGCGGTCAGCGCCTCGAGTTTCTCTTGGTAGGCGGTACGCATGTTCCCAGGATACGTGCGTGACCTCTACACTCCGACCCCGACCGATGAACGCACGGTGAACGTACGGTGCAGATATGCTCCCGCGGCGTGCCGGGTACCGCGGCGCGGCCGGCCAACGCCCGGAACACGCCTCAGGAACAGGTCGTGTCGCCGGCGTTGGTGATGGCGAGGTCGTTGGGCAGGTTGCCGGTGTTCTCCGCCCGGGGGAGTTGATCGACGGTGAGTGTCGCGCCGGAATCGGGCGCCGACTCGAGCGAACCGGCGAAATCGCCGCCGACGATCAGCTCGACGCCCGACTTGACCGTCCTGTCGAGCTGGACGCTCGCGCCGGGGAACATCGAGGCCAGTGTCGCGGCCGCGTCCCGCTGGCCGGGTCCGTAGCGGACCACGGTGTCATCCCGGTTCTCCGAGGCGTCGGCGACACCGCGCACGTCGAAGCCGTACGGCGTCAGCTGGTCGGAGACCTCCGCGGCCAGGCCGGTCTTCCCGGTTCCGTTGAGCACACGGACACCGACGTTGCCCGGACTCTGGGCGGTCGCGTTCACGACGCCCGGACTCTCGGACGAGCCGCGGGGTGCGCTCGGCGCCGGTGCCTTCGACGACGATGACGACGACGGCTTCTTCCGCGCCTTCTCGCCGGGGAGGGGCAGGTCGTCGATGATCGCGTTGAAGATCGCGTCGACGTCGTCGGTGCGCGGGATCTCGTTGTTCGCGCCGTCGGTCGAGGTCCCCGAGGTCGGGATCGTCAAGAACGACACCCGGCCGGCCTCGATGCCCTGCATCGACTCCGCGAGCTTGAGCAGCGACTGGGTGTTCACCCCGTCGACATAGCTGTACTCGATGAACGTGTTGACGATGCTGTTGAGCTTGTTGGGGTTCGACAGGACGTTGCCCGACAGGGACGAGCGCAGCAGCGACGACATGAACAGCTGCTGGCGTTTGATGCGGCCGTAGTCGCCGGTGCCCTCCGAGGCGATCGTGCGGGCCCGGACGTAGTTGAGGGCACGACGACCGGTGAGCTTCTGTTTGCCGGGTTTACGCAGGATCTGACCGAGTTCGTAGTCGTACAGCGGGACCGTCGAACACACCTCGACGCCGCCGATGGCGCGGACCACCTTTTCGAAGCCGTAGAAGTCCATGCCGATGAAGTGGTTGATGTTCAGGCCGCTCATCTCGGTGATGGTCCGGACCAGGCACTGCGGACCGCCGTAGAAATAGACGCTGTTGAGTTTCACGCCGTACTCGGCGGGCATCTCTGCGCCGTATGAGCCGTTGTCGTTGTCCCAGGCGTTGCACGCCGGTCGGTCGACCTGCAGGTCGCGCGGGAACGACACCGCCACCACGCGACTGCGGTTGGCCGGGATGTTCACCAGGATGATCGTGTCCGCGCGTGCGCCCTCGGCGTCGTCGGTGGTACCCGCGCCGACCTTGGCGTTCTTGCCGCCGCGTGTGTCGGTGCCGACGATCAGGTACGTCTCGTCGCCGTACTGCGCGTCCTTCTTGCGGATGTTCTTGTCCTCGGAATCGACCGCGGTGACGTTGCGCCAGTTGCCGTTCCACGACTGCAGGTAATTCCAGACGAAACCGGTCCCGACGAGTGCGGTCACACAGGCGATCGCGACCAGGATGCGACCGGTCGAGGTGGCCTTGCGGACAAGCGAGCCACGACGATCCTCGCGGGCCGCCGGGTGGCGGCGCGGGCGGGAACGGAGTTCGAGTGGGCCGGTGAGATCCGGGGTGGGCTCCAGCGGCTCCTTGGGGACGGCGCCCGCCGCCGGGGCTGCCGCGGCCAGTGGATCCTGGGCGCGGGATTCCTCGATGACCCGTTTCTCGGTGGCGCGGTCGGACAGGTCCGGTGCGGCGTCGCCGATGGTGGGGATCTTCTGGGTGACGTCGTTGCCGAAGTGATGGACCGCGGTGGGGCGATCGTCGGGGTCGGGCTGTCCGGGGTCCCGGCGGGCCCGCGGCGGAACTTCAGGCGGGGCGGAGGTGGGATGAAGGGGTGGCGGGGCGAAGCGTCGGCCGCGGGTGGTGGGCGGGGTCGCCGGGTTCGGCGCCTCGGGACGGGGAGCACCCGGTCCCGGAGCGGGTGCGCGGGGCCGCGAGGACCGCGGATCGTCCGGTCGGCCGGCGTCGGAGCGTCGGGAGGCCGGGGGCGTCTGGCCCGCGGACCGCGCCGAGGTCTCCTCGGCGTTCATCTGCTCCATCAGCTCACGGACGGTCAGACGGGTACGGCCGCGGACGAAACGGTCCGCCGAACGCGGTTCACGCAGGCTCGGATGTGCCGGCCCGGGACCGCCGTGCCCGGGCGCGGGCGCATCGGCGGGCGGGGTGCCGAACTTCTCGCGGAAGTCGTTCGCATCGCGGGAGCGTCCGGCGCGACGGCCACGACGAGAGCGGTTCGCCCCGTCCCCCGCCTCCGGATCGTCCGGTCCCGATGTCCAACGACTCAATGCACGTTCCTCATGCCCCGAGGACTGTTCGTGGACCGCACGTCGGGGCTGATCGTGGCGGTACCCCCTGCATGCACCGTGTCGGCACGGTTGCACGGCCCCGGGTGGCCCGGGACCTTCGCGTCATAGTACTGATCCGACCTGAGAAACGGACTCAGCCGTCCACGGTTGTGACGGTTTTCGCAGAGTGGTTCAACCGCCGGAGTGCATGATCTCGGCGCCCGCGGGGACGACGTCCTCGTCGGGATCGTCGAGCCAGCCGTCGGGGAGCGCGACCTTGGCAGGCGAACCCTGACGTCCGCGCGGGCCGTGACCGTCGGTCGGGAACGGGGCGTCGGCGGGGAGTTCGGCGAGCAGTTCGCGCAGTTCGTCGACGCTGCCGACGAGCGCCATCCGACGCCGGATCTCCGAGCCGGCCGGGAATCCGCGCAGGTACCACGCGACGTGCTTGCGGATCTCGCGGCAGCCCTTCATCTCGCCGTGATGGTCGACGAGGAGCTGACAGTGCCGCACCATGATCTCGGCGACCTCGCCGAGATTCGGGGGAGCGGGCGCCTGAAAACCGCCGAGTTCGGCGGCCAGCTCGGCGAACAGCCACGGCCGGCCGAGGCAGCCACGGCCGACGACCACACCGTCACATCCGGTCCGGCGCATCATCGCGACGGCGTCGGCAGGCTCGAAGATGTCGCCGTTGCCGAGGACCGGCACCGAGGTCACGTGCTCCTTGAGCCGGGCGATCTCGTCCCAGTCGGCCTCGCCGGAGTAGCGCTGCGACGCGGTGCGCGCGTGGAGAGCCACCGCGGCGGCACCCTCCTCGGCGGCGATCCGACCTGCGTCGAGGTGGGTCCGGTGCTCGTCGTCGATCCCGATCCGGAACTTCACGGTCACCGGGATGTCGGTGCCCTCGGTGGCGCGCACCGCTGCCGCGACGATCTTGCGGAACAGTGTCCGCTTGTAGGGGATCGCCGAGCCGCCGCCCTTGCGGGTCACCTTGGGTACGGGGCACCCGAAGTTCATGTCGATGTGGTCGGCGAGGTTCTCGTCGACGATCATCTTCGCGGCCTGGTAGGTGTACTCCGGGTCGACGGTGTAGAGCTGCATCGACCGGGGGTTCTCGTCGGGACCGAAGGTCGTCATGTGCATCGTGACCGGATGGCGCTCGACGAGCGCGCGGGCGGTCACCATCTCACATACGTACAGTCCGGAGACCGTGCCGGTGCGGGCGAGTTCGAGTTCACGGCACAGCGTCCGGAACGCCACGTTCGTGACCCCGGCCATCGGGGCGAGGACGACCGGGCTGGCCAGTTCGATGGAACCGATGCGCAACGCAGATCCGGCGCCTTCGGAGATCGAAGGCGCCGGAGTCGGCGTCAGGGTGGTGCTCAGGATGCCTGCTGCTCCCGCTTCTTGGCCTCGCGGGCGAGCGAGCGGTCGCGCATCTCCTCGAAGCGCACGGTGTCCTTCTCGAGCTGCTCGAGGAAGGCGGCGAGCTCCTCGCGGGTCTGCTCGCCCGCGGACGTGAAGTCCTCGCGCTCGAAGACGTTCCACTTGCGCAGGACCGGCATGATGACCTCTTCGAGGTGCTGGCGCAGGTCGTAGATGCCGTGCTTGGCCATCAGCACGCCGTGGCGACGGAAGTTGGGCATCCCGGCGCCGGGCATCTGGAAGTTGGTCACGATGTCGGTGACCGCGCGCAGCGTCTGGTCGGGCGAGATGTCCATACCCGCGCCACAGATGTTGCGGTAGAAGATCATGTGCAGGTTCTCGTCGGCGGCGATGCGCTGCAGCATCTTGTCGGCGATCGGGTCGTTGCACGCCTTGCCGGTGTTGCGGTGGCTGACGCGGGTCGCGAGCTCCTGGAAGGTCACATAGGCCACCGAGTGCAGGATGCCGAGTTCGTCGGCGTGCTCTTCGAGCTGGTCGACGCGACCGGCAGCCGCGAGCATCGGATCGTAGCCGTTGGTCATGTGGATCATCCGCGCCTCTTCGAGGGCGACGGGGTCGACGCCGCGGGTGACCACGAGGTAGTCACGCATGACGATGCCGTGCCGGTTCTCCTCCGCGGTCCAGCGGCCGACCCAATGGCCCCATGCGGAGTCCATCGAGAAGTTGTCGGCGATGACGCGGTGGTAGGACGGCAGGTTGTCCTCGGTCAGCAGGTTGGTGATCATGGCCGCCTTGGCGACCTCGTCGAGCTTCGACTGTTCGGGGTCGTAGTCGACGCCGCCGAGGGCGGCGAAATTGCGTCCCTCGTCCCACGGCACGTAGTCGTGCGGGTTCCAGTCCTTGGCGATCTTGAGGTGACGGTTGACGTTGTCCTCGGCAACCGGGGCGAGCTCCTGAAGAAGCTCGAGTTGTGTCAGCTCGCGTGCCATATAGATGTCCTCCGAACGGTGTCCGCGTGTCGTCGTGTGTATCTCGTCTGCGTCGGTTCACGGGGGACCGGCTGCCACGATCGTCTGTTCTTCGACCTCGTTGTGGTCAGGCTCGTACCCGTGAGCGAGCCATCGCGCGCCGGGTCGAGTCCCCACCGTGGCCCGACGCCACTGGTCAAACATCTAGCCTACGGGAAGATCTGGCCCACCCCAAGTCCGTACCCATGCTGTCGTGTCCGCTTCGCCCCGGTGTTACGAGCCGGGCCGGTGGCCTCCGTCACGTGTGTCGGTCACCTCCGCATCTGGGGCGTCGGCGCACCTCAGCGGGGTGTGCGGCGGGAGGCGAACATCGCCCCGGTGGTCTCCGCCCACCGGGTGGCCGGCTCGTCGATGGTGCCGAGTTCGCGGGCTTTCTCACACCAGCGCATCGCCGCCCGCCCGAACTCCAACGGGTTGTAGACGTCCTCCGCGCGACTCCACAGACCGTTCCCCGCGTAGGTGAGGATGGTGATGTTGGTGGCGGTGATGTGCGTTCCGTCGCCGGGATCGCGCATAGGGTTGTCGACCTCGCAGATCACCCGGCCCGTAGGCGCGTCGGCGACATGCCACAGCGGCGGGAACCCCGTCATGTGGCTGCCGGGGAACGCGGTCATGGTCTTCCAGATCCAGGTCCGGATCTCCTCGCGACCGCGCATCGTCCCGAGGGCGTGTTCTATGTAGTCGGCGTCGGGGGTGAACAAGTCGGCGTAGCGGTCCCAGTCGCCGCTCACCGCGACCTCGGCGACGGTGCGGCCGAAGGTGGCGAACGCCTCGTCGAGTTCGGTCGCGGTGAAGGCGATCTCGTCGGTCCCCGTCTCGTCGGTCCCGGTGTGGTCGGACACAGTCGTGTTCTCGGTGGTTTCCATCGTCGCCGATCGTAGGGTTCGGCAGGTGTCATGGGCCGGTTTTCGCCACACTCGGTAACATTCGTTCCCTACGCAGCCGCCGCACACACCATCGGTGAGGACGTCATGTACCAGGTAGGGGACCTGATCGCGGGGTACCGCGTCCTCGACGTGCTCGGTCGCGGCGGCATGGGTGAGGTCTACAAGGCCGCTCATCCGCGACTCCCGCGCGCCGACGCGCTCAAGGTCCTGCGCTCGGTCCACGCGGCCGATCCGGTCTTCCGCGCGCGGTTCGAGCGTGAGGCCGACATCGTCGCGCCGCTGCACCACCCCAACATCGTCACGGTCTTCGACCGCGGGATCTTCGAAGGTCTGCTGTGGATCGCGATGGAGTACGTGCCCGGCACCGACGCCGCCCGCATGCTCGCGGCCGAGGCGCCGCTCGACCCGCGGCTGGCGTGCACGATCATCACCGGGGTGGCCGCCGGACTCGATGCCGCGCACCGGCGCGGGGTGATGCACCGCGACATCAAGCCGGCCAACATCCTGGTGACCCCCGGCGACTCCGGCGTCGTCCCGGAGGCCATCAAGGTCACCGACTTCGGTATCGCGCAGGTGCTCGACGAGGTGACGAACCTGACCGGTACCGGGATCACCATCGGGACGATGCGCTACGCCTCGCCCGAGCAGATCGAGGGGCGTCGGGTCGACGGACGCGCCGACATCTACTCGCTCGGGGCCACCGCATACGAATTGCTCACCGGGGCGCCGCCGTTCGATTCGTCGTCGTTACACGGGCTGATGACCGCGCACATGTACCACGAACCGCCTGCGGCGAGCGGGCGCAACGGTGCGCTCCCGTCCGGCGTCGACTCGGTTCTCGCTCGTGCGATCGCGAAGGATCCGGCCCGCCGGTATCCGAGCGCAGGCGAGTTCGCCCTCGCACTGGTCGAGGCGTTCGACACCCGCGCGACCCTCATCGGACCGGGCCTGCAACCGGGGGCGGGTTCGCAACCGGTCGCGCGGCCGCCGGCGCCGCTGCCGCCGGCGCCACACCACGCGGCACCGCCGGCGCCACACCATGCGACGCCGTCCACGCCGTCCATGCCATCTACGCCGTCGTCCGCGGTGCGCGCGGGAGCGGCGGTTCCGCGCGATGTTCGGCTCGGGCCCCCGCTCGGGACCTCGGAACCGTTGCGCGCGTGGGTGTCCGGGGAGACCGGGGTGCCGGCGGGACCCGCTCCCCGGCGCCTACCGGCGGGAGGCCGGTTGCTCGCCGCGGGGGCGGCCGTCGTGCTGTTCGCCGGAATCCTCGGTGCCGGAGCCGGATTCATCCGCACCTCGGCGGCCGCTCTGGATGCCCCCGATCCGCCGGATGCCGAGGTGTCGACGTCCGCGGTGGAACTGAACTGGAACGCCGTCGCCGATGCCACGACATATGTGGTCGCGCAGAACGACGAGGTGATCTACCGGGGACCGGCGACGGCGTTCACCGCGCCGCGGCCGGTGCCCGGGCAGTACACCTATCAGGTCGCGGCACACGCCGCCGACGGCCGCACCTCGGAGTTCTCCCGCAACTCCGAGGCGGTCGAGGTGTTCATGACCTGGGACGAGCTGACGCCGATCGTCGACCTCTACCACGATCTGATCCCGGAGACTCCGTTGAGCACCAACGGATTCGACGGGATGCGATGCTGGGGCGAGGATGGTGATCTCGCGTTCGTCTCGTCCAAGCGCACCATCTCGTGCACCCGTTTTGTCGACGACGATTCCGAGGTCGCGTCCTACCGCGTGATCGTCGACCACTACGACTCGCCCGCCGAGGCGAAGGCGGCCGCCACGACGGCTTCCTACGGTGCGCGCGGCGCCGGCCACATCACCGCGCAGGGTCATGCGGGCACGCTGTATCTGTCTGATCGGGAAGGTGGCGAGGGACAGGCGATCCTCGCCTACGACGCCGGTGACCGCGCGCGTTCGGTGGTGTTCGTGACCGTGCCCGGGCAGCCGTCGTCGGCCGCGGCCGACGCGTTGAAGAGACTGCCGATCTGATGGGACATCCGGTACCGACGCAACCCCCGGGCCCGGCGACGCCGCGCGAACCGTTCTCCGGTCCGTGGCCGATCGTGCTGATCGTCGTACTCGCCGGTGCGGTCGCGGTCGGCGGATTCATCGGTGTCCGGGCGCTCGGCTCACCGGATGTGCCGCAGTCCCCGGGCGGACTCACCCTCGAGGCGCAGACCGGTCACGTGGCCGCGAGGTGGGATGCGGTGTCTGGGGCGGAGGGCTATCAGCTCGTGCGCGATGACGGACTCGTCGTCTACGAGGGTTCGCGCACCGAGGCCGTTGACGCGGAAGTGGCTGCGGGAGAACATGTCTACCGCGTGATGGCGGTCCGTTCCGGGGTCAGCTCACCGGCCGGTCCGGCGCGGACCGTGCGCACCGGGGAGAGCTGGGGGCAGTTCGCGCCGCTGGTGGCACAGTTCCCGCAGCTGCTCCCGCAGGCCCCCGGCACGTCCGCGCGGTGGCGCGACGCCGAATGCGTCCGTCGGTACTCCGGCGGGCGCGACGAGGTCGGTCCGTCGGAGACCGGGACGGGCAAGGTGCGCACCGTGTTCGTTCTCCGATGCGCCGCCGGAGCCGTCGACCGCCCGTACGGCGTGTTCTGGTTCGCCTCCAAGGATGCCCTCAACGCCGAGTACCAGCGTTCGTCGTCGACCTCGCGGCCGGTCAGCTGGAGACACGGCACCGGCCTCATCGACGAGAACGGTCGCGGGGTCTTCAAGATCACCGACGACCCCGCACAGGAACTGGCGATGATCGTGGTCCTGCGGACGCAGGCGCAGGATGTCCTGGAGACAGTCGATTCGATGCCCATCTGAGCCGGCGGCGGCGTCGTGATCTCGACTGGCGACGGGCGTGAGCCGAACTCCCTCCGGGTGTCTCAGCGGTGCGGCATGATGGCCTGAGGGGCGTCGGACGAGGAGAGCACCGGCTGGAGCGCACCGGCACGAGCCGACAACGCCCCGACTGCGAACGAGAGGTCTCATGTCATGCAGCGCTTGAGCGGTTTGGACGCGTCGTTCCTGTACCTGGAAACCAGGTCGCAGTTGATGCACGTCACCGGGCTGGTGGAGGTCGACCCCAGCACCATGCAGGGCGGATACAGCTTCGCCAAGGTGCGAGCGGAGATGGAGCGCCGGGTCGCCGCGATCCCCGCATTCCGACGCAAACTCGACAACTCGGTGTTCAACATCGATCACCCGGTCTGGATCGAGGACGAGGACTTCGACATCCAGCGTCACGTCCATCGCGTTGCGGTACCCGCGCCGGGCGGTGCGGGCGAGGTCGCCGACCTGTGCGGTCACCTCGCGGGTCAGACCCTGGACCGGGGCAAACCGCTGTGGGAGCTCTGGATCATCGAGGGACTCGCCGACGGCCGGGTGTGCGCGATGCTGCGGATGCACCATGCCAGCACCGACGGGGTGACCAGCGCGGAGATGCTCGCGCAGATGTGCACTCTCACACCGGATCCGCCGGATCTCGACGAGGCCAAGATCCGCGAGTCCGCCGGCCCGTCGTCGCGGGCGGTGATCGCGGCCACCGGTGCGGTCAACTACTTCGTGCAGCGCCCGCTGGCGATGGCCAAACTGTTGCCCCGGACGCTCGGGGTGCCGGTCGGCTGGCTGCGCCGCGCCCAACACGATTCGGCCATGCCCGCCCCGTTCCGCGCACCTCGCACGCGCTTCAATGGGCCGATCACCCCGCATCGCAGCATCGCCCTGAGTCAGCTGTCACTCGACGACGTCAAGCGGGTGAAGAACCGTTTCGGTGTCAAGATCAACGACGTGGTGCTCTCGATGGTGGGTGGCGCGCTGCGCACGTATCTGCTCGAACACGACGAACTGCCCGACAAGCCCCTCGTCGGCATGGTGCCGGTCTCGGTGCACGACGCCGACGAGTCCGACCTCGTCGTCAACGGCACCAACAAGGTGACCGGCATGTTCACGCAGCTGCCCACCGATGTCGAGGACCCGGTGACCCGGCTCGAACAGCAGGCCGAGTTCAGCCGGACCTCCAAGGAGCACCACGCGGAGATCGACGCCAACATCCTGCGGTCCTGGGCGCAGTTCGCGCCGGGTTCCACGCTGTCGGCGGCGATGAAGGTCTACGGCGACCGCAAATGGGCGCTCGCGCATCCGCCGATCTTCAACGTCCTGGTGTCCAACGTCGCCGGCCCCGACTACCCGCTGTACTTCCTCGGGTCCCGGGTCACCGCGGTGTACCCGCTGGGCCCGATCTTCCACGGACTCGGACTGAACATCACCGTCTTCTCCGCCGACGGCCACCTCAACATCGGCATCCTCGCCTGCACCGACCAGACCCCCGACGCCTGGGCGATCGCGAACGCCTTCGACGACCAGCTCAAGCAGCTGCTCACCGCCTGCGACTAGGCCCGATCTCCGGGAAGGAGCGGTCTCGCCCGGAAAAGGCCTACGCCGACGGGCCGCGCATCAGCTCGTCGAGCCAGACGCGGGCCGAGGCGTCGGAGGGGGAGCGCCAGTCGCCGCGCGGCGACAGCGAACCGCCCGAACCGATCTTGGGCCCGTTGGGCATCGCGGTGCGTTTGAACTGGTTGCCCATGAAGCGTTTGAGGAACACACCGAGCCAGTGGTCGATGGTCGCGGTGTCGTATTCGTTGCGCTTGTCCTCGGCGAGCAGATCCGACCACGGCCCGCGGCTGCGGTCACCCCACGCCTGCCGGGCCAGGTAGGAGACCTTGCTCGGACGGTAACCGAAGCGGGTGATGTGGTACAGGAAGAAGTCGTGCAGCTCGTAGGGTCCGACGGTGTCCTCGGTGCTCTGGATCTTGCCGTCGTCGCCGGCGGGCACGAGTTCGGGGGAGATGATGTCGCCGAGGATCTCGGTCAGCACGTCGGTGGTCTCATCGGAATGGTGACCACTGGTGATCATCCATCTGATGAGGTGCTGGATGAGCGTTTTCGGCACCGAGCCGTTGACGTTGTAGTGCGACATCTGGTCGCCGACACCGTAAGTGCACCAACCCAGGGCGAGTTCGGACAGGTCGCCCGTCCCCAGCACGATGGCCCCGTTGTGGTTGGCCAGCCGGAACAGGTGCGAGGTCCGCTCGCCCGCCTGCACGTTCTCGAAGGTGACGTCGTAGACCTTCTCGCCACGGGCATAGGGGTGGTCGAGGTCGGCGAGCATCTGCTCGCAGGACGGCCGGATGTCGATCTCCTTGCCGCTCACCCCGAGCGAGTTCATCAGCACGTGCGAGCGGCGCAGCGTCTGATCGCCGGTGGCGAAGCCGGGCATCGTATATCCGAGGATGTTGCTGCGCGGCAAGCCGAGTCGGTCGAAGGTGTCGACGGCGACGAGCAGGGCCAGGGTGGAGTCGAGGCCGCCGGACACACCGATCACGATCTTCTCGATGCCCGTCGACCGCAGTCGCTGGGCGAGCCCCTGCACCTGGATGGAGCGGACCTCGGCGCAACGTTCGTCACGATCGACCGAATCGGCGGGCACGTAAGGGAATCGGGGGACGATCCGACGCAGCATGTCGTCGTCGGTCAGCGCGCCGAAGTCGAACGTGATGCGGCGCAACGACTTCAACCGATCCGAGTGGTCGCCGACCTGGTCGCGCAGACTGATCATGCGCATGCGCTCCTGGCGCAACCGGTCGAGATCGATGTCGGCGGAGATGATCTGGTCGCGGGTCGCGAACTGCTCGCTGCGGGCCAGGAGTGAGCCGTTCTCGGTGATGAGTGCGTCACCGTCCCAGGCCAGATCGGTGGTCGATTCGCCGTAGCCTGCGGCGACGTAGACGTGCGCGGAGATGGTGCGGGCGGAATGTCCCGTGCACAGGTTGCGCCGGTAGGTCTCCTTGCCGACCGTGACCGGGCTGCCCGAGAGGTTCGCCAGCACGGTGGCACCGGCGAGAGCCGCCCAGGTGCTCGGCGGGATCGCGACCCAGCCGTCCTCGCAGATCTCGACGTGCAACGCGAAGCCGGGCACGTCGCCCGCCTCGAAGATGAGATCGGAGCCGAACGGGACCTCGTGCCCGTCGACGGTGACGGTCGTGGGCACCGCGTCACGTGCGGCCGAGAAGAAGCGCTGCTCGTAGAACTCGCGGTAGTTCGGCAGGTACGACTTGGGAACCACGCCGAGTACGGCGCCGTCGTGGATCACCGCCGCGCAGTTGTACAGTCCGTCACCCACGATCATCGGCAGACCCACGCAGACGACGGGCCGCAGGCCGGTGGTCGCGGCCACGACCTCGGTGAGCGCCTCGCGGCAACTGTCGATGAGTGCGTCCTGGTGGAACAGGTCGTCGACGCTGTACCCGCACAGGCCCAGCTCCGGGAAGACGACGAGGCAGGCGCCCTCGTCGGCGGCCTGCCGCACCAATTCGACGGTGCGGTGGGCGTTCACGGTGGGCTCGGCGATCGTCAGGACGGGGACCGCACCGGCGACCCGGACGAAACCGTTTGCGTAGACAGACACCCCCAACACCCTAGTTGCGTCGGTGGTGAGAGGGCGGTCTACGCGGGCGTGTCCACGCCCGGGGGGTCTACGTCTGGGGACGCCACCACGTGTCGGTCACCTCGACCGGGGTGGTGCGCTTGTGGCGGTTGCGGTGCCAGGCGGCCTCGATCTTCTCCGCCGTCTCGTCGGGGACCTCGCGGCCCTCGAGGTAGTCGTCGATGGCGTCGTAGCTCAGCCCCAGTTCGTCCTCGTCGGTCTGGCCCGCCTTCTCGTCGAGGAGGTCGGCGGTCGGGACCTTCTCCGACAACTGCGCCGGGGCACCGAGATGGCGGAGCAGGGCACGGCCCTGCCTCTTGTTCAGCCCGGACAGCGGCAGCACGTCCGCAGCCCCGTCCCCGTACTTGGTGAAGAATCCGGTGACGTTCTCGGCGGCGTGATCGGCGCCGATCACCAGCAGTCCGCGATCTCCGGCCAGGGCGTACTGCGCGACCATGCGGTGGCGTGCCTTGGCGTTGCCCTTGGTGAAGTCGGTGAGCTGCGTGCCGGTGGCCTGCCTGATCTCCTCGTTCAATGCGTCGACGCTGGAGGCCACGTTGATGGTCAGGACCTCGTCGGCGGCCACGAAGGCCACGGCCGCGGCGGCGTCGTGCTCGTCGTGTTGCACCCGGTAGGGCAGCCGCACGCCGACGAACACCGCGTCCCCGCCGTCGGCCCGGACCGTCTGGGCCGCCAGTTGTGCGAGTCGTCCGGCGAGGGTCGAGTCCACACCGCCGGAGAGGCCCAGCACATATCCCTTGGCGCCGCTCGCGCGCAGGTAGTCCGCGAGGAACGCCACGCGCCTTTCCACCTCGGCGGCCGGATCGATCGAGGGCTGCACACGCAGGGTGCCGATGATGTCTCGCTGAATCTCACGCATCCCTCAAGTGTGCCCGCCGGGGCAGGCCGTGGCTCGGTACGTGGGTCTCCCGGTGCGCCGGGTTCACTCCTCGCGGGGTATGCGGACGCCGACCAGCCGGGCCTGTGCGTCGGGCGCCAGCCCGAGCCGGTCCCACGGGTGCGAGACCTCGACCACCGCGTAGGCCGAGGTCGGAAAGCGTTCGATGTACGCGTCGGGGTCGAGGGTGAGCGCGGTCGCGGGCATCCCGGGTTCGTGTCCGACGACGAGGAGCGTGCGCGCGTGTGCCGGCGCGTGGATGCGGATCGACTCGAGGATGTCCTCGGGCGTGCCGCCGTAGAGGTCGTCGACGAAGGTGACCGGGGCGTCGATCCCGGTCTGGGCGAGGGTCTGGCGTGTGCGCGTCGACGTCGAACAGAGCACGGCGTCGACGACGAGGCCCTCGTCGGCCATCCAGCGTCCGGCCAGGGCCGCCTGCCGTCGCCCGCGTTCGGCGAGTGGGCGTTCGTGGTCGGGCGTCGCGGGCGGATAACCCGACTTGCCGTGCCGCAGCAGGATCAGCGTGCGGATGTCGCTCATGCGGCTCCGTGTGCGGTGCCGCGATCCCCGGTCACCGACGCCTCGGGGTCGGCGGAGATCATCCGCAGCACCCGGACGGTCGCGCGCCAGGCGGCTGCCTCCTGCCGGAGGAACACGGCGTGTTCCTTCTCGCCACAGGCTTCGGCCTCCTCGGCGAGGATGTCGAACTCGAGGTATTCGTCGACGGCACAGCTGATGAGTTCACCCACCGTGGTGCAGTCGGTGCAGGCCACTTCGATCGCGGCGGCATCGAGTGTGGCCAGTCGTTCCAGATCCGACCGAAAACGCATGCGTCGAATGTACGTGGAACGGCCAGGTGGTGGGGGATCCGACACCGCCGATCCGCGATTGTGCCGTGGCGGTGGGCCCACGTGCCCGCTTCGCCGCCCGTACCCTAGTGGTCGTGCACACCTGGGTACCCGCGTTGTTGGCGGTGTTGGCGGCGTTGATGATCGCGGCCGGCACCGTGCTTCGGCAGCGCGCGTCCCGGGTCAGCGGGGCGATCACCCCGGGCTGGTGGGCGGGCGCGGTCATCGCGCTGTTCGGCTTCGGGCTGCAGGCCTCGGCGCTGGGCCTCGGGTCGATCCTGCTGGTGCAGCCCCTGGTGGTGCTCGCGGTGTTGTTCGCACTGCCGCTGGAGGCCTGGGCCGACCACCGTCACCCGGCCCGCGTCGAGTGGGCGTGGGGCGGGGTGCTGGTCGCCTGTGTGGTGACGTTCCTGATCGTCTCGCGGCCCGAACCGTCGATGCGGCGTCCCGACGCCCTGCTGCTGTGGGGCACGGTCGGTGCGGTCATCGCGATCGTCGTGGCTCTCGTGATCTTCGCGCACCGGTCCACCCCGCATTACAAGGCGCTGTTCTACGGCCTCGTCGCCGGAACCATGTTCGGGGTGTCCGCCCTGCTGGTCAAGGCGGTGATCTTCCAGGTCACCCACGATCTGTGGCGAACGTTCCTGCAGCCCGAGATCTACCTGTTCGTCTTCGTGGTCGTGTGCGCGATCCTGGCCCAGCAGATGGGCTTCGGGGCGGGAGACCTGCAGACCTCGTTCCCGTCGATGACGGTCGCCGAACCGGCGGTCGCGATGGTCCTCGGTGTTCTTCTCCTCGGCGAGAACCTGCAGGTCTCGGTGCCGACCGCGATGTTCCTCGGCATCATCCTGGCGATCATGATCCGCGCGGTGTGCGAACTGGCCAAACTGTCGGCCGTGCGCGGCTGGGAGCAGGCGGTGGCCGCAGAGGAGGCCGCCGGCGTCGCCGAGCGTCCGGCGGCCTGAGGGGTCCGCGTGCTCAGCTGCCGATCAGGCCGGAGAGGTCCTCGGCCCACTCGGCTGCCTGCTTGGCGGGCTTGATCGCCGAGGAGTTGTCGTGGCGGGCGTGCTCACCGACCTGCTCCGCGCCGCGTTTGGTGAGCATCTCGGCGACGATCTCGCCGCCGCGGTTGAAGGTGTCATAGATCGAATCGCCGAGGCCGAACACGGCGAATCGCATCCCGGTCAGGTCCGGGTCGACGCTCTCGAGCTCTTCGGCGAAGGGCTCGGCGCCGGTGGGCAGCTCACCTTCGCCGTACGTCGAGCACACGATCACGAGAAAGTCTGACGGGTCGAGGTCCTCGACGGCGTACTCGCTCATGTCATAGATCGACGGGTCGTGATCGGCGGCGAGGGTGTCGGCGATGGCGTCGGCGACCAGCTCACCGTTCCCGGTCTCGGTTCCGTACAGGATGACGACCGACATGTGTAGAGCTCCTCTCGACGCCGATATATCGCCAGCGAGGGTAGCCTAACCCGCCTGTTGACGCGAAATCGCAGGTAGAGGGGGTTGGAAGAATTACTTGGATGTCCTACTATATGGTGACAGAGGCCATAGCCCCCGCACCCGCCTCCCCACATCCCCACAAAAGTCAAAGGTGTTCCCCGTGTCCGCTCCTGTTGTCCCCTCGATCCCGCACTACCTCGACGGCAAGCGCGTCACCGCCCAGGGCGGCCGCGTCGCCGACGTCTTCAACCCCAGCACCGGCGAGGTCCAGGCGCAGGTACCCCTCGCCTCGACCGACGAGGTCGCTGCCGCCATCGCCACCGCGTCGGCCGCCCAGAAGGAATGGGCCGCCTGGAACCCCCAGCGCCGGGCCCGCGTGATGATGCGCTTCGTCGACCTGGTCAACAAGAACGCCGACGAGCTCGCGACCACCCTGTCGCTCGAGCACGGCAAGACCCACGCCGACGCCCTCGGCGACATCCAGCGCGGCGTCGAGGTCATCGAATTCGCCATCGGCATCCCGCATCTCATCAAGGGTGAGTTCACCGAAGGTGCCGGCAGCGGTATCGACGTGCACTCGATCCGGCAGCCGCTCGGCGTCGTCGCCGGCATCACGCCGTTCAACTTCCCGGCCATGATCCCGCTGTGGAAGGCCGGGCCCGCACTCGCCTGCGGCAACGCCTTCATCCTCAAGCCCAGCGAGCGCGACCCGTCGGTTCCGGTTCGCCTCGCCGAATTGTTCACCGAGGCAGGGCTTCCCGACGGCGTGTTCCAGGTCGTCCACGGCGACAAGGAAGCCGTCGACGCCCTGCTGACCCACCCCGACGTCAAGGCACTCGGCTTCGTCGGCAGCTCCGACATCGCCCAGTACATCTACTCCACCGCAGCCGCCCACGGAAAGCGCTCACAGTGCTTCGGCGGCGCCAAGAACCACGCGATCATCATGCCCGACGCCAACCTCGACCAGGTCGTCGATGCGTTGATCGGCGCAGGCTACGGCAGCGCCGGCGAGCGTTGCATGGCGATCAGCGTCGCGGTGCCGGTCGGTGAGCAGACCGCAGACCGGCTGCGCGCCAAGCTGATCGATCGCGTCAACGCACTCCGCGTCGGTCATAGTCTCGACCCCAAGGCCGACTACGGCCCACTGGTCACCGCCGCCGCACTCGAGCGGGTCCGCGGTTTCATCGCCGCGGGTGCCGAGGAAGGTGCCGAGCTGGTCATCGACGGCCGCGAACGCGCCAGCAATGAGCAGACCTACGGCGACGAGGACATCTCGAAGGGCTTCTTCATCGGCCCGACGCTGTTCGACCATGTCACCAAGGACATGTCCATCTACACCGAGGAGATCTTCGGCCCGGTGCTGACGATCCTGCGGGCACACGACTACGAGGAGGCCCTCGCCCTGGCGTCGGACCACCAGTACGGCAACGGTGTCGCGATCTTCACCCAGGACGGTGACGCCGCACGGGACTTCACCGCGCGGGTCGAGGTCGGCATGGTCGGCGTGAACGTGCCGATCCCGGTTCCGGTGGCGTACTACACCTTCGGCGGCTGGAAGCGCTCGGGCTTCGGTGACCTCAACCAGCACGGCCCGGCGTCGATCCAGTTCTACACCAAGACCAAGACCGTCACCACGCGCTGGCCGTCGGGCATCAAGGACGGCGCCGAGTTCGTCATCCCGACGATGGACTGAGCGAGTTGACCACCTTCGCCGACGCCGCGGTCGCTGCGCTCGACGGTGACGAACGTGTCATCGTCGAGACCGCAGCGGGTTTCGCGGCCAAGAAGCTGGCGCCCTTCGCTCTCGAATGGGACGCCGCGAACCATTTCCCGGTCGATGAGCTGCGGGAGGCCTCCGAGCTCGGGATGGGCGCGATCTACTGCTCCGAGGACGTCGGTGGCAGTGGTCTGCGCCGTCTCGACGGTGTCCGCATCTTCGAGCAGCTCGCCTACGCCGACCCCGCCGTCGCATCGTTCCTGTCGATCCACAACATGTGCACCTGGATGGTCGACAACTACGGCACCGACGCACAGCGTTCGACGTGGGTGCCGCGGCTGGCCACGATGGAGACCATCGCGAGCTACTGCCTGACCGAGCCCGGGGCCGGTTCGGATGCGGCCGCACTGTCCACCCGCGCCGAACGATCCGGCGACGAGTATGTCCTGACCGGCGTCAAACAGTTCATCTCCGGTGCCGGGTCGTCGGATCTGTACGTCATCATGGCGCGCACCGGTGACGCGGGACCCAAGGGAATCTCCACCTTCCTGGTGGAAAAGGGTTCTCCGGGGCTGAGTTTCGGTGCACAGGAACACAAGATGGGCTGGCATGCGCAGCCCACCGCGCAGGTCATCCTCGACGAGGTGCGGGTGCCCGCCGACAACTTGCTCGGCGGCACCGAGGGCATCGGGTTCGGCATCGCGATGAACGGTCTCAACGGTGGCAGGCTCAACATCGCGGCGTCGTCGCTCGGTGGGGCGCAGGCGGCCTTCGACAAGGCGGCCTCCTACGTCGCGAGCCGGCGGGCCTTCGGCAGCGCCCTCATCGACGAGCCGACCATCCGGTTCACCCTGGCCGACATGGCGACGTCGCTGCAGGCATCGCGGCTGATGCTGTGGCAGGCGGCGGCCGCGCTCGACGCCGATGCGCCCGACAAGGTCGAACAGTGCGCGATGGCCAAACGTTTCGTCACCGACGGTTGTTACGACGTCGCCGACGCCGCGCTGCAGCTGCACGGCGGATACGGATATCTCAACGAGTACGGAATCGAGAAAATCGTCCGTGACCTCCGTGTGCATCGCATTCTGGAAGGGACCAACGAGATCATGCGCGTGGTGCTGGGCCGTTCTATCGCGTCCCGCTACCGCGACAACTGACCTCGACCCCGCACCACCACAACCACTTTCGTAGGAAGCAGAGACAATGACGACGATCGCTTTCCTCGGCCTCGGCAACATGGGCGGGCCGATGGCGGCCAACCTGGTCAAGGCCGGCCACACCGTGCGCGGGTTCGATCCGGTTCCGGAGGCGGTGAAGGTCGCCCAGGAGAACGGCATCGAGACGTTCCCGGCCGCCATCGAGACCGTCGCCGCCGCGGAGGTCGTGATCACGATGCTGCCCAACGGCGCCATCGTGAAGAAGCTCTACGACGACATCCTCCCGGCCACCCCCACCGGGGCACTGTTCATCGACTCCTCGACGATCTCCGTCGACGATGCACGCGAGATCCATCGTCGTGCGTCCGAGCACGGTTTCGCACAGGTCGACGCCCCGGTCTCCGGCGGGGTCAAGGGTGCGGTCGCCGGCACGCTGGCGTTCATGGTCGGCGGCGAGGACGAGGCGTTCTCCGCGGCACGCGGAACGCTGGACCCGATGGCGGGCAAGATCATCCACTGCGGCGGCGCAGGCGCGGGCCAGGCGGCCAAGGTGTGCAACAACATGGTGCTCGCCGTGCAGCAGATCGCGATCGGGGAGGCCTTCGTGCTCGCCGAGAAGCTCGGCCTGGACGATCAGGCCCTCTACGACGTGATCACCGGCGCCACCGGCAACTGCTGGGCCGTCGAGACCAACTGCCCTGTCCCCGGGCCGGTCCCGACCTCACCGGCGAACAACGATTTCAAACCCGGTTTCGCGACGGCACTGATGAACAAGGACCTCGGTCTGGCGATGGACGCCGTCGCCAGTACCGGCTCCCGCGCACCGCTGGGCACCCACGCCGCCCAGCTGTACCGCGCGTTCGCCGAGCAGCACTCCGACCTCGACTTCAGCGCGATCATCACCTCGCTGCACTAGGTTGCTGCTCTCGTCAGAGATCCCGTTGCGTTTGTTCCCGGCGACCGAGAACAAACGCAACGGGATCTTCTCGTCCGGCGGTTAGTGCAACCGGACGACGGGCTGGCGCGTCAAAGACGGATGGACGATCTGCATCAGCTGATCAGCAGGCAGGACGGTGTGCTCTCGGCGTCGCAGGCGATGGCGGCCGGGATGACCCGATCGTCCATCGGCCGGCGGCTCCGCGCAGGGGACTGGGTGGCCGTGGCCCGTGCCGTCTATCTGGTGGCCGGTCACCGCCGGTCGGCACGAGCGCAGGCACGGATCGCGGTGCTGTCCGTGGGGCCCGACGCCGTGCTGGGCGGGGTCGCTGCCGCATGGTGGCTGGGTCTGCGAGCAAAAGAACCGGCAAAACACCTGGTGCTCACACCGTTTCGAGGCCGTCACGCCCGTTCGTCCGCCACGGCGGTGGTGCGTCATAGGGACCTCTCCGACGCCGACGTCATGATCCGGGACGACCTTCGGGTGACCACTGCCGCTCTGAGCGTTCTCGACGCATCGGTCGAACTCGGTGTCGGCATCCTCGACTCGGCGCTGTTGTCCGGCGGGGTGACGCTCGACGACCTGAAGGCTGCCCACGCCCGCTATCCCAAGCGCCACGGGTCTCCGACGATCTCCCGTTTCTTGCATCTACTCGACGACGGAGCCCGTTCCGAGGCCGAGCGGGTCGTCGTCGGCCTGTTCGACGCCGCGGGGCTCGATGGCTGGACGTCGAACCTCCCACAGCACGGATACATCATCGACTTCGCGTTCAGCCATGCCAAGCTCGCTGTCGAGGTCGACGGGTTCGCGTTTCACCGTGACACCGAGACATTTCAGCGCGACCGGACAAAGCGCAATGCGCTGATCGGCGACGGGTGGACCGTCCTGAACTTCACGTGGGCGGACCTCATCGAACGCCCGGAGCACGTCGTCACCGCCGTTCGGCAGGCTCTCGGCCGATTCGCGGCGTGATCGCGTTGCGCTTTCACCCGGGGACCGAGCACAACCGCAACGCGACCGGCGACTCCCGCCTAGAAATCCCCGTTGTGCTTGCGCAGTGACTGGATCGCCCCGACCAGTTCGGTCATCTCGTCGTCGGACATGCCGACATCGGCGAAGACCTCGTTGTTGAGGGTTTCGGTGGCCTTCTCGACGGTCGTCCGGCCGAGGTCGGTGATCTCGACGAGCGTGGTCCGGCCATCCGTGGGGTGGGGGACGCGCCGCACGAGACCGCCCTCCTCGAGGCGACGGATCGCGTGCGTCACGCTCGTGACGTGCACCTGGAGGCGGTCGCTGGCCTTGGTGATGGGCAGCGCGCCCTGGCGGGAGAAGGCAAGCAGCCGCAGGAGCTCGAAGCGCGAGAAGCTGAGGCCGAAGGGCCGCAGGGTCGCCTCGACGCGGGCGAGCAGGATCTGGTGCGCACGCATCACCGAGGTGACCGCCACCATGCCGTCGGCGACCTCGCCCCACCCGGCCTGGGCCCAGTTTTCCCTCGCCTCGGCGATGGGGTCGAAATCCATGCTGCGCCCTGCCATGGTCACACCCTAATCTGCCGGCCCCCGAATCATCGGACACGCGGTTGGTGTTCCGCGGCGCGCCATCCGTCGATGACCGCTGTCGCGGCGGCGACCGGGTCGGCGCCTGCCGGGAAGTGTCCGGAGAGCAGCAGCAGGGCGAGTCCGTGCACTTGGGCCCACAGTGATGCGACCACGGTGTCGACGTCGGCCACACGGAACACGCCGGCCGTGATCGCCTGGGACACCCCGGAGCGCAGGGGCTCGATGGCGCGTGCCGCTGCGGCCCGTGTCTCCTCGGACGGAGTCATCCCCGAACGAGCCTCCCCGAACATCAGCTCGTAGAGGCGAGGGTTCTCGAGGGCCCACCCCACGTATGCGGTGCCGAGGTCGACGAGACCGGCGGCGTCCCTGTCATCAGCCGCCGCCTCCTGGGCGGACGCGAATGACTCGAAGGCGCGGATCAGCACGCCGCGGGCGAGTCCCTCCTTGTTGCCCAGCAGCGAGTACACCGCGGTCGTCGACGTTCCGGCGGCATGGGCGACGTCGCGCACCGACAACGCACGCAGCCCACCTTCGCCGACGACGCGTACCGCTTCGTCGAGCAGCTTGTCGCGTAGGTCGTCGGTGTGTATCCGGGGCCTTGCCATGTCGTCCATCGTTTCATAACATCGTTTCATAACGTCGTTACAGAACGAGCGGAGGCTCGCGATGCCACGTCCCCTCGCTGCCAGAACGACCAATGTGGTCCCACCGGAGGGGACCGCGCTGTTCCTCATCGGAATGCGGGTGACCCGCCCATGGCGTGTCCGTGCCTGGCTGGCCGTGTTCGCGGCGATGCCGAAGATGCTGATTCACCTCCGTCGACGCCCGGAGGCCGGGATGCTCGGTGCCCAGCTCTACCTCGGGGGTTCGCTCATGGTGCTCTCGTACTGGCGTAGTGCCGATGACATCAGGCGATTCGCCGCCGACCCCGATGCCCCGCACCTGCCGGTCTGGCGGTGGTTCAACCGTGAACTCGCCGACACCGGCTCCGTCGGGATCTGGCACGAGACCTACGTGATCGGTGAACACGAGACGGTGTCGAGCGGGATGCCCCCGTGGGGACTCGTGCGGGCCGTGGGCGGCTGTGCTGTCGACGCGAGCACGGCCACCGCCGGCCGGCGCCTCGAGCGGAGCCGGAACGGGCCGTCGGGGTAGGCGAACCATGCTCTGCCACAGCGAGAATCGACCGATCATCCCTCAGACACTGCCATTCCCGCCTCCGGAACCCGCCGCCCCGGCTTCCTCGCTCTCGCGCCGCCGGCAGGCCCCGCCCGCCTACCGGGCAGGCGGGGTGATCGTCCGGATGGTCCGGCTCGACGCTCCGGCGGTGGCGCAGCAGACGAGTGTTGCTGCGATCACGACCCTGCCTTCGACGAATCGGGTTGTCCCGTCTGCACGATCGGCAGCGCAACGGTGCCGGGGACTCGTGTCGGCCCCGCGCCGACGGGCTGCTCGGCGCAGCGAATGGCCGCGGTGGCCTTCGCCGGCGGCGTATTCGGGAGTTGCGAGCTGGGCTGGTCGCGACGGTACGGCGGGCGTTATCGGGCAGCCGGCGTTATCGGGCAGCAGGCGTGCTGGACGCCTCAGGCCGATGCTCGATGAGCATCGCCAGCGCGCCGACGATGGTGTCGACGAGCCCGGCGGCCGTGTGGTCGCCGAGGTCGCCGCGCTGCTCGTCGGCGCGCATCATGATGACCGACTCCACGAGCCGGAATGGGAGCAGGCTCCGCTTGTCGGCATCGTCGCCGAGTGCCCGCGCGGCCAACGACGCGTAGATGTCGGCCAGTTCCGCACGCGCGGACCGGAATTCGGCGAAGCGGTGGTCGCCGAGCTCGGGTAGCAGATAGAGCGCGCCGAGATTCCATCGCGAGCGGGCGAGTTGATCGACGTCGAAACGGGCGAGTTCGAGCAGACGTGACAATGCGGGGCCGTCGGCGTCGAGGAGGCCGCGCGCGTACTCGAGCGGGGCGATGACGGTCGTGTTCAGCAGTGTGGCGAGGATGTCGTCCTTGGTGCCGAAGTAGTGGTACAGCGAGGCCTGTCGGATGCCGACCGCCTCGGCGATCATCCGGGTCGAGGTCCCGGTGTAACCGTGGCGGGTGAACAACTCGGCCGCGGCGTCCAATATCTCTTCGCGTGCCGTCTCTCCCCGGCGCCGGGCGGGCACCAGGCGAGGGCGTCCGCGACCGCCGGACGGCGCGGCCGTACTCGAGGCGGTCGCCATGATTCCTCCTGTTGCTCTTGGTTCTTCGAACCCTAGCCGACCGAACCGCCCGGCGCCGGTGCCCGCGATCGACTCCGTGGCGGGCGGCTCGCGGGGCGTCTGAGGGGCATCTTCGGGTTCGTCGACCGGTGAACTGCGAGGGTTAACCGACACGTAACACGCGTTTTCGTGGGCGGAACATTTCGGTCAAGCGATAGAAATCTGGATTCGGTTACCTATCACTCGACAGAAAAAGTGCTCAACGGGGAGCTCCTCGAGAAGAAGGACCGCCGCCCATGACCTCGACACCCCAGACCTCGACACCCCAGACCTCGACACCCCAGACCTCGACACCCCAGACCTCGACATCCCAGAACTCGACACCCGGGAAGACCTTGACCGGACCCCAGAAGTCCACGGGCTCCGGCGACTTCGACGCCCACGACCTCTCCGAGTTCGGTTACGACCAGCAACTCCATCGCTCGCTCGGCAAGTTCGCGTCGTTCGCGGCGGGCTTCTCGTTCGTCTCCATTCTCACCACGATCTTCCAGCTGTTCGGTCTGGGCTTCGGCTTCGGTGGTCCCGCCTTCTTCTGGACGTGGCCGATCGTCTACGCGGGCCAGTTCCTGGTGGCGCTCTGCTTCGCCGAGATCGCTGCGCGGTACCCGATCTCGGGTGCCATCTATCAGTGGTCGCGTCGCATGGGCGGTGAGGTCATCGGCTGGTTCGGCGGCTGGTTCATGATGATCGCCCAGGTCGTCACCGCCTCGGCCGCGGCCATCGCGCTGCAGGTCGTCCTCCCGTCGATCTGGTCGGGATTTCAGATCATCGGCGACGACCCGGTCCTGACCACCACCAGCGGCGCGGCCAACGCGGTCCTCCTCGGGTCGATCCTGCTGGTCATCGTGACCGCCATCAACTGCGTCGGCGTCACCTGGATGAGCCGCGTCAACAGCATCGGCGTCGTCTGTGAGCTCGTGGGCGTCGTGGCGGTGATCCTCGCCCTGTTCACCCACGCCAAGCGCGGGCCGGACGTGGTGTTCGAGACCGGCATCCCGGGACAGCAGCCCGGTTACATCTGGGCGTTCATCGTCTCCGGCCTGATGGCGGCGTACGTGATGGTCGGTTTCGGTTCGGCCGGTGAGCTCGCCGAGGAGACCCGTGATCCCCGACGTGTCGCACCGCGCACCATCCGGATGGCCCTGACCGTGTCCGCGATCGGCGGCGGGCTGATGCTCCTCGGCGCCCTCATGGCGGCCCCGACCCTCGACGAACAACTCGCGACCGGCGGACTGCCCTACGTCCTGGATTCGGTGCTCGGCAGTTTCTGGGGCAAGGTGCTGCTCTGCGACGTCGCGGTGGCGATCTTCATCTGCACCCTCGCCATCCAGACAGCGTGCTCGCGCCTGATGTTCTCGATGGCCCGCGACGGCCGGCTGCCCTTCTCCGAGAAGCTGTCCCATGTCAACAGCCACACGGGGACCCCGATCGTCCCGTCGATCCTCATCGGCGTGTTGTGCATCGGCGTCCTGCTGGTCAACGTGGGCAACTCGGCGATCTTCGCGACCCTCGCCAGCGTGTGCATCATCCTGATCTACCTCGCCTACCTGGCGGTGACCGGCCCGATGCTCTACCGCCGGTTCCAGGGATGGCCGCACGGTGAACCGGGTGTCGATGCGGGGGGCAAGAAGCTGTTCACCATGGGCCGGTTCGGGATCGTGGTGAATGCTCTCGCGGTGATCTACGGCGGCCTGATGGTGGTCAATCTGGCATGGCCGCGGGCCGAGGTCTTCGACCCGGCGGGCGAGATGCCCATCCTGCGCTGGGCCGGACCGATCTGCATCGTCGTCACCGTTCTCGTCGGCATCGCCTGCTTCCCGCGCGGCAAGGAACATCCCAAACCCGTCACCGCCCCGCGCTGATCCCGTCATTCCCTGATCACGAGGAGAAACACCATGAGCACCATCACCGCCGGTACCGGCACCACCGCGGGCGCCCGCGAACATGCGCGGGCGCAGGCCGCGACCGTCACCGACTCCATGCCGGTGGTCCCGGCGTCGAACTGGCCGAACCCGCCCACCGGCATCGACCCCGCCGACCTGACCTGGGCCGAGACCGTCCCCGGCGGCCGCTACACCAGCAAGGTCCTGGCACGCGGAACCCGGCTGCGACTCAACGATGTCGCGGGTTCGGCGTGTGCGCACATCCTGCTGTGGCGTGCCGACGCCCCATGGGAACGCCTCAACGTGGCCGACACCGTGAAAGTGCCGTGGCAGGCCTACCTCGGCACCGGGCATCCGCTGCTCAGCGACCAGGGCCGGGTCCTGGCCACCGTCGTCGCCGACGGGTCCGGCCACCACGACGCCCTCTGCGGCACCACCACTCTCGCCGGTAACACCGCGAAATACGGTGCCGGAGAGCTCCACTCCGCCAGCCCCGCCGGACGTGAGATGTTCGTGCCGGCCGCCGCCAAACACGGTCTGACACCGGCAGATGTGGCGCCGTCGCTCTCGTTCTTCCACGGCGTGGTCGTCGATGCCGACGGGGCGCTGCGTTCGACCGGCAACGCGGGTGCCGGCACGTCCGTCGACCTGATCCTGCACCTGCCGTGTGTCATCGCCATCGTCAACACGGCCCATCCCCTCGATCCGTCACCGACCTTCGACACCACGTCCCTGGAGGTGCTGGCGTGGAAAGCGCGGGCCGACCTCGACGCGCTGCTGGCCGACGCCGACGCCGCCGATCCGGAATACCGGCGAGCTGTCGCCAACTCCGAAGACGCCTGGGCCGCAGCCCGATTCCAGGAAGCCCGATTCTGAAGAGCTCGCCCCCGGAAAGGACCACATGATGACCACCGCAGATATCAGTACCGATCTCGCCGCCATCTCCGATCTCGCCACCGCCCCGGCTGCCGAACTCGCCCTCGTGCCCGGAAGCGTCGTCCACGACGCGCAGGTCGCCGAGCGGGGCCCCTGGTCGGGTGTCGTCGCCGCCGGCGACGTCCTGACGATCGTCGACCTGGCCGGCAACCAGGCCGTCGACACCCTGTTCTATGCGGCCGACGACGTGACCAGGCGCTACTCCGCGCAATCGACGATCGCCGCGCAGGGCAACATCTTCCTCACCACCGGCACGGTGATCCGCGATCACGAGTCCCGTCCGCTGATGACGATCGTCGCCGACGAGGTGGGCAACCACGACACGGTCGGCGGCGCATGCTCGCAGGAGTCGAACACGCTGCGTTACGGCCACCACACCAAACACCAGCACGCATGTGTCGAGAACTTCCTCGTCGAGGGCAGCCGGCACGGACTCGGCAAGGCCGACCTGGTCGGCAACGTCAACTTCTTCATGAACGTGCCCGTCGACCCCGATGGTTCACTCGGTATCGTCGACGGACTGTCCGCACCCGGTAAGCGCCTGGCACTGCGCGCCGAGGTCGACACCCTTGTCCTGATCTCCAACTGTCCGCAGATCAACAACCCCTGCAACGGATTCGACCCCACCGCGGTGCGGGTCATCGTGACCCGGCCGTCCTGACCTGCCGTTGCCGCCGACACTTTCTGACGAGGGAACACACCCATGCCTGACTCCACCGTGTCCGACGCTGCCGTGTCGGAAACTGCTGTGCCCGATCCTGTTGTGTCCGATCCTGCTGTGGCCGAACCCCTTCGGCCTGCTGTGACCGTGGTCCGGTCCGGTCCGCTCACCACCATCCAGGACTGGCCCGGTCGCGCCGGTTACTGGAAGGTCGGCGTCCCTCCCTCCGGGCCGATGGACGACCTGTCCTTCCGCCTCGCGAATCTCGCGGTCGGCAATGCCGAGACCGCCCCCGGACTCGAGGCGACGCTGATGGGCCCGGCACTGCGGTTCGAGACGGACACAGTGGTCGCGGTGACGGGCGCTCCCGTCGCCGTGACCCTTGCCGGAAGAACGGTGCCGCAATGGGTTCCGCTGCGGGTGCGAGCCGGTGAGGTTCTCGACATCGGTGCGGTCGGCACGCTGGGCATGAGGGTGTACGTCGCGGTGGCGGGGGGAGTCGATGCCGAGGACTATCTCGGCAGCCGCTCCACCTTCACGATGGGCCGCTTCGGCGGACTCGACGGGCGCGCGCTCGCCGAGGGGGATCGGCTCGAGCTGATCGGCGGAGAAACAGCCGCGCCGCGTCGTATCCTCGGCGACGAGCAACCCGCCCTGACCAACAGCTGGCAGCTCGGGGTGACAGTCGGGCCGCACGGGGCTCCCGAGTTCTTCACCGAGGCCGACATCGCCGACGTGTTCGGCACCGACTACGAGGTGCACTTCAACTCCGACCGGACCGGGATCCGGCTGATCGGCCCCCAACCGCGGTGGGCGCGCAGCGACGGCGGCGAGGCCGGACTTCATCCGTCCAACATCCACGACAACGCGTATTCGGTTGGTGCGCTGGACTTCACCGGGGACACGCCGATCCTGCTGGGCCCCGACGGTCCCAGCCTCGGCGGGTTCGTCTGCCCGGTCACGGTGGTGACGGCGCAACGCTGGAAGCTCGGACAACTCAAACCGGGGGACACGATCCGCTTCGTCGCGGTCCGCAGCGAGGAAGCGGCATCACCCACCGAGATCGGCCTCGCGCGACGTGCCTGCTTCGTCGACGTCCTGTCCGGTGGCGGGGACACCGACAACGGCATCCTGGGCACCACGACGACGGCCGACGGGTCGACCGCGGTGACCTACCGCCGCAGTGGCGACGACAACATCCTCATCGAATACGGTGACATGAACCTCGATCTCGCGTTGCGGGCGCGCGTCCACGCGCTGAGCGAGCGGATTGCCGCCGAGAACCCCCGCGGCCTCATCGATCTCACGCCCGGCATCCGCTCACTCCAGGTCAAGGCCGACCCGGATGTGTGGTCGCAGAAGCAGATGCTGGAGTGGCTGACCGAATGTGAGAGTCAGTTGCCTGCGGCCGAAGACCTCGTCGTGCCCAGCCGGACCGTGCACCTGCCGCTGTCCTGGGACGACCCGGCCACGCGCGAGGCCATCGAACGCTACATGCTCGGTGTGCGATCCGACGCGCCGTGGTGCCCGTGGAACATCGAGTTCATCCGGCGGATGAACGGTCTGGACTCCGTCGACGACGTGTATCGCACCGTGTTCGACGCGAGCTACCTGGTCCTGGGCCTCGGAGATGTGTATCTCGGTGCGCCGGTCGCTGTTCCACTCGACCCGCGTCATCGTCTCGTGACGACGAAGTACAACCCGGCGCGGACGTGGACCCCGGAGAACGCGGTCGGAATCGGTGGTGCCTACCTGTGCATCTACGGCATGGAGGGCCCGGGCGGCTATCAGTTCGTCGGGCGCACGACGCAGGTGTGGAATCACCGGCATCCACGTCCCGCGCCCGGGTTCGATCGCGAACATCCTTGGCTCCTGCGGTTTTTCGACCGTATCCAGTGGTATCCGGTGAGCGCGGATGAGCTCGTCGACATGCGCGCGGACGTCGCCGCCGGTCGCGGCGACAGCACCAGGATCGTCGACGGCGTGTTCTCCCTCTCCGAGCACCAGCGCTTCCTGGACGACCATGCGGCCGACATCGCCGCCCGGCGTGCGACCATGGAGGCCGCCCGCGCCGAAGAACGTGAACGTTGGTCGCTGCAGGGCGAGTTCGCCGGTGGCGCGACCGGTACCGAGAACATCACAAGTGCCGGCAAGGCAGACGACATCGAGGAGCAGGTGGCATGAGCAGGATCGACGACGTGTACGCACGGATCGCCGAGGCGGATCGGCCGGAGGTCTTCATCGCACTGCGTCCGCACGCCGACGTGGCAGCCGAGTACGAGCGCTCCGTCGCCGCGGGCGGGCCGCTGGCCGGGGTGATCCTCGCGGTCAAGGACAACGTCGATGTCGCGGGTATACCGACGACAGCTGCCTGTCCCGGTTACGCATTCACCCCGGAGGCCGATGCGCCGGTGGTTGCGGCGCTGACCGAGGCGGGCGCCGTGGTGATCGGCAAGACCAACCTCGACCAGTTCGCCACCGGACTGGTCGGCACCCGCAGTCCGTATGGCGCGGTGCGGAACTCGCTCCGCCCCGATCGGATCTCCGGCGGCTCGAGTTCCGGGTCGGCGGTCGCCGTGGCACTCGGTTTCGCCGACATCGCGATCGGCACCGACACCGCGGGCTCCGGTCGTGTGCCCGCGGCGCTGCAGGGGATCGTCGGCATCAAGCCGACCGTGGGGGTGATCTCCACCGACGGTGTCGTGCCCGCCTGCGCCAGCTACGACGCGGTGACCATCTTCGCCGCCGAGCTCTCGTTGGCCAATCGCGCGATGGCCGCGATGGCCGCCGCCGAGGGGCCACGCCCGTTCGGGGCGTCGACGCCCTACGCCGCCCCCGAACGGCCGGTTGTCGCGGTCCCGGCCGAACTACCCGGACTCGACGAGCGATGGCGCGCGGCGTTCGCCGAGGCGATCCTGCGTGCCGAAGCCGCGGGACTGATCATCAAGACCATCGATCTCTCACCGTTCCTCGCCGCGGCCAGGTTGCTCTACGACGACGCCCTCGTCGCCGAACGCCACGACGCGGTCGGCGATTACCTCGCTTCCGTGGCCGACCCCCACGCCGCCGGTGTCGATCCGACCGTCGCCGGGATCATCACGGCGGCAGGACGTTTCTCGGCGGTCGACCTACTCCGCGCGCGTCGCCGCATGACCGAGCTGCGCGCGGAGGCGATGGCCCAGTGGGGTGACGCAACCGCACTGATGGTTCCGACCGCACCGATGCATCCGACGATCGCCGAGGTCGAGGCCGACCCGCTCGGCGTGAACTCGCGGATGGGGATCTACACCAATTTCTGCAATCTGTTCGATCTGTCCGGAATCGCCGTCCCGAGCGGCACGGTTGACGAAAATGACGGCAGTCAAGCGCAATTCGGTATCAGCTTTCTCGGCCTCGGTCACGCCGATGGCGTGCTCGTCGACGTGGCGCGCCGCTACCTCGGTGACCCGGACACGACCGCGTCGTGGGCCGAACCGGCCGACGCCGTCGAACTCGCGGTCTTCGGTGCGCACATGCGCGGTGGCCCGCTGACCCATGAGCTCAGTGAGCGCGGCGCGCGGTGGGCCGGCGAGATCACGACCACGGCGTCGTACCGGCTCGTCGCGCTCGACACGACGCCGCCCAAGCCGGGGCTGATCCGCGACCCGGCAGCCGGACGCACGATCCGGGGCGAGGTCTGGACGATGTCGCCGGCCGCTCTCGGCGAGTTCCTCGCCGCGTTGCCCGAGCCGATGATGCTCGGCAAGGTCGAGGTGGCCGCGGGGGCGACCGGGCCGTCCCGCTGGATCGTCGGATTCGGCTGTGCCGCAGATGCTGCCGAAGCGGGGACGGAACTCGACCGCGACCGTTGGTAGTCGCCCGGCGAGTTCCCCTGCGCCGTAGGACCTCTGGCGGCGCAGGAGCTGGACGTTCGTCCAGAAAGTCCGTTTCGCGCCGATTCATTCGATCGGCTACCGATCCTCGATCCGCGATGCTTAACTTACTCAGCTCGATGGGTTGGGGAGAAGAGAGTGGGACGGATGACCAGGGTGGGGCGCAACGGTATTCAGCGATCGGAGAAGGTCGCGCGGCGTGACGGCAGGAAGCAGAAGCGGCAGCACCGCGTGGCAGCCGGTGCGGCGGCACTGGCGACCGTTGCCGCGATCGGAGCGGGGCAGCTCGTCGAACCGGCACCGGCCGAGGCGGCTTTCCTACCGCCCGCGATCGAGGATTTGCGCGATTGGTCGAACGGCTTCGACCGCGGCAACCCGCTCGGCGGCCTCATCTCCGAGATCGGCAACGGTGAGCTGGCCGCCGCCATCGCAGAGCAATGGCGGATCCAGTCCTGCGTCTCCGCCGGCGCCGGCGGTGGTGCCGATTGCTCCCAGTCCAGTACCGATCTGGGCGGGCTGGGCATCGCGATCGTCCTCCCGGACCGGATCGAAGTGGTCCCGGTCATGGTCTACGACCCCGTCAAGGGGGTCTATGACTCCCTGTCCGGTTCCGTGCTGGGTGACATCGTCCGGTGGCTCGGCATCAACCTTCCGCCGGAGCTCACCGACGCCCCGGAGACCAGCGGCTCGTCCACGGTCGGCGGGAACGGCTTTCAGCTCGCGGTGGCGTTCCGGGGCGGCGACGCGACGGCGTTCTCGTACCTCCCGCTGAGCATCGCGACTGCCGGTGCGAGCGACGGGAACACCGCCAAGTCCTTCGCGCTGCTCGGCATGGCCCACGCGTGGAACACGGGTCCGCTCGACGTGACGGTCCTGGGCCAGGACACCGGCCTGACGATCCCGGGCATCAAGGGCGTCGGCTGCTACGGCGGTCTCACGGGCGCCTACGCCGACGGCGTCGGGGCGTGCGCAAACGTGTTGGGCACCTTCGACTTCCGGTACCGGCAACCCGACGGCGAGATCCAGTTCGCGCTCACCGATCCCAGCGCCTTGTTCACCGACCCCACCGGAGTCCTCGGCGGCCTCGGCCAAGAGGTCCTGACCGGTCTGCTCACCGCGATGTTGAGCGGAAGCGGAATCGACTTCGACGGTGACTGGATGTCGTTGTCCAAGGACTTCGCACGCCTGAGCGTCGGCGGCGACCACGATCTGTTCAGCGGTAACTTCCTCCGATTGACCAGCGACTACGGGTTCACCGATTCCATCACCGTGGACTGGCTGGGCTCGACGATCACCTTCCGGCCGCTGGTCGAGGTCAACGGCGAACTCCGGCCGAACCGTCTCGGGCGGCCCGTCATCGAGTTCGGGCAACTCGACACCGGCCAGATCGTTCCGATCGTGCGAATCCCGAGTTACGAGTTCCCCTTCGGCATCCCGGCGACCGATCCGATCGGCGGCGCCTCGCCGAGCGTCCTCGCGCGCACGAGCGCGGCGTCGGGCCAGGCTCCCGGCGAACCCGCGGCAACCACCGTCGACACCCACGAGGCCGCCGCACCGGACCCCGCTGCCCTGGACCCCGCTGCCCTGGACCCCGCTGCCCTGGACACCGCGGAAGTCGAGTCCGACAGCTACGTCGGCAAGCATCGGGCCGCCGATGACGGCTACGAGGGCAAGCATCGGGCGCCGGACTCCGCGCCCGCCGGCGCAGTCGGTGACGATGCCGGCGGTGGCGACCCAGACGGTGGCGACCCAGACGGTGGCGACCCAGACGGTGGCGACCCAGACGGTGGCGATGCAGGCAGTTCCGGCTCCGATGGGGACGGTTCCGACTCGGGTGGTTCCGATTCGGGTGGATCCGACTCGGGTGGTTCCGATTCGGGTGGCGCCGGCGACTCCGGCGACACGGGTTCGGACGGTGCCACGGGGTCCGGCGATGACGCCGGTTCCGACACCGACTCCGGTAGCGGTTCCGAGGAAGCGGCCGCCTGACCCGGCCGCCCACAGACCGGTGCCCCGGCGCAGGCCTCGAGCCGTGCCGGGGCACCGTCCACTTCCCGCACCGGTCCACGCCGGCGCTCGACGTTCGGCGCGGGCATGTCGTCGACCTCGTCGCCCCCCGCGATCTGCCACACCGCGTGTAACCCCGGCCGTGGTGAGCAGGGATGACTACGCTGGACCATCAGATCCCCGCTCGGCCGACGGCCGGTGGGACCACCAGGGAGGGCACCATGGCGATCGATCGGGACAAGAGCAGGGCCGTGTCGGAAGTCGTCCGCCAGCACCCGGTGATGAGCGTGGTCGCGGTGTCACCGGGCATCGCGGTGTTCGCGGTCCTGCTTCTCCTGGACCAGACCTTTCTGGCGATCCTGTTCGCCGTCCTGGCCGTCGGTGGCGGCCTCTACCTGCTAACACGCCGACGTTGAGAATGTCACCGGTCGTCAGGACCGCCCCCCGGATCCGGCGCGGCTACAGTGGTGCCCAACGAGCGGTGGCCACCGGAGCGGCGAGGGGAGTGGGGCGTGATGATCGTCGAGTCGATTCGTTCCCTCGGGCCCGGCGCCGCGGCAACCTCCCCGGCTGATCGGCGGGACGTCTGAGCATGGCCACGCGCGTCGACGCCTACATCTGGGCGATCCGTCTGACCAAGACCCGCTCCGCCGCCGCAGCGGCCTGCCGCGGTGGGCACGTCCGCGTCAACGGGGTCACCGCCAAGCCTGCGCTCAACGTCGTACCGGGCGACGAGATCCGCATCCGTCTCGCCGGGCACGAACGAGTCGTCGAGGTCACCAGGACGATCAACAAGCGGGTGTCGGCCCCGCTGGCCGCCGAGTGCTTCATCGACCGGTCGCCGCCGCCTCCGCCCAGGGAGATCCTGGCGAGCCAACCACGACGCGACCGCGGCGCGGGCCGCCCCACGAAACGTGAACGACGCCAATTGGATCGGCTGCGCGACGGGAGCCTCCTCGTCGCGTTGACGGCCGTCGTCGTACTGCTCATCGGTGCCTGTTCGTCCGACGATCCGCCGTCGGATCCGAACCGACCCAACACCCCGGAGGCCCCGGCCCAGGCGGGGTCCGGTCCGTTCTTCGGCAAGTGTGGCGGGGTGTCACTCGACGACGTCACCCGCATCACCGGCTTCGGCGGACTGACCGAGACAGTGAACAACACCTCGGTCTGCGAGTGGGACACCACCGGTTCGCGCACCGGGGCGGTCGCGTCCTTCAACTGGTACCGCGGTTCGCCGATCGGCCGTGAAGAGGCCAACGTGAAGCTGTCGCGCGACGCGACCAACAAACTCGAGATCGACGGCCATCAGGGCTTCATCGGATTCACCCAGTCTGGCCAGATCTGCGAGGTGGGGATCGGATTCGGCGCCGACTTCTTCGAATGGTCCATCCGCGGCGACGCCGCCGCCCCGCGGCCGATCGAGGAGATCTGCGACGCCGCACGCGAGTTGGCGACACTATCGATAGAGCGTGCATCGTGAGGCGGGCCATGGCGGTGCTGGTGGCGATGCTCCTCGGTGCCACGATCCTGGCCGGGTGCGCCCGCACCGTCGACGGTGAGCCGGTGCCGCTGGGTGGGGCCGGTCAGTCCGGCAGCAGCGACATCGACACCGACCAGTTCGACAAGCTGCTCCTCGAATGCGATGTGCTGCCCGACGCCATGATCGCCGACGTGGTGGCCGGCGGCGGGTTCGCCGAACGTTCCTTCAGCGGTGCCATCTGCCGGTGGCTGGTCTCCGGGGCCGCCGACGTGGTCAGCGTGACCTTCAACTGGTTCGAGTGGGGCAACGTCAACACCGAGAAGGAGACCGCCAAGAAGCTCGGTTTCCAGACCGAGAACATCAAGGTCGCCAGCCAGTCGGCGTTCACCCAGCGCAGTCCGGACCGGCCCGGGGTATGCGGCGTGACAGCTCGTGCGCCCAGCCGCGGCATCTTCACATGGTTCGTCGAACCGCGCAGTGCGCCGCAGGGCGATCCGTGCGCGGCGCCGATCAAACTGATGGAACTGTTACTGCAGGGCGGTCAGTGACCCCACCCGTGACCCTCACCCGGGGATCGGGCCGATCACCACGGTCGCCGCGACGACGAGCTCGTCGCCGGAACCTGGCATCAGCAGCCACACGGTCAGCTGGTCGTCGCTGCGGACACGGCGCACGATCAGCCGCGTGCCCGGCACGATCGGCCTCAGATATTCGATGACCACCCGGTGGGGGCCGTCGGTGAGGTCGGGATGTTCGACGAGTTCGTCCTCGACCGCCTCCAGGTAGGCGGCGTTGTTGAGGTGTTTGAACGGGTCGAAGTCGGTGATGCGCAGGACATGCTCGCGGTCGGGGGAGTTGATCTCCTCCGGCGCGGGTGCCTTCTCCGGGTTCATCGACCGCCAGCGCAGGCGATGTTCGTCGGTCATCGACGACAACATCGAGAACGCCTCGTCGGACAGCCGCGAGGGCACGCCCTGCTCGTTGACGTTGATCCAGAAGGCCTCGGTCTCGATGAGTCCCGTCGGACGGGGGTCGGGATTGAACCGGTTGGTCTCGTGTTCGGCGATGAGGCGGACCCGCATGTTGGTCCAGCGGGTCGACAGCGCACCGCACCAGCGCTGCGCGGTGACCGCTGCGGGCCAGGTGAAGGGCACGATGACGTCGATGATCGTGCGGCGGACGATCCAGAACGGGTCGGTGTGACCGAAGTCCGTGGCCTCGATGTTGTCGTTGGCGACGTCCTGGAGGTACCGGGCGACGGCGTCGAGCCGGACGCGCATGTCCTGGTCCACATCGCCCGTGCGGACCCGGTAACCGACCTCGTAGAACTGCGATCCGGGTTTGCGATCGGGTAGCGGTCCGGCGGACACTCCTGGCGTAACCTGGCTCACTCGAGTCCCTTCGATAGGTCGCAGGTATCTTTGCAGTTAAGATACAGTCAACCGCTAAACTAGAACACGTTCTACGTGTTGGATCACGAGGAAACAGCAGATGGCGCATGTGATTACCCGCCCATGTTGCAACGATGCAAGTTGCGTGAGCGTGTGTCCGGTGAACTGCATCCACCCGACGCCCGACGAGCCGGAGTTCCTCACGGCGGAGGCCCTCTACATCGATCCCGAGACCTGCATCGACTGCGGTGCCTGCATCGACGAGTGCCCGGTGGAGGCGATCCTCCCGGATGACCAGCTGACCGAACGCGACGAACCGTACCTGCAGATCAATGCGGACTACTACAAGGACCACGACGTCGAGGGCGGTCTCGTCCCGCCGCGTAAGTCGCCGCCCCTGCCCGACAAGGAACTCCACGTCGCGATCGTCGGCGCCGGCCCGGCCGCCTTCTACGCCGCCGAGGAACTGGTGCGCAAGCCCGCCATCAAGGTCGACATGTTCGAGCGGCTGCCCACCCCGTATGGATTGGTCCGCGCCGGCGTGGCCCCTGACCACAGCGCGACGAAGGGCGTCGAGAAGACCTTCGCCTCGATCGCGGCCAAGAAGAACTTCGACTACTACCTCAACGTCGAGGTCGGCAAGCACATCAGCCACGACGAGCTCGTCGCGCGCTACCACGCGGTCATCTACGCGGTGGGCGCCTCAACCGACAAGCGACTCGGCATCGACGGCGAGGACCTGCGCAACTCGGTCGCCGCGACCCAGTTCGTCGCCTGGTACAACGGGCACCCCGACTTCGCCGACCTCGACGTCGACCTCTCGTCGGAGCGCGCGGTGGTGGTCGGCAACGGCAACGTCGCCCTCGATGTGGCCCGCATCCTCGTGACCGACCCCGACGAGCTCGCCAAGACCGACATCGCCGACCACGCCCTGGCGGCGTTGCGTGAGTCAAACATCTCCGAGGTCGTCCTGCTGGGGCGTCGAGGCGTCGCCCAAGCCGCCTACACCAACAGCGAGTTCCTGGCGCTGGGAGATGTCGAGGGCGTCGACGTGGTGATCAAACCCGACGACCTGGCCCTCGACCCCGCGACCGAGGCGGCGCTGTCCGACGACACCCTCGACTCGACGATCGCCACCAAGATCCGCCTGGCCCGGGAGTTCTCCGAGCGGCCGCAGACCCCGGGCAACAAGCGCATCGTGTTCCAGTTCCTGACCTCGCCGGTAGAAATTGCCGGTGACGCCGAAGTCACTAGTCTTACGTGCGTGCGCAATGCCTATGCCGTCGCGGCCGACAGAGTCGCGGTGACCCCCACCGACCAACGGATCGACATCGAGACCGGTCTGGTCCTCCGCGCCATCGGGTACCGCGGGGTACCCGTCACCGATCTCCCGTTCGATGAGGGTCACGGTGTCGTCCCGAACACCGGGGGACGCGTGCAGACCGCCGCCGACGGCCAGGTGATGCCCGGGCTGTACGTCACCGGGTGGATCAAGCGTGGCGCGACCGGCGGGATCGGCATGAACCGCATCTGCGGTCAGGAGACCGCACACGCCGTCATCGCCGACTTCGTGGCCGCCGCCTTCGACGATCCGTCCACTTCGCGCGACGACGTCGCCGCGCTCGTCACCGACCGCGGCGCCAATCGGATCGACCTGGTCGGATGGAAGGCCATCGACGCCGCCGAGAAGGCCGCCGGCAAGGCCGCCGGCCGAGTGCGTACGAAGTTCGCCAGTGTCTCTGACTTCGAGGCGGCCGCCGCCGCCGGGGCGAAGTAACCGTGCGCATTGCGCTGCTGTCCTACCGCAGCAAGCCTCATTGCGGAGGACAAGGCGTCTACGTCCGTCATCTCTCCCGCGAGCTGGCCCTCCTCGGGCACAGCGTCGAGATCTTCTCAGGTCAGCCGTACCCGGAGTTGGATCAGGTCACGATCGACGCGGGCGTCACCGTCACCAAGGTCCCGAGCCTGGGACTCTACGACGAGCCGGACCCGTTCCGGACCCCTCGCCCGGGCGAGTACCGCGACTGGATCGACCTGCTCGAGGTGGGGTCGATGTGGACGGCCAGCTTCGGTGAGCCGCTCACGTTCAGCCTGCGAGTGGCGCGGCTGCTCAAGGAGCGTCGCGACGACTTCGACATCGTCCACGACAACCAGTGTCTCGGTTACGGATTGCTCGACATCCAGAAGGCGGGTTTCCCGCTGATCGCGACCATCCACCATCCCATCACCCGCGACCGCACCCTCGCGGTCCGCGCGGCCAAGGGATGGCGCAAGATCACCGCGTGGCGGTGGCATTCGTTCCTGCGCATGCAGGGACGCGTGTCGCGCCGGATTCCGGAGCTGCTCACCGTCTCGCGCAGCAGTGAGGTCGACATCCGCAAGGCCTTCGACATCCCGTCGGGCCGCATCACCACGATCCCGCTGGGCGTCGACACCGAGATCTTCACCCCGGGCGTCGATCGTGTGCCGGGGCGCATCGTCTGTGTCGCCAGCGCCGACGCGCCTCTCAAAGGGGTGTCGTACCTGCTGGAGGCGGTTGCCAAGCTGTCCGCCGAACGGAACGTCGAACTGGTACTGGTGTCCAAGTTGGATCCGAACGGTCCCTCCGCCAGGATGATCGAGGATCTCGCGATCTCCGACCGCGTGTCGGTGGTCTCGGGACTCGAGGACTCCGAGATCGCCGACCTCCTGGCCTCGGCCGAGGTGGCCTGTGTCCCGTCGCTGTACGAGGGATTCTCGTTGCCCGCGGTCGAGGCGATGAGCTGCGGTACCCCGCTGGTGGCCACGCGCGCCGGGGCGATCCCCGAGGTGGTCGGCACCGACGAGGAAGCCGCAGTGCTGGTGCCGCCGAGGGATTCCGGCCGGCTCGCCCAGGCGATCGGCAGGCTGCTCGACGATGCGGACCTGCGCGCACGACTCGGCGCGGGCGGGCGTCGTCGGGCCGAGGAGAACTACAGCTGGGCAGCGGTTGCCGCGAAGACGGCCGCCCACTACGAAACCGTGCTCGCCGCGTCCCGGCGGGCAACAGAAGGGACATCGAGTGCTGACAGTTGATTTCGACCGACTTGGCGTCGGACCGGGCACCAAGGCGATCGACATCGGGGCCGGGCAGGGTAGGCATTCGTTCGAGATGTTCCGTCGTGGTGCGGAGGTCATCGCCTTCGACATGTCCGAGAGCGACATGGCCGACGTCGGCGAGATGTTCGACGCGATGATGGCCGAGGGGGAGGTCCCCGCATCGGCCAAGGCGCGCGCCGAGGTCGGCGATGCGCTTCGTCTTCCCTACGCGGACAACAGCTTCGACGTCGTCCTCATGAGCGAGATCCTCGAGCACATCCCGAGCGACGAGGGCGCGATCACCGAGATGGCGCGCATTCTCAAGCCGGGCGGTGTCGCCGCGGTGACCGTGCCGCGATACTGGCCGGAGAAGGTCTGCTGGGCGCTGTCGGACGAGTACCACGAGGTCGAGGGTGGGCATGTGCGCATCTACAAGGCCTCCGAGCTCGCCGGCAAGTTGACCCGGGCCGGGCTGGAGGTCACCGGGACCGATCACGCCCACGCCCTGCATGCGCCGTACTGGTGGCTCAAATGTGCTGTCGGCGTGGAGAACAACGACAACGTCCTGGTGAAGGGCTACCACAAGCTGCTGGTCTGGGACATGATGAGCAAGCCGTGGCTGACCCGCGTCGGTGAGCAGGTGCTCAATCCGGTCATCGGCAAGTCGGTGGCCCTGTACCTGCGCAAGCCCGAGACCGTCACGACTTCATGACGGTGGCCTCATGACGGGCGCTCCGGCGGTCCCGGGTGTGGTCACGGCCGAGCAGATGCGCGCCACCGGCGCCGCGATCGTCGGCATGCAGGAGGAGTCGGGTGCACTGCCCTGGTTCCCCGGCGGCAAGACCGATCCCTGGGACCACATCGAATCCGCGATGGCGTTGTCGGTCACCGGTTTTCATGCCGAGGCCGAAGCCGCCTACGAATGGTCCCGACGCAAGCAGCGCGACGACGGCTCCTGGCCGATCCGCACGGTGTGCGGCACCGTCGAGGACGCCGGCACCGACAGCAACTTCGTCGCCTACATCGCGGTCGGGGTGTGGCACCACTACCTCATCACCGGCGACGATGCCTTCTTGCAGAAGATGTGGCCGGTGGTCTGGTCGGCCATCGACTGCGTGCTGCGGTTCCAACGCGACGACGGCGCGTTCCGCTGGGGCGGTGATCACCGGACCGGCGCGATGTTCGGCGAGGCCCTGATCACAGGTAATGCCAGCATCTTTCAGGCGCTGGACTGCGCGATCCGGATCGCCGGCGAGATGGACCAGCCCGACGAGGACTGGATCATCGCGCACACCAGGCTCGGTGACGCCATCCGCACCGACATCGTGCGAGACGACTGGGAGATCTTCACGCCGCCGTCCGAGCACTCCATGGACTGGTACTACCCGATCCTCGGTGGCGCCGTTCGCGGGCAGGACGGTCAGGAACTGATCGCCCGGCGCTGGGACGAATTCGTCGTACCCGGCAAAGGTGTGCGGTGCGTCGACCATCGTCCGTGGGTGACCGGCGCCGAAACATGCGAACTGGCACTGGCTCTCGATGCTCTGGGCGACACCGCCGACGCCATCGAGCTCATCGCCTCGATCCAGCATCTGCGCGATCCCGACGGGTCCTACTGGACCGGACTGGTTTTCGCCGACGGCAAACGCTGGCCGGTGGAGAAGAGTTGCTGGACTTCGGCAGCGGTGGTGCTGGCAGCCGACGCTGTCAGCCGGACGAGCGTGGCGAACGGCATCTTCCGGGACGTACGTCAGACGCTCGCCGCGCCGACGCCCTGATCCGCGCGAGTCCCGGTCGAAACGAAGTCGCACGCGACAACGTTCCGGAAAACCGACCTCGATCGAGGTCGGACACTCGGACCGATGTCGCGTGCGACGTCGATCCGAGTGCCGCTCCGCGCGATTACACCACCGCGGGCGCTATTCCCAGCTTGCCGGCCAGCTTCGCGAGGTAGCCGCTCGCGCGCTCCACGGAGTCGTCGGGGAGGCCGTACAGCACTGTGGTGACGCCGATGTCGCGCCACTTCTCGAGCTTCTCGGGCACGGGTTTGAAGTCGAGCACCACGATTTCGGGGTCGCCGTCGCGCCCCGCGTCGGCCCAGATCTGCTTGAGGAGTGCCACCGAGCCCTCGATGTCCTCCTCTCCCGGCGTGGTGATCCACCCGTCGGCGCTGCGGGCGATCCACTTGAAGTTCTTCTCGTTGCCCGCGGCGCCCACCTGGACCGGGATGTGGGCCTGAGTCGACTTGGGCCATGCCCAACTCGGGCCGAACTTCACGAACTCGCCGTCGAATTCGGCCTCTTCCTGCGTCCACAGAGCGTGCATCGCCTCGAGGTACTCCCGCAGCATCGTCCGGCGGCGCTTGGGCGGGACGTTGTGATCGGCCAGCTCGTCGAGGTTCCAGCCGAAGCCGACGCCCAGCGTCACCCGGCCGCCCGAGATGTGATCGAGTGTCGCGATCGTCTTGGCGAGGGTGATCGGATCGGACTGGACGGGAAGTGCCACCGCGGTGGCGAGCCGGATGCGTTCGGTGACCGCGGCCGCCGCAGCCAGCGAGGTCCACGGGTCGAGTGTGCGCATGTAACGGTCGTCGGGCAGTGTCTCGTCCCCCGTGCGGGGATGGGCGGCGTCGCGTCGTGTCGGGATGTGTCCGTGTTCGGGCACGTAGTACGACGCGAATCCCGCATCCTCGATCAGCGGCGCCAGCACGTGGGGCCGCAGCCCCCGGTCGCTGGTGAACTGCACGATCCCGAACTCCATGAGGCCCTCCGACTGCGTGGTGTGACCGTCCGGCGGACCACGAAACACGTTGCCGGACGGTTGACTGGACACCAGTCTAGGTGATGGGGGTCACCGGCACCAGGGTTTGCCGGCTGCGCTCAGCCAGTCGGGTCCGTGGACGTCCGGGGGTCGGTGTTCAGACCCGGGACGACGAAGACGTCCATGTGGTGCCGGACCTGGGCGGCGTCGTCGATGTCGATGGTTTCGCCGGGGGAGGTTCCGAGGCTGATCAACACGCGCGCAACCCATTCGGCGACCTCGGGGAGGTCGTGGCCGGGATGGATCTCGCCACGTGCGGCGGCCGCCTCGACGTAGGGGAACCAGAAGTCGGCGAGATCGGGGATCAGTTTCACCACGCCGACGCCCGCGCATTCGGCGAACTCGGTCGGTTCCTCGGTGCGGAGGCGCAGCAGCAGGGTTCCGGGATCGTCGTAGGCCCCGCGGCCGATGCGCACGCCGGCGGTGAGTTGTCCCGCGAAGTCGTCGATCGCGTCGAGTTCGGCGCGCGCGTCCCGCCAGAAGGACTCGCTGAGCCGGACGATGGTGGCCCCGATGATGGACGGTTTGTCCGGAAAGTGCCGATACAGCCACGCGCGGGACACCCCGGCGGTCTCGGCGACCTGCTGCATCGTGGTCGCGCGAATTCCCTTCTCCGCCAGCAACTTCTCCGAGGCGTCGAGTAGGCGTTCGTGGACCGCAGTGGTCGTTGCCTCGGTCACCGTCGTCTCCCGCATCGTCCGTCGAATCCACGTGGACGGCCGCATGTCCACCCTCCGCACACTAACAACCGCGTAGACAGTTCACGGAATCTGTGTACACGGGTACCCCGATCGTGTAGACAGAAATTCGAATGTGTCTACACCTGACGTGACCGCACCCGTGCGCTCACAGCGAGGGGGCCCTGCGCCTATGTCAACCACCGTGTCCTCACCGACCACCGCGATCATCGGCGCCGGCATCAGCGGCCTCACCGCGGGCAAGATGCTCACCGACTACGGTGTCCCGTACACCTGTTTCGAGAGTTCGGACCGCGTCGGGGGCAACTGGGCCTTCGGCAATCCGAACGGCCACAGCAGCGCCTACCGGTCGCTGCACATCGACACCTCGAAGCATCAGTTGTCGTTCCGGGACTTCCCGATGCCCGACGACTACCCGGACTTCCCGCACCACACCCAGATCAAGACCTACCTCGACTCCTATGCGGAGGCCTTCGATCTGAACTCCTCGATCGAGTTCACCAACGGCGTCGAACACGCCCACCGGCTCGACGGCGGAGGGTGGGAACTGGAAACCCAGCGCGGTGAGCGTCGCCGGTTCGACCTGCTCGTCGTGGCCAACGGGCATCACTGGGACCCCCGGTACCCCGACTTCCCCGGCGAGTTCGACGGAATCGAGATGCACGCTCATCACTACATCGATCCGCGGACGCCACACGACTTCATGGGCAAACGCATCCTGGTCGTCGGACTCGGGAACAGCGCCGCCGACATCGCCGTCGAACTCTCCTCGAAGGCGATGGAGAACACGCTCACCCTGTCGACGCGGTCCGGCGCGTGGATCGTGCCCAAGTACTTCGGTGGCCAGCCCGCCGACAAGTTCTATCGGACCACCCCGTACCTACCGACGTCCTGGCAGCGGAAATTCGTTCAGGTCATGCAGCCACTCACCGCCGGGCGACCCGAGGATTACGGACTGCCGACGCCGAATCACAAGTTCTTCGAGGCGCATCCGACGCAGTCCGTCGAACTTCCCCTGCGACTCGGCTCCGGCGATGTCATTCCCAAGCCGAACGTGAGTCGGCTCGACGGTTCCACTGTCCACTTCGACGACGGCACCTCCGACGACTTCGACATCATCATCTACGCAACGGGTTACAACATCACGTTCCCGTTCTTCGATCCCGAGGTCATCAGCGCCCCGGACAACCGCATCGATCTGTACAAGCGCATGTTCTACCCCGGCATCGACGACCTCGTCTTCGCCGGTTTCGCGCAGGCCGTGCCGACCCTCTTTCCCTTCGTGGAGTGTCAGGCGCGACTGATCGGCGCCTACGCGACCGGCAACTATCGGCTGCCTCCGGTGCACGAGATGCGGGAGACGATCGTCGCCGACATGCAGTACTACACCGGTCACATGCTCGACCGGCCAAGGCACACACAGCAACTCGACTATTACCTGTACGAACACAACATGCGCACCAAGGAGATCCCCGAAGGCCGGCGGCGAGCCGAAGAGCAGGGTCCGCCCGCGTGGGCCGGGGTGGCCGCGCCGGTCGCCACCGCGTCGGGGGTGACGGCATGACCACACCGAATGGGGCAGTGACCGTGCGCTTCTCGTCGTCGGGTACCGACTGCGACGCCTGGTTCTTCGCCGGAGCCGAGACCTCGCCGTTCGAGGTCGACGGCACGCGGCCGGTCGTGGTGATGGCGCACGGCTTCGCCGGGACCAAGGACGCCGGACTGGAACCGTATGCCCGGCGGCTCTCCGAAGCCGGTCTCGCGGTGTTCGCGTTCGACTATCGCGGCTTCGGGTTGTCCGGAGGGCAACCGCGACAGCAGGTCTCGATGGAACGGCAGGCCGACGACTATCGGGCGGCGATCGTGGCGGCCAAGGAGCAGCCGGGCGTCGATCCGCAACGGGTGATCCTCTGGGGCGTCTCCCAGTCCGGCGGTCATGCGCTGGCGGTCGCCGCCGATCGCACCGATGTGGCCGCGGTGATCGCCGCGATCCCGCTGGTCAACGGTCTCGCGGCGGGTCGCGTCGCATACCGCCAGGCCGGTGGGCTGGCCATCGCCAAGTCGACCGCCACGGCCGTGGCGAGTTCGCTGGCGTCGCGCCTGGGCCGCGCGCCGAAGATGATGCGCGTCGTCGGCGATCCCGGTGACCACGGTGCCGCGCTGACGGCTCCCGGTTTCAAGGAGAGCTACCTGGCCATCGCCGGGCCGTCGTGGCGAAACGAGGTGGATGCGTCGGTCGGTCTGGAGGTGGGGGCCTTTCGCGCCGACAAGTACGCCGGGCGCGTCGCAGCGCCGGTGCTCTTCCAGATCGCCGACCATGATTCGGCCGCACCCCCGCACGCCGCGGCGAAGACGGCGTTCAAGGCGCACGCCGAGGTGCGGCACTACCCCTGCGACCATTTCGACATCTTCGAGGGCAACGACTGGTTCGAGCCGAGCGTGAGCCATCAGATCGCGTTCCTGACACGGCATCTGGCGAAGACCTCCGAGCCTGCCGATGCGGGTGCCCGATGAACCGCGCGATCGTCATCGGAGGAGCGTCGGGAATCGGGCTTGCGACGGTCGACGCGCTGGCGGCCGAGGGCGTGCAGGTCATCGTCGCCGATGTGGATGCCGAACGTGCCGAGAAGGTCGCGGCCGAACGCGCCGACACCGTTCGGGCACTGCGCCTCGACGTCACCGACGAGGAGTCGGTGGCCGAGGCGTTCGACGCGGTCGGCGAGTTCGACACCGTGGTGAACTGCGCGGGCCTGTCGGACCCTGGTGCGCTGACCGAACTCGAGCTGAGCGCCTGGCGTCACACGGTCGACGTGTGCCTCACGGGCACGTTCCTGGTGATCAAACACGCCGGCCGTCGGATCGCCGACGGTGGCTCGATCACCTGCATCGCCTCGCTCAACGGTCGGCAGCCGGGCGCCGGGATGGGTTCGTACTGTGCCTCGAAGGCGGGGGTGCTGATGCTCGTCGAGGTTGCGGCCCTGGAGTTGGCGGAACGGGGGATACGGGTCAACGCCGTATCGCCGGGTCTGGTGTCGACGCCGCTGACCGAGGGCATCGGATTCGTGCCGGGTCTCACCGAGGAGTACATCGACAACACGCCACTGGGCCGCAGTGGCGAACCGGCCGAAATCGCCGACACCATCGCCTTTCTGGCGTCCGACAAGGCGCGATGGATCACCGGCGCGGCCTTCGACGTCAACGGCGGTGCCCACCTCAAGCGGTATCCCGACGTGCTGGGCAAGGTGCGGGCGCTCGCCGATCAGGGCTGAAGCCACCCGCACCGGGCCGCGTCAGACCTTCGGTGTCAGCGGTGCGCCGACCTCGCCCGAGTCACGGCGCAGCACACGCAGTGAACCCTCGGCCCGGACCTCGGTGAACTGGCCGGTTTCCAGGGCCTGGCAATAGATCTCGTAGGGCGGGCGTCCGCCGTCGGCGGGATCGGGGAAGACGTCGTGGATCAGCAGGGCGCCACCGATGCGCACCCACGGCGCCCACCCGTCGAGGTCGTTCTGTGCGGCCTCCATGCTGTGGCCGCCGTCGATGAACACGAAATCGGCGGGCTTGCCCCACATCTTCGACGCGACGGTCGACGGCGCGAGCACGCCGACCACGGTCTTCTCCAGCCCGGCGTCGAACATGGTGCGACGGAAGCGTGCCGAGGTGTCGAGCGTGCCGGTGTGCGGGTCGACGAGTGAGGTGTCGTGGTACTCCCAGCCGGGCTGGTGCTCCTCGGAACCGCGATGATGGTCGACGGTCACGATGACGGCGTCGTGGGCCTCGCCCGCGGCACCGAGGAAGACCGTGGACTTTCCGCAATACGTGCCGATCTCGATGCCGACCTTCGTCGAATCAGGTTGTGACAGAAACTCTCCGGCGATCTCGAAGAGGGTCTGTGCCTCGTCGAGCGGCATGAAACCAGGGGTCTCGTCGGCGACTCGGAGGCGTTCGGGGGACGGTGCATTCGGCGACGGTGCCGCGGGTTGTGACATGGCACCAGATCCTATCGGGTCTGTGACCGCTGCCGCGTAGGGTGAGCCACATGAAAGCTCAGGTACTCAACGCAGAGACAGGCCCGTCCGGACTCGAACTGACAGACGTCCCGGACCCGACCCCAGCAGACGGCCAGGTCGTCGTCGACGTCAAGTCCTGCGGCGTGTGCTTCCCCGACGTGCTGATGAGCCAGGGCAAGTACCAGCTGCGTGTGCCCACCCCGTTCACCCCGGGTACCGAGGTCGCCGGCGTGGTGCGCTCGGCGCCGGAGGGTTCGTCGGTGAAGGTCGGGGACAAGGTCCTCGTCGCGTCGATCGTCGGGGGCTTCGCCGAGCAGGTCGTCGCCGCGCCGGAGCAGCTGCTGCCGCTGCCCGACGGGCTCACCTTCGAGCAGGGCTCGGCGATGGGCATCAACTACCAGACCGCGCTGTTCGCGCTGAAGACCCGCGCGCACACCCAGAAGGGTGAGGTCGTCGGTGTCCTCGGCGCGGCCGGCGGTGTCGGCACCGCGTCGATCATGGTCGCCAAGGCGCTCGGCGCGAAGGTCATCGCCATCGTGCACCGCAAGGGTGCCGAGGAGCTGCTGCGCAGCGCGGGCGCCGACGAGATCGTGCAGCTCGAAGAGGGCTGGGGCACCAAGCTCAAGGAGATCGTCCCCAAGGGCGTCGATGTGATGATCGACCCGTCCGGCGGGGACGTCTTCGATGAGGCGCTGCGACAGGTCGCACCCGACGGCCGGTACGTCGTCGTCGGTTTCGCCGCGGGCGGCATCCCCTCGGTCAAGCTCAATCGCGTGTTGTTCCGCAACATCGCCGTCGTCGGCGCGGCCTGGGGCGAGTACGTGCGCACCCACCCGGACCTGCCGGCCAAGCTGCACGAGGAGCTGTCGCAGATGATCGCCGACGGCCTGTCGCCGCAGGTCAACGTGACGTACACGCTGGATCAGCTGCCCGAGGCGTTGACCGATCTGGCCGAAGGGCGGATTCTGGGGAAAGCGGTCGTCCAGATCGGCAGCTGAGGCCCCGGGGCCCGGCCGGCGACGACCCTCCAGAAGCGCCTGCACCGAAGGGACCTGCCATGTGCCGCAACATCACCGAACTCCGCGGGCTCGAACCACCGGCCACCGAAGACGAGATCGAGGCGGCGGCGAGGCAGTACGTGCGCAAGGTGAGCGGTGTGCGGCATCCGTCGCCGGCCAACGCCGAGGCCTTCGAGGCGGCGGTCGTCGCCGTCACCGCTGCCACGCGCACCCTCCTCGACGTCCTGCCGGAGCGTCGCCAGCCCCCGAAGACGGTCCCGCCGCTTCGACGCCCCGAGGTGCAGGCGCGGATCGCCGCGCGGGGATAGTCGCAACCTTCAGCAGTAGGTATCGATCAGCGATACCTACTGCTGACTGTGGATGGAACTGCCCGTTCCCCACCGAACGCTTGTTACGATCCCGGGTGGTCAGGCGGGGATGGGGGAACAAGAATGCAGGTCGGTCCGGAAATTCTGCAGGCGCTGGCGGGTGAGACCGATGCGACGGCATCGGTGATCACCGAGAATTCGTTGGCGGGCAAGGTGGTCGAGGCCTTCGCCGGTATGTCGGGTTCGACGAGCGCGTGGGCCGCGCAGGCGGCGGACACTTTCGCTGGAGACCTGGCCAAGAACCTTTCGGAAGGGTTTCGCGCATTAGCGGCAGCTGCTCGAGGTGCTGCTGAGACGTACGAGGTCTCCGACCGAGAACTCGCCGACGGCATCGAGAAGGCCTTCGCGAAGTGATTCCATCGAGGTCACGGTTGGAGGATTGGAAGTTCGACCCGATCCTGGCACTGGCAGGTGTTTTTGTGAAGAGTGGGCCTGCGATCGAGACTGCGGGCGTCGGTGTCGCACGACGCTGCGAGCAACTCCCGGCACTCAAGGCCTGGGACGGGCTCGGGCATACTGCCGCGAACGAGGCGTTCGGTAGGGCCAAGGACAACGCCGTGGTCATCGGTGACCTCGCCGAGGGGATGTCTTCGACTCTGACACAGGGGTATTGGACGCTCACCACGGCCAAGTCGAACCTCATGGGCAAGGTCGGGGCGATCGAGTCCGAGAGCTTCCTCGTGCATGACAGCTGGGCCATCACCATCAAGCCGGTGGAGATGACACAGGAAGAGGCCGACGAGCTGATTCGCCGCCGTGACGAGCTGCAGGTCGAACTGAATCCGTTTGTCACCGCGATGGGAGCCGCCGACGACTCGGTCGCGAGAACCGTCACCGCGGCCGCGGAAGCCGCGGGCTATGTGCCTCCGGTTCTCGGTGCTCCGCAGCTCCTGGCCGGACTCGGCCCACCCAAGGACGATGTGCCGGACCCCTCCACTCCTCTGGGACTCCTCCATCAGCGGTCGATCTCGGAGGCGGACGCGGCGGTGACTGTGGCGTCGAGAGCCGAAGGGGTGAACGCCAAGGGCGAACCGACCGTCAACCTGCTCATGCAGGACGGCAGCAAGAAGGTCATCACCGAGTCGAGTACGTACGCGGGTTCCTACTACGAGCGGGAGATGATGGTCGAGGAGGTCTTCGACCCCACGGGCAAGCTCGTCTCGACGACCAGGGCCTATGAACTCGACTTGGGTAACAAGGTCACCTCGATCACCTACGCGGACCAGACTCGGCTCGAGGTGGTCACCGGCGCCGACGGCTACCGTCGCGCCACCGTGTACCCGCAGGGCAAGGCGCCCGTCGAGATTCCTCCCGACAGCCCGTTCTTCACACATCCGGTGTTGACGAGTGCCGGAGGCCTGATCGCCGGCGTCGAGGCGCAGTCGGGCAACATGCTGCAGAAGTCCGTTCCGACGCTGACCAACAGCACCCTCGATGATGTCCGGTACGGAACCAAGTACGGCGGTCTCGCCCTTGCCGCGGGCGTAGCGCTCTACGATGTCGTCGCCGCGGACGGCGGTGATGCCCGATGCCAGGCCGCGGTGGCCGGACTGGGCAGCGTGCTCGGCGGTGCCGGTGGTGGCGCGGCCGGCGCGGCGATCCCGGTGCCGGGCCTGAACGTCGCCGCCGCAACGGGTCTTGAGCGCCGGCGGTTCGTGGCTGTTCGGCTACCTGGGTAATGAGCTGGGCGCGGCGGTGTGCCGATGACAGCGGCCGACGAGGGGTGGGAAGGGTTGCGACGCAAGACCCCGCTGATCGGGATCGCGACGCTCTTTCTGCTGTTCTTCGGTCTGTTCTGGGGATTTCACGGGATCGCCGCGCTGGTGGACACGCGCTACCTCGCAGCGGCGTTCTACCTGCCGGCCGGGTCGGGATGCCTGATCCTCGCCGTCAGCACCCTGGCGATCGTGGTGTGGCGTCGACGATCGGGTCTGCCGACGAGGATCGATCCGATTGGGCCGGGGGGCGTCTCGATCATGCTGCCAGTCACCTACCGTGCCGGGTACCTCGCGGTTTTCGTGCTGACACTGGTCAGCAGTGCCGTGTTCGCCTTCGGCGTGTGGACCGACCGGCTGACCTTTCCGATGACCGGGGGACAGTTCGCGCTCTTCCCGTACGTCGCGGCCGCGCTCGCCCTCTACGCGGCCGGGGCGTTACTCTTCCGCGTATCGGGACGTCTGCGCTTCCCGGAGATCCTCTGCACCCCGACAACGCTGGCCGTGCAGACGTCGAGGGTTCGCGACGAGATCGCGTGGGACGACATCGTCTCGGTGGAGCCGACCGTCTCGGGTAACTCCATGGCCATCCTCGTCGAACCACGCGACGGGGCGAAGGTGGCCGTCGAGGTGTTCTATCGGGGCCCGTTGGCGTCGTCCCCCGAGGACCCGATCGTGTGCAACGTGGACCTGTTCCCGACCGGACCCGAAGCGCTCCTGGACTTCCTCCGTTACTACCTCGACCGTCCCGAGTCGCGCGCGGAACTCGGCAACGGCCGCGCCGCCGAACGACTGCGGCAATAGGTGTCGATGAACCACCCATGGGACAGGTTGTTCAGGCTCACTCGTTTCGCGGGACTCAGCGCCGCAGCTTTCGGTGCATTCGGCCTGTTCTGGGGATACCACGGCTTGGTGGCCCTCCAGGACTCTCGACTTCTGTACGCGATGTTCTATCTGCCGGCAGCCGTGGCGTGCCTACTCGAGGCCACCCGGGTGGTGATCACCGCGATTCGCCGGACCCGATCAGGGGCGCCGCCGAAAGTCACGATGCACCGGTCCGGAGGCGCCGTGATTCGGTCGTCGCCCGCATTTCGAGCGGGCTATATCCTGTTTCTCGCGAATACGCTGGTGAGTGCCACAGTGTTCGCAGTGGGCTTTTGGACAGATCGAATGACCTTTCCGATGTCAGACGGTCAGCTCATTGTTTTCCCTTACGTTGCAGCTGGACTCGCGCTGTTCGCGGCCGCCGCTCTCGGCTGCTTCGCTTGCGGGTGTTGCGGTTTCCCGAGATCGCCTGTACCCCGGACACGTTAACAGTCCAGACGTTCAAGGTCCGCGACGAGATCGCCTGGGCCGATGTAGAGGCGATCGAACCGAGCGCGTCGGGTAACTCCATGGCGATCCTCGTCGAACCACGTGACGGGGCGAAGGTGGCCGTCGAGGTGTTCTATCGGGGCCCGTTCGCACCGTCGCCCGAGGCTCCGATCGTCAGCGTCGTGGACCTGTTCCCGACCGGACCGGAAGCCCTCCTGGACTTCCTCCGTTACTACCTCGACCGTCCCGAGTCGCGCGCGGAACTCGGCAACGGCCGCGCCGTCGAACGCCTTCAGCAGTAGGTATCGCTCAGCGATACCTACTGCTGATCCGTGCCGGCGCCCACGCGGCGCGGGATGATAACCCCAGCTCAGCGGGGTTACGCTCACCGGTGAGCGAAAATTTGGGACCCGCCGTGTGCGTCCCGATACTGTCGATGCGGTGTCCAACCACCGATCTCATCGCGCCCACCGGGCGGCGCCACGCGCGGTTCGCGTGCTCGCCCTCGCGCTGACGGCCGCCATCGTCGGCCTGCTGACCATCATCGGCGGACCGGCTCCCCGCGCTGCGGCGGCTCCCGCCGACAGCTGTGCACCCGCCGGACTGGCCTCGGCATCGGCGGCCCCGCTGAACCTGGCCGCCGCCGAGCAAGGCGGCGAGGACAAATACACCACCCCCGGCACCACGCCGGTCGACGAGATCGACGTCAGTGCACTCGAGCTGCTGAAACCGGGCACACTGTCGGTCGGCACCCTCTCCGACGCCGGACCCAGCATCTGCGTGAACGGCGCCGGAGACTTCACCGGCTTCGACAACGAGCTCCTCAAGGCCATCGCCGCGAAGCTCGGCCTGCAGGTGGAGTTCAACGGCACCGAGTTCGCCGGCCTGCTCTCGCAGGTCGCCAACAACCGCTTCGACGTCGGGTCGTCGTCGATCACCACCACCGACGACCGCCGCAAGACCGTCGACTTCACCAACGGCTACGACTTCGGCTACTTCTCGCTCGTGGCGCCGACCGGTGGACCGATCAAGGGCTTCGGCGACCTGTCGGATTCGACGCGCATCGCCGTCGTACAGGGCACGGTCCAGGACGACTACGTCGTCAACACCCTTGGACTCGACCCGGTGAAGTTCCCCGACTACGCGACGGCGTACGCCAACCTCAAGAGTGGTCAGGTCGACGCGTGGGTCGCGCCGTCGCAGCAGGCCGAGGGCGCGGTCCGTGAGGGCGACGGCACCGCGATCGTCGAGAACACCTTCAGCGTCAACAACTTCGTCGCCTGGGCGGTCGGCAAGAACAAGCCGAAGCTCGTCGAGGCACTGAACTCCGGCCTCGACGCCATCATCGAGGACGGCACGTACGCACAGCTGTACGAGGACTGGGTGCCGCGGGAACTGCCCGAAGGGTGGAAGCCCGGCAGCAAGGCGGCGCCAGTACCCGAACTCCCCGACATCGCCGCGATCGCCGCCGAGAACGCCGCAAAAGCCGGCCCCGCCGAATCAACCAAGCCGAAGGGCACGTTCGAGCAGCTCGGCAACACCTTCTTCAACTGGGAGCTCTACAAGGAGTCGTTCCCCGAGCTGATCAAGACCGGCCTGGTCAACACGCTCATCCTGTCGGTGGTGTCCGGTGTGCTCGGCACCATCCTGGGCATGATCCTGGCCCTGTGTGGCATCTCCCGGTCGCGCTGGCTGCGCTGGCCCGCCCGGGTCTACACCGACATCTTCCGGGGTCTGCCTGCGGTGGTCGTCATCCTGATCGTCGGCCTGGGCGTCGGACCGGTGGTCAAGGGGATCACCGGCAACAACCCGTACTGGCTCGGCGCCGTCGCGCTGGCGTTGCTCGCCGCGGCCTACATCGGCGAGATCTTCCGATCTGGTATCCAGAGCGTCGACGACGGCCAGCTCGAGGCGTCCCGGGCGATCGGGTTCAGCTACCGGCAGTCGATGCGACTGGTGGTGGTACCGCAGGGTGTACGACGCGTGTTGCCCGCCCTGATGAATCAGTTCATCAGCCTGATCAAGGACAGCTCGCTCGTCTACTTCCTGGGGTTGCTGGCCAGCCAGCGCGAACTGTTCGCGGTGGGCCGGGACCTCAATGCGCAGACCGGCAACCTGTCGCCGCTGGTCGCCGCGGGCATCATGTACCTGATCCTCACGGTTCCGCTGACCCACCTGGTGAACTACATCGACACCCGGCTCCGCACCGGGCGCCCGGCCGACATCCACGATGATCCGTTGCCCGTCACCATCGTCGAGAAGGGATAGGCACATGTCTGAATCCGAACAGTCCGGGCCTGGCACCACCACCGCCACACGTAAAGCGGTGTCGCTCACCGGCACCGACCTGCACCTGTCCTTCGGAAAACACCACGTGTTGCGCGGTGTCGACATCGGGGTCGCCGCAGGCACGACGACCACCGTCATCGGGCCGTCGGGTTCGGGTAAGTCGACCCTGCTGCGGGTGCTCAACCGGCTGCACGAACCCGACCAGGGCGACATCCTGCTCGACGGCCGGTCGGTGCTGAAGGACAATCCGGACGAACTGCGCCGCCGCATCGGCATGGTGTTCCAGCACTTCAACCTCTTCCCGCACAAGACCGTCGTCGACAACGTCTCGCTCGGACCGCGGAAGCTGAAGGGACTGAGCAAGGACGAGGCGCGCGAGGTCGCGATGCGTCAGCTCGAGATCGTCGGCTTGACCGAGAAGGCCGACGTGCGCCCCGCCCGGCTGTCGGGCGGCCAGCAGCAGCGTGTCGCCATCGCACGCGCTCTCGCGATGACGCCCGAGGTGATGTTCTTCGACGAGGCCACGTCCGCACTCGACCCCGAGCTCGTCAAGGGCATACTCGCGCTCATGGCAGACCTGGCGGCCGAGGGCATGACGATGGTCGTGGTCACCCACGAGATGGGATTCGCGCGCAACGTCAGTGACAACGTCCTGTTCATGGACCACGGGCAGGTCGTGGAAACCGGCGAACCCAACCAGGTCTTCGACGACGCGAAGTCAGATCGACTGCGAGCGTTCCTGTCTCAGGTGCTGTAGCGGCTCACATCCACTGAACGAGCTCGTCGGACCGGTCCGGGTGACGTTCCCGGAACCGTTCGACGACCTCGCTGATGTGATCGTGCATCAGTTTCTCGGCCTTACGTGGGCGGCCCGCGATGATCGCCTTGGCGATGTCGGCGTGGTGGTGGCTCATCGCGTCGTCCTCGGGGATGGTGTCGCGGCCCGCCCCGAGGACGTGCTCGACGACGATGTGGTCGATGGCCTGGGTCAGCAAGGTGAGTACGCGGTTGCCGGTGAGTTCGGCGATCACCGCGTGAAAGTTGTTGAGATCACTGAAGATCTCGCTCTTCTCGTGTTCTTCGACGTCGTAGTCGAGGAACCTGGCGAAGGCGGCCTCCTTCAACTTGCGGTCCTCCAGCCGGGCGACCTTGGCCGACAGCTGCGGCTCGAGGATCTTCCAGGTGTCGAAGACCTCGTCGTACGTTGCGCCGGCGAGGTGGAAGTACAACGTCGCGGTGCGCGCGAGGTAAGACGCGTTGAGCGCGCTCACGAACGGGCCTCCACCCGGACCGCGCTTGAGCGTGATCAGCCCCTGGACCTCGAGGATGCGCAGCGCCTCGCGCAGGGTCTCGCGGCTGACCGAGTAGTTGGTCAGCATGTCGCTCTCGGCGGGGAGTCGGTCGCCGCGTCGTAGGCCGAGGCTGACGATGTCGGAGACGATCGCCGCGGCAGTGGTTTCCGACGCCTTCGGGGCACGCGTTGTCTCGGACCTCGTCGAGGAATGCATCTCTCCGGGGTTGTAGATGATCGGGAGGCCGGTGCGGGCCAGTTCGCGTGTCATCGTCGATCTTTTCTCATTCGGTGGCGGCGGTCAGCGAGTCGCAGTCGGGATTCGCAGTCGGATTGCACACTACGTGGTGAACCGACCCGGACTTCGGAATTCCGTACGTGTAAACGAAACCGATGCTCGACGGGGCGGCGGATCAGTACGGGGACGATCCACCGTCGACGTTGAGGGTGGTTCCGGTGATCGCGCCACTGTGCTCGCCCAGGAGGCTCAAGGCGGCGTGCGCGACCTCATCCAGGGTCGCATGCCGGCCGGTCCTGGTCAGATCTTGGTAATTCTGCTGAGGATTCGAGTAGCGGCCCGTGTTGGCCTTGCCCGCCGACGACGACTGCGTGCGCACGCGTGTCGGGATCTCCACGTAACCGGGACACAGCGTGTTGCAGGTGATGCCGAGTTCTCCGCAGTCGAAGGCGACCGACTTCGCGAGACCGATCAGCGCGTGTTTGGCCGTCACGTAGGGGCCGATACCGGGAAGGGTGGGTAGTTTGCCTTCCACGGACGCCACCATCAGGATGCGGCCCCATCCGCCATCGATCATCTGCGGCAGCACCGCACCGGTCATGGTGACCGCGGTCATCACGTTCAGGTCGAATCCGCGTCGGAAGGCCCCGGGGTCGATCGTGTCGATGCGCCCGTACTCGCCGGTTCCACCGCCCACGTTGTTCACCAGGATCTCCACCCGGCCCAGGGTGTCCCGCACGTGTGCGGCGACCCGTTCGGGCTCTCCGTCGGCGAGGGCGTCGGATTCCACGAAGATCAGCCGGTCACCCGCGGCGGCCGCGTCCAGCAGTTCGCGGCCCTTTTCCACGCGTCGGCCTGTGACGGCGACGCGGGCTCCGGAATGCAAGAGCGCCAACGCAATCGACTTGCCGATGCCGTCGGTTCCGCCGGTGACGAGGGCGACGCGCCCGGAGTCGCTACTGGTGTTCATTCGATGTTCCTTTCTCGGGGGTCGAGGCGAAGACTAGCCCATCTCGGAAAAACATACCGATGAATTTGAGCCGTTCTGAAAATTCCTCAGTAGGAACTCTTGACACCCCGGCTGGGAACGGGGTTGAATCGCCGTCATCGAGTGATGTGCACCACTCTGATCCCCCACATTCGATCACCCAGAGGAGAAGCCGTGGAGTATGTAGTGCCGTTCGAGGATCGCGCGCGATGTGAGACCGCCCTGGTCGGCGGCAAGGGCGCGAACCTTGCCGAACTGGTCACGGCCGGTTTCGATGTGCCGGGCGGATTCGTCGTCTCGACCGAGGCCTACCGCCTGGCCCTCGAATCGGCGGGCGTAACCGAACGCATCGTTTCGCTGGTCGCGGGCATCGACTACGACAACATCGCCCACCTCGACCAGGTGACCACCGAGATCCGCCAGGTCGTCGAGGCAGTGGAGATTCCCGCCGCGATGCGCGACGAGGTTGCCCGGGCGTACTCCGCACTCGGCGACAACATCCGCGTCGCCGTCCGTTCGTCGGGTACCGCCGAGGACACCGCCGACGCCAGCTTCGCCGGCCTGCACGACACCCTTCTCGAGATCGTCGGGGTCGACGACGTCCTGAAGGCCATCCGCGACTGCTGGGCCTCGATGTGGACCGCACGCGCGGTCTCGTACCGCAAGTCCAACGGCTTCGACCATGCGACCGCCAGTATCGCGGTCGTGGTCCAGACGATGGTGCCCTCGGAGCTGTCCGGCGTCATGTTCACCGCCAATCCGCTCAACGCGCGCACCGACGAGCTGGTCATCAATGCCAGCTACGGCCTCGGTGAGGCCATCGTGTCCGGCATCGTGACCCCGGACGAATACGTCGTCTCGGGCGGCGACCTGTCCCTGCGCCGTACGCACATCGGGGACAAGGCGCTGACGATCTCGGTGCGTGCCGCGGGGAGTGGTACCGAGACCAAGGACACCCCGGAGGCCGACCGCGGCCGTCGTGCGCTGTCCGACGAGCAGATCGCCGAACTCGCGGCCCTCGGTCGGGAAGTGCAGCGTCACTACGACGGTCTGCCCCAGGACATCGAGTGGGGCTACGCCGGCGGCAAGTTCTACCTGCTCCAGGCTCGTCCGATCACCGGCGTCGACTTCACCTGGGATGAATGCGTCGATGACTGGCAGCTGGTCCCGGAGGACGATGACGCCCTGTGGACTTTCAAGTACTCCGAGCAGTACTGGACCGGCGGCATCACCCCGCTGTTCTACTCGGTGCGTGCGCGCGAGTCTCACGAGGGCATCATGCGCCTGACCGAGCTCGCCGGCTTCCGCGACCTCATCAACAAGCGCACCTACAAGTACAAGTTCGGTACTGCCTACTACAGCGTCGACTGGGATGAGCCGTTCCAGCGGTACGCGCTCCCGCGATCGGTCCGTGAGGGCGGCAGCTTCAACATCCCGGAGGACATCCGCGTCAAGACGCTTGCCGAGCCGCTCGACGTCAAGCGATGGTTCCGGATGATCTGCGCGATCAACTCGTCGCCGACCTCGGCCTTCCACAACTGGAAGAAGAACGCGCGCAGGTTCATCTTCACTCCGGAGGAGATCGATAAGGCCAACGGCCTGCAGGACGCCGAGCTGCGCAACCTGTCCGACGACGCACTGCATCGCTACGAGCGGAACCTGCAGGAACAGGCGATCCGTTTCATGGACTCGCTGTGGGTCGGTACGCATGTACAAAATCTGATGGTGTTCGGTGCATTCGGCCAGATGGTCGCCAAGTACTACAAGGGCACCAACGCGCTGATCGGCCAGGAGCTGATGAGCGGTCTGCCGACCAACCTGCAGAGCCAGGAGACCCACGAGTTCTTCCGGTTGTCGGAACTGATCCGCAACTCGGGCGAGCTTCGCCGGATCTTCGACGAGAACCCGGGTCCCGAGTTCTTCACCGCGCTCGAGGATTCCGCGGAGGGCCGAGGCTTCCTGGAGCAGTACAACGCCTTCATGGCCGAGCACGGTCACCGCGGCCACGCCGACCGCGACATCTACTTCACGCGGCGTGCCGACGACGCGAACATCGACTACGAGGCATTCCGCATGTACCTCCAGGTCGCGAACCCGACGACGCCCGCCGAGCAGGAACAGCGGGTCATCGCCAAGCGCGAGGCGGCCTTCGCCGAGGTCATGGAGTTCATCGGGCAGTCCCGCTTCGGCAAGGTCGCCCAGCAGGTCTTCAAGTTCCTCTACGACGAGGTCATCGACTTCCTCGTGCTGCGTGAGGACTGGCGGCACTACATCGACCGGATCACCTTCGCCAAGCGCAAGGCGTTCCTCGAGGTCGGTCGCCGAGCCGTCGAGCGTGGTCTGCTCGACACGGTCGAGGACGCGTTCTTCCTCAGCGAGAACGAACTGTTCGCCCTGCTCGCGGGCGGGCAGCCGGAGAAGCTGGTGCGCGCCAAGATCTCCGGTCGTCGCAAGGCCTTCGACAAGATGAACAGCCGGATGTTCACCCCGCCGATGTTGCTCCGCGGCAACGACCCGGTGGCCGAGGAATCCGACGATGCCGAGGGCGGCAACCACTTCACCGGCATCGGCACCTCCGGTGGCGTGATCGAGGGTGTCGCCCGCGTCATGCCTAGCATGTCGCAGATCGCCGAACTGCAGCCGGGCGAGATCCTGGTGTGCAACGCCACCGACCCGGGCTGGGCTCCGGTGTTCTCGATCATCGGCGGCCTGATCATCGAGACCGGCGGCATGCTCGCGCACGGCTCGTGCCTGTCCCGCGAACACGGCATCCCCGCCGTTCAGCTCGTCGGCGGCATGCGACTGATCCCGAATGGTGCGCGCGTCCGGATCAACGGCACCACCGGCCAGGTCGACATCCTGGTCGACGAGCCGGTGGCCGAGGCCCTCGAGGTCGGCGCCGGCGCCTGAGCCGACCCCCCCGTCCCGCCCTGACGACAACCCTGCCGACCAGGTGGGGCCGACAGGGCGGGGCGTCCGGCTCTCTCGACTTTCATCGCCAGATCACAGATAAGGAGACGAACCCAGAATGGGGAACGTCACGTTGTTGACCGCCGACTCCGACCGGGTGCACGACGGCTCGCATGAGCCGACCGGGGAGGAGAGCTTTCAGGAGAGTTGGTACCTGACCTTCTACGATCCGGGCACGGGTATCGGCGGGAACTACCATCTCGGGCTGCAAACCCCAAGGGGGCGAGCCGACGTCTGGAACTGGACCGTCGTGGACAACAAGGTCGCCGGGCATTTCGAGTCGCTGACCCTGCCGCTTCCGGACGGCGATCTCTCCGATCTCACACTCGGGGGCCTCGACATCACCACTGTCGAGCCGCTGCGAGCCTACGACGTGACGGCGACCTATCCCGACAGTGATCTGACCGCGACGGTCCGTTACGAGGCGTTCACCGATCCGTTCGCGTTCGGCCTCGACGGCAAGGGTGTGCAGATCGGATCGAGCCATTACGAGTCGTTCGGCCGGGTGACCGGCACGGTGTCCACCGGTGGGACGGAGACCGAGTTCTCCACCTGGGCGTTTCAGGACCATTCGTGGGGTCCGCGCAGCTGGTCGAGTCTGAGGTCGCACCGTTGGATCTGTGCGACCTTCGGCGACGACCTGTTCATGTCGGTGGCGGGTTTCGTCACAGACGCGGGCAGCCGTGTCTCGGGTTATGTGTATGACAACGGATTCCGGGCCGTCGAGCGGGTCTCGTTCGGGATGTCCGTTGATGACGACGGCTACAGTCCGACGGGCTGCGATGCCAGGATCTGGACGACGGACGGCCGCGGATACCACGTGCAGGGGCGCTCGGTGGTTGCCGACGCGAACAGCCACGACGAGGGGTTCTTCGCCGGTGACGGACTCACCGTCTTCGAAATGGGAGGACGCCTGGGTACGGGGTTGTTGGAGGTCGCCGAACTCAAGTCGCTGACTCCCGCCATGGAGGCCGCGCTCGGACGGGGTGCGGCGCGATGAGCTCGCCGACGATCGTCCTCGACGGCGTTGCGAACTTCCGTTCGCTGGGCGGGCTCCCGACGACGGACGGACGACGGGTCCGCGACGGCGTGCTCTACCGCACGGAGTCACTCGCCGGCCTCACCGATCTGGGGCGAGAACAACTCGCGGAACTGCGCATCGGGTCCATCTGCGATCTCCGCAGTCCCGGCGAGGTCGAGCGGGCGCCCATCGTCTGGCCCGACGGCCAACGGCCGCATGAGATCCCGGTCGCCACGCTCCCGGATGCGCGGGTGGCGGGCGTGGATCTGATCAGGCGTGTCCTGGCCGACACCGCCGGTGAGTACATCCAAGAGGTCCTGCTCGGTAACGCCGAGCAGATGCCCAGTGCCTTCGGGGAGAGCATGCGGGGCGTCTTCGACTCGCTGGAGGACCCGCAGCGTCGTCCGCTGGTGGTCTCCTGTGTGGCAGGCAAGGACCGGACGGGGTTCGTCACGGCGGTCATCCTGGCCACGCTCGGCGTGGAATGGGACGCCATTCTCGGTGACTACCTGCTGACCAAGGAGTTCTTCACCGCCGACCGGTTGTTCAACTCGATGGTTGTGTGGCTCGACGAGCTGCCGGATCCGATCATCACTCCGGAGGAGCTCCATGAGAGCTCGGCGCTGCCGGAGTATCTCGAGGCGTCCTTCGACGCGATCCGCGACGAGTTCGGGGGATTCGACGAGTTCCTCGCCGGCCCCTGCGGGATGGACGCCCGGCGACGCAACCGTCTGAAAGATCTGTTGCTGGAGTGAGCGATTCCTCCGTGACCGCTGCGCCATTCGACTTGACAGTTTCATCATGAGGAATACAGTGATTGGTGTCACGACTCGAAAGGAAGGTGAGGGGCGATGACCGACCGCGTTCAGGACGCGAACCGCCAGCCGCGCACACGTAGTGGTCCGCTGGCGGGTGTTCGCGTCGCCGACTTCTGCTGGATGGGAGTCGGATCGGTCGCCACGAGGCTCCTCGCGGACTTCGGTGCCGAGGTGATCAAGATCGAGAACCGCAAGCGACTCGACATGCCGCGCCGTCTGCCGATCTACAAGGGCGAGGTCCGCTCCTACGGTGAAGAGGACGCGAATCCGGACCCCGAGAAGGGCGGGCTCTTCAACAACTACGCCCGCAACAAACTCGGCATCACCCTGGACATGTCGCAGCCGCGGGGCCGCGAACTCGCCGACGAACTGATCAAGGCGTCCTCGGTCGTCACCGAGAACTTCGCGCCCGGCGTGATGGAGAAGTGGGGGCTGACCTACGAACACCTCCGCTCGCTGCGCGAGGACGTCATCTACGCACGGATGAGCGGATACGGCCACAGCGGTCCGTACCGGAACTACCGCAGCTACGGGCCGGTCATCCAGGCGGTCAGCGGTTTGTCCTTCAACAGCGGTCTGCCCGGCCGCGAGCCGTCCGGCTGGGGACTGTCCTATATGGACAATCAGGCCGCCTACTACAACTCGGCGGCGATCCTGATGGCGATCTACCACCGCAACCGCACCGGTGAGGGAACCGAGATCGATGTCTCCGCAACGGAGGTCGGTGTCAATCTCCTCGGCGCGGATCTGCTCGACACGCTGGTCAACGACCGCCCGAGCCGGCGACCCGACTTCCCGCGCGGCAACCGCCTGGAGTTCCCGCAGGCCGCACCACATGGTGTGTACCCCACCGCGGGAGACGACCAGTGGGTCGCCATCGCGGTCTTCGACGAGCAGGACTGGCGTGGCTTCGTCACCGCCCTCGGGAACCCGGAGTGGAGTGCCGACAGCCGGTTCGCCACCCAGGCTTGCCGTTTCGCTCACCAGGACGCGCTCGACGAGTACGTGGGGGAGTGGACGAGATCTCGCGACAAGTACGACGTCATGGCCCTTCTGCAGGCGGTGGGTGTGGCCTGCGGTGCGGTCCAGAACTCGGCTGACCTCGACCGCCTCGATCCCCAAATCGCAGAGTACGAAACATTTTTCGAGCTCGACCACCCGGTCATCGGGACCGCCAAGTTCGAGGGCGTCCCGGTGGAGTTCGAACGCGGCGGACCCGACAACTGGCGTTCGGCGCCGTTACTCGGCGAGGACAACGACTACGTATTCGGAACCATCCTCGGTCTCGACGAGGCCGAGCGCGCCGACCTGTCGGCGGCGGGAGTCATCTGACATGAACGCTTCACACCAATCCGGCACTCGCCCCTTCGAGGGACTGACCGTAGTCGAACTCATCGACGATCCGGCCGGGGAGTACACCGGCAAGCTGTTCGCCGATCTCGGTGCGGATGTCATCAAGGTCGAACCGCCACGCGGCGCACCGAGTCGGCATCAGGGTCCCTTCATCGGAGGCGAGGACAACCCGGACCGAAGCCTCGAGTTCTGGTCGTACGGAACCAGCAAGCGCAGCATCGTGGCCGACTCCGCCGACGAGGACGACATCGCGGTGGTCCGGGCGCTCTGCGGTCGCGCGGACATGCTCATCGTCGACCGCGAGGAGGCCGTCGAACGCTTCGGCGCCTCGTTCGACGCACTGCGCGAACGCAATCCCGGTCTGATCCTCGTGGTGATCTCGCCGTTCGGTCTCAAGGGCCCGTGGGCGGGGTATCGGACGAGCGACCTCGTCGCCCTGGCAGCGGGTGGTCTGCTGAACAGCTGCGGCTACGACGACCACTCGATTCCGCCGATCCGCCCCGGGGGCAATCAGGGCTATCAGCTGGGTGCGATCTTCGCCTATATGGCGGCGATGCTCGCCCTCGTCGAACGACAGAGCAGCGGGCAGGGACAGATCCTCGACGTGTCGATCCACGGCGCCAACGCCGTCAGCGGCGAGCTGGCCAACCCGTACTGGTTCTATCCGAAAGCCGTTGTCCAACGGCAAACCTGCCGACATGCACAACCGGTTCCGACCCAGCCGGCACTGTTCGAATGCGCCGACGGCGCCTACGTCTACCTCGCCCTGATCCTGGCCGACCAGCACATGTGGAGGGCCCTGGTGTCGTGGATGGACGAGATCGGCGTCGCCGCAGATCTCGTCGAACCGGAGTATGACTCGCTCGAGTACCGCCAGGAGCAGTTCGGTCACATCCAGCAGATGATCGAGGTCTTCTTCATGATCCAGGACTCGGCCACCGCCTACGACGAGGGACAACGACGAGGCCTGCCCGTCGGACCGCTCAAGTCCTTCGAGGAACTGCCCGCCGATCCCCAGCTCGCCGCCAGGGGGTTCTTCACCCAGGTACCCGATGGCGAAGGCGGAACCATCACCTATCCCGGTGCGCCATGGCAGTTCTCGGCCTTCTCGTCGCGGCCCGGCCGCGCTCCGCGACTCGGCGAGCACACCGACGCGGTGCGGGCCGAGGTCGCCGCCGGTACCGGCGTCCAGTCGGCGAGGGCCTGATGTCCGCGTGGAAGCCCGGGGCATGCGCGATCGTCGGCATCGGCGCCACCGAGTTCAGCTCTGACTCGGGTCGCGGGGTCCTGACCCTCGCCGCCGAGGCGTCACGCGCTGCGCTCGACGACGCGGGACTGACCCCCGCCGATGTCGACGGCATCGTGCGGTGCGACATGGACGATGTGTCGGCGCCGGCTCTTGCACACGTGCTGGGGGTCGGGGACATCGACTACTGGGGCGAGAACGGCCCCGGCGGCTCGGGCCCCGCGGCGATGATCGGCCAGGCGGTCGCCGCGATCAGCGCGGGACTCGCGACCACCGTCCTGGTCTACCGGTCGCTGAACGGCCGGTCGGGCAAACGCTTCGGGCTCGGCGCGGGTGAGGCCGTGGCGGCCGGCGGGAACAGTACCTTCGAGGAGTTCTTCGCGCCCTACGGGATGCAGACGCCCGGACAGTTCTTCGCCATGGTTGCCCGCCGCTATGCGCACGACCACGGGCTCGACGACGATCGGTTGTCGCGGGGCCTGGGCGGTTTCGCAGTCGGCTGCCGAACGCACGCCAATGCCAATCCCGATGCGGTGTTCGCCGGACGTCCGATGACCATCGATGCGTATCTCGATTCCAGGATGCTGGCGGACCCGTTGCGTCTCTTCGACTTCTGTCTCGAGACCGACGGCGGCTGCGCGGTCGTGGTGACGACGGCCGAACGTGCCCGTGATCTACGTGGTGTGCCGGCCGCGATCGCCGGTGTCGCCCAGGCGACCGGCAGCCACGTGCAGCCGGGAATGATGTACCCGGTCCTGATGCGTCCCGACATCACCGCCTGGCCGTCGCGGGAATGCGCCGCCAAACTGTACGACCGCAGCGGAATCGGACCCGACGACGTCGACGTCGCGCAGATCTACGACTGCTTCACGATCACCGCACTCCTCCAACTCGAGGACTACGGTCTGGCCGCGCCGGGGGAAGCCGTGGATCGTTGCGCGACCGGACAATTCGGCCCCGGGGGTCGACTGCCGGTGAACACGGCCGGCGGAAACCTCTCGGAGGGCTACATCCATGGACTCAATCACGTTCTCGAGGGCGTCCGGCAGATCCGCGGGACATCGACCTCCCAGCGCAAAGGCGCACGGGTGTCGCTGGTGACCTCGGCGCCGCCGCCCGGCGCGAGCGCATTGATGCTGGTGGCGTCATGACCGACATGTCCACACCGCGAGCGCAGGCGGCTCGGAGAGTCCGTTCCGGTCTCCCGCCGGTCACCGAGGACCCCGATACACGTGGATTCTTCGAGGCAGCCGCCGGGGGTCGCCTCGTGGTGGCCGAATGCGCGGAATGTCGCCGGATCATTCATCTCCCGTCCTCCTTCTGCGCCGACTGCGGTCGCCACTCGGTGTCCTGGCGTGAGGTCGCACCGCGCGGGGTGCTGCACTCCTGGACGGTGGTCGAACACCGAGTACACCCGGACTTCCCGGTTCCTTACACGTGCGTTCTCGTCGGCCTCGAGGAGGTTCCCTGGGTTCGCTTGCTCGGGCATCTCGACGGGCGCCCGGAACTGGCCGTCGGGATGCCGATGGTCGCCGAGTTCATCTCGGTCGGCGGCGTGACGATCCCGGACTGGATGCCCGCAGACACCTGAACACCATGTTCAACGCGCGGACCGGCGCTGTCGGTCTGCGCGTTTCCGTCCGCGGGAGCGGGGTGTCCGAGAGGAGAACCGATGAGCACGGAGCGACATGAGGGCCTGGCACACGCAGTGTTCGGTGCCATCGAACGGGCCGACGCCGACGACTTCCTCGACTGCTTCGCCCATGGCGCGGTGATCGTCCAGAACGGTGGAGAACCGCGTGCCGCAGCGGCGGTCGCCGCGCACATGGGGACCACTGGGCCAAGCACCACCCGGCACACCTACCTCGACATCCGCCGGCAGGTGTTCGACGGTGGATTCGTCGAAGAGCACACCGTCCGATCCGTCACCGGCGACGGTGGGATTCTCGTCCGGCACACATGCGTGGTCTGCGACGTCGACCCGGATGGACTGATCACCGAGATGCGCGAGTACCTCGACAAAGGCCAGTAGCCGATTGATCAGGAGGATTGTCCCGCTGCGTGCTTGACAAACTCCTCATGAGGAATAGGGTGATGGGTGTCATATAGGGCGGTCGGCGCGGTGCCGGCCACGGTGGGTGAAGGGAAACGATGACCGTCCACGAGGTTGCCGGCGTCGAGGTGGTCGACGAGTCGCTGTTCGCCGTCGACGAGGAAGGGCACGTGTGCCTCGTCGGTGCGCGGTGCGTCCACTGTGAGACCGTGACCTTCCCCGTTCAGGAGGGGTGCCCACGCTGCAGTGCGGCGGGGATGCAGCCGGTGAAGCTGCCTCGCACGGGCACGTTGTGGGCGTTCACGGTGCAGGGCTTCGAGCCGAAGTCGCCGTACCGGGGACTCGGCGAGTTCGAACCGTACGGGCTCGGATACGTCGACCTGGGGCCGGTGCGGGTCGAGTCTCGTCTGACGGTGAACGACCCGTCGGCCCTGAACAACGGCGACACGATGAGCCTCCGGCTCGTCCCGGCCCACCTCGACGACGACGGCCGCAGCGTCCACACCTTCGCCTTCGGGCCCGAACACCGAGGGGAACTGTCATGAGCACCCAGAACAGCGCCGAGCGGCAGTCCTCCGAGCAGCCATCGGCAGCGGGCGACGGCGTCGCGATCGTCGGAATCGGTATCCATCCGTTCGGGCGGACCCCGGACCGGAGCGGACGCGAGCAGGGCGCCGTCGCCGTGCGAAATGCGCTGGCCGACGCCGGCGTGGCCTGGTCTGACATGCAGTTCGCGTTCGGCGGAAGCCATTCCGCCGGCGACGCAGACACGCTCGTCGCCGACCTCGGACTCACCGGCCTGCCGTTCATCAACGTCTACAACGGTTGTGCCACCGGAGGTTCGGCTCTCATCAGCGCACGGAACGCGATCGCCTCCGGAGCCCACGACCTCGGCATCGTCGTCGGATTCGACAAGCATCCGCGTGGCGCGTTCAACGAGGACCCGGCCACCCTCGGACTGGGCGAGTGGTACGGGTCCACCGGGATGATGGTGACCACGCAGTTCTTCGCCATGAAGATCCAGCGGTACATGTACGACCACGGGATCAGCGAGAAGTCACTCGCCCTGGTTGCGGAGAAGGCCTTCTCGCTCGGTGCGCTCAACGAGAACGCCTGGCGGCGAAAGCCACTCACGGTCGAGGAGATCGCCGCCTCCACGATGATCAACTACCCGCTCACCCAGTACATGTTCTGCTCGCCGGGCGAGGGTGCGGTCGCGCTCGTCCTGGCGCGGGCCGATCGTGCCCACCGGTACACCTCGAATCCGATCCACCTGAAGTCGGTCGAGTTCCGGTCGCGGCGTTTCGGTTCGTTCGAGGTCTACAGCCCGTGGGCGAGCCCGGAGATGGCCGACGGACCGACGGTGGAGGCGTCGCGCGCGGCGTTCGAGAGCGCCGGCATCGCGCCGACCGACATCGACGTCGCGCAGCTGCAGGACACCGAGTCCGGGGCCGAGATCATGCACATGGCCGAGACCGGACTGTGCACTCACGGTGAGCAGGAGAAGTTGCTGGCCGACGGTGAGACGCGACTCGGCGGACGTATGCCGATCAACACCGACGGCGGTGTGCTGGCCAACGGCGAACCGATCGGTGCCACCGGTCTCCGCCAGATCTACGAGACGGCACTGCAATTGCGTGGTCAGGCCGGCGCACGCCAGGTGCCGGGAGATCCGAAAACCGGGTTCACCCACGTCTACGGGGCTCCGGGAATCAGTGCCTGCGCGGTTCTGGCCCGCTGAGGACTTCCGTTCTTTTCATCAACCGGATGCGCTCCATCCGGATGCGCACGAGTGAGGACACACAATGAGCTGGGGATTCGAAACCGACCCGGAGTATCAGCAGGATCTGGACTGGGTCGACGAGTTCGTCCGGGCCGAGATCGAGCCGGTCGACCGGGTGATCGACCACGCGTGGGACGTCCGCGACGCCCGTCGCAATGCGCTCATCAAGCCGCTGCAGCAGCGTGTCCGTGAACGCAAGCTGTGGGCCTGCCACCTCGGCCCCGAACTCGGTGGACCGGGTTACGGCCAGCTGAAGCTCGCCCTCCTGAACGAGATGCTGGGACGCACGCACTCGGGTCCGGTCGTCTTCGGTTGTCAGGCACCGGATTCCGGGAACGCCGAGATCCTCGCCCATTACGGGACCCCGGAACTCAAGGAGCGCTACCTCGAGCCGCTCATCGAGAACGAGATCGTCTCGGCCTACTCGATGACCGAGCCGCAGGGCGGATCGGACCCGACGGCCTTCGTGACCCGCGCCGAACTCGACGGCGACCACTGGGTCATCAACGGCGAGAAGTGGTTCTCCTCGCACGCCTCGTTCGCGTCGTTCCTCATCGTCATGGCCGTCACCGACCCCGACGCGGACCGGCATCACCGGGCCTCGATGTTCGTGGTCCCCGCCGACACGCCCGGTATCGAGCTCGTCCGCAACGTCGGCGTCTCGGGGCACGAGGCCATCGGCGACACGCACGCCTACATCCGTTACCACGACGTCCGCATCCCCGCCGACCATCTCCTCGGCGAGCGCGGACAGGGATTCGCGGTCGCGCAGACACGGTTGGGCGGCGGCCGCATCCATCACGCGATGCGTACCGTCGGTCTGGTCCGCGAGTCGCTCGACATGATGGTCGAGCGGGCAGTCAGCCGCCGCAGCGGCACGGGCACCCTCGCCGACCGTCAGATGGTCCAGGAGATGCTGGCCGACTCGTGGATCCAGCTGGAACAGTTCCGCCTCCTGGTCCTGCAGACGGCGTGGAAGATCGATCGTTACAAGGACTATCGCAAGGTCATCGCGGACATCTCCGCGGTCAAGGCGGCCATGCCCAAGGTGCTTCTCGACGTCGCGGGCCGAGCGGTCCAGCTGCACGGGTCGCTCGGCATCTCCACCGAGCTGCCGTTCGGGTCGTGGGTGATGGAGTCGTTCCACATGGGACTCGCCGACGGAGCGACCGAACTCCACAAGATCCAGCTCGCCAAGCAGCTCCTGAAGAACGCCGCTCCGGCACCCGGCCTCTTCCCGACGCGGCACATCCCGGCGCTGCGCGCCGACGCCGAGTCCAAGTTCGCCGGCCTGTTCGGGGAGGACTGATCGTGCCCGACCACCCCGATGCGGGTATCACCATGCCCGACACCGGCGTCGAGGTTGCGCAGGTCCGCGACGGCGAGAACCTCGACTGGCCGAAGCTCAACGCGTATCTCGCCGAACACATCGACGAAGTCGACGGCGAGCCGATCGTCGAACAGTTCCCCAACGGGTCGGCCAACCTCACGTACCGGCTTACCTACCCGGGCATCACCCTGGTGGTTCGCCGCCCGCCGTTCGGGACGGTCGCGCCCGGCGCGCACGACATGCGGCGCGAGTACAAGGTCCTCTCGCACCTCCACGCCCACTACCCGCGCGCACCGCGTGCCCTCCTGTTCAGCGATGACATCGAGATCGTCGGCGCGCCGTTTCTGGTCAGCGAGTACCGGTCGGGTGTCGTGGTGTGGAACAGCCTGCCCGACGAGATGAGCGACGCCGATGCCGGACGCCGGGTCGGCCTGGCGGTGGTCGATGCGCTCGCCGACCTGCACTCGGTCGACTACGAGGCTGCCGGCCTCGCCGACCTGGGCAAACCCGAGGGATATCTCGCGCGTCAGGTCCGCGGCTGGACCAAACGCTGGGAGGCCGTGGCCGCCGACGGTGCGGCGGTCATCGGTGAGGTCGGCGAGATCCTGGCCGCGAAACTGCCGGCCGAAGGTGCCGGGACCATCGTCCACAACGACTTCAAGGTGGACAACTGCCAGTTCTCGCGCACCGATCCGGACCAGGTGATCTCGGTCTTCGACTGGGACATGGCCACTCTCGGTGATCCGCTGACCGACCTCGGCACGCTGCTGAACTACTGGCCGGACCCGGCGAACATGACCGCGATGGCCATCCCCGGCCTCGATCGGCTCGGACTGCCCTCCAAAGCCGAGGTCGTGGAACGCTACTCCGCCACCCGCGGCGTCGACCTCGATGTGGACGACCTCCGCTGGTACGAGGCCTTCGGTTGCTGGAAGACCTCGATCATCCTGCAGCAGCTCTACGCCCGGTTCCTGCGCGGTGAATCCACCGACCCGCGTATGGGGGAGCGCGGTCGTGATGTCGTCCCGCTCGGACACCGCGCCCGAGATCTCCTCGCCGGCTGACTCTTTCCCACTCATCACCCAAACCCGGAGGTTTGAAGACGTGTACAGACCAGGCGCCAGACTGAAGAGCGCTGCATGCAGCACCGAGATCGTCGTCGTGCGCCCGCCGAAGTCCGGTGAGATCTCCTGTGGTGGAGCCGCCATGGCCGCGGCCACCGAGACCATCGAATCCGCCCCGATCGCGGACGGCTGGAATGCCGGATCGGTACTCGGCAAGCGCTATGAGGACACCGACAGCGGCCTGCAGGTCCTCGTCGTGAAGCCCGGCGACGGCACCCTCGGCATCGACGGTCGTGCGCTGACCCTCGTCGAGGCCAAGGCCCTCCCCGCATCGGACTGACCCATGGACATCACTCTGCTTCTGGAGATGGCCGCCGACGCGCATCCGGACCGGATCGCCCTCGGCAGCCGTTCGGGTGGGATCACCTATCGGCAATTCGCCGACACCGCGTGCAAGGTGGGCGGCGAGGCAGCCGACTCCGACGCCACGGCACTCGGGCTGCTCGATCTCAACGGCCCGGTGTTCCCGACGCTGCTCTTCGCCGCGGCCTACTCCGGTAAACCGCTGTGTCCGTTGAATTACCGCCTCGCCGATGACGCCCTGAACCAGGCTGTCGAACGTCTGGCGCCGGCCGTGCTCTTCGCCGGTGAGTCGATGCGGTCGAGAGTCGGCGAGTGCGACGGTGTCACGGTACGCGCCTCCGAGGAGGTCACCGCGCCAACCGGATCATCCTCTGCCCCGGACGATCTCGTCCACACCCCGGACGGTGAACGTCCCGCCGTGCTGCTGTTCACCAGCGGCACCACCGGCACCCCGAAGATCGCGGTGCTGCGCCACCGGCACCTGTGGTCCTACATCGTCTCCTCGGTGGAGTTCGGCAGCGCGGGTGAGGACGAGGCGATCCTGGTGTCGGTGCCGAACTACCACATCGCGGGCATCGCCTCGGTGCTGAGCTCGGTCTATGCCGGCCGCCGGATGGTCTACCTGAGCGCCTTCGATCCCGAGCTGTGGGTCGACACCGTGCTCACCGAGGGGATCACGCACGCGATGGTGGTGCCGACGATGCTCGGCCGCATCCTCGACGTCCTCGAGACCCGCGGCCAGACGCTGCCCACTCTGCGGCATCTCTCGTACGGCGGCGGGCGCATGCCGGTCGACGTGGTGGAGCGGGCCATGCGGTGGCTTCCCGAAGTCGGCATGGTCAACGCGTACGGGCTGACCGAGACCAGTTCCACGATCGCGGTCCTGGGTCCCGAGGATCACCGCATCGCGGCAACATCCGCCGACCCGCAGGTCCGTGCCCGCCTGGGCTCGGTCGGTCGCGCACTGCCCGGCGTCGAGATCGAGATCCGAGACGACGCGGGCGCAGCGGTGCCGGTAGGACAGGTCGGCGAGGTGCATGTGCGCGGCGAACAGGTCGCGGGTGAGTACGTCTCGCACAGCGCGGTCGCCGCGGACGGCTGGTATCCGACGCGGGATCACGGCTACCTCGACTCCGAGGGATTCCTGTTCCTCCAGGGCCGCGCCGATGACGTCATCGTCCGCGGCGGGGAGAACATCGCCCCGACCGAGATCGAGGACGTCATCGTCACCCATGACGCCGTCGACTCGGTGGCGGTCGTGGGGGTGCCCGACCAGGAGTGGGGCGAACGTGTCGAGGCCGTCGTCGTTCTGCAGCACGACGCGGGCGGCCAGGACCTGATCGCGGTCCAGATCCAGGACATGGTCCGCGCGGCCCTGCGCTCGACCCGGGTACCCGCGACCGTGCACTTCTGGGATGAGTTGCCGTTCAACGAAACCGGGAAGCTGCTTCGACGCGTCGTCCGTGACCGGCTGTCGACCACCGTCGGCGCCGGCTCGGCGACAGGAGGTGTTCGATGATCCGCACGCTCACCGATGAGGATCGGATGATCGCCGAGGTGGCCGGGGAACTGTTCGAGGGGCATCCGCGGATCCCGAAGGACGACGAGCCCCGCGCCCGCTACGACACCGCGACGTGGCGGCCGGCCGCCGACGTCGGACTGGCCTCGCTCGGCATGCCCGCCGAGGTCGACGGCATCGAGGGTTTCGCGGCCCTCGGAGAGGTCCTGATCGGCGCGGGACGCGCGCTGAGTCCGCTGCCGATTCTCGGCTCGGTCGTCACCGTCCAACAACTGATCGCGCTCGCGGTCCGCGACGAGCAGCGCGTCGGGCTGCTCACCGACCTCGTGTCGGGCGTCTCGATCGGGACCCTCGTCGCCGGTCATCGCGGGAACGCGGTCCGTGTCGAGGGCCCTGCGGACCAGCCGCGCCTGCGCGGTAGCGTAGACGCCGTGCTCGATGCTGCCTCGGCGGATCTGGTCCTCGTGACCGCCGCCGGGCCCGCCGGAGTGGTGCTGTATCGCGTCGAGCCGAGGGACGCGGGCTTCACCGCGAAGCGGACCCGATCCGTGGACCTCACGCGGGAGTACACGCGCGTCGAGCTGGACGACTGTCCCGCACAACCGGTTTCGACGGAAGACCTGGACGCTGCGCTGCGTCGCGTGGAGGATCTCGCCACCGTCGCCCGCGCGTGCGAACAGCTGGGAGCGGCGCGTCGCTGTCTCGAGATGACCACGCAGTACGTTGCCGAACGCATCCAGTTCGGACGACCCCTCGGCTCGTTCCAGGCCGTCAAGCACCAGTGCGCCGACCTCGCGGTCGCCATCGACGACGCGGAGTCCGCGGTCGTGCATGCGGTCTGGGCCGCCGACTCCTCACCCGAGGGGCTGCCGCTCGCGGCCGCGATGGCCGGTGCAGTGTGTTCACGCGTCGCGTACCGCGCCGCCGACACCGCAGTTCACCTGCACGGCGGCATTGGTTTCACCTGGGAGCACCCCGCCCACCTGTATTTCCGGCGTGCGGTCACCGACACCGCCGTATACGGCGACGAAGCCCACTTTCAGGAGCGTTTCCTCGACGCGTCCGGTGTTCGGCTGCAGCTCGACGACGCCGTGCCGTCCCCCCATCGATCCTCGCAAGAGCAAGGAGTCACCCCATGACCACAGATCAGCACATGGACACGACGGCAGGAGCTGCCGGGCGCGCCTACATCGAACGCACAGGTCTCTTCGGCCACGTCATAGACGGAAAGGTCGGGCCGTCGGCGGACGGCACGACGATGCCGGTCATCGACCCGGCCACCGGCGCGCAGATCGCCACCGCCGCCAAGGGATCGGCGGTCGACGTCGACCGTGCGGTGACCTCGGCCCGCGCCGCATTCGACGACGGCCGCTGGCGTTGCCTCGCGCCGCTGGAGAAGGAGAACCGGCTGCGCAGGCTCGCGCAGCTGATCGACCGCGATCGCACGGTCTTCGGTGACCTCGACGCCTTCGACGCGGGTCTCCTGCGTTCCTACACCGTCTTCCTCGAGGACTTCGCCGTCAACGCCACGAACTACTTCTCGGGCTGGCCGTCGAAGCTGCAGGGCACGGTGCCGCCGGTCCCGGCGGGCTTCTCGGCGCAGCACTGGCGTGAGCCGGTCGGCGTCGTGGGGATCGTCGTGCCGTGGAACGGCCCGACCGCGGTCATCGGGTTTGTCGCGGCGGCCCTCGCCGCCGGCAACAGCGTCGTGCTCAAGCCGGCCGAGAACACCCCGATGTCGGCCGTGTTGATGGGCGAGCTGGTCGCCGAGGCGGGTATCCCGGACGGGGTGTTCAACGTCGTCCAGGGACATGGGCGGGACGTGGGTGCCGCCCTCGTCGAACATCGGGATGTCAGCCTCGTGTCGTTCACCGGTTCGGTCGAGACCGGACGGATCATCGCGGCGTCGGCCGCCAAGGGACCCAAGCCGGTCTCGCTCGAACTCGGCGGTAAGAGCCCGTTCATCGTGTTCGCCGACGCCGACCTCGACGCCGCCGCGGCTGCGGCGGCTGCCGGGGTCTGGAGTGGGCAGGGGCAGATCTGCACCGCCGGTTCACGTGTGCTCGTAGACCGGTCGATCCACGACGAGTTCGTCTCCAAGGTCATCACCGCCAGCGAAAGTCTCTCCGTAGGTTCGCCGTTCGACCCGGCCACCGATCTGGGGCCCCTCGTGTCGTCGACCCAACTCGAGAGGGTCAGTGGATACGTCGAGATCGGGCGGGCCGAAGGTGCGTCGGTGGCGCTCGAGGGTGGCCGCGTCGGTGACTCGGGCTTCTTCCACTCGCCGGTCATCTTCACCGGCGTCCGCAACGACATGCGGATCGCCCAGGAGGAGATCTTCGGCCCGGTCATGTCGGTGCTGCCGTTCGACGGCGAGGCCGAGGCGGTCCGGATCGCGAATGACGTCGAGTTCGGGCTCGCCGCGGGCGTCTTCACGTCGGACGTGGGACGTTCGCAGCGGCTGGCGCAGAAACTGCGCGCCGGGACCGTGTGGATCAACACCTATCAGATGGGTTATCCGACGGTGTCATACGGCGGCGTGAAGAACTCGGGATTCGGCCGGACCCTGGGCGAGGAGATGGTGCACGAGCTGACGACCATCAAGTCGGTCTGGACGGCGTATCCCACCGAGTCCCCGGACTGAGGGCTCGCCTGGGAGTAGGGCGCGCGGGCCCGGTTTGCGCTGTGGAGCAGTGAGATCGGGGCCCGCGGTTCCGTCGTACGCATCGGGTGGCCAGGAGTCGTCGGCCAAATTAGTTATGAGGAATATTCCTCCAGAGGATTGACAGGCAGTGGGTCGTCGACTGTAATCGAAGTGGTGCGAGACACACCCCCGCCGGCGCGCCGGCGGAGATCACGGGAGGTGAGAAGGGCCGATGAGTACTGCGGAGCCGCGTGCCGAGATCGCGGCCCTGGTCGCCGACTACTGCCTCGCCTGCGATACACGTGATCACCGGCGCCTGCTGGAACTCTTCGACGCCGACGCCCGAGCCACCTACGACGACGCCGGTGAACTCCGCGGCGCCACCGGCATTGCCGCCTGGATCTGCGAGGCCACCGCACACCTCGCGTGGCAGCAGCATTCGGCGCAGGTGATGAACGTGCAGATTGACGGGACCCGCGCCGGCGCGGTGGCCTACCTGACCTCGCATCAGGTCGCCGCGGCCGACACCTCCCACGTCACCACGATGGTGAGCAGATACGACCTGGTCCTGGCGAACGCTGAAAAGTGCTGGCGGATAGTCGAACTCGATCTCGTCGTGGGATTCACCGAACAACGGCCGGCGCGGCTGGGGCCGCGTATCGGACGCACACACAAGGAAGCGACATGACAGACGTGACGATCGGGACGCCGGAGAGCGTCGCCGAGTTCGTGGATGCCGCACGCGACTGGATCGAGTCCCAGGGGCGCCGGCCCGCCGCCGGTACGCAGGCAGCGGGTTGGGGCGCGGGCAGTGACGACGTGTCGGTGTTCCACGCTCTCTCCGATGCCGAGGAGCGCGCGCTGATCGCGGAGCGGTGCGCCTGGGAGCGTGCCAAATACGCCGCCGGGTACGGAGCCGTCACCTGGCCTGTCGCCGACGGCGGGCAGGGGCTTCCCGACGAGTTCGAGGCGGCCTTCGCCGACCTCGAGTCCGCCTACGATGTGCCGGCGCCGCACGAACTGGTCGGGGTGACGATCAATCTGATCGGCCCGACGCTCCGCCTGCTGGCCTCCGGTGAACGCCTGCGTTCACTGATCACGCCGATGATGCGCGCCGAGATCCTCGCGTGCCAGTTGTTCTCCGAACCCGGTGCGGGCAGCGACCTCGCGGCGCTGGGGACGAAGGCGGTCCGGGATGACGACGAATGGATCCTCAACGGGCAGAAGGTGTGGACATCGGGAGCGCAGTTCGCCGACTGGGGTGAGATCCTCGTGCGCACCGACCCGACGGCGCCCAAGCACAAGGGCATGACCGCCTTCATGGTCCCCATGGACGCGCCTGGCGTGGAGATCCGTCCGCTGCGACAGATGACCGGGGGATCGAGCTTCAACGAGGTGTTCCTCGACAACGTCCGCCTCACCGACGATCTCCGGATCGGTGGGGTAGGCGACGGCTGGAAGGTCGGTCTGACGACGCTCGGTTTCGAGCGGGGTGCGAGTTCCGACATGTCCGCCGTCGGCGGCAGCGCACGTCAGTGCCGCGAACTGGCGGCCTGGACGGGTGCGGATCAGGATCCCGTCGCGCGCCAGCGTCTGGCCGCGGTGCTGATCGGAGATCGACTCGCCGACATCGCCGTTCACCGTGACCGGGCCGATGCGAACTCCGGTGACGCGGCTCCGGGTGCGATCGGTTCCATCCGGAAGATGCAGTGGGTCAACAGGTTGAGTGCCACCTCGGATTTTGCGCGAGCGGCATTGGGCCGACGCCTGGCGGTCGACTCCGGGGAATGGGGCACGTTCAGCTGGCATCAGCACGTCCTCGGTGCGCCCGGCTACCGGATCGCCGGCGGCTCGGATGAGATCCAGCGCAACATCATCGGCGAACGCATCCTAGGACTCCCCGCCGAACCGCGGGTCGACAAGAACACTCCCTGGTCGGCCATCCCGCGCTGAGGGTGGCCACCGAACAACACACGGAAGAGGCAACAACAATGGTCGGACACGACCTGGCGGGCAAGGTCGCCCTGGTGACCGGCGGCAGTCGCGGACTGGGCAAGGAGATGTCGTGGGCACTGGCTCGTGAGGGTGCGCACGTTATCATCGCCAGCCGCAAGGAAGAGTCCTGCCGCGAACTCGCCGAGGAGATCACCCGGGAGACCGGGGTCGACGCCGTCGGACTCGGAGTTCATGTCGGCGAATGGGATTCGGTCACCGAACTTGCCACGAACGCGTACGACGCCTTCGGTCGCGTGGACGTCCTGATCAACAACGCGGGCATCTCGCCGCTGTACCCGAGCCTCGACGAGGTGAGCGAGGCGCTGTTCGACAAGATCTTCGACGTCAACATCAAGGGCCCGTTCCGTCTGTCTTCGCTCATCGGCCCGCGCATGGCGGCCGCCGGTGGCGGTTCGATCATCAACATCTCGAGCAACGCCTCGGAGCGCCCGGCCCCGGAGTACGTGCCCTATGGCGCCGCCAAGGCTGCACTCAACTCGCTGACCAAGGGCCTCGCGGCCACCTACGGACCGGCCGTCCGGGTCAACACCATCATGTGCGGCGCGTTCTTCACCGACATCGCCAAGGGCTGGGACCGCGATGCCTTCGACGACCTTGCGTCGGCCTGGCCGATCCCGCGCGGTGGCGATCCGGCCGAGATCGTCGGCGCGGTCCTGTATTTCGCCGGTGCCTCGTCGTCCTACACGACCGGCGCACTGCTGCCCGTCGACGGCGGGCGCATGGCGATCGGCTGACCCGTCGGCACGAACCGACTTCAACGCAACAGACTGAGGTCCCCCCACGGGGCCACTGTGAGAAAGGGATTGGCATGGCAGATCTGGAAGGCAAGGTCGCACTGGTCACCGGTGCGGCACGAGGCCAGGGGCGCGCTCACTCGATCACGCTCGCCAAGGCGGGCGCGAAGGTGGTCGCGGTCGACCTGTGCGAGAACATCGATCGTGTCTACTACGATCTGGCCACGTCCGCCGACCTCGAGCAGACCGCCAAGGAGATCGAGGCCATCGGCGGCACCGTGATGGCGCGCAAAGCCGACACCCGGTCGCAGGAACAGCTCGACGAGGTGGTCCGTGAGGCACTCGATGAGTTCGGTCGCCTCGACATCGTCGTCGCGAACGCGGGCATCGGCACCACCCTCGCCAAGACCTGGGAACTGAGCGACGACGACTGGTTCAACGCCCTCGACGTCAACCTGACCGGAGTGTGGCGCACCATCAAGGCGACCGCGCCCGCGATGATCGACGGTGGCCGCGGTGGCGCCTACATCCTGACCTCATCGCTGGCGGGTCTGAAGGGCTACCAGCACCTGGCTCACTATTCGGCGTCGAAGCACGGCGTGAACGGCCTGATGAAGGTTCTCGCGAATGAGCTCGGCCCGCACAACATCCGGGTCAACTCCATCTGCCCGGGGCTGGTGAACACCGACATGATGATGAACCAGCCGACCTACGACGTCTGGCGTCCGGACCTGGAGAAGCCGACCAAGGACGACACCATGGAGCTGTTCGAGACCTTCCAGGTCCTGCCGATCAGTTACCTCGAACCCGAGGACGTCAGCGAGGCCGTCGTGTGGCTCGCATCGGACTCCTCACGTGTCATCACCGGTGTTGCCCTGACCGTCGACGGCGGCCAGATCGGCCGTGGCTGACACACGTTCCTGAACTTCCGGGGGTTCATTCCCACTCCTCCCCCGGGTCGGGGATCCCCCTAGCCCCGGGACGGGATCCCATTAGCCCCGTGGTGGGATCCCTGCGAATCGGTGTCCGCGCTCCATGGCGCGGGCACCGAAATCGTCTTCTCAGGCCTGCGGGAGGCCGAACAGGCGAGCACTGTTGCGGTAGAACGCATTTCGTAGCCAGTCGTCGCCCATGTCGAGGGCGGTGATCACCTCGAGAGCGTGGGTGTACCCGTAGGGGATGTTGGGGAAGTCGCTGCCGAACAGCACCTTGTCCCCGACGTCGGCGATACGCGCACGGAGGTCGGCGGACGTCGGGGCGAGCTCCTCGGCGAAGTCGGTGAACGCCATCGTCGTGTCGAGGTGGACGTTCGGGTACTCCTGGGCGAGGTCTCCGAACGCCTCGTACTCGGGCATGCCCATGTGCGCGATGATCAGCGGCAGCGACGGGAACCTGTGCAGCAGAGCACGAACGGGCTCCGGGCCGGTGTACCGGCCGGGGGCCGGACCCGACCCGCAGTGGATGATCACCGGCACCTGGGAGTCGGCGATCTGCGACCACACGCCGTCGAGCAGCGAGTCCATGGGGGAGTAGTCGCCGACCTGGATGTGGCTCTTGAAGACCTGTGTCCCGGCCTGGATCGCACGAGAGACGTACGCGGTGGCCGACTCCTCGGGGTAGAAGGTCGCGGTGTGCAGGCAGTCCTCGTGATTGGTGGCGAAGTCGTGTGCCCAGCCGTTGAGCCACTCGGCCATGTTCGGCTTGTGCGGATAGACCAGCGACGAGTAGGCGCGGATCCCGAACTCGCGCAACGTTGCGACCCGGACGTCCTCGTCGGCGCGGTAGGTGATCGGCCACTCCCGTCCGACCAGCGGGCCCGCCGAGTCGAAGTAGGCCCAGACCTTGTCCATGACCGGGCGCGGCATGAAATGCGTGTGGGCGTCGATGATGCCCGGTAGGCCGAGGTCAGACCAGACGGCGCGGACACGATCCGCCTCGTGGGAGCTGAACGGCACAGGGGTCTCGGGAACGGCACTGTTCACAGGTCAGACGGTACGCCCGTGACGTGGGCCCCGCGAGTGCCGTTCACCCGACCGCCGGCGAGATGAGCACCTTGCGGTGGTCGTTCGGTCGGGACAGGTCGGTGAACACCCGGTCGACGGCGTCGAGCCCCACGACGTCGCTGACGAACGTCGACGATCCGATGGCACCCTTGCCCAATTCGGCGGCCGCGGCGTCGAATTCGGATTTCGTGTAGTACGAGACGAAGTTCATCGAGACCTCCTTGACCACTCCGGCGACCGGCATGAACGTGTCCTCGCTCAGGCAGACGCCGGCGACGACGATCCGGCCGTGGGTCGCGGCCGCGTCCAGCGCGGCGGCGATCATCCCGGGTTTGCCGACGCATTCGATGACCACATCGACACCGCCGCGAACGTGGTCGGGCACTTCCTCGGGCGTGCACACCGTCGAGGCGCCCAGGTCGAGGGCTGCGGCGCGCCGGCCGGGGGAGGGGTCCGAGCACACGGCCTCGGCGGCCACGCCCCTCGACAACCAGTGCAGGACGGCCAGCCCCACCGGACCCGCGCCGAGGACCAGTGCGCGGTCCCCGGGACGGATCGATGCACGGGTGACGGCGTGCAGGCCCACGGCCAGCGGTTCGACGAGTGCGCCGTCGACCGGGTCCACGTCGTCGAGCCGGACGCTCTCGGCGGCGCCGACGACAACGAACTCGGCCAGGGCGCCGGGCAGGACGCCGAGGCCCAGCGTCCGGACCGACGGGCATCGCGCGACGTCCCCGGTCAGGCATGCCCGGCACCGGTGACAGCCGATGACCGGCATCGATGCGACGAGGTCCCCGACACCGAAGGCGCGCGAACCGCCGTCGTCGGGGCCGACGGCCACCACCTCGCCGGCGAACTCGTGCCCCATGATCGTTCCCGCGGGTAGGAACGGCGCGGTCGACAGGTCCGACCCGCACACCCCGTTGGCGCTGACGCGCAGGACCATCTCACCGGCTCCGGGAGCGGGGTCGGCCACCTCGGCGACCTCGAATCCGCCCGGTCCGGTCACAGCGGCACGCATCTCAGCCCGCCGACCAACGCACCGACGGGCCGTCGACCGCCGACTTCGGCACGATGAACACGCCCTCCGCCTCGCAGGTCACGCCCTCGTCGTCGGAGATGGTCCCGCGGGCGATGCGCTTGCGTCCGCTCTGCTCGGTGACCCACGCCTGCGCGGTGAGTGCGCCCAGCCGCGTGGGGCGCAGGTACTTGACGGTGATGGTGCCGGTGAAGCAGGCGGACTCGTAGCTCGCGGCGTTGCCGAGCAGGTGGTCGAGGATCATCGCGCACACCCCGCCGTGGACGTTGCCGGGTGGTCCCTCGTAGGCGGCGCCCAGGGTGAAGTCGGCGCGGACACCGTCGGCGGCGTGCACGACGTCGATGGGCGGTGCCAGCGCGTTGCGTACGCCGATGACGGCGTTTCCCCACGCCATCCCGGTGTTCTCGCGGGTATGACGCACTCCGTACGGTCCGTCCATCTGCCGTGTCCGCAGGTCTGCGACCACCTCGGCGATGCGGCGTCGTGCCTCGGGAAGGTCCTCCTCGGGGACCTCGGTGCGGATCACCGCATCGACGAGGTCACGAACGGTATCGGTGAGCGGTGTGTAGACGGCACGTCGACGCGCGACCTCCGCTTCGGAGATGTCCTCGAGGATGAACTCCATATATTTACCGATCAGTTGGTGTGGGATAGGTAACGAACGCTGGCGACACATACTAGAACGTGTTCTAATTCAATCACTAGAACGTGTTCTCGTTTCTGGGTTTGAGGACATCGACCCCAGGTCGACCAGCTCTCGGTGACCGATCTGAGCGGTGATCCGCACACAGCGCAGAGACACAATCACAGGAGACCCACGATGAGTGCCGACACTTTCGACCTCACCGCACGCGACGAGACCTGGGTCAGGCGGATACTGCCTGTCCTCAAGCTCGTGGCAAAAACCTACTTCCGTTCCGAGGTGCGGGGCATGGAGAAGGTGCCCGACGGTGGCGCGTTGCTGGTGTCCAACCACTCCGGCGGCCTGATGGCCTTCGACGTCCCGGTCATCAGCGTGGCCTTCGCCGAGGAGTTCGGTGCCGGACGGCCGCTGTACACGCTGGCCCACGACCTGATCTTCACCGGCTCGGGTAAAGACATCTTCGGCAAGGTCGGTTTCATCCCGGCCCACCCGCGCAATGCCGTCGCCGCACTCAAGGCCGGCGCCGCGACCATCGTGTTCCCCGGAGGCGAATGGGAGGCCCTGCGTCCCACCAGCCAGAGCGCAACCATCGACTTCCACGGCCGCACGGGCTATGTACGCACCGCCATGGAAGCGGGCGTACCGATCGTCCCGATCGTCACCATCGGCGGCCAGGAGACACAGCTCTTCCTCAACCGCGGCGAGACCCTCGCCAAGATCCTGCGCCTCGACAAGCTGCTGCGTACCGACAGCGCACCCTTCGCCTTCGGCTTCCCGTTCGGACTCACCGCGCACCTGCCCCCGAACATCCCCCTCCCGTCGAAGCTCGTCACGCAGGTGCTCGACCCGATCGACATCGCCGCGGAGTTCGGGACGAACCCCGGATACGACGAGGTGGACAAGGTGGTGCGCAAACGCATGCAACATGCCCTCGACGACCTCGCCCGTGAGCGCCGCTTCCCGGTGCTGGGCTGACCACCAAGGAGATCGACGATGATCACGACACTGCGCGATCGCGTCACGACCTACGTGTGGCTCGTTCGAACGCTCGTCCGCAGCGGATTTCTCGGTTCGCTGCGGATCGACCGCTACATCCGCATGGGACTCAACCTGCGCCGTCACGGCGGTGCGTCACCGGTGAGCGGTATCGGCCTGGCCGCCGCCCGAGATCCCAAGGGACTGGCCCTCATCGACGAGGCGGGCGACCTCACGTGGGGCGAGCTCGACGCCCGATGTGACGCACTCGCCGTCGGACTCGGCGAGCTGCCCGGCAGGCCCGTCACGACAGTCGCCATCCTGTGCCGCAACCATCGTGGCCTCATCGAGGCTCTCGCCGCGACCTCCCGGCTCGGCGCCGACGCCGTGCTTCTCAACACCGGTTTCGCCGGACCGCAACTGGCCGATGTCCTGGAGCGCGAACAGGCCGACGTGCTGATCGCCGACGACGAGTTCGAGGCGATCATCGAGCCTGCTGCGCAACGACTTCCGGATCTTCGACGCATCCATGCCTGGACCGAGGGCGACGCTGTCGACGGTGACACCGTCGATTCGCTGATCGCCGCACATGCCGGCGCACGACCTGCCCGTCCGGAACGTGCCGGCCGCATCGTGCTGCTGACCTCCGGCACCACCGGCGCCCCGAAGGGCGCGCGCCGGGGTGGCAGCACAGACATCGCCTCGCTGGCCGCCATGCTCGACCGAATCCCCTGGCGTGCAGGTGAATCCACCGTCATCGCCGCACCGATCTTCCATGCCTGGGGCTTCGGTCAGGTGGCGATCGCCGCGACCCTGACCTGCACGATGATCATGCGCCGGCGCTTCGACCCCGAGGCCACCCTCGATCTGGTTCGCGAGCACGGCGCCACGGGGCTCGCCGTGGTCCCGGTGATGCTCGAGCGCATCACCGATCTCCCGGCCGAGACCCTCGACGCCCACCCGATGCCGACACTGCGCTTCGCCACGGCGAGCGGCTCGCGGATGCGCACCGACGCACTGCTCTCCTTCCTCGATCGCTACGGCGACGTGGTCTACAACAGCTACAACGCCACCGAGGCCGGGCTCATCAGCACCGCGACCCCCCAGGACCTGCGGATCGCGCCCGACACCGCCGGTCGGCCACTGGCAGGCACCAGCATCCGCATCCTCGACGACGAGGACCGAGCACTGCCGACCGGCGAGATCGGTCGCATCGTGGTCGCGAACAACTCCGGGTTCGACGGTTACACCAGCTCCGACACCAAGAGTTTCAGTGACGGATACATGGTCTCCGGCGACGTGGGACGCCTCGACGAGAACGGCCGTCTGTTCGTGGTCGGTCGCGACGACGAGATGATCGTCTCCGGCGGCGAGAACGTCTACCCCCTCGAGGTGGAGCAGGTGATCGGTGAACTCGACGAGATCACCGAGGTCGCGGTGATCGGCGTCGACGACGACAAGTTCGGACAGCGACTGGCCGCCTACGTCGTCCGCGCCCCGCAGGCGTCCATCGGTGCCGACCAGATCTGCGGGCACGTTCGCGAACAGCTCGCCGGATTCAAGGTGCCGCGCGACGTCCACTTCCTCGACGAACTGCCCCGAAACGCCACCGGCAAGGTCCTCAAGCGCGACCTGAAACCCGCCGACTTCGAGCGAAAGGTGAGCTGAACCATGCATTCCGTGACGCATATCCACCGCACGACCCGGCCGGAGGGCGGCGAACGGATGACCGGACCCGACGCGCTGATGCTGAACATGGAGTCGCCGTCGACGCCGATGCACACGCTGAAGGTGGCCATTCTGGACACCGAGCGTCGAGGCCGGCCGCTGACTCTCGATGAGCTCGCCGACGTCCTGCCCGGCTACCTCGGGATGTTCCCGCGGGCGACGCAACGGCTGGAGTGGGCACGCGGATACAGCGCGCGACCGTTCTGGGTGCCCGACACCGACTTCGACGTGGCGCGCCACCTCGACGAGACGTGGGTCGCCGGTCCCGGTGAACGTACCGACCTCGACGCGGTGCTGTCCGAACTCGCGGTCCGGCAGCTGGACCGCAGCCATCCGTTGTGGGCACTGACCCTCGTTCACGGGCTCGCCGGTGGTCGACAGGCCATTGTGGTGCGGGTCCACCATGCCATCGCAGACGGCGTCGCCGCGCTCAACATGTTCATGGCCTCCACCGGCGGCGCCGGGGAGAAGGTCGCTCCCGCACCGATCGGTACCGGGCACGCCGGCCACGACCACCGGGCCCTCCTGCGCGCAGCACGTTCGGAATCGTGGAAGCTCCTCCGTGGGCTGCCGTCGGCCGCCTCGGCGCTTCGGCGGGCGGTGTCGGCCAAGCGCGGAGCCGCGAACGGCGAGCTGATCCCGAAGCCGCTGACGGTGCGCCGGACGAGTTTCAATGCGCGAAGTGGGGACCGACGCGTCTGCGCCTCGCGTGACATCTCACTGGCTGCGATCCAGCGCATCGCGCTGGCGGCGGGCACCACCGTGAACGGGGCACTCCACGGCGTCATCGCCGGTGCGATCCGGAACGAGCTCATCGCGCGCGGTGAGGAGCCCACCACCTCGGTGACCATCTTCGGTGTGGCCAAGGACCTCGCGTCCACTCGCGTCCACGGAAACGGGATCGCCACTGCGATGGCATACCTGAGGTCGGACCTCGCCGATCCGGTCGAGCGCATCCGGGCCACCGGCGAGAGCTGTGCGGCGACCGTGCGCTGCCGACGAGATGTCGGTTTCGAACTCACCGAGAAGCTCGCGACCTACACCGGCCGTCTCGGTCCGGTGTTCCGTGGGCTCGCCGCCCACCGCGCCCCGCGGGTGATGAACAACATCACCACTGCCAACCTGCCGGGTCCGCGCACCACGCGGTGGGTCGGGGACGTCGAGGTCGTGGACTGGATCTCGTTCGCACTCGCGATCGCGCCCGCCGACGTCAACCTCACCGCATACAGCTATGCAGGAAAGCTCAGCATGGGCCTCATCGCCACCCCCGAATCGATGCCCGACCCCGCTCGGTTCCTGTTGCGGGTGGCCGAAGCGGTCGACGAAGCAGCAGGCGCACTCGGCGTCAGCGAAATCGCACAGGAGGCCAGTTGATCGACTGGGAGTCAGGAGCAGCTCGTCTCGGATTGTTCGCCGGAGTGCTGCCGCGAGCTGTCGGAAGCTCGCGGGCGGCAGGTCGCGGCGATCCGGACGCGGGCATCCCGCCTGCGAACTGCGGGCCGCGCATGATCGGCGAGACGGCCGTCGACGAGTTGTTCATCGCGATCAACTCGGTGATACGGGACATCCCGCCCATCGAGTCGGTCGAGGACTGGGTCGCGCGGTGCGCCGACGTCGCCGACGAGTTCAGACGGTTGGGTCCGGCCGGCGTCCATCGTGAACCCGGGCCGCCACGTATCCTGTCCCGCGACCGTAAGGTCTTCGGCGCCACGTCGTTCCAGCACATCGACTACTCGGTGGACGCGCACATGCCACCTTCGGTGGCCGCCCTCGACCCCTACTCCGACGGAATCGGGTCGATGCGTGTCCTCACCCGTCGCCGTGCGGGCCGTCGCTGGCTGATCTGGGTACACGGCGCCGCGCAGGGCCGCGCCGACGATCTCTACGCCTTCCGAGCCGCACACCTCTACAACAAACTGGGCTACGACGTGGTGTTCCCGGTGCTGCCCGCGCATGGTGCCCGCCGCGTGAAGACGGTGGCCTACCCGGGTTTCGATCCGCTCGTGAACACCGTGATCACCATCCGGGCGATCGCCGAGATCCGTTCCCTGATCACGTGGATCCAGAGCCACGACCCCGCCGACATCTCCATCGCCGGAACATCTCTGGGTGGTCCGATCGCCGCCATGGTCGCGTCGATGGATGCGCGGATCAGTTCGGTGCTCGCGGTGGTGCCGATGCTGGAGATGCATGCGACCCTCGCCCACCACATGGAGCGTGGCGGTTCCAAGGGGCAGTACCTGGCGACGCTGATGCGCAGCGACCCGGTCCGTGCGGTGGCCTCGATCACCAACCCGCTGTCGGTGCAACCGGTGGCCGCCCCGGAACGGCGGATGGTGGTGGCGGCTCTCAACGACCGGGTGACGTCGGTGACGGCGGCCCAGCAACTGCACCAACACTGGGGCGGACGAATCCACTGGTACCCCGGGAGCCATGTGGGGCATGCGATCTCGACCGACATCCGGCACGCCACCGACGAGTTCCTCGGTGAACCGCCGCCACGGCCGGACCGCGATGCGCAACCCCGCCGGGCCACCAGCTGACGTCGGGGAGCGCAGAGACCAGTACGTCGTCGGCTGCCGAGGGCCGCACGCGCCGGATCACACCGCGCTGATCAGGTCGATCCTGGCGGCCACCCGAGATCTCCTCGATGTTCGCTGCCCGCTCGGCCAGGACCACGGGATGGATCGTGGTCCCGTCACGGGTTGGCCCCGGCCGACGGGCGCTCGAACCAGGTCTCGAGCTCGAAGTCCTTCTTGATGCTGCCCTGCTCGACGAGGAACGTCTTGGTGCCGGTGAGGAGTTCGACGGCACGGGCCGGAAACGGCTCCTCCGAGTACCCATCGGGGCTTTCGGCACGCCGATCTTCTTGCCCGCGAGGTCGGCCAGGGTCGTGATCGAGGGGTCCTCGGCGCCGCCGGCAGCGTTGGAGTCATCGTGATTCTGGAAGGAGTAGTCGGGTCGCCGAGACGGCGGCGGTGGATGGGACGCGCAGTCAGTCCGGAATGAGCTCGGGATTGGCGTCGGCGATGAGTTCCTCGCGGTCCTCCACCACGATGAAGCCGTTCGCGATGGCGGCGTCGGCCGCGCTGCGATAGTGCTTCTCGTACTCCTCGCGGGTTCCGTATCGAGCCGCGAGTATGTCGCCGTCGACCGGGGACGTCGACCCGAACAACAGGCAGATCCGCGACACCGGTTCTCGCACGATCCCACTCAGCACCTGGGTGGGTGCATCGACGCACGGTGTGCGGACACCGCCGAGGACATTGCCGATGTCGTCGAGCTCGAACTCCGGCTCGGCCGCCGAGGCAGTGCGCAGCTGCAACGGCTCGGCGACCGGAGGCGGATCACCGCCCTCGGACCATGCGCGCAGGTGTCGTAACGCTGCACGCAGCACGAACCGCTGCTGGCCCCGGTTCACCGGATCGGGGCAACCGAGGAACTCCTCGAAATCACCGACCTGGTGGAGATCGGCGTGCGCGGTACCGGCGATCTCCCACACCCGCAGGCGTTCGGTGTCCGGCTGGCGGACGACGTGGTAGCCGAAGTTGGTGAGCACATCGGTCTCGGTCTGGACGACGAAGACGGGTGAGTCGAGATCGGTTCGCAGAGTGGTGGGTTCACCGCTGAAGACGGTTCCCACGTCGATGCCGCTGCCGACCTCGCCCGCGGGCAGTCCGGCAGCGGCACGGCTGTGGATGAGGTATCCGTCGAACACCCCGAGTGCCGCGCCGACGGTGTTGACGTATGTGGTCAGCGCCATCGCCGACTGGGATTCACCGACTGCGAGCACGGTCTTCACCAGGAGTCCGGCGAGCGGGTGACCTTCCGTGGTGGTGTCGCGCATCGCGCGGCCGACCGTGGCGAAGATGTCGTAGCAGTACGCATCACCCGGATGGCTCAGTCCGCCATAGCGTTCGGGGTCCTTCGCGGCGAGACTCTGCGGCTCACCGGTCGCGACGCCGACCGAGCCGGCACCACCCTCGATGCCGACGTACTGCGCGGACACGCCGAGCCACGCGTACCCGGACCGTACGAGTTCGGCTGCGACATAGGAATACTCCGGGGCGGCGTCGTTGCCGCTGCTGACGTTCAGCCATTCGACGACGACACACCCGTTGAACGCGGCGGCGTCGGTGGGACGACGTACGACGATACGGGTGGTGAACTCGGCGGGCGGTGTGTGCCCGTCGCCGACGAGCCGCTCGGCGGTTCCCGACGCGGCGTACTCGGTCTCGGTGTAACCGGCGGCCGCGAGGTCGGGCAGCGGCGAGGCGCTCAGCAACGAGCACCCTTTGCCGCCGCTCAGGACGCGGAAACCGATGTGCGCGTTCATCGTTGCTGCTTCCGGTGTTTCTTGATCACCTCGCCGAACATGAAATGCATCTTCGTGCCCAACGGCCAGCCCACGTAATAGCACAGGAACAGGCTGATCTCCTCGAGCTGTTCGGGCGTGAGCTCACCGTTACCGAGGGCGGCACCCGCCTGGATCTCGGCGACGTCGATCTGTCCGGAGGCGGCGAGTGCCCCGAACAGCAGCAGTCGGCGGTCGCGGTTGCTGAGGCCCTCGCGCGACCAGACGTTGCCGAACACCTGGTCGGCGGTGTGGGCGAAGTAGTCGCCGGGGCCGTCGCTCATCTCCCAGCCGTAGACCTCGGACATCTTCTCCAGGGCGCGCTTACGTACCTCGCCGGGTGCGTCGTCGGAGATGTTGGATCGGGTCATGCGGATTCTCCTTCGAGATGGGGGACGCCGAGTCCGGGGGCAAGCTCACGCAGGGCGAGCCGGCCCAGGGGGAGATCGACCCCGAGCTCGTCTCCCAGCGCGAGGGCGAGAGACAGGTCCTTCTCGCCCAGGGTACGGACGCCGGTGAAGATGCCGTACCAGGGATCATCGGGGTCGAGTGTTGCCGTGCTCTCGCGCAGCATGATCGCGCCGGCACCGCCGGTGACGGCGTCGGTGTGACGAACGACCTTGCCCAGCTTGGTGATGTCGATCCCGGCGGCCTCGGCGAGTCGGGCGGCCTCGGTGGTGGCCGTGAACGAGATGAAGTGGAGCAGGTTACGGGCGAGCTTCATCTTGGTGCCCGCCCCGACGTCCGGTCCGGCATGGACCAGCATGTCCGCGGTGAGCGCGAACGGCTCCTTCAACTTCTCGTACGACTCACGCGGACCGCCGACCATGATCGCCAGCCGGCCCGACGCCGCGCCCATCGCACCGCCGGAGATCGGGGCGTCGAGCAGGACGACGCCGCGTGCCTCGCACTGTCGGGCCAGGTCCACCGCGGTGTCCGGCCCGATCGTCGAGTGCACGGTGATGATGGTGCCCGGGCGGGCCGCCGCGAGGAGCCCGTCGGGCCCGGCCACCACCGACCGGACCTGCTCGTCGTTCAACACGCAGACGCCGATGATGTCGGTGGCCGCGGCGAGATCGGCGAGCGAGTCCGCTGCCGCCGCTCCCTTGCCGACGACCTTCGCGATCGCCTCGGCCGACAGGTCGAAGACGGTCAGGCCACCGGCCCAGGCGGCCAGGCTGCCGGCCATCGGACCGCCGATGTTCCCGAGGCCGACATAGCCCAGGCGCACATCGCTCATGACCGGATGACCTGACCGCCGTCGACGTTGAAGATCTGGCCGGTGATCCAGCCGGCCTCGTCCGAGAGCAGGAACAGGCACATGCCGACGAGGTCCTCCGGGGTGCCGAATCGTTTGAGCGGCAACCGGTTCACGATGTCGGCGACCATCTCCTTGGGAGTGGTCGTACGGGTGGCCTCGGTGTCAATGGGGCCCGGGGCGATGGCGTTGACGCGGATGTTCTGACCGCCGAGTTCGGTGGCGAGCTGCTGGGTCAGGCCGTTGACCCCGACCTTGGCCAGACCGTAGAAGCCGCTGTACAGCCATGCGGCGGTGGAGGACTGGTTGACGATGGCGCCGCCGCCGTTGGTCATGTGCGGGTACACGGCGCGGGTGACGTTGAGTGCGCCGTCGAGGTTCACGCTCATGAACTTCTTGTAGTAGTCCCACGGGACGGTGATGAGGAAGTCGAGTTTCATGCCGCCGTAGATCGCGGCGTTGTTGACCAGGCCGTCGATGGAGCCGTAGGCGTCGACGGTGGCCTTCGCGAGCGCCTTGGCCGACTCCTCGTCGGCGACGTCGGTGCTGACATAGAGCCCACCGATGTCGGTGGCGACCTGCTTGCCCTTCTCGTCGGCGAGATCGGCGACGACGACATTGGCGCCCTCGCCGGCCAGCGCGCGGGCGTAGGCCTCACCGATACCGCCGGCGGCGCCGGTCACGATGATGGTCTTGTTCTCGAAACGTCCTGAACTCATTGTCCTGCTTTCTGTGTGGATTGTGTGGGTGGCCCCGTCGTGCCGGCCCTTCGTGTCGGGCCCGTCGCGAGCTCCTGGGAGCAGGGGGTCACGCCGGGCGCGCGACGGCCTTGGTCTCCAGGTACTCCTCGAACCCGGCGACACCCATCTCGCGACCGATGCCGGACTGTTTGAAGCCGCCGAACGGTACGTCGGCCGAGTACCAGATGCCGCCGTTGATGCCCATGGTGCCGGTGCGAACCCCGTTGACCACCTTGTTGATCCGATCTTCGTCGGTGCCATAGACCATGCCGGACAGGCCGTATGGGGAGTCGTTGGCGATGTCGATGGCGTCGTCGTCGCCGTCGTGGGCGATGATCACCAGCACCGGACCGAAGATCTCTTCCTGCGCGACCCGTGCCGAGTTGTCCAGGCCGGAGATGAGTGTCGGTTCGACGAAGAACCCGGCGGCCTTGTCCGCCGGCCGGCCGCCGCCGATCTCGATGGTGCCGCCCTCCTGCTGCGCGAGTTCGATGTAGGACTCGATGCGCTGGCGCTGTCGCGCGGAGATCACCGGACCGCAGATGGTGCCGCTGTCGGTGGGATCACCCGCGGGCAGACCCGCCAACGCATCGCGTGTGGCGGCGATCGCCTCGTCGAGCTTCTCGCGCGGGACCACCAGGCGGGTGGTGATGGCACAGCCCTGACCGGCATGGGTAACGACGTTGAAAGCGGCCATCGCGCAGGCAGATCCGATGTCGGCGTCGTCGAGCACGATGAAGGCCGACTTGCCGCCGAGTTCGAGGAACACCTTCTTCAGTGTTTCCGCGGCGGCGACCATCACCTTCTTGCCGGTCGCGGTGGAGCCGGTGAAGGAGACCAGGTCGACGCGCGGGTCGGTGCTCAGTTGCGCACCGAGTTCGTGGTCGGTGGAGGTGACGACGTTGAGAACACCGGGCGGGAAGTCGGTCTCCTCGGCGACGACCTTGCCGACGAGCGCCGCGCACCACGGGGTGTCCGGGGCGGGTTTGAGGACGACGGTGCAGCCGGCCGCGAGTGCCGGGCCGATCTTGGCGAAGTTGATCTGGTGCGGGAAGTTCCACGGGGTGATCGCGCCGACGACGCCGATGGCCTCCGACCGCAGCTCGCGGTGGTTCTTGATCCCCATGGGCTTGGCCTTGCCGAGGTCGCGACTCCACTCGTAGCTCTCGGCGAGGTCGGCGAAGTACCCGAGATCGGTCACCGGACCCTCGAACTGCGGGCCGTGGGTGAGGAACGACGGGCAGCCGACCTCGGCGATGGTGAGTTCGCGGAACTCGTCGGCGTGCGCGAGCAGCGCGTCGCGCAGTTGACGCAGGCAGTGCGCACGGAAGGCGTGGTCACGGGACCAGTCGGTGGTGTCGAAGGCGTTGCGGGCTGCGGTGATCGCGGCGTCCATGTCGGCGGCGGTGGCATCGGCTGCCTGCCCGATGACCTCCTCTGTCGCCGGGTTGACGACGTCGAAGACCCCGCCGCTGCCTGGGGTGAGTTTGCCGTCGATCAGCAGATCAGAGGCGGATGCGGGACGAAGGGTCATGAGGTGGAACTCCATCTGGACAGGTGTCTGGACTCGCGTTCAAACCTAGTGTAGCGTGGCTCACATGTCCAGCCCCGTGTCTCAGGAATCCACTCGCCGGCGCTTGACCCAGCAGCAGGCCGAAACGGTCACCCGGCTCACCGATGCCGCGGTCGACGTCCTGAACGCCGAGGGGTTCGACGGGCTGACCGTCCGTTCGGTGGCCAAGATCGCCGGCGTCGCGCCCGCCACCGCATACACCTATTTCTCGTCGAAGAGCCACCTCGTCGCCGAGGTGTTCTGGCGCCGCCTCTCGAACGGCGTCACCGAACCGGACCGGACCGCGCCGATCGCCGAACGCGTCGCGCAGGTACTGCGTGAGGTTGCGCTCGTGGTGGCGGGGGAGGGGCAGCTCGGCGGCGCGGTCACCGTGGCGCTGCTGGGTACCGACCCCGACGTCGAACACCTCCGCGTACGGATCGGCGCCTTCATCCGCCGGCGTCTCGCGGCGGCACTGGAAGAGGATCCGGAGAACCCCGGACCCCTGCTCGACGCCCTGGAGATGATCTACGCCGGCGGCCTGGTCTACGCCGGCATGGGGCACATGACCTACGAGCAGACCTCCGAACGCCTTGTCGCAGCCGCACATCTACTGATGGAGAAGTGATGACCGAAACGACATCGGTGTCGGGGATGGAGCAGCAGCTCCCCTTCGACCCGTATGCCTATGACTTTCACGAGGATCCGTATCCCACCTACCTGCGGCTCCGGTCGGAGTCGCCGGTGTACTTCAACGCGGAGCGGGATTTCTGGGCGCTCGCGAGCCATGCGGACGTCCGCGCGGGATTCCGTGACACCCAACGCCTCTCGAACAGCTGGGGCGTCTCGATGGACCCCTCGGCCTACGGTCCCGACGCGCACAAGTCGATGTCGTTCCTGGCCATGGACGATCCCAAGCACATGCGCATCCGCAAGCTGGTGTCCAAGGGGTTCACCCCGCGCCGGGTCAACGAACTCACCGGCCGCATCACCGCGCTGACGCACCAGCACTGGAGCAAGTGCCTGGACATGGGCGAATTCGACTACGTCCATGATTTCGCCGCGCTTCTGCCGATGGACGTGGTCTCGGAACTGCTCGGCGTTCCCGGAGCCGACCGCGGCCGGCTCCGCCACCAGTCCGATCTTCTCCTCCATCGCGAGGACGGGGACCTCGACCTGCCCGAGGCGGCGGTCTACGCCTACATCGAACTGCACAAATACTATTCGGAACTGATCGCCGACCGTCGGAAGAATCCCGGCGAGGACCTGGTCTCGGCGCTGATCGAAGCCGAGATCGACGACGACGAGACCGGCGAGAAGATCAGGCTCACCGAGGACGAGATCGTCGGCTTCATGGTCCTGATGGTCGTCGCCGGAAACGAGACCACCACCAAACTGCTTGCGAATGCGCTGTATTGGGGCTGGCGGAATCCCGACGAGATGGCCAAGGTGTTCGACGACCCCGAACTCGTGGTGCCGCAGTGGACCGAGGAGACGCTGCGTTACGACAACTCCACCCAGATCGTGGTGCGCCGGGTCATCGAGGATGCGCCCTACGGCGACTTCGTGATCCCCGCCGGGGATCGGGTCCTTCTGCTCGTCGGCTCCGCGAACCGCGACGAAGAGGTGTTCGGTCCGGACGCCGACCGGTATCTGATCGGGCGGGACAACGGCCAGGCGCTGATGAGTTTCGGTCTCGGCGCGCACTTCTGCCTCGGTGCGCACCTCGCGCGGCTCGAGGCCAACATCGGGCTCGGTGAGGTCGTGAGGTCGATCCGCTCCGTCGACATCGACATGGACAAGGCGGTGCGTGTGCACTCGGTCAACGTGCGCGGCTTCGCCGAGCTCCCGGTGAAGGTGACGGTGCGCTGATGGCTTTTCGTCCCCACCCCGAGCGTCGTCCGGTCCTCGTCGCGGGAGCATCGTCGGGCATCGGCGCCGCGACCGCTGAATACCTCTCCGCAGCAGGCTATCCCGTGGCTCTGGCGGCCCGCCGTGTGGAGAAACTGCAGGAACTGGCCGACAAGATCACCACCGCCGGCGGTGAAGCCGTCGCCGTGCCCCTCGACGTCACCGACGGACAGTCGGTCATCGACTGCATCGCCAAGGCGCAAGCCGCCCTCGGCGAACTCGAGATCGTGATCGCCGGTGCCGGCGATCTGGCCGTGGGGCTCTCCTACGAGACGAGTCCGGACCAGTTCGCCGATCAGGTCAACATCCACCTCACCGGCGCATATCGTATCTACCGTGCGGTGATCGGCGGCATGATCGACCGTGCGCGTGGCGATTTCGTGTTCATCGGGTCCGACGTGGCGATCCACCCCCGACCGTGGTCGTCGGCATATGTGGCGGCGAAGTCGGGTATCGACGGACTGGTCACCACCATCCAGCTCGAACTCGAGGGCACCGGCGTCCGCGCCGGTGTGGTCCGTCCGGGTCAGACACTGACCGGCATGGGGATGAACCTCGACCCCGAGACCACCGAACACATGCTCAACGACTGGATCAAGCACGGGCTGGCCCGGCACGGCAACTTCCTCTCACCCGAACACATCGCGCAGGCGGTCGCGGCCATGGTCACCATGCCGCGGGGCGCCCACATGCGATCGGTCGAGGTGGAGGCCGAGGGTGCGGTCTCGAAACAACCACGACAGGCAACACAGGAGAAGGGGACGGACTGATGACCGCCATCAGCGAATCAGGTCTGAAGCAACCGAATCGCGTCTCGGGTGGTGAGGGCGAACACGGACACCTCGACGAACTGGCCGGCGACCCCATCTCCCTGTTCTGGCGCGTGCGCGAGGAATGTGGCGACGTGGGCATGTTCCAGCTCGCCGACCGCGAGGTGGTGCTGGTATCGGGTGCGGCCGCCAACGAGGAGTTCTTCCGCGCGCCGGAAGAGGACCTCGACCAGGCCGCGGCCTACCCGTTCATGACCCCGGTGTTCGGTGAGGGCGTCGTCTTCGACACGAGTCCCGAGGAACGCTCCAAGGCGATCCACAACTCGGCGCTCAAGGGCTCCCACATGAAGCAGCACGCGGTGACGATCCCCAACGAAGCCGAGCGCATCATCGCCGAGTGGGGTGACGAAGGTGAGATCGACCTGCTCGACTTCTTCTCCGAGCTGACGCTGTACACCTCGTCGGCGTGCCTCATCGGACGAAAGTTCCGTGAGCGGTTGAACGGTCACATCGCGCACCTCTTCCACGACCTGGAGAAGGGGACCGACCCCATCGCCTACGTGGACTACAACGCCGACATCGAGAGCTTCCGCAAGCGCGACGAGGCGCGTGCCGAACTGGTGGAGTTCATCCAGGGGGTGATGGACGAGCGGATCGCGAATCCGACCGAGAACAAAGAAGATCGTGACCTGATGGACGTGCTGGTCCAGGTCGGCTTCGACGCCAACACGATCACCGGCATGTTCATCTCGATGATGTTCGCCGGGCACCACACGACGTCGGGCACCGCGGCGTGGACCCTCATCGAGCTCCTGCGCAATCCGGAGTACATGGCTCGCGTGTACGGCGAACTCGACGAGATCTACGGCGAGACGCCGGCCGGTGAACGGCCCGAGTACACCTTCGCGCACACCAGGCAGATGCCGCAGCTCGAGAACGCGCTCAAGGAGGCACTGCGGCTGCACCCGCCGCTGATCGTACTGATGCGCGTGGTGCAGAAGGACTTCCACGTGGAGGACTACCTGGTGAAGGCCGGGCAGTCGATCGCGGTCTCGCCCGCGGTCTCCAACCGGTTGCCGGAGGACTTCCCGGGCGCCGACACCTTCGATCCGGATCGTTACGAGAAGCCCCGTCAAGAGGATCTGGTCAACCGGTGGACATGGATTCCGTTCGGCGCCGGCCGGCACCGTTGCGTCGGTGCGCAGTTCGCGATCATGCAGCTCAAGGCGATCTTCTCGGTGCTCTTCCAGAACTACGAGTTCGAGATGCTCCAGCCCTCGGAGACCTACCGCAACGACCATTCCAAGATGGTCGTGCAGCTGCAGCAACCGTGCCGGGTCGCCTACCGCAAGCGGCAGGCACGCTGATGCGCGTCGAGGTCGACCTGGATCTGTGCCAGGGGCATGGCATGTGCGAGCTGGAGGCCCCCGACGTCTTCGCCGCGCGGATGGACCATGTGGAGATCCTCGACGCCGACCCAGACGAATCCCGGCGCGCCGAGGTCGAGGCCGCTGTGCAGTACTGCCCGACGCAGGCGCTGCGCATCGTCGAAGACCCGAACCCCTGACCGAACCCCCCAGCCCACATCAACGACGAGTGAAGGTGACAGACATGGCTTTTGATCGTGCCGAACTGGAAGAGATGAAGCAGCGCTGGCTCGACGCCAACATCGAGGCGGAGAAGGCCGGCGACTGGAAGCCGCTGGCGCAGTTCTACACCGAGGACGCCACCTACGGATGGAACTACGGTCCCAAGAAGGACTTCATGGCCGTCGGCCGCGACGAGATCCGCGACCTCGCACTCGGGCAGGAGATGGAGGGTCTCGAGGGTTGGGAGTACCCGTACCAGAACTGGGTGATCGACGACCGGACCGGCGACATGATCGGCTTGTGGAAGCAGGTCTACGAGGGCACCCGTGAGGACGGCTCCCACTACGCACTCGAGGGCATCCAGGGCAGCTGGTTCAAGTACGGCGGGAACTTCCAGTTCTCCTGGCAGCGAGACTTCTTCGACTACGGCAACGTGTCCGCGCTGTTCATCGAGATGATGCAGAAGAACGCGATGAGCGAGGGGATGCTCAAGCGGGTCGAGAAGTCGGCGCCGGGAAACCTGCCGGGGTGGTACGACTTCGGCAAGGCGCCCGTACCCTTCTGGTGATCTGACATGACTTCCACAGCCCCGACCTATGAAGGTCTGAGTCAGGACCAGCTCGCCGTGCTGGTGCCCGAACTTCTGCTGTCCGGGCAGATGATCGACCGCAGCGGCATGGCGCATCTCATCAGTGCCTTCGGGCGTGATGTGATGGGCACGATCGCCATCGAAGAGTGGATGGCCGCGAGTCCGGTGTACACACACCGGGTCCGGACCGCGCTCGGCATCGACGGCGACGGCGTCGAGGACATGTTCAAGTGCCTGCAACTCGACATCGGTGCGCCCCCACAGTTCATGGACTTCCGGTACCGGGTCGACGACAAGTACCACGGCTCGTTCGTTCTCGACCATTGCGGCGCGCTGCTCGACGTCGAGCCCCTCGGCGACGACTACGTCACCACCATGTGTCACGACATCGAGGACCCCACCTTCGACGCCACTGCCATCGCGACCAACCGCCGCGCCAGGATCCGGCCGGTGCATCGTCCGCCGCGTCGGCCTGCCGACCGGAAACCGCACTGCGAGTGGACGGTCACCATCGAACCGGACCGCGACGAACTGCCACTGCCACCGGACGCCGAGAAGATGTTCGCCACGCGGGCGGGACAGATCGAGCTCTCGGCCATCGATCCCTCGGCGACCGATGGATGGGTCGATTACCGCGGGCCGCTCGTGGAGGACCTGCAGTTCGTCGAATGGTCGTCGTCGGCGCTGGTGCGGATCTCCGAAGAGGTTGCGCTGCAACATCAGTTGCTGTCGCTGGGATTCCTCCTCAGCTTGCGGAGGTACGCCGAGACCGACGAACAGGTCGTCGAGATCTTCCGCAAACAGCTCATCGGCATCGCCGGCCTGGCCGCCGATCGTCTCCGGGCCGCGCTGGACCTGACCGCCGACGCGGCCGGTCTCGCCGATGTGCTGGCGGTGCATCCCTGTTTCGGCCCGCAGCGCTACACCGGGGTGACCGCGGCGGCCGACGGCGACAGCGTCGTCGTCCGCATACCGCGGGATTCCGACGCGATGGCCGACGGTGGCTGGATGTCGATCATCGACGCCGATCACCTCGAACCGCTCCAGGCGGCCGCGACGGCGGTGAACCCCCACCTGTCCGTCGAGGGCGCCACCGAGGTCGACGGTGCGCTGGAGGTTCGGATCGCGACTTCGGAGACTGCGCGGCGGGAGTCCGGCGAGGTCGCCATCGCCCGCTTCAGCGGCGGTGCGAGCTTCGAGTTCGTCGACCGCGGACGCTCGATCCCGATCACGCCGGTGAGCAGTTCGGCGTGACGACAGGGCGGGGCTGGTCACCCGGCGGCGCCGGCCTCGGCGGCCGGGTGGCCGTGGTCGCCGGTTCGACGCGCGGCATCGGCCTCGCGGTGGCCTACGCCCTGTCGGGACAGGGGGTCTCGGTGGTGGTGAACGGCCGCGACAAGGCTGCCGTCGACGACACCGTGACCGAGATCCGTGGCGGTGGCGGTTACGCGGTCGGGGTGTGCGGGTCGGCCGGCGACGACGGTGTCGCCCAGACGATGGTCGACGTCGCGCTCGAAGAGTTCGGTGCCCTGGACATCGCCATCAACTGCGCGGGAATCGCCGAGCCCCCGGGATCGACTGTCCTGACCATCGCGCCCGAGGACTTCCGCGCGCAGGTCGACGCACACCTGATGAGTGCGTTCCATCTGGTGCAGGCGTCCGGGCGGATCTTCGCCGAACAGCGTGCCGGGTCGATCGTGCTGACCGGTTCGGCAGCATCACTCGGCATGTTCGGGGGCAGCGGCTATCCCGCGGCCAAGGGCGGCGTCAACGCGCTGGCACTGGCCGCCGCCGCAGATCTCCGCGACGACGGTGTCCGGGTGAATGTGGTGATGCCCGGCGCGAAATCGCGGTTGTCGACCGGCGAGGACTACATCGCCCACATCGAAGGTCTGCACCGCCGGGGAATCCTCGACGACCTCACCCGCGACGCGGCGCTCGACCCGGCGCCACCGGAGTACGTGGCGCCGCTGTACGTATTCCTCGCCGGCGACGCAGCCGAACACATCACCGGCAACATCTTCAGCGCCGCAGGCGGTTTCATCGGACGGTTCGAATCGCAGCAGGCGAGCTTCGTCGCCTACCGCGACCACAAGGACACCTCGCCCTACAGTCTCGCAGAACTGGCCGACATCCTGGCGTGACGCCCGGTCAGGTACGGGAAGCCCTGGTGACCTGACCTCGACAACGTCAGAACGGTGGGTCGTCTGTGAGCTCCCGCGCGAGCGAGTCGGCGTGGGCTTTCTGCTCGGTGTCGCGCTGCGCGGCGTCGTGGTGCTGTTTGTCGCGCCGTTCCTTGTCGCGCCGTTCCTTGTTGCGGGCACGCTCGGCTCTCCGCCGTGCGTGTTTGGCGGCGGTGCGGTCGGTGGTGGGACGGGGTGTGCGGTCCGGCCCGATCACGCGTGGTGTGGGTGGGGCTTGGGACGCCTGTTCGAAGCGGATTCGTCGCAGGTTGGGGAACAGATCTTCGAGGGTTTCGGCCTCGCCGGGGATGGTGAACCCTTCCGGGGTGACGTATTCGGTGACCAGGCGGCCGTCGGTGTCGCGGTACTGCACATCCACCCAGTCGCCATGAGTTTTGAGCAGGTGCCCGGCCCGGCATTTGGCGTTGAGGTTCTCACTCGAGGTCTTCCCGCCCTGGCGGGGAAAGACACGATCGTATTCGACGACATGATCGACATCAGCACTGAATGCTGACCGCGTGCAACCTGGTTCGGTGCAGTAGCCGTCCCGCACACGCACAAAATCGACACACGACGCGGTCGGCCGGTACGGATCGCCGGGCTGAGAACCCGGATACACCACCACAACACCATCCCGAGCCGTGTCCGGTGCCGGTGCCGGTTCCGGTTCCGGTGCATACGACTTCGGCTGCGGCCCGGCGAGATGCTCTGTTCTCGAGGTGTCGTCGGCGTCGTCGGTGTCGGTCGTGCGGTCGGCGGCGACGATGCTTGTCGGCGGTGTCCGCACCGGGGTGACCGATCTGATGACCGCGTCCTTGCGGGCGGCGAGGTCACGGACGTGCTCGTCGCAGATGACGCCGTGACCATCCACCCAGCCCGGTCCGGAGGCCCCGGCCAGCGTGCCGGTGTCGGTGACGACGTGGATGACAACCTCGGTACCCACCGAGGCGGTGGCGGGGTCGGGGATGGTGGCGGTGCAGTCATCCTGGCCGCACAGGCAGTTGAATCCGCTGCCGGTCAGCAGGGCGAACATGGCATCGGAGCTACGTTGACTACGGGTGCGTCGGTCGTCGGCACATGCTGAATCGGCCAACGCGTGCACGGCTGTGGCGGCGATGCGGATGTTCTCCGCGGCCATCACCCCGGTGATCTCACCGGTGCCGTCGGCCAGGGTGCGAGTCCACACGCCACGTTTGTCCAGTGCTTCGCGGCGGCGTTCGCGTACCGCGTCGACATCGCAGCCGAGCACCAGGCGGTCGACCATATCCCGCAGACCGGCCGTCGACCACGACCCGGCCCGGTTACGGAGCAGGCCGGCGATCGATTCGTCGAGGACCTCGATGATCGGCCGGCTGTCGGGATCGTCGGGGTCCAGCCGGTCGCCATCGCAGACAAGGTTGGTGCGGGCGATGATGTCCTGCACCTGTTTGCGGGAGGTGATGCCCTCACGCAGCGTGGCCAACACCTGCGGTAGCCGGTCGCGCAGGCACAGTGCTTCGTTGACGAGTAGCTCTGCCTGGTAGCGGGTGATCGCGGCTTCCCGGCCGACACGGGCCACCACGTCGGCGAAACCATCTGTGATGTAGCTGTTTGCGGCGGGGGTGAACAGACGGTCACACAGGACGAGGATCGTGTCGTAACGGCACCAGGCGAGATAGGATTCCCCGGCCCGGATCGCACCCAGGGCAGCCATGTGGGATGTGGTGTCGAACTGGGCCGACCGGGCACGATCGACCCCGGCGATGAACTCGCCCGGTAGATCGGTCCATGCCGTCACGGTGACTCCGAAAGTGCTGTGGCCCGGTCTGGTTGACCGGTCATCCGATAACCACCAAGGTAGACCCGACCACCGACAAATCTGCTCGGCCATCCACAGTGCGAGTAGGTTTGTGCAGCAACATGTTTGCTCGCCACGTCATACAGATCGGGTGTGCCGGTCACCAGGGGCCTCGATCGCGGTCCTCGGCTGGCGCCTCGTCCCTACTCGGCCGGCAGAAGGATCGCGGCCGGCTGTGGGCCGGCTGGAGCCTCGGTACTATTCGGCTGGCGGGGGCGGCTCAGCAGAGGGGGCATCGGCGGGCGTCCGACTGTGTGGTCGCGCGGCCCTGCGTTCGATCCAGAACTGCGCGCCCTCGGCGATGGCATCGGTGACCGGCCCCGGCTGCCAGCCGAGGTCGCGTTCGGCCTTGCTGTGGTCCATCTCGGACATGAAATGCATGAGCCGGACCGATGGAACGGTGAGCCGCACCGGCTTTCGGGTGACCGTAGCCCGTGCGGAACCGAGTGCGCCGCAGGCATAGAGCGCGGGTTTGGTCAGTACGAGTCGGGGAGGTTCCCGGCCCGCGGTGCGCGCGGCGACGGCCACGATCTCCTCGATGTCGATCGAACGCTCGGCCACGATGTAGCGTTCGCCCACCTCGCCACGATCGGCGGCGAGCGCCAGGGCGCGGGCGGCGTCGTCGACCCCGACCGACTCGGCACGGCAGCCGCGAATGGTGAAGGGCAACTTTCCGAGCGCGGCGCCCGCGACGAACGATCCGTGCGGCGTCGGTTGCCAATCTCCCGGACCGTAGGTGTTGGCGACACACATGGCGACCCCGGGCACGGCGCCGTCCCGGGCGTAACCGAGTAGCAGGTCCTCGGCCGCGACCCGCGACTTCACGTACTCCGGAGCGTGCCCGGACCAGTTGAAGGCATCGTCCTCGGTGGCGGGGCGTCCGTGGACGCGTCCGATGGTGGCAACCGTGCTCGTGAACACGAACTTCCGCAACGGCTGCGTGGCGGCGACATCCAGCACCGCGCGCAAGGCGTCGACATTGGTGCGATACAGCGGTGCCGGATCGCGCAGCCACGCCCGCGTGTCGACGGCGCAGTGGAAGACCACATCGCAATCGTCCATCGCCGAACGCACGGCGTCGGCGTCGAACAGCTCGCCGGTGACGTGCTCGACGTCGAGGCCCGACAGGGTGCGCAGATCACTCGTGGCCCGGGTGAGGACCCGGACGGGTTCGCCGGTGTCGACGAGGTGGCGGACCAGCCGCGAGCCGAGAAATCCGTTGCCGCCGATCACCAGGCATGTCACGGCGTGAGACCTCCGGGCGCGAGATCATCGATCGCCGCCGCGCTGCGGGACAGCATGGCGTCGAACATGGCATTGCCCCGTTCAGTGGGTTGTGCTGCGGCCGAACCGAACACGATGATCATCGGGGCCTGGATCAGGTTGCCGACGTAGTCGTCCCAACACTGGTCGAGTGTGTAGTCGGCGACACCTTCGGTGACCAGTGCGCGGTGATACGACGCCACGATGCCCCGCTCGTGCCTGCGACGGTCCTCCGTCGTGAGGCTCGTGCTGAGCAGAAACGATATGTCGCGCAAGGGATTGCCCGTGGTGATGGTCTGCCAGTCGATCACCGTCACCTCTCCCGACGGGCCGAACAGGATGTTGTCGACCCGGAGGTCGCCGTGGATCAGTCCGGTGTTCTGCAGCGGCGCCACGAGCCAGGCGCCGCCCTCGCGGACCAGCCAGTCGATGGCCGCGGAACTCCGGGCGTCGGGGGAGAAGCGCTCGCGGTAGACGGCGGCCATCGGCTCGAGGATGGACTCCAGCATCTCGCGTTCGGCATCACCCGGGAGCGGCATGGCGTCGAGCAGCGTCTGGTCGTTCCACCGCGGGGCATGCAACCCCGCGGCGGCCACGGCAACCGATTCCGCCTGTGCCGGTGAGCACCCGGCGATCTGGTCGCCCTGGACGGCGGCCCCCATGTCCTCGAGCAGCAGGACGAACTCGGTGCTCGCCGCCGATATCGTGGCCGCGTAACAGCGTGGGATGGGCACCGTGAAACCGTCGGCGAGTTCCCGATAGAACCGGACCTCGTTGCGGAACACCCCCGATCCGAACTCCCGCTGCTCCGGCGCACCGGTCGCGAGCTTGGCGACCAGCGTCGGGGGCAGGTCCGTCGGTTCTGCATACTCGAGCGTCAGTCGGTACGACCCCGCCATCTGACCGGTGCCCACCGCCTGCGCGACGACCGACTCGACGGTCGCGTCGTGACCGTTCTCGGCCAGGAACGCCGACAGCCATGCCGGCGTGAGTTGTTCGGCGCTGGTGGGTATCCCGATCGTCCCTCCCGACGGAATCGCGGTCATGAGCGCATCCTTCCGGGATTCACCGGCAACCCGCCCGCGCGGTCGGGTCGTATGTCGCGATAGGCCTCCACCACGGGGGCGAGCTCGGTGGGGGTGGCGCCGTGCAGGATCACCGAGTCGACGTCGAGATCGAACTGTTCGGCGACGGTCTCGGCGCAGTCCGACGGTGAACCGGCGGCGCAGTCCGACACCCATGAGGCGGGGATGGCGTCGGCGAGCTCGACGAGCTCCTCGGCCGTGGCGGTGGCATCGATGGGACCCCGGGCACCGGCGAACGCGGCGGTGGCGCGGACACGTTCGAGGTCGACCGGATCCCATCCGTTGGCGCCCATGAGCTGATCCGGATAGCCCTGTAGGTAGGTTGCCAGTCGCCCATGGAGCCGTCGTAGCCGGTCGGTCTCGTCGAGATGGTCGCCGACCGTCGCCACGACCGACCAGATCCGGATCGACGCCGGGTCGCGGCCCGCGCGTTCGGCGGACTCCCGGACACAGGCGACGGCGCGGCGGGTCGCGTTGTCGCTGAAGTACGTGTGCAGGACGACGCCGTCGGCGATCGCACCCGCGAGCTCGAGGGTCTTGGGGCTCATCGTGACCAGCAGGATCGGCGGCGGCGCTTCCAGGTCGACGCCGAGAGTCAGCAACGGATAGGAGCCGGCCGGACCGTCGTGCCCGACCACCATCTCGCCCGCCCAGAGCCGGCGCAGGAGTCCGGTCATGTCGGCCAGCGCGGCGCCGGTGACGATCGGCAGCCCGAGGATCTGCCATTGCGGGGTGATCCCGCGTCCGAGCCCCAGCGCGAACCGCCCGCCGGACAACTCGCTGAGCGTGGCGCCCATGGTCGCGGTGACGATCGGATGCCGGGTGTTGTGATTGGTTGCGGCCGTCGCAATCCCGAGCGTCTCCGTCGCGCCGGCCAGGGCGCCGCACAGCGCGGCGGCGTCCTTGACGTTGAAGCGTTCGGAGACGAAAGCGGTTCCCAGGCCGATGTCCTCGGCGTGGCGGGCCTCGCCGGCCAGTTCGCGTGGGGTGACGGGGTGACGCGACAGCGCGTAATAGCCGAGCTCGGTGAGCTGCTCCATGACGGTCGTCAGGCGTTCGCGCCGACGGCCTCACGGTAGATACGCGATCGGGGTTCGCGAACCCACAGCGTTCCCGATCCCGCGGTGACACCCTCGGACTTGAGTGTGCGCTTGAGGATCTTGTTGGTCGCGGTGGTCGGCAGGTCGTCGGCGATGCGCACGAAGGCCGGCCACGCCTTGGGTGAGAGGTCGGCCTGCGCGGCGAGCTGGTCGGCGAACGACTCCGGAGTCAGTTCGACACCGTCCTGCAGCACCATCGCGACCATCACCGCATCGCCGACGTGTTCGTCGGGAACCGCGTACACGGCAACACGATTGACCTCGGGGATGCGCAGGAGGATGCGTTCTATCGGTCCGGCGGCCAGGTTCTCGCCATCGACCCGCATCCAGTCGCCGGTGCGGCCGGCGAGGTAGATCCAGTCGTCGGCGTCCTTGTAGGCCAGATCCCCCGACCAGTACTTGCCGTCGCGGAGTCGCTCGCTGGTGGCGTCGGCATCGTTGTAGTAACCCATGAACATGCCACCGCCGTCGACGTTGACCAGCTCGCCGATCGCCTCGTCGGCGTTGACGAGTGCGCCGGTCTCGTCGAATTCGGCGCGCGGACACTCGGTCAGCGTCGAGGCGTTGTACACCGCGACATTGGGGAAGCCCTTGCCGATCGAGCCATGGGGGGTCCCGGGCTCACGGGTGATGATGATGGCGAGCTCGGTGGAACCGAACCCGTCCCATACCGTGCAGCCGAAACGTGCTGCGAAATCATCGATGTCACGGTCGGTGGCCTCGTTGCCGAAGGCGACGCGCAGTGGGTTGTCGGCGTCGTCGGGCTTCTCCTCGGTGGCGAGGATGTAGGCGAGAGGTTTGCCCACGTAGTTCATGTAGGTCGCGTTGTAGCGGCGGATGTCGTCGAGGAAGGTCGACGCCGAGAACTTGGCGGGTGCGATCGCGGCGCCACCGCACAGGGCCACGCAGTACCCGCCCATGAGCGCGGCGCTGTGGAAGAGCGGCATCGACAGATAGCAGACGTCGCCGGGGCCGATGTCGTACTTGTCGGCGAGGACCGGACCGGCGAACGGGATCATCATGTGCGCGAACTGAACCGGCTTGGGGTTGCCGCTGGTGCCCGAGGTGAAGATCAGCATGAAGGTGTCCATCGCGGTGGGCACCGAGTGCGGCGCCAAGTCGCCTGCGGCCGAGACCATCTCGGTCCATCGGGGCGACGAGGTGTCGAGGATGGTGACGCCGGGGAGGTCCAGTCCGTCGAGCAGTGGGTGGTGCTCGGCGTCGGTGATGAGGATCTGGCAATCGGCACGGATGATGTCGGCGGCCAGGCCCTCGCCGCGACGGGTGTTGTTGATGCCGGCGGTGACATATCCGCCGAGAGCGCCTGCGGCCAGCGCGATGAGCATGTCCGGGGTGTTGCCGAGGAGGGTGCCGACGTGCATCGGACGTGAACTGTCGGCGATGGCGAGGATCGCTGCCGCTGTCTTCTCGGCGTCGCGAATGTATTCCCGCCACGTCCACTGGCGTCCCTCGTAGGTGATCGCGAGGTTGTCGTCGTCGGCGCGTGCCTGCAGGAGCTGGGTGACTGTCTCGGCCATGCGGCCAAATCTAGAACGTGTTCACCCGGCGTGTGTACAGATCTGAAAAATTGTCTACTGCGTGCCTGCCGGGGGCGTCGCGACGCCCCCGGCAGGGCAGGCTAGCGGGTGAAAGTGCCGTTTCCGGGCACGACGGTGAACGTCTTGTCGCCCTGGCCGAGGATCGTCGTGGTGAACTCGATCGGCCCCGTGCCGGTCGCGACCGCGACGCCGTCGGACGCGCGACCGTCGGTGCAGGCGGCGAACACCTCATCGCCGGACAGTCCGGTCGTCTTGTTCTGCCACGTGATGCCGACCTTGGCGTCGCTGAGGTTGGTCGAGCACGCCTGGGTGGGGTCGGTGTTCAGTGTGAACCGGGTGACGCCGGGCTCGGTGGCGGTGGCCAGGACCATCGCGGCGAATCCTCCGGTGACCCCGTTGGAACCGACGGTGATGCCCGCGTTCGGGATCTGCTCCACGCTCAGCGCGCGTTCGGCCGGTGCCGCGTACGCGGTCGCGGCCCCGGTGCTCAGTGCGCCCACTGCCGCGATCGCTCCGATGGTTGCCACAGTCTTGCGTCCCATGTGTATCTCCCGTCACTCTGGACACGTTGCGCGCCCCAGCGTACGGGAGTGATGTTGGACTCCTCAATGCGAGTTCTCCGCTGGATCGCTGATACAAGAGAGTTCATGAGCGAGCCGCACGATCCGCTGTCCGCATTCCATGTCGGTGACATCTCGCTGTCGGACGCGAGGGTGCAAGCATCGCAGAAGCTGTGTGCCCGGTTCCTCGATCACCGTGGGTTGATCGAGCTCCCCGCGCTCGCCGTGCTGTTCGACCATCTCGGCGGCATCCCGTTCCACCGCGTCCACGATGATCCCGCAGCCGCCACACTGCAGGCCCGGCTGTCGATGTCGACTCTCGGCCGCGCGGAGGTGGGTGACCTGATCTCGGGTCGTGCCGAAGTGGTGATGCACGACGACGCCTGGGGGACCACCTCGGTGGAGATCCGTACGGGTGGCGGCCGACTGTCCTGTGTGGGGACCGCCCGCAATGTGCGGGTCGGGCGGGCGCCCACGGGTACGTCCCCGACCTCGGAGATCGGGACGGCCGTGCCGGAGTGCGTCGACTGTCGGGACGTGGCGCTGCCGGAGTCGATCCCGTCATCGATGACCGGGCGTGCGGTGGTCGAGGAGATCGCGACCAAGATGCGCGAACCCGGCCCGCTCACCCAGATGCTCAACGGCCGGGTGGAGGTGCTCGACGGCGCCGCCGACCGCGACACCGGCATCCGGTTCCGCAGCGCGACCGATCCCTGGATGGGCAACATGTTCGGCACGATGCACGGCGGGGTGATCGCGACGATCGTCGGGCAGGCGGCCTCGTTCGCCGGGCAGCTCCACGCCGCACCCGGGCAGACGTACTCGCTGGGGGACATGGCGATCGGCTTCTACCGCTCGCCTGCGGTCGACGGCAGCGAGGTCATCGTCGAGGTGACGCCGATCAAGGCCGGGCGACGCATCTCGTCTTTCGAGGCCACGATGAGGTCCTACGACGACGTGCTCCTGAGTCGCGCCACCGTCGACGTCCACTACGCCTGAGCCGCACCGCCCGGAGGGCCCGGGCGGCATCGGCCGGGAAAACAATCAAGCGCGCTTGATTTGTTTCGGTCGCTGTGTGAGGGTGATCTCATGTCATCCGACCGACACTCCGCCGTGCTCGGCGTCGTCGCCGATCTCGAGGCCGAGTCCGCGCAGCTCGACGCCCTCGTGGCCGACCTCGACGATGCCGGGTGGGCCACACCGACCCCGGCCGCCGGCTGGACGATCGCCCATCAGATCGCACACCTGCGGTGGACCGACGAGGTCGCGACCCTCGCCGTCACCGACCCCGACAAGTTCGCCGAGCTGCTCACCGCGGCCGTGGGCGACAATCCGGAGAACTACGTCGACGAGGCTGCCTCTGCGGGAGCCGGTGCGCCGTCCGAGGAGCTCCTCGCCGGTTGGCGCGTCGCACGCGACCGCCTCGCCGCCGCTCTGCGCGAGGTGCCCCACGGGGTGAAGGTCCCGTGGTTCGGCCCCCCGATGTCGGCGGCCTCCATGGCCACCGCGCGGCTCATGGAGACCTGGGCGCACGGGCTCGACATCGCCGACGCACTCGGCGTGACCGTCCTGCCCACCGACAGGATCCGCAGCGTCGCGCACATCGGCGTGCGCACCCGCGACTTCGCCTACCTGGTCAACGGCAAGACCCCGCCGGCCGAGCCGTTCGGTTACGAGCTGACCGCGCCGTCGGGCGAGCTGTGGACGTGGGGCCCGTCCGACGCGGCGAACATGGTGCGGGGCCCGGCACTGGATTTCTGCTGCCTCGTCACCCAGCGCCGGGCACCGGCCGACCTGAACCTCGAGATCATCGGTGCCGACGCCGTCGAATGGTCCGGCATCGCACAGTGTTTCGCCGGCCCCCCGGGGCAGGGCCGCGCCCCGCTCGGACAGTCCTGAGCCGCGCTGCCCCTAGTGTTTTCGACATCCTCACACCACAGACAGGAGATACGGGTGCCCATTGCCAGCCCGATCTGGGAGACACCGGAACGACTCGAATTGCGTTCGACCGTGCGCAGATTCGTCGACAAGCACATTCTTCCCTTCCAAGATGAGTGGGAACGCGAAGGGTTCATCCCGCGTGAACTGCACGTCGAGGCGGCCAAGCTCGGTCTGTTCGGGCTGGGCGTCCCCGAGGAGGTGGGCGGATCCGGCGGCGACCTGATCGACGGCACGATCCTCGGTGAAGAACTGCACTACGCCGGTGCCGCGGGCGGGATCTTCGCCTCGCTGTTCACCCACGGCATCGCGCTGCCGCATCTCATCGCGGCCGGCGATCGCGACCAGATCGACCGGTGGGTCCGGCCGACGCTGGCCGGGGAGAAGATCGGCAGCCTCGCCATCACCGAGCCCGGCGGAGGCAGCGACGTCGGGCACCTCACCACCAAGGCGGTTCGCGACGGCGACCACTTCGTGGTCAACGGCGCCAAGACCTACATCACCTCCGGTGTCCGGGCCGACTTCGTGGTCGTGGCCGTACGCACCGGGGGTCCCGGTGCCGGCGGGGTCTCGCTCCTCGTCGTCGAGAAGGACACCCCCGGCTTCACCGTGACCCGCAAGCTCGACAAGATGGGCTGGCGCTGCTCGGACACCGCCGAGTTGTCCTTCGTGGACGCCCGGGTGCCTGTGTCCAATCTCGTCGGACCGGAGAACTCCGGATTCGCCCAGATCGCCATGGCTTTCGTCACCGAGCGCTCCGGTCTCGCCGTGCAGGCCTATGCCAGCGCGCAGCGATGCCTCGACGTGACCCTGCAGTGGGCCCGTGACCGCGAGACCTTCGGCAAGCCGATCATCGCGCGCCAGTCGGTGCAGGACACGCTCACCGAGATGGCGCGTCGTATCGACATCGCGCGGACCTACACCCGCGCGCTCGTCGAGCGGAAGGTCACCTCCACCGACGACCTGATCGCCGAGGTGTGTTTCGCCAAGAACACCGCCGTCGAGGCCGGGGAATGGGTGGCCAACAAGGCTGTTCAGTTGCACGGCGGACTCGGCTACATGACCGGCACCGAGGTCGAGCGGCAGTACCGCGACATGCGCATCATCGGCATCGGTGGCGGGACCACCGAGATCCTCACCGGACTGGCCGCCAAGCGGCTCGGCTACCAGGCCTGAGCCACCCGTCTGCGCACCGACACCCACCGACCACAGGAGCACCGCAATGACCGTCGAAACCAATCCGTTCGTCGAGACGCCGGAACGTGCCGAATTGCGGGCTGCCGTACGCGGTCTGGCCGCCAAGTACGGGCAGGAGTACTTCCGGGAGTGCGCCCGCACGGGCCGCAAGACCGACGAACTGTGGTCCGAGGCAGGCAAACTCGGCTTCATCGGGGTCAACCTTCCGGAGGAGTACGGCGGCGGCGGTGCGGGCATGTACGAGCTCGCGATCGTGATGGAGGAGATCGCCGCCTCCGGTACGGGTCTGCTCATGCTGGTGGTCTCACCGGCCATCTGCGGCAACGTGATCGCGCGCTTCGGGACCGACGGTCAGAAGCAACGCTGGCTGCCCGGCCTCGCCGACGGTTCGATCACGATGGCGTTCGGGATCACCGAACCCGACGCCGGGTCGAACTCGCATCAGATCACCACCACTGCGCGTCGTGACGGTTCGGACTGGCTCCTCAGCGGCCAGAAGGTCTACATCTCCGGAGTCGACCAGGCACAGGCGGTGCTGATCGTCGCGCGCACCGAGGACGCCAAGACCGGCAAACTCAAGCCCGCGCTGTTCATCGTGCCGACCGATGCGGAGAACTTCTCCTACACCATGATCGAGATGGAACTGCAGAACCCGGAGAAGCAGTTCCAGCTGTTCCTCGACGACGTCCGCCTGCCCGCCGACGCGCTCGTCGGGTCCGAGGACGCCGCCCTCAGTCAGCTCTTCGCCGGTCTCAACCCGGAGCGCATCATGGCTGCGGCGTCGGCGGTGGGGATGGGCCGGTTCGCCCTGGACAAGGCCGTCTCGTATGTCAAGGAGCGGACCGTGTGGAAGACGCCGATCGGTGCGCATCAGGCGATCGCGCACCCGCTGGCGCAGGGCAAGGTCGAGCTGGAGATGGCCAAGCTCATGATGCAGAAGGCCGCAACGCTCTACGACGCCGGTGACGACTGGGGTGCGGCCGAACCGGCGAACATGGCCAAGTACGCCGCCGCCGAGGCGTGTGTGAAGGTCGTCGATCAGGCCGTGCATTCGTTGGGCGGCAACGGATTGACCACCGAGTACGGCCTGGCGCCGATGCTGAGCCTCGCCCGCATCGCCCGCATCGCACCGGTGAGCCGGGAGATGATCCTGAACTTCGTCGCGCAGACCAGCCTCGGCCTGCCGAAGTCGTACTGAGGCAGTCGTGAGCCCGCCCACGTCGTCGGCGAATGTCCGTTCGCCGCAACAGGAACGCTCACGGTTGACCCGTCAGCGTCTGTTGGCCTCGACGGTCGACGCGCTGGCGGCCGACGGTTGGGCCGCCGCCACGGTGGCCGCCGTCGCCGAGCGTGCCGGGGTGTCCCGCGGCGCGGCGCAACATCACTTCCCGACGCGCGAAGCGCTCATCACCGCCGCGCTCGAGCAGGTCTTCGAGGACATGACGGCGGCGGCGGGCGATGACGCCGGGGTGCCGGCGGACCCGTCCGAGGGTGTGACCGTCGACCGGATCGTCGCGGCCGTCGATCGTGCGGTGACGATCTACACCGGAACCGAGTTCAAGGCCGCGCTGCAGGTGTGGGCCGCAGCGGCTTCCGACCCTGCTCTGCGGCGACTCATCCTCCCGCTGGAGGCGAAGTTCGCGCGTGCCGCCCATCAGCGGATCATGGCGGCGATGGGGGTGTCACCGCAGGACGAGAACGGCCATCGGCTCGTCCAGGCGACGCTCGATCTCGCGCGCGGGCTCGGGCTGGCCGACACGTTGTCCGATGACTCGGCCCGCCGGGCGCAGGTCGTTGCGACGTGGACCGAACAGCTCGCCGCCGCGCTGGGCGCCGGGGCGTAGTCGACCGGGCCCTCGACGACCGGGCTCTCGACGGCCGGTTCGCGACGGCCGCCGCGGGGAGGTGCCGCGGTGGGATGATGCGAGCATGCCGTTGCTCTTCACGCCGACAGCACGTGATCCGGGGGCGCGTCGACTCCTGAAGGCGTCGCGCGCCGCGGTGGCGGTGACGATCGCCGCATCGGTGGTCGCGGCGACACGTGCCGTGGCCGACGTCGGGGCAGCCATTCCCGAGGCCGCCGAGCTGGGTGCGGGCATTCTCGCCATGTGGGCGACCGTGGGTGCCGTCAAGGACACGACGGCCCGCGCCCGACTCGTCACGACCTTGTTGCTGGTGCCCGCGGGGCTCCTGGCGGCCGTGCTGGTGTGCGCGCTGCACGCATTGCCCGCCGCCCGGCCGGCCGGTTTCATACTCCTTGCCGGTCTCGCCGCCTGGGCGACGGGGTTCGGGCCGCGGGGCAGTGCCGTCGGGGTATTCGGGTTCTTCACCTACTTCTTCGGCATAGTGATGAACGTCGGATTCGGGGACCTGCCGATGCTCGGTGGGTTGGTGCTGCTGGCTGTGGGCACCGCCCTGCTCATCCGCCGTGTGCTCCTACGCGACAATCCGTCCGCTGGGATCGCCCGGTTGCTGGCCAGCACGCGAGCCGGAGCCGACGATCTCCTACGCACGGCCCTCATGCCGAACCCGGACCCGGAGAAGCTGTATCACGCGGTCGGACGGCTGTCGGCGGCGACTCGCGCGGTCGGCGACTGGCAGAGCGGCTACGAGACGAGCCGCTACCTGGACGTCGACGCGGAGACCCTCGCCCGTCGGGTGTCGGCCATGCAGGTCACCTGTGAACAGGCCGCGTACGGCATCGCCGCGGAGCATGACCCGGATGTGCTCGCCGCGGCAGCCGAGGTGCGCGGGGTGCTGAGATCGCGACCCAGGGGTCACGAGACGGGGGCGGCCGGCACGCCGACGACGGCGACCACGGGGAGCGGGGCCCGGCCGGGTACGACGAGCGGTTCCGGTACGACCAGCGGTTCCGTGCGGGCTGCGTTCGATGCGGCGGCGCGGGTGTCGTCGATCAACGTTCTCCGGCACCCGGTGTCCGCTGCGCCCCCCGGGGCCGGGGAGCACAGCGGTCCGGTCCCTGTGGGGGCGGGCTCAGGTGGGCGAAAGCCACCAGATACACGCCGGTTCGCGGTCCAGGTCATGGTGGCCACCGCCGGGGCGATCGGCGTGGGCGAGCTCATCTCGGCGAGCCGGTGGTACTGGGCGGTGCTGAGCGCATTCATGATCTTCAACGGGGTGGCGAGCAGGGGCGCGATCCTCACCAAGGCCGTCAAGAGAGTCGAGGGCACGGTGGTCGGGCTCGTCGTCGGGGTCGCTCTGGTCGTCGTGGTCGGGCACCACCCGACCGCGCAATATGTGGTGATCGTCGCCGCGGTGTTCCTCGCCTACTATCTCTTTCCGATCTCGTACATGTGGACCATCCTGTTCATCACCGTCATCGTGACGACGTCCTACGACCTGCTCGGGGTCCTGGACCCGCACATCCTGGAATGGCGCATCGAGGAAACCCTGGCCGGGGCCGCCGTCGGCACGGCCGCGACCTTCCTGGTGCTCACGACCCCCGGCGACCCGGTCCTGCCCACCCGACTGCGGAACTACTTCGACGTGCTGACGGAGACCGTGACCACGGCGCTGCAGATGGCGCAGGAGGCGCCGCGCGGGCCGGACTCTGCGGGGGACGCCGTGCCCACGGCCGACGAGTTGCTGGTCACGACCAGGCGTCTCGATGCGGCGGAGGCGTTCATCGTCGATTCCACGTCCGCCGTGTTCTTCTCTCTCGGCCGGGTCCATCGGATGATGTTCCGGCAGTTGCATCCCCACCTGCTGGCCGTCACGCGCGAAGCCCACGGCCTGGCATGGTCGGTGATGATCGACCCGCATTCCGCCCCACCGGACGAGACCGCCGACGTCGATCGACTTCGGAAGGCTGCCGAGGCGGTGCTGGCGGTCGTCGAGAACCGCGAGGATCACCAGGCCGATGACGCGATCTCCGCAGTGGCCGGAGCCGTCGAGGAGGACCCGGACGTTCGTCCTCCGACTCCGGCCGAAGCGACACCTGCGCGTCAGGTCGGCCGAATCGCGGACTCGGTGGCGATGATGGCGGTTGCGGCCAGGGCAGCGCAGCGGCGCGCCCGACGGAGATCGCTCCTCGGGCGTGCCGCTGCTGCATCCCACAGTCGGGAATTCACTCGGCGTGGATGATGACCCCGCGAATGTTCTTGCCGTCCCGCAGGTCCTGGTAGCCGTCGTTCACCTGGTCCAGGGTGTAGGTCTGGGTGATCAGCTCGTCGAGCTTGAGCTGTCCGGCGTCGTAGAGGCGCAGGAGTTTGACGATGTCGTACTGCGGGTTGGCCGAGCCGAAGAGGCTTCCCTTGATCGTCTTCTGATTGAGCGTCAGGTCGGTACCGGAGACCTGCACGGTGAGCTTCGTCGGATCGGCGAGTCCGGTGATGACGACGGTGCCGCCCTTGCCGACCACCGCGGTCGCGTTCGACACGACTTCCGCGTCCACGGTTCCCACGAGGATGAGGGCCTGATCGGCGCCCTGACCCCAGGTCAGCTCGTTGACCTTGGTGGCTGCTTCCGCGGCGTCGGCAAAGGCATGTGTCGCACCGAATTTCAGCGCGGTGTCCCGTTTCAGGTCGACCGGGTCGACGACGACGATGTACTTGGCCCCGGCCGACACCGCGCCCTGCACGGCGTTGATGCCGAGTCCGCCGATCCCGTAGATCACCACGGTGTCGCCGGCACGTACACCTCCGGAGTACACCGATGTGCCCCAGCCGGACGGCACCCCGCAGCCGACGAGCACGGCCTTGTCCAGGGGGAGCCAGTCGTCGACCTTGACCACCGAGTGCTGCGAGATGGTGGCCCGTTCGGCGAATGTGCCGAGCATGCACATGGCGCCGAAGTCGTCTGTGCCGGAATGGAACCGGAAGGTCCCGTCGGGCATGGAGCCCTCGAGGATGGTGGCGCCCATGTCGCACAGGTTCTGCCGGCCGGTCGAGCAGTAGCGGCAGGTGCCGCAGTTGGGGATGAAACTGCAGACGACGTGGTCGCCCGGCTTCACCTTGGTGACACCCGGACCCACGGCCTCGATGACGCCCGACCCCTCGTGGCCGCCGACGATGGGATAGCGCGGGGGAAGGTCGCCGTCGGTGAGATGCAGGTCGGAGTGGCACAGCCCGGCGGCGGTGTACTTGATCAGTACCTCGCCTTCACGGGGCTCGTCGAGATCGAGTTCGACAAGTTCGAACGGCTTTCCGGGCGCGGTGAGGACGGCGGCCTTGGTGGTGAGAGACATGGTGGTGGGTTCCTTGATCTTTCGGTGTTGTGTGGACGGACGTCAGAGTGCGATGTTGACCGCTTTGGTCTGGGTGTAGAGGTCGATGGCCGACGAGCCGAGTTCGCGCCCCCAGCCCGACTGCTTGTACCCGCCGAACGGCATCGCGGTGTCAAAGCCGTTGTACTGGTTCACCCAGACCGAACCGGCCTTGATCTGCCGGGCAGTGCGGTGCGCCTTGGACAGATCGGTGGTCCAGATGCCCGCGGCGAGGCCATAGATGGAATCGTTGGCGGCCGCGGCGACGCCGGTGTCGGCGTCGAATGGCAGAGCGGCGACGACCGGGCCGAAGATCTCCTCGGTCACGATGGAGAAGTGTGGTTCGACGTCGACGAACACGGTCGGCTCGATGAAGAAACCCTCATCGCCCCAACGCTTTCCGCCGGTCAGTGCACGCGCTCCGTCGGCCAGTCCGGCCGAGAGGTAACCGGAGACGCGGTCGAACTGTTCCTGGCTGACCAGCGGTCCGAGCTCGGTGGCCGGGTCGAGACCGGGGCCGATCTTGGCCTGCGACGCGGCTTCGGCGACCGCCGCGGTGAAGTCGTCGAAGATGGGCCGCTCGACGAAGAGCCGGGTGCCCGCGACGCAGCACTGGCCGTGGTTGAACATCCACGCGGCCACCGAACCGGCGACGGCCTTGTCGAAGTCGGCGTCGGCGAAGACGATGTTGGGGCTCTTGCCGCCGAGCTCCAGCGACACCTTCTTGAGATTGCCCTTGGCGGCGTCGACGATCTTCTTGCCGACCTCGGTGGACCCGGTGAAAGCGATCTTGTCGACGTCGTCGTGGGCGGCGAGCGCTGCGCCTGCCTCGCCGTAGCCGGTGACGATGTTGACCACGCCGGGCGGGAAGCCCGCCTCCTGGAAGATCTCACCGAGGAGCAGCGCGGTCAGTGGGGTCTGCTCGGCGGGCTTGAGGATGACGGTGTTGCCGGCGGCGAGTGCGGGGGCGAGTTTGAACGCGGCCATCAGGAGTGGGAAGTTCCACGGCACGATGAGCCCGCAGACGCCGACGGGCTCGCGCAGCGTATAGGCGTGGAACTCCCCGCCCGGGACGAACGGCATCGAGACGTCGACGGTCGATCCGGTGATCTTGGTGGCGAGGCCGGCGTTGTATCGGAAGATGTCCGCGGCCCACGCGGTGTCCACGGCCGCCGCGATGGTCGCCGCCTTGCCGTTGTCGAGCGCCTCGAGCTGACCGAACTCGGCCGCGCGCTCGGTGAGCAGGTCGCCGACCCGCCAGAGCAGACGTTCGCGTTCGTTTGGCTTCATGCGCGACCACGGCCCGTCGTCGAAGGCCTGCCGCGCCGCGCGCACCGCACGGTCGATGTCGGTGGCGTCCCCGTGGGCCACCGAGGTGATCGGGCGAGCGGTGGCCGGGTCGAGCGTCTCGAAGGTGGCGCCCGAGGCCGCGGGCACCCACTCGCCGCCTATCAGCATCGGGCGGTCGACGGCGACGAAGTCGCGGACTCGGCCGAGCAGGTCGACAGTGGTGGACGCGGGGGCGACAGCGGTCATGGAGAGCTCCTCGTCGAGCGGGCAGATCGCAGTGATCTGGGCCACAGATGTGACCTCACTCATTTCTGCCACCGTTCTCGGCGCCCGCCGTGTCCAGAAACTGAACACCTGCGCTGGGCGGCGGAGCGTCTCAGATGCCCAGTGCGCGCATCCGGGCGTACAGGGTGGTGCGGCTGATTCCCAGCGCCCTCGCCGCATGCACCTTGTTGCCGCGGGCGCGGTCCAGGGCCTCGACGATCGCGGTGCGTTCGGCCTGCTCCCGTCCGGACAGATGAGCCGCACGGCTCGTCGTCCGGTAGTCCGGTGGCAGGTCGGCGGGCTCGACGACGCGCGCAGACCGCGCACGGCATGACGCTGCGCCCCAGCGCAGGACAGCACCCAGTTCCGGGAAGTTGCCGGGCCAGTCGTCGCACAGCAGTGCGTCGGTGGCCAACGCCGAGAGCGTCAGCGCCGGATCGATGTCGGTGAGCACAGTGCTCGCGAGGGCGGCCAATTCGGAGGTCCGGTGACGCAGCGGCGGCAGGTCGACCTGCGTGGCACACCGCGCGATCAACGCGGCCACCCCGGGACTCGCCTGGTCGCGTGGGCCTCCGACGAGGATCAGCGGCGCCGCCTGCGAACTCGCGACCGCGACGCTCCCCAACAGCGCCACCGACCTGCCGTCGAGCAGATCGACTCCGTCGATCACCAGCGGCACTCCCAGCGAGCGGGCGCGGCCCACGTAGGCGGGGATGTCGGGCGGGCGGCCACCGATCAGCTCGTCGGCGACGTCGACGACCACCGCCGACCCGCCCGCGTCCGCGGCGAGGGCGGCGGCGTGGGTGCTGCGTCCGGTGCCGGGTTCGCCCGTGACAGCGACACTCGTCTGCGACGGTGCGCCCGTCGGTGCGGACCGGGTGGCCGGCGGCACCAAGACCGGCCGGAACCGGAACAGCGCCGCACCTCGTGCGCCGGACACCGGTTCCACCACGATCTCCACGTCGGCTCCGGAGACCAGCGTCAACGGCAGCACCGTCGGCCGCAGTGCGGGATCGCCTGCGACGATCCGCAGGGCGCCGATGTCGGCGGGGGAGAGCAGTTCGGCGGCAAGGGCATTCGTGAGCTGGAGGTCATCGCCGATGGCTGCGACCGCGACATCGCGACGCGGCGCCGCACGCTGGAACGCGTCGAGCACGCACCGCTGGTGCGCACGGGAGCGGTCGAGGAGGCGGTCGGCGATGTCGGCGACGATGCCGTTGACCACCGGCACCGCCAGCGGGTTGATGCGGTCGGCGACCTCGGACATGCAGATGATCCCGGCCAGTCGTCGGGTCGCCGGGTGGATGATCGGCTGCCCGAAACAACTGATCGACTTGAACTGCTCGAGGTAGTGCTCGGAGCTGTTGACGACGACGCCGCCGCGGGTCTCGGCGGGGGTGCCCAGCGCGGTGGTCCCGACGACGTCCTCGCCGAACGGGACCCCCGGCGTCGCGCCGATCTCGTCCAGCCTGCGCTCCACCGCGGTCCCGAAGGCCACCCGCGTCACCATCCGGCAGTCGGAGTCCACCAGCAGCAGCGACACATCGGTGTCGGCGAGCCGCGACGCGGCGGCGTCGAGCACCGGTCGCGCGGCGTCGAGCAGCGGATCGGCCGCAGCGATGTCGCGCAGCCGGGTGGGTGTGGCGTCGCCCGGCCGCACCCCCGACAACGCCGAGCGTCGCCACGACTGTTCGATGACCGTGCGCCGAGGCGTCCGGTCCGGGGTGGTGTCCACGGTGTCGATGACTCCAACGTGACACACATCACCGGTGAAGGAAAGCCTCGGCGCCGGGGCGATCGGCCCGGCGCCGACACGTATTACGGTGGTCGCCATGCGCGTGGCGACCTGGAACGTGAACTCGGTGAAGCAACGGATCCCGCGCCTGCTGCCGTGGCTGGACGAGCGCCGGCCCGACGTCGTCTGCCTGCAGGAGACCAAGCTGTCCGACGATGCATTCCATGAGGCGCTCGGCGCCGATCTGGCCGAACGCGGCTACGAGATCGCCCACGCCGGGCAGGGGCAGTGGAACGGTGTCGCCCTGCTGTCGCGGGTCGGACTCGACGATGTGCGCGTCGGCTTCGACGGGATGCCCGGGTACCCCGATCCGACGACCCTCGAGGCGCGGGCGGTGTCCGCGGTGTGCGGCGGGCTGCGGATCTACTCGCTCTACGTGCCGAACGGCCGGACCCCGGACTCCGATCACTACACCTACAAACTGGAGTGGCTCGCCGCGCTCGCCGACGCGGTGGACGAGCCGGCGACGACGCTGCTGTGCGGCGACATCAACATCGCACCCGCCGACGCCGACGTGTTCGACCCGGACGCCTACGCCGGTCACACCCACGTCACCCCACCCGAGCGGGCGGCGCTGGCGAGGTTCGGAACGCTCGGCTTGCGCGACGTGGTCCGCGACCGCTGGCCGGACGAGCGGATCTACAGCTACTGGGACTACCGTGCCGGAATGTTCCACAAGGATCTGGGGATGCGGATCGACCTGATCCTCGCCGGGTCCGCCGCCGCCGACCGCGTGGCGGCCGCCTGGATCGACCGCAAGGCGCGCAAGGGGACCAAGCCCAGCGACCACGCCCCGGTCATCGTCGACCTCGACACCGCACCCGACGGCGACATCGGCCCCGTCGTCCCGCCGCCGTCGAATCCGGCGAAACCCGCTGCGGCCAAAGTGAAACTGCCGCAGACGCCGGAGTGATCCGGGACCGGTCTCGCTGACACCGGTCGCGTGACACCCACCACGTCCGGGCCGACCGCGACTCGAGCGCCCGCGCCGCGATCGTCGACCCCGTGGTTCGGCGGTCAGAGTTCGCCGGCCCTTGATCGCGACTGCCCGTTCGGCCCGCCGATCGCGAAGTTCGCAGGCCCGACCGGGGGCACTCGTGCCTGCCGGGAGCACGCCCCGGCGGGGCCTCGACGCCGTGACCGGATGGGTGTAAGAGTGGAGAAGGTATAGCCGAGCACGAATGTCGTCGGGCCCGAGCGCACATCGCCTGTTCACCCGCAGGTGGCGCAGAGGATCCGTTTTTTGACCTGTGTAAACACGATCGGTACAGTGGATCGTCGGTGCCCGGCCCATGCTGGGCCAGTCCGCATGCCCGGCTTACGGCTCGTCTCGAGCCGGTCGACGAGAACGATGAGTACTCGGAACACGCCGCGGCACGAGGGGCTGACAAGCGAATCCGCTGTCGAGTGTATGACACGCCCGACCTCGGGGTAGCGAAAATGTACTGACCAGCACAGACGTGCTGGTGGGGCGAGTTGTGGAAGCACGGAGAATCGGTCTCGAGCCGGTTCTGCGGACTTGCCCGGAGCACCAACCACAACTGACGACAAAGAGGAATGAACACCTAGTGCCAACAATCAATCAGCTGGTCCGCAAGGGCCGCCACGACAAGGCCGCCAAGACCAAGACCGCGGCCCTCAAGGGAAGCCCGCAGCGCCGTGGTGTCTGCACCCGCGTCTACACCACCACCCCGAAGAAGCCGAACTCGGCGCTTCGTAAGGTCGCGCGTGTGCGTCTGACCAGCTCTGTCGAGGTCACCGCTTACATCCCCGGCGAAGGCCACAACCTGCAGGAGCACTCGATGGTGCTCGTCCGCGGCGGTCGTGTGAAGGACCTCCCGGGTGTGCGCTACAAGATCATCCGCGGCTCGCTCGACACCCAGGGTGTCAAGGACCGCAAGCAGGCTCGCAGCCGCTACGGCGCCAAGAAGGGGAACTGATAAGTCATGCCACGTAAAGGACCCGCTCCCAAGCGCCCCCTCATCAACGACCCCGTCTACGGTTCGCCGGTCGTGACCCAGCTGGTCAACAAGATCCTGCTGGACGGCAAGAAGTCGACCGCCGAGCGCATCGTCTACGGCGCGCTCGAGCAGGCTCGCGAGAAGACCGGCACCGATCCGGTCGTCACCCTCAAGCGCGCCCTCGACAACGTCAAGCCCACCCTCGAGGTGAAGAGCCGCCGCGTCGGTGGCGCCACCTACCAGGTGCCGATCGAGGTCAAGCCGAACCGTGCCAACACCCTCGCGCTCCGCTGGCTCGTGACCTTCAGCCGTCAGCGCCGTGAGAAGACCATGGTCGAGCGTCTCGCCAACGAGCTCCTCGACGCCTCCAACGGCCTCGGCGCTTCGGTGAAGCGTCGCGAGGACACCCACAAGATGGCCGAGGCCAACCGGGCGTTCGCGCACTACCGCTGGTAACCCGAAGCTCGCTTCGGGTTGCGCCGCAGGCGCGGCTTGAAGACAAATCAGTCTTTAGTCCGATAACTTCCCGAAGGGAATCAAGTGGCACAGGAAGTGCTCAGCGACCTGAACAAGGTGCGCAATATCGGCATCATGGCTCACATCGATGCCGGCAAGACCACCACGACCGAGCGAATCCTCTTCTACACCGGTGTGAACTACAAGATCGGTGAAACCCACGACGGTGCCTCGACCACCGACTGGATGGAGCAGGAGAAGGAGCGTGGTATCACCATCACCTCCGCGGCCGTGACCTGTTTCTGGAACAAGAACCAGATCAACATCATCGACACCCCCGGTCACGTCGACTTCACCGTCGAGGTGGAGCGCAGCCTCCGCGTGCTCGACGGCGCGGTCGCCGTGTTCGACGGCAAGGAAGGCGTCGAGCCGCAGTCCGAGCAGGTGTGGCGTCAGGCCGAGAAGTACGAAGTCCCCCGCATCTGCTTCGTCAACAAGATGGACAAGCTGGGCGCGGACTTCTACTTCACCGTCCAGACCATCAAGGACCGCCTCGGCGCCAAGCCGCTGGTCCTGCAGCTGCCGATCGGTGCCGAGGACAACTTCGACGGCGTCGTCGACCTCATCGAGCAGAAGGCCATCACCTGGCGCGGCGTCGTGCCGACCGGTGCCGAGCCGACCGTCGAGGAGATCCCGGCCGACCTCGTCGAGAAGGCTGCCGAGTACCGCGAAGCGCTGCTCGAGACGGTTGCCGAGTCCGACGAAGCTCTCATGGAGAAGTACTTCGGCGGCGAAGGGCTCACCGTCGAGGAGATCAAGGGAGCGATCCGCAAGCTGACCGTGAGCCGTGAGCTCTACCCGGTCATCTGTGGTTCGGCGTTCAAGAACAAGGGCGTCCAGCCCATGCTCGACGCCGTCATCGACTACCTGCCGTCCCCGCTGGACGTGCCGTCGGTCGAGGGTCACGCCGTGGGCGACGAGGAGGAGATCCTCTCGCGCAAGCCGTCCGCCGACGAGCCGTTCTCGGCTCTGGCGTTCAAGATCGCGGCTCACCCGTTCTTCGGCAAGCTGACCTTCGTGCGTGTCTACTCGGGCCACATCACGGCGGGCACCCAGGTGCTCAACGCGACCAAGGGCAAGAAAGAGCGCATCGGCAAGCTCTTCCAGATGCACGCCAACAAGGAAATGCCGGTCGAGGACGCCACCGCGGGCCACATCTACGCGATGATCGGTCTCAAGGACACCACCACCGGTGACACCCTCTGCGATTCGGCGAACCCGATCGTGCTCGAGTCCATGAGCTTCCCGGACCCGGTCATCAACGTCTCGATCGAGCCGAAGACCAAGTCCGACCAGGAGAAGCTGGGCACCGCGATCCAGAAGCTCGCCGAAGAGGACCCGACCTTCTCGGTCAAGCTCGACGAGGAGACCGGCCAGACCGTCATCGGCGGCATGGGCGAGCTCCACCTCGACATCCTCGTCGACCGCATGAAGCGCGAGTTCAAGGTCGAGGCGAACGTGGGCAAGCCCCAGGTCGCCTACCGCGAGACCATCCGCAAGACGGTCGAGAAGCACGAGTTCACCCACAAGAAGCAGACGGGTGGATCGGGCCAGTTCGCGAAGGTCATCGTCAAGCTCGAGCCTCTCGTGGACGCCGAGGACGGTGCGACCTACGAGTTCGTCAACGCCGTCACCGGTGGCCGCGTGCCGCGCGAGTACATCCCGTCGGTCGACGCCGGCGCCCAGGACGCCATGCAGTACGGTGTCCTCGCCGGTTACCCGCTGGTGAACCTGAAGCTCACTCTCCTCGACGGTCAGTACCACGACGTCGACTCCTCGGAGATGGCCTTCAAGATCGCCGGTTCGCAGGCCCTCAAGGAAGCTGCGAAGATGGCCAGCCCGGTCATCCTGGAGCCGATCATGGCCGTCGAGGTCACGACTCCCGAGGATTACATGGGCGATGTCATCGGCGACCTGAACTCCCGCCGTGGCCAGATCCAGGCCATGGAGGAGCGCAGTGGTGCACGTGTCGTCAAGGCACAGGTGCCGCTGTCGGAGATGTTCGGCTACATCGGAGACCTTCGGTCGAAGACCCAGGGCCGGGCAAACTACTCCATGGTGTTCGACTCGTACGCGGAAGTTCCCGCGAACGTGTCGAAGGAAATCATCGCGAAGGCCACCGGCGAGTAGTTCCGGTCCCTAGCGACATGCGCTGGCCGAACAAGCCCGGCGCAACCACGTAAGTGAAAATCCTGCTGGGATCCGCCCAGTAGAGCAACAACAGTCCAGGAGGACAATCAAGTGGCGAAGGCGAAGTTCGAGCGGACCAAGCCGCACGTGAACATCGGCACCATCGGTCACGTCGACCACGGCAAGACCACCCTGACGGCTGCCATCACCAAGGTGCTGCACGACAAGTACCCGACCCTCAACAAGAGCTTCGCGTTCGATCAGATCGACAAGGCTCCTGAGGAGAAGGCGCGCGGCATCACGATCAACATCTCGCACGTCGAGTACGAGACCGAGAAGCGTCACTACGCCCACGTCGACGCCCCCGGTCACGCCGACTACATCAAGAACATGATCACCGGTGCTGCTCAGATGGACGGCGCAATCCTCGTGGTCGCCGCCACCGACGGCCCGATGCCGCAGACCCGCGAGCACGTGCTGCTGGCCCGCCAGGTCGGTGTGCCCTACATCCTGGTCGCCCTGAACAAGGCCGACATGGTCGACGACGACGAGATCATCGAACTCGTCGAGATGGAGGTCCGCGAACTGCTGGCCGCCCAGGAGTTCGACGAGGAAGCCCCCGTCGTCAAGGTCTCGGCTCTCAAGGCCCTCGAGGGTGACCCCGAGTGGACCAAGTCGGTCGAGGAGCTCATGGCTGCCGTCGACGAGTCGATCCCGGATCCGGTTCGCGAGACCGAGAAGCCGTTCCTCATGCCCGTCGAGGACGTCTTCACCATCACCGGCCGCGGCACCGTGGTGACCGGTCGTGTGGAGCGTGGCGAGGTCAACGTGAACGAGGAAGTCGAGATCGTCGGCATCCGCGAGAAGAGCACCAAGACCACCGTCACCGGTATCGAGATGTTCCACAAGCTCCTCGATTCCGCACAGGCAGGCGACAACGCCGGTCTGCTGCTCCGCGGCCTCAAGCGTGAGGACGTCGAGCGCGGTCAGGTCATCGTGAAGCCGGGCACCACGACCCCGCACACCGAGTTCGAGGGCCAGGCATACATCCTGTCCAAGGACGAGGGCGGCCGTCACACCCCGTTCTTCAACAACTACCGTCCGCAGTTCTACTTCCGTACCACGGACGTGACCGGCGTCGTGACCCTCCCCGAGGGCACCGAAATGGTCATGCCGGGCGACAACACCGAGATGAGCGTCAAGCTCATCCAGCCGGTCGCCATGGACGAGGGCCTGCGTTTCGCCATCCGCGAGGGTGGCCGCACCGTTGGTGCGGGTCGAGTCACCAAGATCAACAAGTGATTTCACTGTGATCTGTCTGACTCACTGAGTCGAACACCTAGGCGCCCCGGCCGCGAAAGCGGTTGGGGCGCCTTTGTCGTCGCGCGCGAGATTCTGCGCTGACTTGCCTGGCGACGGTGTCGTCGGAACACATTGGTAACTTCAGTAACTGCAGTCACTGTGGTCACTGCTTGGTCTCGATGTCGGGGCCCTATGGTCACAGCCGTAGCATCGTTGATCTCCGCCGAATTACTGTTCGGCGGTGCAGTTCTCACTCAGGCCCCGCCGCATGGCCCGTCGTCGACGTGCCATCGCCTTCGTGCTCGCGGTCATCGCCGTCGTCAGCATCGTCTCCGTCAGCTCGGGCAATGCCCAGGCGGCCGCGTCGTTCGGACGATTCCACGTCAGTGGATGTGGCATGCCCACCACCCCGGTGGACATGTGGACGCGCTGGGGCAACTACAAGACGGTGATCGCCCTCGACGGCCTCCGTGCCACCCGCGACATCAGCGGCTGGCGTCGGGACACGCGTGTGCAGCGCATCGCCGATTCGGGTGTGAACGTGATCCAGCCGGTCGGTGGCCTGGCCAGCTTCTACACCGACTGGGAGGCCGCCAGCCCGGCGAACAAGGTGAAGTACCGCTACCGCTGGACCTGCCGGCTCAACACGATCGTCCGGGAGCTCGACGCCCGCGGACTCGCGGTGGGACCGCGCGGCAAGTACGCCATCATGGGGATATCGATGGGCGGCAACGCGGCGATGATCTACGGCGCCTACCACCGCCGGCGCATCTCGCACGTGTTCTCGATGTCGGGATACCTCAACCTGTCTGCGCCGACGATGCGCGAGGCGGTTCGTCTCGCGCTCATCGACGCGGGGATCGGTGCCGGCGTCGGCCCCTTCAGTGCCGACGCGATGTGGGGCCCGCCCTGGAACGAGCGGTGGAGCCGCAACGACGCACTGGTGCAGTTACCCCGGATGCGGGGGATGAGGATTCGGATCGCCGCCGGTTCGGCGACATGGGGCAACCACAACGACGAACCCGTGGCCTCGGTCAAGGGCACGCCGCTCGAGGTGGTGTCGCTCGCGCAGACCCGTTCGTTCCAGGTCGCCGCGGCGCTGCAGGGGATTCCGGTCACCACCGACTTCCCCAGCGTCGGGACACACACCTGGGGGTACTGGGAGGAGATGGTGTGGCGGGCCAAGAAGGCCCGGTGGTTCCACGACCGGTGAGCCGCGTCGCCACGCGGGTGTGACGTGACGCGCACCGAAGGCGAATCGTAGGCTGGCCGGCATGCGTGTTCTGCGTCGAACCGGGGCCCCCGACATCGCGGTCCGCGTGGCCGGCGAGACCGATCGGGGCGTCCCGGTGGTGCTCGTCCATGGGATGGCGTCGGACAACTCGACCTGGCGCCGTCTGGCCTGCGCCCTGCGGGCCCGTGGGCGTGCGGTGGTGAGTGTCGACCTACGTGGGCACGGGCGCAGCGGGCGGGCCCAGGGGGCCTACCGGCTCGACGACTTCCGCGACGACCTGACCTACGTCCTGGACACCCTCGACATCTCCACCGTCGACCTGGTCGGTCATTCACTGGGTGCCCACACCGCGCTGCGGTTCGCGATGAGCCAGCCGTCCCGGGTACGTCGACTCGTGCTCGAGGAGGTGCCGCCGATGCCGCGCGACGAGGCGGACCTGTCCGAAGGGATCGCCGTGAAGGCGACCCTCGGTGAGCAGATCCGCGGCCTGCTCGCATTGGTGCGCAACCCGTTTCCCGTCATCCGGTACGACGGACGGATGGGGGACGAGATCATCGCGGAGTTCGACGTCTCCGCGCCGCACTGGTGGTCGGGGTTGCCAGGAGTCCGGGCGGCGGCGATGGTGATCTCCGGCGGCGACAAGAGCTTCCTGCCGCCCCGGCACCTGCGGTCGCTCAGCGACGCGCTGCCCGACTCGCGGTTCGTCACGATCGAGGCCGGGCACAGCGTCCACCGCGACCGCGGTGCGGAGTTCATCTCACACGTCGAGGAGTTCCTGGCCTACTGACGCGCCTCTGCCGGGGGTTACGCGGGCTTGTTGTGCAGCGGCCGCGGGTCGATGCCGACCTTCTGCCACGCCTCGTAGGCCCACGGGACGTACAGGTATTTGAGCGGGAGCTTGTTGACCAGCGGGTTGACCGCACGCATGAGTGCCGCGAAGCGCTGGAAATTCTTCTCGCGCTTCTCATTCCACTCGAGGCCGCACACGTCACGCATCTGCTGGGGGAGCGTTCCCACGATGACGGTGCGGATGAACGCGTTGAGCGGAGCGGACAGCACCTTCCACACCGGCGCGGGAATCTTCTTGGGCCGGGGGAGGCCCTGGCGGATGTAACCCGTCGCGTAGACGATCGTCTTGTGCGGGACGAACCGGTCGAGCATGTCGTCCCAGTACTCGACGAACTCGTCGTAGGTCTGCGGCTGGCCGCGGTCGCTGACGCCGTAGAGCTGGTACCAGACCTTGCTCTCCTCGAAGATCTGCACCTTCTCGGCGTAGCTCAGCCGTCGGATGAACGTGTCGGTGATGAACAGGACCTGATCGACGAAGGTGGCGTGCGCCCAGTAGAACAGCTCGGGGTTCAGGGCGTGGTAGCGCGAGCCGTCGCTGATGGTGCCCTTGATGTCGCGATGGAAGTCGCGCACGGTCCGGCCCCACTTCTCCGGCTCGGTGCTGTAGACGGTGCGCATGACCGGGGGGCCGGTGCGCTTCGCGCGGCCGAGGAAGTCGCTGAAGATGACCGAGTGGTCGAGTACGGCCTGCCCGAGTTGTTCGATGCAGTTCTCCGTACCGGCGAGACGCTGGAACCCGAGGAGGCCCCGGTTGTCGCCGTAGAACTTCCAGACGAGTGACTCGGCCCCGAGTCGGGGTCGGACGATCTCACCGCCGGTGTCCGGGGTGTCGTCGACGATCATCGGTTCCGCCTCGCGGATACCGGCATCGAATCCCTGGTTGACTGACATGAGGGCGAGGGTAGCGCACCTGGAACAAACTGGGAAGGTTGTTCCAACGATTTCGGCGGCGGATCCGTCGCGGTGGACCGGGAGGACGAGACGAGATGGCCAACACCGGAGGCGACTCTCTGGGATTCGGTCGCCCTGGGGCGAGGGCGGTTCCCCGCTTGTTCCCCGCGGTCATTCCCGACGTGGAGGAGCTGTTGCAGACGGCCGTCGTCGTGCGGCTGCCGATGCGGACCCGCTTCCGCGGGCTGACCGCGCGCGAGACGATGGTGTTCGCCGGGCCGGCGGGCTGGGGCGAGTTCGGCCCGTTCATCGAGTACGACGACGCGGAGGCGGCGTCGTGGCTGCGCGCCGGTGTCGAGGCCGCCTATCTCGGCCCGCCCGACCCGGTGCGCGAGACGGTGCCGGTCAATGCGACGGTGCCGGCGGTACCGGCCGACGAGGTGGCCGGGCTGCTGCGGCGTTACCCGGGTGCGGGCACCGCGAAGGTGAAGGTCGCCGAACCGGGTCAGACGCTCGACGACGACGTGGCCCGGGTCGCGGCGACCCGTGAGGTGATCGGGCGGGTCCGCATCGACGCGAACGGCGGGTGGACCGTCGACGAGGCCATCGCGGCGATCCGCGCCATCGGCGACGTCGAGTATGCCGAACAGCCTTGTCGCACAGTCGAAGAGCTGGCCGCTGTCCGACGCGCTGTCGGTGTGCCGATCGCCGCGGACGAGTCCATCCGCAAGGCCGACGACCCGTTCCGGGTGGTCGCCGCCGAAGCCGCCGACGTCGCGGTGGTCAAGGTCGCGCCGCTCGGCGGGATGCGGGCGACGCTCGAACTCGCCGATGGCCTCGGCCTGGACATCGTGGTCTCGAGTGCCCTCGACAGTGCCGTCGGCATCGCGGCGGGTGTGGCCACCGCGGCGGCTCTGCCGCGTCTGGATCTCGCGTGCGGGCTCGGTACCGGATCGCTGTTCACCGCCGACGTCGCGCCGCCGTTCCTGATGCACGACGGGGTCGTCGAGCCGCGCTGGTTCGGACCGGGCCGCGCGCTCGACGTCGCTGCGCACGCCGCACCGCCCGATCGCCAGCGGTGGTGGCGGGAGAGGTTACGGCGCTGCCACCGGCTGCTCCGGAACTGACCCTCTCTGACGGGCGGTCCGCCCCCGCGCAGTAGCCGCACTTGCGGGACCCGACCGTAGGAACGATTTTTCCTCTTTGTGTCAACATGGTCTAATATGCGAGGTGGGTCACACAGGGGGCTCTCGGGCTGTAGGAGGTGGTCATGACATCGGTGGTCATGGCATCGGTACCGGCGACGGCGCCGCCATCCGGCGGCCTGTTCGACGCCCCGTGTCCGGTCCTCGACGGCGAGATCCCCGAGCAGGCGGAGGACGAACGTCACCGGATCGCCCGGATGCGGTTCGGCGGCGGCGTCGACGATCGCATCGGGTTGTACTTTGGCCAGATGGAGATCAAGACGATCATGCACCGCTCGCCGAGTCGGTACGAGTGGTCGGCGCCCGCCGAACACGACCTGCCCGCGGCCCCCAGCTCGCGTCTCGTGCCCGGGGTACGCCGTCCCGTCACACCTCGGCGGCGATGACGATGGTAGACAGCGGCACCAGGACTAGCACGACGACCCGGACGTCGACACGCAAGACGCGCAACACCGCCAGCCCTGCAGACCAGGAAGCGGCCATCCTCGCCGCCGCGGGTGCAGAGTTCGCCGAGGTCGGTGTGCGGCGGGCCAACATCGACGAGGTCGCGGCGCGTGCCGGGGTGAGTCGTAGCACCCTGTACCGGCGATTCCCCAACAAAGACGCACTGCTCTACGCCGTCGCCAACGACGCGTACGAGACCGGAATGCAGAAACTCGAGGCGTCGGTGAAGGGGCTGGGCCCCAAGGCCGCGCTGGTGGAGGCCTTCGCCGTCGGTGCCGACTGGGTGAACTCCGACCCGCTCCTGAGTCGAATCGTCCTCACCGACTCCGAGATCAAGAGCGTCACCTCGCGGATGACCTCGCTGTTCATCGACATGGTCACCGACCGCGTCGCCGCGACCCTGCGCGACGAGGGTGCGCAGATGCCCATCGAGGACCTCCTCGAGGCCGTCGAGATCCACGTGCGCCTGGTGATCTCGCTCCTGGAGACCCCGCCTTCCAACCCTGAACGCACCGAACCGCAGCGGGTCCGGGACTTCGCCGAGAAGTTCCTCGCCCCGATGATCTGGTGACCGCCCGCCCTTAGGTCCGGCGGCCGGAGGGGCGTGCTCACCGGGCCGCAACGTCCACATCCGTTTCGCATCGACCCACTCGAAGGAGAACCAATGAGCCTGCGCGACACACTGTCCCGGAAGCCCGATCACGACACCATCCGTTCCGCGGTGAAGGACAAGGTCGTCGTCATCACCGGTGGTGCACGTGGAATCGGATTCGAGACCGCCACCCAGTTGTTCGACGCCGGCGCCAAGGTCGCCATCGGCGACATCGACGGCGACGCCGTGGGCAAGGCCGCCGCCGACCTCGGTATCGAGGGCATCGAGGTCGACGTCACCAAGCGGGAGTCCTTCGACGCCTTCCTGACCGAGGTCGAGTCGCGTCTTGGTCCGATCGATGTGCTCGTGAACAACGCAGGCATCATGCCGGTCGGGCCGTTCCTCTCCTACGACGACACGATCATCCGACGCACCTTCGACATCGACGTCATCGGCGTCATCCTGGGTTGCCAGGAGGCGGCCCGCCGGATGGCGCCGCGCCGAACCGGTCACATCGTCAACATCGCCTCCACTGCCGGTCGCATCCCCACCCCCGGCCTGACCATCTACAACGGGGCCAAGTCGGCGGTGATCGAGTTCTCCGAGGCGCTCGGCGCCGAGCTCGCACCGGAGGGCATCAAGGTCAGCGCCGTCCTGCCGACCTTCACGCGCACCGCCCTGATCTCCGGCCTGCAGACCAACAAGTTCATCCAGACCGTCGAGCCGGGTGAGGTGGCCGCGGTCGTCGTGGAGACCATCGCGCGACCGGTCACCCGGGTGTACGCGCCTCGGTCGATGCGCTGGGCCGACTCCGCACCCCTCCTGCCGCAGGCGATGAAACGCCTCTCGCGCAAGCTGACCAAGCTCGACTCGATCTTCATGAACCCGGACCAGAACGCGCGCGCCGCGTACTCGAGCCGGATCCGCGGCGAGAAGGTCGACACCAAGGAGAGCGCGCGCCTGTCGTCGTGACCGGGATCGACAGGGGGCGAGCCATGGCCGGGGCTGCGGGACGCTCGGACATCGCGGCCGCGCGCGCGGCGCGACGCGGACTCCGGGACGCACTCGACGACCTGACCTCGCTGGAGGTAGATGCCGGTCTCCGGCGCAGACCACCACGACGCCGGTGGGTCGTCCTCACCCTCGGCCTGGTCGGCTCACTCGTTCTGGCCGGCGTCGCCGTGGTTGCCTGGCTCGACGCGCGAGATGCCTATTCCGACGCCGACTTCGAGCAGGCCGCCGCGGATCGCGTGGCACTGCTGATCGCGCCGGACAGTCGTGATCCGCTCCGCGCCCGCGAGATCCTGGCGGGCGCGACGGGCGCCTTCTACGAGGAGTTCGCCCAATCCGCCGACAGCTACCGCGCATTCGTCGACGCCAACGGTGCGGTGACGGAGTCGTCGGTCGAGGGGACGGGGATCTCGGCCCGCGAGGGCGACACCGCAACGGTTCTCGTCGCCGCCACCGCCGTCTTCGACAAACCCGGAGCGGCCACCGCATCGCAGCCGCGCCGGTTCCGGTTGCGGGTGCTGGTCACCCCGGACGAGGGCTCGTTGAAACTCGGGGCGGTGCAATACCTCCCATGACGTCGTCCGATACACCACGAAAGCAGTCCGATACACCGCGAAAGCCGTACGGCACACCGCGAAAGCGGTCCGATACACGGCCGGGCAGACCTTCCGAGCTGCCGGCCGGGGCACCGCCGGCCCGGCCGATGACCCGGCGGGCGGCCGGCGGCCGACTCTCGATCGCGACGGTGGCACTCGTCGTCGCCCTGGTGGCGGTGGCCGTGCTGTGGCGGGACAGCAGTGCCGGAGAATCGCTGCAGCGCAACCGGGATGAGCTCCGCGAGCGGGCGGGGACGATCGTGGCCGAGGTGTTCTCCGTCGATTCGGCCCACTGGCGAGCAGACCGGGCACGCGCGCGTGACCTCGTGGCCGGCGAGTTCGTGCAGACCTATGGGACACAGCTCGATCGGCCTCCGGAGCCGGGCACCCTCGCGGTCGCCTGGCGGCCCGAGATCGTCAGCATCGTCGAGACCGATGCCGCCGAAGGTCGGGCACTGCTACGGGTCGCGGTGACCGTGCGCGGCGAGACGGCACCCGAGGTGACCGTGAGCAGGTCGATCCTCGCCCGCTTCATCAGATCCGACGACACGTGGCTCCTGGCGGCGGCGGACGTGATCGGATGACCGGCGTGAGCGAGACCTCCACCACCCGAATCGAACTCGCCCGAGCCCGCGTCGACGCCGCGCGGCGGGCAGCGCGCACGGCTCGCATCGCCGCCGCGCCCGCGCTGCGCGAACGCGCACTCCGGCGGACGCGGATGCTGCGCGTCGGGCTCGTCGCGGTGGCGGTCGTGGTGGCCGTCCTGATCGTCGCGGCCGGCGTCCTGTTCTGGCAGATCCGTGTTCAGCACGACCAGCAGGCGCTGGAGAACGACGTGCTCGCCTCGGCCCGCGACGCCGTCACGGTGATGCTGAGCGCCGACCCCGCCGACCCCGCCGGCTATGTGGACGCGGTCGCGGGTGTCAGTACCGGACCGCAGCGCGAACGCATCGACGCCGCACGCGAAGCCCTCGCCGACGCGGTGCGCGGCCAGCGGGGACCCAGTGTCGGCCAACTGATCTCGGCCGGACTCGTGCGCGATCCGTCGTCGGACGAGATCGGCACCAGTGTCGAGGTTCTCGTCGTCGCCGACGCCACCGATCCTGTCCTGCTGGGCGGGTCACCCGATTCCGGCGCGGCGGCCGGAGAGGTCGACGCCACCGGCGAACGGGTCACCGCACTGATCACGATGACCCGCACCGACGCCGGCTGGAAGATCTCGCGAGCGGGGCGGCCATGACCTCCACCGCTCGGCGCGCGGCCGATGCTCCTCTGCTGGAGCCGCGCTGGACCCGACGGCAACGCCGCCGAACCGGACTCATGGTCGCCGGCATCGTGGTGGCACTCGTCGTCGCGGTGATCGCCGGGGTCGCGGCATCGCGACCAGGGCGGGACCCGACCGCGGCCGAGCGCGCCGCGATCCTCACCGCCACCGGCGAGGCGGTCGGCGCGGTGATGACCTTCTCGCCCGACGATCCGCCCGATCGGCGTCGACGCACCGATGCGTTGCTCACCGACCCGATCCGGTTGGAGTATCGCAACCGCGGAGCCGACGTCGTCCTGCCCGGGGCGCGGGTGTCGGGCATCGAGATGACCGGGCAGGTGGTCGGGGTCGGCCTGCACGACAACTCGTCCGACCGCGCGAAAGTGCTGGTCTTCGTCGACCAGGCCCTGTCGTCCACCCGGTCGCAAGTGTCTCCGGGCCCGGGGGGCTCGGGCGAACCCGCGGGGAGGACGACCCCTACCGCGAGGTGGGCACTTATGCGTAAGGTCGACGGGAATTGGCTGCTGTCCGACCTGCAACCGGTCGGGGACGTGACCCGTTGAGGCGCGGCACATACGGGGGCGCACACGAGATCCGGGCGCGATCGGCGTCGGCGGAGGAGAAGGGACGAGTATGAGTGGACCAGCTGCGGGCGTTGTCGTGGTCGGGGCGGGACTCGGTGGAATCCGGTTGGCGGAGAGCCTGCGCAACAACGGCTTCACCGATCCGATCACCCTGGTCGGCGCCGAGGCGCACCCACCATACGACCGCCCGCCCCTGTCGAAGTCGGTGCTGCTGGGCAAAGACGACCGCGTGGACCTCAAGCCCGAGGGGTTCTACGGCGAGGCCGACATCACGCTGCGTCTCGGAGATGCGGTGACCGCGGTGTCACCGGCCGAGGGGACCGTCGGTCTCGCCTCCGGCTCGACTCTCTCCTACGACACCCTGGTGCTCGCCACCGGCCTCGATCCGCGCCCGTTCCCCGGCCTCACCGAATCGATCGCCGGCGTGCACACGATCCGCACGTACGACGACGCCGTCGCGTTGCGCGGCGAGATCGATTCCGCGAGAACCGCAGTGGTCATCGGCGCGGGATTCATCGGGTGTGAGGTGGCGGCCAGCCTGTGCTCGCGCGGTCTGGGTGTCAGTCTCGTCGAACCGGCCCCGACGCCGCTCGCCGCAGCCCTCGGCGAGCGCATCGGTGCTCTGGTGTCGCGCCTGCACACCGCCAACGGGGTCGATCTGAGGACAGGCATCGGCGTCGAGGAGATCGTGGTCTCGCAGGGCAGGGTGAGGGCGGTGAAGCTCGCCGACGGAACCGAACTGCCGGCCGACATCGTCGTCGTCGGTATCGGCTCGACCCCCGTGACCGGCTACCTCGACGGCTCCGGGATCGAACTCGCCGCGCGCGAGTCCGGCGGCGGAATAGCCTGCGATGCAACCGGACACACCAGTGCGGAGAACGTCTACGCCCTCGGCGACGTCGCGAATTGGCGGGACGACGACGACAAGCCGGTACGGGTGGAGCACTGGAATCACACCGTCGAGCAGGCGTCGATCGTCGCTCACCAGATCACCGGCGGGGACGCGGTCACCGCATCGGTGTCGTACTTCTGGAGCGACCAGTTCGACGTGAAGATCCAGGTACTCGGTGCACCGCGCCCCGACGACGAGGTTCACGTCGTCGACGACGACGGCAAGAAGTTCGTGGCCTACTACAGCCGCGACGGCATACTCACCGGCGTCGTCGGGGCGGGCAAGGTGGGCGCGGTGATGAAGACGCGGGCCAAGCTGCAGACGCCCACCCCGATCGCGGATCTCCTCTAGCGCAGACGTGGTACCGGAGCCGACGGCGGCGGCGGTGCGGACGGCCGCCGCCGAGATCGCCGACCCGCAGCTCGCGGCCGGGCAGGCGAAGTTCTTCCAGGCCCGTCCCGGCGGCTACGGCGAAGGCGATGAATTCCTGGGACTACGCGTGCCGCAGCAACGTGCCATCGCCCGGGCCTTCCGCGGCATCGGTCCGGATGCCGTTGCCGAACTGCTGGATTCGCCGGTTCACGAGCACCGGCTCATCGCGTTGTTCCTCCTGCGGGGCGAATTCGAACAGGAACTGCGGCGCCGGGGCGGGGATGCAACGGATGCGGGTGTCGAGGTGTGGGTGAAGCTCTACCTCGACGCCGTCCGACGAGGACGGGTGAACAACTGGGACCTCGTCGACTCGTCGGCCGACTCGATCCTGGGGGAGTACTGCCGCCGGCTGGGTCGGCTCGACGCCGTCCTGCGGCACGCTCAGGACGAGGACCTGTGGCGACGCCGCGTGGGCATCATCGCCACCTTCGCGCACATCAGACACGGCGATGCGACAGCGCTTCTCGCAGTGGCTCCGCTCGTCCGCGACGATCGGCGGGACCTCATCCAGAAGGCCTTCGGCTGGATGCTGCGCGAGGTGGGCAAGCGCGTCGACGAGGCCGTCCTCCTCGGGTACCTGGAGGACAATGCCGCCGAGATGGGCCGTACCGCACTGAGTTACGCGATCGAGCATCGTTCGCCGGAGGAACGGGCGTACTTCCGATCCCTGCGCTGAGGCGGTCGGTGATGCGGGCTTTCTCAGGACTCGCGCGCCACCCGCAGTGCGGCCCAGATCATCGGGAACTGGAACGGCAGACGTGCGATGGCGACGATTCGGTATGGCAGGGGTTTGTCCCACCACAGCCGGACCATGTTGATGTTCGCGGGATACACCGCGAGGAACAGCAGCGCGGACAGCGCACCGGAGAGCCGCCGGGTCCTGGGCACCAGAAGACCCGCCCCCAGACCGATCTCGGCCACGCCGGACAGGTAGGTCAGCGTCCGCGGATCACCGGGGATCTCCTCGGGGATGATCTCGTCGAAGGGTTTGGGGGCCAGGAAGTGCAGAACCCCGATACCGAGCAGCATGCCGGCGAGGCCGCGGGCGAGCCGGTCGGGACCGAGACGGGAACGGGCTGATCGGGAACCGGGGAGGGTGGTCATGTCGCTGTTCTCCTTCGCGTGCGGCTCGATCGTGTCGTCGAGTGTCTCGACGATGCCAGAACCGGCCCGTCAGAACTCGATCTTGAGTGAGTCCGACGTCGGATGGGCCTGGCAGCCGAGGATGTAGCCGTCCTCGATGTCCTCGGGGTCGAGCGCGCCGGCATTGTCCATGTCGACGGTGCCCTCGGTGAGAGTGCAGGCACACGAGCCGCATTCACCCTCCTGGCAGGAGTAGGGGGCGTCGAGTCCGGCGGCGAGCATGACGTCGATCAGGGTGCGTTTACGGGGCCAGGTGAGTGTGTGGGTCTCGCCGTCGAGCTCCACCTCGACGGTGGCCGCCCCGGCTTGCTCCTCGTCGCTGACCTCGTCGAGTTCGACATCGGCGAACGGGTCACCCGACAGCGAGTTGTAGACCTCGGTGTGGACGTTGTGATGCGGGAAGTCTGCCTGGGCCAGGCCCTTGTGCACGGCGTCCATGAACGGTCCGGGACCACACAGGTAGGCGGTGTGGGTCGTCGAATACGGCGCGAACACCGATGCCAGCGCCGGCGCGGTGGGCAGGCCCTGCAGCGACTCGAGCCAATGGAGAACGGTGAGCCGGTCGGCGTGGGCGTGCAGCAGCTCGCGGAGTTCCTCGGCGAAGATCACGTCGTCGACGCTGCGGTTGGCGTAGAAGAACACGATGGGGCGGTCGCTCTTCTTCAGGGCCGCCTTGAGGATCGACATCACCGGGGTCACACCGCTGCCCGCGGCGATCAGGAGAAGCGGGACGTCGTAGGACTTGGGGGTGAACACCCCGGACGGCGGCAGCACCTCGACCTGGGAACCGGGGGACAGGTTGTCGCACACCCAGTTGGAGCCGTATCCGTCCACGGTTCGCTTGACGGTCACCTTGGGCCGCGGGTCGGTGAACGGCGACGACGCCAGCGAATAGCACCGGGCGACCGAGCCGGTCTTCTCGCTCGGGATGCGCAGGGTGAGGAACTGCCCCGGCTTGTAGTCGGTGAACGCGTTGGAGGACGCTTCCGGGACCTCGAAGGCGATGGACTTGGCGTCGGCCGTCTCCTCGATCACCTCGGACACCGTGAGAATCACGCTTCGGGAGCCGTGAGGGGTCACATCAGACATGTCAGCAGTTCTCCGCCGTCGAGGACCGGATGAACCGGCCCAAAATTAGAACACGTTCTACTTCAGCCTAGCGTAGCGGGCGTCGCCGCCACGAGAGGCGCTCCCGCGTACCGGTCGCATCGGGTGTGCATGACCGGCCTCGGACCAGGTTAGTCATGACAGTGCACCCACGCCGTCGGCGACCGTGCGCGCGCCGGCCTCGATGAGGGATTCGAGGTCGGCGCCGGGGTCGGCCAGCCACCGTTCATAGGCCGCCAGGGCTGCGCCGAGGCACAGCCAGCCGATGGTCTGCGGTATGTGGTCGCTCACGGATGTGCCGAGGCGCATGGCGCAGAACTCCGCGATCACATGCCGCCAATCGGCGTACATGATCATCGAATGTGCCTGCAGCGCCGGAACACCCAGTAGCAACGACATGCGCCGGCGATGGTTGTCCAGTTCCTCCGGCGGGACCCGGTTGAACGAGACGAGGGCATCGACGAGCGCCTGCGCCATCGGGACGTCGGCCGGGATCGCGGCGAGGAGGGTGCGCAGCTCGTCGAGGTGGTCGTCGAACTCCCCCCAGGGGATCTCGTTCTTCGACGAGTAGTAGCGGAACAGTGTGCGCCGGGCGATACCGGCCGCGTCGGCGATGTCGTCGACGCTGGTGTCCTCGAAACCGTGAGCGGTGAACAAACCGATCGCGAGCGCGCTGATCTGTGCCCGGGACGTGATGGGGCGTCGTCCGGGGGAGGTGCGGGCGGGTCTCGCGTCGGGGGTGTTCGGCGTCATCGAGACCTCACCCTAGGCGACCTGCGGTGTCGGTGGTCCTGTGGAGGTCCCGGCACTGCCCGTTCGGACAGTTTTCCGGCCCCCTCTGGTTTTGTGCACCGAGTGCCACTATAGTCGTGCGTGACCGTCGTCACCATCGAATTTCAAGGAGGTATGGATCATGGCCGATCAGTCCGCCGCGACCACACAGAGCTCGACCGACACCGAGCTCATCGCCGAGTCGCTCGTCGAAGAGGTGTCGATCGACGGGATGTGCGGGGTCTACTGATGTCAGCCCCGACATCGAATCCGATCTCCGGCGACCGCTCCGCGGTCGCCGGGGTCCGGTTCGACACCCTCGACGCGTGGTCGCTCAACCCGAAGGTTGCGCTGCGTCCCGAGCCCTTCGGTGCGCTGCTCTACCACTTCGGTACCCGCAAGCTCTCCTTCCTGAAGAACCTGACCGTGGTGGACATCGTGAAATCGCTTGCCGACCACGACTCCGCCGAAGCCGCACTGCTGGCCGCCGGGGTCACCCCGGCCCAGCGCCCCCTGTACGTGCAGGCGCTCACCGCGCTCGCCGACAGCGGGATGATCGTGTCCCGCACCGCCTGACTTCCGTACTTCCAGACCGAGCCTTCCGTACTTCCAGACCGAGCACAGCCCGGCTCGACGCGCGCCCGGCGGGACGACCAGCCCTCGATCCCGCCCACTGCTCGCCACAGACGTCCGGCCCGCCACACGTCCGGCTCGCCGCCCCGAATGCAAGGACCCGACGATGACGACCATCGAGATGCCGCCCACCGCAACCGAACTCATGGGTGCCATGCGTGCCCCCTCGCCGCTCCCGGACGGCGCGGTGCCCAAGGTCGGCCGCCTCGTCGACCAGTTCGAACGCGGACTCGACGCGCCGATCTGTCTGACCTGGGAACTCACCTACGCGTGCAACCTGGCCTGTGTGCACTGCTTGTCGTCCTCGGGCAAGCGGGACCCGCGTGAGCTGTCGACCGAACAGTGCAAGGCGATCATCGACGAGCTGCAGCGGATGCAGGTCTTCTACGTCAACATCGGCGGCGGCGAGCCGACGGTCCGACCGGATTTCTGGGAACTGGTCGACTACGCCACCGATCATCAGGTGGGCGTGAAGTTCTCGACCAACGGCCTGCGCATCGACAAGAAGGTGGCCGCGCGCCTCGCCGCGTCGGACTATGTCGACGTGCAGATCTCGCTGGACGGCGCGACCGCCGAGGTCAACGACGCCGTCCGTGGTCCCGGCTCGTTCGACATGGCCGTCCGCGCACTCGAGAACCTGTCCGAGGCCGGATTCGCCGACGCCAAGATCAGCGTCGTCATGACGCGGCAGAACGTCGCCCAGCTCGACGAGTTCAAAGCGCTCGCCGACCGCTACAACGCGACCCTGCGAATCACGCGGCTGCGTCCGTCGGGCCGCGGGGCCGACGTCTGGGATGATCTGCACCCGCTCCCCGAGCAGCAACGTGAACTCTACGATTGGCTTGTCGCACACGGTGATCGGGTGCTGACTGGCGACTCGTTCTTCCATCTGGCCGCGTTCGGCTCCGAGTCCGGTGGTGGACTGCCGGGGCTCAACCTGTGCGGCGCAGGCCGCGTGGTGTGCCTGATCGACCCGGTCGGCGACGTCTACGCCTGCCCCTTCGCGATCCACGAGAACTTCCTCGCCGGAAACATCCTCGCCGACGGCGGATTCCAGGAGATCTGGCAGCGTTCGGACCTCTTCGTCGAGCTCCGTGAGCCGCAGAACGCCGGCGCCTGCACCAAGTGCGCCCACTTCGACGCCTGCCGCGGCGGATGCATGGCCGCCAAGTTCTTCACCGGGTTGCCCCTGGCCGGTCCCGATCCCGAATGCGTGCAGGGTTACGGCGAAGAGCTCCTCGCCGGAGACCGGACCAAACCGACTGCGAACAAGGATCATTCGCGCGGTACCCCGCTGACCCTGATGACGCGACGCCCCGACGGCGACCTGGCCCCGGTGGCGTCGCGGCCCACCAAATCCTGTGACGAGAACCCGCTGGCCGGGTTCACGCCGGCCGCGCGGTAGAACCGCCCGCGGTACACACCGGGGCGAGCGGTGTCGGTGACGCCGACCCGAGGCCCCCGGACACGCTCGGGTCCCTCCCGGGTGCTCGAGTCGGATCAATGAGTAGGAAGAACATGGCTGCCAATCCCTGGGCGAGAAACCCCTGGTTCGAAACCGTCACCGAGGCACAGCGTCGGGCCAAGAAGCGTCTGCCGAAGTCGGTGTACGCATCTCTGGTCGCGGGCACCCAGGCCGGTGTGACCCTCGAGGACAACGTTCACGCGTTCAACGAATTGGGTTGGGCCCCACATGTCGTCGGTGCGCAGTCCGATCGTGAGATGACGACGAGTGTGATGGGGCAGGAGATCTCCTTCCCGGTCATGATCTCGCCGACCGGCGTACAGGCCGTCGACCCGGAAGGTGAGGTGGCGGTGGCCCGTGCCGCGGCCGCCCGCGGCACCGCGATGGGGTTGTCGAGCTTCGCGTCCCACTCGGTCGAGGAGGTGACGGCGGTCAACGACAAGGTCTTCTTCCAGATCTACTGGCTCGGAACCCGGGACGACATCCTCGCCCGCGCCGAGCGCGCGAAGGCGGCCGGTGCCAAGGGTCTGATCGTGACCACCGACTGGGTGTTCAACGTCGGCCGCGACTGGGGCAGCCCGGAGATCCCGGAGAAGGTCGACTTCAAGGCGCTCCTGCGTCTGGGGCCGGAGATCGCGGTGAAGCCCCGCTACGCACTCGACTGGGTCAAGGGCGGCAAGATCAACATCCCCGATCTCACCGCACCGAACCTCACCCCCCAGGGTGTCGCCGGCCCGACGTTCTTCGGCGCCTACGGCTCGTGGATGAACACTCCGCCGCCCACCTGGGAAGACCTGCAGTGGTTGCGTGAGCAGTGGGACGGGCCGTTCATGGTCAAGGGCATCACCCGGCTCGACGACGCCAAGCGTGCGGTCGACATCGGGGCGTCGGCGCTGTCGGTCTCCAACCACGGCGGCAACAACCTCGACGGCACGCCGGCCACGATCCGCCTGCTGCCCGACATCGCCGCGGCGGTCGGCAACGACATCGAGGTGCTGCTCGACGGCGGTATCCGTCGCGGTAGCGATGTCGCCAAGGCGCTCGCACTCGGTGCCCGGGCGGTGATGATCGGTCGCGCCTACCTGTGGGGGCTCGCCGCCAACGGTCAATCCGGCGTCGAGAACGTCCTGGACCTCATGCGCATGGGCCTGGACGGCGTGTTGATGGGCCTGGGCCACAAGAGTGTTCACGAACTCTCGGCCGACGACTTGATCATCCCCGACGGTTTCACGCGATCGTTCGGTCAGGCCTGAGGGCGGCAGATCGGGCCGGCTCCGCCCGGGCGAAAAGACCCTCGGAACCAGAACTAGAACATGTTACAGTTTTGCCATGGGACAGTTCGACGGCAAGGTCGTCTACATCACCGGCATCGCACGTGGTCAGGGCCGCAATCACGCGGTCCGTTTCGCCCGTGAGGGTGCCGCGATCGTGGGCCTCGACATCGCGGGTCCGATCATCGAGCACGCCACCTATCCGCCCGCAACCGCCGACGACCTCGCCGAGACCATCCGTCTCGTCGAGGGCGCCGGGGGGAAAATTATTGCGCGCCAGGGTGATACGCGCGACCTGGCCTTTCAGCAGCAGCTGGTTGCCGATGCCGTCGAACAATTCGGGCGGCTCGATCATGTGGTGGCCAACGCCGGTGTGCTGACCTGGGGCAAGGTCTGGGAGCTGACCGAGGATCAGTTCACCGACGTCGTCGACATCAACCTCGTCGGGGCGTGGAAAACGCTCAAGGCGACCATCCCGGCCATGCTCGAAGCGGGCAACGGTGGATCGATCTCGGTCATCAGTTCGGTCGCCGGACTCAAGGCGATGCCGCTACAGGCGTCGTACACCGCGTCCAAGCACGGCCTCGTCGGGCTCACACAGACGGCGGCCAAGGAGCTCGGGCACTATCGCATCCGGGTCAACAGCGTGCACCCCTATGCGGTCGACACCCCGATGGGCGTGGCCGACACCGAGGCGCACCGCATCTTCGGAATCCCCTGGGTGAACGCACATCTCACCTCGATCCTCGACTACCACCCGGTCGCGTCACTGGACGAGATCTCCGATGCGGTGCTCTACCTCGCCTCCGACAGTGCCAAGGGCATCACCGCCGCCGAGTTCCAGATCGACATGGGGCACTCGAAGGTCTGACGGCGGCCAGGAGACGCTCACAGCAGGGCCCCGGCACCGAATCGGTGCCGGGGCCCTGCCATGAGGTCCGCCGAGGGATCAGTCGGCCCAGAGGGTCGCGGGATCGGTGGCCTCGGTGGTGGGAGCGGCCGGGGTGTCCGGCGTGGTGCGCGAGAAGCGGGGAGCCACCTGCGCCTGGGTCACGCCGGCGATGTCCACCAGGTTCGAGCGGGCGGCCATGTGCGCGTCGGAGGGTGCCTCGGCGAAGGTGAGAACCGGCGACGTGCACGCGTCGGTGCCGTCGAAGATCTTGGCCCACTCGTCGCGGGTGCGGGATTTGAAGGTCTCGGTGAAGACGTCCCTGAGCTTGTCCCAGCCGGCCGTGTCGTTCTGGTCGGGCAGATCGGCGTCGGCGAGGCCGAGACCCTTCAGCAGTTCGGCGTAGAACTGCGGTTCGATCGCGCCGACGGCCATGTATTTGCCGTCGGAGGTCTCGTACACCTCGTAGTACGGGGCGCCCGTGTCGAGCAGGTTCACTCCGCGCTCATCGCTCCACAGGCCGGTGCCGCGGAACGCCCACATCATCTGTCCCAGAACAGAAGCGCCGTCGACCATGGCGGCGTCGACGACCTGTCCCTTTCCGGAGATGCCGCGCTCGAGCAGTGCGGAGAGCACACCGACGACCAGGAACATCGACCCGCCGCCGAAGTCGCCCGCGAGGTTCAGCGGGGGCACCGGGCGGTCGTCCTTGCGGCCGATCGCGTGGAGCAGACCGGTCAGCGAGAGGTAGTTGATGTCGTGGCCGGCCAGGTTGGCGCGGGGGCCGTCCTGACCCCAGCCGGTCATCCGGCCGTAGACGAGGCCGGGATTCACTGTCGCGAGATCGTCGGGGCCGAGTCCGAGCCGTTCCATCACGCCGGGGCGGAAGCCCTCGATGATCACGTCGGCCTTGGCGACGAGACCCAGGATGGTCTCGCGGTCCTTCTCGTCCTTGAGGTTCGCCTCGACGACGCGCCGCCCGCGCAACAGGGCGTCGGCGTTGACGCCGGGCTTGGGCAGCGAACCGGGGCGCTGGACGCGCACGACATCCGCACCGAGATCGGCGAGCAGCATCGCCGCGTGCGGGCCGGGGCCGATGCCGGCGAACTCGATGACCCGGATGGAGCGCAGTGGGCCGGGCTTACCGCTGTCGGGTGTGGCACTACTCGGTGTCGCACTGCTCGGAATGGCACTGCTCATAAGGGGTCCTCCTCCGGTCGTTGTACTGCCGACTGTGTCAGGCGTCACGTGTACACACCAGCATTCCACAACCGATCGAACGCTCGTCAGGGTGGTCTTGTCGGCCCTCTCGGCACGTTTTCGAGGTCATTTTTGGGCCGAGGCCGACACACTCGTGGGCACCATGGCTAGCATTGGTCGAATGACAGGTCCGTCGGCGTTGGGGCAGTGCAGCTGGCCAGACCTCGATGGGCGGGTGATCACGCTCCTCGTGCCGCTCGGCTCGGTCGAGCAGCACGGCCCTCATCTTCCGTTGGACACCGATACGCGCATCGCCGCGGCGGTCACCGACCTCGCCTGCGCGCAGGCGGGCGAGTCGGACCGTGCCGACGGGTCGCGCGAGTCGGGTCTCCTGCGCGCCCCCGATCTGAACTACGGCGCCAGCGGCGAGCACGAGGGATTCGCCGGAACCATCTCCATCGGACACGACGCCCTGCGCGGGCTGCTCATCGAGTACGGCCGCAGCGCCTGTCGGTGGGCCGAGCGCGTGGTGTTCGTCAACGGTCACGGCGGAAACATCCGAACCCTCGTCGACGCGGTCACGCGGTTGCGGTACGAAGGGCGCGATGTCGCCTGGTTCCCCTGCGCCTTCGACGGCGCCGACGCGCACGCCGGGTTCACCGAAACGTCTGTGCTGCTTCATGTCTCGCCGACGGTCGTGGATTCCTCGCGTGCGGTTGCGGGCAACCGCGAACCGGTCGGGGCGCTACTGGGCGCGATGCGCACCGGGGGTGTCGGCGCGGTGAGTCCCAACGGCGTCCTGGGTGATCCGGACGGTGCGACCGCCGAAGAGGGTGGGCGCCTGGTCGCCGAGGCCGCCGACCGTCTGTGCGGCGCGCTCGCCGCCTGGGAGGTCGACGGACAGGGACGACTCGGATGACCGCCCTCGACGATTCGACGCCACGTCCCACCCCCACCGGCCAGTGCTCCACCGACGATGATTCCGCCGGGAGTGACGCGCAAGCGGTTGGCGCACAATCGGATTCGGACTCTGCGGATTCGGGCCCTGCCGATTCGGGCCCTGCGGATTCGGACGCTGCCGAGGCGGGCGACCCCGCGGCCTCGGTGGAGACCGTGGACCTGCCCGACGGGTTCCAGGTGCAGATCGATCTGCGGTGCGCCCGTGCGGGCGACTTCCGTTATCTGGTCGGCGGATCGCCGACACGGCTGTTGCGCATGTCGGACACGGCCCTCGGCATGACCTCCGAGGACGGCCGGATCGAGGTGTGCGACAACGTGACCCGGCGCCTGGCACGTGCACTGCTCGACGCCGGTATCGCCAACCCGCGGCCGATGTTCGGTCCCACGCCGGACGACGTCACCGTCGTGATCCCGGTTCGCGACAACCAGCCCGGCGTCGACCGTCTCCTCGCCGCCCTCGACGGGTTGTCGGTGATCGTCGTCGACGACGGGTCGACGGTGCCGATCAGGGCCGACCGTCCGGGGATGCGTGTCCTGCGGTTCGACGAGAACCGCGGACCGTCGGCGGCCCGCAATGCCGGCGCGGCCGCCGCGACGACCGACTTCGTTGCCTTCCTCGATTCCGACGTCGTGCCCGACCCCGACTGGCTCACCGTGCTGCTGACGCATTTCTCCGACCCCACCGTCGGCGTGGTGGCCCCGCGCATCGTCGGCCTGCGGGCGGGCGAGGGTGTGTCATCGTCGTTGGCCGAGAGGTACGAGAACGGGTGGTCCTCGCTCGACATGGGGCCCGACGAGTCGGCGGTACGGCCCTCGACCCGGACGCCTTATGTGCCCAGTGCCGCAATGGTTGTGCGGCGCAACGCTTTCTGTGGCTTCGATGAATCGCTGCGGGTGGCCGAGGATGTCGACGCCTGCTGGCGGATGCACGCCGAGGGCTGGCGGATCCGCTACGACCCGGTCGCCCGCGTCGCTCACGACCACCGCACGGACCTCCGTTCGGTTCTGTCGCGGCGCTGCTTCTACGGAACCGGGGCCGCGCACCTGGCCTCCCGTCACGGCGAACGAGCCGCTCCGATGGTCATGTCGGTCCCGATGGCGGCGGCCGTGATCGCGCTGCTGTCGAGGACCCGTTTCGGGGCCGCGCTCGCGATGATCATCCTCACCCACCTTGCTGTCCGGATGAGAAAGCGCCTGGGCGATCTGCCCTCCGCGCCGCTGGTGTCCGCGCAGATGACCGGGCGGGCGGCGGGATTCGGACTCCTGCAGGCCGCCGACGCCATCTGCCGGCACTACTGGCCGGTGGCACTGTTACTCGCTCTCGTGTCGCGCAGGTTCCGCACACTCGCGGTGCAGGTGGCGATCGTCGAGGGGGTGGTGTCGTGGGTTCGGGACCTGATCGCCGACCCCACCAGCCCACCCACACTCGGACCTCTGCGCTACATCCTCATGCACCGCCTCGACGACCTGGCCTATGGCGCCGGGCTGTGGCAGGGAGTCATCTCCCACCGGGATCCCGAGGCGCTGCGCCCGGTCATCTCTCGATGACGGCGGGTGCCTCCCCGTCCGGCGCCGTCACCACCGCCGGACTTCCCCGTGCCGACCTCGGAACTGACGCCCTGACCGCCGATGTCGTGATCGTCGGCGCCGGTAGCGCAGGATGTGTGCTGGCAGAGAAGCTCTCGCGCGACCCCGGTCGTCAGGTCGTGCTGATCGAGCGCGGACCGTCGGGCATGCCCTCGCTCGCGGATCTCGATCTACGGCGCCTGCCCATCGACGACGCCGCCCCCTTCGCCGTCCGGCACGCCACCGATCTCGGCCCGGCGGCCGCCCGCGGCTCGGCGCTGGGCGGATCCTCCGCCGTCAACGGCGGCTATTTCCTGCGTTGGCACCCCGGCGATTTCGCCGCGTGGCCCAGCGGCTGGGAGATCGACGTCGTGGCCGCGGCGTACGACGAACTCGACGGCCCGTACGGCACGATGGGCGTCGAACCGGTGTCCGATGACGAACTCGGCGACACCGGAACGGCATTCGAACACTACTGGTCGACGCGGGTGCCCGTGCGTCCGGTGGACGAGCGCTGGCCGGTGGTGGGGCTCAACCGGGTGCTCTCCAACCGGACCGGGATGTCGCGTCGCACCTCGGCCGCGGCGTACCTCGTGCCGGCCGCGGCGCGTCGGAATCTGCTCGTGGTGACCGACTGCGAGGTGGAGGGGCTCGAGGTGGCTCGCGGACGAACCGTCACCGGGGTGCGTGCGGGCCCGTTGTCGGTGACCGCGGGCGAGGTGATCCTGTCCGCCGGGACCCTGGGTACCGCGCGCATCCTGCTCAGGTCGGGACTCGACGTGCTCGGCCTGCGGGCGGCGGGCGGTGAGTTCGGGGCGGGGGAGTTCGAGGCGGGCGAGTTCGAGGCGGGGGAGCACCGCGCGCTGGCGGTGTCGTACCGCAGGCGCGGTCCGGCGGCACCCGGCATGGTTCTGCCGACCGTGCTCCACACCGATGACGACTGCGAGATCCGTTGCTATCGAGACGATTTCGCCTCCCATATCCGCGGTGTACCCGCGCACGGGCCGATCGTCGAGGTCGCCTGCATGCGACCCTCGCCCGTGCGGATCGTCGACGACGGGCCTGTTGTGCGTCTCGCCTTCGGGGAACCGGACGGGCGGGCGGCTGCCGCGATGCGCGACGGGGCGGCCCACGTCGTCGAGATGTTGCAGGCCCCCGAGTTCGCCGACATCGTCGTGCCGGGCAGTGTGTCGGTGGCCCCTGCGGCCGGGTTCTCCCAGCACGCCTGGGGAACGATGCCGATGGGGGTGCGCACCGACTGGCTGGGCGGTGTGTACGGAACGCACGGATTGCGCATCGTCGATGCGTCCATCCTGCCCGGCGGCGGTCACAGCGGTCCGCACGCGACCGTGATGATGGTGGCCTGCCGGATCGGGGAGTTGCTGGCCGCGCGGTGATCGGTGCGCCGATCCTGCGGCGGCGCCGTCCGCGGCTCTACCCTGGGACCATGTCTGCGACGTCGCTGTCCGACCCGGCCGTCCGGGAATTCCTCGCGGCCGGTACCAGGACCGGCCATCTGGGTTTCCTCGCCTCCGACGGCCGGCCGCTGGTCGCGCCGATCTGGTTCGTCCTCGACGGCGACCGGATCGCCTTCAACACCGGGGCGACCACCGCCAAAGGTCGTGCACTGCTGCGTGATCCACGGGTGACGCTGTCGGTGGACCTGCCCGGCCCCCCGTTCGGGTTCGTCCAGGTGCAGGGCCGCGCACATATCACCGAGGATCTCGACGAGGTGCGTCGCATCGCGGCGCTGTGCGGCGGACGGTACATGGGTGCCGACCGCGCCGCGGAGTTCGGCGCCCGCAACGGCGTGCCGGGGGAACTGGGGGTGTGGATCGAACCGGACAAGGTCATCGCGAGCCTCGATGTCACCGCCTGAGCCGTCGGGCACGACGAGAGCTCGGCTCCTCACCCCGACGGCGTCGGCGCTCGTGCTTGGCGGACATCCGGCGGAACTGATCCGTGGAGAACATGCGTCGGGCGCGCATGTTCTCCACGGATTCCGGAGCCGGTCGACGTCAGCTGCTCGCGGTGCCCTCCGGGACGCTTGCGGCGGCCGCCGGTGCGGCGGTGGTGTCGGCAGGGTCTGCCGAGTCCTGCGCGACTTCGAGGTCGGTGGTCGTCGTTGCGCGCGGACCTGACCCGTAGATCAGGTGTGCCGGTATGAATTTCATGCCGACCCAGTACAGCGCCATGCCCACCGCGGCGCCCATGAACCAGGTGAAGCTCGCCTGGTAGGCGGTGCCGAAGATGACGACGCCGATCGGCAGGATCGAGGCGATGACGGTGGCGCCCACCGCGACCGGGTTCCAGCCGTTGCGGTACCAGTAGGTGCCCTCGGGCTTCATCGTGAACAGGTCGTCGACCACGATCTGCTGCTTCTTGATCAGGTAGAAGTCGGCGATGAGAATGCCGAACAGCGGACCGATCACGGCACCGAGGGTGTCCATCGTGTAGTGGATCGCCGTGGGGTTGTTGAAGAGGTTCCACGGGGTGATGAGCACCGAACCCACCGCGGCGATCATTCCGCCGGTGCGCCACGAGATCTTGGTCGGCGCCACGTTGGAGAAGTCGAAGGCGGGGGAGACGAAGTTGGCGACGATGTTGATGCCGATGGTCGCGATGGCGAAGGTGAGCACGCCGAGAACCGCCGCGGTGGTGTTGTCGATCCTGTCCACGATGTGGACGGGATCGGTGATGATGTTGCCGTCCTCGTCGGTACCGATGACCGTGGCGGCCGCGGACACGGTGCAGACCACCAGCAGGGAGAAGAAGAGGAAGTTCACCGGCAGACCCCAGAAGTTGCCCTTCTTGACCTCGCCGAAACTCCGTCCGTACCGGGAGAAGTCGCCGAAGTTGAGCATCGGTCCGGAGAAGTAGGAGACGACCAGGGCGATCGCGCTGATCATCATGGTGATCGACGACCACCCCGTCAGGCCGTCACCGACCGCCAGATCGAAACTGACGTTGTCCCAGCCGGCCTTGACGATGAGGTAACCGGCCAGCGCGATCATCACGACATACACCGCGGGGCCGCAGAAGTCGATGAACTTGCGGATGGTGTCCATGCCGTTCCAGAAGACGGCCGCCTGCAGGATCCACATGAGGACGAAGCCGGCCCAGCCGAGTGCGGACAGCCCGAGGAAGCCGTGGGTGTCCACATCGCCCCACGGTTCGAGGCCGGGCCAGAACTTCAGTGCCAGCAAGCCGAAGGCGACCGACGCCAGGTAGGTCTGGATTCCGTACCAGACCACCGCGATCACGCCACGGATGATGGCCGGGATGTTGGCGCCCTTCACACCGAAGGAGACCCGGGTCGTGACCGGGTACGGGACTCCGGCTATCTGTGACGGCTTCGCGACGAGGTTGCAGAGGATGTTGACGGCCACGATGCCCACGACCAGCGCGACGAGTACCTGCCAGGCGGCGATGCCGAGCGCGAACAGGCTCCCCGCGAAGACGTATCCGCCGACGCTGTGCACATCCGACATCCAGAACGCGAAGATGTTGTACCAGGTCCAGTTCTGGTTCTTGAGCGGTGCGAGGTCCTCGTTGGTGAGGCGCGTGTCGTAGCCGGGCTTGATGACGCTCTCGCCGGCCGCGCTGGAATGGGACGTGGTGGGTGGTGTTGGTGCGGACATGGTGTGCTCCCGGTTTTTCCGTGTCAGCGTCGGGGTCGATGGTCTGGTGCGACAGCGCTGATGGGAGAAATGTAGGAACGGATTGTTACCCCACGATGAACCAGCGGATATATTCCGGCGGGTCGGCTCAGTCGTGGCGGACGTCGAGCAGGTCCGCGGTCTCGATGATCGCGCTCTCGAGACGTCGGTGATGCCGGTGAGCGACGTCGAGGACCGACGCGGCGTCGCGATCGGCGAATGCCTCGAGCAACGCGGCGTGGTCGTCGTTGAGGGCCTGCTGGGTCTCCGGGGTCACCGAGCGCATCATCTGGAACGGTTCGGTGAGATTCCACGTCGCCTCGAACATGTTGAGCAGACGCGGCATGGCGCACGGGCTGGTCAACGCCCGGTGGAACTCGCGGGAGGTGTCGTGAAAAGCCTTGCCGTCTTTGTACTTCACCGCGACGAGCAGGTCGGCGTGGCGATCGCGCGCGGTCTGCAGGGACGCGTCGTCGATCAGGTCCACCGCCCGGGCGAGCGCGGCCTGCTCCAATGTGCCACGGACGAAGTAGATCTCGCGGAGCTCGTCGGTCGAGGGTTGACTGACCCGATAGCCCACGCCCGGGCGGTGCACCACGAGCCCCTCGCCGACCAGCGTCTTGAGCGCCTCACGCACCGGGATCGGACTGACACCGAACGCGTCGGCGATCTCCGCGGGCGGGATCTGGGCGCCCGGGGGTGCGCCGCCGGACAGGATGAGCCGACGCAGTTCCTCGAGCACATTGGCGCGCGCATTGCCCGAACGCGTCTCACCGAGCTGGTCGAGCAGACGGTCGGTCATGCGCCGGCTCATCGGAGGGCGCCCGGACGCTTGGGATATCGGGCGATCCACTCGGCCACGGCCTCGGTGAGGCGATGCTGGTTGTCGCGCTTGACGATCTCGTGTCCCTCGTCCTCGAACATCAGCATCTCGGCCACCGCGCCGCGGGCCTGCAATTCGGCGACGATCTGTTGTGACTCGCTCACCGGGACGTTGGTGTCGTGCGCCCCGTGCACGACGAGCAACGGTGCGCGGACATCGTCGATGCGGTGGATGGGGGACAGGTCGGCGAGCAACTCCCGGTCCGATTCGGGATGGCCGTATTTGGTGTAGGCGGCCACCGCGATCCACGGTTCGGTGTTGCGGAAGAACGACTCCAGATCGCTCATGCCGCAGATGGCGATCCCGGCCGCGAAGACGTCGGGGTGGAAGGTCAGACAGGCGAGCGTGAGATAGCCGCCGTAGGACCGGCCCGAGCAGTACAGCGCGTCGGGGTCCGCAATACCCTGACGGCACAGGAACTCGGCGCAGTCCGCGGCATCGTTGATGCCCGCATAGCGGCCGTAACGATCGTCGGCGTGGGCGAACAGCCGGCCATATCCCGACGACCCGCGGACGTTGGGTGCGAACACGGTGATCCCGGCGTCGACGAGCGGACCGAACAGGAACTGATAGTCCGGCCGGGTCTGCGCCTCGGGTCCGCCGTGGAAGTACAGCAGGGTGGGGCCAGGAGTGTTCCCCGCACGAAACAGCAATCCCGACAATGGCATACCGTCGCGCGCGGAGAACTCCACGAGTTCTCCGCGTAGCTGACTCGACGGTCCCTCGCCGGTCACCACGTCGTCGCGGACCGGGTAGACCGCTCGGTTGGCGACGTCGACGAGATGCACGAGTGGGGAATGCTGCGGGCTCGACACGGTGAGGGTCACCACCGACCCCGCCGCACTGATGGACAGGTCGGCGGCGACGTCGCCGGGCAGGTCGATCGGGGGGTGCAGCGTCTGATCGGGCAGGGTCATGATCTGCAACTGGCTGCGGCCCTGGATGTTCCACAGCAGTGCGACCCTCGACTGGTCGTGACTCACGGCGAACTCGTCGAGCCCGATGTCGACACGCTGGGCCATCACCCGGAACCGCACACCGTACTTGCCGACCTCGACGCCGAGCAGTCGGGGGAACTTCGCGTCGAAGTCGCTGCGGACCAGGGCCTGAACGCTGTCGAGGTCGCGCGCGGGTTCGTCGGGGGCGGGCACGAACACGAGCGAGGGGTGGTCGAAACCCTGGTCGAGGACGTAACCCTGGTCGGTGACCGCCCCGGGGTCCTGCGGGAGCAGCGGGGTCATCGTGATCTCGTCGGAGTCCGAATCGGGGCGGCGCCGCAGCAGCAGCATGTCGTGGTAGCCGCGCGGGCCGACGCGCACGAGCGTCGCCCCCTTCCACGAGTCGATCAGAACGCTGCCGACGCGCAGGTCGAGGATCTGGGTGGTTCCGGTACCCGGGTGCACGCGCAGGGCGTGCGAGGTGCCGTCGTGATCGACCGCGGTGATCAGCACCCAGTCGGTGTCCCAGCCCACGAGCCCCACGGTTCCGAAGGAACGGCCGTCGGGGCGGGTCGCCGCGACGCGGTGGGCGGTGTCGTCCTCGGGATCGGTGGTCACCACCCAGACCTGGTGGTGCTCACCGCCGCTCGGCGCGATCTCGACGGCCAGCCAGCGGCCGTCGGTGGAATGCACGATCTTGTGGACAGGTCCGGTGGACCGCAGCTTCACCCAGCGCAGTTCGCCGACGCCGTCGCGCGAGAGGGCGCGCTGGGCGGCGCGGGGATAACCGGTTCCGTCGTCGACGATGTAGGCGAATGCGCCGGCGTCGGGCGACAGCGAGGCGCCGTAAGTCTTCCAGCCGCGGTCGTCGAATCTCAGTGTCGTCACCGTCGGGCGTTGCTTTCCATTGTCTGAAGCCACATCTCGAGGAGTGCGACCTGCCACAGCTCGTTGCCGTCGAGCCTCGTGCGAACACCGTTGGGGTCGGCGAAGAGTCTGTCGAGCGCCTCGTGGCGGTACAGGCCGCGGTCGATGGCCGCCTGCGAGCGCAGCGTGTCGGAGACGAGGTCGAGGACCCCGCCCGTCAGGTGGCGGATACCGGGGACGGGGAAGTAACCCTTCGTCCGGTCGATCACCGCCGAGGGCAGCAGGCTCCGGCTCGCCTCCTTGAGCACCCCCTTGCCGCCGTGGGCCAGTTTCAGATCGGGCGGGCACGTGGCGGCCAGTTCGACGAACTCGTGGTCGAGGAACGGGACACGCGCCTCCAGACCCCAGGCCATGGTCATGGTGTCGACGCGTTTGACCGGGTCGTCGACGAGCATGACCGTGGTGTCGAGGCGCAGTGCCGCGTCGACAGCGGTGTGTGCGCCGGGCGCGGACTGGTGGGCGCGGGCGAATTCGAAGCTGGGATCGTAGCCGGCCTCGCAGAGATACTCGTCGGCCAGGATGCCGCGCACGTCGGCGTCGTCGCGGTCGAAGAACTCGTTCGCGTAGGCGCGGGTGGTGTTCTCGCGGGCCACGTGCTGCAGGGGCGGGTACCAGCTGTAACCGCCGAGGATCTCATCGGCGCCCTGCCCGGACTGGACCACCTTGATGGACTTGCTGACCTCCTGGGACAGCAGATAGAACGCCACGCAATCGTGGCTGACCATCGGTTCGCCCATGGCCGCGACGGTGTCGGGGATGGCGGGCAGGAGGCGGTCGGTGCCGATGTGGATCTTGTGGTGATCGGTGGCGAAGGTGTCGGCGATCAGATCGGAGTAGGCGTACTCGTCCCCCGATTCGCCTGCGGCAGAATCGAACCCGATGCTGAAGGTGGCGAGGTCGGTCTGTCCCTGTTCGGCGAGCAGCGCGACCACGAGTGAGGAGTCGACCCCGCCGGAGAGCAGGACGCCGACCGGGACGTCGGCCACCATGCGACGCCGCACAGATGTCCGCAGCGAGTCGATGAGCTCGGACTGCCACCGCTGCTCATCCCAGTCCGCACGTTCGGGGTGCGGCTCGAAGGCGGGCGCCCAGTACTTCCGCTCGCTGCGCCGGCCCTCGGGAGTGATGGTCATGACCGTCGCGGGCGGCAGCTTGCGGATGCCGTTGTAGATGGTGTGCGGGGCGGGCACCACGGCGTGAAAGCTGAAATAGTGGTGCAGCGCAACGCGATCGATCGAGGTGTCGATGTCGCCGGCGCGCAGCAGGGCCTGCACCGACGAGGCGAAGCGGAGCCGTCCCGGGGTGTCGGCGAGATATAGCGGTTTGATGCCGAGCCGGTCGCGGCCCAGGGTGACGACACCGGTGTCGGTGTCGGTGATCGCGAACGCGAACATGCCGATGAAACGGTCCACACAGTCAGCGCCCCAGGCGTGGAAGGCCTTGAGGATCACTTCGCTGTCGGCGTGGGAGAAGAACGTGTAGCCCTTGCCCTCGAGCTCCGCGCGCAACTCGTGGTGGTTGTAGATGCATCCGTTGAAGACCATGGCGAGACCCAGTGTGGGGTCGATCATGGGCTGGCTGCCCTTTTCGGTCAGGTCGATGATCTTCAGGCGGCGGTGGCCCAGTGCGACAGACCCTTTCGCGAACACTCCGGAACCGTCGGGGCCGCGTCGGGTCATCTCGCAGGTCATCGCGTCGACGGCCGAGACGTCCGGTGCCGTGCCGTCGAACCGGATCTCGCCGCAGATTCCGCACATGGGGTTGGAGTCCTCCTGCTCGATTGTGGCGTGGGCGTTGTTTCTCGGCGGCGCCGGAAGCGACCCGGCCCTGTCGATACTGCCGCACCGCCGGGTGTGTGCCCGCGCCGCCGACCTCACGCCGGTCGCGCGCACGCCCGCCCGGGCGGGGGCGCAGAGCCGGGCGGAGACATCTCTCCACCCTAGGAGCAACGGCTCCGGGTGGCACGGCGAATCATGCCCGTTCGGGTCCGGGCGGCCAGGCTATTTCGGCGTGACCCAGGTGGTGATGTCGCAGTGCACCACCTCCACACCCTTGGCGTCGACGATGCGCACCGACACCGTGACGTCTGTGCCGGCGGTGACCGTCTCGAAGTCGATCGGCTCGGCGAGCCGGGCCTCGGCCGTCAGGCGGGTCGTGGCCTTGGTCAGGTAGCTCGTCTGCATCGCCTTGGGAATCCAGCGATGAGAGGTCGGGGTGGTGGCCTCCATCAACATGCCCATCGCGGCCTCGGCGAGGTTGCAGGCGGCGATCGCGTGGAAGGTGCCGATGTGGTTGTGCACGCCGAACCAGTTGGGTGCGGTGACCTTGCAGTACCCCGGTTCCATCTCCTGCACGACGGGCAGGACCGTACCGAAATAGGGGACCTTCGCGACCATGCCCAGGGAGAACAGGACGTTGCCGAGTGCATTGGCGGGAAGCTTCTTACGCAGGGCGTAGGTGGGGCTGGTGGCAGACATGGCGCTATCTTACCGGCGAGTCAGTTGATGCTTCCCGTCGCAGCGACCCCACGCGCACATGCGCCACGCCTGGGCAGGTCCGCACGCGAATCGGGTGCAACGGTGTCCCTGGGTGGCCGGTGGGCCCGGGTACCGGGAGTGCGGTCCGCGGTGGGCATCGAGGCGGATTTGATCGTGCTCCCGACCTGATGCATACTGTTCGGGTTGCCTTGACCGGCGGACGCAGGTTGTGCCACGTGCCAGCCGAGCGGTCGTGATCAGGTGAATGACTCCCAGGCCCGGTTTACGGGGAATGGGCGTGTAACGCGTGCTCCGGGTTCGGTTCACGGTCACGACACGCCCGACCGCGGGTGCCGGAGCAAACCGGCTCGTACCAGCTACGAGTCAACGTACAAAGACAGATGAACAGCGTCGATTGCCGGAATACACACGGTGGTCATGTGCTCAGCCGGCGAGGTCGGTTCTGATCACGCGGTGTTTGTCTGTCGAGAACAACTGACGGAAGAGGACACAGCGTGGCGGGACAAAAGATCCGCATCAGGCTCAAGGCCTACGACCACGAGGCGATCGACGCTTCGGCGCGCAAGATCGTGGAAACCGTGACCCGTACGGGTGCACGAGTCGTTGGCCCGGTGCCGTTGCCCACCGAGAAGAACGTGTACTGCGTCATCCGTTCGCCGCATAAGTACAAGGACAGCCGCGAACACTTCGAGATGCGTACACACAAGCGACTCATCGACATCCTCGACCCGACACCGAAGACGGTCGACGCGCTCATGCGCATCGACCTGCCGGCCAGCGTCGACGTCAACATCCAGTAGGACGGGGGCGAGATAAAAATGAGCAACCAGAGTTCAACCACAGGCATCCTGGGCACCAAGCTCGGCATGACCCAGGTATTCGACGAGAACAACCGCGTCGTCCCGGTCACTGTCATCCAGGCCGGCCCGAATGTGATCACCCAGCTCCGTACCGCGGACCGTGACGGCTACACCGCCGTCCAGCTCGCCTACGGCGCCATCGACCCCCGCAAGGTGACCAAGCCGGTCGCCGGTCAGTACAGCAAGGCCGGGGTCACCCCGCGCCGCCACCTGGCCGAGATCCGCGTCAACGACGTCGACGCCTTCGAGGTCGGTCAGGAACTGACCGCCGAGATCTTCGCCGACGGCGCACTGGTCGACGTCACGGGCACCTCCAAGGGCAAGGGCTTCGCCGGCGTCATGAAGCGTCACGGCTTCGCCGGCCTGGGCGCCAGCCACGGCGTGCACCGCGTGCACCGCGCTCCGGGCTCGATCGGTGGCTGTGCCACCCCGGGTCGCGTGTTCAAGGGCATGCGCATGGCAGGCCGTATGGGTAACGACAAGGTGACCACGCAGAACCTCACCGTCCACAAGGTGGACGCCGAGGCCGGCCTGCTGCTGATCAAGGGAGCGATCCCGGGTCGCAAGGGCGGCATCGTGATGGTCCGCGACGCAGTGAAGGGTGGTGCGAAGTGAGCACCGACGTGACAAAGGATTCGGCAACCAAGTTGACGCTGGACGTCAAGACCGCCGACGGCAAGACCAACGGAACCGTTGACCTGCCCGCCGCGCTCTTCGACGCCCCGGCCAACATTGCGCTGATGCACCAGGTCGTTGTGGCCCAGCAGGCCGCGGCACGCCAGGGCACACACTCGACCAAGACCCGCGCCGAGGTCCGCGGCGGCGGCGCCAAGCCGTACCGCCAGAAGGGCACCGGCCGCGCTCGCCAGGGTTCGACCCGTGCACCGCAGTTCGCCGGCGGCGGCATCGTCCACGGCCCGAAGCCGCGCGACTACAGCCAGCGCACCCCCAAGAAGATGAAGGCGGCCGCCCTGCGCGGTGCGCTGAGCGATCGCGCTCGCAACGAGCGCATCCACGTGATCACCGAACTGGTCTCGGGGCAGGTCCCCTCGACCAAGATGGCACGGCAGTTCCTGGAGAGCCTCTCCGATCGCCGCAAGTTCCTGGTCGTTCTCGGCCGCGAGGATCTGACCGGCTGGTCGAGCGTGGCGAACCTGCAGAACGTGCTGCCGATCTCGCCGGATCAGCTCAACACCTACGACGTCCTGGATTCGGACGAGGTGGTGTTCAGCGTGGAGACGCTCAACGCCTTCATCGAGCAGAACACGGCGGATGCCAAGGCTGCCGTCGAGAAGACAGCAGAGGAGGCCTGACATGACGACCGTTGCCGATCCGCGCGACATCATCCTGGCGCCCGTGATCTCGGAGAAGTCCTACGGACTCATGGAAGACAACGTGTACACCTTCCTGGTGCACCCGGAGTCGAACAAGACCGAGATCAAGATCGCGATCGAGAAGATCTTCGGTGTGAGTGTTGCCAGCGTCAACACCGCGAACCGACAGGGCAAGCGCAAGCGGACCCGCTCCGGCTACGGCCAGCGCAAGTCCACCAAGCGAGCCATCGTGTCGCTGACCGCAGACAGCAAGCCCATCGAGATCTTCGGAGGCTCGGTCAGCTGACCGGGACTTCGGCGAGAAGGACTAGAGACTCATGGCAATTCGTAAGTACAAGCCGACGACCCCCGGTCGTCGCGGGGCCAGCGGCTCCGATTTCGCGGAGGTCACCCGTGACCATCCGGAGAAGTCGCTCGTGCGTCCGCTGCACGGGCGTGGTGGCCGTAACGCTCACGGCCGCATCACCACTCGTCACAAGGGTGGCGGCCACAAGCGCGCCTACCGTCTGATCGACTTCCGTCGTAACGACAAGGACGGCATCAACGCCAAGGTCGCTCACATCGAGTACGACCCGAACCGCACTGCGCGGATCGCGCTGCTGCACTACCTCGACGGCGAGAAGCGCTACATCATCGCGCCGAAGGGCCTGAAGCAGGGCGACATCGTCGAGAGCGGTTCGACCGCCGACATCAAGCCCGGCAACAACCTGCCGCTGCGCAACATCCCGACCGGTACCCAGATCCACGCCGTGGAGCTGCGTCCGGGCGGCGGAGCGAAGATGGCCCGCAGCGCGGGTGCTTCGATCCAGTTGCTCGGTAAGGAAGGCACCTACGCCACGCTGCGTATGCCCTCCGGCGAGATCCGTCGCGTCGACGTGCGCTGCCGCGCAACCGTCGGCGAGGTGGGCAACGCCGAGCAGAGCAACATCAACTGGGGTAAGGCCGGCCGTATGCGCTGGAAGGGCAAGCGCCCGACCGTCCGCGGTGTCGTGATGAACCCGGTCGACCACCCGCACGGCGGTGGTGAGGGCAAGACCTCCGGTGGTCGCCACCCGGTCTCGCCCTGGGGCAAGCCCGAGGGCCGCACCCGTAAGAACAAGGCCAGCGACAAGCTGATCGTCCGTCGCCGCCGCACCGGCAAGAACAAGCGATAACAGGAGGAGGTAAGAGAATGCCACGCAGCCTCAAGAAGGGCCCGTTCGTCGACGACCACCTCCTGAAGAAGGTGGACGTCCAGAACGAGAAGGGCACCAAGCAGGTCATCAAGACCTGGTCCCGTCGTTCGACCATCATTCCCGACTTCATCGGTCACACCTTTGCCGTCCATGACGGACGCAAGCATGTGCCGGTGTTCATCTCGGACTCGATGGTCGGGCACAAGCTGGGCGAGTTCGCCCCCACCCGCACCTTCAAGGGTCACATCAAGGATGACCGGAAAGCGAAGCGCCGTTAATGACTACGCAGACCGATAATCCGACCGCGAAGGCGACCGCCAAGTTCGTGCGCGTCACGCCGATGAAGGCTCGTCGTGTCCTGGACCTGGTCCGCGGCAAGAACGTGGACGAAGCCCTCGACATCCTGCGGTTCGCGCCGCAGACAGCGTCCGAGCCCGTGTACAAGGTTCTGGCCAGCGCCGTTGCCAACGCCGAGAACAACCTGGATCTGGATCGCCGGACCCTCGTCGTCTCGACCGCGTTCGCCGACGAGGGCCCGACCCTCAAGCGCTTCCAGCCGCGCGCCCAGGGCCGCGCATTCCGCATCCGCAAGCGCACCAGCCACATCACCGTGGTCGTGGAAAGCTTGCCGGAGAAGGCAGCCGGCGGCCGTGGCCGTTCGCGTCAGCCGAAGAAGAAGGGAGCCTAGTAGTGGGCCAGAAAATCAACCCGCACGGTTTCCGTCTGGGCATCACCACCGACTGGAAGTCGCGGTGGTACGCCGACAAGCAGTACGCGGAATACGTCAAAGAGGATGTCGCCATCCGCAAGCTCCTCTCCACGGGGCTCGAGCGGGCCGGTATCGCGAAGGTCGAGATCGAGCGCACCCGTGACCGGGTTCGCGTCGACATCCACACCGCGCGTCCGGGCATCGTCATCGGTCGCCGCGGCGCCGAGGCCGATCGCATCCGCGGCGACCTGGAGAAGCTGACCGGTAAGCAGGTCCAGCTGAACATCCTCGAGGTCAAGAACGCAGAGTCCGAGGCCCAGCTGGTGGCCCAGGGCGTCGCCGAGCAGCTGAGCAACCGTGTGGCGTTCCGCCGCGCGATGCGCAAGGCGATCCAGTCGGCGATGCGTCAGCCGAACGTGAAGGGCATCCGGGTCCAGTGCTCGGGTCGTCTGGGCGGCGCAGAGATGAGCCGCAGTGAGTTCTACCGCGAGGGTCGCGTGCCGCTGCACACGTTGCGCGCCGACATCGACTACGGGCTCTACGAAGCCAAGACCACTTTCGGCCGGATCGGCGTGAAGGTGTGGATCTACAAGGGCGACATCGTCGGTGGACGTCGCGAGCTGGCCGCGGCCGCTCCGGCAGCCGAGGATCGCCGTCCGCGCCGGCCCAGCCGGCCCCGGCGTAGCGGTGCCTCGGGCACCACTGCGACGAGCACCGACGCCGCTCGCGCGGCCGAGGCTGCTCCGGCCGAGGCCACTGCTGGTGCGGCTGAGAAGCAGGAGGGCTAGGCCATGTTGATCCCCCGTCGGGTCAAGCACCGCAAGCAGCACCATCCCAGCCTCAAGGGCCAGGCCAAGGGCGGCACCAAGGTGACGTTCGGCGATTACGGCATCCAGGCTCTGGAAGGCGCGTACATCACCAACCGGCAGATCGAGTCCGCTCGTATCGCCATCAACCGGCACATCAAGCGTGGCGGCAAGGTCTGGATCAACATCTTCCCGGACCGCCCCCTCACCAAGAAGCCGGCCGAGACCCGCATGGGTTCGGGTAAGGGTTCGCCCGAATGGTGGGTCGCCCCGGTCAAGCCGGGTCGCGTGCTGTTCGAGATGACCTACCCGAATGAGGAGATCGCTCGCGAGGCCCTGCGTCGCGCGCAGCACAAGCTCCCCATCAAGACCAGGATCGTGACCAGAGAGGAGCAGTTCTGATGGCACTCGGAGTTGCTGCGAACGAGCTGCGTGAGCTCAATGACGCCGATCTGGTCGATCGCCTGAAAGAGTCGAAGGAAGAACTGTTCAACCTTCGGTTCCAGATGGCCACCGGCCAGCTCGACAACAACCGTCGCCTGCGGACCGTGCGTCGCGAGATCGCACGTATCTACACCGTGATGCGCGAGCGCGAGCTGGGCCTGGCGTCGGGACCGGAAGGTGATGACGCATGAGTGAGGACCAGAAGGTGACCGAAACCCAGACCGCCGAGGTGCGCGCACGCCGCAAGGAGCGCATCGGCTACGTGGTGAGCGACAAGATGGAAAAGACCATCGTGGTCGAGCTGGAAGATCGCAAGAGCCACAAGCTCTACGGCAAGATCATCCGGACCACGAGCAAGGTCAAGGCCCACGACGAAAACGGCGATGCCGGCGTCGGTGACCGCGTGCGGATCATGGAGACCCGCCCGCTGTCGGCGACCAAGCACTGGCGTCTCGTCGAGGTGCTGGAGAAGGCCAAGTAAGCCCTCTCCCAACGAGATCTACCAACGGCCCGTTCCTCCCCGGAGGAACGGGCCGTTGTCGTCGGGTACCGAGACGTGCCGAGGCCGGCCTCCGAAGCTGTTGGTTCCAACGAAGGATTGACTCCTCGCGCCGGCGGGTGTGAGGGTGAGGGCGATGCCCCCGACCGCCCCCGCGATGACCGACGGATCCGTACACCATCCGGCGTGGGTTCGACGTGCGTTCGAATCCGACTCGGCCGAACCGGATCTCGATCGCGTGCGCCGGATAGGTGCGCGGTTCCTCGGTCTCGGGCTCATCGGATATCCGATCGTCTCTGCGCCCGCGATCATCGCGTCGGCGCCGTTGACCGCCCCGTGGTGGCCGCTGGTCAGCATTCTGTTGTCGGTGGGCCCCGGAATCATGTTGATCGTCGCCAGTTTTCGGCCGGGCACCGCATGGCTGAGTCCGTTGGCCCTCACGACGTGGGCGGGTTACCTCCTGGGCATCATGCTGTGGTTCGTCGCCTGGACCGGGACCTCCCTGGCGGATTCGCATGATTCGGCCCAGTGGATGGTCGCATTCTGCGGGATGCCGAGCATGGTGCTGATGCTCGTCCACCCACGACTCGGAGTGACGAGTCTTGTCGTGTCGTCGGTCGCCGCGCAGGTGTCGCAGCAGCTCGGCCGGTTCGGCGAACTGACACCCGTCCTGGTCCTGGAGATCCTGTGGTCGTTCGCGTTCACCGGGGTGTTCCTCGCCGTCGTGCTGGTGGCCACACGCACCGGCCGCATGCTCGACGAGACGCGCGAAGAGACCTACCGGAGTGCGGCCAGTGTCGCCGCGGGCTCGGCGCGCGAGGTCGAGAAGGCCCGATTCGACGCCATCGTCCACGATCGGGTCATCGCCTCGCTGCTGGCCGTCGAAGCCGGCCGGCCCGATGCACGGTTGGCCGCCCAGGCGGCGTCGGCGCTCGACGAACTCGCGCAGGTGCCTGAGCAGACCCAGGCCTCGGGCGTGTCGCGAGCGGAGGCGATCCGACGGATCCGGTCCGCGTCGGCGGACATCTCCGAAACCTCCGACGTCGAGATCGTGGAGAGCGACCCCGACGACCCCGACCCCGAAGACCGCGACCCTGAAGACCGCGACCACGAAAATCGCGACCACGAAGACCGCGACCACGAAGACCGCGACCCGGACGACGAGGTCGACGGTCACGGCGCCGTCGTGTACCCCACCGAGGTCGTCGACGCCGTCGTGGAGGCGATGTCCGAGGCGTTGCGCAACGTGATCCGCCACGCCGGACCAGACGCGGACTGCGCCGTTCTGGTGCAGTTCGCGCCGGATGCCTTGAGCATGGCGGTCGTCGACAACGGCGTCGGCTTCGAACCGGGCGGGGTGGCCCCCGGACGACTGGGGATCGAGGTCAGTATCCGCGGGCGACTCGCCAGGGTCCCGGGAGGTCACGCCCACGTGAACAGCCGCCCGGGGCGGGGAACCACGGTTCAGATCCGTTGGGAACGTCCGTGAGCCGGCACTGCGCGCTGCGCGCCCAGGACCCGGACCGGGGCGAGGTGGTCAATGCGTTCGGGATCGGTTCCCGCCCGCTGTGGTCGACGATGGGTGTGTTCGCGTGCAGTTACGTCGTCGTCACGGCGTGCATCGACTCCGAGGTCACCGGATGGTGGCCGTGGACCGGTCTGGTGTCGGGCTTCGTGCTGTTCGTCGTGGCCGGTCTGACGATCCTCGATTCGCCGGGAGACCCGCTGCCGCTGCGGACGACCGTCCTGGTCGCAGGGGTTGTCGTGGCGGGGGTGGCGGCGACTCTGTTCTCCTTGCCCTACCCGCCGACTCACGTCATGCAGACCGGCCCGCCGATGGGGGCCTCGGTGATCCTGCTTGCGTTCCTCGCCGTGCGGGGGCGTCCGCTGGCTGCGTGGATCGGTAGCGCTGCCATCTCGGCCACCGCGACGGTGTGGGGTTCGGTATCGACCGCCGGCGCACTGTGGGGACTCTCGATCACCCTGCCCGGCTACGCGATCATGATCATGGGATCACTGTTCTCGCTGATGCTGCGTCCCATGGCCCGGCAGATCTACGCGCTGCGGGCGGCCAGCGAGAGACAGGCCGCACTCGATGCGGCGGCGGCCGCTGCTGCCGAGGTCCGGGACAGGCGGCTGGCGGCCCTCGACGAACGCGCCCGTCCGATCTTGACCCGCATCGCCCGGCGGGAGCACTTCACGCCGGACGAGGTGGCGGTGGCCCGACTGCTCGAAGCGCAGCTCCGTGACGGAATTCGTGCCTCGGGCCTGGACCTGCCCGAGGTCCGGGACACCGTCTGGTACGCGCGACAGCGCGGGGTCAGCGTCATCATGCTCGACGACGGAGGGCTGGCGGCGCTGGATGACGGCAACGCGCCCGGCGTGCGGCAGCGCCTCGCCGCGTCCATCGTCGAATTGCTGGACGGGCTGCGCGACGGTCGCGTCACGTTCCGAATTCATCCGCCGGGCCGCGCAACCCTGGCGACACTCGGAGTCGACGCCGGCGACCGGACGTCGATGATCGAATTCGATGTGACGGGTGAACCTCGGCAACCGGCGTCTCCGACCAGGGCGTGACTGCCGACGCGAGTCCGTCGGGAACCGGTGTGGCAACCCCACTCGCGAGTAACCCCTGGGCGCGTCGGCTCAGCCTGCCACAACCGGGCCCTGGGCCGACCACGGAAAGTTGATCCACTTGTCGGTGGTCCGCCAGGTGTAATCGGGGACCGTGATCGTGTGCGGCTTCTTGTAGATCACCGCGTTGCGGACCTCGGCCACGCGGCCCTGTTCTTCGCAGAAGTCGTTGACGAGCTTCAGCGTCTTGCCGGTGTCCGCGACGTCGTCGACGACCAGGACACGCTGATCGGTCAGACCGCTCGACTCGAGCAGTGACGGCAACATGACGGGTTCCGACAGGGTCTCGCCGACGCCGGTGTAGAACTCGACGTTCAGCGAGATCATCAGCTTGCAGTCGAGGGCGTAGGCGATGGCCCCGGCCGGGATGAGACCGCCGCGTGCGATGCCGAGGATGATGTCGGGGATGAATCCGTCGTCGGCGACCTGCTGCGCGAGCTCGCGGCAGGCGATCCCGTTGAGTTCCCAGGTGAGGATCTCGCGGTCGGTGGTGGCGGGAGTGTTCATGAGGTGACTTGTCCGTCTGTAGTTCCAGGCTGTGCGGCGAATCTACCCAATGCCGGCCCGGTGGATCCAAACACGGTGTCGGAAACGCCGCCGCGCAGGGCGTAGGCGGTAGGTGCGAAATCTGATTCAGATAGCCGCAGCGCGTATTTGTCTGGTATGTGGTTCAATTCGATTTCGAGCCGCTCGCATTCAGGGTGGCTCCGAAATCTCGCCTTGTCGTATTCGCTGGGGTACCATCCCGTGCATTACCCGGAGGCGCCGATCATCAGATCAGTTCGATTTCGTGTTGTTTTCCTCGTCGGCTTCCTGTGCTGGTCGTGCTCTCGGAAGAATCGTCTTGAAAGGTGGGCGAGGGAATTGGATGCGGTCCCTCGGTGCTCACGACCGCTGTTGTGCCATGGCGCAGGTGTCCGGCACGGAGGATCTTTCTCCACCCGGGTGCCGGCGCCTACCGCTTCGGGCGGAGAGCTCTCGGGCGGTGTGGGTTTCGGTCGCCGCGGTATCGCGGCGAGGATGTGATCGTGAGAGCGATGTTCGGGATTTGAGCGAGTGAATTCGGAAGTACTCGTTCGCAATAAATGTCGTGGATCTTGTCTGTGTCCTGTCCGCTGGCAATCCCAGCGTCTGCCTGGAGTGTGTGAATGAAACTGTCTGCGGTTGTCCCGGCCTACAACGAAGAAGCGGCGATCGGCGCGTGCCTCGATCGACTGCTGGCTCAGACGCGTCCATTCGACGAGATCGTGGTCGTCGACAATGCGTCGACGGACGGGACGCGCGGAGTGCTTGATTCCTACGCCGAACGGAATCCGATCATCCGGGTGGTGGTCGAACCGACGCCGGGGATCTATCACGCGCGTCGCGCCGGTTTCGACGCGGCAACCGGCGATGTCCTTGCCCGCACCGATGCCGACACCCTCGTATGTCCTACCTGGGCGGCGGCAATCGAGTCGCATTTCGCAGGCCCGAGGGGCGAGCAGTTCTCGGCTGTCACGGGTCCGGGGCTGTTCGGCGAGGCCCCTCCCTTCGACCCGATCCGGAAGCTGGCCGAGCGGGGCAAGTTGTTCAAGGAGGGCGGGGAGACCCAAGGGCTCGTCGGTCCCAACATGGTGATGGCCTCGAAGGTCTGGGACGACATCAGGGACGAGCTGATCGATGACGACGAGATCTGGGAAGACCTGGATGTGAGCCTCACGCTGGCCGGGCTCGGTCACCGGATCTGGTTCGATCCCGGCCTGGTGGTGGAGTCGTCGCCACGGCAGGTCCGCCACTCGGCCTGGAAGAACCGGTCGTATCTGCTCGGTGGTCTCAAGACGGCTGTGCGCCGGGGAGACAACAAGCTCCGGTGGGCCCTGAGAATGGACCTGCCGTTTCGCTTCGTGCTGTATTCCATCCTCTGGCTGACCCACCGGCCGTGGGATTCCGCGACGCAGACATGGCGACCTCACCGCCTGTTCACTCCGCTGGAACGCGAGCGTCCGTTGATCACCAACGGGCGCTGACCGCTGAATCCGGCGTGGCGAAGTCACCGGTGACTCCGCCCGGTCCGGATCGCCGGTGGGCCGCAGGTGCTCCCGACGAGGCACCTGGGCTCCGCGGATTTCGACGTGAGAGCATCGACACATCGGGGGCCAAAGCCGGAGAGGGAATTGGATGAGCACGCTGTCAGTTGTGGTGCCCGCGTACAACGAAGAGGCGACGATCGGCGCGTGTCTTGACCGGCTGGTGAACCAGACCAGGCCGATCGACGAGATCATTGTCGTGGACAACGCATCCGACGACGGCACGGCCGCGATCGTCGCGCAGTATGCGGCGTCGCATCCCGAGATCCGTCTCGTCAGCGAGTCGCGACCCGGCATCTACTGGGCGCGCCGCGCCGGGTTCGACGCCGCGACCGGGACGGTACTGGCACGGACCGATGCGGACACGCTGGTGTCGGCGGGCTGGGCCGAGGCGATCGTCGAACACTTCGACGGACCCCGCGGCGACGAGTACGCCTGTCTGACCGGGCCCATCCTGTTCTGGGGCGGACCGGCCTACGACCGGCTGAAGAGGATGTCGCTACGTGGTGAGCTCGCGGAGAACGGCGGAGAGTTCCCGTCGATGTCCGGCCAGAACACCGCCCTGCGCGCCGACGCGTGGGCCGCGGCGCGCGACCGACTTCTCGACCGTGTCGACATCTGGGAGGACATGGACCTCAGCATGACGCTGGTGGAACTGGGCTACCGCGTCTGGTTCACGCCGGGCATGCTCGTCGACACCTCGGCCCGCCAGTTGCGGTTCTCGCCGCTGGCCAACCGGCACTACATGCTCGGCGGGATTCGCACCGCGCACGCCCGCGGTGACCGCAAGGTGATCGCGAAGATGTACGTCGAGCTCCCGTTCCGCCTCGTGCTGTGGACGTTCTTGTGGGTGATGTTCGGTGGCTGGGACGACGACGCGAAGTCGTGGAGCGTCCGCACGTTGTTCACCCGGAAGAAGCGGTCCCGCGCCCTGATCACCGATCAGCGCACGTCCGGTGCGGACGGTATGGGGGATACGGCCTGACCGGAGGTCGCTAGCGGCTGGTCGCGGCCCGGCGGTAGCCCCGCAGGGCGGGCCAGGTGCAGGCCCCGAGGATCACGATCGTCCAGATCACCACGGCGATGAGATCTGCCGCGATCGGGCCGCCCGACGCCATCGCCCGCATGCTGTCGATCGCCGGGGTCAGCGGCTGATACTCGACGATGGGCTGTAGCCAGGTGGGGTAGGCCTCGACCGGGCTGAAGCCCGAGTTGAAGAACATGAGCAGGCTCGAGAACAACGACAGCATCGGAACAAGGGCCGCGCTGGGGCGGGTGTTGACCGCGATGGCCAGCACGAACATCGAGTAGGCGACACCGAACATCAGCGAGACCGCGAAGATCCCGAGCACGGCGAACGGGCCCTGCGTGAAACGGAAGCCGATGAACAGGCCGGCGATCAGGAGCAGAGTCGTCGTGACCAGGATTCGGACGACCTCGCAGAGCAGGCGCGAGGTGAGGTCGGCGGCCCGGTTGATGGGGAGCACATACAGACGCGCGAGGAGCCCGGTGCCGCGTTCCTGATTGAGGCGCACGCCGCTGGCCAGCGAACCGAACATGGCACTCACGAGGATCACCAGCGGTACGGTGCCGTAGGCCGAGTTCTGGCCTGTGGCCGATCCGACCGCGTCGCCCAGCACGACCTTGAACATCACCATCGTCAGGGCCGGGATGAACAGGATCTGCAACACGGTTGCGCGGTCCCGGAACAGCACTGTCAGCTGCCTGCGGGCCAGGGCCGAACTCTGGGTGGCCCAGCCCCGCAAGGACGATTCGGCGGGGAGCCGGTTCTCACGCGAGGCGTCGGCGTCGGGAATCTGGATCGTGGTCATCGGCCGGCCGTCATTTCTGAGCCTTGCGGAGTCCGAGGAACATCAGGACACCCGCGAAGATGAACAGCCCGACGCACCACAGGAGTGTGGGCAGCAGGATGTCGAAGGTGGCGGAGCCGTCGTTCAATGCCCGCATCGAGGTCGCGAACTGCGAGATCGGCTGATTGCGTACGAATGGCTGAATCCACTCCGGGAACTGTGACTCGGGCACGAATCCGGTCGAGACCATGCCGAGGATGAGGATGGGAAGGGACAACGCCTGGCTGGTGGCCTCCGGGCTGGACGCCAGCAGGCCGATGGCGTCGGCCAGTATCGCCACGATGATGCCGACCGCGAAGGCGACCGCGAACAGCCCGAACGTCCCCCAGAAACCGCCCTCGGCGCGCCAGCCGATGGCGAGGCTCGCGATCGTGGCGCACACCAGGGAGATCACCAGGAGCGCACAGTTGGTGCTGAGCCGGGCGAGCATCGGCACAGAGGTCGGCATGGGCATCGTGCGGAAGCGGGTGTTGATGCCCTTGACGCCGTCGAACGACGACCGCATCGCCGCGGCGGAGGCCATGAACCCGACCGATTGCAGCGCGATGATGGGCATCAGGAACTGGGCGTAGTCCATCCCCGGCGCGCTGTTCATGATCGATCGCAACGGCAGATAGAAGCAGACGGCGAGGAACACCGGCGAGACGAAGGCGAAGATGATCTCGCCGCCCCGCACCATCCCCGAGAGCCCGCGGACCGTGAGGGCCTGCCACTGCCGGAAGGCGCTGACGCGGTAGACCGTGCCCGAATGTGAGAGATCGGGGTCGACCGAGGTCATCGTGGTCATGCGGGTTCGGTCGCCGGGGACAACGCGGACGCGTCGTACCGCGTTGGATCGGTGAGCGCGAGGAACACCTCGTCGAGCGACGGGCGTCGAAGTGCGACATCGGACAAGCGGATGTCGGCAGAGGCGGTGCGGCGGACGATCTCGACAAGGGTCTCGGCACCGTCGGGAGCCGGGACGGCCACGGAGATCTCATCGCCGGTCGAATCGGAGACCGCGCCGAAGCCTCCCGTGTCGTCGCTGTCGATGAGGGGCAGTCGGGGAGCGGGCTGGGACTCGTCGCCGATCAGGTCGGCGAGCAGCTCGCGGAGCTTGGGCAGATCGTGCACGTGGACCGGGGTGACCTGGCAGTAGGACGTCCCGATCAGGTCCTTGAGCTCGTCGGCGGTGCCCTCGGCGATGACGCGCCCCCGGTCGATGACGACGATCCGGTCGCTGAGCGCGTCGGCTTCTTCGAGGTACTGCGTCGTCAGCAGGGTGGTGACCCCGCGGTCGCGCAACGCCGAGACCAGGGTCCACACCTCCTGGCGGCTGCGTGGATCGAGACCGGTGGTCGGTTCGTCGAGGAACACGACCTTGGGCATGGTCACGAGGCCGCACGCGATGTCGATGCGGCGCCGCATACCGCCGGAGTACTCCCGGACACGACGGTCGGAGGCAGCTGTCAGCCCGAACTGTTCGAGCAGATCGGCGGCCCGTTCCTTTGCGACAGACTTGGGCAGTCCCAGCAGTCGGCCGAAGAGCACGAGATTCTCGGCGCCGGTGAGTGCCTCGTCGAGGGCCGCGAACTGCCCGGTGAGCATGATCGACCGGCGCACGTCGGCCGCATCCTCGACGACGTCGTGCCCGGCGACGGTCGCCGTGCCGCCGCTCGGCGCGAGGAGCGTGCACAACATGTTGACGACGGTGGTCTTGCCGGCTCCGTTGGGGCCGAGGAGCGCGACGATCGAACCGGCCGGGACGTTGAAGCTGACGCTGTCGACCGCCACGACGTCCTTGAACCGTTTGTGCAGGCCGTGGACCTCGATCGCGTTCACGGTTCCCATCGTTTCAGGCCTTGCGGGCTCGGGTGTCGTCCGTCCGGATGGGATGCTCTCGGGGGAGCCGGGATCGCCCGCCTCATCGGCCGGGCGCATGTGCCGGGTACCGGCCGCTCGGGCACTGTCTGCAGGTGCGGTGTCGCCTATGACGAAGCCTCGCTCTCGTGTCCCGTGACTCGCCGGCCGGTCGCCCTGGTGCAGAAGGGTGCGGTCGATCGGGGTGGTGTCCGCCGACGTCGTCCGCTCGTACGAGTGAGGGTGGTACTGGTCGGTACCGACCGTACCGGCCGGTGCGGAGGTGGCGCGCGCCGACTCCACGGTCCGGCCGGGCGTCCCTTCCGGGATCTCGTCGGACGTCGCGCTCACCAGCCAGTGCGATCCGACGCCGTCCGGCGAGGAGTGGCGGCCGCGGGGTTCAGGGGTCATCGGGGCCATCGGGGCCGCTTCGACGGGCCGTCCGGCCGCGTGACGACTGCCGTCCGCGTCACCCATGACCCAGTTCTCGGCGACGCGGAGTGGCCCAGACGCATCACGTTGACCTCCGGACAGCTCGGACATGGGTCTCCTTTTTCCTCGGCCCGATTGATACCGGCACACGATTCTTCAATCCAAGATACGCAGCCACCTGATCCGTTGTGACGAACCTCGGGCTCATGGGCGATTCCGCCACCGTCACCGGCCGGGACGCTCGGGGCACGTCGTTCGCACGACTCACAAGGCGTTACGGTGGTTCAGGCGGTAGAACTTCCAAGGAGATCGTGGTTCGCTTCTTCGGTGTTACCCCGCCGAGACCGACGGTGCGGGCCTGAAGCTGACGGGCTTGTAACGCGCGAGGCCCGAGACTCGAAAACACCATGTGATGTTCCGACCCCGATCAACCCGATCCTCAACCGGCGAAGGAATACGCCCACCGGCTAGGAATGGCTAGCCCGAGATTTAGATTAATTAATTCGGTCACAAATGACTGGTATTTTCGTGATAGTGCGTTGCGGGCGAAGGGAGGTTGATATGAGTGCGAGTATGTCGTTCGACGTTCGACACGCCATGTCGAACCGCTGGACCCCGCTACCTGAACGCCGGAGTGTGCCTTGACGACACCGAACGCGCCCGTGCCCGACGAACGCCCGGCCCAGCCGGAGTCCGGTCCCGACGAGGTGGCAACGGACACGGCGAGCCCGGACGGTTCGACCGCCGGTGACCTGACCGCCGGTTCCCACGCCTCGCCGGAAGTGTTGGAGCTCACCGCTGCGCAGCGCGGAATGTGGTTCGCGGAGCGGCTCTCCCCGGGCTACTCGGTCACGATCGCACAGTATCTCGATCTCCGGCACGAGCCCGACGGGCTCGATCACGAACTGCTCGTGGACTGCATGAAGGCGGCAGGCCGGGTGCTCGAAGCTCCCTATGTGCGAATTGTCGAAGAGGACGGCAACATTCGCCAGATCGTGGATTCCACGATGGTCCAAGAGGTCGACATCATCGATTTCCGGGCGGCGGACAACCCGTTCGACGCCGCCAATTCGTGGATGCTCGACGAGTATCGGCGGCCGGTCGATATTCTCGACGATCGCCTGAACGTCACCGCGCTGCTCCGGGTCGCCGACGATCGGACCCTCTGGTACAGCCGCGGCCATCACATCGTCGTCGACGGATACTCGGCGCTGACATTCATCCGGATGTCGGTCGAGCGCTACAACGCAGCGATCAGCGGCACCGAGCTGCAGGAGAAGCCGCTCGCGAGCATGGCCGAGGTGGTCGCCGACGATCAGAAGTACCGGTCGAGCAGCCGCCGGCAGGCCGACGCGGAGCACTGGCGTTCGCGGGTCGCCGAACTGCCCGAGCGTGTGACGCTGTCGCGTCGCGGGGCGTCGGCGCCGCTGACCCCGGTCAACCTGGTCTCCTCCACCACCCTCGCGACCGACCGCCTGCGCCGCCTCGAGGCCATGTGCGCCGACCTCAACTCGTCGGCCGCTGTCGTCCTGACCGCGGCTTTCAGTGCGTTTCTGGCGCGGATGTCCGGTTCGGACGACATCGTGCTCACCCTGCCGGTCACCGGTCGCGCCACCGCCAAGATCAAGCGAGCGGGCGGCATGCTCGCGAACCTGCTGCCGGTCCGAAGCCGTGGTGTCACCGAGGGCAGTGTCCGTGACCTCGTCGAGAAGGTGCAGATCGAGCTGACCGGCGCCCTGCGTCACCAGCGCTACCGCGTGGAGGACATCCGTCGCGACGCCGGTCTGCTGGACTCCGCGTCGGGCTCCTTCGGGCCCGTGGTGAACATGATGTTCTTCGACAAGCCCATCGAGGTGGCAGGCGCCGAGGCGCAGTACCACATCCTGTCCTCGGGCGTCCTCGAGGACACGCTCCTCAACCTCTACCAGGCCAGCCCCGGTGCTCCGCTGGTCATCGACCTGCACGGCAACCCCGGCCTGTACACCCAGGACGAGCTCGATGCGCTCCACGCGCGTTTCGTCGACTTCCTCGCCGACTTCACCGCGCCGGAGTACGTCGACGAGCTCGTCGTCGACGTCCCGATCCTGACCGACTCCGACCGAGCCCTGCTCGGCCGTCTCCCCGAGCCCGGGGGACCGACGCGCAACGCCGCGCGGTCGATCGTCGAGGTCTTCGGCGACGTGGCGCAACGCTTCGGGTCCCGCGGCGCGACGACCGACGCCGACGGCACCACCCTGACCTACCGTGAGCTCGACGAACGCTCCGACGCCGCGGCTGCAGCCTTGCGCGCCAAGGGGATCGGGACCGGGTCGCTCGTCGGAATCGCGACCCGGCGTGACGTCGGCCTGATGGTCGCCATCCTCGGGGTGCTCAAGACCGGTGCGGCCTACCTGCCGCTGGACACCACGAATCCCGCCGACCGGCTGAGCTACATCGTCTCCGACGCCGCGCCGGCATGCGTCATCACCGACGCCGACGCACACGAATGGGTGGGCGACACCCCGGTCATCTCCATCGGCGAGCTCGTCGACGGCGGGGCCGCCGCCGCACACGCGCAGCCGGCCCACGCCCCGCTCGCGGGCAGTACCGCCTACGTGATCTACACCTCGGGTTCCACCGGCCGCCCGAAGGGAGTCGCCGTCCCGCACAGTGCGGTCCTCACCCTGCTGGACGCCTCGGCCGCCGACTTCGACTTCACCGCGGACGACGTCTGGACCGTATTCCATTCCTACGCTTTCGATTTCTCGGTCTGGGAGATCTTCGGTCCGTTGCTCACCGGTGGCCGCGCGCTGATCGTCGACCGGGCGGTCGCGCGCGAGCCGGACGAGTTCCTGGCACTGGTGCGGCGCGAAGGTGTCACGGTGGCCTCGCTGACGCCGTCGGCGTTCTACGTGTTCAGCGACGCCCGGCGCCGCAGTTCGCAGCGGCTTCCGTTGCGCTACATCGTCTTCGGTGGTGAAGAGCTCCGCTTCGACGAGGTGTCGCGCTGGTATGACGACTTCGGCGACGACGTCGCCCTGGTCAACATGTACGGCATCACCGAGACGACCGTGCACGTCACCTTCCGTCCGCTGGACCCCGAACTCGTTCGCGGACACAGCGGAAGCATGATCGGCCGCCCGCTGGCTTCGCTGGCGTTGCGCGTCCTCGACCGCCGGCTGCGGCCGGTGCCGGAGCACGCTGTCGGCGAGATCTATGTGGCCGGTGCGCAACTCGCGGACGGTTACCGCAATCAGCCCGCGCTCACCTCGACCCGATTCGTCGCCGACCCGGACGGGTCGGGTGGACGGCTGTACCGGACCGGCGACCTCGGCCGTCGTGTCGGTGACGACGTCGAGTACATGGGTCGCGCCGACGACCAGGTCCAGCTTCGCGGGTTCCGGATCGAACTCGGTGAGGTGGAGACCGCGTTGCGGGCCGTCGACGGGGTGTCGGCGGCCGCCGCTGTGGTCGTCGACGCCGGCACGGGTCCCAAGCTCGTGGGATACGTGAGCGTCGAGGAGTCCTCGGGTCTCGACCCGGTCTCGGTGCGCGAGGCCGTCCGCAACCGGGTCCCCGGGTACATGGTCCCCGACCTGGTGATGCTCGTCGACGCGTTGCCGCTCACGGCGAACGGCAAACTCGACCGCCGCGCGTTGCCCGAACCCGTCCAGACCGCGACGTCGGAGTTCCTCGCACCCGAGACCGCCACCGAGGAGCGGCTCATCTCACTCGTCGCCGGTGTGCTGGGTCGCGACACCGCCGCGGAATCCGACGCCGCAGGTACCCCCGACACGCGGATCAGCATGCGCGACAGCCTGTTCACCGTCGGCGGCGACTCTCTCGACGCCGCACGCCTGGTGGCACGCATCCGCGAGGAGTTCGAGACCTCACTGCCCCTCACCGAGCTGTTCGAGAGCGAGGACTTCGTCGACCTCGCCCGGCGGATCGACCGCGCCGGCTCGGTGCGGTTGCCCTCGGCGGCGTCGCGGGTGACGCAGCGTCCCGACATCCTGCCGCTGTCGCCGGCCCAGACCCGCCTCTGGTTCGTCAATCGGATGGACCCCGAGGCGCCGACCTACAACATGGCCGGTGCGGTCACCCTCGGACTCGACCACGACGCCGAGGCGCTGCGTGCCGCCTTCGCCGCGGTCGTGGACCGGCACGAGCCGCTGCGCACCAGGTATCCGGCCGTCCACGGCGAGCCGACCCAGGACATCCTGTCCGCCGAAGACGTCGCCGACACCGTCATCGCGCCGGTACGTGAGGTCGCGCCGTCCGCGGTGAGCGCGACGATCACCGAATTGTCCTCGCAGGGCTTCGATCTCGTCTACGAGGTGCCTGTACGGTGCCACGTGCTCAAGACGTCGGAGAGCCTCGTCGTGGTGATCGTGCTGCATCACATCTGTGGTGACGGTCTCTCGTTGACCCCGCTGGTGCGCGACCTCATGCACGCCTACGAGGCGGTGCGGGCCGACCGCGCGCCCGAGTGGGAGCCACTGCCGCTGCAGTACGTCGACTACACGCTCTGGCAGCGGGATGTCCTCGGCGACCCCGACCACGCGGGATCGGTCGCCCACGACGAACTCGAGTTCTGGTCGCGCGAGCTGGCCGGGCTCGACGACATGATGGACCTGCCGACCGACCGCCCGCGACCGGCGGTGTCGACCGGGGAGGGCGACTATCTGGACCGCGTCATCGGTACCGGAACCGTCGCCGAGATCTCCACTCTCGCAACGCGCAACCGGTCCACTCCGTTCCAGGTCCTGCACGGCGCCCTGGCCGTGCTGCTGTCGCGGCTGTGGGGCGGCGAGGACGTCACCATCGGTACCGCGGTGGCCGGCCGGGACGATCCCGCGTTCGCCGATCTCGTGGGTATGTTCGTGAACACCATCGTGCTGCGCACCCGGGTTCGCCCCGGCGAGAGCGCCGACGAGGTCGTCACCGCGAGTCGCCGGGTGAGTGCCCGTGCACTCGCGCACGCACACGTGCCGTTCGAACAGGTCGTGCAGGCCGTCGCACCGGATCGCTCGCTGGCGCAGTCGCCGCTGTTCCAGGTGATGATGACCTGGCAGCACGACCGCCTCGGCGCGGTCGAGGGCGGTTTCGGCGCGCGGTTGCTCGATGCCCGGGTGCCGGCCGCCAAATACGACCTGCACATCGCCTTCACTCAGGTCGACCGCGCCGGCGGCCCCGAGATCGTCGCCGAATTCGGTTACGCCACCGAACTGTTCGACCGTTCGACCGTCGCGGCGATCGCCGACGAGTTCGAGCGGGTCCTCGGCGCCATGTTGCGCGCCCCGCAGGCGCCGGTCGGCAGGATCGACCTGCTGCCCGCCGACGAGGCGCGGGCGCTGACCACGATCCACCGGGCGGCGCCGCACAAGGCGTTTCGCGACGTGATCGTCGAGGCCGCGGCCCGCCCCGGCGGATCGTCGGTCGCGCTGTCCGGCGACGTCGTCGTCACCCGCGAGCTCTTCGAGGCCCGCACCAACCAGATCGCCCGCGAGCTGATCCGGCTCGGAGCGCGGGCCGGAGACGTGATCGCGATCGAGATCGGGCGCTCCACGCTCTCGGTGATCGCCACGGTGGCGGTCATCAAATCGGGTGCCGCGTTCGTCCTGATCGACCCGACCTACCCCTCCGAGCGGCGCGAACGGATGCTCGGCGTCTCGGGTGCCGACCTCGGGCTCACACGGGCGGGCCACGCCGCGACGCATCGCGTCGGCATGCAGTGGCTCGCGCTCGACGACCCTGACCTCGAGATGCAGATCGCCGGGCACAGCGGCGCGCCCGTCCGCGACGACGAACTGCCCGAGCCGGTCGACCTCGACGACCTGAGCTACCTGATCTTCACCTCCGGTTCCACCGGCATGCCCAAGGCGACCGGGGTCAGCAACCGGCAGGTCAACAACCTCGCGGTCAGCTCGGTGGAACGCTTCGGCGTCGACGCCGCGAGCAAGGTCCTGCATGTGGCGTCGCCGAGTTTCGACGTGTCGATCCTCGAACTGATCCTCGCACTGTGCTCGGGTGGTGAGCTCGTGGTCGCCGGCGTCGACGAGTACGCCGGTGACGCGCTCACCCGGGTGATCGCCGACGGCGGTGTCACCCACGCGATGATGACCCCGTCGGTGCTCGCCACGATCGATCCGGCGAATGTGCCCACGCTGCAGACGATCATGGCCGCGGGCGAGGCCTGCAGCATCGAACTCGTCCGCCGGTGGTCCAAGCGACGCTTCTTCAACGCCTACGGTCCCACCGAGGCGACCGTCATCGTGACCGTCGACGGCCCGATGTCGGCGGATGATCAGGTCACGATCGGCACCGCGTGGGACGGGGTCGGAGCCTTCGTCCTCGACCACGCATTGCGCCCCGCGCCCAGCGGCGTGCCCGGCGAGCTCTACCTCGCCGGCGACCAGGTGGCTCTCGGTTACCTCGGCATGGCGTCGTTGACGTCGGAACGCTTCGTGGCCAACCCGTTCGGGCACGGACGCCTCTACCGCACCGGTGATCGCGTCACCCGGCGCCCCGACGGTCGGATCATCTACCACGGCCGCAACGACTTCCAGATCAAGATCCGCGGCCTGCGCATCGAACCGGGCGAGGTCGACGCAGTGCTCGAGGAGCACCCCGACGTGGTGACCAGCCTCAGCGTCGGCGCGCCCGCACCGAGCGGCGAGACGCTGCTCGTGACGTACGTCACGATCGCCGCGGACTCGACCGTGGGCCCGGAGACGTTGCTGCACTTCGCATCCGGCCGCCTGCCGCGACACATGGTGCCGCATACGGTGATCATCGTCGACCACTTCGAACTGACCCCGGTCGGCAAGATCAACCGCAAGGCGCTGCCCACGGTCGACCTGTCGACCGCAGACGAGTACGTGGCGCCGCGCTCGCAGCTAGAGACCGTGATCGCCGGCGTGTTCGCCGAGGTCACCGGCCGCGACCGCGTGGGTGCGCGGGATGATTTCTTCGGTCTCGGCGGCACCTCGCTGTCGGCGGTCAAGGTCACCGCCCGACTCGGGGAGGTCCTCGGCCGCACCGTCTCGGTGCGCGAACTGTTCGAGGCGGCCACCGTCGGTGAACTCGCCGAACGGCTGACCACCTCCGCGGCCGGGGAGACCGTGCCGCAGCTGCGTCCGCGGACGCGCGCGGAGATGGTGCCGGTCTCGACCATCCAGCGCGGTATGTGGATGCTCAACCAGGCCGATCCCGAGTCGTCGGCCTACAACGTCGCGCTCGCGCTGCGGGCCGAGGGACCCTACGACCACGACGCGATGCGCCGCGCCGTCGTCGACCTGGTGATGCGTCACGAGTCGTTGCGCACCACCTATCCGATGATCAACGGCGAGCCGATGCAGGTCATCATCCCTTCGGAGGTGGTGGTCGGAGAGCTCGACTTCCGCACCGTGAAGGTCACCGGCGAGGTGCGCGAGGCCATCGCCGAGATCACCGGCGAGGGTTTCGACGTGACGACGCAGGCGCCGGTGCGGATGGCCGTTCTCGAGGTCGCGCCCGAGGACCATGTACTGGTCTTCGTCGTGCACCACATCTGTGGCGACGGATCGTCGATGGCGCCGATGGCGCGCGACCTGATGAGTGCGTACGCGGCACGCCGTCGTGGCGTCGCACCGCAGTGGACGCCGCTGCCGGTGCAGTACGCGGACTTCACCCTCTGGCAGCTCGAGAAGCTGGAGAAGCTCAACGCCGACGGTCGCACCGAGTCCCAGACGCAGCTCGACTACTGGTCCGAGCGCTTACGCGGTGCGCCCGAGCTGATCAGCCTCCCGACCGACCGGCCGCGTCCCAAGCGGCCGAGCACGGCCGGCGGACTCCTCGAGTTCACTGTCGCGGCCGACCTCGTCGAGCGGCTGGAAACGGTTGCGCGCGAGAACAACAGCACCCTGTTCATGGTCGCGCACGCCGCGTTCGCGACGCTGCTCTCGCGACTGTCCGGCCAGGACGACATCGTGATCGGCACGCCGTACGCCGGACGTGACGATCGCGCGCTCGACGACGTCGTGGGCATGTTCGTCAACACCTTGGCGCTGCGAACCGAGATCCGGCCGCACGAGACCTTCGCCGGGTTGCTCGAGCGCGTGCGCCGCGAGGACCTCGCGGACATGGCCAACGCCGACGTGCCGTTCGAGAGCGTCGTCGGCGAGGTCCTGAAGACGCCGCCGACCGCGTACAACCCGATCTATCAGGTGATGTTCTTCTTCCAGAACCTCGACTTCCCGCCGGTGGAACTCGAGGGCCTGAAGGTCTCCCACATCCCCGAGGAGCTGGTCAGCGCCAAGGTGGACCTGCAGCTGACGCTGTACCCCGGAGGATCGCCCGCGGGCGGCGACGCCGACGGACCGATGCGTGGCCAATTCCATTACGCCACCGACCTGTTCGACGCCGACACGGTCGACACGCTCGCCGCGCGGTACATCCAGGTTCTGGAGGCGGTCGCCGATCAGGCCGACTGTATAGTCGGTGACATTGTGATCCACACTGTTGACGAGCTCTCCGTTGCCGACGACACCAGCATCGACCTCAGCCTCGCAGATCTGGTGGCCTCGGCAGGCCAGGTCGATCCGACCGCGGAGGCCGTGGCCGGTGGAGGCATGGCGGTGACCTTCGGCGACCTGTCGGCGGCGGCCACCGCGATGCTCGGTGTCCTCCCCGGCTCGGATGCCGACGCGGCGCTCACCATGGCGCTGATGAGCAGTGTGCCGGGTCTCGCCGCCGGCGGCCCCACCGCTCTCGACGATGCGCTCGCAACTCTTCGTGTCAACGCCGAGCGTCTCGTGGCAGGTGCCGCCCACGAGACCCGTCGGCCGTGACCGTCCCGATTCCAGGAGGCGTTGAGATTTCTCGTCCATGGGGTGCCGAGCCCGCGACGCTGAACCTGATCACCGAGGCGGCGGCACGTCAGCCAGACGCTGTCGCCTTCGAGGCGACCGCCGGGCCGGTGCCGTTCGGACGTCTCGCGTCCCAGGCCACGATGACCGCGAACGTGCTGGTCGCGCAGGGCCTCGACACCGACGCCGCGGTTGCGGCCACGGTGACCGGCCTGCTCGCGGCCCCGGGACGCCCGCCGGCCGAGCTCGCCGTCGCCACGCAGCAGGCGCTCGCCGACATCCGCGGCGCGGCGGCGCAGGTGCTCGGCACCGAGGACTGGGGGAGTCTGCCCGGGGTCTTCCGGTCGACGGCGTCGCGATTCGGCGACCGGATCGCGGTCTCCGACCTCGAGGGGACCTCGCTGACCTACCGGCAGCTCGACGAGGCCTCCGACCTGGTGGCCGCGGGTCTCATCGCGGCCGGCGCCGGTCCCGAGCGGCTCGTCGGCGTCGCGCTGACCCGCGACGCCGAACTCATCGTCGCGCTGCTCGGTGTGGTCAAGTCGGGTGCGGCGTACCTGCCGCTGGATCGTTCACACCCGGTCGACCGTCTCCACTCCATCGTCACCGACGCCGACCCGGTCGTGATCATCACCGACCCGGACACCGCCGCACAGTGGCGCGGACACTTCGACGTCGAGATGCACACCGTCGGCGAGATCTCCGCCGAACTCACCGCGGCGGAGGCGCGCGGGCGGCTCCCGCAACGCGTCGACCCGTCGCACCCCGCCTACGTCATGTACACCTCCGGTTCCACCGGGAAGCCGAAAGGCGTTGTCGTCACGCATGACAACGTCATCTCGTTGCTGGCCGCGATGGACGAGATGTACGACTACACCGAAGACGACGTCTGGACCATGTTCCAGTCCTACGCCTTCGATGTCTCGGTCGGCGAGATCTGGGTGGCACTGGCCTGGGGTGGCCGCCTGGTGGTCCTGGACTACCTCACCACCCGGTCGCCGATCGACTTCGCCGCCGTCCTCGAACGCGAACAGGTCACGATCGTCAACCTGACACCGTCGGCCTTCTACCAGCTCGCCGCCGCCGTCCGGCCACCGACCGGTGCCCGGCTCTCCCCGTCGGTGCGATCGATGATCTTCGTCGGCGAGGCACTCGACTTCGAACAGGTACGGCGCTGGCAACTCGACCGGCAGGCCGCCGACGGCAACGACGGCCCCCAGCTCAACAACATGTACGGTCCCACCGAGGCGACGGTCTACATGACCCGGCGCGAACTGACGGTGGACTTCGTCGCCTCCACGGCCGCATCCGATGTCGGCGGACCGATACCGGGTACCCGCACCTACATCCTCGATCGCCGGCTGATGCCGGTGCCCGACGGCGTCCCCGGCGAGCTGTACATCGCGGGACCGCAGGTCGCGCGCGGGTACGCCGGCCGGTTCGAGCTGAACGTCGCCCGCTTCATCGCCGACCCGTACGACTCCGACGGCGGTCGGATGTACCGCACGGGCGACGTGGCGATACCACGCGCCGGCAGCATCGAGTTCATCGGGCGCAGCGACGCGCAGGTGAAACTGCGCGGCTTCCGCATCGAACTCGGCGAGGTCGAGGCGGCGTTGCTCGCCGCACCCGGGGTGAACGCCGCGGCGGCCGCGATCAAGAAGCGCGAGAACCACATCGACCACATGGTCGGCTATGTGACCGGCGCCGACCTCGACACCGCGGCCATCCGCGCCGCGGTTGCGACCGCGGTGCCCGACTACATGGTCCCCGACGTCGTCGTCGTACTCGACCAGCTGCCGCTGAACGTCAACGGCAAACTGGATCGGGCCGCACTGCCCACCCCGGTGATGACCGGTGAAGCCGAATTCGTCGCGCCCGAAGGAGAATTGGAGAACCGGCTCGCCGACATCGGTGCCGAACTCCTCGGCGTCGACCGGCTCGGTGCCACCGAATCCATCTTCGACCGCGGCGGCAACTCACTCGTCGCGGCGCAGTTCGCCGGGCGTGCGAGCGAGGTCCTCGAGGTCGCGGTCGGCGTCCGAGACGTCTTCGAGTGTCCGACGATCCGCGAACTCGCCGCCCGGGTGGCCGACCGGGTCCACGTCGAACGGCCCGAGCTCGTGGTCGTCGAACGGCCCGACCGCATCCCGTTGTCCTATGCGCAGCAACGCCTCTGGTTCCTCGCCGAACTCGAACCGGAGAGCGGCGTCTACAACATCCCGCTCGTCCTGCGGTTCGCCGGCCACCTCGACGCCGAGCGACTCGACGCTGCGGTGCGAGACGTCCTGCGCCGCCACGAGGCACTTCGGACTCGTTTCCCCGCGACGGACGGCGTGCCGCACCAGGTCGTGTGCGACCTCGACGACGCGCTCGGTGACGTCGTGGTCAATCCACCGGTGGCGGTCGCGGCGGGCGATGCCGAGTCCCTGATCGGTGAGCTCGTCCACGCCCCGTTCGACCTGCATTCCGCTCCGCCGCTGCGTATCCGTCTGCTGAGCTTCTCCGACACGGACTACGCACTGGTGTTCGTCGTCCACCACGTGATCGCCGACGGCGCCTCGGTGGCCCCGCTGGCCCGCGACGTCATGGTCTCCTACCGCGCGCGGCAGGACGGCAGCGAGCCGGACCTGGGCAAGCTCAGCGTCCAGTACGCCGACTACACCCTGTGGCAGCGCAACGTTCTCGGCGATCCCGGTTCCCCCGAATCGATTGCCGGACAACAGCTGTCGTACTGGCGCGACGCCCTGCGCGGCGCGCCGGAACTGCTCGACCTCCCCCTGGACCACGTGCGTCCGCGGGTGCAGAGCAAGATCTCGCGGCGTTACGCCTTCACCATCGGCTCCGGCCTCGCCGAGCAGCTCGACGATCTCGCACGCCAACAGAACATCTCGGTGTTCATGCTGCTGCACTCGCTGTGGCTCGTGGTGCTCCACCGGGTCAGCGGCAGCACCGACATCAGCGTCGGCACGCCGTTCGCCGGGCGAGGCGAACGTGCCCTCGACGATCTCGTCGGCATGTTCGTCAACACGCTCGTGCTGCGCACCGAATTCGATCCGCGCGCGAGCTTCTCCGAGCTGACCGACGTCGTGAAGGACCGCGATCTCGCCGCCATGTCCAATGCCGACGTGCCGTTCGAGATGGTCGTCGACGCCCTGCAGGTGCCGCGGACCAGCTCACACGCCCCGCTGTTCCAGGTCGCGCTCGCCCTGCAGGACCACCTCGAGCACACCTTCGAATTGCCCGGTGTGGCAGCGGAGTTCGTCGAGCAGGAACGTGCGCTCACCGATTACGACCTGAACATCACCTATGTGCAGAGCTTCGCCAACGAGCAGCAGGGTGACGGCTACTACCTGTCGGGCACGATCGACTTCGCCGCCGACCTCTTCGAACCGGAGACCATCGCGCGGTTCGTCGACTACTTCGAGCACGTCGCCCGCCAGGCCCTCGACGACGCCGATCTGGCGGTCCGCGACTTCGAGATCATGGAGGCCGCGCACAGCGACGCCATGGTCTCCAGCGGCGGCCTCGCGGCGCCGTCGGTGACGCTGGGGGAGATGTTCACCGCAGCCGCAGGCGACCGTGCGGCGATCGCCGCGGTCAGTGGCGGGCGCGAACTCACCTACGGCCAGCTCGACGATGCCGCCGGTGTGCTGGCGCAGCGCCTGATCGCGCTCGGCGCGGGCCCCGAGCGTGTCGTCGTCAGTGCCTTTCCCCGCGGGCTCGTCGGCCAGATCGTGCTGTGGGCCATCGCGAAATCGGGTGCGGTGTACTGCCCCGTGGATCCCGCCTATCCGGCGGATCGCATCGCGGCCATCGTCGAGGACTCGGCCGCACGGATCGGTGTGGTGGGCGAGGTGCACGCCGACACGATGCCCGCGGGTCCGCAATGGGTCTCGTTGCCCGACGATCTCGATGAGCTGCTGGTCGACTCAGGCACCGCGGTCCCGCCAACACCCGAGATCCACACCGCCGGCGACACCGCCGGCGACACCGCCGCCTACCTGATCTTCACCTCGGGATCGACCGGCCGTCCCAAGGGCGTCGTGGTGACCCACCGCGCGCTGGCCAACGTCGCCACCCTCGCCGCCCGGCGGTACGGCCTGAACCCGTCCTCGCGCATGCTGGCGGTCAGCTCGCCGAGCTTCGATGCCTCGGTGTTCGAATTCCTGCTCGCCTACGGCAACTCGGCCACTCTCGTCCTCTCGCCGCCCGAGGTGTACGGCGGTCCCGAGCTGGGCGCGCTCATCGTCGACGAGCGGGTCACCCATGCGGTGATCGTGCCGAGCGTGCTGGCCACCGTCCCCGAGTTGCCCGCCGACGCGCTGCCCGTGCTGATGACCGCGGGCGAGGCGCTGCCCACCGCCGAGATCGACCGCCGCGCAGGCGATCCCGACGATCCCTCGGGCCGTCGGATGTACAACCTGTACGGTCCGTCGGAGGCGACCATCATCGCCACGTCGACCGATGCGCTGCGTACCGGGGAGCCGGTACACATCGGCTCGCCGGTCGAGGGCATCACCGCGCTGGTGCTCGACGATGCGCTGCGACCGGTGCCGATCGGTGTCGTGGGAGAGCTCTATCTCGCGGGACCGCCACTCGCCCGCGGCTACGCACGCCAGCCCGCCCGCACCGCGGAGCGGTTCGTCGCCGATCCGTACGGCGTTGCCGGGCAACGCATGTACCGCACCGGCGACCTCGTGCGCTGGACCCCGGGAATGGAGCTCGAGTACGTCGGACGTGCCGACTTCCAGGTCAAGATCCGCGGTCTGCGTATCGAACTCGGCGACGTCGAGGCCGCGCTGCGCGACCTCGACGAGATCGCCTCCGCGGTGGCCGTCGGCGTCGAGACGCCGGCCGGCGCCAGACTGTGCGGCTACGTCACCCCCGCACCCGGACACGTGATCGACGTGGACCGCGTGCTCGCCGCGATCGGCGAGCGGCTGCCGTCGTACATGGTGCCCGAATCGCTCGTCGTGCTCGATGAGATCCCGCTCAACCCGGTCGGCAAGGTCGACCGAAAGGCGTTGCCCGCGCCCGAGTTCCGGACCTCCAGCGTCTTCGTTCCGGCCGCCGACGACACCGAGACGACGATCGCGGCGGTGTTCGCCGATGTCCTCGGGATCGACGCCGCCGCCATCAGCGTCGTCGACTCCTTCTTCGAGCTCGGCGGCAACTCGCTGTCGGCCACCCGGCTCGCCGCCCGGGTGGGCGAGGCGACCGACGCCGATGTCACCGTGCGCACCGTCTTCGACGCACCCACCGTGCGTGCGCTGGCCACCGCGCTGCGCTCGGGTACCCGGCGTCTGCCTGCGATCACCGCGGGGCGGCGCTCCGGCCGCCCGCCGCTGAGCCTCGCCCAGCAACGGATCTGGTACATCAACCAGCTCGACCCGTCGTCGGGTGCGTACAACATCCCGCTCGCCCTGGAGATCTCGGGCGAGCTGGATTACGAGGCGCTACGCGGCGCGCTGACCGATGTGGTGATGCGCCACGAGGTGTTGAGGACCCGCTTCCCGGTCGACACCGACGGATCGCCCTATCAGCTCATCGCCCCGGCGACCCACGCCGCACAGGTGATCGACTTCGAGGTCGCGCCCGACGAGGCGGCACTGGAGGCCGCGGCCGGCGCCGGTTTCGACGTGGCCCAGGAGATCTCGCTGCGCGTCCGGTTGTACTCGGCGCCCGATCGGTCCGTGCTGCTCGTGGTGTTCCACCACATGATCGCCGACCGGGAGTCGATGACCCCGTTCGCTCGGGACCTGCTGGCCGCCTATGCGCGCCGGCGCAGTGAGGCGGCGGCCGAGCCGCCGGCACCGCTGGAGGTGCAGTACGCCGATGTCGCGGTCTGGCAACGCGAGGTCCTCGGCGACGCGGGTGACCCGGACTCGGTCCTGGGCGAACAGCTGGCCTACTGGCGCGAGAAGCTGGCGAATCTGCCGGAGGTGTCGACGGTCCCGACCGACCGGCCGCGCCCGCAGATCGCGAGCCTGCGCGGCGCCGAGCACACCTACGAGATCCCGGCAGACCTGACCGGCCGGATCGTCGACGAGGCGCGCCGCAGCGGCGCCACCCCCTTCATGGTCGTGCACGCGGCACTGGCGACCCTGCTGTCGCGGGTCACCGCGGTCGGTGACGTGGTCGTCGGCACCACAGTGGCCGGGCGCGGGCAACCCGTGCTCGACCCGCTCGTCGGCATGTTCGTCAACACCCTGGTCCTGCGCACCGAGATCGCCGGTGCGCGTAGCTTCCGGGAGGTCCTGGCCGAGGTCCGCGGCACCGATGTCGCCGCGTTCTCCCATGTGGACGTGCCGTTCGAGTCCTTGGTCGACGAGCTCAACCCGGTTCGTTCGCAGGCGTATGCGCCGCTCGCGCAGATCATGCTGTCGCTCGACGACATCGAGCTGCCCGACCTGACCGTCGATGATCTGACCATCCGCCCGATCGGTCCCGGGGACACCTCCGCCAAGGTCGACCTGACGTTCGGCTTCACCCCGGCGCAGGGCGCCTGGGGTGCTCGGATCACCTACGCCACTGACCTTTTCGAGGCCGAGACGGTCGCCCGGATGGCCTCGATGCTCGTGCGTCTGCTCGATGGCCTGCTGACTCACCCGGATACCCCGGTGGCCGACCACCCGCTGACGGCCGGCAGCACCGAGGTGCTCGAGAGCGCCTCGCGCGGACCGGTCGGTGCGGTGGACGAGGCACTCGTCCCCGATCAGTTCGCGGCCCAGGTGTCGCGGACACCGGAGGCGATTGCGCTCGTCTCCGGAGACGCCCGGCTCACCTTCGCCGAGCTGGGTTCTCGCGTCTGGTCACTCGGTCGCCGGCTGATCGCGGCCGGCGTCGGCCCCGAGGTGCCGGTCGCGGTCTGGATGCAGCGCTCGACCGACCTCGTCGTCGCCCTGCACGCCGTGCTCGCCGCGGGTGGGCAGTACATCCCGATCGATCCGGACGCCCCTGCGGACCGGGTGCGGCACATGGTTGACACCGCGGGCGCGACGATCGCGATCGTCGACGCCGAGACCGTGGGGGCACCGGATTCGATCCCGGGCATCACCACGACGATCCGGGTGGACGAGAGCGGCGACGAGTCCCTCGCCGACGGCCCGATCCGCGACGAGGAACGCCGCGGCGCCCTGCACCCGGCATCGGCGGCGTACACGATGTTCACCTCGGGATCGACCGGCCGGCCCAAGGGTGTGACCGTCCCGCACGGCGCGCTGCGCAATCGCCTGAGCGCCGACCGTGCCGCGTTCGATGTCGGGTCCGACGACGTCCTGCTGTTCAAGACCCCGCACACCTTCGACGCCTCTGTGCGCGAGCTCTTCTGGCCTGCGGTCACCGGGGCGCGACTGGTGGTCGCACGCCCCGGCGGGCAGGGCGATCCGGCCTATCTCGCCCGGACGATCGCCGACCACGGCGTCACCGTCGTGCACTTCGTGCCGTCGATGCTGGCCGTGTTCCTCGACCTCGTCCACCCCGGTGAACTCGCGCGGCTGGGACATGTGCGCCGGGTGTTCACCGGCGGCGAGGCGCTGAGTCCCGCACTCGCGCAGAAGGCGTTGCGCGCCATCCCCGGTGCGCGACTGTTCAACCAGTACGGCCCCACCGAGACGACCGTGGACGTCACGAGCCGCGAGGTGGCGGCCGGTGACGCGATCGTGCCCATCGGCACACCCGGGCAGAACACCACGGTCGTCGTGCTCGACGAGCGGCTGCATCCGGTGCCGGTCGGGGTGGCCGGCGAGCTGTACGTCGGGGGACCGCAGGTCGCGCGCGGGTATGCCGCCCGGCCCACGCTGACCTCCGAACGTTTTGTCGCCGATCCCTCCGGGCTGCCCGGCGCCCGGCTCTACCGGACCGGCGACCGTGTGCGCTGGACCGCGGACGGTCAACTGGTCTATCTGGGGCGCAACGACTTCCAGATCAAACTTCGCGGACAGCGGATCGAACTGGGCGAGGTCGAGGCGGCGCTGGCCGCCGTGCCCGGTGTCCGCGGGGCCGCCGCCGACGTGGTCGGCCGCGCCGGCAACGAGAACCTCGTCGGCTACCTGACGGGCGAGGTCGAACCGGATGTGGTCGCGGCGTCGATCGCCGAGGTGTTGCCCGAGTACATGCGACCCACCGCGTGGGTGGTCCTCGACGAGCTGCCGATGACCTCGGCGGGCAAACTCGACCGCCGTGCGCTGCCCGAGCCGGCGGTGGTCGCCGACGACGACCTCGAACCGCGCACCGACACCGAGGCCGCGGTGGCCGAGGTCATCGCGGAGGTCCTCGACCTCGAGCGGGTGTCGTTGGGACAGAACTTCTTCGAGCTGGGCGGCAACTCCCTCGCCGCCATGCGGGTGGCTGCCCGGCTGGCCGACCGCTTCGGTACATCGCTCGGTGTCAGCTGGGTGTTCGAGGTGCCGACGGTCCGGGAACTCGCCGCCCGGCTCGACGGATCGGAATCCGCCGGGTCGGATCTGCGGCCCGTGGCGTGGAGCATCGCCGAGGTGTCGCGCCCCGACGAGGTGCCGCTGTCGCTCGCGCAGCGCCGGATGTGGATCGTCAACCAGCTCGACCCGACCTCACCGGTCTACAACCTGCCGCTGTGGATGACGGTGGAACCGCAGTCCGGTGAGGCCGCCTTCGACACCGCGGCCTTCCGGGCCGCCGTCGGCGACGTGGTGGCCCGCCACGAGATCCTGCGCACCGTCTACCCCCGGCAGGGGCAGACCGCGCACCAACTGATCCTCGCGCCCGATGTCGCGGATGCCCGCCTCGAATGGCTCGACGCCGAGAACCGTTCGCAGCTCGACGAACTCGCGGTCCGCGGCTTCGACGTCACCACCGACCTGCCGATCCGAGTGGGTATCGGGCGTACGGGCGACTCCTACACGGTCCTGCTCGTGCTCCATCACATCGCCGGCGACGGCGAATCCATGCGCCCGCTGCTGACCGACATCGTGACCGCCTATCGCGCCCGCGCGGCCGGCACGACCCCCGACTTCGCCCCGCTGCGCGCACAGTACGCCGACTACGCGGTGTGGCAACGCAAGTGGCTCGGTGACGCCGACGACCCGGATTCGATTCTCGCTGCGCAACAGGATCACTGGCGCACCCGGCTCCGCGGATTGCCCGACGTCCTGACGCTGCCCACCGATCGTCCACGCCCGCCGGTCATGTCCAACCGCGGCGACCGCGTCGTCTTCACCGTCGACCGCGCGATCGTCGACGGACTGCGACACACCGCGTCGGGTGCGGGCGCGACGATGTTCATGACGATCCACGCCGCGCTGGCCGCTCTGCTGGCGCGGATGTCGGGTATGTCCGACATCAGCATCGGCACCCCGGTGGCCGGACGTACGCATGCCGAGATCGAGGATCTCGTCGGCATGTTCGTCAACACGCTGGTGCTGCGCACCGAGGTGCCCGCCGACACCACGATCGAAGCGCTCGTCGCCGACGCGCGCTCGGTCGACGCCGACGCGCTGGCCAACGCCGACATCCCCTTCGAGGAACTCGTCGAGGTCCTCGCGCCGGTGCGATCGTCGGCATTCGCGCCGTTGACCCAGGTGTATCTGACCGTCGACGACGCGGCACTGCCCGGTGGTCTCGATGTCGGCGACGTGCGGATCTCGGTCCTCGAGCCCGCCGAACACTTCGCCCGGGTCGATCTGACGGTGAGCCTGACGATCACCCCGGACGGCACCATGTCCGGCCAGATCGTCTATGCCACCGACATCTTCGACGCCACCACCGTGGAGGCACTGGCCGACCGCTTCGTCCGGGTGTTGTCCGCGTTCGGTACCGACACCGCCGTGCCGGTCGGAGACATCCCGATCCTCGACCCGATCGAGTCGAAGGTGTTGGCACCGGTCTCAGGTCCCGCCGCGCATGACGCGATCCCGCTGGCCGAGATCTTCGGCCGCGCCGCCGCCACCTGGCCGGACAAGACCGCGGTCATCGCGGGCACCGACTCGGCGACCTACCGAGAGCTCGACGTCGCGTCGAATCGCCTTGCGCGCACCCTGATCGAGAAGGGGGTGGGCGCCGAAGACGTGGTCGCCATCGCGCTGGGGCGCTCGGTGGAGTTCCTCGTCGCGGTATGGGCTGTCGCCAAGAGCGGCGCCGCCTATGTCCCGGTCGACCCGAACTATCCGGTCGATCGCGTGACCCACATGGTGGTCGACTCGCAGGCGCGTCTCGGGCTGACGCTGACGACGTTCACCCCGATGCCCGGCGACGACGTCGAGTGGCTGGCGATCGACTCGCCCGTGGTTGCCGAACACGTTGCCGCAGCAGATGACTCGGCGATCGCGCCGACCGAACTGGTTCGCCCGGTGCGTCCGGAGAACATCGCCTACATCATCTACACGTCCGGTTCGACCGGCCTGCCCAAGGGCGTGGCCGTCACGCATTCGGGTCTGTACAACTTCGGTGTCGAGGAGACCCGGTCGACGGGGGCCGACACCGAGTCCCGGGTGTTGGGTTTCGCCTCGCCGAGCTTCGACGCCTCGGTCCTGGAATACCTGCTCGCGGCGGTGCCGGGCGCGACGATCGTCTACACGGCGGCAGGCGTTGTCGGCGGCGACGAACTGGAGTCGCTGCTCCGCGAACATCGGGTGACCCATTGCTTCCTCACCCCGACGGTGCTCGGCTCCATCGACCCCACCGAGGTCCCGGCGTTGACCGAGCTGATGATCGGCGGCGAGGCCGTGCCGGTGGCACTCAAGGACCAGTGGTCGCGCACCGGAAAGAACTTCCGCAACGGCTACGGACCCACCGAGACGAGCATGGTGGTCACCATCAGTGCGCCGCTCGCCGTCGGCAGGCCCGTCGTCCTGGGGGCCCCGCTGGCGGGCGTGGAGCTGCTCGTGCTCGACGATCGTCTACGGCCCGCACCGATCGGTGTGGCCGGCGAGCTGTACGTGGCGGGTGTCTGCCTGAGTCGTGGCTACCTGAACCGGGCGGGGCTGAGCGCTGCCCGGTTCGTCGCCGACCCCTTCGGTGAGCCGGGTCAGCGGATGTACCGCACCGGCGACGTCGTGCGCTGGATCCGAGACGACCGGGGTGCGCTGGTCGTCGACTACCTCGGCCGCAGCGACCATCAGGTCCAGTTGCGAGGCCAGCGCATCGAACTCGGCGAGATCGAGGCAGCGCTCGACGCCCATCCCGCGGTCGAGAGTGCGGTGGTCGTCGGCGTCGGTGGCGCCACCGCGACGGCCCTCGCCGCATACGCCGTCACCACCGGCAGTGTGGACACCGCCGAGTTGCGGGACCATCTCGAGCAGCGACTGCCCGCCCACATGGTGCCCGCGAGCATCGTGCTGCTGGACAGCTTCCCGCTGACACCGGTCGGAAAGCTGGACCGCGCAGCACTTCCCGCACCCGTGTTCGGTTCCGGCGAGAACTTCGTCGCGCCGTCGACCAGCACCGAACAGCAGATCGCCGATGTCGTCGCCGGCCTGCTCGGACGCGACGAGGTCGGCGTCACCGAGTCGTTCTTCGCACTCGGCGGCGATTCGATCATGTCGATCCAGTTGTCGTCGCTGCTCCGTAGCGCCGGGATCGAGGTCGCGCCCCGGGACATCTTCGAGCACAAGACCGTTCGCGCGCTCGCGGCGCTGGCCGCAGGCGGCGGCAGGGACCGGCTCGAGGAACTGCCCGGCGGCGGTCGTGGACCGGTGGACCTGCTGCCGGTGGCCCGTTGGATGCTGGACCGTTCCGACACCCCTGCCGACCACGCCGACTTCGCCCAGTCGCTCGTGGTGGCGTTGCCTGCCTCGGTGACCGACGAGGACGTCGCCGCTGTCCTGTCGGCCGTGGTCGACGCCCATCCGCTGCTCTGCGCCACCCTCGTCGACTCCGGCGACGCCCCACAGCTGATCGCCGGCGGCGCCTTCGACGCCGCGGCGGCCTACAGCACCCGCATCGTCGAATCCGTACCCGGCACCGAGGACTTCACCTCATCGGTGACCGAGGCACACGCACACGCGCTCGGGCTGTTGAATCCCGAGGCCGGGGCCATGCTGCAGTGCGTGGGAATCCGGCCGGCCGATGGTTCGACGGGTCGGCTCGTGGTGGCCATCCATCACGTCGTCGTCGATGCGGTGTCATGGCAGACCGTGATCGCCGATCTCGTCAACGCGGCCGCTCAACACCAACGGGGAGAGGCGATCTCGCTCCCCGCCGAAGGCACGTCGATGCGCCGCTGGGCGAGGGCGATCGCCGACATGGCCACCACACGGGCGGCCGAGGCCGACCTGTGGGACCGGATGCTCCCGGCCGATGCGGCCGCACTGTTCGACCCGCTCGATCGACGGCGTGACCGCGAGCACCGGCTCGAGACCCTGGTGACCCGCGTCGACCCGGCCGTCTCCGAGCCGGTCCTCGTCGATCTCCCGACCGCGTTCCGGACCCGCGTCAACGACGCCCTCCTCGCCGCGCTCGGCGTCGCCGTGTCCCGGTGGTTCGCCGAGCGTCCCGGCTCGCCCGCCGCGGCGACGCACAGGGCGCTGGAACGTGTCAGTGTGCTGGTGGAAGGACACGGTCGTGAAGAGCAGACCGTGCCGGGCGCCGACCTGACACGCACCGTGGGCTGGTTCACCACCATCTCCCCGGTCACCTTCCCCCTCGTGGGCGGGGAGCTCGTCGGTGGGGAGTTCGCCGGTGCCGACGCGGGGCAGTCCCTGATCGCCCAGGTCAAGCAGGTCAAGGAGGCGCTCAACTCGATGCCCGACAAGGGCATCGGCTTCGGCGTGCACCGGTACCTAATCCCGGGCTCACCGGTCGCCGACCGTGCACTGCCGGCGATCACGTTCAACTACCTCGGCAACGTCGCCGAGTCCGCCGGCGCGGAGTCCGCGGAGTCGGTCGACCTGACCGCCTTCGCACCCGTTCCCGAGCGATACGCACTGCCCGGCACGATCACCGGCGGAATGGTCGCCCCCGGTTCCCTGAACGTCAACGTCTCCACCGTGCAGACCGCCTCGGGTCGCTCCCTCGAGGTGCAGTGGGGTCGACTCCCGCAGGCGCTGAGCGAGTCCGAGATGCGCACGATCGCCACATATTTCGACGAGGCCCTCGCCGAGATGGTCCGCGCCGTGAGGAACGCGGGCGACGTCGGGCTCTCGCCGTCGGATGTGCCCGGGACCAACCTGACCCAGGCCGAGATCGACCGGCTCGCGGTCCGATACCCCGGCGCGCAGCTGTGGCCGCTCGCGGTGCTGCAGAAGGGTCTGCACTTCCAGTCCGAACTCGCCGCCGCGACCGAGGACGGGATCGACGTCTACATCGCGCAGTCGAGCGTCGACCTGCGCGGCGGGATCGACGCGTCACGTCTGTCGGACGCGATCGCCGCGGTGCTCGCTCATCACGCGGCACTGCGATCGGCATTCGTCCGCACCGACGAGGGCACCCCCGTCGCGGTCGTGCCGCCGACGGTGGAACCCGAACTCCTCGTCGTCGACCTGTCCGGAGAGGACGAGGCGACCGCACAGGCCCGCCTCGAGGAGTTCGCCGCCGAACAGAACACCCGCCCATTCGATCTCGCGCATCCGCCGCTCATCCGGTTCGCCCTGGTCACCCTGCCCGGCGATCGGCACCGGCTGATCGTGACCAACCACCACATCATCTTCGACGGCTGGTCGGCGCCGCTGATCCTCGCCGACCTGGTGTCGGTGTACCGCACCGGCTCCACCGTCACCGATGCCGGCGTGCCCTCACGGGTGGAGTTCGACGACTACCTGACCTGGCTCGAGGCGCAGGACTCCTCGGCCGGGATGGTCGCATGGCAGTCGGTACTCGCGCCCCTGGAACGTCCCACGCTGATCGGTTCGGGTCGTCCGGTCACCGCCGAGTCGCTCCCGCGGACGTCCGCGGTCCGCCTCGGCGCCGACCTCACCGCCGCGCTGCACGCCTTCGCGCGTGCCAACGAGGTGACGGTCGCCGAGACCATCCAGATGGCGTACGCGGTTCTGCTGTCCCGCATCACGGGCGCGACGACGGTTTCGTTCGGGGAGACCGTGTCCGGTCGCCCGTCGGTGATCGAGGGTGTGGAACGCACCGTCGGCCTGTTCATCAACACCATCCCGGTGGTCGTCGAACTCGACGCGGGCAAGAGCGTCGCCGATGCGGTGCGTGCACTCCACGCGACCAAGCTCTCGGTGCTCGATCATCAGCACATCGGGTTGGCCGAGATCACCGCCGAGTCCCCGTTCGGCGCCCTGTTCGACACCCTGACCGTCTACGAGTCCTACCCCGTCGACGCGGCGCAGGCAGTCGCCACCGCCGACGACGAGGCCGGCATGGGGGTCGAGGACGTCCTCATGTCCGACGCCACCCACTACCCGCTGACGCTCGGTGCGTCGCCGGTGGGCGACGACATCTCGATGTCGTTCAAATATCTGCCCGCGGAGATCTCGGCCGAGCGTATCGCCGTGTACCAGAAGGCTTTCGTGTCTCTGCTGGCGCAGCTGGTGGGCGACCCCGACGTCCCGGTCGCCGCACTGACGCTCCTCGACGCGCAGGCGCTGGAGGCCGAACACGAGCGGGTCGAACCGTTCGTGGCGACCCCGCACCGCGACACCGACCTCGTCACCTGGTTCCGGGAGGTCGCGGCACTGCACGCCGACCGCGTCGCACTCGACGCGGGTCCCGACTCGCTGACGTACGCCGAACTCGATCGCGACTCCGATGTCCTCGCCCAGCTCCTGCGCGAGCGTGGCGTGCGCCGCGGCGATCTCGTCGGTCTCGCACTGCCGCGCGAGCCGTGGCTGGTGGTCAGCATCCTCGCCGTCCTCAAGTGCGGCGCCGGGTATCTGCCGCTCGACGCCACCAATCCGGTGGAACGCCTGCGCGGCATCCTCGACGACGCGAAACCGGTGTGCGTGCTCGGTGACCCGTCGGAGACCGAGATCGCCGACACCCACCTGACGCCCGCCGACGTCGCGGCCGCCCGCGGCCGTGTCATCACCCCGGCCGAACCGACCCCCATCACCCCCGACGACCGTGCGTACGTGATCTTCACGTCCGGCTCGACGGGACGCCCCAAGGGCGTGATGGTGCCGCACCGCGACGTCGCCACCCTGCTCGACGCCGCGGACGACCACTTCGACTTCGGCGCCGACGACGTGTGGACCATGTTCCACTCCATCGCCTTCGACTTCTCGGTCTGGGAGCTGTGGGGCCCGCTGCTGCACGGCGCCCGGCTCATCCTCGTCGACCCGATGGTCGCGCGTTCCCCCGACGACTTCCTGGCCCTGGTCGCCGACCGCGGCGTCACGGTGCTCAGTCAGACGCCGGCCGCGTTCTATCAGCTGGCCCAGGCCCGGCGCGCCAACCCGGTGCCGACGTCGTTGCGCTACATCGTCTTCGGTGGTGAAGAGCTCAACTTCACCTACGTGGACCGGTGGTTCCGAGATCTCGCGTCCGACACCGGCGCTGCCGATTCGGGGCCGGAACTGGTGAACATGTACGGCATCACCGAGACGACCGTGCACGTCAGCATCCGCCCGCTGAGCCCGGAACTGGTGGCGGCATCCTCGGCCAGCCTCATCGGCCCGCCGCTGCCGTCCATGGGCATCCGCATCCTCGACGACCGGCTGCGCCCGGTGCCCGACGGATTCGTCGGCGAGATGTATGTCTACGGTGGGCAACTCGCCCACGGATACCTCGGGCGTGCCGACCTGACGGTCGCACGCTTCGTCGCCGATCCGTTCGCGCCGCCGTCCGATCCGGGCCGCAGGCTGTACCGCACCGGCGACCTCGCACGGCGGGTCGGCGACGACATCGAATACCTCGGCCGCCGCGATGAGCAGATCCAGCTGCGCGGCTACCGCATCGAGCTCGGCGAGGTCACCTCGGCGCTGCTGCGCGTCGACGGTGTCACCGCCGCTGCCTCGATCATCCGCTCCGCCCCGCAGCACGGGGAACGGCTCGTCGGTTACGTGGTTGCGCAGCAGGCTCCCGACCCCGGCGAGATCCGCTCCGCCGTAGGGGAGTTCGTACCGTCGTACATGGTTCCCGACGCGGTCGTGGTGGTCGACGAGCTACCGCTGACCATCAACGGCAAGCTCGATCGCAATGCGCTGCCCGAACCGGTCTTCGGCGACTCCGGTGAGTTCGTCGCGCCCGCCACCGACGCCGAACGCGCAATCGCCGGGATCGTCGCCGATGTGCTCGGTCTGGACGCGGTGTCGGTGACCGGCTCGTTCTTCGACCTCGGCGGCAACTCGCTGTCGGCAACCCGTCTCGCCGCGCGTCTGTCACACGAGCTGGGTGCCGCGGTGTCCGTGCGTACCGTCTTCGACGCCCCCTCGGTGCGCGAGCTCGCCTCGCACATCGACGTCGGTTCGGCAACCGAGTTGCCGCCGATCGTGGCCGGCGCACGACCCGAACGTGTCCCGCTGTCCTTCGCGCAGCGCCGGATGTGGTTCATCAACCACTTCGACACCTCTTCCGGCGCCTACAACATCGTTGCCGCCCTTCGTCTCACGGGTGAGCTCGACGTCGACGCCCTGCGCGGTGCGATCGACGACGTCCTCGCCCGGCACGAGGTGCTGCGTACCACGTATCCGATGATCGACGACGAACCGGTCCAGCAGGTCTGGTCCGTCGACGATGCGCGCGCCGCCCTCGACTGGCAGTTCGTCGCCGAGGACGCGGACACCGTGACGACGACCGCCGCGACGGCGGGCTTCGATCTCGCCGTCGACCTGCCGGTGCGCCTGCGGCTCGTCCGTGAGGACGCCGATCGCCACGTGCTCGTCGTGGTGCTGCACCACATCGCCGGCGACGCCGAGTCGATGCGTCCCCTCACCCGTGACGTGGCGGTGGCCTATGAGGCCCGGCGCCGCGGCATCAGTTCCGCTCTGCCGCCGCTGCCGGTGCAGTTCGCCGACGTGGCGGTCTGGCAGCACGACGTCCTGGGCTCGGTGGACGACCCGGATTCGGTGGTGGCGCAACAGCTGTCGTACTGGCGGACCCGCCTGGCCGGACTGCCCGATGTGGTCGAGCTGCCCGCCGACCGCCCGCGCCCGCTGGTGGCGAGCATGCGAGGCGGCTCGCGCCGCTTCGACATCGACACCGAGATCGCCGCGCGGATAGACGATCTCGCGCGCGCCAACGGCATCACGCCCTTCATGGTCCTGCATTCGGCGCTCGCCGTGCTCGTCTCGCGGCTCGCGAACACCCGTGACGTCCCCATCGGCACCCCGATCGCGGGTCGCGGACGCGCCGAACTCGACGACCTCGTCGGCATGTTCGTCAACACCCTCGTGCTGCGCACCGAGATCAGCCCGTCGATGACCTTCGGCGAGGTCCTCGCGCAGGTGCGTTCGGTCGACCTCGACGCATTCGCCCACTCCGATGTGCCGTTCGAATACCTCGTGGAAGACCTGAACCCGGTCCGTTCGCAGGCGTTCGCGCCGCTCGCCCAGATCATGCTCAACATGCTCGACGACACCGCCGGAACGGCGATCACGTTGTCGGACCTGCGGATCGAGCCGATCGAGGAGACCGGTGAACGTCCCGCCCAGGCCGACCTCACCGTCGAGGTCATCCGGCGCACCGACGGTGCCGCCTGGACCGGCACGCTGCGCTACGCCACCGATCTGTTCGACGATTCGACCATGGATGCATTCGGCCGCCGGTTGTCCACGGTGCTCGATGTGCTCACCTCGCAACCGGATCTGGTCGTCGGCGACGTCGATCTCCTGCTACCCGCGGAACGGGCGGCGCTGACGGCGTTGCCCGAACCCGTCCGCGACCATCCGCGTCGTGGACAGACCCTGGTCGAGTTGCTGTCCGCCACCGCGGCCCGCCACCGCGGCGCGATCGCGGTGACCGCCGGCGGGGACTCGCTGACCTACGCCGAGCTCGACGCCCGATCGTCCCGCCTCGCCGCCCGACTGATCGAGAACGGTGTCACGCCGGGCTCGTTCGTCGGCCTTGCGGTGTCGCGCTCGACGGTGCTGCCCGTCGCCATCGTCGCGATCCTCAAGGCCGGGGCGGCGTACGTCCCGATCGACGTCACCAACCCCGAGGATCGCCTGCGGCACATCCTGTCCGACGCCGACCCGGCCGTCGTGCTCGCCGACGAATCCACGCGCGGGCTGCTGCCGGACGCGGCTCGGGTCGTCGACGTCGAGGCACTGCTTGAAGCGGCGGGACCCGAGCTGACCGCACCGGTGCCGGTGCCGGCCGAGGCCGCCGCGTACATGATCTACACCTCCGGCTCGACCGGTCTGCCCAAGGGCGTGGTGATCGGCCACGCGCAGGTGAGCGCCCTGATGGATGCCGCGGTGCAGCACTTCGAGTTCTCGGAGTCGGACGTGTGGACGATGTTCCACTCCTACGCCTTCGACTTCTCGGTGTGGGAACTGTGGGGCCCGTTGCTGACCGGCGGGCGGCTGGTCATCGTCGACCGCGATCTGGCCCGGTCGCCGGACGAGTTCGGCGAACTCGTGCTCGACGAGGGCGTCACGGTGCTGAGTCAGACGCCGTCGGCGTTCTACCAGTTCATCGACGCCTCCGAACGCGCCGCCGACCGCGGCGCCGTGGAGCCGAGCCCGTTGCGCTACATCGTCTTCGGCGGCGAGGACCTGAGTTTCGACCAGGTGCGCCGCTGGTATCTCGCCGTGCCCCAGGGCGGTCCGAAGCTGGTCAACATGTACGGCATCACCGAGACCACGGTGCACGTGACGTTCCGCGAGGTGGATCGAGAGGTGGCCGAGCACGTCGGTGCCAGCCTCGTCGGAGCGCCGTTGTCCACCTTGGCCATCCGCATCCTCGACGAGCGTCTGCGGCCGGTGCCGGAGGGCGTCGTCGGCGAGATCTATGTGGCCGGCGCCCAGCTCGCGCAGCAGTATCACCGGCGCCCGGGTCTCAGCGCCTCCCGTTTTGTCGCTGATCCCTACGCGGCACCGGACGCCGCGGGCAGCAGGCTGTACCGGTCGGGGGACCTCGGCCGTCGCATCGGGAACGACATCGAGTACCTCGGACGCGGTGACGCCCAGATCCAGCTGCGCGGGTTCCGGGTCGAACTCGGTGAGGTCGAGGCGGCGCTGCGGCGCATCCCGGGTGTGATCGCCTCGGCGAGCACGGTATTCGTACGCGAGGGCCGCGAAGATCAGCTCGCCGGCTACGTCGTCGTCGACGGCGACTCCGTCGATGCGGCGTCGGTGCGCGCGCAGGTCGCCCAGTTCGTTCCGGGCTACATGGTGCCCGACACCATCACGGTGATCGAGTCGATCCCGCTGACCGGCAACGGCAAGCTGGACCGGCGCGCGCTGCCGGAGCCGGTGTTCGAGACCACCGAGTACGTCGCGCCCGCGAACGAGACGGAGACGGCGATCGCCGGAGTCGTCGCGGAGGTGCTGGGACTCGACGAGGTCAGCGTGACCGAGTCGTTCTTCGACCTCGGCGGCAACTCCCTGTCGGCCACCCGCGTCGCCGCGCGGATCGGCGAGCGCCTCGGCGTCGACCTGTCCGTACGCGAGCTGTTCGACGGGCCGTCGGTGCGTGAGCTGGCCGCGGCGCTCACCCAGAAGTCCGCAACGGGTGCCCGGTCGGCGCTCGCCCCGGTGAGCAGGGTCGAGGACCGCCCGGCGCGCATCCCGTTGTCCTTCGCACAGCGACGCCTGTGGTTCATCAACCAGCTCGATCCCGCCTCCGCGGCGTACAACATCCCGACGGTGCTGGCGCTGACCGGCGAACTCGACGTCGACGCGCTGCACGCGGCGGTGATCCGGGTCGTCGCCCGTCATGACGTGCTGCACACCACGTTCCCGTCCGTCGACGGTGAACCGCACCAGAAGATCGCCCGCGCCTCCACGGTCGCGGCCCGCCTCGACTGGGACATCGTCGACTCGCAGGACGAGATCGCCGAGGCCGTCGACCGGGGATTCGACGTGGCCAAACAGTGGCCGATCCGGGTCCGCCTGTGGGAGAAGGACTCCGACGAACACGTCCTGGCGGTGGTGGCACACCACATCGCGTTCGACGGTGAGTCGATGTCCCCATTCGTGACCGACCTGGTCACCGCCTACCTCGCCGAGATCGAGGAACGCGAACCGGATTTCGCTCCGCTCGAGGTCCAGTTCGCCGACTTCGCCATCTGGCAGCACGAGGTGCTCGGGTCACCCGAGGACCCCGACTCGGTGGTCGGCGGCCAACTCGAGCAGTGGAAGCACACCCTCGCGGGCCTGCCCGACCTGGTGGAGCTGCCGACCGACCGCGCCCGCCCGCCGGTGGCGAGCGGACGCGGAGATCGCGTCGACGTCGAGATCCCCGCCGACGTCGCCGCCCGGATCGGTGATCGTGCACGCGAACTCGGCGTCACCCCGTTCATGATCGTCCATTCGGCGCTCGCGGTGCTGCTGTCGCGGCTGAGTGCCACCGACGACATCGCGATCGGCACACCCGTCGCGGGACGCGGGCAACGCGTACTCGATCCGCTCGTCGGTATGTTCGTCAACACACTGGTGCTGCGCAGCCCCGTCGAGCAGGGAGCATCGTTCCGCGAGCTGCTCGCCGACGTGAAGGACATCGATCTCGCGGCCATGTCGGCGGCGGATGTCCCTTTCGAGGAGATCGTCGAGGCCCTACGCCCGGCGCGGTCCTCCGCGTTCGCGCCGTTCACGCAGGTGTGGCTGACCTTCGACCAGTCGGCACTGCCGGAACTGGCCGGCAGCGACGTGCAGGCCGGCGAGATCGCCGGGCTGCAGGTGTCGCCGGTCGGCGCCGGCGGGGTGCCCGCGCGCGTCGACCTCCTGGTGGGAGTGGCCCCCGGCGACGGCGACTGGCAGATGTCGTTGATCTTCGCGACCGACCTGTTCGATCGGTCCACCGTCCTCACCTACGGCGACTACCTCGTCGGCATCCTCGATGCGGCGCTCGCCGATCCGGCGGCACCGGTGGGCGATCTGCCGTTGCGTGCCCGCGACCACGCGGACGCCGACGTCGTCGCGACGACCCCGGCGTCCGGTGATGCCGGGGAGTACCGGGTGCTCGACCCGACCGACGGCGCCGATCCCGGTGCGGTGGTCCTCAGCGGACCGGCGACGCCTCCGAAGCTGTTGCGCGACATCTTCGCCGAGGCCGCGGCGGCGTGGGGACCGCGCCAGGCCGTCGTCGACGCCGACGGCGTCGCGCTCACCTACACCCAGCTCGACGAGCAGTCCAACCGGCTGGCCCGCTGGCTCCTGGCCCGCGGGATCGGTACCGAGTCGCTGGTCGCGCTCGCGATCGGCCGCTCGGCACGGCTGCTCACCGCGATCTGGGCCGTGGCGAAGACGGGCGGCGCCTATGTGCCGATCGACCCCGATTACCCGGCCGACCGGGTGGCGGCGATGGTCGAGGACTCGGGAGCCGTTCTGGGACTGACGGTCTCGTCGACCGGGGACCTCCCGGCCGCGGGCTCGGCCTGGACGAGGCTCGACGATCCGGCGATCGAGGCCGAGATCGCCTCGGCGAGTGCCGATCCGATCACCGACGCCGACCTCCCGGCGCCGGTGCGTGTGCACAACACCGCGTACGTCATCTTCACGTCGGGTTCGACCGGGCGTCCCAAGGGCGTCACGGTGACCCACACCGGTCTGGCGAACTTCGCCTCCGAGGAGCGCAAGCGTTCCTCGGCCGACGAGTACACCCGCGTCCTGGGCTTCGCGTCGCCGAGTTTCGACGCGTCGGTGCTGGAGTATCTGCTGGCGACCGTGAGCGGCGGTGTGCTCATCTACCGTCCCAGCGAAGCCGTCGGCGGTGCGGAACTGCAGGACTACATGATGCGGCAGGCGGTGACCCACACCTTCCTGACGCCGACGGTGCTGTCGACCCTGCAGTCTTCGGCACTGCCCGCGCTGCGGGTGGTCTATGCCGGTGGTGAGGCCGTACCGCAGGCACTCAAGGACGAGTGGGCGGCCATGCGCCGTATCCAGAACCTGTACGGCCCCACCGAGACCACCATCGGTGTCGCGATCAGCGAACCCATGCAGATCGGTGCCCCGGTCTACCTCGGCGGTCCGATCAACGGGGTCGGGCTGCTCGTCCTCGACAACCGCCTCAAGCCGGTGCCGCCGGGTGTCCCGGGAGAGCTCTACGTCGTCGGACACGCCGTCTCACGCGGTTATCTGGACCATCCCGCGCTCACCGCGGTGCGTTTCGTCGCCAATCCGTACGGCATCCCCGGCGACCGCATGTACCGCACCGGCGACGTGGTCCGTTGGCGCAAGGACGATCTCGGCCGTCAGGTCCTGGAGTACTCGGGCCGCAGCGACGATCAGGTGAAGCTGCGCGGACTGCGCATCGAGCTCGGTGAGATCGAGAGCACGCTGACCGCGCACCGCGCGGTCGACTCGGCCGTCGTGGTGGGTGTGGGCGGTTCGGTGGCCACCGCGCTCGCCGCCTACGTGGTCGGCGACACCGACGCCATCGACACCGCCGAGCTGCGCGTGTTTCTTGGCGAACGTCTACCCGCGCACATGGTTCCGGCGTCGATCATGGTGCTGGACACCCTGCCGCTGACCCCGGTCGGCAAACTCGACAAACAGGCGCTACCCGAACCGGTCATCTCCGTCGGCGAGTACGTGGCGCCCGCCGACGACTCCGAGGCCGCGGTCGCCGAGGTCTTCGCCGAGGTGCTCGGCGTGGACCGGGTGTCGGTCACCGACTCCTTCTTCGACCTCGGTGGCAACTCGCTGTCGGCGACCCGTGTGGTCGCCCGCGTCGCCGACCGGCTCGGCGTGGCGGTCTCGGCGCGCGACCTGTTCGACGCGCCCAGCGTGCGAAAGCTCGTCGCGGCCTCCACCGGTCGCGAGGCCGACGGGCGTGAACCGCTCGTTTCCGGCCCGCGGCCCGACCGGGTGCCGCTGTCGTTCGCGCAGCAGCGCATGTGGTTCATCAACCAGTTCGACACGAGCTCACCGGCATACAACGTCCCGGTCGGCCTGCGCATCACCGGAGGACTCGACGCCGGAGCCCTGCGGGACGCCGTCGCCGACATCATCGCGCGGCACGAGGTGTTGCGTACGGTGTTCCCGGCCCCCGACGGCACGCCGTACCAGGACGTGCTGCCCGTCGACGAGGCACTCCGACGCCTCGACATCGTCCTCGGCGGCGATGCGGAGTCGGTGCATGCGGCCGCGACCGAAGGCTTCGACGTGACCGTCGACCTGCCGATCCGCGTGCGGGTGGCGCGTGTGGCCGGTGACGGTGACAAGGCCGGCGACGGGGACGAGTACGTGCTCATGCTCGTGACCCATCACATCGCCTCCGACGGTGAATCGGCCCCGATCCTGGCCCGCGACCTGATCGGCGCCTACGCCGCGCGCACGGCCGACCAGGAGCCGAGCTGGTCCGAATTGCCGGTCCAGTACGCCGATTTCGCGCTCTGGCAGCACCGGGTGCTCGGCTCGGTCGACGACGAGACCTCGGTGCTCGCGGCGCAGGTCGACTACTGGCGTCAGGCGCTGGCGGAGACACCCGAGGTCCTGCCGCTGCCGACCGACCGGCCGCGTCCGCCGGTGTTCGACCCGACCGCCGGCCTGCTCACCTTCACCATCGAGGCCGACATGCTCGACGGCCTCGCCACGCTGGCCCGCGACAGCGGGGCCACCCCGTTCATGGCGGTGCACGCCGCGCTGGCGGTGACCCTCGCACGGCTGGCGAATTCCCCCGACGTGACCGTCGGCGCGGCAGTCGCCGGCCGCGGCGAGCGCGCCCTGGACGAGCTCGTCGGGATGTTCGTCAACACCGTCGTCCTGCGCACGGTGATCACCCCGGGGGAGACGGTCACCGAGATGCTCGACCGCGTACGCCTCGACGACCTCGAGGCCTTCGCCCATGCCGACGTCCCGTTCGAGCAGGTCGTGGAAGCGGTTGCACCGCAACGGTCCACGGCCCATGCGCCACTGTTCCAGGTGGGCTTCAACTATCTGGTCGACACCGATGACGACGGAAACGCCTCGGCGCTCGAGGCTCTCGGGGTCGAGTTTCTCGCCGCACAGACGCCTGCCACCAAGTTCGACCTGTCGTTCTCGTTCGTCGAGCGCCCGGCCGGGCCCGGTGCGGCGGGCGACCGTGAGCTGCGAGGGGAGATCTCCTACGCCGCCGCGCTCTTCGACCCGGCGACCGTCGAGCGTTTCCTCGCGGTGTTGCGGCGTGTCATCGGCGGGATGATCGCCGACCCCGGTCGCGCCGTCGACGACATCGAGATCATCGACTCCGAGACGCTCGCCGCGCTGGTCCCGGCGAGTACGCCCCGCCACGACGGTGTGACCTCGCAGACGATGCCCGAACTGCTCGCCGCGCGCGACCTCGATCTCGACCGCCCCGCGGTCATCGAGGGCAACCGCGTCGTGGATTACCGCGAGTTCGAGTCGACGACCAGCCGCATCGCCCGCGAGCTCATCGCAGCCGGTGTCGGACCGGAGATTCCTGTCGCCGTGGGTATCTCGCGGTCACTGGAGTCGGTCATCGCGGTCTGGGCGGTCCTCAAGGCCGGCGGGGCCTACCTGCCGGTGGATCCCCGGCTGCCCGCCGACCGCATCGCGCTGATGCTCACCGACTCCGGTGTGCGGACCGGGCTGACCGTCGGCAAGGACGCCGGTGTGTTCGCCGAGGCGGCCGGAACCGCCGTCGAGTGGCTCGTCCTGGACGACGAGGCGACCCGGGAACGCATCGAGGCTCGACCCGGCACCCCGGTCGAGAACGCCGAACGCGGCGGCGATCTGCACCTGGACTCACTTGCCTATCTGATCTACACCTCCGGCTCCACCGGCGTACCCAAGGCTGTCGCGGTCACCCATCGCGGGCTCGCCGACCTCCTCGCCGAACAGCGCGCCATCAGCGGTTCCGGCTCCGACGTGCGCATCCTGCACGTCGCATCCCCGAGCTTCGACGCCGCCTTCTTCGAGATGATCTGGGCTTACGGGCTGGGCGTCACCTCGGTGGTGTCACCGGCTGAGGTCTACGGCGGCGACGACCTGGCCGCGGTGATCCGCGCCGGTGCGGTCACCGACATGGTGATCACGCCGTCCGTGCTCGGCACGCTCGACCCGGCCTCGGTGCCGACGCTGCGCCATCTGACCACGGCCGGCGAGGCGTGCCCACCCGAACTCGTCGCGCGATGGGCTCCGCGGACGTCGATGCACAACCTGTACGGCCCGACCGAGACCACGGTCTGGGCGACCGTCGGCGAGATGTCCGCGGACCGGCCCGTCACCATCGGTGCCCCGATCCACGGCTTCTCCGCCGTCGTCCTCGACACTCGCCTGCGGCCGGTTCCCGTCGGCGTCACCGGCGAGCTCTATCTCGCCGGGGAGGGTCTGGCCCGTGGTTACGTGGAGCGCCGTGGGCTCACCGCGAATCGCTTCGTCGCCGCGCCCTTCGGGGCGCCCGGCACCCGGATGTACCGCACCGGCGACCTGGCGCGGTGGAACGCCGATCACGAACTCGTCTACGCCGGCCGCTCGGACTTCCAGGTCAAGATCAACGGCCAGCGCGTGGAACTCGGTGAGATCGACGCCGCGCTCACCGACGACCCCGCGGTCGCCCAGGCGTTTACTCTGGGTATCGACAGTCCCTCGGGCGCAACGCGTCTCGTGAGCTACGTGGTGACCGAGACACCGGCGGACTTCGACGCCGCCGCCGCCCGCGACCGGCTCGCGGGCCGCCTGGCCGAGTACATGGTGCCCTCGGCCGTGGTGGCCATCCCCGCGGTCCCGCTCACGCCGACGGGCAAACTCGACCGCACCGCGCTACCGGTGCCCGGTATCGCCGACGAGGACACCTTCTCCGCGCCCGCGACCGCGACCGAACAGACCATCGCCGACGTCTTCGCCCTGGTTCTCGGTGGCGTGCCGGTGTCGGTGACCCGCTCGTTCTTCGAACTCGGCGGCGACAGCATCATGTCGATCCAGTTGTCGTCCCTGCTGCGTGCGGCCGGGTTGACCGTGACACCGCGTGACATCTTCGAACACCGCACGGTGCGCGCACTGGCCGGCGTCGCCCGCGACACGCAGGCGCTGGCGCTGCCCGAACTCGACGGCGGCGCAACCGGTTCGGTGACGGTGCCGCCGATGGCCCACTGGCTCCTCGAACACGCCACCGACGCCGGCGATGTCGCCGACTTCTCACAGGCCTCCGTGCTGGCACTGCCCGCGCACCTCGACGAGGGGCGTCTGGTCGACGTCGTCGCCGCCGTGGTCGCACACCACCCGATGCTGACCGCCGCCTTCACCGTCGGTGACGGTTCCGGCTCGGCGCCGACGCTGAACGCGGGCACGGCATTCGACGCCCCGGCCGCGGTGCGGTGGGTCACCGTCGACGCGGTGCCGGGAACACCGGCATTCACCGACGCCGTCCACACCGCACACCGCGAGGCGTTGCGACGTCTGGACCCCGCAGCGGGGCTGATGGCACAGTTCGTCGCCGTCATCCCCACCGACGACCGCACCGGTGGCCGCCTCGTCGTGGCCGTCCATCACCTCGCCGTGGACGCCGTGTCCTGGCAGACGATCGTCACCGACCTCGCCACCGCGTGGGCACAGCGCGCCGTGGACGCGCCGATCGAGCTGCGCCCCACCGGCACCTCGTTCCGCCGGTGGGCGCAGGTGCTGGCCGACCTCGCCGATCTCGACGACGAGGACGCGACGTTCTGGGAAGAGCAGCTGCCGGTCGACCGGATCGAGATCGCCGGGCCGCTCGATCCGGCCCGGGATCGCCTGTCCGCCACCAGGTCCGTTCCCGTCGAGGTGCCCGCGCGACTGACCGAGGCCCTGCTCACTCGGGTTCCGGCGGCCTTCCGCGCCGGCATCGACGACGTGCTCGTCGCGGCTTTCGCCGCCGCGGTCGGGGGCCACGCCGGAGCCGGGGACGGCGTCGTGCCGATCCTTCTCGAGGGACACGGACGAGAGGAAGACGTCGCACCAGGAGCGGACCTGGCCCGCACCGTCGGCTGGTTCACCTCGATCGCGCCTGTCGCGGTTGACGTCACCGGCATCGAATCCGCCACGGGGACAGACCCGGTGGCGCTGGCCAAGGCCGTCAAGGCGGTCAAGGAGGTCCGCAGGCAGATGCCCGCTCGCGGGCTGTCGTTCGCCGCCGCGCGGTACCTCGCCGCCGACTCGCCCCTGCGCAAGCGGCCCCTGCCCGCCATCGGCTTCAACTATCTCGGCAACGCCGGCGGCACAGCCGGTGCAGACGGGTCAGTGGACACCCCGGACACCCCGGACACCCCGGTCACGTCGATCCCGTTCACCCCCGCGCCCGAGCGCTACGACCTCCCGCCGACGGCCTCGGGTGCGATGGTGGCGCCGGCGGCACTGTCGGTCAACGCCGTAGTGACCACCGCCGACGCCGAGCGCGTCCTGCACGCCGACCTGACCTTCCCGGCGGCCGTGCTCGACGACGCCGTGGTCGCCGATCTCGCCGACCGGTGGGTCGCCGCGCTCGATCAGATCGTCGCCTTCATCGATGCCGGCGCCGACCCCGGTCGCAGTCCCTCGGATCTGTTGGCCCCCGGCCTCACCCAGGCCGAGGTCGACGAACTCGAAGCGCGCTACGGCGACGACGTCGAGGTGTGGCCGTTGTCGCCGCTGCAACGCGGACTGTTCTTCCAGGCCGATCTCGCCGCCGACGACGCGGCGCCCGACGTCTACATCACGCAGGCGGTGATCGACTTCGCGGGCACCCTGGACACCGCCCGCATGCGCGCCGCCGCCGACGCGGTCCTCGCACGCCACGCGATCCTGCGTTCGGGTTATGTCCGCACGGCCCGCGGCAGCATGGTGGCCGTCGTACCGCCCACCGTCGCAGCCGATGTCGAGGTCGTCGACCTGCGAGACGTGCCCGAGGACCAGCTCTCCGCGCGTCGCGCCGCCGTGACCGACGAGCAGCGCACGCGCCGATTCGACATGTCGCGACCGGGCCTCATCCGGTTCACCGTCATCACCGAACGCGACGACCGGCACAGCCTGGTGATCACCAATCACCACATCCTGCTCGACGGGTGGTCGGGGCCCCTCGTGGTCACCGACCTGCTCGCCGCGTACTTCACCGGCTCGGTGATCGGCACGGCCGACGCACCCGACTACGACGCCTTCCTCGAGTGGCTGTCGCGCCGCGACACCGAGACCGGGGTGGCGGCCTGGCGCGAGCGACTCGCCGGCATCGACGGCCCGACGCTCGTCGCACCGCTCGCCGCGGCGCCCGACGAACCGGCGCCACCGCGCGATCACGCGGTCGATGTCGACACGGGCACCACCCGCGCACTCACCGAACTCGCCCGCACCCAGGGCGTGACCATGTCCACCGTCCTGCAGACCGCATGGGCGATCCTGTTGTCGCGCATGACCGGCCAGCGCACCGTGGTCTTCGGCGAGACCGTGTCGGGCCGACCATCCGACCTCGACGGTGCCGAGGCGATGGTCGGGCTCTTCATCAACACCATCCCGGTCGCGGTGACGATCGGGGCCGAGTCCACCGTGGCGTCGGTCCTCGACGAGCTGCAACGCGCCAAGACCGCGGTCCTCGACCATCACCACATCGGTCTGGCCGACATCGCCGCCGCGGTGGGGGAGAACGTCCTGTTCGACACCCTCACCGTGTACGAGTCCTATCCGGTCGACACCTCCGCGGCGGCCGACGCGATGTCCGCGGACTCGCTCGAGGCCGGCGAGTTGCGGGTCACCTCGGTCGCGGGCCGGGATGCCACGCACTACCCGCTGACGCTCGCCGCGGCCCCCGCCGGTGAGACGATCACCCTGACGCTGAAGTACCTGCCGGACGTCTTCGACGACCGGACCGTCGACGCCTTCGCGGCAACCCTGCAGCACCTGCTCGCGGCGTTCACCGAGAACCCCGGACGCGCCGTCGCCGACATCGGACTTCTCGCCGATGCCGGCCACGATCAGGTGTCCCTGGTGGGGCCCGCACCCGAACCCACCCTGACGCTGGCCGAGATGCTGACCGCCTCGGCCGCCCGCCACCCCGACCGGACCGCCGTCGTCTTCGACGGGCGCGAACTGAGTTACCAACGCCTCGACGCACTGTCGAACGCCGTCGCACGGATGCTGCTGGCACGCGGCGTCCGCCCGGAAACGCCGGTGCTGTCGGCCTTCTCGCGGTCGGACCTGTTGCAGGTCGTGCTGTGGGCGATCGTCAAGACCGGCGCCGTCTACACCCCGATCGATCCGAAGTACCCGAGCGATCGCGTGCGGATGGTCGTCGAGGACTCCGGTGCGACCGTCGGCCTGGCCGACGCCGCCGCGGTGGGGACGATGCCTGTCGGTCCGGACTGGATCACCATCGATCACGCTGCGCTCGACGAGTTGGCATCGGCATGGTCGACCGCGCCGTTGACCGACGCCGAGCGCGGCGCCGTCATCCGGCCGGAGAACGCCGCCTACGCCGTCTTCACCTCGGGTTCGACGGGCCGGCCCAAGGGTGTCCTGGTGTCCCACACCGGGTTGCGCAACGTCGCCTCGAGCCTGGCGGCCCGCCACCGGGCAGAATCGCCGGCGCGGTGGCTCGGTGTCAGCTCGCCCGCGTTCGACGCGTCGATGATGGAGATCCTGGGCGCCTACGTCGACGGGGGGACCCTGGTCGTCTCGCCGAGTGACGTCTACGGCGGCGCCGACCTCGGGCGTTTCATCACCGACCACGAGGTCACGTCGGCGTTCTTGGTCAACAGCGTCGCAGCGTCGATCCCGGCGACCCGGAACTCCACGCTGCGGGATCTTCTGGTCGGCGGCGAGGCCCTCGCCGCGACCGAGCTGGAACGCTGGACCACGAGTCTTCCGGATCTCGACTTCTTCAACGTGTACGGGCCGACCGAGACCACGATCATCTGTACGGGTACCGACGCTCTGCATGCGGGCGAGTCGATCTCGATCGGTAGCCCCCTCGTCGGCGTCGAGGCACTGCTGCTCGACGACAGGTTGCGCCCGGTACCGCTGGGGATCGCGGGTGAGCTCTACATCGCCGGGCCTGCCCTGGCACGTGGGTACCTGGGACGCGGCGGACTCTCGGCGGAGCGCTTCGTCGCGAATCCCCACGGGGAGCCGGGTTCCCGCATGTACCGCACCGGAGACCTGGCGCGCCGGAATTCCCGTGACCAGATCGAGTATGTGGGGCGGACCGACTTCCAGGTGAAGATCCGGGGTCTCCGCATCGAGATGGGAGAGGTCGAGGCGGCACTCCTCCGTGTGGGCGGCGTCAGTGCGGCCGCGGTCGTGGCCGTCGACGGGCCCGGCGGAATGGCGCTGGCCGGCTATGTCACCGTCACCGGCGGGACAACCCCCGACCCGGGCCGGATCCTTGCCGACCTGAACACCCTGCTGCCGGCGTACATGGTGCCGTCCAGCTTGACGGTCCTCGACGAGATCCCTCTGAACCCCATCGGCAAGGTCGACCGCCGGGCCCTGCCCGAGCCCGACTTCGCGGTGGCCGAGGTGGTCGCCCCGCGGACCCCCGCCGAGGAGTCCATCGCCCAGGTCTTCCGCGAGGTGCTCGGCGTCGACGAGGTCTCGGTCATCGGGTCGTTCTTCGACCTGGGCGGCAACTCGTTGTCGGCGACCCGGCTGGCCGGCCGGTTGTCCGAGCTCGTCTCCGACCGGGTCGGCGTGCGTGAGATCTTCGACCACCCCTCGGTAGCCGAACTCGCCCGCCATCTGCCGCAACCGGGTGGCCTCGGCGCCGCCCCGATCGTGTCCGGCCCTCGGCCGCACCGCATCCCGCTGTCGCTGGCCCAGCAGCGCATGTGGTTCATCAACCAGCTCGACGTGACCTCGGCGGCGTACAACATCCCCGCGGTCCTGCGCCTCGTCGGCGACCTCGACGTCGAGGCATTGTGGGCCGCGGTCGGCGACGTGGTCGCCCGGCACGAGGTGCTGCGGACCAGCTACCCCGTCGTCGACGACGGCCCCGTCCAGGCGATCGCCGAGCGCGACGATGCGCTACGCGATCTCGACATCGAGGTCGTGGACTCGCTCGATCAACTGATCTCCTCGGCGACAACCGGTTTCGACATGACGGTCGACGCGCCGTTGCGGGTCCGGCTGCTCGCCGAATCGCCGGCCGACGGTGCGCCGTCACACCTGTTGTCGGTGGTGGTGCACCACATCGCGGCCGACGGCGAGTCGATGGGACCGCTCGTACGGGACCTCATCACGGCCTACGAGGCGCGCCGCGCCGGTGCGGCGCCGGGATGGCAGCCCCTCGAGGTGCAGTTCGCCGATGTGGCGCTCTGGCAGCACGACGTCCTCGGATCGGTCGACGACCCGACCTCGGTGCTCGGCACCCAGCTCGGCTACTGGACCGACCGGCTCGCCGGGATCCCCGACGTCACCGATCTCCCCGCCGACCGGCCACGCCCGGCGGTGGCCTCCCAGCGCGGTGCGCAGGTGCAGTTCGACATCCCGGCCGGGGTGGCGAACGGAATCGCCGCCACCGCCCGCGCCCATGGGGTCACGCCGTTCATGGTGGTGCACGCCGCGCTCGCGGTGCTGATCGCCCGGCTCTCCGCAGGCGACGACATCACCATCGGTACACCGGTGGCGGGCCGCGGCCGACGCGAACTCGACGACCTCGTCGGCATGTTCGTCAACACGCTGGTGCTGCGCACCCGGGTGACGCCCGAGGCGAGTTTCGCCGACGTGCTGGAGGACGTCCGCACCGCCGACATCGACGCATTCGCGCACGCCGACGTGCCCTTCGAGTTCCTCGTCGAGGAGCTCAACCCGGTGCGCTCGCAGGCGTTCGCCCCGCTGACGCAGATCATGCTGACCTTCGCCCAGGCCGCCTCCGGCGCCTCGGACGGCAGCGCCGACCGGGCGCCGGAATCGGAGACCGACGAACTGCGCGTCGAACCCGTTGCGCCGTCCGATTTTCCGGCCCAGGTCGACCTGACCTTCGGGATCACCACCGCCGCTGCCGATGCGCCGTGGCACGGTTCGCTGATCTACGCCACCGATCTGTTCGACGAGCCGACGGTCGCGCGCATGGCCGACAGCCTGGTCCGAATCCTCGGCGGCGTCACCAGCGATGTGCACACCGCGGTGGGTGACCTGCCGGTCTTCGCCGACCAGGACACCGAGCAGGTGCAGCAGTGGAGTCGCGGGCCGGAGGTCGCGGTGCCCGCCGAGACACTCCCGGACCTGGTCTACCGCCAGATCGCGGCCACACCGTCGGCCACGGCCCTCGTCTTCGAGGACCGCGAGGTGAGCTACGGCGAGTTCGGTGCCCGCGTCGCGAGCCTGGCCCGGTACCTCATCGGGCAGGGAGTGGGTCCGGACGTGGCTGTTGCCGTGGCCGTTCCGCGCTCGATCGACCTGCTCGTCGCGCTGCACGCCGTGGTCGCCGCGGGCGGACACTATGTGCCGATCGATCTCGACGCACCGATCGACCGGGTCCGACACATCGTCGAGACCGCCGATGCCCGCCTCGTGGTCGTCTCGTCGGACTCCGCCGACGCCGCACCCGGTCTCGACCTCGACCGTATCGTTCTCGACTGCGCGATACCGATCGACGTCACCGGGTATGAGCCGGTCTCCGACCGTGACCGGACCGCGCCGCTGCGCACCGCACACACCGCCTACACCCTGTTCACCTCGGGGTCGACGGGCCGGCCGAAGGGTGTGGCGGTGCCGCACGAGGCCATCGTCAACCGTCTGCGGTGGATGCAGTCGGCATTCCCGCTCGACGTCGGCGACGTCGTGCTGCAGAAGACACCGGTGACTTTCGACGTGTCCGTCTGGGAGCTGTTCTGGCCGTTGATGACCGGTGCGCGACTCGTCATCGCGCGGCCCGATGCCCATCGCGACCCGCAGTACCTGGCGCAGACCATCGCCGACCACCGGGTCACGACCCTGCACTTCGTGCCGTCGATGCTGTCCACCTTCGTCGATGTGGTGGGGCCGGAGACCCTGAACCGACTGCGTACGGTCCGCACCCTGTTCACCTCCGGCGAGGCCTTGCCTGCGGCCGTGGCGCAGGCTGCGGCGTCGTCGCTGCCCGCGGCGACGGTGCACAACCTGTACGGCCCGACCGAGGCGGCCGTCGACGTCACCCACCACGAGGTGACACCCGCCGATGAGGTGATCCCGATCGGCGTCCCGGTCTGGAACACCACCGTGCACGTTCTCGACCCACGGCTGCGGCCGGTCCCGGCCGGGGTGAACGGTGAGTTGTACCTCGGCGGTGTGCAGTTGGCGCGCGGGTACGCGGCCCGGACCGATCTGACGGCCGACCGGTTCGTGGCCGATCCCTTCGGCGCGCCGGGCGAACGGCTCTACCGGACAGGCGATCTGGTGCGGTGGAATCGGGCAGGCGAGCTCGAGTACATCGGCCGGACCGACTTCCAGGTCAAGTTGCGCGGACAGCGCATCGAACTCGGCGAGATCGAGGCCGTCGTCGCATCGGTCCCGGGAGTCGTGCACACCGCGGCCGCGGTCGTCGAGGTCGCCGGTGGCGGGCATCTCGTGGGTTACGTCTCCGGCACCGACCGCGATGCGATCGACGTCGAGGCCGTGCGAGCGGCCGCCGCGCGCGGTCTGCCCGAGTACATGCGCCCCTCGACCTGGGTCGTCCTCGACGCGATGCCGCTGAGCACCGCGGGCAAGATCGACCGGAAGGTGTTGCCGAAACCGGTCTTCGAGGCGGCGGAATACGTTGCGCCCGCTGACGAGACGGAGTCGCTCATCGCCGAGGTCGTCGCCGACGTCCTCGGGGTGGAGCAGGTCAGCGTGACCGAGTCGTTCTTCGACCTCGGCGGCAACTCGCTGTCCGCCGCCCGCGTCATCGGGCGCCTGCGTGAACGGACCGGCCGGGCCGTCGACCTCGCCTGGCTGTTCGCCGATCCGACGATCCGCGGACTCGCCCGTCGCCTGCTGGCCGAACTCCGCGAGGAGTCCTCGGCCGCGCTGGCCGGCGACATCGTGATCCCGTTGCGGAGCGGTGGACGCGGGGCCCCGTTGTTCTGTGTGCATCCCGCAGGCGGTCTGGCGTGGTTCTACGGCGGGCTCGCACCATACGTGACGGATCGACCCATCTACGGCGTCCAGGACCCGCATGTGGTCACCGGGGAGCCGCCGGCCGAGTCGGTCGCCGACATGGCTCGCCGGTACCTCGAGGAGATCCGCGCGATCGCACCGACGGGGCCGTACCACCTGCTGGGATGGTCCCTCGGCGGCGTGATCGCCCAGGAGATCGCCGTACAGCTGCGCAAGGCGGGCGAGACGGTCGGCGTGGTCGGGCTGATGGACGCCGCCCCCGCCCCGGCCGACCTGGCCGGTGCGGATGACGCCGCCGCCGACGCCGACGGTGCCGACGGTGCCGACGCCGAGAATGCCGGGCCCGATGTGGCCGAGCTGCTCGGCGCATGGCGAACACTGTTCGACCTCGACGCGGCCGGGGACGCCGGCGAGGAGGCGACCCCGGAGCAGGTCGCCGAGCTGATCCGGACGCAGCTGCGCGCGACCGGCCTCCTCGACGACGATCAGATCGACCGCATCATGACGAGCTTCCGGATATCCGAGACGGTCATGCTGGAGCACGAGCCGGGGCATTATGACGGAGACATAGTCGTGTTCACCGCGACCGCGGACAAGGCCGACCCGGCACGAGTCGCGTCGAGCTGGCGCCCCTTCATCGGAGGAGACATCACCAACCACGACGTCGATGTCGCTCACCTCGGTATGGCCGACGGTGAGGCGCTCGCGATAATCGGACCGGTATTGAACCAGGCGCTCCGCGAGTCGCCGGAGAGCCGACCTCCGGGCCGGTGAGCCCGCACATACTGCGGACAGGATCACCTTTCCGCCGACCCGACACCACAAACCCACGATGAGAGGAAGACGATGACGAACCCGTTCGATGATGAAGAAGGCCGCTTCTACGTCCTGGTCAACGACGAGAACCAGCATTCGCTGTGGCCGACGTTCGCCGACATCCCGGCCGGCTGGACCAAGGTCTTCGGCGAGGACAGCCGTGCGGCATGCCTCGAATATGTCGAGAAGAACTGGACCGATCTCCGGCCCAAGAGCCTGATCGATGCGATGGAGGCCGACGAAGCCGCTCGCAAGGCGAACTAGGGACCGCTCGGCGCGATGTGGGGCAGTCATACGCCGGCGGCGCCGGCTCGGGCTCGACATCACTGTTCGGACTCGGGCGTGTGACCGGAACGCTCCGATCCCACGAATTACTTCAGTCACTCGAGTAACCCGTATACCATTAGCGATGTGTACAACTCTCGCATTTGGATGTGACGTGAGTAACAATGTGGACCAGGACATCCTGGCTCCGAAAAACTAGTGACAGAGTAGTCCCAGGGGTCTCCGGTCAGATCCCGGCAATCATGGGGGCGAGGAAAAACATGACTTCTAATTCGGCGTACGCGGGGGACGGTCCATCGCGAGCGATCATCGAGCAGGTCTACGCACGGTCGGAATCGAGTCCGCGGCTCACCGCCGTGCGGCACAGCGGCCAGGCGGCGACCTATGGCGACCTGGCCGTCGCCCTCGAGGGTTACGAGCACGTGACGGACAAGCACTTCACCAGGGCTGACGTCGCTCTGCCTGCCGCGGTGCTGCACTGTCTGCCCAACGTGAGCGGCCTCGGTTCACCCGAGTCCGTCGCCGGTGCCCTCGGGGAGATCTATGAGTGGCTCGGCCGCGACTCCCGGCGCGGCGAAACGGGTCGCGGACACCTTCGCGCGGTGGGCTGACACCAGCGATCATCCAGCGATTCTCGGACGCCGGCGCGGGGGCGCGTGTTCGAGATTCCACACTCTGTCATGTCACAGGCGAGGCGGGGTTCGGCGTGAGCCGAACCCCGCCTCGCTTGCGTTCCGCGGCTCAGGCCGCGGCGATGAGCAGCACGAGGAGAAGGATCGGTCCGCCGATCAACACACCGCCGGTCCCGGTCACGATCCCGGTGACGGCCGCGGCCTTGCCGCGGTGGCTTCCGGGCGAGCGGTTGATCTGCCTGACCGCGACGGCGCCGGAGATGATCGCGATCATCCCGAGTGCCGCGCCGAAACCGAGCGCGATGGTCATGGGCAGCGACAGCAGCCCCGAGATCAGCGCCACCGACGCCGCCGCAGGCGCACGGCGCCGTGTCGGGGCCGGGGGTGCGTACGGGATCGGCCGGAAGGGTGCGGACGGGCTCACCACGAGCCGGTCGGGGTTCTGCAGATCCCAGAAGTCGCCGACCGGTGGGAGTGCGGCGTGGTCGGCGGGCCGGCGCCGCTGGAATGTCTCCACGCGGGTGGACAGCCGGGCCGGGGTCGACTTCTCCGGACTCGATTTCAGCGGACTCGACATCGCCGGGGTTGCTGTCACCGGGGCGGCCGGAGCCGGGATGCCCACCGCGGCCGCGGGTACGTCCGGGAGGCCCACGTCGTCCAGGTCGTTGACAGCGGGCCACCGCCGATGGCGATCGGTCACCGTGGGCGTGAACGGATGGGTGGGATTGTCGACGGCCACGGCACCTCCTCGCTCGTCGGCTCGCGAGTCGGGCCGCACCCGCGCGAGTCTACCGACGAGTCGAGGGTGGGCGGGTGGCTCAGTTGCCCCGGCTCATGCCGGCGAGCTGGGTCACGGCGTCACCGCTGAGCTTCCAGCCGTCGACGTCGACGTAGGACAGCTTGATGTCGATCGGGGCGGGGGCGTGCGGGCTCTTCACCGAGACGGTGGCGATGGCCTTCTTGTCGCCGTCCTCGGAGACGTCCTTGACCTCGTATGCCTCGGGTGTGTAACCCGCGGCCGACGAAGCGGTCGCGTAGGCGATGATCGCGGCCTTCGTGGCCGGGTTGGTCACGTCGACCACCTCGTCGATCTGCTCGGCCGGGGTGTCGGGGTTCACGGCCTTGCGCAGGATCTCCTGCGCGTCGGAGTTGCTGAGTCCGGTGATCTCGTCGACGGCGTCGCTCGCTGCGGTCGAGGCCTTGCTCGCGCCGGTCTCGACCGCCGTGGACACCTTGCTGGTGACCTCGTCGACGGTGTCGGAGGACTCCGAGCATCCGGTGGCGACGAACAGTGCGGCCCCGGCGAGGGTGATGGCTGCGACAGACTTCCGGATCTTCATACAACTCCCTTTGTGCGACGTTCCATGTGTGCGACGTTCCGCGGAGTTGCTCCGCGGAGCATGTGTGAGCCAACACTAACCCAAACGCCACCGGAATTAATCGGACCGCGGTCCGGTTGGTGGGGGTGAGACCTAGACATAGGAGGCGCGACATGCAGTTCGGAATCTTCAGCGTCAGTGACATCACCGTCGACCCGACCACGGGACGCGAGCCGACCGAGCACGAGCGGATCAAGGGGATCGTCGAGATCGCCAAGAAGGCCGAGGACATCGGCCTGGACGTGTTCGCCATCGGTGAGCACCACAACGAGCCGTTCTTCTCGTCGTCGCCGACGACGACCCTGGCCTACATCGCCGCGCAGACGCAACGGCTCAGGCTGAGCACCGCGACCACGCTGATCACCACCAATGACCCGGTGAAGATCGCCGAGGACTTCGCGATGCTGCAGCATCTGGCCGACGGACGCGTCGACCTCATGCTCGGTCGCGGCAACACCGGCCCGGTGTACCCGTGGTTCGGTCAGGACATCCGCCAGGGCATACCGCTCGCGATCGAGAACTATCACCTGCTGCACCGGTTGTGGACCGAACACGTGGTGGACTGGGAAGGGCAGTTCCGGACCCCGCTCACGTCGTTCACCTCGACCCCTCGGCCGCTCGACGGCGTCGCACCGTTCGTCTGGCACGGCTCCATCCGGAGTCCCGAGATCGCCGAACAGGCCGCCTATTACGGCGACGGATTCTTCGCGAACAACATCTTCTGGCCCAACGAGCACTTCCAGCGGCTGATCGGCTTCTATCGCGAGCGTTTCGAGCACTACGGCCACGGCAAGGCCCACCAGGCCATCGTCGGGCTCGGCGGACAGTTCTTCATCAGGCGCAACTCGCAGGACGCGGTTCGCGAGTTCCGTCCCTACTTCGACAACGCGCCGGTCTACGGTCACGGTCCGTCGCTGGAGGAGTTCAGCTCGCAGACGCCGCTCACCGTCGGCAGCCCGGCCGAGTTCGTCGACAAGACGCTGCAGTTCCGCGAGTCGTTCGGCGACTACCAGCGCCAGCTGTTCCTCGTCGATCACGCCGGTCTGCCGCTCAAGACGGTGCTCGAACAGCTCGATCTGCTCGGTGAGGTACTGCCGGAGCTGCGTGCGGGCTTCGCACAGGGACGTCCGGCCGATGTGCCCGACGCGCCCACCCACGAATCGCTGGTCGCCGCACGCGCGGCAGCCGGCGAGACCGCGCAGGTTCGCTCATGACAACGGGGCTGCGGATCGTTGCGGTGAACGCGGGATTGTCCGAGCCGTCGTCGACGCGGCTGCTGATCGACCGGACGCTCGCGGCGGTGGTCGACGACCTGAGTCGGGGGCACGACATCGAGGCCGAGGTGGAGGTGATCGACCTGCGCGAGCACGCCGTCGAACTCGGGCGGGCGATGACCGTCGGGTTCGCCTCGGGCGAGGCGCGCGACGCACTCGACGCGGTGGAGTCCGCCGACGCGCTGATCGTGGCGACCCCGGTGTTCAACGCCTCCTACAGCGGACTGTTCAAGATGTTCTTCGACCTCGTCGATATCGATGCGATGACCGGCACACCCGTACTCATCGGTGCCACCGGCGGAAGTGCGCGCCACTCCATGGTGCTCGACCACGCACTGCGTCCGCTGTTCGCGTACCTGCGTGCCGTCGTGACACCCACCGGGGTCTACGCGGCGTCCGCGGACTGGGCGGGCGCGGACGGGGACACCGCAACCCTGAATGACCGGATCGACCGCGCCGCAACCGAACTCGCGGCGCTGATCGCTCCGCGGGCTGCGCCGGCAGGGGATACCGGCGAGGGCCGGGTGCCGGCCGCTGCGAATGTCGCCGCCGGCGCTCGGCGGGCGGACCCGACGGCCCCCCGGCACGCGTCCGAGGCGGCCGGCATAGCCAACTTCGCGCGGCTGCTCGGCACATCCTGACACCCACCGGAGATGTGTGGACACCCGGGACGCGCGGCGTGCGAGACGATCGCTCAGGCGTGTCCCGGGGTATTGGTGCGAGGACGTAGCCGGGTCCGCGGCAGTTCCGGCGCGGGCAGATGCTGGATGTCGCCGTCGTAGCCGGCCACCTGTCCGAATCGGTCGCTGTGTGCCATCCACTGGTCACGGAAGGCCACGATCTCGTCGTGTGTGCGTCCGATGAAGTTCCACCACATCACGATGTCCTCACCGAGCGGGGTGCCGCCGAGAAGGATCACCCGCGCCGGGGCGTCGTCGATGTTCGTCAGCGTCAGCCGCTGCGCGCCGAGGCCGAGGTAGCCGAGCTCGGTGCGCGCCAGCGGCGCGGCGCCGGTCCCGGCGACCGCGATGGTCCCGGCGTCGACGAGGATGCCGTGCTCGTAGGTCGGCTCGACGTCGATGTCGATCGAGGCGCCCGCGGCGAAGTCGAGTTGGGCGCCGAGGAGCGGGGTGAAGGTGTCCACCGGCGAGCGCGAACCGAACAGTTCACCGAGGAACACCTTCGCGGTGACCCCGCCCATGACCACGTCCAGTGGCCGGTGGTGGGCGAAGTCGCGTGGGGTGTCGGCGTGCGCGGCGGGCAGCGCCGTCCACAACTGGACGCCGTGCAGCATGGTGGCCTGAGCCGTGGACACCTCGGTGTGGGCTATCCCGTGCCCGGCGGTCATCAGGTTGATCTCGCCGGGTCGGACCATCGCATGATTGCCCATGGTGTCGCGGTGCTCCACCTCGCCGGTGAAAAGCCAACTCACCGTTTGCAAACCGGTGTGGGGGTGGGGTGGGACGTCCATCCCGCCCCTGGCGGCGACATCGTCGGGGCCGTAGTGGTCGATGAAGCACCATGCGCCGATGAGCGAGCGTGACCGCTGGGGCAGTGTGCGGCGCACCGTCATCGCGCGGGGCCCGCCCAACGGCACGTCGCGGGCGGTGAGTACCTCCATGTGCAGCGCGTCGGCGTCCGTCGCCACACCCGCATCGCTGGAACAGTCGAGCTCGATCGGATGCTCTTCGAGGTTGCTCATGTCGACATTGTGCCGCGTGACTCGCGGCCGCGTCAGATTTGTGTGGGGTCTTCGAAGCGCATCGTGATCGTGTCGACCGAGCTCGACATGAGTGCGTGGCGTCCGAGTTTCAGGGAGCGCAACTCGGTCGCGATCGGATGGTCGCCGAGTTCCAGGCTCGCACCGCCGATGCGGGTCCGGGTGCCACGGGTGGAGGTGAGCCGCCAGGGCGTCATCCGGGTGACCCCGTCGAGCTGGGAGTAGGCGTTCAGCACCGTGTCGGCCGTGGAATCGGGGACCTTCAGTCCTGGTTTGACGCGGAGGTCGGCGATCAGCGCACCGTCGGCCTCGATCCGGCCGCGCCTGGTGGCCGAGGAGTGGTCGACGTCGAAATCGGCGAGGGTCTTCGGGAAGCCCCAGATGCCGCGACCAGCTGCGAGGGTGAAGTCTCCGTCGACGGGGAGCCGGTGCACCAGGGCACGGGCATCGCCCTTCACGAGTGAACGCAACGCCCGCACCGGTGAGGCCGGGGGCGCGGACGGGTCCTCGACCAGGAAGCACACTCCGAACTCGTTGTACGGTCCGAGGTCACCGTCGACGTAATCGACGAAGACGAGCATGCACATGGTGCGGCCGGGCCGGATACGGAGTGGGCGCAGGGTTCCGGGACGGCTCGACTCGCTGTCGATGGCGCGCTGGACCGCGGCCGTGTCGGCGGTGAACCCGGCGACGAAACACCGTGCGGAACGGATTTCGACGGGCATTGTCACCGTGGTGCCGAGGATGTCGTGGCTCGAGGGTGCGCTCACCCGGGACTCCTTCTTGATCGGGTCGATTTCTAGAACGTGTTCTAGTCTGGCAGAAGTGGCCACGATCTGACGCCGGATCCGCCCTTGTCCCCAAACATGTGGACACAGGGTGTGCCAGATTTGGAACCGATCACCGCAGGTTGGATCGGTCGAGGCGTGGAATGTCCGAGTCGTCGGATACGTTCGCCGAGTGCGCAGGGTAACAAGCCTGTGTAATTGCGTCGATAAACACGGTGGGCGACGCAAGAGCCTCGCGAACGGCCCGACGGACGGTCGCCAGAGGTGCGTGTCACGAGGACAGTCGATGAGGGGGTGGGCCGGTGATGGGGCACGAAGCGCCTGACGGCGCCCACGTCATCCGGGTCGGGATGGTCGATGACCATCGCTCGCCGATCTGGGGGATCGAACGGGTGCTGGATCCGATCGCCGACATCTCGCTTGTCTGCTCTGCCTCCACCGTCGCCGGCGTGCTCGGCGGGATGCCACTCGACGTGGTGCTGCTCGACCTCCGCCTCGACGACGGCACCACCCCGCGTGAGAACGTCAACGCGCTGTCGGTCGTCGGTGTCGCCACCGTCGTGTACACCTCGGGTGAGCATCCGGCGCTGCTGCGTTCGGCTGCCCGTGCGGGCGCACTCGGCGTCGTGCTGAAGTCGGCGGAGGAGTCCGTCATCATCGAGGCCATCAGGGCGGCTGCCCAGGGCAGGGCGGTCCTCACGACCGAGTGGGCCGCGGCCATCGACGGTGATCCGGAACTCGCCGCCGTGGACCTGTCGCCGCAGCTGCAGAAAGTGCTGGCGCTCTACGCGTCCGGGGAGACCTCGGCACGGGTGGGGGCCGCTCTGGGGGTGTCCGCCGAGACGGTCAACGAATATCTGAAACGCATTCGGCAGAAATATGCCGACGCCGGCAGGCCCACCCGCACCAAGGTGGATCTGTTCAAGCGGGCGGTGGAGGACGGGTGGCTACCGGTGCCGCAACGGCATCGGGGTCGCGGAAGATCGGGTCGGCGTTGACCCCGGGCGGGCGCCCGAACGTGGTGCGCCCGCCGCGGGCGACAGGCGCCGCACCCACGACGACGGTGAGCAGAATCCGTCGCCGCCGCGAGGCGGTTGGTACGAAATCCGTGGTCTGTCAGCAGATCGGAGGGGAATTCCGTGGGGGACCGACACCTGAACCGCCGAAGTCCCCAATTCTGGGTCTACCGGCTGGTAGTCGACGGATCTAACGTGGAACAAGGATAAGGACGCGTGGGGCGTGCGGCGTCGGGGACGTGGGCAATGCGCCGAACAAACAGGGGATGGAAAAGTGACGGCGACTTCAGAGATTTATAGAGCGGCAAGACCTGCTGCTCCCGCGGCTGCTCGCCGCGCAGCCGCTCCGGATGCCGTGGAGCACAATCCGATTCCGCGATTGGCGGATTACCGCGCACCCGCCGAGCAGGGCGGCGCCGTGGCGCGTCCGAGCCTGTCCGACCGCGAGGTGGAGGTTCTCCTCGCCTGGCTCGCCGCGGACTCGAAGGAGGAAGCGGCCGCACGCCTGTTCATCTCGGCGTCGACGGTCAGCACCCACCTCGCACGAATCCGTGCCAAATACACCGCGGTCGGCCGAGGCGCCCCGACCAAGACTCATCTGTTCGCGCGTGCGTTGCAGGACGGGTACACCGGTCTCGACCTCTGGTGAGTGCCTGAGGGGAACCATGGGGGTTGGTTCTGCGGGGGATTGGTTCTCGGGGGGGATCGGTTCTTCGGGGGTTGTTCTGCGGGGGATTCAGCGCAGGTCGCGCGCCAGTTGCGGCCAGGTCCGGTACAGGTCGTCCTGCCAGTAGCCCCACGAGTGGGTGCCGGTGGGCCTGATGTTGACGTGCACCGGGACATCCAGTGCCCGCATGCGCTGCACCATCTGACGGGTGCAGATGTCGATGGCGACCTCGATCCCACCGCCCAGGATGGCCTGGTTCGCCAGACTGAAGGCGTCGCCGGCGATGCTCGGATCCGACAGTTGCTCATGGGCTCCCGAAGCTCCGGTGCCCGAGGTCATGTACACCTTGGTCCCGCGGAGTTTCGCGGCGTTGAGGTAGGGGTCGTTGGCGCGCCAGCCGGGTCCGTCGAGCGGGCCCCACATGTTCTCCATCTTGCCGCGGCCGCGGTCGACGACCACCAACCGGATGTACTGCTGGCCCACCGGATCGCTGGTGCGCGCGCACCCGCTGAAGGCGGCGACCGAACGGTAGAGTCCCGGCGCGGCGATCGCCAGGTTGAGCACCGATGTGCCGGCCATCGAGATGCCGGCGAGCGCGTTGACGCCCGTCGTGTTGAACTTCTTGTCGATGACCGGGGGCAGTTCCTCGGTGAGGAACGTCTGCCACTTGTTCCGGCCGAGCACCGGATCGTCGCGCTGCCAGTCGGTGTAGTAGGAGTACGCCCCACCGATCGGCGTCACCACATAGGCGTTCTTGTCGGCGAAGTAGCGCTTGTAGGTGGTGCGCGCATCCCAGGTCGCCGAGTCCTCTCCGCCGCCCGCGCCGTTGAGCAGGTACAGGGTCGGGGCCGGGCGGGAACGATCCCGCGGGGTGAGCACCGTGACCGCCACCGTGCGCCGCATCGATGCCGAGTAGACGAGCAGGGTCACCTGTTGTGGGCCGTCGACGTAGGTGTCGACGACACGCGTCTGCGCGACCGTCTCACGGGGTACCGCCATCGTCGGAGCGCTGGGCACGACGACCAGTCCGGCGACGACCGCCCCCGCCGCCAGCACGCTCGAAAGGAATCGACGTCCGTTCAGACCCACACCACACCCACTTGTTCTCATCTCGCACACACGGACTCCGCACGTGGGACCCGGTCATCGCCGGGGACCCGGTCATCGATCGACCGGCGCGCGACGCCCCTCAGTGTAGGCATCGTTGCCACGTACGTTATCGATACGACCGTCGCTCGAGGGAACGAATCTTGTGGGCACGCGCCGGTCGCCGGGAACCGGCTACAGCTCCACCTGGGCGAGGATCGGGGTCGTGGGCTGCGCCGAACCCCCGGCCGGTTCGATGGTCACCGCCAGCACGCTCGATCCGGCGAGTTCGTCCACCACGACTGGTTCGGTGTCGTCGCCGGGGATCACCCCCGCCGACACCGGTTGCTCGGCACCACCGACCAGCCACAGCTGGAAGGCCTGGTCCGGCGAGATCGGCTCACGGAGATCCCGCAGGATGGCGACCGCCTGATCGGCGGTCTGAGAAGTGATCACCGCGATCGTGCCGCGGTCGTCGGCGAGCGGTTCCACCGTCACGGTCGCGTCGGCCGCGGTGAGCACACCGAGGACCTGTTGCTGCGAATCGGACAACGCCGTCGACGACGTCGACGTGTCGGGAGCCGTCGTGCGGCCGATCAGCACACCCGCGCCGAGCGCGACGGCGACGGTCACCGCCGCCGCGGCGAGGATGGACGTCGCACGCATCGGACGTCGCGCCGAGGCGCCGGAACGATGCTGGCCGGAATGGTGCTGGCCGGAATGGTGCCGGCTGGGGCGCTGCGGATGGGGCAGGTATCGGTCGGGGGCGGATTCTCCGGACCGGGGCGCCGAGGCGGCGCCGGACGTGGCTGCCGGATGACCATGTCCGACAGCCGCTTCGGCGTCCGCCGCCGCAGCCTCGGCAGTGACGTTCTCCCCGGCGGAGATCTCGGCGGGATCCGCGTCCTCGTCGGTACCCGCTGCGCGCGCCGGGCCGTCGAAGACATGACTGAGCACCCTTGACCGCAGCTCGGGAGGTGGGTGGAGAGCGAACGTCGAGGCGAATCCTGCCATGGCGGCGTGGATGTCGGCGATGCGCGTCTCGTACACCGCGCGTTCGCTCGGCGCCAGCGCCGCGAGCTCGGACTCAACGCGGGCGCGTTCGGCAGGGGTGAGGGCCGCGACCGCAAAGAGTTCGACATGCTCGTCCAGCCAGTCGGACTCCCCGCCGCCAGGTGCCGCGTCTGTTCTCGTCATGATGAGCTCAGACATCCTCCTGCGTCCTCAGACAGGTCTTCAACCGACGCAGTCCGTCTCGGATCCGAGACTTGACGGTGGGCAAGGGAGTAGCGGTGCGCTGTGCGACCTCCGGGTAGGTCAAGCCGCCGAAATAGGACATCTCGATGGAGCTCCGTTGAAGGTCGGTGAGCTCGCCGAGACATGTGCGTAGCGTACGCGCCTCGTCGGCGTGAACAACCACCTCCAACGGAATGTTGCGAGGAGTTTCGACCGACGCGGCCCCGTACTCGGATATGCGTCGTTGCTGAAGTTCCTCGGTGCGAACGCGGTCGACGGCCCGGCGGTGGGCGATGGTCATCATCCAGGTCAGGACCGAACCGCGCGCGGGATGATAGTCATTCGCCTTCTGCCAGTACTGCAGATAGGCCTCCTGCACGATCTCCTCGGCGTATTGCCGGTCCCGGACCACGCGGAACGCCAGTCCGTAGACGCGCGAGCTCGTCAGGTCGTAGAGATGCGTGAACGCGGCGCGGTCGCCCAGGGCGGCCGAGGCCAGCAGGTCGCGAAGCACCCTCGCTTCTCCCCCGTGGCCGAGGTGCGCGTCGGCGGCCGCGCTGCCATCGTCCGGTGTCACGGTTCAAAGGTAACGAACACGCGTGAACTTCTCTTGCGATCAAGAATCACCGATTAGCTGAACGTCGGTAAAGGATCAGCGACACCGGGATGCACACGGCCAGGATCAGCAGTGCCGAACCCACCGAATATCCCACCGCGTGGTCCGCAACCCAGCCGGTCGCCGGCGGGAAGTCGGGCGGGGCGTCGTTGCCGAAGAGCTGTCTGCACGCGGTCGCCACGGCCGTCACGGGGTTCCATTCCGCGATCGCGCGGAGGGGTCCGGGAAGGCTCTGAGCGGAGATGAACGCACTCGAGAGGAACGTCACCGGGAACATCCAGAGGAACCCGATGCTCTGTGCCGCTTCGACATTCGGTGCTGCCAGACCGGTGACGGCACCCACCCATGCCATCGCGAGCGCGAACAGGCCGATGATGCCGAAGGCGATGGCGGCGTCAACCGCGCTGCCGTGCACGCGCCATCCGATGGCGAGGCCGCAGGCGACCATGACGGCCAGGCCGACGATGCCCAGGACCATGTCCGAGGTGACGCGTCCGCTGATGACACCCAGTCGCGACATCGGCAGCGATCGTAGGCGATCCACGATTCCGTCCGAGGTGTCATTCGCCAGACCGACAGTGGTGAAGGCGGCGTTGAAGACCACCGTCTGGGTGAAGATCCCGGCCATCAGGAACTCGCGATACGAGCCGCCGCCGAATGTGGCACCGAAAACGTAGGCGAACAAGAACACGAACATCAGTGGCTGGATGGTCGCGCTGATCAGGAGGGTGGGAATCCGCTTGACGGTCAGCAGATTCCGTTCGACGAGCACTGCGGTGTCAGTGAACACGGAGTCGCTCCGATCCGATGGCCGAATTGTCCGACTTGCCGTTCGTGCCGGAATTGACAGGTTCGAAAACCGTTCTGCTGCTGCTGATCTCGATGTCATCTGTCCGGCTGACACCAGTCGTGGTGTCACCGGTTCCTGGGTCCTCGACCCGGGCGGATCCGGACGTATCTCGGGTCTGCGTATCCCGGCCGGTGAGCGTGAGGAAGACGTCGTCGAGGGTGGGGGTGGACACCGCGGCGTCGACGACGTCGATGCCGAGAGCGTCGAGTGCCTTGACCGCCGCGACGGCGCTCCGGGTCCCGGAGTCCACGGGCACCGACCACCGGATGGCATCTGCGGTCGATTCCCCGGTCTTCGAGTGTCCCGTACGCGTCTCGTCGGTGCCGAGGCGTTCGGGTGTGCCGACGCCGATGCCGGCGAGCGCGGACGCGACGAGCTCGTCGCCGGGCGAGTCGTATTCGGGGGAGTCGCCGTCGGGGCTGCCCTTCAGCGAGGTCCGGCCGGCGACCACCACGGTCAGGATCGACCCGCCCGTGGCCGCCTTGAGGTCGGCGGCGCTGCCCTGGGCGCGGATCGTGCCGTGGTCGATGACGGTGATCTCGTCGGCGAGTGCGTCGGCTTCCTCGAGGTACTGCGTGGTGAGCAATACCGTCGCGCCACCGGCGATCTGCTCGGCGATGACGTCCCACATCTGTCGCCGCCCGCGCGGGTCCAGACCTGTGGTCGGTTCGTCGAGGATGACCAGGGACGGGCGGTTGATGAGCGCCCCGGCCAGGTCGAGTCGTCGACGCATGCCGCCGGAGTAGGTGCGCATCGGCCGGTCCGCCGCGTCCTCGAGATTGAGATCGGCGATCAGCTCACGCGCGCGGGCCGAGGCCTCGGCGCGTGACTGCCCGTACAGCTGGCCCACCATGCGCAGGTTCTCGAACCCGGTCAGGTTGCCGTCGACCGCCGCGTACTGCCCCGAGACGCCGATGATCTTGCGGGCTGCACCGGGATCGGCGAGGACGTCGACACCGTCGACCACCACGCTGCCCTCGTCGGGGCGCATGAGGGTCGCCACGGCGCGCACGGCCGTCGTCTTTCCCGCGCCGTTCGGACCGAGAAGTGCGTGGACCGTTCCCGACGGCACCGTCAGATCCAGCCCGTTCAGTGCGTGCACACGCGGACCGCGACCGAAGATGCCGGTGCGGAACGACTTGCGAAGTCCGCGGATCTCAAGCGCGTTTCGTGCCGGGGTGTCGTCCAAGGCGTCCTGGGTGTGCGGGGTCGCTGCGGTCTCCGGGGTGTCCGGGGTGCCGACGCCGGTGGCGTTCGCTGGTGTTGCCGTGTCAGCCAAACTGTGCCGCCCCACGGGTGACCTCGCTTCCGGTTTTCTGTGCGCGTTCGCTGTCCGACTGTTCGGTGTCCGATGAGCGTCCGGTGTCTGATGAGCTCTCGGGGCCCCGTGACCGTTCCATGGTCCGGATCAGGCTGGCGGGCCGCATGTCTCGCCAGTTCTCCTCGACGTACTCCAGGCACTCGTCGTGCCCGGACGGTCCGAACACGGTGTCCCAGCCGTCGGGGACCGGGGCGAACTCGGGCCACAAGGAGTGTTGGTTCTCGTGGTTGACCAGGACCCGGAAGGTCCCGTCGGTGTCGTCGAACGGATTGGTCATGCTTCCCCCTCGTGTGTGGCGGCGTCCGTTGTGCCGGGACGTCCTCCGATTGCATGTATCCATTGGGATACGTTCTCCGGCAACACCATGCGGGCATGGGTGCTGGTGGTCTCGACCTCGACGAGCCGGCCGGTGGCCTTCGAGTGCCAGTCGGTGACCGCGGGTGCGCCCGGTTGCGGGTCGACCGTTGCGGTCACGAACGTCATGTCGCCGTCGAAGACGCGCGGTCGCCAGGACCGGGCCAGTGGCGAGGCATGGCCGAAGACCTCGTGGACGGCCGCGAGGGCGTCCACGGTGAGGCCGGCCAGTGCACCGCCGGTCGCCGAGAGCACGCGGTGGACGTCGGCGACGGTGAGCTCGTCGGGGTCGTCCCCGAGGCGTGTCCCCGCAGGCAGTTCCAGTCCGAATTCGCGCATCAACTCGGCGATGGAGGTCTCGGTGTCGAGATCCGGTCGTTCGGCGACGACGTAGCTGTCCAGCAGGGTCAGCTGGTCGACGGACTCGCCGGATTCCTGCAACTGCACGGCCATCTCATGCGCGATCAGCCCGCCCAACGACCACCCGAGCAGGTGGTACGGCCCGGCGGGCGCCACCGCACGGATCTGTTCGACGTATTCGGCCGCCAGGTCGGCGATCGTGTGCGGGAACGGACCGCCGGACAGCGCCGGGTGTTGCAGCCCGTACACCGCGCGATCGGCCGGCAGGTGCGGCAGCAGCGCGGCGAAGCTCCACGACAGCCCGATCGCCGGATGGACGACGAACAACGGTGGCGTCTGGGCGGCGCCGGACGAGCGTGTCGAGTGACGTCCGTTGCGGCGCAAGGGCAGAAGTGTGTCGAGTCCGAGGGTCGACGACAGGCGTGCGGACTCTCCGTGTGTCCCCGCCGTTCCCTCCGCGCCGTCGAGCAGGGTCGCGAGTTCGGCCGGGCTCGGCGCACCGAAGAGTGCCGCGGCCGAGACGTCGTGTCCGGTCAGTTCGGTCAGCTTTCGGGTCACCGACGTGGCCATCAGCGAATTGCCGCCGAGATCGAAGAACCCGTCGTCGGCGCCGACGGTCTCGATCGGGACCTCCAGGACCTCGGCGAAGGTCTGCGCGACGGCCGTCTCGAGTCCCGGCGCGGGCTGCCTGCGCGGGGCGTCGGAGACGTGGGCGGGTAGCGCCGCCCGGTCGAATTTGCCGGTCGGGGTCAGCGGGATGGTCGCGAGTACGGTCACCGAGGCCGGCACCATGTGCCGCGGCAACCGGCGGCCCGCGTGACGCCGGAGCTCGGCGGGGTCCGGGGTTGCACCCCGTGTGGCCGTGACGTAACTGCGCAGTGTCGCAGCGCCTCCCGTGCCCTCGACCAGGGTGATGGCGAAGTCGACGTCCGGGTCCGCGGCGAGCGCCTCGTCGATCTCGCCGAGTTCTATCCGGAATCCGCGGACCTGGACCTGCGTGTCGCTGCGGCCGACGTAGACGAGTTGCCCGTCGTCGGTCCAGCGGACGAGATCGCCGGTGCGGTACATGCGGTGGCCGGCGAAACGCGGTCCGGTGACCATCGGGGCGGAGACGAAGCGGGTCGCGGTGAACCCCGGTCTGCCGTGATAACCGCGGGTCACCTGGGCGCCCATCAGATAGAGGTCGCCGGTGACGCCGGGCGGCACCGGATGCAGTCGCTCGTCGAGCACGAGGGCGCCGACGCCGTTGTTGGGCGTGCCGATGGTCAGCGGTGTGTTGGGGGTCAGCGATCGGCTGCCGGTGGTGATGATCGTCGACTCGGTGGGTCCGTAGACGTTCAGCATGGTCCGGCCCGGCGACCAGCGCCGGACCAGGTCGGCGCCGTAGGCCTCACCGCCGACGGCGAGGACCCGCAGTGAGGGCACCGCGGCCGGATCCATGCTGGCCACCGCGGCCGGGGTGATGAACGCGTGGGTGGCCTGCCGGGCATCGATGACATCGCTGAGCGCCGCGCCGCCGTACACATCCGGATCGACGATCACCAGGGCCGACGAACCCGACAGTGCCAGAAGGAACTCCAGGACCGATGCGTCGAAACTCGGTGAGGCGAACTGCAACACACGCGAGGTGGGTCCCGGACCCATCCGGCGGGCCAGTTCGTCGTGCACCGCACGCAGTCCGGCATGGGGTACCAGCACGCCCTTCGGCTTCCCGGTGGAACCGGAGGTGTAGATGATGTAGGCCAGCTGGTCCGGGCGGATCGTCGATGCGCGTTCGGCATCGGTGATCGGGGCGGGCGAGGAGTGCTTCATCCGGGTGCGGGTGGAGTCCTCGTCGAGGACCAGCATCGGGGTTCCGGTTCCGGATGCGATCCGTTCCTTCGACGCCGACGTCGTGACGACGAGCTGCGCGCCGCTGTCGCCGAGCATGTGGGCGATCCGGTCGGCGGGATAGTTGGGGTCGACGGGAACATAGGCCGCGCCCGCCTTCACGATCGCCCAGATCGCCACGAGTGCGTCGATCGAGCGTTGCACGGCCATCGCGGCCACCGGTTCGGCCTGTCCGCCGATGCCCCGGCCGAGCAGCACGCGGGCCAATCGGTTGGACCGGGCGTCGAGTTCGGCATACGTGATCGTCTCGGGTTCACCGCCCGGCGTCCCCGGGGCCTCGATGGCGGCGATGCCCCCGGGGTTGCGTCGGACCGCATCGCCGAACAGGACGTCGAGCGTGGTGGGTGGGTTGCCCGCGGGGCCGAGGGCGGGACTGCGTTCGGCCACCTCGAGCGGATCGGTGATACGGATGTCGCCGATGGCGCGGCCGGGGTCGCCGAGCATCCCGCGCAGGACACGCATCAGGCGTGTGCCCAGCAGTTCGGCGTCATGGTGGCCGTATCGCGCGGTGTCGTAGGTGATCTGGATGGCGGCGCCACCGGCGTCGCCGCGGCCGGGATTCATCCCGGTGACCGTGACCTGCAGGTCGAACTTCGCTGCCGGGGACTCGAACTCGGAGACCTCGGCCAGCAGGCCGTCGTCCATGGTCACCGTCGTCCCGGTCAGGCCGCCGGCATTCCCGGGCGCCGCCGTCCCGACCGAGTAGTCGTGCACCGACAGTGCGACCTGGAAGATCGGGTGACGGCCGTTGGCGCGCAACGGGTTCACCGCCGCGACGACGTCGTCGAAGGGGAGTCCGCGGTGATCGAGTGCGTCGATGTCGGCGTCGCGGACGCGATGCACGAGCGCGGCGACACTGTCGGCGGCCCGTAGGCGGGTCCGCAGCGGCAGGACGTTGACGAACATCCCGACCACGCCGCTGTAGTCCCGGGTGGAGTCGACGGTGCCGGCGCGGTTGGCTACCGGGCTGCCGATGACCAGGTCGGAACCCACGCCGAGGCGGTGCAGCAGGATCGCGAGGGCGGTGTGCAGCACGGAGAACGGCGTCGCGGACTGTTCGCGGGCGAAGGCGACCAGGCCGGCGCGGGTGTGCGCCGCGATCGGCAACGTGACCGAGCGCGCTTCGCCAGCCGGGCGCGACCCGTCCTCGTCGCCGGGCCCGGGTCGACCGGACCTGCGCGTCTCGGCATCCGGATGCGCCGACGGCGCAACGGTGGTCTCCGCGGGTGCCTGCGCGAGCGCCTCGGTCCAGTACCGCAGATCCTCCTCGATCGCCGGATCTGTTGCGCTCTCGACCGCATGATCGCGGTAGTCGACGCCGGCGGGTCCCCAGGGTTCGGTGCGGCCACGGCGACGTTCGCCGTAGGCCCGGCACAGATCCGCGACGAGGATCGGCAACGACGCGCCGTCGGCCGCGATGTGATGGACGACGAGAGCCAGAAGATGTTCCGGCGCAGTTTCTTCGGTGCTCGTGCCGGCGACGAGGGTGGCTCGCATCGGCGCATCGCGCAGCAGGTCGACGGGTGTGGTCGCCGACAGTGCGATCTCGGCCATCGGATCGTCGGTCCGGCGGACCGGCAGGTCACCGACCACCGCGGCCGGGTCGTCGAGAACTCGGCCGACGGGCCCGGAGTCACCCAATTCGAAGACGGTCCGCAGGCTGGTGTGGCGGGCCACCACGTCGACCAGGGCGCCGCGCAATGCGTCGACGTCGAGGTCGCCGCGGAGGCGTAACACGAAGGGCATCAGGTACTCGGTGGAGTCCGGCGCGGCGGCGGCGATCGACCAGAGCCGACGCTGGACGGGCGCCAGGGGGAACGTGCTCGGCCGGGTCACGGGCAGTGCGTCGCCGGATCCTCCTGCACCGTTTTCCCCTGCACCCTGCGGCTCCCAGCCCTCGGGCAGTGCGACGAGCGCGGCGAGCGCCTCGGGGGTCGGATGGTCGAACACATCGCGCACCCGCAGCTTCTCACCGGTGTGCACGCGGTTGATCCGGCTGACCAGCGTGGTGGCCTGCAGGGAGGTGCCGCCGATCAGGAAGAAGTCGTCGGTCGCGCCGACATCGTCGGGACGGAGATCGAGGACGTCGGCGACGATCCGGACGAGTGCGGACTCGGTGTCGGTGCGCGGGGCGCGGGCGGTCGATCCGGGCCCGGCGTGGGCTGGGTCGGGCAGCGCCCGATGGTCCAGTTTCCCGTTGCCGGTCATCGGGATGGTGTCCAGTTCGACGACCGCCGCGGGCACCATGTGTCGCGGCAGCCGGCGGCGGACGGACTCGAGAACCGCCGAGGTGTCGAGGGTGTCGCCGGTGCGGGTGACGTAGCCGACGAGCGTTGCCGCCGCGCCCTGGCCGCGCACGACGACGGTCGCGTAGTCCACCCCGTCGGCAGCGGAGAGTGCCGCACCGATCTCGTCGAGTTCGATCCGGAAACCGCGGACCTTCACCTGGTTGTCGCTGCGCCCGTGATAGATCAGTGCGCCGTCGGCGGTGCGGTGGACGATGTCGCCGGTGCGGTACATGACGCGACCGCCGGTGTCCGGTCCGGCCACGAACCTGGTGGCGGTGAGCCCGCGGCGGAAGAGGTAGCCGCGTGCGACACCGGGACCGGTGAGGTACAGCTCGCCGGGGACATGGTCGGGTACCGGCTGCAGCCGGTGGTCCAGCACGAGTGCGGTGCAGTCGTGTACAGGGGTGCCGATGGTGATCGGTGCACCCGAGGTCAGCGGTTCCGACATCACCGCCACGATGGTGGTCTCGGTGGGGCCGTAGCTGTTGATGTATCTGCGTCCGGTTCCCCAGCGCGCCACCAGTTCCGGTGTGCTGGCCTCGCCGCCGACACCGAGTGTCCGCAGATGCGGCAACGGAGCGGGCGTGGCGGAGGCGAGAGCGGCCGGGGTGATGAACGCGTGGGTCACCGTGTGCTCGTCGAGGAACTCGACCAGCTCGTCGCCACCGTAGATCGAGGTCGGGGCGATGACCATCGTCGCGCCCGCGTCGACCGCGAGCAGCAGTTCCAGCATCGCGGCGTCGAAGGACGGGGAGGCGAACAGCAGGGTGCGGTCGCCCGGACCCACCCGGTACCGCTCCCGCTGGGTGGTGCTGAAAGCGGCGAGTCCGCGGTGGGTCACGCTGACGCCCTTGGGCTTTCCGGTCGAGCCCGAGGTGTAGACGATGTAGGCGACCGAATCGGTGTGTCGTGTCCCGGTGTTCTCGGCCCCGATCGTCTCGGGGGGCGGGCCGGCCAGGTCCTCCGGGGTCATCCACCAGATCGCGTGGGGCACGGTCGTCCGGCGGTCGGCGGTGGTGATGCCGATGAGCGCACCGGAATCGGTGATCATGTGCGCGATCCGCTCGGCCGGGTAGCGCGTGTCGATCGGGAGGGTCGCCGCTCCGGTCCTGGCGACCGCCCAGGTGGCGATCACCGACTCGAGGCTGCGTTCGAGCGCGATCGCGACCACGTCCTCGGTGCCCACGCCGAGTTCGCGCAGGATCCGCGCCCACCCCGCCGAGATCCGATCGATCTCGGCGTAGGTGAGGGCACGGTCGCCGTCTTCGACGGCGACGCGGTCCGGATGCGCACGAGCGGTGTCGTCGATGATGTCGGCGAGATGGCGCGGCGTGATCGTACTGTGGGGCAGTCCTTCTGGGCGCTGCACGGCGAGTCCGCCCAGCGGCAGGTCGTCGAGCGGGGTGGTGGGGTTGGCCACCACGGCGTGCGCGAGGTCGACGAGCATCGCCGCGAGGGCCGTGATGCGTTCGCGGGTGTAGACGTCGGTCGCGTAGGTGAACCGGGCGCGACCTTCGCGAACCCGGAGTTCGAGATCGAAGCGGGCGGCACCGGTCTCGACCTCCTCGGCCTCGACCTCGAGTCCCGGCAGCGTGGTGCGCGCGGAGGCGGGCCCCGCGGTGTCGGAGGTCCCGGCGTCGAACGCGAGGGCGATCTGGAACACCGGATGGCGCCCGGTGCGCGGGGGATTGAGCATCGACACGATCTGCTCGAACGGCATGTCGGACTGCGACAGCGCCTCGAGGTCACGATGGCGGACCGAGTCGAGCAGGGTGGTGAAGTCCGCACGCCCGTCGACCGGTGTGCGCAGGACCACCGAGTTGACGAACATGCCGACGATGTCGGCGAGGCGTGGGTCGGCGCGACCGGCCATCGGAGTGCCGATCACGATGTCCGACGCGCCCGCCTCGACGTGCACCCGGGGGTCGGCGTGGAGACGGTGGAGCAGGGCCGCGAACAGTGCGTGCACGCTCATGAACTCGGTGGCCCGGCCGCCGGCGAGGTCGATCAGTGCGCGGCGCAGGTCGGATCCGAAGTCGACCTCCACCGCGTCGGCGGCGCGGACGGCGTCGGCGGGTGCATCGGGGATCAGGATGGGACCGACATCGATCCCGTCGAGTTCGGTCCGCCACCACTCGGCGAGATCGGCCTGGTTGTCCAGGTTTTCGGCCTGCCAGCGCAGATAGTCGCGATAGTCGATGGGCAGCGGCCGGGCACCGGACTGCTGGGCGGCCGTGCCGGATCGCAGCTCGGCGTAGGCGCGGGTGATGTCGCGGTGCAACGGGGCCATCGACCACCCGTCGGCGGCGATGTGATGGATGACCACCGTCAGCTTGTGGTGGGTGGCATCGGCGTCGATCCGGTGCAGGACCGTGCGCAGTGGCACGTCGACGGTGAGGTCGAACGGGCGTCGCGCGAGGTCGCGCGCCCTGGCGGGCCAGTCGCCGGCGGTGGCGTCGACGACCGTCAGGTCGATGGGGACCTCGGTGCCGGGGCGCACGTCGAGGACCGGGCGTCCGTCGTCGTCGGGGTACACGGTTCGGAGCATCGCGTGGCGTTCGACGGCGAGGCGCATCGCCCCGGCGAGGGCGTCGACGTCGAGTTCACCGCGAAGATCCAGGGCGAAGGCGATGGCATAATCGGCTGTCGCCGAGCCACTTTGCGAATCCTGAGTGACTTGGCCGGCCGGGTCGTGGCCGATCGCGAGCTGATTGAGGAACCACAGCTGCTGCTGGGCGGGACCGGGGCGCACCGGGGCGTCGGGATCGTGCCGCAGGCGGGGCAGGGCGCGGGTGTCGCCGGCGCTCTCGGCGGCGGCGGCGTCGGCCGGGTCGGTGGCGAGCCGGGCGATCCCGGCGACGGTCGAATGGTCGAAGACCTCGCGGACGGGTATCCGGCGTCCGGTGATCTGTTCCAGTGCACCGACGATCTGGGTGGCGAGCAACGAGTTCCCGCCGAGATCGAAGAAGTCGTGATGGCGGCCCACCGTGCCGGGCCCGAGTTCGAGGCGCTCGGCGACGAGGTCGGCGACGGCCCGCTCGGTGGGGGTCAGCGGTGCGACGTAGATGACGCCGCCGGTGAGTGACTCGGTGTCGGGGGCCGGAAGTGCCCGCAGATCCACCTTGCCGATCGGCGTGGTCGGGATCTCGTCGAGTTCGATGACGGCCGAGGGGATCATGTGCCGCGGAAGGCGGTCGGCGAGCCGGTCGCGGACGCCCGCCGCGGTGCCCGAGGCGTCGGGTGTCATCGTCACGTACGACACCAGGTGGGCGCGGTCGCCCTCGCCGTGGGTGGTGGTCACCGCGGCCAGTACCGCGGCGTCGGCGACGAGTGCGGCGTCGACCTCACCGAGCTCGATGCGGTGGCCGCGGACCTTGGTCTGATGGTCGGCACGGCCGCGGAACTCGAGTTCGTGACCGGCGGTCCAGCGCACGAGGTCTCCGGTCCGGTACATGCGTTCCCCGGGATCGCCGAAGGGGTTGGCGATGAACCTCTTCGACGTCAGCGGGCGCACGCCGTGATACCCGCGCGCCAGATGCTGACCGGCGATGTACAACTCGCCGACCGCACCGGGGGCGACCGGCCGGAGCCGCTCGTCGAGGACGACCGCGGAGATACCGCGGATTGGCCGGCCGATGGTCAGCGTGGTGTAGTCCGGGCTGATCGGTGCGGACACGGCCGCGACGACGGTGGTCTCGGTGGGGCCGTAGGCGTTGAACAGTCGCGGGCCGGCCGACCACCGGCGCACGACCTCGGGATTGGGATGTTCGCCGCCGATGACGAGCGCCTCGAGCTCCGGTACGTCTTCGGGCGACATGGTGGTCAGCACCGACGGGGTGAGGAATGCGTGTGAGATCCGGGCCGAGCGCATCAGTTCGGCGAGCTCGGCGCCGCCGACGATCCCGGGCGGGACGATGTGCATCGTCGAACCGGCGGCGAGCGCCATCAGGATCTCCAGCACCGTGGCGTCGAAGCTGGGCGATGCCATGTGCATGGTCTGGCTCTCCGGGGTGATCCCGTACTGCGTGACCTGTTGTGCGCCGAAGTCGGCGAGCCCGCGGTGGCTGACCACGACGCCCTTCGGGGTACCGGTGGTCCCCGAGGTGTAGATCAGATAGGCGGGCTGGTCGACATCGAGCGGACCGTGCCGTTCCCGATCCGACACCGGCGCGGACGAGGTGGCCGCGAGCCGTTCGACCACGGCGGGGTCGTCGAGGGTGACGGTGAGCAGGTCGGTGCCGGGCCGGGGGTCGGATGCCCGGTCGGTGACGAGCAGCCGCGCGCCGGAATCGGTCAGCATGTGTTCGATGCGCTGCGCCGGGTACGCCGGGTCGACCGGCAACCAGGCGGCGCCGGCGCGGGCGACCGCCCACATGGTGATCATCCAGTCCACGCCACGCCCGAGCGCAACGGCGACATGGCTTTCCGGTCCCGCACCACCGGCGATGAGCACGCGGGCCAGAGCGTTCGACGCGGCGTCGAGCTCCCGGTAGGTCAGCGATCGCGCACCGTCGGTCACCGCCAGACGGTGCGGTGCGGACCCCGCGGCGGCGGACAGCAGGCCGGTGAGGTGCTCGACCGGACGCCGTCCTGCTCCGACGGCGGGTACCAGGTCGAGACGTTCGTGCATCTCCAGGACGGGGAGGTCGCCGACCGGAGTATTCGGCTCGGTGAGGGCGGCGTGCACGATCCGGCCCAGGCGCGAGGCGAGCCCGGCGACGGTGGAGCGGTCGAACAGTGCGGTCGCATAACCGATCTCGAGGGCGATGCCGGCGGGGTCGCCGGAGTCCTCGTGCAGCTCGGTGAAGGTGAACTCGAGATCGAATTTGGTGGAACCGGTGACGACGCGTGCGGCCGTGGCGGCGAGTCCGGCGAATTCGAGCGCGATCGCCGACCGGTCCTCGAGGGCAAGTGACACCTGGAAGAACGGATGTACGTTGCCGGAGCGTTCCGGGTTGAGTTCGGTGACGAGCCGGTCGAAGGGCATGTCGGCGTTGTCGAACGCGTTCAGATCGGTCTCGCGGACCTGTGCCAGCAGCTCGGCGAAACCGACGTCCTTGTCGACGTCGGTGCGCAGCGCGAGGGTGTTGACGAACATGCCCACGAGGTCGTCGACATCGGCGTCGCCGCGGCCGGAGACCGGGGTTCCGACAACGATGTCGGAGTGCTGCGACAGCGAACGCAGCAGCGATGCCACGGCGGCGTGCAACACCATGAACACGGTGGCCTCGGTGTCGGCGGCGAGGGCGCGGACCGCCCGATGATCCTCCGCCGAGATCGTCGAGGTGACCGATGCGCCGCTCGTCCCGGGCGTACCGGTGTGGGCGCGCGGCCGGTCGAGCGGTAGTTCGGACTCGCCCGGGACACCGGCCAGCGTGTCCCGCCAGAAGTCGAGTTCGGCTGCCGCATGGTCGCTCCCGGCGAGCCAGGCATGCCGGTCGGCACTGTTCTGGGAGTAGGTGACCGGCAGTGCGTCCCAGATGGGTTCGGCATGTTCGCGGCGGGCGCGATACGCGACTGCCAGATCGCCGGCCAGCGGCGCGAGCGACCATCCGTCCGCCGCGATGTGGTGAACCACCACGGTCAGGCGATGGTCGTCGTCGGAGGTGCGGACCAGTCGCGCGCGGATGGGTAGGTCGGCGCCCAGGTCGAAGGGCAGCGCGGCGAAGTCGCGATCCGAGCTCGGTGCGACATCGGCGCAACCCAGGACCGGGAGGTCGATCTCGACGGCCTGCGGGTCCGTCGCCGAGATGCATGGCACGCCATCGTGTTCGACGACGACACTGCGCAGCGGTTCGTGACGCCGGACGACGTCGGTCAGGGCCTGGTGCAGGGCGTCGATGTCGAGTGTGCCGACCAGACGAACGGAGAACGGCATGTTGTAGGTGGCCGCGGCGGCCGGATCGAGGCGGGCCGCCAGCCAGAGGCGGTGCTGCGCGGGGGAGAGGGGAACCGGGCCGGTCGGCGCCGCCCCCGCCCCGCCGGTGGCGTCATCGAGGCCGGCACGTCCGGTCGGATCCGCGGCGTCGACACCGAGATCGACCAGCGCGTCGACGATCCCGCCGAGGTCCGCGGCGTCGAAGATCGCCCGGATTCCCACGCGGTGTCCCGTGGCCTTCGTCAGCCGCGAGGCGACCCGCGTCGCCGAGAGAGAGCTCCCGCCCACGTCGAAGAAGTTGTCGCCCAGCGAGATCGGTGTGTCGTCGGCCGGCTCGCCGTCGGCGGTGGTCTCGTGCAGGTCCAGGACGTCGGCGACGGTGCGGGCGACCAGCCGCGCGAGCGGCGTGCGCGGTGCGACGAACTCGCGGTGGGTGCGCAGTTCGGGCCGGGGCAGCGCCCGGCGGTCGAGTTTGCCGTTGGCGGTGGTGGGCAGTGTGTCGAGCACCATGATCGCCGAGGGGATCATGTGCTCGGGCAGCGCCGACCGCAGTTCGGCGCGCAGGTCGCGTTGTTCGAGTCCGCTCCCGGTGACGTACCCGGCGACGGCGGGGGCGTCGGCGACCAGGTCGTCCCGGATCACCACGCCGGCGGCGGTGACGCCGTCGAGTCTGCCCATCGCGGACTCGATCTCGCCGAGTTCGACGCGCTGGCCACGGATCTTCACCTGGGAGTCGGTGCGTCCCAGGTATTCCAGTTCGCCGTCGGGCAGCAGGCGGGCGAGATCGCCGGTGCGGTAGAGACGTTCACCGTTTCCGGCCGGGGAGGCGACGAACCGCGCCGCGGTGAGGTCGGCACGGGCGCGGTAGCCGCGTGCGAGCTGGACGCCACCGAGGTAGAGCTCGCCGGTGGCGCCGGGCGGCTGTGGGCGCAGGTGATGGTCGAGCACGTGGACGGTGGTGTTCCAGACCGGCGACCCGATCGGAACGACGGCGGTGTCGGCCCGGCAGGCATCGTGGTGGGTCACGTCGATCGCGGCCTCGGTGGGGCCGTACAGATTGTGGACCGGCGCCGTGGTCAGTGCGGCGGTGGCCGCGATGGCCGACGACGTGAGTGCCTCACCGCTGGTGAAGATCCGGCGCAGCGAGGTCAGTTGTGCGGCATCGGTGTCGTCGAGCGCGGCCGCGAACGCGGCGAGCATCGACGGTACGAAATGCACGGTGGTGACGCCGCGCTCGGCGATGACGTCGCGCAGATACCACGGATCGCGGTGCCCATCGGGGCTCGGCACGACCAGGCAGGCTCCGGAGGTGAACGGCCAGAAGAACTCCCACACCGAGACGTCGAAGGTCGACGGGGTCTTCTGCAGTACCCGGTCGGTCGCATCGAGGGGATAACGCGACTGCATCCAGGCGAGTCGGTTGACGATGGCGCGATGGGTGATGACCACGCCCTTGGGTTTGCCGGTGGAACCGGAGGTGAACAGGACGTACGCGGCCTGGTCGGGGGCCGGCCGCGGGGGCTGCGCGTGCCGCCCGGGTGCGGTGGTCTTCCGCAATTCGTCCAGGACCGCGTCGGTGATGATCAGATCGGGTGTGGCCACCTCGAGGATGTGCTCGAGGCGGTCGGCCGGCTCGGCCGGGTCGAGCGGCAGGAACGCCGCGCCCGCGCGGATCACCGAATGCACGGCCAGGACCTGATCGACGCCGCGGGTGAGCGATACGGCCACCACGCTTTCGGGTCCGATGCCGCGAACCGACAGGGCCGCGGCGAGCGACTGTGCCCGCGCGGTGAACTCGGCGTGGGTGAGCGAGCCGGTGCCGTGCCCGTCGATGATCGCGGTACTGCCGGCATGACCTGCCGCGGCCCCGTCGAGGAGGTCGAGGAGAGTCTTCTCCCCGAGGTCGACCCGCTCGCCGGTCGTGTGGCCGGAGAGTTCGGTGCGCTCGGCGTCGGTGAGCATGCTGATGTGCGAGACCAGGGTGTCGGCCGGAGCGGTGACGACGGCCCCGAGGAATTCGACCAGACGCCGGTGGTGGGTGGTGATCTCGTCGGGGGAGTAGATGTTCGGGTTGGCCTCGAGGTCGAGACTCATCCCGCCGTTGAAGCTGTCGTAGACATTGACCGACACATCTTCGATGGGGCCGGTGGAGAGCACGTTCAGCTCACCGTGCAGCGGACCGAAGTCGATGTGTTCGAAGAACAGCATCACGTTGACCAGCGGACCGAAGAATCCGCGTCGTGCTCCCGCCGCCCCGAGGATGTGGGCTGCGATGTCCTCGTGACGGAACTTCTGGTGACGCACAGCGGATTTGATCTCGCCGTTGACCGCCCGGAGCAGGTCCGACACGGTGGCGGAGTCGTCGAGCGGGATACGCAGGGGTACGACGTTGGAGATGAGCCCGGCAGAGGTCCGCAGGATGTCGCGGTCGCGTGCGGCGACCGGAAGGCTGAGCATCGCCTCGTCGCGATCGGTGAAGCGTGCCACGTAGGCGGCGACCACGGCGGTGATGATCGACGCCGGCCGTACCCGGTGGGCGCGGCCCAGGTCGCGGATGCGGGTCACGAGCTCGTCGTCGAGGACGGCCGAGCGCACGTCCGACAGCGGCGAGGCCGGTCCGGACAGGCTTGTCAGCGTGGTCATCTCGGGTAGGTCGGCGAGGTGCTGCCGCCAGTGCTCACGATCGTCGGCGAACTTCGACGAGGAACGGTATGCGCGGTCGAGTTCGGCGATGTCGGACATCGTCGCGGTGTCGGCGACCGGTGGCGGGGTGCCGTCGACGATGGCGGTGTAATGCGAGGCGACGCGCAACATCAGATACATCGCGGCGTATCCGTCGTAGCCGATGTGGTGTCCGCGGCAATACCAGATCGAGTGTCCCGGGCCGAGTTTGAGGAGATGGGTTTCGAGCAACGGATCCGAGAACAGATCGGTGGGCTGTGAGCGCCTGCGGTCGATCCAGGCGAGGGCGGCGGCACGCGGATCGGTCTCGGCGGAGAAATCCTCCCGGCCCAGGACGACCAGGCGTGTGTGGTCGATCGTCATGTACGGTTCGCCGTCATCGGTGGGGATGAGACGCAGCATCGAGGCCTCGGTCTCCACCTCGGTCAGTGTCGCCGCGCGCTGCATGATGTCGGGATCGACGTCGACGAGGGGATTGTCTCCGTCCTCACCGCCGGGGCGGGAGGTGTCGCCGCGGAACTCGATGAAGGCGTCGATCGTCATCGGCACGTCTGGTTCGAGCTGCTGGGCATAGAAGACGCCGCGCTGGGCGGCGGTCATCGGAATGGCCAGTTCCGTGTCGGTGATGTGCCGGATCGCGTCGTCTGTGGTCACGCGTGCCTCCCCTGTGGCGTGCGCCCGGCGCAGCGTCGACCTCGAGCGATGAACCCGAGGTCGAACTCATGGGTGTGCTGCGGTCAGGTCGCGCATGTCGAACTGAACTCTGGACTCCGACGGCGTCGTGGTGTTCGGCTCTCGATGAGAGCTGCTCGCCCCCGCCACTGACACGCCCCCCGGTGACATCCCTTCCCTGTCCGCATCTGATGCGTGCCGGGCGGGTGTCACTGATCGGAATTGTCCCACGGGTGCTTCGTGTGGGAGATCACCGCGGATGGGTCGAGGTCGGAGAAATTTGCTCGCCGGCCGCGACGACGCACGCGTCGGGCCGGTCCGGAGGACGGATTTGGCCGGGACCTGGGCGTTCCCCTACACTTGTGGGGTTGCCTGCGGCACTGCTGTGTCGCAAATCGGCTCACGAACCCACTGGGGCGGTCCGTCCAGGTGTCACAGCCTGGTCAAAACCCCAGGCAGGCGTGTGTTCGATGGGTAACAGACCGTGTGCGTCGGGTCGGAAATCCGCCGTACATAAGAAGCCAGGTCAAGGAGACTACGAGTGATTCAGCAGGAATCGCGCGTGCGGGTCGCCGACAACACCGGAGCCAAGGAAATCTTGTGCATCCGCGTGCTGGGCGGTTCTGCGCGACGCTACGCCGGCATCGGTGACGTCATCGTCGCCACTGTCAAGGACGCCATCCCCGGCGGCAACATCAAAAAGGGTGAGGTCGTCAAGGCCGTCATCGTGCGCACCACCAAGGAGCGCCGTCGTGCGGACGGAAGCTACATCCGCTTCGACGAGAACGCCGCCGTCATCCTCAAGGGTGAGAGCGACCCCCGCGGTACCCGCATCTTCGGCCCGGTCGGCCGCGAGCTGCGTGAGAAGAAGTTCATGAAGATCGTGTCGCTGGCACCGGAGGTGATCTGACATGAAGGTTCACAAGGGTGACACCGTGATCGTCATCTCGGGCAAGGACAAGGGCGCCAAGGGCAAGGTCATCCAGGCCTTCCCGAAGACGCAGCGAGTTCTCGTCGAGGGCGTCAACCGAATCAAGAAGCACACCGCCGCGTCGGCCAACGAGCGCGGTGCCTCCTCCGGCGGCATCGTGACCCAGGAAGCCTCGATCCACGTCTCGAACGTGATGGTCGTGGACTCTGACGGCAACCCGACCCGCGTCGGTTACCGCGTCGACGAAGAATCGGGCAAGAAGGTCCGGATCTCGCGCAAGAGCGGGAAGGACATCTGACATGACTTCTACCGAAATCGAGAACGGCTCCACCGAGAGCAAGGTCCAGCCGCGTCTGAAGACTCGCTACCGCGAGGAAATCAAGGACACGCTGAACAAAGAGTTCGACTACGCCAACGTGATGCTGATCCCGGGCGTCGTGAAGGTCGTCGTGAACATGGGTGTCGGCGACGCCGCCCGTGACGCGAAGCTGATCAACGGTGCCGTCGAGGACCTGGCCAAGATCACCGGCCAGAAGCCGGAGATCCGCCGCGCACGTAAGTCCATCGCCCAGTTCAAGCTGCGCGAGGGAATGCCGATCGGTGCGCGCGTCACCCTCCGTGGTGACCGCATGTGGGAGTTCCTGGACCGCCTCGTGTCCATCGCCCTGCCGCGTATCCGCGACTTCCGCGGACTGTCGGACCGTCAGTTCGACGGCAACGGCAACTACACGTTCGGCCTGAACGAGCAGTCGATGTTCCACGAGATCAACATCGACAACATCGACCGGCCCCGCGGTATGGACATCACCGTCGTGACGTCGGCCACCACGGACGAGGAAGGCCGCGCGCTGCTGCGTGCCCTGGGCTTCCCGTTCAAGGACAACAACGTTAAGGACAACTGATGGCAAAGAAGGCTCTGGTCAACAAGGCCAACAAGAAGCCCAAGTTCGCCGTGCGTGGCTACACCCGGTGCAACCGGTGCGGTCGCCCGCACTCGGTGTTCCGCAAGTTCGGCCTGTGCCGAATCTGCCTGCGCGAGATGGCGCACGCGGGTGAGCTCCCGGGTGTGCAGAAGTCCAGCTGGTGACTTTCGCGCCTCGGATCTCCTAGCTCCGAGCCGCGTCTTACGCGGTCTCGAGCGATAGATCGATGGTTCGACGAACGGCCCCACCTCCTTTCGGAGGTGGGGCCGTTTGCGTCGGCAACCCGAGAGACGATATGTGGTGGAGGAGGGTCTATTCGAGTGTCTCGGGCAGGGTTGCGGGGGCGACGGGGACCGTCACGGACACGACCGTCGACGCCTGGGAGTCGGTGTCGGAGACCAGCACCGCGAACGCATGCGCAGCCGGACCGTCCTGGATCGCCGCGGCCTGCCGTTGAGGGTGCGTGGGCGTGAACTCGAAAGCGCCGGAATCGTGGTCGAGTATCACCTGCGAGTCGGCGGTCAGGTAGCCGAGTGCACCGTCGTCGGTGGCCATGTCGCTCACCGAACCGGATACGACGCCTGATTCCGGGTCGATGTCGGAGATGGCCGGGGTCACGTCGAAGGTCATGACGGCATCCTCGTCGTCGTGATCAGCCGACGACGCGTCGGGCCACGCCGGCCGGACCGCACGGATCGTCGAGGTCCCGGCGTCGTGCGTGACGAGCAGGACGACGCTGTCCGACGCGATGACGGGACCCCGCGGCGAATGTCCCGGGAATTCGCCGGCCACGGTGGTCGAGCCATCGCGACGGAAGGCGACCAGCGCGGTGCTCGGCCGGGGCGTTCCGGGGACGAACCGGGTCAGCGGGATGTACGTCGTGCCGTCGTCGGCCCTCGCCGGAGCGGCCGCCGGTTCGCCGACGGCCGCGGCGGACACCACGGTCTCGGCGTCCCGGCGCACCACTGCGAGGGAGGTCAGTGGATCGTCACTCACGAGATCGGCCGAGAGAACGGGGATGTACGCGGTGCCGGTTCGGTCGAAGTGCACCGAGATCGGCGATCCGGCGATGCCTGCGCCGGCCGCGATCGTGCCGTCGGCGCGGAGGAACATGACTCTCGTGCTGTCCTGGCCGTCGGCGCTCATGGTCGTCGTCGTGACGACGACGTCGCCGGTGCCGCTCGCGTGAACGCCGGCCTGCCCGATCACCGACGTCACGATCCGGTGGGCTCCGTCCGACGAGACCGCGACGACCGCGGACTCGTCGGTGACGGGGTCCGAGACGGCGATGTAGAGGTCGCCGCCCGGTCCGCGGACGGCGGCGGCGGGGAGCATGCCGCTGAACTCCACGGTCGAGAGTCGGCCGTCGGAGGCGAGGGCCGACACGTGTGAGGAACCGGTCGACTGCGAGATGACGTAGACGGGGTCGGCGTCGACCACCAGGGACGACACCCGGCCGGGGAGACCGTCGTGGGTGGTCGTCGAACCGTCGGGCCGCCGGGTGACGACGGTGGCGCGCGGTGCGGCCGGATCGCCGTGCGAGCGGACGAAGTACAGCGAGTCGTCGCGGTGGGTCCACAAGGCGCCACCGTCGGCGTCGAACACGTTGGCCAGTGGCGTGAGTTCACCGTTGCGGGCCACGCCGTACAGACGGGTCCCGCCGTCGCCGGAGGATGACAGGTAGACGCTGCCGGACGTCGACACGACGAGGCGGGTGTCGGGACCGGCGACGCTCTCCGAGGTGGTGACCGTCCCGTCTCGGTGGAGTGCGGTCACATACGTGCACGACGCGCCTTCGGCCACCGCGGGGTGCGTGGTCACCAGGTATCCGACGCCGTCGGCGTCGAGCCGTAGATCGCCGATGGGGGCGCCGGGGATCGGGTCGGTGGTCGCCACGGCACCGAACGCATCGATGTAGGTGATCCGGGTCGTCGACGGGGTGATGCTGCCGGTGGTGTCCGACGACCCGGTCACCTGATACCCGCGTCCGTCGGGTCCGAAGACCACGCCGTGCTCGCCCGGTGTCCCGGAGATCGGGATGGTGGTCAGTGTCGAGCCATCCGGCCGGAGGACGGCGACGCAGGTGCGATCGCCGGCGGATGTGGTCACGTACGCGAAACCGTCCGGGCCGACGACGGCGTCGTCGACCTGTGTTCCGGGAATCGTCACCTGCCCGGCCGAGTGTGGGCTCGTGACCGGCAGCCCGACGGCGACCGGGGTGGTGGTGCCCCGGCCGTCGTCGGCGGTGATGACGAAGGTGTCGAACCGATGGTCTTCCGGCGCGCCGTCCCTGGTCGCGGCGATCCGCGCCCGCAGAGCCGGGATGTATGCGTAGTGGCCTGTCGCGGGGTCGAAGGTGACGATGCCGCCGCGGGTGGTGAGGTAGGTCCGGTCAGCGGCGGGTGTCATACCGCTGAGGGTCGTCGTGAGGGCGTGGCCATCCGGATCGCTGAACGTCACCGAACCGTGCAGCACGCCGGGCGTCGAGGTGACCGGTGAATCGATGATCGCTGGATCGGTGACCGCCGGACTGCTGCGCGTGACGACCTGCGCGGTCATCGTCGTGCCGGGAGAGCCCTCGTGCTGCGCCCCGGATGCATCCGGGTACGCGCCGGCCGTGTCGACGACGGCGTCGGTTCGCCTGGTGCCCGCGTCCGACCTCTGGCCGGGCCCGCACTCGTCGTCGACCGAGGTGATGTCGTCGGTCAGCTCGCTGCTCGTGAACGGGTTCAGGGTCGCTTCGGCACTTGCCGCCGGGCAGGTGGTGCCGAATCGGCGGACCCACCACAGGAGCGTCCATGGCGCCGGGCTCACCGAGGTGGAGTTACCGCCGCCGAGGATGTTGATGCCCAGGAAGGCCAGGAGCCCGAACGCGCCGGCTCGACCGGGGTGCGGACGCTGCGCGACGCCGGTGTCCGATGCAGTGATGACGTCTGCCGTCGGAGGAGGGTCCGACGCCAGGCCGGTTGCCAGGAAGTGCAACGCCGCGGCACCACTCGGTACCTGGCCGGCTGCCCCCCTTCTCGGGGGCGGCGACGTGAGTGGATCGTCGTGACCGGACAGCGAGGCGTCCTCGGCGCCGGTCGCGGGCACCGCCGTCGGCCTCGGGGGCCCGCTGTCGGCGCCGGTGGGCGGGTCGTCCGCCGGCTGGTCCGCGCCCGGCGCGGGGGCCGGTTCGGCGTCGTCGGCGTCGGCTGGTGACGGGGCGGCGGGAGGATCGGAGGGGGTGCCGGGATCGGCCGGGGTGACGCCGATGCCGTCGGAACGGGAGTCCGGGACGACGTCGGCCCCGGTGTCGCTGCCCGTGTCGTCTTCGGTGGAGTCGCTGGTGTCGTCTTCCGACTGACCGGGATCACTCGTCCCGGCGTCGGGCTCGCTCGTATCGCTGTCCGCCGGCGCGTCGAAAGGCGCCGCGTCGTCGGCGGTGTCCGCACTCTCGCTGCTACCGCTTCCGGGGTCGCCCGGCTCGGCGGGCGCAGGGGCATACCCGCCGACGTAGATCGCGAGCCCGACGCCTGCCGCGATCGCGAGTGCCCGGATGCGGAGTGACCGGGGAGTGGTCATGGTCATCTTCGGAAGACCTTCTTTACGAAGCAACACATGCCGCGGTGTGACCCCGATGAGTGGTCATACTTCTCGGCCGACACAGTCGCCTGACTTCACGGTAGACGGTCGTCGTGGCGCCGCGGATCGCATTCGGCAAGTGCCATCGGACAACGTTATGTCGGGGTGCGGGCGTCGCGGCGGCGTCTCGAGTCGCACGGGGATCAGGCGCCCCGGCATTGTGTTGCGCGGCAGAACTTATGACCTTCTCGGCAGATTCCGTGCGTCTGGGGGATTGTCAGTATGCGTCGGAGGCGCCTTGATCGAAGCGGGGCGCGACGTGAAGATCGTTCGACCAGACGACACCGCCTCGTGCCCCGGGGTGCCGTCGCCGGGGCGCGGACAGGCGCGCCGTCAGCGTCGGGCGGCCCACTCGTCGACCAGGCGGGGCAACTTCTTGGCGCTCGCCGACAGCGATCGCTGGAAGGCACGGATGGCCAGCGCGTCGGCGATCTTGCCCAGCGCACCGCCCACGCCGTCGTTGTGGACGCGGTAGGTGAGGCTGACACCGTCGCGGAGCTCAGCGAACGTCGCCGAGATGCTGAAGCCGAACGGGGACTCGGTGGACCGGAACTCGGTGACCTCACCGGTGTCGACGCGGGTGAACTCGCCGACCCAGTCCACGGCGCGACCGAGGGCCTTCATCTGACCTTTCCATGTGGTGCCAACGACGACGGGTCCTGCGGACACCGGCTCGATGGCGACGACGCCGGGGGTCAGCGCCGCGACGTGGTCGGGGATCAGGCAGTACTCCCACACCGTGGTGACGGGGTGCTTGACGACGACGGTGGCAGAGGCTTCCGGCATGAGCGCGACCCTACCGTCACCCCCGGATTTCGTAGCGAAAGTTGGCGTATAGCGCGCATTTTCGCTACCGAATGCCGGTCAACGACCGAGGATGCCGCCCAGCATGCCGCCGGCGCCGGAGCCCGCGGCGCCTCCTCCGCCGGTGCCGCGGACGAAGCCGCCCGGCGGCAACTCGGAGGGCTGCACGACGACGAACCCCTGCCCGGAGAAGGCGAGGGTGAACCGCTCACCGGTGCTGCGGCCCATGAGCGTGCCGATGTTGAACGAGTCGTTGGACTTCACCGAGGTGCGCAGGCTCGACGACCAGGCGACCGCGGCCTGCGGATCGGCGTAGGTCGCGGCGTCGACGTTGAGGACCACCGGTGTGCCGTCGGTGGTGATCGCGATGCGTCCCCGGCCGGTGAACACACAGTTGAACATTCCGGCGTTGCTCATCGCGCCGGCGCCGTGCACACGTTCGATGTTGTAGGAGAGTGACGAGTCGAAGGCGAGCACGTTGGCGCCGTTGATGGTCAGGCCGTCGGAACCGTCGAGGTCGATGAGGTGAACGTCGGACGCGGCGTTGGCGAGGAACAGGTCGCCCCGGCCGGTCACCTTCATCAGCGGGACACCCTCCCCGGTCACGGCCTGCCGCATCATTCGGCCGAGACCGCCCGAACCGAGGGCTTCGAACTTCAGATCGCCCTGGTAGGCGACCATCGAGCCGCTGCGCGCCATGACCTCCCCGGACAAGCCGATGCGGCACATCTTGCTGCCCTGCTTCTGGATGCCCTGGCCGCTGACCTCGGCGTGGGACGGGGCGAACAGATCGCTGTGCATGGGTGCTCCCGAAGGTTGGGCGGTGGCAGGTGGTCGGGGTGGCGCTGCAGGTGGTGGTGGCGGAGCCGGAGGAGGTGTATTGCTCTGCGGCACAGGCGCGCCCGACTGCGGGGTCGGGGGCCACGGCTGCGGGTCGGTGACCCGCGGCGGCTGTCCGGGCGGCGGTGTCGGGGCCGGATCGTCGTCGACGTCGATACCGAACGCGGCAGCCAGCCCGGCGAGTCCCGCGTCGTAGCCCTGGCCGACGGCCCGCACCTTCCAGGTGTCGCCACGGCGGTAGATCTCCAGACAGACGACGGCCGCCTCGCTGGTCAGTCCTGTCGGGGTGAAGGTGAGTTCCTCGCCGCCGCCGGTGACGGTCGCGGTGAGTGCGCCTGCGGTGGCGAAGCTGGCCGGGCCCGTCCCGTCGAGGCTCGCGGCGACGACGACCGTCGTGATGTCCCGAGGCAAGGAGCGGGTGTCGATGGTGACGACGTCGGTTGCGCCGGCCGACCGGTAGCCGACGCCCGGGCCGTCGGGCTGGTTGTAGAAGATCAGATCGGCGTCGGAGCGTACCCGCCCGGCGTCGGTGAGCAGGATTGCCGAGGTGTTGACCGGTGAGGCCGATCGCACCGAGACGGTCACCGCCGACGACGGCAGTGGACGGTTCTCTCCGGCGGACAGCGTGGGCACGGGCTCCATTGTGCCAACAGGGAGACGCCGACGGGCGGAGTGGATCAGCTCAACACGGCTGATCCACCATCACTCGTGGGTTCGGGAGCGTCAATGTGCCCGTAGAAGACCAGATGGTATTCGTCGAAACTGACGAGCGGGAACGGCAAGAGGTAGTAGTTCGATCCGCCGTGACCGTCGTCCAGCTTGAAGATCACCGGGGCGTAGCGGTCGGCGAGAGTAGCCCCGGGGCTCGTGGCATGCGCAACTGCCGCCGCTGTGGGGACGAACCTGAAATCCCCTGACGAGGTGATGTTGACGACGCCCCGGTCCACGATGAAAGTGTTGGGGTGCTCACCCGGCGTGGCGCCGTATACCGAGATCTGAACGGGGTCCATATCGCCGTCGACGACCCCCAGGTAGGCGGTAGATATGCGGCTCTGGTGGAACTCATGCAGGTAAATCGTCCACGTGCTGACCGTCGGCACGCTGTTGGCAGGAACGATGGTCAACTGCACCTCGTATGCGACGGTGCCGCCGTGTCCGTCGTCGATGGTGCCGGTGAAGGTATCGGTTGTTGATGCCCCGGGGACGGCTGCAGCGTGCCGCATCTCGGGGGAGGGGGTGTAGGTGAAGCGGCCGTCGGCGTGGACGACGACGGTGCCGCCACCGGCGCTGGTCGTGACCCCGGTGAACGAGAGTGTGTCACCGTCGGAGTCGATTCCCCGGACGTATCCGGTGACGGTCCCGGTCGCTCGGTCGGTCGCGTCGTGCGTCGAGCCGATGAATGCCGGGGCGGTGTTCGACCGGCTGATGGAGACGTGGATGCCGACGGTCGTCGTGCCGCCGTGTCCGTCGCTCACCGTGACGGTGATGGTGTCGGTGGTTGATGCCCCGGGAACGGCTGCGGCGTGCCGCATCTCGGGGGTCGGGGTGTAGGTGAAGGTGCCGTCGGCGTTGACGGCGACGGTGCCGCCTCTGGCGCTGGTGGGGCCGCCGCTGAAGGTGAGTGTGTCTCCGTCGGCGTCGGCGCCGTACACCTGCCCGACGAGAGTGCCCGTGGTCCCGTCCGCTGTCTGCGAGTAGTAACCGGGAGCGACCGGGACCGTATTGGTGGGGCTGATGACGACGTCGACGGTCAGAGTCGTCGAGCCGCCGTGCCCGTCGCTCACCGTGACGGTGAAGGTGTCGGTCGCCGAGGCCCCGGGGACGGCTGCGGCGTGCCGCATCGTGTGGGTGGGGGTATAGGTGAATCTGCCGTCGGCGCGGACGGCGACGGTGCCGCCGCCGGCGCTGGTGGTGCCGCCGGTGAAGGTGAGTGTGTCTCCGTCGGCGTCAGTACCGCCGACCCGCCCGGTTACTGCGCCGGTGCCGGCTGCGGGAGTGGATCTGTCGACGAGAGAGACCTCCGGCGCGTCATTGGCCGGGTCGATCGGGACGACGATATTGATGGTCCGCGTGCGGACACCGTCGCTCACGACGACCTCGAAGGTGTCGAACCGGTCTGCGGCAGTGCTTGTCCCGGAGGCGGCCGCATGGCGGAGGGCGTCGGTCGGGGTGTAGGTGTAGGTGCCGTCGGCGTTGACGACGACGGTGCCGCCGTTGGTGGATGTGGACGGACCGGAGAAGCTCGGCGTGCCTGCGCCGGGGCCCGCGACGACGTCGGTCAGCGAGCCGGACACCGCACCAGTCTCTGGGTCCGGGGGGTCGGTGACGGGGACGGAGGGGATGTCACCCTGGTCGATCTGCACCGTGACCGTGGTGGTCGTGGTGTGTCCGGCGTCGCCGGTGAACAGGCCGCGGAGCAGCCCGGCCAATCCATGGATGTGGGGGTGACCCGCGTCGCTCGCCGTCACCGTGAACGTGTCGGTGCCGCCATCACGCACGAGGGTTGCCGATGGGGTGTAGGTGAACGTGCCGTCCGGGTTGATGGTCACGACACCGCTCGCGGGTCCGTCGGTGACGGTGTAGCCGAGGGAGTTGTCGTGGTCGACGATGTTCAGATCGCCGGTGACCTGGCCGCCGGTGAGGGGTGACACGGTCGGCATTCCGGCGCTGACCGGTTGCGCATTCGCGAACCGGCGGGTCCACCACAGCAGCGCCCACTGCAGCGGGTTGGTCGGTGCCGTGGTTCCGCCGTTCAGGAACGGGCTGCCCAGCAGGGCGAAGAGACCGATCACGCCGAGGTTCTCCGGCGTCGTGGTGCTCGTCGGCGGGCCGCTGCTCACTGTCGTGGTGGCGGTGATCGTCGGCGTCGAGATGGCCGCCGGTTGCGGCGAGGAGACCGGAGTGGTCCCGGCGCCGCCGTTGTCAGCACTGTCGTTCTCGGCACCGTCGGGTTCGGGCGCGGTGGTGCCGCTGTCCGTCGCGTCGGGAGTGTTCGCGAGGTCTCCGGACCCGTCGTCGACGGCCGGGGTCTGCTCTGGTGCTGCGGAATCCGGTTGTGCTGCCGAATCCGGTTGTGGTGCCGACGAGGTGGGCTCCGGGGCGGCGTGCGGTGGTGTGTCGGTGGCCGGTGGTGTCTCGGTGGTGGGTTCGGGTGCGGCCGGGACCGTTTCGTCATCGGGTGGGGTGTCGGTGCCGGCAGGGTCCTCTGCTGTGTCCGAACCCGGGCTGTCGGCCGTGTCGTCCGCATCTGATGAGTCGGGAGGTGTCGGGTCCGCGTCATCGCCGGCCGTCGAATCCGCGGACCCGCTCGAGGTCGATGCACCGCCGCCGGCGTCGTGGTCGTCGGCGAGTGCCGGCGCGTTGCCGCCGTAGAGAACGAGGCTGACACCCGCCGCTGCCGCGAGCATCCTGGTGCGATGGGTTCGAGACACGCGCATGCTTACTCCTGCTGAAGAAATGGACATGCACTCGTAGATGAGCGGAGACCCGGTTCCTCGAGAATCGGCCGATGAGGTGCGTGCATTCATACGGACCATAGCGGCAATTCCGGCATGAATGTGACTTTCCTTAGTCTTGCGTCTGATCGGACGAACGCCGGTGTTCCCCTGAGCCGCCGGGCATCTCGGCTCGCTGAAACAAAAATGGGACGAATTCTCGCCGATTCTTCGGCGGGGTACACCGGCTGCCCGTTGCCGGAAGAAATACCCATCGGGCCGTTCCCGTCGCTGATCCGCTGCGGTTGGTGAGGGCGGTAAATCAGTGGCGCCGGGGTGGACAGGTACGCCACCATGGGCGGCGATCGGATGGGCCAGGAGATGCCGGTGACGAGCCGCCACGGCGCGCACGCCGAGTGACCCTACGACACAGCGTGTTTCGTCCGAAGGAGGTTGTCATGACCGCAGTGCTGCTCGCGATCGCGAGCGGCATCGTCCTGCTCGTGGTCGTTGTCCGCACGGTCATCGTCGTCGTTGCCGACGACCCCGGCCGCATGCCCGACCGGCCCGCGTATGACACGCGCCGTCCGTATCCGTGATGCTCTTCAGGTCACGTGCCCCGGACAGCGCTGTGCGCGCCACAGGGGGTCCGCTCGGCAGGTACGACAGTGACACGGCCGACCGTCGGGGTGCCTGGCCGGCAGGGCGCCGAGGCACGGTCACTCGGCACGTTTGAGTACTGCCAACACCGTCAGCAGCAGGATCTTTATGTCGAGCCACAGCGACCAGTTCTCGATGTAGTAGTTGTCCCATTCGGCGCGGTCGGCGATCGATGTCTGGCCGCGGAGGCCGTGGACCTGCGCCCAGCCGGTGACGCCTGCCTTGACACGGTGCCGCTCCCCGTAGCGCCGGATCTGCACCTCGAACAGCGATACGTACTCGGGCCGTTCGGGTCGCGGCCCGACGAGGCTCATGTCGCCGCGGATCACGTTGAGCAACTGCGGCAACTCGTCCATCGACGTCGACCGCATGATCTTGCCGATCTTGGTTCGTCGATCCACTCCCTCGACGCCGCCGGGTGCGCTGCCGTCGGTCGGCCGGAACTTCTCGGCCTCTGGATCTTCGGGACGCATCGAGCGGAACTTGAGGCAGTTGAACACCTTCGCGTTGCGGCCGACCCGTGGCTGGGCGAAGAAGATGGGGCCCGGTGAACTCAGACGCACCAACAGCATGAGGGTCAGGAACAGCGGTGCGATGGCCACCAGGATCATGCCGGCGACGACGCGGTCGCCGATGTGCTTGGTACGGAATTGCCAGCCTCGCGGGCTGGTGTGGGGCACCGACATGAGCGGGAGTCCACCGATGTGGTCGATCCGGCTGCGCCTCCCGATGACGTCGAACATGCGCGGCACGATCCAGACCTTGATCCCGTGGCGGTGTGCGATGCGGACCGAGGCGGTCAGGCGTTCGACGTTGGTGACCGCGAAGGCGACGACGAGGATCTCGGCACCGGTGACCCGGATGGCCTCGTCGAGGTCGTCGACACCGCCGAGCTGGGGGATCTCGTTGGTGGGGCCGTCGTCGCGATCGAGTCGGGGAGGTGCGCCGGCCGCCAGGATGCCCACCGGCCGGAGCCCGTGTTCGGGCGCGGCAACCATCCGCCCCACCACCTGAGCGGTCACCGGGCCGTCGCCGATGATCAGGGTGGGGGACAGTAGGTGGCCGTGTTTGCGCAGACTGCGCTGGATGACGTCGCGCAGCAACCGCGCGAACGGCACCCAGAAGATCGCCGATAGCCAGAGCTTCGTCAGCGCGGCACCGGGCTGCTCGTCGAGCCCGAGTAGGAGCAGGCCACAGAGCAGGATCATCGCGGCCACGGTGCAACAGGTCATGACTCGACCGACCTCGTCGAGGAACCGTCGGTTGAGACCGCGGCGGTAGACCCCGCGAAGCGCGAAGATCATCACCAGGACCGGCGTGTACAGAGCAAGTGCTCCCACCGCCGGGTACTCGGGCTGGCGGTGGATCACCCACCAGACACCCATCGTCGTGGCGATCGACGAGGACAACACGTCGATGGACACGGTGACGATCGTGCTCAGGGGATCGTCGCGGATCAGATCTCCGAACGTGCGCCGAGATCTGGTCGCCTCGGGCACGGCGTCACGTGTCGTCGGCGAGATCTCGACCGGAGACAAACGGGTCGACAAGGGCACTCCATCCGCATGAACGGTCCCCCCGTCCCGACGATTGTAAGGCTATGTAACAACCTCGCGCTCACCTGCGGTGCTCGTGTCGCGGTGGCGATTTCCTCATCACGGCGCCGCCGCAGCAATCGACGGCGCTCAGGCCCCGAAGATCAGGCCCCGAAGATCAGCTCCCGAACCACAACCGAGAGGTCGGAGATGAGTTGCACTTCGGTGGCCGACCAATGGTGCGGTGCGGAGTCCGAGGCGCAGAATGTGCCGATCACATGACCGTCGTTGTCCGCCAGCGGGATACCGATGTACGCCGTGACCTCGCCCTTGGTGGCGGTCGAATGGCCGGACAACACCGGATGATCGGCGATGTCGTCGATGACGAGCGGCGAACCGCTCGCGACCGCGAGGACGCACAGTGAATCGAGCAGCGGCCTGGTGCGGGAACCCTCGACGTCCCCGGCGCTCCAGGCGAGCGCCGCCTGCGTCTGGCCGTCGGCGGTGATGACGTTGACCGCTGCATACGGCACGCCGAGGGCATCGACGGTCAGCCGAACCGCTTCGTCGAGGCCGGGATTCGGGGTGCCGTCGAGCAACCCGCTGTCCTCGATCGCACGGATGCGGTCCGGATCCGCGAGAACGGCGCGCAGCGTCGGCGCGATGGCCGTGTCGTTGCCGCGCAGGGCTTGGAGTACGGCGACCACGGCCTCGTCGGGAGAATCGGCGAACAGCGCGGACAACGTCTCTCCCGCCCGCACTTCCGATCCTGTTGTTTCCGACGCCGTCGCTCCGGCCGGTGGGACCGCGTCACCCGCGGCCGCGATGATCTCCGGCGCGTCGACGCCGTTCTCGATGTTCGAACTCATGTACAACCCCTCCTGAAGCCCCGGTGTCCGGCGAGGCGACATGCCCGCATCAGGCACATGTGCTCGGCGTCGGACGCCCCGAATCGACGGCTTCAACCCAGTCCGCTGCTGCGGAACCGATGTCGAGTATGCCGTGCGGTTGTCGGCTCACCGTGACCGCAGTGATGTCATCGCCCATCCGGCAGGCCTGCCGAATGGCTGTCGCCGTCCACTTCGGCGGGATCACGGTGTCCTGTGTGCTGTAGGCGATGAGCATCGGCGCCGAGGCGCGCCCCTGCGGAAGGCTCGCCTCGCCGAGCCACCCGCGGAGGCGTTCGGCGGCCGCGTCGTCGACGGGTCGATAGTCCTCGGGCTCGGTGACATCGACGATGTCCTGCTTCTGCACCATCGCCGCGTCGTTGCATTCGAGGAAGACCCCGAAGGTCTCGCGGAGAGGGCCGCGCACGTAGTCGTCGATGTCGAGTTCCGGGTGGACCGTCTTCAGTCCCGTCAGGACGATCGGCAGGAACGAGATCTGCGCGGAGGAAAGCGTGCCGTTCGCCATCGCGTCGGCCAGGGGCCGGATGTCGAGTACGGGGCTCATGCTGACCGTCCCCCGCAAACGCAGCCCGGAACCGTAGGTCGTCGCGATCTCGTTGGCCCGGAACACCGCATGACCTCCCTGGGACACGCCGAAACCCCACCACTGGTCGGCGGTGTCGTCGATGACCGCACGCACCGCGCGTACCGAGTCGATGATGTTGTAGGCGGCCGGCAGCGGGTCCAGATATCGATGGGCGCCCGGTGTGCCGAGACCCTGATAGTCCGATTGCACGACGACGAAGCCCTGTTCGAGCAGGGTGGCGACGAGGTCGATGGTCCCCAGCAGGTTGCCGTACAGCGACGGTGCGCAGTCGCCTGCCACCCCGGTCGTCGGATGCCCCAGGGCGAGCACCGGCCATCCGCCCGCCGGTGCGGGTCCGCGCGGCACGAATGCCGCTGCCGACACCGGTACCAGTCGGTCGGTGCCCGGGTCGGTCGACTGATAGCGGAACCGCACGGACCGGTCGGCGATCCGCTCGAGCGAGCCGTAGGCGTCGGTCGCGATCGGCGCGCCGACCAGATCTCCCGGCGACGATGCCGACGCCGGCCCGGGCGCGCTGCCCGCCGAACATGCCGTCGCGCAGAAAACGGTGAGAAGCGCGACGGCGAGGAGGATTCCGGGAGAGGCGGCCCGCCGCCTCATGACCGCTCGAGCAGCTGCTGCAACAACGACACCGGATGCTCGCACAGGGTCTCCAGCGCCGCTTCGATCTCCGGACGTCCGATGAAGGCGTCGCAGAACGTCGTCGTGAAACTGCGGGCACCGTCGATCTCGCTGACGAGCATGCTCGCCGCGTCGGGGCCGTCGGGCTCGACATAGGCGAACAGGTGATGCGACGCCGCCGACGAATCCCACTGCAGGTCGCCGAAGATCCCGACCCGGCCCAGGTCGCTGACCGACAGCCGCAACCGATCCGGCACGGTGATCGATCCGGCGGCAGCCGGCGTCGTCGACGGGCGCAAGCGTTCACGCACTTCGCCCGACGCCAGGATCGCTGCCGGCCAGCCCGATTCGGCGACCGCACGGATTCGGTCGCCGATCTCCATGGGCGTCGCGGCGGCCGGGAAGCGGACCGGGATGCCCACCGCGAAGTTGCCGTGGGCGTCGGCGTGGGCGGGATCGAGGTATCGCCGGCAGTCGAAGAGGATCTGGGTGCTGTCGTCGACGGCGACGCCGTGGGCGGTGAGCGCCGCCCGCCACAGCGCGACGGTCACCGCCGCCGAGGACATCCGCACCCCGGTGTCGGTGATCGCCTGCTTCACCTCGGTGACGCACCGGGCGGACATCGAGGCGGTGACGGCGCTACGCGACGACTGCCAGTCGGTGATGGTGCGTTGCGCGACATCGGTATTCGCCTCGGGGGGCGCGGCGTTGGCCGAACGCAACGCGACGATGTCGCGGATACGACGCGGGTGGCGCAGGACGTGGCGACGCAGCGCCTGCCAGGCCGCGCCGGCGGGCAGCGACTTCTCGAACCGCTGGGCCATCGGGAACTCATGGCGACTGGCCACCCCGGCGATCTGTTCGATGCCGAGTCGGCCGTCGCCCATGCCGTGGGTGTGGTCGATGACCAGCCACGGGCCGCAGACCAGTACCTCCAGACGTGGCAGGGGTTCGGGCGCGGCGCGCAGGCGCATCATGATCTCGCCGACGGGCAGATCCGCGAGATCGGGGCGCTCGGACACCCGGGGCGGGTTCGCCGCGTCGTGGACCCACGTGGACGACGACGGGTCGGGCACGAGCGTCAGACGCGACTTCGGGGTCCAGGCCTGGGCCAGCCGCTCGCGGATGCGATCGAGGTCCAGGGGTGCCATCGGTCCGGTCACCGAGATGGTCCGCGACGTCGACAACGCCCGATCCAGTACGGACGCACGGGTTGTCGTCGTCTCCGACTCAGAGCGCCGCATCGACGACCTCGCGCATCTCGTCGCGGAAACGTTCCCGGCGGAACCTCTCGGCCCAGGCGCGGATCACGGTGCGGTCGTAGTCCTCGACGGCGAACTCGCGCAACGACTTCGCGAGTCGCTCGATGATCTCGTCGTCGGTGCCCGGCTCGATGAGCAGCCCGGTCGACTCGGGTATGACGGTGTCGAGGGCCCCGCCTTCGCCGAGGGCGATGACCGGTGTCCCGGTTGCCATGGCCTCCACCGGCACGATGCCGAAGTCCTCGATGCCGGGCATCAGGACCGCGCGGGCGCTGCGGTGCAGGTTCAGCAACGTCTCGTGGGGGACCCGGCCGAGGAATGTCGTTCTGGGACCGGCGAGTTCGCGACACTGCTCCATGGCGCGGCCGTCGCCGGCGACCACGAGCCGCACGTCGGCCTTCGCGGCCGCGGCGATCGCGATGTCGGGCCGCTTATACGGGACGAGGCGCCCGGCGAGCAGATAGAAGTCCTCACGCGGCACCGCGGGGTCGGGGGTGAAACCGTCGAGGTCGACGGGCGGGTGCACCACGATCGCGTCGCGTCCCCAGTGCTCGCGGATGCGTGCGGCCACCGCCGACGAGTTCGCGACGACGGTGTGCAGGCGTGGCGCAGCACCGATCTCGCACCGGCGGGCAACCACCGACAGCGCCGACAGGATGGCGGCACCGGCGGCGCCACCGCCTTCGCCGGCCCGCAGCGACGGGTCCCACGCCCACCGCGCCGGGCTGTGCACGTAGGCGATGACAGGGGCCTGCGTCGCGAACACCGACTGCGTGGCGAAGGCGTGATGGCTGGCCACGACCGCGGAGGCATCGCGCAGCGGCATCCGCCGAAACGCCATGGGCATCAACGGCAGCAGCGGCGCGTAACTGCGTTCGCCGAGCATCCGGTAGGCACGGTCGAGGGAGGTGGTGATCGGCGGCTCGGTCAGCCCGGCCGGGATGCCCGCGGCCCGCGCGATCGGCGCGTGGACCTCGACCCGTGGCCACGTGGCAGCCAGCTGTTCGACGACGTGTTCCGACCCGGCGATCTCGGTGAGGCGCTCGTGGACGATGGCGATGCGGTCACGGGCGATGCGGTCACCGCGCATGGCTGTCCGCATCTCGGGGAGGTACACGGAATCGGTCCGAGTCGAACGGGACACCGGCCGAGGCCTCGTGCGACGGCGTACGCGTCATGGGCGTCCGGCCCTCGGCCCGAACGTGTTCGGTGGGTACGTCTCCGCTCGGGAACGGCTCGTAACCGGCCGCATCGGCGCCGCGCAGGGTGGCGGGCAGGAGCCGATCGGCCGGCCGGCCGGGTGCGCGGGTGGCCGATCGTTGCACGACGAGGTGCCGGGTCACCCCGATCGCGGCCAGTTGTGTCAGTGCCTGTTCGACGGGTTCGCGATCGTTCTCCGCGTCCGAGACGACGACCACCGCCAAGGCGAGCTGGGCGGGATCGAGGCGCTGCCACCACGGATCGGTGAGCGCGAGATGCTCCACGCGCATGGGGTGTCCGGCGCTCGCGTCGTCCTCGGCGGGGATCAGGGTGTCGACGAGGCCGTCGATGTGCACGGCGTCCCCGGTCAGGATCAGCGCGACCTGAGCCCGCCGATGACGCTGGGCGAGAGCCGGTAACAGCGTCGCGGGCAACGCAGGCTCGCCGGGCTTGCCGTAGGTGAGGTGAGCGCCGTACCGGTGGGCGATGCGGCGCGCCCAGATCGGGTTGGGACGGCGTCCGGATCGGCCCCGGACCAGCACCAGGATCTCGGCGGCGACGATCGCCGCCGCCAGGCCGGCCACGGCACCCTCCTGTCCGGGGTTGGGGGCGACCGGCTTCTCACCGGCCGACGGCGCGGCGAGGATCGTGAGGGTGTCCGTCGAGGAGTTCTGCAAACGGGTCAACTGGGCGTTGAGGTCGGCGAGGGTCGCATTCGACTCCGATTTCGAGTCGCCGCGATCGGGGAGTGCACGGTTGCGTGCGCGTTCGGCGGTGACCTGGGCGCGGAGCTGATCGACCTGCCTGCTGATGTCGCGGGCATGGTTGGACACCGACGCCGCCGAGATCGCGGTGACCATCGCGCGGGCCACCCCCTCGGCCTGCTCGCTGGTCGGCGCCGTCGCGGTGAACAGCATCAGCGATGGCGAGGTGCCCGGGGAGGTGGCGACGTTGGCGCGCAGTTCGGCGGTGTCCCAACCGGTGTCGACCTGGGTCAGCACCTGGCGGAGGACGTTCTCGTCGGTGGACAGCGCGGTGAACGGTGCGCGCATCTGCTCGACGAATGCGTCACCGGGGATGATGTTGCCGGCCGGGTTGATCTCGGCCACCACCGTCGCCGAGTACTTCTCGGCGACCAGGGCGGTCCGCAGTGCGAACACCCCGGCTCCGACGAGGACGCCGATGAGGATGGCGGGTACGGCGACGCGGGCGAGATCCCGGAAGTGGCCGAAGAGGTCGATCGAGGGCGGCGCGTCACGGCGCCCGGCGCTGTCGAGGCTGGAGCTCACACATCTCTCCTGTGGTGTCGGATGTCCCCCGGACGTCCCCCCCGGATAATGCACGTGCTCGATCGAGCGCGAAGTTCGATCACTTTTCGTTCACCATAACGAAGGATCTGGTCGGCCGCGGTGCTCGGACCGTGGCGTGGCGCCCGCCCGCACGCGGATCGGCGGACCCGCGTGCGGCGTGACACCCGGGCCTAACGCGAATCCAGCAGCGTGTAGGCCTGCTTGGGAGACCAGTCGCGGCGCACGAGCCCGAAGTTGTGTTCCAGGTTGTTGGGGTCGGTACCCGCGTCGCGCAGCGAATACACGAACAACGGTCCGAGCCAGGGCGCGTCGTACTGGGCGCCGACGGCGACCTCGATGCTCTGCGCCTGAAACGCCTCTGACACCGAGTTGGTCCCGGTCCCCGTCGGTGCTCCGAACTCGGTCATCCAGATCTTCTTGTCGGCATCACCCGCGGCCACCATGATGTCCCGCATGTCCCACATGCGCGCGGCGGTGCTCCACGATGCCGCCGCCGGATCGTTGGGCAGCGCGGGGTAGGTGTAGGGGTGCACGCTCAACGCGTCGAAGGAACGGTTGTACCCGCCCTGATAGAGGTTGCGCACGAACGTCAGTGGGGCGATGTCGCGACCGTTGTCGGTGCCGGGTGCCAGGCCGCCGGAGATCACCGCGGCGCCGGGGACCACGCGTTTGATGGCCGCATACGACGCGTCGAGCAGCCTGCCGTACTCGGTGGAGTTGGCGCGGGGCAGCCAGTAATTGGCCAGGTTGGGCTCGTTCCAGATCTCCCACACCGCGATGGAGTCGGCGTACCGCTGCGCGGCGGCGGCGGCGAACGACGCGAACAGGTTCGGGTCGGCCGGGCGGTAATGGCTGTTGCGGGGGAAGTCGGTGATGCGCGCCGCCCACAGCGGGGTGTAGGTGGCCAGGCCGACCGGGCACATGCCGTGCGCGACGATCGCATTGACCACGCGGTCGATCGGTGCCCAGTTGCGCTGTCCACGACGCGGTTCCACCACAGACCAGTCGACGTCGAGGCGCACGGCCCACATGTTGAGGTTCTTGGCCACCGTCAGCTCACGGTTGAGGTCTCCGTCGGAGGCGCCGAGGAGTCCGGCGCCGGGTGACGCCGCGATCTTCTTGTTCCCACCGGACAACTCGCAGGTCGGCGGTGCCGAATGGGCGTCGCTGCGCACCCACATGATGGATGCGAGCGTGGCGAGCAAGATGCACGCACAGGCGAGTGCCGAGCGCGTGGTCTTACGCCGACGGGTCAGGGACCGGTTCATGGGGAGCCTATCTAGGGATGTGCGCCACGGGCGCGAACTGTGTGCCGTCATGGGGACAACAACTTCTCGAGCATACGCGGTAATGTGACCGATTTGTCGTGTCCGTCTGCGATACGTTTCCGCGCCTCTCCGGCCAGCGAACGTCGCAGGTCGGCGTCGTCGAGGACGCGGGTGATGGCCGAGGCCAACGCATCCGGGTCCGACGGTGCGACGAGGACCCCGGCCCCGTCGCGCAGGAACTCGGTGGTGCCGCCGTGATCGGTTCCGACGACCGGCTTTCCGTAGGACATGGCCTCCAGGACCGACAGCGGACCGGCTTCGGGGGTGACGCTGGCCGAGACGACGACGTCCCAGCGCTCCAGCGCCGCGCGCAGGTCGGTGTGGCCGAGGAACCGCACGCGTCCCGCCAGGTCGGGCTGCCGGGCCCGATCCCGCAGCGAGGCAACGTGGTCGGCGTCGCCGGGAAACGAGCCGCCGGCGAACTCGACTTCGACGCCGGGGACGGTCGCCACGGCGTCGAGCAACACCGCATGACCTTTCCACGGCGTGAGCAACGCGAGGATCCCGACGACGGGCGGATGATGCAGATCGGTCGGGAGCGCGGGCACCGGCCAGTCGACCCCGTTGTGGGCGACGACGACCGGCAGGCCCATCTCGGCGAGGGGTGCCGCCGTCGCCTCCGACACCGCCACCGCCCGCCGGACGACGGGTGCGCTCGCGCGGATGACCGCGGTCTGCCGCCCCGAGGACACGGTGTCGTGGACCAGCCACGAGATGCGGCCGCGGGGTCGCGCGATCCGGGCCGCGGGCAGGGCGAACAGCGAGTTGAGGACCGTCGAGGTGTCCTCGCGCCGCGTGAGGCGACGCAGCGTGAGACCGGCACGCGCCCAGTCGATCAGCAGGCGGCCGGCACCCAGCAGCCGGCGGGAGCCGCGTTCACCGCTCAGGCCCAGCGGCGGGATCGCCACGTGGACGGCGCCGGGCGGCAGTCGGCCGGGCAACGGGCCCTCGGGGCAGACGACGAGCACGCGGTGACCGCGGCCGGCCGCGACGTCGACGAGATCGAGCAGAACCTTCTCCGCCCCGGACACCTGCCCGGTGTGCGCCACGAAGACGATCGTCTGTGTCGGTGGGGGATCGGCCGGTGGGGGATCGGTCATCGGACCACCTTCGCGTGTCGGCCGGGCGGCGAGGTCGCCGTCCGGAACAGCAGGAGCGCAGGCGCGGCGACGACGAGTGCGGCAGCGCCGGAGACCACGGGCCATGGCACCGAGTCGACCGCCCACATCCCGAGCGCGCACACCGCCGCGGTCAGCACGGTCAGCGCGACGAGCGCACCGACCGGGAGCAGGCCGGTGACCGGCAGTGTCCGCGCGATCACCACCCACAGGGCCACCGCGGAGACCCCGAAGGTGACGACGGTCGCCACCGCCGCCCCGTTGTAGGAGTACCGCGGGATCAGGACGATGTTGAGAACGATGTTCAGTGCCAGCCCGCTGACCGCGATCCACGGGTACCGGGCGGCGAAACCGGTGGAGGCGAGCAGGAAGATGCCGAGCACCACGAGCGCCATGATCGCCGCACCGAGGACCAGGAAGCGTGCGGCGAAGGCACCTTCGACGAAACGGTCCCCGTACAGCAGACCGATGATGTGGTCGGCGCTGGGCCAGAAGGCCGCGACCGTCACCGCACCCCCCGTCCCGAAGAGGATGGCGGCGGTTCGGCATCGCTGCCGCAGCTCGGTGCTCCGATGCGGCCAGGCGGCGACCAGCAGGGTGCTGATCGGGCCGATGGCGGCAAGGATCAGCGTGTCCATGATGTCGGCGAATTTGTAACCGACGCTGTAGATGCCGACGGCGTCGAGTGTGTCGAGGAGACTCAGCAGCAGGACGTCGACCTTCTGCAACGCGATGGTGAGCGCGAAGCCGAGGGCGAGCGGCGCGGCGTCGCCGAGCATCGGTTTCCACCGCGACCACTCGATCACGCGGGACGGCCGCAACCCCGACGACCGGCGGGCGATGCCGACGACCTTGACGATCAGCGCGAAGACCTCGTTGGCGACCGGTGCGAGGACGAACACCAGCAACACCGGTGCGGCGAGCGCGGCGGCGATCGTCAACGCGAGTTGCAGTACCTGCCCGAGACTCTCGGCGATCGCGGTCAGCAGCAGCCGGTGCCTGCTCTGGAAGATGACCGTGAGTGCCTGGCCGGGCGTGGCGAACACGACCACGAGGCCTGCGATCGCGGTGGCGCGGATGACCTCGCCCGGATACTGCAGGACGACCACGTATGCGACGGCGATGAGGTAACCCACCGCGCCGAGCAGCACCCGCAACGCGATGAACGACGACGACGTCTTGGCCACGTCGTCGGCATCGTCGGAGATGAGCCGGGCCATCACCGCCCGGCCGACACCGAGGTCGGTGAAGATCGCGGTCAGCCCGAGCAGAGCGAACACGAACGAATAGGTGCCCCACTCCTCGGGCGAGAGCGTGCGCGCGATGATGACGCTGCCCAGCCAGCCGAGTGCCGCGATGACGATACGGCTGACCAGCATCGCCACCGTCGCGCGGGTGGCCGCCCGGCTGTCCGACGCCGGATGAGGGCCCGCCTCATCCGACGGCGCAGGCCCCGAAGACGTTGTCAGGGCCTGCTTCTCGACCTCCACGTCCGAAGGCAGCGGACCGGTGACCTCCGGGCTCACGGTGCATTCACATCTGGGTCGGCCGTGAAATCCGGGTCGACAGCCGGATCGGGGTCGACAGCCGGGACGTCGAGCCCGGCCGACCGATATGCCTCGACGGTGCGGCGCGCGGTGGCGTCCCAGCTCAGTGTCGCCGCGGTCGCGGTGCCGGCGACGACGAGTTCCGCGCGGGCGGCGGGGTCGCGGATCAGCGGCTCCACTGCGCGGACCCAGGCGTCCTCGTCGTGGTCGGCCACCAGCACGGCGCCTTCGGCGGCCACCTCCGGTAGTGCACCCACCGAGCTCGCGACCACTGCGCCGCCACAGGCCATCGCCTCCACCGGTGGCAATCCGTATCCCTCGTAGAACGACGCGTAGGCGGTCACTGTGGCCGCGGCGTAGAGGGCGGGCAGATCCTCGACGTCGACGTACCCGAGGCCGATCGCCGACGACGGGGCATCCGGGCCGGTGGAGCCCGCACCGCCGAGCACGCACGGGATGTCGAGGCGACGCGCCACCGCGGCCACCAGTTCGACGTTCTTGCGGGGTTCGATCGTGCCGATCTGCATCACGAATCGTTCGGGCAGATCGTATTTCGCCCGGACGCGTGCGATGTCGGCCGGTGCGGGTGGCCGTGCCCAGCCGGCGGGGGCGAGTTCGGTGACGTGCGCCTGGCGCCCGCACACCTTGCGGATGCGGTCGGCGGTGAACTCGGAGACGGCGATGAGCACGTCGGCGCGGCGCAGGGTCGTGCGGACGAGTACCGACTCGCCCGCGGCGCGGAACCGGCTCGACGCCGACGGCATGTCGAGGACCGACAGATCGTGCACCGTCGCCACCGTCGTCGACGGGCCGGTGATCGGCAGGTCGACGTCGAGTCCGTGGAACAGCCCGCCGCCACGGGTGGGCAGGACGCCGAGGACCGCGCGGCGGACGCCTTCGGCGACGGGACGCCGGATCGGTGCGATCGACGGTGGCAACTCGCCGGTGGCGTCGTCCTGGACGATCGCGGACACCGCGGTGTCGGGAAGATGAGCGGGCAGTGCGCTCAGGAGTTCGCGGATGTATGTCTGGACGCCACTTCCTCCGGGTCGAAGTGCAAGCGCACCGTATGTGATTCGTGTTGTGCGGTCGCGCATCCCACAGCTCCCAACAGTAACCAGAAGTAGAAGTCCAACGGAAAGATCTCGAAATAGGTGGCGACCGTGCTGGCGACCATCGCCGCGACGATCGAGGCGCTCACGCCCAGGGCGAAGGCACCGTCCGGGTCGGGTAGGCGACGCGAGTACTGCACGCACCAGATCAGCGCGGTCACGATCATCGCCAGGAACAACCACAATCCGATGGGCCCGAGTTCGAGCAGGAGCTTCACGTAGTAGTTGTCCGGCTGATAATTCGACGACATCCCCTGCACGGTGCCGCCCGCACCGGCGGTGACGGTCTGGGTGGCCTCGCCGCGCGCCGCGGACATCGCGTCCGCGGCCGAGCCGCTGGACCCGAGCCCCCGTCCGAGCGGGTGCACCCCGATGCTCGCGAAGATCTCACCCCAGCCCGCGCCGCGCTGGCTGAGGCTGCTGGAGGAGAAGAAGACGCCGGTGATGGCCGGCGGCAGGAACGGCAGAGACACCACAGCGAAGGTGCCGAGAGCGAGCAGCGGTGCGACGAGGCGACGAAAACGCAACGCCGCCAGCCAGATCACACCGATGACCAGGCCGAGGATCGCCGCGCGCACCACCGAGGTCGCCATCGTGATCGCCATGACCGGCCAGCATGCGAGGAAGAGCTGGTTACGGCGGCGTCCGGTGTCGGACAACGCAACCGCCCCGCCCACCAGCAGTGCGAGCATCACGAACAGGCCGAAGCCGAACGGCTGGTTGAAGGTGCTGAACGTGCGGAACAGGGGCCCGCTCGACCGGACCTGCTCGCCGTAGACGTAGCCGAGTTCGACCAGCGTGGCCGGTCCGACGATCTGCTGGCCGATACCGGCCAGGGTGGTGATCACGCCCAGCGCCATGACGATCGACACCAGGCGATCGCGGTCCCGGGCGTCGAACGGTGTCAGCCACAGCGCCAGCACCGCGAACAGGTAGAAGAAGGTCACCTTGACCCCATACAGCCCGATCGGGCCGTAGACGTACAGGGCCGAGACGACGCCGAAGACCACCAGCGCCGCCGCGGCCGGCCACCACGGCATGTGCAGTGGCGGTCCGGAACGCGCCGCCGGCCGGAGCCGACGGTTGGCCGCGCAGATCAGGGTGAGGGCGAGAACCCCTTCTTTCCACGCTCCGGCGATACCGGGAACCGGTGCGATGTCGAGCAGACCGTCCAACGGGGTGAGCGCCGCCAGCACCAGCAGACCGCGCTGGGGCCGCTGGTGGATGAAGGCGATGAAGGCCACCGCGAAGACGGCCACGAACAGGACTGCGAGCACGACGGGGAGGTGCGCCACGCCCGACCTGCCTTCCTCGCGCCCCCGGTGTGTTGTTACCCCCGGTGAACAATCCTGGCACCCCGAGGCGGGATTGTCCGTGGGAGGGCCGTCAGGCGTGTCGTCCTCGCCGGCCCGGAGGAGTTCTGTGGCAGGTCAGTGGCCGGCGATCCGACGCCCCTTCCGTGGCCGGGTGCGTTCGGGACCCGATTCGACGGTGATGAGGTGGGGCCGGCGGAGACTTGCGTCGACCAGTGCAGGGATGCCCTTCAGCGGCTGGTGCATCGGGAGCAGGGTGTAGGGGTCGTCCCAAGGGAAATGGCCGTACTCATCAGGCCAGACCACCTGCAGCGTCGGATAATCCGGGAACAGGAGGTTGGCCAGGATCAGTTCGTCCTTGTCGACCTGCTCGATCAGGCGCAGCGTCACCGACACCGTCTGCAGCGTGATGTCGGTCTGGCCGGCGACGAGGTCGCGCCAGTCCTCGCGGTGGAGCAGGTCGCCGAGTTCGTTGAGGACGTAGTGGGCGGTGAGCGGGTCCAGTCCGTAGACCGACAGCTCCGGGATCGAGTGCAACGACAATCCCGCGGTGTAGGAGAAGCCGCAGTCGGTCGTGTTGCCCGAGGTGTCGTCGACATCGGCCGACTCGCCGACGGAGGTCACCTGCCAGCCGCAGCGGCGGATGGTCTCGATTGTCGAGCGGATGACGGGATTGGGATGCCACCTGGGCAGACCTCGGATCGCGGCAGCGTGGTCTGGCATGGATCGCTCCTTTGTTCGACGGTGCGATCATGAGACCACGGGGTCCCGACAGTTTCGGTCGCGCGGCGTCTGCCGGCTCGGGTCGGTGTCTGCGACCAGGGTCGGTCGGCCCCGGCCGGTCTCAGCCCGTGGTCTTCTGCCGGATGCCGAAGACCGTGAAGATCGCCGCGCCGCCGGCGAACGCGACGAGCAACGCCAGGCCGACCGTGTAGCTGTGGGTGGCTGCGTCGTAGGTGGCGCCCATGACCATCGGGGGGAAGAACCCGCCGAGCCCGCCCGCGGCTCCGACGATGCCGGTCACCGATCCGACCCGCTCGGCGGGGGCCGCCTGCGCGACCCAGCTGAAGACCGAACCCGAGCCGAGGCCCATGCAGACGGCCATCAGCACGAAGTCGATACCCGCGGGAATCTCCACCGGCGGTTTGGTGATCATCCACACCGCGAGGACGGCCGCACCGCCGCACGAGATCACCGTGATGATCCGGGGACCGAAGCGGTCGGACAGGATGCCGCCGAGGGGTCTGGCGATCACGGCGGCGATCGCGAATCCCGCCGTGCGCGCCCCCGCGGCCTGCAGATCGAACCCGTAGACGTCGTTGAGGTAGGTCGGTAGATAGGTGCTGAACGCGACGAAGCCGCCGAACGCCGCGGCGTAGAGGAATCCCAGCTGCCAGGTGATGGGGAGTTTCGCGGCGGCGACGAGTTTGGGGACCACCGAGTCGTGCGACGGCACCCAGCGGGGTGAGTCACGCATGAACAGCCAGCAGATCACGGCCATCACGGCCAGGGCGGCCGCGATGATCAGATGGGTCGGGAGGTAGCCGAACCAGGACACGAAGCGCGGTGTGAAGAACGCCGACAGTGCGGTCCCGCCCATCCCGGCACCGAACACCCCCGTCGCGAACCCGCGCCGGGATGTGTCGTACCAGGCGTTCACGAAGGGGATACCCACCGCGAACGTCGTCCCGGCGATGCCGAGGAAGAAGCCCGCGACCAGTAACAGCGGATAGCTGTCGAAGTGGCCGGCCGCGGCGACCAGCAACACGAACGGGATGGTGACGACCAGCAGCACCGTGAACATGAGCCGTCCGCCGAGCCGGTCGGTCAGCGCGCCGGTGAGGATTCGGCCCAGGGACCCGACCAGGATGGGGATGGCGACGACCACCGACTTCTGGGTGGCGCTGAGGTCGAGCTGGTCGGTGTAGACCACCCCCAGCGGGCCGATGAGGTTCCAGGCCCAGAAACTGATCGCGAACGCCGCCGTCGCCAGTGCGAGATTCAGCGACTGCGAACCGGTCGTCGTACGCGGTGCGGTGGTGTCGGTGGTCATCGATCGCGGTCCTTCACTCCGACGGGCGCCCATCCGGGCCGATACGGCTGGCTGCCCGGTGCGGATCGTCTGTCGCGGCTTCGGTAGACGATGTAGGGCCGGAACAGGTAATGCACGGGTGCGGTGAAGATGTGGACGAGCCGGGTGAACGGCACCATGGCGAACAGCAGCATCCCGATGAGGATGTGTACGTGGAAACGCATCGGCGCCTGCGCCATCGCCGAGACGTCGGGCTGCAACACGAACAGCGACCGGAACCACGGGGACACGGTGTCGCGGTAGTTCACCCCGTTCGCGTGCGGGTCGAGCGTGCCGATCAGGGTGATGTAGGTGCCCGCCACCAGAGCCGTGACGAGCACCAGGTACATCGCCTTGTCGTTTCGCGTGGTCGCCATGAACACCGGGCCGACGGTGCGGCGGCGGTAGACGAGCAAGCCCACCCCCACGAGGGTCGCGACCGCGGCGAGCAGTCCGAAGACCCCGGCGCCCCAGTGATATGCGGTCTCCGACACCCCGATCGCAGCGGTCCAGGACTCCGGGATCAGCAGCCCGACCGCGTGTCCGACGATCACCACCAGCACGCCGTAGTGGAACAGCGGCGAGGCCACCCTCAGCAGTCGGGACTCGTAGAGCTCCGATGATCTCGTCGTCCAGCCGAACTTGTCGTAGCGGTAGCGCCAGATGGTCCCGCCGATCAGCAGGCCGAGGGTCGCGTAGGGAACCACGCCCCACAGGAAGATGTCCACGCGTCACCTCTTGTTCGGTTGGCCGACCGGGGTCGGGTCAGGTCGGGTTGATGGGGAGCAGTCGTGGGTCGAAGGGTTCCAGGCCCACCGTCTCGGTCGGGACGGATCGGCATCGTGCCATCGCCGACTCGCGGTCCGCCGGCGACGGGCTCGGCAACGTCGCACACACGGCGCCGACCGCACCGGCGTACGGCGACGATGCCTCGAGTAATGCGAACTTGATCAATTCGAGTGCGGCACGGTGCGTTTCGAGCAGCTCGATGCCCCGGCGCAGGTCGGCGCGCGCGGAGAACTCCAGCACGATCGGCAGATGGTCGGGCAACTCGCCGCGGAGGTCGACGAGGAATCCGCTGTCGCGGTAGAGCTGTTTGAACTCCCCGAGCGAGGTTCCTCGCCGCCTGGTGTCGCCGTCGGTCCAGTACGACAGGTAGAGCGTGTGGCGCTTGGAGAGGTCGAAGAGTTCGATGTAGTCGCGCCGCAGGGTGGTCGCATCGACGTCGGCGAGATGATCGACGGTGAGCCGCAGTTGTTGCGCTGCCGGGCCATCCGGCTGCTCGTCGAGTGCGGCCCGCATCAACCCCACGCGTGAGAGCACCTCGTCGTCGGGGTAGCTCAGGCACCACGAACCTATCTGGTGGATCACCCGTGGGTCGGTGGTGTGGCGCGCCCGGCGGTCGAGGGCACGCAGGGTTCTCATCTGCTGTCCCTGTCCGGCGTACCGCCGTGCTCCCGGCCCGCACGTTCGGGGAAAAGGCCGGTGGGAGCGCCGTTTCCGTCCCAGTTCAGCAGGTTCGTGCGTCCCGCCATGGTGTGTTCGCCTGCCGCGGTGTCGGTCGTCTGGCGTTGTTTGAGCGCATGGAACGTCTCCACCGAGACCGGCGCGGGCGTGCCGCTCGCCTCGCCGAAGGGTGACGAGTCGAACATTCCGGGACCCTCGTCGTAGTCGAGTGCACACGCCATCTCGTCGAGCCTCGCGGCCTGTTCGACGTGAGCGGTCGGGATCACGTAGCGCTCATCGTATTTGGCGATGGCCATCAGCCGGTACATCTCGTAGACCTGTTCCTCGGTCATGCCCACCGCCGCCGGGATGGAGCTGTCGGGATCGCGGCCCAGAGTGACGTCGCGCATGTAGGCACGCATGGCGGCCAGCCGGCGCAGCACGGTCTCGATCACGTCGGTGTCGCCTGCGGTGAACAGTTCGGCCAGGTACTCGACGGGGATGCGCAATGCCTCGATGGCCCCGAAGAGGGTGCCGGGGCTCTCGGCGTCGTGTCCCTGTTCGGCGAGCAGATCGACGATGGGCGACAGCGGCGGGACGTACCAGACCATCGGCATGGTGCGGTATTCGGGATGCAAGGGCAACGCGACACGAAACTTCTTCGCCAGCGCGTACACCGGTGAGCGCCGCGCCGCCGCCAGCCAGTCGTCGGGGATGCCGTCGGCGCGGGCCGCGGCGATGACATCGGGATCCTCGGGGTCCAGCATCAGGTCGAGTTGGGCCTCGTACAGGTCGTGCTCGTCCGGGACGGAGGCGGCCGCGGTGACGGCGTCGGCGTCGTAGAGGAAGATCCCGAGGTACCGCAGGCGGCCGACGCAGGTCTCCGAACACACGGTGGGCTGCCCGACCTCGATGCGCGGATAACACAGCGTGCACTTCTCGGCCTTGCCGGATTTGTGGTTGAAATAGATCTTCTTGTAAGGACATCCGGTGATGCACTGCCGCCAGCCCCGGCACCTGTCCTGATCGACCAGCACGATCCCGTCCTCGCTGCGCTTGTAGATCGCACCCGACGGGCACGACGCCATGCACGACGGGTTGAGGCAGTGTTCGCAGATGCGCGGCAGATAGAACATGAAGGTCTGCTCGAAGCTGAACCTGATCGCGTCCTCGGACTCGCGGCGGAGCTTCTCGACGATCGGGTCACGCGAGGCGAGTTCCGGTCCGCCGCCGAGGTTGTCGTCCCAGTTCGCCGACCAGGTGACCTTGGTGTCCTCACCGGTGAGCAGCGACTTGGGTCGTGCGACGGGGAAGTCGTCCCCCAGCGGGGCGTCGATGAGGGTCTGGTAGTCGTAGGTCCACGGCTCGTAGTAGTCGTCGATCGTGGGCTGGACCGGACTCGCGAAAAGGGTCAGCAGTTTCTGCAGTCGCCCACCGGCGCGCAGCCGCAGCTTGCCGTTGCGGTTGAGCCGCCAGCCCCCGCGCCATGTCTCCTGGTCGTCGTAGCGGCGCGGATATCCTTGTCCGGGACGGGTTTCGACGTTGTTGAACCAGACGTACTCGGTGCCCGCCCGATTGGTCCAGGCCTGTTTGCACGTGACCGAGCAGGTGTGGCAGCCGATGCATTTGTCGAGATTCATCACCATCCCGACCTGAGCCATGACTCGCATCAGTAGGTCACCTCCTGGTTCCGCTTGCGAATGGTCGAGACCATGTCGCGCTGATTGCCGGTCGGGCCGAGATAGTTGAAGGCGTAGGACAACTGGGCGTAACCGCCGATGAGGTGCGTCGGCTTCACCAACAGCCGGGTCGCCGAGTTGTGGATGCCGCCACGGCGGCCGGTCGCCTCCGACTTCGGCACGTCGATGGTGCGCTCCTGGGCGTGATGGACGTAGCAGACCCCCGTGGGCATCCGGTGGCTGACGATCGCCCGGCAGACGAAGACGCCGTTGGAGTTGACGCATTCGATCCAGTCGTTGTCGGCGACGTCGATCGACGCGGCGTCCTGCGGGCTCAGCCACGCGGTCGGACCACCGCGCGAGAGGGACAGCATGAGCAGGTTGTCCTGATACTCGGAATGGATGGACCACTTGTTGTGCGGCGTCAGGTAGCGGACGGTGATCTCCCGGGTGCCGTCGGGACCGAGTTTGGGCTCACCGAACAGCCGGTGCATGTCCAGCGGCGGCCGGTAGATCGGGAACGACTCACCCATGTCGATCATCCAGTCGTGGTCGAGATAGAAGTGCATCCGACCGGTGAGGGTGTGAAAAGGCTTGAGCCGCTCGATGTTCACCGTGAACGGGGCGTAGCGCCGGCCGCCGGTCTCCGAACCCGACCACTCCGGGGAGGTGATCACGGCCACCGGCGCCTTCTGCGTGTCGGCGAACCGGATGTGTTTCTCCTCCGAGCCGCGCGCGAGGTCGTCGAGCTGCACGCCCACCCGCCGCTGGAGTTGTTCGAAGCCGGCGAGGGCCAGTTCGCCGTTGGTGGTGCCCGACAGTGTCAGGATCGCCTCGGCGAGTTTCACGTCGGTGTCGATGGCGGGTCGCCCGTCGCCGGCTCCGCCCAGCATCACCCCGTTGGACTCGGCCAGTCGGCGAGTCTGTTCTTCGAGGGGGTAGGTGACGTTCTTGACGGTGAACCCGAGTGAGTCCGCGAGGGGGCCGATGGCGGCCAGCTTGTCCGCGATCGACGTGTAATCACGTTCCACCACACTGAAATTGGGCATGTTCTTACCGGGTCGGCCACGCTCTCCGGTGTGCCGCCAGTCGACGACCCGGCCGTGCGGTTGTGCGGTCTCGCCCGGAGTGTCGTGCTGCAGAGGCACACTCACGAGGTCATGTCGTGTCCCGAGATGGGTCCGCGCCATGTCCGACAGCTTGCGGGCCAGGCGATGGAACAGGTCGAAATCGGACTTCGCCTCCCACGGCGGATCGATGGCCGGGGTGAAGGCGTGGACGAACGGGTGCATGTCCGTGGAGGAGAGGTCGTACTTCTCGTACCACGTCGCGGCCGGCAGCACGATGTCGGACAACAGCGTCGTGGAGGTCATCCGGAAGTCCGCGGACAGCAGCAGGTCGAGTTTGCCCTCGGGTGCCTCGTCGTGCCAACGGACCTCGCTCGGGCGGGGAGTGTCGGGTTGTTCGGTGCCCAGCACGTTGTGATGGGTGCCGAGCAGCGTCCGCAGGAAGTACTCGTTGCCCTTCGCCGACGAGCCGAGAAGGTTGGAGCGCCACAGGACCAGTGTCCGCGGCCAGTTCTCCGGGGCGTCGACATCGGAGATCGCCGGCGTCAGATCGCCGCTCCGGAGTTGCTCGGCGACATAACCGGCGACGTCGGTGGCCTCGCCGCGCTCGACGGCCGCCGACGCCTCGTCGGCGACGTCGAGTGGGTTGGTGGAGAACTGGGGATAGAAGGGCATCCAGCCCAGTCGCGCGGACTGGGCGATGGCGTCGGCGGTGTGCTCGTGGTCCATCGTGCCGCGGGCGAGGGGGGAGGCGAGTGAAGCCGTCGAGTATCCGTCGTTGCGCCACTGCCCGGTGTGCATGTACCAGTACGACGTGCCGGTCATGGTGCGCGGCGGGCGGCTCCAGTCCAGCGCGTTCGCCAGGGAGATCCAGCCGGTGATCGGACGGCACTTCTCCTGGCCCACGTAATGCGCCCAGCCGCCGCCGTTGCGGCCCATGCACCCGGTGAGGATGAGCAGCGACAGGATCGCGCGATACGTCGCGTCCCCGTGGAACCACTGGCAGACCCCGGCGCCCATGATGATCATCGACCGGCCACCGGATTCCTCTGCATTGGCGGCGAATTCGCGGGCGATGCGGATCGCGGCGGCGGCCGGCACCCCGGTGATCTCGGCCTGCCACGCAGGGGTGTACGGGGTGGCGGGGTCGTCGTAGCCGGACGGCCACTCGCCCGGAAGACCGTCCCGGGCGACGCCGTACTGGGCGAGCATCAGGTCGAAGACGGTGGTGACCAGCCGCCCGCCGATCCGCCGCGCGGGTACGCCCCGCCGGATGACCGCACCGCTGCCGTCCGGTGCGTCGAAGACGGGCAAGGCGACCGGGACCATCTCGGCGCCCTCGCCCATCAGGGTCAGTGCCGGTCGCGCGTCCTCGAGGTCGAGGTTCCAGCGGCCCTCACCGGAGTCGGCGTACCGGAATCCCATCGAACCGTTGGGGACCGCCGGCCGGCCGCTCTCCTCGTCCCAGAACACCGTCTTCCAGACGTCCTCGGTGGGAGTGGGGGCAGGGGTCTCGCCCGTCTGGGGGTCCAGTTCGTCCGCCGTCACGAACTTCCCCCCGACGTAGTGCCCGGGGTGCTCGGGGTGCTCGTCGAGATGGACGAGGAAAGGCAGATCGGTAAAGCGGCGCACGTAGTCGTCGAAGAACCCGGTGGTGCGTTCGACGAAGAACTCGGTGAGGATGACATGCCCCATCGCCATCGCGAGCGCACCGTCGGTGCCGGCCTGGGCGGGCAGCCATTCGTCGGCGAACTTGGTGTTGTCGGCGTAGTCGGGGCTGACCGTCACCACCTTGGTGCCCCGGTAGCGCACCTCGGCCATCCAGTGCGCGTCCGGGGTGCGCGTGACCGGGACGTTCGAACCCCACATCATCAGGTAGGTCGCGTCCCACCAGTCGCCCGACTCGGGAACGTCGGTCTGGTCGCCGAACACCTGCGGGCTGGCCACGGGAAGGTCGGCGTACCAGTCGTAGAACGACGTCATCACCCCGCCGATGAGCTGGATGAAGCGGGTGCCGACGCAGTGGCTGACCATCGACATCGCCGGGATCGGCGAGAAACCGGCGCACCGGTCGGGGCCGTAGGTCTTGATGGTGTGGACATGGGCGGCGGCCGCCATCTCGATGGCCTCGTCCCAGGTCACGCGGACGAGACCGCCCTTGCCGCGGGCCTGCTGGTAGGAACGCCGGCGCAGTGGGTCGGACACGACGTCGGCCCAGGCCAGCACCGGATCCTGCAGCCGTGCCTTGGCCTGCCGGTACATCTCGACCAGCACGCCACGGGCATACGGGTGCCGTACGCGGGTGGGGGAGTAGGTGTACCACGAGAACGCGGCTCCGCGTGGGCACCCGCGTGGCTCGTATTCAGGGCGGTCCGGGCCCACCGACGGGTAGTCGGTCTCCTGGGTCTCCCAGGTGATGATCCCGTCCTTGACGTAGACCTTCCACGAGCAGGAGCCCGTGCAGTTCACCCCATGGGTGGAACGCACGACCTTGTCGTGACTCCAACGGTCCCGGTAGAAGACATCGCCCGCACGGCCGCCGTCGCGGAAGACCGCACGACGATCATCGGTTTCGTCCCAGCGGGTGAAGAACCTGCCGATGTCGAGCAGGGCGGTGGCTGCGGCGCCCTGTACCTCGTCTGACCGGGCCATGGGCGTCACGATACGGAGAGCAGATCTGCGTCAACGGCGAATTCGGAACAGCGACGGAAATGTCCGAAAATGGGTTGGGAGAATGCATTCCGATGAGACAGAGAATGCGTATCAGTTCACCATTGCGTGCATTTACGCGCCGTACTCACGCCGATCATGACGGACGCCGGACGCCGGTTCTCCAGACGCATCCGGGCAGCAGGCTCAGGCGCGGCGTCGGTACCGGGAGCCCCGGCACCGGCAGCTCGGCACGGTCAGCGGGTGGCGACGGTCAGCAGCACCGCCGCGTCGTCCTGGGCTCTGAGACCGTGGCGCGCGGCGGGGACCGTCACCAGGTCGCCGGCCGACCCTTCCCAGCTGTCATCGGGCGTGGTCAGGGTGACCTTCCCATGCAGGACCAGGAGAGTGGCCTCAGTCGGACTGTCGTGATCGGACAGTGACGCACCCGCGGTCAGCGCGATCACCGTCTGTCTCAGGTGACGGGAGGAGTCGCCGTACAGCGTGTGGGCGGCGCGTCGGCTGCTGGCCTCGTGCGCGGCCGCCAGTAGCTGCTCGACGAGGTCTGGCAAGCGGGTCGAGTCCATGTCAACGACCTTGGCATCGCCGCCGCACGATGTGTCGGAATTGCAACGATCGATTCCGTTTCGTTGCACAACGGGCCAGACGGAAATGAACGGCGGCGAGAGGTGGACAGACGAATCGGGTCGCGCCGCACCTCGTTTTCGCCATTGATCCCGGAGCTTTCCGGCACCCCCGCGGAGGAGTGGGACCGGCGTGCTCGTTCTCACCGGACGACGGTCCGTAGAGTCGGTGATGCCCGGCGTGAGCGGGGAGGCCCGCAGCACCGATTTGGGTCTACGCTGCGGATTCTCTACACTAGACCGGTTGCCTGTGCACCTCAGGTGTCCGGGACACAACTGAATAGTCTCCGGTGCCGGCGAAAAGCCAAGGGCACCGGCGGCGAGAACCTTCAGAAACACTATCCACTTCGTAGAAGGCCCACCGCAGGTCACGGAGATCCTCTCCACAGATCGGCGTTGTATGGGAACCGCTACGAGAAAGGTTGACGGTCACCCATGACCATGACTGACCCCATCGCAGACTTCTTGACACGTCTGCGCAACGCCAACTCGGCGTACCACGACGAGGTGAAACTCCCGTCGTCGAAGATCAAGGTGAACATCGCCGAGATCCTCAAGCGCGAGGGCTACATCACCGACTACCGCACCGAAGACGCGGAAGTCGGCAAGAGCCTCGTCGTCTCCCTGAAGTACGGCCCCAGCCGTGAGCGCTCCATCGCCGGACTGCGCCGCGTCTCCAAGCCGGGCCTTCGGGTTTATGCAAAGTCCACAAACCTGCCCAAGGTTCTGGGCGGCCTCGGCGTGGCCATCATCTCCACGTCGTCGGGCCTGCTCACCGATCGCCAGGCAGCCAACCAGGGCGTGGGCGGCGAAGTCCTCGCCTACGTCTGGTAGGGGGAGGTAACACTATGTCGCGTATCGGAAAGAACCCCATCGAGATCCCCGCGGGCGTGGACGTCACCATCGACGGCCAGAAAGTCACCGTGAAGGGCCCCAAGGGTGAGCTCTCGCTCACCGTGTCGGAGCCCATCGTGGTCGCCAAGGAGGACAACTCCATCGTCGTGACCCGTCCGAACGACGAGCGTCGCAGCCGTGCGCTGCACGGTCTGAGCCGGACACTGGTCAACAACCTCGTCATCGGGGTCACGCAGGGCTACACCAAGAAGATGGAGATCTTCGGTGTCGGTTACCGCGTGCAGGCCAAGGGCAGTGACCTCGAGTTCGCGCTCGGTTACAGCCATCCCGTGCCGATCGAGGCTCCCTCTGGCATCACTTTCGCCGTGGAGTCCCCGACCAAGTTCTCGGTCACGGGTATCGACAAGCAGCAAGTCGGCGAGATCTCGGCGGTCATCCGCCGCCTGCGTCGCCCGGACCCCTACAAGGGCAAGGGCATTCGCTACGAGGGTGAGCAGATCCGTCGCAAGGTCGGAAAGACGGGTAAGTAAGCCATGAGTGATTCAGCTACCAAGACAGTGCGCAAGCCAGTGGGCAAGGACGTGTCGACGCGTCGTCGCAAGGCGACGACCAACCGTCACTTCCGTCTCCGCAAGAAGGTCAGCGGCACCCCCGCTCGTCCCCGTCTCGCGGTCAAGCGCAGCTCGCGCCACATCCACGTGCAGCTCATCGACGACCTGGCAGGCAAGACGCTCGCCGCGGCATCGACGATCGAGGCCGACGTGCGTGCGTCCGGCGGAGACAAGTCGGCGCAGGCCCGCAAGGTCGGCGAACTGATCGCCGCCCGTGCCAAGGCCGCCGGTGTCGAGGCCATCGTGTTCGACCATGGCGGCAAGGGCTACCACGGCCGTATCGCTGCGCTCGCCGACGCCGCCCGCGAGGGAGGCCTGAGCTTCTGATGACCATCTACACCAGCTTTACCCACATGACCGGAGGGAACCTCTGATGCCCGGACGTCAGCGTGACGGCGGAAACGGACCCGCCGGTAACGACAACAACCAGAACAATGCAGCCGGCGGCGGCAACGACCGTCGTGGCGGTGGCGGCGGTCGTGACCGTCGCGACCGTGGCGGTCGCGACCAGGACCGCAACCAGCTCGAGCGCGTGGTGACCATCAACCGCGTGTCGAAGGTGGTCAAGGGTGGACGTCGTTTCTCGTTCACCGCTCTCGTGGTCGTCGGCGACGGCCAGGGAATGGTCGGCGTCGGCTACGGCAAGGCCAAGGAAGTTCCGGCCGCGATCCAGAAGGGTGTCGAAGAGGCTCGCAAGAACTTCTTCCGCGTCCCGATGATCGGCGCGACCGTCACCCACCCTGTTCAGGGTGAGGCCGCGGCCGGTGTCGTCATGCTCCGCCCGGCCAGCCCCGGTACCGGTGTGATCGCCGGTGGCGCGGTGCGTGCCGTGCTCGAGTGCGCGGGCGTCCACGACGTCCTCGCCAAGAGCCTCGGCTCGGACAACGCCATCAACGTCGTCCACGCCACCGTGGCGGCTCTCAAGATGCTGCAGCGTCCCGAAGAGGTCGCGGCCCGTCGTGGCCTGCCGATCGAGGACGTCGCTCCCGCCGGTATGCTCCGCGCTCGCGCAGGACAGGGGGTCTGATCACCATGGCTCAGCTGAAGATCACCCAGGTCAAGGGCACCATCGGTACCAAGAGCAACCAGCGTGACAGCCTGCGGACCCTCGGCCTGAAGGGCATCCGCAAGACCGTCACCCGCGAGGACACGCCGATCAACCGCGGCCTCATCAAAGCGGTTCGTCACCTCGTGACAGTCGAAGAGGTTCAAGCATGACCATCAAACTCCATCACCTTCGCCCTGCTCCGGGGTCGAAGACCGACAAGACCCGCGTGGGTCGCGGTGAGGGGTCCAAGGGTAAGACCGCCGGTCGCGGCACCAAGGGCACCAAGGCGCGCAAGAACGTGCCGGCCGGCTTCGAGGGTGGCCAGATGCCGATCCACATGCGGCTGCCGAAGCTCAAGGGCTTCACCAACCGCAACCGGATCGAGTACCAGGTCGTCAACGTCGGCGACATCGCGCGCCTGTTCCCGCAGGGCGGCACCATCGGCGTCGACGAGCTCGTCGCCGCCGGGGCCGTGCGCAAGAACAAGCTGGTGAAGGTTCTCGGCGACGGTGACCTGTCGGTCAAGGTCGACATCACCGCCGACAAGTTCACCGCTTCCGCCAAGGAGAAAATCGCCGCTGCCGGTGGCAGCGTCACCGAGCTCTGACGGATCTGACAGCCGGTCGGACGGCAGCCACCCGCTGCCGTCCGACCGGCTTCTTCCGCGTGACTGTTAGAGTCTCAGACGTTGTTCTGCCGCATCCGCACAGATCGCCGCATCCCGAAAGATCATCGTCGATTGCCGAGCACACGGGGCCGGGTCCGCAACGACCCGGAACGTACGCCTCGCGTGGTCGTTCCTAGGAGGAGTTAGTGCTTTCCCCCCTCTTCGCGGCCATTCGGACGCCGGACCTGAGGAAGAAGATCCTCTTCGTTCTCGGCATCATCATCCTGTATCGGCTCGGCGCCACGGTCCCATCGCCGGGCGTCGACTATCAGGCTGTGCAGGCGTGCCTCGACGAGGTGTCCGCCGGCGAATCGAGCTCGGTCTACTCCCTGATCAACCTGTTCTCCGGCGGCGCGCTGCTGCAGCTGTCGGTGTTCGCGATCGGCATCATGCCGTACATCACGGCATCCATCATCGTCCAGCTGCTCACCGTGGTCATCCCGCGGTTCGAGCAGCTGCGTAAGGAAGGCCAGGCCGGCCAGGCCAAGATGACGCAGTACACGCGTTATCTCGCCGTCGCGCTCGCCCTGTTGCAGTCCACCGGCATCGTGGCCCTCGCCGACCGCGGCCAGCTCCTCCCACAGAGTTGTGCGCAGAGCGGTGAGGTCCTCAACGACCAGAGCATCTTCGGTCTCTCGATCATCGTGCTCGTCATGACCGCCGGTGCCTGTGTGGTCATGTGGTTCGGCGAGCTCATCACCGAACGCGGTATCGGCAACGGCATGTCGCTGCTGATCTTCGCCGGTATCGCCGCGCGCATCCCGGCCGAGGGTCGCACCATCCTCAACACCCGCGGCGGACTCGTCTTCGCGCTCGTCTGTCTCGCAGCGCTGATCATCGTCGCCGGCGTCGTGTTCATCGAGCAGGGCCAGCGCCGAATCCCGGTGCAGTACGCCAAACGCATGGTCGGCCGCAAGATGTACGGCGGCTCGTCGACGTACCTGCCCCTGAAGGTGAACCAGGCGGGCGTCATCCCCGTCATCTTCGCCTCGTCGCTGCTGTACCTGCCGCAGCTGATCGTGGAACTCACACGCAGCGCGGACGGCACGCAGTCGACATGGCAGGACTACGTCACCAAGTACCTGACCGATCCCAGCAACGGGGTCTACATCGCGGTCTACTTCCTGATGATCATCTTCTTCACGTACTTCTACGTGGCGGTGACGTTCAATCCGGAAGAACGTGCCGACGAGATGAAGAAGTATGGTGGATTCATCCCGGGCATCAGGCCGGGCGCCCCGACCGCGGAGTACCTCGGCTACGTGTTGAGTCGCATCACTCTGCCGGGATCGATCTACCTCGGCATCATCGCGGTCCTGCCGAACCTGTTCCTCGAGATCGGCAACAGCGGGAACGTCCAGAACCTGCCGTTCGGCGGTACGGCCGTGCTGATCATGGTGGGCGTCGGCCTGGACACGATGAAGCAGATCAACAGCCAATTGATGCAACGCAAGTACGAAGGGTTCCTCAAATGAGACTTGTCATCCTCGGCCCCCCCGGCGCAGGTAAGGGCACCCAGGCGGAACTCCTCAGCGAAGCTCTCGGAATCCCGCACATCTCCACCGGTGACCTGTTCCGCGCCAACATCTCACAGGGAACCGCCGTCGGTGTCGAGGCCAAGAAGTACCTCGACGCGGGCAACCTCGTGCCGTCGGAGATCACCGTGGACATGGTTCGCGCCCGTGTCAGCGAGCCCGACGCCACGAAGGGCTTCATCCTCGACGGATTCCCGCGTTCGACCGAGCAGGCCGACGCTCTCAAGGAGATCCTCGCGGCCCTCGACGCCTCGCTCGACGCTGTGCTGTCCTTCGTCGTCGACACCGACGTCGTCGTCGAGCGCATGCTCGCCCGTGGCCGCGCCGACGACACCGAAGAGGTCATCCGCAACCGGATGGACGTCTACAACAAGGAGACCTCGCCGCTGCTCGCCTATTACGGCGACCAGGTCAAGACGATCGACGCGGTGGGCGACATCCAGGGTGTCCACCAGCGTGTGCTGAGCGCCCTCGGCGCCGGCGTCTCCTGACGCGCACCCCACGAACCGCCGTCTCCCATGGGCTTTCGTAAACGCAAGCGCGTCCCGTTCCGTTCTGCGGGCGAGCTGGACGCGATGGCCGCCGCGGGGGCGGTGGTCGGTGCGGCGCTGGTGGCAGTACGCGCGGCGTCGACACCGGGTGTGACCACGCTGGATCTCGACGAGGTGGCCGAGACCGTCATCCGCGAGGCCGGCGCGGTCCCGTCGTTCAAGGGCTACCACGGGTTCCCCGGTTCGATCTGCAGCTCGGTGAACGAGGTCGTCGTCCACGGGATCCCGTCGGCCGACGTCGTTCTCGCCGCCGGCGACCTGGTGTCGATCGACTGCGGTGCGGTTCTCGACGGTTGGCACGGCGACTCGGCATGGACGTTCGGCGTCGGCGAGCTGTCCGCCGCCGACGAAGAGCTCTCCGAGGCGACCCGGCTGTCGATGGAGGCGGGGATCGCCGCGATGATCGACGGCGCCCGCCTGACCGACATCTCCCATGCGATCGAGCTCGGCACACGCGCGGCGGAAAAGAAATTCGGACGGCCCTTCGGCATCGTCGACGGTTACGGCGGCCACGGCATCGGTCGCGAGATGCACATGGACCCGTTCCTCGCGAACGAGGGCGAGCCAGGCAAGGGCCCGCTGCTGGTGATCGGTTCGACGCTGGCGATCGAGCCTATGCTGACCCTCGGCACCACCGACACCACGGTCCTCGACGACGACTGGACCGTCGTGACCGACGACGGATCGCGCTCGGCGCATTGGGAACACACCGTCGCGGTCACCGCCGACGGACCCCGGATCCTGACGCCACGGCCGAGCTGAACGGTCGGCGCACTTCCCCGCCGGAACTACACGAACTCCCAGACCTCAATTCGACGGCGCGACTTCGATCGAAGTCGCCTCGTCGAAACGACGTCTGGCAGTCATGCCGGTGCTTCTGCCAACGGTTCCGACCTGTTGTTGCCCCGGCCCAGTGTGTGGAAACCCCGCTCGTTTCCGTGACGGGTCATACCGATGAGCATGTAGGCGGCACCTCGGCGTCGTACGGTTGACCATGCATGTCGATGTGTCATGGTCAGTTGCCCTTCGTCGTCTCCCGTTCACGGCGGCCCTGACCGTCGCTCTTCTCGTCGTCGGAATCGTCACCGGGTCACTGTGGGGGCGGGCGAACGACAAGTCGTGGTACCGCGAGGTCGCCTTCGGGTTGCCCGCACTCCGAGAAGGCAAGTTCTGGACGCCCTTCAGCTCGGCCTTCGTCGAACCCGGGCCGTGGCTCTACGTGATCGCCGTGCTGGCCATCGTCGTCGGAATGGGCTGGGCCGAATGGCAACTCGGCACCGTCCGGGCGATCCTCGTCGGCGTCGGCGGTCACCTCATCTCCTGCCTGCTCACGGTTGCGATGCTGTGGTTGTTGTCCTCGGAGCTGACCTCGTGGCGCTGGGCCGAGGAGCTGGCCGATTCTCGTGCCACGGGTGTCGGCGCGCTGGTGGTGTCGGCCGTCGCGGTCGCCTCGGCGACGGTGCGTTCGCCGTGGCGACTGCGGGTGCGTGTGATCCTCGGTGCGGTCGTCGCGATCGCGTTCTTGTTCCAGGGGACCTTGGCCTCCGTCGAATACGTTCTGGCCGCGGTGATCATGCTGGTCGTCGGCGAGAAGTTCTTCGCCACCAACGAACGTGGCTACGTGCCGCGCACACGGCGTGAGGTTCGCATGCTGGGTTGCGCTGCACTGCTGGTGATCGCGGCCGCCAATCTGATGGTCTTCCTGTTCCCGGGCAGCGGGCCGCTGGGCCCGACCGACGCCGGTGACGACTCCGTCTTCACGATGCTCATCGGCCTCGTCATCAACGTCGCGATCGCCGACCAGCTCCGGCGCGGGAAGCGCTGGGCGTGGTGGGTGGCGGTCGTTCTCGGTGCGCTCAACGTGATCCTCACCGTCCTGGCGCTGGTGCTCATCATCTTCACCGACGTGGAGACCGAAGGTGCGGTGACACTGGGTACCACACTGCTGTGGGTGCTGGTCCTGGCGATCCTCATCCCCGGACGGTTCGCGTTCGCGGTGCCATGGCGTGTGCGGCACGTCGGCGGTGATTCCGACGCCGACCCGGTCGAGCGTGTAAAGGCGTTGCTGCGTGAACACGGCGGCGGGACGATGTCGTGGATGACCACCTGGCCGGGAAACCACTACCAGTTCTCCGGGGCCGAGGGCGACGCCGACGGCCAGGCCGTGGTGACCTACCAGAAGCACGTGGGAACGCTTCTGGCGCTGGCCGATCCGGTATGTGCTCCGGGTCGCCTCGCCGAAGCGGTGGACGCCTTCGTCGACCTCGCCGAGAGCACCGGCGCGACGCCGTGCTGGTTCTCCATCGGGTCGGCGACCTCGGAGGTCGTCACCGGCCGCGGGTGGTTGAGTGTGCAGATCGCCGAGGACACGATCGTCGACCTGCCCGGGCTGGAGTTCAAGGGCAAGCCGTGGCAGCACGTGCGTTCGGCAATGAACAAGGCCACCAAGCAGGACATCTCCATGCGGATGGTGACGCTGCCCGACGAGTCGTTCGCGGTGAAGAGCCAGGTGCGCGCCATCTCCGAAGAATGGGTGGGAGACAAGGACTTACCCGAGATGGGCTTCACCCTCGGCAGTGTCGAGGAGGCGATGGACCCGGCGGTGCGGGTCGCGTTGGCGGTGGACCAGGAGGGCAACGTGCACGGGGTGCTGTCGTGGTTGCCGGTCTACGCGCCGGGCGGGGAGGTGGCGGGCTGGACCCTCGACATCATGCGCCGGCGGACCGACGGCTTCGGGCCGGTGGTCGAGTATCTGATCGCCTCGTCGGCGGTGGCGTTCAAAGACGAGGGTGCGCAGTTCATCTCGCTCTCCGGCGCACCGCTGGCCCGGACCGAGGATTTCGAGCCCGAGTCGCTCGACAAGCTGCTCGACGCACTCGGCGCCGCGCTCGAGCCCTACTACGGGTTCCGGTCACTGCACACGTTCAAGAAGAAGTTCAACCCGCGCTATGAGCCGGTGTACCTGGCGTTCCGCGACGAATCAGACCTTCCCCGTATCGGATTGGCGGTGTCGCGCGCCTATCTTCCCGATGCGACGGCCGGGCAGCTGCTACGGTTGGCGGCCTCCGGCTCCGAGTAGGCGTCGGTGGCGGTTGTATGGCGCCGCCCGGTTTCGACGACGAGCGCTCTCGCCGGCCCGGTCAGAGTCGTTCGGGGCCCGATTCATCGAGGGTCGCCTCGATCTCTCCGCGTCTGGAGAGTCCGAGTTTGGCGAGGATGTGCGATACGTGCGTCTCGACCGTCCGCACGCTGATGTACAGGCGGTGGGCGATCTGTCTGTTACTGAGTCCGATTCGGACCAGCTCGGCGATCTCGCGTTCCCGCCGGGTCAGCTGAGCAATACGTGCCGCGGGCCGGGTCGACGCCGCGCGCAGGTCCCCGCCGGTGTCCATGAGTCCGGCCAGGCCTTCCAATCCGATTCGCGCACCATCTGATTCGGCCCGGACACGACTGTCGGGATCCAGCCCGCGGTCGAGCAGGTCGAGGCAGCGTGCATGGAGCTTCTGGAGCTGCGCGAATCCCAGGAGTGGTGTGTCGGTGCCCTGCCAGTACGCCGATGTGGCTCCCAGAATGACCGCTGCGGTGTGCAGGTCCGCGCGAAGCGCGCTAGCCCAGGCGAGCGTTTCTGCGACCAGCGCGGTGCCGAGCAGATCGTGGATCGACGACTTCAGCTCGAGGGACGACGAGGCGTGGGTGATCGCGTCGTCATAGCGGTCCTGCATGAGTGCGCCGAGCGCCTCCACCCAGAGGGTGTGCGAATAGATCCACCGTTCGTTGTGTCGTTCACAGATCGCCTCGACGTCGGCGCACGATGCGAGTCCGCCGGTCACGTCGCCACTGATCGTCGCGAGTTCGGCATGGTTCTGGGTGAGCAAGGTGACTGCGAAGGTGTCGTCGGCGGCGGTTGCCTGTGCGATTGCGGCACGATAGCGGTCGGCGGCGAAGTCGAAGTCCCCCCGAATTGCGCGACAGGCCGCGAGGAGACTGTCCGACAGGTAGTTGGCACGGGTGGTCGGCGCACTGTTGCGCCGGCAGACGTCGAGGTGGATCTCTGCCGTGTCGAGATCGCCGAGGAGCAGCTCCACCCAGCCGGCGACCCACAGGGCGCGTTCGTGTTCAGGGGGCGCGGCCGCGACGAGCTGGCCGGCCCAGACACGTGCTTCACGGAGTTGTCCGCTTGCGACCCAATAGGTCCACAGGTCGGCGAACATGGAGACCGCGGTGTCGGCGAGTTCCGCGTGTGGCAGGCAATAGTTGTAGGCGGCACGGAAATTGGGGATGTGGGTACGGAGCAGTTCGCTCTTGCGCTGCTGTTCCGGGCCGAACCAGCTGTCGGAGATCCCGGCGGCGATCGATGCGTAGTGGCGTGCGTGTCGCGCCCTCAGCTCAACGGCGCGATCCGGGGTAGCGGCCAGCATCTGGGCTCCGAATGCCGCGATGGTGTCGAGCATACGGAAGGTGACCCCACGCGGAGTGTCCTGCCGTACGAGGAGGGAGCGCTGCACGAGACCGTCGATGATGTCGGCGGTCGCCAGGGTGTCGCTGAAACCGCACACATCGGTGATCGAACCGAGCGGGATCGCGCCGACGAAGATCGAGAACTCCGCCCACAGTTGCTGTTCGTCGGGTGTGCACTGCTCCCAGCTCCATCGGAGCACTGCGTCTATCGATCGCGGTTCGGTGCCCTGACTACTGGCACGCAGCAGGGCGAATCGGTTGTTGATCCCCGCCAGCAATTCCTCGACGCTCATGGTGCGGGTGCGGATGGCGGCCAGTTCGATGGCCAGCGGGAGCCCGTCGAGGCGGCGGCAGAGCTCTTCGACGATGGGCAGAGATCCGAGCGAGGTCTGTCCGGTCACTGCGCGAGCGCGGGAGCGAAACAGCTCTGCGGACTCGCTGGGGCGCTCCGCGCCGACGTCGGCGACCCGGAGTCCGGGGACATGGAACAGATGTTCGCCTGGGATTGACAGTGGGAGGCGCGACGTCGCGAGAACTCTCAGTCCGGGAGTGCATTCGAGGATCTCGGCGGTGAACTCCGCGACATCGGGGATCAGATGCTCGCAACCGTCCAGCACCATCAGCATCTCGCGCCGCGAGAGCAGATCCTCGAGCGACACCTGCTGGTTGCTCGTGGGTGCGATGGCCTCGCGTACGAGTTGCGGCAGGTGACGCGGATCGGTCACGGCACCGAGCTCGATCACCGCGACCCCGTCGGCCAGGTGCGGCTCGGACTCGGCCGCGACGGCTGCCGCGAGCCGACTCTTGCCGATCCCGCCGACACCGACCAGTGAGACCAGGCGCGCGTCGTTGAAGGCGCTGATGACCTCATCGATCTGTTCGGATCGGCCGACCAACGACGTCAGTGGGGTGCGGCTTCGACTGCTCCTGCCGGCCGGACGTTGTCCCATCACCTGTGGCTCCTGGCGGCGCGGCCCGGACACGGATGCGTACGGCGGTCAGACGCCCATGTGTGCGCGCATCGCGGTGTCGTGACTGACGGACACAGCTCTGGTGGCCGCATCATAGGCGGCCCGTCCACCGGTTGCGCCCAGTCCGCTGTTGCGGGCGGGTTCGAACATCCGGACCATCCCGCCGCCCTGCCAGTGGTTGATCCAGACCATCCCCGCTGAGATGTCGAGCGCCGCGCGGGCATGTTCGGCGCGGTCGGTGTATACGGTTGCGGCAAGACCGAACTCGGAATCGCAAGCGAGTCGGATCCCTTCTGCGAAGGTGTCCACCACCTGCACGGGCGCCACCGGCCCGAATGTTTCCTCACGCATGACGACCATATCGGACGTCACGTCTGTGAGCACGGTAGCCGGATAAAAATACCCCGCGGAGTCGGGGAGGGACCCGCCGGTCAGCACGGTGGCGCCCTTGGTGATGGCGTCGTCGACGTGACGTTGGACGATCTGGCGCTGACGCTCGTCGACGAGCGGTCCCATCTTCGTCCGCGGGTCGGCGCCGTCACCGCACCGGTAGGTCGCGGCCTCGGCGACGAGCGCCGCGATGAACTCGTCGGCGATCTCGCGGTGGACATAGATCCGCTCCATGGACGTGCAGATCTGCCCGGTGTTGACAAAACTGCCGTATGCCACCGCGGCGGCTGTCTTCACGGGATCGACGCCGGCGTCGATCACCACCGGATCCTTGCCACCGAGCTCGAGAATCGCACGTGTCATCCGTCTGCCGGTCGCCGCCTGCACGGACCGGCCCGCTGCCACCGAACCGGTCAGGTGGACGAGGCCGACGTCGGAGTGATCGGCGAGGGGCTCTCCTGCGCGGCGGTCCCCGAGCACGACGTTCATGACCCCGGGGGGCAGTGCCAGCGTCTCGACCATCCGGAGCGCCGAAAGAGGCGCCTTCTCAGAAGGTTTGAGGACCACGCAGTTGCCCGCCGCGAGGAGCGGAGCCAGACCGAGCAGGGTCGCGGTCACGGTGAAATTCCACGGAATGATCTGCGCCACCACGCCGACGGGCCGGTGGACGGTCACGGTTCGGATGCCGCCGTGTTCGGATATCTCCTCGACGAATCGATAGTGACGGGCGTCGTCGATCCCTGAACGGAACACCTCGATTCCGGCAGCCAGGAACTCTTCGGCCAGGCCGATGGGTTTGCCCATCTCGCGGTATTCGAGCCGGGCGAGTTCGGGTATGTCGGCCGCGAGCCGGTCGGCGGCGGTCTCGAGCATTGTGACCCGTTCGGTCACGGTGAGCGCGGCCCACTGGCCGCTCGCCGAGCGCGCCGCTGCCACCGCGTGGTCCACGTCCTCGACGCAACCCGCGGGTTGGGTGGCCTGGATCAGCCCGGTCGTGGGATCGATCAGGTCGATCCGTTCGCGCCCGCGGCTCGGCACGGGCGCTCCGTCGATGTGATTCTGCAGTTCGCGCATGGTGTTTCCTCGGTAGTGGTGAGTGGTCGGAGGTGGTCAGCGGCCGCGTGCGGACCCGAAAGTGGTGAAGATGTCGGCGAACGTGCGTGCCGCACGCACCAGATCGTCGACGGCGACCCATTCATCACTGGTGTGCGCCCGGATCGGGGACCCCGGGCCGAACACCACCGTCGGTATCTCGAGATCGTTTCGCATGATCCGGGCATCACTGCCCAGCATCGAACCGGCCGGCGTGATGTCGCCGACGTGCGCGGCGGCCGCTGCGCTCACCAGCTCGACGAACGGGTGATCGGGTGCGATCTCCGAGGCGGGGACGAACACGATCGGTGACAGGGTGTAGTCGACCGGGGGCTCGAGTTCGTCGATCGCGGAACGCACAGCAGCCAGGGCGTCGGCCGCGGTCTGGTTCGGCAGTGTCCGCCGGTCGATGGTCATTGTGCATTCCCCGGCAACGACATTGGTGGCAGAACCGCCGCTGATGGTGCCCACATTGCAGGTGGGCGACGCCAGTAGAGGATGCGGGGGACCGCCGAAGTCGCGCAGATGCAGCGCATTCACGATGCGCGCGGCATCGGCGATCGCCGAATGGCCGACGGCCGGGTCGCTCCCGTGCGCGGGAGTCCCGACGGTCGTGATGCGGGCCATCACCGTGCCTCGTTCGGCGACCCCCACCCGTAGATCGTTGGGCTCGGGAATGATGCAGGCGTCCCCTGCGATACGGCCCGCGGCGGCAAGGGCCGATGTGCCGAATCGACTGCCGGTCTCCTCGTCGGCGACAAGGTGTAATTCGACAACACACGAGGGAGGCAGCGCGCTGTCGCGCAGTGCGCGTAGCGCCTCGATCGCAGCGGCGACACCTCCTTTCATGTCGCAGCTGCCCCGACCACGAACCCGATCGCCCTCGATCACGCCACCGAACGGGTCGATCTCCCACTGGTCGTGAACGACGGGTACCACGTCGAGGTGGCCGTTGATGATCAGGACCGGTGCGCCGTCGGGGGCGCCCGGGTATCGGGCCACCAGCGATGGTCGGCTCGGCTCATCGTCGAAAACGGTTATTTCGCAGCCGAGTTCGCTGAGGACGTCGAGTAGCGGCGCGATGATCGGGCGTTCGTCGCCGGGTGGGTTGGTGGTGTTGCACGCCACGAGTCGCGCGGTGAGCTCGGCGACCCGTCGTGCACTGACATGCCCGGCAGGTGACCGCGGCTCTGGCGCCCGTGGGCTTGTCTCCCGGCTCATGACGGGGACTCCTCGACACTGTGCGCTACGGATAGTGGTGTCCCGCAATTGGACTGGGTGATCACCGGCTCCCACCCCGGTAGGCGATCACGCACCTGATAGTCGCCACGTTCGCTCAACTCCTCGATCACGTGCTCACGTAGCCGGCTCACGTCGACATGCTCGTCGACGACGATGAGCGCTCCACGTGCGATCCCCAGCAGCCTGGCATCGTGGACGAGACTCGCCAGATACCCCGGACGAGCCGGAAGGTGGAAGGCCGTGCGGCTCGGTTGCAGCCATGCGGCCGGCCTGGTGTCGATTCGGAGCAACGGCCACCGCGGCAGGCCGGAAACCGAGCCGTCGCGGGCGCGGGAGTGGGCGCTCGCGGCCTGGAGATCGCCGGCGTCGATGACGTCGATCTCCAGGTGCCGCTCTTCGGCCGGCTGCTGCCGAAGATGCTCGGTCGGGCCGAAAAGCACTGCCACCGAATGGGAAGCCGGGCGATGTGGATGAATGTCCATTGCGATTCCGATCAGCTCGGTGCGGCCAGTTCGCAGAAGCTGCTGCGATGGAACAGTAGTGGTGCCCGGTCGCTGTGGGCCGAGCGCCGGATACGCAGCACGGCGATGAGGTGATCCCCGGCGGTGACCGAGTCCGCGAGCTCGGTCTCCAGCCACAAGACGGCCCCGCCGAGGAGGACGGCGCCCGACGGGGTCACCGTGTACGGCGTGCCATGGAACCGGCCGGCGGTGTCCGATGCGGAAAGTCGTCGGGCAACGGAATGCTGATCCGCCGCCAGCACACTGACGCCGATCGTCGATGCCGAGGCAAGTTCGGGCCACGTCGACGACTCCGCCCGGATGTGCGCACTGAGCAGAGGTGGGTCGATGGAGACCGTGGCGAACGAGCTCACGGCCATTCCGGCCGGTCGATCGCCCGACCACGCGGCCATGGCGAGTACACCGGTGGGTACCAGCGCGAACATGTCCCGGATGTCGCGGTGGTCAACCGACAGATCGGCCAGATCGGCCATCTCCTCGTCGACAGCAGCGCCCACGGGTCCTCCGCCCGCGGAATCGACCGGAGCCGGATCCTGGTCGATGTGCGCCCGGACATGCCCGTGGTCGTCGACCCACCCGTGTCGGGTTGCGAAGTCGATCATCGCGTCGAACCGTCCGTGCCAATCCTGGTCCTTCTCGCCGCACTGACTTCGTAACGCCCGGATGGAGACCCAGAGGTGATCGCCGTCGCGGCGCCAGTTCGACGGTCCGTCGAGAGCGTCTGCGCCGCAGTCGATCCGAGCAGACAAGCGGCGGAGGTCGTCGACCTCCCCGACCGTCAGCCGCGAACCACGCGGCTGACGGTCGGGGATGGTGATGATCATCGGCCTGCGGCGGTTGCCGCGGCCGCCCGGGTCGTCACGTGTGCCGGTGGTCGCCGGTGGTGCCACGGCAGGGCGTCCTCCAGTTCGGCGGCCAGGGCGATCAGCTCCGACTCGCCGTTGACGGCCGCGCCGAAGTGCATGCCTATCGGGAGTCCGTCCGGTGACCAACCGGTGGGGAGACTGATCGCCGGAGCGCCCGTGATGTTATACAGCGCGGACAGCGGGTACTCCGCCAGGACCCGGCGCACCCATTCCTCCGACGTGGCCGGAACTCCGCCGTCGGCCAAATGGGTGACCGGCACGTGCACCCGGGAGGCGGTGGGGGTCAACAGGATGTCCCAGTCACCCATGAAGTCCGCCATCGTCCGGGAGATCGCGTTCATCTCGGCGAAGGCCGTGGCGAGCTCCAACGGACCGAGGGTCAGCCCGTGCCGGTATGACAGCAGGGTGGTCTCCTCGAAGGAGTTCTCGTCGATGACGGCTCCGCTCTGTTCGGCCAGCGCGACAACCGTCGGCGCGGTTCCGAAACACCAGATGGTGTTGAACGCGGCGACCATCGCGTCCCAGTCGATCCGAGGTGCGACGATGTCCACCGTGTGGCCCAGTTCGGACAGGGTGCGGGCCACACGATTCACCTCGTCGGCCACCTCGTCGTCGACCGGTACCGAGGACCAGTCGGCGGTGCACACACCGATCCGCAGGCGGCGTCCCGGTGCGACGATCTCGTCGACGTAACGTCGTGCCGGAGGGGGTGCGCCGTACCGGTCGCCGGGGATGGAGCCGTGAACCGCGTCGAGCAGCGCCGCGCAGTCCCGGACCGTTCGGGTCACGGCGAACTCGACGGCGTTGCCGCTCATCACCTCCTGTTGATCCGGTCCCAGGGAGATGCGCCCTCGGCTCGGCTTCAGTCCCACCAGTCCATTGCGCGCGGCCGGGATACGGATCGACCCGCCTCCGTCGTTCGCGTGTGCGAGCGGCACCGCTCCGGTGGCCACCAGGACCGAGGAGCCGCCGCTCGACCCCCCGGCGGTGACAGTGGCGTCCCAGGGGTTGAGGGTGACTCCGGAGAGTGCGGAAACCGTGGCCGAACTCAGCGCCAGCTCCGGTGTGGTGGTGTTCGCGACGCCCACCAGTCCCGCGCGTTTGAAACGAGCCATCAGTTCGGTGTCGTGGTCAAACGTCACCCCGTCGGACAGTGCTCGCGTACCCATCCTCGTGGGCCTACCGGCGGCATGGCAGAGGATGTCCTTGAAGACGAACGGAACTCCGGAGAACGGACCGTCGATTCCGTCCGGTGCAATCGTCGCCGAGGTCCACGGTCCGTCGACGACGGCGTTGAGCTCGCCGTCCACGGCCGTCACCGCAGCTGTCGCGGTGTCGCGTACCTCGTCCGCACTGACCTGACCGGTTCTGATGAGTTCGGCGAGTCCGGTGGCGTCCTGGCCTGCGTACTCGTTGATGTCCATGTCAGTACGACCCCGTCGGGGTGTCTTCGGAGACGGTGTTCCAGATGTCCCGGAGCATCAGCCAGCGTCCGTCGTCGGAACGGACGTGTACGACGATGTAGTTGTTGCGGGCCACTGTCTCCGCGCCGTCGACCCGGAACGTGCCGACCGAGCGGCCCTCCTCGACCACGATCCGGTCGTCGATGGTGAGCTCGACGAGTTCGGCGTGCTGGTCGACCCAGCCGGCTTCGGTCCAGCGTTCGAATGCATCACGCAGGGCGTCGGTTCCGGCGATGATCGCCCCGTCGGGCGTCATCAGTGAGCCGTTCGGCGTGTACAGGTCGGCGAAGGCTGCACCGTCGCGGTTGTGGACAGCTGTGTTGATGGCGTCGTAGACGCGTGTCAGGTGTTCGGTGAACTCTTCGACGCTCACCAGGTCTCGGGTGTCGGTCACCTCAGTTCACCACCTTCGCGGTGTCCTCGTAGCTCAGCTCCTGGCGCGGGTCGCCGGGAAGGAGGCCGACCGGACCGCTGCGGAGGACGGCGTTGGGGTTGGAGAAGTACGGGATCACGTAGCGGCCGATGTTCTCCAGGGTCTCCATGATGACCTCGTGCGGCGCGTTGTCGATACGAAGCACGACCTCGTCGGCACCCATCTCCTTCATGCGCTGCACCTGATGGACGAGGTGTTCGGGGTCGCCGATCATCACGGTCGGTCCGGCCGTGCGCAGCCACTCGACGTCGTCGACACGGTCGCGCAGCTCGACCAGCCGGTCGAACTGTCCGTATCCCTCCGGGGAGCGTTCGGCGAGCTGGACATACAGATCCCGGATGATCAAGGTGGCGAACATCTTCAGATCGCGTTCGGCCTGTTCGAGAGCAATGTCGTTGGTCTTCGCGCAGCGCGTGGTGATCGACATGGCTGCCGCCGACTTGGTGACGAACCTGCCGACCGGGTCGATCTCGGACAGCGCAACGGAGTTGTAGGCGTCCAAGTACTCCCCGAGAGTGTCCCAGCCCATCCACATGTCGCAGGTGATGAGACCCAGGCCGCGACGCCGAGCATCCTTGATCGAATCGATGGTCTGCCCGATCTTGTAGAGCGGCGGATGCGGCTCCTGCAGGCCATTCGGTGTCAGTTCCCGCTCGGGAATCTTGCCCCAGTGCTTGCCGTCGTGCGAGAAGGACTGGTCGCTCAGGGCCCGGACAATCAGGTCCAGAGCTTCCTCGGCGCGTTCCTGGGTGTCGTCGAGCGAGATACCGAAGGCGTCGAGCTGGAGAAGCGTGTTACCCCGCGCGACAGCGAGTTCCACACGTCCGTTGGACATGATGTCGGTGGACGCGGTCTGTTCGGCGACGAGGATCGGATGAATGGCCGAGATCAGACGGCTCATGTACCGCAGTTTGATTCGGCTGGTCCGCATCGCCACCGCGGTGAACAGCACCTCGGGTGACGGGGTTGCGGCGAGCTCTCGGTAGAAGTGGTGCTCGGATGTCCCCCATCCGTAGAAGCCCATCTCCTCGGCGAACACCGCCTCCTCGACGAGGTCCCAATAGCGGCGGTGATGGGTTTGTCCCCGAAGTGTGCCGGCCTCGGTGAAAACAATGAAGCGCATGTGGATTCGACCTTTCGTCAGAGTGAACCGGCTCGGTTCGCCACCCACATTCACAGCGTGGACGAGGCATCGTCCATCCGTGGAGCACTGAGCTTTGCGTGGAATCTCTCGGCGACCACGTAGGTGATCCGGCGGCAACCGGGTCGCCGCACGTACCCCAGACCACGTAGACGTGCTACGTGGTCGGGGGACAGTCACTGAAATTGTCCGATCGGCGGGCGCGCCGGCAGCGCACGCGATACCGTCCCGTCTCGACCTCCGTAACGTGGAGGAGGCTCACAACCACACCAAAAGCATTGTGTTGGTTGACAATTGATTCTCTCTTGAACAGCATGTGTGTCCGAGAGCGGCACCATCCGAGCCGCGCTCACCGGTAACGCGCTGCGATCCAGTGCACGTCGAACAGAGGTGTCATGACAAGCCCCACCGATGTCCTCGATAGCGTCGAGGCCGATCCAGCCGCGACGCGACGGCGCTTCTTCCTACGTGTCCGGTTGCTCGACAACCGTGCCGCCGCACCGCGGATTCTGACGCTCCTGCACCGAAGCGACGCCGACATCGTCGAGATCAGGCTCGCGCGTCATCCGCGTCTGGGCATCCGGATCCTCGAACTGGTCGTGGAACTGCCGGGCCAGAGCTCTATCGAGCTCGTTCGTCGCCGCGTCCTCGCCGCAGTCGATGTGCTGTCGGCAGACGGCGGTGTCGATCTTCGAGTCGGTGCTCGTCCGAACCTCCCGACAGCGAACGAAAGTGTAGGGCCGAGATCATGACCATGACGATTACCGAGATCGAGGAGATCGCAGGCGCCGACGTCTGGGCGACCGAGCAGCTCGTCCTCTGCAGTGACGAGAGGCTGGGGTTGCGGGCAGTCATCGCCATCGACGACAGCGCCCTGGGACCCGCGCTCGGCGGCGTGCGCTACGCCTCCTATCCGACGGCCGGGGCCGGTGTGCTCGAGGCCCGGAGGCTCGCACGGGCGATGACACTGAAGAACGCCTGCGCCGAATTACCCTATGGCGGAGCGAAATCTGTGATATTCCGCGACAGCGACGACGAGTCGCAGCGGGCCGATCTGATGATGCGGTTCGGTGAGTTCGTGGCTCGGGCGGGGTGTTATCTGCCAGGAGTCGACATGGGTACCGGCACTGAGGATCTGCGGTGGATGCAGGCGGGGGGCGCCGATGTCCCCTCAGTCGAGGTGAATCCGTCCCCGTCAACGGCCATCGGTGTGCTGCACGCGATCCGGGCCGCCGTACGCGTCCATCCGGATCTTCCTGGACTCCAGGGCACCTGCATGGTGATCCACGGAGTGGGGCAGGTTGGCTCCGCGTTGGCGCGCGCACTCGCCGATGCAGGCGCGGAGCTGATCCTGAGTGACGTCGACGGTGATCGGGCGCGGGTGCTGGCGAGTGAACTGGGCGCATCGACGGTCGCTCCGGAACTGGCGGTGACCGCACCGGCAGATGTGTTCATCCCGTGTGCGACCGCGCGTCTCATCGGCCATGACGTGGTGAATGCGTTGAACTGTCGCCTGATCGTGGGCGCGGCGAATGATCTCTTGGTCGACGATTCGGTCGCGGGAAGTCTTGCCGACGCGGGGATCGTCTATGTGCCGGATTTCATCGCCAACGCGGGTGGGGTCGTCGACATCGACGTCCGCCGCAGGCGGGGCACCGAAGCCCAGCTGGCGGAGGCTCTGTCCGCGATCGGAGACCGCACCGCTGTGCTGCTGGAGGAGTCGCTGCGGCGGGGTGAGACCCCGCTGCGGTGTGCGCAGCGACTGGCGCAGACACGGATCTCCGCCGCACGCCGGGAAGGGATTGCGCGATGACCGTGACGGTCGGGGTCAGCGCGACGGCAAGTGGCGCCGGAGGACGACTGGTCGATGGTTCCTCGTCCATGATCCAGTTCCTCACGCCCTCAGGAGAACTCACCACGGCAGGGGCCGAGCACAGCGTCGCCCCGGCGGTGGCCCGTGGCTTCTATCGTGACATGGCCTTGGGGCGACGCCTGGACACCGAAGCGTTGGCGCTGCAGCGGCAGGGCGAGCTGAAACTCTGGTTGATGAGTTGGGGGCAAGAAGCAGCTCAGGTCGGATCGATCAGGGCCCTCAGCGAGACGGACATGGTGTTTCCCAGCTATCGCGAGCATGTCGCCGGATTGTGCCGCGGCCTGACGCCGTCACAACTCCTCGCGCAGTGGCGCGGCAACGCGCACGCGGGATGGGACCCGGCCGCCACGCGGTTTCACATCTACTCACTGGTGCTCGGTGCGCAGGTTCTCCACGCCACGGGGTTCGCGGCAGCCGAGGTGCATCGTGCTTCGTCGACGGGTCGCGGTGCCGAGGCCGGCGTCGTCATGGCCTACTTCGGGGACGGCGCCTCCAGTCAGGGTGATGTGAACGAGGCGTTCAACTGGGCGGCCGCGGGAAGGCTCCCGGTGTTGTTCTTCTGCCAGAACAACCAGTGGGCGATATCGACGCCCACCAGCGTTCAGATGGCCGCGCCGCTGCACCGGCGCGCCGAGGGGTTCGGGATGCGGGCGATGCACGTCGACGGGAATGATGTGCTCGCCGTCCATGCGACGACAACCCTGGCAGCCCAGCATATTCGAAGCGGAGGCGGCCCGGTCCTGGTGGAGGCGACCACATACCGCCGGGGCGGTCACAGCAGTTCCGACGATCCCGGCCGGTATCGGACCGACGCCGAACAACAACTGTGGGAGGCCCGTGATCCGCTCGTGCGGCTACGTCGCCATCTCGAACTGCAGGGGACCGAGTCGCAGTTCTTCGATGACGTCGACGCCGAATGTGCCGCCTTCGGTGCGTCGGTCCGGGCGGAATGTCTGGCCTTGGACGAACCCGACCTCGATCAGGTCTTCCGCACCGCCTACGCCGAGCCGCACACGGGTGTGGAGCGCGAGCGGGCATGGTTCGCCGAATCGCAACGGCCGATGGGAGATCGACGATGAGTACGCCGACCACAGCAGGACCGGGCATGTCATCCCTCGGAGCCGCCGTCAACGCAGGGTTGCGCGCGGCGATGGCAGCCGACGACTCCGTCGTGATGCTGGGTGAGGACATCGGCACGCTGGGCGGGGTGTTCCGGGTGACAGACGGATTGCAGGCCGAGTTCGGCCGGGACCGGGTCATCGACACTCCGCTGGCCGAATCGGGGATCGTCGGCACGGCGATCGGCTGGGCGTTGAACGGCTACCGTCCGGTGTGCGAGATCCAGTTCGACGGCTTCGTGTACCCGGCCTTCGACCAGATCGTCAGTCAGCTCGCCAAGATGCGTGCCCGCTCGCAGGGCAGGCTGGCGATGCCGCTCGTCATCCGTATTCCGATGGGTGGCGGCATCGGCGCCGTCGAACACCACAGTGAATCCAACGAGGCGTACTTCGCACACACCGCAGGTTTGCGGGTACTGACGTGTGCCGATGCGCACGACGCCTATCACCTCATCCAACAGGCGATCCGAAGTGACGATCCGGTCATCTTCTTCGAACCGAAACGGCGCTACTGGCACCGGTCGGAGGTCGGTGCCGGGCCCGATCTCCCGATGGATCGGGCCCGCGTACGGCGGGAGGGTGTCGATGCCACCTTGATCGCCTACGGGCCGACCGTCGACACCGCGATTGCGGCCTCCGACGCTGCGGCCGAGGACGGGTATTCGGTGGGGGTGGTGGATCTGCGCAGTCTGTCGCCGCTGGACGTGGATACCGTTGTCGCGCAGGCACAACAGACCGGGCACGTGGTTGTGGTACACGAGGCGTCGACCTTCCTGGGGGTGGGCGCCGAGATCGCGGCGGCAGTCCAGGAGCACTGCTTCGACTCGATGCGGGCACCGGTCCTGCGAGTGGGCGGATTTCATCTGCCCTATCCGGCGGCCCGCCTCGAGAGCCAGTTCCTCCCCGACGTCGACCGCGTGCTGGACGCTCTCGACCGTTCCCTGCACTTTCAGGAGAAGTGACGCCATGACGACGATCACCCGATTCAAACTTCCCGACGTGGGCGAGGGGCTCACCGAGGCCGAAGTGCTCGAGTGGCGGGTTGCCGTCGGCGAGGAGGTCGAGGTCAACCAGATAGTGTGCGAGATCGAGACGGCCAAGTCGGCTGTCGAACTGCCCTCGCCGGTTCGGGGGACAGTTGAGGAGATACACGTCGCCGAGGGGGAGACGGTGGATGTCGGCACGGTCATCCTCAGCGTACGTTCGAGCCGGCGTTCGGGCGTCGCGACGAGACCGGATTCGGAAGCGGTTCGCGAGCAGGCGAATCCGGTTGTGGAGGCTGATCCTGGCGCGGCTGGGCATGCGCCGATGCTGGTAGGGTCCGGTCCCATCGAGCCCATCGCTCGGACACGATTCCTGCGGCCGCGTACGGGCGGTACCGCGCGGACTGCTGTGCGTTCGGCCGGCGTTCCCGGCGAAGCCGGTCTCGAACCCGCCGAAGCCGTTGTCGAACCCGAGATTCGTATCCCGATCCGCGGTGTGCGCAAGGCGATGGTGTCCGCGATGACGTACTCGGCGTTCACCGCACCGCATGCGTCCGAGTGGATAGACGTGGACATGACCGAGACGATGGCGCTGACCCGGTCCCTGCGAGATGCTCCGGGTTGGGAGGATGTCCGGATCAGTCCGATGGCGGTGGTGGCCAGGGCGCTGGTGACGGCGATCGGTCGCAACCCGGAGATCAACTCGCGCTGGGACGGCGATGCCCAGGAGATCGTCCGGTACCGGCATGTCAATCTGGGGGTCGCCGCCGCGACACCTCGCGGGCTCGTGGTCCCGAATGTCAAAGGAGCCGAGTCGTTGTCGTTTCGCGAACTGATCACGGCGCTCGGCGAGCTGATCGCCACGGCGCGGGCCGGCCGGGTGCGGCCTGCGCAGATGGAGGGCGGCACGGTCACCCTGACGAATATCGGGGCGCTCGGGATGGACGGTGGTACGCCGATCCTCAATCCGGGTGAGGCCGCGATTCTGGCGTTTGGTGCGGTCCGGCCGACGCCCTGGGTGGTCGGGGACCGGGTGGAGATCCGGGAGGTGGCGCGGCTGACCCTGGCATTCGATCACCGGCTCGTCGACGGCGAACTCGGTGCCCGTGTGCTCACCGATGTCGCGGCCGTTCTCCGAAGTCCGGTCTCGCATCTGTTGCACCACTGACGCCGCGCCCCCGGGCGGGCACTCGCTCAACTGTAGAGCGGGTGACGCTCGGCGGCGACGGCGGTGGTGATCCGGTCGGGTCGGGTGTAGATCACCATTGAGTCGCCGCGGGAGAACCCGACGAGGGTGATCCCCAGTTCGTCGGCGAGATCGGCGGCCAGCGACGATGGTGCCGAGACCGCGCACAGTATCGGGATACCCGCCATCGCGGCCTTCTGCACGAGTTCGAAACTGGCACGCCCGGAGACCTGGAGGACGGTGCCCGACAGGGGGAGCCGGTCGGCGAGAACCGCCCAGCCGATGACCTTGTCGACCGCGTTGTGGCGGCCGACGTCCTCGCGCGACACGAGCAGCTCACCCTCGGCGTCGAAGAGTGCGGCGGCGTGTAACCCGCCGGTCTTGTCGAACAGCTCCTGCTCGGCGCGCAGCCGGTCGGGGAGGCCGAGAACCGTGTCGACGTCGACGACGAGCGGGTCGGACGCGGGCGGGTGGGTCGAGGCCGTGTGTACCGAGTCGATGCTGTCCTTGCCGCAGATGCCGCACGCGCTCGTCACCGCGTTGTGCCGGACGAGTCCCGGGTCGAGCGGAGGCACGTGCGGTGCGAGGGTGACGTCGACGACGTTGTAGGTGTTGGCGCCGTCGGCGTCGGTGCCCGCGCAGTAGCGGGCCGTCGAATAGTCGGCGCCGGCGGTGATGGCCCCCTCGGAGACCAGATAGCCGGCCACGAGTTCGAAGTCGTGGCCGGGGGTGCGCATGGTGACGGTCAACCGCTCACCGCCGACGCGGATCTCGAGGGGTTCCTCGACGGCCAGGGTGTCGGCGCGCTGCGTCGGCTCGGCATCCCGGCGGATGCGGGTGACGCGGCGGCGTGCGGTGATTCGTCCCACGTCACGACCCTAGTCGCCGACCGGTCGTGGCCCGCTCTCAGACGTCGAGGACGAGCGTGACCGGTCCGTCGTTGACCAGGCTGACCTGCATGTTCGCGCCGAAGCGGCCGGTGGCCACGGTGGCGCCCGCGATGCGGAGAGCGTCGATGACGGCGTCGACGAGCGGTTCGGCGACCGGCCCGGGTGCGGCCGCGTTCCACGACGGGCGACGCCCCTTGGCGGTGTTGGCGTACAGCGTGAACTGGCTGATCACCAGGACCGGCGCGTCGATGTCGGCGGCCGCCCTCTCGGGTCCGTCGCCGCCGTCGAAGATGCGCAGTCGCCAGATCTTGTCGGCGAGTTTCGCAGCGTGTTCGGGGGTGTCGGAATGGGTGACGCCGACCAGGGCGACGAGACCCGCACCGCCGTCGGGGATGTCGAGTTCGCCGACGACGTCGCCGTCGACGCTCACGCGGGCTTGACTGACTCGCTGGAGAACGGCTCGCATCGATCCAGGATGTCAGGCTCACCATCCGGAGCCGTTCGAGAGGTGGGCCGCTCGTGAGGTGCGGGTGTGCCCGGCGATCCCTGCGGAGGGGCTTCCCCGCGGATGATGCGGCGAGAGGGTCAGTCCAGCGCGAAAGTGACGGTCACCGTGAACGTCAGTTCCTGTTCACCCGGCTCGATCGGCACCTCCGACGCCGCGACGGAGCGATCGTAGGCGCCCGGCGCCGCGGGCTGCTCCTGGCCTGCGGTGGTCTCCTTGATGGTGAGGACCGGGCCGAGGCCGTCGCCGGCGAGGGAGGCGTACTGCTCGGCGCGGCCCCGCGCGTCGGTGAAGGCGGCTTCCCTGGCCTGCTCGAGCAGTTCCGAGTCGTCGTCGATGGCGAAGGAGACGTTGCTGATGCGGGTGCTGTCGCCGCCGGCGGTGGCCGCGGCACTCAGGACGTTCGACGCCGCGGAGATGTCGCGGATGGTGAGCCGGATCGAGTTGGTCGCGACGTAGCCGCTGATCTCGCTCGTCCCGCCGGGAACCGGACTCGAGTACTGCGGATTCACCGAAACCTGCTGGGTCTGAATGTCTTTACGCTCCACGCCGGCCGCGACGACGGCGTCGGTGACGGCCTTGACCTTCGCGCTGGTCTCGTTGAGGGCGGTGGTGACGTCGGCGGCCGTGGCCTCGACGCCGATGTCGGCCCGCAGGGTGTCGGGGACTCCGGTGACCTCACCGGACCCGACGACGGTCACCGACCGGGGCTGGTCACCGGTGCCGTCGCTGCCGCAGCCCGCCAGGCCGAGTGCGGCGACGGCCGCCAGCACGCCTGTACGACGCCACATAGAACTGCCCGTGCCGTTGCGCCCGGTCATCACCGGTCCGCCGCGTCACGGGTCAGCAGCCCGAGCAGCCAGCCGACCACCGACACGACGAGCGCGCCGAAGATCGCCGACCAGAAGAAGTCGTCGACCTCCAGCCCCCAGTGGGTCGTGTTGCGCGTGATCCAGGCGGTGAGCTCGAGCATGAGCGCGTTGATCACGATGTGGATCAGCCCCAGCGTCAGGATGTAGAACGGGATGGCGATCAGTTGCACGAGCGGCTTGATGAACGCGTTCAAGACGCCGAAGATCACCGCCACGACGAGGGCGATGCCGACCTTCTCGGCGGTCGTCGAGCCCCCGACGAACTCGATACCCGGGACGATCAACGTCGCGACCCACAGCGCCACCGCGGTGAGCACTGTGCGAATGAGGAATGCCAGCATGCGGCACAGTCTGCCAGCTCGGGTCCCTTTTCGGGGTCACGGGGTCTTGGGTCTCAACCATGTTCCAACAGTTGGTGCCCGAGGTAGGCGCCCTCCTCGATGCCCGGAGGGATGGCGAACACCGCCGATCCGATCGGGGTGATCCACTGGTTCAGTGCATCGGCCTCGGCGAGTCGCTGCTGTACCGGTAGGAACTGCGTGTCGATATCGCGCTGGTAGGCGGCGAAGAGCAATCCGGCGTTGCTGGTTTCACCTGGTGCGGGCGGGTCGTCGTAGTTGTAGGCGCGACGCAGGAACCGCTCGCTCGAGGTCCGCGGGTGGGCACGCGCGATGTGGGCGTTCTCGGGTATGACGGTCATGCCGGCAGACGTGGCACCGAAGTCGGGTGCGTCATGCTCGTCGGTTCCGGTCAGTGGCGCCCCATCGCTCTGTCGTCGACCCAGAGACAGATCTCGCGAGTGCGGGTCGAGCTCGTCCCAGGTGTCGAGTTCGATGCGGATGCGGCGCAGCACCATCGAGGTGCCACCGGCGAACCAGGGCTGGTCGTCGCGGGTGGCCCACACCACCGCGTCGAGGTCGGTTCCGGGCGTGGGGTTGACGGTGCCGTCGACCTGCCCCATGAGATTGCGCATCGTCTGGCCGTCCGGATGTGCGCCGCGAGCCGTGCGGAATCCGCGCTGAGTCCAGCGAATGGTGGTGAGTGACCGCACGTTCTTCAGCAACACGCGACTGGCGTGAGCCAGTGTGGTCGGATCGTCACAGCCCAGATGGAGCAGAAGATCTGTACCACCCCAATGGGATTCGAGTCTGTCGATGCCGAACGGAGGAAGGGGGCGGATGGCGGAGGGGCGCCGGTCGTCGAGTGCGAGACGGTCGAAGAAGGTGGGTCCGAAACCGATGGTGGCGGTCAACCGGGCAGGCGTCGCGGAGAGTTCGGGCTCGGTGTCGGCCAAGGCGGGTCGTCCGGCGGTGAGGCGGGCGGCATCGGCGGTCCACAGTCGCATGACCGAGACGGCATCTGCGTGAGTTGCCGCGGGACGGAGGTCGAGCCCGATGAACAGCGCGTGGGCCTGGGGCGGGGTGGCCACACCCGCCTGGTGTGCGCCGTAGAAAGGTATTGTCTCGCTGCCGAACACGGCGGCACCGCGGGCCGGTGCCCGGTTGCCGGTCACTGCCGCCGCGCCGATTCCGGTGGCCCCCAGCGCGGCGGCGCCTCCGGCGAGGAGGCGCCGCCGGCTCAGGCCGGCGCGAGGTGGCTGCCGGTCAGGCACCGTGCTGCGGGGTGGTCGAGGCTGCCGGTGCGTCGCCGCCGTGGCCGGGTGCGTAGTCCTCGTCCGCGCCTGGGAAGTCACGTGCCTGGGCGGTGAAGGTGGTGGTCGACCCGTCCGAGAGCGTCAGCTCGAATGTGACGTCCTGACCCGGAGTGATGGCCGCGGGCAGGTCGAACAGCATCAGATGATCGCCACCAGGTCGGAGTGTCGACGTGCCGTTGGCGGGTATGGCCATGCCGCCGTCTTTGGGCCGCATGGTCATGGCGCCGGTGTCGGAGGCCACCACCTCGTGCAGTTCGACACGGCCGGCGGCCGGCGAGGAGGCCGATACCACCCGGATCTCCTGATCCGTGTCGTTGGTGAGTTCGCCGAAGGCGGCGGTCATTCCGGACGGTGCTGCCTTGACCCACTGTTCGGTGATGCGCACACCGTCTGCGGAGGTGGCGGGTTCATCGGTGTCGCTGCTACAGCCGACAAGTGCGCCGAGCGCGAGGACAGTTGCGATCGCGGCGGCGATGCCGGTACGGATTCGGTTGATGGTCATCGGATTTCCTCCGGGGACTGAGCGGCCGGTGGTGCGGCCGCGGGGCGGGCTGCGGGATGGCGTCATGGCGTCGTGACCCGGTCACCTGTGAGTCGGCAAGGAATGGGTCATTCGCGTGCGCCGGCGTCTCGCGTCATGCGACAGGCATCGCGCGCGAGTGTGAGGCACCGAAGATCTCCCTCTCGCGCTGCTGCGCAGGGGGATGGCGCAGGGGGATGGCGCAGAGGGGATGGCGCAGAGGAGTGGGGTGCGACTGTGTCAGACAGCCGACGCGCGGGCCGGCGGGCCGCGTGTGCCGACACCGGAAGCGAGCAGCAGAGGCCGCGGAACGGTGAGCGTCGTGTTGCGCGGCCGAGGAACGGCAGGCGCTTGCACGACCGGGGGGACAAGCACGGCGAGCCACCGCGTCACCGATGCGACCACGATCCGCACCAGGTGCTCGGCCACCCACAGGCCCAAGCCGCCGACCACGGCGACGGCGAGATGGCCGGACAGCATCGTCGGGGTAAACACCGCGCTGTCATGGTGTTCAGAAGTCGCGGCCATCAGCAGCAGGTGTGCGACGCCCTGCCCCATCACGAGTTGGCCGATCAGCATCGACAGGCCAGAGCCGGCGCGGTGCGAGCACAGCACACCCAGCAGGATGCATCCGCTGACGAGCATCACCATCGCGCTGGAGGAGGGGAGCATCCCGCCGCCGAGCCCGTGCGCAGGCAACGCCGCCGCCCCTGAGACCGCACCCACCATCGCGCCCCGTAACCGGGCCGCGAAGATGGATACCGTCGACATGGGCCGAAGGATACCGTCACGATGGCGCGACCATCATGCGCCCGTGACTCTTGTCTCTCGCGGCATCGGAGGATCAACTCCGGTGGTGCCGAGCCGAACCGACCAGGGCCCGGTAGATCCGGCCGATCACCGCACGATCAGCCGGGTCGAGTCCTGCCAGGTAGTCGTCGACAGTCGTCGCAGGTCCGCCGTCCGCGGATTCAGCATCCATCGGGTGTCTCCTGCCGGGTCCGATCGCCGCTCGCATTTGGACTGATCGTGCAGTTCGCGTAACATGGATCGTCGGTGCGTGTCGCGCGCCGGGCATCAGCGTGTCACCACGCCGGAACCGGTCGCGGTGCACCGGACACAGGTCCTCGCGGACCGGTGTCAACACACTAACGGACAAACACTGATTCAACCGGGCCGACGACGCCGCATCTACCAGATGTTGCGGGGACGGCCAGGAATCGCGGAGGACATGGCGAAGAAAGACGGGGCCATCGAGGTCGAGGGTCGAGTGATCGAACCCCTGCCCAATGCGATGTTTCGTATTGAGCTGGAAAACGGACACAAGGTTCTCGCCCACATCAGCGGCAAGATGCGGCAGCACTACATCCGCATCCTGCCCGAGGACCGGGTCGTCGTGGAACTGTCGCCCTACGACCTCGCTCGTGGGCGGATTGTGTACCGCTACAAGTAAGACTTTCCCGGCCTGGCCGGGGACAGACTTCCCGGACATCCGTCCGGGAGGAGACCGACACCCTCGTGTACGGCGGATTTGACGTGCGCGCGGGCGAGCCGAGCAGGAGAGATTGACGTGAAGGTTCAGCCGAGCGTCAAGCCGATCTGCGAGAAGTGCAAGGTGATCCGTCGTAACGGTCGGGTCATGGTGATCTGCGAGAACCTGCGTCACAAGCAGCGTCAGGGCTGATCACGCGCACCCTCCGGGTCGCTTGAATCACCAACAGCAAGACCGACAACTGAACACCAGGACCTCTCAGCACCAGCGGTGACAGACGCGTCACCGCCTACCTCCGGATCAGAGGCCGGAGCCCACGAGGCCGAACACACGGTTCGGCGAGCTCGCGGGGCGGACTGGGAGAAGACCTCTGGAAATCGAAAAGGAAATCCGCCACATGGCACGTGTTGCTGGTGTCGATCTTCCCCGCGAGAAGCGGCTCGAGATCGCACTGACCTACATCTACGGAGTTGGTCGTACCACCTCCAAGGAGATCCTCGACGGAACGGGCCTGAGCCCCGACCTTCGGGCAAAGGATCTCACCGACGCAGACGTCGCGAAGCTGCGTGAGTACATCGAGTCCTCGGTGAAGGTCGAGGGTGACCTGCGTCGCGAGGTGCAGGCCGATATCCGTCGCAAGATCGAGATCGGTAGCTACCAGGGTCTGCGCCACCGTCGTGGCCTGCCCGTTCGCGGACAGCGCACCAAGACCAATGCCCGTACTCGCAAGGGCCCGAAGAAGACCATCGCCGGGAAGAAGAAGTAATGCCTCCGAAGTCACGTAGCGCAGGCCCCAAGAAGGGCACCCGCCGTCGCGATAAGAAGAACGTCCCGCACGGCCACGCGCACATCAAGTCGACGTTCAACAACACCATCGTGTCGATCAGCGACCCCAGCGGAAACATCATCAGCTGGGCGTCGTCGGGCCACGTCGGTTTCAAGGGCTCGCGCAAGAGCACCCCGTTCGCGGCTCAGCTCGCGGCCGAGAACGCTGCGCGCAAGGCCCAGGAGCACGGCGTCAAGAAGGTCGACGTATTCGTCAAGGGACCGGGTTCGGGTCGCGAGACCGCGATCCGCTCCCTGCAGGCAGCCGGCCTCGAGGTCGGCACCATTTCCGATGTCACCCCGCAGCCGCACAACGGTTGCCGTCCGCCCAAGCGGCGTCGGGTCTAGCGGGAAAGGGAGGAACAGAGAAACATGGCTCGTTATACCGGCCCCGCAACAAAGAAGTCTCGTCGTCTTCGCGTCGACCTGATCGGTGGAGACGCTGCATTCGAGCGTCGCCCCTACCCGCCCGGCCAGCATGGCCGCTCGCGGATCAAGGAGAGCGAGTACCTGCTCCAGCTGCAGGAGAAGCAGAAGGCACGCTTCACCTACGGCGTCATGGAGAAGCAGTTCCGCCGCTACTTCGAAGAGGCGAATCGTCGCAACGGCAAGACCGGTGACGAACTGCTGAAGCTGCTCGAGACCCGTCTCGACAACGTCGTGTACCGCTCGGGCATCGCCCGGACGCGTCGCCAGGCCCGTCAGCTGGTCAGCCACGGCCACTTCACCGTCAACGGTGTTCGTGTCGATGTGCCCAGCTACCGCGTCAGCCAGTACGACATCATCGACGTCCGTCCGAAGTCGCTGCAGACCGTCCCGTTCCAGATCGCCAAGGAGCTCGTCGGCGATCGTCCGGTTCCGGGCTGGCTGCAGGTCGTGCCGTCGACCCTGCGCATCCTCGTGCACAGCGTGCCCGAGCGTGCTCAGATCGATGTCCCGCTGACCGAGCAGCTCATCGTCGAGTTCTACTCGAAGTAAGACACACCGCCCGACAGCAACAGCTGTTCGGTTAACCCTCGAGGCCGTCATATAGCGGTCGGCCAAAGGAGAGATCCACAGAAATGCTCATCTCACAGCGACCCACCCTCACCGAGGAAGTCATCGCCGAGGACCGGTCGAAGTTCGTCATCGAACCCCTCGAGCCGGGCTTCGGTTACACCCTCGGCAACTCGCTGCGTCGTACCCTGCTCAGCTCGATCCCGGGTGCCGCCATCACCAGCATCCGCATCGACGGTGTCCTGCACGAGTTCACCACCGTGGCCGGGGTCAAGGAAGACGTCACCGACATCATCCTGAACCTCAAGGGCCTCGTGGTCAGCTCCGACGAGGACGAGCCGGTCACCATGTACGTGCGCAAGCAGGGTCCGGGCACCGTCACCGGCGCCGACATCGTGCCGCCGGCCGGTGTCACCGTGCACAACCCCGATCTGCACATCGCCACCCTGAACGACAAGGGCAAGCTCGAGATCGAGCTCGTCGTCGAGCGGGGCCGCGGCTACGTCCCGGCCGTGCAGAACAAGGCGTCGGGTGCCGAGATCGGCCGTATCCCGGTCGACTCGATCTACTCGCCGGTGCTCAAGGTGACCTACAAGGTCGAGGCGACCCGTGTCGAGCAGCGCACCGACTTCGATCGGCTCGTGCTCGACGTCGAGACCAAGAACTCGATCAGTGCGCGTGACGCGCTGGCATCGGCGGGCAAGACCCTGGTGGAGCTGTTCGGGCTCGCCCGGGAGCTCAACGTCGAGGCCGAGGGCATCGAGATCGGGCCGTCGCCGGCCGAGGCCGACCACATCGCCTCGTTCAGCCTGCCGATCGAGGATCTGGAGCTGACGGTTCGTTCCTACAACTGCCTCAAGCGCGAGGGTGTTCACACCGTCGGCGAGCTGGTTGCCCGGACCGAGTCGGATCTGCTCGACATCCGCAACTTCGGTCAGAAGTCGATCGATGAGGTCAAGGTCAAGCTGCATGCGCTCGGTCTGTCCCTCAAGGACAGCCCGGCCAGCTTCGATCCGTCGCAGGTCGCGGGTTACGACCCGGCCACCGGCACGTGGTCGGAAGACGCGTCCTTCGACGCCGATTCCGGTGAGGATTTCGCGGAGACCGAGCAGCTCTAGTCGCGTCGACGCGGCGGTAGCTGTCACTGCCCAACCCTGACTTCCGCATCGAGTGATGCGGGGTCCTCCTAGGAGAAGACAATGCCCAAGCCCACCAAGGGACGCCGCCTCGGCGGGTCGGCCAGCCACCAGAAGGCGATGCTGGCGAATCTCGCCACCTCGCTCTTCGAGCACGGCCGCATCACCACCACGGAAGCCAAGGCCAAGCGCCTGCGTCCGTACGCGGAGAAGATCATCACCCACGCCAAGGCCGGCAAGCTGGCCAACCGTCGTGAGGTGCTGAAGGACATCCGTGACAAGGACATCGTGCACACGCTGTTCGACGAGATCGGGCCGTTCTTCGCCGATCGTCCCGGCGGTTACACCCGCATCATCAAGACGCTGCCGCGCAAGGGCGACAACGCCCCCATGGCCGTGATCGAGCTGGTGCGCGAGACCACCGCGTCGAGCGAGGCCAGCCGCGCCACCCGCGTCGCCGCCTCCAAGAAGGCTGCCGAGGAGAACCTCGACGCCACCGAAGAGGTCGTCGCGCAGGACGACGCCGCGGAGAACGTGGTGGAGGCCGTTGAAGCCGACGCCACCGACGCCGAGGTCGCCAACGCCGACGCGGTCGCCGAGGCCGTCGACGACGAGTCGACCGCTGCGACCGCCGTCGAGGCCGAGTCGGACGACAAGAAGTAGTCGGCTGACTCGAGAACTGCTGACCGAACCCGTCGGCCCGGATTCCGGTGCCGGCGGGTTCTGTCGTCTCCGCTTCGACATCTCCTATGACGGCACCGATTTCGCCGGTTGGGCGCGGCAGATCGGTCAGCGCAGCGTGTGCGAGGAACTCGAGACACGGTTGTCGACGGTGCTGCGGGTGCCCGTGCGGCTCACCGTGGCGGGGCGCACGGATGCCGGCGTGCACGCCACCGGACAGGTGGCGCATGCCGATGTGCCGCGCGCATGCCTGGAGACCAGGTCGATCGGCGGCGATCCGTCGACGCTGGTCGGGCGCCTGGCGAAGATGTGTCCCGACGACTTCCGGGTCAAGGCGGTGCGCATCGTGCCTGCGGACTTCGACGCGCGGTTCTCCGCACTACGACGCCACTATCGGTACCGGTTGTCCGATTCCCGGTGGGGCGCAGAGCCTCTGGTGGCGCGGGCGACGGCCACCTGGCGTCGCCCGCTCGACGTCGAGGTGCTGAACGAGGCCTCGGCAGTGTTGTTGGGGCTCAATGACTTCGCGGCTTTCTGTCGCCGGCGCGAAGGTGCGACGACGATCCGCGACCTCCAGCGTTTCTCCTGGGTCCGCGACGACGAGGGTGTGCTGATCGGCGAGGTCGGTGCCGACGCGTTCTGCTGGTCGATGGTGCGGTCGCTGGTGGGTGCGGTCGCCACAGTCGCAGACGGCAGGCGCGACATCGACTGGTGCCGTGCACTTCTGCGTGAGAAGGAACGGAGCAGCCAGGTGCCGGTGGCGCAGGCACGCGGACTGTGTCTGGTCGGCGTCGACTATCCCGCCGACGACGAACTTGCCGCCCGCAACACGGTGACCCGTGACGTGCGCGGATCGACCGGTTGCTGCGGCGGCTGATCGACCAGAAACCGCCCTCCAGCGGGTCGCCGGCGACGTGATGCGACCGGCGGCGCTGTGGAGGGCGGTCTTTCGGGTTGGTCCTGTTCAGTTGCCGAGCTTGAGGCCGTTCTTGTCTCGCACGCTGCCGGTCAGCATCATGATCCCGTCGATGAGGGCCCACACGGCGACACCGAAGATGATGACGACGCCGATGAGAATGATCGCGGTGATGTACCCGATGATCGTCAGCCCCAACTGGATGGCGCCGGTCTTGGTGTCGCCGATGTAGAAGCGTCCGACGCCGAGGGTGCCGAGGAAGATCTGCAGCAGACCCGCGACGAGCTTGGACTTGTCGGAGAGCGGTTCACCGGTGGCGGGATCGCGCCCGTAGGGTGCGGTGGGGTCGGGGGCGCCGCCGTAGCCGTATCCGGTGGGTGCCCCGTATCCCTGAGGTGCCCCGTAACCCTGGGGTGCCGCGTAACCCTGGGGTGCCCCGTACGGCGGGGGTGGCGGCGCCGAGTACGGCTGTGCGTCGCCGAACTGCTGGGATGCCCCGAACTGGGGCGGCGGGGTCCCGAAGTCGCCGGCACCCGGCTGCTGCGCGGCATAGCCCGCGTCGGGTCCGGCCGAGGGTGTCTGGTCGGCAGGCGGAGGCCGTTTCACGAACGGGTCGTACGGCTTGTCGTCGGAATTCTCCGGGGTGGTCATCGGACGTTTCTCCTCGGTGTGATGGGTGAAGATCTCGGGTGATGGGTCTCAGGCCATCGCGGCCAGATTGCGCGCGTAGTACACGCGCCCGGACACCTCGCTCATGGTCCATGGCGAGGTGGCGGGGATGTTGGTGACATGCATGCCGCCGCCCGCACCGCGGACCCTGACCTGGATGTGGCCGGTGATCCGTCGTTCCTTCATCAGCAGGAACAGCAAGCTCAGAAAGCACACCAGAAAGAACCCGACCAGCGCCAGTACCAGGCCGGTCTGTGACATCTGTTCGCTCGACACCGACATGTCGGTGACCTCCCACTGCGAACCGGCGATCGGGAACGTGCCCGACGGGGTGATGACGTAGTGCTGCGTGCAGGTGATGTCGCCGATGACCACCAGCGGTTGTTCGGGCAGGGCAGCGGCGGCGGGGTCGTAGAACGGGCCGCCGGGAGCGGGAACCATGCCGGGACCGGGGATCTGGCCGAAACCGGGCGCGAATCCGGGGCTGGAGTCGTACTCGTTCGGCTGGTGCGTGAACGGGCGCGTGACGTCGTCACCGCCACCGGGGTGGGTCATGGCGCAATGGTGGCACAGCGGACTGCGTTTCGGGTCACGTCGCGTTGCGCTCGTCTTCGAAGGCTTCGAGCACCTCGTCGACGGTGTCGTCGTCGCCGGTGAACTGATCGGGATGGGCCCCCTCGGACATCAGGTGGCGCCAGTTGAGGGGGTCGAACTCGACCGGTGCTTGGCGGGAGATGAAGTCGATGACGACGCGACAGAAGCGTTCCGGGTCGTCGTGGAAGGGGAAATGCCCTGAGCCGGAGAAGGTCTCGAATTCCGAATGGGGAATGGCCGAGTGGGCCAGCTCGCCGTGGTGGTAGGGGATCACGATGTCCTCGTCGCCCCAGACGAGCAGGACCGGCAATCGTTCGGTGAGGTAACAACGGTCGAGCATGGTGACCGACTGTCCGCGCCAGTCGACGACGGCGCGCAACGTGCGGAGGAACGCGGCGTAGGCGGTGGGATCGGCCAGGTCGCCGAGCACGCGCATCAGGTCCTCGTGGTCGGCGAGCAGACGCTTCGGGGTGGCGGCCGAGGGGAACAACCCCGGCAACGGGGCCGACACGACGGCCTTGGCGACGGTCTTGAGGCCGGGCACCACTCCGGGCACACGGAGCGCCGAGAGGATCTGCGGGATCACCGGCAGGGAGATCAGCCGCAGGGCCGGATTGACCTCACGCGTGACCCCACCGGCCGCGACGAGAACGAGCCGTTCGACGAAGCGGGGGAACTGATAGCAGAACTGCATCGCGACGCCGCCGCCGAGCGAGTGTCCGACGACGGTCACCTTGCTGATCCCCAGCACGACGAGCAGGTCGCGCATGCCGTTGGCGAAGGCGGGAACCGAGTAGTCGGCGCGCGGTTTGTCCGACAGTCCGTGCCCGAGCAGATCCGGTGCGATCACCGTATAGCGCTGCGCCAGGATCGGGATGACCTCGTCCCACGTCGATGAGTTGTCGCCGATGCCGTGGATGAGCAGCAGGGCAGGCCCGTTGCCGGCGATCCGGTAGGCGCGGCGGTAACCGTGGATGGTGTGGTACTCGATGCGGACGTCGGTGTCCGACACCGGGCGCAATGTGGGGCCGGGGGGCTTTCCGGGGGGCGGGGCCGTGGGTGTGGTGGGCACTGCTCTCCCCTCGAAAGTGTGTCGTTCGGCGCCGAAGGTGGGTTCTGCGCCGACGCTGGGTTCGGCGCAGATCAGGCCGACCGCGGCGCTGCTCGATATTCGAGTAAACCCCACATCCACCCGGCGTGCGCGACGTGGCCGGAGATCATGGGCGCTCCACGCTCGTCTCCGGGCTTCGTCGGCCGTCTCCGGGCCCGCCCGGCAACTACTGTGGGCGTCGATGAATCCCTTCGACATCGAGTCCTTCGTGGCCACCGGTGGCCTCATCGGCTTGTGCGTGCTGGTCTTCGTCGAAACCGGCATCCTCGTCGGGGTCGTCTTCCCGGGCGATTCGGTGCTCTTCACCGCGGGCGTCTTCGCCGCCCAGCCCGACCCCTTCGCACCGTTGTGGTTGCTGTGTCTGGCGGTGCCCGCCGCGGCGATCCTCGGCGACCAGTGCGGCTACCTCATCGGACGCAAGGTGGGACGCAGCGTCGTCGAGGGCAGGCTGATGCGCACCATCGGACCCGACTATCTGGCGAAGACGAACCACTACTTCGATCGTTTCGGGCCGCTCACGGTATTTTTCGGCAGGTTCATCGGGATCGTGCGGACCCTCACCCCGCTGGTTGCCGGTTTCAGCGGCATGTCCCACCGGACGTTCACATTGTTCAGCGTCCTCGGCAGCTTCGCGTGGGCGGCCGGGATCATCACCGTCGGATACTTCCTCGGCAATGTCCCGGTCATCCGCGACAACATCGAGATCTTCATCATCGCCTCGGTGCTCACGATCGTCGTGCCGACGTTCATCCATCTCGCCCGTCGGTGGCGGATCGCCCGAAAGGATCGACGCACCGAGGCGTCGTGACATGGGTTGCGAACCGGTTCAGCCCTGGAACGGTTCCTCGCGGTGCAGTGTCGTGCCGGAGAAGTCGTCGGCAATGGTGGCGGCCAGTTGCACGAAGGAGTACTTGGTCGCCTTCGACATCAATTCGAGGTCGACGTCGGCGCCCTCGGCGAGGTGGTCGTCGAACGGGATCTTGTGCACCGCTCGGCATCGCGTCAGGAAGTGCTGACCGAGCTGATCGGTGTCGATGGTCGACGACCCGGGCCGCGACGAACTGAGCACGACGACCGCCCGCGAGACGAGATGGCCGAAGCCGTGGGCCTCCAGCCAGTCGAGGGTGGCGCCGGCGCTGCGCGCACCGTCCAGTGCCGGCGAGCTGACCAGGATGATCATGTTCGCGAGATCGAGAACGCCGTTCATCGCCGAATGGCTCAGGCCGGTGCCGCAGTCGGTGATGATGATGTTGTAAAACCGCTGGAGGATGGTGATGACCCCGCGGTACTCCTCCTCGTTGAACGCCTCCGCCATCGCCGGATCACGTTCGGAGGCAAGCACTTCCAGTCGGCTCGGCGCCTGGGAGGTATGTGCCCGCACATCGGAGTAGCGGTAGACGTTCTCGTCGGCGAGCAGATCGCGGACCGTCGAACGGGTCTGCTGCGGAACACGTTGCGCGAGAGTGCCGAGATCGGGATTGGCGTCGACGGCGATGACCCGGTCGCCGCGCAACGACGCGAACGTCGATCCGAGCCCGACGGTGGTCGTCGTCTTACCGACGCCGCCCTTGAGTGACAGCACCGCGATCCGGTAGTCCCCACGGACCGGACGGTTCACCCTCTCGAGCAACTGCTGGAATTCGATGTCGCCCTGCGACTCGCCCGGATTGATGGCACCCGCCGACAATGTGTGCACCGCGCGACGCCAGCCGCGACTCGGTGCACGGCGCGCCTTGCGGATCAGTGCGACCTCGTCGAGCGACGGACCACCGTGCGGCGGACCGTACCCCGGCGGCATCGGCTGCCCGGGGTAGACGGGTGCCGGCCCCGGACCCGCCGGACCCATGGCGCCGGGCGCCCCGGGGTGCGGGAAATGCGGGGACGGATGGGCGTTGGGCGGAACCGGCGGGGGGCCCGAGGGACCCGGACGGCCGGGGAACTGTCCCGGGGGCGGACCCGGTACGGGGATTCCGGTGTCGTGCGGGGCCTGTGGTCCGTCATCGAACGCGGGTCCGCCGGGGAACGCGGGCCCATCGGGGAACAAGGGTCCGTCGTGGGACGCCGGTTCGCCGGGAGCGTGCGCGCCGCCCGGGAACGGTGGCGAGCCGGGGAACGGAGGGCCGGGTTGCCGCCACGGCCCGTCGACGCTGGGCGGCGGACCCTGCGGCCCCTGCGGACCCTGCGGAGAGGCCTCGGGGAAGGGGGGTCGACCGCTGCCGTCGGTTCGGGGAGCCGACGGTGGTCGAGTGTTCGGCTCGGTGGCCGGGTCCGCCGGTGGCGGTGCGAACTGAAGCCACGGCGGAGGCGCCGGTGCATCGGCGTCCGGGGTGGAGGGCGTCGTCGAGTTCTCGTACGTCATCGGGGTTCCTCTGGTCAAGCGGCCGGGCGTCGATCTCGAGGTGGCGTGATCCGTGCGGCAGAATGCGACATCCACCCTGCTCATCGATCGACTCCGGCTGCGTCGTGCGGGAGTCTACCGAAGGTGCGGGGCCGATTCCGGACGAGATCCACAGTTCGATCGTGATGTGCGTGTGACCACCGAATCGTCGGTGTGGTGGCGTCCACCACAGTGTGGCAGTATCGGGCCTTGGCACATGTGCGCGGCGGGGCGCGGTCTTTCTGGATCCGCATGTGGGAGATTCGGTTTCATCGAACAGGAATTCGATGGAACCGAAAGGGGCCCCGGCTGCGTCGTATTCGGCGTGAAGGGGGTGCAGCTTCGATGACCTACTCCGACGGTCCGGCCACACGATCCGCCGACGACGGCGACGATCCGTGGGCGGCCATCCACGAGTTCTCGCATGCACGGTCGCGTTCCGCCGGTCTCGCCGTACGTACGACGGCCCAGGGCCTGCCGGTGGCGATCCGGATCGAGCCTTCCGAGCTCGACAAGAATCCGGAACTGCTGGCCGGGGACATCCTGCGGCTCTGTCAGCAGGCTGCGATGTCCGCCGGAATCCGCCTGCGGGAGAGCCTTCTCGCCTCCGGGGTGGACCGCGATCTCGTCGGGGAGATGAACCTGCCCCGCCCAGACGATCTCGCTCGAGCGGAATGGCGCGACGACGAGGAAGCCGATGCCCCCACATCGTGGTTGCGGCGATGAGTTGGGGCATGGACGAACTCGAAGCGCGCGCCAACAGGCAGCTCGACGGGTTACGCGGATTCCAGGAGAAGCTGCAGGCCATCTCGGTACGCGAGACCTCGGCCGATGGTCTGGTGACCGTGGAGGTCGACGGCAAGGGTGCTCTGGTCGATCTCCGGCTCGCGCACGGCGCCAACGAACTCGGCGCCGCGCGGCTCGCAGAACAGATCGTGGCGACATCGGCTCTTGCCGCGCAGAAGGCCTACGCACACATCGCCGCTGCGACCGAAGAGTTCAGCGAGTCCTTCGGCGACATGCTCGCCGCTCGCCCCGGTGAATGACCCGCTCGTCCGGTCGGACGACATAACCGACCGGTACGAGATTCATCGACAAGACTGACACCCATGAGGGGGTTGTGATGACGAACGTCAAGGTGACACCTGAGGTTCTCGAAGGCTTTGCCGCCACCAACGCGGCGATGGCGACGGCGGTCGGGACCGCCGGATCGATCGACGCCGCGGCGAACACCGCGGCGATGGTTCCCGTCTTCGGGCTCATCGGGCAGGAGTTCCTCGCGGCTTTCATCGCCGCGCAGGCAAGCCATCTCATGTCGGTCGGGCAACTCGCTGCCGTCCACGCCTCGACCGCGGCGTCGGCCCTCGCCGGACTCGCCGATTACGAGGCCACCGACGCCTCGAGCGGCGCTGCGATCCGTTCGGTGCTGTGACGCCGACGCCTCCGGCATCGGGCCTGCCCGGTGTCCCCGACGTGCCTGCCCTCAGCCATATGACGGTGCAGGAGATGATCGAGGCCACCCCGGTCGGCCCGATCCTCGACCGGACGGTCGCCGACGTGCTCGGGGGGCTGGGCCTGCCGCCGCTTCCGGTCCTACCGGCGCTGCCGCCCATGCCCGGACTCCCGCCGCTGCAACTGCCCGACCTGGACATGTTCATCAAGCCGATGACCGATCTGCTGGGCGGTTTCGGGACCGGCGACCTCTCCGGTGGCGGGTTCGACCCCACCATCATCTTCGAGAGCCTCACCAAGGTGCTCCAGACGTCGATGACGATGGGGCAGAGCGCACTCGAACTCGCCGACCAGTTGTGGGCCGGCCAGGGTGCGGTCGGTGCCGGCGCCAAGACCGCGGAGGCGGGGGCGAACAGTACAGCTCTCGCGGCGCAGGGGTCCGGGATCTCGTTCGACACCAAGGCTGCCGCCGCCATCGTGGGCAAGGGACTGGCGATCGTGCAGGGAATCATTGCGGCCACGGTCGCCAAGATCACCGGCGTGGTGCCGCTGATCATGTCGCCGGCGGTCGGCGCGGGCCTCGGCCTCGCAGCAACTTTCGCCTCCGCCGGTCTGACTCAGGCGACCGCCGCAGTGGCCGTGACACGCGCTGAGCTTCTCGCTCCGACCACGGCCATGGCCGTCAACGGGGCTCCGGTCGCGGTCACCGGCGCACCGACTGCCGGCGCCGCTCAGTCGCCGTTCACGCTGGCCAGTTCCATCCTCGACGTCGTCTCGCCTGCGGTGTCGACGGCCACCGAACTGCCCGCGACGCTACTGCAACCCATCAGCACGATGCTCAACGTCGCCGACCCGGACTCGCCACGCGTCGTACCGGCCGCGCTGCAGCCCAAGCCCCAGGGGCCCGGTGGCGGTGGTGGCGGCGGCGGCGGAGGTGGTGGCGGCGGGGGAGTCGGCGGCATCGGCGCGATGACGTCGCCGCTGAGCGCCTCACGCCCCACCGTGCCGACCAACTCCTCCGTCGGCGAGCCCGCCGGGCTGAGTGCCCCCGCCGGTGTCCGCCCGGCCTCTGTCGCACCCGCGGGGGTCCCGATGGGCGGAGCTCCGATGGGCGCGGCCGGCGCGCGTGGCGCAGGCTCCGCCGAAGATCAGCACACGGTGCCCGACTATCTCGTGACCGAGGACAACGGGCGACGCGTGGTCGGTGATTCGCCCGAGGTCGCACCGGCGGTCATCGGACACGACGAGCAGACCGAGGCCCAACCGAGCCCCGACATCGAACTACGACTGGGAGTGCCCGGTCCCACACGGAACGAGGAAGCACTGTGAATGAGTCCCAACTGCGCGTCGAACCTGCTGAATTGATCTCCGCGGCAACAGATCTCGATCGGATCGCAGACCGACTCGAACAGGCTGTGTTCGGCGCGGGACGGGCTCTGCCGGTCCCCGCGCAGGGTCGCGACGAGGTCTCGGTGGCCGCTGCCGCGAGCTTCTCGGCAGTGGCCGAGAAATTCGAGAAGGATTCCGTCTCGGGTGTTCTCGAGATGCGCAAGATCGCTGCTGTCCTCCGTGCGCAGGCCATGGGATTCCTCGACGGCGACGCCGAGGCATCGGCCGCCTTCCGGGTTGCGCCGTAGTCGCTCCCGACGCCGGACCCCACACCAACTCATCTCGACCACACGACGCCGCCGAAGGGAGGGACGATGATCGGCTTCACCGGGATCAACTGGGATGCGCGCACCAGTGAGCAACTGGCCGCCGACCTGGGTACGGGGCCCGGGCCCGCACCGCTCGTGGAGGCCGGTATGGCCTGGGCGTCCCTCGCCGTCGAACTCGGTGAGGCCGGAGTCGATTTCGCGGCGGTGATCACCCGTCTCGGAGTTCATTGGCAGTCTGCCCACACCAGCGCGGCGTTCGAGAAGCTCACCAGGCTCGCGCCGTGGTTCGCCGAAGCATCCACCGAGGCCGCCCACAACGCCGCTCGCGCCCAAGCGCAGGCCGCCGCGGTCACCGTCGCCCATATGAACATGCCCGACCTCGCGGAGGTGGACATCGTCGAGAAATTGCACGAGATCGCCACCACCGCAACCGCTGTCGCGCCGATCATCGCTGGTGCCGCGGCGCAGGCCGAGCGTGCCGTGCAGCAGCAACGGATGCGTGCGGCCCGGGTCATGCAGACCTACGAACAGGCCACCGAACCCGTCGCGAAGCCGTGGCTCTCCGGCCGTGCGGCCCCGGACCTGGTGTCCGGCGAGCCACTGGCCGTCGAAAAGGCCGCCGCCGCACGTGCTGCGGCTCCGTCTGTGCCGTCGCCGGTGATGCCTGCCGTCGCGCCGATGCCCGGCATGGTTCCGGGTGTTCACCTTCCGCCCGCCGAAAAGTCAAGGTATGCAACGACGATGCTCGCGAGCGGGCAGTCCCAGGCCGCCGCCCCGGCCGCGACGCCGATCGCCCCCGCCGGGGCAACCGGGCCCGGTGTCCCTCCGCCGATGGCGCCGGGGCTGATCAGTGCCGACCGCGGCGCCACCATCCGGACGACAGCCATGGACGCCGATGCGTCCGGGGAGTCGGCCGCCGAGGCCGCAGAATCCGTCGACGGCCCGGTCACCTGGGCGGATCTGGCGACGTCCGATCAGCCTGCCGCACATTATGTCTCGGCTCCCGACAGCGTCGATCGCGCGGACGTCGATCGCGCGGACGTCGATCGAGGCGACGTCGATCCGCGATATCTGTCGGAGACGCTGATGCTGGGTGACCCGGGGGAGCGTCGATGATGCCGACAATCCACGAGGTGCGCCTGGCTCTCGACGCCGAGGTCCTCCGGCGTCTCGGCGAGCGCTTCGGCGTCCAGACCTGGCCGGTTGTCCTCGACATCGCCGACACCGCGCAGGACGAGGCCGCCCGGCGAGCCGCGGATCGCGAGAGTGACGCCACCATCGACGCGCTCGGTCTCATCGAACAGGAAGAGCCGACACCGGTGGCCGCAACGGTCTTGCGCGTGCTGGCCCGGCCGCAGCGTGAGATCGAGATCCGTTCGTACTCCGAGTCCGGTGTCCGGCGGATCTGCCTGGCACGCAATGGATATCAGCATGTTCTCGCGGTACGCAACGACGATCGGGTCGAGGTGGAAGTGGTCGAGGTGCCGGACGTGGGCGCGCTGGCCTCGCTCGTCCGTGCGCAGTTCGCCGACGTGACCCCGTGTGAGTTCACCGCGATCTCGAAGCCCGCCGAAGAGGTCGTCGAACGCCTCGGTCGCGCTCGGACGGGAACCGAGACCACAGACGCGCTCCACGCCCTCGGGGCGACTCCGGCCGATGCCGGAACGGTCTCCTCCGCCCTCGCGTCATGCCGGGTGCGCACCGAGATCGTCGCCTCGTCCGGCGAGGACGGTCGATTCTCCCAATCTTCTGGGGCCGTGGCGATTTTCGACACCGACAGGGGTCGGATCGTGGCGAGTCCCAGCAAATCCCCGGACGGTCGGGTGTGGACCACCCTGTCGCCGGGATCGGGGCATCGAATCGCACAGGCCGTGAGCCTGTTGATCGAAACCCTTCCCGACGAAAAATGGATGCCATGATTCGCATCGGGGGCTTCCGCGGAACAGACCGCCGCGGGAGGCAACTGTCAGGGGTATCTGTGTCACGGATACCAAAGGGGGCATCGCCAATCGGTGCCGTTACACAGGAGGAGAACTCATGCTGAACATGCCTGGAGCGGGAGCATCCGGCGGTGCCGGAGTCGCGGTGAACGTTGCCGACGGGCAGGCGACCGCGGCCAAGGTCGGCACACTCGTCGAGGAGATGAAGGACGTGATCAAGCAGATCGCGCAGCATGCGGGCAATGCATCGCCCACATGGAAGGGCTCTGCCGGCGTCGCCTTCGACGGCACACACACCGACTGGAACAAGACCGCACTCACGATGAACCAGTTGCTCGAGCAGATCAAGACCCAGCTCAGCAGCGGCTTCGCCGGCTACGAGGATCAGGACGCAGCGGCGGCCGGCGGCCTCAACATCTCCGTCTGATCCCTCCTCCATCTCTGAAAGGACACACCATGACAGGTTCGATCAATTACGACTTCGCCGCCCTCGGCGACCTGAGCGGCGGCCTGCGGGCAGCGTTCACCCACCTCGAGGACCTGAACGGCCAACTGAAGGCCCAGGTCGCCGCGCTGGACGGAAACTGGAACTCCCAGCAGGCAAAGGGCGCCTACCTCGAGGCCCAGGCCGCGTTCGACCGCATCTTCATGCAGTCGCGCGATTCGCTGAATCAGCTGGAACACGGGGTCAGCAATGCCAGCCGCATCATGCAGGACACCGACTCCGCGATCGGCTCGGGGTTCAGGTCCATCGTCTGACCCGCCGCCGAACTCGGCTGCACCACGTTGGGACGTACCGGAGCACAAGTTCCGGTGCGTCCCAATCGCATTTGCCGCCCGTTGCGCGCCGGCGTCGGCCGGCGTCGGCCGGCGCGACCGGTGCCACCGGGGTCGTGTGCCGGGTCATCGACGCCCGGGCCCGACCGATACTGTCGGTACCAGTCGGCGCCGACACGGGGTCGCGACATTTCACCTCCCCCGGGAGGCGGTTCGACTAGCGTAAGTGTTCGTTTCGCACCAGCTCGTCGCCCCGGCCCCGGCCGGGCAGCGACCCGGTTCCAGCCGGACTGAGGGAGGACCCGATGAGTAGTCCGTTCAAACGCGTCAAGTCGGTCGAACAATCGATCAGCGACACCGACGATCCGGACACCAAACTCCGCAAGGACCTCACCTCGTGGGATCTCACCGTGTTCGGTGTGGCGGTCGTGGTCGGTGCCGGAATCTTCACCCTCACCGCGCGCACCGCAGGCAACCTCGCGGGCCCGTCGGTGTCGCTGGCATTCGTGCTCGCCGCGATCGCGTGCGCACTCGCCGCCCTGTGTTACGCCGAGTTCGCCTCGACAGTGCCCGTCGCCGGCAGCGCCTACACGTTCACCTTCGCGACCTTCGGCGAGTTCATCGCGTGGATCATCGGGTGGGATCTCATCCTGGAGTTCGCGCTCGCGGCCTCGGTGGTCGCCAAGGGATGGTCGCTCTACCTCGGCAACGTCATCGGTTCCGCGGCGTCGATACAGATCACCGACTCCGTCAGCTTCGACTGGGGCGCGGTGCTGCTGATAGCCGTGCTGACGGTTCTGCTCGCGCTCGGCACCAAGTTGTCCTCACGGGTGTCGCTCGTCATCACCGCCATCAAGGTGATGGTCGTGCTGCTGGTGATCGTGGTCGGTGCCTTCTACATCTCGGCCAAGAACTTCGATCCCTATGTGCCGCCCGCTGCCGGTCCCGACGAGGACGCCAACGGTCTGCACCAGACGCTCTTCTCGGCGATCACCGGCGCCGAGGGCAGCACCTTCGGCTGGTACGGCCTGCTGGCCGCGGCATCGCTGGTGTTCTTCGCCTTCATCGGATTCGACGTCGTGGCCACCACAGCGGAGGAGACCAAGAACCCGCAGAAGGCGATGCCGCGAGGCATCCTGGGTTCACTGGCCATCGTGACCGTCCTCTACGTCGCGGTGAGCCTGGTGGTGTCCGGGATGGTGCCCTACCCGGAGCTCGCGGACAAGACCGACCCGGTCACCGGAGAGGTGTCCAGCGCCACCCTCACCACCGCATTCGAGGTGCACGGGGTCACGTGGGCGGGATGGGTCATCGACCTGGGCGCCCTCGCCGGCCTGACAACCGTCGTGATGGTTCTGCTGCTCGGTCAGACGCGCGTCGGGTTCGCCATGGCACGCGACGGACTGCTGCCCCGCGGACTCGCGCACACCGGCAAGCGCGGCACGCCGGTGCGGTTCACCATCCTGGTGGGCATCATCTCGGGTGTGCTGGCCGGATTCTTCCCGATGGGCACTCTGGAGGAGATGGTCAACATCGGGACCCTCTTCGCATTCGTGCTGGTGAGCGTCGGGGTGCTCATCCTGCGCCGCACCCGACCGGACCTCGAACGCGGCTTCCGGGTTCCCCTCGTTCCGCTCGTCCCGATCCTGTCGATACTCGCCTGCCTCTGGCTGATGCTCAATCTCTCGGTGGAGACCTGGATCCGGTTCGTGGTGTGGATGGTGCTCGGCATCGTCGTGTATTTCTGCTACGGCTACCGCAACTCGGTCTTCGCCCGGCGCGAGCGCGGTGAGCAGGTCGGGACGGACGGGGTGGCGGTCGACACCGCCGGTGGTGACGGCGGTCCGTTGCGCGACACCTGAGCACTGGTCTCCCCGGCGTCGTCGGATAGCCTGGATCGAAGGTATACGCGCTGCATCAAGAGGCGCCCGACGGCGAACGACAAGGGGATCAGATGACGACTGCTCAGGACGAGCTGAAGGCCGACAGCCGCAACGGTATCGACTACAAGGTGGCGGACCTGTCCCTTGCGGACTTCGGTCGCAAGGAGATCGAGCTCGCCGAGCACGAGATGCCCGGACTCATGGAACTGCGCCGCGAGAATGCGGACGTGTTGCCGCTCAAGGGTGCCCGCATCTCCGGGTCTCTGCACATGACGGTCCAGACGGCGGTGCTGATCGAGACCCTCGTCGCGCTGGGGGCGGAGGTCCGCTGGGCGTCGTGCAACATCTTCTCCACACAGGATCACGCCGCCGCCGCGATCGTGGTGGGGCCGCACGGCACCCCCGAGGAGCCCAAGGGTGTCCCGGTCTTCGCCTGGAAGGGCGAGACCCTCGAGGAGTACTGGTGGGCCGCCGAGCAGATGCTGACCTGGCCCGGGGAACCGGCCAACATGATCCTCGACGACGGCGGTGACGCGACCATGCTGGTCCTGCGAGGCGCCGAGTTCGAGAAGGCCGGCGTCGTGCCGCCCACCGAAGACGATCACCCCGCCGAGTACAAGGTCTTCCTCGAGCTGCTGCGCTCGCGCTTCGAATCGGACAAGGGCAAGTGGACCGCGATCGCCGAGTCGGTCCAGGGCGTCACCGAGGAAACCACCACCGGTGTGCTGCGGCTCTACCAGTTCGCCGCGGCGGGCGAACTCGCCTTCCCCGCGATCAACGTCAACGACTCGGTCACCAAGTCGAAGTTCGACAACAAGTACGGCACCCGCCACTCGCTGATCGACGGCATCAACCGCGGCACCGACGTCCTCATCGGCGGCAAGAAGGTGCTGATCTGCGGTTACGGCGACGTCGGCAAGGGCTGTGCGGAATCGCTCGCCGGCCAGGGCGCACGCGTCCAGGTCACCGAGATCGACCCGATCAACGCGCTGCAGGCACTGATGGACGGCTTCGACGTCGTCACCGTCGAAGACGCGATCGGCAACGCCGACATCGTCATCACCTCGACCGGCAACCTCGGCATCATCACCCTCGAGCACATGCGCGCGATGAAGCACCAGGCGATCCTGGGCAACATCGGCCACTTCGACAACGAGATCGACATGGCCGGGCTCGAGCGCTCGGGGGCCAAGCGCATCGTCGTCAAGCCGCAGGTCGACCAGTGGATCTTCGAGAACGGCAAGTCGATCATCGTGCTCAGCGAGGGTCGCCTGCTCAACCTCGGTAACGCCACCGGTCACCCGTCGTTCGTGATGAGCAACAGCTTCTCCAACCAGGTGATCGCGCAGATCGAGCTGTGGACCAAGAACGACGAGTACGACAACGAGGTCTACCGACTGCCCAAGCACCTCGACGAGAAGGTGGCGCGCATCCACGTCGAAGCGCTCGGCGGCAAGCTCACCAAGCTCACCAAGGAGCAGGCCGAGTACATCAACGTCGACGTCGAGGGCCCGTACAAGCCGGACCACTACCGGTACTGACCCGACAGAAGACGCCTGACAGAAGACGCCTGACAGAAGACGCCTGACAGAAGAAGAGCCCCGCTGCGAAGCGGGGCTCTTCTCGTCCTACGGGCTCACGTGCCGATGTCGGGTTCGGCGTCGGGACAGTAGATCCAGGCGCCCTGCTCCTTGAGGAAGCGCTCGTTGGATTTCTCCGAATCTGTTCTCCGGCTTCCCTTTTCGAGGTGGCTGACCACCTCGGACTGCGCGACGTTGCCGTCGAACACGGTCTCGAGGAAGCCGTCGAGCACGATGTCGCCGCCATCGGCGGGTGGGGCGCCGTCGATCCGCTCGCGGGACTGGGTGCAGACCGCCGCCCGCATGAGCCCGACGTCGCGGGCGTTTCGGGCGTTGATGTAGGCCAGCAACGCGGCGCGAATCTCCGACAGCGCCGCGTTGTCGGTCGTCTCCGGACCGGCACCGGTGCCCGGCGACGGGGTATTCGCCCCGGCGCCACCCGGTTCCGTGGCAGTCGACGTCGACTCGGTTGCCACCGCGGACTCGCCCGAGCCCGACCGGCCCACGACGAGAATCAGCACGAGGGCGAGGACCGCCACGACGGCCACGCCCCCCGTCACCCATGCCACGATCACCCCGGTGTTACGTCTGGGCGGCGGACCGAACGGGGGACCGGGCGGCCCGCCGAACTGCGGCTGTCCCGGGCCGTAGGGCGAACCGCCGTACCGGCCGGGTCCATGGGGACCGGCCGGGGCCCCGAACTGCCCGGGTTGCTGCGGTGGACGGCCATACGGCGGGACACCCCCGCCGGGCGGGTAGCGACCGGGTTGCTGCGGTCCGAACCGTGGGGCGGGACCCTGCGGGCGGGGGCCGCCGGGGCCCTGGGGGCCGTGGCCGGGGCGGCCGGACCGATCGGGCTGCCCCGGTCCGTACGGCGGCGGTGTGCCACCGGGGGGTGGCGGCTGATAGGTCATGAGACCCCCTCCGCAATCGTTGTTCCAAGGCTATCCAAGTGAGGTGGGTGCGGCACCGGCGTCGTCATTCGAACGACACCCGTACCTCGTGGGTGACACACGCGGCCGGTCTGCCACCAGGGTGAATTCCCATCAGCCGGCGGCGAGGAGGTCGGACAGAGATTGGACGTCCTCGCCGTCGAATCGGTTCCACACCGACATCCACGAGGTCTCGGCGAGTTCCCGGTACACCGCGTCGACGCGGAGCTGCAGGGCGCTGTCGCGTTCGTAGGCGTCGCGTGCACGCGTCGGATCGCCGTCCGCGCGGGCGGCGGCCCTGCGCATGGCGACCTCGGCCGGCACCCCCAGCAGCACGTGACGATCGGGGACCGGCATGCCGAATCGGCCGAACTCGAGCTCGCCGACCCAGCGCACCACCTCACCGGTCGAGCCCTGGTCGAGCCGAGCGGCGTTGTAGGCCGCGTTGGATGCGACGTAGCGGTCGAGGATCACGATGTCGTTGGCCGCGGTGGCGGCGGTGATGTCATCGGCGGCGCCGGCGCGATCGAGTGCGAAGAGCAGTGCCATCGCGTAGACGCTGTCCCGGAGATCGCCGTGCGACCCGTGGAGGGCCTCCGCGGCGATGTCGGCGGTGACCGACTGCCCGTAACGCGGGAAGGTGAACTTGGCGACCCGTAGCCCGGCTGTCGTCCACCTGTCGACCAGACCGGTGACCAACGTGTTCTTACCCGCGCCGTCGAGCCCTTCCACGGCAATCAATTGACCCACGCCGGGAGTCTATGTGGTGGGACAGATCGGGTCGGAATGTCCGTCTCGGCGCGTCGATCACCACGGTTGAATCACGATGATGTCACCATTGGGAGCATGAAGCCCCGCATCCTTGTCGTCGACGACGACGCCGCTCTCGCCGAGATGCTGACGATCGTGTTGCGTGGCGAGGGCTTCGAACCCTTCGTGGTCGGCGACGGTACACAGGCGTTGACCGCCGTCCGGGAGATCCGCCCCGACCTCGTCCTCCTCGATCTCATGCTCCCCGGCATGAACGGCATCGACGTGTGCCGTGTCCTGCGTGCCGATTCCGGTGTGCCGATCGTGATGCTGACCGCGAAGTCCGACACCGTGGATGTCGTGCTCGGACTCGAATCCGGCGCCGACGACTACATGGTGAAGCCGTTCAAGCCCAAGGAACTGGTGGCCCGGGTGCGTGCGCGGCTGCGCCGGACCGACGAAGAGCCGGCCGAGCTGCTCTCCATCGGCCCGGTGGAGATCGACGTGCCTGCGCACAAGGTCACCCGTGACGGCGTGCCGATCTCGCTCACCCCGCTGGAGTTCGATCTGCTGGTGGCACTCGCCCGCAAGCCGCGTCAGGTGTTCACCCGCGATGTCCTGCTCGAGCAGGTGTGGGGTTACCGCCATCCGGCGGACACTAGACTCGTCAACGTGCATGTCCAGCGGTTACGCGCGAAGGTCGAAACCGACCCGGAGAATCCAGAGGTCGTTCTGACGGTGAGGGGGGTCGGCTACAAGGCCGGCCCGCCGTGATCGGTCGATCTCGACGACGGGTCAACAGCACCTTCGGACGCTTCACCCGCACTGCCGGCGCTGTCGGACGTGCCTTCGGGCACATCTGGCGGCGCTCGCTGCAGTTACGGGTGGTGGTGTCCACGTTGGTGCTGTCGGTCGTCGTGCTCCTCATTCTCGGTTTCGTCCTCGTCTCCCAGATCACCGATCGGCTGCTCGACGTGAAGCTTGCCGCGGCGACCGAGGAGATCGACCGCGCACGCATCTCTGTCGAACGGGACCTGTCGAGCGGCGGCGGCAACATGTCGGTGCAGAACCGGCTCCGCCAGACCCGATCGCTGCTGACCGACCGCGATGCCGACACCGGTCAGTCCTCGGGCACGGTCGGTGCCTTCGACACCGTTCTTCTCGTTCCCGGCGCCTCGGGAGACAGCGTGGCCAGTGGCGTCGGACCCACCGCCGAGATACCGACGAACCTTCGGGACATGGTTCGCGGCGGTCAGGTCGCCTACCAGTACACGCAGGTCCCCGACGGCTCGGGCGGGCGGGCGCCCGCCCTCATCGTGGGTTCGCCGACGAACGCGTCGGTCCCCGGACTCGAGCTGTACCTCGTCTTCCCGCTGACCGCGGAGCAGAACACCCTCGACCTCGTCCGCGGAACCCTGCTCACCGGCAGCGTCGTGCTGCTCGGCCTCCTCGCGGCCATCGCCTGGCTGGTGTCGCGTCAGGTCGTCATCCCGGTGCGGTCGGCCTCGCGGATCGCCGTCCGGTTCGCCGACGGCAGGCTGAAGGAACGAATGCCCGTCCGCGGCGAGGACGACATGGCCCGGCTCGCCATGTCGTTCAACGACATGGCCGAGAGCCTGTCCAAACAGATCACCCATCTCGAGGAGTTCGGCGGCTTGCAGCGCCAGTTCACCTCCGACGTCAGCCATGAGCTGCGCACGCCGCTCACCACGGTGCGGATGGCCTCCGACGTCCTCTATGACGGACGTGAGGACCTCGACCCCGTCCGCAAGCGCTCGGTGGAGTTGCTGGACAAGGAACTCGACCGGTTCGAGACGCTGCTCAACGAGCTTCTCGAGATCTCGCGGCACGACGCCGGTATGGCCGAGCTCGCCGCCGAACGGATGGACATGGCGATCCCGATCGACGGTGCGCTCGCCACCGTGGGACACCTGGCCGAGGAGACCGGAACCGAATTGATCCTCGATCTCCCGGCCGAGCCGGTACTCGCCGAGATCGACCCGCGCCGCGTCGAACGCATCCTGCGCAACCTGCTGGCGAACGCGATCGATCACGGGGAACGCAAACCGGTGACCCTCACCATGCGCTCGGATGGCGACGCGGTGGCGATCACCGTGCGAGATCAGGGCATCGGGCTGCGCCCGGGGGAGGAGAAGTTGGTGTTCAACCGGTTCTGGCGTTCGGACCCGTCGCGTTTTCGACGATCCGGCGGCACCGGGCTCGGACTCGCCATCAGCATCGAGGACGCCCGGCTGCATCAGGGCCGGCTCGAGGCCTGGGGCGAGCCGGGCAAGGGTGCCTGCTTCCGGTTGACCCTCCCGCTGGTGCGCGGACACAAGGTCCTCGGCTCGCCGCTCCCGCTGAAGTCCGTGGGCTCGATGCCGCGCACGTCCGGCGCCAAGGCTGCCGGCCGGGTTGCCGGCGGCACCGGGGTGGGCGCCGAATGAGCGTCGGGACCGGGTCGGGACGTCCCCGCCCGGACATCCGTGATCATGCCGACCGCCGGCGCGGGAGGCGCAGCGGCGTCCTGGCGGTCGTGCTGTCGCTCGCGGCGCTGCTCGTGGTCACCGCGTGCGGGTCGATCCCCGACAACTCCTCTCCGCAGCCGATCAAGTCCTTCGAACGGGAGGGGGCCACCAACGCGGTCCCGGTACCGCAGTCCGACATGGATCCGGAGGCGCTCGTGCGGGCGTTCCTCAAGTCCACCGTCGACCCCGATTCGGGACATCGCGCGGCCCGCGCCTTCCTGACCCCGGTGGCCTCCGAGCAGTGGGACGACCGCGGCGATGCGCTGATCCTGGACGAGATCAACACCTTCGTCGACCAGCGCAACGAGGACTCGGTGCGCATGCGTCTCATCGGCGACAACGTCGGCACACTCAAGTCCGACGGTCAGCTGCTCCCGGCGTCGGGACGCGTCGAGACCAGCATCAGCCTCACCCGGTCGGGCGATCAATGGCACATCGACGGCCCGCTGCCCAACGGGACGATGATCGACCGCGACCAGTTCGACAACACCTACCGGCCGGTGTCGCTGTACTTCACCGACCGCACCGGTCGGCGTCTCGTACCGGACCCGCGCTGGCTGTACGCCGGACAGGCGACCGACCCGACGGTGCTGGTGAACCGGCTCATCGCGGGACCCGCCGCGGATCTCGCCGCAGCCGTCGACAGCGGCTTCCCGAACGGCGCCACTCTGCGCGGACCCGTCGTCGGGCTGGCCGGTGGCGGCGTCCGCGTCGACCTCGACGGCATCGGCAACGCGCCCATCCGCGACCGCACCGTGCTCGCGGCGCAGATCATCTGGACGCTCGACGGGGCCGACATCGCCGGACCGTACGTGATCGACGCGGACGGCGCGCCGCTGGCCGCCGAACGTGCGTCGGGATGGCAGGCCGCCGACGTCCGTGCCTTCGATCCGACCGCGGTGCGGCCCACCGACGTCGGACTCAACATCGTGGCCGAGGGTGCCCTGCGCGCGGTCACCGACACCGCGACGGTTCCGGTCCGGGGTCCGCTCGGGTCGTCGCGCACCCTGCGTTCGGCGACGATCTCCGACAACGGGTCGCGGGTCGCCGCCGTTCGCACGGTGGCCGCCCCCGGCCGCGGGGTGGAGGCCGTCATCGGCGACTACGGCGGCGACGTCGGCCCCATCGTCAGCGGTGTCTCCATCACCCGCCCGTCGTTCGGCGCCGACGAGAACACCGTGTGGGTGGTCGTCGACGGCAAGCCGACGCAATGGCAGCGCGACGACGACGGCACTCAGACCGTGCCCGTCGAGGCGTCGTCGATCCCGACGGTGGCGCGGGGGGCCATCACGGAGATGCAGGTCGCGCCCGACGGGGTCCGGGCTGCGCTCGTCGTCGGCGGGCAGATCGTGTTCGCGGTGCTGTCCACGAACGCCGAAGGTCAGGTGTCGTTGACGAGTCCGCGGATCGCGGCCTACAACATCGGCAACCGTGCGGTGTCGCTGGACTGGGCGTCGCCGACGACGCTGATGATCGCGCGCGAAGCACCCGAATCGCCGGTCGTCCAGCTGACGATCAACGGGATGCCCGCCGTCGGTCTGCTCAGCGGCAACGTCTCACCGCCCGTGCGGGCGGTGGTCGCCAACGCCTCGACCATCTACATCGGCGATCAGCGCGGCGTACTCCGCCTCGGCAGCAGCAACGGACAGCCCGACCAGTACTGGACCGAGGTCGAGCCCGCGATGATCCCGGGCGCCATCCCCGTCCTGCCGTAGGGATCTCAGGCAGCGGCGAGCACCACCGCGGCCGCGACGCCGATTCCGGCGTCACCGAGGATCCGGACCGACTCCGCGACCGTGGCGCCAGTGGTCATCACGTCGTCGATGAGCAGCGCGGCCGCACCGGTCGGGGGCGGAACGCCGGCGCGGAGTCGTACGGCGCCACGCAGGTTGCGCGCCCGCGACCGGGCGTCGAGTCCGGCGGAGTCGCGTGCGGTCGACGACGTCACGAGCAGAGAGGCCACCTGCACCCGGCTCCCGAGGGCCGGCGCCGCGGAACGGGCGAGTGCGGTCACGGGGTCACCGCCGCGGCGTCGGGCGGTCATCGGACGAGTCGGTGCGGGCACCAGGAGCAGGCGCTCGGCGTCGGGTAGTTCACCCCAACCGGCCAGTACGCGGATGCCGCGCGCGAGTGCGCGACCCAGAGGCGGGATCAGATCACGCCGATCGTGTTCCTTGATCGCGATGATCGCCTGCCGATGGGGACCTCGGTAGTGTCCGAGCGCCCAGACCGCGACCCCCGGCGACATCCTGGGGTGGGCCGCGATGGGGGTGTCGGACAGCGCGGCCTCGCACCGCGGGCACCACCGGGTGCCCGGTCGTCCGCATCCGCCGCAGAGCAGCGGGAACACCAGGTCGGCTCCCGCGTCGAACACCTGCCGTCGCCAGGTCATGCGATGAGGTTAGGGCGCGGACGGACAGATGCGGCGCGGCTGCGTCCGAGGATGTGGACAACCTGACGCCGACGCCCCGCGGATGTCATCCGGCCGGACCACACGGCCCACCCCGGTCGGGACCTTGTGCTCGGTTTGTCCCGACATGCAGACACCGGCCCGGTAAACGTGGCCGATACCCGAACTTGCGGCTACGGTCGGGGGTACAGCAGGTTGCCGGGCGGAGTCGTGACACGTTCTCCACGCCGGCCGTGACCGCTTTTGTCGGGAGGTGATGCCCCTGTCGTTGAGTGTCAGCTGTCAGCTGGCATGGACACATCCTCGGTGTCGATCAAATCATCAGTGCGACAACAGATCACGATGATCCATCCGTAGCCGGGACAATTCAGGAGGTAGTTGAATGTCCACAGTCATCCATCGCAAAGGCCAGCGCGAACCCAAGGTCGCCGACCCCAGGCCGACAGTGGAGGAGGGCCTCGAGCCCGATAGCCGATCCGAAGAGACCGATACCTACGATCCGGAGTTCGCCTTCGTCCGCCCACCGGGAACGGTGGACTCCGACGAACCCGCCGAACCCACCGCGAAGGTCGTGTTCGCCGGCCGCAACGTCGAAATACCCGACCACTACCGCACTTACGTCGGCGACAAGCTCGCTCGCCTCGAGCGCTTCGACCCGACGATCTACCGATTCGACGTCGAGCTGAACCACGAACGCAACCGAAGGCAGTCCAAGGTCTGTCAGCAGGTCGAGATCACCGCGACGGGCAAGGGCCCGATAGTGCGCGCGCAGGCCTCCGGCGAGAACTTCTACGCCGCTCTCGAACACGCACTGGACAAGGCCGAGTCCCGGTTGCGCCGGGTCAAGGACCGTCGGCGCGTGCACCACGGCAACCGCCGGCCGTTGTCGGTCGCCCAGGCCACCGAGGTCGGTGCGCCCCTGCTGCGCGACAACCAGTTGACGGTGGACGGGCACGTCGGCGACCCGGGCATGCTCGAGGCCACGGCCCGCGGGGAATGGGACGACGGGGTCGACGAGTACGCGCCCGGTCAGATCGTCCGCGTCAAGGAACACACCGCGGTACCGATGACCGTGGACGACGCGCTCTACGAGATGGAGCTCGTGGGACACGACTTCTTCCTGTTCCACGACAAGGAGACCGACAAGGCCTCCGTGGTGTACCGACGGCATGCGTTCGACTACGGGCTCATCCGTCTGACGTGACCTCGCGGGCTGATCGGGAGAGGCGGTGAACTGCCTCACGACCACCAAGTCGTGACACGGTACCGATCCGATCAGGGTCTGCTCAGCTCACCTCGGTACCATGGAATCCGGTCTGTGCTTTCGCACGGGCCGGATTCCGTGTGTTTTCTACAGGTGAGGAACTCGATCCACGGTGCTGAACAAGCTGTTGCGTGTCGGCGAAGGCCGCATGGTCAAGCGACTCGATGCGATCGCATCGCACGTCGAGACGCTCTCCGACGAGGTCGAGGCGTTGTCCGACGCCGAATTGCGCGCCAAGACAGACGAGTTCAAGGCGCGCCTCGCCGACGGCGCGTCGCTCGACGAGCTCCTGCCCGAGGCGTTCGCGGTGGCCCGCGAGGCGGCGTGGCGCGTCCTCGACCAGAAGCACTTCCACGTGCAGATCATGGGTGGCGCGGCGCTGCACTTCGGCAACATCGCCGAGATGAAGACCGGTGAGGGCAAAACCCTGACCTGTGTGCTGCCGGCCTACCTCAACGCACTCGCCGGCGACGGTGTCCATGTTGTCACCGTGAACGACTACCTGGCCAAGCGCGACTCGGAGTGGATGGGTCGCGTGCACCGCTTCCTGGGCCTCGAGACCGCGGTCATCCTGACCGGCATGAGCTCGGCGGCGCGACGCGAGGCCTACGCCGCCGACATCACCTACGGCACCAACAACGAGTTCGGCTTCGACTACCTGCGCGACAACATGGCGCACTCGCTGGAGGACCTGGTCCAGCGCGGGCATGCCTACGCGATCGTCGACGAGGTCGACTCGATCCTCGTCGACGAGGCCCGCACCCCGCTGATCATCTCGGGTCCCGCCGAGGGGTCGAGCAAGTGGTACACCGAGTTCGCGCGGATCGCCCCGCTGCTCGAACGCGACGTGCACTACGAGGTCGACATCAAGAAGAAGACCGTCGGCATCCACGAGGCGGGCGTCGAGTTCGTCGAGGACCGCCTCGGCATCGACAACCTCTACGAGGCCGCCAACTCGCCGCTGGTCAGCTACCTGAACAACGCCATCAAGGTCAAGGAACTCTTCCACCGCGACAAGGACTACATCGTCCGCAACGGCAACGTGATGATCGTCGACGAGTTCACCGGCCGTGTGCTCGACGGCCGTCGCTTCAACGAGGGCCTGCACCAGGCGATCGAGGCCAAAGAAGGCGTCGAGATCAAGGCGGAGAACCAGACCCTCGCCACGATCACGCTGCAGAACTACTTCCGCCTCTACGAGAAGCTGTCCGGCATGACCGGCACCGCCGAGACCGAGGCCGCCGAGTTCGACCAGATCTACAAGCTCGGGGTGCTGCCGATCCCGACCAACAAGCCGATGATCCGCAAGGACCAGGGCGACCTGATCTACAAGACCGAAGAGGCGAAGTTCGCCGCGGTCGTCGACGACGTGACCGAGCGTCACGAGGCCGGACAGCCCGTCCTGATCGGCACCACCAGCGTCGAGCGCTCGGAGTACCTGTCGCGCCAGCTGAAGAAGCGCGAGATCCCGCACACCGTCCTGAACGCCAAGTTCCACGAACAGGAAGCGCAGATCATCGCCGAGGCCGGCCGTCTCGGGGCGGTCACCGTCGCCACCAACATGGCCGGTCGAGGTACCGACGTCGTCCTGGGCGGCAACCCCGACATCATCGCCGACACCCGTCTGCGCAAGGCCGGTCTCGACCCGGTCGGCACCCCGGACGAGTACGAGGCGGCCTGGGACGAGGCCATCGCCGTCGCCCGCCGGGAAGCCGCCGAGGAGGCCGAGGCGGTCCGCGAGGCCGGCGGGCTCTACGTGCTCGGTACCGAGCGCCACGAGTCGCGTCGTATCGACAACCAGTTGCGCGGCCGCTCGGGCCGCCAGGGCGACCCGGGCGAGTCACGGTTCTACCTGTCCGTCGCCGACGAACTCATGCGTCGTTTCAACGGGGGCGCACTCGAGGCGATCATGAGCCGCCTCCCCGACGACGTGCCGATCGAGGCCAAGATGGTCACCAAGGCCATCCGGAGCGCGCAGACACAGGTCGAGCAGCAGAACTTCGAGATGCGCAAGAACGTCCTCAAGTACGACGAGGTGATGAACGAGCAGCGCAAGGTCATCTACGCCGAGCGCCGCACCATCCTCGAAGGTGAGGATCACCACGAGCAGGTCAAGCAGATGCTCGACGACGTGGTCAGCGCATACGTCGAAGGTGCGACCGCCGAGGGCTACGCCGAGGACTGGGATCTCGACGAGTTGTGGACCGCCCTGCGGGCGCTGTACCCGATCGAGCTCGACCCCAAGAAGGTGGTCGGTGAGACCGAATACGGTGAGCGCGAAGACATCTCGGCCGAGGACCTGCGTGAGATCCTCGTCGCCGACGCGAAGGCCGCGTACGACAAGCGGGAAAAGGACATCGAGGAACTTGCCGGCAAGGGTGCGATGCGCCAGCTCGAGCGCAGCGTCCTGCTGAGCGTCCTGGACCGCAAGTGGCGCGACCACCTCTACGAGATGGACTACCTGCGCGAGGGCATCCACCTGCGCTCCATGGCCCAGCGGGATCCGGTCGTGGAATACCAGCGCGAGGGATTCGACATGTTCCACGGCATGCTCGAGGGCCTCAAGGAGGAGACGCTCAGCATCCTGTTCAACGCTGCCGTGCAGACCGAGCAGCCCGCGCAGCAGCAGCCGTTGCCGAGCGCCGCGGACCTGCGTGCCGCGGTCGGTGCCGATGCACCGGCTCCGGTCGCGGACTCCGGCACCCAGGCGCCGGCCGCGCTGCGCGCCTCCGGCGCGCAGGACGACGAGGCGCCGATCCTGTACTCCGGCCCGGACGAGGGCGGCGGCACAGTCGTGCACTCCGAGGAAGAAGAACTGTCCGGGGCCGCCGAGTCGGCGAGCCGGCGCGAGCGTCGTGCCGCGGCTCGGGCGACCACCAAGGGGTCCCGACCGAAGCCGCCGAAGGCCAAGAAGCAGCGTCGCTGACCTCTCCCAGAAAAAAGTCTCGCGGCAGTGGAACCCGAACGGGGTTGCGCTGCGTCATAGCTCCATGCACACGACGCTGCCCGCGCAGGCACACCGGGACGATCAGGCACACAGGGGCGATCAGGCACACAGGGGCGATCAGCCACACCGGGACGACCGGCCACACCGGGACGACCAGCCACACCGGGTGCGGGTCCGCCCCGCCCCTCCCTATGAGCCGACGGGCGCGGCGGTGGTCGCCGTGGCCGACGGACGCGGCACGGGCTCTGCCGCCCGGCCGCGGGCTCTGCGTCCCGGTCAGGTCGCGGCTCCCGCACGCAAGACCGCCGCGGCCGCCGTGGAGGCCAGGCGTTTCACGATCGCGGTGTCACGCCTGCTCTTCGAGGTGATCGACCGTCGCCGGTCGGCCGCCCATCTCGGCGACGTCGCGGCCCCCGCCGTCGTCGACCAGATCGCGGCGTTGGTCCGCCACGACGCCTTCCGGACGGCCGACGCGCGTGACGCCGAGTCCGCCACGGCGCCGGTCCCCGGCGTGGGAGGCGGCACCGTCCTGCAGCGCGTCCACGTGCAGCTGTGCCACATCAGTGCCGCGGAGGTCTTCGGTACCTACTCCAGCGGTGGCCGTGTTCGTGCCTTCGCCGGCCGGATCGAACGCAAGCCCTGCCGTGTTCGCGGTGGTGCGCAGCCGGGCCGGCGCTCGCTCGGCCAGGTCGAGTACCGCTGGCAGCTGGTCGCGCTCGAGTTCAACTGATCCGGGGGACCGCGCCGGCAGCCAGAATCCGGACCGCGCTGAACGCACGGCGCTGACCGGACCTTGCGAGGAACCGGGCCCCGAGCGAGTCATCCGGCTAGGATCGGCGACGTGGTCACCCGTCTGTCGCCCCGCGACGCGATGTACTACTTTCTCGACGACTCACGCTCGACGACCCATCTCGGTGCGCTGCTGATCGTCGAACCCGCTGCTGTCGATGCGACCGCCGCCGACGCGGAGACCGATGCCTCCGCCCCTGCGCCGGGCAGGTCCACCCTGGACTATTCGGCACTGGTCTCGTTGGTGGAGAACCGGCTGCAACTGGTGCCGCGCTACCGGCAGGTGGTCCGCGAGGTCTCGCTCGGACTGGCGCGCCCGGTGTGGATCGACGATCCGGACTTCGACATCAACTTCCACATCCGGCGTGCCGGACTGCCGCGTCCGGGTGGAACATTCGACCTCGACGACCTCATCGCCCGGGTGATGTCGCGCCCACTGGATCGCACCCGTCCACTGTGGGAGATGTACCTCATCGAGGGGCTGACCGACGGGCGCCTGGCGATTCTGACCAAGTCCCATCGCTGCCTCATCGACGACTCCAGAAGCCCGGAGATCAGCGAGATCATCTGCGACGGCATCGACGTGCCCGCGCCGCTCCCCGAGGACCTGTGGATGCCGGGGGCGCCGCCGGGGGACTCCAGTCTCGTGGTCGGCGCGCTGGCCGAGGCCCTGTCACGTCCCGGAGATCTCGTGGAGACGATGATGCACGGCAACGGGCTGGTCTCGGAGATGCGCTCCGCCGTCGGCAGCTCGGTGCGGCGCATCGGTGACGTCGTCCGGCAGCTGACCGACTCCGCGCCCCGCAGCCCGCTGAACAGCCCGGGCACGACGACCCGATCCTTCACCACCGCGAAGATCCCGCGTCGTGGGTGCGCGAAGGTCGCCGCGCACCACGGCTGCACCGTCAACGACGTCGAGCTCGCCATCATCTCCGGGGTGATGCGGAAATGGATGCTGTCATTCGACCCCGCCGGGGGGCCGACCGACACCGTGCGTGCCGTCGTCCCCCTGTCCACTCGTGATCCGGGGGTGGAACGCATCGTCGAGAACAACCCCGGCTGGATCAACGTCGGGAAGCCGAGCTTCGTCACGGATCTGCCGGTGGGAGAGAGCAATCCGAGCGTACGTCTGGCCCAGGTCGCGGGTCTCGCGAACCGTTATGCGCAGTCGTCGCGGCGGATGAGCGTCGAACCCAGCCCGTTGTTCTCCGAGCTGGGGGTGGCGCCGTTCCCGGAGATCAGTTCGCGGGCCTTCCGTTCGCTGAACAGCCGCGGCTACAACGTGCCGGTGGAGATGAGCACCACGCCGGTCGCCGGCCGCTTCGTGCTCGGCGCGCCGGTGTTCGAGATGTTCGCCGTTCCCACCCTGGTGTCCCAGCGCGCACTCGCGATCAGCGTCGTCGAGTACGGCGACCATCTCCACTTCGCGTTCGTCGCCGACCGCGGGGTCATCGACGACCTGCCCGCCATGGCGGACTACGTCTTCGAGTCATTCGAGGAGCTGTCCTCCTCCTCCGGGTGACCGCCGGCCCGCGGGCGGCTCGGGCGTGGATAAGGTGGGCACGTGATCACCGGACCGCGAGGCGACAGGAGCAGTGACGCATGAGGGTGTACCTGCCGGCCACATTGGCGATGCTGTTGCAGCTCAATGCCGACGGTGAGTTCCGTCCACTCGGCGGCACAGGTTTCGCACTCACACCCGCGCTGCGTGAGGCCTTCGTCTCGGGCGACGACGAGGAGCTGTCGGAGGTGGCGCTCCGCGAAGCGGCCCGGGCGTCGTTGCGGCTGCTCGCAGGCGAGGCACCCGAGCCGGGTGACGCCGACGCGGATGCCGACCTCGCGGCCGACGAAGCGGCCGGTAACCCCGGCGACACCCCACGGCTGCCGCCGCGGCGGGTGGTCGTGGCCGCCGACGTCGACGACGTGACACTGCGGCCCGACCTCGATGACGCCGTCGTCAAGGTGGCCGGTCCGGTGCCGCTGTCGGCCATCGCCTCGGTGCATGTCGACGTCGCCGAAGCCGAGGACAAGGTCCGGACGGCGGTGGTGGTGATCGATGCCGCGGACATGGGGGATCTCGACGCCGAGCTGGCCGTCGGCGACGCGGAGGACTTCGACCTCGCCTGGTATGCGACGCAAGAACTGCCCTTCCTGCTCGAGCTGCTCTGACCTCTCGAACAGCTCTGTCTTGCACAGCTCTGACGTCTCGAACAGCTCTGACGTCTCGAACAGCTCTGACGTCTTGAACAGCTCCGGGTACCGGACCGCTGAGACCCTGACCACCACGAACCCATAACCTACGGTTGCGTAGGTTATGGTGATCCCACAGTGCTTCCCTGACGTCGAAGGCGGTATGTGACATGGGTTTCCTGGAGCGATTCGAGGAACCGGTTTCCGGTGTCGCGGCTCGCAGCCGACGCGCACAGTGGGTTCGGGCGGCGGTCACCCGCATCACCACGCCGTTGCTGCCCGATGACTATCTGCATCTGGCCAACCCGCTGTGGTCGGCTCGCGAACTGCGCGGCAAGGTGGTGTCGGTGGACCGCGAGACCGAGGACACCGCGACCATCCGCATCCGTCCCGGCTGGGGGTTCTCCTTCGACTACGCGGCCGGCCAGTACGTCGGGATCGGCGTGCTCGTGGAGGGACGCTGGACGTGGCGGTCGTACTCGTTGACCTCGACCCCGGCGGCGTCGGCGGACGACAAGACCATCGCGATCACCGTCAAGGCGATGCCGGAGGGCTTTCTGTCCTCCCATCTGGTGAACGGGCTCACGCCGGGCACCGTGGTGCGGCTCGCGGCGCCGCGCGGCGAGTTCGTCCTGCCCGAACCGCTACCCCCGAAGATCCTGTTCGTTACCGCCGGCAGTGGGCTGACCCCCATCATCTCGATGCTGCGTACCCTGCGGCATCGCAAGCAGCACACCGACATCCGTCTCGTGCATTCGACACCCACCGAGGCCGACCTGTTGTTCGCCGATGAGCTCGCGGAGCTCGCGGCCGACGGCATCATCGACCTGCACGTGCAGTACACCCGCAGTCAGGGGAAGGTGACCCCGGAGTCCCTGCCGACGCTGTGCGCCGACTGGCGTGAGCGACAGGCCTGGGCATGCGGCCCGTCGGGCTTCCTCGATGGCCTGCATCGTCTGTATGCCGAGGCGCACCTGACCGACCGGCTGCACATCGAGCGTTTCGCGCTCGAACGTGGTGTCGTCGGTGCGCAGGGTGGGACCGTCACCTTCGGTCGCTCGGGCAAGTCGGCGGTCGTCGACGGGGCCACCACGCTGCTCGAGGCCGGGGAGTCGGCGGGGACGATCATGCCGTTCGGATGCCGGATGGGCATCTGCCAGAGCTGCGTGGTGATGCTCGACAAGGGCTGCGTGCGCGATCTGCGCTCCGGCGTCGAGCACGTCGAGGGCGAACGGATCCAGACCTGCGTCAGCGTCGCGGCGGGGGATTGCACGCTCGACGTCTGAGCAGCGCATTCGTTGTGACCGGTCTCTCCCTGCCGAGCGAGCCGGTAGGGTGGGACGCGTGTCCGGTCACAGACATGGCCCCCGTGGAGGCGCGGTGCAGGCTCCTGTGGAGGCCGGGGCCCAACTCGCCGGCGAAGTCCCCGTCCTCAGCGACGGAGGGGTGACGCTGCGGCCTCACGAGCCCCGCGATCTGGATCGAATGGTCGAGCTCGCGGCCGACTCGGCCATGATGCGGTGGACACCCATACCGGCGCCGTACAGTCGCGCCGCCGCCGAGCGATTCGCCCTCGATTACGCGCCGCGCAGCTGGCGTGAGGGCACCCGCATGCTGTGGGCGGTCGAGTTCGACGATCGATTCGTCGGGACCGTCGACATCGAGGGCGAGGGTCCTCTCACACGGCTGAGCTACGACCTCCACCCCGACGCCCGCGGCTGGGGTGTGATGAAACGCGCCGTCCTGCTCGCGGTGAACTACGCGTTCGCGCAGGCCGGCAAGGAGGTCGTGCGCTGGACGACGGTCGCGGGAAACATCGATGCGCTGCGGGTGGCGCACTCGTGTGGTTTCCGGCTCGACGCCGCGGTGCCCGACGGCATCGAGGTCCGCGGGCACATCCGTGACGCCTGGGTGGGTTCGTTGCGCGCCGGTGACCCTCAGGAGCCCAGAACCGATTGGCGGACAGACGTTTTCGAGACCGAGAGATTTCGGTTGCGGCCGTTGGCCGAGACCGATGATCCCCGCATCCGGGAAACCCTCGACGACCCGGTCTCGCGCAAGTACCTTTTCGCGCGGCCCGATCCGCTCGAGCTCGAGCACGCCACACAGGAGCGTCTCCGCAAGTGGTGGACGGCTGCGCAGGGGCTCTCGTGTACGTGGGCGGTCGCCGATCGTGAGACCGATGACTACCTCGGCGACATCACCCTGCTGCACATCGACGAGGTCACCGGGGCCGAGGCGGGCTTCTACACCCATCCGGAGACCCGCGGGAGGGGCGTGCTGGCAGAGGCATTCCCCGCGTCGGTGCGCTACGCGTTCGACAAGCTGGGGTTCCGCCGGCTCACCCTGTTCGCCGCCGACAGCAACGAGGGAAGCAAGAAGCTGGCCCGCACGGCAGGGTTCCGCGAGGTGAGCAGCCAGAAGCTCGCCGCCCGATCCGACGGCGTGTTCGAGGACCTCATCGGGTTCGAGCTGCTCCGCGACGACTACGAGGCCGACCGCTCCGACTGAGTCCGGCGGCCGCCCCTGCGAGAAACGCCGTTGGCCTCCGTCGTCGGTGTCGTACCGCTGGACACACTCGCAACCGTAACCTACGCTTGCGTAAGTTACGGCAACGTAGGCGTAGTCAGATCCGGCAGGAACGCGCACCAACTCTCGCGCGCCGCCGGCAACCGACGGAGGAACCACACACGTATGGCGATCACCGACATCCCCGAGTACGCACACCTGTCAGAGACCGATGTCGCAGCCCTCGGCGCCGAGCTCGACGCGATCCGCGCCGACATCGAGGCCGACCGCGGCGAACGGGACGCGCGCTATCTGCGCAACACCATCCGTTTCCAGCGCGGACTCGAGGTGACCGGGCGCGCGTTGTTGTTCGGGTCCACCAAGAGGTCGGCGTGGTGGGCGGGGGCATGCGCGCTCGGCGTGGCGAAGATCGTCGAGAACATGGAGCTCGGGCACAACGTGATGCACGGGCAGTGGGACTGGATGAACGACCCCGAGGTGCACAGCACCACCTGGGAGTGGGACAACACCGATCCGTCGGCCCACTGGAAGCACACCCACAACTACATCCATCACAAGTACACCAACGTGTTGGGCATGGACGACGACGTGGGCTACGGCCTGCTGCGCGTCACCCGCGACCAGCGGTGGCGTCCGTTCAACTACGGCAACCTCGTCTACAACACCATCCTGGCGCTGGCCTTCCAGTACGGCGTCGCCGTGCAGCACCTCGAGCTCGGCAAGAAGCGCACGACCCCGCAGGAGCAGGAGGAGTTCCGCCGCAACTGCGCGGACGTGATGTCCAAGATCGGCAAGCAGGTCGCCAAGGACTACGTCGCATACCCGGCGCTGATCAGTGCGGCCACCGGGCACAAGGTCGGTTACGGCCGTGCGTACGCCAAGGCGTTCACCGCGACCGCGTTGGCCAACGTCATCCGCAATGTGTGGAGCAACGCGGTCATCTTCTGCGGTCACTTCCCCGACGGTGCGGAGAAGTTCACCAGGCAGGACGTCGACAACGAGACCCGGCCGGAGTGGTACCTGCGCCAGATGCTCGGCAGCGCCAACTTCGATTCGGGTCCGGTGCTGGCCTTCCTGAGCGGCAACCTGTCGTACCAGATCGAGCACCACATCTTCCCGGATCTCCCGAGTAATCGGTACGCCGAGATCGCCGTGCGGGTGCGCGCTCTCTGTGAGAAGTACGACCTGCCCTACACCTCGGGAGCGTTCCCGGTGCAGTACGCCAAGACCTGGCGCACCATCGCCAAGCTCTCGCTGCCGGACAAGTATCTGAAGGCGAGCGCAGACGACGCCCCCGAGACCGCATCGGAGCGTCGTTTCAAGCAGGGGCTGCCGGAGGGTACCCGCCTGCAGGCCACGATCGACGAGGCGACGGGCGCACGACGCGGCCTGCGCTCGGCGATCGCCGGCCTGCGCACGCGGCGCCGGTCGAACCGTCGCGACCGGGCCGAGGTCACCGCTCTGCGCACTCAGCGCGACGACGAGGCCGCCTGATCGCGCAGGTCAGGGAGTCGGTAACGGACGAGGCCGGACGCCGGCCGAGGGCAAGGGCATAATGGTGAGCAATGGCAATCACTGACATCAATGAGTACGCACACCTGACCGAGGCCGACGTCGAGGCGCTCGGCGCAGAACTCGACTCACTTCGCCGGGAGATCGAGGCCGACCGCGGGATGCGGGACGTCAGATACATCCGGCGCACGATCATGGCGCATCGCGTCCTGGAGGTCGCGGGCCGGGCGGCGCTGCTCGGCAGCCGGTCGAAGCCGTTGTGGGTGCTCGGTACCGGTGCGCTCGCACTCTCGAAGATCATCGAGAACATGGAGCTCGGGCACAACGTGATGCACGGGCAGTGGGACTGGATGAACGATCCCGAGATCCACAGCACCACCTGGGAATGGGACATGGTGTGCGCCTCGCCGCACTGGAAGCACTCCCACAACTACATCCATCACAAGTACACCAACGTGCTGGACATGGATCACGACGTGGGCTACCAGACGCTGCGGGTGACCCGCGATGAACCGTGGCAGCCCAAGATGCTCTTCCAGCCGTTCACCAATGTGGTGCTCGCCGCACTCTTCGAGTGGGGGATCGGCCTGCACGACCTCGATCTCAAGGACGCGATCACGGGGAAGAAGCCCAGAGAGATCGCGGTACCCCAACTCAAGGTGTTCGCGCGCAAGGTCGGCAAGCAGCTCGCCAAGGACTACGTGCTGTTCCCGGCGCTGTCCGGGCCGAACTTCAAGCACACGCTGACCGCCAATCTCACCGCGAACCTGATCCGCAACGTGTGGGCCTATGTGGTGATCTTCTGCGGTCACTTCCCCGACGGTGCGGAGAAGTTCACCGCCGACACCCTCGACAACGAGACGCAGGGGCAGTGGTACCTGCGGCAGATGCTCGGCACCGCCAATTTCAACGCCGGACCCGCGATGGCGTTCTTCAGCGGCAACCTCTGCTACCAGATCGAACACCATCTGTACCCGGATCTGCCGAGCAACCGGTACGCCGAGATCGCCGTTCGCGTCCGGGCGCTGTGCGACAAGTACGACCTGCCCTACACGACGGGTTCGATCGTGGTGCAGTACTTGCAGACGCTGCGCACCATCAACAAGCTGGCACTGCCCGATTCGTTCCTGCGTGCGACGCCCGACGACGCACCGGAGACGGCTTCGGAGAAGCGATTCGCCGGGATGAAGCCGCGTGCCACCGGTCTCAAGTCCGCGATCCGGGAGCTGCGTTCGCGTCGTCGACGCCGCTGACCTACCGCGCTGACCTACCCGGGGAACGGCAATTTCACGGGTAGGAGAACACTATTCGTGTATCTGCTGCTCGTGCGGTTGTTGCCCTTCGGTGGGATCGCTCTCGCCGCTGACCGCGACCAGTAGGCCTCGCACCGCCATCGCCCGTCGGTAGGAGTGACCCTCGAGCTGGTCGAGTCGGCACTCCGGGTCTGCCGGCGGTCCGAGATGTGTACAGCCCCTGGGGCATTGGTCGATGGCGTCACGTAGGTCGCCGAACGCGGCGACGATGTCGTCGGGCCCCACGTGCGCCAGACCGAAGGACCGGATTCCCGGGGTGTCGACCACCCAGCCACGCGGGATGCTGTCCCCGGGTAGGGGCAGCGCCACCGACTGCGTCGAGGTGTGGCGTCCCTTGCCCACGCCCGACACCACCCCGGTCGCCCGATACGCGTCGGGCACAAGACGATTCACCAACGTCGACTTGCCGACGCCGGAGTGCCCGATGAAGGCGGTGATGTGGCCGCTCAGCGTTTCGAGTATCTCGTCGAGGGGATCGTCGCGCCCGGCGCAGATGACCGGCAGCTCGAGGTCGGCGAAGGCCGCGGTGAACTCGGCGGGATCGGCCAGATCGGATTTCGTCAGGCACAGGATGGGCGAGAGACCGCCCACATACGCCGCGGCCAGCGCACGTTCGACGAATCCGGTGCGGGGCGGCGGATCGGCCATCGCGGTGACGATGAGCAGCTGATCGGCGTTGGCCACCACGATCCGCTCATACGGGTCGGAGTCGTCGGCGGTGCGCCGCAACACGGTTCGACGATCGGCCACCCGGACGATCCGTGCGAGGGAGTCGGGCTTGCCGGAGAGATCGCCCACCACCGACACGTCGTCGCCGACGACGATCGGCGTGCGACCCAGTTCCCGTGCGCGCATCGCGACCACGCGGCGTTCGGGGTCGCCGTCGAGCACCACACCCCAGCGGCCGCGGTCGACCGACACCACCATCGCCTGCTCGGCGTCGTCGTGCGACGGCCGGGTCTTGGTGCGGGGGCGGGTGCCCTTGCCGGGACGAACCCGGACGTCGGATTCGTCGTAGCTCGCGGCGCGGCGACTCACGAACGCACCTGTCCCGCGGCGATCATCGGGGACCGATCATGGTGTGCCACCGATCATCTCGTTCCACATGGCCGGGAAGTCGGGCAGGGTCTTGCTCGTCGTCTCGATGTCGTCGACGGCCACACCGGGTGTGACCAGCCCGATGATCGCGCCCGCGGTCGCCATGCGGTGATCGGCGTAGGAATGCCAGGTGCCGCCGTGCAGCCCCGGTCCGCCGGCCGATCCTGCCCCGGTGATGCGCAGACCGTCGTCGGTCTCCTCGCAGCTCCCGCCGAGCCGGGTGATCTCGGTGGTGAGCGCGGCCAGTCGGTCGGTCTCGTGACCCCGCAGATGCGCGATCCCGGACAGTTCGGATTCCCCGTCGGCGAGTGCGCACAGCGCGGCGATCGTCGGGGTGAGCTCGCCGATGTCACGGAGATCGAGGTGGACACCCTTGAGGACGGCGGGTCCGCGGACCGACAGCGTGCCGTCGAGAAGTTCGACGGTGCACCCCATCTCGGCCAGCACATCGGCGATCCGGGCACCCGGCTGGGTCGTGACCGCGGGCCAGTAGGGGACGCGCACGATCCCGCCGGTGACCGCGGCCGCCGCCAGGAACGCCGCGGCGTTGGACAGATCGGGTTCGACGGTCCAGTCGACCGCCCGGATCGGGCCCGGTGCCACACGCCAGACATCGGGCTCGGAGGTGTCGACCTCGACGCCGGCCGTCGCCAGCATCTCGACGGTCATGTCGATGTGCGGGGTCGACGGCACCGGCGGGCCGACGTGGCGGATGACCAGACCGGCGTCGAAGCGAGCCCCCGACAACAGCAGGCCCGACACGAACTGCGACGACCCCGACGCGTCGATGGTCACCTCACCGCCCGGGACGCGCCCGGTCCCGTCGATGGTGAACGGCAGACGATCACCGGTGACCGCGACACCCAGCCCGCGCAGTGCGTCGAGGATGGTCGTCTGCGGACGCACCCGCGCGTGCGGATCGCCGTCGAACCTCACGCGTCCCTCGGCGAGCGCACCGACCGGCGGAAGGAACCGCATCACCGTGCCGGCCAGCCCGCAATCGATGTCGGCGCCGTGCAACCGGCCGGGGACCAGGGAGACCGTCGTGTCGCTCGCGGGGTCCACGCGCACCTCCACACCGAGCGCCTGCAGCGCACCCAGCATCAGGTTGGTGTCGCGGCTGCGCAGCGTCCCGCGCACGGTCGACGGACCGTCGGCGAGCGCGGCGAGGACCAGCGCCCGATTGGTGATCGACTTGGACCCGGGCAACTCCACTGTTGCGTCTAGGCCGCCTCCGGCGGGTGCATCTAGGCCGCCGCCGGCGGGTTCACCGCCGATGCAGGTGGGCGCGTTCCAAGAGCTCATGCGGTCCAGTCTTTCATGCACCGACCAGCCGGCCGGCCGCTGACCGAGCTCCGGGCGGCGACTACCGGGTGTCCTTACGGAGTGGGTGGTCGTCGGGGATCTCGACGACGATGAGAGTACGTCCGTCGGGATCTGCGGCGTGCATCTCGATGAGCCCCCACGGCTCGGTGCGCGGCCCGCGGGTGACGGTGACGCCGCGATCGCGGAACTGCTTCTCGACGGCCTCGGCGTCGCGCACCTGCAGCCACAGGACAGCGTCGCTCGACGGGGCGGTCGCGTCGGACCTCATGTGCGACGAGATCTCGATCAGCCCGTTGCCCGCGAAGAAGACCACCCCGCCCGAGTACTCGCGGTGAACGGGCAGACCGAGCTGGTCGCGGTAGAAGGACTGCAGACCTTCGGGATCGGCCGAGAGCAGGAGCACCCGGCTGGCCAAGACCTCCATCTACTGCCCCTCGGTCGTTCCGGCCGAACCGCCCAGCGCGTGTCCACGGTTGTGGTCGCTGCCGTGACCGGCGGCCTCGTAGGCGGCACGTTCGCGGGCGAGTCGCTCGGTCTCGCCGATGGGCTTGGCATCACCGAAGGCGAATGCCGACTCGTGCGGCCACTCGTGAGGCAGGTCGGGATCGGTGATGCGCCCGTCGTCGTCGGGTTCGGGCTCGCCCGATCGTGGGCCGGGATCAAGTCTGGAGGACATGCCGTCCACGATATGCCGATCGGGGGCGGACCGGTCAGGAACCCCGGCGCGAGAACCCGCCGTCGGTGTAGCCGTCCCAGGTGTCGAAGAGACGGGTCACCTTCGGGTCGCCCAGACTCCTGATGTGGTCGCAGAGGTCTTTGGGCGCAGCCGGATTGGTGACGATGAAGGGGTGCAGCGACGTGTCGTGATCGGCGAGGTAGCGCAGGGTGTCCGCGGGGGTGTCGGGATCGGCGGCGGCGAGGGCGTCCCGCGGATCGAAGGCCGGACCACGGATGCCGTCGGAGGCCGAGATCCCTGCGGCACCGGCGACCTCGATCTCGCCGGTGTTGTGGTAATCGACGGGGTCGGCGGACACGCTGCGTGTGTTGAGCAGCAGGTTCAGCACGATCGCGGTGATCGCTCCGGCGGAGATCCCCGAGTGGAAGATGGTCTGGAACCAGTCGGGGAACTGTGTGTACAGGTCCAGGACGACGTTGACGGGGGCGTCGCCGAGCTCACGGTCGGTGTAGTAGATCTTGGCCTCGGTCAGCATCGCGACACCGACGGAGATCGCCACCACCAGGATGTTGGTGTTGTCGAACCTGACCTTGGTGAGTGTGCGGATGCCGCTGGCAGCGACCATGCCGAACAGCGCCACCCCCGCGCCGCCGAGGACGGGCAGCGGGATGCCCTCGATGATCGCTGCCATCTTCGGCAGGAGCCCCAGCACCACCAGGATGACCCCGGCACAGGTGGCGACGTGCCGGGTGCGTACGCCGGTGATCGCGACGAGTCCCACATTCTGGGCGAACGCCGTGTAGGGGAAGGTGTTGAAGACGCCGCCGAGTGCGGTGCCGAGACCATCTGCGCGCATGCCGTCGGCCAGGCGCCGCGGGGTGATCTTCTCGTCGACGATCTCACCGACCGCGACGATGTCGCCGGTGGTCTCGGTCATGATCACCACGGCCACGATGAGCATGGAGATGATGGCGCTGACCTCGAAGGTCGGCGCCCCGAACTGGAACGGTTGCGGGATGCCGACCCACGGGTACTCGCCGACCTTGTCCCACTGGGTCATGCCGAAGGGGATGGACACCAGCGTCCCGATCGCCAGGCCGAGGAGGATCGACACCCGGCGGATCGCGTCGGGCGCGAAGCGTTCGATGACGACGATGACGGCGAGGGTCAGGAATCCGAAGCCGATGTTCTTCGGGTCGCCGAAGTCGGGTCCAGCGGCCGTCCCACCGCCGAACCATCCGGCGGCCACCCGCATCAGGGAGACCCCGATGATGAGGATGATCGTGCCGGTGACCAGCGGCGGGAAGAACCGGATGAGTTTCCCGACGATGGGCGCGACCACGATCATGAAGATCCCGCTCGCGATCACCGAGCCGTAGACGGCGGTGATCCCGTGGGCGGTGCCGATGGTGATCATCGGTCCGACGGCGGCGAACGTCACGCCCTGCATCAGGGGTAGCCGGACGCCGAAGCGCCAGAACCCGACGGCCTGCAGGATCGTCGCGATGCCTGCGACCAACAGGTCGGCCATGATCAGGTGGACGATGTCGCCCTGCTGGAGCTGCCCGGCGCTGACCATCGCGCCGCCGACGATGAGCGGGACGGCGACCGCCCCGGCGTACATCGCGAGCACATGCTGGAGGCCGAGCGGGAAGAGTTTGACGAACGGTGGGATCTCGTCCACCGGACGGGACCCCGTCCTGCCGTTCTTGATGACGTCCACAACCGACATGGATCGTTTTCTACGGTTTCCAGGTTTCCGGGAGTGCGCTGCCGTGTGTCACCGGTGTTTCCGAGTACATGTGCTTTCCGCGAAGATGGGTCCGTGACCGGAACAGCCGCCCGCCGCAGCGCGGGGATCCTTCTCTACCGACGTCCCTCGGGTCCGGCCGACGACTCCGTGGAGGTGCTCATCGCGCATCCCGGCGGACCGATCTGGGCGCGGAAGAAGGACGAGGGTTCCTGGTCGCTTCCCAAGGGGCTCGTCGACCCGGATGAGTCGGACTGGGACGCCGCACGACGCGAGTTCGCCGAGGAGACCGGCAGTCCCGTGCCCGACGCCCCGCCGATCGACCTCGGACAGGTGCGGCTCAAAAGCGGCAAGGTGGTCAGTGGCTTCGCCGTCCAGGGCGACCTCGACGTCGGCACGGTCCGCAGCAACACCTTCGAGATGGTGTGGCCGCCGCGGTCGGGAAAGACGGCGTCGTTCCCCGAGATCGACCGTGCCGAGTGGGTCACCCCCGACGCCGCGCGGGTGAGACTCAACCCGGCGCAGGCGGCGTTCGTGGACCGGTTGCTCGACGCGCTCGGACAGCTCGGGTCCGGGCCGGATCCAGCGTGACCCCGGCAGTCGGACCTGCTGCGACTCAGACGCCGCTGCCCTCCGCCTCGGTCGGCATGTCCAGCAGATAGATCCGGGTCAGGTCTTTCCACAGCGGCAGATGCGGGTCGGTGAGCGGATCGCGGCGGTCGATCAGGTAGGTCGTCGCGGCCCCGCGCATGCTCGACAACAGGAGCGGGTAGAGGTCGGCGTAGCGCGACGATGCCGTCAGCTCCTCGCCGAGGAACCCGGCCACCGCGGCTCGGACCGTCTTGCCGATCTCACGTTCGGTGGGCAGCAATGCGGTGCGCAGCGTGTCGTTGGTGCGCGCCGCCACCCACAGCTCCATCGACGCCACGAAGTACGGCTGGTGGAACGTCGACCATCCGACGTCGGTGGCGAGGGAGATCCGGGCGATCGGGTCGTCGGGCCAGTCGACGCGGCTGGGCAGTTCGGCGATCCGGGTCCGGGCGAGGTGACCGACCGCCGCGAGGAGCAGCACGTCACGTGAGGGATAGTGGTGCAGCAGCCGGCCCCGGCTGACCCCCGCCTCGTTCTGGATGGCGACCGTGGTGGCACCGGAGTAGCCACGATCGACGAGCACGCGGATCGCGGCGTCGAGGATGCGGGTCCGGGTCACCCCGCTGCGTTGCTGGCGGGCCGGCGGGGGAGAGCTCACGTTCCCATCGTAGGTCGGCCTCTACCCCGGCTCGTCCGCCTCAGATGTCGAGGATGTGCGGCAGCCCCGACCGGTAGCGGTCGCGGTCGATCTGTTTCAGCGGTTCCAGCATCGGCAGCTCCCACAGCGGGAACACCGGCGCTGCGGGCGCGGGACTGTCGGCGGCCGCGATGATCGCGTTGGTCACCCGGCGTCCCGATTCGTTGGCGCCCTCCATCGTCGCGAGATCGATGTTGCTGCGGACGTGATCTCCGCCGATGAACAGGTTGGGGAGCGCGGTGTATGCGTGCGGCCGGTTCTCGTAGGACCCGGCCGTGTTGACCATCAGTGGCGTCGCATTGCTCGCGCCGCTCGTCGTGGTCGCACCGGTTGTCTTGGGCGAGAAGGTGATCCCGGGATCGAGCGACCAGGTCACGATCTCCTCGGAGCGCAGGGTCGCGGCCCCGCCGGCGTTCATCGCCCTGCTCATCTGTGCCCACACCTCGCGGGCGATCTCCTGCTTCGTGCACCGCTTCGCCGGCTTGCCGTAGAGGATGCCGGGTTTCTCCCATTCGGAGATGTCGATGGACAGGCAGTCCTTCACCCGGCCGTCGCCGTATGTGCGACCGAAGTCGACGTCCCATGGTCGGGCCTGGAACAGCCCGGTCAGCGCCCACGGTGTGCCGAGCGCGGCGATGTGGCCGGGCGGCAGGTCCGACCGGCGCGAGAGGAAGTACTGGATGCCGACCATCCAGTCGTCCCGGAGGTCGCGGATGCCTGCCAGCGACTCATCGGCGGCCAGGAGCGCCGGGGTGAGCAGCGGCTTGAGCCGGTCGATCGGCATCGCCGCCACGTACCAGTCGGCGTCCACGGTCGTCCCCGACGTCAGGCGGGCCGCGTCGATCCGCCCCCGCGAGATGCTCAGGTCGGCGAGTCCTTCACCCATCACGAAGGTGACGCCGCGGGCCCGGAGGTGGGCGACCCACGGGTCGATCCACGCATGGTTGGTGGGGCGGTTGAGGATTCGATCCACCCCGCCGTGAACGAGGCCGGAGTCGTACTGCGGGAGCAGTCCGGTGGCCGAGGTGGCGAGGGCCAGGCCGATCTGGCCGATGGTTCGTGCCGAGGCGGAGTCGGGCTTGGCGGCGACCAGCGCCCTGGTGAGCGCACCCACGAGGTATCGCTGATATGCCCGCGACTTGCCCTTGGCCTTCACGAACTGCATCCACGACTGCTTCTCCCACTGGCCGACGCGCCGTTCGGTGCAGCTCGTCGCGAGGACCAGTTCGCGGCTCACGAAGTAGGCGAGCTCGGTCACCGGGACGTCGACGACGAACTTCAGGCCGGTCATCAGCGCGTTGCGCAGATTGTCCAGGGTGACGATGTCGGGGGCGTGTTCGACGAGCCCCATGATCGACGCCGGGGCGGTGGTGGGGGCGTAGCCCGCCTCGTCGAAGGCGATGACCGCTGATTCGACGCTGATCAGGTGACGGTCCGCGACGTTGCTGCCGCCGACCGGGATCCGTTCCATGGTGTCGGGCACGTGCTGATAGCAGCCGGGAAAGAAGCGGAAGCCGTGCTCACCCGGAAGGGCGAGGCGGCCACCGCGCGCGGTGCCTGGCACGTCGTGGCTGCGAGCCTTCCCGCCGAGATATGCCGGCTCGTACACGGTCACCGCGAAACCGCGTTCGACGAGTTCGTGTGCCGCCGACAATCCGGCCATCCCGCCGCCGAAGATCGCCACGTCGCGCCGGCGGCCACCGGCGCGAGGAACCGCACCCGCGGACGGGACCGCCACGTTCGGCAGGGCGACCGCGGTCCCCGCGAGAACCGCCGCGGCGGCCGAACCCTTCAGTACCGACCGGCGACCCATCGCGGCGCGGTCTCGTCTCGTTCGCTGATCACCCGACATCTGCCCGACCCCCTCGTCGACCTCAGAACAGTCAGTGCTGACTCATCTGAGTGTGATGTCTACCACAGCAAAGCGTCGCGTTGGACGGAGTCGGGAGATTGTCTCAATCGAGCGTCCAGCTCCGCCGGGATTCGCCCGGGGACGTTCAGGTGTCGGCCGGTCGGCGCTGGGTGAACGCGATCCGCATCCAGTCGGGCGAGACCTCCCGCGTGATCGCGACCGCGGTCTCGTCGTCGACGTCGACGAGTGCGTAGTGCTCGGATCCCGCGGCGGTGGCGAGGATCAGAGTGCCGACCCCGGCCCGTCGTTGGAAGATCGACGACCTGATCGACCATCCGATCACGCCGTCGCGGTCGACCACGGTCCGCTGCCGGGCGACGGTGGGCGAGCCGATGACGACCGACCGCGCGGTGAGGCGGTGCCCGAGGTGCCGGGCGCGGACCACGCCGAGCGCGGTCGACACGATGACCGCGACGATCCCGGCGGCGAGCCAGGGTGCCGGCAGCCATCCGGTGATCACCGCGATGCCGATTCCGACGAGCACGACGAGTCCGGCCAGGAACCCGCGGTTGAGGCGCCGGAGGAGAGCGGTCCGACCATGGCCGACAAGTGCCGTGGTGAGTTCGCGCTGTTCGTGGGTGACCAGGTCGGCCACTCGCATGGCCTCCTCGATGGGGGCGGGCGGCAGCAGGAGTGGATGTTTGGTGGCGCCGGTGGCGATCGCCTGCAGCCGTGCACCGCGCAGTGGCCGCATGAGGATCGGCTCGACGAGGTGGCTACCGCGAATCCTCTTCTCGTCGAAGCTGATCGCGGTGGTGGTGAGCAGTCCGCGTTCGGTGCGCAGGGTTCCGTCGGGGTGGCGTGTCAGGCGGAAGTTCCAATAGGACAGGACATAGCCGAGGACCGACAGCACCCCGCCGACGAGGACCACGAGAACGGTCGCCACGAGGATGATCAGTCCGAGCGGAGTGCCGCGCACCGTGTCGAGGGCGTCCCGGACGACACCCACGCCCTCGTCGAACAAGCCTGCGTCGTTGGCGATCTGGGTCGCGAGGCCGGCGGCCGCCGCGGCGATGGCGAGCCCGCCGAGCGAGAACGGGGAGTAGCGCAGCCACGACATCTGGAACCGGGCCAGCTCGTCCGGCGCGGGTACAGGTGCCGCGACGCCGTTCGCGTCCGGGACGACCGTGCCGGTGGCCTGCATCCGGGTGGCCATCAGGTTGTCGTGCAGGGCCCGCGCATCATCGACCGTCAGAGCGGTGAGGGTGACCGCCGACGCGTCGTCGTCGCCGCCCGTGCCGATCTTGACCTTCTGCAGTTTCAGCAGCCGGTGCACCAGCGACGCGGTCAGGTCGACGCTGCGGATGCGGTCCCGGCGGGCGGTGGCGACCTTGCGGGTGACCAGTCCGGAACGTACCCGGACATGGTCGTCGGTCACCTGGTATCGGGTCGTCAGCCAGGGCACGACGGTCACGAACGGCACGATCACCACGGTCGCGATCAGTGTGAACATCGGTGCGCCCTGACCCGCGAAGACGAGTGCGATCAGGACCGGGACGAGTGAGGGGAGCAGCTCGACGGGTGTGACGGCCATCATCCACGGCGACAGGCGATGCCATTCGTCGGCGGCATCGATGTGCAGACCGGACTCAGGTCGCGTCATCGGTGAACGCCTGTGTGCGGATCGTGAGGTCGGCAGCGGTCGCGCGGGCGACCTCGGCGTCGAGTCCGGTGATGTGGATGGTGCCCGCCGACGACGCGGTGGTGACGGTGAGCTGGGCCAGCTTCAGGAGTTGCTCGATCGGTCCGGCCTCGGTGTCCACCACCTGGATTCGGGCGATCGGGATGATCACCCGGTGCCGGACGAACCAGCCCGACTGTGAGTACACCGCGTCCTCGCTGACCTCCCAGCGGTGAAAACGGTAGCGCCACAGGGGGACGACGGTGGTGAACACGACGGTCAGAGCGGCGGCTGCGAGGGCCGCGGCCAGCGCGATCCAGCGTGCCTCGGCGCTCGTCGCCGCCACCACGATCGCGGCGACGAGCGCCGGGACCCCGAGGATCAGCGGACCGATGCGCCACAGGGTCTTGGCGCGGGGGTCGACCATGTTGACCGGATCACGCAGCGTGGGGTGCGGCGCCGGGGCGGCAGGGGAATCCCGTGAGGTGTCCATGTGTGGCTAGGTGAGGGTGACGCCGCCGTCGACGGCGAGTGTCTGGCCGGTGACATATCCGGCGGCCGCCGAGGACAGCCAGATCGCGGTGGCGGCGAGTTCCTCGCCGGCTCCGGTGCGTCCGAGGACCACGCGCGGCATCATCGAGTCGAGGTAGCCGGGCTTGTAGGTGTCGGTCATCTCCGACTCGAAGAAGCCGGGGGCGATGGCGTTGACCCGGATGCCCTTTCGGGTGCCCCATTGCTGCGCGAGGTCGCGGGTGAGCCCGATGATGCCAGCCTTGCTGGCGGCATATGCCGCCTGCGGCAGGCCGGCGGTGGTGAGGCCGAGGATCGAGGAGATGTTGATGACCGCACTGCCCGGCTGCATGACCCGGCCGCACGCCTGTGCCATCCAGTACGAGCCGTTGAGGTTGACGTCGATCACCCCGCGGAACTGCTCGGGCGTCTCGCGGGTCGCCGGGTAGGCGGTACCGATGCCTGCGTTGTTGATGAGGACGTCGACCTTGCCGAAGGTCTCCATCGCGGCGTCGACGACGGCCTGGCACTGTTCGGGGTCGGCGACGTCGGCCGGTACCACGAGCGCCCGGCGCCCCAGTGCCTCCACCGCGGCGGCGGTGTCGGCGAGCTTGTCCGCGCGGCGCGCCGCGAGCACCACATCGGCGCCGGCCTCGGCGAACCCCTTCGCGAACGAGACGCCCAGTCCCGACGACGCGCCGGTCACGATGACCACCTTGCCGGTGGTGTCGAACAGATCCATCACGGACATTGTTGTCTCCCTTGCTTGTTGGAGCAGCGATCAGCGCAACGGATGTGCGTGATCGGGTGTCGGTGTCAGAACCAGGCCGGATCGACGTCGAGGGTGGTGCGGTCCAGCGCGGTGAGCAGGTCGAGCTGCGGGCCGGTCTTGGGTAGTTCATACCGGAAGAAGTACTGCGCCGCGGCACGTTTTCCGTCATAGAAGTCGCCGGACCTGCCGGCGGCCGCGAGCAGCTGTTCGAGCCACATCCAGGCGATCACGATGTGACCGGTCGTCTCGAGGTAGACGGTGGCGTTGGCCAGTGACAGCTTGGGGTCGCCGGCCGACCAGATGTGGGCTGTCACCTTCACCAGCCGATCCACCGCGGACTGCAGAGCGTCGGCGTAGTCGGCGGCGGACGACACCTCACGTGCGCGCGTGACGGTGGCGCCGATGGTCTCGGCCAGTGCGGCGAGCCCGGCGCCGCCCTGCATGATCACCTTGCGGCCCAGCAGGTCGATGCCGTGGATGCCGTGCGCACCTTCGTGAATGGGGTTGAGACGGTTGTCGCGGTAGTACTGTTCGACGTCGAACTCGCGGGTGTATCCGTAACCGCCGTGAACCTGGATGGCGAGGCTGTTGGCCTCCAGGCACCACTGCGACGGCCAGCTCTTGGCTATCGGGGTCAGGACCTCGAGCAGCAGGTTCAGTCGGGCGCGTTCGTCGGTGTCGGTGGCCGTGGCGGCCTCGTCGACGAGCGTGCTGCAGTACAGCCCGAACGCGAGAGCGCCTTCGACATAGGACTTCTGGGCCAGCAGCATGCGCCGCACATCGGCATGCTCGATGATGGGCACCGGCTTGGTCGACGGGTCCTTCTGGTCGACGGGCCGGCCCTGGGTGCGCACCTTCGCGTACTCCAGCGACGCGCGATAACCGGCGTATCCCAGTGCGGTGGCGAGGAATCCGACACCGATCCGCGCCTCGTTCATCATGTGGAACATGTAGGACAGGCCGCGGTGTTGCTCGCCGACGAGGTAGCCGACAGCGCCCGGTGTCGGGTCGGGAGAGAAGGTGCCGTCGCCGAAGTTGAGCAGCGTGTTGGTGGTCGCCCGGTTGCCCATCTTGTGGTTGAGGCCGACGAGGGCGACGTCGTTGCGGGTTCCGTCGGCGAGGTACTTGGGCACGATGAACAGCGAGATCCCCTTGACGCCGGGACCGCCGCCGGGGATCTTCGCCAGCACCAGGTGCACGATGTTCTCGGTCAGTTCGTGGTCGCCCGCCGAGATCCACATCTTGGTGCCGGTGATCCGGTAGCTGCCGTCGCCGGCCGGTTCGGCCTTGGTGGTGATGTCGGCCAGCGACGATCCGGCCTGCGGCTCCGACAGGCACATCGTGCCGGAGAAGCGGCCCTCGACCATCGGGCGGACCCAGGTGTCGAGTTGTTCGGGCGTCGCGTATTCGGCGAGCAGGTTGGCGTTGCCGATGGTCAGGAAGTTGTACGACGACATGGCCGCGTTCGCCGCCTGGAACCACACCGCCGACGCCTGCCGGATGACGGTCGGCAACGCCATGCCGCCGAGTTCCTCGTCGAACGACGCGGCGATGAGTCCGGCCTTGCGGTACTCGGCGAGCCCGGCGACGACCTCGTCGGGGAGGACGACCTTGCCGTCGTCGCCCACGTACGGCTCGTTCTGATCGCCGATCTTGTTGGCGGGGGCGAAGCACTTCATCGCGATGTCGGCGCTGAGTTCGATGACCGCGTCGAAGGTCTCACGGGAATGCGCGGAGTAGCGCTCGCGCGATGTCAGCGACTCGACGTCGAGCCACTCGTACAGCAGGAACTCGAGGTCGCGCCGGGACATGGGGGTGGTCACCCGTCCATCATGCCTGGGCGGGTGTGGCATCGGGCACACACCCCGTGGGCGTATCCGGCGAGGTGTCAGATGTCGATGCCGAACTCTTTGATCTTGCGGTAGATGGTCGCGCGGGAGATGCCGAGTGCGTTCGCGGCGGCGACCTTGTTGTGGGCGTTCTCCTCCAGGCTGCGGACGATCGCATCGCGTTCGAGGGCTTCGATGCGCGTCAGTGTGTGGCGGTTCTGCGCTCGATAGGTCGGGGGCAGATGTTGGACGGTGATCGTGCCGGACCGGTGGTGGGTGACCACGTCACGCAGGGCCTGGCGCAACTCGGCGACATTGCCCGGCCAGGTGTACTTGCTCAACTGTCGCATGGCGTCGGGCGCGACGGACAGTTCGCGCCCTCGGGTGAGCTGACGCAGGAGTGTCGGCACGAGGACCTGGAGGTCTTCGATGCGGTGACGCAGCGGGGGCACCTCGATGGTGTGCGAGAAGAACGGCAGCAGGGTGGCTGCGAGGCCCGGTGCCGAGTCCTCGGCGTTGAGCGTGATCCCGAGCCAGCCGGCGTGCTCGCGGCCCTGGAGCACGTCGGCGAGATCGAGCAGCATGTCGTCGTCGAACTCGTCGATGTCGCGGATGATGACGGCGAAGTCGTCACGCTCCATCTCGGCGGCGAAGCTGTCGAGTGTGTCGGCGTCGGAGAAGTCGGCCGCGGCGAAGACCCGAATGGCGCCGCTGCGGTATTGTCCGGCGGCCGAACGCAATACGGCGGCACGTCCGCTGCCGCGTTCTCCCGAGACCGCGATCCACTGGCCGGCGCCGACGGTCTGGGCGATCCGGTCGCAACACTGCCGCCAGGACGAGCTGCGTCCGACGATGCCGGGCAGCGGGGAGGGCGTCGTCGGGCGTCGGCGCGGCGGTGACGCCGGCGTCGAATCCATCAGGTGCACATGGAACACCGCGATCCCGGCGTCGACGTCGGAGAACTGGCTCACCGACGCCAGCCGGAGGGTGCGGCCACTGGGCAGGGTGTTGACGCGACGCGTCGACTGGGTCTCGTGGATCTGGTCGACGGCGTGCTCGAGCATGGAGACCTGGTCCTGCGGGTCGATGCTCTGGCGGAGCCGGCGGTTCATCAGCACGACGTCGGCGGCGATGGCGAGCACCATCATCTGTGGTGCCCGTCGGCAGGTGGCGAGATAGGCTGCGAGAAGCCGTGATTCGCGTTCACTGGCATTGGCCAGCATCTGCTGCTCGATCTGCACGGTCGCCGATTTCGCCAGCGAGAGCAGAAGCGAACCGCCCTCCGCGACCCAGCCGGTGAGGTCCAGTGCGCCGACGACGCCGCCGGAGAACGGGTTCCGGATGGGGACGCCGGCGCAGCTGAGCTCGGCGAGGCAGCCCGCGTAGTGTTCGGCACCGGTCACCAGGGTGGCCTGGCGGGTTTCCAGGGCGGTACCGATGCCGTTGGTGCCGGCGTGCTCCTCGCTGTAGCTGTAACCGGGGGCGAGTGAGACGGCGTCGAGCCGACCCAGCAGCTCGCCGCTGCCGGTGGCACGGGAGAGCACGACACCGTCGGGTGAGGTGAGGATGATGCTGACGGGTTCGGCGGAGAGGTCCACCGCGAGCTGGTCGAGGACCGGTCGGGCGGCCGACATCAGCGGGCTGTCGGTGTTGGGTTCGCGGACGAACGGGAGCTCGAGTCGGTCGGTCTGCACCTTGAACGAGCGGGAGCGCCGCCACGAGGTGGAGATGGCATCGCGCACGGTGCCGTCGTCGCCGGCCCCGTCGGAGCCGGTCCTGTCATCGCTCAAGAACCGCTCGCGGGCTCGTGCGACGAATGTTCGCGGGTTCGCGTGAGGGTTGTGGGCGGTCGGATTCTGGGTCTGGGCCGGGGGCGGATTCTTCACCGGGACGGACAACTCCCTACTGTGATGTTGGTCTCACATCGAACAGCAGTGTATCGAATCGTTGCTGGTAGCGGGGCGAGAACAGTGCTCGGATCAGACCGGAACGCCCCGCGGTGGCACTGACGACGGCATCGGCAGTGGGCCGGCCGCGATCACACGCCGAGAACGAATCCTGATCGCGACCGGCCCGGTGTCACCGTTGTGCGGTGACACCCCCGCCGGGGTTTCGGTGCCGGGTTGGGGGCTAGTAGATGTTGGACGGACGGACCATGCCCTCGGCGAGATCACCGAAACCCGGTGCCTCGATGGCCCCGGGATGGGTCAACACCTCCTCGACGACGGCGGTCTCGGTGGTGATCAGCAGGGCCGCGATCGATGCCGCACTCTCCAGGGCGGCCTTGGTGACCTTGGCCGGATCGATGACACCTTCGTCGAACATGTCGCCGTAGTTGCCGGTCATCGCGTTGAACCCGTGTCCGAGCGGCAGGCCGCTGACGACCTTGACCACCTCCTCGCCGTCGAAGCCTGCGTTGGTGGCGATCCAGAACAGCGGCTCGGCCATCGACCGTCGCACCACGTCGATGCCCGCGCCCTCGTCTCCGGTGACCTCACCGAACGCATCGAGCGCCCGATGCGCCTGCGCAAGGGCGGTCCCGCCGCCCGAGACGATGCCGTCCTCGACCGCCGCACGCGTCGCCGCGAGCGCATCCTCGACCCGGAGCATGCGCTCCTTGAGCTCGACGCTGGTGACGCCGCCGACGCGGATGACCGCCACGCGACCGGTCAGCCGTGCGATCCGCAGCTCCAGGCTGTCGCGATCGGCGTCGATGCGTGCCCTGGCGTGCTGTGCCTCGAGCTGCTTGACACGGGCATCGACGAGAGCCTGGTCGCCGCGGGCACCGACGATCGTGGTCGCGTCCTCGGTGACGGTGATGCGATCGCACCCGCCGAGGTGGTCGAGCGAGACCTCGGACAGTTCCAGGCCGGTGTCCTTGGCGATCACGTGGCCGCCGAGAGCGACGGCGAGGTCCTCGAGTTCGGCCACGCGCCGATGGCCGAAGCCCGGGGCCCGCACCACCACCGACTGCATCGTGTGGTGCATGTTCCCGCCGACGAGCAGTTGCAACGCCGCTCCGTCGACATCCTCGGCGAGTACCAGGAGCGGCCGGTCGGCGCGCTTGGCCGCCTCGATGCTCGGCATGATCTCCTGAACGGTGGTGATCTTCTTGTTGGTGAGCAGGACCACCGGGTTGTCGAGAACCGCCTCCATACGTTCGTGGTCGGTGACCATGTAGCCGGAGATGTAGCCGTGGTCGAACTCGATGCCGTCGACGACGTCGACGGACAGGCCGAGTGTGTCGCTCTCCTCGGTGGTGATCACCCCGTTGCGCCCGACGTACTCGACTGCCGCGGCGATGGCCGAGCCGATCACCTCGTCGTCGCTGGCCGCCAGGGTGGCGATGCGTTCGAGATCGCTGCGACCGCCCAGGGCGACGGACTGTTCGGAGAGTGCCTGCACCACCGCGCCGATGGCCCGCTCGATCCCGCGGCGCACCCGCATCGGGTTGGCGCCCTGCTCGACCGCGCGCAGCCCCTCGCGAACCATCGCCTGCGCCAGCACGGTTGCGGTGGTGGTGCCGTCACCGACCACCCCGTTGGTCTTCATCGCCACCTCTTTGACCAGCTGGGCGCCCATGTTGGCGAACGGGTCGCGCAGCTGGATCTCCCGGGCGATGGTCACGCCGTCGTTGGTGATGGTCGGGGGGCCGGTGAGTTTCTCCAGGACCGCGTTGCGTCCCTTCGGTCCCAATGTCACCTTGACCGCGTCGGCGAGTGCGTTGACTCCTCGCTCGAGCCGCAGCCGCGCTTCGGCGTTGTAGCGCAACTCCTTGGCCATGGTCGTCCTGCCTTTCATCGGTGTTCTCGGCTGTGTGTTCTTCGGTGCAGATCAAAACGGTTGGGAGCCAGGGATTCTCGGTCCACGGCAGCCCGGGGGTGGTGAGCAGGAGCTCACGGGATGAGGATTGCGCGCCCACGTACCCGGCCGGCGTCGAGATCGTCGATCGCCTGCTGGAAGTCGGCGAGTGCGTAACTTGTGGTGTGCAGCTTGACCTTTCCGCGTGCGGCCAGGTCCATCAGCTCACCGAGGTCGTTGTAGGACCCCACGAGGTTGCCGATGTAGTTGATCTCCGTGGAGATCACGTCGATGGTCGGGACGTTGATGTTCTCGCCGTAGCCGACCACGAAGAAGTTGCCTGCGCGGCGGAGCATGGCGGTGCCCTCCGCGGTGGCGCCGCCCTCACCGACGAAGTCGAGCACGGCCTCGGCGCCGTGGCCGCCGGTGAGGTCGAGCACCTGCTGCACATGGGACCCGTCGGCGACGATGCCGATCTCGGCTCCGACCTCCTTCGCCAGGGCGACGGCGTCGGGGTTGCGATCGACGACGATGATCCGCACCGCGGAGATCGCGGCGAGGACCTGGATTCCGATGTGGCCCAATCCGCCTGCGCCGATCACCACGCAGGTGTCGCCGGGCCGGGTCATCCGCGCGACCTTCGCCGCCGCGTGATACGCGGTGAGTCCGGCGTCGGCGAGTGCGGCCACGTCGGCGGGCTCGAGCGAGTCGTCGATCTTGACGACGCTGCGCGCGGTGGTCTTGAGATACTCCGCATATCCGCCGTCGGTGTCGATGCCGGGGAACAGGCTGTTCTCACAGTGCACGTCGTCGCCGAATCGGCATGCGCGGCAGAGGCCGCAGGTGATGAGCGGATGCAGGATCACCTTGTCGCCGACGGCGACGTTGGTGACCGCACCACCGACCGCCTCGACCCAGCCGGCGTTCTCGTGCCCGATCGTGTAGGGCAGCGTCACACCGCTTTTGGCCTCCCACTGACCTTCGAGGATGTGGAGGTCGGTGCGGCAGACCCCGGCGCCGCCGATCCGGACGAGAACATCGAGGGGGCCGGTGATCTCCGGTTTCGGGATGTCGTTGAGTTGCAGTTTGTCGTGGTAACCGACCACCTGTACTGCGCGCATGGCCTACTCCTGTTCCGTTCGGACGTTGCTTCGGAGGTTGGTGACGACGGGGCCGGCGTGCCCGTCGCATTCGTCGTCGTCGGCGTAGCGGGTGGCGAGCAGGCCACGGCAGAAGTGGCTGTTGCCCTCCATCGAGATCCGCACCGAACGCGCGAACCGCAATCGCATCGGTACCGCCTCGGGCGACAGTGGGTTCCCCTCCTCGTCGACGACGACCAGGCTGTTGGGGCAGATGCTGAGCCCCAGCTCCATTCGACGCCGCACGAGCGCGGACTTGGCATGACCGCGCGGCAGGTCCCGCAGCGACAACCGATCCACCTCGTTCGCCGTGGTGCGTCCCGCGGAGATCTCGGCGGCCACGCACCGTTCCATCGCGGCGGTGTGCGCCTTGCGCTGGAACGTCACCCGCAGCTCGTCGAGACTGTCGAGGGCCTCCACCCCGAACGTCCCCTTGTACCCCGCATGGGCGTCGAGTCCGGCATTGATCTTGTCGCTGTCGTGATGGTCGTCGAGCAGCACCCGGACCCGGCCGATGTCCGCGATGCCCTCGAGTGCGTCGAGTGCGTCCGAACCCATCAGATACGCGAAGTTCGGCGAACAGAACGACGTGGGCAGACGCAGGTGCACGGTGACCCCGGTGTCGTCGATGCGGATCGACCGGACGAAGTTCAGCTCCGTGATCGGCTGGTCGAGTTCGGGATCGAGGACAGTGCCGAGAGCGACGAGTACGTCGTGTTCGAGGCGATCCGCGGTCCCGATGACGGATCCCCCAGGCGGCGCGACGGCGGTCATGCGTTGACCACGTCTGGTGCGCCGGCTGCCACCTCGGCTTCCGGATTCGCCGCGCTGGTGGGCAGTCTGAGTTCCTCGGGAACCTCGATGTGCGGATACAGCGCCGCCGCGTTGAGGCCGAGGATCTTCTTTTTCTGTTCGACGGTGATGGGTGCGTACTCGGTCATGTCCTCGGGAATCTGGAAGTCCACGAACCGCTCGACGAGCCACTGCGGCGTCCACAGCGCGTAGTCGCTGGCGAACAGGATCTTGTCCTCGCCGATCCAGTACAGGAGTTCGCCGATGATCTGCGCGAAGTACCGGGGGCGGGTGTGGATGAACGGGATCGCCACGGCCAGGCCGCCGAACACGTTGGACTCCTGCGTCGCGATCCAGCAGAAGTCCTCCAGGCGGGGCAGGCCGACGTGTTCGACGATGAAGTTCAGGTCCAGGTAGTCGGTGGCCACCTTGTCGACGTCGGCGACGTCGAAGGCATCGCGGTCCAGCGGCCGGATGGTGGGTCCCTTGTGCACGTGGACGTTCTTGATGCCGAGTTTGATGCACTCCTCGAGGTAGCGCCGCGACCACGCGTCGTCGAGCTTGTAACCGCGTGAGTCGCCGAACCACTCTGCGGTGTAGAGCTTCACACCCTTGAGGTTCATCGTCTCGGCATCCCGGCGCAGCTGCTCGAGACCGGCTTCGCCGTGGCGCGGGTCGTAGGCGTGGTTGTAGGTGAGCAGACCCGGGTTGTCCTCACACAGCTTCAGTGAGTCGTCGACCTGGGCGAAACCGTTGACGTAGAAGTCCTTCAGGATGGTGGCCTGGAAGATCGCGTGATCGGCCGGCCCGTCCTCGAACAGGTCGCGCATGAGGCGCTCGGGGCCGTAGTAGGTGTAGGTGTCGTAGTCCCACACCTGCTCCTCGGGGCTGAGGTTGCGGTGGTAGTCGTAGAAGCAATCGATGAACTGCTTGCCGTGAATGTTGCGCTGGTTGGATTCTCGGCCGTCCCAGAGGTGGACGTGTGCGTCGACGATGAAGTACTTCTCGCCATTCTTCTCGTACATCGATTGCTCCCTTGCGTGTGGGCTGGATTCTTGGGCTGTGACAGAACGGGTTCGAACGACAGAAGGTTCGAACGAAGGCGTGTCGGGTGATCCGGTGTCGGCGGGGGTTGGGTGCGTCGTGACCGCCGGGACTGCTCCACCGACGGTCACGACGCAAGTGTTCCGGCGATGGCCTCGACTCGGTGCCTCAGCTCGAGGCGGTGAGGTCGAAACCGATGTATTCGGCCGCGTCTTCGGGGCTGGCGAACAGGAACGTCCGGTCGTCGAGGTGCACCATCCGCCCGTAGTGGGTGGAGCTGATCTCCTCGAAGATCGATCCGTCGAAGTCCTGGCCGAGCGCGTCGGTGAGTTCGTCGTAGTCGAACTCCAGCCGGTTGACACCGTCGACGCGGATCATCGACGGGTACTCGGTGAGCTCGACTCCGTCCTTGGCGCCCATGACGTCGGCCACGACGCGGCCGATCGGGGTGTTCATCAGGGTCACGCCGCACATGTTGGAGAACTCGGTATCGGCGCCGAATTGCATTGTCACTGGGTCAACTCCTCGGGGATCGCGACATCGATCGATGTCAGTAGGTCGGAGAACTTGGCGATTGCCGCGTCCAGGCTGGTGGCGAAGGTGATCGACTTGTCCGCCGGTTGTGACCAGATCGGTTGCAGGGCACGGGCTGCGTCCAGGCACCGGGGCACCCACACCGACAGCCACTGGCCGAACAGTTCCTTGTTCCGGTCGCCGAATTCGTCGTCGCGGCGCAGGAGCCGGAACAGGTTGCGGGTGTAGGCCAGGTCGCGGTCGTAATCGTGTTCACCGGTGCCGACGATCGTCGGGGTGATGTAGTCGCCGTTGCGGGCGGCGACCTGCATGACCAGTTCGGTCCGGAACAGCGAACCGAGCAGCTGCTCGAAGACGATGTTGGTGGCGAAGAGCAGTTCGCACCAGTCGCCGACCGCGGTGAGCTGCTCGACCACCTCGCGGGTCGGCTGCCACTCGGGAGCCGACTGCCAGACCTCTTTGTGTGCAGCGCCGTCGAAGTCCTCCTCGGCCTCGGACAGATCGAGGTTGAACAGGGCGAGGTCCTGGGCGAAGCGCATCTTGTGGGCCGCGTTGACCGCCACCGCGGTGTTGATCATGTTGGTCGGGCCCGACCGCTGGATCGAGGTGAACACGTGCAACGCCAACCCGTTCTCGGCGTGCATCCAGGCGCCGAGGTTGCGCTCGATGAACTTGAGCCACGCCGAGTTCCACGAATCGTAGGCACGCGCCCGTTTGGCGTTCTGCAGACACAGGTCGACCTGGTGCACCACCGCGGAGTTGTTGCGGAAGATCGTCTGATCCCACTCCTCGTTGGGGTCGAGGAAGGCGTGCCAGTTGCTCGACTTCGCGACGGTCCACTCCTGGGGATAGCCGCCGGGACCGTCGCCGAAGCCGTAGATCCAGCCCTGGCTCAGGTGCCGTTCGGGGTCCGGCTGCACGTCGACGGTGACGTCCTCGTACATCGTCGCGCGCTTCTTGGCCGGCTGGTAGTAGCTGTACTTACGGCTCTTGGAGCTCGGGAACTCTTTGGCGCCTGCCTCGGCGTCGGTGAATTCGATGGACGGGAAACTTCGTTCCCGCCGGGTGTTCGGGGTGGGGGCGGTGGGTGCGGACATACGTGTCGTTCCTCCTCGTTCGGCGCTGTCAGGGGTGTGGCGGTCAGGGGTGTGACTGTCAGGGGTGTGAGGTGTCTAGTCGAATGCCGGGCTGGTGAACTTGTCGTAGAAGATCTGGTCTCGGGGGACCGAATGTTGTTCGGCGAGAGCCAGTGCGGCATCGACCATGGGTGGGGGACCGCAGAAATAGACCTCCGTTCGGGACAGGTCGGCCTCGCATCCGTCGACGATGTCGGTGACGTTGCCCTCGGCGACGGTCACGCCTGCGGGTGCGTCGGCGGCGGATTCGGACAGGCATGCGGTGAAGCTGAAATCGTCGATCGTCTCTCCGAGAGAGGCGATCTCGTCCAGGCAGAACAGATCGGCGGCCGTGCGCGCGCCGTAGTAGAACCGCACCGGACGTCGGATCCCGGCCTCGCTGATGTGGCGGAGCAGTGACAGCAGCGGTGCCATGCCGGCGCCGCCGCCGATGCAGACGACGGGCAGCACATGACCGTTGCGGAGTGTGCACGATCCGTACGGTCCGTTCACCATGATCTCGGTACCCTGTTCGAGCCCGTCGTCGAGCATGCCGGCGAAGACGCCGCCCGGGTACTTCTTGATGAGGAACTCGAGTGTGCCCGGGGAGTTCGGCGTGGTGGCGATGGAGAACGACCGCTTGTCCTCGGTCCCGGGGATGGTCATGTCCACGTACTGGCCGGGTTTGAACTCGAAGGTCTCCGGCTCGACGACGTCGAGTCGCAGGGACACGATGTCGGGAGTCATCGACTCCACGGCCGCGACCCGGGTGCGTACGTCCTGAATCGGTGCGCCGCCGAGCAATTCGTCTTCGTCGAAGTTGAGCAACTCGATGTCGCAGTCGCTGTAGGCGTATGTGCGGCACAGCAGCACATAACCCTCGGCCTCTTCGGCGTCGTTGCAGGCGAACGTCGAGTAGTCGTCCATCTGGACGTCGCCGTCGAGTATGTAGGACTTGCACGCCGAGCAGCGGCCTTCGCGGCATCCGTGCATGAGGTGGATGCCCTGCCGGAACGCGGCGTCGAGGATGGTCTCGTCCTCACCGACCTCCATCTCGATGTCGACGGGGGCGAAGTTGATGCGATGTGTGTCGGCCACGGAAGCTCCTGAGCGAGGGGGAAGTTCGACGAAAACGGTTCGGGCGGGAGGACGGTGGACGGCGCGGTCGCGCAGGTGCGCGCCATCCACCGCTCCCCGTCGCCTCAGGCCGGTACGGCCCCGTTGGGGTTGGCGCGGTAGGCGGCGAGGTGCGCTTCCCGCTCGGCGTCGGACATCTGGTTGAGCAGCACATTGGGACTGTTGAAGACGTTGCCGCGGACATCGTCGAGCGTCCACATCTTCTTCGGGTCGAGGTCCAGGTGCGGCTGCGGGATCAGCGTCTTGCCGTCGTCGCGGACGTAACCGAGGTCTTCGATGATGTCGGCGAGATCCTTGCCGTGATGCAGGGTCTCCCATTCACGGAAACCGGTGAGGCGACCCATGTTCGGGGTCTCCCGGCCTTCGTACTCGCCCCGGAACGCCACCGCATCGGTCCAGTAGCAGGTCTCCGAACAGTAGGTGCGCCACTGGTTGTCGACCTTCTCGGTGACCATGTCCTCGCGGATGAGCGCGGGCACCATGCACGTCCAGCACCGGTGCGGGTACTCGTAACCCACCTCTTCGAAGGCGATCGGCTTGTTGCGGCCGGGGTAGGCGAGCCGGTTGTAGTTCTCCCACCACTTGCCGAACTTGTTGTACCAGCCGGGGTACTTGTGTTCGAACCACTCGAAATCCTTGTCGGTCATGGCGTCGATCCGCCAGTAGTTGACCGGCCAGCCGGTGGCGAAGAAGCGGGCGACCTCGTGCACGTAGTGCTTGTTGGTGATCCGGTTCCACGCCTCCTCGACGAGGTCGTGCGGGATGGTGAGCCCGTACTTCTCCAGCGGCAGAAGGTAACTGCGGTAGTAGTCGTCGTAGATCCAGCGACGCCACATCTCGGCGTAGCTCTCGCGGTCCTTGCGGCGGTCCTTGGTCCCGTACTCGATGAAGGTGCCGATCGCGGCGTCGACGACGCAGTGGTTGTTCCACCAGGCGTACCGCAGGTCGCGTTCCAGTAGCGGGCGGTTGCGTTCGTCGGCCAGCGCCATCAGCAGGATGGAGTAGCCGTTGGAGATGTGTCGCGACTCGTCGGACTGCACCGAGTGGAAGACGGTGGGCAGCAGGTAGTCGCCGTTGGCGGCGGCCTCGTCGGGCATCGCGACGAAAAGCGTGTTGGTGAACGCAGTCTCGGCGACCACCGTGAGGTAGATGTTGGCCGCGGTGATGGCGTCGCCGGTGATGAAACCCTCACCGAACTGGCGGCCGATGGTGCCTGCGTAGTTGTTGGCGAAGGCCTTCTCGGTGATGTCGAAGCCCGCCGGGTCGATGTAGTTGTTCATGTACAGCTTCTTGAGGTTCATCTGGATCGTCGAATGACGGACCTCGTCGATCATCTGCACGGCCAGGCCGTTGTGGATCTCCGGGTTGGGGACCGCGTCGATGGCCATCGGCATGGCGCGGGCCGCGGAGATCTCGGGGAACGGGATGATCGACAGGAACAGCTTCTGCCATTCGAGCCAGCGTTCCTGCACCTGGCGGAACATGTTGCCGCGGATGGCGCCGTCCATGGCGCCGTACACGCGGTTGTCCTTCTCCTCTTCCATCGGGAAGTACGACCGCATGATCTGCTTGAGCGGATCCTTTTTGGGGGCCTTCTCGAAGGTGTAGTCGGTACCGAACCGGGTGGCCGGGGTCGCGAAGGTGGGCTCCCAGGACAACTCGGTGATTTTCGCATGTGCTTTTGTCAAGCTCTGCCTGCTCAAAGTGCGCCTCCTCTGTGGAGAGCCGACGGATGCCGGCCCGCATGGACTGGAGCGACTTCGATACAACCGTGTGATGTGGATTACAAACGTCTCACTGTGAGACGAGAGCGACAATCCCGCCGGGTGCGGTGTGCACGCGGCGGGATTCCTCGGCCGGACGAGGAGTTAAACGGCCTGGTCGGCCGGGCGCAACGAGCCCGACGGCAGCAGCGGGTCGTTGAGACGCTGCGCGTACTGGTCGAAGTAGATCCGGGCGATCAGCTCGCGCCTGCTGCGGACCCCGGCCTTGTCGAAGATCGACTTGAGGTGGTCCTGCACGGTGTAGGCGGAGACGTGGAGGGTTGCGGCGATGTCCTTGGTCGCCACGCCCTGCAACACCATCTGGGTGACGTCGCGTTCGCGCGAGGTGAGTCCGAAGGCCTCGACGACGAGCGGGATGATCTCGGGCGGCCGGGCCTCCTCGATGGTGATGACGACCTCGCCGACCCGGCCGTCGGCGCAGGACAGCGGGGAGGCGTGGATGACCAGCCACATGCCCGACGCCCCGCGCACCCGCAATCGCGGCGGAACCGCCGATTCGCCCGCCCCGTAACGACGGGCGGCGCCGATCAGCCCGTAGATCGGGTTCATCACCGCGGCGCCGTTCGCGCCGGAGGCGAGATCGTCTATGCGTTCCTGGCTGCCGGCGCTCATCTGGACGATCTCGTTGTCGTGGTCGATGATCAGCACCGCCGGTCCGCTCCCGGGGTCCGGGCAGGGCTCGGCGACGACGGAGCTCAGCAGCCCGACACGGACGCCGTGGGCCAGTGTGCGCGACAGCGAGGCGAGGAACTCGACCTCGTCGGCGTCGAAGGGGCGGCAACCCGAACCACTGCGGAACATGGCGATGCCCGCCCACGCCCGATCACCGTCCCGCAGCAGCACGCGCGCTTCGTCGTGGAAGCAGTACTCGGGGATCATCAACTGCGCCATGCGGTTCGAGCGTCGGGATTCGCCTTTGTGGAGCAGGTTCAGGCCCACCGCGTCACGTCTGGCCGCGGCCATCTCGCGATAGGCGGTGGGTTCGACCTGGCCGTACTCGAGGAGACCCCAGTCCGGATCCTTGTGGTCCTGGCCGAGTAGATCCCCGTACTTGCGGGCGCTCGTCAGCAGCACGGTGTGGGGGTCGAAGGTGCCGATGCACACCGCGTCGGAGGGTATGGCGCGGCCCAGTGAGGCCACCGTCTCGGCAAAGAACTCGTCGAGGCCGAGGCCGGCGTGCGCCACGACGTCGATGTCGCGCCGCACACGCTCGGCAGTCAGGCTCGATGTCATCCGTCGATTGTGGTCCTGAGCTGCATCGATGTCTATCCCACATTCGTGGGATCACCCGGTTGGAGGACGCCGGCCTGGTCGTGACGGCGACGAATCGTCTCCAGCCGCATCCGCTGGTCGGCGGGCCACATCGAGTTCCGCTCGGCTGCGGATCGCCCGCAGAAGTTCAGCAGGGCACCGCCCGAGCAGGAGGCGACGGCCTCGATGACGGCGGCGAGATGATGGCCCACCTGGTCACCGAGGGGGCCGGCGGGCACCCCGATCGCCAGGACGCAGAAGGCGCCGTCACGGCCGGTGACGGCATTGGGCGCGCGCTGCGGCCGGCGCAGGCGACCGCCGAGCAGTCGGATCTCGACGATGGCCAGGGGGCTGGCGACCTGCGGGCCGGCGGCCGCGAGCAGGGCATCGATCGCCGACGCCGGGAGATCGGTGAGGGTGCAACCTCGGTCGGCGCTCGGCATCGGGCCGGGCGGATCCATGTGCACCGCGTCGAGGGCGACGGTCGGCAGGACGTCGATGTTCTCGAGCAGGACCGGTCCGGCCGAACGCATCGGGGCGAGCAGCGCCGCCGCGGCGGCAGCATCGCCGGTGTGGGTGTAGCGCACGTGCACCACGGTCTGACCCTGCAGGGGAGCGGGGAGGTCGGGGTCCGGCGGGAGTCGAAGGATCGCCAGCGACGTACCGGCCTCCTCGGGCAGCGTCGGCGCCCACTCGCGCCAGGCGTGTGCGACGTCGGCCGCGGCCGAACCGGCGAAGAAGATCCCGCCGCCGTAGACGGTGGGCTGGTCGAAGAGATCGAACTCGAGGGCGGTGACGATGCCGAATCCGTCGCGTCCGCCGAGCAGGGCCCAGAACAGATCCGATCCGGCGGATGCGTCGACCGTGCGGACGATGCCGTCCGCGGTCACCAGTTCGATGGAACGCACATGGTCTGCGGCATAACCGAATCGGCGCCCGAGAGGACTCAGGCCGCCACCGAGTGTGTAACCGACGACGCCCACCGACGACGACGATCCGACGAGCCCGGTCAGGCCGTGCGGGGCGGTCGCGGCGGCGACATCGCGCCAGCGCACGCCCGCACCCACGCGTGCGGTCCGAGCGACCGGGTCGACGGTGATCCCGGTCATCCGCGAGGTGCTGATCACCACGGTGCCGCGACCCTCGATCGGCATGCCGTGGCCGGTGGCCCGGGCCCCGACGCGCAGACCGTTGGAGCGTGCGTAACGGATCGCGGAAGCGACGTCCTCGGCGCAGGCGGCCCCGACGACGACCTGCGCGGCGGGGATCGCGGCGAGGTTGAAGCCGGCCAGTTCGGCGGCATAGCCCTCGTCGGCGGGGGTGAGGACGGGGCCGGAGACCGACGACAACAGGGCGTCGAAGTCGGTGAAGTCGATGGGTTCGGAGGTGATGGACACGGGGATTCCTTCGCGGGCTGGGGGCGGCTGGGCCGTCGGGTGCGGTGACACCCAGAGTTGCCCAACCCCTTTTGTTCCCGCCATCCCTCGAACACGGGAAATCGCTCGCCAGCAATCTGGCCGGGGCCTCCCCCAGATCTCTGGGGGAGGGTCAGGAACCGATCGCGCGGTACGTCGCCGCCTCGAAGTCGAGATAGCCGTCCACCGAGGCGGGATCGAAGAACGGGAAGATCTGGGTTGCCCAGAGACCGGCGATCGACGTACGCGGGTCGATCCAGTAGTAGAGGTTGGCCAGGCCCGCCCATGCCTGCGAACCCGCCGGACGCCCGGTCGGGGCGTCGGCGTCGTTGATCATGAACGGATACGACCACGATTTCTTTGTGCCGGGGAAGAATTCGACGTCGTGGGTCAGGGGAGGGAACACCCCGGGCAGCTTCTTCACGGTCAGCTCGCCGATCTGGTTCCGCAGTGCCAGGTCCACGGTCTCGGGTCGCAGGATGTGTTCACCGGAGTCGGATCGGCCCTCGCGCAACCACATCCGCAGGAACTTCAGGTAGTCGGGGACCGTCGAGTAGAGCCCTTGGCCGCCCATGTCGATCTCCGGCGGGTCGGGCTGGGCCCATCGGTGATTCGGGACGAGTCGCTCGCCCTTGCGCATGTGCATGACCGCCCGCCGGTGGCGGGTGTCGTCGGAGAGCGTGAAAGCGGTGTCGGACATGCCCAACGGGGTCAGCACTCGCTGCGTCATCACCTCGCCGAGGCGACGCCCGGTGATGCCCTCGATCACCTGGCCCGCCCAGTCCAGACCGATGCCGTACTCCCATGCGGTGCCGGGGTCGAACAGCAGCGGCACACCGAGCGCGGCGGCTGTCGCGGTACCGATGTTCGGCAGGCCGTGGTCCACGGCGAGGCGGCGGTAGGTCTCGTTGAAGAAGTCGTACCCGAATCCCGCTGTGTGGGTGAGTAGTTGGTGGGTGGTGACATCGGTTGCCGGTGGCCGCAGGCGTGGTTGCCCGTCGTCGTCGAATCCCTCGATCACCTGCAGCTCGCCGATGGCGGGGACGTACTCGCGTGCCGGGGCGTGCAGGTCGAGCACCCCGTCCTCGACGAGTTGCAGAGCCACGGTCGCGGTGATCGCCTTGGTGGCCGAGAAGATGCCGAAGACCGAGTCGACGGTCATCGGCTGGTCGTCGTCGAGGGCACGTAGCCCCGCGGCCTCGAGGTGGACGGTCTGCTCGTCGGTCGTGACGCCGGCGACGACGCCGGGCACGCTCGGGTCACCGACGGTGCGATCGCGCAGTACCCGCCCGACGGCGGTGGCGAGGTCTGTGCCGGCGAAGGTCCCGCCGGTGACCTGCTCCGCGCTCACGCGCGCGTCCCCACGAAGGCGCCGAGTCGCTCGATCGCGAGGGAGAGGTCCTCGGTGGACGCGGCATAGGAGAGGCGGACGTATCGGTCGGCGCCGGCGAACCCGAAATCCTTTCCCGGGGTCAGGGCGACGTGGGCCTCGGCCAGTGCGCGGTCGCAGAACTCCGACGACGTCAGTCCGGTGCTGCTGACGTCGATGTAGACGTAGAACGCGCCGTCGGGGACGACGGGCACGTCGAGTCCGATGGCCGCGAGGCCGTCGACGACGAGAAGTCTGCGACGTGCGAACTCGCGGCGGTTCTGCTCGGCGACCGCGAGGGAGTCGGGCGTGAAGCACGCGAGCGCCGCGTATTGCGACGGCGTGGGCGGGCACACGTAGAAGTTCTGTGCCAGGCGTTCGAGAACGCCCACCAGCTCGTCGGGCACGATGCACCAGCCCAGGCGCCAGCCGGTCATCCCGAAGTATTTGGAGAAGCTGTTGATCACCACCGTCTCGGACACGCCCGGCGCATCGGCGGCCAGGATGCTGCGCGGCGGCCGGCCGTCGGGCCCGGGATCGGACAGGCCGAGGTAGATCTCGTCGACGATCGTCCAGCCACCGCGGGCCGCGACGAGGTCACACATCGCGACGAGTTCGTCGTGGGGCATCGACGTCCCGGTCGGATTCGACGGGGTGGCGACGATGACGCCCCGGGTGGTGTCGGTCCAGGCGGCGTCGACGTCGGCTGTGGTGAGCTGGAACCGTTGCTCGGCGGTGGTCGGCAGGAGGGTGACCCGCGCGCCGAAGGCGTGGGCGAACTGCCGGTTGCACGGATACGACGGGTCGCCGATGAGTACGCCGTCGCCCGGGTCGACGAGCGCGGCACATGCCATCAGCAGGGCCGCCGACGCGCCGGAGGTGACCGCCACCCGTGACGGGTCGACGTCGGCACCGAAGTGATGGTTGTAGAAGTCGGCGATCGCCGTACGCAGCTCGGGAAGTCCGAGCGCGCCGGTGTAGGCCAGCGGCCTGCCGTCGATGACCTCGCGGGCGGCGGCGAGAACGGCCGGGGGTGCACCGAAATCGGGTTCGCCGATGTTCAGTTTCACGACGGACTGGCCCTGCGCCTCCAGCTCGGCGGCGTTCCTCGCGAACTCCATCGCGTAGAACGGCGCGATGGCATCGGCTCGTCGGGAGATCCTCATGGGTGACATTGTGCGCGTACCGGGTTTCGTGCCGTGCCCACGGTCGGCCCGGAGGGCAGGATGTGGGGATGCCGATACCCGATTTCATCCGCGACCTGCGTGCCCATGTCGGCGATCGCGAACTCTGGCTCTCGGGGGTCAGCGTGGTCGTCCTCGACGACGCCGGCAGGCTGCTGCTCACCCGCCGCGTCGACAACGGGCAGTGGGCGGTCGTGTCCGGGGTGCTCGAACCGGGCGAGGAGCCGGCGCGCGCGGCTCTGCGCGAGGTGCGCGAGGAGACGTCGATCATCGCCGAGATCGATCGGCTGACCAGTATCGACGTGACCCCGCTCATCACCTACCCCAACGGCGACCGGACGCGGTACCTCGACGTCTGTTTTCTGGCACATCACGTCGAGGGTGAGCCACACGCCGCCGACGACGAGAACTCCGACGTCGCCTGGTTCGCCGCCGATGACCTGCCCGCCGATCTCACCGACACCTCACGGCTGCGCATCGAGAAGGCGCTCAGCGGCGACGCCGAGGCCTGGTTCCGGCGGTAGGGGGTCAGGCGGTAGGAGCCGATGGTGGGGGCCCGATGGGTGGGGGCCCGATGGGTGGGGCCAAGTCAGGGAAGTCCCTGAACTTCGCCCCATATGTGTGCTCAGCAGTCGATTTCCGCTGATCGCGAGTGGAAACTGATCCCATGAACACATCGACGAACACCACATCCGGCATGACTTTCTGGAAGGTCCTCGGCGTCATCGCGGTCGTACTGATCGCGCTCGCCGTACTCGGCCCGCTACTCGAGGGACTCTTCTGGATCGCCCTCGTCGCCCTCGCCCTCTACGGCGGCTACATGCTGTTCCGCTCCAAGTCGAAGGACCTCTAGGGCAGGGGGTAGCAGGCCGACATGGCGCAGACCTCGTCCGGGACCTGGACTCCCGGAAGGCCGGGGATCTCCGGCTTCGCGGGATCGGCCGGGACGCCGGGGGCGCCTTCCCCGGGTGCCGGTTGACCGGCGGCGGGGAGCGTGACGCGGATCGGCTCGGCGTCCGTCGGCGTCATCTCGGTCAACGGCGGGTTGGTGCCCCAGAACTGCTCGGCCGCACCGGTACCCGGCGGCAGGGTGATCGTCGTGCATCCCCAGTAGATGTCGTAGGTACCGTCCGGCAGCGTCGTCGAACCGGTCGGCGTGGGCGGTGTGCCCTCGGAGAGCCTCATCGGGAGCGCCTTCGACGAGCCGGGCGAGATGAGGGCGCCGAGCTGCTCGGGTGTCTGGTACCCGAAGGCGACGTTCGACGGTGAACCCCCTGCGGGCACGCCGACGACCTCGCAGCCGATCCGTTTGGCGGCATTGTTCTGGACCGTCAGTGTGATGGTGTTACCGGACACCGACGGCGTCGCGGTGACGTCGTTGGGTGCGGCGGAAGCGGCCGGAGCCATGGCGGCGCCGATCGCCAGCGCGGCACCACATGCCAAGCCGGCGGAAACGTTTCGGAATCGGATGGTCATACGATTGTCCTTCCCTTGCGGGAGTCGTCAAAAACCCACGACAACAAGTCATTTCGATTGGCAAGAAAGACCGAACATATTGCCACCGAACCTATTGCTGGGCGGCACGGTGATGTTCGGTGAAAGCCATTCTTGCAGATTCGGTGAATGTTCGCAGAATCGGGGTCCGGAATTCTCGAAGAATGGATCTCCATTATCGGGGAATCATTGCCGGTGCGGCTCCCGTTCGGTCGTGACCTGCGGATACGCTGTGGCGCCCGGCCTGCTCGGTTAGTCTGACTCGCGACGCCAGGCCACCGAAGGGACCGGGGACGCCATGCCGACGGTGATCGCGACCATCAGCCTCAAGGGCGGTGTCGGGAAGACCACGCTCACGGCCGGTCTCGCCGATTTCCTCGCCGGGGTCTTCGGTAAGAAGGTGCTGCTCATCGACCTCGACGCGCAGGCCAACCTGACCACGATGATGATCGGCCAGGATCGATGGCTGGCGGCCAACGCCGCGCGGCGCACCGTTGCCACGTTGTTCGCCGATGTCCTCGACGGCACGCACACCTTCGATCTCGAACGGACCGTGCAGCGCGACGTCTCGTCGGTCGCCGGACTGGCCGGCATCGACCTGCTCCCGTCGTCGCTGGACCTGATCGATCTGGCCGAGGAGATGAGTGCACACAGGGTCGCGGCAGATGATCACCTCGCGGCCGTCGACGTCCTGCGGCACGCGGTCACCCCGATCCTCGGGCGCTACGACTACGTCCTCCTCGACTGCCCGCCCAACGTCGGGCCGTTCAGCCTCAACGGCTTGGCGATTGCGGCCGGTTACCTCATCCCGACGATTCCGGATGTGCTGTCCACCTATGCGATTCCCCACATCCAGCGTCAGGTCGCGGACTTCGGTGCCGAGATGGGTCGCACCATCGTCGAATTGGGTGTGGTGATCACGAAATTCCGTGCGTCGTCGACACTTCACCAGGAGACCGTGCGACAGCTCCGGCGCGATTCCACCGTGCAGAACGTGCTGCCCGTCTATCTGCACGAGGCCAACGCGATCGGCGCGGCCGCGGGCCATGCGAACTGGCCGAGCCTGCACGCGAAGTACGGTTACCACGGCCATTTCGACCAGTTCCGGGAGCTGACCCGGGCGATCATGGTGGAGGCCGACGCAAAGCTCTCGCCGTCGAACTCACACCGGAACCTCGGCGCCTGAGGTGGGGTGAGGCCACCGGAGTCGACCTCGCCGACCCCACCGATCCGGTCACCGAGTCCTGTGAGATCGAGGTCACCTGCCCTGACCTCGCGTTTGCGGTGGTGGGCGCCGGAAAGGTCTCGATGCGACACCCAGTTCGGGCGGGCATGTGTGAACCGTGATCCGTCTGGGTAGGTTGAGTCGCGTAGTAAATCGGACGATTCGATTCGGGCGATTTCCATACGCAGGATTAACGACGACCTGAGGAGGCACATATGCTCGGAATTGGCATCATTGCGTGGATCATCATCGGCGGACTCGCCGGTTGGATCGCGAGCAAGCTCATGAAGACCGATGCACAACAGGGGATCATCCTCAACATCGTGGTGGGCATCGTCGGCGGACTGCTGGGCGGTTTCCTGCTCAAGGTGTTCGGCGTCGACGTCGAGGGAGCCGGCTGGATCTTCAGTTTCATCACCTGCCTGGCAGGCGCATGCATCTTGCTGTTCCTCGTCAAGCTGGTCACCGGCCGCGGCCGTACCCGCGTCTGACACAGACGACCACCCCGCCCCGGCCGACGACGCTCCCACCAGCGTCGCCGGCCGGGGCGGAGTCGTGTGCGGGGCTCCTTCACGGGTGCATGCGTAGGTTGGATTGGGTACGAGACGAGCAGATCCGGTGAACAGCGACGAAAGTGAGAAACCAGTGACGCGAGTGGCCATCATCGGTGGACATGGCAAGATCGCGCTGCGCCTGGCGAGGATCCTGGCCGACCGCGGAGATCAGGTGACCTCGATCATCCGCAATCCCGAACATGCACACGACGTCGCCGAGACCGGCGCGACACCGGTGGTCGCCGACGTCGAGACCCTCGACACCACCGGGATCGCCACCGCGATCTCCGAGCACGACGCGGTGGTGTGGGCGGCCGGAGCCGGTGGCGGTGATCAGGCACGGACCTACGCAGTCGACCGTGACGCGGCCATCCGGTCGATGGATGCGGCGCTCCGGGCAGGTGTCGACCGGTATGTGATGGTGTCGTACTTCGGCGCTGGTCCTGATCACGGCGTCCCCGAGGACAATTCGTTCCACGCCTACGCCGAGGCGAAGGCGGCCGCCGACACGTACCTGAAGTCCACCGAACTCGACTGGACGATCCTGGGGCCGAGTCGCCTCACCGACGAGCCGGGCACCGGGGCCATCGCCGTCGGCGGAGACCGCACCGACGGCGACGAGGTCAGCCGCGACAATGTGGCCGCGGTGGCCGCGGTGGTGCTGGCCCGTCCGTCGACGGTTCATCAGGTGATCGAGTTCAACGACGGCGACACCCCGATCCCCGATGCCCTCGCCGCCTCGTGACGGCCTGCTCGCGCGCCTGAGTGGCATCGTCGGGGACGCCAACGTCCTGACCGACCCGGAGTCCATGTCGGGTTTCCTGCTCGACTGGACCGGGCGGTACCGGGGCGAGGCCGACGCGATCGTGCGTCCCCGGACCACCGCCGAGGTGTCGGCGGTGGTCACCGAGTGTGCCGCCGCCGATGCGCAGATCTGTGTGCAGGGCGGCAACACCGGGCTCGTCGGCGGGTCGGTACCGCCGCCGCGCCGCGACGGTTCCCGTCCGCGGATCGTGCTGTCGACGGTACGGATGACCGATGTCGACGAGGTCGATGCGGTGGGCCGGTGCGTCGGTGTGCAGGCCGGGGCGACCGTGGAGGCCGTCGACGCCGCGGCCGCGAGGTCGGGGCTCGCGTTCGGGATCGATCTCGCCTCGCGCCAGTCGGCGACCGCAGGCGGCGTGGTGTCGACCAACGCCGGTGGCACGCGGATGATCCGCCGCGGCAACGCCCGCTCACAGCTCCTCGGCATCGAGGCGGTGCTCGCCGACGGCCGCGTCCTGCGCCGGTGGGCCTCGTTGGTCAAAGACAATGTCGGATATGACCTTCCGGCGCTCCTGGCCGGGAGCGAGGGCACCCTGGCAGTCATCACCCGAGTCCTGTTCCGGCTCGTCGTGCCCCCGAGGGCGGCCACCGTCGCGGTGGCCGCGATCGCTCACGTCGAGGACGCGATCGGCCTCATCGGTGCCGCCACGTCGCGGGGACTGACCGTCGAGGCCGCTGAACTCATGACCGAGGCCGGGATCGCGCTCGTCACCGGACACGGACAGCGTCGCCCGACGGCCACACCGGGACCGTTCTACGTCCTGCTCGAGGTGTCGGGCACCGGCGACATCGAGTCCACCACGGCGGAACTGCTCGCTGACGCCGACGGGCTCATCGACGCCGTGGCGCAACCCGCTCCCGCCCGCGCGCTGTGGGCCGCACGGGAGGGTCACACCGAGTCGATCGCACGGTCGAGTTCGACGCCGGTGGTCAAGCTCGACATCTCCGTGCCCATCCGTGCGCTTCCGGAGGCCTTCGCCGAGCTGGCCGCGGTCGGCACGCTGACCGAATTCCCGTGTCGGCCGATACTTTTCGGTCATGTCGGGGACGGCAACATCCACGTCAACCTCCTCGACGTCCCACCGGAGCACGCCACGACGGTCACCGATCACGTCTTCGGGATCGTCACGGCCAACGGCGGCAGTATCAGCGCCGAGCACGGGATCGGCCGCGCGAAGGTCGCGTGGACGCACCTCGGCCGCGACGACGTCGACCTCGACATCATGCGCGCGATCAAGGCGACCCTCGATCCCCGGGACCTGCTGAATCCCGGCGTGCTCTTCGACCGGTGAGCGCTCGGGCCGAAATCCTGGCACGATGCTCGGGTGGCTGAAGTGAACCCCGATCGGTTGACCGACCTGGCACGCCGCTACGGCGTCGCCACCAGCTACGTCGGCTGGGGTGAACAGAACCACGAGGTGAGCGTCGAGACGCTCGTGGCCGTCCTCGCCGCACTCGGAGTCGCCGCGGATTCCGACGAGGCGATCGAGGCGTCGATCCGCGAGATCGACGAGCAGCCCTGGCGGGAGTTCGTCCCGGCCGTCACGGTGGTGACCGAGGGAGCGGGCAGCACCTTCGTCGTCCACGTCCCGCACGGGAACCTGGTGAAGGTGTGGATCGTCACCGAGGACGGCGATGATGTCGCGGCGCCGCAACTCGACGTCTGGGTGGAGCCGCGGAACATCGACGGCGCCCTCGTCGGACGGGCCACCTTCGCCGTTCCCGCCGACCTCGCGCCGGGTTACCACCACATCAAGGCGCTCGACCTCGACCGCTCGGCGGCGGCGACGGCGCCGCTGATCGTGACACCCCGCCGCCTGGACACCGCGGACCGGCTGCTCGGCCACAAGCGATGGGGACTGGCCGCGCAGCTGTACTCGATCCGCTCGGCCGACTCCTGGGGTGTCGGCGACTTCGCCGATCTCGCCGGCATCTGCGAGGTCGCGGGCAGCGCCTACGGCGCCGACTTCGTCCAGGTCAACCCGCTGCACGCCGCGCAGCCGCAGCCGCCGATCGAGGCGTCGCCGTATCTACCCGTCACCCGTCGCTTCGTCAATCCGCTCTACATCCGGGTCACCGACATCCCCGAGCTCGAGGGCCTGCCCAGGTCCCGCCGCAAGTGGGTCCGCGCGCTGGGGCGCGGCTTTCTCTCGGAGAACACCGCCACCGACATGATCAGGCGCGACAAGTCCTACCGCGCCAAGATGGAGGCCCTCGAACTGATCTACGGCGTCCCGCTCGATCCGGCGCGCAAGACCGCCTACCGGGAGTTCCGGCGACGAGAGGGCAAGGGCCTCAAGCGTTTCGCCACCTGGTGTGCGCTGGCCGAGCGCTACGACGCCGATGACCGACGGTGGCACGGCAAGTTCCTCGATCCCGCGTACATGAAAAAGAAGCGCCGAAAGTTGGCGCGGCGCATCGATTTCCACATGTGGTTGCAATGGATCTGCGACGAGCAGCTCGCGGCCGCCGCGCGTGCGGCGACGTCGGCGGGGTGCTCGATCGGCGTCATGGCCGACCTCGCGGTCGGGGTCGCGCGCCACAGCGCCGATGCCTGGGCACTCGGCGATGTGCTGGCCACGGGTGCGACGGTCGGCGCCCCACCCGATGGTTTCAACCAGCAGGGGCAGGGGTGGGATCAGCCGCCGTGGCATCCTCGCCGCCTCGCCGAGGCCGGCTACGAGCCCTACCGCGACATGATCCGCACCGTGTTGCGGCACGCGGGCGGCGTCCGCGTCGATCACATCCTCGGTCTGTTCCGGTTGTGGTGGATCCCCGACGGCCGGAGTCCGGCCGACGGGACCTACGTACGGTACGACAGCGAGGCACTCATCGGCATCCTGGCGCTCGAGGCTCAGCGTGCCGACGCCGTCGTGGTCGGGGAGGACCTCGGGGTCTTCGAACCGTCCGTTCAGGATGCGTTGCGCGAGAGGGGAATTCTCGGCACATCGATCCTGTGGTTCGAGCAGGGGCGCTCGGCGGCGATCCCGCCGGAGGACTACCGCGAGCTGTGCCTGACCTCGGTGACGACGCATGACCTCCCGCCGACCGTCGGGTATCTGGCGGGCGATCACATCGCGTTACGGTCCCGGCTCGGTCTGCTCGAGAGCGGTGAGGCGGCCGAACGCGCGCGCGACGCACGCGAGCGCGATGCCGTCCTCGAACTGGCCTACGAACGTGGGCTCCTCTCGCGGGACACCCCGCTGACCGATCCGAAGGTCGTCGACGCGCTGTATGCGGTGATCGCGCGCAGCCCGTCGGTGTTGCTCAGTGTCGCGCTGGTGGATGCGGTGGGGGAGCGGAGAATTCAGAACCAGCCGGGCACCGACAGCACGCAGTATCCCAACTGGTGCATCCCGCTGGCCGATGCCGACGGCGAGGTCGTGCTCGTCGAGGACCTCGTCAGCAGTTCTCGTTTCCGGCAGCTGGTGGCCACGCTCAACTCCGCGGGCGTGCCGGACGCCTGACCGCGATGATCGTCAGGAGCAAGGCGATCAGGGCCAGTACCGCGACCCCGATGTTGAACGCGATGCCCGCGGTCCGCAGGTCCCACCGCTGCGCCGCCAGGCCCTGTCCGACGATGGGGATCGAGATGGCGACGTAGGCGACGACGAAGTACGTGGAGGTCACCTCGGCCTTGCGTCCGGCAGGGCTGGCGGCGATCACCGACGCCAGTCCCTTGCTGAACGACATACCCTGCCCGACACCGCAGATCACCGCCCCGCCGAGCAGCGCGGCGCTCGACGCGGTGACCAGTCCGAGGATAGACACGCAGGTGCCGCCGATGAGGATCGCGCACCCGGCGATCAGCGCCGGTTCGGTGGGCATGCGCCGGACGACGATCTGGGTGAGCGCCGACGAGGCGAACAACACGAACACCAGGAATCCGGTGAAGGCGTGGTTGTCGATACCGAGGATCTGGGTGACGAACGACGGCATGACGCCGGTGAACGTGCCCATCACCGCGAAGCCCGCGAAGGCGGCGATCGCGGCGCGGACGAAGACATCCCTGATGTCGGCGGGTACCGACAGCCGCTGCATGCTCAGGCGTGCACCCGGCGTGACCTCGACGGTCTCGTGAAGACGCCAGATGCCGACTCCGACGAGGGCCAGCAACGCGAGGTCCAGGTAGAAAACGGTGTGCAGGGGCGAGGGCACGTACTGGGCGAGGAGGCCGGCGATCAGCGGACCGAGACCGAGCCCGCCGATGTTCGCCGCGGTCGCGACGGCGGGCGCGCGATCCCGCCACGACGCCGGTGCGAGCTCGATGACCGCGGTCGTTGCGGCGCCGGCATAGATGCCCGCGGACAATCCCGACAGCACGCGTCCGAGGAACAGCTGCCACACCGGCCCGGCGGTGAGGAACACGACGGCGCTGAGGGCCGACAGCCCCGCCCCGGCGATCAGCAGTTTGCGGCGGCCGACGACGTCGGACCACCGCCCGAACCCGATGAGCGCGGCGATGACACCGGCGGCGTAGACGCCGAAGATGACCGTCGTCGTGGTCACCCCGAAACCGAGCTTCTCGCCGTAGAGCGCATACAGCGGCGTCGGCAGCGTCGTACCGAGCATGATCACCGCGAAGGCGTAGACCGCTGCGGCGAAGGAAGCGCCGGTACCCGGGCTCGCGGTGGGGGCACTCCTACGGTCGGTCATGGCAGTGCCACGCTACCGGCACGGCCAGCGGTGCTCACGCCTCTGGGACGTTCGACCGTTGCGGAGGCTCGATCTCGCCTACCGTTCTCGCATGGAGACCCGCGAGCCCCACATTCTGGTGACCACGTCCCGAATGCCCTTCGCGGTGGACGAGATCCACAAGCTGGGTGTCACCGGTCGCGACGTCACCGCCGCGGACACGTTCGCCGCCGCGCCCGGCAGTCATTCCCGCGGTGCGCGACGTCACCTCGAGCTCCCCGCACCGACGCAGCGGCCCGCCGAGTTCGTCGACGCCGTGATCGAGGCGATCGGCAGATTCGACATCACCCTGCTGTTGCCGATGTTCGAGGAGGTCTTCTATCTGGCACGTCACCGGGACCGGATCTCCGCGGCCCACCCCGGCGCCGAACTGTTCTTCCCGGACTTCGAGACCCTCGCCGGGGTGCACGACAAGGTGGATTTCACCGCGCTGTGCCGGAAATTGGGACTGCCGGCCGCCGAATCGGTGACCACGACGAGCCGCGACGAACTGCGCGCGGCCACCGAGCGCTGGCCGCACTGGTTCGCGCGGGCCGCGTTCGGCCGCGGCGGGCTCGACGTCCTCACCAACTCGGGGCCGCTGGCCGGGGAGTCCTCGATCGACGACGTGACCCCGACGCCCGAGGACCCGTGGCTGGTCCAGCAGTACCTCGTGGGCGTCGACCGGTGCAGCTGGAGCGTCGCGCACCACGGCGAGATCGTCCTGCACTCCTGCTACGAACACCCCCTGGCCATCGATGACCGCGGTGGCATCGTGTTCGAATCCGTCGATTCCCCGCAGTCGCTCGCCGCGGCGCAGACGATCGCGCGAGAACTGAACTGGCACGGACAGATCAGCTTCGACTACCTGGTGACCGACGACGGCGTCCACCACATGGTCGAGTGCAATCCGAGGCCGACGTCCGGTTGCACCCTCGCGACCGCGGAGGAATTCGACGCCGCGCTCTTCGACCCCGGCGACCTCGTGGTGGTGCCCGCGGGTCGGAAGAAGATGATCAAGGCGGCCGTGCTGCGCGACGCCCTCAAGCATCCGTCGCATCTGCGCCGGAATCTGGCCGTGGCGAAGGGTGCGGGCGGCGTCTACGACCAGCCCCACGATCACCTGCCGCTGGTGTACTCGGCGTTGTCGTTGCAGCACATCCTGGCCTACCGCAAGGAACTGGGCCTCTCCCGGAACAAGCGCGAGGAGCTCGTGGCGACGCAGTTCTTCGACGTCCTGTGGGATGGCACCGCGATCGCCTGACCAGCGAGGATACCCGGCGCAATGTGTGCTAGGTTACAGTAACTGCCGGTAACAGTTAGTGGGGTGGCTCATGCAACCGGAACATGACGTGGTGATCGTCGGCGCGGGCTTCGGTGGGATGGGGGCCGCGATCGAGTTCAAGCGGCTCGGCATCGACAACATCGCGATCCTCGAGCGCGAGGCCGACCTCGGCGGCACCTGGCACGTCAATCACTATCCGGGGCTCGCCGTCGACATCGCGTCGGTGACGTACTCGTACTCCTTCGAGCCGAATCCGTTCTGGTCCAGGCTGTTCGCGCCCGGCGCCGAGCTCAAACGGTACGCGCACCACGTGGCCGAGAAGTACGACCTCACGCGGCACATGGAGTTCGGGGTCCTCGTCGACTCCGCCGAGTGGGACGACGCCGGCCTCCTGTGGCGGATCCGGACCGGCGACGGCACCGAACGCACCGCACGTTATCTCGTGACCGCGACCGGGTTCCTCTCCCAGCCACACATCCCGGACTTCCCGGGGATCAAGAACTTCGCCGGCACGGTCCTGCACACCGCCGACTGGCAGGACGGTTTCGACTTCGCCGGCAAGAAGGTCGCCGTCATCGGCACCGGCGCGACCGCCGTACAACTGATCCCGGAGATCGCCGCCCGCGCCGACGCCCTCACCGTCTTCCAGCGCACCCCGATCTGGGTGGTGCCCAAGGTCGACTTCGCCATCCCGCGCGCGGTGCAGCAGCTGTTCCGTCGCGTGCCGCTGACGCAACGCGCGGCACGCCTGGTCAACACCTCACTGCTCGAGGCGCTGATGGTCTTCGGGGTCCTGCACTTCAAACAGCTCAAGCCCGGCAACAAGCTGGCCGCGCGGCTCGCCAAGGCGCACCTGCGGGCTCAGGTCGCCGACCCGGAACTGCGTCGAAAACTGACCCCCCACTACGACTTCGGGTGCAAGCGGCCGACCTTCTCCAACACCTACTTCGCCAGCTTCACCAAACCGCACGTCACGCTGGAGACCAGTGGCGTCGCCCGACTCGAGTCAGATGCCATCCTCGCCGCCGACGGCACCCGCACCGAGATTGACACCCTCGTGCTGGCCACCGGCTTCAACCTGTGGGACGTGAACTTCCCGGCGTTCGACATCATCGGTCGCGAGGGCCGTGACCTCGGGAAGTTCTGGCGGGAGAACCGCTTCCAGGCCTACGAGGGCGTCACGGTGCCGAAGTTCCCGAACCTGATCTCGCTCAACAGTCCGTACTCCTACAGCGGATTGTCGTACTTCACCACCATCGAGGGGCAGATGAAGCACATCGCGCGTCTCTTCGGCGAACTGCGACGCCGCGGCAAGGACACCTTCGAGGTCACCGAGACCGCCAACGACGCCTTTCTCGACGAGGTGACGCAGCGTCTGCAGTCGTCGGTGTTCTACAACGGCGACTGCACCGGCTCGCGCAGCTACTACTTCAACCAGCACGGCGAGGCGACGCTCCTGCGTCCGGCGTCGACGCTCCGGACACTGAGGGAGATGAACTCCTATCCCGTCGACGACTACGCGTTCCGCTGACGCCGGTCAGCGGAAAGGGGTTCAGGCGTCGGACAAGCGCAGGTAGCCGCCGAGTAGTCGCCGGATCACCTCGGTCACGGCCGGGCCGCCCGCGGTGGTGGGCACATCGTCTGCGCGAGCGTCGTCGTCGGCGCCGACGGAGCGGCACGCCTGGATGATCATCGAGTCGATGAGCTGCGCGACCTCATGTGGACGTGGCTCGCCGTGCGCGGCAAGGGCATCGACGAGAGGCTCCTGGAGTTCTCGGTGAAACCGTTCCATCGGCCCCTGCAGCACGGTGGCGTCGACGACCCGGACGAGTGCGTTGGCGACGTCCTGTTCCGTGCCGGTGAACAACTCGACGTTCGCGCTGATGTACTCCCAGATCTGCCGACCGGAATCGGTCTGCGCCGCGACCCGGTCACGGACGTGGCGCGCCCATGCCGGAAAGACGTCGGCCACGACCGCGGCGAGGAGCTCGTCGCTCGAGGCGTAGTACTGGTACACGCTGGAGCGGGCGAGACCGACCCGCTGGCCGACGGCGGCCAGGGTCGGCGCCTTCCCGGTGTCGGCCAGGATGGCCTTCGCCCCCGCGAGGATCGCCTCTTCCTGCTGACGCCGGTGCTCGGCGACGGTGGGCGCCTGAATTCTCGGCAAACACCCACCTCCTCAGGTCATTTGGCCGCTGTTGCTCCGGGTGTCAACCTGCCGTCGATCATCTCGTACACCTTGTCACAGTGTATGAGGACGTCCTGGTCATGGGTGACCATGACCACTGCCACATTGTGCTCGTGTGCTTCGCGGGCGAGCAGCTCGACGATCTCGTGGCTTCGTGCGCGGTCGAGGGCGGCGGTCGGCTCGTCGACGAGGAGGACGTCCGGCCGGGTCATCAGAGCTCTCGCGATCCCGACCCGCTGACGTTCACCGCCGGACAGTTGGTGCGGCCGTCGCTTGGCCTTGTGCGCCATGCCGACCTCGGCGAGCAGCTCGGCGACCGGGCGCGGATCGGCAACGCTGCCGAAGGTGAGCGGCAGCCGGAGCTGATCCGCGACGGTCAACGAGCCGAGGAGGTTTCCGCTCTGGAAGACGAATCCGATGTGTTCGCGACGGATTCTGGTCAGTTCGCGGGCGGATGCCGTGCTCAGGTCGACGCCGCCGATCCGTACCGTCCCCGACGTGGGTGCGATGAGGCCGCCGGCGACGGCGAGCAGGCTCGACTTGCCCGAGCCCGACGGCCCCACCACGGCGACGAACTCGCCGGGTGTGACCTCGACGGTGATGTCGTCGAGCGCGGTGACGACATCCTCGCCGTCGCCGTGGACGAGGCTGACAGTGCGAAGTGAGAGTGCGGTCATCGGTTTCCTCCGAGAGCGGTCAGTGGGTCGACCCGGGTGATGCGGAGTACCGCGATCGCGGCCCCGGCCATGCCGCACACGATCAGCAACGCGCCGGCGACGGCGATCGACCCGGTTTCGAGGGCGAACGGCATGGGGGTCGAGCCGATGGCGGCGCCGATGCCGACGCCGATTCCGATGCCCGCGGCGGCCGAGGCAACGAGCAGGATGAGTGACTGCATGAGCGAGTCGCGCAGCAGATACCCGGTGCCGGCGCCGAGGGCGCGCATCACGGCGATCTCCTGCCTGCGCTGGATCGTCAGGACGGTGAAAAAGGCCCCGATCACGAGTGCCGAGATGGCGTACAGGAATGCCTGGATCAGCGCGAGCGTCGAGGTCTCGGCGGTGTAGCCGGGCGACGCACCGAACGATTCCGTCAGTGTCAGGGACGTCGTGCCCGCGGTGGAGTCGCCGGCCGGCAGGTCGACGGTGTCGCCGGCGTTGACCGCGACCGCGGTGATGTCGTCGTAGACGCGCGGCGCCACCGGCTCCCCCGGACGGGCCCCGGCGCGGATCTCCTGCCAGGTGCTCAGCGGCACGTACGCGACGTCCACGTGTCCGAAGGTGCTCTGGCCGTCGAGGATTCCGACGACGCGCAACCGGGTTCCGAGTGGTTCGACGGTCACGGTGTCGCCGATGGCGAGCCCGTCCTCGGCGGCGGTCTCGCTGATGACGAGCTCACCCGGGGTGCCGGAAAGCGAGGAGCCGGACGTCGCGGTGGGGCTGACGAACGAGCCCGGCTCGACGCCGAAGAGGGCGAGATCGATGTCCATACCGGTGTCGGTGCGGCCGTTGATCAGTGCGTTGCCGAATGGGGCGGCGTCGTCGACACCGGGCTGTTCGGCCCAGGTCTGCACCGCGGAGGTCGGCACCAGGCTGCGGGAGAAGGCGGAGTCGGTGGCGATGTCCTTCTGGAAGGCGAAGGAGGTCACCGGCAACTTCTTGAGTCCGGAGACACCGTCGTTGACCAGTCCCACCGACAGGCCGCTCAGCAGGACCATCAGCACGGCGATGAGTGCGACCACCGATCCCATCAGGGCGAACCGTCCGCGGGCGAAGGTGAGTTCACGTAGGGCCAGGAACATCGTCAGTTCCTCCACTCGGTTATCGACAGCATGTCGGGAAAGATAGCGACAATGTGTCGGGAAGTGCAATTCGAGTGACGGGGGTCTCGGGTCCGGAAGCGTTCCCGGTTACGCGTGACGGGGCGCCGGGCCGGGGATAACCTCGGGACATGCGCGCATGGGCGGTGACCGAACCGGCGCCGATCGACACCGGACCGATGCGGTTCGTCGACAAGCCACGTCCGCGGCCGGGTCCCGGCGAGTTGCTCGTCGAGGTACGCGCGTGCGGTGTGTGCCGCACTGATCTGCATGTCGCCGAGGGGGACCTGCCGGTGCATTGCGAGAACGTGACCCCGGGACATGAGGTGGTCGGCCACGTCGTCGAACTCGGGAGTGGCGCACAGGGTTTCACGCTCGGGGACCGGGTCGGGGTCGCCTGGCTGCACAGCACCGACGGCACCTGTGACCGATGTGTTCGCGGCAACGAAAACCTCTGTGCCGCATCGCGCTACACCGGCTGGGATGTCGACGGCGGCTACGCCGAGTTTGTCACCGTGCCCGCCGCGTTTGCCTATCCGCTCCCGGACGGGATCGACGACGTGTCCCTCGCCCCGCTGCTGTGTGCGGGCATCATCGGGTACCGGGCCCTGCGGCGCACCGGGCTGCTCGACGGCCCAGGCCCCGCCCGTCCGAAACGGCTGGGCCTCTACGGTTTCGGTGGCAGTGCCCACCTCTGCGCGCAGCTGGCGATCGCGCTCGGCATCCAGGTGCACGTGCTCACCCGCGGAGAGCAGTCGCGGCGGCTCGCGGCGGCGCTCGGTGCGGCGTCGGTCGGCGACGCGCGCGACGCCCCGCCGGTGTTGCTCGACGCCGCGATCACCTTCGCGCCGGTGGGTGATCTGGTGCCGGTGGCGATGCGGGCCCTCGACCGTGGGGGAGTCCTGTCGATCGCCGGCATCCATCTCAGTGACATCCCCGCCCTCAACTATGAGCGAGAACTGTTCTACGAGAAAGAGATCCGCTCGGTAACAGCGAACACCCGAGCCGACGGCACCGAGTTCCTGACGTTGGCCGAACGCCACGGAGTCCGCGCCACGACCCACGAGTACCCGATCTCGCGGGCCGACGAGGCATTGCTGGATCTGAGGAACGGCCGCTTCGACGGCGCCGCGGTCCTCACCACGGACTGAGTTCAGAGCGGGTTGAGCAACTCCGGACCGTTGTTGGCGACACGGTTGACCAGCGGTGCCACCTCGCGGATCGCGATGGCGTCCACGAGAGGTTCGGCCGGCGCGGAGAACAGGTCGTCGGGTGCCCTGTGGTCGGGATCGAGCCAGGTGTCCCAGCTGTCGAACGGCATGATCAGGGGCATCCGGTCGTGGACCTCACGCAGTTTGCCGACCGCATCGGTGGTCAGGATCGTGCAGCTGAGCAGCGGCGGGGCGTCGGAACCCTCGGCGTGCCACACCGACCACAGGCCCGCCATGAACAAGCGGGTCCCGTCCTCGGGGGCCATGAAGAACGGGATCTTCGTGGGCTTGCCCTTGCTGTCGGCCGGTCCCTTCTTCCACTCGTACCAACCGTCCATCGGCACCAGGCACCGACGCGATCTGACCGACACACGGAACGAGCTCTTCTCCGCGGCGCTCTCGGCGCGGGCGTTGAACAGCAGCGGCCCCTTGCCGACCTCCTTCGCCCACGGCGGCACCAGTCCCCAGCGCATGGCGCGCACCCGCAGGAGCGGATCGTCGTCGGGTTCCTCATGGGAATGGCGCTTGACGACGGTCATCACCGTGGTGGTCGGTGCGACGTTGTAGTTCACGCCGGGCGACCGGGCCGGTGGGGCGTCGAGGTCGGCGGACTCACTCGCCGGTTCGGGTACCTCGTTGACCGCGTCGATCTCCGCCGCCAGCTTCGCCGGGTCGGTGGTCACCGCAAAACGTCCGCACATGGTGTCCATGCTGCCCTAGGACGAGCCGCGGGTGAGCCTCACACGGCGATGTCGGCGAACACGGCCTCGGTGACGGCGGCGAGGTCGGCCGGTGCGAGCGCAATCTCCAGTCCGCGCTTGCCCGCGCTGCACAGCACCGTGTCGAACCCCATCGCCGAGGAATCGATGACGGTCGGCAGACTCGACCGCTGACCGACCGGGGAGACCCCGCCCAGGACGTAGCCGGTCGTCCGGGTGACGGCCTTGGCCTCGGCCATCTTGGCCTTCGACGCGCCGAGGGCCGCGGCTGCCGCCTTGAGCGAGAGTTTCGCCGGAACCGGCACCACGGCGACAGCCAGACCGGGGCGGTCACCGCCGGAGAGTTCGATGACGAGCGTCTTGAAGATCTGTTCGCCGCGGACCCCGAGGGTATCGGCCAGCGCCTCGACGGCCTCGGCGCCGTAGGCCTCCGACCTGGGATCGTGGTCGTAGCGGTGGACGGTGTGCGAGATCTCCGCGCGTTCGAGTGCGGCGATCGCCGGGGTGGCGGCCATGGTCGTTACCTCCTGCTCGGGACTGCCGGGTCTACGCCGAATGCGGACCCGCTGGATCGACCCGGCCGGGCGCGGGGGGAACAAATGACCGGCCGGGCTCTGTTGTGACTGGTTGCGACGAATGAAGACACAGGACATACCGCGAAGAAGGTGAGACACGCATGGGCGCATCGGCCGTACTGGAGCTGCCGGACCGCATCGAACCGAGGACCCTCTCGCTCGGGCCGGGATCGGTAGGCTTGACCGGCAACGTTCCCATGACACCTCTCATCGAAGGAATCGTAGTGTCCGAAGCCAGGCCAGCCGGCGACGAGTCACCGGGCGCCGAGACCAAGGCGCCTCGACGCGCCGACCCGAACGAGAGCCCCGAGCAGCTGACCGAGCGGTTCGAGCGTGACGCATTGCCACTGCTCGACCAGATGTACGGTGCCGCGCTGCGCATGACCCGCAATCCGGCCGATGCCGAGGACCTCGTCCAGGAGACCTACATCAAGGCGTTCACCGCCTTCGCGTCGTTCCGGGAGGGCACCAACCTCAAGGCCTGGCTCTACCGGATCCTGACCAACACCTACATCAACGGCTACCGCAAGAAACAGCGACAGCCCGCGCAGTACCCCACCGACGAGATCTCCGACTGGCAGATCGCCGCCACCGCCGAACACACCTCGCAGGGGTTGCGGTCGGCGGAGATCGAGGCGCTCGACACGCTGCCCGACGACGAGATCAAGGCGGCACTGCAAGAGCTTCCCGAGGATTTCCGGATGGCCGTGTACTACGCCGATGTGGAAGGCCTGCCGTACAAGGAGATCGCCGAGATCATGGACACCCCCATCGGAACCGTCATGTCCCGCCTGCACCGCGGCCGCCGGCAGCTGCGTGAGCTGCTCGCCGACGTCGCCCGCGAACGCGGCTTCAACCGGTCGGCCCGCGCCTCGGGTGCGGAGGTGGTCCGATGACAGACATCGATCCCGAACTCACCCGGCTCGACTGCTCGGCGGTGATCGCCGACGTCTGGCTCCTGCTCGACAACGAGTGTGACCAGAACGCCCGCGAGCGCCTCCAGGGGCATCTCGACAGTTGCCCCTCGTGCCTGGCCCACTACGGCATCGAGCAGCAGCTCAAGGCGCTCGTGAACCGCAAATGCGGCGGCGACCAGGCACCCCAGGGCCTCCGTGACCGGCTGCGGATCGAGATCCGCAAGACCGTCATCGTGCACGAGACCACCGTGCAGGAAAATGCCGTGCAGGACACCACCGAGACCGATCGCTGAGATCCGACGCGCGCGGGGGATGCGCGCATGAAAAAGCCCGGGCGGCCAGATGGCCGTACCCGGGCGTTTTTCTTGTTCTCGCTCGTCTGATCCGCCGCGAGGCGAGGATCAGGCGTTGGGGCGCTTGCCGTGGTTGGCAGCGTTCTTCTTACGAGCACGCTTCTTGCGTCCGCGCTTTCCCATGACGCATCTCCTTCATTGCGGGGGCGGGCGTCGTCTCCTGACAGGCCCGTTGTGACTGCACATCCCGCGGGACCGGGACATAACAGTGTCTCAGGCATTCTGCCACGGGACAAAAATCGGCTGGCCATCACCCGGTCGGGACCCGATCCTCCGTCGCGAGGATGTGGGCTAACTTAGGTGCATGGCAGAAGACGTTGTCGCAGAGATCGTCGCGAGTGTCCTCGAAGTGCGCGCCGCCGCGGGGCAGCAGATCGAGGTCGGCGACACCCTGGTGCTGCTCGAGTCGATGAAGATGGAGATCCCGGTCCTCGCCGAGGAGCCGGGCACCATCGCCGAGGTCAAGGTCGAGGTCGGCGACGTCATCCAGGCCGGCGACATCATCGCCGTCTTCGAATAGCGCATCGTCGGCCCCCGACTCCCATGCCCCCGACTCCCATGCCCCCGACTGCCACGTTGACCTGAATGTCGACCCTCTCCGATCTCCTGGCCGAGCACACGACGCTCTCCGACTCGGCCGCGGCACACCTGCAACGCCTCGTCGCCGAGTGGCAGCTGCTCGCGGACCTGTCCTTCGCCGACTTCCTGCTGTCGGTACGTACCGACAGCGGTGCCGTCGTCACGGTGGCGCAGTGCCGACCCAACACGGCGTCGACGGTCTTCCCGACCGACGAGGTCGGCCGCGTCATCGACACGACGGTCCATCCGCAGGTTCTCCGTGCCTTCAGCTCCGAACGTATTCTGCGCGACGAGGACCCGACCTGGTTCGGCGCGACGGCGATGCGCCAGGAAGCCGTCCCCGTCGGGTTCGAGGGCTCGGTCATCGCGGTTCTCACCCGAGCCGTCGACCTCACCCACCCGCGCCTGCCCTCGCCGCTGGAGCTCGCCTACCAGGACTCGGCCGACGATCTGTGTCAGATGGTCGCCGACGGCACCTTCCCGCACGAGGAGGGCAACCCGAGAGGACTGTCGACGCCGCGCGCCGGCGACGGGTTCGTCCGGCTCGACGGCGCCGGCACGGTCACCTACACCAGCCCCAACGCGCTGTCGGCCTTCCATCGCATGGGCTGGACCGCCGAGCTCAACCACACGCGCCTGTCCGATGTGGTCAAGCAACTCATCACCGAGCCGTTCGAGGCCGACGAAGTCGCGCTCATGCTCGACACGGCGGCCGGCCTGATCGAGATCCCCACCGGGCCCTACCGGGACATCGGCATGCGTGTCGAGGCCGACGCACGACGCGCGACCGCACTGATCCGGGCGGTTCCGCTGCGTCCGCGCGGAACGGTGTCGGGTGCGGTTGTCCTCATCCGCGACGTCACCGAGGTCAAGCGGCGCGACCGTGCATTGATCAGCAAGGACGCCACGATCCGCGAGATCCACCATCGGGTCAAGAACAACCTGCAGTCGGTGTCGGCGCTGCTGCGGTTGCAGGCCCGGCGCACCTCCAACACCGACGCCCGCGAAGCCCTCAACGAGGCCGTGCGCCGGGTGGCCTCCATCGCGCTGGTGCACGAACTGCTGTCGGGCAGTGTCGACGAGGAGGTCGACCTCGACGAGGTCGTCGATCGTCTCGTCCCGATCCTGGTCGACGTCGCGTCGGGGGAGGCGCGGGTGACGGTCCGTCATCGCGATCGTCTCGGGGTGCTGACCGCGGAACTGGCGATGCCGCTGGTGATGGTCCTCACCGAGCTCATCCAGAACGCGATCGAGCACGGCTTCGACGGCGACCCACCCGCCGACGCCGAGATCGCGGTCATCGCCGAGCGTGACGTGCGCGACCTGCGAATTGCGGTTCGCGACAACGGTATCGGACTTCCTGAACACTTCGACCTCGCCACCTCGGATCATCTCGGGCTGCAGATCGTCAAGACGCTCGTGTCGATCGAACTCGCGGGCGAACTCGACATCCACGCCAATCCCGACGGTCCCGGTACCGAAGTGGCAGTGGTCATCCCGCTGCGATCCTGACCCCGCGGGCGTCGGTCGATGTCGGGTGTCGACGAAAATGCCTGTCGCACAATGTCTTTTGCGCACGAAAAAACCCGGCCGTAGCCGGGCTTTTTCGAATCCGGATGTGGCGACTGCCGAGGGCTAGACGCTGCTCCGGGTGCGCGTACGTGCGGTACGGCGCTTGAGTGCGCGTCGCTCGTCCTCGCTCATGCCGCCCCAGACGCCTGCGTCCTGGCCGGACTCGAGAGCCCATGACAGGCAGTCGGCGGTGACGGGGCACCGTGCACAGACGAGCTTCGCGTCGGCGACCTGGGCGATGGCCGGGCCGCTGGTTCCCACAGGGAAGAACAGCTCCGGATCCTCGTCGCGACAGATGGCCTTGTGACGCCAGTCCATTCCTCTACTCCTTCGGGCGCGCTCGCGCGCGCCACTCGATTCACTTGCTGATGATTGTTGGATGTAACTCTTAGTTCACGCGGGCGCACCAAATGTTTCCGCGCTGTTGCTTGTGAATACTTTCACGAATTCGGCCGAAGTCAATGGGTTTGCCTTAACACGTGTGCAACATCACGTCGCAGGCCCTACCACTTCGGCCTCGATCACCCAGCGGGGGGTGTGGGCAGCAGGTTCGATGCCCGTGTAGTAGCCTACTCGCTCCCCCGCGGTGCTGTCGATGGGTTTCCGCAGGTCGCGCCTGTTGAGGGTCGGAAAATCGCCATGACGTGGAAAGACGCCGGGAGTATTTTTTGCCACATGCGCCGACGGTGTTGATCCACACCACCGGAACCGGACCGCAGGCGGCTGACCGCGGCAGCGGTGGGTGCCGGCATCCTGGCCGGCCGCGTACCGCGCTGGTAACTGCAGATCGAATCGTTCCTCACCGCTGCCGGACGCGGCGCTGCCTTACGTCGTGATGTCGGTGATCTCCACCGGCGGTGCGACGACCGCGAGGGCGTCGCGACGGTGCCGAAAACGGATGTCCCGGAACGCCCCGATGTAGTCGCCGTCCATCTGCACGTCGATGGGCTCGGCGGCGACGAAGCGGACCTCGTCGACGTCGTCGTCGCGAAAGAGGTGGCGTGCCTTGGGATTCGCCTGTGTCAGCAACCGGGTTGCCAGCGGCAGGTTGCGCAGCACACCGGTCGAGGTGGCCACGAACACCCCGAGCCCGGTGTCGAAGGCGGTGCCGGGGTTGGTGCGGATCTCCCGCGGGCCGAGATACGTCCAGGGGCTGGTGTTGGACACGAAACCGAAACGGGCGCCGACGATCCGGTCGCGTCCGGGGATCTCGACGTCGAAGGTGGCCGAGCTGCCGGACTGCTTGAGGAAGCTGGTGACGGTGGTCCACAGGTAGCGCGCCGGGGTGGCGGTCTTGCCGGCGTGGCGTTTGTCCTCCATCGCATGCACCACCACGGCGTCCATGCCCATGCCGGTGTTGAACAGGAACCACCGGTCGTCGGTGTGACCGAGGCCGATGCGACGGCACCGCCCCGCGTCGAGCAGCGAGATGATCTGCTGTGTCGCCAGGAGCGGGTCCGGGTCGATACCCAACGTCCGCGCGAACACGTTGGCGCTGCCGCCCGGGATCACGGCGAGTGCCGGACGCTGCCGGGTGGGGTCGCTGACCGACGGCGGGCCCAGCAGTCCGTTGGCGGCCTCGTTCACCGAACCGTCGCCGCCGTGGACGATGACGGTGTCGAAACCCTCGGCCGCCGCGCGGGTCGCGAGTTCGAAAGCGTGCCCGCGGTGGGTGGTGAGCTCGACGTCGAGGTCGAAATGTGCGCTGAGGGTATGCGCCAGGGCATCGCGACCCGCCGGACTGGTCGCGGTGGCGAAGGGGTTGACGATGAGCATGACGCGCACGACACCCGAGGATATGGGGTCCGACGGGTCCGCGCGTAATCGCACCGCTACCCGGACCCGCCGGGGTCACCCCGCCGGCACCAAATATCCTGGACCGGTGAGCACGGAGAAGGACCGCCCCGAGGTCGACACCGATCCGTCGGTGACGCCCCGCCAGATCAAGATCGCCGGCGCCGTCACCACCGCCGAAGGGCTGCTCGGTGTCACGGTCGCGGTGATCCTGGTGATCCGCGGTCTCGCCGGCCACCGGGAAGCCGCGATCAGCGGATACGGAACCGCGGCCTGGTTCGCCATCATCGGTGGAGGTGTCCTCCTCGGCGGCCTGGCGCTGCTCACCGGGCGGCGCTGGGGTCGCACGATCGCCATGATGGCGCAGATCCTGCTGCTGCCGGTCGCCTACTACCTCTTCACCAGCGGGTGGTCGGCCCTCGCGGTTCCACTCGCGCTGGTCGCGCTCGGCGCGCTGGTGATGCTGTTCAGTCCGGCGTCGGTGCGGTGGCTCGCCGAGGGACCCGAACCCGGGAGCTGACCCCGGCCGGCGACTCTGCGGCCCCAGCAGACTCTTATCCGACGAGCACGGGGCAACCGGTCGTACAGTAGGGCGCATGACCCGCATCCTCGCGATCGCCAATCAGAAGGGCGGGGTCGCCAAGACCACCACGGTGGAGTCCCTCGGGGCCGCCCTTGCCGACCTCGACGTGTCCGTACTCGTCGTCGACCTCGATCCCCAGGGCTGCCTGACCTTCTCTCTCGGGCACGATCCCGACCAGCTGCAATCCTCGGTCCACGACGTGCTCCTGGGCGACGCGGAGATCGCCGACGTCCTGCTCGACACCGAGGACAAGGTCACCCTGCTACCCGCCACCATCGATCTCGCCGGTGCCGAGGCCCTGTTGCTGATGCGACCGGGACGCGAGTACGCGCTCAAGCGGGCGCTCGCCGAGGTGGGTGAGGATTTCGACGTCATCATCGTCGACTGCCCGCCCTCGCTGGGCGTGCTCACGCTCAACGGGCTGACCGCGGCCGACGAGGTCATCGTGCCCCTGCAGTGCGAGACCCTGGCCCACCGCGGCGTCGGACAGTTGCTGCGCACGGTCCGTGAGGTCCAGCAGATCACCAATCCGAACCTCACGATGCTCGGTACCGTCGCCACGCTCTTCGACGCCCGGACCACCCACAGCCGCGACGTCCTCGCCGACGTGTCCGACCGCTACGAGCTCCCGGTGCTGGATCCGCCGATCCCGCGCACCGTTCGCTTCGCCGAGGCGTCCGCCTCCGGGACATCGGTGATGCGCGGTCGCAAGAACAAGGGCGCCATCGCCTATCGCGAGCTCGCGGAGAACCTCTGGAAGCACTGGGACGCCGGCGAAGCGGTACGTACCTTCGGCGCCTGAGTCCATTCGAGACACCCGGGGCCGGGAGCGGTACGCGGGCCTCAGCCGGGGCCGTAGGCCTCGATGGTCGGGCCACGCTGCTCGACGACGATGTCGCCGATGACGCGCAGGCTCACCACCGACTCCACGGGCCCGCTCCGGGTGAGCGGGATGGATCGGATCTCGCGACCGGTGGCGACATCGCGCACGCTGATCCCCGACGCGCTCGGCAGCAGCAGCTGACCGGCCATCACCTGGCCCGGGCCGAGGGTGCCGGGCACCTGGTAGATCGGCTTGAGGCTCGTGGCGTCGAGCACCACCGTCGCCCGGCCGGTCCAGTACGTCACGATGCCGTCGGCCGCGATCGGGACGCTGCCCGGGGGAGGCGTCGCGGCGCCGGCGACGGTGTTTGTGCCGGCGGCGACGCCGTCGGAGTCAAAACGGCGGATGGCCGGTCCGCTCTCGGCGCCGATCGTCGGCGGTTCGGCGGGACTCGCGCCACCGTCGTAGACCGCGATCCCCGACGGGGACATCGCGACCAGGACCGGCGGCGGTCCACTGGTGTCCCCGGTGATGAGGGTCGACCCGTACTCTTCGACCCGCTCGTCGTCGCCGAGTACCGCACCGAGGACGGTCAGCCGGTAGCCCGGATCATCGGCACACCGCTCGATGACCGCGACACGGTCACCTGAGACGGCCGACGAGAACAGTTCGCAGTCCGCGCGTCGCGGCGTGTCCTCCGGGCGTACGGCCGCCTCGATGCGGCCGTACTCGATGCCGCGGACGAGGTTCGATCCCCACGTCTCCATTCGGCGGGGCCCCTGCGCGACGACGTAGCCGGAATCGCTGACCAGCGCGAGGGTGGCGTCGGCATCGCTGGTCCGGGCACCCTTGCGGCTTCCGGTGGCGGCGTCGAGTGCGGTGACCTCCGAACAGCCCCGGCTGTTGCGGTAGACGGCCAGGGCGAGGTCGACGCTGGAGGTCCACGCGGTACCCACCGCGCACAGGTCCAGATCCCTTGTGTAGGACCACAACTCGCGCCCGGTCCCAGGGTCGTGTCCGACGACCGCGCCGCCGTTGCCGGTCACGATCACCGAGTCGGCGACGGCCGGGGCGGTGGTGGCGTCGGAGTCTGCCTGCCAGCGGAACACGAAGGCCGCCGGCACGGACTGGGGCTGCTCGACGCCGGGCGGCGTGCCCTGCGCCTGCACGCTCGTCGTCTGACGGACCGGGCTGACCACCCACGCGATCAGACCGACCGCGACCACGAGTACGACGATGACCGCGGTGATCGCGAGATCGCGCGGTCGGCGCCGCTCGGGTCTGACTCGTGCCACGCGGGGTTCCGGGGGAGTCGGTCGGCTAGGCGGTGGTGGTCATTCGGCGGTGGCAGCGGCCGAGGCTGCCGAGTCGGCACCCGCGGACTCCGGCGCCGCGGAGTCGCGGTTGGCGCCACCACGACGGCGGCGGCGACGGCGCGGCTTCGCGGTGCCCTCACCGGTGTCGCCGTCCGACGGGCTCTCGCTGCTGTCGGAAGCGGGGGCGGCGGAGACAGGGGCCGCGCTGCTGTCCGCGCTGCCGGCGGAGCTGGTGCTGCTGTCGGCGTCGCCGGCCTGACCGGCGCGCGTGCGGCGCCGGGTGCGGTCGGAAGGCTTGCGTGGCGCCCGGTCCTGACGGGACTCGCGCTTCTCACTGCTGTCGCGTTCGGGCCTGGCGGCGGCGACGATACGGCCGGTCTTCGACTCCGGGATCGACATGTCGTCGCGCAGGTTCTCCGACGTCGAGTAGGTCTCCGGCGGGTCGGGGATGCCGAGGCCGAGCGCGTTGTTGATGAGTTCCCAGCGGTGCAGCTCGTCCCAGTCGACCAGGGTCACCGCGATGCCGGTCCGCCCGGCGCGACCCGTGCGGCCGATGCGGTGCACATAGGTCTTGTCGTCGTCGGGGCACTGGTAGTTGATGACGTGGGTGACGTCGTCGACATCGATGCCACGGGCGGCGACGTCGGTGGCGACCAGCACGTCGATGGAGCCCTCGCGGAACTTGTTGAGTGCCTTCTCACGCGCGACCTGGCCGAGGTCGCCGTGCACCGCACCCACCTTGAACCCGCGTTCGGCGAGGTCGTCGGCGACCTTCTGTGCGGTGCGCTTGGTGCGGGTGAAGATCATCGTGGCGCCGCGGCCGTCGGCCTGCAGGATGCGGGCGACGAGTTCGGCCTTGTCGAGAGCGTGGGCCCGGTAGGCGTACTGGGCGGTGCGGTCGTGCACTGCCGAGTCGTTGGCGTTCTCGGCGCGGATGTGTGTCGGCCGGTTCAGGAACGTGCGGGCCAGGGTCACGATCGGACCGGGCATCGTCGCCGAGAACAACATGGTCTGGCGGGGTGTCGGCAGGGCCGACATGATGCGCTCGATGTCGGGCAGGAAGCCGAGGTCGAGCATCTCGTCGGCCTCGTCGAGCACCAGGATCGACACCTTGCCGAGGACCAGATGGCCCTGCTTGGCGAGATCGAGGAGGCGGCCCGGGGTGCCGACGACGACGTCGACGCCGGACTGCAGCTCGGAGATCTGTGCCTCGTAGGGGCGCCCGCCGTAGATCGAGGTGATCTTCAGCGGACGGACGGTGCCGTCGGCGAGGGTGACGTCGGTGGTGCGGGCCGCGACCTCGAGGTCTCCGGTCACCTGCACGCACAGTTCGCGGGTGGGCACGATGATCAGCGCGCGCGGGGTGTTGTCGAGCGGGCGCACGCCCGATGTCTCGGCATGGGCGAGGCGGTGCAGCAGCGGGATGCCGAATCCGAGGGTCTTGCCCATGCCGGTACGTGCCTGACCGATCAGGTCATGGCCTTCGAGGGCGAGCGGCAGGGTGAGTTCCTGGATCGCGAAGCTCTCGGTCTTGCCGTCTGCGGCGAGAGCCGAGACGATTCGCTCGTCCACGCCGAGTTCGGCGAAGGTGGGGGCGGTGTGGGTGTCGTCGACGATGGTCGTCTGCACGGCGGAATCGCTCATGTGCGGTTGTTGCCTTTCTGGGCCGTCTGTGCGCGCGGTGTGTTTCGGTGCGCGCACGAGGAAGGCTCGAAAGTGCGCGCGCAATTGTCCTGGTGGCACCGCCGGATGTGACCGGGTGTCGGGCGAGATGGCCCGCAGGTTGCCCGCGGGGAACCCGCAGGCAACAACGATCAGTACATCCACACGCTCGCACCGGCCGCGCAGTCGATAACCGGGCTGCTCAGCGGGCAAGCGACGGGGGGTCCCGTCCAGTGCACCGCAGTCGAGTGTACTTGGTGCATCCGATCAGCCCGCTACCATCACCTCATGGCGCCTGCATCCGACCCCACCGAGTCGACTCCGCGACCTGCCGGGGACACCCCGGTGGCTGCGATCGAGAAGCAGGATTCGGCGATCGGCAAGTTGTTCGCGGTGCTGCTGGCCGGCGAGTTCGCCGCCTTCTACCGCCTGATCGACGAGTCGTCGATGGCCCCCGACGTCCCCAGCCGGATCGCGATCGCGCGGATGGCCGCATCCGAGGTCGCCCACTTCGACCGCCTCGCCGAGCGGGTGTCGGCGATGACCGGACTCGACGCGGCGGAGGCCGTCGAGCGGTACCGGTCGGTGTTCGACCAGTACCACCGCGCCACCACCCCGAAGACCTGGTACGAGGCGCTCGTCAAGGCCTACGTGGGAGACGGCCTGGCCGCCGACTTCTACGCCGAGCTCGCCGACGTGCTGCCGCCGGACTCCCAGGCGGTGATGGCCGAGGTGATGTCGCAGACCGCCAGTTCGGAGTTCGCCCGTGAGCAGGTCCGGTCCGCGGTCGCGGCCGACCCGTCGATCAAGTCGGCGCTGATCCTGTGGGGCCGGCGCCTCCTCGGCGAGGCCATCACACACGCGCAGTGGGTGCTCGCGGCCGAGGAAGAGGTCACCGACCTGCTCTTCTCCGGTTCCTCGCTGTCCGGGGTCGCGGGGTTCTTCGACGCGGTCGCCGCCAAACACGCCGAGCGGATGACCGACCTCGGACTGGTCTGAGGTCCGTCTTCCGCAGGTCGTCGCCGCCCGGCGTTTTCGCTGTCAGCGGAGCGCCTGTCACGCCGGGACCCGGCTGAACTAGCCTTGTGCGGCAAGCGTTGTTGAGACCGAGCGTTGTTGAGACCCAGCGTTGATGAAACACCGAGGAGGCGGCACATGGCCGTGGAAGTGAAGATCGGCATCACCGACAGCCCGCGGGAGCTGACCATCGCGTCGACCCTGACCAGCGACAAGGCCTTCGCCGAGGTCGAGGCGGCACTGGGCGGCAAGCAGCAGCTGCTGTCTCTGGTGGACGAGAAGGGCGCCCGATACCTCGTGCCGGTGACCAAGATCGCCTACGTCGAGGTCGGTGCATCGGAGAACAGGCGCGTCGGGTTCGGTTCCTGACCTGTCGGGGCACGAGACCCCGGACCATACGAAAAGGGTCCTCCCACGTCGATGACGTGGGAGGACCCTTCTCGTGGAACGCCTCTCAGGCGTCGGTGCCCGGGGTGGCCTGCGGTGCGGCCTCGGGAGCGGCCTGCGGTGCGTCGGCCGTGGGGCCCTGACGGGGGAAGTGCGACAGTCCGCCCCAGAGAAGCGCGACCGTGGTGTCCACGGCGGACTGCTTGTCGACGGGACGCTTGGCCTCGAGCCAGTAGCGCGCATTGACCTGGCTGGCGCCGACGAGGCCCGAGGCGACCATCCGCGACCGGTATGGATCGAGCCCGGAATCGTGCATGACGAGTCCGTACACGGCGTCCACGCACGCCTCGGTGGCACCCTCGACGCGTCGGATGACCGCGGGGTCGGAGGCGTCGGAGGAGAAGATCAGCCGGTATCCGGAGTTGTCCTGATCGATGAAATCGAAGAATGCCTGCACCGCGGCGCGTACGCGCTTGCGGTTGTCGGTGGTGGTCCGCAGGGCGGTGTTGACGTCGCTGACGAGCTTTTCGGCATGGGAGTCCACAACCGCGATATACAGGTCGAGTTTCGACGGGAAGTGTTGGTACAGAACGGGTTTGCTCACTCCCGCGTGCACCGCGATCTCATCCATGCCCGCGGCGTGGTAGCCGCGTTCGACGAAGATCTCACTGGCCGCGTCGAGCAACTGCATACGCCGTGCGCTGCGCGGCAGGCGCGTACTGCGTCCGGGTACGGCGGACGCGTTGGTTGCGGTCGACATGCCCAAGAGAGTACTCGGGAGACCTTCCTGCGCAGTATCGGCGGTCCGCTGTGAGAAAGTTGAACAGTGAGCCGCACAGAGGATGGTGGCCCCGGCCTGGATCGTGGGCGGGTGCGTGCCAAGGATGTCGGCCCGAGATCGTCGGGACGCCCCAGACCGGACCAGCCGCTTCGTGCGCGCTGGGACCCGACCGACGACAGCGGCCGCCCCCGGGTCGACCGTGATGCCCAGCCGGGATACAAGAAGCAATCGGCCCTGGGCCGCTTCGTGGCGACCTACGGCTGGCGGGCCTACGCGATCCCCGTCCTCTCGATCCTGACGATCGCCCTGATCGTGGTGACGATCCAGGACGGCCGGAGCAGTTCGATGGAGCCGGCCGCGGCGGTCAACCCCGACTCGGCGGCGCGCAACACCGACATCAACAAGGAGACGCGCCCGATCGGTGCGCCCAGCGGTGACATCGCGCCCGCCGCGCTACCCGCGGGCACACTGCCTCAGGGCGGCCCGTTCACCGCGAAGGGGCGTCAGACGTTCCGTGTGTTGAGAGGTGCCGGCAAGCCGGTCGGCACCGGCGGGCAGGAGTACACCTACACCGTCGAGGTCGAGAACGGTCTCGATCCGCAGGACTACGGCGGCGACCCGACCTTCGCGAAGATGGTCGACATGACCCTGGCCAACCCGCGCAGTTGGATCGGCGACGGACGGGTCACCTTCCGCCGTATCGACCGCGGGGAGCCGGATCTGCGCATCTCGCTGGTCTCGACCGACACCACGCGCGAACTCTGCGGCTACCAGATCAAACTGGAGAGCTCGTGTTTCTACCCGCCGCAGCAGCGCGTCACGCTCAACGAGGCCCGCTGGGTACGCGGCGCGCTGTCCTATCAGGGTGACGACATCGCCTACCGGCAGTACCTGATCAACCACGAGGTGGGCCACGGTATCGGATACGAGTCGCACGAGCCGTGCCGGGAGAACGGCGCCCTCGCGCCGGTGATGATGCAGCAGTCCTTCGGCGTCGACAACTCCCAGATCATGGCCCTCGACCCCCAGATGAAGGCCAACCGCACGTTCGTGTGCCGACCCAACCCGTGGCCGTTCCCCAGTCGCTGACCTCGTCTGCCGGTGAGCTCGCCGAAGCCCCCGGGGAATGGCGCCGCTGCCTCGATGGTTGAGCAAAGAGTCGTATTCAGCCCGAACAATGGAGGCGTTGTGTCGTCGCAAGGGTCGCTCACCGGATCGCTGCCACCTCTGGTGGAGCCCGCGGCAGAACTGAGCAACGAAGAGGTGGCCCGCTACAGCCGCCACCTGATCATCCCGGACGTGGGGATGGACGGGCAGAAACGCCTGAAGAACGCCAAGGTCCTCGTGATCGGTGCCGGCGGCCTCGGGTCGCCCACATTGCTGTATCTCGCCGCGGCAGGCGTCGGCACGATCGGCATCGTCGAGTTCGACATCGTCGACGAGTCCAATCTGCAGCGCCAGGTCATCCACGGCCAGTCCGACATCGGACGGCCCAAGGCCGAGAGCGCGCGGGACTCGATCCTCGAGATCAACCCGTTCGTCACCGTCAATCTGCACGACCAGCGTCTCGAGCCCGAGGGGGCCATCGAGCTGTTCTCGCAGTACGACCTCATTCTCGACGGCACCGACAACTTCGCGACGCGCTATCTCGTCAACGACGCAGCCGTCCTCGCGCACAAGCCGTACGTGTGGGGATCGATCTACCGGTTCGAGGGTCAGGCATCGGTGTTCTGGGAGGACGCGCCCGACGGTCGCGGGCTCAACTACCGCGACCTCTACCCGCAGGCCCCGCCGCCGGGGATGGTGCCGTCGTGCGCCGAGGGCGGCGTGCTCGGCATCCTGTGCGCCTCGATCGGCTCGATCATGGGCACCGAGGCCATCAAGCTGATCTGCGGTATCGGCGAAACCCTCCTCGGCCGCCTCATGGTGTACGACGCGCTCGACATGACCTACCGCACCATTCGGATCCGCAAGGATCCGGAGGGTGAGCGGGTCGCCGCTCTCATCGACTACGACGAATTCTGCGGTGTGGTCTCCGGTGAGGCCGCCGACGCCGCGGCCGGTTCGACGCTGACCGCGGTGGAGCTCAAGCAGAAGCTCGACGCGGGGGAGAAGCTCGCGATCATCGACGTCCGTGAACCGGTGGAGTGGGACATCGTCCACATCGACGGTGCGACGCTGGTCCCGAAGGGCGACATCCTCTCCGGTGAGGGCCTGGCCAAGGTGCCCCACGACCGGCCCACGGTCCTGTACTGCAAGACCGGAATCCGTTCGGCGGAGGCTCTCGCGGCGCTCAAGCGCGCCGGTTTCGCCGACGCGACCCACGTGCAGGGCGGCGTGACCGCCTGGGCCAACCAGGTCGACAAGACACTGCCGGTCTACTGACACCCGACGCCGCGTGCCTCACCGACTCCGCCACCGGCGATCGGTAATCTGAGCTGGTGAATACCGTCGCCCCACCCGAACACGTGTTGAACACGTTCGGGCTCACCGCCCATCCGCCGATTGCCATGGGGGATTCATGGATCGGTGGGTGGCGCGTCGGTGAGGTCGTGTTGTCGTTGGTTCCCGATCATGCGCGTGCCGCGTGGTCGGCGTCGGTCCGTGAGTCGCTGTTCGTCGAGGGCATGCGGATCGCCCGGCCCTTCCGCGCGACCGACGGTCGCTATGTGATCTCCGGCTGGCGCGCCGACACCTACATCGCCGGCACTCCCGAACCGCGCCACGACGAGGTGGTCCTCGTCGCCGACCGTCTCCACGACGCCACCGCCTCCCTCGAACGGCCGCGCTTCCTGCTGCAGCCGCCCGCGCCGCCGCACACCGACGTCGACGTGTTCACCGCGGCCGACCGTGCCGCGTGGGAAGAGGTGCCACTGCGTTCGGCGCGGGCCGCGGGGATGGTCGAGCCGACCTCGCCGGACGGCGTGCAGAGCGTCGAGATGCTGAAAACCCTTGCGAAGCTTCGTAAGCCGGTCGATCTGCCGTCACAGGTCGTCCACGGTGACCTGTTCGGAACCGTCCTGTTCGCCGGCGCGGCGGCGCCCGGCATCACCGACATCGTGCCGTACTGGCGCCCGGCGCCCTGGGCGGCGGCGGTCGCGGTCGTCGACGCACTCGCGTGGGGCGGCGCGGACTCCGAACTGGTCCAGCGGTGGTCGGATCAGCCGGAGTGGCCGCAGATGATGCTGCGGGCGACGATGTTCCGGCTGGCAGTTCACGCGCTGCACCCGCGGTCCACCTCCGGGGCTCTGCCGGGGCTGCAGCGTGTCGTCGAACTGGTACGTTTGCTCGTATAACCGCAGCTCACAGCGTTATGGCGGAATAGTCAGGGTTCTCACACGGTCTTCGGAACGAAGTGAGGACAACGTGACTGTCCGGTCACCTCGCGGACAATCCGCGCAACACGCCCCCTCCACACTTGGTCTCGAGCCGCACGACACCGGCGTCGGCGTCACAACCCGACAGCCGCACTGCCGCGCGCAGTGACATCACGCAGACCACCGAGCATCGGAGGCGGGGCCTTGGCTTTCGCACACCTCACAGCACTTCTGAAACGCGACCACACCATCACCGACTGGGACCCCGAAGACCGGGTCGCCTGGGACAACGGCAACGCCGAGGTCGCCAAGCGCAACCTCATCTGGTCGGTGATCTGCGAACACGTCGGGTTCTCGATCTGGTCCCTGTTCTCCGTGATGGCCCTGTTCATGGGCCCGGAATACGGCATCAGCATGGACCAGAAGTTCGTCATCGCCGCGACCGCGACCTTCGTCGGCTCCTGTCTGCGCATCCCCTACACCCAGGCGACCGCACGGTTCGGCGGGCGCAACTGGGCGATCTTCTCGGCCGTCGTGCTGCTGATCCCGACGGGTCTGACGATGATGCTGATGATGAACCCGGGGGAGTTCGGGTTCGGCTGGTTCCTCGCCGTCGCCGCGATCACCGGTTTCGGCGGCGGCAACTTCGCCTCGTCGATGACCAACATCAACGCCTTCTATCCGCAGCGGCTGAAGGGCTGGGCACTCGGCCTCAACGCCGGCGGCGGCAACATCGGTGTCCCGGTGGTCCAGGTCATCGGTCTGCTGGTCATCTGGCTCTTCGCCGACCAGCCCGAGATCGTCTGTTCGATCTACCTCGTGGCACTTGCGGTCGCGGGTGTGGGTGCGGCGCTCTACATGGACAATCTCGATCACCAGACCGCCAGCGGCAAGGCGATGATCGACTGCCTCCGGCACCGCGACACCTGGCTGATCTGCCTGCTCTACATCGGCACCTTCGGCTCGTTCATCGGTTTCGGTTTCGCGTTCAGCCAGGTGCTCAACATCAGTTTCACCTCCGCCGGCGCGTCCAAGCCCGCCTTGGCCGCGGCGCAGATCGCGTGGATCGGTCCGCTGCTGGGCTCGGTCGCGCGACCGTACGGCGGCAAGCTCGCCGACCGCGTGGGCGGTGGCAAGGTCACCCTGTACTGCTTCATCGCGATGGCGGCGTCTGCGTCGATCCTGGTGGTCGCCGGGATGTCGGCCGACGCCAACGGCAAGGTCATCACCGGCGGCGTCCTCGCGGCCTTCATCGTCGGGTTCATCCTGCTGTTCCTGATCTCCGGGGTCGCCAACGGTTCGGTGTACAAGATCATCCCGACCATCTGGGAGCACAAGGCCCAGTCGATCACGGGTCTCAACTCGGTGGCCAAGGCCAAGTGGTCGCGCAGCATGTCCGGAGCCCTCATCGGTATCGCCGGTGCGGCCGGGGGCCTCGGCGGCGTGGGCATCAACCTGGTCCTGCGTTCCAGCTACAAGTCGAACCAGTCTGCGACGCAAGCGTTCTGGGTGTTCCTCACCTTCTACCTGGTGGCCGCAGTCGTCACGTGGTGGTTCTACGCGCGGCGCCCGATCGTCATCGCCGAGACAACAGATCTGCCGGTTGCCGACCAGCCTGCCGGCGCGAAGACCACCACACCCGAGAACACCACCACACCCGGCAGCACCGACGAGCCGGCAACCAAGGAAGCGCTGGCCTGACCCCCGGCGGGCGCAGGCGAGGCAAGGGAGTCAAGAGCAGTGAGCAGCGAAACCAACACGGGCGCCAACACCGTTGTCGTGGTCGGTCACGGAATGGTCGGACACCGCTTCGTGCAGTCGATCCGCGAGCGGGACGTCGAGAACCGGTGGCGCGTCGAGATCGTCTGCGAGGAGCCCGACCCGGCCTATGACCGGGTGGGATTGTCCTCCTACGTCGGTGCCTGGCAACGCGATTCACTCGCGCTGGACGGCAACACCTACGACGGTGACGATCTCGTCGTCACCCGCGTCGGGGAGACCGTCACCGAGATCGACCGCGCGGGCAAGCGCGTCGTGACCTCGACCGGTCGCGAGATCGGCTATGACGCACTGGTTCTGGCCACCGGCTCCTATGCCTTCGTGCCGCCGGTTCCCGGTCACGACAACAGCAGGTGCTTCGTGTACCGGACCCTCGACGACCTCGACGACATCCGGACGGCCGCCGACGCAGCCGGACCGGGTGCGGTGGGGGTGGTGGTCGGCGGCGGACTCCTCGGACTCGAGGCCGCCAACGCGCTCAAACTGATGGGGATGACCCCCCACGTGGTGGAGTTCGCCCCGCGTCTCATGCCGATGCAGGTCGACGCGGGTGGTGGCGCCGTCCTCGAGAACCTGGTGACCGACCTCGGGCTCACGGTGCACACCGGGGTGGGTACCTCCGAGATCGCCGACGCCGAGAACGGCGGGCTACGCGTGACACTGTCCGACGAGTCGACGATCGACGCGTCGCTGGTGGTGTTCTCCGCGGGCGTGCGTCCGCGCGATCAACTGGCGCGCGACGCGGGTCTGGCGGTCGGGGAGCGCGGCGGTGTGCTCGTCGACGACAGCTGCGTCACCGACGATGCGAACATCTACGCCATCGGTGAGGTCGCCGCCGTGGGCGGCCGGTGCTACGGACTGGTCGCCCCCGGCTATTCGACGGCCGAGGTGGTGGCCGACCGGCTGCTCGGCGGGACCTCGGTGTTCCCCGGAGCCGACATGTCGACCAAGCTCAAGCTCCTCGGCGTCGACGTCGCCAGCTTCGGCGACGCCTTCGGCGCCACCGAGAACGCGCTCGAGATCACCTATCACGACGCCGTGGCGGGCCGCTACGCCAAGGTGGTCCTCAGCGACGACGCGAAGACCCTGCTCGGCGGCATCCTGGTCGGCGACGCATCGGCCTACGCCATGCTCAAACCGATGGTCGGCCGCGAGGTCCCCGGCGACCCGGCCGCGCTGATCGCACCGGAGGGGGGTTCCGGCGTCGGCATGGATGCACTGCCCGACGACGCCGAGATCTGCTCGTGCAACGGGGTGTCCAAGGGCACGATCTGCTCGGCGATCGCCGCCGGCGCGTGCGAGATCGCCGACATCAAGAAGCAGACCTGCGCGGGCACCACCTGCGGTGGCTGCCTGCCGAGCATCAAGCAGCTGCTGGCCGCATCGGGCGTCGAACTGAGCAAGTCGCTGTGTGATCACTTCGCGCAGTCCCGCGCCGAACTGTTCGAGATCGTCGCGGTCACCGGCATCCGCACCTTCTCCGAGCTCGTCGAGCGATACGGCAGCGGGCAGGGTTGCGAGATCTGCAAGCCGACCGTCGCGTCGATCCTGGCGTCGACGTCGAGCGACCACATCCTCGACGGCGAGCAGGCGGCCCTGCAGGACACCAACGACCACTTCCTGGCGAACATGCAGAAGAACGGTTCCTACTCGGTGGTGCCGCGCATGCCGGGCGGCGAGGTCACACCCGAGCAGCTGATCGTGATCGGCGAGATCGCACGCGACTACGGGCTGTACACCAAGATCACCGGCGGGCAGCGCATCGACCTGTTCGGTGCGCGCGTGGACCAGCTCCCCGAGATCTGGCGGCGGCTCGTCGACGCCGGGATGGAGTCGGGACAGGCCTACGGCAAGAGCCTGCGGACGGTGAAGAGTTGCGTGGGGTCCACGTGGTGCCGCTACGGCGTGCAGGACTCGGTCGGCATGGCGGTGCTGCTGGAGAAGCGCTATCGCGGTCTGCGGTCGCCGCACAAGATCAAGTTCGGGGTGTCGGGTTGTGCGCGTGAGTGCGCGGAGGCCCGCGGCAAGGACGTCGGCGTGATCGCCACCGAGCACGGCTGGAACCTCTACGTCGCAGGCAACGGTGGCCAGAGTCCCAAGCATGCGCAGCTGCTCGCCAGTGGAGTGGATGACGAGACCCTCCTCGCCTACATTGATCGGTACCTGATGTTCTACATCCGCACCGCTGACCGACTGCAGCGCACGGCCCCGTGGCTGGAGTCTCTCGAAGGCGGCCTCGATCACCTCAGGGCGGTTGTGTGTGATGACAGCCTGGGGCTGGCCGCCGAGCTCGAGGACGCGATGGCCAGACACGTCGCTGGTTATCGGGACGAGTGGGCGGCGGTGCTCGCCGACGAGGACAAGCTGAAACGGTTCGTGTCGTTCGTGAACGCGCCCGACGTGGCCGACCCGACCATCCGCTTCGCCGAATACGACCGTAAGGTTCCGGTGCTGCTGGACATGCCGCAGGTACGTCCGGGTGCCGCCCCGGAGGCGGCGGCCGCCGAGCCGGTGAAGGAAGGAGTGCCGACATGACCATCGCACCCGAAGAGACCGCACCCGAAGAGACCGCACCCGAGGAGACCGCACCCGAAGGGACCGGCAGTTCCCCGGTCCGGGACGGCACCTGGGTTGCCGCGTGCCCGATCGACGACCTGATCGTCGGGCGTGGTGTCGCCGTGCTCGGTCCGGGCGGGGTGCAGGCCGCACTGTTCCGCCTCCCCGCGGCCGAAACGGACCGGGAGGCGGCACCCGGGCGTTCGCGCCTCTACTCGATCGGCAACATCGATCCGTTCGGCCGCGCCGCGGTGCTCTCCCGCGGCCTCACCGGCGACCGCGCCGGCGAGCCCACCGTCGCCTCGCCGCTCGGCAAACAGGTGTTCGCGCTGCGCACCGGGATCTGCCTCGACGACGAGTCGATGTCGGTGCCCAGCTATGGCGTGCGCGTCGTCAACCGGACCGTCGAGGTGTTCTTTCCCGCGTGAACGCCACCACAACTCCCGGGACCGACACCCCTGAGGCCGATGCGTTGCCGCTGAACGGTTTCACCATCGGGATCACCGCGGCGCGTCGAGCCGAGGAGTTCGCCGTACTGCTGGAACGACGCGGCGCGCAGGTCGTGCACGCGCCGACCATCCGCATCCTTCCGCTCGTCGACGACACCGAGCTCGAGCGGGTGACCGCCGAGATCATCGAGAACCCGCCCGAGGTCATGGTGGCGACCACCGGTATCGGTTTCCGCGGATGGGTGGAGGCCGCCGACGGCTGGGGCAACGCCGAGGACGTGCTGAAGTCCCTGACCCAGAGCAGGCTCATCGCGCGCGGGCCCAAGGCCAAGGGTGCGATCCGGGCCGCGGGCCTCCGGGAGGAGTGGTCGCCGGAGAGCGAGTCGTCCTCGGAGGTGTTGGACCGGCTGCTGGCCGAAGGTGTCGAGGGCGTCCGGATCGCGGTCCAGCTCCACGGTGCCACCAGCGAATGGGAACCGCTGCCGGACTTCTGCACGGTGCTGCGCGCCGCGGGTGCCCAGGTCGTGCCGATCCCGGTGTACCGCTGGAACATGCACCCGGACGTGGCCCGTATCGACAAGATGATCTCGTCGGTCCTGCGCGGTGACCTCGACGCGATCACCTTCACCAGTGCGCCGGCGGCGGCGTCGATCCTGACCCGCGCCAAGGAGCTGGGCAAGCTGCAACAGTTCGTGCACGCGATGCGTACCGCGGTGCCGGTGATGTGTGTCGGGTCGGTGACGGCCAGTCCATTGGAGGCGCTGCAGATCCCGACGATCTATCCGCGGCGGTTCCGGCTCGGGGCGCTCGCGCGACTGATCACCGAGGAGCTGCCACGACGGACACACGTCCTGCGAGTCGCCGGTCACGACACCGCCATTCGCGGTCAGGCCGTGGTCGTCGACGGCGAGCTGAAGGAGATGTCGTCGACGAGTCTGCTGCTGCTGAAGATGCTCGCCCGCAACCCGGGGCGGGTGGTGGCGCGGCAGGAGCTGCTGACCGGCCTGCCCGGCGACAGCTCGGACACCCACGCGGTGGAGGTCGCCGTCGCGCGACTCCGCGCGGCGCTGGCTGATTCGAAGATGGTGCAGACGGTCGTCAAACGTGGGTACCGCCTGGCCGTCGACCTCGAATACGACGCCGCAGACGAGTGAGACGCAGGCGAGTGAGACGCAGACGAGTGAGAGGAAGAGACAATCATCATGGGCGACAATGATGTACGACTTCCCCACGGTGACCGGCTGCGCGAGGTCAGTCCGGTCCTGGTGGCTCATGGAACGCGAAATCCGCACGGCGTCAACGTGATCGCCGAGATCGCCGAGGCGGTCAGCCGACGCGTGGGTGTCACGCGCACCGCATTCGTCGACGTCCTGGGGCCGACGCCGAGTGAGGTGATCGCCGATCTCGAGCGGCCCGCCGTGCTGGTGCCGGCCTTTCTCGCGTCGGGCTATCACGTCCGCAAGGACATTCCCGAACACGTCGCCCGGGCCGGCAGGTCCGACACGGTCGTGACCCGGGCGCTCGGCCCCGACCCGTCGATCGCGGCGGTGGCCCGGCTGCGTCTGGCGGAGGCCGGCTGGGAACCGGGCGACGCGGTGGTGCTCGCGGCGGCCGGCTCGTCGGACGAAAGTGCCTGCGGTCAGGTTCATCTCGCCGCCCGACAGCTCGAGTCGCTCATCGGCGGCCGGGTGGAGGTCGGGTTCATCACCACCGCGCAGCCCTCGGTGCCGGAGGCGATCGAGCGCGCACGACGCACCGGACGGCGCGTCGTGGTGGCCAGTCATCTGTTGGCCCCGGGCCTGTTCCACCAGCGTCTGCAGACCTATGGCGCCGATCTGGTGGCGGCGCCACTCGGCCCGGACCCCCGCATCGTCGACCTGATCGTCACCCGGATGCGTGCGGCGATCAGCCCGTACCGTCGCCGGGCCGGGGTCTGACCCGGCCTGACCCGGTCACCGGTCAGATGGTGGCGTCCACCGGCACTCGCGCAACCGGATGCGTCCGTCGGTGATCGGAACTCCTTCTGCGGCAAGCCGTTCGAGCTGGCGTGTCGCCAGATGCGGTGCCGGACGGCCACTGGCCGGGACCACCCGGTGCCACGGCAGATCCGCGGTGTCGGTGCGCATGATCCAGCCCACGATCCGCGGACTCGACAGCCCGGCCGCGGTGGCCAGGTCGCCGTACGTGCTCACCTGCCCGACGGGGATCGCCGCGACCAGCGCACGCACGATCTCGACCTCCCCCTCGGTGATCGCAGCCATCGTCGAGCCCCGCTTCTAGAGCAGCGACCGGATCAGCGACGCGCAGAGCCCGGGCTCCAGGAAGGGCACCATGTGGGCGCAGTCGGCGTGATGGATGGTGACGTCGTCGCCGCGTTCGCTCGCGCACGCCTCCAGGAACGCGGGCCGCACGAAAGGCGGCTGGACCTGATCGGCCACGACGATGTGCGTCGGGGTCCCGGGCGGCGGCAACACCGCGGGCCGGGCCATCTCGCTCCACGACGCCGCGGCCGCGGGTGCGCTGACCCGCCAGCCGACCCGCCCGTGGGGCCGGGGGATGAGGTGTTCGGCGAGTTCGGCTTCCAGAACCGCGTCGGGTACGGCGGCCCACCCCTCGGCCCGTTTCGCCGAACGCGCCGCGTCGGCGTTCGCGTAGTCCCAGTTGTCGAGACTGTCGGTGGCGACCTCGAGGGCGAACTCGGGATCGAGGCCCTGTGCGGGGTCGAGGAGCACGAGGCCCTTGACCGCGTCCGGACGCTGGTTGGCCAGATGCAGGGCCAGCGCCCCGCCGAACGAGTGGCCCACCACGACGATCGGCTGGGCCTCGACCGGGATGTGGGTGTCGATGACCTCGGACAGGGCGCGCACGTGATGTTCGATACTCCACGGCGGCCGCCACGGGGACCGGCCGTGTCCGATGAGGTCGGGCGCCACGATGCGGACGTCGCCCAGATGCTCGGCCATCGCGGCCCAGCGCAAGCCGTGCCCGGTGAGGCCGTGGACGGCGAGAACCGTGGGACCGCTGCCGAAGACGTGCGTGTTGAGTGCTGCCACCCGTCCATCCTGCCGTATGTCCCCGGCGCCGCCGACGCCGGAGGAGGCGTGCCGAAAGGCGCCGTCGGTGGCCCATGATTCGATGGGACCCATGAGTCGGAACCCGGGCGCCAAGCCGCCGCGCAGCGCTCTGCGCGCGCGGCTGGTCGCTGCTCCCGAGTCCACCGATCGCCCGCGCCGGTGGCCGCCGGAGGTGGCGGCGGTGATCGCGCCCGAGGCCACCTCGCCCGCGGGGGAGGAGCAGGCGTGGCGGCCGGTTCGCGTCCACGGCGGGCCGGGCAGCGGCAAGACCGCCCTGATCGTCGACGCTGCCGTCGCGCGACTCCTCGACCCCGCCACCGATCCCGAGTCGGTTCTCGTGCTGGCGTCGAGTCGCCGGGCGGCCGTGGCGCTGCGTGAGGAGATCACCCGGCGGGTCCTGTCGGCGCATTCCGGAGGACGGCGCGTGCTCGGCGGTGCCCTGCGCGAACCCCTCGTCCGCACCGTGCACTCCTACGCCTTCGCGATTCTGCGGCTGCAGGCCACCGCCCACGGCAATCCGCCACCGCGGCTCATCACCGGGTCCGAGCAGGACGTCGTCCTCCGTGAGTTGCTCGCCGGCGACATCGAGGACGGCGCCGGGTACTGGCCCGCCCACCTGCGTCCGGCCCTGGGCACCGATGGTTTCGCCCAGGTCCTGCGGGACCTGATGATGCGCGCCGCCGAACGCGGTGTCGGACCGGAAGAACTTGCGGCGCTGGGTCGTACGCACAAGCGGCCGGAATGGTCCGCGGCGGCGCGGGCGTACGCCCAGTACGAGCAGAACATGCTGCTGCGCGGGGCCGTCGGGCTGGAGACCCCGGGTGCCTCGGCCCCCGCGGTCGACGCCGCCGAACTGATCGGCTCGGCGTTGTCGGCATTCGCCACCGACCCCGACCTGCTCAGCGGTGAGCGTCGCCGCATCCGCCACCTGCTCGTCGACGACGCACAACACCTCGACCCGCAGGCCGCCCACCTGATCAGCCTGGTCGGCACCGGCACGCTCTCGACGATCATCGCGGCCGACACCGACCAGTCCGTGTTCGGGTTCCGCGGGGCGAGCCCACGATTCGCCGACGGTCTCGCCGAGCCCGGGTCCGAACGCGACATCGTGCTCGAACACGACTTCCGCGCCCACCCCGATCTGGCACGGCTGGGCCGGGCGATCGCCGCCCGGCTGCCCGGCGCGCGTCCCCACTCCTATCCCGTTCCGGTGACATCGGAAGCGCGAGACCATGTTCCGTCGGGGGACGCGGCCGCTGTGCGCATCTTCGGATCTGCCGCCAAGGAGGCCACCGCGATCGCCGACCTGCTCCGCCGGGCGCACCTGTTCGACGGTGTGCCGTGGTCGCAGATGGCCGTCGTCGTGCGGTCGGTGTCCGCGGCGCTGCCGCCGTTGCGTCGTGCGTTCCGCTCGGCCGGTGTCCCGCTGACCACGCCCGCGAGTGATCTTCCCCTGCACCGGCAACGGGCGGTGATCGCGCTGATGCTGGTGCTGCGGGCGGTCGCGGCGCGGTCGGCCGGACCCGACCCGGATCAGCGCACGCCAGATCGGCTCACAACAGACCTGTTCACGACGGAAGACACGCTCACCCTGCTGTCCGGTCCGATCGGCGCCGCCGATCCCGGCTCGATGCGACGCCTCCGTCGCGGCATCCGCCGCCTCGATGACTCGGCCATCGCGAAGGAGGCGGCCGCTGCCAAGAACGCGGATGTTGCGGAGGCCGCCGCCGGTCCGGATGCCACCGCCGATCCGGACGCCACCGCCGATCCGGATGCCACTGCCGTTGCCGCACAGCCCGATTCGCTGACGTCGCTGACCCGGGCCATCCTGGACCCAGCACTCGGGGCGCGCTACCGGCGGACGCTCACCGAGACCGAGGCCACCCCGCTGGCCCGGGTGCTCGACGTCGTGGCCGCCGCGCAACGCGCCCACGACGCGGGCCGGGGCATCGAGGAGACCCTGTGGGCCGCATGGCAGTCCACCGGACTCGAACGTCGCTGGGCGGCCTCGGCGGTCCGCGGCGGACCGGCAGGCGAACAGGCCGATCGCGATCTCGACGCGGTCATGGCGATGTTCGAGTCGGCGGCCAATTTCGCCGACACCCTGCCCGCCGCCGGGCCCGCCGGATTCGTGCACTATCTGTCGCAGCTGCAGATCCCGCGTGACAGCCGTACGCCCGGCGCCGCCGCCGACTCGGTGACGGTGCTGTCGGCACATGCGGCGGTGGGACGCGAGTGGGAGGTCGTCGCGGTCGCCGGGGTGCAGGACGGACTGTGGCCGTCGTTGCGCAGCCGCGGCGGCGTCCTGGCCACCGGGCAGCTCGTCGACATCCTCGACGGGATGGACGCAGGCGCGGCCGACACCGTCGCCCGCGGCGCGACCGCCCTGGCCGACGAGCGGCGGCTGTTCCTGGTGGCGTGCACGCGCGCCCGGAGCCGGCTGCTGGTGACCGCGGTCGAGGACGGCAGCGGTGACGCGTCGCCGTCGCGCTTCATCACCGAGCTCGCCGATCTCGTCGGCGAGGCCGATGACGAGGCACCCCAGGCCGAGCTCCGGCTCGACCCCGGTGTCGACCGGGTCCTCTCGCTGCCGTCCCTGGTCGCGACATTGCGGTCGGCGGTCATCGCCGGCGTGCAGGACACCCCTCACGGACACGAACCCGACGAGCGCACGCGTGCGGCCGCGCGGCTCCTCGCCGAACTCGCCGACTCCGACATCCCCGGTGCCCATCCGCGCGACTGGTTCGGACTCGCCGCACCCAGTTCCGACGAGCCGCTGTGGACGCCCGACAAGGGCCCGGTGGTGTTGTCGCCGTCGAATGTCGATGCGCTGACCCGGTGCTCGCTGCGGTGGGTACTCGAACGCAACGGCGGTCGCGACGGGGACGGCACCCCGGCGCTGACCGGGAGCCTGGTCCACACGCTCGTGCAGGCCGTTGCCGGGCAGCTGGACCCGGCCGAGGTGACGGCGGCGCTGCGCGGGATCTGGGACCGCGTCGACACCGGTGCGGGGTGGTACTCGGCCCGCGAACTCGAACGCGCCGAGGGCATGCTCGGCCATTTCCGCGACTGGCTACGACTCTCCCGCGCCGATCTGGACGAGGTCGGCGTCGAATTGCCGGTCGACGCAACCCTTCCCGCCGTCACCAGCCCGTCCGGCGGCGGGACCGACGACGGGACCGGCGTCGAGGTCGAGGAGCCCGCCGTCCGGCTCCGCGGCCGGGTCGACCGGCTCGAGGTCGATGCGGCGGGGCGGCCGGTGGTGGTCGACGTGAAGACCTCGAAGACCCCGATCACCAAGGCCGACGCCGACGAGCACGCACAGATGGCTGCCTACCAGGTGGCCCTCGCGCACGGCGGGGTCCCGCAGTTCGCCGATGTCGCCCCCGGCGGTGCGCGCCTGGTGTACGTGTCCACCGCGAACCGCAATTCCGGTGCGGCCGAACGCATTCAGTCGCCGCTGACGCCGGAGCTGCTCGACGAGTGGGTCGGCGTCGTGCGCCGGGCGGCGCGCGCGAGTATCGGCCCGACCTACCACGCCACGCCCAACCCGGGATGTGTGCACTGCACCCTCACCACCAGTTGTCCGGCACAGATCCCCGGCAAGGCGGTCACCGATGACTGACATCGACAATCGGACGAGCGACAATCCCACCATCGGCGCGAAGTCGCTCGCCGCGGCACTCGGCCTGCCCGACCCGACACCCGAACAGGTCGCCGTCATCGAGGCCCCCATCGAGCCGATGCTCGTCGTCGCAGGTGCCGGTGCGGGCAAGACCGAGACCATGGCGTCGCGGGTGGTGTGGCTGGTCGCCAATCAGATCGTGGCACCCGACGAGATCCTCGGACTGACGTTCACGCGCAAGGCCGCCAGCGAGCTCGGCGCCCGCATCCGGCGACGCCTGTCGATGTTGTCGGGCACCCCGGCGCTGCGCTCCTGGGATCCCGACGGTTCGCTGGCCGCCCGACTCCGCGGCGCCGACCCCGAGGTCAGCACCTACCACGCCTATGCCGGTCGTCTCATCGCCGACTACGGTCTCCTGCTGCCCGTGGAACCGTCGTCGACGCTGCTGACCGAGACCGAGCTGTGGCAGCTCGCCTTCTCGCTGGTCTCGGCGTGGCCCGGCGAGCTGAACACCAAGAAGGTGCCGGCCAGCGTCACCGAGGCGGTGCTCAAGCTCTACGGCGAGATGTCCGAACACCTCGTCGACATCGCCGACCTGGCGCGCGCGGGCACACTGCTCTACGACCTCATCGACACACTGCCGAAGGGACCCAAGCAGCGGGACAAGCCGACCCAGGCGTTGCTCAAGGTCAAAGAGGTCATCGACGAACGGCGCGAACTGATCCCGATGGTCATCGCGCTCGGCGACACCATGCGGGCCCAGTCCGCGCTCGACTTCGGCAGCCAGATGTCGCTCGCGGCACGGCTGGTGGTATCCAACCCGGAGGTGGTCGCGGCCGAACGGACCGCCTTCCGGGCCGTGCTGCTCGACGAGTACCAGGACACCGGACACTCTCAGCGAGTCCTGCTGTCAACGCTTTTCGGCGGTCACGATCCGGCACGCTCTCCCGTCGCGGTCACCGCCGTCGGCGATCCGATCCAATCCATCTACGGGTGGCGTGGCGCCTCGGCGGCCAACCTGCCGCGCTTCGCCCGGGACTTCCCCCGCCCCGACGGCACCCCCGCACGACGCCTGGAACTGCTGACCAGCTGGCGCAATTCGGCGCAGGGTCTGCGCCTGGCCAACCAGATCTCCGAGGACCTGCGACGCCGGGGCATCCCGGTCAGTGTGCTGCGCCCCCGGCCCGACGCCCCGCACGGCACCGCCACCATCGCGCTGACCGAGACCGTCGTCGACGAGCGGAACTGGATCGCCGACCACATCGAGGCGCGCTACCGGGCCGCCGAGGCGGCGGACGAAGCGCCGCCGACAACGGCTGTCCTGGTGCGGCGCAACGAGGATTCGGCACCGCTGGCCGCCGAACTGGAGAGCCGCGGCATCCCCACCGAGGTCGTCGGCATCGGTGGGTTGCTGCACGTCCCCGAGATCGAGGACATCGTCGCGACCCTGCGTGTGATGGCCGACCCGATGGCCGGGACCGCGGTCATGCGGCTGCTCACCGGTGCCCGCTGGCGCCTGGGCGCCAAAGACCTTGCCGCCCTGTGGCGTCGCGCCACCACTCTCGCCGCGGAGAGTTTCGCCGAGTCGGGCGGGGTCGTCACCAGCCGCGAACAGCTCGACGCCGCGCTCGATGCGGTGCTGCCCACCGAGATCGTCGACCGGGCGGGCATCGCCGACGCCGTCGTCGACCCGGGTGACCCGGCCGATTACAGCCCCGAGGGGTACGCGCGAATCCGCGCGTTCGGTGCACAGCTGGAATCTCTCCGGCGCCGCATCGGCCAGCCGCTGCCCGAACTCGTCGCCGACGTCGAGCACACCATCGGTGTCGGCGTCGAGGCGCAGATCCGGGCTCGGCGGATGCGCGGTGCGATCACCGGACGCGAACACCTCGACGCCTTCGCCGACTACGTGAGTCACTACGCGGATCGTGCCGGCGCGAATCTGCCCGGGCTGCTTGCGTTCCTGGACGCGGCCGAGACCATCGAGAAAGGGCTCGAACCCGGTCGGATCGAGGTCGCCGAGCAACGCGTGCAGATTCTCACCGTGCACGCCGCCAAGGGCCTCGAGTGGGATGTCGTCGCGATCCCGCACCTGGCGAGGGGGATCTTCCCGAGCGCCAAGGCCGACACCACCTGGCTGGGCAGTGCCCGCGAGCTGCCCGCCGACCTGCGCGGCGACCTCGCGATCCCCGCCGAGGCGGCCGACGGTGCGCCCGAAGGGTTCCCGTTGCTGAAGATCGACACGGTCGGCGATCGCAAACAGCTGGAGGAGGCCCTTGCCGATCACAAGGCCGCGATCGGGGAGCGCCGCCTCGAAGAGGACCGGCGGCTGCTGTATGTCGCGCTCACCCGCGCCCGCCACGATCTGCTGATCTCGGCGCATCACTGGTCGGAGACCGGTGACAAACCGCGCGGCGGTTCCGATTTCTTCGACGAACTGATGGTCGGGATCGACGAGGCGGTCAACGATCCCAGCGTCGACTCGACCGGACTGTCGATCGCGGTGCGGACCCCGCCGCCGGCCGAGGACACCCCCAATCCGCTGGCCGAGCGGGTCGTCGCACGGGCCTGGCCGCGCGATCCGCTTGCCGGACGCCGTGATTCGGTCCAGGCCGCCGCCGGCCTCGTGCTCGATGCCGTCACCGCCCGAGACGCCCCCGCCCTGTTCGACAGTCCCGGGCCGGTCGACAGTCCCGGGCAGGCGGACACCGGTGCCGCCGCCGACCCCGAGGACGAGATCGCCGCCTGGGAGGCGGAGGTCGCGGCGCTGCTCGCCGAACATCATCAGGCCAACCAGGCACTCGTCGAGGTGACCCTGCCGACGCATCTGTCGGTGAGCCAGCTCGTCGAGCTCGACGCCGACGAGGCCGAGTTCGCCCGTAGGCTGCGCCGGCCCACCCCGTACCGGCCCAACCCGATGGCGCGGCGCGGCACCGCATTCCACGCGTGGGTGGAGCGGTGGTTCGGCGCCACCAGGCTGCTCGACATCGACGAGTTGCCCGGCGCGGCCGATGCGACCGCGAGCCCCGACGCCGACCTCGACGCGCTACGCGATGCCTTCCTCGCCTCGCGCTGGGCCAACCGCAGCCCCACCGAGGTGGAGGTGCCCTTCGAGACGGTCATCGGCGGCATCGTGGTACGCGGACGCATCGACGCGGTCTTCGCCGAGAAGGACGGCTCGTGGACCGTCGTCGACTGGAAGACCGGCGTCGTACCCGAACCCGCGCGCCGCGAGTCGCTGTTCATCCAGCTGGCGGCGTACCGCATCGCCTGGGCACAGCTGGCGGGCGTCGAGGTGGAGAAGGTGCGCGCGGCGTTCCATTATGTGCGCGACGGACACACCCTCGAGGCCGATGACCTGCCCGACGAGGCCACCCTCGCGGCCAAGCTGGCCAAATAGTTCTCATGGTCGTGTGGTGGGTTACATTTCTGCGTGTGAGCGAACTGGAGAAGCGCGGGCGGGCCGGTGGCTAGCCCCCTGCGTGGTCGCTTCCGGCGCACCGAGCTGGCCAACCGACCGGACCACGCCCTGGTCGGCGTCGTCCGCATTCCCGAACTGCAGCAGAGCCCCAGCCGGGCCATCGGCCGGCGCGTGTTCTGGGCGACCCTGGCGCTGCTGTTCACCTCGGTCGTCGTGTGGCTCGATCGCGACGGCTACCGCGACGCGCAGAACAGCGAACTGTCGTATCTGGATGCGCTCTACTACTCGGCGGTGACGCTGTCGACGACCGGCTACGGCGACATCACACCGATCAGCCCGTTCGCCCGGTTCATCAACCTCATCATCATCACGCCGTTGCGTGTGTTGTTCCTGATCGTGCTGATCGGTACCACCCTCGAGGTGCTCACCGAACGGTCCCGGCAGGCGCTCAAGATCCAGCGTTGGAGGAATACCGTGCGCAATCACACCGTGGTCATCGGTTACGGCACCAAGGGTCGCACCGCGGTGGACGCGATGCGTGCCGACGGCATCAAGCCGTCGGAGATCGTCGTCGTCGACGCCGACCCGGCAGTGCTGGAGAACGCCGCCTCCGACGGCCTGGTCACCGTGCGCGGCGACGCCACCAAGTCCGACGTGCTGCGTCTGGCGGGGGTGGCGCACGCGGCGAGCATCGTGGTGGCCACCAACCGTGACGACACCGCGGTCCTGGCGACGCTCACGGCCCGGGAACTGAACCCGCGGGCCAAGATCGTGGCCTCGATCCGCGAATCGGAGAACACGCACCTGATGCGGCAGTCGGGTGCGAACTCCGTGGTGGTCTCGTCGGAGACCGCCGGCAGGTTGCTCGGTATCGCGACCAAGACACCGTCGGTGGTCGAGGTCATCGAAGACCTGCTGACCCCCGACGCCGGCTACGCCATCGCCGAACGTGAGGTGGACCCCACCGAGACCGGCGGCTCGCCGTCGCACACCCGGGACATCGTGCTCGGAGTGGTCCGCAACGGTGTGCTGCACCGGGTCGACGACCGCGAGGTCGAGCAGATCGAGGTCGGCGACCGTCTGCTGTACGTCCGTAAGAGCCCCACCGACGACTGACCGGCGCCCGAGACCCGACCGGGAAGCGCAACAACAGACAGGACACCCCCGAAGTGCACTTCGAACTGGCCCAACCGCCGCTGCTCTCGCGCGCCACGTTCAACCGCGCCGACGAGATCCGCGACGACGCCGCGCGGATGGCGGCGGGGTGGCCCCAGGCGAAGGTGCTGCTCATCGATCCGGCCGGTAGGTATCCGGTCGAAGAGTCCGGCGCGCTGCACTGGGTCGACGCCACCACCGTCGCTCCGGAGCCGCCCGCGGACGCGGTGATCCTCGGATTCGACGGTGTCGACCTGTGGACCCGGCGCGTCGACCACATCGACGGCCCGACCGACGACGCCCGCCGCGGTGCGACACGGCTGTCCGCCGACGAGGGCGGAATTCTCGCGACGGCGCTTGGAATCCTGAATTGGCATGAGACGGCGCGACATTCGCCGGTCGACGGATCGCTGACCACACCGGCACGCGGTGGCTGGGTCCGGCGCAGCGTCGACTCCGGTCGCGACGAGTTCCCGCGGACCGACCCGGCGATCATCACCGTCGTCCACGACGGGGCGGACCGTATCCTCCTGGGTCGCCAGGCGGTGTGGCCGGACGGGTGGTATTCGACGCTCGCCGGGTTCGTCGAGCCGGGGGAGTCGCTGGAACAGTGCGTGCTGCGCGAGGTGCACGAAGAGGTCGGGATCGTGGTGCGCGAACCGCGCTACCTGGGCAGCCAGCCCTGGCCGTTCCCGCGCTCGCTGATGCTCGGCTTCGCCGCGATCGGCGATCCCGCCGACGAACTGGCGTTCCTCGACGGCGAGATCGGCGATGCGCAGTGGTTCCACCGCGACGAGGTGCGTGAGGCACTGTCACGCGGCGACGGGTGGACGCGCGCGGATACGCCGGGCGAACCCGACGCGCCCCGGCTCCGGCTGCCCGGGTCGATCTCCATCGCCCGTTCGATGATCGAATCCTGGGCCGCGGCGTCACCCACGGTGAACTAGGGCGACCTCAGAAGGGCGGCTCAGACCCCGAGCTTGGCCTTGACGTCGGCGACCGAGGGGTTGGTGGCGGTGGTGCCGTCGGCGTAGAGGACGGTCGGGACCACGTGGTTGCCGCCGTTGACGCTGCCGACGAATTCCGCGGCGTCGGGGTTCAGCTCGATGTCGATCTCCTGCCAGCTGATCCCGCTGCTCTTCAGGCCTCGCTTGAGGCGGGCGCAGAAACCGCACCACGACGTCGTGTACATGGTCAGCTCGCCGGACTCGGAGGTGCGTGCGCCGGCCTCGTCGTCGATCACATTGCTCATGGGTCCCATAACACCACGGCCAGGCGTGCTGTTCCCGTCGGCGGCCCCGTGCACAGGTGGTGTGCGTCGCCACACAGCACGGTCTCGGCATCCGGCGGCGTCGGTGGTGGGTGACATAGTGGAACCCGTGCGTTCCCCGACTTCCCCCGCCCACCCCGAGTCTCCACACCGTGATGCCGGATTCACACAGGGCGATGCCGGAGCGGTTGCGGGACTCGACCCGGAACAGAGTGCGGCCGTCCTGGCCCCGCGCGGCCCGGTGTGCGTGCTGGCCGGTGCGGGAACGGGCAAGACCCGCACCATCACCCGCCGGATCGCGCATCTCATCGACACCGGCCAGGTCAATCCCGGTCAGGTGCTGGCGGTGACGTTCACCGCGCGCGCGGCGGGCGAGATGCGCACGCGTCTGCGCGGTCTCGGTGTCGGCGGCCAGGGCGGCGGAACCGGCACCGTCGCCGCGCAGACCTTCCACGCCGCCGCCATGCGTCAGCTGCGCTACTTCTGGCCGCGCGCGTTCGGCGACGCCCGCTGGGAGTTGCTCGACAACAAGTTCCCCCTCATCTCCCGGGCCGCGCGCAGTTCCGGCCTCGACACCGCGACCGACACGCTGCGCGACCTGTCGTCGGAGATCGAGTGGGCCAAGGCGTCGCTGATCTCGCCGGAGAACTACGTCGAGGCGGTCGGGCGTCTGGGCCGCGAGTCGCCTGCGCCACCGCCGAAGGTGGCCGCGGTGTACGGCCACTACGAGGACTCGAAGGTCTCACCCGACGGCGACCGTCTCCTCGACTTCGACGACATGCTCATCTACATGACGCAGATCCTCACCGCCGAACCCGGTGCCGCCGACGAATTCCGTTCGCGCTACCGGTGTTTCGTCGTCGACGAGTATCAGGACGTGACGCCGGTGCAGCAGGGCCTGCTCGATGCCTGGCTCGGCGAACGCGACGACCTGACCGTCGTCGGCGACGCCAACCAGACCATCTACACGTTCACCGGCGCCTCCCCGAACTACCTGCTCGACTTCAGCCGCCGGTTCCCGGAGGCGACGGTCGTGCGTCTCGAGCGCGACTACCGGTCCACTCCGCAGGTCGTCGACCTCGCCAATCGGGTGATCGGCGCCGCCCGCGGACGAATCGCGGGCACCCGGCTCCGGCTCATCGGTCAGCGCCCGGCCGGGCCGGAACCGGAGTTCGCCGAATACGCCGACGAACCCGCCGCCGCGACCTCGCTCGCGATCGAGATCAAACACCTGATCAAGGGCGGGGTGTCCCCGTCGGAGATCGCGATCCTCTACCGCGTCAACGCCCAGTCGGAGAGCTACGAGCAGGCATTGACCCAGGCGGGGATTCCGTACCAGGTCCGGGGCGGCGAGGCGTTCTTCGCGCGCACCGAGGTGCGCCAGGCGATGCGGCAGCTCGCCTCGGTCGCCGGCCGCGAGGTGAAGGAGGGCGTCGCGACGCTCGACGTCGTGCGTGCGGTCCTCGGCGAACTCGGACTCTCCGAGGAAGAACCCTCCGGTGCCCAGGCACGCAGTCGCTGGGAGTCGCTGAAGGCATTGGTGCAGCTCACCGAGGACATGGTCGCCGAGAATGCCGAGCTGACCCTGCCGCAGCTGTCCGCCGAGCTCGCGGCCCGCGCCGAGGCGCGTCACCCGCCGACCGTGCAAGGGGTGACGCTGTCGTCGCTGCACGCGGCCAAGGGCCTCGAATGGGATGCGGTGTTCCTCGTCGGCCTCACCGACGGATCGCTGCCTATCAGCCAGGCCATCAAGGGGTCATGGGAGGACGTGGAGGAGGAGCGCCGGCTGTTCTACGTGGGCGTCACCCGGGCCCGCATACACCTGTACCTGTCGTGGGCACTCGCGCGCAACGAGGGCGGCCGGCCACGTCGCCGTTCGCGTTTTCTCGCCGACCTCATCCCCGACGGATCACCCGCCTCACCGATCGCCAAGGAACGCACACCGCGCCGGGGACCGACGTGCCGGGTGTGCGGTTCGCGGTTGATGGATTCGACGGCGACGCTGCTCGGGCGGTGCGCGGGATGCCCGTCGGACCTCGATGAGGGCCTCCTGGTCGCGCTGAAGGAGTGGCGTCGCGAACGGGCCCTGGAGAAGAAGGTCCCGGCGTTCGTGGTGTTCTCCGACAAGACGCTGACCGCGATCGCCGAACAGCGCCCCACCGATACCGCTGCGCTGGTGTCGATCTCGGGCATCGGGGCGAAGAAGGTCGACGAGTACGGCGAGGACATCCTCGGACTCGTGAAAACCGCAGGTCAAAAATAGGTTGTGCGGTCTGCGGCGCAGCACTTAGTCTGATTCTCGTCAGAACGGGGTGGGAAGCTGTGCGTGCGTCGCAGGCCCCATTTCCCACACGGAAGTCATCGAGCAGATGAGAGGAGCGGATCAGTGAACGGAATCAACGTGTATCAGGCCGGCATCAGCCTGCCTGCGGCCGAGCCGAACCAGGCAGCGGCCCACGTCGTGCAAGCCCGTCGCACCCGCTCCTGGATGCCGGTCGGCTGCGCTCGCGCAACCGATGCAGCTCCGGTGGCACTCCCTTCGGAAGCTGTGCACCTGGCAGCGGCGGCAGCGCATGTAGCGCGAATCGCCCCGCCGGCGGCAGCAACCGCAGCAGCACGAGCGCCGCAAGGGTTCCCCGTTTCGACACGAAGTCCCCGGAGCTAGACCTCCGAGACATTCGGGCCACGGGCGAATCGCACAGGCGACAACCCGTGGCCCTCTTTCTGTCTTCCGTTCACCGCCCTGACCAGGGTTCGCGGAGACGGAGCCACATCGAGGACTCGGGTCAACACACCCAAACGAGCAGATGTGGAGTAACCCAATGACTGTCGATTGCGTTCTCGAGTCGTGTATCTCGGCGGACCTCGCAGCGACTGCCCGCCTCGACCTGCCCTGTCAGGTGACCGACGCAGATCTGTGGTTCGCCGACGACCCCCGCGATCTGGAGCGAGCCAAGGCGATGTGCGCCGAGTGTCCGCTGCGGACCCAGTGCCTCCAGGCGGCACTCGACCGCGCCGAGCCCTGGGGCGTGTGGGGCGGCGAGATCTTCGAGCGCGGAGCCGTGATCGCGCGCAAGCGTCCCCGCGGCCGGCCACGCAAGAACGCCGCGTAGAAACACCGACGCGTAGAAACACCGACGCGTAGAAACACCGACGCATAGAAACACCGACGCATAGAAACACCGGCGCCGCGAGCACTCGGCTCGCGGCGTCGGTGTGTTCTGTCGTGGTGGGGGTCAGTCGCCCAGGCCGGGAACCCATTCCTCCATGATCGCGCGGTACGGCGCGTGCGCCTCGAGCTGTGAGGCGATGCCGACGCAGCCGCCGAGTACGCGGAAGACCATCACGAAACGCTTGGGCACGTTGAGGTTTCGCGACGTCTTGTACACCTCGCCGCGGACGTCGGTGGCCTTGCCCGCCGCGCGCTGCATCCACTTGCGCGTGAAGTGGAACGACTCGGAGTACAGCGGATCGACATAGGGGCGCAGGTACGCCTCGAGATCCTCGGCCGTCACCTTCGCCGCGTGCGTCGGACGGATGAACTCGGCGGAGACCATGAGCTCGCGGAGCTCGTCGTACTTCTGGTCACGGGCGAGCCGCAGGATCGGGCCCGTCTCCGGGGGCAGCCCCTCCGGGTAGTGGCCCACCGCGCCGAAGTCGAGGATGCCGAAGCGGCCGTCGTCGGCGATGAAGAAGTTGCCCGGGTGCGGATCACCGTGGAGCAGACCCACGCGGTACGGGGAGCTCACCTCGAACTCGGCCATCTTCGCGGCCGCGTTGTCGCGGGTCTTCTGGTCGCCGGTGGTGATGACCTTCGACAGTGCGACGCCGTCGACCCACTCCGACACCACCACCTTGGGGGCGCTGGCGATCACCTTGGGGACCAAGAAGTCGGGATGTCCGTCGTAGACCTTCGCGAACGCGCGCTGGTTGTCGGCCTCGCCGAGGTAGTCGAGCTCGGCCTCGGTGCGGTCGATGAGCTCGTCCATCATCGCCTTGACGTCGGTACCCGGCGACAGGCGTTGCAGCAGACCCGACATCCGCGACAGGGTCTTCAGATCTGCCTTGAGGGCGTGGTCGGCTCCGGGGTACTGGACCTTGACCGCGACCTCGCGACCGTCGGACCACACACCCTTGTGGACCTGACCGATCGACGCCGACGCCGCGGGCTCGTCGGAGAACTCCTTGAAACGGTCGCGCCAGCGGGTGCCGAGCTGCTGGTCGAGGACCTTGTGGACCTTGTCGGCAGGCATCGGGGGCGCCTCTGCCTGCAACTTGGTGAGAGCTTCACGAAAGGGCTCACCGAACTCGTCGGGGATGGCGGCTTCCATGATGGACAGCGCCTGTCCCACTTTCATGGCGCCGCCCTTGAGCTCGCCGAGGACCGCGAACAACTGCTCCGCGGACTTCTCGAGGAGTTCCTGGTTGACCTCGTCCTTGTCCCTGCCGACCATGCGCTTGCCGAAGCCCGCTGCCGCACGTCCGGCCATACCGATGGGGAGAGACGCCAACTTCGCGTTCCGGCGTCCCTGTCCTCGAGTGATGTCGGTCATATCATCCTTTCCGCGTCACACATTAGACGACCTGACCCGCGAATCCGCCACGGGACGACAATCGCATTCCGGGTGCGGTGCCCACCGCGTGATGTCCATTCGGGCTGGATCGTCACGGAACTCCACCACCCGATTCAACAGCGGCGGCTCGAGTTGCGCAGCGGCTGGGCCGGACGGGCCGGAGAGCGCCGTCACCAAACGCTCGATCTGTCCGTACGCGATCGCCGCGGTGGTGGCCACCACCGCGGGTTCGGCGTGCCCGGGCTTGCGGATGAGCTGCACCGCCAGCGTCGGCCATTCCGGGTCCAGGTCGGATCGATGGTGATCGGCGCACATCAGGCAACTCGACAACCCGGGTAGCACCAGCGGTCCGACGATCCCCACACCGTCGCGGACTCGCACCAGCAGATGGGGGATTCGTGCCCTGGTCAGCGCGAACACCACGCGAGGATCGTGTACGAGAAAATCGCTGAGGACGACCAGCCGGGTGTGCCGCGCGTCGAGTGACCCGTCGGGGAGCCGGTGCATCGTCCTGCTCGCCGACAGCCCGGCACCACGCAACGACGTGGTGAGCACGTCGCTCAGCGGCCCCTGCCCATGGATCTGGATGCGGAAGTCGTCGCGCCGGAGCGGGGTGGCGACCTGATCCGACGGCGCGGGGATCGCACGCCCGGCGGCCACCAGGCCGGCCAGGATGATCTCCACATCGTCGGCGGTCAATCCCGCCGCTTGCGCGCGCCGGATGAGGATCTCGGGAGTGCAGGGCTTCTCCAGCGAGCGCAACAGTGCCACGACGCTGTGCGCCGACACCGGCGTGTCGACCTCCACGACGATGCTGTCGGCGGGGTCGATCCCGATGTGCACCACGTTGCCGGGCCGGACGAGGAGCGGCGTGCCCGGCCGGAGCAGGGGCACCCCCGTACTCAGGATCGGCGACGGTGACGCCCCGACCGGGGCCGGAATTGCCTCGGGTACGGTGCGAGCTCGCGACATGCGGCCACTCTGCCAGCGATGGGGCCCCGCCGACGGCGACCGGACAGGTTATCCACAGCATGGTCGGAGCCGGGGCCGTCTGTGGAGCTCTACGATCCGCCCGCCTCCGTGCTTCCGTCGCCCTCGTTCCTCGGACCGTTCTGTTTGCCGTCGGCCTCGCGCGCGCGCTCGGCGGCGATCGTCTTCTCCAGCTGTGCCATCGGGTCGTCGAGTTCGTCGCCGCCGAGCAGCCGGTCGATGAACCCGGCCGGATTGTCGAGGTCGTCGGCGTCGGGAAGCAGGTCGGGGTGGGCCCAGATGCCGTCGCGGGTGGCGACATCGGTGGCCTCGAGGACGCGGCGCCACAGTTCCGAGGCCTCGCGAACCTTGCGCGGGCGCAGTTCGAGACCGACGAGTGTGGCGAAGGTCTGCTCGGCGGGTCCGCCCGAGGCGCGGCGCCGGCGCATGGTCTCGGTCAGTGCGGCGGTGCTGGGGATGCGATCGCCCAGCGCCCGGGTCACCACCTGTTCCACCCATCCCTCGATGAGTGCCAGCAGGGTCTCGAGACGGACCAGCGCCGCCTTCTGTTCGGGAGTGGTGGTGGGCTCGAAGGAGGTCGAGTTGCTGATGAGCTCCTCGAGCTTCGACGGATCGGACAGCAGTTCGGTGGGATCGATGCTCGCGGTGGCGTCGGTGATCCCGCTGAAGTCGATGCTGATCCCGCGGGCGTATTCCTCGACGGTGGTCAGCAGCCGCTGGCGCAGCCAGCCGACGTGGGTGAACAGCCGCACATGGGCGGCCTCCCGGGCGGCGAGGAAGACGATGATCTCCTGGCCGGGCTGTTCGAGGCCCTCGGCGAACTTCGCGATGGCCTCCGGCAGCAACACCGCGATGCCCTCGGGTGCGAGCGGCAGGCCGACGTCAGTGGAGGTCAGGACCTCTTTGGCGAGCTGGCCGAGACCCTGGCCGAGTTGGGTGCCGAAGGCCATCCCGCTCATCTGCGTGAGCATGCCCAGCATCGGTCCGGCGAACTGTGCGGCCTCGGCGGGCAGATTGTCCTTCCACGCCCGGGCCAGCTGCTCGGCAACCGGATCGCACAGTCCCTTCCAGGTGTCCATGGACTCCTCGAGCCACTGCACCGGGGTCCAGGCGAGGGTCTGGGTGACACCGCTGGGGAAGGTGGTCGCGTCGTCGAGCCACACGTCGGCGAGCCGTACGGCGTCGGAGGACGCCGAGATCTCCTTGTCCAGGATGGGCGTGAACGACCCGATCTGCTGGCGCGCGAGGTTGGTGGCCACCTGATAGTTGACCGGACCGGCGCCGCCGCCGGCCATGCCCGCGCCCATCCCGCTGAACATGCTCCCGAGTTGGGAGAACATCTGGCCGATCATGTTCGGATCGATCTTCGACGGGTCGAAGTCACCGCCGAAACCCGCTCCGCCGGAACCGAATCCGAACGGGTCGGACCCACCGAAGGGGTTGCCGCCGGGATTGTTGCCCGGCTTGTTCTTGTCGCCGCTGTTCTTGTCGCGGTCGTCGTCGCCGTCACCGGACGCCGAGAAGCCGAAGGGCAGATCACTCATGGGCTCCACCGTACCGCCCGGTGGAGCCGAAAAGCCGGGGCGGTTGTTCGCCGTGCGCGTAGTCCTCAAGGGCTCAGGACGGGGCACTATCGTGTGCGGAATGAGTTCGAGCCCTCGATTCCGAAGGATCGCCACGGCCGCGGTCAGCACCGTGGTCCTGCTGGCGTTGCTGGTGGTGGGTACGCAGGTTCAGGTGCCTTACGCGGCGCTCGGCCCCGGACCGACGCTGAACACGCTCGGCACCGCCAAGGTGGAGGACGACGGCAAGGTCGTCGAGCGCAAGGTCGTGCAGATCGATGGGGCGCCGACCGATCCGACGACGGGCAATCTCAACCTCACGACCGTCTCGGTGACCGACGGGATCTCGTTGTTCAAGGCGCTCGGGATGTGGCTCTCGGGCACGTATGCACTGACCCCGCGCGACCAGGTCTACCCGCCGGACCGCACGACCGAGCAGGTGCAGCAGGACAACGCCGACCAGATGGTGGGTTCGGAGGAGAACGCCACCGTCGCTGCCCTGCGTTACCTCGACCGTCCGACCGCACTGCGGATCGCGAGCGTGGGCCCCGACGGCCCCGCGGCCGACGTCTTGCGTGCCGGCGACGAGGTGGTCGAGGTCGGTGGCGTGAAGGTCGAGACGAGTGCCGAGCTGCGCAAGGTGGTCGCGGCGAACCCGCCCGGCACGGTGTTGCCGCTCGAGATCGTCCGCCAGGGCACCCCCGAGACCGTCACGGTGACACTCGCCGCCCATCCCGACGACCAGAAGGCCGGTTACCTCGGGGTGGTCCCCGAGGTTGTCAACGCCGACCCGACACTCGATGTCACCTACACCGTCGGCGACATCGGCGGACCGTCGGCCGGAATGATGTTGGCGCTCGCGGTCATCGACAAGTTGAGCCCGGGCGAACTCACCCACGGCAAGTTCATCGCGGGGACCGGCACGATCTCGGTCGACGGCGACGTCGGGCCCATCGGCGGCATCACCCACAAGACCCTCGCGGCCCGCGACGCAGGCGCGACGGTGTTCCTGGTCCCGGCGCGCAACTGTGCCGAGGCGACCTCCGACCGGCCCGACGGACTCGAGCTCATCAAGGTGGAGACACTCGAAGGCGCCATCGACGCGCTCGACGCCATCGGCGACGGACGGCCCGCGCCGACCTGCTGACGCCTCGGGGTGCGGCCGTCAGGACCCGGGCGCGTCCGGGGCGAAGGTCCCGTGCAGCGCGGCCCGCAGCTCGGTCGCGAGCTGGGGGTGGGTGAGTAGTTCCGGCGTCTCGCCCGAAGCCGGGCGCAGGAGGGCGAGGTCGGTGCCGTTGCGCAGCACGCCGACGACCAGCCGCGCGATCTCGGTGTCCGTGCCCGCATCGTCGTGATCTGCGACGGTGTAGCGCGGAACGGTGTCGTCCTCGGATTCCGGGTCCGCGACGACGATCTCCATCGCGACCGCCGCCCCCTCGACCGAATCCGGCCACCACGCGGTGGCCAGGAACTCGTCGAGGTCCGGGCACTCCTCCTCGACGGGGGTGAACACCGAGCCGTCGTCGGCGATCACGCCGGGTACACGTTCGGTGAGCAGGGCGGTGGGCACGAGTGCGAACACCGACGGTGACTGCCCCCAGCCGGCGGCGTCGACGTGTTCCATGATCTCGCTCAGAGCACGACCAAGGTCGTCGGTGGGCAGGCCGCGCGGGGTGATCGGGGTGTCGGACACCCGCCCATCTTGCCCGGCGGCCGACGACTTCCACGACAGGGGACTCGCCGCCGGGAACCCGGGCGGGCTCGCGATCGTTGTCCGGGCGCCCGAGTGACTTGGTCGCTCAGGTGGTGCCAGTACAGTGGGCACCACGCCCAGCAGGACTCAGTGCGTGGGTGATGTCCGAATTGAGAGCTTTGGAGAGTGAGTCTGGTGAGCGTCCGAGGGCCGGCGGGTATGCCGACACTGTCACGCAGGAGCAAGATCATCATCGGACTCGGCGTCGCCGTGCTGGTCCTCCTACTCGTGGGGCCACGGCTGATCGGGTTGGCCACGGACTGGCTCTGGTTCTCCGACGTCGGGTATTCGGGCGTCTTCAGCAAGGTCGTCTGGACCCGGGTGATCCTGTTCCTGATCACCGCTGTGGTCGTCGCCCTGATCATCTTCGGCGCGGTGTCGCTGGCGTACCGGTCCCGTCCGGTGTTCGTCCCGACATCCGGTCCGAACGATCCACTGGCCCGCTACCGCACGGCCATCATGGGCAAGGTGCGCTGGTTCGCCGTGGTGCCCGCGCTGATCATCGGTGCACTCGCCGGGCTGGTGGCCCAGGGCTCTTGGGCAACGGTCCAGATGTTCCTCAACGGCACCTCGTTCGGTAGGACCGACCCCCAGTTCAACCTGGACATCGGCTTCTACGCGTTCGACCTGCCGTTCTATCGCTTCGTGCTGAACCTGCTCTTCGTCGTGGTCGTGGTGGCATTCCTCGCCAACCTCGTGACGCACTACGTCTTCGGCGGCATCCGCCTCGGGCAAGGTGGCGGCACGGTGACCACCGCGGCGCGCATCCAGCTGGCAGTTCTCGCCGGTACGTTCCTCCTGCTGAAGGCGGCCGCGTACTGGCTCGATCGATACAACCTGCTGTCGAGTCAGCGAAAATCCGAGATCTTCCCAGGTGCGAGCTACACCGACATCAACGCGGTGTTGCCGTCGAAGCTCATCCTGATGGCGATCGCGGTCATCTGTGCGGTGGCGTTCTTCGCCGGCATCGTGCTGCGTGATCTCCGGGTCCCGGCGCTGGCGACGGTGCTGATGCTGTTCTCGGCCCTGCTGATCGGCGTCGGCTGGCCGCTGTCGATGGAGCAGTTCTCGGTCAAGCCGAACGCGGCGCAGAAGGAGGCCGAATACATACAGCGGGCCATCAACTCCACGCGTGAGGCATATGCGATCGGCCCCGACAACGTGATAACGCAGCCCGACTGGACGGACGAACCCGCCAACCCGGCGCTGGTCAACAGCGACATCCCGACGCTGTCGAACGTGCGAATCCTCGACCCCAACGTGGTGTCGCCGACGTTCATCCAGCAGCAGCAGCGCCAGAACTTCTACGGCTTCCCGACGCAGTTGGCGGTGGACCGTTACCGGATCGACGGGGAACTGCGCGACTTCGTCGTCGCGGTCCGCGAACTCGACCCGAGCCGTTACCTGGAGAACCAGCAGAACTGGCTGAACAAGCACCTCGTCTACACCCACGGAGACGGCTTCGTCGCCGCGCCGGCCAACAGGGTGAACGAGTCCGCCGATGTCAACGACATCGACGGCGGCGGTGACCCGTTCTATTACGTCAGTGACACCTCGAACTACCAGAGCGAGGCGTACAAGCGCGATGCGCCGATCAAGGTGACCCAGCCCCGGATCTACTTCGGTGAGCTGCTCGCCAAGATCGATCCGGATTACGCGATCGTCGGTTCCGAGAACGGCGATGCCCGTGAGCACGACATCGGCGACGACAAGTACACCTATCAGGGACCGGCCGGCGTCTCGCTGGGCAACTGGTTCAACCGGATGCTGTATGCGGGCAAGTACGCCGAGCGCAACTTCCTGCTGTCGGGTGAGATCAACTCGGCGTCGAAGATCATCTACAACCGGGACCCGCGAGACCGTGTCAAGAAGGTCGCACCGTGGCTGACCGTCGATTCCAAGACGTATCCGGCGGTCATGGAGGACGGCTCGATCAAGTGGATCGTCGACGGTTACACGACGCTCGACAACTACCCGTACTCGCAGCCGACGTCGCTGCAGAGCGCGACCGCCGACGCCCAGGATCTCAACCCCGGACAGACCGGTCGTACTCAGATCAACAAGACCGTGTCGTACGTGCGTAACTCGGTGAAGGCGACGGTCGATGCCTACACCGGCGAAGTCGAGCTCTACCAGTTCGACGCGGAGGACCCGGTTCTGGACACCTGGATGAAGGTCTTCCCGGGCACCGTCAAGTCGCGTGCCGATTTCGACAAGCAGACCTCGCTGCGGGATCACATCCGGTACCCCGAGGACCTCTTCAAGATCCAGCGGGCCCTGTTGACGCGCTACCACGTCGAGTCGCCTCAGACGTTCTTCCAGGCGAGCGACTTCTGGTCGGTGCCCTCGGATCCGACGAGCCCCGATGCAGAGCAGCGCGGTCTCGATCAGCCGCCGTACTACTTCGTGGCCTCGGACCCGGAGAGTGGTAAGCCCACCTTCCAGCTGACGTCGGTGCTGACCCGACTCAACCGCCCGATCCTCGGTGCCTACGTGACCGTGTCGTCGAACCCCGAGAACTACGGGCAGATGACGGTCAAGGAATTGCCGGGTAATGCTCAGCGGTCGGGCCCCAAGCAGGCGTTCAACCCGATGAAGACCGATGGGCGCGTCGCTGAGTCGCTGAAGTCGCTCGAGAACACGGCCAAGGTCACCTTCGGTAATCTGCTGACGTTGCCGGTGGGCGACAATGGCATCCTCTACGTGGTCCCGATGTATGCGCAGGCGCAGGGTGAGGAGGCATTCCCGAGGCTGTTCCGGGTCATCACCCGCTACGAGCCGAAGGAGCGCGAGGCGCGTATCGGCTATGCGCCGACGACCGCCGAGGCGCTCCGCCAGGTCGGGATCACCCCGGCCGCCGGCGTGGTCCCCGGTGACAATCCGACGTCCGAGTCGGATCAGACCTCGGACCAGAGCGGTACACCGACGCCGAATCAGCCTCCGCAGCAGCGGGATTCGCCGGAGCGTGACGCTGCCGCGAAGGCCATCGGCGATGCGATCTCCGCACTGCGGGCGGCGCAGACGAAGGGCGACTTCGCCGCCTACGGCGCTGCGCTCGATCAACTGAGCAAGGCGGTCGCGACGTACGAGTCGCTGCCGGCGCAGAACTAGTCAGTTCCCCGGGCCGAGACGGCCCGGGGGGAGAACGATTCCGAGCGCTATGTGCGTGAGGTGCCGCTAGCCGCGGTACTTGCGCACATAGCGCTCGGTCTCGTCTGGGGTGTTGTCCGGGAGTACCGGACTGTGGTGGTACCGGTGGGAGAGCGAGAAGAAGATCGAGACGGCGATGGCAAACGCGGCGACCGTGAGCAGGCCGCACACGATTGCGGCACCGACGTTGCCGGCGGCCATGTTGACCAGCCACAAGGCGGCCATCGCGAAACCGCCGAGGGCGAGCACGAATCCGATGTAGCTCATCGGGTGGTTGCCGTGACTCTCGTGGTGGAAACGGTGCGTGGACATGGTCCCTCCTCGGCCCGGATGATCTCGTGCGCCGAGTCTACGCCCCATGTGACTCAGCTCACATGGCTCCGCGCGACCACGACCTTCCTGACGGACGCGCCCCGACCTCGGATTACAGGTCCGTCAGTGACCGCCGTCACGCGAGTAGGCCCAGGTCGGACCGGGTTTCCGTACCGATTTGCATCGCTGACGAACCTCTGTGTAACGTTGTGTTCACACCAACGCGGGGTGGAGCAGCTCGGTAGCTCGCTGGGCTCATAACCCAGAGGTCGCAGGTTCAAATCCTGTCCCCGCTACAAAAACAAGAACCCCCGCCCGGGATATCCGGGCGGGGGTTCTTGTCATATGCGGACCGGGGCGGGGACGGTGGTCTGCGTCTTCGATCGAGGCTTCGGCCTTCTGCTGACGCTTCGGCTGCGGTGTTACCGCGTCGTTGGGCCTGACCAGGCGATTTGACGTTCGGCGCACGCCTGCGTAACTTCATTCCAGTCAGCGAGCCACGGCGCCGCCCCGGAAGACCTGTGAGGGTCTGAAGGCGGGGAGTGGGGACCGGGTTTTTCGTTGGCCGTCCCTGGGTTTCTGGTTCCAGACTTTGTGTCTGGGATTGGTTGTTCGGGGTTACCATGATCCCTTGAGTTCGAGATTCTTCGGAGTTGCGGACTGAAGATCGGGTCTGGTAGGCTGGAAAAGTTGCCTCGGAGACGGGGTTGACTGGTAGGACAGAACTGAAGTCTGCTGGTGAGAGCCTCCTTTGTGGGGTGGGTAGCTGGTGGGTGTGTGTTCTTTGAGAACTCGATAGTGTGATGATGAATTGTCTGATGCCAATTTGGCATCGAGCATTCTTTATGGATGTAGATGTTTTTGTTTGTTTTTGTGGCATCTGCCTTTTTGGGGTGGGTGTTGCTAGTTTTTGGATTGGTCAGGTTTTGCTTTCCTGATTGTGTTGAAATGCCGGCTCTTTTGGGGGTTGGTTGTTTCGCTATTTTTTCATGGAGAGTTTGATCCTGGCTCAGGACGAACGCTGGCGGCGTGCTTAACACATGCAAGTCGAACGGAAAGGCCCAGCTTGCTGGGTACTCGAGTGGCGAACGGGTGAGTAACACGTGGGTGATCTGCCCTGCACTCTGGGATAAGCCTGGGAAACTGGGTCTAATACCGGATATGACCTTCCCTCGCATGGGGGTTGGTGGAAAGCTTTTGCGGTGTGGGATGGGCCCGCGGCCTATCAGCTTGTTGGTGGGGTAATGGCCTACCAAGGCGACGACGGGTAGCCGACCTGAGAGGGTGATCGGCCACACTGGGACTGAGACACGGCCCAGACTCCTACGGGAGGCAGCAGTGGGGAATATTGCACAATGGGCGCAAGCCTGATGCAGCGACGCCGCGTGAGGGATGACGGCCTTCGGGTTGTAAACCTCTTTCACCAGGGACGAAGCGCAAGTGACGGTACCTGGAGAAGAAGCACCGGCCAACTACGTGCCAGCAGCCGCGGTAATACGTAGGGTGCGAGCGTTGTCCGGAATTACTGGGCGTAAAGAGCTCGTAGGCGGTTTGTCGCGTCGTCTGTGAAATTCTGCAACTCAATTGCAGGCGTGCAGGCGATACGGGCAGACTTGAGTACTACAGGGGAGACTGGAATTCCTGGTGTAGCGGTGAAATGCGCAGATATCAGGAGGAACACCGGTGGCGAAGGCGGGTCTCTGGGTAGTAACTGACGCTGAGGAGCGAAAGCGTGGGTAGCGAACAGGATTAGATACCCTGGTAGTCCACGCCGTAAACGGTGGGTACTAGGTGTGGGTTCCTTTTCACGGAATCCGTGCCGTAGCTAACGCATTAAGTACCCCGCCTGGGGAGTACGGCCGCAAGGCTAAAACTCAAAGGAATTGACGGGGGCCCGCACAAGCGGCGGAGCATGTGGATTAATTCGATGCAACGCGAAGAACCTTACCTGGGTTTGACATACACCAGAAAGCTATAGAGATATAGCCCCCCTTGTGGTTGGTGTACAGGTGGTGCATGGCTGTCGTCAGCTCGTGTCGTGAGATGTTGGGTTAAGTCCCGCAACGAGCGCAACCCTTGTCCTGTATTGCCAGCGGGTTATGCCGGGGACTTGCAGGAGACTGCCGGGGTCAACTCGGAGGAAGGTGGGGATGACGTCAAGTCATCATGCCCCTTATGTCCAGGGCTTCACACATGCTACAATGGCTGGTACAGAGGGCTGCGAGACCGTGAGGTGGAGCGAATCCCTTAAAGCCAGTCTCAGTTCGGATTGGGGTCTGCAACTCGACCCCATGAAGTCGGAGTCGCTAGTAATCGCAGATCAGCAACGCTGCGGTGAATACGTTCCCGGGCCTTGTACACACCGCCCGTCACGTCATGAAAGTCGGTAACACCCGAAGCCGGTGGCCTAACCCCTTGTGGGAGGGAGCTGTCGAAGGTGGGATCGGCGATTGGGACGAAGTCGTAACAAGGTAGCCGTACCGGAAGGTGCGGCTGGATCACCTCCTTTCTAAGGAGCACACAACAACACTCGTTTCTGTGGGCGTATGTTCTGCGGCGAGTGTGTGTTCAGGGTGAAACATCAGACAGGCCATGTGGTGGTGCCGGCTCATGCCGGGGTCATCGGTCGACGCTCACTGTGAGGTGGGTGTGTTCTTGTCACACTATCGGGGTTCTGAGAGAACACGCGGCATGCCTTTTGGGGTGTGTATCGGGTTGTCTCTGACCTAGCTGTCTTGGTGATCGTGCTGTTGAGGTGTCCTGTGATGGGGTGCGGAGGCTCGTGAGCTGGGGTGGTGTGTGTTGTTTGAGAAGTGCATAGTGGATGCGAGCATCTTTATTTCAAATCAACAATTTTTGTTGGTCTGTGATTTAGCAGAAAATGTTTTGTGATGTCTACATTTGGTCCCTCGCTGGCATGGCCTTCGGGTTGTGTTGGGTGGGGGGTTGTTTGTAGGTGTTGTTGTAAGTGTTTAAGGGCGTTCGGTGGATGCCTTGGTACCAGGAGCCGATGAAGGACGTGGTAGGCCGCGATAGTCCTCGGGGAGTTGTCAAACGAGCTGTGATCCGAGGGTGTCCGAATGGGGAAACCCAGCACGAGTGATGTCGTGTTACCACCAGCTGAATGTATAGGCTGTGTGGGGGGAACGTGGGGAAGTGAAACATCTCAGTACCCATAGGAAGAGAAAACAATTGTGATTCCGTGAGTAGTGGCGAGCGAAAGCGGAGGAGGCTAAACCATGCGCATGTGTAACCGGGTAGGGGTTGTGTGTGTGGGGTTGGGGTTCATCTTCTCAGATCTACCTGTCTGGGCGTGAGTCAGAAAACCATGTGTTAGGTGAAGTGGCCTGGAATGGTCTGCCGTAGTCGGTGAGAGTCCGGTAGCTGAAAACATGTGGTCTTGCGTGATGAATTTTCCCAAGTAGCAGCGGGCTCGTGGAATCTGCTGTGAATCTGCCGGGACCACCCGGTAAGCCTGAATACTTCCTGGTGACCGATAGCGGACAAGTACCGTGAGGGAAAGGTGAAAAGTACCCCGGGAGGGGAGTGAAATAGTACCTGAAACCGGACGCTTACAATCCGTCAGAGCCTGTGCACCCTTGTGGTGGTGGGTGATGGCGTGCCTTTTGAAGAATGAGCCTGCGAGTTAGTGCTCGGTGGCGAGGTTAACCCGTGTGGGGTAGCCGTAGCGAAAGCGAGTCTGAATAGGGCGTTTGAGTCGCCGGGTCTAGACCCGAAGCGGAGTGATCTACCCATGGCCAGGGTGAAGCGACGGTAAGACGTCGTGGAGGCCCGAACCCACTTCAGTTGAAAATGGAGGGGATGAGTTGTGGGTAGGGGTGAAAGGCCAATCAAACTCCGTGATAGCTGGTTCTCCCCGAAATGCATTTAGGTGCAGCGTCACATGTTTCTTACCGGAGGTAGAGCTACTGGATGGCCGATGGGCCCCACAGGGTTACTGACGTCAGCCAAACTCCGAATGCCGGTAAGTGAGAGTGTGGCAGTGAGACTGCGGGCGATAAGGTTCGTAGTCGAGAGGGAAACAGCCCAGATCGCCGGCTAAGGCCCCTAAGCGTGTACTAAGTGGAAAAGGATGTGGGGTCGCGAAGACAACCAGGAGGTTGGCTTAGAAGCAGCCACCCTTGAAAGAGTGCGTAATAGCTCACTGGTCAAGTGATCCTGCGCCGACAATGTAGCGGGGCTCAAGTACACCGCCGAAGCCGCGGCACTCACACAATAGCCCGTTCTTCCCTTACGGGGGTGAACCAGGTGTGTGGGTGGGTAGGGGAGCGTCCTGCATCCGTGGAAGCCACAGAGTGATCTAGTGGTGGAGGGTGTGGGAGTGAGAATGCAGGCATGAGTAGCGAAAGCAGAGTGAGAAACTCTGCCGCCGAATGACCAAGGGTTCCTGGGCCAGGTTAATCCGCCCAGGGTGAGTCGGGACCTAAGGCGAGGCCGACAGGCGTAGTCGATGGACAACGGGTTGATATTCCCGTACCCGTGTATCCGCGCCCATGCTGAATCAGTTGTACTAACCATCCTGAAACCACGAGAAGGCCTTCGGGTCTCGAGTTGGTGGATGCATGGGACCTCGGCTGGTAGTAGGCAAGCGATGGGGTGACGCAGGAAGGTAGTGGGGCCAGTGAGTGGTAGTACTGGTGTAAGCCTGTAGGGCGTGTTCTAGGTAAATCCGGGACACATACAGCCTGAGAGGTGATGCGTAGCCGTTGAGGCGAATTCCATGATCCTATGCTGCCGAGAAAAGCCTCTAGTGAGTTGGTACACGGCCCGTACCCCAAACCGACACAGGTGGTCAGGTAGAGAATACTAAGGCGATCGAGAGAACTGTGGTTAAGGAACTCGGCAAAATGCCCCCGTAACTTCGGGAGAAGGGGGACCCAGACTGGTGACGGCATTTACTGCTTGAGCTGGTGTGGGTCGCAGAGACCAGAGAGAAGCGACTGTTTACTAAAAACACAGGTCCGTGCGAAGTCGTAAGACGATGTATACGGACTGACGCCTGCCCGGTGCTGGAAGGTTAAGAGGACCGGTTAGTCACTTTCGGGTGGCGAAGCTGAGAATTTAAGCCCCAGTAAACGGCGGTGGTAACTATAACCATCCTAAGGTAGCGAAATTCCTTGTCGGGTAAGTTCCGACCTGCACGAATGGCGTAACGACTTCTCTGCTGTCTCAACCACAGACTCGGCGAAATTGCAGTACGAGTAAAGATGCTCGTTACGCGCGGCAGGACGAAAAGACCCCGGGACCTTCACTATAGCTTGGTATTGGTGTTCGGTTCGGTTTGTGTAGGATAGGTGGGAGACTGTGAAGTGGGCACGCCAGTGTTCATGGAGTCGTTGTTGAAATACCACTCTGATCGTATTGGACTTCTAACCTCGGACCCTGATCGGGTTCAGGGACAGTGCCTGGTGGGTAGTTTAACTGGGGCGGTTGCCTCCTAAAAAGTAACGGAGGCGCCCAAAGGTTCCCTCAGCCTGGTTGGCAATCAGGTGTTGAGTGTAAGTGCACAAGGGAGCTTGACTGTGAGACGTACATGTCGAGCAGGGACGAAAGTCGGGACTAGTGATCCGGCACCGGCAAGTGGAAGCGGTGTCGCTCAACGGATAAAAGGTACCCCGGGGATAACAGGCTGATCTTCCCCAAGAGTCCATATCGACGGGATGGTTTGGCACCTCGATGTCGGCTCGTCGCATCCTGGGGCTGGAGTAGGTCCCAAGGGTTGGGCTGTTCGCCCATTAAAGCGGCACGCGAGCTGGGTTTAGAACGTCGTGAGACAGTTCGGTCTCTATCCGCCGCGCGCGTTAGAAACTTGAGGAAACCTGTCCCTAGTACGAGAGGACCGGGACGGACGAACCTCTGGTGTGCCAGTTGTTCCGCCAGGAGCACTGCTGGTTAGCTACGTTCGGAAGGGATAACCGCTGAAAGCATCTAAGCGGGAAGCCTGTTCCAAGATGAGGTTTCTCACCACCTTGAGTGGTTAAGGCCCCCTACAGACCATGGGGTTGATAGGCCAGAACTGTACGCCTAGCAATAGGTTCAGGTGACTGGTACTAATCGGCCGAGGACTTACCAACAACACCCACACATCACATACACCAGTATGTTTGTGTGTTCGCATCCACTATGACACTTCTGAAACAACACACAACCGTTTAAACAAACAGTATGTGTGCTGTTTTATAAAGTTACGGCGGCTATAGCGGAGGGGAAACGCCCGGCCCCATTCCGAACCCGGAAGCTAAGCCCTCCAGCGCCAATGGTACTGCACCCTAATCAGTGTGGGAGAGTAGGACACCGCCGAACACAACTTGAAAATGCCCCGCAACCACCAGGTTGCGGGGCATTTTCCATGTCACAAACATTTTCCGGACTCCGCCGCCGGCCTCGCTCCTAACTGAGGTGATGGACGTCGGCGAGACCGTAGACCGGGGTGGGCAGCCCCTCGTAGCGTGCCTTCAATTGGAGCGCGAGGTACAGCGAGTAGTGGCGCGACTGATGGAGATTGCCGCCGTGGAACCACAATCCGGGTTGCTGCGTCGGCTTCCACATGTTGCGTTGCTCGCCCTCCCATGGTCCCGGGTCCTTGGTGGTATCCGACCCCAATCCCCAGACCTTGCCGACGCGGTCGGCCACCTCCTGGCCCATCAGGTCGGCAGCCCAGCCGTTCATGGAGCCGAATCCCGTCGCGTAGACCACGACGTCGGCGTCGAGCTCGGTGCCGTCCGAGAGCACCACGGTGTTCTCGGTGAGATGGTCGAGCTGGCCGTGTACGAGGTTGATCGTGCCGTCGGCGATGAGCTCGCTGGCACCGACATCGATGTAGTAGCCGGAGCCGCGCCGTAGGTACTTCATGAACAGGCCCGAGTCGTCGTCGCCGAAGTCGAGCTGGAATCCGGCGGCCTCGAGACGGTCGTAGAACTCTTTGTCCTGCTCGCGGATTCGGTCGTACACGGGCACCTGGAACTGATGCATGATCCGGTAGGGCAGCGAGGCGAAGGTGAGATCCGCCTTCTTGGTGGTCATCCCCGCTTCGACGGCTTCCTCACTGTAGAGGCCGCCGAGGGCGATGGATCGGAGCGAATCGGACTTCACGATGTGGGTCGACGAACGCTGCACCATGGTCGCGTCGACCCCGTTGTCCACCAGCGCCTTACAGATGTCGTGAGCCGAGTTGTTCGAGCCGATCACCACCACCTTCTTGCCCGCGTAGTCGTCGGGCCCGGGGTGCGCGCTGGAGTGATGCTGTTCGCCCGCGAAGATGTCCTGGCCGGGCACCGTGGGGATGGCGGGCTTGCCGGACATCCCGGTGGCCAGCACCAGCTGGGTCGGATGCAGGGTCATCGCCTCGCCGTCGCGGTCGATCTCGACGGTCCAGCGCTCCTGCTCGTCGTCGTAGGACGCCGACAGGCAGGTGGTCTTGCTCCAGTACGGAACCTCCATGACCTTGGTGTAGAACTCGAGCCAGTCGCCGATCTTGTCCTTCGGCGCGAACACCGGCCAGTTGTCCGGGAAGGGGAGGTACGGCAGGTGGTCGTACCAGACCGGGTCGTGCAGGCACAGCGACTTGTACCGCTTGCGCCACTGATCGCCGGGACGTTCGTGGCGGTCGACGACGATGGACGGGACACCGAGCTGGCGTAGTCGCGCCCCCAGCGCGATGCCGCCCTGCCCGCCTCCGATGACCAGCACATAGGGCTGCACCGAGCGGCCGAGTTCATGCTCCTCCTGGGCCTTCTTCTCGGCCCATGACCGGGTGTCGGTGTCGGAACCGTGGACGGCGCCGAGTGCGCGGCGGGACTTCGCCGGCTCCTCGTGCCCCTTGAGTTCCTGCAACGTGGTGAGCAGTGTCCACGCCCTGTCCTGGTTGCCCTCGGCGTCGTCGGGCCTGATCCGAAGATGGCCCTCGCAGCGGCCGACGGCGGTCTCGAAGGTGATGAACGCCGAGGCGACGCCGTCGCCGTCGTCCGCCGCCGGTTCGGTGGTCGCGAATCCCGACGGCCGGGTGTCGGCGAGACGGGCGGTCAGCATGTCGGCGATCTGTTCGTGCCCCTCGACGGTGGTGATGTTCCAGGTGAACGCGGTGAGGTCACGCCAGTAACTGTCGGTGAGGAAGGCGCTCGTGGCACGGCTGATGTCGAGCGCGGTCAGGGCGGATTCGAACTCCTGGAGCCAGGCGTCGATCCGCTGTTGCGGTGTGCGTTCGGTGGTGACGACCGGTTCCAATGTCTGGGTCATGGTGGCTCCTCGGGGTCTCAAGACGGTGGCGGGCGGCCGCTGATGGTGATGCGGACCACACCGTGTGGTCTCAGCAGACGCCCCGACCGCCGGGCTCGGCAAGGGTTGCAGGGGGTTGCGAGGGGGAAGGTTCGTTGCCGGACGGCTGTGATGGGGAGCACAATCGGTGGTGATGATTGCCTCTGAGTCCCCACCGGATCTCGAGCCGGCCGTCCAGGCGGGCGACGATCCGCGCGAGTTCGCGTACATCCTGAGCGCGGTGCACCACGCCGCGATGTCGGGTGAACGCATGCCGGCCCGTCCGCGCAGCGTGATCGACGATTCGTGGCAACGACTCCGCAGGGCCGGGCTCGACCCGGACACCGACTGCGTGGTCGAGCGCACCCTGGAGTTCGACGAGCTCGAGGAGCGGCGCCGCGAGTCGGGACTCGTCGGGGTCGTCGACGAACTCGCCCGCGGGTTGGACGCGCTCATCGCCGACGGCGACAACATCCTGGTGATCGCGGACGCGCGCGGACACGTGCTGTGGCGTAGCGGATCGTCGAAGGTCCTGACCCGAGCCGATCACCTGGGCTTCATCGAGGGCGCCGACTGGGCCGAATACTCGGTGGGCACGAATGCGATCGGCACCGCCCTGATGTCCGGCAGACCCGTCCAGGTGTTCTCCGCCGAACACTTCGTCCGCAGTCACCATTCGTGGACATGTTCCGGTGCGCCCATCAAGGACCCCCGGACCGGGGCGGTATTGGGCGTCGTCGACGTCAGCGGGCCGGCCGCCACGATCCACCCGACCACGCTCGCGCTCGTGCACGCCGTCGCCCGGCTGGCCGAATCGGAGCTTCGTGAACAGCATCGCCGCCGTCTGGACTCCCTGCGGGCGGTCGCCGCACCGATTCTGGCTCGCTCGCCGGGGCCGGCGCTGGCCGTGGATGTCGACGGCTGGGTGGCGGCGGTGGACACGGTGTCACCGCGGTCGCGGCTGATCCTGCCGCGCGGCGTCGGACCCGGTCGCACGTTTGTCTCCGCGCTGGGAGAGTGCGACGTCGAGGCACTGCCGGGCGGTTGGCTGGTGCGCGTCACCGACGCGGCGGATGCGTCCCTGACGCGGGTCGGTGTGCGGACGGTGACCGGTGCGTCCGGCGACCGACGCGTGGAGATCACGGTCGACGGTGCCAGTGGCGGATGGACCCATCAGTGTTCGCCGCGGCACGGCGACATCCTCACCTATCTCGCTCGGCACCGCAGCGGCGTCACCGCGGCACAGATGTCGACCCACCTCTTCGGTGTCGACGACCGGACCGTGACGGTGCGCGCCGAGATGTCGCGGCTGCGGAAGCACTTCGGCGGTCTGTTGATGGCCGGGCCCTACCGGTTTGCCGACGGGGTCGAGGTGCGGATCGCCGACTGACACCTGACACGATGGGGCCATGCAGATCACCGACGAGGCTCGCCTACGCCAGATCGTCGGCGAACCGGCTGCCGCCATCCGCGACAAGGTCAGGCCGGCACTGTCGGACATCGACAGAGCGTGGCTGGCCGCCTCACCGGTGGTGTTCCTGGCCACCTCCGACGCACACGGACGAGTCGACGTCTCACCCAAGGGAGACCCCGCCGGAAAAGTGGTGCACGTCGTCGACGACACCCGTATCGCGATTCCGGAACGTCCCGGCAACAGACGCGTCGACGGTTATCTGAACATCCTGCGTAACCCGCACGCGGGCACCGTCTTCGTCGTCCCCGGCCGTAGCGACACCCTGCGGGTCAACGGTGCGGCCCGTGTCGTCGACGACGGTGACTACTTCGACGCACTGGCGGTCAAGGGGAAGCGTCCGATCCTGGCCGTGGAGATCGACGTCGAAGAAGTCTTCTACCACTGTTCCAAGGCGTTCCTGCGTGCGGATCTGTGGAAGCCGGAGACCTGGACTCCTCGCAGTCTGCCGTCGGTGGCCGCCATCACCAGGATGGTCATGCCCGGCCTCGACGTCCCGTTGGTCGACGACCGGGAAACCGACGAGCAGTATCGCAAGTACCTGTACTGACCGCTCGGCGCGAGCCGCTGACCGGTCGGCGCAGGACCGGGGATCACGTGTGGTGGTGGCCGTCACACCGATACCCTCGAAGGGCGGTGCGGCACCGGCGTGAATGTCTGGAGTGCGCTCCGCGAGGAGGGTGACGGGGACGACGGTGAAGGGATGGCCATGGGCAGCTACAGCGAGGCGTTCACGCAGGCGAGCGATGACCGGGAGGCGTTCTGGCTCTCCGCGGCCGACGCGGTCGACTGGTACACCCCGCCGACCTCGGCCCTCGACGACTCGGACGCCCCGTTCTACCGCTGGTTCCCCGGCGCCACGCTGAACACCTGTTACAACGCTCTGGATCGGCATCTCGCGGACGGTAACGACGGGCGGACGGCGCTGATCTGGGACTCGGCCATGACCGGTGAGCGGCGGCACTACACCTATGCGGCGCTGCTCGACGTGGTCGCGCGATTCGCGGGAGTGCTCACCGCGCAGGGTGTCTCGGCCGGCGACCGCGTGGTCATCTACATGCCGATGATCCCCGAGGCGGCCATCGCGATGCTCGCCTGCGCGCGGATCGGTGCGGTGCACTCCGTGGTGTTCGGCGGGTTCGCCGCGCGGGAGCTCGCCACCCGCATCGACGATGCCGAGCCCGTCGCCGTCGTGACCTCGTCGGGAGGCCTGGAACCGGGACGTACGGTCGAGTACCTGCCGATGGTGGCGAAGGCGATCGAACTCTCGCAGACCCCGCCGCGCACGGTCATCGTCAAGGACCGTCCCGAGATCGCGGGCAGCGCTGCCGATTACGCCGGCTGGCTGGACTGGGACCAGCAGACCAACACCGCCGACCCGGTCGACGCGGTGCCGGTGGCCGCGACCGATCCGCTCTACATCCTCTACACCTCGGGTACCACGGGTAAACCCAAGGGCGTGGTCCGCGACAACGGCGGTCACGCGGTGGCGCTGACGTGGTCGATGAAGAACATCTACGACATCTCTGCCGGTGACGTGTGGTGGACTGCGTCCGACGTCGGGTGGGTCGTCGGGCACTCCTACATCGTCTACGCGCCACTGTTCGTCGGGGCGACGACGGTCATGTACGAGGGCAAGCCGGTCGGCACCCCCGACGCCGGCGCGTTCTGGCGGGTCATCGCCGATCACAAGGTGAAGGCCCTGTTCACCGCGCCGACCGCGATTCGCGCGATCCGCAAGGCCGATCCCGACGCCACCGAACTCGCGAAGTACGACGTGTCGTCCCTGCAGACACTGTTCGCCGCCGGCGAGCGACTCGACCCCGACACCTTCACCTGGGCGTCGAAGGTGCTCGGTGTGCCCGTCGTCGACCACTGGTGGCAGACCGAGACCGGCTGGGCGATCGCGGCGAATCTTCGTGGGCTGGAACCCATGCCGATCAAGGCGGGTTCGCCGACGGTGCCCGTGCCCGGATACCAGGTGGGCGTCGTCGACGCCGAGGGCAACGCTCTGGGTGCGGGGCAGGAGGGCAACATCGTCATCGGCCTGCCGTTGCCGCCCGGAACCCTCGCCGGTCTGTGGCGTGACGAGGAGCGCTACCGCAGGTCGTATCTGTCGGCGTTCGACGGCTATTACCTCACCGGCGACTCCGGTTACGTCGACGCCGACGGCTACGTGTTCGTCCTGGGCCGCTCCGACGACGTGATCAACGTTGCCGGACACCGACTCTCGACCGGAAGCATCGAGGCGGTGGTGGCGTCGCATCCGGCCGTTGCCGAGTGCGCGGTCATCGGCATCCACGACGACCTCAAGGGTCAGCGGCCCAGCGGCTACGTCGTGCTGAAATCCGGCGTCGACATCGACCCCGAGACACTGCGATCCGAGCTGGTGTCCCTGGTACGCAACGAGATCGGTGCGGTGGCCACCTTCCGCGACGTCACCGTGGTGCCGGCGCTGCCCAAGACCCGCTCGGGCAAGATCCTACGAAAGACCATGCGCCAGATCGCCGATCACGAGGAGTACACGGTGCCCTCGACCATCGAGGACCCGGATGTCCTCTCGGCACTGGCCGAACAACTGTCGCAACACCGCAAGGGCTGACACCGGTCGACGTGCACGCAGACAAGCACCGCGAACTCCCCGTCGATCCCGACGAACGTCCGCTGCATCTCCGCGTGCACGCGCTCGCCTGGGTGTTCGCCGGTGGGCTCATCGGGACGGGCGTGCGGTACTGGGCGGAGGCGGCCTTTCCCGCCCAGCACGGGCACTGGCCGTGGGCGACGTTCGGGGTGAACGTCGCCGGCGCGTTCATCCTGGGGGCGCTTCTGGAACTGCTTGCGCGGCTTGGCCACGACGAGGGGTGGCGCCAGCGCGTGCGGCTCTTCGGGGGCACCGGCATCTGTGGTGCGCTCACCACCTACAGCACGTTCGCGCTGGAGATCTCGGAACTCACGCGGGCGTCGGCGGTGGTGACCGCGTCGTCCTACGCGATCGTCAGTGTCGTGCTCGGGCTCGCCGCGGCGGCCTGCGGGATCGCCCTCGCTTCCCGGGTGGGCCGGGGATGATCGCGATTGCCGTCATGGTGGCGGGAGCGTTGGGTGCGGTGACGCGGTTCGTCGTCGACGGTGCGGTGACATGGAAGTGGCCCACCATCACCCCGTGGGGCACCTTCGCCGTCAACGTGACGGGTTCGGCACTGCTGGGCGTGCTCGCCGGACTGGTGATCTTCCGGGGAGCCCCGCACGAGCTGCAGGCGATCGTGGGTACCGGATTCTGCGGTGGCTACACGACCTTCAGCACCGCGAGTTTCGAGGTGGTGCGGCTGACGCAGAACTCTCAGCGGATCGTCGCCGCAGGGTACGCCGCGGGAACCCTCATCGCTGCCGCCGTCGCGTGCGCCGCCGGAATGACACTCGCCTGGGCGGTGTGACACCGCCCAGGCGAGAAGGCCATCAGCTCACTTGAGCTCGGCGCTGCTCTTGTTGAGCACGCGTCGGGCGATGATGAGGTTCTGGATCTGCTGGGTGCCCTCGAAGATGTCGAGGATCTTCGAGTCACGCGCCCACTTCTCCACGAGGAGACGCTCCGAATAGCCCAGCGTGCCTGTCAGTTCGACCACCTTGTTGGTGATGTCGGTGACGGTGCGGCCGGCCTTGGCCTTCGACATCGACGCCTCGGTCGAGTTCGGCTGGGAGTTGTCGGCCATCCACGCGGCGCGCATCGTGTGCAGGTAGGCGGCCTCGAAATCGGCTTCCATGCGCAGGAACTCGGCTGCGGCGGCATGCTGGTCGGCGGCGGGACGGTCGTAGTCGACCTCGATGCCCGCCTCGTCGAGGACACGACGCAGCTCTTCGAGTGCGGCGCGGGCGACACCCACGGCCATGCCCGCGACCAGGGGGCGCGTGTTGTCGAAGGTCTGCATGACCCCGCCGAACCCCTTCTTGGTGTCGACCTCGGGGGATCCGAGCAGGTTCTCCTTGGGGATGCGGCAGTTCTCGAAGCGGATGACCGCGGTGTCGGAGACCCGGATGCCCAGCTTGTGTTCCAGGCGAACCACTTCCACTCCGGGATGCTCGCGCGGGACGACGAAGCTCTTGATGGCGGCGCGGCCGAGGCTCTTGTCGACGGTCGCCCATACGACGATGTGGGTGGCGCGCGAACCGGCCGTCACGAAGATCTTCTCGCCGTTGATGACGTACTCGTCGCCGTCGAGCGTGGCGGTGGTGGTGACCGCCGCCGAGTCGGAGCCGAAGCTGGGCTCGGTGATGGCCATCGCGGCCCACACCTTGCCGAACTGCTCGAGCTGCTCGTCGGTGGCGACCGCGGCGATCGCCGAATTGCCCAGTCCCTGATAGGGAATGCTCAGCATGAGGCCGACATCGCCCCACGAGGTCTCCATGACGTTGACGACGGACTGCATGTTGCCGCCGTTGACCACCGAGCCCTCGGGCCGGGGCTTGTCGGACTTCTTCTGGCTGCGGCCGCCGTCGGCACCGGCACCGGCCTGCCCGGTCTCCGAGAGGCCGTCGTACAGGCTGGCCAGGGTGTCGAGCTCGACCGGGTAATCGTGTTCGCGCAGATCGTATTTGCGCGAGATGGGCCGGAAGATCTCCGCCGCCGCCTGATGGGCCTGGTCGACGGTGACGTGCAGCTTCTTCGGGAGTTCCAGATTGATGCTCATGTGACTTCTTTCGGGAAGCGTCGAGTCTTCGGAGAAGCGTCGAGGTGGTCTACAGGACGACGATGCCTTCGCCGATGCCGGCGCCGCGGAGGTCGCGGTACCAGCGCTCGACGGGATGTTCCTTGGTGAAGCCGTGTCCGCCGAGCAGCTGCACGCCGTCGAGGCCGATCTGCAGGCCCTTGTCGATGGTCAGCTTGCGGGCCAGTGCCGCCTCACGGGCGAAGCTCAGGCCCTGTTCGGCGCGTGCCGCACCCCGCAGGGTGACAAGGCGGATGGAGTCGACCTCGGTCGCCATCGTGGCCACCATGAACGCGACCGCCTGACGATTGGAGATCGGCTCGCCGAACGCCTCGCGCTCGTTGACGTAGGGGATCACGTAGTCGAGGACTGCGCGTGCGGTGCCCGCGGCCAGTGCCGACCAGCCCAGGCGGGACAGGCGGACGACGTCGCGATAGGCGGCCAACGCGGCGTCGCCCTCACCGCCGACGATGGCCGATGCGGGCACGGCGACGTCCTGCAGGAGGAGTCGGCCCATCCCGGCGGCCCGCACACCCATGCCGGGGTCGGCCTCGACGATCAGGCCCTTGGTGTCGGATTCGACGAGGAACAGCGCGGGCTTGCCGTCGAGCTGCGCACCGACGATGAACAGCTCCGATGACCCGGCAGCCGGCACGAAGGACTTGACGCCGTTGAGGCGGAACCCGCTCGGTACGCGGGTCGCCTTGGTGCTCAACGAGAATGCGTCGAACAGCGGGCGCGGCTCGGCGATCACGACGGCGGACTGCGGCACGTTCTCGCCCGCGAAGTCCGGCAGGTAGGTGCGCTGCTGCTCATCGGTGCCGAAGTTGGTGAGGGTGGTGGCCACACCACTCGGTGCCAGCAGCGGCAGGGCGAGGCCCATGTCGCCGTAGGCCATCGCCTCGGCGACGAGTGCGTTGGTGACCACGCCGCGCTCGGAGGCGGCCCCGTCGAGATCCTCGGGGACGTTGATCATGGTGATGCCGAGCTCGGCCGAGCGCTTGACGATGTCGTCGGGGGCGGCGGCCGCGGCATCGGCGTCATAGGCGGCGGGACGCAGGATCTCGGTGGCGAACTCCTTCACCGTCTCCGCGATCATCTGCTGCTCGTCGTCGGGGGTCAGGTTGAAGTAGTCCTTGGGGGCGCTGCTCAGTCGCTTGGCCTGACCGGAGCCGCCGCCCTGCGCGGCCTTGAACGCACGGTTGGCCGCACCGAGCGTCTGGAAGCCGGTCTTGGTGCCCTGGTAGGCGATGCGGTTGATGGGTTCGCGGATGTTGTACTTCTCGGCGAACTCCGACCCCGTCACCGTGGTCAGCACGCGCATCGCGGTGCCGATGAAGTTGCGTGGGTGCGGGTTGCGGCCGACTGCGGAGGTGTCGCGCGGTTCGGTGTGAGTTGTCATATCACCAGCCGTTTCTTTCCGGGTGCCCCGGAGCGGGGCCGCTGCACGTGTCTTGCGGACCGATCTTACTCGGTAGTAAGAACACACCTTACTTCGGAGTAAGGAGATTGTCACGCAATCGTTCGACGACGCTTCGGCGCCGACGCGCTAGGCTGGCCGAGTGATCGTAGACCACCGCCCCGACCTGCGTTTATCGGGTACCGGTGCCATCGGCGCGGGGGTTGCGGCGGCGGTCGGTGCGGCGGCATTGGGTGCCGCGTGTGTGTTCACGCCGGGCGGGATCGACGGTGGCCCGCAGGTGTGCCCCTTCGCGATGATGACCGGCCTGCCCTGTCCGGGCTGCGGACTCACCCGCAGCTGGGTCTCCTTCATGCACGGTGATGTCGGCGCCGCGTTTCGATTCAACGCATTCGGCCCGCTCCTGCTGGTTCTCACGGCGGTCACCGTCGTCGCGGCGCTCGTCACCCTGGCCCGCCGTCGCCGGACCCCGCTCACCGGATGGCGTGACATCGTCCTGAGCCCGCTCGGAGCGGTGCTGCTGGGGGTGTGGCTGGCCTATGGGTTCCTGCGGATCTTCGACGCCGCGTTCGGGTGGGGGATCTTCCCGCAGATCGTGTGAGTTGCAGATCGTGTGAGTCTGGCGTCCGCTGCGTGCGGGCGGCAGAGTGGACGCATGCAGATCACCCACTTCGGCCACTCCTGTCTGCTCGTCGAGATCGACGGGACCAAGGTGCTCTTCGACCCGGGGAACTTCTCGCACGGGTTCGACGGGATCAGCGGCCTCGACGCCATCCTGATCACCCATCAGCACCCCGATCACTGTGACGTCGCGAAGCTGCCGGACCTGGTCGCGGCCAATCCCGACGCGATCCTCTATGCCGATCCGCAGACCACCACACAGCTCAACGACGACGACGTCGCCGGTGCGTGGACGGCCGCGCGTAGCGGGGATCAGATCGAGATCGGTTCGCTCACCGCACGATTCACCGGAGGTCGGCATGCGGTGATCCACCCCGAGATCCCGGTCGTCGACAATGTCGCCTACGTCCTCGGCACCGCCGAGCAGCCGGGTCAGTTCATGCATCCGGGCGACTCGTTCTACATCCCTTTCGAGCATGTCGACGTCCTCGCGCTGCCGTCCGCGGCGCCGTGGATGAAGCTCAGCGAGTCGGTCGACTACCTGCGGGTGATGGCGCCGCGGGTGGCCGTGCCGATCCACCAGGCGATCCTGTCCGACGCCGGCACCGGTATCCACTACGGACGGCTTGCCGACATGAAGGACGCGGCGACGGAGTTCAAGGTGCTCGACACCGAGAGCGCGACGCGGCTCTAGCGGCTCAGCGCGCCCAGGACCTCGTCGTGCAGCAATCCGTTGCTGGCGACGGCACTTCCGCCGCCGGGGCCGGGTGTGCCGTCGAGCGCGGTGAACGCCCCGCCCGCCTCGCGGACGAGGATGTCGAGCGCGGCCAGGTCCCAGAGGGACACCTCGGGTTCGGCGGCGATGTCCACGGCACCCTCGGCGACGAGGCAGTAGTTGAAGAAGTCGCCGTAACCGCGGACGCGCCACACGCGGTCGGTGAGGTCGACGAACTGCTCGCGGATGCCGCGGTCGGCCCACCCGGACAGGCTGGAGAAGGCCAGGCTCGAGGCCGCGAGATCGGCGACCCCCGACACCGAGAGGCGGCGGGCGTCGGCACCGTCGAAGCGGGTGTGCGCGCCGAGACCGGTTGCCGCCCACCAGCGTCGACGCAGTGCGGGTGCCGACACCACCCCGACCACCGGTACGCCGTCGATCAGCAGCGCGATCAGGGTGGCCCACACCGGCACCCCGCGCACGAAGTTCTTGGTTCCGTCGATGGGGTCGATGACCCATTGGCGTCCGGACAGCGCCGCCTCGCCGCCGAACTCCTCGCCGAGGACGGTGTCGGCGGGGCGGCGGGCCGAAAGCCGTTCGCGGATCATGGTTTCGCAGGCGAGGTCGGCATCGGAAACCGGTGTGAGATCCGGCTTGTCGTCGACGTGCAGGTCGACGGCGCCGAAGCGGTCCATGGTCAGGGCGTCGGCGGAATCGGCGAGTGAGAGCGCGAGTTCGACGTCGTCGCCGAAGTTCGCCGGACCCACGTCGTGCGGACCTGCGTTGTTCGGGCCGGGGTTTTTCGGGCCAGGAGCGGCGGACATGCCCGGTAGGGTAGCCCTCATGTTGCTCACCGTGACGTTCACCCTGCTGCTCGCCGCGCTCGTGGTGGCCCTGGTCGTCCAGTGGCAGCGGGGACGCAACCCGCAGGCGATGTCGGCCGCGAGGGCCTCGCAGTTCGTGCAGGGAACGTTCACCGTCACCGGGATCTCCGACCGCGACGACGAGCCTGCGAACAGTGCCACCGACAAGAACGGTGAGCGCTACTGCACCATCAGCGGGACCATCGTCGGACCCGAGACCTCCCCGACCGAGGTGTACGGGACGTTGGTGCTCGGCGCGGGCGACCCGTGGCCGCAGATCGGCGACGACCTGTCGGTCCTCTACAAGCCGAACAAGGCCGCGACGTCGTGGCGATTCGGTGAGATGCCGAACGGGACGCCCGAGCAGGGGCCGCCCTGGGGACCCGACCCGCTGTGACCCCTTCCCGCTGTGACCCCTTCCCGCTGACCAGTTGAGCACTGTGACCCGTCGCCCTCTCTGAGTCGCCGGACTGTCGGTACTCTGGATAACCGTGCATCCCGACGTGACCGCAGACCTCGAATCCCTCGACGCCACCTTGACCACTGTGGAGAAGGTGCTCGACCTCGAGGAGCTCCGTCGACGCATCGACGAGCTGGAGATGCAGGCCTCCGATCCCGACCTGTGGAACGACCAGGACCACGCCCAGAAGGTCACCAGCGAGCTGTCCCACGCCCAGTCCGAGCTGCGCAAGGTCTCCGAGCTGCGCTCGCGACTCGACGATCTGCCGGTGCACTATGAGCTCGCCGACGCCGAGGAAGGCGACGACAAGGCCGCGGCGCTGGCCGACGCCGACGCCGAGCGGGCGAGCCTGCGCGCCGACATCGCGGCCATGGAGGTCAAGACGATGCTCGCGGGCGAGTACGACTCGCGAGACGCCCTGGTCAACATCCGGTCGGGCGCCGGCGGCGTGGACGCCGCGGACTGGGCCCTGATGCTCATGCGCATGTACATCCGCTGGGCCGAGCGGAAGGGCTACGGCGTCGAGGTCTACGACACGTCCTACGCCGAGGAGGCCGGGCTGAAGAGCGCGACGTTCGCGGTGAAGGCCCCGTACATGTACGGCACGCTGTCGGTCGAGCAGGGCACCCACCGCCTCGTGCGTATCAGCCCGTTCGACAACCAGAGCCGACGCCAGACGTCGTTCGCCGAGGTCGAGGTGCTGCCGGTGGTCGAGACCACCGACCACATCGACGTCGACGAGAACGACATCAAGGTCGACGTCTACCGCTCGTCGGGTCCCGGTGGTCAGTCGGTCAACACCACCGACTCGGCGGTCCGGTTGACCCACCTCCCGACCGGCATCGTCGTGACGTGTCAGAACGAGAAGAGCCAGCTGCAGAACAAGGCGTCGGCGATGCGGGTGCTGCAGGCCAAGCTCCTCGAACGCAAACGTCTGGAGGAGCGCGCCGAACTCGACGCCCTCAAGAGTGACAGCGGTTCGAGCTGGGGCAACCAGATGCGCTCCTACGTGCTGCACCCGTATCAGATGGTCAAAGACCTGCGGACCGGCGTCGAGGACAACAATCCGACGGCGGTGCTCGACGGCGACCTCGACAAGTTCATCGAGGCCGGCATCCGCTGGCGGATGGCGACCGCCGAAGCGTGATCGCCCCGCACGGAAGCCTGCTGCTCGCTGCCGCGCCGTCCCCGACCGAGCTCCTGCTCGGGCGGGTGTACGTCTGGCTGGCCACGAGCGGACTCGAGATCGTCATCTGGATCCTGGGGGCGGTGCTGCTCGCCCGGCTGATCCGCTGGGGCGCCGACAAATATGCCTCACGCGTGGAATCGCAGTTCTCCACCAGCGACCTGATCGTGCAGACCGAGGACGCCAAGCATCGACGGGCGCTGGTCGACGTGGTGGCGTGGACGTTGATCGTGGTGATCGCGATCATCGTCATCCTGCACGGACTCTCGGTCTTCGGGATTCCGCTGAGCGGGTTGACCGGGCCGACCGCGGTGATCGGTGCGGCGCTCGGCTTCGGCGCGCAGCGCGTCGTCCAGGACATCCTGGCCGGGTTCTTCGTCGTGGCCGAGAAACAGTACGGCTACGGCGATGTCGTGGACCTGACCGTGACCGGCAATGCGCCGGCGGAGGGGACCGTCGAGGACGTCACCCTGCGGGTCACCAAGCTGCGTACCAGTGAGGGTGAGGTGATCACGGTTCCGAATGGCCAGATCATCAAGGCCACCAACCTGTCGAAGGACTGGGCGCGCGCCGTCGTCGACGTACCGGTGCCGTCGGCCGCCGACATCGGGCTGGTCAACGACACCCTCGACCGGGTGGGCCGCGAGTTCTACGCGTTGCCCCGCTGGCACGACCTGCTCCTCGACGCGCCGTCGGCGCTGGGCGTCATCTCTCTGGAACTCGACGCGATCACCGTGCGCATGGTGACCCGCACGCTCCCGGGCAAACAGTTCGAGGTGGGGCGCGCCCTGCGCGTGCACATCATCCGGGCACTGGCGCGTGAGGGCATCAACGTCCCCGCACGCGACATCCAGTCGGCCGGGGGCCCGCCCGCCACACAGACAGAGCCGACCAATCGTGACCGGGACGGGGGCGAGTGATGGCCGAGTCGCCGAGGCCGAGCCCCGACACCACCGACACCCAGCGCGGCGGATCAGGACGCCGCGGGCGTCGTCGTCTGCCGTTCCGGTGGGGGCAGCACATCGGCAGGCCGACGATCCGGGTCAGCACCGCCATCCTGCTGTTCGTGTTCGTGCTGTGCTGCGTCCTGTACGGCTACACCTCGCAGCGCTACGGCGTCGTGGAGCCGCAGGCGCCGCGTCCGACGCCGAAACCGACGGTCGAGGTCGTCGAACCGACCTATGAGGCCCCGCCGCGGACGTCGTTCTCGACCACGGAATCGGGAACCTCGACGACCGACGTCACCGGCTCGGGTACCGGCACGGACACGGGTACCGGCGAACAGGGCCCCGGCCCGTCACCGTCGAGCCGTGGGGCGCCTCCGCCCCCGACCACGACGCGTCAGACGATCCCCGGCCTGCCGAACTTCGAGATACCGGGATTCGGCGCTCCCACCCCGACCACCCCGGTTCCGACACGCTGACCCCCGATTAACCACTGGTCAAGGGCGTTCGCGAGACGGAATGTCGCGCCTGAACGCACTCTCAGGCGTCGTCGTTACACTGGCACATCGTGATCAAGCTGGAGAACGTCACGATGCAGTACAAGGCGTCGTCTCGACCCGCTCTGAGGGACCTGAGCCTCGAGGTCGACAAGGGGGAGTTCGCATTCCTCATCGGCCCGTCCGGATCGGGCAAGTCGACGTTCTTCCGTCTCTTGCTCAAGGAGGACCGGCCCACCAGCGGCGACGTGTATCTCGGGGAGTTCCACGTCAACCGGATGCGGGCGCGCGAGGTGCCCAAGCTGCGCCAGTCCATCGGCTGTGTGTTCCAGGACTTCCGTCTGCTGCAGAAGAAGACGGTCGCCGAGAACGTCGCCTTCGCGCTCGAGGTGATCGGCCGCCCGCGGTCGACCATCAAGCGCGTCGTCCCGGAGGTCCTGGAGTACGTCGGACTGGAGGGTAAGCACGACCGCATGCCCAATGAGCTCTCCGGCGGCGAGATGCAGCGCGTCGCGATCGCCCGCGCCATCGTCAACCGGCCGCTGGTGCTGCTCGCCGACGAACCGACCGGAAACCTCGACCCCGAGACCAGCGAGGAGATCGTCGACGTCCTCGATCGTGTCAACCGCCGGGGCACCACGGTGGTGATGGCCACCCACGACCGCCACATCGTCGACGCCATGCGCCGGCGGGTTCTCGAGTTCGACAACGGGCAGCTCGTACGCAACGACCCGCAGGGTGTGTACGGGATCGGCTGATCAGTCCGCACCCGACCGCACCCCCACCGACCCAAGGACTGTCTGCAAGCATGCGAGCGAATTTCATCATCAGCGAGGTTCTCAACGGGCTCCGCCGCAACGCGACCATGACCATCGCGATGATCATCACCACGGCGATCACCCTGGGCATGTTCGGCGGTGGTCTGTTGGTGATCCAGATGGCGGACAAGAGTCAGCAGATCTTCCTCGACCGGGTCGAGATGGAGTTCTACCTCAACCCGGAGGTGACCGAACGGGATCCGCAGTGCGAGGCCGATCCGTGTGCGCAGCTGCGGCGCGGGCTCGAGAACGAACCGGGTGTCACCTCGGTGACCTATCTGGACAAGGACGAGGCCTACAAGCGGGCCAAGGAGATCTTCGCCAACAACCCGGACCTCGCGGAGAACATCGTCGAGGGCACGCTCCCGGCGTCGTTGCGTGTGCGGGTGTCCGACCCCGACCAGTTCGACGCCGTGCTCACCAAGTACGCGGCCCGAAAAGACCTGGGCGTGGACGCTTTCAAGGACGACCGGAAGCTGGTGCAGCGCATCTTCAGCGTCCTCGACGGGGTCCGCAACGCGACGTTCGCGATCGCGTCGGTGCTCGCGATCGCGGCGATCCTGTTGATCATCAACACGGTTCAGGTGGCGGCGTTCACCAGGCGTACCGAGGTGTCGATCATGCGCCTGGTGGGCGCGACGCGGTGGTACACGCAGTTGCCGTTCCTGCTCGAGGCGGTGGTGTCGGCGTTCATCGGTGCGCTGCTCGCCATCGGCGGTCTGATGCTGGCGAAAACGTTCTTCTTCGACAACGCATTACGCGAGTTGTACGGCGTCAGTTTCTTCGCCCGGATCGAGATGGCCGACGTGCTGTTCGTCGCACCGTGGTTGCTGCTGGGCGGAATAGTGTTGGCCGGTGCGACGGCATATGTCACGCTTCGTGTCTATGTCCGTGAGTGACCCGGTGTCACCACGTGGGGCCGGTGGCGAGATAATCAGCTGTTGACGATCAGAGGAGGTGAGTGAGCGGTGCCGAAGGAAAAGGGTCGCAACGTGATTGCGACGAACCGTAAGGCGCGGCACAACTACGCCATCCTCGATGTCTACGAGGCGGGTATCGCGCTGGTCGGGACCGAGGTCAAGAGCCTGCGGGCCGGTAAGGCGTCGCTGGTCGACGCCTTCGCCACCATCGACGACGGTGAGGTGTGGTTGCACGCCCTCCACATCGCCGAGTACGGCAACGGTTCCTGGACCAACCATGCGGTGCGACGTAAGCGCAAGCTGCTCCTGCACCGGCGCGAGATCGACAACCTCGTGGGCAGGATCCGCGACGGCAACCTGACGCTGGTGCCGCTGTCGATGTACTTCAACGACGGCAAGGTGAAGGTCGAGCTGGCGCTGGCCCGCGGCAAGCAGGCGCACGACAAGCGTCAGGACATCGCCAAGCGCACGGCGCAGCGCGAGGTCGAGCGTGAGGTCGGCCGTCGCGTCAAGGGCATGTGACGGACGTTGACCGGCGGGTCGCCCTCAGGCGGCCGACGGAATTCGCGAGCCGGAGATTTCCGGCTGCGTGCCGGCCACTTCATGATGGCGGTACATCGCCTCGTAGCGATCGATATCGGCGCGTCGGAGTGCGGGAATCAACGGGTCCGGCGAGATGATGGCGCCGTCGGATGCCTTGGTGTGGGCGCTGAGATCGACCTGCGCGCGGAACGCGGCGAAGGACGTCACGATCAGAACAGCCAACGCGACCCCGAACGGCCAGGCGGGATACGCCATCCCACCGGCCAGCGCGTCCACGAAGAGACCCATGGACGCGAACGCGAGGAGCAGGAGCAGGTAGCCGACGATGCCGTACGAGAAAGTGCGAAATGCGGTGCGCATCGCGAGCCTCCATCCGTAGCGATTGACACTTCCGTATCGATACACTGACTGTATCGATACGTTCGGTGTAGCGATCCCGGTGGCTCCGATATTCCCGGACGGGGACGTGCGAGCAGGGTGTGAGGAAGGAGTCACGGTTGGCCGCGGACAGTGGTGAGAGGATCGTGCGGTCCACGCTTGAGCTGTTGCGGACCCGAGGGCCCGCCAGCGTCACGATCGAGGCCGTTGCCGCACACTCCGGCGTCGCGCGGACCACGATCTATCGGCGATACAAGAACCGGGACGAGATGCTCACCGCGGCTCTGCGCGACGTCGGGACTCCAACCGCGCCGGCGGGCGACCTGTCCGGGGAGGACCGGCTCCGGTGGGTCGTACGACAGGCTGCGGCCATGGTCGTCGACGGCATCGGCTTCGGCGGCATGGCCGCACTGATCACCGACGCGGACCCGGCGTTCACCGAACTGTTCCGGAAGGTCCTGGTCGAGCACCGAGCGCGTCTGTCCGCAGTCCTGACCGAGGGCGCGGAGAGCGGGACTCTCGCGGCCGGCGTCGACCCAGAGACGCTGATCGACGCGATCGCCGGCGTGCTGGTGGCAGAGCGGGCGCGTACCGGCGCGGTCGCCGACGACTGGGAGGGCCGGGTCGTCGCGATGTTCGCGCCGATCGCGCTGGTGACCCGCTCCTCGCCGGAACCGGAATGAACTCCGCGATCGGAGTTGTTACACTGAACGTCTCGCTGACTTCGGTCGGCGGGAACCTCCTCGGGGCTGATCGGTTTCGACTACGTGCGTCGAGGTAGGGGAAGCGTGTCGGTGCAGGCTGGAGACCACCGTGAGCGTCGCAGCAACCAATTAAGCGCCGATTCCAATCAGCGCGACTACGCCCTCGCTGCCTAAGTAGCGCCGGCTAGTCTGTCGGCCCGGATTGTGTTCCCGAATCCGGATGCCGGCATCATCTCAGGGGACTCACCGTCTTCACCGGTCGCGGGTGAGGATGGAACATCAAACAGCGACTGGGATCGTCATCTCGGCTTGTTCGCGTGACCGAGAGATCCAAGTAGAGACATAGCGGACTGCACACGGAGAAGCCCTATCAACACGACGGAGGACCCGGGTTCAATTCCCGGCAGCTCCACGAGAGAAGCGCCCCACCTGTTCGCAGGTGGGGCGCTTTCTTGTCGTGGTCCTGCTGATGCGCTGGTCAGGACGCAGGGGTACCGGCCGGCTGGCCGTTGGGGGACCGGCCGTCGGTCTGGCCGTTGGGTGACTGGCCCTCGGGGGACTGCTCGTTCGGTGGCTGCTCGCTCGGTGACTGCGGGCGAGAATCCTGTGAATCGGTGTCGCCCCTCTCGCCGCCCATGCGGGGCCCGCCGGGTCCGTGTCCGTGCCCGTGTCCGGGCCCGCCCATGCCGGGTCCGCGCTCTCCGTCCATTCCGGGTCCGCCGGTGCCGGATCCGTTGTCGTCGCCCGGCTGTTGCCATACCACCGGGGTGGGTGACTGATCAGACGTCGTGTCGCCGGTGATGTAGCCGGCGCCGAACCCGATGGCCGCGGCGATCAGCGCTGTGCCGATGCCACCGGCGATCAGGGCGTTCGCGCTGGGCTTCTTCGATCGGTTCGCTTCGGTCACGACAGGCTGCGGCTGCGGCTGCGACGCCTGCGGCGGCTGCTGCTGCTCGGTGGGGCCCGGCGGGATGATGGGGGTCGTCTCGGCGGCCGCGGCATCGTCGTGCGGTGTCCGGGACTGGTCTACCTGGGGTGTGGCGCCCTCGGGCTCGGAGCCGTGCGGGGTGGTGCTCAAGACATGCTCTCCTTCATTCTTCGTCCGGGTGTGTCTCGGACGAGTAACTCCAGGGTGCTGTCGTCGCCTTTGGGGCCGCTTCCGGCTACCTGTCAATCAGCTGGGAATCCGCGTCAGCCGGCGACCGCGTCGGCGGCGGCACTCTCCCGATGCCTGCGGCGTTTGGTGATGACCCCGTGGGTGGGGCTGAACAGGTAGACGAGCAGGAACACGATGCCCTGCACGAGGACGACCATCCCGCCGGGGGAGGTGTCCTGGTAGTAGGAGACATAGAGGCCGATCACGCCACAAGCCGCCGACACAGCGGGTGCGATGAGCAGCATCCGACTGAAACGGTCGGTCAGCAGCTGGGCGGTCGCCCCGGGGATGATGAGCATCGCGACGACCAGCACGATGCCGACCACCTGCAGCGCGGTGACCGCGGTCAGCGCGAGCAGTGCCAGCAACGCAGCGCCCAGCAGCCGCGGGCTCATCCCGATGGCGAAGGAGTGCGTCGGGTCGAAGGCGTACAGGGTGAAGTCGCGTCGCTTGAGCAGCAACAGGATTGCGACGATCGCCCCGAGGATGGCGATCTGCACCAGATCCGACGTCGAGACCCCGAGCAGGTTGCCGAAGATGATGTGGTTGAGGTCGGTCTGGCTCGGCGTGACCGAGATCAGCACCAGGCCGAGCGCGAACAGTGTCGTGAACACGATCCCGATCGCGGCGTCCTCCTTGATGCGGCCGCCGTCACGGACAGCGCCGATCATGGCGACGGCGAGGAACCCGAAGATGACCGCGCCCACGGCGAACGGGGCGCCGACGATGTACGCGAGCACCACTCCGGGCAGCACTGCGTGCGAGACAGCGTCGCCCATGAGTGACCAGCCGATCAGGACGAGCCAGCACGACAGGAGCGCACAGACCACCGATGCGATCAGTGTCGCCCACAGGGCGCGCGTCATGAACGCGTACGCGAAGGGATCCAGGAGGATGTCGACGATGTTCATCAGGACGCCTCCTCCTGCGCGCGCAGGTCGGAACGGTCCAGTGGGTCGAGACCGAAGGCACGCACTAGGTTGTCGGTGGTGATCACGTCGGTCGGATCACCCTGGGCGATCACCCGGCGCATCAACAGGATCGCCTCGTCGGCCAGCTTGGGCAGAACCTGCAGATCGTGCGTCGACACCAGGATCGTCGTCCCGGCATCCGCCAGTTCGCGCAGCAGTGCGGTGATCGTGCCCTCGGTCCTCTTGTCGACGCCCGCGAACGGCTCGTCGAGCAGCAGGATCGACGCTTCCTGTGCGATGCCGCGGGCCACGAAGGCGCGCTTGCGTTGGCCACCGGAGAGTTGGCCGATCTGGCGGTCGGCGTAGTCGGTGAGTTCCACGCGGGCGAGGGCCTCGTCGACGGCGTCGTGGTCGGCGCGTCTGGCGCGTCGGGTGAACCCGAGGTGGCCGTATCGGCCGGTCATCACCACATCGCGTACCGAGATCGGGAACGTCCAGTCGATGTCCTCGGACTGTGGGACGTATCCGACGCTGCCGGCACGCCGCGCCGCGGCGGGGGTCCGCCCGCCGAGGCGAACCGAGCCGGTGGTCGGGGTCACCGAGCCGACGATCGTCTTGAACAGAGTCGACTTGCCCGAACCGTTCATGCCGACGAGCGCACACACCTGGCCGGTCGGGATCCGCACCGTGGCGTGGTCCAGCGCGAGGATGTGGCCGTAGCGGACCGTGACGTCCTCCACCTCGATTGCGTGGGCGGTACTCCCGGGTTCTGTCACGAGTTGCTCCCGTTCAGGCCGGACACGATGGTGTCGACGTCGTGGCGGATGAGGTCGAGGTAGGTGGGCACGGGACCGTCGGCCTCCGAGAGTGAGTCGACGTAGAGGGTCCCACCGAAACGGGCGTCGGTCGCATTGACGACCTGCTTCATCGGCGCGTCGGAGACCGTTGATTCACAGAAGACGGCCGGGACGTTGTTGGCGCGCACGAAGTCGATGACCGACGCGACCTGCTGCGGCGTCGCCTGCTGTTCGGCGTTGACCGGCCAGATGTAGCGCTCGGTGAGTCCGGCGTCGCGCGCGAGATAGGAGAACGCGCCTTCGCAGGTGACGAGAGCGCGCTCGTTGGGCGGCAACTGGTCGAGGGCGGTGGTCAGGTCGGTCTGGACCTGCTGGAGCTGCTTCTTGTATGCGAGACCGTTGGCCTCGAACACGGTGGCGCCGTCGGGATCGAGATCGCTGAAGGCCCGCACCATGTTGTCGACGTAGATCTGCACGTTGAGCGGGCTCATCCACGCATGTGGATTCGGTTTGCCCGCATAGGCGTCCGACGCGATGTCGATGGGCGTGACGCCGTCGCTCACGACGACGTGCGGAACGTCGAGACCTTCCACGAACTGGCCGAACCACGACTCGAGATTCAGGCCGTTGTCGATGACGAGTGACGCGGTCGCGGCACGCCGGATGTCACCGGGGGTGGGCTCGTATCCGTGGATCTCCGCGCCGGGCTTGGTGATCGACTCCACCTGCAGCCGGTCCCCGGCCACCTCGGATGCGATGTCGGCCAGCACGGTGAAGGTCGTGAGGACCACCTTCTCGTCGGGTAGCCGGCTGGACAGCGTGCAACCCGCCATGACCATGCTGACAACCACGGTCAACGACGCGATGAACGCGAGCCGGCGAGAGATGCGAGGCTTGGGCATACCGACACTATAGTTTCGGTGTCCCGAACTTTGCCAGACGGGGCGCGAGTCTGCAGGTCAGAAGGGTGGCGGATGTGCCTTGTTCCACCGGTCGACCTTGCGTCGATCGGTCTCGACCATGCCGGTTCGCATGGTTGCGAGATGGCTTCTCGCGGGGTGATCCGGAGGCTTCTGAGGCACGAGGTATCCGAACAGGTCACGCCCGTTGAAGGCATTGCCGAGGAAGGTGTGCCCGGTCGGGGACTGAAACCATGCCGCCATGTATTCGTCCTGATAGTCCCGCCACATCCCGAACGTCTTGATTCGATGGTGAAAACGGCACAGCGGCTTGAGGTTTCGGTCGGTGGTCTCGCCGCCCCGGCGAGGATCGGCGTGGTCGAACGGGAATGTGTGGTCGAGGTCGGTGGTCCACACCGGCTGGTTGCAGCCGGGGAACGTGCAGCAGAGTTCACCCGAGCGTGCCAGAGCCTGCAGTTTCCTGCTCGGCGCGTAACGATCGGCGACCCCGGTGTCGGCGGCGTCGGTGTGGTGGGCGAGCGTCGTGCCGCCGCCGATGAAAGAGCGTCGAGCATCGGCAAGAAGGCGACGCATGGAGTCCGCGTCGATGAGGCCGTGGCCGTCGAGCACGCCGGGATCGTCGTCGAGGCCGAGCAGCGTCGACAGGTTCACGACGATGTGGAACGTCGGCCGGGGTCCGCTGTGGTCGCAGGGGAGTGATTCGGCGGTGACGGCCGGCTCTTCGGTGCGGGTGGGTTCCTCGACAACCGCCGCTTCGGGTGCTTGTGGTGCGGGTGCTTGTGGTTCGGGTGCTTGTGGTGCGGGGGTTTCGGCCTGCACGTCGGCGTCGAGGTCGGTTGCTTCTGGTTCCGGCGCGCATTCCGGGCAATGGCAGGGCAGGGTTCGCGTGCCGGACGCCAGTGCGACCAACGAATCGGCGCGACGCTGAGGCATGGTGCGGGCATCGGTGGCGTGGACTCCCTTGGCCATCGCGGTCAGCTGCGCGTCGAGAGCGGCGGCGTCGGCGGCGGGCAGGCTGCCGGTGATGCGCGACTGGCCGGGCTGGAAGCGGTCCGGCCCGAGGGTGACCTTACGGTCGTCCGCGGCGCGTTCGCGTCGGCGGCGGACCGCATCGGGTGCGTGCTTCTGAACGATGCTGTCGACGAGCGCGGTGAACCGCGTCGTCGACATCGGCGGCCGCGCGAGAATGGCTTCGGCGAGATGGGCGTCGACCTTCACCATGGTGGCCTCGTCGACGAAGTCGGTGCGTTTGAGTGCGATCAGAAAGCGTCGCTGGTCGATGCGTCCGAGGGCGAGCGTGTTGCCCGTGAACAGGAGGCGGTATCGCAGTGCATCGCCGGTACGGATGAGCTCGCGGGCCTCGGCGGCGGTGATGGTGAGGGCCGCACCGAGTTCGGCGGTTGCCTGGTCGAATCCGTTCGGTCCGAACTCTGCGTACGGGTCGATCCCCGCGGCGACGTCGGCACTCTGACGATGGAGGGCCTCGGCCGATTCCGCTTCGCCGGTGTGGGTTTCGCTGCGGCGTAGGAGATACTCCTCCTCGCGGTCCTGGTGGAGCAGGCTGGCTGCGGTGAGCAACCGATACGCTGCCGCCGACGTGATCGACGCGCAATGGGTTGCGACGTCGATCAGTTCGGTCGCGGAGAGCTGGGCGTCGGCGACCGGCGCGGGCAGCACATACTCACCTTCGGGCGCGTTGCCCTCGGGGTTGGTGTCACCGGTCTCCGACTGCATGCGACAAACATACGTTCGACCACCGACAATCCCGCCGCAACCGCGATGACCTGCGCTTATAGGCGTACTGCGAGGAGGTGGAACTCCGGGAAGCGGTGGGCGTCGTCAGCGCATTTCACAGTGCGCCACTCCTCGTCGAAGCCTGCCGTCGCCAAGGCCGCGGACATGCGATCCGGGTGCCAGCGCCAACCGGGCGTGACAACGTGATCGAACTCGACGATCTCGTCCACATCGGTGGACTGGCCTGCCACCATGACGACGCCGCCCCGGGGCATACGGGCAGCCCAATCCGTCAACACCTCGGGTACCGAATCCGGCGGCACGTGAATGAGGCTGAAGCGGGCCACTATTGCGGCGACATGGGTGTCGGCCAGCTCCGGTGCGGTCAACCGGGCGTCGTCGAGGACGAAGCGGAGACCGGGGTGAGCTGACCGTGCGATCCGGACCATCTCCGTGCTCGGGTCGACGCCGATCGTATCGAGTCCGGCGGCCGTGAGTTCTGCTGTCACGTGTCCGGGGCCGCAACCCACGTCCAGAACCGCCCCGGCCGTCGTGCTGTCGTCGACGTGCTCGATGAACGCTCCGATGGCATGGCGTTGCAACGGATTCGAGAACGGCGCCGGGAAGGTCTCGGCATAGAGCTCGGCGAGGGCGTCGTAGCCGGGCTGAAACCCCAGCGCATCGGCTGCGCTCACGCGATGCGCACCCCGCGCGGCAGCTTGCCCGCGGGTATCCGCAGACGCCGCGCTGCGACAACGTAACCCAGGCCGCCGAGAACCAGGTAGATCGCGAGACCGATGTACCACGACGCGCCCATCGTCGAGGTCTCGTGGGCTGCTTCTCGGGCGCGGTGACTGTTCGGATCGGACTGGTCGGAGCCGAACGCCGAGATGCCCGCGCAGCTTCTCGGGCCGATGTAGGGCCCGGCGCGAACCGCTGACAACGTTCTCGAGATCTCCTCGGCCACACTGTCCGAGTATCTCCGGGGATTCTCGGGCGGGGTGGACACCGCATCGGCGACGATGAAGAACGGATTGGGGGCCAGGAGCCACCAGATCCGTTCGTGGTGGTGGAACTCCTGGTCCTTGCGGACCTCGTGACACTGCCAGGTGGGCGTAGTTGCCTGAGCGTCGGTGACCGTTGTCTCGGTGCGGATCACCGAATGGGTTTGCGCCACCGTGGGAAAGAGGAGTCCGAACAACACGGGCAGCCCGAGGATCAGGAAGAACACAGCCGACTGGGTGAGTACCGCGGATCCGGCCGGGCGTGCCGTCACGGCCGAGAATCCGAGTCCGATCCCCGAGTAGCAGGCGAACACGATCGCCAGCACCACGAGCCCGAGCAGGCCGCGGCCGATCGCCTCGGGTGCCTCGGGTGCCTCGACCAGGCCCCAGATCAGATAGGGCGCGGTGACCGCGACCAGGGCCATTCCGGCCACCCAGGCACCGATGAGCTTTCCCAGCGCGAGTTGCCAATTGGTGATCGCGGTGTCCTGGACGACTGCCAGGGTCGCATCCTTGCGGTCGCCGTTGACGGTGGTCGCGGCCAGGGTCGGCGCCACGATGATGCCGAGCAGCAGCAGGAATCCGAGCAGGAGCACATAGAGATTCGACGACCAGCCGTCGTAGGTTCCGCCGAAGGCCCCCACTGCGAGATACAACGACCCGAAGACCGCGAGCGAGGTGACGGCGAATGCCGCACCGAGGGTGGCCTTCCACCGGGTGGTTCGTAGCCGTTGTCGCAGTTCCAGTTCGACGATGACCCCGACCATCCGCCACCACGCGGAACCTGTCGTGCGACGAGATGCCGTCTCGTGTCGGGCGGTCATCGGCGCACCGGGTCGAGTGCGAGGTAGGCATCCTCGATGCCGGTGGAGATCGGCGCGAATTCGCTGACGGCGGCCCCGGAGGACACCAGCTCGGCCAGATGTCTTGCGGCGGCGCCCTCGTCGTCGAAGCGGGCTTCCTGAGCCTGCGCCGGGGCCTGCCCGACGAACCGGATGCGCCAGACGCCTCCGACGGCGGGGGCCGGCAGCCGTGTGCGGCCGTCGGTCATGAGGACGACGTCGTCGACCATCTCGTCGAGTTCGGACAGGATGTGTGACGAGACCAGGATGGCGCACCCGTCGTCGGCGAGTCGTCGGAGCTGTTCGCGCAGGTCCATTCTCGACCGCGGGTCCATCCCGGAGGCAGGCTCGTCGAGCAGCAGGATGCGGGGACGGTGCACCAGCGCGCGTGCGAACCCGAGGCGCTGCTTCTGGCCTCGCGACAGCTCGTGCGCGGGCCGATCCGCGAACTCGGTCAGATGGACGAGCTCGAGGAGTTCGTCGGCGCGCTGCCGGGCCGGTGCGGTGCGGATGCCGTACAGCTTGGCGAAGGTCGTCAGGATCTCGTGCGCCGTGAGGCTCTCCCACGTGCCGAAGATGTCGGGCATCCAGCCGGTGAGCCGACGCATGTCGGCCGGTTCGACCGGCGCGTCGTCGATGACGATCGTCCCGCTGTCCGGGGCCAGTAGCCCCGCGAGCAGCAGGAGCAGGGTCGTCTTGCCCGCACCGTTGGGGCCGACGAGGCCTGCTATCCGTCCGGATGTGAGCTCGAGGCTCGCGTCGGCGACGGCTGTGTGCCGACCGAAGGCGCGCGTGAGTCCGCTTGCGACCATTGACATCCCACGACTGTAGCCGAGGTTCAGATGATGCCGTCCGTGCGCAACGCGGAGATCTCGTCGGCAGACAGGCCCAGCAGCTCGCCGTAGACGGCGTCGTTGTCGCATCCCGGGGCGGGTGGCCCGGCGTTGCGGATGCCGCCGGGGGTCTCGCTGAACCGGGGGACCACACCGGGGCCCAGCACGGTGCGCTCGGCGCGCTCGTCGTAGTGTTCGGCGATCATCCCGCGTGCCTGCAGATGCGGGTCGGCGACCACTTCGGCGACCGTGTTCACCGGTCCCACGACAACACCCGCCGCACTGAGTACCTCGGTGAGCTTGTCGGGGGAGTACTGCTGCGACCACTCGCCGATCAGCTCGTCGAGCTCGTCCTGGTTGCGCCCGCGTGCCGCGTGGTCGGCGAAGCGTTCGTCGGTCGCGAGTTCGGGCTGCCCCATCGCCGCACACAGCCGGGCGAAGACGGAGTCCTGGTTGGCCGCGATGATGACGTGGGTGCCCTCGCTGGTGGGGTAGAGGTTCGACGGCGCGATGCCGTCGAGCCGGGTGCCCGACGGGCCACGGACCACCCCGCCCGCGTCGTAGTCGGCGATCGCCGATTCCTGCACGGCGACACAGGATTCGATCAGCGAGGTGTCGACGACCTGGCCCTTGCCGGTCACCGAACGCCGATAGAGCGCGGCGAGCGCGCCCTGCGCGGCGAACATGCCGGCGAGGGTGTCGCCGAGCGAGAGCGCAAGCCGCGGCGGCAGCTGTCCGGGGTAACCGTTGAGGTACCGCAGGCCGCTCGCCGCCTCGGCGACCGAGGCGTAACCGGCGCGCGCCGAATCCGGCCCGTCCTGGCCGTATCCGGAGACGCGCACGACGACGATCCCCGGGTTACGCGCCGACAGCACGTCGGGGCCGATGCCCAGACGCTCGAGGGTTCCGGGCCGGAAGTTCTCGACGATCACGTCGGCGCGGTCGGCCAGCGCGAGGAACAGCTCACGACCGCGATCGGACCGGAGATCGAGGGTGACCGCCTTCTTGTTGCGCCCGTGGACCGTCCAGTAGAAGCGATGACCGTCGACCTCGGCCTGCCCCCAGGTGCGGATGGGGTCGGGCTTGCCCGGCGGCTCGATCTTGATGACATCGGCGCCCATGTCGCCCAGCAGGCGCGCCGCATGCGGTCCCGCGATGAGCGTGCCCAGCTCGAGGACGGTGACGCCGTCCAGAGGCCCGGCCGGGTGCGTCGCATCATCAGAAGTGTCGGTCATCAGGACAGTGTGGCCGGTCACAGGTCCCTGGCCAAGCACCAGGACCCCGTAACTTGGAACAATATGGCCCACTCGTGTCATTGAGGCCGATCTCCGGCTATGGTGTGTGTCGTCGAACACAGAGCGGGGAGGCCGGGACATGGTTGATCAGGCGTCGGGTACGGGACTGTTGCCGGACATCCGGCTGTCCGACATGGTGTCGGGGGTCGCGTCGTTGCGTCGTGACGCCGGGACGATACTGCGGGCACTCCCGGAGATGCTGCCCAAGCCGCCGACCGCGAAGATGTCCATCGGCAAGCGGTTCCAGCAGAGCGTGGACAAGTACCCCGACCGGGATTTCCTGCGGTTCGAGGGCGTGTCGATCACCTATCGCGAGGCCAATGCCCGCGCGAATCGGCTCGCGGACTTCCTCACCCGAGAGGGGATCGGTCGCGGCGACGTGGTGGCCGTGTTGTCCCGCAACCACCCCGACGTCGTCGTCACGATGCTCGCGATCGTCAAGATCGGGGCCATCTGCGGGATGCTCAACTTCAACCAGCGCGGCGCCGTCCTCGAACACAGTCTCGGGCTCATCGACGCCAAAGCGGTGCTCTACCAAGAGGATCTGCTCGAAGCGCTCGAGTCGGTGCCGGACGAGTGCCGTCCTGCCAAGGAGTTCACCTTCGACGATCTCGCCACGCTCACCGCGCGCTGCTCGCCACTGAACCGCCCGGTCACCGAGTCGATCGAGGTCGGTTCCACCGCGATCTACATCTTCACCTCGGGCACGACCGGATATCCCAAGGCCAGCAGGATGAGTCACTACCGGTGGCTGGTGGCGATGAACGGCATCGGCGGGCTCGGCATCCGGCTCCGCAGCGACGACGTCATGTACACAGCGCTGCCGTTCTACCACAACAACGCGCTGACGATCTCGGTCTCGTCGGTGCTCAATGTGGGTGCCTGCCTGGCCATCGGCAAACAGTTCTCGGCGTCGAGGTTCTTCGACGAGCTCATCGAGAACGACGCCACCGCCTTCAGCTACATCGGTGAGCTGTGCCGGTATCTGCTCGCTCAGCCGCCGAAGCCGAGCGACCGGCGCCACCGCGTCCGCCTCGCCGTCGGCAACGGCCTGCGCCCGGAGATCTGGGATGCGTTCACCGAACGTTTCGGCATCGAGCGCATCGTCGAGCTGTACGCCGCGAGCGAGGCGAACATCGGTTTCATCAACATCTTCGGGATGTCGAAGACCGCGGGCTTCTCGCCTCTGCCGTACACGATCGTCGAATACGACGAGGAGACCGGCGAACCCCTGCGCGGGCCCGACGGCCGAGTGAAGCCGGTCGGCAAGGGTGGCACCGGACTGCTTCTGGCGCAGATCAATTCGCGAGTGCCCTTCGACGGTTACACCGACCCGAAGGCCACCGAGAAGAAGATCGTCCGTGACGCGAAGCGCAAGGGCGACAAGTGGTTCAACAGCGGTGACGTGGTCCGCGATCAGGGCTTCTCGCACATCGGTTTCGTCGACCGCATCGGGGACACGTTCCGCTGGAAGGGTGAGAACGTCGCCACCACCGAGGTGGAGGCCGTCCTCGACGCCCATCCCGGCGTCGAGGAAGCCGTCGTGTTCGGTGTGCCGGTGCCCGGCGTCGACGGCAAGGCGGGCATGGCCGCCATCAGCCTCGAGGGGAACGCGGTGTTCGACGCCGACGGACTCGCCGGGCACGTGCGGAAAGGGTTGCCGGCGTACGCGGTGCCGATGTTCGTGCGCCTCGTGCCGCAGATCGAGCACACGTCGACCTTCAAGAACATGCGTACGGAACTGCGCAAGCAGGGTTACGCCGAGACCGGCGACGACCCGCTCTACGTGCTCTCGGGCGACACCTACGTCGAGTTCTATCCCGGATTCATCGACGAGCTGTCGGGAGCCAGGACCAAGGCCTGAGAGATCGCGGGCCTGACCGGCCGGGGGCTCATGCCGCGCGCAGCGCCGACAGTCGTTCGCCGACGAAGTCGAGTGCACTGCGCTGCCAGACGCCGACGTGATCGAGCATCGCGTGGCCTCCGCTCGGAACGGGGACGAACTCGGCGTCGACGCCCCGGGCGCGCAGTTCCTCGATGCCCTTGCGGGTGCGCGTGGCGAAGGTGCGCTCGTCGGCGTCGCCGTGCACCGCGACCACCCGTGCGCCCGAATGGATCGAACGCCAGTCGGCGAACTGCCACCACGGGGCGAGGGCGAGGACGCCGACGACCCGGCGGTCGGCGGCGAGACGGGCGGCGACACGCCCGCCCATCGAGTGTCCGATCGCGACGACGGGCACACCGGGGTGGCGTCGGCACATGTCGTCGAGCGCGGCCTGCGCGGGCGGCATGGGGCTGTTCTCGTCGCCGTTCCAGCCGAAGACCCGATAGCCGACCTGGTGCACCCGGACCGAACGTCCGAACCTCAGACGCAGCGACCAGGTGAACGGGTACATGCGCAGGGCCGACGGCTGCCACGGAGTGAACGGCTCGCGGCTGTTGTCGGTGCCACCGGGCAGGACGAGGACGATCAGGCGGGGGGAGCGCCGCCCGATCGAGCCGGGGATCAGCATGTGTGGAAGGCCCTCCAGAGGCGGTTCGACGGTCGTTTCACCCTAGCGATCCGGATCGGGTCCCGATCGGATCCCCTCCGGTGGGCGGGCCGATCGGATTGTCAGCCCGGCGAACCGGGGGCGGAGTGGCAGAATTGCGGCTATGGCACATCCTCGCGCTGGTACCTTGGCCCTGCCCGAAGACCTCATCGACGTGGACGCTCTGGTGCGTGCCTATTACGAGAACGTCCCCGATCCGTCGGACCCGTTGCAGCAGGTCGTGTTCGGGACGTCCGGGCATCGCGGGTCGAGCTTCGACAATGCGTTCAACGAGGCGCACATCCTGGCCACGACGCAGGCCATCGTCGACTATCGCCGATCGGCGGGCACCTCCGGTCCGTTGTTCATCGGCTTCGACACCCACGCGTTGTCGGTACCGGCCTGGCGTACGGCGCTCGAGGTGCTCGCGGCCAACGAGGTCACCGTCTACACCGCCGAGAGCGACTCCTTCACCCCGACGCCCGCGGTCAGCCGCGCGATCCTGACGTTCAACCGCGAGAACCCGGGTGTGCTCGCCGACGGCATCGTGGTGACGCCCTCGCACAACCCGCCGCGCGACGGCGGATTCAAGTACAACCCGCCGACGGGCGGCCCGGCGGACACCTCGATCACCTCGGTCGTCGCCGCGCGGGCGAACGAGTTGCTCGAGCGCAAGCTCGACGGCGTCAAGCGCATCCCGTTCGAGCGTGCACGCACCGGTGAGTACGTGCACGACTATTCGTTCCTGCTCAACTACATCGACGGCCTCGGCGACGTGGTCGACATGAAGGCCATCCGCGACGCCGGCATCAAGATCGGGGCCGATCCGCTCGGCGGCGCGTCGGTCGGCTACTGGGCGATGGTGGGTCTGCGCTACAACCTCGACCACCTGACGGTCGTGAATCCCACTGTCGACCCGACTTTTTCGTTCATGACCCTCGACACCGACGGCAAGATCCGGATGGACTGCTCGTCGGCCAATGCGATGGCGTCGCTCATCTCCGCGCGCGATTCCTACGACATCGCGACCGGGAACGACGCCGACTCCGACCGTCACGGCATCGTCACCCCCGACGCCGGCCTGATGAACCCGAATCACTATCTCGCCGTCGCGATCGACTACCTGTTCACGCATCGGCCGCAGTGGTCGGAGACGGCGGCGGTCGGCAAGACGCTCGTGTCGTCGTCGCTGATCGATCGGGTGGTCGCGGGAATCGGCAGGCCGCTGCTCGAGGTGCCGGTCGGTTTCAAGTGGTTCGTCGACGGCCTGCTGAACGGTCGCGTCGCCTTCGGCGGCGAGGAGAGTGCCGGGGCGTCGTTCCTGATGTTCGACGGCAGTCCGTGGTCGACCGACAAGGACGGCATCATCATGGCGCTGCTGGCGTCGGAGATCCTCGCCGTGACCGGCAAGACACCATCCCAGCGGTATGCCGAACTCGCCGCCGAGTACGGCGAGACGTCGTATGCGCGCATCGACGCACCGGCCAGCCGCGAACAGAAGGCGGTGCTGTCGAAGCTCTCGCCGGATCAGGTGAAGGCCACCGAGCTCGCCGGTGAACCCATCGACAAGATCCTGACGACGGCACCGGGTAACGGCGCCGCGATCGGCGGGCTGAAGGTCACCACCGAGAACGCCTGGTTCGCCGCGCGGCCGTCGGGCACCGAGGACGTCTACAAGATCTACGCGGAGTCCTTCAAGGGAGCAGAACACCTCGCGCAGGTGCAGAAAGAGGCGCAGCAGGTGGTCGACGCGGCGTTGGCCGGGTGAGAGCTGGCCGTTCATCGACGGTCGGTGGCCTCCCCGCAGATCCCTCAGACAATTTTCAGCGCGGCGCGGATATTGTCGGATTGTGAGCAAGCAGCGAAAGCCGGGAGCATCGGTGCCCCGCACCACCAAGTCGAAGTATCAGCCGAGTGCGCCGTCGAACACCATGACGTACGTACTCGGTGGCATCGCGGTCCTGGTGATCGCGGGACTGGTCATCGGCGGTATCTGGTGGAGCGGACGCGACAAGGGCGAGGCCGCCGACCAGTCGGCGCTGGCCAGTAGTTCGACGATGATCGTCGGTCCCGAGAATGCGCCGCTGATCGACATCTTCGAAGATCCGCTGTGCCCGGTGTGCAAGCTCTTCGAGCAGCAATCCGGACCGGCCATCACCAAGGCCGTGACCGAAGGTCAGCTGCGTGTGCGCTATCACACGCTGAACTTCCTGAACTCGAAGTCGGCGTCGGGTGACTACAGCTCGCGCGCCGCAGGCGCTCTGAAGTGTGTCGCCGAGGAGCAGAACGCCGACCTGTTCCTGCGGTTCCACAGCGCGCTGTACACCTCACAGCCGGCCGAGGACGGCACCGGCAACATCACCAGCCCCGAGCTCGCGCGCATGGCCACCGCACAGGGGGCGACACCCGCCACCGCGCAGTGCATCACCGACAACGCGAAGGTCGCGCAGGCCGAGGAGAATGCGAAGAAGTCGACCGACGAACTGTCGAAGGCCACCGGCGGCCAGGTCGGCACCCCGTCGGTCCTGCACGACGGCAAGACAGTCGAGGGCGTCCTCGACGGCACCGGCTGGCTCGAGGACATCCTCGGCGGCAACAAGTCCTGATCCCGTTGGAACCGGGCCCCGGGCGGGCCCGGTTCCTGGGGATTTGGCCGCGATCGCAGACATGGTGTAGCTTTTCCAGTGCCCCTGAACAGGGCGGAAACAACAAAATACGGGGCTATGGCGCAGCTGGTAGCGCACCACACTGGCAGTGTGGGGGTCAGGGGTTCGAGTCCCCTTAGCTCCACTTCGCGAAGCGCGTTTCGACAATGTCGGAACGCGTTTCGTCGTTGTTTCGCTGCAGCACGCCCCCGGCCGGCAACGTCGGTGCGAGATCTAGGGTGGGCGCCGTGGTCGATTCAGCTGTCATCCGGGTGAGTGCGGTGATCCTGCGGGACACCACCGGTGCAGTCCTGACCGTGCGTAAGCGCGGCACCGCCCGATTCATGTTTCCCGGGGGCAAACCCGAACCCGGCGAGAGCGCGCTTCAGACGGCGATCCGGGAGTGCCGGGAGGAACTACAAGTCGAACTCGACGCGTCGCAGCTGGAGGAGCGCGGGCTGTACCGAGCGGTCGCTGCCAACGAGGACGGATACGACGTCGAGGCGGCGGTCTTCGTCTGCTCGAATCCCTTGGATCGGGATACGGACACATTGAGCCCCGCTGCCGAGATCGCCGAACTGCGCTGGCAGCCGCTCGACGGGTCGGGGTGGCCGGCGGATCTCGCGCCGTTGACGGAATGTGTTCTCCCCGAACTGATCTGAGCGAAGGGCGCGAACTCAGAGATAGCGATCCTGCTGGTACTCAGGGGCCGTCGACCCAGAACTGGCCGCCGCACATGATCGCTTTCCCGGACGGGTCCTGGGCCACCTTGTCGACAGCCGGATCGCAGGGTTCGCCGAGGTTGTGGACGGACCCGTCGTTGTCCGCGTGGCCAACCCATCTGAAGCCTCCGTCCGCGCCCATGTAGTTGCACACGAGGCTCGTTCCGTCGGCCGCCGTGCCAAACGACCGTGCCTCCCATTCGAAACACGGACCACCCTCCGACGGCGTCGACCCCGTGGGCGCCGGTCGTGTGGTCACCGGAGGTGGTGCCGGTGTAGGCGATGGCTCCTGGGTCGGCGTGCTCGTGACAGTCACGGTGACCGGAGCAGCGTCGGTGCGGTCGTCGCCGCTGTCCCTGGTGAACAAGTAGACGGCGAGCACGACGAACACGAACACGAGGAGTGCCGCGATCCCGGCGAGAACCCAGGTGATCTGTCGGCTGCGGTCTTGCTTCATGGCGCAGACGTTAGTCGCCGGGCACCCCGCGACATCGAGTAGACGACACCCAAACCGCAGCCTGGTGAGTCGCACGCATCTAGGGAACGTCCGGTCCGGTCGGGTCCGGATCGGCGGACGGTTCGGCCACGGTGAACGACAACAGCCCGGGTAGTGCGCGCTGTACGTCGTCCGGGGTGATGGTCGGTAGCCCGTCGTGCCCGTGGATATAGCCGATTCCGGCGTACACCAAGACGCCGGACACCAGGCGGGCCTGGCCCGGGCTCATCCCGAATTCACCCACGATGCCCTCGACCGCCTCGAAGATCTCCGCGTCGATGTTGCGCACCGTTTCGGCGACGTTGTCGTTGCTGCGCGCCCAGTTCCGGATGGCGCGTTCCACCGTCAGGTGATCCTTGCTGATGAGCATCGTCGACAACGCGATCAGACGCCCGTCAGGGGGCATCTCGGAGAGCTTGTCCAGGTCGGCGACGCGTCGACGATTCATCTCCTGCCAGCGCACAGCCATCGCCTCCCACAAGGCGTCGAGGTCTCTGAAGTGCCAGTAGAAGCTGCCCTTGGTGACTTCCAGGGTCGTGCACAACCTGGCGATCGTGACCCCGTGCTCACCTCCGCCTTCCGAGGTGAGCAGCGTGAATGCGGCGTCTACCCAGTCGGTGGCGCGCAGGCGTGAGCTCCGACGGGACTCGGTCATCTGCTGGGCGATCCTCTCCGGTCGGCGCGGACGGTGCTCGTGACCGAGTACACCACGACGACCAGCGGCGATACGACTCTCGGCCCAACCATACCGATGGTATGGTGATCCGCTTAAGTTCGTCCGGGTAAGGGGATCGCGTGGGTCACAGCATCAATCGTCGGCAATTTCTGTGGGGGACAACCGCCGCCACCGCGTCGGCCGCGATGGCGGCCCGTCTCGGCACCCCACCGGCAGGCGCGGATCCGCTGCCGCCCCTGAAGGTGCCACCCCTCAAGGTGCCGACCATCTTCCATTCGCCGGAGATGGCTGCGTACGTCGACGACCTCCCGGTGCCGAGCACCATCACCTCGTCGCCCACGCAACCGATCGATATCGTCGCGCGGACCACGAGCAGTCGGTTCCACCGCGATCAGCCGAAGGTTCCGACGATGGCGTACAACGACGAGTCGTACCTGGGGCCGACCATCGAGGCCCACGTCGGCGAGCAGACCACCGTGCACTATCGCAGCGAACTCGGCAAGCACATCTTCGCCGCGGATCTGGACACCTCCCTGCACGGGGTGTCCGAACGCTATCGGGACACACCGGTCACCTCCATGCACCTGCACGGTGGCGCCACGCCACCGGAGTTCGACGGCAATCCCGAGCGTCTCATGCTGCCGCACCACGGTACCGCCCTGTTCAAGTTCCCCAATCGTCAAGAAGCCGGCCATCTCTGGTACCACGACCACGCCATGGCCATCACGCGCGCCAATGTCTATGCGGGCCTGGCGGGGATGTACTTCCTCCGGGACGATCACGACACCGGGACAACGACCAATCCACTCGGACTTCCGGCCGGTGAGCACGAGGTCCCGCTGATCTTGCAGGAGAAGATCTTCCGCGCCGACGGTCATCAATCCTTACGCTCGACGCCGGTTGTCCCGCAAGGCATGTGGGAGGGCGGCGCGGTCGGCGACCGCGGACTCGTCAACGGCAAGGTATGGCCGAAGATGACCGTCGATCGCGGGCTGTACAGGTTTCGGCTGATCAACGCGGCGTCGTTCTCGGTGTGGAACCTGTTCTTCTCCAACCGCATGCGATTCTGGGTGATCGGCAACGAAGGCGGCCTGCTGAACGCTCCGGTCGCGACCCGTTCGTTCGAGGCGGCGCCCGGCGAGCGCTTCGACCTACTGGTCGACTTCAGTTCGCTCGCACCAGGAGAGACCGTCGACCTGTGCAACGACCTGGCGCCGCCGTTCCAGGCTGCGATCCTCGGCGAGGTGGCCATGACACGGTTCTGCCGGTTCATCGCCGGCACCGCACGCGGCGACCGACGAGGCGTCCCGGCGACGCTGCGGGGCGGTCGGGGACGTCCCGCGCGAATCCCGCCGATCGCCACGCCGCAGCGAGTCCGACACGTCAGCGTCTCCCAGCCCTACGAACTGCGTGTGCCGCCGGCCATCATGTCGCTGAACAACCTCCGCTACTCCGACCCCCAGATCGAGAAGCCGCGTGCGGGTACCACCGAACGGTGGGACATCATCAACATCACCCCGGACCCGCATCCGGTCCACCTACACCTGGTCATGTTCCGCATCCTCGGCCGACGGCCACTGCGCACCGTCGAGTATCAAGCGGCGAATCCGCAACCGCCGATCGGTACCCGCTGGGCGCCGGACCCGAGCCGCTTCTACGCCGGACCGATGCGCGGTCCGGCCGCGTGGGAGGCCGGCTGGAAAGACACCGTGCACGCGACCGGTGGGCACGTGACCTCGATCGTCGTTCGTTTTCCGACCGCCGACGAACTCGGCTTCGATCCGGACGCGGTCTTCTCCTCCGACCCGACGCAGTCGTGGAGCCGGCCGTCGGGTGGTCACGAGGTCGCACCGCCGAGGGCGCCCGGTCACCACCATGCCGGAGCCACACCGGTTCACGGCATGGCCACCAAGGACCTCCAGGGATATGTCTGGCACTGCCACATCCTCGACCACGAGGACCACGACATGATGCTGAGATACCGGGTGGTGCCCTGACCGGGCACAGTCGAACGCAGTGGCAGTCGAACCCCGAGGCGCCGCCGAGTGTTCCGCGGAACACTCGGCGGCGCCTGCCGGTGATGTCATCCCCGGCGCTTGCGGCCCCAGAGCAGATAGACCGCCGGCGCGACGCCGGCCGTCGAACCGAGCGACAGACCGATGGCCCACGCGCGTTTGGGGCCGTTGACCTCCGCCTGCTGCCGGCCCGCGAGGTCCCGCAGCGCCCACACCCGCAGGCCTGCGTCGATCGCGGCGACGGCCACGACGGAGGCTTTCCCTGTGGGGGACAGCTCTTTCCACTTCTTCTTCGGTAGGCGCATGCCTTCAGGCTATCGCTGGGGTGCTCCCCGGCCGGGATGGCCGGGGACGTCAGCGCATGTAACGCAGGAACAGGTCGTCGTCGTGGACCAGGGCATGCTTCAGCCGGAATCGGCGGGGAGCCTCGAGCGGACTGAGGACCGCGGCGGCGCTCTCGGTCGCCGGGTCGCCCTCGGCGGTGAGCTGCGGCGCCATCGTCAGGCACAGTTCATCGATGAGATCGGCCTCGGTGAGTGTGTTCAGCAGGCTCGGTCCGCCCTCACAGTTGATGCGGCGCAGCCCTCGCTTGCGTAACTCCTCGATCGCCGCGGGCAGATCGATGCCGTCCTCGCCGACCGCGATCATCTCGGCCTTGTCGCGCACGGCCGAGGTGTCGGCGCTCGCGGAGGTGATCAGGATGGGGCGTTGCTCGGGTGGCAGGTCGAGTGAGCGTTCCGGCAACGAGCAGGACAGCGAGACGATGGCCATCCGCGGCGACTCGGTGGCCCACGGCCTGCGGTCCCGGGCCCGAAGCGCTGCCAGTTCGTCGGAGAGCGCCACCGGCCCGTAGTTCTCGATGCGCGCGGTCGCGGCTCCCACGAGAACGACGTCGGACAGCGCACGGAGGGCGTGGAACAGGGCCCGGTCGGTCGCCGACGACAACGGTCCCACGCGCCCGCGGAAACTCACCGACCCGTCGATGCTCATCACCATGTTGGTGCGGACACCCTCGGACCAGTCGGCGTAATACCGTTCGGCGAAGGCGGCGACATCGAGATCGGCGGCAGTCTCTTCCCGGACAACCCGATCGCTCATGCGTCGTGTCCCGGTTCGATGTGGTGCGTGCCGGCGAAGCTGACCCACGAGTTCCGGTCGGGGTCGTCGGCGAGTATCGCGCCGTCGACGGGTTCGACGATGTGCGCGGTGTGATCGCCGATGTCGACGCGGTCGAGGATCCGCGCCGCGAACCACATCTCTGAGTCGTCGAGCACCGGTAGACCGTGTGGGCCCTCCGACCACCGGCATTGCTCGAACTTGTCCACCTCGTCGCCCGTCTGGCCGCCGAACAGTTCGGCGAGTTCGCGGTGCTCCCGCGGGATCAGGTGGACGGCGAGATACTCGGCCTCGGCCGCGACGCCGTGGGTGTGATTCGCCTGTGAGATACCCACGAGGAAGCGTCGCGGATCGATACTGGTCTGGCTCGCGAACCCGACGAGGCACCCCGATCGCCGCCCACCGGCGATGGTCGTGACCACGAACACCGGGTAGTCGATGATGTCGACCATCTTGTCGAAAGCGTCGGTGTCAGCCACCCATGTCTCCTTCTCCCCGAGGGGGATTCATCGAACGAATACGGCCGGCCGTCGAGTCCACCCGAGCAGGTCCGGTCGGCACAACCAGCATGTGTTACCCAGCCGGGCGGCTCTCCAATCGGACGCCTCGAGACTCAGCCGCCGCGAGACTCGGACGCCGCGAGACTCAGACGCGACCCTTCAGGATGAGATCCCAGTACAGGCGCGGCAGTACGTACCGGTCGAACGCCCAAGCGCTCCGGCGGGGCCGAAGGGGGTCGATGAACGACGGCAACGACGATGTCACGGTGCCGTTCCGGTCGAACTCCGCGGCGATCAGATGGTGGGCGTCGGTGGCGATCGGCGCGACGGTGTACCCGTCGTATCGCTTCAGTTGACCGTCGTGCCGAGCGGCGACGAGATTGTCTGTGAGGACGGCGACCTGCCGCCGAAGCCCTCCGCCGGACGGGTCCGTCGCCACACCGGCGCCGTCACCGGCCGCCCAGACCGACGGGTGCGTGCGGTGGCGCAGCGTCTGCGGATCGATGTCGACCAGACCGTGCTCCTGGTCGCCGGCAAGGCCGGACTCCGCGATCAGGTCCGGCGCCCGGAACGGTGGGACGAGATGAAGCATGTCGTACGGCACCGCGTCGGTCCTGGTGCTGGTGACGGCGGTGATCCGACGGTCCGCGGGGTGTAGCCGTACTTCGCTGTCGAGAACGACGTCGACCCCGATCTCCTCGAGCCGATCGAACAGACGCATGTCGAGTTCGTCGACGCCGAGCAGTCGTGGACGGTCGACCACGAGAGTGATGTCCAGGGTCGACAGAATCCCCGACCTCCGCCAGTGCGCGGCCGCGAGGAACAGCGGTTTGAGGGTGGTGCCGGTGCAACTGACCGGCGGGCGGGGGACGGTGAACACCGCCCGGCCACCCCGCGGCATCGACCGCACGAGCTCCCAGGTCTGGTCGGCCCGGTCGAGATAGTTGCTCGCCACAGCCTCATCGGAGACCGCCAGATCGGTTCCCGGCATGGCGTTGTGGTCGGGCACGAGCCCGACCGCCACGATGAGGTCCCGATACCCGACGTCGACCCCGGACGCGCACCGGATGGAACGCCCGCCGGGGTCGACGACCACCGCCGAGTCGCGCAGCCAGGTGACCCCTTCCGGTGTCACCGACCGTTGGGTACGTTCGGCGTCGCGCAGACTCGCCTGCCCGCCGCCCACGTAGGAGAGCAGCGGACGGTAGGTGTGCACCGCTTGCGGTTCGATCACCGCGACGTCGGTGATCCCCAGGCGGACCAACCGTGCCGCGGCACTGATGCCGGCGTTGCCGCCGCCGACGACGACGACGTCGAAGCGGTGGGTCCCATGCGATGAGGTCATTCCCGCGGGTACCCCGGTGGTGGTGTGGGAAACGCCATGACGAGCGCCGGTTCGGCGCCCGGACGGCGGGTGGGACCATTGACCGATGACCGCAACTCTTGTCGCCAAGGACGTCGCCGGCGGATACGCGCATCGCGTCCTCTTCGACCATCTCGATCTCACCGTCGCCCCCGGTGACGTGATCGGTGTGGTCGGCGCCAACGGCGCGGGCAAGTCGACGCTGCTCCGGGTACTCGCCGGGGAACTGGCTCCGCTGGAGGGCACGGTGACGCGCGCTCCCGCCGACGCCTTCGTCGGCTGGCTACCCCAGGAACACGAGCGCATCCCGGGAGAGGTCGTCCGCGATTACGTCGCCCGCCGCACCGGGTGCACCGCCGCCCAGCACGCGATGGATGCCGCGGCCGATGCCCTGGGCGACCCGGACGCACCCGGCGACGCCGACGACGTCTACGCCGCCGCTCTCGATCACTGGCTCACCACCGGTGCCGCCGACCTCGACGAGCGTCTGCCCGCCGTCCTCGCCGACCTCGGGCTCGACGCGGGGGTCATCGACCCCGCCACCACCCTGATGGCCGACCTCTCCGGTGGGCAGGCCGCCCGGGTTGGCCTGGCGGCCCTGCTCTGCTCCCGATTCGACATCGTGTTGCTCGACGAGCCCACCAATGACCTGGACCTCGAGGGCCTCGCGCGGCTCGAGGAGGTCGTCGCCGGCATGCGCGGTGGCGTCGTCCTCGTCAGTCATGATCGAGAGTTCCTGGCGCGCAGCGTCACCCGTGTACTCGAACTCGACCTCGCGCAGCACACCAACACCGTCTTCGGTGGTGGCTACGAGAGTTATCTCGAAGAACGCGCGGTGGCGCGCAGGCACAAGCGCGACGAGTACGAGGAGTTCGCCACCAAGAAGGCCGACCTCGTGGCTCGCGCCAGAACCCAGCGTGAATGGTCCAGCCAGGGCGTGCGCAACGCCATGCGCAAGGCGCCGGACAACGACAAGAACCGACGCCGCGCCGCCACCGAATCCAGCGAGAAACAGGCCCAGAAGGTTCGCCAGATGGAGAGCCGGATCGCACGGCTGGACGAGGTGGTCGAACCCCGCAAGGAGTGGGTGCTCGAGTTCACCATCGGTGCGGCACCGCGCTCCAGCTCGGTCGTCGCCACCGCGAACAACGCCGTTGTCCGACAAGGAGATTTCGTCCTCGGTCCGGTGTCGCTACAGGTCAACGCCGGAGAACGGATCGGCATCACCGGACACAACGGTGCGGGCAAGACGACGCTGCTGCGTCTCCTGCTCGGCCGCATCGAGCCCGACGAGGGCACCTCGCAGCTGGGTTCCAGCGTCGCCATCGGCGAAATCGACCAGGCCCGTGGACAGTTCACCGGCTCGCGGTCGCTGGCCGATCGCTTCGCCGAACTCGTGCCGGACCACACGATCGCCGACGTCCGCACCCTGCTCGCGAAGTTCGGGCTGCGCGCCGATCACGTCGACCGTCCCGTCGGGGAACTGTCACCCGGGGAGCGCACCCGCGCCGCGCTCGCCCTGCTGCAGGCGCGCGGCACCAACGTCCTGGTGCTCGACGAACCGACCAACCACCTCGATCTCCCCGCCATCGAACAGCTCGAGTCGGCGCTCGATTCCTATGACGGCGCAGTGCTTCTGGTGACCCACGATCGCCGGATGCTGCAGAACGTGCGCGTCGACCGGCACTGGGATGTCGAGGGCGGCCGGGTCACCGAGCGGTAGGCCGGCTCGGCGGCCGGGGTTCAGGCGGGGGGTCAGGCCGGGGATCGGAACAGGGGGTTGACATACAACCGCGTGGTTGTATGTTTGTGGTGTGGCCGAAACCGAGGACGCGGCAGACGAGGACCGGGCGGACGCCCTGTTCCACGCGCTGTCCGACCGCACTCGACGCGACATCCTGCGCCGTGTGCTCGACGGGGAACATTCGGTCTCGGTGCTCGCCGCGAAATACGACATGAGCTTCGCGGCAGTACAAAAGCACGTCGCCGTCCTCGAGAAGGCGGGCCTGTTGACCAAGCGCCGTCAAGGACGCGAACAACTCGCCAGCGGCGACGTGACCGCGGTGCGTTCGGTGGCGTCGATGCTGACCGAACTCGAACAGGTGTGGCGCGGCCGTATCGCGCGCATCGACGACCTCCTCACCCTCGAGCACCAACTCCCTACCTCATCGGAGGAATGACCAATGCCTGTCATCGATGTGACCCCGGACCTCGACGCCCGGACCATAACCATCAACGCCGAGTTCGCCGCGCCGGTCGAACGTGTCTGGCAGATCTACGCGGACCCGCGTCAGCTGGAGAAGATCTGGGGACCGCCGACCTACCCCGCGACCGTCGTCGACCACGAGCTCAAGCCCGGCGGAAAGGTCACGTACTACATGACCGGTCCCGACGGCGAGAAGTACGGCGGCTATTGGAAAGTCGAGTCGGTCGACGAGCCGAAGAGCTTCACCTTCCTCGACGGATTCGCCGACGCGGACCTCAACCCCATCACCGACATGCCGGAATCGCGCAACTCGTATGCGTTCGCCGAGCAGGACGGTAAGACGGTCGCCACATACATCGGCACCTATGACTCCGCCGAAGGACTCCAGAAGGTGCTCGACATGGGTGTCGTCGAAGGGACCAGGGAAGCGATGAACCAGATCGACGAGTTCCTGAAGGAGTGAGGCGGCGGATACGGGCGGGGTTGCCTGCTGCGGCGCTCAGATGTTGGAGTTGAGCGCCGGAAACCCTTCGGGGAGTTCGGCTGCCGGGGCTCCGCCCGCGGATGTGCCGGTGTCGAGGTCAAGCCCGTGCGTGTAGGCGGCCATCGAGATCGACCCTGCCGCATGCCCGTCGACGAGCAGATCGAGCGGCGCGTCCTGCGCCAGGCCTGCGATGTAGAGCATCGGCAGGTAATGATCCGGTGTCGGGACGGCGTTGCCGAAGTCGGGATGGCCGTCGAGGCTCAAGACGTTCGACGGCTTGTCCTGCAACACCTCCCGGGCCGCGTCGTCGAATCGGTGGGCCCAGTCGAAGCCGGCGTCGGCCCGGGAGAAATCCACCGCGCGTAGGTTGTGGACGATGTTGCCGCTGCCGATGATCAGCACACCCTGGTCGCGCAGGGGCGCCAGCTTGCGCCCGAGCTCGTAGTGGTGCTCGGCGTCCTTGAAGGCGTTGAGCGACAGCTGAAGTACCGGGATCGACGCGTCGGGGAACGTGTGCACCAGCACCGACCACGTGCCGTGATCGATGCCCCAGCTGTCGACGTCGAGACCGCACCAGGTCGGTTTGACGACGTCGGACACCATGTCCGCGACCTCCGGATCGCCGGGCGCCGGGTACTCGACATCGAACAGGTCCTGCGGAAACCCGTAGAAGTCGTGGATGGTGCGTGGCCGGGGCATCGCGGTGACCGCCGTGGCGTTGGTGTACCAATGCGCCGAGATCACCAGGATCGCCCGCGGCTTGGGCACCGCCCGTCCCAGCGCAGCCCACGCCTCGGTGTACCTGTTGCGTTCCAGTGCGTTCATCGGATTGCCGTGGCCGATGAACGCGGTCGGCATCGTCGTCGCGGGGAATGCTCCCGTGGATGTCATGGCTGCCTCTTCGTCGCACGAGTCGAGTTGTGCTCGACGCTACGCGCGCCGACGCCTGTCGGCGACGACGCACCGCCGATCCAGCGACACCGACACGTAGATCGCGGTGCAATAAGGTGGCGATCATGGTCGATCGCCTACCCGATGACGAGCTGAGAGTCGGAAACCCAGAACGCGAGCGGGCGATCACCCTGCTCAACGACGCGTTCTCGTCGGGGTATCTCGAGATCGCCGAGTTCGAGGAACGCTCTGGCCTGGTCTACTCGGCACGTACCCGGGGCGAGCTCCGCGTCGTGCTCGAACACCTTCCCAATGCCGGGCTGCTGTTCATCGACGCCGCGGTCGCCCCGGTGCACGCAGCACCTCAGCAGACGATGCCGCCGCTGCACCTCGAGGCGGAGTGGGAGTCGGTTCGACGCAAGGGCACCTGGCAGGTTCCGTTCACCATCATCGCCACCGGCACGATGGGCAAAGTCGACCTCGACTTCACCAACGCATCGTTCCCCGGCCCCTCGACATCGCTGCAGTTGCAGGTGTCGGCGACGACGGTGAAGGTGCGCGTCGGTCCGGACCAAGAGGTCCGATACGGCGGCCTGCAACTCTCCGGATGGTCCAAGGTGAAGGACAAGGCCGGTGCGCAGAAACGCCCGGGCGGGCCGGTGATCGAGATATCCGGCTCGGCGTCGGGTATGACCGCCGTCGTCATCCGACGCAGCTGAGGCGGCTCACCGGGAGATCCAGTCCAGCAGTCTCTCCGACGACCATGTCGTGACGATCCGCTCGGGGTCGATCTGATGGGACACCGCCCGCTGCGCGCCGAGGATCTTGAACTCCAGCTGCCCGGGGGCGTGCGCGTCGGAATCGATCGCGAACAGACATCCCGCGGCGAGTGCGATCTCGATGAGTTCATCGGGCGGGTCCACGCGCTCGGGGCGTGAATTGATCTCCACCGCGGTGTTGTTGGCCGCGCACGCCTCGAAAACGGTTCGGGCGTCGAACGTCGACGGGGGACGGTGGCCGCGGCCACCGAGAACACGACGGCCCGTGCAGTGGCCGAGGACGTGCACGCGCGGGTCGGAGACCGCGGCGACAAGCCGAGAAGTCATGGCGTCGTGCGGCATTCGAAGATGGGAGTGTACCGACGCGGTGACGACGTCGAGACGCGCGATCATCTCATCGGACTGGTCGAGAGCCCCGTCGTCGAGGATGTCGATCTCGATTCCACGTAGGAGCCGAAAACCGTTGGCATGTAGTCGGTTCCAATCATCGATGACCTCGATCTGCGACGCCAATCGCTGGGCGTCGAGTCCGTTGGCCACCGTCAGGCGCGGCGAGTGGTCGGTGATGGCCAGCCACTCGTGTCCCGATGACATTGCAGCCGAGGCCATCTCGTCGATCGAGGCACCGCCGTCGCTCCATTCGGTGTGCGCATGCAGATCGCCGCGCACCGCATCGACCATCGCGTCGGCGCCATCGTGCGAGATCGGCGGATCGTCGTCCTGCAGACGGGACAGGTAAGTCGGCAAGCGCCCGTCGACCGATTCGGTGATGACGGCCGCGGTGGTCTTGCCGATGCCGTCGATCGCGGTCAAGGTGCCCGCGGCGGAACGATCGCGCAGTTCCGATGGGTCGAGCCGGTCAGCGGCACGTGCCGCGCGGCGGAACGCCTCCACGCGATAGGTGCTCTCGCGGCGTCGTTCGAGGAGCCAGGAGATACGGGTCAACGCCTCGACCGGGTCGACCGGTGAGGTGAGCGGCTCGAAGGACTTCACGGTGACGTCTCCGGCAGACACCGACCGCCCGGCGCGATGATCTGCGGCCGGGCGGTGGGTCTGAGCTCGATGGTTGGGTCGGACGAGCCGTCAGTGAGCGGCTTCGAAGGCCTCGATGATGCTCTGCGGGATACGGCCGCGATCGCTCAGCTCGTAACCCTCCTTGATGGCCCACTCGCGGATGGCCTTGGTGGTCTCCTTGTTGCGACCGCCTGATGCGGTCGCTGTCGCGGCTGCACGCTTGGTGACACGGCCGGTCTGGCGGGAGATGTCGACGTACTTCGAGAGCGAGTCGCGGAATTGCTGCGCGTGTTTCGACGAAGTATCGAACTCGTAGTTCTTTCCGTCCAGCGACCAACGGACGGTCTCGTACTGATCGAGCACCTTGCCGTCGAGATCGTCGATGACCTGAACAATTTCCTTTTTCGCCATGAATTACTTGTCCCCTCGAATTGTGTCATCCGACCAAGACGGCCGTGCAAGGTTCATTAACCTTCTCCACCCCGTTTTGATCTATTCTTCGGTGCACAGCTTAGACCCGAATCATGAGTACCTGCTGAGAACCCCCGCCTAGACCATAAAGTAAAACAATGCGTTAGGGAAGTCGGAACGCACGAGATTGTTATCGGGTGGGGGCCGTGCTGCTGTTCGATGTCGGATTTCGAGGGCTCGTGGGGCGGCTCGACGTCCGGCTTGTCCGAGTGGTGGGCGTCACGGAGGATGAGATCTCGGACGTTTCGTCCGATTCTTCGGGCGTCAGACTCACCAAGGATTCGGGTGCGCGATCGGCGGCATAGATCGTCCGGTATCGACCAGATGCGACCGAGAAGCCGGCCTTGGATCGCGATTCGAGACAAAACAACCCGACGGTCTCAACGAGGCATGAGAATCGTGAAATGGAAATCGTGTGACCGAAGTCGACTATCGAACTGCGATACAGAACCGGATAGCGATTGGCACACGCACCGCGTTGCGGACCTTCTGAACTCAGGGTCGCGAAATCGCCTGCCCAGTCGCAGGCGGCCGAAGCGCGCGACGATGCGCTCCGCGACGGGGAGGTGTCCGGGTCGTCGTCGTCATCGATACGGCACGCCAGCGTGGCGGAGCCGTTGGTTCCGGTCGAGCAATTGACCGTGCCGTCCGGTATGGAGAAATGGAAACCCGAGGAGTCCTGCAACGGTGAATCAGGGGTCACCGAGCCCTGATGGAAACGAGAATTGTCCACCCGCGGGGCGAGCGCCACAACCCGTCCGATCGTCCAGTCGGGCAAATTCTGTGCCGTGTCCGTGCCGCTTGTCGAAGGCGTCGACGCCGACTCGATCTCGGTCACCGTCGACAACTCGTCGGTCGGTGGAATGACGATTCGTGACGGTTGGGTGTCGGTGGGCAATGAGCATCCGGCGACCGTGATCGACACCGACGCCGCGACGATTGCGATAGTTGCACAGATCACGCGACCGAAATGGGGCGGTCGGCGTCGGGGCGGGCATTGCGGGCGCGGTGGACGATTTCCGTACCCTTGCACTGTGTCGACCCCCAAGATCGTTCTGTTCTACGTCTTCGTTCCGCTGCCCGATCCCGAGGCCATCCGGTTGTGGCAACTGGCGGTATGCGAGTCGCTCGGGCTGCGGGGCAGGATCATCGTGTCACGCCATGGGATCAACAGCACCGTCGGCGGTGACATCTCCGCGGTCAAACGCTACGTCAGGACGACGCGCGCGTACCCCGGGTTCGCCGACGCGGACATCAAATGGTCGGAGGGCACCGGAGAGGACTTCCCGCGTCTGAGTGTTCGGGTGCGCCCGGAGATCGTCACCTTCGGGGTTCCCGACGAGATCGACGTCGACGAGAACGGCGTGATCGGGACAGGGACCCGACTCACCCCCGAGCAGGTACATGAGCTGGTCGATCAGCGCGGCGATGACGTGGTCTTCTTCGACGGTCGCAACGAGATCGAGGCCGAGGTCGGGCACTTCGCCGGGGCGGTCACCACCAAGGCGCAGACGACGCGCGACTTCGTGCCTCTGATCGAGAGCGGGGCCTTCGACCATCTGAAGAACCGTCCGGTGGTCACCTACTGCACCGGTGGGGTCCGGTGCGAGGTGCTGAGCACGTTGATGAAGCACCGCGGGTTCACCGAGGTCTATCAGCTCGACGGCGGCATCGTCCGCTACGGCGAGCAGTACGGTGACGACGGACTGTGGAAGGGCTCGCTGTATGTCTTCGACAACCGGATGAGCACGGAGTTCTCCGATCATGCCGAGGTGCTCGGCCGGTGCGTCGAGTGCGGCGCCCCGACGAGCAACGTCGCGAACCATCCCGATCGAGACGGCCGCGAGCTCGCGGTGATCTGCGCGGCATGCCTGGACTGAACACGCACCGGCCGGCGCGGCGTCGTGCCCCGGTTCCGGTGATCGTGGTCGCCGGCTACCTCGGCTCGGGCAAGACCACGCTGCTCAACCACCTCCTGCGCGCGGCGGGCACGACCGGCACCCGCCTGGGTGTGCTGGTCAACGACTTCGGGTCGGTCAACATCGACGCCTTGCTGGTGTCGGCACAGGCCGACGGTGCGGTCAGCCTCAGCAACGGCTGTATGTGCTGCACCGTCGACGCCGACGGGCTCGCCGACGCGTTGACCTCGCTGGCCCGCCCCGGTGCGCGGATCGATGCGATCGTCATCGAGGCCAGCGGGATCGCCGAACCCAAGTCGCTCATCCGGATGGTCACCGCGGTGCCGGACCCACGGTTGCGCTACGGCGGACTGGTCTACGTCGTCGACGCGGCGCACATCGACGACGTGCGCCGTGCTCATCCCGAGATCGACGCGCACATCGCGATCGCCGATCTCATCCTCGTCAACAAGGCCGACCTGATCTCGGCGGAGGCGATGCGCCGCGTCGAAAGTCTTGTTGCGCAACTGAATCCGACCGGCGCGCGAGTGGCGACGCGGGAGGCGGCGATCGATCCGGTGATGTTGTTCGATGTGGCCGAGGTCGCGGAGACCCGGCCCGACGGTCAACTGGCCCTCGACGAGCTCTTGCTCGAGGAGACCGAAGACCGCCGGCACGCGCATCTGCACGCGGAGTACGAGTCGGTGTCCTTTTCCAGCGATGACCCGATGAACCCGCGCCGGCTGGCCAGGTTTCTCGAACGGCCGCCGAGCGGATGCTTCCGGATCAAGGGCATCGTGCATTTCGACGTGCCGAAACACCGGCACAGATTCGTCGTGCACGGCGTCGGCGGCTTTGTCCGTGTACAGCGTGAGGGATGGGGCGACGACCGGCCGTCGACCGAGTTGGTGGCGATCGGCCGTGGACTCGATGCCGCGGCCGTACGCGCCGAACTCGATGCCGCGGTCGCACAACCCGGCGACGAGGCGGACCCCAACGGCATCCTCGGTGTGCTGCGTCACCTGCAGGCGTGAGGGGGCGGGCGTGTCACGCACACACGCCGGTCCGGAAGTCACATCTCCCTAACGAAATCCCATCGGCCCTGGTCGCGCATTTCGCAAACCACCGCACGGCTGCTTCACTGTTAAGCCTGTGACAAGTGTGGCCAGTGGTGCTCAACGGGAGGGAGTGAGGCGAGTGACGAGTACTCCGGTGCGGAAGCGTCGCCTCGATACGCCGATGTTTCAAAACGGAATGAGAAAGCGGATGACGGCGATCGCCGTCGCCGTCGTGGCCGCGGCGTCGACGGTGGTCGCGTCGAACCTGGTGGTGGCGCCCGCCTCGGCGGAACCCGCACGCGGAACCGCGCTGGCCGGGAAGACGATCTTCCTCGACCCCGGTCATCAGGCGAGCGCGGCCGGTCACAACCTGCGAGCGCAGGTCCCCGACGGCCGCGGCGGCAAGAAGGACTGCCAGACCAGTGGTGCGACCGGCGTCAACGGCGCCAAGGAGCACACCGTCAACTGGCAGATCACCGAGCTGGTGAAGGCCGGGCTGGAGAGCCAGGGTGCGCGCGTGGTCCTCAGCCGCCCCGACGACACCGGCTGGGGCGGTTGCGTCGACGAACGCGCCGCGGCGGCCGGCCGCTCGGGGGCCGCGGTGGCGGTCAGCCTGCACGCCGACTCGACGTCCACCGGTACGGACGGGTCCAAGAAGGGCTTCCACATGATCGTGCCGTCGCTGCCGATCCCGGACCCCACGGTCAACCGGGTGCAGTCGGGGGAGGGTCGCAAGGCGTCGACGGCGATGCGCGACGCCTTCCTCAAGGCGGGATTTCCCTCGGCCAACTACGCCGGGGTCCAGAACGGCATCCAGACCCGCTCCGACATCGCCGCGGTGAACCTCACCAAGGTGCCGGCGGTGTTCATCGAGATGGGCAACCTGTCGAATCCGGCCGAGGCCAAGGCGCTGGCCGGGCGCGACGGTCAGGTCAAGTACGCGATGGCCATCACCGACGGCATCCTGCGTTACGTCAACGGCAACTCCGCAGCCGGCGTCGCCCCGGCACCGACGACGCCGCAGGCGGACGACGCCAGCGGACTGTCGGCGGTCATCCCGTTCATCGAACAGCTCGCCGCCACCGAGGATCCGGAGGCCATCGTCGCGCTGTTGATGACCCAGGGCCAGGACGTGTCGGCGCAGGTTCTCAAGGCGATGCTGACGATCGTGTACGGGCTGTTCGACGGGAAGCTGCCGGTCGGCTGACCTGACCTGCCGATCCGTCGATCGGCGCAGGCGGACCGCGCGAGACGGCTAACCTCGCGTCATGGGCGTGAAAGAGCTGTTGTACATGGACACCCCGGTACCGTCGCTGCGGGGCCGCAAGGTGTTGATCACCGGAGCCGCGAGCGGGATCGGCAGGGCCACGGCGCAGGCCGCGGCCGCGCAGGGCGCCGAGCTCGTGCTCACCGACCTGCATGCCGACCAGCTCGACGAGGTCGTCGCCGCGATCACCCGCGCCGACGGGGCGGTGCTGTACCACGTTGCCGGCGACGTCTCCGACTACGACTGGGTCGCCGGCTTCGCACGTCAGGTGGACGCCGAGGTGGGTGTGATGGACGTGGTCATGAACATCGCGGGCATCTCGGCATGGGGAACCGTGGAGAACCTCGAGCACCGGCACTGGCGCAAGCTCGTCGACGTCAACCTGATGGGCCCGATTCACATCATCGAATCCTTTGTCCCGCAGATGATTCGACGTGGATCGGGAGGTCACCTCGTCAATGTGTCATCGGCTGCGGGGTTGCTGGCGATGCCGTGGCACGCCGCCTACAGTGCCAGCAAGTTCGGCATCCGCGGCGTCTCCGAGGTGCTCCGTTTCGACCTGCGCCGCCACGGGATAGGCGTGTCTCTGGTGTGTCCGGGCGGGGTGGACACCCCGCTGGTGGACTCGGTGGAAATCGTCGGGATCGACCGCGACAATCCGCGGGTCAAGGCTGCCATCAACGGATTTCACAAAGTGGCGGTGTCGCCGGAGACCGCGGCGGCGGCAATACTCAAAGGAATTCGCAAGAACCGTTTCATGGTGTACACCTCGTTCGACATCCGCTTCGGATACTGGTGGGCCCGCAAGTTCGCGCTGCCCTACGAGATCGTCATGCGTGTGGCCAACGACCGATTCGACAAGCTCGCACGGATCAGCGCGAAGAGCCTCGAGGCGCGGGCGGCCGACGAACACTCCACCCGGTGACACCCGTTTTCCGGAAGACCCTGCGCGGCAGCGGACCCGCCGGCGGACATCCGGATTTCTTCGCGGCCGAAGCAGCCGGACTACGGTGGCTCGCCGACGCCGGTGCGCCCGTGGTCAGGGTGATCTCGGTCGGCGAGGAGGCCATCGAACTCGAACAACTCGACTCCGCACGCCCGACCCGCGAGGCGGCACGCACATTCGGCGTCGCCCTGGCGCGCATGCACGACGCCGCCGTGCCCCACTTCGGTTCTCCGCCGTACGATTCCGATGGCCGACCGTTTGCTGGGCAGTTGTTCATCGGGCGCCGGGAACTCAGCTCCGTCGAATACGACTCATGGGGCCGGTTCTACGCACGCGAACGCGTCGAACCCTACCTGCGGCCCGCGCGCGACGCGGGAAACCTCACCGCGGCGGACGAGGACGCGGTACGCGAGGCCTGTGAGCTGATCGCCGACGGCGTCTTCGACGACGGCGAACCCCCGTCACGCATTCACGGGGACCTGTGGAACGGCAACGTGATGTGGACCTCGCGCGGGGTCGTGATGATCGACCCCGCCGCGCACGGCGGGCACCGCGAAACAGATCTCGCCATGCTCGCGCTGTTCGGTTGCCCACTGCTCGACGAGATCCTCGGCGCATACGCCGACGAGCATCCGCTGGTGGCCGGATGGCAGGACAGGGTCGCCGTGCACCAGCTGCACCCGCTCGCCGTACACGCCGCGGGGCACGGCCCCGGCTACGGCGCCTCGCTGGGTCGCGCTGCACGGGAGTCCTCGGCGCTCGCCCGCGGGTGACGCGGGCGATAATCGACCGGTGTCTCGCAACGGTGTACCCCAGGACAGTGTGCTGATCGTCTCGGCGACGCGGGCCGAGGCCCGCCATGTGCCGTCAGGTTCCCGCCTGCTGGTCACCGGCATCGGCAAGGTGCGCGCCACGATGGCGCTGAGCCGCGAACTCGCCTCGGGCGCGCCGGTGCGTCAGGTCATCAACATCGGCACCGCCGGCGCACTGCGCGACGGCGTCACGAGCAACGACGCCCTCGGTGTGTTCCTGCCGTCGGCCGTCCTGGAACACGACATCAGCAGCGCCGAACTGCGTGCCATGGGCTACGAGATGACCGACCGCTGGGAATTGCCCGACGGCGACGGCACCGTACTGGCTTCAGGCGACACATTCGTCGCCGACCCGGTACGACGCGAGGAGCTCGCCCGGCACGCCGACCTCGTCGACATGGAGGGCTGCGCAGTGGCACATGTCAGTGCCCAGTTCGACGTTCCGTGCCGATTGGTCAAGGCCGTCACCGACAACGCCGACGAAGGCGCGATGGATTGGCCCGACCTCGTCGACGCCGCCGCTCGCCGGCTGGGTCGCTGGCTGGAACTCGAATTCGCCGGCGTGAACCGGTCCATCTGACGGCCGGAACGCCTCAGGAGCGAGAATCTGCGGTGCCGGCCGACGGGGTGTCGTTCGCGGACTCGTAGGCCGGGAAATCAGTCGGCCCGAGATCGGCGGGGGACAGGTCGGACGGTGTGAGATCCGGCGCGCCCAGGTCGGCCACGGGCCGACGTTGTCCGGTGGGTACGCGGTGCCCGGCCGAGGGCTGTGCGGGCGCAGGCGGCCGCTCGGCGGTGCTGGTCGTGCTGGTCGTGCGCGGCTTCGGCGAGCGGGGTGTGGCGGCCGGCGGCTTCGGGGTGGCCGATCGGGCTCGGTCGGTGGCGGCCTCACCGGCCTTGGCGGACCGGGTGTCGGCGGTCCTGCTCTTCGGGGTGCCGCGCTTGGGGGTGCTGCTCTCGGGGTCGGGGGTCCTGCTCTTGGCGGCACCGGCCTTGGCGGGGCCGCTGCCAGAGGTGTCGCGGGTCAGGAACCACCGCGCGACCACCAGTGCCAGCGTCACGACGAAGGTCGTGGCCATCCAGGGGAAGTCCGCGGCCACCGGCAGCAAGACGCTGAAGATCAGGCTCTTCAATCCCGTCGACGCCTGCTCGGAGTTGAGGCCGTACAGGGTGACGATGCTGACGAAGAAGGCGATGAGCGGCGGCTGCGCGGCGGCGGTGAACAGCGCACGTCGGCGGACGGCCAACGCGGCGATCACACAGCCGACGAGGTAGCAGAACTTGTAGATCGAGCCGAGTGAGTCGTTGCTGCCGGCGTCGATCGCCGCGCCGAGGGCCGTGATCCCGGTTGCCAGGAGAACGGCACCCCACCACGGCACACCGCGGACCGCGGGCAACACGGACTGCTGGTCCGGTGGTACCGCGGTCTGTAGACGTTGCGGGGAAGGCACATGGTCACGGTACCGGTTCATCGACGGAAATCGTTCCACCGGCGGGCCGTGGCGCGGGTTCCGGCGCGGTCGTCGCCGCAGGTGCGGCGAACGTTCCCGCGGATCGGCAGGTGTCGTGGATCACCGGCGGTTCCGGGGGGTCGGCCACGTCTCCCAGGGCGTCGAGCTCGGCCAGACGCCGCGCGGTGACACCCAGGCGACTTTCCACCGACCCGATCGTCGAGTTGTAGGCGTCCACCGTGCGCTGCAACGACGTGCCGAGCGTCCCGAGGTGGCCGAGGACACCGGCGAGTCGCTGGTGGAGCTGAAGTCCGAGGTCGTGGATGACAGCGGCGTCGCGGGCCATCGCGTCGTGGCGCCACCCGAGTGCGACCGTTCGCAGCAGGGCGATGAGCGTCGTCGGGGTTGCGATGACGACGTTGCGGGCGAACCCGTATTCCAGCAGGTCGGGGTCGGTACGGGCGGCGGCTTCGAGGACGACGTCACCGGGCAGGAACAGCACCACCATCTCCGGGGTGTTGTCGAACGCCGTCCAGTACGCCTTGGCCGACAGTCGAGCGATGTGGCTCCGGAGCGCACGTGCGTGCTCGCCGATGAGCCGGTCCCGGGTCGCGGGGTCCGTCGCCTCGGCGGCCCGGAGATAGGCGTCGAGGGGGACCTTGGCGTCGACGACGATGTCCCGCCCGCCCGCGAGGTGCACGACCAGGTCGGGGCGGAGCGTCGAGGTGCCGGACCCGTTGAGACCGCCCGACCCGCCGGAGCCTGATCCGTTGTGGCCCGATCCGTTGGGGCCGCGGTCCTTGACCGACACCTGCGTGCTGAAGTCGCAGTGCTTGGTCATCCCGGCGAGCTCGACGACCCGCTCCAGCTGCACCTCACCCCACCGGCCGCGGACATGCGAACTGTGCAGGGCGTTGGCCAGCTGTCGGGTCTGGTCGTTGAGCGCGAGCGACGCCGCCTGGATTCCGCGGACCTGCTCCGACAGGCCCGCGTAGGCGCCGATCCGGTTGGACTCGACCCGCCGGAGCTCCTCGGCGAGCTGCGCCAGATTCGCTCGCAACGGTTCGACGATGTGCTGGACCTGACTGCCGATCGCCGTCGACTGCCTGCGGGCCGCGTCCTCGGTGGCCCAGGACAGCGACGACGCGACGTCTTCGCGGCTCCCGCGCAGCATCTCCACCTCGGCGCGGGCGCCGGCCACGACCGCCGCGCTGCGTGCGGCGTGAGCCCACCAGCCCAGTGCGATACCGAGGGCGACGCCGAACACGAGGGAGAGGGCAGCTGCGATCATCCCCCGATGGTGTCGGACACCCCTGACAAAACCGGTTCGGGCGCCTCGAAGTCGAGCAACCACTGCTTGGTCGACAGCCCGTACCGGAATCCGCCGAGGGTGCCGTCGCTGCGCTTCACGCGGTGGCACGGCACGAAGAGCGCCGCCGCGTTGCGCGCACACGCAGTGGCGGCGGCGCGGACTGCGGCCGGCTCACCGGCGAGCTCGGCGAAACGCGTGTAGGTGACCGGGTACCCGGCCTCGACCTTCCGCAGTGCATCCCACGCCTTCTCCAGGAACTCCCCGCCCGAGCGTTGCACGACCGGAATCGCCGACGGGGCGGCGTGGTCGCCCGAGTAGTACGCCGACACCGCGTCGGTGATGGAGCCGAGCGATTCCGAGCGGAGCGTCGACGTCGGGCGCAGCGCCCGATGGATGAGCGCCGACAGATAGTCGGGGTCGTCGGTCCATCCGGAGGCCAGAACACGATGATCGGTGTCGGCGATGACCGTGAACGGGCCGTTGGGGGTCTCGACGGTGCTGAATCCGCCGGTGGCGGCGGGCTCGGTGGTCGCCGCGGCGGTGGTGGTGGGTGCGGACATGTCACTCTCCTGAGGTGTCGGAGTCGAGAGTCGGAGTCGAGTTGGCGGGGGTGGTGCGGGACGGGTCCGGTCGTCAGGTGTCATGTCGTCACACGGCGTGGCCCGCGGCGTCGAGTCGATATCGCCACAGGTGCATCGTCGCGTACGAACGCCAAGGGGCCCAGTGATGTGCGTCGTGCAGGTCGAGTCGGAGGTCGGCGGCGGCCCGGGCGACGACGAGATCGCCGGCGAGCAGGACGTCGGGATCGCCGGTCACGCGCATGGTGACGATGTCGGCGGTCCAGGGACCGATACCGGGCAACTCGAGAAGTTGCGCACGTAGGTCTGACGCATCGACCCCCGCATGTGGTTCCACCCGGCCGTCGGCAAGTCCCTCGGCGACGCCGATGACGGCGTCGATCCGGCGTCGCGGACCGCGCAGCACCTCCCGTCCCCGCTCGGCGACGGCCGTGGCGGTCGGGAACGCCTTCGGCGCCGGCTGTCCCGATTCGGCCGCGGCCTCCAGCGGTTCACCGAGGGCGTCGACGAGCAGGTCGACCTGCCGGCGTGCGGCGGCGAGGCTGACCTGCTGGCCGAGCATCGTGCGCATGATCGTCTCGCCGGCGTCGAGGCTGCCCGGCACCCGTAGGCCGGGGGCGTCGTCGATGAGGGGGCGGAGCGTCGGATCTGCGGCGAGTGCGTCCTGGGCGGCGGTGATGTCGGCGTCGAGGTCCAGCAGACGCCGGAGACGATTCACCGCGGCCCCCAGATCCCGCATGTCGAGGTGTGACAGTGCGACCGCGGCGTGGTCCTCGTGCGGCTCGACCTCGGCGAGGGCCGGGCCGTGCGGTAGCGCGATCACCCGGCGGTATCGCCAGCCGAGGGGCGCGGCGGGGTCGTCGACCACTGTCTCGACACCCGCGGCGGCGTGCGCGGACAGAAACCATCGCATCCACGGCCACCGGTAGGGCGTACGGAAGGGGAGTCGCAGCGTGACACTGCCCGGCGCCGAGTCCACGTGGCGGTCGCGGCGGGTGCGCAGTCGCCGAAGTTGCGTCGGGGTGAGACCGAAGACCGCCCGGATGGTGTCGTTGAACTGCCGCACACTGGCAAAACCTGCGGCGAAGGCCACGTCGGTCATCGGCATGGCCGTGCACTGGATGAGGACGCGCGCATTGGTCGCGCGGTGCGCCCGGGCCAACGCGAGCGGACCGGCCCCGAGGTGGTCGGTCAGGACGCGGTTGAGGTGTCGCGGCGAATACCGCAGGCGCGCCGCCAGGCCGTCGACGCCCTCACGTTCGACGACGCCGTCGGCGATGAGCCGCATCGCACGAGCCGACAGGTCGGCGTTGACGTTCCACATCGGCGACCCCGGCACGGCATCGGGAGCGCATCGTCGGCATGCGCGGAAACCCTGCTGCTGGGCGGCCGCCGCGGTGAGCACGAAGGCGACGTTCTGCGGCCGGGGCGTCTGCGCGGGACACGACGGACGACAGTAGATCCCGGTGGTGCGGACGGTGACGAAGAACTGTCCGTCGAAGCGGGGGTCCCGTGCCTGCAACGCGCGGTAGCACCGATCGAAGTCCGGGGCGGCCCCGGTGACGCTCGATGTGGCGGATGCTGTGGTCACCACACCACTGTCTCATCAGGGCTGCCGCGGAGCTGGCGGGAATCGGACATGGCAACGGGCTCCCGGCGAGTGGGCAAAGATGTGATCTGGGTTACACGCTTATGGCACGATGACGCCATGACCACACGGTTCGACGGCCACCGCGGAAGCCGGCACGACGACCTGCCACTGTCGGCTCTCCCCGCGTGGGGCCTGGAGATGATGATGGGCCTCTACGGGCCGGAGACGATCCGGCGCGCGTGCGCCGAGGAGGCCGACCTCGGCGTCACCGCCACCGGAGACGAACTCGCCGACGACATCGTGCCGGGCTTCAATCAAGTCGACGTCGAGCTCGAGGCGATCAACTCGCTCATCCGGTTCCTCGGACGGAAGCTGCGTCGCCGCTGAGCGGTGGTCGATGTCGCATTGTCGCCACGGTATGTGAGGATCCACCGGTGACCGACAGCCCGGAGAACTCGCGCGACGATAACGGCTCGAACGACGCCACGTCGGATGCGGGTCATATGAGTGCCGATGCCGTGCTCGGCGGCGACGCCGTTCTCGGCGGTGGCGAGAAGACCACCTACCCGACCCGTGCCCAGGTGATGATGTCCGGTCTCCAGGCCTGCGCCATGTTCGGACTGCAGATCGTGCTGGTCGCGGCCGCGTTGTGGGTGATCACCTGGCTGCTCGGCAAGTTCTGGGTGATTCTACTGCCGGTCCTGTTCGCGATCATCGTGTGCACCATCCTCTGGCCGCCTGTGCGGTGGATGCGCAACCACGGCGTTCCCGCGGCAGCGGCGTCGTTGGTGATGATGCTGGTCGGGTTGGGCGTCCTCGGCGGCGTGATCGGCCTGATCGTGCCGTCGATCGTCGACCAGGCACCCGAGCTCGCGCATCGTGCCACCGACGGCGTCCGGAAACTCCAGGACTGGATACAGGGTCCGCCGCTCAACATCAAAGACGAGCAGCTGGACAACATCGTGAACACCATCACCGACAGGCTCCAGTCGAGCGCGTCGGCCATCGCCGCCGGGGTGTTCAGCGGAGTCGGCACCGCGACGTCGGTGCTCATCACGCTGTTCACGAGCATCGTGCTGGTCTTCTTCTTCCTCAAGGACGGACCGAAGTTCGTGCCGTGGCTGGACCGCTCGGTCGGCAAGCCGTCGGGAACCCACGTCGGCGAGGTGCTCACCCGGATGTGGAACAGCCTCGGCGGGTTCATCCGCACGCAGGCGGTCGTCAGCTTCGTCGACGCCGCACTGATCGGCGCGGGCCTGTTCATCCTGAACGTGCCGCTCGCCGGGGTGCTCGTGGTGATCACGTTCCTCGGCGGCTTCATCCCGATCATCGGAGCGTTCGTCGCCGGTGCCCTCGCGGTGTTGATCGCGCTCGTCTCCAACGGTCTGACGACGGCGCTCATCGTGCTCGGCATCATCCTGGCCGTGCAGCAGCTCGAGGGCAATGTGCTCCAGCCGTGGCTGCAGGCAAAGTCGATGGACCTGCACGCGGTGATCGTGCTGCTGTCGGTGACGCTGGGCGGCACGCTGTTCGGTATCACCGGGGCCTTCCTCGCCGTACCCGCAGCGTCGTCGATCGCGGTGGTGCTGCGCTACCTGAACGAACGGATAGCCGAACGGGCCGGCGAGACCCTGCCACCGCAGGGGGCGCCGGTGACAACCCAGATCGGCGTTCCCGACGAGGAGCCGCCGGGGGAGAAACCGAACCCGGTCAAGGGGTTGCTCGACCGGGACTGACCCTCACGGCCGACGCACCTCGGGGTGCGCGAGCCGCTGCCGATAGACTCGGCCCCCGTGAGTCTCACCCTGGGAATTGTCGGTCTGCCCAACGTCGGTAAGTCGACCCTGTTCAATGCCCTGACCCGTAACGACGTGCTTGCGGCGAACTATCCGTTCGCCACGATCGAGCCCAATGTCGGCGTGGTCGAACTGCCCGACAAGCGACTCGAGCGTCTCGCCGAGATCTTCGGCAGCGAGCGCATCCTGCCGGCCACGGTGTCGTTCGTCGACATCGCCGGCATCGTCAAGGGCGCCTCCGAGGGTGAGGGCATGGGCAACCAGTTCCTCGCCAACATCCGCGAGGCCGACGCGATCTGCCAGGTGGTGCGCGTCTTCGCCGACGACGACGTCGTCCACGTCGACGGTCGCGTCGACCCGTTCGCCGACATCGAGGTCATCGAGACCGAGCTGATCCTGGCCGACATGCAGACCCTCGAGAAGGCGATCCCTCGCCTCGAGAAGGAAGCGCGCAAGAACAAGGATCTCGCCGAGACCCTCGCCGCGGCCAAGCAGGCACAGGAACTCCTCGACAGCGGCAAAACGCTGTTCTCGCAGAAGGATTCGTTCGACCTGTCGTCGGTGCGCGAGTTGCACCTGATGACGGCCAAGCCGTTCCTCTACGTCTTCAACGCCGACGAGGGCGTCCTCACCGACGAGGCGCGCAAGGCCGAACTCCGCGCCGCCGTCGCACCCGCCGACGCCGTGTTCCTCGATGCGAAGGTCGAGAGCGAACTCCTCGAACTCGACGCCGAGGACGCCCAGGAGCTGCTCGACTCGATCGGGCAGTCGGAGCCGGGCCTGACGTCGTTGGCGCGCGCCGGTTTTCACACCCTCGGCCTGCAGACCTACCTCACCGCGGGCCCGAAGGAATCGCGCGCGTGGACGATCCACCAGGGCGACACCGCACCCAAAGCCGCCGGGGTCATCCACACCGACTTCGAGAAGGGCTTCATCAAGGCCGAGATCGTCTCCTTCGACGACCTCGACGCCGCCGGCTCGATGGCCGCGGCGAAGGCTGCGGGCAAGGTGCGCATGGAGGGCAAGGACTACGTCATGAAGGACGGCGACGTGGTGGAGTTCCGCTTCAACGTGTGATCGAATCGCCGAGAAGAGTCCTGACCTGCTCTGTTTCGGCCTGCGCCGTTGCAAGAGCGTGCGTTATCCTCAGTGTGGCAGCGGATGCTGCCGACTGCACTTCCAGGCGCGGGTGGCCTGAAACATTGCGGAGAGGCCCGACTCGCGCGGGACATGTCCGGATGAGGTGCGGCGCGTGATTGCGCCGACTTCAACTGCCGATGCGAGGCATTGGCTGACGAGAGGACATGACATGGCATCGAAGGACGAGAAGAACCTTGCCCAGGTGGTCGACAAGATCGCGAAGATGGACGAACCGCGGCGGTCACTCATGCAGCGAGTGCATGAGGTCATCGTGGCTGCCGCGCCCACGCTGAAGCCGCGGATCTGGTACGGCATGCCGGCCTATGCGCTCTCCGCGAGCACGCCTGCACTGGTGACGTTGCGTAACGACGAACGCGTCAACCTTGCTCTCACCGAGAAGGTCGCGCTCGTCCCCGCAGGCGCTTCCGACGGAACACTGATGCCCGCAGCATGGTACTTCGAGACCCTCGACGAGCCCACGGAGAAGCGCATCGCCGAGATCGTCCAATCGGTGGTTCCCTGAGCGGGGTGAACTGGCGCGCTTGGGCCCGGCTCTGACCGCTCGACACGGCGTCGTTCGGGCTGGGCCCAGTCGCGTACTCCGTTCATCGGCTCCACGGCGAGTTAAACCGCGTCGTGGACGCGGAGGTGTCGGCTGCACAGGTTGTTCTGTGACGGAACGTGGTGGAGTTCCGCTTCAACGTCTGAGGCGACCGGTGCCACTCGTCGAGTCGGGCGGCCCTATCGTCGAGGGGTGGATGTCGAGCGCGAGACCGAAGAGCTCGCATCGCCGTCGAGGTGTTGCCGCTGGTCAACTATGTGCGACGCCGAGATCGCGTGGCGGCATCGACGCGGCTCTCGAGATCGCCGCGCGGCACGGCTGTCATCCGCTACGCGGTGTTGCGACGTACGAGAACGTCTACAAGCTGACGTATGTTCGCGGTCCTAGCGACATTCTCGTGATGCTCGCGCAAAATCTGACGAAGCGCTGAATTCACCGCGTCGTCGGATCATCACGGGATCCGACCGAAGGGGTTGCCGCCGAAGGGGAGTCGGGAATCTCCACCGGAATCGCCGCCGGACTCGGGGACAGTCGTCTGCTCTTTGTCGACGGTGCTGCCCAGCTTCACCTGGACGGTGCGGGCACCCGATCCCGAACCGATGGTCACCGGCACCGTCTCACCCGGTGCATGTGTGAGCACCTGGGCCATCAGATCGGCGTAGTCGGCGACGGGGGTGTCACCGATCTTCGTGATCACGTCGCCCTGTGAGATGCCGGCCTTGTCGGCGGGCCCACCGTCCTGGACCGTCGACACCGTCGCACCCTCCTCGGCGCTGGTGGTCGACAGCGAACCCGACACGCCCAGTACGGGTTTGGTGGCCTCGCCGTCCTGCAGGAGCTGGTTCGCGATGCGCTGGGCGGTGTTGATCGGGATGGCGAAGCCGAGACCGAAGGTCTGAAGTCCGCCGCTGGCGGCCTGACCGGTGTCCACGGCCGAGTTCACCGCGATCACCTGACCCTGCAGGTTCACCAGCGGCCCACCCGAATTGCCGGGGTTGATGGGGGTGTCGGTCTGCAGGCCGTTGTACACGGTGACCGCAGAACCGCTCTCGTCGCCGGCGGTGACCGTGCGCGACAGCGCGCTGATGATGCCGGAGGTCACCGTGTTCGACAGGCTGTCCGGGCTGCCGACCGCCACCACCTGCTCGCCGACCTGCAGGTCGTCGGAGTCGCCGAGAGTCGCCGGGGTAAGCCCCGACGCGCCGTCGAGCTTGATGACCGCCAGGTCGTAGGAGGGGGAGGTGCCGGTGATCGTGGCGGAGTGCTGTGTGCCGTCGCCGGTGGTGACCACGATCTTGCTGCCGGAACCGGCCCCGGCGACCACATGATGGTTGGTCAGCACGTATCCGTCGGGCGAGAGCACGATCCCGCTGCCCACCGCGGTGCCGTTCGATGTCTGGATCTTGATGTCGGCAGTGGACTTCGACGCCACCTTCGCGGCGTAGGTCACCGAGCCGGGCTCGACGTCGGCGGCGGTAACGGTGTCGGCGGGCTGTGAGCTCAGCGTCGGCACGGCGGCGCTGCTGCTGGGTTGATCGAGCAGCGCGCTGCCGCCGACGCCGATGACGCCGCCCAGCAGACCCGCGAGGAGCGCAGTGACGACGATCGGCTTCGACACCCCGGCACGCAGGGTCGAGGATGCCGGCGGGCTCGGTGCGGGCGGCGGGGCGATCGGGTCGTTCTGCCATCCGGGGTCGCGCGGCCAGCTGCCGTGGGGCGGCGGGGTCGGATGTGGGTGGGTCGGATGTGGATGGGACGTGTTCTCGGGGGCCGGCGTGTGGTCACCGGGGGGCTGAAATGCGTTCACGCCACCACGGTGCCCGGGTTGGCTGTGAGTAGGTCACCAAGAAGCTGCAAGTTTCCTGTCAACCACAGGGGGCGGATCTCAGGTGTTGGTCCCTCACCCTGCGGTGTGTCTGTCTGGTCCGCTCGGGTGAGTCGGATTCCCTCTCGAGAGCGATGCGCCACGAGATCCTGGCGAGGACGGTGATGCGCATGAAGAAACGAGTCGTGCTCGCATGGATGGTGTTCGCGGTCGTTGTCGCAATGTTCGTCGTCTTCGCGGTGTATCCGTATGTGACCCTGAGTCCCGAACGTTCGCGGTTGCCGGTGTCGGGACAGCCGGGGTGGTATTACCCGCTGGTGGTCGTGCATGTCGCGGCGGCGGCGGTCGCCATGGTCTGTGCGGCCGGCCAGTTGTGGACGGCTCGACGCGGACGACATCGCCTGTGGCACAGGATCGAGGGCCGAACCTATGTCGGCGCCGTCGCGGTTGCGGGACCGAGCGCGTTCGCGATCGGACTCGCGAGTCCCTTCGGCCCGTCGGCGCGGGTCTCGAACGTGGTGCTGGCGGTGTTGTGGGTGACGTTCACGGTCGCCGGTCTCCGGGCGATCCGCGGCGGCGACGTCGCCGGACACCGCCGCTGGATGACGCGGAGCGCGTGTCTCGCGTTCTCGATCGTGCTGAACCGTGTCTTCGCGATCGTGTTCTCCACCGTGCTGGCCGGCTGGCTCGAGAACGGCTCGACCGGCGTCGACGACCCGCTGGCGACCTGGGTACCGACGATCTCGACCTGGCTGGGGCTGGTGTCCGGTCTGATGGTCGGACAATTCGTCAGCGACCGCGCCGAGGACCGCCGTCGACGCCGGGCGGTCGGTAACGATTGGGGTGTCCCTGTTACCAACGGGGCGCACGCACCGGCGACGTCGTCGATACTGCTCCGGTGAAGCCTTCCAGACGATTCGCCCTCGCCGCCGTGGTTGTGGCGATGTTGACCATCGCGGGACTGGTGGTCCCGGCACCACCGCACAGCGCCGCCGCCGGCTGGCGGTACACGATGGTGGCGTTCAGCAACGGCAGTGCCCGGGACATGGACGTGTACGAGTCCGCGGACGGCAACGAATTCCGCATGCTGCGGAAGTCGGCCTACCGGCCACCGACGGGCTACGTCCGCGACGCGAGCATCTTCCGCCACACCGATGGCTGGTACTACGTCACATACACGACCGCCGACGGTGCGAACATCGGATTCGCGCGCAGTCGCGATCGGGTCAACTGGAACTTCCTGTACAACTGGCCGGTCCCGCTCTGCTGCGCCTTCTTGCCGGGTACGGGCGACGGCAAGGGGCTCGGGTCGTCGAGCGGGCCGGGTTCCTCCGGCTCGGCCGGGTCCAGTGACGGTCCGTCGCTGTCACCGTTCACCACCAAGGCCTGGGCGCCCGAATGGTTCGTCGAAGGCGGCCGGGTCAACGTGATCCTGTCGATGTCGACCGGCGGCGGCTTCGTGCCCTACGTGATGACCGCACTCGATCCGGGGCTGCGGGTCTGGGGTCCGCCGGTCCCGCTCCTCAGCATCGGCGCCGACCACATCGACACCACGGTCATCAAGGTCGGTCCCACCTATCACGCGTTCACCAAGAACGAGACGAAGAAGTTCATCCAGCATGCGGTGTCGGGATCGCTGTTCGGGCCCTACCGGTTCGTGAGGCCGGGGAACTGGGGGTCATTCGTCGAGGGACCCGCCGTCATCCAGCTGCCGAATGGCGCCTGGCGGATGTATCTCGACGCCTACCGGAACAACAGGTACCTGTACTCCGACAGCCGGGACGGGATGCGGACCTGGTCGCCGGTGAAACAGATCCCCGGCATCTCCGGGACGGTGCGGCACGTCGGGGTGATGCGCGAACCGGCCTGACGCCGGACCGATATGCCGCCGGCGGCGAATTTTCGTCGGAGCGTCGAGGGTCTTTCTGCTGCAACATGTTCCGCGTCGGACTGACGACGCGTCTGCACTGGCCGGCAGCTGCTCGCCGACGACGCGGCGGCCGTGTGACTGCGCACGTCGATCTGCGACGAACTGCTGTCCCTCATCACACGACAGATCACACGACAGGCGTCGTGATCGTCCCGATGCCCTCGATTCTGATCTGCACGGTGTTGCCCGGGCGGAGCACGGCAGCGTCCTCGCGATGGGGAAGCAGATAATCGGGTGTGCCCACAAGGAAGACGTCTCCCGGATGAAGGGTGAAATGCGCTGATGCCCACATGATGAGGGCTTCCGGTCCGACATACGCTTTCGCGACCGGGGTTTCCTGGACGAGGCGTCCGTCGATCGTGGTCCGGATGACGGCATCGCGCCAGGCCGGCGCATTCCGTGGCGTGATCAGGTCGGCGCCGAGTGGGCAGAAGCCGTCGAGACCCTTGGCGCGCGCCCAGTGGCCGTCGACGGCTTGGAGGTCGCGGGCCGTGACGTCGTTGGCGACGGTGTATCCCGCGATGGCCTCCCGGGCCTCGTCCAACGATGCCAACCGTCGGCACTCGCGTCCGATGACGACGGCCAGCTCGCCTTCGCAGACCACTCGGCGGGCCGTGGAACCGGACAGGCGGAGGGGCTCTCCGTCGCCGATCACCGAGTTGCTGTTCTTGATGAACAGTTGTGGCCGCGGCGGCGCCGAGGACTGCTCGGGCGTCGGATAGTTTCCGGCGGTGCCCCACACCGTGCGTGGGTTGAGTGGGTGATCCATTGTCCTGCCTGTGAAGTCGGAGAGTTTACCCAGTGGTTACCGCAAGCGCTTGAGGATCGCCGTCGTCACGCTTACGTTCTTGGCATACCAATTTGGTATACCAACTACCAACTATTCGAAGGATACATCGGGATGTCCAACACGCGTTGGCGTATGTTCGCCCTGCTGCTCCTCTTGGTCACCGTCAACTATGTCGACCGGGGGTCGCTCTCCGTGGCGCTGCCGTTGATCAAAGAGGAATTCCACATCAGTGCCGAGGTCACCGGCCTGCTGCTGTCCGCATTCTTCTGGGCCTATGCCGCGATGCAGATCCCGGCCGGATGGCTGATCGACAAGTTCGGTCCTCGCAAGCTCATCACCGGTGCGTGCGTCGGCTGGGGTGGGGCCACCGCACTCTCCGGTCTGGCCCCGAACATCGGCACGATGGCGGTCGCGCGGGGACTGATCGGTGTCACCGAGGCGCCCATCATGCCCGCTGGCGGAAAGCTCAACGCCGCGTTCCTCACCGAGAAAGAACGCGGCCGTGGCGCCACCATCCTCGACGCCGGCGCCCCGCTGGGCTCGGCGGTCGGCGGCATCGCGATCGCTGGTCTCATCGCTTTCACGGGAAGCTGGCGATGGGCATTCATCGTCGCCGGCGCGGTGACGATGCTGCTCGGTTTCTGGGCGTGGCGGGCCATCCGCGACACCCCGGCCGAGCACCCCACCATGGACAAGGCCGAACTCGACTACCTGACGACCGCACACGCCGAAGAGGCCGCTCATCACCGTTCGACCGGACGCCGGGCGGGTCTGCTCCACTACGTCAAGTACCGCAGCTTCTGGGCGATGTGCCTGGGCTGGCTGGGTTTCAACGGAGTCTTCTACGGGCTGCTCACCTGGGGGCCGCTGTTCCTTTCGGAGAGCAAGGGTTTCAATCTCAACGAGATCGGCTGGTCCACGTTCATGATCTTCGGTTCCGGCTTCGTCGGTGAGATCATCGGCGGCCAGCTCGCCGACCGACTGAAGGAGCGGGGCCACAACACCAACCTGGTGATGCGATCGCTGCTGGGATTCGCTGGTGTCTGCGTGGTCCTGGGACTGATCGGCGTGGTCCTGATGCCCGGCCCGGTGGCCGCCATCCTGCTGCTGTCGGTGGTGTTGTTCTTCCTGCGCTGGGTCGGCCTGTTCTGGTCGGTGCCGGCGATCCTGGGCGGCCGTGAGGACGCCGGTGTCCTGGGCGGTGCGATGAACCTCGCGGGTAACGTGTCGGGGTTCGTGACGCCGATGGCCGTCGGCTTCATCGTCGGCGCCACGGGCGGCTACACCTGGGCGCTGCTGTACTTCGTGGGCGCCGGCGTGATCATGACCGTCTCGGTCCTCGTGCTCGACTACTCGACCAGGCTCGCCCCCAAGCTGCAGGAATCCACCACCGCCATGACAGGAGCCACTTCGTGATCCGTATCGGAATGATCGTTCCCTCGTCGAACACGACCCTGGAAGGGACCACCACCCGACTCCTCGCCGGCCGCGATGACGTGACATTCGTGTCCACGCGGATCCCGGTGCAGGCGATCACCGCAGATGGCAGCGGCGCCCGCTTCGACGCCGATGTCATGGTCGCGGCCGCCGGCCTGCTCGCCGACGCCAAGGTCGACGTGATCGTGTGGAACGGGACCGCGGGCTCGTGGCTGGGAGTGGACCATGATCGGGCCGTCTGCGACGCCATCACCAGTCAGACGGGGCTTCCCGCGACGACGTCGACGCTGGCGATCTTGCAGGCCTGCAACGACTTCGGAGTCACTCGGCTCGCGATCGCCACGCCGTACACCGCCGATGTGGTCGAGCGGATCATCGCTGAGTACGAGCGCCACGGCATCACGACCACCGCACACGCCGACTGGGGGCTCACCGAGAACTACCGTTTCGCGGCGCGTCCACGCGAGGACGTCGAGGCTCTGCTCCTCGAGGCATGTGCGTCCGGTGACCCGCACGCCGTCGCACTCATCTGCACCAATGTCGACGGGGCCGTCGTCAGTGAGGCGGTTGAGGCGAAGATCGGCATTCCGGTGATCGACAGCATCGCGGCCACGCTGTGGTGGGCGATGGAGGTCGCCGGAGCGCCCGACGCTTCCATCCAGGGGTGGGGTGCATTCCTCGCGCAGGCCTCGTTCCGGCACCGTGCCCGTGCGGTCGTCACCGAACTGCGGAACAGTACCGGATGCGACCGGACGACCCTGCGTGTCGACGACGACCGGCTCGGCCTGCACGTCGACCTGTGCGCCGCCGAGTCCTGTGCCGAGGGTGTGCGGTCGATCCAGCACGATCCGACGCTCGATCAGCGCGCGTTGGAGACCGTGCGGTGGATCGACGAGACGCGACGGGTGCTGGTTCAGCCCGCGTTCACCGAGCATCCCTTCCCGCCGCAGGCATTGCGAGACGTCTACGGGGTGAAAGCTCAGGTCCTGGGGCCCGTCGAGCGCGACGGTGCCGTCACCGCGTGGCTCTCCGCCCACAGCCTTGACGAGAGGCCGTGGAGCCCCCAGGATCTGGCCGCCATGGACACCGCCCGCGCCGCCGTCGGTGAACTCCTCGAATATCGTTAGGATTCCGAAAACCGTGAAAGACAAGAAGATCCAGGTGTCGGTCGGCGTCGATGTCGACTCGTGTGCCGGCTGGCTGGGCTCCTACGGGGGCGAGGATTCACCGAATGACATGCAACGTGGCGTGTTCGCCGGTGAGGTGGGCGTGCCGCGGATGCTTCGGCTGCTCGAACGACGCGGCATCCGAGGCACGTGGTTCTGGCCCGGGCACTCGATCGAGACCTTTCCTGAGCAGGCACGTATGTGCGTCGAGGCCGGGCATGAGATCGGTGCGCACGGCTACAGTCACGAGAATCCGCGCTCCCTGACGCCGGAACAGGAACGCGACGTCATGGCGAAGAGTGTGACGCTCATCGAGGACCTGTGTGGGGAGCGCCCGAAAGGCTATGTGGCGCCCTGGTGGGAGATGAGTGAGCACACCGCGTCGATCCTGGCCGAATACGGGTTCGCCTACGACCACTCCCAGAACTACAACGACTTCGTGCCTTTCTACGCCCGGGTGGGTGACGAGTGGACGCCGATCGACACGACCAAGCCGGCGGCGCACTGGATGACCCCGCTCAAGCACGGCCACGAGATCGATCTCGTCGAGTTCTGCGGCAACTGGTACGTCGACGACCTGCCCCCGATGATGTTCATCAAGGGTCATGCCAATTCGCACGGCTTCGTCAACCCCCGTGACATCGAGCAGATGTGGAACGACCAGTTCGACTGGGTCTACCGCGAACTCGACTACGCGGTCATTCCGATGACGCTGCACCCGGATGTCTCGGGTCGGCCGCAGGTTCTCCTCATGCTGGAGCGCCTGCTCGACCGGTGGGGCTCGTTCGAGGGAGTGGAGTTCGTGACGATGGCCGACGCGGCCGCCGAATTCCGTGCGCTCTACCCGTTTCACGAGGAGGGACGACCGGAGTTCGTAGGGCGCTGAGCAGTACGTGACGAGGCTCTCTGGGTGGCCGATAAGCTGAGGGAATCATGCTTTCGAGACCATCAGAGGCCGCGTCGATCAGCGCCGCGGGAGGTTCACTGGCCGGGCAGCTCCTCGATGCCCTGCGGTCGGACGTGATCACCGGCCGGTATCCGCCCGGATACCGGCTGGTGGAGCGCGACGTCGCCGACACCTACGGAGTGTCCCGGCTGCCCGCACGTGAGGCCCTGCAGGCTCTGCGCGCCGAGGGTTTCCTGGAGGTGAAGAAGACCCGCGGGCTGGTGGTGCGATCGTGGTCCGAACGAGACGTCACCGAGCTCTTCGACATCCGGCAGGCCCTCGAGGCAGTGGCCTGCCGGCAGGCGGCCGCGAATCGCACCGACGCTGATGTGCGGGCTCTGCGTCAGGCGGTGACGGCTGCCGACGACGCGGTGGCCGCCGACAACGCCCCCGCGGCACACAACGCCAACGCGCTCTTCCACCAGTTGCTCGTCACCGCCTCACACAACGTGACGCTCGGGGAGATCATGGCGCCCGTGCTGTTTCGTGTCCAATGGCTCGTTCGTCAGATCCCTGATCCCCATGCGGTGTCCCACGACCATCATGAGATCGCCGACGCCATTGCGGGTCGCGACGGGCCGCTGGCCGAGAGGCTCGCCATCGAGCACGCCGAGCACAACCGCACGACCACACTGGTCGCCATGTTCGGGTCGGGCGGTCACGGAGACTGATCCGCCCGTCGCGGACGGCCCCCGATCCCTCCGCCGAGGAGCGCGAGCGGGGAGTGACGAACTCACCAGTTGTAGTCGAGGAACTTGCCGTCGAAGGTCACCACGACGCGGTCGCCGCCCGGATCGGCGCGGCGCTTGATGTCGATGTTGAAGTTGATCGCACTCATGATGCCGTCGCCGAACTCCTCGTGGATCAGCTCTTTGAGTGCGGGGCCATAGACATCCAGTGCCTCGTAGAACCGGTAGATCGTGGGGTCACTGGTCGCCGCTTCATCGGGTGTACGGGTGGGCTGCTGACGCAGGCTCTCCGCGACGCCCTCGCCGAGACCGAGTAGCTCGACCACCGCGGTCGCCTTCTCCGCGGGGACCGGGTGTTTCCCGAGGAGTGCTGCGACCGTCCACACCAGTGGCGCCTCGATCTTCTCGGCGATCGTCGCCCAGCTGAGTCCCTGTCGGATCCGGGCCGCGACGATGAGATCGGCAGCATCGGACTTCGACATGATCGGGGTGGTCATCGTGTCTCCTCGTGCGTGTTTCGGGATCGTGGCCCCCGTGTATGGCCCGGTCGTGTCGGCACCGGGGGTGTCTTCACCCTGCCGATTTCGCGAACGATTTCCAAGGCGAGACGGCGGTTTTCGTCAGATTTCACACGAATGACATGAGCCTGCGTGCGAGTCCGTGACCAGGAGCCCAGATCACCTGTTCGATGTGCTGAAGAGAGGCTCATGTAACACGTCGACGCCCTGAGGACACGTGAACGACATCTGTTCTCGGTCTGATGGGAGTCAACAAGTCAGGCACCCAGAAGTTCGAGGAGAACCCTCTTGTCTTATGTGAATCCGTCGGAGTTCGCGGTGAAGATGGTCGACGCCGGTGAGGCGAAGGTCTTCCTGTCGACCCGCGACACCATCATCCGTGCCTACATGGCTGGTGCGATCCTGGCCCTCGCGGCCGCATTCGCCGTGACGATCACCGTCAAGACCGGGGAGCCGTTGCTCGGCGCGGTGTTGTTCCCGGTGGGCTTCTGCCTGCTGTATCTGATGGGATTCGACCTGCTCACCGGTGTGTTCACCCTGGTGCCACTCGCCTGGCTCGACAAACGCCGCGGGGTCACCTTCAGATCGATGCTCCGGAACTGGGGCTGGGTGTTCCTCGGGAACTTCCTCGGCGCCTTCACCGTGGCGGTGATCATGGCGGTGATCGTCACCTACGGTTTCAGCGTCGAACCCGATGCGGTCGGGCAGCAGCTCGGCGAGATCGGGCACAGCCGGACCGTGGGATACGCCGAGCACGGCGCCGCCGGAATGCTGACACTGTTCCTCCGCGGTGTGTTGTGCAACTGGATGGTGTCCACCGGCGTCGTCGGCGCGATGATGTCGACGTCGTTGCCCGGCAAGGTGATCGCGATGTGGATGCCGATCATGCTGTTCTTCTACATGGGTTTCGAGCACTCGATCGTCAACATGTTCCTGTTCCCGGTCGGCCTGCTGCTCGGCGGCGACTTCTCGATCGGTGACTATCTCATCTGGAACGAGATCCCCACGGTCGTCGGCAACCTCGTCGGCGGGCTGACCTTCGTCGGGCTGACGATCTACTTCACTCACGTGCGGACCGCCCCCGACCGTCGTCCCGTGGCGCATGACGAGACAACCGAGGTCGACGTGGCGGCGCCGGTCGAGACCGTCAAGACGGTCTGACCGGGGACTGCGGGCCCGTCGCCCCCGGTGGTGCCTTCGATGGCGCCACCGGGGTTGTGACGTCTTGGAGCGCCCGCGCGTACCAGGCGCCGAGGCCGAGGAGGATCAGGCCGGTCACGATGAACACGATCACGCGGAAGATCCCGTCGAGGGTCGCGAGATCGAAGAGGAACAGTTTGGCCATCGACGCCGCGATGAGGACAAGACCGCCGGTGACCGCAGCGGTGCGCGCGGCGCCGGTACGCCGCCGCGCGTAGGCAAGCGCGGCACCGCCCAGCACGAGCCAGCACGTGGTCGCGACGACGTGACCGGCCAGGAATCCGTCGGACCCGGCCGTCAGCACTCCGGCGGTGACGCTGATGGCGGTGACTGCGTAGACGACGACCAGTCCGGCCGCGGTGGCCGCGACCCGGGAGAGCTCGGCATCGGTGATGCGGGACCACCCGGCGGCGAGAACCACGGCTCCGGCCACGGCGAACACGCTCGCCACCAGGACCGACAGCGACGCGTTCCCGGCGATGAGGTCGGCGTCGGCGAGGACGAACGGCGCCACGGTGTCGAGGAGGTCGGCGAATCCGATGCCCCAGATGATGGTGCTCCCGGCCAGCAGCACGACCGAGGTGCTCGACCAGCTGCGCGCGACGAGCGCCCCGATGACGGCAAGACCCAACAGTGCCGAGGTGGCGATCGTGCCGTCGAATGTCTCGAGTACCGCGACGAACAGCAGGACGAGGGAGGTCGCGGTCCAGATCTGTGCGACGACGTCGGGCAACCACCGTCCGTCACGCACGGCCGTACCGACGGCCACGATGCCGATGACCGTGAGAGCAGCTCCGGCCTGCAGGGCGACGGCACCCGCGGTGGGGACCACGTTGCCGGCCAACAGGACCGGGATCGTCGTAGCGCTCGCCAGGCCCGCGATGACTTCCCGGAACCGGGTGGTGGGCATCGCGAGCAGCGCTCCACCGAATCCCAGGATCATCACCACCACGACGGCAGCGGTGAACGCGACGGCAGCGCCACCGATGGAGCCCCATCCCGCCAGCGCCAGAACGCCGACCAGCGTCAGCGGGACGACGGGCGCAGCCAGACGGACGGTGTGCAACCAGATCCAGTCGCGGCCGAGCTGGACCCACGACGACGCGGCGGCGAGCATCACCATGAACGCGATCAGCGTGATGTCCAGGCCGCCGGTCAGGACAGGGGCGAGCACGATCAGCGGCACCACCACCAGCAGCCCGAGATGCTCACTGCGCCAACGATGGGCGAGGACCAGACCGCCGGCGGCGACGGCGCCGGCCACCGTCAGGCCGGCGACGATGGGCAGCCACCCGTAGAGCTTGGTCGCCGCCAGTACGTCGAGATACCCGGCGGCGATTCCCGTGGCGGTCAGTGCGATCGCGCCGATCCGTCCGTCGTCTTTGCGTCGTAACCACATTCCGCCACCGACCAGGACGGCAGCCAGGACGGCGCCGCCGGCGACCCGGAATTCCGGGCGGAGAATGCCGGCCTGCGCGGCCAGCACGAGCAGCAGGGCGATGCCGACGAGGGTGACGCCGACGCCTGCGGTGGCGAGGATCTTGCCGATGAGACCACGTTCGGCGGCGGCACCGATGCGATCGGACATCGACGGGGTCGGTGGTCGGCGCGGCGCCACGAGCTGCGGGGGCGCCGGGGGTCGCGGGGGCGGCGGGGGAGTGGATTGGCCGTAGGGCGGCAGGTACATCGATGTCCCGGCGGGTGCCCACACGGGTCCGGGTGCACGCAGCGGTGGGGCGTACCGGACAGGAGGTGGTGGGGCCGGAGCGGTCGGGGGGACGAACCCGGAAGGAGTCGGTTGCGGTGGCCGCGAAGACGCCTCCGCCGCCTCGTCGGTGTTGCTGACGAGACGGCGGAGTTCGGCGAATTCAGCCGAGACAGTGGACATCTGGCGGGCGATGGCCTCGAACTCGGTGGAGATCCGGGCGAGCGTCGCGGCACCCGGACCGCCGGCGAAAGTGCTGCTGGGAGTGGTCATGTACCGACCTTGACGGCTCATCGGCCGTCAGGGATGAGTAGTGCTACTCACCTGCCGTGGGGAATTCGTGCGAGTGGGATTGATGCCCGGGGGATTGATGCCCGGGGGATTGATGCCCGGGGGATTGATGCGGGGACCGCGACCGTCAGCCGAGGAACTGGAGGACAGCCGGGGTCACCGGGTCGACGTTGTCGGCGACCTCGGGGTGTTTGGCCACGTAACGCGCGACCGCGGGGCACACGGCGACCACGCGTAACCCGTCGCGGCGGGTCGCCTCGAGTGCATCGCCGATCAGCCTGGTGGCGAGACCGCGGCCCGAGAACTTCTCGTCGACCTCGGTGTGCGGGAAGATGCGCTGGTTCTCCCGGTCCTTGAAGACGGTGAATCCGGCGACCTCGCCGTTCACCGTGACCTCGAAACGCCCGGCCTCGTCGTTGCGGGTGACGGCGACCGTGTCCTGGGTGCCGGGGCCTGGGGTGCCGGGGTCTGGGGTGCCGGTGTCGTGGGTACTGGTGTTGTCGGTCATGCGCTGCTCCTTTGTCGGTTCACCGGATACGAACGTCTCGGACCCGGATGTGATTCCGCGGCTGGGCGGGTCGGTACGGCTAACCTCGAGCCATGCCTGCTCAACGCGTGCGAATCGACAAGGTCTCGCCGCGGGTCTACCGGAAACTGGTCGCGGTGTCCGGCGAGGTGGCGGAGGCCGCCGAAGCGGCCGGACTGAGCCGCAAGGTGATCGAACTGGTGAACCTGCGATGTTCGCAGATCAACGGCTGCGCCTATTGCATGAGTCTGCACGCCCAGCTCGGCCGCGCCGCCGGACTCACGACGCAGCAGACCGATGTCATCGGCGGGTGGCGCGATGCACCAGCCGTTTTCGACGACGTCGAGCGCGCTGCGCTGGAGATCGCCGAACTGGTCACCATCCTGCCCCCGGAGGACGCGGCCGATCTCGCATACGACCGGGCAACCGACATCCTCGACACCGACCAGACCTCCGTCGTGATCTGGGCGGCCGTGACCATCAACGCGTTCAACAGGATGTCGGTCGTCAGCGGCTACCATGCCCGACCGAAAGGCAATCCGGCGCAGCCCAGCCGATCGCAGGACGCGACCGACTGACGCGGCTGCGGCATGATGACACCCATGTCGACTCCGCCGCGCTCCGGCACGTTCGCCGTCGGCACTCTGGTGCTGCTCACCGCGCTCTACTTCGCACAGGGCCTGCCGTACGGCTTCTTCAGCCAGGCCGTACCGGTGATCCTCCGTGAAGAGGGGTACTCACTCACCCAGATCAGTGTCTACGGACTGCTGTTCGCGCCGTGGGGCCTGAAGTTCCTGTGGGCGCCCTATGTCGACCGATACGGCACACGCCGGCGGTGGCTCCTGACCCTGCAGCTGTCGTCGGCCGCGGTCGCGCTCATCCTCGCGTGCCTCGACCTGTCGAGCAGTCTGGTGTGGATGCTCGTGGGCATCGCGGTGATCAACCTGCTCTCGGCCACCCAGGACATCGCGACCGACGGTCTCGCCGTGTCGACGCTGGAACCCCGGCAACGAGGGTTGGGCAACGGGATTCAGGTGGGCGCCTACCGGATCGGCATGATCGTCGGCGGCGGCGGACTGCTGTGGCTGTTCTCCCTCGCCGGGTGGCGCAGCCTGTTCGTCGCCATGTCGGTGCTGCTGCTCGCGGTCACCGTGCCCGTGTGGTTCCTGGCCCGGCAGTCGCCCCGCGACGTCTTCGACGCGCCACCGCGGACGTCGACTCCCGGGCACCTGCTGACCGGTTGGGTCGCACGCCTCCGACGGCCCGGCATCGTCGTGTTCATCCTCGTCGTCGGTGCCTACAAGTTCGGCAACTCGATGGCGTCGGCGCTGGTGGGGCCGTTCATGTCCGACATCGGACTGAGTCTGGGCCAGATCGCGCTGATCGAGGGTGCGTTGTCGTCGGCGGGGGCTCTCGGGGGTGCCGCGCTGGGTGGCTGGCTGGCGTTTCGGTACGGGCGGCGCCACGCACTGCTCTTCGGCGGTGTCGCCCAAACGCTGAGTCTCGCACTCTACTTCGTCGTCGCGCTCGGAGCCGGGGGCTTCTGGCTCGTCGTGACCGCGAGCCTGGCGGAGCACATTCTCGGCGGCGCGGCGACCGTCGCGGTCTTCACGCTCATGATGGATGCGTGCGAGAAGGGTTACGAGGGGAGTGATTACACGCTCTTCGCCTGCGCGGTCGTCGGGGTGCAGGGGGTGGCCGGATTCGCCGCGGGGGTCGTCGGCGACCTGTTCGGCTTCCCGGTTCTCTTCGCGACCGGACTCGTGTTGTCCGGGTGCGGCTGTCTGATCATGATCTCCGCACTCGACCGGGGGATGGGTCCGGCATCGATACAGGACTTGCGAAGGGCGCCTGCCGGTTCGGTCTGAGGTCGAGCGGCTTACGCGCCGACCCGCGCCTGGGGGATGAGGGTCACCAGTGCCTCGTCGACGATCCGCTCGAGATCCTCCCCGAGACTCCCGGCGAGGAACTGCTGTACCAGTTCGGTCATCGCGCCGGTGAAGATCGCGGCGCGTACCCGGCCGCTCAGTGGATCGGTCTCGCGGGCGTCGGCCTCGGCGAAGGCGAGTTCTCTGAGCATGTCCTGCGTCACCGCCCGACGTTGGGCGAGAACAGGATTGGTGACCGCTTCGGTGAACAGGATGCGGCCGCGCCGGGGGTCGGACGAGGCGTGGCCCAGGACGGCGCGGATTCCGGCTCGGGTGCGAGCGCGCACCGACGGGCCGGCCTCGGTCATCGCCGCCTCCACCACCGCACCGAGCTCCTGTGCGGTGGCGTCGTATACGGCCCCGAGGAGTTCGTCGGTGTCGGCGAAGCTCTCGTAGAAGTAGCGGGTGTTGAAACCGCAGTACCGGCACACCGAGCGCACCGACAGTTCGGTCTCGGTGCCGGAGCCGCCGAAGATGTCGAATGCTGCTGCGATGAGGATCGATCGTCGCTCCGCGCGGCGATCCTCGAGGGGGACGCCGGCCCACCGGGTCGGACTGGACATCGTCCCACCATAGTCCGGCCGGCCCCTCCGATGCCAGGTCTGGTCACATGCGTACCCAACGGGATACTCTGGGGACAACCGTGACCACAACGGCGTGCGTGATCCCGTGCGACCTGCGACGAGAAGGACCACCGATGACTGTGTCCCTGGCTCCACTGCGACTCCCGGCGACGGACTGGGTGCCGCTGACGCTGCCGCACGAGTTCGTCGGATCGTGGCTCAACGACAAGTTCGACGCCAATGTGCGGGCGAAGTTCTTTCGCGGCATGGATTTCGAGAATCCCGAGGGTGATCCCGGCTGGTTCGGTCCCGACAGCGCCACGTGGTACGTGCACTCCCACACACCCGCACTGATCTTCGGACTGCAATGCGCGTCGTACCTCGAGCGTCTCGACCCCAGTATCTTCTGGATGGGGATGCATCATTCACGCCTGGTCCGCCGCCGCGCCGACGGCACCGCGGTGATGTCGATCGACCCCGACGGGGCGATCACCAGGCTCGGCCATTCACTGGCCTTCTTCATGGGCACCGCCTACGGCTCCACCGAGACCGCCGAACGGCTCGCCCGCACGGTGCGGTCGATGCATCACACGATCAAGGGTGTCCGTCCCGACGGCGCCGCCTACGACGCCGACGATCCGGCCTGGTTGCGCTGGAACTACGCGACGGTGGTGTGGGGTATCGCGACCGCGCACGAGATCTATCACCCGCGCCCACTGCGTGGGGCCGAACTCGACAGGTACTACGCAGAATTCGTCCGCGTGGGCCACGCACTGGGCGGTGCCGATCTGCCCACGACGAAGGCCGACACGCTGGCATGCCTGGAGGAGTATCTACCGAAACTCGCGCTGACGCATGGCAATGCGATGGCGACCGGTAGCAATGTGTCCAATCCGGCTCAGGCGGCGGTGGACTGGGCCATCCGCGACACCATGCCGCGATGGGCAAAGCAACTGATCTCCTACCGCCCGCCCAATCCCCTCGAGCGGCGTGCGCGTCGAAGCGCGGTGTGGAGCATCATCAACTCCGCGCATCTGACGATGGGGGAGGCGCCGGAGTTCGTGGCCGCCAAGGGGCGTGTGGCGGGGGGAACCGACGTGCCGCACACGCTGCCGGCCTATGAGCTCGGATCTGACCCCGAGCGTACCCGTGCCGAAGTTGAGGCCGCGTTCGGTCCTTAGGCCATCCGGGGTGGCGATGTCAACTCGCGCCTCATCAATCTGTAATGCACACAACGGCATTCGTCGGAAGACGGTGTGGATGAGCCGCCCAGCATCGGAAACAGGGAATTCATCTCACGTCATTCTGGTGTAACAAAGTCAAAATACGTTTACGCCCCATACGCGAGATCGCAAACACGTTGCGATGCGTATCTCACGGGGGGCCGCGCGGTGCTGCATCGCGTGTTCGTCCTGGCCCCGCCAGAGTCGACCTGACGTATTGAGAAAGGCTTTCGCCGATGCCGTCTGCTGCAAGGCCGTTTGGCCCGCCACCCGCCACGCCCCCGTCCGCCACGCCCCCGTCCGCCACCCGCTCCCGCCGTCGGCGATTCGGGATCATCGTTCCTGCGGCGCTCTCCGCGGTGGCCTTGGTCCTGACCGCGTGTGGCAGCTCCGCCGGTGACGAGTCGACGTCGAGCGCACAATCGTGCGTCGACACCGCCGGCGACACCATCAAGGTCGGATCGCTGAACTCGCTGTCGGGCACGATGGCGATCTCCGAGGTCACCGTGCGCGATTCCATCAAGCTCGCCGTCGACCAGATCAACGGCAACGGCGGGGTCCTGGGCAAGCAGCTCAAGCTGATCGGTGAGGACGGCGCCTCCGAGCCCACCATCTTCGCCGAGAAGGCCGAGAAGCTCATCTCCAGCGACTGCGTCGCCGCGGTGTTCGGCGGCTGGACCTCGTCGAGCCGCAAGGCGATGCTGCCGGTCTTCGAGGACAACAACTCGCTGCTGTACTACCCCGTGCAGTACGAGGGTCTCGAGTCCTCGCCGAACATCTTCTACACCGGCGCGACCACCAACCAGCAGATCGTGCCTGCGCTGGAATACCTGAAGGAGAAGGGCGTCAAGTCGCTCTACCTGGTCGGTAGTGACTACGTCTTCCCGCAGACGGCCAACCGCGTCATCAAGGCCTACGCCGAGGCCAACGGCATCGAGATCAAGGGTGAGGACTACACCCCGCTCGGCTCGACCGACTTCTCGACCATCGTGAACAAGGTTCGTAGCGCCGACGCCGACGCGGTGTTCAACACCCTCAACGGCGACTCAAACGTGGCGTTCTTCCGTGAGTACAAGAACGTGGGTCTGACCGCGCAGGCGATGCCCGTCGTGTCGGTCTCGATCGCCGAGGAAGAGGTCGGCGGTATCGGTGTCGACAACATCGAGGGCCAGCTGGTGGCGTGGGATTACTACCAGACCGTCGACAACCCGGTGAACCAGTCCTTCGTGCGGGACTACAAGGCCGCCTACGGCGCCAACAAGCCGACGTCGGACCCGATGGAGGCCGCCTACGTCTCGGTCTACCTGTGGAAGAACACCGTCGAGAAGGCGAACTCGTTCGCGGTCGCCGATGTGCAGAAGGCAGCCGGCGGAGTCACTTTCGACGCCCCCGAGGGTCTGGTCACCATCGACGGCGAGAACAACCACATCACCAAGACCGCTCGCATCGGTGAGATCCGCGGCGACGGATTGATCTACACGGTGTGGGATTCGGGTGAGCCCATCGAACCGGACCCCTTCCTGAAGTCCTACCCGTGGGCCGAGGGCCTGAGTAGCTGACACGTCGTGACCCGTCCCGCGTCTCCTGCGCGGGACGGGTCACGCGTGCTGCCTGTTCTCCACCACCGACGATGAACGGATAGTGACGTGGAAACCGTTATCGGACAGCTCTTCACCGGGCTCAGCCTCGGTTCGATCCTGCTCCTCGCGGCACTCGGTCTGTCCCTGACCTTCGGTCAGATGGGCGTGATCAACATGGCCCACGGGTCATTCATCATGGCCGGTTCTTACACCGCGTACTCGGTGCAGGAGTACCTGATCTCCGATGCCGGTGTGTCCCTTTTGGTCTCGCTCGTCATCGGTTTCCTCGTCGGTGGCCTCATGGGTGTGATGCTCGAGGTGACCCTGATCAAACGCATGTATGACCGTCCACTGGACACCCTGCTCGTGACGTTCGGTGTGGGCCTGATCCTGCAGCAGCTGGCCCGCGACATCTTCGGCGCGCCCGCGGTCGACGTGGTCGCCCCGTCCTGGCTGTCCGGCGGGGTCGACATCCTCGGCGCGGTGGTTCCCAAGACCCGCCTGTTCATCATGCTGCTCGCCGTCATCGCGGTGACCGCGATCGCCGTGACGATGAAATACACCTCGATGGGGCGTCGTATCCGCGCGGTCGTGCAGCATCGTGACCTCGCGGAGACCAGCGGCATCTCCAGCCGCAGCACCGACATCACCACCTTCTTCATCGGTTCGGGCCTGGCCGGTGTCGCGGGCGTGGCGCTGACCCTGATCGGTTCCACCAGCTCCAACACCGGGATGTCCTATCTGATCGACGCATTCCTCGTCGTGGTCATCGGTGGGCTGGGCCAGATCAAGGGAGCGGTCATCGCCGCCATCGCGCTCGGTGTCCTGAACTCGTTCATCGAATACAACACCACGGCCTCGGTGGCCAAGGTCGCCGTGTTCGTCATCATCGTGATCTTCCTGCAGATCCGCCCGCAGGGTCTGTTCACGGTCCAGTCGAGGAGTCTCGTGTGAAGGACTATTTCAGCGGTTCTTGGAAGGTCTGGGCGGGATTCGGGGTCGCCGCGATCCTGCTGTTCGCGGTCGCCCCCGCGGTCCTGTCCGACTTCCGCCTCAACCTGCTCGGCAAGTTCCTGTGCTTCGGCATCGTCGCGGTCGGTATCGGCCTGGCCTGGGGCCGCGGCGGGATGCTCACCCTCGGGCAGGGTGTGTACTTCGGTCTCGGCGCCTACATCATGGCGATGCACCTGAAGATCTCCGACGCCGAGCTGCGCGGCGACGACGTGCCCGACTTCATGCAGATCGCGGGTATCCGCGAACTGCCCGGATACTGGACGCCGTTCGCCTCGCCGGTCCTCACGATCCTCGGAATCCTGTTGATCCCCACACTTCTCGCGATCCTGCTGGGCCTCGGCGTGTTCAAACGCCGGGTCAAGGGCGCCTACTTCGCGATCCTCTCGCAGGCACTCGCCGCTGCTTTCGCGATCCTGCTCATCGGTCAGCAGACCACCGGAGGCAGCAACGGACTCAACCGGTTCCGCAGCTTCTTCGGCCTCGCTCTCAACGACCCGGTCAACCGGCAGCTGTTGTTCTTCATCACCGCCGCGGTGTTGCTCGCGGTCGTCGCCATCGTCCGGCAGCTGATGAACAGCCGGTACGGCGAACTCCTCGTCGCGGTGCGCGATCAGGAAGAGCGGGTGCGCTTCCTCGGTTACGACCCGGCCAACGTCAAGGTCGTCGCCTATGCCGTCGCAGCACTCTTCGCGAGCATCGCCGGCGCGTTGTTCGTACCCATCGTCGGCATCATCTCGCCGGCCGATGTCGGCATCGTGCCCTCGATCGCCTTCCTCATCGGCGTCGCGATCGGTGGCCGCAGCACGCTGCTGGGCCCGGTGCTCGGTGCCATCGCGGTCGCCTGGGCGCAGACCAGCCTCTCGGAGAACTGGCCGTCCGGCTGGACCTACGCGCAGGGTGTGCTGTTCATCGTCGTCGTCGGGTTCTTCCCCGCGGGGCTGGCCGGTGTCGCCGCGATGTTCAAGTGGCGCAACAGGAAATCTCGTGATCCGTCTCCCACCGGGGACATCGACGAACACGCCGCCAGCAAGGTAGGAGCGCCCTCATGAGCACATCCGACTCGGCGGCCGTCGTCGAGCATGACCCGGTCACCGGCGGCAACGCCGGTATGGCCAGCGACTATCTGCAGGTGCGCGGCCTCAACGTGGAGTTCGACGGCTTCAAAGCGGTCACCGATGTGAATCTCACTCTGATGCAGGGTGATCTGCGATTCCTCATCGGACCCAACGGTGCCGGAAAGACCACCATCATCGACGCCATCACCGGTCTGGCGAAGGCCACGGGATCGATCCAGAAGTCCGGGGTCGAACTGGTCGGCAAGAAGGTGCACCAGATCGCGCGACTCGGTGTCGGGCGAACCTTCCAGACCGCCAGCGTCTTCGAGGAACTGAGCGTGCTGCAGAACCTCGACATCGCCGCCGGTGCGGGACGGTCGGTCTGGACGATGCTCCGGCGTCGCCCGATGCAGATCCCGGACTCGATCGCCCAGGCCCTGGAGACCATCGGTCTGCAGGACCTGCGCGACACCCCGGCCGGGGTGCTGGCACACGGCCAGAAGCAATGGCTGGAGATCGGGATGCTGCTGGTGCAGAACGCCTCGGTGTTGCTGCTCGACGAGCCGGTCGCCGGCATGAGCCACGAGGAACGGGAAGAGACCGGGAACCTGCTGCGGCGCATCGGTGGCGAACGCACCGTCGTCGTCGTCGAACACGACATGGACTTCATGCGCGCCTTCGCGACGTCGGTCACCGTGCTCGCCCGCGGTCAGGTGCTCGCCGAGGGGACCGTCGCCGAGGTCCAGGCCAATCCGAAGGTTCAGGAGGTCTATCTCGGAACGGCCGCCGGCGGTGAGGAACTCGAGGAGATAGCCGCCGAGGTCGACGCCGCGGACACCCAAGAACACGCGCCGTCCGTCGAGAAGAAGGACTGAACCATGCTGCAACTCTCCGGGGTCCACGCCGGGTACGGCCGGACCGAGGTGATCCACGGCGTCGACATCGAGGTGCCGACCGATGGCGTCGTGGCGGTGATGGGCCACAACGGGGCGGGCAAGACGACGCTGTTGCGCGCCGCGGTGGGCCTGGTCAAGACCACCAGGGGCACCATCACCTTCGACGGCGTCGACATCACGCGGGCACGTCCGAGCACCCGCGTCAAACACGGCATCGCCTATGTTCCCCAGGGCCAGCAGAGCTTCGGGCATCTCACCACCGCCGAGAACCTGCAGGTGGTGGCCGACGGGCGTAAGCGGGGCAAGGAACTCATCGCCGAGATGCTGGACATGTTCCCGGCTCTCAAGGAGCTGCTCACCCGCCGCGCCGGCCTCCTCTCGGGTGGCCAGCGGCAGCAGCTGGCCATCGCACGGGCGCTCATCACCGAACCACGGATGCTGATCCTCGACGAACCCACCGAGGGCATCCAGCCGTCGGTGGTCGCCGAGATCGAGCACACCATCTCCACGCTCACCCGGCGCGGCGGACTCGGCGTGCTGCTCGTCGAACAGCACATCGGCTTCGCTCTGGAAGCGGCTCAACAGTATTACGTGCTCGAGAGCGGCCGGGTCACCTCGTCGGGCGAGGGTGGCGCGGCCGCCGAGGCCACCGTCCGCGAGGCGATGACGATCTAGGCGGATTCGCGCCGCCCTGGGCGTCGATGCCTCAGTCGAGGTGGACGGCGATCTCCGTGGCCAGCTGGTGCGGGGCACGCAGCGGGAGGCGGTCGCCGCTCCAGAACCGGCCGGGATCGAACCAGTTGGAGTCCTTGGACACATCGAGGATCCCCATGTCGCGGTAGGTGATCGCGACGACCTCGGCGCAGTAGGCGGCCTCGAGGCCGACCGGGTCGTGGGCGTCGCCGAACTCCTGCTGCCGCTCGTCGCGCCGTTGCCGCACCTTGCGGTCGAGGTAGGGGATTCCGCGTACGAGGTCAGCGGAGTTGGGGAGGCGACCGCGGAACCAGCGGCCGGCCAGGCGGGCGGTGGTGGGGAACGGTGTTCCGTCGAGCCGGGCGATCACCTTGAGCAGGTCGTTCTCCTGCGCCCGGGTGACGTCGGGGGTCAGCTGCCGAATCCAGCACGCCTGCTTGTAGCGGATCATCCACTGCTCCACGGCTTCCCGCGCGTCGTGCAACTGTACGCCGCGATGGTTCGAGCCGGTCCAGACGTCGGTCAGCCGCTCGCCGAGCTCGGCGTGCCACAACAGGGGCGGCAGGTCGTCGACGCAGACCGCCATCGCGACGTGATTCACCGGAGCGTTGGTCAGCGTGCGGATGGCCCGGTCGGGGCCGGAACGGCCGCGGAACAACCAGACGTCGCCGGTGCGCGTGGCGTCGAGGGCCTCGGTCAACGAGATCCCCGCCTCAGCGCGATCCCGGCCGATCAGATTTCTGCTGGTGGGCACGGGGAAAGGCTAGTGCGTCGCGGCGTCGGCGGTCACCACCTGCCCGCACGATCTATCCTGCCCGAATGAAGAATCTCTGGAAGTGGCTGGGATTGGCCGGTGCTGTCGGGGTGGCGACCGGCGGGGTGATGGTCGCCCGGAATCAGCGACAGCGGAACTCGTATTCGGCCGACGATGTTCGCGCTCGGCTTCATCAGCGGCTAGAGGAATCCGAACAGGCAGGTGGCGGAGCCGACCGATCCTGAGGACACTGGTGGCGTGGTCGGCCACGACGGTCGATCAGGGAAGGGAACACCATGACCGACAACAGCGGATTCGGCGGCGGCTCGTTCAATTTCGGCCCCGAGGACTTCGACCGCTTCGCGCGGGAGGCCGGCGACGGTTTGCGTGAGGTGTTCGGCAAGCTCTTCGAGGGCCAGGCGGGCCCTGCTGCCTTCTCGACGTTCTTCGACGAGGCTCGGGGACGCACCCGGACCCAACCGCGGCCGGAGACCGCCGGGGAAACCGGATCAGGCGTCTGGGCCGTGTTCGTCGTCGACGACGACGGCGGGGCGCGCGTCGAGCAGGTCTACGCCACCGAACTCGACGCCCTGCGTGCCAACAAGACCAACACCGACCCGCGCCGCAACGTGCGGTTCCTGCCGTACGGGATCGCGGTGAGCGCGCTCGACGTCGAGGTCGGGGACTCCGACGACGAGTCCTAGTTTCATCCACTGACGCCGAAGGCCGGCGGACTCGGAAGAGTCCGCCGGCCTTGTGCGTGTGACGGGTGTCAGAGGTTGGCGCCGCAGGTCGGCCACGCACCGGGGCCCTGGGTTGCCAGGACGTTCTCCGCAACGCGGATCTGCTCCTCGCGCGAGGCGTCGGCCGGGTTGCCGGAGCCGCCGTTGGCCTGCCAGGTGCTCATGGAGAACTGCAGGCCGCCGTAGTAGCCGTTGCCGGTGTTGATGCCCCAGTCGCCGCCGCTCTCGCACTGAGCGACTGCGTCCCAGTTGCCCGCTGCGTGAGCGGTGGAAGCCAGCATCCCGAACGGTGCGGCGGTCAGTGCGCCGACGACTGCGGCACGGGCGACGAGCTTGGTCACGTGTGTCTTGGTGATTCGCATGGTCTTCGTTCCTCCTCGACCGCCCCGGGGTTGGCAAGGCGGCTGATCTCGGACCGTGGGCGACCCTACGGCGTGATAACGGTCGGGTCACGTCGTCGTTGTGACCTGCACGATTTCCGTAACGCTGAGATAACGGCGTTACCTTTGGGGTGAAACCCCAGCGCATCGCGGCATTCCGTCCGGCGGGTGCTGGGCGGATGTTCGGGCATGTTCGATGACGAAGGTCACAGTGCAAATGTGTGACCGGTCACTTGTTGTGGCGTTGGAGGTTGCTCTCAGCGTGGTATGACCGCGATGCGCCCGCCCCGCGCGGGGGCGTAGGCCACCCCGCGCGAGAACCAGCGTTCGGCGGGGGCGTCGGTCGCGAGCAGTCGGTAGTCGCGGAGCAGTGTCTTCAAGACCACGTCCATCTCCATGGTGGCGAATGCGGCACCGATGCAGCGCCTCGTACCTCCGCCGAACGGCAGCCAGGCCGGGGGCGGAGTGGTGCCGAGGAAGCGGCTCGGATCGAAGCGCTCGGGGTCGGTGAACGCGCGACTGTCGTCGTGGAGCAGCGCGATCGAGACCAGGACGTTGTATCCGCGAGGGATGCGCCACTCGCCGAGTTCGAGCTCGTCGGCCACCACGTGCCGTCCGGCGAAATCGATGACCGGGCGGCTGCGCTGGGTTTCCAGAATTGTCGCGTGCCGGTATTCGTGGCCGCCCGCATCGACCTCGGCGACGAGCCGCGCCAGGATGTCGGGATTGCGCCGCAACCGTTCGAGCGCCCACGCCAGCGTCGTCCCGGTGGTCTCGTGTCCCGCGGCGATCATGGTCAGCAGCTCGTCGGCGATCTCGTCGTCGTCCATCAGGGTGCCGTCGTCGTGGCGGCTGCACAGCATCATGGCGAGGATGTCGTCGCGTTCGGCGAGGTGTGAATCGTTGCGGGCCTTGGTGATCAGGCCGTCGATGAACGTGCGGTACTCACTGCGCATCCGGGTGAAGCGGTCATTGGGATCGAGCATCCGCAAGGGGCGGGGCAGTACCGGGAACGTGGCTGCGCGCGATCCGACGGTCACCATTGTCGGGATGATCCGCCGGAGCTGATCGAGATCGTCGCCATGTGCGCCGAAGATCGCGCGCAGGATGACGTCGAGAGTGATCCGCATCATCGGTTCCATGGCGGCGAACTCGGTGCGTGTGGGCCACGTCGAGGTCTCGGCGCGGACCTCCTCCTCGACGATCTGCTCGTAGCGTCTGATCCGTTTGCCGTGCAGCGGAGGGGTGAGGAGCTTGCGACGACGACGGTGGGCGGTTCCCTCGAGGGCGAACATCGATCCGGACCCGAGGATGCGACCGAGGTTGGGCGCCACGTTGGCCACCTGGTCGCCCGCGGTGAACAGCTGTCGGGCGAGTGTGGCGTCGGAGATCACCACCGCCGGGCCGAAGACTGGCAGGCGCACGGTGAAGGCGGGTCCGTGACGATCGTGCAGGTGACCGAAGAAGTGGCGTCGGGATGCGATGGCACCGATGCCCTGGACGGCCGACGGGAGTCGGGTGGCAGGCGGCAGGTGGCCCCTGCTGCCCAGGACGGGTGAATTCGTCATCGGACTCGGCACTCCTCGTTGCGGACGGTGGTACGGACGCGTACCACCGACGGTACGTCGGCGTACCGCCGGTGGGCAAGAGGCATATGATCGGACCCGTGGACACGATGCTCTCGCCGGACGAATCGTCCTCGACGCGGGAACGTCTGCTCGGGGCGATGCTGCAGCGTGTGGCCGAGTCCGGGTATCGCGACACGACGGTGGCCGACATCGTGCGCGTCGCACGTACCTCGCGGCGGTCCTTCTATCAGGAGTTCGCCGACAAGCAGGAGTGCTTCTTCGCGCTGGTGCGCAAGACGACGCGGCTCACCATCGACGAGATCGCACAGCGCGTCGATCCCGCGGCGGAGCCGGGTGTGCAGGTGCGGCAAGCGGTTTCGGCCTACATCGCCGCCGGGGACAGATATCCGGGACTCATGTTGAGCTGGATTCGCGAGCTCCCGGCACTCGGGCGGTCGGCCGAGCTGGTGAAAAACGAGGCCATGGAGGAGTGGATCGAGTTGTTCGTCGGGCTCACCTCGACGCCGGTCATGGCTGCGGCGGGCGTGCTGCCGATGGACCGGCAACGGGCGGTGTTCCTGTGGGGAGGTATCCGGGAGCTGACGGCGAGCGCCGTGGAAGCCGGGGCGCCCCTCAGTTCGATCGTCGACGCCGCAACGTCGGCGTCGCTGGCCCTCCTCGCGCCGCGCGACGACCGAGGGCCGCGCGAGGCGTGAGGAGGGCCGTCGGGGTCGGACTCAGTGCCAGGAACCCCGGCGGTACTGCGGCGGGTACGGCGCCTCGCGGCGGTCGACGCCCAGTTCGTGCGCGGCACGCAACGGCCACGACGGTTCGCGCAGCGCCACCCGGCCGAAGAAGACCGCGGTGATGTCGTCGTCGCCGGCCACCTTCTCGGCCTGATCGGGTTCGGTGATGAGGCCGACCGCGGCGGTCGGCACGCCCGAGTCGCGGTGGACCGCGCGTGCCAGATCCACCTGATAGCCCGGGCCGACGGGAATGTCTGCGACCACGTTGCCACCCGAGGAGACGTCGATCAGGTCGACACCGCGTTCGGCGAGCAGGCCGGCGAGACGCGCGTTGTCGGCGACATCCCAGCCGCCCTCGGTCCACTCGGTACCGGAGACCCGGACGAAGAGCGGTTTGGACGACGGCCACACCGCACGGATCGCGTCGGTGACCTCGAGCAACAGGCGCGTCCGCCCGGCGAAGTCGCCGCCATAGGCGTCGGTGCGGTGATTGGACAACGGTGACAGGAACTCGTGCAGCAGGTAGCCGTGCGCGGCGTGGATCTCCACGACGTCGAATCCGGCCTGGTCGGCGCGTCGTGCAGCCCGGGCGAAGGCGTCGACGACGTCGGCGATCTGCGTCGTCGTCATCGCGGTCGGCGCCCGCAGGCCCTCGAAGGCGACCTCGGACGGTCCGACCGTGTCCCACCCGCCCTCGTCGACCGGAACGGAGCCGGACTTCTCGTCGAAGGGGGAGTAGGTGGATGCCTTGCGGCCCGCGTGGGCGAGTTGGGTACCGATGACCGTGCCCTGCGAGTGCACGAAATCGACGATTCGACGCCACGCCACGGCCTGCTCGTCGTTCCAGAGCCCGGCATCCTGCGGGCTGATGCGGCCCTCCGGGACGACGGCGGCCGCCTCGGTGAGGATGAGTCCGAAGCCGCCGGCGGCGCGGGCGCCGAGATGGGTGAGATGCCAATCGGTGGGTACGCCGTCGCAGGCGAAACAGCTGTACTGGCACATCGGGGCCAGCCAGATCCGGTTGGCGATCTCGACGTCGCGAATGATGATGGGTTCGAAAAGTGCGGTACTCGTCACCAGTCAGTCAACCGATCATGCCGCATGGTATTCCCTTGCCGGCCGGTTTGCGGTGATGGGCGCGGGGGTATTGCCCCGCACCATGGTCGATGGCGAAGCGGAGTTCTCGGATGAGTCGTCCGACGACGGCGATCCTGTCGACGGTGACGGCGCCGTCAGGGGAGGGCAGCGTACCCCGCTGCTGGCGCCACCACGCCTACGCACCGAGGACGACCGCGCGGCAACAAGACTCGAGCTCTTCTTCGACCTCGCCTACGTGCTGATCATCCATCAGCTCGCCGTCGCCCTGAAGGAGGACCTGGGGTGGGACGGGGTCCTGGTCTTCGCCGGTTTGTTCGCGGTGACGTGGTGGTCGTGGGTGACCACCACTCTTTACGCCAACCGCTTCGACACCAACGACGTCGTCTACCGAGTTCTCAAACTGGCGGCCACCTTCGCGGTGGCCGTGATGGCGGCCAGTGCCTCGACCGCCGTCGGCGGCGATGGCACAGTGGCCTTCGGGGTCGGGTACATCGCGACCCGACTCATCTTGGCCGGCCTGTATCTGCGGGCCTGGCGGCACATCGCCGACGCGCGGGTCACCATCAACCTGTACTTCGCCGCGACGGTCATCAGTGCCGTGGTCTGGGGCGTCTCGCTGTTCACCAGCTCGCCGACCACCTACATTCTGTGGGCCGTGGGCATCGGGATCGAGGCGTTGGCCCCGCTCGCGGCCACGCGCTGGGGGCCGAACGTACCCCTGCACCTCGAGCACCTGCCAGAACGCTTCGGCCTGTTCGTCATCCTGGTGCTGGGGGAGTCGATCTCGGCGATCGTGCTCGGCATGCACGACACGCACTGGGCGTGGTCGTCGTTGTCCGTGGCCGCATTGGGCTTCACCATCGCCGCTGCCGTGTGGTGGATGTACTTCGACATCGGCGGCGCCGAGGCGAAGACCGAGATCCAGGACGACGAGCACGCGATCGGCAGCGGCCGCGCCGACGGTTACGTGTACGGACACCTACCACTCACCTTGGGGGCCGCGCTCCTCGGAGTCGGGATCGAGCAGTACGTGCTGCACCCGATCGGTGAGATGAGTCCCGCCGGACGCTGGGTTCTGTGTGGCGGGTTGGTGCTGTTCATCGCAGGGGTGTGCGCGATCCTCGGGTGGAGTTCGAGCAACTGGCGCACGGTGTTCCCCTGGCCGGCGCTCGCGATCCCGGTGGTGCTGATCGTCGGCTTCATCGACACCGCGTTGCCGTTCGCATCCGCGGTGGTCCTCGCTGTCGGCTCGATCGTCGCCGTCGTCACCGGGATCATACGTCGGCGTCGTAGCCCGGTCGCGACAACCGAGACCTGACACATCTGGGTCATCCCCGGGGCGGATAGGCGATGATCTACGGGACGGCAACCCCGGAAAGAGGTGTGGTGATGAACGATTCGACGACAACCCGGGAAGCGGTGTCGGTGGAGGTCGATGCCCCGCTCGGCGTGATCACGCTCGGTGATGCGCGGCGTCGGAACCCGCTGTCCACCAGCACGATGCGCGCCGTCACCGCGGGACTGCGCAGCTTCGACGCGAACCCGCGGGTGCGGGTCATCGTGATCCGCGCGGTCGGTCCGGCGTTCTCCGCCGGACACGATCTCGGTGAACTCACCGATCGCACACTCGAGGACGAGCGTGCCGTCTTCGCCACCTGCACCGAGTTGATGCGGACCGTGCACGACGTGCGGCAGCCGGTCATCGCGGAGGTGGCCGGGATGGCGTTCGCCGCCGGCTGTCAGCTCGTCGCGACGTGCGACCTCGCGGTCGCCGGCCGCAGCGCGACGTTCTCCACGCCGGGGGTGCGCATCGGACTGTTCTGTTCGACGCCGATGGTCGCGCTGACACGCGCGATCGGTCGCAAGCGAGCGATGCACATGCTGCTCACCGGCGAGGCGATCGATGCGGAGACGGCCGCGGAGTGGGGTCTGCTCAGCGGTGTCGTCGACGACGCCGATCTCACCGGCTCCGTGCGTGAACTGGCGCTGGGAATCGCGGGATCGAGCGCACGTACCGTGTCGATCGGCAAACAGGCCTTCTATCGTCAGATCGAGCTGGACGAGTCGGCCGCCTACGACGAGATGGGCGAGACGATGGCGACCAACGCGATGACGTGTGATGCGCAGGAGGGTATGTCGGCGTTCCTGGCCAAGCGCCCGCCGGTATGGACCGACAGCTGAGTCGGTGTCTAGGCGTCGATCTGCGCGGTTGCCGTGGCGAAACGCGCCAGATGGGCGTCGGCGGTACCGAATTCGTATTCGATCGCGGTGAGGCGTTTGAAGTAGTGGCCGATCGCCAGCTCTTCGGTCATGCCCATGCCGCCGTGCAACTGCACCGCGTTCTGTCCGATGAAGCGCGCGGCCCGGCTGATCGTCGCCTTGGCCGCCGACACCGCGGCGGCCCGCTCGGCGGGGGAGCCCTCGAGTGACAGGATGGCGAAATACTGTCCCGCCACTGACTGTTCGAGCTGCAGGTGCATGTCCACCATCCGGTGCTGCAGCACCTGGAAGCTGCCGATCGGGACGCCGAACTGCTCACGCTGCTTGGCGTACTCGACGGTGTCGGTGAACACCTTGCGCATCAGGCCGACCGCCTCCGAGACGACCGCGGCGATGGCGGTGTCCCAGGCCTTCTCCAGCAGCTCGACGGCACCGTCGTCGGCGATGAGCGCGTCGGCAGGTAGGTGTACGTCGGTGAAGGTGATGTCGGCGGCCTGGCGGTCGTCGATGGTCCGCAGCCTGTGCATCTCGAGGCCCTGCGGGGCGCCGTCGGCCAGGTCGATCAGGAACAGCGAGAGCCCCGCCGGGTCATGCGGCTCGCCCGCGGTGCGGGCGCTGACGATCAGGTAGTCGGCGATCGGTGCCGTGGTGACGACCGCTTTGCTGCCGTTGAGGATCCACTCGTCGCCGGACTTGTCGGCGCTGGTGTCGATGCGCGACAGCACGCCGCCCGAGGAGTCCTCGAGTGCGGCGAGGGCGCTGAGCGCCTCGCCGCCGGCGATGCGGCTCGCGGCTTCGAGTGCGACCGGGTTGCCGGTCGAGTGCAGCAATCCCGCGCCGAGGACCACCGAGTCGACGAACGGCTCGATGACCAGCGCGTGGCCGAGTGCCTCGGTGACGACCATCAATTCCTCTGGGCCGCCGCCGAATCCGCCGATGTCCTCGGGGAGGCAGGCGCCGACGACGCCGAGGTCCTCGACGAACGCCTTCCAGATCTTGGGCTGCCAGCCCTCGCCGACCTTGGCCGCGTCGCGGCTGACCTGCAGGTCGTACCGTGCGTCGAGGAACTTGTTGAGACCGTCGGACAGCAGTTGCTGTTCGGGTGTGAGTGTGAAGTCCATCAGTTTTCTCCCGTGACCCGTCAGAGACCCAGAGCCGCTTTGGCGAGGATGTTTCGTTGAATTTCGTTGCTGCCCGCGTAGATCGAACCCGCACGGTCGTTGAAGTAGTGCAGCGGGGCGACGGCCTGCCACGGTTCGCCGCTGACGTAACCGTCGGTGGGCGGGGTGTACTGGAAGATCGGTCCGCCCGGCTTGGTGGCATGCGGTTGGAAGACGCGCCCGTGCGGACCCGCTGCTTCCAGGCTGAGCGTGGTGATGTCCTGGCTCAGTTCGGTTCCCAGGATCTTCAGCATCGACGCGATCGATCCCGGGTCCTTGCCCGAGCTCATCGCGGCGAGGGCGCGGTACTCGAGGACCTCGAGGATCTTCGCGCGGACGGCGATGTCGGTGAGCTTGGCCGCGAAAGCCGGGTCCTCCGACAGGGGACCGCCGTCGGGGGCCGTCACCGACGCCGCCTCGCGCCCGAGGTTCTCGGCCATGACCTGCAGGGCCGGTGCCGCGGCGCCGCCGCCGCGCTCGAAGACGAGCAGGTATTTGGCGACCGTCCACCCGTCGTCGATCTTGCCCAGGACGTTCTTCTTGGGGACGCGCACACCGTCGAAGAACACCTGCGCCTGAACCTGCTCGCCGGAGGCGAAGACCAGCGGCTGCACCTCGATGCCTGGACTGTTCATGTCGATGAGCAGGAAGGTGATGCCCTGCTGTTTGCGTTCCTGCCGGGAGGTGCGGACCAGGCAGAAGATCCAGTTGGCCTCCGCCGCGTGGGTGGTCCAGATCTTGGAGCCGGTGACGACCAGGTCGTCGCCGTCGCTGACCGCGGCCATCGACAGGGAGGCGAGGTCGGAGCCGGATTCGGGTTCGGAGTATCCCTGGCAGAAGAAGACGCTGCCGTCGAGGATGCCCGGGAGGAAGAAGTTCTTCTGCTCCTCGGTGCCGAACGCCATGATGGCGTGCGACACCATGCGGATACCCATCGGTGACAGCGATGGCGCACCGGCCAGGATCGACTCGCGGCTGAAGATGTAGTGCTGGGACTGGGACCAGTCGCAGCCGCCGTACTCCACCGGCCAGGCCGGCGCGGCCCAGCCGCGCTCGTGCAGGATGGCCTGCCACGTCATCGCGGCCTCGTGGTCGGAGTAGACCGACGTGCGTAGGGTGCCCGCCGCTCGCAGATCCGGGGTCAGCTTCTCGTCGAGGAACGCGCGGACCTCGTCGCGAAACGCGGCGTCGTCCGGAGACCAGTTCATGTCCATGAGCGGTGCGCAACCTATCTGTAAACGGTTGTGGTCAGATTGGGGTCGACAGCGAATCTACCCAATGATCCCCGTGGGGCGTAGTCCGCCTCACGAATCGGGTTCCAGTGTGACGTCCGTCTTCCCGTCCGGGGGTGGATCCGGCGTGCTCGCGGCATCGTGCTCGGGGCGGGACGACGACAGCAGCACATCGGCCCAGCGGGTTGCCGGGTCGATGTCGATCAGCAGCGCCTTGGCCAGCAAGGTCAACGGCACGGCGAGGATCGCGCCGAGTGGACCGATCGCCCAGGCCCAGAAGATCAAGGACACGAACGTCAGGGTCGTCGACAAACCGACCGCGTCGCCGACGAACTTCGGCTGGATCACCGACTGGATGATCACGTTGATGACGCTGTAGACGGCGATGACGATCAGCATCTTGCCGGGTCCGCCGTCGAGCAGCGCCAGGAGCGCGGGCGGGACCAGTCCGATCACGAAGCCGATGTTCGGGATGTAGTTGGTGATGAACGACAGCAGACCCCACAGGATCGGCAACGGGACCGACAGGATCGCCAGCGCCACGCTGTCCAGGACGGCGACGACCAACCCGAAGACGGTCGACACCCACAGGTAGCTGCGGGTGCCCTGCGCGAACGCGCCGAATGCGGACGCGATGTCGGGTCTGATGCTCCTCAGGTGCGCCATCCGGTCGTCGAAGCCCACCGAGTCCGCAGCCATGAAGAGCAGCAGCGCGAGTACGAGCACCAACGACGACGCGACGCTCAGCGTGCTGGACAACACGTCGGTCACCACGTCGACGACCTTGCTGGTGTCGACATGGGAGATCATGTCGTGCACCTTGTCCTGACTGACGCCGTGGCTGGTGAGGAACTCCTGGAAGTCGGTGATGATGTCGTTGAACTTGTCGTCGTAGTTCGGCAGGATCGACGCGAGCCGCGCCACCGAGAACACCAGCGACGCGAACAGCCCGATCATGATGCCGTAGACGAGTGCGACGGTCGTCAGGAACGCCGCCCAGCGCGGAAATCCTCTCTTGCGCAACCATGTCGGGATCGGTTGCACGGCAACGGTCAGCATCAGCGCCAGGAACACCGGTGCGGCGATCGACGCGACCGCCTTGATGCCGCCGATCGCGACCACCAGACCGGCGAGGGTGAGCAGGACGATCGTGCCGCGCGGAAGTGTCCAGTCGGGCGGATCGGCGCGGTAGGTGGGCGCCGGAGCGTCCTTGGTGGGCTTCTTCGGGTCGGCCGAGCCGCGACTGCGCATGGTGGGAGCCTTTCTCCGTCCGACGCCGGGCGTGCCTGGCTGCCCCAAGTGTTCACCCACCGCGCGGTCGTCCGCCGACGTTTCAGCGACGCGGCCGGAGCCCGGTCAGCGATCTGGCTGCGCGGCATGCCCGGCGGATCGCCCGAGGATCCGGGCGCGGCGGGCGAGCGTCGATGCGGCGCCGGCCGCCGCGGCGCGTACCGCGGTGGCATGGGTCCGGGGTTGGAACCGGTGTACCGGACCGGTCACGCTGATGGCGGCCAGCGGGGCGTCGGCGTCGTCGAGGATCGGTGCGGCGACGCACACGAGCCCCATGGTCGACTCCTCGAATTCGAAAGCGACGCCGTCCTCGGCGATCTGGGTGAGCTGACGGCGGAGCAGGCCCGGCGCGACGATGGTGTGCGGGGTCCGGCGCGGCAGGGGACGGGACAGGTGTTCGGCGATGACGCTCTCCGCCGAGGTGGCCAGGAGCATCTTTCCGATGGCGGTGCAGTACAACGGCATCCGACCACCGAGGCGCGACGGCGCGGCCGCCTGCCGGTGTCCGCCGATCTTGGACACGTACACCACCTCTGAGTCCTCGAGGATGCCGAGGTGGACCGTCTCGCCGGTGCGGACGTAGAGATCCTGCATGAAGGGTGTGGCGACTTCGAGGAGGCCGCGTTCGGGCGATGCGCGCATACCCAGTTCGAACAGTCCGCTCCCGAGTGCGTAGCCGCCGGGCGTGCGCGCGAGGAGGTGGGCCGAGACCAGCTGGCCGGCCAGCCGGTGCACCGTCGTCTTCGGTAGTCCGGTGCGGTGTGCGAGTTCGGCGAGGGTGACCTCGTGGTCCTCGGCGCCGAACGCCTGCAGCAGCGTGATGGCCTTTCCCAGCACGCTCGAGCGGTCGAGCGGGTCCTCGGCCATCGACGATCTCCTCTGCAGGATTCCTTCTCGCGCGTTCCGCTGATCGGAACGTGACGCTCGACCACGAGTGTAGGGGCGTCCGAAGATGGGTCGTACACCACGCCAGAACACACGACCGCACAGCAAGGCAGGACATGACTTCCCCGACACCGACCCCCGCACCGACCGCAGACCTCGACGCTGCGATCGTGGCCGCGGCACAGCGACTGGGCCAGGCGCTGGCCACCCGCGTGCCGTGCGCGCCGATCAGGGACCTGATCGCGCCCGACGACATCGCCTCCGCCTACCGCATCCAGACGCTGTTCAACGAGGGTCGGAGCGCGAGGGTGGTCGGCCGCAAGATCGGGGCGACCTCGGAGGCCGTGCAGACCCAGCTCGGCGTCGACCAGCCCGACTTCGGGGTGTTGTTCGAGGACATGGCTTTCGGCGACGGCGAGACGGTCCCCATCAGCGGGCTGCTGCAGCCGAAGGCCGAAGCCGAGATCGCCTTCATGCTGGAGCGTGATCTGGCCGACGGTGACCTCGACGTCGAGCAGTGTCGCGCCGCGATCGCCTATGCCACCCCGGCGCTGGAGATCGTCGACAGCCGGATCACCAACTGGGACATCACCTTCGCCGACACCGTCGCCGACAACGCCTCCGCGGGCGTCTATGTCGTCGGAACATCCCGGCGCAGCCTCGACGAGTACTCGCCGGTCGACTCGACGATGCGTATGACGATCGACGGTGAGGTGGTCTCGGAGGGCAACGGGGCCGCGTGCCTCGGGGATCCGCTCAATGCCGTCGTGTGGCTCGCCCGTCGGGCGCGTCAGTTCGGCGAACCGCTGCGTGCGGGCCAGCTGATCCTGTCGGGCGCCCTGGGTCCGATGCGGCCGGTCGCCCCCGGTGCCAGCGTGACCGCCGAGATCGGCGAATTGGGCTCGGTCACAGCACATTTCTCCAGCGCAGCGTCGGAATAAGAACCCCAGAACTGAACAACCCCAGAACTGAAGAACGTCGAATTGAGGAACACATGAGTGAAGAAGCGACATCCCGGTCGCCGCGCACCAAGGTCGCGATCATCGGGTCGGGCAACATCGGCACCGACCTGATGATCAAGGTGCTGCAGCAGTCGCAGTACCTGGAGATGGGTGCGATGGTCGGTATCGATCCGGATTCCGACGGCCTGGCCCGCGCCGCCGCCAAGGGTGTGCCCACCACGCATGAGGGCGTCGAAGGCCTTACGCGCATGGAGGGTTTCGACGACATCGAGATCGTCTTCGACGCCACGTCGGCCAAGGCGCACATCGCCAATGACGCCCTGCTGCGTCCGTTGGGCAAGCGGATGATCGACCTGACTCCCGCGGCCATCGGCCCGTTCGTCGTTCCCGCGGTCAACCTGGCCGAGAACATCGACGCCGAGAACGTGAACATGGTGACCTGCGGTGGTCAGGCGACGATCCCGATCGTCGCCGCGGTCTCGCGTATCGCGCCGGTCGCCTACGCCGAGATCGTCGCGTCGATCTCGTCGCGCTCGGCCGGCCCGGGTACGCGGGCGAACATCGACGAGTTCACCGAGACCACGTCGAACGCGATCTGTTCGGTGGGCGGTGCGCGCCGCGGCAAGGCGGTCATCATCCTGAATCCCGCTGAGCCGCCGCTGATCATGCGCGACACGGTGTTCTGCCTCGTCGACGCCCCGGACGAGGGCACCCACGACGAGATCAGGTCGTCGATCGAGAAGATGATCGGCGATGTCGCGGCGTACGTGCCGGGCTACCGCCTCAAGCAGGAGATCCAGATCAATCCGATCCCGGACGACCAGCCGGTGCACACGTTGCTGGCCGACGGCGCCGAGATCACCCCGACCCATCAGGTGTCGGTGTTCCTCGAGGTCGAGGGCGCGGCGCACTACCTGCCCGCCTACGCCGGGAACCTCGACATCATGACCTCGGCCGGCCTGCAGGTCGCCGAGCGGATCGCGCAGCAGAAGGACAACGCACGATGAGTGAGAACGCAACCGGCAGCAAGATCTTCGTCCAGGACGTGACCCTGCGTGACGGTATGCACGCCGTTCGTCACCGCATCACCCCGGAGAACGTCGGCAAGATCGTGCGCGCGCTCGACGCGGCCGGCGTCGACGCCATCGAGGTCGCCCACGGTGACGGTCTGGCCGGTGGCTCGCTCAACTACGGCCCGGGCAGCAACACCGACTGGGAGTGGATCGAGACCGCCGCGGCCAACATCACCAACGCGCGCCTGACCACCCTGCTCCTGCCGGGTGTGGGCACCATCGAAGAGCTCCAGCACGCCTACGACCTGGGCGTCCGCTCGGTGCGGGTGGCGACCCACTGCACCGAGGCCGACGTGTCGGCCCAGCACATCGCCAAGGCGCGCGAGATCGGGATGGACGTCTCGGGCTTCCTGATGATGAGCCACATGGCCGAGCCTGCGAAGCTGGCCGAGCAGGCCAAGCTGATGGAAAGCTATGGCGCCCACTGCGTGTACGTCACCGACTCCGGTGGCCGGCTGACCATGGACGGGGTGGCCGACCGGGTTCGGGCCTACCGCGACGTCCTCGACGCGGGCACCGAGATCGGTATCCACGCACACGAGAATCTGTCTCTGTCGGTGGCCAATTCGGTGGTCGCGGTGGAGAACGGGGTCTACCGAGTCGACGCGTCGCTCGCCGGACACGGTGCGGGCGCGGGCAATTGCCCGATCGAGGCCTTCATCGCCGTGGCGAACATCAAGGGTATGCAGCACGGCTGCGACCTGTTCGCCCTGCAGGACGCCGCCGACGACATCGTGCGTCCGCTGCAGGACCGCCCGGTTCGCGTCGACCGCGAGACGCTCACCCTGGGTTATGCCGGTGTGTACTCGAGCTTCCTGCGTCACGCCGAGGCGGCGAGTGCCCGCTACGGCATCGACGTGCGCAGCATCCTGCTCGCGGCGGGCGAGCGCAAGCTGGTCGGCGGACAGGAAGACATGATCGTCGACATCGCATTGGATCTCGCTGCCGCGGAGGTTGCGCAGGCGGGCTAGTAGTTCCTCAGAGACGAACGAGCGCAGCGAGAGTCACTCTCGCTGCGCTCGTTCTGTTTCGACCACCGGTGCGTGATCGTTGCGATTGCATACTCGGCCGCTGACATCACCCCGCCCACCCACCACCGTCGGGGCGGGCTGAGGTGTCAGCGGTTTAGCGGCCCTTCCACTCCGGCGTCCGCTTCATCACGAACGCCATGATGCCCTCGAGGGTGTCACCGCTGATGATCAGCGAGTCGAGCACCGAGCCGCTGGCGACGACCGCGTCGACGGTGTCGGTGATGGCGTCGGACTGCTCCATGGTGGCGATCGAGGCACGCACCGACGTGGGGGAGGCGGCCAGGATCTCCTCGGCCACGCCGCGCGCGGTCTCGAGAACCTTTCCGGTCGGGGCGATTCGGCTCACCAGACCCGCGGCGGCGGCCTCGGCGGCGGAGATCCGACGACCGGTGAGGATCATGTCGCGCGCCAGCGCCGGCGGAACCAGTCGCGGCAGGCGGACCAAACCACCTGCGGCGGCCGCCAATCCGACCTTCACCTCAGGCAGACCGAACGAGGCCTCTTCGTCGGCGATGACGATGTGGCAGGCCATCGCGATCTCGCAACCGCCGCCGAGGGCGAAACCGTTGACTGCGGCGATGACCGGCTTGGGCAGGCTGCGGCGTGCGGTGAGCCCGGCGAAACCGTTCTTCGGCACCGACAGCGCAGCTGGGCTCGCGGTGGCCGCGAGATCGTTTCCGGCCGAGAATGCCTTGTCGCCCTTGCCGGTCAGGATCGCGACCCAGAGATCGGGGTCGGCGAAGTAGGCGTCGAAGACGGAGTCGAGTTCGGCGTTGGCGGCCGGGTTTAGTGCGTTGCGGGCGTCCGGCCGGTTGATGGTCACCTCGAGCAGGCGGCCGTCGCGCCGGATCTCGATGTGCTCGTAGGAATCCCGGAACGCCGGAGCGATCGCCGGGTACTTGGCCGACATCGCCTCCTCGGTGAGCTTGACACGGTTGCCCTTGTCGAAGGAGCGCACCACGATCGGGGTGCCCGCGGGGTCGTCGGAGGTGAGCAGTAGCTCGAAGAACTCGTCGTCGTCGGAATCGAGATTCGCCACGAAGCGGGCACCGAGGCCGTCCGGTGCCGTGGCGTCGACGAGGCGACCGACCACGACGCCTGTCCGCTTTCCGCTCTTGCTCGGGATGACCGTGTACGTCTCCAGGATCGCGGCGCCGTCGGCGTCGGCGATGGTCGGCACGGTCGGCACCGCGTCGAGCGCGGCCTGCACGTCGGCGCTGGTGTCGGGCCGCCACGGTGCCGGCGTCGTCGAATAGATCCCTGCGGCGTGCTTGCTCATGACCCCGCCGTTGGCGATGACGAGTCCGAACTCGCCCGGCGATTGCCTTACGCGCGAAACGATTTCGGCGATGGCATGCATCGAGTAGTTGTTGCCGGGGCCGCCGAAGAAGGGCAGGCCGCCGGTCACGGTGAGGCCGCGCGGATCGTCGGGCGCGATGCCGAGCCCGTCGAGGATGTTGAAGACCGCGATGGGGAAGCAGCTGTAGATGTCGAGGACCGAGATGTCGTCCAGGCCGATCCCGGCGACCTTCAGCGCGTGACGGACCGCGGCCGGGGCAGCCGGCGCCGAACCCAGGTCGGGGCGTGCGAGTGACGTGCGTTCCACCGTCGCGGCGTGGCCGTGCAGGAACACCCACTTCGACGGGTCGATCCCGGCGGCCTGCGCGGCGCGTACCGACATCACCACGACGGCCGCGGACTGATTGACCTGATCGCGCGCCACCACGTAGCGGGTGAACGGGTCGGCGACCACGCGGTTCTCCGCGGTGGCCGTGACCAGCTCGGCCGCGGCGCGGACGGTCGGGGCCGCCGAATGCGGGTTGGCCGCGGCGACCTCGGTGAACGGGGCGAACAGCTCACCCATGGTGGCGATGTAGGCATCGCGGCCCAGGCCGGTGTTGTGGCGTCGGGCATTTTCCAGCAGCGCGTACTGCGGGATCACCGAGGCGAGACCGTGGCGCATCTCGGCGACGGTGATGATCCCCTTGAGACCGAATCCGCGGTCCTCGAGCTGACCGCCGACCTCCTCGGCGAAGCTCGGCCGTTCACCCTCGGGTTTGGCCATCAGATGACGCACCGTCGACATCACCTCGACGCCGAAGATCACCGCGGCCTCGGAGTCGCCGGCGGCGATGACGCCGGCGAGCTCGGTGAGCATGGTCTGCGGGGTCTGACCGCCGGTGACGGCCTGCACGGCGCGACGAGGATCGACCCCGACCCGCGAGCCGACGGCCCGAGGCATGTTGTCCGGCCGACCCAGCGGCGACGACGACAGCGGGCTCGAGATCTCGAAGGAGCGGATCGCGGCGATCGTGTCGATGGTCGAGGCGATGTCGGATGCACCTGCGTCATCGAAGGCGGCTGTGACGGCGCGCGCCGCGAGGTCCGCTTCACCGAGCGCTTCGTACCCGGGATCGGTCAGACGCTCCGAGGCCTGTCCGACGCCGACGACGACGGGGGTGTTCGGATCGAGATCAGCGAGCGAAGTGTGCATACCAAACATTGACACACGCCGTGACGGGGGTCTCATCGGAGGTCGCCCACGCTCTGCCCCAGCGCGAGTGTGAGGGCGGGCGCCCCCGAAACGAAGTTTGCGTTCAGCGCGGTTCCAATCGTGGTCGGTGGGCCTCGCGACGACGACACTTCTCGCCGAGAAGACTGCGATCGAAAGGAACATCGATGACGTCCACCCTGCCCACCAGCGCCTCGTCGGGAACATCTGATGAACGGCTCGACGAGATCTTCGCGCCGATCTTCGCGCGCATCGCGGAGGGTGCGGTGGCGCGCGAGGACGACCGCCGACTGGCCCACGACGAGGTGTCGTGGCTGCGGGACGCGAAGTTCGGTGCCCTGCGTGTGCCCGTCGAGCTGGGCGGCTACGGGGCGTCGGTGCGCCAGCTGTTCCGGTTGCTCATCGATCTCGCGGCCGCGGAGTCGAATCTGCCGCAGGCGCTGCGCGTGCACTGGTCCTTCGTCGAAGATCAGCTGACAGCGCTGCCGGACCCCGAAGCAGAACGCTGGCTGCGGAAGGTCGCCGAGGGGACGCTGGTGGGCAACGCGATCACCGAGCCGGGGGTCGGCGCCATCGACCGCTACCAGACCCGGCTGACCTCGGATCCCGACAGCTCCGACGGCGGCTTCCGGCTCGACGGCACCAAGTACTACAGCACCGGCAGCCTCTACTCCGACCACATTCTCGTCGCCGCCGACCGCGACGGGGAACGGGTCTCGGTGCTCGTCGACGCCGACGCCGAGGGCGTCACCCAGCACGACGACTGGGACGGCTTCGGGCAGCGCCTCACCGCCAGCGGCACCACCGAGTTCACCGGCGTGCAGGTGCCCGCCGACCGCGTCCTCGGCGCGGGCTACGGCGCCCCCGGCCGCACCTATGCGACGTCGTACCTGCAGCTCGTCCAGCTGGCGGTGCTGGCGGGCATCGCCGCCCGGGCCACCGACGACGTCGTCGGGTGGGTGCGCGACCGCACGCGTACCTTCACGCACTCGACCGCCGACCTGCCCCGTCACGACCCGCTCGTGCAGCAGGTCATCGGCCGGGTGTCGGCGGCCGCCTACTCCGCTCGCACCATCGTGCTCGACATCGCCGAGAAGCTCGACCGTCTCGCCCAGACCGGTTGGGACAACGAGGAACTCCTCGATCTCGTCGAGTTCGACGTGGCCCGCGCGCAGGCCGCGGTCATCCCGAGCGTCCTCGACGCGGCCACGCAGCTCTTCGAGGTCGGCGGTGCGTCGATCACCTCCGAGCGTCTTCGCCTCGACCGGCACTGGCGCAACGCGCGGGTGATCTCGGTGCACAACCCGCTCATCTTCAAACTGCAGGCCGTCGGCGATCACATCCTCAACGGCACGGACCTGCCGTACGCCTGGAGTGCCGGCACGAAGTAGCCTCGCTACGCTGGCGGCCATGCACAGGATGGCCGCAGACGACGCCGCGTCGTACTGGATGGCGCAACGCATCCCCGACGACCAGTTCCTGCTGTATTGCTTTGCCGCACCTGATGTCTCACTCGGCGAATGCGGTGAACGGCTACTCCGCCGCGCGAGCCGCGTCGACGACCTGTGCCTGCGCGTCCACGACGTCCCGGCCTCGGCCGACCGTCCGTACTGGATCGCCGCGCACCCCTCATCCGGGCAGGTTCGTGTCGATCCGACGATGCGGACGTGGTCGTCGTGTCTGGAACGCGTCGCCGACCTCATCGACGAACCGCTCGTACCCTCGGCGGCGGCGTGGCGCCTGCACCTGTTCGGCCCGGTGACCGGCGCGCCGCGCAGTACGGGTCCGGTTGTTGTTGTGGTGCTGCAGATCTCCCACGCGCTCGCCGACGGACGACGGGCATCGCAGATCGCCCGCGAGTTGTTCGCGGCGTCTGCCGTCGAGAAGTCCCGTCCGCGGTCACGTATGCCGGGGATACTGCGGGACGTCGTGACTTTCACCGGCGGCGTCCTGCGATTCCCCGGCGAGTTCCTGACGACGGCCCGCCGCGGTGTCACGGCGGCGCGTGCACAGCGACAGGGTGATCCGCCGCGTCCCGGCTTCGCGTTGACGACCCTCAACAGACCGGCCGGCCGGCGCCGGATGTTGCGCGTGATCGTCGTCGACCGGGCGGCGCTGACCCGAGGCGGTCGATCCGTGACCGCCGGCGCACTCACCGCGATCTCGGTCGCGCTGCCGCACTACCTGGGAACTTCGCCGGGCCGGCTCGGCGTCGAGTTGACGATCGGTCGATCCGGGAAACCGCATGCGCGTAATCACTTTCGCAATGCCGGTATCGACCTGCACACCGAGGTCGACGACCTCGACGAGCGGGCGCATCGCATCGGTGCCGAGATCGACCGTGCCCGCGTGCTCGAGGCCGATCCGGTGCAGATCGCGCAGCGTCGAGCGTCGCAGGCCACCCCGGCGATCCTGACCCATTGGGGGATAAGGTCATTCGATCTCGACATCCAGCCCGAGTCGGTCACCGGTGTCACCGTGGTCTCGTCGGTGAACCATGGAGCGCCCGACATGGACCTCGACGGCGGCGAGATCCTGTTCACCGCCGGGTTTCCCTCGCTGTCGCCGCTGCAGGGCCTGACGCACGGCGTACACGGCATCGGCGACAGGGTCGCGGTGTCGGTCACCACGGGTCCCGACGTGATGGGCGATGTCGATCGATATGTGGAGATACTGACGCGGGCGTTGAGGGCCTGAGGCGATCAGACCGTCGAGTGCGGCGTTCTTGTCGGTGGTCGGGTCTACCTTGGTGTTATCGGATGACCGGTCAACCAGACCGGGCCACAGCACTTTCGGAGTTCCCGTGACGGCATGGACCGATCTACCCGGCGAGTTCATCGCCGGTATCGATCGTGCCCGGTCGGCCCAGTCCGACACCACAACCCACATGGCCGCCCTGGGTGCGATCCGGGCCGGGGAATCCTATCTCGCCTGGTGTCGTTACGACACGATCCTCATCTTGTGTGACCGTCTGTTCACCCCCGCCGCAAACAGCTACATCACAGATGGTTTCGCCGACGTGGTGGCCCGTGTCGGCCGGGAAGCCGCGATCACCCGCTACCAGGCAGAGCTACTCGTCAACGAAGCACTGTGCCTTCGCGACCGGCTACCGCACGTGTTGGCCACGTTGGGTGAGGGCATCACCTCCCGCACACAGGTGCAGGACATCATCGCCCGCACCAACCTGGTCTGCGACGGCGACCGGCTGGACCCCGACGATCCCGACAGCCGGCCGATCATCGCGGTCCTCGACGAATCGATCGCCGACCTGCTCCGTAACCGGGCCGGGTCGTGGTCGACGACCGGGCTGCGGGACATGGTCGACCGCCTGGTGCTCGGCTGCGATGCCGACGGGGTACGCGAACGCCGCCGCGAGGCACTGGACAAACGTGGCATGTGGACTCGTACCCTGGCCGACGGCACCGGTGAGATCACCGGGGTGATGGCCGCGGAAAACATCCGTATCGCGGCCACAGCCGTGCGCGCGTTGGCCGATGCAGTCTGTGCCGACGATGGGCGCACCCGCAGCCAACGTAGCTCCGATGCCATGTTCGCCCTGCTGACCGGCACCGGATTCGAGTGCCTGTGCGGTCGAGATGACTGCACCGCCACCATCCCCGACCCGAGTTCGGTGGACAGATCAGTGAGTACCGAGGTTGTCATCCACGTCGTCACCGACGCCGCCACCCTGGCCGGGGCCTCCGGACCGGGATGGGTGGATGGTCACGGCGTCATCTGCGACGACCACGTCCGTGACCTCGCCGCCCGCAAGGACGCGGTCATCAGGCCCGTCACCCCGGTGCGGACACCGCCGACAAGCATCGTCGCCGCCGACCGCACGACCAACACCGACGACACCGACGACACCTCGAGAACAGAGCATCTCGCTGCTCCGCAGCCGAAGTCGTATGCACCGGAACCGGAACCGGAACCGGAACCGGAACCGGAACCGGAACCGGAACCGGAACCGGATCGGGGCACCGAGCGTGATGGTGTTGTGGTGGTGTATCCGGGTTCGCAGCCGGGCGATCCGTATCGGCCGACCGCGTCGTGTGTCGATTTTGTGCGGGTGCGGGACGGTTATTGCACCGAGCCGGGTTGCACGCGGTCGGCGTTCGACGCCGATGTCGATCATGTCGTCGAATACGATCGTGTCTTTCCGCGTCAGGGCGGGAAGACGTCGAGTGAGAACCTCAACGCGAAATGCCGGGCCGGGCACCTGCTGAAAACTCATGGCGACTGGGTGGATGTGCAGTACCGTGACGCCGACGGGCGCCTGGTCACCGAGTACGTCACCCCTGAAGGGTTCACCATCCCTGGCGAGGCGGAAACCCTCGAAGATCTGTTCCCGAACCTGCGGCGTATCCGTTTCGAACAGGCCTCCCAAGCCCCGCCGTCACCGCGCGTGATCGGGCCGGACCGCACACCGCGTCCCACCACCGACCGCACCGCCGCCAAACACGCACGGCGGCGGGCCGAGCGTGCCCGCAACAAGGAACGTCGCGAGGCATTGCAGGCCGAGCAGGCGGACCGGGCAGAGCGGGTGTCCCAACCCGCGCCGGCAGACGGGAAGCCGCCGTTCTGACGGCGCTGTTCCGACGGCGGTGTTCCGACGGCGCAGGCTAGGGTTTACGGCCTCGGGTAGCCGTTGGTATCGGAGGGGGCGGCGTTGCCGCTGCCGTTGCCGCCGGTGCCCTTGGCGCCGCGGGTGAGTCGTTTCGGGAGCCTGTCGGCGAGCCCACCGAGCGGTGCGACCGTCTGATTGAGCAGGTCGACGGTCTCGGCGAGTTCGTGGACGGTGTCCTGCATCGCCAGCAGATTGGGGGCGAGCTGCCCGATAACCTCGGTCAGTTCGGTGATCCGGTCGAGCGGTCCACCCGGCGCAATTGCGCGTTCGACGGCGCCGTTGTCGCCGAGCAGCTGATCGAGGAGCCCGTCGTCGTCGGCGAGACGGTCGAGGATTCCGCCGGCCGCCGTGACCTTCTCCAGCACTCCGTCCGGTGCGGTGAGTTTGTCGACGATCCCGCCCTCGGAGGTGAGACGTTCGAGGATGCCCTCGTTCTCGGTGAACTGGTCGACCACGCCGCCGGGCCGGGTCAGCCGATCCAGGGGCCCGTCCCGCGCGGTCAGCCGCATCAGGATGCCGCGCTCGTCGGCCATCTGGTCGAGCAGACCGCCCTTCGCGGTGAGCTTCTCCAACGGGCCGTCGGGTGCGGTGAGCCGGTCGACGACGCCGTTGGGATTCAGCAATCGTTCCAGCGGACCACCATTGGCGAGGATGCGGCCGAACGGACGGTCCGGCCCGAGTAGCTCCGACAACTGGTTGAGCAGGGCGAGCGGCGTGCGCGCGCTGCCGAGCTCGTCCACGTCGACGCCGACGGCCTGGGCGAGCTCGTGCTGCACACTGCTGGCCGTGATCCGCGCGATCGTGACGGCAGACTCGGCCGCGCTCAGCACCACACCGGTCACCGCGAAGCCGAGCCGGAACGGCATCTCGACCAGGGCGCGACCCGGCTCTGCCACCGCCGGCCTGCGACGGTCCGGGCGGCGCCGATCAGAGATGGGCCGATCAGAGACGGGCTGATCAGGGAGGGACTCCATGGTGTCCGACACTAGGCCACCCGATCGCGATGAGTGGACAGGCTCGGCGGAATCGTGACCCGGCTACGCCGAGTCCGCGTCCTTGCCGGCCTTCGCGGCTTTCGCCGCCTTCTTGAAGTCACGGACCTTCTGCAGCGAGTCCGGGTCGGTCACGTCGGCGACCGACCGGTAACCCTTCTTGCTGTAGTCGCCGGCAACTGTGGTCCAGCCTGACAGCTTCACATCGAGTTGTTTGGCGACGAGCGCGACGAAGATCTTCGCCTTCTGTTCGCCGAACCCGGGTAGCGCGCGCAGCCGAGCCATCAGGTCGGCGCCGCTGCTCGCCTCGGTCCAGATGCGGGAGGCGTCGCCGCCGTACTCCTCGGCGACGACCTTCGCGAGCGCCTGCACGCGCCCGGCCATCGAACGGCCGTAGCGGTGGATCGCCGGGGGAGTGGAGCACAGATCGGCGAAGGCCTCCGGATCGGCGTCGGCGATCTCGACGGGGTCCATCGTGCCGAAGCGGTCGCGGATCTTCGCCGGACCGGCAAAAGCGCGCTCCATCGGGAACTGCTGATCAAGGAGCATCCCCGTCAGGAGGGCGAACGAATCGGTCGAGAGGAGTTCGTCGGCCGCGGCGTCCTGGGCGATCTGGATCTTCGGCATGGGTTCGATTCTGGCAGACGCCGGAGGTGTGCCGCTCTAGACTGCCCCCATGGTCAGCGGGGAGAGCAGCAGGCGGCGGGGAATGCGTGTCGGGACCGTGTCGATGGTCCTCGGCATGGTGACGGGAATGGTGGTCGGGATGGTGACGGCGGCGTTCGGCGCCGGCACCGCGGTGGCCGTCCCGGCCGAACCCGAGCCGAACTACGTCACGACCCTCGTCTGTGACAGCGCCAATCCGTGGCCTGCCGGACCGATCAAGGTTCGCGTCGACGTGTTGAACCAGATCCGGTTCCCCGCCGACGGACTGCCCGGCCCGGCCATTGCGCTCATCGGCACCGATCGCGCCAAACGCGTCGCGCTCGAATACACCTACGACGTCGCGGTGTCGTGGCGCAATCTCCGTACCGGGCGGACCGGCGTGACGAAGGTCCCCGGACGCGGGTTCACCGTCAAATGGCAGGTCGACCTGCATCCGGGGAGTGGGCCCGTCGTGTTCACCATCAGGCAGAAGATCGGCGCACTGGCCTTCAGCCCGATGGTCAACCCGCAGTATTCGACGTGCCGGGGACGCGCGGTCGCGTGACCGCCGGATCGGTGAGTCCGCCGACAAGCAGATATTGCGCGGCAAAGTAACTCGCCAGCACCCAGGCCTCACCGGCCACGCGGAGCCGTGGCTCGGTCACCAGATGGCGGCGATTGATGATCGCGAGATCCGACAACAGGAAGGCCCAGCCACCCGCCCGCATCCGCGGTTGCGGTCCGGGCATGTCCGACGCCAGCGCCGACATCGTCGCCAGGGTGTTGCCGTAGCCGCCGAGAACCGGCAGCAGACCGGGACGATTCCGGGCCAGTACCGTCGCCGACTCGGCGAGGAGGGCGACGCGGGGCGCCATCGTCGCCACCGACGGCCGGGCGCCCGCCCGCCACATCGTCGCGGCGTAGCTCAGCTGGGCCCCGGCGAACAACGTTGCGCCCCAGCGAAGGTAACGGTCCTTCGCGTCGAGCCCGGCGGTGCCGGGGGTCGGGGACCCGGACTCTGGGGACTCAGACGCGGGGGGCTCGAACTCCTCGGCGAGCATGAGCCGGTCGCCCGCCATCGAGAAGCCGAGAATGCCGGCCAGCGCCGCGTTCTCGGCGACTCCGCGACGTTTGGCACCGGCGACGGTGTGTGCCGCCAGGATCAGCATCGGCAGGGGTTTGGTGATCGCTGCCGCGCGCCGCGGACCCAGCGCGCCGGTGACCGTGGCGGCCGCAGCCGCGGCCACATAGGCCACCGAGAGCGCAGGCCTCATCGAAGGATGCGGGTGAAGAACGCGCGGATGTCGTTGTCGGAGTACTGATCAGCCTGCGACTCGGCGAAGGTGAAGTAGATTCGCGCGTCCACCTGACGATCGGCGACACGACTCTCGTTGAGGTACTTCAACGTCAGCGGGACGACCACCGAGGTGTCCTGAAGCGCCTGGGTCATCATGACCGGCCGGCTGAAGCCGGCGGTCGGCAGCGCGGTCGCGCGGTTCAGTAGGCCGGTGAGTTCGGTGTTGCCCGACAGCGGCTTGCTGAACAACGACCCGATCGCCAGACCGTCGACCTCACGCCTGAGTTCGGTGACACAGTTCTCGGCGGCATTGGCCAGCCACTGCTTACCGGTGTCGGTCAGGTACGACGCGACATCGATGTCGGGCCGCGCATTGCGGATGGCGCTCAGCGTGTACAGCGCGTCGGTCGCCAGCCCGGCGGGCATCGCGGTCGAGGACGGCCCGAGATTGGCCACGAGCGAACCGAATTCGGCCGGGATCGACGTCGCTGCCGCGCCCTTGAAGTCGAGCGCGTTGCCTTGCAGGCGGGGCGCCAGACGCGCCAGCGTGATCGCCGCGGCGGCACCCTGACCCTCGCCGACGACGGCCCAGGACCGGGACAGGTTGTCGCCGATGTCGCGCGAGGCGCGCACGGCGTCGACGATGTTGCGGGCCGTGGCCTCCAGGTCGTAGTACTGCGGCGTGCCCGGGGTGCCGACGCCGGCGTAGTCGGTGCTGACCACGGCGTAGCCGCGTTCCAGCCAGCGCCGCATCTCGACGGTGTCGTCCTTGATCGGGCGCGACGACGGCGCGCACTTGTCGGCGATGCCGCGTGAGCCGTGCGCCCAGGCGACGATCGGCCAGCCACCTGCGGGGGCGCGACCGGTGGGGATCATCAGCACGCCCGACGACAGATGTGCCTTGTCGTCGGCGCCGGTGCTCCAGTAGGTGAAGTCGTTGCCCGAGGCGGCGCCCGGGAGCATCCGTGCCCGGGACAGTTCCCGGTTGGCGTAGACCACGCCCGGTGCCTGGCCGGGGCCGCGTGTATCGATGGTGCCCGCGTTGTCATCGGCGGGTGCGCCCGGCTCGGCCGGCGTCGCGGGGGTGGGGGAGGAGGTGCCCGGTCCCGGTGTGGGAACGGCCGCGGCCGGCGCGGTGGCTGCGAGGCCGCCGGCCATCATCAGTGCCGCGACCAGCGCGACGGTGCGGGTGACGGGGGCACTCCGGCGTGCGGAGGTGGTGCCGTGCGTGTTCATGTGTCGTCTATTCGTTCTGTGTCGGCCGGTGGTGTCCCGGCCGACGGCGTGGATGAAATGCGTTGCGTGAGCCGCTGATCAGGCGTTGACGATGCCGACCGCGGGGAGGAACCAGCAGTTCTGCGCACCGTTCTGCGCGGTCCCGAAGACGGCGGACAGGATGGTGCCGTTGCCGGTCTTCACCGGGGCGAGGCGGACGCCGGACAGCAGTGGCAGCGCGGTGAGGGCGGTCTTGTCGGAGATCGGTGCGAGGTCGGCGAATCCGCCCTGCAGGGTGCTGGTGTTGAACCAGGCGACCTGCATCTTGCCGCCGCTGCCCGCGGTGGGGGAGGCCGGCACGAAGGCGTAGGCCGTCTCGCCCTTGTCGACGAGATTGAGATTCTCCGGGATCTTCACGCCCGGGATCATGTCGAGCAGCGGCTTGAGCCCGGTCAGCGGATCGGTCTTCATCGGCCACGGACCGGCAACGGCCCCCGCACCCGCGGTCACGAGCCCGAGTGGGTTGTTCGCGGTCGGCGCCGTACAGAACGGTGCCACCGACGGGGTCAGCGTCTGGATGCCCAGGGTCTTCAACAGGGCGGTCGGGTCGGTCGTCGCGGCGGGTTGCGGTTTCCCGTCGGAGACGGGCTTCGCCTCGGAGACGGGCTTCGCGGCCGGCAGCGGCAGTGCGCCGGCCCGTCCGACGACGTCCTCGACCGACAGCTGGCCGGCGCTGCCCATGACCGCCTGGGCGGCCTGCAGGGCCATCTGGTCGACCCCGGCGGCCTTCAGCATGCGCACGGCGCCCGCGAGCTCGGCGTCGAACGGGATGGGCGGGAAGGTGATGATGTTGGAGGGGATGAGCGGCTCGGCCGAGGCGGGAGCGGGCGGCGTCGCGACCAGTGCCGCCGCCGCGATCGTCACGCCGACGATGCCTGCGCCGCAGCGCTGGATTGCCCGCCGCCCGAGGGCGGGACGCGCGAATCGGGACGAGATGGACATGGCTCTCCTTTGGACAACCCAACACCCCGCCACGTGTGGCGGGTGTGACAGATGGGACTTGTGTTAAAGAGACCACGAGTGGGACAAGCCGGGCAAGTCGCGAGTCCGACCTGTGACATGGGCGCGACCGGGGAGATACCGACATAGCGGACGACCTGGGCATTCTGAGCCGGCACGGAAACAAGACGGCACCCCGGCGCAGGGCCGGGGTGCCGTCTTCTGTGAGAGGGAAAAGGTCAGATGATGGCGAGACCGATCACCGGGACGATCGTGCAGGACACGACCTCGCCCTTCGTCTTGGTGGTCACGTTGCCGTGGATGGCCGAGATGACGCGTCCCTTGCCGGTCCGCGCGATACCGGTGAAGGTGCCGGGGCCTTCCTTCACGTTGATCTTCGCGTTGCGCTTGAGCTGGGTGGTGCCGGTGCGGCCGGTGTCGACGTTGAACCAGCTGACCGTGAGCGGTGCGGCTTTGTTGTCGATGGCCGGGCCGGTGCCGAGCGAGGTGTAGACATAGCCGCTCTCGCCGCGCTTGGGGCCGGGGGCGGGTGCCTCCTGCGGGCCGGCGGTGACCAGGGCGCGTCCCAGCGAGCCGCCGCCGGGGATGCAGCCGAGGCCGAACGTCGGGTACAGGAATTCCTGGATCTTGGGCGCATTCGGGCCACGCGGGATCTCCGGGTCGCCGGGCTTGGCCTCGGCGGCCAGCGTGCGCGTGACCTGCTTGCGGCCGGGCTCACCGAGGAAATCGGCGATCGAACGCCAGATCTTGGTGACCTCGGGCGGCATGCCGGGAGTCGTCGCGAAGGTCTCGGCCTGCTTGAGGAGTGCCACCTCGATCTTGCCGTCCGGTCCCGGGGTGGCCACCGAACCGATGATCGCGGGAGCGAACGCGCCGAGCGAATCCAGCACGCGCTGATCGATCTTCGGAGCCGGGGCGGCCTGCGCGGCGACCGGCAGTGCGAGGGAGGTGGCGGCCGCGAGTGCCGACGCGGCGACGAGGAGGCGAGCGGCCCGGGGTCGATGAGCTCGGGAACTGCCGGATCGCAACCTCAGTGGCCGGGTGAAACGCACTGGTGTGTCCTATCGGTCGTGGCGCCGCGTCTGCGTGTGAAGACAGCCTGTGTGCGCCTCGTGGTCTTGTCGTCCGCCCGGGTATGAGGTCCAGCGGACAGTCGATCATCCCACCCGGGTCGTCGCGGGTCATTCTAAGCCCCCGTCAGGCTCCAATGTCCAGGCACCGGCAGTGTTACGGGTGTGATTGTTGTGGTTATTGATGAAATTGTTACTGAAGTGTCGTAGAGGGTGACGAGTCGTGCCCTGATCCGGCACCTGGTTGGATGAAGTGGACGGCAGGGCAGACGCGGTGTGAGGAGACTGATGTGACTGAGCAGCCGACCGGTGCCACCACCGGTCGCCGACGCCGGAAATTTCCGCCCCAGGGGTTTGGGCGCCGGGGGCTCGGGCGAGGCCTGGTCCTCATCGCGACCGCCGCGATGGTCGTGACGGGGAGTGCCTGTGCCGACGGGTCGACCTCGGGCGGCGAGGTCACGCTGCTCACCCACGATTCCTTCGACCTGCCCGAGTCGGTGATCGACTCCTTCCGTCAGGACACGGGTCTCACACTGAAGATCGTGAAGTCCGGTGACGCCGGACAGCTCGCGTCGACGGTGTCGCTGACACCCGGTGCCCCCAAGGGTGACGCGGTGTTCGGCATCGACAACACCTTCGCCTCCCGGCCCATCGACGCCGGGGCTCTCGAGTCCTACGCCTCGCCCGCCGCGGCCGGCGGTGCCTCCGAATACGCCGTCCCCGGCGCGACCGACCAGCTGACGGCGGTCGACCGCGGCGACGTCTGCCTCAACATCGACAACGCCTGGTACGCCTCGCGGTCACTCACCCCGCCGGCGACGTTCCGGGACCTGACCAAACCCGAGTACGCAGCTCAGGCCGCCCTGATGGACCCGGCGACCTCGTCGCCGGGAACCGCTTTCCTGCTCACCACGGTCGGGGCGCTCGGCGACGGTTGGCAGGACTACTGGAAGCGGGTCGGCGCCGGGGGCGCGACGATCGTCTCCGGCTGGGAGATCGCCTACAACCAGTTGTTCACCGCGGGTGAGGGCCGCGGCGACAAGCCGATCGTGTTGTCCTACGCGTCGTCGCCCGCGGCGACCCCGGACACCAGCGCCCTTCTCGACAGCTGCTTCCCGCAGGTCGAGTACATCGGCATCCTCAAAGGCACCCGGAACTCCACCGGCGCACGCAAACTCGTCGACTTCATGCTGAGTCCGACTGTCCAGGAGGCTCTTCCGGAGTCGATGTACGTCTACCCGGTGCAGCGCGACACCCCGCTGCCCGAGGGCTGGCCCGCGCGCGCGGCGGTGCCGTCCTGGATGTCGTCACTGCCGCCGTCGGTGATCGCGGACAATCGCGAGATGTGGCTCGACCAGTGGCGTGCCGCCGTCGGCAGGTGACCGTCTGGTGACGCGTGCCGGGACACGAGTCTGGCCGATGACGGGCCGGATCGCGCTACGGCTGATCCCGGCACTGTTCATCGCGGTGCTGTTCGCCTGGCCGGTCGTTGCACTGATCCGTCGCGCGATTCGCATCGCCGGCGAATCCGGTTCGGGTCTGGCCGAGCTCCTCGAGCGCACCGACGCCCTCAGCCTGCTCGGGGTGACGCTCGGGCAGGCGGCCGCCTCCACCGTGCTCGCGCTCGTCGCGGCCGCGCCGATCGCGTGGCTGTTCGCGCGGGTCCGGGGAACCACCGCGGTCGTCCTCGCCGTGGTGGTGACGGTGCCCTTCGTGTTGCCGACGGTCGTCGTCGGCGTCGCCTTCCGGTCGTTGCTGACCGGTCCGCTGTCGTTCCTGCACATCGAGTCCGGGCTGCCTGCGGTGCTGGCCGCCCACGTGTTCCTCAACGTCGCCGTCGTCGTGCGTGTGGTGGGCGCGGCCTGGCGCACTCTCGACCCCCGGCTCGTCGAGGCCGCCCGGTCACTGGGAGCGGGTCGCCTCCGGGCGACGATGACGGTGGTGGTGCCCCGGCTGGTGCCCGCGATCGCCGCCGCCGCCGCCCTGATCTTCCTGTTCTGCTCCACCAGCTTCGGCGTCGTGATCATCCTCGGGGCCGGCGAACTGCGCACCCTGGAGACCGAGATCTACACCCAGGCCATCGGCTACTTCCGAATCCCGGAGGCGGTGGCGTTGTCGATGCTGCAGATCGTCGTCGTCGTCGCGGCGCTCCTCCTCACGCGCGTGTTCACCGATTCGGCCGGGTCGGGTTCGGCGCGGGGCGGACAGCGCCGGTCGGCACCGACCCACGGGCGGTGGGCCCGGCCCGCCGTGCTGGCGGTGAGCGTGTGGACCGCCGCGCTGCTCGTCGCGCCGGTCGTCGTGCTGATGCTGCGGTCGGTGCGCCCCGTCGCCGACGCCGGGTGGACGCTGGCCGGTTACCGCGCGCTCGCCGATCCGGTCAACGGAGTGACCCCGCTCGAAAGTCTGCGATACTCGCTGGTGACCGCGGCGGCGGCGACCGTCATCGCCGTGGTCGTCGGGACGCTTGCCGCGGTGGCCCTGCATCGCTCGCGTGGCCTCATCAGCGCGATCGGCTCGGCCATCTCGATGGTGCCGCTCGGAATCAGTGCGGTCACCCTGGGGTTCGGGTATCTGATCGTGCTGGCCACCCTGCCGTATGAGATCGCGGCGTCACCCGCGGTGATCCCGCTGGTCCAGGCGCTCATCGCGATCCCGGTGGTGATCCGCATCATGCTGCCCGCGCTCGAGTCGGTGCCCGTCCGCCTGCGTCAGGCCGCGGCCACCCTCGGCGCGCGTCCCGCCCGGGTCTTCGCCACGGTCGATCTGCCCATCATCGGGCGATCGGTGGGTGCGGCTGGCGGCTTCGCCTTCGTGATGGCGCTCGGCGAGTTCGGGGCGACGAGCTTCCTTGCCCGGGCGGACACCACCACGCTGCCCGTGCTCATCGGGTCGACACTCAACCGGCCCGGCGCCGACAACCTCGCGACGGCGATGGCAGCATCGGTGGTCCTGGTCCTCGCGACGACGGTCGCGGTGATCGCGGTCGAGGCATCGCGCCCCCGCTCGGAGGTGCCTTTGCTGTGACATCGCAACCGGGACAACAACAGCACGGGGTCATCGAGATCTCGGACCTGGTCGTCTCCTACGGCAATGAAGCCGTGATCGACGGTCTGTCGTGGCGCGCGGGCGGATCGGGGGCGCTGGTGACCGCGATCCTCGGTCCCTCCGGATGCGGCAAGTCGACGCTGATCCGCGCGGTCGCCGGCCTCGAACGTCCGGTGAGGGGCAGCGTGCGCTTCGACGGCGCCGACCTCGCCGGCGTCGAGGTCCACCGCCGCGATTTCGGCGTGGTGTTCCAGGACGGACAGCTCTTCGGCGGAAGCGTCGCCTCCAACATCGGCTACGGATTGCGGATGCGCCGCTGGTCGAGGCGACGGATCGCCGATCGTGTCACCGAACTGCTCGACGTGATCGGCCTCCCCGGCTACGAGAAACGCCCCGTCGACACCTTGTCGGGCGGTCAGGCGCAACGCGTGGCCCTCGCCCGGGCACTGGCGCCCCACCCGCGGCTGCTGTTGCTCGACGAACCACTCGCCGCCCTTGATCGTCGGCTCAAGGATGAACTGGCCGTACAGATCTCGGAAATAGTGCGAGCATCCGGTGTGCCCACGCTGGTCGTCACCCACGATCACGCCGAAGCCGCGACCATGGCCGACGAGATCGCGGTCATGCGCAACGGTGCGATGGTGCAGACCGCGGCTCCCGCAGTGCTGTGGCGGCGGCCCGCCGACGAGTGGACCGCTCAGTTCCTGGGCGCCACCACCATCGTCGACGCGCAGATCCGTACCGGTGTCGCCGACACCGTGCTCGGCGAGATACCCCTCGACCTGCCCGACGGTTCCCGACGCCTCGGGTTGCGGCCCGAATCGGTCGAGGTCTACCGGGCGGGCGGCGACCCCGACTCCGACTCCGACTCCGACTCCGCGGGAATGGATGCCACCGTGATGCTCGTCGCGGAACTCCCGGCCGGTCCGCGGGTCCGCATCGACACCGTCGTCGGCGAAATCGACGCCATGGCAACCGATTCGGTTGCCATCGGGGACCGGGTGCGGGTGCGACTGGTGCCCGAACGGGTCGCGGTCATCGGATCGTGAGCCGGGACCGATCGTGAACCGGGACTGTTCGTGAACACCGCGCGCCGGGACCTGCTGCTCCCACCGGGTCTGATGGTGATCGGTGCGACGTCGATGTACCTCGGCGCCGCCGTCGCCGTCGGACTGTTCGACGAGATCTCGCCGGTCGCCGTCGCCTGGCTGCGGATCGCCGGAGCGGCTCTCGTACTGCTGATCTGGGTGCGTCCGCCGCGGGCGGCATGGCGCCCGGACCGGCTGCGCCTGGCCGGGAGCTTCGGCCTGATCACCGCGGGCATGAACATCTCGTTCTACGAGGCACTCGCGCACCTCCCGCTGGGCACGACCGTCGCGTTGGAATTCCTCGGCCCGATCGTGGTGGCGGCCCTGGGTTCTCGGACACGACGAGATGTGGCTGCGTTGGCGCTGGCGACGGTCGGGGTCGTCCTCATCGCCGACGTCCGCTGGTCGGGGACTCCGTTGGGGGTGACTCTCGCGTTGACCGCCGCTGCCTGCTGGGCCGGCTACATCGTGCTCGGCAAGCGGGTCGCGGCCCGCGGCGCGGGCGTGGAGGATCTGGCGACCGGTTTCGTCGTCGCCGCACTGATCACCTCACCGCTCGCCTGGTGGGTGGCCGAGGCGGTGCGCGAGGGGGCGTCGCTGCCCGTGGTGCTCGGTCAGGGGCTGGTCCTGGGACTGGCGTCGACGGCGGTGCCCTACGCGCTCGACCAGATCGTGCTGCGGCGGGTGGGTCAGGCGCGTTTCGCGCTCCTGCTGGCGCTGCTGCCGGTGACGGCGTCGGTGATCGGGCTGATCGCGCTGGGCCAGGTTCCCCGGCCGCTCGAGGCGGTCGGCATCGCGGCGGTCGCGCTCGCCGTCGCTGTGCGGTCGGTCGACAGAGACGCGGAGGGGTCGGTCGACCGGGACGCGGAGGGGTCGGTCGACCGGGACGAACAGGAGATCCCGCCGGGCTGACGGCTCAGGCCGCGCGCGCCTTCTTCAGGGCTTTGTGAAGTTCCTTCTTCGACATGTCCGAGGTGTCGAGCTTGCGCATCCGGTGGATCACCACGGGGCAGCGCACGCACCGTGTGGAACTCTTGCAGCACTTCTTCTTGGGCTTCAGAGAGCCCACTTTCGCCGCGTCGACCTTGCCCATATCGCGAGGTTAGCAGACCCTAAGTCGGAGCGTTTCGGGAGCTGTGATCGCGGTCTCACCGCCAGAACCGATACTCTGTCACCTTGAATCCCTAGGTGATCTGCTCGAGACACCGGTCAGGGCTGTTCGGCCGTGCGCCGAGCGCCGGCCGCCGATGCCGATCGCCAACCACATGAAAGAGAGCCTGTGAGCGCTGTCCCCACCTTCCGCAACGTCGCGATCGTCGCACACGTGGACCATGGAAAGACCACCCTCGTCGACGCCATGCTGCGCCAGTCCGGCGTCTTCGGTGAACGTGCCGAGGTCGTCGACCGGGTGATGGACTCCGGTGACCTCGAACGTGAGAAGGGCATCACCATCCTCGCCAAGAACACCGCGGTCCACCGGCGCCAGCCGGATGGCACCGAGGTGGTCATCAACGTCATCGACACCCCCGGCCACGCCGACTTCGGCGGTGAGGTCGAGCGCGGCCTGTCGATGGTCGACGGTGTGGTGCTGCTCGTCGACGCCTCCGAGGGCCCGCTGCCGCAGACCCGCTTCGTGCTCCGCAAGGCGCTCGCCGCCGAGCTGCCGGTCATCGTGGTGGTCAACAAGACCGATCGTCCCGACGCACGCATCCAAGAGGTCGTCGACGAGACGCAGGATCTGCTCCTCGACCTGGCCTCGGACCTCAGCGACGAGGCGGCCAAGGCCGCCGAGCTGGTCCTCGAACTCCCGGTGCTCTACGCATCGGGTCGTGCGGGCAAGTGCAGCACCATCCAGCCCGCCAACGGTGAGGTCCCGGCGGGGGAGAACCTCGACGACTTCTTCGACGTCCTGCTCGAGCACGTCCCGGCGCCCAAGGGTGACCCGGAGGCCCCGCTGCAGGCGCACGTCACCAACCTCGACGCGTCGGCCTTCCTCGGCCGCCTCGCGCTCGTCCGCATCCACAACGGCACCCTCCGCAAGGGTCAGCAGGTGTCGTGGTGCCGTGAGATCGTCAAGGAGGACGGAACAGCGGAGCCGGTCGTCGAGCGCGCCAAGATCACCGAACTCCTCGCGACCATCGGCGTCGAACGCGCACCCGCGGAGTCGGCGTCGGCCGGCGACATCGTGGCCGTCGCCGGTATGCCGGAGATCATGATCGGCGACACCCTGGCCGACCTCGAGAACCCGCAGCCGCTGCCCCGGATCACCGTGGACGAGCCGGCCATCTCGGTCACCATCGGCACCAACTCCTCGCCGCTCGCCGGCCGCGTGTCCGGTCACAAGCTGACCGCCCGCATGGTCAAGCAGCGCCTGGACTCCGAACTGGTCGGCAACGTGTCGCTGCGCGTGCTCGACATCGGTCGTCCGGACGCCTGGGAGGTCCAGGGTCGTGGTGAGCTCGCGCTCGCCATCCTGGTCGAGCAGATGCGTCGCGAGGGTTTCGAGCTCACCGTCGGCAAGCCGCAGGTGGTCACCCGTCAGGTCAACGGCAAGGTGCACGAGCCCTTCGAACAGCTGACCATCGACGTGCCCGAGGAATACCTCGGTGCGGTCACCCAGCTGCTGGCCGCCCGCAAGGGCCGCATGGAGCAGATGAACAACCACGGCACCGGCTGGGTCCGGATGGAGTTCATCGTGCCCTCGCGTGGCCTGATCGGTTTCCGAACCGACTTCCTCACCGAGACCCGCGGCACCGGTATCGCCAACGCCGTCTTCGACGGCTACGACGCCTGGGCCGGCGAGATCCGCGCCCGCCACACCGGCTCACTGGTGAGCGACCGCGCCGGCACGGTGACCCCGTTCGCGATGATCCAGCTGGCCGATCGCGGCACGTTCTTCGTCAACCCGGGCGACGACAGCTACGAGGGACACGTCGTGGGCATCAACCCGCGCCATGAGGACCTCGACATCAACGTCACCCGCGAGAAGAAGCTGACGAACATGCGTCAGTCCTCGGCCGACGTGATGGAGACCCTGGCCAAGCCGATGCAGCTCGACCTCGAGGCGGCCATGGAGTTCTGTGCCGCCGACGAGTGCGTCGAGGTGACACCGGAGGTCGTGCGGGTGCGTAAGGTGCACCTGGACTCGAACACGCGTGCACGCGAGCGTTCGCGGGCCAAGTCCCGGGATGCCGCTGTCGGCTGAGTGCGTCCGCAGGCCGACCATGGTGTCGGCACGTCTGTTGGACCGACAAGCTTCTCCATGGGGGTATCCGAGGTGAATCGCGCGAGGCAAGAGCGTTCGGCGGAGGGCCTGGCACCGGGCCGCGAATCCGGGAGCCGGGTCCGGCGCCGGACGCTCGGGCTGCTCTCGTGCGGCGTCGCACTGCTCGTCGTCCTGACGGCGTGCATGTCCGACCCGCCGCCGCCCGTCCGCGACACCGGGCCGCCGCCCACGCCGACCGAATATCCGGTGGAGAAGACGATCTACATCGCCACCGACTCGGTGGGCGCCGGGTTCAACCCGCACATCGCGGCGGATCAGAACCCGGTGACCACCGCGGTCGCGGCGATGACGCTGCCCAGTGCGTTCGCGCCGGTGCAGACGCCCGGCGGCACGGTGTGGGAACTGCAGAGTTCCTTCGTCACCTCCGCCGAGGTGACCTCACGTCAGCCGTTCACCGTGACCTATCGGATCCACACCGACGCGCAGTGGTCCGACGGCCTGCCGGTGACGGGCGACGACTTCAGCTACCTGTGGCAGCAGATGTCACGCCAGCCCAATGTCGTGGCGCCCGCGGGTTACCGGCTCATCGACTCCGTCGCGTCCAGTGCGGGCGGGAAGGTTGTCGAGGTCAGGTTCGAACGTCCGTATCCGGCGTGGCGTGAGCTGTTCACCGGTCTGTTGCCGAGCCACGTCCTCAAGGGCGCGCCCGCTGGCTTCCAGACCGGGATGGACGCCGGTAAGCCGGTGTCGGCGGGACCCTTCGCGATCGTCGGGATCGACAAGACGCGCGACGAGGTGCGCCTGGCCCGCAACGACCGGTACTGGGTCAAGCCGCCACGGCTCGACCAGATCGTCCTGCGCCGTGCGGGCAGCTCGGCACAGATGCTCGACTCCGTCCGCTCGGGCGACTCGGCCATCGTCGCCCTCGGTGCCTCCCCGGCGACCGACGCCGAGCTGGTCGCGCTGCCGGGGTTGGAGACCGCACGCAGTCTGACGTCCCGGTCGCTCGGTGTCAGCGTGAACGCGCGCACCGAGGCGATGAGTTCACTCGATGTCCGGCGCGCGGTCCTCGGCCTGATCGATCCGCGCCTGACCACCTTCGCCGGTGCGGGTGACTGGGTCGTCGAACCGTATGCCAACACGGTGTTCGCACCGTCGGATCCCGGGTACCGCCCGGTCTCGCGACCCCGTCCGCGCCCCGCCGAGGTGGATGCTCTGCTGGCCGCCGCCGGATACCGGCGGGCCGCACCCGAGCCCGTCGGTTCGGCGTCGCCGGTGCCCTCTGCGTCAGAACCCTCGTCGTCAGCTTCGTCGTCTCCGGCGCCGTCGGCTGCCGGATCGTCGTCCGGTCCCAGCCAGACACCGGTTCCCGGTGCGGTCGAGGTCCCCGAGCTGCCCGAGGGGCTGCTGCCGGTCCAGAAGGACGGCCAGGATCTGATCGTGCGGGTGGGCGCCGTCGCCGGTGACCCGCGCGCCACCTCGGCCGCGGCGAGCATCGTCGACCAGTTGCGCGGCGCGGGGGTGCGTGCGCAGGTCGTCACCATGCCCAACGGCGAGCTGTACGGGTCCGCGCTCACCACCAAGCGGGTCGACCTCGTCGTCGGCTGGAACGGTCTGGGTGTGCCGCCCGCCGCGTCGCTGGCCTCGCAGGTCGACTGCAACCAGCCCAAGCCCGGGACCGAGCCGTCACCTGCCACGCCGCCCACGCCGACCAGCGTCGCACCCGGCGGCACCGATGCCGGTGACAGCTATGCCAGCAACGTCTCGGGGCTGTGCGATCCCCGCCTGATCGAACTCGCGCGGACCGCGCTGTCCGAGGAGGACCCGACCGACACCCTCGACGAGGCCGAGCCGCTGCTCGCCGCACAGGCGATCTACCTTCCGCTGTACCAGGATTCGATGGTCGTCGGCGTCACGCCCGCCGTGCGCGACGTGCCTCTCACCGGTCCCATCCAGGTGTCGATCTTCGGGACCGCGGTCGACTGGGAACTCTCGTGACACCCATCGCGGACTCCGGATCCACGCCGGGCCGGCGGCTGTTGCTGGTCCATGCGCATCCCGACGACGAGACGATCATGACCGGCGGCACCATCGCCCGGTACCTCGCCGAAGGCGTCGACGTGCGGGTGCTGACGTTCACACTCGGCGAGGAGGGTGAGGTCATCGGCGACGAGTGGGCGCAGCTCGTCGCGGACGGCGGAGCCGATCAGCTCGGCGGCTATCGCATCCTCGAGCTGACCCGGGCACTGCGGGCGCTGAGCCCCACCGACGGTCCGACGCTGACACCGCGCTTCCTCGGCGGCGCCGGGCGCTGGCGCGACTCCGGTATGGCCGGCGCCCCGTCGGCGAACCATCCGCGCGCGCTCGTCGGGGCGCCGTTCGACGATCCGGTCCGTGCGCTCCTCGACGTCCTGATCGACTTCGCCCCACAGGTGGTCGTCAGCTACGACGCCTCGGGCACCTACGGACACCCCGATCACCGACTCGTGCACGAGGTCACCGTCGCCGCGGTGGCACGGGCCCGGGAATCCGGCGGCGGGCCGGTGAAGCTCTACGAGTCGATCACCGAACGGAGCGCACTGGCCGCAGGCCTCGCCCGTGTGGCCGATGTGCCCGCCGGGTGGCGCATGCCCGGTCCGGGGGAGCTGCCGAGCTACCCCGACGAGGCGATCACCACCGAGATCGACATCCGCGCCCACTACGCGCAGAAGGTCGCGGCACTCGCCGCGCACGCCACCCAGGTGACCGTCGCGGCGTCGGGAACCGAATACGCGCTGTCGAACAACATCCTGCAACCCATCTCCGATCACGAACACTTCATCCTCACCGAACCCGACCGGCACGATCCGCTCGAGGGCAAGCGTGAGTCGGACCTGTTCGCCGGTATCACCTGGGCCGAGTGATGGCAGGACCCTCCCGGCCTGCGCGCAGCGACTCCTCACGTAACAGCCTCGTTGATCGGCTGCTGCTCGGATTCCTGATCATCGACGGACTCGCGGTGGGGCTGCTCAGCGTGGCCTTCGCCTACCAGCGGTTCGGTGGTGTGGCCCTGCCGGTCGCGGCGGTGCTGGCCGGGGTGGTCAACGCCGTGCTGCTCTGGCTCGCGGCGGGTTTCACCTCGACGCCGCTGCGCTACGGGCCGCTGGGCGCCTGGGGGCTCGTCGTGCTCGTCGCGGGCGCCGTCCCGGGGCCGGGCGGCGACGTGATCCTCACCCCGGGCGGTGACTACCTGGTGCAGACCGTGTTGCTGCTCGCTCTCGGGGTGGGGCCGGCGGTCGCCCTGAGTTGGACCAACCGCCTGCCCGAACCTCGCTGACCGCCGCGTCCGACGCTGGACCGCGGTCGGCGATCGCTGCAGCCGCAAGGCCGCAGATGCCGGACGTTAGAGTGTGTGACATGGTTCTGCGCGCGTGGGCCGACGACATCACGGCCCCGACCGAGCGCGTCACGGCAGCACTGCGCCGTGTTCGTGACGATCCGACAGCCCTCGGCCCAGATGTCCTGGACGATCAGGGCTGGGTCGCGTTGCTCGGTGCCTCCGGACAGGAGCTGGAGGAGCTCTGTGCGCTCGCCGACGCCGTGCGGGTGCGCGTCACCGATCCCGGGTCGCTGACCTTCGTCGTCAACCGCAACTTCGACACCGGCATCGTCAGTCGGCTGGGCCCGGACGGGCCGACCCTGGCCGAGTTGGTCACCGAGGCGGTCGAGCTGGGTGCCACCGAGGTGTGCATGCAGGGCCCGTTGCCCGCGGGCCTGCCCGCCGACGACTACGTGCGATTGGTCGAGGAGATCACCGCTGCGGCCGAGGGCCTGCACCTGCACGCCTACCGCCCGCCGGAGATCGTCGACGGCGCGGTCCGTTCGGGCGTCTCCGTCGCCGACCACCTTCGCCGGCTCCGCGCCGCCGGCCTCGGGTCGATTCCCGGGACCGCCGCCCAGATCCTCGACGACACCGTCCGCGGATACCTGTCGCCGACGGGGTCCGCACCGGTGAGTGAGTGGACAGAGGTGATCGAGGCCGCGCACGGCGTCGGTCTCTTCTCGACGGCCACCATCGTCTACGGGCACGTCGAGACCCCCGAGCAGCAGGTTGCGCACCTGAAGACGCTGCTCGGAATCCAGCGCCGCACGGGCGGATTCACCGAGCTGATCCTGATGCCGATGGTCGCCTCCAACACGCCGCCGCATCTGGTCGGCGCCGCGACGTCGACCGCGTCGCAGCGGGAGACCCGGGCCCTGCACGCGGTCGCCCGACTGATGTCCGTCGGGCTCATCGATCACCTGCAGGTCGCCTGGACCAAGCTGGACACCGACACCGTCGACCTCCTGCTGCGCGGCGGTGCCGACGACATCGGCGGCCTGCTGCTCGACGGCCGGCTCATGCCGGAGGCCGGACCGGAGGCGGGACGCGTCCTCGACGTCGACACCCTCGTCGACATCGCTGCCCGCGCCGGACGCACGCCGCGTCAACGCACCACCCGCTACCACCAGCCCGAACCGCACCGACAGCTGCCGATCCCGCAGGTGCGTTCGTGACCGGCGCCGCGGTGCACGGCCAAGACCGGCCGTACGGACACCTGACCGACGTGGACGTCGCGATCATCGGGGCGGGATTCGCCGGTCTGGGCATGGCCACCCAACTCGCCCGTCGCGGGCGTGAATCCTTCGTCGTCCTCGAGCGGGCCGGCGCGGTCGGCGGTACATGGCGCGACAACACCTATCCGGGCATCGCCTGCGACATCCCCGCACACCTCTACTCGTTCTCGTTCCGTCCGCCGGCGGACTGGGCGTCGCGCTACCCGCGCGGCTCCGAGATCCGTGACTACCTCGAGCAGACCGCCCTCGACGAAGGCATCGACGATCGTATCCAGCTCAACTGCGAACTGCGACAAGCGCTCTGGGACGACGAGCGCGCGTGCTGGCAGATCACCGCCGGCGCGCCGGGCGGACCGTCGGGCACATTCCGCGCCCGCTCGCTGGTGATGGCCGTGGGCCGGTTGTCCGACGCGCGAATCCCCGACGTCGACGGCCTCGGCACCTTCCCCGGCCAGATCGTCCACACCGCCGCCTGGCACGACGGTGTGGTGGTGTCCGGCGCACGGGTCGGTGTCGTCGGCACGGGGGCGTCGGCGGTGCAGGTCGTCCCGCACCTGGCGCAGGTCGCCGAGGAGCTGGTCGTGTTCTGCCGGACACCTCCCTACGTCGTGCCGCGTGAGGACCGTGCCTACACCGCGGAAGAACGCTCCGCCCTGCTCGATCCCGATGTCGCGCGCGAGGTCCGCAACCGGTTGCTCACCGAGGCCGACGGCGCGTTCCGTCAGCGCCTCGGCCTCCATCCGGACATCGACGAGATCCGCGCCCGCGCACGCGATCACCTGCACGCACAGGTCGCCGATCCGGTGCTGCGCGAACAGCTCACACCCGATTACGAGATCGGTTGCAAGCGAATCCTTCTCAGCGACGATTTCTATCCCGCGCTACAGCGGTCCAACGTCGTCCTGGAGCCGAGTGCGTTGACGTCGGTCGCCGAGTCCAAGGCCACCGCACGCAGCGGCCACACCTATGACCTCGACGTCCTGGTGATGGCGACGGGATTCGAGTCCGCGCGTCCGCCGGCGGCGACGCGCATCGTCGGGCGTGCCGGTCGTCGATTGTCCGACCACTGGTCGTCGGGCATGACGTCCTACGCCTCGACCGTCGTCAGCGGCTACCCCAACATGTTCGTCCTCGACGGCCCGAACGCGGCCCTCGGCCACAACTCGGCGATCTACATGATCGAGACCCAGCTCGACTACGTGATCGGTGCACTGGACTTCATGGCCGACACCGCGGTCCGTGCCCTCGAGGTCTCACCGGAGGCCGAGGCCGCCTACACCCGTGAGATCGACGAACGCAGCGAGTCGACGGTCTGGCTGACCGGGTGTGACAGCTGGTACGTCGACCCCGACAGCGGGCGCTTGACGCTGCTGTGGCCGGGGACGGCGGCGTCGTTCCGAGAACGCAACGGCACCTTCGACCCGTCCCCGTATCTGGCGGTCGAACCGAGCGTGACCACCGATTCCGAACTCGCAGAGGGACAGTGATGACCGAACCGGCCACCATCGCGGCGGCACTGTCCGCCGCCCGCGCACGCACACCGATCGGGATCGACGACGCCGTTGCGTTGTTGTCCTGTGCCGGTGACGATCTGGCCGAGTTGCAGGGCATCGCCGGGCAGATCCGCGACGAGGGACTCGCCGCGGCGGGCCGGCCGCGGCAGGTCACCTACTCGCGCAAGGTGTTCGTCCCGCTGACCCGACTGTGCCGCGACAAATGCCACTACTGCACCTTCGTCACCGTGCCGGGCAAGCTCGCCCGCGCAGGCGAGGGAATGTACCTCGAGCTCGACGAGGTCGTCGACCTCGCCCGCCGCGGGGCCGAACTCGGTTGCAAGGAAGCACTCTTCACCCTCGGGGACCGGCCCGAGGACCGTTGGTCGCAGGCCGGTGACTGGCTCCGGGAGCGCGGCTACGCCTCGACGCTGGACTATGTGCGAGCGGCGGCGGTGGCAGTGCTGTCCGAAACCGGCCTGCTGCCGCATCTGAACCCGGGCGTGATGAGTCTCGAGGAGCTCCGGCACCTGCGCCCGGTGGCGCCGTCGATGGGCATGATGCTCGAGACCACCTCGCGCCGTCTGTTCACCGAGAAAGGGCAACCGCATTACGGCAGCCCCGACAAGGACCCGCTGGTCCGCATGCAGGTGCTGCGCGATGCGGGTACCGCGCGCGTCCCGTTCACCACCGGCATCCTCGTCGGGATCGGCGAATCACTGTACGAGAGAGCCGAGTCGCTGCTCGCGATCGCCGACGTGCACGCCCGGGGCGGACACATCCAGGAGGTGATCGTGCAGAACTTCCGCGCGAAACCCGACACCGCGATGCGCTCGACCCCCGACGCGGAGATGACCGAGTTCCTCGCGGCAGTCGCCGTGGCCCGCATCGTCTGTGGACCGCACATGCGCATCCAGGCTCCGCCGAACCTGGTCTCGCCCGCGGAATGCGCCGCGCTGATCGCCTCCGGCGTCGACGACTGGGGTGGTGTGTCGCCGTTGACCCCCGACCACGTCAACCCCGAACGCCCGTGGCCCAACCTCGACGCCCTCGCCGCGCGCACCGCGGAGTCGGGTTTCGTTCTCACCGAACGGATCACGGCACAGCCGCGGTATGTGCTCGCCGGCGACGACTGGATCGACCCGGCACTGGCGCGCCACGTGTCGGCGCTCTCGGACCCGGCGACCGGGCTGGCCGTCGACACCCGCCCCGCGCCGCGCCCCTGGCCGGCCGTCGCCTGAGGTGCGCGCAGGGTCGCGGACCGCGACCAGTGATCAGTCGAGGAACGGTGCGAGTGCCTCGTAGCCGCCGATCACATCGGTCGCCCGGTGCAGCCCGAGGTCCTGCAACGCCGCCGCGGCGAGACTCGACGTGTAACCCTGCGAACACAGGATGATCCACCGCACGTCGTGATCGATCGCCTGTGGAATCCGCGCATCACCCGCCGGATCGCATCGCCACTCGAGGACGTTGCGCTCGATCACCAGGGCCCCCGGCACCTCACCCTCCTCGGCGCGCTGCGCGGCGGGCCGGATGTCGACGAGGATCGCGCCCGCCGCGAGTTCGTCGGGCACCGTCGCGGCGTCGATCCGCTCGAGGCGTGCACGCGCGTCGGCGAGGATCTCGTCGATGGTGCGGGGCGCCGGCCTGCCGTCGCTCATTCGGGTTCGTCGGTGAGGACGGTGCGCGTACGACGCAGGTGACCGCCGTCGGCGATCTCGTAATACGACATCGCGGTCAGTGGCGGGGAGTAGGCATGGACGCTCAGGGTGGGACCGGCCACCTCGATCGTGGGATTTTTCAGGACGTCGTGCACCCACCCGAGAGGGAAGGCTGCCTGGTCACCGGCATCGAGGACACGCACAGCCAGATCGTCCCCCGTCCAGTGGTACTCGCGCAAGGAACCCGAGAGGACGGTCAGCGCGCCGAGCGAGCCGGCGTGGTCGTGCAGTTCGGTGGCCTCGCCGGGAGTCCAGCTGATGAGCCATACGTCGAGGTCGTCGTCGGCGTGGAGTCGCGTCGACCAGCGGTGCGTGGTGTCCCATTCGGCGGGGAGCAGCGCGTCATAGCGGCCGTCGAGAACGTCGGCGACGCCCTGGTCGGTGATGCGCAGCAGGTCGGCCGGCCGGAGCCGGGTGGGGAGGTGGGTGAGTGAGCGCGCTGCGGGACGGGCGAGAGTCGAGGTCATGAGGAGATCCTTGCGGGGAGTGGACGTGCGGGTCGGAACCGAGGTCAGCGACAGCACATACACATGGCCCGCGACGCCGGCTCGAGCCCCGACACAGCCCACAGGCTGGTGAGAGGGCGCCCCACAGCGACCGGATTCACGACGACCATGCCGACGAGAATGCCCAACAGGTCGACGCTCGTCGAGAGTTGTCGGCACAGTGAGCGAAAGTCGCCCGTTGCGTGTCCGAGGTCATGTCGGTTGTCACACCGCTGTAACCCGGGAATTCGCTCGTGGCTGCGGTGGTGTCGATAGTCGGGACCGTAACCGGTCCCGACACGAGGTGGCACACGATGAATGCATCAGCTACGACTATCACCGCACAATCCGCTGAGCGAGAGAACGATGCAGATCGGGCGGGTGATCCGACTGCGAGTGCGCACGCTGACTCCGCGACCATTTCCGAAGCCTTCCTATCCGGTAGGCCTGTGATCGTCACAGGACACGGGAACGCCGGCCTCGAGGCCCAGATGTGTTTCGCGGGTGAGTCGTTCGGAGCTGACGCTGCCGCATTCCTGGTGCGTCATACGTCGGGATTCGTGCTCGCAACGGTCCCGAAAAACGTCATGACGAGCGCAGGGTTGATGCTGATGACGCCCGGGTTCGACCGGGACAGTGGCCGGTTCTGTGTTGCAGTCGATGCTTCCTCCGGAATCACTACGGGTATCTCCGGGGCGGATCGTGCCCACACGATAGGTCTCCTCGCCGATCCCGGAGCACGAGCGGAGCATTTCGTGCGGCCCGGCCATGTAGTGCCCATCGCTGTCGGTGGTGCTTTCAGCGCCGTCCGATGGTCGATCTATGACTCAATCTGGGCAATGAGTTCGTCCGCGGGACTGAGTGGGGTCGTGGCTACGGCATCGGTCGTCAATGGAGTGGAGGAACTGGATGCGGAGTTCCTGTCCGCCTTTGCGCGACGTCTCGGAATCCAGGTGGTCGATGTCAGTGGTCTCGGTCGGGATCATCACAACTTCGTGCCGGCATCCGCGGCGCAGGACTCGTGAACAGTTCGGCCCCCTCGTCTGAACGGCAGCACCAGCCGAAGGTAACTACGATCGAACGTAGCGCCACAAACAATGGTTGTGCTCATACAAATTCTAATTCGGGAGGGTTGGCGGTGGAAACATCGGCGATACACTATGTACCCCTCCTGGAAACCCTTTCGGTTCTCGGGCAGTCCCAGAGCATCAGCCAGGCCGCCGATCGTCTCAACATGACCCAGCAGGCTGTGTCGGCTCGAATCAAACGTCTCGAGCGTTCGGTCGGCCAGCAGCTCGTGTCGCGAACCCGCTTCGGGTCAGTGCTCACCCCGGCGGGCGTCACCCTTGCCGGGATGGCGGAGGAACTGCTCGGAGTCGTCGAACGAATCGACACGACGATGGGCTCCTTACGTGGTGGCGACCACGCGGTCGTGCGCGTCGCGGCCAGCCTGACCGTCACCGAGTACCTCTTCCCGCGCTGGCTCGTTCAGCTCCGCGAACTGTTCGGAGACGCCGCGGCTGTCACAGCCGCGAACAGCAGCACGGTGTTTGAACTGGTGCGCAGTGGTGGGCACAACCTGGGCTTTGTGGAAACGCCAGATCTGCCAGGTGATCTGCGCAGCCGGAAGGTGTCGCGGGATGAGCTGGTCCTGGTCGTCGCGCCCAGCCATCCGTGGGCCTCGGGGCATCGGACCGGGGCAGACGCCGAAGGTGTCTCGCTCGCCCGGCTCGCCGCGACTCCGCTGGTGACGAGGGAGATCGGATCGGGTACACGGCTCAGCTACGAGCGCATGGTTCAGTCACGGTTGCCCGGGACCGCGATCGCACCTCCCGCGCTGGAACTCCCGACGAACGCGGCCGTCAAGACCGCGGTGATCGGAGGAACCGGTCCCGCTGTGCTCAGCGTGCTCATTGTGCGAGACGACATCGAGTCGGGCCGCATGCAGGTGATCCCGATCAAAAACACACGCTTGATCCGCAACATCACGGCCGTGTGGTCGCCGCGGAACAATGCCCTCACCGAGCCTGCGCGTCACCTACTCGAGGTTGCGGAACGCCGCGGTTTCAGACGGTGATCCGCGGCCGGTAACACATCCGCAACACGTCGATGTGTGCCGACCGCAGCACTTGCCCTACAAACAGGGGGTGCCTCGGGCGCGACGAGATCTGGTTCCTCTCAACGGATCACGCATCGCCCCGGTTCGCACCCGTCCGTCATCGGCGACGCACCGGGTCCATACATCAACCAGGTGAACATTTCGACGACTCGGCATCGGAGCCCAGGCGTCGACAGACACCACACGCACCATGGGAACGCTTATGACACTGTCACCCGAGCTTGGCTACTGCCTGCTCATCGGGCTCGGAGCATGCCTGTTGGCAATCGCGCTCGTTGTGAAGAAGCTCGTACACGACACCGGAGATTTCATCGTCGCCGGCCGTCGCGTCGGATTCGGCTTCGGAGTCGGATCGATCATCGCGGTGTGGACTTGGTCCATGGCGGTGATGATGTCCTCGGCTCAAGCTTTCAGCTTCGGTACCAGCGGACTGCTGTGGTTCGTCGTTCCGAACGGACTCGCGGTCATGCTGATGATCCCGTTCGCCGTTCTCCTCCGACGCCGGATGCCAGAGGGTTACACGATCGTCGAGTTCATCCGGAAACGGTTCGACAATCCGTTGGTCGCGAGCCTGATGCTCGTCGTGATGATCGCCATGATCATCTGCGAGATCCTGATTAACCTGTTCGGGATCGTGCTGGTCATGGATGTGGTCTTCGGGTTACCGGCCACTGCGGTTCTGGTGGTCGCGCTGATCGTCGTCACCGTGTACTCGTACTTCGGCGGTATCTGGACATCGGCCATCACCGGAGCGCTATGCACCCTGGGGACGACCGTTCCTGCGGCGCTGGTCGTCCTGTATGTCCTCGGCAAGGCCGGTGGCGCCGAGGCCGTGTTCAGCAAGGTCGGCGACGCCGACCCGCAAAACCTGGAACCGTTCGCCCCCGCCGCGGCGGTGAGCTTCGGTATCACCCTGGCACTCGGCCTACTCGCCTCGACGATGGCCGACCAGACTTTCTGGCAGAAGGCATGGTCGATGAAGCCGAAGACCATGGCTCGCACTTTCCTGTGGGCGGGCCTGTGGTTCTATCCGATTCCGTTGACGCTCGGCCTGCTGGGTCTGGTGGGCATCTCCATGGGCGTCAGCGCCGACGACCTCGGTGCCAACGGTGCCGGAGCGATCGGGCCCTATGTGGTGACGCACATGGGTCTGCCCGTGATCATCATCGTCCTCTACGTGATGATCATTCTGCAGGCGTGCTACTCCACCGTCGACGGAGCATTTTCCGCGCTGTCCTCGCTGGTGGCCACAGACATCGTCCGCCGCCGCTGGCCGTCCATGTCGGACCGCAACCTCCTGAAGATCACCAAGGCGAGCATCGTCGCCGGCGGAATCATCGGCGGTGTGGTCGTTCTCGCGAGCAGTGACTACATCACGACCGTCAACACGATCTACTTCTTCAAGGCTTCCCTGATCGTTCCGCTGGGCGCCGCGATCTTCTGGCGTCGGATGAACGCATGGGCCTTCATTCTCGGAGTCTTGGTGTCGGCGGCGGTGGGCTTCTATGTCCGTGAGACCGTGAACGAATTGGCCGGTACCGCAACGCTTATCGGTCTTTCGATCCTCATCGTCGTTACCGTCAGCCTGATGACGAAAACGAACTATGACTTCAGCCGCCTCGACAAGGGTGGCGACCGACTTGCCGCCGGCGAGTCGGAAGACCTCATCGGCTCGAGTGCTTCGGAGGCGCAGTCATGACACTCTTCTGGATTGCCGTACCCGTCGCGATCATCATCGCGGTTCTCTACGTCTCGCACATGATCACCGAGTTCCGCCGCTTGCGGTCGAGCGCCGGTGACGGTGTGCCCGCGGAACCCGTGAGTGCGGTCGGATCGTTTGCGGTCAAAGCGATTGGGGGAGTTGCGGCTTCCACGGGCTGTCTCCTCATCATCAGCTATACCGGCTGGGGCTGGTATCTCCTGCCGGCGCTGAGCATGGGCAGTGCCGTCGCGGTCATCTCGGCGTTCCGGGTCGACGCGAAATCCCAACCCTCGGAACCCAAACCGACTGAGACGACCGAAATCGTCACCGTCGAGCCGTAGGAGAGTGCCGAAGCTCTCCGGCGGCGCACTCTTTCCATCCACTCAGAAATTTGAGGAGCGACAAAGATGTCCAAGAATATCCACCTGCTGGGATTCATCCAGAACGGCGTCAACAGTCACGCGACCGGAATGTGGCGTCATCCGCGTGACAAGGTCAACTGGAAGTTCACGGACCCGGAGTACTGGGAGCACATGGCCCGTGTCATGGAGCGTGGCCTGTTCGACGGCGTGTTCATCGCTGATGAGCTCGCGCCCTACAACACGTACCAGGACAGCTCGGACGCAACGGTGAAGTACGCCGTGCAGTGCCCGACCCATGAACCCTCGACGATCGTCCCGATCATCACCGGAGCGACGGAGCACCTGGGCGTGGGCGTCACGCTTTCGACGGCATTCGAGCACCCGTACTCGATGTGCCGGCGTCTTTCGAGTCTCGACCACCTCTCGGGAGGACGCGTGGCCTGGAACGTGGTCTCGTCGTACTCGAAGAGCGAGTGGGACGCATACGGCCAGGAGATGGCACCACGAGGCGATCGCTACGACCGCCTCGAGGAGTACATGGAGGTGTGCTACAAGCTCTGGGACTCGTGGGAGCCCGACGCGATCATCGCCGACGCCGAGAGCGGCGTCTACGCGGACCCGGACAAGGTCGCGGTCGTCGACCACAAGGGTGAGTACTACCAGTGCCGTGGCCGGCACTTCGTCGCGCCGTCTCCCCAGGGCCGTCCGGTGCTGTGGCAGGCGGGCGGGTCTCCTCGTGGTCGCGATTTCGCCGCCAAGCATGCAGAGGCGATCTTCGCGGTGCATCCGAACATCGAGCGTATGAAGGAGTACACCTCCGACCTGGATGCCCGAGTGGTGACGTTCGACCGTGCGCCCGGTGACGTGAAGTACTTCTTCGGAGTCCAGACCGTTGTCGCCGAGACCCACGACGAAGCCGTCGCGAAGTACGAGCGCATCAGGTCGTGCATCCCGCTCGAGGGTGCGCTGGCCTGGATCTCGGGACACTTCGGTCTCGACTTCTCCACGATCGATCTCGAAGACTTCGTGCAGGACATCGAGGTGCCGGGTATCCAGGGTCTGTTCGAATCCATCCTGTACGCCAAGGGTGGCGAGCCCGTCACGGTTCGTGAGGCTGCTCAGATCTACGCGATGGGAATGGGTATGCCGGTCCTGGTGGGAACTCCGGCGGAGATCGCCGATCAGCTCGAGGCATACGCCGACGGAGGCGGCGCAGACGGCTTCATGCTGATCGCGACCTATACGCCGGGTTGCTATGAGGAGTTCGTCGACATGGTTGTTCCCGAGCTCCAGCGGCGCGGGCGCTACCGCACCCAGTACACCGGGGCCACGCTCCGCGACCACCTCCTGGAGTCTTGACCGCGACCGAAACCCTGCCCGAACCTGTACCAGGCTCTCCGAGTCGTTCCGCCGGTCTCATGAATCTTCTGCGCGCAGCCGGATTCCTGGCGGCCGGGGTGTGCATCGGAACGTATCTCCACACCCAGATCAGCGTGTTCGGCACGCTGACCTGGTCTGTGGTGATCGGCATCGCGATGGCCAATCTCGGTCTGGTGCCGGAGAACCTCGGTGACAGTCTTGCGAAGGCGACGAAGGTGACGCTCCGATTCGGAGTCGCCTTGCTGGGGTTCTCCTTGCCTCTGCAGGCCGTCGCGGGTCTCGGTTGGGGAGTAGTCGCGACCGCGGTCCTCAGCACGGTTATCACGTTCGTCGTCATGGTTTGGCTGGGCAGACGGCTGAACATCGCCCCGTCTGGTTCCATCCTCATCGCCGCCGGCACGTCGATCTGTGGCGCCTCGGCGATCGCAGGGGTGCGTGACCAGACCGACGCGGACGACAACGATGCAGGCCTCGCGATCGGACTGATCACTCTGTTCGGAACCGCGGTCATGTTCGCCTGGCCGCTCCTGCAGCCGGTGCTCGGGCTCGGCGACCGTGGCTACGGCATCGTGGTCGGCTCGAGCACTCATGAGGTCGGCCAGGTGGTGGCGGCGGCGAGTACAGCCGGGTCAGTGGCGTTGGGGGTGGCGATCCTGGTCAAGCTCACCCGGGTCGTCCTCCTCGCGCCGATCGTTGCGATGATCGGTGTGCTCCGCTGGAAGTGGCCGTCGGTGCTCGGCTTCGAGGAGTTAGATCAGGCGGATGCTGATGACACTCGTAAACGGCCACCACTGATCCCGCTGTTCGTGATCGCGTTCCTCGTGTTCGCGGGGGTTCGGTCGACCGGAGTGCTGCCCGCCGGCTTTCTCGACGTCGTCGAGACCTGGCAGACGGCGATCCTCGCCGGCGCGATGTTCGGACTCGGGGCCGGCGTGAATCTCCGGACCCTGTTCCGCTCCAGCTGGCGTCCGGTGCTCCTGGCCTTCACCGGCACGGCACTCATTTCCGGGTTGTCTCTCCTCGGCGTCTTCGTTCTCGTTCGGTGACCCCCACCGGGGCCGAGCGCCGGTCCATCACCTGTGCTCGGCGCCGAGTTCCCACACTCCACTCTCACAAGACAAGGAAGAACCGTGTCTCAAGTCGATGACATTCCACGCCATGCCGTGCCGAGCACATTCGGCGATTCTGCCAGTGCGATGGCTTCTGTCCGTTCACATTCCGTTGAGATCATGACCGCGTTCAGCGCCTTCCCGGCGGCTGTCGGCGCGCTGTGTGCGGTCGTTGACGGTGAGCCGCGAGGTCTGGCGGCCACGTCGTTGGCGGTGGGTGTGTCCTATGCGCCACCAATGGTTTCATTCTCCGTCCGCAACGAGTCCACGACATGGCCGATCCTCAGCCGGGCAGACCGGATCGGCATCTCCGTTCTCACCGAGGATCAGGGGCCCGTGTGCCGGAAGCTCGCCGGTCAGGATGGCGACCGCTTTGCGGGGCTGGACACGACTGTCACTCCCGGCGGTGCGCTTTTCGTCAATGACGCGTCGACGTGGATGGAGTGTGCGATTGCCGGCACTGCACCGGCCGGTGATCACACAATCGTCACCTTTGAGGTGCTGTCCGTCGGCCATGAGCGTGCGGCGTCGCCGCTGATCTTCCGAAACAACGGATTCCTCCGGCTCCGATAGTCGCGGCTATTCGGAGGCATCCAGAGCGGACTCGGGGTAGCTGGGCAATGCCGAGCTCAGTCATCGAGTGCGAACCGAACACCCTGACGACGTCGAGGAAGGTCTCATCGAGACCGTCCATTCCGTGCTGGTCACCGCGTTCCGGATCCCGCGCGACCACGTCACCGTCATCGTCCGGGACCTGCGCACTTAGAGTTGGGGCATACGAGGCGGCAGGCCGCCTGCGACGTCGACCCCGGGTTCGATGTGGACGTGTGACTCGCTCACGATGTGATTCTCGTTACAACAGGGCGTCCTGTGCGCTCTGGAGCCGGGGGTGATTTCGTCCTGGGTATCTGCGGGGCGGATACTGTGGGTTGCGGTTCGACCAGCCCTCGGATCGCACCGGTGCCGATGCCGGAGAGTTGTTCGACGCCGAACCGCTCATCCCTGTCGCGCCGACAACGATCTTCCCTAGCGAAGGAGTGAGTGGTGACCTACATCATCGCGGAGCCTTGCGTCGACGTGTTGGACAAGGCCTGCGTGGAGGAATGCCCCGTCGACTGCATCTACGAGGGTGGACGCATGCTCTACATCCAGCCGGATGAGTGTGTCGACTGCGGTGCGTGCGAGCCGGTGTGTCCGGTCGAAGCGATCTTCTACGAGGATGATGTTCCCGACGAGTGGGAGCCCTACGTCAGCGCGAACGCCGACTTCTTCGACGACCTGGGCTCGCCCGGCGGCGCGAGCAAGGTCGGCAAGACCGACGCCGATCCGGCCTTCATCAAAGCTCTGCCGCCGATGAACGCCGAGGACTGACCGAGACGCGCCATGGGGAACCCGCAGTGAGCACCCCGGTGTCCCGTGCAGCAGCGCCGCTTCGCGTGTCGACGACACGTGTGAGCCGGCGCCTGCCGGACTTTCCGTGGGACACGATCGCCGACGCCAAGGCCGCCGCACGCGCACATCCCGACGGCATCGTCGACCTCTCGGTCGGCACCCCGGTCGATCCGGTCCCGACGCTGATCCGCGAGGCGCTCGCCGACGCCTCGGCATTCCCCGGATACCCGACGACGACGGGCACCACCGAGCTGCGCGAGGCGGCGGCGGAGTCGCTGATGCGGCGTCACGGGGTCACCGGTCTCGACCAGTCGGGAATCCTGCCGGTCATCGGGACCAAGGAGGCCATCGCGGGTCTGGCGTCGACCTTCGGGCTCGGCCCCGGCGACGACGTGGTCATCCCCGAGGTCGCCTATCCGACCTATGAGGTCAGTGCACTCCTCGCGGGTGCGCGCGCGGTGCGCGCCGACTCGACCATCGCGCTCGGCCCGATGAACCCGGCGTTGATGTTCATCAACTCACCGTCGAACCCGACGGGCAAGATCCTGGGTCTCGACCACCTGCGCAAGGTGGTCGGCTGGGCACGCGAACGGGGCACCGTGGTGGTCTCCGACGAGTGTTACCTGGGTCTGAGCTGGGAGGGTGAACCGCTCTCCGTTCTCGACCCGCGGGTGTGCGACGGCGACCACACCGGGCTGCTCGCCGTCCACTCGCTGTCGAAGATCTCCAATCTCGCGTCGTACCGTGCGGGCTTCTTCGCCGGCGACACCGACCTCATCGCCGAGCTGCTCGCCGTCCGCAAGCATGCGGGCCTCATGTTGCCGTTCCCGATCCAGGGCGCGATGACCGCGGCGCTGCGCGACGACGCCCACGTCGACGAACAGCGTGAGCGCTACGCGGCCCGGCGCCGCATGCTGCTCGCCGCTGTCGAGGCGGCGGGTTTCCGCGTCGATCACTCCGAGGCCGGACTGTACCTGTGGGCCACCCGCGACGAGCCGTGCCGCGACACCGTCGCGTGGTTGGCGGAACGCGGAATCCTCTGTGCGCCAGGCGATTTCTATGGACCTGCCGGGCGCCGGCACGTTCGGATGGCGTTGACGGCCACCGATGAGCGCATCCGCAGCGCCGCCGAGCGCCTGGCGGCCTGACCGCGTCGTACCGGCCAGGCGGGGCTAGAGCAGCACCCCCGGTGAGGCGGGGCTGAACGAGCTCGGTTCCGTCACCGGTGCCGAGAGCATCCCGGCGGCCGCGTCGGTGAGGAAACCTCCGAAGGCGGCCCACTGGGGATCGGTCTTCCCGGCGGCGATCGCAGCCTCGTACTCGGCGCACACGTCGACGACCATGCGCGCCAGAATCCAGATGCGTCCCCGGATGACGTCTCCGGGCAACCAGGACATCTGGTGTGCGATCGCGGTCACCATCTCGTCGACCACCGAATCGGCTTTGGCGACTTCGGCGACGAGGGTGGCGAGTGCGGGTACATCGCGCGCCTGGAGTACGAATCGCGCGCGCCACGACGGCAACGGCAGGCCGTCGAGGGTTTGCGTGACCGGCTGGATGAGGCAACGCAGGAGGTCGGCGATGAGCGGCTCGGCGGGCAACGCGGCCATCATCTCCGCACGCAGCACACGCGTCCGCTGGGTGTGGCGCTCGACGAGCTCGCGGAGCATCGCCTCGCGGCCGCCGAAGTGGTAGCTGACCGCCGAGTGGTTCGCGTTACCCGCGTGCACGCAGATCCGCCGGTTGGACACCGAGTCGATCCCTTGCGTGGCGAATAGTTCCTCCGCCGCGTCCAGTAGCGCGCGGCGTGCCGCCTCGCCGTGTCGTCCCATCGGGTCGCCGCCTTGTTCTCGTCATCGCTGGTCCGCGGTATGTCTCGCCGCAGAGAGCCTACGACGAAGATCACTCCGCACTGTATTCGTTATTTTAAGACATGTGGCGTAAATTATGGAAGTCGCCGCGAACTCGTGCGTGCCAGTTTCCCGTGCCGTCGAAGGTGCGCGGTCGGCGAGTGCGAGCGGCCCCTTTCCGAACATCCAGGAGGTTCTGTGGCCACGCCCTCACCGGCCCACACCGACAAGTCCGACGACACGGTCTCGGCGCACGACGCCACCGATGCCGAACTCGAAGCCGCCAAACAGGCGCGCAAGATGAAGATCGGGCGTTACGGCTTCGCGTTCGTGTTCCCGTTCCTGATGGTGGTCATGATGATCACCGGCTACCTCGGGTCCATGCACGACCCGCAGCCCAACGACATGCCGATCGCCGTGGCCGGCTCGACCCCGGACGCCGAGCGGTTCGCGGCGACCCTGGAGAACGCCGGCGCCGACGCCGTGGACATCCGGGTGGTCGACTCCGCGGAGACCGCGCGCCAGATGGTCGTCGACCGCGAGGCCTCGGGTGCCGTCGTGCTGCCCACCGCGGTCGACGACACCTCGGCGACCGTGTACACCGCAGGCTCTGCCGGTGCCTCCCAGGCGACGGCGGTCACTGGACTCGTGGCGCCGCATCTGGCGGCGGAGGGATTGCGGATCCAGTCCGAGGATCTGGTGCCGCTACCTGCCGAGGATTCGGCCGGACTGGCGCCGATGTTCATGGTGACCGCCCTGATCCTCGCCGGCTACATGCCGCTGAGTCTGCTGCTCTCCTCGGCCCCAGAGCTTCTGCGGCTGCGCCGCATCGTGCCGATCCTGGCGGCGTGGTCGGGTATCGCCAGTCTGCTGACCTGGATCATCGCCGGACCCGTCCTCGGTGCAGCGCAGGGCAGCGCCTGGGAGGTGCTCGGCATCGGCTGGCTGGCCGTGTTCGCGGTCGGCGCGGTCCAGTTGTTCCTCACACGGATCCTCGGCCCGCTCGCGGTGCTGGCCGGCATGCTGTTCCTGATGGTGCTGGGCATCCCGGCGTCGAACATGGGTATGTCGGTCTACACGATGCCCGGCATCTTCCCGTGGTTGCACGGCTTCCTACCGACGCCGGCAGCAGGCGAGGCGTTCCGCTCGGTCATGTACTTCGACGGCAACGGCGTCGGGGGGCACCTCGTGGTCCTCGTGATCGGTGCTGTGCTGGCGCTGGCCGCAGTCGCCGGGATCGACGCCGTGAAGCGTCGCCGCAACCACGAAGAACCCGTGCAGTCGATGGTGTCGATGACCGGTGGCGTCAAGCCGCCCAAGACCTGGGTGCGGTACGCCCTCCTCGCGTTCTTCCCGTTGGCGATGGTCGCGATGATGTTGTCGGCGATGCTCGGCGGGATGGGCGAACCGACACCGCGGAACATGCCCGTCGCGGTCGTCGGCTCGTCGGAGGCGCAGGCCGAGCAGGCCAGGGACGGTTTCCAGAGCAGCATGCCGGGCCTGTTCGAGCTGACTGCGACGACCTCTGCCGACGATGCGGAAGCAGCCGTGCGTGACCGGGAGATCGTGGCCGCCTACGTCCTGCCGTCGGCGGAGAATCCGTCGGCGACCCTGATCACCAACGGTGCTGCGGGTATGAGTGCGCAGCAGGTCGTGCAGACGGTGTTCGGGCAAGTCGCCCAGAGCCAGGGGATGACGCTGAACATCACCGATCTCACCCCGCTCGATTCGCAGGACTCGGTGGGCACCGTCAGTCTCTATCTCGCGATCGGCTGGATCATGTCCGGCTTCCTGCTAATCATCGTGTTGGCCAATGCGGCACCGGATCTCATGCGCAAGCGGATTCTGGTCCCGATCATGGCCGGCTGGTCGGTCTTCATGTCGGTGGTGCTGTGGGTGATCGCCGATCTCATCGTCGGCGCGATCGACGGCCACTTCCTGCCCCTGTTCGGGCTGGGGCTCGCGGCCATCTTCAGCACCGCGCTGTTCACCACCGTGTTCACGCGGATGATCGGGCTGCTCGCAGTGCTACCGGTGGTGGCGGTGCTCATGTTCCTCGGGGTTCCGGCCTCGGGTGGCGGGCTGTCGGTCTACATGACGCCGGACATCTTCCGGTTCCTGCACGACGTGCTGCCGTTGCCTGCGGCGGTGGAGTCGGCGCGGTCGATCCTGTACTTCGGTGGAGACGTCACGTCGACGCACCTGCTGACGTTCGGGATCTGGGCGGTGGCGTCGTTCGCCGCACTGTTGATCCTCGACAGGTTCTTCGCCCGGCCGCCGCAACCGATCCCGGGGCAACCGGTGTCCCAGGACGCGGTCGACGAGAAGACCGCGGTGGCCGACGACGCCGAAATCGCGTCGGCATCACGGTAGGGACGTAGCCAGACGCACGCAGGGCGCCGGACGATGACTCGTCCGGCGCCCTGTGCGTCTGGCTGCCCTGTACGTTGTCTGGCTACGTGGATCAGTCGTTCTTGTGCAGCGCCTCGTTCAGGGCGATGCCGTCGCCCTTCCACGGCACGACCTCGACCGCGCCGGTCAGGCTGTTGCGACGGAACAGCAGGTTCGACTGTCCGGAGAGCTCACGCGCCTTGATCTCGGCGCCGTCCGGGCCGGTCACCTTGGTGCCGGCGGTGACGTACAGGCCTGCCTCGATGACGCAGTCGTTTCCGAGCGGGATGCCGCAGCCGGAGTTGGCGCCGAGCAGACAACGCTTGCCCAGTGCGATGATCTCCTTGCCGCCACCGGACAGGGTGCCCATCGTCGAGGCGCCGCCTCCGATGTCCGAACCGTCGCCCACGACGACGCCGGCCGAGATGCGGCCCTCGACCATCGACGACCCCAGCGTGCCGGCGTTGAAGTTCACGAAGCCCTCGTGCATCACCGTGGTGCCCGCGGCGAGGTGGGCACCGAGGCGGACGCGGTCGGCGTCGCCGATGCGCACACCGCCGGGGACGACGTAGTCGACCATGCGCGGGAACTTGTCGATCGAGTACACCGTGACCGGACCGCGGGCGCGCAACTTCGCGCGCACCGACTCGAAGTTCTCGATGGCGCAGGGGCCGTGGTTGGTCCACACCACATTGGTGAGCATCCCGAACATGCCCTCGAGGTTGGCGCCGTGGGGTTCGATGAGGCGATGCGACAGCAGGTGCAGGCGCAGGTAGACGTCGTAGGCGTCCACCGGTGCGGCGCTGAGATCGGCGATGCCGGTGTGGACGGCCACGGTCTTCACGCCGCGCGCCCGGTCGACACCCACCAGGTCGCGCAGCTCTTCGGGGGTGGAGTCGGTGTCGAGGGTGACGGTCTCCGCCTTCTCGACGCCGTCGAGTTCGGGTGCGGGGAACCACACGTCGAGGACGACTCCCGGGGTCGAGCCACCGTCGATGACGGTCGCGATGCCGGTTGCGTGTGCGCCAGTAGTTGTCACGAGACCTGAGTGTAGGTGATCGGTGGTCCGCCGCCCGGCGACCACCCGTCGCACATGCGGCGCACATCCGTCATCCAAACGGCTCAATGCCCTGGTCGGCGCGGTTCCCGGCTCCTATCGTCGAGTCGTGACCGGACCTGCACAGCCTCCCGCACCGCCACGACGCCGACGTCGGTGGCCGTGGGTGCTCGGCGGGCTGGGCGTGGTGGTGGTGGTGGTCGGCGTAGCGGTGGGAGCGGTGATCTTCCAGCCGTGGCTGATCTTCGTCGACACCGAGATCGACGACGCCATCCCCGTCGCGGTGACGCCGACGACGTCGGAGCCCGGCCGGCCGCCGGCTGCCGGACCGGTTGTGCTCGCCGCCGGGGACCTGATCAGTCACGAGCACTCCACCTCCGGTGCGGTGTCCGTCATCGAGAAACCGGATGGCACCAGGATTCTGGCGATCGAGGATCTCGACACCACCACCGGCCCCGACGTCCACGTCTGGCTGTCGCGGGCCGAGGTGGTCGACGGCTTCAGCGGGTGGCGCACCGCCGCCGACGCCCCACACGTCGACCTCGGCATGATCAAGGGCAACAAGGGCAACCAGGTCTACGAGATACCCGCCGACGTCGACCTCGGCGAGTATCGGGCCGTCTTTCTGTGGTGCGTGAAGTTCAGCGTCTCCTTCGGCGCCGCCGAGCTCACCGCGCCGCCCGCCGCCGGCTGAACCCCGTGGAAACCCTCCCATTACGGTGGGAGCGTGAGCATCCCAGCCCTCGATCTCGCCGCCGATCCCGTCGAACTGACCGCGGCCCTCGTCGACATCTCGAGTGAGTCGCGCGACGAGGCGGCGATCGCCGACGCCGTGGAGTCCGCCCTGCGCGAGCAGACGACCGGTTTCGAGATCCGCCGACACGGCAACCGCGTCCTCGCCCGCACCGACCGCGGTCGGGCGCAGCGGGTCATCCTCGCCGGGCACCTCGACACCGTGCCGGTCGCCGGGAACCTTCCGCATCGCCGCGAGACGCACCCGGAGGAGGGCGATGTCCTGCACGGCTGCGGGACCGTGGACATGAAGTCCGGAGATGCGGTCTTCCTGCATCTCGCCGCCACCCTCGAGGAACCGGCCCACGACCTCACCCTGATCTTCTACGACTGCGAGGAGATCGCGGCGGAGTTCAACGGTCTCAACGACATCGAACGCGACCTGCCCGAGTGGCTGGCCGGTGACGTCGCCATCCTCGGCGAACCCACGGCCGGCCTCATCGAGGCGGGGTGTCAGGGGACGCTGCGCGTCCGGCTGTCGACGTCGGGGACACGGTCGCATTCGGCCCGGTCGTGGATGGGGGACAACGCCGTCCACAAACTCGGCCGGGTGCTGACGACGCTCGCCGCCTACGAGCCCCGCCGCGTCGACATCGACGGCTGTGAATATCGCGAGGGGCTCTCCGCGGTCGCGCTCGGCGGCGGGGTGGCCGGCAACGTGATCCCCGACGCGGCCCACGTCGACGTCAACTTCCGCTTCGCCCCGGACCGTTCCGTCGAGCAGGCCCTCGACCATGTCCGCGAGGTGTTCGCCGCGGACCTCGGCGACGGCACCGTCTCCCTCGAGGTCACCGATTCGGCGGCGGGGGCGCTGCCCGGGCTGGGTCATCCGGCCGCGGCGGCACTCGTCGACGCCGCCGGCGGCCGTTTCCGCGCCAAGTACGGCTGGACCGACGTCTCCCGGTTCTCCGCGCTCGGCATCCCCGCGGTGAACCTGGGCCCCGGCGACCCCAACCTCGCGCACCGCGTCGACGAGCGGGTACCGACCGAACAGATCCACGCGGTCACCGAGTTGCTGCGCGCGTACCTGTCCTGACGATCGCCGGGGGCCCGGCCGGGCCGCTGCTAGCGTGGCCGGCATGACCAACCCGGACCCCAGCACTTCCGGCGCCGGCACGTCCGGCCCGGCGGGCGCCGAGAACGACGCCGATGTCTGTTATGTCGGTCCGATCCGAATCCGTCAGGGCCAGCGGGGCGAGACCACCGACCGCCGGCTCCTGGAATGGGTGGATCCGCGCGATGCGCAGCGCCGCGCCGACCGCACCATGCGTGACTCGTGGCGTGTGCTGCGCATCCAGTCGGAGTTCGTCGCCGGTTTCGACGCCATGAGTGAGGTCGCCGAGGCGGTGACGGTCTTCGGGTCGGCCCGGCTGGCCCCGGAGTCGGCGGAGTACCAGCTGGGCGTGCGGGTCGGTCGCGCGCTCGGCGAGGCAGGCTATGCGGTCATCACCGGCGGCGGTCCCGGCGCGATGCAGGCCGTCAATCAGGGCGCCCACCAGGCCGGTGCGCAGTCGATCGGCCTCAACATCGAGTTGCCGTTCGAGCAGGGTCTCAACCCGTGGGTCGACCTCGGGATGAACTTCCGCTACTTCTTCGTCCGCAAGACGATGTTCGTGAAGTACGCGCAGGCCTTCGTCTGTCTGCCGGGCGGGATGGGAACCCTCGACGAACTCTTCGAGGCGCTCACCCTGGTGCAGACCAAGAAGGTGGTGCGCTTCCCGATCGTGTTGGTGGGCAGCGACTTCTGGGGTGGCCTGCTCGACTGGATGCGGGACGTCCTGGCTGCCCGGGGGATGATCTCGCCCGAGGACCTGGATCTGCTGACCGTCGTCGACGATCCCGGCGACGTGGTGGCCGCCATCGAGGCCGCCGGGGCCGGATCTGATTCCGGGCCGCTCCAGACCGGATCCGACGTCGATGGCACGATGGCGCGGTGAGTGCCGTCTGCGTCTATTGCTCGTCCGGTCCTGTCGACCAGCTCTACCTCGATCTCGCGGCCGAGGTGGGCACGGCGCTGGCCGAGGCCGGACATTCCGTCGTCTCCGGTGGCGGAAACGTCTCGATGATGGGTGCGCTGGTCAATGCGGCACGCGCGGCCGGCGGCCACACCATCGGCATCATCCCGCGTGCGCTGATGGAACGCGAGGTCGCCGACCTGGGCTCCGATGAGCTGGTGGTCACCGAGACCATGCGCGAGCGCAAGCGCCTCATGGATGAACGCGCCGACGCCTTCATCACCCTGCCCGGCGGGATCGGAACCCTCGAGGAACTGTTCGAGACCTGGACCGGCGGCTATCTCGGCATGCACGACAAGCCGGTGATCCTGCTCGATCCCTTCGATTTCTACGCGCCGCTGCTGCGCTGGCTGCGAGAGTTGTCGACAACCGGGTTCGTCTCGCAACGCTCCCTGGACCGACTGCTGGTCACGGCGTCGGTGGCCGAGGCGCTGGAGTTGACGACACACCCGGGAGGCTTTACTACCGGCCGGTAAGATAGCGCGGTGAGTGCGCGGGGCACTCACGACCCCCAGCGGAGAGCGGAGGCCAGATGTCCACAGACACCCAGCACGAGGACGTCCCGGAGAAGGACGCTGCGAAGGACACTGCGAAAACCGTGGGCGTGGGGGATCTACTGCGCGGCGTGGTGAAGATGGCGCCGCACGCCACCGCGATGATCAAACACGCTCCGGGCCTCATCCGCCGGCCACCGGAGGCCAAGCGCACCATCGGCTCGGTGTTCCAGAAGCACGCGAGTGCACACCCGGACCGGCCGTTCGTCCGCTTCGAGGGCCGCACCACCACCTACGGCGAGGCCAACAGGCGAGTCAACCGTTATGCCGCGGTGCTCGCCGAGGCGGGGGTCGGCAAAGGCGACGTCGTCGCGCTGCTGTCGAAGAACTGCACCACCGACCTGCTGCTGATGCTCGCCACGGTCAAACTCGGCGCGATCGCCGGGATGCTGAACTACAACCAGCGGGGCGACGTGCTCGAGCACAGCGTGGAACTCCTCGAGGCCAAGGTCTTCGTGCACGACCCGGACTGCGCGGAAGCCTTCGAATCCATCTCGAAAGATGCGCTGCCCGACCATGTCTACGACTTCGCCGAGTTCGAGGCCGCCGCCGAGGGGCGCCCGGAATCCGACCCGGAGATCACCGCGCAACTGCCCGCCTCGACCAAGGCGTTCTACATCTTCACCTCGGGCACCACCGGGATGCCCAAGGCCAGCGTGATGAGCCACAACCGCTGGCTGGCCAGCCTGTCGGGCATCGGCGGACTCGCCGTGCGTCTGCGGCACAGCGACACGATGTACGTCCCGCTGCCGCTGTACCACAACAACGCCTTGTCGGTGTCGCTGTCGTCTGTGCTCGCCTCGGGCGCCTGTATCGCCATCGGACGGTCGTTCTCGGCGTCGAAGTTCTGGGACGACGTGATCCTCAACCGCGCGACCGCTTTCTGCTACATCGGCGAACTCTCCCGCTATCTGCTCGCGCAGCCGGAGAAACCCACCGATCGCCGGCACTCGGTGCACACCGTGGTGGGCAACGGCATGCGCCCCGACATCTGGGACGAGTTCCGGGAGCGCTTCGGCGTCGAGCGGGTCGTCGAGTTCTACGGGGCCAGCGAACTCAACCTCGCGTTCGTCAACGCGTTCACCGTCGACAAGACGGCGGGCTTCTGCCCGTTGCCGTACAAGATCGTGGACTACGACGACGAGGGCAATCCCAAACGCGGCGCCGACGGCCGGCTGACCACGGTGGGCCGGGGCGGGACCGGCCTGCTGCTCGCGCAGATCAGCAACCGCGTGCCCGTCGACGGCTACACCGACTCCGAGGAGACGGAGAAGAAGATCGTGCGGGACGCCTTCAAGAAGGGCGACGCGTACTTCAACTCCGGTGACCTCGTCCGCGACCAGGGTTTCGCGCACATCGCCTTCGTCGATCGTCTCGGTGACACCTTCCGCTGGAAGGGTGAGAACGTCGCCACCACCCAGGTCGAGGGGGCCGTGGACTCCTATGAGGCCGTCGCGCAGTCGGTGGCCTACGGCGTCGAGGTGCCGGGCACCGACGGCCGGGCCGGGATGGTCGCGGTCAAGTTGCGCGAGGGCGCCGACCTCGACCCGATCAAGTTCGCCGAGCACCTCTTCGACGCCCTCCCGGCCTACGCGGTGCCGCTGTTCGTGCGGGTCGTCGACGACTTCGAGCAGACCTCGACGTTCAAGAACCGCAAGGTCGAGCTCCGCAAGGAGGGCTACGCCGACGCCGACTCGGAACGGCTGCACGTGCTGCTCGGCCGGGACAAGGGATACGTCGAGTACTACGACGACTACCCCGACGACGTCGCCGCGGCCAAGGTCCCCAAGGGGTGAACGACGCTCCCGAGTCCACTTCCTCGTCCACACTGTGCGGGCGCCCGGTGGCGACCGACCGGGCGCTGGTGATGGCGATCGTCAACCGCACCCCGGACTCGTTCTACGACCGCGGAGCCAGCTTCGACGACGTCGCCGCCCAGCAACGTGTGGATCAGGTGGTCGCCGAGGGGGCCGACATCATCGACGTCGGCGGGGTGAAGGCCGGGCCCGGCCAGGAGGTCGACGCCGAGACGGAGGCCGGGCGTGTCGTCGGATTGATCTCCTGGATTCGCGAACGGCATCCGACCGTGCTGATCAGCGTCGACACCTGGCGAAGCGAGGTGGCCGATCAGGCGTGCGCGGCCGGCGCCGACCTGATCAACGACACCTGGGCGGGGTTCGACCCCGACATCATGGCCGTCGCCGCGGCGCATGGCGCCGGGATCGTCTGCTCCCACACCGGTGGCGCGGTCGTCCGGACCCGCCCGCATCGCGTGTCCTACGGCGATTCGGTCGACGATGTGGTGGCCGATGTGATCGCGGAGGTGACCTCGGCGGCACAACGTGCCCTGGCCGCAGGGGTGCATCGAGACTCCATCGTTATCGATCCGACGCACGATTTTGGCAAGAATACTCACCACGGGCTCGCTCTGTTACGCCATGTAAAAGATCTTGTTAACACGGGCTGGCCGGTGCTGATGGCGCTGAGCAACAAGGATTTCGTGGGGGAGACTCTGGGTACGGACCTCGAGCACCGGTTGGAAGGGACTCTCGCCGCGACAAGTCTGGCCGCCGCCGCAGGCGCCCGGATCTTTCGCGTACACGAGGTCGCAGCCACCCGGCGCGTGGTCGACATGGTCGCTGCCATCGCGGGAACGAGACCGCCCGCCCGAACAGTCAGGGGACTCGCATGACAAAGCAGCAGAAGCGACGTAAGCCCAGCACCGTCAACAGCCGCGACAAGGCCGCGGTGTGGCCGACCGCCGCGCAGGTACCGGGGACCAGGCAGCGTTGGACGGCGACCCACACCTGGGAGCAGCCGGAGTGGACCGTCGACGAGCTCGTCGCCGCCAAGAACGGACGCACCATCTCGGTGGTACTGCCCGCCCTGAACGAAGAAGAGACCGTCGCCGACGTCATCGCGACGATCATGCCGCTCTACGGGTCATTGGTCGACGAACTCATCGTCCTGGACTCGGGTTCGACCGACGCCACCGCCGAGCGCGCCCTGGCCGCGGGTGCGCAGGTGATCAGCCGCGAGGAGGCGGTCCCCGAACTCGAACCGGTCAAGGGCAAGGGTGAGGTGCTGTGGCGTTCGATCGCCGCGGTCACCGGCGACATCATCGCCTTCGTCGACTCCGACCTCATCGACCCGGATCCGATGTTCGTGCCCAAGATGCTCGGCCCACTCCTGGTCAACCCGGAGATCCAGCTGGTCAAGGGCTACTACCGACGTCCGTTGCGGACCGGTGGCACGCAGGACGCCAACGGCGGCGGTCGCGTGACCGAGCTGGTGGCGCGTCCGCTGCTGGCATCGCAGAAGCCCGATCTGACCGCCGTCCTGCAGCCGCTGGGCGGTGAGTACGCCGGAACGCGGGAGATGCTCTCGTCGGTGCCCTTCGCGCCGGGCTACGGCGTCGAGATCGGTCTGCTCATCGACACCTACGACCGATACGGCCTCGCCGGGATCGGACAGGTCAATCTGGGCGTGCGTACCCACCGCAACCGACCGCTGATCGAACTCGGTGTGATGAGTCGCCAGATCGTCGGAACGCTCATGCGCCGGTGCGGCATCGAGGATTCCGGGGTGGGGCTGACCCAGTTCACCGCCGAGCCCGACGGGTCGTTCACCCCGCACACCACCGAGGTCTATCTCGAGGACCGTCCGCCGATGAACACGCTGCGAGCCATGTCCACCAAGGCCGAGGAGATGGCCTCCTAGTCATCGAGGAGCTGGTGACCCGCACACCGGGCCCGGCGACAACACGCCCGGCTTCCACTCCGGGCATGGAGTCGCCGGGTCCGTGTGTGTGCCGGGTCTGTCAGGATGGAACGCATGCAGACGCTGCTGCTGTACCTGCTGATCATGGCGCTCGTGGTCGCGGTCGTGTTCGCGGTCGTGTGGTTCGTGTTCGGACGCGGCGAGGACCTGCCGCCGGTGGAGCGCGACACCACGCTCACGCGACTACCGACCGTGGGGATCTGCGGCGACGATGTCCGGGCACTGCGATTCGCGCAGACTCCCCGGGGTTACAAGCAGAGCGAAGTCGATTGGGCGCTTGCACGTCTCGCCGGTGAGGTCGACGACCTCCGGGCGGTCATCGCGCGTCTTCGTAGCCGCGAGACGGCCGCTGTCATTGCCGAGGCCCCGGCCGGCGAGCCCGGCGTATCAGGCGCCGGGACTGCGGCGACGAGCCGGGAAAACGGCGTTCCCGACGCCGGAATCGACTCGCCGACACCGTGGGAAACCGGCCGGTCGGTACCCCCGGAGAGATGAGCACACACCGGCGGAACGGCATTCGTGTCGCGCACTGGCAATCGTGTGAGACGCAGCAACGTATCATGTTCGGAGCAGGGACCTTGAAGGGAGCTTGAGAATGGCGGCAATGAAGCCACGTACTGGGGACGGCCCCCTCGAAGCGGCCAAAGAAGGGCGTGGAATCGTTGTCCGGATTCCGATCGAGGGTGGAGGTCGCCTCGTCGTCGAGCTGACCGCCGACGAAGCAGCCGCATTGGGTGAAGAACTGCGCGGGGTCACCGGCTGAACCGGTCGGACGAGGGCAGTTCCCATGGGGCCCGGGCGGACACACCGACACCGCGCCGGGCACATGGCCTCGCCTCCGTCGTCGAGCTCTTGCGTTGTCCGGTGTGTTCCGGATCGCTCGTGGCGGACGACAACTCGCTGCGTTGCCGCAGCGCCCATTCTTTCGACATCGCCCGGCAGGGCTATGTCTCGCTACTCGACGGTCGTTCGGGCAGCTTGCGCGCGGACACTGCCGCGATGGTGGCGGCGCGCGCTCGTGTGCACGACGCCGGGTTCTTCGACCCGGTGGTCGACGCGGTCGCCCGTGGTGCGAGCCGCTTCGGCGCCGACCATCCACGACGGGTGGTGCTCGACGCGGGCGCCGGTGGCGGACACTATCTTCGCGCCGCGGTCGCACGGATGGCGGGTGCCGCCGGATCGTCGCATGCCGAGGTCCAGGGGATCGGCATCGACCTATCGAAGTACTGCGCTCGCGCGATCGCTCGTGGCCCCCACTCCGAGGCGGCGATCGTCGCCGACATCTGGCGTGGTCTACCGCTCGTCGATGGCGCTGTCTCGGTGGCCCTCTCGGTGTTCGCGCCGCGCAACGCCACCGAGTTCGCGCGGGTGCTCGCACCCGACGGCGGACTGGTCGTCGTCAGCCCGGCGGCAGATCACCTCACCGAGATCATCGAGCCGATGCAGATGCTGAGTGTGGACGCCGGGAAGTCCGCGCGGCTGCACGCCGCGCTCGACGACGGTTTCGAGGTGATCGACACCTCACCGCTGCGCTACACCACCGAGGTCGACGCCCGGACCATCGGTGACCTGGTGGCCATGGGCCCCTCGGCCTTTCACGCCGAGGAGGCCGACATTCGCTCCCGTGCAGAGAAGTTCGCCGGTGAACGCCCGGTGCCGGTCACGGTGTCGGTCGTCGTCACCACATGTCGTCCTTCGCGCCCGGCTCAGCGCAGCACGGACTCGTAGACCGCCAGGGTCTGTTCGGCGATACTCGCCCACGAGAACTCGGCTTCGGCGCGCTCGCGGCCGGCCACACCCATCGCCGTCGACGCGGCCGTGTCCGCGACGACGGTGTTCACCGTCTCGGCCAGATCGAGTTCGAAGGTCTGCGGGTCGACCGGGTCGTACCGGACCAGCCGGCCGGTGACGTGATCGCGGACGACCTCGGGGATACCACCGACCTCCGACGCCACCACCGCGGTGCCGCAGGCCATCGCCTCGAGGTTGACGATGCCCAGCGGCTCGTACACCGACGGGCAGACGAAGACCGATGCCGCGGTGAGTATCTCGCGGATGCGGGGGAGGGGGAGCATCTCCCGCACCCAGTGCACGCCGGGACGCGCAGCAGACAGCGCCCCGACCGCACGCTCGATCTCGGCGCCGATCTCGGGGGTGTCCGGGGCGCCGGCACACAGCACGAGCTGGATCTCCGGATCGAATCGGTGGGCCGCGGCGACCAGATGGGCGACCCCCTTCTGCCGGGTGATACGTCCCACGAAGGCGACGATCGGACGGCTCGGATCGATGCCGAGGGCGGTCAGCGTCGACTCGGGACCGAACGGGTCGTCGACGGGGTACCACTGGGTGGTGTCGATGCCGTTGCGCACCACATGGACACGTTCGGGATCCAGGCGGGGGTAGATGTCGCACACCTCGGTGCGCATGCCCGAACTCACCGCGATCACCGCGTCGGCGTACTCGACGGCATTGCGCTCCACCCAGCTCGAGACCCGATAGCCGCCGCCGAGCTGTTCGGCCTTCCACGGTCGTGACGGTTCCAGGGAGTGCGCGGTGAGGATGTGCGGGACACCGTACAACTGACCGGCGAGGTGGCCGGCGAGCCCGGTGTACCAGGTGTGGGAGTGCACCACGTCGGCACCTTCGGCGCCCACCGTCATCCTCAGGTCGGCCGACAGTGTGGTGATTGCGGCGTTGGCTCCGGCGAGACCGGGATCCGGCGCGTAGGCGGCCGCGGTGTCGCGTGCGGCGCCCATGCAGTGCACGTCCACTGTGGCGAGATCGCGTAGGTGACGGACCAATTCGGTGACGTGCACACCCGCGCCGCCGTACACCTCAGGTGGATATTCCCGTGTCATCATCGCCACCTTCATGGCGTCGACGCTAGTGCCATCGCGCAGACTTTTCCATCGGGGGTGTCGGACACAGCTGTGTTCGACGCGCCCGCATCGCACGCCGATGCGATCTTCCCCGCCCGTCGTCTGGCCCGCGATCGCGATCGCGGTTAAGTTGAAGGAGTGAGATCTCAGCCGCACGTCCTCGGCATCGTCCTCGCGGGCGGCGAAGGTAAACGTCTGTACCCGTTGACGATGGACCGGGCCAAACCAGCGGTGCCGTTCGGCGGCGCCTACCGGTTGATCGATTTCGTGCTGTCGAACCTGGTCAATGCGGGTTATGAGCGAATTTGCGTGCTGACGCAATACAAGTCGCACTCTCTGGACCGCCACATCTCGCAGACCTGGTGGACATCGGGCTTCCACGGCGAGTACATCACCCCGGTGCCGGCGCAGCAGCGGCTCGGTCCCCGGTGGTACACCGGCAGCGCCGACGCGATCTTCCAGTCGATGAACCTGATCAGCGACGAGCAGCCCGAGTACATCGTGGTCTTCGGTGCCGATCACGTGTACCGGATGGACCCGTCGCAGATGGTCGCCGCGCACATCGACTCCGGCGCCGACGTGACCGTCGCCGGTATCCGTGTCCCGCGGGCCGAGGCGGTCGCCTTCGGGTGCATAGACGCCGACGAGAGCGGCAAGATCACCCGCTTCCTCGAGAAGCCCGCCGATCCGCCCGGAACCCCCGACGATCCGGAGTCGACGTTCGCCTCGATGGGCAACTATGTGTTCACCACCGAGGCCCTGGTGGACGCACTGCGCGCCGACGCCGCGGACTCGGACTCCGACCACGACATGGGCGGTGACATCATCCCGGCGTTCGTGGCGCGGGACACGGCGTTCGTCTACGACTTCAAGGACAACGAGGTGCCCGGGGCGACCGAACGCGACACGGGCTACTGGCGCGACGTCGGCACCCTGGACGCGTTCTACGAGGCGCACATGGACCTGGTGTCGGTGCACCCGATCTTCAACCTGTACAACAGGCGCTGGCCCATCCGCGGTGAGACGCACAACCTGCCGCCGGCCAAGTTCGTCCAGGGCGGCGTGGCAGACGATTCGGTGGTCGGTTCCGGCTGCATCATCTCGGGTGGGACGGTGCGCAATTCGGTGTTGTCGTCGAATGTCATCGTCGAGGACGGCGCCATTGTGGAGGGCAGTGTGCTCATGCCCGGTGTCCGCGTCGGGAAGGGCGCGCTGGTACGCAAGGCGATCCTGGACAAGAACGTCGTCGTCGGCGACGGTGAACAACTCGGCGTCGACGTGGCCGCCGACCGCGAACGGTTCTCGGTCAGTGCCGGCGGTGTGGTGACCGTGGGCAAGGGGATTCGGGTCTAGCGCCCCAGTGCGGTGGCGATCAGCTCCGGGATGTCGGCGTCGGTGTTCGGCGGCAGATCGGTGATGGGCCACCACTGCAGGTCCACCGACTCCTCGCTGCGTTCGAAGCCGGGCAGCTCCCCGTCGGGTGTCGGCGCGGACACGACCCGGTAGCGCACGTCGAGGTGCCGGGTGGGCACGCCCAGGGAACAGGTGATCGGGTGGGTGTGCAGGTGAACGAGCCCGCCGCTGCCCGCGCTGCCGTCGAGTTCGAGTCCCGGTATCCCGGATTCCTCGCGCGCCTCGCGCAGCGCCGCGTCGGCCAGTGTCTCGTCGGCGGGCTCGCAGTGTCCGCCCAGCTGAATCCACTTGCCGACGCGCGGATGAAGCGTGAGCAGCACGTGCTCTCGCGTGGCGTCGAACACGATCGCCGACCCGGTGAGATGCCCTGCGGCGCAGGCACGTAGGCAGGCGTCCGGCCTTGCGGCGAGGAATGCGAGGTAGGCGTGCCGAAGGCTGCTCTGTGCGGAATCGGGTGCGGCCCAGGCGGTGAGGGCGTCGACGGCCGAGGCGTGCAGCGATTCCGCGGTCACAGTTCGATCACCCAGTCCCGGATCGGAGCCGCCTCGCGCAGCGGAGCGGGTTCGAGGGGGTATCCGACGGCGACGGCTCCCAACGGTTCCCACGTCTCGTCCAGTTCGAGGACCCGACGAACCGTCGGTGCCGCGAAGATGGTGGAACCCACCCAGCAGCTGCCGATCTCGCGCACGGACAGGGCGACGAGCAGACCGGCGACGGCGCCGCCGGCCGCCACGGTGAACATCGTGTGCTCGGCGGCGTTGCGGCGCTCGTCGGGGTACTCGTGGACGCCGTCGGGCACGAGGAACGGGATGACCAGTTCCGGGGCGTCGTAGAGTATCCGGCCGCGGCGGAGTCGCTTGACGATGGATTCGGCTGTCTTGGAGTCGGATTCGAGGTCGGCCTGCCACTGCTCGGTCATCGCGTCGAGCAACTCACGACGCCGGTCGGCCGAACGTACCCACGCGAAGCGAACCGGGTGGGTGTGATGCGGCGCGGGAGCGGTCAGTGCGTCGCCGAGCGCGGCGCGCAGGTCATCGGGGTCGACGGGTCGGTCGGCGAAGGAACGCACCGAGCGGCGCGTCCGGATGGCCTCTCGACGGCCCTGCGCGATCGCCTCCTCGGTGCCGAGCCGGAACAGGTCCTCCTCGGCCGGACGGATCAGATCGGCCGCGGTGGTGCCGTTGTCGACCGGGGTGAGTCCGCGCACCACGGCGACGGGGACGGCAGCGAGCTTTCCCTTCACCAGGTCGCCCGCGGCGGCCAGCTCGTCGGCGATCGCGATGTCGGTGACCACCAACGGATTTCCGTAGTCGTCGGTACCGCCGTCGTAGGGGTGGGTGACCCCGATCCCCGCGGCGCCGATGGCCACATCGGTCTGGCCGTTGCGCCAGGCGCGGCCCATCGTGTCGGTGATGATCACCGCCACGTCGAGGCCGGCCGCCTCGGCGATGCCGCGCCGGAGTTCGGCGGCGCTGCGGTCGGGATTCTCGGGGAGCAGGGCGAGCTGATCGGAACGCACGTTCGAGCCGTCGATACCGGCTGCGGCCTGGACGAGGCCCAGCCGGTTCTCGGTGATGAGGGTGCGGTTCTTGCGGGCGAGCACGCGGACCGACTCCGCCTCGACGAGTCGGCGGCGCAGAGCGTCGCGCTCGTCGGGATCGGTCGGTGCCCCGACCATGCGCCCCTCGGCCTTGGAGATGATCTTGCTGGTCACCACCAGGACGTCACCGGAGGCCAACCAGGGTGCGGCGGAGAGGATCTCGGCGGCGACATCGGAACCGGTGGTGAACTCGGGCAGGCCGGTGACCGGACGGATCTCGAGGCTTCCCGCGGCGCGATGGTCGGTGCGTGGTCTCACGCCGTGCCCGCATTCGTGTCGGGGAGTGCGACACCGACCAGGGCGCAGGCCGCGCGGATCATCTGCGCGGTGGCGGCGGGGTCGGTCATCAGCAGCGGGGCCGCGCCGACGGCGACACCGTCGACCGCGGCGTGGTCGCCCTCGGCGATGAGCCAGCCGTCGAGGATGCCGTTGCCGCTGCGTGCCCCGTAATGCGCGGCGATGCCCGCTGCCGAGGACTCCACCCCGATCACGGAGAGACACTCGTCGGCCATACCGCGCAGGGGCCGGTTGTCGATGACCGGCGAGATGCCGACGACGGGTGCCTTGGTCTGTCGCAGCGCACTGCGCATGCCCGGAACGCTGACGATGGCACCGATACTCACCACCGGGTTCGACGGCGCGAGCAGGATGACGTCGGCGTCGGAGATCGCGTCGAGCACGCCGGGGGCGGGTGCGGTGTCGTCGGAGCCGACCTGTGCGAAGCCGAACGTCGGGATCTGTGCGCGGTGCCGCACCCACCACTCCTGGAAGTGGATCGCGACCCGCTCGCCCTCCTCGCCGTCCGGTTTGGCGATGACCACGTGGGTCTCGTGCCGGTCGTCGGTCACCGGCAACAGGCGCACACCGGGGTTCCACCGGCGGCACAGTGCCGCGGTGACGTCGGACAGGCGGTAGCCGGCATCGAGCATCTGGGTGCGGATCAGATGGGTCGCGAGATCGCGGTCGCCGAGGCCGAACCAGTCTGGATCGGCACCGTAGGCGGCGAGTTCCTCTTTGGCGTGCCAGGTTTCGTCGCGCCTGCCCCATCCCCGGTCGGGATCGATGCCACCGCCGAGGGTGTACATGCACGTGTCGAGGTCGGGACAGATCCGCACCCCGTGCATCCACGCGTCATCGCCGACGTTCACGATCGCGGTGATCTCGTGATCGCCCGGAGTGCCGGGTGATGCATCGTCCTGGGGGAGTGGGAACGCCGTCGGACCGAGCAGCTCGCGCAGCCCGAGGAGGAAACGTGCCCCTCCCACGCCGCCGACGAGTACGGTCACCTTCACAGCTGGTACTCCTTCACACCGTCACTCTAATGGGCGGTGCGGCGGTGCCGTACGTGGCTGTCGAACGCCGCCCGGCCGTCACGGCGGACGCGGCACACCGATGTGACTTTGGTAGCGGAGTTCGCTCCAGGTCGTGTCGAGCCACAGAGATGTCCGATCGCAGTGGTATTAAGAGAATCTTTGTCTTCAACTTGACCGGGACCGCCTTGGGCGTGTGTAATCACATCAGTGTCATTCCGGGTTTGCGATAGAGAACCTCGGAGGTCGAGAACCGCTGGACACCAACGGATTCGATCACATGTTCGAACTCGGAAGAGGGTCGGTGCCGACACTTGAAGTGCCGTCGCTCGGGCGCTGTGTGTATGACGATGTGGGCAGTTGCCGCAGTCGTAGTACAAGTGGTGTGGCAGCAGTGGTGGGTGCGGCACCGGCCGTGTTCGCAAAGGACAGCAAACTACCAAACATCCCGAGCTAGGAGGCGCCGACGATGGCTTTGGACAACCCGATCGGCAATCCGCTTGAAGCACATAACCGCCCACAATTCGTTGCCGAGTTCAACACCCTTGGCCCCGTTGATGATTCGATGATCGGTGGCACCGCTCAGGCGGCCGTCATCGGGGTCGATCCCGACGCAGGCATCCTCGGCGACCCGACCATGGACAGCCACGAGCCGAGCGCTGCGCGGCATCTCTCGTTGGTGCCCAACGACTTCGACGCCCTGTTCGACGCAGTCGAGGAACAGTGGCAGGACCGCGCCCTCTGTGCGCAGACCGATCCCGAGGCGTTCTTCCCCGAGAAGGGCGGATCGACCCGGGAGGCCAAGAGGATCTGCCAGGGCTGCGAGGTCAAGCCCGAATGCCTCGAGTACGCCCTCCAGAACGACGAACGCTTCGGTATCTGGGGCGGACTGTCCGAGCGCGAGCGCCGTCGGCTCAAGCGCGGCATCATCTGAGCGTCCGACGACGACTCACGATCACAACACCATCGCCACTGCACTGATGTTCTGAGCCTGGCGAGGTTCTGGGCCCGGCGAGGTTCTGGGCCCGGCGAGGTTCTGGGCCCGGCGAGGTTCTGGGCCCGGCGTCGTCCACTCCTGCGGGCGACACGACAGACATCGGTTATCGACCGCGGATCACTCTGGTCCGCGGTCGATGGTGTCTTCGTCGACTCCCAGATGCGTGGCAACCTGCTGCACCAGAACCTCGTGGATCAGATCCAGGAGTTCGCTGCCCTTCTTGGCGCGCGACTCCAGCGGCCGGCGGAACAGGATGATCTGCGCCCGCGTCGGCACGCCGTTCACATCCATGCCCGCCGGGATGAGGCGGGCCAGCGGCACCGCACCGTCGGCGGTCACCTCATCGGGCCACTCGACGGTCTCGGGATCGCGGGGGAGCAGTCGTGGGATCTCGTCGACGGCGATGTCCAGGCCCGCGATCTGATCGTGCCACTGCGCGTCGATCTCGGCGAAGGCCTCGAGCGCGACGGCGTCGAACTCGTCGGACCGGCTGTTGTAGGCGGGTACTCCCTGGGGCAGGAGCGGCGACCGCAGCCCGCGACCGCGCCGGTCGCGATGACGCCCCGGACGCCGACGGCCGCGTCGGGGCCCCGGGGTTCCGGAGGAGCCACGAGGAGCCGGCTTCGGGTCGATGCGCATGGCGCGAGTCTAGGAGGTCGGGGTGGCCGGTGTCTCGCCCGGTGGCGCCTCGTTCTGAGCGTGTCGCCGCAGTGGTTGTAGGCGGCGAGGGCTAATCTCGTCACGTGAAGCTTCCCCGTCTGTGCTGCCGACCCGGCTGCGCCCGATCCGCGGTGGCTACCCTGACCTTCGTCTATTCCGAGTCGACCGCGGTCATCGGCCCGCTCGCGACGTCGGTGGAGCCGCACTCCTGGGATCTGTGCGATGACCATGCCCGCCGGATCACCGTCCCGCGCGGCTGGGAGATGCTGCGCAGCGAGCGGGGCTTCTCGGCGCCGCCCGCGGAGGATCAGGAACTGACGGCGCTCGCCGAGGCTGTCCGTGAGGCCGGTGCCGTGGCGGGCGGTGGTCGTCCCCGTTTCGTGGACCGCGGCCCGGTCGATTCGCTCGACGCCTTCGACGGGCCCCGTCTGGGTGACTCCCGTCTGGCCGATGCCGGGGTGGACGCCGCCGTCGAGGATCGTCGTTCCGGTCGGCACCGGGCAGGTCCCGTCGACCCGCAGTCCGCGGGCGGCGCGGGTGCGCCACGCCATCAGACGCGACCCCGTCCCGGTCGTCGCGGACATCTTCGGGTTCTACCGGATCCGGTCGACTGACCGGACACCACCACGCGGGGGGCGTGGAACCTGTTGTCGCTGTCGGGGGCCGCGAGACGAGTACCGGCCCGACCGATCGCCGGGGGTCCGTCGCGACGTCTGTGCCGCGTACGTGGGCGCCGACACCGCGGGCTGGCTACCCTGGTCACATGCGTACCGGTTCCCCTGACCTCGATGATGCCGAGGAGCTGATCTCCGCGGATCTCGACGGGTTGCTGAGAGCTGTCGCCCTCGCGGGCGCGCAGGTCCGCGCAGTCGCCGAAGCGGCTCGTGAGGGTGTCCTCGCGCCCCTGGCCGATCTCCGGCCCCGCAGCGTCGTCGTGGTCCACGGCGCCAGCGGTGTGTCGCATCGGGCCGCGGAACTCGCGGTCGCGACTCTCGCCTCGCGTGTGGACGTACCCGTGGTGAGCGGTCCGGTGTTGCCCGGCTGGGTCGGACCGCTCGACGTGGTGGTCGTCGCGGGCGACGATGCCGGCGACATGTCCCTGGCCGATGCGGCGGCGCGTGCTCATCGCAGGCGGGCCGAGGTCGTCGTGGTCGCCCCGGTCGCGGGCCCGCTTCGGGATGCGTTGGGCGGCAACGGAATAGATCTTTCGCCGCGTTTCGACATCGAACCCCGGTTCCGGTTCGTGGGCTTCGTGGCCGCACTCCTGGCGGTGTTCGGGGCGCTGTCGCAGGTTCGCTTCACCGGTACGGCGCCCGTGCTCGACGAACTGGCCGACGCCCTCGACGAGGAGGCATCCGCCGACCACCCCGGTCGCGAGACCTTCCGCAACCGGGCGAAGTCGCTGGCCCTGCGCATCCAGGACCGCCCCTCGGTGTGGAGCGCGGACAGTCCGGCGGGAGCCGTCGTGGCGCGACATGCCGTCACCAGCCTGGTGGGTCTGGCCGGAGTCGTCGGTGCCGCAGCCGAACTCGCCGATGTCTCACGGATGTCGCGCCTGCTCGAGGCGAGGTCCGGCGGGGCGCCTGCCGCGGACTCGATCTTCTACGACCCCGACATCGACGGCCCACCCCCGGCGCAGACGCCCCGTGTGCTGGTGGTCTCGACCGCCCGCCGCGAGTGGTACACCAGGCAGCGGGTCGCCGGCCTGGGCGACGTGGACCTGGTGGTCGGCGCCGATCGCGCGGAGGGTGCGCCGGCAGATGCCGGTGCCGGCGTCGCGCAGTGGGACGACCTGCGCCCGGCGCCCGGCGATGATCCGGTGGCCGACGGCCCGGGGGATGTCCGGGATTTCCTGATCGTGGCACTACGGGTCGAGATGGCGGCGGTGTACCTCCGTCTGGTTGGGAACACGATGCAATGAGAATCATCGACGGTGTGGTGCGCCCCTATGCGTGGGGTTCCCGGACGGCGATCGCGTCGATGCAGGGCAGGCCGGTGCCCTCGGCGCACCCCGAGGCGGAACTGTGGTTCGGTTCGCATCCGGCGGGTTCGGCGCGCTGCATCGACGTCAACGGCGTCGAGCAGGACCTCGTCGACGTGATCGACGCAGACCCCCTCGGGGCTCTCGGTGCGGAGAGTACGGCCGCCTTCGGCAACCGACTCCCGTTCCTGCTCAAGGTCCTCGCCGCCGAGGAACCACTGTCGCTGCAGGCACATCCGTCCTCCGAGCAGGCACGCGCGGGGTTCGAACGCGAGAACGCCCGCGGCCTGGCCATCGACGCCCGCGACCGCAATTACCGCGACCCGTGGCACAAGCCCGAGTTGATCGTCGCGATCACCCCGTTCAACGCGCTGGCCGGTTTCCGTACACCCGAGGTGACCATTCGTCTTCTCCGGGAATTGCAGGTGAGTGAGCTCGATCCGTACCTGGGAATGCTCGCCGGACAACCGGATTCGGAGGGCCTGCGGGCGCTGTTCACCACCTGGCTCACGCTGCCGGAGTCGTTGATCAGGCAGCTCGTGCCCGCCGTGCTCAACGGTGCGGTCGCTGCGCTGAGCACCGGCGAGACCGAGTTCACCGCGGAGTTGCGCACGGTGTGCGAGCTCGGTGAGGACTATCCGAACGACCCGGGAGTGCTCGCGTCGCTGTTGCTCAACAACATCCACCTGGAGCCGGGACAGTCTCTCTATCTGGCCGCGGGCAACCTACACGCGTACCTACGCGGCACGGGTGTGGAGATCATGGCCAACTCCGACAACGTGTTACGCGGTGGGCTGACGCCCAAGCACATCGACGTACCCGAACTGTTGCGTGTCCTCGACTTCACCCCGGTCGATGCCGCGGCGCTCTCGCCGCCGGTGCGGACGATCGGTGCCGAACGGATCTATCTCACCCCGGCCCCCGAATTCAGGCTGTCGCGAGTCGAATTGGACGGCACCGGGCTCCATCACGCCTCGTCGATCAGTTTCGACATGCCGGGGCCGCAGATCCTGGCCGTCCTGAGCGGTGCCGTGGAGGTTCGGCCCGCCGGCGGCGCGCCGTTGACCGTGCCCGCGGGTCGGGCGTTGTGGATCACCCACGACGACCCGGACGTCACCGTTCACGCGGCGTCGGCTCGCGCGGTGTTCTACCGTGCGCTGGTTCCGGTCTCGGTGACCGCGCGGCCGGGGCACTCGTCGCCCGTGGCCAGTGCCGTGGAGTGACCGTCAGCGCCGGATGGTGACCGTCGGGGCGTTGGCGGTCGGCTCGGGGTAGCCGCCGATCAGGTTCCACTCGTCCGGGGTCGCGACCATGGTGACCAGGATCGTCTGACCGCCCGCATCCAGCGAGATGTCCTGCGGCGCACGTGGATTCTGCCGCAGTGCGACCGTGGACCCGCCGTCGGGATCGCCGAGCCCGGGAGCCACGACGATCAGCCGGGTGGTGTCGGCCTGGGGCGGGGGCGGCGCGACGCCGTCGACGATGACCAGCGCCGGTCCGGGCCGGGTGGGGGTTCGGTCGGCGGCGAGGGACAACGCGCCGGGGTCGCCGATCGCGGCGACCACCGGGGTCCAGCGGTGCGGTCGGTCGGTGTGTACCCGGACCGCCGCGCCGATGGCCACCGCACGCAATGCGATCTGCGCGACGACGTGGATCCCCGCGGCGACCGACACGGTGGAGATCCCGGGCCCGAGCAGGCGGGTCGCGACTGCCCGGCCGGCGTGGTCGGCGCCGATGAGCTGGCCGCAACCGCCCGCCGGAAGCCGGACCGAGGCCAGGAATTCATCGGCGTCGGAGCCGGTGAGCGCGGGGAGGTTTCGGTCGAGACGCGTGGGTGTGGCGATGGGGAGACCGACCGCGAGGGCGTCGAACTGGCATCCGTCGAGGGGTTTCAGGCCGGCCGGCCACGACGAGAGAGCCCGGTGGGCCGCGGGGAACTCGTTGAACCGTACGACGCCGGAGACCTCGACAGTCGAGCGGCCGTCGCGGCGCCGGCGTTCGGCGGGGACGTGGCGGAGTCGGACGGTGACGGTTGTGGAGACGGCCGGGTTGACCCAGATGTCGCGCAGGACGGCACCGAGGGCGTCGGGTTCGACGGCGGCACTGCGCATCCGGAGGCCCGCGACACCCACCGACCCCCATTCTTCGGTCAACGAGTCCAGGCTCGCGCCCTCGGTCAGCTGCGTGCCGATCGCGGTGATCTGTCCGGCGGAGAGGATCGTGGTCGACAACCCGCTCTCCGCAAGACGTTTGGCCACCCGGCGGGTGGTGACGGTCGCGGTGCGCAGCGCACCGGCAGCACCGCCGCCGCGGCGGGCGACGGCGTCGGCGCAGTCGAGCGGGTTCAGGCGCAGGACGACGAACACCGACCTCTGGGCGGTCGCCGACAGAGGTCCGAGAGTGCGGTCGTAGGTTGCCGGCGCGACGCCCGAACCCCATACGCGCACACCGTGACTGATGACCTCGATGGAGCTGAGCCGGATGTCGTAGGGGTTGATGCACGCGGCGAGGGTGTCGAGCGGCACCACCTGACCGGCCGGGTCGGCGAGAGTGCTGTTGCCCGGCGTGAGGTAGGTGACCGCGGGACCACCCGGATCGATCCGGACGACCGTCACCAGGGTGTCGCCGACCCAGCGGGCACCGATGGTGGTCGGCGCCGACGACCGCTGTGCCGCGGTGTGCGCGCCCGGGGTGGCGAGGGGGATGTCGAAGGGGGCCGGCGACAGGTCGGCGGCGTCGCGCCGGATCCGCGACCACGAGAAGGACAGTCGCCCGGCCAGCCGACCGAACAGGGACTGTCGCCCGCGGACGCGCACCAGTCCGGCCGCGGCGATCACCGCCGCCACCAGCGCAGAGCTTCCCCACACACTGCCCGACAGCGTCCAGATGACGAGACCGGCGGCCAGGATGACCTCGATCACCACAAGCGTGCGCAGTCCCATCGCGCGCGTGTTCCGATCCACGGTTCGACCCCCTCGATCACCGGTGCTGACAGTGCACGACCGCGCCCGCCGATACCGCGTCCACAGCCGGTGGCGCCCCACACGTCAGGGCCCTGTTTGTCGGTTAGGCTACTACCGCGCGGCAGGGGGTATGCCGTGGGAGATCACAACCGTCCCCGGCGATCGCGTCGAGCTCGGGGGATTCGGTCGGGACAGGGGGAGTCGTGGCACGTCAGCTGACGACCAAGGCTCAGGTGAACGGTTACCGTTTCCTGATCAAGCGGCTCGAACACGCGCTCGTGCGCCGGGACGTGCGGATGCTGCACGACCCGATGCGTTCTCAGCTGCAAGCCCTCGTCGTCGGCACCGTTCTCGGTCTGCTGCTGCTCGGCGGCTGCGGGATCTGGGGCCTGATCCGGCCGCAGGGTTCGGTCGGTGACGCCACCATCCTGGTCAGCAAGAACAGCGGCGCCACGCACGTCCTCATCGAGGACACGCTGCACCCGGTCCTCAATCTCGCCTCGGCCCGACTGATCACCGGCAGCTCCGCATCCCCGACGTCGTTGGGGGACAACAAACTCAAGCCCTACCCGCGCGGACCCCTGCTCGGGATTCCCGGAGCCCCGGCGTCGCTGCCCGGTTCCGCGCACTCGGGCGCCTCGACGTGGACGGTGTGCGATTCCTCGACCGTGTCCTCGACGTCGCCGGTGGAGTCGATCGTGCAGACGGTCATCGCCGACGACCCGGAACTCGGGAACGCGATCGGTGTCGCCCGTCCCGCCGACGCGGTTCTCGTGACGGCCGGTGGCGAGACGTTCCTGATCTACCAGCTGTTCCGGGACGGCTCCTGGAGTCCCGTCCGCGCCGCCGTCGACACCGCTGATGCGCCCGTCCTGCGCGCGCTGGGCCTCGACGCCGCCACCCCGCGACGGATGACCGCGGGTCTGCTCAACGCGTTTCCGCTCGTCGACCCGCTCGCGGTGCCCGCGATCCCGGGCGCCGGACGGCCCGGCGCCGTCGACGGTTCCGCCGTCGGGACCGTGGTCAGGTCGGTCGGGGTCGACGACGCGACCACCTACCATGTGGTGCTGCGCAACGGAGTCCAGGAGATCAGCGCACCGGCCGCTGAGATGATGCGTCTGGCCGACCCGAACGGCGCCGCCCCGGTCACCACGGTTGCCCCGGGACAACTCGCCGCGCTGGAGAATGTGCGGGACCTACCGATCTCCGACTTCCCGGAGCAGACACCGGCGTTGCTCGGCGTCGCCGGCGACCCGGTACTGTGCCGCACCTGGAGTCGCGGCGCCGGTGAACCGCGCGCCGAGACGTCGTTGCTGGCCGGCCGGTCACTCCCGTTGGGCTCCAAGGACATCCCGGTCCGGCTGACCTCAGCCGACGGCTCGGGGCCCGCCCTCGACCAGGTGTTCCTGCCGCCGGGTTCGGGTGAGTACATCCAGGTCACCGGGAATGAGGCGGACAGCACCCGCACCGAATCGCTGTTCTACGTGAACGACTCGGGTGTGCGCTTCGGCGTCCCGGACTTCGAGACCGGTGGGGTTCTCGGACTCGGCGACTCGCCCGCACGTGCTCCCTGGTCGGTGGTGTCGCTGCTCGCGCCCGGACCCACGCTGTCGCGGGGAGCGGCTCTCGTCGCCCACGACGGGCTCGAGACGACCGGCATCGCGCCCGACGGCGAATAGCGTCTCCCCGGACCTCGCGGGGTCGGGATCTGTGAGCGAACCTATGCGGTCAGGGGCCCGCCCACGATATTGCCGACGATGCCGCGGATGACGTTGGTGCCGTCCTCATGTCGCAGTTCCTCGTACCAGGCGGCAGTCTTCTCCGGCTCCTTGCCGTGCGTCACGTCGCAACGCTTGCGGGCCCGGAGCACGAGGTCCGCGGCGCGTTCGGTGCGCGATGCCTCGTAGGCGGCCAGCGCGGCGTGCGGGTCATCGGGATTGTCGCGGAAGGCGAATTGCAACGCGACGGCGTCTTCCATCGCCGAGCATCCGCCCTGGCCGATGTCCGGCGTGGTGTTGTGCGCGGCGTCGCCCAGGACTGCCACGCGACCCCTCACCCAGGTGTGGAACGGATCGGTGTCGTAAATCTCCACGCGGTTGGTGGCGCCCGGCTCCAGTGCGCCGATGAGGGTGTGCACGCCGGGGGCCCACGCGGCGAACTCCTCGGCGAGCACCTCGCGGGCGGTGCCGCGTTCGAACGGGACGCCTTCGGGCATGGGGACGTCGAAGAAGAAGTAGAAACGGTTGCCGGCCACCGGCATCACCGACACCCGTCGTGAATCACCCACGTAGGTGGTCCATTCGGTGGCCGGACCGATTCTCTCGTCCACCGGGACGAGACCGTTGAAGTTGACGTAACCGGCATAGCGCCGCTCCACCGGGCTGCCGAGCACGTAGTCGCGGGTCAGCGACTTCGCGCCGTCGGCGCCGATCACGATGTCGCCACTGGCGCTGGTGCCGTCGGCGAACTCGACGGTCGCCTGGGCAGGGCCGTCGTGCACGGCCACCATCTTCTTGCCGAAGTTGATGTCGTCGTGACCGAAGGCGTTCATCAGCATCAGCTGCAGTTCGGCGCGCGCGATGGGGTAGGGCCGTTGCCCGACCTCGTCGATGAGCGGCTGCATGCTGAAGCGACACATGGTCTCTCCGGTGAAGGCGTCGACGTAACTCATCGAGTCGACGATGCCGCCGAGCGCGGCGGTCTCCTCTTCCAGGCCGAGATGGTTGAGGCACCTGACGCCGTTGGACCACACCGAGATCGCCGCACCGACGGGTTTGTTCTCGGTGACCTGCTCGTAGACCTCGACCTCGAGTCCCAGCTGTTTGAGTGCGATGGCCGCGGACGCCCCGCCCATACCCGCGCCGATGATGACTGCCTTCACAGGGACCAAGGCTATGGGTACGCCGCGATCGGCGCGCGGCGAGCGTCCGCTGATACCGATGCGGCACCCTCGACGACGATCAGCGGCGGCCGTGTCCGTCGACAAGGGCCGTGACCATCTGCTGCCACTGAGCGGTGACCGTCTCGAGGTCGAGGCCCACATCGACCATCAGGTACCGGACCGAAGTCGCCGACATCGGGGCCTGCACCGCCAGCGACACGAAATCGAGCTCGTCACCGAAACCCAGTTGGCGCAACAGGATCTGGACATGCTGCGTCGAGGTCCGCGCAACCGGATGAGTCATGAAGTCCTCGGCCGCCGCGCCGGCCTCCAACAGGATGTCGAGGTGGTCGCAGGTGAGCTTGAGCCGGGCGCGTCCGTAGGCGAGCAGCCGGTCGAGCGGTGGTGCGCCGGGCCCCAGCGGCTCCGGACCGGACAGGTAGGCCTGCTGCATCTCGGCCTCGGAGTGATCGAGGAGCGCGAGCATCAGTCCGGTACGGCTACCGAAGCGTCGGAACACCGTGCCCTTGCCCACACCTGCCTCGCGGGCCACCGCCTCCATCGTCACCGCGGCGGCACCGTGGTGGTCGATCAGGTTCTTCGCGGCAGCCAGCAACAGTCGCCGGTTACGTGCGGCGTCGGCACGTTCGGTCCCCGTGGGGTTGAGAGAGACATGGAGCGGGGAGTGGTCGGGCCCGTTCGGCACGTGATGAGCGTAACTGTTCATCGCGACCCGGAATCAATCGGACCTTGGTCCGGTTGAAGGCGTCGAACTTCGCGGTCCAGTAAGGGGCCGCGCATCTACGGAAGGGAAAGACATGTCGGAACGAGTCGTCGAACTGGTGGCGCTGGTCGGAAGTCTGCGCGCAGGGTCGGTCAATCGGCAGCTGGCTCACGTCGCTGCGGACAACGCACCGGCCGGAGTCCGCATCACTGTCGTCGACGACCTCGGCGCACTCCCGTTCTACAGCGAGGACCTCGACGTCGAGGGGCAGCTCGACGCGAACGTGACGGCGTTGCGTGAGGTCGTCGGCGCAGCCGACGGCGTGGTCATCGCCACCCCTGAGTACAACGGCACCATGCCGGCCGCCCTGAAGAACGCCATCGACTGGCTCTCGCGTCCCTACGGCGTCGGAGCCCTCACCGGTAAGCCCGTCGCCGTCCTGAGTGCGGGCCTCGGCCAGTACGGGGGACTCTGGACCCGCGAGGACACCCGCAAGTCGGTGGGCATCGCCGGTGGGCGCGCGATCGAGGACGCCGACCTCGGTCTGCAGATCACCGCCCTTCCCGAGGCCGGCATCGAAGACCCGGCCGTCGTCGAGAAGGTCGTCGCCTCCGTCCGCCGCCTCGTCGACGAGGTCGCCGTCAACGCCTGAGGGCTCTCCCGCTCTTCCACGACGCCGCGTCGGGCTCCCGCCCGGTGCGGCGTCGTCGTGTCACCGGGGCTGTGGACTGCCGGTGGACATGTTGTGGACCACCACTGGACAACCTGTGCGCGACACGCCGGGCGTGCGCGGGACACGCCGGAATTCACGATCATGCGCCGCTGCGACCTGCATGTCTTCCACGAATGTTATTCACAACCCCTTGTGGTGCCCAGAATTGTCAGCCACTAGGTGTAGTGTTTTCACTACCAGCCAGGCAGACGACGAGAGCAGTTCGACTCCTCGGAGAACGCCAGGAAGTCAGTGATTCAAGTCACGATCTTCACGCTGGGAAACCGCACGTCACTGGCGATTCCTTCGACCCGAGGAGCACTCCGAATGTCCATCACCGTCTACACCAAGCCGGCATGTGTCCAGTGCAACGCCACCTACAAGGCCCTCGACAAGCAGGGTCTGGCCTACGACATCATCGACATCACCGAAGATCCCGAGGCGCGTGACTACGTCATGGCCCTCGGCTACCTGCAGGCGCCCGTCGTGGTCGTCGGCGACTCGCACTGGTCGGGCTTCCGTCCCGACCGCATCAAGGAACTCGCCACCGCAGCTGCCTGACCTCATCGGCCTCGCCTCAGCAGGCGGCGCCGAGACGCCAGATCTTCTGGTCCGGGCTCCTGTGAAGTCCGAGCGCGATCCGACGGGGAAGCCGGATCCGCCGCCGAGGGAGTCGCGTCGAGGCGTTGCGTCGAGGCAGTGGCATCGAGGAAATGGCCGCGCCGGTTCCGGCGTTGGAACCGACAGCCGTCCCACGGGTGTTCCGCCCGGAGCGGGCACCATCGAATGAGAGTCAGCAAGGGTTGGAGGAGACATGTCGGCTGTGACGCCGTTGATCGTGTACTTCTCCTCCGTTTCCGAGAACACACACCGGTTCGTCGGCAAGCTGGGGATTCGCGCACTGCGCATCCCGGTGGCCGACCGGACCGGTGATTTTTCTGTGGACGAACCGTATGTGCTGGTCTGCCCGACCTACGGGGGTGGACGAGCGACCGGCAAGCCCGGCGGTCACGTACCCAAGCAGGTCATCCGCTTCCTCAACGATGAACACAACCGATCGCTGATCAGGGGGGTGATCGCAGCGGGTAACACGAACTTCGGTGAGGAGTTCTGTCACGCCGGCGACATCATCTCGCGCAAATGTCGCGTGCCCTACCTGTACCGGTTCGAATTGATGGGCACCACCGACGACGTCGACCGCGTACGAGCGGGACTCGCCGACTTCGCCCTGAGTCCGGCGTTCGCGACAGGTGAGTCGCTGCACGCCTCGCCCGCCTGACGCCCTGTCACACCCCTCCTTGTCACACCCCACCCATACTCTGCCCTCACAGGCACCCGGTCACCAGTCACCACAATCCGCAGGAGTCATCTGTCGTGTCGCCCACCGCCGCCGTCTCGGACACAACCTCAGCCAGCAAATCGGGCGTGCACGCCGGTCCGTCGGGGCATGAGCCCGGCGAGCTCGACTTCCACGCGCTCAACGCGATGCTCAACCTGTACGACGCCGACGGAAAGATCCAGTTCGACAAGGATCGCGAGGCCGCACGCCAGTACTTCCTGCAGCACGTCAACCAGAACACCGTCTTCTTCCACGACCTCGACGAGAAGCTCGAGTACCTCGTCGAGGAGAACTACTACGAGCCCGAGGTCCTCGCCAAGTACGACGGCGAGTTCGTCAAGGGGCTCTTCAAGCACGCCTACGCCAAGAAGTTCCGGTTCCCGACGTTCCTGGGGGCGTTCAAGTACTACACGAGCTACACGCTCAAGACCTTCGACGGCAAGCGGTACCTCGAGCGGTTCGAGGATCGGGTGTGCATGGTGGCGCTGACGCTGGCCGACGGCGACACGGCCCTCGCCCGCAACCTGGTCGACGAGATCATCGAGGGACGTTTCCAGCCGGCCACGCCGACCTTCCTCAACTCGGGCAAGAAGCAGCGCGGCGAGCCGGTCTCGTGCTTCCTGCTCCGCATCGAGGACAACATGGAGTCCATCGGCCGCTCCATCAACTCGGCGCTGCAGCTGTCCAAGCGCGGCGGCGGGGTTGCGTTGCTGCTGTCCAACATTCGTGAGCACGGCGCGCCGATCAAGAAGATCGAGAACCAGAGTTCGGGTGTCATCCCGATCATGAAGCTGCTCGAGGACTCCTTCTCCTACGCCAACCAGCTCGGTGCGCGTCAGGGTGCGGGTGCGGTCTACCTGCATGCCCACCACCCCGACATCTACCGCTTCCTCGACACCAAGCGAGAGAACGCCGACGAGAAGATCCGCATCAAGACGCTGTCGCTCGGCGTGGTCATCCCGGACATCACGTTCCAGCTGGCCAAGGACAACGACGACATGTACCTGTTCAGCCCGTACGACGTCGAACGCGTCTACGGTGTGCCGTTCGCCGACATCAACGTCACCGACAAGTACCAGGAGATGGTCGACGACCGTCGGATCCGCAAGACCAAGATCAAGGCGCGCGAGTTCTTCCAGACCCTCGCCGAGCTGCAGTTCGAGTCGGGCTATCCCTACATCATGTTCGAGGACACGGTGAACAGGGCCAACCCGATCGACGGCAAGATCACCCACTCCAACCTGTGCTCGGAGATCCTGCAGGTGTCGACGGCGTCGACCTTCAACGACGATCTGTCCTATGCCGAGGTGGGCAAGGACATCTCGTGCAACCTGGGGTCGCTGAACATCGCCAAGACGATGGACTCGCCCGACATCGGCCAGACCATCGAGACCGCGATCCGCGGGCTCACCGCGGTGAGCGACCAGACCACCATCACCTCGGTGCCCTCGATCGAGCACGGCAACAACAACTCGCACGCCATCGGCCTGGGGCAGATGAACCTGCATGGGTACCTCGCGCGCGAGCGGGTGTTCTACGGCAGCGAAGAAGGCATCGACTTCACGAACATCTACTTCTACACGGTGCTCTTCCATGCGCTGCGCGCGTCGAACACGATCGCGCGGGAGCGGGGCAAGGCGTTCACCGGGTTCGAGAAGTCGAAGTACGCCAGTGGCGAGTTCTTCGACAAGTACACCGATCAGGCATGGGAGCCGGCCACCCAGAAGGTGCGGGATCTGTTCGACCAGGCCGGGATCCACATCCCCACCCAGGACGACTGGCGTGAGCTGAAGGCGGCCGTCCAGCGCGACGGCATCTACAACCAGAACCTGCAGGCGGTGCCGCCGACCGGTTCGATCAGCTACATCAACCACTCGACCAGCTCGATCCACCCGGTCGCGGCAAAGGTGGAGATCCGCAAGGAGGGCAAGATCGGTCGCGTCTACTACCCGGCGCCCTACATGACCAACGACAACCTGGAGTACTACCAGGACGCGTATGAGATCGGCTACGAGAAGATCATCGACACCTACGCCGCGGCGACGCAGCACGTCGACCAGGGCCTGAGTCTGACGCTGTTCTTCAAGGACACCGCCACCACCCGCGACGTCAACAAAGCGCAGATCTACGCATGGCGCAAGGGCATCAAGACGCTGTACTACATCCGTCTGCGCCAGATCGCGCTCGAGGGCACCGAAGTGGAGGGTTGCGTCTCGTGCATGTTGTAAACCATTGCGAGACAACCACTTCGCGGACCGCCTGCCCCAATTCGACCCGTTAGACGAGGAAGAATCATGACCTCCACCGAGAGCCACAGCCCCGCCGACGGCGCACCCATCAAGCTGGTCAGCCGGGTCTCGGCGATCAACTGGAACCGCGTTCCCGACGACAAGGACGCCGAGGTCTGGGATCGCCTCACCGGAAACTTCTGGTTGCCCGAGAAGGTGCCGGTGTCCAACGACATCCCGTCGTGGGGCACGCTGACGGAGTACGAGAAGCAACTCACCATGCGGGTGTTCACCGGCTTGACGCTTCTCGACACCATTCAGGGCACGGTCGGCGCGGTCTCGCTCATCCCGGATGCGACCACTCCCCATGAAGAGGCGGTGCTCACCAACATCGCGTTCATGGAGTCGGTGCACGCCAAGAGCTACAGCTCGATCTTCTCCACCCTGTGCTCCACCAAGGAGATCGACGAGGCGTTCCGCTGGTCGGAGGAGAACGAGCAACTGCAGCGCAAGGCACGCATCGTCATGGACTATTACCGTGGCGAGGACCCCCTCAAGCGCAAGGTCGCCTCGACGCTGCTCGAGTCGTTCCTCTTCTACTCGGGCTTCTACCTGCCGATGTACTGGTCGAGCCGCGCCAAGCTCACCAACACCGCCGACCTGATCCGTCTCATCATCCGAGACGAGGCCGTGCACGGGTACTACATCGGCTACAAGTACCAGCGGGCCCTCGAGGTCGAGACCCCGCAGCGTCGTGAAGAGCTCAAGGACTACACCTTCGAGCTGCTGTTCGAGCTGTACGACAACGAGAGCGACTACACCGAGACGCTCTACGACGAGGTCGGACTCACCGAGGACGTCAAGAAGTTCCTGCGCTACAACGCCAACAAGGCCCTGATGAACCTGGGCTACGAGGCGATGTTCCCCAAGGACGAGACCGACGTGAACCCGGCGATCCTCTCGGCACTGTCGCCCAACGCCGACGAGAACCACGACTTCTTCTCCGGGTCGGGCAGCTCGTATGTCATCGGCAAGGCCGTCAACACCGAGGACGAGGACTGGGACTTCTAGTCCCGGTGGGGATTTCGTAGCGATAGTGCGCACATAGCGCGCACTGTCGCTACGAATCGCCGGCGGTGAGGCGGTCGTAGAGGTCGCCGAGCTCGTCGATGGCCTCGGCGATGTCTGCCGGCGCGACGCCGGTCGCCCGCAGTGCCGCCCGCAGCTCCGTGCCGTCGAGTGCGGTGAGCGGGTTCATCCGCGGCGGTGCCGGCAGCGGCGGCAGCGCCGCGGTGGTGCCGTAGAAGTCGTCGGGCCGCAGGAACTCCGACGGCCCGGCGTCGTCCGGGGTGCTCCTCACCGCGGGCCGCGAGTCGATCTCGCCGAGCAGCGTTCGCAGGTCGGTGCCCATCACGGTGAGCAGCGTCAGCGGCGAACGGTCGATCTCGGCCGCGATCTCGTAGCAGGTGACCAGGGCGTGGATGCAGCGCGGCGCGTCGTCGGGGCAGGTGCAGTCGGTGTCGACGTCCGCCGACTCGGTCGGCACGAGCAGTTCGCCGAGGGTAGCTGGTTGTTCGCCGCGCGTCAGCAGCATGAGCTCTTCGACGGCATCGTGGTCGCGGAGCAGCGTCGCCAGGGTCGGGGTGTCGACGGTGCGGGTGGTCAGGAGAACGTCGAACGGATCGAGCTGTGTGCCCTCGACCGAGGCGGTCACCGAACCCGACGCGATGCGCAGACCGTGTACGTGCCGGTCGCGGAAGTATCTGCGCGCCTTGGTGATCCGCCGGCTGTCGGCGACCGTCTCGCCGTCTGGGCCGCGGCCCTCGACGACGTCGACGAACGCGCGGGACCAGGGTGTGAGACCGTAACCGCGGACCGCGATGGTGCCGCGGTTGCCCTGCCGCTGAGTTCCTTTCTTGCGCACGGTCATTCGCTCACCGCCTCATCGCGCAGGCGGAACAGCTCGAAGAGTTCGTCGTCGGCGAGATCCGACACCCAGTTCTCGCCGGCCGCAACCGTGAGCCGCGACAATTCGCGTTTCTTGGCGATCATGTCGTCGATCCGCTCCTCGATGGTGCCGACGCACACGAATCGGTACACCGACACCTTCTGGTTCTGGCCGATCCGGTAGGCGCGGTCGGTGGCCTGGTCCTCGACTGCCGGATTCCACCAGCGGTCGACGTGGACGACGTGGTTGGCGGCGGTCAGATTGAGCCCGGTGCCACCGGCCTTCAGTGTGGCCAGCATCAGCGGCGGTCCGCTCTCGGACTGGAAGTCGGCGACGAGACGGTCCCGTTCGGTGCGGCCGAGACCGCCGTGCAGCAACGGGATCTGGGTGCCGAACTGTTCGGACAGCCAGGCCGAGAGCAGCTCGCCGAAGGCGGCGAACTGGGTGAAGACCAATGCCCGGTCGCCCTCGTCGGCGACGGTGGAGACGATGTCGGCGAGCAGTTCGACCTTGCCCGAACGGTGTTCGCCGTCCCGGACGAGTTCGGTGCCGTCGGCCAGGTAGTGCGCAGGGTGGTTGCACACCTGCTTGAGGCGGGTCAGTGCGGCCAGCACGTTGCGACGGCGCAGGGTCCGCTGCTGCTTGTCGCGCAGTGCGACCATCAGCTCGTCGATGATCGCGCGATAGAGCGCCGCCTGCTCGACGGTCAGGTTCGCGCGGACCGCGAAGTCGGCCTTCTCCGGCAGGTCCGCGGCGATCGCGGGGTCGGTCTTCTCGCGGCGCAGGATGAACGGCCGGGTGATCGCGGACAGGCGACGCAGCGCGGCGGGGTCGCGGTCACGTTCGATCGGTTCGGCATAGCGCGCCCGGAATACCGACGCAGACCCCAGGAGCCCGGGATTGACCAGGTCGATCACCGCACGCAGATCCTCGAGCCGGTTCTCGACGGGGGTGCCGGTCAAAGCGAGGCGCCGGGCGGCGGGAATGCTCCGGATGGCCTTGGCGGCGATGGTGTTGACGTTCTTGACGTGCTGGGCCTCGTCGACGACGATGCGATGCCACGGGCGGACCGACAGCATCTCGTGATCGCGTGCGGCGATCGCGAAGGTGGTCACGATCACGTCGGCGGCGTCGCGGATGGCGGTGAATGCGGCGCCGGCCGACCGGGAGGGCCCATGGTGGATCGCGACGCGCAGCGTGGGGGCGAACCGTGCGAATTCGCGCGCCCAGTTGCCGACCAGCGACATCGGGCAGACGACGAGCGTCGGCCCGGGCTTCGCGGCAGCGTCGGATTCAGCGCCGTCGGATTCAGCGCCGCCGGATTCAGCGCCGTCGAGATCAGCGCCTGCGACGGTCCGCTCGTGGCATTCCAGTGCGATCACCTGCAGCGTCTTTCCCAGGCCCATGTCGTCGGCCAGTACGCCGCCGACCCCGAGCGTCGACAGATGGACGAGCCAATCGAGTCCGCGTTGCTGATAGGGACGCAGGTCGGCTTCGAGAACCGCTGGGGGAGTGACCGGTTCGGGTCGGAGGGAGCCGCCGTCGGCGACGTCGTCGAGCCACGACAGGCCCTCGACGCGGGTGACGGGGACGGGGAGTTTGTCCGATTGGCCGGTGACCAGGCCGAACAGTTCACCGAAGTCGGCGGGTGGCTCGGATGAGGCCAGTGCACGTTGCGCGGTGACGAATGCGGCGGCCCGCGACAGGGCGGCGCCCTCGGCGCGCACCCAGACGCCACGTACCCGGACCAGATCGCCTTTCTGGCCGGACAATTCGTCGAGATCGGCATCGGTCAGGGTGATGGCGTCGGTGGAATCGCCCAGCGCGAGACGCCATTCGAACTCCCGGATCTCGCGCAGACCGACCATCGCGGCGGGCGCTCCGCCGCCGGGTGGCGCAAGAGCGCGCAGGGTCAGCCCCGGCCGGACCTCGGCGATCGTGCGCGGCAACAGCACCGGGATGCCGGCTGCGCCGAGCGCCGCGGCTCCGGTGGTGAACAGTTCCTCGGCCACCTCGGTGGGCAGCAGGAAGTCCAGGGAGCCGCGGTCGGGGTCGGCTCGGCCGAGTTCGGGGAACTCGCGGACGGCGGTGGCCAGCGCGGTCGTCAGCTCGTCGAGTTCGTGCGCGTCGAGACGATGGGGAGCGACCGGCTCCACCTGGCCGTCGATGCTGCGCCGGCAGACCTGTAGACGCCAGCGCGCGTCGGCGGCGACCTCCGCGCGGGTGGGCATGCCGAAACTGTCGTCGTCCCAGGCGTCGTCCCACTGACTCTCGGCGAGATCGTCGTATTCGGGTTCGTGTAGACGCAGGATCAGCGACCGATCGTCGCGAGGTGCGCCGGAGTTCCACCGCGACCAGCCCCCGGCCGCGGCCGCGAGCCGCTCCGGCGAGCACGGCGCGCCCGAGTCGGTGCCGGGCAGCAGCGCGCGCACGACCGGCGAGGCGGGTCGGGGCTGCCCGAGGCGGGCGGTGGACCGGCCGAGTGCGGCGCGGGATTCATGATCGACGAGCTCGGCGATGAAATCGTCCAGGGCGGCGTCGGAACCGTTGTGCAGCAGCGCATCCGGTGCGCTGCCCACCGCGACGGCGTGCCAGCTGCGCCAGCTGGGAGTGGGGATGGCGACCCAGCGGAGCAACCATTCTCCGGCGATCTGCATCACCGAGGGCGCCACCGCACCCGACGCGACGAAGGTGCGCACGCCGTCGAGGAGGTAGCGGTACCACCGCACGTCACCGCAGACCGGGACCGAACGTGACGCGTCGAGCACCGCCACCGCCGACGCCACTCCCAGCGTGGCGGCGCGGACGAACTGCCGGTGGCCTGCGTCGTCGATGACCGGGATGTCGCTGCGGAACCTGCGGCCGGTGAGGGCGTCGCGGAGGGGAGCGGGGAGATCGGCGGTGTCACCCTCCACCCACATCGCCATGCCGACGCCCGGGCGCCAGAGGGCGTGCAGGGGCGCGACGGTACGGGTCGTGGGGGCGGAGTCCGGTGGAGTCAGCCCGCTGCGCAGCGAGTCGGATGGCATCGAGGATCACGCACAGTCTAACGACGGCGTCCGACACGGTCGGAGCGCTGCGCTCAGGCGCTACTGTTTGTCGAACGGCCCGACCACCACAGGAGGTACCGATGGGGAAGTCGACAGAGCGCGAGCGCGCCGAGGAAGAAGTGCGCACCGACCCGCCGGGGCCGAAGGATCACGGACGCGAAGGCGGTATGGCGACCCGCGAGAACGCTCCGGAAGCGGTCAAGCGGTCCGGTGAGGACAGTTCGGACGACTGACGAATCGCCACAACTCCGCACACCGAACTGCCCGGGTACGCCACGGCGTACCCGGGCAGTGGTGTGCCCGGGCGGTGGTGTGCCCGGGCGGTGGTGTGTCCGACCCCGAACGCTCAGGAGACCTCGCGCAGCAGCCCCGTCGCCACGTCGAAGACGAAGCCGCGCAGCGAGGTCGTCTTGGTGACGAACGGACTGTTCTCGATGCGGGTGATGGACTGGCGGACGTCCTCGTCGAGATCGCCGAACGACTCGGCCGCCCACTCCGGTTTCTGTCCCGTCTCGTCCTGGATTCCGCGCTTGAACTCGTCGTCGGTGAACGTCAGCATGCCGCAGTCGGTGTGGTGGATCAGGATGATCTCGGTGGTGCCGAGGAGTCGCTGACTGATCGCGAGTGACCGGATCTCGTCGTCGGTGACCACGCCGCTGGCATTGCGGATGACGTGCGCCTCGCCCGGGTTCAGGCCGAGGACGCGGTAGACATCGAGGCGGGCGTCCATGCACGCCACGACCGCCACATGCTTCGACGGGGGAAGCGGCAGCGGACCGGTGAAGGTCTTGGCGTATTCGGCGTTGTTCGCGAGATATTCGTCGGTGACGGTCATGCGCCAACCCTGATGTGGCCGGGCGTCCTCGGCAAGGTTTTCGACGCAGCTGATCCGAAGGCGTACCGAGGGCGCGGTCGGGAACTCAGGAGTTGCCGTCGAGTGAACCCTTGACGTCGTTGAGCACCAGCCAGGCGGCCGCCAGGCCCGGCGACTCGTACCAGACCTCGTCGTTCACGGCGAGCACACGCTTCCATACGGGGGCGCCCAGGCTGAGCCATTCATCGCTGAGGAGGACGTCCTCGCCATGGGCCTGGCCCTTCTCGCCCTCGAAGCTCACATATATGAGGTCACCGTCGGCGTCGCGGAAGTTGTCGTCGGTGATGGGGAAGGATTCCGGGACGCGTTGCGGCCCGGGTCGCTGGACGCCGATGTCGCCGAGGACCTGGCCGGCGAAGGTGTCCATTCCGGCGATGGTCTCCGAGCCGTCGCCGAACCGGACGAGCGACACCTGGGTGTGCGCGGCGTCCATCCGCCTCCCGGTCTTGGCGGCCTCGGTCGTGTACTCCGCGAGTCGTTGTGCGCCGGCCTCGCTGCGGCCCACGGCGTCGGCGACCGCCTGGAACTGTTCTTTCCAGTCCCCGTCTTTCCCGTCTCGGCTTGCCGGAACGGTGACCGCCGGTACGCCCGCGAAGGCGCGCGCGGATGCGGCGGTGTCGGCGGTGGTGAGGACGAGGTCGGCGTCGGCCGCCGCGACCGCCGCGGCGTCGGGCGTCGATCCGATCGCGGGTACCGACGACAACTGCGGGCCGAGGTAGGCCGGAACCGAGCCGGGCTCCGCGGTCACCGCAGTCACCTTGGGGCCGATGCCGAGCGCGCAGAGAGCGTCGAGGACGGCGGGGTCGGTCACGACCACGCGGGCGACATCGGCGGTGCCGGGATCGGGAGCCGTCGGCGCGAGACAGGTCTTCGCAGGGTCGCGGTCGGCGGAGACGATGTTCACCTCGGCCACCCGCGTGACGCTGGTGGAGATGGGGGAGCCGTCGGGTGTCGTCAAGGCCTGTTCACCGGAACAGGCGGCGGACGCCGCGACCGCCACGCCGACGACGGCCGTCCAGCTCAGGCGACGGACGCGGGAAACGCCGGCACGGCCGGGGCGGAAGTCCATGGTTCTGGCGTCTGTAACCCTGCGCTGCACCCGCCCAACCTAGCACCGGGGACACCGCGCAGATCCTCGGCTTCCACGCGCACACCAGGTCAGCGGGCCGGGGAGCGCCGCACACCCTTCAGGAAGCCTGGCGCGTCGTGGAGGAAATATGCTGTGAGCACTACCGATACGGTCGCCGCGGGGTCGAATACGACAGATCGTAGGACCCGGTCGGCTCGGGCACCGGGAAGGGTTTAGGATCATTACTCAGCGCTCTGTTTGTTCATGTTCCGACCGACGGCCGAAGGGGTTCGGCCTCGCGCTCGGGCAAGAGGAGGATCTGTGACCGCGGTAGACCAACCCACCACGCAAGTGGCTCCAGTGCGTCCATACCCGGAGCGCTATCAGCCCAAGGGTTCGTTCATCTACAAGCTGCTCACCACGACCGATCACAAGCTGATCGGCATGATGTACATCACTGCATGCTTTGCGTTCTTCCTCATCGGCGGCCTCATGGCGCTGCTGATGCGTGGTGAGCTCGCGATGCCGGGCATGCAGTTCTTGTCCACCGAGCAGTTCAACCAGCTCTTCACGATGCACGGCACCGTGATGCTGTTGATGTACGCAACCCCGATCGTCATCGGCTTCGCCAACTTCGTGTTGCCGCTGCAGATCGGCTCGCCCGACGTCGCGTTCCCGCGACTCAATGCTCTCGGCTTCTGGCTGTTCGTCTTCGGCTCGACGATCGCCATCGCCGGCTTCATCACCCCCGGTGGTGCCGCCGACTTCGGTTGGACGGCGTACACGCCGCTGACCGACGCGGTGCACAGCCCCGGTATCGGCGCCGACCTGTGGATCATGGGTCTGGGTGTCTCGGGTCTGGGCACCATCCTCGGTGCCGTGAACATGGTCACCACCGTGGTCTGCCTCCGCGCACCCGGTATGACGATGTTCCGCATGCCGATCTTCACCTGGAACATCCTGGTGACCAGCGTCCTGATCCTGCTGATCTTCCCGCTGCTGACCGCGGCGCTGCTGGGTCTCGAGGTCGACCGCCAGTTCGGTGCCCACATCTATGACCCGGCCAACGGCGGCGCCATCCTGTGGCAGCACCTGTTCTGGTTCTTCGGACACCCCGAGGTCTACGTCATCGCCCTGCCGTTCTTCGGCATCGTCTCCGAGGTCTTCCCGGTCTTCTCGCGTAAGCCGATCTTCGGCTACTCGGGCCTGATCTACGCGACCCTGGCGATCGCGGCCCTGTCGGCGGCGGTGTGGGCGCACCACATGTACGTCACCGGCGCGGTGCTGCTCCCGTTCTTCTCCTTCATGACGTTCCTGATCGCGGTGCCCACCGGCGTGAAGTTCTTCAACTGGGTGGGGACGATGTGGCGAGGTCACATCACCTTCGAGACGCCGATGCTCTTCTCTGTCGGCTTCATCGTGACCTTCCTCTTCGGTGGTCTGACCGGTGTCCTGCTCGCGAGCCCGCCGCTGGACTTCCACCTGTCCGACAGCTACTTCGTGGTCGCGCACTTCCACTACGTGCTCTTCGGCACCATCGTGTTCGCCACCTACGCCGGCATCTACTTCTGGTTCCCGAAGATGACCGGACGCATGCTCGACGAGCGTCTCGGCAAGATCCACTTCTGGTTGACCTTCATCGGCTTCCACATGACGTTCCTGGTGCAGCACTGGCTGGGCAACGAGGGCATGCCGCGTCGTTACGCCGACTACCTGCCGTCGGATGGCTTCACGACGTTGAACATGATCTCCACCGTCGGTGCCTTCATCCTCGGCCTGTCGACCCTGCCGTTCCTGTGGAACGTGTTCCGCAGCTACCGCTACGGCGAGGTCGTGACCGTCGACGATCCGTGGGGCTTCGGCAACTCCCTCGAGTGGGCCACCTCGTGCCCGCCGCCGCGTCACAACTTCACCGAGCTGCCCCGCATCCGGTCGGAGCGTCCGGCGTTCGAGCTGCACTACCCGCACATGATCGAGCGGATGCGTGCCGAGGCGCACGTCGGTCCGGGTCACGACTCGGGCAAGGACCGTCAGATGGAAGAGGCTCGTCGCGAGCCGTTCACCGTGGGCTCGCACGAGGGGTCTCCGGATCCCGACCCGCGCTGACCGGTGAGCAAAGACGCAACAGCACACACCGCCACGACGGTTCTCTTCACCGTCACCGGTCCCGACCGGCCAGGTGTCACCTCTGTTCTCATGGGTGCCCTGGCCGGTCAGGCCGTTGCCCTCCTCGATGTCGAGCAGGTGGTCATCAGAGGGCAGCTGACCCTCGGTGTGCTCGTCTCCGCCACGGGAGATCCCGAGGCGCTGCAGGAGATCGTCGAACAGGCCATGGCCTCGATCGGCTTCGACGTGCGTGTCGAGATCGGTGTCGGAGCAGGTAAGAGTTCACCGTCGTCACATGCCGTGGTCATCCTCGGCAGCCCCGTCACCGCCTCCGCGTTCAGCGCGGTCGCGGCGAAGCTGGCCGGGCAGGGCGGCAACATCGATTCCATTCGCGGGATCGCCGACTATCCGCTCACCGGCCTCGAACTCATGGTGAGTGTCGCCGGGCGGGGCGGGGTCGCCGCCGACGCCGCGCTGCGCAAGGGTCTCGCCGAGGTGGCGGCCAAGAATTCGATCGACATCGCCGTCGAACGCGGCGGTCTCGCCCGACGCGCCAAACGGCTCATCGTCTTCGACGTCGACTCGACCCTGATCCAGGGCGAGGTCATCGAGATGCTCGCCGCACACGCCGGCCGGGAGGCCGAGGTGGCGGCGGTGACCGAGGCGGCGATGCGTGGCGAACTGGACTTCGCACAATCGCTCCACCAACGCGTCAAGGCGCTCGCCGGGCTCGACGCGAGCGTCCTCGACGACGTCGCCAAGTCCCTCCAGCTCACCCCGGGTGCACGCACCACCATCCGTACGCTGCATCGTCTCGGGTTCCACTGCGGCCTCGTCTCCGGCGGATTCCGTCAGGTCATCGACGGTCTGGCCCACGAGCTCGAGCTCGACTTCGTCCGTGCCAACACCCTGGAGATCGTCGACGGCAAGCTCACCGGACGCGTGGTCGGTGAGATCGTCGACCGGATGGGCAAGGCGCACGCGCTGCGGTCCTTCGCCGATCAGGTCGGGGTGCCGATGGAACAGACCGTCGCCGTGGGCGACGGTGCCAACGACATCGACATGCTCAGCGTCGCCGGACTCGGCATCGCGTTCAACGCCAAGCCCGCGCTGCAGGAAGTGGCCGACGCGACGCTGAACCACCCGTTCCTCGACGCCGTGTTGTTCATCCTCGGGGTCTCGCGCGACGAGATCGAGGCTGCCGACGCCGCCGACGGTGTGTACCGCCGCGTCCCGCTCGGCTGACGTGTCCGGTCCCGCGGAGATCCCCGAGAACTCGGAGTCTCTCGAGGAGTCCTGTCCATCGGTGAGTGCCGATGCGATCGTGGCCGATCACCGTCGGCTCGTCGACTATGTAGGTGGCGGCCAGGACCCCGACGATCCGTCGGACGTCCTGGCGATGGCCATGGTGTTGCGCATCGAGAAGACGGTCCCTCCCGACCGCACCGCCCTGCTGACGGCCGCCGCGCGGGCGGTGGCGTTGCTGTGCCTCGACGACCGCAGCGCCGGCGACGGACCGTGGGCGTCGGCGATGGACGAGTGGTGCGGGGCCCGCATCCGCAAGATCGCCCGGCGCGCGCGGGGTGCGCAATGGGCTGCGGCGCAGGAGGTTCCGGGCGTGACCGCAGAGGAGGGCGTCGCCTGGGCGCGGGCCTTCGTCCCAGGCCGCGTGGGCGACCTGGACCGCCGGATCTCTCGGCTGCAGATCGGCGGGACCGAGGTCGCCGGTGATCTCGCCACCGAGGCGCCCGGTGCGGGCGTCGTGCTGTGGACCAATCCCGGACTCGACATGACCGTGGGTAAGCTCGCCGCGCAGGTCGGTCACGCGTCGATGCTCGCCGCGAAGTTGCTGACCGCGGACGAGGCCGTGCGCTGGAGACTCGACGAGTGCCCTCTCGCGGTGCGCGAGGCCACGCCGGATCGGTGGCGGCGGCTCCTCGACGCCGATGCCGCCGGGACAGCGGTCGCCGTGCGCGACGCCGGGTTCACCGAGATCGCACCGGGTTCGGTGACCGTCATCGCCGAGGTCATCCGGAAGCGGGAGCAGGAGAGAAGATGACCGCGCACGAGCTGCCCGACTGGGCGAAAAGCCTTGATCTGCAACCTCACCCGGAGGGCGGCTGGTACCGCCAGACGTGGCGTAGCGACGTGGTCATCCCGGAGTCCGAGCTATCGGCGGGCTACTCCGGTGATCGGGCGGCCGGAACCGCGATCTACTTCGTGCTGCTGCCGGGCGAGCAGTCGGCGTGGCACACCGTTCGGGGTGCCGAGATCTGGCTGCACCACCGCGGGTCACCGATTCGGCTGGACCTCGGCGGTGACGGCGAAAAGCCCGGGCAGACAACGTCGATCACCCTCGGGCCCGACACCGAGGGCGGCCATCAACCGCAGGCGTTGGTGCCGCCGGGCGTCTGGCAGCGGGCCCGTCCGCTCGGCGACGAGGCCGCTCTGGTGAGCTGTATCGTCGTGCCCGGCTTCGACTTCGAGGACTTCCGGCTGGCCTAGCGGCCTGCCATGACAGGTGCGTTCGCCGGCGCCAGATACCCCAGCGTGCCCAGCCACACGTCGCGCCCGGGGGCCAGCGACGCGACGATCAACTCGTCGGCGTCGGCATGACCGGCGAACCACGACAGGTAGTCACGGACCTCCGACGGGGTGCCGACACCGGAATAGGTGAGCATCTCGTCGATCTGGCGTCCCTGCGGCATCTCGAGAACGGCGTCGGCCTCCTCGTCGGTGAACATCCGGCCACGTCCGTACAGCAGCGAGACACGCTGGCGCCTGGCGATCTGCAGCTGTGCCTGCGCCACCTGCGGGTCGTCGTCGGCGATGACCCCGACGCCGGCGATGACGTACGGCTCGGCGAGGGCTTCCGACGGCCGGAACTCGCGGCGGTACAACGCAACCGCCTCGGTCAGGGCCTGCGGGGCGAAGTGCGATGCGAACGCGTAGGGCAGTCCGAGGGCGGCGGCGAGCTGGGCCCCGAACAGCGATGAGCCGAGGATGTAAAGCGGTACATGGGTGCCGGCACCGGGCGTCGCACGGACGCCTTCGACGCGGGACTCGTCACCGAGGAACGCCTGCAGTTCGAGGACGTCGTGGGGGAATCGTTCGGCGGAGGCGTGGGTCCGGCGCAGCGCCGCGAAGGTCTGCTGATCGCTGCCCGGTGCGCGCCCGAGACCGAGGTCGATGCGACCGGGGTGGAGCTCGGCGAGCGTGCCGAACTGCTCGGCGATGGTCAGCGGAGCGTGATTGGGCAGCATGACACCGCCGGCTCCCAACCGGATCGTCGAGGTGTGCGCGGCGATGTGGGCGATGAGCACAGCCGGAGCCGACGACGCGATCCGCGACATGTTGTGGTGCTCGGCATACCAGATGCGCTTGTAGCCCCATTTTTCTGCTCGCTGCGCGAGATCGACACTGGCGGAGAGACTTTGCGCTGCGGTCTCGTCACTGCCGATTTGCGCGAGATCCAGGATCGAGAGGGGGAGGTTCTGAGGCGTCACGGTTGATGTCAACCCTGTCAGCACCTGTCCCTATTCCCTGCCCGTTCTCCGCCGAGTCGATCCGGTCGAACACCCGGTCGTGAGGCAGGATGGGGGAGTGACCGAATCCGATCCCGACCTCTTGATCGATTTCCGTGATGTCGCTGTCCGCCGCGGCGGAAAGACGCTCGTCGGCCCGCTGTCGTGGCAGGTGGAATTGGACGAACGTTGGGTCGTCATCGGACCCAACGGTGCAGGCAAGACGACGCTGATCCGGCTGGCCGGCGCGGAATTGCATCCCACCACGGGTGAGGCTTTCGTGCTCAACGAGAAGCTCGGCCGGGTGGAGATCCGCGAACTGTCGACCCGCATCGGCGTCGCGAGCCCCGCCCTGGTCGATCGCGTACCGCCGGAGGAGATCGTCAGCGACGTTGTGATCTCGGCCGGGTATGCGGTCCTCGGCCGGTGGCGGGAGGCCTACGACGAGATGGACCGGCAGCAGGCGGTCGAATCCCTGGAGTCGATGGGCGCCGAACACCTCGCGGATCGCCGGTTCGGCACCCTGTCGGAGGGTGAGCGCAAGCGGGTCGTGATCTCGCGCGCGCTGATGACCGATCCCGAACTCCTCCTCCTCGACGAGCCGGCCGCCGGTCTCGACCTCGGCGGCCGCGAAGAACTGGTGGACCGGCTCGCCCAGCTCGCCGCGGATCCCGACTCGCCGGCCATCGTGCTGATCACCCACCACGTCGAGGAGATCCCGGAGGGCTTCACCCATGCCCTGATCCTCTCCGAGGGCGGGGTGGTCGCGCAGGGTCTGCTCGAAGAGGTACTCACCAGCGAGAACCTGACTGCGGCCTTCCGGCAGCAGATCATTCTGGACAAGGTCGACGGCCGGTATTTCGCGCGGCGGCGTCGTCGCGCGGGCGGCCACCGGCGAGTGGGAGGTCACTGAGATGTCGTCGACACGGTCCGATACGGAGGTGGTGTCCGCGCCGGTGCGCGACGCCGCGACGGTGGTACTCGTCCGGGACGCCGCAGAGGGAATCGAGGTGTTTCTGCAACGTCGGGTGAAGCAGATGGCCTTCGCCGGCGGCATGACCGTCTTTCCCGGCGGGGGCGTGGACAAGCGCGACGCCGACGCCGATCTCGCCTGGACCGGGCCGCAGGCCGCCTGGTGGGCCGAACAGTTTGCCAGCGACGACGAGACCGCCCAGGCGCTGGTGTGCGCCGCGGTGCGAGAGACGTTCGAGGAGTGCGGTGTGCTGCTCGCGACGGACCGCGACGGTGCGTTCGCCGACCCGACCGGACTCGCCGACGACCGCCGACGGCTCGTCGAGAAGTCGCTGTCGTTCGCGGAGTTCCTCACCGAGCGCGGTCTGACGCTGCGTGCCGACCTCCTGAGGCCGCTCGCGCACTGGATCACGCCGGTGAACGAGAAACGCCGGTATGACACCCGCTTCTTCCTGGCCGCCATGCCCGAAGGTCAGCACGCCGACGCCGACACCACCGAGGCCGAGGTCGCGCAATGGGCGAACGCCGCGGCGGCGATCGAGTCCTGGGCAGCGGGCAAGCACTTCCTGATGCCGCCGACCTGGTCGCAGCTCAACTACGTGTCCGGCTTCGCCACCATCGACGAGTTGCTCGCCGCCGAGCGGGCCATCGAACCGGTCCTGCCGGACGTGACCCCCGGCGCCGGCCTCGCCGGTCTCGGGTTCCCCGGGTCTGACGAGTACTTCCGCACCCTCGGCGACCAGACACCTCCGGAGATCACTCTCTGACCGCGTCCCCCGATCCCTCGTCCCCGCCGAGGTCCCCGTCGATGTCCCCGTCGATGTCCCCGTCGATGTCGTCGCGGTCGGCCCAGTCGAGGAGCGTGTCGAGCCGGTAGGCAAGGTCGTCGATCTCGGCATGGAGATCCCCGAGTTCGGCGAACCGGGCGGGGACGGTCGCGATGGTGAAGTCGTCGGGTTCGATGTCGTCGATCTCGTCCCAGCGCACCGGTGTCGACACCGTCGCCCGCTGATTGCCGCGCACCGAGTAGGCCGAGGCCATGGTGTGGTCGCGGGTGTTCTGGTTGTAGTCGACGAACACCGCCGCCGGGTCGCGGTCCTTGCGCCACCAGGTGGTGGTGACGTCCTTCGGTGCCCGCCGCTCGACTTCCCGCGCGAAGGCCAGCGCGGCGCGTCGAACCTGCGGGAAGCCCCAGTCCGGTTCGATCCGGACGTAGATGTGCAGACCCCGACCGCCCGACGTCTTCGGGAACCCGCGCATGCCGAGTTCGTCGAGCACTTCTTCGACGACGTGCGCGACCTGCCGGATGCGGGAGAACGGACAGTCGGGCATCGGATCGAGGTCGATGCGCCACTCGTCGGGGGACTCGGGATCGGCGCGGCGGGAGTTCCAGGGGTGGAACTCGACGGTCGACATCTGCACCGCCCAGATCACCGAGGCGAGCTCGGTCACGCACAATTCGTCGGCGGTCCGGCCGAAACGTGGGAAGTAGATCTCGGTGGTCTCGAGCCACTCGGGAGCGCCTGCGGGGACACGCTTCTGGTGCACCTTGTTCCCGCTGATGCCCTTGGGGAAACGGTGCAGCATGCACGGCCGCTCGCGCAGCGCCCGCACGATGCCGTCGCCGACCGACAGGTAGTACTCGGCGAGATCGCGTTTGGTCTCGCCGCGTTCGGTGAAGTAGACGCGGTCGGGGCTCGACAGCCGGACGGTCCGTTCGCCCACCTCGAGCTCGATGGCATCACCTGCAGAACCCGACGCTTTCGCCATGACCGCCACTTTATGGTCTACGCGGGGTCGGGGTGGACCTCTTCCGGGCTGGGGCGCCGAGCGGACTTACCAACCGGTAGCCTTCGACCATGCCTGAGTTCGTGACCCTCGAGACCTCCGACGACCATCCGGGCGTGGGCACCATCCTCTTGGCCCGTCCGCCGATGAATGCGCTGAACCGTCAGGTGCAGGCCGAGTTGGCCGCGGCTGCCGAGGAGGCGACGCTGCGCGACGACATCAAAGCCGTTGTCGTCTACGGCGGACCCAAGGTGCTCGCCGCGGGTGCGGACATCAAGGAGATGAACGACGTCACCTACGCCGAGATGAGCAAGGTCGCCGGCCGTCTGCAGCACGACCTCGGTGCGATCGCCGACATCCCCAAGCCGACGGTCGCCGCGATCACCGGGTACGCCCTGGGCGGTGGCCTCGAGGTGGCCCTCGGCGCCGATCGCCGCATCGCGGGGGACAACGCCAAGCTCGGTCTGCCCGAAGTGCTGCTCGGCCTGATCCCCGGCGGTGGCGGCACGCAGCGACTTGCCAGGCTCATCGGCCCGTCGAAGGCGAAGGACCTGATGTTCACCGGTCGCTTCGTCGGTGCGGAGGAAGCGCTCGAGATCGGGCTGGTCGACGAGGTCGTCGCCCCCGACGAGGTCTACAACGCCGCGCTGGCGTGGGCGGGACAATTCGCCGGCGCCGCGTCGGTGGCGCTCGCCGCCGTCAAGAAGGCCGTCGACCAGGGGCTGGGTGTCGATCTCGCCTCCGGACTCAAGATCGAGGAACAGCTCTTCGCGCCGTTGTTCGCCACCGAGGACCGCGCCATCGGCCTGGCGTCCTTCCTCGAGAACGGCCCCGGCAAGGCGAAATTCGTCGGACACTGACCCGACCCAGCATCTGAACCGACACACCCACGCGACAGGAAGCGATCATGACCACCGACGCCACTCCGGGTATCGATCCGGCGCCGAACCCGCATGCCACCGAGGAGCAGGTCAAGGCCGCGCTCACCGACACCAAACTCGCACAGGTCCTCTACCACGACTGGGAGGCCGAGACCTACGACGAGAAGTGGTCGATCAGCTTCGACGAACGCTGCATCGATTACGCGCGCGGACGCTTCGACGCCATCTCCGCCGAGGAGCCGCTGCCGTACGGGCGTGCGATGGAACTCGGCTGCGGCACCGGCTTCTTCCTGCTGAACCTCATGCAGTCCGGCGTCGCGGAGAAGGGTTCGGTGACCGACCTGTCGCCGGGCATGGTGAAGGTCGCGCTGCGCAACGCGGAGAACCTCGGCCTCGACGTCGACGGCCGGGTCGCCGACGCGGAGAAGATCCCGTACGAGGACAACACCTTCGACCTCGTCGTCGGACATGCTGTGCTGCACCACATCCCCGATGTCGAGCAGGCGCTGCGCGAGGTGCTGCGCGTGCTCAAGCCCGGCGGGCGGTTCGTGTTCGCCGGTGAACCGTCGACCATCGGCGACTTCTACGCGCGGTGGATGAGCCGCGCGACGTGGGCGATCACCACCAACATCACCAAATTCGGACCGCTGCAGAGCTGGCGCCGTCCGCAGGAGGAACTCGACGAATCCTCCCGCGCCGCCGCACTCGAGGCCGTCGTCGACATCCACACCTTCGACCCCGACGAGCTCGCGGGCATCGCGCGCGCTGCAGGTGCCGCGAAGGTCGACACCGCCACCGAAGAACTGGCTGCCGCCATGCTCGGCTGGCCGGTGCGGACCTTCGAGGCGGCGGTGCCGCCGGAGAAGCTGGGCTGGGGCTGGGCGCGATTCGCCTTCGGCGGGTGGAAGCGCCTGACCTGGCTCGACGAGAACGTGCTCCGTAAGGTCGTGCCGCCCAAGTTCTTCTACAACGTGGTGGTCACCGGCACCAAGCCTAATTAGGCGAGGTCAGAGCGCTCTCGCGCACCGGTACCCGCAAGGCGTCCGCGGTAGATTGATCGAACATCGCTGCGGACGCCTTGCCGTCCGGTCCTCAGCTCGCGGCCAAGAAAATTATCGCCTCGTCGCAGCCGGCCGCGATCTCCGCTCGCTTAGAAGTGACGGAGGTCGTGGAGTGAGTCGGCCAACCGGCGGGTTCACCATGTGGCAACAGCCTTTTCGTCGGGGCGCGTACTCGCAGCACTCCGGCAGGGAACCGTCCAGACAGCGGCTGCGTCCAACCCACATGGGATGAGGCTGTCGTGGACAGGCACGCCGACCTCAAGCAAGATTGGATGGATAAGCAGTGGCAGGCGCTGGCAAGGAGTTGGAACGATGTCTGAGCGTGCGCTGGCTGGGCGGCTGTATTCACGGCTCCTCCGCGACCCGAAGTTTCGGCAGCAGACCGAGGGGCGCGCTGTTGTGTGCCTCGAATCTGATCCCGCCTACGAAGTCGCTCAAGTCGTATTCCGCAACTATGGCGAGGACATGACTGTGGTGGCGTGCTTCTACCCGCAGCGTCACGCATTCAAGCTGGCCTGGCTGCAGGGGGCTGAGCAACCGCCCGAATCGGACGACGCGGTAGTGATGCGAACTGCGCAGACAACAACTGTGGGCATGCAGTTGGACTACACGACCCGTGGTTCGGATTGGACGTCGAACATCATCGGCCAGTACCCGACAGCCGAACTCGAACAGGAACTTACGACGCTGTAGTCGTCAGCTCTCTGTCCGGGCGCACTCAGACTCGGCAATTGCGTTCCGGGCGCACCGGATGCATGGGACGATGGCCTATGGCCACCCTGCTCACGTCCGGCGAATTCGAGATTCGGCTGCTCTTCACCGAACCGGTGTCGGAGGTGACCCAGTACCTCCGGCAGGTTGTCGCGCAGCGCGAGCCGATCGTGCTCGAGGTCGAAGGTACCGTTCATGTCCTGAATCTCGCCGAGGTGAGGCACTTCACGCTGGTCCACCAGGACCCCGACGACGACTCCATGGGGACCGACGACGGCAAGACGGTCGTGCTGGCCCTCTCGGAGTTGCGCGAGTAGCGGACTCGGTCCGGCCGAGCAGGGGTGACCGAGTCGGCGACGGTAGCCTGCAAGGACCATGAGCTACTCCTTCAGCCTCGACGACGTCGCTTTCCTGCGCTCGCGGCACGGTGAGAAAGCGCTGGAGATGGTCTCCGGTCTCGCGCTGACCCCGTCGTCGATGCTGGCCGACATTCCCGAGGCGCGCAGCCGGTACGCCCCGCACGACGCTGCGCTGATCGAGACGGTTCGCTGCCGCCGGCGTGCGGCGTCGAAGCTCCGGGAACCCGACGCCCTTCTCCTCACCGACGACGCGCTGCAGCAGGCAACGGCATCGATCGTCGCGGCCCATCGCGCGGCCGAGATCGCGGAACGCTTCCCCGGTGCGGTCGTGCACGACATCACTTGTTCGGTCGGTGCGGAACTGCGAGAGTTGGTGCGTACCCCCGGTGTTGCCCGCGCCATCGGAAGTGACCTCGATCGGGTTCGGCTCGCGATGGCACGCCACAACGTGCCCGATGCCACGCTCCTGGTCGCCGATGCGCTGACCCCGACCTCCACTGCCGATGTCGTCCTCGCCGACCCCGCACGCCGCTCCGATGGCGGGCGCGTGTTCCGTCTCGACCAACTCACACCGCCGCTGCTCGACCTGCTGACCACCTACGCCGGGCGACCGCTGATCGTGAAATGTGCGCCGGGGCTTGATCATCAGATGCTGCGCAACCGTTTCGGATTCGACGGTGAGGTGCAGATCGTCTCGCTCGACGGTGGTGTGCGCGAGGCATGCCTGTGGTCGGGACCGGGTGTGGGGTCGGGTCGCCGGGCGACAGTTCTGCGGACACGACCCGACGGCGTGGTGACGACCTTCGAGATCACCGACGACGCCGACGACGACGTGCCCGACGGTGAGGCGGGGGAGTGGATCGTCGATCCGGACGGTGCGATCGTGCGGGCCGGTCTGGTCCGCCACTACGCGCACCGATTCGGACTGTGGCAGCTCGACCCGCAGATCGCCTATCTCACCGGCGATTCGGTGCCCGAAGGGGCGCGCGGCTTCCGCGTGCTCGATCAGGTCGGTGTCACGGAGAAGGTGCTGCGCAAGACCTTGACAGCCTTGGACTGCGGACCACTCGAGATCCTCGTGCGCGGGCTCGACGTCGACCCCGACCGTCTTCGGAAGAAGCTCAAGCTCAAGGGTTCTCGTCCCCTGTCGGTGGTGCTCACCCGTATCGGACGCAAGGGTACGGCGTTCGTCTGCGAGCCGGGCGTCCGGTTCTGATCGGACGCTGTCCCGGTTTTTCAGAGTGAGGGAAGTGTATCGATTTCCGATACGCGTCCCTCACTCTGCGCGGCACTACTCGACGTTGGCCTTGCTGTCGAAGAAGTACACCTCGCCCAGATTGGTGGCGGTCGCGATCTGACCCGAGTACGACACCGCGATACCGGTGGCGAAGCCGGCCGAATTCGGTAGCGGCAGAGTGCGCTTGGTGGCGCCGTCGACGGTGGAGACCTCGACCAGCGACAGTGTGTCCTCGCCGGGGTCGCGCGCGACGGTCCACGCGGTCTGCTGCTGGGTCAACGCCGAGAGGCTGACGGTGGCCAAGTCCTTACGCTGCCAGACGGTTTCGGCACGGTTGCCGGCGTCGCGCAGCAGGGTCAGGGGCGCACCGAGTGAACCGGTCGGGATGATCAGGCCGTCCGGGGACACGGTCATCGTCGCGAAGCCGTGTCCGCCGATGTCCTGGGTCCACTTTGTCGAACCGTCGTCGGTGTTCAGGGCGACGATCTTGCCGTCCCGGGAGAACACGTAGAGAGTGGCGCCGTCGGCCGACAGGGTCGGTGTGCCGATGACACCGCTGGGGACGTCGGCCTGCCAGGCCGTCCGCACCTCACGGGCGCCGCCCACGGCGCTGTACTTCATCGCACGAACCTGTGAAGTGCGGGCGTCAGCGGGAAAGAAGTTGAGGTAGAACTGCTCCCGGCCGGTGTCGACCGCAGGCGGAGCGGGGATCGCACACTGTGGGCCGTTGCGGACGCAGTCGCCGAAACCGCGCAGAGGCTGTGCCGGGTCGGCGTCGGCGCGCAGCTTCACCTCGGGGGCGAGCAGCTCATTGCGCTGCGTGTCGATCAGCAGGAGCTGGCCTTGCGTCGTCGCCACCAGCACCACATTCGGGGCCGCGAACTTCGCCGACAGCGGCACGCCGATCACGCCCGCCCGCCAGCGGATCGCGCCACCGGCGTTGAACGCCAGGAACGTCGACTCCTCGCCGAGGTAGGTCTGGTCGTACTGGTCGACGAGCATCGAGTTGATCTCGACACCCGCCCGCATGTCCTTGCAGAAGTTCTTGCGACCCGACCGGCCGTCGAGCACGAGCACGTTGCACCCGTCGGCCGCATTCGACGTCACCCCGACGTTGCCCTTGCCGGAGATGGTCACCGGTGCGGTGACCGGGCCGCCCGTCGGGCGCGTCCAGCTGAGCGTCAGGTCGTCGGGAACGTCGGCATAGGCGAAGTTGGCGTTGCCGGGCACTCCGCCATAGCTGGGCCAGCCGACACTCGGAACCGACCGGACGTCGATGTGGCCGTCGGAGCAGGCGGTGAGGGCCAGCGAGCACACGGCCGTCACGGCCACGAACAGGCGGGTCAGCGCAGATCGGCGGTGTCGGGACACCTGCGGTCGTGCCAAGGCCATCGCGCTCCTCATGGTCGGTTCCTCACCGGCACGAGACGTGCCAGCAGTGAGCCTATCGTGCGCGAAAATCGGGTCGATTAGGGTTTGTCGTCATGACCACGATGTGGAACGCCTCCTACCGGGCCCGCCGGCGCGCAGGCCGACGCCGCGACCCCGCGCAGGTGCGATTCCTCACCCTCGACTCGTTGCGCTGGGTACGCCGAAATCGCGCGTACACCCCCTGGTACCTCGTGCGCTACTACCGCCTGGCGCGGTTCCGGATGGCCAACCCGCACATCGTGTTGCGCGGCATGGTGTTCCTCGGGCGCAACGTCGAGATCCACGCCACCCCCGAGCTCGCACGCATGGAGATCGGCCGGTGGGTGCACATCGGCGACGGCAATTCGATCCGCTGCCACGAGGGCAGCCTGCGCATCGGCGACAAGACCGTCTTCGGTTGCAACAACGTCGTCAACGCCTACCTCGACATCGAGATCGGTGGCTCCACACTCGTCGCCGACTGGTGCTACATCTGCGACTTCGACCACAAGATGGACGACATCACCCTGCCCATCAAAGATCAGGGCATCGTCAAGGGTCCGGTCCGCATCGGTCCCGACACGTGGGTCGCCGCGAAGGTGTCGGTGCTGCGCAACACCATCGTCGGCCGGGGCTGCGTTCTCGGCTCGCACGCAGTGGTCAAGGGCACCATCCCGGACTACGCCATCGCCGTCGGCGCCCCGGCCCGGGTGGTCAAGAACCGCATGGACGACTGGGCGTCGAATGCGGCCGAACGCGCCGAACTCGAACGCGCGCTCGCCGACATCGAACGCAAGAAGGCCGCGGCGAAGAACGGGGAGTGACCCCCCGCTCACCGGGGTGTGAGCGAAGCCCCGCCCGGTCCGTGAGGTGCGAGCGAAGCCCCGCCCGCTCCCTGAGGTGCGAGCGAAGCGAGCCTCGAAGGGTCAGGGCTGCGCCGGATCCCGCTCCGGGAGCGGACGCACCGGGATGTCGGGGCGTCCGACGGCGTGGCGCACGCGCCGCTTGGCGGCGAGATGCACGGTCGCGGTGCGTTCGGCCACCTCGGCCCAGGAGAACTCGGCGGTCAGCCGCGCCCGGGCGCGACGTGCGCGCTGGGCCGCGGCAACGGGATCGGACAGCGTGGCCCGGACCGCGGAGGCGAGTCCGGCGACGTCGGCAGGTTCGAAGGTGAGGCCGGTGTCCGGCTCGCGGACCGCCTCGCCCAGGCCGCCGGCCGTCGAGACGATCAGCGGGGCCCCGGTCGCGGCAGCCTCGAGTGCGACGATGCCGAACGGCTCGTAACGACTCGGCAGGACGATGGCGTCGCAGCGGTGCATCAACGTCACGAGCTCGTCGTGGCCGACCGGCCCGAGAAAGGTCACGGCCTTGCTCACCCGATGCCGGCGGGCCTGTTCCAGCAGCCACTCGCGCTGGGTGCCGTCGCCGGCGATCGTCAGCGTCGTGCCCGGATGGGTACGACGGATCCGGGGGAGTGCGGCCAGCAGATCCTGGACACCCTTCTCGTATTCGAGCCGCCCCGCGAACAACAATTCGGCGGGACCGCCCGTACGGGTGCGCGCCGCGAACGGCCAGGTGCCGACGTCGATCCCGTTGTGGATCACCGAGATGTCGGCGGCGTCGTAGCCGAACAGCCGGTTGACCTCGTCGCGCATCGACGCCGAACACGTGATGAGAGCGTCGGATTCGGAGACCAGCCACCACTCGACGGAGTGCACCTGCCGGTTGGTCCGCCCGCTGACCCAGCCGCTGTGCCGCCCGGCCTCGGTGGCGTGGATGGTGGAAACCAAAGGGACATCGAAGAATTCGGCCAATGCGATCGCCGGATGCGCCACCAGCCAGTCGTGGGCGTGCACCACCTCCGGAACCCACCTCGGCCCGCTCGCCACGCTCCCGGCGCCGGCAAGGATCTTGAGCCCCGCGCGGATGAACGCGTGCCCCATCGCGAGGGTCCAGGCCATCATGTCCTGCCCGAACTCGAACTCGGGCGGGTCCTCGGCGACCGCGAGAATCCGCACCCCTTCGGCGACGGTGTCGGTGGTCGGGTGGCTCAGGGCGTCGGTGCCCGACGGGCGTCGGGTCAGGACCACGACGTCGTGTCCGGCGGCGGCCATCGCGGTCGCCAGGTGATGAACGTGCCGTCCGAGTCCGCCCACGACGACGGGCGGGTACTCCCAGGACACGAACAACACCTTCATCAGATGCCCCCCTCGGCAGTCATGATCGCGTGCAGCCGGCGCGCATCGAGTGCCGGGAAGAGATTGTCGGCGCGAGACCAGGACGCCGCGAGTGTCGCGGCAGCATCGTCGCGGCCGCGCATCGCCGCGTCGCTGATCTCCCTGGTGGCGTGCGCATGCGTGTGCGCTCGGGAGACAGCGTACTGCGCGGCGGTGTCCTTCGACACCATGAACGGCCAGTCCGACGACACCGTCAGCAGGGTCTCCCGCACGATCTGGTCGGCGACCCGGCTGCGTGTGCCGCCGCGATCGAGCAGCTTGGCGACCGCGTCGAGCGCGGTGTCGGTGACCTCGGCGTTCAGGTCGACGAGGTGGTGCACCGCGGGCCCGTTCCACACCCGCCAGTCCTTGCCCGACCCCCACGACGACGCAGGCAGCTCCATCGGTGCCCCGACGAATCCGGATTCCGTTGCGCCGGCCAGGGTTCCGACGTTCACCCCGACCTCGCGCAGACGGCGCAGCACACGTTCGAGCCACACCGGGCCCTCATGCCACCAGTGCCCGAACAACTCGGTGTCGAACGCGGCGACGACCAGCGCGGGCCGGCCGATCCGCGCCGACTCGTCGATCAGGCGTTCGCGGACGTGCCCGACGAAATCCTCCACGTGCCGGTCGATCACCGTGTCGACACGTGCGGGGTCGTAGGGCTTCTTCGCCTCGCCCGGTACGGCGCGTCCGGTCACCCGGAACCTCTTGAGTCCCGACTCGTGGTCGTAGGTGTGGAAGTCGCGGTAGGCGGCGTGGCCGGGATATCCCGACTTCGGCGACCACACGCGGTAGCTGATCGTCAGGTCGCGGCCGTAGGCGAGCACGCCGCTGTCGCCGACGGGACGCCCGAGGGCGGTGTCACCGTGCAGGGTCGGGCCGTCGACCATGAAGTGCCCGACGCCGGCGTGCGCGTACTCGGTTTCCATGCCGGGGGCGAAGGCGCACTCCGGTGCCCAGATCCCGCTGGGATCGAGACCCCAGCGCGCATGCGCGTCGGCGAGGCCCTCGGTGAGCGAGAACCGCCGGAGTCGCGGATCGAGCAGCGGTGCGAACGGGTGTGCCAGCGGTCCGCCGAGGATCTCCACGACGCCGCTGGACGACAGACCGCGCAGCAACGGCGATGCGCCGTGCCGCCAGCGTGTCTCGAAGGTGTCGAGGGCCCGCTGAGCGTCGAGGAACTCCCGGCGCCCGGCGTCGGCGCGGTCGGCGTCGGACGACATCGCGGCCTGCATCGCGCGCAGCTGCCAGTCGCCGAGCCATTCGTACATCGACGCGGCACAGTGCGGGTCGTCGAGCTGGGCGGCGAGCACCGGGGTGATGCCGAGTGACAGCTGATCGGTGAACCCGTCGGCCGCGAGGCGCTCGAGTACGCCGATGAGCGGTAGGTACGAGCTCGCCCATGATTGATAGAGCCACTCCTCGCCGACGGGCCAGCGACCGTGGTTGGCGAGCCAGGGCAGATGTGAGTGCAGAACCAGCGTGAACTGACCCGGCACCGATGATGTGCTGATGGTCACTCCTCAGGCCCGGATCGCCACCGCGAACAGATCGAGCGAGGCATCGATGTCACGGTCGGAGGAGTCGGCGACCTCGAAGTCCGCGGCGCCGACGCCCGCCACGTCGGCGACGAGGTCGTCCGGCCACGGCTCACCGGCGAGCGCTCGCTCGATCTGGGCGTCGATGAGCGATCCACCCCACTTCTCGTCGAGCGAGGCGAGGCGAGGTCCGTGATGCACGCCGAGCATCGACTCGATCGTGAAGCCGCCGTCGACGAGGAGTTCGGTGAGTTCGGCGGCGTCGAGCTCACGCGTGTGGAACGGGTTGAGCGGGGTGTCGCGGCCGGGGGAGAAGGTGATGCGGTTGGGCGTCGAGATCAGCAGTGCGCCACCCAGACGCAGTACCCGGTGGCATTCGGCGATGAACTGCGGCTGATCCCAGAGGTGTTCGATGACCTGGAAATTGACGACGATGTCCACCGCGGCGTCGGCCAGTGGAAGGTCGATGAGGTTGCCCTGATGGACCACGAGCCCGGGGTAGCGCCGCCGCGTGTGCTCCACCGCGGTGGCGTCGTAGTCGATGCACATGACCGACGACGCCCCGGCCGCGGCGAGCATCGCCGCTCCGTAGCCCTCACCCGAACCGGCCTCGAGGACATCGAGACCCGCGCAGCGCGCACGGATGTGGTGGTAGGCGATCTCGTGCCGCCGGAACCAGTAGTTCTCCGCGGGAATTCCCGGGACGGTCCGCTCGCCGGTGAGCGCGAGCTGCTGGTCGGTGTCGAGCGCCTCGAGACCACTCGCCCCGGCAACCGGCGGGGAACCAAGGTCAGCGTCAGTCATCTGACAGAGCGTAGGGCATGGGGTTCGGGGCCCTGGGTCGTCAGTACCGACCGAGCGACCGGTCGTGCTCATTGTGTGAGGTAGTCGATGTTTAGTGAGACCGGAGTAGAGGCTAAAGTGGGGAAGACCCATGGCCTTACCCGCCGGTAAGTTGCCGAACCCGATGCAGGAGGTCGACGAAGACCCATGACAAACATTGTCGTACTGATCAAGCAGGTTCCCGACACGTGGTCCGAGCGCAAGTTGTCCGACGACGACTACACCCTGGACCGTGAGGCCGCTGACGCCGTCCTGGACGAGATCAACGAGCGCGCCGTCGAGGAAGCGCTGAAGATCAAGGAGGCCGATGGGGGCGAGGTCACCATCCTGACGGCGGGGCCCGAGCGCGCCACCGATGCCATCCGCAAGGCACTGTCGATGGGCGCAGACAAGGCGATCCACATCAAGGACGACCTCATGCACGGCTCCGACGCGGTCCAGACCGCGTACGTGCTGGCCCGTGCGCTCGGCACGGTCGAGGGTGTCGAGCTCGTCATCGCCGGCAACGAGGCGACCGACGGCCGCGTCGGCGCGATCCCCGCGATGATCGCCGAATACCTCGAACTCCCGCACCTCACCCATCTCCGCAAGCTCACCCTGGAGGGCGAGACCCTCAAGGGCGAGCGTGAGACCGACGACGGCATCTTCCACGTGGAGGCGAGCCTGCCGGCGATCGTCAGCGTCAACGAGAAGATCAACGAGCCCCGCTTCCCGTCCTTCAAGGGCATCATGGCCGCGAAGAAGAAGGAAGTCACCATCCTCACCCTCGCCGAGATCGATGTCGAGGCCGGCGATGTGGGTCTGGAGAACGCGGGCTCCGTCGTGAACGCCTCCAGCCCGAAGCCGCCGAAGACCGCGGGCGAGCGCGTCACCGACGAAGGCGACGGCGGCACGAAGGTCGCCGAGTACCTGGTCGGCCAGAAGATCATCTGATCCTCTCCACGCAGACCACCGGCGAACCCCCAGACATTCAGGAGAAAACCAACATGGCAGAAGTACTCGTGCTCGTGGAGCAGGACGCCGAAGGCGCCCTGAAGAAGGTCACCAGCGAGCTCATCACCGCCGCCCGCGCTCTCGGCAGCCCGTCGGCAGTCGTCGTCGGCAAGCCCGGTTCGGCCGACAGCATCATCGACGGACTCAAGGAAGCCGGCGCGGAGAAGATCTACGTCGCCGAATCCGACGATGCGGGCAACTACCTCATCAGCCCGCAGGTCGACGTGCTGGCCTCGATCGCCGAATCGGCGTCCCCGGCCGGTGTCCTGGTCGCGGCGACCGCCGACGGCAAGGAGATCGCGGGCCGCCTGGCCGTGCGGCTGGGCTCCGGTGTCCTCGCCGACGTCGTCGACGTCCAGGAAGGCGGCGTGGGCATCCACTCCATCTTCGGTGGCGCGTTCACCGTCGACGCCCAGGCCAAGGGCGAGACCCCGGTGATCTCGGTCCGTCCGGGTGGCGTCGAGGCCGCTCCGCAGGCCGGTGCCGGCGAGCGTGTCGACGTCGAGGTCCCGGCAGCCGCCGAGGGCGCAGTCAAGATCACCAAGGTCGAGCCGAACGTGGGCGGCGACCGTCCCGAGCTCACCGAGGCGAGCATCGTCGTCTCCGGTGGTCGTGGTGTCGGTAGCGCCGAGAAGTTCTCGGTCGTCGAGGAGCTGGCAGACGCACTCGGTGCCGCCGTCGGCGCCTCGCGTGCCGCGGTCGACTCCGGCTACTACCCGGGCCAGTTCCAGGTCGGTCAGACCGGCAAGACCGTGTCGCCGCAGCTGTACGTGGCCCTGGGCATCTCCGGCGCCATCCAGCACCGCGCCGGAATGCAGACCTCGAAGACCATCGTCGCGGTCAACAAGGACGAAGAGGCCCCGATCTTCGAGATCGCCGATTTCGGTATCGTCGGCGACCTGTTCAACGTCGCACCGCAGCTGACCGAAGAGGTCAAGAAGCGCAAGTGATCTGCTGATCACCGCACGCTATCAACGCAGTACCCCGGTGACCCCCGACGTTCGCGTCGGGGGTCACCGCGCGTTCCGGGGTCGTCACCACCGGGCCATCTGCGAGGCGCGAATCCACCGGGGTGCGAAGCGAATTCACTCGAACCGCATCGACACGACACGCTGCGGTGGCCGCGGCGATGCCCGGTCTGGCTTTCATTGCGGTCATGAACGCCATGCAGTCCGCCGTCACCGACCGCGTCGCGCGCGACCGGTTCTCCCGCGCCGTTCCGTCAACCCTGTTGTCCGCCGGCCCGATCCGTGTCGTCGTCTCCGACGATCCGGCCGACATCGTCGCCGCCCAGGAGCTGCGCTATCGCGTATTCGCCGATGAGCCAGGCTTCTCCGACCGCATCGGCGACTCCGCCACCGGCCGCGATGCCGACCGCTTCGACGCCTTCTGTGAGCACCTCGTGGTCCGCCATGCCGACGAGGGCGTCATCGGCTGTGCGCGTCTGCTGGCCCCGTCACGAGCCATCGCCGCGGGCGGCTGGTATTCGGCGACCGAGTTCGACCTCCGGGAGATGAACGACATCGTCTCGGACACAGTGGAATTGGGGCGAGCCTGCGTTCACGCCGACCACCGCGACGGTTCGGTCACCGCACTGATGTGGGCGGCGCTGCTGCAGTACATGGATCAGGCGAACCACCGGTATCTGATGGGCTGTGTGTCGGTGCCGCTGTACAGCCCGGGAGAGCCGATGCCCGGTTCGGTGCTGCGCGCGGTCCGCGACCGCCTGAACGAGGACCATCGTGAGTCCGGGCGCCAGGCATTCCCCCTGACCGACCCGCGCATCGGCGGGCGCCCGCTCGAGAACGTCACGCCGTCGGAGACGATCGGGATGCCCCCGCTGATGCGCGGATATCTGCGCGTGGGCGCCCGGATCTGCGGGGAGCCGGCCGTCGACGACGTCTTCGACGTCGCGGATTTCCTCACGCTGCTCGACCGGGAGGGTACGAACAAGCGCTATCTCGATCGCCTGCGGTCGGCCGCCCAGAGGCTGGGCCGGGCCCAGACGGCGACCGATCCCGGACTCGCGGCACCATGACCGCGCTGCTGGCCGGCCCGGTCGCCACGCTGCATCCGTGGTTCCCGGTCAGCACCTGCGGCGAGCCGTGCATCGGCCCCAGGGTGTCGAGGCGGTTCGTCGCGGTCGCGGAGGCATCGATCGTGGCGTGGCGGCTGTGCCGTCTCCTCACGGTCGTGGTGTGGATCGTCTGGGCGGCACTGACCGCAGGCCTGGGCGCCCGGGCCAGGCGCCGTCCGGCACGTGCCCTGCGCGGTCGGGCGTCGCGCGCGTTGCTCGGAGCGCTGGGCATCGCCGTCGACATCGACGACCGGCGCCCCGATCCTGCCGCCGCGGGACTCGTCGTCGCCAACCACATCTCGTTCCTCGACGTCCTGGCGCTCGCCGCGGTCAGCCCGGCACATGTGGTCGCCAAATCTGACGTCGTCGACATCCCGGTCGCGTCCTCGCTCGCCGGCCGGTTCGGCGTCATCACCGTGGATCGCCACGCGTTGAGGAGCCTGCCCGCGACCGTCGGGCAGGTGGCGGGCAGGCTGACAGGTGGGGACCCGGTCATCGTGTTCCCCGAGGGCACCACGTACTGCGGGCGGACCGGCGGAACGTTCCGTCCGGCGTTCTTCCAGGCCGCGATCGACGCCGGGGTGCCGGTGTTCCCGGTCGGTCTGTGCTTCCGCGGCGTCGACGGGACCACGGCGACGGCCCCGAGTTTCATCGGGGCCGACACGCCGGTCGACACCCTCCGCCGTGTGTTGCGGGCCCGTGGTCTGACCCTCGGCGTGCGGGTCCATCCGGCCGAGCCGCCGGGCGCGGACCGGCGTGAGCTCGCGCGGCGCTGCGAGCGCGTGGTCAGCGGGGACACGGCCCGCCAGGAAAGTGACATCACCCGTTCTCTCATATAGGTTCCTCCGGACAGCGCCCGCGATGTGCGGGCCACCCGCAGTACCGCCAGGAGGCCGACGATGACGTCCACGCAGTCCCGAGAAGTGGCGCGCGCCAAGTTCTTCGAGCTCCGCGAGGTCGACGGCCTCGTCGACGACGCCGACCTCGACACGGTGTGGGCGGGCCTGGCGACGCTGCGGCCGGAGGAGATGCTGGGTGCGTGGAAGGGCGGCGAGTTCACCACGGGCCACGCCATCAACGGGATGCTGGGCAAGGCCGGTTGGTACGGCAAGACGTTCACCTCGCGCAGCGACGTGCAGCCGCTGGTGTGCCGCGACGAGAACGGCAAGCTCTACTCGAACACCAAGCTCGGCAAAGGTGAGGCCAGTCTGTGGGCCGTCGAGTTCCGCGGGGAGATCACCGCGTCGATGATCTACGACGGCCAGCCGGTGGTCGATCACTTCAAGCGTGTCGACGATACGACCGTCATGGGCATCATGAACGGCAAGGGCGGCGTCGTCGACGGCCGGCACCTGTACTTCTACCTCGAGCGCGTCTGAGGTCGCCGGCGACCCGTCGCGAGTGCCCGCGGCGGCGCGTGACCAGCGTCTGACGACGACGGCGGGCGGTTGCGGAATTTGTCGGCGACCAACACGCGTTTATCCTTGCTAGCGATGCCCGTGCCAAGCCGACCGCCCGTGAAGGCGACTGTCTACCTCGATCATGCCGCTTCGACGCAGATGCTGCCCGAAGCCGTCGAGGCGATGACCGCCGTCTTCACCCAGCCGGGCAATGCGTCGTCCTTGCACGGGTCGGGCCGCACGGCTCGTCGCCGGCTGGAGGAGGCGCGTGAGGCCATCGCCGCCGCGGTCGGTGCCCGGCCCTCCGAGGTCATCTTCACCGGCGGCGGCACCGAATCGGACAATCTCGCGGTCAAGGGCATCTACTGGGCCCGTCGGCGCGCCGACGCACGGCGTCGTCGGATCATCACCTCGGCGGTCGAACACCACGCCGTGCTCGATCCCGCCCAGTGGCTCGTCGACGAGGCCGACGCCGAGCTGGTGCTCCTGCCCGTCGACGCCCACGGCGTGGTCTCGACCGCCGATCTGCGCGCCGAACTCGAGGTCAACGCCGACCAGACCGCGCTCATCTCCGTGATGTGGGCCAACAACGAGGTCGGCTCGATCCAGCCGATCGCCGACATCGCCGCACTCGGCGCCGAATTCGGGGTACCGGTGCATTCCGACGCGATCCAGGCGGTCGGGCATCTACCGGTCGACTTCGCGGCGAGCGGGTTGTCGGCACTGAGCCTCACCGCCCACAAGTTCGGCGGGCCCCAGGGCGTCGGCGCCCTGCTGCTCGGTCGCAACGTCGACTGTGTGCCGCTCCAACACGGCGGCGGTCACGAGCGTGACGTGCGCTCCGGCACACAGGACGTCGCCGGGGCGGCAGGTATGGCCGCCGCACTGACCTGGTGTGTCGAGCACATGGCCGAGAACACCACTCACGTACGTTCGCTCCGGCGGCGCCTGAGTGAGGTCCTCCTCGGGATCGACGGGACGACCCGCAACGGGCTCGACGGCGACGGCTGCCTCCCCGGCACCGTGCATGTGTCCTTCAGCGGCTGCGAGGGGGACTCGCTGCTGATGCTGCTCGACGCCAAAGGCGTCGAATGTTCCACCGGATCGGCGTGCACCGCAGGCGTCGCGCAGGCCAGTCATGTCCTCCTCGCGATGGGACTCGACATGGCCGACGCCCGCTCGTCGTTGCGGTTCTCCCTGGCCCATACCAACACCGAGGCCGACATCGATGCGGTCGCCGAGGTCATCGACGAGGTCGTGGACCGGGCGCGTGCCGCGGGCCTCGTCTCCGCGCCCGGCGGAAGGACTACCTGATGCGTGTACTGGCAGCCATGAGCGGCGGCGTCGACTCGGCGGTGGCCGCGGCCCGGGCGGTCGACGCCGGCCACGAGGTCGTCGGCGTGCACCTCGCGTTGTCCACCGCACCCGGCGCGCTGCGCACGGGTTCGCGCGGGTGCTGCTCCCGTGAAGACGCCTCCGACGCGCGCCGCGCCGCCGATGTGCTCGGTATCCCGTTCTACGTCTGGGATTTCGCCGATCGGTTCAAGGACGACGTCATCGACGAGTTCGTCGAGGCCTACGCCGCGGGTCGTACACCCAACCCGTGCCTCACCTGCAACGAGAAGATCAAGTTCGCGGCGCTCGCCGACAAGGCCGTCGCGCTCGGGTTCGACGCGCTGGCCACCGGTCACTACGCACGCCTTGTCGACGGTGAGCTCCGGCGCGCCGTCGACGCCGACAAGGACCAGTCCTACGTGCTGGCCGTGCTGACGCAGGCGCAGCTGTCGCGGGCGCTCTTCCCGATCGGGGACACCCCCAAGAGCGAGATCCGCGCCGAGGCCGCACGGCGCGGTCTGGCGGTCGCCGACAAGCCCGACTCGCACGACATCTGCTTCATCCCCAGCGGCGACACCCGCGCCTTCCTCGGCGCCCGCATCGGCGTCCGGCCGGGTGCCGTCGTCGACGCCGCGTCCGGTGAGCGCCTCGCCGACCACGACGGCGTCCACGGGTTCACCATCGGGCAGCGCAAGGGCCTCGGTATCGACGCCCCCGCCGCCGATGGCAAGCCGCGCTACGTCACCGAGATCGACCCAGAGGCAGGCACCGTGACCGTCGGTACGGCCGCGGACCTGCAGGTATGGGGCATCACCGCCACGCGCGTGGTCTGGACCTCGGGTGTCACCCCGGACGAGCCCTTCGACGCCATGGTGCAGGTCCGGGCGCACGGCGGTCTGGCGCCCGTGCTGGCCACGCCGACCACCGTCGACGACGAGCCCGCCATCGACATCGTCCTGCGCGAACCCCTCACCGGTGTGGCGCGCGGCCAGGCCGCGGTGCTGTACCTGCCCGACGCCGACCGCGGCGATCAGGTGGTCGGCTGCGGGCGGATCGCCACCACCTCGTCGCAGCCGACGGCTGTGGCAACCCGGTGACCGCACTCGACCTGCCCGCAGGCATCGGAACCGGTGTGGGTTCGATGCCCGGCACCGATCCGCGGGCCGCGGCGACCGTGGTCAACGGCGAACTCGACTTCGCACATCTCGTCGAGCTGCCCGACCGCGGGATCGGCGCCGACCTGATCGGCCGCATGGCCGCCATCCTCGTCGACCTCCCGATGGACACCGCGACCTGGGGTTACCGTCTCGCGCAGCGACATTCGCGTCTGACCCGGCGTGCGGCCGACCTGCTCGCCGAGGACCTCGACGTCGTCGAAGAGCTCTGGGAGACAGCAGGATTCGTCGGTACCGGGCGGCCGTTCAAGGTGCAGGTGGCCGGTCCGTTCACCACCGCCGCATCGGTGGAGCTGGCCAACGGGCACCGTGTGCTCAAGGACCAAGGGGCCGTGCGGGACATCGTCGCCTCGACCGCGGAGGGCCTGCGCGAGCACGTCGGCGAGGTCGTCCGCAGGCTCGGTGCGCGGGTCGTCGTACAGCTCGACGAGCCGATGATCGGGCAGGTCATCGACGGCACCGTCAAGCCGCTGACGCGGTTCGACCCGATCCGTGCCGTCCCGGTGATCGACGTCGCCCGGGCGCTGACGGAGCTGGTCGAGCACGTCGAGGTCCCGGTGGTGCTGCACGACTGCGGCGGCCCGCGCTGGGATCTGCTCGAACACCTACGCGGAGTCGCCTACTCGGTCGACGTCAGCAGGCCCACCGACGCCGACCTCGACGGCATCGGCATGCTCATCGACCGCGGCGATGTGCTGGTGGCCGGCTGCGTACCGTCCATTGCCTCTGATCGGCCGATCAACGCCGAGACCGTCGCCACCGGCCTCGCGGCGATCACCGATCGCATCGGGTTGAACCGGAAGGTGTTGTCGGAGAACGTCGTCGTGACACCGACCTGCGGACTGGCCGGGGCGTCGGAGAGCTGGGCCAAGAAGGCTCTCGCGGTGTCCGCCGAAGCAGGTCAGCTGCTCGCCACCGACCCCACGGCGCTGTGACGCCGTAGAGCCGACGCCGTAGAACTTCTGCGGAACCGCCCCCGCCGGAACTATCCTGCGAGGGTGCCGCATCCGATCATGTTCGACGACGCCGACCCGATCCTGGGCCGTGTTCGACAGATCGCTCTCGCGCTTCCCGACGCCACCGAGGTCGTCGCACACGGCCGCCCGACGTTCCGGTGCGGCAAGATGTTCGCCAACTACGGCGGCGGCCTCAAGGGCGGCAAGGTCCGCCACGACCAGTCGATCCTGTTCATCCCGGACGAGTCGGAGAAACCCGCGCTCGAAGAGGACCCGCGGTTCTACGTACCCGCCTACTACGGTCCCTACGGCTGGCTGGGGCTGATCCTGGACGACGACACCGCGTGGGACGAGGTCGCCGAACTCCTCGACGCCAGCTACCGGCAGGTCGCGCCGAAGCGGTCGCTGGCGAAGCTCGACTCGACCGGGCGCTGATAAGGGCGCAGCGCGGCTCGCTGCGTGTGACAGCTGTGCCCGGTGAGCCGCCGAAAGTTCATCCAGGTGAGCACCAACGAAGGGCGTATTGCCCTTGGAAGGCGCTGAGATGGACGAGATTTTCGCCGGTGCCGGCCTGCTGTCCCGCATCCACCCTCCGAGTCGCGCTCTCCGCATCCGCCAAAGACGTCGCGCGAGTTCATTCCGCGGCGCCGATGGGGTTTGTCCGCAAGCTCCGGGCTCGTCAGTGCGAGCGGCGGGTTGCTCGGTGAGCTCCGGACTCGCTGTCCGAGCACTCCGATACCCTCGGACCGTGGCAGAAAAGACGGAGTCGGGGCGGCCGGCGACCGAGCAATCGGGACCCGAGGGAGACCTGCGCGAGGAGTGGACGGCGCTCGCCGAGGAGATCCGCGAGCATCAGTTCCGCTACTACGTGAAGGATGCGCCGGTCATCACCGACGGCGAGTTCGACGAGCTCCTGCGACGCCTGCAGGGCCTCGAGGACGCCCACCCCGAACTGGCCACACCCGACTCACCGACCAAGCTCGTCGGCGGCGGCTTCTCCACCGCGTTCTCCCCGGTCGACCATCTCGAGCGGATGATGTCGCTGGACAACGTCTTCGACTACGAGGAGATGCGGGCCTGGGTGGACCGCGTCAACGCCGACGCCGGAGCGCAACCCGACTTCCTCTGCGAACTGAAGATCGACGGTGTGGCCCTCGCCCTGGTCTACCGCAACGGTGTCCTCGAGCGCGGTGTCACCCGCGGCGATGGCCGCACCGGCGAGGACGTCTCCCTCAACGCGCGCACCATCGCCGACATCCCCTCGCGCCTCACCGCGTCGGAGGACTATCCGATCCCCGACGTCCTCGAGGTCCGCGGTGAGGTGTTCTTCCGCGTGAAGGATTTCGAGGCACTCAACGCCTCGCTGGTCGCCGACGGCAAGGCCCCGTTCGCCAACCCCCGCAACTCGGCCGCGGGGTCGCTGCGGCAGAAGAACCCGCAGGTCACCGCGCGTCGGAAACTGCGGATGATCTGTCACGGTATCGGTCACACCGAGGGGTGGCGGCCGGGGTCACTGCACGACGCCTACCTCGCGCTCGGTGCATGGGGTCTGCCGGTGTCGACGCACACCACCAAGGTCTCGGGCGTCGGGGAGATCATCGACAAGATCACCTACTGGGGCGAACACCGCCACGACGTCGAGCACGAGATCGACGGCATCGTGGTGAAGGTCGACGACTTCGGTGTGCAGCGCCGGCTCGGGTCAACCTCCCGTGCGCCGCGGTGGGCGATCGCATACAAGTACCCGCCGGAAGAGGCGACGACCACGCTGCTCGACATCCAGGTGGGCGTCGGACGCACCGGCCGCGTCACCCCGTTCGCCGTGCTCGCACCGGTCCTCGTCGCCGGGTCGACGGTCTCCCGCGCAACTCTGCACAACGGTTCGGAGGTCATACGCAAGGGCGTGCTGATCGGTGACACCGTCACGATCCGCAAGGCGGGCGACGTGATCCCCGAGGTCCTCGGACCCGTCGTCGACCTGCGGGACGGCACCGAGGTGGCCTTCGAGATGCCGCAGCGGTGTCCGGAGTGCGGCACTGAGCTGCGTCCGGAGAAGGAGTCCGACGTCGACGTCCGGTGCCCCAACCAGGAGGGATGCCCGGCGCAGTTGCGGGAGCGGCTGTACCACCTGGCCGGGCGCGGTTCCTTCGACATCGAGGCCCTCGGCTACGAGGCCGCTACCGAGCTGCTCTCGGCGAAGGTGCTCGCCAACGAGGGCGATCTGTTCTCGCTGACCGCCGACGACCTCGCCCGCACCGAACTGTTCACCACCAAGGACGGTGCGCTGTCGGCGAACGGCAAACGGCTGCTGGCCAACCTCGACAAGGCCAAGGACGTCCCCCTGTGGCGGGTGCTGGTGGGTTTGTCGATCCGCCATGTCGGCCCGACCGCGGCACGCGCGCTGGCCACCGAATTCGGTTCGCTGGCGGCGATCGAGGCCGCCGACGTGGAGCAGCTGGCCGGCGTCGAAGGGCTGGGAATGACCCTCGCACAGTCGATCCACGACTGGTTCGCCGTCGACTGGCATCGCGACATCGTCGAGAAGTGGCGTGCCGCAGGCGTTTCCATGGAGGATGAACGGGATGAGTCGATCGAGCGCACGCTCGAGGGCAAGACCGTCGTGGTGACCGGCTCGCTGGTGGACTTCTCCCGGGACGGCGCCAAGGAGGCGATCCTGCAGCGCGGTGGCAAGGCCTCGGGTTCGGTGTCGAAGAAGACCGACTACGTGGTGGTGGGGGAGTCGCCGGGCAGCAAGGCCGACAAGGCCGAGCAGCTCGGTGTGCCCGTTCTCGACGAAGATGCGTTCAAGCGGCTGCTGGAGACCGGCAGCGCGGACTGAGTCTCAGCCGAGCGCAGCGTCGAAGGCGCGGTAGGCCCGCTGGTCGAACAGGACGAAGCGAACCTCGGTGATCGTGGTGTCCGCAACCTCCGAGCGCACCGTGTCGACGGCCTTGCGTGCGCCGTCGTCCATCGGCCAGCCGTACACCCCGGTGGAGATGGCCGGGAACGCGATCGTCGATGCACCCAATTCCGTTGCGACACGGAGAGACTCGCGATAGCAGGAGATCAGGAGATCTGAGCGGTCCTCGTCGCGGGAGTACACCGGGCCGACGGTGTGGATGACCCACCGCGCGGGTAGGTCCCCGGCGGTGGTGGCGACGGCCTCGCCGACGGGGAGCCCGCGCTTGTAGGGTCCCGCCCGCAACTCCTTGCACTCGGCGAGGATCGCCGGTCCGCCGCGACGGTGGATGGCGCCGTCGACCCCGCCGCCGCCGAGGAGTGTCGAATTGGCGGCGTTGACGACCGCGTCGACCGACTGCGTGGTGATGTCTCCCTGCACGAGCGTGATGGAGGTCATTGCTCCATCATCGCCGTCAACTCTCGGCGCGCAACACCGTGCTGACGATTCCCGCCAGATAACCCAGTCGGGCGACCTCGGACGGCCGGAAATCCGGGCCTCCGATCCGGCCGAGCAGGATTGCCTTCGCGTCACTCCCCAGCGGAGCGGCCGCGAGGCGGGTGTCCATGTCCTGCCACGCGCCGGGAACCCAGTCGCCCTCGGCGTCGAGCTCCACCGCGTGTTCGAGCGGCAACCAGTCTGCGCGCGTCAGCGGTGTCTCGGGCGCGCCCGAGGAGCCGAAGAGCTGCAGCACACCGCCGCTGGCACGGGTGATGACCATCGCCCAGGAGACGCGCAGGACCCGGGGCGCGTTGTCGACGAGGACCTGCAGCCGGTCACGTCCCGCGGTCGCGACCTGATCGACGAGTTCGAGCTCGCGATGGGTGTCGAGCACACCCGAGTACGGCCGGATGGAATCCACACGGACGCCGTTCACCTTCTCGGCGGCGGTGATCAGGCTGTCGGGCAACGAGCCGGGCGCGACCTCGACGACGAGATCGTCGACCGCATAGCCGTTGCCGCGTTCGACGACCTCGAGGGAAAGGATGTCTGCGCCGACAGAGCCGAGCTGCACGGCGAGCACGCCGAGACTGCCCGGCCGGTCTTCGAGGTAGACCCGCAACAGGTAAGACACTGCGCCATTCTCGCACCCGCACTCTCCGCGCGCGCACCGCCGGGGGATGGGTGGAGGGTGCGCGGGGAGTGCAAGCGGTGGCTGGGGTGAGCGGACTCGGCGGGTTCCCATAGGCTGGACACGCACCTTGCGACGCCTCGGCGACGCGCGGTGCGACTGACGGAGCAAGTGTTGGAAGGAAGGACGCTGACGGTGGCTGGCGAACCGAAGTCCATATCGCGTGACGAGGTCGCGCACCTGGCGCGACTGTCGCGACTGGCGCTGAGCGAGGACGAACTCGATGTCTACGCCGAGCAGCTGGACTCGATCCTGACGCACGTCGCGTCGGTGTCGGAGGTGGCCGCCGACGACGTCCCGGGCACCGCGCACCCCGCGCAGCTCGCCAACGTGTTGCGCCCCGACGTCGTGGTGCCCGGCCTGAGCACCGCTGAGGCGCTCTCCGGCGCGCCGGCCGTCGAACAGGACCGTTTCGCCGTCCCGCAGATCCTGGGAGAAGAACAGTGAGTGCCGAGTCGAGTGCCGCAGCTCCTCGTCCCGCCGGTGACCTGACCGGTCTGTCCGCCGCCGAACTCGCCACGAAGATCGCGACCCGCGAGGTCAGTTCGGTGGAGGTCACGCAGGCCCACCTCGACCGCATCGCCGAGGTCGACGGTGAGCTCGGTGCGTTCCTGCACATCAGCGGCGCCGAGGCCCTCGTCGCGGCCAAGGCGGCCGACGACGCGATCGCCGCGGGTGACGCCGTGTCGTCGCTCGCCGGTGTGCCCATCGCGCTCAAGGACGTCTTCACCACCACCGACGCCCCCACCACCTGCGGCTCCAGGATCCTCGAAGGCTGGGTACCGCCCTACGACGCCGCGGTCACCGAACGTCTTCGCTCCGCCGGCATCCCCATCCTGGGCAAGACGAACATGGACGAGTTCGCGATGGGCAGCTCGACGGAGAACTCCGCCTACAAGATCACCCGAAACCCGTGGGACCCCAGCAAGATCCCCGGCGGTTCCGGCGGTGGTAGTGCCGCGGCCCTCGCGTCGTACCAGGCGCCGCTCGCGATCGGCACCGACACCGGCGGTTCGATCCGGCAGCCGGCCGCGGTCACCGCGACCGTCGGCGTCAAGCCCACCTACGGCACGGTCTCGCGCTACGGTCTCGTCGCGTGTGCCTCCTCGCTCGACCAGGGCGGCCCGTGCGGGCGCACCGTCCTCGACACCGCCATGCTCCACGAGGTGATCGCCGGACACGATCCGCGTGACTCCACCTCCATCGACGTGCCGGTGCCCGACGTCGTCGCGGCCGCCCGTGCAGGCGCCGAGCAGGACCTCGAGGGCGTGCGGATCGGTGTGGTGAAGGAACTGCAGGGCGAGGGCTACCAGTCCGGCGTGCTCGACTCCTTCCACGAGGCCGTCAAGCTCCTCACCGAACGCGGCGCCGAGGTCGTCGAGGTCAGCTGCCCGCATTTCACCTACGCTCTCGGCGCGTACTACCTGATCCTCCCGTCGGAGGTGTCGTCGAACCTCGCCCGCTTCGACGCCATGCGATACGGCCTGCGCGTCGGCGACGACGGTTCACATTCGGCCGACGAGGTCATGGCACTCAGCCGGGAAGCCGGTTTCGGTCCAGAGGTCAAGCGCCGCATCATGATCGGCACCTACGCGCTGTCGTCGGGGTATTACGACGCCTACTACGGACAGGCCCAGAAGGTGCGCACGCTGATCTCGCGCGACTTCACCACCGCCTTCGAGAGTGTCGACGTCCTGATCTCGCCGACCACACCGACCACCGCCTTCCCGCTCGGGGAAAAGGTCGACGACCCGCTGGCCATGTACCTGTTCGACCTGTGCACCCTGCCGGTGAACCTGGCCGGGATCGGCTCGATGTCGGTGCCGTCGGGTCTGTCCAAGGACGACGGGATGCCGGTGGGTCTGCAGATCATGGCTCCCGCATTGGCCGACGACCGGCTCTACCGGGTCGGCGCGTCGTATGAGGCCGCCCGCGGCGACATCGTCTGACAACCCAGGTCCGCGGAACGGACCATCGGCAGCTGTGCCTGGTCGGTGCCGTACCGGTGGCCGACACCTGCCGATCCGTCGAGCGCGTCGAGCAGGTCGACGCTGGCCTGCAGGAAGCTGACCACCGGTATCCAGGGCACCACCGGTACCCGCGGCCCGCGTAGGCGGGTGTCCTCGGCGGTCGGCGGCGGGCGCCACAGCGTGGCCGTCGACCAGCGCGGGACCGGGTCGCTGTGGTTGACCACGACGGTCCGCGCCGAATCCGACGTCGGGGCCACCGTGCCCGCGGGCGGCGCGGTCAACACCGTCGAGTCGAGCCGCGACGGGCGATGGTCCTCCAGCCAGATGCGGGCGGCGTCGGCACCCACCGCCCCGAGGCTCTGCCCGTAGAGCACCACTCGCGGTCCCGCGGCGGGTTCGCGATCGTCGAGCGCGCCCACCAGGCGGCGCACCACCGCGATCGCCGAATCGGCGGCCAGGGACCGTTCGGCCACGAAGGCCCGCCACGAGGGGACGTCGGCGTAGGGGAGCGTCACGATCCGCACGTCGCCGTCGAACCTGCGGACGAAGCCGTCCACGGCTGTCCGGTCGACCCAGCCCGAGCCGGTCGGGACCGCCACGACCACGGCCCGTGCCGACGCGCCTCCATGGCGAAACCACTTGTCCACCAAAGCGGTTGCGGCGCCGTCGAAGTCGCCGGGGTTGAGCTCGCCGCGTAGCACGCGGGAGTCGTCGGCCGAGGCGGCTACGGGGGAGGTCGGGGGATTCTTCCCCTCGGCGCCGGCGGGGGCGAGGAACCCCGCGGTCAGCGCCATCGCCGACGCCGCGACGACGGCTGTGGCGCGTGGCACGGCCACGACCGCCACGACGAGTGCGGCCGGGACGAGCGTGACCGCCGCGCACCACCCGAGTCCGACCGGTGCGGCACCGACCGCACCCCGGATCATGTTCTGCCACCAGGCGGCGACACCGACGGTGGCCACCAGAACCACCACGGCGCAGCCGAAGACGACGCGCCGCGCCCGGACGTCCGGGTCGCCTGCGGAGCGACCCGCCCACACCATGCCGAGGATCGCACCGAGCGCGGCGAGCGCCGCGGTCAGGCCGGCCGTCGTGGTCGCGTCCCGCGGAAGGGTCCCGGGGTACAGGGCCACGGCGTGGGCGAGTACCACCGCGACACTGATCGCCGGGTGCGGCCATCGACGAAAAGCGTTGACAACCAACGGTCTTCTGTCTTCCGCAGTCACGACGCACTCTCCTCGTCCCGCGCGACGAATGCTCGCTCGATGGTGGTGCCGACCAGCGCCGGGACCGACTCGTCGCGCGCCGGGGGTCCGCCGTACTGGCGCCAGGTGTTCCAGGCCAGGCCGATCCGCGCACCGTGCGCGGCAGCGGTGCACGCCGGCGAACCGCATGACCCGTACATCCGGTCGACGAGCATGCGGTCCAGGGAGAATCGTGCCCAGGCGCCCAGCGGGGCGCCGTCGGACCGGGCCGCCCGCAGCAGGTCGTAACCGAAATCGTGTGTCCGACACAGCGGTGTGAAGGTCGCCGGGAGCGGGACCGGTGACGAACAGCTCCCTTCGGGATCGGCCGGGTATCCGTCGATGAGCGTGGGGATGTAGCCCAGCGTGGCCGCGAAGGTCTCGGGCAACAGCTCCAATGCGGAAGCGGGTTCTGGTCCGAGGAGCGCGACGACCGTGGCCGCATAACGATTGCCGGAGTCGCGCGCGGCCGCGATAGGCGTGGTGTCGGGGACCGGTCCGGCGACCGCGTGGGCCGTCGAGAATGACTGGGCGGCACAGAGGATCGACAACGACAGCGCGGCCGTCCACCAGTATGCGCGGCGGCGCGGTCGTTCCGCCGCGCCGGGGCGGGAACGTCGAAAGGCATTGTCCGGTGGGCATTCCCGATGTGTCGAGGGTTCGGTCATGGTCGTCGACGCTATGGTGGCAGACCGCGAACCCACATCGTTCGGTCGGAGGTGTGGGGCCTGCGCCGATGGCCGGTTCGCCGCATCTCGAGGCGCCACCTGCGCACGAGGCGGTCTCCCCCGAAAGTATGAGGACCGTCGGAGGCCCACCAACATAGGGTGAGGGACATGTTCGGATATCGCAGGCATCTGCGCGCGGCGGGCACCGACCTCGTGCAGTGGGCATCGACGGCGCCGGTGGCCCAGGACCCCGCGGTGCGCTCCTACTTCGCCTCGCGCATCAACTGGTTCTTCCTGTTCGTGGCCGTGGTCATGTACTCGATCTCGTGGCCCACGCTGATGCTCACCCACTCGGTGCCGGCGTTCGCCCTGCCCGTCATCGCCGCGTTCGCCGCGCTGCCGATAGCATTCGCGTGGTCGGCGCCGCTGGCCGCCTGGACGGTCTCGGTGGTGTCGGCGCAACTGATCGGCATCCTCGTGCCGGCGCACGATTCGTGGGACCTGGCGATCCAGGTCACCCACTTCATCGAGGTGCTCGTCCTCACGTTCATGGCGTTCCTGCGGTGCCCGCTGCGCTGGGTGCCGGTGGTCTGGGTGTCGACCGGGCTGGTGGTGGCCTACGCGGTGCAGCCCACCGCCCGGGTCGGCTGGATCGTGGGCATCTCGGTGCTCGCCGTGGTCGTGGCGCTGCTGCGCGGACTGATGGCCTCCCGGCGCCAGCTGGCGGCGCGGACCAGACAGACCGAGGCGGCCGAGGCCGAGTCCGCCGTCCTCCAGGAGCGCACGCGCATCGCGCGGGACCTGCATGACGTGGTGGCGCACCGGATGTCGATGGTGGTGGTGATGTCGCAGACCGCGCGCTATCGCCTGCCCGACGTGAGCCCCTCGGCGGCAGCCGAATTCGATGCCATCGCCGACGCCGCCCGCATCTCCCTCGACGAGGTCCGCCAGCTGCTCGGCGTGCTCCGGGTCGAGGGTGTCGACACCGACGCGATGCCGAACCCCGGACTGGCAGAACTGGATTCCCTGGTCGCCGAGACCCGGCGGGCCGGCGCGGACGTCGCGTTGACCCTCGACGTCGACGCCACAGCGGTGGGGGAGTCCGCTGCCCTGGTGATCTATCGGATCGTGCAGGAGTCCCTCGCCAACGCCACCCGCCACGCGCCGGGCGGGCGGGTCGAGGTGGCCGTGACCGGCGGACCGGACGATCTCGTCGAAGTGGCCGTGGTCAACTCGGCCGCGACCGGCGAACCCCTCCGGATCGGCGGCAGCGGCGTGGGCATCTCCGGCATGATCGACCGGGCGAAGGCCGTGGGCGGCTCACTTTCGGCGACCCCGACCCCGGCCGGGGGATTCGCTGTGCGCGCGCGGATTCCGGCGGTGCCGCGCAGAGGCGGTGGGGTCGTCGACGGCGCGTCGCTGACACATGTGACGGGTCCGGTCGAGCCGCCGCGTGCGGAGCGGTAGCGTAGCGGGGGTGCCGATCACCGTAGTCATCGCCGACGATCAGGCCATGGTGCGTCAAGGATTTTCGGCCCTGCTCGCCGCGCAACCCGATCTCTCGGTCCTGGGGGATGCGGCCGACGGGGTCGAGGCCGTCGAGGTGTGTCGCCGTGTCCGGCCGGACGTGGTCCTCCTCGATGTGCGGATGCCGCGCAAGGACGGCCTGTGGGCCGCAGAGCAGATCCTCGCGGCGCACAGCGAACCGCCCACCCGGGTGTTGATGCTCACCACTTTCGACATCGACGACTATGTCTACGAGGCGCTGCGGATCGGTGCGTCGGGTTTTCTGCTCAAGGATGCGCCCGCCGACGAACTCGTCCGCGCGGTGCGGGTGGTCGCCGCGGGCGAGGCTCTGCTGGCACCGTCGATCACGCGCCGCCTGATCGCCGAGGTCACCGCGAAACGCCGACGGCCGTCGCGCGACGGCACACTCGCCACGCTCACCCCGCGCGAACGCGAGGTGCTCGACCTGGTGGCCGACGGCAAGTCCAACGCCGAGATCGGCGCCGACCTGTACGTCACCGAGCAGACGGTGAAGACCCATGTGAGCAGTCTCTTGGGCAAGTTGCGCCTCCGAGATCGCGCACAGGCAGTGGTGTTCGCCTACGAGAACGGCATCAAGTGATTTCGCGACCAGCGGGCGGGGAACCCGGGCACTAGATTGGACGTGTTCGTGCGCGCGGTTTCTGCGGAACGTCTCGACAGGGAAGGTCTCAACCACATGGCCAAGAGGTTCGGCATTCTCACCTCCGGCGGTGACTGCCCCGGGCTCAACGCAGTCATCCGTGGGGCGGTGCTCAAGGGCGAAACGGTCTACGGCCACGAGTACGTCGGGTTCAAGGACGGCTGGGCCGGACTGGTCTACGGCGACATCGTCGAACTGAACCGTTCGACGGTGCGTGGCCTGTCCAACCAGGGCGGCACCATCCTGGGGACCAGTCGCTTCGGCCCGTACTCCGAACCGGACGGCGGCCCGGACAACATCAAGAAGGTCCTCAAGAACCTCGAGATCGACGGTGTGATCGCGATCGGCGGCGAGGGCACGGCAGCGGCGTCCAAGCGACTGTTCGACGACGGCATCAACATCGTCGGTGTCCCGAAGACCATCGACAACGACATCGACGCCACCGATTACACCTTCGGGTTCAACACCGCGGTGGAGATCGCGACCGAGGCCATCGACCGGTTGCGCACCACCGGCAACTCACACAAGCGCTGCATGGTGCTCGAGGTGATGGGACGCCACGCCGGGTGGATCGCCCTGCACTCGGGGATCGCCGGTGGCGCCCACGTGATCCTGATCCCGGAGAACCCGGAGAGCCTCGATCAGATCTGTGCGTGGGTGACCAGCGTCAAGGCGCGTGGCCGCGCGCCGATGGTGGTGGTGGCCGAGGGATTCACACTTCCCGACATGGACGAGGCGTACTCGACGAAGGGACTCGACGGGTTCAACCGGCCCCGGCTGGGCGGGGTCGCCGAGATGCTGGCCCCGGTCATCGAGGAGCGGACCGGCATCGAGACCAGGGCCACGGTCCTCGGCCACATCCAGCGCGGCGGCGTGCCGTCGGCCTTCGACCGTGTCCTCGCCACCCGCATGGGCATGGCGACCGCCGATCTCGTCGCCGAGAAGGGCTGGGGACAGATGGTCGCGCTCCACGGCACCGACATCGCCCGGATCACCTTCGACGAGGCGCTCGGCGAGCTCAAGACGGTGCCGCGGGACCAGTACAAGGAGATCCGGGTCATCTTCGGGTGACCCGGCGGCGTCAGAGGACGGTCGGAACGGTCGTCTCGACCGGCCTGCGGGGGATGACGATCCACAGGGCCAGGTAGAGCAGCACCTGCGGGCCGGGCAGCAGCAGCGACAGGATGAACAGGACGCGGACGAGCGTCGGGTCCCAGCCCCAGCGTTCGGCGATGCCGCCGCAGACACCGCCGAGCCACGCGTTCGACCGCGAACGCATCAGGCGGGGGGTTGCGGGTTGGGTGCTGGTCATGGTGATCCTCCTCGTCGGGTGATGTCTTCGACGCTAGGGTCCGAGGTCGCGTCGGGACATCGGTGATCACCCTGAACGTTCCCCTGGGATATGGCCGCATAAACTGGCACCCATGACTTCCGCCGCCGTCGAACTGTTGGAGTACGACGAGGTCATCGCCGCTTTTGATCCGGTGATGGGCCTCGAGGTGCACGTCGAGCTGGGGACCGCGACCAAGATGTTCTGCGGCTGCCCCACCGAATTCGGCGCCGACCCCAATACCCAGGTGTGCCCGGTGTGCATCGGCCTGCCGGGTTCGCTACCGGTCGTCAACGCCAAGGCCATTGAATCCGCGATCCGTATCGGGCTCGCGCTGAACTGTTCGATCCGGCCGTCGAGCGTGTTCGCGCGGAAGAACTACTTCTACCCGGATCAGCCGAAGAACTACCAGATCTCGCAGTACGACGAGCCCATCGCCTTCGACGGGTACCTCGACGTCGTGCTCGGCGACGGGACCACCTGGCGTGTCGAGATCGAGCGTGCCCACATGGAGGAGGACACCGGTAAGTCGCTGCACATCGGCGGTGCCACCGGCCGAATCCACGGCGCGAGCCATTCGCTGCTCGACTACAACAGGGCCGGCGTGCCGCTGGTCGAGATCGTCACCCGGCCCATCGAGGGAGCCGGGGAGCGCGCACCGGAGGTGGCCCGCGCGTACGTGTCGGCGTTGCGTGACCTGCTCAAGTCGCTCGAGGTGTCGGACGTGCGCATGGACCAGGGGTCGATGCGCTGCGACGTGAACCTGTCGCTGAAGACCAGGGACGCCGCCGAGTTCGGCACCCGCACCGAGACCAAGAACGTCAACTCGCTCAAGAGCGTCGAGGTGGCGGTGCGCTACGAGATGCGGCGTCAGGCGGCGATTCTCACCGCCGGCGGCGAGATCGTCCAGGAGACCAGGCACTTCCACGAGACCGACGGCACCACCTCGGCCGGCCGCCGCAAGGAGACCGCCGAGGACTACCGGTACTTCCCGGAGCCGGATCTGCCTCCGGTGCAGCCGGATTCGGCGTGGATCGAGGAACTGCGCGCGACCCTGCCGGAGCTGCCGTGGTTGCGCCGCGCCCGAATCCAGGAGGAATGGGGCGTCTCCGACGAGGTCATGCGCGACCTGGTCAACGTCGGCGCGGTCGACCTCATCATCGCCACCGTCGACGCCGGCGCCTCACCCGAGGCGGCGCGCGGCTGGTGGGTGTCCTTCCTTGCACAGCAAGCCAATTCGCGTGAGGTCGAGCTCGCCGACCTGGCCGTCACGCCTGCACAGGTGGCCGAGATCATCGGGCTGGTCGACGAGGGCAAGCTCACCACCAAGCTCGCCCAGCAGGTGGCCACCGCCGTGCTCGACGGCGAGGGCGAGCCGGCCCAGATCGTCGCCGACCGCGGCCTCGAGGTGGTCCGCGACGACTCGGCCCTGCAGAAGGCCGTCGACGACGCGCTCGCCGCCAACCCCGACATCGCCGACAAGATCCGTGGCGGCAAGGTCGCCGCGGCCGGCAAGATCGTCGGCGACGTCATGAAGGCCACTCGCGGGCAAGCGGATCCGGCGCGGGTGAAGGAACTCGTCATCGCCGCCTGCTCGTAGGGTCCCGTCCCCGCGCGCGGCGACGGGCCCTGACGAGCTCAGGTCCGGTCGTTGCCGCCACCGGACGGAAGGAAACGGAACACGCGGTCGTCGGTCGGCTTCGCGATGCCCACCTGCTTGTTGACGGTGGCGACCTGCAGCAGCCCGTTGGGGAGAGCGGCCATCCGTCCCAGCGCGCCGTAACGCCGGTCGAGTACCACGACGGGCGCGGTGATGGTCGGCTCCTCACGTGTCGGCTCGTTGATGCCCTCGATGCGCTGCGTGCGCGTCGTCGACACGTAGATGTTCCCGCCTGCCACACCGCATCCGGCGATCTGCGGCTTGTCGGGCCATGTCCACAACACCTTGGGGCCGCCCTCCTCGAGGACCTGCACCCGGTCCTCGGTGGCCTTCTGGTCGGCGATGTAGATGGTTCCGGAATTCGCGTTGGGGCACAACGACACAGTGGAGCCGAACCCGGAGGCGACGACAGCCGGGCGAGGGCTGGCTCCCGAGGTGAACGAGGTGACCAGCAGGATCTTGCCCGCGAGCGACGACGGGTCGTCGGCGGCAGCCGGATTGCCCGCATCGCCGGTGGCCACCACGAGTTCGGTCGGCGACCGGAAGAACATCGCGCCCATGTTGCCGGTGGCGCCCTTGGGAATCCCGGTCAGGATCGGCTTCGGCACGTCACCGGGGGCCAGGCGAACGATGCGGTTGTCCGACGGCGTCGTGATGAACGCGTAGATCAGGCGGTCCTGAGAGTAGGTGGGGGAGAAGGCGAAATCGATCAGCCCGCCGTCGCCAGAGGCGTCGACCGGGGTCTCGCCCAGAACCCGCTGCGGCCCATAACGCTTGGTGGTGATGATCCTGCCCGTCGTGCGTTCGGCGACGACGGTGACCTCACCTTGTTCGTCGCCGGGCATCACCCCGCCGGTCGACGCAAGACAGGTCGCGATCACCGCGGGATCGGGGTCGACGCACGGCCCGGTGGGCGGCGGCTGGGTCTCACGCGGGGTCTCGGGCGGGGGCGTCGGTTCGGCCTGACCGCTCGGACGGTTGTTGGGGCTGAACGCCCCGGCCTCACGCTGACGGTCCTCGGAGGTGAAATCGGCGCATCCGCCCACCGCGAGGGCCACCACCGTCAACGCCGCCACCAACACCTGCCATCGGACCCGAGACCGACGATGCAGCGACGAGGGTGAACTCATCCGATCGGCATCGCCGCGCCGGCCCGTCGGCCGCCCCTTCCACATGGCGTCCACAGTAGTGGTGCGCCGACTCACCCCGCCGGGGTGCGGTCGACGGCACGGGTGAACCTCTAGAGTCGGGCATGTGAGCGAACGCGACACATCAGGCAGAAGCGAGCGCGACACATTCGGTGCCGGCGCGACCAGCCCCTACGACGAACCGACCGGACAGATCGAAGTCCCGGGCCCCGCGGCCGGTACCCCCGGGGGACCGGATGCGCAGGTACCGCCGGCTCCCGCACCGCCGCCTGTGGCCGACCGCGACGACTTCTACACCCGCCACGCGCGGCGCTCGCCCGCACCGTATTCGCGGGTCGACGACCTCGACGACCTCGATCCCGGCGACGTCGAGACCCGTCAGGTGCACGGCGCGGGAAACCGGGTGCCGCCCGCCCAGGTGCCCACTCCGGCCGCGGGCGCGCCCGCACCGGCCCCGTCTGCACCGAACCCGCCTGCACCGAACCCGCCTGCACCGAACCCGACCGACGACTTCGAGACCGTCGAGTTCGCGCGCACACCGACCCCCACGTCTACCGGCCCCGCCGATGACACGGTCACCACCCCGGAGCCCGCGCTGCCACCGGTCGGCACATCCCGCTACGACTTCCTCGACGACGAGGACGACCTGGCCGGGACGTCCACCCGTGGCGCCCGGTCGTCGGATACGGCACTGCTCGACGACGCTCCGCCGGCCGATGACGCAGGGCGCACACGGCGCCGGTTCGGTCGTCGACGCCGGGACGACCTCGACGACGCCCGGTCCTCGGCGGCCGACGAGGACCTCGAAGACGCGCTCGCCAAGTCACGACGCGGCACCATCGACCTCGGACTCCTGCTGCTGCGCGTCGCGCTCGGCGCGGTCGTCGGCGCGCACGGGCTGCAGAAGCTGTTCGGCCTGTGGAACGGACCGCGCCTCGGCGGGTTCGAGTCGATGCTCGTCGACGGCGGCTTCAACGCCGACTACGCCCAGATACTCGCGATCGTCGGGGCGCTGTCGGAAACGGTGGGCGGGTTGATGGTGATCCTCGGCCTGCTGACGCCCATCGGGGCGTCGGCGATCCTGGGCACGATGCTGGTCGCAGCGGCCTACAAGATCTCGGCGGCAGGCGGATTCACGTTCTTCGCCGCTGCCGGCGGTGTCGAGTTCGAACTCTTCCTGGCGGTGGCAGCCGCCGTGGTCATCCTCACCGGGCCGGGCCTGTACTCGCTGGACTACCCGCGCGGCTGGGCCCGTCGGCCATTCGTCGGCTCGTTCCTCTGGCTGATCGTCGGCGCCGCGGCAGCCGTGGCCGTGTGGATACTCGCCAACGGCACCAACCCGCTCAACTGACTGAGCGCTACTTACACGACAGTGAGGGGAACGTATCGGAATCCGATACGTTCCCCTCACTTTTCGTTCATCGGTCGGGCGGGTCAGTCGACCTGTCGCACCGCGCCGCGGTCGGCCGACGTCGCCAGCTTGGCGTAGGCACGCAGCGCGGTGGTGACGGTGCGCTCGCGGTCCTTCGGCTGCCACGGGCGCTCGGAGGCCTCCATCTTCGCGCGACGCTCGGCGAGCACCTCGTCGGAGACAAGGACCTCGAGGCGACGCGTCTTGACGTCGATGAGGATCGGGTCGCCGTCCTCGACGAGCCCGATCGCGCCACCCGACGCCGCTTCCGGCGACATGTGGCCGACCGAGAGCCCCGATGATCCGCCGGAGAACCGGCCGTCGGTGATGAGCGCGCACTTCTTGCCCATCCCGGTGCCCTTCATGAAGGCTGTCGGATGCAGCATCTCCTGCATGCCGGGACCGCCGGCGGGACCCTCGTAGCGCACGACGAGCACCTCGCCGGCCTGGATCGTCTTCGACAGGATCACCTGGACGGCGTCTTCCTGGCTCTCGACCACCCGGGCCGGACCCTCGAAGTGCCACAGATCCTCGTCGATGCCCGCGGTCTTGAGGACCGCACCGTCCGGGGCCAGGTTGCCGCGGAGCACGCACAGACCACCTTCGACGGTGTAGGCGTGCGCGAGATCACGGATGCAGCCGCCTTCGGCGTCGGTGTCCAGCGAACCCCACCGGTTGGCCGTGGAGAACGGGGTGGTGGTGCGTACCCCGCCGGGAGCGGCGTGGAACAGTTCGACGGCCTCGTCGATGGCCTTGCCGCCCCGGATGTCCCAGTCGTCGAGGGCCTGGGCCATCGTCGGGCTGTAGACCGTCGACGTGGTGTCGTCGAGGAGTCCGGCGCGACGCAGCTCGCCGAGGATCGCGGGGATTCCGCCGGCCCGGTGGACGTCTTCCATGTGGTAATCGGAGTTGGGCGAGACCTTCGACAGGCACGGCACGTTCCGGCTGATCTCGTCGATGACCGACAGGTCGAAGTCGGCGACCTCGCCCTCCTGCGCGGCGGCGAGGACGTGCAGCACGGTGTTGGTGGAGCCGCCCATCGCGACGTCGAGCGCCATCGCGTTGCGGAATGCGGCCGGGGTCGCGATGTTGCGCGGCAGGACAGATGCGTCGTCGTCGCGGTACCAGCGTGTCGCGGCTTCGACGACGACCTTGCCTGCCCGCTCGAACAGCGCGTGACGTGCCTCGTGGGTGGCCAGCGTCGACCCGTTGCCGGGTAGTGCGAGGCCGAGTGCCTCGGTGAGGCAGTTCATCGAGTTGGCGGTGAACATGCCCGAACACGAACCGCAGGTGGGGCACGCCGCAGCCTCGACCTCGCTCAATGCGGCCTCGTCGACGTCACTGTTGGCCGACGCGGAGATCGTGGTGATCAGGTCCGACGACGGATGGACCACATCGCCGACGACAACTGCCTTGCCGGCCTCCATCGGTCCGCCGGAGACGAAGACGGTCGGGATGTTCAGTCGCATCGCGGCATTGAGCATGCCGGGAGTGATCTTGTCGCAGTTGGAGATACACACCAGCGCGTCGGCGGTGTGTGCGTTGACCATGTATTCGACCGAGTCGGCGATGATCTCACGGCTCGGCAGCGAGTAGAGCATGCCGCCGTGACCCATCGCGATGCCGTCGTCGACGGCGATGGTGTGGAACTCGCGCGGGACGCCGCCGGCAGCGCGGACGGCGTCGGCGACGATGTCGCCGACGTCCTTGAGGTGGACGTGGCCGGGCACGAACTGGGTGTAGGAGTTGGCGATCGCCACGATCGGCTTGCCGAAATCGTCATCGGTCATCCCGGTGGCGCGCCACAGGGAGCGGGCGCCTGCGGCTTCCCGGCCGACGGTGGTGGTGCGTGACCTCAGGGCTGGCATGGCTTCCTCGAATCGATCGGTTCTTCGGGCGACCCGACACGGCCGGGCCGTGTTGAGTCGGAGTCTCGACGGGCTGGTCGCATGATCCCCGCGGCCCTGGGCGCTGACACGCCAGGCTACTCCGCTGTGACGTGCGGGAACAACACGATTCGGGCAGCGGTGTCGTCGCTACCCGCGCGCCTGGGCTGCTGCCTCGAAGGGATCGGGAATCCGACCGCCGCTGACGACCGACAGTGCGGGCAGGTCGCGGAAACCGATCGCGGGCAGACGAACTCGCGTCTGGTCCTGGAGTACCGCGCGCACCGAGCTCCACTTGGGGAACTGCAGGCCGGCGATGTCGGACCAGGCGATGTCGGTCGTGGAGAAGGTGCCGACGGCACGGATGCCGTCCTCGGTGACCACGGTGCGCAGGCGATGGATCCACAGCCACAGCAGAACCGGGATGATCAGTGCGAAGGCGAACCACCACGACGCGCCGATGAGCAGGACCACCACGAGCGCGACCATCGGAACCGTGAAGTAGGCGACCCGGTTGATCCGGAAGGTCACCGGGTAGTCGAATGTCACGGCGTCGTCGTCGATGTCCGCGGCGTTGCGGGGCGACGGGTCGGCGGGGTCGGGAGAATCAGTCGGCACGCTTCCATTGTGCCAATTGCCCGCCGGGGTACTCGCCGACGGGTTGTCCTCCGCCGGTGACGGCGGCGGTCCGGCCGGTGGCCGTGACGCGGCTCACCACCTGTGGGTTCCCAGTATGTGGGACGCGAGGGTCCGGAGTTTGACTCAGAACTACGCACAGTCCTACCGTGAACCCCGTGATGCAGAACGGGATCCTCGTAGTAATCGGCTGGCGCGTCTTCGCCTGACCGGTCACCTCGCAGACCCCCAACCGGCATCGACGCGCCACCCTCGAACAGCTGAAGCTGTCGGGGGTTTTTTCATGCCAGGTATTTCCATCACACCAACGCCAATCCACAACCAAGATGAGGATCGTGCAGTGAGCGCACCAACAGCACGCACCGACACCGGCCGCAATGAGCCGGGTCGCAACGGATTGCGGCAGCAATCTCCGGCGGCGGGCAACCTCCGTGCGGTAACGCAGCACACCGTCGCGCCCGAGCGCGTCAGTGGCGCTCAGTCTGTGGTCCGTTCCCTCGAGGAGCTCGGCGTCGAGATCGTCTTCGGCATTCCCGGTGGCGCGGTCCTGCCGGTCTACGACCCGCTCCTGGACTCGACGAAGGTCCGGCACGTCCTCGTGCGGCACGAGCAGGGTGCGGGCCATGCCGCGACCGGGTACGCCCAGGTCGCTGGCCGCGCGGGCGTGATGATGGCCACCTCCGGCCCGGGTGCGACCAACCTGGTGACGCCGCTGGCCGACGCGCAGATGGACTCCGTGCCCGTCGTCGCGATCACCGGCCAGGTCGGCCGGGCGCTGATCGGGACCGACGCCTTCCAGGAGGCCGACATCTCCGGCATCACGATGCCGGTCACCAAGCACAACTTCCTGGTGAGCAGGGCCATCGACATCCCCAAGACGATCGCCGAGGCGTTCCACATCGCCGAGAGCGGACGCCCGGGTGCGGTCCTCGTCGACATCCCCAAGGACATCCTGCAGGCCCAGACCACGTTCTCGTGGCCGCCGCAGATCGACCTGCCCGGCTACCGTCCGGTCACCAAGCCGCACGGCAAGCAGGTCCGGGAGGCCGCACGGCTGATCAACGCCGCGACCTCGCCGGTCCTCTACGTCGGCGGTGGCGTGATCAAGGCCAACGCCTCGGCGGAACTGCTCGAACTCGCCGAGCTGACCGGCATCCCGGTGGTCACCACCCTGATGGCGCGCGGCGCCTTCCCCGACAGCCACGATCTGCACCTCGGCATGCCCGGCATGCACGGCACGGTCGCCGCCGTCGCGGGCCTGCAGCGCAGTGACCTCCTCATCACCCTGGGCGCCCGGTTCGACGACCGGGTGACCGGCCAGCTGTCGTCGTTCGCCCCGAACGCCAAGGTCATCCACGCCGACATCGATCCGGCCGAGATCGGCAAGAACCGTCCGGTCGACGTGCCGATCGTCGGCGACTGCAAGGCGGTCATCGCCGAGCTGACCGAGACCCTGCGCGACGAGCGGGCCACGAGTGGCGCGAACGCCGACATCTCGCAGTGGTGGGCCTACCTCGACAACCTGCGGCGCACATATCCGGTGAGCTACGACCGTCAGACCGACGGCTCGATGTCGCCGGAGTTCGTCATCCAGTCGCTGGGCAAGGCCGCCGGACCCGATGCGGTCTACTGTGCCGGGGTCGGCCAGCACCAGATGTGGGCCGCTCAGTTCATCTCCTACGAGAAGCCGCGCACCTGGCTCAACTCCGGTGGACTGGGCACGATGGGTTACGCGGTTCCGGCTGCGATGGGCGCCAAGGCCGCCGACCCCGATGCCGAGGTGTGGGCCATCGACGGCGACGGCTGCTTCCAGATGACCAACCAGGAACTGGCGACCTGCGCCATCGAGGGCATCCCGATCAAGGTCGCCCTGATCAACAACGGCAACCTGGGCATGGTCCGGCAGTGGCAGACGCTGTTCTACGACGAGCGTTACTCCAGCACCGATCTGTCGACGCATTCGCGGATGATCCCGGACTTCGTCAAGCTCGCCGAGGCGCTGGGCTGCGTGGCCTTCCGCGTCGAGCGTGAAGAGGACGTCGACGACGTCATCGCCCAGGCACGTGCGATCAACGACCGTCCCGTGGTCATCGACTTCATCGTCGGCAAGGACGCCCAGGTGTGGCCGATGGTCGCCGCGGGCACCGGCAACGACGAGATCATGGCCGCACGCAACATCCGTCCGCTGTTCGACGACGACGCGGCGGCCGACCCGGCCGAGATCCACGAGACCATCCAGAAGGACGACGCGGCCGCACCCAGCACGGCTGCCTCAAAGAAGGACGAGCAGTGAGCACCACTCATACCCTCAGCGTCCTGGTCGAGGACCGCCCCGGCGTCCTGGCCCGCGTGTCGGCGTTGTTCTCGCGGCGAGGCTTCAACATCGAGTCGCTGGCCGTCGGACCGACCGAGCTCAAGGGCACCTCGCGGATGACGATCATGGTCAGAGTCGAGGATTTCCCGCTCGAGCAGGTCACCAAGCAGCTCAACAAGCTGATCAACGTGATCAAGATCGTCGAGCAGGACCCGGGCAGTTCGGTGTCCCGCGAGTTGATGATGGTCAAGGTCCGCTCCGACTCCACGGTGCGCACCGAGGTCATCGAGGTGGTGAACCTGTTCCGCGCCAAGGTCATCGACGTGTCGCCGGAGTCGCTCACCATCGAGGCGACGGGCACATCGGAGAAGCTCGAGGCGCTTCTGCGGATGCTCGATCCGTACGGTATCCGTGAGATCGCGCAGTCGGGTGCGGTGACCCTCGGTCGAGGGCCGAAGAGCATGTCGGCCAACCGCTGACAGACAGACCCCGCTGACGGCGGCACCGACCGGTGCCGCCGCCGGCGACAAGAGAATTACGAAGCCCCTTGAACGCCAACGCGTTCGCCGGGGGCACCACATATCGAAGGGAAACACAGTGGCCATCGAACTGTTCTACGACGACGACGCAGATCTGTCGATCATCCAGGGTCGCAAGGTCGCGGTGATCGGCTACGGCAGCCAGGGCCATGCGCACTCGCTGTCTCTGCGCGACTCCGGCGTCGACGTCGTGATCGGTCTCCGCGAGGGTTCCAAGTCCAAGGCCAAGGCCGAGGAGCAGGGTCTCAAGGTGCTGACCGCGGCCGAGGCTGCCGAGTGGGCCGACGTCATCATGGTTCTCGCCCCCGACACCTCGCAGGCGAAGATCTTCACCGAGGACATCGAGCCGAACCTGAAGGACGGCGACGCGCTGTTCTTCGGCCACGGACTCAACATCCACTTCGGCCTCATCAAGGCGCCGGAGAACGTGACCGTCGCGATGGTCGCACCGAAGGGCCCGGGTCACCTCGTCCGTCGCCAGTTCGTCGACGGCAAGGGCGTTCCCGCGCTCATCGCGGTCGACCAGGACCCGAAGGGTGAGGGCCAGGCCCTCGCACTCAGCTACGCCAGCGCCATCGGCGGCGGCCGCGCCGGGATCATCAAGACCACCTTCAAGGAAGAGACCGAGACCGACCTCTTCGGCGAGCAGGCCGTACTCTGCGGTGGCACCGAGGAACTCGTCAAGACCGGCTTCGAGGTCATGGTCGAGGCCGGCTACGCCCCCGAGATGGCCTACTTCGAGGTGCTGCACGAGCTCAAGCTCATCGTCGACCTCATGTACGAGGGTGGCATCGCCCGCATGAACTACTCGGTGTCGGACACCGCCGAGTTCGGCGGCTACATCTCCGGTCCGCGGGTCATCGACGCCGACACCAAGGAGCGCATGCGCGGCATCCTCACCGACATCCAGGACGGCACCTTCGTCAAGCGCCTCGTCGCCAATGTCGAGGGCGGCAACAAGGAGCTCGAGGGCCTGCGCAAGGAGAACGCCGAGCACCCGATCGAGGTCACCGGCAAGAAGCTGCGCGACCTGATGAGCTGGGTGGATCGTCCGATCACCGAAACCGCCTGAGTCGTAGCATTTCTCACGATCGGCCCCTGGGATTCGTCCCAGGGGCCGATCGTCTGTTGGGGGCGGCGTCGTCGAATCCGGATCGGCTGTGGATTGTCTTCGACTCTATGGAGCGGTTCACAGCTACCGTCAATTTCGACCATGAGTGGGGGTGTGATGCGGGTAGATCCAGGTGTGCTCCGTTCGCTGGCGAATCAAACCGACGACGCTGCTTCGGCTCTTCTGACAGCCGATCTCGGAGGTAAGGCGCAACGTCGGGAGGTCCGCTTGCCGTGGGCGGTGTTCATCCCGATGGGGAAGCTCGATCTGTCGCTGACACCTGGTCAGAGGGCTTTCTTCCCAGTGGCGGTCGGCATCATTGTCGTCGCTGCGATCTACGGCGAGTATGCGCGGAATAAGCATGGACCGCCGAGGATCACCTTGGACATAGGTGCCCTGATGCTCAATCGGACTTCGTCGCAGACGTCGTTTCCATGGGCAGACATCACTCGCATTGACGCCGAACGGATCGGATCATGGCCGAAGCGCGACGTGGTGTTCATCGACAGCGGTCGGTAGGACCAGCAGGGTTCGCGTGGCGGGCGATCGCGACAATAACGCGTTGGGGGACAACGGTTAAGCCGGCCCGCTGACCAGATGCGCTGACGGCCACTGTGGTGTTCGGGGACGTACGAGAGACCGGTCAGGCCGGGTCGCGCGGCGCCGGGGCCGAGGAGTGGCCGCGAGTCCTGTGCAGATGGGAATGGTCGAGCCGGGAAGCGCTGCCCACGACCGCCCCTGCGGCAAACACCTTTTCGGGGCTCGTCATGTCGATCGGGTTGCCCGGCGCTCGACGAACCAGAAGTCCGGTCGCGACAGCACCGAGGACGGCGACGCCGGCGGTCACGCCGAAGGTGAGCACCTGGGCGAAGGTCGCCGCGTCGAGCGCACTCGACAGATAGCCGGTGAACTCCGGATCGAAGTGGTCCGGATGCAGCCCCGTCTGCTCGGCGGCCTCGATGTCGTCCCGCATCTTCTCGTACTGCCCGTCGGTCAGATCGGGTAGCGGGGAGCCGTCGATGCGCGAGTGCAGCTCTTTCACGTACGCGGAATGGAACACGAGGTAGAACGCCGCGATACCCAGTGCCCCGCCGAACTGTTCGGCCGTCGCCGACACCCCGGACACCTGGCCGTGGTGTTCGGCCGGACCCGAATCGAGGGACACCGGGTCGTTGACCGTCAGCACGATGGCCAGGCCGATGCCGTACAGGGTCAGTCCAGGGATGAGCAGGACGAACGAATGGGTGGGTACCGCCACCATCAAGGCGACGCCCGCCAGGCCGAGGAGCCCGAAACCGGTCATCAGCGGTGTCCGGCCGCCGACCCTGTCGTACCACCGGCCCGCGAGCGGGGCGACGACAACCATGGGCAGCGTCGTCGGCAACAAGGCGAGACCGGCTGTCGCGGGGGCCATCCCGAGGTTGAGGATGAGCAGCAGCGGGAAGATCACACCGAGTCCCATCTCGATCATGCCGCCCAAACCCTGGCTGATGGTCGCACCGGCGTAGTTGCGGTGCCGGGCCAGCAATCGCAGGTCCATCAGCGGAACAGCGATGCGGCGTTCGACGACGACGAAGATCACCGCGGCGACCGCGGCGGCCAGCAACGGCAGCCACACTCCGGGCGAACCCCAATTCCACACCTGCGACTGTCCGATCCCGAACACCACGCCGATCAGCGTGATGCTCAGCAACACCGCGCCGACGACGTCCACGCGCGGACGTTCGGTGCGCGCCGGGTCGCGTCGAACGACCAGCAGCGCGATGGCCGTCGACGCCACGGCGAGCGGCACGTTCACCAGCATCACGAAACGCCAGCCGAGTGCGCCGGTCAGTGTGCCGCCGATGATCGGGCCGAGCGCACCGGCGACTGCCGCGGCACCACCGAGCGTGCCGAGTGCCCGGCCCGCGTCCCGTTCGCCGGCCACCGCCGACACGATCGCCACCGATGTGGGCAGCAACAGGGCGCCGCCGACGCCTTGGATGGCGCGCGTCGCCACCAGGAATTCGAATGTGGGGCCAGCCCGGCGGCCAGCGATGCGGCTGCGAAAACGATGGAACCGAGGGTGAACACCCGTCGAAGGCCGAAGAGGTCGCCGAGTCTGCCGCCGAGGACCATGAGCCCGGCGAGCGGCAACAGACTCGCGGTCGGGACCCACTGCACACTGCTGGAACCGACACCGAACTCGTCCATGATCGCCGGCAGGGCGAGGGGAACGGCCGTCTGGCTGACCAGGATGACCGCGTTGCCGACCGTCATGGCGAGGATGACGAGCCCGAGTCGCGATGTGGCGTCCGGCGACGGCGTGCCGACCGTGCTCATGTCGCCTCCTCCGCGCGGCGCTCGGAGCGCCCGGGCCGCGACGCGTCCAAAGATCGCACGATCGCCGGCGGAGTGCCCGAATACGGGAGAATCTCGATCGATCGGGCTAACGCAGATCGCCGGTGCACACAGCACGACGCCCCGGATGACAAGTCATCCGGGGCGTCGGTTGGGGCTGGGACTCGGAGTCGTCAGGCGACCCGGAACCCCTTGTAGGCGTCGAGCGACCCGATCCGGTTGAGGATCGGCTTGATGTTGGTGCCGGTCTCCGGCCCGATGCATCCCAGGAAGTAGTAGGCGTTGACCATGCCGACGAGGCGATCACCGACGACCACCGGACTGCCGGAGTCGCCTTCGATCACGCACATCTGACTGACGTGGATGTCGCCGTCGGAGAACCACGCGATGCCGCAGGTGTTGCCGGTGGTCCGGCCTTCCTTGCAGGCGATGGTCGGGAACGCGAGCGGACGGGGATCGACCGAGCGGATCGTCACTCCGCGCACCGTGCGCAGCGGCACCACCCGCGACTGGTTGAACTCGATGACCGCCATGTCGAGGTCGGGTGCCGAGTAGGTGATGGTGCCGGCCTGACCGCGGTCCTGGAAGGTCTCCGAGTAGACCTTCTGGCCGGGGTTGCCACAGTGCCCGGCGGTGACGCCGATGAGCTTGTTGGTCTTCGACCGGCCGATTGTGGTGAGCGTGCACGCCGCCGCGGAGTTGCCACCCTTGAGCACCAGGATTCCCGAACCACCCCCGAGGAAGATCTTCGCCGGTGCGGCGACCGCGACGCCCCCTCCCCAGCCGGCCAGCACCGTCGCAGCCAAAACCGCCAACAGTACTGTCAGCTTCTTCGTCATCCGCACTCCACTTCTCAGTTCAGGGCACCGAAATGCCTGCCGGGCCATATCGGCAGTCGGCCAAGCACACCGTACCGGGCGCCATCGCCATTCGCGCCGGCGTGGGATCGACCCGGGGTCGCTTTGCAACACTTCTGTGATGCTCAGGGCAACCTATCCGTAATGCCCGTCACACTCTACCCAGCAACGCGGACTCGCCTGGGGTTTCGGGGTAGACCGCCTCCTCGACGGCGTGTACCACACCTCTAAGCTGTCGTCAGGAGACGTCGACGACCTCTCCGCACCGTCGTTGGTGAAAAATCGTATGCCCCGAACCTGGAGAAAAGACTGTGAGCTCTGCTGGCCGACCGGTTGTACTCATCGCCGACAAGCTGGCGCCGTCCACCGTGGAAGCACTCGGTGACGGTGTCGAGGTGCGATGGGTCGACGGCCCAGATCGTCCCAAGCTGCTCGAGGCGGTCGCCGACGCCGACGCGATCCTCGTGCGTTCCGCGACGACCGTCGACGCGGAGGTGCTCGACGCGGGCAAGAAGCTGAAGATCATCGCACGCGCCGGAGTCGGTCTCGACAACGTCGACGTTCCCGCGGCCACCGAGCGCGGCGTCATGGTGGTCAACGCGCCCACCTCCAACATCCACACCGCCGCCGAGCATGCGGTCGCCCTGCTGATGTCGGCGGCGCGCCAGATCCCGGCCGCCGATGCGACCCTGCGTGAGAAGACCTGGAAGCGTTCGTCGTTCAACGGCGTCGAGATCTTCGACAAGACCGTCGGCGTCGTCGGGCTCGGCCGGATCGGTCAGCTCGTGGCGGCTCGTCTGGCCGCTTTCGAGACCCACGTCATCGCCTACGACCCCTACGTCTCGCCCGCGCGTGCGGCGCAGCTGGGCATCGAGCTGGTGTCGCTCGACGAGCTCCTCGAGCGCGCCGACTTCATCACCGTGCACCTGCCCAAGACCCCGGAGACGCTCGGCCTGATCGGCGCCGAGCAGCTCGCCCGCACCAAGAAGGGCGTGGTCATCGTCAACGCCGCCCGCGGCGGGCTCATCGACGAGCAGGCGCTGGCCGACGCCATCAAGTCCGGACAGGTCCGTGCCGCAGGCCTCGACGTCTTCGCCACCGAGCCGTGCACCGACTCGCCGCTGTTCGACCTCCCGCAGGTCGTGGTGACCCCGCACCTGGGGGCCTCGACGAGTGAGGCCCAGGACCGCGCCGGCACAGACGTCGCCAAGAGCGTGCGTCTGGCACTGGCCGGTCACTTCGTGCCCGACGCCGTCAACATCACCGGCGGTGCCGTGGACGAAGAGGTCGCGCCCTGGCTCGAGGTGGCCCGCAAGGCCGGTGTCCTCGTCGGCGCCATCAGCAAGGAGCCGCCGACCTCGCTGGTGGTCGACGTGCGCGGCGAGCTCGCCGCCAACAATGTCGAGGTACTCGGACTCTCGGCGCTGCGCGGCCTGTTCTCGGCCGTGCTCGACGAGCCGGTCACCTTCGTCAACGCCCCGGCCGTCGCCGAGGGACGCGGCGTCACCAGCGAGGTGACCACCGCACCGGAGAGCCCCAACCACCGCAGCGTCGTCGACGTGAAGGCAGTCTTCGCCGACGGCTCGGTGCACAACGTCTCGGGCACCCTGTCCGGGCCGCGCCAGGTGGAGAAGATCGTCAACATCAACGGACGCAACTTCGATCTCCGCGCCGAGGGTCACAACCTCGTCGTCAGCTACGACGATCAGCCGGGTTCGCTCGGCAAGATCGGCACCCTGCTCGGCGAGGCCGGGATCGACATCCTCGCAGCAGGCCTGTCGCAGGACGCCGAGGGTGGTGGTGCCACGATGATGCTGCGGGTCAGCAGTGCGCTCGACGACGATGTCGTCACCGCGATCGGCGACGCCGTCTCGGCCACCCTGATCGAACAGGTCGACCTGTCGTGAAACTCGCAGTCATCGCCGGCGACGGCATCGGACCCGAGGTCATCACCGAGGCGCTGGGCGTCCTCGAGGCGGTCGTACCGGCGGTGAGCACCACCGAGTTCGATCTCGGTGCGCGCCGCTATCACCGCAACGGAGAGCTGCTGACCGAGGACGACCTCGAATCGCTTCGCCGCCACGATGCGATCCTGCTCGGCGCCATCGGCGATCCGTCGGTGCCCTCGGGAGTCCTGGAGCGCGGCCTGCTGCTCACCATGCGGTTCGCGCTGGATCATCACGTCAACCTGCGGCCGTCGCGCCGATTCCCCGGTGTCTCCTCGCCTCTCGCCGGTGACCCCGACATCGACTTCGTCGTCGTGCGCGAGGGCACCGAGGGTCCGTACACCGGCAACGGTGGAGCGATCCGCGTCGGCACCCCGCACGAGGTGGCCACCGAGGTGAGCGTCAACACCCGCTTCGGCGTGGAACGAGTGGTGCGCAACGCATTCCAGCGTGCGCAGCAACGCCGTAAGAAGCTGACGTTGGTCCACAAGACCAACGTGCTGACCTTCGCCGGGTCGATGTGGAGTCGCGCGGTCGCCGAGATCGGCGCCGAGTTCCCCGACGTGTCCACCGATTACTGCCACGTCGACGCGGCCACCATCTATCTGGTCACCGATCCCGGCCGCTTCGACGTGATCGTCACCGACAACCTGTTCGGCGACATCATCACCGACATCGCGGCCGCGGTGAGCGGCGGCATCGGGCTGGCCGCATCGGGCAACATCGACGCCACCGGCGCCAACCCGTCCATGTTCGAGCCCGTGCACGGTTCGGCCCCCGACATCGCGGGTCAGGGCAAGGCCGATCCGACCGCCGCGATCCTGTCGGTCGCGTTGCTTCTCGAGCACCTCGGCGAGCGGGACGCCGCCGCGCGGATCGAGAAGGCGGTCACCGAGGACCTCGCCGACCGGAGCGGAACGTTCAGCACCGCCGAGATCGGCACGCGAATCCGCAAACGCCTGAGCTGAGAGTTCCGCTACGCGGATCCACCACTGATGGCGGAACCCACCACCCCGAATCGGGCGGTGGGTTCCGCCATCAGTGCATGGGTGGTGCACCGGCGGTCGCCGGCGGGTTTGCGTCGGATTCAGGCGTCGACGGGTTCGCCGGCTCGCAGCGGCGGATCGCGGGGCACCAGGGGCGCGGCGATCAGTGGCGCGAGAGCGGTCACGGCGAAGGCGACCGGGAACCCGATCGCGGCGATCAGCGCCCCCAGCGCCGGGGTGGTGGCCGCGGTCACCAGATACTGGCCGGTGTTCTGTACGGCCAGTCCGCGTCCGCTCCACTCGGGTCCGGCGAACTCGGCGATCGCCGTGAACGCCAGGCCGTTGTCGGCGACAGAGATCACGCACGCCACCGTCATCAGTGCCGGCGCGAGCGGACTGTCGAACCAATCTGCAAGTGCGAGAGCGCACATGGAGGCCACCCCGGCCACGGCGATCACCCGGACCGGACGCATCCGCGACAGCCACGCGTCCGACCATCTGCCCGCGACGATCCGGCCGAGCGCCCCGGTCACCTGCGACACCGTGATCAGGATTCCGGCACCGGCGGGAGACCACTCGTGTGCCACGATCAGCCAGGTCGGTATGAAGGTCCACATCATCGACTGCGGTATCACCAGCAGCATGCTGACGGTGTGCACGCGCGCGAGGAACAGGCTGCCGCGGTAGGGGTTCGACGGTGCGTGGGCGGGCTCGTCGGATGCCGCACGGTGCTGTGGCCGTGGTGGGTCGGTGATGCCGACCATCACTGCGATGAGGCCTGCGGCGGTCACGATCGCCGGGATCGCCAGTGCGGCAGCAGGTCCCTTGCCTGCCGCGATGACCGGCATGGTGAGCGCGCACACGCCGATCCCCAGTGGCTGCGCCATCTGCCGGATGCCCATGGCGGTCCCACGCTGGTGGGCGGGGAACCAGCCGACCACGATCCGGCCACTCGCCCCGTTGGCGGCTCCGGAGCCGATTCCTCCCACCAGCAGTGCGGCGCCCACGACGACATAGGACGCGCAGACGGCTGCGGCGACGGCTGCGCCGGTCGCCCCGATCAGTGAGATGGACAGCGACAGCAGCAGGATGCGTCGTTCGCCGTAGCGGTCCAACAGGATTCCCCACCCGATGGTGGCCGCCGTCAACCCGATGACCGGGACCGCGGCGAGCGTCGACGCGGCGGTCAGCGTGAGTCCGGCGTCGGTGTGCAGGGCCGGAATCAGATATGCGATACCACTGACGACACACGTGGTGGTCAGCGCGGCGAGTAGGGAGCAGCCGAGGATGACCCACCTTCTGGCGGTGGAGATATCGGCGGTGACACCCATGCGAAACCCCCCTCGAAGACTCGCTCACGGCGGCACGCGGTCTCATGATGTGGAACAGGCTGCCCATATTCTAGAACCGGGTGTGTCATGCCCCAACTCGGCTCCCAACGGGTGGGATCGGCGGTGCGCTAATGTCTGCACATGCGCTTAGGTCGAATTGCGAGTCCCGACGGAGTGGCTTTCGTGTCCGTCGAAGGGGTCGGCGACGACGCCGTCGCCAAGGAGATCGCCGAGCATCCGTTCGGCACCCCGACGTTCACCGGACGCTCCTGGAAGATGGCCGACGTCCGAGTACTGGCCCCGATCCTTGCGAGCAAGGTCATCTGTATCGGCAAGAACTACGCGGCCCACGCGGCGGAGATGGGCGGTGAGGCACCGGACACTCCGGTCATCTTCCTCAAACCCAACACCTCGATCATCGGACCCGAGGTCCCGATCGTGCGCCCGCCGTCGTCGGAACGGGTCGACTACGAGGGCGAGCTCGCCATCGTCATCGGCCGACCGTGCAAGGACGTGAAGGCTGCGCAGGCCAAAGATGTGATCCTCGGCTACACCGTCGCCAACGACGTCACCGCACGGGATCAGCAGAAGGCCGACGGTCAGTGGACGCGCGCCAAGGGATACGACACGTTCTGCCCGCTCGGCCCCTGGATCGAGACCGACTTCGACCCCACCGACGCCGAACTCGTCACCGAACTCGACGGTGAGGTCAAACAACGCACCCGAACGTCGTTGATGCTCCACGACATCGGCGCGATCGTGGAATGGATCACGCGGGTGATGACCTTGCTCCCCGGCGATGTCATCCTCACGGGCACCCCGGAAGGCGTGGGACCCATGGTCGCCGGCCAACGCGTGTCGGTGACGGTCGACGGCATCGGCACCCTCTCCAATCCGGTGGTCGACAAGTGACCGCGCCCAACACTGCGCACGTCAACGGCATCGACATCTCCTACAGCCTGGTCGGCAGCGGCCCGCTGGTGGTCATGGTCATGGGGACGGGAAGCCCCGGACGCGTGTGGAAGGCCCATCAGGAACCGGCACTCGTCAAGGCCGGATTCACCGTTGTCACCTTCGACAACCGCGGCATCGCCCCGTCGTCGGAGTGTGCGGAGGGTTTCACCCTCGACGACATGGTCGCCGACACCGCGGCCCTGATCGAGCACCTCGGTCGCGGCCCCGCGATCGTCATCGGGACCTCGCTGGGGGGCCGCATCACCCAGGAGCTGGCCCTGGCGCGTCCCGACGTCGTCAAGGCTGCGGTGCTCCTCGCGACCTACGGACGCAACACCCCTATGCAAGAAGCGATCTCGGCAGGCGAGCGCGCTCTGTACGACAACAAGATCAAGCTCCCGCCGGAGTACGAGGCCGCGATCACCGCCCACCTCAACCTCTCTCCGCACACGCTCGACGACGACCGCGCCGCACGGGACTGGCTCGACATCATCGGCTTCTCGCCGCAGGTGGTCACCCCGGGCGTGCGGGCCCAACTCGAACTGCACAACCACGAGGCGGACCGGCTCGCGAAGTACCGCGGCATCAGCAGGCCCACGCTGGTCGTCGGGTTCGCCGATGACCGGACGCTGCCGCCGAAACTGGCCAGGGAGGTCGCCGAGGCGATTCCGGGGGCCGAGTACCTCGAGATCGAGCGCGCGGGCCACTTCGGGTATCTCGAGCAGCCCGCCGAGGTGAACAGGGTTCTCGTCGACTTCTGCGGTCGCCACCGCGCCTGACGAAGGCAGCCGCCCTCGACGCGGTGCCGGGCGGTGAAGCGGCTTCGATACGCTGAGCCTCATGACCAGTAGTGAGGCTGTACGAGTCCGATTCTGCCCATCTCCGACGGGGACGCCCCACGTGGGACTCGTGCGGACCGCGCTGTTCAATTTCGCCCAGGCCCGCCACGACGGCGGCACCTTCGTGTTCCGCATCGAGGACACCGACGCCTCGCGGGACAGCGAGGAGTCCTATGAGGCCATCCTCGACGCCCTGCGCTGGCTCGGTCTCGACTGGGACGAGGGCCCCGAGGTGGGCGGTCCCTACGGTCCGTACCGCCAGTCGCAGCGTCGCGACCTGCATGCCGACGTCGTCGCACGACTGCTCGAGGCGGGGGAGGCCTACGAGGCGTTCTCCACACCGGAGGAGGTCGAGGCGCGTCATCGCGCGGCCGGACGCGACCCCAAGCTCGGTTACGACAACTTCGATCGTGACCTGACCGCCGAGCAGCGTGCGGCCTACCTGGCTGAGGGACGCAAACCCGTTGTGCGCCTGCGTATGCCGGACACCGATCTCACCTGGGACGACCTCGTACGCGGTACGACGACGATCAAGGCGGGCACCGTGCCGGACTTCGCCCTCACCCGGGCGTCGGGCGATCCGCTCTACACGCTGGTCAACCCGGTGGACGACGCCACGATGAAGATCACGCACGTGCTGCGCGGCGAGGACCTGTTCTCCTCGACCCCCCGCCAGCTCGCCCTGTACGACGCGCTGATCCGCATCGGCGTCGCTGATGCCGTGCCGGCCTTCGGGCATCTCCCGTTCGTGATGGGGGAGGGCAACAAGAAACTCTCCAAGCGCGACCCGCAGTCCAACCTCTTCCACCACCGCGACCGCGGTTTCATCCCCGAGGGCCTGCTCAACTATCTCGCGCTGCTCGGGTGGGGCTACTCCGGTGACGTCGACGTGTTCAGCCTCGACGAGATGATCGCGGCTTTCGATGTGCGGCAGGTGAATTCGAATCCGGCGCGGTTCGATCAGAAGAAGGCCGACGCCATCAACGCCGAACACATCCGCAGGCTCGAGGTCGGCGACTTCACCGCGCGGCTGAAGTCCTACCTGATCACGCAGGGCAAGCTCGCCGAGCCGATCGACGACGTGGTCTTCGCCGCGCTGGCCGAACTCGTGCAGACACGAATCCAGGTGCTCGGTGACGCCTGGGACCTCATCGCGTTCGTCTACGTGCCCGATGGCGAGTTCACGATCGACGAGAAGGCGGCGAGCAAGAACCTGGGCGCCGATGCGGTGCCCGTTCTCGACGCCACGATCGCCGCTGTGGAGTCTCTGGACTCCTTCACCACCTCTGCCCTGCAGGACGCTCTGAACGCCGCTCTGGTGGACGATCTGGGGCTCAAACCACGCAAGGCGTTCGGTCCGGTGCGAGTCGCTGTCACCGGCTCGCAGATCAGTCCTCCGCTGTTCGAGTCGATGGAGATCCTTGGCCGCGACAAGACCCTCGCGCGGTTGGCCGCAGCACGGGAGATGGCGGCCAAATAGCGGCTCTGACCTGCACGTTTGTGGACTTCCGGTAACCCTTTGATACTCTCTTTCTCGGCAGTTTTCCCCGGGGAAAACCAAGCCAATGGGGTATGGTGTAATTGGCAACACAGCGGTTTCTGGTACCGCCATTCTAGGTTCGAGTCCTGGTACCCCAGCGGACAGAAAGAGATCGAGACCGTGCTAAGGTCTTGATCGCCGGAAGTTCCATGGCCCCGTCGTCTAGCGGCCTAGGACGCCGCCCTCTCAAGGCGGTAGCGCGGGTTCGAATCCCGTCGGGGCTACAACAAACACCCTCCCTCTGCAGCGCAGAGGGAGGGTGTTTTGCTGTGCGGGACATGGGTTGTCGGGCATGTCGCGAAGGTCACACGCGACATGCCCGGTCGGCGGGCAGGTATGGCTCAGGGCATGGGGCTCACAAGAATTCGGCGGTGCTGCCCGACGCCGGCATCTCGGGAATGCCGAGTTTGCGATGATCCCAGGAGCGCGTCCGCGACGGTACGACACGGACGGCCACGCGCTTGTGCATCATCTGCTCGACGAACGGCCGCGACTCCTCGGTGTAGGGGGCCGTGTAGCGCTCCCAGACGCTGATGCCGACCCGCAGGCACGAGTCCGGGTCGTCGAGGATCTCGGCGGTCCCCTCGAAGGCGACGCCGCGGAGTGTGTCGTAGGTGTCGCCGTCCTCGATCATGACCGAGCAGCGATTGTTGCGGCGGAGGTTGACCGCCTTCTGTGACTTGGCCTTGGTCTCGAACCAGATCTCGCCGTCGATGATCCCGTACCACATCGCGACGAGGTGGATGCCGCCGTCGGGGCCCGTGGTGGCGAGGGTGGCCGTGCGGCTGCGGGTGACGAACTCGTCGATCTCCGTCTCGGACATGACGATCTGATTGCGTTGATTGACTCCCATTCCTCGACGCTAGCCGACGGCGCGGACGGGTGGAACCGTAAGTGCCTCAGGCGCGGGAGGTCTGCAGTCGCTTGTGGATCGCGTCCGCGGCGGCGAGCAGATCGGCTGCCCACCGCGCGCCGGGGCGGCGACCCATCCGGTCGATGGGGCCGGAGACCGAGATCGCGGCGACCACATCGCCGTTGCCGTCGCGGACCGGTGCGGAGACGCTCGCCACGCCTGCGGCTCGCTCACCGGCGCTCTGCGCCCAACCGCGCCGCCGGATCTCGTGCAGGGTGCGCTCGCTGAAGACGGTGTCGTGCAGCAGCGCGCGCTGGGTGCTCGGCTCGGCCCAGGCGAGCAGGACCTTGGCCGCCGAGCCCGCGCTCATCGGAAACCGGGTGCCGACCGGGACCGTGTCCCGAAGTCCGGTGGGCGGTTCCATGGCGGCGACGCACACCCGCTCGGCGCCCTCGCGGCGATAGACCTGAACGGACTCGCCGGTGATGTCGCGCAGTCGGGGAAGGACCATCAGTGCCGATTCGGTCACCGAATCGTGTGCCGAGGAGGCGAGTTCGCCGAGGACGGGGCCGGGCTGCCAGCGCCCGGTGACGTCGCGGGTGAGGAAGCGGTGGGTCTCGAGGCCGACGGCGAGTCGATGTGCGGTCGCGCGGGGGAGGCCGGTGCGTTCGCACAGCTCCGAGAGGTTGCGCGGAGCTTCGGCGATCGCGTGCAATACAGCCACGGACTTGTCGAGCACACCGATTCCGCTGCTGATCTCGGATGCGCTATCCTTTCCCATAGGACGATACTAGCTGTCCAAATAGTGAGATGCACGTCGATCGCCAGCCGAGAGCGTGCGCCGTCCGTGGAACCCGAGAAGATATCGAGTGCAGCCATGAGCAACAGCCCAGCCCAGCCGCTTACTCTCGCCGAGAAGGTGTGGCGTGACCACGTCGTCGTACCCGGCGATGCCGATGCGTCCGGGAACACCGATCCCGACCTGATCTACATCGACCTCCATCTCGTGCACGAGGTCACCAGTCCGCAGGCGTTCGAAGGCCTCCGCCTGGCGGGTCGGCCGGTCCGACGCCCCGACCTGACCATCGCGACCGAGGACCACAACGTCCCGACCGTCGACATCGACAAACCCATCGCCGATCCCGTGTCCCGCACGCAGGTCGACACGCTCCGCAGCAACTGCGCGGAGTTCGGAATCCGCCTGCACCCCATGGGCGACGCCGAGCAGGGCATCGTCCACGTGGTCGGCCCGCAGCTGGGTCTGACCCAGCCCGGGATGACGGTTGTGTGCGGCGACAGTCACACCGCGACCCACGGTGCCTTCGGGGCGATCGCGATGGGTATCGGTACGAGTGAGGTCGAACATGTGCTTGCGACCCAGACCCTGTCGCTGCGCCCGTTCAAGACGATGGCGATCAATGTCGACGGCGAACTGCCGCCGGGGGTCACGAGCAAGGATCTGATCCTGGCGATCATCGCGAAGATCGGCACGGGCGGAGGCCAGGGCTACGTGCTCGAGTACCGCGGCGAGGCGATCCGGAAACTGTCGATGGAGGCCCGGATGACGGTCTGCAACATGTCGATCGAGGCCGGTGCCCGTGCCGGGATGATCGCGCCCGACGAGGTGACCTACGAATTCCTCAAGGGTCGGCCGCATGCCCCGCAGGGTGCCGATTGGGATGCTGCTGTTGCCTATTGGGACAGTCTGCGCACCGATCCGGATGCCACGTTCGATGCCGAGGTCCACATCGACGCCACGGAACTGACCCCGTTCGTCACCTGGGGTACCAACCCGGGTCAGGGTGCGCCGCTGGGTGCGACGGTGCCGAACCCGGCCGACTACGGCGACGAGGTCAAGGCGAGCGCCGCGGCGAAGGCGCTCGAGTACATGGATCTGGAGCCGGGAACTCCGCTGCGCGACATCAGGGTCGACACCGTGTTCGTCGGTTCGTGCACCAACGGCCGCATCGAGGATCTGCGTGCCGTCGCCGGCATCCTGAAGGGCCGCAAGGTCGCGGACGGGATGCGGATGCTCATCGTGCCCGGCTCGATGAGGGTGCGCGCGCAGGCCGAAGAGGAAGGGCTGGGCGAGATCTTCCTCGGCGCCGGTGCCGAATGGCGTCAGGCCGGGTGTTCGATGTGCCTGGGGATGAACCCCGACCAGCTCGCCCCCGGCGAGCGCTGCGCGTCGACATCGAACCGCAATTTCGAAGGGCGACAGGGCAAGGGTGGGCGAACACACCTCGTCTCCCCGGAGGTGGCGGCCGCCACTGCCGTTCGCGGCACGCTGTCCGCCCCCGCCGATCTCGGTTGAGTCACGGAACCGAGACAGTTTCGCCTTGCAACCAATGGCTCGGTGCGACAACGGCCAGGGCGGCCAATGTCGCTGACTGCCAACGTGTTGCCTCGACCGTCGCCGGGTATCGCGGCGGCACGCACCACGAACCTCCATCCCAGACAGATCATTCGAACAGGGACTTGAACAATGCAACCGTTCACCGAACACACCGGCATCGGCGTCCCGCTGCGACGCAGCAACGTCGACACCGACCAGATCATCCCGGCCGTCTACCTGAAGCGGGTGACGCGCACCGGCTTTGAGGACGGTCTGTTCGCCGGGTGGCGCACCGATCCCGACTTCATCCTGAACAACGAACCCTGGAGCCGCGGGTCTGTCCTGGTGGCCGGGCCCGACTTCGGGACCGGCTCCTCGCGGGAGCACGCCGTGTGGGCCCTGTCCGATTTCGGCTTCCGCGTGGTGATCTCGTCGCGCTTCGCCGACATCTTCCGCGGCAACGCGGGCAAGGCCGGCCTGGTGGCCGCCCAGGTCGAGCAGTCCGACGTCGAGCTGCTCTGGAAGCGTCTCGAGGAGAGTCCCGGTCTGGAAGTGACGGTGAGCCTTGTCGATAAGACCGTCACTGCCGGAGACCTCGTGGTGCCGTTGGCAATTGATGACTACACGCGGTGGCGTCTGCTGGAGGGTCTGGACGACATCGGCCTGACGTTGCGCCAGGTAGAGAGCATTTCCGAGTATGAGGCGTCACGTCCGTCGTTCAAGCCGCGCACCCTCTCCGACTGATCGACGCGCCGCGCGGCGGGCGGTCTCGTAGCGGTCGGGACCGGCGTGAGCTCCCATGCGATTTCGCAACACGGCGTCTTAATTGGCGTGGAAGATGGACGTTTTCAAATTCGACGTTTACCGTGTGTGGATAGCTGGCCGAAAACTCGGTCAGATCAGCTTGCGGAGGTACTCATGAACAAGGCGGAGCTCATTGATGAGCTGACCAAGAAGCTCGACGCGGATCGCAAGACTGCGACAGAAGCCGTCGAGCTCGTCGTCGACACGATCGTGCGCGCGGTCAACAAGGGCGAGAGCGTGACGATCACCGGCTTCGGCGTATTCGAAAAGCGGAAGCGCGCACCGCGCGTCGCTCGCAACCCGCGCACCGGCGAGACCGTGAAGGTCCGCGCCACGTCGGTCCCGGCGTTCCGTCCGGGCGCGCAGTTCAAGGCCGTCGTGGCCGGCAAGCAGAAGCTCGCCGCGACCGGTCCGGCTGTGAAGCGCGGTAGCGGCACGACCACCACGGCGGCGAAGAAGGCTGCACCGGCCAAGAAGACCGCGGCCAAGAAGGCCACCCCGGCCAAGAAGACCGCGGCCAAGAAGGCTCCGGCGAAGACCACCGCGGCCAAGAAGGCCACGCCGGCCAAGAAGACCACGGCGGCCAAGAAGGCCACCCCGGCCAAGAAGACCACGGCGGCAAAGAAGGCCACCCCGGCCAAGAAGGCGGCTCCGGCAAAGAAGGCCACCGCGGCAAAGAAGGCTCCGGCCAAGAAGACTGCGGCAAAGAAGGCTCCGGCCAAGAAGGCCACTCGCCGCTGACCCACCCGCTCACGCGGCCAGCACGTTCGTTCAACCCCTGGTGTACTTCCCCCGCCAGGGGTTGAACTGTATGTGGGGGTGGGCGAATCCGGGGGCGGGGAGCGCCGGGTGAGCACGGTTCAGTCGGTCGGCAGCGGACTGGCGATGTGATCGGCGGCCACCAGTCGGCCGTCGTCCAGGGACAGAACCCACACGCTGCCCTTGCGATTCGATGCCTTGGGCAACGAGATTCCGTCCTGTTCCGCCCACCAGTCCATGAGCGGCGGGATCACCTTGCCCTGGCTGCAGACAGCCAGGGTTTCCGGCATTTCGGACGCGAGCTCGCGGATTCGACGTTGCGTCGCTGTCGGATTCGTGCGGTAGGCCTCTTCGGACAGGTCGGGCTCGATGTGCAGTTCGGTGTCCAACCGCGCGCGCAACGGCTCCAGGGTCTGTTCGCATCGCACCCGGTCGGCGGCATGGATGCGCGCCGCCCCGAAAGCGAGCAGGAGCGGAACCAGCGCCGCCGCCTGGGCACGGCCGACCTTGTCCAGGGGCCGCAGGCGGTCGTCGCCCTTGTACCTCGACCGCCGCCCGGCCTTCGCATGCCGCACCAACAAGAAGGTGTGCAGGTCCGCCGGCAACCGCGTGAACTCCTGCAGGATCGCCCGGTCGAGAGGGTAGCTCAGCAACTTTCGTGCCTTGTCCACCGAGACCCAGCGGAGGTCGTCGACCTCGTGACCGGCGGTGAACGTCCCCCCGGTGGCACGCGCCGACCAGTAGCGCACGTGCTTGCGCGTGCTGCCGAGGTCGTAGTGGACGTCGTCGAGGTACCGGCCCAGGACGACGTGTTGCCCGGTCTCCTCGGCGATCTCACGTACCGCGGTGTCGATCAGCGTCTCGCCCGACTCGCCCTTGCCCTTGGGCAGGGTCCAGTCGTCGTACCGGGGCCGGTGGACCACGGCGAGCTCGAGATCCGCGGCCGCAGTGGAACCCGACATTCCCGGCCGCCAGACCACTCCGCCAGCGGCCCACACACTCTTCGTTGTCTTCGCCATCGTGGGTGATGTTAGGCGTCGAAGGTTACAGACCGGTGCGGGTCACGAGTTGGTGTCCGGCCGACGACGATTGCGGCGCATCATCTGTCGCTGATGATCGCGGACCTCTTCACCTTCGGCGGGTGAGGCCACCCAACTGCCGTCGGAGTGCAGGACCCAGCAGCGCGTACGCGGGTCCAGCGCCGAGGCGAAGATCTCGCCGAGTTCGCCGGCGAGCCGGTCGTCGCGAACGTTCACCATCACCTCCACGCGCCGGTCGAGGTTGCGGTGCATCATGTCGGCGCTGCCGAACCAATACTCGTTCTGCGCACCGAAATGCAGGATTCGCGAGTGCTCGAGGAACTGGCCGAGAATCGATCGCACGTGAATGTTGTCACTGACCCCCTCCATGCCCGGCCGCAGCGCGCAGATGCCACGAACGACGACGTCCACGGGCACGCCGCTCTGCGAGGCGCGATACAACGCGTCGATGACCTGCTCGTCGACGAGAGCATTCGCCTTCAGCTGGATTCGCGCGCGTGTGTCACCCTCACGGAAGAGTTCGATCTCACGATTGATCCGGGCGATGATGCCGGCGCGGATGCCGTGGGGCGCAACGAGGATGTTGCGGTACTCCCGTTTACGCGAGTATCCGGTGAGGGTGTTGAACAGGTCGGTCAGGTCGGCGCCGATGTCGGGCGCGGCCGTCAGCAGGCCCACGTCCTCGTAGAGTCGTGCGGTCTTCGGGTTGTAGTTGCCGGTGCCGATGTGGCAGTACCGCTTGATGGTCGAACCCTCGCGGCGCACCACCAGACAGGTCTTGCAGTGAGTCTTGAGCCCGACGAGCCCGTAGACGACGTGGACGCCCGCCTGCTCGAGTTTGCGCGCCCACTTGATGTTCGCCTGTTCGTCGAACCGCGCTTTGATCTCCACCAGGGCGACGACCTGTTTGCCGGCCTCCGCGGCGTCGATGAGCGAGTTGACGATCGGGGAGTCGCCGGAGGTGCGGTACAGCGTCTGTTTGATGGCCAGTACCTGAGGATCTGCTGCGGCCTGTTCGACGAACCGTTGCACGCTGGTCGAGAACGAGTCGTAGGGGTGATGGACCAGGACGTCGCCGTCGCGCAGCGTCGAGAAGACACTCTTGGGCGTCTCGCGCTCACCGAAGGCCGGATGGGTCGCGGGGACGAACGGGCGGTCCTTGAGGTGGGGCCGGTCCAGGCCGTAGATCTCGAAAAGCGATGACAGATCGAGGAGTCCGGGGACCTGGATGACGTCGGCGGGGTTGACCTCGAGCTCGCGCAGGAGCAACTCGAGCATGTGCTCGCTCATGTCGTCGGCGACCTCGAGCCGGACCGGCGAACCGAAACGACGTCGCGCGAGTTCTCGTTCGAGGGCCTGGAGGAGGTCCTCGTCGCGGTCCTCCTCGACTTCGAAGTCGGCGTTCCGGGTGATCCGGAACGCGTGGTGCTCAACGACTTCCATGCCGGGGAAGAGAGTGCCGAGGTTGGCCGCGATGAGGCTCTCCATCGGCAGATACACCGCACGCTTCTTGGTGTCGTCGGGGCCGCGATACGGCGCGTGCCGGTCCACGCGGATGAAACGGTTGACGTTGTCGGGGACCTTGACTCGGGCGAAGTGCTCGCCGGTCTCGTTGATGTCGCGCACGGTCACCGCGAGGTTCAGGGACAGCCCGCTGATGTAGGGGAAGGGGTGTGCGGGGTCGACCGCCAGCGGGGTGAGGACCGGGAAGACCTCGTCGGAGAAGTAGTCGACCATCCGGGCGCGCTGCTCTTCGGTGAGCTGCGACCACGTCACCACGTAGATGTCGTTGTCGGCCAACGCGGGGCGGACCGAATTGAGGAAGACCCGGGCGTGGCGATCGGCGATGGTCTGGGTACGCCCGGCGATGCGCATCAGCTGTTCGCGCGGCGACAATCCGTCGGCGGACCGCACCGACAGTCCGGTCTCGTCGCGTCGTTTCAGGCCGGCGACCCTCACCATGAAGAACTCGTCGAGGTTCGAGGCGAAGATCGCGAGGAACTTCGCGCGTTCGAGCAGTGGCAGCGAGGTGTCCTCGGCGAGTGCCAGCACGCGCGAGTTGAAGTCCAGCCAGCTCAATTCCCGATTGAGGTACCGATCCTCGGGGAGGTCTGCGGACTCGTCGGGCAGCAGGGTCGCGGCGGGCGGTGCGTTGGGGATCGGTGTCGTGGTGACCACGGGGGTCTGCGAAGCGTTGTCGTCAGCGGGGCTCACCCGACAATCATGACCCATCGTCAGGACCGGCGTGCATGGTCAGGGGTCGACTGAGGTCCGGGGCGTGCGGGTCGACGGATTCGCCGGGTCTGCCCGGCGTCGCTCACTCAGAGGTGACGCAACGCCTCGATGGTGTGTGCCCCGAGACCCAATTCGTGCGCCGCGGCGAGATCCGTTGCGGTGTCGACATCGGTGCGCAGGTCGGCCCAGCGCCGCCGGCCCGGATCGAGTTCGACCGCGCCCGCCGCCCGGTGTGCCGCCGCGGAGTCCGGACCGAACCGCGGCGTCCAGTCGAGAACGGGCGACCCGTGCGGATCGGCGGCCCCCTGCAGTAGAGACTTGTGGAGTAGAGACCCGTGGAGCAGAACCGTGCCGGTGCCGTCCCGGTCGGTGACGAAACCGGACCGGTGGTGCGGTGTCTCGCGCAGCACCTCGATGAACGAGGCGCTCGTCGCCGCGGGCAGGTCGGCCTGGACGAACAGGAGGTCGGTGGACTCCTGCCAGGTCTCGTGGGCCCAGCGTGCGCCGTAGCCGAAGGCGGCGTTCAGCCCGGACGTCGTCGACGAGCCTGCCGGCGCCTCGGGTAGACCGTGGATGTCCGACCGGCGTGCGGTTGCCAGAACCTCGTCGTCGGGGCTGACGACGACGATCCGTGTGACACCCGCGCCACGCAGGGCGGCCACGGTGTCGAGGAACATGGCCAGCACCAGGGATCCCCGGGTGGTGGGGTCATCGCCCTCGGACGCGGTCGACAGCGTGGCGGCCAGCCGCGATTTCGCGCGGTGCAGATTCTTGACCGCGAGCACCGCCGCGACCGTCGTCGCCGCGGGTGGGGCGGCGCCGCGGTTGATGTCCACCGGGTGGATGTCCACCGGGTCGACCTCGACAGCGCTGTGTTCCATGCAGACCATCATGGAGCACCGGGCGGTGGTGGGTGACATTCCGGGTAGGTCCTCGGGTGCGGGGCATTAGGGTGAGCAGGGATCAGACGGTCTGCGGAGACCGCGAGTGGCATTCGGAGTGGTTGGACCCCATGAGGAGGTTGCGGTGCGCGCGGCGGTGATGGGAGCGGGTTCCTGGGGGACTTCGGTGGCGAAGGTCCTCGTCGACGCCGGGACCGACACGGTCATCTGGGCACGACGCCCCGAGCTGGCCGAGGCGATCAATACCGAGCACACCAACGCCGACTATCTCCCCGGCATCGAGTTGCCGCCGGAACTGACCGCGACGAGCTCGCCGGTGGACGCACTCATGGGCGCAGACATCGTCGTGTGTGGTGTGCCGTCGCAGTCGCTGCGCGACAATCTCGTGCAGTGGACTCCGTACATCGGGTCGGAGGCGTCGCTGGTGTCCTTGGCCAAGGGCATCGAATCCGGCAGCTTGCTGCGGATGAGCGAGGTCATCGCCGAGGTGACCGGGGTCGCCGACGACCGGATCGCGGTGCTGACCGGCCCGAATCTCGCGCGCGAGATCGCCGAGGAGCAGCCGGCGGCCACGGTCATTGCGTGCGTGGACGAGTCCCGCGCGGTCACCCTGCAGAGCGCGTTCAGCACCCGCTACTTCCGGCCGTACACCAACACCGACGTGATCGGCTGCGAGATCGGCGGCTCGGCCAAGAACGTGATCGCGCTGGCGTGCGGGATGGCCAGCGGTGTGGGTTTCGGGCAGAACACGCTCGCCACCATCATCACGCGCGGGCTGGCCGAGACCATCCGGCTCGGTGTCGCGGTGGGCGCGCAGATCGAGACCCTGGCAGGGCTAGCGGGGATCGGCGATCTCGTGGCGACGTGTTCGTCACCGCTGTCGCGCAATCGCTCGTTCGGGGCTCGTCTGGGGGAGGGGGCGACGATGGCCGAGGCCCAGGAAGCCACCAACGGGCAGGTCGCCGAGGGGGTGAAGTCGTGTTCGTCGGTGCGTGCCCTCGCGGAGAAGCATCAGGTGCCGATGCCGTTGACGGATGCGGTTCACGGGGTCTGTCACGACGGGACGTCGGTCGCCGACGCCATCAGCTCGTTGCTCGGCCGTAGCACCAAGCCGGAGATCTACCGAGACTGAGACTCCGGGCTGTCGCGAGAGAGGCCCCTCAGCCGAAGTCCAGCGGCCCGCGATCGAGGACGCGGGCGATCAGGCCGGAGATGTCGGTGATCGGTCCGTTGCCGGCCGTCGCGGGCACCCACATCGCGACGTACGGGCGATGGTCGACGCAGACATACGCCTGACCGGCGCCGTCGATGGTGTCGGTGATGAACCACTGCACGCCTGGCTGCCCGGACGCGTGGATCTCCTGCAAGTTGCTGGTCGGTGCCAGCTCGGCGGGCCGCGCCACTCCGCATCGCAACGTCATGTTGTCGCCGGCGCCCGCTGCGGGCCAGGTCGCGCGGTCACCGGAGATCTCCTTGGCGCCGAAACCCTCGAAGGTCTCCGGCGCTTCGGCGAGCAGCCGCGTGCACTCCGCGGACACCGGGCCCTGCGAGGCATACGACTCGATGGGGGTCGCCGGGTCGGGCCGGAGCGCGGCGAAGGTGATGAAGCCCGCGATGACCATGATCGGGACGGCCACCAGGGTCGCCACCAGTGCGGGGCTCAGCCGGCCGCGAGCGTCGTGGACATCGCCGTCGTCGGGGTCATGGCTGTCGTGGGGGTCATGGCTGTCGGGATCATCGTTATCCGGGCCCTTGGGGGTGTCATCGGAACCTGCTGACATCACGCCACCACACTAGGAGCAGCCGGACTCGGCGTGTTCGCCGGGATCTGCGGTGGCCGGGTCGGCCGGGGACGATCAGCGAGTCTTGGTCACGATCGGGCAGGTCAGGGTGCGGGTGATCCCGTCGACCTTCTGGATCTGCGGAACCACGTTCTCGGTGAGGTGTGTGACATCGGCGGCATCCACCCGGACGATCACGTCATACGGTCCGCTGACCTCTTCGGATGAGGCGACCCCGGAGATCTCCGCGATGGTCGCCGCCGCCAGCGCGGCCCTTCCGACCTCGGTCTGGATCAGTATGTATGCCTGAACCACGGACATCCTCTCAGTCTGTGCCGCATTGCCGACACGGGCTGTCGGATCCGTCGGTGCAGCGCGTGCGCGATCGTGTGGCAGTGCATGCGCCGCGCCGGACCTGGTCCGCCGCGAGCCCCATACACTGTGGCACACATTGTCACCGACAACCCCGTGCGCGCGCGACCGGAGAGAGTGAGGCCGGACAAGTGACCTTCGCCGACGACGTCGCCCCGAGCGGGGGGATCGACGGTCCCGGAACGGTCGGGTTGAACCGTTCCGCCACGGTGGGGGCGATCGGGGAGCGTGCGGTGATCGCCGCGCTGACCGCAGCCGCGACGTCGGGAGAGCCTGCCGACGACATAGTCATCGGATCGGGCGACGACGCAGCGGTTCTCGACATCGGCGGGTCCGCGGTGATCAGCACCGACACGATCGTGGAGGGACGGCACTTCCGGTTCGACTGGTCGACACCGCGACAGGTCGGGGCCCGGGCGGTGGTGCAGAGCGCCGCCGACGTCGCCGCCATGGGTGGGCGCACAACGGGTCTCGTCGTCTCGATCGCCTGCCCGGCGGACACCGCCGTGGGGGTCATCCTCGATCTCAACGACGGTGTGGTCGGCGCCGCGCACGCGCTCGGCGCCCGGGTGCTCGGCGGCGACCTCGTCGCCGCGGGTCAGGTGGTGGTGAGCGTGACCGCGGTCGGTGCGCTCGAGGGTCGCCCACCGGTGTCGCTGGGTGGGGCGCGCAGCGGCGACGTCCTGGCGGTGAGTGGTCCACTCGGTGCCAGCGCTGCCGGCCTCGCGGTGCTGTCGGCACCGGCGGTCGACGCCGATCGGTGGTCCGAAGTGGTTGCTGCGCATCGTGTTCCGTCGCCGGACCTGAGTCAGGGGCCGGTCGCCGCGGCGGCCGGGGCGCATGCCATGACAGACATCTCCGACGGGCTTGTGGAAGAACTGATCACGATGTCTCGGGCCACGAACGTGGCGATGTCCGTCGAGGCCGAGGCCGTGCCACGACGGCCCGACCTCGCAGTGCTCGCAGGTGAACTCGGGGCCGATGTGAACGAGTGGGTGCTGGCCGGCGGGGAAGACCATGAGCTGCTCGCCGCGTTCGAGGCCGCATCGGTGCCCGACGGGTGGACCGTGATCGGCTCGGTGGGCGAGCGCACGTCGTCGGCTCCCGAGGTGTGGGTCGACGGCAGCCGCGTCGGCGGACCCCACGGGCTCGACCTGCACGGGTGGCAGTCCTTCGCCGACCCGTCCGGTGTCTAGAGTCGTCCTATGGCGATTTACGCACTCGATGATCGGGAGCCCGTCCTGGGCGAGAACTGTTACGTGCATCCGGATGCCGTGGTGATCGGAGCCGTCACCCTCGGCGACGGCGTCTCGGTGTGGCCGGGGGCCGTCCTGCGGGCCGACTACGGAACCATCACCGTGGGCGCGCGTTCCAACATCCAGGACGGAACCGTCATCCACTGCACCATCTCCGACGCGACCGTCATCGGTGAGCGATGCGTGGTGGGACACAATGCGCACATCGAGGGCGCGACGATCGGCGACGACTGTCTCATCGCGTCGGGCTCGGTGGTCCTCAACGGTTCGACCGTCGGCAACGGCGCGATCGTCGGCGCCGGCGCCGTGGTCCCGTTCAAGTTCGACGTGCCCCCGCGGCGTATGGCACTGGGCGTGCCCGCCCGCCTGCGCGAGGGCTACGAGGTCCCCGAGGGCCACACCGAGCTCAATTGCGAGATGTACTTCCACAACGCCCAGCACTACCGCGAGTCGCTGCGCAGGCTCGATTGAGGAACATGCGCACCGGATCGCCAGACCAGACACACATCGGGGGACCAGCGTGACCGCACCACAGAAGCCGCTCGCCGAGATCATCGACCCCGGTTGGGCGGAGGCGCTCGCGCCGGTCGAGCCGATCATCACCGAGATGGGCCGGTTCCTGCGCAACGAGGTTGCCCAGGGGCGCCGCTATCTGCCTGCGGGACAGAACATCTTGCGGGCGTTCACCCGCCCCTTCGACGACGTCCGTGTCCTGATCGTCGGACAGGATCCGTACCCGACTCCCGGACATGCCGTCGGACTGAGCTTTTCGGTGGCGCCGGATGTACGGCCGATCCCGCGGTCGTTGACCAACATCTACACCGAGTACTGCAGCGACCTCGGATATCCGATGCCCGGCAACGGGGATCTGACGCCGTGGGCCGACAACGGTGTACTCCTGCTCAACAGGGTGCTCACCGTGGCCCCGGGTGAGCCCGCCTCGCATCGCGGGAAGGGGTGGGAAGAGGTCACCGAGTGCGCGATCAAGGCGCTGGCGTACCGCGACGAGCCACTGGTCGCGATCCTGTGGGGCCGGGATGCGGCGGGACTGGAGAAGTGGCTGCCGGATGTGCCGACCATCGTCTCGGCACATCCGTCACCGCTGTCCGCGTCGCGGGGCTTCTTCGGCTCGAAACCGTTCAGCCGCGCCAACGAGGAGCTCCTCGATCTCGGCGCCGAACCGGTGGACTGGCGCCTGCCCTGAGTGCGCAGGGGCGCCGTTGCGCTCCTCGGTGAGCGGGTCAGCGACCCCGCGTGAAGTCGGGGGCGCGCTTCTCGGTGAACGCGTCGACGCCTTCGACGCCCTCGGGGAGTCCGGCTCGTTCGGAGATGGAGCGGGCCTCGAGGGTGAGCTGTTCGAGCAGTGAGTTCCCGGCCGAGACCGAGAGCAGGTGCTTGGTGGCGGCGTCGGCGTGGCGCGGACCCGCGGCGATCTTCTCGGCGGTGGCGCGCGCGGTGGCCTCCACGTCGTCGTCGGCGACGATCTCGGACAGGATGCCCCACTGCAGGGCCTCGTCCGCGGAGATGATCCGGTCGGTCAGGATGATCTGGCGCGCGCGGGCGGCCCCGACAACCCGCGGCAGGGTCCAGGTCAGCCCGCCGTCGGGGGTCAGGCCGATTCCGCGGTAGGCGGGTCGGAGCCGGGTGGAGGAACCGCCGATGGCGACGTCGGCGTGGAGGACCAGTGACATGCCGGCTCCGGCGGCCCAGCCCTTGGCCGCGACCACGACGGGGCGGTCGGCCTCATGCAGTGCACTGACGAGCAGATGGAAGTTGTCGGCGATCTCACGCAGATAGGTGGGCCGGTCGTCGGCGGCGGCGAAGGCACGCACGTTGCCGCCGGCACAGAAGTTCTTGCCGAGGCCGGTGAGCAGGATCGCGCCCACGTCGCGTCGGCCGCGGGCCACCTCGCGCAATGCCTGCCGGCCTGCGGCGACAGCGGCGTCGTCGAGCGAATTGCCGGCGCCGGCGGTCGAGACCGCGACGGTGAGGACGCCGTTCTCCTCGGTGACGAGTGCGGCGTCCGGGCTTGCTTCGGTGGTGGGTGATGAGGTCATGCGCGAAACAGTATCCCGCGCACACCAAAGACCCGACGCCGGGGAGCTCTCGCTCGTGGCATCGGGTCTTGTGCTCTCGGACTCCACACCCGCAGGGCGGGTGAGGGATCAGACAGCTGCGGTCTTGCCGGCCTTCAGGCAGGAGGTGCAGACGTTCTTACGCTTGCGGTTGCCGGGGGCGACCTCCACGCGAACGGACTGGATGTTCGGGTTCCAGCGGCGGTTGGTACGCCGGTGTGAGTGAGACACCGACTTGCCGAAGCCCGGGCCCTTGCTGCAGATATCGCAGACGGCAGCCATCGTCGAACTCCCTTGATAGATGAATATGGTCTGTGTTCAGCCTCTCGGATCGATCGGCACCACCAACAGGTGTGCGCGTTGAGCGAAAGGCAACCCTGCAAGGATAACCAGGTCTGCCGGATGCCACCAAATCCGGGCCGTCTCGGCACGCGAAGGGCGCGCTCCGACCAGGCGGTCGTACACCCCGAGTAGCCTTGCCACATCCTCCCAGCCGGTCCTCCTCGCGCGCGACATCCCCTCGTCGCGCGCGCGGCACAGCGAGAAAGAGTCACCGTGATCGCCCGCACCGTCCACCCGCAGTTGCTGCGCGACTGGGCCCGTGTCTCGGTCGAGCAGCTCGAGATCCTGCGCGGCGAGATCAACGACCTCAACGTCTTCCCGATACCCGACTCCGACACCGGCAGCAACATGCTCTTCACGATGCGTGCCGCGGCCGAGGCGGCGGAGGCGACGCCGCCGGATGCCTCGCTCCCGGAGGTGGGGCGCGCACTCGCCGACGGTGCGGTGTCGGCGGCCCGCGGGAATTCCGGGATCATCCTGTCCCAGGTTCTCGTCGGCCTCGCCGACGGCGCGGAGATCCTCGGCGACACCCCGTCCCTGACCTTCGCCGAGCTGGCGACACTCGGCCTACGACTCGGTTCGCTCGCCGCGACCCGTGCCGTCAGCGAACCCCGCGAGGGCACCGTCCTCACCCTGGTCCGGGTGGCCGCGGAATCGGCGGCCGCGCACGAGAGCGAATCGGCCGCCGACCTCGTCCGTGCGATCGCCGACGACTGCGCCGAAGCTCTTGAGCGCACCCCGGAGCAACTCTCGGTACTCGCCGACGCCGGCGTCGTCGATGCCGGTGGTCGCGGCTTCCTCGCGCTCCTGGACTCGATGGTGCGGGTGATCACCGGGGTGTCGCACCGCCGGCGCCGCTACCGCGGCATCCTCACCGACAGCGCGACGCTCGGTCACGGCGTCGACGACACCTGCGCGGACGGCAGCGACCAGGACTTCGAGGTCATGTACCTGCTCGACGGCGCGGCCGGTGAGCAGATCGCCGAACTGCGCGAAAGCCTCAACCGCCTGGGCGACGCCGTGGTCATCGTCGGCGACAGTTCCAACGGCGAGGGCGAACGCTTCTCGGTGCACGTCCACACCTGCGAGCCCGGTGCGGCGGTGGAGGCCGGTGCCGGACTCGGTCGGCTCTCCGAGATCAGGATCAGTTGCTTTGCCCTCGATGCCATTCGCGCACAGGTCGATTCGTCCGAACCGCCACCGCGGCGCAAGCGAGCGGTGATGGCCGTAGTCCTCGGAGACGGCGCGGCCGAACTCTTCGGCGAGGCGGGGGCGACCGTGCTCCGCGCCGACGACGGACTCTCCGCCCAGGCGCTCGGACAGGCGATCCGCGACACCGACAGCGCCCACGTCGTGGTGATGGCCAACGGCGCGTTGGCATCTCAGGAACTCGTCACGGTGGCCACCGAAGTGCGGTCCACCCAGCGGTCGGTGCTGATGCTCCCGACGTCGTCGATGACGCAGTGCCTCGCGGCGCTCGCGGTCCATGATCCCAGCGAGGTGCCCGACGCGGACGCCTATGCGATGGCCGAGGCCGCCGCCGGGGCGCGTTGGGGATCGCTCCAGCTCGCCACCACCAAGATGATGACGCTGGCCGGTATGTCCGATGTCGGCGACATACTCGGCCTCATCGGCGACGATGTCCTCGTCGTGGCGCCCGACCAGACCTCCGCGGGAACGGCACTGATCGACCTCATGCTCGCAACCGGCGGTGAACTGGTCACCGTGCTCGCCGGCATCGACGTCGACGATGCGGCTCTCGCGGCCATAGCCGAGCAGATGCGACGCTCCTACCCGGGAATCGAGCTGGCGGTCTACCGCACCGGGCAGCGCAGCGACCTTCTCCAGGTGGGTGTGGAGTGAGCGGTTTCGCATTGTCGGACTCACTCGCCGACGTACTCGGGTCGAGGCCGGCCGAGATGCTGGCCACGCTCGGGGTGCACACCGTCGGAGAATTGTTGCGCTACACGCCCCGTCGCTACGTGCGTCGCGGGCACGTCGCCGATCAGGAGCGGCCGGAGACCGGGGAGTGGCTGACCATCGTCGGTCGGGTCACCAAGTCCGATCTCGTCCAGATGCGGAGCCGTAAGGGGGCGTTCCTGAAGGTCAAGGTGACCGACGACAACGACGTCTACGAGGCCAGCTTCTTCAATCCCTACAAGATCAAGGGACAGCTGCGGCCCGGCGCGCGCGTGATGATGGCCGGCACGGTCAAGTACTTCCGCGACCAGATCCAGCTGTCGCATCCGGAGTGGATGATCCTGCCCGACGGCGCACCGGAGATCGACCAGATCGTCGGCTCCAAGATGCTCAAAGAGATGTACGCCATCGAGGAGCAGGTCACCCGGGAGGTCGGGGGCAGCGCAACCGGCGACGGTCTCATCGCGATGTTCGATCGCGAGATCCTGCCGATGTACCCGGCCAACAAGAACGTTCAGACCTGGGACATCCTCGGCGCCGTCCGGCAGGTGCTGAACCAGAGCGCACCGATCCCGGACGCGCTGACCGAGGCGCAACGCCGAGACCGCGGACTCATCTCCACCGACGAGGCGATCCGCAAGATCCATCTGCCCGACTCCGACGACGATGTGAAGATCGCCTCGTACCGGCTGAAATTCGACGAGGCGATGGCCATCCAGACCGTGCTCGCCCAGCGACGGCTGGCCGGCCGCAGTGAGTCGGCGCCACCGTGTCCGCGGGTGCCCGGTGGACTCGAGGACAAGCTGCGCGAACGTCTTCCGTTCACGCTCACCGACGGCCAGCTCGACGTCGGCGAGGAGCTTGCCGAGGATCTGGCCCGCGCGCAACCGATGTCGCGGCTGCTCCAGGGCGAGGTCGGTTCCGGTAAGACCCTCGTGTCGTTGCTGGCGATGCTACGGGTGGTCGACAACGGCTACCAGTGCGCGATCCTCGCGCCGACGGAAGTGCTTGCCGCCCAGCACTACCGGACCATGAAGACGATGCTCGGCGATCTGGCTGAGGCCGGCGAGCTGACCGCCGCGGAGGGGGCCACCCGGATCGCGCTGCTGACGGGATCGATGAAGACCAAGGGCCGTCGCGAGACGCTGCTCGACGTGGTGACGGGGACGGCGGGGATCGTCATCGGTACCCACGCGCTGCTCGAGGAGAGGGTCGAGTTCTTCGACCTCGGACTCGTGGTCATCGACGAGCAGCACCGCTTCGGCGTCGAACAGCGGGATGTGTTGCGAGGCAAAGGCCGTGATGGTCGCGTGCCGCATTTCCTGGTGATGACCGCGACGCCGATCCCACGCACGGTCGCGATGACCGCCTTCGGCGATCTCGAGACATCGGTGCTGCGGGAGCTGCCGCGCGGCCGGCAGCCGATCAGTACATCGGTGGTGCCGGTGGGTCTGGCGTCGTGGGTCGAGCGGGTGTGGTCACGTGCCAACGAGGAGATCGACGCGGGGCGTCAGGTCTACGTGGTGTGCTCGCGCATCGGCGACGGACCCGAACCCGAGCCCGATCCGGACGGCGACGCCGACAAGGCGCCGAAGACCACATCGGTGCTCGAGCAGTACGAGGCGCTCGTCTCGGGTCCCTTCGCGCACCGCCGGGTGGAGATGCTGCACGGGCGGCTGCCCGCGGACGAGAAGAACGCCGTCATGGACGAATTCGGGCGCGGCGAGATCGACGTGCTGGTGTCCACCACCGTCATCGAGGTGGGTGTGGACGTACCCAACGCGACCACCATGGTCATCGTCGACGCCGAGCGATTCGGCGTGAGCCAGCTGCATCAGCTGCGCGGCCGCGTGGGTCGTGGGCAGCACGCCGGGTTGTGCCTGTTGATGACGCAGAGTCGCGACGGCTCACCGTCGATGCAACGACTCCGCGCGGTGGCCGCCTCCAACGACGGTTTCGAACTCGCGCGGGTCGACCTCGAGCAGCGTCGCGAAGGTGACCTGCTGGGGTCGCTGCAGTCCGGTGTCAACACCTCGCTCCGCTTCCTGTCGCTGCTCGACGACATCGAGGTCATCGAGGACGCCCGCGGGCTCGCCGAAGATGTGGTGAGCGAGGACATCACACTCCTGGAACACCGGGCGCTGGCCGACCTGGTCGACGGAATCCTGGTGCCACAGAAGATCGCATACCTCGACAAGTCCTGAGTTCAGCAGGCGGAACCGGAATCGGCCCGCGCGCGTCTGAATCAGCATGGTGCTGCGCGATGTGATCCTGCGGTCGCCGGCTTTGCGGCGCATTCGGATGCGGGTGCGCTGGATTCGATGGAGCCACCCGAGTGCGGTCACCTGGTCGGCCCGGCAGTGGTGGGTGCTCATCGTCGCGGTGGTGACCGCGGTCGTGGTGGCCGTCGGGGCCGGTGGGGTCGGCTCGGGTCCCGAGGTCGATCAGCGCGTTCGTGCGCTTGCTCATCAGGCCCTGTCGGGTCTGGGATCGATTCCGGTGGCCGGTGTCCGAGCCGACCGAGGAGATTACGACCGCAGCGCCTTCGGTTCGGCCTGGACCGACGCGGTGACGGTTCCCGGCGGCGGCAACGGCTGTGACACCCGCAACGACGTGCTGGCACGAGACCTACACGATGTGCGCGCAGGCCCGGTGTCGAGTTGCCCGCGAGCGGTGCTGGCGGGGGAGTTGCGCAGTCCGTACACCGGTGACTTCGTGGTGTTCCGTCGTGACCGCGGTGCGTCGAGCATTCAGATCGACCACATCGTGCCGCTGGCCTACGCATGGGACATGGGTGCCTGGTCGTGGCCGCCGGACAAGCGCCAGAACTTCGCCAACGATCCGGCCAATCTCGTTGCGGTCGACGGCCACTCGAACCAGGACAAGGGCGACTCCGAACCGGCGCGCTGGATGCCGCCGGCCCGCGGGTTCTGGTGTCAGTATGCGATCCAGTTCGTAACCGTCAGTGCGACATACGGTTTGATGCTCGACGCCGCGTCGCGCGAGGTGCTTGTGGATGCGCTGCGGCAGGCCCGCTGAGGGAACGTCCTCGTGGACAGTTGCCCATTGCGTCCTCGGCTGCTTGCGGAGGATGCTTGATGTCGAGCGCGGCTGCGCTGGAACTCGAGTCTTCGGAGGTCGCCATGACCCAACTGCCCGACCCGGTCGACACCGCTGTCAGAGCGTTGACCGCCATGGGGAGCGGGACGCGGGCCGACGTGGAGGCGGTCACGCATCCCGAGAACGTCAACAGGGAGGCGAAGGACGAGCCGCCTGCGTGCAGGGGCCTGGGGCCCGATGCGACGTGGGCCACCGCGATCTGGCTCCGCACGGCGTTCATCAACCTCCGGCACACTCCACACGACGTCGTCGCCGACGGGGATCTCGTCGTGGTCCACGCGACGATGTCGGGGACCCAGACCGGCCCGTTCGTCGCCTACGGCGAGAATGCCGCGATCACCCAGGTATTCGCGCCGACCGGACGCGATTTCGCGGTGACACAGACGCATTGGTTCCGGTTACGTGACGGTCTGTGTATCGAGCACTGGGCGAATCGTGACGACCTGGGTATGGCGCAGCAACTCGGCTGGGTGCCGCCGACACCGCTGTACCTGTTTCGGTGCGCGAGAGCCAAGCGCACGGCGATGCGAGCAGAGCGGGCGTGACCCGGCGCCGATCAGTCCGAGAAACTCGGCGGCCCACCGGCCGGCCGCTTGATCTGTGAGAAGACCGACGTGCCCGCCAGTGTGACGAGCGAGGTGTAGAGCGCGGCGGCGTCCTCTCCGGTTGGGAATCCGGAGAGGACCGGACCGAAGAAATGCGTGCCGTCGATGCCGATGAGCGGGCTGCCGCCGGTCTCTCCCAGTGCATCCTGGCTGCGTTGATGCGATGTGCGTAGCGGCTCGTCGAACGTCTCGTCGTCCATCGCCTCGGCCAACTCCGCGGGGAGCCCGGCCTCGGTCAGGATCTCGGCGACGACGTCTGGGGTCATCTCATCGCCCGCGTGGTGGAGACGTCGGCCGGTCGCCGAGTACAGGGGCCCGATCGATTCGGTGCCGTTCTTCGCGACGGCGGCCATGAAGACTCGTCCGAGTCGCCGCGACGTGTCGAGTTGGCGGCGCTGGCCCTCCGAGTCCGGCTGCTGGTCCTCGTTCAGAACGGCCAGGCTCATCACGTGCCAATCGACGGAGGCGCCGTGGGTGCCGGCCTGGTCGATGAGCCAGCGGGATGCGGCCCAGGCGAACGGGCACACCGGGTCGAAGTGGAAATCGAAGTGGGTCATGGAGCTCCTGTGTTCGTGGGTGTTCTGTTCGTCCGGGTGTCTCCGCGGGTCAGGACTGCTTCGACAACGCGTCGATCGCGGCGCGCAGCTTCTCCGCGGCGTCACGCGCGACCGGCTCGAGGTCGGCCTCACCCGAAACCTGAACCATCAGATCGGGATTCATCGCCTCCACGAGAGTCGTGCCGGGGTTGTCGGGGTCCGATCGGACGACGACGTTGCACGGCAACAGCAGTCCGATCTGGCGCTGGACGCCGAGCGCACGGTGCGCCAACGGCGGATTGCAGGCGCCGAGGATCAGATACGGTTCCATGTCCTCGTCGAGCTTGGTCTTCAGCGTCGCCTGGACGTCGATCTCGGTGAGGACGCCGAAACCCTGGTCTGCGAGTGCGGCGCGGGTTTTCTCGACCGCCTCGGCGAAGGGGACCGCCAGCGTGGTGGCCAGTGCGAGTGTCATGGTGTTCCTTTCTTTTCGACTCGACTCGACTCGACTCGACTCGGTCGGGTCTGAGTCCCTGTGTACCCGGTTGTGCAGATCTCAATGCGAGAAGCTGATCGAGGGCAGGATTCGGCGCAACCAGCCCGGTGTCCACCACGCCGCGCGCCCGGTGATGCGTAGCAGCGCGGGCAGAAGCGTCAGCCGGATCAGGACAGCGTCGAGCAGGACCGCCACGCCGAGGATGATCCCCATCTCCTTCGGAGGTAGCGGTTCGGCCAGTGCGAAGGTGAAGAACACCGCCACCATGACCGCGGCCGCGGCGAAGATGATGCGGCCGGAGTGTGCCATTCCGTCGATCTGTGCGGTGGCGGCGTCACCGGACCGCTCGAAATGCTCCTTGGCTGTGGCGAGGAGGAAGACGGTGTAGTCCATCGCGATCGCGAAGATCATGGCGAAGAAGAACACCGGCGCCCACCCGTCGAGGAAGCCCTGCGGGCTGAAACCCAACAGGTCCGCGAGGAACCCGTCCTGGAAGATCAGCTTCGCGACGCCGAAAGCGGCTGCCGTGGACAACAGGCTCACCACCGTGCCGATCAGGGCGATCAACGGTGCCTGCAGGGACACCAGGAGCAGCAGGAAGCCGAGGATGAGGATGACGGAGACGATCAGGGGGAAATAGTCGTTCAGCGTCTGCTGAAGGTCGAGGTTCTCGGTGGGCGCCCCGCCGACCACTGCGCCGTCGGGCAGGGTGTTCCGGAGATCGCCGACGATGGTGCTCATCTGTCCATCGGACGGGTCGACCGACGGAAGGGCCTGCATGAGAACGTATTCCGAGCCGTCCACGGCAGGCATCGGGGGAGTGACCATCTCGATGCCAGGGGCCTGTGCCGCGATCTCGGCGGTCTCGCGCGCCTCGTCGGCGGGTGCGACGATCTGCAGCATTCCCGGTGCGCCCTCACCCATCTGGGATTGGACGAGTTCGTAGCCCTGGCGGACCGGGGCGTCGGACGGGACGACGCCGATCGACGGCATCGCAACCTTCAGCCCGAAGACCGGGATCGAGAGTGCGATGAGAACGACCAGGGAGCCGGCGGCAACGGTCCACGGGTGGCGGTGCAGGAAGCCTCCCCAGCGCGCGAACATCGGCGACCGGTGCTGCTGGCGGCGCGCGTACGGCATCGAGACCGCGTTGACCTTGCCGCCCAGCTTGCCCAGCGCAGCGGGTAGGAGGGTCAGCGTGGCCGCCAGGACGAAGAACACCGCCAGCATGATGCCCACCGCCATGGTGCGCACCGCCGGTGCGGGGACGAGCAGCACGGCCGACAGGCTCACCAGAACCGTGATGCCGGAGAGCAACACGGCCTTTCCTGCGGTGTCCATGGTCTCGGCGACCGCGGCGCGCATGTTCTCGCCGCGTTCCCGGATGGAGTCGCGGAAGCGAGACACGATGAAGAGTGCGTAGTCGATGCCCAGCGCCAGCGCGAACATCATGGCGAAGTTGATCGCCCACACCGAGATCGGCGTCACCTGGTTCAGCAGGACCAGGCCCCCTGCGGACGCGACGAGTCCTGCGATGGTCAGCAGCAGGGGCAGTCCGGCCGCGACCAGGGACCCGAAGGCGAGCACCATGATCGTCAGCGTGACCGGCCAGGAGAACAGCTCTGCCTTGATCATGGCGTCGTGGTTGGCCTTGTTGAAGTCGCTCCACAGAGCCGAGGCCCCGGTCGGGTAGACCTCGACCCCGTTTCCGGACATCCCGGTCAGCGCGTCTTTGTGCTCGTCGACGGCGCGAACCATGTCGTCGGTGTTGGCCGCTGCGCCCATGATGACGATCCCGGTGTGGCCGTCGGGACTGATGGACATGCCGGGTTGCGGGGGTAGGACCTGGGCGAACCGGTCATCGGTTGCGGCGAGCTCGGTGATCTGTGCGACCACGGCCTGGACTTCAGGGCTCTCGACGCGAGTGTCATCGGAGTGGACGACCACCTGCACGGCAGCCGAGGAGTTCCCGCCGAAATGTTGCTGCGTCAGGTCTCGGACCTGGACGGACTCGGACCCGTTGGCTTGCCAGCCCGCGCCCGCGAGCGAGGAGAACACCGACGGTGCTGCGGCGCCCAGGACCAGCAGGGCCAGTAGCCAGAGACCGAAGACCCAGCGGGCGTGGCCGGCCATGGCCGCACCCCATCGGCCGAGTAGGCCGGCCGATGGACTCGATGAGTCTGGTGTTGCTTCGTGTTCGGACAGGGCCGACTTCGGCGCCATGGTTTCCTTCCTTAGATACCCCATGGGGTATATGTCTGGTCGCGAACATACCCAAGGGGGTATGTTGTCGTCAAGAACCAGCGGTCGCGCTTCCGGGAATCTGCCGGTGGCCGCACACCCGGTGGTCGATGACGAGGAGAGTCGCGATGACAGTTGAAGCGAGGCCCCACATGGCCGTTGGTGACGAGGCGATGGGTGCCGTCCTGAATCGGTTGCGACGTGCTCAAGGGCAGCTCGCGGGTGTGATCGCGATGATCGAGGCCGGTCGTGACTGCAAGGATGTGGTCACCCAGCTCGCCGCGGTGTCACGCGCGCTCGACCGCGCAGGCTTCAAGATCGTCGCCTCCGGGATGCGGCAGTGCATCGAGACCGCCGACGGTGAACAGCCGCCGTTGTCCGAGGCGGAGCTGGAGAAATTGTTCCTCGCGCTCGCGTGAGCACCGGGTCTGTCGGTGTCTGTTGGGCGACGAGGTGGCGAGAAACCGACCTCGTCGCCGGCTCAGGCGTATCTCTTTGGGGGCGCGTCCGGGCCGGCGCTACTCTTGGGGACGGCACATCTCCCGGGCGGTCTCGTCTCGGGACCACCGCGAAGTCGAGGATGTAGATGAGCGCACCCACCGCAGAGCAGGCCGTCGCCGAGGGCGGTTCCGACACCGAGATGGTCGTCCTCGGACTCGCCCGGGCGGCCAAGTCGGCGTCCCGGTCGTTGAGTGCGCTGACCACCGCGGGCAAGAACGAGGTGTTGCTCGCTGCGGCCGATGCGATCGAGGCCGCGTCGGAGACGATCCTCGCCGCGAACGCCGAGGACATCGCGCGCGCGGAGGAGGCCGACACCGAGGCCAGTCTTCTCGATCGGCTGCGGCTCGACGAGTCGCGTGTGGTCGGGATCGCCAACGGACTTCGGCAGGTGGCTGTCCTGCCCGACCCGATCGGTGAGATCGTGGCGGGCAAGACCCTGCCCAACGGCTTGCAGCTCCGCCAGCTCCGCGTCCCGCTCGGCGTTGTCGGCATCGTCTACGAGGCGCGTCCCAACGTGACGGTCGATGCGTTCGGGATCGCCTTCAAATCGGGTAACGCGGTGTTGCTGCGCGGCTCGTCTTCGGCGGCGTCGTCGAACGCCGAACTGGTGCGGGTGCTGCGGGAAACGTTGTCGTCGAAGGGGATCAGCGCCGACGCCGTGGCGCTGCTGCCCAGTGAGGACCGCTCGAGCGTGACCGCGCTCATCCGCGCACGCGGCCTCGTCGACGTGGTCATCCCGCGTGGTGGGGCGGGTCTCATCGAGGCCGTCGTCTCCAACGCGACCGTGCCGACCATCGAGACCGGCGTCGGTAACTGCCACGTCTATGTCCATGCCCTCGCCGACCTCGACGTCGCGGCGCGGGTGATCCTCAATTCCAAGACCCGCCGGCCCAGCGTCTGCAACACCGCCGAGACCGTCCTGATCGACAAGGCTGTCGCGGCCGACGCCCTGCCCCGCATCACCTCGGTGCTGCAGACCCAGGGTGTGGTGATCCACGGCGACGAACCGGGCATGGAGCCGGCCACCGAGGACGACTGGTCCAAGGAATATCTGACCATGGACATCGCGATGAAGGTCGTCGACGGCCTCGACGCCGCGATCGCCCACATCGACACCTACGGGACCGGGCACACCGAGGCGATCATCACCACCGACCTCGCGGCCGCCGACGAATTCACCCGCCGCGTCGACGCCGCTGCGGTCATGGTCAACGCCTCGACCGCCTTCACCGACGGTGAGCAGTTCGGCTTCGGCGCCGAGATCGGCATCTCCACCCAGAAGCTGCACGCCCGCGGCCCCATGGGACTGCCCGAACTGACCTCGACCAAATGGCTGGTCTGGGGCAACGGCCACGTTCGGCCGGCGTGATGACGGGCGCCACGGACCACACCGGGGCGGGCCCCCAGGTGGTCCCCTCGTTCACTGCTGTCGACGACGTCGTCTCACGGCTCCGCGAGACCGGATACCTCGCCGACGACGCCACCGCGACGTCGACCTTCCTCGCCGACCGACTCGGCAAGCCGCTGCTCGTGGAGGGCCCGGCCGGGGTCGGCAAGACCGAACTGGCCCGGTCGATCGCGGCGGCGACCGACGCCGAACTCATCCGGCTGCAGTGTTATGAGGGCATCGACGAGGCGCGCGCGCTCTACGAGTGGAACCACGCCAAGCAGATCCTGCACATCCAGGCCACGGGCACCCGGGCGTGGGACGAGGCCAAGACAGACATCTTCTCCGATGAGTTCCTGCTGCCGCGCCCGCTGCTGAAGGCGATCTCCCGTGAGGGCGCCACCGTGCTGCTCATCGACGAGGTCGACAAGGCCGACGTCGACATGGAGGGCTTGCTGCTGGAAGTGCTCAGCGACTTCGCGATCACCATCCCGGAGATGGGAACTGTTGTCGCGCAGCGTCGTCCGATCGTGCTGCTCACCTCCAACGCCACCCGTGAACTGTCCGAGGCGCTCAAGCGTCGCTGTCTGTACCTCTACATCGACTTCCCGGATGCCGAGCGTGAGAAGGAGATCCTGGCATCGCGGGTGCCGAACCTGTCGGATTCGCTCAGCGCCGAACTGGTCCGGATCGTCGGTGTCCTGCGCACCCTCGACATCCGCAAGAAGCCGTCGGTGGCCGAGACGATCGACTGGGCCAACACGCTGCTCGCACTCGGAGCCGGTGAGCAGGGCGCGGCGAAGGGCGGTGGCCTTGACGACGGTCTCATCGCGCGGACCCTGGGCGTCGTGCTCAAACATCGCCCGGACCTGAAGACGGCCCTCAAAGAACTCAAGCTGGGCTGATGACCGTTCCGCTCGTCGCGCACCTCACCGACTTCGTCGATGAGCTGCGCCGACGCGGGATCGTCGTGGGTCCGTCGTCGCTGATCGACGCGGCGAGCGCGATGGAGGTCCTCGATCTGCTCGAGCGCTCGCGACTTCGCGAGGGACTCGCCACGACGCTGCTCGTCGACCACGCCCACCGCGGGGTGTTCGACCGTGTCTTCGACCTGTGGTTCCCGGTCGGCGCCGGGATGCGCACGGTCACCGAGGATCTGCCGCGTACGCCGGAGGGCTCCCTCGATATCGAGGCGGTGCGGGATGCGCTCGCCGAGATGCTCGCCGACGACGCCGCGGCCAATGATGGTCGGCTCGAGCAGGCGATCGCGATGATCGTCGACGAGTTGGGGCGTTACGGCTCGACCAAAGGTGAGGCGTTCTCGGCCTACCAGGCGATCTCGGCGGTCAGCCCCCAGACGCTGATCGCGAAGATAGCGGCGGCCATGGACACCGGTGAGCCCGATGGCGGGCGCGCCGGCACCGATCCGCTCTACCGCCAGGCCGCACGGAAGAAGGCCAGCGACCTGCGTGCCGCGATCGAGCGGGAGACGCAGCGCCGGATGGCCGACCGCAACGGTCGCGACAAGGTCGGTGCCTACGCCGTGCCGCCGCTGCCGGAGAACGTCAATTTCCTCTCCGCCGGCGCGAAGGAACAGGTGGAGATCCGCAAGACCATCGAACCGCTGGCGCGGTTGCTCGCCGCGAAGCTGGAGACGCGCCGGCGGCGTGCGCATCGCGGAGCGGTCGACGTCCGCAAGACCCTGCGGGCGTCGATGTCGACCGGCGGCGTGCCCATCGAGCTCAGCCACCGCAAGCCGCGTCCGGGGCGTCCTGAACTCATCATCATCTGTGACGTCTCGGGGTCGGTCGCCGGGTTCAGCCAGTTCACGCTGCGGCTGGTCTACGCCCTGCGTCAGCAGTTCTCGAAGGTCCGGGTGTTCGCCTTCGTCGACACCGTCGACGAGGTGACCGACTACTTCGACCACGGCGAAGAGGATTTCGGCGCGGCGATGCACCACATGATCTCCACCGCCCGGATCTCCACCCGCGACGGTCACTCCGATTACGGCAACATGCTCGCCGGTTTCGTCAGCGACTACGGCGACTCGCTGACCCATCGCGGGGCCCTGCTGATTCTCGGCGATGCGCGCAACAACTACCACGATCAGCACGCCGACGCGCTGGCCGAGCTCGTCGAGCGCGCCCGGCATGCGTACTGGCTCAATCCCGAGGCCAAGCAGCACTGGGGGACGGGCGACTCGGTCGCCACCGACTATGCCGGGGTGATCGACATGTTCGAATGCCGCAACGCGACGCAGCTCGGGACCGTGATCGCCGACCTGTTGCCCATCTGACCAGCGCCCGACTCTGTTCGCCGACCCCCACGCGTAGACTGACCGTCCATGTCACCCGACCGCCCTCGTGCGCGCCGTATCGGCGTCATGGGTGGCACATTCGATCCGATCCACAACGGTCACCTCGTCGCGGCGAGTGAGGTGGCCCACCGCTTCTCGCTCGATGAGGTCATCTTCGTCCCGACGGGCAGGCCGTGGCAGAAGTTCGGCGAGCATGCGACGGTGAGCCCACCCGAGGACCGCTATCTCATGACGGTCATCGCGACGGCATCGAATCCGCAGTTCAGTGTGAGCCGCGTCGACATCGACCGCGACGGCGACACCTACACCGTCGACACGCTGCGAGATCTGCGTGCGCTCCTTCCGGATGCGCAGCTGTACTTCATCACCGGCGCCGATGCGTTGGAGTCGATCCTGTCGTGGCAGGACTGGGAGGAGCTGTTCGAGCTCGCCCGGTTCGTCGGTGTGAGCCGGCCGGGCTACGTACTCGACGCGAAGCATCTGGCCCACCGCCTCGACGCGATGCCCGAGGACACCCTGCATCTGCTGGAGATCCCGGCGCTGGCGATCTCGTCCACCGAATGCCGTACGCGCGCCGTGCAGGGTCGCCCGGTCTGGTACCTGGTGCCCGACGGCGTCGTGCAGTACATCGCCAAGCGCAAGCTGTATCGTGCGCCTCGTGCGTCGTCGCCCGGGACGACCGCGCCGGGAGCGCAGCGAGCGGGCGAAGAGGGTGCCGCGCCGGGAGCGCAGCGAGCGGGCGAAGAGGGTGCCGCGCCGGGAGCGCAGCGAGCGGGCGAAGAGGGTGCCGCGCCGGGAGCGCAGCGAGCGGGCGGAGAAAATACCGCGCCGGGAGCGCTGCGAGCGGGCGGAGAAAATGCCGCGCCGGGAGCGCTGCGAGCGGGCGGAGAAGATACCGCGCCGCCCGGCGAGAGTGTGCGGCGGGCCGAGGATCAGGTGGTAAGCGAATGAGAGGACTTGTGTGACTGCGTCAGCTGAAGCGTTGGAGATGGCCAAGGTGGCCGCTCTGGCGGCCGCGGAGAAGCTCGCCCATGAGGTGACCGTGATCGATGTGTCGGAGCAGCTGGTGATCACCGATCTGTTCGTGATCGCCTCGGCGGACAATGAACGACAGGTGAACTCGATCGTCGACGAGGTCGAGGAGAAGCTGCGGGAGGCCGGTCACAAGCCGCTGCGGCGTGAGGGAACTCGTGAGGGGCGTTGGGCGCTGCTGGATTACGCCGACATCGTGGTGCACATTCAGCACACCGATGAGCGACGTTTCTACGCGCTGGAGAGCTTGTGGAAGGACTGCCCGGTGGTCGAGGTGGAAGGGCTGTCGTGAGTGGTGGTCCCGACTCACACGACACCGCTGTCGAGCGGCTGACCCCGGTTGTGCGTCGTCTGATCCTGTTGCGGCACGGTCAGACCGAGTACAACGCGGGCAGTCGCATGCAGGGCCAACTCGACACTGATCTCTCCGAACTCGGTGTGCGCCAAGCCGCTTCGGCGGCGGTGGAACTGGCCAAGCGGCAACCGCTGGCGATCTGGTCGTCGGATCTGAGGCGCGCCCGCGACACCGCGGAGGCCTTGGCGCAGCGGACCGGTCTGCCGGTGACAACCGATGTGCGGCTCCGCGAGACGCATCTGGGTGAATGGCAGGGTCTGACCCATCTCGATGTCGACAAGGTCGCGCCGGGTGCGCGTGCGGTGTGGCGTGACGACGCGACCTGGACGCCGCCCGGCGGGGAGAGTCGTGTCGACGTCGCCGGGCGTGCGACGCCTCTCGTCGACGAGCTCATCGAGCAGTTGCCGGAGTGGGGCACCGGGGACAGTGCGGAGTCGCCGGTCGTGCTGGTGGCCCATGGTGGGGTCATTGCGGCGATGACGGCGGCGTTGCTCGGCCTGCCGGTGGAGAACTGGCCTTCCTTCGGGGGTCTCGCGAACACCAGCTGGGTGCAGCTGTCGGGTCACGGCAAGCCGGGTGTGCTCCCGCGGTGGCGCCTCGACGTGTGGAATGCCTCCGCGGAGGACTCCGACCCCGCGATTCAGTGACGGAACGGGCTCCGGCGGACGGTCGGACGTCGGATCGGTGTGTGCTGGTCCTGTCGGATTCGCTGGCGTATTACGGGCCGAAAGGCGGTCTGCCGGCGGACCACCCGGAGATCTGGCCGTCGATGGTCGGGGCCGATGTGGGCCTTGGAGTGCGCCTGTTCGGGCGGATCGGCTGGACGAGCCGCGATGTGTGGTGGGCGCTGACCCAGGATCCGAACATCTGGGCCACGGTGCCGCACGCCGATGTCGTCGTGCTCGCCTTCGGCGGGATGGACACGTTGCCGTCGCCGTTGCCGACCGCATTCCGTGAGCAGATCCGCTATGTGCGGCCGAATAGGTTGCGGCAGTGGGTTCGTGAGATCTATTCGTGGGTGCAGCCTCGCGGCTCTCGCCTCGGGTGGCCGCTGGCGCTGCCGCCTCGTGTGACGATCGAGTATCTCGAGAAGGTGCGTGAGGCACTCACCCAGCTCCGTCCGGACCTGCCCATCGTCGTCTGTCTGCCGCCGACGCATCGCAGTCCTTACTACGGCTACGTGCATGCGGGACGGATCCCGACGACGGCGGCGATGTCGAGGTGGGCGGCCCGTCACGGATTGCGTTGTGTCGACTTCTATCCCGTGACCCGCGACGCGTTCGACGACCCGGCCGCGGAGATGAACCCCGACGGCATCCACTGGGGTTTCTCGTGCCACCGGCAGATCGCCGATCTGGTGGCGCCGGCCGTCGAGGAGAGCCGGCGTGCGTGACGCCGGCGTGAACGGGTTAACGTAGACGCGTGCCTGTCGTCGTCGTCACAGACTCCTCCTCTCGGTTGCCTCGCTCGGTGACCGAGCATTACCGGATCCGGCAGGTTCCGTTGCATGTCAATGTCGAGGGCTCTGATTACCGCGAGGGTGTCGACGACATCCCCGACGACGTCGTGTCGACGCCCGGGGTGACCACGTCCGGCGCCAATCCGAACGAACTGTCCGAGGTCTTCTCAGCTGCCCTCGACGACAGTGAGGGCCACGGAGTCGTTGCCGTGCACATGTCGCGCCGCCTGTCGGGGACGTGGAGTTCGGCGCGGATGGCGGCCGAGAAGTTCTCCGGTCAGGTCCGCGTCGTCGACTCCCGGTCTGTCGGTCTCGCAGTCGGTTTCACCGCCATCGCGGCGGCTCAGGCCGCTGCCGGCGGTGCCGATCGTGATCGTGTGTACGAGTCCGCGATCCGTCAGGCCGCGACGGTCGATTCGCTGCTGTGTGTGCAGCAACTCGACAACCTGCGTCACAGTGGGCGGATCAGCGCGGCAGGCAAACTCTTCGGTTCGGCGTTGTCGATCAAGCCGATCCTGCACATGGTCGACGGCACGCTCCAGCTCAAGGAACGCCACCGCACCTTCTCCAAGGCGCTCGACAAGATGGTCGACGCCGCGGTCGAGTCGGCGGGCGGCCGTGCGGTCACGGTCGGCATCCAGCACTGCCAGAGCCCCGACGTCGCCGAGGAGCTGCGGGCGACCGTCAACGGTCGGCTGCGCGTGGTGACCTCCGAACTGACCGTCGACCTCGGCCCGATCCTCGGCAGCCACGTCGGCCCGGGCGCCGTCGGCGTCGTGATCGCCGCTCACCTGGACCCGATCGAGGGGATCGAGCCGGCCGAAGGCTTCTGACCGGTCGGGACGAGATCCCCTGGGCTCGCTGTTCATCCACAGGCCCGGTCGCGCTCCACAGATTCCGCGATTCGACGCCGCGACCGCGCAGCAGTGGTGGTGAACGGGCCTAGCGTGTTGTCCCATGAGCGCATCAGGACGGCGGAATCCGCTGGACCGTCTGGGGCCGGTCGTCGAGATGCCGGCGCGCCGCGGGGAGATGTCTCCGGCGTCCGCCCAACCCGATCCGCCTCCGGAAGCGGCCGACCCCGACGACTTCGTCGGACCGGTCGAAGAACCCGAACACCCGGGATGGGGGATCGCCGGGATGCCGACGTGGCTCGACTCGCCACCCCCCACGCGCACGCCCGACCCTCGGGAACGGGCCGGATTCCTCGACGATCACCCGCACGACGACGACCCCCTGTACGACGACGACCCCATCCCGCGACGCCGCTTCGCGGTCGCCCCGCCGGCGGCGATTGCCTTGATCGCCGTAGGCGTGATCGCCTGTGTGATAGCCGGATTCGGCCTGTTCGGTGATTCCGGTTCCGCGCCTGTGGTCGATTTCGGGTCCGTTGCGGGATCGTCGGCGGCGCCCGGCATGTCGGTACCCCCGTCGACACCTCCTTCGGCTCCCGGTCCGACGCCGACGCCGACGCACATGGTGGTCAGCGTGGTCGGACTCGTGCACAAACCGGGTCTGGTGCGGTTGACGCCCGGTGCTCGCGTGGCCGAGGCGATCGATCATGCCGGCGGTGCACGCAAAGGGGCCGATCTGCTCACACTGAATCTCGCGCAGGTATTGCGCGACGGCGATCAGATTCTCGTCGGCTATGCCGGCGGCGGCCAGATGTCGTTGCGCAGTGCGGTGGTGTCGGCCGGCGGGCCCGGCGTGTCGGGGGCCCCGCCGGCCTCCGGTTCCTCCGGTGCCTCCGGGGGCGAGCCGGGGAGCCCGGCGCCCGCCGGGGGTTCGGATGGGCTCGTGAATCTGAACACTGCGACCGAGGCGGATCTCGACGAGCTGCCGGGTGTCGGGCCGGTGACGGCGAAGGCGATCCTGGCCTGGCGAGAACGCAACGGCCGCTTCACTTCCGTGGATCAGCTGGCCGAGGTCGACGGGATCGGGCCGGCCCGGCTTGCGCGGTTACGCGACCTGGTGACGGTCTGACCGCGCGTGGACTTCCGGCTTCTGCTGCCGGCTGCGGTGGTGTGGTCGACCACCGCAACGGGGCTTGCGGCCCCGGTCGGTGTCACCATCGGGCTCGCGATCATGTCGGCTCTGATCGCACTGTCCGGGGCCGCACTGTCCGGGGCCGCACTGTGCGGGGTCGCGGCGTGCGGCACACGTCGACTCGGATGGGATGCAGTCGGTCTCGTCGTCGTCGCTGCCGGACTTGCCGCGGTCTGTGCGACGTCCCTCGCGGTGCGGCAGGAGATACGCGCTGACCATCCGTTGACCGACGGGACGTCCAAGGCGACCGTCGTGATGACCTTGCGCAGCGATCCGACGGTCATCGGGAGGCCCGGCCAGGGCCGGGTCCGCGTGCAGGCGGACACCGAACAGGTTGGGGATCGGGGGGTTTCACCCGCTCGGGTCGAGGTCATGGGTGATGCGCAGGCGTGGGCGGGGTTGCTGCCGGGACAGCGGGTGATCGCGGTGGTGCGGGTGCGGCCCCCGCCGCCGCGGTCACTTCTGGTAGCGACCCTGACGGCCCAGACGCCGAAGCTCGTCGGCGGTCCGCCGGCGTATCAGCGTGGTGCGGGGGCGGTCCGGGAACGGTTGCGGTTGCTGGCGGCGCGCGGTCTGAATCCGGAGTCGGCCGGTCTGCTGCCGGGTCTCGTACTCGGCGACGAGAGCATGTTCGACGAGGACCTGCGCGAAGACTTCCGCGATGCGGGTCTCTCTCACCTGACGGCTGTCAGCGGCGCCAACTTCGCGATCGTGTGCGGGGCAGCACTTCTGATCGTCCGCAGCGTGGGTGTGCCGCCCCGCGCAGCGGCAGTGGTCGGGCTGGTGGTGATCGTCGGGTTCGTGGCTTTGGTGCGTCCGTCGCCGAGTGTGCTGCGAGCCGCGCTGATGGGTGCTGTCGGAGTGTTCGCGTTGTTCGCTTCGCGGCGATCCCAGGCGTTCCCGGCGCTGGGTGCGGCGGTGATCGGTGGCCTGCTGTGGTGGCCCGAGCTCGCACTGGAACCAGGCTTCGCGCTGTCGGTGGCGGCGACGTGGGCCATCGTGCTGTGGGCGCCCCGGCTCCGGGACCGGCTGCGGCAGTGGCATTTTCCGTCAGGGGTCGCCGAGGTCGTGGCGATGGCCGTCACCGCGCAGCTGGTGACCGCGCCGATCGTGGTGCTGGTGACCGGGCAGTTCTCGGTCGTCGGGGTCGTGGCGAATCTGCTCGTCGCGCCCGTGGTCGCGATCATCAGCGTCGTCGGAACATCGGCCGCGCTGATCGGTGCACTCGGACCGCCCGACGGTGTCGGGGCATTGGTGGCGGAATTGTTGATACGTGCGCTCGCGCCCGAGTTGTGGTGGATGGTCGCCTGTGCGCAGACACTCGGAGGAGTGGACTGGGCGAGTGTCGACGTGCCGTCCCCGTTCGGGTGATCCTCGAGGTGTGGGTGCCGTGGCCGTCGAGCGACGAGGCGACGCACCCACCACGAGCACCTCGACGGCACCGGCTATCCGCTGGGCTGACCGGCCCGGCGCTCGGGCCCGGAACGACTTCTCGCCGCAGCGGTGGCCTATCGGTCCGCGGTCGAGCCCCGTCCGTACCGGGAGGCGATGTCGACGTCGGATGCGGTTGCCCGGCTCAAACGCCGGGCCGGGCGCGGGGAGCTCGACGGCGACTGCGTCGAGGCGGTCCTCAGTGCGTCCGGGCACGCGCGGACGCGGGCTCGCCGGACCGACGGCGCTCACGCCCCGGGAGACCGAGATCCTGGGGCTCGTCGCCCGGGGTCTGTCCAACCGGGAGATCGCCGCACGACTGGTGGTGAGCGAGAAGACGGTGCGCAATCACGTCGAGCGGACCTACACCAAGATCGGTGCGTCCAACCACGTCGGCGCGAGCCTGTACGCCCTGGAGAACGGGCTGGCAGACCAGTCGTGAAGTCGACAACCCAAAACCGCCCCGAAAATCCACCCTCGAGGACCCCACCAGCGCCGATATGTCTTCGATGGCCTTCCTGAGGGCGGTTTGTGGTGGAGGTCGGCGGGGTCGCCTGGCGCCGACACCGCAGGCGTAGCCGTCGCGTCGCTGTCGGCCTCATCTGGCACGATGAGCACGTGACCGATCGCCTGCACCTGCTCCTCGGAGATGACGACTTCCTCACCGGCCGGGTGATCTCGGCGGTGGTCGACGCCACGACCAAGGAGGCCGGCACCACGGTTCCGGTGACCCGGGTGCGCGCCGGCGATGTCAGCGAACACGAGCTCGCCGAGTTGCTGAGTCCGTCGCTGTTCGCCGAGGAGCGCGTCCTGGTCCTCGAAGCCGCGGCCGAGGCGGGCAAGGAGCCTGCCGCGCTGATCACCGCGACAGCGTCGTCGTTGCCGGAAGGCATCACACTGATGGTCATCCACCACGGGGGAGGCCGGGCCAAGTCGATGGTGCCCGCGCTGAAGAAGGCGGGTGCGGTCGAGCACGCCACCGCCGCGCCGAAATGGCCATCGGATCGGATCACGTTCGTCCGCAACGAGTTTCGCTCACTGGGTGTCAAGGTCAGCGCGGATGTCGTCGAGCAGGTGGTCGAGAGTGTGGGTTCGGAACTGCGTGAGCTCGCCGCAGCGTGCGCCCAGCTCGTCGCCGACACCGGGGGCAAGGTCGACCGCGACAGCGTGCGCCTGTACTACCAGGGACGCCCCGAGGTGACCGGTTTCGAGGTCGCCGACCGCGCGGTCACCGGCGACCGCGCTGGAGCGCTGGAGTCGCTGGCCTGGGCATTGCATCACGGCGTCCCGCGTGTGCTGCTCGCCGACGCTCTCGCCGAGGCGGTCCATGCGATCGCGCGGGTGCGTCCGATGGGCTCGATCGATCACTTCGCCGCGGCCAGCGAACTCGGCATGCCGCCCAACCGCGTCAAGAACGTACAGGCGAAGGCCAAGGCGTGGGACTCGGAGTCGATCGCACGGGCGATCGGGGTCGTCGCCGCACTGAACGCCGACGTCAAGGGGCAGGCCGCCGACCCCGACTACAGCCTCACCTACGCGGTGGCGGCGGTGGCGGACCTGCGTCCCGACGGGCGTCGGCGGAACTGAGACGACAAACACCCCGGCAACCGCGCGTGGACGCTGCCGGGGTGAACGACGTATGAAGATGTGGCGGCACACCCACAGACGAGACGTGGGGCCGAAACCGACCTGGGGTCGGGCAGTGTCAGATCAGAGCTTGTTGACCGCGAGAGCGATCGCCGACTTCTTGTTGGCGGCCTGGTTGGCGTGGATGACGCCCTTGCTGGCGGCCTTGTCCAGCTTGCGGCTGGCGACGTTACCGAGCTCGGCGGCCTTGTCCTTGTCGCCGGAGTCGACAGCCTCGCGGAAGCTACGAACAGCGGTGCGCAGTGCCGACTTGACCGACTGGTTGCGCTGACGGTTCGCTTCGTTGGTGCGGTTGCGCTTGATCTGAGACTTGATGTTTGCCACGCGTGATTACCTCTGTCGTTGCTGGTGGATATGTGTGTCGGGTCGGGTCGGGGCGGCAGGCCGGGTGGCCTGGACTCGCACCGGGCGGTGTCTGCGCGTGAAGGGTCTCCACTGCGTCACCGCAACAGCGCACAACATTACCAGTCGGGTTCATCCAGCCCAAAATCCGCTGCGCGCCGGCTCCCGCGTCGAAAAGAATCATCGTGATCCGATGCCCTAGGCTCGGAGGATCATGTCTGTCGTCTACGTACACATCGGCCTGCCCAAAACCGGCACGACGCACCTGCAGGATCGACTCTGGCGCAATCGTGATCTGGCGTTGCAGACCTCGGGCCTGTTGTATCCGGGCAACGTGATCTCCGATCACTTCCACGCCGCGGTGCACCTGCAACCCGAGCGCTACCTCGATTGGGCCGATCCCGCGTTCGCCGGCACCTGGCCGAAGCTCCTGGGACAGATCCGGGCCTGGCCGCAGACCTCGCTGCTGTCGCACGAGCTCTACAGCACCGCCACGAGCGAACAGATCGAGCGGTTGCTGGCCGACCTGTCTTTCGCCGACGAGGTCCACGTGATCGCCACTGTTCGTGACCTGGCGCGGCAGCTCCCCTCGGTGTGGCAGGAGAACGTCAAGAACCAGCGACGCGCCTCGTTCGACGAGTTCGTCGACTCGGTGGCGTCAACGGCACGGGGCGACGCGGTCGCCGGCGTCGAGGAGGAACCCTTCTGGGAGTTCCAGGATCATGTCGGCATCCTCGGGCGCTGGGCACGGTTCGTCGGGCCCGAGCGAGTCCACATCGTCACCGTGCCGGCGAGGGGCTCCACGGGCGACACCCTGTGGGATCGGTTCCTGCGAGTCATGGACGTCGACGCCGCGCCGCTGAACATCCCCGTGCCGAGCCTCAACAGCTCGCTGTCGGCCTCCCAGGCCGAGTTCCTCCGCGGCCTCAATCAGCGGCTCCAACCCGAGACCATCGAGTGGCGCCGTTACGAACGCATCATCAAGGGGCAGCTGATCGGGGAGATCCTGTTCGAGGCCCCGTCGGGTCCACCCCAGGGGCTGTCGGGCGCACATCGGGAGTGGGCGGCCGGACAGGCGGCATCGATGGTCGCCGCGGTCCGGGAAGCGGGTTACGACGTCGTCGGCGACCTGACCGATCTCCAGGTCCTCGCCGAGAGCGTCGCCGGCGACGTGCCGGCCCCCTCGGACCGGGAGGTGCTCGACGTCGCTCTCGACACGATCGCGGCCATGGTGCTCGCTGCACCGCTACCGAAGGTGGGGCCGCGGGCACGGACACGGGCGGCCAATGTGCTCAGGCGGGTGAAGCGACGCGCGATCGCGGTCCGGCGGTCATTGTGAACGTCGGCGCACCGGGCGCGGCGAGTGGTGTGGGAGACACGGCGGGTCGACGTCGTGCCGATTGCGCCGTTATCGTGCACCATGGCAGGTTATGACCTCCGCATCGACAAGCGCGCCGGCCAAGAAGGCGGCGCGTAAATCCTCCGCCGCCAAGGCGGCGTCACCGAACTCATCCGCCAAGTCAACGTCAGGCCGCTCGAGCACGGCGAGAGGGTCGGGGTCGTCGAGCAAGTCCGCGAAATCGACGTCTGCGGACAACTTCACCGGAAACTTCGCCGGGTACTCAAAAGGCGCGTACGGCAAGGCATATGACGAGATGTTCGACGCGGCGGGTGAGGTGCGCACCCCATACCGCGGCATCTACAAGGCCATGGCCGACGAGGGCCAGTCCGACCTCCTCGAGGCCCGGGTGGAAGCGCTCGGCCGGGCCTACCTCGACCAGGGTGTGACCTTCTCGCTGTCCGGCCAGGAGCGTCCCTTCCCGTTGGACGTTGTGCCACGGGTTATTTCGGCCTCCGAATGGAGCAAACTCGAGGCCGGGATCACCCAGCGCGTCCAAGCCCTCGAACTCTTCCTCGACGACATCTACGGCGAGCAGGAGATCCTGCGCGACGGCGTTCTGCCCAAACGACTCGTCCACTCCTGCGAGCATTTCCATCGGCAGGCCGCAAACATCCGCCCGCCCAACGGTGTTCGCATTCACGTCGCCGGTATCGACCTCATCCGCGACGAGACCGGCGACTTCCGGGTCCTCGAGGACAACCTGCGTTCGCCGTCGGGCGTCTCCTACGTGCTGGAGAACCGTCGTGCGATGGCGCGGGTGTTCCCGGACCTGTTCTCCAAGCACAAGGTGCGTGCGGTGGCGGACTACCCGAGCCATCTGCTGCGTGCGCTGCGTGCCTCGGCGGCATTCAACGAGGCCGATCCGAACATCGTCGTGCTGACTCCCGGTGTGGCCAACTCCGCGTACTTCGAACACTCACTGCTCGCCCGCCTCATGGGCGTCGAACTCGTCGAGGGCCGCGACCTGTTCTGCCGCGACAACATCGTGTACATGCGGACCACCGAGGGCGAGCAGCGGGTCGACGTCATCTACCGCCGCATCGACGACGAGTATCTCGACCCGATGCAGTTCCGGCCGGATTCGATGCTCGGAGTCGCCGGCCTGCTCAACGCCGCCCGGGCGGGCAACGTGGTGATCTCGAGTGCCGTCGGCAACGGCGTCGGCGACGACAAGCTCATCTACACCTATGTGCCGGAGATCATCCAGTACTACCTCGGTGAGAAACCGAGCCTGCAGAACGTCGACACGCTGCGTTGCTGGTTGCCCGAGGAGTGCGAGGAGGTACTCGACCGAATCGACGAGCTGGTCGTGAAACCCGTTGAGGGGTCCGGTGGTTACGGCATCGTCTTCGGACCTGACGCCACCAAGGCCGACCTGGACACGCTGGCGCGCAAGGTCCGCAACGATCCGCGTGGATGGATCGCGCAGCCGGTCGTGCAGCTGTCGACGGTGCCCACCAAGATCGGCGACGACATCCGCCCCCGCCACGTCGACCTGCGTCCGTTCGCGGTCAACGACGGCGAATCGGTGTGGGTCCTGCCCGGTGGCCTGACCCGCGTCGCCCTGCCGGAGGGATCACTCGTGGTGAACTCCAGTCAGGGTGGTGGTTCCAAGGACACCTGGGTGCTGGCCTCCCGCACCTCGGAGGGCGACCGCGAGTTCTCCGGCGCCAAGGTCGTCACCACGAGCGGTGTGGCCGCGGCGCGTCCCGCCGAGAGCGCACCCGATCCGCTGCACACCCAGACCCAGCAGCAGCAGCAGGGTTCGATGTCGCAACAGCTGGGCACCATGTCGCAGACGCAGACGCAGACGCAGACGGCGACACAGACACAGACGCAGGGCGGTGATGTCCGATGATGTTGGCGCGTAACGCCGAATCGCTCTACTGGATCGGCCGGTACGTGGAGCGCGCCGACGACATGGCGCGCATTCTCGACGTCGCGATCCATCAACTGCTCGAGGACACCACGGTCGACGTGGACCGACAGGCTCGCCTGATCATCCAGGTGCTGGGTCTGGCGGCGCCCGAGACCGACGACGAACTCGACGTGTGGTCGTTGACCGAACGCGTCGCCTACGACGCCGATGCCGTCGGATCGATCGTCGACCTCATCCGGGCGGCGCGCGAGAACGCGCGTGGTGCACGAGAAGTCACCTCCAGCGAGCTGTGGGAGTGTCTGAACACCACCTACAACGGCCTCGACGCCGCCGAGCGGCGTTCGCGTCGCCTCGGTCCGCACGAGTTCCTGTCGTACGTGAAGAACCGGGCCGCGATGTTCGCCGGGCTCGCCGACGCCACCCTGAGCCACGACGACGGATACCGCTACCTGTTGCTCGGCCGGTCGGTGGAGCGGGTCGACATGACGATCCGAATGTTGTTGTCGCGGGCAGGGGATCGCACCAACTCGCCGGCCTGGGTCAACGTGCTGGTCTCCGCCGGAGGGCACGACACGTTCCTGCGCACCTACCGCGGCTCGCTCGACGCGGAGAACATCGTCGAGTTCATGTTGTTGGACCGGCTCTTCCCGCGGTCGATCTTCCACGCGCTCAGCGTTGCCGAGCGCAACCTCGGGCAACTCGAGAAGGGACCGAGCCGCGTCGGTGCGCAAGCAGAGGCGCAGTTGCTCCTGGGTCGCGCCCGCAGTTCGCTGGAGTTCCTCGAAGCCGGAAAGTTGCTCGACGGCCTGCAAGACCGCCTCGTCGACCTGCAGGACACCTGCCAAGAGGTCAACGAGGCCGTCACCAGGCAGTATTTCCATGTGTCGCCGTATGTCTCGTGGGCTGACGCCCGAGTCAGCGACGGTCAAGTCATCGAGGAGAGTGAACTGTGAGCTGGCGTCTGCGCGTCGTCCATTCCACCGGTTTCGCCTACCACAGTCCCGTCACGTCGTCGTACAACGAGGCACGCCTGACCCCGCGCAGTGATGCTCGGCAGAACGTGATCGTCAACCGCGTCGAAACGGTCCCGGCGACAAGGTCATACCGCTACACCGACTACTGGGGTACCGCGGTCACCGCATTCGATCTGCACGCGCCGCACGAAGAGCTCGAGGTGTCGGGGCTGTCGGTGGTCGAGACCGAGGCGGGACAACGTCCCGCGGAGGAAGACCAGGTGTCGTGGGACGAGATCGTCGGCGAACCAGTCATGGACCGCTACGACGAGATGCTCTCGTACACCGGGTATGTGGCCAGGAACCGCCAGCTCCTCGCCACCGCCAAGAAGTTGACGAAGGGGCTCACGCCGGGCGAGTCGGTGGAAGCCGTCGCACAGTTCATCCACGCCGAGATGGAGTACGTACCCGGTACCACCGGTGTGCACACCACCGCGGTCGACGCCTGGAGTGACCGCAAGGGCGTCTGCCAGGACTACGCACACCTCACCCTCGTGATGCTGCGTGGCCTCGGTATCCCCGCCCGCTACGTCTCCGGCTACCTGCATCCCGAACCCGACGCGGCCATCGACAAGGTGGTTCAGGGACAGAGCCATGCCTGGATCGAGGCGTGGACCGGCGGTTGGTGGGGCTATGACCCCACCAACGACACCCCGATCACCGAGCAACACGTGTCGGTGGGTGTGGGGCGCGACTACGCCGACGTGTCACCGCTCAAGGGCATCTACACCGGGGGCGGCGCAACGGATCTCGACGTGATCGTCGAGGTCACGCGGCTCGCGTAGAGGGGTCTCGAACGCGGACCCCGGCCGGCGGTGAAACCGCCGGCGGAGGCTATCGCCAGCCGTAGCGCTCCCTGAGTTCGTCTGCGACGGTGTCGAATCGGCGAGGGTCGAGAATGGCACCTTCGCGACGGATTCCGTCGGCGTCGACGACGAGGACGCGATCGAGCCTCACGAAGCTCGGCCGGTTCTGGGAGTCCCAGGTGCCGGTCCCGACGGCCAGCCAGTTCTCGTCGGTCCCGTGATGGTCCTTGCTCGACAGCATCAGGCCCAGCACGTGGTCGGCCGCCTCGGTGCGTGCATCCCGTCCGACAACCAGCACCGGGCGGTCCTTGCCCTGGTTCGGATCGTCCTCGTAGGCCACCCACGTCCAGACGATCTCGCCGGGGTCGGCGTCGCCGTCGAGATCAGGGGAGTAGCTGATCGAGCGGGCCACCTCCGCGGTGGGGCGGGCGGAGGATCGGATGCTGCGGCTCGTCACCGGTGGGTCTCCTCCATCAGGAATTCCTCCACCGCGTCGGCGGTCAGCGACGCGGTGGGCTTCTTCTTCGGGTTCAGATCGTGGCCGACCTTGTCGAGTTCGACGATCCGCGTCGGACCCGCGACGAGATCGAACGCGTGGTTCATCTCCTCGGTGGTGCCGAACGGGTCGGAGCTGCCGTGCACCACGAGCGTCGGGACGGTGATCGCCGGCAGATGTTCGGTGCGTAACTTCTCCGGCTTGCCGGGCGGATGCAGCGGATACGAGGTGAGCAGCAGGCCGTCGGCCAGGCCGGTGCCGTCTGCTGTGTCGGAGTCCTCGGCGACCGCCATCGAGGCCTGCCGGCCGCCGTAGGAGTGCCCGCCGACGAACAGCGGGCCGTCGGACTCGCCGCGGAACATCGCGCAGGCGGCGCGGATGCCGCCGCGGTCGGCGGGCGACGTCGACGGGCTGGGCGGACCCTTGGGCCGGCGCCGACGGTAGGGCAGGTCGATCCGGGCGACCACGAACCCGCGTCCGCACAGTTCGTCGGCGAGCGCGCGCAGAATCACGGCGTGGCGATCGCCGCCGGCACCGTGCGCGAGGACGATCGTGGCCCGGGGCGTGGAGCCGGGCCGGTGCACGTCGGCGGCGACGTCGACGGTCTCGACGATGGTGACGGAGTTCGCGGACACGGCTGCCACGGTAGCGCCTCGACGGGTCCGCTCGGGGCGTCTGGGACGTGGCCGTGGGCGCGAGTCCCTGCGGTCATGAGAAACTGATGGTCAACCTGTATCGACCTGCGGCGAGCTGCTGTGAGGTCCACACACTGTTCGTATGAGGAGTAGTTCCAATTCCCACCTTCGCCGACAAGACCTTCACCGACCCGGCGCGCATCCGGAACTTCTGCATCATCGCCCACATCGACCACGGCAAGTCGACGCTGGCCGACCGGATGCTGCAGCTCACCGGCGTCGTGGAAGAACGTCAGATGCGGGCGCAGTACCTCGACCGCATGGACATCGAGCGTGAGCGCGGCATCACGATCAAGGCGCAGAACGTGCGGCTCCCGTGGACCGTCAGCACCCCTGACGGCGACGAGGAATACGTTCTGCACCTCATCGACACACCCGGCCACGTCGACTTCACCTACGAGGTGTCGCGTGCGCTCGAAGCGTGCGAGGGTGCTGTGCTCCTGGTCGACGCCGCGCAGGGGATCGAGGCGCAGACGCTGGCCAACCTGTACCTGGCCATGGAGAACGATCTCACCATCATCCCGGTGCTGAACAAGATCGACCTGCCGGCCGCCGATCCGGACCGCTACGCCGCCGAGCTGGCCCACATCGTGGGTTGTGAACCCGAGGACGTCCTGCGGGTGTCGGGCAAGACCGGCGTCGGCGTCACCGAACTGCTCGACGAGGTGATCCGGTCGGTCCCCGCCCCGGTGGGTGACTCCGACGCCCCGGCCCGCGCGATGATCTTCGACTCGGTCTATGACACCTATCGCGGCGTGGTCACCTACGTCCGCGTCGTCGACGGCCGCATCGTACCGCGCGAGAAGGTGATGATGATGTCCACCGGCTCCACCCACGAGCTGCTGGAGGTGGGCATCGTCTCGCCTGACCCCAAGCCATCGGTGGGGCTCGGCGTCGGCGAGGTGGGCTACCTCATCACCGGTGTGAAGGACGTGCGTCAGTCGAAGGTCGGTGACACCGTGACCACCGCCCGTCGCGGTGCCACCCAGGCGCTGACGGGTTACCGCGAACCGCGCCCGATGGTCTATTCGGGTCTGTACCCGCTCGACGGCTCGGACTATCCGGTGCTGCGTGAGGCGCTCGAGAAACTGCAACTCAACGACGCCGCTCTCACCTTCGAGCCGGAGACCTCGGTCGCGCTCGGTTTCGGCTTCCGCTGCGGATTCCTGGGTCTGCTGCACATGGAGATCACCCGGGAACGGCTCGAGCGCGAGTTCAACCTCAACCTCATCTCCACCGCACCGAACGTGGTGTACCGCGTGGTGATGGAGGACGGCTCGGAGCACGTCGTCACCAACCCGTCGGACTGGCCCGAGGGCAAGACCCGCCACATCTACGAGCCGATCGTCAAGACCACCGTCATCGCACCCAGCGAGTTCATCGGCGCGATCATGGAGCTCTGCCAGTCACGTCGCGGCGAGCTCGGCGGCATGGACTACCTGTCGGAGACCCGTGTCGAACTGCGGTACACGCTGCCGATGGCGGAGATCATCTTCGACTTCTTCGACGCCCTGAAGTCCCGCACCCGCGGCTACGCCAGCCTCGATTACGAGGAGGCCGGCGAGCAGGAAGCCGACCTGGTCAAGGTCGACATCCTCCTGCAGGGTGAGGCCGTCGACGCCTTCAGTGCGATCGTGCACAAGGACGCCGCCTACGCCTACGGCAACCGGATGGCCATCAAACTCAAGGAACTGATCCCGCGTCAGCAGTTCGAGGTGCCGGTGCAGGCCGCCGTGGGCTCCAAGATCATTGCCCGCGAGAACATCCGGGCGATCCGCAAGGACGTTCTCGCCAAGTGCTACGGCGGCGACATCAGCCGTAAGCGCAAGCTGCTCGAGAAGCAGAAGGAAGGCAAGAAGCGGATGAAGACGATCGGCCGCGTCGAGGTTCCGCAGGACGCGTTCGTGGCCGCGCTCTCCACCGATTCGCAGGGTGACAAGCCGAAGGGGAAATGATGACCGGGCAGAAGAACTCGAGCTCGACGAATCCGGTACTGGCTCAGAGTGATCTGCCCTACGAGCTACCTGATTTCGCCTCGATCTCCGACGACGACTTCCTCCCCGCGTTCACCGCGGCCATGGCATCCCATGTCGCCGAGGTCGAGGCGATCGCGGCCGACACCGCCCCGCCGAGTTTTGCCAACACCGTCGAGGCGCTCGAACTCTCGGGTCGTGACCTGGCCCGCGCGTCGGGGATCTTCTTCAACCTCGTCGGTCCCGACACCAATCCCCGGCGCAACGAGATCTCCCAGGAACTCTCGACGCTGCTGACCGACCACGCCAACACCATCGCGATGAACCCGGTGCTGTTCGAACGCATCTCGGATCTCCATTCGCGAGCCGACGAACTCGACCTCACCGAGCCGCAGCGCCGCCTGCTCGACAAGCGTTACCGGGAGTCGGTGCGTGCCGGTGCCGGACTCCCCGCCGACGCGCAACAGGAGATGCGCCAGATCGCCTCGCGCCTGGCCTATCTCACGACGACGTTCTCGCAGAAGGTCCTCGACGACGCGAATGACTCGGCCGTGTTCGTCGAGGACGCCGCCGATCTGTCCGGCCTCTCGGCCGGACAGATCGCCGCAGCGCGCCGCGCGGCCGCCGACGCCGGCCACGACACCGGCCACCTCCTCGCGCTCGAGCTGCCCACGAGTCAGTCGGTGCTGACCGAGCTGACCGATCCCGCTGTGCGACAGCGGGTCTTCGACGCCTCGGTGAACCGCTGCGCGCGGGGAAACGAGCACGACACCCGCGAACTCGTCCTCGAGATCGTCCGGCTGCGGGCACGACGAGCCGCGCTGCTCGGTTACCGCGACCACGCCGAGTTCGTCATCGCCGAACAGACCGCACCGGATCCGGCCTCCGTCGACGACCTGTTGCGGGAACTCAACGCGTCGGCGATGCGCGCCGGCGGACGGGAACTCACGCGTCTCACCGAGTTCGCCGGTGACGTGCGGATCGGCCCCGCCGACCTCACATACTGGCTCGAACGTGAGAAGAAGGCGCAGGCGGCGACGCCACTCGACGATTTCGCCGACTACTGCGAACTCGACACGGTCCTGACCCACGGAGTGTTCCACGCGGCGACCAAGCTCTATGGCCTGCGATTCGTCGAACTGTCCGGCCTGCCGGTGTATCACCCCGACGTGCGGGTCTGGGAGGTGCGCGACGAATCCGGCACCGGTATCGGACTGTTCCTCGGGGACTTCTTCGCACGACCGTCGAAACGCGGTGGCGCATGGATGAACAACATCGTCGACCAGTCGTCGGTACTGCAGACCCAGCCGATCATCGTCAACGTGCTGAACCTGACCAAACCCGACACGGGGGAACCGTGCCTGCTCACGATGGACCAGCTCACCACGCTGTTCCACGAGTTCGGGCATGCGCTCCACGGGCTGCTGTCCGCGGTGGACTACCCGTCGCAGTCGGGTACGTCGGTGCCGCGGGACTTCGTGGAGTTCCCCTCACAGGTCAACGAGATGTGGGCACTGCACCCGGACGTACTGGGAAACTACGCTCGTCATCACCGAACCGGCGAGGCCATCCCGGCCGAACTCGCCTCGGCGGCAAGGGAATCCGCGGGTGCCGAGACGGCACACGCGACCATCGAATACCTGGCGGCGTCGTCGTTGGACCTCGCCTGGCACCGGCTCACCGAGGACGAGGCGAAGGCGGTCACCGACGTCGAGGCCTTCGAGGCGCAGGCGCTCACCGATGCGGGGTTGCACAGCGAGCTCATCCCGCCCCGCTACCGCAGCACGTATTTCAACCACATCTTCGGCGGCGGCTACTCCGCCGGTTACTACAGCTACATCTGGTCCGAGGTCCTCGACGCCGAGACCGAGCAGTGGTTCCTCAGCGAGGGCGGGCTGCTCCGGGAGAACGGTCGACGCTTCGCCGCTGCGACCCTCTCGCGCGGGGACAGCGTCGATCCGCTTCTCGCGCACGAGGAGCTGATCGGCCGTAAGCCGCAGGTCGATCCGCTGTTACGCCGCCGGGGCCTCGCGGCCTGATCGGGGGACCCGCGGTGACCACGCGCAACCCACGGCACGACCTGTCGCGTTTCGCGATCCTGAGCATCGCGACGGCGATCGCGGTGATCGCGCTCAAGCTCATCGCCTGGCGGATCACCGGGTCGGTCGGCCTGCTGTCCGACGCACTGGAATCGGTGGTCAATCTCGTTGCCGCGGTCGGGGCATTCGTCGCACTCCGCGTGGCGGCGAAGCCACCGGACAGCGGACACAATTTCGGGCACACGAAGGCCGAGTACTTCTCGGCGGTGTTCGAGGGCGTGCTGATCGTGGTTGCGGCGGTCACCATCATCGTGACGGCCGTGGACCGATTCATCCATCCCCGTGAGCTCGAGGAAGTCGGCGTGGGCCTGGGGATCTCGCTGGTCGCGACCGCGATCAACGCGGGTGTCGGATGCATACTCATCCGCGCCGGTCGCCGGCACCGGTCGCTCACGCTCGAGGCCGACGGAAAGCACCTGATGACCGACGTGTTGACGACCGTCGGCGTGGTCGTCGGCGTCTTCCTCGTCGCGGTGACCGGCTGGTTGCCGCTGGACCCCCTGATCGCCGTCGCCGTCGCCGTCAACATCATCGTCGTCGGCGTACAACTGGTGCGGCGATCAGGTGCGGGTCTGATGGATTCCGCGTTACCCGACGAGCTGCGTGCCGCCATCGACGAGGTACTCGACCGGCACCGCGGCGACGGTATCGACTTCCATGACATCCGCACACGGGAAGCGGGGCATGAACGGTTCGTGCAGCTGCACATGCTCGTTCCCGGGAACTGGTCGGTGCAGCGCGCCCACGATCTGACCGAGACGGTCGAAGGAGAGCTGCGCGCCGCGGTCGCCGACCTCAACGTGACGATGCACGTCGAACCGGTCAACGACCCGCGGGCGTATGAGGACTGGCGGCTGGACTGATCGCCGGCAAGACCGAAGTCTGCCGCCAGAGTGCTCGCGGTCAGTGATTCGCCGGCTGGAACGTGCCGTGGTGTGCCGCCTCCTCGGCGCGGATGACGTGCATGACGGCGTTGATCAACGCGAGGTGGGTGAACGCCTGCGGGAAGTTACCCAGGTGCGCACCGGTCTTGGCGTCGATCTCCTCGGCGTAGAGCTTGAGGGGACTCGAGTAGTTGAGCAGGCGCTCGCAGAGCGTCTTGGCGCGTTCGAGTTCGCCGATCTCGACCAGCGCGGACACCAGCCAGAACGAACAGATGGTGAAGGTGCCCTCCTCGCCGGTGAGGCCGTCGTCGGTCTCTTCGACCTTGTAGCGAAGCACCAGGCCGTTGTCGGTGAGCTCGTCGGCGATCGCGAGAACCGTTGCGCGGACCCGGTGGTCATCCGGCGGCAGGAACCGCAACAAGGGCACGAGCAACAACGACGCGTCGAGGGCGTCGTCGCCGTAGCGCTGGGTGAACACCCCGCGGTCGTTGACGCCGTGGGCGAGGATGTCGGCTTTGATCTCGTCGGCGATCGCGGCCCATTTCCGCGCGTGGGTCGCCTCGCCGTGCATGGTCGCCAGACGCGAACCGCGGTCGAGGGCCACCCAGCACATCACCTTCGACGAGGTGAAGTGCTGGGGCTCGCCGCGGACCTCCCAGATGCCGCGGTCGGGGTCGCGCCAGTGTTTGACGGCCTCCTCGACCTGAGCCTTGAGGACCGGCCACAGTGTCTCCGGAACCGACTCGTGTGACTTGATGTTGAGATACACCGAGTCGAGCATCGTGCCCCAGATGTCGTGCTGCGCTTGGTTGTACGCGCCGTTACCGATCCGTACCGGACGGGCGCCGTCGTAACCCGAGAGGTGGGTCAGCTCCTCCTCCTCGAGGGTGCGCTCACCGCCGACGCCGTACATCACCTGCAGGGGATGGCGTTCACCGTTGGTGATGCCGGAGACATCGGCGATGAAGGAGAAGAAGTCGTCGGCCTCACGGTCGAGGCCGAGGGTGTACAGGCCCCACAGCGCGAAGGTCGAGTCGCGTACCCACGCGTACCGGTAGTCCCAGTTGCGTTCGCCCTGAGGGGTTTCCGGCAGCGACGTGGTGGCCGCGGCGAGCAGCGCGCCGGTCGGGGAGTAGGTGAGTCCCTTGAGCGTGAGAGCCGACCGCTGCAGATGGGTGCGCCACGGGTGATCCGGGAAGGTGCCGATGTTGATCCACTGTCGCCACGACTCGCTGGTGGCCCACATCTTCTGGGCGGCCTCCTCCCAGTTCTGCGGCGCGGGCTGACGCGACCAGCTGAGCGCGACGAATCGGTTGTCACCTTCGACGAGGCGGGTGCGGGCACGTGCCTCGCGACCCTCGAGGCCGAGCCGGAGGTCGGTGGTGAGCTTGAGCGTGGGGGTGTCGACATCGGTGTCCCGGGCGGTGGCGACGGCCTCCCCGTACGCCGGGCCGGTGTACTCCCAGCTGGTCATCGCACGGTGGTAGTCGAAGGCCGGCTCGCAGCTCATGTGCAGTTCGACTGTGCCGGACACACATCGCACGGTGCGCAGCAGGATGTGCTCTGCGTCCCAGTCGGTGGGCGTGCGGCGGTGGGTCCGTGATCGTTTGTCGTTGTCGTGCCACGGCCCCATGACCAGGGCGTCGCGGACGATGATCCACCCGGTGTCGGTCTGCCACGTCGTCTCGACCATCAGGCTGCCCGGCAGGTACCGGCGATCGACGGGCACGTTCACGCCGTACGGCGCGAGACGGAAGTGGCCGGCGCTGCGATCGAGCACGGCGCCGAAGACACTCGGGGAGTCCGGGCGCGGTACACACATCCACTCCACCGAGCCGTTGCGTGCGATGAGGCAGTTGGTCTCGGTGTCGGAGAGGAAGGCGTAGTCGCCGATGGGCGGGAAGCTGCTGGTGTGCGACGGGATCACGGGGGACACGGGCGTCGGTCCCGGATCGCTGACCCGCGCGTCACCGGTGGGGGCCTCGGGTGCCCCGGCAGTCGCCGCCGGCAAGGGCGTTACGGTGGAGTCATCAGCGGGAGACATGGCATCTATCATTGCGACGGGCGCCTCTCGATGCCAATCGGCCCCCGTGTGGGTCGGGCCCCCTCGGGCCGGGCGTGTGAATACAGCCGAGAGCGGACGGATGAGGTGATGAGGTGACGGCGTTCTTCGCCTGGTGGGACGGCGTGGAGGAGTGGCTTACCGGCCTGTCTTTCGTGCCTCAGCTGCTGGTGACAGTCGCCGTGGTGATCCCGGTCGCGATCCTCATCGCCTATGTTCTTAATCTCCTGGTCGACGCCGCCGCAACGCTGTTCGACCGACGCCGCTTCGCCGACGATGACGGGACCGGATTGTGAAACTGCTTCGTTCGCCCGTGACCCTCGCCCTGCTGGCGTTGCTGATCCTCGTCGTGATCGCCTGGCTCGTCACCGCCTGACCGACGCCGAGCGCTGACGCACTCCCGCCGACGGCCGTCTCAGCGTCCGGCGATCACCGCGCGCCGGCGGGCCGCAGTGCGGTACAGCGCGCAGATCGCGTCCACGACATCGGGATGTGCACCCAGGGGACCGGCGACAAGGCTCTCGTCGACCATCGCGTCGAGGGCTGATTCGACGCGCTCGATCAGCAATCCCGCCGACAGGAAATACGGACTCAGGGCGATCCGTCGTGCACCCGCGAGGCGGAGTCGACGCACCGCCGACGCCACTGCGCGACCGTCCGGCCCGAGCCTTGTGGCGAACACCACCTCGACGGGACGACGGAGGCGGGTCGACAACTCGATCGCCCGTCCGTGAACGGAGCGGTCGGCGTCGGTGTCGGAGGAGCCGACTGCGGTCAGGATCACACCGTCCTGATCGCCCAGGCCGGCCTCGAGCAGCCGATCGGCAAGGGCGGAGGCCAGCGACCGCCTCCCCACGACATCGGTCTGATGGGCGAACGGGCGGTGCTCGGCGAGGATCGCCGGCAGATCGACCTTGTGGTGATAGCCCGCCGTCAGCAGCATCGGCACCACGACCGGGTCGGCGGCGGTGGGGTCGACGCCGCGGAGGGCATCACCGACCAGCGGCTCGTCGAGGTCGAGGTAGGACAGCACGACCTCGACGCCGGGAAGGCTCGACGCCACGGCCTCGCGCACACGGCGTGCGGTCACGCCGAAGCGCGGATCGCGACTGCCGTGTGCGACGAGGACGAGCGTCGGGCTCACACCAGCTCTTTGAGATGCAGCGGGGCGAGAGCGTCACCCACGAGCCCCGCGGCCAGCGTGTTGCCACCCTGCGGATCGATGAGCAAGAAGCTGCCCGACTCGCGGTTGACCTGGTAGTCGTCGGCCGGGATCGGCTCGGCGGTCTGCACCGAGATCCGCACGATCTGGTTGAGCTCCACCGACTCCGGGGCCTCGACCAGCGCCAGCTCCTGCTCGTCGAACAGTGCATCGAGCGCGCCGACGATGGCCTGGGTGGTCTTGGTGCCGTGCTTGAGGAGCAGACGCGCACCCGGGCGCAGCGGCTTCTCGGCCAGCCAGCACACCGTCGCGGTGAACTGCTGCACAGGTTCCGGGGCGTCGGATACCGCCGCGATCAGGTCGCCGCGGGAGATGTCGACATCGTCCTCCAGCAGGATGGTGACGCTGCGTCCGGTGTGGGCGGTGGCGAGTTGTCCGTCGGCGGTGTCGATCTGGCTGACGGTGGATCGCCGGCCCGACGGAAGGATGACCACTTCGTCGCCGACCGACACCCGGCCGGCCGCGATCAGGCCCGCGTAGCCGCGGTAGTCGGGATACTCCGGCGTGCGCGGACGGATGACGTACTGGACGGGGAACCGGAGGCCGACCTCGCTGCGCGCCACCAGGTTCGGCACCGTCTCGAGATGTTCGATGAGTGTCGGTCCGTCGTAGAACGCGGTGGTCTCCGAGCGGTTCGCGACGTTGTCACCATGCAATGCCGACACCGGGATCGCGGTGACCTGCTCGTCGGACCAGCCCAGCGAGCGGGTCAGTTCGGCGAACTCGGCCGAGATCTCGGCGAACACCGACGCCTGATCTGAGACGAGGTCGATCTTGTTGACCGCCAGCACCAGCTGCGGCACACCGAGGAGCGCCATCACCGCGGCGTGGCGACGGGTCTGGGCGACGACGCCGGTGCGGGCATCGACGAGCAGGATCACCAGCTGTGCGGTGGATGCCCCGGACACGGTGTTACGTGTGTACTGCACGTGGCCGGGGGTGTCGGCGAGCACGAACGACCGTGCGGGCGTGGCGAAGTAGCGGTAGGCGACATCGATGGTGATGCCCTGTTCGCGCTCGGCGCGCAAACCGTCGACGAGCAGTGACAGGTCGGGGGTGTCGAGACCGCGGTCGACCGATGCCTTGGTGACCGCGTCGATCTGGTCGGCCAGAACGGATTTCGTGTCGAACAACAGCCGGCCGACGAGCGTGGACTTACCGTCGTCGACGCTGCCCGCGGTCGCGATGCGGAGAAGGTCGGGTGCGTGCTTCATCAGAAATATCCTTCGCGCTTACGGTCTTCCATGGCGGCCTCGGAGACCCGGTCGTCGCCACGGGTGGCGCCGCGTTCGGTGAGTCGCGACGCGGCGACCTCGGCGAGCACGGCCTGGTTGTCGGCGGCGTCGGAGAGCACCGCGCCGGTCGACGAGCCGTCGCCGACGGTGCGGTAGCGCACCGAAAGTCGTTGCAGCTCTTCGCCGTCGCGGGGGCCGCCCCATACGCCGGGGGTCATCCACATGCCGTCACGCTCGAAGACGTCGCGCTGGTGCGCGTAGTAGATCGCGGGCAGCAGAACCTGCTCGCGGGCGATGTAGCGCCAGATGTCGAGCTCGGTCCAGTTCGACAGCGGGAACACGCGCACGTGCTCGCCGGGTGCGTGGCGACCGTTGTACAGGTTCCACAGCTCCGGGCGCTGCCGCTTGGGGTCCCACTGGCCGAAGGCGTTGCGCAGCGAGAAGATCCGTTCCTTGGCGCGCGAGCGCTCCTCGTCGCGCCGGCCGCCGCCGAACACCGCGTCGAAACGGTTCTCGGTGATCGCGTCGAGCAGCGGGATGGTCTGCAGCGGGTTGCGGACACCGTCGGGACGCTCGGTGAGCCGGCCGTCGGCGAGGTAATCCTCGACCTTGGCGACGTGCAGGCGCAGATTGTGACGTTCGACGACCTTGTCGCGGAACTCGAGGACCTCGGGCAGGTTGTGGCCGGTGTCGACGTGGAGCAGCGAGAAGGGCAGTGGCGCAGGCCAGAACGCCTTCAGGGCGACGTGCAGCAGGACGGTGGAGTCCTTGCCGCCGGAGAACAGGATCACCGGCCGCTCGAATTCGCCTGCGACCTCGCGGAAGACGTGGATGGCCTCGGACTCCAGCGCGTCGAGCGTGGTGAAGTCCTCGGTGTCGAGCGCGGGGTCGGTCAGTGCGGGGGTGCTCGACAGGGAGTCGGTGACGGTCATGCGTGGAGCCCACATTCTGTCTTGGCGCGGCCGGCCCAGCGGCCACTGCGCGGATCGGATCCGGGTTCGGGTTTGACGGTGCACGGTGCGCAGCCGATGGACGGGTAGCCCTCGTCGACGAGCGGGTTGACCAGCACGCCGTGGGTGTCGATGTAGTCCTGCATGGTCTCGTCGGACCAGGCCGCGATCGGGTTGATCTTGACCAGGCCGAACCCCTCGTCGAAGGAGATCAGCGGCGCGTTGGCCCGGGTCGGCGCCTCGACGCGGCGGATACCGGTGATCCAGGCGTCGAATCCGGCGAGGCCGGCCTTGAGCGGCACCACCTTGCGCAAGCGGCAGCATTCACCGGGGTCGCGCGCGAACAGGTTGCGCCCCAACAGTTCATCCTGCTCGGCGACCGTGTTCGGCGGGGTGAGGTTGACCATGTCGACCCCGTACACCTGCTCGACGGCGTCACGGGTGCCGATGGTCTCGGCGAAGTGGTATCCGGTGTCGAGGAAGAGCACCTTGACCGGATCACCGCCGAGGAGGTCGCGATCGATGTGCTTGACGGCGAGGTCGACGAGGGCGGCGTCCTGCATGTTCGACGCCACGACGAAATTGGTGCCGAAGGTCTGAGCCGTCCACCGGATCAGTTCCTCGGGGGTGGCGTCGGATCCGAGGTCGGCGGCGCCCTTCTCCGCGATCTCGCGGAGCTCGTCCTCGCTGAACCGGTGGCCGGTGGCCGGCGCGGTGGTGCTGATGGTCATCGCAAGGCCTCCTCGTCGGCGCGCACGGCCCACTGCGCGAACCGTTCACCGTCCTCGCGCTGATCCACGAAGTTGCGGACGACGCGATCGATGTAGTCGCCGATGTCGGTGGAGAGCACTTTGTGCTGGCGCAGTTTGCGGCCGAACGCGGAATCGAATCCGAGGCTGCCGCCCAGGTGGACCTGGAAGCCCTCGGTCTGGCCGCCGGCGCCGTCCTCGACGAGCTGACCCTTGAAGCCGATGTCGGCGATCTGCGCCCGCGCGCACGAATTGGGGCAGCCGTTGATGTTGATCGTGATCGGCACGTCGAGTGAGTCGTTGATGTCGGCCAGGCGCTCCTCGAGCTCGGGCACCAGGCGCTGCGACCGCTTACGGGTCTCGGTGAAGGACAGCTTGCAGAATTCGATGCCGCTGCACGCCATCAGGTTCCGGCGCCAGTTGGACGCGCGGGCCGACAGGCCCAGCTTCGACAGCTCGGCGATGAGCTGCTCCACCTTGTCGTCGGCGACGTCGAGGATGACCAGCTTCTGGTACGGGGTGAAGCGGATGCGGTCCGAGCCGGCACGCTCGGCGGCGTCGGCGACGGCGCTGAGGATGGTGCCCGAGACGCGTCCGGCGATGGCGGCGAAGCCCACCGAGTTGAGGCCGTTCTTGAGCTTCTGGACACCGACGTGGTCACGCGGCGCGGTCAGCTGCTCGGGGGCCGGGCCGTCGATCAGCTTGCGCCCGAGGTACTCGTCTTCGAGGACCTGGCGGAACTTCTCGACACCCCAGTCCTTGATGAGGAACTTCAGGCGCGCCTTGGTGCGCAGGCGCCGGTAGCCGTAGTCGCGGAAGATCGAGACGACGCCTTCCCAGACGTCGGGCACCTCGTCGAGCGGAATCCACGCGCCGACACGCTGCGCGAGCATCGGATTGGTCGACAGCCCGCCGCCGACCCACAAGTCGAGGCCGGGACCGTGCTCCGGGTGGACGACGCCGATGAAGGCGACGTCGTTGATCTCGTGGGCGACGTCCTGCAGACCGGAGATCGCGGTCTTGAACTTGCGCGGCAGGTTCGAGTACTTCGGGTCGCCGATGTAGCGGCGCACGATCTCGTCGATGGCCGGGGTCGGGTCGAGGACCTCGTCGACGGCATCGCCGGCCAGCGGTGAGCCGAGCACGACGCGGGGGCAGTCCCCGCATGCCTCGGTGGTCTTGAGGCCGACGCCCTCCAGGCGCTCCCAGATGGTGGGGACGTCCTCGATGCGAATCCAGTGGTACTGGACGTTCTCGCGGTCGGAGAGATCTGCGGTGTCGCGGGCGAACTCGGTGGAGATCCCGCCGATGGTGCGCAGCTGCGCGACGTTGAGCGCGCCGGCGTCGCAGCGCACCCGCATCATGAAGTGGTTGTCTTCGAGGAGGTCGATGTTCTCGTCGCCGGTCCAGGTGCCGTCGTAGCCCTCGGCGCGCTGGGTGTAGAGACCCCACCAGCGCATCCGGCCGCGCAGATCCTGCTTGTCGATCGAGTCGAAGCCCTGCTTGGAGTAGATGTTCTCGATGCGGGCGCGCACATTGAGCGGGTTGTCGTCCTTCTTGACCTGCTCATTGGGGTTCAGCGGCTCGCGGTAGCCGAGCGCCCATTGGCCCTCGGCGCGGCGCTTGGCCGGGCGCGCCTTGCGGGCGGGACGCGCGCGCTTCTCGGCGGCGGGATCGGGCTCGGAACCCACGCCGGACACGGCGGGGGCATCGGTTGTGGACGTCATGAAGTCTCCTGTGCCGGCGCACAGGGCCGGCGTTCATCGCACGAATTACGGGCTGAAACGTGCCGGCATCCCTCGATGAGGGATCAATCGGGGCCGAGACGTCGCTAGATGCGACAGAAAGCGCTGTTGACGCGCTTGAGATCAATGTGGCGGCGAGCTGCGAGCCACACCCCGGGGAAAATCACGAGGTCCATAGTGCCACGCCCCCCATCGACTCGTCTACTTGGGGTTATTTTCCATCACGATGATGGAAAACTGGCCGGGGTCGGTCCCTGCCTGTGGCCCACAACGCATGCAGCCGAAGGACTGTTCCCGCCGGGAGCGGGGATGGCCCGAGTCTTGCGGGGCGGATTTGCCACGGTCGGCATGATGGAGTGGTGAACGTCGACCTCCAAGCGCCCGCACCCGAACTGATCGCCGGTGCGTGCGGTGGCGTCGACCCCGAAGTTCCCTTCGGTCTCTACCTGCACGTCCCGTTCTGTGCGACACGGTGCGGGTACTGCGACTTCAACACCTATACGGCCGGCGAACTGGGGTCGAGCTCGTCGCCGGAGTCGTGGCATCGGGCCGTCGCGGCCGAACTCGAGTCGGCGGCGCGGATGCTGACCCCGAGCCGGCCGGTGTCGACGGTGTTCGTCGGGGGCGGTACCCCGTCGCTGCTGGGCGGGGACGGTCTCACCCGTCTGCTCGACGCCGTGCGCGCGAACTTCGACCTCGCCGACGACGCCGAGGTCACCACCGAATCCAATCCGGAATCGACATCGCCGGAGTTCTTCGCCCAGCTGCGTGCGGCCGGTTTCACCCGGATCTCGCTGGGCATGCAGTCCGCGGCCCAGCACGTGCTCAGGGTGCTCGACCGGACCCACACCCCGGGCCGGGCGGTCGCCGCCGCCCGCGAGGCCCGGGCCGCGGGTTTCGACCATGTCAACCTCGACCTGATCTACGGCACGCCGGGGGAGACCGACGACGATCTGCACGCCACCCTCGACGCGGTCCTCGCGGCCGGGGTCGATCACGTCTCGGCGTACGCGCTGATCGTCGAGGACGGCACAGCCCTGGCGCGTCGTATCCGGCGCGGCGAGATGCCCGCACCCGACGACGACGTCCTCGCCGACCGTTACCAGATCCTCGACAGCCGACTGGGCGGCGACGGGCTCGGCTGGTACGAGGTGTCGAACTGGGCCCGCGACGACGCGTCGCAGTGCCGTCACAACATCGCCTACTGGCACAGCCACGACTGGTGGGGCATCGGTCCCGGAGCGCACTCCCATGTCGGCGGCGTGCGCTGGCTGAACGCGAAACACCCTGCGCGCTATGCACAATCGCTTGCGGAGGGCGCCCTCCCGATCGCTTCGTCGGAGCAGCTGACCGACGCCGACCGCCATCTCGAGGCCGTCATGCTCACCACCCGTTGCCGCAGCGGGCTACCTCGCGATCTCCTCGACGACGCCGAACGCGCGAACGCCGAACAGCTCTGCACCGACGGGCTTCTCACGCAGACGCCGAGCGCGTACGTCCTGACCGATGCGGGACGTCTGCTGGCAGACGGGGTGATCCGGCGAGTCCTCTGGGGCTGAACGCGCGACACGCACCGCCCGGCGTTCGTCAGCCGGGCTGTCGCACCACGGCGAGGTGGATCACCAGGTCTGGTCTCCACGCGCGGGGCTCGTCCACCCCGTCGACCGGACGCCGCGCCGGTGGGAGCCGCCACCCTCCGGCGGCGCAGGCGGGCGGCGCGCCGGAATCTCGGCGGTGTCCTCGAGTTGTTCGTCGAGCGGTTTCGCCGAGTTCGACAGATCCAGACTGTCGAGGTCGAGGGTGCGCGCATGGATGACGGAGCGATTACGCAACGCCGACCGCACGGCGCGATGCAACCCGTCTTCGAGGTAGAGCTCGCCCTCCCAGCGCACGACATGGGCGAACAGATCGCCGTAGAACGTGGAGTCCTCGCTCAGCAGCTTGTCGAGTGCGAGCACCTTGGTGATCGGCGTCAGTTGATCCAGACGCAGCTGACGCGGCGGGATCTTGGCCCACCCTCGCGACGACAAACCGTGGTCAGGGTAGGGCTTGCCCTCTCGGACCCGCTTGAAGATCATGCCGAACTCCTCCGACGCCCGCGCCTCGTCGATCGTGCGTGATCGACGACGCCTCGACGGTCCATGCGCAGCGGCCGCGCCGCGAAGCCGCGATGCCGTGCAAATTTCGTAGTATGGAACTCACCCACTGTATGGCAGTGCTCTGAGCCAGGAGGTGTACCGCGTGTCAACCACCGATGATCGTCGCTTCGAGATCCTGCGTGCGATCGTGACCGACTTCGTCGACACGCAGGAACCCATCGGCTCCAAGGCGCTCGTCGAGCGGCATCAGCTCGGGGTGTCGAGTGCGACGGTCCGCAACGACATGGCCGTGCTGGAGGCCGAGGGCTACATCACCCAACCGCACACCAGCTCGGGTCGCGTGCCCACCGACAAGGGCTACCGGATGTTCGTGGACCGGATCAGCGAGATCAAGCCGTTGTCGTCGGCGGAGCGCCGCGCGATCCTGTCGGTACTCGACTCCGGCGTCGACCTCGACGACGTCCTCCGACGATCGGTCAAGTTGCTCGCCCAGCTCACCCGGCAGGTGGCGGTCATCCAGTACCCGGTGCTGTCCGCGGCAACCGTGCGCCACCTGGAGGTCGTCGCGCTGTCGCCGTCGCGCCTGCTGCTCGTGGTGATCGTGGACAACGGGCGCGTCGAGCAACGCATGGTCGCCCTGAACGAAGACCACGACGAGGACGACATCGCCCGCCTGCGGGATCTGTTCTCGGCGGCGCTGCACGGCAAGAGACTCGAGGCGGCCTCGGCGGCGGTGGCCGAACTGGCCAACAGCGCACCCGACGACATCCGGGGCGCCGTGCTCAACATCGCGACCGTGTTGGTGGAGACCCTCGTCGAACGCGGCGACGACCGTCTCGTTCTGGGCGGGACTTCGAATCTGGCGCGCTCGGCTGCCGATTTCACACCCGTGGTCGGGGGCATGGACACCGTGCTGGAGGCGCTCGAGGAGCAGGTCGTGGTTCTCAAGATCCTCGCGACGACGCAGGACATGGGGCAGGTCACCGTGCAGATCGGGGAGGAGACACAGACCGAGAACCTGCGTGGGACCTCGGTGGTGTCGACAGGGTACGGTGCATCGGGAACCGTGTTCGGCGGCGTCGGTGTGCTCGGCCCCACACGGATGGACTATCCGGGAACCATTGCATCGGTGGCAGCCGTTGCCAAATACATCGGTGAGGTGCTCGCCGAACGATGACGCCCGTGTCGACGACGCCGGCCTCGCAAGGACCCGGCCGGTCGTCGGCGGTGCGGATGGTTCCCCATACTCGTACTGCGCGGTCGTGCGAGCGCACACCGCCCGGCACCAACTGAGACCGAAGGATCACTACGACCGTGGCACGTGACTACTACGAAATCCTGGGTGTGGCCAAGGGCGCCGGCGACCAGGAGCTCAAGCGCGCCTACCGCAAGAAGGCCCGCGAACTGCACCCGGACGTCAACCCGGGCAAGGAAGACGAGTTCAAAGAGGTCAGCACCGCGTACGAGGTGCTGACCGATCCCGAGAAGCGCCGCATCGTCGACGCCGGTGGCGACCCGCTCGCCGGCGCGGGTGCCGGCGGGTTCGGGGGCTTCGGCGGGGGCGGCGGAGGCTTCGGCGACGTCTTCGAGGCGTTCTTCGGCAACGGCGGCGGCTTCGGTGGGGGCGGTGGATTCGGCTCGGGTCGCGGACCCAAGTCCCGTGTCCAGCCCGGCGAACCGGCACTCGTCAACATCAAGCTCGACCTCGCCGAGTGCGCGAAGGGCGTCAACAAGGAGATCACCGTCGACACGGCGATCCTGTGCGACGTGTGTACCGGATCGGGCACCAACGGCGACAGCAAGCCGGTCACCTGCGACATCTGCAAGGGCGCCGGCGAGATCCAGTCGGTGCAGCGCTCGTTCCTCGGCCAGGTGATGACGGTTCGTGAATGCCCGACCTGTCACGGCGTCGGCGAGGTCATCCCCGACCCCTGCCACAAGTGCGGCGGCGACGGCCGATTCCGTTCGCGCCGGACCATGACCGTGCGCATCCCGGCCGGTATCGAGAGCGGCATGCGTGTCCGCCTCACCGGTCAGGGCGAGGTCGGACTCGGCGGTGGGCCCGCAGGCGACCTCTACGTCGAGGTCTCCGAACGTCCCCACGAGGTGTTCCTGCGGGACAAGGACGACCTGCACTGCACCGTCAAGGTCCCGATGGTCGACGCGGCGCTCGGCGCCGAGTTCGAGGTCGAGACGATCCTCGGCGACCCGGTCACCGTCACGATCGCACCCGGCACGCAGCCCGGCCAGATCGTGAAACTGCGCGGGCAGGGCATGCCGCACGTCAGTTCCGGGGTGCGCGGCACCATGCACGTGCACCTCGACGTGGTGGTCCCGACCAAGCTCGACGCCGCGCAGACCGAGGCGCTGCAGAAGCTGAAGAAGGTCGGCGACGACGAGATCGAGGTGGTCAACTCCTCGGCGGCCGCGGCGCCCGGTGGGCTGTTCTCGCGGCTGCGCAACGCCTTCGCCGGGAAGTAGGCGGCGTGACCCGGTCGGCACTCGCCCCGTCGGCGGAGCGATGAGTCCGCCGCTCTTCTGGGCGGACTCTGTTCCGGCCCCGGGGGCCGAGGTGATCCTGACCGGTTCGGAGGGTCGCCACGCGGTGACCGTCGCCCGGCTCGGCATCGGTGAACGCATCTTCGTCGGCGACGGCGCGGGTTCGGTGGCCGGATGCGAGATCAGCGAGATCCGCGGCAAGGACACCCTGGTGGCGTCGGTGCGTGAACTCTCGTTCGAGGCTCGCCCGACCCCGCAGGTGACGCTGGTGCAGGCGCTGCCGAAGTCGGAGCGCTCCGAGTTGGCTGTCGATCTCGCCACCGAGGCCGGCGTCGACGTCATCGTGCCGTGGCAGGCGATGCGCTGTGTTTCGCGCTGGACGGGTAAGGCGGACAAGGGCGTTGCCAAGTGGCGGGCTGCCGCATCGGCGGCTGCCAAGCAGAGTCGCCGACCATGGGTACCCGACGTGACCGACCTCGCGGGCACCATCGACGTCCGCGCGCGCTGTGCCGATGCGGTGGCGGCCGGAGGTGTTGTCGCGGTCCTCCATGAGGAAGCCGCACGCCCGCTCGCCGAACTGCCCCTCGGCGATGCCGGCGAGATCGTGCTCGTCGTCGGGCCCGAAGGCGGTCTCGACGACACCGAGGTGGCGGATCTGACCGCGCTCGGCGCGCATGCGGTGGTCCTGGGCCCCGAGGTTCTGCGTACCTCCACTGCCGCGGCCGTTGCCCTCGGCGCGATCGGGGTCCTCACCCGGCGGTGGTCGCGGTGAGCGCCGTCCCACGTTGCGCGGTGCGCCGAACCAAGATCGAATATGGCTGCGAGCCTTCCCAATTCGGCCACCTGTACCAGCCTCGAGACAGTCTGGACGAGGAATCGCCCGCGCGCATCGTGGTCCTGATCCACGGCGGGTCATGGTCCGTCGAATACGGCTCCACGATCCAGACCGCAGTCGCCCGCATGCTCGCCGAACGCGGCGCGGTCGTCTGGAACATCGAGTACCGCCGGGTCGGCGAGGCCGGCGGGGGCTGGCCCAACACGGGTCGAGACGTGGTCGATGCCATCCGCGCTCTCGACGGTCCGGTCCGGGAGGCGCTTCCCGCACGCGGTGTCGACTTCTCCTCGACCGCGGTGGTCGGACATTCCGCGGGCGGACAGCTCGCGGTGTGGGCCGTCGGGAAGCTCGGGGCGCGCACCGAGTCGACGACCATCACCACCGTCGTCGCCCAGGCAGCCGTGCTCGACACGGTCGGCGCCGCGAACAGTGAGTCGCTGCAGAGGTTCATCGGCCGGCCCTACAGTGAGGCGCCGCGCGCCTACCAGGACGCCTCACCGATGCTGGCGCCGGTCTTCGACGCGCACGTGGTGGCGATCCACGGCGACGACGACGACCTCATCCCCGTCGAGTCGAGCAGGCGATACGTCGACGACGCGGCGTCACGGGGGCAGTCCGCCGAGCTCATCGTCGTCCCCGGCGAAGGCCACCAGGCGTTCGTCGACCTGCGCAGCGGGTGCGTGCGGCAGACGGTCCGGGTGCTGGGGATCTGACGGGGGGCTTCGACAGGCTCAACCGGCAAGGGGGCAGGCGCGGCCGGCAGAGGCGCGGGCTCAGCCGGCAGAGGGGTGGGCCGGAATATTGCCTGCTGATCGGGAGTTGCAGCGCGATACACTGGCCTCACGCCTGCGTGTCGCGATCGTGAAGCGCCGCGTAGCAGACGACCAGAAGACGCAGAACCCCCGAACACCAGGAGTGATTTCATACGTGAGTGACGACAACCCCGACCCGAGCGGGCAATCCAGCCGTACGCAGCCGCGCCGGTCTGGGGTCACATCCACTGTCGAAGTCTCTCCCGGAGTCGTGTTCGGGTTGCTCGGCGCGAGTGACATCAACCTCCGGACGCTCGAACAGCTGTTGCCCGCCGACATCCACGTCCGCGGCAACCAGGTCACGCTGTCCGGCGAACCCGCCGACGTCGCCGCATCCGAACGCGTCATGGCAGAGCTGGTCGACCTGGTCGGACGAGGCACCCCGCTCACGCCGGACCTGGTGCGGCACAGCGTGTCCATGCTCTCCGCCGGCGGCAACGAATCACCCGCCGACGTCCTCTCGCTGGACATCCTGTCGCGGCGCGGCAAGACGATCCGGCCGAAAACGCTGAACCAGAAGCACTATGTCGACGCCATCGACGAGTACACCGTCGTCTTCGGGGTGGGCCCCGCCGGAACGGGCAAGACCTATCTGGCGATGGCCAAGGCCGTGCAGGCCCTGCAGTCGAAGTCGGTCAACCGCATCATCCTGACCCGGCCGGCCGTCGAGGCCGGTGAACGCCTCGGCTTCCTGCCGGGCACGTTGAGCGAGAAGATCGACCCCTATCTGCGCCCGCTGTACGACGCGCTCCACGACATGATGGATCCGGAGGCCATCCCGAAGCTGATGGCTGCCGGGGTGATCGAGGTGGCGCCGCTGGCGTATATGCGCGGCCGCACCCTCAACGACGCGTTCATCATCCTCGACGAGGCGCAGAACACCACGACCGAACAGATGAAGATGTTCCTGACCCGCCTGGGCTTCGGCTCCAAGGTCGTCGTCACCGGCGACGTGACCCAGGTCGATCTGCCCGGCGGCGCCCGTAGCGGCCTGCTCGCGGCGACCGAGATCCTCGGCGGTATCGACGACATCCACATCGCGCGGCTGACCAGCCAGGATGTGGTCCGCCACCGTCTGGTCGCCGACATCGTCGACGCATACGGTCGCGCGGAGGAGTCGCAGCGCTCACTGTCGGACAGCACAATCGTCGGCAACCGCGCGTCGCGTCGTGCCGCGGCCCAGGGGCGTCGTTCATGAGCATCGAACTGGCCAACGAGTCAGGCGTCGAGGTTCCGGCCGACCTGATCATCGACGCCGCGCGCTTCGCCGTGAACGCGATGGACGTCAACCCCGCGGCCCTGCTCTCGGTCCTCTGCGTCGACGAGGACACCATGGCCGACATGCACGTGCAGTGGATGGATCTGCCCGGCCCCACCGATGTGATGAGCTTCCCGATGGACGAACTCGTCCCCGGTGGCCGGCCCGACGCCGCCGACCTCGGACCGGCGATCCTCGGTGACATCGTGTTGTGTCCGGAGTTCGCCCGCAAGCAGGCCCGCGAGGCGCGCCGCTCCTTCGAGCACGAGCTCGCCATGCTGACCATCCACGGAGTTCTGCATCTCCTCGGCTACGACCACGCCGAGCCGGAAGAAGAACGCGAGATGTTCGGCCTCCAGAACGAGATCCTCGACGCGTTCTACGCGCAACGTCATCGGCGTGCGCAGGAACAGCGTCAGACCGACCGCGACTCGCGGTTGCTGTCCAACATCGGGTTCACCGGCCTCGAACGCGGCGCCGACGGGCCCGGGATCGCGGCCCCGGGGAATGCCCCGCGGTCCGAGGAGGACTGAGTGCCTGCCGACTACTGGTTCATCGTGGCCGCAGTCGTACTGATCGGGATCGGTGGGGTCTTCGCCGCGGTGGACACCGCGGTCTCGACGGTCTCCAACGCCCGCGTCGACGACATGGTCCGCGAGGGTCGGGCCGGTGCCCGTCGACTGGCGATCATCCTCGACGCCCGGGCGACCTACGTCGGTCTGGTCGTGCTGCTGAGGGTGTCGTGTGAGACGGCGGCCGTCGCGCTCATCACCGTCGCGACGACCCGTCTGATCGGAGTCGGCGGGGGGTTGGTCGTGGCGATCGCCGCGATGGCGGTGATCTCCTATGTCGCCATCGGCGTCGGCCCGCGCACGCTCGGCCGTCAGCACGCGTACACGATCGCGCTGGCGTCGTCGCATCTGTTGTCGGCGCTGGGTGTGCTCCTCAAACCGCTCACCCGCCTGCTGATCCTGATCGGTAATGCGTTGACGCCCGGCCGCGGGTATCGCAACGGCCCGTTCGCCACCGAGATCGAGCTCCGTGAGGTCGTCGACCTCGCGGAGGCCAGCGGTGTGGTCGCTGCCGACGAACGACGCATGATCCACTCGGTGTTCGATCTCGGTGACACCAGCGCGCGCGAGGTGATGGTGCCGCGTCCGGAGATGGTGTGGATCGAGGCCGACAAGACCGCGCTGCAGGCCACGAACCTCGCGACCCGATCGGGTCATTCGCGCATCCCGGTCATCGGTGAGAACACCGACGACGTGCTCGGCATCGTCTACCTCAAGGACGTCGTGGCACGGACGGTGGCCCGGCGCATCGACCCGGCGACACTGCGCGTGGTCGACGTCATGCGCGACGCCGAGTTCATCCCCGACTCCAAGCCGCTCGACAAGGTCCTGGCAGACATGCAGCGCGCCCGCAACCACATGGCGATGCTGGTCGACGAGTACGGCGGCATCGCCGGTCTGGTGACCATCGAGGACGTGCTGGAGGAGATCGTCGGGGAGATCACCGACGAATACGACACCGACGAGGTCGCCCCGGTCGAGGATCTCGGCGACGGCTCGTTCCGGGTGTCGGCGCGACTCCCGGTCGAGGACCTCGGTGAGCTGTTCGACGTCGAGATCGACGAGGAAGAGGTCGAGACCGTCGGTGGACTGGTCGGTCTCGAACTCGGACGCGTCCCGCTGCCCGGCGCCCGGGTCAAGTCCCACGGACTGCAACTGGTGGCCGAAGGCGGGCCCAATCGCCAAGGGCGCCAGCGCATCATCACCGTCCTGGTCACCCGGGTCCCCGGGGCCGAGACCGACCGGAGGTCCGACCGCGACGACACGTCGAATGGGCGTGGACATTCCGGCAGACCGCACGGGCGCCACGACCGCACCGCGGGTCGTGAACACGAAGAAGAGCGTGTGCGCGCCGACCGGACCGACCCCGGAACCCCCGATCACGACGGCCCAGATCGCAACGGCCCAGATCGCAACGGCTCAAATCGCAACGGCTCAGATCGCAACGGCTCAGATCGCAGAAGCGCCGAGCAACCGACAGCAAGGATGAATCAGTGACCGAGACCCTCGCCGACGAGGATCGCAAGCTCGTGGTGCTCGCCCGTGGCGCCCTGGCCCGCGCCGAGGCGCGTTCGGGCGCTGCCGTGCGGGACGGTGACGGCCGCACGTACGCCGGCGCCGACGTGCGCACCGCCACGCTCACACTCAGCGGGTTGCAGGTCGCGGTCGCGTCGGCGATCTCGAGCGGTGCCCGTACTTTCGAAGCCGCGGTGATCGTCAACGGCGACGCCGACGATCCCGGCCTGGCCACCCTGCACGAGATGAGTCCGCAGGCCTACGTCGTACTCACCGACACCGCGGGCCGGCCGCAGCAACGTCTGGGGCGAGCCGATGTCTGAGTTCCGTTCGGGATTCGTCTGTTTCGTCGGACGACCCAACACCGGCAAGTCGACGCTGACCAACGCGCTGGTGGGGGAGAAGATCGCGATCACCTCCAACCGGCCGCAGACCACCCGCCACACCATCCGCGGGATCGTCAACCGGCCCGACGCCCAGCTCATCCTCGTCGACACGCCCGGCCTGCATCGTCCGCGAACCCTGCTCGGCCGCCGGCTCAACGATCTGGTGCGCGACACCTACTCCGAGGTCGACGTGATCGGCATCTGCATCCCGGCCGACGAGGCCATCGGTCCGGGCGACCGATGGATCATCTCGCAGGTGCGTGAGATGGCCCCGCGCACAACGATTATCGGCGTGGTCACCAAGATCGACCGGGTCGGTCCCGAACAGGTCGCCAAGCAACTCCTCGCCCTGTCGCAGTTGTTGGGCCCGACGTCGGAGGTGGTACCCGTCTCGGCGAAGTCGGGCAAACAACTCGACGTCCTGAGTGACGTGCTCGTCGGCCTGATGGAAGAGGGGCCGGCGTTCTACCCCGACGGTGAACTCACCGACGAACCCGAACAGGTCCTGATGGCGGAGTTCATCCGCGAGGCCGCACTCGAGGGTGTGCACGATGAGTTGCCGCATTCGCTCGCGGTGACCATCGAAGAGGTGATCGATCGCGAGGACCGCGGCCCGGATCTGCCGCCGATGGTCGATGTCCACGCCGTGCTCTACGTCGAACGAGACAGCCAGAAGGGCATCATCATCGGCCACAAGGGAGCCCGCCTCAAAGAGGTCGGTACAGTGGCCCGCGCACAGATCGAGCGGTTGCTGGGCACCAAGGTGTACCTGGATCTGCATGTGAAGGTCGCCAAGGACTGGCAGCGCGACCCCAAGCAGCTGCGTCGACTGGGCTTCTAGGTCGACCCGCTTCTCGGTCGATGTCGTTGTTCGGTCGACGAGGTCGGCGGCCGAGAGGTTGCGGTCACCCGCGCTGACGCGTGGGCCTGCGGGGGAGGTACGTCGATGGGTACGCACGAGTCGCAGGTCCGGTCCGGGGTCGACGAGGACTCCGGCAGAGGTGCGCACGAGGCGCCCGAGGCCGAGCAGCCGACCGGGCGGACCATCGCCGGAGTCCTCGGTTCGCCCCGGTTCTGGCTGGCGCCGGTGGTGCTGGTCGCGATCCTCTTCTCGTTGATGGCGGCGTTGTACATGTCGGCGGTGGTCGACCCGCAACGGCATCTGCACGACTTCCCGGTGGCCCTGGTCAACGAGGACTCCGGTGGCGAGATCGAGAACGCCGACGGGGTGGCGACCGAGCAGAACCTCGGTGACCAGGTGGCCGACGGCATCATCTCCTCCGCCGCCGACAACGGGATCATCATCACACGCACCGACCGGTCGACCGCTCTCGGTGAGCTCAACAGCGGCAAGGTGTACGGCGTCATCGTCGTGGGTTCCAACTTCACCAACCGGGCGGTTGCGCTGGGCCGTGCCACCGTGCTGACGGCCGAGCCGACGAGACCGACCATCGACATCTTCATCAACCGGGGTTCGGGTGCGTTCGCGTCGTCGATCACCACAACGCTGGCCGACACGGTCCGCACACGCGTCAACGAGGAGGTCGGGGCGCAGCTCACCGAGCAGGTCCGCACCCAACTCGAGCGCAACGACATCTCGTTCAGCGGCGCCGCGCAACTGGCACTCGCGACGCCGGTGGCCGTCGAGGTCTCCGAGCCGACGCCGCTGCCGAATGGTGCCGGAAACGGCCTGTCGGCGTTCTACTTCACGCTGCTGCTGGTGCTCGCGGGCTTCACCGGCGCGATGATGGTGAGCATCGTCGTCGACGGCATGCTCGGCCAGACGCCGATCGAGTACGGGCCGTTCTATCAGCTGCGGGAGCGGCTCGCGATCAGCCGCTGGGCGACCCTCGCGGCCAAGTGGACCATCATGTTCGTCGTGGCGGTACTGCTCTCGGCGCTGTTCATCGGCGTGGGAGCGCTCGTGGGGACATCACTGCCCAACGGGTTCGTGCTGTGGATGCTCTCGGTCCTCGCGATCTTCGCGGTCGGGGTGAGCGCCAGCGCGATGATGGCGGTGTTCGGCAACGCGGGCCTGTTGTTCAACCTCGTCTTCTTCGTCGTGTTCGGTCTGCCCTCCTCGGGTGGCACCCTGCCGCTCGAGGCCAGCCCGCGGTTCTTCGAGTGGATCGCCGCCGTCGAACCGATGCACGTCATCTATCTCGGCGTGCGAGCGGTGCTCTACTTCGACGCGGATCTGTCGGCCGGGCTGGGCCGGTCGATCATCCAGTGCATGATCGGGTTGCTCGTCGGAGTGTTGCTGGGTCTGCTCGGCACCAAGTACTACGACCGCAAGGGCTGGCACCGGTTCCCCGGCGGGATGACGCTGCCGCCCAGGCTCGACAAGATCGTCAACGCCGGCTGAGCCCTGTCGCGAGCGGCGCCCTGAACGACCGGCAGGCCGGCACGGCATGTCCCGGTCATCTGGTTCTGGCACGGTGTAGGCATGGGTAGCCCGGTCCTCATGTCGATCCCCGAAATCTCCACGGCCCTGCACGACCTGCGGGACCGACTCGACCGAGCCGAGGCGCGGGCCGAGTCCGTCATCGGCGGCGTCGCCCGGACGCATCGGGGGAGCGCCCGCAATCTGGTCCACTACGTCGCCGTGCGGCGTCACGATCTGCGGCCGCTCCAGGCCGCGATGGCCGCGCACGGTCTGTCGAGTCTCGGACGGATGGAATCGATCGTCCACCCGTGGATCGACACGGTCATCGAGACCGTGGACGCGCTCGCCGAAGGACGACGACGGCACCCGATCCGGGACGACCTCGCCGACGGCGAGCGGACTCTGATCCGCAACCGCGACGACCTGCTGGGGACTGTGCACCCCGGCGCGGGCGACCCCACCGCCGACGGACCGGACGACGAACACGGTGAACGGGCCGGCCGGATCATGGTCACCATGCCCACCGAGGCGGCAGGCGATCCCGAACTGGTCGGTCGGATGGGGGCGGCGGGGATGGACGTCGCGCGGGTGAACTGCGCGCATGACGGTCCCGCCGAGTGGACGCGGATGATCGACGCGGTCCGCGCGCTCCCCGGGGACGTGCGGGTGGCGATGGATCTCGCCGGACCCAAGATCCGTACCGGCCCGCTCGAACCGGGTCCCGAGGTGCGCAAGGTGAAACCGGTACGCACCGACACCGGCACCGTCGAGAGGGCTGCCCGTGTCCGCTTCAGCGCGACGACACAGACCGGACAACGCCCGCCCGACGGGATCGACGCGGTGATCCCCGTGCTCGACCTCGACCCAGACTGCCTCAACACCGTCGACGTGGGCGCTCGCTTGTCCCTGCGCGACGCCCGCGGCCGGCGCCGGCGGTTGCGGGTGGTCGGGGTGTCGGAGGCCGGGATCGACGCCGAGTGTGACCGCACGGTGTACTACCAGACCGGGATGTCGATCACGGTGAGTCGCCCCGGCCAGGGTGAGAACAAGGGTGAAGGCAAGGGGCGCAACAACACCGGCGAGGAGCGGTCCCTCGTCGTCGGCGAGCTCGACGAGGTGCCGCAGCATCTGTTGGTGCGCACCGGCGACGAGATCCGGCTGCAACGGGACCTCGCGCCCACCCCGGCGACCCGGGTCGGCCCGCACCGCATCGGCTGCGAACTCGGCGAGGCCTTCGACGACGTCCTGACCGGTCACCGCGTGCTCTTCGACGACGGGAAGATCGCCGGCCGGGTCCGGGAGAAGCTCGACGACGAGATCGTCGTCGACGTCGAGCGGGCCGGCCCCGGCGGCACCAAACTCCGGGCGGGGAAGGGGATCAACCTACCCGACACCACGCTCCACATCCCGGCACTCACGGCCGAGGATCGGTCGGATCTGGAGTTCGTCGCCGAACACGCCGACATCGTCAACTACTCGTTCGTGCGGTCACCCGATGACGTCGCCGATCTCATCGACGAACTCGAGCGACTCGGCGCGCACCACGTCGGCATCGTGCTGAAGATCGAGACGCGTGCGGCGTTCGAATCCCTGCCGCAGATGTTGCTCGAGGCGATGCGGTGGGAGCGGGTCGGGGTGATGATCGCCCGCGGTGACCTCGCCGTGGAGGTCGGGTTCGGCCGTCTCGCCGAGGTCCAGGAGGAGATCCTCTGGTTGTGCGAGGCCGCGCACACCCCGGTGATCTGGGCGACCCAGGTGCTCGACGGGCTGGCGAAGAACGGCGTCCCGTCACGTGCGGAGGTCACCGACGCGGCGATGAGCCGCCGGGCCGAGGGCGTGATGCTGAACAAGGGGCCCTTCATCGTCGAGGCGATCGAGGCGTTGACGTCGATCCTGGATCGGATGGGCGGCCACGTCGAGAAGAAGCGATCGCTTTTGCGTCCGCTGAGCTCATTCGACCTCGCCGAGCACTGAGGCCTGATGCCTCGCGGCACCGGACCTGATGCCTGATGCATGTCGCGTCGGTCGGTGTCGGTGAGCGGTGGGAGAATGTGCCGGTGAGGTTCTATCAGGATGAGGCCGTCGTGCTCCGCCAGCACAAGCTGGGCGAGGCCGACCGCATCATCACCCTGCTGACCGCCGAGCACGGTCTCGTGCGGGCGGTCGCCAAGGGCGTGCGCCGGACGCGGTCGAAGTTCGGGGCCCGGCTGGAACCCTTCGCCCACATCGACGTGCACCTCTATCCGGGTCGCAGCCTCGACGTGATCACGCAGGTGCACAGCCTGCATGCCTTCACCGATGCCATCGTCGCCGACTACGGGCGCTACACGACGGCCTGCGCGGTCCTCGAGACCGCTGAACGTCTCGCGGGTGAGGAACGGGCCCCCACCCGCCAGCTACACCGGCTGACCGTGGGCGCGCTGGAAGCGCTGGCGCAGGACCGCCGTCCGCGAGAACTGATCCTCGACGCCTATCTGCTGCGTGCGATGTACAGCGCGGGCTGGATGCCGGCGTTGGAGGAGTGCGCGCGGTGCGCGACGCCCGGGCCCCATCGCGCCTTCCATGTCGCCGCAGGCGGTGCCGTCTGTCTGCACTGCCGCCCGCCCGGGTCGGCGACCCCCTCGCCCGGCGTGCTCGACCTCATGGAGGCGTTGTTCCGGGGACAATGGGAAGACGCCGTCGACGCGACCCCGTCGCTGCGCCGCCAGGCCAGCGGACTCACCGCCGCCCATCTGCAATGGCATCTCGAACGCCAGCTCCGAACCCTGCCTCTGATCGAACGCACCGCGCCTCATAGGCTGATGGAGACGGGTGTGGACACTGGTGTGAGGAGAGTCGACGATGGCGTTGCGGCCGGGTAGTTCCGCAAGAGGGCGGAAGTCCGCGAGCCCTCGTCCGGAGGTCCGCCCGCCCGACCCGCATCCCAGCGGCGCCCGCCCGCCCGCCATTCCCGCCCAGTTCGTACCCAACCATGTGGCGTTGGTGATGGACGGCAACGGACGGTGGGCCACCGACCGGGGATTGCCCCGCACCGAGGGACACAAGCGCGGTGAGGCCGTTCTCATGGACACCGTCTGCGGGTGCATCGAGTTGGGTGTCGGGTGGCTGTCGGCCTACGCGTTCTCCACCGAGAACTGGTCGCGCAGCCCCGACGAGGTGCGCTTCCTCATGGGGTTCAACCGCGATGTGATCCGTCGCCGCCGCGACGAGATGCACGAGATGGGTGTGCGTGTGCGCTGGGCCGGCCGCCGACCCCGCCTGTGGCGCAGCGTGATCCGCGAACTCGAGATCGCCGAGGAGATGACCAGGGACAACACCGTGATGACCCTGACCATGTGCGTCAACTACGGTGGCCGTGCCGAGATCGCCGACGCCGCCCGCGAGATCGCACGACGCGCCGCGCGTGGCGAGATCGATCCCGAGCGCATCACGGAGTCGACGTTCGCGCGCTACCTCGACGAGCCGGACATGCCCGACGTCGACCTGTTCCTGCGTCCGTCAGGGGAACAACGCATCTCCAATTTCCTGCTCTGGCAGTCCGCGTACGCCGAGATGGTCTACCAGGAGAAGCTGTTTCCCGATTTCGACCGCCGCGACCTGTGGGCGGCCTGCCTCGAATATGCCGAGCGCGACCGCCGTTTCGGCGGGGTGAAGCCGTCGTGACCGACACCCCGAAACTGCTCGATCGTGCCGCGGAGATCGTGGCCGAACTCGGCCCCACCGACCGTCCCGACGCGGAATCGGTTGTGGTGCAGGTCGGTCCCACCCGCGCCTCGATCCGCGTGCTCACGCTGGCCGATGGGCTCGACGTCCTGGCCGTGACCCAACTGGTCGCGATGGACCTGCCCAACACCCCGACGCTGCGTGACGATGTCGAGGCATGCGCCGCGCAGCTGAGCTTCGGCAGTCTCCGACGCTCCGATCGTGGCGGGGTGACCACAGATGTGTTGCAGTACTACACGTTTCCCGCCGGCCAACTCGACGATGTGCCGCTGCTGACGGTCCTGCACATCGTCCTCGCGGCAGGTGTCGACGCCGCCGAGCGACTGGTGGGTCCGGCCGCGGGCTGAGCCGTTCCGCCGAACGGGTACGTCCGCGGGCCTACTCGGCTGACGACGAGCCTTGTGCGGCATGACAATCGGCGCACCGACCGAACACCTCGACGGTGTGGTTGATGTCGGTGAAGCCGTGTTCGGCCGCGACCTTCGCCGCCCACTTCTCGACCGGATCGGCCTGGACCTCGACGGTGGTACCGCAGCCACGACACACCAGATGGTGGTGGTGGCCCGATGAGCAATGGCGATAACGGGTTTCGCCCGATCCGTCCCACAGCACATCGATCTGCCCGGCCTGGCTCAGCGCCTGCAGATTGCGGTAGACGGTGGTCAGGCCGATGGATTCGCCCCGTGCCTTGAGGATCTCGTGGAGTTCCTGGGCGGAGCAGAAGTCGTCGGTCCCGGCCAGCGCGTCGGCGATCGCGGCACGTTGCCGTGTCGAACGGATGCCGGTGACCGGCTGCGGTCCCGACTCGGTGACGCCGGTCATTCGTCGGCCGCCGGAGGTGCATCGGTGTCAGTGGGACCCGAGCAGCTGGAGGGGGCGGGCACAGTGCGCGCGGGCCGGGCGTCCCTCGTGGTCTCCATCGAGTGGGCCAGGGCGTCGACGACGATGTGGGCGATGTGGTCGTCGAGCAGTTCGTAGGTGATCTCGCGGCCGTTGCGCTCGCCGCGGACGACGCCGGCATCCTTGAGGACGCGGAGGTGCTGGCTGACCAGCGGCTGGCTCAGGCCCAGATGTCCGACGAGCTCGTGGACGCACTGGACGCGTTCGCGCAGGGACAACACGATGGCGACGCGGGTGGGTGAGGCCAGGGCGCGCAGCAGATCGGCGGCCGCTTCGCGGGCGGCCTGATCGGCGTCCCCGACGGGCCCGTCGACCGGCTTGGCCCCGCCGAACTGTTCAGACGACATCGCACTCCTCCCGGCTGGGTCGCGATCCATGGTGCCGACCATTCTAACGGAAATGGTTTTCAAAGAGTTGGCGGCGGGTCGGCGAGATTGTCACCCACCCTCGGCGCGCCGCCGCTGATCGACCGCCGGCACGCCGTCGGGGCCGCCGCTCGACAGTGCGTAGGTGGCCACCGTATGGGCCGCGGCCGCGGAGGTGACGGCGAGGAGCTCGGTGTTGACGTTGTCGATGGTGTCGCGGGGGCTGTGGTAGTCGGGATCGAAGGCCTCGCCCGCCTTGCCTCCCCACATCTGCGCCTGCTCGGTGGACTTCTTGCGTTCGGCGCCCGCGAGGACACCGCCGGCCGGTATCCCGACGGCGATGAACGGGCCGTAGTCGGACCGGCCGTCGAAGTCGGTGGGCTCCAGCGGAATTCCGCGGTCGGCGTAGAACTTCTCGAAGACCCGCTCGATGCCCTCGGAACCAGCTGGGCCGGCACCGGCTCCGCGGCGTGCGGAGTCGTCGCCGTCGTAGGCGAAATAGCCGCCGTTCGGTGAGGCGAGCATGTCGAAGTTGAGGTACAGCGCGATCGCGCGTCGCCCGCCGGCGTCGAGGCCCCGGACGTACTCCGACGAGCCGACGAGCCCGTCCTCCTCGCCGCCCCAGAACGCGAACCGCACGCGGTGGGGCACCCGCGGCGACGACCCCAGTCGTAGCGCGGTCTCGAGCACGGCGCCGACCCCGCTCGCGTTGTCGTTCATCCCGGGTCCCGCGGGCACGCTGTCGAGGTGTGCCCCGGCCATCACGACGTCGTCGGGGGTGCCGGTGCGGGTCTCGGCGAGCAGGTTGCGGGTGGTGACCGGCGTCGTCTGCGCCTCGACCGTGAGCGTCACCGAGTCCGCCGCCCGGATCATTTCGCCGTCGTCGCCCGACACCCCGACCGCGGGGATCGCGGGACGGTCATCGACGCCGAGCGTGGCGCCGGTGAGCTGTCCGTCCTCGTTGTTCACCATGATCGCGGCGACGGCCCCGGCGGCCTGCGCGTTACGGGCCTTGTCGGCGAAGGTGCATGTCCCGCGGGTGATCACCGCGACGGCACCGCGCACCGCAGGTGGGTAGTCGACTGCGGCGCAGCCGAGTTCGCCGACGGCGACCGGTCTGGCCGTGACCGGTGTGTCACCGGTGCCTGCCGAGTACTCGAGGACCCGGGTCGCGACCTTGTGATCGTCGGCGGTGAGGGTGACCGGACCGGCGTCGAAGCGCTGATACTCCACGGTCGGGGTGGTGACGTCGAATCCGGCCGTGCGGAGCAGTCCGGCGGCGTAGTCGAGGGAGGCGTCGTAGCCGGGGGTGCCGGCCGCTCGGTTGCCGCCGTGGTTGTCGGCGATCTGCTGCAGGGCACGGATGTGACCCATGACGCCGGTGACGCTGACGGCGTCGGCGAGCGCGGCGGGGGTGACGTCGGTGATCGGCGGAGCGACAGCCGGCGTCGAGACCGGCGCCGAGGAGCGGGGACGCGCGGCCTCGCCCGGCTCGTCGGTGGTGCAGCCGGAGACGAGAACGGCCGCGATCGCGACGGTCGCGAGCAGCGTGGCGGACCGGAAGGGACCGGACCGGGTCGGTGTCGAGCGGCGGCGAGGGCTCACCTGGCCACTGTGGCAGTCCCCGCGCCGGTTTTCTCGACCGGGCGCGCACAAACATCCGTGTGGTGGTGAGCTGACGCCACTGCATTCGGGAACGGAACATCTGCTCGGTAGTCTGTAGGGGTTGCCGTGCGCTCGGCCGGTCCCGGTGGGATGGCGGGGCGCACGCGCAGGACAGTCCTAGCCGAACACCGAACTCGTGGAGAGCAGTTAACTGTGGCCGCCCAGTCCAATGTCGAATCCGTCGTCAACCTCGCCAAGCGTCGAGGCCTGGTGTACCAGTGCGGTGAGATCTACGGCGGCACCAAGTCGGCGTGGGACTACGGGCCCCTGGGCGTCGAGCTCAAGGACAACATCAAGCGACAGTGGTGGCGGAGCATGGTCATCAGCCGCGAGGACGTCGTCGGCCTGGACTCGTCGGTCATCCTGCCGCGTCAGGTGTGGGAGGCCTCGGGTCACGTCGAGGTGTTCACCGATCCGCTCGTCGAGTCGCTGCACACCCACAAGCGTTACCGCGCCGATCACCTCATCGAGGCCTATGAGGCCAAGCACGGCCACCCGCCGGAGAACGGCCTGGCCGACATCAACGACCCCGAGACCGGGCAGCCGGGCAACTGGACCGAGCCGAAGGCCTTCAGCGGTCTGATGAAGACCTACCTCGGACCGGTCGACGACGAAGAGGGCCTGCACTACCTGCGCCCGGAGACCGCCCAGGGCATCTTCGTGAACTTCAAGAACGTGATGACCACCGCGCGCAAGAAGCCGCCGTTCGGTATCGCGCAGATCGGCAAGAGCTTCCGCAACGAGATCACGCCGGGCAACTTCATCTTCCGCACCCGCGAGTTCGAGCAGATGGAGATGGAGTTCTTCGTCAAGCCGGGCGAGGACGAGGAATGGCACCAGTACTGGATCGATCAGCGCTTCGACTGGTACGTCGACCTCGGCATCGACCCGGAGAACCTGCGGCTCTACGACCATCCCAAGGAGAAGCTGTCGCACTACTCCAAGCGGACCGTCGACGTGGAGTACAAGTTCGGTTTCACCGGTAACCCGTGGGGTGAGCTCGAAGGTGTGGCCAACCGCACCGATTACGACCTGACCACCCACAGCAAGCATTCCGGCGAGGATCTGTCGTTCTTCGACCAGGCCACCGGTGAGCGCTACACGCCCTACGTCATCGAGCCCGCGGCCGGCCTCACCCGTTCGCTGATGGCGTTCCTGTGCGACGCCTACACCGAGGAAGAGGTGCCGAATGCCAAGGGCGGCACCGACACCCGCACGGTGCTGCGGCTCGACCGACGCCTCGCGCCGATCAAGGCCGCGGTGCTGCCGCTCTCGCGCAACGAGAAGCTCTCGCCCAAGGCCCGCGACCTCGCCGCCGAACTCCGCAAGCACTGGAACGTCGAGTTCGACGACGCGCAGGGCATCGGCAAGCGGTACCGCCGTCAGGACGAGATCGGCACCCCGTTCTGTGTCACCGTCGACTTCGACACCCTCGACGACCAGGCCGTCACGGTGCGCGAACGCGACACCATGAGTCAGGAGCGGGTGGCGCTCGACAAGGTCGCCGAATACCTCGGTGGCAAGCTGCTCGGCGCCTGAGTACTCCTCGGCGGAGATCCGGTGCAGGTCGCGATTGAGCCTGACCTGCGGTTGTCTGTCACAATTGATGGCGAGTTGTCGTGCGCCGTCGGGCAAGGGGTTCGTCGAGCGCGCGACGAGAGAGTGAGTGGAGTCGTGTCTGTCAGCGGGAAAGTCGTCCATTACGACGCGAATCGGGGATTCGGATTCCTGGCACCTGAATCGGGCGGTGCCGATGTGTTCCTGCACATCAACGACATCGACATCGACGAGAACTCGTTGAAACCCGGTGCCAAGGTGTCCTTCGACATCGAGGAGACCGACCGCGGTTCCAAGGCGATCAACCTCGAGGTGACCGAAGCCGCGCCCGCCGACGATTCCGCGGGTGCGCGTCCGAATCGCCGGGATGAGCATCACGGCCGCGACCGTGGCGATCGGGGCAGTCGCGACGACCGCGGCAGCCGCGACGACCGTGGCGATCGCGGAGGTCGTCACGATGACCGTGGCAGCCGTCGGCCGCGCGGTGGCGGCTCCCTCGACGCCGGGGCGTTCACCGAGGAGCTGACCGAACTGCTGCTCGACGCCGACGACGACCTGACCGCCCGTCAGATCGTGGCCATCCGTCAGCGGGTCACCGACTTCGCCGTCGGCCGGGGCTGGGTGCTTGACTAGCACCCACAACGGATCGGCGGCTCCGGGCCACGTCTTCCCCGCCATGGCCTCCTATGGTGAGGAGGCCGTGGAACGGGTTGTCCCCGAAGGTGCCAAGGTGGCAAGCCTGCCGGGCACCCGTACCGACCACCGCAGCGACTTCGCCCGTGACCGGGCCCGCGTGCTGCACTCGGCTGCCCTGCGGCGTCTCGCCGACAAGACGCAGGTCGTCGGTCCTCGTGAGGGTGACACCCCGCGGACGCGTCTGACGCATTCGCTGGAGGTCGGCCAGATCGGTCGGGGCATCGCGATCGGGCTCGGTGCCGAACCCGACCTCGTCGAACTCGCCGGGCTCGCACACGACATCGGCCATCCGCCCTACGGCCACAACGGGGAGCGGGCGCTGGACGAGGTCGCCGCCGACCACGGCGGCTTCGAGGGCAACGCGCAGAACCTGCGCATCCTCACCCGCCTGGAACCCAAGCTCCTCGACGCCGAGGGCAACAGTGCCGGACTCAACCTGACGCGGGCGTCGCTCGATTCGACCCTGAAGTATCCGTGGGCTCGTCGACAGCCCGGCGGAAAGTTCGGTGCCTACGACGACGATGTCGAAACACTCGAGTGGGTCCGGCGTGGCGCACCCGGCACCCGCCAGTGCGTCGAGGCGCAGATCATGGACTGGTCCGACGACGTGGCCTACTCCGTGCACGACCTCGAGGACGGTGTCATCGGAGGCCGCATCGACCTGCGCAGCCTCGGCGACCGGCAGGAGCAACGGGCGCTCGCCGAGATCGGCGCGACGGAGTTCCCCGGACTCGACCCCGAGGCGCTCGTCGACGCCGCGCAACGCCTGTACGAGATGGACATCGTGCGGTCGGTCGGCGTCTTCGACGGGACACTCGATTCCTACGTCGCGCTCAAGCGGCTCACCAGCGAGTTCATCGGACGCTTCGCGTCGGCGGCCATCACCGGCACCCGCGCGGTGGTCGGGGACCGGCCGGTGTCGCGCTACGACGCGGACCTCGAGGTACCTCCCCTCATCGCGGCCGAGGTCTCGATGCTCAAGACCCTCGCACTGCGATTCATCTTCTCCAACGAACGCCACAAGGCGATCCAGCGTCGCCAGCGTGAACGCATCCATCGCGTCGCCGACTGGTTCGCCGAGGCCGCGCCCGGTGGGCTCGACCCGATCTTCGTGCCGTGGTGGAACGCCGCCACCGACGACACCGCCCGCATGCGGGTCATCGTCGACCAGATCGCGTCGATGACCGAGGGGCGGCTCGAGCGCACCGACAAACACAACTCCGGGGCTCAGGCGCACCTGGGGTGAATCCGGCCCGGGTGAATCCGGCCCGGGTGAATCCGGCCCGCGTGAATCCGGCCCGGGTGAATCCGGCCCGCACTGAAAACCGCCCTCCGCAGTGACGTTGGCGACATAGTGCGATCGGCGGGGCGCTCCGGGGTCGTTTTCAGGGGCGGTTTTCGGCGTGTGGGCCCGACGAGGCGTCGTGCCACGCCCGTAGTCCCGGGTGTGTGAAGCGCCCGGTCATCCCCGCGACGGGAGGTCACTACACTGGACGCGTGGCAGGCCGAATTCCCGATCGCGACATCACGGCGATCCGTGAGCAGACGATGATCGAGGACATCGTCGGCGACTATGTCGCACTGCGTCGTGCCGGGGCGGACAGTCTGAAGGGACTGTGCCCGTTCCACGACGAGAAGTCGCCGTCGTTCCACGTCCGGCCCAACCACGGACACTTCCACTGCTTCGGCTGCGGCGAGGGTGGCGATGTCTTCAGCTTCCTGCAGAAGCAGGAGCACGTCAGCTTCGTCGAGGCCGTCGAGCAGCTCGCCGACCGCATCGGGTACCAGATCAACTACGAGGGCGGCGGTACCGCGATCAAGCGGGACCGCGGCACCCGCGCCCGGCTCGTCGCCGCGAACGCCGCCGCCGCCAAGTTCTACGCGGCCGCGTTGCAGACGCCGGAGGCGCAGGCCGCACGCGACTACCTCACCGAACGCGACTTCGACGCCGCCGCCGCAGCCCGATTCGGTTGCGGCTACGCGCCCGCCGGCTGGGACACGATGACAAAGGCGCTGCTGTCGCAGGGGTTCGAGTTCAGCGAACTCGAGGCGGCGGGGTTGTCGAAGCAGGGCCGCAAGGGGCCGATCGACCGTTTCCATCGCCGACTGCTGTGGCCGATCCGCAACCTCGGCGGCGACATCATCGGCTTCGGTGCCCGGAAACTGTACGACGACGACAACCTCGGCAAGTACATGAACACGCCAGAGACCATGTTGTACAAGAAATCTCAGGTGCTGTTCGGTCTCGATCACGCCAAGAAGAGCATCGCCAAGGGGCATCAGGTGGTGGTCGTCGAGGGGTACACCGACGTCATGGCCATGCACCTGGCCGGTGTCACCACCGCCGTGGCGTCGTGTGGCACGGCCTTCGGCGAGGATCACCTGGCACTGATCCGGCGACTGATCATGGACGACTCGTACTTCCGGGGCGAGGTGATCTACACCTTCGACGGTGACGACGCCGGAAAAGCGGCCGCACTCAAGGCCTTCGAAGGTGAGCAGAGCATATCCGGGCAGACCTTCGTGGCGATCGCGCCCGACGGTATGGATCCCTGCGAGCTGCGGCAGGACAAGGGCGACGCCGCGGTGCGCGACCTCATCGCCCGCCGGGTGCCGATGTTCGAGTTCGCGATCAAGGCGCTGCTCTCCGAACACGATCTCGACACCGCCGAGGGACGCGTGCACGCGTTGCGGGACACCGTCCCCGTCGTCGCGCGCATCAAGGACATCGCACTGCGCGACGAGTACGCCCGCCAGCTCGCCGGCTGGGTGGGGTGGGAAGAGGTCGGCCAGGTCCTCGGCCGGGTCCGTGAGGAGGGCGCCCGAATCCGAAAGGCGCAGGGCGCGGGCGACTCCGGGGGCCGTGGCGCGCGTCGTGGTTCCACACGCAACCGTCCCGAAGCCGAGTCGGCGCCCACCTCGGCGCGGCCCCAGCCCAACGATCCGCGGCTCTGGCCGCAGCGCGAGGCACTCAAGGCCGCCCTGCAGTATCCGGCGATCGCGGGAACCGTCTTCGACTCGCTTCCCGTCGAATGCTTCGACGAACCGGCCTATGCCATCGTCCGGCAGGCCATGACCGGACTGGGCGGGACGTCATCGGGTATGGGCGGTGCCGCGTGGGTTGACGCGGTGCGCAACGCCGTCGACGACCCGGTCATCGACCCCCTGGTCACCGAGCTCGCCGTCGAGTCGATGCGCGTCGACGAGGACAACATTCCCCGGTACATCTCCAGCGTGCTCGCGCGGCTGCAGGAGGTGTGGGTGGGATCGCAGATCGCCGACATCAAGTCGCGGCTGCGGCGGATGGCCCCGGCCGACGACCCGGACGGCTACAACGCCGTGTTCGGAGACCTCGTCGCACTCGAGGCCTATCGTCGTAGCCTGCTGGAACAGGCCCTGGACCCGACGGTCGACGCGGGCTGACGCGTACGTCGCCGCGCGCGATGAGTTTCCGGCAATGGCCGGGTCTGTCCCTCCGACAGTGGTTCTCGCACACAACCCGCCGGCCGAGCCGGTCGAGGGTGTCACCTTCGCCACCGACCTGCGTCAGGCGGTCGAGCTGGCCGCCGAGCGCGCGGGCGAATCGTATGTGACCGTCATCGGCGCCGACGTCGCGAGACAGATGATCGAGCACGGCATGCTCGACGAGGTGCTCGTGTTCTACGTTCCGGTGTTCCTCGGTGACGGCATCCGGTTGTTCGACCGCCCCGGCGGTGACGAGGTGCGTCTGACACCCATTTCGGGTGAGACCCGATACTGGTGCCGCGTCGACAGGAGTGCTGTCGACACGGCGCGGCCGTCGTCGGTGGGGAGTGCGGGACTTGAACCCGCGACCAAGCGATTATGAGTCGCCGGCTCTAACCAACTGAGCTAACTCCCCGCGCAGACATCAGTCCGCGGGTGGAGATTACCGCACCGCAGCTCAACCGCTGCAGGCAACGTGGCGTGCGGCCGCACGCCGAGGTGAGCCGAACCGTCGTGAAGTCCTCCGGGCTACACTGGCCGCAAAATCGGACAAGCGGAACGGAGCGGGACAAGGATGTCGGTCGGGGAGGGGTCGATTGGTGACGATCTGCCCGAGAGCCTGGTGGACGTCGCCGGCCGCCGAATCCGTGACGCCATTCTGAGCGGCGCGCTCGAACCGGGTCAGAAGATCGTCGAGGAGACGTTGTGCGCCGACCTCGGCATCAGCCGGGCGCCGGTGCGGGAGGCGTTGCGACTGCTGGCCCAGCAGGGGCTCGTCGAACATCAACCCCGACGCGGTGTCCGCGTCGCCGAGTGGTCGCCGACCGACATCCTGCAACTGTTCGAACTGCGGCAGGTGCTGGAGCGGCATGCCGTCGAAGCCGCGTTGCCACTGACCGACCCGGACACCCAGCTCGCGCCGGTGCGCGCGGCGATCGACGCAATGCGCCGCGCGGCAGACGATCTCGCCCGCGATGACGCTCATCGTCGATTCCACGCGGCGGTGGTCTCGCTGGCGGGGAACCGCCAGCTCGACATCACCCTCGAACCGATCCTCCTCAAGCTGCAACTGCCGATGGCGGTCAATCTCCGCACGGAATCGGCCGACCATCACGGACCGGCCGACGGGGTCACCCGGCATCAGGCGATCCTCGACGCCCTCGAACGCAACGACTCCGAGGCGGTGATCGCTGCGCTGCGCGATCACGGGCACCTCCACTACCTGGGACTCGTGTCCGCCAGTACCGGTGACGCCTCTGGACACACGCATCGGTGATCAACTGGCGCAGACGAGCTGACACGGCGACGAGCTAACACAAACGACACAGAGCCGTTCCTCAGACGCCATCATTCTGTCGACAATCGACGGTATGACATTCTCTGCCGGGCCGACGACGGGACCCACGGTCGCCGAACTCCTCGACTCTCACCTGCACGGAAGTGGTTCGCCGACCCGGACCGCACGCATGGTGCTCGACGCCATCGACGCCCGAGGTGACGACGGCACCTGGTTGTCGACGGTCCCGCGGAACGAACTGATCGACGCGGCCGCCGACCTCGAGAGGCGACCCGGCGCGCGTGATCTGCCGCTCTACGGCGTGCCCTTCGGGGTCAAGGACTCCATCGACGTGGCAGGTGTCCCGACCACGCTGTCGTGTCCGGGCTACGCCTACGTGCCCGAGACCACCGCCCCGGTGGTGCAACGACTGCTCGACGCCGGGGCGCACTACGTCGGCAAGACCAATCTCGATCAGTTCGCCACCGGCCTGAACGGGACGCGCACGCCCTACACGATGCCGCGGAGCGTCTACGGCAACGACGTGATCTCCGGCGGTTCGAGTTCGGGGTCGGCGCTCGCGGTGGCCCACGGAGACGTACCGTTCGCGGTGGCCACCGACACGGCCGGATCGGGACGGGTTCCGGCCGCGCTCAACGGGGTCATCGGCTACAAGCCGTCACGGGGACTGATCAGCACGGTGGGCCTGGTGCCCGCCTGTAAATCCCTGGACTGCGTCACCGCGATGACCTCGACCGTCGAGGACATGGACCGGATCATGGACGTGATGATCGGCCGCGACGACGCCGACGCATGGTCGCGCGACCGGGGTCCCCGCTTCGGCGGCGGCACCGTCACCATCGGCCTCCCGCCGATCACCGAACTCGAGTTCTTCGGCGACGACGCCATGCGCGAGGCGCACCTCGCGTTCCGGAACCGGTTGTCGCACCTGGTCTTACCCAGCGGAGTGGAGATCGTCGAGGTGTCTCTCGCGCCGTTCCTCGCCGCCGGCGAACTCTTGTACTCAGGCCCCTGGGTCGCCGAGCGCCTCGTCGAATTCGGTGACTTCCTCGCCGAGAAACCGGAGGAGATCCATCCGGTGGTTCGTGACATCCTGCGCGGTGGTGAAAGGTACACGGCGGTCGATGCTTTCGCCGCACTCCAGCGACTGCAGGAACTTCGGGCCGAGGTCGGCCGGCTGTGGACACGGATGGATGTCCTGGTGGTGCCCACCATCGGCCGGACCTTCACCGTCGACGAGGTCCTGACGCAACCCATCCTCACCAACACGATGCTGGGTCACTACACGCACTTCGGAAATCTGCTGGACCTCACCGGGGTGGCCGTTCCGCAGGGTGTCACCTCCGACGGACGACCGCACAGCGCGATGCTGCTCGGTGCGGCGCTCACCGACGACACCGTCCTCCATCTGGCGGCTGCCCTGCTCGACGAGCCGCGAGACCGGGTGCCCGCCACCGCAGCGACTTCCAGTCCCGCCTCGATCCCGTTCCGACCCCTCTGACAGTCCGTCCCGAACCCCGGAAGGCTCGCGATGTCCGAACCCGTCACGCTCGACGCACTACCCGGACCGATCCAACTCGACCTGGACCACACGGCCCTGATCATCATCGACATGCAGCGAGACTTTCTGCTGCCCGGGGGTTTCGGTGAAACCCTCGGCAACGACGTCGCGCAACTGCAGCGCGTCGTCGAACCGCTGGGGAACCTCCTCGCCGCCGCACGTGCGGCCGGGATGCTCGTCATCCACACGCGGGAAGGTCACCTCCCTGATCTCTCGGATTGTCCGCCGGCCAAGCGCAACCGTGGTGCGCCGTCGAAGCGGATCGGTGACCCCGGTGCCTTCGGCCGCATCCTCATCCGTGGCGAGTACGGGCACGACATCATCGACGAACTCGCCCCTCTGGACACCGAGGTTGTCATCGACAAACCCGGCAAGGGTGCGTTCTATGCGACCGAACTGTCGAAAGCGCTCGCCGACAATGCAATCACACAGCTCCTCGTCACCGGCGTGACCACCGAGGTGTGCGTGCACACGACCACCCGTGAGGCCAACGATCGCGGCTTCGAATGCGTCGTCGTATCCGATTGTGTCGGTTCGTATTTCCCGGAGTTCCAGCGAGCCGGGCTGGAGATGATCGCGGCGCAGGGCGGCATCTTCGGGTGGACGGCCCCCGCCGCTGCCCTCATCTCGTTGCTGGACGAACGGGCAACCACGACGGCAGAGCCCGTCGCCGGCACCGCGTGACGCACCGACCCGGTCCCTGAGGCACAACACAACTTCACCGAGACACCGGCGTCTCACCCCCGACCCATCCCACGATCCCGGAGGAATTCATGAGCGCCACCACCGATCCAGCACCACCCGCAGACCCGCCGGTGCCCACGAGGTCACCGAAGATCGCTTGGTGGACGCGGGGGGACACCAACGCGTTCTTCGGGCTGGGTTTCAACATCCTGGTCAACGTTCTGACGTTGACCGGCTTGATGATCGGCGTTGTGGGGCTCAGCTCCGACAACGTCCTCGGGACCGTCCTGCCGGCGCTCGGCGTCGCGCTGATCCTGGGCAATCTGTACTACACGTTCCTGGCTCGACGCCTCGCCGCGCGTGAGGGACGCGACGATGTGACAGCCCTGCCCTACGGGCCGAGCGTGCCGCACATGTTCATCGTGGTGTTCGTCGTGATGCTGCCGGTGTATCTGAACACCCAGGACGCGATCCAGGCGTGGCAGGCCGGTTTGGCGTGGGCGTTCATGATCGGCGTGATCGTGATGATCGGTGCGTTCGTGGGACCCTATGTGCGCAAGCTGACGCCGCGCGCGGCGATGCTCGGCACCCTGGCCGGTATCTCGATCACGTTCATCTCGATGCGTCCGGCCGCGCAGATGTGGGAGGCCGCCTGGATCGGTCTGCCGGTTCTGGCAATCATCCTGATCGGGTTCTTCACCGACGTGAAGCTGCCCGGCAACATCCCGGTCGGCTTGGCTGCACTGCTCGTGGGCACGGCGATCGGCTGGGCGGGCGGTTTCATGTCGGTGCCCGACCTGACCTCGGCCGTCGAGAACGTCGCCATCGGCATTCCCGACCAACGCTTCGACCTGTTGTTCAACGGGCTCGGCGACCTGGCGCCATTGCTGGGGACCGCGATCCCGCTGGGCGTCTACAACTTCACCGAGGCGATGAGCAACGTGGAGAGCGCCGCCGCGGCGGGGGACAACTACAACCTGCGCAGCGTACTGCTGGCCGACGGTGCCGGCGCCTGCGTCGGTGCCGCGTTCGGTTCGCCGTTCCCGCCGGCTGTCTACATCGGGCATCCCGGCTGGAAGGACGCAGGCGGACGGGCGAGCTACTCGCTGGCGAGTGGCGTCGCGATCGGGCTGCTGTGTTTCCTGGGCATGTTCGGTGTGCTCAACGCACTGCTACCGGTTCCCGCAATCGTGCCGATCCTGCTGTTCATCGGTCTGCTGATCGGTGCGCAGGCATTCCAGGCGGTGCCGCGCCTGCACGCGGTCGCGGTGGTCGCCGCGCTGCTGCCGAACCTGGCCGAGTGGGGACGTGGACTCATCGACAACGCGCTGGCGGCAGCCGGCACGACCGCCGACGAGGTCGGTATGGACGCGCTCAACGGTGCGGGCGTGATCTATGAGGGCCTCAAGACGCTGGGTGAGGGTGCGGTACTCGTCGGCCTGATCCTGGGCACGATCGTGACGTTCATCCTGGAGAAGAAGTTCCACTTCGCGGCGATCGCCGCGCTGGTGGGTGCAGCGCTGTCGTTCATCGGCCTGGTCCACGCACCCGAGGTGGCCTGGGCCGCCGCACCCGAGGTGGCGCTCGGCTACCTGTTCTTCGCTGTGGTGTGCTTCGCCTACTGGTTCCTGCCGGGAGCGCGGACACCGGTAGAGGTCGACGAGGCGGAGGTGGTGGCCGGTCACTGAGCGGGTAAGGATGCGGCATTGTGGTCCGGATACCGGACTCAACTGCCGCATCCTTGTGGCGCTGACCGTGCGTTTTGTCCTGTGGAGGCACCGTGCGCTAAAGTCTGTTCTCGGTCCTGGTGACGCACCCGAGGGTGTCGACGGGACCGGAGCAATCCCCCATAGCTCAATTGGCAGAGCATTCGACTGTTAATCGAACGGTTACTGGTTCGAGTCCAGTTGGGGGAGCAGACAAAACCCGCAGGTGACTGCGGGTTTTTCTGCTATCTGGGGTCTCGTGGGACTGCTCCGTGGGACTGCTCCGTGGGACGCGCACCGGTGGACGCCGTGATTGCCGTACGTTGCGCCTAGTTGCGGTACCAGTTCTGGCCGTGTCCCGCCCCGCTGGCGGCGTTCCATAGGAAGCTCCACCGGTCAGGGTCGCCGCTGACGGTCTTGGCGGCCTCGCGAACGAGCTTCTCGTAGCCTGGCGGCTTGTTCTTAGGTGATTCTCCGACTCCCAACTCGGTCGCCCGGTCCACGGTGGTCTGCATACGTGCACGCACGCCGTCGGTCCCGAGTCCGCCTGCCTCGTGCGCCTTGAGCTGGTATTCGAAGTCCTTATACATCAGTCGCAGATGTCGACGGACGCAGTCGCGTGGATCGTCGACGTCAGCGAGCAACCAGACTGCATGGGCGCCGGACTCGATCCCGGCCCGGCCCATCAGAAGGTAGGGCCTGAAACGGACTCGGTTCACGTGCGAGCCATCGAACTCGTACGGGGCGACAAGGTCTGACCACAGCATCATGTGCTCGATGCCCGCGGTCAAGTAACTGCGCAACCAGGCCGACACTTTCTCCCACTTATAGAGCTTGTCAGCGAAGTCCGGTCGGCTCCCTGGCATCGGGTCGACGGCGGCTGACAGCGCCAGGTCGCACGCTCTGATCGCGTAAGTCACCTGTGCCCAACGTTGGCGGTGCTCCTCGGTGAGGAAACCCTCCGGTGTAGTCATTGCATCCCTCTGCTGTGGATCATGCGCCAGTCCCTCTGCAGCTAGTGACCAAGAAGCGCCCCGACGGCACCCTTACCGGCATCGACATCAGCATGCACGCCAACTTCGTACCGAACGCCGGGGACGACGTGACCGAGAGACGCCCAATGCGCACGGTGCGGACGCCCCGACTGACTGCCTGCGAGGCAGTACCAAGTGTGTTTGCCGTATCCTGCAGTCGACTGCGCACGCCGTTGAACGTCCGATCTGCGGACACCTCGATCTATCTATCAGCTCGGGTAGCTGACGTTTTTGCGACGGCGGGGATCTTTGATCGGATCTGCTGCGATGATCATTAGGGTGATCCAGGCCAGAATCGAGAGCGTGCCGACGATGATCCCTACGGCGGGCGGGATCCCCCACAGGAGCTGTCTGTCCTGGATCGCTCCGAAGATCCCTCTCAGCAGAAATATTCCTCCGCCGACTGTGAGTATTACGCTGGCGACGTAGAGTGGCCAGCCGACTGATTTCTTGTGGCCGCGCGCGAGCTGTTTCGCGAACTCTCTTGGTGTTCCGAAGACATCTGCCGGTTCATCCCCGCCTTCGGCGACATGGCTTTCAACTTGAGCTACCGCATCGCCGATGACCTTGCCTGCAACCCCGTTCTCTCTCAGCTCCTTGACGAGTTCGGCAGTGTATTTTTCAACTGGTTCGTGCGTCATTTGGTGTGTCCTTCGGGGTTGATGATTGACGTGACTCGGCCGCTGAAAGACAGCCACTGTTGGCGCTCTAATGAGAGGCGGGCAAGCCCTTCGTCGGTCATCCGGTAGAACTTCCGACCGGGACCGCCATCTCCTTGACGCCACTCGGCGGTAAGGGCACCGCTATCTTCAAGGCGATTGAGGATTGGGTAGAGGGTGCCGCCCTTGATCGTGCCGAGTCCGGCCTCGGCTAAGCGGGCGCCGAGAACATATCCGTAAGTTTCGCCCTCGGCGGCGATGGCTAATACCGCGAGTTCGATCACGCCACGCAGCCACCCTGAAGGCCAATTTCCTTGACTCACAACTAGATTGTGACACATGCTAGTCAGTGTCACAACTTAGTGATTCATTGCTGGGCACGCTTACGAGTCCCAGGCTCGGAAGAGTCGATGGACGAAGCCATCGAGCACGGATTACCTTGAGGGGCAGGATTGCCCTGTTCCATGGCCGAGAATCTTCTTTCGGTATCTCATCGGAGCACTGCTTCAAGTTCGACCTTGGTCTCAACGGGTCAGCGCATCGTTCGCGACCAATCGCGTAGCAACTGGGCAACAAAGGGGTGGTCATTCATCTTGACTTCCAGATCTTGTCCACATAATCGAATGCGAGCTCATCCGCGAAAGTCAGCGTGAGGGCATCGCCCTGGCCAAGCAACGGGGCATCTACAAGGGCGGCAAGCCGAAGCTGGACAGCTCCCAGGCCGCCGAGGTCGCGAGTCGGGTCGCCGCCGGCGACTCCGTCGCGGCCCTGGCCCGCGAACACGGCGTCTCCCGGCAGACGATCTACCGCTACGCGGCTCAGACGCCAACGCCCTGACCTGCGAGCTCCGACCGGGAGGAGCCAGCAACGCCCCGCACTCTTCGGTGCGGGGCGTTGTCGTTGGTCTACGCGGGGCCCCGCACTTGCCGAAGGCCCCGCCACAGAGATACCGCCAAGGCATCCGGGAACAGGGTATCCGTTCACCGCCCTCACTGCTCCTGGCCGTCGATCTGACCAGGTATTTCTATGGATTGATCAGATACCCGTCTGGTTCGAGTCCAGTTGGGGGAACAGAACAGCCCGCCACCTGTGTGGACAGGTGGCGGGCTTCTTCGTGTTCGCGACTCGACGCCCCGAGCTCGCTGAAGCAAGCAGCGCCGGTACCCCTCTGCGTCAGGCCGAATCTCCACTGTCCGCATCGTGCGGGTATGCGTCGGCCTCGTCGTTGACCGGGTCCGCCTGCTCGGCGACGTCGGCGTCGTCTGCTTCGAGTGGCGCGTCGCTGGTCTGCTCGGGAGTCGACTCGGGGTCGACCGGTTGCGACTGTTCGATCGCGTCGGCCTCGTTGGCCTCGAGGGGAAGTTCGGACTCCTGTGACATGACCGATCACGCTCCTTTGGTGGTCAAACGCTGACAGATGTAGTCATACCCCAGACGCCGCCAGATATGCCCACGTGCCGAAGGCGCCGTTCGCGCGACTGCCGCACCCGACGGCCCATCCGATCAGCTCGGGGCGCCCTGACGTTCGTCGTACTGCGCCTGCGCTTCTCTGATCGTCGGCATGCTGCCCTGGACCAGATCGATCAGTCCGTGCAGCTGATCGGCGACCTGCCTGCCGAGCGGGGTGAGGGTGTACTCGACCTTCGGCGGGATCGCCTCGAGGACCGTGCGCACGATCATCCCGTCGCGTTCGAGGTTCCGCAGCGTCTGCGAGAGCATGCGCTCGCTGACACCATCCACTCGTCGACGTAGGGCGCTGAACCGATAGGCGCTCTCGCCCAGGGCGAGCAGAACGAGAAGGCCCCACCGTCCGGTGATCGTCTGCAGTGCCTCACGCGATGAGCAGTCGCGTGCGAAGACGTCCGATTCGAGGGACTCGTCACTGATCTCGGTCACTCACCCACGGTAACCGAACTGATCGTGCGGCGCTAACCGCGAATGTGGCACTTACGATTAGTTAGTGCATACTGGTGGCGCCAGCGACAGACGAATGGGAAAGGTTGACCGATGACGACAGCAGTGACAGGTGCGACGGGGCACCTCGGCAGGCTTGCGATCAGCGAGCTCCTCTCGCGAGGCGTCGACGCGAGTGACATCGTGGCGGTGGTGCGCGACGAGGCCAAGGCGGCCGAACTTGCGGCGCAGGGCATTTCGGTCCGGGTGGCAGAGTACGGGGATCCGGTCGCGCTGAGGAGTGCGCTGAGCGGCGTCGACAAACTGCTGTTGATCTCGGGTTCCGACGTCGGACAGAGGCTCCCGCAGCACACGAACGTCATCGAGGCGGCCGAGGCGAACGGCGTCGCACTCATCGCCTACACGAGCCTCCTCAACGCAGACACCAGCGGCTTGGGCATGGCTCCCGAACACGTCGCCACCGAAGCGCGACTGAACGAGTCGTCGATCCCGGCGGTGATGCTGCGCAACGGGTGGTACTGGGAGAACTTCGCCGCGGCGATCCCGCAGGCGATCGCGACCGGCACGCTGTTCGGTGCGGCGGGCGACGGACGTGTCGCCGGGGCCGCCCGCGGCGACTACGCCGCGGCTGCGGCGGCCGTACTGACCTCCGAGACCGACCAAGGCGGCAAGATCTACGAACTCGGCGGCGACGAACGTCTGACCTACACAGAGTTCGCGCGAGTGATCAGCGAGGTGTCCGGCACGACCGTCGAATACCAGGACCTGCCCGAAGCCGAGTATGCAGCGATCCTGGCCGGCGCCGGCATCCCCGAACAGTTCGCAGTGATGCTGGCGGGATCCGATGCCGGGATAGCCCGTGGTGAACTCGACACGGATTCGGGTGACCTCCAGGCACTGATCGGCCGTGCGTCGACGCCGGTAGCCGAGGTGATCCGGGACGCGATCGCCTGAACGATGAGTTTTGCTGCGGCCGGTGGTCCGTACTGATCAGATTGTTTCAACCTGACGACGACGGAAGTGGATGGTCATGGCGCAGCTACTCAGGGTGCAGAATTTCTCGGTCTCCCAGGACGGGGTCGGCGCGGGTGAGAACCAGAGCTTCGAGCGTCCCTTCGGAGATGGCGTCGAACCCTGGGACCTGATGTCCTGGGCCGGTGCCACGGCCAGCTGGCCCAACCGGACCGACCCCGGAGGTAGTCGCGGGCTCGACGACTACTTCACCCGCGACTTCACCCACAACATCGGTGCCGAGATCATGGGCCGCAACAAGTTCGGGCACCAGCGCGGGCCGTGGACCGACCACGAATGGCAGGGGTGGTGGGGCGATGAGCCGCCCTTCCACTCACCTGTCTTTGTCCTGACCCACCACCTCCGTCCGTCGTTCACCCTGAGTGACACCACATTTCACTTCATCGACGCCACTCCGGCCGAGGCTGCCGAACAGGCCAAGGCGGCCGCCGGTGGCAAGGATGTGCGGATCGGTGGTGGTGTCAGCACCGTGCGCGAGTTCCTCGACGCCGACCTCATCGACACGATGCACGTGGCCGTCGCGCCCATCACGATCGGAAGTGGCCTGCGGCTGTGGGAGTCGTCCGACGACCTGGCAGACCGTTTCCACATCGAGAAGATCCCGAGCCCCAGCGGTGTCACCCACCATCTGTTCTGGCGCAAATAGGTGACTCACCGACGATGAATGCACCTGTCGGCGAGCGCGTTCGACGAACACGCGGAATGCGGGAACCGGCAGGCGTAGTTGTAGAGACCATGACTGCACTCGCCGGCAAGGCCACCGCTCTGCTCGAACTCCACCAGCCCGGGAACCCGGTGATCCTGCCGACGGTCTGGGACGCGTGGTCGGCGAGCCTGGCCGTATCGGCGGGCTTCACCGCGCTCACCGTGGGCAGCCACCCGGTCTCGGACTCGATCGGCAAGCCCGACAACGAAGGTCTCACCTTCACCGAGCTCACCACCCGGATCAAGCAGATCACCGACGCCGTCGACGTCCCCATCTCCGTCGACATCGAAGCCGGTTACGGCGAGGACCCGAAAACCCTCATCGACGGCCTGCTCGACGCCGGGGCCGTCGGCCTCAACATCGAAGACACCGTCCACAGCGAGGGCGGACGCCTCCGCGAGGCACAGGAACATGCCGACTTCGTCGGGGCGCTGCGCGCGGCGTCGGATGCCACCGACGTCCACATGGTGATCAACGCCCGCACCGACCTTTTCCTCAAGCAGGTGGGGGATGAGTCCGACCGCGTCGACCGAGCCATCGCGCGCCTGACGCTGTGCGCCGACGCCGGTGCCGACGTGCTGTACCCCGTGGGCTTCCACGACGACGCCACCTACAAGCGACTCGTCGACGAACTGCCGTTGCCGATCAATGCGATCGGGCACCCCGTGAACCACACCAAGGCCGCTTTGGCCGCACTCGGGGTGGGTCGGGTCAGCTTCGGACCGCTTTTCCAGATGGTGCTGGCCGAGCGTGCCGCGGAAGTTCTCGCGCCCTGGAAGTAGGTCCGCGCGAAATCGCGGCGTGCGTGTCGGTGATGCGGTTTACCGTCGGAACATGGCACTCACCACAACCGAACGAGAAGCGTTTCTGGCCGAGCCGCACGTCGCCGCGCTGTCGGTGGAGGCCGAGCCCGGCCGCGCACCGCTGACGGTGCCGATCTGGTACCACTACGAACCCGGCGGCCGCCCGTGGCTGCTCACCGGCACCGAGTCGCGCAAATTGCAGCTGATCCGGGCGGCCGGCCGGTTCACGCTCATGGTCGACGAGGTGTCGCCGCGGCTGATGTATGTGTCGGTCTCCGGCGACGCCGTGGACATGGTGGCCGGTACCCGTGGTGACCTGCAAGAAATGGCGTCTCGCTACCTTCCGCCGCAAGCGGTGGACCCGTACCTCGAGATGGCCGAGCGGGACCACGGACCGCAGACCAAGCTGTACCTCGAGCCCAAGCAGTGGGTGTCGCTGAACCTCGGGAGTCTGTGACGCGAGCCCCGCCGATTGGACAGGGAGACGTAGCTCTCGGCAGCGTCTCGCTACATTGAACCCATGCCGAAGTCGCACCCCACCTCCGAAGCCCCCGATACCGCCGATGTGGACTCGGGCGTCGAGGCCGACGAGCAACCGGTCGTCGAGCCGTCGTCGGAGGAAGCGGGTGTGACGCCACTCGACGGCGACCAGTTCCTGCAGGCGAATCGCACCAACCGGGAAAAGTACCGCGCCGAGGCCGATGAGAAGGCCGCGAAGGCCGCGCGCAAAGCCGCGAGATCCCGACGCGGAGCCGAGGGCGAGACGCAAGGCAGGACTCAAGACACCGCGGGGGCCGTGGACGAAGACCGCACCCCCCGGAAACTGGTCGCCGGCGGCGGTGGTGGCGGTGCACGATGGACGCGCTGGGCGTCGAAGATCGGCAGCCGCTCGTGGGCCGTGGCGGTGATGGTGGCGTCGGTCGTCGTGCTCGTCGCGTCGACGGCAGTCCTGGCGGTGCTGTACGTCGATGCCGAGCGCCGCGCCGACGCCGCGTCGGCCGGCACCGCCGACACGACGACGATCCTCGACACGGCCCGCCGCTACGCATCGGAGATCTCCACCTACAACTCCGCCGACTACTCCGACCTCGATCGGCGCATCCGTGAGATCTCGACACCTGCGTTCACGCAGACCTACATCGAGTCCTCGCAAGACGCTCGACGCGGCTCCACCGAAGCCGAGGCGGTCTCCACCGCCAAAGCCGACAACGCCGGGGTCATGTCGTCCGGAGACGGCAAGGCCGTTGTCCTGGTGACGCTCGACCAGACCCTGAAATCACCGCAGACCGCACAGCAGTTCCCCGAGGGATTTCCGTACCAGTCGAGAGTGAAAGTGACTCTCGTGCAACAAGATGGACGCTGGTTGATGGAGGACTTCGCGGTGCTGTAGCGCGTGGGTGGACGGGTCGCTTCGACGCGGCCCAACCACCACCCGGGCGATCAATCGGCGACGGAGTTGGTGCCCAACAGGATTCGGGTCGACAGTGTCTCGATGCGCTCCGGGGAGGGTTGCGGCGACTGACGCGAGAGGTCGGTGACCACGTTGAGCGCCGCGTGGACCAGGAACCGGGTCTGCGGGATCGTGAGCCCTTGCCGTTCGCGACTGACCCAGGTGGCGAACTCGTCGACGGTGATGCGCTGCTGGTTGTGCAACGCCGCACGCGCCTCGGGGCTGGCGTGGCCGATCTCGGTTTCGTAGATGCTGATCAGTTCGGTTGTGCTGCAAGCCAACCGGACGTAACGGTCGACCATGGTGACAATCGCCTGGTGCGGGGTCGTCGACGCGGCAAGGGCGTCGGAGATCGTGGAGGTCACCCGATCGGTGGCCCGCCAGAACGACGCCTCGAGAATCGCCACCTTGCTCGGGAAGTGCCGGTACACCCCGGACGCCGGGAGGTCGGCGGCGTGGGCGATGTCCTCGATGGTGACGTCCCGGAAACCCCGCGCGGCAAACAAATTGATCGCCTCGGTCAGGATCACCTCGCGTTTGGCGGCGGGCGCCAGACCGGCCACCGCGGGCTCGCCGGGTGCGGCCGGTCCGGGGAGCTCGGCGTCGAGCAGGCCGAGGGCGGCGTCGGGGATCAGCACGGCGACCTCGCGCAACGGCAGTGCGGCGCGATGGGTCGTCGGACTGGCCGCGACGCTCGTCATCGCCGCGGTGATCAGATTCGCGTCGGCGTCGGACAACGATGGCCGGAGTCGACGGGCCGCGGCGCGCACGCGGCGGTGCTGATGGACCACGACGTCGCGCACGATGGCGGAGTCCGCGGCCTCGAGGTACCGCGACTCCCAGCGGTAGAGACCGCCTTTGCGGCGGTTCTCGAACGACGTGGTCGTGATCGCCTCGATCAGCGAGCGAAGTTCACCCGGACCCTCGGTGTCGACCGTGTCGAGGGTGGTGCGCAGGTCCGTTGCCAGTTGGGCCGTGGTCTCGGCGAACAACGCGTACTTGTTGGGGAAGTGGCGATACAGGGCCGGTGCGGAGATGCCGACCGCGTTGGCGATGTCGTCGAGACGGACCGCGTGATAGCCGCCGTCGCTGAAGGCCTTGGCCGCGGCGTCGACGATGAGCCGGCGCCGATCGGCGGGACGGCGACGCCGCGTGCCCGACCCGTCGGGCGGCGACGTCTGGGGGTGCGCGGTCATGGCGACCAAGCGTAGCCGGAGACGTCGTTCACCAGGAGGAATTCCATGTCGGTACCGAAAACCCCAGCACATGCGGATGTCTGCGGACCATAAGTTAATGAGAATTCGCGTGATCTACGTCGCATTGTGGTAGTAGTCTAAGCGATGACACAGATGCAATCGGCTGTGTCTGGCGATCCGGTGACAAGTGGGGAGAGTTGTGAGCGACGAGATCACAGACGGTGGAGTCGTGACGGAGGTGGACGACCGGGGCGTTGCTCGGCTGACCATTTCCCGGCCCGAGCGGATGAACGCCCTCGACACCGGCGCCAACCTCGCGATCAGGGAGGCCATGGCCGAGTGGTCGGCCCGCGATGACATCCGGGTGGTCGTCATCGACGGCGCGGGCGGCAGCTTCAGCGCCGGTGCCGACGTCCTGGGATTCGCCGACCAGTCCACCGCCGACGGCGCGTCCGGATTCACCGCAGGCCAGGCCCGCCAGATCATCTCCGCCGGTTCCGAACTCGTGCGCGCCGTGCGTTGCGTCCCGGTCCCGGTCATCGCATCGGTCGACGGCGCGGCCGCCGGGATCGGAGCGTCGCTGGCCCTCGGTGCCGACCTCATCTACGCGACGGCGCGATCGTATTTCCTCCTCGCGTTCATCAACATCGGGCTCATGCCCGACGGGGCGGCGTCGATGTCGTTCGCCACCGCGGTCGGCCGCGTGCGCGCCAACGAATTGGCACTGCTCGGCGAGAAACTGCGTGCCGGTGAGGCCCTCGACGCCGGACTCGTCAACGGCGTCTACGACGATCGTGAAGCTCTCGATGAGGCCGTCGAGAAGGTCGCGCTCAAGATCGCGGGCAAGAGCCGCGCGGCGCTGCGCCTCACCAAGTCTGCGCTCGACGCCCACACCATGGCCGGATTCGACGCCGCGATCGAACGTGAACTCGACGGTCAGACCGAACTGCTGCAATCCCCGGAGTTCCAGGCGGCGATCACCGCCTTCGCCGGCACCTCCAAGTGAGCCCTGGCTGAGCACAATCGGCGCGCCGCAACCGTTTTCGACACCATCATCACCACGAAAGACAACGAGGAGACCGATCGTATGACCGCGACCGTCGACACCGTCAGCGACCTGGCCACCGAGCCCCTGCGCTCGCGCCGCAATCACTGGAACAACCAGATCCGACGCCACGCCTTCATGACCCCGGACTCACCCGCGCTGAAGTTCCTGGGCAAGGTCACCACCTGGAAGGAGCTCGACGAGCGCAGCCGCGCCTTCGCCGCGGCACTGAGCCGCCGCGGGGTCGGATTCGGTGACCGTGTCCTCGTCGTGCTGCTCAACCGCTCGGAGTACGTCGAAGCGGTTCTGGGCGCCAACCTGATCGGCGCGATCCCGGTACCGGTCAACATCCGCATGAGTCCCGCGGAGATCGCGTTCCTCGTCAACGACAGCGGGTCCAAGGTCATCGTCACCGAGACGTTGCTGGCACCCCTGGCCGACGCGGTGGCCGCGTCGACCAATGCGATCGACCACATCATCGTTGTCGGCGGATCGGACAAGGAGACCCACCTCGACTTCGAGGCGCTGGTCGCCGAGGATTCCTCGGATCTCGAGGAGATCGACGTCCCCGAAGAGACCGTCGCACTCATCATGTACACCTCGGGTACCACCGGAAAACCCAAGGGCGCCATGCTGACCCACGCCAACATGCAGGCGCAGGCCGTCACCTGCCTGCAGGCGCTGCAGACCCGGTCCGACGACATCGGCTCATGTGTCGCACCGATGTTCCACATCGCCGGACTCGGCGCGATGGCGCCGCTGTTCTACATGGGCGCGCTCTCGGTGATCCACCCCCTCGGTGCGTTCGACCCCAACGACATGCTCGACACCATCGAGAAGGAGGGCACCACCTCGATCTTCCTGGTGCCCGCCCAGTGGCAGGCCGTCTGCGCGGCACAGCAGGCCAAGCCGCGCGACCTCAAGCTGCGTGTCATCAGCTGGGGTGCGGCCCCGGCGTCTGACACCGTCCTGCGCGCGATGAACGAGACCTTCCCCGATGCGCTGAACGTCGCGGTCTTCGGCCAGACGGAGATGTCGCCCATCACCTGCGTGCTCGAGGGCAAGGATGCGCTGAGCAAGATTGGGTCCATCGGCAAGGTGGTGCCCGCGGTGACCGCCCGCATCATCGACCCGGAAGGCAACGACGTCGCGCAGGGTGAGATCGGCGAAATCGTCTACCGCGGTCCGAACATGATGAAGGGCTACTGGCAGAACGAGCAGGGCACCGCCGATGCGTTCGCCGGCGGCTGGTTCCACTCCGGTGACCTCGTGCGACAGGATGAGGAGGGATTTCTCTACGTCGTCGACCGCGCCAAGGACATGATCATCTCCGGTGGCGAGAACATCTACTGCGCCGAGGTCGAGAACGTCCTCTTCGGGCATCCGAGCATCACCGAGGCCGCGATCATCGGTCGGGCACACGAGAAGTGGGGCGAGGTCCCGGTGGCGGTCGTCGTGCTCGCCGAGGGCGTCGAGGATCTGACCCTCGCCGATCTCGAGCCCTACCTGAACGAGAATCTCGCGCGTTTCAAGCATCCGAAGGACATCGTCATCGTCGAGGAGTTGCCCCGCAACGCCGGCGGCAAGGTCGTCAAGCCGACGCTGCGGAAGAGCTACGGCAGCAAGGACGCCGGCCTGGCCAACTGAGGCCAGGTGCCGAGCGCCTCGGGGCAGAACACGTTCGACCTGGGCATGGACACCCGCGTCCGGGTCGTCGTGTTTTGTGCTGGTCAGTCGCGCACGCCGGCCGAGACGCCACGAAGACACACGCACTAGAACACGTTCCACTTTTGTGGTTGAGTGACTACTGTCACAAGAGTCGGCAACCGTCGGAGTGTGGAAAACCTCCCGGGGCGAGATGTTGCCGGGTTCGAACGGAGGAGATCAGTGAAGACAAAGGGTGCGCTGCTGCGCGAGCACAACAAGCCGTGGGCGATCGAGGAGATCGAGATCGGCGATCCCAAGGCCCACGAGATCAAGATCAAGATGGAAGCGGCCGGTATGTGCCACTCCGATCATCACCTGATGACCGGTGGCATCCCGATGGCCGGGTTCCCGATCCTCGGCGGCCACGAGGGCGCGGGTGTCGTCGCCGAGGTCGGCGAAGGTGTCACCGACTTCGAGGTCGGCGACCACGTCGTGCTGTCGTTCATCCCGTCGTGTGGCAAGTGTCCGTCGTGTCAGTCGGGCATGGCCAACCTGTGTGACTTCGGTGCCATGCTGCTGCAGGGCGAAGCGGTGTCGGACAACACTTTCCGTATCCAGACAGCAGCCGGCGAGAACGTCTACCCGATGACCCTGCTGGGCACCTTCGCCCCGTACATGGTGGTGCACGAGGCGTCGGCGGTGAAGATCGACAAGGACATCCCGTTCGAGGTCGCAGCACTGTGCGGCTGCGGCATCCCCACCGGCTACGGCTCGTCGACGCGGAGCGGCGACGTGCGCCCGGGCGAAGACGTCGCGATCGTCGGTGTCGGTGGCGTCGGAACCGCAGCCCTGCAGGGTGCGGTGATCTCCGGTGCCCGCAACGTGTTCGCCATCGATCCGGTGGAGTGGAAGCGTGAGCAGGCACTGAAGTTCGGGGCCACCGCGGCGTACGCGTCGGTCGAAGAGGCCGGCATGGCGATCGCCGAGACCACCCACGGCGGCATGTGCCAGAAGGTGATCGTCACCGTCGGCGAGGTCCACGGCAAGGACGTCGACACGTGGATGGGCATCACCGCCAAGGGAGGCACCTGCGTGCTGACCGGTATGGGCAACATGCTCGAGAGCGATGTGACCCTCAACCTCGCGATGCTGACGCTGCTGCAGAAGAACCTGCAGGGCTCCATCTTCGGCGGTGCCAACCCCAAGCTCGACATCCCGAAGCTGCTGTCGATGTATAAGATCGGCAAGCTCAACATCGCCGACATGATCACCCGCCAGTACCGCCTGGACCAGATCAACGACGGCTACCAGGACATGTTGGAGGGCAGGAACATCCGCGGTGTCATCCGCTACACCGAAGAGGACTGGTGACTCTGTCGCCATCCGCCGGTCGCGTGCCCACGGGTAACGTGACCCGATGTGACGGTCCTTGATTCTCTGACGGAATGGCCCGTCGACCATGTGTCGGCGGCGATCATCACCCGCGACGGGGTCGCCGAGCAATTCGGCGACCCCGCTCGCGTCTACGAACTCGCCTCGGTGACCAAACTCCTCGTGGCCCACGCAGTTCTGGTGGCAGTCGAGGAAGGGGCGGTGGAGCTCGACGACCCTGCCGGCCCGCCGGGCGCGACGATCGCGCACCTGCTGGCCCACGCCTCGGGGCTCGGCTTCGACTCGCGAGAAGCCGAAGCGGGAGTGGGGGAGCGTCGCATCTATTCGAGTGCAGGCTTCGAGGTCCTCGCGGAGGTGGTCGCCGAGGCCACCGGCATCGCTTTCGCCGAGTACCTCGCCGACGCCGTCTGCACGCCACTGGGGTTGTCCTCGACGACGCTCGACGGGCCGGCAGGTCACGGCGCCCGGTCCAGCGTGGCCGACCTGGCCCGGTTCGCCCAGGATCTGCTGAGTCCGCAGCTGCTGGCACCGGAGACGCTGCGGACCGCGACGTCGGTGCAGTTCCCGGGACTCGACGGCTTTGTCCCCGGGTACGGCAAGCACCGGCCCAACGACTGGGGACTGGGATTCGAGATCCGGTCGGAGAAGTCACCGCACTGGACCGGGGCGGGCAACTCGCCGCGCACCTTCGGGCACTTCGGCCAGGCCGGAACCTATCTCTGGGTGGACCCCGACCTCGATGCGGCCTGCGTCGTGCTCACCGACCGCGCCTTCGGTGGGTGGGCGAAACCGCTGTGGAGCGACTTCAACGACAGCATCGTCAGTAAACTTTCGTCACAGAACTGAACATTTCTCGCACGAGAAACTAGCGCAACACGTGCATCATGGGGCACAATTGGCGATACGACTGTGATAGCGGTGTCGCGAGGTGTGTTGGGGAAGACGTTCCTCGTCGACAACCGGAGGTGAACAAGGTGCGCAATCTGAACCAGTTTGCGGACATGACAACAGGAGTGGTGTACATCCACTCGGCGCCAGTGGCGCTGTGCCCACATGTGGAGTGGGCTCTGTCGTCGACCCTGAATGCGCGCGCAAACCTGAAATGGTCGGCACAGGATGCCGAGCCGGGTATGCAGCGTGCGACTGTCGACTGGGCAGGGCCGGTGGGCACTGCTGCGCGTCTGGTGACCGCCCTGCGCGAGTGGTCGGCACTTCGCTTCGAGGTGACCGAGAACCCCAGCGAGGGCGTCGACGGCGAACGTTACTGCTACGTCCCCGGACTGGGCCTCTGGCGCGGTTCGACGAGCGCCAACGGTGACGTCATCATCGGCGAGAACCAGTTGCGTTCGATGATCGAATCGCAGCCCGACAGTGCCGGCCTCGCAGGCGAGTTGGAGGGTGCGCTCGGCACCGCATGGGACAACGCTCTCGAGCAATACCGCATGGGCGGCGCAGGGGCCGAGGTGACCTGGCTGCAGCAGCGGGTGGGCTGACCCGCGCAGGACAGAACGGCAATCGCCCCGGTCGACGACCGGGGCGATTTGCGCTGTCTGTCAGTCGATCCCTACATCACAGCGGGATCACTCCGTCACAGCGGGATGTTCTTGTGCCGCCCGCGACGGGCGGGTGCGGCGGCGAGCGCCTCGGCGATGATGCTGCGGGTGCGTGCCGGGTCGATGATCTCGTCGACGACGCCGATCGACTGTGCGCGGCCCACGCCACCGGCGATGGCCTCGTGCTCGGCGGCGAGACGCTCATGCAGAGCCTCACGCTCGTCGTCGGGTGCGGCGGCGAGTGCCTTCTTGTGCAGGATGCCGACGGCGGCCTTGGCGCCCATGACGGCGACCTCGGAACCCGGCCACGCGAAGACCGCCGTGGCCCCGAGGGCGCGTGAGTTCATCGCGATGTAGGCGCCGCCGTAGATCTTTCGCGTCACCAGCGTGACGCGGGGGACCGAGCACTCGGCGAACGCGTGCAACAGCTTGGCGCCGCGTCGGACCACGCCGTTCCACTCCTGACCGACGCCCGGCAGGTACCCGGGAACGTCGGTGATGACGATCAGCGGGATGCCGAAGGCGTCGCAGAGACGAACGAAACGAGAGGCCTTCTCGGCGCTCTCGGAGTTGAGGCAGCCGCCCATGCGCAGTGGGTTGTTGGCGATCACGCCCACGCTGCGACCCGCGAGCCTGCCGAAGCCGATGACGATGTTCGGCGCCCACTTGGCCTGCAGCTCTTCGAAACTGGAGATCTCGGTCTCGCCGTCGGCGGCCAGACCACGGTCGAGCAGCTGCTCGACGACGGGGTGGACGTCGTAGGCGCGTCGATTGGATTCGGGCAGTAGGGCTTTGAGATCGGTGTCGCCGGCCTCGGCCCGCTCCCGGTTGAAGTGTCCCTGCTGGGTGAACGTCGACACGAGACGACGGGCGCGCCACAGGGCGTCGGGCTCGGAATCTGCGACGATGTGGCAGACACCCGACTTCTTGCCGTGGGTGTTGGGGCCGCCGAGCGACTCCATGTCGACGTCCTCGCCGGTGACGCTCTTGACGACGTCCGGGCCGGTGACGAACACGCGACCGGCGGGCGCCATGATCACGATGTCGGTCAGCGCCGGTCCGTAGGCGGCACCGCCGGCGGCGAAACCGACGACCACCGAGATCTGCGGGATGTAACCCGAGGCGCGCACCATCGCCTCGAAGACCTGACCCACCGCGTGCAACGCCTCGACACCCTCGGCGAGGCGAGCACCACCCGAGTGCCAGATGCCGATGACCGGCGCCTGCTCGGTGATGGCGGTGTCGATGGCGTTGACGATGTGGGCACACCCCACCACACCCATGGCCCCGCCCATCACGGTGCCGTCGGTGCAGTAGGAGACCGTGCGCACGCCGTGGACCAGGCCGATCGCCGCCTGGACCCCCGACTTGTCACGCGGATGGAGCAACGACATCGTGCCCTCGTCGAAGAAGTTCGTCAGCCGCAACAGCGGGTCGCGGGGATCGGCGGCCTCTTCGCGGCCAGGGGTGGGAGCCAAGGTCGTCATCGCGGTCTCCTGGGTGTCGGGGGTGCTGCCGGGTCACACGGCGGCGACGTCGTTGTCGCCCACCTGCTCGTGAATACTCGGCGAGGTGGCCACCGTCGTGGTGGCCACCCGCCGAGTGGTGAGTTCGGTGGCGACTGCGTCAGTAGCGACCGAAGGCGAGCGCCACGTTGTGCCCACCGAAACCGAACGAGTTGTTGATCGCGTACTCGAACTGTCCGTACCGCGGTTCACCGTGGACGACGTCGATGTCGCATTCCGGGTCCTGGTTCTCGAGATTGAGGGTCGGCGGGATGACGCCTTCCTCGATGCTCTTGATGGTGAGGACCGACTCGAGCGCCCCGACTGCACCGATGGAATGGCCGAGCGCAGACTTCGGCGCGTAGACCGCTGCGTGCTGTCCGATCGCCGAGATGATGCCCGCCGCCTCGGCGGTGTCACCGATGGGCGTCGACGTGGCATGCGCGTTGATGTGGGTGATGTCGGACTTCTGCAGACCTGCGGACTGCAGGGCCCTGGCCATCGCCCGGGCATTGCCCTGGCCGCTCGGATCCGGTGCCACGAGATGGAAGCCGTCGGAGGTGATACCCGAGCCGAGCAGACGTGCGTGGATGTGCGCGCCGCGTGCCCTGGCGTGTTCCTCGCGCTCGATGATCAGCATGGCTGCGCCCTCGCCGAAGACGAAACCGTCGCGGTCGGAGTCGAACGGACGCGAGGCGGCCTTCGGGTCGTCGTTGCGGGTGCTCATCGCACGCATCATCGAGAACGCTGCGATCGGCACGGCGTCGATGTGTCCCTCGACGCCGCCGGTGACGACCATGTCGGCGTCACCCATGACGATGTGACGCCAGGCGTGCGCGATGGCCTCTGCGCCGGAGGAGCAGGCCGACACCGGGGTGATGACACCGGCGCGTGCACCGACGTTCAGCCCGACGACGGCGGCCGGCCCGTTGGGCATGGCCATCGACACGGCAAGCGGGGACACCTTGCGGTAGTTGCCGGTGCTCTCCATGGCCTTGACCGCGTCGATCATCGCATCGCCGCCGCCCTGGCCGGTGCCGATGACGACAGCAAGGCGATCCTTGTCGACCTCGGGCTCGCCGGCCTGCGTCCACAGGCGCTTGCTCAGGATGTGCGCGATGCGCTCGACGTAGGCCATACGCCGCGACTCGACCCGCGTGACCTCTTCGGACGGGTCCTTGAGCAGACGACCACCGATACGCACCGGCAGGTTGTATTTGGTGATGAAGTCGTCGGTCAGCTCACCGATGCCGGACTCGCCGGCCAGCAGGTTCTTCCACGTCGAGTCGAGGTCCTCACCCAACGAGGTGGTGGCCACCATGGAGGTGACCACCACGCTCGGGAAGTTCCCACCCAGCGTGGAGTACTCGCGGAGGGAAGGGGAGGTCATCAGTTCTGGTCTGCCTCGACCTGTGCCTTGATGGCAGCTGCGGCGTCGGGGTTCTCGTTCTCGAGCTTCTGGATGTACGCGACGGCGTCGCCGACGGTACGCAGGCCGGCGAGATCCTCATCGGGGATCTTCACGCCGTACTTGTCCTCGGTCTGCACGGCGATCTCGACCATGGACAGCGAGTCGATGTCGAGGTCATCGACGAACGACTTCTCGAGGGTCACCTCGGACGGCTCGATGCCGGTGACTTCCTCGATGATCTCGGCGATGCCGGCAATGAGTTGTTCCTGGGTGGCAGCCACTGTGTGGTTCCCTTTCGTTTTTGCTTCGTTGACTTACATACTTCCGGAGCGCAGAACGGACCGAAGGAGTCCGCGCGCTTGGACACGCCTGCATGTGAGCCGGCGTTCCGGGGGCCGCGGATTACCCGCGACCGCTATCCAAGTTCTGTGATCTTCGCGATGTCGCCGGGCTCCTTGAGAGCCAGCGCTGGGGTGCCCTTCAGCTCACGCTTGGCAATCCCCACCAGGGTGCCCGCCGGTGGCAGCTCCACGAGGGCGGAGGCGGCGTGCTCACGCAGGTACGCCGAGCAGAGGTCCCAGCGGACCGGCTTGGTCACCTGTCCCACCAGTTTTGTCAGAGCTTCGGCGCCATTCGTTACAGGCTGCCCGTCGGAGTTGGACAGGAGTGTCCGGGTGGGCTCGCCGGGGGTGATCCGCGCGGCCGCGGCGGCAACGGCCTCCTGGGCGGGAGCCATGAAGTGCGTGTGGAAGGCGCCGGCGACGGCCAGTTTGCGGACGCGCGCCTTCTCCGGCGGGGAGGCGATGAGTGCGTCGATCTTCGCCACCGCACCGGCCGCGACGATCTGACCGGCCGCATTGCGGTTGGCCGGGACCAGTTCGAGTTCGTCGAGACGGGCGAGCACGGCTGCCTCGTCGCCGCCGAGGACGGCGGCCATGGTCGTGGGTTCGAGCGCACAGGCCCTGGCCATCTCCGCACCGCGGAGGGCGGCGAGGGTCACGGCCTCGTCGGCGGAGATCACGCCGGTGATCGCCGCGGCAGCGAGTTCGCCGACCGAGTGACCGGCGACAACCGCATCTGCGGGCAGTTCGCGATTCTTGCGGACCTCGTCGAAAGCCAGCAGGGCAGCGACCACGACGAGCGGTTGGGTCACCGCGGTGTCGGTGATCTCCTCGGCTGTGGCAGTGGTGCCGAGCCGTTCGAGATCCAACCGGGTCATCTTCGACCACGTCGCGATCTGGTCACGTGCGCCGGGCAAATCGAGCCACGGCGTGAGCATACCGGGTGTCTGAGAACCCTGGCCTGGAGCAAGCATGGAGAGCACGTGACCAGAGAACACTGTTTGAGCGCTCTGTGTGGGTGTGGAACAGCATGAACCTTGTCGCCGTGTTTTGTGGGGTTCCCACAAACGTCACCGCGGGGTCACCTGGTTTGTCATCAGTCTGAGATTTGTTACCGAACCGTTGTCTTAAGGCTCCTATCAGCGGAAACGGTAAATCGGACAGTTACGCCTGGTGCTCAAGTGACAGAAGGTTGTGATTTGTGCCGTAAGTGTGTCAAACGACCTACCGTCGACGCGATCCTCAGAACGTAGGCATCGCGAGGGTTGGTTGGGTCACGCCGTGTGATTTCCGCAATTTTCTTCAGTCGGTAGCGGACGGTATTTGGATGTATGTACAGAACGCGCGCGCACGACTCGACCGAGCCGCCGGAGTCGAGGTAGGCCTCCAGCGTCGTGGTCAGGGTCGTGCCGCCCTCGGCAAGCGGTTCGACCAGAGATTCGATCAGAGTGGTCACCGCTGACTCGTCACCGTTGAGGGCTCGTTCGGGTAACAATTCGAGGCTGTGAACCGGCCGCGGAGCGCTCGGCCAGCCCACCACGGCCTCGATCGCGGCCATCGCCTCGACGGCGCTCGCGTGTGCGCTGCCGAGGTTCGGCATCGTCGGACCGATCACCACCGGCCCGTCGGCGAAGTGCGAGAGCAGGGCGGAGACGAACTTCTCGGTCGGCCGTGCGGGACCGCTCACGATCGCCACCAGCACCGACCCCTGGACCACCGACAAGGCCGACCGGTCGAACTGCTTGGCAGTGTTGTGGATGGCCAGGGGTACCGACACGTTCTGTTCGGGCGGCGGTGTCCCGACGATGACGGTGGCCGGTGCGTCGGAGTCCCAGTTGAGGGCGGCGGCCCGGGAGAGCAGCTGCGGACCGGAGTCGCCGCGGACCACGGCGTCGACGACCAGCGCCTCGAGCCGGGAATCCCACGCGCCCCGTGACTCCGCGGCCGAGGCGTAGATCGACGCCGCGGCGAAACCGATCTCGCGGCCGTAGCGCAGCACCGACTCGGTCAGTGCACGGAGCTGGTCGTCGTTGCGGGCGAGAAGCGGCAGCCACTTCTCGAAGAACTCCATCGCCACCCGGACCATCTCGACGGTCTGCAGCAGCGTGATGCGCCGGGCCAGATCCTGCGGGACCACCTGAAAGGCCTGCACCGTGAACTTCACGTTGCCCTCGGGATCCTGGATCCACTCGACGAAGCTCACCACCGCGGTCTGCACGACCAGCTGCACGCTCGCCCGCTGGGCGGCGTCGAGATCGGAGAAGTACGGCAGCTGATCCTGCATCGAATGAACGGCCTCGGTCGCCAGGCGGCCGCTGTACTGCTTGACCCGCCGCAGGAGGGTGTCCGGCAGCGCGTCGTGGACGGTGGCGGGGGCCGGCACATGGGCCCCTCGCGCACCGAACACGTCAGCCTGTGGTGGCTTCTGATTCACGCGCGCATCGGACACGACCTCAAATCTAGACCTTCGGCGTCGGCGCGCACACGCCGAAGGTCGACCAGTACCCGTCGGGCAGCGGCGTCAGGCGACGCCCGGATCGCTGGTCTGCTCGGGTGCTGCCGAGACGTCGGTGATCTGGTACTTCTCGGCGGCCTCCGCCGCCACCGACATGTCGATGTTCCCGTCGCGGGCGAGCGCGACGAGCACCGCGACCACGATCGACTCCGCGTCGACGTTGAAGACCCGTCGTGCTGCCGGCCGGGTGTCGGAGAATCCGAACCCGTCGGTGCCGAGCGTGAGGTAGGTCCCCGGCAGGTAGGCGCGGATCTGCTCCTGCACGCCCCGCATGTAGTCGCTGACGCCGACGAACGGGCCGGCCGCATCGGCGAGCAGCTCGGTCAGGTAAGCCGGGGCGGGTTCGGTGCCCGGATCGCGCACCGCCTCGCGGTCCGCGCGGATGCCATCGCGGGCGAGCTCGCTCCACGACGTCACCGAGTACACGTCCGCGCCGACGTTCCACTCCTCGGCGAGCATCTGCGATGCGCGCAGTGCGTCGGGCATCGTGACGCCGGACACCAGGATGTTGGCCGGATGCTCCTTGCCCTCCGGCGCCTTCTGGAACCGGTACATGCCCCTGACGATGCCGGTCGGGTCGAGGCCCTCGGGCATGGCGGGCTGGCTGATCGGCTCGTTGTAGACCGTCAGGTAGAAGAAGACGTTCTCCGGGGAGTCGCCGTACATCCGCTTGAGGCCGTTGTCGACGATGTGGCCGAGCTCGTAGGCGAATGCCGGGTCGTAGGCGACGACGGCGGGGTTGGTCGCCGCGAGCAGCGGCGAATGCCCGTCGGCGTGCTGCAGCCCTTCACCGGTGAGCGTCGTGCGACCGGCGGTCGCGCCGATGACGAAGCCGCGCGCCATCTGGTCTGCGGCCGCCCAGAAGCTGTCGCCGGTGCGCTGGAACCCGAACATCGAATAGAAGATGTACAGCGGGATCATCGGCTCGTCGTGTGTCGAATACGACGTGCCGACCGCGGCGAAGCTGGCTGCCGAGCCGGCCTCGTTGATGCCCTCGTGCAGGATCTGCCCCTCGGAGCTCTCCTTGTAGGCGAGCATCAGTTCGGCGTCGACCGAGGTGTAGAGCTGTCCGTTGCGGTTGTAGATCTTGAGCGTCGGGAACCACGAGTCCATCCCGAAGGTGCGGGCCTCGTCGGGGATGATCGGCACGATGCGCTTGCCGATCTCCTTGTCGCGCAACAGATCCTTGAACACGCGCACCAGCGCCATGGTGGTGGCGACCTGCTGCTTGCCCGACCCCTTCGCGGTGGCCTTGAGTGCAGAGCTGGTGTCGGCCTTGAGGACCTTGGAGGAGGTGCGGCGGCTCGGCAGGAAACCGCCGAGCGTCTTGCGACGATCGAGCATGTACTGGATCTCGCGCGAGTCCTTGCCGGGGTTGTAGTACGGCGGCAGGTAGGGATCCTTCTCCAGCTGCTCGTCGGTGATCGGGATGCGCGTCGAGTCGCGGAACGCCTTGAGATCGTCGAGGGTCAGCTTCTTCATCTGATGGGTCGCGTTGCGGCCCTCGAAGTGCTTGCCGAGGGTGTAGCCCTTGATCGTGTGCGCCAGGATGACCGTCGGCTGTCCCTTGTGGGTCATCGCCGAGGCATAGGCGGCGTGGATCTTGCGGTAGTCGTGACCGCCGCGCTTGAGGTTCCAGATCTCGGCGTCGGAGAGGTCCTTGACCAGTTCCTTGGTGCGCGGGTCCCGGTTGAAGAAGTGCTCGCGGACGAACGCTCCGTCGTTGGCCTTGTAGGTCTGGAAATCGCCGTCGGGAGTGGTGTTCATCAGGTTGACCAGTGCGCCGTCGCGGTCGGCGTGGAGCAGCGAATCCCACTCGCGGCCCCAGACGACCTTGATGACGTTCCAGCCCGCACCGCGGAAGAACGACTCGAGTTCCTGGATGATCTTGCCGTTGCCGCGCACCGGGCCGTCGAGCCGCTGCAGGTTGCAGTTGACGACGAACGTGAGGTTGTCCAGGCCTTCGGTGGCGGCGAAGCTGGCGAAGCCGCGCGACTCCGGCTCGTCCATCTCGCCGTCGCCGAGGAACGCCCAGACATGCTGGTCGGAGGTGTCCTTGATGCCGCGGTCGTGCAGGTAGTGGTTGAAACGTGCCTGGTAGATCGCGTTCATCGGGCCCAGGCCCATGGAGACCGTGGGGAACTCCCAGAAGTCGGGCATCAGCCGCGGATGCGGGTACGACGGCAAGCCGCCGCCCGCGCCGGCGTGGCTGTGTTCCTGCCGGAAGCCGTCCATGCGCGTCTCGTCGATCCGGCCTTCGAGGTAGGCGCGGGCATAGATGCCGGGGGAGGCGTGCCCCTGGATGAAGATGTGGTCGCCGCCGCCGGAGTGGTCCTTGCCGCGGAAGAAGTGGTTGAAGCCGACCTCGTACAACGATGCCGACGACGCATAGGTCGAGATGTGGCCGCCCACGCCGACCCCGGGGCGCTGTGCGCGGTGGACCATGATCGCGGCGTTCCAGCGGATCATCTGGCGGAAGCGACGTTCGACGTCCTCGTCACCGGGGAACCAGGGTTCGGCCTCGGTGGGGATCGTGTTGACGTAGTCGGTCGAGGTGAGCGCGGGGATCGACACACGCTTCTCGCCGGCGCGCTCGAGCAGCCGCAGCATCAGGTAGCGGGCGCGACCGGGTCCGGCGGCGTCGAGCAGGGCGTCGAACGAATCGAGCCACTCGCTGGTCTCGTCGGGGTCGATGTCGGGCAGATAGGACGCAACTCCCTCGCGGATGACACGGACGCGTTGGCCGCCGGGTCGTCCGTCCGGGCGGGCGCCGGTGTTGTCGGCCTCTTCGCTCGGAACGACGTCCTGTGTCGCGGGCTCCATCTGGTTGGTCACGGTGATGCCTACTCCCTCTGACAGGCCGGACTCGGGGTGGTGGTCCGGCTGCATGGCGTGCGGCACCGCCACTCCGATGTTGTGCGGTGCCCCCTTCATCGTGCCCCATGTGAGGTGGCTTGGCACCGACTGGATCTGTGTACCCTGTCGCGATCGCCCGGCTGCGGTAGCGTCGGTCAACTGTTACTCATGAGTAGGGAGAGGCGATGCTGGGCACAGGGGAGGCCAGGCCCGGCCGCAGGGGACACAGGGGTGTTCTGGGCACCACGGCGCTGTGCATCGCATTCGGGGGAATGCTGTTGAGTGCGTGTGCATCCACGGTTGGTGGTGTGGGTGTTGCGGCCCCGGGTGAGGTCGCGGTCTACCGGTCCGAGGTGTCGGCGTCGGCAGCGGCCGCGGTGCGCGCCGAGGGCGTCGAGCTCTGCCGTGAATCGATGTCGTCGATGGTGGTGATGGTGCGGGGCGTCAACACGTTCATCGACCGGCTCAACAGGACGCACTCGTATCCCGCCGTCGGCGATCTCGACGACAAGGCGCGGGCGAGCCTGATCGCCGGAGCCGATCAGATCCGGCCGAACATCACCGACACCTCGCCGGCCGATGTCGTGGCCCCGGCGAAGACGTTCCTGGATTCGACGGCACGGCTCGAGGACGCGATCCGACGCGAGCTGCGTACCACACTGAATCCGGTGTCGGGACAGTGGTCGCGCGACAAGCAGCGCCTGCTCGACGCGTGTGGCGCCTACACGCCCATACCGGCACCGTCGTCGGCGACACCGCGCGCGCCTGCGACGGACGCGGCGCCGACCGTGCCGTCGAGTCCGTCCGGTTAGCACCGTCGCAGCGTGGGTACTGACCGCCTGTGCACCATGGAAAGACAGGCTCGGCGAAACGCCCGAAATCGACGACGGTGTTCAGCTTGCAATGTGAGGCTTTAGGCTGTTGCCTATGCTGACAGGCGAATCGGTGTACGGAGATGTACGCGCCTACGCCGGACACGCAAATGACAACGAACCATCAAAACCTTCAGGAGGTCACTCGCGGTGGTAGCCGCCACAGACGGTAGCAACGCTCAGAAATTGGGCTTGACCGCGGGCTTGGTCGTGCAGGAACTCGGCTGGGATGAGGACACTGACGACGAACTTCGCGCCGATATCGAGGACGCGATCGACGCCGAGATGGTCGACGAGGACGCCGAAGACGTCATCGACGTCGTGATCCTCTGGTGGCGCGAGGGCGACGGCGATCTCGTCGACGCACTGATGGACGCCATCGGTCCTCTCGCCGAAGACGGGTTTGTCTGGGTGTTCTCACCCAAGACCGGACAAAACGGATACGTGGATCCGAGCGAGATCGCCGAGGCCGCCCCGACGGCCGGTCTCACGCAGACGTCGGCGATCAGCCTGGGAGATTGGTCGGCCGCCCGACTGGTCCAGCCCAAGGCGCGCGCGGGCAAGAAAGTATGAGCGATGCTCTGCCTTCGGCACCACTGACCGTCGGAGACCGGGCGCCGGATTTCGAGCTGCGCGATCAGAACAACCAGCTCGTGTCCCTCGCGGCTCTCCGCGCCGACCGCAATGTGCTCGTCGTGTTCTTCCCGCTCGCGTTCACCGGCACCTGCCAGGGCGAGCTGGGCTACATCCGCGACCAGCAACCGCGCTTCGACAACGACGACGTCACCACGGTGACCGTGTCGGTGGGCCCGTCGCCCACGCACAAGGTGTGGTCGTCTGCGCAGGGATTCCTCTTCCCGATCCTGTCGGACTTCTGGCCTCATGGCGAGACGGCCCGTGCCTACGGGGTGTTCAACGAGGACCGGGGCTACGCCAACCGCGGCACCTTCCTCGTCGACCGCGACGGCATCATCGTCTACGCGGACATGGTCGGACCGGGCGAGGTGCGCGACAACGAGGTCTGGGACAAGGCGCTCGGCGTCGTCGGCTGACACGTCGCATGGCCCGACACCGCGCTCGACGCGGTGTCGGGCCATGCCTCTGTCGAGGGTGAAATTCCTTTGCCACCGGGGTGGTTCGACGCTTTGATGTGAGGGCCCGCTCCCGGGCGCCCACGAAAGGAACCCCCTCATGCCCACCATGGCGTCGCCCAAGGTGCTCAACTACGCATCGCACGTGGACGACAACGCCCTGCGCCAGGCTGCCGAGACCGCCCGCCTGCCGTTCGTGCACCCGCACATCGCCCTCATGCCGGATGCCCACGCCGGCAAGGGTTCCGCGGTGGGCACGGTCATCCCGACCACCGACGCGGTCATCCCCGCGGCCGTCGGAGTCGACATCGGATGCGGGATGATCGCCGTCGAGACGCGCCTCGGTGCCGCCGACATCGACGGGATGGATCTCGCGGCGCTGCGGCGCGCGATCGAAGCGGCGATCCCGCTGTCGCCGGGCAACTACAACCGCGGCCTCGATCGGTTCGTCTTCACGCGTGCGCGTATCGACTCTCTCGCCGGGCAGGCGTCCGACACCGGCGTCGACCTGTCGCATTCGCCGAAGTGGCGCGAGCAGCTCGGTTCGCTCGGTGGGGGTAACCACTTCATCGAGCTGTGTCTCGACGAGCGCGACATCGTCTGGCTGTTCCTGCACTCGGGATCACGGGGCGTCGGGAACAAGATCGCGCAGAAGCACATCAAGATCGCCCAGAAGCTGTGCCGGCAGTGGTCGATCCAGTTGCCGAATGCCGATCTGGCCTACCTTGCGCAAGGGACACCGGAGCTGGCCGCCTACCTTCGGGAGCTGAAGTGGGCGCAGCGCTTCGCCTTCGAGAACCGGGCCGAGATGATGGACCGTTTCGTCGAGGTGTTCGCAGACTGGTACGCCTCGGATGCCGGCGATGTCGATGCAGTGCCCCTCGAAGTGGATCGGATCAACTGCCACCACAACTACACCGTGAAGGAAACCCACGGCGGCAAGGATGTGTGGCTCACCCGCAAGGGCGCGATCGACGCGCACAAGGGTGTCCGCGGGGTGATCCCGGGTTCCATGGGGACAAGGTCATACGTGGTGCGCGGCAAGGGAAATGAGTCCGGACTGTGCTCCGCTCCGCACGGTGCGGGCCGCCGGTTCTCGCGTACCGAGGCACGTAAGCGGTTCACCGCCGACGACCTCGCCGCGCGGATGGCCGGCATCGAGTACCGGCACGGTGAGGAGTGGGTCGACGAGATCCCCGACGCGTACAAGGACATCGATCAGGTGATGGCCGACGCCGTGGACCTCGTGGACATCGAGCACACCCTGCGCCAGATCCTCAACGTGAAGGGGACGTGAGGGTTGTCGAGAAGTCCCCACAGACCCGCGAACCCCGAAGGCGCTCGGTGCCTTCGGGGTTCGTTCGGTTCTCGTTCTCGGTCACCGCGCTCTGTCGGCGTCGGTCATCGCTCGAGATGGACGAACGCCTGAACATGGACGTCGGAATCCCCGAGCGCGGTGCGGATGGAGGTCACGGCGTCACCGACGGGTCCGGCGATCTCCTGGTAGCTCCGGTCGGGCCGTGCGGTGGCCTGGACCCGGATGATGCTGCGGGCGCGGTCGTCGATCGCCTTGGCGGTCACATTCTGGAACAGGGGATTGCCCTCGAGTTGCTCGGCGGCCGCAGCGGCGATGAGTTTCGGTGCGATCGTGAGGGTTCCTGTCTCGTCGGAGCCATCGAGTTCGACGTCCTCGACTGCGCGGGGACGAATGTTGGTGGACAGCAACAGCAGTCCCCACCCGAAGGCGACGACGGCGGCCGCGATCAGCACCCAGATCCACCACGATGCGGTGGCGCTGCGCTCGAATGCCGCCTCGTCGATGCTGTCGATCCAGTCTGCGACGGGGTCGAGTCCGGTGCGCCATGCGATCGCGCCGGCGCCGACGGCGATCAGCGCCAGTGCCACCAAAGCCGCGGTGAGACGGTGAAACGACGCGGGAAGACGATTCATCGACGTGCTCTCCCATCTCGAAAGCGGAGCCGTACAACGGCTCGCGGCGGTGACTCGAGAACCGAGACGACGTCGGAGAGCGTCTGGGTGATGAGGTCACGCTCAGTGACCGATGTCCGACCGAGGACGGTGCTCTTGACCTTGCGGCGGGTCACGATCGTGTCGACCTCATAGACGCCGGGGAGGTCGGATACCGCAGCACTGCACCGGCGTGCCACGTCGCCGGGACGGGTCCACATCTCCGGCTGGGTCATGCGCAGGTGTGTCGGCTGTCGAGGTTTGACGGCGACCCAGAGCAGTATCAGTCCGACCAGGACGAGGCCGATGGCCGCCGGCCACATCCAGCCCTGCCACTGCAGATCCCGGATCCACTCGGCGACGGTGACCGACCATTCGCGGCCGTCGAGCCACTCCGCCCGGACCGCGATGTCGCGGATCGCGGTGACACCCAACGCGATCATCGCGATTCCCAGGACGGCCCCGGCGATCGCAGCCCCCGGTAACCCGGACGGGGTGAAGACACGGTCAGACGGCGGTGTGGCCGTGGTGGCAGGACGCTGTGCAGTCTGCTCGTCGGATGCAGATCGGGTCACGATGGCACCTCCGTCTCGTGGATGGTCCCGGTGCCGGCACCTGCACTGGCACCTGCACTGGCGGAAGCGGTCTCGCGAGGTGCTGCAGGGAGGTCGATGAACCCGCTGTTGCGTCGACGTACATCGGACCCCGGCACAAGTTGACCCACCGTGACATCGACCCGCACCGGACGGACACCGGTGAGGCGGGCGACTTCGTCGGTGACGTGGTCACGGGCCTGTCGAGCGATGTCGGCGACCCGGCACGGCCATTCGAGCGCAAGGTCGAGCGAGATCCGCGCGGCCGGACCCGACGACCGCACGTGGGCGCTCGGCAGATCGGAACCGATGATCGAACGGCCGGCGCTGGAACCCAGGAGGGAACCGACGTTGCCCTGATAACGGGTCACGCCCGGAATGTCGAGCGCGGCGCGCGCGGCGATCTGCTCGATGACCCGGTCTTCGATGGTGAGCGTCCCGGCCGGTTCGGGTGTGCCGTCGCCGGTGGCCGCGGTGACTCCGGCGACGGTGGTCACCTCAGCCACGGCCCCTGCTCCGCAGGAGTGCGCCCACATCGATGGTGCCGTCGCGGTTGAGTCCCAGTACGAGGCCGCAGGCGCCCAGGACGACGGCGAGCAGGAAGCCGCCAAGTCCCCCGGCGATCGCCGCGAGCGCCAGAATCAGGCCCACGAACATTCCGATTGTCGCGTTACTCACTGTGCGCCACCTTCTTTCGGTGCTGGCGTGAAGTCGGTGCTGATGTCTTCGACCGTCACCGAGATGGGTCGCGCGGCGATCTTCTCGGCGGTGTCGCGCACTGCGGCGGCCACTGCCTGGAGGTCGTAGGACAGCGAGGCGACGATGTGGATCTCACCGTGCTGGTCGCTCAGCGAGACCCCCGCGACGCGATGGCCGGGAAGGTAGGTCGCCACCTCTCCGAACATCCCGGCGTGCAGCTCTGTCACACCCGGGACGGCCAGTACCGCTGCGGCCAGGGCTTCGGCGAGTTCGGGTGGATCGCTGCCGTCGGGACGCGCGGAAGGGAAATCCGCCGTCATCACTGGACCCGGGGAGCGGCGTCGTTCTGGTCGTCGTCGTCGCCGAACGCGATGTCGTGCACGGTGACGTTGACCTCGGTGACCTCGAGTCCGGTCATCTGCTCGATCGCCGAGATCACATTGCGTCGGACCGCGGCGGCGAGCTGGTGTATCGCCACGCCGTACTCGGCGACGATCGAGACGTCGACGGCGGCCTGTTGTTCGCCGACCTCGACCTCGATGCCCTGGGTGGTGCTCACCGAGGTGCCCGGCAGGACGTCGCGGACCCTGCCGACCGCACGCTCGGTGGCGCCGCCGAGATCGTGGACTCCGTCGATCTCGCGGGCGGCGATACCGGCGACCTTGGCGACGACGATGTCGGCGATCGAGGTGCGCCCGCGGTCTCCTGCGTTGTCGCGGCGGGCCAGGGCGTGGCGGTTGGTCGAGTCGGCGCCGGCGGAGACGGGGGCATCCGAGCTCGCGTGGTCCTTCGTCGATGCGTCCTCATGTGCCGATGCGGTGGAGCTGGCAGCCATGTCGATCTCCTTCGGTCGTGATTCTCAGGTGCGGACCGCTCTTCGGTGTGCTATCGCAAATGGAATTCACGATCCGTCTGTATGGTCAGTCGTGAGGGACAGGGGAAGTTGCACGCATGAATAGGAGTGATTCAGGTCACAGCCTGTCGCTCGACCTGGCTGACCTCGGTCATGACGATCTCGCGGGCGCGGCGGCGGTTGGCGACACCGAGGCGTTCGCGGTGCTCGTCCGGCGGATGACACCGGGACTGCTGCGATACATGCGCCGGATGGTGAGCGATACCCAGACAGCGGAGGACCTCACGCAGGAAACGCTGTTGGACGCCTGGAAGGGGCTGCCCGACTTCGAATTTCGGAGCACCTTCCGAACCTGGGTGTTCACAATCGCCCATCGGAAATCTGTCGACTACCACCGGCGCAGAAGAGATGTGCCCATCGTCGACGGAAGATTCGCCGAGATCGAGGCCGCCGGACCGCTGCCGCCGGAACAGGTCGAAAGGCAGTTGCTGATCGACGCTCTGCGTGCAGAGCTCGACAACCTGCCGTCGACCTCCCGTGCGGCCTGGTGGCTCAAGGAAGTGGAGGGGCTTACCCTCGAGGAAACCTCCCGGGTCTTGCGCATCAGCACGGGTTCGGTTCGCGGCCATCTCCAACGAAGCCGGAAGTTCCTGCACACGCGTCTCGCGCCGTGGGACCCTGGCAGACGGACACCCACCACGCCCAACGTGGACGGGCGGGAAGGAGGGGGGATTGATGCCTGAGGCACCTGATCTCACCGACGCCTGGATTGTGGAGGCCTCCCGACAACTGGCCGAGCCGCCGGGCGACATCGATCGCCTGATCTCGTCGATTTCCGCTGGGCTCAGCCGGGTGCGACGCCCAGCACGTGCGCTCGCCTCAGACGGAGTGCGCACCAAGGTCAGTGACCGGATCATCAAACAGATGATCGCGATCCGAATCCGACGGGACGTGGGCCGACTGGTGGTGTTCGCGGCCGTCGACGGTGCCGGTGACTCGGTCGACGGTATCCGCCTCGGCCTGGTGGCCCGCTATTCCGACGACCTCGTCGCGCTGTCGGACACGGTGCGCGACGTCGTCGAGGAGGTTCTCGTCGAGACGCTCGGGCCGGAGACCAGCGCGGCGGCACGCCGGAACATCTCCGTGCGCTGGCAGGATGTGTACACCCGCGAGTGGTTGAGTCGCTGAACCCCGTCGTTGTCCGAACCGCGCCGACTGCGGCATGGGGCGATGAAATCGGGAGAACTGGTGCGCGCAGTAGGATTTGAACCTACGACCGCTGGTGTGTAAGACCAGAGCTCTACCGCTGAGCTATACGCGCGTGCGCCGACGAAATGTGCCGTGCTGCGCCAACGAATCTAGCCGTTCCGCGCCGATCGCCCAAACCGGCCGTCGTGACCGCCTTCCGCGGCTCCGGGCCTCCTCAGATCGCGGGGTGAGCTGACCGGTGGACTCCAACCCGACTGGTGGACTTCGATCGAAGTCTTGCGGTCGAGATGAAGTCCACCGGTGCGGGAGGGGCCGTCGCTACCTCACGCGAAGATCGGGGGTAGCGCGAGGACCATGATGGCGCCCCAGATGACGTGGGTGATCGCAGGCGCCAGGATGCCGGCCGTGCTCCGCCGCAGGATCGCGCACACCGTGCCCAGGATGACGCCGGCGAAGCCGAGCATCACGTTGCCGCTGGCCATGGTGACCAGCACGTAGATGACCGTCGACACCAGCACGGGATTGTGCGGGCGCGCCGCGGAGTACACCGAACCGCGGAAGAACAACTCCTCGGCGAGACCGTTGACCACGGTGATCGCGGTGACGACGGCGAGACTGCCGTAATCGGCGAAGGCCAGCACCTGGTTGGCCAGGTCGCTCACCCCGGGGATCTCGCGGGCGATGAGGCCGCCCACCACGAATGCGGCGCCGACGGCCAGGCCGACGACGGTACCGAGAGCTGTCGCCCCCAGACGATCAGGCGGCCGCGACGCGACGGGGCTGTAGGCCCCCAGCCGCAGCGGCCCGGACACGAAGGCCCCGACGGTCCACACCACCGCCATGCCGATGGTCAGCGGGTAGAACGCGGAGTCGCCGGGTTCGACGCGCAACGAGATGCCCAGCATCACCGCGCCGATGACGAGGAACACGCCGACGATCCAGCGGCGTCGGATGTAGTGGTTACCGGGATCGGGGTCGCGGTCCACGGCGATCGAGTCGTACAGGTCGCGCGCCAGCGAGGTCACCAGCACTCATCACCACCTAGGTCGTTGGGACGGGGTCGCTCGGAGCAACAGGGCAGGTCAGCCGGCGCGGCTCGGGCGCAGGGTGCCCACGATCTTCGTCGCCACCCCGAGGGACGTACCGATGGTCTCACCAACAGTGCGCTTCACGCGCAGCCAATCGCCTCCGGCCCAGGTCGGGTCGGTGTCGGCGAGGTGGTGGAGGTCGTAGAGATCGCAGACCGGGCGCGGATACGGCGACCGCACCGAGGCCCGCACCGCGTCGCGCATGGGGGTCAGCCCACCCTCGGGAGGCGGCACGAGATCGCGGATGCTGTGTTCGGACGCCGTCATCGGATGATCGAGCGAGGTGACCAGTTCCTCGGTCAGCGACGTCGGCACCGGAACCAGCATGCCGCCGACCCGACCCGCCAGTCGCGTGCTGACGCCGAACACCGGAAGACGCAGGCGAGGCAGGCGGACCGCGGAGATGTACTCGTGCAGGATCGAGATGTAGCGGGCGTGGTCGGGGCCGGCGATGTCGTAGTGGCCCGGCGGTAGCGACGGACCGCATGCGGCGGTCAGGTAGTGGATGGCGTCGCGGATGGAGATCGGGTCCATGGGGTTGGTGATCCAGTCGGGCTCGGGGATCACCGGAAGGCGGTCGGCCATGTAGCGGATGATCTCGAACGACGTCGATCCCGCTCCGATGATCACCGCAGCGCGCAGCCAGACGAGCTCGGGACCGTCCTCGACGACGAGTCCCTCGGCGACGTCGGCCCGGCTCTGCAGGTGGGTCGACAGTTGGTCGCCGCCGGGGACGAATCCGCCCAGGTAGACGATGCGGGCGACGGCGGCGTCGCGCGCGGCCTCGGCCACGTTGCGTGCCGCGTCGCGATCGGCATCGGCGAAGCCGGATTCCCCGATGCCGTGCACCAGGTAGTAGACCGTGTCGATCCGGCCCGCCGCTGCCATCGCCTTCTTCACCGATATCGGATCGTCGGCGTCCATGGCCACCTTGCTGACCTGCGACGACCAGCCGAACCGGGCGATCTTGCGCGGATCGCGCGAGGTCACCACGACCTCGTGCCCTTGTTTCAGCAGTGCACACACCAGCCGAGAACCCACATAGCCGGTGGCGCCTGTGATGAGAAGCCTCATGACAACGACCGTAGACAAGTCTCGGTGTGCACGCTGGCTGTGGGAGGTCACTCAGGGCCCGGCGGTGACCGCTCGGCGGTACCTCTGCGCGACTTGCTCGTGGTAGTCGGCGACCGCGGCGAGTTCTGCGCGGAGTTCGACGGGTTCGATGACGGTGAAGTCGGCTCCGAAGGCATACAGCCAACGAGCGATCGAGGTGAGGGAGGACCCGTTCAACGTCACCTCGCAGCTGTGTTCGTCGCCGGATTCCAGTGTGCCCCAGGACGCGTGGACCATCGCCGCGATCTCGTCGAGCGGGGCGTGGATGCGTACCCGGGCGATCGCGCGCTGGTAGATGGCGCCGAGGCCGCGCAGGACGAATGCGGCCGCCCCGCCGTCGGGCGGATCGCGCGGGGTGAAGCGGGGGCCGGTGGGGACCTTCGGTTCCATCCGGTCGACCCGGAACGATCGCCAGTCGGCGCGTTCGAGGTCGAAACCGACCAGATACCAGCGGTTCCCGTTGCGCACCAGCCGGTACGGCTCGACCTCGCGTCGCCCTTCCCGGCCGTCGTTGCGGCGGTAGTCGAAGCGCAGGCGTTCGTGCCGGTGGCAGGCTGTGGCGATGTCGGTGAGACGGTCGGCGGAGACCGCACTCGACGGTGCGGCGCGGGGAACGGCCTCGATCCGTAATGCGTCGAGCCGGTGCTGAAGCCGCGAGGGCATGACCTGCCGGAGCTTGGCGAGGGCACCCGCCGACGCCTCGGCCATGTCGGCGACAGCGCCCGTGGTGACCGCATCGAGCCCCAACGCGACCGCGAGCACTTCCTGGTCGTCGAGGAGCAGCGGCGGCATCTCCGCGCCCGCGCCGAGTCGGTACCCGCCGCGCGCGCCGACGTTGGCGTCGACCGGATACCCCAGTTCGCGGAGCTTGTCGACGTCGCGGCGGACCGTGCGCGTGGTGATGTCGAGACGTTCGGCGAGCTCCCTGCCCGACCACTCCCGCCGCGTCTGCAACAGCGACAGCAGCGCGAGGAGGCGAGCGGAGGTTTCCAGCATGGCCTTCATCGTGCCCGAAGATGCGGACAGATCCTGTCCTTGTTCGGAAAGCGCTCAGCAGGTGATGAGCATTGTCGGATCGGAGGTGTTGTCCAGCCACTTCCCGTAGGCGTCGCCGCCGATCCGGTTGCGCACGTCGCAGATCTCGCCGAGCGTGGACCCCGCGACGAAGTAGACCGCGTAGATCGGGTTGCCGTCGAGGCTCTGGCGTAGCGACGCGCAGGACTGGTCGGTCCGCAGGTAGCTCGCGCCCGGATGCCGGTCCAGGAACGCCTGCACCTCGGTGGCGTACGCCCCCGGCGCCACTGCGTTGCCCACCACGACGATCCCCGTGCCGTCGCACGCCGGACGGGTGATCGGCACGGCCAGGCCGAGGTCGCCGGTGCCGCGGGTGTTGCTCTGGGTGGGCGTCGGGGTCGCCGGTGGTGGCGGGGCAGGCGTCGTGGTGAGGGGTGGGGCGGCGGGTGCAGTCGGGCCCGGAACCGATGTGGCTCGGGAAGATTCGGGGCGCTCGGTGGCCGGCAGTGATGACCTGTCACCCGCCGTGGTGGCCGAGCTGTCCCGATCGGTCGTCAGAACAGCCCACCCCACGACGCCGGCACAGATCAGCAGGACGACGACGGTGGCCAGCGCGATCGGGATCGCGGGAGATCTGCGCCGGGGCGGGGCCGACCACACCGCCGCCTGCGTCGGATTCCACTGGGGGCCCGAGTGGGTGGCCGCCGGGGTGGACAGGACCGGGGTGGACAGGACCGGCGTGGATGGGACCAGCGTGGCCGGTCCTCCGAGCGGATCGGCGCGCAACGCGGTCGCGGCGTCGGCGACCAGCGCGCCCGCCGAGAGCTGGCGCTGCACTGGGTCTTTTGCCATCCCGCGGGCGATGACGGAATCGACGGCGACGCCCAGGCGAGGCGGCGGGGTGGTCAGGTGGGCGGCGATCAACCGTTCGATCGTCGTCGCCGATGCGAAAGGGTGTGCGCCGGCGAGGCATTCGTAGAGCACGCAGGCCAGTGCGTAGACGTCGGCCGGGGGCCCGACCGCAGAGTCACCGAACCGCTCCGGTGCCATGTAGCCGAACGAGCCGATGGCGGTGCCCGTGCTGGTGAACCGGGTGTCCGTATCGGCTTGTGCGAGGCCGAAATCCACCAGGTAGGCGAAGTCCCGGTGGTCGACGAGAATGTTGTCGGGCTTCACGTCGCGGTGGACGAGCCCCTGTCGGTGTGCGGCGTCGAGGGCGTCGGCGATCTGCCCGACGATCCGCAGTGCGCGCTCGGGCGGCAGTGGCCCTTCGTCGGCGAGGAGTGCGCGCAGGTCGCGGCCGTCGACCAGACGCATGTCGATGAACAGCCGGCCGTCGATCTCGCCCCAGTCGTGGATCGGGATGACGTGCGGGTCGTTGAGCTGCGCGGCCACCCGCGACTCGCGCAGGAACCGGTCGCGGAAGGCCGGATTGTCGGCGACCGTCGGGTTGAGCAGCTTCAACGCGACCACGCGGCCCTTGTGGGTGTCGGTGGCGCGATACACCTCGCCCATGCCGCCGCGGCCGATCAGTGCTTCGATGACGTAGTGGCCGAATTGTTCACCGGCGAGATCGGATGCGGACACGCGGTCCAGCCTAGGGGGACCGGTACCGCGTCGGCAGGTCGAACACCCGGATTAGTCGGTGTATGGGTGCTCGGAGTCACCCGTGCCGGATAGGTTTGATCCGAACGCTCGGCCGACCACTGGAGGAGTACGTATGGCGACGACGATCCTGCCGATCGACGAGGTGACCGAGGCCTTGACCGCCCAGTGGGCGGCGATATCCGGACTCGCGTCCTCGCTGGGAGACGACCAATGGTCCGCGTCGTCGGTGCTGCCCGGCTGGACCAACGCCGACATCGTCGCCCACATCATCGGGACCGAGAGCATGCTCGACGGCCGCGATGTGGAGGCCACCCGCACCGTCAGCGCGCTCGATCACGTCCGAAATCCCATCGGCGAGCTCAACGAGAAATGGGTCGACCACTTCCGTCCGATGCCGCGCACCGAGGTCCTCGCCGCGCTCGACGAGATCATCGGCGTGCGCACCGCGGCCCTGCGGGCCATGGGTCAGGAGGCGTTCGACGCCCCGGCGATGACCCCGGCGGGCGCCGACACCTACGGGCGGTTCATGCGCATCCGCATCTTCGACTGCTGGGTGCACGAGATCGACCTGCGTGACGGCACCGACGGCTCGTCGGTCTCCGACCCCGGACCCGCCGCGCTCGCACTCGACGAGATCGGGACGTCGTTGCCGTTCGTCGTGGGCAAACGTGCCGACGCACCCAAGGGCAGCGCCGTGCTGTTCGACATCACGGGTCTCGCACCGCGCACGGTGCGGATCGTCGTCGGGGATCGTGCGGGCATCGTCGACGAGTTCGACGGCGGTGATGGCGCCGCCGACGTCCGGATCCGTCTCGACGCGGCGAACCTCGCGCGATGTGCGGGCGGCCGTCGGGATGCCGATCCCGCGGCTGCGGACATCGAGGGCAATGAGCAACTCGGACAGGCGATCCTGAATCGGATGAACTACGTGATCTGACGCCTCGTACCTCTGATGTGCTCGTTCAGCAGTCGGTGTCGTCCTACGATACTTACTGCTGAACGGTCCGTGTCTCGGCTACCCGCTGACGGTTGCCTTCTGGATCAGCAGGTTCTGCTTCGGCGGGCCCGACGCCGCGCCGGGTGCGTTCGGGGTGAATCCGCCCGCCACGATCCTGTCGAGAACGGCGAGCCCGGACGGGTCCATCGTGCCGACGATCGCGTAGGTCAACGGCAGTTCGGTGTCGTCGGCCAGCATGAAGAACGTGGTCGAGCCGGTGGCGCCCTCGTCGTCGGGGAGATCGAGGATGCCCACGGTGCCCCGCGGGTAGGTGACCTGTGGGATGCCGTCGTCGTCCGTCCCGGCCGAGGGTAGGTCTTCGGGCAGCTCGTCGGGGCTGGTCCAGCCCGGGTTGGTGCCCTCCTTACCGCCCGACGAGCCGCAGATCAGGTACTTCGCCGATGCGCGGTGGCATTTGCTGCCGTCGTAGAAACCCGACCTGATCAGCGACACCATCGCGCCGACATTGCACGGAGCCTCGGCCCGATTGAGTGTCATGCCGATGGTGCCCTGGCCGGCGATCGGGATCTCGGCCTCGACTGTGCCCGTATTCGGTTGTTGCGCTGCGGGTTCGGGCTGCGTGATGCCGCCCACCGGGGAACGTTCGGTGTAGTCGCAGGCGACGGTGCCGGCCGGGAGTGCGCTGACCGACCCGCTGGGGGTGGCCGGGTCGTCACCCCCGGACCCGGAGAGGACGAGCACGATGCCGGTCACCGCCAACGCGATCACCAGCACACCCACGCCGACGGCGATGCCGACGTTGCGTCCGGTGTTCGACTTGCGCGGCGGGCCCGACGGCACCCCGCCCCACTGGTTGGGGCCCGAGAAGGACTGGGGGCCCGAGTACGACTGGGGGCCCGAGTACGACTGGGGGCCCGAGTACGACTGGGGGCCCGAGTACGACTGGGGGCCCGAGTACGACTGGGGGCCCGAATGGCCGGGCGGAGAACCGAATCCGCCGGGGCTCGGGGAGTACTGCGGGCCGGGCATGGTCGGACCCGAACTGATGCCGCGGACCATCGTCGGTTCCGATGGCACCCCGGTCGGACCGGATCCCCGGGCGGGTGACGGCGTGCCAGGGGAGACAACCGGCCGGTCCGAGGACACCGGTGTGCCCGGTGTGCCCTGCTGGGGCCGCGGTGCAAAGGTCGGCGGGGCCACGTGGGATGGGGGCACGGTGGAGGGTGCCACGGAGGTCGGGGGTGCGGGTGGAGTCGCCGGCGCAGGCGACGACAAAGCCGCGGAGGCGGCTCGGATGAGTTCGCGCGCGGACGGATAGCGCTGTTCGGGGTCTTTCGCGAGACCCTTCGCGATCACCGGGTCGAGCGCTCCGCCCGTCGTCGGCGGCGCCTTGGTGATGTGTGCGGTCATCAGCCCCTGGTCGGTCTTCGACGGGAACGGAGGTTGGCCGGTGATGCACTCGTAGAGCACACACGCGAGGGCGTAGTTGTCGGAGCCCGGTCCCGCCGGCTGGTCGCCGAACCGCTCGGGCGCCATGTAGGCGAGCGTGCCGAGGGCGGTGCCCACCTGGGTGAGCCGGCTGTCGGTGGTGCCCTGGGCGATGCCGAAGTCGACCAGATAGGCGAAGTCGTCGGCGTCGACGAGGATGTTGTCGGGTTTGATGTCACGGTGCACGAGACCGTCGCGGTGGGCGGCGTCGAGCGCGGCCGCCACCTGACCGAGGATGTGCACGGCCCGGGCCGGGGGCAGCGGCCCCGAGTTGAGGAGTTTGCGCAGGTCCTGGCCGTCGACCAGGCGCATGTCGATGAACAGGACGCCGTCGGACTCGCCCCAGTCGTGGATCGGGATGACGTGCGGGTCGGACAGCTTGGCCGCGGTCTTCGACTCACGCTCGAACCGCTCGCGGAAGTCCTTGTCGTGCACCAGGTGTGGGGGCAAGACCTTCAGCGCGACACGACGCTCCTTGACTGTGTCGTAGGCCTCGTAGACCTCGCCCATACCGCCGCGACCGAGAAGCTTGTCGATGCGATAGGGGCCCAGCACTGTGCCCGCTCGCGACGATGGATCGGTCACGTCATCCCCGGCTTCCTCGGTGTCGGTGTCGGTGTCGGTGTCGGTGCCTCGCCGCGCCACGACGAGGAGACGAATCCACACTATCGACTGGTGACAGGCTTCGTATGTCGAGTTCGGCCGGTCATGCCGGGTCGTCGGACAATGCGGGGCCGCGGGCGAAGTCGCGCGCCTTGGCGCCCGACAGAACCTGGGCGGGCAGGGGGTCGCTGAGCAGCGTGCGTACGAGGGTCGCCGACGCGTCGAGGGGTGCGTCGCTGGCTGCGATCACGATGTTGCCGGTGCGTCGACCTTTGAACATCGCGGCGTCGGCGATCAGCATGAGGTGGGAGAAGACCGAGCCGATCGTCGCGGCTTCGGCGCGGGCGCCGGCGAGGTCGCGGCTGTCGCCGCAGTTGGCGAGATACAGCCCGCCCGGTTCGAGGACTTCGCGCACCGCCTCGGTGAATTCACGGGTGGTCAGATGTCGGGGGGTACGGTCGCCGGCGAAGGCGTCGCGCACCACGACGTCGCGGGTCCGCGGCTGCAGCGACGTCACCACCTCGCGGGCGTCGCCCACCCGAATCCGCAGCTTGGGTGCACGTGGCAGGTCGAACCATTCGCGGACGAGGCGGGCGAGTTCGGCGTCGATCTCGACGGCCACCTGTCGGGCGTCGGGATACCGGTGGTCGAGGTGGCGGGCGAGGGCGCAGGCCGCGCCACCGAGATGAAGGACCCGTAGGCGTTGGGTGGCGGGATACCTGTCGTCGATGACGGCCGACATCTGGCGCAGGTATTCGAAGTCGAGGGCGGTGGGGTCATCGGGGTGGATGTGGGAGCTGTGCGCGCCGTTGATCGTCAGCAGCCAGCCGCCCGAGATGGTGTCGGGCGCGAGCTCGGCGACGCCGGTGTCGATCTCGTACCGGCCGGGTCTCGGCTGCGGGGTTGTCCTGGCCACGGGGGCCAAGTCTGGCATGCGGGTCGAAAGGGTACGGCGCCGGGAGCGGAGCGAGCGGGCCGAATGGGTACGGCGCCGGGAGCGGAGCGAGCGGGCCGAGTGGGTACGGCGCCGGGAGCGGAGCGAGCGGGCCGAGTGGGTACGGCGGGCGGGCCGATACCATCGCGCGGTGTCTGCTCTGTTCGGTGGTGACCGTTTGTGGCGTGCTCGTCTGGCGACCACTGCGGGGTTGGTTCTCGGGTTCGGCCTCGATGAGGCGTTCGGTGATCCCCGTCGTGGGCATCCGGTTGCCGGGTTCGGTCGGTTGACGAGCGCGGCGGAGCGTCGTCTGTATCGCGATTCGCGGTCGGCGGGCGTCGGGCTGGTGGGTGTGATGGTCGGTTCGACGGTGCTCGCCGCGTGGTGGCCGGGGCGGCGGGCGTCGGTTCCGGTGAGGATCGTGGTGACGGCCGCGTCGACGTGGGTCGCGCTGGGCGGCACCTCGTTGTGCCGGGTGGGCGATGACGTCGCGGGGGCGCTCGAGCGTGGAGATGTCGAGGCTGCGCGCGCGTTGATCCCGAGTCTGTGTGGACGTGATCCGCGGTCGCTCGACGAGGCCGGTCTGTGCCGCGCGGCGGTGGAGTCGCTCGCCGAGAACACTTCTGACGCGACGGTCGGCCCGCTGGTGTGGGGCGCTGTCGCCGGTGTCCCCGGCATCCTGGGTTATCGCGCGGTGAACACCTTGGACGCGATGGTCGGTTATCGCAATGAGCGTTACCGCAACTTCGGGTGGGCCGCGGCTCGCCTCGACGATGTCGCGAATCTGGTTCCGGCGCGACTGGCCGGCTTGCTGATCGTGTTGGTGGGCGGAGCCCCACGGCGTGCTGTGACGGCGTGGCGCCGGGACAGCGGAGCTCACCCGAGTCCCAATGCGGGGGTCGTCGAAGCCGGTTTCGCCGGTTCGCTCGGTGTGCAGCTCGGCGGCCGCACGGTCTATCCGCACGGCGTCGAACTGCGACCGACTCTGGGTGAGGGACGCGCGCCGGGGCCTGCCGATCTGCGCGCGGCCGTGGACCTGTCGCGTCGTGTGCAGCGCGCGACGCTGGTCGCGTGCGTTGCGGGATCGGTGCTGTGGCCGGCCGCTGTCGGTGCCTTCCGCGGTGGGGCCTTCCGCAGTGGGGCCTTCCGCAGTTGGGCCGTCCGCCGAGGTGCGGGGCGGTAGCGGGCGTCGAGATGAGCGGGTTCAGCCGCCGTAGCGCCGGCTGAGTTTGTCGCGGACGTCGCGCGATTCGTCGTCGGCGTCGGGACCGTGTCCGATCTGTCCGACCTGGTGGGTCACGGTGGTGCGGCTGGCGGCGCGTAGTTCGTCGCGCATGTGCTGGCGCCGATGTGCGCGTGAGCCGGTCGGCGGGACGGGAGCCGAACGTGGGGTGCCGGCGTCTGCCTCGGACCCGCCGGTGTCCGCGCCGGCGGCGACGGGCTGGGCGTCCGCCTCGCGTGCGGCGGCCGCGGCGCGGCGGCGGGCGCGGATCTCGGTGGTGAGGAAGTAGAGGACGCCGAGCGGGGCCATGACGCCGAAGGCGAGCCACTGCAGGCCGTAGGACAGGTAGGGGCCGGTGTCGAGCTGCGGCAGCGAGATCTCGCCGAGCGAGCCGGGTTGGTCGGGTGACAGCTGGAGGTAGAAGTCGTCCATCGGGACCGACGTCGCGGCGGCGACGAGGCCTGGGTTGATGGTCGCCACCGTCAGTGCGCCGTTCTCGGTGCGCGCGCCACGGTCGGCGCTGACGCTCTCGGCGGCGCGGATGCGTGCACGGATGGTCTGTTCACCGCCGGGCGGTGCCGGGATGTCGGGGACGGCTCCTTCTTCGGGGCGCACGAAGCCCCGGTTGACGAGGATCACCCGGTCCGACCCGGCCACGGCGAACGGGGTGAGCACCTCGACCGCCGGGCGCTGGCCGACGTTGCGCAGACGGACCAGCGCCTGCTGCTCGGTGAGATAGGCGCCGGTGACCTCGATTTCGCGCCACTCCGACGACGGGTCGAACGTCGAGGCCGGAGCGACCTCGGCCAGCGGTTCGGTCTCCAGCGATGTCGCCGTGCGGATCAGATCGTTGCGGCGTTCGGTGTCGGAGTTCTTGCCCAGCTGCCACGGGGCGAGCAGCGTGAAGCAGGCCACCGCGAACGCGACGACCACAACACCGAGGGCGATCCACCCGGGACGGAGGATCGTTCGCAGAACATGCACGCCACCCAGGTTACCGAGCCGGGGTAGCGTGATCGAAATGCGAGACTTCCTCTGTTTGAAGTGCGGCCAGCGTCTTTCCTTCGAGAACAGCCTCTGCCTGAACTGCCGGAGTGCCCTCGGGTTCTGGCTCCAGACCCGGTCGATCCATGTCCTCGACGAGAAGGGGCGGGCCGAGGTCGACGGCGTCCTTCTCGAGCGCTGCGCGAACAACAAAGTCGCGCAATGCAACTGGCTGGTGAAGTGGAGCGGCAAGCCGACCATGTGCGAGTCGTGCCGCCTCACCAGGACCCGTCCCGGCGACGGTGACACCGAGGCCCTGGTGATCTTCGGGCAGACCGAGACCGCCAAACGACGCCTCATCCTCGAACTCGACGAACTGGGACTCCCGATCGAGGGCCGTGACGAGAATCCCCAGACCGGCCTCGCCTTCGACCTGCTCTCCAGTGCGGAGGGGCCGGTCATCACCGGTCACGCGAACGGCGTGATCACCCTTGACCTGGCCGAAGGCGATCACGTCCACCGCGAACAGATGCGCGTCGAGCTCGCCGAGCCGTATCGCACCGTCCTGGGACATTTCCGCCATGAGATCGGTCACTATTATCAGCTCGTCCTGATCGACGACGATCACCGGCCGGGTTTCGAGGAACTCTTCGGTAATCCCGACGACGACTACCAGGCTGCGCTCGACCGGCACTACAAGGAGGGTGCACCCGAGGGCTGGAAACAGAGCTTCGTGTCGTCATACGCCACCATGCACCCGGCCGAGGACTTTGCCGAGACGTTCGCGCACTACCTCCACATCCGCGACACCCTCGACACCGCGGCGGCGTTCGCGATGGCGCCGTCGGGCACGACCCTCGACAGCGTGCCGCCCGGTGACGTCGGTTTCGACCGCATCATCGGCGAGTGGCTGCCGCTGGCGTGGGCGCTCAACCAGATCAACAGGTCGATGGGGCACCAGGATCTCTACCCGTTCGTGCTGCCGGGACCGGTCCTGACCAAGATGCGCTTCGTGCACAACCTGGTGGCGCCGGCGCCCTGAGACCGACGCCGGGGTTCAGAAGCCGGGGTTCACTCGACGCCGAGTTCGGCACGAACCCAGTCGACGAGCCCCGGCATCGAGCTCTCGATCTGCTCCCGGGTCACGACGAAGTCCTCGGTGCTGCCGTAATACGGGTCGGCGAGATCGAGGTCGTCGGCGGGGGCCGACGGGTCGAACGAGCGCAGCAGTCGGGTCCGGTCGCCGAGACGTTTGCGTTCGAGCTCACGCGCGTGGCCGTTGTCCATCGCCACGAACAGGTCGGCGTCGAAGTGTTCGGGTCCGAGAACCGCGGCGACATGGGCGTCGGAGTAGCCGTGGGCGAGCAACTCCGTGCGCGCCCGGTTGTCGGCCGGCTCGCCGGTGTGGAAACCGCTCGTGCCGCAGGACGAGACGCGTACCTTGCCGCCCAGGCCGGCGTCGTCGAGCACCGTGCGGAAGATGTTCTGCGCCATCGGCGAACGACAGATGTTGCCGGTGCACACGAAACAGATGTGTAGTTCCTCAGCCACTGCTACCTCAACAAAGTCGATTGAGCCGTCACCCTATACGTCCGGTGCCGATCACACACCCAGGACGTCGCGCAGTTCGGCGACGGAGTCCACCGCCCAGGCTGCGTCCCGGTCCTCCCCGTCCAGAGAATAACCCCATCTCACGAGGATCGCCGAGATGCCGAATGCCGCTGCGCCGTGGACATCATGACTGCGATCTCCGATCATCACCACCGGGACGGTGACGTGGCCGGTGTCCGGATCGACGGGCAGACCCAGCTCGGCGATCGCGTGCGCGATGACGTCGGACTTGTGGCGTCGGGTGCCGTCGTCGCTGGCGCCGGCGATGTAGCGGAAGTGCTCGGTGAGTCCGAAGTGGTCAAGGATCTTGCGCGCGGTGGTCTGGTTCTTCGACGTCGCGATCGCCACGGTGCGTCCCGACGCGGCCAGATCGGCCAGGACCGCCGCCATACCGTCGTATACCGAGTTCTCCCGCCAGCCGATGTCGGTGTAGCGCTCCCGGTATGCGCGCATCGCCTGCTCGGCGGCCTCGGGCGGGAGGCCCAACGCGTTCAGCGTGTCGATCATCGGCGGTCCGACGATGCCGGCGACGACGTCCGGATCCGGTTCGGGGGCCCCGACGGCGGCGAGTGCATGCCGGAAACTGTTGGCGATGCCGTCGAAGCTGTCGGTGACGGTGCCGTCGAGGTCGACGAGCAGAACCGTCTCGGGATGGCGTGGATCTGGCGGCGTCATCACCCGACCATCGTGCACGTAAGGTCGGAAGGCATGACAGCTGGGTTCCGTGCAGTGCATCACGCCGGGGTGTGTGAGACGGGGGTGCATCAGAGCGGGCCGGATCTCGCCGACCCGGAACGTCACGGTGACCAGGATGCCGCGCCGGGGCTCGTCGACTTCGCGGTGAATGTCCGTGGCACCCCACCGGAGTTCGTGCTCGACGCGATCCGCGCGGGGATGGCCGACCTCGCCCGCTACCCGAGCGCCGCCGACGAGCAGTGCGCCGTCGACGCGATCGCGGCTGCCCACTCCCGGCGCGCCGACGAGGTGCTGTTGCTGTCGGGCGCCGCCGACGGTTTCGAGATGCTGCCCCGCCTGGGAGTCGGTTCCGCGGCGCTGATCCAGCCGTCGTTCACCGAACCCGAGATCGCCCTGCGGGCGGCGGGTGTGCCGATCACACAGACGACGCTGAGTGCGCCCTGGCAGTTGGGTGCCGAGCGCGAAGGTGACCTGGATTCGCTCGCGACCGTGCCCGAAGACGCCGATCTGGTGATCCTGGGCAACCCCACCAACCCGACGTCGGTGCTGCATCCGCGGGAGGCGATCGACGCCTTGCGCCGTCCCGGCCGGATCATCGTCGTCGACGAGGCCTTCGCCGACCTCACACTCGATGCGCGCGGAGTCATCGAACCTGAGTCGCTGGCATCTGTCGACTGGCCCGATCTTCTGGTGATACGCAGTGTGACAAAGACCTTCGGTCTCGCCGGGTTGCGGGCCGGATACCTGCTGGGGCCGGCGGATCTGCTGGCGCGGCTTCGGGCCGGACGACGCCCCTGGGCGTTGTCGACACCCGCGCTGACGGCGCTGACCGCCTGCGTGGGTGAGCAGGGGCACCGCTTCTGCGTCGAGCAGGCGCGGCTGGTGGCCGCCGAACGCGCCGCGATGATCGAGGAGTTGGCGCGGATCGGACTGGTTCCGGCGACCCGGCCGGCTGCCCCGTTCGTGCTCGTCGAGATGCCGCACGCGACGGAGGTCAAACGCCGACTCGTCGACCATGGCTTCGCGGTGCGCAGCTGCGCCAACTTCGTCGGACTCGGTGACACCCACCTTCGCCTGGCGGTCCGTCCGATCGAGCAGGTCCGGGCGCTCACCCGCGCGATCGAGCAGGTACGAGAGGAGATCGGGAATGCAGTCGGAACCCACCCCTGAGGCAGGGGTCACCGTCGGAGATGTCGTCGGCGTCGTCGAACGGGCGTATCCGCCCGCGCTCGCCGAGTCATGGGATGCGGTCGGTCTCGTGTGCGGTGATCGCGGCGAGCCCGCGCGCGGCATCCTGGTGTGCGTCGACGTGACCGACGCGGTGGTCGACGCGGCGGTCGAATCCGGTGTGGGGGTGGTGGTTGCGCACCACCCGCTGCTGATGCGCGGGGTGACCTCGCTGGCCGCGGACACCGCGAAGGGCCGCATCGTTCATCGTCTGATCCGCAACGGCATCGCGCTGCTGTCCGCCCACACCAACGCTGACCGTGCCCGCCCCGGTGTCTCCGATGCGCTCGCCGAGCGGCTCGGGGTGCTCGACACGGCGCCGATCGAACCCAAACCCGTTGCCCCTCTGGATAAGTGGGTCGTCATGGTGCCCGAGGGAAACGTCGAGCAGGTGAGCGAGGCGATGTTCGCCGCGGGCGCCGGATCGATCGGGGACTACCGCGACTGCTCGTGGACGGTCGTCGGCACCGGACAGTTCGAGGCCCAGGAGGCGGCGTCGCCGACGATCGGCGAGATCGGGATGCGCACCCACGTCGACGAGGCGCGGGTGGAGATGGTCGCCGACCGCGCGATCCGTGCGTCGGTGCTGCGGGCGCTGCGCAACGCCCATCCCTACGAGGAACCGGCCTTCGACGTGTTCGAACTGGCCGACATGGACAGCGACATCGGGCTGGGCCGGATCGGATCGCTCGCCGAGCCGACGACCCTGCGCGAGTTCACCGCGACGGTGGCACGGGCGCTGGGCAACCCGTGGGGCATCCGCGCCGCCGGTGATCCCGACATGCCGGTGCGGACCGTCGCGGTGTGCGGCGGTGCGGGGGACTCACTGATCGAACGCGTGCGCGGCCTCGGCGTCGATGTCTATGTGACCGCCGATCTGCGACATCACCCCGTCGACGAGAGTCTGCGCGTCGGCGCTCCGGCGCTGATCGACGCCGGCCACTGGGCCACCGAGTTCCCCTGGTGCGCCCAGGTCGCGGCGCTGCTGCGCAGTGAGCTCGGCACGCCGGTCGCGGTGTTCGAGCCACCCACCGATCCCTTCGGATTGCACAGTTTCGGCTGACCCGGGACAACGCCGAGCCGCCGCCGGGACAGCCCGGCCCCCCGCGTACGGTAGGGGGACTTCAGAGACAGGAGACCGCAATGAAAGTCGACGCCACCGTGCAGCGACTGCTGCTCGATCTCGCGGACTCCGATGCCGAGATCAACCGACTCGAGCATCGACGCAAGACGTTGCCCGAGGACGCCGAGATCGCCGAACACGAGACCGCGATCGACGCCGCCCGCGACGATCTGGTGCGCGCCGAGATCGCGGCGGAGGATCTCGGACGTGAGTACCGTCGCATCGATTCCGAGGTGACGGGAATGGCCAACCGGGAGGCCAAGGATTCGGCGTTGCTGGCCGGCGGCGGGCTCGCGCCCAAGGCGCTGTCGGAGTTGCAGCACGAGCTCGCCGGGCTCGGGCGCCGGCGCTCGGTGCTCGAGGACGAGATGCTGACGCTGATGGAACAGCAGGAGGCCGTCGAATCCGAACGCAGCCGCGCCGCCGCGACCATGTCCCATCTCGAGGAGAAGATCGCCGACGCCCGCGCGCGTCGTGACAAGTCGCTCCAGGTCATCGACGAGGATCTGTCGCGCGTTCGGGAACGGCGCGACTCGCTCGTGGCGGAGATCGACCCGCCACTGCTGGCCGTGTACGACAAACAGCGCGCCAACGGCCGGATCGGCGCCGGACTGCTCCGCGCCCGACGCTGCGGTGCGTGCCGGATGGAACTCGACCGCGGCACGATCGCGTCGATCGCCGCGGCGAGCTCCGATGAGGTTCTCCGCTGCGAGGAGTGTGGCGCGATCCTCGTGCGCACCGTCGAATCCGGGATCTGACGGGTGACGTCGGGCCGGACCGCGAAGAAGGCCCCGTCGTGGCAGGGGCAGCGTGGGGCACCCACCCGGTTCATCCTCCTCCGTCACGGGCAGACCCCGCTGTCGGTGGAACGCCGCTACTCCGGTCGGGGAAACCCTGACCTCACCGCGGAGGGACTGCGTCAGGCCCGCGCCGCTGCCGAACGCGTCGCGCGTGAGGACGGCATCGGGGCGATCGTGACCTCACCGCTGAGTCGTGCTCGCGCCACCGCCGACGAGGTGGCGGCACTCACCGGGGTCGACGTCGTCGAGCACCCCGGACTGATCGAGAACGACTTCGGCCGGTGGGAGGGACTGACCTTCACCGAGGCGTCCGAACTCGACCCGCAGATCCACCGCGAGTGGCTGTCCGACATCACCGTGCCCGCACCGGGCGGCGAGAGTTTCGCCCAGGTCGCCGAGCGGATCGCAGACACCAAAAACGATCTACTGGAACGATATTCAGGGCAAACAGTCGTACTCGTCTCCCATGTCACGCCCATCAAACTGATGCTGCGCGATGCATTGCGGGTCGGCCCCGAACTGCTGTTCTCACTCCACCTCGACCTCGCGTCGGTGTCGATCGCGGAGTACTTCGACGACGGTGGCTCGGTGGTGCGCCTCGTGAACGACGCCGCGCACTGGCACTGAGAAGACATACCCGGGGTCATTGGGCCCGGTAGATCAGAGACAGCCCTTGACACGGGCCTTACGACGGTCGAAACTGGCGCGCCACCAGTTCATGAATCAACGCACCATCCCGGGTTTCGTACCCAGTCCGGAGGCCTACGCCCCGGCCGTGAACGCACTCGAATCGACCACCGGTCATCTCGCCAGGGTCGGAGTCGAGGGCAGGGAGGACGTCGATCTGTACACCGCGATCATCGGCGGCCTCATCGACGCGCAGCAGGCCAATGACCCCGGCGGCAACCGCTGGGCTCGGCTGCTCGATCGCGCCGTGGACATGTTCGCCGACGATGTCGGCGTTCCACCACACATTGCAACCTGAGGAAGAACCATGTCCGGAACCACTTCTGCCGCCGATGCCGCCACCAGGCCGAGGCGCTCGACCCTGGACAGGGCCACCCTGATGCGCCTTGCCGCGACGGAGTACCGTCGCATCACCGCTCTGCTGTCCGCACTCGACGCCCGGTACTGGGAACGTGACACCGATTGTCCGGGTTGGGATGTCCGGGCGACGGCGAGGAGATCCCGCTACAGTCCGGGGCCCTCGGCACGCAGGTTGTCCACCTCGTCCATCGCCGACCGTAGTTTGGTCAGCCACTCGTCGGTGTGCGCACCGACGAGTTTGACCGACCAGGCCAGGGCGTCGGCGCGCGAGCGCGCGACACCGGCGTCGACGAGCGTGTCGAGTACCTGTCGCTCGGGCTGGCGCAGTCGGGTCATCACCGGAACGGCCAAGTGGGTGAACAGGATTCGTTGGTCACCGACGGTGACACCCCACGAGACCTTGCGGGCGTAGCGGGCCTGTGCCTCGTCGGCGATGGCCATGCGTTCGCCGCGGGTGTCCTCGCGGAAGCGCGAGGCGCGGCCCTGGGCTGCCGCTGCCGCCGCGGCGGGGTCGTCGTCGGTGTCCGGCGGGTCGAGGCTGCCGATGACGGTGATCTCATCGCGGTCGACAGTGACGTCGACGGGGCCGGTGAACCACTTGTCGGGCAGTCGCCCGGCGAACCAGGCGCCGGCGTCACCGGCGTCGGGCAGTTCGGCCTGCTGCCATCCTCCGCGACGCCCGCCCGGGCCGCGGGAACCTTGGTGTGGGCTTCTCATGACCGCCTCCTCGTGGTCTGATCACGCACGGACTGATTACATGATTACACCGTTACAGATGGTTGTCACCCCTCTCTTGGCGACGATGCGCCGAGTGCATGTCGGGCACCCCGACGGGCTGCCGTATCCTGGGTGCGCGAACGAGTCGGCCGGGCGGCCGCGGTGGGTGGAACGGGCGGATCACCGTCACGCCGCACACCGAGGAAAGTCCGGACTCCGCAGAGCAGGGTGGTTGTTAACGGCAACCCGGGGCGACCCGCGGGACAGTGCCACAGAAAACAGACCGCCGGCCGTCAGGCCGGTAAGGGTGAAACGGTGCGGTAAGAGCGCACCAGCGATGCGGGTGACCGCGTCGGCTCGGTAAACCCCACCCGGAGCAAGGCCGAAGCATGCACCTGCCGGTGCATGTGCGCGGGCGTCATGAGGGCTGCTCGCCCCAGCCCGCGGGTGGGCCGCTCGAGGTACCCGGCGACGGTGTGCCCAGATGGATGGTCGCCACCCGCGACGGTCGTCCAGACCGGCGCGGGTACAGGATCCGGCTTACGTGCCGACTCGTTCGCCTTCACCCCGGTGCCGTCCGGGTTTGTGCCGTCCGGGTTTGTGCCGTCCGGGTTTGTGCCCTCTGGGTTTGTGCCCTCTGGGTTTGTGCCCTCCGGGTTGATGTCGACCGGGTTAATGTCACTGGGGTGAAGCGCATTCTCTCCGCCCCCGACATCGACTTCGCCGGGATCCGCCACCAACTCGGGGTGGACGAGGAGTACGGCGACGACGCGCTGGCCGAGGCGCGTGCCGCGGTCGACCGGCTCGCCGGCGCACGTGAGGACCACACCGGCGTCCCGTTCGTCACGATCGATCCGCCGACGTCGAAAGACCTCGATCAGGCCGTGCACATCACGTCCGACGGGGACGGCTTCGTCGTCGACTATGCGATCGCCGACGTCGCGGCCCTCGTCATCCCCGAGGGTGCCCTCGACCAGGAGAGCCGACGCCGCGGGTCGACGGTGTACTTTCCGGACGGTTCGGTCCCGCTGCATCCGCGCGAATTGTCGGAGGGCGCGGGATCTCTTCTGCCCGAACAGGTCCGGCCTTGTGTGTTGTGGACGATCCGCGTCGGGCGGGATGGCTCGGTGACCGATGTGGCCGTACGGCGCTCGCGGATCCGGTCCGTCGCGCGCCTCGACTATGCCGGAGTCACCGCCGACGCCGCGGCCGGCCGGTTGCATCCGTCGATCGCGGCACTCCCGGCGTTCGGCGAGCTGCGCCACGAGGTTGCCCTGGACCGCGGCGCCGTCGAACTCGATCTGCCCGATCAGCAGGTGTCGCTCACCGACGCCGGGTGGCGCCTGCACCTCGAACCGCACACGCCGGCCGAGATGTGGAACTCGCAGGTGTCGTTGTTGGCGGGGACCTGCGCGGGCACGATCATGGCCGACGCCGGAATCGGTCTGCTCCGGACGCTGCCGCCGGCCGAGGACGACGCGGTCGACGGCCTGCGCGCCGCCGCGAGGGCTCTGGGCGTGGCGTGGCCCGAGGATCAGCCGGTCGGCCGGTTCCTGGCCGGACTACCGGGAGGCCTGCCGAGCACCCTGGCCCTGCAGTCGGCCGCGGGTGGACTCATGCGCGGCGCCAACTACCTCGCGCTCGACGGTTCCGATGCGGCGCGGGCGATCCCGGACGACAAGAAGCGACACGCTGCGATAGCCGGGCACTACGCCCACGTGACGGCACCGCTGCGTCGACTCGGTGACCGGTTCGCCACCGAGGTGTGTCTCGCACTCACCGCAGGAGACACGGTTCCGGACTGGGTGATGCGGGCGTTGCCCACCCTTCCGAAGATCCTGCGCTCGGCCGACACCCTGGGTGCCACGGCCGACCGCGCCGGCATCGATCTCGCCGAGGCGGTCATCCTCGGCGGACGTGTCGGCGAGCGATTCGACGCGGTGGTGATGTCGGCGGCCACCGAACGTAAATCCGCACAGATCTTCATCGCCGACCCGCCGGTGATCGCGCGCTGCGAAGGTGACCTGCGGGCCGGCGACCGGATCGTCGTCGAGCTGACCGACGCCGACGAGGTTACCCGCACGGTGGGGTTCCGGCCGGCGGGCTACAACTCCTTGGCGACCTTGCGGTAGGCGGCGATGGCGCGCTGTCCGTCGGCTTCGAGGCGGGCGTCGATGCGGCCGAGGACGAACATGTCGGCGCCGCTGAGCTTTCCGGCGGCGACAACCTCGGCGAGGCGGGCGCGGTTGATGCGGGTGTCGTTGAAGTCGCCGAGGGCCGACTGGATCTTCTTGGCCACGGCGCCGACGTCGCGGTACTTCTTCTTCCCGAGCGGTTCGGTCGAATCGATGCTGTAGCGCAACCGCTTCGCGCGCTTACGGATGGTGTGTAGTTGTTCTTCCCATTCCGCCGAGCCCTCCGCGAGGCCGGCAAGCTTGTCCTGAGCCTTACGGATGTGCTTGCGGCTCTTGGCGATCGCCCGGTCGACGACCGCGGTGGCCGGGAGCTCTGCGTCGGGGCCCGGTGGGGGAGCGGCGATGAGGCCGTCGATGGTGTCGAGGAGTGTGAAGTAACGCTTCGACGACATGGCCGCATGCGCGGCGCGCACGGCGCGGTCGTGGGCGGCAGACTCGGTGCCCGCGAGTTCGGCGAGCAGTTCCGGGGATGCGTTCTCGCCGCGTAGCAACGACTCGCTGATCTCCAGCTGCACCTCGGAATCACGTGCGTCGCCGAGGATCTGGGCGAGCAACTTGAGTTCGGCCCCGATGTGGGCGGTGCGGTCGGCGTCGAGCACGGTGGGGTAACCCGACAACACGCTCCGCAACCGACGGCACGCCACACGCATCTGATGGACGGCGTCGGGGGCATCGACGCGCACCTGCGGGTCGTAGGCGATCAGCGCGTTGCGGTGCAGGGCGATGTCGGTGATGACCAGTTCGAGTGCCGTGGGGCGCTTGGACAACCGCGGCTCGTGGACCGTGGGTGTCGCGCCGATCGCGCGGGCCAGTTTCGAGGCGCTCGACGCCTCCCGGGCGCCCCCGGCGCGCAGCGCCTTGTCGGCGGCCTTGAGGAGTTTGGTGGTGCCGCCGCGGAGGAGCTCGAACTCCCACTCGGCCCACTGCTGCGAGTGCCCGCCCGGCAGCAGTGACTGTGCGGTCACGAGATCCTCGGCGAGTTCGGCGAGAGGTTCGTCGTCGGCGCCCAGGAGTCGCGTCACGGTCCTCGTCGTCGAGATCACCGCGACCGGGGTGAGAGTGCGCGCCCGGGTCAGCGCGAGGATCGGCGTGAGCAGGGCATCGGGTATGTCGCCGTCGGCGGGCGCCTCGTCGAACCCGACCTGCAGTTCCCGTCGCGCACCGGGAATGTCGGTGGGGCGCTTGAGGTGCCAACCCTGGTCGGTGCCACCGGTGCGTCGGCGCAGGGTGATCTTGTTGCCGGCGAGATCGAGGTATTCGGTGTCGTAGTAGGTGGCGTCCAGCGCGAACGTCTGCGGTGTGGTCGCCGAGACGACGCTGGGCAGTGCGCGTAGGTCGGGGGCCACATGACCGGCGTCCACGTCGAACTTGAGCTCCACCTCGAGCTGCTCGGATGCGGGCACCTGTTCCTCCTGGATGTCGGGACGTACCGGTCGAGTCTAGTAGCGGGGCGGGGGTCTACCCGGAGAAGCGGTCGGTGGCCTCGATGAGATGGTGCCGGATGCCCGGCTCGTATGACGCGTGGCCCGCGTCGGCGACGACGTGCAGGTCGGCCGCCGGCCACGCGCGGTGGAGATCCCAGGCGCTGCGCATGGGGCACACGACGTCGTAGCGGCCCTGGACGATCACGCCCGGGATGTGCGCAATCGAGTCGATGTCGGCGAGGAGCTGGCCGTCGTCGAGGAACCCGTGGTTGACGAAGTAGTGGTTCTCGATCGATGCGAACGCGAGATCGTAACGGTGCGTGTCGTCCTCGGTGTTCGTAGTCTCCTCGGGCCGGGGGAGTAGGTAGCTGGTGGCCTGCTCCCACCCCGTCCAGGCCCGGGCGGCGGCACGCGCCACCGCCGGGTCCGTGGACGTCAGCAGGCGGTGATACACCTCGACGAGATCGCCGTCGCGTTCCTCGACCGGGATCGGCTCGAGATAGGACTCCCAGACATCGGGGTAGATGTGGGCGGCACCGCCGTTGTAGTACCAGTCGATCTCGCTGCGACGCAGCAGGAAGATGCCGCGCAGCACGAGCTCGGTGACCCGATCGGGGTGTGCCTGCGCGTACGCGAGCCCCAGCGTCGATCCCCAGGAGCCGCCGAACACCTGCCAGCGGTCGATGTCCAGATGGATTCGCAGGCGCTCCATGTCGGCGATGAGGTGGGGTGTGGTGTTGACCGACAGGTCGGCGCCGTCGGCGATGTGTGGGCGGGACTGTCCGCAACCGCGCTGGTCGAACAGGACGATCCGGTACTTCGCGGGATCGAAGAACCGGCGCTGCGCGGGTGCTGTACCGCCACCGGGCCCGCCGTGGACGAACACCGCGGGCTTACCGTCGGGGTTGCCCGAGGTCTCCCAGTAGATTTCCTGTCCGTCGCCCACGTCGAGATGGCCGGATTCGTAGGGCTCGATCTCCGGGTAGAAGTCACGCATGGACGCCAGGGTAGGCGCCGAAGCGCGGTCAGGGGGTACGGATCAGTAGCTGTGCTCGGGGCCGGGGAACACTCCGCGGCGGACTTCGTCGGCGTACTGTTCGGCGGCGGAGCGCAATTCGGAGCCGACGTCGGCGAAGCGCTTGACGAACTTCGCGGTCTTGCCGTGGGTGAGTCCGGCCATGTCCTGCCAGACGAGCACCTGGGCGTCGGTCTCGTTGCCCGCGCCGATGCCCACCGTCGGGATGGTGAGCTTGCGGGTGATCTGGCCGGCGAGGTCGGCGGGCACCATCTCCATCACCACCGAGAAGGCCCCGGCCTCCTGTACCGCGATGGCGTCGGCGATGAGCTGGTCGGCGCCGTCGCCGCGACCCTGCACGCGGAATCCGCCGAGTCCGTTGACGCTCTGCGGGGTGAACCCGATGTGCGCCATGACCGGAATCCCGGCGGCGGTCAGTGCCGCGATCTGCGGGGCCACCCGCTCGCCGCCCTCGAGCTTCACCGCGTGCGCACCGGTCTCCTTGAAGATGCGGAACGCATTCTCCAGGGCATGCTGCGGGCTGATCTCGTAGCTGCCGAACGGCATGTCGGCGACGACCAGCGCGTGGGGTGCGCCGCGCACGACGGCGCGGATGAGCGGGATCATCTCGTCGACGGTGACCGGGATGGTGGTGTCGTAGCCGAGGACGACGTTGGCCGCCGAATCACCCACGAGGAGCACGGGGATTCCGGCGGCGTCGAAGATGCGTGCGGAGGAGTAGTCGTAGGCGGTGAGCATCGACCACTTCTCACCTTCGGCCTTGCGCTGGGCCAGGTGATGGACGCGGGTCACGCGTCGCTTGGGGGCGTCGGAGGTGTCAGGAGTGGGCGTGGACGCGCCATACACCGAGGATTCGGACATCGTTGTCTCTTCTCTGCCTCGAGTCCCGGCTGGCCGTGACGACCGGAGTCGTCAGGAGCGGCGCGGCGGGTACCCGGGTTGAACACGGACAGTGGCCATTGTTTCATCACAGCGCGGCCGTGTGACCGGCGGTTGTTATGCAATTGGTCACATCGGGGGTCTGTGGACGACCGGCCCCGGCCGTACACCGCGCGCTCTGCCGGGGTGTAATCGCTGTTCGTCAAGCGTCCCACAGGGCGATCGCGGATCTCATAACGTGAGAAGCGGTCGGTAAAACCCCTGTACAGCGAGTTGGTCGCCTGCGTGTAACACAGATTTAACAGGGTACTTCTAAGGTCGGCGACCATGGATCGCCAAAAGGAATTCGTGCTGCGGACCCTCGAAGAGCGCGACATCCGCTTCGTCCGGCTGTGGTTCACCGATGTGCTCGGTTATCTCAAGTCGGTGGCGATCGCGCCGGCCGAGCTCGAGGGCGCCTTCGCCGAGGGGATCGGCTTCGACGGTTCGGCCATCGAGGGCTTCTCCCGGGTGTCCGAGGCCGACACCGTCGCCAAGCCGGACCCCTCCACGTTCCAGGTCCTGCCGTGGACGACCTCGGCCGGACGTCAGCACTCGGCGCGCATGTTCTGCGACATCGCGATGCCCGACGGCACGCCCAGCTGGGCCGACTCGCGCCACGTGCTGCGCCGTCAGCTGAACAAGGCCGCGGACCTCGGTTTCAGCTGCTACGTGCACCCTGAGATCGAGTTCTTCCTCCTCAAGGACGCACCCCTCGACGGCTCCGTCCCCACCCCCGCCGATTCGGGTGGCTACTTCGACCAGGCGGTCCACGACGCCGCCCCGAACTTCCGTCGCCACGCCATCGAGGCACTGGAGTCGATGGGCATCTCGGTCGAGTTCTCCCATCACGAGGGCGCGCCCGGGCAGCAGGAGATCGACCTGCGCTATGCCGATGCACTCTCGATGGCGGACAACGTCATGACCTTCCGCTACCTCATCAAGGAGGTCGCGATCAACGAGGGCGTCTGGGCGACGTTCATGCCGAAGCCGTTCAGCGAGCACCCCGGCTCGGCGATGCACACGCACATGAGCTTGTTCGAAGGTGACTTCAACGCCTTCCACAACCCCGACGACCCGATGCAGCTGTCGAACACCGGCAAGAAGTTCATCGCGGGCATCCTCCACCACGCCGCCGAGATCAGTGCCGTCACCAACCAGTGGGTCAACAGCTACAAGCGGCTCATCCACGGCGGCGAGGCGCCGACCGCGGCCACCTGGGGCGGGGCGAACCGTTCCGCGCTGATCCGGCTCCCGCTGTACACGCCGAACAAGGCGTCGTCGCGGCGCGTCGAGGTCCGCAGCCCGGACTCGGCCTGCAATCCGTACCTGACGTTCGCCGTCCTGCTGGCCGCAGGCCTCAAGGGCATCGCCGAGGACTACGAACTGCCCGACGAGGCCGAGGACGACGTCTGGGCGCTCACGCCCGCCGAGCGTCGGGCCATGGGGTACAAGGAACTCCCGGGCAGCCTGGCCGACGCGCTGAAGGAGATGGAGAACTCCGAGCTCGTCGCCGAGGCCCTCGGCGAGCACGTGTTCGACTACTTCCTGCGCAACAAATGGACCGAATGGTCCGGGTATCGCAGCCTGGTCACGCCCTACGAGCTGAAGAACTACCTGCCGCTGTAGCCGCCTGCCGGGCGGTGTCGAGTACCGCGGTGTCGTGCTCGGACCGCTCGATGGCTAGTTTGATGGTGTGACAACACGATCGGGACCCTCGGCACGCACGGGACGCAGTACGGTTCCCAGCGCGGGACGACTGGGTCTTCTCGACGACGCGGCACCGGGCAACCTCGCCGACCTGGGCTGGAACACGCCCGAGTCCGTCGACGTGTTGTGGGCGTTGTCGCGATCCCCGGACGCAGACCTCGCCCTGCGCACGCTGATCCGGCTGCGCGGTGAGGTGGGCGAGGAATGGTCCGAGATCGATTCGGCGCTGCGTGTCAACCGGTCGTTCCGCGGCCGGTTGTTCGCGATCATCGGCTCCTCCGACGCCCTCGCCGACCACCTCGTCGCCGAACCCGCGAGCTGGCGCCTGCTGCTGGCCGACGAGTTGCCCGACCGTGCCGAGGTCGACCGCCAGATGCTGGCCGCCGTCGACGCCGTGGCCGAGCCGGGTGAGGTCGAGAAGGGCAACCGCGTGTACCGCGCGAAGCTCACCGGCCCCAAGGCCGTCGTCGCCCTCCGGCTGGCCTATCGCAACCTGATCCTGCAGCTCGCCGCGCACGACGTGGCCTCGACCGTTGAGGACGAGCCCGTGATGTGGCTGCCCGAGGTCGGCGCCTACCTGTCCGATCTGGCCGACGCCGCGTTGACCGCCGCGCTGGCCGTCGCCTACGCCGAGGTGTGCGGGGACGACCCGATCCAGGTTCGCCTCGCCGTGGTGGCGATGGGCAAATGTGGTGCGCGCGAACTGAATTATGTCAGCGACGTCGACGTCATCTTCGTCAGCGACCCGGCCGACGGCGCCGCCGCGCGCATCGCGGGGGAGATGATGCGCATCGGCTCGCTGGCCTTCTTCGAGGTCGACGCGGCGCTGCGGCCCGAGGGCAAGTCCGGTGCGCTGACCCGCACCCTGGAATCGCATGTCGCCTACTACGAGCGCTGGGCCAAGACCTGGGAGTTCCAGGCGCTGCTGAAGGCGCGGGCGATGACCGGCGACATGGCGCTGGCCGACGAGTACATCGCGGCGGTCAAGCCGATGGTGTGGAAGGCCGCCGAACGACCCGACTTCGTCCCCGAGGTGCAGAAGATGCGACGCCGCGTCGAAGCGCTGGTGCCCGAGGGGGAGCGCGAACGCAACCTCAAACTCGGTCAGGGCAGCCTGCGTGACGTCGAGTTCGCCGTCCAGCTGCTGCAGATGGTGCACGGGCGCGTCGACGAGGAACTGCGCGTGATGCCCACGGTTGACGCGCTGGCGGCGTTGACCGCCGGCGGGTACGTCGGACGCGATGACGGCGCGAATCTGTCTGCGTCGTACCAGTTCCTGCGGTTGCTCGAGCATCGCCTGCAGTTGCAGCGGATGAGCCGGACCCACATGCTGCCGGCACCCGACGACGACGAGGGGCTGCGCTGGCTCGCCCGGGCGGCCCACATCAGGCGGGAGGGCGAGCTCGACGCGACGAGCGTGTTGCGCGAACAGATCCGCCACCAGAGTCTGCGTGTCCGACGGCTGCACCAGAAGCTGTTCTACCGTCCGCTGCTCGAGGCGGTCACCAGGTTCAAGCCCGACGAGCTGACACTGTCGGACTCCTCGGCGGAAAGACGCTTGGCCGCACTCGGTTACGCGCAGCCAGAGCGCGCGCTCAGCCACATCCGTGCGCTGTCCAACGCTCCCGGGCGACGCGGTCAGATCCAGCTCCTCATCCTGCCGCAGTTGCTCGAACACATCGGTGACACACCCGATCCCGACGCCGGACTCCTCAACTATCGCCGGTTGTGCGACGTCATGGAGGACACCGACTGGTTCCTGCGGCTGTTGCGCGACGACGGTGTGGTCGCCGGGCGTCTGATGAAGGTGCTCGGCACCTCCGAGTTCATCGCGAACATGCTGATGCGTTCCCCCGAGGTGATCCGCCAGTACTCCGACGGGCCCGACGGACCGAAGTTGTGCGACATCCGGCCGGAGGACGTCGCCAAGGGGCTGATCGCCTCCACCGTGCGACAGCAGGACATGAAACGTGCGGTGGCCGTTGCCCGATCGCATCGTCGGGCCGAGCTGGTCCGGGTGGCCTCGGCCGACGTCCTCGGGCTGATGGACGTGCCCGCGGTGTGCAACGCGCTGTCCAGCGTGTGGGCGGCGGTGCTCAACGCGGCACTCAAGGTGGCCATCGGCATCTCCGAACGCGACCGCGGCGGACGAGCACCCGCGCGGATCGCGGTGATCGGCATGGGACGTCTCGGCGGCGGCGAGCTCGGATACGGCTCGGATGCGGACGTGATGTTCGTGTGTCAGCCCGACCACGACGTCGCGGACTCCGAGGCGCTGAAGTGGGCTCAGACCGTCGCCGAGAACGTGCGCTCGATGCTCGGCAGCCCCAGCGCCGACCCGCCGTTGGAGGTCGACACGGGCCTGCGTCCCGAGGGTCGCAACGGTCCGATCGTCCGCACTCTCGCCTCCTACGCGGCCTACTACGACCAGTGGGCACAGCCGTGGGAGATCCAGGCGTTGCTGCGTGCGCATCAGGTGGCCGGCGACGAGGCGCTCGGCGTCGACTTCCTGCACATGGCCGATCGAATCCGCTATCCGGCGGGTGGTGTGTCCAACGAGGCGGTCAAGGAGATCCGGCGCATCAAGGCACGCGTCGACGCCGAACGTCTACCGCGCGGTGCGGATCCGGCCACCCACACCAAACTCGGCCGCGGCGGGCTCGCCGACATCGAGTGGACCGTGCAGTTGCTGCAGCTGCGGTACGCCCACCGGTACCGCAGTCTGCACAACACCTCCACGCTCGAGTCGCTGGACGCGATCGGCGCGGCGGAGCTGTTGTCCGAGAACGACGTGGCGCTGCTCAAGAACGCGTGGATCACCGCCACCAAGGCGCGCAACGCGCTGGTCCTCGTGCGTGGCAAGCCGGTCGACCAGCTTCCCGGGCCGGGGAAGCAGCTGCGGCAGATCGCGTATGCGGCGGGTTGGCCGGAGGATCAGGCGTCGGAGTTCCTGGAGAACTACCTGCGTGTGACGAGACGGGCGAAAGCCGTGGTGCTCAAGGTCTTCGGCGCCTGAGGCGTCGTGGTGTCGAAGTAAACGGCGTCCGGGGGGACACATGACTGCGGGGGATGGATGAGAAAGTTCTTCTGGGCGGCTGCGTACGTCGTCGGTTGGGCGATGCTCGCCGGCGTGCTGCTGGGTGTGTGGCTGCACTACTACCCCTCGCGTGGGGACGCCGCGCTGTACCTCACCAGCGCGGTACAGTTCACGCTCATCCCGGCGGTGCTCGCGATCGCGATATTCGCGGCGCTTCGACGCTGGTTCATGCTGGTGATCGCCGTCGTCGTGGCCGGGGCGCTGGCCTACACGCAGGCGCCCCTGGTGATCGCGCAGGACGCGCCTGCGGGGGAGAGGTTCACCGTGGTCTCGGCGAACCTGCTCTACGGTGGCGGGGACCTCGGCGCCCTCGAGAAGATCGTCGCCGACGCCGATCCCGATCTCGTGGCCCTGCAGGAGGTCACCCCGGAGGCGCTCGAGCGGGTGCGCGGGAGCGCGATCTCGCGAAAACTGCCGCACTCCTTCGCGATTCCGTACCCCGGCGCGGCCGGCACCGCGCTGTTCAGCAGACAACCGCTGGTCGAGCAGTACAACATCCCCGGCACGGTCATGCACAACCTCCGGGCGCGGACCGATCTGCCGGGCGCTGCTCGCACGCAGGTGCTGGCCGTCCACCCCGCGGCACCGGTGTGGGGCAACAACGGCGACTACTTCGAGGACATGGACATCCTCGCCGCCCAATTCGCGCAGTTGCCGGCCGGACGGGTCATCGCCGTCGGTGATTACAACTCCACCTGGAATCACGCGAAGTACCGCGCACTGCTGACCAACGGACTGCTCGACGGCACCGACGTCGCAGGTGCGGGTTTCCTGCCGTCGTATCCGACGGACTCTCGCATGGGCGACCGGCCACTCGTCGCGATCGATCGGGTCATCCTGCGCGGATTCGTGGCCACCTCGATGGACACCCACCACCTGCCGGGTTCCGATCATCGAACTCTGGTGGTATCACTGGTGGCATCATGAGCGCTGATCCCCAGACCCCGGCCACCGAGCCTGCCGCAGACGCAACGATTTCCGAAAGACTACGTGCGGCGACCGCGGTCGCCCACCAGCGCGCCGAACATGCGCCGTTCATCGACGACCTGATGTCCGGTCGACTCGGCACCGCGGAGTATCAGCGACTGGCCGTACAGCTCTACTTCATCTACGAGGCGCTCGAACGGGTCGGCGGTGACCTCGCCGGTCACCCGGTGGCCGACGCCGTGCTCGATGAGAAGTTGCTCCGGTTGCCGCGCCTGGGCGCAGATCTCGCATCGTTCGGGATCGACCCGTCCTCGACGACGCCGCTGCCGGCCGTCGCCCGCTATGTGGAGGCGATCGAGTCCACCCGCGATGACCCGGCACGCTATGTCGCGCACCATTACACGCGGTACCTCGGTGACCTCAGCGGCGGGCAGGTCGTGGCCCATCGCATGCGGGAGCACTACGGCGTCGACGACGCGGCACTGAGCTTCTACAGCTTCGACGGGATCGACAAACTCAAGCGCTACAAGGATGCCTACCGGGCACGGCTCGACGCGCTACCGCTCGACGAGGAGGCCGTCGACCGCCTCGTCGACGAGGCGGTCGCGGCGTTCGATCACAATCAGGCGGTATTCGGCGATCTGGACGGCGACCGGGCGGCCTGAGATTCGGCCCGAAGGCCTCCGCCCGCCAGGTGTGATGTCAGTTGACCTGTAGCTTGACGGTTCGATCCAGCACGATCTCGGCGAGGTCGTCGTGCCCCTTGACGAGCTCGATGCGCAGTTGATTGTCGTCGAGGCGGCTGGTGGTGCGAACGACGCGCGGTGTGCCCTCGAGGCTGATGCGGTCACCGGGGACAAGGTCTTCGACATACACGTCTCTGGTCATACGACCAAAATACGGTTCGACCGTGTGAGTCGGCAGGGCAGGAAGTCCCAAAAGTGATATGGATCACATGTGAGCGTCTTCACTGCCACCTGGGGTGATGCCGCGGCGTGTCGAATCGGGTCTTGACAACATTGTGCGCCGGGGTGACAGTGGTCACACTGAACAGATGGAACGCTCGTTCGGCGAGTGTTCATCTGCCACCCGGAAGGTGTCCTACATGACCGAAACCGTCGTTCCCGCCCTGACCGAACTCCTCGCCGATTCGCCCACCAACTGGGGCAAGTGGGGACCCGAGGACGAGGTGGGCAGCCTCAACTATCTCACCGCTGCACAGGTTCTGGCAGGTGCCGCGCAGATCAAGCAGGGCAAGCTGTTCACGCTGCAGCGGCTGATCGGCGATCCCAACGGTGATCCCGTGTGGCCCGGCCGCAGCCCGGCCACCCGCGAGATGATCCTCGACGAGTCGCACTGGGACTCCGGCGGCGACGGCCCGGCCTTCCCGGGCGGCCTGCACTACGCCGACGACAAGCTCTACGCGTTCTTGCAGGGCTCCACCCAGTACGACGCCCTCGGGCACGTCTGGTACGACGGCAAGCTCTGGAACGGATACGACGCGCGGACCACCATCGGCGGACTGTCCAAGGCCAGCGTCGCACCGATCGCCGAACGCGGCGTCGCCGGCAGGGCCGTGCTCCTCGACATGGCGCGGTACCGGGGCAAGGAGTACCTCGAGCCGTCGGAGACCTTCACCCATGAGGACCTCATCTCGTGCGCGCAGGCGCAGGGAACGCCCATCGAGCCCCGCGACATCCTGGTGATCCGCACCAACCACCTGCAGCTGTTCTTCGAGAAGGGCGACGACTTCTACACCGACTTCTGCGAGTCGGGACTGGTGTACTCGCCCGAGCTCGTGTCCTGGTTCCAGGAGATGGAGATCCCCAACCTGGTGACCGACACGATCGCCAACGAGGTGACCACCGACCCCAACAGCGGGGCGGCACTGGTGCTGCACAACGCCCTCATGCGCAACCTCGGTATCGCGTTCACCGAGATCTGCGACCTGGAGAAACTCGCGAGCGACTGCGCCGAGGATGGTGCGTACAACTTCTTCTACGTGGCCGCGCCACTGAAGATCAACGAGGCCACCGGCTCGCCCGTCAACCCGGTCGCGATCAAGTGAGCGACTACGAGGCCCGTCCCTGGCTGGCGCGCTACAGCAGGGGACGCCCGGCCGACATCGACACCGAGTTCGCCACCGCACTCGACATCTTCGACGCGGCGGTCGAGGAGGCCGCAGAGGTCCCGGCCATCAAGTACTTCGACGGTGTGCTGACCTACCGGGACCTCGACACGGCGTCGGATGCGCTGGCCGACCATCTACTGCGGCAGGGGTTCTCGACCGGCGACCGGCTGGCCGTCTACGTGCAGAACAATCCGGCCTTCGTGATCGGCCTGATCGGCGCGTGGAAGGCGGGCGGCGCGGCCGTGGCGGTCAACCCGATGAACAAGGCGCGCGAACTGGAGTACCTGCTCTCCGATTCGGGGGCCGTGGCGTTGCTCTGCCTCGACACGCTCTACGACGACGTCGCCCGCGGGGTTCTCGCCGACGCCGCAGGCGCGGTGGCGACCACGGTGACCGTGTCGGCGCTCGACGGCCAGACCCGGGACGACACAAGGCTGTTCAGCGGGCTGACCCGCTCGACACCGGCGGGAACCGTCGCACTGTCCTCGCTGATCGACGGGTACGACCGGACCCGCCCGCCGCGGGCGACACCGGCACCCGACGACCTGGCGGTCCTGACCTACACCTCGGGCACCACCGGAAAACCGAAGGGGGCGATGAACACTCATCGCAACCTCGCGTTCAACGCCCAGACCTATCGCGACTGGATCGGACTCACCGGCGACGACGTCATCCTCGGTGTGGCACCGTTGTTCCACATCACCGGCCTCGTCGGCCACGCGATGATCGCCATGCTGCTGCGTGCGCCGCTGGTCCTGACGCACCGCTTCGCGCCCGAGGTGATGGTCGACGCGATTCGGGAGCATCGCCCCACGTTCACCGTCGGATCGATCACCGCCTACATCGCGCTCGCCGATTCCGGTGGCGCACAATCCGGTGACTTCGAGTCGCTGCGTGCGCTCTACTCCGGCGGCGCACCGATCGCACCGGCCGTGGCCGACCGGCTCGAGGGCGTCTTCGGCGCGTACATCCACAACATCTACGGGCTGACCGAGACCAACTCGCCCTCCCATGCGGTGCCCTTCGGGGTGAAAGCGCCGGTGGACAAGGAGTCGGGTGCCCTGTCGGTGGGTGTGCCGGTGTTCAACACCGTCGTGCGCGTCGTCGACGACAACGGCAAGGACGTCGCGGTCGGTGAGATCGGCGAGTTCGCGACGTCGGGGCCGCAGGTGGTGCCGGGCTACTGGAACAGACCCGAGGCGACGGCGGAGTCGATCCCCGGCGGCGAATTACTCACCGGTGACGTCGGATTCATGGATGCCGACGGCTGGTACTACCTCGTCGACCGCAAGAAGGACATGATCAACGCCTCCGGTTACAAGGTGTGGCCGCGAGAGGTCGAGGACGTGCTGTACGGCCATCCCGCGGTGGCGGAGGCCGCGGTGATAGGTGTACCCGACGAATACCGCGGCGAGACCGTGAAGGCCTTCGTGTCCTTGCAGCCGGGCAAGTCGGCGGAGTCCGCCGAGCTCGTCGCGTTCTGCAAGGAGCAGATGGCGGCGTACAAGTATCCGCGCGAGGTGGAGATCGTGGGCGAACTGCCGAAGACGGCGACCGGCAAGATCCTGCGCCGGACCCTGCGAGACGCCGAGGTCGCGAAACCCGAGGTCGCGAAACCCTAGGTCGCGAAACGGTGGGTCGCGAAACGCTGGGCTGCCAAACCCTGGACGCGACGTCGTGGCCGGCGTGCCTGCATCCAACGAGGCCGTGCCGTACGACGATTCGCCCGCTACCGGCGTTCTCCGCCACCGGCGAGACGCACCGAGTAGCGGGCGTATCGACGTGCGACGGTGTCGGTGTCGGTGTCGGGGTCGTTCCGTCGGGACACCCCGAGGCACAGCGACACGATTGCCCGCGCGGTCTCGTGCGGGTGGTCGGCGTCCAATGTGTCCTCGGCGGCCCCGGCGTCGATCTCGGTGCGCAGCAACGACATCACCTCCCCGTCCAGGAGGGCCGCCCGTGCCTGCGCCTCGGTGGCGGCATTCGCCTCGTGGACGACGATCCGGGCCAGGTCGGCGCGCACGATCGCGAACCGGGTCAGGGCCTCGCAGAGGTTACCCAGGCGCGCAACGGGATCGGCGGCGTCGTCACGCGCGGGTGGAAGGTGCGCACGTAATTCCGCGAGGGCGAGATCGACACCGGCCACGAGCAGGGCCTGCTTGTTCGCGTAGTGGTGATAGACGCCGGGCACACTGATGCCGGCCTCGGCTGCCACCGTGCGCATGGTCGCGCCGTGATAGCCGGTGCGTACGAAACACGCGATGGCAGCGGCGAGTACAGGATCGAGTTCGAGTGCGGGATAGACGCGCCAGTCGAAGGGCGACCGCAACGGGTGCCCGCCGGTCGGGTCCCCGGCAGGGACCGGGTCGGCCTCGGACAGCCTGTGCACCGTGGTGCCGAGTTCGGCGGCGATGACATCGAGCCGCTCGGTCCCGGCCACTGTCTTACCGGTTTCGATCGCACTCATCGTCCCGACGCTGACACCGATACGACGGGCCAGTTCGCGCAGCGAGATGCCGGCCAGTTCGCGGGCCGGGCGGATCATCGTCTGTGGCGAGATCCTGAGCGGAGAACCCGCATCGCTCCACTCAGGCGAGCAGTTCCCGTGCTGTTCGGGCATGGCGTCCACGCTAATGGGAACCACCGCACGGTGTCTCGCCGGCGTGGCGGATCTGCCGCGATCGGTGTGCCCGCGGCGCGTGTTCGCGCGGCTACAATCGCGCCATGGCCGGACTTTCCGGGGACCTCGCCGGACGTCCCCCGACCGCACTAGCGATGTTCTCCGATGCGCTCGCCGACCGTCCCGGCCGGGCCTTCATCAAGTACTTCGACGGTGAACTGAGTTTCGCGGAGGTCGACGCGGCGTCGTCGTCACTGGCGACATCGTTGGTCCACAACGGGTTCGCCGCCGGCGACCGGCTGGCGCTCTATCTGCAGAACAACCCGGCGTTCGTGATCGGGTTGCTGGCCGCGTGGAAGGCCGGCGGGGTGGCGGTGCCGATCAACCCGATGAACACCGCTCGGGAGCTGACCTTCGCGCTCGTCGACACCGAGGCACGCGCGCTGCTGTGCCTGGATTCGCTGTACGCCGACGTCGCCGCGGCCGTCGTCGAGGCGAATGAGACCTCGATCGAGCAGGTGTACGTCACCTCCGCGCGCGACTGGCAGACACGGAACGACCCGCGGGTTCTCGCCTCGCTCGGGCCCGCGGAAACGGCCGGGGCGGTGCGACTGACGGATCTGCCCACCGCAACCGGATGGCCGGCCGGGACACCTCCGCACCCCGACGACCCGGCAGTCCTGATGTACACCTCGGGAACAACCGGGATCCCCAAGGCATGTGTCAACACCCACGCGAATGTGACGGCGAGCGCCGAGATCTACCGCACGTGGCTCGAACTCGACACCGACGACGTCGTCCTCGGCATCACCCCGCTCTTCCACATCACGGGACTCGTCGCGCATGTCGCGGTCGCGCTGCGCCTCGGCGCACCGCTGGTGCTGACACATCGGTTCGATGCCGGGGTCATGCTCGACGCCCTGCGAGAACACCGGCCGACGTTCGTCCTCGGGACGATCAGCGCCCTCGTCGCCGTGGTCGACGCGGCGTCGGGAGCGTCGGACTTCGCCTCGATCCGTCGCGTGGCATCGGGTGGCGCGGCGATCTCCGCGGCGGTGGCCGAACGCATCGAGCAGGCGACCGGGCAGGGCCTGACCGTCGTGTACGGCCTGACCGAGACCACCTCGCCGGCGTTGGCCGTGCCCCTCGGAGTCCGCCCGCCGGTCGACCCCGAATCGGGTGCGCTGTCGATCGGCGTGCCGGTGACCGGCACATCGGCGCGGATCGTCGACTCCCACGGGATGGAGGTGGCCCCGGGTGACGTCGGGGAACTCACTGTGAGCGGACCGCAGGTCGCCCGCGGATACTGGCGCGGGGATGAGGCCGACGACGGTGAGGGCACCTTCGCCGACGGCGAACTGCACACCGGGGACGTCGGTTTCGTGGATGGCGAGGGTTGGTTCTTCGTCATCGACCGCAAGAAGGACATGATCACCTCCGCGGGGTACAAGGTGTGGCCCCGCGAGGTCGAGGAGGTGTTCTACCGGCATCCCGATGTGGCCGAGGTGGCCGTCGTCGGCGTGCCCGACGAGGTGCGAGGCGAATCGGTGACGGCTTTCGTCGCACTGGAGTCTGGTCGACGTGCCGGGGTCGACGAGCTGGCGGCCTACGCCAGCCGTGAACTCGCGGCCTACAAACGTCCGCGCGGCATCGTGATCGTCGATGCGTTGCCGAAGACCGCGACCGGCAAGATCCTGCGCCGAGAGCTGCGCGGCAGCTGAGACGGGCCCTGACAACGACGACGCCCCGTCCGCAGGAGCGGACGAGGCGTCGTGCCGAGCGCTACCGAAGCGGTGCTCTACAGAACCGCTGCCACCACCGGATCAGCAGTCGTAGTACAGCGAGAACTCGTACGGGTGCGGACGGATCTGCACCGGCTCGATCTCGTTCTCACGCTTGAGCGCGATCCAGGTCTCGATGAGGTCCTCGGTGAACACGCCACCGGCGGTGAGGTAGTCGTGGTCCTCTTCGAGGCGGTCGATGACCGCGGCCAGCGAGGTCGGAGCCTGCGGGATGGACTTGGCCTCCTCCGGCGGGAGCTCGTAGAGGTCCTTGTCGACGGGCTCGTGCGGCTCGATCTTGTTCTTGATGCCGTCCAGGCCGGCCATCATCATCGCCGCGAACGCCAGGTACGGGTTGCCCGAGCTGTCCGGGCAACGGAACTCGAGGCGCTTGGCCTTCGGGTTGTTGCCGGTGATCGGGATACGCACACAGGCGCTGCGGTTGCGCTGGCTGTAGACCAGGTTGATCGGGGCCTCGTAGCCCGGGACCAGACGCTTGTACGAGTTGACCGTCGGGTTGGTGAAGGCCAGCAGCGACGGCGCGTGGTGCAGGATGCCGCCGATGTAGTAGCGAGCCAGGTCCGACAGACCCGCGTAACCGGCCTCGTCGTGGAACAGCGGCTTGCCGTCCTTCCACAGCGACTGGTGGGCGTGCATGCCCGAGCCGTTGTCGCCGAAGAGCGGCTTCGGCATGAAGGTGACCGACTTGTTGTTCTGCCACGCGGTGTTCTTGATGATGTACTTGAACAGCTGCACGTCATCGGCTGCGTGGAGCAGCGTGTTGAACTTGTAGTTGATCTCCGCCTGGCCCGCGGTGCCGACCTCGTGGTGACCGCGCTCGAGCTCGAAGCCCGAGTTGGTCAGGTTGGTCGACATCTCGTCGCGCAGGTCGACGTAGTGGTCGTACGGGGCGACCGGGAAGTACCCGCCCTTGGGGCGGACCTTGTAGCCCAGGTTGGGGCTGCCGTCGGGGTCGCGCGGCGACCCGGTGTTCCACCAGCCGGACTCGGACTCGACCTCGTAGAAGGTGCCGTTCATCTCCGAACCGAAGGACACCGAGTCGAAGATGTAGAACTCGGCCTCGGCACCGAAGAAGCAGGTGTCGGCGACGCCGGTCGAGGCGAGGTAGTCCTCGGCCTTGCGGGCGACGTTGCGCGGGTCGCGGCTGTAGGCCTCACGGGTGAACGGGTCGTGGACGAAGAAGCTGACGTTCATCGTCTTCGCCCTGCGGAACGGATCGATCCGCGCGGTGGCGGGATCGGGCAGCAGCATCATGTCCGACTCGTTGATCGACTGGAAGCCGCGCACCGACGAGCCGTCGAATGCCAGCCCGTCGTCGAACACGCTCTCGTCGAAAGCCGAAGCGGGGATCGAGAAGTGCTGCATGACACCGGGCAGGTCGCAGAAGCGGATGTCGACGTACTCGACACCTTCCTTCTTGATGCCCTCGAGTAGTTCTTCTTTACTGCTGTACACCGTGCGGTGACTCCTTCGTGATCGGTGGTACGTGTTGGGACACGCCACATCCGCCACTGAGAAACAGCAGCGGATCTCAGCGGCAACCGTATGGAGGCGAAGTTGCCCATGCGTCAAGTCCGTGTTTCTCCTGTGTTACACGCACAGTGTTGTTGGCTACACGCGCAATGTTGGCTACACAGCGCGGTGTTGTCAGCTACACCGCTGTGGATCACAGATCGCACTCGGCGCACCCCAACAGTAGCGGGGTGCGTTCGCGGGCGAGGAAGGTCGGCTCTGCCGCCGCGACTACCATGGTGAACACCGCATTTAACGACGCGGACCCGGGGTGTTTCCGCGGTCGCGCGAGAGGAGTCATCACAATGGGACGAGCCACCGGTTCCTGGCTGTCAGGCCCGCAGATCGGTCCCGGGACCGACGTCGACAACGAATATCGTGGTCAGGACCTCGGCTTGCCGGCCGGCGGCCCAGGGTCTCTGGCCACCGGCTGGCCCCGCGTGGCGGGCCTGCTCGTCGACTGGTTGATCGCCGCCGGACTGGCATTGCTGTTCGTCGGTTTCGATTCGCCCAACCTCGCCACCACCCAGCTCGGCGTGTGGTTCGTCATGGGTGTGTTCGCGGTCACCTTCTTCGGGTTCACGCCGGGCCAGTACGCCATGGGAATGCGTGTCGCACGAGTGGATTTCGGCGCCGAGCGCAACACCGCGGAGGCGACAGGCAAGCAGAGCCCGGCCGCGGTCGGCATCGTCCGCGCCCTCGCCCGACAGATCCTGATCGTGTTCCTCGTGCCTGCGCTGATCAACGACTACAACGGCCGCGCACTGCACGATCGTGCGACCGGAACGGCGCTCGTCCGCACCCGCTGACCCCGGGCCGCACACCCTCCAGAGTTGGACAAACGCACCCCGAGATAACTCGGGGTGCGTTCGTCCGTTCGTGGAGGGTGTGCGGGCGTCTCAGCCTCGACGACGCGCGGTGCGCTGCATGCTGCGCATCTTCGCGTTGCCGGGCAGCGGGCCCTTGGGCATTCCGGGCCCGGGGGCCTTGCTCCCGAGAGCGGCGAGCCGGCCCTCGAGGGTCTCCATGCGCTTGCGGTCGATGTTGCTGGGCAGCTTGTTGAGGTGGCGTTCCAGCTTCGAGAGCGGGACCTGGCCGTCGTCGTTGCCGACCATGATCTCGTAGATCGGGGTGTCGCCGACGACACGGGCGACCTTCTTCTTCTCCTGGGTGAGCAGCGATTTGATCCGCGTCGGGGAACCCTCGGCGACCAGGATCACACCCGGCTTGCCGATCACGCGGTGCACGGCGTCGAGGTGCGAGGTGCCGGCCACGGCCTGCTTGACCCGCCACTGGCCACGCATGTTGCCCAGGGCCCAGCCGGCGGCGCCGGGCTGTCCCTCGGCCTTGGTGTACACGTTCTTCTGCACGCGACGGCCGAACAGGATGAACGCGCCGAGGATGCCGACCACGACGCCGAGGGGGATCACCAGCCACGGCGAGCCCAGCAGGAAGCCGAGCGCGGTGAAGACGGCGATCGACAGGACGATCACGCCCGCCATGTACGGGATGAGCCGCTTGTCTTCCTTGCGCTGCATCTGGAAGGCCTGCCACAACTGCTGGCGCCGTTCCTTTGATGCCGCCTTACGGGCCTGCTTCTTCGCGGCCTTTGCTTCCTTGCTCACGGACTGCGCCTTTGCCATGTGGCCAGTTTACGTCCGGCTGGATGGGGACCGTCCGAAAGGTCGCCGTGGGTGCGGGCGCGAGGTCAGCGGGCGAGACGTTCCATCAGGCTCGAGGCCTCCTGGCTGGCCGAACCCGCGGTCGCCAGGTGCGCCAGTGCCGGGGAGATCTCGCGACCGTGGTGTGCCATGGCCTGCGCGTACAGGCGCCCGGCCCGATAGGACGACCGCACCAGCGGGCCCGCCATGACGCCGGCAAAACCGACCTCTTCGGCGAACTCGGAATGGTCGACGAACTCCTCGGGCTTGACCCACCGCTCCACCGGATGGTGCCGCGGGGAGGGGCGCAGGTACTGCGTGATGGTGAGGATGTCGCACCCGGCCTCGTGCAGGTCGACGATCGCCGACTGCACCTCCTGCGGGGTCTCACCCATACCCAGGATCAGGTTGGACTTGGTGACGAGGCCGAAATCGCGTGCGGCGGTGAGTACTTCGAGGGAGCGCTCGTAGCGGAACGCCGGCCGGATGCGCTTGAAGATGCGCGGCACCGTCTCGAGATTGTGCGCGAGCACCTCGGGCCGGGCGTCGAACACCTCGGCCAGCAGGTCGGGCTTGGCGTGGAAGTCGGGGATCAGGTTCTCCACGCCGGTGCCCGGATTGAGACGGTGGATCGCCCGGACGGTCTCGGCGTAGAGCCAGGCACCCTCGTCGGGCAGGTCGTCGCGGGCCACGCCGGTGATGGTGGAGTAGCGCAGGCCCATGGCCTGGACGCTCTCGGCGACACGACGCGGCTCGTCGCGGTCGAGCGGGGCCGGCTTGCCGGTGTCGATCTGGCAGAAGTCGCAGCGTCGGGTGCACTGCTCGCCACCGATGAGGAACGTCGCCTCGCGGTCTTCCCAGCATTCGTAGATGTTGGGGCACCCGGCCTCCTCACACACCGTGTGCAGGCCCTCACGCTTGACCAGACCCTTGAGCTCGGTGAACTCCGGGCCCATGGTCGCGCGCGTCCGGATCCACTCCGGCTTGCGCTCGATGGGGGTCTGGGCGTTGCGCACCTCGAGCCGAAGGAGTTTGCGGCCTTCGGGCGCCGGGGCGGCACCCGAAGACGTGGTGCTCGGTGCCGGTGCGCTCTGGGCTGAGGTGATCTTGGCTGGGGTGGTCTGGGCTGGGGTGGTCTGGGGTGCGGGAGCCGACGCCGTGGGTGTGGCATCGGGGGCACCGGGTCCGGGGGTGAGGGGGGACGCGGTCACTGGATCGATCCTACGCTCGCAGAAGTGTGGTCAGGGGTGGGCGTCGCGGCGACGCCGTCGAACGCGGTCAGCACGGCCGTCGCGGTGGCGTCGAGCAGCGAGGACACCGACAACGGCTGTGCCAGTTCACGAGACAGCGACGTGACCCCGGCGTCGGCGATACCGCACGGCACGATGGCCTCGAATGCGGACATGTCGGGATCGACGTTGAGCGCGAAACCGTGCAGTGCGACCCCGCGCGCTACGCGGATGCCGATCTGTCCGAGTTTGCGTTCGCCGGCGTCGTCGACGATCCACACACCCGACCGCCCGTCGACGCGGCCGGTCGAGACACCCAGGCCGGCGCAGACCGAGATGAGCGCCGACTCCAGGCGACGCACGTACTCGACGACGTCGAGCGGCTCGGCGAGTTTCACGATCGGGTAACCGACGAGCTGTCCCGGCCCGTGCCACGTGATGCGGCCGCCGCGGTCGACATCGATCACCGGGGCGCCGTTCGTCGGCCGGTCGGCGTCCTCGGTGCGCTTGCCCGCGGTGTAGGTCGACGGATGTTCCAGCAGCAGGAGCACGTCATGGTCCAGGGTGCCGTCGGCCCGATCGGTGGCCAGACCGTGCTGCATGTCGTAGGCCGTGCGGTAGTCGACCACGCCGAGGGAACGGACCTCGACGGGCGCGGTGTCGGCGCGGACGGAGCGGCCGGTCATGATGCGGGGGATCGGGTCGCGTAGGCCAGGGCCTCGTCGATCCCCGCGTGGGTGAAGGTGAATCCGGAATCGGTGAGCACGTGGGGTGCAACGCGCTGACTGAACAGAATCATTTCCTCGGCCATCTCGCCGCCGACGCCGCGCGCGAGAAATCCGGGCACCGCGAACGGTGCCGGACGGTGTACGGCCCTGGCGAGCGCGGAGGTGAACTCGCCGAACGGAACGGATCCGGGTGCGCTGAGGTTGACCGGGCCGGACACGTCGGCGTCGAGGAGGAACTCGATGGCCCGCACCTCGTCGATGAGACTGATCCAGGAGAAGTACTGTTCGCCGCCGCCGATCGGGCCGCCCAGCCCGAGCTTGAACAGCGGTCGCAGCTTGCCGAGCAGACCACCGCGTGCGCTGAGGACCGGGGCGGTCCGCAGCAGGACCAGACGGGTGTCGCTCCCGACGTTGGCGGCGGCTGCGGCCTCCCAGTCGACGACCAGCCCCGCGAGGAAACCCTCACCGGGGCCGTCGGTTTCGACGGCGACGCGGGTTCCGGTGTCGCCGTAGTAACCGGTCGCGCTGGCGCTGAGGAACGTCGGGATACCGAGATCGCGGACGGCTTCGGCGAGAACCTCGGTCGGCGTGATCCGGGAGTCGCGCAACTCCTGCTTGAACCGTCCGGTCCAGCGGCCGTTGCCGACGCCGACCCCGCCCAGGGAGACCACGGCGTCGACCCCGTCGAGGCTCTCCGGGGGCACGCCGATGGTCTCCGGGTCCCAGCTGAACTCGTCATCAGCACGTGCCTCGCGGCGGACCAGACGTGTGACCGTGTGGCCCGCCGCGCGCAGCGAGTTGACCAGGGCGTTCCCGATGAGGCCCTGTGAACCTGCGACGGCTGTGCGCATCGCGTGTCCCTGTTGTTGCCGGACTCTCTCGCCCTAGAGGCCGAGATCGGCGGCGAAAGAGGCACCTTCGAGGCGCTTCTTCACCGTGGTGAGGAAGCGGCCCGCGTCGGCACCGTCGATGAGGCGGTGATCGTAGGTCAGCGGCAGGTACGACATCGAGCGCACCGCGATCGACTCCGAACCGTCGTCACCGGTGATGACGACCGGACGCTTGACGATCGCACCGGTACCCAGCATGGCCGCCTGCGGCGGGACCAGGATCGGGGTGTCGAAGAGGGCGCCCTGGCTGCCGATGTTGGTGATGGTGAAGGTGCCGCCGGCGAGCTCGTCGGGCTTGAGGCCGTTGGAACGCGCACGCGAGGCGATGTCGGCGATCGCTCGGGCCAGCCCGGCGACCGACAGGTCATCGGCGTTGTGGATGACCGGCGACAGCAGACCCTGGGGCGTGTCGACGGCGATGCCGAGATGGACCTTGTCGTAGTAGGTGATCTCCTTCTTGTCCTCGTCGATCGAGGCGTTGACGTTCGGGTGCGCCTTCAGCGCCTCCACGACGGCCTTCGCGATGAACGGCAGGAACGTGAGGTTGACACCCTCGGAGGCCTTGAAGCCCTCCTTGGCCGCCTTGCGCAGTCCGACGATCTTGGTCATGTCGACCTCGAAGACCTGCGTGAGCTGGGCGCTCTGCTGGAGCGACTCGCGGGTCTTCTTGGCGGTGATCTGACGGATGCGGTTGATCTTCTGCGTCGTACCGCGCAGCTCGGCGAGCTCGGGCCGGATCTCCGGCGACGAGGACGACTGGGCCGGGGCCGAGGCAGCAGGTGCAGCAGCCGCAGGCGTGGACTCGGGTGCGGGCGCCTTGGCTTCTTCGGCCGCGGCGAGCACATCCTGCTTGCGGATACGGCCACCGACGCCGGTGCCCTTGATCGAGTTGAGGTCGATGTTGTTCTCCGCGGCGAGCTTGCGCACCAGCGGGGTCACGTACGGAGTCGACTCGACGGTGGGCGGGTCGGACTTCTCCGCGGACTTCGCCTCGGGAGCCGGCTTGGACTCGGCCTTGGGTTCTGGCTTCGGCTCGGCCTTGGTTTCCGGCTCGGGCTCGGGTTCCGGCTCGGCCTTGGTTTCCGGCTCGGGTTCTGGTTCGGGCTCGGGCTCGGACTTCGCCTCCGGTTCGGGCTCCGGGTCCTTCTTGGCGGGGGCGGCCGAGGCGTCGCCGATGACGGCGAGCTTGCCGCCGACCTCGATGACATCGTCTTCCTGCGCGAAGATCTCCAGCAGCGTTCCCGCGACCGGCGAGGGGATCTCGGTGTCGACCTTGTCGGTCGAGACCTCCAGGAGCGGCTCGTCCGCGGCGACCTCGTCGCCGACGGCCTTGAGCCAGTTGGTCACGGTGCCCTCGGTGACCGATTCGCCGAGCTCGGGCATGAGCACGTCGGTGCCCTCCGCGGAGCCGGAACCGGTGTCGGCGGTGGGTTTCTCGGCCGGTGCGTCCTCTTCGGTCGAGGGCTCCTCGGCGGCCTGCTCGGGCTCGGGCTCGGGAGCGGCCTCGGTCGGCTCGTCGCCGCCGGCGGAGTCGGAAGCGGAATCATCGGAACCGGAGTCGTCGGACCCCGCCTCGTCGGCGTCGCCGATCAGGGCCAGATCGCCACCGACCTCGACGACGTCGTCCTCCTGCGCGAGGATCTTGGTCAGCACGCCCGAGGTGGGGGCGGGGATCTCGGTGTCCACCTTGTCGGTCGACACCTCGAGCAAGGGCTCGTCGGCCTCGACGGTGTCGCCCTCCTCCTTCAGCCACCGGGTGACTGTCCCCTCGGTGACACTTTCACCAAGGGCGGGCATCTGGACGGAGAAGGCCATCGTTGTGAACTCCTGAACTCGACGTGGTGGTCTGTTGGTGATGCCCGGTGGTGTGTGCGCCGGTGGGCACGCTGGTGGGACGCGGTGGGGACCGCGTAAATGGATGGCGGGTCAGCCACTCATCCCCGCCGATCACCCTACCCGCACGGCGACGGGCCGACTCGGTTCGGCTCGTACTCGTTGGTAACGGTTCTCATCCGTTCTCGGCGATGTCCTCGAGCACTGCGGCGATGGTGCGGACAGGTACGCCCGTACCGCCCTTGGTGGTGTAGCCCCACGGGCCGCCGGTGTTGAAGGCCGGTCCGGCGATGTCGATGTGGGCCCACTGCACGTTCTCGGGCACGAACTCCTTGAGGAAGATGCCCGCGGCGAGCATGCCGCCCCAGCGGTGCGGCGTCACGTTGGCCAGATCGGCGACCCGCGACTTGAGGTCGGCGCGCAACTCGGCGGGCAACGGCATGGCCCAGGCGTTCTCGCCGACGTCGGCCGAGCGGGCGGCCACCCGGTCGCGGAACTCCTCGGTACCCATCACGCCGGGGGTGCGGGTGCCCAGCGCCACCATCTGCGCACCGGTCAGCGTGGCGGTGTCGATGAGGTAGTCGGGGTCGTCTTCGCAGGCGCGCACGATCGCGTCGGCGAGGACGAGGCGGCCTTCGGCGTCGGTGTTGAGCACCTCGACGGTGCGTCCGCCGTACTGGGTCAGCACGTCGCCCGGGCGTTGCGCCGTCGAGGACGGCATGTTCTCGGCCATCGGCACGGTCGCGGTGACCGACACGTCGAGGTCGAGACGGGCGGCCAGGATGGTCGCGGCGATGACGGCTGCCGCACCGCCCATGTCCGAGGTCATCTGGTCCATGTTCGCGGCAGGCTTGATGGAGATGCCGCCGGTGTCGAAGGTGATGCCCTTGCCGACGAGTGCGACCTTCTTCGGGGACTTCTTGGCCGTGTGGGTCAGCCGGACGAGCCGGGGCAGACGCGACGATCCCTTGCCGACGCCGATGATCCCGCCGTACCCCTGTGCGTCGAGTTCCTTGTCGTCGAGGATCTCGACGTTGAGTCCGGCCTTGCTGCCGAGCGTGCGGGCGCGGGCCGCGAACTCCTCGGGGTAGAGGTGGCTCGGCGGGGTGTTCACGAAGTCGCGGGCGATGGCGACGGAGTCGGCGACGGCGACCGCACGCTCCAGATCTGCCTTGGCTTCCTTGGACTTCGACTCGACGAGCAGCGTGAGGCGTTGCGGCGGAGTCTTATTCGGCTTCGACTTCTCCGAACGGAATTCGTCGAACCGGTAGGCGCCGAGGAACAGGCCCTCGGCCGCGGCGATCAGGTCGACGGTCGACAGCGTGGTCGCGACCGACTCGAGGCCGTCGAGTTCGCGGGCGGCGATGCCTGCGGCCTGACGGACCTGATCGTGGTCGTCGAGATTGTCGGCGTCGCCGAGGCCGACGGCGACGACGAGGCCCACCGAGAGTGATTCGGGGGCCGGGATCCGGGTGATCTCGCCGTGCGATCCGGTGGCCTGCAACGCCGTGAGGGCGGCGGTGATGGCGGTCGCCTGGGCGTCGTCGAGGATTCCGTCGCCGATCGCCAGGGTCGGCTCGGCGGCATCGGCGGTGTCATCACCGGAGCCCGATGCGCTGATCAGACCGATGACCAGGGCGGTGTCGTCCTTGCCGATCGTGGTGGACAGTTCGAGTTCGGGGCCGCGCGTGCGGTCGACGGTGTCGTTCTTGCTCACCCGGTCAACTCTGCCACAGCCCGGCCGGTGCCGACCGGTGGTGTCGAGAGGCCGGGTCGAGTGCGGACCTCACGGTCTCGGGCAGCTCCGCCGTACGGCCCGATAGCGTGAACGGCATGACTGAACTCCTCGCCGGACCGATCGCCGACCGCCATGCCGCACTGGGTGCGAGTTTCGCCGAGTTCGGCGGCTGGAACATGCCGGTGTCGTACTCGGGCACGGTCGCCGAGCATGCGGCGGTGCGTGAGGCCGTGGGCATCTTCGACGTCAGCCACCTGGGCAAGGCGCTCGTCTCCGGGCCGGGCGCGGCGGCGTTCGTCAACTCCACGCTCACCAACGACCTCGGCAAGATCGCTCCGGGCAAGGCGCAGTACACCTTGTGCTGCAACGATTCCGGTGGTGTCGTCGACGACCTGATCGCCTACCTCGTCGGCGACGACGAGGTGTTCCTGGTGCCCAACGCGGCCAACACCGCAGCTGTCATCGCACAGCTCGCCGCGGTTGCGCCGGAGGGCATCTCGATCATCGATCAGCATCGGGACCTCGGCGTACTGGCCGTGCAGGGCCCCAAGTCACCGGAGATCCTCGCCGCGCTCGGCCTGCCCGCCGACATCGAGTACATGGCCTTCGCCGACGCCGAGCTGACCACCGCCGACGGCGTGGCGCCCGTGCGGGTCTGTCGCACCGGCTACACCGGCGAACGCGGGTACGAGATCCTGCCGCGCTGGTCCGAGGCAGGCGCCGTCTTCGACGTGTTGCTCGAGGCGATCACGGCCGCCGGTGGGCTGCCCGCAGGCCTGGGCGCGCGCGACACCCTGCGCACCGAGATGGGTTATGCGCTGCACGGTCACGAGCTCGGGCCGGACATCACGCCGGTGCAGGCGCGGTCGAGCTGGGCGGTGGGCTGGGACAAGCCGTCGTTCTTCGGCCGGGACGCGTTGCTCGCCGAGAAGGAGTCGGGGCCGGCCCGTCGCCTCTACGGACTCAAGGCGACCGGTCGCGGGGTGCCCCGCGCCGGCTGCGTGGTCCGGTCGGCCGACGGTGCGGGCGGCCAGGAGATCGGGATGTGCACGTCTGGCACCTTCTCGCCGACCCTGAAACAGGGCATCGCGCTGGCGCTCCTCGACACCGTTTCGGGTGTGCGCAAGGGCGACGAGGTGGTCGTCGACGTGCGGGGTCGCGAGCTGCCGTGCGAGGTCGTCATCCCGCCGTTCGTGCCGTCGCATGTGTGACGGGCGCGCCCGCGCCCGGGCGTCTCACCGCGGCGTTTCGTGCGCCGACCGGGCGCGGAGATCGCTTTTGCGCCCAGCGGTACCATGACGCCATGACCTTGGAGTTCAACCGTACCGAGCACCCGCATCCGGTGTCGGAGGGCCGACGCGCAGAAATCCTCGCCGCCCCCGGATTCGGCCAGTACTTCACCGACAACATGGTGATGATCGACTACGACGCCGAGGTGGGCTGGCACAACGCCAAGGTGAAGCCGTACGGTCCGATCGCCCTCGACCCCGCGGCGACGGTTCTGCACTACGGCCAAGAGGTGTTCGAGGGACTCAAGGCCTACCGCCAGCCCGACGGGTCGATCGCCGCGTTCCGCCCCGAGGCGAACGCCGAACGCATGCAGCGCAGCGCCGCGCGGCTCGCGATGCCGGCGCTTCCGGTGGAGGATTTCATCCGCTCGCTCGAGGTGCTGCTCGAGGCGGACAACGCGTGGGTCCCCGCCGCCGGCGGTGAGGAAGCGCTCTACCTCCGTCCGTTCATGTTCGCCTCGCAGGCCGGTCTCGGTGTCAACGCGCCGTCCACGCAGTACATCTACTCCGTCATCGCCTCCCCGGCGGGCGCCTACTTCGCCGGTGGTATCAAGCCGGTCAGCGTGTGGCTGTCGACCGAGTACGTGCGCGCGGCGCCGGGCGGAACCGGCTTCGCCAAGTGCGGCGGCAACTACGCGGCGGCGTTCCTGGCTCAGCAGCAGGCCACCGAGCAGGGCTGTGACCAGGTGGTCTGGCTCGACGCCATCGAACGCCGGTACATCGAGGAGATGGGCGGGATGAACCTGTTCTTCGTCTTCGGGTCCGGTGCAGACGCGCGTCTGGTGACGCCCGAACTGTCGGGCTCGTTGCTGCCGGGCATCACCCGTTCCTCGTTGCTGACGCTGGCCACCGACGCCGGTTTCGCGGTCGAGGAACGCAAGATCACCACCGAGGAACTGCGCAAGGGCGTGGCGTCGGGTGACATCACCGAGGTCTTCGCCTGCGGCACCGCCGCGGTGATCACCCCCGTCGGACGCGTCAAGGGCGTCGGCGAGGACTACACCATCAACAACGGTGAGACCGGCGAGGTCACACAGGCACTGCGTGACACCCTGACCGGCATCCAGCGCGGAACCTTCGCCGACACCCACGGGTGGATGACGGAGCTCTACCGCGGCTGAGGGGAAACGGTTGCCGCCGAGGCGAGACATCTGCCGCTGAGGCGGCGTCCGACTCGGTCAGAGCAGAAGGCCGACGACGGCGAGTGCGACACCGAGTTCGATGGTGGCGCCGAGTACGTCGCCGGTCATTCCGCCCATCCGGCGCGCGCAGTGCCGGGTGAACAACCACGCGAATGCGGCGACACACACGACGATCGCAACACCCTGGACGACGGCGGCCGGCTCCATCTGGCCGCCGTCGAATCCGTTGTGGCCCAAGCGGAGCGGAACGGTCGCGACAAGCGCGACGAGCGACCACACGGCGATCGAACGGTACTGGGTGCCCGCGACCAGTGCGCCGAAACCGTTGGGGTGTGCGGGTTTCAGTGATCGTCGGGTGCCGATGACCGCACCGAGGCGGGCGACTGCGACGGCGAAGACGATGTCGTACCAACGCGATCGCTCGGCGAGGCCGGCGAACCCGACCGCCTGGACACCCAGGGTGAGGGTCAGCGTCGCGACCCCGAACGGGCCGACGGTGCCGCTGCGCATCACCTCGGTGACCCGCTCTGGCGGGCCGTAACACCCGAGGCCGTCGGCGGTGTCGGCGAGTCCGTCGAGGTGCATGCCACGCGTGAGTACGGCCAGCAGCGCGACCACCAGTACGCCGGTCAGCAGGGCGGGGGCGTCGGTGGAGGACAGCAGGAACGCCGCCGCCGCGGCGGTCGCGCCCAACACGGCTCCGACCACCGGCAGTGCCGACATCGCGGCCCCGCCGACCGCCCGATCGGGGGTGGTGCCGGCGTCGCCGACCGGCAGCACGGTCATCCAGCTGACCGCGGTCCGCACCGCGCTCACCGGCGAGAGCATCGCACATCGCCTCGCGGTCAGGATGTTCCGGTGCCCGCAGGCTCGGCGGGGGAGGCGGCCGCGCTCTTGTCGGTGACGCCGGCCTCGTCGAAGGTGGCCATCGAGATCAACAGGTCGACCGAGGACTGCACGATCGGAAGTGCCAGTACCGCGCCGCTGCCCTCCCCGAGCCGCATCGAGAGATCGAGTACGGGCTCGAGGTCGAGGTGTTCGAGGGCGATCCGATGTGCGGGTTCGACCGACAGGTGACCGGCGATCCACCACCGCATCGCGCCCGGCGCGAGCTCGTTGGCGACCATCGCGGCCGCGGTGATCACCACGCCGTCGAGGATCACCGGTGTCCGGCGCAGCGCGGCCTGGGCGAGGAAGCCCGCGGTCGCGGTGAGGTCGGCGCCGCCGACCGCGGCGAGCAGGGCCAGCGGGTCGTGGATCACCTTGCGTGCGCGTCGCATGCCGTCGCGGATCGCGGCGGTCTTGCGCATCCAGCCCGCGTCGTCGACACCCGTTCCGCGACCGACGATCTCGACCGGTTCGCGTCGTGCGAGCGCACCGACGAGGACGGTTGCGGGGGTGGTGTTGCCGATACCCATCTCGCCGGCGATCAGCACGTCGGTGCCCGAGTCGATGAGGTCGTCGGCGATGGCGCGACCTGCCGCCAGTGCCATCCGGGCCTCGGCCAGGGTGATGGCGTCGGTGGTGCGCAGATCACCGCTGCCGCGTCGCACCTTGTACCGCGACAGGTGCGGTGCGGTGTCGGCGTCGACGGACATGTCCACGACCTTCACCGTCGCGCCGACCCGGTCGGCCATCACGTTCACCGCCGCACCACCGGCGGCGATGTTGGCGACCATCTGCGCGGTCACCTCGGGCGGGAACGCCGACACGCCGCCGCGAGCGACGCCGTGGTCGCCGGCAAACACGACGACGGCAGGAGCGGTGAGCGGGGCCGGTGGGCACTGTCCCTGGCACGCCGAGATCCACACCCCGATCTCCTCGACCCGGCCGAGTGACCCCGGCGGTTTGGTGAGCATCATCTGGCGCTCGCGGGCGGCGAAGGCGACCGCCTCGTCGGGCGGAGACACGGGCGCGAAGACCTCGGCGTCGGTGGGGTCGGGCAGTTCGCGGGACGCCGGCGCGTCATCGGGGGTGTGATCCGGCGCGGCGTCGGCAGGGGGATCGGCAGGGGGTTCGGGAGTCGCTTCGGACGCCGGTGGCTCTGTCCGGTCACGGCCGGGCTCCCCGGCCGCGACGGCAGGCGCCACGACAGGTGCGTCGGCGTCGACCGGTGCTGTCCGAGCTGCCGCGTCGTCCCGGGGGAGGTCCAGGACGCGGCCGGCGACCACCAGCGACACGCGCTCACACACGGCGGCGACAGCGGCGTTGAGGGTCCCGAGGAGATCCTGGAACACGCGTCCGGCGGGTGTGGGCGGCACCAGCGACAGGCCGACCTCGGGGCTGATGAGCACCACGTCGGCGGTCATCGCCGACAGCGCGTCGCACAAGTCGGCGATCTGGGCGTCGAGATCGATCTCCGACCCCGACGTCCAGCCGTGCACGGCGTCGATCTGTGTGGTGAGCCAGCTGCCCAGGTCGTCGACGAGGGCGGGGATGTCGGGGGCGGCGCGCAAGGCGCGGCTCAGGTCGGCGGTCTCGATCGTGGTGTATCGATCGTCGCGGCGCTCACGATGAACCCGGATCCGCTCCATCCACTCGCTGTCGGTGGAGGTGATGGGGCCGGTCGCCAGATAGCGGATCTGCCGGTGCCCGCGCAACAGCGATTCGCCGTACGCGGACTTGCCCGATCGCACGCCCCCGAGGACGAGGGTGCGCGTTGCGCGGTCGGCCACGGATCAGACTTCGTCGCCGCGCGAGACCATCGGCTTGGGGGCGCGCATCTTGCGCAGCTGCATCGCGCGGGTGAACGCGTACCAGCCCAGCTTGAACCCGCCGTCCGACGACTCCGGGAACCGTTCGGCGACACGGCGATTGACCATACGTCCGAGGATCACTCCGTCGATGGCCATCAGCACGACGAACGCGACGAGGACCAGGTTGGTCAGCGCGGCCGCCTGCGGCAGCAGGAACATCATCAGGATCAGCAGGATGGCGAAGGGCATGAACAGTCCGGCGAAGTTGCGCCGGGCGTCGACGATGTCGCGGGTGTAGCGGCGCGCCGGTCCCTTGTCGCGGGGCATCAGGAACGCCTCCTCGCCCGCCATCATCTTCTCGCGCTGCTCGAGACGCTTGGCGCGGCGCTCCTCCGAGAGCCTGCGCTTGTCCTCCTTGGACAGGGTGGACTTGAGTTCCTTCTTGCGCGCACGCGCCTCGGACCGGGTCGTCGGCGGCGGGGCCACCGGGCCGCGACGTCGGTTCTCGGCCTGGCGGCGACTCGGCGTCGGGCGTCCCTTGCCGGGTGTGTACTTGCTGCCCTTGGGGGTCGACTCGTCGGTGGTATCGGACTCGTCGACGGCGAAGGTGGAGACCGGGCCGTCGCCCGAATCCGCCTGCGTGTCGTCCTTCTTCCATGGCAGCTTCACGCCTGTAGAGCCTAGGTGATCGATGTTGCGAGGGAAACGCGCGGTCGTCGCTTTCGGGCGCCGCGGTCGGCGACGGCAGGCCGCGGACGTCGATTTGCTGCCGCGAGGTGAGGTGCGGGGACGGGCCGGAGAGGTCTCGTCGCCCTGCCGGGTATCGGCGCGCTACCTATACTTCGTGCTCATGACCGGTGGCGGGTGTGGAGGCGAGTCGATGGCGGCCGAACCGATGCGTGGATGCCCGTGCGCGTTCTGATCGCGCCGGATTCGTTCGGCGACACCATGTCCGCGGTGGTCGCGGCACAGGCCATCGCGCGCGGTTGGGTCGCCGCGCGGCCGGCCGACGATCTCGTTCTCGCCCCGCAGTCCGACGGCGGTCCGGGTTTCGTCGATGTGCTGGCGACCCGCGTGGGCACCGTCGTCACCGAGGAGGTCCACGGCCCCCTCGGTGCGGGGGTCGCCGCGCGATGGCTCCTCGACGAGGCGTCGTCGACCGCCTACCTCGAATGTGCCCAGGCCTGCGGACTCCATCAGCTCGGCGGGACGCCGACGCCGCGCACAGCCGTGCAGGCCACCACGCACGGGGTGGGGGAGCTCATCGCCGCGGCACTGTCGCACGGTGTGCGTCGCATCGTGGTGGGCCTCGGTGGCAGCGCGACCACCGACGGGGGTGCCGGCCTCGTCGACGCCCTCGGCGGTGGCGCGCGGGCGCTCGAGATGTTGCGCGATGTGCAGATCGTGGTGGCGTCCGACGTCGAGAACCCGCTTCTCGGGTCGCTGGGGGCGGCTGCCGTGTTCGGGCCGCAGAAGGGCGCCGACGCCGACACCGTCGCCCTGCTCGAGAAGAGGTTGGCCGACTGGTCGTCGACCCTGAACTCGCTCGCCGGTACGGACATCATCGCAGAACCCGGCGCCGGCGCGGCCGGCGGTCTCGGTGCCGCGCTGCTCGCCCTGGGCGGCGAGCGGGTGTCGGGTGCCACCGTGGTGGCCGCGGCCACCGACCTGTCCGCCGAGGTCACCGCCGCCGACGTCGTCGTCACCGGTGAGGGTCGGTTCGACTCGCAGACCCTGCGCGGCAAGGTCGTGTCCGCTCTGCACGCCGCGGCATCGAGCGTGGGGGCCGCCGGTGCCGGCGCCCCGACCCTGGTCCTCGCCGGGCAGGTCGCGCTGTCCGGGTCGGAGATCGCCGCCGCCGGAATCGCGGGTGCGTACGCCATCGTCGACGTGGCCGGGTCGGTGGAGGTCGCCATGGCCGACGCCGAGAACCAGCTCACACGGCTCGCCGAGTCGGTTGCGGAGCGGTATTCGGGCTGAACCCGGACCGATCGGCGTTCAGTGCTCGACGTCGGTCCGAATGGACGGGAATACCACAGGAGGGAGTACGGTTGTACGCACGGGCACAACCGGTCGACCTCCCGGCGAGCGGGGTGAAACCCGAGAAGGCGCGGGGCACAGACCCCAGAGCGAGATCGGGCCTCTTCCGACCGGGACCACACCACTTACAGGAGCATCCATGACCGTGCAGAACGAAACGGGCACTGCCACGAGCACCGGCGTCATCCTGAGCGACGCTGCCGCGTCCAAGGCGAAGGCGTTGCTCGACCAGGAGGGCCGCGACGATCTCGCGCTGCGTATCGCGGTCCAGCCGGGCGGCTGCGCCGGCCTGCGATACCAGCTCTTCTTCGACGATCGCAGCCTCGACGGCGACGTCACCTCCGACTTCGGCGGTGTGAAGCTGGCCGTCGACCGGATGAGCGCTCCCTATGTGCAGGGCGCCACCATCGACTTCGTCGACACCATCGAGAAGCAGGGGTTCACCATCGACAACCCCAACGCGACGGGCAGCTGCGCCTGCGGCGACTCGTTCAACTGATCCGACGCCGCGCGCGTCGAACGGCTTTTCTCCACCGGCCGCATCCCTTTTCGGGGTGCGGCCGGTGTCGTGTCGGGGGAGTGGGTAGCGTGGACACCTGTCCGGTCAACCACCTGAAGGGCTGAGAACGCTAGTGGCAATCGTTGTGTGCGGGTCCATCGCTACCGATCATCTGATGAAGTTCCCGGGCAAGTTCTCCGAGCAGCTGCTCGGCGACCAGCTCGAACACATCTCCCTCAGCTTCCTCGTGGAGGACCTCGTCGTCCGCCGGGGCGGCGTGGGCGGCAACATCTGTTACGCGATGGGGCAGCTCGGCGGCAGTCCGGTGCTGGTCGGTGCCGTCGGCTCCGACTTCGCCGAGTACCGCGCGTGGCTCGAGTCCAACGGCGTCGACTGCCGTGGCGTGCGCGTCTCCCAGACCCACCACACCGCACGGTTCATGTGCACCACCGACGAGACGATGGCGCAGCTGGCGACGTTCTACGCCGGCGCCATGAGCGAGAGCCGGGACATCGTGCTCGCCGACGTGATCGCCGAGACCGGTGCGCCGGATCTCGTGCTCATCGGCGCCGACGATCCCGCAGGCATGATCGGTCACACCGAGGCGTGCCGGGCCGCAGGCATCCCGTTCGCCGCCGACCCGTCGCAGCAGCTCGCCCGCCTCGACGGCGAGGAGGCACGCGCACTCATCGACGGCGCCGACTACCTGTTCACCAACGAGTACGAGTGGGGTCTGCTGCGCCAGAAGACCGGCCTGTCCGAGACGCAGGTCGCCGAGATGGTCGGCGTGCGCGTGACGACGCTGGGCAAGGGCGGCGTCGAGATCGTCGAACGCGACGGCACCCGCACCCATGTGACGGTGGTGCCGGAGACCGCGAAGGTCGATCCCACCGGTGTCGGCGACGGCTTCCGCGCAGGCTTCCTGACCGCACTGTCGAAGGGGCTCGGCTTCGAACGCGCCGCGCAGGTCGGCTCGATGGTCGCCGTACTCATCCTCGAGACCGTGTCGACCCAGGACTGGTCGTGGGACGACGCGACCGCGCTGGCGCGCATCGAGGGCGCCTACGGCGCCGACGCCGCGGCGGAGATCAAGGCGGCGCTCGCCGGTTGATCACCGCGTCCGGCGGACGCCCGGTGGTGACCGGTCTGACGTTGCCCTCCGTTCGCCGGACGTGAGACCTTGGAAGGCGAGCCCCGATGGCGGGCTCCCGGACGAGGGGTGCTGTACCCGGTGTGCGACAAGACGGCCCGCTGGAGGTCGTGATGTCGTGGTTGATCCTGGTGATCTCGGGTGTTCTCGAAGCCGTATGGGCCACTGCGCTGGGCAAGTCCGAGGGTTTCACCAGGCTCGCCCCGACGCTGGTGTTCGTCGCGGCGCTGGCCGCCAGCATGGCCGGTCTGGCCTATGCGATGCGCGAACTCCCGATCGGCACCGCCTACGCGGTCTGGGTGGGGATCGGCGCGGTGCTCACCGTCGTCTACGCGATGGCCACCGGCGAGCAACCGGTCTCGGCCGTCAAGGTGTTCTTCCTGCTGATGATCGTCGGCGGCGTGATCGGTCTCAAGCTCGCGCACTGACACACCGAACCGCCCCGGAAAACCGCCCTCCACAGGCTGACGAGCGACGTATCGTCGTCGAATTGCCTTGGGAGGGCGGTTTTCTGGGGCGGTGTCGGGATGATTGCCGGCCGGTGGAGTGTCTAGACCCGCACCGGGTAGGTGTGGTCGATGATCTCGGGCACGATCGTGCCCTCGACGAAGATCCCATGCCACACCATGAAGATGAGCACCGTCCACAGGCGACGGCTGTTGTCCACCGCGCCTTCCCGGTGTTCGTTGAGCATCGCGATCACCGCGGACTTGTCGAAGATGTGGTCGGTCTGTGAGTGGGCGATCGTCTCGTGCGCCCAGTCGAACATCTCGGTGCCGGCCAGCCAGTGGCGGATCGGAACCGGGAAGCCGAGCTTCTTGCGATGCAACACGTGGGCCGGGACGATCTGCTCGAGTGCCTTGCGCAACGCGTATTTCGTCGTGCCGTGGGCGATCTTCTCGTCGTGCGGCAGACGCTCGGCGACCGCGAACACCTCCGGATCGAGGAAGGGCACACGCAGTTCGAGCGAGTTGGCCATGGTGATCTTGTCTGCCTTGACCAGGATGTCACCGCGCAGCCACGTGAACAGATCGAGATGTTGCATGCGCGCCACCGGATCCCAGCCCTCGCTCATCGCATAGATCGGCGCGGTGACGTCGGTGTGGGTCCACTCCGGGCGGTAGTCGCGCAGCACCGCTTGCAACCTGGCGTCGTCGAAGCTGCGTGCGTTGCCGTAGTAGCGCTCCTCCAGAGTCAGCGAGCCGCGATGAAGGAGGCTCTTTCCGCGGGTGCCCTCCGGGATGCGGTCGGACACCTTGCCCGCGGCACGGCGCAGTGCGCGGGGCAGCCGGTCGAACGGTGCGAGTGACAGCGGTTCCTTGTAGATCGTGTACCCGCCGAAGAGTTCGTCGGCGCCCTCGCCGGAGAGTACGACCTTGACGTGCTTGCGCGCCTCGGCGGCGACGAAGTACAGCGGCACGAGCGCGGGATCGGCAACCGGATCGTCGAGATACCAGACGATCGAGGGAATGGCCCCGATGAACTCCGACGGTCCGACGACCTTCACGACGTGGCGCGCGCCGATCGCCTCGGCCGACTCCGCGGCGACATCGACCTCGGAGTAACCCTCCCGCTCGAAACCGGTGGTGAAGGTGATCAGGTCGGGGTTGTGCCGGATGGCCAGCGCGGCGATGGCCGTCGAGTCGATGCCGCCGGACAGGAACGAACCGACGGTGACGTCGGCGCGCATGTGCTTGGCGACCGAATCGGCCAGGACGTCGGCGATCTCGTCGTAGCGTTTCTGGCGGGTGGCGTCGGTGACCGGCCGGACACCGAACTGCGGGGTGAAGTACCGCCGGATCGACAGGGGACTGCCGGGGGTGGCGGTCGCATGACAGCCGGACTCGAGACGGCGGATGTCGGCGTGCACGGTCTCGGGCTCAGGGACGTACTGCAGCACGGTGTAGTGCTCGATCGCGCGCGGATCGAGATCCACCGACAGGCCGACGCGTTCGATCAGTTCGAGCAGGCTCTTCTTCTCGCTGCCGAAGATCAACCCGCCCGGACCCGACGCCACGAACAGCGGCTTGATGCCGAACGGATCGCGGGCGAGGAACAACGACCGGGTCTCGGTGTCCCAGATCGCGAACGCGAACATGCCGCGGAGGCGGCGCACCGCGTCGGGACCCCAGTGGTGGAATGCGGCGACGATGGCCTCGCTGTCACCCTCGGTGCGGAACTCGACGCCCTCGTCCGCGGCGAGTTCGGCGCGGATCTCCAGGTAGTTGTAGATCTCCCCGTTGAACACCAGCGCGTAGCGGTCGGGACTCTCCGGGGGACCCCACCGGAGCGGCTGATGGGAATGTTCGATGTCGATGATCGAGAGCCGGTTGAAGCCGAAGACGATGTCCTCGTCGTGCCACGTCCCCGGTTCGTCGGGTCCGCGATGCCGCATGCAGTGTGAGGCCACCGCCACCGCGTCGACGACATCGGCTGCCGATGCGTCGGAGGTCAACAGGCCGAGCAGACCACACACGTTTACTTCTCCCAATCCGTTGTCAATCCACACCCACGGCCGGCCACGGCCGGGCCGCGTCCGAGTATGCCTGAAGAGCAACAGACGGTTCCGACCTGGCTTGTTCGCGCACGCCGCAGAGCTGACACGACCGGATCAACCCCAATAACGAGAGCTTCCCCCGGTTGGTCTACGCTGCGTAGTACTAGGTGCAAGAATTGCCGTGTGCCCACGGCGGGTTCTTGCCCTTGCAGGTCATGTGGCATGCACTCACCTCGGCGCAAGGGCGCCGGTGAGCGAGCAGGAAGGCGTGAAATTGGCTCACGATGGACGGCCCCGAGCGCGGCGTGTCTCATCCGCGTCACGGACGATGAAGCGACTCGGATTTGTCGCCGCTCTCGGCCTCGGCGCACTGCTGATGTCGGGGTGCGACGCCGGCGCGGCGATGCGTTTCGGTTGGCCCGAGGGCATCACGCCCGAGGCCAAGAAGATGGTCGATCTGTGGACCTGGTCGGTCATCGCAGCTCTGGTCATGGGCATCCTGGTGTGGGCGCTGATATTCTGGACCATCACGTTCCACCGCGCGAATGACGCCAAGAAGGGCGTCTTCCCGCGGCAGACCGCGTACAACGTCCCCTTGGAGCTCACCTACACGGCGATCCCGTTCGTCATCATCGCGGTGCTCTTCTACTTCACCGTCATCGTGCAGAACGACGTCGAAGGCAAGACCGACGACTCGAAGGTCGTCGTCGATGTGACCGCGTTCCAGTGGAACTGGAAGTTCGGCTACAACAAGGTCGTCTTCTCCGACGGCACCGTCTACGACGGCTTCGAGGAGAACGGCAACCCGTTCGAGATCCAGGAACAGGTCGGTGGCTCCGGCCCCGCCGCGGAGACCGAGCACAGCGGTCCCAGCGATCACGGTGGCGAGCACGAAGAAGTGCCCCTGCCGGCCGGCGGCCGCGATGACGACATCCGCGACTACCTGAACTTCGACAAGATCGAGACCGTCGGAACATCCTCGGAGGTTCCGATCCTGGTCCTGCCGACCGGTAAGCGGATCGAGTTCAACATCGCCTCTGCCGACGTCATCCACTCGTTCTGGGTGCCGGAGTTCCTCTACAAGCGCGACGTCTTCCCGTTCCCGAAGCAGAACGCCAGCGACCCGATCTTCCAGTTCAGCTCGATCGATCGGACCGGCGCCTTCGTCGGGCGTTGCGCCGAGATGTGCGGCACCTACCACTCGATGATGAACTTCGAGGTCCGTGCGGTCACGCCGGAGGACTTCGACTCCTACATCCGGTTCCGCCAGGCGAACCCGACCGCGACCAACGCCGAGGCGCTCGCGTCCATCTGTCAGGTGCCCGAGTCGGTCAGCACGGTTCCGTTCGACACCCGACGTAATGCCGGCGGCACCGTCGGAGCCGAGGGCAACCGGGACGATCCGGTTCTGGCCAACTGCACCAAGAAAGTGAGCTGACGATGAAGATCGAGGCACGCCTCTTCGAGATGCTGACCGCCTTCTTCTTTCTGACGGGCGTCGCTTACACCCTGTTCACTGCCTTCACCAGCAAGGGCCTGGAGTGGGTCGGCGCGGTCGGGCTGTTCTTCGCAGCCGGACTGACGCTGATCGTGGGTACGTTCTTCCGGTTCGTCGCACGACGCGTCGAGATCCGTCCGGAAGACTACGAAGATGCCGAGATCGAGGACGGCGCAGGCGAACTGGGCTTCTTCAGCCCCCATTCGTGGTGGCCCATCCTGATCGCACTCGGCGCATCGACCTTCGCGGTCGGCTTCGCGACGGGCAACTTCTGGCTGGCGATCTTCGCCGCCGTGGCGATCATGGGCGCGGCCGCAGGGCTCGTCTTCGAGTACCACGTCGGACCCGAGAAGCACTGACCTCCACGGTCGCACGCAGCATCTCCAACAGCAACGACAAGCGCCCCACCGGATGTCCGGTGGGGCGCTTCTCGTCGTGATGAGGCCTGTGGTGATCCCGTGCTGTGGTGATCCCGTGCCGAGGTCGTCCCGTACGTGTCAGCGCCGTGCGGGACGGAGCGGCCGGTAGACCTTCAGTACGCGGTAGTCGACCCGGAACTCGGCGCTGGTGTAGGACTCCTCGACCTCGCCGTCGTGGGACACCGCGACCGGGCCGTCGACCGGCGTGAAACGGAACTCGGGCACCTGCATCTCGTGATAGAGCTTCGAGCGCTCGAGCCGGCCGGCGGCCAGCGACCCGAGGAGCCGCAGCGTGGCCCAGCGGTGGTTCGTCTCCAGGATGCGGACGTCGAGGAGTCCGTCGTCGAGCCGGACCCGGCGAGCGGGCAGGAAGCCGGTCGGCTGGTAGATCGAGTTGCCGACCAGGAACAGTGACGCGTCGATGACCCTGTCGCCGATGTCGACACGGACGTGCGGGTCTTTGCGGAGCACCTGGAACACCGCTGCCGCAGTGGCCAGCGGACGGCTGATGCGGCTCTGCAGCCGCCTCCGGATCCGGACGAAATGTGGGTGGGCACCGATGCTGGCAGTGTTCAGGATGAGGCGAGAATCGTTGAGCCACACCGCGTCGACCCGGGACGCCGAACCTGTGCGGATCGACTCGAGGGTGTGTTCGACCGTGCCGCACCCGATGTCGCGGGCGAAGTGGTTGAACGTGCCTGCCGGGAAAACAGCCAGCGGGACGTCGGCGGCGACCGCCGCGGCCGCCGCACACGCGACGGTGCCGTCACCGCCGGCGACACCGAGGATGTCCGCCCGTGAGGCGCTCTCGGCGAATTCGGCTGCCATGTCGGAGTGTTCGTCGAGTTCCACGATCTCCGCGTCGGGCAGCGCGTGCCGGATGGCGGCGACGACGCGGCGCCCGTGGCCGTCACCCGCCGCCGGATTCACCACGATGACCAGACCCGCGCCGTTCGGACGTGCCGGGGCGTCGACGATGCTGGGTGCGGCCAGCGACAGTGAGGGCTGGGCGATCGGCGGTATGACGCGGGCCCCGATTGTCGCGACCGCGGCACCGATGCCGAGGCCGGCGACCACGTCACCGGGATAGTGTGCGCCGGTGGCGACTCGGGAGAGTCCGACCAGACCTGCGAGCGCGGACAACACGAGGCCGGCGGGTGCGCTCTCGACCCCGACACCCACCGCGAAGGCGGCCGCACTCGCCGAATGTCCGGACGGCAGCGAGTTCGACGTCGGGCTGCGGTGCCCCTGCCGGGGCAGCGGGATGAGGCCGGAGGAGGGGCGGGGCCGGCGTCGAATCCGCTTGGCGCCCTGGTTGGTCACCACGCTGGTGACCGCGAGCGCGGCGAGACCCCGGGCAGCGCCTCGCTGCAGCGACGGATGTCCGGACACGGCGAGTCCCGCGGCGATGGCCATCCACAGCTTCGAATGATCAGCGGCCCGGGACAGCGGCGGCATCGTCGCATCGAGCAGCGGGCTCGGCGAGCGGGCGATCGTGTCGTAGATCTCGGCATCGAGAGTGCCCATCCCGCGGGTGATCTGGGACAGACCGGAACTTCTGGAACGTAACCGGCGCATGGTGTCCACCGTGCCACATCGGATGCGTGGCGGTGGGGGAGGGGAGATGCCGAGACGCTCGACATGGATCGGGGAACGAGACAGCGGGCCGTCGTGCACCGGAGTGGTGCTCGACGGCCCGCTGTGGGTCGTACGTGGAACCTCGCGAGTGTGTTACTCGCCGAAGGGGTTGCCGCCCTTGGCCTGCAGGTCGCGCAGGGCCTTGCGCTCCGCGGCCTCGAGCTCGTGCTCGAACTCCACGTGACGCAGCTGCTGCTCCGGCGGATCGGCGGTCAGGATCGAACCCGTACCCGGGGCGCCCGCAGAACCGAGCTTGTTCATCCGCTTCGGTAGTGCGACACCCTCGTAGGGGAGCGGGATCGGGTGACCGTGATCGTCGACCGGGCCGAGGGGCTGGTGCACCTCGATGTACTCACCCTGCGGCAGCCGCTTGATGATGCCGGTCTCGATGCCGTGTGCCAGGACCTCACGGTCGCTGCGCTGCAGCGAGAGTGCCCAACGGTAGGCGATGAAGTACACCAGCGGCGGCAGGATGATCAGTCCGATACGGCCGATCCACGTCGTCGCGTTCAGTGAAACGTGGAACTTGAACGCGATGATGTCGTTCATGCAGGCCAGCGTGAGCAGGATGTAGAACGAGAACGCCATCGCACCGATCGCCGTGCGCACCGGGGTGTCGCGCGGACGCTGCAGCAGGTTGTGATGAGCGTCATCGCCGGTGAGTCGCTTCTCGATCCACGGGTAGGCGAACATGACCGCGAACATGATGGTCATGATCAGCACGACCCAGTTGGACATCACCACCGTGTAGTTGCCCAGGTAGAGCTCCCACGCCGGGAACAGACGTATCAGTCCGTCTGTCCACATCATGTAGATGTCGGGCTGGGAACCCGCGGACACCTGCGCCGGGTTGTACGGGCCGATGTTCCAAACCGGGTTGATCTGGAAGACGCCGGCCATGATGGCCAGGACTCCGGTCACGAAGGCGAACATCGCGCCACCCTTGGCCGCGAACACCGGCATGATGCGGACGCCGACGACGTTCTTCTCGGTGCGGCCGGGGCCGGGGAACTGGGTGTGCTTCTGGTACCAGACGAGCGCGAGGTGCGCGCCGATCAGCGCCAGGATGATGCCCGGGAACAGCAGGATGTGGAGCACGTACAGACGCGGGATGATGATCTCGCCGGGGAAGTCCCCGCCGAACAGCGCCCAGTGAATCCAGGTGCCCACCACGGGGATACCGAGGACGATGCCACTCATCGCGGCGCGGACGCCGGTACCCGAGAGCAGGTCGTCGGGGAGCGAGTAGCCGAAGAAGCCCTCGAACATCGCCAGGATCAGCAGGAGGCAACCGATGATCCAGTTGGCCTCACGCGGACGTCGGAACGCACCGGTGAAGAAGATGCGTGCCATGTGGATGATGATCGACGCGGCGAACAGCAGCGCAGCCCAGTGGTGGATCTGGCGGACGAACAGACCGCCGCGGACCTCGAACGAGAGGTCCAGCGTGGTCTCGTACGCCTTGGTCATCATGACGCCGTTGAGCGGCTGATACGCGCCGTCGTAGACCACGCGGGCCATCGACGGATCGAAGAACAGCGACAGGTAGACACCCGAGATCAGCAGGATGATGAAGCTGTAGAGCGCGATCTCACCCAGCATGAACGACCAGTGGGTGGGGAACACCTTGTTGATCTGGCGGCGCATACCCGCGGCGAGGTGATACCGCGAGTCCATTTCCTCGGCCTGTGTGCCGAGACGGTCGGCGATGCTCATGACTTACGCTCCCAGAATGCCGGTCCGACGGGCTCGATGAAGTCGCCTGCGGCAACGAGGTAGCCCTCGCTGTTCACCGTGATCGGCAGCTGTGCCAGAGCACGGGCGGCCGGTCCGAAGATGGGCTTGGCGTACTCGAGGGCGTCGAACTGCGACTGGTGGCAGGGACACAGGATCCGGTTGCTCCGCTGCTCGTACAGCGATGCGGGGCATCCGAGGTGGCTGCAGACCTTGGTGTAGGCGAAGTAGTCACCGTAGTTGAAGCTCTCCTGCCCGGTGCGCTTGATGGCGCGGGCCGCGTCCTCGGGACGCAGACGGATGAGCATGACGGGGTTACGGACCTCGTGGAGGCCCTTCTCCAGCAGATGGCGGGAGTGCTCGGACTCACCGAAGCCGTCCGAACGACGCCACGGGAAGACGGTCTCCATGCCGCCGGCGTCGAGATCCTCCGGCCGGACCAGGGCGACCTGGAACGGGTTGCCGGTGTCGCGACGCAGGTAGATGGTCTCGTTCGGGTCGCTCTTGGGGTTGTAGATCGGCGACCAGCCCGAGTGCCACAGCGGTGAGTTCGGTCCCTCGGCCCACGGGTTCTTGATGAATCCGCCGAGGAAGGCGACCAGGCCGGTCACGGCGAAGGCGCCCAGACCGAATCCTGCCGAACCGATGATCATCTTGCGACGACCCAGGGTCGAGGTCTTGCCGGTGTCCTGCAGGAGACCGACGATCGTCTTCTTGTCGACCTCCGACGAACCGCCGTCGTGGCGGTCCTGGACCGAGATCTCGGCCGGGATGAACTTCTTGGTGATCAGGATCAGCGCGACGCCGATCGCGAACACCGAGAGTCCGAACGTGGCACCCAGCAACGGCGTGTTGAAGGTGTACCACCAGTAGTTCGGGTCGTCGGGAAGTGCGAACTCCCAGTGGTTGAACAGGAAGATGCCCAGGCAGGCGAGTGCGGCGACGCCGGCGATGGTGAACCAGACGGCCACCTGTCGCTCCGCGCGCTTCTCGGCCTTCGTGCCCGGCTCGGCGTACCGCTCCGAGCGGTGGATGATCTCGACGCCGTCGAGATTGGTGCCGAGTTTGACGAGCTCATCGGTGCTCATCTGGTCGAGTTCGTCCCGCGACGGGACGTCCCCGCTCTTCTCACTGCCGCTCATGCTCGAGATCCCATCCACATGGCGCCTGCGACGATGGCGATGACGCCGACGAACCACATCACCATTCCCTCACTGACCGGCCCGAAGCCGCCCAGTCCGAGTCCGCCGCTTGGCTTGGCCTCGGTCGCGTACTTGACGTAGGCGATGATGTCCTTCTTCTCTGCCGAATCGAGCTGCCGGTTGGAGAACTTGGGCATGTTCTGCGGACCGGTCAGCATCGCGGTGTAGATCTGTGACTCGCTGACACCGTCGAGGTTCGGTGCGTACTTGCCCGAGGACAAGGCGCCACCACGACCGGTGAAGTTGTGGCACGACGCGCAGTTCAGGCGGAACAGTTCACTGCCGCGTCCGATGCTGTCACCGCGCAAGGAGCCTTCGGAGACGTTGCCGTCGGCGTCACGCGGGGTCTTGGGACCGCCGCCTTCTGCCTGGATGAATGCGCCGAGCTGATCGATCTGCTCGGTGGTGAACTTCGCGGGCTTGCGCTGGGCCTGTGCCTCGCCACGTGCGGCCGGCATACGACCGGTCGAGACCTGGAAGTACACGGCGGCGTCGCCGACGCCGAGCAGGGCCGGACCGCGGTCGGTCACACCCTGCAGGTTGGCGCCGTGGCACGTGATGCACGAGGTCTCGTAGAGCTTGCGACCGTCGTTGATCATCGCGGCGTTGCTCTCGTCGGCAACCGCGACCTGGGGTTCGGGGGTCAGAACCGAGGCGAGCACACCGGCCATGACCAGACCGGCCAGCAACACGATGGTGCCACCGGCGCGTCGGCGAAGCTTGCGTCGTGCCTTGGCGCGGCGGCCGGCGTCACGTGCAGAGGAGTGTCGGGCCGATGCATCGGGTCCGACCTCGGTGCCGCTATCCGACGGACGCGGTGGAGATGAACTCATCTGTGACTCTCTACTAAGCGGGACGGACTGTTGTTCTAGAGCGAGCTGTGCTCTGTGGTTGTGGATCGAGCTTCGCTCTGTACTGCCGAATCGAGCTTCGCTCTGGTGGCTCCCCGCGGGGACCGCGGGGAGCCGGCTTCATCGGATGAAGTAGATCGTGACGAACAGTCCGATCCAGACGATGTCGACGAAATGCCAGTAGTAGGAGACAACGATTGCGGCGGTTGCCTGCGCCGGGGTGAACTTCGAGAGTTTGGTTCGGATGAGGAGGTAGACGAAGGCGATCAGGCCGCCGATGACGTGGAGGCCGTGGAAACCGGTCGTTATGTAGAAGACCGATCCATAGGCGCTCGACGACAGCGTCGTGCCGTGTCCGACGAGCACGGTGTACTCGTAGCCCTGCCCGAGGACGAAGATCGTGCCCATGATCAGGGTGATCACGTACCAGCGGCGAAGGCCGAAGACGTCGCCGCGTTCGGCGGCGAAGACGCCCATCTGGCAGGTCACCGACGAGAGAATCAGGATCGTCGTCACCGGTATGGCGAGGGCGAGATTCAACTCGGTCGGTGGCGGCGGCCATCCCACCGCGGAGTTGGCACGGGCGACGAAATACATCGCGAAGAGGCCAGCGAAGAACATGAGCTCACTGGACAGCCACACAATCGTGCCGACGCTGACCATGTTGGGCCGGTTCAGCGAGTGCACGCGCGAGGTTATGGCTGTTCCTGAGGTACCTACAGCGCTTGTCACAAGTGAAGTATGACGGTTCGTAGTAAGCGGTGGCCACCCGGGTCGGAAATTGGGGTGAAGTAATTCTCCCGCCCCAGGTCGGGGCACCAATCGGAGCCGCTCCGGCGTGTCCGCGGAGGTTCGTCTGCGGCGCTGTGATGGCTACGGTGTGTTCATGTCCAGTTCGTCCTCATCGGGTTCCCGGGATCTCAACGGACGCGTCGTCGCGCAGGGGCGCCTGGCCCGCCTTCGGTCACGTCTTCGGGGCGACCTGCAAGCGGGTCCGCTGTCGCTGACCGACGCCGTCGTGACGGTCGCGGGCTCCGACGACGACGCAGTGGCGAGTTCGGCGGCGCTCGACGCCTCGTCGTGGCGGTCGGAGGAGGAGGTCATCCTGCGGCATGACCTCGAGCTCCCGCACGGCCGTCTGGACGATGCTGTGGCGGTGGCCGCCCTCGACGGTTACGAGGTGATTTCCGACGAGCGGTGGGGGCCGGCGCCGGAGGCCTCCGCGGCCGGGTACGCGGTGGTGGTCGTGGCGCGTGTCCAGCGGCTCGACGCCATGCATCTGTCCCAGGAACGGTCACGGATGGCCAGCCTGGGATCCCGTCACGACGGCGTCGCGCGCAGCTGGGCCGTCCTTCAGCGTCCGCGTGGTTGAGCAGGCACTAGGCTCTCTGCGTGTGAGCACCGGACAATCCGACTTCAGCTGGCCGCAGATCCTCGGCAAGATCATCGATCGCCTCGACCTCAGTGTCGACGAGGCCGCGTGGGCGATGAACGAGATCATGACCGACAGCGCCACCGGAGCGCAGATCGCCGCCTTCGGCGTCGGGGTCAAGATGAAGGGCGCGGCGCCTGCCGAGCTCCTCGGTCTGTCGCGGGCGATGCTCGACCACGCCACCCTGGTCGACGTGAGCCGGCCGGCCGTCGACGTGGTCGGTACCGGCGGCGACCGGTCACACACCGTCAACATCTCGACGATGACCGCGATCGTGATCGCGGCCGCAGGCGTGGCGGTGGTCAAGCACGGGAACCGGGCGGCGTCGTCGAAGAGCGGTGGTGCCGATGTGCTGGAGGCGCTCGGGGTGGACATCACCCTCGACGCGGCCTCGGTGGCGCGGTGTGTCGAAGAGCTCGGGATCGGGTTCTGCTTCGCGCCGGTCTTCCACCCGGCGTTCCGTTTCACCGGACCGCCGCGCAAGGAGATCGGTATCCCGACGGTGTTCAACGTGCTGGGGCCGCTGACCAACCCGGCGAGGCCCTCGCGAGGGCTGATCGGATGCGCCTTCGCCGACCTCGCGCCCGTGCTGGCACGCGCCTTCGCCGAACGGGGCGGTTCGGCGCTGGTCGTGCGAGGCGACGACGGGCTCGACGAACTGACGACCACCACGACGTCCACGGTGTGGCAGATCGTCGGCGGGCAGGTGAACGAGCTCAGCGTCGACCCGACCGACCTGGGGATCGCCCGGGTGCAGCTCTCGGCCCTTCAGGGCGGCGATGCGGTGGCCAACGCGGCCATCGCCCGCGATCTGTTCGCCGGGACGACCGGACCTGTGCGCGACGCGGTCCTGTTGAACTCGGCGGGTGCGATCGTGGCGTTCGAGCAGCAGGCACCGATGAGCTCCACGGAGCTCACCGAGGCGCTGCGGGTGGCCAAGGAGCGCGCCGCGGATGCCATCGACACCGGTGCTGCGGCAACGTTGTTGGATCGGTGGGCAGCGCTCAGCACCCGACTGGCCTCGTCTCACTGACCGCCGGTACGCCCGGCGGTGATGCCGGGCGGTGCGTCGGACGGCGGCTCCCGGTCAGTTCTCGCCGATCGAGAAGCCGCCTTCGACGTCGGAGCTGGAGTAGCTGCGGAACGCGATGTGCGTGGCGCTCTTGAGTACACCCGGCAGCCGGTTGATCTGGCCCGTGACGACGGTGGCGATCTGTTCGTGGTCGCGCACCCTGATCTTCGCGATGAGGTCGACGTCGCCCGCGCAGGAGTACACCTCTTCGACCCCGGGGATGTCGGCGACGGCCTGAGCGGTCTCCGGGATCCGGTGGATGTCGGCCTGGATGAGGACGATGGCAGTGATCATGGCGCCAGCCTAGTGGCCGCCGCGTGCTGACTCGTCCGATGTGCCCGGTGTCCGTCTGCACGCGCGTCGTGCGCCGACCTGGACCAGCCGAGCCTGCGTTCGGCACATCCGACGGGCAGCGCGACCGGATCGCTCGTGGCGACGATCCGCGCTCCCGGCTCGGTCATCCACCGATAGATCAGGCCGACCTCCTCCGCCGGCGCGCCGCGCAGCGGCCCCGGCTGGGGGATCACGGTCTCGGCGGAGGCGATCAGGGCGTCGACGACGGGCATCGGGGACACGCCGCGCCGGGCGCGGCCCGCCGCCGCGAGGCGTCCGTGCCGGATCACCGCGAAGTGCCAGCCGCGTTCACCGTCGGACCGGGCGACCACGATCTCGGCGATCGAGCAGAGCGCGGCCAGGCGCTGACACCGCGCCAGTGCGTCGATGGTCAGGGCGAGGCGGTCACGGTGGCGGGCCGCGGTCTCGAACATGTGCGCCTCGGACAACTCGGCCAGGCGTGCGGTGAGGTCGTCGAGCAGTTCGTCGGTGTCGCCGCGCATGAGGCGCCGCGCCGCGGTGACCCGCGGTAGGTAGTCCGGGACCGTCTGCGCCTGGGTGGCTGCGGCATGGCACGCGCCGGGCAGGCGCGCGCCCTCGACCGTCGGGCACCAGTGGTAACCGTTGGCGCCCAACCGTTTTGTGCACGTCCGCAGACCGGCGGCCGCGGCGATGACGTCGGCGACGGTGGCGGCGTTGTTGCGGTTCCCGACCGGTCCGATCGACTCGTCGGTGGGGGTGCGGCTGACCTTGAGGCGAGGGAAGCGCTCCTCGGTCAGGGTCACCCACCAGCCCTTATTCGGCTGGGTGGACCGCCGGTTGTAGGCCGGGGCGTGGGCGCCGAGGAGTCGTAGTTCACGCACCGCCGCCTCGAGCGCGTGGGAACACTCGACGACGTCGACGCGCTCGGCGAGCAGCACCATCTCGGCGATGCGGCGGCGGGGATCGCCTCCGGTGAAGTAGGAGCGCACCCGGCGACGGAGGTCGACGGCGGTACCCACGTAGAGGACCTCGTTCGACGGACCGCGGAAGAGATAGACCCCGGGGCGGGCGGGAACGTGGTCGGCGAGGTGGCGCTTGGCGCGCAGCCGCGGGTTGGTGCGCGGCAAGTACGACGTCAGCTCGCCGACGGTGGCGATGCCCTGGTTGCCGACGCGTTCGAGCAGCCGGTGGAAGACCTCCACGGTGGCGCGTGCGTCGTCGAGGGCGCGGTGGGTGGGCCGGACGGAGACATCGAAGAGCTCGGCGAGTGCGCTCAGCTTCACCGTCGGCGTCTCCTCCCGCGACAGGATGCGCCGGGCCATGGTCACGGTGCACAGACTCAGGCTGAAGGTCCACGGCAGCTGCAGGCGGATCGCGTTCTGCCGGAGAAAACCCATGTCGAAGCGTGCGTTGTGGGCCACGAGTATCGAACCGCGCGCGAATTCGAAGAACGCCGGCAGCACCGATTCGATCCGCGGGGCGTCGGTGAGCATGGCCGTGGTGATCCCGGTGAGGGTGACGATCTGGGGCGGGATCGGCCGGCCGGGGTCGACCAGGGTGGCGAACTCGCCGATCACCTCGCCGCCGCGGATCTTGACCGCGCCGATCTCGGTGATGCGATCGCGGGCCGGGTCGGAGCCGGTGGTCTCGAGGTCGACGACCACCAGGGTCGTGTCGAAGAGCGAACGGTCGCTGAACTCGTTCGGCGAGGCGTTCCCTTCCGCGGCGTGGTCGGCGGCCTCGAGGTCGGCGAAGGTCAACTGCCCGCCGGAGCCGTCGACGCTGGTGTCCATCACCTGGCGAACATTAGTTCGATGCACCGACACGGCGGCCGCGACGCACCGCGACGAGGTGCTTGTGGCTTGTGTGACAGATGTTGCGAACTCTGTTCGAGCGAACTTGTCGGTGGGGGGACCTAATCTCCACCTCGACGTGAGAGACGAGGCAAATCCTCACGATCGACCCGCCCGACACGGGGCCGACGCGGCCCCGGCCGCGAGATGAGATGGAGATCACACCATGTATGTCGACTGCGCCAGCTGCCCGGCCCGTCCCGTCGCCTGTGACGGGTGCATGATGACGGTGCTTTTTGGCGGCCCGAGCTGGGACGATGTGCCCGGCGAAGGTGGAGCTCCGGTAACGGCGGGGGCCGCCGGCGCCGATGCTGAGCTCGACCTCGCAATCGATGTTTTCCACGCGGCTGCAATGGTCACCAGTGGTGCTGCACGATCTGCAAGGTCCGGTAAAACCGCAGCTCAGAGCATGGATCGGATGGCATCGGTGACGGTCCTGCGTGCAGGCTGAGAAATGCGTGGGGTTTGAGTGTCCGTCGCCTAGTGGACAGGGCGCCCACGATTTCGTAACCTTTCTGAGACATTCGCGGAGCGTCCCGCTTCAACAGAAGTGGTCCGCAGAAGTCACCGCTCAATCGCCCTCGTGGCGAACCGGGGAACCACAACCTTCGGGCAGGGTCATCGGGCGCGTCAGCATTGACGCTCCCGGCCGACACTGCGCCGAATCGGGGTGAATCGCGTTATCACGCATGCGTGTCCTGTGGATACGTCGTGCGCGAAACACGTGTAGGGCCACTCTTCCGGCCCGAACCCGACAGCTAACTCGGTCGGCGGTAGAGGAAGATTTTTGAAGGAGAACACGCTTCGTGGCCAAACATCGTTTGGAACAGCCCAATCGTGGGAGCACGGTTGCAAAGAAGGCGGTGATCGCCGGATCGATCACGCTCGGTTCGCTCGCCGCTGCTGCCGGTCCGGCTCTGGCCGCCCCGGTCCACACCCCGCTCGGCACCTTCGAGATCCCGGCCCTGCCCGGTGAGAAGAAGGGCCCGGAGGTCAAGCCCTCCCCCAAGGCCAAGCCTGTCAAGAAGTCGCCCGCGGCCACGGTCGAGATCCCGAACCTGGGTCAGTTCACCGTGCCGGGCATCGCGCCGGAGCAGATTCCCCAGCAGTTCCGTCCGGGCGGCGGCGGTGGCTTCGTGCAGCCGCAGATGACCACCGGACAGAAGGCCGTCAAGGCCGCGGAGAGCAAGATCGGCTCGCCGTACTCCTACGGTTCGGCCGGCCCGAACGCATTCGACTGCTCGGGCCTGGTCTACTGGTCCTACAAGCAGGCCGGAAAGACCATTCCGCGTGACAGCTACGGACAGCTCGGCGGTGGTCGTTCGGTGTCCTACAGCGAGGCGCAGCCCGGCGACGTCATGATCTTCAACGGTGGCGGTCACGCCGGCATCTACGTCGGCAACGGCCAGTTCGTCCACTCGTCCACCTACGGCACCCCGGTGAAGCGGGACGCCGTCAAGGAGTGGACGCTCACCGGCATCCGCCGCTACTGAGTCCAACTGAACCGCTGTCGCTACTGAGACCAACTGAACACACGAGCAGTAGGAGAGGGCGGATCGCGCGAGGTGCGGTCCGCCCGATCCAGTCCTCGGGACCTGTCGTCGGACCTAGTGTGGTCCGGAGTCGCCGGAGCACGCCGGGGAGGCGTGAGCCGGGGGAGTCTCCGACGAGAGTTCCTCGGGGACGAGCCAGCAGAGGAGTGAGTGAGACCGTGGTTTTCGGGGAGGGGCGGACTCGAGCAGCTGGTCCGCGCACGCGATCGGGTCCGCTGATGATCGCCGTCTGCGTGTTGTCGGCACTCGCGACCGTCATCGCCCCGGCGACCGGCGGGGTGGGCGATGCGCGCGCCGTACCCGCACGGACGGCCGATCAGTTGCTCGACCGCTACAAGCAACTGGGCATCGACGCGGAGAAGACCACCGAGGCGATGCACGACGCGAAGATCGAATACGACAAGCAGCGCGGGATCGTTCTGTCGGCCAAGAAGGCCGCGGCGATCGCCCAGCAGAAGCTCGACGCCAGCCGTGCCCAGCTCGCGGTGCACCAGTCCCGGGTCGACGCCATCGTGCGGGCCAGCTACCAGGGTGCGCGCGTGAGCGGTCTGTACGCGGTGATGGTGAGTGACTCACCCCAGGCGCTCCTCGACCAGATGTCCGGCCTGGACATGATCTCCCGCCAGGCGGCGTCGGATCTCTCGGCGATCAAGAAGGTCCGGGCCCGCACGGCCGTCGCCAAGAAGGACGCAGACCAGACCGCCCTGGCGGCCTCGGAGGCCGTGTCCCGTGCCGAACGCGTCCGCGGTGATCTGCAGACCAAGCAGGCCGACCTACAACTCCAGGCCATCCAGATCCGTGCGATCTACGAGTCGATGACCGGCAAGCAACTCGCCGCACTGCGCGGGCCCACTTTCGACTTCGATCCCCGTCTGGTCCCCCGGGGCACCGCTCCCGCACTCATCGCTGTGCAGGCCGCGCTGACAAAGATCGGCGCGCCGTACGTATGGGGAGCCACCGGACCGCAGTCGTTCGACTGCTCGGGACTGATGGTGTGGGCCTTCGCGCGGGCCGGAAAGACCTTGCCGCGGTCGAGTCAGGCGCAGCTGGCCGGTGGCCAACCGGTCGAGCGCAAGGACCTCAAACCCGGTGACCTGATCATCTACTACCCGGACGCCCATCACGTCGGCATGTACGTCGGTGAGGGTTACGTCATCCATGCGTCGACCTTCGGTGTCCCGGTGAAGGTCGTCCCGCTCGACGAGGCCGGACCGTACAACTCGGCCCGTCGGTTCTAACGCGCCGGTGGTCTTCCTGCGCGGGCGGCTGTGCCCGACCCTGGCGGCGCTCGCCCTGGTCGCCGGAGCCGCCACCGGATGCGGCACCGCAGGTTCACCGGCCGAGCGGGGACCGGATTCCGGGGCGACCTCGACGGTGAGCACCGCGACCAACGTCTACGAGCAGGACCGTGCGGCCGGGGTGACACGACTGCTCGACTCACTCGGCACCGCGATCACCGCCGGCGACGTGACCGCGATCGGCGGCCTGTTCGACGCCGCCGCGTCGCCGCAGTTCAAGAACCGGTTCGTCACCGCCGCCGCCACGTTCCGGCCGGCCGAGTTCGAACGTCGGAGCGGTCGGGGCGCCGAGCTGCGCTTCGCGCGGTTCGACTATCAGCTCGCTCCCACCGAGGAGGCCGAGAAGCTCGTGCCCGGCGAGCTCCAGCAGGTCCTCGACGCCGGGGGCAGCTCGGACTCGTGGGTGGCTCCGGTGGAGTTGCGTTACGCGCTCGGCGGCGCGACCTCACCCGGCATCGCCGAACCCGAGGTGGTGGCCGGTACCGAGTTCATCGTCTCCCGACATGGGGAGGACTGGCAGCTCGTCGGCGACTCCGCAGCTCTGGGCGGAGACCCGTCGGCCACGCAGATGTGGGAGCTGCCCGGCCTGATGGCCGTCGATGTCGCGACCGCGGGCGGCACCTCGGTCGTCGCGTCCTATCCCGACACCACCAAGACCGTCGTCGATCTGCGCCGCCTGTTGCCGGATGCCGTGGACGCGGTCAGCGCGTTCTGGGGCGACACCTGGGATCGTCGGGCCGTGGTGGTCGCCACCGCGACGGACCCGCAGTTCGATGCACTCGTGCCCGCGGGTCCCGCCGTGACCGGGAGGGCCGCGGCCGCATCGGTCTACAGCCGGGTCGACCATCCGCAGCGCACGGCGGTGGGGCAGCGGATCGTGTTCACCCCGGCGGCCCTCGGTCTCGCCGCCCCGACGCTCGGCGTCGTGCTGCGTCATGAACTCACCCACATCGCGGCCCGTGTCGACACCGCCGTCGGTGCGCCGCTGTGGATCACCGAGGGCGTGCCCGAGTACGTGGGCCGCAAGGGCACGTACACCCGACTCGCCGACGCCGCACCGGATCTGGCCGAGGCGGTCCGCTCCGGCTCCGCCCCGATCGACCTACCCGCCGACGCAGAGTTCGCGATGGACGGTCAGACTTCACTGGTGGCATATCAGAGCTCCTGGTCGTTGGCCGCCTACGTCGCGGACCGGTTCGGTGAGGCACGGCTGAAGAAGCTGTACGTCGGCGTGGCGGCGTCGCCGGAGGCGGCGCGACAGGACGCCGCGATCTCCGGTGCGCTCGGCGTCGACCGCAAGCAGCTGCTCACCGGATGGCGTGGATGGCTCGACGGCCAGGTGCGTTGATGTCGCGAACCCTGTTGATCACCAATGACTTTCCGCCGCGGCCGGGTGGTATCCAGTCCTACCTGCAGAACCTGGTGGAGCGGTTGCCCGCCGACGACATCGTGGTCTACGCACCGCGGTGGCGCGGCGACTCGCATGACGAGTTCGACGCCGCCGCCGCGTATCGGGTGTACCGCCACCCGACCACGCTGATGCTGCCGACACCGTTCGTCGCCCGCCGCGCCGCCGACATCGTGCGCCGTGAGGACATCTCGACCGTGTGGTTCGGGGCGGCCGCACCGCTGGCGGTGCTGGCCCCGGCGATGCGTCGGGCCGGTGCGGAGCGCGTGATCGCGAGCACCCATGGGCACGAGGTGGGCTGGTCGATGCTGCCGGTGGCGCGTCAGGTCCTGAACCACATCGGACGCAACACCGATGTCATCACCTTCGTGAGCCGCTACACCCGAGGTCGTTTCGCCTCGGCATTCGGTGCCCATGCGTCCCTGGAGTACCTGCCGCCCGGCGTCGACACCGACCGTTTCCGGCCCGACCCGGCCGCGCGTCGACAGTTCCGGGAACGCCACGAGCTGGGGGAGAGCCCGACGATCCTGTGCCTGTCGCGGCTGGTGCCGCGCAAGGGGCAGGATGTATTGATCCGTGCGCTACCGCTGATCCGGCGCACGGTACCCGACGCCACCCTGGTGATCGTCGGCGGCGGACCGTACGCGGAGACCCTGCACGATCTCGCCGCCGAATCGGGGGTGCAGGACAGCGTGATCTTCACCGGGTCGGTTCCCGCCGAGGAACTCGCGGCGTACCACAACGTCGCCGACGTGTTCGCGATGCCGGCACGGACGCGCGGCGGCGGGCTCGACGTCGAAGGGCTGGGCATCGTCTACCTCGAGGCATCGGCAACGGGAGTCCCGGTCGTCGCCGGGTTGTCCGGCGGAGCGCCTGAGACCATCGTGGAGGGCGTCACCGGCACCGCCGTCGACGGTACCGATGTCGACGCGGTCGCCATGGCCATCCTCTCGATCCTCGGCGATCGCGAGGCGGCAGCCGAGATGGGCCGGGCGGGAAGACGATACGTGGTCGAGAACTGGCAGTGGAGTCAGATGGCGGCCCGCCTGCGCCAGTTGCTGTAGAGGCAACCGGCGCGGCGAGCCGACGGTACCGCCGGGCGGTCACCGCTCGTAGATCGCCTCGATGTCGCCCGCGAACTTCTCCACGACCACGTTGCGCTTGACCTTGAGGGTCGGCGTCATCTCGCCGGTCTCCTCGGTGAAGTCCGCTGACAGGATGCGGAACTTCTTGATGCCTTCGGCACCCGACACCGTCTTGTTGGCCAGATCGATGGCCGACTGGACCTCGGCGAGCAGCTCGGCGTCGTCGAGGAGATCGGCGACCGATGCCGACGCGGGTTTGCTGTTGCGCTCCTTCCACGCCGGGAAGGCCTCCTGGTCGATCGTGATCAACGCGGCCACGAACGGCTTGGCGTCGCCGACGACCGTCGCCTGCGAGATCAGGACGTTGGCGCGGATGACGTCTTCGAGGCCGGCGGGGGAGACGTTCTTGCCGCCCGCGGTGACGATCAGCTCCTTCTTGCGGCCGGTGATCGTGATGAACCCCTCGGAGTCGACGGTGCCGAGGTCGCCGGTGTGGAACCAGCCGTCGACGACGGAGGCGGCGGTGGCCTCGGGGTTCTGCCAGTACTCGGCGAACACGACGCCGCCGCTCAGCAGGACCTCCCCGTCGTCTCCGATGCGAACGGCGTTGCCCGCCAGCGGCTTTCCGACCGTACCGATCTTCGAGGCCGACGGCGTGTTCACGCTGAACGCCGCCGTGGTCTCGGTGAGTCCGTAGCCCTCGTACACCGGCACGCCGATACCGGAGAAGAAATGGCCAAGGCGCGCGCCGAGCGGTGCGCCGCCCGAGATCGCCATCTGGCACTCCCCGCCGAGAGCGTCCCTGAGCTTCTTGTAGACCAGGGCGTCGAACAGCGCGTGCCTGAGCTTCAGGCGGAGGCCGACCTGACCCTGTTCGCGGGCCTGAGAGTAGGCGATGGCGGTGTCGGCCGCGGCGTCGAAGATCTTGCCCTTGCCGCCGTCGTGCGCCTTCTGGCGTGCGGTGTTGTACACCTTCTCGAACACGCGGGGCACCGACAGGATGAGCGACGGCTTGAAGACCGCGAATTCGTCCACCAGATGGGCGATGTCGCTGGTGTGCCCGACCTCCGCGCCGGCCTCGATGGCGACGAGCGTGATCGCGCGGGCGAGCACGTGGGCCAGCGGGAGGAACATCAGCAGGCGCTTCTCGTCGCGCTTGATGAGTTCGTCGAGGATGTCGCCTTCGAGGACGGCGCGCACCTCGGAGAGCATGTTCGCGTGGGTGAGTTCGCAACCCTTGGGGCGGCCGGTGGTGCCCGAGGTGTAGATCAGGGTCGCCGGATCGGCGGACCCCACGGTGGCGCGGCGTTTGGCGACCTCGTCGTCGTGCACGTCGGCGCCGGCGGCACCGAGTTCGTCGACGGCGCCCGGGCCGTCGGTGCGGTCGATCTGGAACACGGTGACGGGTGCGGTGAGCGAGTCGATGGACTCGAAGGCGGCGCGATGGGCGTCGTCCTCGAGGATGATCGCCACGGCGCCGGAATCGCGCATGATCCACTCGATCTGGCCGGCCGAGGAGGAATCGTAGATCGGCACGGTGATCGCGCCCGCCGACCAGATCGCGAAGTCGAAGAGGTTCCATTCGAGGCGGGTTCGCGACAGCAGGGCCACGCGGTCGCCGGGGTTGACGCCCGAGGCGATCAGTCCCTTGGCGAGCGCGGAGATGCGGGCGGCGGCGTCGGCCGCGGTGACAGGCTCCCACCGGTCACCCTGCTTGTGCCGGAAGACGATGTGCTGCGGAGATCGCTGTGCCCGGTCGAAGATGATGTTCGTGCAGTTCTCGTCGTCGGCGATCGAGAACTTCGCGGGCACGCGGTACTCGCTCATCGTGGTTACCCTCCAGTAGACAACAATGAGCAAATCGTATCCCCGTGGCCGGATCGGCCTGTTCGCGACGTCGGTTTCGGGTGCACTACCCTGCGTCGACACGAGTATGTGAAGCTAGTGGGCGTGACGAGCATCCAGGTGGCAGACGAGGTATTCGTCGCCGCGGCACCACCGCTGGCCGCCGCCGTGATCGGCGACCCGGCCCGCTGGCGTAGATGGTGGCCCGACCTCCGACTGGCGGTCACCGAGGACCGCGGGGAGCAGGGGATTCGCTGGCAGGTGGGCGGCCCGGTGACGGGAACGATGGAGATCTGGAACGAGGCCGTCCTCGACGGTTTCGTCCTGCACTACTTCCTGCACGCCGAACCGACCCGCGCCCTGCCCGACGACCCGCGTGCCCGCGCCGACGCGTTGGCCTCAGAGAACAAGCAGCGCCGGGTGGCGGGCAAGGAGATGTCGTTCGAGTGCAAGCGCATCCTCGAGGACGGGCGCGGTGTGGGTGGGCCCGCGGTGGGGTCCCCGGCCGGGTCCGGGGTGGCCTGATGGCCGACCACACCGAACGCGACATCGTCATCGGTGCCGACGCCGGCGACATCCTCGCCGTCATCGCCGATTTCGAGCACTACCCCGACTGGGTGACCTCGGCGCGGGAGGTCGAGGTGCTGCGCACCGACGACGCCGGCCGGGCCCTGGAAGTACGGTTCGTGCTCGACGCGGGCGTCCTGCAGGACACCTATGTGCTTGCCTACGACTGGGATCCGAACGCGACCGAGGTGTCCTGGCATCTGGTCTCGAGTGACCTGCAGAAGGATCAGCGCGGGCGCTATGTACTCACCCAGCAGGTGCCGGGGTCGACCAAGGTGACCTACGAGCTGATGGTGGATCTGCAGGTGCCCATGATCGGACAGCTCAAGCGCCGTGCGGAGAAGGCCATCACCGACGCCGCGCTGCTCGACCTGAAGAAGAGGGTCGAAGGCTGATCGATCTCACACCTGTTCACGTGGTGCTCGGTCCCGGTGGTTCCGGCGTCTCCGCGGTCGCCGCCGCTGGCGCGACCCAACGGCCGCGCACGCCACGGGATTCCCGACAGCGCTCCGGTACCCCGATCGCCGGGGCCGAGCCGCACACCCTGCTGATCACCGTCGACCGCTGGTCCCCCGTGCCCGACTGGGCACGGGTCTACCGACAGCCCGGCGAACCCGTCGCGGTGTCGAAATCCCTCCACCTGCTGACCCTGGATCGGCTCGATCTGACCGAACGCACCTGGTCGTCGTTCGTGGACGTCCTCGCGCACACGGTCAGCCACAGCAAGGCGATGCTGCCCGGTGTCGGCACCCTCGCCGCGATCGATGCCGCCGAACTGACGTCGTTGCCGGGCATCGACGACTTCCTGCTCCTGCGCCGCATCCGCGACGAGGCGACGAGTGGCCAGTGGCAGCGGATCATCGTCGACTGTTCGGGGTGCGGCGACCCGATGCAGTTCCTGCGCGGCGGATCGGTGCTGAGCCAGGCGCTCAACCGGTTCTGGCCGCGGCACCGGAGACTCGCGATGGCCGCCGAACGGCCCGTCATCGCGCAGCTGACGGCCGCCGTCGACGCCATCGACCGCGACTGCCTCGACATCGCCGAGCTGTTCGCCGATCCCCACGCGGTGGCCGTGCACCTGGTGCTGGCCGCCGATGACCGCACCCGCAGGCTGTCGGAGCAATACCTCGCGGGTGCCGACCTCATGGGTCTGCCGTTGGCCTCGGTCCAGGTGAACGCCGGCGTCGGTTCGGAATCGCCCACCGAACTCGTCGAACTGGTCCGCGCCCAGCTCGACACCGCCGATGCGTGCGGATCGGTGCCGGTGGAGCTGGTCGGCCGGTCCGCCGACACCATCGATCGCATGGCTCGACTGCGCAAGCTGGCGGTGACGTTGCCTGCCCCGCACGGGATGCCGCGCGGTTCCGCTGCGGCGCGGATCGAGGCGATGGTCGACGAGGACGCGGCCGACGACACGGCCGGGACCACCGACACGGCACGGGCCGAACCGGGTGGTCCTGCCTACCGGCTGTCCTGGCCGCAGCGACTGCCCGACCCCGACTCCCTGGCCCTGGGCCGCAGCGGTGACGACCTGCTGGTGACGATCTCCGGGTTCCGTCATCCGGTACGACTGCCGTCGGTGTTGCGACGCTGCACGGTGGTCGATGCCGACTGGGACGGTGAGCGGCTGAGCATCGGGTTCGTCCCCGACCCGGCGGTGTGGCCTCAGCGGTGACGTCCTGGCAGTCCGGGGGGCGATGACAGGGCCCGGGGACCGGTGGGCAACGACGAGGTGGTCGACAGCGGTGGAACGGTGCCGCCGCGACGGGGTACGTTCGAAGACCGCACGCCGCAGGCGCCGCGGTACGGTGCGCTGAGGCCCGACCGAGCGCGATGGTCGGCATGACCGGGTCACGACGATCTGGGCACGACGATCTGGGCACGACGACTGGCACGACGCTGTGGGCACGACGGCGGCCGAAGGGGGAGAGTTCGCGATGGGTACCGACGAGGAGACGTTCCGGCAGGCCGGTGACGGGTCCGATCGCGGTCGGCCCGCCGACCCCGTCCGGGATCTGTTGCTCGGGTTGGCCGACCAGATCGACCAGCTGGCGGTGCTTTTCGCGTGGTCTCCCGATGCTGCGGGTCCGAAGCCGGAAGCCGGCGCGGGAACTTCGGACTCGGGAAGGCCGGGCTCACACGACATCGAGGACTTGTGGAACAAGTACTCGCGAGGTTTCGGGTCGGCGTTCGCCGCGGGCGGTCCGGTCGATTCGGCACTCGCCGGGGCGTCGGGTGAGATCACCACGCTGCTGAGAGAGATCGGTGGCCTCATCGCCCGGCTGATCGCGGCGGTCGTCGCGGTGCTCGAGGCGATCGCGGAGGCACTGCGGTCGGCGCCGAGCACCGGATCGACACCGCGCCACTACGAGCCGATACCGGTCCGCATCAACGCCGCCGCGCCGCGCGCCGGGTACACGCCTCCCGCGGCCCACCCGGAGCCCCGGCCGGCCTCGCGGACGCCCGTGACCGACCCCGACCAGGAGAACTGATGGGCGACTTGACGATCGGGATCGACATCGGCGGCACCAGTGTGCGTGCATCGGTGGTCGACGACCGCGGCGCGATGCTCGACACCCTGCGTGCCCAGACACCCCCCACGGCACAGGCTCTCGAACACTGCCTCGACCGGCTCGTCGGCGAACTGACCTCGCGGTGGGATGCGAAGGCCGTCGGCCTGGCGATCGCAGGCTTCCTCACGACCGACCGCAAGATCGTGCGATTCGCACCGCATCTCCCGTGGCGCGAGGCGCCCGTCGCCGAGGACATGACCCGGCGCGTGGGGATTCCGGTCTACGCCGAACACGACGCCAACGCGGCCGCGGTCGCCGAGTGGCGATTCGGTGCCGCCGCCCGCGGACACAACACCGTGGTCCTCGCGATCGGTACCGGCATCGGCGCGGGACTTGTCATCGACGGCGAGATCTACCGCGGGAGTTACGGTGTCGCACCGGAACTCGGTCATCTGACGATCGTCCCCGACGGCCGGGCGTGTGCGTGCGGCAAGCGTGGCTGCTGGGAGCGGTACTGCAGTGGCACCGCGCTGGTGGACACCGTCGTCGAACTCCTCGCCGACGGCGACTGGGGGCGCAGCCAACTTGCCGCCGACGTCGCCGCCGACCCGGGCTCCCTGACCGGACGTCGTGTGGCCGGTGCCGCAGCCGACGGCGACGCCGTCGCGCTGGCGGCCTTCGCCCGGTTCGCGACGTCGCTCGGGCAGGGCCTCGCGATGATCGCCGACATCTTCGACCCCGACCTGATCGTGCTCGCCGGTGGTGTCGGGGCGGCGTCGGGCCTGTTCCTCGACGAAGCCCGCGAGCACTACGCCCGCCAGGTCACCGGTGCCGGGCACCGTCAACTCGCCCGCATCCGCGGCACCCAGCTCGGCGAGACGGCCGGTGTCGTCGGCGCGGCCGAGGTTGCGCGCCAAGCAATTCGGGCCACGGCGTCGATCAACCCGGTGGACCGCCCGGTCGCCGGGCTCTGACGCCGGGGAACGGGCGTCGCGGTCAGTGGACCGCCGCGCCGGGCATCGCTGACGAAAGCCGGGCCGATCGGTAGAGTTCGACGCGGGTAAGGTCTTGGCGTCGGGACGTCCAATGGCCGGCGTTGCCGGAGCGGCAGCGGAAGGTCTCGACCGGTGAAGTCATCGGGTCGGAGTGCGCGGCGAGGAGAATCTCATGTGGTACTGGGCGTTCAAGTACATATTTGTCGGCCCGTTCCTGCGGGTGATGGGCCGGCCGACCATCGAAGGCCACGAGAACATCCCGGTCGACGGTCCGGCGATCCTGGCCAGCAACCACCTCGCCGTCATGGACAGCTTCTTCCTGCCGCTCATGGTGGACCGTCGCATCTACTTCCTCGCCAAGAGCGAGTACTTCACCGGCACCGGACTCAAAGGGCGCCTGCAGCGCTGGTTTTTCACCGCCGCCGGCCAGATTCCCATCGACCGGTCCGGAGCCGAGGCCGCCGAAGGCGCGTTCACCGCGGCACGCCGGCAGCTGGGCAAGGGCGAACTGATGGGCATGTATCCGGAGGGCACCCGCTCGCCCGACGGCCGGCTCTACAAGGGAAAGACCGGACTCGCACGTATCGCGATGGACACCGGCGTACCGGTCATCCCCGTCGCGATGTTCGACACCCACAGGTTCAACCCGCCGGGAAGCATCATGCCCCGACCCACCAAGGTGACTGTCCGGATCGGCAAACCCCTCGACTTCGCCCGATACGAGGGGATGGAGGGCAACCGCTACATCGAGCGCGCCGTCACCGACGAGATCATGTACGAGCTGATGCAGCTCTCCGGCCAGCAGTACGTCGACGTCTACGCCGCAAGCCTCAAGAATCAGCAGCCGGTCGCCGAACCGCCGGCCGCCGACGCCGCCTGAGGGCAACCGGCCCTGCCGCGCGGGCCCGCTGTGGTCTCCCGGACCGGTGAGTCAACCCGCTTCGCCCACGCGCGCATCATCATCGAGGATGGCGCACAGCTGAGGTACCCAGTCCCGGTCGGCCGGAACGACATCGGCGAGATCGAACGTCCGTAGTTCCTCGGCCGAGACCCACCGCACGTCGAGGTGTTCGAGCGCGGCGGGTGTCCCCGACAACAACCGGGCCCGGTACGCATGCAGCGTGAGCCCGTTGGCGAGCGACACCTGCGCGCCGACGCGCTCGCCGGCCTCCACCTCGGCGCCGAGTTCCTCCCGGATCTCGCGGGTGAGGGCTTCGGCATGCGATTCACCCGATTCGACCCGACCGCCGGGCAGCTCCCATTTGCCCGCCAGCTCGGCCGGCCGGGACCGCTGCGCCAGCAGCAGTCGACCGTCGTCGATGATGGCCGCCGCGACCACATCAGCGGGCCGGGTGTCGGGGAACAGGGCGGGGGAGGTCGGGGTGCGATGCGCGCGGGTCGCGATCAGCCACCCCAGCGTGACGAAGGTGGCCACCGGCCACGCCGCGCCGAAGATCGCCTCCACGGCGGCCGGGGGTACCGGGCCGTACTCGATCATCACCCGCAGCACCCACGGGATCCCCAGGCCGGCGACGACCACCCACATCCCGAGAACCGCCCGGGCACCGGGACGCACCGACGCCGCGCCGTGCACCAGCCAGACGCCCAGCGGGATGATCCACACCCAGTGATGGACCCAGGAGATCGGGGAGATCAGCAGACCGAGGAACTGGACGACGAGCAGGACGCCGAGTGCGTCGGAGACCGAGCGCCAGGCGATGACCGCCACCACCGTCGCGACGAGGACACCGGCGAACCAGATCCAGCCGGTACCGACGTCGAACCCGACGAACCGTGACAAGGTGCCGCGCAGGCTCTGGTTGATCACGGCCTTCACCGGGCCGATGCGTTCGGCGTCGCCGAGGAGTGTGCCGTAATAGGTTCGGGTCACGTCGGGGAACAGCAGCAGGCACCCGAGGATCGTGAGCACGAAGGCGATCGCCGCGCTGACCGCGCCCAGGGGGCGTCGTACCGCGAGATACCACAGCCCGGTGATGGCCGGGGTCAGCTTGATGCCCGCCATCAGGCCGATCAGCGCTCCACCGGCGAGGACACCGCGATCGCTGCGGGCCCAGTTGACCGCGAGCAGGGTGCCGAGCATCAGGAAGACATTGATCTGGCCGTAGTCGAGCGTCACCCGGACCGGTTCGCACCAGATCGCCGGTGCGGTCCACAGCGCCGCAAGGGGGTGGATGTCGGTGGTCCGGCCGCACAGGCGGAGTGCGAGCAACACGCATCCGTAGAGCGCCCCGAAGGTGGCGAGCTGCCAGCCGATGGCCACGAGATCGAACGGGATCAGCGACAGCGGGTACAGCACGACCGCCGCGAAAGGCGGATAGGTGAAGGGCAGCGCGAAGTCGGTCTCACCGGCATAGGTGAACAAATAGAGCGACCCGTCGGCGAGACCCGCCGAACCGTCGCGGTAAACGTGCAGGTCGACGAAGTTCCTGCCGTTCACGGTCAGCGTGTCCCAGACGAGCCGCGCGATGATCGACGCCGCCAGGAGAGCGGTCGCCAGCACAGACCTGGAGCGCACGAAATACCAGGGTAGACAGCAAGTGGCCGGTATGGCGAAACGATGAGCGGTGAGCGGGTCGTCACCGGCGTGTGTGAATACTTGTCCCATGCGGTTCTTCTACGACTCGGAGTTCATCGAGGACGGCAACACCATCGAGCTGGTGTCGATCGGTGTCGTCGCCGAGGACGGGCGCGAGTTCTACGCGGTGTCCACCGAATTCGACCCCGGACGCGCCGGCGACTGGGTGCGCGCGAACGTGCTGCCCAAGCTGCCGTCCCCGTCGTCGTCGGCCTGGCGCGACCGTCGGCGCATCCGTGAGGACCTGCTCGAGTTCCTCACCGCCGACGGCACCGACATCGAGTTGTGGGCCTGGATCGGCGCCTACGACCACGTCGTGCTGTGTCAGCTGTGGGGGCCGATGACCGCGCTGCCGCGGCCGATCCCGCGTTTCACCCGGGAACTGCGGCAGCACTGGGAGGCCGCCGGACGTCCGGCACTGCCGCCCGCACCCGCCGACGCCCACGACGCGTTGAGCGACGCGCGGCACAACCTGCGGCGCTGGGAGGCGATCGAGAAGGCGCGCGCCTGACCTGTGCCTGCGGTCCGCCGTTGTGGCGCCGCTGCCGTGCCCGACCCGCACTTCGGAGGACGGGTGGGGCTCCACTACTCTGGTTCGGGTGGTGAACTGGACCGTAGACGTGCCGATCGACGATCTCCCCGAGTTGCCCCCGCTGCCGGGTGATCTCGAGGATCGATTCAACGACGCGATGAGCCGTCCGGCCGTGCAGCAGCCGAGCTGGCCCGCCGAGGAAGCGCGCAAGATGCGCACCGTTCTCGAGTCGGTTCCGCCCATCTGCATGCCGGCCGAGGTGCAAACGCTGGCCTCGCAGCTGGCCGACGTCGCCGAGGGGCGCGCGTTCCTCCTGCAGGGCGGTGACTGCGCGGAGACCTTCGCCGACAACACCGAGCCGCACATCAAGGGCAACATCCGCACACTGCTCCAGATGGCCGTCGTGCTCACCTACGGGGCCAGCACGCCGGTGGTGAAGGTGGCGCGCATCGCCGGCCAGTACGCCAAGCCGCGATCATCGGATGTCGACGCCCTCGGCCTGCCGTCGTACCGCGGCGACATGGTCAACGGCTTCCCGGCCGAGCCGAACGTCCGCGCCCACGACCCGTCACGACTGGTGCGCGCCTACGCCAACGCCGCGGCCGCGATGAACCTCGTGCGCGCCCTCACCCAGGCCGAAGCCGATCTGAGTCGAGTGCACGACTGGAACCGCGAGTTCGTGCGCACCTCGCCCGCCGGCGCACGGTACGAGGCGCTCGCCTCGGAGATCGACCGCGGCCTGCGCTTCATGGACGCCTGCGGCGTCACCGACTCGAGCCTCAACTCGGCGGCGATCTTCGCCTCCCATGAGGCGCTCGTGCTGGACTACGAACGCGCCATGCTGCGGTTGGCCGATGATCCCGAGGGCGACGGCAAGGTGCTCTACGACCTGTCGGCGCACTTCCTGTGGATCGGTGAGCGCACCCGTCAGCTCGACGGCGCGCACATCGCGTTCGCCGAGCTCATCAACAACCCGATCGGCGTGAAGATCGGACCCACGACGACACCCGAGCAGGCCGTCGAATACGTCGAGCGTCTCGACCCGCACAACGTCCCCGGCCGCCTGACGCTCGTCGCGCGGATGGGCAACGGCAAGGTGCGCGACGTGCTCCCGGCCATCGTCGGTGCCGTCGAGGCGACCGGGCACAAGGTCATCTGGCAGTGCGACCCGATGCACGGCAACACCCATGAGGCCTCGACGGGTTTCAAGACCCGTCATTTCGATCGCATCGTCGACGAGGTGCAGGGATTCTTCGAGGTGCATCGAGCACTCGGCAGCCACCCGGGCGGCGTCCACGTGGAGCTCACCGGGGAGGACGTCACCGAATGTCTCGGTGGCGCACAGGAGATCTCGGATCTCGACCTCGGTGGTCGCTACGAAACCGCCTGCGACCCACGGCTCAACACCCAGCAGTCGCTGGAGCTGGCGTTCCTCGTCGCGGAGATGCTTCGCGGCTGACGCGTGTAGAGCGGCCGGCAGTTCCTGCCGGCCGCGATCGAGGCTCTTCGGTGACCTCTCAGCCGATCGTGAGATACGTGCTGCCGACCCAGAAACCGGCGGCGCCGAGTCCGGCGGCGAGGAGCAGCACCACGAGAATCCACGCCAGCGAGCCGAGACGGCTGCCGCCGACGAGCGCGGGTTCGACGTGAGCATCTCGCGTCCGTTCCGGGGTACGCGGTAGATCGCGGTCGTCGGTACGTTCACGGACAGGCGGCTCGGTGGGCGGGTCCACCACGTCGGCCACCGGCCGTACCGGTTCGGAGGCCGGACTGTGCGGGCCGGGCACCGAGTGAACCCTGGTGCCGCCCCCGGGGCCGCCGGCCGCGCGATACCGCGACATCGTCTCGCGTTCGGCGGATCGGCGCGGTGCGGGCACCGTGAACGGCGGGAGGTCGAGTTCGTCGGCGACGGTGAGCAGGGCGCGTTGCATGTCGAATCCGTCGGCGAAACGGTCGGCCGGGTTGCGTTCGGTCGCGCGCAACACGATCTCGTCGAACTCCTCGGGTACACCCGCGATCACGTCACCGGGAGCCGGAACGTCGAAGGTGAGCCGCTGATAGGCCAGCGCCAGAGGCGAATCGCCTTGGAAAGGTGTTCTGCCGGTGAGTAATTCGAACATCATCACGCCCATGGAGTAGACGTCGCTGCGCGCGTCTGCGTGGGTCGACTCGACCTGTTCGGGGGACAGGTAGGCGGCGGTCCCGAGGATGACGCTCGCCGAGGTGACCCCGGCCTCGGCGACGGCACGCACCAAGCCGAAGTCGGCGACCTTCACCTCGCCCTCGTCGGAGATCAGCACGTTCTCCGGTTTGACGTCGCGGTGCACCAGGCCCGCGGCGTGGGCGGTACCCAATCCGCCGAGTACGGGCGCGGCGACGGCCACCACCGCGTGCGGCGGCATCGGTCCGCGTTCGCGCAGCAGCTCGCGCAGGCTGCCGCCGTCGACGAGTTCCATCACCAGGAACGCGATGCCGTTGTCGATGCCCTGGTCGTACACCGCGACCAGACCCGGGTGCTTGAGTCCCGCGACCGCGCGAGCCTCGAACTCGAAGCGGCGCAGGAACTGCGGGTCGTGAGAGTAGCGGGAGTCCATGACCTTGACGGCCACGTCCCGGCCGAGGCGCAGATCGACGCCGAGATAGACCGCCGACATGCCGCCGCGCGCGATGGGCGCGTCGATCCGGTACCGGCCTTCGAGGACGGTCCCGAGCATCGTGTCGACGGGGGAATTCATTCTGCCGAATCTACCTGCAGGGCGGGGTGGTCTGGGACAACCCGGGTCCCGGTGCGGACAGCGCGCCGCCACGTCGTCGAACCGGTCGCCGGGTACAGCGGTTTCTCGCCGTCGCGCGGACCGGTTAGGCTCTTGTCCGTGGGTTCCTTACCGTTGTCGCCTGACACCCTGCCCCCCGATGTGGATCTGCTGTCGGTCGACGAGGTCGCCCGCCGTCTCCATGTCTCGTCCAATCGGGTGCGCACACTGATCCGTGACCACAATCTGCTCGCCGTCTCCCGCGGGGGGCAGCCCGGGATCCCGGCGCTGTTCCTCGACGACGAGGGCGTCGTCAAGCACTTCTACGGTCTCGTCGGTGTCCTGCTCGACGGCGGTTACACCCGCGACGAGGTGATGAGCTGGCTGTTCACCGTGCACGACGACCTCGGTCTGTATCCGGCGGCCGCGCTGCGCACGGATTACGCGCGCGAGGTCATCCGCCGGGCGCAGGCTCAGGCTTTCTGACCCGGTCCGCAACGGACGGGCCGGTCTCGGACGGGTCGGTCTCGGATGTCGGGGCGGTCCCCCAGGCCCACCTGCCGAAGCGGCGCAGCGACAACGGGTCCGGGCGCACCAGCGACCATGCCGCCAGCCCGGCCAGGGCGGCGGCGAGCGCGACCTCGAACGGTTTGTAGAACACGATCGCGTCGTCGGGCTGGAACACGATGAGCAGGAACGTCGACGCCCCGACCACCGTCGCCCGTGCCCATTGCGGCAGTGTGAAGGCCACCGCGATGGCCAGGACCCAGGTGTAATACCAGGGGAGCGTTGACGGTTCGAGGAGCAGCACGGCCAGCATCGCCCACGCCATACCGGCCACGGCGTCGCGGTCGTCGTGCCGGTGCCGCCACCACAGCACGACGAGCGTCACAGCGAGGACGACGAATCCGATCGAGCGGGTGACCTCCAGCACCGGTTGCAGATTCAGCGCGACGAAGGGTGCGGCGACAAGGGTCACCAGGTGCGCGGCCAGCGTCGGGATGGTGAACCAGTTGATGATCACATCCGCCCAGCCGAGGCCGGTCAGCCAGCCGATGCCCAGCCCGACGACCAGCGTCCAGAACCCGAAGACCGCGAGCGCGATCCCGACGATCGAGGCGAACACGGTCACCACGTCGCGTGCCGTCACCTGACGCTCGGAACGAATGTGCGCCAACCACATCCACAACACGAACGGCAATGCGACACCGGCGGTGATCTTGATGGACACCGCCACCGCCAGCACCGATGTGCCGAGGACGTGGCGCCGCTGGGCCACCAGCGCGATGCCGCTGACGAGGACACCCATCATCAGCAGCTCGACGTGCGGCCCGGCGACGAGGTGGATGAGCACCAGCGGGTTGAACAGCGTCAGCCACAGGCCGGCCTGCGGCGAGGCGCCGAACCGACGGGCCAGTCGGGGGATCGCCCACAGCGACAGGAACAATCCCGGCAGCAACAGGAGTCGGATGGCGAGCACGCCGAGGATGACGTGGTCGCCGGTGATCTCGGTGACCACGCGCAGCATGCCCATGAAGAACGGACCGTACGGCGCGGTGGTGGTGGCCCAGACCTGCGCCATGCTGTCGACGAGCGGCCCCGGGGCGTGGGCGGGTCCGTCGGCGTACGGGTCGAAGCCGGCTCCGAACACCGCGCCCTGCGCGAGGTAGGCGTAGACGTCGCGGCTGTACACCGGTACCGCGATGAGCAGCGGCGCCGTCCAGACCAGCACCCACCGACCCAGCGTGCGTGTCGATGGCAGGGCCTCGGCGGCGGTGTCGGCGTCTGTGGTGGGACGGACGACGCGACGGCCCAATCGGACCCATGCGAAGACCATCAGGAACACGCCGGTCCAGAAGAAGGTGCCGAACAGGTTCTTGCCGTGGCCGTAGGTGATCCAGCTCAGGCCGAGGTCGGTGAGCAGTGGTGAATTGCGTGGCGGGTCGCCGACGCCGAAGCTGCCGACACACACCAGCGCGGCACCGATCGCACCGCAGATCAGATCTCGGGTCGCCGGGCCGACTCGGCCCGCCACCGGGCTCCGCTTCATGGCGCGCTCACGCCTCGCGGTGCGCGACGCGATGCGCGACCGCGGCCAGTTCGGTACGGATGTCGGCGCCGATGTCGGCGGCGTCGAGCGAGCTCAACGCCGACCGCAACAACTCGTCGATCGACTTCTCGACTTCGGCGACGGCGCCGACCTCGACGAAGATGTCGCGCGCAGCGGCCAACTCGTCGTGGGAGAGCGGGTGTCCGATGAACGAGCGCAGGTGTTGCCCCAGTGCGGGGTCGCTCTCGTCGGCGCGACGCAGTGCGATCGCCAGCAACGCGGTGCGTTTGCCCGACGCCAGGTCGTCGCCGGACGGTTTGCCCGTCCGCGCCGGGTCCCCGAACACGCCGAGCAGGTCGTCGCGCAGCTGGAAGGCGATACCGAGATCGTGGCCGATCGAACGCAGTCGGGTCACCAGATCCTCGGGGGCGCCGGCCAGGCGCGCACCGAGTTCGAGTGGGCGGGCGACGGTGTAGGCGGCTGTCTTGAACTCCATGACCCGGTAGGCCGCGGCCGTCGAGTCGTCGCCGCCGGCTTCGTTCACGATGTCGAGGAACTGGCCGCCGAGTACCTCGGTCCGCATCGCCGCCCAGGTCGCACCGACGTCGGCCGGCAGCGGACGGTGCTCGCGTCGTTCGCCGGGGGTGCGTGTCCCGCCGCCGGCCGAGCTTGTCCCACCGCTGGTCGAGCTTGTCGAGACCACCGCCGGACGATGATCGTGGACGAGATCGTCGGCCCAGGCGAGTGCGAAGTCGCCGGCCAGGATGGCCGCGGCGACGCCGTGCTCGCCGGCGTCACCGGCCCATCCGGCACCGGTGTGCCGCGACTCGAATGCGCGATGGGCGGTCGGGTGTCCGCGACGTGTGTCGGAGTGGTCGATGATGTCGTCGTGGATCAGTGCGCAGGCCTGCACGAGTTCGAGTGCGGCGCACACGCGTAGTGCGTCACGCGCGTCGGGTCCGCCGCGTTCCTCACCCTCGCCGCGTCCCGAGGATGTGGTGCCGCAGCGCCACCCGGCGAAGGCGAAGACCGGCCGGATGCGTTTGCCGCCCTGCAGGATGAAGTCCCGGATCAGTTCGGCGGCCTCGCCGACGACCGGCGCGATCTGCGCGGCCGCGGGCACGGCGTCGGCGAAGAACGCACGCAATTCGGCCTCGACGGCCGCCGGGACCGCATCGAGTGTGGTCGGCGTGGGGATCGTGAAGGTCACCGTGCCAGGCTATGCGAATCGCTCCGTACACTGTCCGGGTGACCCCAACCGCTCCGGCACCCTCGATCGTCGAACGTCTGTCCGCGCCGCACCGCGGCCCGGTCCCGTTCTCCGTCGAGTTCTACCCCCCGCGCGACGCCGAGGCCGAGTCCCGTCTGTGGCGGGCCGTGCGCATCTTCGAGCGGTTGTCGCCGGCCTTCGTGTCGATGACCTACGGGGCGGGCGGTTCCACCCGTGACCGCACGGTCCGCATCACCGGGCAGCTCGCCGCCCAGACGACCCTGCTCCCGGTGGCCCATCTGACCGCGGTCAATCACAGCGTCGCGGAGTTGCGCGCGCTGGTCGGCGCGTACGCGGATCAGGGCATCACCAACATCCTGGCCCTGCGCGGTGATCCGCCCGGCGATCCGCTCGGTGAGTGGGTCGCCCACCCCGACGGCGTGGAGTATGCCGAGCAGCTCGTCCGGCTCATCGGCACACTGGGCGATTTCCACGTCGGCGTGGCGTCCTTCCCCGAGACGCACCATCGTTCCCCCGACATCGAGCACGACACCCGCACCCTGGTGAACAAGCTGCGGGCCGGCGCCGAGTACTCGATCACCCAGATGTTCTTCGATGTCGAGCACTACCTGCGGTTGCGCGATCGCGTCGCGGCCGCCGATACCGAGCAGGGGGCCAAACCGATCATCCCGGGCATCATGCCGGTCACGTCACTGGCCACCGCGCAGCGCATGGTCGAGCTGTCCGGATCGGTGATCCCGCCGGCGGTGGAGGAGCGCTTCGCCCGGGCCGCGGGCAACGGTCCGGAAGAGGATCGTGCGGCCGTCCGTGCCGAGGGCATCGACTTCGCGACCGAGATGGCGCAACGCCTGATCGCCGAGGGCGCACCGTGCCTGCACTTCTGCAGCCTGAACTTCGCCAAGGCGACGACCGAGGTGCTCGGCCGTCTCGGGGTCGACGTCGACGCGGCGCTGCACGTCCCGGCCTGAGCCGTCTGAGCAACCCCGACTGACCCACCCGCCCGGCCCGTCTCAGCCGAACCCCTCGCAGGGTCGGCCCCGAGGGGTTCATCTCTCCGTCGGCGGTGACGGCTGTGATGCGTCGGACGCCGAGCCGGCGCGAGCCTCCCCGGGCACGGGGTCCGCGGCGGCGGCCAGTCCCTCGCCCGAGATGTTCGACGGCGCGGTCTTCACGGGAACCGGCCGCCCGGGACGGGGCCCGCGGTAGCGCTTGGAGTAGGCGATCCGCACGATCACCAGGATCACGATCACGCAGAGCAGCGCCACGAACCAGGACCAGCTGCTGACCGCGGCCGTGGCCGGATCCGGGTAGGTGGCGTCGGCGGTGAAATCCGACGGTTCGCCCACCGGCGGTGTCCACGTCACCGTCGATTCGCCGATCTGCTCACCGTTCGTCGCGGTGACCGGTCCGCCGAAGGTGACTGTGAGCTGCACGTAGTCGCGGCCCGGGATGAGTTCGGTCAGGTCGGTGTTGCCGCGGAAACGCACCACCTCGCCGCTGCGCTTGGCGGTGAGGTCCATCGTCAGGGACGTGTCGCCGTAGGAGTCGGCGATGATGTCGCCGAGCTGACCGAACTGGCCCGCGGTCAGATCGGAGAAGCTCGCGCGGGTGCCGGCGCGGGTGGCCGGGTTGTCGTCACCGCTCCGGTCCCCGCCGCCGTTCTCGGCCGACGTCGACGGTGCCGCGGAACCGTCGCCCGCACCGGGCTCCTCCGGGGTCTCCCGGTAGTCGGTCACCGACACCTGGCCGGCCATCGACTCGGGGAGATCGAGCTGCGGGGTGCCGCGCGGGTTGTCCGCCGAGGTCGCGACGATGACGCTCCCGGAATAGCGGTCGCCCACCGTGGTCGACCGTTCGAGGCAGCCGGCCATCAGCGGGGACATGACGAGGAGCGCGACGGCCACCGCGGACGGCAGCAGACGCCGGGCTCGACGGGACTCGGGTGCACCCGGTTCGGGATTCGACGTTCGCACGGTGCTCATCGTGCCAGACGGGCCAGGCCCGGAGGGTCAGCGCGACCCGCGCCGCGCGCGGCGTCGCAGCGCCAGGTGTCCCGCGATGTACCCGCTGGCGCCGGTGACGCCGCCGCCGGGGTGCGTCGACGCGCCGGCCAGCAGGAGGCCGTCGGCGCCGGGGACGTGGTGTCCGGCGAGGTCGGGGGTGGGGCGCCACATGAACATCTGGTCGATCGACATCTCGACGTGCATGATGTTGCCGCCGATGAGGCCGAGCTCGGTGGCCAGGTCGTGGGGGGTCTGTACATACCGGTGGGCGATCGACGCGGCGAAACCCGGTGCGTGTCGATCGACTTCGTCGCAGATCGCGGTGGCCGCCCGTGCGCCGGCACTCGCCCAGTCACCGTCGGCGAGGCGGTAGGGATGCCACTGCGCCCAGAGATTGATCACGTGGCGTCCCGCCGGGGCGAGGGTGGGGTCGATCGCCGAGTAGCTCATCGCCACGACGGCCGGGCGCGGCGGCAGTTCACCGACCGCGGCGGCGGAGTGTGCGGTGACGAGCTGAGCGCGGTCGGTGACGAGAAGTCCGAGAGCGGAGTGGACGCCGTGGGCGGGGAGATCGCCGGGCAGATCCCGATACTCGGGCAGAGCCGTCGTTCCCAGTCGGACCGCCATCCCGATGCCGTTGCCCACGACGATGTTCCGCCGCCACTTCTCGAGTGTGGCCTCGTCGAAGCCGCCGGCGGCCAGCAGGTCCAGCGTCGTGAGGATGTGGCAGGCGCTGATGACGGTGCCGGTGCAGCGGAGTTCGCCGGAGGCCGATCGCACCCGCCAGTGGTCGCCGCAGCGGGTGATGGAAGTGGCCGGGTCGGCGCAGGAGACGCGGGCACCGTCGTGGCCGAGCCGGCTCACGAGAGCATCGGTGAGGGCGCCGCTGCCGCCGATCGCGCGCCCCGGCGGGATGCGATGCATCAGCGCGGCGAACCCCACCATGGGCGAGGTGCCGGGTGCACTCATCGGCGGCCCGGACTGGGCGCCGAACCAGGCGAGACCCGCCTTGAGGTGTTCGGAGGTGAAGTACTCGTCGAGCAGGGAGTCCCCGGAGGCCATCAGCTCGGCGGTGAGGTTCAGCACCCGGCCGGTGCGGCGACCGAACAGTCCCGTGCGCGCGGTGGTCGCGGTGCCGCCCAGGCCGCCGAATGCGCGCCCCAGCCGTCCCATGGTCGCGGGGTGGAAGAACGCGTCCATCACCGCCGCGGCGCGCGGTGTCCAGGCTTCGACGAAACGGCGGTATGCGGCGGCATCGCCTGGGCCGCAGGCACGTTCGATCGACGCGCAGGTGGCGTCGAGGTCGGTGCGGAACACGATCGCCGGTGCGGTCGCGGTGGCCGGGATGAAGGCCCACGGGTCGCAGTCGACGTAGCGGAGGCCGTGGGAGGTCAGCTCGAGGTCGTCGATCACGGGGGAGTGCCGGATCATCAGATGCGCCGACGACCCACGATCGATGCGGTGACCGGGAAAGCGTTCCACGGTCGACACGGCGCCGCCGGGGATGTCGTCGCGCTCGAGGACCTCGACGTCGCGTCCGGCCTGTGCCAGGTAGGCCGCGGCGATCAGACCGTTGTGGCCCGCGCCGATGATCACCGCGTCACGTCGGACCCCGTGGCCGGTCATGTTCCCGTGTTGCCGGTCGGGGCGGCGGCCGGGGCCCGCAGATCCAGCGGAAGCGGCCTGCCGAGGAAGGCGAACGGGCGAGGATCGCCGGTGAAGGTGAAGTGCCGTAGTACATCGGAGAACCCCATGCGCCGGTAGAGCGACCATGCGCGGTTCTGTTCGGCCGGGGTCTCCGGTGTCGACAGCAGTACGTGCCGCTCCGGGCGGTCGGCGAGCAGTCGGGCGAGCAGCAACTGGCCGATACCTCGGCCCTGAGCGTTGGGATGCACGTGGAGCTCCGTCAATTCGAAGTAATCGCGGGCGATCACCTCGATGTGCTCGGGCGAGCGGCCGGTCTGGCGCAGCCCCAGCCGCAGCTGCTGGTTCCACCACTGGCCGGTCGCACCAGTGTATCCATAGGCGATGCCGACGAGGAGATCGTCGGGCCCCCGGCCGACCGGGGGGCCCACGCGGCGCCGGGCGGCGGGCATCGTGTGCGCCTCGTGCGGCGACACCGTGGCCACCGCGCCCACCGCGTGCCAGCCGGGACGGGCGATGTGTTCACGCCAGAGTCCGGCGCGGTGGACCTCGGTGCCGCGGGGATACCCCATCGCGGTCACGTAGATGTCCAGCGCGGGTTCGAGCCACGCCCGTGAGTCCTGACCGCTCAGGCTCACCAACCGGATCGTCACCGCCCGACCACTCCCTGCGTCACCACTACCTCATGAATCGGTTCTGTCACACACGCCTTGTAGACAAGCGGGTGGATAGCTATATTGAACGTGTCGAACGGATGTTCGATGAATGTGCCTCCGCAAGCTGTTCGCGTTCATCCACGACGACACGGTCCGGCGGCGGACGAGGGAAGCGTCTGCCGCCGGGCCGAGTCAATCCGCTGCCCAGAACGAGAAACGACCGCCGGCCCGCGGCGATGAGCACGAGGAGGACGCCATGCCCAGCCATCGCGCCGCCAATGGTCCCACCGGCCCCGCGTCGGCGGACCCGGCGATGGTCGGACGCGCGCGCGATCTGCTCGCACGCGCCCACCTCCTCCTCGACAATGCCGACGGGGTTGAGGACGACGCCGAACGCTTCCGTCAGCTCTACCTCGTCGCGCTCCGCGCGTCCGGCGCCGCGCTGGCCGTGCACGAGCCGATCGGGACGACGCGACGCAAGACGTCGAACGCCTGGACCCGGATCGGGATGGTCGCGCCCGAGCTGGCCCAGCCGGCCGCCCGCTTCGCGGCCCTGTCGCCCGTTCGCATGAAGATCGAGTCGGGCATCATCCGAACGCTCGATCCGGACAGCGTCGCCGGCATGCGCCTGCTCGTCCTCGAGTTCCTCCGCCGGGTCGAGACGATGGTGATCGCCTATGAACAAGGCAAACTCGGCGGACAAGTGCCGCAGATCGGGCGAACCGCGTGAGACCGGCCACACTTATGGGGCCCGTGGGGGCCCTGGTCGGCTGCAACGGCGAGTAATGGTGGTCGCGGTCGATTTCACCTCGTATCATGGGACGATAGGCGCAGACGCCTTACCGGTCGCGGGTGACCGTCGTCGGCGTCGCGGATCAGGGAGAAGGAGGGTCGGTGCCACTTTCGGAGCACGAGCAACGCATGCTCGAACAGATCGAGAGCGCTCTGTACGCGGAAGACCCCAAGTTTGCGTCCAGTGTCAAGCGTCGACGGCTGGGTAGGTCGAGTGCTCGTCGTCGCCTTCAGGCGGTGGCGGTATTCGTCATCGGACTCGTCATGCTCATCGGCGGCCTCATCGTCGACATCGCCATCGGCGGATTCCCCATCGTCAGCCTTCTGGGTTTCCTGGTGATGTTCGGTGCGGGCCTCTTCGCCCTCTGGGGAGACAACTCGCCAGAGACTGCGCCCTCGTCATCGCGGGGCGGGAGAAAGCAGTCCGCGTCCCCGGAGGCCAAGCGCAAGCTGTCGGAACGCATGGAAGAACGATTCAACCGGAGGTTTGAGCAGGAGTGATCCTCTGATCCCGACGACCCCTCGTCGGCGATCGGCTGACCCCCGCTTCGACTCCCACAACCGCATACGATCACAGCCGCGTGCCGCCGAGCACGCGGCTTTTTCGTGCGTATGCCCCTGTGTAGCCGCACTGTGCAGCCTCGCAACGCTGTGCCCCGCCGTGTCTGGCCTCCACTGCCGCGGGTTCCTCATTCCTCCCCACGTGCGTCGTCGGCCTCGCCTCAGCACGTTCCCCCACCCCGCTCCACCGGCGTGCCCCACTTCGCCCCACCGGGGTGCCCCACTTCGCCCCACCGGTACACAACCGCTGGTCACAAGGGCACCGCAGGCGTCAGACCGCCCCTTCTATCACTTGCAACAAGGGTTGATGACGCCGACCGACGAACCGGGGACACACGGGGAGTCGCGAATTTTTGACGTCTTGAACTGGGACTTTGTGGTCGAGGGGAGGAGATGGGGGCGCTGGGGGTGGAAAGTGGTGGAAAGTGGGGTACTGTGGCATCACTGGGTAAGGCGATCCGGAACGCAGAACTCAGTGGGCAGGAGGTGTCGACATGTCCCCGCGATTTGTCGGCACCTACACGCCCAAATTGGACGACAAGGGGCGGCTCACGCTGCCCGCGAAGTTCCGCGACGCACTGGCAGGAGGGGTAGTGGTCACCAAAGGCCAAGACCACAGCTTGTCGGTGTATCGGACCGAAGAGTTCGATGCGATCGCGGCGAGGATCGTCGAGGCGTCACGCAACGACCCCGATCTGCGTGCGTTTCAGCGAACGTTCTTCGCCGGTTCGGAAGAACAGCGGCCGGACGGTCAGGGCAGGATCAGCTTGTCCGGCGACCACCGGGTCTATGCGGGACTGTCCAAGGAGTGCGTGGTGTTCGGCAGCTTCGATCACCTCGAGATCTGGGATTCGGCCGCGTGGGACGAGTACCAGACCCAGCACGAGGAGAACTTCTCGGCAGCCAACTCGGCCGCGTTGAACGCGGTGCTGTAGCCGAGAGACAAGGCAGAGTCGGCACTCGCGTTTTCGGGTGGCACGAGGCCTCGGCCCGGTCCGACCCTGGCGTACTTCCCCAACGCCAGGTGCGGAATCGGGTCGGGACCCCGCTCCATCCGAAGCCCGCCGCTCGCGCAGATGCGCAGATCCTCACCAACCGCCGAAACCGCCGACACGCCGATGGGGGGCTCTCCGTGGACGACACACGTGACGACTCTCGCCGCACCGGCGAATACGGGCACATCCCGGTCATGGGTGCACGAATCGTCGAATTGCTCACTCCCGCACTGGATGCTGACGAGCCGCGGGTCTTCCTCGACGCCACCCTCGGCGCCGGTGGACACAGTCAGCTGATTCTGGAGACCTTCCCGCTCGTGCGTGTGATCGGCATCGATCGCGACGCGTCGGCACTCGACATCGCCCGGCGGCGCCTCCAGCCGTACGCCGATCGGATCTCTCTGCATCAGGCGACATTCCACGAGATCGACGACGTCCTCGCAGCTGCGGGTGAGGAGACGATCGATGCGGCACTGTTCGACCTCGGTGTGTCGTCGATGCAACTCGACCAGGCCGGCCGCGGGTTCGCCTATGCGCTCGACGCGCCGCTGGACATGCGGATGAACGCCGACGACCCGCTCACCGCCGCCGACGTGCTCAACACCTATTCCCACGGCGAACTCGCTCGCGTCCTCTCCGAATACGGTGAAGAACGCTTCGCCGGCCGGATCGCCTCCGCGGTCCTGCGTGAACGCGAGAAGGAACCGTTCACCACCAGCGCGCGACTCGTCGAACTGCTCTACGACTCCATTCCCGCAGCCACCCGGCGGACCGGAGGGCACCCGGCCAAGCGCACCTTCCAGGCATTGCGCATCGAGGTCAATCACGAGCTCGACGTCCTGCGTGAGGCGCTGCCGGCAGCGCTGTCCGCGCTGGCCGTCGGGGGGCGGATCGCGGTGATGAGCTATCAGTCACTCGAGGACCGAATCGTCAAGCACGAGTTCGCCGCCCGGACCACCTCCACGTCCCCACGCGGTTTGCCGGTCGAATTGCCCGGCACCGCGCCGAAGTTCCGTCTCGTCACCCGGGGCGCCGAGCGCGCCGACGAGGACGAGCTCGCCGTCAATCCGCGATCCGCACCGGTGCGCGTCCGGGCGATCGAACGAGTCGAGAAGGGCTGAGCATGACCATCCTGCACGAGGCCCCGACGCGCGCCGACTCCGAGCGGGACTCCCGACGGTCGCGCCGTACCCGCATCGAATCCGAGCGGGCCACCCGATCGCGGGCAGCCCAGCGAGCACTGGACCGGCGCTCCAAGCGCACCGCCGCCGGTCATGTGACAACGCCTCGCCGCACCGGTGGGGGACTCTCGATGACCGGCGTCTCGCTGCGAGAGCGCCTGCAGCACACGCCCTTTGTGGTCCCGGTCATCGCCCTGCTGGTCCTCGGTCTGGGCCTGAGTCTGTGGTTGTCGACCAAGGCCGCGCAGGATTCCTACAAGCTGGGTATCGAGCGAGCGGCGAATCAGTCACTCGTCGACCAGCGCGATGCGTTGAAGCGCACCTACGAATCCGGCAACTCCGCACCCGAATTGTCGTATGAGGCAACACGTCTCGGGATGATCCCGGCCGACAATCCGGCTCGCATGATCGTCGAGCATCCCAAGCGCCCGAAGATCGTGGGCAAACCGGCCCCGGCCTCGGGACGACCGATGGCCGACCTCAACCCGGATCTCAAGCCGGATCCGGCCGACACCATCGATCCGAGCCAGGTGGACGACTCGATCGGTCTCGGCGGCGGAGGCACCGACAGCGGTGGCTCGGGCAACCCCCAGCCTTCGACACCCCAGCCTTCGACACCCCGGTCCTCGACACCCCAGCCGACGAGCCCGCAACCCAAACCCTCGCAACAGGTGCCGGCGCCCGCCGGGGCGAACCCGATGCCGGCGCCCGCCGGGGCGAACCCGATGCCGGCGCCTGCCGGGGCGAACCCGTCACCGTCGGCGAGACCGACGCCGTCCACGCCGATCCCGGCGCCGAATGTGGTGCCCGCCCCGTGAGTTCGCCGGCGGCGCGGCCGGCACACCGCGCTCTGCCGTGTGCCGCTCGTCTCGCGGCGATCTGCAACCCGCCGGGTCCAAATCCGGTGCCACAACGTTGAAGCGGTGAAGAATTGACGACCATGACACGTGCGACCTTCGAGCGTCACGGCCCTCGGCCGTCTCGCCCGGGACGCCGACCCGGCAACGCACCGGGAGCGAGGTCGGGTGGCTCGGGCCGGGGTGGATCCGGGCGGCGTGGGTCGGGTGACGGGGGATCGGGCAAAGGTCCCTGGCGGCACCTCGGCGGTCCTCAGAGTTTCGGTTTCCGCACTCGGATGGCGGGCATCCTGGTCTTGCTGGTGGTGCTCGCGGTGGCGGTCAAGATGATCGTCGTGCACACCGTCGAGGCCGGCGCGATCTCGGCGGAGGCGGCACAGCAGCGCGAGTACACGCAGGTCCTCACCGCCAAGCGCGGGGCCATCCTCGATCGCAACGGGCGCCCGTTGGCCTACACCGACGAGGCACGCTCACTCACGTTCCTGCCCAAGGCCGTTCGTAAGTCGATCGATGAAGAACATCGCAAGAACCCGTCACTGCCGGATGTCGAGACGAGACTGAGGGAGATCGCCAAGGGCGTATCGGTCGCTCTCGGCGGGTCGATTTCCGAAGAGGACCTGCTGGCGAAGGTGACCGGCGAGGAGACGTTCGTCTACCTCGCGCGTTCGGTGAGCCCGGACGTCGCCTCGCGGATCACCGAGGAGTTCCCCGAGGTCGGCGCCGATCCCCAGAGCATCCGCCTGTATCCGGGCGGGTCGCTCGCGGCCAACGTGGTCGGCGACGTGAACTACGACGGCAACGGACTCATCGGACTCGAGGCATCGCTCGACTCGATCCTGTCCGGGACCGACGGATCACGGACCTACGATCGTGGCTCCGACGGCGCGATAATCCCCGGCAGCATGCGCAACGTGCACCCCGCGCTGAACGGGGCCACGGTGCGCCTGACGCTCGACTCCGACACCCAGTGGTTCGTGCAGAGCCAGGTCATGAAGGCCAAGCAGGCGTCCGGTGCCAAGGGGGCGTCGGCGGTGGTGCTCGACGCGCAGACCGGTGAGGTGCTCGCCATGGCCAACGACGGCACGTTCAACGCCTCGGAGCCGCTCGCCGATCAGCCCCACGCCGAGTTGGGCAACCCCTCGGTCACCTCGCCGTTCGAGCCGGGTTCGGTCAACAAGCTCGTCGCGGCCTCGGCGGCCATCGAATACGGCCTCACCAAACCCGACACGGTGCATCAGGTCCCCGGCGACATCCGGATGTCGGGGGTGACCGTGCGCGATGCGTGGCCGCATGGTGTCGAGCCGTACACCACCACCGGCATCTTCGGTAAGTCGTCCAACGTCGGCACGCTGATGCTGGCCAAACGCATCGGCGAGGAACGGTTCGCCGAGATGGTCAAGCGTTTCGGACTCGGACAGCGGACCGGCGTCGGACTCCCCGCGGAGAGCGCAGGCGAGGTGCCCGCGCTGAGCCAGTGGTCGGGTGGTTCGTTCGCCAACCTGCCGATCGGGCAGGGGCTGTCGATGACCCTGCTCCAGATGACCGCGATGTACCAGGCCATCGCCAACGACGGTCTGCGAATCCCGCCGCGCATCCTCGTCTCCGAGGAACGCGACGGCGCCGGAACCGAGGACCGCGCCCGCCCGGACCCCGTACGCGTCGTCAGTCCGGCGACTGCGCGAACCGTGCGCGACATGTTCCGCTCGGTGGTGCAGGACGATCCGATGGGCGTGCAGATGGGCACCGGCACCAAGGCCGCTGTCGACGGATACCAGATCTCGGGCAAGACCGGCACCGCCCAGCAGGTCGACCCGTCCTGTGGCTGCTACTCGAACTCGAACTACAACATCACCTTCGCGGGGATCGCGCCCGCGGACGATCCGCGCTACGTCATCGGGATCATGCTGGACAATCCGCGCCGCAGCTCCGATGGTTCCGGCGGCCAGTCGGCCGGCCCGCTGTTCTCGACCATCGCGTCGTGGATGTTGCAGCGGTCGCAGGTGCCCCTCTCGCCGCCGGCGCCCCGAATGACGCTCGTCGCCCGCTGAGGACACCACACTCCGCGCTGTCCGGGCATATCGCCCACGGACACCGCCCGGCGTACACGCGTCCGCGGGGGCCCATCCGCGGGTCGGTATCGTAAGTGCAATTCTGCGCCGGGCCGGCCCGCCGGGATCCCGACCTGTAACCGCCCATCCCACTGACACCACAGCCTGAACCAGGCCCGACCACACACGAGGAGGCGAGGAGCACCCATGGCGTCTCGTCGACGATCATCTGGCCGTGCCGGCGGACCCATTCGGCCACGCGAGGTCACACCGACACCCGTCGCCGTGCTGTCCACGGCGACCGGTGCCCGACTCGATCTCGTCGGCGGCGCCGACCGGGAGACGAGCGTGACCGGGGTGACCCTGCGCGCCCAGGAGGTGGCGCCGGGCGACCTGTTCGCCGCATTGCCCGGTGCGGCCACACACGGTGCGCGGTTCGCCGATCAGGCCGTGGCCGCGGGTGCGACAGTCATCCTCACCGACCCGGCCGGCCGGGCCGAACTCGCCCGCGTGCTCCCGCCGGAGACGGCCGTCGCGGTCCTCGTCCACCCCGCACCGCGCACCATCCTCGGCAACGTGAGCGCCCGGGTGTACGGCAACCCGTCGCAGCGACTCAAGCTGATCGGGATCACCGGGACATCGGGCAAGACCACCACGTCCTACCTCGTCGAGGCCGCACTGCTGGCCGCGGGCCATTCGGTGGGTCTGATCGGGACGGTGGAGACGCGCGTGAACGGGGTCGCCCAGCCGAGCACGCTGACGACACCGGAGGCTCCCACCCTCCAGGCACTGCTCGCGGCGATGCTCGAGGACGGCGTGGACGTCGTCGTCATGGAGGTGTCGAGCCACGCACTCGCGCTCGGACGGGTCGACGGCGCACACTTCGCCATCGGCGCGTTCACCAACCTCTCGCAGGATCATCTCGACTTCCATTCGACGATGCGCGCCTACTTCGACGCCAAAGCGCAGCTGTTCGTCCCCTCGTCTCCGACCCACGCGGTCCGCGCCGTCGTCTGCGTCGACGACGAATGGGGCAGACGTATGGCCGAACTCGCGCGCCGCCCCGGTGAGGCGGCCCACCTGCAGCCGATCACGGTCTCGACCGGGCCGACGCCCGCGCACTGGCACGCCGGTGAGTCCCACCTCGCCGCGGATGGCACCTCCAAGACACCGTTCACCGAACCCGACGGCGACCACGAACTCCTCATCCCGCTGCCCGGCCGCTACAACGTGGCCAACGGGTTGCTCGCGGTGGCCGTCGCCCACGCGGCCGGGGTGTCGATCTCCACGGCCCTCGACGCCGTCGCATCGGTGAGTGTGCCGGGCCGGCTGCAGCGCATCGACCTGGGACAACCCTTCCTCGCGCTGGTGGACTACGCCCACAAACCCGGTGCCGTGCAGGCAGTCCTGGCGACGCTGCGGGAACAGACGACGGGCCGGGTGGCCGTCGTCCTCGGTGCAGGCGGAGATCGCGACACCAGCAAGCGTCCGCTCATGGGCGACGCCGCCGCGCGCGGCGCCGAACTCGTCATCGTCACCGACGACAACCCGCGCACCGAAGATCCCGCCGCGATCCGTTCAGAAGTGCTCGCCGGAGCGCGCTCGGTCGCGGACTCCGACCGGCCCGCGGGCGCCGAACCGGTGCGCGAGGTCGGCGACCGTGCCGCGGCGATCATCGAGGCCATCGGCTGGGCCCGGCCGGGCGACATCGTCCTGGTCGCGGGCAAAGGACACGAAGCAGGGCAGGAGATCGACGGCGTGAAGCATCCGTTCGACGACCGGGAGGTCGTCGCCGAAGCGCTGGCATCGGTGACCGGACCCCCGGCGCCTGACGCCCCGGCCCCGGGCGCGACGACCGAGGGTGATCGATGACCGCACCCCACGTCACGGTGATCCGCGGGGAGACACCGGTGACGGTCGACGACGCACGCCTCCTGGTACGACGCCTCGTAGAATTTGCGGGCTCCGCCCGCGGTGTAGAACCTGCGGGCTCCCGCGGCACGGGACGGCCCCGTACCTGGGCGATCATCGCCGAACTCGCCTCACCCGAGGGCGTCCCGGAGAACCAGCGCGTCGTCGAACACGATCTGCTGGGTCGTCTGGCGGTCCGGCTGGCAGTCGACAAGACTCTCTGCGTGGGGGATTCGCGTTCGGTGCACGCGCTGCACCAGGGGGCGGTCATGGAAGGGTCCTGGGGCGACGAGGCGCGCATCGTCGCCACCGTTTCCGACGCGGCCGAACTCGTCGACGTCGATCCGGACTGGCGGCCGGCCGCCGGTGACGTCATCCTCGTCGCCGCCGCGGGCGCCGACCTCGACTCGGTCGTCGACGCCTGGGGTGCGCGCTGCGGATGGCAGCCCGTCGACGCCTCGACGCCGGGAGGGGACCCGACGTGACCCGGCCGAGGCGGCAGAAGGCGCAGGACACACACCTGGTGCAGGACACCGGCCGGGTTCGGAAGAGACAAGCGTGAGTGGGGACAGAAGCGTGAGCGGGGACAGAGTGAACACGAGGGCAGCACGGTGACACAGATCCTCTTGGCGGGTGCGATCGCGATCGCGGTGTCGATCCTGCTGACCCCCGTCCTGGTCAAGGTGTTCTCCCGGCAGGGATTCGGCCAGGAGATCCGGGTCGAGGGCCCGAAGAGTCACCAGACCAAGCGCGGCACACCGTCGATGGGCGGGGTGGCGATCCTCGCGGCGCTCTGGGCGGGCTACTTCGGCTCGCACCTCATCGGGGTGTTCACCGACGGGGGTAACGGACCCACCGCGTCGGGCCTGCTGGTCCTGGGCCTGGCGACCGCGCTGGGCATGGTCGGCTTCCTCGACGACATGATCAAGATCCGCAAACACCGGAACCTGGGGCTGAACAAGACCGCCAAGTCGATCGGGCAGTTCATCGCCGCGATCCTGTTCGGCATCCTGGTCCTGCAGTTCCGCAACGACTACGGCTACACCCCGGCCAGCACCAACCTGTCCTACGTCCGCGACATCGACGCCATCTCGCTCGGCGCCGTCGTCTTCGTGGTGTTCTGCTGGCTCGTCGTCGCCGCCTGGTCCAACGCGGTGAACTTCACCGACGGACTCGACGGTCTGGCGGCCGGTTCGATGGCCATGGTCCTGGGCTCCTACGTCCTGGTCACCTTCTTCCAGTTCGTCAACGCCTGCGCGGGCGGTGCCAAACCGCCCAGCGACATCCCCACCGGTTGCTACCAGGTCCGCGACCCGCTCGACCTCGCCCTCATCGCGGTGGCCGGCGGCGGCGCCTGCCTCGGCTTCCTGTGGTGGAACGCCGCACCGGCCAAGATCTTCATGGGCGACACCGGGTCGCTGGCGCTCGGCGGCATGCTCGCCGGCCTGTCGATCACCACCCGAACCGAACTCCTCGCCGTCGTCATCGGCGCGCTGTTCGTCGCCGAGATCATGTCGGTGGTGATCCAGATCGCCTTCTTCCGGACCACCGGACGACGAGTGTTCCGGATGGCCCCGTTCCATCACCACTTCGAACTCGGGGGCTGGGCCGAGACGACGGTGATCATCAGGTTCTGGCTGCTCACCGCCATCGCCTGCGCACTCGGCCTGTCGCTGTTCTACGGCGAGTTCCTGACCGCCAATGGTTGAGCCGGATCCCTCCTCAGCTGATCTGTCCTCGCCGGTAGCCCCCGTGACCGGGCCCGAGGGTGCGGCCGCACTCGGGTTGGCCGGACGCACGGTCGTCGTCGGCGGCGCGGGGACCGCCGGGATGTCCGCCACCCGCTACCTGGTCACCCTGGGCGTCCACGTCCTGCTCGCCGACGACCGCTTCGCCACCCGTGCGGCCGACCCCGACGCCAGGCGGTCGGCGATCGACGCGGTCACCGGAGTGGCCGAACTGACGTCGCAGGGCGTCGAACCCGTCGCGACGGCCGACCTCCTCGCCGACCCCGCATGGACCGCCCACACCGCGGTCGTGGTCGTGTCACCGGGCTTCGCGCCCACCAACGCGCTCGTCACGGCCGCCGCCGACGCCGGCATCCCCGTCTGGGGCGAGGTCGAGCTGGCCTGGCGGGTCGACGCGGCAGGCCTGCTCGGTGAGCCGCGCACCTGGCTGGTGGTCACCGGCACCAACGGCAAGACGACGACCACCTCGATGCTGGCCGGGATCATCGACGCCTCGGGACGTGCGGGCGCGGCCTGCGGCAACATCGGGCTGCCCGTTCTCGACGCGATGCGCGCCACCCCACGCGTCGACGTCCTGTGTGCCGAACTGTCGTCGTTCCAGCTGCACTGGGCGCCGTCGATCCGGCCCGACGCCGGCGTCGTGCTCAACGTCGCCGACGACCACCTGGACTGGCACGGCACCTTCGAGGCCTACGCAGCGGCCAAGGCCGGCGCCCTGCGCGGTGCGATCTCGGTCGTCGGACTCGACGACGCGGTCGCCTCCGGGCTCCCGGCGTCGGGACGTCGTGTCGGATTCACCCTCGGCCCGCCCGGGCCGGGCCAGCTCGGCGTCGTCGACGGGCAGCTGGTGGACCGCGCCTTCGGCGCCGGGCCGCTGTACGCCGCCGACGAGGTCAGCCCGGCCGGTCCGTCCGGCGTGTCCGACGCGCTCGCAGCCGCCGCGCTCGCGTTGGCCATCGGCGTCGACGGGAACGCCGTGCGCGCCGGGCTCAGTGCGTTCCGCCCGGCGCGACATCGGGGAGAGGTGGTGGCCACCCGCGAGGGAATCGCCTTCGTCGACGACTCCAAGGCCACCAATCCGCACGCCGCGCAGGCCGCGATCTCGGCGTTCGGCCGGGTGGTGCTCATCGCGGGAGGCCTGCTCAAGGGCGCCTCGCTCGACGACATGCTCGTGGCGGTGGGCGACCGGCTCGCCGGCGTGGTCGCCATCGGCCGAGATCGATCGCTGGTTGTCGAGGCGATCGCGCGACACGCCCCAGAAGTCCCAACAGTCACAGTATTCACAGGGGACGATGGCACGGTGAACGCGCATCGCCCGGGACTGCCCGCTCCCGACTCCCCGCTCGCAAGCCCTGACCGGCTCCCCGACACCTACCGCACCTCCGACACCTCGGAGTCGCCGACCGCCGTCCCGGACAAGCAGGCCGGCGTCGCGGAAACGGAACGGGCGACTGCCGTCGCGGTCATGGACCGGGCCGTCGAGGAGGCCTGGGCGCTCGCCACGACCTCAGACCCGACGCCCGACGCGGTACTCCTCGCGCCCGCCGCGGCGTCGCTGGACATGTTCGCCGGATACGGCAGGCGAGGCGACGCCTTCGCCGACGCCGCGCACCGGATCGCCGGTTCGACCACCGCCGGACGTTGAGCCGCGTGGGCAGCGACAGCGCGGCCGGCGAGACCGCGGTGCAGGACGGCACCGCAGTGCAGGACGACACCGCGGCGCAGGACGAGGCCGCGGCGCAGGACGAGGCCGCCGGGGCGGTCCCCGACGCCGACCGGGCACGGTCCCGCGGTGAACGTGGCACCGGGGCCCGGTCCGGATCGAAGAACGCCGGGTCGAAGAACACCGGGTCGAAGCAGGCGGGATCGGGTACAGCGGGGAAGGGCAGGGCAGCCACGGGCGGCCGGTCTGCGAGCGCCACGGCGACCGCATCGATCCCGGCCATGGTCATCGACGCGGTCCGGGGACTGCTCGCCCGACCCCTGGCGTCCTACCAGCTGATCCTCACGATGTCGTTCCTGCTCACCGCGTTCGGCCTGGTGATGGTGCTGTCGGCGTCGTCGGTGGAGGGATATTCCAAGGAGGGGTCGGCCTACGGTCTCTTCGCGACGCAGGTGATCTTCGCGCTGCTCGGCCTGGTGGTCTTCTATCTGATGCTGCGCGTGCCGGTGCGGCTGCTGAGGCGGTTCGCCGCACCGTCGATGGTCGTCGCGGTGATCCTGCTGGCACTGGTCCTGATCCCCGGCGTCGGCACGCTCAGCCAGGGTGCGCGCCGCTGGTTCGTCATCTACGGACTGTCGGTGCAGCCGTCGGAGCTGGTGAAGGTGGCGTTGTGTATCTGGGGTGCGCATCTGCTGGCGTCGCGACGCCGTGACCACGCCTCCCTGCGCGAACTACTGGTCCCGCTCGTCCCGGTCGCGATGCTGGTGTGCCTGCTCATCATCCTCGAACCGAACCTGTCGACCACGATCACGATCGCGATCATCGTCGGCGCGGTGCTGTGGTTCGCGGGGCTGCCGATCAAGGTCTTCCTGGCCTTCGCGGTGTCGGGTATCGTCCTCGCGGTCATCCTCGCGCTCGCGGAGGGCTACCGCTCACAGCGCGTGATGAGCTTCCTCGGCAACGTCGACGACCCGCAGGGAGCGGGTTATCAGGCGCGGCAGGCAACCTTCGCGCTGGCCAACGGCGGGGTGTTCGGTGTGGGACTCGGGCAGTCGAGCGCCAAATGGAACTACCTGCCCAACGCCCACAACGACTTCATCTTCGCGATCATCGGCGAGGAACTCGGCCTGCTCGGCGGGCTGATGGTGGTGTTCCTGTTCGTCATCCTGGCCTACATCGGCTTCAGGATCGCGCACCGGTCCAGCGACCCGTTCCTGCGCCTCATGTCCGCCACCATCACCGTCCTCATCACCGCGCAGGCCTTCATCAATATCGGCTATGTGATCGGCCTGCTGCCCGTTACCGGTATCCAGCTGCCGCTGATCTCCGCGGGCGGCACATCGACGCTGACCGTCCTGGCGATGCTGGGCCTGCTGGCCAACGCCGCCAGACACGAACCGGAGGCCGTCGCCGCGCTCACGGCCGGCTCACCGACCCGGGTCGCGCGGTGGCTGCGCCTCCCGACGCCGGTCGGCTACCGGCAGTCACGTGCGGAGTCGTTGCGCGACCGTCTCCACCAGAAGCGCTCATCGGGTGTTCGCGGCGCGGGCCGTGCTGTCGGCCGGCCGGGGCCGGGCGGCCGCCGGCCCGCCACCGGACGACGCCAGCCGAGTGGGCCGGCACCGTCGGCCGCCGCCGGTCGCAGCCGAGGACGTTTCTCGATGCCGTGGAAGCGCGCGAAGCGCGGTCCCGAACCGGTTCGTGACGAACGACGCACCACCGACCGCGGTCGTGCCCGACCTGCGCCGTCGGCGCGTTCCGGCGTCGACTACCGTGGCGGGTATCCAGGGCAGGCCGGTGCCCGGCGTTCGGCGTCGCCGGGATGGCGGGCGGGCACACATCAACCGCGGAACGCGCCGCGTACCGACCCCGCGCGCGGGCGGCCGGCGCCGCGCCGTTCGGGACGCCGGTGAGGCGACAGACGTGGACACGGGTTGGAAATGGAGTGACGACACCGGTGAGTTCGGCTGCAGCACAATCTGATACGACCGGGCGCCCGAACGGGCGCCCGTTGTCGGTGGTCGTGGCCGGGGGCGGTACGGCCGGGCACATCGAACCCGCGCTCGCCGTGGCCGACGCCGTCAGCCGCATCGACCCGACCGCCCGCATCACCGCGCTCGGCACCACACGCGGACTCGAGGTCACCCTCGTCCCCGAACGTGGCTACGACCTCCGCCTGATTCCTCCGGTCCCGCTCCCACGCAAACCAGGAGCCGACCTGGCCAAGACACCGGGCCGGCTGATCGGCTCGGTGCTCGCGACCCGCAAGGTGCTCGACGAGGTCGGCGCCGACGTGGTGATCGGGTTCGGCGGTTACGTCTCCGTGCCCGCGTACCTGGCCTCCCAGATGCATCTGCGCGGACGCAGGCGGGTGCCCATCGTGATCCACGAGGCCAATGCCTCCGCCGGTATCGCCAACAAGGTCGGTGCCCGTTTCGCCAATCGCGTGCTGGCCGCCGTCGAGGGTTCCGGACTCGACGCGACGGTCGTGGGCATCCCCGTCCGCGGCGTGCTCGCCGAACTCGACCGCCCGGCGCTGCGGGCCAAGGCGCGACACTACTTCGGCCTCGACGACGACGCCCCGACCCTGCTCGTCTTCGGGGGATCGCAAGGCGCCCAACGGCTCAACGATGCCGTCTCGGGTGCGGCGGAGGCATTGGGCAAGGCCGGGATCGGTGTCCTGCATGCGTACGGACCCAAGAACTCGATCGACCCCGCCGTCGTCGACGGTGCTCCGCCCTACCGTGCCGTCGGCTACCTCAAGCGGATGGACCTGGCCTACGCGGCCGCCGATCTGGTGATGTGCCGCTCGGGTGCGATGACCGTCGCCGAGGTGTCGGCGACGGGACTGCCCGCGATCTACGTGCCGTTACCGCACGGCAACGGTGAGCAGCGCCTCAACGCACTGCCCGTCGTCGAGGCCGGCGGGGGACTGCTCGTCGACGATGCGACTGTCAGCGCCGAGTGGGTGGCACGTGAGGTCCCCGCGCTCCTGGGAGACGCGGAGCGGTTGAACCAGATGTCCGCGGCCGCCGCGGGAACCGGTCACCGTGACGCGGCCGCGGCCGTGGCGACCGCGGCCCTCGACCTCGCGCGGGACTTCCGGGCCGGGCGTCGGCGCCGTCGGGGGCGCAAGGCGCAGCATGCGGCGACCGCGGCCCCGGATCAGGAACAATGAGCATGGACATGTCCGGAATTCGACATCGTTGCGGGAGGTGACGGCATGAGTGAGGACACCGCATCCCAACCAGTCGTCGACGGGCTGCCCCCGGAACTGCGCCGCGTCCACATGGTCGGCATCGGCGGTGCCGGGATGTCGGGCCTCGCTCGGATCCTGCTGGCCCGCGGTGGCCAGGTGTCGGGTTCGGACGCCAAGAACAGTCGCGCCATCCTCGAACTCCGCACGCGGGGCGCGCGGGTCCAGGTCGGTCACGACCCGTCGGCGCTCGACCAGATCCCCGGCGGACCGTCGGTGGTCGTGACCACCCACGCCGCGATCCCGAAGACCAACCCCGAACTCGTCGCCGCCCGCTCGCGAGGGATTCCGGTGCTGCTGCGCCCGCGGGTCCTCGCGCAGCTGATGGTCGGCCAGCGCAGTCTGCTCATCGCCGGCACGCACGGCAAGACCTCGACGACGTCGATGGCCGTCGTCGCCCTGCAACACGCAGGCTCCGATCCGTCGTTCGCGATCGGCGGGGAACTGAACGAGTCGGGAACCAACGCCCATCACGGCGGTGATCCGCTCTTCGTCGCCGAGGCCGACGAGAGCGACGGCTCGCTGCTCGAATACACCCCCGATGTGGTCGTGGTGACCAACATCGACGCCGACCATCTCGATTTCTTCGGGTCCATCGAGGCCTACGTCGAGGTCTTCGACAGGTTCACCGCCCGCATCACCGCCGGCGGGTCACTGATCGTGTGCCTCGACGACCCCGGCTCGGCAGCCCTGGCCGGGCGCGTCGCCGGTCCGCTCGCCGAGCGCGGGGTCACCGTCCTCGGCTACGGCCGGGGGACACACGCCGGCCTCGCACCGACCGTGCCCAATGTCGCGACACTGTCGTCCTGGGAGCCACGCGGAGCCGGGGGAGTCGCCGCCGTCCGTTTCGACGCGCCCATCCGTCCCGGCCCCGCCGATCGTCAACTCGTCCTGCCGTTGCCGGGAGAACACATGGCGCTCAACGCCATCGCCGCGGTGATCGGCGCCGTCCGGGTCAGCGGGCCCACCGAACCGAGCGCCGCCGAGTTCGACGGTGTCCTCGCAGGCATCGGCGCGTTCGGGGGAGTGCACCGGCGCTTCGAGTTCCGCGGGCATCGAGGCGGGGTGGAGGTCATCGACGACTACGCCCATCACCCGACCGAGGTGCGCGCGGTCCTGTCCGCGGCCCAGGAGATGATGTCGGCACGTGGCCCCCGGCGCGGTCGCGTCATCGCCGTGTTCCAGCCCCACCTGTATTCGCGCACCGCGGAGTTCGCCGACGAGTTCGCCGCGGCCCTCGACCTCGCCGACGCCGTCGTCGTCGCCGATGTCTACGGCGCCAGGGAGGCGCCGATCCCCGGGGTGAGCGGACGGACCATCGCCGACAAGCTGACCGTGCCGTCGCTGTTCGCCCCGGACCTGTCCCGCCTGGCAGGCCAGGTCGCCGGACTCGCCCGGTCCGGCGACATCGTGCTGACCCTCGGCGCGGGTGACATCACGATGCAGGGACCCGAGATCCTCGAGGCGCTCGCCGACGGACGGTCGACCGACGAACCCGACGGCCGGGACGCCGCGGCGTCCGGTGAGCCGGGTGACGTGACGGGGCGGGTGTCGTGATCCGGTGGCCGGCACGGCGCCGGTCCCGGCTGGTCCTCGGCACCGTGATGGTCGTCGCCGCCGGTGTGGGTCTGGTCCTCATCGCCTATCTGACGCCGCTGATGTCGGTGCGCAGCACCGATGTTCGCGACAACGGGGCGGTCGCGGCCGACGAGATCCGGCGGGTCGCCGGCGTGGCCTCGGGTACGCCGCTGCTCCAGGTGGACACCCGCGCGGTGGCGCAGCGGGTGGCGGGCATCCCGTCGATCGAGTCGGCTCGGGTCCAGCGGTCCTATCCGTCCTCGCTCACCATCACCGTCGTCGAGCGGGTGCCGGTGGTGATCGTCAACAGCGGCGACAAGGTCCACGTCCTCGACCGTTCCGGCGTCGCATTCCTCGACTACGACCGCGCCCAGGGCGTCCCGCCGGAGGTGCTCGAGCTGCCCGTGCTCGACACCCCCAATCCCGGTCCGGCCGACCCCACCACCAAGGAGACCATCACCGCGGTCGCGGGTCTGCCCGAATCGCTGGCGCGACAGGTCATCCGGGTGACGGCGACCTCGCCGGTCGACATCGAGTTCACCCTGTCGGGAAAGCGCACGGTGGTCTGGGGCGACAGTGACCACGGCGCGGAGAAGGCCCGGACGTTGACGCACCTGCTCACCCGCAAGGCCACGATGTACAACGTCTCGAGCCCCGAGTTCCCCGCCTACCGCTGACGCGGCCTACCGGTGCCGGGGCCTACCGCTGACGCGGCCCACCGGTGACGAGCGGACCGTATCGGAACCCCGATCGGCGTCCAGAACCCTTGAAAAGCTGAGAAATCCACCCGAATTCGAGGCGACTTGCCGACACGCCGAGGGCGGATCTGGATACCTGGGCCCTCGATGCCTAGCGTCATGTCCACAACCAACTACTTGACATAACTCTAAATCTATGGTTCAGGTTTAGGGTTTTGGCACCCGACACATCGGAACGACCATCACCAGATCGACCCACACAAGGAAGGCGAGCGCATGACGCCACCGCACAACTACCTGGCCGTCATCAAGGTCGTCGGCATCGGCGGTGGCGGCGTGAATGCCGTCAACCGGATGATCGAGCAGGGACTCAAGGGAGTCGAGTTCATCGCGATCAACACCGACGCGCAGGCGTTGCTGATGAGCGACGCCGACGTCAAGCTCGACGTCGGCCGTGACTCGACTCGTGGTCTCGGTGCGGGCGCCGATCCAGAGGTCGGCCGCCGGGCCGCCGAGGATGCCCGCGACGAGATCGAGGAACTCCTCAAGGGCGCCGACATGGTGTTCGTGACCGCCGGTGAGGGTGGTGGCACCGGTACCGGTGGCGCTCCCGTCGTCGCGCAGATCGCGCGCAAGCTCGGCGCACTGACCGTCGGGGTCGTGACCCGGCCCTTCTCCTTCGAGGGCAGACGCCGCGGCGGACAGGCCGAGGCGGGCATCTCCGCGCTGCGCGAGTCCTGCGACACCCTGATCGTCATCCCCAACGACCGGCTCCTGCAGCTCGGCGACGCCCAGGTGACCCTCATGGACGCGTTCCGCAGCGCCGACGAGGTGCTCCTCAACGGTGTTCAGGGCATCACCGACCTGATCACCACCCCCGGTCTGATCAATGTCGACTTCGCCGACGTCAAGGGCGTCATGAGCGACGCGGGCAGCGCCCTGATGGGCATCGGTTCGGCCCGCGGCGAGGAGCGCGCCCGCAAGGCCGCCGAGTCCGCGATCAACTCGCCGCTGCTCGAGGCGTCGATGGAAGGCGCACGAGGTGTGCTGATCTCGATCGCCGGTGGCAGTGACCTCGGTCTGTTCGAGATCCACAACGCGGCCACGCAGGTCCAGGAGGCCGCGCACGAGGACGCCAACATCATCTTCGGCACGGTGATCGACGACAACCTCGGCGACGAGGTCCGGGTCACGGTCATCGCGGCCGGATTCGACGGTGGCACACCCAAGAAGCGTTCCGAGCAGCCCGCCGCGGCGGCGGGCGGTCGTGCCGCTGTCGGACAGGGCCGGGCCGGTGCGGTCTCGTCGCCGTCGAAGAACGATCCGCTCTTCGGTGACATGCCCAAGGGTGCAGGCGATCCGTTCGAGGGCGAGCGGGAGCCGGAGCCCCCCCGCCGCAACTCGGTTCGTCTCGATGACGACGACGTGGACGTGCCGTCGTTCATGAAGCGCTGAGCCCGCACATGCGGGTGCGTCGTGTGATCACCACCCGTGCCGGCGGGGTCTCCGTGCCGCCGTATGACTCGTTCAATCTCGGCGACCATGTCGGCGACGACCCGGACGCGGTGGCCGCGAACAGAATTCGGCTGGCCGAGCAGATCGGCCTCGATGCGGGCGCGGTGGTGTGGATGGAACAGATCCACGGCCGTACGGTCACCGTCGTCGACGGCCCGGTCACCGAGCTGGTGCAGGCCACCGACGCCCTGGTGACGACCACGCCGGGGCTCGCGCTGGCCGTGCTGTCCGCCGACTGTGTGCCGGTCCTCCTGAGCGACGACGAGGCCGGGGTCATCGCCGGTGTCCACGCCGGCCGAGTGGGTGCGCGCATCGGTATCGTGCCCGCGACGCTGCGCGTGATGGTGGAACTCGGGGCGCGGATCGAGTCGATCGGCGCCTTCCTGGGGCCGGCCGCGAGCGGCGACCGCTACGAGGTGCCGCTGGCGATGCAGGCCGACGTCGAGAAGCATCTGCCGGGCAGTGCCGTCCGCACCAAGAAGGGCACCGCAGGCCTGGATCTGCGCGCCGGTCTGCGGCGTCAGCTGCTCGACGCGGGCGTTGCAGGCGTCGCGGTGGACCCGCGCTGCACGATCTCGGATCTGAGTCTCTTCAGCCACCGCCGGGGCGCGCCCACGGGACGCCTGGCGTCGGTCATCTGGATGGAACCCATCGACGACGATGCGGATCGGGCCGACGACCCTCCGCACGGGAAGTGACCTCCGCACGGTGAAGGATGGGGGCATGACCGAGTTCTCTGGTGACCCACGCACCGCCGAACTGGCCGAACGGCTCGAGGCGGTGCGTCGTCGGCTCGACGCGGCGGTCGCGGCCGCGAACCGGCCCGCGGGGTCGTGTGAGCTGCTGGTGGTGACCAAGTTCTTTCCCGCCGACGACGTGTGCCGGTTACTGGGGTTGGGGGAGCGGGCGTTCGGGGAGTCGCGCGAGCCCGAGGCGGGCCGCAAGGTCGCCGAGGTGCGCGCGGAATGGACCCCGGCCGATCCCGCCGACGCCCCGGTCTTCGACATGATCGGCAGCGTGCAGTCCAAGAAGGCCGGTTCGGTCGCCCGCTGGGCGCGGGCCGTGCACTCGGTGGACCGCCCCAAGGTCGTCGACGCCCTCGGCCGCGCCGCTGCATCAGCGCTCGACGAGGGCCACCGCACCGACCCGCTGGGGGTGCTGCTGCAGGTGAGCCTCGACGGCGACCCGCTACGGGGCGGCGTCGTGGAGGAGGACCTCCTCGCTCTCGCCGAGCGGGTGTCGGCAGCCGACGCACTGCGTCTTCGCGGACTGATGGTGATCGCACCGCTGGAAGGCGAGCGGGAGCACTGGATGGCCGAGGCCGCCCGTATCCACCGCGCGTTCGTCGAACGGTTCGCCGACGCCGTCGAACTGTCCGCGGGCATGTCCGGCGACATGGAGGTCGCCGTCGCGGCCGGGTCGACATGCGTGCGTGTCGGAACCGCGATCATGGGAGATCGGCCGCTAGTCTCGCAGTAGTCACATGGGTAACACCAGAACCAAGTGACCCAACAAACGCAAATAGCTCAGTGACATCAGATGCACCATCCGGCACGGCTGCACACCGGCGTCGCACGACAGAGAGGCCGCTCATGACCACGATGCAGAAGTTCAAGGCTTACTTCGGCATGGTGCCGCCCAGCGAGTACGAGGACGACTACCTCGAGGAGTCGGTCCCGCCGCTGCGTGCGCAGTCGCGTGAGCGGGCCTACCGCGACGACTACTACGGCGACGCCTCCTACGATCCCGGCTACGAGCCCTCGTTCCGCGACACCGGGTACCGCGACGAGATGGCCTACGACGACCGTCATTTCGACGGTGGATACGAACTGGCCCCCGAGTACGCCTACGCGGGTCCCCGTCCGTCGCAGGAGGCGCCGATGCGCGCCGCCGCACGTCTCGAGCCGCTGCAGCGTGCGTCCTCGGCGGGCCTGCGGGCAGCGTCCGCGCCCCGCCCGATGGGTGCCGACCCCCGCGTCGAACTCGAGCGCGTCTTCGCCGACAGCCCGCTGCAGAAGATCACCACACTGCGCCCGTCGGATTACGGCGAGGCGCGCACGATCGGTGAGCGCTTCCGTGACGGCAACCCGGTCATCATGGACCTCGTCGACATGAGCAACGACGACGCCAAGCGTCTCGTCGACTTCGCCGCGGGGCTCGCCTTCGCGCTGCGCGGTTCCTTCGACAAGGTCGCCACCAAGGTGTTCCTGCTGTCGCCCGCCGACGTCGACGTGTCGCCGGAGGATCGTCGCAAGATCGCCGAGACCGGCTTCTACAACCACGCCTGACACGCGGTGGGATACCTCGGTTCGCCCTCGGCTGCGATGTTCAGGCACTCTTGACTCGTGGCTGCGATTCTGTTGGGCGTCTTGTATTACGTCTTGTTGATTTTCTGGTTGCTTCTCCTCGGGCGGCTCGTCGTCGAACTGGTGCGGACCTTCGCCCGTGAGTGGCGGCCCACCGGGGTCGCGGTGGTCGTGATCGAGACCGTGTTCACGGTGACCGATCCGCCGATCAAGTTGCTGCGGCGCATCCTCCCGCCGATCCCGCTCGGCCCGGTCCGGCTCGATCTGTCCCTGATGATCGTGATGCTCGTCGTCATCATCGGCATGAACGTGGTCGGCGGACTCCGCGCCGATGCGCTGGCCGATTCGGTGGCCGTCGCCCGGCTGGCCCTCTGATCCCGACTCCTCGACACCCGGCCCCGGGTATCCGGCGGCCCCCGGCCTCGCGACCACGTCTGTGGGTCGCGAGGCCTTCTGCGTGTGCGGGTACCTTGCGGTACCGCGATGGTCTACCGTTGGATGTCATCTTCGGATGACCGTTCCATTGCAACAGCGCATCGGCGAGATGCGACCAACGGTTCGCGTGTGACAGGATTGGACGCCAGTTACAATTTTTGACTGGTATGAATAGTTAGTGACAACCTGGATCGGTCGAACGACTCACCGTCGGGAGATGCGGGTTGGACGGCCCGCCAACTGAACACCCGCCAACTGAACACAAAGCTCACCACAGACACGAGGGGAACCGACATGCGGCTGACTCCAGCTGATGTGCACAACGTCGCGTTCAGCAAACCGCCTATCGGTAAGCGCGGTTACAACGAGGATGAGGTCGATCAGTTCCTCGACTTCGTCGAGGCTGAGCTCGCGCGTTTGATCGAAGAAAACTCCGACCTCAAGCAGCGCGTCGAGGAGCTCGAATCCGAGCTCGCCGACGCCCGCTCCGGCGCAGGCTCTGCCGCGCCCGACGAGCGCACCCAGATGTTCGCCAAGCCCGCAGCCCAGGAGCACGTCGCACCCACTCCTGCGCCCGCCCCGCAGGCCGGCAACGACGATTCGAACGTTCGTGCCGCACGCGTCCTCGCGCTCGCACAGGACACCGCCGACCGCCTCACCGGCAGCGCCCGCGCCGACGCCGACGCGATGCTGTCCGACGCGCAGCACCGTGCCGACAGCCTCGTCTCGGATGCCCAGACCAAGTCCGACGCCATGCTCGCCGACGCCCGTCAGCGTTCGGAAGCCATCCTGGCCGACGCGCAGACCCGGTCGGAAGCCCAGCTCCGCCAGGCGCAGGAGCGTGCGGATGCGCTCCAGAGCGATGCCGAGCGCAAGCACAGCGAGATCATGGGCACGATCAACCAGCAGCGCGGTGTCCTCGAAGGCCGGATCGAACAGCTCAAGACGTTCGAACGTGAGTACCGCACCCGCCTGAAGACCTACCTGGAATCTCAGCTCGAAGAGCTCCAGCAGCGTGGTAGCGCGGCACCTGTCGAAGGCGGCCGGCCCGACCAGTCGTTCTCGACCGATCCGGGCAGTGGCGGGTTCAGCAGCTACTCGCCGAGCTGACCCGGGCAGATCCTTGCACACTAGGCTGGTGATGTGCTGACCTTGGCCCTGGCCGCGACCCTCATCGGGTTCGTGCTGCTCATCCTCGGTCTGATCACCGGGACCGTCTGGCTGGCCGTCGCCTGTATCGTCATCTGTCTGATCGGCCTCGCCTTTCTCCTGGTGGACGTGTTCTCCGGACGTCGCAACGACGCGGGCCGATCGCTCGAGGACATGGTCCCCGGCGCCGGGCGGGACGACGAGTCCGGTGCCGAGCCCGACGACCACGCCGCCGACTCCGTCCGCGGTGACCGGTCGCAGCAGGAGGCCGACGAGACCCGTCGGCACTCCGTGGCGGGTGAACCGGCCGTCGAACCCCGGCGGGATGGGTCACGCGACGCCGAGGCGACCTACGAGCCCCCGTCGTTCGAGCCCGGGATGGCCGCGCCGACCGGTTCGGACACCCCGAGTCGTCCCGCGCCCGAGCGGCGCGAGGGCAACCTCGAGGACTATCTGCGCTCCGTCGGCGCCGACGACGTGCCGCGCCCTTCCACGCCAGGGCCCCGCGCACCCTATGGTGCGCCTGGCCCCCAACCGCCCGGCGCACAGCAATTCGGGGCCCAGCAGTTCGGAACCCAGCAGTTCGGTACGCAGCCGCAAGATCCCCGACAATCAGGCGCCCGGCATGGCGGTCCGCAACCGCCGCGACCGGTGCAGCCACGCCCGCAGCAGTGGTCCCCCCCGCAGTCCGGGCCGCAGCAGTCCGGGCCGCAGCAGTCCGCACCGCAACTGCCGTCCCCCCAGCAATCGGGCCAGGACTGGGGACAACCGCCGCTCACCGAACGGCCGCGGAACTCCCGGCCCGGCGATCCGCCGTCGGCGCCTCGCGACCCGGAGGGCACACCCGCCGACACCGACGCTGCCGGCCGACCGGAGAACCCCTCGTCCGGCAGGCGTCGCGCGGCGAAGTTCGATCCTCTCGACCCGAACTGGCATCCGCCGGCCGACTGACCGACTGACCGACCTGCGATCGGGGGCACTCCGGGACAACCCGTTGGCTTGTCCGGGAGTGCGCTCGCTACACTGGTCCTCGCGTAGATCCGGCCATCACCGGGGAGCACCCGGAAGAACAGAGCACCCGCCACGTCCGCTCCTCTCAGAGCCGACACCCGCCGGTGCTCTCAGTAGAACCGGGCGGGCGCGGCCCGTCACAGCCGCAGGATCGAACGGCGCAGGCCGTCGCGATTCGATGAGTGGCGTCGGATTCTTCCGGCGCAAGCGGGGTGGTACCGCGCAGACCTCCGGTGTGCGTCCCCGTGCCGAGGAGAGACATCACCAGGCACGAGGAGACGAGCCGTGAGCGACGCGACCGACACCGGACGGGTGTATCCGAAGGTCGACATGACCGGGGGCACCGGGCGTAGCGCCCCTGACTTCCCGTCTGTCGAGCAACATGTCCTGCAGTACTGGGAGTCCGATTCGACTTTCGCCGCGTCGATCGCCAATCGCGCCGACGCCGAGGAGTTCGTCTTCTACGACGGTCCTCCCTTCGCCAACGGCCTCCCGCACTACGGCCATCTGCTGACCGGGTACGTCAAGGATGTGGTACCGCGGTACCAGACCATGCTGGGCAAGAAGGTCGATCGTCGATTCGGCTGGGACACACACGGTCTGCCCGCCGAACTCGAGGCCGAACGCCAGCTCGGGATCACCGACAAGTCGGAGATCGAGAAGATGGGCATGGAGAAGTTCAACGAGTACTGCCGCGACTCGGTGCTCCGCTACACCGGTGAGTGGCGCGAGTACGTGACCCGCCAGGCGCGCTGGGTCGACTTCGACAACGACTACAAGACGCTCGACCTCGACTTCATGGAGTCGGTGATGTGGGCGTTCAAGGCGCTCTACGACAAAGGCCTGATCTACCAGGGCTACCGCGTGCTGCCCTACAGCTGGTACGAGCAGACGCCGTTGTCGAACCAGGAGTCCAAGCTCGACGACGCCTACCGCATGCGGCAGGACCCGGCGGTCACCGTCACGATGCCGCTGAAGGTGCCCGACGGCCCGCTCGCCTCGCTCGACGGTGTCAACGCCCTGATCTGGACGACGACGCCGTGGACGCTGCCGTCGAACCTCGCGATCGCGGTGAACCCCGACGTCACCTACGTTCACGTCAAGGCCGCCGACGGCCAGGAGTACCTCCTCGCCGAGGCTCTCCTCGGCGCCTACTCCAAGGAGATCGCCGACCCAGAGGTTGTCGGCACGTACCGCGGTGCGGACCTGGCCGATCTGTCCTACTCACCGCCGTTCGACTTCTTCGCCGGACATCCGAATTCGCATCGGGTACTGTTGGGCGACTACGTGACCACCGACAGCGGCACCGGAATCGTCCACCTCGCACCGGCTTTCGGCGAAGAGGACATGGATCTCGCGACGGCCAACGGCATCGAGGTGGTCCAGCCGCTCGACCCCGGCGGCCGTTTCACCTCGCAGGTGCCGCCGTACGAGGGGCAGATGGTCTTCGACGCCAACCCGGTGATCATCAAGGACCTCAAGGCAACCGGCCGGATCCTGCGTCACGAGACCATCGAGCACTCCTACCCGCACTCGTGGCGATCGGGACAGCCGCTGATCTACATGGCCGTGCCGTCGTGGTTCGTCGCCGTGACCCAGTTCCGTGACCGCATGGTGGAGCTCAACAAGCAGATCACCTGGGTGCCCGAACACATCCGCGACGGACAGTTCGGCAAGTGGCTGGAGGGTGCCCGCGACTGGAACATCAGCCGTAACCGCTATTGGGGTGCGCCGCTTCCGGTCTGGATCTCCGACGATCCGGAACATCCGCGCATCGACGTCTACGGTTCGCTCGACGAGCTCGAGCGTGACTTCGGGGTACGCCCGGACAATCTGCACCGCCCGTACATCGACGAACTCACCCGCCCCAATCCCGATGACCCGAGCGGGAATTCGACAATGCGCCGGGTTCCCGAGGTGCTCGACTGCTGGTTCGAGTCGGGATCGATGCCCTACGCGCAGGTGCATTACCCGTTCGAGAACCAGGACTGGTTCGACGGCAGTGACCCGGCCGGCGGCGACTCGGCGGGCGAACCGGCGCACAATCCGGGTGACTTCATCGTCGAGTACAACGGTCAGACGCGCGGCTGGTTCTACACCATGCATGTGCTGGCCACGGCCCTCTTCGATCGTCCGGCGTTCAAAACCGTTGCCGCGCACGGCATCGTTCTGGGCGACGATGGTCAGAAGATGTCGAAGTCCAAGCGCAACTACCCCGATGTCAACGAGGTCTTCGACCGCGACGGGTCCGACGCCATGCGATGGTTCCTGATGGCGTCGCCGATCCTGCGTGGCGGAAACCTCGTGGTCACCGAACGCGGCATCCGCGAAGGTGTCCGGCAGGCGCTGCTGCCGCTGTGGAACGCATACAGCTTCCTGCAGCTCTACGCCGAGCGTCCGGCGACCTGGCGGACCGATTCCACCAACGTGCTGGACCGCTACATCCTGGCCAAGCTGGCGACCACCCGCGACTCGATGACCGAGTCGCTCGACGTCTACGACATCGCCGGCGCCTGTGATGCGTTCCGTGAGTTCGTCGAATCGCTGACCAACTGGTACGTGCGGCGTTCGCGAGCACGGTTCTGGGCGGGGCAGGACGATGACTCCGACGCCTTCGACACCCTGTACACGGTCCTCGAGGTCGCGTGCCGTCTGGCGTCCCCGCTGCTGCCGCTGGCGACCGAGGCCATCTGGCGCGGTCTCACCGGCGAGCGTTCGGTGCATCTGACGGACTGGCCGACCGCGGACGAGCTGCCCGCCGACGCCGACCTGGTGAGCGCGATGGATCAGGTCCAGGCGGTGTGCTCGACGGCGTCGAGCGTCCGCAAGGCCAACAAGCTGCGCGTCCGTCTGCCATTGCAGGGCCTCACCGTCGCGTCGGCGACGGCCGCGGACCTCGAGCCGTTCGTCGACCTGGTGAAAGACGAGATGAACGTCAAGTCGGTCACCCTGGCGACCGACGCCAGCCAGTACGGGCGCTACGAGATCGTCGTCAACGCGCGTGCGGCCGGGCCGCGCCTCGGCAAGGACGTGCAGCGGGCGATCAAGGCAGTGAAGTCGGGCAACTGGTCGGTGCAGACCGGCGCCGACGGCACCGAGGTCGTCGTGGCCGACGGCATCGAGCTGCACGACGGCGAGTTCACCCGCCGCCTGGTCGCCGTCGAGCCGGATTCCACCGCCGAGCTGCCCGGCGGCGCCGGACTCGTGGTGCTCGACACCACCGTCACTCCCGAGCTCGAGGCGGAGGGCTGGGCGAAGGACCGCGTGCGTGAGCTGCAGGATGCGCGACGCAACCTGGGGCTCGACGTGTCCGACCGGATCACGGTGCGCCTGGTGGTTCCCGCCGAACGCCTCGACTGGGCGCAGACACACGCCGGGTTGATCGCCGGTGAGGTGCTCGCGGTGCAGTTCGACGTCACCGCCGACGGGGGCCCGGCCGCCATCGAGCTCGGTGACGGCGTGACCGCCGACGTCGCGAAGGCGGGCTAGCACCGGAATCGGGGGCGTTGTCACACCTGCGCGTCCGCCGGTGTCTTGAGGTAGACCCTCGAGACACCGGCGGAAGGACCAGTGATGACCACCCGAGACACCACAACCCCAGACACCACAACACCAGACACCACCCCCCGACACACGACTTCTCAGAACACGACACACCGCGACCCGCGGAGCGTCCACGTGATCGTCCTCGGCGCCGGATATGCCGGTGCGATGGCAGCCAACCGGCTCCGGAGCAACCCGCACATCCACGTGACCGTGGTCAACCCGCAGCCGTTCTTCGTCCAACGCATCCGGCTGCACCAGTGGGCGGCGCGGACCGGGCAGCCGCAGGTGGGATTCGATCATCTGCTCGCCGACGGGATCCGCATCGTCGTCGACTCCGCGACCCGGATCGACGCGCCGGCCCGTCGCGTGCACCTGGCGGCGGGGACCTCTCTCGACTACGACCATCTGATCGTCGCGGTCGGAACCAGGCATGCGGTGTCGGTGATCCCCGGCGCTGCGGACCACGGCTTTCCGGTCGCGGACTGGGATGCGGCGCAACGTCTGCGCCGACACCTCGGGAGAACACCGGCCGGTGAGTCGGTCACGGTGGTCGGCGGCGGGCTCACCGGCGTCGAACTCGCCGCCGAGCTGGCCGAACGGGGCCGCCCGGTCCGCCTGGTCTGCGGCGGCACCATCGCCGGGTCGGTCGGGAACCGCGCACGACGCGCCACCCTGGCCCAGCTCGGCCGGGTCGGGGTCGAGGTGTTCGAACACGGCCGGGTCGTCGACATCACCTCGGCGACGGTGACCGTGGCCGACGCCGGGGAGTCCCGGGTGCTGCCCAGCGCGATCACCATCCTCGCCACCGGGTTCGAGGCGCCCGCGCTCGCGGCCGACAGCGGCCTGACCACCGACGCCATCGGCAGGTTGCGCACCGACCGCATGCTGACCAGCGTCGACGACGACCGGATCGTCGGTGCGGGTGATGCAATCGCGGTCGACGGTCTGCCCGTGCGGATGAGTTGCCAAGCGGCGCAACCGCTGGGCGCGCAGGCTGCCGACGTGGTCCTCGCACGTGTCGCCGGGGAACCGGTGGCGCAGGCCGACCAGGCATTCGTCGCCCAGTGCACGTCGATCGGTCGCCGGGCGGCGACGCTGCAGTTCACCCGCCGCGACGATTCGCCTGCCCCCGTCGTGGTGACCGGCCGTCTCGCGGCTCTGGCCAAGGAGGTGGTGTGCCGCGGTACGGTGTGGAACATCCGCCGCGAGTCGAAGAAGCCCGGTGCCTTCCGGTGGATGCGGGGTGGCGGGCCAGCCGCGGCGCAGGGTTCTGCGCCAGATGTGGCGACCTCCCCTCCCGCAAGTGCCGACCGGGACCTGACCCGCCGATGAGAGGCCGCACAGCGATGACCGGCGCCGAGCCCGACCGGCAAGCCGCACGCTTTGCCGAGCTCCGGCCGCTGCTGTTCACCGTCGCCTACGAGATCCTCGGCTCGGCGGCAGACGCCGACGACGTCCTCCAGGACAGCTACCTGCGATGGGCCGAGGTGGCGGCCGACGACGTCGCCGACACCAAGTCCTACCTCGCCAAAGTGGTCACCCGGCAGGCGCTCAATGCGCTGCGGTCCAGGTCGCGGCGGCGGGAGGACTATGTGGGCCCGTGGCTGCCCGAACCGATCCTCCTCGACGTGCGCGAGCCCGTCGACGATCTGGTTCTGGCCGAATCGGTCTCGATGGCGATGCTGATCGTGCTGGAATCACTCGGCCCCGATGAGCGAGCCGTGTTCGTCCTGCGTGAGGTGTTCGGGTTCTCCCACGACGAGATCGGCGACATGGTGTCGAAACCGGCGGCGACGGTGCGGCAGATCGCCCACCGCGCGCGGTCCCACGTCGAGTCGCGCCGCTGTCGTTTCGAGCCGGCGGACCACGCACGCGCCACCGCGGTGGCCGACGCGTTTCTCGCCGCTGCGCGATCTGGCGAGGTGGAGCCGCTGATGGCGATGCTGTCGCCCGATGTCGTGTTCACCGCGGACAGCGGCGGCAAGGCGACTGCCGTGCGCCGACCGGTCAGCGGTGCGCTCAAGGTGGCCCGGCTGCTGATGGGTTTCGGACGCCTCGGGGGCACGCTCGAGGATTACCGCGCGGAGATCGCCGTGTTCAACAACGAACCCGGACTGGCGGTCTACTTCGACGGGCGGCTGCAGGGCGCCTTCACCTTCCACATCGTCGACGGCACCATCGGGCACATCTACGCGATGCGCAATCCCGACAAGCTGACCGCCGTGGAACGGTCGCGGTCCATCACACGCTGAGTGCGATCGGATCGCGCGCTGATCGCCGCGGTGAGTCGACCCGTGGGGATCGGACCCGGGTACGTGTTCAGGCGAACAGGGTGCCGAGCGTCAGGTTGATCTGGAAGTCGAACAGGGCGTCGGTGTGCTCGAAGGTGTCCACTCCGTACTGGCCGAAGGTCTCCAGGCTGATCGCGCCGATCAGTACCGCCCACAGGGTGGTGGCCGCGGCCAGTACGGCGGCCGGTGTGTCGAGGCCGAACTCGTCGCGGATCGCGGCCATGTCGGCACTGACTTCGGTTGTGGGCGTGGGGAGATCGGTGCGGAGGAGGCCGTCGTCGTACGCGGCGCCGCACTCGCGCAGGAGCAGCGCGGGAATGCGGGTTCCGGGTTCGATGGTCTGGTCGCCGGGTGCGGTGTACCCGGGGACGGGGCTGCCGAACAGGAGCGCCCACCTCGCGCGATCGGCCAGTGCCCAGGACCTCGCGGCTGCGGCTGCGGCGCGGAGGCGCTCCCGCCGGCGCGAGGGTTCGATCGTGTCGACGGCCGCGTCGATCGCGTCGGAGATGTCGGTGTAGGCCTCGACCACGAGCAGGGTCAGCAGGTCGTCCCGGCTGGGCACGTACCGATAGACGGCCGAGGAGACGACGCCCAGGTCGCGGGCGATGGCACGCAGTGAGAGCCCGGCCGCGCCGTAGGTCGTGAGGTGTTCGCGGCCGAGTCGCCGGATCTCGTCGGTCATCATCGCGCGGTTCTCGGCGCGACTTCGCGGAGGGGCCATGCGCCGATCCTCTCACATTCGAGAGCGGTGCTCTTGATTTAGTCGGGCAAGCGGCGCACACTGGGTTTCGAGAGCGCCGCTCTCGAAAAATCCGACTCGAGAGAGCGCAGCGAATCATGGCCACCACCCACTATCGGGCCCCACGGGGCATCGACAACGTCTTCAACCGCGCCGTCCGCCGGCTCGCAGATTCCGGGGTGAACCTGGCGGGGGCCCAGACCCTCACCGTCGCCGGGCGACGCACCGGCGAGCCGCAGCGTGTGCCGGTGAACGTGCTGCGAACCGACAGCGGGGAGTATCTGGTCTCGCCGCGCGGCAACACGCAGTGGGTCCGCAATGCACGGGTGGCCGACACGGTCGAACTCCGGCGCGGCCGACGCCGCAGTGTCGTCGCCCTGACCGAGGTCGATCCCGCTCTGCGGCCGCCGATCATCCGGCAGTACCTGCGCTCATGGGGCTGGGAGGTCGGCCGGTTCCTGCCCGAGGGGATGGGCACCGCGGCCTCGGACGCCGAGATCGCCGCCCATGCGAGTCAGATCCCGGTCTTCGCCGTCACCCCGGCTCGGTAGGATCGGCCGCTCACTAGACTCGGACGGGTGCTGCGCCCCGAGTCCGAACCGACACCCGTAAACGGTTCGTCGGCACCGGGGGAGGCCGAGCGCGGATCGCGCTGGGTGATGCACCTGGACATGGACGCCTTCTTCGCCTCCGTCGAACAACTCACGCGACCCACGTTGCGTGGGCGGCCTGTTCTCGTCGGCGGTTCGGGTGGCCGCGGCGTGGTGGCCGGTGCGAGCTATGAGGCGCGGGTGTTCGGCGCCGGGTCGGCGATGCCCATGCATCAGGCCCGCCGGTTGATCGGCCCCAGCGGCGTCGTCGTCCCGCCGCGCGGATCGGTCTACAGCAAAGTAAGCAAGAGGGTGTTCACCCTTGTGCGAGAAGCGGTCCCGGTCATCGAGACGTTGTCCTTCGACGAGGCCTTCGCCGAACCGGCCGAACTGGCCGGCGCGACCGTGGCGCAGGCCCGTGAGTTCGCCGAGACGTTGCGCGCGCGAATCCGGTCCGAGGTGGGCCTCGCCGCCTCCGTGGGGCTGGGCAGCGGCAAACAGCTCGCCAAGATCGCCTCGGGCATGGCCAAACCCGATGGCGTAATGGTGATCCCGCCGTCGGGTGAACTCGAGTTCCTCCATGCGCTGCCGGTCCGGAAGCTGTGGGGTATCGGCCCGGTGTCGGGAGATCGGTTGGCGCGCCTGGGAATCGTGACGATCGGCGACCTCGCCGCGATGTCACCGATCGAGGTGGCCTCGGTCCTCGGTGCCACGGTCGGACCGGCCCTGCACCGGCTCGCACACGGCATCGACGACCGGCCGGTCGCCGAACGGGCCTCGGCCAAGCAGATCAGCGCCGAGTCGACCTTCGCCGAGGACATCGTCGAGCTCGACGAACTGCGCCGCGCCATCCGGAAGGCCGCGACGGATGCGCATCGTCGCCTTCTCTCCGACGGCCGCGGCGCGCGGACCGTCGTGCTGAAACTCAAACGATCCGACATGTCGATCCTGACGCGGTCGGCGACCACCGCCGCCGCGACGACCGACTTCGACGACCTCGAACGCGCCGCTCAGAGACTTGCGCTCGATCCACGCACGGTCGGAGCCATTCGTCTTGTGGGCGTGGGTTATTCGGGACTCACCGCCGTGCAGCAGTACGCCCTGTTCGACGACCTCGACGCGGCAGGCCGCGATCCGGGGGAGCAGACCACACACCACGACACCGCGGCCAGGGACACCGCGGCCGGGGACACCGCGGCCGGGGACACCGCGACAGGGACCGCCTCGACCGGGACCATCACGACCGGCACGGACGTCGTCGAGGTGTCCGAGACGGTCGAGGACTCCGCCGCCGACGCCGCGACCGGTGAACCCCCGCGCTTCTCTCCCGGGGGGAGCGCGCTGCCCGCGGGCCGTTTCGGGCCCGGCGCGGACGTCACCCATCCCGAGCACGGTCACGGCTGGGTCCAGGGCAGCGGGCACGGTGTGGTGACCGTCCGGTTCGAGACCCGCACCACCGGACCGGGCCGCACCCGCACCTTCGCCGTCGACGATCCCGCCCTGCGGCCGGCCGACCCGCTCGACAGCCTGGACTGGGACCTCGCCGCCGACGACTGACTGTCTGCCGAACGTCGAACGGTCGAAAGACGCTCAGTCCGTTCGTGTGCCGGGCTGTGCGAAGAAGCCGGCGATCTCGGCGCAGTCGCATCCGGCCGTCAGCAGGGCGATCAACGCCATCCGGGCCTGAGGTGCGCGCAGCCACGGCGACACGATCGCACCCGCACGATGCAGATCGACGGCGCCACCGCCGCCACCGTAAGTGGTCGACACCTCGCCGTAGGGCACGCGACTCGTGACCACCACTGTGACACCGTGCTGTACGGCGAGGGCGACCTCGGCGGTGATGTCCGGGTGGGTGTTGCCCGAACCGGTCGCGGCCAGCACCAGACCGGCCGCGTTCTGCGCGACAGCCGCGGCGATCAGCCCCGGCGACACACCCGGATACAGGGCGAAGGTGTCGACCCGGGCGGTGCGGCCCACCGGGATCGGTTCGGCCAGGACGCGTCGTGGCAGATCGGGCGAGACACAGTCGAATGCCGCCGGATCGGTCGTCGAGACCTTGAACAACCCACGCGCGGACAACACCCGCCCGCCCGCCACCACGAGCACCCCGCGCCCGCGCGACGCGGGATCGGCGATCGTCGCGAGTGCCGCCGCGAGGTTTGCCGGGCCGTCGCTGTCGGGTGCGTCGGCGGGTCGTTGGGCGCCGGTGAACACCACCGGCCGGTCGTCGACGGCGTAGAGGTCGGCCAGGAACGAGGTCTCCTCCATCGTGTCGGTGCCATGGGTGACCACCACTCCGGCGACGGTCGGATCGGTGAGCGCGTCGGCGATCGCCCGCACGACGGCGAACTGATCGGCCACCGTCATCGCCGAGGAGTCCACCGACATCAGGTCGACGCTGCGGATCACCGCGTCCGACCGCGGTGTGGTCGACAACAGTTGCGCGGCTCCGAGTGCGGGTACGGCGCCGTCATCGGTCGTCTGCGCGGCGATCGTGCCACCGGTGCTGATCAGGACGGTGGTCGGCGGCCCGCCGATAGGGGTGTCGGCCATGATGTCCAAGACTCACCGGAACCGGCGGGCCTCGTCAAGCGTTGGGGGATTGGTCCAGCGGTGGGGGACTGGTCAAGCGTGTGGGGAGGCGCGCGGTGCCACGGCCGGGAGCGTGCCGATCGGTGCCAGGGCCGGAGCCCCCGTCGTTTGGCATAGTGGTGGAGGCTGTCGCCGGTTTACCGGCGGCCAGGTTCGTCATCGAGGTGGGAGAGCGCTGACCGCGCGCCCCACCGCCCATGAACACAGTGAGGGAGATCGTTGAAGTATCGGAAGTTTCTAGGCGCGACCATGATCGCGGCGGCATTGATGACCACGGTTGCCGCCTGCGGCGGTGACGACAGCGACGCGCCGCCTGCGCCCACCCTGACCAGCGCCGACACCGCAGCCGGTGGCGGCGACGGCACCGAGATCACCAACGGCAGCAAGCCGCCGTCGATCAAGGTGCTCAACGACATGGTCGACCAGGCCGTCGACCCGGACATCCCGCGCGCGGAGAAGATCCAGTTCGTGCAGGGTTCGGAGAAGGATCCGGCCATCTTCGACGAGCTCGTCAAGGCGCGCGCGGAGAACGCCGATGTCGACTGGGTCCTGGTCAACCCGGTGATCAGCGCCGGCCCCAACAAGGCCCGCGTCAAGGTCCGGATCGAGACCGCCGGTAACCCGCCGACCAACGCCGAGTCGACGATCGTCTACGACAAGGGCCGCTGGAAGCTGTCCAACGAGACCGTGTGCAACCTGCTCGGGCTGTACCAGGTCGACAGCAAGATGTGCGCCCCCGCGAGCTGAGCCTCCACGTCGGGTGAAGCGACAGCTCAACGCCAGGTGACGGACAACCCGGTCCGCTGCAACAGCGGGCGGGCCGGGTCCGCGCCGACCAATTCGCGGGCTCCCCGGTAGGTCGCCTCGCCGGCCACCGGGAGCCCGCGTCTCAGATCCACCGTGACCCGGCCCTCGCCGGTATTGCTGTACCGGCTGATCGTGAGGGTGTCGGCGCTCCCGGGGATCGCGAACACCGAGTTGACCGGTGATTCCTCCGCGGTGAACTCGATCGTGAGCCGGTCGCCCTCCCACGCGGTGAGTCGCGCCTCGATGGACTGCGTGACCGTGGCCGCGGCGGCGATCACACGCTCGCTGCGCCAGGAGGCACCCACCGCGATCGGTTCGGTGGGCAGCACGATCGCGGTGTTCAGCGCGGCCACCAGAGACTGCTCGAGCGCCAGTCGCGCCTCCTCGCCCGCGTCCGCCGCCGGCGCGAGCCGCAGCGACACCGGCGCCAGTCCCGGTCCCAGCGTGATGCCGGCCTTGGTGCCGCCCATCGCCGCGAGCTGCTCGGTCAAACCCGTGTCCGGTGAGGTCACGGTGCCGAGGTCGAGTTCGAGATCGGACTTCTCGGTGCACCCGAACCGCGCCGTCAGCGGTGTCTCGACCGTCTGCGCATCCGAACTTCCCGGCGACGCCACCTGCGATGTCGTCACGAGGGTCACCGACTGCGCGGATGCGACATCAGGCGCCGCGGTGGCCACGCGGCGCTCGCCGTCGCCGGCCCCGAGGACCGTCACCGTCGCCGGTGCGATCGGTACCGGCGTCGCCCCGGCGGCACGGGACGGCGACTCGGCGGCACACCCGCCGGCGGACGCCGTATTCGGCGCACCGGCGTCGTCGGATTCCGACGAGCAGCCCGCGACCAGCGCGGACACCGCGGCGGCCACCGCGAACGAGGAGACAAGGGACCGGATCACACGGGCACGCGGGGACACGGGTAGCCAGGGTATTCCACGGGTCGTGGACAATGACCGGTGTGGACGACCAACCCCAGCCGGATCCGGAGCACGAGGATCCGCGCGGCACCGCCTCCCGGCCTGCCGACTCAGACAGCACCGCCGACTCCCAGGAGTCCCGCGTCCCGACGACCCGTCGCCGGATCTCGCAGGTGACCGTGGCGGTACTGGGCATCGCGCTGGTGGTGCTCGCGCTCGATCTGCTGACCAAGACGATCGCGGTGGCCACGCTCGTCCCCGGACGTCCGGTCGAGATCATCGGCGACGTGGTCACGCTTCGCCTCGTCCGCAACAGCGGTGCCGCCTTCTCGATGGCCTCCGGCTACACCTGGGTGCTCTCGATCATCGCGCTGGTGGTCGTGGGCGTCATCATCCGGTACAGCAGCCGCCTCAAGTCGTGGTGGTGGGCCGTCGGTCTGGCGCTGGTCCTCGGCGGTGCCGTCGGCAACCTGGTCGACCGGATCTTCCGTGCTCCCCAGCCGCTGCAGGGCCACGTCGTCGACTTCGTCTCGGTGGGGTGGTGGCCGGTGTTCAACGTGGCCGACTCGGCCGTGGTGTGCGGTGCGGTCCTGCTGGTCGTGTTGTCGGCGCTCGGCTACGACTACGACGGCACTCGCACCGGCTGGGCAGCCCGTCGAGACCCCGACAACCCACACCCTGACCAGGATCGCCGCACGAACGGCGTAGACACCACCGAAGGCGGCGCGCATGCGTGAATCACGTTCCCTCCCAGTGCCCGACGGGCTCGACGGGATGCGCGTGGACGCCGGGGTGTCGCGCATGCTCGGTCTGTCCCGCACTGTCGTCGCCACCCTCGCCGAGGACGGCGACGTGATGGTCGACGGGGTCGTGGTCGGCAAGTCGCACAAACTGGCCGCCGGCACCTTCCTGCACGTCACCCTGCCCGAGCCGGACCAGCCGCTGCGCGTCGAGCCGACACCGGTCGAAGACCTCGAGGTGATCTACCACGACTCCGACATCGTCGTGGTCGACAAACCCGTCGGCGTCGCCGCCCACCCGTCGGTGGGCTGGAGCGGCCCGACCGTCATCGGCGCGCTCGCCGCCGCCGGTTTCCGGATCTCGACCTCCGGCGCCCACGAGCGGCAGGGCATCGTTCACCGGCTCGACGTCGGGACCTCGGGCGTCATGGTCGTGGCGGTCTCCGAGCGCGCCTACACCCTGCTCAAACGCGCGTTCAAGCAGCGGACCGTCGACAAGGGCTATCACGCACTCGTCCAGGGCCACCTCGATCCGTCGTCGGGAACGATCGACGCCCCGATCGGTCGCTCGCGCAGCAACGACTGGAAGTTCGCGGTCACCTCGAACGGCAAGCCGAGCATCACCCATTACGACACCCTCGAGATGTTCGCGGCGGCGTCGCTGCTCGACGTCCACCTCGAAACCGGTCGCACACATCAGATCCGCGTGCACTTCTCGGCGCTGCACCACCCGTGCTGCGGTGACCCGACCTACGGCGCCGACCCGGTCCTCGCGAAGAAACTGGGTCTCGAGCGGCAGTGGCTGCACGCGCGGTCGCTGGGCTTCGCCCACCCGGCCGACGGCCGCCAGGTGGAGTTCACCACCGAGTACCCCGCGGATCTCCAGCACGCCCTCGACCTTCTGCGCGAGACCTGAGCCGACACCGCCGGACCAGGGCATTCGTTCGGCCCCTTGTGGGCGACATACTCGCCGAACTCGCCTAGATTGAGGGGGTGCTCGAGCCGGGAACTCTCGTCGCCGGGTACCGCGTCGAACGGGTACTCGGCAGTGGCGGTATGGGCGCGGTGTTCCTCGCCCGCCACCCGGAGCTACCGCGCTACGACGCCCTCAAGGTCCTCAAGGCCTCGGCGGGCCTGACCGACAGCAACTTCCGGCGCCGGTTCCTGCGCGAGGCCGAGGTCGCCGCGACGCTCGACCATCCGAACATCGTCACCGTCTTCAACCGCGGCCGCGCGAGCGTCCCGACCGCTTCGGGGGGCGGGGAGGCGGACATGCTGTGGATCGCGATGCAGTATGTGCCGGGTACCGATTGTGCACGTGAACTGGCCGCTCAGGGCCCGCTCGCGCCGCACCGCGTGGCCCATATCGTCTCCGGGGTGGCCCGCGGAATCGACCACGCCAACCGGCGCGGACTGCTCCACCGGGACATCAAACCGGCCAACATCCTCCTCGCCGAGGTCGACGACGAGTCGTCCGACGAGGAACAGCGGGTCCTGCTGACCGACTTCGGCGTCGCGAAGATCTCCGACGAGACCGAGGCGTTGACATCGGTCGGCACGGTCCTGGCGACCCTGTCCTACGCCTCACCCGAACAGCTCATGGGCAGGCGCCTGGACGGCAGGACCGACCAGTACTCGCTGGCGGCGTCCACCTTTCACCTGCTCACCGGACGCGTGCCCTTCGACGACCGGGACAACGGCGCGGTGATCGGTGCGCACCTCAAGGAGCCGGTGCCGCGCGCATCGGGCCTCGTGCCCGGTCTGCCGCCGGGCGTCGACGAGGTGATCGCGCAGGCGATGGCCAAGTCGCCCGAGGAACGGTTCGCCAACTGCCGGGCGTTCGCCGACGCGCTCGCGACGAGCCTGCGACGCGTCCGGCCCCGGTCGGCCGTCGACCCAGGCGCCGAGTCGACCTTCGATCCAGGCACCGAGTCGACTTTCGGCCCCGACGCCGAGACGGTCCGCGGTCTCACGCCCCCGACGGGCGGGCGACGGCAACCTTCCCGTGCCCAGCCACCCGGCGCTGAACCTTTTCGGGCCGAACCTTCCCGTGCCGAACCCCTGCGGGCCGACCCTCATGCCCCGACCCATCGGGCCACGCCCAGGCCGGCGGCATCCCGCGCGGCGCCGCCCCTGCCCGCGCCACCCGAGTCCGCGCCATCCAAGTCCGCGCCATCCAGACCCGCGCCATCCAAGTCCGCGCCACCCAGACCCGCGCGACCCCGACCGGCCGGTCCGGCACACGACGTCACGCAGCAGGCGACACCGAAGCGTCCGAGTTCACGGCCCGCCACGGGTGCCGACCCCATGGTGTGGCAGCACCCGCCGCCGAATACGCGCCGACAGACCAACGACCACCTGCGGGCCGCCGGGCAGGTCTCCCCAGAGCGGGCCGCCGGCGGTGCAAGGCCGCCCGGCCCGGGGGTGCCCGGTGCCGATCGCTTCGGGTTTCCTCCCGCCGGTCCGAATCCCGCGGGGCGGGGCGGCCGACCGGCCGGCGGGTCGAATCGGTTGCCGGTGGTGCTGGCGATCGTCGCGGTGGCGCTGCTGATCCTGATCGGCATCGTGTTCGCGGTGGCGCTGTAACACCGGCACGGCATCGAACACCGGCACGGCATCGAACACCGGCGCCGGAGGGCACCGTGAGCGAGGGGGCATCCTGTCACAGCTGTCCCATTCGTCACGGCCCGGAGTGGCTCGCCTGACGTGTCGGTGCGCGCGCCTAGAGTGGACCCCGACTCGTCCGCCGGATGGCCGCCTCCGGCGGGCCGGCGCACCCGATCCAGACACCCGATCCAGACACCCCGAACCAGACATCTTCGCACCCGAACCGGCCACCCGACATCCACAGAAGAGGCACAGTGACGGACTCGTTTGTACACCTGCACAACCACACCGAGTACTCCATGCTCGACGGTGCGGCCAAGGTGTCACCGTTGTTCGCCGAGGCCAAGCGCCTGGGGATGACCGCGATCGGCATGACCGACCACGGAAACATGTTCGGCGCCAGCGAGTTCTACAACACCGCGATCAAGAACGACATCAAGCCGATCATCGGGATCGAGGCCTACATCGCGCCCGGTTCGCGATTCGACACCAAACGGATCCAGTGGGGCACCCGCGACCAGAAGAGCGACGACGTCTCCGGCTCGGGTGCGTACACCCATATGACGATGGTCGCCGAGAACGCGACCGGTCTGCGCAATCTCTTCAAGCTGTCGTCGCTGGCGTCGATCGAGGGGCAGCTCGGCAAGTGGTCGCGGATGGACGTCGACCTGATCGCCGAACACGCCGAGGGCATCATCGCCACCACCGGCTGCCCGTCGGGTGAGGTGCAGACCCGCCTGCGTCTCGGTCACGACCGTGAAGCGCTCGAGGCGGCCGCGAAGTGGCAGGAGATCTTCGGTCCGGAGAACTTCTACCTCGAGCTGATGGAGCACGGCCTCGAGATCGAGCGCCGGGTGCGCGACGGCCTGCTCGACATCGGCCGCAAGCTCGGCATCAAGCCGATCGTCACCAACGACTGCCACTACGTCACCAAGGAACATGCGGCCGCCCACGAGGCGCTGCTGTGCGTGCAGACCGGCAAGACCCTCTCGGACCCGACACGCTTCAAGTTCGACGGTGACGGTTACTACCTCAAGTCCGCCGCCGAGATGCGCGAGCAGTGGGATTCGCTGGTCCCCGGTGCGTGCGACAACACCCTGGAGATCGGGGAGCGGGTCCAGTCGTACGAGGACGTCTTCACCCACCGCGATCGCATGCCGGTCTTCCCGGTGCCCGAGGGCGACACCCAGCAGACGTTCTTGCGCAAGGAGGTCGCGAAAGGCCTCAAGGAGCGCCGGTTCCCGGGCGCCGAGGTGCCGCAGGAGTACCTGGACCGGGCCAACTACGAGCTCGACGTCATCATCCAGATGGGTTTCCCGGCCTACTTCCTCGTCGTCGGCGACCTGATCCGCCATGCCCTCGAGGTCGGCATCCGCGTGGGTCCGGGCCGTGGTTCGGCTGCCGGTTCGCTGGTCGCCTGGGCGCTGGGCATCACCAACATCGACCCGATCCCGCACGGACTGCTCTTCGAGCGATTCCTCAACCCCGAGCGTGTGTCGATGCCCGATATCGACATCGACTTCGACGATCGTCGTCGCGGCGAGATGGTGCGTTACGCGACCGAGCGGTGGGGCAGCGACAAGGTCGCCCAGGTCATCACCTTCGGCACCATCAAGACCAAGGCCGCGATCAAGGACTCGGCACGTGTCCAGTTCGGTCAGCCAGGCTTCGCGATCGCCGACCGCATCACCAAGGCCCTGCCGCCGCCCATCATGGCCAAGGACATCCCGGTCTGGGGTATCACCAACCCCGAGCACGAGCGCTACGGCGAGGCCACCGAGGTCCGCACGCTCATCGAGACCGATCCCGACGTCAAGAAGATCTACGACACCGCCCTCGGACTCGAGGGTCTGATCCGCAACGCGGGCGTGCACGCCTGTGCGGTGATCATGTCCTCGGAGCCGCTGACCGACGCGATCCCGGTGTGGAAGCGCGCGCAGGACGGCGCCATCATCACCGGCTGGGACTACCCGTCGTGTGAGGCCATCGGGCTGCTCAAGATGGACTTCCTGGGTCTGCGCAACCTCACCGTCATCGGTGACGCGCTGGAGAACATCAAGCTCAACCGGGGCATCGACCTCGATCTCGACGCGTTGCCGCTAGAGGACGAGAAGACCTACGAACTGCTCGCCCGCGGCGACACGCTCGGCGTGTTCCAGCTCGACGGCGCGGCCATGCGTGAACTCCTGAAGATGATGCAGCCCACCGGATTCGAGGACATCGTCGCCGTCCTCGCGCTGTACCGGCCGGGTCCCATGGGTGTGAACGCGCACACCGACTACGCCAAGCGCAAGAACGGTCTGCAGGACATCCGGCCGATCCACCCGGAGCTCGAGGAACCGCTCAAGGAGATCCTGTCCGAGACCTACGGCCTGATCGTCTACCAAGAGCAGATCATGCAGATCGCGCAGAAGGTCGCCGGCTACTCCCTCGGACAGGCCGACCTGCTGCGTCGCGCGATGGGCAAGAAGAAGAAAGAGATCCTCGACGACGCGTACGAGGGCTTCGCGCAGGGCATGCGCGACAACGGCTTCTCCCAGGCGGCCATCACCGCGCTGTGGGACACGGTCCTGCCCTTCGCCGGGTACGCGTTCAACAAGTCGCACGCCGCAGGCTACGGCCTCGTCTCCTTCTGGACCGCCTACCTCAAGGCGAACTACCCGGCCGAGTACATGGCAGGCCTGCTCACCTCGGTCGGTGACGACAAGGACAAGGCGGCGATCTACCTCGCCGACTGTCGCAAGCTCGGCATCACGGTGCTCCCACCCGACGTCAACGAGTCGCAGCGCAACTTCGCCGCCGTCGGCAAAGACATCCGTTTCGGCCTCGCGGCCATCCGTAACGTCGGGTCCGGCGTCGTCGGCTCGATCATCGCCGCGCGCGAGGAGAAGGGGAAGTTCACCAACTTCTCCGACTACCTCGGCAAGATCGACGTCACCGCCTGCAACAAGAAGGTCACCGAATCGCTGATCAAGGCGGGGGCGTTCGACTCGCTCGGCCACCCGCGCAAGGGACTGTTCCTCGTCCATGCCGAGGCCGTCGAATCGGTGATCGGCACCAAGAAGGCCGAAGCAATCGGCCAGTTCGACCTCTTCGGCGACGCCGGAGGCGCCGACGAGTCGATGGCCGAGGTCTTCGCGGTCAGGGTTCCCGAGGAGGAATGGGACACCAAACACAAGCTCGCCATCGAGCGAGAGATGTTGGGCCTCTACGTCTCCGGGCATCCACTCAGCGGCGTCGAGCACGCGATCGCCGCCCACACCGACACCTCGATCACCACCCTGCTCGAGGGCAATGTCGCCGACGGTGCACAGATCACCATCGGCGGCATCATCTCCTCGGTGACCCGCCGCGTGAACAAGAAGGGCGAGCCCTGGGCCGCGGTCACGCTCGAGGACATGGTCGGCGGTGTCGAGGTCTATTTCTTCCCGCGCGCCTACACCGCGTACGGGATGGACATCGTCGCCGACAACATCGTCCTCATCAAGGCGCGGGTGAACCTGCGCGAGGACAGCATGATGATCAGCGCGAACGACCTCGCCGTGCCCGATCTGGAAACGGCCGGAGCCACCAAGCCGGTCGCGCTGACCTTGTCGGCGAGGTTGTGCACACCCGATCGCGTCCAGGCGCTCAAGCAGGTGCTGACCCGCCACCCGGGTATGGCCGACGTGCACGTCACCCTCGTCAGCGACAAGCGGCAGACGCAGCTCAAGCTGACCGAGTCGCTACGCGTCGCACCGAGCTCGGCGCTGATGGGCGACCTCAAGGCGCTGCTGGGCCCCAGCTGCCTGAGCTGAGCTGTTCAGTTCGCCGTCACCACAAGTTCGGCGCACCGAACATTTTCCTTCGCCGGCCGCTATACTCGACGACACGTCCAGTACATGCGACCGGCGAAGGAGTGTTCGAGATGACGACAGTGTTCGATGTCGACCCGTATCGCCCCGCGCACCGGCCCGCACGCACGGTCGACGTCTTCGGAGTTCGCTGGCCCGCACGCAAGGCTCACGCGGTGGTCGCCGGGCTGGCGGTCGCACTCCTGAGCCTGCTGGCTTTCGGATCGCCGCAGTTCACCGCCTGGGTGACGGCCGTGACCGTGCTCGCCGTCTGGTGGGGCGAGCGCTACCTGCCCGGGAAGGCCGCGACCGCGCCTGCGTCGAACCCACCCGGGATCTCATAGATCCGGCCGTCGAATCCGGCCCGGAACAGTCGCCCGGTGGAGAAGCCACGATCGCCTCGGCCGTAGGACAGCACGCTCGACGTCGGGAGCCCGGAGCCGAGCACGCAGTAGCTTCCCGGTGAGGTGATACGCACGATCTCGCCGGTCGCGTTGAACGGCACGACCGGCCGGTCGCGGGAGTCCAGTGTCAGCCCGTCCGGAGTCGACGGCGCACCCACGCTGAGCAGGCTCTGGACCACCCGTGGGTTGGTCGTCGAGATGCGGCTGACGCCCGGGTTCACGAACGTTCGCGACACGTAGAGCCAGCCGTCGCCCCGACCGAGGACCGCGCCGTTGGCGCTCGGCAACGAGCCCCAGGCCGCCTGCACCGCGCCGTTCGGGGACACGCGCCCGATGAGGTTTCCGAAGTCGTTGGTGGCGTACACATTTCCGCGGGCCGAGACATCCATGCCGTTGGCTGCGGACAACCCGGTGACCCAGGGCCGCAGGGCACGGGTGTTCACGTCGAGGCGCGCGATCGATGCGTGGCGCAAGGCGTCACCGACGAACACCCGCGGATCGGCGCCGTAACCCACCAGCAGGGTGCCGCCGGGGGTCCACGCGAGCCCACCGGCGCCGTTTCCGCCGGGCACGGTGGCGATCGGCACGGCCGGAGCGCCCGGCCTGGTCAGCCGATACACCCGGCCCGAGATCAGGTCGGTGGTGTACAGACGTCCCGCGGCGTCGACCGTCAGCCCTTCCAGTGCCGCACCGGGCACGACGCCGACGAGGCGCGCCGGTTGTCCGGCCCCCGGACATGTCGGCGCCGCATTCGCGGGTGCGGGCTCGACGGCAGCCGCGAGGCCGACTGCCAGGGCCGCGGCCGCGGCGACGGCCGCGAGCCGGGAAATCCGCCGACCGCGCCGAGAAGAAGGACCAGGGTGGGAAATGCGGCGAGATGTCATGGCTGCTCCCGAGTGAGGTGGCTGTGGTGCTGCCGCAAGTTCGTCTGGGGCGGCGGCGCGGGTGTTCTACCCGATTCCGAGGCTTTTCGGTCTCACGCCCTTCCAGTGATACGCCTTCGCCCGCGCCGACGGGCGGCTTCGCCGTATCGCGATGACGGCGGGCAACGCAACCCGGGCCGACGCAACCGGCGTCCGCAGTGAGACCATGGCAGGCGTGAACACGCACCACGCTTCGGTTGACCAGCACGATCCCGCCCAGGAGACGGCCCTGTCCGTCGAGGCGATCGACGCCGCGTCCATCCGTATCGCCGAGGCTGTGGCGCGCACCCCACTCGAAGCCTGTCCGCGACTGTCGGCCGTGGCCGGCGCCGAGATCTACCTCAAGCGCGAGGATCTGCAGGCCGTGCGCTCGTACAAGCTGCGCGGCGCGTACAACGTGATGGCGCAGCTGTCGGAGCAGGAGCTGGCACGCGGTGTGGTGGCGGCGAGCGCCGGCAATCACGCCCAGGGCGTCGCGTTCGCGTGCAAGAGCATGAAGGTGCCCGGGCGGATCTACGTCCCGACCACCACGCCCAAACAGAAGCGGGACCGGATCGCCTGGCACGGCGGCGATTACGTCGAACTGAAAGCGGTCGGGGAGACCTACGACGCGGCTGCTGCCGCGGCCCAGGAAGACGTGATGCGCACCGGCTCGGCGTGGATTCATGCCTTCGACGACCCGCGGACCGCCGCCGGGCAGGGAACCATCGCGCGCGAGATCGTCGAACAGCTCGGCGGCGTGCCGGACGTCATCATCGCTCCGGTGGGCGGCGGCGGGTGCCTGGCCGGCATGGCGACGTACTTCCGTGGACTGTCCGCGGAGACCACCATCATCGGCGTCGAGCCGACCGGAGCGGTGTCGCTGGGTGCTGCTCTCGTCAACGGGGGGCCGGTGACCCTGGCCGAGATCGACCCGTTCGTCGACGGTGCGGCGGTCAAGCGGATCGGGAGCATCGGCCACCAGGTGATGTCGGAGATCGGCGCGTCGGTGACCGACCATCCGGTCTTCGCCGAGATCAGCCGGAACCCGGCGGTCCGGGTGCTGCCCGATGAGCCGACCGCACCGGTACCGGGATCCGCGCTCGTCACACACGTCGACGAAGGTGCCATCTGCTCGGCGATGCTGGAGCTGTACCAGAACGAGGGAATCATCGCCGAACCCGCCGGTGCCCTGGCGGTGGCCGCCCTGGACAAACTCCGTCTGCCGGCCGGTTCGACCGTGGTGTGCCTGGTGTCCGGCGGCAACAATGACGTCTCTCGGTACGGCGAGATCATCGAACGATCGCTGGTTCACCGGGGGCTCAAGCACTACTTCCTCGTCGACTTCCCCCAGGAACCGGGCGCGCTGCGCCGGTTCCTCGACGAGGTTCTGGGCCCCGACGACGACATCACCCTCTTCGAGTACGTCAAACGCAACAACCGCGAGACCGGTGCCGCACTCGTGGGTGTCGAACTGGGTCATCGCGACGGACTCGGCGGCCTGATGGAACGCATGTCGCGCTCACGTCTGGATTGCGAACGCCTCGAGCCGGGTTCGCCGGCGTACGCCTACCTGACCTGACCTGACCTGACCTGACCGACCTGACCTGACCTGACCTGACGTCAGCTCTCCGGGGGTACCCGAGCGCAGCGATCGAGGCCAGGCGAGGCACCGTCACCCCGCCGCGCGCACCCCGACGACCACGTTGTGACCCGGTGAGATCAGGCCGCCCGTGCCGGCGGATTCGACCGGCTCCCAGGACAATCGGACGTCCAATCCGAACGGGATGGTGACCGGTGTCTCGCCGGGCACGCACACCGCCGACCAGTCACCGCGATGCATCGCGAACCAGCCTGCCGTCTCGTCGAATTCGACGCGTACCGACACGAACGCCGGATCTACAAGCGCGGGTACGGCTTTCCGCAATGTGATCAGCGCCCGATAGAACTCGAGAACCCGGGCGTGGTCGGGCCGGTCGAGCTCCGACCAGTCCAGCTTGGATCGTTCGAACGTCCCGGGATCCTGCGGATCGGGCACATCGTCGCTGTCCCAGCCGTGTTCGGCGAACTCGGACTTGCGACCCTCGGCGGTGGCGCGGCCGAGCTCCGGTTCGGGGTGGGAGGTGAAGAACTGGAAAGGTGTTGCCGCAGCCCACTCCTCGCCCATGAACAGCATCGGGGTGAAGGGGGACAACAGGACCAGGGCGGCCTTGATGGCGAGCTGACCACCGTCGAGGTAGGCGCTCGGCCGGTCGCCGATCGCGCGGTTGCCCACCTGGTCGTGGTTGCAGGTGTAGGCCAGTAGTGCCGCCGCGGGCACGGTGTCGGTCGGGATCGGGCGGCCGTGACACCGGCGACGGAACGACGAGTACGTGCCGTCGTGGAAGAACCCGCCGGTCAGGACCTTCGCGAGGCAGTCGTAGCTGCCGAAGTCGCTGTAGTAGCCCTGTCGTTCACCGGAGACCAGGGTGTGGATGGCGTGATGGATGTCGTCGTCCCACTGGGCGGCCAGCCCCAGCCCGCAGACGCTGCGCGGCAGGATCATCCGCGGATCGTTGAGGTCGCTCTCGGCGATCAGCGACAACGGGCGCCCGAGCTCCGCCGACAGCGCGTCGGTCGCGGCCGCGAGTTCTTCGAGGATGTGAACGGCCCGATGGTCGGCGAGCGCGTGCACCGCGTCGAGGCGCAGGGCGTCGATGTGGAACTCGGTGAACCAGCGCAGCGCGGTGCCCGCGATGAAGGCGCGGACCTCGTCGGAGTCCGGTCCGGAGAGATTGACCGACGCTCCCCACGACGTCGCGCCCTCGCTGAGGTAGGGCCCGAATTCGGGCAGATAGTTGCCCGACGGGCCGAGGTGGTTGTAGACGACGTCGAGCACGACCCCGAGTCCCTTGCCGTGGCAGGCGTCGACGAAGCGGGCCAGGGCCGCCGGTCCGCCGTAACTCTCCTGCACCGCATACCAGGCGACGCCGTCGTATCCCCAGTTGTGCGGGCCGTTGAAGGCGTTGACCGGCATCAGTTCCACGAGGTCGATCCCGAGGTCGACGAGATGATCGAGCCGGTCGATGGCCGAGTCGAGCGTCCCTTCGGGGGTGAAGGTGCCCAGGTGCAACTCGTAGACGACGGCACCGTGGACATCACGGCCGGCCCACTCGGCGTCGGTCCACAGCGTCTCGTCGACGGTGAACAGTGCCGACATCGCGTGGACGCCGTCGGGCTGCCGTACGGAACGGGGGTCCGGACGGACAGGCCCGCCGTCGATGGAGAACCCGTAACGCAGATCGGCACTCGCCCCGGCGCGTTCGGTGCCGGCGGGCGCTTGACCGACCTGCCACCACCCGCCGTCCGCGCGATCCATCGCGATGGAGTCAGTGTGCGAATCGGTCCCGGCGGGCCGCACGACCAGCGCCACGGTCTCGGCGCCGGGTGCCCACACGCGTACCTCGCCGATCGATCGTGGCGGACGAAACGCCATCACATTGGAACGAAGTGGTAGGTTTCGTCTCCGTTGGTCTGCTGACCAAGTTATGGTGCTCTGGGCATCGGTCGGAGCGGCCGGTCGATTCGTCACATCAAGCAAGGTATGTCGACACCGGGGAAGCTGCAGTCGCGCGATAGTGTGAGGCCGCACACAATCGGAATCGAGAGCGGGGTATATTACGGCGACACTCCTGCCCATGGGGGGCACGCGAAGTAGATCCGCGGAGACGGTGAGAGTGAGTCGCTACGGCTCACGGGCATCGAAACCTGACGGTCGGTGAACGGGTAAGCCGAGACGCAAGGGTAGGGATTGAGCACAAACGCAGTCACCTCGGATGACGAGGAGGCCGGTCGCAAGAGGCCGGGTGCGGTGCGGTCGTGGTTCGACGGCCACGTCGTGGCCTCGTTCGACACCTTCGGGCGCCAGCTGGGCATGTTCCTCGAGGTGTTCCGCACGCTGTTCGTCGACATCGCCAAGCGACGCTTCCCGTTCGGGGAGTTCATCCGGCAGTGCGCCTTCATGGCCAGCACATCGGTGTTCCCGACGCTGCTCGTCGCCATCCCGATCGGCGTGATCGTCTCGATCCAGGTGTCCAACATCGCCGGTCAGGTCGGAGCCACCTCGTTCTCCGGTGCGGCCACCGGCCTCGGCGTGATCAGGCAGGGTGCGCCGCTGGTCACCTCGCTCCTCCTCGCCGGAGCGGTCGGGTCGGCGATCGCCGCGGACCTCGGATCGCGGACCATCCGCGACGAGATCGACGCCATGAAGGTCATGGGCGTCAACCCCATCGAGCGACTCATCTCCCCGCGCCTGCTCGCCACCATGGTGGTCAGTTTTCTGCTCTGCGGGTTCGTCTGCTTCGTCGGTTTCATCACCGGCTATGTCTTCAACGTCTACTTTCAGGGAGGGACGCCGGGTAGTTACACCGGCACCTTTGCGTCCTTCGCGACCACCGCGGACCTGATGTTCGCGTTGGCCAAAGCCGTCATATTCGGCGCGATCGTGGCGATTGTCGCCTGCGATCGCGGCCTCTCGACCAAGGGCGGCCCCTCCGGCGTGGCCAATTCCGTGAACGCGGCGGTCGTCAACTCGGTCCTGCTGCTGTTCACGGTGAACGTCATCCTGACCCAGCTGTTCGCGATCCTCTTCCCGGCGAAGGTGGTGTGAGATGACCGCGTCACGGTATGTGCCCGCAGCACTGAAACCGGTCGAGGCGGCCAAGGGGCTGTACCGCGGTCCGCGCAACGCACTCGCGGGGATGGGCCACCTCATCACCTTCCTGGTCCGGTCCATCGTTGCGGTCCCACTCGCGTTCCGGCACTACAGCAAAGAGGTCTGGCGCCTGCTGGCCGACGTGGCGTGGGGCAATGGCGCCATCGTCGTGGGCGGCGGGACTGTCGGCGTCATGGTGATCCTCGGGATCATGGGCGGCGCGACGGTGGGCATCGAGGGATACACCGCACTCAACCTTCTCGGCATGTCACCGGTGACCGGTGGCCTGTCGGCCTTCGCGACCACACGCGAGATCGCGCCGCTGCTCGCGGCGACCGCATTCACCGCACAGTCCGGCTGCCGGTTCACCGCCCAGCTCGGTTCGATGCGGATCGCCGAGGAGATCGACGCCCTCGAAGCCATCGCGATCCGGCCACTGCCGTATCTCGTCACCACCCGCATGAGCGCCGCGGTCCTGGCGATCGTGCCGCTGTACTCGGTGTCGCTGGCCGCCAACTACCTCGCGTGCCAGTTCATGTTCATGGTGCAGAGCGGGCAGGGCGAGGGCACCTACCTGTACTACTTCAACCAGTTCCTCGTCTCCTGGGACATGGTGTTCTCGTTCATCAAGGTGATCGTCTTCGTCCTGCTGACGACGTTCATCCAGTGCTACTACGGCTACTTCGCCTCAGGCGGACCCGAAGGAGTGGGAGTTGCTGCCGGACATGCCATCCGACTCGCGATCATCGTCATCGTGTTCGCGAACCTGGTCATGACCCTCGTGTTCTGGGGCACCTCGCCCGGGATCAAGATCTCGGGATGAGGGGGACACCGTGAACATCGCGACCGACGGACGTAATCCCTCGATGCTGCAATACGTCCTGCGGGGTGTGGCCTTCCTGCTCGTCCTCCTGGTCATCTTCGTGCTGCTGTTCATGCGCTACCAGGGCACGTTCAGCAAGACCGTGCCCGTCAGCGCCGACCTGGTCGATGTCGGTGACGGTCTCACCTCGGGCGCCGATGTCCGCTACAACGGGCTCATCGTCGGCACGGTGAAGTCGATCGCCGTCGACGACGCGGGTCAGGCCGATGCGACCAAGCTGATCAAGAAGGTGGGCATCGACATCGAGCCCACACAGGCCGAGGGCATCCCGGCGTCGGTGACCGCTCGGACGGTGCCGTCGAACCTGTTCGGCGTCAACTCCGTCGAGCTGGTCAAGCCTGCCGAGGTGGGCGCGGACCGGCTCGCCGCCGGGGCGGTGATCCCGGCCGACACATCCCTCGCAACCATCAAGCTGCAGGACGCGCAGAACGAGCTGCGCGAGATCCTCGACGCGGTGCCGCCGGAGGACCTCGCCGAGGTGCTCGCGACCATCGCCGACGCACTCAAGGGCGGCGGCGCGGTGTTCGGGTCGTTCGTCGGTGTGCTGCGGAACTACTTCGACTCGATCAACAACCAGTTCCCCGCGGGTGACCCGCCCGGGTTCGACAACTTCGACAACGCCATCACCGGTCTGTCACAGTCCGCGCCGCAGCTGCTCGACGCGCTGGGCCGCAGCGTGATCCCGGCGGTCACCATCGCCGAGAAGCAACGTGACCTGTCGGCTCTGCTGTCGGGTGGACAGGCGCTGCTCGATCAGACCCAGCTGCTGTTCGCCCGCAACGGAAACGGCGGTCAGCGACTCGTCTCCGACCTCAACCGGATGCTCGGCGCGACGGTGCTCGAACCCGATTCGCTGCCGCAGGCGGTGATCGCGCTGAACAACCTGGCGGCGCGGGTGCTGACCGTCTTCACCGGCACCAACGGCCGCCCGCAGCTCAACATCGGTGTCAGCTTCGGCGCCTTCGTCCGCTACACCCGGCAGAACTGCCCGGTGTACGACGGTGGGCCCTACGGCACCCTCCGCGGTCCGGGGTGCGTCGGACCGGGAACCGGCACCGGGCCGACGATGTCGGGCCCGCTGCAGATCTATCCCTCCGACGGCATGCGCAAGAACCGGCCGGTGGGCATGGTGACGACCGACGCGGACAACAAGACCCTCGGTGCGGTCCTGCGCCGGACACCGTCCGCGGCCGACACGATCATGCTCGGACCACTGATCCAATCACTCGACGCGCGTGAAGCAGGCGCGCCTGCCGGCCAGGGAGGGGGACGATGAGCGCGGCCTCAGGCTCGATCCGCAAACCGCTGATCGGATTCACCATCTTCGGCATCGCCGCGATGCTGGTCACCTATGTCATCTTCTCGACGCTGGAGCGTTCGGTGTCGGGTACGACGAACACCTACGCGACCTACTTCGGCGACGTGTCCGGGCTCAACACCGGCGACGACGTGCGCATGGCCGGTGTCCGAGTGGGCCGCGTTCAGGAGATCGAACTCGACAACGGCCGCGCGCGCGTGGTTTTCGAGGTGCAGAACGATCAGCAGGTCCTCACCAACACGCAGGCCGCGATCCGTTATCAGAACCTCATCGGCCAGCGATACCTCAACCTGACGCTGGCCGAGGGCAAGGACAGCAAGCCGCTGAAGCCCGGATCGACGCTGGAGTTGCCGTCGGAGGATTCGTTCGACGTCACCAAACTCCTCGCCGGATTCCAGCCGGTGTTCGAGACCCTCAGTCCCGACCAGGTGAACGCACTCTCGGAGGGCCTCCTCGAGGCATTCCAGGGCAATTCGGTGTCGTTGAGCTACACCGTCGCCGAGGTCGGGCGTCTCGCCGAGGACACCGCCAACCGCGACGTCGTGCTGGGCGCGATCATCGGCAATCTGAGCACGGTGATGCGTGATCTGTCCCGTCAGGGCGGCCAGCTCGGCACGGTCATCGAGTCCATGTCCGCGCTGATCGCGAACCTCAATTCCAACTCCGCCGCGTTCGGCGGGGCGGTCGCCGACATCGGGCGTACCGCAAGCGGATTCGCCGACGTGCTGAGCCAGAGCCGGGACAGCCTGGCCGACGCGGCAACCGACGGCCGGATCGCGACCAACACGCTCATCCAGAACGGGACCAGACTCGATCGGATGGCCGTCGACGCCCCGATCTTCCTCGGCCACTTCCCGCTCGTTCTCGGCGAGGGTGCCTACCTGAACATCTACGCGTGCGATCTCGACGTCGCGATCGGCGACGTCCTGCTCCCGCCGGGGATCTTCAACAAGATCGGCGGCACGAATCACTCGGTGGTGTGTCGATGAGCTGGTTCCGCAAGAGTTTCCGGAAGAACAGACGAATCTGGACCGGTGTGATCGGTGCCGTCGTCATCGTCGCGCTCCTGCTCGGGGTCACGACGCTGGCGGGCGCCCACCTCGGCAAGCAGACCCTCACCGGGGACTTCGCCCAGGCGGGCGGTGTCCGGCCGGGGGACAAGGTCCGCGTCGCCGGTATCGACGTCGGTGAGGTCACCGACACCCGACTCGCGGGCAATCATGTGGCGATCACCATGAAGGTCGACCGGGAGGTGAAGGTCACCGCCAACGGTGCGGCCGAGATCAAGATGTCGACGCTGCTCGGTCAGCGCTACATCGATCTGTCGCTGGGTGATTCGCCCGACGAGGCACCCGACGGTCACATCGAACGCACCGCGGTGCCCTACGACCTGCAACGCACCATCGAGGAGGGGGCGCCGATCCTGACGGGGATCGACGATCAGACCCTCTCGCAGAGCATCCGGACACTGAACCGTCAGCTCGCCGGGGTTCCCGCGATCACCCGGCCGACGTTCGAGGCGCTCACGCAGATGTCGGAGGTCATCACCAACCGCAAGGACCAGATCAACCAGTTGATCGCCGACACCAAGACGATCACCTCGATCGTCGACGACAACCAGGCGCAGCTCGCGGTGATCGTCGGACAGGGACGAGACCTGACCCAGAAGATCACCGCCCGCGAGGATCTGGTGACCCGGATGCTCGACGGGATCGCCGAGCTCACCGAGCAGGCCAGCGCCGTCGCCGGTGAGAACGCGGACCAGTTCGCGCCGCTGATGGCCAACCTGAACACGATCACGCAGGGTCTGGAGAAGAACCGGAACAACCTGCGCAAACTACTGGAGATCCTGCCGGTGACAGCGCGCATGACCAACAACATCCTCGGCGACGGTCCCTATGCGAACGGTTACCTACCGTGGGGCATCTTCCCCGACAACTGGCTGTGCCTGGCGCGGGTGGTGGACGGATGCTGAACTCGCGGAAGAACACTGACCGGCTGCGTCGCTCGGTCCTGCTCGCGGGTGTGGCGCTGCTCGGCGTCGTCGGCCTGTCCGGCTGCTCGATGATCCCGGGCAGCTGGAAGGCGGCGTTCGGCCAGGCCATCGAGGTCACCGCCTACTTCGATAGTGTCGCGGGCCTCTACGTGAGCAACGACGTCGCAGTACTGGGCATGCCGGTCGGTCAGGTGACCTCCGTCGAGCCGCAGGGCGAGCGGGTCAAGGTGACGATGACCATCGACGACGGAGTCCCCGTGCCCGCCAACGCGACGGCGGCGATCGTGAACACCTCGATCGTCACCACCCGGCACGTCGAGTTGTCGCCCGCCTACGAGGGCGGTCCGAAACTCGAGGACGGCTCGGTCATCAAGGAGACCAAGAGTCCGGTGTCGGTCGGTGAGCTGTTCGACGCGATCGACGGGCTCGTCGTATCGCTGAAGGGCGAAGGGCCCGGACCCGGCCCGCTGGCCGACATGATCGACATCACCTCGGGCATCGCCACCGGCAACGGTGAGGAGATCAGGGCGGCGCTCGAAGAACTCGGCTCGGCGTCGGATGTGGTGGCGGGCAACAGCGACGCACTCGTCGACATCATCGAGACCATCGAGGGTCTGACCACGACGCTGGTGCGGAACTACCCCAAGATGACCGAGTTCTCGAACTCGCTGAACCAGGTCTCGGAGTTGCTGGGGGCGCAGTCGCCCGGTCTGGTCGCCACGCTGCGCAACCTCAATGCGACGCTGCAGAACACCACCGAGTTCCTGCGGAACAACACCAACACCATCTCGGTCTCGTTCGACCGGCTCGCCGCGCTGACCGCCAACCTCGGCGACTATTCGCGGCAGGTCGTGGAGACCATCGACGTGGCACCGCTTCTGTTCCAGAACCTGAGCAACTCCGTCTCGGCCGAGCAGGGTGCGTGGCGTGCGCAGGTGCTGTTGGACAAGTCCCTCGTCGACAACGAGCTGCTCGCCAAGTTCTGTGAAGCGATCAACCTGCAGAAGGACGGCTGCCGTACCGGAAAGCTCAAGGACATGGGTCCAGACCTCGGCATCTACTCGGGCATGTTGGAGCTGACGAAATGAGAGCGGCGACAAGCGCATCCCTGCGCCGGCCCGGCCGGCCGGGCTCGGTCGGCGCCGAGACCCAGCGCGGTGGGGGCTTTCGCCGCGGGGGTGTCCTCGCGGTGCTGCTGGCCGCGCTGATGGGACTCACCGGCTGTGGACTCCTGCCGGGGCTCACCGTCGAACAGATCCCGTTGCCCGCACCCGGTGGTCTCGGGGAGTCGATCCGGCTGAACGCGGACTTCGACAATGCCCTCAACCTGCCCACCCGGGCCAAGGTGAAGCTCAACGGCACCGACGTCGGTCAGGTCACCGACATCGTCGCCAAGGACTACGCCGCCATCGTCACGATGGACGTCAGCAAGGCCGTCCGGCTGCCTGTCGGTACGGGAGCCGAACTGCGCCAGGCGACTCCACTCGGCGACGTGTTCGTCGCATTGCTCCCGCCGCCGGGCGCCCAGGAGAGCTTCATGGTCGACGGGGACACCCTGACCGGCCCGACGTCGGCGGCGGCGACCGTCGAAGATCTGCTCATCAGCATGAGTGGCGTCGTCGACAGCGGTTCGCTGAACTCGCTGACGATCATCCTGACCGAGCTGAGCAGCGCGGTCGCCACCAATCCCGACGACCTCGCGGGAGCCATCCGGGGACTCACGACCGGCATCCGTAAGCTCAATTCCAGTTCGGCACAGGTCGACCGGTCGCTGGCCAACACCCGGGTCCTGACCGGTCAGCTCGCCGACGGGCGGGCGCAGATCATGGCGTCGATCAACAAACTCGGTCCGGCGCTCGCGTCGCTGAACGGGCAGATCGGGCAGATCCTCACCACCCTGAGCAAGACCCAACAGGTCACCGCGGCCACCAACGACTTCCTCGACACCGATCAGGACAACCTGGTGGAAATGCTGGGGCACCTGTCGACGGTGATGGCGGGGCTGCGTCAGGCCGCCGGACCGCTCGGCTCGCTGGCCGACAACCTGCACACACTGACACCCAAGTGGATCAAGGCGACGCCGGGCAGTGCCGCGGCGGTCTCGGCCAAGGTGTACTGGCTCAACCCGGGCGTCGGATTCGACTCGGCGAGCAGGCTTCCCGAGGTCGAGGACATCGACGAGGGTTCTGCCGCACTACAACAGACGCTCGCCCGGTTGCTGGCCAGACTCACCGGAACGAGGGGGTGTTGCGGATGAGCGGCATATTCGGCGTACTGCGCAGGAATTCGGTACTCGTCGGCAACATCGGACTCGTGCTGGTCATGGTCGTCGGACTCGGCTACCTGTCCCTGGGCGTCCTCCGATGGGAGCCGTTCGCGGACAAGTACTCCCTGACCATCCAGTTCCCGATCTCCGGTGGCCTGCAGGAGACCTCGGGGGTGACCCTGCGCGGTGCCCGCATCGGTGATGTCGACACGGTTCGGGTGCAACCGGATTCGGTCGAGGTGACGGTGACGGTCGACGACCGGTACAAGATCAACCGCAACACCGTGGTCGCAGCCCTCGGACTCTCGGCTGCGGGTGAGCAGTACGTCGACTTCCAACCGTCGACCTCGGAGGGTCCGTACCTGGAGAACGGCGACGTGATCAAGGCCAGTCAGACCGAGGTCACCGTTCCGTTCTCCCAGCTGCTCGAGTCCTCACTCGAGCTGATCGATCAGATCGACCCCGCGAAACTCCGCTCGGCCGTGGACAATCTGAACATCGCGCTCAACACCGAGAACGGCACCAACGATCTCGAGGTGATCTTCGACGCCGGCGGCACGATCTTCGCCGATCTGTACACCGCGCTTCCCGAGACCACCAAGCTGATCCAGAACGCCGGCACCGTCTTCAAGACCACCGCACAGATCCAGCCGGACTTCGGCGGCACCGTGTCGTCGCTGAGTGCGCTGATCAATTCTGCGGCGGCCTCCGACACCGAGCTCCGCACGCTGCTCGATCGTGGCCCGGCGCAGTTCACCAGCCTCGCCGGGTCCATCAACCAGCTCACCGACCCGGTGACCGACGTGATGAAGCAGTTCCTCGACATCGCCCAGCAGGGTGCGTTGCGCGCCCCGGCACTGGCGACGCTTCTGCCGGCGATCCGCGACGCGAGTGTCAAGAGCCTCGCCATGTTCCACGACGGTGCGTGGTGGGCATTCGGTTCGGTCTATCCGCGCCCGAGCTGCAACTACCCGGTCACCCCGCGTCGGCCCACCCAGATCCTGGAGCTGACCATCCCGACCAATCTGTACTGTGTGACCGAGGATCCGCGCCAGCAGATCCGCGGTTCGGCGAATGCCCCACGACCGCCGGGCGACGACACCGCCGGGCCGCCACCGGGTTACGACCCGAACGCCCGCACGGTGCCGCTGGACAAATGACGGCCGCTGGACAAATGACGGCCGCTCGACAGACCGCGGCCGCCAGAAGAACAACGACAGACAAGTTGCGTGACCTGTAGATGACTGACCGTGAGAAAACCGACGCCACACCGGACACGAACGACGCGCCGGGCGTGACCGAGACATCCGTCGACACGCCGGCAGCGCCGCGTGGGAAGTCGGCCCGCCGCACCGGTTCCGGATCGTCGGTGAGCATGTCGAAGACGAGTGACATCGACGACCAGGCGAGTGCCGCCGACGACAAGGCCGGTGTGGGCGACGAGAAGTCCGGTGCCGCAGGCTCCTCGGTCGGTACCGCCGATGACAAGGCCGGTGGTAAGGAGTTCTCGCTCACCGTGACCGGGCGCGGGATCAAGCGGGTGCTCGTCGGCGTGGTGGCGGTCGTGCTCGTCGCGCTCGTCGCCTTCCTCGGGTGGCGGACGTACACGCTGGACCGCGAGGCCACCGCGTTCGCCGACGCCAAGACGGCCTCCTCGGAGTTCGTGACCAAGCTGGTCACCACGCTGAACGAGGAGAACGCGGGCAGCTCGAAGGAACTGCTCGGTCCGTTGTCCACCGGTGAACTGCGCACGCGTCTCGAGCAGGAACGTGTCGACACCGAGCAGAACGTGGAGTCGCTCAAGATCCAGGTGTCCTCGAAGATCAGCGTCGTCGCCGTCGAAGAGGTCGACAAGGATTCCGCGAAGACCGTCGTGATGGCCGAGGTGACCGGTCGCAGCGTCAAACTGCCGACCGGCGGCACCAGTCTGATGGTGTTCCGGCTGGACCTGAGCAAGGTCGACGGCAAGTGGCTGGTGTCCAACGTCGACGGCCCGCCGGGCAGCCCGAGCGGTCAGATCGATCCGACGCAGTCGTTGCCCGGTGCGGGCGGCGCGCCGGTACCCCAGACCCAGGCACCCGCACCGGCGCCGGCAGGCTGAGGAACGCCGACGGCCGGTGGGGGTCACTCGTCGCGGACGAGGACTGCCACCGGGTTGTCGCGCCGGGCGGTACCGAGGTCGACGGTGTCGTCGTACACGGCACCGCTTCGGACATCTCGCCACCGGACACCTGCAGGCAACCGGATCACGGTCGCCTCCGCAGCCGAGGGGTCGAGGCTGTGGGTGAACCGTGCCGTGATCACCGCCACCGAGGCCGCTTCCGCGGTACCCCGGGTGAAGGCGACGACGTGATCGGATGCGGGGCCGTCGGAGTGCAGTCGGGTGTAGGTGCTCGGCGCCCTGAAGGCCTCGGGCCGATCGGCACGCACTCCCAGTGCGGTACGCACGAGCTCGGTCTTCGGGTGGTCGAGGGACCGCCCGAAATCCACCGGGCGGCGGTTGTCGGGATCGACGAGCGAGTCCTCCCACCATTCGGTGCCCTGATAGATGTCGGGAACTCCGGGCCCCAGGAGGGCGAGTGCCTTGCGCGCCAAGGCCTCCTGCTCCCACGCCGGCCGGACTCGTTCGACGAGTTCGGTGATCGCCGCGGCGACCGGACCGGTGGTGACCTGCACGATCCAGGTGTCGACCGCCGCCTCGAACTGCTCGTCGACGTCGGTCCAGGTGGTACGCAGACCGGCCTCGCGGTTCGCCTTGCGGGCGTAGTCGACGAGCCTCGTGCGCAACTCGTCGGTGACCGTCCCGTCGGTCGGCCACACGCCGAAGATGTTCTGCAGCAGGAAGTAACCGGACAGGTCGTCGGGGACGTCGGTGTCCTGCCACACGCGCTCGACGAGTAGCGCCCACCGCTCGGGTACCTGGGACAGCAGTGCGATGCGGGCGCGGACATCTTCGCCGCGTTTGGTGTCGTGGGTCGACGTCCCGGTCATCGCCAGCGGCCACAGGCGGGCTCGTCCGGTGTTGTGCTCGTGGAAGGCGTTGAGCGACAGGGTCGGGTTGGCCGGGTCACCGCCGACCTCCTGCGCGGAGACGAGTCGGGCGGTCCGGTAGAAGAGACTGTCCTCGACACTTTTCGCGGTCACCGCACCGCACGTCTGGGCGAGACGGGACGTGGCCGCGCCGGGACTGGCCGTCGCACGGACGACGGTGTCGAGAGCCGTTGCGAGAGAGGGGTGTTCGCGGCTGATCCGCTCGGCGACGGCGACGAGACGTGGTCGCAGTGACGGATAATCTGCGCGGTACACGCCCAGCGTCGCGATGAGTTCGGCGCACGCCTGGGCAGTCGCATCGGCATCGGCGGACGGGTCGGAGCGGGTGACGGCGCGGACCAGGCGACGGAGTTCGGTGGGGAAGGCGTCGCGGAGGGTGGTCAGTTTGCGTTGGTGCTCGGCGGCCTCGATCCAGCGCGCGTCGCCGGTCTCCCCGGTGATCCGCTCATGGAGCTCGGTCAGCTGCACGATCCCTGAGGGCGCGACGAACAGCGCGTCGATGACCCGCATCTGGTCGTAGCCCGTCGTTCCCTCCACCGGGAGTGTCGGTTCGAGTGGCTCGTCGGGCGCCAGGATCTTCTCGATGTAGATCAGTCGGTCCTCACCCACGTCGGCGCGGAGCCGCTGCAGGTAGGCCTGCGGATCCCACAGTCCGTCCGGATGATCCACACGCACACCGTCGATCAGCTCGGCGGCGAGAAGTTCTCGGAGCCAGGCGTGGGTCGCGTCGTAGACCTGCGGGTCTTCCTGGCGGAGTCCGGCGAGCTCGTTGACGGTGAAGAATCGCCGGTACCCGATGAGTCCGCTGTCCCACGGCACGAGGCGATAGTGCTGGCGCGCATGGACATCGGCCGCCGTGCCGCCCTCGGTGCCGGGCGCGATCGGGAACGCGTGGTCGTAGTAGCGCAGATTTCCGTCGTCGTCGATCCGCAGCGGGCTCAGATCACCGTCGGCGGCCACGACCGGCAACGCGATCTTCCCGTCGACGCCGTTGTCGTCGCTGAAGTCGACGTCGAAGTAGGCGGCGTAGGCCGAACGAGGGCCGTGGCGCAGCAGATCGGCAAACCACGGGTTGGCCAGGACGTCGGCCACACCGGTGTGGTTGGGCACGATGTCGATGATCAGGCCCAGCCCGCGCTCCTTTGCCGCGGAGCGCAATTCGCGGAGACCGTCGATGCCTCCGAGCGCCGGAGCCACCGCCGGTGGTGGTAGCCAGTCGTAGCCGTGCGTCGAACCCGCCGACGCCGTGCCGATGGGGGACAGGTAGACGTGACTGATCCCCAGGTCGACGAGGTGGTCGAGAACTGCTGCGGCATCGGCGAACCCGAAGTCGCCGTGGAGCTGGAGACGGTAGGTCGCACGCGGGGACTCGCGGACGCTCATCGGGTCAGGAGGTCTTCCGCAGGACGAGGACCGAGCGGCCCCCGACGGTCACCGCATCACCGGACCCGGCTCGCACGTCGGTGTCACCGGACGGATGTGTGGTGTCGAGCTCGCCGACCCACTCGTGCCCGTACCAGTTCGGCGGGAGGTGGAAGTCGATGTCCTCGTAGTGGGCGTTGAAGCAGATGATGAACGAGTCGTCGACGACGAGTTCGCCGCGTTCGTCCTTCTCCCCGAGACCGTTTCCGTTCAGGAACACCGCGAGGCTCTTGCCGAATCCGCTGTCCCAGTCCTCGGCCGTCATCTCCTCGCCCGCCGGGGTGAGCCAGGCGATGTCCAGGGTCTGGTCACCCCAGCGGATCGGCTTTCCGCCGAAGAACCGGCGTCGGCGGAACACCGGATGTTTGGTGCGCAACGCGATCGCCTTGCGGGTGAACGCCAACAGGTCGGAGTTCTCCTCGGCGAGAGACCAGTCCATCCAGGCCAGCTCGGAGTCCTGGCAGTACACGTTGTTGTTGCCCTGCTGGGTGCGGCCGATCTCGTCGCCGTGCGCGAGCATCGGGGTGCCCTGTGACAGGAACAGGGTCGCGAGGATGTTGCGTTGCTGGCGGGCGCGCAGCGCGTTGATCTCGGGGTCGTCGGTGGGACCTTCGACCCCGCAGTTCCAGGACCGGTTGTGGCTCTCGCCGTCGCGGTTGTCCTCGCCGTTGGCCTCGTTGTGCTTCTCGTTGTAGGACACCAGGTCCCGCAGGGTGAAGCCGTCATGCGCGATGACGAAGTTGATGCTGGCCAGTGGGCGGCGTCCGGTCGCCTCGTACAGGTCCGACGACCCGGTGAGCCGGGATGCGAACTCGCCCAGCGTCGACGGTTCGCCGCGCCAGTAGTCGCGGACGGTGTCGCGGTACTTGCCGTTCCACTCGGTCCACAGCGGCGGGAAGTTGCCGACCTGATATCCGCCCTCGCCGATGTCCCACGGCTCGGCGATGAGCTTGACCTGGCTGACCACCGGATCCTGTTGCACCAGATCGAAGAACGCCGACAACCGGTCGACGTCGTGCAGTTCGCGCGCCAGCGTGGAGGCGAGGTCGAAGCGGAACCCGTCGACATGCATCTCGAGAATCCAGTACCGCAGGGAATCCATGATGAGCTGCAGTGTGTGCGGATGCCGGCCGTTGAGGCTGTTCCCGGTGCCGGTGTAGTCCATGTACATCTCGGGATCGTCTTCGACGAGACGGTAGTACGCCGCGTTGTCGATCCCCCGGAAGCTCACCGTCGGCCCGAGGTGGTTGCCCTCGGCGGTGTGGTTGTAGACCACATCCAGGATGACCTCGATCCCGGCGTTGTGGAACTCGCGCACCATCGCCTTGAACTCGGTCACCGCGCTCGCGGGCTGATCGGGATTCGAGGAGTACTCGATGTGCGGCGCCAGGAATCCGAAGGTGTTGTAGCCCCAGTAATTCCGGAGTCCCTGATCGCGGAGTACGAAGTCCTGCATGAACTGGTGCACCGGCATCAGCTCGATCGCGGTGATGCCCAGCTCCTGCAGGTGTTCGATGATCACCGGATGGCACAGCCCCGCATAGGTGCCCCGAAGATGCTCGGGCACACCGGGATGCGTCGCGGTCATGCCCTTGACGTGCGCTTCGTAGATCACCGTCTGGTGGTACGGCCGGTTGGGTGCACGGTCGTTCTGCCAGTCGAAGTACGGGTTGATCACCACCGACAGCATGGTGTGACCGAGCGAGTCGAGCTGAGGCATCGGATTCTCGGGCATCGGATTCTCGGGCGCCGGCTCCGGAAGCGGTTCCGGCTCGGCAACTCCGGAGCCCGCGACCTCTACGTCGGAGGTGTCCGCCTCGTCAGGTGCGGCCTCGGCGCCGGCGTTGTCGCCGGGAGCGTCCGCGTCCGCATCGTCAGTGGTCTCGGCCCCGGGGGCCTCGGCACCCTCGGGAGCCGGATCGGAGGGGCCGACGGTCTCGGCGCCGGAATCCTCGTCCTGCCCAGGCGGTGTGGGCAGTGGGTAGGAGAAGAGGGAGGCGTCGCCGTCGAAGTCCCCGTGGAAGGCCTTGCCGTACGGGTCGAGCAACAGCTTGCTCGGATCGCACCGCAGGCCCTGGGCAGGATCGTAGGGGCCGTAGACGCGGAAGCCGTAGAACTGTCCGGGGACGACGTTGGGCAGGTAGCAGTGCCAGCAGTAGCCGTCGACCTCTTCGAGGCGGATGCGACGTTCCTTGCCGTCGCGGTCGATGAGGCACAGCTCGACGGACTCGGCGACCTCGGAGAACAGCGAGAAGTTCGTTCCGACACCGTCATAGGTGGCACCGAGCGGGTACGGCGTACCCGGCCACACCGGAATCGGCGCGGGCTCCGGTTCGACAAGTGCGTCGGCCTGGGCCGGATTCGACGGAAGCGAAACCGTCGCCGAGGCGCCCGTGCCGTTTCTCAGAGGCGCCGCCGTCGTCGGTCCGCCGCCCCCATCGGGGTCGGGTGCGCGACTGGTCCGGCTGTCGCCGGCTTCGGGATTGTCCGGACCGGGATCGTCCGAACCGGGATCGTCCGAAACGGGGTCCGGTTGTCCACCGGTGGTTGGCGGAACGGTCATGCCCACCTGCCTGACGTCATGGGTCGACCCTAGTCGCGTTGGGGCGACGGGTCATCTCGGAAGTGGTCGTCGGGTGCCCCGAGTGGGAAGTCCCACCCGACGACCCTCGGCGTGGCTCCCGGAGAGCAGGTCACGGCACGTCGGGGCCGGTCCACGGCAGCTGGGCGGCCATCTGGCGGCCCAACTCGTCGGCGAGGCTGCGGACGTAGGTCGCACTGAGATGATGCGGGTCCTTGTAGACGGTGATGTTGCCGACGATGGCGGGGCACCGATCGGGCGTGCAGATGCCGTCGGACATGTCCAGCGGGTGGAAGTCCGGGCGCGTGGCGGCGAGTTCTCGAGAAGGGTCCTCGGGCGCGAGCACGGCGGCGCGTCGCGACCCGCAACTCTCTGCGTCGCCGCCCTCGGCGAGGCAGATCGGGGTGTCGATGGTGCCTTGCGCATTCTTCGGCCACGGGGTGTCGCGCATGCCGAACACCGGAACGCCGGCATCCAGGAAGCGATCGATGATCGGGACGTAGTCCGGCGGGACCCAGTCCCCGGGCTGGTAGTCCCGGGGCCGTGTGGAGTTGGTGAACACCGCATCGGGTTTGTCGGCGATGACCCGGTCGATGACCCGCTGGCCCCAGTCGTAGCACTCCGGGTAGGGCACTCCGCGCTGCTTGGGTATGCGGTTGGTCGACAACGGGCAGCCCATCTTCACATAGGTCTTGACCTTGAAGCCGTTGCGCTTGCCGAGAATGTCGAGAGCCGAGATCCACATCTCGGCATGCGAACCGCCTGCCAGTGCGATCGTCCGGGTGGCGTCGGGATCCCCGTAGACACCGACATGGATCTCGTTGTCGGTGAAGTCGCTCATGTAGCCGTCGGTGGAGGTCTCCGGGAAGTCCTTGATCACCTCGAGGGCCGACGGCTGGGGGTCGACAGCGGGCACCGGCCAGTTCTCGAGAAGTGCACGCGCACCGGGATAGGAACGTGGGTCGAGGTTCTTGGTGTCGACCACGATGTTGGCGACGTGGTTCTCCCAGAGCTTGATGCCGACGCCGGTGACGAGTGTGCCGACCACGAGGATCGAGGTGACGACCGAGGTGTAGGACACCCAGCGGGAGCGGCCGTCGCGGGTACCGCGCGCGAGGGCCGACCGGTCGCCGCCGCGCAGCGGATCCTCGATGTAGCGCTTGGTGAGCCAGGCCAGGCCGACCGACGCCGCGAGGATCACCACGCCCTCGAGGAAATTGGCGTGGTTCTTGCCCCGCCAGGTGAGGTAGAAGATCAGCAGCGGCCAGTGCCACAGGTACAGCGAGTAGGCGATGGTGCCGAGCCAGACCGGCCAGTGACCCGCGAGCGCTCGGTTGACGGCAGGCATCTCCTGGACCCGCGCGGAGTGCGCGCCGCGCGGCGGCCTCTGCAGCGCGGTCGCGCCCGCCCAGATGATGAGCAGGGTCGCGCCGACCGGAACCAGCGCCATGGGACCGGGGTACGCGTTCACGCCGTCGATCCAGAACCCGCAGGAGATGATCAGCAACAGGGCGAACACGGTTGCGATGTTGCGCAGCCAGTTGGGGATGCGCAGGCTGGGCAACCAGATCGCCAGCAGGCCACCGGCCAGCGGCTCCCACAGACGGGACAATGTGTCGTAGTAGTTGTACGGCTGATTGATCGCCAGGCCGCGGTGCGCCCAGTAGAACGACGCCAACGCGACGAGCAGCACCGCACCGCCGACGAGGAACTTGATGACCCGCGGGTCGGCGAACGGCCGGGCGACGCGCGCGCCGAGCTTGAGCAACGCCGCGAATGTGAGCGCGACGAGCAGCGTCACCACGAAGAACTGGCCCTGGACCGACATCGACCAGATGTGCTGCAGCGGGCTGTTGGCAGAGCTGGCGGCCAGATAATCCTGGGAGTTCTGGGCGAGGTACCAGTTCTGGTAGTACAGCGCGCTCGCGATCACCTCGCGACCGACATTCGCCCAGCGGGTCTGCGGCAGGATGACCAGCGTCAGCACCGTCACCGCCAGGAGCACGGTCAACAGTGCGGGGAGCAGGCGTTTGAGGAGGCGTTTGAGACGTGGCCACGGGTTGAGCGTGTCCCGGAAGGTCACGTGCGCGGTCTGGCTGTGGATCGCGTGACGCAGCAGCGAGCCGACGAAGAAGTAGCCCGACAGCGTGAGGAACACGTCGACGCCGCCGGAGACCTTGCCGAACCACACGTGGAAGCAGGCGACGAGAGCGATGGCGATGCCGCGCAGGCCGTCGAGGTCGGTGCGGTAGGCAGGCGTTGCCGGCGTCGAGGGGGCCGACTCCGGCGCCACTACTCGAGTCGTCGATGCCACAGAGATGCGCTTTCCGGTTGAGGGCAGGTGGGTGGGCCCTGTGCGTGGTGGCGCTCGACGTGCCACCTCGATCTCGGAGCCGAGCCCGGGTTGACCGGCTAGCAATGTACCCGCCGAAGCTGTGAAAGTCCGATTCCGGCGAGTGCGACATACCCTCGACGGTGGCGTCGGCGATCAGGGCCGACGCCGGGTGCGCGCCCCGTCGAGGATGATCGACAGCCCGTCGCCGAACTCGCCGCCGAAATCACGTCCCGAGGGTCCGGTCACGCCGAGACGTTCCATCTGTGCGCGGGTCTGCTCCTCGATGGTCAGCCCGATGACGAGCTGGCACAGTGCGGTGCTGACCGCCTCGGCGTCCCGGAGAGTCAACCCGCCGGCGTGACCGGCGGCGATGATGTCGGCGGTGATCGCCTTGGTCGACAGTCCGCTGGCCCAGCTCGACGACACGACCTCGGCGCTGTCGGGGACCTCGAGCAGTGCGGCGCGCATCCCGGTCGCGAGCAGGCTCAGCCGTTCGTCCCAGGACAGATCCGTACCGGGGATGGCGACAGTACTGAGGATGTCGTCGGCGAGCGCGGCGAGCAATGTCTGCTTGTTGGGGAAGTGCCAGTACAGGGCGTTGGGTCGCACGCCCAGCTCGGTGGCGAGTCTGCGCATCGACAGGTCGGCCAGGCTGTGCTCGCGCAGGATGTCGCGGGCTGCGCGGAGGACGTCGGTGCGGCTGTTGCTCACCCGGTAAGCCTAGTGACCGGTCGCGGCGGCCCCCGGCGGGTGAGCCTGTACACCGTTCAGGATGAGCCTGTACGGTGTACAGGGTGAATGCCTGGACAGTGTCCAGGTCCGCCGGAGGTCGCAGCGAGAAAGGTGCACCGTGGACCACGACGCCGTCAGGCGCATCGACGCCGAGCACATCTGGCACCCGTACGGTGCGATGCCCGCGAGTACCGAGCCCCTGGTGGTCGAGTCCGCGTCGGGAGTCCGCCTCGAGCTGGCCGACGGTCGCTCGGTGGTCGACGGGATGAGCTCGTGGTGGGCGGCGATCCACGGCTACCGGCACCCACGTCTGGACGAAGCAGCCGCGGTTCAGCTCGGCCGGATGTCGCATGTCATGTTCGGCGGGCTCACCCACGAGCCGGCCGCACGGCTCGCGCAGCTTCTCGTCGAGCTCACCCCGGAGCCGCTGCAGAAGGTGTTCTTCTGCGACTCGGGATCGGTCTCGGTCGAGGTCGCGGTGAAGATGGCGGTGCAGTACTGGCGTGGTCGCGGCGAGCCCCGTCGTACCCGGCTGCTCACCTGGCGCGGGGGCTACCACGGCGACACCTTCGCCCCGATGAGCGTCTGCGATCCCGACGGCGGCATGCATTCGATGTGGTCGTCGGTACTGACCGAGCAGATCTTCGTCGATGCGCCACCGGCCGACTTCCGCCCCGAATACGTGAGCCGTCTCGAGGCGACCGTCCTCGCGCACCGGGACGAGCTGGCCGCGATCATCGTCGAGCCCATCGTCCAGGGTGCGGGCGGCATGCGTTTCCACGATGCCGCGTACCTGCGAGCCCTCCGCGACATCTGCGACCGGCACGACGTCCTGCTCATCTTCGACGAGATCGCCACCGGTTTCGGCCGGACCGGGACGCTGTTCGCCGCCGACGCGGCAGGTGTCGCCCCGGACATCATGTGTGTGGGCAAGGCGCTGACCGGGGGCTACCTGACGCTTGCCGCAACTCTGTGTACGTCGCATCTCGCCGAGGTCATCAGTGCGGGTGAGGCGGGGGGACTCGCGCACGGCCCCACCTTCATGGCCAACCCACTCGCGTGTGCGGTCGCCGTCGCGGCGATCGAACTGTTGCTGGAAACACCGTGGGCGGCACGGGTTTCGGAGATAGAACAGGGCCTCGAAGACGGGCTCTCGCCACTGGGAGGGCTCGACGGGGTGGTCGATGTACGCGTCCGCGGCGCGATCGGTGTCGTCGAACTCGACCGACCGGTCGACATGTCCGCGGCAACGGCCGCAGCGGTGGACGCGGGAGCGTGGCTGCGCCCGTTCCGCAATCTCGTCTACACGATGCCGCCGTTCATCTGCACGCCCGCGGACATCGGTGTGATCGTGCGGGGTGTCGGCGCGGCCGTGCACGCGAGCCTCGGCGACCACGTCCTGGCAGGAACCCGATCATGACGTCGACGCAGACCTCGGCAGCGGGGACACAGGCGACTGGGACACAGGCGACGGGGACACAGGCGGTGGACGGCACCGAGGTGGGACTGGCCTGGCTGGCTCAGGCCGCGCACGACCGGATCCAGGCCGGTCTCCATCGCGATCCCCACGTCCGACGAGCGCATGCGGGGGAGATCAACCTCGGCTCCAACGACTACCTGGGTCTGTCGACCCACCCGCTGGTCGTTGCCGGTGCGCAGGCCGCTGCCGAGCGCTGGGGCGGTGGTTCGACGGCGTCGCGACTCGTGGTCGGCACCACGCAGGAGCACATCGACCTCGAGGACGAAGTCGCCGGTTTCCTGGGATTCCCGGCCGCACTGACCTTCTCGTCGGGCTACCTCGCGAACGTCGGGGCGGTCACGGCGCTGGCAACCCGGGGCGATCTCATCGTGAGTGACACCGGTACGCACGCATCTCTGATCGACGGCTGCCGGTTGTCGCGGGCTCGCGTCGTGGTTGTCGAGCGCGGCGACCACGAGGCCGTCCGCGCCGCGCTGGCGCAGCGCACCGAGCGCCGCGCACTCGTCGTCACCGATTCCGTCTACAGCATCGACGGTGAACCCGCACCCGTTGCCGACCTCTATGCCGCGTCGCGCGCACACGGTGCGGTGCTGCTCGTGGACGAGGCACATGCATTCGGTGTGCGCGGTCCAGGGGGCCGGGGACTGGTTGCCGAACAAGGACTCTCGGGTGCTCCGGACCTGGTCGTCACGACGGTGCTGTCGAAATCACTGGGCGCGCAGGGTGGTGTGGTGCTCGGTACCGAGCCGTTGCGTTCGCACCTGATCGATTGCGCACGCACGTTCATCTTCGACACCGGGCTCAACCCGGCGGCCGTCGGTGCCGCGCGCGCGGCCCTGGGAATCCTGCGTTCCGATCCCGGACTCCCGGACCGGCTGCGCGACAACGCCCGGCGCCTGGCCCGGTCCTGTGGAGCAGAGGAGCCGGCGGCGGCGGTGATCTCGATCATCATCGGGGATCCGCAGCGTGCCGTCGCCGCCGCGGCAGCGTGCCGCGACCGTGGTGTGCTGGTCGGCTGTTTCCGACCGCCGTCGGTGCCCTCGGGCACGTCGCGGCTACGTCTCACGGTGCGTGCCGATCTCGATGATGCGACCCTCGACCATGTCGCCGGGGTCGTCGACGCCGCGTTGCGCGAGGTGGGTGCCCGGTGAGCGCACGAGCCCGCGGCACCGTTCTGGCGGTCACCGGCACCTCGACCGACGTCGGCAAGACGGTCGTGACCGCGGCTCTCGCCGCTGCGGGTGGGACGACGGCGCCTGCGGATGCGGTTCCCGATCCGCGGCCGACCACCGTCGCAGTCTGCAAACCCGTGCAAACCGGTGTCGGACCCGACGCGCCCGGCGACCTCGCCGAGATCGTCCGGCTGGCCGGCGACGTCACCACCGTCGAATCCTTCCGGTATCCCGAACCACTGGCACCCGACACGGCGGCACGCCGCGCCGGGATGCCGCCCGCCGATCCGGACGTGATCGTGCGTGAGGTCGAGCGCCTTGCCGCCACACACGATCTCACTCTCGTCGAAGGCGCAGGCGGTGTACTCGTGCGACTGGGGGAGACGGCCACGATCCTCGACGTCGCCGTCGCGACACTGCGTCGCGACACAGCCGACGGCGTGATCGTCGTCGTGGCGCCGGGACTCGGCGCACTCAATCACGCCGAGCTGACCGTGAACGCGGTGCGCGCACGCGGGCTCCGGCCCGCCGGACTCGTCATCGGCTCGTGGCCGGAGAACCCCGACCTCGCGATGCGCTGCAATCGGACCGACCTCCCGCGGGTGACCGGTGTGCCCGTCGTCGGTGTCCTGCCGGCCGGCGCAGCCGCCCTCGACCCCGCGGAATTCCGCCGCCTCGCACCGACCTGGTTCGACCACGACTGGCTCGCCGGCACACTGCCCAACCGCCCGGAACAACTCGTCCGGACCTCGTAAAGCCCTCCCGCCCAGCGCAACACCACAACCTGAGCGCAACACCACAACCTGAGCGCAACACCACAACCTGAGCGCAACACCACAACCTGAGCGCAACACCACAGCCCGATACACAAGGAGTTCACCCGTGACCCAGGCAACCGTCGACGCCACGCCCGCCCAGATGTCGGAGGACATCCTCGCCATCGCCCGAGCCCAGGTGCTCGAGCGCGGTGAGCCGTTGGACCGGGAGCAGGTCCTGGCTGTCCTGCGCCTGTCCGACGACCGTCTCACCGAGCTGCTGCAGCTCGCCCACGACGTGCGCATGCGCTGGTGTGGACCGGAGGTCGAGGTCGAGGGCATCATCTCGCTGAAGACCGGCGGCTGCCCGGAGGACTGCCACTTCTGCTCGCAGTCGGGTCTGTTCGCCTCCCCGGTGCGCAGTGCCTGGATCGACATCCCCTCGCTGGTCGAAGCCGCCAAACAGACCGCCAAGACCGGTGCCACCGAGTTCTGCATCGTCGCTGCGGTCCGCGGTCCGGACAAGCGCCTGCTCAGCCAGGTCGCCGCCGGTATCGAGGCCATCCGCAACGAGGTCGACATCCAGATCGCCTGCAGCCTGGGCATGCTCACCCAGGAGCAGGTCGACCAGCTCCGTGACATGGGTGTACACCGCTACAACCACAATCTCGAGACCGCCCGCAGCCACTTCCCGAACGTGGTCACCACCCACAGCTGGGAGGAACGCTGGGACACCTTACGCATGGTCCGTGAAGCGGGCATGGAGGTGTGCTGCGGCGGCATCCTCGGCATGGGCGAAACCCTCGAGCAGCGGGCCGAGTTCGCCGCCGAGCTCGCCGATCTCGAGCCGGACGAGGTGCCCCTGAACTTCCTCAACCCGCGGCCCGGCACTCCCTTCGGTGACCTCGACGTCCTGCCCGCCGCCGAGGCGCTCAAGTCGGTCGCGGCCTTCCGCCTGGCCCTGCCGCGCACGATCCTGCGGTTCGCCGGTGGCCGCGAGATCACTCTCGGTGACCTCGGCGCCAAGCAGGGCATCCTCGGCGGGATCAACGCCGTCATCGTGGGCAACTACCTGACGACACTCGGACGTCCCGCCGAGGACGACCTCGATCTCCTCAGCGATCTGTCGATGCCCATCAAGTCGCTGAACGACACGATCTGACGATCAGGTCGGACGTGATGGGTAGCGTGTTCTCATGATCGACACCGTTCCGGGTCCACTCGCCGAGCCGTGCCGGTTCGGGGTCCACACCGGACTCGAACTGGAACTGCAGGCGCCCGACGCCGTCCCGCCGGCCGCCCGGCTCGGTCTCGAACCCCCGCGGTTCTGCGGCCAGTGCGGGCGCCGGATGGTGGTTCAGGTGCGCCCCGACGGCTGGGATGCGCGGTGCTCGCGTCACGGCACCGTCGATTCCACCGAACTGGGCCGCCGGTGAGAACGCCGGTTCCGCACACGCGCCGCGGATCGGCCCGGCCGGAGCGCCCGACGTCGGTGCTGCTGGCGATCACAGCGGTGGTGATCCTCCTCGGTGCGGTCGCCGGGATGATCTGGGCGTCACTGACGCCGCCGAGCACCGGCGTGGTGATCGAGGGGGCCCGAGGTGACATCCCCGTCGACTTCGACGGGATCGGAGCATTCGCGCTGGTGATGTTCGGTTACGGCGGCGTCGCGGCACTCGTGGTGTGGCTGGCGGCGAAACCGTGGCGCGGCGTCGTCGGTTTCGTGTGGCCTGCGCTGGGCACGGTGGCCGGTGCGGCGCTGGCGGCAACGGCCGGGATGAGGATCGCCGGCCTTCGGTTCCACGACGACCCCGCCGATCTGCCGGTGGGGACGATGTACCGGGTCGTCCCCGAGCTCTGGCTCGAAGGTGCGACGCGCGCGGGACAGAGCGCGTCGTGGACGCTGCTCATCTGCGCACCGTTCGCCTTCGCGCTGGTGTATCTGGTGTGCGTGTTGTCCTCGCGGACAGCTGATCTCGGTGTCGGAGACCTGGATCTTCACGACCCGTCGGCGGAGGAACTCACATCGGCGGGCGTAGCGTCGCGAACTCATCGGTGACGCGCAACTCGGTGTCGGCGAAGGCGTAGAGCGCAGGCGGCCGCCCTCCGGATCGCCCCGTCTTGCCGAGTGTGCCGGTTGCCACCACGACGGCACGTCGACTCAGGATGCGCAACAGATTGGTCGTGTCGACCGGGTAACCGAGTGCGGCGCAATAGATCTCGGACAGCTGCGACATCGGGAACTGCTTCGGGGCCAGCGCGAACGCGATGTTGGTGTAGGAGAGCTTGGCGGCCAGGCGGTGTCGTGCGGTGTCGATGATCTCGCCGTGATCGTAGGCGACCGCGGGCAATGAGTCGACGGCGAACCAGCGGGCGGCGTCGGGCAACGACGCCGACGCATCGGAGGGGACCAGCCCCATGTAAGTGGATGCGATGGTTCGAATCCCGGGAACGCGATGCGGATCGGAGAACACCGACAACTGCTCGAGGTGGGCGATCTCGCGGACATCCATCGTGTCCGCGACGAGCCGGCGGGCACTGGTCGAGAGCGTCTCGTCGGCGCCCACGCCGCCGCCGGGCAGAACCCAGCGCCCCGACTCCGACCCAGACGCCCGCTCAGACCCAGACGCCGGCTCAGACTCAGACTCAGACAGCAGCACGCACAGCGTGGGTTCCGCAGTGGTCTCGGCCGTCGCCGGTGGACGTATCTGCAGTACGACGCTGAGAACCTCGACCCGGAGGGCGGTGCCGTCGGCGACGGGAGGCTCGGAGCCGGCGGCAGGCATGCGGTCGATTGTATGGCCCGTACCGCCGGGGGAGCCCACTTCGGCGACCCACACCTCGGGACACACCTCGCGCTCACGCCGTGGTGAGCACCAGCGCCTCCCCGTCGGTGACCGCGATGGTGTGTTCGCTGTGGGCGCCGCGGGAGCCGTCGAACGAGCGGATGGTCCAGCCGTCGGCGTCGAATTTGATGCGTTCCGACCCGAGGGTGAACCACGGCTCGAGGGCGAGCGTCAGTCCGGGCTGGAGTGTCATCCCCCGACCCGGTCTGCCCGTGTTCGCCACGTGCGGGTCCTCGTGCATGGTCCGGCCCAGCCCGTGGCCGCCGAATTCGGTGTTGACCCGATAGCCGTAGGACTTGGCGACCGCCCCGATCGCGGCCGAGATGTCGCCGAGTCGGGCGTTCGGACGGGCGGCGTCGATGGCAGCCTGCAATGCCTCCTCGGTGGCGGCGATGAGACGCTGATCATCGGGGCGTGGCGTCCCGACGATGAGGCTGCGCGCCGAATCGGCGACCCAGCCGTCGATGGCCACCGCGATGTCCATCGACAACAGGTCGCCGTCCTCCAGTACGTAGTCGTGGGGGAGTCCGTGCAGCACTGCGTCATTGACCGACAGGCAGATCACATTGCGGAACGGTCCGCGCCCGAAGGAGGGGGTGTAGTCCCAGTAGCACGACTGGGCCCCGCGTTCGGCGATGAGTTCACGTGCGCGTTCCTCGAGTTCGAGGAGGTTGACCCCGACGTCGGCGCGGCCGGAGAGATCGTCGAGCAGATCCGCGATGAACCGCCCGGTCACTCCCATGGCGGCCACCTCCGCCGGTGACTTCAGTTCGACCATGTTGTTGTCCCTCCGTGACATGCCGTGTTCCGGTATAGAAATACCGATCTCCCGGTATAGGTATACCGCACGTCGCCTTCCTCCTGCGACGCGCCGGTAATCCCGGTATAGAAATACCGAATCCGATACGCTGGTCCGCATGGTGCGTAACCCGTTGACCCCGGAACAGATCGCGGCCGGCCGCAGGCTGGGTGCGCGGCTCCGCGAACTCCGCGGTGCCCGACCGCTGGCCGACGTGGCGCTCGGTGCCGGGATCTCACCGGAGACGCTGCGCAAGATCGAGACCGGCCGGATGCCCACACCGGCATTCGCCACGATCGCCGCGCTCGCGCGTGCGCTGGACACCTCACTCGACGACCTGGCACTGGTGCTCGACGGCCAGGTCGCACGCGCCGGATGACGGTGCAACGAATGGGCCTGACCTATCCCGAGGTCGGGGCCACTGCCGCGGAGTTGCCCGCCGGCTATCACCACCTGCGCCGCTCTCGCGTCGTCGGTGCGGGGAGGGACTGCTTCGCGGCCGCGGGGCAACGAATCCTGGAGTGGGACATGCATCGTCGCGCGGGCATCGATGTCGAGGCGACGACCCCTCCGGCGGCGTCGGGGCTGGTCGTCGGCATGCGACTGGGCCTCGGGCGTGTCGGTGTCACCGCGCGGTGCCGGGTGGTCGAGATCATCGACACCCCACGTGAGCGCGGGTTCGCCTACGGGACTCTCGCCGGGCATCCCGAGATCGGTGAGGAACGATTCTGGGTGCAGCTGCTCGACGATGACACCGTGGTCGCGCACGTCGTCGCCTTCTCTCGGCCGGGGAAGTGGTTTACCCGGATCGGTGGGCCCGTCGGCCGTCTCGTCCAGTCGCGGATCACCGATCGATACCTGGATGCGCTGATGTGTCCGTGACCGGTGTCCGGTGACCGTGCCGGCGGCGGGAATGAACCAGGTGTGGCGAATGTTACGATGCACATGTTTTCGACCATGAGTCGAAAACCTGCCTCGGACACACGGCCCGTGATCTGGGGACACCAGTGACCCGGCGGCTTGCCGCCGCCGGGACAGCCAGAGGAGTGGCAATGAGCATCACCAGTGATCGCCCCGCGGCCGTGACCGCGCCCGCGGGTTCGGGCTCAGCGCTCATGGATGCCGCATGGTTCGACGCACCCGGTGGCTACACCGGAGTGGAACCGACCCAGGAGTGGGCGGAGGAGGTTCGACGCCTCGCACGTGCCCGTAACGCAACCCTGCTCGCGCACAACTACCAGCTGCCGGCGATCCAGGACGTCGCCGATCACGTCGGTGACTCCCTCGCGCTGTCGCGCATCGCTGCCGAGGTCGACTCGGACGAGATCATCTTCTGCGGCGTGCACTTCATGGCCGAGACCGCCAAGATCCTCAGCCCCGACAAGCGCGTCCTGATCCCGGACGAGCGTGCCGGCTGCTCCCTGGCCGACTCGATCACCGCCGACGAGCTGCGCGAGTGGAAGGCCGAGTTCCCCGACGCGGTCGTCGTGTCGTACGTCAACACCACCGCCGAGGTGAAGGGCCTCACCGACATCTGCTGCACGTCGTCGAACGCGGTGGACGTCGTCGCCTCGATCGATCCCGATCGGGATGTGCTGTTCCTGCCGGACCAGTTCCTCGGCGCGCACGTCAAGCGCGAGACCGGTCGCGACAACATCCACATCTGGGCGGGTGAATGCCACGTCCACGCCGGCATCAACGGCGACGAGCTCGCCGAGCAGGCCGCCGCCCACCCGGGTGCCGATCTGTTCATCCACCCCGAATGTGGTTGCGCCACCTCGGCTCTGTACCTCGCGGGCGAAGGTGCGGTCCCGGAGGATCGCGTCAAGATCCTGTCCACCGGCGGCATGCTCGACGCCGCACGCCAGACCGGCGCCTCGCAGGTCCTCGTCGCCACCGAGATCGGCATGCTGCACCAGTTGCGCAAGGCCGCGCCCGGAATCGACTTCCAGGCCGTCAACGACCGCGCGTCGTGCCCGTACATGAAGATGATCACCCCCGCCGCGCTGCTGCGCTGCCTGCGTGAGGGACGCGACGAGGTGTTCGTCGACGCCGATGTCGCCGAGAAGGCACGTAAGAGCGTCGAGCGCATGATCGCGATCGGCAACCCCGGGGCCGGCGAATGAGCGTGAGTGAAGTTGCTGTGGGCGACGGATTCGTCGGGCAGGCCGCGGGTGGCACCCTGGGATCGCCGGTCGACGACGAGGTCCGTGCGCTGATCCGGACCGCGCTCGACGAAGACCTCCGCTACGGGCCCGACGTCACCACGTCATCGACCGTGCCCGAGGACGCGACCGTCGACGCGGCGATCGTCAGCCGCTCACACGGGGTGATCGCGGGCGTGCCCGTCGTCGAGGCCGTCTTCGACGAGGTCATCGGCGCGGGCGGGTACTCGATCACCAGCCGGGTCGACGACGGCACCCGTGTGGAGCCGGGCACCGTCGTCCTCGCCGTGCACGCCCCGACGCGCGCGCTGCTGACCGCCGAACGCACCGCGTTGAATCTGATCTCGCACATGTCGGGTATCGCGACGGCCACCGCCGAGTGGGTGGCGGCGATCGAGGGTACCGGCGCGACGATCCGTGACACCCGAAAGACGTTGCCGGGACTGCGTTCGCTGCAGAAGTACGCCGTACGAGCCGGCGGGGGAGCCAACCACCGCATGGGACTCGGCGACGCCGCACTCATCAAGGACAACCACGTGGCCGCCACCGGGTCCGTCGCGGCGGCGCTGCAGGCGGTGCACGCCGCGGCTCCCGGACTGCCGGTGGAGGTCGAGGTGGATTCACTGGCTCAGCTCGACGAGGTCCTCGAACTCGAACCACAGCTGGTGTTGCTGGACAACTTCCAGCCCTGGGAAACCCAGATGGCAGTTCAGCGTCGGAACACCCGCTCGCCGGAGACCAAGCTGGAGAGCTCCGGAGGTTTGTCGCTGGAGGTCGCCGCGGACTACGCCCGCACCGGCGTCGACTATCTTGCCGTCGGCGCGCTGACCCATTCGGTCACCGTGCTCGATCTGGGTCTGGACATCCCCGCGCCGAAGGACTGAGGCGGCCGAAGGACTGAGGCTGCCGGTCAGGCACGGTTGCCGGCGGACAGGCTCGAACGGGTGCCCGCACGCGCCCCCTGATCTGAGTGAACCGCGAGCCCGCGGACACCATCAACCAGTTGCGTTACGCTGCAGTCGGTGTCGGACGAGGATCTGTTCGAGGTGGGCTTCGACCGATGTCAGAGGCCGTGTTTCAGTGCGTGGATGTGGCGACTCCGGCGTGATCATCGGTCGGTAGTCGATCACCCGGCGCAGACTGAGGCTCAGGTCATCTGGGTGCGGGTCACCAGGGCGTGCCTCATCGCCGGACGTCTGTGGTCCGTGGATCTCGTCGCGCACCTGTGTCAGATGTCGGGCGAACCGGCTGGGTATGTCGGGTCGCCGGTTGATGCGTTCGGGGTTGGGTGGCGCGCCGGGCTGGGTGTTGAGTCGCCACACGCAACGGCCCTCGTCGGCTCCGTGACGTTGCATCCGGGTGGTGTAGTGGCCGGGGCGGCCGCTGACCATCCGGTTGTGTTTCGGGCAGGCCGGTGCGAGGTCGGTGATGTCGGTGAATCCGCCGTCGGCCCAGTCTCTTTCGGCGTGATGCATCTCCACGTGGGTCGCGGGTTGGTCGCAGCCCGGTGCCGAGCACACCTCGCCGTCGGGTCTGGCGAAGGAGACCAGACGCTGATCGCGGGTGGCGAGCCGTTTGCCGTGTCCGAAGTACAGCGGGACGGCGGTGGCGTCTTTGAACACCGCGAGATGGGGCTGGGCGTCGGCGGCGAGGGCGAGGACGTCGGAGATGGGCAGAAGGTTGCCGGTCGCGGTGGTCGCCAGACCGGCTTCGCGGATGAGATCGTTGAGGTCGGCTTTGACGATCAGCTGCACCGGAAGCCCGCGGTGGGTCTCACCCCAACAACCCGTCTTCCAGGACTGCCTTCAGGAGAGCGTCGAACGCGTCGTGGTTGCGTTGGGCGGGTGTACGGTCATCGCGATCGGCGGCGGCCGCGACCTGGGCCGGGTCGGCGTCTTCGTAGGCGCCGCAGGGCGATTCAGGGTCGTTGGGGTTGTTCATCCCGGGTTTGGCCCAGACGGCGAGCATCGTGGAGATCCGGGCAGCCAACTCGGGTGTGAGATTTCCGGTCATCTTGGCGGTGCCGTCGGCGCGCTGTCGATTGAGCCAGAGGTTGCGGCGGCGGGTGCGGTCGGCGTCGTCGGTGAGGGTGCCGTCGGGGTCGAGGTGTGCGAGGAGTCGTGCGCCGAGATTGGTGATGTCGGCGGGGGTGTGGTCGACGGCGATCTCGGTCATCTGTCGTTCGGCGGCCACCTTCACGTCGTGATCGACGGCGTGGGGAATCTGGTCGAGCACGTCGATGACAGCGCGCACGTGGGCCGAACCCACCCGTCCGTCGGCGAAGGCGTCGGCCAGCGTCGGGTGCTGCGGCGACAGTGGCTCACCGGTCGTGAGATCGGAAAATGTTGCGGTGGCGACCATCTGGTTGCGTCGACGCATGGGTTCGGCGATGCGGAGGCGGTGTGTCATGAACTCCGATGATGCTGCGGTACCCGGTCTTCTGGGGCAGCCCGCGGTCGGTGGCTTCGACGATCTGACGGTCACCGGCGAAACCGATTCGGGCAATGGCCCTTTCGGTCTCGGCGGCGATGTCGACCAGTTCGGCATCGGAGCACTTCGTCAGGTCTGCCGTCTGCAGCCGGCCGACGAGGGTGTGGATTGCGGCGATGATCTCGCCGGCGCCGCCCGATGGGGCGGTCGTGGAATCGGCAACAATGTCGGCCACCGCTGTCGCCCCCCTCGGGAAACCGATAGTGCGAATACATGTTCGAGACGACCTGCAATTCCACTGGCGCGCAACGAGTGTCGGAGATGCTTGTGGGCCCGGGGATGTCGGTGGTGTGTGATAACGCGCTGTCGATGCGGTCGGGGGATCGTCTGTTCAGCAGTAGGTGTCGCTGATCGATACCTATTGCTGACCGTGTCCGAGCGACTCGCCTAGATGCCCGTCTCGAGCATCTTCTCGCCGGGGTGCGCCCGGTGCCATGCCGCGATCGCGGCGTCCCACTGATCGCCGTCGAGTGTGGTCACCGACGCCGGGAACAGCGCGTCCTCTTCTTTCGCGATGTGCAGATGGAGGGCGAAGACCGCGTCTCGGAATCTGTCCTCGTCGGCGGGATCGGCGAGATCCATCGACGCCAGGAACGCGCCGAGTTCACGGTGTTCGGCGACGAGCGGGTCGATGTACTCGACGAAGAGGTCGTGCTCGGTGTCGAGCAGCTGGGCGAACAACCCGTCCTCCTCGCCTCGCCAGTGGGATCGGAGTTCGTCGGCGAGACGTCCGGCGAGGTCGCGTGCACGGTCGAGATCCCCCGCATCGAGCGCGCGCACCGCGTCCCCGCCGAAGTTCACGACGCGTTCGTGCTCGGCGGTGTAGTCCCGCAGCAACGGCATGTCGCGGCACCCGCAGTATTGGCACACTGTCTTGCCTCTCGGTCGTCGGGCAGCCCACGCGCTCGTCGGCGTCCGATCGGTGGCCACAGCTCCACGGTAGGAGCATCGGCGCGATTGCGCCGGCACATGGGTGTCCTACCCATCGAAAGGCGGCCCCGACGGTCAGGGACTGCCGACCCCCAGGGGCTCACGAACTGCCCCGGGAGCACGGCGGGGCTATCCGCCGAGCCGCTCGTCCGCGTAGATGACCATCGCGTCCCGCTGGTACTCGGCGAGGCCCTCGGCGATCTTCTCGTAGTTCACCGTGAACCGCTCGTCGTCCACATACATCTGCCCCAAGCACTTGTATGCCTCACGATCAGGCGTCCAGAACCGGCAGATGCCCTGGTAGTGCTCGTGTACCTCCTCCTGGACCGCCGGGTCGGCGACCGGCGTACCGGTGGTCATGAACTCGGCCATCCGGATCATCGCCGCGGTCAGTTCCCGCTGCATCTGTTCGACGTCCTCGGGGGACAATGCCGCGGTGTTGCGCCGAGACTGTTCGAACTCTTCCGGCCAACGTTCGCGGGCCTCGTCGTCGTATTGCGTGTGATCGAAGCCCTCGAACAGATTCTCCGGGCGGTTGACCTTGTCTGTCATCTGCGTCTTCCCTTCGAGCTCGGCGATGGTGCGTGCCACGGTCTGCGCCATGCGAGCCATGCGGTCACGCTCCGCGAGCAGGCGGATGTGTTGTCTTCTCAGGGCGGCCAGCGTGTTCGGCTCGGAGTCGACCGACTCGGCGATCTCGGCCAGTCCCAGGCCGAGTTCGCGCAGGACGAGGATCTGCTGCAGTCGCAGCAGTTGCTCCTCCTCGTAGAAGCGGTAGCCGTTGGCGCCCACCCGGGCAGGCGTGAGCAGTCCGATGTCGTCGTAGTGCCGCAGGGTGCGGGCGGTGACCCCCGACATCCTCGCCACCTCGGCGATCGACCAGATCATCGCGATTCCCATCGTCCGTGAGGCCGGTGGTTCCGGCCTCGTCTTCGACCGTAGAAGTTGCCGCAACGGAAAGGTCAAGCGGATATTCGACGACCGGCGAACCGCTGTCACCACCGCGTGGGAAACCCGCTGGCGAGCGACCCGTATCCTGGATGGGTACATTCTCGCACCACCAGGAGAGATCATGCTCGCCCGAATTGACCTGCGCGGTAGCACGCCTACGCTCGCCGAATTGCGTCGTGCGCTGCCCCGCGGGGGTACCGATGTCAACGCCGTCCTCGACACGGTGACGCCGGTGGTGCATGCGGTGGCCGAGAGCGGCAGCAGCGCCGCGCTCGACTTCGGTGAGAAGTTCGACGGTGTCCGGCCGGCGTCGGTGCGGGTGCCCGCCCAGGTCATCGCAGATGCACTGGCGAACCTCGACCCGCAGGTCGCCGACGCGCTGCGCGAATCCATCGCCCGCGCTCGGAAGGTCCACGCCGACCAGCGCCGGGAGACCACCCGCACGCAGGTGGTCGACGGCGGCGTCGTCAGTGAGAAGTGGATCCCGGTCCGTCGCGTCGGCCTCTACGTTCCCGGCGGCAATGCGGTCTACCCGTCGTCGGTGATCATGAACGTCGTCCCCGCTCAGGAGGCGGGCGTCGGCTCGCTCGTCGTCGCATCGCCCCCGCAGAAGGACTTCGGCGGCTGGCCGCACCCGACCATCCTCGCCGCGTGCGCACTGCTCGGCGTCGACGAGGTGTGGGCCGTGGGCGGTGCCCAGGGCGTGGCCCTCCTCGCCTATGGCGGCGTCGACACCGGCGCGGCCGACGAGCCGAACGCCGTGCTCGACCCCGTCGACCTCATCACCGGCCCCGGCAACATCTACGTCACCGCCGCAAAGCGACTGTGCCGCAGCGTGGTCGGGATCGACTCCGAGGCAGGACCGACCGAGATCGCGATCCTCGCCGACGACTCGGCCGATCCCGGCATCCTCGCCTCCGACCTGATCAGCCAGGCCGAGCACGACGTCCTCGCCGCCTCTGTGCTCGTCACCGACAGCGCCGAGCTCGCCGACGCCGTCGACATCGCGCTCGACGCCCAGGTCGCCACGACCAAACACCGCGAGCGCGTCACCACGGCGCTGGCGGGGGAGCAATCCGGAATCGTCCTCGTCGACGACCTCGAAGCCGGACTCGCCGTCGTCGACGCCTACGCCGCCGAGCACCTCGAGATCCAGACGCGCGACGCCGCCACGGTCGCCGACCGCGTGCACAACGCGGGTGCGATCTTCGTCGGCCCGTATGCACCGGTCAGCCTCGGCGATTACTGCGCGGGCTCCAATCACGTTCTCCCGACGTCGGGTTCGGCGCGGTTCGCCTCGGGTCTGTCCGTGCAGACCTTCCTCAAGGGCGTCCACGTCATCGACTACGACGAGGCCGCCCTGCGTGAGGTCGCCGACAAGGTCGTGACCCTCGCCGACGCCGAAGACCTTCCGGGCCACGGCGACGCGGTCAAGCAGCGTTTCCTGGGGAGCGTCACCTCGTGACTGCCTCCGACGCTGCGACCAGCCGCATCCCCGGGGCGCGCATCACCGTCGACGACCTTCCCCTGCGCGCGAATCTGCGCGGCAAGAGTGCTTATGGCGCACCGCAACTCAAGGTCCCGGTGATTCTCAACACCAACGAGAACCCGCATCCCCCCTCGGCCGCGCTGATCGACGACGTCGCCGACTCGGTCCGCGAGGCAGCCGGCGAGCTGCACCGCTACCCCGACCGCGACGCCGTCGCCCTGCGTACCGATCTGGCCGCCTATCTCACCCGGGCCACCGGTGTGCAGCTAGGCGTCGAGAACCTCTGGGCGGCAAACGGTTCCAACGAGATCCTGCAGCAGTTGCTGCAGGCGTTCGGGGGACCGGGACGCAGCGCACTGGGCTTTGTGCCGTCGTATTCGATGCACCCGATCATCGCCGACGGCACCGACACCACGTGGCTGGTCGCCGCGCGCGCCGGTGACTTCACACTCGACACCGACTACGCCGTGGCCGAGGTCGCCAACCGGCTGCCCGACGTCGTCTTCGTCACCTCGCCGAACAACCCGACCGGCGGTTCGATCCCGCTCGCCGACCTCCGGCGCATCGTCGAGGCGGCACCGGGCATCGTCATCGTCGACGAGGCGTACGGCGAGTTCTCGGCCGCGCCGAGTGCCGTCGAACTCCTCGACGAGTTCCCGGCCAAGGTCGTCGTCAGCCGCACCATGAGCAAGGCCTTCGCCTTCGCCGGCGGACGCCTCGGCTACCTCGCCGCCGCGCCTGCGGTCGTCGACGCCATCCAGCTCGTCCGGCTGCCGTACCACCTGTCGGTGCTGACCCAGGCCGCCGCGCGCGCGGCGCTGCGGCACAGCGACGACACCCTCGCAGGTGTCGCGGCGATCATCGCCGAACGCGAGCGCGTCGTCGCCGCACTGTCGGAGTTCGGGTACCGCGTCGTCGACTCCGACGCCAACTTCGTGCTGTTCGGGAGGTTCCGGGATGCTCCGGCGTCGTGGCAGCGTTACCTCGACAACGGCGTCCTCATCCGCGACGTCGGGATCGCCGGTCACCTCCGCGTGACCATCGGCCTGGCGCACGAGAACGACGCCTTCCTCGACATCAGCCGCACGCTCGCCTCAACAGATCTGGAGAACACTCAGTGAGCACCCCCACACCCGGGAGCCCGACACCGCGGATCGCCAAGGTCGAACGGACGACCAGGGAATCCTCGATCGTCGTCGAGTTGAACCTCGACGGCACCGGGGTCACCGACATCTCCACCGGCATCGCCTTCTTCGACCACATGCTCACCGCCTTCGGTCAGCACGGCAGCTTCGACCTCACGGTCAAGGCGCAGGGCGACATCGAGGTCGAGGGCCATCACACCATCGAGGACACCGCGATCGTCCTCGGCCAGGCACTGGGGCAGGCCCTCGGCGACAAGAAGGGCATCCGCCGCTTCGGCGACTCCTGGATTCCGATGGACGAGACGCTCGCGCAGGCCGTCGTCGACGTGTCCGGACGCCCCTACTGCGTGCACACCGGCGAACCCGACCACATGCTCACCGCGGTGATCGGCGGCTACCCGGGTGTGCCGTACTCGACGGTCATCAACCGGCACGTCTTCGAGTCGATAGCACTCAACGCCCGCATCGCCCTGCATGTCCGGGTGCTCTACGGCCGCGACCAGCATCACATCACCGAAGCCGAGTTCAAGGCGGTGGCGCGGGCCCTGCGCGCGGCGACCGAGTACGACGCACGGGTGAGTGGTGTGCCGTCGACGAAGGGTGCGCTGTGAGCATCGACGTCACCATCCTGGACTACGGTTCCGGCAACCTCCGGTCGGCGCAGCGCGCCCTGGAACGGACCGGCGCGACGGTGACCGTGACCTCCGACTTCACCACCGCCCTCGAGGCCACCGGCCTGGTCGTGCCGGGCGTCGGCGCCTTCGCCGCCTGCATGGACGGGTTGCGCGCGGTCAAGGGTGACCGCATCGTGGGTCGACGCCTCGCGGGTGGCCGACCCGTTCTCGGCATCTGCGTCGGCATGCAGATCCTCTTCGAGCGCGGCGTCGAGTTCGGTGTGGAGGCGGACGGGTGCGGCGAATGGCCGGGTAGCGTCACCCAGCTTCCCGCGCCGGTGTTGCCGCACATGGGCTGGAACACGGTCGACGCGCCGGAGGGCTCGGTGTTGTTCGACGGCCTCGACGCCGACACGCGGTTCTACTTCGTGCACTCCTACGCGGCGCAGACGTGGGAGATGGACAACGAGGGTTCGCCGCTGACCGCACCCAAACTGACCTGGTCCGAACACGGCGGCCGATTCCTGGCCGCGGTCGAGAACGGCCCGCTCTCGGCCACGCAGTTCCATCCGGAGAAGTCCGGTGACGCCGGCGCTCACCTCCTCGAGAACTGGGTGCGGGCACTGTCATGACCCTGGGCGGGGAGTCTCCGGCGGATCGCGGCGTCCAGGGCCCGGCCCTGCGGCCCGCCGCCGGTTTCTCGATCGCCAAACTCGCGTTCTACGCTCTCGGCGCGGGCGTGCTCGTCCTGGCGGTGTCGGTGCCCGTCATCGTGCTGTGCGCGCACTGGTCGCCGTTCGCGGGTCTGGTCGCCGCACTGGTAGCGGTGGCGGCGATGATCGCCGCGATCGGTACGGTGGCAAACCGCATGGTCAATCGCGCCCGGGCGGCGATGCTCGCCGAGCAGGCGGGCCATCGCCCGGACGCTTCCTGAGCACGGATGCCGCGACACCCGACCCGCCCCACGAGGAACACCGCACACCGAACACGCACGCCGACAAGAACATGCACGCCGAGAACACGCACACAGACAGGAAAGATTCACCCATGGGCAGCACTCTCGAGCTCCTTCCCGCCGTCGACGTCGCCGACGGGCAGGCGGTCCGCCTGGTCCAGGGGGCGGCCGGCACCGAGACCTCCTACGGCTCGCCGCGGGACGCCGCCCTGGCATGGCAGCGCGACGGTGCCGAGTGGATCCACCTCGTCGATCTCGACGCGGCGTTCGGCCGTGGCGACAACCGCGACCTGCTCGCCGGTGTCGTCGGTGAGCTCGACGTGAAGGTCGAGTTGTCCGGCGGAATCCGCGACGACGACTCGCTCGCCGCCGCGCTCGCCACCGGCTGCACCCGCGTGAACCTCGGCACCGCCGCCCTCGAGAACCCCGAGTGGTGCGCCCGTGCGATCGCCGAACACGGCGACCGGATCGCCGTCGGACTCGACGTCATCCGGGACGGCGAGTCCTACCGTCTGCGCGGACGGGGCTGGGTCACCGACGGCGGGGACCTCTGGGAGGTCCTGGAGCGACTCAACCGCGACGGCTGCGCACGCTACGTGGTGACCGATGTGTCCAAGGACGGCACGCTCAAGGGTCCCAACCTGGAACTGCTCGCCGAGGTGGCCGCTGCCACCGACGCCCCGATCGTCGCCTCCGGTGGCGTCTCGGCCGTCGACGATCTCGTCGCGATCGCCGGCCTCACCGATCAGGGTGTCGAGGGAGCCATCGTCGGCAAGGCGCTGTACGCGGGCCGCTTCACGCTGCCCGAGGCCCTGACGGCCGTCGCCGGGGTCTGATGAGCGCTTCGGAAGCCACTCTCGACCTGCCACGGCTCCTCGACACCGCGGGGTCGATCCTCGACCGCGCCGTCGATCGCTTCGTCGACGGCCAGGGTGCGCCGAGCGCGGTGCACAAGGGCGGCACCGACTTCGCCACCCAGATCGATCTCGATCTCGAACGTTCCATCGGTGCCGAACTGGCCGATCGCACCCAGATCCCGGTGCACGGGGAGGAATTCGGCGGCGCCGACGTCGTCGACGGTCCGGTGTGGGTCCTCGATCCGATCGACGGCACCTTCAACTACTCCGCGGGCATGCCGCTCACCGGCATCCTCCTCGGCCTCGTCGTCGACGGCGAGGCCACTCTCGGACTCACCTGGCTGCCCCTGGTCGGGCGCCGCTACGCCGCGCACGCCGACGGTCCGCTGCTGATCGACGGCGAGGCGGTCTCACCGCCGCCGGACATCCCGCTCGAGGAGGCCGCGATCGCCTTCGGTCCGTTCAATGCGCGAAGCGGCGGGCCTTACCCGGGCGCACGTCGCGCCGACCTGCTCCGTGAGGTCAGCACCCGCGCCGCCCGCATCCGGATGACCGGATCCACCGGTGTGGACATGGCGTTCACCGCCGCCGGGGTGTTCGGCGGGGCGGTGGCCTTCGGCCGCCATCCGTGGGACAACGCCGCGGGCGCCGCCCTGGTCCGCGCGGCCGGCGGTGTGGCGACCGACATCGCAGGAGAGCCGTGGACCGTCGCGTCGCCCTCTCTCGTGGCCGGGGCCCCGCGCGTGCATGCGGGACTGATGCAGGTCATCGGCGAGACGATCGGAGAGTGGTCGCCGTGACCGCCGGACCGTCCGCGAGCCAGGATTCCGTAGGAGAGAGGCCGGCCCGACCCATGGAGCGCACCGACATGAAGGAGACCCGACGATGACTCTGGCGACCCGGGTCATCCCGTGCCTGGATGTCGACGACGGCCGCGTCGTGAAGGGCGTGAATTTCGAGAACCTGCGCGACGCAGGCGACCCCGTCGAGCTCGCCGAGCGTTACGACCGTGAGGGCGCCGATGAGCTGACCTTCCTCGACGTCACCGCGTCGAGCTCGGGCCGCTCCACGATGATCGACGTCGTGAAGCGCACTGCGGACCAGGTCTTCATCCCGCTCACCGTCGGTGGCGGCATCCGCACGGTCGACGACGTCGACACCATGCTGCGTGCCGGTGCCGACAAGGTCAGCGTCAACACCGCGGCCATCGCCCGGCCGGAGGTGCTCGGCGAGATGAGCCGGCGGTACGGCTCACAGTGCATCGTGCTGTCGGTCGACGCGCGCACCGTTCCCGAGGGTTCGAAACCCACCCCGTCGGGCTGGGAGGTCACCACCCATGGCGGTCGCAAGGGCACCGGGATCGACGCCATCGAATGGGCGGTCCGCGGACAGGAACTCGGGGTCGGCGAGATCCTGCTGAACTCGATGGACGCCGACGGCACCAAGGCGGGTTTCGACCTGCGCATGCTGGCCGCGGTCCGGGCGGCGGTGTCGGTACCGGTGATCGCCAGCGGCGGCGCCGGGAAGGTCGAGGATTTCGCACCGGCCGTCGAGGCGGGCGCGGACGCGGTCCTCGCGGCATCGGTCTTCCACTTCGGCGAACTGACCGTCGCCGAGGTCAAGGCGGCCATGCGCGACGCGGGGATCACCGTCCGATGAGCAACGAGCCGTACCGGTCCGGCCCCGATTCGTCCGGCCCCGATTCGTCCGCCCCCGATCCGTCCGCCCCCGATCCGTCCGCCCCCGATCCGTCCACCACCGACAGGGGAGTTCGCTGATGGCACTCGATCCCGATCTCGCCGCCCGGCTCAAGCGCAATGCCGACGGATTGTTCACCGCGGTCGCGCAGGAGCGCGGCACCGGAACGGTCCTGATGGTCGCGTGGATGGACGACGTCGCACTGGAACGCACGCTGGCGACCCGCAAGGGCACGTACTACTCGCGGTCGCGTCAGGAGTACTGGGTCAAGGGTGAGACCAGCGGCCACACGCAGTACGTGCACGACGCCCGTCTGGACTGCGACGGCGACACCGTCCTGCTCGTCGTCGATCAGGTCGGGGCGGCCTGTCACACCGGCAATCACAGTTGCTTCGACACCGAGTCGCTGACCTTCGGGGCCGACGCCCGGACCGGGGCCGACCCGGCACCGGAGTCCGCCGGCCCAGCACAATAGATCGAGACCCGAAGAAAGGCGGCGTGCCCATGCCCCTCATCCAGATCTCGCAGACGCCGGGACTGTCCGACCGCGTCAAGCGCGAGACCATCGCGGCGGTGACCGAGGCCTACGCCAAGGCCACCGGCAAGAACCCCGATTCGGTCTGGGTCACCATCACCGAGGTACCCCGGTCCCAGTGGGGCGTCGGCGGCGAGCCGCTCGGATGACCGCCACCTCGTCGGCGCAGGCCGCCACCACCTCTCTCGAGGAGTTCCTCGACCTCGCCCGCGACCATCGCGTGGTGCCGGTGACCCGCAAGGTGCTCGCCGACTCCGAGACGCCCCTGTCGGCCTACCGCAAGCTCGCCGGCGAGCGACCGGGCACGTTCCTGCTCGAGTCGGCCGAGAACGGCCGGTCGTGGTCGCGCTGGTCGTTCATCGGCGCGGGCGCACCGTCGGCGCTCACCGTCGTCGACGGTCAGGCGCACTGGTGGGGTTCGGTGCCTGCAGGCGCCCCCACCGGCGGCGACGCCCTCGACGTCCTCGCCGAGTCGCTGCGTGTGCTCAAGACGGACCCGCTGCCCGGTATGCCGCCGCTGACCGGCGGCTTCGTCGGCTTCATGGCCTACGACATGGTGCGACGCCTCGAACGTCTCCCCGAGACCACGGTCGACGACCTCGGCCTCCCGGACATGATGATGGTGCTGGCCACCGACCTCGCGGCCGTCGACCACCACGAGGGCACGATCACGCTGATCGCCAATGCGGTGAACTGGGACGGTTCCGACGAGCGGGCCGAGGAGGCCTACGCCGACGCGCTCGCGCGCCTGGACGACATGACCGAGGCGCTCGCCGCGCCCGCCCCGTCGACCGTCTCCACCTTCGACCGTCCGAGCCCCGACTTCCGCGCTCAGCGCTCACTGGCCGAGTACAGCGAGATCGTCACCAGCATCGTCGGCGAGATCGAGGCGGGGGAGGCGTTCCAGGTCGTGCCGTCGATGCGGTTCGAGATGGACTCCGACGCCGACCCGCTCGACGTCTACCGCGTGCTGCGCGCATCCAACCCGAGCCCGTACATGTACCTGCTGCGCATGCCCGGGACCGAATGGGCCGCAACAGATTCCGACACCAGCGACGCCGTTGCGCGACAGCCGTTCACGATCGTCGGCAGCAGTCCCGAGGCTCTGGTCACGGTGGCCGACCGGGTGGCGACCACCCATCCCATCGCCGGCACCCGCTGGCGCGGCGCGACCGAGGAAGAGGACCAGCTCCTCGGCAAGGGACTGCTCGAGGACGAGAAGGAGAACGCCGAGCACCTGATGCTGGTCGATCTCGGTCGCAACGACCTCGGGCGAGTCTGCATACCGGGCACCGTCAAGGTCAGCGACTACCGCCACATCGAGCGCTACAGCCACGTCATGCACCTGGTCTCGACCGTGTCGGGGACCCTGCGCGACGACAAGCACGCACTCGACGCGGTCACCGCATGTTTCCCGGCCGGAACGCTCACCGGTGCACCCAAGGTGCGTGCGATGGAACTCATCGACGAACACGAGAAGACCCGACGCGGTCTCTACGGCGGCATCGTCGGCTACCTCGACTTCGCAGGCAACGCCGACACCGCCATCGCCATCCGAACCGCCCTGCTCGCCCGCGGGCAGGCCTACGTGCAGGCCGGCGGAGGGGTGGTCGCCGACAGCGAGCCCGAGTACGAATACAACGAGGCGCGCAACAAGGCCACCGCGGTGCTCAACGCGGTCGCCGCCGCGTCCACCATGCGTCGTGTCGGAGGGGCATCGTGAGCTACTCCGACGCTGACCTCGAGGCCATCCGACGCAAGTCGGTGCGACGCTTGCAGATCGTCGCCGCGCTCCTGATGGCCGCGGCCGCCGCCGCGTTCTGGGGTGCGAGCCGCATGACCTGGGCGACCATCTCCGCCGAGGACGGACTGTCACCCCAGCGCGCGTTCGAGGTGAACGGGGCCGACTGGAGTCCGTGGCTCACCCCGCTCGCACTGGTGTACCTCGCGGGGATCGCCGCGGCACTCCTGGTTCGCGGCTGGGCGCTGCGAATCGTGGCGCTGCTGGTCGCGGCCGGCGGAGTGCTGGCGGCATTCCCGGCGATCTCGCTGGTCGTCGGGGGAGCCGATTCCGACTATGCCGCCGACGCCGGCAGCATCCCCGACCGGTACGTCGTGATCTACATCGACACCAACTCGCTGGCCGCCATCGTCGTCCTGGTCGGCACGGTGTGTGCGGTCGCCGCCGCGGTCACGCTGCTGCGCGTCGTGAAAGGTGCGACGACGTCGTCGTCGTCGAAGTACACGACACCCGCCGCGCGGCGCGAGGAACTCGAAACCGAGATCTTCGCCGACTACGAGCGGCGTAAGGCCGCAGGCTCGGTGGCCGACACCCCCTCGGCAGGGGTCGACGGCAACGGTGAGCGCACCGCGGACAGCAATGGTGATCGCGCCGCGGGCGGCGATGGGCACGCACCCGACGCGAACGAACGAATGATGTGGGATGCGCTCGACACCGGCATCGACCCGACCGACTCGGGCACGCCCGACTCGGACACATCCGGCCCGGATACGCCCGGCTCCGGCGACCGCTGACCCCCCGATCGACGGCGGCACGTGTGTTCCACTGCCCGGTGCGGGCCGACGGTGTGGCGTCGGTAAAGATCTTGCAACCCGGCCGCAGATGGGCGGGAGGCCCCGTCTACCCTGAGTGCACACGACGAGCGAAAGGGAGCAAGTCGCTGTGAGCATGCCCAACGTTCTCGAGTCGATCATCGAGGGAGTGAAAGCCGACGTCGCCGCTCGCGAAGCGGTGGTCGACTTCGCGGCTGTCAAGGCGGCGTCGTCGAAGGCTCCCGGTCCCAAGGACGCGATGGCCGCACTCCGCCAACCCGGTATCGGCGTCATCGCCGAGGTCAAGCGCGCCAGCCCGTCCAAGGGTGAACTCGCCAACATCGGGGACCCCGCAGAGCTCGCCCGCTCCTACGAGGAGGGTGGCGCCCGCATGATCAGCGTGCTCACCGAGGAACGACGCTTCCGCGGCTCACTCGCCGACCTCGACGCCGTCCGCGCCGTCGTGAACATCCCGGTGCTGCGCAAGGACTTCATCGTCGGCACCTATCAGATCCATGAGGCCCGCGCCCACGGCGCGGACGTCATCCTTCTGATCGTCGCCGCACTCGAGCAGAACGTCCTGGCCTCGCTCCTCGACCGCACCGAGAGCCTGGGCATGACCGCGCTCGTGGAGGTGCACACCGAGGAGGAAGCCGATCGCGCACTCGAAGCCGGTGCCTCGGTGGTCGGCGTCAACGCCCGCAACCTCAAGACCCTCGAGGTCGAACGCGACACCTTCTCGCGTATCGCTCCGGGGCTGCCCACCGAGACCATCCGTATCGCCGAGTCGGGTGTGCGGGGGACCGCGGACCTGCTGGCCTACGCGGGTGCCGGCGCCGACGCCGTACTCGTCGGCGAGGGACTCGTGACCAGTGGTGACCCCCGTGCCGCGGTGCGCGAGCTGGTGACCGCGGGTACCCACCCGTCCTGCCCTAAACCTGTTCGCTGACAACGCCTTCGGGTCGTGTTCGGCCCATGTCGTCGTCGGCCCGATCGACAGTGAGATGTAGTGACCGCCCAGCATGAATCGTCTGAGACCTTGTCGCTTCCGGCCGCCAGCGTCGGGTTGACCACGCGTACGTCGCTCGAGCCCGATGAGCAGGGCCATTTCGGCGTCTACGGGGGCCGGCACGTTCCCGAGGCGTTGATGGCGGTCATCGACGAGGTCACCGCCACCTATTTCAAACTCCGCAACGACGACGATTTCCTCGCCGAGCTCGACCGTCTGCAGCGTGACTACGCCGGCCGGCCGTCGCCGTTGTACGAGGCCCGCCGACTGTCGGAGATGGCCGGGGGAGCGCGCATCTTCCTCAAGCGCGAGGACCTCAACCACACCGGGTCACACAAGATCAACAACGTTCTCGGACAGGCTCTTCTGGCCCAGCGGATGGGCAAGCGCCGCATCATCGCCGAGACCGGCGCGGGTCAGCACGGGGTCGCTACCGCGACCGCGTGTGCGCTGCTCGGTCTCGAGTGCGTGATCTACATGGGCCGGGTCGACACCGATCGCCAGGCGCTCAACGTGGCCCGGATGCGTCTGCTCGGCGCGGAGGTCATCGCCGTCGACAACGGTTCGGCGACCCTCAAGGACGCGATCAACGAGGCGATGCGTGACTGGGTCACCAACGCGCACAACACCTACTACTGTTTCGGGACCGCTGCCGGACCCCATCCGTTCCCGGTCATGGTGCGCGATCTGCAGCGCGTCGTCGGCCTCGAGGCCCGCGTCCAGATCCTCGACAAGGCAGGCCGTCTGCCCGATGCGGTGACCGCGTGCGTCGGTGGCGGCTCCAACGCGATCGGCATCTTCCATCCCTTCATCGACGACGAGGGTGTCCGGCTCGTCGGCTTCGAGGCAGCCGGCGACGGCGTCGAAACCGGTCGCCACGCAGCCACTTTCACCGGCGGTACGCCCGGCGCTTTCCAGGGTGCGTACTCCTACCTGCTGCAGGACGAGGACGGGCAGACGATCGAATCCCATTCGATCTCCGCGGGTCTGGACTACCCGGGCGTCGGTCCCGAGCACGCCTACCTCAAGGACACCGGCCGCGCCGAATACCGCCCGATCACCGACACCGAGGCGATGGACGCGCTCGCGCTGCTGAGCCGGCGTGAGGGCATCATCCCCGCGATCGAGTCGGCCCATGCGGTCGCCGGCGCACTCAAGCTGGGTCAGGAACTCGGCGAGGGGGCGGTCATCGTGGTCAGCCTGTCCGGACGAGGCGACAAGGACGTCGACACCGCCGCCCGCTGGTTCGGTCTGTTCGACACCCCGCCGTCGCAGGACGAGGCGCACACATCCACCGACACCCAGAAGCCGGGAGAACAGGCATGAGCGCACAGGCGAGCCCGTCCAAGCTCGGTCCCGTCTTCGAGAAGTGCCGCGACGAGGGCCGTAGCGCGCTCATCGGCTATCTGCCGGTCGGCTTCCCGACCGTCGACGAGTCGCTCGCCTCCTTCCGGACCATGGTCGAGGCCGGTTGCGACATCATCGAGGTCGGCGTGCCCTACTCGGATCCCGTCATGGACGGTCCGACCATCCAGGACGCCGCCGACCAGGCCATCATCAACGGGGTCCGCGTGCGTGACGTGTTCACCGCGGTCGAGGCCATCACCTCCGCGGGCGGTCACGCCGTGGTCATGAGCTACTGGAATCCGGTGCTGCAGTACGGCGTCGAGAACTTCTCGCGCGACCTCGCCAACGCGGGCGGGGCCGGGCTCATCACGCCGAACCTGATCCCCGAAGAGGGCTCGCAGTGGCATGCGGCGTCGGACGAGTACGGTCTCGACCGCATCTACCTGGTTGCCCCGTCCTCGACGACCGAGCGGATCGCGCTCACCGTCGACGCCTCGCGCGGCTTCGTCTACGCCGCGTCCACGATGGGTGTGACCGGTGCGCGAGATGCGGTGTCGGACATGGCCCCCGAATTGTGTGCGCGTGTGCGTGAGTACTCCGACATCCCGATCGGCGTCGGCCTGGGTGTCCGAAACCGTGAGCAGGCCGCGCAGATCGCCTCGTACGCGGACGGCGTGATCGTCGGTTCGGCGCTCGTGACCGCGGCCAAGGCGGGTCAGGATCGGCTTGCCTCGCTGGTGTCCGAGCTCGCCGAGGGCGTTCGGTCGCGCCGCGCTGCCGTCTGATCGGATCACCGCAGGCCCCGGTGGCACGCGTGGTACCGGCGGTGGGGTCGGTTAGGGTGACACCGTGATCGCGCCGAGCTCGACGTTGCTGGCCTACATCCCCAGTCCGCCCCAGGGCGTGTGGGAGATCGGGCCGTTCCCGCTGCGCGCCTACGCGCTGTGCATCATCGCGGGCATCGTCATCGCTGTCTGGTGGGGTAATCGTCGGTGGGTCGCTCGCGGCGGCCAGGACGGCGAGGTTCTCGACGTCGCGATCTGGGCGGTCCCGTTCGGTCTGATCGGTGGTCGTGTCTATCACGTGATCACCGACTGGAAGACCTATTTCGGCGCGGATGCGCTCAAGGAGCCTGCCGATGTCTTCCGGATCTGGGACGGCGGTCTCGGGATCTGGGGTGCGGTCGCGCTGGGTGCGGTCGGCGCCTGGATCGGCGCTCGACGCCGCGGGATCCGCCTGCCTGCATTCGGTGACGCGATCGCGCCGCCGATTCTGTTGGCGCAGGCCATCGGTCGTCTCGGCAACTACTTCAATCAGGAGCTCTACGGCCGGGAGACGACGCTGCCGTGGGGTCTGGAGATCTTCGAACGAGAGAACTCCGCCGGTTACGCCGATCCCGGCCTGATCGACGGCGTGTCGAACGGCGTCGTGGACCGGGTGGTGCACCCGACGTTCCTCTACGAGCTGCTGTGGAACGTGCTGATCGTCGTGGTCCTGGTGGTTCTGGACCGTCGGTTCCGCATCGGCCACGGCAGGCTGTTCGCGTTGTATGTCGCCGGCTACTGCCTCGGCAGGTTCTTCGTGGAGATGCTGCGCGACGACCGCGCCGCCGTCGCCAACGACATCGCCGGTATCCGCCCGAACCTCTTCACCGCGGCACTGGTGTTCCTCGCCGCGATCATCTATTTCGTGGTCGCGCCCAAGGGTCGCGAGCAGGGCCTCGAGATGTACCACGAGGACCGCGCCGCCGAACTCGAGGAACAGGGCATCGCGGGCTACGTCGACGACTGGTACGACGAGGAACTGGACGACGAGGTACCGGCAGCCGTCGAACCGGAGGCTGTCGAACCGGAGGCCGTCGAGTCGGAGGGCGTCGAGTCGGACGCTGTGGAGTCGGAGGCTGTGGAGCCTGCGGCCGACGAATGGGAGGCTGTCGAACCGACCATCGAGCCGGAGGCCGACGACGCTCCCATCGAACCGGAGGCCGACGACGCCCCCGGCGAGCCGGAGACCGCCGAGCCCGAAGCCGACGGCGCTCCTGTATCGGTTCCCGAGACGACGCCCGGGTCCACGGGGTCCGACGCCGAATCCGACGCCGAAGCAACGGCTGATGAGGCGACAACCGAACAGGCGACCACCGAACAGGCGACCACCGAACAGGCGACCACCGAACAGGTGGCGACTGAGCAGGCAACGCCTGATGAAGCAACTCCTGACGAGGCAACTCCTGACGAGGCAACTCGTGACGAGACAACACCCGAGGCCGTCACCCCCGAGGAAGCCACCTCCGACGAGGTAACGCCCGAGGCCGCTACCCCCGACCAAGCCACCCCGGACGATTCCAACCCCGACGAAGCCACCCCCGACGCGGCGCCCGTCGACGAGGTGTCAGGTGCCGAGGGGTCAGGTGCCGAGGAATCAGGTACCGACACCGCAGGTCCCGAGGTGTCCTCGGAGGACTCCGACAAGTCCTGAGGGACTCACCTCCGGACTTCTGTCCCCGCCGTGTGTCCGTTCGGTCGTGAGTGTCACAGCATTTCCGCACCGACGGTGCTTGTGAGGTTCGGATAGGATCGGATCTCACGGCGCGCGACCCCTCCGCCCGGTACCGACCGTCACGGCCCTCGAGAAGCCACGACGATTCCGACTCACCCCGGTACCGATCTCGGCACGGTCACCCGCGCGTCGCGCAATGCTCCTCGGGCCAGTGCTGTCCCATTGGACACTCAGCAGGCGGACCGTTCGCGGTTCGGGTGGAGGTAGTGATGCTGTTTTCTGCGCTCCCGGCCAAGCAGGGTCTGTACGACCCGGAGGCCGAGGTCGACTCGTGTGGCGTGGCGATGGTCGCCGACATCCACGGCCGCCGTTCGCATTCGATCGTCGCCGACGGCCTGCTCGCCCTGGAGAACCTCGACCATCGCGGTGCGGCAGGGGCCGAGACCAACAGCGGTGACGGCGCCGGAATCCTGATCCAGCTGCCCGACGAACTGCTGCGCGCCACCGCAGGCTTCGAGCTCCCCGAACCCGACCCCGACGGCTCCCAGACCTACGCCGCGGGGATCTGTTTCCTCCCGACGGACCCCGAGCTGCGTCGACGCGCGATGGACCGGGTCGAGACGCTCGCCGCCGACGAGGGCATCACCATCCTGGGGTGGCGGGATCTGCCCGTCGACCATGAGCACGCCGATGTCGGCGGGACGGCCGTCGAGTGCATGCCGTACATGATGCAGCTGTTCGTGACGGTCGACCCCCAGCCTGGGGCCGACCGGCTCGCCGGCCTCGAACTCGACCGCTACATCTATCCGTTCCGCAAGCAGGCCGAACGGGTGACGCCGGAGATCGACGAGGCAGGAACCGGCCTGTATTTCCCGTCGCTGTCGAGCCGGACGATGGTGTACAAGGGCATGCTCACCACCATGCAGCTGCCCCTCTACTACGAGGATCTGCGCGACGAGCGCTGCCGGAGCGCGATCGCCATCGTGCACTCGCGTTTCTCCACCAACACCTTCCCGTCGTGGCCGCTGGCGCACCCGTTCCGGTTCGTCGCGCACAACGGCGAGATCAACACGGTTCGCGGCAACCGCAACCGGATGCGCGCTCGCGAGGCACTCCTCGAGACCGACCTCATCCCGGGCGATCTCAAGCGCGCCTTCCCGATCTGCACACCCGAGGCGTCGGACTCGGCGTCGCTCGACGAGGTGCTCGAACTCCTCCATCTCGGTGGCCGCAGCGTGCACCACGCGGTGATGATGATGGTTCCGGAGGCCTGGGAGAACGTCCCCGACATGGATCCGAGACGACGGGCGTTCCTGCAGTTCAACGCGTCGCTGATGGAGGCGTGGGACGGACCCGCGTGCGTCACGTTCACCGACGGCACAGTCGTGGGCGCGGTCCTCGACCGCAACGGCCTCCGCCCCGGGCGCTGGTGGCAGACCCGCGACGGCCGCGTCATCCTGGCCTCGGAATCGGGTGTGCTCGACGTGCCGGTGGAGGATGTGGTCAGCAAGGGCCGTCTCGAACCTGGCCGGATGTTCCTCGTCGACACCAGGGAGGGCCGGATCATCCCCGACGAGGAGATCAAGGGCGACCTGATGGGCGCCGAGGCCTACGACGAATGGCTTCATGCCGGGCTCCTCGACATCGCGACCCTGCCGGACCGGCCGGTCTTCCAGCCCAACCACGACACCGTTGTCCGCCGCCAGCAGTCCTTCGGGTACACCGAGGAGGACCTGCGCGTGCTGCTGACGCCGATGGCGGCGTCGGGCTACGAGCCGCTCGGTTCCATGGGCACCGACACCCCGGTGGCCGTGCTCTCCCAGCGGTCACGACTGCTCTACGACTACTTCGTCGAGCTGTTCGCCCAGGTCACGAACCCGCCGCTGGACGCGATCCGCGAGGAGATCGTCACCTCGATGAGCCGTGTGATGGGTCCGGAGCAGAACCTGTTGCGTCCCACCGCGGCGTCGTGCCGGCAGATATTGCTGCACTGGCCCGTCCTCGACAACGCCGACCTCGCCAAACTCGTCCACATCAACGACGACGGCGACAACCCCGGTCTCTCGGCCAAAGTGCTCCGCGCCCTGTACGAGGTGTCCGAGGGTGGCCCCGGGCTTGCCGCCGCGCTCGAGGACCTACGCAACCGGGCCAGTCAGGCCATCGCCGAGGGTCACACCACGCTGGTGATCTCCGACCGCCTCACCGACTCCGACCATGCACCCATCCCGTCGCTGCTGGCGACCTCGGCCGTCCATCACCACCTGGTGCGGACCAAGGAACGCACCCGCGTCGCGCTCGTGGTGGAGTCCGGCGACGCCCGCGAGGTCCACCACATCGCCACGCTCATCGGTTTCGGTGCGGCCGCGGTCAATCCGTACCTCGCGCTGGAGACCATCGAGGATCTCATCGCCGAGGGGGAGCTGACCGGTGTCACCCGATCCAAGGCCATCCGCAACTACCTCGAGGCGCTCGGCAAGGGCGTGCTGAAGGTGATGAGCAAGATGGGTATCTCGACCATCAGCTCCTACACCGCGGCGCAGGCCTTCGAGGCGGTCGGACTGTCCTCGGAGGTGGTGCGCGAGTACTTCACGCGCACGGTGTCGCGGATCGAGGGCGTCGGGCTCGACGAGCTGGCGCAGGAGGTGCGCATCCGTCACCACCGCGCCTTCCCGGAGAACCGCACCGAGCAGGTCTATCGGCGTCTCGAGGTCGGTGGCGAGTACCAGTACCGACGCGAGGGCGAGCTGCATCTGTTCAGCCCCGAGACCATCTTCCTGCTGCAGCACGCAACCAAGACCGGGCAGTCGGAGATCTTCCGGAAGTACTGCGACGAGGTCGACCGGCTCTCCCGCGAGGGCGGCACCCTGCGTGGCCTGTTCGACTTCGATTTCCAAGCGCGCGAACCGATCCCGCTCGAGGAGGTGGAACCGGCCGAAGAGATCATGAAGCGCTTCAACACCGGTGCCATGAGCTACGGCTCGATCTCGGCCGAGGCCCACGAGACCATCGCGATGGCGATGAACAAGATCGGCGGGCGCTCCAATTCGGGTGAGGGTGGAGAGGACGTCGAACGGCTCTACGACCCCGAACGACGCAGCGCGGTCAAACAGGTCGCGTCGGGACGCTTCGGTGTCACCAGCGACTACCTGATCAACGCGACCGACATCCAGATCAAGATGGCGCAGGGCGCGAAACCCGGTGAGGGCGGCCAGCTCCCGGCCTACAAGGTGTACCCGTGGATCGCCAAGACGAGGCATTCGACGCCGGGGGTCGCACTGATCTCACCGCCGCCCCATCACGACATCTACTCGATCGAGGACCTCGCCCAGCTGATCCACGACCTGAAGAACGCCAACTCGCATGCACGCATCCATGTGAAGCTGGTCAGTGCGGTCGGCGTCGGCACGGTCGCGACCGGGGTGTCGAAGGCGCATGCCGACGTCGTTCTCATATCCGGGCACGACGGCGGTACCGGCGCGTCGCCGCTGACGTCGCTCAAGCATGCCGGAACCCCGTGGGAGATCGGCCTCGCCGACGCCCAGCAGACGTTGATGCTCAACGGACTTCGCGACCGAATCACCGTGCAGTGTGACGGCGCACTGCGCACCGGTCGCGACGTCATCACCGCGGCGCTGCTCGGCGCGGAGGAGTACGGCTTCTCGACCGCGCCGCTGATCGTGGCCGGGTGCATCATGATGCGTGTCTGTCACCTCGACACGTGTCCGGTGGGGGTCGCCACGCAGAACCCGGTGCTGCGCTCCCGGTTCACCGGACAGGTCGAGCACCTGGTCAACTTCTTCCGGTTCATCGCCGAAGACGTGCGGAAATACCTGGCACAGTTGGGATATCGGACCCTCGACGAGGCGATCGGTCAGTCGGATCGGCTCCACACCGACACCGCGGTGGCGCACTGGAAGTCCAAGGGGCTCGATCTCAACCCGATCTTCCGCAAGGTCGAGAACAAGGGGCCGAGCCGTCGGGTGCGTGAGCAGTACCACGCACTCGACCGCGCGCTGGACCAGACGCTGATCCAGCTCGCCGAGGGTGCGCTCGAAGACGCACACCCGGTCACCCTGGAACTGCCGGTGCGCAACGTGAATCGAACGGTCGGTACATTGCTCGGCGCGGAGGTCACCCGCCGGTACGGCGCCGACGGACTCGCCGAGGACACCATCGCGGTCGAACTCACGGGCTCGGCCGGTCAGTCGCTCGGTGCGTTCCTGCCGCCTGGGGTGACGATCAAACTCATCGGTGACACCAACGACTACGTCGGCAAGGGGCTGTGCGGCGGCAAGATCGTCGTCGCACCGAACCCCGACTCGTTGTTCATCGCCGAAGATCAGGTGATCGCCGGGAACACCATTCTGTACGGCGCAACTGCCGGCGAGGTGTATCTGAGAGGCCGTGTGGGCGAACGGTTCTCGGTCCGGAATTCGGGTGCGACCGCGGTGGTCGAGGGTGTGGGCGACCACGCCTGCGAGTACATGACCGGTGGGCGGGTGGTGGTGCTCGGCCCGACCGGGCGCAACCTGGCAGCCGGAATGTCGGGCGGTATCGCCTTCGTGCACGACCTCGACCGCGGCAAGGTGAACATGGCCATGGTCGAACTCATGCGTCCCGACCCCGACGATCTGGACTGGCTGAAACAGATCATCACCACCCACACCGAACTCACCGGCTCGGCCATCGGCGCGTCGATCCTGGCGGACTGGCCCCGGCGCTGCCTGGCCTTCACCAAGGTGATGCCCACCGACTACAAGCGTGTCCTCGACGCGGCCAGGATGGCCGAAGCCGAAGGGCTCGACGTCGATTCAGCGATCATGGAGGCGGCTCGTGGCTGATCCACGCGGATTCCTGGAAATCCCGAAGAAGGAAGCGAAGTACCGTCCGGTCGCCGAACGCGTCCAGGACTGGGACGACGTCTACGAGCACGCCGACAACCCGATCAAGGTGCTCGGCGAGGTCAGCACCCAGGCCCGGCGCTGCATGGACTGCGGTATCCCGTTCTGCCACTCCGGAACCGCCGGCTGTCCGCTGGGCAATCTGATCCCCGAGTGGAACGACCTGGTCCGGCGCGGACGGTGGGACGCGGCGAGCAGCCGCCTGCATGCCACCAACAATTTCCCGGAGTTCACCGGGATGGTGTGCCCCGCGCCGTGTGAGTCGGCGTGTGTGCTGTCGATCTCCGAGCAGGCCACCGGCGGCAGTGTGACCATCAAACGCATCGAGAAGACCATCGCCTACGAGTCGTGGGCCGAAGGCGTCATCGGCCCCGAGCCGCCCGAGTCGAGGACCGGCAAATCGGTCGGTGTCGTCGGCTCGGGCCCGGCCGGACTCGCTGCGGCACAACAGCTGACCCGCGCCGGTCACGACGTGACCGTCTACGAGCGCGACGACCGCCTCGGTGGTCTGCTCCGTTACGGCATCCCCGAGTACAAGCTGCAGAAGTCCGACATCGACCGTCGGATCGCCCAGATGCGCGCCGAGGGAACGGAATTCGTGACCAACTGCGACGTCGGCGTCGAGCTCACGGTTGCCGACCTGAACGCCCGGCACGACGCGGTGGTCCTGGCAATCGGCGCCATGGAGGCCCGCGACAACCCGGTCCCCGGTCGGGAACTGAACGGGGTCCATCTGGCGATGGAGCATCTCGTGCCGGCCAACAAGGAATGCGAGGGCGACGGACCGTCGCCGGTCACCGCGGCGGGCAAGAACGTGGTGATCATCGGCGGCGGCGACACCGGTGCCGACTGTCTGGGCACCGCGCACCGTCAGGGCGCGGCGTCGGTGGTGCAACTGGACTACAACCCGGAACTGCCGGGTGAACGCGACGACGAACGGTCCCCGTGGCCGACGTGGCCGCTGGTCATGCGGACCTCCAGTGCCCATGCCGAGGGCGGCGAGCGCATGCATCAGGTGGCCGTGCAGCGATTCGTCGGCGACGCCGACGGCAATGTGACCGCGCTGGTGCTCGCGGAGGTCGAGATCCGGCGCGACGCCGACGGCCGTCGGGAGATCACGCCGGTCGGCGAAGAGTTCGAGATCCCTTGTGAGCTGGCGCTGTTCGCCATCGGTTTCGCCGGGGTGGAGCGGTCGGAGCTGTTGACCGACATGGGGATCGAACCCAACAAACGCGGTGCCATCACCTGCGGAAGTGACTGGCAGACCGACGCCGAGGGCGTGTTCGTCTGCGGTGACGCGCATCGCGGGGCGTCGCTGGTGGTCTGGGCCATCGCGGAAGGGCGTTCGGCGGCCCGCGCGGTGGACGAGTTCCTGGTCGGCGAGTCCGACCTCCCGTCGCCCGTCCGTCCGGCATCGTTACCGCTCTCGGTGCGGTGAGGCGCCTTCGTGTGACGAAGACGTTCGTCCGGGTTTCCGTGACATCGGGTGCCGGCGCCGAACACGCGCGGCCCCAACAAGTTAAGTAATGTTCATACCCGGCGGTAGACGCCCGCCACCAGCGATAACACCTGATGGCCTGCCGGTGACAACTCGCCCGCCACATGGAGATGCGAACCCGACGGGACTAAGGTGGCCTTGTGACACGCCGAACCAAGATTGTCTGCACCCTGGGCCCGGCCACCGCCAGCGACGAGCGTCTCAAAGAGCTCGTCGAGTGCGGTATGGATGTGGCCCGGATGAACTTCAGCCACGGTACGCATGAGGACCATGCGGCCGTCTACGCGCGCGTCCGCAAGGCCTCGGACGCGACGGAGAAGGCCGTCGGCGTCCTCGCCGATCTCCAGGGGCCCAAGATCCGCCTCGGCCGTTTCGACGGCTGCGACGGTTCGACGGTGTGGGAGACCGGTGATGAGGTGCGGATCACCGTCGACGACGTCGAAGGCACCCATGACCGGGTCTCGACCACCTACAAGCAGCTCGCCGAAGACGCCAACGCCGGTGACCGACTCCTCGTCGACGACGGCAAGGTCGGTCTGACGGTGTCCTCGATCGACGGCAACGACGTGGTCTGCACGGTCACCGAGGGCGGACCGGTCAGCAACAACAAGGGTCTGTCCCTGCCGGGTATGAGCGTTTCGGTGCCCGCGATGTCGGAGAAGGACATCGCCGACCTCGAATTCGCCCTCGAGCTGGGCGTCGACCTGGTCGCCCTGTCGTTCGTCCGCGGTCCGTCCGACATCGAACTGGTCCACGAGGTCATGGATCGTGTCGGGCGTCGTGTGCCGGTCATCGCCAAACTCGAGAAGCCCGAGGCCATCGACAACCTCGAGGCCATCGTGCTGGCCTTCGACGCGATCATGGTGGCCCGTGGCGACCTGGGCGTCGAGCTGCCGCTCGAGCAGGTTCCGCTGGTGCAGAAGCGTGCCATCCAGATGGCGCGCGAGAACGCCAAGCCGGTGATCGTGGCGACCCAGATGCTCGACTCGATGATCGAGAACTCGCGCCCGACCCGCGCGGAGGCCTCCGACGTCGCCAACGCCGTGCTCGACGGCGCAGACGCGGTCATGCTCTCGGGGGAGACCTCGGTGGGCAAGTTCCCGATGGAGACCGTGCGCACGATGGATCGCATCTGCCGGGCCGTGGAGACCGGGCCGCGGGATGTGCCGCCGCTGTCGCATGTGCCGCGCACCAAGCGCGGTGTCATCTCCTACGCCGCGCGCGACATCGGTGAGCGGCTCGAGGTGAAGGCCCTCGTCGCGTTCACCCAGTCCGGCGACACCGTCCGCCGACTCGCACGGCTGCACTCACGCCTGCCGCTGCTGGCGTTCACCCCGACGCAGGCGGTGCGCAGCCAGCTCGCGCTGAGCTGGGGGACCGAGACCTTCATCGTCGACCATGTCGACACCACCGATCACATGATCGATCAGGTCGACCATCAGCTGTTGCGTATCGGTCGTCTCGCCGAAGGTGACGTCGTGGTCATCGTCGCCGGCGCGCCGCCCGGCACCGTGGGCTCGACCAACCTCATCCACGTTCACCGCATCGGCGAACAGGACCACTGAGCTCCTGTCCGAGGCGGAGGCCGCGATGCGGGGCGGGTGCATGTCCCGGCCCCGATCGGTCATAGGGTGTGTGGCATGACCGTGGAACAGGCCGGGGATCTCGGCAAACTGCTCGCGCTGCTCGACGTCGAACGTGCCGGCGATGACCTGTTCATCGGGCAACACCCCGAACAGGTCACCGCACGGACGTTCGGCGGCCAGCTCCTCGGCCAGGGGGTGGTCGCCGCGGCGCGCACCCTCACGCGCGGCAACCCGCCGATCCACGCGCTGCACGCCCACTTCATCCGCGGCGGCGACGTCACCAAGCCGATGGAGTACCACGTCGACCGGTTCCGCGACGGCAAGTCCTTCGCCAATCGGCAGGTGACCGCCGAACAGGACGGCGAAGAGATCTTCACGATGCTGGTGGCGTTCCAGGACAACACCTCAGGACTCGAGCACGCCGTCGAGATCCCGCAGGTGCCGTATCCGGAGGAATTGCCCACTCTCGGTGAGCATTTCGAGGGCTACGAGGATCGCATCGCGACCTTCGTGAACGCCTTGCACCCCATCGACATCCGATTCGCCAACGATCCGAGCTGGAAGGCGAAGGAAGCGGGACACAAACTCACCGACAACCGGGTGTGGATGCGGACCGACGGTGCGATGCCCGACGACCCGGTGATGCACGTTGCCGCAATGTGTTACGCCTCCGACACCACGGTGCTCGACTCGATCATCACCACCCACGGACTGTCGTGGGGTATCGACCGGTTGTTCGCCGCGACCGTCAACCACTCGATGTGGTTCCACCGCGACTTCCGCTTCGACGACTGGCTCCTCTATGCGACGCGCTCGCCGGTGGCGACGGGGTCACGCGGGATGGGTTCGGGCCGGTTCTGGAAACGCGACGGCACCCTGGCGACGTCGGTCGTGCAGGAAGCGCTGATCAAGTACTTCCCGCCCAAGAAGTGACAACGACCGGTAGGCGACTACCGGTGGGCGACAACCGGTGGCGGGTGCGAGTGACGGGGGCGAGGCGGGTATGACCCAGCAGATGTGGCTCGACCCGGGCCCGGCACTGCCGCGGCGCTCGTGGCAGCGCCGGACCCGCACACCGGTCATCATCGTGACGTCGGTCGCGATGGTGCTCTTCGCGGCCGTCGTCGCATCGGCACTGCTGACCGGACTGCTCACCACCCCGACATTCACCGCCAAGGGCGGGGTGATCGTGGATTGTGCGACAGAGGTTGCCGAGACCCCGGACGGCGGCCGGATCGCCCGCGGTGCCGCTGTCGTCGTCTTCGACGCCGCAGGGGGAGAGGTCGCCTCGACCACCCTGACGACGCTGCTGCGCAGCGACCTGGGCTGCCAGCTCACCTTCGAGGCCGACGGAGTCGACTACACCGACGCCGGTTATGTGGTCACCGTCGGGGACCGCTTCTCCCAGTCGGTCTCCACCGCGGCCCTCGAACGGGGCGCGGTCCTGCGGACCCTCGGCTGAGGAGCACGGTTCCCCGGGCGCGGTTGGCCGGACACGGCCTGAACGTCGGGTTAAACTTCGCCGGATCATCGTTGCGCCGGATCTCGTTGTGCCGATCCGTTCTTCGGCGCAGCAGAACTGGAACACCGGAGCGTGATGTCCCCTGGGGCGTCCGAGGCGAGGAGCGTGCGTGGAGTACAGCATCGACTGGGGTAACGAGGTGTGGGCCAGCCTCAAGTGGCTGGCCATCGCCTTCGGGATCGCCGCGGCGGTCACCCTCGTCATCGGTTTCCTGCTCGCCCGCTTCAGTCGCTGGGGCGGCCCCCTCTGGAGCGTCATCGGTGGGTTCTTCACCGGATCGAAGACCAGGGTCGCGGCGTGGGGACTCGTCATCGCCCTCACCCTGCTCGCGCTGTTCGGCGTGCGGGTCTCGGTGTTGTTCTCCTACTTCAGCAACGATCTGTACACCGCGTTGCAGACCGCTGCCGAGGGGTTGGCCTCCGGCGGCCCGCAGGGCGCGGACCTGCTCGAGATGGGCAAGGAGGCGTTCTGGCACTCGATGGCGGTGTTCGGCATCCTCGCCGCGATCCACGTCGCGCGCACGATGCTGGAGATCTACGTCGGCGCGGCCTTCGAGATCAGACTCCGGTACTGGCTCACCGAAGGTGCCGCAGCCGACTGGATGGCGGGCCGGGCCTTCTATCGCAACCGCTTCGTCGACCTCAGTGCCGGCTTGCTGCGCCGCAGGCGTTTTCGGCGCGGCAAGCCCGATGCCAAACGCAAGCCCGCCGACATCCATCCCGGAGTCGACAACCCCGATCAGCGCATCGAGGCCGACATCACCAATGTCGCCTCCCTCGGCTCGTCGCTGTTCTGGGGTGGTGGCGGGTCGTCGACCAACGGCGTCCTCACCGCGTGTGCCTCGATCGTGTCGTTCACGATCATCCTGTGGGACCTGTCGGGGCCGGTGACTCTCGGCGGGGTCGAGATACCGCGCATGATGGTCTGGCTGGTGCTGGTCTACGTGCTGGTGGCCAGCGTCGTGGCCTTCGCCATCGGTCGACCGTTGATCCGACTGAACTTCTGGCGCGAACGCCTCACGGCGAACTTCCGCTACGCGCTCGTCCGCATCCGCGACGGCGCCGAGAACGTCGCCCTGTATCGCGGCGAACGTGTCGAACACGCCGGCCTGATGAACCGATTCAGTGCCGTCGTCAAGAACTTCTGGCAAATTGTCCATGTGCAGCTGGCATTCGTGGGCTGGAACTTCAGCGTCACCCAGCTGTCGGTGGTGTTCCCGTATCTGGTGCAGGCGCCGCGGTTCTTCGACGGACAGATCAAGCTCGGCGACATGTCCCAGACGGCGTCGGCCTTCGGCGAGATGCACGACGCACTCTCGTTCTTCCGCAATGCCTATGACGATTTCACCGCCCTGCGCGCATCCATCATCCGTCTCGACGGGCTCGCCGACGCCGATGCACGGTCGCGCACACTGCCCGAGATCAAGACCGTGGACCGTGAGGGTGCGGTTGCGCTGTCCGACATCGACATCAGCACACCGAGCGGTGATGAACTGATCCGCTCGCTCAACCTGTCGCTGGCTCCCGGTGCGGCCCTGGTGGTCAAGGGCCGGTCGGGTTCGGGCAAGACCACTCTGCTGCGAGGCCTGGCCGGGCTGTGGCCCTTCATCGACGGCGAGTTCGCCCGGCCCCCGGGCCGGCAGACGTTGTTCCTCTCGCAGATGCCCTATATCCCGCTGGGCGATCTGCGGACGGCCGTCGCCTATCCGGCGCTGCCCGACGACATCGGCGACGAGGAGATCAAGACGGCGCTCGAGAAGGTGTTCCTGCCGCATCTCATCGGCCGCCTCGACGAGGAGCAGGACTGGGTGAAGGTGCTCTCGCCGGGCGAGCAGCAGCGTGTGGCGTTCGCCCGCATCCTGCTGACCCGTCCGCAGGCCGTCTTCATGGACGAGGCGACCTCTGCCGTCGACGAGGGACTCGAGTTCGCGTTGTACTCGCTCATCCGCACCGAACTCCCCGAGACGATCCTGGTGTCGGTGAGTCACCGCAGCACCACCGATCAGCACCACACCGAGGTCCTGGAACTGACAGGTGGAGGGGCGTGGACCCTGAACCCGACCGACGCGGGTCCTTCGTTAGACAAACATTCTTGACCTGAGAGTTTGCGATTCGATTACCGATCGGGTCAACCCGTCCTGAAATCCGGCGCGGCTGGTTAGTGTGATCTCAACCACATTTATCAGCGAGTCGAGGACGCGATGCCCGCATCAGAACTGATCACGTTCCCCCATCAGACCGGTGTCGCAGTGGCGACGCTCCCGGCTGCCTTCCAGGAGACGGTCACCGTGCGGCCCGACGCGGTCGCGCTGCGCACGGTCGGTGGGCTCCAGGAGATCACCTGGTCTGAATACGCACGCCGCGTCGAGGCCATCGCCGGCGGTCTCGCGGCGCTCGGGGTGCGGCGTGGGGACACCGTCGGCATCATGCTGACCAACCGCCCGGAGTTCCACCTGGTCGACACCGCGGCGCTGCACCTCGGTGCGGTGCCGTTCTCCATCTACAACACGAGCTCACCCCAGCAGGTCGAGTATCTGTTCGGCAACGCCGACAATGCGGTGGTGGTCACCGAGCAGGCCTTCCTGCCGACCATCACCGCAGCGTCGACCGGTGTGTCGACCACGATAGTGGTCGACGGTGTGGCCTCCGGTGCGATGTCTCTCGCCGACCTCGAGGCGATGTCTGCGCCGGCAGGCTTCGACCTCACCGCATCGTGGCAGGCCGTCGAGCCCGAGGATCTGGCGACGATCATCTACACGTCGGGCACCACCGGTCCGCCGAAGGGGGTCGAGATCACCCACCGGAACATCGTCGCGGAGATGACGGCGCTCGTCGACGTGGTGGCCGCCGGGTTCGACGATCGGGCGATCTCGTATCTGCCCGCGGCGCACATCGCCGACCGCGTGTCATCACACGCGGCGAACATGATGCGTGGCATCCAGATCACCACGGTGCCCGACCCGCGCGAGATCGCGGCGGCGCTTCCCGAGGTGCACCCGACGTTCTTCTTCGGCGTTCCACGGGTATGGCAGAAGATCCGGGCGGGGATAGAGGCGAAGCTCGCCGACGAGTCGAGTCCGGTGAAGAAGGCCCTCGCCGGCTGGGCGTTCGGGGTCGGCGCCGCCGCCGCGGAGGCCGAACTCGGCGGCAAGGGAATGGGCGCGCTCGGCGGAGTCCAGCATGCTCTCGCCGACCGGCTCGTCCTCCACAAGGTGCGGACCACGCTCGGCCTCGACCAGGTGTCATTTGCCGGATCGGGTGCCGCGGCGATCCCGCCAGAGGTCCTGAAGTTCTTCCTGGGCCTGGGAATTCCGGTGCTCGAAGTGTGGGGGATGTCGGAGACCACCGGGGTCTCGACGATGACGACCAGCGACAATCTCAAGATCGGCACGGTGGGCACACCGGTGCGCGGGATGGAGGTCAGGCTCGCCGACGACGGAGAACTACTGGTGCGCGGCCCGGTCGTGATGAAGGGATACCGCAAACAACCGGACAAGACGGCCGAGACCATCGACGCCGACGGCTGGCTCTCCACCGGCGACATCGCGACGATCGACGACGACGGAAACGTGACGATCGTCGACCGCAAGAAGGAGCTGATGATCAACGAATCCGGAAAGAACATGTCGCCGACCAACATCGAGAACGCGATGAAGGCGGCGTCGTCGCTGATCGGTCAGGTGGCCGCGATCGGCGACGCCAGGCCGTATGTGTCGGCACTCGTGGTCCTCGATCCGGACGCGGCGGCCGCGCGCGCCAAGATGCTGAATCTGGGCGGTGCCGACCTCACCGAGTTGTCCGCACATCCCGACGTGGTCGAGGAGATCTCGGTGGCGATCCGGACGGGGAACAGCCGACTGTCCCGCGTCGAGCAGGTCAAGCGGTTCACCATCGTGCCGACGGCCTGGGATCCCGGCGGCGACGAGCTGACCCCGACGATGAAGCTGCGGCGCAACCCGATCGCCGACAAGTACGCCACCGAGATCGGTGCGCTGTACGAGACACGGCCGGGCGGGTCCGTCGTGGACCTCCGGTCATGACCGCGTCGGCCCCGGCAGGTGAGGAGAACGCGGAGCGTGAGCTGGGGCCGGTCGACTACATCGTCGTGGAGTGGGCGGGTGGGCAACCGACCGGTGCGGTGACTGTGCTCGAGACCTAGCAGGCGTCGATGGCCCCTGGGTCGTCGAACGTCTCCAGGGACCGACGCGACGTGTCCTTGAGTGCGACGCCCGACCGGCCGAGTCTGCGGGCGCCCTCGACCAGCGCGGCGGTGGTGCGCGCGGCGTTCTCGTAGTTCAGGCCGTCGGGCGGGTGGATGTTGGAGATGCAGTTTCGGTCGGCGTCGGTCCGGCCGGGTCTGGGCAGGTGGGTGAGGTAGATCCCGAGGCTGTCGGCGACCGAGAGACCGGGCCGCTCACCGACGATCACGATGACAGTGGTGACTCCCAGCGCCTCACCGATGTGGTCGCCGAGGGCCACCCGCGCCTGCGTGGCGATGACCGGCGGGGCGATGGAGTAGCGGCCGTCGAAGACGTCGAGGAGCGCGGCGACCAGGCCGTGTGCGTGGTCGACGACCGCGCGCGGTGACAAGCCGTCGGCGATGACGATGCCGATCTCGGCATCGGCGCAGGGCACCTCGGACAGATCCGCGGGCCGCCGGCCGAGGTCGGGACGACGCAGATACTCGCTGCGCGTCGACGCCTGGCTGGTGACGACCACCGGTGTCCCGATGCCGAGGTCGGCGAGGGTGCCCGCGAATGCCGCGGCGTCGAGCGGGTCATGGACGGCGTCGCGTGCGGCGGCGTGTGCGGCCTGGAACTCCAGCACCCGCCGCGACGGCAGCGAGTTCCCGGCGCGCCCGAGGCCGATGCGCGCCTGCGTGGTCTTCCGCATCTCCGCCCAGACGTCCGAGGTCTCGCCGGGTTCGGGCAGATCGTTGTGGCGAGGCGATGTCATCGGCCGGCCGTCAGGGACAGCAGGGGGGAGGTCGCCGGATCCACGGGCACGATGCGCCCGTGGCCGTCGACCATTCCCAGCCGTGCGAGCCAGGCCTCGAACTCCGGCGCGGGCCGCAGGTCCAGTGCCTGGCGGACGTAGAGCGCATCGTGGAAGGACAGGCTCTGATAGCCGAGCATCACATCGTCGGCGCCCGGAACGGTGATCACGAAGGCGGCGCCCGCGACACCGAGAAGCGTGAGAAGGGTGTCCATGTCGTCCTGGTCGGCCTCGGCGTGGTTGGTGTAGCAGACGTCGACGCCCATCGGCAGCCCGAGGATCTTGCCGCAGAAGTGGTCCTCGAGTCCGGCGCGGATGATCTGCTTGCCGTCGTAGAGGTATTCCGGGCCGATGAACCCCACGACGGTGTTGACGAGTAGCGGGTCCAGAGCCCGGGCCACCGCGTAGGCCCGGGTCTCGAGGGTCTGCTGGTCGACGGGTTTGCCTCCGGTACCGAGATGGGCTCCGGCCGAAAGTGCCGATCCCTGACCGGTTTCCAGGTACATGACGTTGTCGCCCACGGTGCCGCGGTGTAGCGACCGGCCGGCTTCGTCGGCCTCGGTGAGAATGTCCAGCGTGACCCCGAAGCCGGCATTGGCGCCTTCGGTGCCCGCGATCGACTGGAAGACGAGGTCGACCGGGACTCCCTGCCCGATGAGGTCGATGGTGGTGGTGACGTGTGACAGGACGCACGATTGCATCGGGATCTCGAAGCGTTGCCGGATCTCGTCGAGCATGTGGAGCAGGTCGGCGGTGGCCTGCGGTGAATCCGACGCGGGATTGATGCCGATGACCGCATCGCCGCAGCCCATCAACAGCCCGTCGAGTGTGGCCGCGGCGATACCGCGCGGATCGTCGGTGGGGTGATTCGGCTGCAGGCGGGTGGCGAGACGGCCTGGGAGCCCGACGGTGGTGCGGAACGCGGACGTCACCCTGGCGGCCGAGGCCACCAGGACGAGGTCCTGGTTGCGCATGATCTTCGACGCCGCGGCCACCATCTCCGGGGTGAGCCCGGCAGCGACACGTGTGATGCGTTCGGCCGCGTCGGGCCGAGCCGAGGTCTCGAGCAACCAGTCGCGGAATCCGCCGACGGTCAGATGCGAGATCTCGCCGAACGCGGCGCGGTCATGGGTGTCGACGATGAGACGGGTGACCTCGTCGGACTCATAGGGCACCAGCAGGTCCTCGAGGAACGTGGCCAACGGTACGTCGGCCAATTGCCATGCGGCGGCGGCACGTTCGGCATCCGAGCTCGCGGCGCATCCGGCGAGTTCATCACCCGATCGGCGCGGGGTGGCTTTCGCCATGAGTTCGACGAGGCCGTCGAACTCATACGTCGTCCCGGCGATCGCCTGGGCGTATCTCATCGGGTGTCGTCCTGGTGCGCCATGATCTCCGAAGTCTAGATTCCGGGTTCGCCGGGCGCAGGACGAATGTCCGGCCGAGCTAGCCCGACGAGGCGGCCAGTGCGGCGACCACGCCACCGTCGACGAGCAGGTCGGCGCCGGTGATGAACGACGCCGCGTTGCCGAGCAGGAAAGCCGCGGCGTCGGCGATGTCGGTGGCGGTGCCGACACGTCCGGTCCCCGACATCGAGACGAGTGTCCGCATCATCTCGCCGTTGCCGCCCGCGAGTTCCTCCTGCCCCATCGCGGTGGAGATCACGCCCGGGCTGATGCTGTTGACGCGAGCGCCGCGCCGGCCCCAATCGACGCTGGCGGCCTGCACTCGGGCCCGGTTGGCCTGCTTGGCGATTCCGTAGGCGGTACCGGGGTCGCCGAGCGCAGCCGGGGCGATGAAGGCGAGGTCGAGCAGTGCGTCGGCCGGTGTGGTGGCGAGCAGCCGGACCTGGTCGGCGGGCAGCGGCGGATAGATGTGCCCGGCCATGCTCGAGATCACCAGGCCGGCTCCGTTCTCGGCGATGACGCCCTCGAATACCTCGAGAGCGAGGGCGACGCCGAGGAGGTCGACTCTCAGGATCGTCTCGATCGGCGCCTGGACGGGGGAGACGCCGGCGGTGTGCACCACGTTGATCACGGCTCCGTGCGCTGATGCCGCCTCCGCGAGAGAGGTCAACGATTCCTTCGAGGTGACGTCGACGGGCACCGGTGTCACCTCGAAGCCCTCGGCCCGCAACTGTGCGGTGGGTTGGTCGAGCGCGTGCGGCAGATCGGCGATGACCAGGGTGCGTCCGCCGCCCTGGCGCCGGGCGATTGCCGCGCCCATTCCGCCGGTTCCGATGATCACCACGACTTCATGACTCATGTGCACCAGTCAATCATCGGCGACCACGCGCTGCAGCGCGGACTTCTCCCGACTCGGACCCGGTCGTCGCGGGCCAGCTCCCGCGCTGTCTGGCCGCGCTCTGGTCACGCGCGCTCTGGTCACGCACTGTCAGTGCCTGCGCGTACGCCCTCATGGCCTGCCCGGCCGCGAGCAGTGGCTCGACGGAACGTTGTGTCCTGGCCATGATGAACGCGCCCTCGAGTGCGGCCACGACTGCCTGGATCAGCGAGCGGGCGTCGGGTTCCGGTAGGCCGCGCGCGACGAACAGCGTTGTGCCCTGGTCGATCCAGGAGTCGATGACCTCGGCGCCGACTTCGCGGAGCGCCGGTTCGGCGTCGGCGACCTCGCCGGCCACGGTGCCGACGGGACACATGTTCAGCCAGTCGCTCGAGGCGATCGTGTCCGCGGCGGCGGCGAACGCGGCCGCCACGCCCTCGGCGATGTCGTCGTAGGGGGCGAGCACCATCGTGACGAGCTCGCCATAGGCGGCGCCGGACTGTCGAAGCGCCGCGGCGGCGACGTCGCGTTTGCCGCCGGCGAAGTGGTGATAGATCGAGCCGATCGGCGCATCCGACGCCTCGACGATCTGTTTGATGCCGGTCGCGGCGTAGCCCTGCCTGCGCAGGAGTTCGGCCATCGCCACCACGATGCGTTCGTCGGTTCTCACCCTGGCCATACTAGAGCATCTGTTCTAGAGTGAACATTCTAGAGTGGGCGTTCTAGCGTGGAGGTTCTACAGCCACCGTCCGGCCGTCGACGAGCATGAGGGAGCGGAGCCATGGGTGACGTCAGTGAAGTCGCGACGATGCGACAGGTCGCGACGCCTGCCGGGGTCATCGAGTACGCCGAGGAAGGTGCCGGTCCACCCGTCGTCCTCCTGCACGGCCTGCTGATGGATCACACGGTGTGGGACTCGGTGATCCCGCTGTTGCCGAAGGGTTTCCGCTACATCCGGCCGGTGCTGCCGTTGGGGTCGCACCGGATTCCGCTGGCCGACGACGCCGACCTCTCGATGGACGGGATGGTCGGACTGACCGCCGACGTGCTCGACGCCCTCGACCTCCGCGACGTGACGCTCGTCCACTCCGACTGGGGCGGATCGCTGTTCCTCACCGCGCTGGGTCTCGATTCCCGGATCGGGCGAATGGTCATCCTGCCGTGTGAGGCCTTCGAGAACTTCCCGCCCGGGCTCCCCGGAAAGATGGCGACCCTCGCCGTCCGCCTGCCGGGCGGTCTCGCCCTGGCCGCGCGTCAACTCCGGATCGGATGGTTACGACGACAGCCGATGTTGTGGGGGTGGATGGTGAACCGGCCCGTTGATCCCGCCCAGATGAGACGGTGGACCGAGCCGACGCTCTCCGACCCGCTCATCAGGCGCGACGTCACCAAATATGTGACGACCGAGTTCGACGACGCGGAACTGATCCGCAAGACCGAGGCGCTCGCAGGCTTCGAAGGTGAGGTTCTCGTGGTGTGGTCGCCCGACAACCGGGTGATGCCGCCCGATCACGGGCCTCGCCTCGCCGACCTGCTGCCCCGCGGACGCTACGTCGGCATCCCAGGCGCCGCAGTGCTCCTCATGCTCGACCAGCCGGCCGCCGTCGCCGCGCACATCGGTGGGTTCCTCACCGGAGACGGTTCACGGTGAGGTGGCCGAGTCGTTGGAACCCTCGATCTTGAAACCGACCTTCAGGGTCACCTGGAAGTGCGTGATCTGACCGTCTTCGATGTGTCCGCGGGTCTCGGTGACCTGGAACCAATCGAGGTGGTTGACCGTCTGCGACGCCCTCGCAATCGCGGCGCGAATGGCGTCGTCGGTACCCGAGGTAGACGAACCGACAACCTCGATGACTCGATAAACGTTGTTCGACAAGGAAATTCCCTTCGGTCTCGCGAGCTCTGCGTCGCGGCGTCGCGACCGGGTCGAGCGGTGCCGACCCGCCTTCTGTCTACCCCTAAGATGCGAGGAGTGGGCAGCGAATCGGTAAACCGTGATCCCGGCACGAGGTGTCCGTGTGTGTCCGGCCTGGTGTTCGGAGAGTGCTGCGAACCCATCCTCGCCGGTAGGCGCGCAGCCCCGACGGCCACCGCGCTGATGCGCTCGCGCTTCACGGCTTTCGCTCTCGGCGATCGCGATCACCTGCCCGCGAGCTGGCATCCCGACACCCGTCCCGACGAGCTCGACCTCGACGACGCGACCCGCTGGTATCGCCTCGACGTCGAGTCCTCGCGCGCCGGTTCGCCGTTCGACGCCGAGGGTGAGGTCACGTTCACCGCCTTCTACCGGAACGGTTCGGAACGTGGCTCGATACACGAACGCAGCCGGTTCACCCGTGTCGAGGGCAGGTGGGTGTATCTCGACGGGGTCGTCGGCTGACCGCATGCCGACCTGACGCGGCAGCCACTCAACCGTCGGCGTAGTCCCAGAACTGGAGCCAGGTGACGTTGGCGAACAGTGCCAGGCAGGCGAGATAGATCAGCACGACCGCGCACGCACCGGCGGTGTTGCTGCGCCAGCCACGGCCGTCGACCGGGTCGAGCCAGCGTCGGAACGGACGTGACGCCCAGGGCATCAGCCACCACTGCATCAGGGAGACGCTCACGACCTGGCTGAGCCACAGCGCCAGCCACGGTTGCGCGCCCAGGCGGTCGAGCGTCGGCCCGAGGAATCGCGACAGGGTCATCACTGTCGGATACAGCACGAGCAGCACCATCATCGCCGACTTCCAGTTCGGCGTCTTGAGGATGCGGCCCCGATCCGTACGCACCGTGGTACCGAAAGCGGTCGTACTGGTCATCGGAACGAAGTCGTGGGTCAGGTTCGAGCGCAGTCCGGCCAGAGCCTCGCTGCGTTCGCGCGAGGACACCCACGCCGACAGCTGCCGGTCGGTGCGGAACCGCAGCACCGACAGCGACGTCTCGTCCTCCTCGTCGACGAAGAGCGCGGTGCCCTCGTAGCCGCTGAATGTTCCTGCCGCCGCGGTCAACTCGCGCTGCGCACCGATGAATTCGTTGACCTTGCCCGGCACGATGTCGTGCCGGAACGCGCCGATTCCGGGCGGCGGCGACGATCCGTCGGCCACCTCCAGCACGGGTGCCGACGGCCACCATCCCCGGTCGCGGCCGGCACGCAGCGCCTGTGCGCGGGTGGGGCCGTCGAGCCATCGGTCGAGTGAGTCCTCGTCGGCGAACGAGGCGCTGACCGCGGGCTCGAAATGGCCCCGCGCCACCGTCGAGATCTCGGCGCCCAGGCAACCCTGCGAGTCGGTCGCCGAGGCGGCGAGCGTGGCTGCCCAGTCGGCGAAGTCCTCATCGGGTAGCGGGTGGAACACCGACACCGCGATGATCGCGGCGGGGCGGGGTGCTGAGCTGGACTCGGGAACGATGACCCCTCCTCGGCGGTGGGCGACGAGCGCGTTCACGGACGCGACCCGCATCGGGCCCCTCACGCCGTGACCCGACGCCCCTGGACGTAGACCTCGGCGATCGAGCTCTCCCGGATTCCCATCAGAAGACCGAAGAGTGTCTGATCACGGGCCAGGTCGGCGTCCTCGGCGCGGACCGCGTTCTCCAGCGTTGCCCTGAGGGCGTCGGCGGGTTCGATGACGAGGAAGTCGGCTTCCTTGCCGGCGTCGAAGTTGCCGAAACGCTCCTCCATGTCCAAGGCGCGGGCGCCGCCCAGCGTGCCGAGGAACAACATCTCCGCCGGGTGCATCGACACACCCTCGTCCCCGGGCTCGGTGATGTGCTGCTTGAACGCGTCGCCGAGCACACGGGGGATGAGCCACTCGTCACCGCCGCCGAAATCGGTTCCGGCCGAGATGTTCACGCCTGATCCGACGGTGCGCTTCCACGGCATGGTGCCCGAGCCTAGGAACAGCTGCGACACGGGGCAATGGGAGATCGAGGTGCCGGTCTCGGCCATGCGGGCCAGTTCGGCGTCCTGGCAGTGCACGCAGTGGGCCAGAATCGTGCGCGGCCCGAGCAGGCTCTTGCCGCCGACCTGCGAGCCGGGGAGGAACTTGCCGTCGTAGGTGTCGAGGTAGGAGTCGACCTGGTACACCTCCTTGGTCGTGTCGACCTCACCGGTTCCCGGCCGGTTGTTCTCGTTGAGGTGGCTGTGCACGTACACGCCGCGGTCGCGGTACTCGTCGTAGAGATCTCCGAGGTTCTTCAGGGTCTCGGTGGTGACCGACAGAGAGAAGCGCGGGACGATCGCCACGTGGAGGAGCGCGGTGCGGAAGTCGCCGGTGTCGGCGCCGTGCCACTTCTCGATCTCGGCGCGCGTGAGCCGGATCGCTTCCTCCTCCGAGGTGAGCAACGGCTTGGCGGTGTCGCCGCCCACCGTCTGGATGCCCCGTCCGGACACGATGCGCAGGCCCGCCCTCTGGGTCTCGGTGAACAGCGAGTCCTGTGCGTGGGGGAATGCCGAACCGAACACCATCATCGCGGTGGTTCCGGCCGCGACGCGGCGCTTGGTGAACTCGACCGCGGCGGCCTGCGCGAACTCGGGGTCGGCGAACTTCGATTCGGACGGGAAGATGCACAGGTTGAGCCACTCGAGCAACTGGCCGCCACCGTAGGAGTCGCCCGCGTAGGTCTGGGGGAAGTGGATGTGGGTGTCGACGAAACCGGGGATGAGATAGCCGCCGGGATGTTCGTGCGGCTGCGCCGAGGCGAATTCCGCCGGTAGTGCCGATCTCTCACCCGCGTACTTGATCGTGCCGTCCTCGCCGACGACCAGCGCGCCGTCGGGGGTCGAGACGAGCGCGTCGACGGCGTCGGTGATCCTGGGACTGCCGGCCAGGTGGAAGATGTGTCCGTAGTGGACGTGATCGGTCATCGGTGCTCCTCGGTGAGAGTTCTTTCAGGGACGGAATGGTGGACAATGCGCCGGCCCCGACGATCGACGGTGCGGCGGAAACCCTTGTCACGGTTTCGGTCTCACGGGAGAGTCCAGAACTGGACGGTGACCAGGTAGAAGATCGCCACCCAGGTCGCGTTCAGCGCGAGGATGAGCAATCCGCCCTTCAGGTCGGTCCGCGGTTGCGGCGCGGCTGTTCTCGGTTTCAGCCACCAGCCGAGAACCTTGTTCACGTAGTACGGCATGGAGATGTAACTCATCGCGAAGCTGGACAACAGGTTTCCGATCAGCATCCCGAGCCACAGCGGCATTCCCAGCGGTGCTGTCATCAGGGTCAGGAAGACGACGGTGGGGTAGAGGCCGACCCAGACCGCCACCGAGGTCTTGAAGTTCGACGGCGGTGGGGCATCGGAATCGCCGTGGGAGAACCAGTTTCCGAAGGAATGGTCGATCCTGCGCAAGGTGAAGTCGCCGAACTCCGCCGCCTGCGCCAGCAGCTCGGCGCGCTCGGACGATGTCAGCCAGGCATCGAGGTGCTCGGCGGTGTCGAAGCGGTAGGAGATCGTCCATTCCTCCTGCACACCCTCGATCGGCCGGAAGAGCTCGGTGCCCCGGAATCCGGGGAACCGGTGTTCGGCGTCGTCGACCCGTTTCTGCCAGGCCAGGAAGTCGTCGATCTTCGAGTCGGCGACGCGGTGGGTGATCACCACAGTGACCAGCGTCTCCGGCTCTTTGGCTCCTTCCGCGAGGACCTGGGCGGTGGCCGGCCCGTCGAAGAGCGGCTTGCCCTCGTCGACGAGGTCGAGGCGGATGGTGCTGTTGAGCCAGTCCTGCAGATGGCCCACCGAGTCGAACCCGTAGATGGCGGTCCAGTCCGGTTGGCCGGGATCGGGGGCCCGCAGCTTCGACCCGACGAACCCTGGGAAGCGGGCGGCGGCCGTCTCGATCTTCCCGTGCCACAGGCGATATCGGTCATCCAGGCCCGCGTGGATGCGTTGTCCGATGATGAGTGTCGCGGCGCCCTCCGGGGTTCCGGTCTTCCTGCCGGTCTCGGAGCGGGAGATCTCGTGGGTCATGGGGTCCTCCGGCGTGGTCTCTGGCGGGACGAGTGACTAGAACGGGTGAACGGCCAGCACCCGGCCGGGGTCGATGTGGTCCCGTAGTAAACGGAGCCGGTCGACGAGCACGGGACCATGCGCGACGGTGCGCAATACCGCCGAGGTGACCACGCCGAAGCTCGGGGCGCACCCGCGCACCGCCCACCACAGCTCTGCCCCGGTGCCGGTGCTGTCCTCGTCGAGCCGGACCACCTCGCCGTCGGGCAGCACCAACTCGATCTCCACCAGATGGTCGAGGGTGAGTCCGACGCTCCTGGTGAGGTATCCGACGCCGCCGCGCGTCGCCAGACCGAATCCCGCCAGACCGACGATGCCCACCGCGATGACGCGGCCGGAGTCGGAAAGAGCGGAGTCGGGAAGATCGGGGTCGGCGAGCGCGCCGAGCACCGCACCGACGGTGGCGCCGCCCTGCACCTCGACTCGGCCGTCGCGGGGATGCACCACGCAGGGCGGGCTCCGGCGTGCGGCATCGGGAAAAAAGATGCGGGACAGCGTATCCCGGTAACCGGATGAGCCGGACCGGTGCAGCCGGCCCGGCAGTGCGACCTCGAGCTCGGCGGCGACGGCGTCGTGCAGGGTCGTCATCGGTGCTCCGCCCGGGTGCTCGAGGTTCGACGTGGTCGGCGACAAGTATCACCCCGCCCTGACCGCAAGTGCCTGGGAAACCCGAGAACTCGTCTCGAATTGGTTCGCGCGAACCACCGGGCGAGAGTGCTACGCCGTCCTCGCGAGTCAGGTACCGGTGCGGCGCGCGATCCACTCGACGAGGGGGACCGTCGCCCGCCAGTCGCGGCGGACGCGGTCCACGAGTTCCGCGGAGTGGATGACCGCGTCGAACCCGTAGTCGCGGCCCACCGACAGCGACTTGTGGCGGAGCAACTCGATGCGCGGATGTTCGACGGAGTACCCGCGGGGCGCGGTCTTGAGCCGATCACCGGCGATCTCCCAGCCCGATCTGGTGAGCTTGCCGAGGAGGCGTTCGAGCTCCGATCCGCTTCTGTCACGGTCGACGGCCTTGCGGAACTCGGCGAGACGTGCCGGGGACGCCTCGTAGAATCCCGCGCCGACCCGTACTCCGGGTGCGCCGATCTGGACGTAATAGCCGGTCGCCGGGGCCACCGCGACGAATGCCCCCTGGTGTGTCTTGTACGGCGTCTTGTCTTTCGAGAATCGGACGTCACGATAGGGGCGAAAGATCTTGGCAGGACCGAACTCTTCGGACAGGGCCTCGGTGAGCGCGGCCATCGGTTCGGCAACCGCGGTTCGGTAGACCTCTTTGTGGTCCTCCCAGAACGCTTTCGAGTTGTCGATCTCGAGGTCGTCGTAGAAATCGAGTGCGGCCTCGGTGAATCCGGTGAAGCTCGTGGCGCCGTCTCCCGGCGTGCCCGTTGCATTGCCGACCATCAGTCGGTGACGCTCCGTCCGAATCCGAGGACGCCGTCGTCGGAGGACCAGTCCAGCGTGTGTACCCGGATCTTGCCCATCTCGTTGCCGCCGACCGTCGTGGCACTCGCACCGTCGACCGCGACCACGATGTTGGTGTGCTGTCCGAACCCGGAGGACCGGTCGTACAGTACGACGTCGCCGACGCGGGGCGAACGGTTCCCGACCGGCTCGAACCGGCCCTGGGCCTCATAGAACTCCTGCAGCGTGTACACGCCGGGAATCCGCCAGTGGCCCGAATGGGGATTGGACAGGGGCTGCCCCGCCGCGCGCATGACCCAGCTGACGAAGTTCGCACACCACGCCTCGTCGACACCCTCCGAATAGAACGTGCCCGGTCGTTGCGCGGAATGCTCGGCGCGCACCGATTCCACGATGCGCAGCTGGGCCGGTGTCAGTTGCGAGGCGTCGACCTGCGGGAACTCGGCGGTGTCCCAGGGCAGCCAGCGCTCCGGCACGGTGTGCCAGGCGAGGAGGCCGCCTCCCGCCAGCACGACCGCGAGCATCGCCCCCGCCACCAGGACCACTGTCCGTCGGCGTCGCCGCCGACCAGGCGTCTTGGCGGGGACGGTATTCGTCTGTTCGGCGTCCATCTCCTCGGGCGGTGCGTCAGCTCTCACCTCGACGAGTCTAGGCACCGCTCTGTCGCACACACCCGGACTCCGGTCACACGCGGGTGCACTCATGTGTGACGCGGGGGCCTTGGCAGAATCACACGCTGATGGCGGGGGGAGGACAGGTTCGGTGAAGGAGACCAGCGTGGATGAGGCGAGCGTGGATGAGACCGGGTCGGGTGACGCCTGGTCCGACGCCGCCTGGTCCGACTCCGAGTGGTCCGACGCCGAGTGGTCAGACTCCGAGTGGTCAGACTCCGAGTGGTCAGACTCCGAGTGGTCAGACTCCGCCGGCCGGCAGCCGATTCTCCGGGCGGGTGACACCTGCCGCGCGATCGCGACCGCCGATCGGGTGGCCTGCATCGTCGATGCGGCCGACTACTTCCTGTATGCCAAGTCCGCGCTTCTGCAGGCACGCCGCCGTGTCGTGCTGATCGGCTGGGATGTGGACACGCGCATCAGCCTGGACCCGCGGAGTCCTCATGACGGGGTCCCCGACAGACTCGGCGACTTCCTGCGGTGGCTCATCGACAACCGGCCGGGTCTGGAGATCTATGTCCTGCGGTGGAGCACGGGAGCGTTCACCGGCATGCTGCGCGGGGTGGCGCCGCCGTTCGTCCAGGACCTTCTCACGGGGCGACGTCTGCATTACCGGACCGATGCCGCACACCCCGTGTCAGCCGCTCATCACCAGAAAATCGCGGTGATCGACGACCAGTTCGCGTTCTGCGGCGGCATCGACATGACGGTCGATCGGTGGGACACCTCGGAGCACCTGTCGCACAACGAGTTCCGTCGTGGCCCGGATGGTGAGCCGCACGGGCCCTGGCACGATGTCACGGTCGCGCTGGACGGTGACGCCGCCCGGGTGGTCGCCTCGGTCGCGCACGACCGGTGGGAGGCCGCGACCGGCAACGCGCTCGCACCCCTCGTCGAGACCGACGGCCCCGACATCTGGCCGGAGCATCTGGACGTGACCTTCAGCGGCTGCGACGTCGCCGTGGCGCGCACCATCCCGCACTACGGAGATCAACCCGAGGTCGACGAGATCCGGAGGCTCTACCGAGCGGCCCTCGCCGCGGCGCGGCGGACCATCTACATCGAGAGCCAGTATCTGGCGGCGCGGGAGATCGCCGAGGCGCTCGCCGAGCGGTTGGGCGAACCTGACGGTCCCGAGATCGTCCTGGTGCTCCCACGTCACGCGGACAGTCGGGTGGAACGTCTCGCCATGGACGGTGCGCGACACAAGCTGCTGAAGTTGCTGTGGCGGGCCGACGTCCACAACCGCTTCCGCGCGTATTACCCGGTCACCGCCGACGGTGAACCCATCTATGTGCACGCCAAAGTGCTGATCGTCGACGATGTCCTGCTGCGGATCGGGTCGTCGAACCTGAACAACCGGTCGCTGGGTTTCGACAGCGAATGCGACGTGGCGATCGAGGCGGATCCGCAGGGCGCCGACGATGCGCTCCTGCGTGAGTCCATCATCTCGATACGCACGCGGTTGCTGTCGGAACATCTCGACGTCAGTGCCGAGGACTTCGACGCGACCGTGGCGGAGAAGGGTTCGCTGGTCGGCGCGGTCGAGTCTCTCGCCGGTTCGGGTAGGACGCTGGAGGAGTTCGACCACGAGGTGATCGGCGACGAGGAGTCGATCCTCGCCGAGAACGAGCTCGTCGACCCAGAGGATGCGCGGTCGACCGCGCTGGAACGCCTCTATCGATCCGTGATCCGGCGGGGTGCACGGAAACTGCTGCCACACTGAGGTATCACAGCTGAGGGGGGCACAGCCGAGGGGGCCGCCGCTGACGTTCACCCCCGGCGATCACTCACCGGATGCGGGCGGCCTCGATCGCCGGTGCGATGATCTCGGCGAGATCGGCGGCGACATCGCGGTCGCCCTCGGGTGGCATGGCGATGTAGCTCAATGCCATTCGGGTGATCGCGCGGGCGATGCGCTGGTTGTCCGCTTCCGGCATCGACAACCACGCGGAGTCGCGAAAGGCCTCCGCCAGCCGATCGGCGGCAGTGGTGATGATCGGTGCCGCATCGGTGGTGATCAGTTTCATCAGGTCTGGTTTGGCCTCGCCGGACAACAGTGAGGCGATCATCGGATCGGTTGCGACGCCGGTGAAGAACTCGGTGAAACCGGTGTGCAGTGCGCCGGTCACATCACCCGCATGGTCGGCGATCGAGTCGGCGACATGGCCGGCGAAGCGCGCCGCCAGCCGGACCGCGTAGCTCTGGGCGAGTCCGTACCGGTTGCCGAACTCGTTGTAGACGGTCTGGCGGCTGACGCCGGTCGCGGCGGCCACATCCGACATACGCACCGCCGACCAGTCCCGTTCTGTCAGGAGGTCGTGCAGGCCGTCGAGCAGGGAATTGCGAAGCAGTGCCTTGCTGTCTGTGGCGTAGTTGCGAGAGGTCATCCCCCGACGCCGGACGGTTCGAGGGCGCTTTCGATCTCGCTGCGGATCTGGCGTGCGGCACCCCCGCGTCCCGTACACACGGCGCCGACGAGACGGTCGCCGTCGAAGCACCGCACGGTTGTGGCCAGTCCGTCGGTCCCGGGACTGAGGTCCACCTCGAGGCGATCGCCGGAGGTGGGCCACCCGACCATCTGGATGTTGCTCGTGTACTGCATCGTCCAGGCGAGCGGCACACGAGGGATGGGGGTGGCGGCGCCCGGGTCGAGTCCGAGATCGGCGGCGATGGTCATGGCCACCAGTCTGCCGTGCTCGGTGGCGGTGAGCCACTGCTCGGCGCGCATCGGGGCACCGGTCAGGGGATGCGGGCGCGCCGCGACATCACCGGCCGCGTACACGCCGGACGCGGACGTCCGCAGGTCGTCGTCGACGACGATGCCGGCCGAACTGACCGAAAGCCCTGCCGCGACGGCCACTTCGACGTCCGGGTCCATGCCGACCGCGCTGATCACCGTGCCGCTCACCCGCGTCCCGTCCGCGAGTGTGACACCATCGGCACCCGCCGAGGTGATCGACACGTCGGTGAGGATTCGCACACCCCGTTCACCGTGAAGCGCTGCAACGGCCTCGGCGACGGTCTCCGGCACCACCCGCGACAGGATCGACGGTGCGGCCTCGAGGACCGTCACCTCGGCGGCGGACCCGGCCGACGCGATCGACGCGGCGATCTCGAGTCCGATGAGACCGCCACCGATGATGACCACCGGGCCGCCGGCGTCGCGCCGGATCCGTTCGACGTCGTCGCGTGTGCGCAGCGACAGCAGACCCGACGTTCCGGGGAGCTGTCGCGCGGTGCCGCCGGTGGCCAGGACGAGTGCGTCGTAGCCGACGGCGGAGCCGTCGGCCAGCTGAACCCGTCGTGCCGCCGGGTCGACGCCGGCGACCCGCGTCGACGGCACGATCTCGATCCCGCGCTCGGCCCAGTACCCGCGGGGGCGAAGCGTGATCTTGGCATCGGACAGATCTCCGTTGACGATGCCCTTGCTGAGTGCCGTCCGACGGTACGGCAGATGGGGCTCGACCCCGAACATCGTGATCGTCCCGCCGAAGCCGTTGGCCCGCAGAGTTTCTGCGGCGGTGGTTCCGGCCACTCCGGTGCCGACGATCACCACCGAGCGTCCGGTCCCGTGCTCGTCGCTCACGGACGGGCCACCTCGATCATCTCGAAATCGGCTTTGGCTGCACCGCAGTCCGGACAGCTCCAGTTATCCGGGATGTCGGACCAGCGTGTGCCGGGCTCGATGCCGTCCTCGGGCCAGCCGAGTTCCTCGTCGTACTCGAATCCGCACACCTCACAGCGGAAGAGCTTGAAGTTCATGGCGCTTTCCCCTCGAAATCGAGCTTCTCCCGGACGCCGCAGTCGGGACACGGCCAGTCGTCGGGGACGTCGGCCCAGGCGGTGCCGGGTGGGAATCCTTCGCGGGGTGCGCCGACCGCTTCGTCGTAGACGAAATCGCAGACCGGACAGCGGTATGCGCTCATCGACCCGACACCCCGTGCTCGGCCAGCACGCGCCGGCGGCGGTGCGGCGCGATGTTGATGCGCTCGACGTCACCGTCGTAGTGGTCGAGGACCCGCTTGTCCATCACGGCGCGCCAGATCGGCGGGAAGTAGGCGAGGGTGATCATGCTGGCGTATCCGCTGGGGAGGTTCGGCGCGTCGTCGAAGCTGCGCAGCGTCTGATAGCGACGCGTCGGGTTCGCGTGGTGATCACTGTGGCGCTGAAGGTGATACAGGAAGATGTTGGTGCAGATGTGGTCGGAGTTCCAGCTGTGCTCCGGGGTGCACCGTTCGTATCGTCCGGTCTTGGTCTTCTGTCGCAGCAGGCCGTAGTGCTCGAGGTAGTTGACGGTCTCGAGCAGCGAGAATCCGTAGACGGCCTGCACCACGAGGAACGGCAGGACCTGCCAGCCGAAGACGGCGGCGAGTGTGCCCCACAGCGCGATCGACATCGCCCACGCATTGAGGATGTCGTTGCTCGGGTGCCAGAACGACTTGCCCGCGCGGTCGAGTCGCTTGCGCTCCAACTCGATCGAGGAGGTCAGGCTGCCCCACACGCTGCGGGGGAGGAAGCGCCAGAACGATTCTCCGAAGCGGGACGACGCCGGGTCCTCCGGTGTCGCGACGCGCACGTGGTGTCCGCGATTGTGCTCGATGTAGAAGTGGCCGTAAAAGGTCTGGGCCAGCGTGATCTTGGACAGCCAGCGCTCGAGATCGTCCTTCTTGTGGCCGAGTTCGTGCGCGGTGTTGATGCCGATACCGCCCATCACGCCGATCGACAAGGCCAGGCCGATCTTCGATGCGAGGCCGAGCCCGCCCTCGATGCCCAGCCAGCTGAGATTGTCGGCGGTCCACAGGTAGCAGGCCATGACCAGACTGGCGATCTGGAACGGAATGTAGATGTAGGTGCAGTAGCGGTAGTACTTGTCGTTCTCCAGCTGCTCCATCAGCTCCTCGGGCGGGTTGGAACCATCCGGCCCGAAGAAGACATCGAGGATGGGGAGCAGGACGTAGACCAGCATCGGGCCGATCCACCACCAGGCCGGCGACACCGCGTCGAGTCCGATCGCGTTGAACGCCGCGACCATCCCGAGGGCGATGAAGATCGACGTCGGCGGGATGAGGCCGAGTAGCCAGAGGTGACGTTTCTTGTCTCGCCATTCGACGGGCGGGGTTCCGGGGGCGGGTTCGAGCGGTGCGGTACTCATGCACGCTCCTCTCAACTGGAGTGGCTGTGACTAACAGCACTAGACATTAACCGAGACAATGTCCGTTGTCTAGACAATAGGCAGGATTTGTAAAGTAGCCTTTCGCAAAGAAGATCCCTCGCGCTCACCTGTCGGGGGAGGGCGCGAGGGATCTTCGGGGTGGGTCTAGGGGGTGTTGATCCAGTCCAGGATCGACTGCGCGGCACGAGGGTCACCGTTGTTGATGCCGATGACCGCGCCGATCGCCGCGCCCACGCCGGCACCCCAGATGCAACCGACGATGACGATGCAGCCGATGATCAGACCGGCGAGTGCGCCGATCGCGGTGGTGACGTTGCCGCCCCGGTTCCAGCCGTTGGTGATGTGCCAGATCATCTTCTGGTAGGCGCGATCCTTCTTGGCCGACGCCGGACGGACGCCCGCTGCGATCGCTGCACGTGCCTCCGGGCTCAGGATCGGGGTGAAGGTCGCCCGGGTCCGGTCGGCGCTCACCGCGGCGCGCATCGGAACGTGGATGCCGTTGAGCGGCAGGGTCAGCGCGACCCGGTCGATGGTGCGCCCGTCGTTGTCGACGACCCGCAGTTCGCGCTCGCCCGCGACGAATGTCGCGTTGCGCAGCTGGGAGGTGATCGAGGTGCCGTCGGCGGACGCGGATGACTGATGGGATGGCGCCGCGGGTGCGGGCGCGCCGTGTGCGGTGCCGAAAGAGATGGTGAGCATCGAGATGGCAAGGCCTGCAATGGTGAGTACCGCTATCCGAAAACGATTCATCGGTCGATCTCCACTTCGTGTGAGGGGATGTCGGCGTGCCCAGGTATGCAGACACCCCCGCAGCTGCAACGCTCAGGGGTGCCTGGTAGGTCTGGTCGGCCTGGTATGTCTGGTTCAGCGCTGTGATTGTCGCATCACGGTCCGGGCGAGGTGGGCAGAACACGATCCGGATCGATCAGTCGGGGTACATCGCCGGTTTCGTGGCCGGCGACGGTGTCGCGGTCTCGACGGCCGCCGGCTCGCAGGATCCGCACGAGCTGCTCACCGCCCTCGGCGACCGAACCGTCGTTGCAGATCACGATGTCGGCCGACCGATGTGGTGCCGGATCAGGACGCGCGAGCCGGGTGGCCACCGCGTCGTGTGACTCTCGCCCTCGCGCCCGCAGCCGGTCTCGCTGCACCGCGTCGGAAACGGTGACCCGTACGACCACCAGCCGGGCGTATCGATTCGCCAGCTCGTCGAGTACTGACCGCGAGACGTTCGCGACCACGGTTCGCCCACTCGTCACCGCGTCGTCGACCTCGACCGGGATGCCGTACCGCAAACCGTGCGCGGCCCAGTGCACGGCGAAGTCACCACGAGCGCAAGCCGAGTCGAACTCGGCCGGGCTGACGGGCCGGTGATCCTCGTCGGCCCCCGGGCCCCGGGTGATCACCCGGCGCGGGAAGAACGCTTCGGAATGCCGGTGCGCATACGCGATCAACGAGTCCTTGCCGACTCCGCTGGCGCCCACTACCGCGACGAACGTGCCGGGCCCGAGCGGTGCGCTCATGTGACGCGAGTGCCCGCGCGGTAGACCCCACGGACCACCGGGACGTCCAGGCCGCGCGGATGACGTGGTGTCGGGGGCATCGTGTGCGAGCGCACCCGGACCAGATCCGCGCGCTTGTGCACCGCGATCTCGCCGCGGTCGTCGAACCCGATGGCCCGCGCGGGGTTGCCGCTGATCAGTTTCGCGCCTTCGACGAGATCGAGTGCTCCGTCGGCGGCGAGCTGGAACACCGCCTGCAGCGGGCTCGCCGGAACGTAGTCGGACGACAATATGTGCAGAAACCCGCGTTCGAGCAGATCGGTGGCCGCCACGTTGCCGGACTGGCTGCCCCCGCGCGCGATGTTCGGCGCGCCCATCACGACCTGGAGGCCGTGATGGGTCGCGCTCTCTGCGGCGGCGATCGTGGTCGGGAACTCGGCGATGTGTACCCCCAGCCCGATCGACTCCTCGACATGTGCGGGTGTCGCGTCGTCGTGTGCGGCGAGCGTGATGCCACGTTCCGTCGCAAGGGTTGCGATCGTCTTCCGGTTCAGGTCGGCATGGCGCTCGGACTGTTCGACGCGCTCGGCGATGTAGCTGTCCATGTCCTCCGGCGAGATCAGCCGCTTGCCACCGTAGTACTTCTTGAACTGCTCGATGTCGGCGAACTGACGCTGGCCGGGCGCATGGTCCATCAGCGAGGCGAGTCGTACGTGTGGGTCGTCCGCGAACTCCTGGAAGGCATCGACGCAGTCGGCGGCCGACACCTCGCAGCGGAGGTGGATCGCATGATCGGCGCGGAGTAGACCTGCGTCGACGGCCTGGGTCACCGCATCGGCGAGGCGGTGGGCGGCGGCCGCGGTGGTGTCCGCCGACTCCGATTCCGAGCCGATGCGTACTGCATCGAGGACGGTGGTGGCGCCGGCCGCGGCCATCTGGGCGTCATGGGCCAGGACCGCGGGAAGCGGATCCCAGAACACACCCGGTCGTGGCGTGAAGTGGAACTCGAGGTGATCGGTGTGCACCTCGACCACGCCGGGCATCAGGTAGTCGCCGTCGACATCCACGCCGGAGGTGGAAGTCGAGCTCTGCGGACTGATGTCCGCGATGACGCCGTCCCGGATCAGCACGCTGCCGTGCAGGATCTGATCGTCGAGGACGATTCGGGCGTTGGTGAGCACCATCTCGCCGCTCATCGTGTGATTCCTTCCTGAGTGCTCGCGCCCTGGAGTCGGGAGTGGAGTGCGAGGATGGGTTCCGCTGATCCCGGAGTCGGGGTGTCGGCGCCGCCCGAGTCATCTGCTTCCGACCGGCGGACGCCGAAGGACATCGGATGAGACGTGTGGAGTCGGAACGGTGAACCGGGTGCTGCCTGGGTCAGCACCGTGAGGACGTCGAGCGGCACGTCCTGGCCGAGGACGTCGTCGAACCATGACCTCAACACGTCGCCGACGACATGGTGCCGATCGTCGGGGATACGGTCGGTGAGCGTGAGGTGGAAGCGGAACTCGTCGAGAACGTAGGGGTAGCCCCATTTGTCGAGCAGATCCCGTTGGCGCGGTGTCAGGGAGTCCGGATCTCGCCGGGTTCGGTCCTCGTCTGTCATCGGCGCGCGGAACGAGTCGAGGCCGGTGACGACCGCGTCGGCCACTGCACGCAGCGCATGGTCATCGGTACCCGGTACCAGTGCGAAGAACGGGCCGAGTCGGCCCAGTCGCAGACGCGGGATCGACACTGTCGGGGTTCGTGCCGCGAGGTCGTCCACCGCAGCGACCAATTCGTCCAGGCTCCGGCCGGGAGCCAGGCGGAATGGCGGTTTGAGCGTCCCGTGGAAACCGTACGAACGGGCGGCCACGGTGATCGCGTCGACCTCGTCGCGGGTCCATCCCGCGGGCATCCGCGCCGGTACCGCTCGGCCGTCGATCGCCCGACCCAACCACTCCTCGGCCCGTTCGCGTAGCAGCGTCGCGAGCGGGTCGGGTGTGGAAGGGGGCGCGGCGAAACCAGGCGCGGCGTACACGGCCGCACGCCAGACCGTCATACGCCGGCTCCGAGGAGATGCGGGGTGAAGGCGGCGACATCGATCACCCGGTCGGCGACGGCCTCCCGGACGTTCGCGTCGTGGAAGATGCCCAGCATTCCCGTTCCGCGAGAGCACTTCTCCCGAACGAGTTCGATCACCACGTCGCGGTTGTGGGCGTCGAGGGAGGCCGTCGGCTCGTCGAGCAGCAACAACGGCAGATCGGGCAGGAACCCGCGAGCGATGTTGACCCGCTGCTGCTCCCCGCCGGAGAAGGTCGCCGGCGGCAGCCCCCACAGTCGCTCGGGGATACTCAGCCGCGTCAGCAGGGTGGCGGCCCGCTCCTCGGCGATCGAGGCCTCGACGCCCCGCTCGAGGAGCGGCTCGGCGACGACCTGGAGGGCAGGCACGCGAGGGACGCAGCGCAGGAACTGGCTGACGTATCCGACCTGGTCCCGTCGTGCGGACAGGATCTCGCGGGGGTCGGTGTCGGCGAGATCCACCGTCCGTCCCTCGCCGTTCAGCACGATCGCGCCGTGGTCCACTCCGTAGTTGCCGTAGACCATCTTCAGGATCGAACTCTTGCCTGCCCCCGATGCGCCGTCGAGGACGACGCACTCGCCGGGGAACACCTGGAACTCGAGCCCGGTCAGAACCGGCAGTTCGACCCCGCCCTGGAGATGCATGACGAAGGTCTTGTCGACGCCCGCGACGTCGAGAATCGGTGTGGGTGTCTGACGTGCAGTGGTGGGGACCATGATCATCCTTGCAGGATCGACGAGACGAGGAGTTGGGTGTAGGCGGCCCGCGGATCGTCGAGAACCCGGTCGGTGAGGCCGGATTCGACGACGTGACCACCCTTCATGACCACCGTCCGGTGTGAGAGCAGCCGGGCGACCGCCAGGTCGTGGGTGACGATCACGACGGCCAATCCGAGGTCGGCGACGAGCCTCCGGAGCAGATCGAGCAGGCGGGCCTGAACCGAGACATCGAGACCGCTGGTCGGTTCGTCCATGAAGACCAGGCGGGGCGCGACGACCAGATTCCGGGCGATCTGCAGGCGCTGGCGCATGCCCCCGGAGAAGTCGACCGGCGCATCGTCGATGCGGTCGATCGGGATCTCCACCCGCTCGAGCCACTGCGCCGCGGTCTGGCGGATCCGCCCGTAGTGCCGATGTCCGGTGGCCATCAACGGTTCGCCGATGTTGCCGCCTGCGCTGACATGCATGCGCAGACCGTCGGCGGGGTTCTGGTGGACGAAACCCCATTCGGTACGCCACAGATGTCGAACCGAACTCTCGCCGAGCGTGGCGAGGTCGACGATGTCACCGTCGGCCAGTCGGTAGTGAATCGTTCCCTCAGACAGGGGAAGCCGCTGCGAGAGCGTGTTGAGCAGCGTCGATTTTCCCGAACCCGACTCGCCGACCACTGCGAGTACCTCGCCCGGCCAGAGGTCGAAGTCGACGTCGCGGCACCCGTACCGCTGCCCGTACCGATGTCCCGCCCCGCGGACACTCAACAGGGGTGCGTCGTTCATGCTCCGACCTCCTCGTCGGTTCGGATGGCGTTGCGTTCGCAGTGGTCGGTGTCGGAGCACACGAACATCGCGGTTCCGGCGTCGTCGGTGATCACCTCGTCGAGGTACACCCCGACGGACCCGCAGATCGCGCAGGGCCGGTCGAAGCGCTGCGGTTCGAACGGGTGGTCCTCGAAGCCGAGACTCTCGACCGAGGTGAACGGCGGGACGGCATAGATCCGCTTCTCGCGTCCCGCGCCGAAGAGCTGCAGGGCGGGGCTCATGTGCATCTTCGGGTTGTCGAAGCTGGGAATCGGGGAGGGCGCCATCAGGTAGCGTCCGTTGACCAGAACCGGATAGTCATAGGTGGTGGCGATGTGCCCCAGTGAGGCGATGTCCTCGTAGAGCTTGACGTACATCAGGCCGTAGTCCTCCAGGGCATGGAGTCGGCTCGTCTCGGTCTCCCTGGGCTCGAGGAATCGCAGCGGTTCCGGGATGGGTACCTGGTAGATGAGGATCTGTCCTGCGGCCAAGGGGGTTTCGGGGATTCGGTGCCGTGTCTGGATCACGGTCGCCTCCTCGGTGACGGTGGTGGTGCCGACCCCGGAGACCTCGGCGAAGAATGCACGGATCGATACCGCGTTGGTGGTGTCGTCGGCGCCCTGGTCGATCACCTTCAGCACGTCCTCACCGCCGAGGACCGCGGCGGTGACTTGGACGCCGCCCGTGCCCCACCCGCGTGGCATCGGTACCTCACGCGAGGCGAACGGCACCTGGAATCCGGGTACCGCAACGGCTTTCAGAAGTGAGCGACGGATCATCCGCTTGGTCTGCTCGTCGAGATAGCCGACGTTGTAGTCGATGGGGGCGAGGGTCATGACGTCTCCGTAGTGAGTTCACGTGTGCGTGCATCGGTGGGATCCTCGACGACGCGGGCCACGCGTCGGCGGAAGTCCTCGTGCAGCTGACGGACGAGGGCGAGCTCGGCCTGGAAGTCGACATAGTGGGGCAGTTTGAGATGCTCGACGAAGCCGGTCGCAGCCACATTGTCGGAGTGACTGATGACGAACTCCTCGTCCTGGGCGGGCGCGACGATGCGTTCGCCGAACTCGTCGGTCCGCAGCGCCCGGTCGACCAGCGACATCGACATGGCCTTGCGTTCGCCTCGTCCGAATGTCAGGCCGTAGCCGCGGGTGAATTGCGCTGGGGTGTCCGAACTTCCGGTGAACTGGTTGATCATCTGGCATTCGGTGACCTCGATACGGCCCATCGGCACCGCGAATCCCAGTTCCGGAGCGAGGAACTCGACCTCGACCTCGCCGACGCGGATCTCACCGGCGAACGGATGCGTCCGTCCGTATCCGCGTTGCGTCGAATAGCCGAGCGACAGCAGGAATCCCTCGTCGCCGCGCGCCAGTGCCTGCAGCCGCCCGGCCCGGGACATCGGGAAAGTGGTGGGATCTCGGGTGATGTCTACGGGCTCGGGATCGAGTGGACCGGGTTCGGCAGGCTCGATGAGGTCGCCGCCCGCGAGCAGATCGGTGACCCGTGGCATGTGGGCGTCCCCGGTGTCCCCGGCCGACTCCGGACCGGCTGTGTCGCGTTCGGTGAACAGTCGGTGGGTGTAGTCGAAGGTGGCCCCGAGCTGCTGCCCGCCGGGCAGGTCCTTGTACGTCGCCGACACTCGTCGCTGCGGTGGCAACGCCCCGGTGTCGACCGGCTCGGAATACCCGAAGCGCGGCAGGGTGGTTCGGTACGACCGGATCAGGGTGATCGCCTCGAGGACGTCGCCCTGGGCCTGGACCAGCGCGCGGCCGGCGAGCTCGGGGTCGTAGAGTGAGCCCTCGGTCATCACTCGAGACACCAGGACGCCGAGCTGTTCGGCGATCTGGCTTGGATCGAGTGCGGGCAGGCCGGTGTCGCCGCGGCCTTCCTTGGCCAGCAGGGCGTGGGCATTGGTGATGGCGCGTTCACCGCCTTTCACCGCTACATACATCAGACCTCCTGTGGGTCGAGTCGGGTGGTACGGGGGAGCCCGGCCACGGTGTCGCCGGCGGCGAACACGATGTCGATGCCGCGCGGGAAAAGCGTGGTGTTGTGATTCCAGAGCGTGGCGAAGTCGCTGAGGGCACTGGGCACCTCGATGATCTGGCTGGTCTCGATCCCGGGTCCGCGTCCGACGAAACGGGTCGAGGATCCCCCGGCGGGGAGTGCGAGGAGCACGGTCGCCGACAGGTGCGGCGCCTCGTCGGTCCCGACTGCCAGGCTGTCGAGCCGGGGTAGGGACTCCGCGTCGGTGGACAGGAGGAACTGGGCCTCGGCGGGGCTGTCGATCACCCGGACACCGGTGTGAAACGTCAGCCAGGTGACGACCGCGGGTGTCGCGGACAGTTCGGGTGCGAGCCAGGCCGTGCAGTCGTCGTCGAGGAGGGTCAGTGCGAGTGCCCCAAGCTCGGGCCCCAGGGGTTGCGGGGCCGCGGAAGCACCGGTGATGGGGAACCTCCTGCCGGGATGGGAGAGGGCATCGAGGACGGCTCGGAACGCCGACTGCGCCTCGCGTGTCGGATCGTCGAAACCGGGTGCGGGCGCGGCGGTCTCGTACGGTGTGGTCGGTCTGGTGGTGGTCATTCGTGCTCCCTGGAGACGTTGAAGAAGTCCACCAGCGTGCTGCGGGCCTCGGCCCGACGCGCTGTGTCGAGGCGCGTCGCTGCCGTCCTCATCGGGTCGATGACCTCGGCGAGGACGCGTGGACGCTGCGCGTCGTCGCAGAGGAGGGCGTCGAAACATGCGGCGGCAAGGGCGTGTTCGCGATTCGTACCCAGGATGTAGGCGGAGCCGACGGCGTCGGCGGTCAGCGGTCCGTCGTGGAGGCGCACCGTCGCGCGGGTCACGGTGGCCTCACCGAGATTGAAGCGGTCGCCGGCAGAATCGATCCGGGCGCGCAGCATCACCAGCCCGGATTGGGGGCCGCGTATATGCTGCACAGCGGGTTTGGGTTCCCAACGTTGCCATGCGGCGTCCACCGCCGCCGCGGGCGCGGACGCGAGGGTGTGCATCCACTTCTGTCGCGGGGTGAGGGTGGGGCCCGCCGCGGTGCCTTCTGTCGTCGCAGTCATCGGTCCTCCGGAGTGTTGAACTGTGAGAAGTCGGGTGAAAGGGTGAGGCTGAATGGTCGATCAAGTTGTCTAGATCATTAGACAACTGGGATGGTAGTCCGGCCCGGGCCACCAATCCGGTGACGAGGCATGGCCGCTCGGCCGCCGGGCGGTGAACATCTCGTGAACCGAACTCGGGCTCGGTGGAGGCGGTACATTCGGCAGCATCATGGTGATGCACAACAGATCTCAGAGCGGCTACTCGACGTGGCGTCTGATCGCCGACGAACTCCGCGGCGAGATCGTCGACGGTGGCCTGTCGCCGGGTACTCGCCTTCCGTCGGAGTCGCAACTCGCCAGTCGTTTCGGGGTCAACCGCAACACTGTGCGGCATGCGGTCGCGGCTCTCGCGGCCGATGATCTCGTCGTCGCGAGGCGCGGCAGTGGGACTTATGTAGCCGAACACACGGTACTGGTGCACCGCATCGGACTGCGTACCCGGTTGAGCGACAGTCTCGGTGAGCGTGCGAAGGGGGCGAGCGCGCGTCTGCTCGAGTCCGAGATCGTGCCGGCTCCGGCGGCAATCGCGACACGTCTGGATCTCGACGATCGTCTCGCACTGCGCATGAAGATCGTGCGGACGGTTGACGGACGTCCGATCTCGTTGAGTACCAGCTGGTTCGACGCCGACCGTGTGCCGGGACTGGCCGACCGTTTTGTCGCGGCGGGATCGCTGACACGGGCGCTGCGTGACGGAGGGGTCGAGGACTACGTCCGCGGCGCGACCACCATCGCCGCCCGTCATGCGACCACGAGCGAGGTGGCCGAACTCGAATTGCTGGAGGGCGCGGTGGTTCTCGCCGTCGAGGGATTCGATGTCCTGCCCGACGGTACGCCGCTGCAGCTGGGTATCACCCGTTTCCCCGCGGATCGGGTCGAACTCGACGTCGACCCCGGGCGGTGAGGCGCACCGCCCGGGATTCGCTCTGGTGGAACCCGGTCGGGTCGGTATGTGACCGTTCAGCGGAACACCCGGCGTAGCCAGGCAGCCACACCCTCCACGGTGAGTACGGTGACGACCATCATCACGACGAGGGTGGTCACCTGCCCGTGCATCGACGACAACGTCGAGGCGCTCATGAGGTAGAAGCCGATGCCGCTGCCACCGACGATGCCGAGGATGGTGGCGGATCGGATGTTCGAGTCCACCAGATACAGCGTGTTGCCGATCAGGGACGGCAACGCCCGTGGCCATGTGGCGGCCAGATAGCGCTGCCCGCGCGCGGCACCGGTCGCGGTGAGTGCGCGCTCGGGACCGGGGGACACCTCTTCGCAGGAGTCGGCGATCAGCTTGCCCAGCAGCCCGATTCCGCCGACGGCGAGTGCGACCACACCAGCTTGGTTGCCGAGCCCGGTGATCATGATCAGGAAGATCGCGAGGACGAGTTCGGGGATACCGCGAAAGACCACGAGCAGTACCCGGAATGTGCCGCGCACAACCGGATTGGGGGCGATGTTGCGGGCGGCGAACGATCCGATCACGAGCGAGACGACCAATGACAGCAGCGCGGCGGCGAATGCGACCTGTACGGTCACCAGCAGCGCTTCGGCGAACTCGCCGAAGGTGTGCGACCCGGTGCTCGGTGGCCAGAAGCTCTGGATGGACGGCCACAAGTAGGCCCAGTTGATGTCGGCGAAGTCGATGTCGGCCAACCAGTAACTGGCGATCACCAGCGCGAGGGCACCGATCGTCCAGGCGGTGTTGCGGATGCGGCGTGCTGTCCACGGCTGTCGGGCCATGGAGTCCACGGTGGCCGCGATGGTCGGCGGAGTCTCGGTTCGCGCACTGCGCCCACGCCCACGCCACCGCGAGACGAGTCGAACCGCGCGATCACCGAGCCGGCGTCCGCGGGGCTCGACGCCGAGCAGGTTGCGGCGGATCGTGGACGAGATGATCTCGCACACCACGCACAGCACGAAGATGACTGCCGCGATACCGAGCCCTCGTCCATAGCCTTGTGGGAACTGCTCGAACGCGATCTTCATCGCGTACCCCAGACCGCCGACGCCCGCGTAGCCGAGGATGGCAGATCCGCGCAGGTTGATGTCGAACCGGTGCAGGATCGTGGCGATCCACGACGGCAGCACCTGAGGGAACACTCCCGACCAGAACTCCTGTGCGCGACTGCCTCCGGCGGCACGGATCGCCAGCCGGGGGCCGTCGTCGATCTGTTCGATCGCGTCGGCGAACAGCTTTGAGATCATCCCGATCGAGTGGATGCCGATGGCGAGCACGCCGGGCAACGGACTGCCCAGCACGAAGGCCAGCGAGAATGCCAGCGCGAGAACCACATCGGGCACCGCTCTGGTGAGCACTCCGATCGTCCTGCCCAACCAGCGCAGCGTGGTGGACGGGGTGGTGTTCGATGCGGACACCCAGGCCACCGGAACCGAGACGACGGCGGCCACCACCGTGCCGAGGATGACGATGCCCAGTGTCAGACCGATGAGATAGGTGAGCTCACTCCATGCAGGCAGGCTGATCGGGTCCATCAGCGAGAACACCTTCTGGGCGTTGTCGATGCTGGACACGATGTTGGCCAACGAGAAGTCAAGTGTGGTCAGCGAATAGACACCGAACGCAAGCATTCCGAGGATGACGGTCGTGCCTGCGGTGCGTCCGGTCCGGCGTGATGACCTCGGGACGGACTGCTCCGGTTCGGATGGAGCGGTCTCGAGGGAGATCACCATGTGCCGCTCCGGATGCGGAGATCGTGCTCGCCGGTTTCTGCACCCACCTGCCGGTAGATCGCCATGGCCCGGTCACGGGAGAGTTCGGCGGTCGGGGTGTCCAGTACGACCTCCCCGGCACGCAGTCCGACCACCCGGTCGGCCCATTCGAGCGCGAGGTCGACCTGATGCAGGCTGCAGACCACGGTCAGTCCCCGGTCTGCGGCGATCTCGCGGATGAGTGCCATCACCTGTGCGCTGGACTCGGGATCGAGACTCGCGACCGGTTCGTCGGCGAGCAGTATCTCGGGATCCTGCATCAGGGCGCGGGCGATTGCCACGCGCTGCTGCTGGCCGCCGGACAGCTGGTCGGCGCGTTCATATGCCTTGTGCAGCAGGCCGACCCGATCGAGGTGTTCCAGTGCGGTGACGCGTAGAGGTCTGGGGTAGGTCCACAGCCCGAGGCGCGGACCACGGAGCTGGGCCAATGCGCCGGTGAGTACGTTCTCCAGGACGGTCAGCGGGCCCACCAGTTCGAACTGCTGGAAGATCATCCCGATCCGTCCTCGCAACGCGCGCAACTGCTTCGGGGTGCTGCCGCCGAGTGTTCGACCGAGTACCGAAACGCTGCCCGCCGTGGGGGAATCGAGACCGTCGAGGTGCCGGAGCAGGGTTGACTTCCCGGACCCGGACAGTCCGAGCAACACGACGATCTCACCACGTGTGACCGTGAGGTTGATGTCGTGCAGGGCGCGGTTCGCGCCGAAGTCCTTGCAGACCCCGGTCACCTCGATGAGAGGTGCGACCTTGGTCGGGATGGTGAGGGGTGAGATCGTCGTGTTGATCATGGCAGTGGGCCTCCGTCGGGCAGGGTCAGGACGCGCACTTCGCGGCGGCGATGTTCGTGCAGAGGTCGCTGATCGGGGTGAAGTACTCCTTGTCGACCTCCAGTACACCGAAGTAGCTGGACGTGAAACCGTCGGTCAGGGGCACACCCGACTCTGCGATGGCCTCCACCGTGGCACTGCGCAGGGCGTCGGTGACCTTCGTCTTGGCCTCCGCGGGCAGCGTCGACGAGACGGTGAACGGTCCGCCCGGTACGTACTCCCGGCCGATGACCTTGACCTGGCCCTTCTCGACGGCCTCCGCGGCCACGACGTCCTCGGCGAAGCCCACCTCGCACTGACTGGAGGCCACGGCCTGGGTCGCCTTGTCGTGGCTGCCGGCGAAGAACGGGGTGAAGTCGGCGAAGGTCGGGCGGCCGTTGGCATCGGCTCCTGTCGATGTCACATCGAGACCGGCCTTGGACAGGGCATTGAGACCGAAAAGGAACCCCGACGTCGAGTTCGGGTCGACGAAGCAGATCGACTTGCCCTTCGCCTCGGCGAGTGAGCTGATGGTGGAGTCCGTCGCGACGATGGCTTCCGAGAAGTACCCCGCATCCTCCGCATCCGGTGAGATCAGGCTTGCGGCGACCGGCTCGATCTCGGCGCCCTTGTTGGTGGCCATCACGTACTGGAGGCCACCCATGACGCCGATGTCGGCCTTGCCGGCGACGAGCGCCGCGATCAACGCGGTGTAGTCGCTGGTGGGGTAGTACTCGACGTCGTAACCGGTGGTCTCGGCCAGGTAGTTCTGCAGTGGTTTCCAGTTCGCGTCGGAGCCGGCTTTGTCAGGGACGGAGGCAAAGACGAGAGTGTCCGCGGATTTGGCCCAGCCGGTGGAAGCCGAACCGGTCGAGGAACAACCGGTCAGTGCGGCGGCCGAGAGTGTGCCGGCGACGGCGACGGACAGCAGGGTTTTGATGCTGGGGGCGCGCATGAGGGGCCTTTCGAGGCAATGGATGGCCACGACCAGGACGGTCGGGGTAACCGTGTGCTCGGAAACCGGTTCTCGCCGAACACAATCGATTGCTTCGCGAGCACGCCCCTCAGGGTTCGTTTGTTATGTGAACGGTTGTCGACCGAGGCCTGTCATCGGGATGAAGGCACCCGGAACATGTCTAGGTATGTAGACAGGTTGTGTTCAGGCGTCGGCGGTCTCGTTCCGCGACGAGCGGGACGCGAACTTACCGTTCTCGAACAGCAGCGGGTAGAGAAGGCCGCCGATGAGGCCACCGACCAGGGGCGCGACCCAGAACGCCCAGAGCTGGCCGGGTGCGCCGTTGCCGTTGAAGAAGGCGACCGCGGTCGACCGTGCCGGGTTGACGGAAGTGTTGCTGATCGGGATGGAGATCAGGTGGATGAGTGTGAGGCACAGGCCGATGGCGAGCGGACCGAACCCCGCCGGCGCGCGCCCGTCGGTCGCGCCGAGTACGACCATGAGGAAGAAGGCGGTGAGCAGGATCTCCGCGATGAGGACCGACACGAGCGAGTAGTCACTCGGGGAGTGTTCGCCGAAACCGTTGGCGGCCATGTTGCCCTCGGCGACGAAATCGGGCCGTCCCTTGGCAATGAGGAACAGCATCAGGCCCGCGGCCAGACCGCCCACCACCTGTGAGATCCAGTACCCGGGTAGTTCCTTCCAGGCGAAGCGGCCGCTGATCGCCGCCCCTAGAGTGATCGCCGGGTTGAAATGTCCACCGGACACGTGGCCCACCGCGTAGGCCATGGTGACCACCGTCAGACCGAACGCCAGTGAGACGCCGAGGAAACCGATGCCGACCTGGAAGGTGTTCTGGCCGTCGTCGGACTGGGCGATCTGTTTGGCGGCGAAGATGGCGCTGCCGCAACCGCCGAAGACCAACCAGAAGGTGCCGAAGAACTCGGCCGCGAGTCGTGCGGCAGGCGACGGGGATGTCATGGAGAACCTCTCGCTCGGTGTGCTGGCGGCGCACGCGCGCGCCTTCCGGCCTCGGTTGCGTCACACAGTAACGCCGAAGGGGCCCAGCATGAAGCGGTATGGCGAATATTCTGCAGGCTGATGAAGAAGTGCTGCAGGGCTGTTGTCACCTGCCGAAGGTGGTGTCCATCTCCCAGAAGAGGACCTCCGCACCGTTCTCCGTGGTAACGGAGAACTCTGCGCTGTCGGTAGTCCGGACCGCATCGCCCTCGGACAGGATGGTGCCGTCGGCGAGGGTGATCTTGCCCTTCGCCGTGTAGGGGTGTCCGAACGGTGCTGCCGGCGTATTCCGGTGCGACCCACATCTGCACCACCCGCAGTGTCTGGTCTTCCCGACGCGTCGACGCATTGACCTCGGTGTGCGTGATTCCGCGACCCGCGGACATGCGCTGGACGACGCCCGGTGTGATCAGTCCGGAATGTCCGGACGAATCACGATGTCGTACCGCACCGTCCAATACCCAGGTCACGATCTCGGCGTCTCGATGGAAATGTGCGTCGAATCCTTCACCGGCATCAACCCGATCGTCGTTGTGTACCAACAGCACTCCGTGGGCGTTGGCAGCGAGGTCGAAGTTCCCGGTTGCCGGGAATGACTGTCGTGAGTCGAGCCATTCGCTGCGCCACACGTGGCGATCGTCCGATCGGATGATCTGCCGGGTCGGTGCTTTCGTCGCCATCGTATTCTCCGCTCTACGAACCCCGCCGCATCAACCGGCGGGCAGCAGTGGCTATTCCGAGTCGCTGACACTGCACAACACCGCACCCCCGAGTGCGAGGTGATGGAGGCTCACGAAAGTGTCGCCGGGTTCCCGTGATGGTGACGAGAATGTAGCGCACAAGGCCTCCTGGGTTGAGACGCTCAGACGACGTCCGCGATTCTCGCGGCGTTCGGTTCGACTTGCCGACTTGGTCTGGACGGACGAATGGTCGTCAAACCGTTTGTGCAGCACAAGGTCTGGATTCCCGAATCTCGTACCTCTGGGGCCCGGGCATCGTACGCCCGTCGCGTTCTGGTGGGCGCGCAGAGTTTGCCTGGCCCCGTCAACCACGGCGCAGGAGCTGTTCCGGGACCGTCGAGTACCCGTCACCCGAGCAGGTGCACGGCATTCGCGACGACCATCGGAAGCCCCTTTTCGAACGTGGACCGTTGGCCCATCAAGGCTGCGCCGACAGCTGCACTTTCACCTCGGGTCTGACTACCTTGCCCTCCTTCGAGCGTCGGTGGTCGGGCCACCCGTGCACCACCTCCGTGTCTGGAGGCTGCCGATCCGTGCCTTGACGAAGGCGATCACGTACTCCGGGTCGGGGGATCTCCCACTTCGTGGCTGTACGACGGCTTCGACAGCTCGTCCCACTTGTCGTCGGGGCAGCCGATGACCGCACAGTCCTGGATGTCGGGATGTGCCAGCAGTGCCTGCTCCACCTCGATGGAGTAGACGTTGAATCCGGCGGCTCGCCGGTTGCCCGACACGTTCGGTCAAAACCGTTGACTGGCCACCTCCTGCCAGTACTGTGTTGCATATCACTAACGCTCGGAGGGAGTGCCGTGATATGGCCGAGATGAAAGAGCTCCATCGCAGCATCGTGGCGTTGCGGCATCACATCGTCACGCTGAAGTCGCAATACGGCGACGTGGACGCCGTTCGCCGGATGACCAACGACCTCGACCGGCTCGAGATCGACCTGCACGACTTCGAACATGCGCCGCCACCGCTGCTGAAGGTCAAGGCGCGCGGCGACGTGGTCTACGTTCCGGACAGCAAGTCGGACGAGTCGGCATGGCTCGGCGCGCAAGACGAAGGGCTGGGCTTCCACTCGCGTGAGCGAACGAAGTGAGCGCCCCCGCGACTGAGCGGGAGAGCGCCGGAGTCGATTCTCCGGGACGGGCGCGCATCCTTGCGCGAACCCTACGACAGGACAGATGGTGGTTGTCGCCGCTGCTGACCGCGCTCGGTCTGGCGGCGTTCATCATCTATGCGACGGTGCGGTCGTTTGTCCGCACCGCCTACTATGTCGCGGACTACCACTACCTGACGCCGTTCTACTCGCCGTGCCTGAGCGAGTCGTGTGTACCGGGGTCGAGTCATTTCGGCACCCCGTTCCCCGAACTCCCGATGTGGATTCCACTCGCGTTTCTGTCGTTGCCGTTTCTGCTCGGCTTCCGGGTGACCTGCTACTACTACCGCAAGGCCTATTACCGGTCGATCTGGTTCTCCCCGCCGGCGTGCGCGGTGGCCGAACCCCACGCGCGGTACACGGGCGAGACCCGACTGCCGCTGATCATTCAGAACTCGCATCGGTACTTTTTCTATGCGGCAGTGGTCATCTCGTTGATCAACACCTACGACGCCATCCTCGCGTTCCATGGGAAGGGCGGCGGCTTCGGCTTCGGGCTCGGCAACGTGATCCTGGTGGTGAACGTACTGCTGCTGTGGACGTACACGGTGTCGTGTCATTCGTGTCGTCATGTCACCGGTGGTCGTCTCAAGCACTTCTCGGCTCATCCGGTTCGGTACTGGATGTGGACCCAGATCTCGAAGCTCAACACCCGACACATGCAGTTCGCCTGGATAACTCTCGGCACGTTGGTGCTCACCGATTTCTACATCATGTTGGTGGCCAGCGGCACGATCTCGGATCTGAGGTTCGTGGGTTGATCGCTCGTTGAGTTCGCAACGCCTGTTGCGCAACTGATGTCACGTGAGGAGTCGCGCTGGATGACCGAGCCGGAACGCTACACATTCGACGTTGTCGTCATCGGCGCGGGCGGTGCCGGTTTGCGGGCGGTCATCGAGGCGCGCGAGAAGGGCTATTCCGTGGCGGTGGTGTGCAAGTCGCTGTTCGGTAAGGCCCACACGGTGATGGCCGAGGGCGGGTGCGCGGCGTCGATGGGTAACGCCAACTCGAAGGACAACTGGCAGACGCACTTCCAGGACACGATGCGTGGCGGCAAGTTCCTGAACAACTGGCGGATGGCGGAACTCCACGCCAGAGAAGCGCCGGACCGGGTCTGGGAACTGGAAACCTATGGGGCGCTGTTCGATCGAACCGACGACGGACGTATCGCGCAGCGCAACTTCGGAGGGCACACCTACCCGCGGCTCGCGCACGTCGGCGACCGGACAGGTCTGGAACTGATCCGGACGATGCAACAGAAGATCGTGTCGTTGCAGCAGGAGGACTACGCCGCCACCGGCGACTACGAGTCACGCATCAAGGTGTTCGCCGAATGCACCATCACCGAGCTGCTCAAAGACGGCGACGCCATCGCCGGGGCGTTCGGGTACTGGCGCGAGTCCGGCCGTTTCGTCGTGTTCGAGGCCCCGGCGGTGGTGATTGCGACCGGTGGCATCGGCAAGTCGTTCAAGGTCACGTCCAACTCGTGGGAGTACACCGGTGACGGGCACGCTCTCGCGCTGCGCGCCGGGGCGAGCCTGATCAACATGGAGTTCATCCAGTTCCACCCGACCGGCATGGTGTGGCCGCCCAGTGTCAAAGGGATCCTGGTGACCGAAGGTGTCCGAGGAGACGGCGGCGTCCTGAAGAACACCGAGGGCAAGCGCTTCATGTTCGATTACATCCCGCCGGTGTTCAAGGGCCAGTACGCCGAGACCGAGGACGAGGCCGACAAGTGGTTGGCCGACAACGACAGCGCCCGTCGGACACCCGACCTGCTGCCACGCGACGAGGTCGCGCGGGCGATCAACGAAGAGGTCAAGGCCGGCCGCGGCACCGAGCACGGGGGTGTCTACCTCGACATCGCCTCCCGCATGCCCGCCGAGGAGATCATGCGTCGTCTGCCGTCGATGCATCACCAGTTCAAAGAGCTCGCCGACGTCGACATCACCGCAGAGCCCATGGAGGTCGGTCCCACCTGCCATTACGTCATGGGCGGGATCGAGGTCGATCCGGACACCGGGGTGTCGCGCGTGCCGGGCCTGTTCGCGGCGGGTGAGTGCTCCGGCGGCATGCATGGATCGAACCGTTTGGGCGGCAACTCATTGTCCGACCTGCTGGTGTTCGGGCGCCGCGCCGGGCTGGGTGCGGCGTCGTATGTGGGATCGCTGCACACCCGGCCCGGGATCTCACCCGACGACATCGACCGGGCGGCGTCGTTCGCGCTGGCGCCGTTCGATCCACCCGCCGGCGGCACGCCGGAGAATCCCTACACGCTGTACACCGACCTGCAACAGACGATGAACGACCTCGTGGGAATCATCCGCAAGGAGGAGGAGATGCAGGAGGCGATCACCCTTCTCGCCGACCTGCGAAATCGACTGGGCGGCATGCAGGTGGAGGGGCACCGGCAGTTCAATCCCGGCTGGCATCTGGCGATCGACCTGCGGAACATGCTGCTGGTCTGTGAGTGTGTCGCGAAGGCCGCGCTCATGCGGACGGAGAGCCGTGGCGGTCATACCCGCGACGACCATCCGTCGATGGATTCGGCCTGGCGCAACTCCCTGCTGGTGTGCACCGCGGATCTGGGCGACGATTCACCGGTCCCCGAGGTGACGGTGGTCAGGGAGGAGCAGACCCCGATGCGGCCGGACCTGATGGAGCTGTTCGAGTTCCAGGAGGTCGAAAAGTACTACACCGCAGCCGAGATCGCCGGCCATCCCGGCGCCGCAGCCGAGATCGCCGGCCATCCCGGCGCCGGAGGCGAGCGAGCCGAGGGACATTCGGAGGACTGACATGGGATACGACGCGAAGTTCCGAATCTGGCGCGGCGACACCGACGCCGGTGAACTCAAGGACTACACCGTGGTCGCCAACGACGGTGAGGTGGTGCTCGACATCCTCCACCGGCTGCAGGCGACCCAGACCCCCGACCTGGCCGTGCGCTGGAACTGCAAGGCAGGCAAGTGCGGCTCCTGCTCGGCGGAGGTCAACGGCCGCCCGAAACTGTTGTGCATGACGAGGATGTCGACCTTCACCGAGGACGAGGTCATCACGGTGACCCCGATGCGTACCTTCCCCGTGATCCGCGATCTGGTCACCGACGTCTCGTTCAACTACGCGAAAGCACGGGAGATCCAGTCGTTCACGCCGCCGGAAGGGTTGAAGCCGGGGGAGTACCGGATGAAACAGGTCGACGTGGCGCGGTCGCAGGAGTTCCGCAAGTGCATCGAATGCTTCCTGTGCCAGAACACCTGCCACGTGGTCCGCGATCACGAGGAGAACAAGGAGGTCTTCGCCGGACCCCGCTACCTGATGCGGATCGCGGAACTCGACATGCATCCCCTCGACGTCGCCGAACGGCCCGACACCGCGCAGTCCGAGCACGGCCTGGGGCTGTGCAACATCACCAAGTGCTGTTCCGACGTGTGTCCCGAGAACATCAAGATCACCGACAACGCGCTCATCCCGATGAAGGAGCGGGTGGTCGATCGCAAGTACGATCCGCTGGTGTGGTTGGGTAACAAGCTCTTTCGAAGGTAGGGGGTCCGAGTGGTGACGCCGGGTCCTGGATGTGACGTCACCACTCGCTGACGTCGACGACCTCCCCCGTTACGTGGCAACGAACCGCTGAACGTCAGAGGCACCGCGGAGGCGCGCTCCACGTCGCGGTTGTCGATCGCCCGCACATGGACGTGCGGCTCCGTGCTGTTGCCTGAATTACCGCAGTGACCGAGCACGTCACCGACCCGTACCCGCTGTCCGGGCCGGACCAGCAGACCGCCTTGCCGGAGACGACAGAGGGCAACCACGACGCCACCGGCTTCGATGAACACATGGTTCCCGGCAAGCGCCACCCAACCTGTCCGCGCACGCACGGTGAGAGCGTGCCGCTCGGTCGCCGGCAACGACATCCACCGCACGCCTCTGATCGCTCCCTCGGTCGCGAGTATTGCATGACGCAGTCGTGCTTTCCCGCAGCTTCCAGTCGTCGGCCGACCTCGCTTGCGCCCAAAGCGGCCAGCTACTTGTCCTCGGATCGGTCGCCCCAGGCTGCGTTGGCGACGACGTCGGCGAACACGATGGCAGGTGCTCCGTTGAGCGCCTCGTTGAGGTGGCCGGGCAAGGTGAACGGTGGCGCTTTCATCGGGTTGTGCGGGTGTTCCCGGATATCGCGGGCTATTGCGTCCCCGAGTGCGTGGCCCAGACCGTGACGGGGCCAGGTGGTGGTGACGCGTTCGATGAAATCTGGTGAGTGGTTTTCCATGCCCATTCCGTCGACGTCGAAGGAGATCCCCGCGGTCGAGATCGCCTGTACGGTGCCAAAGCGGTGTCCCAGACCAAGGCTGCTGTGGAGTGCGATGGACTGCCAGATCGTGGTGATCACCTGATCGTCAACGCCGCCGTGTTCGCGTAAGAACCGTGCTGCGGCGTCGGCGCCTTCGATCTCGAATCGTTGATCCCCGCTTCCATAGTCGGTGAGACCGAGGTCGTGCAGGAGACATGCGAGGTAGAGCGTTTCATCGTCGTAATCGACGCCGCCCTGTAAACCCCACGCAGCGGCGATCTCGCGTCCGAACACATAGCTCCGGACGCAGTGGTTGGAGAGGGGTGAAGAAGAAGTGGTGTTCACCAAATGGAGTGCTGCTGAGCATATTTCGGAATCCGGAAGGTTCCATTCGGTTGGGTCAAGAGCGTCGGTCGCAGTGGTGGATGACTCGGTCATGCGGGGGTCCTTCGCTGTCGGTGGAGGGGGCGATGTCGCTTTGGCGCGTCCAGGGCATCTGGCCGGCCGCGCAGCGCGTCGACGCGTGGGCTCACTGGCGCCCTTTTCGTTCTGTGTGACCCTCCGACTGTGCGCCGAGCGCGCGCCGTTCGCCAGTGGCCGGTAAGACCATGGTCGTAATATATGGGCCATGAATGTTCATCGGGTGACCGTGTTGGCACTTGAGTCGGTGTTGCCCATCGATCTCGGAATTCCGACGCAGATCTTCAACCCACGCCCGGATACGCCCTACGCCTTGAGTATTTGCGGCATTACGCCAGGGGCGGTCAGGACGAGCACGGGTTTCACGATCGGTGTGACGGCGGGCCTGGAGGAGCTCGATCACGCTGGGACAATAATCATTCCGGGTTACCGCGACTATCGGCTGCCACCGCCGGCGGCAGTGTCGGAGGCATTGAACAGAGCGGCACGTCGGGGGGCCAGGATTGCGTCCATCTGTACCGGAGCGTTCGCACTGGCTGCCGCTGGTCTGCTGGACGGTCGCACCGTCACCACACACTGGGCCAGCGCTGACGAGCTCGAGGAGCTGTTTCCCGGAATCACCGTAGACCGCGAGGTGCTCTACATCGATGACACCCCGATACTCACCTCCGCGGGCGTCACCGCCGGGATAGATTTATGTATGCATATGGTGCGCAACGATCTTGGTGCGCATGTCGCCAACACCATCGCCCGTGAACTCGTGGCAGCGCCGCATCGCGACGGAGGTCAGGCTCAGTACATCACCAGACCGCTTCCCGACCCCAGTGCGACAACTCTGGCCGCAACCAGGGAGTGGGCGGCGAGTCGTCTCGGCGAACCGCTGACCCTCGACAGTCTGGCGCAGCATGCCGGGGTCTCAAGTCGGACCCTCACCCGCCTCTGGCGCGCGGAGACCGGAGTCAGTCCACACCGGTGGCTGTTGGCTGCGCGTGTCAACCGAGCCAGGGAACTTCTCGAGAAGACCGACCACACCGTTGAACAGGTGGCCAGTCGGTGTGGCCTCGGCAGCGCCACCAACCTACGCGCGCGGTTCCGAGAGGCGGTTGGTACCACGCCCACCGCGTACCGGAGGGCATTCAGTCAGTCTGCCGTCGCGAATGCACCATCACCAAGTGCTGCACCGACGTGTGCCCGAACATCAAGATCACCGACAACGCGCTGATCCCGATGAAAGAGAGGGTGGTCGATCGCAAGTACGACCCGCTGGTGTTGTTGGGTAACAAGCTCTTTCGAAGGTGGTCGTCGACAGGCGTCGACCGGACCGATGGCGCCCGGCCACCATGGAGGTCCCGTCGCGGGCCACGGTCGCGGTCGGGGCAAGGAGCCGGTCACGGTGTGCAGAAAAGCGCGCCGGGCAGCGGCGGCAAGGGCGGTTTTGCGTCGTTGGTGGACCGCGGCGGGTTCGTCTGCGGCGGCGGAATGAACGATCGCGGCCTGCGCCCAGGTCGGGGTCCGCGGGTACAGGTCGTAGAGCGCTACGACATACCCGGGAGGATCCTCCGCGTCGAAGGGCCCGAGCCCGGCGATCAGCGCTGGGTGATGCGGTCGACGAGTAGGTCGATGATTGCCCGTTGCTCTGCTTCGTCGCCGGGATGTGTGAGTAGACCTTCGACCACGAACGCGATGATGTGGCTCGCCGGTTGCGCATCATCGGGCGGGAGATCGGCGCGGGTGAGTGCATCTGCCATCGCGTGGAAGTTGCTGTGCCATCGATCTATTATTGGCGAGGCGGCGCGGCGCGAATGGACTGTGTCGACAAGGTTGCGCATTGCGGACAACTCTTCGAGCACGAACATGATCTTGTCCGCCAGCGGACGCTGCGCCATCGGTTCGTAGCGCGCCAATGCCTCGATGAGCAGTTCTTCCAGGACGGCCACCAGTAGATGGTCCTTGTCGGGGAAGTACCAGTAGACGGTGTTCGCGGTGACTCGGGCATCGGCGGCGATCTTGCTCAGCGTCGTGTCGTCGTAGCCGTTGTCGACAAAGAGTCGGCGAGCGGAGGTGACGATCTCGTCGCGCTTTTCTGCCCGTGCTCGTGGACGACGATTGGCGGGCATAACACCACTTTACTTGATCTGCGTTCAAGAAGGCGCTACATTCCTTGAATATCAATCAAGAAAACAGGGGGCGACCGTGTCGAGCGGCAACCAGTACACCCAGACTGAAGAGTTCTTCTCGAGCGACGGGGTCAGGTGCGCCGCGACGGTGTATCGACCGAGCGCACCGCTGGGCCCGGTGCCGGTGGTCGTCATGGCTCATGGCTTCGCCGCGACGCGGGGGCTTCGGTTGCCGGCCTACGCGGAACATTTCGCGACCGCGGGATACGCCGTGGTCTTGTTCGACTACCGCTATTTCGGCGACAGCGAGGGTGAGCCACGCCAATTGCTTGATGTCCGATCGCAACTCGACGACTGGCGAGCCGCCATCAGGTTTGCCCGTTCCCTGCAGTTCGCCGATGCCGAACGTGTCGTTGCTTGGGGCACGTCGTTTGCCGGAGGTCATGTGTTGACGTTGGCCGGCCATGGTGAGCGATTGGCGGCGGTCATCACTCAGGTTCCCCACGTCAGTGGGCCGGCGGCGGTGCGCGCCACGGGTCTGCGGCAAGTTCTGCGACTGGCGCCGGTAGGTCTGGCCGACCTCGTCGGATCCTTCCTTCGGCGACCGCCTCGATACGTCGCGGCGGTCGGGCCCGAAAACGCCGTGGCAGCCCTCGCTGCCCCGGGCGCGCTGGCCGCGTTCGAGCGGCTGATTGCAGACTCGAGCATTCGGCGTGGGGATTACCCGGAGACCGTGGCCGCGCGGATCCTGGTGAAGATCGGGCTTTACTCTCCTGCTCGAACTGCCCGAAAGATCTGCTGCCCGGTGCTGATCCAGGTGGCGTTGTCGGATAATATCGCGCCGGCCGCGGCGGCAGTGAAGGTCGCCCGCGCCATCCCCGAGTCGACGCTGCTGCGTTATGAATGCGGCCACTTCGATCCCTACGTCGAGCCCGCCTTTCCCGGCGTGGTCACCGACCAACTCAAGTTCTTGGTTGAGACCGTGCCCGTCAGGTCTCGACAGGCGTGAGAGGTACAGGTGTTGCCGACCTGCCCTTGGGGGGCTCAGAGGCCCTACGTCCCGAGTGTGCGATTGGGGTACGGTCTCGTCGTTGGTGACGAAAAGAGTTGAGCCGCAGCGTGACGACGTCGCCTCTGTTGTCTACCTACCACGTGCTGTGCGGTGATTTCCCGGACGTTTCCGGCCCGCGCAGGGTAGTCGCCGCGAGGTATTGCCGCTCGCTGAATCGCTCATCTGTTCGCCTCGGAAGCGTTGCTTGCCGAGACTCTGCGTACCCACTGCGTATCGGCTGGATATCGTCGCTTTCAGCGGTCTAAGCAAACCTGCGACCTGCGTGTTTTGGTGCCCCCGGTCAGACTCGAACTGACACTGGACGGGTTTTGAATCCGTTGCCTCTGCCAATTGGGCTACGGGGGCCAGTGCTCGGGTTGCCCCGTGCAGGAGCCAACTCTAGATGATCGGCCGATGCGCCTGCCAACCGGTACTCTTCGGATCAACCGAGACATAGTGTGCGGGGTCGTGGAGGAGGGGATGGTGACGGTGACCGACAGTGCCACAACTACGGCGGGTGAGACCACGAAGACACATCGGGTGCTGGTGGCCGAGGACGACTCGTTGATCCGCATGGACCTCATCGAGATGCTCCGCGAAGAGGGGTACGACGTCGTGGGGGAGGCGCCCAACGGGCAGATCGCCGTCGAGCTGACCGAGTCGCTCGCGCCGGACCTGGTGATCATGGACATCAAGATGCCGGTTCGCGATGGCATCGACGCCGCGACCGAGATCGCCGAGAAGCGGCTGGCGCCGGTGGTGATGCTGACCGCGTTCAGCCAGCGGGATTTCATCGACAAGGCGCGTGACGCCGGGGCGATGGCCTACCTGGTCAAACCGTTCACCAAGGCCGATCTGGTGCCGGCGATCGAGGTGGCCGTCAGTCGCTATCAGGAGCTCAAGCAGCTCGAGGGCGAGGTGGTGTCGATGAACGAGCGCCTCGAGACGCGCAAACTCGTCGAGCGCGCCAAGGGGTTGCTCATGGAGAAGCAGGCGCTCTCGGAGCCGGAGGCCTTCAAATGGATTCAGCGTGCGGCGATGGACCGGAGGACGACGATGAAGGCGGTTGCGCAGGTCGTCGTGGAAACGCTCGGGACGAATTGATCTCACCGCCGTGTTCGACGCAATGACCGTGGGCGCAAGTCAGTTTCACTGTCTTTACGCAGCGGCAACAAGATCGCGCTAGCTTTTCTCCCAGCGAGGCGCGGTTGATTGCGTCATCTTTGATGCGCCGCCTTCGTGGCAACTCCAATCGCAAGGAGAACATTGATGTCCTTACGCTTTTTGAAGAGCGGGGCGGTGGTCATGACTGCGGCGGCGGCGCTGGTGGTCGCGGGCTGCAGCAGCTCGGACTCGGGTTCCGACGGAGGTTCCGAGGCGTCATCGAGTGCCGCGGTCGAATCCACCCCCGCACCACCGGGCCTGGGCCTGGCCCAGAAGCTGGCCTGTAACCCGCCCAAGGCCACCCCGGGGCCGGTCAGTACCGCCGCGCTGAAGATCGGCACGCTGCTCCCCGAAACCGGCTCGCTGGCGTTCCTCGGGCCGCCCATGGTCGCCGGCGTCAACCTGGCCATCAAGGACATCAACGCCGCCGGCGGCGTGCTCGACAAGCCGGTCGAACTGGTCACCGGTGACTCCGGCGACACCACGACCGACACGGCCAACGCCACCGTAGACCGCGAATTGTCGTCCGGTACCCAGGTCATCATCGGCGCGGCGTCGTCGTCGGTGTCGCTGAAGGTCATCGACAAGGTCGCCAATGCCGGTGCCGTCATGTTCTCGCCGGCCAACACCTCCGACGAGTTCACCTGCTACCAGGACAAGGGTCAGTACTTCCGTACCGCTCCCACGGATGTCCTGCAGGCGCAGGCACTCTCGCAGACCATGGCCGAAGACGGCGTCCAGCGCGTGTCGATCCTGGCGCTCAACGACCCCTACGGCACTGGCCTGGCCGACAACACCGTCCGCGATCTCGAGGCCGCAGGTGTGCCGGCCGATCAGATCCAGAAGATCATCTACGACCCGAACGCCCAGTCGTTCAACGCCGAGGTCGACCAGGTGAAGAACTTCAACCCCGACGGCATCGCCGTCATCGGCTTCGAGGAGAGCGCGAAGATCCTCACCCGCATGCACGAGATCGGCATCGGCCCGAGCGACGGCAAGCTGGTCTACGGCGTCGACGGCAACATGGGCAACGCGCTCGGCGAAGCAGTCGGGTCCGGTCTGCTCAAGGGTATGAAGGGCACCACGCCTCTCACCCAGACCAGCGGTGATTTCCAGGCCGCGCTCAAGGAGGTCGACTCCGGTCTCATCGACTACAACTACTCCGGTGAGAGCTACGACGCCGCCGTCCTGAGCGCGCTCGCGGCCAGCGCGGCCAAGTCGACCGACGGTCGTACGATCGCGGCCAACATCATCGGCGTCACCAACGGCGATGAGGAGTGCGACTCGTACAAGGCGTGCCTGGATCTCCTCAACAGCGGCAAGACGATCGCCTATGTCGGCAAGACCGGCAAACTGGCGTTCAATGCCGCGGGTGAGCCCAGCGTCGGCTCCTACGGAGTGCTGGAGTTCGACGACAGCAACAAGCTGCTGACCCCGACGCGCAAGTACGTCTCGGTCGCCGCGCAGTAAGCAGCCGCACGACAGACAGAGGACCCTCGGCCTCCGGGCCGAGGGTCCTCAGTCTGTGGCTCGCTGTCGTGTTCGGTACCGCTCACAAATTCCGCAACCCGCGCACGTTTTTCTGGTGAGCGGCTACGGAAAGGGTGAGCGCGGGCTACTACTTCTCCGAACTCCCCGCGAGGGTGCCCAGGTAGAGCTCGATGATCTTGGGGTCGTTGGCCAGGTTGCGGCCGGTGTCGGTGTAGGCGTTGCGGCCCTGGTCGAGGACATAGCCGCGGTCGCAGATCTGCAGACAGCGACGAGCGTTCTGCTCGACCATGATGATCGAGACCCCGGCGGCGTTGATCGCCTTGCAGCGGATGAAGACCTCGTCCTGGAATATGGGGGACAGGCCTGCCGACGGCTCGTCGAGCAGCAGCACCGCGGGTTCCATCATCAACGCCCGCCCCATGGCGACCATCTGACGTTCGCCGCCGGACAGGGCGCCCGCCTTGACCTTTCGGCGTTCCGACAACAGCGGGAACAGTTCGGAGACGAACTCGAAACGCTTGGTGAAGGTCTTGGGGCGGAGGTAGACGCCCATCTCGAGGTTCTCCTCGATGGTCAGCGCGGGGAACACGTTCTGCGTCTGCGGGACGTAGCCGACCCCCTTGTCGACGAGCACGTGGGCCTTGGCCGAGGTGATGTCGTCGCCGCGGAGGGTGACCGATCCCTTGCGCACCGGGATCAACCCGAACAGCGTCTTGAGCAGCGTCGATTTGCCTGCGCCGTTGGGGCCGATGATGCCGACGATCTCGCCGTCGTCGAGGTAGAAGTTGCACCCTTCGAGGATGTTGATCCCCGGCAGGTAACCGGCGGTGATGTCGTCGGCGCGCATCAGCGCCTTGCCCGCCAGTTTCCGATGCTCCTCGGCGGTGGCCGCGAGCTGTGCGGGCGTCGACGATTCCGCGCCCGGTTCTGTGCTCATCACTCGCCCTCCTTGTGGGTCGAGACCTCCGAGGTGGGGTCGGCGCCGGTAGCGGTCGGCGGCAGTTCGGTGACCTCGGAGAGGTCGCCGCCTTCTTCCAGAGTGGCCTCGATGGCCGCCGAGACCTTCTCGGCGAGTACCGCAGTGGCACCGACGGGACGGCCCTGATCGTCGAACTCCAGAGCCTGATCGTGGTGTCCACCGAGGTAGGCGTCGACGACGGCCTCGTTGTCTCCCAACCGATCCGGAAGGGACTCGGCGATGATCTGCCCCTGCGCCATCACCACCACCCAGTCGCTGATGTCGCGGATGACGTCCATGTCGTGTTCGACGAAGACCACCGTGACGCCTTCGTCGCGCAGCGACTTGATGTGTTCGAGCAGGCTCTGGGTGAGTGCCGGGTTGACGCCGGCCATCGGCTCATCGAGCATCACGATCTCGGGATCGGTCATCAGCGCGCGAGCCATCTCCAACAGCTTGCGCTGGCCGCCGGACAGCGACCCCGCGTAGTCATGCGCCTTGGTGCCGAGCTGGAACCGTTCGAGCAGTGCGTTGGCGCGCTCGGTGATCTCGGCCTCCTGCTTGCGCCACGTCCACGGCGCGAGCGCTGCCAGGAAGTGCTCGCCGCGCTGGCCCGTGGCGCCGAGTTTGACGTTGTCGAGGACCGTCAGCTTGGCCAGCGCCTTGGTGAGCTGGAACGTGCGCACCATGCCTCGACGCGCGACCTGATGGGGAACCATCCGCCCCAGCGACTCGCCGTTCAGCGACCAGGTTCCCGAGTCCGGTTTGTCGAAGCCGGTGATCAGGTTGAAGAAGGTGGTCTTACCGGCCCCGTTGGGGCCGATGAGGCCGGTGATGGCCCCGCGCTGGACCTCCAGATGATCCACCTGGACGGCCTTCATGCCGCCGAAGGTGCGAGAGATGTTGTCCGCCACGATGATCGGGTCGGGCTTGGGCGAGCCGGCCACCGGGGACACCTCGCCGAACAACTGGAGACGTCGGGCCGCCGACAACGTCGTCAGATCCCGGCGGGTGGCCCTGGTGTGCGTGAACTCAGGGCCGTGCTGATCGGTCCCGGGCTGATCGGTGCCGGGCCCGTCGGCCGGTGTCGTCGGCGGGGTCGGCGATCCGTCGTCGGCCGAGTGACGGCCCCGGCGGGACGAGGATTCATCAGGCATCGAGCTGCACCTCCCTCTTGTTCCCGAGCAGTCCTTGCGGCCGGAACACCATCATCAGGATGATCGCCAGACCGAGCAGGACGTAGCGGAACGCGCCGACCTGCTGTGCCGACAGGTTCAGCAGCGGATCGTCACCCGAGGTCGCCTGGCGTAGCAGGGCGTCGGGGACGGCGAGCAGGAACCAGAACAGCATGGCGCCGAGGACCGGCCCGAACACCGTCGCCGCACCGCCGAGGATGAGGGCCCCGTAGGCGAAGAATGTCTGCGCCGTGGAGTAGAAGTCCGGATTGATCGATTGGGTGGCAAGCGAATTGAACACACCGGCGAGCCCGCCGATGCAACCGCCGAGGACCAGCGCCTGCATCTTGTAGAAGTAGGCGTTCTTACCCAGCGAGCGGGCGGCGTCCTCGTCCTCCCGCACGGCCTTGAGGACACGCCCCCACGGGCTGTGTACCAGGAGGTACACCATCAGGCACAGGAGTCCGACGACGATCCAGCCCACCACCATCGACCACAGGTCGCCGCCGAGGAACTTGACCCCGAAGAACGAGTACTGCTTGCCGTTGTCGAACGGGCTGATCGAGAAGAAGCTGCTCGCGTACCCGTAGATGCCGTTGGTGGAGTGCGTGAGGTCGTCCGTCGACGTCGAGCGGAAGACCAGACGCAGGATCTCCGACGCGGCGATGGTGACGATCGCCAGATAATCTGCGCGCAGACGCAGAGTCGGGATACCGAGGACCACCGCGAGCATGCCGGCCGCGGCGATGCCGACGATGGCGCCGAGCCACAACGGCTGGTCGTAGTTGACGGCCATGATGCCGACCCCGTACCCGCCGAGCAGGGCGAAGCCGATCTGCCCGAAGTTGAGCAGCCCGGCGTAACCGAAGTGCAGGTTGAGGCCGATGGCGAGCAGGGCGTAGAAGATCGCCGACGGGCCGATCAGCTGTGCGATGGCGATCTGGAGTGCTGAGACGATGTCCATGGGTCAGCCGATCCTCGCTCGCGAACCGAGAATGCCCTGGGGCCGGATGGTCAGGATGATGATCAGGATCAACAGGCCACCGATGTATTTGAGGTCCGGACTGAGGATGTAGGTCGACAGCTGTACCAGCAGGCCGACGATCAGACAGCCGAGCAACGCGCCGTACGCGGTGCCGAGGCCGCCGAGGGTGATGCCGGCGAACATCAGCAGGAGGAGTTTGAAACCCATCTCCCACTGCACACGGCCACCGAGCTCGGAGAGCGCGAACATCACGCCGCCCAGCGTGGCCAGCCCGCCCGCGAGTGCCCAGACGAACAGGATGACGCGGTCGACGTCGATGCCCGAGGACTCGGCGAGGTCCTTGTTGTCGGCCACTGCGCGCATGGCCTTGCCGATCCTGGTGCGCTGCAGCATCAATGCCACCGAGAGGAGGACGACGATGCTGATGACAATGCATGCGAGGTTGACCGGGGTGATCGCGAACGGTCCCGAACCGATCTGCGTCTGGGCCTGATAGTCGTTGAACGGTTCGGCCCGGTCGGAGAAGAAGATCAGGATCAGATACCGCAGCATGATCGACAGGCCGATCGACACCACGAGCATCGCGATCAGCCCTGTTCGGCGTCTTCGCAGTGGTCGCCAGAGGCCGAGTTCGTTGAGGATGCCGATCCCCACGCCAACGATGACCGCGAGGATCGTCGCCGGGATCAGCTGGACCCCGAGCTTGACGTTGATCACCCACGCGATGACCGCCCCCAGGGTGACCAGTTCGCCGTGCGCGAAGTTGGTCAGGCCCGTGGTGCCGAAGATCAGGCTGAGGCCGACCCCGGTGATCGCGATGATGAGGCCGAAGCGGATGCCGTCGATCGTCAGTCGGGTGAGCTCGGAGACCGCCGAGATCTCGGTGCCGGTTCGGACGTCGCCGAAGGAGAAGATCACCGGTCGCGGGGTTCCGCCGCTGACGTCGACCGGGAGCTCGGATTTCTGCACCGCGACCCCGTCGGGGAGCGACTCGGTGTCGATCACGATGGTGTACTCACCGGGCGCGACATTGATCGACCACGCGCCCGTCGCCGACGACGTGGCGCTTCCGACGACCGTGCCCGACGCGTCCCTTGCCGCGAGCTCCACAGCCTCGACCTTCTCCTGGCCGTTCTTCAAGACACCGAACACGCGCACCGTGTCGGTGGGCGCGGCGGAAGCGGTCGTCGTCCCGAATAGCCCGCACAGGATCGACGCCGCGATGAGCAGCAGCACTGCGACCGAGGCGGGTCGCTTCGTCGAGCGGGAGGACGGCGGATGGCTCCGGTGATCGGTCTTGCGACCGGAGTCGTCATCGGCCACGAGCGACGCCTGTGAGGCAGGCTCTGACATCGAGGGTGGTTCCTCCTTCTGATCCCGCGCGCACGAATTCCGAGGCACTTCCCGGTGACAACAGCTCCGCCCGTCGACCACCGGCCGGCATCGGCGAAGCGGACGCACAGGCGTGTGTGCGTGTCACCCTGCGGGACCTTAGCGTCAGCATCGTCGCGGCGTGACGACAACGACGTTTCCCGGAAGTAACATCTCCGGAAGGCCGTGGGCCGCCGAAGGAACGCCGCAATGTGCTGTCGGAGACCCGATTCGGGCCGTACGCTGGTCCAATGGTCCCGGTCACCGTCTCCCCAGGCAAGGATGTCGAGCTCGCCAGCGCTCTCCTCGCGCAAGCCTTCGCCGACGACCCGGTGACCGTGTGGATGCAGCCGGACCCGACACGACACCGAGCGATGTTCCGCACGCTGCTCACACATATCCACGGCAGGGGTTCGACGCTGGACATCGCGCTGCGCGACGGTCAGCCCGTCGGCGCCGCGGCCTGGGACCCGCCCGGACACAAGATCTCGGCCAAGGGACAGGTTCTGTCGTCGTGGGAGTTCTTCCGTCAGCTCGGCCCGCGTATGAACCGGGGGATGAAGCTGGAGCAGGAGTTCGCGAAGCGTCGCCCCAAGGAACCCCACTGGTATCTGGGACAGATCGGTGCACCCGTCCACGGCGTCGGTGTCGGTACCGCACTGATGCGGCATCGGCTCGACCAGATCGACGGTCCCGCCTATCTGGAGAGCTCCAACGCCCGCAACGTCCCGCTCTACGAGAGGTTCGGGTTCGAGGTGACCGAGGAGTTCTCCCTGCCGCTCGACGGGCCCAGGGTCTGGGCGATGTACCGGCCCATGTGAGCGGTCCGGGCAGTCCCATGTGAGGTGTCGGGACGCATCACTAGACTTTGCGACTGTGAGTCCAGCGCAGAGTTCCCCGGCAGCAACCCCCGCCCAGGCAACCCCCGCCCAGGCAACCGACGTTCAGGCCGCCGGTGGCAAGGCGCCCCGCGGCAAGGGCAAGACGAAGCAACCGGTGTTGATGCTGCTCGACGGGCATTCCCTGGCATATCGAGCGTTCTTCGCGCTTCCCGCCGAGAACTTCAAGACCCATTCCGGCCAGACGACCAACGCCGTCTACGGCTTCACCTCGATGCTCATCAACCTGCTGCGCGACGAGGAGCCGACCCACATCGCCGCGGCGTTCGACGTCTCGCGTAAGACGTTCCGCTCGGAGATGTTCCCGGAGTACAAGGCCCAGCGCTCCAAGTCGCCGGACGAGTTCAACGGGCAGGTCGACCTCACCAAGGAGGTCCTCGACGCGCTCGGTGTCACGGTGATGGCCATCGAGGGATACGAGGCCGACGACATCATCGCGACCCTCGCCACCCAGGCGCGCGACGAGGGTTACAAGGTCCTCATCGTCACCGGTGACCGTGATGCGCTGCAGCTCGTCGATGCGTCTACCACCGTGCTCTACCCGCGCAAGGGCGTGTCCGACCTCACCCGGTTCACGCCCGAGGAGGTCGAGAAGAAGTACGGCCTCACACCCACCCAGTACCCCGACTACGCCGCGCTGCGCGGAGACCCCAGCGACAACCTGCCGGGCATCCCGGGCGTCGGGGAGAAGACCGCATCCAAGTGGATCCGTGAGTACGGCTCGCTCGCCGCCCTCGTCGATCATGTCGACGAGGTCAAGGGCAAGGTCGGCGACGCCCTGCGTGCTCACCTCGCGTCGGTGCAGACCAACCGTCAGCTCACCGAACTCGTCCGCGACATGCAGCTACCCGCCGGCCCCGACGACCTCGCCATGGTCGGGTGGGATCGCGAGCGCATCCATCAGCTGTTCGACGACCTCGAATTCCGGGTGCTCCGCGACCGACTCTTCTCCACGCTGAGTTCCGTCGAACCCGAGGCCGAGGCCGGCTTCGATCTCGACGGCGCGGTACTCGGCACCGGACAGGTCGCCTCCTGGATCACCGAGCACGCCCGCACCGGGCGCACGGGTCTCGAGGTGACCGCGCCGCACATCGTCGTCGGCTCCGATCCGAGCGGCGTCGCACTCGCGGCGGCCGACGGTACCTCCGCTTACGTCGATGTGACCACACTCAGTCCGGAAGATGAAGCGGCACTGGCCGATTGGCTCGCCGATCCGACGGCGCTCAAGGCCGTCCACGAGGCCAAGTGGGCGGTGCACGCACTGCGCTCACGTGGCTGGAAGCTCGACGGTGTCACCAGCGACACCTCGCTCGCCGCCTACCTGGTGCGGCCCGGTCAGCGCAGCTTCAACCTCGATGACCTGGCCCTGCGTTACCTGCGTCGGGAACTGCGAGCCGACGGAGAAGCCGGCGACGGGCAGATGTCGCTGCTCGACGACGACACCGAGGGCAAGGTCGCCGAGCAGCACATGCTCTCGGCGCGGGCGGTACAGGAACTGGCCGACACCCTCGACACCGAACTCGACCGCATCGATTCCAAGCCGCTGCTCACCGACATGGAGTTGCCGCTGTCGTTCGTACTCGCCGATCTCGAGGCAGCGGGTATCGCGGTCGACGTCGATCACTTCGGGGCGCTCGAGCAGATGTTCGCAGACCGCATCCGTGCGGCCGCCGAGTCGGCGTACGAGGTCATCGGCGAACAGATCAATCTGGGCTCGCCCAAACAGCTTCAGACGGTCCTTTTCGACAAACTCGACATGCCCAAGACCAAGAAGACCAAGACCGGCTACACGACGGACGCCGACGCGTTGCAGTCGCTGTACGAGAAGACCGAACATCCCTTCCTCGCACACCTTCTCGAACACCGCGATGCGACACGGCTGAAGGTCACGGTCGACGGACTGCTGAAGTCGGTCGCCGACGACGGCCGAATCCACACGACGTTCAACCAGACGGTCGCCGCGACCGGCCGGCTGTCATCGACCGAACCCAACCTGCAGAACATCCCGGTCCGCACCGAGGCGGGCCGCGAGATCCGCCGTGGCTTCGTCGTCGGGTCCGACACCCGGAGCGGGACCGACTTCGAGTGCCTGATGACCGCCGACTACAGCCAGATCGAGATGCGGATCATGGCCCACCTGTCGGAGGACGCGGGGCTCATCGAGGCCTTCAACACCGGAGAAGACCTCCACAACTTCGTCGGGTCGCGCGCCTTCGGCGTGCCGATCGACGAGGTCACCACCGAGATGCGTCACCGCGTCAAGGCGATGTCGTACGGACTTGCTTACGGGCTCAGCGCTTTTGGTCTCGCCGCCCAGCTCAAGATCAGCCGCGAGGAAGCCAAGGACCAGATGGAGGCGTACTTCGCGCGATTCGGTGGGGTGCGCGACTACCTGCACGACGTCGTCGCCGAAGCCCGACGCAACGAGTACACCGCGACCCTCTTCGGTCGCCGCCGTTACCTGCCGGATCTGAACAGCGACAACTGGCAGCGCCGGCAGTCCGCGGAACGCATGGCGCTCAACGCCCCGATCCAGGGCACCGCCGCCGACATCATCAAGGTCGCGATGATCAACGTCCACAAGCGACTCGCCGCCGAGCAGCTGACGTCGCGGACTCTGCTGCAGGTGCACGACGAACTCGTCATCGAGGTGGCACCCGGTGAGCGGGACGCGGTCGAGGCCGTGGTTCGCGAGGAGATGGGCAACGCCATCACGCTGTCGGTGCCGCTGGAGGTGTCGGTCGGTTTCGGGCGCTCGTGGGACGATGCGGCCCACTGAGCGGGCGGCTCACCTGATGCCCGACAACGCCAGACGGATCGGTGTTCTCGTCGGCGACGGCATCGGCGTGGAGATCGTGCCGGCCGCGGTCGCCGTCGCCGATGCCGCCGCACATGCGGAGGGAATCGAGATCGATTGGTGTGAGCTGCCTTTCGGTGCCGCGGCCATCGAATCCCACGACGACCCGGTCCCGCCGGAAACCCTGTCGGCGCTCGACGATCTGGGTCTGTGGCTCGTCGGACCGCACGACTCCGCGTCGTATCCGGCGCAGCACAGCGCCCGCACTCCGGGCGCGGTCCTGCGAACCCGCTACGGACTGTTCGCCAATCTGCGTCCTGCCAAGGCATTTTCGGGGGTACCGGCAGTCAAGCCCGACATCGATGTGCTGATCGTGCGGGAGAACTCCGAGGGCCTCTACGCCGATCGCAACATGGCCGTCGGCAGCGGAGAGTTCATGCCGACCGCCGACGTCGCACTCTCGGTCGGACTGGTCACGCGTGCCGCCAGCGAGCGCATCGCGCGCGTGGCCTTCGCCGCCGCAGCCGACCGTGCCGCGCCGGGACGCCCCGGACGGGTGACGATCGTGCACAAAGCGAACGTACTCCGACTGACCACGGGACTTTTCCGGGACGTGTGCCGGGAGGTGGCGACCGAGTTCGCGGAGATCGAGGTCACCGAACAGCACGTAGACGCGATGGCGGCGCTACTCGTCCGACGCCCCGCCGACTTCGACGTCATCGTCACCGAGAACCTGTTCGGCGACATCCTGTCGGACCTCGCCGGTGAGCTGGCCGGGTCACTGGGCATCGCCGGGTCGGTCAACTGTTCGGAGACCCAGGTGATGGCACAGGCGACCCATGGCGCCGCCCCGGACATCGCCGGCCGCGACGTCGCCAACCCGGTCGCGATGATCGCCTCGGTCGCGATGGGCTTCCGGCGGTACGGACTGATGACCGATGACGCGGCACTGATCGCCGTGGCGGGCCGAATGGAGTCCGCGGTCGCCGACACCCTCGCAACGTCGGTCGCCACTGCGGACCTGGGCGGCACCGCATCGACGACCCGGTTCGCGGCTGCGGTGGCACAGCAGGTCGTCCGGACCCGCGTCGAAGGGGCGGCCGGCACATCCGAACACACATGAACCCCCGGTGGCGAGCCGGTATGCCACATGCGAACTACAGTGAGTTCGTTCGAACGGTCTTGACGAAGGGAAGTGGTGTGTCACCGGCCTCTACGCCGCTTGCCCGGGCCAACGGGGAACGTTCGGCTCGCCGTCACCTCATCCGGCTCCTCGGGATGCTGCTGGTACTTGTGTTCGCGGTGACCGGGTGCGTGGACAACGAGGCGCGCGAGAGCGCCAACCAGGTCACCCCGATCGACGTCGACGTCGCGAAGGTGCCCGACATCGCCGCGCTCGTTCCGCCGGAGATCGCACGGACCGGGCGCCTCGTCGTCGGGGTGAACGTGCCCTACCAGCCCAACGAGTACAAGGACGCGTCCGGCAAGATCGTCGGTTACGACGTCGACCTGATGAACGCCGTCGCCAAGGTCCTGGGACTGACCCCGGTGTACAAGGAGTCGCAGTTCGACACGATCATCCCGTCGGTGCAGGCCGGTACCTACCAGGTGGGTATGTCCTCGTTCACCGACACCCTCGAGCGTGAGAAGCAGGTCGACTTCGTCACCTACTACAGCGCGGGGGTGCAGTGGGCTCAGGGCGCCGACAACGACGACGACATCGATCCCGACAACGCCTGCGGACTGCGCGTCGCCGTGCAGACCACCACCTATGAGGACACCGACGAGATCCCGGCCAAGAGCGAGGCCTGCGTCGCGGCGGGCAAGCCGGCGATCGACAAGGTGAAGTTCGACAGTCAGGACGAGGCGGTCAACGCGTTGATCCTGGGTCGCGTCGACGCGATGTCGGCCGATTCGCCGGTCACCGCCTACGCGATCAAACGCACCAAGGGCCGGTTGAAGCCTGCCGGCCCGGTGTTCGACTCCGCCCCCTACGGGTGGGCCGTACGCAAGGGTTCATCCTTGGCGCTCGCGATGCAGCGAGCCGTGCAATACCTCATGGACAACGGACAGTATGAAGAGATCGCGGCCAACTGGGGCCTGGAAGAGGGCGCAATCGATGTCTCCGAGATCAACGGCGCGGTGAGCTGACATGACGACACCGCAGATCGCAACCACACCGGCCGACGACCCCGAACCGATCAAGGCGGTGCCACTGCGTCGGCCCGGCCAGTGGATCGCGGCGGTCATCATCGTCGTCCTGGCTGCTCTGTTCATCTACGGCGCGGCGACCAACGACGCCTACGGGTGGGGCACCTACGGCAACTACCTCTTCGACTCTCGGATCCTGTCGGGTGTCGGCTACACCCTCGCGCTGACGGTGCTGTCGATGACGATCGCGATCGTCCTCGGCGTCCTGCTGGCGATCATGCGCCTGAGTCCCAACCCCGTTCTGCGCGGAACGGCGTGGGTGTACCTGTGGATCTTCCGCGGCACCCCGGTCTACGTGCAGCTGGTGTTCTGGGGCCTGTTCCCGGCGATCTACAAACAGATCGACCTCGGCATCCCGTTCGTCCACCAGTTCGTCTCGCTCGACATCCAGACCCTCAACGCGGCTTTCCTTTTCGCGGTCATCGGACTCGGGCTCAACGAGGCCGCCTACATGGCCGAGATCGTGCGGGCCGGTGTGTCGTCCGTGGGTGAGGGACAGACCGAGGCCTCGGTGGCCCTGGGCATGTCGTGGTCGCAGACCATGCGTCGTACGGTCCTGCCGCAGGCGATGCGGGTGATCATCCCGCCCACCGGCAACGAACTGATCAGCATGCTCAAGACCACGAGCCTCGTGGCCGCGGTCCCGCTCACGCTCGATCTGTACGGTCGCCAGCGCGACATCTCCGGAGTGATCTTCGAGCCGATCCCACTGCTGCTCGTCGCCTCGACCTGGTACCTCGCCATCACCAGCGTCCTGATGGTCGGCCAGTTCTACGTCGAGCGGTACTACGCCAAGGGTGCGACACGGGCGCTCACCGCGCGGCAACTCAAGACGATGGCCGACGGCGCCGCCACCGCGCCGGGCGGCGCCGCGGCACCGGCCGGGGGAGAGAAATCATGACATCAGGAGATCTGTCCAACGGCACGCCGATGGTGCTCGCCGAACGTGTATGCAAGAGTTTCGGCTCGGTGCAGGTCCTCAACGGCATCTCACTGGAGGTCGCGCGTGGCGAGGTGCTGTGCCTCATCGGACCCTCGGGGTCGGGCAAGTCGACGTTCCTGCGGTGCGTCAACCATCTCGAGGTCGTCAACGCCGGGCGGCTCTATGTCGACGGTGACCTGATCGGTTACCGCGAGCGCAGCGGCAAGCTCTACGAGATGAGCGCCAAAGACGCCGCCACCCAACGCCGTGACATCGGCATGGTGTTTCAGCATTTCAACCTGTTTTCGCACCGCACAGCCCTCGAGAACGTGATCGAGGCGCCGATGCGGGTGAAGAGGCAGAAGAAGGCCGAGGCCGTCGAGAAGGCGCGGTATCTGCTGGACCGGGTCGGGTTGTCCGACCGGGCCGACGCCTACCCGGCCCAGCTGTCGGGCGGCCAGCAGCAGCGCGTCGCCATCGCCCGCGCATTGGCGATGGACCCCAAGCTCATGCTCTTCGACGAGCCGACCTCGGCGCTCGACCCCGAACTCGTCGGCGATGTCCTCAATGTGATGCGTGAGCTCGCCGCGTCGGGCATGACGATGATGGTGGTCACCCACGAGATGGGGTTCGCGCGGGAGGTCGCCGATCAGCTGGTCTTCATGGACGCCGGCGTCGTCGTCGAGAAGGGCGACCCGCGGGAGCTGCTCGCCAATCCTCAGGAGGAGCGAACCAAGGCGTTCCTGTCGAAGCTGCTCTGAGGGCCAATCACCCGGCTTTGTGACTGCAGAAGATCGCTGTTCCGGGAAAGTAGCTGCCGCGCAACGGACTCCACTGTCCCCATTCCCGGTCGAAGCCGTCCGGCCACTCCGGTTCGATGATGTCGTCGAGGATGAAGCCTGCTGCGCGCAGCTCGCGTACCCGATCGCCGATGGTGCGATGGTGCTCGACGTAGGTGAGTGCGCCGTTCGAGTCGGTCTCGGTGTATGGCGTGCGGTTGAAGTACGGGATGCGCACCGTGAGTCCCTCGGGTCCCGGATCGTCGAGGAACATCCAGCGCATCGGATGGTTCACGGCGAAAACCCAACGGCCGCCGGGCTTCAAGACGCGAGCCACCTCGGCCATCACCCCGGCCGAATCGGCGACGAACGGGATGGCGCCGAACGCCGAGCAGGCGGCGTCGAACGACTCCGGGGCGAACGGCAGTGCCTCGGCCGTGGCCTGGATCAGCGGGACGCGCACCCCCTCGGCTGCCATCGCGTCGAGGCCGATGCCGAGCATGCGACGCGACAGGTCGACGCCCACCGCGTGAGCACCGTTCGCGGCGAGCCACCGCGCGCACGGCGCCGACCCACACCCGATCTCGAGGATGTCGCGACCCGCGATCTCACCGAGTAGCCGCGCCTGCGATTCGCGCACTCCCTCCGGGCACCACACGAAGTCGCCGCCCTCGGCGTAGGTGCCGAGGAATTCGCCGTGCTCGACGTGGTAGTTGTCGGCGTCGTGGTCCCACCACCATCTGCTGGCACGGTCGCTGGTCGTGGAGTCGACGTCACCCAGGATTCGCGGGGTCCGGTTGGGTGCCGATTGCGGAGATTCCTCCTGGTTGGGGGCCATCCTGCGATGATAGGGCCATGGTCTGCCTCACACTGCTGGGCCCGGTGGACATACCGGGCAAAGCGGGTGTGCCTCGACCGCAGTTCGGCACACCGCGTCTCCGGTGTCTGCTCGCGGCGCTGGCGTTGCGTGCCAATGCGGTCGCCGACGTGGACTGGCTGGCCGAGATCCTGTGGGCCGACACTCCGCCGGCCAATCCCGAGTCGGGCGTCCACAACCTCGTCTTCCGGCTGCGCAGCACGGTGGCTCGGCGCCAGGCCGATGACCGCCTCCGAATCGTCACCACCGCACCGGGTTACACCCTCCTCGTCGACCGCGCCGAGATCGACTCGCTGCTGTTCACCGACACCGTGGGACGAGCCGCGGGCATCGTCTCGTCCGAGCCGCAGCTCTCGGTCGGAATGCTTGACGACGCCGAAAAGCTTTGGCGAGGAACGCCGTTCGGCGAGTTCTCGGATTCGGTCTGGGCTCGCGCCGAGGTGCAGGCGCTTCTCGAGCGGCGGGTCCGTGGAGCAGAAACGGCGGCTGACGCCCTGGTGGCACTCGGGCGTCCGGCCGACGCATACGAGAAACTGATTCCCTTCGTCGAGGAGCATCCGTACCGGGAGGGGTTACATCTGCGGGTGATGACTGCACTGTGGCGCATGGATCGGGCGGCGGACGCGCTCGACGCCTATCAGCGGCTCCGCCGGCGGTTGGCGACCGACATCGGCACCGATCCGGCACGGTCGGTCAGCGACCTGCACACCCGCATCCTGGCGGGGGAGACCGCCGGGCGGTCGAGGCGCTGACCGAGCACTGGGCACCCACGGCGAATTGCTCGTCCTGGACAACTCGTACTCGGGCCTCGGGCCTCGGGCCCGGCTACGTGGCGAGCTCGTAGAAACGGAAGAAGCTGAAGTCGTCGATCGGCAGGACCTCGACGCCCTGGTACCCGGCGTCGCGGGCATACTCCCGCAGCGTCGATGTGCGCAAGACCGTCCCGGTGGCCGCCGACGGCGGTGAGCTCATCGAGTCGGGGAGGCACACGAAGAGTGAGAACCCGTACATGATCTTGTCGAGATCGTCAGCAGGACCGGCGAATTCGTCTGACACCGCCTCGTCCATCACGATCATCGGAGCTCCCGGAGCCAGAGATTCGCGGACCGCGGCGAGCACCTCGACGGGGCGGGGCATGTCGTGCAGACACTCGAATGCGAACGCGGCGTCGAAGGGTCCGTGCGTGCCGGCTTCGTCCCCGTCGGCGATGAGGAACCGCACCCGGTCGGCGACACCGGCGGCGGCAGCGTTGTCCTGGGCCATCCGCACCGACGCCTCGTCGATGTCGAGGCCGACGAAGGTGGCTTCCGGGTAGGCCAGGGCGAGAGCGATGGTCGAGTAACCGGCGCCGAAACCGATGTCGGCGATCCGGGTACCTGGGCGGGAGAGCCTTGCGTGCAGATGGGCGACGCCGGCCAGCGCGGGGGCGAGCCTGGACTCGAACCACGGCCGGTTCAGCGCCGCCTGGCATTCGCGGGCGTCGGCGCCGAGTTCTTCCCAGCTGACACCGCCACCGTTCCGATAGGCGTCGAGCAACTCGGGCAGCCGGCGCATCGACGCCGCGAACATCCGCGGCAACGGACCCAGGTACGACAGGCTGGCCGAATCGGTGAGTACCTCCGCGACCCCGGCGGAGATGCCGAACCGGGCGGCATCGCCGGAGAGATCACAGTCGAGAATGCCGAAGGCGCCTTGCATCTCGAGCCACTCGCGGGCATACCGGGAGTCGGTTGCAGTCCGTCCCGCGAGGTCCTCTGCCGTCATGGGCCCGTGGTCGACGAGGCAGCGATACCAACCGAGCCGGTCACCGAGATAGACGCTCATGGTCTCCGCGGTTGCCAGGACCGAGGCGAAGAATCGTTCCGCGAACTCGTCCGCGGACTTCTGCGTTGGTTGAACAAAACTGGTCATGACCCGATGATCGGCCAGGCGCCTCTCAGATCACTCTCGCCGGCGTCCCGACCATCCCGCCGCCGAGCAGTGCGACCATCTCGGTCTGGTCCGAACGGACGAATATCGTGGCTGCTCACGCACCCCCGAACCGACACCTACCGTCACGGTGTGTTCGAAAGATGTTGCGCTGAACAGGGTTATGAACTCCGACAATACTCAGAAGGTATGGTGGCGCACCTTCGTCGGCGTGGTTTTCGGCGTGAGAGTGATCTTCGTCCATGAGATTGCGCGATGGCATGTTCTGTGCAACATTTAATTCGGCCACGTGCAGGGGGGGGACCTTTCATGGGGGGAAGTGTTCTTGCGTGGCCACGATCCCAGAGTTGGCTCTCTTTGTATTGCTAACGATCTTCGCGACCGGACGCGCCGCGATGTTGCGGGTGTGTCACGTTGTCGACGGCGAAGTGCGGATAATTTCTGGTCGACCACGAAAAAGGTTTAACCATGGGGGAAGAAAAGATTACCGACGGTGAAAAAACCGCCGTTTCCGGTATTTGGGATCATCTGTCGACGAAAACGCGTCGTCCGACGGTTTCAGTGGTGGTACCCGCGATGAATGAGGCGAGGAATCTCCCGCACGTCGCGGCCAGAATGCCACCCGACATAGACGAGATCGTCTTCGTCGATGGTCATTCGGTGGACGACACCGTGGCCGTCGGTCGTTCACTCTGGCCGGATGCTGTGCACCTGACCCAATCTCGACGAGGTAAGGGCAACGCGCTGGCCTGCGGTTTCGAGGCGGCTTCCGGTGACATCATCGTGATGATCGATGCTGACGGGAGCACGGATCCGCAAGAGATCACCCGGTACGTCGCGGCGCTCGTCGACGGTGCCGACTTCGCCAAGGGGTCGCGCTTCGTCGCCGGCGGCGGCAGCGCGGACATCACGAGGGTTCGGCGTGTCGGGAACTGGGGGCTCAACAGCATCGTCAACACGCTGTTCGAATGCCGGTTCACTGATTTGTGCTACGGCTACAACGCTTTCTGGCGTCACTGCCTCGATGTCATGCAGCTTCCCCCGACACGGGATTCGCTGCCTCATTGGGGCGATGGATTCGAGATCGAAACGCTGATCAATGTGCGCGTTGCCGTGAACGGAATGCAGATCGCGGAGGTGCACAGTTTCGAGGCCAACCGTATTCACGGCGAGAGCAATCTGAACGCGGTGAGTGACGGAATGAGGGTGCTGCGCACAATCGGTCAAGAATTCAGGCATCAGCGCAGGGCAGGCGGCATGCGGGGCGCCACCGAGGACTTGTCCGTCGTGCGCAGTGAGCTCGGTGCGCACGGCGACACAGGGTGGGTGTCACCCGGCCATGTCGGCTGAACTGGACGCCGAAGCGGGAACAGCGTCACGATACGGTGCGCAGAGAGTGCAACGCGACGCAGTTCTCGTCGCCGTTGCCTCGATCACCAATGCCGCTCTGGGAGCAGTGTTCTGGGGTTTCGCCGCGAAGTATGTGACGCCGTCCGAGCTGGGTGTGATGACGGCAGTGCTCGCCGTCATCACCGCAGTCGGCTCCGTCATCGCGACCGGAATCGGCGACGCCTACACCGCGGTGTTACCGGCGGTCGGGCGTGGTCGGCCTGCGGTGTACCGGCGTGGCCTGTGGTTGTCCTCTGTCCTGTCCCTCACCGTAGGTGGTCTCAGCGGGCTGCTGACGATCTGCGTGCTGTCGGAGGTGCGCGGGGAGTACGCCGTGGCAGTCATCATCACGATCGGCGTCTTCGCGCTGTCCGCCTACGGTCTGCAGAACGCCACGCTGATAGCGATCGGGCGGGCGAACTGGACTCCGTCGGCGAATATGGTGGTCGGCGTCGCCAAGATCGTTCTGCTGGTGGTGTTCTCGTTCACGATCGCATGGCAGAGTGTCCCGCTGGCGGTGGGTGTCGCGTCGCTGGGCATGGTCGTGATCCTGCGTCCGATGATCCGGCGGATCGTCGACGACGCAGACGGATTGCCCACGCACGGTTCGATCTCCGAGAGCACTGCGATGTCGGAGTTCCACCGGGTGGTCACCAGGACCATCGCGCTGTCCGGGCTGAATCTCGGTGTGCTCACACTCGCCCCGTTTCTCGTCACGATGTTCGCCGGACCGGATGAAGGTGCCCGTTTCGCACTCGTCTTCTCCATCGTCGCCACCCTTGACTTCATCGGCGCGTCGATGGCGGTCTCACTGGTGGTACACGCATCGAGCGAGCCCGAATCGGCTGCGGCAATGGCGAAGAAGATCCTCATCCGCGCGGGAGCGGTGACCGGACTCGGCGCCGTCGGACTGGCTGTGGTGGTTCCGCAGGCGCTTCATCTGCTGAACCCCGCGTACGGGACGGCCGAGACTCTCGCGGTTGTCATCGTCCTCTGTGCCGGATCGATCATGCGCCTGCCCTACCTCGTGTGGGCCGCCCTGCAACAGTCCCGACGCCGGCTCCGCGCGCCGCTGGTGTTCAGCGGGGCCACCGCGATTCTCCTGTTCGCGATGATGCCCGGCTTCTGCGAATCGCTCGGCGCGGTCGGTGGTGCATGGGTCATCTTGATCCATCAGGTGGTGCTCACAATCGCCGCGGGGACCTTGGTGCTGGTCACCCGTCTCAGGGGCAAATCGCACTCTCAGCACGAGGAGCTTGTTCCTCGGCACAACGGAAAGTAGCTCGATGGTCGACAACGGACAGGTGGTCCGGCGTCCGGGTCTTGCGCCGATCAGGCGAACCCAGGGAGACGGTCACGATTGGGACGGTGCAGTCTGGGTCGGACAGATCGACGCCGACCAGATCGACACCACAACAACAGAACTGCTCGACGGCGCCGGATTTCGGAGCGCGAGATTGCTGGTCTGGCGAGAGGGACGCCCCCTCGGGTTCGTCCAACTCGCGGTGGAGGACGGGGCCGTCGACGGCTCGGTTCTCCGCGAACTCGCTCACGCCCTGCCCGAGCCGCCCGCGTTGCCGCAGCCGGTCTCCCGGCCCGGCGTGTCGGTGGTGATCTGCACCCGGGATCGGCCGGAGCATCTCGGCCGCCTGCTGGCAAGCCTCGCCACACTCGACTACCCCGAGTTCGAGGTCATCGTCGTGGACAACAATCCTGCGAGTGGGCTGACGCCACCGGTCGTCGACGACTTTCCGACGCTGTCGGTCCGGGTGGTCGATGCAGTCGGCCAAGGACTTTCGATAGCCCGGAACGTCGGAGTCCGCACTGCCGGCCACGACCTCATCGCGTTCACCGACGACGATGTGGTCATCGACCCGAACTGGCTGTCCCGCCTCGTGATCGGTTTCGAGCGCGACGACGCAGTCGCCTGCGTGTGCGGGATGGTGCCCTCGGCAGAGGTGATGACCCCGTCGCAGGCCTATTTCGATTCCAGGGTGGGTTGGGCGCAGCGATGGGAACCTGCCCTCTTCGGCATGACCGAACACGCGGTAGACGATGGCCTCTTCCCGCTGCGGGTGTCCGAGTTCGGTACCGGCGCGAACTTCGCGGTGCGCAAGGACACCGTGATCGGACTCGGCGGGTTCGACGAGGCGTTGGGTGCGGGGTCGGCGGCGGGCGGCGGTGAGGACATCGACATCTTCGTTCGAGTCCTGCTCGCCGGCCGTCTGCTGGCGAGAGAGCCGTCGGCGATCGTGTGGCACAGCCATCGCGAGACCGTCGCCGAACTCGAGAAGCAGATGTACAACTACGGCGTCGGGCTGAGCGCGGTGATCTGCAAGATGCTCGTCCATCCACGGACCGCGGTGCTGGTGGCGAAGCGACTTGTCGGGGGAGTCCGTCATCTCGGCGCGACCACCGAGGTCGTACACGGGCCCGCGGTTGCTGCCGAGCCTGCATTGACCGAACTGCGCCGTCGAGAGTTGGCCGGGGTCATGCGCGGGCCGTGGGAACTCCTGAAAGGTAGGCTCGCGGGCCGCGTCGGGTCTCCGCTCAAGGTGACGCCAGGTCTGCGCGGCGTACTCGACTTCCGCCGAGGCCAGATGTGGGGCGACGAGGGCAACACCATCCTGGCGGGTCGACTCGCCACCGCATCCGTATGGCTGGGGCTCATCGGGTGCCTCGCAGCCCCGACCGTTCTGCCGGCCCTCTTGCAGGTGACCGCCGTGACCGCCTTTGTCCTGTCGGGCCCCGGGAGTCTGTTGATGTCGTTCGGTCAGTTGCCCCTGTACGCACGTCTGTCGCTCATCCCGGTACTCGGCCTCGCGGTCTGCATCATCGCGACAACAGGTCTGTTGATGGCAGGTTTCTGGCATCCGTCGATCGTTCTGGCGCTGCTGGGATCGGCGACGATGATCGGTGGTCTCGGTCGCGGTGTCTTCCTCGCCTCCACGGTGGAACGCACATGACGATCGCGGAGGCAACCCACGGGACCCCGGTGTCGCAGGGGGGTGGGTTGGATCATCGGCGGCGATCACCCGAGCGGTCGCAGGTCGCTCCGGCGGTCCCGTGGTGGCGTCGTCCGGTGGTGCCCTGGGTCGTCCTCGCCCTGTGTCTCGCGTCGTTCGTGTACGGCGTGAGGTCCGTTTCGGCCTCCCCGTTCAACGAGTACGGGTTGCTTGCCGGTGCATCACCGCTGTACGCCGTGTCGATCGTGCTCGCCGGGATCGGATTCGGAGTTGCGCTGCGACAGAGTGATTCGGTTGCCGCGTGGGCCGCGATCGGCGCGATGATCGTGTGCCAGCGGCTTCCGCGCGCGCTGTCCACCGAGGCCCCGATGTACTCGTGGACCTACAAGCATCTCGGCGTCGTCGACCACATTGCGCACAGTGGCTCCCTCGCAAAGGGAGTGGACATCTACAACGGTTGGCCCGGACTCTTCGCGGTCACCGCGTGGTTCGGCGACCTCACGGGTGTCGCTCCCATCGGCATCGCACACTGGTTCACACCCGTCTACAACGTCGCCCTTGCCGCACTCGTCTTCGCGGCGGCCCGCGCGTGGCGCCTCACGCGGGACCAGAGCCTGGCGGCGACGTTCCTCGTGGTGACCCTGAACTGGGTCGAACAGGACTATTTCGCGCCGCAGGCGATCGGGCTGTTGCTCACGGTCGGCATGCTCACGCCGATCGGTCTGTCCCGCGGCCGGTCGGCCGGCACCCTGTCGATCCTGGTCCTCTTCGCGGCCCTCACGATCACCCACCAGCTCACCCCTTACTGGGTCCTGGGGGCATGCGTCCTGCTCGTCCTCGGCCGCACCGTGAAGCCGTGGTGGATGCTGCCGCTGATGGTCGTGATCCTCGGCGGTTCCCTGTTGTACAACTTCGACATCGTGTCCGGTTACACGCTGTTCTCCAGCGACGTCGCAGGCAACGCGAGTACCAACGGAGCCGGGCATCCCGGGATGCCCGGTCAGATCTTCTCGAGTTCGGTGATGCGTGCCCTCACGATCTCGCTGTGGTGCTCCACGGCATTCGTTCTGCTGCTGAGATGGCGCCGAAAGGAACCGTACTGGGCGCTCGGTGTCGTCGCCCTGAGCCCGATTCTCATCCTCGGCGGGCAGAGCTACGGGGGTGAGGCGGTGTTCCGGGTCTTTCTCTACTCGCTCCCCGGTTGTGCGTTCGTCCTTGCTCCCGTTCTCGTCGCCGGACTCCGAGCCGGCCGGAAGCGGTTCGTCGCGACGTTCGCCGCGCTCCTCGCGGGCACCGCGATGGCAGCGCAGGCAGCCACCGCCAACTGGTACACCAGCCAGATCAGCGCTGCGCAGGTCACGGCCTCCGGGGATGTGCTCGCGGGCAACGTGTTCCCCGCATTCGTGACGCCGCTGGTCCCGGTCTGGCCGGAGCGGAGCACGGGTGACTACGTGCGCTTCGCCGAGTTCACCCACGCATTCGACAACGCCTTGATGTTCCAGCCGGGCCTCCTCGGGCGGGACTTCGCCACCGAATCGGACTACCAGCGATTGATGGCCGTGATAGCGGATCGGAACCGACCGACCTACCTCGTGCTGTCGGACACGATGCGTGCGTTCGGCGCCTACTTCGGTCTGTTCCCCGCCGAGTCGGTCACCAATCTGAGGCGCCACCTGGCCAGTGACCCGAGGTGGGACGTCGTCGTCGAAGAAACCGGCGCGTGGGTCTACCTGTACCGAAATGAGATGAGATGAGGTCGACTATGTCGAAAAACCCAGCACTGCAACGACGTGACCGCCCCTGGGTCGGCTCGGTGCTCAGCTTGCTGCTCGGACCGGTCGACCTCCCACCGCTGGATGACGTGCGCGCCGCGCTCGTGCGCGTGGCCGCGGAGAACCCGCACGCCCGGCTGGGTTGGCAGCTGGATCGTGTCGCCATGCGCTGGGTGCCGGGTGAGCCGACCGACGCCATGGTCACCGAAGGTGAACCGTGGCCCGAGGGCACCGATCTCGGCGATGTCGTCGACGCCCTGGTCGCCGACGCCGACGATCAGATGCCTCTGCAGTTCGTCCGATTTCCCAACCACCTCGGCATGGTCGTCTGCCACGCACTCAGCGACGGCCGCAGCAACGGCGCCATCATGGAAGCGGTGGCGGCGGCGGCGTCCACCGGGGATTACGCCCCGATCGCATCCCACCCGTCAGGACGGATGCCGATGCTGTCGGCCGCCTGGGCGACGTTCGGACGCGATCCCAAGCGGTTCAGAGCGGCTTTCGCCGACCGGCCGGACCGGTCGGGTCCGCCGACCGCCGGGGTGATGGTGCCGTGGCAGCCATCGCGGAAGACCTTGTACGCGAGCCTCGACGGGGCACTGCGCGACGAGACGGTGGCCACGGTCAAGGCGACCGCGGGCAAGGTCAGCAACTTCGCTGTCGTCGCCATCGCCGTCATCCGGGCACTGCAGGGGGCAGGCGTCGAGGTGTCGCCGGTGTCGAACGTGGTCGTCGACCTGCGGACCTACCTCGACGGGGAGTGGATCAACGGCAACTTCCTGGGCGCGCTCCCGATCCGTATCGACGAGGACACGACGATCCTCGAGGTGTCGCAGCGAATCCGCTCGGGTATGCGATCAGCGCGACCGCTTGCCGGTGCGCTGCTCTCGTCGGCGCGTACCGGCAGCCGCCGTCACCGTCCCACGATTCCCACGTCGGTCGACCCCACCGCGCCCGCCGTGGTGGCCTTCTCCGACGTCGGGATGCGCACCAACATCCCGTTCTCCGACGCCGGAAACCCCGTGTACGCCTCCAGTAACGAACCCGACGGTCCGAACGGGGTGACGATCGTCGCGCTGCACACGAAGGATGCGAGTCTGCTGTCGGTGTCCTTCCACGACAACGTCATCGACGCCGGTCGCGTCGACGCGGCGCTGAAGGCGCTCACGCACGACTTCCGCCGGTTGGTGTTCGGTGAGGAAGCGTCATGATCCGGGTGCTCGCGGTCTCGGCGTCGAGGGAGGTGACGGGCGCCGAACAGAGCCTGCTCAACTTCGCGCCACTCCTGTCGGGATCCGGTGTACACCTGGCACTGGCGGCGCCCGGTGGGGGAGGTTTCGAAAAGCGTTGGCGAGAAGAGGGATTGGAGTTCCGTCAGCTGGATCCGGCGCCACGCCGGGGCCTGCGGTCCACCGACGGGCAGCAACTGCACGGCCCCGCCGAGCTGATCGGACTGCTGTGGCGCACGGTGCAGGCCATCGTTCGGCTCGTCCGGGTGGTGGGTGACGCCGAGGCCGATGTGATCCACTCCAATCTGCTCATGACCCACCTGGACTGCGCTGTCGCCGGCAGGCTGACCCGGACGAGGTCGGTGCTCGAACTCCACGAGATCGTCGCCCCCGGTATCGGGCGGTTCGCTCTCGGAGTGGCGGTTCGACTGTCCGACACGACGATCGCGATCAGTGGGGTCTCGCGCAACCAGGTGCCGCCGTGGGCGCGCGGCAAGGTCGTGGTGATCCCGCAATGTGTCGACGCCGGACGATTCGGTGGTGACACGTCGGGAAGCGAGTGGCGCGAGCGACTGGCGGCGTGCCCGGAGTACCCGGTCGTCGCGGCTGTGGGCCGCATCGATCCGGAGAAGGGACTGCACGTCCTGCTGGACGCGGTGGCCCGAGTGCGGGCGAACGGTCTTCCGCTGCAACTGGCGCTGGTGGGTTCCCCGGGGACCAGCGACGGCCGGTACATGACGGAACTCGCCAGGACCGGCGACGAGCTCCTGGGTGACGCGCTCCGGATGGTGCCTCATGTGGACGACGTGTCCGGCGTGCTCGGTGCCGTCGACGTGCTCGCCTGCCCGTCCTTCGAGGAGCCGTTCGGGATGATCCTGCTCGAGGCGCAGCTGTGCGGGACCCCCGTCGTCGCCTGCCGATCAGGTGGTCCCGCAGAGTTCATCGACGACGAGGAGACCGGGATCCTGGTCGCGCCCGGCGATGCAGGTGAGCTCGCGGACGCGCTCCTGAGGCTGCTCGGCGACGACGATCTGCGCGAGCAGATGGCCAGGGCCGGGGCGGAACGGGTCCGCGGCGAGTACATCGCGCCGGTTCGCGCGGGGCGTATCGCATCCCTGTACTCCCGCATCGCGGCGGCGTAAGGCATGCTCCGCGCAGGCACACTCGTCGCGACACTCCTGATGCTGCTGTTTCCGGCCTCACTGGCAGCGTGCGCGCCGACCGGTGACGGACTGACCCGCACCGAGGCGATGGTCAACGGGCAGAACACCCTGAGCATCTGGGACGCGGACCGGACCACACGCGGTGTGGTCGTCTTCTTCCACGGCCTGGACAGAGACGAATCCATCCTCGGGCTGGACGAGCCCCATCGTGCGCTCGTCCGCGCGCTCTGTGACGCGGGCTATGTGGTCGTGGCCGGCCGCGCCGGTGGAAACGCATACGGCAACAGCGAATCCCAACGCGATTACGCTGAGCTCGCGATTCGGGCGGCCGATCAACACCGCGTGTCGGATGTGTTCTTCCTCGGCGAGTCCATGGGCACGGTCGCCGCGGTCAACCTGATGGCGAAGCGACCTGATCTACGTCCGCGCGGCCTGGCGGCCATCGGCCCGGCGCTCAACCTCGACGCCGCCGAAGGTGACTACCGCACGAGTCTGGCCGGGGTCAACTCCGATCCGGCGGGAACCGATCCGATGAAACTGCCCGTCGAATCACTGGCCGGCCAGAACTTCCGCTTCTACGTGAGCCCGGGGGACACACTGGTACCGACGTCGACCAACGCAACCGAGTTCCGGGCGCGCTTCGGGGCGGCCGCGAACGTATCCCTCGTCGAATGCTCCGGGGCGCATCTCGATCCGTCGTGCATCAATGGAGAGGACGTGGTGTCGTGGTTCGACAACCTCGCGCAGTGGTGATCGACCCGTCGGTACACGATGCCGCGGCGTTGCAGCCCGACCGCGTCGCCACTTCCTCGGCCGGCCCGTTCGACCGACCGACGTTGTCGGTCGTGATCTGCTGTTACACCGAACGGCGCCGAGCTCAGCTCGAGGCGGCGATCACGGCCACCACCGCGCAGCTGGGTCCGGCCGACGAGCTCATCATCGTCGTCGATCACAACCCGGACCTGCTGACCGACCTCCTCGCGTCCCATCCCGATGTCGTCGTGTGCGCCAACACCGGCACACGCGGACTCTCCGACGCACGTAACACCGGCACCGCCAGGGCGACGGGGACGACGGTGGTCTTCCTCGACGACGATGCGTGCCCGGCACCGGACGCACTCGCCGCGGTACGCGCGCGACTCCGCGACGCGTCGGTCATCGCGATGGGCGGAGCTGTTGCGGCGCAATGGGAATCATCCGCTCCAGCCTGGTTTCCCGAAGAATTCGGCTGGGTCGTCGGATGTGATTACCGCGGCCTCCCCGACAACGGAGCCGAGATCCGCAACCCCATCGGGGCGGCGATGGCTGTCCGCCGCGACGCCCTGGACGAGGTCGGGGGCTTCTCCGCGGACCTCGGACGACGCGGCACCCTCCCGGCCGGCTGTGAGGAAACGCTGATGGGCATCGCGCTCCGCCGACGCTATCCCGACCACGTCATCGTGCGAGACACGTCGTTTCGCGTCTCACATGCCGTGCCCGACGACCGGCGCCGGTTCGACTACTTCGCCCGCCGGTGTTACCACGAGGGACGATCCAAGGCGGTGTTGTCCGGACTCGCCGGCGCCGGCAGCGCGCTGGCAAGCGAACGCCGTTACACCGCACAGGTGTTGCCGGCGGGCGTCTGGCGGCATCGTCGCTCACCGGCACGCGTCGGTGCACTGATCGCCGGACTGCTGCTGACCTGCGCCGGCTACGCATCCGGTCTCCTGGCACCGAAGGTGCGACCATGAGGCGGCTCGTCCACCTGTGCGTGATCTCGGCGATGGCCGTCACGGCGTGTAACGCGTCCATCGGTCACGCGGAACCCGACCGCGGGCCGAGCGTGATCTATGTCGACGAATTCGATGGCCCGGCACGGAAACCGAGCAGCCCGTGGCGACCTGTCACCGGTGGTGGCGGCTGGGGTAACGACGAAGACCAGGTGTACACCGACTCATTCGCCAACGTACGTGTGGACGGCAAGGGGCACCTGGCGATCACGGTCCGGCGTCACAAGGGGCGATACACCTCGGCTCGTATCTCCACGAAAGGCAAGCTGTCGGTCACCTATGGCCGGGTCAGCGCACGGATCGCGGTACCGGCGGGAACCGGTCTGCACCCGGCGTTCTGGATGCTCGGTGACGACATCGACGAGGTCGGGTGGCCGGCATCAGGTGAGATCGACATCATCGAGACACTCAATCAGGCACCCGAGTACCACATCGGGGTCCATGTGCCACGGGACTCGGCCGAAGGACGACAGGCGGTCTCGGTGTCGGGTGTTCCGCGATCACCGCTGGCATGGAAGTTCCACACGTACTGGGTGAACAAGCTGCCGGACCGGATCGAGGGCGGCATCGACGATCAGACGCTGTTCGTCGCCCACCGCGGTGATCTGGCGGCAGACGCGCACTGGGTGTTCGACAAGCCGTTCCATCTCCTGTTGAACGTCGCCGTCGGCGGCCGCTGGCCCGGGCCGACCGACGCGACGACCCCGGCCAAGGCCACCATGCTCGTCGACTGGGTGCGGGTGATCGCACCGTGAACACACCTGCACCCGCAGACGGTGTCTGCGAATCAGATGGATCCCCCGCGACCTTGTCTGTCGAGCCGGCATCGACGCCGAATACGTCGTTGGAGTGGCCGATGCGCGCCGTTTGGATAATCTGTCGCAGTGGGTGACGACATCTGCCGATGCGGTCACGACCGATCGGCCCATCAGCATCATCGGACCGGCACCGACTGTGCGCTGTGCGCCGCGGGTTCGTGTCCGCGATATCGGCCGGACACGCGACTTCGCCGCGTCCTGGACCGGTTGTCCGGACGTGGGGGCGCTGGTTCCCGATCGGCGTAGGAGGACACCGGTCCTCGGAAACGCCTGGACGCCAGAACGCCCGGACGCCAGAACGCCTGGACGCCAGAACGCCTGGACGCCAGAACGCCCGGACCCAGAACGCCCGGACCCAGAACGCCCGGACCCAGAACGCCCGCGCCACAGAACGCCCGGAGAGCAGCGGATCGCGACGATCAGCAGGCGCGACCGGCGAGGATGTGATCGGTTCCGGCGTCGGAGTCCCAGCGTCTGAGTGCCACGAACGTGCCGGTGGGTTCGGCGCGTAGGTCGAGCACCTCGAGTGCGCGCGCGAGCTGAACCCCGTCCAGGCGCCGCGCGAGGGTGACATGTGGGGTCCATCGTCCGGGACGTGTGTGGGCGAGCATCGATTCGGGCGTGTCCGGGCCGATGTGGCCGTCGGCGACACGGGTGACCCGGGCGTGCATCGAGATGAGTCCGGCGGACGGGACGACCAGTCTCGACAGCGTGACGCGGCCTCTGTTGGAGAACAGCACGGGAGCACCCAGGCGCATGGAGATCGGCAATGTCATCGCGGCCGGGACGAGTGCGGCGTCGACGCCGGGATCGATGGACGACGCGGCGACCAGGGTGACGTGCGGGCGGTTGGTGGTGGACACCACCGAGCCCTGGTGGGGGAGCCCGGCGCCGGCCAATGCGGCCCACTCGTCGCGAACGTGCTGGTCGGCGGCCTCGTCGAGAAGGAGTTCGAGTGAATGCGCCACCAGCGCGTCCTCTCTTGTGGACGGTATTTGCCCAGCACATCGGTACTGGAGTACGCTTTCTCACGCGCGTGTGCCCGATGACGCGCGGTGCGCACATGCCTGATCGGAGACCTCTGATCGATGGCCGTGTGCGATCCACAGCTTTGAAGAATCGTACCTACTACACACCTGTCCGGAGCAACTCAACATATGTCGTCCCCCACGATCACCTCGCCGCAAGTAGCCATCAATGACATTGGCACTGCCGAGGACTTTCTCGCCGCCATCGACTCCACGATCAAGTACTTCAACGATGGCGACATCGTCGAAGGCACCATCGTCAAGGTCGATCGGGACGAGGTTCTGCTCGACATCGGTTACAAGACCGAAGGCGTCATCCCTTCTCGCGAACTGTCGATCAAGCACGACGTCGACCCCAATGAGGTCGTCAACGTCGGTGACGAGGTCGAGGCTCTGGTCCTCACCAAGGAGGACAAAGAAGGTCGTCTGATCCTCTCCAAGAAGCGTGCGCAGTACGAGCGGGCTTGGGGCACCATCGAGGAGCTCAAGGAGAAGGACGAGGCCGTCAAGGGCACCGTCATCGAGGTCGTCAAGGGCGGCCTGATCCTGGACATCGGCCTGCGAGGCTTCCTCCCGGCATCGCTGGTGGAGATGCGTCGCGTCCGCGATCTGCAGCCGTACATCGGCAAGGAGATCGAAGCCAAGATCATCGAGCTCGACAAGAACCGCAACAACGTGGTCCTGTCGCGCCGTGCATGGCTCGAGCAGACCCAGTCCGAGGTCCGCAGCGAGTTCCTGCACCAGCTGCAGAAGGGCCAGGTCCGCAAGGGCGTCGTGTCCTCGATCGTCAACTTCGGTGCGTTCGTCGATCTCGGCGGCGTCGACGGACTGGTCCACGTCTCCGAGCTGTCCTGGAAGCACATCGATCACCCGTCCGAGGTCGTCGCTGTCGGCGACGAGGTCACCGTCGAGGTCCTCGACGTCGATCTGGACCGCGAGCGCGTGTCGCTGTCGCTCAAGGCCACCCAGGAAGACCCGTGGCGTCAGTTCGCCCGCACCCATGCCATCGGCCAGATCGTGCCCGGCAAGGTCACCAAGCTGGTGCCGTTCGGTGCGTTCGTCCGCGTCGACGAGGGCATCGAGGGTCTGGTCCACATCTCCGAGCTGGCCGAGCGCCACGTCGAGGTGCCGGATCAGGTTGTCGCCGTCGGTGACGACGCGATGGTCAAGGTCATCGACATCGATCTCGAGCGTCGTCGTATCTCGCTGAGCCTCAAGCAGGCCAACGAGGACTACACCGAAGAGTTCGACCCGTCGAAGTACGGCATGGCCGACAGCTACGACGAGCAGGGCAACTACATCTTCCCCGAGGGCTTCGACGCCGACACCAACGAGTGGCTCGAAGGCTTCGAGAAGCAGCGTGAGGCATGGGAGGCCCGGTACGCCGAGGCCGAGCGTCGCCACAAGATGCACACTGCCCAGATGGAGAAGTTCGCTGCTGCCGCAGCAGAGGCCGCCAACGCCCCGACCGACTACTCGTCGGCCACGGAGAGCCGCGGAGCCTCGACGACCAGCAGCTCGGCCGGCGCCCCGTCCACCGGTGGTGGATCGCTGGCCAGCGACGAGCAGCTCGCCGCACTGCGCGAGAAGCTCTCGGGCAACGCCTGACAGTAGTTCCGCTCACTGAGCAGACAAGAGCCCTCCCGGGAAACCGGGAGGGCTCTTCTCGTGTATGCGTGTCCTCTAGCCGGGCGGTCGAACCGAGTAGTAGTCCCGGACGTCGACCGAGGTCATCGGAACCCATCGAACCGGTGGGCCGGCGACGTCGGCCGCGGCGGCCTCGTCGGGAGAGCCGAAGTCGCGCACCCGTAACGCGAGGGCGGGGTCGCGATCGACGGCGGCGGCAGTCGCGTACAGGGTGGCGAGGATGTGCACACAGCGGTCGCCGCGCGCGCGGCACGAACAGTCGGCGACGTCGAGCGCCGGTGGTGACCAGTCGCCGGAGACCACCGCCCGTCGGTGTGTGTCCTCGGAGGGCTCCGCCGACGATCCGACGAGTTCACGCAGCACCGCGGCCGCCGCGGACGTCATCGCATCGAACTCGAGGTGGACGACCGACGCCTCGCCCCCGCGCTGGACCAGCCCCGTCACACTCCGACCGTCGAAGGTCAGGGTGACACCCCCGTTGCGCGCGATGCTGCGGGCTCGGGGAGCCAGCGCGTTGGGTGTGCGAGCCGAGAGCGGCTCGGCGAGCCGGACCACGTCTGCGCCCCACCTGCTGTAGCCGAATTCTGCTGGTGCCGTCGTCATCCGGCCTCCCGATTGCGCCGAAGGATGTCGATGAGCCGATCGTCGCCGAGTGTCGTGAGGGCGGTGATCGCGGACGTGTCGTCGCCGTGCTCGCGGTGCGCGCTCAGCGTCGACTTGCGGCGCTGGAGATCGTCGATGTGTTCCTCGAGCGTGGTCGCTGTGGTGAGAGTGGTGACGGTGACCGGACGCTCCTGCCCGATGCGATGAACCCGATCCGAGGCCTGCGCCTCCACGGCAGGGTTCCACCAGCGGTCGAAGTGGATCACATCGCAGGCGCGGGTGAGTGTGAGTCCGACGCCACCGGCCTTGAGGCTCATCACCATCACCTCGGCGGTACGGCCCGCCTGGAAATCGGCCACGAGATCGTTGCGGCGCAGCGCAGACAGTCCGCCGTGGAAATACGGGACCTCGCGGTCCACCACGTCCGCCAGATGGCGGACCAGGAGCTCGCCGGTCTGCCGGTATTGGGTGAACACCAGGGTGGGGGAGTCGGTCCGGACGTTCTCGGCGACGATGTCCGCGCATACGTCGAGCTTGCCCGAACGCCCGCCGAGGTCGGTGGTGTCGCCGGTGACCAACCCGGGGTGGTTGCAGATCTGTTTCAGCCGGGTCAGCGTCGCGAGAATTCGACCGTGTCTCTCGAATCCGACACCGAAGCCCGTGTCCTCGATCTCCGCCAGGTGGGCATCGTAGAGGTCTGCCTGCTCGGCGGTGAGATCAACCAGGACAGGGTTGTGGATCTTGGGTGGGAGCGCGGTGGCCACCCGGGACTTCGTGCGCGCCAGCATCACCGGGGACACGGCGACTCTCAGTCGTTGCAGGGCAGCGGTGTCGCCGTCGTCGACCGCCCGCGTGAAGCGGCGTCGGAAGACGGCCCTGTGCGGAAAGAGCTGTGGTGCCACCACCCGAAGGATCGCCCACAGCTCGTCGAGGCTGTTCTCGATCGGCGTGCCGGTCAGGGCGATTCGCGCACGGGCATCGAGTCCCCGCGCCGCTCGGGAGACCTGGGTGCGGTGATTCTTCAGCGCCTGCGCCTCGTCGAAGACCACTGTCGTCCATGTCCGGTCGTTCACCGCGTCGTTGTCCAGGCGCAGGCGGGCGTAGGAGATCACCGTCACCGAACCGGCGACAGCGGGCGCGCCGGCGACTGGGCCGGTATGGACGACGAGCGTCGGCGCGAAGCGGGCCATCTCGTGCGCCCAGTTGCTCACCAGGCTGGTCGGACACACGACGAGTTGCGGTCCCTGCGCGGCGCGCAACGCGAGGACCCCGATCGCCTGGAGGGTCTTGCCCAGGCCCATCTCGTCGGCGAGTAGCGCGCCCCCCGTTGTCTCGGCCGTGTTCGCCAGCCAGGAGATTCCGCGAATCTGGTACGGGCGCAGCATCGCGTCGATCGATTCGCCCATCCGATTCGCGGTGGCGAGACAGTCCAGAAGCGCGCCGCGGGCGAAGTCGGCGGTCGTCACCGCCGTGCCGGTCGGGTCGACCTCGGCGTGGCCGGCCAGGGGGAGAGGTGTGTCGGGCTGTCCGTCGAGCACCTTCTGCCATGTCCGTACGGAGTCCGCGGTGCTGTCGATCCCGGAGACGTCGGCCGCCTCGATCAGATCACAGGCCACCTCCCGGACGCCGAGTCCGCGGCCGTCCGGAACCGCGATGCGGCACGTCGCGGTGCGTGTCTCGGCGTCGAGGTCATGTGAGGACCAGACGGCGAACTGGTGCAGGTCGGGCAGATACGTGGCTTGGGTGGGCAGCTCGGCTCCTGACTTGGTACGGTGTGCGGATCAGTACTCAGTACACCGTACGGGAATGAGGATTCGATGTCGACCGCTGACGATGCCCGTGCCTTGGTGAGGTTGCTCTGGCGGGCAGAGGTGGAGGCAGGGGGTGACGCGGCGTCTCCGGCCGCTCCTCGTCGCGGCCCGAGGCAGCGCGTCACCGTCGACGAGATCGTCGGGGTCGCCGTCGACATCGCCGACGCCCGCGGCCTGGCGGCGGTGTCCATGCGTGCACTCGCCACCGAGCTCGGGATGGGGCCGATGAGTCTGTACACCTACGTGCCCTCGAGGGATGTGCTGGTGGCGCTCATGGTCGACCGGGTGGCCGCCGATGCGCCGATGCCGGTTCGATCGACAACCGCCATCGACTCGTTGGACGGTGTTGCGCGCGCCCTGCGAGCCGAGTATCTGGCGCACCCCTGGCTCCTCGATGCCTCGTCGTGGCGTCAGGTCCTGGGGCCGCACCGACTCCGGAGATACGAACTGCAGCTCGAGATCCTGGAGGGTCTGGACATCTCGGACCTGGAGCGCGACAACATCATTGCCCTTGTCTCCTCGTTCGTGACCGGAAATGCTCGCGACGCGTTGAGTGCTCGCTCGGCGGTTGCCGACAGCGGGCTCAGTGACGAACGGTGGTGGGAGGTCGTCGGCCCGGAGTTGAGCTCGGTGATGCCGGCGGATGCCTTCCCGCTGTCGGGTCGGGTGGGTACCGCGGTCGGTGAGCATCACCAGGCGCCCGGCGCGCCCGACGACGCCTTCGAATTCGGGCTGGCCCGTGTGCTGTACGGCTTGAGGCCGCTCGTGGGTGAATCGTGACGATCGGCTGCGTCAACCATGGTGGTGGCACCGATCCATTCGTTGTTGACAATAATTTTCATTAAGAGCTTGACTGTCCTGGTGTATCCACAACGGACAAACCTGACCCGGTCACTGGCGGTCCTCCTCGCCGCATCCTTCACCCTGGTCGCGTGCGGAACGGCGGAGTCGGCGAAGCCGGCCCCCGCGTCGAGCTCGTCGACCGAGCCTGTCGAGCGGCAGAGCGCGACACCGCGTCTCGCTCTGAGCTATGACGGCGGAATCCTGGTTCTCGACGCCGCCTCGCTGGAGCAGGTCGCCGACCTCCCGACCGAAGGTTTCATCAGGCTCAACAGCGCGGGCAACGGTCGCAATGTGTTCGTGTCGGAATCCGGCGGGTTCCGCGTGCTCGACATGGGCACCTGGACGCGTCAGCACGGCGACCACGGACACCACTACACGTCGGCACCGGCGCTCACCGACATGACGTTCGGCGGCGCGGAGCCGGGCCACGTCGTGCCCCACGACTCCCGCATCGCACTGTTCAGCGACGGCACCGGCGAGGTCGATATCGTCGAGCCGGCAGAACTGTTGCGCGGCAAGGCCGTATCCACCTCGTTCACCGTGCCCGAACCCCACCACGGTGTGGCGGTGTTCCGAGAGGACGGGACCGTGGTGGTGACCGTCGGCGACGAGGACACTCGCAGCGGCGTCGCCATCCTCGGCAAGGACCGCAAGGAGATCGTCCGCAACGATCAGTGCCCCGGAGTCCACGGCGAGGCGGCCGCTGCCGACGGAGCGCTCACCTTCGGCTGTCAGGACGGCATCCTGGTGGTCAGCGGCAACGAGATCCGCAAGGTCGACAGCCCGGACGACTACGGCCGGATCGGGAACCAGGCCGGCACCGACGAGTCCCCGATCGTCCTCGGTGACTACAAGACCGATCGCGAGGCCGGCTCCGGCGACAACGAGATCGAACGCCCCGATCGCTTCACGCTCACCGACACCCGCACCGGTCGGCTGCGCGTCGTGCCGTTCGATTCCAGCTACAGCTTCCGGTCGATCGAACGCGGACCCGGCGGATCGGCGGTGATTCTCGCGACGGACGGCGCGCTGCACGTCTTCGACGCCACGACCGCCGCGCGCACCGCGAGAATCCCGGTCGTCGGGGCCTGGACCGAACCCGACGAGTGGCAGTCGCCGATGCCCAACGTCGTGGTCCTTGGCGACATCGCCTACGTCACGGACCCGGCCGCGAAGAAGATCGTCGCGGTCGACCTGACGACCGAGGAGCAGGTCGGCGAGGCGACGCTGCCGCACCGGACCGTCGAGCTGGCCGCGGTCACCGGCTGAGACCTCCGCGGCCGGGGTTCGCCTGCGCCCCGGTGAACATGAGGCGGGCGTGTTTGCCACACTGGTGGGCGTGATCAGGCTGGGACTCACCGGTGGCATCGGCGCCGGCAAATCGACCGTGGCAAAGACCTTCGTCGAACGGGGCGCCTACATCATCGACGCGGACAAGATCGCGCGCGAGGTGGTGGAGCCGGGATCGCCGGGCCTGGCCGGGCTGGTGGAGGCCTTCGGTTCCGACATCCTCACCGAGGACGGGAGTCTCGATCGGCCCGCTCTCGCGGCCAAGGCCTTCGTGGACGACGAGTCGCGCGGGCGGCTCAATGCCGTCACCCACCCGCTGATCGGGGCGCGCACGCAGGAGCTGCTCGACGCGGCTCCGGCGGACGCCATTGTGGTGCAGGACATCCCATTGCTCGTGGAGAACCATACGGCGCCCTTCTTCCATCTCGTCGTCATCGTGTTCGCCGATGCGGACGTGCGGCTGCATCGCCTGACGACCATGCGCGGCGTCGGCGAGGCGGACGCCCGCGCGCGCATCGCGGCGCAGGCCACCGACGAGCAACGGCGCGCGGTCGCCGACGTCTGGCTCGACAACTCGGGCGAACCGGAGGCCCTGGCGGTGGCCGCGGCCCGGGTCTGGGACGAGCGCCTGGTCCCGCTGGAGGCCAACGTCCGGGCACGGCGGGTCGCCGAGCCGGTGCCCGAACTCCTTGCCGCGGAACCTAATCCCGACGGGCCTTCGGCGCGGCTTGTCAACCGGCTGTGGGCCCTGTCGGGAGAGCGGGCCACCGCGGTGGACGTCACCGATGCCGCATCGGTCGAGTTGCGGATCACCGCGCGCGACGCCGACGCGGCCGCCGAACTGACCGATCGGCTGGCCGACGGGGGCTTCGCACCGACCGGTCCGGGCGTCTACGGCTCCTGTGATCCCGGCCGGCCGGCCACGGTGCGGGTCGCCACCAACTGACCGGCAACCAAGCCACCCTGCGCCGGAAACTGACTACGAATGTTTCCAAATTGGGGGCATCGTCCACCGCCCGCTGCTAGCTTGTGACTCGCACACCCCTTCGGGAGATGTGATCTGACAACGGAGTCGACGAGGAGCGGAGTCGCACCCATGATCGGTCGGAGAAATCGGTATCGGATGAGGATCGCCTGTGGGGCAGTGGCTTTCACTGCGTCGGCGGTTGCCGGGGCGGGTATGGCGGGGCCCGCCGGCGCGGCGTTGCAGGGCATCGCGGTCGACACCCAGGCGGGTTACGGCTCGTCGGCGACCGGGTCGACGAACTACGGCACCTATGGCGCCGGATGCGCCTACGAGCTCTCGGTCATCGTCGGGGACCCCGGGTCCGCGAAGTCGAACCTCGAGGTCACCTCGTCAGGCAACGGCAGGACGGTCACGATCTACGACCAGAAGCCGAAGACCGTTGAGGTCACACCGATCTGGCGCCCGTCGGCGCCCGGCCGGTACGTCCTCACCGCGACGCTCGACGGGGTCACCAAGACGCGCAGCGTGAACGTCGGCAGTGGCGTACAGTTCCCCGAATTCGTGCGTAACGGAGCCTGTTTCGTGTTGCCGACCTACTGACCGGAGCGCGGTGCCCGGCTGCCGGGGGCGTCGCTGTCGCTGCTGTCGTGGTCGTGGTCGTGAAACCGAACCTGCCCGCCGGCGGCGGCGTCGAGCCAGGACTGTACGTCGTGATGCTGTTCGGCGGCTCCGACGAGCGCGCGGGACGCGATGTCGAACGCGCGGACACACCGCGACGTGTCGAGCAGACCGATCCGGTGTGCCTCGAGGATCTCGTCGACGTCGATGAGCTCGAGCGGGCGGCCGGGAACGTCGACGAGGTCGAGGTACCAGTCCTCGGCGTGCCAGCGGTCGTCGGGATCGGGGCCCCAGAACTCGCCGATGTCCAGATACAGCCGCTGGCCGGTGCGGTGGCCGTCGACGAAGTGGAAGATGTTGGCCCGGAGACCGAGCGCGGGCAGCAGCCAGGACTCGAGGTGGTCGAAGCGGGGATGACCCGGCGCGGGGCGTGACATGTAGAGGCCGTGATCGGTGACCCGGTACTCGTCGACCTCCCGCACGAATCCCTTGTTGTCGGTGTTCGTCATCGCCGGGACGTCGAAGATCTCCCGCTTGGGAGGGTGGACGCCGTGCGCCCCGCCGCGTGTCATGGGAGAGAATGTAGCGATCGGGGCCGACGATCGTCTGTACAACGACTCCGGGTGTGTCCCGTCACCTCCGCGCGGCGCTCGGGAACACCGGTGTCATAGGCCGCGTTTACCCTGGCACTATGGCTTTTGCAGCAGAACATCCGGTCATCGCGCACTCCGAGTTCCGCCCGGTCGGGGAGATCGAGCGCACCGGACGCGAATTCAAGGTCGTCAGCGAGTACGAACCCGCTGGTGACCAGCCTGCCGCCATCAAGGACCTCACCAAACGTCTCGAGGCCGGCGAGAAGGACATCGTGCTCCTCGGTGCCACCGGTACCGGTAAGTCCGCGACCACGGCGTGGCTGATCGAGCAGGTCCAGCGGCCCACCCTGGTGATGGCCCCCAACAAGACCCTGGCCGCACAGCTCGCCAACGAACTGCGCGAGATGCTGCCCAACAATGCCGTCGAGTACTTCGTCTCGTACTACGACTACTACCAACCCGAGGCGTACATCGCCCAGACCGACACCTATATCGAGAAGGACTCGTCGATCAACGACGACGTGGAACGCCTCCGCCACTCGGCGACCTCGAATCTGCTCTCTCGGCGTGACGTCGTCGTGGTCGCGTCGGTCTCGTGCATCTACGGTCTCGGTACCCCGCAGTCCTATCTCGATCGTTCCGTCGAACTCGGGGTCGGGCAGAACATCGACCGCGACGCGTTGCTGCGCCTCCTGGTCGACGTGCAGTACTCCCGCAACGACACCGCGTTCACGCGGGGCAGCTTCCGCGTGCGCGGCGACACCGTCGAGATCATCCCGTCCTATGAGGAACTCGCCGTTCGCATCGAGTTCTTCGGCGACGAGGTCGAGTCGCTGTACTACCTGCATCCACTCACCGGCGACGTCGTGCGCCAGGTCGACTCGCTGCGCATCTTCCCGGCCACCCACTACGTGGCCGGGCCGGAGCGGATGGAGAAGGCGATGGCGAGCATCGAGCAGGAGCTCGAGGACCGGCTCGCCGACCTCGAGGGCAAGGGCAAACTGCTCGAGGCCCAGCGCCTCCGGATGCGCACCACCTATGACCTGGAGATGATGCGGCAGGTCGGGTTCTGCTCGGGCATCGAGAACTACTCGCGCCACATCGACGGCCGTGCCCCGGGCAGCGCGCCGGCCACGCTCATCGACTACTTCCCGGACGACTTCCTCCTGGTCATCGACGAGTCGCATGTGACCGTGCCGCAGATCGGCGGCATGTACGAGGGCGACATGTCGCGCAAACGCAATCTCGTCGAATACGGGTTCCGGCTGCCCTCGGCCGTCGACAACCGGCCTCTCACCTGGGACGAGTTCGTCGATCGCATCGGGCAGACCGTGTACCTCTCGGCCACCCCGGGACCCTACGAACTCGGCCAGTCCAACGGTGAGTTCGTCGAGCAGGTCATCCGCCCGACCGGCCTCGTCGACCCCCAGGTCGTCGTCAAACCGACGAAGGGCCAGATCGACGACCTGGTCCACGAGATCCGTCTGCGCACCGAACGCGACGAACGTGTCCTCGTCACCACGCTGACGAAGAAGATGTCGGAGGATCTCACCGACTACCTCCTCGAGCTCGGTATCAGGGTGCGTTATCTGCATTCCGAGGTCGACACCCTGCGTCGTGTCGAACTGCTGCGGCAGCTGCGGTCGGGTGACTACGACGTCCTCGTCGGCATCAACCTGCTCCGCGAGGGCCTCGACCTCCCGGAGGTGTCGCTGGTCGCGATCCTCGACGCCGACAAGGAGGGCTTCCTGCGGAGCACCACCTCGCTGATCCAGACGATCGGTCGTGCCGCTCGTAACGTGTCGGGCGAGGTGCACATGTACGCGGACAAGATCACCGACTCGATGCGCAACGCCATCGACGAGACCGAGCGTCGCCGCGAGAAGCAGATCGCCTACAACAAGGAACGCGGCATCGATCCGAAGCCGTTGCGCAAGAAGATCGCCGACATCCTCGATCAGGTGTACCGCGAGGCCGAGGACGAAGCGGTGGCCGTCGGCGGGTCGGGACGCAACGCCAGCCGGGGGCGCCGGGCGCAGGGCGAGGTGTCCAAGGCCGGGAGTGCCGGCGTCATCGAGAAGCGCGATGTGTCGACGATGCCGCGCGCCGAACTCGCCGATCTCGTGTCGCAGCTGACCGACCAGATGATGAACGCGGCGCGCGACCTGCAGTTCGAGCTCGCGGGCCGACTCCGGGACGAGATCGCCGATCTGAAGAAGGAACTGCGTGGAATGGACGCAGCGGGTATCAAGTAGCGTCCTGACCTGCGATGTCTGCGCGCCGCCCGCCTTGTGGGAGTGTGCCGATCGCCACGATCGGCGGACAGACATGCCCGTGGCAAACTAGTGTCCCGGTGCAAGACCCCTGCACTATGGGGATATGCGGTGACGCCTCGCTGATGGGCAGCGAGGCGAATTCATGTCGGAGGTTGGGATGAGCTCTTACGAAACCATCGTTGTCGGGACCGACGGCTCCGAGTCGTCGTTGAAGGCGGTGGAACGTGCTGGGGCACTGGCGGGTGAAGCGGCGCAACTGGTGATCGCGTGCGCCTACTTCCCCAACGAGCGAGGTGCCGGGGACGCGGCGGACATCCTCAAGGACGAGGCGTACCAGGTCACCGGATCCACACCCACCGAGGAGATCCTGCGTACCGCCAAGGAGCGTGCCACCAAGGCCGGAGCGAAGACGATCGTGCAACGCCCGGTCAAGGGCGCTCCGGTCGAGGCGTTGCTGCAGCTGGTGTCCGACGTCAAGGCCGACCTGCTGGTCGTGGGCAACCGCGGCCTGAACTCGATCGCGGGCCGCCTACTCGGGTCCGTGCCTGCCGACGTCGCGCGCAAGTCGGCCTGCGACGTGCTGATCGTGCACACCACCGGCTAGATCCACCTCGCCGCGGGAGAGCCCACGGTCACAAGGTGTCCCCGGCTCAGCGGGGTGCCGGGAATGCCCCGGCACGTCCGAGGAGTGCGGGGACATTCTTGTCCAGGGCCTTGCCCAGCCATTCCGCGGCGGCGATCAGCGCCGACATGTCCACGCCCGTGACGATGTCCGAGCGGTCGAGCGCGTAGAGCAGGTCCTCGGAAGCGATGTTCCCGGTCGCGGCCGGCGCGAACGGGCAGCCGCCGAATCCTCCGATGCTGGAATCGAGCGCGTGTGCCCCCATCTCCAGGGCGGCAAGCGCGTTCGCGTACCCGGTGTTGCGGGTGTTGTGGAAATGCCAGCGCTGCGGGATGCCCGGCGCCCGTGCGGTCGTGAGCTCGGCGAGGGTGCGCACCTGTGCGGGGACGCCGACGCCGATGGTGTCCGCGAGGGCGATCTCGTCAGGTGCGGCACCGTCGGTCAGGCGGGCGACGATCTCCGAGATGCGGTCCGGGTCGACCTCTCCGGTGAACGGGCAGCCGAAGGAGACCGCGATCGTCACGGTCGTCGCCAGTCCGGCCGCGCGCGCATCGCCGACCACGTCGACCGCCGCGGCGATGCCCTCGTCCACGCTGCATCCCTGATTCCGCCTGCTGAACTCCTCGGTGGCCACGACCACAACGTTCACCTCATCGACCGCGGCGTCGAGCGCGCGGTCGAGGCCGCGACGGTTGAGCACGAGACCGATGTAGGAGACCCCGTCCACGCGCGGCACCCGAGACATGACCTCCTCGGCGCCGGCCATCTGCGGCACGCGCTTGGGGTTGACGAAGCTGACGGCCTCGACGCGCCGGACTCCGGCTTCCACGCTCCGGGTGATCAGTTCGACCTTGTCGTCCACCGACAGGAGCTTCTGCTCGTTCTGGAGTCCGTCACGCGGGCCGACCTCGATCAACTGCACGTTCGTCATGGGTCAATCTTGCCCCGCCGGGCGGGGTGGCCGCGCCCGGGTCGGGGGCGTCGGATCCCGTGTCGGTCGAACGACCGAACCTCAACTGCGACATGTCGGGTTCGGTGGTGCGGATGTGAAAGAAATCGATTCAAGTTACTCATGTGCCCGCATTTGGCGCGATAGGGCAACGAAGGTGTCACGGTCCCCAAATCACTTGGCTGATGGGCTGTATCACTTTCGCCGGCCGGAGCGACGTAACGCGTATGATTCGTGGCTGTTCGACGAACGGCTCGGGGGAGCGCGTTGAGACGTCTTCGTCGAGCGAACACAAGCGCCGAAACCGACGTCGGACGAGGCATGGATGACAACGCGTCCCGCAGGGGTGGGACATCGAAGAACGGCAACCGGGGACTTCCGGCGACGCCGGCTGGGGGAGAACTGCTCGACCTCACCGCGGCGCAGCGCGCCATGTGGTTCGCCGAGAACCTCGACGACGACCACTCTGTCACCGTTGCCCACTACATCGACATCGTCGACGACGGCCGCCCCTTCGACCGGGAACTCTTCCGCCAGGGCGTGATCGAGGGTTCTCGCGGTCTCCAGACCGCCTACACCCGTCTCACCGAGGTCGACGGGGCCCCGATGCAGTACATCGACGAGTCGATCCCGTTCGACGTCGTCGACGTCGACTTACGGGCCGAGCCGGATCCCCTGGCCGCGGCCGCTGAGTGGATGCGCGCCGATCACCAGAGTCCGGTGGATCTGCTCCACGACCCGGTCGCGGTCGCGGCCTTCATCCGCGTCGCCGACGATCGCACCTACTGGTACATGCGTGGCCATCACATCGCGTTCGACGGGTACGGAGCCCTGGTCGGTCTGCACGAGGCCGTCGCGCGATACAACGCCGGCCTGCGAGGTGCCGCCCATGTGCCGCCGCGCCGCGCGACGCTCGCCGAGGTGATCGCCGACGACGCCGCCTACCGGCAGAGCGCCCGCCAGGAGAAGGATCGCGACTTCTGGACCGCGCGTGCGGCAGATCTTCCGGAGCGGGTCACCCTCGCGACGCACCCGGCGAGCACCGGCATCCACAACGAGACGGTCGTCTCAGCCGGCATGCTCGGCGCCGAACTCGACCAGACCCTGCGTCGATGTGCCAAGGACCTCGACGCCTCGGTGGCTGCGGTACTCACCGCCGCCTTCGCCGCCTTCCTGGCGAGGATGTCCGGTGGTGACGACATCGTGCTCAGCCTTCCGGTGACGGCACGCACGACCGCCCGGGTCAGGCACTCGGCGGGCATGGTCTCCAATATGCTGCCGCTGCGGATCGACGGGGTCGCCGCGGCGACGTGCGCCGATGTGGTCGCCGCGGTCACCAGGGAGATCACCGTGGGGCTGCGGCATCAGCGGTATCGGTCCGAGGACATCCGGGCCGCAGCAGGTTTCGGCGACGCCGCGGGCACCTCGTTCGGTCCGCTGGTCAACCTTCTCCTGTTCGACAAGCCGATCATCATCGACGGCGCCCGCGTCAGCTATCACATGCTGTCGGCGGGCATGGTCGAGGACCTGGTGATGAATGTGTTCGCGGCCGGCCCGGGAGCGCCGCTCGAAGTGGGTCTGCACGCGAATCCGGCCCTGTACGACACGACCGAACTGGAGACACACCGCCGTCGGCTGCTGCACGTCCTGGAACAGTTCGTCCTCCATCCGGATCGGCAGATCGCGGACCTGGACCTGCTGATGCCGGGGGAGCAGTCGGAGCTGGACCGGCTGGGCGCCGGGGAGCCGGCGGCCGGGGTCGTGGGCGAACACATCCTCGCCGCCGTCGATCGGCAGGTCGCCGCGACACCGGACGCGCCCGCACTGGTCTTCGGCGACGCGTCCATGACCTACCTCGAGTTCGCACGCGCCTGCGACGGGCTGGCGGACATCTTCGCCGCGGCCGGCGTCGGTGTCGGCGACCGGGTCATCGTGGCGCTCGACCGGTCGTTCGCACAGGTCTGCGCCGCCCATGCCGTCATCGGACTCGGCGCGGCCTACGTCCCGGTCGATCCCGCCGAACCCGGCGACCGGCGCGACGCCATCGCCGCGATCGTCGACCCGGTCCTGGTCGTCGACGACCGGTTCCTCGCCGCCCATGAAATCGACGTCCGCGGAATCGACGACGCGACACCGGCATCCGCCGCCATGGACGCGACGCCTCGCATCGCACGGTGCGAGCCGCTCCCGCACCAGGCCGCCTACGTGATCTTCACCTCGGGGTCGACCGGTGTCCCCAAGGGTGTCGAGATCGATCACGCAGCTCTCGAACACCGGCTGGCGTGGATGCAGCGCGACCATCCCATCGACGCTGCCGACGCCGTACTGCACAAGACCCCGGCGACTTTTGACGTGTCGGTGTGGGAGTTGTTCTGGCCGTTGCGTACCGGCGCGCGGATGGTGATCGCCGAGCCCGGCGGACACCGCGATCCCGCCTACCTTCGTGCCCTCATCGACGCCGCGCGCGTCACCGTCCTGCACTTCGTGCCGTCGATGCTCGACGCATACCTCGACGTCGTCGTCGGTGCCGAGACCGATGTGCGTTCCGACGAGACACATCCCGGCGCGGCTGCTGCCGGCGTGATCGCGCTACCGGACCATGTGCGGTGGGTGTTCGCCTCGGGGGAGGCGCTGTCGGCGACACTGGCCCGGCGACTGCGGGAGGCGTCGTCGGCGCAGCTGGTCAACCTCTACGGTCCGACCGAGGCCGCGATCGACGTGACCGCCCACCGGGTCACCGGGGACGGACCGGTCGTCCCGATCGGCCGGCCGGTGCCGGGTACCGGACTGCGCGTACTCGATACGCGGTTGCGGCCGGTCCCTCAGGGTGTCGCGGGGGAGCTCCATCTCGCCGGTCCGCAGCTGGCCGGCTGCTACATCGGTGCGGCGCAGCAGACCTCGGCCCGCTTCGTGGCCGATCCGCTGGGCAGCGGTGGTGCACGGATGTATCGCACCGGTGACCTGGTCCGGTGGACCGCGCGGGGCGAGCTGGAGTATCTCGGACGAACCGACCAGCAGATCAAGATCCGCGGCCAGCGAGTGGAACTCGGGGAGGTCGAGGCGGTGATCGCGGCCATGCCGGGTATCGCCGCGGTGGTCGTCGTGGCACGCCGCGACCTCGGGCCGGCGCCGGTACTCGTCGCCTACGTCCGCGTTCACCCGGACGCCGGTCCGGGCAAGCCGGGGACGCGTGGCCCGGACGATCCCGAATCCGTTCGCGCCCACTGCCGCCGCCGGCTTCCCGGTCACATGGTTCCACTCGCGGCGGTGTTCCTGGATTCCTTCCCGACGACCCGGTCGGGCAAGCTCGATCAGCGGGCGCTGCCGGCGCCGGAGTTCACCACCGGGGCGTCGACGTACCGCGAGCCGAGCACACCCGCGGAGGAGGCCGTCGTCGCCCTTGTCGCGCAGGCACTGGGCCGTGAGCGCGTCAGCGTGACCGACAATCTGTTCGCGCTGGGCGGTGACTCGCTCCTCGCCGCGCGAATGGTGTCCCGGGCGCGGATCGGTCACGGGCTGACGATCGCGCTCACGGATGTCTTCGACAGCGACGACCTCGCCGACCTCGCCTCTCGGGCCGTGTTCACCGGCGCCGATGCAACTGTTGGCCGCGTTCGCGGTCCGGTACCGCGACCCGCGCGAATCCCGTTGTCCCAGGCGCAGACCCGGCTCTGGTTCATCAACAGGATGTCGCCGACGGAATCCACCTACAACATGTCCGGTGCTCTCCGCCTGACTCATGCGGTCGATCCCGACGTGCTGCGTGCGGCCGTCCTCGACGTCGTGGACCGGCACGAGATCCTGCGCACGGTGTTCCCGGTGGTCGACGGCGAACCCGAGCAGCGCATCCTCGACACGCACACCGCCGCGAAGACACTCGGCGCCGATGTCGTGACGGTGTCACCCGCGGGCGTCGACAGCCGGGCCCGCCTGGATGACGCCGTCTCGGCGGTCACCGAGGTGGGATTCGATCTCGCCGAGGAGATCGGGTTCCGCTACCGCCTGATCACCGGTGATCCCGACGGTGACGTGGTGGTGTTGGTCCTGCATCACATCGCCGCCGACGGGCACTCGCTGCGGCCGCTGCTCCGCGACCTGATGACCGCCTACGACACCAGGCGCGCAGGTGAGGAACCCGCCTTCACCCCGCTGCCGTTGCAGTACGCCGATGTGGCGATCGAGCGTGCCGCGACATTGGGGACCCCTGAGGAGCCGTCGGAGGCGCTCGCGGAGGGCTTGGAGTTCTGGCGTACCGAGCTGCAGGGCGCACCCGACCTGCTGCAGCTACCCACCGATCGTCCGCGGCCGCGGGTGATCTCGAGCGGGGGCGCCCACGTCGACTCCGTCCTCGACGCGGAGCTCACCGCGCGGATACGGGTGCTGGCGCAGTCGCTGTCGGTCACGCCGTTCGCGGTCTTTCAGTCGGCCCTGGCGATCACTCTCGGCCGGCTCGCCTCGACCGACGACGTGAGCATCGGCACCGCGGTCGCCGGCCGCGACGACCCTGCCGTGGCCGACCTGGTCGGGATGTTCGTCAACACCGTCGTGCTGCGCACGCCCATCCGTCCGGCGGAGACGGTGCGCGAGCTCGTCACCGCGGCCCACCGTCGCTGCGCGCGGGCGATGAGCCACGCCGACGTGCCGTTCGAGCGCGTCGTCGACGCCGTGGCGCCGCACCGCTCGCCGTCGCACTCGCCGCTGTTCCAGGTCGCGTTGACCGTGCAGCCGGATCAGCTCGCCGCGCTGTCGCATTGGACCGGTTCTGCCGAGGTCCTCGATGCCCGGGTGCCCTCGGCGAAGTATGACCTCACGGTCTCGGTGACCGATCGTGCCGAGGACTATGCGGTCGAATTCGCCTATGCCACAGATCTCTTCGACGCGGAAACGGTGCAGGACCTGGCCGGTTACCTGCGTCGGGTGCTGACGCAGATGGTCGCCGGACCCGACCGGGCCACGGCGTCGCTCGACCTGCTCGAACCCGCGATGGTGCGTGCCCTCACCGAACCCCCTCGGGGTGTACAGCGTGAGTCCACGCTCGCCGACCTGATCGCCGCGGGCATCGCCGCCGCCGACCCGGCCTCGGCGGCACTGACCGGGGCGGGCACGCTCAACTGGTCGGAGCTGTCGACCGCGACCCATCAGATCGCGCGTGTCCTCATCGACCGCGGGCTCGGGCCCGGCGACGTCGTCGCCGTGAGCATTCCGCGGTCTCCCCGGTCCGTTCTCGCGCTGCTCGGGGTGGCGATGAGCGGAGCCGCGTTCGTCATGGTCGATCCACGGCTGCCGGCTGCGCGGCGTGCCGCGATGCTGGCCGACAGCGGCGCATGCCTGGTGATCAGCGTCGGTTCGGTCCCGACGCACACCGGGCACGACGCCGGGGCACAGGGGCGCACGCCCGGCCACTCGACCGTGGAGGAATGGCACCTCGACGACCTCGAAGCCGAACTCAGCATCGCCGGACGCCCGACGCATCCCGTGTCCGACGACGAGCGCGTTCGTCCGATGTACATCGACGACCTCGCGTATCTCCTGTTCACCTCGGGTTCGACCGGACGGCCCAAGGCTGCGGCGGTGACCCACGCCGGGCTGGCCGAGATGGTCGCCGAGCAGCAGAGGCTGCTCGGTGTGACCTCGGCGTCGCGCGTACTGCACGTCGCCGCACCGGGTTTCGACGTCGCGGTGTGGGAGATCGTCCTCGCGGTCTGCGCGAGTGCCGAGTTGGTGATCAGCCCGCCGGAGGTGTTCGCCGGTCCGGAACTCGAGACGGTCATCGCCCGGCATCGGGTCACCCATGCCATCGCCACCCCGACCGCACTGGCCACGGTCGAACCGTCGGCTGTTCCCGACGTGGAAGTGATGATGACCGCGGGGGAGGCGTGCCCGCCCGAGCTCGTGACGCGGTGGGACGCGGGTGGGCGGCCGTTGCTGAACCTGTACGGCCCCACCGAGACCACCATCTGGGTGACCACCTCGGCGCCGCTTCGGTCGAATCGGCCGATCACCATCGGCGGACCGATCTCCGGGGCCGGGATCAAGGTCCTCGATGCGGGTCTGCGTCCGGTGCCGCCCGGAGTCATCGGCGAGCTGTACCTGTCGGGCCGGGTGCTCGGGCGTGGCTATCACGGACGTCCCGATCAGTCCGCCACCCGGTTCGTCGCGGACCCGTTCGACGCCGGCGCGCGCATGTACCGCACCGGCGACCTGGTCAGCCTGACCCGGTCGAATGAGCTGATCTATCACGGGCGCAACGACTTCCAGATCAAGATCCGCGGCATGCGGGTGGAGCCGGGTGAGGTCGACGGGGTCCTCGTCACCCATCCCGACGTCGAGAACGCGGTGAGCGTCGGTGCACTGACCCCGGCGGGCGACACGGTTCTGGTGTCCTATGTGACCGCGGTGGCCGGCCGCGCGCCCGCTCCCGAGGACATCCTCGACCACGCCGTCGCGCGTCTGCCCGGGCATCTCGTGCCGCACACGGTTCAGGTGCTCGACGCGCTGCCGGTGACACGAACCGGGAAGGTCGATCGTCGAGCCCTGCCCGCGGTCGAGATCTCGCCGGCGCGCGAGTACGTCGCGCCGCGAAGCCGTCTCGAGGCGGTGGTCGCACAGATCTTCGCCGATGTGCTCGGGCTGCGAGAGGTCAGCGTGCACGACGGCTTCTTCGAACTCGGCGGCAGCTCGCTCTCGGCGACCAAGGTGACCTACCGCGTCGAGCAGCACATCGGACAACGCGTCGCGCTCGCGCTCCTGTTCGAGAACCCGACGGTCGCGAGCTTCGTGGCGGCGGTCGGCAACAGCGACGCGGCGGGCGTCGGACGGATGCTGACGCCGCGCGACCGCAAGCACATGGTGGAGCTCACCGGTGTCCAGCGCGGCCTGTGGTCTCTCAATCAGATCGACCCGTCGTCGTCGGCCTACAACATCGGGCTCACCCTCGACCTCGAGGGCAGGCTCGACGTCGCGGCGCTGACCGGGGCCGTGGGCGACATCGTCGCCCGCCACGAGTCCCTGCGAACCCGCTATCCCGTGCACGAGGGGGTTCCGGTGCAGATCGTGCTCCCGGCCGCGGAGGCGTTGCGCCGCTTCGGGGTCGACGTGATCGACATCAGCGTGACCGGGGACGCGACCGATGAGCGCGTCGAGGACGAGATCGCCGCCGTCGTCGAGCCCGGCTTCGACCTGACCGACAGCCCCGCCGTCCGCGCCGCCGTTCTCCGGTTGCGTCCGGAACGGCATCTGCTGGTGTTCGTCGTCCACCACATCAACGCCGACGGTGAGTCCCTCGGGGCGCTGGCCCGGGACCTGACCGAGGCCTACGCGGCACGGATCTCCGGACACACCGGTACCGCGTCGACCATCGCCCGTCCGTTGCGGGTTCAGTTCGCCGACTACGCGATCTGGCATGCCGAGCGACTGCAGGCGCAGGGGCCGGACGGGGCGACCGAAGAGCAACGTCAACTCGAGTACTGGCAGCACCGGCTGGGCACGGTGCGCGAGGTGGCGACGCTCGCGTCGGACCGGCCCCGGCCCGCCGAGCCGCGCCACCTCGGTGGCGTCGTAGACCTGACCATCCCGTCGTCGACCGCGACGATCCTGCGACAGATCGCCCGCGTCAACAACACCACCCAGTTCGTGGTGATGCATGCGGCACTCGCGGTGCTGATCGGACGTCTGTCGGGAACCGACGACGTCGTGATCGGCACTCCGTTCGCCGGTCGCGACGATCCGGCACTGGCCGACATGGTGGGCATGCTGGCGACGACCGTTCCGCTGCGTACGACGCTGCGGCTCGACGAGTCGTTCGACGATCTGCTCCGCCGCGTGCGCACCGACGACTTCGCCGACCTCGGCAACAGCGATGTGTCCTTCGACCAGATAGTCGACCACCTCACCCGTACGGGGTCAGGCGCCGCACGCCGAGGCCGTCACAATCCGCTGTTCTCGGTGATGCTCTCGTATCAGAACCTCCGATTGCCCGAGGTGGAACTCGAAGGGCTGCATGTTCGTCCGCGCCCGCCGGCATCGTTTCCCGCCAAAGTCGATCTGGAACTGATGCTGTACCCGGGGGACCTCGACGGCATCGACCGCGACGGCGCGCTCGGCGGCCAGATCGCCTACGACACCGACCTGTTCGATCACGCGACCGTGGAGAAGGTCGCCGAACGCTACCGGACGCTGCTGGCCGACATCGCGGCGCGTCCCGGTACCGCGGTGGGTGACCTCGCGATCTGGACCGGTGGCGAGTCGTCGTCGGCTGCCACCGACCCGGCCGGGGCGCATCCCCCGCTCCACGAGATCGTGTCGCGTGTCGCCGCATCGGCACCCGAGGCGGTCATCGGTGTCCCCGGCGCCCCGGAGGTGACCTTCGCCGACCTGGAGGCGACCGCGGTCGCGATGTCGATCTCGGTCCCCGACGAAGACCCCGCGGAAGCGCTGACGATCGCCGTGGCCACTCTGCTCGCCGACGCCGACCGCACGATCGACGAGGTCTTCGACTCTGTGCGGGCCGCCGCCGAAGCGGTAATGCAGGGCGCGGGCTCGCGCAATCGAGTGGGACCCGCGTGACGTCGGACACCTCGACTCCGCGAGGAGCGGTGGGGCGTTCGTCCCCCGGTTCGGCACAGCAGCCGGGCATCCTGCGATTGCTGACGCTCGCCGCGGCCCACGACGGTGAGTCCGAGGCCATGGTGGGTGCGGCAGGCCCGGTCACCTTCCGGGCGCTGCATCGCCGTGTCGCGGCGTCGGCGGTCAAGCTGGCCGAACGCGGTGTCGACCCCACCGCCGCGGTGCGTGCCACCGTGACGGCGCTGATGCCGCGCACCGGGCTGACCGCCGCGCAGCTCGCCGTGGCCGCCGGCGAGATCCTCGCCGGACTCGAGGAGCGCATCGCCGGGATCGTCGGCACCGGCGATCTGGTGTCGCTGCCGGGCCTCGTCCGGGTGGCCGCGCGCCGGCGAGGGGACGCCGTCGCACTGACAGACCTCGCCGGTGCGTCGATCACCTACCGGGACCTCGACGAGCGAACCGACCACCTGGCACGGGCACTCGCCGCTCTCGGGGCCGGGCCCGAGAAACTCGTCGGTGTGGCGATGCCGCGTTCGGCGGACCTCATCGTGGCGTTGCTGGCCGTCCTCAAGACCGGTGCCGCCTACCTGCCTCTGGACCGCACGCATCCGATCGCGCGACTGAGCACGATCGTCGACGACGCGGCACCGGTGGTGATTCTCGCCGACCCCGACACCGTCGAGGCCTGGCAACACATGCCCGCACCGGTGGCGACACTGGATGATGTTCTCGCACAGGGTGATCCGGGGTCCGCGGCTCCGCTACCGGAACGCATCGGCGCGCACGCGAGCGCGTACGTGATGTACACCTCCGGCTCGACGGGCACCCCCAAGGGTGTCGTCGTCACACACGACAACGTGGTCTCGCTGCTGGTGGCCCTCGACGCGCTGGTCGAGAGCACACCCGAGGACGTGTGGTCGATGTTCCACTCCTACGCCTTCGACGTGTCGGTGGGGGAGATCTGGGCCGCGCTCGTCGCGGGCGGGCGCCTCGTCGTCCTCGATCACGCCACCACCCGAGCGCCCGACGATGTGGTCGAGGTCTTCGACCGCGAAGGCGTCACCGTCGTGAACTTCACCCCGTCGTCGTTCTATCAGTTCGGCGCGGTTCTCCGGCCACCACACGGCCGTGCCCTCCCGAAATCAGTACGACGCCTGCATTTCTCAGGTGAACTCCTGGACTATGAGCACGTCCGCAAGTGGCAGGCGGACCGGGTGGCCGACGGATCGGCCACCCGGCCGGGCGCGGATGTGGCGGGCCCGCAGCTGAACAACATGTACGGGCCGACCGAGACGACCGTGTACATGACCCGACGCGAGCTGACACGCGCGTTCGTCGGGGAGGCGACGGCGTCCGACATCGGCACCCCGCTCCTCGGCTCGCGCGTCCACGTCCTCGACGGGCGGCTCGCGCCACTCCCGGACGGTGTGCCGGGTGAGCTGTACGTGTCGGGTGCCCAGGTGACCCGCGGCTTCCTGCGCAGGCATGGTCAGACCTCGACGCGGTACGTCGCCGACCCCTTCGGCCCGCCGGGCAGCCGGATGTACCGCACCGGCGATGTCGGCGTCGCGCGGAACGGATCGATCGAGTTCGTGGGCCGCCGCGACGGCCAGGTGAAGCTTCGCGGCTTCCGCATCGAACTCGGCGAGGTCGAGTCGGCGATGTCGGCGCTCGACGGGATCGACGCGGCCGGCGCGGTGATCGCGACCCTCGGCGATACCGAACATCTCGTCGGATACCTCGTGCCCACCGACGGAAAGCCGTTGGACGCCGACGACATCCGTGCCCGAATGGCAACGGCAGTGCCCGACTACATGGTGCCGACGCTGCTGGTGTGGCTGGACAAGCTCCCGCTCACGGTGAACGGCAAGCTCGATCGCGATGCCCTGCCCGAACCGTCCGTCGGCGACGACCCGGCAACCGATGAACCGCCCGCCACGCCCACCGAGGAAACGCTCGCCGCGCTCGTCGCCGAGATCCTGGGCGCGAACGAGGTCGGGGTCACCACCTCGCTGTTCGATCTCGGCGGCAACTCGCTGACGGCCACCAGGGTCGCCGCCCGCGCCGCCGACGATTTCGGCACGTCGGTGTCGGCGCGAGACCTGTTCGCCTCGCCCACAGTCCGCGGCCTCGCGGCGATCATCGACGACCGTCTCGGTGGTGCCTCACCGGCTTCTGCCCGCAGGCCCCGGCTGCGTCGGGTCCCGCGTGCGGGCCGGTTACCGCTGTCGCCCGCGCAGCGACGGATCTGGTTCCTGGAGATGCTCGACCCGGGCGGGGCGGGCTATCTCATCCCGGCTGTTCTACGGCTCCGCGGAAACCCGGCAGGGCAGCTTCCATCGGGGGGCGACGCCCGCCTGGATCCGGCGGCGGCGGCCGCGGCGCTCGACGACCTCATCGCGCGGCACGAGGTCCTGCGTACCCGTTTTGTCGCGCCGGACGGCGTGCCGGAGCAGGTGATCGCAGGTCCGGGATCAGGCGGTGCCGACATCCGGGTGAACCCGCCGATCGACCTGCGTGGCGCCGACGAGACCGGTGTGTCGGAGACCATCGCCGAGATCACCACCCGCGGCTTCGATCTCGAACGCGCGGCACCGGTGCGCGCCCGGTTGCTGCGCATCGGCGACGACGACTGGATCCTGGTCCTGGTGGTGCACCACATCATCAGCGACGGCGGTTCGGTGGCGCCGATGGTGGCCGACTTCGTCGAGGCCTACCAGGCGCGCCTGGCGGGCCGGGTGCCCGACTGGGCGCCCCTGCCGGTCCAGTACGTCGACTATGCGGTCTGGCATCACGAGATCCTCGGGGACGACGCCGATCCCGGGTCGCTCGCCGCGCAACAGCTCGACCACTGGCGTGCCCGCCTCGCCGGAGCGCCCGAACTCATCGACCTCCCGGTCGACCGCCCGCGCACCGCGGTGCGCGACGACTCCGGTGCGGAACTCTCGGCGTTGTTCGACGCCGAGACGTGGACGGGCCTGCGTGAACTGGCCGATCGTTTCGACGCCACCATGTTCATGGTCGTCCACGCGGTTCTCGCGGTCGCCCTCGTCCGCTCCGGCAGCAGCGAGGACGTGGTGATCGGCACGCCTGTGGCGGGGCGCGGTGAACGCGACCTGGACGGACTCATCGGCATGTTCGTCAACACGCTCGCGCTGCGGACGCCGCTGCGGCGCGATGCCGATTTCGCCACCTTGCTCGCCGAGATCCGCGAGATCGACATCACCGCACTCGATCACGCCGACCTGCCGTTCGAGACCGTGGTCGAGGAGGTCGTGGCGGCCCGCAGCACCGCGGCACCGCCGCTCTTCCAGGTCGCCCTCGCGTTCCAGAACACCGACCGACCGACCGTGGAGCTACCCGGACTCGTCGTCTCCGAGATCGAACCGCCGGTCACCACGGCGAAGGTCGACCTGCAGGTCACCGTCATCGACCCGCCCGGACGCTCCCGCGGGGAGGACACCCGGGTCGTCCTGACCTATGCGACGGCACTGTTCGACGCCGACACCGTCGAGGCCTTCTGTCATCGCATGATGGCCATCGCCCGTGCCGTCGTCGAGTCACCCGAGAGCCCGATCGGCGACCTGCCCACCGGCGAGGACGGTCGGGACCTGTCGCAGAGGGTGGTGGGCGCGCCACGGCTGGCGTCATCGCCGGTACTGCTCGGCGACCTGCTCGCCACCGCGGTGGCAGACAATCCCGATGGCGTCGCCGTCAGCGAGGGGTCGCGGCACCTGACCTACGCCGAACTCGACCGCGCCGCGCGCCGCCTCGCCGGTGCTCTGCGCGCGAAGGGTGCGCGCCCGGGATCGGTGATCGCACTCGCCACGCCGAGGTCGCTGGCCGGAACCGTCGGGTTCTGGGCGATCGCACGCACCGGTGCGGCTGTCGCCCCGATCGATCCAGGGCAGCCGCTCGAGCGGAGCCGCTACATGGTCGACACCATCGACGCGCGACTCGGCGTGACGTCGGTTGCGGCACAGTCGATGCCGGGCACGCTGCCCGACGGTCCCGAATGGCTCGACCTGGACACGTTCTTGGACGCGGACACGTTCCTCGACGCGGCGTCGTCCGATGCCGCGGACCGATCCGCGACCGGGATCGATGACGTCGGGGGAGTGCGGGCCGACGACACCGCGTATGTCATCTTCACCTCGGGCTCCACGGGCAGACCCAAAGGCGTCGCCGTCACCCATCGCGGTCTCGCCGATCTGGTGGCCGACGCGCGCCGGCGATTCGGCCTGCATGCCGGCGCGCGCGTACTGCGCTTCGCCGCGCCGGGTTTCGACGCGTCGGTGTTCGAGACCCTCGTCGCGGTGGCGGCCGCGTCGAGAATGGTCGTGGTGTCCGACGGTGTGACCGGCGGTGCAGAGCTCGCGGAGATCCTGGCCGGCGAAGCGGTGACCCACCTCGCCATCACCCCGACTGCCCTGGCCACCGTGCCGAATGTCGCTTCGGCGCAAGACTTCCCCGACCTCGACGTGGTCTGCGTCGCGGGTGACACCTGCTCACCCGAGCTCGTCCGCGCGTGGTCCGCCGACCGGACGATGCTGAATCTGTACGGACCCACCGAGACCACCGTCTGGGCGACCTCGTCGGCACCGCTACGACCCGACGCCCCGGTCACGATCGGCGGTCCGATAGCGGGTGTGAGTGCGGTGGTACTGGACCCGCGTCTGCATCCCGTGCCCGCCGGTGTCGCCGGCGAACTCTACCTGACCGGAGCCTCACTGGCAGCGGGCTACCTCGGACAGACCGCACTCACCGCGGAACGTTTCGTTGCCGCCCCGTTCGGGGCGCCGGGTGGCCGGATGTACCGTACCGGTGACGTGGTCCGGTGGCGGCGCCGCGCCGGGGAGTGGGAACTGGACTTCCTCGGCCGCAGCGACTTCCAGGTCAAGATCCGAGGTTTCCGGATCGAACTGGGCGAGATCGACGCCGTCCTCGAAGGGCATGGTGCGGTGGACTTCTCGACCACGGCGGGTGTCGCCCACCCGACGTCGGGAGAGACCGTCCTGGTGTCCTGGGTACGTGGATCCGGCGGGGTCCGGCCGGATGTCGCGGCCCTCACGGGGTACGTGGGTCGCAGGCTACCCGCCCACATGGTCCCGACCGCCATCGTCCCCATCGACGAGATCCCCCTCGCGGCAACAGGAAAGCTCGACCGTTCCGCCCTGCCCCGTCCCGAGTTCGGCGGTGGCGTACACCTCGATCCGCGAACCGACACCGAACGGGCGGTGGCCGCGGCCTATGCCGACGTCCTCGGACTCCCCGCGGCCGAGGGGAACGGCACCGTCTCCGCGCTGGCCTCGTTCTTCGACCTCGGGGGTACCTCGTTGTCGGCCACGCGGGTCGTCGCCCGACTCGGCGCGACCCTCGGCATCGAGATCCCGGTGCGGGCCCTGTTCGACGCACCGACCGTGCAGGGGCTGGCATCCGCACTCGACGCGGGTGAACACGCGGTGGCGCCGACGGGACCGATGCCGGGTTCGATCCGGCGGCCCGATCCGGTCCCACTCTCGTACGCGCAGCGTCGGATGTGGTTCCTCAACCAGTTCGAACCCACCTCCACCGCCTACGTGATCCCGATCGTCGTGCGGCTGCGCGGCGATCTCGACGTGGCGGCCATGCGTGCGGCGATCCGGGACGTCGTCGACCGTCACGAGGTGCTCAGGACGATTTATCCGGCACCGGTCGCCGTCGACGGGGCAGCGCCCGCACCCGAGGCGACGACGGTGGAACCCGTCCAGGTCGTCCTGGAGGACTGGTCCGACCATGTGCCGATCGGGCACACGGTCCTCACCGGGCGAGCCGGCTCCGACGGGCTCGTCGAGCGGGAGATCGGTGAGACCATCGCGGTTCCCTTCGACGTCACCACCGATCTACCGGTGCGGGCCCGCATCATCAGCACCTCGCCGTCCGAGCACGTGCTCGTCATCGCACTGCACCACATCGCGGCCGACGGGGAATCGGCGCCCGTGCTGGCGGGGGAGATCGCATACGCCTACGCGTCCCGGCGTTCGGCGCGGGCCCCGGAATGGTCGCCGCTGCCGCTGCAGTACGCGGATTATGCTGTGTGGCAACGACACCGGCTCGGACAACCGAACGATCCGGCGTCGGAGATGTCGCGGCAGCTGGCGTACTGGACCGGACGGCTGCGAGACATTCCCGATGTTCTGCCGCTGCCGACCGATCACCCGCGACCCCGTACCCCGGATGCCCGTGCCGCCACCGTGCGGTGGTCACTCCCGGCGAGCACGGTGGCCGGTCTGCGGCGTCGAGCGGCCGAACGTCGTGCGACGCTGTTCATGGTCGCGCACACCGCCGTCGCCGCCGTACTCTCGCGCCTCACCGCGACCACCGAGATCGCGCTTGCGACGCCGGTCGCCGGTCGGGGCCACCAGGATCTCGACGGACTCATCGGTATGTTCGTCAACACCGTCATCCTCCGGGTCGACGTCGACGCGCACCTCACCGCCGGCGCGTTGCTCGACCGGGTCAAGGCTGCCGACCTCGCGGCCTTCGATCATGCCGACGTCCCGTTCGAGCGCGTCGTGGACGCCGTGGACCCGCCTCGCCTCGAGAACGTCGAACCGCTGGCGCAGGTCATGCTCGTTCACTCCGCCGCCGCCTCGTCGCTGGTATCCGGGGCGTCCATGGGAGATCTCGACGCCGAGTTCGTCGACTCCGACGAGACCACCGCGAAGTTCGACCTCACCATCGGCGTACGCGAAGAGGTGGACGGCGGGCTCGCGGGGTCGATCACCTATGCCACGGCACTGTTCGCGCCCGCGACCGCCGAGATGATCGCCTCCGCGCTGACCGCGACGCTCACCGCGGTGGCCGCAGATGCCGACGTCCCGGTCGCCGACATCGCACTGCTCACCGAGATGGAGTACCGGGAGCAGCGGCACCTGTCGTCCGGACGGGATGTCGACCTTCCCGCAGACACCCTGGCGTCGGCGATCGCCGCCGGCAGTCGCGTGGCCCCACACGCCGTGGCCCTCCGCTCCGGTGAGCGTTCGCTCACACACCGGGAGTTCGCCGCACGGGTGTCGACGCTGGCGCTCGAGCTCATCGAGGCCGATGTCCGGGCCGAGGACTGTGTCGTCGTCTGCATGCCGCGGTCGGTCGAACTCGTGATCGCCGTCCACGCGGTGATCGCCGCGGGTGCGCAGTACGTCCCCATCGCGCCCGACGCCCCGTACGACCGCGTCCGATACATGGCCGAGACGGCACGGGCGGAGATCGCGCTCGTCACCGGCGATCCCGCATGGGGCGACGGCATCGTCGGGCGGACCCTCGTCGTCGACTCGACGTGTCCCGTCGACCTCGACGCAACACCGGTCACCGACGCCGAACGTGCTCTGCCGCAACGACCCGATCACGCCGCGTACACCCTGTTCACCTCGGGGTCGACCGGCCGTCCCAAGGGTGTCACGGTCAGCCATCGGTCCGTGCTGAACAGGTTGCGGTGGGGCATAGACGAATTCGGAATCGGACCCGGCGACGCGGTGCTGCTGAAGACCCCGGCCACCTTCGATGTGTCGGTCCCCGAACTGTTCGCGCCGCTGATGGTCGGTGCCCGGCTGGTGATCGCGCCGGACGACGCACACCTCGACCCGCACGCCGTCGCGCGCCTGATCGAGACCGAACGCGTCACGACCGTGCATTTCGTGCCGTCGCTGCTCGGTGTGTTCGTCGCCGTTCTCCACCAGGACGGGCCCGGGCCGGTGCTGCCGAGTCTGCGCCACCTGTACTGCTCGGGTGAGGCGTTGCCGCCCTCGACACTGCGCGATGTCCGTGCGGCGCTACCCCACGTCGACGTCCACAACCTGTTCGGCCCCACCGAGGCCGCTGTCGAGGTCACCGGGGCGACGGTCGGCAGGGCCGGCTCCGGCGGGGCTGGGGCCGGCGGGTCTGGGGCCGATGCGGGGCTCGACGTGGTGCCGATGGGCCGGCCGGTCTGGAACACGCAGGTCTTCGTCCTCGACGCGCGCCTGCGTCAGGTCCCGGCCGGTGTGGCCGGCGAGTTGTATCTCGGCGGGGTGCAGCTCGCCCGCGGGTACGCCTCGCGGCCGGACCTCACCGCGGATCGTTTCATCGCCGATCCGGCCGCTCACGGGACCAGGCTCTACCGCACCGGCGACCTCGTCCGCCGCAACCGGTCGGGCGACCTGGAATACCTGGGTCGCACCGACTTCCAGGTCAAGCTGCGCGGCCAGCGGATCGAACTGGGCGAGATCGAAGCGGTGCTCACGGCCGTCGGCGGCGTACGCCAGGCCGCGGTCACCCTGGCGAGCACACCGGGCGGCGCCGAGCATCTCGTCGGCTATCTCATCGGTCCGGATGCTCAGGCCGCGGTCGGGCCCGCGCGGGACGCCGTCGCGGCCGCACTCCCGGCCTACATGCGGCCGACGCTGTGGATGTACCTGGATGAGGCGCCACTGAGCAGTGCCGGAAAACTCGACCGGAAGTCCCTTCCCACCCCGCATTTCGACCTGCTGCCGACGTCGGGAGCCGCTGTACCGACGACCGACGCCGAGCGCGTGGTCGCCGGGATCGTCGCCTCGGTCCTCGGCGTCGAGTCCGTCTCGGTGACCCGATCGTTCTTCGAGTTGGGTGGCGACTCGATCGCCTCCATCCGGCTGACCTCGATGTTGCGCGCCGCGGGGTTCTCCGTCACACCGCGGGACGTGTTCGCCGCGTCGACGGTCCGCGAACTCGCCGGTCTCGCGCGCACGACATCGGGCAGGGTTCTCGACGAGTTGCCCGGCGGTGCCGTCGGCCGGGTGGCGATCACCCCCGGTGTGGCCTGGATGCTCGAGTTGTCCGACGATCCGGCAGACATCTCGGACTTCTCCCAGGCCACGGTGTTGACACTGCCCGCCGACATCGACGAGCAGGCCCTGCGCACCGTGCTCACCGCGGTTGTCGCCGCTCATCCCATGCTGACCGCCTCGTTGCAGGTGGACCGCCACGGTGACCCGATCATGGTCGCGGGCGCGGGCAGTGCGCACGACATCGTCGTCGAGATCGCCGAGGCCCCCGCGATCTCCGCCGCCGTCCCCCGCTCCACCGCCGTCGAGGACGCCATCCGCGATGCCCACACGCGAGCACTGGCGACGCTTTCTCCCGTGCAGGGACGCCTGGTCGCGGCGATGGGGGTGCGCCTGACCGACGGGACCGGACGCCTGGTGATCGCCATCCATCACCTGGGCGTCGACGCGGTGTCGTGGCCGACGATCGTGTCCGGTCTGGCCCGCGCGTGGTGGCAGGTGCGAGCGGGTGAAGAGCCTCAGGTCACGGTCGACGGCACATCGTTCCGGCGCTGGGCGGAGGTGCTCGCCGGACTGGCCGGCCGCACCGAGGAGATCGACTGGTGGGCACGGCAACTGCCTCCGGCCGGGACCGCGCGCCGTCTCGACCGGACACGCGACCGGCTCCGCACCACGGTCTCGGTGAGTCACGTCGTCGAGGCCTATCGGGGCGAGGAGATCCTGGGCCGGGTCACCGAGGCCTTCGGGGCGCGCGCCGACACGGTGCTTGCGGCGGCCGTCGCCCGGGCGTCAGGGCCCCCGGCGGGCGAACCGAACACAGCGGGCGAACCGAACCCGGTCTCGATGATGCTCGAGTACCACGGCCGGGAAGAGGGAGTCGCCGACGGCGCCGATCTGAGCGAGACCGTCGGGTGGTTCACCTCATTCGTGCCGGTGCGGCTCGACATTCCGGCACCGGGTGGCGCCGGACACGATCTGGCCGCGATGGTCAAGTCGCTCAAGGACACCCAGGCACGAACCCCGGACAACGGCATCGCGTTCGGCCCCCTGCGCTGGCTGCGGACGGGTTCGCCGCTGGCCGACCGTGATCTCCCTGACATCACCGTCAACTACCTCGGCACCATGGCCGGCGGGACACCCGGAGAGGACTCCGACGCGGCGACGGAGTTCGTCCCGGCGGGCGATGCGCCGTCGTTGCCGCCGTCGGCACGTGGCGACATGATGGCCCTCGCGGGTCTCACGGTCACGGCCGGCGCGGTGGTCACCGAGCACGGCCGCGAACTGCGCATCGACCTCACCGCGCCCGAGGCGTTCCTCGACCGGACGGCCCTGGCCGGTATCGCGGACCGGATCGACTCGGCGTTGTCGTCACTGCTCGAATACGTCCACGCCGTGGGCGATCCGGGACCGAGTGAGACCGACATCATCGGCGGCGGGCTCGGCCAGGCCGAGATCGACCATCTGGTCCACACTCTCACCGAAGGTCCGTCGCACCCGGACAGCCGGACCTGGGCAGCGGCGTGCATCTGGCCAACGACCCCGCTGCAGCAGGGCCTCTTTTACGAAGCAGAGCGACTCGCCGACTCTGATCCATATGTGACGCAGTCGATCATCGAGTTCGACGGAGATCATCGGCCGGAGACCCTCCTCCCGGCGGTCCGTGAGCTGCTGGCCCGGCAACGAGTTCTGCGGTCGTCGTTCACCCGAACGTCGTCGGGGCGTCTCGTGGTGGTCGTGCCGCCCGTCCATCATCCAGCTGCGACCGACCCCGACTTTCGCGCGCTCGATCTGACCGATCTGTCGGGAACAGAAGCGGCGCAGCGTATTGCGGAGATCGCGGAGGAGGACCTCGGCAGGCGGTTCGACCTCGGGTCGCCGCGGCTGATCCGCTTCACCGCGATCTCGCACCGGACCGGCACGGGGCCGGCGTACACACTGGTCGTGACCGCCCATCACATCGTCGTGGACGGGTGGTCCGGACCGGTCCTCGTCGCCGATCTGCTCGCCGCGCATCTGGGCCGGCCCGCGATCACGCCGCCCCGCGACTTCGCGTCGTACCTCGAGTGGCTCGACCGTCGGGATCGAAACGCCGCGGTCGCCGCCTGGCGGAGCCGCCTCGCGGACGCCACTCCGACCCTGATCGCCCCGCATCGCACCGCACGCCGGGATCGGGACGAGCAACGGTCGCACGAGGTCGTTCTCCGGGTGTCGGGTGCCACGCGCGCCGCCCTCGAGAGGCGGGTACGCGAACTCGGCACCACGACAAGCACCGTGCTGCACGCGGTCTGGGCACTGATTTTGTCGCGGCTGACCGGCGACCGGCGAGTGGTGTTCGGCGAGACCGTGTCCGGCCGCCCCGCCGATCTCGCCGGCGCCGAGGCGATGATCGGTCTGTTCATCAACACCGTCCCGGTGATCGCCGACACCGACCCGGGTCAGACACTCGCCGATCTGATCACCGCCCTGCACGACGCGCGAGCGGGGATCGTCGACCACCAGTTCCTCGGACTGGGTGAGATCACCGCCGCGACCGGGCATCCCGCCCTCTTCGACACCCTGGTGGTGTTCGAGTCCTACCCGGTCGACACCGACGCAGTGATGGACGGCTCGCGCACCTCGGGGCTCGCCATCCGCGATGTCTCCACCTCCGATGCCACCCACTACCCGCTGGCACTGATCGCAGCACCCGAGGGTGACGATCTCTCCCTGACGGTGCGGGTGGACCTCGACGCCGTGGACGAGGGCGTCGCCGAGGTGATCGCCGCCTCCGTGACCGACCTTATCGACGCGATCGTCGACGACCCGACCGTGCCGATCGCCGCACTCGATCCGATGCCGACGGGAATGGCCGGCGCGATTGCGGAGTGGTCGGTGGGTGAGGTTGTGGGGTTGGGGTGGTCGGGTCGGTCGGTGGGGTCTGTTGTTGCGGAGCGGGTGGGGTTGTCGTGGGGTTCGGTGGCGGTGCGGTGTGGTGATCGGGTGGTGTCGTATGGGGAGTTCGGTGGGTTGGTGGCGGGGGTTGCGCGGGTGTTGTCGGGGTTGGGGGTGGGTGTTGATTCGGGTGTGGGTGTGGTGATGTCGCGGTCGTTGGAGTTGTTGGTGGCGGTGCATGCGGTGGTGGCTGTGGGTGGGCGGTATGTGCCGGTGGAGGTGGATGCGCCGGTGGAGCGGGTGGGGTTCATGTTGTCGACGGCGGGTGTGGGTGTGGTGTTGGTTCGGGCGGGTGATGGTGGGGTGGTTGTGCCGGGTGGGGTTGAGCGTGTTGTGGTGGATTGTGGTGAGGGGGTGGGTGTTTCGGTTGATGGTGTTTCGGTTGGTGGTGTGGTTGGTGGTGTTGAGGGTGCGGGGTTGTTGGGTGAGGTGGTTGCGGGTGTGGGGGAGGTGTCGGGGTTGGCGGGTGTGTACACGTTGTTCACGTCTGGGTCGACGGGTCGGCCGAAGGGTGTGACGGTGTCGCAGGCTGCGGTGGTGAATCGGTTGGGGTGGATGCAGTCGTTGTTCGGGGTGGGGCAGCGGGATGTGGTGTTGTGGAAGACGCCGGTGTCGTTTGATGTGTCGGTGTGGGAGTTGTTCTGGCCGTTGATGGTTGGGGCGTCGGTGGTGGTTGCTGAGCCGGGTGGGCATCGGGATCCGTGGTATGTGGCGTCGGTGGTGGAGCGGTTTGGTGTGTCGGTGTGTCATTTTGTGCCGTCGATGTTGTCGGTGTTTGTGGATGCGCTGGGTGGTTCGGAGTTGTCGGGTGGTTCGGGTGGTTCGGGTTTGGGGTCGTTGCGGCAGGTGTTTTGTTCGGGTGAGGCGTTGGGTGTGGGTGCGGTGGTGGGGTTGCGGGGGTTGGTGCCGTCTGTGCGGGTGGTGAATTTGTATGGGCCGACTGAGGCTGCGGTGGATGTGACGTCGTATGTGGTCGGTGGTGGTGAGGTGGTGGTGCCGATTGGTCGGGTGGTGCCGAATGTGTCGGTGTGGGTGTTGGATTCGCGGTTGCGGCCGGTGCCGGTGGGTGTGGTTGGGGAGTTGTATTTGGGTGGTGTGCAGGTGGCTCGGGGGTATGCGTCGCGGTCGGGGTTGACTGCGGAGCGGTTTGTGGCGGATCCGTGTGGTGGGGTGGGTTCGCGGTTGTATCGGACTGGTGATCGGGTGCGGTGGAGTGGTGTGGGTGAGTTGGAGTATTTGGGGCGTGTTGATTTTCAGGTGAAGTTGCGTGGTCAGCGGATTGAGTTGGGGGAGATCGAGACGGTGTTGGCCACCACCCCGGGCGTCGTGGCGGCGGCGGTGACGGTGCGCGACGACCGGCTCGTCGCCTACATCTCGGGCCCAGACGACTCCGATGTGCCCGTGGTGCAGGAACACGCGGCCCGCCGTCTGGCGTCGTACATGCTGCCCGACACCTACGTCGTGCTCGACGAGATGCCACTGAGCACCGCAGGCAAGATCGACCGGAGGTCCCTGCCCGCGCCGGTGCTCGCGTCACGGACGGTCGTCGAACCGGCCACTCCCACCGAACTCGCGGTGACCGAGATCGTCGCCGACGTGCTCGGTCACGCCGAGCCGGGTGCGGAGTCGATCTCGGTCACCGACAGCTTCTTCGACATCGGTGGGCATTCGCTGTCGGCCACACGCGTCGCAGCCCGGATCACGCACACCTACGGGGTGCCCTTCGGTGTGCGGGAGCTCTTCGATACGCCGTCCGTACGCGACATGGCGTCGTGGATCGATGACGCGCTCGGCGAGTCGGGCGCAGACCGACTGTCTCTCCCGGTCACGGCGCCAGAACTCGGGACCATCCCGCGCCCGCCCCGGCCGCCGTTGTCGGCGGCGCAGCAACGGATGTGGTTCATCAATCAGTTCGATCCGGCCTCGCCCGCCTACAACATCCCGTTCGCCATGCGCTTGCGCGGCAGGGTCGACACGGTCGCCCTGCGCGCGGCTCTCGGTGACGTGATCAGTCGGCACGAGGTCCTGCGCACCCGATATCCGCAGAATCTCGACGGCCGGCCGTGGCAGCAGATCGCACCGGCCGGTGACGTCACGGTCGACCAGTGGTGGGCGGGTGACGACGCTGCAACGCTTCCGTCCAGACCGTTCGATGTCACCCGCGATCTACCGATCCGCGCCGGGATCGTTGCCGGTGGCGAGGGTGGACACGACGATGAGCACGTGCTGGTCGTCGTGCTGCACCATATCGCCGCCGACGGCGAATCCCTTGCCCCGCTGGTCGATGACCTGCTCCGCGCCTACGGCGCGAGGGTGGCGGGGCTCGAGCCCGATCTGCCGCCGCTGCCTGTCCAGTACGCCGATGTGGCCCTGTGGCAGCAGCACAGCCTGGGGTCGGTCGACGACCCGGCTTCCGAACTCGGTGGTCAGTCACGGTGGTGGCAGACGCAGCTCGCCGACCTCCCCGACGTGCTCGAACTGCCGACGGATCGGCCTCGGCCACCGGTCGCGTCCCACCGTGGGGCCGTCGCCGAACTCGATCTCCCCGACGATCTGGCGCGGACGGTCGACGAGTTCGCCAAGTCGCACGGGGTGACCGTCTTCATGGTGCTGCACGCGGCGGTGGCCGTCGTGCTGTCGCGGCTGTCGGCCTCCACCGACATCGCGGTCGGCACTCCCGTCGCCGGGCGCGGACGCGCCGAGCTCGACGGCCTCGTCGGCATGTTCGTCAACACCCTGGTCCTGCGTACCCGGGTGGACCCGGGAGCCACCTTCGGCGAGACCGTCCGGCACATCCGCGCCACCGACCTCGATGCATTCGCCGCCGCCGATGTTCCGTTCGAGCACCTCGTCGACGTCCTCGCCCCCGCCCGCAGTGAGGCATTCGCCCCACTGACCCAGGTGTTGCTGACCCTCGAACAGTCGTCGACCGGAGACATCTCCGTGCCCGGGCTCACGATCACGCCGGTCGACGCCGGTGCCCCGGCCGCCCGTTTCGATCTGATGATCGGCATGACCGCCGACCGCGGTGCGACGGGTGCGCTGACCTCGCTCACGGGTCGCATCGTCTACGCCACCGACCTGTTCGACGACCGCACCGTGCGACGTATCGGGGCCCGGATCGTCGACGTGCTGACCGCCGGACTCGCCGACCCCGAGGTGATCGTCGGAGATGTCGACATCACCGACCCCACCGAACGTGCCGCGATTGCGGAGTGGTCGGTGGGTGAGGTTGTGGGGTTGGGGTGGTCGGGTCGGTCGGTGGGGTCTGTTGTTGCGGAGCGGGTGGGGTTGTCGTGGGGTTCGGTGGCGGTGCGGTGTGGTGATCGGGTGGTGTCGTATGGGGAGTTCGGTGGGTTGGTGGCGGGGGTTGCGCGGGTGTTGTCGGGGTTGGGGGTGGGTGTTGATTCGGGTGTGGGTGTGGTGATGTCGCGGTCGTTGGAGTTGTTGGTGGCGGTGCATGCGGTGGTGGCTGTGGGTGGGCGGTATGTGCCGGTGGAGGTGGATGCGCCGGTGGAGCGGGTGGGGTTCATGTTGTCGACGGCGGGTGTGGGTGTGGTGTTGGTTCGGGCGGGTGATGGTGGGGTGGTTGTGCCGGGTGGGGTTGAGCGTGTTGTGGTGGATTGTGGTGAGGGGGTGGGTGTTTCGGTTGATGGTGTTTCGGTTGGTGGTGTGGTTGGTGGTGTTGAGGGTGCGGGGTTGTTGGGTGAGGTGGTTGCGGGTGTGGGGGAGGTGTCGGGGTTGGCGGGTGTGTACACGTTGTTCACGTCTGGGTCGACGGGTCGGCCGAAGGGTGTGACGGTGTCGCAGGCTGCGGTGGTGAATCGGTTGGGGTGGATGCAGTCGTTGTTCGGGGTGGGGCAGCGGGATGTGGTGTTGTGGAAGACGCCGGTGTCGTTTGATGTGTCGGTGTGGGAGTTGTTCTGGCCGTTGATGGTTGGGGCGTCGGTGGTGGTTGCTGAGCCGGGTGGGCATCGGGATCCGTGGTATGTGGCGTCGGTGGTGGAGCGGTTTGGTGTGTCGGTGTGTCATTTTGTGCCGTCGATGTTGTCGGTGTTTGTGGATGCGCTGGGTGGTTCGGAGTTGTCGGGTGGTTCGGGTGGTTCGGGTTTGGGGTCGTTGCGGCAGGTGTTTTGTTCGGGTGAGGCGTTGGGTGTGGGTGCGGTGGTGGGGTTGCGGGGGTTGGTGCCGTCTGTGCGGGTGGTGAATTTGTATGGGCCGACTGAGGCTGCGGTGGATGTGACGTCGTATGTGGTCGGTGGTGGTGAGGTGGTGGTGCCGATTGGTCGGGTGGTGCCGAATGTGTCGGTGTGGGTGTTGGATTCGCGGTTGCGGCCGGTGCCGGTGGGTGTGGTTGGGGAGTTGTATTTGGGTGGTGTGCAGGTGGCTCGGGGGTATGCGTCGCGGTCGGGGTTGACTGCGGAGCGGTTTGTGGCGGATCCGTGTGGTGGGGTGGGTTCGCGGTTGTATCGGACTGGTGATCGGGTGCGGTGGAGTGGTGTGGGTGAGTTGGAGTATTTGGGGCGTGTTGATTTTCAGGTGAAGTTGCGTGGTCAGCGGATTGAGTTGGGGGAGATCGAGACGGTGTTGGCCACCACCCCGGGCGTTGCCCAGGTCGTGGTGTCGGTGATGGATCTGCCTGCGGGAGAGCAACTCGTCGCGCATCTCACCGGAACCGATGTCGACCTCGACGCCGTACGTGTCGCCGCCGAACAACTCCCCACCTACATGCGGCCGACCTCATGGGTCGTCCTCGACGAGCTGCCACTCAGCACCGCGGGCAAGGTGAACCGCAAGGCTCTGCCGGCCCCGGAGTTCGCCACGGGGGCACGGACGGATCCGGCCACTCCCACCGAGAACGCGATCGCGGAGGTCTTCGCCGACGTGCTCGGACTGGCCGGGCCGGATGCGGGACAGATCTCGGTCACCGACAGCTTCTTCGACCTCGGCGGCAACTCGCTGGCCGCCACGCGGGTCGCGGCACGGGTCGGCCGGATGCACGGCGTCGAGGTCACCGTCCGTACCGTCTTCGACGCGCCGACGGTACGTCGACTCGCCGGGATCATCGACTCCGCGGTCGCAGCGGCATCGACCTCGGCGCTGTCCGAACATGATTCGACGTGGACCCGACCGGACGTCCTGCCCCTTTCGAGCGCGCAGCGGCGGATGTGGTTCATCAACCAGTACGAACCGGCCGTGGCGTCCTACATCATCCCGTTCGCGTTCCGGATTCACGGGAGCGTGCAGGCCGACCACCTGAGAGCAGCGCTGGCCGACGTCGTCGCCCGTCACGAGATTCTGCGGACCATTTATCCCATCGGGCCCGACGGGCGCCCGCACCAGGTGATCTCAGCGGCCTACGACAGTGCATTCGATTGGCGGGCCGTCGATTCCGCAGCCGAAGCCATCGCCGTGGTCTCCGAACCCTACGACCTCACCGCTGACCGGCCGTTGCGCGCACGACTGCACACCGACCCCGTCGACGGGGCTCTGCTGGTCATCACCATCCACCATGTCGCCGCCGACGGCGAGTCCGGGCCGGTGCTCGCGCGCGACCTCCTGACCGCCTATCTCGCGCGTCGCGACGGTCGCGGACCGGATTGGGTGCCGTTGCGTGCTCAGTACGCGGACCACGTGCTCGCCGTCGCCCGGCGGGCCGACGCCGTCGCCGAGCATCGTCGTTGGTGGACAGAACAGCTGAGCGGAGCGCCGGTCCTCCTCGACCTCCCCACCAGCCATCCGCGCCCGGCGACGCCCACGATGCGCGGCGCGACACTCGAGTTCGTCATCCCGGGGCGGATCGCCCGGGCCGTCACCGCGGTCACCAGGATCACGGGTGCCACCGCGTTCATGGTGTTGCACGCGGCCCTCGCCACGGTCTTGGGGCGGCTGTCTGGCAGTCGGGACGTCGTCATCGGAACGGCCACCGCAGGCCGCGACGGTGACACCGACGACCTGATCGGCATGTTCGTCAACACCGTCGCACTGCGCACGCCACTCGACCCCGGCCAACGTTTCGTCGACTTCCTCGACGCAGTGCGCGAGGTGGACCTCGACGCGCTCACCTACGCCGACGTCGCGTTCGACGATGTCGTCGATGCACTCGACATCGCACGTACCCCCGCGCATGCGCCGCTGGTCCAGGTTCTGCTGACAACCTCGGAACTGTCGTCCCCGGCAGGGTTGAGCGCGGCGGATCTCGACATCGAACCGGTTGCCGTCGACGACACCTCGGCGAAACTCGACCTCACCGTCGGTGTCGTCACGGACCCGTCGGACGGCGCTCCCTGGCGAGGGACGCTCACCTTCGCCACCGACCTGTACCACGAGGCCGACGCCCGGCGCCTGGCCGACCGCTTCGTCACACTCCTGTCCGCCGCGGTCGACGACATGACCACCCCGGTCGGTGACCTCGCGCTGCTGGGCGACGACGAGGACATGCTCCCGTTCGTGTCCGGTGATCCCGACCCCGCGATCACCCTGCTCCCGGATCTGCTCTCCGCCGCCGCCCGCTCACGTCCCGACCACATCGCCGTCGTCGACGCAGGGGGTAGCTGGACCTACGCCGAACTCGACTCGGCCAGCTCCCGTCTGGCCGGTGAGCTCATCGAGTTCGGGGTGGGCCCCGACGATGTGATCGTGTGCGCGTTCCCACGCTCGGCGCACGTGCAGCTCGCGCTGTGGGCGGTGGCCAAGGCCGGTGCGGTGTACTGCCCGATCGATCCGCGGTATCCGGCGGACCGCATCCGGCGGGTCGTCGCCGCGAGCGGCGCCCGGCTGGGACTGACCGACGGTTCGGTGGACGCTCTCGCCGACGATCCGGCCGCGGCCGGTCTCCGGTGGCTGTGCGTCGATGCGGGCCGAGCCGACGACCTGCGTACGCGAACACCCATCGCTAAGCCGCCGCGCGTGCGGACCCTGCGTGCCGATCACGGTGCCTACATGATCTTCACCTCCGGCTCGACGGGAGTGCCCAAGGGTGTGCTCGTCACCCACCGCGGCCTAGCCGGTGTCGCCACCGTTCTGCGCGACCGCCACGAATCCGGACCAGGCGCACGGTGGCTCGGTATCAGCTCACCGGCGTTCGACGCCGCGATCCTCGAGGTGCTCGGTGCCTACGGCAGCGCCGCAACCCTCGTCGTGGCCCCGCCGGACATCGTCGGAGGCCGTGACCTCGCAGACTTCATCACGACGCACGACACCACCCATGCATTCCTCGTGACGTCGGTGGCGGCATCGTTGCCGGACCCCGCCGGGCTCCCCATGACCAACGTGCTCGTCGGCGGCGAATCCGTGCCGGACTCCGAGAAGGACCGGTGGGCCCCGGGGGTCGGGTTCCACAACGGGTACGGGCCGACCGAGACCACGATCATCAGCGTCACCTCGACGCCGGTGGGCGCCCACGAGCCGGTCCGCCTCGGCCGGCCGGTGCCCGGAGCGACCGCCCACGTCCTGGACGAGCGGCTCCACCCGGTACCGCCGGGCGTCATCGGAGAGCTCTACCTCGCCGGCGACGAATTGGCCCGGGGCTATCACGGACAACCGGCGCTGACCGCCGAGCGATTCGTTCCCGCCCCGTTCGGCGCGCCCGGGTCCCGGATGTACCGGACCGGTGATCTCGTACGCCGTTCGCGCACCGATGAACTCACGTATGTGGGCCGCGCCGACTTCCAGGTGAAGCTGCGCGGACAGCGTCTCGAACTCGGCGACATCGAGTCCACCCTGACCGCACATCCGGCCGTGCGGACCGCCGCGGTCATCGGTGTCGGGAACCCGATCACCGCGCTGGCCGGATATGTCGAGCCGCTCGACCCGGATCGTCGCCCCGAGATCGCCGACCTCCGACAGCATCTCGCGGCGCAACTCCCGCCGCACATGATCCCGGCACGGCTGGCCGTCGTCGACGTGATGCCGCGCAACCCCGTCGGCAAGATCGATCGTGGCCGGCTGACCGAGATCGGCCCCGGAGACCCCGTCGATGAGCACGTGCCACCGTCCACACACACCGAGCGGGTGCTCGCCGCCATCGTGCGCGACGTCCTCGGACTCGAGACCGTGTCGGTCACCGCCGACTTCTTCGACATCGGCGGGAACTCGCTGTCGGCGACGCGCCTGGGCGCACGGGCCGGCGACGCATTCGGTGTCAGGGTGGGGGTTCGCGACATGTTCGAGGCCACCACGATTCGGCTGCTGGCCCGCCGGATCGACACCGCGTACGACGCCGAACCGCCACTGCCGCCGCTGCGCCGTGCCGACCCGCGACCGCCGCGCATCCCGCTCTCCTATGCGCAGCAACGCATCTGGTTCCTGAACCGCCTCGAACCGGACTCGGCGGCCTACACGATCCCGATGGCCGTCCGACTGCGCGGCAACCTCGATCGTGACGCGTTGCGGGAGGCCGTCGTCGATGTTCTCGCGCGCCACGAGGTCCTCAGAACGGTCTTCCCCGCCGACGCCGGTGAGCCCTACCAACACATCCTGCCGGTGGAGGAGGCCCGCACACTGCTGCGCTGGGAGACATCGGACGCCGCAACTGCTTCGGCCGAGGAGAATCCCGGACCCGCCGGCGCCGACAGCGTCCTGGCCGGCGACATCCTGGCCGGCGACATCCTCGCCCCTGACTTCCTGACCACCGACGCCTTCGACGTCACCACCGAGATTCCGCTACGCGTCCGCGTGGTGGAACTCGGCGCGCAGGAGCACATCGTCGTGGTGGTGCTGCACCACATCGCGGCGGACGGCGAGTCGATGCGACCACTGATGTCGGACCTCTGGACCGCATACGTCGCACGATCGGAAGGTCGGGCGCCGCAGCTGGAGGACCTGCCGATCCAGTTCGCCGATCACGCCCTCTGGCAGCGGCACGTCCTGGGCGACATCGACTCTCCGGACTCCATCCTCGGCGCGCAGGCCGGGTACTGGGTGAATCGGCTGTCGGGTGCGCCGGAGCTTCTCGCGCTGCCCACCGACCATCCGCGGCCTGCCGTCGCATCGCAACGGGGCGGACGCATCTCCACGCACATCCCGGCCGAGTTGACCGCACGGATCGCCGCCGCGGCGCGCGCTTCCGATGTCACCGAGTTCATGTTCGTGCATGCAGCGCTGTCGATCGTGCTCGCGCGGTTGTCGGCCACCCGTGACATCGTGATCAGCACGCCTGTCGCCGGCCGCGGACATGCGCAACTCGATGACCTGGTCGGCATGTTCGTCAACACCATCGTGCTGCGCACCGAGGTCGAGCCCGACCTGCCGATCGGCGATTTCCTACACCGCGTACGCGTTGACGATGTCAATGCGCTGGCTCGACTCGACGTTCCGTTCGAGTATCTGGTGGACCGGTTGGCGCCGGTCCGTTCGGAGGCCTTCGCCCCGCTCAGCCAGGTCATGCTGTCGGTGTTGCATGCCGACCCCGAGACCGCAGACCCCGAGACCGACCCCGGCGCAGCCGCTTTCGGCGGAGTGTCGACCGGCGAGATGAGCCTGGAGCCGATCGTCGCGACCACCGGCACCACCCAGCTCGACATGACCGTTGCGGTCACCGTCGGACAGGACATGCCCTGGGCGCTCGAGATCGTCTACGCCACCGATCTCTTCGACGAGTCCACCATCGAATCGGTGGCGGTCCGGTTGACACGGGTCCTCGACGCCCTCGCCGGGGACGACCGTCCGATCGGGACCATCGACCTCACCGACGACGCCGAACGCGCACGGATCGCCGCGCTCGTCGCCGGTCCGGAGATGCCGGTGCCGTGGACCACGGTGACCGACGCGGTCGAGGCCGCGTGTCGTCGAGTACCCGACGCGACAGCACTCGTCGCAGGTGAACGAACCCTGACGTACCAGGAGTTCGGTGCGCGTGTCTCACACCTGACGGCCAGGCTCGCCGAATCCGGTGTCGGCCCCGATGTGTCGGTGGGGGTGTGCATTCCGCGGTCTGTGGAACTGGTGGTGGCCATCCATGCAGTGGTGGCGGCCGGCGGCAGTTACGTCAGCATCGATCCTGCGACGCCGGTGGAACGCGCGGCGGCAATGGTCGACGCCGCGTCGATCGCGGTGATACTCACCGGGGTGGACCGCCCCGAGGTGGTCTCGAGCCTCACCCCGGAGGTCCTGGTCGTCGACGAGTCACGGCCCGTGGCCGATCGTCGGAAGCCGAGCGCGGTACCGGCCCGACCCGGCCCGGAGAACGCGCTGTACACACTGTTCACCTCCGGATCGACCGGAACACCCAAGGGCGTCACGGTGAGTCACGGGTCCGTGCTGAACCGGCTCGTCTGGATGTCGACCCGCGCCCCGCTGAGCCCCGATGACGTGGTGATGCTGAAGACCCCGGTCACCTTCGACGTGTCGGTCCCGGAGCTGTTCGAACCGCTGATGGCAGGAGCGCGCCTGGTCATCGCCGAGGACGGCCGTCACGTCGATCCGGCTTATGTGCTGGCCGAGATCCGGCGATCGCGGGTGACCTCGATCCACTTCGTCCCGTCGATGATGGCCGCCTTCGTCGAGTACATCGGCGACGACCCGGAACGGCGGGACGCGCTCGGTTCCCTGCGTCGTGTCAACTCATCCGGCGAAGCCCTGCCTGCGGCCACGGCGCAGGCGATGAGTGAGCTGGTGCCGTCCGCGAGAATCGACAACCTCTACGGGCCGACAGAGGCGGCGGTGGAGGTGACCGCGTACCGATTCTCGTCCGGTGACCGGGCCGTGCCGATCGGACGTCCGGACGCCAACACCACCACATGGGTCCTCGACGACCGGTTGCAGCCGACGCCGATCGGTGTCGTCGGTGAGCTCTACGTCGGCGGCGGCCAGCTCGCCCGCGGATACGCGGCACGTCCTGATCTCACGGCCGAACGGTTTGTCGCCGACCCGACCGGCCATCCCGGTGCCCGGTTGTACCGCACCGGTGACCTGGTGCGCTGGAACGCTTCCGGGAACCTGGAGTATCTCGGGCGTGCGGACTTCCAGGTGAAGTTGCGGGGCCAGCGGATCGAGTTGGGGGAGATCGAGACGATCCTGGCCCGGATCGACGGCGTCTCCCACGCGGCGGTCGCGGTCCACGGCGGCCCGTCCGGGGACGTGCTCGTCGGCTACCTCGCCGGCACGGTCGACCTGTCGGCGGTGCGTGAGCGTGTCGAACAGACTCTCCCGCAGTACATGCGACCGACTCAATGGGTTGTCCTGGACGCGGTCCCGATGACGGCCACCGGCAAACTCGACCGCCGTGCGCTGCCGGCCCCGTCGAGTGTGTCGACCGACGTGGTGCTGCCCGCGGACGGCGTCGAACGTGCAGTCGCCGCGGTGGTCGCCGGTGTGCTCGGCCTCGACGAGGTGTCGGTGACCGTGCCGTTCTTCGACCTAGGCGGGAACTCGCTCGCGGCCATGAAGGTCGTGGCCGGGATCGGTGAGCGACTCGGGGTCGATGTCGACGTCCGCGACATCTTCCGTACTCCCACCGTCCGGGCGCTGGCGCGCACACTCACTCATCGCCGACTGTCCGCGCATCCGCTCGTCGCCCGCGAGCGGCCCGCGCACATCCCGTTGTCGTATGCCCAGCAGCGCATCTGGTTCATCAACCAGTTCGACGTGACCTCTCCGGTGTACAACATGCCCGTCGCCTTCGACATGCGAGGTGATCTGGACCCCGACGCGCTGCGCAGCGCGGTCCTGCGCGTCATGACGCGCCACGAACCGTTGCGGACGGTCTACCCGCTCGGAGACGACGGCACCCCCGAACAACTCATCGTCGACGCCGCCACCGCGGCCGCACGGTTGCGGTGGGACTCGGCTGCGACAGTCGAGGACGCGACTGCTCTGTGCGCAGAGGGGTTCGACGTGACGACCGACCTGCCGATCCGGGTGGCGATCGCCCGCCTCGACGGACCGGAGGTTGCTCACCGGGTCGTCGTGGTCATCCATCACATCGCGGGTGACGCCGCGTCACTGCAGATCCTGGCCGCCGAACTGCTCGGGGCGTACCGGGGGAGCCTGCCGGCGCCCCCTGAGGTCACCTACACCGACCACACCCTGTGGCAGCGCGAGGTGCTCGGCGACATCGACGATCCGTCGTCGGTCATGGCGTCGCAGTACACCTTCTGGGCGGAAACCCTCGACGGCCTCCCGGCGGCACTCGAACTCCCTGCCGATCGCCCGCGCCCGCCCGTGACCGAGGCCACCGGTGGACGTCTGCCCATCGAGGTGGGTGTCCAGCGCAGCGCGAAGGTGATGGCCACCGCCCGGGCACACGGGATCACACCGTTCATGGTGTGTCATGCCGCGCTCGCGGTGACGCTGGCACGGCTTGCCGAGGTCGATGACGTCAGCATCGGTGCGGCCGTGTCGGGTCGTGGCCAGCCGGCCACGGCCGGACTCATCGGCATGTTCATCAACACCGTCGTGTTGCGCACCGCCCATCGGGACGCCGACACCGTCGACGATCTCCTCCGCCTGGTCGGCGAGGCCGACCTCGCTGCCTTCGCCCATGCGGACATCCCGTTCGAGACGCTGGTCGAACGGCTCTCGCCTGTTCGTTCCACCGCACATGCGCCACTCGTCCAGGTGATGATCAACTATCTGGCCGGCGCGTCGGCCGGTTCGTCGAACCCGGCCATGGCCGTGGACGGGTTGGACATCGAGCCCGTGGACGCCGGCCCGCCACCGGCCAAGGTCGACCTGACGGTCGGACTCGCGGAACACCTCGTCGGCCCGGACCCGGTCATCATCGGCGAGATCGATTACGCCGCCGCGCTTTTCGATCCCGAGACGGTGCAGGTGATTCGCGACTCCTTCCTGCGGATGCTGGACGTCGTCACCGGTGAGGGAGCCGCCGTTCTGGGGGATGTCGCGCTGACGTCCGCGGTTGGAGCCGGGCCGAGGGTCGTCGACACCGCGGGCCGACCGGTACCGCCGCGGATCCCGGGACACCTGATCGAGATCTCTGGCGACGGTGCGGCGTCGCCGACGGGGATGCTGGCGCGGTGGAGCGACGCCGGCGAATTCCGCATCGAGACCCTGGGTCGCATCGATCGGCAGGTTCGGATCGGCGGGCTGCGAGTCGACCTCGACGCGGTCGAGCAGGCGATGACGACGGTCGAGGGCGTCGCCGAGGCGGCGGTCGTCATCATGCCCACCGGCGGTGTCGATGGCGCGAGCACTGCGGTCGGGGCGTGGGTGACCGGGAGCGGAGTCAGCTCGTCCGGCATCCGCCGGGCCCTGGCGGACCGCATCGCCCCGCACTGCATCCCGGCGACGATCGTTGTCGTGGACGAGATCCTCCGCCACGTCGACGGACGTCCCGACCACGATCGGATCGCCCGGGTCATGACGTCCGAACCGACCGAGCCCGAGACGCCCGCAACGGTCGAACCGCCGGCCGGCCGCTGGGAGATCCTTGTTGCCGAGTGCATGGCGGAGGTCACCGGTTCGGTGGTGACCGGAGCGGCACAGGGTTTCTTCGACCTCGGCGGAACGTCATTGTCGGCGGTCCGTCTCGTGTCCCTTCTCCGGCAACGCAGCGACATTCCCGTCGAAGTCGCCTGGGTGTTCGCCGGACCCACACCGCGGGATCTCGCCGCCCGGCTCGCCGACCATGCCGAATCGAGAGTCGACCCGACCGGGGTGTCGGGCAACGTTCTCGTGCCTCTGCGTGCGGACGGTTCTCGGGCGCCGGTGTTCTGCGTCCATCCCGCCGATGGTCTGGCGTGGCTGTTCGGCGGACTCGCCCCGCACCTCGACGACCGTCCTATCTACGGCCTGCAGGACCCGTATGTGGTGGCAGGTGAGTCCGCCGACGCCACGGTGAAGGATCTGGCATCGCGGTACGTCGAGGAGATCCGGAGGATCGCTCCGGAGGGTCCGTACCACCTGATCGGCTGGTCCATCGGTGGTCTCATCGCACACGAGATGGCCGCCGAACTCCGTTCCCGGGGCGATCGGGTCGGGTTCCTCGGGCTTCTCGACAGCTATCCGGCAGACGGCAGCCCGCCAGAAGGCTTCTCGCCAGAAGGTTCCGCGCCAGAAGGTTCCGCGCCGGAAGGTTCCGCGCCGGAGGGGTCCGTGCCGGATGAGCAGCAGTTCTCGACCAACGGTGCGGCTCGAGGCGAGTCGCCCGGACCGCTCGACGCCCGCGACACGGTGGCCGATCTGCTCGGCGGGTGGCGTGAGGTCGTGGACGTCGACGAGGTCACCGCATCCGGCGATCCGGAGGCCATCGCCCGTGCGGTCCGCGACCGCGTCACGGACCTCGGGCTGCTGTCCGCCGATGCCTTCGACCGGATGCTGCACCGCATGGCGGGTTCGGCGCAGCGTACTGTCGCCCACAGCCCGCGGCCTTTCGACGGGGACACGACCCTCATCGTCGCCGCCGCCGGTGACACCGACCCGGACGCGATGGTGAACCGGTGGTCACCGTTCCTGCGCGGGACGATCACCCGGATCGACGTCGACACCGATCATCTCGGCATCGTCGGCAGCGATGCGCTGCAACATTTCGGCCCGCAGATCGACGCCGCGCTGGCCGAGGCCGACCGCGACCTCCGGCCCGCGTAGGGGGATCCGCCCGACGAGCGGCAGGGTGGGAAACCCTCAGTCCGTGGCGGATTCGACGGTCGGAAGATCCGCGAGCGCCTCCGGTAGCGGTTCGCTGTGCACAACGACGAGCCGCTGGGTCGCACGGGTCAGGGCCACATACAGGTCGCTGTACCCGCGTGAGGACTCCGCGACGATCGCGGCCGGTTCGACCACGATCGTGGTGTCGAACTCGAGACCCTTGCAACTCCGTACGGTGTAGACCTTCGGCGGATCGAGTGCCTTCGCCTCGAACAGGACGGGATCGACTGCTGCAGCGAGGGTCTCGTGCAACGCATCAGGCACGACGACGGCTGTCAGACCCTGCGGTTCGGCGAGTTCGACGGCACGCAGCATCCCGGCGGCGATCGTGCCGGCGTCGGCATCGTGTCCGACGCGGATGGCCACCGGCTCGATTCCGTTGCTGCGCAACGACGTCGGAGCCTTCTCGCCGTTGCCGATCTCGTCGAGTACCCGGGCGGCGTACTCCATGATCTCGCTCGGGGTCCGATAGTTCACCGACAGCTCCTTGAACTGCCAGCGCTGGGCGACGTACGGCTCGAGCACATCTCCCCACGATCGGGTGCCCGCCTCGTCGGAGGTCTGGGCGGTGTCACCGATGATGGTCATCCACCGATTGGGGATGCGCCGCATCACCATTCGCCATGCCATCGCCGACAACTCCTGCGCCTCGTCGACGATCACGTGACCGAACGTCCAGGTGCGGTCGCCGTACGCGCGTTCGGCGGTGGTGGCCCGACGCGTCTCGGTCTGGCGCGACGCCAGCTGTTCGGCGTCGATCAGGTCGTAGGCCATCAGGATCTCGGGGTCGAGCTCGTCTTCGAGATCCTGTGGGGCCGAACCGGTCAGGATGTCCAGAGCGTCCTGGGCGTCGGCCAGCTGGCGGCGCCATCGGGCGCGTTCGGCGCGTTCGGCCTCGTCGGTTCCGTATCCGATGAGCTCGGCGAGCTCGTCGAGCAGCGGAACGTCGGCGGGGGAGAAGTCCTCGCCGGTGCCCGACCGCGGCCGAGGCGAACGCAACAGGGCGGCGCGGTCGGCGTCGGACCAGCCGGTCGTGGCCTTGCGGATAGCGCGTTCGTCGGTGAGCAGGTCGCGGAGCATGTCCTGCGGCGTCAGGGTCGGCCAGTAGCGGAGAAGCGCCGCACGGATGTCCGGGTCGCGGCTCATGTCGTCGCGGATGTCGGAGATGTCGGCGGGACTCAGCAGCTGCGATCCGTCGAGCAGGCTCGACCCGATGGTCGCGGCGTGCCGCGCGGCGAGTTCGGCGAGACCCGCCTTGAGGAAGGTGTTCTGGGACAGGTTGTGTGGGCGGCGGGTGGCACGCGCCCGTGCCCGGGCGCTCTTGACGAGGGTGGAGTCGATCTCCACCCGATAGCTGTCGAAATCGACCGTCTCGGGACGAGATGGCAGCGATTGTTGGGCCCGGACAGCGCGTTTGAGGACGTCGACCATCCGCAGTCCGCCCTTGACCGCTGCCGTGGTACGCGGGTCGTCGGCGCCTGCCCGCACGCCGGGGAACAGGTCGCCGATCGTGGACAGGAGCACACCCGACTCGCCGAGTGAGGGCAACACCTGGCCGATGTAGCTCAAGAAGTCGTCGTTCGGGCCGATGATGAGAATGCCACTGCGGGAGAGGATCTCACGGTGCGTGTAGAGCAGGTAGGCCGCGCGGTGCAGCGCGACGGCGGTCTTGCCGGTGCCCGGGCCGCCCTGGATGACGGTGACGCCGCGATGCGTCGACCGGATGATGAGGTCCTGCTCGCGCTGGATGGTCTCGACGATGTCGGTCATCTCGCCGGTACGCGCCGCGTTGAGCGCGGCGACGAGCGCCGACTCGTTGACCACGTCTCCGTGACCGAAGTCGTCGAGGATCGCCTCGCCGTCGGTCAGCGATTCGTCGCTGATGCCGCGCACCTTGCGACTACGCGTGCGGATGTGACGGCGACGGGCCACCTCCTCGGGTGCCGCGGGGGTCGCGAGGTAGAAGGGGCGGGCCAGCGGTGCGCGCCAGTCCAGCAGCAGCGTGGCGTCGGTCGCCGAGTCGTCGAGCGCACCGTCGGCTCCGAAGCCGTCGTCGAGGACACCGATGCGCCCGATGCGGCGGACCTCGCCGTCGTCGAGATCGAGGCGACCGAAGTACAGATTGTGTTCCGCGGCATCGAACTTCGCGAGGTCCTCGTTGTACATCCGCTCGTAGGACTCGCGCTCGGACCGTGCCTGGGGTGTGCCCCCGCGTTCGCTGAGCGTCGTGGACAACCTGCGTTGCGCGGTCTGCCGCATCCGGTCGAGGCGGCCGTACACCCGATCGAGGTGTTCCTGTTCCTCGGTGATCCGCGGATCGGTGTCGGAGGAGAGTGCGGTCACAGGCCACCTCCGCCGGCATACCGGTCCCCGGTCCAGGCACGGCGGGCCAGACCCGCGTCGTGGATCCGAGCGGTCATAGACGCGGCGTTACCGCCGGTGGCCAGCTGCGCACACACCTGAGCCGCCGGCCCGGACAGTGCGGCGTGGCGGAGGCGGTCGTGTAGCCAGCCGAGGATGCGGCTCTGCGGACCGAAGGGCAGGGTCGTGTGAGTCATGGGATCGGCGAGGACGCCGTGACGCGACACATACATGTCGAACTCGTCCGGCAGGGCGACGAGGGCGCCGCCGGGATGTGGCGGGCCGACGGGGATGAGGGGGTGGTCGTGCGTATTCACTGTCCGTCGATCGTAGTTGGGTTCGGTGGCGTCGAGTGCCTCGGCCTGGGCCGGGGTGAGCCACGCCGCGATGGTGACCAGGGAGGTCTGACCAGCGAAGACGGGTGCGGCGGGGACGTAACCGCGGGCCGCGACATGCGCAGAATGGCCCACTGTGATGTTGGTGACGCGAACGCGGACTAGCCGGGTGGGGGCTGCGGCGGGGAGATGTCGGAGTTTGCGACGCAGCACGTCCGGTGCGGCGTTCGAGCCGACAGCGACCACCAGGCGCGCGTCGGGCGCTGGAGGTGTCCACGACTCCTGCCGGCCTCCGTCGACCACAACGGACGCGGGCACCCAGGGGTAGTCCTCGGGCGGGTGCGCCGCGTCCGTTGAGAGATCGGTGGCCGTGATCAGGGTCGTGCTCGCATCAGGCGATCGTGCGGGTTGATTTCCGCAGAATCTAGCGACGTGCCTTGCGCAGGCGCTTGCGGCTCTCGTCCGCGGTCTCCTCGGCCACCGCGGCGAGCTGGCGTGCCGTCTCGGCCAACTCGGCCGAGCGTGCCCGGGCGATCTCGGCGAGCTCCGCGGTACGATCCCGCGCGACATCGGCGAGCAGCGGCGCACGCTTGCGGGCGTCCGCGGACCGCTCGCGGGCGGCTTCGGCGAGTTCGGCGGCGCGATCCCGGGCGGCGTCGGCGATCTTCGGCGCGTTCTTCTTCGCCTGCTTCTGTGCCTTCTCGGCGCGCTTCTGTGCCTTCTTGGCGAGCTTCGGTCCGCGCTTGCGGGCGGTCTCGGCGAGTTCCGACGAACGGCCGAGGGCAGCGTCGGCCAGCGTCGACGAACGCTCGAGTGCCGCGTCGGCCAGCACCGGTGCGCGGTCGCGAAGACGGTCGGCCACCTCCGCGGCGGTGCCGGCGGCCTTTTCGGCGATTTCCAGGGATCGCTTCTGCGCGGCCTCGGCGATTTCCGGAGCGTGCTCACGGAACTTCGCCGCAGCGTCCGCTGACCGTTCCGAGACCAGATGGGCGCCCTTGCTCAGCAGCTCCCCGGCTTCGGCGGAACGCTCACCGACGACCTCGGCGCCGTCGTGGGTGCGTTCGACGATGGTGTCCCAGGTCGACGACCCGGCGGCGGCGCCGATCGGGAGTGCCGCGGCAACAGCCGAGGCCTTGTGCCGACCGCGCCAGACGAGCGACGGCTTGCCCTCGGTGTCGACCGCGGCCAGCAGCACACCACCCAGGAGACCCATGTTCCTGATGAAGGCGTCACGCTGCGCCTTCTGGCGGACCGGATCGGCCTCGTTCCAGAAGTCGGTGCCCGCCGCAGTGGTCGGGATCAGCGTGCCGGCCAGCACCACCGAGGCGACGCGCGGGAACTTGCCGGTCGCGAGGAGGATTCCGCCGCCGATCTGGGCCGCCGCGTTGATCTGCACCAGCGTCTCGGTGTTCTCCGGGATCCGGCCGGCGACCTCCGGGGGAAGCGACGAGCGGGCCTTGTCCACCACCGGTTCCGCGGACTGCGCGATCGGTTTGGGGCTCCGGATGGCGTCGACGCCACTGGCGACGAACGCCGAGGCGAGGAGCGGGCGGGCGATACGGCGGAGAATCATCGGTCACAACCTTTTTCAGTCGAGTGCGGTTTCGAGATCCGTCGGGGTGGAGCGCGCTTCTTGGCTCGTTCAACGCTACCCGGTCCCGCGAAATGTACAGGTGAATATGGGTTCCACTGCCGATTTCCGACGTGACAACCCGTTGATCACGTATCCATATGTGCCCGTGGACGAGCGCGCCAAACATAGCCCGCCCGTTACCGGGACGTCGCGCCGGTCGGGAGTGAAGCCCCTCGGGTGCGATCACCGCCGAGATCGTGCCCACCACGCTCGGCGTCGTCGCCCGCGCGGCGGGACCGCGACCTCTGTGGCAGCATCCGTCTCGTGCGTAGACGCAGGGGACTGGTCGTATTCGGGAGCTGCGCGGTCGCAGTCGGCGTTCTGACTTCAACGGCCTGCGGTTCGTCTGCGCCGCCCGCAGCCGAGTCTGTGAGTGCGGTGACTGTGACGGTGACGGCAGAAGCCACACAGACCATCCCGACCGTGACGCACACACCGCCGCCCGCTGCCCCGCCCGCCGCGTCAGGCCCACAAGTGCTCGCTCCGAACGGGACGGGCTATGTCACCGTCAGGACGAAGTCGGGGCTCACGAAGTGCATGGTCGACGCCGCGGCGGTGATCTGTGAGTCCGGGGCCGCCACCGGATGGCCCACTGACCGGACCGGACAGCGGTTCACCTCGTTTCGCGTGAGCGCCGACGGCCAGACCACCTGGGCGCAGGGCAACCTCGGCGACGCACCCACGGTCCTGATGGACTACGCCACCTACAGTGCCGCAGGTTGGACCATCGTCGCGGGCTTCGACGGTACGACCTTCACCAACGACCGCACCGGGCGCGGGGTGTTCGTGAGTCTGCAGGCGGTCCGGACTTTCTGAAGCGTCACCAGCGACGTTCGCGCCACTCCGGGAGTGAGGCCCGCTCGGCGCCGAGGGTGGTGTCGGTGCCGTGCCCGGGGTAGACGACGGTGGAGTCGTCGAACCTGTCGAAGAGCTTGGTCGAGACGTCGTCGATCAGGGTGTCGAAGTCCTCTGGTTTCCAGGTCTTGCCGATGCCGCCGGGGAACAGGCAGTCGCCGGTGAACAGGTGAACGATCGACCGGCCGTCGGCATCGACATCGGTGAGGGCCAGCGCGATCGAACCGGGGGTGTGGCCGGCGAGGTGGATCGCCTCGAAGCTGAGGTCCCCGATCTCGATGGTGTCGCCGTCGTCGACGAGCCGGTCCGGGGTGACGGGCAGCTCGCCGGCGTCGAGGCGGCCGGCCGCGGTCGGGACGCCGGTGAACTCGGCGACGGCGGCCAGCGCCTGCCAGTGGTCGAAGTGCTGGTGGGTGGTGAAGATCAGCTTCGGCGTGCCCTCGATCGACTGCAGCACCGCGGTGATCGTGTCGGCGTCGTTCGCGGCGTCGATGATCAGCTGGTCCCCGGTGGCGCGTGACGTCACGACGTACACGTTGTTGTCCATGGGTCCCACGGACAGTTTGACGATGGTCGCCGACGAGAGCGTGCGCCGCTGCGGTGTCTTCGACTCGGAGAGGTCGCCGGTGTAAGTGTCGGTGATCGGTGTCGCTGCGGAAGTCATGCGGTCAGGCTATGACAAACGTCAGCGTCGGAGTGTGACGGTCGTGACCATCGGTCCCCGCGTCCGCACGCGTATCGTGGACTATCGGTTCGACGATGGAAAGCCTGGACGGCGAGACCGACCGTCCGGTCGTCGGGCCAGGAATCTCATCGGGCGACGATCGCAGGGACCGAAATCTGTCGGTGCCTGTCGGTACGGTGCCCTTGGCGCCACCTGTGCGCCCATATGACTCGAAAATGTAAGGACTGCAGTGGTTGATCGTCTGATCGTCCGAGGTGCCCGCGAACACAACCTGCGCGGCATCGATGTCGACCTGCCTCGGGACAGCCTCATCGTGTTCACCGGCCTGTCCGGATCGGGGAAGTCCTCGCTCGCGTTCGACACGATCTTCGCCGAGGGACAACGCCGCTACGTCGAGTCCCTCTCGGCCTATGCCCGCCAGTTCCTGGGTCAGATGGACAAGCCCGACGTCGACTTCATCGAAGGTCTCTCACCTGCGGTGTCGATCGACCAGAAGTCGACCAACCGCAACCCGCGGTCGACGGTCGGCACCATCACCGAGGTCTACGACTACCTCCGCCTGCTGTATGCGCGCGCCGGTAAGGCGCACTGCCCGATCTGTGGCGAGCCGATCGCCAAGCAGACCCCGCAGCAGATCGTCGACCAGGTCCTCGCGATGGACGAGGGCACCAGGTTCCAGGTCCTGGCCCCCGTCGTCCGCACCCGCAAGGGCGAGTTCGTCGACCTGTTCGCAGAGCTGCAGACGCAGGGCTTCTCGCGTGCACGTATCGACGGCGTCGTCCACCAGCTGACCGATCCGCCGAAGCTGAAGAAGCAGGAGAAGCACGACATCGAGGTGGTCGTGGACCGGCTCGTGGTCAAGGCGAGTGCCAAGCAGCGGCTGACCGACTCGGTCGAGACCGGTCTGCGGCTGGCCGACGGCATCATCGTGCTCGACTTCGTCGACCTCGACGAGGACGACCCGGACCGTGAGCGCAGGTTCTCCGAGCGGATGGCCTGCCCCAACTCGCATCCGATCGCCATCGATGACCTCGAACCGCGTTCGTTCTCGTTCAACTCGCCCTACGGCGCCTGCCCAGAATGTGACGGTCTGGGCATTCGCAAGGAGGTCGACGAGGAACTCGTCGTACCCGACCCGGACATGTCGCTGGCCGAGGGTGCGATCGCGCCGTGGTCGACCGGACACAACGCCGACTACTTCCTGCGACTCATGTCCGGTCTGGCCGAGCAGATGAACTTCGACATCAACACCCCGTGGAAGAAGCTGCCGATCAAGGCGCGCCGGGCGCTGCTCAACGGCAGCGATCACCAGGTGCACGTCAAGTTCCGCAACCGCTACGGACGTACCCGGTCGTACTACACCGAATTCGAGGGCGTCATGTCGTTCCTCGCGCGGCGTATGGACCAGACCGAGTCCGAGCAGATGAAGGAACGGTACGAGGGGTACATGCGCGACGTGCCGTGCCCCGCGTGCCAAGGAGCACGCCTGCGTCCGGAGATCCTCGCGGTGACCCTCGATCACCCCGACTACGGCCCCAAGTCGATCGCCGAGGTCTGCGCGCTGTCGGTGTCGGAATGTGCGGACTTCCTCGACCACCTCACCCTCGACGAGCGCCAGGCGGCCATCGCCGGCCGCGTGCTGAAAGAGGTCCAGGCCCGCATCCGCTTCCTGCTCGACGTCGGCCTCGAGTATCTGTCCCTGTCGCGCGCTGCCGGATCACTCTCGGGCGGCGAGGCCCAGCGCATCCGCCTGGCGACGCAGATCGGGTCCGGGCTGGCCGGCGTGCTGTATGTCCTCGACGAACCGTCGATCGGACTGCACCAGCGCGACAACCGCCGGCTCATCGACACCCTCACGCGTCTGCGCGACCTGGGCAACACGCTCATCGTCGTCGAGCACGACGAGGACACCATCCGCGCCGCCGACTGGATCGTCGACATCGGCCCGCGTGCCGGTGAACACGGCGGTCACGTCGTGCACAGCGGCAGCTACAAGGACCTGCTGAAGAACCGCAAGTCGCTGACCGGCGCCTACCTGGCCGGGCGCGACTCCCTCCCGGTCCCGGAGATCCGCCGGCCCATCGACCGCAAACGTCAGCTGACCGTCGTCGGCGCCCGTGAGCACAACCTGCGCGGGATCGACGTGTCCTTCCCGCTCGGCGTGATGACCGCGGTGACGGGAGTCTCCGGTTCGGGCAAGTCGACGCTGGTCAACGACATACTCGCGACCGTCCTGGCCAACAAGCTGAACGGCGCGCGGCAGGTACCCGGTCGCCACACCCGCATCAAGGGGCTGGACAACCTCGACAAGCTCGTGCAGGTCGACCAGTCACCGATCGGCCGGACCCCGCGGTCCAACCCGGCGACCTACACCGGTGTCTTCGACAAGATCCGCACGCTGTTCGCGGCCACCACCGAGGCCAAGGTGCGCGGTTATCAGCCCGGCCGGTTCTCGTTCAACGTCAAGGGCGGTCGATGCGAGGCCTGCACCGGCGAGGGCACGATCAAGATCGAGATGAACTTCCTGCCGGACGTCTACGTCCCCTGCGAGGTGTGCCACGGCGCGCGCTACAACCGGGAGACCCTGGAGGTCCATTACAAGGGCAAGACCATCTCCGAGGTGCTCGACATGCCGATCGAGGAGGCCGCCGACTTCTTCGAGCCGGTCACCTCCATCCATCGCTACCTCAAGACCCTCGTCGACGTCGGTCTGGGATACGTCCGCCTCGGACAGCCCGCACCGACCCTGTCCGGTGGTGAGGCCCAGCGCGTGAAGCTGGCTGCCGAACTGCAGAAGCGGTCCATGGGTCGGACGGTCTACATCCTCGACGAGCCGACCACCGGCCTGCACTTCGAGGACATCAAAAAGCTCCTCGCGGTGATCAACGGCCTGGTCGACAAGGGCAACACCGTGATCGTCATCGAGCACAACCTCGACGTGATCAAGACCGCCGACTGGGTCATCGACATGGGTCCCGAGGGTGGCGCCGGCGGTGGCACCGTGGTCGCCGAGGGCCTCCCGGAGGACATCGCGGCCACCCCGGACAGTCACACCGGCAAGTTCCTCGCCGACATCCTCGATCTCGATGAGACGGTGGCGTCCGCGGGCTGAGAGCCGGGGGCGGTGGCTACTGACCCATCGATTTGCGGATCTCCGCGAGGCGCTTCTTGGCGGCCTCGTCGCGCTTGCGCATCATCTCGTCGACGCCCTGCCCCTCGGGGCTCGCCTCCGCGAGTTCCTGCGACCCGATCGCCGTGGTGATCCGGTTCTCGATCTTGTCGCGGACGAAGTCGAAGGTCGGGACGCCGCTGTCGGTGTAGTCGGGGTCGGGGAGGGAGCCCGGGACAGGTCCCGTGTGCACGATCTCGGCGTCGATGATGTCGTCCGACGACGTGTTCGGCTCCGACGACGCGTGCGCCGGGTCGGACTCTCCTGGATTCGTCATGCCTCCAGGTTAGTGCCCGCCCGGTTCGACGACGCCTACTTCTTGGGCACGCGGACCGGTCCGGTGTACTTCTCGCCCGGACCTTCGCCCGGCTCGTCGGGATAGGCACTGGCCTCGCGGAAGGCCAACTGAAGTCCTTTGAGGCCATCGCGGATCGGTGCGGCGTGGATGCCGAGGTCGGTCTTCGACGCGTCGACCAGGCCGGCGAGGGCGGTGATCAGCGTGCGGGCCTCGGGCAGGTCGACGTTGTCTGAGGAAGCCTCCTCGGCCAGGCCGAGCTTCTCGGCGGCCGCGCTCATGAGCATCACGATCGAGCGGGTGATGACCTCGATCGCCGGAATATCTCCCAGGTCACGGACGTTGTCGGGATCGGTGCGCGCCGCATCTCCGATGCCGGTGTCACCGCCCGTCGCACCCTCCGGGGTCGTGGGTGTATGTGACGAATAGGAGTTCTCGGCCATGGCTGTTAGACTCCCATAGCACGACCGCCCTGGTATGCGCCGGGGTCGTAAGTGGAGTTCCGCTCCCACCGTTCGACGCGAGTCGCTCGCCTTGCGAGTAACCGTAGTTGTACGGTCCGGTTCACGCCGATCGTCGCAGATCGCATCTTCGGATGCGTTGCTGCACATCGGCAGCAGCATGTGCCATCACGGCACAGCCTTGCGAACCGGTCGGTATCGGAGCCCCGCGGACACAGTCCCGGGGCTCTCTTGCTGAGGCTGTCCGTCGGTTCTCTTGCATACGTCCCTCGCCACACGCGACGGTCATCCCTGCAGGATTGAACTAGGAGGCCCCATCAGCACTGAGACCCGCATCAACGAGCGCATCCGCGTCCCCGAGGTCCGACTCGTCGGACCCAACTCGGAGCAGGTGGGCATCGTGCGTGTTGAAGATGCGCTTCGCTTGGCCTACGAGGCCGACCTCGACCTGGTCGAGGTGGCTCCGGATGCCCGTCCACCGGTCTGCAAGATCATGGACTACGGCAAGTTCAAGTACGAAGCGGCCCAGAAGCAGCGCGAATCGCGTCGCAACCAGCAGATGACTGTGATCAAGGAGCAGAAGCTCCGCCCCAAGATCGACGACCACGATTACGAGACCAAAAAGGGTCACGTCATCCGGTTCCTCGAAGCGGGGTCCAAAGTGAAGGTCACCATCATGTTCCGCGGCCGCGAGCAGTCCCGTCCTGAGCTCGGCTACCGCCTGTTGCAGCGGCTGGGCAACGACGTCGCCGACTACGGCTTCGTCGAGACCTCCGCAAAGCAGGACGGTCGAAACATGACGATGGTCCTCGCCCCGCACAAGGGCGCGAAGACCCGTCAGAAGGCGCAAGAGAGCCGTGAACGTTCCGGCGGCCCCAAGGCCGCGGCGGACGAGAACTGAGTCGATCGGCCGGGTGTGAGGGCAGATCCTCCCGGCCGAGATCACGACACGCGAACCCGGAGTCTGCCGGACCTCATCAGGTCCGGCTGACCGAGTTCGCCCGAGAAAGGGAAGAACATGCCGAAGAGCAAGACCCACAAGGGCACCGCGAAGCGTTTCAAGGTGACCGGCAGCGGCAAGATCGTGCGCCAGAAGGCCAACCGTCGCCACCTGCTCGAGCACAAGTCCTCGAAGCGCACCCGTCGTCTCGACGGCACCACCGTCGTCAGCGAGAACGACGCCCCGCGCATCAAGCGACTGCTCAACCGCTGACGCCAGCGACCCCAGACATCTGACAAGCAAAAGGATCTAACACATGGCACGCGTGAAAAGGGCCGTCAACGCCCAGAAGAAGCGTCGGTCCACCCTCGAGGCGTCGAAGGGCTACCGCGGACAGCGGTCGCGCCTCTACCGCAAGGCGAAGGAACAGCAGCTCCACTCGCTGACCTACGCCTACCGCGACCGTCGCGCCCGCAAGGGTGAGTTCCGCAAGCTGTGGATCTCGCGTATCAACGCTGCGGCCCGCGCCAACGACATCACGTACAACCGCTTCATCCAGGGCCTCAAGGCTGCTGGTGTCGAGGTTGACCGCAAGGTGCTCGCCGACATCGCGGTGACCGATCCCGAGGCCTTCACCGGTCTGGTCGAGGTCGCTCGCAAGGCACTGCCGGCCGACGTCAACGCACCGGCTGCCTGATTGCGCCACACTCCACACGACCCGCGAGTCGCGAGGACGATCATCCGATGACGGAGATCCTGTCCGAGCGGTCCTCGCGGGTCGTGTCGTATGCCAAGCTCCGTCGCGCCGCCGAGCGTCGCGACCAGGGGCGTTTCCTGGCCGAGGGGGCCAACGCGGTGTCGTCGGCGCTCGCGGTCGGCCGCGCCGAGACCGTGCTCGTCTCCGACGATGATCAGCCACGGCACCGGGAACTCCTCGACACAGCCGCAGCCGCGGGTGTGCCGGTCCTCGTCGTCAGTGCGCGCGCCGCGTCGAAGCTCGCCGAGACCTCCACGCCGCCGGGGATCTTCGCGGTGTGTCCGCTGCTCGACGTCCCGCTCGACGCCGTGCTGGCCGCGCAGCCTCGACTGCTCGCGATCGCCGTGGAGGCGCGCGAGCCGGGTAACGCGGGGACACTGATCCGATGCGCCGACGCGATGGGTGCCGATGCCGTCGTCTTGCTCGGCGACGCGGTCGACCCGCACAACGGCAAGTGTGTGCGGGCGAGCGCGGGCAGTGTGTTCACCGTGCCGGTCGTGCGCCATCGTGCGCTGACCGACGGTCTGGACGCCATCCGTCGCGCCGGCATCGCGCTGCTCGCGACGGCCGCGGACGGTGAGGTGGTTCTCGACCATGCCGCCGATGTCCTGGCCGGCCGGGTCGGGTGGCTCTTCGGCAACGAGGCGCACGGCCTGTCCGCCGACATCCAGCGGTTCGCCGACCACCGGGTGTCCATTCCGATCCGTGGTCGCGCGGAGAGTCTCAATGTGGCTGCCGCGGCCGCCATCTGTCTATACGAGAGTGCGCGGATACACAGCGCGGCGGGTCGCGACTGAGGCGCTGTCCGAGGCGGCCGGTAGGGTCGGCGATCGTGTCAGAAACTGTGTCACCCACGCCCGCGCCAGTTCCCGAGTCCGCCGCTGCAGGAGCGTCCGGTTCACCGGTCCCCGCCGCCCCGCAGACGGTCCCCGTTCCTGACCCCGCGGTCGTGAACGCGCGGATCGCCTCGGCCATCGCCACCGAACTCGGGGTCGGCGTCGGACAGGTCCGCGCCGCGATCGAGCTCCTCGACGGTGGCTCGACCGTTCCGTTCGTCGCGCGGTACCGCAAGGAGGTCACCGGCGGTCTCGACGACATCGCACTGCGCGCCCTCGACGAGCGCCTCGGATACCTGCGTGACCTCGAGGCGCGACGCCAGTCCGTGCGCGAGTCGATCGCCGCGCAGGGCAAGCTCGATGCCGACCTCGACGCCCGCATCCTCGCCGCCGACACCAAGGCCCGCCTCGAGGACATCTACCTGCCCTACAAGCCCAAACGTCGCACCAAGGCGCAGATCGCCCGCGAGGCCGGGCACGAGCCCGTGGCCGACGCCCTGCTGTCGGATCCGATGACCGATCCGTCGACGTTCACCGCCGAACAGCTCGAAGGCGCGCGGGCGATCGCGGTCGAACGGTTCGCCGAGGACGCCGACCTCGTCGGTGAACTGCGTGAACTGATGTGGCAGACCGGTGTCCTGAGGACCACGGTGCGGGAGGGCAAGGAGTCCGCCGGTGCCAAGTTCGCCGACTACTTCGAGTTCTCCGAGCCCTTCACCTCGCTGCCGTCACACCGGGTGCTGGCCGTGCTGAGAGGCGAGCGTGAGGACATCCTGTCGGTCACCCTCGACGCCGATCCGGATGCCGCCGACCGCCCGGCCGGACCGGGCCCGTACGAACAGCGCATCTCCGCCCGCTTCGGACTGTCCGATCAGGGGCGTCCCGCCGACCGCTGGCTGGCCGACACCGTGCGCTGGGCATGGCGCACCAAACTGTTCGTCGGTCTGTCTCTCGATGTGCGGATGCGTCTGCGCCAGGCGGCCGAGGCCGACGCGGTGGCCGTCTTCGCCACCAACCTCAAGGATCTACTGCTGGCCGCGCCTGCTGGTGCACGCACCACGATGGGTCTCGATCCCGGCCTGCGGACCGGTGTGAAGGTCGCAGTCGTCAACGCCACCGGCAAGGTCGTCGACACCGCGACCATCTATCCGCACGAGCCGCGTCGCGACAAGTCGGGGTCGCTCGCGGTCCTGGGCGCCCTCGTGGAGAAGCACGGAGTCGAGCTGATCGCGATCGGCAACGGAACCGCCTCCCGCGAGACCGATGCCCTGGCCGGTGAGCTCCTCGCCGCCATCAAGGGCGCGGGCAAGAAGCCGCCGACCAGCGTCGTCGTGTCCGAGGCCGGGGCCTCGGTGTATTCTGCGTCGGCGTACGCCTCCAAGGAGCTACCCGACCTCGATGTCTCGATCCGCGGGGCGGTGTCCATCGCGCGCCGCCTGCAGGACCCGCTCGCCGAGCTGGTGAAGATCGATCCGAAGTCGATCGGGGTGGGGCAGTACCAGCACGACATCTCCGAGACCCTGCTCGCCCGCTCGCTCGGCGCCGTCGTCGAAGACGCGGTGAACGCGGTGGGTGTCGACGTCAACACCGCATCGGTCCCGCTGCTGTCACGGGTCTCCGGAATCACCGCAGGCCTCGCGGAATCGCTTGTCACGCACCGGGATGCGCATGGAGCGTTCCGCAGCCGCAAGCAGATCACCGATGTGCCCCGGCTCGGACCCAAGGCGTTCGAGCAGTGTGCGGGATTCCTGCGGATCACCGACGGCGACAACCCCCTCGACGCGTCGAGCGTTCACCCCGAGGCCTACCCGGTGGTCACGCGCATCCTCGACAAGGTCGGCACCGATGTCCGTTCCCTCATCGGCGACACCGCGACGCTCAGCAAGCTGCGCGCCGATGACTTCGTGGACGAGACCTTCGGCCGGCCGACCGTCGTCGACATCATCGCCGAGCTCGACAAACCGGGTCGCGACCCCCGACCCGAGTTCAAGACCGCGACCTTTGCGACCGGCATCGAGAAGGTCTCCGACCTCACGCCCGGCATGGTGCTGGAGGGACAGGTCACCAACGTCGCGGCGTTCGGCGCCTTCGTCGACGTGGGCGTCCACCAGGACGGGCTCGTCCACGTGTCGGCGATGGCGCACCGCTTCGTCTCCGACCCGCACGAGGTCGTCAAGTCCGGCGACATCGTCAAGGTGAAGGTGATGGACGTCGACACCGAGCGCAAGCGCATCGGACTGTCGCTGCGCCTCGACGACGAACCCGCGACCGGTGAGTCGGCAGGCAACGGCAAGGGCGGATCGCGAGCTCCGCGTGGGGAGAACAACCGCGGGGGCGGCCAGCCGCGGCGCAACGATCAACGGGGCGGTAACCGGGGCGGCCCGGGCGCCCAGAACGCTCAGGGCGCCCGGAACAATCAGGGCAACCAGGCGAACCGGGGCGGCGGCAACCGCAACGACCGCAGGCCTGCGCCGAGCGGTTCGATGGCCGACGCTCTCAAGCGTGCCGGCTTCGGCAAGTAGCCGACCTGTCAGTCAGTCGGGGCACACATGGCCAGGACCCACCTCATGCGATGAGGTGGGTCCTGGTGTCATGGGGGCAGTGCGTCACGGGGTGCAGGCGACCTCGTCGAGGAACTCAAGGAGTCCTCGGCTCAGGACATCGTTGTCGTCGCCGCCGACCATGTGGCCCGCCCCGCCGACGTCGATGTACCGCGCGCCCGGGATCAGCTCGAGGAGTTCGCGGGCGCCGTCGGCGCTGACGACGTCGGACTGCTTGCCCCGGATGAGGAGGGTGGGCGCGGTGACCGCCCGCGCGGCCGCACGGGCACGGGCCTCGCGTGCGGGACCCATCTCTTCGACGTCGCCGTGATCGGTGAGCATTCGTGGGTCCCAATGCCAGTACCAGCGTCCGTCGCGTTCGCGGAGATTCTTGCGCAGACCGTCGATCCGGGGTGGGCGCTGCCGATGCGGGTTGTAGGCGACGACGGCCTCGAGCGCGTCGTCGAGACTGTCGAAGCCGGCCAGACCGGCACGCATGAAGCCGGTGATCTTGGCGATGCCTGCGGGTTCCGCGGTCGGCGTGATGTCGACCAGCACGAGAGCCCGGGGGAGCTCGGGGTGGCCACTCGCGACCTGCAGCGCCGCGAGTCCGCCCATCGACGCCCCGACGAGGACGGGTCGCACGCCGAGATCGTCGACGATCGTACAAATGTCGCGTGCGTGCGCCTCGCTGCTGTAGTCCGCGTCGTCGGGCCAGTCGCTGTCACCGTGTCCACGCGCGTCGATGGTGAGTGCCTGCCAGCCGTGCTCGGCGAGTCGAGCGCCGGTCCGCTGCCACGAGTGCCGGGTCTGTCCGCCGCCGTGCAGCAGCAGCACGGTGCCCTTCGGGTCGGCACCGGGGTCCCAGATGTCGGCGGCGAGCCAGATGCCGTCGCCGCGGAGCTGCGTGGTGCTGGAGGGCTGCACGGTGGATGGTCTCCTCGGGTCTCGGGTGCGCACACGGTGATGCGGCGCACACAACTCGTTGCAGGCTATCCGCGTACTGCGTCAGCAGGGGGATTGCGGACCCCGACCGAGTAGTTCTGCTCAGGTCGTCGGGCGTTGTGCTGTCGAGACTGAGCGAATGCTCACGACAGCACCCCGGGGCCGTTCGCACGGCCTGCCGACCCCACGACAGCTCGACGCCATGACCGGTGACCGCGATCGGGTCATCGACGTGATCCGGATCATCTCGCTGGTCGTGGTGGTCGCGGGGCATTCGATCATGCTGACCGTCGACGTGACCGGTGAGTCGATCCGGTTGGGAAACACCCTCGCCGAAGTGCCGGTCCTGCAGCCGGCGACCTGGCTGTTGCAGGTCCTGCCGCTCTTCTTCTTCGCCGGGGCGGCGGCCGCGACGTGTGGATGGATGTCCCGCGGAGCCGACGACACCCCGAGCGCGGGGCAGTGGCTGTTCGCCCGCACACAGCGGCTGATGCGTCCGCTGGTCTGGTACCTCGCCGCGGTGCTCACGGTGGCGATCGGGCTGGCCTTCGCCGGCGCCGACGCGGTCGCCGATGTCGTCGCGCGGCTGGGGGTGCAGTTGCTGTGGTTCCTCGGTGCATACCTGCTGGTGCTCGCGGCGGTGCCGTTCCTGCAATGCATTCGCACAGCCCGTCACGTCGCGATCGCGCTCGGGGGGTGTTGGGTCATCACCGCTCTCCTCGACGCCGCGCGACTCTCCGACGGCCCGGCGTGGCTCGGGTACCCGAACTTCCTCACGGTGTGGACGATTCCCGCGGTTCTCGGCGTCGCCTACGCCAAGCAGATCCTGCGGCCGGCGGTCGCGCTCGCGGTGTCGGCCGGGGCGCTGTTCCTCGACCTCGCCCTCGTGCACTGGGGACCGTACGAGGTCTCGCTCGTCACGGTGCCGGGCCAGCAACTCTCGAACATGAGTCCGCCGAGCCTGCTGCTCGCCGGTCACGCGATCGTGCTGTGCGCCGGGGCCATCGCAGCGCGCCGCGTGCTCGCCGTGGTCGCCGAACGTCCGCGGATCTGGTGGTGGGTCGTGCTCGGCAACCGCGGCGCGATGACCCTCTACCTGTGGCATCTGCCGGTGCTCGCCGCGATCATCGCGGCGGGTGCGGCCGCAGGCCTCGACCGCGCCGACGTGCAGGCGGCGTCGTTCCCGGTGATCATCGCCGCTCAGACGCTGCTGCTTCTCATGCTGATGATCCCGGTCGTCGCGGCGCTGTCGCCGCTGGAGAACACACCGCTCCGATGGTGGGACGACGAGGTGCCCCGGCGCATCGCACCCCTCCGCGACGGGCTCGTGCTCACCACGCTGGCACTGCTGGGCGTCGCGGTACTCCTCCTGTCGCGGCACGGTGTGCACGGGGTGGGCGCCGCCTGGTTGGCGGCAGGTATCGCGTGTGCTGTGACGGCACGATGCCTGGCCGCTCCCGCCGGGCGTCGATGCGGGCCGGTGGCGGTTCGCGGAGTCGACGCCTCCCTGCAGGTCAGCGCATCGCGCCGGTCGACTACCCTCATGGGGAGTCATCGCCGCCGCTGAGTGTCATTCCGTGCCGGGTTTCCGCGCGCGACATCGCTGCGTGCGACGACGCCGCACATCCATCGACGCACGCATGAGGAGCACGCCGACCGTGGCCACTTCCGCCGACGAAACGGTATTCCCCGGACCCGACGACCTCGAGGCGGCCGCAGCGTCGGCCATCGAGGCCTTCGAGGCGGCGGCCGACCTCGACCAGCTGTCGGCGGCCAAGTCCGCGCACCTCGGCGACCGGTCACCCATCGCGTTGGCCCGACGCGCCCTCGGCAGCATCCCGAAAGATCAACGGTCGGAGGCGGGCAAGCTCGTCAACCAGGTGCGCGGCCGGGTGTCGGCGGCACTGGAGGCTCGTACCGCGGTCCTCGACGCCGAACGGAACGCGGCGGTCCTGGTCGCCGAGTCCATCGACGTGACCCTGCCGAGTGGCCGCCGGCCGGTCGGCGCGCGTCACCCGATCACCGTCATCGCCGAACAGGTCGCCGACGTCTTCGTGGCCATGGGCTGGGAGATCGCCGAGGGCCCGGAGGTCGAGACCGAGCATCACAACTTCGACGCACTCAACTTCCTGCCGGACCATCCGGCGCGCTCGATGCAGGACACGTTCTACATCGCGCCCGAGGGTTCCCGGCAGGTTCTGCGCACCCACACATCGCCGGTGCAGGTCCGTTCGATGCTGACCCGCGACCTGCCGATCTACGTCGCCTGCCCGGGCCGCACCTTCCGCACCGACGAACTCGACGCCACCCACACCCCGGTCTTCCACCAGATCGAGGGGCTCGCCGTGGACAAGGGCCTCACCCTGGCGAACCTGCGCGGCACCCTCGAGACCTTCGCGCGCGCTCTGTTCGGACCCGAGACCACAACTCGCATGCGCGCCAGCTACTTCCCGTTCACCGAACCCTCGGCCGAGGTCGACGTGTGGTTCCCCGCGAAGAAGGGCGGGCCCGGCTGGGTCGAGTGGGGCGGCTGCGGGATGGTGAATCCGAATGTGTTGCGCGCCAGCGGCATCGATCCGGATGTCTACTCCGGCTTCGCGTTCGGCATGGGCCTGGAACGCACTCTGCAGTTCCGCAACGACATCTCCGACATGCGCGACATGGTCGAGGGCGACATCCGATTCACCCTCCCGTTCGGCCCGGCTGCCTGATCCGGCGCCCCCGCCCCGCTGACTCCCACGACGCGACGAAAGTAGTTGATACACAGTGCGTGCACCACAGTCCTGGTACACCGAGGTCCTGCGCTCCGGCGACCCGCAGTGGTCGGCGACGACCGAGGAGATCGACGAGGGTTTCGTCCGCGTCGGGTTCGAGATCGAGGACATCGAGAAGTTCCCGGAGATCACCGGTCCGCTGGTGATCGGTCGTGTCGAGACCATCGAGGAGCTCACCGAGTTCAAGAAGCCGATCCGCTTCTGCACCGTCGAGGTCGGCGAGGCGGAACCGCGCGGAATCGTGTGTGGGGCCCGCAACTTCGCCGAGGGTGACCTGATCGTCGCGGCCCTGCCGGGCGCCGTGCTGCCCGGACCGTTCGAGATCGCCTCGCGAAAGACCTACGGTCGCGTGTCCGACGGCATGATCTGCTCGGTCTCCGAGCTCGGTATCGGTACCGATCACAGCGGGATCCTCGTGCTGGCACCGGGAACCGCGGAGCCGGGCGCCGACGCGCGTGAGGTCCTCGGCCTCGACGACGCCGCCATCGACGTCAACGTCACGCCCGACCGCGGCTACGCCTTCTCGGTTCGCGGCCTGGGCCGCGAACTCGCCGGCAGCTTCGGCGTGCCGTTCGTCGACCCGGGTCTGACCGAGTCCAGCGTGCTCGCCGACGGTGAGCCGTGGCCGGTCGCCATCGAGGAGAACTCCGGGGCGACCCGCTACACCGCTCGGGTGATCAGCGGCGTCGACCCGACCGCCGTCTCGCCGTGGTGGATGCAGAAGCGGCTGATGGTCGCCGGCATCCGTCCCATCTCGGCGATCGTCGACGTCACCAACTACGTGATGATCGAACTCGGACAGCCGCTACACGCCTTCGACGCCGATCGTGTCACCGGAACCGTCACCGTCCGGTCGGCGCGGCCGGGGGAGAAGCTCACCACCCTCGACGACACCGAGCGCGTCCTCGACCCCGAGGACGTCGTCATCGCCGACGAGACCGGCCCGATCGCACTGGCCGGCGTCATGGGCGGCGCGACCACCGAGGTCGGCGCAAACACCACGACGGTCCTCCTCGAGTCGGCGACCTTCGATCCGGTCCGCGTCTTCCGCACCGGTAAGCGTCACAAGCTGACCTCGGAGGCGAGCAAGCGATTCGAGCGCATCGTCGATCCGGAGATCACCACCGTCGCCTCCGACCGCGCGGCACAGCTCATCGTCGAGATCGCCGGCGGCCGGATCGCCTCGCCGCTCTCCGAGACGCGGGTCGCCACGCCGATCCCGTCGACGATCGCCATCGCCGCCGACGAGCCCGACCGTGTCGCCGGGATCAGCTACCCGCCGGGCACCACCGTCACCCGACTGAACGAGGTCGGCTGCGTGGTCACCGGGACCGACGAGCTCGACGTGTTCCCGCCGTCGTGGCGACCCGACCTCCGCCAACGCGCCGACCTGGTCGAGGAGGTTCTCCGCCTCGAGGGGCTCGAGGGCATCCCGGCCGTGCTGCCGCGCGCTCCCGGCGGCACCGGTCTCACCGCGGTCCAGCGGCGCCGGCGCAGCGTCGGGCGCACCCTCGCACTCGACGGTTACGTGGAGGTTCTTCCGTACCCGTTCATGCCCGCGGGGGTCTTCGACCTCTGGGACCTGCCCGCCGACGATGAGCGCCGACGCACCGTCAAGGTCCTCAATCCGCTGGAAGCCGATCGGCCCGAACTCAATTCGACGCTGCTGCCCGGTCTGTTGGAGATGGCCGCACGCAACATCGCGCGTGGTCAGCGCGATCTGTCGCTGTTCACCATCGGCCAGGTGGTCATCGCCGGTGACCATGTGACCGCGGTTCCCGCGCTCGACGTGACGCGACGACCCTCCGAGGAGGAGATCGCGGCACTCGACGCGTCGCTGCCGCATCAGCCGCTGCATGTCGGCGTCGTGCTCACCGGCCTGCGCGATCCCGCCGGTCCGTGGGGCCCCGGACGTGCTTCGGACTACCTCGACGCCTTCGAGGCCGCGCGCACCATCGGACGCGCCGCCGGGGTCACCATCGAGCTCACCGCGGCCGATCACCGGCCCTGGCATCCGGGTCGGTGCGCGCGACTCACCGTCGACGGGCGCACGGTCGGGTACGCGGGCGAGTTGCATCCGGCTGTGCTCGAACGCGCCCACCTGCCCAAACGGGCCTGTGCGGTGGAGATCGACATCGACGCGCTGCCGCTGGACGCAACCCTGCCCGCACCGTCGGTGTCGGTGTTCCCCGCTGTCCTGCAGGACGTCAACGTGGTCGTCGGCAACGACGTCCCCGCGGCAGATGTGGAGGCTGCGCTGCGGGACGGCGCGGGCGAGCTGCTCGAGAGCATCGCGCTGTTCGACGTGTTCACCGGCGAGCAGGTCGGGACGGGCAACAAATCGCTGACGTTCTCGCTGCGGTTCCGGGCGCCCGACCGAACCCTCACCGAGGAAGAGGCCAACTCTGCGAAGATGACGGCGGTCGATGCGGCGGCCACACGGGTGGGTGCTCGGCTCCGCTGATCTGCGCGGACGGCTGACGGCGAGTCGGACACACCCCGTTTGTGAATTGATTTGCAGGCTGCTGCATAATGATGACATGGTTTCGACAAGCTCAACCGGCAGTGAGACGGCGTCAACCGGCAGTGACGCGGCGTCAACCGGCAGCGTGAGGGTGGCGGTCGCCGGCGCAAGCGGCTACGCGGGTGGCGAGATACTCCGCCTATTGTGCGGGCATCCCCGTCTGCGGTCGGGGGAGCTGGAGATCGGTGCGCTCACCGCGGGCGGTAACGCCGGCACGCTGCTCGGCACCCATCATCCGCACCTGCTGCCGCTGGCCGACCGCGTCCTGCAGGACACCACACCGGAGATCCTCGCCGGGCACGACGTCGTATTCCTGGGCCTGCCGCACGGTGCGTCGGCGGTGATCGCCGACGCCCTGCCGCCCACCACGCTCATCATCGACTGCGGTGCCGACTTCCGGTTGCGGGATGCCGGTGACTGGACGGCCTACTACGGCGGCGACCATGCCGGCACGTGGCCCTACGGGCTGCCCGAGCTCCCCGGCAACCGGGAGATCCTCAAGGATGCGAGCCGGGTCGCCGTTCCCGGGTGCTATCCGACCGTGTCGATCCTGTCGCTGCTCCCCGCGATCACCGCGGGTATCGCCGAGCCGCACGTGACCGTGGTCGCCGTCAGCGGTGCGTCGGGTGCGGGACGCTCGCCCAAGGTCGATCTCCTGGCGTCCGAGGTCATCGGTTCTGCGCGCGCCTACGGGGTGGGCGGGGTCCACCGGCACACCCCGGAGATCTCGCAGGCATTGTCGGCGGCCGCCGAGCAGCCCGTCACCGTCTCGTTCACGCCGATCCTCGCGCCGATGGCACGCGGCATCCTCGCCACGTGCACCGCGCGGACCACCGCGACCGGGGCCGAGGCGCGGGCCGTCTATGAGAAGGCATACGCCGACGAGGAGTTCATCCACGTCCTGCCCGACGGGCGGCTGCCGGCCACCGGGTCGGTCATCGGGTCCAACGCGGTCCAGCTCGGTGTGACCGTCGACGAGCGCGCACAGACGCTGGTCGTCGTCGGCGCGGTGGACAACCTGACCAAGGGGACCGGCGGCGCCGCGGTCCAATCGATGAACCTGGCGCTGGGATGGACAGAGAACGAGGGACTGAGCACCGTGGGAGTGGCACCGTGACCGGCGCAGAACAGACGCAATCCGGCGCAGACGACCGGATCGAGGGTGGCGCGCCCGGCGACCATCCGAGACTCGTCCGCGAGCAGGGTGTCACCGCGCCGCTCGGGTTCCGAGCGGCCGGAATCGCCGCCGGTATCAAGGTTTCCGGTGCCCTCGACCTCGCGTTGGTCTTCAACGAGGGTCCCGATCACGCCGCGGCGGGTGTCTTCACCCGCAACCAGGTGAAGGCCGCGCCGGTGCTGTGGTCGCAACAGGTCCTCACCACGGGGCGGTTGCGCACGGTCGTCCTCAATTCCGGCGGCGCCAACGCCTGCACCGGTCCCGGCGGATTCCAGGACACCCACCGGACCGCCGAGGCGGTCGCCGAGGCGCTCAGCAACTGGGGGACCAGCACCGGTGCCGTCGAGGTCGCGGTCTGTTCGACCGGTCTCATCGGTGACCGACTGCCGATGGACAAGCTCCTCGCAGGTGTCACCGAGATCGTGCAGGAGATGGGCGGCGGTCTGTCCGGCGGCACCGACGCCGCACACGCCATCATGACCACCGACACGGTGCCGAAACAGGCTGCGCTGCACCATCCTGCGGGCTGGAACGTCGGCGGGATGGGTAAGGGCGCGGGCATGCTGGCGCCCTCGCTGGCGACCATGCTGGTCGTGCTGACCACCGATGCCGCGGCAACCTCCGAGCAGCTCGACTCCGCTCTCCGCAAGGCAACTGCACGCACCTTCGACCGGCTCGACATCGACGGCGCGTGCTCCACCAATGACACTGTGCTGCTGTTGAGTTCGGGTGCAAGTCAGATCCCGGTCGACCAGGCCGATCTCGACGAAGCGGTCTTCGCCGTCTGCGACGACCTCGCCGCACAGATGATGGCCGACGCCGAGGGCGTGACCAAGAGGGTGGTCATCACGGTGACCGGTACGCACACCGAGGACGACGCGCTGACCGTCGCCCGCATGGTGGCCCGAGACTCGCTGGTCAAGACCGCGCTGTTCGGCTCCGATCCCAACTGGGGTCGGGTACTCGCCGCGGTCGGCGCGTCGCCGGTGACCATCGATCCGGACCGGATTGCCGTGTCGTTCAACGGCTCTCCGGTGTGTGAGAACGGTTGTGGCGTCGACGGCGCGCGCGACGTCGACCTGTCGGGCCCCGACATCGAGGTCCTCATCGACCTGAAACTGGGCGAGGCGTCGGCGAGCATCCGGACCACCGACCTCTCCCACGCCTACGTCGAAGAGAACTCGGCGTACTCCTCATGAGCACGGATGCAACGGGGCACGGGCACCGGATCGATCCCGCGGCCGGACTGGCCAAGGCGACTGTTCTCGCCGAGGCGCTGCCCGCCCTGCAGGAACTCGCCGGGGCGACCGTCGTGGTCAAGTACGGCGGCAACGCGATGGTCGACGACGACCTCAAGAAGGCCTTCGCCGCGGACATGGTGTTCCTGCGTGCGTGCGGCATGCATCCCGTCGTCGTCCACGGCGGTGGGCCGCAGATCTCGGCGATGCTGAAGCGACTCGGCCTGCAGGGTGAGTTCAAGGGCGGATTCCGGGTGACCACCCCGGAGGTGATGGACGTTGCCCGGATGGTTCTGTTCGGTCAGGTCGGCCGCGAACTCGTCGGCCTGATCAACGCCCACGGCCCCTACGCGGTGGGGATCACCGGCGAGGATGCGCATCTGTTCACCGCGGCCCGCCGCACCGTCCTCGTCGAAGGCGTGCCGACCGACATCGGTCTGGTCGGTGACATCGCATCGGTCAACACTTCCGCGGTGCTCGATCTCGTTGCCGCCGGGCGCATCCCGGTGGTCTCGACCCTCGCGCCCGACCGCGACGGCGTCGTCCACAACATCAACGCCGACACCGCCGCCGGCGCCCTCGCCGAAGCTCTCGGTGCGTCGCGGCTGGTGATGCTGACCGACGTCGAAGGTCTGTACACCGACTGGCCCGATCGGGGGTCGCTGGTGTCGCAGATCGACACCGATGCGGTCGCCGGACTGCTGCCGTCGCTGGACGCGGGGATGGTCCCGAAGATGGAGGCCTGCCTGCGCGCGGTGACCGGGGGAGTGCAACGCGCCCACGTGATCGACGGACGGGTCGCCCATTCCGTGCTCGCCGAGCTGTTGACCGAGAGCTCGACCGGCACCACCGTGGTCGGACCGCGCGAGGCCGGATCGGCCGTCCCGCCGCGCGCCGCGGATGAACCACAGACACAGGAGAACTCATGACCGCGCCCCTGCAGCAGCGCTGGGCCCAGTCGCTGATGAACAACTACGGCACCCCGCCGATCGCACTGGTCGGGGGGAGCGGCCCCTATGTCACCGACGCCGACGGCACGCGTTACCTCGACCTGCTCGGCGGGATCGCGGTGAACGCCCTCGGCCACGCGCACCCGGCGATCATCGAGGCCGTCACCACCCAGCTCCAGACCCTCGGGCACGTGTCGAACCTCTACATCGCGCCACCCGTCGTCGAACTCGCGGAGAAGCTCCTCGACAAGTTCGGCCACCCCGGCCGGGCGTTCTTCTGCAACTCGGGAACCGAGGCCAACGAGGCCGCGTTCAAGCTGGCCCGCCGCACCGGCCGACCGGAGATCGTCGCCGCGGAGAAGGCCTTCCACGGCCGCACCATGGGTGCGCTCGCGATGACCGGGCAGCCGGCCAAACGTGCACCGTTCGAGCCGATGCCGGCCGGCGTGCGCTTCGTCCCGTACGGCGACGTCGACGCGCTCGACGCCGCGGTCACCGACCAGACCGCGGCGGTGATCCTCGAGCCGATCCTCGGTGAGGCCGGCGTCATCGTGCCTCCTGCCGACTACCTGGCGGCCGCGCGGCGGATCACCGAAGAGCGTGGTGCCCTGCTGATCCTCGACGAGGTCCAGACCGGTGTGGCTCGTACGGGCACATTCTTCGCCCACCAGCAGGCCGGTGTGGTGCCCGACGTGATGACCCTCGCCAAGGGCCTGGGCGGAGGGCTGCCGATCGGCGCCTGCATCGCCACCGGCGCGGCCGCCGAGCTCTTCCAACCGGGACAGCACGGCACCACCTTCGGCGGTAACCCCGTCAGTGCGGCCGCGGCGCTGGCCGTCCTGGGCGTGATCGAGTCCGAGGGGCTCTGCGATCACGTTGCCGCGGTGGGCAAATCGATCGCCTCCGGGATCGAGGACCTCGGTCACCCGCTGATCTCGCATGTGCGCGGAGCCGGTCTGCTGCTCGGCGTCGTGCTGACCGATGAGATCTCGGGTCGCGCGGAGCTCGCCGCCCGCGAGGCGGGCTTCCTGATCAACGCGCCGGCACCCGATGTGCTGCGCCTGGCGCCGCCGCTGATCCTCACCGAGGAACAGGGGCAGAGCTTCGTGCAGGCGCTGCCCGGAATCCTCTCCGCCGCAGCGGAATCGGCCGCAGCAGACCGTGCCGCTGCAGACCGCGCCGTTGACGCGCAGGCCGCATCGACACGATCGACCACACCGAACGAGGGGGACAAGGCATGACCCGGCATTTCCTGCGCGACGACGACCTCTCCCCGGCCGAGCAGGCCGAGGTCCTCGCCATCGCCGCCGAGGTGAAGGCCACACCGTTCGCGTTCCGTCCCCTGGAGGGTCCGCGCGGCGTCGGGGTGATCTTCGACAAGAACTCGACGCGTACCCGCTTCTCGTTCGAGGTCGGTATCGCCCAGCTCGGCGGCCACGCCGTGGTCGTCGACGGCCGAACGACGCAGCTCGGACGCGAGGAGACGCTCGAGGACACCGGACGCGTGCTGTCGCGGTTCGTCGATGCGATCGTGTGGCGGACCTTCGGCCAGGAGCGACTGGAGGCGCTGTCCTCGACCGCGACCGTGCCGGTGGTCAACGCACTGTCCGACGAGTTCCACCCGTGTCAGGTGCTCGCCGATCTGCAGACCATCATCGAGCACAAGGGGTCACCCGCGGGTCTGAAGATGACCTATCTGGGCGACGGTGCCAACAACATGGCGCACTCGCTGGCCCTCGGCGGCGTCACCGCGGGGATGCACGTCACGATCAGCTCACCCGAGGGCTTCCGGCCCGATCCGGCGATCATCGCGGCGACCGAACGCCGTGCCGCGGAGACCGGCGGGTCGGTGCGCCTCGTCACCGATCCCGCCGCCGCGTCGGAGAACGCAGATGTCCTCGTCACCGACACCTGGGTGTCGATGGGGCAGGAGGAGGACGGCAAGGACCGCACTGCGCCGTTCCGGCCGTACCAGATCAACGACGAACTGCTCGCGCATGCCGCCGACGACGCGATCGTCCTGCACTGCCTGCCTGCGCATCGCGGCGACGAGATCACCGGCTCGGTCATCGACGGTCCGCGCAGCGTGGTGTTCGACGAGGCCGAGAACCGCCTGCACGCGCAGAAGGCGCTGCTCATCTGGCTGCTGGAGCACCAGTGACCCGAAAAGAAGACCGATGACCCGGGAAGACCGATGACCGCCGGAGCCGAACCCTCGGAGAGCCGCCTGGCCGCAACGCGGGCGGGACGGCATGCGCGAATCATCGAGATCCTGTCCACGCACCAGGTACGGAGTCAGTCCGAGTTGCAGCGGTTACTGGCCGAGGAAGGCGTGGAGGCCACCCAGGCGACGCTCTCGCGTGACCTCGACGAGCTCGGTGCCGTCAAACTGCGCGCCGCCGACGGCGGTGCCGGCGTGTACGTCGTGCCCGAGGACGGTTCGCCGGTCCGCGGTGTGTCCGGCGGTACCGATCGACTCGGCAGGCTCGTCTCGGACCTGCTGGTCTCGACCGACAGCAGCGGCAACCTCGCGGTCCTGCGAACCCCGCCGGGTGCGGCGCACTATCTGGCCGCCGCACTGGACCGCGCGCGTCTTCCGGACGTGGTCGGCACGATCGCCGGGGACGACACGATCTTCGTCGTGGCCCGCGAACCGCTCGACGGGGCCGGACTCGCCCGGCGGATCGAGGGTCTCGTGTAGCCGCCGGCCGATCGAGCGGCGCCACACCCACGGACATACTCACCCAAGGCACCACTCACCCACACCACAGACTCCCCGACACCCAACCGACACCCGGACGGTGTTGTCGGAACCCCGGGTCCGATGATGGACTCGGGTCAACGCTAGAACAGGAGCTTCACCTCATGGCAGAACGTGTCGTACTCGCGTATTCGGGCGGCCTGGACACCTCGGTCGCTATCAGCTGGATTCAGAAGGAGACCGGCAAGGAGGTCGTCGCCGTGGCGCTCGACCTCGGGCAGGGCGGCGAGGACATGGAGGTCATCCGCCGGCGCGCACTCGAGTGCGGCGCGGTCGAGGCCGTCGTGGTCGACGCCCGCGACGAGTTCGCCGACGAGTACTGCCTCGGTGCCATCACGTCGAACGCCCTCTACATGGACCGCTATCCGCTGGTCTCGGCGCTCTCGCGCCCGCTGATCGCCAAGCATCTCGTCACCGCAGCGCGCGATCACGGCGGCACCGTCGTGGCCCACGGTTGCACCGGCAAGGGCAACGATCAGGTCCGCTTCGAGGTCGGATTCGCCACTCTCGCACCCGATCTGGAGGTCCTCGCGCCCGTCCGCGACTATGCCTGGACCCGTGAGAAGGCCATCGCGTTCGCCGGCGAGAACGGCATCCCGATCAACGTCAGCAAGAAGTCGCCGTTCTCCATCGACCAGAACGTGTGGGGCCGGGCCGTCGAGACAGGCTTCCTCGAGGACCTGTGGAACGCGCCGACCAAGGACGTCTACGACTACACCGAGGACCCCACGGTCAACTGGAACTCGCCCGACGAGGTCATCATCGGCTTCGACAAGGGCCGCCCGATCAGCATCGACGGGCGTCCGGTCAGTGTTCTCGAGGCCATCCAGGAACTCAATCGTCGCGCCGGCGCACAGGGCGTCGGTCGTCTCGACGTCGTCGAGGATCGTCTGGTGGGTATCAAGAGCCGCGAGGTGTACGAGGCCCCGGGCGCGATGGTCCTGATCCGCGCCCACGAGGAACTCGAGCACGTCACCCTCGAGCGCGAACTCGGCCGCTACAAGCGCGGCACCGACCAGAAGTGGGCCGAGCTGGTCTACGACGGCCTGTGGTTCTCACCGTTGAAGCGTTCGCTGGACGCGTTCGTGGCCTCCACCCAGGAACACGTCACCGGCGAGATCCGACTCACCCTGCACGGCGGCACCATCGCCGCCACCGGGCGTCGTAGCCCGGAGTCGCTCTACGACTTCAACCTCGCCACCTACGACGAGGGCGACACCTTCGATCAGTCGGCGGCTCGCGGATTCGTCGAGCTGCACGGCCTGTCGTCGAAGATCGCGGCCAAGCGGGACCTGAATCTGTGAGTGCCGGGACCTCTCACGACGGCGGGGACGCCGGCGGAACCACCAACCAGGGTTCGCTCTGGGGCGGGCGGTTCGCCGGCGGTCCGGCCGAGGCGATGGCGGCGCTGAGCAAGTCGACCCACTTCGACTGGGCGCTGGCACCTTTCGACATCGAGGCGTCCAAGGCGCACGCCCGGGTCCTGAACAAGGCCGGGCTTCTCACCGCCGAGGACCTGACCGCCATGCTCGACGGTCTCGATCGCCTCGCGGCCGACGTCGCCGACGGCACCTTCGGTCCGGCGGACTCCGATGAGGATGTCCACGGTGCCCTCGAACGAGGGCTGATCGAGCGGGTCGGCGCCGAACTCGGCGGCCGCCTGCGCGCGGGTCGTTCGCGTAACGATCAGGTCGCCACACTGTTCCGGATGTGGCTGCGCGCGGCGATGCGTCGCGTCGCGCTGGGACTCCTCGACGTCGTCGACGCGCTGACCGCGCAGGCGGCGGCACATCCCGACGCGATCATGCCGGGCAAGACGCACCTGCAGGCGGCGCAGCCCGTGCTGCTCGGGCATCATCTGCTCGCCCACGCGCAACCGTTGCTGCGCGACATCGACCGGCTCGCCGACGCGGATCGTCGAACTGCGGTGTCACCGTACGGTTCCGGCGCACTGGCCGGTTCGTCGCTCGGTCTCGACCCGGCGGCGATCGCCGCCGACCTCGGCTTCGACGCCCCGGCGGAGAACTCCATCGACGCCACCTCCGCACGTGACTTCGCCGCCGAGGCCGCGTTCGTCTTCGCGATGATCGCGGTCGACCTGTCCCGGTTGTCCGAAGAGGTGATCATCTGGAGCACACCGGAATTCGGGTATGTCACGCTGGCCGACGCGTGGTCGACGGGCAGTTCGATCATGCCGCAGAAGAAGAATCCGGACGTCGCCGAACTGATGCGCGGCAAGGCGGGTCGTCTGATCGGAGATCTGACCGGTCTGATGGCGACCCTCAAGGCGCAGCCGTTGGCCTACAACCGCGACCTCCAGGAGGACAAGGAACCGGTCTTCGACGCGGTCGCGCAGCTCGAACTGCTGCTGCCCGCGGTGACCGGCCTGGTCGCGACCCTCGAGTTCCACACCGAGCGCATGGCCGAGCTCGCGCCTGCCGGCTTCACGCTCGCCACCGACATCGCGGAGTGGATGGTCCGGCAGGGAGTGCCGTTCCGGGTCGCGCACGAGGTCGCCGGAGCCTGTGTGCGTGAAGCGGAGTCGCGCGGTGTCGGTCTCGACGAGCTCGACGACGACACCCTCGCGGCCATCAATCCCTCGCTGACGCCGGCCGTTCGCGATGTGCTGACGGTGCGCGGCTCGGTGGAATCGCGCAGTGCGCACGGCGGTACGGCGCCGGTCCAGGTGCGTCGTCAGATCGACGTCATCACCGCGCAGACCGCCGATCTCCGGACACGCTGGACCGCTGGGCCGGGAGGGCGACGCTGACGGCCATCACGTGAGTACAGTGACCTCAGTCACCGGGTGATCGGTGCGCAACGTTCGGCGGTGCCGGGGAGGGAACGAACACGATGGTGGGTTGGGACGGGGTCCCTGATATCGGTGGAGTCGTCGGTCGGGTGCTGGCCACTGCTCAGAACGGACTCGAGGTGCTGCGCTTCGGCGGCCTCGAGACCGGCACCGAGCCTGCGCCGTTCGCGATCGTCGAGACGCAGAAGATGTTCCGGCTCCGCCGGTATTTCCCGAACGAGCCCTCGACCGGTCCGAACATCGTGCTCGTACCGCCGATGATGGTGTCGGCCAACGTCTACGACGTCACCGACCAGAACGGCGCGGTCTCCGTCCTGCACCGCAACGGCATCACGCCCTGGGTCATCGACTTCGGTTCGCCCGATTCCGAAGAGGGCGGGATGGAGCGCAACCTCGCCGACCACGTGGTCGCTATCAGCCGGGCCATCGACCTGATCGTCGAGGCGACGGGCCGCGACATCCATCTCGCCGGCTACTCGCAGGGTGGCATGTTCGCCTACCAGGCGGCGGCGTATCGCAGGTCCAAGGGCATCGCCAGCCTGATCACGTTCGGCAGCCCCGTCGACGTTCTCGCCGCGCTCCCGTTGGGGCTGCCCGCCGGGCTCGTCGCCCCGGCCGCCGAGTTCCTGGCCGACAAAGCGTTCTCGCGCAATCTCTGGGTCCGGGACTGGATGGCTCGCACCGGCTTCCAGCTGCTCGACCCGGTCAAGACGGTCCGCAGCCGAATCGACTTCCTCCGCCGGTTGCACGACCGCGAGGCCCTGCTCCCGCGCGAGGACCAACGTCGTTTCCTCGAGGCCGACGGCTGGGTGGCCTGGTCCGGTCCGGCGATCGCCGAGTTGCTGCGGCAGTTCGTCGCGCACAACCGGATGGTCTCGGGTGGGTTCGTGGTCAACGGCGATCTCGTCTCGCTGACCGAGATAACCTGCCCGGTCCTGGCCTTCGTGGGCGAGGCCGACGACATCGGGCAGCCGACGGCGGTACGCGGAATCGTCCGGGCCGCACCCGACGCCGAGGTGTACGAATCCACCCTCCCCGTGGGACATTTCGGGCTCGTGGTCGGCACCGCGGCAGGTCAGCACACCTGGCCGACCACCGCCGAATGGGTCAACTGGCTGTCGTCCAACGGTCGGCGCCCGGAGCTGATCTCGGAGATGTCGCTGGTGGAACATGGTCACGGCGGCGGTGTGAGTCTCTCCTCGCGCATCACCCACGGCGTGGGTTCGGTCGCCGACGCCGGTACCGCCGCGTCCCGCGAGCTCCTCGGATTCGCGAATTCTCTGCAACGCACCTCGCGCGCGGTCGCCTCGGAATCGGTGCGTACCGTGCCCAGGCTCCTGCGTCTCGGCCAGATCCAGAGCGGCACGCGCATCTCGTTGTCGAAGTTGATGGCGGAGAACACCAAACGCGGTGGCGACAACGAACTGTTCCTGTTCGAGAACCGGGTCCTCACCCACGCGCAGGTCGACACCCGCATCAACAACGTGGTCGCCGGGCTCATCGATTGCGGGGTGCGTCCCGGTCAGCACATCGGTGTCCTGATGGAGACCCGTCCCAGTGCGCTGGTCGTCGTCGCGGCCCTGTCCCGACTGGGCGCGGTGTCGGTCCTCCTCGCCGGTGACGCGGACCTGCGGGAGATGTTGCGTCTCGCGGACAGCTCGGTCATCGTCACCGACCCGACTCATCTGGACCAGGCGGCCGCCGCTTCCGGGCGCGTACTCGTACTCGGCGGGGGTAGCGGCGAGTCACGTGCCATCGACGGCGCCGACGGCACGCGGGTGGTCGACATGGAACGGATCGACCCGGCGGCCGTGGTTCTGCCGTCGTGGTACCGACCCGATCCCGGTCTGGCGGGCGACCTGGCGTTCATCCTGTTCAGTCGCGCCCAGGGCAAGCTCTTCCCGTGGCCGGTCACCAATCACCGCTTCGCGATGTCAGCCTTCGGCGCGGCATCGGCTGCGGCGCTGACCGACCGCGACACGGTGTACTGCTTGCCGCCCCTGCATCACGCATCGGGCCTGCTGACCACGCTCGGCGCCACCGTTGTCGGTCGTTCGCGGATCGCGCTGTCGAACGGCATCGACCCCCAGAACTTCGCGACCGAGGTCCAGCGATACGGCATCACCGTCGTCTCCTACACCTGGTCGATGCTGAACGGCGTCGTCCGGGACCCGGGTTTCCGCATCAACCAGCACAACCCCATCCGGCTGTTCATGGGTTCGGGGATGTCCGCAGGCCTGTGGGAAGACGTCTGCCGCAGTTTCCCGCGCGCCCGCATCCTGGAGTTCTTCGCCACCGCCGACGGTTCGGCGATCCTGGCCAACGTCTCCGGCGACAAACTGTCCTCGGTGGGCCGCCCTCTGCCGGAGACCAACCCGGTGGAGGTCGTCGCATACGACATCGACAGCGACCGTCTGCTCATCGACGACTCGGGCTTCGTCCGTAGAGCCGAGATCGGGGAGCCGGGACTGCTGTTGTCGAAGGCCAAACACAAGTTCGACACCAACGGCACCGTGCTGCGCGGTGTCTTCACCGCCAGGGACCGTTGGGAGGTCTCGGGCCACTTGTTCGTGCGCGACGCCGACAACGACCTGTACTTCCTCGGTTCCACGGACCGGGTGCTGACGACCGCACACGGGCCCGTCTTCATCCCGCCGATCGGGCACGCGCTCTCCCGCATGCCGATGGTCGACCAGGTCGTCGTCTACGGCGTCGGTGATCCAGGACGTCAGGTCGTCATCGCCGCGCTGACACTTCGTTCCGGGGCGAAGGTCGAATCCCTGACGGTCACGCAGTTGCGTGTCGCCCTCGGTCAGTTCCCGGCGCAGGAGCGCCCCCACCTGATCCGTGTCGTCGACGAGATCCCGGTTTCTGCCTCGTACCGCCCGCTGAGCACGGGATTCGTCGACGAGGGGATTCCGGCTCCCGGCGCTCGCGTCTGGTATCGGGACGAGGACGGGCGTTATCGCCGGTACACGCGGACCATCGCGGAGAAGCTGGACTGGGCCGGGACGACGCCGAGCGATGTCCTAGGCTGAGCGGGTGACGACACGCGCTGAGGCCATCGACCCGATCGTGCGCGAACGACTGGCCTGCCCACAGGACCACGGCCCGCTGATCAACGCCGGCGACGAGCTCTACAACCCGCGCCTGCACGTGGCCTACCGGATCGACTCCGACGGCATCCCCGTCATGCTCATCGACGAGGCGCGCAAGGTCGACGACGCCGAGCACGAACGGTTGATCGCGCCGCACTAGATCGAACGCCGGGCGTCACCTCCTACACGCGTCGCTACCGGCGGATGACAAGATCGTGGTGTGAGTGCCGAGACCGCCAAGCCAGATACCAGCACCAGCGCTGGGACCGTCGACATCCTCGAGGAACTCGAGTGGCGAGGTCTGATCGCACAATCGACCGACCTGGGCGCCCTGGGTGAGGCGCTGGCCAACGGCCCCATCACGCTCTACGCCGGCTTCGACCCGACAGCCGCGAGTCTGCATGCCGGCCATCTGGTCCCTCTCCTGACACTGAGGCGATTCCAGCTCGCCGGACACCGGCCGATCGTCCTCGCAGGTGGCGCCACCGGACTGATCGGCGACCCGCGCGACGTGGGGGAGCGGACCATGAATGCGCCCGACACGGTCGCCGAGTGGGCCGGCCGTATCGACGCACAGCTCAGGCGGTTCGTCGACATCGATTCGTCGCCGACCGGCGCGGTCGTCGTGAACAACCTGGACTGGACCGGGCAGCTGTCTGCGATCGAGTTCCTTCGCGATCTGGGCAAGCACTTCTCGGTGAACGTGATGCTCGCCCGGGACACGGTGAAGCGTCGACTCGAGGGCGACGGCATGAGCTACGCCGAATTCAGTTACCTCCTGCTGCAGTCCAACGACTTCGTCGAGCTAAATCGCCGGTACGGCTGTCTCCTCCAGATCGGTGGTTCCGATCAGTGGGGAAACATCATCGGTGGCGTGGACCTGGGACGACGCCTCGACGGCAGCTCGCTACACGCTCTGACGGTGCCGTTGGTGACGTCGTCGGACGGAAAGAAGTTCGGCAAATCCACCGGCGGCGGCAGCCTGTGGCTCGATCCCGAGCTCACCAGTCCTTACGCCTGGTACCAGTACTTCGTGAACACCGCCGACGCCGACGTCGTGCGGTACCTGCGGTGGTTCACCTTCCTGGACCGTGAGGAGATCGAGGAGCTCGAGAGCGCAACCGCCGAGAAGCCTCACCTGCGTCTCGCGCAGAAGCGGCTGGCCGCCGAGATGACCACCCTCATCCACGGGGAGGCGAACACCGCTGCCGTCGAGCTGGCCAGCCAGGCGTTGTTCGGCCGTGCCGAGCTCGACGAGCTCGATGAGTCGACTCTCGCCGCAGCTGTGGGCGAGACCTCGGTCGCGGAGTACCAGGCCGCGCGGCCGACCATCGTGGAACTGCTCGTCGACACCAAACTCTCGGAGAGCAACAAGGCTGCGCGGCGTGCGGTGTCCGAGGGTGGCGCGTACGTGAACAACACCAAGATCACCGATCCCGAGTGGCAGCCGACCGACGCCGACCTGCTCCACGGGCGCTGGTTGGTCGTTCGCCGAGGGAAGAAGAGTTTTGCCGGAGCGCGACTAGCCCCCTGACCAGGCGATTTGACGCGTTGTTCGCGCCTGTGTAACTTAATTGACGCACCGCAGAGAGCAAGCCCCGGAGCTGCAAGCCCCGGGGCGGTAAAAGCGCCCTGACCGATGGTCGGGGTCGCCTGTGCGGGGCACTCCCGAGAACAAGAGAGCGGGTCACACCGCGCTCTGGGAAGCTCATCAGGAGCCGCCTCTCATGTAGAGGACGTCCGGTGGGTGTGTGTTCTTTGAGAACTCGATAGTGTGATGATGAATTGTCTGATGCCAATTTGGCATCGTGCATTCTTTATGGATGTAGATGTTTTTGTTTGTTTTTGTGGCATCTGCCTTTTTGGGGTGGGTGTTGCTAGTTTTTGGATTGGTCAGGTTTTGCTTTCCTGATTGTGTTGAAATGCTGGCTCTTTTGGGGGTTGGTTGTTTCGCTATTTTTTCATGGAGAGTTTGATCCTGGCTCAGGACGAACGCTGGCGGCGTGCTTAACACATGCAAGTCGAACGGAAAGGCCCAGCTTGCTGGGTACTCGAGTGGCGAACGGGTGAGTAACACGTGGGTGATCTGCCCTGCACTCTGGGATAAGCCTGGGAAACTGGGTCTAATACCGGATATGACCTTCCCTCGCATGGGGGTTGGTGGAAAGCTTTTGCGGTGTGGGATGGGGCCCGCGGCCTATCAGCTTGTTGGTGGGGTAATGGCCTACCAAGGCGACGACGGGTAGCCGACCTGAGAGGGTGATCGGCCACACTGGGACTGAGACACGGCCCAGACTCCTACGGGAGGCAGCAGTGGGGAATATTGCACAATGGGCGCAAGCCTGATGCAGCGACGCCGCGTGAGGGATGACGGCCTTCGGGTTGTAAACCTCTTTCACCAGGGACGAAGCGCAAGTGACGGTACCTGGAGAAGAAGCACCGGCCAACTACGTGCCAGCAGCCGCGGTAATACGTAGGGTGCGAGCGTTGTCCGGAATTACTGGGCGTAAAGAGCTCGTAGGCGGTTTGTCGCGTCGTCTGTGAAATTCTGCAACTCAATTGCAGGCGTGCAGGCGATACGGGCAGACTTGAGTACTACAGGGGAGACTGGAATTCCTGGTGTAGCGGTGAAATGCGCAGATATCAGGAGGAACACCGGTGGCGAAGGCGGGTCTCTGGGTAGTAACTGACGCTGAGGAGCGAAAGCGTGGGTAGCGAACAGGATTAGATACCCTGGTAGTCCACGCCGTAAACGGTGGGTACTAGGTGTGGGTTCCTTTTCACGGAATCCGTGCCGTAGCTAACGCATTAAGTACCCCGCCTGGGGAGTACGGCCGCAAGGCTAAAACTCAAAGGAATTGACGGGGGCCCGCACAAGCGGCGGAGCATGTGGATTAATTCGATGCAACGCGAAGAACCTTACCTGGGTTTGACATACACCAGAAAGCTATAGAGATATAGCCCCCCTTGTGGTTGGTGTACAGGTGGTGCATGGCTGTCGTCAGCTCGTGTCGTGAGATGTTGGGTTAAGTCCCGCAACGAGCGCAACCCTTGTCCTGTATTGCCAGCGGGTTATGCCGGGGACTTGCAGGAGACTGCCGGGGTCAACTCGGAGGAAGGTGGGGATGACGTCAAGTCATCATGCCCCTTATGTCCAGGGCTTCACACATGCTACAATGGCTGGTACAGAGGGCTGCGAGACCGTGAGGTGGAGCGAATCCCTTAAAGCCAGTCTCAGTTCGGATTGGGGTCTGCAACTCGACCCCATGAAGTCGGAGTCGCTAGTAATCGCAGATCAGCAACGCTGCGGTGAATACGTTCCCGGGCCTTGTACACACCGCCCGTCACGTCATGAAAGTCGGTAACACCCGAAGCCGGTGGCCTAACCCCTTGTGGGAGGGAGCTGTCGAAGGTGGGATCGGCGATTGGGACGAAGTCGTAACAAGGTAGCCGTACCGGAAGGTGCGGCTGGATCACCTCCTTTCTAAGGAGCACACAACAACACTCGTTTCTGTGGGCGTATGTTCTGCGGCGAGTGTGTGTTCAGGGTGAAACATCAGACAGGCCATGTGGTGGTGCCGGCTCATGCCGGGGTCATCGGTCGACGCTCACTGTGAGGTGGGTGTGTTCTTGTCACACTATCGGGGTTCTGAGAGAACACATTTGTGTTGTCTCTGGACTGCTCATGATGCGGATGTGTGTGTGGATCTCGGCTGTGGTGGTCGGGGGAGCGCGGGTCGGTTGTGGGTGTGTGTTGTTTGAGAAGTGCATAGTGGATGCGAGCATCTTTATTTCAAATCAACAATTTTTGTTGGTCTGTGATTTAGCAGAAAATGTTTTGTGATGTCTACATTCGGTCCCTCGCTGGCATGGCCTTTTGGGTTGTGTTGGGTGGGGGGTTGTTTGTAGGTGTTGTTGTAAGTGTTTAAGGGCGTTCGGTGGATGCCTTGGTACCAGGAGCCGATGAAGGACGTGGTAGGCCGCGATAGTCCTCGGGGAGTTGTCAAACGAGCTGTGATCCGAGGGTGTCCGAATGGGGAAACCCAGCACGAGTGATGTCGTGTTACCACCAGCTGAATGTATAGGCTGTGTGGGGGGAACGTGGGGAAGTGAAACATCTCAGTACCCATAGGAAGAGAAAACAATTGTGATTCCGTGAGTAGTGGCGAGCGAAAGCGGAGGAGGCTAAACCATGCGCATGTGTAACCGGGTAGGGGTTGTGTGTGTGGGGTTGTGGGGTTCATCTTCTCAGATCTACCTGTCTGGGCGTGAGTCAGAAAACCATGTGTTAGGTGAAGTGGCCTGGAATGGTCTGCCGTAGTCGGTGAGAGTCCGGTAGCTGAAAACATGTGGTCTTGCGTGATGAATTTTCCCAAGTAGCAGCGGGCTCGTGGAATCTGCTGTGAATCTGCCGGGACCACCCGGTAAGCCTGAATACTTCCTGGTGACCGATAGCGGACAAGTACCGTGAGGGAAAGGTGAAAAGTACCCCGGGAGGGGAGTGAAATAGTACCTGAAACCGGACGCTTACAATCCGTCAGAGCCTGTGCACCCTTGTGGTGGTGGGTGATGGCGTGCCTTTTGAAGAATGAGCCTGCGAGTTAGTGCTCGGTGGCGAGGTTAACCCGTGTGGGGTAGCCGTAGCGAAAGCGAGTCTGAATAGGGCGTTTGAGTCGCCGGGTCTAGACCCGAAGCGGAGTGATCTACCCATGGCCAGGGTGAAGCGACGGTAAGACGTCGTGGAGGCCCGAACCCACTTCAGTTGAAAATGGAGGGGATGAGTTGTGGGTAGGGGTGAAAGGCCAATCAAACTCCGTGATAGCTGGTTCTCCCCGAAATGCATTTAGGTGCAGCGTCACATGTTTCTTACCGGAGGTAGAGCTACTGGATGGCCGATGGGCCCCACAGGGTTACTGACGTCAGCCAAACTCCGAATGCCGGTAAGTGAGAGTGTGGCAGTGAGACTGCGGGCGATAAGGTTCGTAGTCGAGAGGGAAACAGCCCAGATCGCCGGCTAAGGCCCCTAAGCGTGTACTAAGTGGAAAAGGATGTGGGGTCGCGAAGACAACCAGGAGGTTGGCTTAGAAGCAGCCACCCTTGAAAGAGTGCGTAATAGCTCACTGGTCAAGTGATCCTGCGCCGACAATGTAGCGGGGCTCAAGTACACCGCCGAAGCCGCGGCACTCACACAATAGCCCGTTCTTCCCTTACGGGGGTTGAACCAGGTGTGTGGGTGGGTAGGGGAGCGTCCTGCATCCGTGGAAGCCACAGAGTGATCTAGTGGTGGAGGGTGTGGGAGTGAGAATGCAGGCATGAGTAGCGAAAGCAGAGTGAGAAACTCTGCCGCCGAATGACCAAGGGTTCCTGGGCCAGGTTAATCCGCCCAGGGTGAGTCGGGACCTAAGGCGAGGCCGACAGGCGTAGTCGATGGACAACGGGTTGATATTCCCGTACCCGTGTATCCGCGCCCATGCTGAATCAGTTGTACTAACCATCCTGAAACCGACGAGTGGACCTTCGGGTCTCGAGTTGGTGGATGCATGGGACCTCGGCTGGTAGTAGGCAAGCGATGGGGTGACGCAGGAAGGTAGTGGGGCCAGTGAGTGGTAGTACTGGTGTAAGCCTGTAGGGCGTGTTCTAGGTAAATCCGGGACACATACAGCCTGAGAGGTGATGCGTAGCCGTTGAGGCGAATTCCATGATCCTATGCTGCCGAGAAAAGCCTCTAGTGAGTTGGTACACGGCCCGTACCCCAAACCGACACAGGTGGTCAGGTAGAGAATACTAAGGCGATCGAGAGAACTGTGGTTAAGGAACTCGGCAAAATGCCCCCGTAACTTCGGGAGAAGGGGGACCCAGACTGGTGACGGCATTTACTGCTTGAGCTGGTGTGGGTCGCAGAGACCAGAGAGAAGCGACTGTTTACTAAAAACACAGGTCCGTGCGAAGTCGTAAGACGATGTATACGGACTGACGCCTGCCCGGTGCTGGAAGGTTAAGAGGACCGGTTAGTCACTTTCGGGTGGCGAAGCTGAGAATTTAAGCCCCAGTAAACGGCGGTGGTAACTATAACCATCCTAAGGTAGCGAAATTCCTTGTCGGGTAAGTTCCGACCTGCACGAATGGCGTAACGACTTCTCTGCTGTCTCAACCACAGACTCGGCGAAATTGCAGTACGAGTAAAGATGCTCGTTACGCGCGGCAGGACGAAAAGACCCCGGGACCTTCACTATAGCTTGGTATTGGTGTTCGGTTCGGTTTGTGTAGGATAGGTGGGAGACTGTGAAGTGGGCACGCCAGTGTTCATGGAGTCGTTGTTGAAATACCACTCTGATCGTATTGGACTTCTAACCTCGGACCCTGATCGGGTTCAGGGACAGTGCCTGGTGGGTAGTTTAACTGGGGCGGTTGCCTCCTAAAAAGTAACGGAGGCGCCCAAAGGTTCCCTCAGCCTGGTTGGCAATCAGGTGTTGAGTGTAAGTGCACAAGGGAGCTTGACTGTGAGACGTACATGTCGAGCAGGGACGAAAGTCGGGACTAGTGATCCGGCACCGGCAAGTGGAAGCGGTGTCGCTCAACGGATAAAAGGTACCCCGGGGATAACAGGCTGATCTTCCCCAAGAGTCCATATCGACGGGATGGTTTGGCACCTCGATGTCGGCTCGTCGCATCCTGGGGCTGGAGTAGGTCCCAAGGGTTGGGCTGTTCGCCCATTAAAGCGGCACGCGAGCTGGGTTTAGAACGTCGTGAGACAGTTCGGTCTCTATCCGCCGCGCGCGTTAGAAACTTGAGGAAACCTGTCCCTAGTACGAGAGGACCGGGACGGACGAACCTCTGGTGTGCCAGTTGTTCCGCCAGGAGCACTGCTGGTTAGCTACGTTCGGAAGGGATAACCGCTGAAAGCATCTAAGCGGGAAGCCTGTTCCAAGATGAGGTTTCTCACCACCTTGAGTGGTTAAGGCCCCCTACAGACCATGGGGTTGATAGGCCAGAACTGTACGCCTAGCAATAGGTTCAGGTGACTGGTACTAATCGGCCGAGGACTTACCAACAACACCCACACATCACATACACCAGTATGTTTGTGTGTTCGCATCCACTATGACACTTCTGAAACAACACACAACCGTTTAAACAAACAGTATGTGTGCTGTTTTATAAAGTTACGGCGGCTATAGCGGAGGGGAAACGCCCGGCCCCATTCCGAACCCGGAAGCTAAGCCCTCCAGCGCCAATGGTACTGCACCCTAATCAGTGTGGGAGAGTAGGACACCGCCGAACACAATTTCAGAAGGGCCCCGTATTCGATGAATTCTCTTCGTCGAATACGGGGCTTTTCTCGTGCGTCCACACCGGTCGGAGTGAGGCGCGATGCTTCCCAACAAGGTTCAAGGGCATAGATTGGCTGCTATGAGTGATCGTGATCGTCCGCGTCGTGAGGGACGCGGCCAGCGGGACACGCGGGGTTCGCGCGATTCGGGAGGGCGGGGTGCGCCCGGTGGACAGGGCCGGCGCCCCGATCGTCCCGCACGCGACCGCGGTCCCGATCGCGGCAGTCGGCAGCCAGGTCCGCCGTTGCCCGAGGATGTCGCCGCGTCGGATCTCGATCCCGAGGTCCGCCGGGACCTGCTGTCGCTCGACAAGACCAATGCGGAGATCGTCGCACGTCATCTCGTGATGGTGTCGCGGCTGCTGCTCGAGGATCCTGTGCTCGCACTGGAGCACGCCCGTGCGGCTCGTGCCCGTGCATCGCGGGTGGGTGTCGTCCGCGAGACCGCCGGCATTGCCGCGTACAACGCAGCCGAGTGGCAGGAGGCCGCGACCGAACTGCGCGCTGCCAAGCGGATCACCGGCAGCACGGCCCTGCTGCCGCTGATCGCCGACTGTGAGCGGGGCCTCGGACGTCCCGAGCGCGCCGTCGAGATCGCCCGGGGCGACGACGGCCGATCGCTGACCGGCGAGGACGCGACGGAGATGCGGATCGTCGAGGCCGGTGCGCGGATGGACCTCGGCGAACCGGAGAAGGCCGTGGTGACGCTGCAGGCGGAGAACCTCAAGCCAGGCCAGCTCGGTACCGGCCCGGCACGCCTCTTCTACGCGTACGCGTCGGCATTGGACGCCGCCGGTCGCCGTGACGAGGCGATGACCTGGTACATGAACGCGGCCGCCGCCGACGTCGACGACGTGACCGACGCCGAGTTCCGCCTCGCCGAACTGGCTGACGACTACCAACCCGCCGATGGCGCCGGCGAGACGCTCGACGGTGCCGAGGCGGTGGAAGAGGCCACGGTGCCCGTCGTCGAACCTGCGGAGAACGCCGAGCCGGTAGCCGATGACACCGACAGCGTCGAATCGGTGGACGGTACCGCGGACCTCTCCGCGACGTCGAGTTATGTCGAGACAGACAGCGCGGTGCTCGTCGACGATCCTGACGAGACCGCAATCGTGTCGCCCGCAGCGGACACCGTGGAGGCCGAGGCCGAGCCCCAGATCGTCGAGGGTGTCCCCAATCCCATCGCCGCCCTCCACGAGTCGGCTCCGGTTGAGTCGGCTCCGGTTGAGTCGGCTCCGGTTGAGTCGGCTCCGGCGGCATCCGCTGCGTCGGCGGCGGCACCGGTGACGTCGCTGGCTGACCGGTACGACGCGCTCCTGCTCGATCTCGACGGCACCGTGTTCGCGGGGCACCGCGCCCTGCCGAACGCCGTCGACACCCTGGCACGTCTGCCGATCGCACGATTCTTCGTGACCAACAATGCGAGTCGCCGTCCGGTCGAAGTCGCCGCGCACCTGCGCGAGCTCGGCTTCGAGGCGACCGAGGATCTGGTGGTGACGAGTGCCCAGTCGGGTGCCCGGTTGCTGTCGGAGCACCTCGAGCCCGGGTCACGGGCGCTGGTGATCGGCACGGACGGTCTTGCGCAGGAGCTGCGCGAGGTCGGTATCGGCGTCACGCGCAGTGCCGATGACCGTCCGGCAGCCGTCATCCAGGGTCACTCACCGGAGACCGGCTGGGCCCAGCTGTCCGAGGCCGCGCTGGCGATCCGCGCGGGAGCACTGTGGGTGGCCACCAACGTCGACGCGACCCTGCCGTCGGAACGCGGTCTGCTGGTGGGCAACGGCTCCATGGTTGCCGCCCTGCGCAACGCGACCGGCAAGGAGCCGCTCGTGGCCGGCAAGCCCGCGGCACCTCTGATGGCCGACGCGATCGCACGCGCGCGGGCCAGCGCCCCGCTCGTCGTCGGAGACCGGCTCGACACCGACATCGAGGGCGGTCACGCCGTCGGAATCGAGAGCGCACTCGTTCTGACAGGTGTCAGCACGGTCACCGATCTCCTCGCCGCACCGCCGGAGCAACGCCCGACCTACGTCGTCGACGACCTTGCCGGTCTGTTCGAGGATGCCGAGGCCGTTCGGGTGTCTCATCAGCCGGACTGGACGGTCACGGTCGAGGGTTCGACGGTGACGGTCACCGGTACCGGCGCCGAGATCGGGCTCGTGCCGGCACTCGCCGCCGCCACCTGGGCGGCTGTGGACGCAGGCACGGCCGATCCCGAGGAGCTGCGTATCGTCGCCGACGGGTCGGCGCGGACCAAGCTGGCTTCTCTGGGTGTCGCCCTCGTCGGCTAGCGTGGTGCACGATGAGCTTCCCGCCTGAGCACCCTCCCGGCCACGATGGTCCCCGGCCCAGTCCGGGGGCCATGCCGCGTCGCCAGCACGACCCGGCCACCGACGGTTTCCCCGGCCAAGTGGCCGACCTGGAAACACCCGACGTCGAGGCCGAGGTCTCGGAGTTGCTGTCCCAGGTCGACGCGGTCCGCGAGTCCGTGGGCGACACATTCTCGCTGGCGTCGCTGGAACGGCAGGCCGTGCTGCTCGAACAGGCACACGACGCCCTGACAGCGGCCCTCGATGCGGTCGACCGCCGATGACACGCGACTCGATCCTGACACGATCCTCGATCCGGATGTGGCGCTGACGATGGCCATCAGAGCACGACTCGACGCCGAGTTGGTTCGCCGCGGCCTCGCCCGGTCCCGTGAGCAGGCGCGCGAACTGGTCGACGCCGGAGCGGTGAAGGTGAACGGAACGATCGCCGCGAAACCGGCGACCGGCGTCACCCGGGACACCCCCATCGTCGTCGACGAGGCACCCAAGGACGACTGGGCTTCCCGTGGCGCACACAAGTTGCTCGGTGCACTCGAGGCGTTCGAACCGCTGGGCCTGAGTGTCGAGGGACGGCGTTGTCTCGATGCCGGCGCGTCGACCGGCGGGTTCACCGACGTCCTGTTACGGCGCGGTGTGCGGGAGGTGGTCGCAGCCGACGTCGGGTACGGGCAGTTGATCTGGCGCCTGCAGAACGACGAGCGCGTACACGTGCTCGACCGCACCAATGTCCGTCATCTGGAACCGGACGCGATCGGTGGCCCCGTCGACGTGGTGGTCGCCGACCTGTCGTTCATCTCGCTCGGACTCGTGCTGCCGGCACTGGCCCGATGCTGTGCGCCCGGCGCCGATCTGCTCCCGATGGTCAAGCCGCAGTTCGAGGTCGGCAAGGATCGCGTGGGCTCCGGCGGGGTGGTTCGCGATCCCGCACTGCGTGCCGAAGCGGTGTTCGACGTGGCGAGCGAGGCCGCCGCACTCGGGTTGCGGACGCGAGGCGTCGTGGCAAGTCCGCTGCCGGGGCCGTCGGGCAACGTCGAGTTCTTCCTGTGGTTGCGCAAGGAGTCGGTGCACAAGAAGTCGGGGCACCAGGCAGGCGAGGAGTCGGTGGAGAGCGATAGGGTCGACCGGTCGGACTCAGCGTCGGCGGCCGGCTCGCATCCCGCGGCCCGCCCCGGAGAAGAGCTCCGAGCCATGATCGAGCGAGCGGTCGCCGAGGGTCCGCACTGACCGCCCGGTCCGGTGGCCCGGCTGGTCGTCACACATTGCACCTTCACGGAGCACTTTCACACGGAGGGAACCACCAGTGACCGACGATTCGGTAGCCGAGTCCGCCGGTGCCCGCGAGTTCTTGGTGGTCGCCCACACGGGTCGTGAGAACGTCATCGAGACCATCGAGGCGATCGCCCGTCATTGCGCGGCGGCCGGCGTCGCTCTGCGTGTCGTCGACCACGACACCCTCGGCCGTGACGTCCCAGATCACGATGTCATCTACCGCCAGAACCCCGCGGCACCCGCCGCGTCGGTGAACACCCCGGTGGATCCGGAGCATCTACGGCAGCTGGGTGCCGTGGTCGAGGTGACGACTGCGGAGTCGGCGTCGGCCGAGGGTTGCGAACTCGTCATCGTGCTCGGCGGCGACGGGACCTTCCTGCGTGCCGCCGAACTCGCCTATCCCGCCGACGTCCCCGTACTGGGCATCAACCTGGGACACATCGGGTTTCTCGCCGAGGCCGAGGCACATCGCGTGCATGAGGTGATGGCGCAACTCATCGCCCGCGACTACCGCGTCGAGCCCCGGATGACCCTCGACATCGCCATCGTCGACCCGGCGGACCCGGATCCGCCGACCGCCTGTGGATGGGCACTCAACGAGGTTGCGGTACTCAACACCAGCAACCACGGGGTGCTCGAACTCGTGACCGAGGTCGACGGACGGCCGGTCTCGGCCTTCGGCGCCGACGGCGTGCTGGTCGCCACTCCCACCGGTTCGACCGCCTATGCGTTCTCGGCGGGGGGACCGGTGATGTGGCCCGATCTCGAGGCGATCCTGGTGGTCCCGAACAACGCGCACGCGCTCTTCGCCCGTCCGATGGTGACGAGCCCGCGGTCGCGGATCGCAGTGGAAGTCGACAAGAACGGACGTTCGGCGCTCGCGCTGTGCGACGGCCGCCGCGCACTCTCGGTGCCGGCCGGAGCGCGCGTCGAGGTTCTGCGCAGCGAGCGTTCGGTGCGGTGGATTCGGATCGACTCCGATCCCTTCGCAGACCGACTCGTCACCAAGTTCGCCCTCCCGGTCACGGGTTGGCGAGGGAGGCAGGCATAGGGGTGCTCGAAGAAATCTCGATCACCGGTCTCGGTGTCATCGAGGAGGCGCAAGCGCGCTTCCATCCCGGATTCACCGTGCTCACCGGCGAGACCGGTGCGGGCAAGACGATGATCGTCACCAGCCTGCACCTGTTGTCGGGTGCACGCGCCGATGCCACACGCGTGCGCACCGGAAGTCCCAAGGCGATCGTCGAAGGACGTTTCCGGCTGGCGAATGCCGAGGGGGTCCACAAGGACCCGGTGGTCGCCGAGATCCTGGACTCGACCGGAGCCGAACTCGACGACGACGACACCGTCATCGCCGTCCGCACGGTCAGCGCCGACGGACGCTCCCGTGCACACCTGGGCGGGCGGTCGGTGCCGGTGGGGGTCATGGGACAGCTCACCACCGCAGTGCTGGCGATTCACGGCCAGAACGATCAGCTCCGGCTCCTGCGCCCCGAGCATCAGCGCGCCGCGCTCGACACCTTCGGCGGGGCCAAGGCGGTCGCCGCGCTCGAGGCCTACCGCAAGGCGCGGGCCGCATGGGTGGAGATCCTCGACGAGCTCGACGTCCGGCGCGCCAACTATCGTGAACTCGCGCAGGAGGCCGACCGCCTGCGCTTCGGCATCGACGAGATCGCCGCCGTCGACCCTGTCCCCGGAGAGGACGAGGAACTCACCTCGACCATCCGCAGGCTCTCCGACCTCGAATCCATACGCGCAGCCGCAGACCAGGCACACGACATCGTCGCCGGCGATTCCGGATCGTCGATCATCGAGGGGCTGGGCTCGGTGCGCACACTCCTCGAGTCCGCTGCCGACGACACCCTGCGCGAGTTGGTGCCGCGGGTCGCCGAGGCACTCACCGTCATCACCGATGTCGGTGCGGAGCTGACGGCGTTCACTTCCAGCCTGCCCGCCGATGCCGACTCGCTCGACAAGCTGCTGGCCCGTCAGGCCGAGCTGAAGACCTTGGTGCGCAAGTACGCACCCGACGTCGACGGTGTCATCGACTGGCGGATCAAGGCTCAGGCTCGGCTGGCCGAGATCGAGGACCCGCGCGCCTCCATCGAGGAGCTCGAGACAGCCGCGACGGCGGCGAGGGAGAAGGTCGAGGCGGCCGCGGGCAAGCTGCACGACCTGCGTACCAAGGCGGCGAAGTCGATGGCCGACAAGGTGTCCAAGGAACTCAAGGGGCTGGCGATGGGTGACTCCACCCTCGCGGTGTCGGTCAACCCCGATCCCGCGTCCCCCGATGACCGGCTCGCGATCACCGTCGCACGGCAGCAGGTGCACGCCGGTGCCGACGGACCGGACAAGGTCGAGTTCGCGCTCGTCGCCCATCCCGGGGCGACACCTCTGCCGATCGCGAAGTCGGCGTCCGGCGGTGAGCTCTCACGTGTGATGCTGGCACTGGAGGTCGTCCTCGCGGCGCCCACGTCCGGTTCGGTCATGGTGTTCGACGAGGTCGATGCGGGCGTCGGTGGACGCGCCGCGGTCGAGATCGGCAAACGGTTGTCCAGATTGGCGCGCGCCCATCAGGTCATCGTGGTGACCCACCTCCCGCAGGTGGCTGCCTTCGCCGACAATCACCTCGTCATCGGCAAGAGCAAGAAGGGTGCACTCGTCACCAGCAGCGTGCGAACCCTCGATCGGGACGAGCGGGTGGCCGAACTGGCACGGATGCTGGCCGGGCTGGGGGAGTCCGACACCGGACGTGCCCACGCCGAGGAACTTCTGGCGACGGCGGAATCCGAACGCGCAGCGCACTGAGAGCATCGAGACCGACCCTGGACGTGATGATTCGGCGATGAGACACATGGTGCGTGTGTGACAAAAGTTGCCCCTGTTACGGCGCGCCTCCACGGCTGAGCCATGCGTTCGGTCAATCATGGCCGTCATGAAGATGCCTGCACTGCTCGCGCGTAACACCGAAGAACTGCCTGGCGTGACTGGTATCGCCAGGATCGACAAGAACACGAAACGCCTGCTCAGCAGGGTCGGACCGGGGGACATCGCGATCCTCGACGAGGTCGATCTCGACCGCGTCACCGCCGACGCTCTTGTCGAGGCCAACGTCGTCGCCGTGGTGAACGCTTCGCGTTCGATCACCGGTCGCTACCCGAACCTGGGTCCGGAGGTGCTGGTCGCCTCGGGCATCGCCCTTCTCGACGACGTGGGGCCGGAGATCTTCAAGCGGGTCAAGGACGGTGCCAAGGTGCGGGTCCACAACGACCGGCTCTTCGTCGGCGACCGCAGGCTGGCTCTGGGCACCGAGCTCGACGAGCGCGACATCGCCGACATCATGATCGGTGCGAAGGCGGGTCTCGTCGATCACCTGGAGGCGTTCTCCGGCAACACGATCGAGTTCATCCGCAGCGAATCCCCGCTGCTGATCGACGGCGTCGGCGTACCCGACATCGACGTCGACGTCGCGGGCCGCCACGTTGTCATCGTCGGTGAGGGTGCCGATCGTGCCGCCGATCTGCGGTCCCTGAAGCCGTTCATCAAGGAGTATCAGCCCGTCATGGTCGGCGTCGGGACCGGCGCCGACACCCTGATGAAGGCAGGCTACAAGCCGTCGATCATCGTCGGCGATCCCGAGGACATGAAGACCGCGACGCTGAAATCCGGTGCACAGCTTGTCCTTCCGGCAGACACCGACGGACATGCGACCGGCCTCGAGCGCATCCAGGACCTCGGCATCGGGGCCACCACCTTCCCGGCGGCCGGCTCGCCGGGCGACCTCGCGCTGCTCCTGACCGACTACCACGGGGCTGACCTGATCGTCACCGTCGGCTATCCCGGCTCGCTCGACGACTTCTTCGACCGGTCTCGCCGTGAGAGCAATCCCTCGATGTTCCTGACCCGACTCAAGGTGGGGCAGAAGCTCGTCGACGCCAAAGCCGTCGCGACCCTGTACCGCAGCCGGGTGTCGGGTGCGGCGATCGCGTGCGTCGTGCTCGCCGCGCTGGTGGCGGTGATCGCGGCGCTGCTGCTGTCCAACGCGGGCACCGACGTCACCGATTGGATCATCGTGCAGTGGAATGCGCTGCTCGACTGGGCACGAGAGGTCTGGAACCGGTAGGCGATGATTTCGCTACGACAACACGCGATCTCGCTGGTCGCCGTCTTCCTCGCACTGGCACTGGGGCTCTTCCTGGGGTCGGGATTCGTCGGTGACCGGGTGAACTCGATGACCGGGACCAGTCGCGACCGGATCGGGGATCTGGAGACCGAGCGCGACGACCTGAACGCCAAACTGAACGCCGCCAACAGCTTCGACATGGCGATCGCCCCGCGCCTGATCGCCAATACACTTCGCGATCAGTCGGTTCTGGTGGTCACCGCACCGAACGCGGCCCAGGCCGACATCGACGCGGTCAAGGAGTCCCTCTCGGGCGCCGGGGCACGCTTCGGCGGACAGATGGCGCTCACCGATGCGCTGCTCTCCGATTCCAGATCCGAGGAACTGCGGACCATCGTCGACCAGACGATCCCGCCCGGCACGATGCTGCGCGCCGAGCTGACCGACTCGGGTGGCCGCGCAGGCGATCTGCTCGGCGCACTCGTGCTGTCCAACGACGCGGCCAGACCCGCATCGGCCGAGGATCGCCGTACGGGGCTGCGTACGCTGCGCGACGGCGGTTTCATCGACTATGCCGACAACGCCATCACCCCGACGGATCTGGTGGTCGTGGTGACCGGCGAGGAGTTCGGCCCCGACTCGGGTGCGCAAGGTGCGCTCGTCGGCCGCCTGGCCGCCGCGATGGCCGCCCGCGGTGTGGGCGGTGCTCTGGTGGGACGCACCGGCTCGGCCGGCGGCGGCTCTCCGATAGCCGTGGTCCGGGCCGACCCGTCGCTCGCCAACGCCGTCTCCACCGTGGACAACGTCGATCAGCCCACCGGGCGCATCACCACGATCCTGGCGCTCGCCGCCGAGGTCGACGGTGCCACCGGCGCCTACGGCACAGGTCCCGGCGCGGGTGCGATCACGGTGGGCGCCGATGGACGCCCCGCCGCCTGATCGTCAGCAGCAGTATCGACAGCAGCAGTATCGACAGCCGAGGGTGAGAACGCCTCGGGAGTGAGTACCGCCACGCCGCACATGGGTGTGGCGGTACGGCCCTCCGGCCGAGTGGTGTTACCCTGGAGTCCCGTAGGTAATCAGGGCATCGGCCCCGATTTCGGCCGACGGGAGACCCCTTTTGCGACCACTGCGTCATGTCCACGACACCAAGCACATCTTCGTCACCGGTGGTGTTGCGTCTTCACTGGGTAAGGGTCTGACGGCCTCGAGCCTCGGACAACTTCTCACATCTCGTGGCCTGCGGGTCACGATGCAGAAGCTCGATCCATATCTGAACGTGGATCCGGGCACCATGAACCCCTTCCAGCACGGCGAGGTCTTCGTCACCGAAGACGGCGCCGAAACCGACCTCGACGTCGGACATTACGAGCGATTCCTGGATCGCAACCTGTCGCAGTCGGCGAATGTCACCACCGGACAGGTGTATTCGACCGTCATCGCGAAGGAACGACGCGGCGAATACCTCGGCGAGACCGTCCAGGTGATCCCGCACATCACCGACGAACTCAAGTCCCGCGTGCTGGCGATGGGTGAACCCGACGCCAATGGCGACGTCCCCGACGTCGTCATCACCGAGATCGGCGGAACCGTCGGCGACATCGAGTCGCTGCCGTTCATCGAGGCCGCCAGGCAGGTGCGCCACGACGTCGGCCGCGACAACGTCTTCTTCCTGCACGTCTCACTCGTGCCCTACCTCGCGCCGTCGGGGGAGCTGAAGACCAAGCCCACCCAGCACTCGGTGGCCGCGCTGCGCAACGTCGGTATCCAGCCCGACGCGTTGATCCTGCGGTGCGACCGGGATGTGCCCGAGGGCCTCAAGAAGAAGATCGCCCTCATGTGCGACGTCGAGCTCGACGGCGTGATCTCCACGCCCGACGCACCGTCGATCTACGACATCCCCAAGGTGCTGCACAACGAGCACCTCGACGCGTACGTGGTCCGCAAGCTGGGCCTGCCGTTCCGTGACGTCGACTGGACGGTGTGGGGCGAGCTGCTGCGCCGTGTCCACGAGCCGCGCGAGACGGTCCGGGTCGCGCTGGTGGGCAAGTACGTCGATCTTCCCGACGCCTACCTGTCGGTCACCGAGGCCATCCGCGCCGGCGGTTTCGCCTGGAAGGCGCGGACCGAGATCAAGTGGGTCCCGTCCGACGACTGTCAGACGGAGGCGGGTGCGCAGGCCGCGCTCGGCGACGTCGACGCGATCCTCATCCCCGGTGGTTTCGGTATCCGCGGGATCGAAGGCAAGGTCGGGGCCATCTCATACGCCCGGCGCCGCGGGATCCCGCTGCTCGGGTTGTGCCTCGGCCTGCAGTGCGTGGTCATCGAGGCGGCGCGGTCGGTGGGTCTCGACGAGGCCAGCTCCACCGAATTCGATCCCGACACCCCGCATCCGGTGATCTCGACGATGGCCGATCAGGCCGACGCCGTGGCCGGCGACGCGGACCTGGGCGGCACGATGCGCCTGGGTGCCTACGACGCCGTCCTGAAGGCGGGCTCGGTCGTCGCCGAGGCCTACGGCACCCGCGAGGTGTCCGAGCGTCACCGACACCGCTTCGAGGTGAACAACGCCTACCGCGACAAGATCGCCGACTCGGGCCTGGTGTTCTCGGGCACCTCTCCCGACGGCCATCTCGTCGAATTCGTCGAGTACCCCAAGTCGGTGCATCCGTATCTGGTCGCCACCCAGGCGCATCCGGAGCTCAAGAGCCGTCCTACGCGGCCGCATCCGCTGTTCCGGGCGTTCATCGAGGCCGCACTGAAATACAAGGCGGCCGAACGTCTCCCGGTCGACCTCGGCGACGACTACGAGTCCAATGACGCACCGGCCGACGCGGTGGCCGCGGTGAATGCGGTCAACGTGGAGCCGGTCGACGGTCTCGACAAGTCGACGCGCCCCGACGCCGCGGCCGGCAAAGGCTGACGGGGTTGGGCCACGAATTCGACGTCAAGGGCACCCGCACCGTCTACGACGGTGCGATCATCACGCTGCGCGTCGATGACGTGGAGATGCCCGGGGGTCGCGTCGCCGAGCGCGAGGTCGTCGAGCACTTCGGTGCGGTGGCGATCCTCGCCCGCGACGACGCCGGTCGGGTCGCGATGGTGCGACAGTACCGTCATCCCATCGGGCGTCGGCTGCTCGAGTTGCCGGCCGGCCTCCTCGATCAGGGTGGCGAGGCGCCGCTCGCCGCGGCCCAACGTGAACTGGCCGAGGAGGCCGACCTGGCCGCCGACTCGTGGCATGTCCTCGTCGACCTCGCACTCTCGCCGGGCTTCACCGACGAAGCGTTGCGCCTCTACCTCGCCGAGGGGCTACATCACCTCGACGAGGCCGAGCGCGTCGACGAGGAGGCCGACATGTCGGTCGAGTGGGTGGCGCTCGACGACGCGGTGACCATGGTGCTGGCGGGTGAGATCGTCAACGCGACCAGCGTGGCGGGCATCCTGGCCGCCGCGGCAGCCGGACGCGCGGGAACCGCCCTGCGCGGCGTCGACGCGCCGTGGCCCGACGAGCCGACCGCCCTGCGCGACCGACGTCTGGGCGAGCCCCACCACGAGCGAGACCGCGGGTAGTGACCCTCTCCGCCGACATCGCGCGCTACCTCGATCACCTCACCGTCGAACGGGGTGCGGCGGTCAACACCGTGTCGTCGTACCGGCGGGATCTGGAGCGGTACCGTCGATACCTGGAGGCCCGCGGCATCGCGTCGCTGGACACGGTGACCGAGGAGGACGTCCGCGAGTTCCTGGTCGATCTGCGCCGGGGTGACGCCGACGCCGGGTTCACACCCCTCGCCGACAGTTCGATCGCGCGAACCCTGGTGGCCACCAGGCGTTTTCACAAGTTCGCGGTCGACGAGGGGATTGTCGTCACCGACGTCGCACACGGAGTGCGTCCGCCACGGCCGGCGCGGCGGCTTCCCAAATCGCTGCCGGTGGACGAGGTGCTGGCCATCCTCGACGCCGCCGGTGTGGAGGACCATCCACGCGGACTGCGCGACCGGGCACTGCTTGAGTTCCTCTACAGCTGCGGTGCCCGCATCACCGAGGCCACCTCGCTCGATGTCGACGACATCGACCTCGATTCCCGTGCGGTGCGTCTGCGGGGCAAGGGCGGGAAGGAACGCATCGTGCCTCTAGGTGGCCCTGCCATCGCGGCGCTCGAGGCGTACCTCGTCCGGGGCCGGCCCGCGCTGGTCTCCCGGGCGACTCCTGCGCTGTTCCTCAACGCGCGCGGCGGGCGGCTGTCGCGCCAGAGCGCGTGGCAGGTGCTCGTCACCGCCGCCGAGCGTGCGGGCCTGGACAAGGCCGTCTCACCTCACACCCTGCGGCACAGCTTCGCGACGCATCTGCTCGACGGCGGCGCCGATGTCCGCGTTGTGCAAGAACTTCTCGGGCACGCATCGGTGACCACCACGCAGGTGTACACGCTCGTGACGGTGAACACGATGCGAGAGGTGTATGCCGTCGCTCATCCGCGGGCCCGCTGACCGATGGGACATCGGCGGCCGTGATGGGACATCGGGGCGGTGCCGGGCGCGCCGACGCCGGGATGATCGATCGCATGTCCTAGGCTGATACGAGGCCCGGTACGGAACGAGTTGCGGACCGGCAGAGGCGACATCGAAGAGGAAAGCGAGCGGCGGACACGTGACCACTCCGAGCGCACCGCACTCTGGCACCCGCCCCGGGGATCAGTACAGCATCCAGGTGTCGCCGGGTAAGGACGCCGAGGAAGCCACGCACGACGCCGACGAGATCGGCCCCACCGGTCGGCCGTACCGCGAGGTCCCCGAACCCGCCCCACTCGACCGGCACGGTCCGGCCACCGTCATCGCCGTCTGCAACCAGAAGGGCGGGGTCGGCAAGACCACCTCGACCATCAACCTCGGTGCGGCGCTCGCCGAATGCGGCAGGCGCGTGCTGCTCGTCGATCTCGACCCGCAGGGCGCGCTGTCGGCGGGCCTCGGTGTGCCGCACCACGAACTCGACCAGACCGTCTACAACCTGCTCGTCCCGCCGCAGGTGGCCACCGACGAGGTCCTGATGCGCACCCGCGTCGACGGCATGGATCTGCTGCCCAGCAACATCGATCTCTCGGCAGCGGAGATCCAGCTGGTCACCGAGGTCGGTCGCGAACAATCGCTGGGCCGCGCCCTGCACCCGGTCCTCGACCGCTACGACGTCGTGCTCATCGACTGCCAGCCGTCGCTGGGACTGCTGACCGTCAACGCCCTGGCCTGTTCGGACACCGTGCTGATCCCGATGGAGTGCGAGTACTTCAGCCTGCGTGGTCTGGCGCTGCTCAACGACACGATCAACAAGGTGCGCGACCGGCTCAACCCGCGCCTCGATCTCGGCGGCATCCTCGTCACCATGTTCGACGCCCGCACATTGCATTCGCGTGAGGTGATGGCGCGGGTCGTCGAGGTGTTCGGCGACGCGGTCTACGACACCGTCATCGCCCGGACCGTGAGATTCCCGGAGACCAGCGTGGCCGGTGAGCCGATCACCTCGTGGGCGCCGCGCTCGGGCGGTGCCAAGGCCTACCGTGCTCTCGCGCGAGAAGTGATCGCGCGCAACATCAAGCAAGCATGACGGTCGACCCGTCGTGACGCTCGGCACCGGCGAGGAGTCACCCGCGTCAGGCGCGGGGACCGCGGTGGAGGACACGGACGCCGTCGCGGCGGTACCGGCGGAATCCGCGGTCGAGGCGGGCTTCCGCGTCAAACTGCGCAACTTCGAGGGCCCGTTCGACCTGCTGCTGAACCTCATCACCCAGCACCGTCTCGACGTGACCGAAGTGGCGTTGCACGTGGTGACCGACGACTTCATCGCCTACACGCGCGAGCTCGGACCGGAGATGGGCCTCGATGCGACCACCGAGTTCCTGGTCGTCGCGGCGACGCTGCTCGATCTGAAGGCGGCGCGGCTGCTGCCGTCGGGCGAGGTCGACGACCCCGAGGACCTCGCACTGCTCGAGGCGCGCGACCTGCTGTTCGCCCGGCTGCTGCAGTACCGCGCCTACAAACAGGTGGCGGCTCTCTTCGGCGAGCTCGAGGCTGCGGCGCTGCAACGCTATCCGCGCGCGGTGTCGCTGGAGAAGCGGTTCGAGGATCTGCTGCCCGAGGTGACGTTGGGCGTCGACGCCGACGGATTCGCGCAGGTCGCCGCCGCGGGATTGACGCCGCGCCCCGTCCCGACCGTCGGCCTCGACCACCTGCACGACGTCCAGAAGGTGTCGGTGCCCGGCCAGGCGCGTCGGATGGCGGCACTGCTCAGTGCCACGCCGGGACGCTGGCTGAGCTTCCGCGAACTGACCGCGGACTGCGAGAACGGGCTGGAGATCATCGGCAGCTTCCTTGGGTTGCTGGAGCTGTTCCGCGAGCAGGCCATCACCTTCGAGCAGCCCGAGGCTCTCGGGGATCTCGCCGTGATGTGGACCGGGGAGCGCGAGGACACCGAACTGCGCATCGACAAGGCAGAGGACTACGGATGACCGACATCACACCAGACCCGGAGTCGACCGACCCCGGTCCCGCCGACCCGGAGCAGACCACTCTGCACGGCGAGAGCGAGTACCTCGACGACGCGCAGCTGCGGGCGGCGTTGGAGGCGGTGCTGCTCGTCGTCGACACCCCGGTGACCACCGAGGAGCTCGCCGACGCGGTGGATCAGGACCGGGCGCGGGTGCGGGAGCTGCTCAACACGATGTCCGCGGAGCTGACGGCGTCGGGCAGCGGCATCGACCTGCGTTTCGCCGGCGACGGCTGGCGGTTCTACACGCGTGCCGAGTACGCGCCCTACGTGGAGAGATTGCTGCTCGACGGCACGCGTTCCAAGCTCACGCGCGCCGCACTGGAGACGCTCGCGGTGATCGCCTATCGCCAGCCCGTCACCCGTGCGCGGGTCAGCGCGATCCGCGGGGTGAACGTCGACGGCGTGATCCGTACGCTGGTCGCCCGGGGGCTGATCAACGAAGTCGGTCACGAACCGCAGACCAACGCCACCACCTATGCGACCACCGAGTTGTTCCTCGAGCGTCTGGGCCTGGCCTCACTGTCGGAATTGCCTGATCTGGCGCCCCTGCTGCCCGATGTCGACCTCATCGACGACCTCGACGAAGAGCTACTGGCCGATCCCCGATTCGCCAAACTGTCGTCTCAACCGTCAGACTCGAAGGACTTGATCATCGACGGTGGCACCACCACCGACACACAGGACTGAGAGAACATGGCATCCGCTGGCCGAGATGGCACACCGGGAAGACGCCGCAAGGGCGGGCCCGCACAACAACCGCGCACCAAGAAGACCCACCGCAAGGGTTCTTCGACACCCAACGCCGAGGTGGGCAAGGTCCGCCTCAACAACGCGAAACCGGCACGTCACCAGGCGCCGCCGCCCGACCACGCCGAAGGCGGGGGAGCGGCCTACGTCGAAGACGGCGTCCGCTTGCAGAAGGTGCTCGCGCAGGCCGGAGTGGCCTCACGACGCGGCGCCGAGGAGATGATCGCGGCAGGCCGTGTCGAGATCGACGGCGAGATCGTCACCGAGCAGGGTCTGCGTATCAATCCCGACACCGCGATCATCCGGGTCGACGGCGCACGCGTGATCATGGACGAGACGCGCCAGTATCTGGCGTTCAACAAGCCCAAGGGCTGGCAGTCGACGATGGCCGACGACCAGGGCAGGCCCTGCGTCGGCGACGTGGTCGCCGAACGTGTGATGGCCGGACAGCGACTGTTCCACGTCGGACGTCTCGACGCCGACACCGAGGGACTGCTGCTGCTGACCAACGACGGCGAGCTCGCTCACCGTCTGATGCACCCCTCCTTCGAGGTTCCCAAGACCTACCTGGCGACCCTGAAGGGCGAGGTCCCGCGCGGACTCGCACGCCGGATGAGGGAAGGCGTCGAGCTCGACGACGGACCGGTCACGGTGGACAAGTTCACGGTGATCGAGGTCCACGAGGGTCAATCGCTGGTCCGCATCACCCTGCACGAGGGTCGTAACCGCGTCGTCCGCCGCATGATGGACGAGGTCGGCTTCCCGGTCGTGAAACTCGTTCGTACGCATGTGGGTTCGGTCTCGCTCGGTGAGCAGCGCCAGGGTAGCCTGCGCGCCCTCGGGAGTGACGAGGTCGGTGCGCTGTACAAGGCGGTCGGACTGTGACCGACGGTGCCACAGGTACGTCCTCCGCTGCGGCGGACTCCGCCCGCGGCGCCGCTGCCCCCGATGACACCACTCGTGTGGTGGCCATCGACGGGCCGGCCGGGACAGGCAAATCCTCGGTGTCCAAACTCCTCGCGTCGAAGATCGGCGCAAGTTACCTCGACACCGGTGCGATGTACCGGGCGGTGACCCTTGCGGTGCTCGACGCCGGTGTGGCCCTTGATGATCCGACCGGTATCGCACGGGTGGCAAGCGCGGTGGACATCGAGTTGATCCCCAACGACGAGGGCTCGACGGTCCTCCTCGACGGGCGCGATGTCTCGGTCCCGATCCGCACCGACCACGTCACCAGTGCGGTGTCGGCGGTGTCGGCGGTTCCCGAGGTGCGTACCAAACTCGTTGCGCTGCAGCGGCAGAACGCGCAGGGGCGCTTCGTGGTGGTCGAGGGACGCGACATCGGAACCGTGGTGTTCCCGAGCGCCGACGTCAAGATCTTCCTGACCGCGACGCCGGAGGCACGTGCGGAACGACGCCACAAGCAGAATCTCGCGAGCGGTCGTGAAAGTGATCACGCCGCAGTGCTGGAGAGTGTGAACCGGCGTGACCATCTTGATTCGACGCGCACGGTCTCGCCGTTGCGCGCAGCCGATGACGCCATCGTCGTCGATACCAGTGACAAGACCCTCAGCGAGGTGCTCGACGAACTGAGCGCCCTCGTGGAGACCCGGATCGGAGCATCAGAACGGTGAGCGACAACTACGAGACTGACCTGGCGGCGTTGCCCGGTGACGGTACGTGGTCGGACGAATCCGACTGGCAGCTCACCGATGTCGAGGGCGGCGAGGGCGCTGCCGGTGTCGAGCACATGCCGGTGCTGGCGGTCGTCGGACGCCCGAACGTGGGCAAGTCGACGCTCGTCAACCGCATCCTCGGCCGCCGCGAGGCCGTGGTCGAGGACATCCCCGGTGTGACCCGCGACCGCGTGTCGTACTCGGCGAGCTGGTCGGGACGTCAGTTCACGGTCGTCGACACCGGCGGTTGGGAACCCGACGCCAAGGGCCTGCAGCAGGCCGTCGCCGCGCAGGCCGAACTCGCCATGCGCACCGCCGACGCCATCGTCGTGGTGGTCGACGCGACGGTCGGCGCCACCGCGACCGACGAGGCCGTCGCGCGCGTGCTGCGTCGTTCCAAGACCCCGGTCATTCTGTGCGCCAACAAGGTCGACAGTGAACGGCTCGAGTCCGACACGGCGTCATTGTGGTCGCTGGGTCTCGGTGAGCCGTACCCGGTGTCCGCCGCCCACGGGCGCGGTGCGGGTGATCTCCTCGACGTCATCCTGGACAGGTTGCCCGAGACTCCGCGCGAGCGGCCGACTCTGGGTGGTCCGCGACGCGTGGCGTTGGTCGGTAAGCCCAATGTCGGCAAGAGCTCGCTGCTGAACAAGCTGACCGGCACCGAGCGGTCCGTGGTGGACAACGTCGCCGGCACCACCGTCGACCCGGTCGACGAGCTCGTCGAACTGGGCGGCAAGCCTTGGCATTTCGTCGACACCGCCGGTCTGCGCCGCAAGGTCAGGACCGCGAGCGGGCACGAGTACTACGCCTCGTTGCGGACACGGTCGGCGCTCGACGCCGCCGAAGTGGCCGTTCTGCTGATCGACGCCTCGGAGCCGATCACCGAGCAGGACCTGCGGGTGCTCTCGCTCATCATCGAGAGCGGTCGCGCCCTCGTGATCGCCTTCAACAAGTGGGATCTCGTCGACGAGGACCGCCGCTACCAGTTGGACAAGGAGATCGACCGTGAGCTCGCCCGCGTACCGTGGGCGCGTCGCGTGAACATCTCGGCGTCGACCGGCCGTGCGGTCCAGAAGTTGGTGCCCGCGTTGGAGAGTGCGCTCGACTCGTGGGACAAGCGCATCTCCACCGGCCCGCTGAACAGCTGGCTCAAGGACATCATCGCGGCCAACCCGCCGCCGCTGCGCGGTGGCCGTCAGCCGCGCGTGATGTTCGCGACCCAGGCCTCGGTCCGTCCGCCGACGTTCGTGCTGTTCACCACGGGCTTCCTCGAGGCCGGTTACCGCCGGTTCCTGGAGCGTCGCCTGCGCGAGGAATTCAACTTCGACGGCTCGCCGGTCCGCATCAACGTGCGCGTGCGTGACAAGCGGGAGCAACGCCGCAAGCGCTGACCGCCGCGCCGCCGCACACCCACCACCATCGGACATGCCCACCACGCCAAGCGTGGTGGGCATGTCCATGTGTGGAGGGCTTGCGGGTGCTGCCCGTTCGGGCCCGGTAGTGGACGCGCTGTGACACACTCCGAGTCGTGCTCATCTTGGCAATCATCGTGTTCGGCATGGTCATCGGCGCACTCGCGCAGGTCCTCGTCGGTGGCAAGAACCTGCGGACCGTTGACTGGGGCCTCGCGTTTGTCGCCGGTCTCGTCGGCTCCTTCGTCGGCGGACTTCTCATCAGCCTGCTCTCGGGCGACGGCCTCGAACTCCGTCCCAGCGGTATCATCGGCTCACTCGTGGGTGCCCTGCTGGTGACCGCGGGGTGGATCTGGTTCAAGAGGCGCTCGACGGTCTAGGGCCCGGCCGCGATGTAGCGTTTTGTAGCGCCCGGCACCACGAAGCGCGACATCTGAGGGATGCGTCGGAAACCCCGCCTGACCAGGCGATTGGTTCCGGACCGTGGTCGTCGGCTAGGCTTTACATCGCTCCGCTTGAGCAGGGAGCAAACGGGCTGTGGCGCAGTTTGGTAGCGCACTTGACTGGGGGTCAAGTGGTCGCAGGTTCAAATCCTGTCAGCCCGACAGAAAGAAGCCCCTTCCGGTGACAATCGGAAGGGGCTTTCTCGTCTGTGGGGTATGCCTCGGCGCTCAGCCGGTGAGCGGCACCGCGACGTCGGCGCCGCCCTCTTCGGTGATGCGGGGGCCCATCTGTGTGAACGTGGGTGTGGGAACGAACCCACCGGCGAAGAGTGCTTCCCCCTGGCGGAATTCGGGTGACTCCGCCAGCATGTGCTCGCTGACGAAACCGAAGGTGTCGGCCAGTTCGGCCAGATCGCGCGGCGCGTTCATCCGCATCAGGCACAGGTTGTCGCACTGGGACAGCACGTTGGGGTGGATCTTCGTCGGCCGTTGCGTCGACAGCAGCAGCCAGAGACCGAATTTGCGTCCCTCGGCGGCGATCTGCACGACGCGATCGATCAGAGCCTGCTCGACCGCGCTGGTTGCCAGCGGCGGGCAGATGTTGTGGGCCTCGTCGATCACGATGAGGACCGGGCGGCGTTCGTCGCGCCGCGCCCACAGGTGTTCGAGCACACCGAGTGCGGCGACCTTCGGTTCGGCCGGATGGGCGAACCCGCCCAGGTCGAGCACCGTCGCCTGGGGTCGTTCGTCGATGATGTCGGTGGCAGCGAGCTCGCCGCGCGCCCACAGGTCCCACTCGAGGACCTGAAGATTCTCGATGCGCTTGGCCAGACGCTGGTGGCCGGGATCGTCGGATGAGCGCAGGGCGGTGATATATGTGCCCTCATCGAGCGTGCCGGCGCCGGTGAGGTTGGCCCCGGTGAGGTTGGCCCCGGTGAGGTTGGCATCGGCATGCAGCAGAACGTTGTACTCGTCGGCGTCGGCGATCGGATCCAGCTGCAGGACTGCGGCCTTCGCGGCCAGGGGGAGCTCGGTGAACCGTGTTCGCAACTGTGGTTGGTCGCGTCGGGTGGAATGCAACACCCGGATGTCGGATGCACCGATCGCGGCGGCGTCCGGGTGCGTGGAGTCACGTGTCTCCGGCAGCCGGGTGAAGTCGGCGTTCGGATCGAGGATGAGCAGGGGGAGTCGAGTGTTCAGGAGCAACTGTTCGAGCACCACTCCGAGCGCGTAGGTCTTCCCCGATCCGCTCTGGCCACACCAGAAGGTGTGCCGGTTGAACTTCTCCGCGGTGAGGAGGACGTCGGTCGTCGCGTCGTCTCGGAGGCTTCCCACTGTCAGCTGAACCACGTCCGTACCTTATGGCATGCGCGGCATCCCATAGGACTTACGGGTTTGTCAGCTCCGTGCGCAGGACGAAAGCGCGGTCGCCGGTGGCGGGGTTTCGTACCGGAAACCCGTGCCGGGCATAGAAGCGGTGCGCGTCGACGTCTGGTTCATCGACCTCTATCTCGAACTCACCGGCACCCCGTCGTGCCGCCTCCGCGACGGCGACGGTCAGGACCGCACTGCCGAGTCCGCGGCTCCGTTCGGTGGGCGTCGTGTACAGCTCGTCGAGCAGCGCGATGCCGCCCTCGAGCCAGACGTTGGTCCTGATGGTGACCAGTCCCAACGACGTGATCGGGTCGCCGGCCACGATGGCGAAAGTGGAAGCGCCGGAGAGCAACTCGCGTAGGCGATGAGCCAGCACCGCCGGTCCGGGCGATGGTTCGTCGTACTCGCGATTGAACGCATCCAGCAGGTCGGCCATCGTCGCTGCGTCTGTCGGTGTCGCCAGTCGGGCGCGGTTGTGGACGTTCACGGTCCTACGGTAGCGGCGCGTCGGAAGGTCGTCGTCCACTTCGGCGCGTGCCGCACATGCCTCCCGCCACAGCGCCGGCCCACGAGTCCCGTTGGGCCCGCTGCTGCGCAGTCAGCTGGCCTCACCGAACCGGGCGAGCAGGCGATCGATCGCGCTGCAGTCCTGCAGGAAGCGCCGGCGATCGGGGTCTTCGGCGACCTCGCGCAGCATCGCGTCGCCGCCCGGGACCTGCTCCTGACCGGCCGTCATCCTCCGGGTCCATGTGCAGGGCCGCAGGGTTCGGTTCGCCAGCTGCGGCGACAACGCCGTGTCCCAGTAGATCACCGGTGTCCCAGCGCGGGGACAGCGCTCGGCCGCGGCGCCACCCGCGGACTGAAGCGCTACATGTACGGATCGATCAAGGTGTCCTTGTCGCCCTCCGCGTTCTCGACTTCGATGCTCACTTGCCGGCATGGCGTAGATGTCCGTACAACGCCGCGCGGTATCCGCGTGTGTAGCTCGGTTCCTCGTCGTCCGGGTCGGGTGGGCAGGCCAGGGTCGACGAGGCGAGCTGACGAGCCCACGGGGGCGGGAGTGCACCGAGGTCGGCCTCGGCGTCGCAGAAGCCTTTCTGGAACAGGTCCGGGTCGAGATGTTCGTCGAGTTCGGCGTCGAAGATCGGAAACGACGTGGGCAGCCGCGTGACGACGCCGTGCTCGGTGACGATGTCGAGTTCGGGAAGGTCTGGCTCCAGAGGGTTCAACGGACCGAACGCCTTTCGGCGAGGGTGCGGTAGAGGGTCGCCCGGCTGACACCGAGCGCCTGGGCGATCCTCGGCACGGATTCGCCTGCGGCACGCATCTGTTCGGCACGTGCGACCTGTTCGGCGTCGAGTGCGCGTGGACGACCGACTGCCGTCGACGACCCGCGCAGCGTCCTCGGCTGCGATCGGTCGGGCCGAGTCGACGGGTCGTCGAGTTCGGCCAGGGAGGCCAGCACGGCGACGATCATCGCGCCGGCCGGATCGTCGGTGTCGATTCCCTCGCGCAGCGACCGTAGGCCGATACGGCGACCGGCCAGCTCATGTGCGATCGCCATGACCTCGCCGACGGTGCGGCCCAGACGATCGATGCCGACGACGACGGTGGTGTCGCCGGCCCTCGCGTAATCCAAGAGTGCGGTCATCCCCGGGCGGCGTTCGGCGGCCCGGTCACGGTCGGCGGCGTCGGTGTAGATGCGTTCAGGATCGACTCCGGCGTCGGTGAGTGCGTCGATCTGCGGGGGGAGTGCGTGGGTGCCGAGGGTCTCGCGTGCATAGCCGAGCGCGATCCCCGACGACCCTGGCGTCGCATCTGTTGTCACCGGAGCAGACTATCTCAAAACTATCGAAAGGAGTTCCGGGACGCGCGGAGATTCGAGACACTCACGGATTGTTGGTCTGTGCGTCTGCAGTGGCGCGACCGATGGAGTCGCAAAAGTGTCGCGAATTGAGTCGCGAAACTTCTGCGACACGGCATCGGTCGCGCCGGTGCGTTCCCGACCGGCGGCCGAAGCCGACCGCACTGCGAGGGCCGGGGGAGGCCACCCGACCGACTTCTGTCTCGGTGCCGAGCTCGCCTTCAAGGTCGATATCGCTCGACCATCCCGGTGAGCCATTCGACGCCCACAGGGTTCGCGCTGTGGACGCGGATGTCCTGCGGCCACACGTCGTTCTCGCACATCCAGAGCACGACGGGGCGGGTCGTGTCGTCACCGCCGAGGTCGTGATCAAGTGACAGGGCGGTGACATCGTTGCGGCGCAGGAGTGAGATCGCCTCGGCGCTCGTCTTCGCCCACGTCCAACCCGCCGGCGGTGTACGGAGATCGTCGACCCACAGTTTCATGGGCTCATTGTCCCGACGCTGTCCAGCGGTTTGATTTCGTCGTCTGAGCCGATAGTCCCTGTGCGCCAAATTAAATCAGCGAGAATCTAAGCGGGCACACTGCGACGGGGGCCGCCTAGCCTTTTAGCAGGCATCTCCGCCTGCACCCCATGAAGGACGTTCATCCGTGTCTGCGCAACAATCGCCCCGCCCCTTGCACTTCGCCGCCTTCGTGATGAACACGACGAGCCACATCGTCCAGGGGACATGGCGGCGTCCCACAGCTCGCCAGACGGACTTCAACGACCTCGACCACTGGGTGAATCTCGCCAAGACGTTGGAGCGCGGCAGGTTCGATGCGATCTTCTTCGCCGACGTCGTCGGGCTCTATGCGCCCTACCGAGGGGACGAGCGCAAGTACTTCGAGGCGGGTCTGCAGGTTCCGAGCAACGACCCCAGTGTTCTTGCCAGCGCCATCGCATATGCCACAGAGCATCTCGGCATCGCGTTCACCGCGAGCATCCTGCAGGAGCACCCGTTCAACTTCGCCCGCCGGATCTCGACGCTCGACCATGCGTCCAAGGGGCGCATCGCCTGGAACATCGTCACCAACTATCTGCCGAATGCCAGCCGAAACTTCGGCCTCGACGGACTCACCGCGCATGACGAGCGATACGCGTGGGCCGATGAGTACGTCGACGTCGCCTACAAACTGTGGGAGGGCAGCTGGGACGACGACGCGCTGGTGCAGGACCGTGAGCGGGGAATCCACGCCGACTACGACAAGGTCCACCGCATCAACCACAAGGGCGAGCGGTACCAGGTGGAGGGCCCGCACCTGGTGTCCCCGAGCCCGCAGCGCACGCCGTTCCTGTTCCAGGCGGGTGCCTCCGAGGCCGGCCGCAACTTCGCGGCGAAGAACGCCGAAGCGGTGTTCCTCGGAACGCCGAACCGTGAAGCCGCACTCCGGGACACCTCGGACATCCGCCGACGTGCGGTGGCGATCGGGCGCCGAGCGAACGACCTGAAGTTCTTCCAGGGGCTCTACGTCGTGCCCACCTCGACCGAGGCCGAAGCGGCGCGCGTCGCCGCCGAACTCGACGAATGGATCGACCACGACGGGCATCTCGCACACATGTCGGGTTCCATCGGCATCGACTTCGGGCACGACGACCTCGACACCCCGGTCGGTGAGATCGAGACCGAAGGCGTGCAGTCCGCCGTCGGCTGGATCCGTGACCTCGTCAAGGACCGCCCGGCCACGCTGCGCGACGTCGCACACCACACCGCGACAAGCCTTCGCATCGTAGGGACCCCGGAGAAGATCGCCGACGAACTCGCCGCGTGGCAGGCGAGCGGAATCGACGGCATCAACCTGATGAACTACGAGATCCCCGGCTCATACGAGGAATTCGTCGACCACGTCAACCCGACCCTGCGCGACCGTGGGCTCATCCAGAGCGAGTACTCCGAGGGCACGCTTCGCCAAAAGATCTTCGGTGAGGGAGCACGTCTGCCGGAGCGCCACCATGCGACGCGATACCGCGGCGCCTTCGGCGCGGACGCCCCCGAACGGTCGATCGCCGAACGGTCGATCGCCGAGCCGTCGCTGCACGAGCCGTCGCTCACCGGAGCCCAGATCTGACACCCCGCATAGGTGGGTACCACTCCGGGGTGTCATCAGCATCGCGGGTGGGCGCCCTCCATCGTCAGAGACCCGGTGGAAGAGCGCCGATCCGGTAGACGCGGTCGACAACCGGCACGAAGGTGGACGACACAGGACCGCCTGACGGGTCGGCGTTCGCGTCGCCGCGTCGCGGCCATCGGTAGGTGACCGTCACGCTGACCGGGGAGAAGTCGCTGACGTTGGTGTACCCGGTCGGCCGGTTCGTGAGTCCCAGAAACTTCCCGGGCCGGAAGAGCAGGACCGCCACAGGAGAGGACACGGTGCCGCGCTCCGTGTCGAATACGGCCCACATCAGCGGCGGACACGCGGGGGTGCGGTCCAGCGAACGGCTCCTCGGTCCTCTGCGGGGCACCCACTTCGAGGCGGAGCTCCTGAAGGGCGGACCGATCACGCGAAGTGCTCGCTTGACCTCGGGTGAACCGAGATCCAGGCAGAGCCCGTGGCCGGACGTGCTTGCCGCCGGACGGCTGTCGGTGGGCGCTGCCGAGGCAGATGACGGGACGACGGTGGTTGCGAACATCGCGGCCGAGACCGCGACGACTGCGGCGGCGAGACGGGATCGACTGCTGGACATCGGGTCTCCTCGGCGTTCGGGTTCGTGGTGCCTTGCCGGGGACGATAACAACATCAAGCAGCGCGCAAGGGTGCTTTCTGGTTGTGTCAGAACAACGTCGGCGGCAGCGAACCTTCGAATTCGAGCAGCCAGCGTTTCGTCGCCAGGCCCTGCCCGTGGGTGCCGCCCGAGTAACCGCCGAGGCCATCGCCGGCGACGACGCGATGGCACGGGACGACCAGAGGCAGCGGGTTGATGCCCATGATGGTTCCGACGCCTCGCGCCGGCACCTCGGTGCCGCTCATCCTCGCCAGCTCTCCATAGGTGACGGTCTCTCCGGCCGGAACGTCCTCATGCAGCGTCGTGAGGACAGCGCGGGCCGACTCGGACATCGTGCCGAGATCGACCGGGATGTCGAAGACGAGCAGTTTTCCGTCGAAGTACGCACGGAGCTGCCGAACTGCTTCCCTCAGAAGAGGATCGGGGGAGGCTGCGTCGACGGGACCGGCCGGGTCACGCCAGCCGACCGAGACGATCGACCGTCCGTTCCCGGCGATCGTGATCGTTCCGACCGGCGTCGAGAGCGCGGCCGATTGCTCGGCGTCGTGGTCTTCGCGAAGTGGGCTCATCGCAGGCTGCCAATCGGGTGAGGTCGGAACCCACAGTAATCGGCCGATCGGACACCAAGTACATAACCGCGCCGTGACGCTCGATCTGGTTCAGGCGGCAGCACGACCGGCACGCTCATGAACAGGCCGCCGCCACAGGGACCGGTTCTGGATGGCCGGGGGTAGATAGGTCTGGTCGAGCCTGCCGATGTCGGTTCCGGGCGGAACGGTCTCGTCGATGCGGTCGAGGACATCGTCGGGAAGTGCCACGTCGAGCCCCGCGAGGAGGTCCTCGAGTGCGCGGCCTGGCCGAGGAGTTGCGTGACTCTCATCTGCCGGCCGAGGCGCTCGCACAGTGGGTGCACCGCTACACCGAGTTCGTGGGCACCAAACGAGGGCTCGCCTCGGCGCTGCACTCGGGAGATCCGGCCTTCGACGCACTGGCCGACCACTTCGTGGAGCGGCTCGAACCGGCTGTCGCCTCGCTGCTCGAGGCCGGCGCCGAGGACTTGCGCCCGGCCGTCAGCGCGAGCACGCTCCTGCACGCGATCGCGCTGCTGTGCCAGCGGGTGCCAGGGAAAGAGCTCGACTACAACCAGCAGATGGCCGGTGTGTTCGTCGACGGGTTGTATCGCCGTCGCGGCGACGCCGGAACGCGTGGTTGACGGCCACAGCGGGACGGACGGCAGCAAGAAGAGGGGCGGCAGCGGAGTACGCTGGCAAACCATGAGTGCTAATGCAGAGTTGAGCCCGGAAGGCTGGGTCCGCGAGCAGACCGAGAAGATCCTCGAGCAGGGCACCACCGAGGGTGTCACCGTGATGGATCGCCCGATCGTCCTGTTCACGACCACCGGCGCGAAATCCGGCAAGAAGCGCTACGTGCCGCTGATGCGCGTCGAGGAGAACGGTCGCTACCTGATGGTCGCCTCCAAGGGCGGCGCGCCGGAACACCCGGCGTGGTACCACAACGTGAAAGCGAACCCGCAGGTCACCGTGCAAGACGGCACCGAGGTCAAGGAGATGACCGCGCGCGAGCTGAGCGATGGCGAGGAACGCGACCACTGGTGGGAGCTCGCCGTCGCGGCCTACCCCCCGTACGCGGAGTACCAGACCAAGACCGACCGGCAGATCCCGGTGTTCGTCCTGCAGTGATGAATCTGCGTCAAGCAGTCAGTAGAGCCCCCGGCCCCTGGTCGGGGGCTCTACTGTTGTGGGGCACTCGGCTGACATCGGAGATGGAGCGGGTATGGGTTACGTCGTCGACTTCACGAACGTCTCCACCGAGGGCGTGGACGGTTCTCCGGTGGCGGAGGCGCTCGCCGGGCTCCGCGCCAACGAGTCCCGCTACTACAAGACCAAATACGGCCACGACTTCACGGTCGTGCCGGCCGATGAGGCACCCGACGTACTTGCGCGGGTGACTCGCATCCTCGCCGACGAGCGCGACATCACCATCGCGTCGAACCCGCTGGAGGTCAGCGACTTCGAGGTCGACGGTCTGCACATGTCATATGTGTTCTACGAGTCGGGCCTGGCCGTCAACGTCATGTACAGCCTGGATCCCTCGGGTAAGCGCGCGGTCGGCTTCAAACTCTCCGAGGGGATGGACGTCCCGGAGGAACTCGAGTCGAAGTTCAAGTTCGCGCGCCAGAAGTCGAAGCTCGCCGGGATCATCCGCGGTTCGTACTTCGTCATCAAGGGCGAGTACTAGGGCCGGCGAGTACTGGGGGCCGGCGAGTACTGGGGCCGGCGACGACGAAATCCCCGGCGCGGCCAGGCCGCACCGGGGACTTCGTCGTACGTCTCGCTTCTACGAGAACCGGATGTTCATGGTGGCCAGACCGAAGACCTTGCGGCCGCCGGACTTGGCGACGACGATCACGACGCCGGTACGCGTCTCGGGGTCCAGCGACTTGATCCGGCCGCTGAACTCGATGTCGCCGCCCTCCGACGCCGACACGGGGACGGTCTGCGAGAGCCGCACCGAATAACGGGTCGCGGCGCCGGGGTCGCCCGACCAGGCCGAGACGAAGGCCGCCCCGAGTCCCATGGTGAGCATTCCGTGCGCGATCACGTCCGGCAGGCCGGCGAGCCTGGCGGACTTCTCGTCCCAGTGGATGGGGTTCGCGTCGCCGGCGACGCCGCTGTAGTTCACGAGGTCCCCACGGGACAGACGCGCGTTGTGCAGGGGGAGTTCGTCGCCGACCGACAGCTCGTCGAAGGAGCGGGCACCCGACGGGCGGTTCGCGTCGTCGGCGGTGCGGATCTCGCCGTCGGGACGGACGGTCTTGACGTAGCGGTCCGCGGTTTCGTCGTGGCTGAAGATGTTGACGTCGTGCATCATCACCTTGCGCACGGCAGAGCTGAGTTCGGGGTCGACTTCGTCGGCGGTGACGCCGACGACGGTCGTGTGCATGGTGTGCACCTTCTCGCCCGCGGCATCGGTCATGGTGTTGGTCACCGTGATCAGTTCGCGGCCCGCAACCTTGCGTACGCCCGACAATTCCGCATCGGTGACGAGCTGATCGCCCGCGACGATGGGGCGGTGCTGCTCGAAGACCTGCTCGGTCTGCACGTAGGTGTCGTAGCCGACGATCACCGACTCGAACAGTTCGCGGTTGGCCGCCATCGCCGGGATGGACGTGAACGTCATCGGCGCGACCAGTCCCGAATAACCCAGGGCCGCAGCAGCTTCGGGCTCCCAATGGGCGGGATGGTAGTCCTGCACCGCGCGGGCGTACTCGCGCACCTTCTCGCGACCGACCTGGTAGGAGCCATCAAGGGTGTAGTAGTGGCCGACGCGGGCTTCGAGCCCTGCGGCGTCACCGGATGCATTCGGAGCTGCGGTCGGAGAATGGGTCACCCCGAACACGCTAATCGTGTACTCCACTGCGTCAAAGTCGGGTGCCGGTCAGACCCGGGTGCCGATCACGGTCGGGTGCCGCCCGCCGCGGCCTGATGGGACCGCGATCACGTCACCACCGCGATCACGTCACCACCGCGATCACGTCACCACCGCGATCACCTCACCGCCGCAGCCCCTTGCCGTGGGCGAAGTCCGCGGGACGTCCGGAAGTCTGCCAGTCATGCCAGTTCTCCCGGTGACGACACATCGCCTTCTCGTGCAGGCGGCGGAATCCGGGGGAGAGGCGCCGCAAGGTCTCCACCAGCACGACGGCCGGCATCCTCAGCACGATCAGGGCGATGCCGGGGATCGGGCTGGGCATGCGGTAGCGCAGACGTGTCATCGGCATCATGTAGATGCTCGAGTACGCCGCGTACATCATCGAGTTGTATCTGCCGCGCAGGCGTTTGAACCCGGTTGCGCCGTCGGCGGCGAAGGCCGCGGGGAACGATTCGATGAGTTCGGCGCCGTCGGCCCCGGCGTCGTGACTGCGGGTGGAGGTGACGAACGCCAGCAGTCGGAGTGAATCGGAGATGGTCTCGGGGTACCACTGGGTCCGCACACCCAGCAGGTGGCCCAGATAGCGCTGGTAGTGCAGCAGTACCCGGATCTCTCGGGGCGTGGTCATCACCCCGGTGAGCCACAACGCCGACGCGGGCACGACGCTGCCACCCAACAGGGTGAGGAGCTGGTAGGACTGGCTGATCGGGTCGCCCCAGCGGCTCCGGTCCCATTCGGGATGTCCGGCGACGGTGCGTCGAACCCACACGTGCATGACCCGCACCCGCATCGCCGTCGCACGCCCCTGCGATCCCGGGGTCAGCAGAGCGCCGGGCTGCGACACATCGATCCAGAACCGTGAGGTCTCCAGGAAGCGGCGCAGCGCGTTGTCGCCGGCGTAGCCCCCCGCGAGCGACAGCGGCTTGGCCACCGCGGCCTCGGTGTACATCTCCAGCGTGATCCCGCCGGCCACGCTGAACAAGCCGGTACCCCAGCGCCGCCAGATCGCCTCGCCTTCGGCGATCAGTTCGGGATCGACCCAGTCGGGTACCTCGTCGAACTCCTCGAACAGTTCGACGAGCGCCGGCGGGGGATTGTCGATGCTGTCGAGACCGTCGGTGAGCGCCTGATCGAGCAGTGCGCGAGCAGCCTCGGGTCCGAGGGTTCCGTACACCTCGTCGACGAACCGCTCGGCCACCGGATCGGTGCGGAACATGTCCTCGGCGAAGGTGCGCAGGTGCTCCGGTTCGGGAAACAGGTCCTTGCCGGTGACCCTGCGGACCACGTGGCGTACCCGGGTCAGACCTCGGCCGGCGACTGCCTTGTCGTAGGCCACCGCGGTCGGGAAGGCCGGGGCTCCGGGATCGCCGGTTCGCGGCAGCAAGGTGGACAAGGTACTCCCAACGGTATGAGACGAATCGAATCATGTGTATCACCCGTGGGGGTGTTCGCGCACATCTCCGATCCCGCGCCCGACGAGCCGCCGCCCGGCCCGTGCGGGTGCACCGACCGCGCGTTGTCCGGTTTTCGGTGCGCGCGCAGTCAGGGGTCAGTCGAAGAGTCGGCGGAAGAGGTTGGTCTCGGCGAGATCGACGAGCTCGTCGCCGCGTCCGGACAGCACCGTGCGCAACGCGTACAGGGTGAACCCCTTGGCCTGGGCGGCAGTGATGGTCGGCGGGATGGACAGCTCCTGTCTGGCGGTGGTGACGTCGAGCAGCGCCGGGCCGTCGTGGGCCAGGAACTCATCGACCGCGGAGGCGAGATCGTCGGGTTGATCGACACGGGTACCGCGGATGCCGACGGCCTCGGCGAGTTTCGCGAAGTCGGGGTTCTCGAGGTCGGTGGCGAAATTGACGAAACCGGCCGCCTTCATCTCGACCTCGACGAAGTTCAGCGACGAGTTGTTGAAGACGACGATCTTCACCGGCAGTTTGTTCTGGGTGATCGTGAGCAGTTCGCCGAGGAGCATGGCCAGGCCGCCGTCGCCGGCGAGGGCGATGACCTGACGGTCGGGGAACGCGGTCTGTGCGCCGACTGCCTGCGACACCGCGTTCGCCATCGATCCGTGGGTGAACGAACCGATCAGTCGCCGCGCACCGTTCATCTGCAGGTAGCGCGCCGCCCAGACGACCGGCGACCCGACGTCGGGGATGAACACCGCGTCGGCGCTTGCCTTTTCGCTGATCAGGCGGGTGAGGTACTGCGGGTGGATGGGTGCGCGGTTGCGGTCGTTGTCGGCGAGTTCGTCCAGCCGGCGCCGGGCCTTGGTGTAGTGGGCAAGCGCATCCGAGAGGTGCTCGGAGTCGCGGCCGTCGGCGATGTGCGGGAGAAGTGCACGCACCGTGTCACCGACATCCCCGACGAGCGGGAGGTCGACGGGGCATCGGCGCCCGATCTGTTCGCCGCGGATGTCGACCTGGATGATCGTCGCCTCGGACGGATAGAACTGTTCGTAGGGGAAGTCGGTGCCGAGCATCAGCAGGGTGTCGCATTTCTCGATCGCCCGGTATCCCGACGAAAAGCCCAGCAGCCCGGTCATTCCCACGTCGTACGGGTTGTCGTATTCGATGAACTCCTTGCCGCGCAACGCATGCACGATCGGTGCCTGCAGGGCACCGGCGAGTTCGACGACCTCGTCGTGGCTACCCTGCACCCCGGCGCCGGCCAGGATGGTCACCCGCCGGGCGGCGTTGAGGGTCTCTGCGAGGAGGACGATGTCGGCGTCGGTGGGCCGCGCGAGCCGAGGGCGGCGACGGATCGGGGCACCCGAGCGCCGTGTGGGACACGGGGTGAGGAACAACTCCCCGGGGATGACGAGGACCGCGACGTCCTGGCGTTCGACGGCGGTGCGGATCGCGATGTCGAGCAGGCGGGGCATCTGTTCGGGCGTGCTGACCATCTCGCAATAGGCGCTGCACTCCCGGAACAGCTGCTCCGGATGGGTTTCCTGGAAGTATCCGGTCCCGATCTCGGTCGCCGGGATGTGCGCGGCGATGGCGAGCACCGGTACCCGGCTGCGGTGGGCGTCGAACAGCCCGTTGATCAGGTGCAGGTTGCCCGGTCCGCAGCTGCCCACGCAGACGGCGAGCTCCCCGGTCAGTGCGGCCTCCGCGGACGCGGCGAACGCGGCCGATTCCTCGTGCCGGACATGACGCCATGAGATGGTGTCGTTGGTGCGCAGGGCATCGGTGAGTCCGTTGAGCGAATCGCCCGGGAGGCCGTGTATCCGTCGGACTCCTGATCGTTCGAGCTCTTCGACAATTCTCTCGGCGACTGTTGTCGGCATCGCGATCCGTTCGGTCGGGGCCGGTGTGAACCCGACTATAGACGCGACTGGGCATCTGTCGACCTCGACGGAGTTCCGGCCACCCCCGCGCCGGGCGGGCCCGAGCGTCCGGTGCACGATCGGGCTCCCGAGTCGGATCGTCACGCTGCTCGGCGCAGCGGAGGCGTCACACCGCGGGATGATCCGAGGTCACCGCGAGGTCGCGTGCGGCGTCGAACTGCTTCCGCAGGGAGTGCAGCCGAGCGTCGGCGAACTCGAGGGCGTCCCAGCCCAGCAGCTGATGCAGCGGGGCGTCGCCTCGCGTGGCGACGGTGATGATCGCCGACGCCGCGCGGGCCGGATCGCCGAGCTGGGTGCCCGACATCGCCTGGTGGGCGCCGGTCATCTCGCGGAGTGCGGGGTAGACCTCGACAGTGGATTCCACGGGCAGCTGCGCGTTCACGGTCGAGCGTGCAGCGACTGCGGCCCGGGTTGCGTCGGCTTCTCGACTCCTTCGACGCCCATCCCGCACTCGTCCTCGGACGCCGTACCGAGGTGCTCGCGGCCAACCCGATGGCGTGCGCGTTGTTCGCCGACTTCGAGCGACTGCCCGGGCGAGAGCGAAACTACGCCCGCTGGATGCTCCTGTCCGACGACGCGCGCAGACTCTTCGTCGACTGGGAAGTGCAGGCGCGCAACGCGGTCGAGAGTTTACGGCTCGAGGCGGCCGAGGATCGCGACCTCAACGAACTCGTCGTGGACTACGAGACCTTCACCCTTCCGGGTGACCACGACCAGACGCTGTTCCTCTACTCGACAGAGCCGGGATCACCGTCGCGTGAGGCGATCTCGATCCTGGCGAGCTGGAGTCAGCCGACGGCTGCACCCTCGGAATGAGATGAGACGTCACAGCTTCGCGATACTCGAAGGGTGTAATTGTTCGACAGGTTGTCGCAGGATGGTGCGCAGTTTGTCCGGGGCGACCTTCCGGAAATCGCTGAAGTAGATCTCATGGTGGATGCCCCGCATCCGAAGCCCGTTGGCCGGGACGAACTCGTCGTGCATCCGAGCCAGCACCGGGGCCTCATCGTCGAATGAGCCGAGGTGCAGTGTCTGCACGCAGAGACCTTCGTCGAGGACGTCCAACCGTAGGTCGTCGAGCCGGGGCGGTGGCCGCGTGCCCGCAACCTTCGCAACGGCGGCCGCGACCAGATCGTCGTCGATCCAGCCGGGGACCATCAGCAGAAGAGTCCAACTCCAGCGGGACTTGTCGCGCGCACCGGTGAACGCGGACATGTCCTCCGACCACCACAGGCCCTCGAGAGGCGGGACCACGTAGTCTCGGCCGAGTTCGCGGCTGCTCGCGAACTTCACCTTGTACGCCACCGGGTGCAGGGTCTCGATGGCCGCGGCGAACTCCCGTGAGGTGTTGGGATCACCGGCGCCGTCGATCATCAGGTACCGGGTCGGCGGGACGTCGACGAGCCTGAACTCGCCGCGCCTGGCCGTGTAGGTATCGAGTGACTTCTTGAAATCGACCTTGTCGGACAAGGGTTCGCCTGCCGTGGAGCGGCTCAGCTGTCCTGCGCGTCGAGCTTGGCCGCGACATCGGCGGGGAAACCGCCGGTGGCCACGGGGCCCCACCGCGTGGGCGTGATCCGGATGAGTGACTTGCCCTGGGTCCGCATCGCCGCCCGGTACTCGTCCCAGTCCGGGTGCTCGCCGGAGATGCTGCGGAAGTAGTCGACGAGGGCGTCCTCGGCCTCGGGCATGTCGAGAACCTCGGCGTCACCGTCGATCTGGACCCAGGCACCGTTGAACTCATCCGACAAGACCACAACGCTCGCCACGGGAGTGTTGCGCAGGTTCGCGGCCTTGGCGCGGCCGGGGTAGGTGGAGATGACGATGCGCCCGTGGTCGTCGACGCCGCCGGTGACCGGCGACAGCTGAGGGCTGCCGTTCGACCGGACGGTGCTGAGGATCATGTGGTGGCGCGGCCGGATGAAGTCCAGCAGTTCGGCGCGGTCGACGGCATCGGCTTTCGCAACGGTTCTGGCCATGCTCCGACCATACGCCCGGCGCGCAGGGGGAAGACCGGCGTCAGGGGAGCGCGGCGTCAGGGGAGAGCGGCGTCAGGGGAGAGCGGCGACCAGCCCGGCCTGGAGCGCGGAGACCGGCGGCATCTGAGTGCCGTCGACCGTGACATCGTCGTCGCTGTTGACGACGATGATGATGGTGGTGTCGGACTCGTAGTTGTGGAACAGCGAGGTGTTGTATCCGGGGAAGTCGCCGTCGTGTCCCCACCAGCCGTCCCGGTTGCCGATGCCTATCCCGTAGCCGGCCGTCGCGGTGTTGGGCGGCGGCGAGGTCAGGATCGAATCACGCCGAAGCTGTTGTGTCGCAGGATCGAGGATCCCCCGACCGGTGAACAGGGCCTCGCCCCAGGTCTGCAGATCGTCGATGGTGGAGATGACCGCGCCCGCGGTGAAGGCGAACGACGGATTCCATCGGGTGGAGTTGACGGTGCGGCCGTCGGCCTGGCCCTGGTCGGTCAGTCCGTCGAGGTGCGGATCAGGGATCTCCACAGACCCACCGGGCCACGAGGACTCGTCCATGCCGAGCTTGGCGAAGATGCGATTCTCGAACATCTCTCCGACCGCCGAGTCGAGGACTTCCTCGATGAGCAACCCCAGCAGAACGTAGTTGGTGTTGGAGTACTCCCAGCCCCGCCCGGGCGGGAAGCTCGGCGGCAGCGTTGTGGCGGTGTCGACGAGTTGGAGCGGGGTCCACACGGATTCGGGATCGGCGAAGAACTTCTTGTCGAACGCCTCGGACTGCGTGTACGAGGGGATGGCGCTGGTCATGTCCGCGACCTGCCGCACGGTCGCGGTGCCGTTGGGGGCATCTGGCACGTACTTGCTGATGGGGTCGTCCAGGGAGACACGCTTCTCCTGCACGAGTTGCAGCAGAAGCGTCGCGGTCATCGTCTTGGTGAGTGACCCGATGCGGGTGTGATCTTCGGGGCTGATCGGGTCGTCGCCGCCTGCTGCCCGGACGCCCGACGTTCCGGTCCAGATTCCGGCGGGGGAGATGACCCGCGCGATGACGCCGGGGAATCCGCCGGTTGCGCGCGTGGTGTCGAGCACCTTCTGGAACGCGGCCGCGCTCTCCGCCGGCATCGTCGTCGAGGCGTTCGGGGACGATCGGAATCGGGATGCGGTGTCCGATGGTGAGCACCCGGCGATGCCGAGTACGGCAACGACACCCAGCATCGTCCACCGCAAAACACCTGTGCGCAAGGGCAGTTGGCTCATCCCGCGATTGTCCACCGTGGGTGCATCCGAGGTGAGGCACTCAGTGTAAAAGGCGCAAACAGGTCGGTCGCGCGGTCACGCTCGGTGGGCCAGCAGGCGGGACACAGGGTAGATGTCCCGCGCGGTGGCGAGTTTCGCCTCGACGGCCAGGGCACGATGAGCGGCGTCGAAGCCGCGCCCGGTCGGCCGGCTCGGGATCGTGTCACCGGAATCGATGATGGTCCAGTCGGATCCGGCGTCGATCAGGGAACGGTGCTTGGTGGAGTAGTACACCGGCATGGGGACGACGGCGACGCCGGGATCACCGGCGGCGGCGGCGATGAGGTGAGGATGAAAACGCGTGCTGATCCACGTGTCTCGGCGTCCGGCGGGCAGGCCGCCGAGCCAGACGTCACGGAAGTTGAGCACCGTCGCGCCATCGAGGCGTGCGCCGAGCAGGAACGGGACGGTGTAGTCGTGACCGGGAATGCCCTCGACGACGGTCACCGCGGACCCCGGTACCTCCCAGGCGTCGAGCGTGTCGCGAACGAAATCGGCGAGCGCCTCGACGCCGGTCGACCGTGGCCCGGTGAACTTCTCGGTCAGATCGGACTGCAGACACAGTACGACGCCCCCACCCGGCGGACGCCGATCCGGTGCACCAGGGTCGACAGCGTCGTCGGTGCGGTAGAGCCCCGGTTCGGGCCGGTGCAACGCGAGCCAGGCGTCGTCGCCGGAATGGCGCGCCGCGGCGATCCCCGACAGCGCGTCGAGCGACGCGGAGTCGCGGACGTCGACGATGTCGAAGGCGGAGAACGCATGGCGCAGCGCCGACCATGCGGGTTCGTCGAGTGTCGGGACCAGTCCCTGGCCGGTGGTCACCAACCGGGCGCCGGTCCTCCGGGCGACCGCCGCGGCTGCGACGAACAGTGAAACATGATGCGGCCACACGGTGTTCAGGTATCCACCGCCCAGCAGGTGGATGGTGGTGGCCGTGTTCAGCAGGTCGATGCCCGCGGTGATTCGCGGGGCGAGACCGGGATCGGCGACAGCTCGTGCGACCCAATCCCAGGGTTCGTCGGATTCTGCGTCGGCGGCGTGGTTGGTCAGCTGCCAGAGTGTGTCGACGACGAGCATGCCGGGGTGGGCGTCTCGCAACAACGCCGACGCCGAGCCCGGGCTGTGGCAATCGAGCACGACGGTGGCTCCCGGGCGCACACGGTGCAGGTGGTGCAACCACGTGCGGGCGATGAGTTCATCGCCGTAGTTCGGGTGCCCGGTGGGGGCCACGAGATAGATGAGCTCGCCGACGCCCCTCGCGCGGCCGACGGCGGACTCGTCGATTCGGCGCCGCACCGACTCGTCCATCCATCGCTGCACCGAGGCGTCCATCCGCCCGGCCAGGGTGGCCACGGCCCCTACCGGCCCCCGATCGGTACTAGCTTTTCCCCTGGTCACGGTCCTCAAGCTTACGGTGACGCGGACGCAGGTCCGGACGGGGCCGGAAGTGCCGGACGCGCGGTGTTACCGAAAGGTCCCCTCGAGGTAGGCCAGCGCGGCCTTGGTGTCGGTGGTCGGACCGCGGTATCCGAGGTAGCCGTCGGGCCGGACGACGAACACCGATGAACCGTCCGGCAGGTAGCCCGCCGCGAACAGTCCTTCGGTGTCGCGGAGCAACGGCAGGACGGTGCTCCCGACCTGAGCGGTCGGTGCCGCGATCACGTGGACATCGACGTGGTCGTGTGACATCGCGGTGATCTCGTCGGCCAGCGACTCGAGGACCGCGACATCCTCGGTGCTCGCGGTGGCGTCGGCGTAGAGGATCAACGAATGGTCGACGCCGCCGAGGAGGGTGAACAGTCGCAGCGGATGATTGACCGATTCACGGCTCAGTCCGGCGGCATCGGGGGCACGTTCCCCCGCTCGTGGCGCCGACTGCCGGCTGGGCGTCGCCGACCCGGCCACCACAGGGCTGCCGGCGTAGGAGATCAGTAGTTGGGCCTCGCGCCGCATGACGAATTCCATGTCGGTGGAATCGGAACCGACCCCTTCCCGCGCGTCGCGCACGGTGCGCCCGACGACCTCCTCGCCGACGGGGCGGCGTTCGAGGTCGTAGCTCTCCAGGAGCGCGGCCGACGCATCGCCGGCGACGGCCAGCGCGAGCTTCCACGCCAGGTTGTGTGCGTCCTGCACTCCGGTGTTCATTCCCTGAGCGCCCGTCGGCGGGTGGATGTGGGCGGCGTCGCCTGCGACGAACACCCGTCCGCGCCCGTAGGAGTCGACGATCCGGTGACTGATCCGGAACACCGACGACCAGCGCAGATCGGACACGGTGGACGGTTCGGGGGCCATGCGGTCGACGACGGCCTGAATGTGTGAGAGCTGCGGGGGCCGGTCGCCCTCGAAGCCGTGCGCGACGCCATCGCCACCGGTCGCGGGTGCGACGGCGAGTTCGTCGGGTACCAGCGTCGACAGCCGGTAGCGGCTCCGCCCGGGCAGCGGGATGCACACCAGCAGATCGTCGGTCGTGCCGTCGGCGGCCTGGTGCATCGCACGGACCGCGTACCCACGGGGCATCGACCAGTCCACCGCGACGTCGCCGAGCATGTACTGCTCGTCGAAGGCGCCGCCCTCGAAGGACAGGCCCAGGCCCTTGCGTACGACGCTGTGGGCGCCGTCCGCGCCGACGAGATACCCGGCTCGCACGGTGACATCCCCGGCGTAGCCGGACAGAGTGACCGTCACGCCGTCGTCGTCCTGCTCGAAGCCCGACACCCGGGTCCCGCGCTCGATCACGGTGCCGAAATCGGTGAGCCGTTCACGCAGAACGCGTTCGGTGGCGTACTGCGGAAGCAGGTGAAAACGGTAGGGAACGTCCGGCGGCGTCATGAGGTCGACGCGCGACACCTGCTCTCCGTTGACGTACACGAGCTGCCCGCGCATCTCCATACCGGCGTCGAGGATCTGTTCGATCACCCCCATACCTTCGAAGACCTCGAGCGTGCGCGGTTGCACGCCAACGGCTTTCGCGTACTGTGGCGGATCGGGAAGCGGGTCGACGATCCGGACGCGAACCCCACGACGGCGGAGTTCGATGGCGGCGGTCAGTCCCACGGGTCCGGCTCCGGCGATCAGGACGTCGACGTCGTTCATGAGATCCTCCAGGGGGCCGGCCGGCGCCGACGCTGAGAGGGATTATTCGTCGTGCGGACGCCGGTGCGCTGCGAGATCGCCAAACTGCGGCCCGGAATCGCCGTGTACCCGGCGGAATCGTCTCATCGGGGGACGGCCGAGGGCCCGACGGTCCGGGCGCCCAGTTCCGCGACGCGGGCGCGTAATTCACGATCGGCGGTGACCACGGTCGTCCGGCGGTCGGGATGGTCACGCACGACATCGACGATGGTGTCGTCGCCCGAGGCGGGCGCTTCGACGACCCGCACCGCCGCTCCCGCGGAGATCCCGCGCGCCTTGCCTTCGACGACCAGGACGACCTCCAATGGCCCCGGTACGCCCTCGAGACCGTCTCGGGCAATCGGCTCGAGCCTGTCTCGCAGACGCTCCGCGGCGCCCCGCCGGTCTCGCCACCACCCGTCGGGTACCGATCCGACGACATTGGCGCCGTCGACGACGAGCAGGTGCCGACCGCTTCCGGGCGCGCCCGGCTGCGTGGCGGGATCCGAGGACATGGCGACCATCAGCCCACACCTGCCGATCCGGCGCAAGCGTGGCGGCTGTCGCGCCCTCCGGTACCGGAGTTCTCTCGGATCAGAGGTCGCCGTGGCAGAACCGGTTCCCCGGGTCGAGCGCCTGCTTGATCTCGGTGAGGCGCCGACGGTGGTCTGCGCTGAACGCGTCAGCGGCGCGGCCGGCGCGATCGGCGCCGGAAACGAAGTTCAGGTAGGCGGCACCGGTCACGTACGGCGCGAGCTCGGCGCGGGTGACCCGCAGGGTCGACTCGACAGCCAGCGCGACCTGCGGATCGGGGACCACCGCGATGAGTTCGAGAAGGAACTGGCCGCAACGTGCGCGGTCGTTGGCCGCGTGCAACGCGCCCCGGGCGACGGCACCGCCGGCGTGACGGATCTCGCCCGACACGATGAGCGGAGCCGACGCCGGCGCCGGTCGGACCCTGGCCGCGACGATGTCGACCGCCTCGTCGGGTAGGTCGTCGAACCACTCGGTGGTGACCATCGCCGGCATCGGCTCGGTGGGGTCCATGCTGACCGAATCGACCGCCGCGAACGGCACCACGTCCCACATGTCGATGAGCGGGGTCTTCCAGTCGCGCCATTGGTCGACCACCGCCCGGCCGGCGTCGAGATCGCCGGACCAGCAGCCGCGCACCACGGCGAAGCTCTGTCCGCGCATCGGTTCAGGGATGTCGTCGGTGGGCGGCAGATTGAGGATGGCGACGGCCGAGGTCAGCTCCTCGGACTGGGCGGGCGCCCAGCTCCGGAACCGCCGGAGGATCTCCTCGGCGTCGGCGGCGGGATAGAACAGGTTGCCCGCGTACACCGTGGTCACCTCGGCCAGGGAGATCTCCATCGAGGTGACGACGCCGAGGCTGCCCGCCCCGCCGCCCTTCAGGGCCCAGAAGACATGCGGGAAACTGGTGTCGCTGACCCGGATCGGGGTGCCGTCGGGGGTGACGAGATCGAAGGATCGCACCGCATCCGAGGACAACCCGAAACGCCGTCCGAGCCAGCCGAATCCGCCGCCGAGGGTGTAACCGACGGCGCCGACGCCACTCGACGAGCCCATCAGCGGCGCGAGACCGTGAGGAACAGCGGCGTCGAGAACCCGCTGCCAGGTCGATCCCGCACCGACGCGGGCCGTCCTGGCAGCGGGGTCGACGGTCACAGATGTCAGGCGCGAGGTGTTGATGAGCAGTCCGCCGTCGGCGGGCCGGCCGGTGCCGTGGCCGGTCGCCTGGACCGCGATCCGCAGGTCCTCCTCGGCGGCGAACCGTACGGCTTCGACGACGTCGAAATGGTTCGCGGGGACGGCGATCACCGCCGGGCGGTGTGCACCGAGCCGGTTGAAACCGGACCTGGCGTCGAGGTAGCCGGCGTCACCGGGACCGAACACGTCGCCGGCGACGCGGTCGCGCAACTGTGCGAGCACCGACGTGCGGGTACGGACGGTGAGTCGCTCGGGGTTGCCCACCGGTTGGCCGGCGGCGTGTCCGGGCTGGTCGGTCGGCGAGGTGGGTGTCGCGGTCATCGGCGGTCCTCAGGTGCGGCCGGGCGATCCGGCGTGAGTGCGGTCGGTTTCCGGGCAGCGCCGGATGCCGACCCAGACTCGCCGGACGACCTTGGGGGCGACTTGAGGCGGACTTGATGGCCAGGGCTTCATGGGAGAGTGCTCCAGGGGAGAAAGTGTCAGGACGGGGTGTCCCGGAGCCGGGGCGACAGACCCCAGGCGGCACCGACCGAGTCGATCCGCTCGACCAGCGCGTTCGCCTCCTGGACCACGGCGGCCTCGCGTGCCCGCGTGAGTGTCGCGCCGACCACCGATGCCGGGCGACCGTTGGCGTACTCGTACCGTGCGCGCACCAGGATGCGATGAGCGTCCGCGTATCGTTCGCCGGTCCTCTCGGCGAAGTCCTCCGCACGATCGAGAAGTGCGGCGGCATCGGTCAGCTTGCCCGCGGCGATGAGCACCTCGGCATGCAGACCCAGCCAGAATCCCTCTCCGGTGCGCGGATGGTCCCCCATCCCGGGCTGGTCGGCGCTGAGTTGCTCGATGCGGGCGAGCGCGTCGTCGATGTCGCCGGCGAGCGCACGAGCCCACCAGTACATCCGTTCGCCACCGCGGCGGAGGTAGGCGAGTTCGCCCGCGCCGTCGGCGGTGATGGCCGTGCCGGCCTCGATGGCCCACGCGGCGTCGCCGAGCATCGATGCCGCGCCCACCGCGAAGATCGCCGTGGCCAGACGTGACCTGGCGTCGGGCCGTGAGTCGGCCATGGCCGCGAACACCGAACGTCCGGCGTCGCGGCCGAGGTGGACCGCAGCCGTCCAGCCACGGAAGCCGCGCGCCATCGCGAGCTGGTCGTCGCGCAGCCCCTCGACATCGTCGGGGATGGGTGCGTAGGTGTCGAGGATACGGTGCGCCGCACCGAAATTCCCCCGGGTGAACTCATCGATCCCGGCGACCTGCATGCCGAGGTGCACGACGACCGGGTCATCGGAACGTTCGGCCCGTCCGCGAAGGTCCTGCGCCAGCCGATGTCCGGTGTGGGCGTCGGCGACCTGGATGTGGGCGGCGCAGCGCGCGTAGTCGAGGGTGGCGAGCAGGCGTGTGTCGCCGAGTGTCGAGGCGAGTGTGCGGGCACGCTCCTGCAGGTCCGGGTCGGCGGCGAAGTATCCGTGGGCGGCGACCTCGCCGGCCAGCTGGGTGGCGATCGCGATCAACTCGGCCTGCTGGTCCCCGGTGGAACGCGCGAGGGTGGCCGCGTCGCCGAGATGTCGCTTGGCGCCGTCGAAATCATAGGTGCGCAGGGCGATGTTCCCCGCGGTCAGCAGCGCCGCCGTGGTGCGTTCGCGGTCGGCGAGCGGACCGGCCGACCACAGATGACGGGCCACCCGGGTGACCGCATGCGGTGAGGAGTTGCCCGCGAGCGCGTCGGCGATCGCGAGATGGATCCGTCGGGCGCGCATCGAGGTGACACCGTCGGCGATGGCCTCCCGGATGATGTCGTGGGCGAAGGCGAAACCGAAGGGGTCCTGCGGCCCGAGGTCGATGACCCCGGCCGCGCCCGCGGGTTCGAGGGAGTCGAGGGCCTTCTCGACCGGTCGGCCGGCGGCGGTCGACAGCAGCACGAGATCCACCCGGGTTCCGATGAGCGACGAGATCTCGAGGAGTTCTATTGTCTCTGAGGACAATCCGAGTAGACGTTGACGAACCACATCGCGGATTCCGGACGGTACCGCGCTGCCGGCGATGGAACCGCGAGCGGCGAGGATGCGGGCCAGCTCGCGGACGAAGAACGCGTTGCCTCCGGTGCGCCGCTCGATCGACGAGACGGTCGCGACCTCGGGCCACTGCTGGGTCTCGCGGCGGATCAGTTCGGAGATGTCGTCGCCGTTCAGGGGGCCGACGTGGATCCGGCGGTGCTCGGGGAGCCGGGCCAGCGTCGCCAGTGTCGAGGCCACCACCGGCCGCGGTGACGGTGAGCGCAGCGACGAGAAGAAGGTGACACCGGGGGTGCGGCGAGAAGCCATGTGCGCGAACAACTCCAGCGAAGCGCCGTCGGCCCACTGGAGGTCGTCGAGCACGATGATCAGCTTCGAGGTCTGCGCGACGCCGTCGAGCAGGTCGGCGGCCTGGTCGTAGAACTGGAATCGCGCGGTGGCATCGGGCATCTGGCGGGGCGGCGGGATGACGTTGACGCCTTCGGTGACCATGCGGCCGAGTGAGCTGTCGAGGAGTCGTTCGCGCTCGGCGGGATCCAATTGGGGGAGTACCGCACCCAGGATCTGGACCCAGGGCCACATCGACGGTGCGGCCGGGTCGTCGACGCATCGTCCCCACAGCACGCGCAGCTCGGCGGCCCCGGTTGCACGACGTCCGGCCTCGTCGATCAGCGCTGTTTTACCCGCGCCCGGTTCGCCTTCCACGACGACGACCCCGCCGTGTCCCGACATCGACGCCAGCACGGCACGGTGCAGTGCGGCGAGCTCGTCGGCGCGGCCGACCAGTGCCGGTGCGTCGTCGAAGGCGATCGGGGGAACCGTGGGCGGCGCTGCCCCGGCGGCGTCGACGGTGACTGCCTCGCGCGTGGTGGCGGCCGGGGTGTCGAGATGTGGTGCGTGGTCGAGGATGTCCGCTTCCAGCGTCCGCAGCCGCGGACCCGGGTCGACGCCGATCTCGTCGGCCAGGATGCGCCGTGCGCCGGCGATCGCGCCGAGCGCATCGGATTGGCGACCGAGGCGGTACAGCGCCGTGGCCAGCAAGACCCAGAGGCCTTCGTCGAGCGGCGCGCGTTCCACCTCGGTCTCGAGTTCGGTGACGAGCAGTCGGTGGTCGCCGGCAGCCATCCTGGCCTCGAACGACAGCTCGCGCGCGGCCTGCAGCGTCCGGTCCAGCTGGGCGGCGGCCTCGTCGCGGAAGGCCAGACCCTCGAATTCGGGTAGGAGAGGCCGATAGTCGTCGAGGATCTTCTGCAGCAGGGGGGCCGCCTCGGCGGTGTCGCCTCGCTGCATCAGCGTCCGCGCCGTCGTCAGGTTCGTGGTCAGGCGCCGGAGGTCGACTTGTTCGGGAGTCGTCGGGAGGCTGTACCCGGTCCCGTGCGTCAACAGGACAGTGGAGGGGCTGCGTGGTTTGCGGTCGGGTTCGAGCGCTTTGCGCAGCCCCGAGATGTAGGACTGGAGCGAGACCTCGGCGCGGTCGGGCGGGGAGTCGCCCCAGATGCCCTCGATCAACCGGTCGGCGCGCAGCGGCGCGCCGTCGGCCAGGATCAGCTGCGCCAGCATGGCCCGCTGCTTGCGCGTGCCGAGTTCGACGGCATCGGAACCGATCTGAGCCCCGAGGCCGCCCAGGACCGTATAGGAGAGTCCGTGCACCAGCGTGAGTGTAGGTGCTCGGTGCGTGGTCGGGAGTGGCAGTGGAGAAGGTCGGCCCGGATACGACGCCGCCGCCGGCGAACAGGGCTGACGTGTCAGGACATGCCGGTAGTTTGGGCGAATGACTCTCGCAATCGGAATGATCACGGTGGACACGCTCGATCCCATGCCCCTGGCCAAGTGGTGGGCCGAGCAGCTCGACGGTGAGATCGTGCAGGAGAACGACGGGTTCTTCGTGGTCGTCGCCGTCGCGCCCGGCTCGCCGCTGATCGCGTTTCAGCAGGTCGAAGACCCCACACCCGGAAAGAACCGCGTCCATCTCGATCTCACCACCGAGAATCTCGCAGCAGAGGTGGAACGTCTGGTGACCGCCGGGGCGACCAAGATCGCCGATCGCGAGATGCCCGGATTCGCCTGGGTGACCCTCGCCGACCCCGACGGGAACCAGTTCTGTGTCTCCGGCACGCACGCGGAATCCGCCGACTAGTGGGTTTCACGCGGGACGAACTTCTCGGCTACCGGGACCGCACCGTTGCCGACCTCGTCGGCGACGATTGCCGCCTGCTGTTCGTGGGCATCAACCCCGGCCTGTGGACCGCGGCGACGGGCGCCCATTTCGCCCGGCCCGGTAACCGCTTCTATCCCGCTCTCGCCCGCGCCGGGATCGTCGACCATGTGATCGACGCATCGACCGGAATGTCCGACGCCGACCGGAAAGCACTGCTCGAACGCGGCGTCGGCATCACCAATGTCGTGGCGCGAGCGACTGCCACCGCCGCGGAGCTCACCGCACAGGAGCTCCGTGACGGTGGCGTCCGGCTGCGTGAGCGGGTGCGTGCGATCGGCCCCAGGGTCGTCGCGGTCGCGGGGATAACCGCCTACCGCAGCGCGTTCGGACGCCGCGACGCCGTGACGGGACGGCAGGACGAGACGTGGGACGGCGCGCAGTTGTGGGTGGTCCCGAACCCCAGCGGACTCAACGCCCACGAGACGGTCGACTCCCTCGCCACGGCCTACCGTGAGGCGGCGGTTGCGGCAGGCGTCGTGTGAGGGTCGTCAGAAATCGCCCGAGCTGACCAGCCGGCATCGGGCCGACAACAACTCGACGTCCGGGTGATTCGCCGCTGACCGTTCGACCGCATCGAGCACCTCGACGACATGGTCACGGTCGGCGGCCACCACGCTTGCACCGATCAGTGTGCGCCTGTGCACCTCGAGGTGTCCCACCTCCGCCGCCGACACCGAATACCGCCGACGCAGATCGGTGATGATCGGCCGGATCACGGACCGTTTCTGTTTCAGTGAGTGCACGTCGCCGAGGAGATAGTCGAACTCGCAGAACCCGATCCACATCAGTTGTCGGTGCGGATCAGCGTCGCCACGTGGTCGGGTACGTATTTCGACAGCGAGCGCGGCGGCCGGTGATAGTTGCCGGTCTCGATCGGATGCTTCGGCAGCGTCACGCGCGGCCGGGGCACCTCGTCGTAGTCGATGCTGTCCAGCAGGTGCGAGATCATGTTGAGTCGCGCGTGCTTCTTGATGTCGGATTCGACGACGTACCACGGGCTCAGGGCGGTGTCGGTGTGAACCATCATCTCGTCCTTGGCGCGCGAGTAGTCCTCCCACCGGTACACCGACTCGAGATCCATCGGGCTCAGCTTCCATTGCCGCACAGGGTCTTTCATGCGTGACCGGAACCGTTTGAGCTGCTCTTCGTCGGATACCGAGAACCAGTACTTGCGCAACAGGATGCCGTCGTCGATGAGCATCTGCTCGAAGATCGGCGTCTGACGCAGGAACCGGGAGTGTTCCTCGGGCGTGCAGAAACCCATCACCTTCTCGACGCCGGCGCGGTTGTACCAGGACCGGTCGAACAGGACGATCTCACCGGGTGCCGGCAGATGCGCGACGTAGCGCTGGTAGTACCACTGGCCGCGTTCACGGTCGTTGGGCGCCGGTAGCGCTGCCACACGCGCGATGCGGGGACTCAGATACTCCGTGATGCGTTTGATGGTGCCGCCCTTACCCGCCGCGTCACGTCCCTCGAAGACGACGACGACGCGGGTACCGGTCTCGCGCACCCATTCCTGGAGTTTGACGAGCTCGGTCTGGAGCCGGAAGAGCTCGGCCTCGTACACGTTGTTGGCGATCTTGGCCGGCTTCGGCTTGTCCTTCTTTGCCATGGGCAGAGGTTACGTGCTGCGAACTGCCTCGCGCTCGGATTGCAGCTCGGCGACCGACGCATCGATGCGTGCTCGTGAGAAATCGTTGATCTCGAGCCCGTCGACGATCTGCCACTGCACGTCGATCGAGCGGACCGGGAACGAACAGACGAGTCCCTGCGTACCCCGTAGACGCCGGGGGACGGCAGGGCCGCCGACGTCCAGTCGTCCGGCGGGGTGCCGAGTACCCGATCGTGCACGTGGTCGATGGTCGCGTTGGCCGCTGACGCCGCCGACGACGATCCGCGCCTCTCGATGATCGCGGTGCCGCGTCTGGCGACGGTCGGGATGAAGTCGTCGACGAGCCAGTCCCGATCGGCCGCGATGTCGGCGCCGCGGCGGTGGCCCACTCGCGCGTGGAAGATGTCGGGGTACTGCGTCGCGGAGTGATTGCCCCAGATGGTCACCCGGCTGATCTCACCCACCTGCGCGCCGATGTGCCGCGAGCTGCGCGATGGCGCGGTTGTGATCCAGCGGGGTCGGGCGGTGAACCGCTCGGGAGGCGCCTCAGGGGCGTTCGCTGCGGCGACCGCGGCGTTGGTGTTCGCGGGGTTCCCGACCACGATCACCCGGATGTCCTGCGCCGCAACCTCATTGATGACCGCGCCCTGGGCGGCGAAGATGTCGGAGTTGGCGGCGAGGAGGTCGGCCCGCTCCATCCCCTTGCTGCGCGGGCGGGCGCCGGCTCATGAGTAGTTCTCGGTCAGCAGGACCTGGCTGCCTGACCCCACCAGGACCAGCGCCTGGCCGACCGAGTACCAGGTCAACGGTTCTTGTGTGAATCGGGTGATCCAGCCGTCGGCGTCACCCTGCGGTCCCGGGCAGGCCATCATGGTCGAGGCGAGCGAGCTCAGCCGCAGGGCCGAACCCTCGACGCGCATCTCGCCGACGTGGCGATTGCACCCGGCGGACAGTGCGATGCGATTGGCCGCGGGAAAGCTCACTTCCAGCGGGCCGCCGCCGGGTATCTGCGTACCCGTCACGGTGGTCGAGGAGTAGGTCTTCCCGACGAAGTCGGGAGCGGCCGGCGCGGCCCCCGCCGTGCCGATGCCCTCAGAGCCGATACCCGTAGAGCTGATGCCGATTGCCCAGACGCCGAACGCGATCACAATCGCGCTGATCAGTGGCCCGATGCGCAAGCTGACGCGGTGCTTGCGGGCTGGGGGACGTTCGCGGGTCGGATGGCTTTCCGGCGCCGCGTGACGGGGTACGCCGAGGCTCACGGTCACCACGGTAGCCGACCAGACAGGATACGGATATGGCGTGTGCGGGCGGTACATGGTCCCGGTGGCGTGCCGGACGGAGTATCTGACCGGTCGGCATCATCACTCGGCGACGATCGCGTGGCTGGCCATGGTCGGCGGGTTGGGTGCGCTCGTGGGACTCAACGTCGCAGGGGTCGACGGCCTCGTCACGTCTGCGGTGGTCTTCGCCCTGGTCGTGGTGTCGCTGGGGAGCGCGGCCTACGGCCGGCTCGGTGAACGGGGTGCGGTGTTGCTGACCGTCGACGACGACACCGTCTATTTCGGCAACGAGGACACCACTCTCATCTCCTATCCACTGGAGTCGCTCGTGAAGGTCACGGTGGGCGGACCGTCGGACACGACCTCGGACATGGCCGGCGGAAGCGAGCGGCATCTGACGGTGGCCGGACAGAAGTACCTGAAACTGACATTTTCGCCGCGTCGAGCCGCGCACCGGTTCGCGTTCCGATGACAACTCCGATGACAGCTCCGACACCGATGCCGACACCGACTTCTGGCGCGTCGCGATCGTCGACGGCGATCCGGCGGTCGCCGAGGTGCTCGCCCGCTTGCGCAGCCAGGCACCCGAACCGGTTGTGACGCAGAAGAAGTCGACGCAGAAGAGTCCGGCCCGATCCGGCGCCGTGGCGATGGATGCCACGACACCCGACGACGACCACCGCGTCGACCTCCAACGGTCCTCGGCGCCGCGTATCGTCGACGCCGGATCGGATGAGGCGGCACAACGGCTCTGGGAACAGGCCGCCCGACGCCACGACGAGGAGTTCGACCCGCCGTCCCAGATGGTTGATGCTCGTCGCGCGACCGGTCGCGGGATCGAGGACGATCGCCTGGTCCGAACCGGAGTCGATCCGATAGCTCAGGCTCAACACGTTGCCCGTGGCCTGCGGGCCGAGGGTGTCGGCGATCTCGGCCATCATCTGCCTGTGCCGTTCGGCCAGTGTTGCGGCGGCCTCCTCCGCGTCGACGGCACCGTCGGCGTTCTCGCCGCCGCCGAGATCGAAGGACGACAGGGACGGAGCCGAGATCGCCCAGCTATCGTGCCCGGTAGGGGGTGTCGTCCGGCGGCGAGATGGTGGCGGTGACCATCGACGGCTGGAGGTCCCCGGCGTCGATGCTGCTGCGGGTGAGCGCCTCGACGTCGACCCGCGGGGCGTCTGCGGTGGCCCCTCGACGGAACTCCGGCAACTCCGATACGCGGGAGGGTCGCGGGCTCACCGCGATCCCGGCGACCACGAGCGGGACGCCGAAGAACAAAGCGACCCACCACGCGTTGAAGGCTCCCAGCCCGATGCCTGTGGCGACCAGCACGCCGGAGATCACGGCACGGATGAGGCGCCACCGGAAGGTACTCCTGGGCGTCGGAGTCATCGACCGTCCTAGCGCTGGAGGGAGTGGCGAGGGGGAGAGAGTGGACTGATCATAATGTCGCCGACGATTCCCGACCAGCGGCCGCGTACCGTTGTTGCTGACCTGACGGCCCCGACGAGAGTTTCGCGGATCGGCAGGACGGTACTTGGCCGGGCAACGATCAGGAGAAGTGTTTCGGTGGGAAAGCTGAGCAACAGCATGTGGCGCCTTCTGGGGGCCCAGTCGACTCGCAACCAGTCGAAGTCGTTGAGCGTCATCAAAAACGCCGAAGCCCACACGGACTGGGCCGCTGATCTCGCCGACGACGACTTTGTCGCCGAGGCCGAGAAACTCGACATCGCGGAGAAGCCGGCCGACCGCGCCAGGTTCCTGGCGCTGGTCCGCGAGGCCGCCGACCGCTCGATCGGACTGCGGCCGTTCGACGTCCAACTCCAAGGCGCACTGCGACTCCTCGAGGGTGACATCGTCGAGATGGCCACCGGCGAGGGCAAGACGCTCGCCGGTGCGATCGCGGCGATCGGGCACGTGCTGCAAGGTCACCAGGTCCACGTCATCTCGGTGAACGACTACCTCGCCACGCGTGACGCCGAATGGATGAAGCCGCTCTTCGACGTGTTCGGCATCGCCGTCCACGCGGTGTCGGAGAACTCGACCCGTGACGAACGCCGCCGCGCCTACGCCGGCGACGTCACCTACGGGTCGGTCAACGAGATCGGCTTCGACGTCCTGCGCGACCAACTCGCGCTCTCCGAGGCCGACCTCGTCGCACCCACACCCGACGTCGCGATCATCGACGAGGCGGATTCGGTGCTCGTCGACGAGGCGCTCGTCCCGCTGGTGCTCGCCGGTTCGACCGAGACCGAGGTGCCCGACCAGGCCATCCACGACGTCGTGTCGCGGATGAAGAAAAAGCACTACGAGATCGACGCCGAGGGACGCAACGTCACCCTCACCGACGAGGGCGCGGCCTTCGTCGAAGAAGAACTCGGTGGCATCGATCTCTACAGCGAAGAGCACGTCGGTACCACGCTGGTCCACGTGAGCATCGCCATGCACGCGCACTACCTGCTCGAACGCGACATCCACTACATCGTGCGCGACGGCGGCGTCCATCTGATCAACGCGTCCCGCGGGCGTGTGGCACAGCTCCAGCGCTGGCCCGACGGCGTCCAGGCGGCCGTCGAGCTGAAGGAGGGGCTCACCCAGACCGACTCCGGCGAGGTCATCGACACCATCACCGTGCAGGCGCTCATCGGCCGCTACCCGCGCGTGTGCGGCATGACGGGCACCGCGCTCGCCGCGGGTGAACAGTTCCGGCAGTTCTACGAGCTGCGGGTGTCCCAGATCCCGCCCAACACCGAGAACATCCGCACCGACCTGCCCGACCGTGTCTACGACACCAAGGCCAACAAGGTCGAGGCGATCGTCGCCTACGTCAAGGAGATCCACGAGACGGGACAGCCGGTGCTCATCGGCACCCACGACGTCGCCGAATCCGAGGAGCTCGCGTACTTCCTCGACAAGGCGGGCGTGAAATCGGTGGTCCTCAACGCCAAGAACGACGCCGAGGAGGCGAAGATCATCGCCGAGGCCGGCGCCCGCGACGCGGTGACGGTCTCGACGCAGATGGCCGGTCGCGGCACCGACATCCGGCTCGGCGGCTCCGAGAACGACGCCGCTGCGCGTGAGGCCGTCATCGAGCTCGGCGGCCTGTGCGTCGTCGGTACCGGTCGCCACGACACCGAACGCCTCGACAGTCAGCTCCGCGGTCGCGCCGGCCGTCAGGGCGACCCCGGCACGTCGGTGTTCTTCTCCAGCCTCGAAGATCCGGTCGTCACCAAGAACCTGGCGTTCAAACGTGACCCGGTGTCGCCCAACGAAGACGGCTCGATGGGGAGCAAAGGCATCGATCTCATCGAGCAGGCCCAGCGCATCGCCGAGGGCGTCATGCTCGAGCTGCACGCGAACACCTGGCGTTACAACAAGCTGGTCAACCAGCAGCGCGACATCATCGTCGCCCGGCGCATGCTGATCCTGACCACCGACACCGCGCTCGACGAACTCGCCGAACTCGAACCCGCCCGCTACGCGGAGTTGATCGGGGAGAAGGCGGCGGAGATCGACGCCGACGCCGAGGCGTCCGATGCCAAGGCGTCCGATGTCAAGGCGTCCGAGTCGGCTGGGGCCGAGGGCGCAGCCGGCACCGACTCCGGTTCGAAGGCCGGGACACCGGTGCCCCGGGACGTCCTTGCGCAGGCGGCACGCGAGATCGTGCTGTTCCATCTCGACCGGGCCTGGGCGGATCATCTCGCATTCGTCTCCGACGTCCGCGCCAGCATCCACCTGAGGTCGCTGGGCAAGGAGAGCCCGCTCGACGAGTTCCACCGGATGATCCTGGCCGAGTTCGCCGACCTTCCCGGCACCGCCCTGGAGAAGGCGCGAGAGACGTTCCGGGAAGCCACGATCACCGCCGACGGCGTGGATCTCGGCACGGCCGATCTCCACCGTTCCACCACGACGTGGACCTACATGGTCCACGACAACCTGTTCGCCTCCGGCGGTGCCAAGACCCTGCAGGGCATCATCGGGATCTTCCGGTGACCGAGCCGGAGGCGGCGGACTCGCCGGCTCCGGACCGGATCGTGACGGTTCCGAACGCGCTGAGCGTCCTGCGGCTGGCGCTCATCCCGGTGTTCGTGTGGCTTCTGCTCGTCGAGAAGGCGGACGGGTGGGCATTCGCGGTGCTGGTCTTCTCCGGCGTCTCAGACTGGGCCGACGGCAAACTGGCGCGTCTGCTCGATCAGTCGTCGCGCATCGGTGCACTGCTCGATCCGGCGGCCGACCGGCTCTACATCGTGATCATCCCGGTGGCCTTCGGGATCCGCGAGTTCCTGCCGTGGTGGCTCATCGGGGTGATCATCGCTCGCGATGTGCTGCTGTTCGCCTCGGCGCCGCTGCTGCGCTCGCGCGGGGTACTGGCCCTGCCGGTGCTCTACATCGGCAAGGCCGGGACATTCGCGTTGATGAGCGCGTTCCCGTGGCTCCTTGCCGGACAACTCGATTCGGTGGTGGGGACCATCGCCTACCCGGTCGGGTGGGCGTTCATGATCTGGGGCGTCGGACTTTATCTGTGGTCCTTCGTCCTGTACTGGTATCAGACGATCCTGGTGGTGCAGCGGATGCCGCCGCGCCGCCGGGCAGGCACCTCGGCAGACAGTAGAGTCTGATCCGAGGACGAAAGGGGTTCACCAGTGAGTGACAGCAAAGTGCCGGACACCTTGCGATACACCGCGGAGCACGAGTGGATCGAGCGGCTCGGACCGACGAAGGTTCGCGTCGGCATCACCGACTACGCCCAGGACGCGCTCGGTGACGTGGTGTTCGTGCAGCTGCCCGACGACGGGGCCGCGGTGACCATCGGTGAGTCCTTCGCCGAGGTCGAGTCGACCAAGAGCGTGTCGGACATCTTCGGGCCTCTCGAGGGCACCGTCTCGGCCGTCAACGATGCCCTCGAGGCATCTCCCGACCTGGTCAACTCCGATCCCTACGGCGAAGGCTGGCTCGTGGAGATCGAGGCGGCGGACGAGTCGACTCTCGACGAGCATCTCGGCGAGGTGCTCGACGCCGCGAGCTATCGCGCGGTCATCGAGGGGTGAGGACTTCCCGGCCGGGAACGGCCGGTGGCTCGATCGGCCCGGCGGATGGGTCCGGTGACGATATGATCGTCGGTGCCGGAGTCGACTCGCTCGCCGGTGCGATCGGCAAGACCGGTACGGTTACGGCAGTGGGAATGAGGCGTGACGTGACACCGAAGTTCGCGATCACGCGCCGAGATCTACCCGGCCGCACATGTCATGTAGATTCGACCGGCCATCGTGGCGAGAGCCGACGGGAACCATCGCCGAGCATGCGATCGGTTCCGAGGACGCGTTTGATGGACATGCGGTTGGCCCAAGACGTGCGGTGCGCACTGACGAGGACGAAGGAGAAGTGGTGAGCGAGAACGACAAGGACTTCGAGGCGCCGGTGGAGACCACCTCGGTGTTCCGGGAAGAGTTCATCAATGAGCTCGATGCCGGAGCTGGTACCTCGAGTGAGTCGGCCGACACGGGGGTCGAGCGACTCGCCCCCGGGACCGCCCTGCTTGTCGTGAAGCGAGGACCCAACGCCGGATCGCGGTTCCTCCTCGACCAGCCGACGACCTCCGCGGGCCGGCATCCCGACAGCGACATCTTCCTCGACGATGTGACGGTCAGCCGTCGCCACGCCGAATTCCGCCTCGGCGACAACGAGTTTCAGGTCGTCGACGTGGGCAGCCTGAACGGCACCTACGTCAACCGGGAGCCGGTGGACACCGCATCGCTGAGCAATGGCGACGAGGTCCAGATCGGAAAGTTCCGTCTGGTCTTCCTCAGCGGCCCCCGCGACGAAGCAGACGCCTGACAGTCGTGACGGCGTCCACGGCCCCGCGCGGCGGAGGATCGATGTCCATCGGCACGGTCCTCGCCCAGTTGCGTGATGACTTCCCGGACATCACGATCTCGAAGATCCGATTCTTGGAGTCGGAGGGTCTGGTGACCCCGGAGCGGGCGCCGTCGGGCTACCGGCGGTTCAGCGAAGCCGACTGTGAACGGTTGCGCTTCGTGCTGACCGCCCAGCGGGATCGATATCTCCCGCTGAAGGTGATCAAAGAACAACTCGATGCGATCGACAACGGGAACGGCGGCTTCGGTCCCGGTGGGACGCGGGTGTTGTCCGCAGCTCGCGGGACCGTCGCGCCGGCCACCGACTTCGGGGCCCGCGCCGGGCGCGTGTCCCGCGAATCGCTGATCGAGCGGACCGGCGTCGACTCGGCCTTCGTGAGTGAGTTGCAGCGCAACGGACTGCTCACGACCGGGCCGGCCGGATACTTCGACGAGGACGCCGTGCGCCTCGTCGAAGCGGCCGCCGCCCTCGCCAGCTACGGCCTCGAGACGCGGCATCTGCGCGCGTTCAAGGTATCGGCGGAACGGGAGGCCGGTCTGGTCGCCCAGATCGCCAATCCGATCGCCAAGGGCAAGGGGACCGGGGCGCGTGATCGCGCCGAGGAACTCGTCCGGGAGATCGCCGCGCTGTCGGTGACCCTGCACACGCAGCTGGTCAAGGCGGCTGTGCGCGGCGCCCTGGACTGATCGGCATCCGGCTCGTCCGGATGGAGGGACGCGGGATCGATTCCGGTGCGGCACACCGGACTGAACTGCAACGATCGCTTGTGACCGCCGCGAGTCGACCGCCGTCTCCCGGGTAGGCGGTGTAGCGTCGGAGTCATTGAATCGACAGCCGTACGAGGCGTCTGGGAGGTGCGAGATGAGCGAGATGCGTGTGGTGGGCATCAGGGTCGAGCCCCCGCAGAGTCAGCCGGTGCTGCTGCTGCGCGAGGTCGACGGCGAGCGCTATCTGCCGATCTGGATCGGGCAGAGTGAAGCCGCGTCGATTGCGTTGCGCCAGAAGGGCATCGAGCCCCCACGTCCGTTGACGCACGATCTGATCGTCAACCTGATCAAGGACTTCGGGCAGACATTGCTCGAGGTGCGGATCGTCGACATGCAAGAGGGCACCTTCTACGCCGAGATGGTCTTCTCCGGCGACCTGCGTGTGTCTGCTCGTCCGTCGGATTCGATCGCCGTGGCCATGCGCGCGGAGGTGCCGATCATCGCCGACGAAGAGGTCCTCGCCGAGGCGGGTCTGCTGATCCCCGACGAGACCTCCGAGGAGGCCCCCGAAGCTCCGGGCGACGAGGTCAAAGAGGACGAGGTCGAGAAGTTCAAGGAGTTCCTCGACAACGTGTCCCCGGACGACTTCAAAGCCAGCGGCGCCTGACCCTTCCGGCTTGATCCTCGGCTCTGCCGGCGTGCTTGATCCTCGGCTCTGCCGGCTTGCTTTGATCACGGAATGGACTCCGGCAGGTCACCGTTTGTCTCAATCTCAACTTGAGGTTGAGCTCTATGGCGAGTCGCGTTGATCGACCGACAGCAGCCGCATAGCGTCAACCTCGACATCGCGCACCACACATGGGCCGATGAAGTTGATCGGGCGAACCGAGACGGCCTTGACCGCGTACTGTGGACGAGGACGTCAGGCACGCGGTGCGGCGTCCGATCCGAGCTTTGCGAGGGAGTCAGAAGTGGGCGATCGTCCGGTCGACAGCGAAGTGACGTCGAGCGACCCGTCACCTGATCGTCCGGTGGTCGATCGTCCTGCGGTCGATCAGCCGGGTGCCGTCCCCACCCAGGGCAGTCTCGGTGACATCGCGCCAGGGCTGTTCCCCGACGACACCGTCCCGGACGAGCTGGTCGGCTATCGCGTACCGAGCGCATGCCAGATCGCCGGGATCACCTACCGTCAGCTCGACTACTGGGCGCGCACCTCGCTCGTCGTCCCGTCGATCCGCGGTGCGGCAGGCTCCGGCAGTCAGCGGCTGTACTCCTTCAAGGACATCCTGGTCCTCAAGATCGTCAAGAGGCTGCTCGACACCGGTATCTCCTTGCAGAACATCCGTGTCGCCGTCGACCACCTGCGCAAGCGCGGTGTCGAGGACCTCGCCAAGATCACCCTCTTCTCCGATGGCACCACGGTCTACGAATGCACGTCTGCCGAAGAGGTCGTCGACCTCCTCCAGGGCGGACAGGGCGTGTTCGGCATCGCCGTCAGCGGCGCCATGCGTGAACTGACCGGCACCATCGCCGACTTCCCCGGTGAGCGCGCCGACGGCGGCGTCAGCGAGACCGCTCCGGAGGACGAGCTCGCCGCGCGGCGCAAGAACCGCACCCGTCGCACCGGCTAGTTCCCCGCTCGGCGCGCCGGTCGGTTCTGCACTCCGCGTACACCGGTTAGTCCTGAGTCGGGGTTCCGCGTAGACTCGGGCGCGCGTCGCTACGCTGCGGGAGAGCGCCACTGGTCGGGTTGCTGGTGGCCGCCGAAGGAGCAATACCTCTCCGTCAAACTCTCAGGCACCCAGGACCGTGGTGGTGACGACGTCTCTGGAAAGTGACGATCCGTCGTCCGCCCACGGTGAAAGGTCGTTCCGCAGCGTTGCGGGACACCGAATCTCTCAGGCGTCACTCGGCCGCGGCCGAGGACATGACAGAGGGGGAGGGCCAGCCTGCCGGTGTGTCCACCGGCGCCTGCGAGAGGTTGACCCCAACCGTGCCCAGCCATGATGCGACCACCCCGGACGCCTTCGTCGACCGCCACGTCGGACCAGACGCCGACGAGACCCAGCGCATGCTCGCCGCGATCGGGGTGTCCTCGCTCGAAGATCTGGCCCACCGCGTCATCCCGGCGGTGATCGCCGACGAACTCGACTCCGACGTCCTCGGCGCGCTCCCCGAGCCGCTCGCCGAACACGAGGTGCTCGACCGGCTCGGCAAGCTCGCGGCCCGCAACATCGTCGCACGCTCGATGATCGGACTCGGTTACTACGGAACCCACACCCCGGGGGTCATCCTGCGCAACGTGCTCGAGAACCCGGCTTGGTACACCGCCTACACGCCATATCAGCCGGAGATCAGCCAGGGCCGTCTCGAGGCGCTGCTGAACTTCCAGACCATGGTCGCCGACCTGACCGGCATGGAGGTGGCCGGTGCGTCGATGCTCGACGAGGCCACTGCTGCGGCCGAGGCGATGACACTCATGCGCCGCGCGGGCAAGTCGAAGTCGCCGCGCGTCGTCGTCGATGCCGACCTCTTCCCGCAGACCCGCGCCGTCATCGACACCCGCGCCGAGCCCCTCGGCATCGAGGTCGTCGAGGCGGCGCTGCATCCGGACCTACCCGACAACGGGTTGCCGGAGGGAGACTTCTTCGGGGTCATCCTGCAGGTGCCGGGTGCCTCGGGCCGCATCATCGACGCCGCCCCGATCATCGAGACCGCACACGACCGCGGTGCGCTCGTCGCCGTCGGCGGGGATCTGCTCGCGCTGACACTCATCACCCCCCCGGGGGAGCAGGGCGCCGACGTCTGCTTCGGCACGACGCAGCGTTTCGGTGTGCCGATGGGCTTCGGCGGACCGCACGCCGGATACCTCGCGGTCGGGACCAAGCACGCCCGGCAGTTGCCGGGCCGGCTCGTCGGCATCTCCAAGGACGCCGACGGCAATCTCGCCTACCGACTCGCGCTGCAGACACGTGAGCAGCACATCCGGCGCGAGAAGGCGACGAGCAACATCTGCACCGCACAGGTCCTGCTCGCGGTGATGGCAGCGATGTACGCCTCGTACCACGGCGCCGACGGCTTGCGCGCGATCGCACGGCGCACACACGACGCCGCGACGCGCCTGGCGAACTCACTCGCCGCAGATGGTTTCGCCATCGCGCATGCGAGCTTCTTCGACACCGTCACGGTCGGCATCCCCGGCCAGGCCGACGCGGTCGTCACCCGGGCCCGCCGTAACGGCGTCTACCTGCGTCGCGTCGACGCCGACACCGTGTCCATCGCGTGCGACGAGACCACCACCGACGCCGACATCGATGCCGTGTTGCGCGCGTTCGATGTCGCCGGTGTGCGGCCGGGTGAGTTCGCACAGCCGATCGAGAACCGTACCAGCGAGTTCCTGACCCATCCGGCGTTCAACCGCTACCGCACCGAGACGGCGATGCTGCGCTACCTGCGGACGTTGTCGGACAAGGACATCGCGCTGGACCGCAGCATGATCCCGCTCGGCTCGTGCACGATGAAGCTCAACGCGACCACCGAGATGGAACCGATCACCTGGCCCGGGTTCGCGCAGCTGCACCCGTTTGCTCCCGCCGATGACACCCGGGGCATCCGGGAACTGATCTCCACGCTGGAGGAGTGGCTCGTCGCGGTCACCGGCTACGACCGGGTCAGTCTCCAGCCCAACGCGGGTTCGCAGGGTGAGTTCGCGGGACTGCTGGCCATCCGCGGCTACCACCGCAGCCGCGGCGACCTCGACCGCGACGTCTGCCTCATCCCGTCGAGCGCCCACGGCACCAACGCGGCGTCGGCGGTCATGGCGGGCATGCGGGTCGTCGTGGTGACCTGTCGCGACAACGGTGACGTCGACCTCGACGACCTGCGTGCGAAGATCGCCGCCAACGAGGGCAGGGTGGCCGCGATCATGATCACCTACCCCTCCACCCACGGCGTGTTCGAACACGACGTCCGCGAGATCTGCGGCGCGGTCCACGACGCCGGCGGTCAGGTCTACGTCGACGGCGCCAACCTAAACGCGCTGGTGGGGGTGGCGCGACCGGGCCACTTCGGTGGGGACGTCAGCCACCTGAACCTGCACAAGACCTTCTGCATCCCCCACGGCGGCGGTGGTCCGGGGGTGGGCCCGGTCGCGGTGCGCGAGCATCTCGCACCGTTCCTGCCCGGCCATCCGCTCGCCGACGAGCTGCCCGGGACGGCCACCATCGCCGCAGCGCCCTACGGCTCGGCGACAATCCTGCCGATCACCTACGCCTACATCGCCATGATGGGGGCGGCCGGTCTGCGCCGGGCGACGCTGACGGCCATCACCGCCGCAAACTACGTCGCCAAGCGTCTCGGCGAGTACTACCCGGTGCTCTACACCGGCGAGGACGGCTTCGTCGCACACGAGTGCATCCTCGACCTGCGCGCGCTCACCAAGGCCACCGGAGTCACCGTCGACGATGTGGCAAAGCGGTTGGCCGACTACGGTTTTCACGCACCGACGATGAGCTTCCCGGTCGCCGGCACACTCATGGTCGAGCCGACGGAGAGCGAGAATCTCGACGAGATCGACGCGTTCTGCGACGCGATGATCGCCATCCGCGAGGAGATCGAGCTGGTGGGCCGCGGCGAGTGGCCCGCCGACGACAACCCGTTGCGCGGAGCTCCGCACACAGCGGAATCGCTCGTGGTCGACTGGGATCATCCGTACTCACGGGAACTCGCGGTCTACCCGCAGGGCCTGCCCTCCGCGGGCGGACGCGCGAAAGTGTGGCCCGCGGTGCGTCGCATCGACGGCGTCTTCGGCGACCGCAACCTGGTGTGCAGCTGCCCGCCGATCGAGGCCTACAGCAACTGAGACCGTGATCGGGGACGGCAGGCTGGTCAGCCGCCTGCCGTCCCCGACGGGACGGGTGCGGCAGCCGAACTCGCCGGCACACTGCCGGGGCCGTACACCAGGCGGTTGATCGCCACGATCGCGCCGTTCTCCGGAGTGGGCATCGGGTTGGGTGTGCGCGGGAAGGACACCGTGGGCGTCCCCTGCGGCAGCGCGGCGTCACCGCGGAATCCCAGTTCGGTCAGCAGGCGCAACTGCTCGGGCTGCGAGGCGTACTGGATGAACTCGGCGACGGCGTCGCCTGCCACGTCGCTGACCTCGGTGCCCGACAGGCGGATGATCGGGTAGTCGGCGATCGGGGTGGGACCATCCGGGACGACCTCGGCGAGACGCGCACGCGCATCGCCGCGGGTCATCTGGAAGAGCTGTTGCTCGGTGATCGGGACGGCGTGGATGGGAGCCTTCGCGGGGTCCGGCGCGTCGGCGATCGTCTTCGCCGCGCCCCGCGGGGTGCCGTCGGGGGAGAGCGGTGCGCCCTCGAGCATGGCCCGCACACTCGACGCGACCCGCGGCGACTCCGCGTCGGCGGTGCTGAGTGGACCCGTCGTGCGGGTCACACGCGTCGCCACTGCTTGTGCGGCCAGCGCGCTGGCATCGGATTGGGCGCCGATCGGCATGGCCATGCGCAACGATCCCCATCCCGGCAAGCCGAAGTCGGTGAGCGAGGCATCGCGTTGTTGCAGCATCGGGATCTGTGACCAGTCGAGACGGTTGCGCAGCGCGCTGTTCAGCTCGGGTGAGACGGCGAGAACGACCGGGGTGGAGACCAGCGAACGGGTGTTGCCCTCCACCGCATCGGGTTTGGCCGCCGACAGATCGGCCGACCAGACCGACGACTGCGGTACCCATGCGGCCGGGTATGCGCCCATCGACTCGGCGTCCCAGACGCCGGACAGGCCGTCGAGGGTGATCTTGGCATCGCCCGGACGGACTTCAATGGTCACGCAGTGGTCGCGGACCACCGGGTCGGATTCGGCGAAATTCTCGGCGATGGCGGCCAGTCCGGGAGTGATGTCGGGATCGGCGATGATCGGCACCGACGCCGGTCCCTCCACACACTGGGCGGCGGCCTCGTCGGCCTGGCGGTCGATACGGTCGCCGAGATGCTGCCAGGTGACCACGATCGCTGCTATCAGCAGGATCGACAGGAGTGCGAAGACGACACCTCGGCTGACCCCGCGACTGCGGATGCTCTCCCCGCCGCTACTCCGATGATGTGCCAACGCCGATGCCCTCCCTGACCGATGCGACTATTCTTGGTCCGACCTCTGTCCGGTGCACCGCAGGGTACGACGATACGCCGTGCCGATCCTCGGCGGATCGGCACGGTCGTATCGACTCGTGCAGTCGTACTGCCCGGCGACTCAGCCGGCCGGGTTGGCAGCCTTGTACTCGCGACGGCGCCGGTGCAGGATCGGCTCGGTGTAGCCGCTCGGCTGCGTCGTGCCCTCGAGGATCAATTCCTTGGCCGCCTGGAAGGCGATGTTGGAGTCGAAGTCGGGGGCCAGCGGGCGATAGGTCGGATCGCCGGAGTTCTGGCGGTCGACGACCGGCGCCATTCGCTCCAGTGAGGCGACGACGTCGGCCTCGGAGACGATGCCGTGACGCAGCCAGTTGGCCAGCAGCTGGCTCGAGATCCGCAGGGTCGCACGGTCTTCCATCAGAGCCACGTCGTGGATGTCGGGCACCTTGGAACAGCCCACCCCGCTGTCGATCCAGCGGACCACATAACCCAGGATCGACTGGCAGTTGTTGTCGAGCTCCTGCTGCTTCTCCTCGTCGGACCAGTCGGTCTTCGGGGCAAGGGGAACGGTCAGGATGTCGTCGACCGTGGCTGGATCGCGCTTGGCGATCTCATCCTGGCGTTCGAAGACGTCGACGAGGTGGTAGTGCAGCGCGTGCAGTGTCGCCGCAGTCGGCGAGGGCACCCATGCGGTGGTCGCCCCGGACTTGGGGTGACCGATCTTCTGCTCCAGCATGTCGGCCATCAGGTCGGGCATGGCCCACATGCCCTTGCCGATCTGTGCCTTGTGCTGCAGGCCCGCGTGCAGTCCGGTGTCGACGTTGAAGTTCTCGTACGCGCCGATCCAGGTCTGCTGCTTCATCTCGGCCTTGCGCACCATCGGACCCGCCTCCATCGAGGTGTGGATCTCGTCGCCGGTGCGGTCGAGGAAGCCGGTGTTGATGAACACCACGCGCTGCTCGGCTGCCTTGATGCAGGCCTTGAGGTTCACCGTGGTGCGGCGTTCCTCGTCCATGATGCCGACCTTGAGGGTGTTCTCGGGCAGGCCGAGGACCTTCTCGACACGACCGAACAGTTCGACGGTGAAGGCAACCTCGTCGGGGCCGTGCATCTTGGGCTTGACGATGTAGACCGATCCGGTCCGCGAGTTCTGCAGTCCGTCACCGGACATGCCGTGGATGCCGATCAGCGACGTGACCAGGCCGTCGAGGATGCCCTCGGGCACCTCGTTGCCGTCGGCGTCGAGGATCGCGTCATTGGTCATCAGGTGTCCGACGTTGCGGACGAAGAGCAACGAGCGACCGTGCAGGTCGAACGTGGTGCCGTCGGGGGCGGTGTACTCGCGGTTGCCGTTGAGCACGCGGGTGAAGGTCTTGCCGCCCTTGGAGACCTCTTCGGCGAGATCGCCCTTGTTCAGGCCCAGCCAGTTGCGGTAGCCGGTCACCTTGTCCTCGGCGTCGACCGCGGCGACCGAGTCCTCGAAGTCCATGATCGTGGTGATCGCGGACTCGACGACGACATCCTTGATGCCCGCGGGATCGGTGGAACCGATCGGCGAGGACGGATCGATCTCGATGTCGAGGTGGAGTCCGTTGTTGCGCAGCAGGATCGACGTCGGTGACGCGGCGTCGCCGCGGTAGCCCACGAAGGCCGACGGGTCGGCGAGGCCCGAGGTCTTGTCGCCGTCGAGCGTGACCTGCAGCGCGTTGTCGACGACGGCGAAGGACCGCACGTCGGTGTAGCTGCACTGCTCGAGCGGCACGGCCTTGTCGAGGAAGTCCTTGGCGTAGGCGATGACCTTGTCACCGCGGACCTTGTTGTACGACGAGCCCTTCTCGGCGCCGTCGGTCTCGGGGATCGCGTCGGTGCCGTAGAGGGCATCGTAGAGCGAACCCCAGCGGGCGTTCGACGCGTTGAGGGCGAAGCGGGCGTTGAGGACCGGCACCACGAGCTGCGGGCCGGCGGTCTCGGCGATCTCCCGGTCGACGTTGCCGGTGCTGATCTGGAAGTCGGCGGGCACCTCGGTGAGGTAGCCGATCTCGGTGAGGAACGACTTGTAGGCGTCGAAGTCGGCGGTGCCGGGCGTGAGGTCGGCATCCCGGTGATCGCGGTGCCAGCCGTCGATCTCGGTCTGCAACTCGTCGCGGACGGCGAGGAGTTCACGGTTGCGCGGGGCGAGGTCGGCGATCACCGACGCGGCGCCGGACCAGAACGCTTGTGCGTCTACACCGGTCCCGGGCAACGCCTCGTTGTTGATGAAGTCGTGCAGGACGGTAGCGACCTGCAACCCGTTGACGGTGATCCGGTCCGACATGGCAGCCTCTCTCGAGCGAATGACGACGGAACCATGCTACTCGTCGGTAACGGGCGCCCGTACGCGCGTGGGCGTCACGTGTGGCGGGCGGCGTGGAGCAGGTCGGTGCAGTTCTCGCGCAGCCGCTCCCGCAGCACCGCACCGTCGTCGGCGATCCGTGCCTGTTCCCGGACATACTCGGCCCGGCCGGCGGGGGTCTCGATCGGCACCGGGTGGTAGCCGAGGTCGCGCAGGTCATACGGGCTCGCCCGCATGTCGAGGTCGCGGGCACGCAATGCCAGCGCGAAACACTCGAGGGTCAGGTCGCTCGGGATGAGCGGGGCGAGGGTGAAGCAGTAGCGGTAGAGGTCCATCGTGGCGTGCAGGCAGCCCGGCTGCTCGTGCTCGATCTGCGTGGCCCGGTCCAGGACGGTCTCGTTTCGCGGGCGCGCGGGGTCGGTGAAGAACCGGAACGCATCGAAGTGGGTGCAGCGCAACGGCATCTGTTCGACCACCGCATCGGTGCCCGATCGGCCCAGCCGCAGCGGGACGTCGTGGCGGGTGTCCTGCGCGCGGTAGACCATGGCCCATTCGTGCAGGCCGAAACAACCCAGGCGCGCGGGCCGGGCAGCGGTCGCCCCGAGAAGATCCACGGCCGCGGTCAGGGCGTCGACGCGGCGCCGGAGACAGCTGTGCCCGACGGTGACCCCCGAGTCGCGACGTTCGTATCCGGTCAGGGACAGGAACTCCTCGGCGTCGTCGAGCAGCACCCCGTAGCCGGGATGCCAGCGCAGCACATGGGCGGGGCGCGACGAGTAGTAGGTGAACAGGAAATCGATCACCGGGTGTTTCGCGCCGCGACGACGGGCCGCGAGATAGGGGCCGATGAGGTCGTCGACCTCGCGGCGATGGGACTCGCTACGCGCCCGCCACTGCGGGCCGGACAGCACCGCACCGGGTGTCCGGAGATCGACGGTCATGCCCCTCACACCCGGTGCGTCTCGTCGCGGACGTTGCCGACGAACTCCTCCACCAGGTCCGCCAGCGTGACGATGCCGATGGTGCGGCCGCTGTCGTCGACGACGGCGCCCAGGTGCGAGCTGCTGCGGCGCAGGATGCCGGTGGCCTCGTCGAGCGGCGTGGTGGACGCGATGACCGGCAACGGACGGATCTTGTCGATGCCGATGATCGTGTCCGATCCGACGTGCTCGTCGAGGATCTCGTCGAGCACGTCCTTGAGATGCAGATAACCGGTGAACGTGCCGTCGGGTCCGCGCACCGGGAACCGCGAGAAACCGGTCTCGGTGACGGCCTTCTCCACCGCGCCGAGAGTCGGCCCGATGCCGCCGGACCCGGACACCTGCACGCCGACACTGCGCATCTGATCCAGCGGGATCATCACCTCGGTGACCGTGCGGCCGATCGAGTGCAGCGCACGTGTCAGGCGCTCGTGCTCCTCGGCGTCGATCAGACCTTCCTGCTTGGACTCGCCGAGCATCTCCGCGAGTTCGCCCAGGGACACCGTGGACTCGAGCTCGTCCTTGGGTTCCACGCGCATCAGGCGCAGCGAGATGTTCGCCGTCCAGTTGTAGAAGGCGATCAGGGGGCGGACCAGGCGGATGAACACCAGGTGCACCGGAACGAGCAGCATCGCCGCCGATTCCGGCCCGGCCAGCGCGATGTTCTTGGGCACCATCTCGCCGATCAGGATGTGCAAGACGACGACCAGCGACAACGCGATCGCGAAGGCGATCGGGTGCAGCAGTGCGTCGGGCACGTGCAGAAGATGCAGCGGCGCCTCGATGAGGTGGGCGACCGCGGGCTCGCCCACCCGGCCGAGCAGGATCGAACAGATCGTGATGCCCAGCTGGGCGCCTGCCAGCATCAGCGACAGGTGCTCGCCGGCGTGGATCACGGTGCGGGCGCGATTCTTCCCGCTCTGGGCCAACGCCTCGAGCCGGTCGCGGCGCGCGGAGATCAGGGAGAACTCGGCGCCGACGAAGAACGCGTTGCCGGCGAGGAGGACGACGGCCAGCACGACCGCCCACAGATCACCCACGATCGGCTCCCGACTCTCCGGACGCGCGCGGCCCGTCCGGTTCGGTCGCGCCGGTGTCCGATGTCGCGACCTGCGGGGGTGGTCCACCGTCGGGTGCCGGGCGGAGCGAAACCACATCGACGCGGCGACCGTCCATCTGCGCGACCGTCGCCCGCCAGGTGATTTCGGGAAGATCGTCCGGAGATTCCGGGGTGTCGTCGTCGGAGTCGCTGACGGGAGACCGCCGAGGCAGGTCGACCGTGTCGTCGACGACCGGGATGCGACCCAGGCAATACATCACGAGTCCACCGAGCGTGTCGTACGGACCGTCGGGAGCGTGATATCCGATCGCGTCGTACAACTCGTCGATGCGCAGCAGCCCGGCGCACAGGTAGCCGTTGCCGTCCACGGCGACATCGGCGCGTTCGTCGTCGTGTTCGTCGGTGACGTCGCCGAGGATCTCCTCGATGAGGTCCTCGGTGGTGACGATGCCCGCGGTGCCGCCGTACTCGTCGATCACGACACACAGTTCCATGCCGTCGGCGCGGATGCGTTCCATCAGCGCATCACCGTCGAGGCTGGCCGGTACCCGGGGCACCGGCCGCGCGATCGACGTGACCGAGGTGATGGCCTGCTTCTCCGGCGCGACGGTGAACGCCTGTTTGATGTGCACGACGCCGACGAGGTCGTCGAGGTCGCCGTCGGTGACGACCGGGAACCGGGAGTGGCCTGTCCGCGACGACGCCATCACCAGATCGCGCACGGTGTCGGCGCGGTCGAGACAGTCGATGGTGACGCGCGGGGTCATCAGGTCCTCCGCGGTCAGTTCACCGAATCGCAGCGAACGGTCCACGAGCGTCGCGGTCTGTTCGTCGAGGGCGCCGCGTCTGGCCGAGTTGCGCACCAGGGACACCAGTTCCTGCGGTGAGCGGGCCGAGGCGAGCTCGTCGGTGGGTTCGATCCCGAACCGGCGCACGATCCAGTTCGCGGACCCGTTGAGCCCGTTGATCGCCCAGCGGAACACCGCGGAGAACACCGTCATCGGTCCGGCCGTCGCACGCGCCACCGCCAGCGGTCGCGCGATCGCGAGGTTCTTGGGGATCAGCTCGCCCAGGACCATCGACAGCGAGGTCGCGATCACGAGCGCGAGGATCAGCGAGGTCGCCGAGGCCACCGATTCGCTGACACCCACAGCGGCCAGCGGCGGTTTGATGATGCGGGCCAGGACCGGCTCGGCGATGTAGCCGGTGATCAGCGTGGTGATGGTGATACCGAGCTGGGCGCCCGAGAGCTGGAACGACAGGGTGGAGTGCGCGCGCTGCACCATGCGGGCGCGCCGGTCGCCCCGGTGGGAGACGTCGGCGGTGATGGTGGACCGCTCGAGCGCGGTCAACGAGAACTCGGCCGCGACGAACAGCGCGGTGCCCAGCGTCAGTGCGACGAAACCGACGAGGCCGGCGACCAGCAGCAGGATCTCCACGTCACCACCCGCCCGGCAGCGGGCGACCTTCGGCGAAACCGGCAGGGGACTGGATACCCAACACGACCTTGTCGTGCAGTTCCCGCAGAGTTCGGGCCCCGGTGTAGGTCGCGGTGCTGCGAACACCCGCGCAGATGTGGTCGATGAGGTCTTCGACACCGGGCCGTTCGGGGTCCAGGCGGATCCGCGAACTCGAGATGCCCTCCTCGAACAGGCTCTTGCGGGCGCGGTCGTAGGTGCTGTCACCGCTGGACCGGGCGGCGACCGCACGCTTGGAGGCCATCCCGAAACTGACCTTGTACGGGCCGTGCGCGTCTTCGAGGAGATCGCCGGGCGACTCGTGGGTGCCCGCGAACCACGACCCGACCATCACATTCGACGCCCCGGCGGCCAACGCGAGCGCGACGTCGCGGGGATGGCGCACACCGCCGTCGGCCCACACCGCGGCACCGTGCCCGGCGGCGACCGCCGCGCATTCGGCGACCGCGGAGAACTGCGGTCGGCCGACTCCGGTCATCATGCGGGTCGTGCACATCGCGCCCGGCCCGACGCCGACCTTCACGATCGTCGCCCCGGCGGCGATCAGGTCCAGGGTGCCCTCGGCCGAGACCACGTTGCCCGCGGCGATGGGTACACCGAGTCCCGATTCGGCGACCGATGACAGTGCGGCGATCATCTTCTCCTGGTGGCCGTGTGCGGTGTCGATGACCAGCAGGTCGGCGCCGGCGGCGACCAGCGCGCGGGCCTTGCCCGCCACGTCGCCGTTGATGCCGACGGCCGCGGCGATGCGCAGCGAGCCGGAGTCGTCGACGTTCGGCCGGTAGATCGCATGCCGCAGAGCGCCGACACGGTTGAGCACCCCGGCGAGCCGGCCGTCGGCGTCGACGAGCACGGCCAGCCCGAGGTGCAGGTCGCCGAGCGCGTCGAACACCTCCCGCGGCGGGGTGTCGATGGGCAGGACGACGATGTCCGGGTCGAGGACCTCGCGGACCCGGGCGAACCGGTCGACGTCACGGCAGCGCTTGTCGGTGACGATCCCGACGGGACGGCCGTCGGAGACGACCACCGCCGCGCCGTGGGACCGCTTCGGGATCAGGGCGACCGCGTCGGTGACCGAGTCCGACGGGGTGAGCGTCACCGGGGTGTCGGCCACCAGATGCCGGGACTTCACATAGGCGATCGACGCGGCGACGACCTCGATGGGCAGGTCCTGGGGGAGGACCACCAGCCCACCGCGGCGGGCGACCGTCTCGGCCATGCGTTTACCGGCGACCGCCGTCATGTTCGCCACGACGAGCGGGATGGTCGTGCCGGTGCCGTCCGATGTCGACAGGTCGACATCGAATCGCGAACTGACATCCGACCTGGCCGGGACGATGAACAGATCGTCGTAGGTGAGGTCGTGGGTCGGCCGGTGGCCCTCGATGAATCGCACTGGGGTTGTCTGGCTCCTATTCGGTCACTTCGGAGCGGTCACCGCTCCACAGCGTGTGGAAGGTGCCCTCCTTGTCGACACGCTGGTAGGTGTGCGCGCCGAAGAAGTCGCGCAGACCCTGGGTGAGGGCAGCCGGGAGACGCTCGGCCCGAAGACCGTCGTAGTAGGACAGCGACGACGCGAACGCGGGCACCGGGATACCCAGGAGTGTCGCGGTCGACACCACGCGGCGCCAGCTGTCGATGCCGACCTCGACCGCGTCGCGGAAGTAGGGGGCCAGCAACAGGCTCGGCAGGGCCGGATCCTCGTGGTAGGCCTCGCGGATGCGGTTGAGGAACTGCGCGCGGATGATGCAGCCGCCGCGCCAGATGGTGGCCAGGGCGCCGCGATCGACATCCCAGCCGTACTCCGCGCTGCCCGCGGCGATCTGATCGAAGCCCTGGGCGTACGCGACGACCTTCGAGGCGTAGAGCGCGGTCTTGATGTCGTTGATGAAGGTCTCCCGGTCGGCCGGGGCGGAACCGAGGGTGCCCGACGACAGTCCGCGGGCCGCGAGACGCTGATCGGTCGAACTCGACAGCGCACGCGCGAAGACCGCCTCGGCGATACCGGTGGTCGGGATGCCCAGATCCAGTGCGGACTTCACGGTCCAGCGGCCGGTGCCCTTCTGGCCCGCGGCGTCGACGATCACGTCGACGAGCGGCTTGCCGGTCTCGGCGTCGACCTGGCTGAGAACATCGGCGGTGATCTCGACGAGGTAGCTCTCGAGTTCGGTGCTGTTCCACGCACGGAAGACGTCGGCGATCTCGGCGACAGGCATGTCGAGGGCCTTGCGCATGAGGTCGTAGGCCTCGCCGATGAGCTGCATGTCGGCATACTCGATGCCGTTGTGCACCATCTTCACGAAGTGGCCGCTGCCGTCCGGGCCGATGTGGGTGCAGCAGGGCTCGCCGTCGACCTGTGCGGCGATCGACTCGAGCATGGGACCGAGTGACTCGTAGGACTCGACGGGGCCACCGGGCATGATCGACGGACCGTTGAGTGCGCCTTCCTCACCGCCGGAGATGCCGGCGCCGACGAAGTTGAGTCCGCGGGCCGACATGGCGGCCTCACGACGAATGGTGTCGGTGTAGAGCGCATTGCCGCCGTCGATGATGATGTCGCCGGGCTCCATCGCGTCGGCGAGTTCCTCGATCACGGCGTCGGTCGCATCGCCGGCCTTGACCATGATCAGCACCCGGCGCGGGCGCTCGAGAGCGGCGACGAACTCGGCCACGGTCTCGGTGCGGATGAAGTTCCCGTCGCCGCCGTGGTTTTCGAGCAGCGCATCGGTCTTGGCGATGCTGCGGTTGTGCAGCGCGACCGTGTACCCGTTGCGGGCGAAGTTGCGTGCGATGTTCGAACCCATGACTGCCAGACCGGTGACGCCGATCTGGGCCTTCGCGGATGGTGCCGATGCGTCGTTGTTCATGCCGACAGCCTATTGCCTTCGTGTCCGACCCGGTGATCGGCCTCGAAGTGTGAGCAAAAACGGTGTGCGGCCCGGGGAGTGGGCTGCGTCGCCCTAGAACGCCGACATCAGGCGGTTGAGTTCGGTCAGCCACGGGACGGCGACCGCGAGAGTCGGCAGCACGAGGATGGCGGCGGCCGCGCAATAGGCGCCGACGGCGATGCCGCGGGTGGGGCGGTCGTCGCGCAGCCGGTGCACACGGGTCAGCGTGGTGGGGCCGCCGACGGCCATCGCGCCGCGCGGCGCGACAGCGTCCGCGCACGCCACGAGCGCACGACCCAGGGTCGTGGGGGCGGTGGCGCGAACGGCCTGGTCGTCGGCGAGCGCCTCGACCAGCAACTCGGTGGCGCCGAGCGCCGAGCTGGAGCGGACGAACCGCGGGAAGGCCTCGTGCAGTGCGATGAAGGCCTCGAGGACGAGATCGTGCCGGGCGCGCAGGTGGGCGCGTTCGTGTGCGATCACCGCGACGAGTTCGTCGCGGGTGAGGCGCTGCACCACGCCCTCGCTCACGACGACCCGCTGACGCAGGCCGGGCAGGCAGTAGGCGAGTGGTTGTTCGACGTCGATCATGCGGACGTCTCGTGCGTAGAGCGGGTCGTCGGCGTCGGCGGTGCGGTCGCACCGATCGAGGATGTCGATGAGCTGGCGGTGGGCCTTGCGGCGAGCCCGGGTGCGCAGGCCGACGCGGATGACGGTGAAGAACAGCCGGGCGCCGACCAACAGGGTGAGGATGAACACGCCGACGCAGACGAGCCACAGCGGGAGTCCGAGGCGTTCGATCTCACGCAGCGGATGGGTGGTGGGTTTGCCGTCGGCGCCGATGGTGAGGATGTTCGCCGCGATCGCGAGGCCGCAGCTGAACGCCGACAACACGGCGGCCAGCGCGATGGCCTGCCACAGCGTCATCGCCGCGCGTGGCGCTCGGATGGGCCATCGTGCCCGTGACAGTGCCTCGGGTGCGGGGCCGGCGAGCACCAGGCTGACGATGCCGAAGAGCAAGGCGGTCATCTGGTGATTTCCTCAAAGCCGGGCTGGTGGGTGTACGCCGCGAATCTAACCGGTCTCGGCCGTTCCTCGCGCGGCTTCGAGTTCATCGAGGGCTGAACGGAGGGCGGCGGCCTCGTCGGCCCCGACACGTCCGACGAACGACACGAGTGCCGCGTGCCGCGATCCCGGAGCATCGGCCTCGCTGAGGGCGTCCACCATCAGGCTGGCGACGAGGTCCTCGCGCGGATGCGTGGGCACGTACTTGTGTGCGCGGTCGTCACGGATCTGGGTGACGAGATTCTTCTTGGCGAGCCGTTGCAGCACCGTCATGACCGTCGTGTAGGCGAGCGACCGATCGCGAGACAGCTCGGCGTGGACCTGCCGGACCGTCTGCGGGGAGGAACTCGCCCACAGTGTGTCCATCACAGCTCGCTCGAGGTCACCCAGCCCATTCATCTTTCGCATTTTACTGCTGTGCCTCCCAGATTGTCGGTCGGCTCCCCGGTTGGGTCCGGCCAGTTGTGAATTGCGGCCTCGGAGCAACCGAACCCGGCTCCCACGTGGTCTTTCCTCGCTGCGCTTGACATGTTGGTAAGGCTAGCCTACATTAAGTCTCACGTCGGACCGAGCGAGAGTCCTGAGGGCTGCAGAGACCCCCGGTCCACGCCGCGGAGGGCCCCGCATCTCACCTGAGGTGCGGGGTCTTCCGGTCTCTCGACCCCTCGAGACACACAACGGCGGAACCGGGCCTCAAAGTTCCCGCTCCCGGCCGGCGCCGCCGATTGCGGCGACACCCTGCCGTCATCCCCCATACCGCTGTCGACCCCGTCTGCCGCTGTCGACCCCATATGTCACTGTTGAGCGCATGACAGCGAACAACACGGACGAGATCTTCGCGGGCTCAGTCGGCAAGGGGCTCGACGGGGTCCTCGGTCTCGAGGTCGTCGAAGCCGGGCCCGATCGGATCGTGGCCACGATGACCATCACCGAGAGGCATCACCAGCCCTTCGGCATCGTCCACGGTGGCGTCTACTGCGCGATCGGTGAGAGTGTCGCGAGCATGAGTGCGTTCCTGTGGTTGCAGGACACCGGCATCGGTGGGACCGCCGTCGGCGTCAACAACAACACCGACTTCCTGCGTTCGGTCGGCTCGGGCACCGTCACCGCCACCTCGACGCCGATCCACCGCGGACGTCGCCAGCAGCTGTGGGCCGTCGACATGGTCGAACAGGACGGCAAGTTGCTCGCCAAAACCCAGGTGCGGCTGCAGAACATCGACGCCACGTGAGCGCGGAGCCGGAAAGTCGCTGACGCCCACGGTCTTTGGGGCAGGACTCGCACGCTCCGAACACCGCCGGCCGGCTCGTCGAACTCTCTTCGTGCGGTGGCGGTCTCACCGACCGGCCACGCCGCGCGGGAGCGGATGGTAGGGCCGGGGAGGTTGCCGAGCCGCGGCTGAGATGTCGTGGCAGGATGACACCGACTCAACGGCGGCGTCCATCCGACCGACCGTCCGGCCGACCACATCCTCGAGGAGCGATACCGGTGCGATTGTCGCCCCATGAACAAGAACGGCTGTTGATCTCCTACGCGGCCGAACTCGCCCGGCGGCGGCAGGCGCGCGGACTCAAGCTCAACCATCCGGAGTCGATCGCGCTGATCACCGACCACGTCCTCGAGGGGGCGCGGGACGGGAGGTCCGTCGCGGAGTTGATGACCTCGGGGCGTGAGGTGCTCGGCCGCGACGACGTCATGGACGGCGTCCCGGAGATGCTGCCCGACGTGCAGGTCGAGGCGACGTTCCCCGACGGCACCAAACTGGTGACCGTGCACGATCCGATCGCGTGAGCCCGATCGACTCCGGCGAACTGCACCACCGTCCTCCTCGTCCCCCGACCCATCCCCGCCGTGCCGACGCACCGCATGTCATCAGAGAGGACCGAGATGTCGGGTATGCCGTCCACCGGCCCGCGATCGTCGCTCGTCCCCGGTGAGGTGATCCCCGCCGAGGGGACCATCGAGTTGAACGCCGGCGCCGACACCGTCGAGCTGGCCGTGGTCAATTCCGGTGACCGGCCCGTGCAGGTCGGCAGTCATGTCCACTTCCCGCAGTCGAACCCCGCGCTCGAGTTCGATCGTGCCGCCGCGCACGGTCGTCGCCTCGACATCCCGGCCGGCACCGCGGTTCGTTTCGAGCCGGGCATCGAGATGGCGGTGACGCTGGTCCCGCTCGGCGGCACCCGTGAGGTGTACGGCATCTCGCTGGATCCGCCCGGCCGATGTGGTCCGGTACAGGCGCGCGACACCGCAGAGAGCGAGTGAGTCATGGCCATCCTGGGGCGCGATCGTTATGCGCAGTTGTTCGGTCCGACAACCGGTGACCTGATCCGGCTCGCCGACACCGATCTGCTCATCGAGGTCACCGACGACCTCGCCGGTGGGCCGGGCCGTGCCGGTGAGGAGGCGGTCTTCGGCGGCGGCAAGGTGATCCGCGAGTCGATGGGGCAGAGTCGGGCCACCCGCGCCGACGGTACCCCCGACACCGTCATCACCGGCGTGGTGGTCCTGGATCATTGGGGAATCATCAAGGCGGACCTCGGTATTCGAAACGGCCGCATCGTCGCGTTGGGCAAGGCGGGCAATCCCGACACCATGGACGGCGTCCACCCCGATCTGGTGATCGGGCCGTCGACGGAGATCATCGCGGGCAACGGCAAGATCGTCACCGCAGGCGCCATCGACTGTCACGTCCATTTCATCTGCCCGCAGATCATGGACGAGGCGCTCGGCAACGGGATCACCACGCTCATCGGTGGCGGCACCGGGCCGGCGGAGGGCAGCAAGGCCACCACCGTGACCCCCGGTGCGTGGCACCTCGCATCGATACTCGCCGCCACCGATCACTGGCCGATGAACATCGCCCTGCTCGGCAAGGGCAACACCGTCAGCGCCGAGTCCATGCACGAGCAGATCCGGGCCGGCGCATCGGGTTTCAAGCTGCACGAGGACTGGGGGAGCACCCCGGCCGCGATCGACGCATGTCTGCGCGTCGCCGACCAGACCGGTGTCCAGGTCGCACTGCATTCGGACACCCTCAACGAGGCAGGATTCGTCGAGTCGACGCTCGGTGCGATCGCGGGGCGTGGCATCCACGCCTATCACACCGAGGGCGCAGGCGGCGGCCACGCACCGGACATCATCACCGTCGCGGCCTACCCGAATGTGCTTCCGTCATCGACCAATCCGACGCGGCCGCACACCGTCAACACACTCGACGAGCACCTCGACATGCTGATGGTGTGCCACCATCTCAACCCGACCGTGCCGGAGGATCTGGCGTTCGCCGAGAGCCGGATCCGACCGTCGACGATCGCCGCCGAGGACCTGCTGCACGATCTCGGCGCCATCTCGATGATCGGCTCGGACTCGCAGGCGATGGGCCGCATCGGTGAGGTCGTGCTACGGACCTGGCAGACCGCGCATGTGATGAAACGCAAACGCGGCTCGTTGCCCGGAGACGGGCGCGCCGACAACAACCGCGCCAGGCGCTACGTCGCCAAGTACACGATCTGCCCGGCCGTCGCGCACGGCTTCGACGACGAGATCGGTTCGATCGAGGTGGGCAAGCTCGCCGACCTGGTGCTCTGGGATCCGGTGTTCTTCGGTGTCCGGCCGGACCTCGTGATCAAGGGCGGGGCGATCGCCTGGGCGGCCATGGGCGACGCGAACGCCTCTATCCCGACCCCGCAGCCCGTTCTGCCGCGTCCGATGTTCGGGTCGGCTCCCAAACTCGCGGCCGCGACCTCGGTGAGCTTCGTGGCCCCCGGCGCCGACGACGACCTCGCCGGCCGCATCGGCGTCGACCGCAGGTTGGTCGCGGTGAAGAACACCCGCGGTGTCGGGAAGGCGGACATGGTGAACAACGATGCCTGCCCGACCATCGAGGTCGACCCCGACACCTTCACGGTGAAGGTCGACGGCGAGGTGTGGGAGTCCGACCCGGTGGCCGAGCTGCCGATGGCGCAGCGGTACTTCCTGTTCTGATGCGACCGGCCGAGTCAACCGCAGGAAACCACGCACCGCTGGCGATGATGCTGTCGCTGGCCGACTCACGCCTCCCGGTCGGTGGGCACGTGCACTCCGGCGGAGTCGAACAGGCGATTGCCGACGGCTTCATCCGCAGCGCCGGCGATCTCGCCGGCTACCTCTATCGCCGGGTCACCACCAGCGGGCTGGTCGCGGCGTCGGTGGCCGCGGCCGTCGCCGACGGAGTGCTCGATGTCGGTCCGGCACAGGATGAGATGGACGCCCGAACCCCCTCTGCGGCCGCCCGCAAGGCGTCGCTGGCACAGGGCAGGGGGATGCTGCGGCTGGCCCGCCGGATGTGGGCCGACCTCGACTGGTCCGCACACCGGCCCACGACGCATCTGCCGGTGATCAGCGGAGCGATCGGGGCGGCGTCGTCGTTGTCGGGATTCCACACCGCACTCGTCCTCGTGTACACGACGATGAGTGGCTCGGCGACGGCCGGACAGCGACTGCTCGCCCTCGACCCGGCCGACGTGGCGATCATGATCGCCGAACTCGGCACCGAATGTGAACGTGTCGCCGCCGAAGCCGCGGTGGGATTGGCCGATCTGTCCGACCCGATCCTCGACATCTTCGCCGAACGCCATGAGCGGCAACCCATGCCACTGTTCATGTCCTGACGCAGACCTCACACCTCAGACCTCACCCGGACCCACACAGACCTTGTCGCGCCACCCCGCGACGTCGCAACCGACAGGAGTTCCCCGATGCCCCCGCATCTCATCGACGGACAGCCCCACACCCACGATCACAACCGGCCTCGGCGCCGCCGCGAGCCCGGCGAGGCACTTCGTATCGGGGTGGGTGGTCCGGTCGGGTCGGGCAAGACCGCACTCGTCGCGGCGCTGTGTCGTCAGCTGCGCAACGAGTTGTCGGTCGCGGTGCTGACCAACGACATCTACACCACCGAGGATGCGGATTTCCTGCGTCGCAACGCCGTTCTGCCCGACGAGCGCATCACCGCCGTACAGACCGGTGGTTGTCCGCACACCGCCATCCGCGACGACATCACCGCGAATCTCGACGCGATAGACGACCTGGTCGACGCCAACCCGCCGCTCGACCTGATTCTCGTGGAGTCCGGTGGCGACAACCTCACGGCCACCTTCTCTACCGGTCTGATCGACGTGCAGATCTTCGTCATCGACGTCGCAGGAGGCGACAAGGTGCCGCGCAAGGGCGGGCCGGGTGTCACCTTCTCGGATCTGCTGGTGATCAACAAGACCGACCTCGCGGAGCGCGTCAGCGCCGATCTCGATGTGATGCGCCGTGACGCCGAGAGAGTCCGCGACGGCCGTCCGACCGCGATGATCTCGCTGACCGATGATCCGGCGGCGACCGACGTATTGGCCTGGGTACGAGCACAATTGGCGGCCCCGGCCGTCACCGGCTGACCGTGCGCACCGAGGTCGAGATCGTCGCGACCCTCGATCGCGGCGTCCGGCACAGCGCGACCGGTGGACTGGCGGTGCGGGTGACCGCGCCCGGTGTCGTGCAGTTGATCGGCACCGCGGCCACCCCGCTCGGCGGAGACGAGATCGCAGTCCGGATCCGCGTCGAACCCGGGGCTGAGCTCACCGTGGGCAGTGTGGCCGCGATGATCGCGCTGCCCGCACGCGGGCGACCCGATTCCGCTGCGCGGTGGGACGTCGAAGTCGGCGACGGTGGACGACTGCGACTGGACCCCCAGCCCACGGTGGTGGCGGGCGGAGCGGTGCACACCTCCGACATCGTTGCGCGGATTCATCCGGACGCGACACTCGCCCTGCACGAGCACATCCAGATAGGCCGCTCGTCGACGATGACCGATATGGCCGTCAAGGACAGAGCCGGGGAGTGGACCGGTGGGTTGCGGGTCGAGGTCGGCGAACGCGTGGTGCTGGCACATCGGGTCGCACTGGGCGCTCGCACGCCTGCGGGAGCATGCGGACATCGCGCCATGAGCAGCGTGTTCCGCTACCCCGACCGCCGACCCGAGGAAGTCCATCCGACGGACTTCGCCGCGCGACTGCGACTCGCCGGCGATGCGTCGCTGACCAGTTCGCTGGGCGCCTCGGTCGCGACCACCCGCCGGCTGGCCGACGGCCTCGACCTACTCGCGACGCCGAACGGCCGGTAGGAGACCGGGGGTCCCGCGATCTCCTCGACGCCGACGCCGCGGTGTCGCTCAGCTGGCTTCGGCCGCGGATTCCTTGCCGTCGGCGTCCTTGCCCTCGGTGGGTACCGACCCGGTGGTCGTCGAAGCCGTGGACCCCGAGTCGCCGGTGCCGGCGTCTCGCTTCGCGGGTTCGGACTCGGAACCGGCCTTCTCCATCGCCGACAGCTGGCCGATCGCGGTGCGGGCATAGACCTGCTGCTCGGTGACGGCCAACTGCGAACGTCCGCGAGTCGTGAACGCGAAGAACCAGTTGATGAGCGTGTTCAGCCGGTTGCGGAACCCGACGAGATAGACCAGGTGCAGTGCGAGCCAGCCGAGCCACGCGAAGTAGCCCTCGGTCTCGAACATCTTCTTGGTGCCGGGGATGGGGACCTGCATCACCGCGGAGTACCGCGAGATGGTCGCCATCGAGCCCTTGTCGTAGTAGCTGAACGGTTTCCGCTGGTCCGGGGTCTGGCCCTTGAGCTCGGCCTTGATCGCGTCCGCCGCGTACCGACCGCCCTGGATGGCACCCTGCGCGACGCCCGGAACACCGTCGACGGCCATCATGTCGCCGACCACGAAAACTTCGGGATGCCCGGGAATGGTCAGGTCGGGTAGGACCTTCACGCGTCCGGCCCGGTCGAGTTCGACGCCGGACTGATCGGCGAGCTGCCGACCGAGCGGGCTGCCCTGGACTCCGGCCGACCACACCTTGCACTGCGATTCGATGCGGCGGGTGGTGCCGTCCTTCTCCTTGACGACGAGGCCGTCGTAGTCGACGTCGACGACCATGGCGTTGAGCTGGACCTCCACACCCATCCGCTCGAGCCGGGTGGCCGCCTTGGCGCCGAGTTTGGGCCCGAAGGGAGGCAGCACCGCGGGCGCGGCGTCGAGCAGGATGACCCGGGCCTCGGTGGGATCGATGTTGCGGAAGGCGCCCTTGAGGGTCTTGTCGCTCATCTCCGCGATCTGCCCGGCGAGCTCCACACCCGTGGGCCCGGCACCGACCACGACGAAGGTGAGCAGCTTGGCGCGCTCGGCCGGGTCATGGGACAGCTCGGCCTGCTCGAACGCGCCGAGGATGCGGCCGCGGAGTTCGAGTGCGTGGTCGATGGTCTTCATACCCGGCGCGAACTCGGCGAAATGATCGTTGCCGAAGTAGGACTGGTCGGCGCCGGCGGCGACGATCAGGTCGTCGTAGGGCGTGATCGTGATCCGTTCCAGCAGCCGCGAGGTGACGGTCTTGGCCTCGAGGTCGATGTCGGTCACATCGCCCATCAGGACCGCGGTGTTCTTCTGCTTGCGCAGCACCATCCGGGTGGCGGGGGCGATCTCACCCTCGGCCACGATCCCGGTGGCGACCTGGTAGAGCATCGGCTGGAAGAGGTGATGGGTGGTCTTGGCGATCAACGTGACGTCGACGTCGGACTTCGCCAGTCGCTGGGCGGCGAACAATCCACCGAAGCCCGAACCGATGATCACCACTTTCCGGCGGGTGGTGGCGGCTACAGCGGGGGCCTGGACGGCGGGGCTGCTCATCTCCAGACATCTCCTTCTCGCTAGTTGGGCGACGATTCTGCGGACAACCGGGCTGGGGTGCCGATCGCTGTGTGGGCGAGCCAAGCGACGCCGGAGCCGGAGCAAAACCGTACTTGCCCACAACGGTAGTCAATGATGATCCGCCCGGCTCGTCCAGAGGGGTCTTGCCTCGCCACCGACCGGGCCGCGGACAGCGGATCGGCGAGGACCCGACCAGGGCAAAACGGACGGACGGGTCAAGCGGTGAGCCCGCCCGGCGACGACCAGCGGAGTGAACGTGCTTGCCAGTCGGCCCTGAGGATCTCGTACTCGACCTCGCACCGGTCCCGGTCGGGGTCCTCGGTGAGGAGCTCCTGCGGCTGCGCGGTGTCGTCGTCGTAGAGGTGGATCGCCGCGAGCGTCATGCCGAGTTTCTCCATGACACGCCGCGACGACTCATTGCTCACCACCGTGCTGGCGAAGACGCGTTCGGTGCGCAGGTGATCGAATGCGAATCCGACGAGGGCGAGCGCGGCCTCGGTGGCGAGTCCGCGACCCCACACCGTGCGACGCAGCCGGTAACTCAACTCGAGTTCGGCGCGGCTGCTGTGCCGGGGCGTGCGCAACGAGATCCAGCCGAGAAATGCGCTGGTCGCGGGGTCGCACAGCACCCATGTGCCGGTGCCGTGCCTGCGGCGCTCGGTCTCGGCGCGGGGGAGCATCCAGTCCTCGATCGCAGCTCGCGGTGTCGCCGTCCCGCCGCTCACGTAGCGCATGACCTCGGGATCGCTGTCGAGGTGGACGAGCTCGTCGATGTCGACGACCGACACCGGGCGCAGACGTGCCCGTGCCGTGTCGATGTTCACCAAGGACCCCTTCACCGCGGACTCGCGCGTCCGCACACCGCTGATCTGTGTCTTCACCTACCCCGGGCGAGAGTCTACGGTCTGAACGCCGGCGACCACCGCAGTTCGTGGTAGGCGTGTCACGCCACTAAGGTTTCACCGTGGCCCTTGATTCCTCCGCTCACGACCGCTCCGCAGATGATCCCGACGCGAACGGTCACGGGTATTCTCTCGACGTGCCTGTCCACCTGCGCTGGGGTGACATGGACATCAACAATCACATCAACAACGTGCAGATCTCACGGATCTTCGAGGAGAGCCGGGTCCGGTCGTTCCATCAGTGGATGCCCGATCGCCCGCGCGGATTCTCGTTCCTCGTGGTCCGGCAGGACGTCGAGTTCTCGGCGCCGGTGTACTACTCGCTTGATCCCGTTCATGTGCGCACCTGCATCGGCCGGGTGGGCAGGTCGTCGTTCGTGATGGCGCTGCGGCTGTTCGACCAGTCCGGAACGCTGTGTGCAACGGCGGAGACGACCATGGTCGTCATCGATCCGGACGCCGGCCGGCCGACTCCCATCCCCGACGCCGAGCGGGAGATGCTGACCGCCCACCTCGGCGAGCCCGTGCGGTTCCACGCCCCGCGGGCCGACGTCGCGGGCTGACCGGGCGCTGATTCTGCCCCGATGCTGATCCTGCCCCGATGCTGATCCTGCACCGCGCCGAGCGCACGGACACCTTGGCCGATGCGCTGGCCGACGTGATCTCGACGCCACTGGCCGACCCGATGAGCACCGAGATCGTGTCGGTCCCCGCCGCGGGGGTCGAGCGGTGGCTGGCACAGCATCTGGCGTGCCGCCTGGGCGCAGGTGACGACGGCCGCGCCGACGGTGTCGCCGCCAACATCGACTTCACCGGCCCGGCACGACTCGCCGACGCCATCGCGAGCGCGGTGCTCGGCGGGACCAGGGTGCAGACCGGCTCCCCGTTGTCGGCGCACGATCCCTGGCGTGGCGCCGAACTGACGTGGCCGGTGCTGCGGATCCTCGACGAACGGATCGGCGACCCCGAGCTGGACGTGATCGCCCGTCACATCGGCGCGGGTGACGAGTCGTCGCCGCGGATCGGCCGCCGGTACGCCACCGCGCGTCACCTGGCCGAACTCTTCGACCGGTACGGGCGGTCCCGGCCGTCGATGATCGCCGACTGGGCCGCCGGTGCCGACCTCGACGGGGCGGGTGCCCCACTGCGCGACGATCTGTCCTGGCAGCCCGGCTTCTGGCGCGCGGTGCGGGAGGCGATCGGGCAGCCGCATCCGGCCGAGGTACTCGGGGACATCTGCGATCGGCTGCGCGCGGAACCCGACGCCGCCGGGCTTCCCGAGCGGTTGTCGGTGTTCGGGCCGACGCGCATCACCGAGTCCTTCCGCCAGATCGTCGCGGCGGCCAGCACGCATCACGACGTCCATCTCTTCGTTCCGCATCCGAGTCCGCGTCTGTGGCACGAACTGGACAGGCTCGTCGACGACGAGACCGGGGTGGTCGTGCCGCCGCGGCGCAGCCTGCGCGTCCAGCCGGAACCGCGAAACCCTCTGGTGGCGGGGCTCTCCCGCGATCTGCAGGAGCTGCAACTCCGACTCGGAAGGCTCGTCGACCGCGACATCCATCATCCGCCGAGCGCGCCGATCGACACCCGCACGCTCCTCGGGGCGGTGCAGGCGGGAATCCGGGACGACACCACACGGGGTGCGGGCGCCGCGGTTCCGGTGGACGTCTCGGCCGACAGATCGGTCGAGGTCCATGCCTGTCATGGCCCCGAACGTCAGATCGAGGTGCTGCGGGATCGGTTGCTGCACCTGTTCTCCGAGGACCCCACCCTGCAGCCGCGCGACGTGCTCATCATGTGTCCCGACGTCGAGACGTTCGCGCCGCTGATCCGCGGCGCCTTCGGTCAGGCGGGACTGCCGCATCCGGCCTTCGATCTGCGCGTTCGCCTCGCCGATCGTGGTGTGCGTCATGTCAATCCGATCGTCGACGTGATCGTCGGGGTCGTCGAACTCGCCGCCGGGCGCGTCACCGCCGGCGAGGTGGTCGATCTACTCGGCAGTCCGCCCGTACGAACCCGGTTCGCGATGACCGACGACGATCTGGACCTGATCCGGGAATGGTTGGCGCACAGCAACGTTCGGTGGGGAATCGGTGCCGCCGAGCGGGCGCGGTACGGTCTCGAACGTTTCCGGCAGGGTACTTTCGACGCAGGGCTGGACCGCATCGCCCTCGGGGTGGTCGCGGAGGAGGCCGACGACGAGTGGCTCGGTACCGCACTGCCGCTGTCCGGTGTCGAGAGCACCGGCATCGACCTCGTCGGACGTTTCGACGAGTTCCTCGACCGTCTCGCTCACGTGCTGGCCGAGTTGACCGCGCCCGCACCGGCATACCGCTGGGCCGAGGTCCTCATCGATGCGATCGGCTCGCTGACCGCCACCGAGCCGGCCGACGACTGGCAACGCGCCGCGGCGATCCGGATGCTGGGCGAGGCGTTCGGAGAAGACCGGGCAGGCGGCGGCCGGGCCGACGACACCGAGGACACCCTGCGGCTCGCCGACGTCCGTGACCTGTTGTCCGCGCTGGTCGCGGCACGGCCGACGCGATCGAATTTCCGGACCGGCGAACTCACCGTCTGCACGATGGTGCCGATGCGCTCGGTGCCACACCGGGTCATCGTGTTGCTCGGCATCGACGCGGAGGTCTTCCCGCGGGTGCAGCGCATCGACGGCGACGACGTCCTCGGCGTCGATCCGCTGGTGGGAGAACGCAATCCGCGTGACGAGGATCGGCAGTGCTTCCTCGACGCGATCTGCGCCGCGCAGGACAGCCTGCTCGTGTTCTACAGCGGTGCGGATCCGGTGTCCGGGCGGCGAATTCCGCCTGCGGTGGTGGTCAGCGAGCTCGTCGACACCCTCACCGACCTCGCCGGCACGGCTCCCGTGTACCGGCACTCGCTGCACGGCTTCGACGCCCGGAACTTCCTGCCGGGAGGCGTCGCAGGCATCGCCGGGCCGTTCAGCCACGACGCGTCCCTGCTCGCCGGGGCGAAGGCCATGCGCGAACCAGCCACCCCGGTCGTCGCCGCGGCGCGACACATCCTGCCAGCACCGGCACGGACCCCCGACACCGACGACATCGATCTCGCGACCCTGATCGACTTCCATGTCGACCCGATCACCGCCTTCGTCCGACAGCGGCTCGGGGCACGCATCCCCGACGACGAGACTCCCCACGACGATCAGCTCGACGTCGAACTCGATCCGCTCGACAAATGGGGGATCGGTGACCGATTCCTGGCCAGGATGCTGACCGGGGTGCCGATCGGCGACTGCGAGGCCGCCGAACTCCGGCGGGGAACGTTGCCGCCGTTTGCATTCGGTACCCGCGAACTGCGCTCGATCTCGCGGGCGGTCACCCGGTTGCACGGCGTCGTCGAACCGCTGCGTGCGGGTTCTGCCGTCACCCTGGACATCGTCGTCACCCTGCCCGACGGCCGGCGGGTTCACGGGACGGTCGGCGACGTGTTCGGACCGCCCGGCGGCCCGGCGACCGTGGTGCGGGCGACGTACTCGCGGCTGAAGGCCAAACAGCAACTCACCGGCTGGGTCACGCTCCTCGCGGTCGCCGCCGCGGCGACGCAGGGCAACGTCGCTGCGGGCTCGGTGGAGACCGCGGTGCTCGTCGGTCGCGCCGCGCGCGGCGGCGGGACCAACACGCTGACGTTCCGACGCCCGGAGGACCCGGTACCGCTGCTGCACGATCTCGTCCGGCTGCGCGACGAGGGCCTGCGGCGCCCGCTGCCGCTTCCGCTGGAACCGGCTTTCACGTTCGTCGAGAACGACGGACCGGGCCGGCGCGGCCGGTTCGCGCTGGAGAGCGCGCGCAAGAACTTCGAGGACAAGTTCGGGGCGAGCACCAACCGGTACGTCAAGCTCGCATTCGGCGGCGATGTCCTCGCCGACGTCGAGTTCGACGAGCTCCTGCACCCGGCGCGGACCGGCGAGCACGTGCTCGGGGGCGTCGAATTGTCGCTCGCAGAGAACGAACCGCTCTTCTGCGGCCTGGCCAGAGCGGTGTGGGCGCCGGTCAACGAGCACCGGGAGGGCACATGAGGCGGGCCGGTACCTTCGACATCACCGCCGACCTGCCCGAGCACACGACCGTGCTCGAGGCGAGCGCGGGCACCGGGAAGACCTACGCGATCGTCGGGCTCGCCGCGCGGCACATCGCCGAGGGCGTGCCCATCTCGCAGATGCTGCTCGTCACCTTCAGCCGAGCCGCGACGGCCGAACTCCGCGAACGCATGCGGGAACGCGTCCGCGAACTGCTCGACGCGCTCGGTTCGTCCTCGGCCGCGGTGACCGCATCCTCTGAGACAGGGGACGCCGGACACACCGAGGACGCGTTGCTGCGGATGCTGGCGAGCGGATCGGCCGACGAGGTGACCGCGCGCAGGCGGAATCTCGCTCGCGCCCTGAGCGACTTCGACGCCTCGACGATCGCGACCACGCACACCTTCTGCAACCGGATGCTCGAGGCACTCGGTTTCCTCGGCGAGCGTGAACTCGTCTACTCGATCGTCGAGGAGGTCGACGACCTGACCGAAGAGGTCGCCCTCGACCTCTACCTTCGCGGCTTCTGGGCAAGCGACGCACCGGAATTCAGCTTCGCTGAGGCGCGTGACATCGCCCGTGACGCGGTGCGCCAGGCATCGGTGGAGCTCGCTCCGGGAGAGTCCGAACTCGGCGAGGGGCCGGCCGCGGACGCCGTCGCGGCGCGTCGGGTCAGCTTCGCCTCAGCCGTCCGGAAGATCGTCGACACCCGCAAACGCGATGCACGCGTGCGTACATACGACGACCTGCAGGCGATCCTGCACCGGATCGTCACCGACCCCGTCGTCGGCGAACGTGCCTGCGAGCGCATTCGCAACACCTTCTCGGTGGCCCTCGTCGACGAATTCCAGGACACCGACCCGCTGCAGTGGGAGATCCTGCGACGCTGCTTCCACGGGCATCGTCGGCTCATCCTCGTCGGCGACCCCAAACAGTCGATCTACGGGTTCCGCGGTGCGGAGGTCCTCAGCTACCTCGCCGCGGTCTCCTCGGCCGACACCCTGCAGGCACTCGACGTCAACTGGCGCTCCGACGGCGCACTCGTGGACGCCCTCGGCCACGTGTACGGCGATGCGGCGCTGGGACATCCCGACATCGTCGTGCATCCGGTGGCGGCAGCCTTCGCCGGCAGTCGTCTCGACGGCCGGCCCCCGCTGCGCCTGCGTGCCTTCCTGCGCGGTGACTTCACCTCGCTGAATTCCTACGGGCTGCCCGGGGTCAAAGAGGTCCGCAACCGCATCGCGGCCGACGTCGCCGACGACATCGCCGACACCCTGAGTCAGGCCGCGCGCATCGAGGACCGCGGGGCATCACGCGTGGTCGACCCCGGCGACATCGCAATCCTCGTGCGGCAGAACAACACCATCGAACCGCTGCAACGTGAACTGGCCGCACGCGGGATCAACTCGGTCATCGGCTCCGGTGTCAACGTGTTCTCGACGAGCGCGGCGCACCACTGGCTGTGGGTGTTGCGCGCCCTCGAACAACCCTCGCGTCCCGACCGGGTCCGCCTGGCCGCACTGACGGCGTTGTTCGGATGGTCCGACGAGCGGGTGGCGACCGCCGAGGAGTCCGAGCTCGCCGAGCTCGGTGCCGAATTGTCCACGCTGGCCAGGGTGTTCGTGCAAGGCGGGTTCGCCGCGATGGCACAGCGGCTTCTCGACGCGCACGGGGTGGCGGCACGGGTGTTGGCCGCCGACAACGGCGAACGTACGCTCACCGATCTGATCCAGGTGTCGGCGCTGTGCAACAAGCACGTCGTGGAGACCTCGGACGGGCTCAGCGCCCTGGTCGAATGGCTGACCGAGCGGATCAACGACACGTCCACGCGGCAGCGGTACGAGGATCAGAGCCGACGCCTCGACCGTGACACGCGGGCCGTCCAGATCATGACGGTGCACGCCAGCAAAGGACTGCAGTTCCCGATCGTCTACGTCCCCTACGGCTGGGACGGCACGTGGATCGGTGACCGCGGCAACATCACCTACCACGACGAGTCGGGAACGCGGCGCCTCGACGTCGGCGGGGGACAGGCACCCGGACGTGCGGCGCGACGCAAGCGGTACGCCGACGAGGTCGCCGGTGAGGACCTCCGACTGCTCTACGTCGCGCTCACGCGTGCCCAATCGCAGGTCGTCGCATGGTGGGCGCCGTCGATGAACACCACCACCGGACCACTGCACCGGCTGATCTTCGGTCGCGACGGCGCGACCCGCACACCCGGCCCCGCCGGCGAATCGGTGTGGTCGGTCGCCTCCGATGTCGCGATCCCCGGCGACGACATCACCTGCGTGGGTGTCCTGCGGAGGCTGACCGAACGCGACGGCTCGATCTCGATCGAGCCGGCGGGACGTATCGACCCCGGTCTGGTGGTACCCGCATTCGATTCCGAGAACGCCCATGCGGCGCTCGGGGTGGCCCGCTTCCGCCGGAAGATCGATCAGGAGTGGCGTCGGACGTCGTACTCGGCGATCGTCGCCGACGTCGCGCACGGCCCCGGCGACCCGGCGGCGTCCGTCGTCGGGACCGGTAGTGAACCCGCGGACGACGTCCTGGCCGATGAACCGGTGGACGCGCCCGAGGAGCCGATCGATGAGCCGGCCGGCCCGACCGAACGTTCCGGCATGCCGTCGCTGATGAACGGACTGCCTTTCGGTGCGGCCTTCGGCACCCTCGTGCACGAGGTTCTCGAGTATGTCGACACCTCCGCCGCCGACATCGAATCCCATGTGCGCGAACTGTGTTCACACGCGCTCGGTGCGCTGGCCGCCGACATCGACCGGGAGGTGCTGGTGGCCGCGCTGGTCGGTGTGCTCACCACCGGACTGGGTTTCGGTGACCTGTGGAGTGTCAAGCCGGGCGACCGTCTGGCCGAGCTCGACTTCGAACTCCCGCTCGGACCCATCGATTCGGGCGAGAGCGGAACCGAGATGGCCGACGGCGCGACCCTCGGACGAATCGCCGACCTTCTGGAAGAGCATCTGGGGGAGGATGATCCGCTCCGCGACTACGCACCCCACCTGCGGGCGGTGCCCGGTCGTCGGCTCCGCGGATTCCTCACCGGCAGCATCGATTCGGTCCTGCGAACGCCCGACGGGCGCTACGTGATCGTCGACTACAAGACCAACCGCATCCGTCCCGGCGATCTGGTCGTCGAGGACTTCGACACCGCGTCGATGGCCCGAGAGATGATCGCCGCACACTATCCGCTGCAGGCGTTGCTGTATTCGGTTGCACTGCACCGGTATCTGCGATGGCGGGTCCCGGACTACGATCCCGGCCGCCACCTGGGACCGGTGCAATACCACTTCGTTCGCGGGATGGCCGGGCCGGCGACCCCGCCAGGGTGCGGTGTCTTCGAATGGGCGGTGCCGGCGTCGCTGGTGATCGCCCTGTCCGACGCGCTTGCCGGGGAGGCACGATGACCACACCCGATGTCCAACGCGTGGAATCGGCGACCGGGGTGCTCGCCGCGTGGAACGAGGCCGGGATTCTCGCCGCCGCCGACGTGCACATCACCGAGCGGATCATCCGGATGTGCGCCGAACCCGTGTCCGACGACGCGCGTCTCGGTGCGGCGCTGGCGGTTCGGGCCGTTCGTCTGGGTTCGACCTGTCTGGCGCTGGATCGCGTCGGTGAGATGACCGGGGACGAGGCCCCCGACCTGACGGTGCCTGCGCCCGGGGTGGTGCTCGACGCGCTTCTGGAGAGTCCGCTCGTGGCCGGCAGCGAGGCCGGACCGTTGCGGCCTCTCGTCGTCCGGCAGTCCGTCGACGGCCCGTTGGTGTACCTGCAGAAGTACTTCCGGCAGGAGCAGACGATCCGCGACATCCTCGACCGGCGTGCGCAGACATCGCCGACCGTCGACACCGAGGCGCTGCGCTCGGCGATAGCGTCGGTGTACTCGTCACCGGACGACGGCATCCGGCAGAAGCTGGCCGCTGCGGTGGCCGCCACCCGATGGACCACCGTCCTCGCCGGTGGCCCGGGAACGGGCAAGACCTACACCGTCGCCCGCATCCTGGCGGTCCTCGACGTGCTGCATGGCCCGGGCCTGCGAGTGGGCCTGTGCGCCCCCACCGGCCGCGCCGCCGCGCAACTCCAGGCATCGGTCGAGGCGGAATCGGTCCAAGCAGGGTCGACGCCATCGGCATCGCCGTCGGCGGTGACGGCCCATGCGGTAACCCTGCATTCCCTGCTCGGCTGGCGGCCGGGGTCCAACCCCCGGTACGGCCGTGGCCGCACCCTGCCGCACGACGTCATCATCGTCGACGAGACGTCGATGTTGTCGATGACCGCGATGAGTCGGCTGCTCGACGCGGTACGTCCCGACGCGCGCGTGGTGTTCGTCGGTGACCCTCACCAGCTCGCGTCGGTGGAGGCCGGCGCGGTGCTGGCCGACCTCGTCGAGCGGACCGATCACGTACGGCCACCGGATGATCCGGGGAGTGTCTCGGCCGGTATGTCCCAGGCCTTCGGTGCGGTCGGACTGTCGGAGGACTCCGCGCGGGAGGAACTCGACGCCGACGACGCGTCGCGGCTGGCCGACGGGGTCATCACCCTGCGCAGGCAGTTCCGGTTCGGCGGCGGGATCTCCGAGGTCGCTGCCGCCGTCAATTCGGGCGACGCCGACGCGGTGCTCGAACTCGTCACCTCACCGGAGGTCACCGACGTCGAACTGGTGGCGCCCGACGACCTCGACGGCGTGTACGACGACATCACGGCGTGGGGGAGGAAGCTGCGTGTCGCGGCGCGCAACGGTGATGCCGAATCAGCTCTGGAGGCACTCGACACCCACCGCGTCCTGTGTGCCCACCGCGAGGGCTCGTGGGGTGTGCGCGGCTGGTCGGCCCGGATCACCGACTGGCTGGGCACCACCACCGCCGAACACATGGGTTGGTATGCGGGACAGCCCATTCTGGTCACCGCGAACGACCGGCAGACCTCGACCTTCAACGGCGACACCGGTGTGGTCATCGCCGACCACGACGCGCGGGAAGCCGGCGGCCCGGATGCACTGCGCGTCGCGTTCCGACGCGGCGGTGCCGTGCGGCTGCTGCACCCGACCCAACTGGCCGACGCGGTGTCGGTGCACGCGATGACCATCCACCGCAGTCAGGGCAGCCAGTTCGAGCAGGTGACGGTCGTGCTGCCGACCGCAGGTTCGGAGCTCCTGACACGTGAGCTGCTCTACACCGCGATCACGCGTGCGCGGCAGCGCGTGCGGATCGTCGGGACCCCGGACGTGCTCGCCGCCGCGGTGCGGCGTCGGGTGCAGCGCGCCAGCGGATTGCGCTCCGCGGTCACCCCGTTGGGGCCTCGCGCCTAGATCAGGTCACACCCGCCGGGTACGAGGTCGCGCCGCTGATAGCACTCGACGCCGAGCAACCTCTCCTGCGTCTGTTCGGGCAGCGACATGAATCCGGAGATGGCGAAGCTGCGTTCGATCTCGGAACGATGTGCGGTGACCGCGGCCTTCTTGCGGGCCGTCAGGTCGGACACGTCGACGACCACATCGATCTCGGATTCGGGGGTGCCCGGAAGCAGTTCCCGCGGTACCCCGGCGAACACGCTCGTCGACAGCAGGTCCATCACCCACTCCGGGATCGTCGCGAAATACAGCGAGCGGACCTGCCACGCCGGTCCCGCGCGGTGATAGAGCTTGGTCGAGGCGGCCGCGTCGGCCGCGGCGCAGGCCAGGCGGTGCGCGTGGACATGATCGGGGTGGCCGTAGATCCCGAGGGCGTCGTAGGTGATGACGATGTCGGGCTGCAGGGTGCGGATGTGTTGCGTGAGCGCACGCACCTGCTCGTCGAACGACGCCGCACACAGGCGAGGAGCTTGCGGTGCCGACTCGGGGCGCCGGTCGTCGGCGTAGCCGAGCATGATCGGCGGGCGTGGCATGCCGAGGATCTCCACGGCGTCGGTCAGTTCACCATGCCGCGCGGTGCCGTCGGCCCACGTGCACATCACCAGATCGGCCTCGCCGCCGGCGTCGACGTGGCGCGCGATGAGCCCGCCGGTCCACAGCGACTCGTCGTCGGGGTGCGCGTGCACCAACAGCAATCGAGGTGTACCCATCCACCTGGCTTCCTGATCGTCCCCGTACCGGCGCTCGTGAGGTTCACGTCCCGTTCGGGGTAGTCGGTCCCCGATCCAGGGTAGCCACACCGCGTCTCGGTAAAGTCGGTGTCCGTCACCACGATGTCGCGTCGGCCGAGCAGGCCGGTGCACGAGAACAGAACATGGAGGTCTGCGATGAGCGCTCAGCCCGAAGTTCACGAGTTCCAGGCGGAGACCAGGCAGCTGCTGGATCTCATGGTCCACTCGATCTACTCCAACAAGGACAGCTTCCTGCGCGAGCTGATCTCGAACGCATCCGATGCGCTCGACAAACTACGGCTGGAGTCGTTGCTCGACAAGGATCTCGATGTCGACACCTCCGACCTGCACATCACGCTCGATCCCGACGCCGACAACCGCACACTCGTGGTCGCCGACAACGGAATCGGCATGACGCGCGACGAGGTCGTCGGACTCATCGGCACGTTGGCCCGCTCGGGCACCGCGGAACTGCGGCGCTCGCTGGCCGAGGCCCGCGCCAACGGCGTCTCCGACGCGGCCGCCGAAGAACTGATCGGACAGTTCGGCATCGGCTTCTACTCGACGTTCATGGTCGCCGACAAGGTCGCGTTGGTCACCCGCAAGGCAGGCGAGAGCACCGGCACCCGCTGGGAGTCGACCGGCGACGGCACCTACACGATCGACGACGTCCCCGACGCCCCGCAGGGCACTTCGGTCACGCTCTCGCTCAAACCCGTCGACACCGAGGATCACCTCTACGACTACGCCGATCCCACCAAGCTGCGTCAGTTGGTCAAGCGCTACTCGGATTTCATCGCCTGGCCGATCCGGATGAACGTCGAGAAGACCGTGCCGGTCGAGACAGACGCGGCCGACGACGCAACGGACTCATCGGACGACGAGGACAAGGTCCCCGAGACCAAGACCGTCGTCGAGGCCGAGACCATCAACTCGATGAAGGCCCTGTGGGCCAAGTCGCGGTCCGAGGTGACCGACGAGGAGTATCAGGAGTTCTACCGGCACGTCTCCCATGCCTGGGACGCACCGCTGGAGACCATCACGCTGCAGGCCGAGGGCACCTTCGAGTATCAGGCGCTGCTGTTCATCCCGACGCAGCCGCCGTTCGATCTGTTCATGCGCGACAGCAGCGTCGGCATCCATCTCTACGTCAAGCGCGTGTTCATCATGGACGACTGCGCCGAGCTGATGCCGGAGTACCTGCGCTTCGTCAAGGGCGTCGTCGACGCGGCGGATCTGTCGCTGAACGTGTCCCGCGAGATCTTGCAGCAGGACCGTCAGATCCGCGCGATCCGTCGTCGACTCACCAAGAAGGTGATCTCGACGGTCACCGAGATGCGCAGCAGCCGACCCGACGACTACCGCACGTTCTGGGATGCGTTCGGACGGGTCTTCAAGGAGGGTCTGGTCAACGACCCGGACAATCGCGATGCGCTCCTCAAGGCGTCGTCGTTCGCGACAACGCATTCCGACGACGAGCTGACCACCCTCGCCGATTACATCGGCCGCATGAAGAGCGGCCAGGACACGATCTACTACATGACCGGTGAGTCGAGGCAGCAGATCGTCAACTCCCCGCACATGGAGGCGTTCCGCGCCAAGGGGATCGAGGTGCTCGTGCTGAGCGACCCGGTCGACGAGATGTGGGTGTCGGCGGGGGCCGAGTTCGACGGCAAGACCTTCCAGTCCATCGCCAAGGGTGCGGTGGACCTCGACGCCGACGACGAGGACTCCGACGAGTCGTCGAAGGAGGAGCAGAACAAGGCCTACGCCGACCTGCTGTCCTGGTTGACCTCGACGCTGTCCGACGACGTCAGCGAGACCCGGCTGTCCTCGCGGCTCACCGAGTCGCCGGCGTGCCTCGTCGGTGACACGTTCTCGATGTCGCCGCAGCTGGAGAAGCTGTACCGCGCGTCGGGGCAGGAGTTCCCGAAGTCCAAGCGCGCCCTCGAGCTCAACCCCGACCACCCGCTGGTCGTCGCGCTCAACAAGGCCTTCGCCGCCGGTGACCACGAGAAGCTGGTGCCGACCGCAAAGCTGGTCTACGGCATGGCCGTGATCGCAGAGGGAGGCGAACTCGACGATCCCGCCGAGTTCGCGAAGCTGCTCGCCAGCCGTCTCACAGAGTCGTTCGGCCCGGAATCGAACAACACGGAATCGAACAGCACGGAATCGACCAGCACGGAATCGAACAGCACGGAATCGGACTCCTGATCGGGTTCCACCGGTGAACCGCCGGGGGTGGACGATCGCCCTCGGCGGCGGTGCGGTGTTCCTCGTTGCGGTGTTGCTGGCCGCTCTCCTCGTGGGACTGTCCCGCGAGGACGAGCGCGCCCGCACGCCGGAGGGGGCCGTCCGCACCTACCTGACCGCGCTCGCCGACGCCGACGCCGCCGCAGCGCTGGGGGCCGTCGCCGGGCGCCCGAATCCCCGTTTCCTCACCGACGGGGTGCTCCGGCAGCAACGTGCGGATGCCCCTATCACCGGCGTCGAGGTGTCACCTGCACGGGAGACCGGTGACGAGACCACTGTCCGTGCGCGATACCGCATGGGCGCTCATGCGGTCGACCCCGAGATCGCGGTCACCCGGGTCGCGAACGGCTGGGCGGTGCTCGACGGTGCGATCGAGGTGCGCATCGAGTCACTCGCGCTGCCGCGGCCGACACTGTTCGGCGGTGAGGTCTCGGCGGGCGACACGGTATTCCTCTTCCCGGGGCCACAGCGCTGGGGTTCGCGCGACACCGACTTCGTCGGCCGGTTGCTCGGTGAGAACCATCCGTACGGACCTCGGGGACCGATGACGGTGCGGGTCGTCGCCGAACTCAGCGACACCGGCACCACAGCCGTGACCGACGCGGTGTCGGCGTACCTCACCCGTTGTGCGGGGGCCACCCGGGCCGACGCCGGGTCGGATCGGGCGGGGTGCACCCAGCGCCTGTTCCGGTCGGCGGTGCCCGGCAGCGTGAAGTGGACGGCGCCGCGCGATCTGTCCGGTCTGCGTTACCTCCTGCGACGCACCCAGCCGGGGTCCGGTCCGGTCGGCTCGGAGGCGGACCTGGGCGTCGTCGATGTGGCGGGTCCGGTCCGGTGGCGGGTGGCGTACACGCCGAGCTACGACGAGGACGGTCCGCGTGTGGAGACGACAGACGAGCAGTACCTCGTCGGGCGTGTCGACCTCACCGCCGACGCACCGGATTTCGTGACCGACCCGGACTGAGAACCCCGACCGCCGGGCCGGCGCCGACATCGCTCAGGAGGCGGGGCCTGGTTGGTCCTTCGGTTCGGCAGCGGGGTGCGGATGCAGCCGGAACACCGGGATCTTGCGTTCGGTGCGCTGTTCGTACAGATCGAAGTTCGGCCAGATCGCACGCAACTTGTGCCAGGCCGCCTCGCGCTCCTCATCGAAGAGCTCCGTGGCCTCGGCGGCGCAACTCTCACCGCTCACCACGATCTCGATGGTTCCGGCGGCGCGCAGGTTGAACACCCATGCGGGCATCTTGGGACCCCCGAAGTAGGAACCGGCGATCAGCCAGTCCTCCCCGTCGGGGACCGCCAGCAGCTGCGTCGTCCGCGTGATCCCGCTCTTGCGTCCGGGCACCTTGATGGTGATGTTCGGCAGGTCCGCGATGTCGAGCAGGGTGGTCCGGTGACCCGTCACGGATTGGATGGCGTTGTCGCCCTTGACTATCTGAGGAAGAAAACGTGGCATCCAGGGGATCGAACCGATTTTCACCGCAAGTCGGCGCCGCACTTTCATCCGCCCAGTCTGACACGACACCTCGTCCCGGCGGCGAACTTGTCGAGTAGCGTGCGGGTTCGTGGCTGGTGAACTGGGCGGGCGGATTCTCATCGACGGCGGCCAGACGGGAACGCGACTGCGGATCGAGACACGAGACGATGCCGCCGACCATGCCCTGGCACCGATCCGCACGGACCGGCCGGTCGTCGAGCAGATTGCCGACGCCGTCGCCCGAGTGGGGCCGACGGGCTCGGAGTGGGTTCTCGCGGCTGGGGTCTCCGGTCTGACGCCGCAGGCCTCCCGGCCCGCCGACCTGCTGTCTGGTGTCGCCGGTCTCGGTGTCAGATCGGTTGTGCTGGCACACGACTCGGTGAGCGCCTATCTCGCGGCCAACCGGCGGGAGTTCGGTGCCGTCATCGCGGTCGGTACCGGTGTCGTGACGCTCGGCGTCGGACATGCCGGTGTGGTCAGAGTCGACGGCTGGGGGCACCTCTTCGGCGACGCCGGTAGCGCGTACTGGATCGGCCGGGCGGGGATCTCCGCGGCGTTGCGCGCCTTCGACGGCCGCGGCGGGAGCACCGCGCTGGAGGAACTGGCCGAGGACGGCTTCGGGCCGCTTCCCGAGCTCTACATGGTCCTCCAGGCCGACCCTGAACGGGTGTCGAGGGTCGCCGGGTTCGCTCGGCGTGTCGCGGCGGCCGCCGACGGCGGCGACACCGTCGCCCGGACGATCATCGACGCCGCCGCCGACGAGCTCGCCGACTCGGCGGTCACCGCGCTGGAACGCAGCGGACGCCGACCCGGTGAGCATGCACGTGTCAGCTGGACGGGCACGGTGATGACGGCGAACGAGCGGCTCCGGGACCGGTTCGTCCGCGCGGTCACCGACCGGGCGCCGGGCGTCGAGGTCGCCGCCCCGTACGGTCAGCCGTTCGACGGGGTTCGTCTGCTCGCGGACCTCGACGACGCGCACCCGTTGTCGGCGCAGGTGTATCGCGCGCGACTCTGACGCCTACCGGCGTGAGCCTCAGCGCGTCCGGCGCGCCGATCAGCGCCCCTTGAACTCGGGCCTTCTCTTCTCGAACACCGCCGTGATGGCCTCGGTGAGGTCCTCACTCGGCAGGAAGGCGGAGTTCCACGCGGCGACGTAACGCAGGCTGTCGTGGACGGCGGCGCTGCGCGAGTGATCGAGGACGGCCTTGACGCCGTGGACCACCAGCGGCGGGTTGTCGGCGATCTCCCTGGCCGTTTCCCGTGCCATCTCGAGGACGGCGGCCTGATCGTCGGCGACGTCGTTGACGAGGCCGATCTTCTCGGCGCGCGCGGCGTCGATGTCCTTGCCGGTCAAGGCGAGTTCGCGGACGTGGCCGTCGCCGATGATGAACGGCAGGCGGGCCAGGGTGCCGACGTCGGCGACCATGCCGACCTTCACCTCCCGCACGCTGAACTTGGCCTCGGCGCTGGCGTAGCGGACGTCGGCGGCGCAGATGAGGTCGACGGCACCGCCGATGCACCATCCCGACACCGCGGCGACGGTCGGCTTGCGGCAGTCCGCGACGGCGGTGATGGCCGCCTGCAACTTGCGCAGCGAGTCGAGGAACTCGGTGCGGGGCGCAGCCTTGGCGTCACCGGCCACCACGGCCGACAGTGTGCCGCCCATGGCGACGAGGTCGAGGCCGAAGGAGAAGTGCTTGCCCGAACCTGTCAGGACCACCGCGCGGACGGCGGGGTCGGCGTCGATGTGCCCGAACAGCTCTGGGAGTTCGCGCCAGAAGTCGGGACCCATCGCGTTGCCCTTACCCGGGCCGGTGAGTGTCACCTCGGCGACGTGATCGGCAACGGTGACGTCGAACGCGGCCCAGTCGCGTTCCTTCCAGGCGTGGTCTGTCATGCGTGCGAGCTTACTCGGCGGTCAGGACGGCCGATCTCCGGATCGGCAGCTGCGGCCCGGTCGGCGTACACCCTGTTAGATGAACCCATGAGTGGATACATCCAGGAGGACATCGCGCCCGAAGAGCTCGCGCAACGGTCCGAACTCGCCTCGTCGATCGCCGGGAGCGTGCGCGAACTGATCGAGGCGACGGTGCGCACCGAGGTCGGTGCGTCCGACATCGCCGAGGCGAGGCGACTCATCGAGGCCGCCACCGAGATCCTCCGCAAGGATCAGTTGCCCGGCGCCTACGGCATCCGGTTCAACTCCGACGGCTCCAAGCGATCCTGGGGCAACGCGGTGCTGGGCCGCCGAAACCCCATCGCACCGCCGGTCGTGCTCCATCACGAACCGGATCACACCTGGACCGAGGTCGAACTCGGGCCGGCCTACGAGGGCCCCGCCGGCCTGGTGCACGGCGGCGTCCTCGCGCTGATCCTGGATCAGCTACTCGGCTCGACCGCCGAGTTCCAAGGAGTGCCCGGGATGACCGGCACTCTCAACGTTCGGTACCGGCGGGCGACACCGCTCGGACAGATCCGTGGTGAAGCCCGGGTGGATCGCGTCGAGGGCGTGAAGACGTTCGTCAGGGGCACGATCACATCCGCTGGTGAGGTCAGCGCCGAAGCCGAGGGGATCTTCATCCTGCCGAAGTGGGCACGGGGCGAGGTGTCCGACGTGTTACGGAAATCGGTGGGCGAGGGCTGAATTCGCGGATCACCGGACCGGCTCGGCGCTCGCCGCCCGGTGTGCGGGCTCCGGCGAACGAGTACCGACGAGTGAGTACCGGGCGCAGAGGAATGCGCCGTTGCGGCCGAACTCCTGTAGTTCCAGGTCATACCGGCGCGGGAAGAGCGGGCGGCCGGAGCCCAGGGTGACGGGCGCGATCGAGACGATCATGTCGTCGAGCATGCCGGACTCGGCGAACTGGGCGGCGAGGTCGCCGCCGCCCACCACCCACACGTCGCGGCCGTCGGCGGCCTCGAGGAGTCGTTGACGATGGGCGGCCGGATCGCCGTCGACGACGGTGATCGTCGGGTCGATCGGTGTCACGGTTCGGTGGGTGAACAGGAACGTGGGGATCTGGTACGGCCAGTGCTTCTCGTCGGTGATCTCGTGATCGAGTAGCCACCGGTAGGTCGTCCATCCCATCACCGCGGCACCCACACCGCTGAAGAAGTCGTCGTAGTTCATGGCGCCGCCCTCGTCGAGGGGTTGGGTGAGCAGCCAGTCGAGGCTGTCGTGGTCGTCGGCGAGGTAGCCGTCGAGTGTGGTCGCGGTGTAGTAGCGAAATGCCATCAGAAACCTCCAGAATGCTTGCGGTGCCACATGATCGGGTCGGGGTCGAGTGCCGGCGCCGCCATCGCGACACCGGCGTCGGACAGCATCCAGCGTGCGAGTTGGCGACGATGCGCGGAGAACGTCAGAACATGCGCGACGATCTGGGAGAGCAGGAAGGACTCCGGCGGCTCACACAACGCGTCGATGATCCGGTCCTGCCACGCACCACGACGCTCGATGTCGCGGATCAGCGCCAGCCATCGGGGTGCGATGTCGCGCTGCAGGTCCACGAGCGCGCCCAGCTCCGTCGGTGCGGCCGACGGTGTGTCGGCGCCTTCGACGGTGGCCAGCCACGGCAGTTTGTCGGCCACCAGATGTGACATCACCTGCGCGAGGGTTTCTTCCGGGCCGCTCCATTCGAGCGTCTGATGGCCGGGCAATCTGGTGCGCGTCCACTCGTGGTCGTCGAGTCCCTTGGCGGCGTCGAGCAGTGCATCGATGTCGTCGAGGTCGTGTCGCACCATGAGCATCACCACATCGCCGGCGTCCTCGGTCGTCGGGTTGCCGCTGTCGACGTAGAGCACTGTGGGGGAGTGGAAGTGGATGCCGTTGGGGGCGGGCAACCAGTGTCCGTGGTCCGAACCGGAGGTAACTCGACCAGGGCTGCGCCCGAAGGCACGGGTGAATGCGCGCGCGAATCCGTCGACCGACTCATAGCCGGAATCGAACGCGACCTCGGTGACCGACCCGCCGCGCTGGAGAAGCCAGGCGGCTCGTTCCAGCAACACACGTCGCCGCAGGGCCACCGGTGACTCGCCTGCACCCCGGGTGACCTGGCGGGTGAAGTGGAACGACGACGAATAGGCGCCGGTCGCCATCTCGTCCAGCGTGGTGTGGTCGTCGGACAGGACGGCGTCGAGGAGCTCGCGAAGCCGGTCTCGGTCGGGTGGGTTCGGGGTCACTCATCGAGTATGGAACCGCGACCCCGCCCCGCGCCCGACCGATCTTGCTCGGCTCGTGTACCGGACTCAGTCCCGCTGCAACAGGGGGATCAGCTTCTCGGTCTTGGCGTCGGTCCACCCTGGTGGATGGAGGATCTTTGCCCAGGCGGCGGGTATCGCGGCGAGGTAGAAATGCCCGTGGCCGTCCGGGACACCGGTGGACACCGCCATGTCTGCGCTCACCTGCAGGAAGGTCACGAATGGTATCCAGCGCACAGCGTCGAGGACGTCGCGACCGGGTTTCTCGGCCAGCCAGTCGGGTTCACGCAGTATCAGCCGGGGCGACCACCACGAGATGGGGTCGGAGGCGTGCTGCAGGTACACCGCGCGCCCGCGCTGCCAGTCGGTCTCGGGTGCGTCGAGGTCGGAGGCGTCGGCGGCGAAGCGGACCTGACGACCGGCGTCGTAGGTGGGCAACCACTCCGGTGTCCCGGCGTCGCGCGAGCTCGTCGTGTCGACCCACAGCGAGTTGTTGAAGGTCGGTCCGATGAAGAGTGCTCCGTCCGTGCGGGCGCTCAGTGCGGGGATCGTGCCGAATGCCGACTCCGCCGCGAACGAGCCGAGGCTCTCGCCGAAGACGACGATCTTCGGACGTTCCGCCTCGGGCAGGTTGCGTGCCCTCTTCGACACGGCTTCGAACAGTGCCTGCCCGGCCTGACGTGCGCGTTCCTTGTCCACCAGGAATGACAACCAGCTGGGCAGATATGAGTACTGCATGCTGACCGTCGCCGTGTCGCCGTTGTACATGTACTCGATGGAATCCACCGTGGCCTGGTTGATCCACCCGGTGCCCGTGGTGGACGCGACCGCGACGACCTTGCGCTTGAGGCCACCGACTCGGACGAGTTCGTCAGCGGCCAGATTCGCGTTCGCGCGCAGGTCCTTACCCGATCCGAGGCCGACGTAGGACCGGATCGGTTCCATGGCCGGGGTTCCGTTGAATGCGGTCAGCTCGTCGACGGTGGGTCCGGCGGACACGAAGATCCGGCCCTGCCGGCCGAGTGAATCCCAGGTCACGAACGATCCTGGACCGCCGGAGCGAAGCGTCGACGCCGGTGGTCGTGAGTCGGCGGTGGTCTCGTCGTTCACCGCTGCGAATGACGAGTTCAGTGCGCTCATCCCGTAGTTCGCGACGACGCCGTTGAGGACCAGCACCGTCACGACGATCGCGACAACAGCGGCGCCAAATGCCGAGATGCGCGGTGGTGCAACCCGATTCAACTGCCGAACGAGCCATGCCACGCCGTCGCCCCAGGCCCGGCCGATCGCCATGAGCAGCAGGAAGACGACGACGGAGATGATCAGGATCTGAGGATAGGCCGTCCACGACAACAGGCCGACACCCATCATGGAGCGGATCTGGTCCTGCCAACGCTGGAACAACACGAGCATCACCACCGTGCCGGCGATGGTGGCAAGCCCCAGAGCCGCCCAGACCCGGCGCGGAGGCGCCGGCCAGGGGTCGTCGCGGGAGACCATGTAACGGATCAGCCACGAGGCCAGCACCCCGAGGGCATATCCGACGGCGGCAGACCCGCCGCTCACGACGCCCTGGAACAGCGGGCCGCGCGGAAGCAGCGATGGCGTCATCGAGAACCACAGGAAGACCAGGGCGACAGTCAGTCCGACGCAGGAATAGCGATGGAGCCTGCGCCGCCACCAGCGCGGGTGCGACCCGACGGCGGCATCCTCGGGTCCGGCAGGTCCGGCAGGTCCGGCAGGTCCGGCGGGTTCAGGTGGCCGGGACTCGGGAACCTCGGTTCCCGGATCCTGATCGGATGGTGTGGTCGACGTCGACACGGGCGTTCCTCTTTTCTCGAGAACCCGAGAAACGTTACCGCCTGTCAGCTCTCAGTTGCGCGGAACGATGGCGTGGCGGCCCGCGATTGCACCCACTCCGCCATCGCCGAACAGATACTCACGCACGGAACGTGTTCGGTGTGATCCCCGGTCCGGTCACCAGAGGGAGATCCAGCGTCGTCCGGATACCCGCCGGCCCGTCGACGACGGCCGGGATCGCGTTCACGATGCGCCCCGCGGCGGCGACTATGGCGGCGTGGTTGTGGTCGCCCTTGAGGCTCGTCGGACAGATGTCGACGGTGTACGACGGTTCGCCGGTGATCTCCACGCGGTAGCAGCCGCCCGGCTGAGCGGGCTGCGCCCAGTCCGGGCGCAGATCGCCCCGCAGGCGCGTCACGTGTTCGATCACGATGGCCGGCCGGCCCTCGACCTTGCCGACGATCTGAAAGCGCACCGCGGCGCGCGTGCCCTGGGCGATGCTACCGGCAGCGACCTCGAAAGCCTCTGGCGCAGGCTCGCTTTCGTGGATCTCCTCGATGTCGTCGACAGTGACGCCGAGTCCGGCGGCCAGCTGCTGGATGGTCGTTCCCCAGGCGAGGCCGAGCACGCCGGGCAGGAACAGCATCGGCGTCTCGTCGAGGGGTTTCCCGAATCCCATGACGTCGAACATCACGGTCGCGCCGTCGTAGGTGGCGTAATCGGCGATCTCCATGCACCGGACCTGCTCGATGCGCTGACAGGTACCGGCGAACACGAACGGGATGAGGTCGTTGGCGAAGCCGGGGTCGACGCCGGTGACGAACAGGCTCGCACCGCTGGCCGCGGTGGTCTCCTCGATCTTGGTGATGGTCTTCGCCGGCATCACGCCCCACGGATACTGGAGTGTGTTGGGCGAGGAGCCCACGACGTCGATGCCGGCGGCGAGGATGCGCACCACGTCGGTGAACGCCTCGACGGGCCGGGTGTCGCCCATCGCGCAGTACACCACGCAGTCGGGGTTCGTCGCGATCAGCGCGTCGAGGTCGTCGACGGCGAGGACGCCCGTCGGCGTCTGCTGTCCGGCCAGGACCGCGGCGTCGACCCCCACTTTCTCCGGTGCCGACACGCATACCGCGGTGAGCTCGAAGCGCGGGTCCTCGATCAGCTGGATGAGGGACAGCCGGCCTACGTTGCCGGTTCCGACGAGGGCTACGCGGATGGACATGTGGTGTGGCTCCTTGAGCTGCGAGGTCGTGCACGTGGAAGTCGCGGGACCGTGGTGGTGTACACCTGTCCGGACGTATGTCTGTTCAGTAGACCATTTCGTGTTGGAACCTGTTCTATTTTCGCGGTGATCGCGGTAGCGTTGCTCGCCATGGGACGCGTAGACGACAAGGTTGCAGTGATCACCGGCGGTTCGCGGGGTATGGGTGCAGAGCACGCCCGGGCCCTGGTCGCCGAAGGTGCGAAGGTGGTGATCGGCGACATCCTCGACGACGAGGGCAAGGCGCTCGCCGCCGAACTGGGAGACGCGGCACGGTATGTCCACCTCGATGTGACCTCGCCCGAGGACTGGCAGGCCGCGGTCTCGACGGCGGTCGACGAATTCGGCAAGGTCAACGTCCTGGTGAACAACGCGGGCATCGTCAACGGGTCCACCATCCAGAAGTTCCGGCTCGACAAGTGGAAGAAGATCCTCGACGTCAACCTCACCGGGACGTTCCTGGGCATCCAGGCGGTGGCCGATCTGATGATCGAGGCCGGCGGCGGATCGATCATCAACGTGTCCTCGGTGGAGGGGCTGCGGGGGAGCCCGTGGGCGCACGGGTACGTGGCCACCAAGTGGGGTGTGCGCGGACTGGCCAAGTCGGTCGCGCTCGAACTCGCCCCGCACAACGTCCGGGTCAACTCCATCCACCCCGGCCTGGTCCGCACCCCGATGACCGAGGGCATCCCGGACGACATGGTCACCGTGCCGATGGGTCGGGCGGCCGAGTCCCGCGAGGTGTCGACGTTCGTGGTGTTCCTCGCGAGTGACGAGTCGTCCTACGCGACCGGCGCGGAGTTCGTGATGGACGGGGGACTCAGCGCCGACGTGCCCCACAAGTGAACGCCCACACCAGAACAACCATCCCGGCGAGTTCCACCAGCGTCTGAGTGATCACCGTCGCCGCCGCCAGCTCCGCCCCGACCGGAAGGGCCAGCGCCAGCGGCAAGACCACCAGAGAATTACGGGTGGCCCCGGAGAAGACCACGGCGCGAGCAGGTTTGGGCCGAAGCCGAAAGCCGCGCGCCAGGACGAGTCCGATCACCGCCATGAGGACCAGGAACGCGACGTACACCGGGACGAAGCCGGCGATCTCGCCGAACCGGCCATCGATGCGCGGCACCTGCGAGCACACCGCGACGAACAGGACGGCGATCATCAACGGGACCATCGTCGTACCCGCGGCGGTGCCGGCCGCACGCCCGGTGTCCGACCGCGCGGCCCAGGCCTGGGTGAGCCACGCCGAAGCCAGCGGTAGCACGATCAGCACGAGGAATGCCCACAGGAACGGTTCCGGATCGATGACTGATCTGCGGTCGCCGAGGAGAATCGTCAGATATACCGGGGTCAGCAGCATCTGGGCCAGCAACAACAGGGGAGTGGCCGCGAGCAGTCGCCGATGGTCGCCGCCGGCGAGCCCGGTGAACACCACCACGTAGTCCACACACGGTGACAGCAGGACGAGCATCGCCCCGACGCGGATCGCGTCGTCGGCCGGCAGCAGCGGTGACAGAGCTGCGACGACGGCCGGTGCGACGACGAAGTTGATGATCAGCACCGCCGTCATGAACCGCCGGTCACGCAGGGACGTAAGCAGGTCCGACGCCCGAACCTGCAGGAACGTCACGTACAGAAGCGCCACCAGAAGTGGGGTGACCGCGACGTCGAGTGCTTCGGCGGTCGTCGGGAAAGTCAGACCGGCGCCGAGTCCCGCCGCGATGGCGGCCAGGTAGAGCACGACCTGGTGGCGCTCGAGGCGCGCGGTCATGGTCGCGGGGGCGGACATCGCACCATTCTCGGTCACCTCCGGTGAACGCCGACACCGGGGATGTCGCGTGCGGGACACTCGACGCGTGATCACCCAGTCCCGGCGCCACGACGCCGCGCTCCTCGTGGTGGTGGTCGCGATCCTGGTCGTGGTGAACGTCGTCGCCCACCGGGTGGGCGGTCCGGTGGAGATCGCGCTGATTCCTGTCGCGGCGGTCGTTCTTCTCGCCGTCGCCCGTGGCGGCGGACTGGGGTGGCGGGATCTGGGTCTGAGTCGTTCGGAGTTGCGTGCCGGTATCCCGTTCGCTGTCGCGTCGGTGATCGTGGTCGCGGCGATCGTGTCGGCGGCCGTCGCGATCCCGGCGACGCGCGAGTTCTTCCTGTCCGACCGCTACGACGACACCTCCGAGGCGTTGCTGGCCGCCTTCGTGATCATCCCGCTGCAGACGGTGCTGCCCGAGGAGGTCATCTTCCGCGGTGTGCTGCAAGGGGTTCTGGGCCGACTGTGCAGGCCGGTGATGACGTTGATCTTCGGTGCCGTCGCGTTCGGACTGTGGCACATCTCGTCCTCGACCGGCCTCACTGCGGGCAACGAGGGTTTGAGCGACGTCCTGGGGGCGGGCGTCCTCGCCCAGATCGCCGGGATCGCCGGGGCCGTCCTGGCGACCGGCGTCGCCGGTTTCGTGCTCGGCTGGCTGCGACATCGCACCACGAGCCTGCTCGCCCCGATCGCACTGCACTGGGCGCTCAATGCGACCGGCGCCATCGGCGCTGCCGTGGCCTGGCAGGTGTCCTGACCGATATTGCCCTGCGAGGTCGCGGACCGGGGGTCACGCGGTCCCGAAGATCCGGTCGCCCGCATCGCCGAGGCCGGGCCGGATGAAACCGTTGTCGTCGAGTTCCCGATCGATGCCTGCGGTGTAGATCGGTACGTCGGGGTGCGCACGGTGGAGTACCCCGATGCCCTCGGGGCAGGCGAGCAGGCACACGAACTTGATCGACCGCGGCCCGTACTCCTTGATCCGATCGATCGCCGCGACGGCCGAATGTCCGGTTGCCAGAAGCGGATCGACGATCACCACATCACGCTCGTCGAGCTCTGAGGGCATCTTGAAGTAGTACTCCACGACCACCATGGTCTTGGGGTCCCGGTAGAGGCCGATGTGCCCGACACGGGCGCCCGGCACCACGGTCAGCATGCCGTCGGCGATACCGGCGCCCGCACGCAGAACCGCGGCGAACACCAGCTTCTTGCCGTCGATCACGCTGGCCGTGGTGGTCTCGAGCGGGGTCTCGATGGTGACCTCGTGCATCGGGATGTCCCGCAACACGTCGTAGGCCATGAGGGTGGAGATCTCGTTCAACAACCGACGGAAGTCGCTGGTGGACGTGTCTTCGCGACGCATGAGCGTCAACTTGTGCTGTACCAGCGGATGATCGATGACGGCGACGGTGCCCATGAAGGTCCTCTCGGATCAGAAAACGGTGCCGGTGCTGTGAATCGACAACGGCGGCAGACCATCTCGTAGTTCTCCTGCTAGTACTCGGCCCGCGGCCCACGTCCCGCCTTCCAGGACGCACGCCAGCGGCATCTCCGTCGAACTCGCGCCCAGCCGTTCGCGGACCAGGTCGGCGAGTTCGTCGAGCAGTGCGACGGTCAGTGCGCGCCATTCGACGACGAGCTCGTCACCGACGTTCCACTCCCGTTGTGCCCACGCCTTTTTCCGGAGTTCGAGGACGCCGGTGTCGAGGAGGAGTCCGCCGTTGCGGTATTCGGGCAGGCCGGTCAGCTCATCGAGCCCGGTGACCTCGATTCCCGCCCACACGAACGGTTCGAGCAGCGAGTAGGTCAACCACTGCGACAGCTTGTGGAACGGCATCCAACCCGCGCTGAGGCCCGGGCCTGCCACCGCCCTGTGCTGCCAGCAATCACCGAGGGGATGAAGCCCGATCGTGTTGTCCGACGGCCAGATCGGTCCCAGGAACTCGAGGACGGCGCCCAGGATGTCGGTCGCGGAGATCCGTGGGTCGCCGTCCCGGGTGAGGTGGTCGAACAGACCGCCGGGCCGGGCGTCGGGTCCGAACACCTCCGGCCGAGCGGCGAGTGCGTCACCGAGACGACGGAGAAGGTCGACGCGCCCGTCCAGGCCGGTCAGTGGGTTCGCCCGATCCACCCCGAACGCCGACCCCAGGTCGTCGACGGTGAGGGCGGTCAGGCCGGCGGCGTCGGCGCGCAGGGGTCGGGTCGGATCGCCGGAGAACAGACCTGCGCCGAACGCGTCCCAACTCGCGACGCCGAGTCCCTCGGACCGTGTCAGCACCAGTCCGGTCGACGATTCGTGGTAGCGCCAGTCCGGTCCGGCTCCGGCGTCGAGGAGCACGCTGACCACCACCAGGTCGATGAGCACGCGACTTCGCTCGGCGGAATTGTCCGGCAGGGCGCCGTCGAGGGAATCCAGACGGTCGATGCCGCCGGCCTCGAAATGTCGCCACCGACTGTGAAAAGGGATGTTCCCCTCGGGGTATCGAGACCGGCAGGTGTCGGCGACGATCTCGGCGGCCGCGTCGAGTGCGCCGTCCTGCACGGTGAACCACGGCGACCCGCCGGCCCGCGCGCGATCGAGCAGCTGGCGGGACCGCGTTCGTACCGCGCCGGTGGTTCGGAGTAGCTCGGCTGCCCGGTCGGCGAGCGGGTCCGCCGCGGCGCCGTGCGCGGGGGAACTCACTCCAGCCCCCGGCCCTTGACCTGTCGCAGTTCGTCGGCATCGGGCACCGGTCCCGGGGTGAAATAGCCGGCCGCCATCTTCGCGTCGATCTCCACCCGGGCGTCGGCCGGGACCAGTTCGTCGGGGATGTTCACCCGTTCACCGACCTCGATGCCCGAGGTGGTGATGGCGTCGTACTTCATGTTGCTCATCGACACCAGGTGATGGATCTTGGTGATTCCGAACCAGTGCAGCACGTCGGGCATGAGTTCTTGGAACCGCATGTCCTGAACGCCCGCAACGCATTCCGTGCGCGCGAAGTACTGATCTGCGGTGTCGCCGCCGACCTGGCGTTTGCGCGCGTTGTAGACCAGGAACTTGGTGACCTCACCGAGTGCGCGCCCTTCCTTGCGCGAGTAGGAGACCAATCCGACACCGCCGCGCTGGGTGCCGCGGATGCACTCCTCGATCGCGTGGGTCAGATAGGGCCGGCACGTGCAGATGTCGGAGCCGAACACATCCGAGCCGTTGCATTCGTCGTGGACCCGGGCGGTCAGCTCGACCGACGGGTTCGAGAGGTCGCGGGCGTCGCCGAAGATGTAGACGGTCTGCCCGCCGATGGGTGGCAGGAAGACCTCGAGATCGGACCGGGTGACCAGTTCGGGGTACATACCGCCGGTCTCCTCGAACAGGACCCGGCGCAACTCGGCCTCGGAACATCCGAACCGTTGCGCCACGCCCGGCAGGTGCCACACCGGTTCGAGCGCGGCCTTGGTCACCAGGGCGGCGCCGTTGGGCAGGAGCACCCGGCCGTCGGGGACGAGTCGGCCCTTGTCGATCGCCTCGGCGATCTCGGGCAGGATCACGTGCGCTTTGGTGATGGCGATCGTCGGGCGGATGTCGTAGCCCGCGGCGATCTCGTCGGGGAAGCTCTCGGCGACGGTCGCTCCCCAGGGATCGAGGGAGACGATGACCTTGGGATCACACCATTGCGGATACGGGCCGATGTGATCGGTGGGCGCGGTGTCGGTGAGGTCGGCGCGATGTTCGCGGGCGAGTGCGCCGGCGGCGACGGCCAGCGCCCGATACACGCTGTAGGACCCGCTGTGGGTGCCGATGACGTTGCGGTGACCGCGCGTTCCCGTGGTGCCGATGACCGGTCCTCGTTCGGCCGCGGTGGCCGCGCCCCAGTGGAGGGGCGGGGCGTCGACCCCGCCGCTGTGTGAGGTCAGTCGGATGTGGCCCAGAGACCTGTGCTCGCCGGACATCGTCGTCACCTTCCGTCACGGCGGTCACCCGCCAACCGAGGGAAAGCGCCAGCATAGTTCCGGATTCGCGTGCGCGCCGGGCGACGAGACGACTCCGTCACGGAGGGACGAGACGGCTGCGCCAAGGAGAACGCCGGGGTCGGTAGACACCGAAGCGGAGGTACCCGGGAACCGGATACCTCCGCCTCGCGACGTCGTCAGATCAGCGGGCGTCGTCAGATCAGAGGTCGAACCGATCGAGGTTCATGACCTTGTCCCAGGCCGCGACGAAGTCCTTGACGAACTTCTCCGTGGCGTCGTCGGTGGCGTACACCTCGGCCAGCGCCCGCAGCTGCGAGTTGGAGGTGAACGCCAGGTCGACGCGCGAACCGGTCCACGTCTGCTCACCGGTGGCCCGGTCGCGGCCGACGTAGACGTTGTCGTCGTCGGTCGATGTCCAGGCCGTCGACATGTCGAGGAGGTTGACGAAGAAGTCGTTCGTCAGCAGACCCGGCCGGTCGGTGAACACGCCCATGGGTGAGTCGCCGAAGTTGTTGCCCAGCACCCGGAGTCCGCCGACGAGGACCGTCATCTCGGGGGCGCTCAGCGTCAGGAGGTTGGCCTTGTCGACGAGCTTGAACTCCGCGGGCAACTCGCTGCCGTCGCCGAGGTAGTTGCGGAAACCGTCCGCCCGGGGCTCGAGGTAGGCGAACGAGTCGACGTCGGTGTCCTCCTGCGTGACGTCGGTACGTCCCGGTGTGAACGGCACCGTGATGTCGACGCCGGCGTCCTTCGCCGCCTTCTCCACGGCGGCCACACCACCGAGGACCACCAGGTCGGCGAACGAGACCCTGGCCCCGGCCTCACCGGTGAACGACTGCTGGATGCCCTCGAGTGCAGTGATCACCCGGGCCAGCTCTGCGGGCTCGTTGGCCGCCCAGGAGGCCTGCGGCTGCAAGCGGATGCGGCCGCCGTTGGCGCCGCCGCGCTTGTCGCTGCCACGGAAGTTCGACGCTGCGGCCCAGGCGGTCTTCACCAGCTGGGACACCGTCAGTCCCGATGCCAGGACGCTCGCCTTGAGCGAGTCGATGTCGGCGTCGGAGAGAGTCGGGCCCTCGTGGGCCGGGACGTTGTCCTGCCAGGGGTAGGTCACCTCGGGCACGAGCGGTCCGCGGTAGCGGATCGCCGGTCCCATGTCACGGTGGAGGAGCTTGAACCAGGCCTTGGCGAACTCGTCGGCCAGCTCCTCCGGGTGGTCCAGCCAGCGTCGCGTGATCTTCCCGTATTCGGGGTCGTAACGCATGGCGAGGTCCGTTGTCAGCATCGACGGGTGGGTCTTCTCCTCCCCGAAGGCCTTGGGTACGGTGCCGACTCCGGCGCCGTCCTTCGGACGCCACTGGTTGGCGCCCGCCGGGCTCTTGTAGAGCTCCCACTCGTAGCCGTACAACGTCTCGATGAATGCGTTGTCCCAGGTGGTGGGGGTCGGGTTCCAGATGACCTCGAGGCCGCTGGTGATCGCGTCCGCACCCTTGCCGGTCCCGTAGGCGCTGTTCCAGCCGAGACCGGCCTGCTCCGGGGATGCCGCCTCGGGCTCGGGTCCGACGAGTGCCGCGTCACCGGCGCCGTGGGTCTTGCCGAAGGTGTGGCCACCGACGATGAGCGCTGCGGTCTCGACGTCGTTCATCGCCATGCGGGCGAAGGTCTCCCGGATGTCGGCGGCGGAGGCGATGATGTCCGGATTGCCGTTCGGGCCTTCGGGATTGACGTAGATCAGGCCCATCTGCACTGCGGCGAGCGGCTTCTCGAGCTCGCGGTTTCCCGAGTAGCGCTGGTCGGCGAGCCACTCCAGCTCCGGACCCCAGTACACCTCGTCGGGCTCCCACTCGTCGACGCGTCCGAACGCGAAGCCCGCGGTCTCGAAACCCATCGACTCCAGTGCGACGTTGCCGGCGAAGACCAGCAGGTCAGCCCACGACAGCGCCTTGCCGTACTTCTTCTTGATCGGCCACAGCAGGCGACGTGCCTTGTCGAGGTTGGCGTTGTCGGGCCAGCTGTTGAGCGGCGCGAAACGCTGCATGCCTGCGCCCGCGCCGCCGCGTCCGTCCTCGACGCGGTAGGTGCCGGCCGCGTGCCACGACATACGCACGAACAGGCCGCCGTAGTGACCGAAGTCGGCGGGCCACCAGTCCTGCGAGTCGGTCATGAGGGCGGTCAGGTCGGCACGCAGTGCCTCGACGTCGAGATTCTCGAGCGCCTCGTGGTAGTCGAAATCCGGGTCCATCGGATTCGCGACATCCGGATTGTGCTGCAGCATCTTGAGATTGAGCTGGTTGGGCCACCAGTCGCGATTGCCGCCGCCCTGGGTGGGGGATTTGAGGCTGCCGTGGGCGACCGGGCAACCGCCGGTGCCGGGCTCGGTGTTGGCCTCTGCGATGGGCGGGTGTTCTTGTGCCATTTCGGTCCTTTCGGGACATGGTGAGGACTGCGATCACCAATGGGTGTGATCGCAGCAAGGGAGGTGAAAGGGATGGGGGTGCGGTTGTGTGTGTCGGGGCCGTTCGGCCGGGATCAGGTGGGGTCGGGGATGCAGTCGGGGCAGTAGCCCCAGTAGACGACCTCGGCCTCGTCGATGACGAAGCCCCGGTCGTTGGAGGCGGTGAGACACGGGGCTTCGCCGACCGCGCAGTCGACGTCACCGATGGATCCGCATGCACGGCAGATCACGTGATGGTGGTTGTCGCCGACGCGTGACTCATATCGAGACACATGCCCGGCAGGCTGGATTCGCCGCACAAGTCCGGCGGATGTCAACGCGCCCAGGACGTCGTACACCGCCTGTTGTGACACGTCCGGGAGTTCCTCACGCGTGGATCGGAGTACCGCGTCGGTGTCTGCGTGCGGGTGTGAATCCACCGCGCGCATCACCGCGACCCGCGGACGGGTCACCCGCAGTTGTGCCGCGCGGAGATGCCGCGCGCAGTCGTCTTCGGTGAGCATGTGGTCCAGTATGCACACTTTTCTGGAATCATTCAAAAGTAGGGTGATGTCGTTGACAATCGGGGCATCGTCGCGTCGTAAGATCTGCTCATGTGGAACCGACGCCCGCCCGGCCGCGGGTGACGCGATGTCGGCCTATGACGAGATCGTCGACGAGCTCTACGGCTTGAGCCCGGATCTGTTCGTCCAACGACGGAACGAACTGGCCAAGACGGCGAAAGCTGACGGAGATCGTGAACTGGCACAGCAGATCTCGAAGCTACGCCGTCCCACACAGTCGGCGTGGGCCATCAACCAGTGGGTGCGCGCCGACCCCGATGGCAGCGCGGACATCGCCCATCTCGCCGCCGACCTCACGGCTGCACAACGCCGCTCGGCGGCGGACAAGATGCGTGAGCTGTCACGGCGTCGACAGGATCTGATCAGCGCCTCCGCCGGAGCGGTGCAGCGGACTGCCGCAGACCTGCAGGTCCCGCTGGCCGACGGAGCGGTGCGCGAGGTCGTGCAGACGCTTCGGGCCGCGATCGCCGACGCCGACACGCTGGAACAGCTACGACGCGGCAACCTGGCCTCATCGGCGGAATACAGCGGTTTCGGGCCCGCGGGGGTCTTCGTCGTGCCGGAGCCTGCGCCGGCTTCGACGCCGCCACCGGAGCCCGGCGAGCAGCAGGAGCCGAGTGCAGCGGACACCGAGCGCGACGATGCGCGGCGCGAGTTGCAGGCGCGGCTCGCCGATGCCGAGCAGCGGGAGAGATCGGCCCGCGAGGAACTGACCGAGGCGTCGACCGGTGTGGAGACCGCGTCGTCCGCGGTCGACGAACTTGCCGAGCAGGCACAGGAGCTCCGAGACGAGCTGACCAGGTGCGAGGAGGCACTGCGCTTTGCGCGGCACAGTCTGACCACTGCGGAGCATGGACGTGCCGGGGCCAAGATCGCACTTCGGGAGGCCGTTGCCGCGGCCAACGAGGTCCGGGCGGCGCTCGCGGAGCTCTGACGACCCGACAGTCGAGGCCGGCGTGCCGGGGTGCGGGGGGCGACCAGCAGTGCGAGAGTCGGCGATCCGTGGCGTGTTCGGCGATTCGCTGGTCGACTCCGTGAAATCTCTTCCCCCTCAGTGTCTTCCAAGGGAGTATTGCCCTTCGGTCGTGCTGAGAGGGACGCGAATTCCGTGTTACATCAGACGCAGCGAGTCGTCGCGACGGAGAACGAAGAAGTACGGACTCGGTGAACCCTTGAGGTCCATCGCGCCGACAACGGCGTCGTCGGAGACGCGGCGGAAGACGTCGTTGATGGGGAGCTGGTCGTAGATCATGGTGGCCGTGTCGGTGCCGCGATACCGCGTCGTCCGCAGACGGGCTCGGGCGCGCCGGGTCTGGCTGAGGAGCCGCGTGGCGGCGATCGGAGTGGCGAACGACATCGACTTCACCTGAGGTGTCTTCTCCGCGACTCCGAGGCCGCCGAAGGCGATGGCCGGGTTCATCGCCCAGAGGGCAGCCCCGTCTCGGGTCGGGAAGAGCAGCGGGTGCACGGTCTCGGCGTCGACGAACTGCTTGCCCCACCACCCGCTCGCTGCGAGGAAACCGTCGAGGGGATGGCCGGTCGGGAGTTCGGCCCCGCGCCAGGTGCCGATCATGAACTCGGGTTCGACGGCGGCGCAGGAGTCGAACAGGTCGAGCCCCTCGGCGGTGTTCGACGGGACGGTGGTGAGGATCTCGTGCGCATGCATGGTGTCGATCGTACGTGCAAAGGAACGAGATCTGAAGAATGTCGCAATGTCAGGGGCCGCGGTCGGTGAGGACACCGCGTGGTTGCGAGCTCGTATCGTCGATCGACGTCAGCCACGCCACCGCGAACGCGCCGACGACCGCGCCGACGAAGCCGACGCAGGCGAGCCACTGCAGTCCGTCGACTGCGCGATCTCCGAGAAACAGGACGCCGATGACCGACGGGATGCCGGTCTCGCCGACGACCAGAACCGCGGTCACCGCGTTGACCGGACCCATTGCCAGCGCGATCGTCTGTATGTAGAAGGCGGAGGCGCCGGCGATGGCGATGGTCCAGGCCGCCGGGTCGCTGAGCATCACGGCCGGATCGAGCGGGTGCACGCCGTCGAGGACTCGCACCGCCACGGCCAGCGCGCCGTACATGGCGCCGGCGAGGGCGCCCGCGACGATCGCGCCCCGACGGCCGAGCAGATGAACCACCGCGATGCCGACGACGGCAACAGTCGTCGTGCCGGCGAACAGCGCCCAGTGAAAAGCCATGTCGTGCTTGGTCGCGGCCTCGTGAGACGCCGATGCGCCGAGAATGCACAGCGAGGCGACCACGACCCCCATCGCGACGACGTCTCGTCCGCGAAGGGCCGTACCCAGCAGGACGGTGCCGAGGAGGGCGGTGACGATCAGGTTGCCCGCGACGATGGTCTGCGCGAGGAACAGGGGGAGCAGCCGGGCCGCGACCGCGCCGCCGGTGAAGCCGACGATCACCAGCACGGTGCCGACCACGAACGCGGGATCGCGGAACGCTGCGAGTATCGACCGTAGCGACGTTCCGGAGCCGGGCACGTCCTCCTCCGCGGCGGCTGCGACCCGTTGCGCACCGAGCGCCCTCAGAACAGTCGAGAGTCCATAGGCGACCGCGGCGAGTGACGCTGCGATGATCCCGATGACGAACACTGTTCGACGGTAGCCGCGCCCGGGTGGCCGCGCCGGAATACTCGAGGACTGCCCACAGTTGCCGACGTCATGACCCCACCGCCGTATGATCCGCGCGACCTTCTCACCGAGGCGCGTCTGGGTGTTCTCGCCACGATCAGATCGTCCGGATTGCCGCAGCTGTCGCCGGTCACGCCGTTCTACGACCGCGACGCCGACACCGTCTACGTCTCGGTGACCGAGGGACGGGCGAAGACGGCGAACCTCAGGCGGGATCCGCGTGCGGCGCTCGAGGTCACCGGGCCTGACGGCTATTCGTGGGCGACCGCCGAGGGTGATGTGGCCCTGATCGGTCCCGGTACCGACCCGCATGGTCCCGAGGTCGACGCGCTCGTCGACTACTACCGCAACGCCGCCGGGGAGCATCCGGACTGGGACGAGTACCGCCGGGTCATGGTGTCCGACCGGCGGGTGCTGATGGTCCTGTCCGTGCGTCGGGTCTACGGCGAACGATTGCGCTGATCGGCGTCCCGGCCAGACCGTCATCCGGGCGCGATCGCGCGCATCGTCGAATCAGGACCCGATCTGTCCTGATTGTGCGGGACAGTGGTGGCATGTCCTCAGAGATCCAAGTGACGTTCGACTGTGGTGATCCCGCGGCGCTGTCCGCGTTCTGGGCCGAGGTGCTCGGCTACCGGCTGCAGGACCCGCCGCCGGGCTTCGACAGTTGGGATGCCGCGCTCGACGCCCTGGGTGTCCCTGCCGAGAACCGCAACGACGCATCGGGGGTCGTCGATCCCGACGGTCGCGGGCCACGACTGTTCTTTCAGCGCGTGCCCGAAGGCAAGTCCGCAAAGAACCGGGTCCACCTCGACGTCCGCGCTGCGCCCGGCCTCACCGGTGAGCAACGCATGGACGCGCTCGAGGCCGAGGCGGCCCGGTTGGTGGCGTTGGGTGCCACCCGCGTCGAACGGCATGAACCCGCGCCGCCCCTGAGTGGGGGACACATCGTGTTGCGCGACCCCGAGGGCAATGAATTCTGCTTGGATTGACCGGATTTCGTAGAGAACGTGCGCGCTATACGCGCTCGTTTGCTACGGATTCCGCGGCGGATTCCCCGGTCAGGGGGAGCAGACCGGCAACGCCGAGTGTTCCGTCCAGATCGGGCTGTTCGAAGGTCACCCGCGCGTCCCGACCGTCCAGTGCCAGCGTCGCGATGGTGTTGCCGAACAGCGGCCCCAGTGCGTTGTGCCACGACACCGGCAGCGTCGGCGACCCGCGGCGTCGGGCCCAGCGCCGGACAACCGCTGCGAGTCGCTTGGACCACCCGAGACTGAACACCACCTTGATGTACGGCGGTATCGCGTTGTGGACCGGCGAACAGACCAGCTGGTACACCGCGGCCGCGGGGCGTTCGGGGAAGTCGGCGCGCGCCGCGTAGCTGTGGTGGACGTCGCCGGACAGGACGCTGACCGTCGCCGGTCCCGGCGTGCGATCGGCGACGCCCCGGACGAGTCCGGTGAGCCGGACGAACGAGTCGAAGAACGCGGGCCAGTGCTCCAGGTCGGCGCCTTGACGTACCTTCTCGGACAACTGCCCCCGACGCCCCGGACGCCGGGCGCCGATCTCGTTCAGCGTCTCGACATCGCTGATGACCGGTGGCAGCAGCCAGGGCAACGAGGAGCCGAGGACGAGGTGGTCCACCGACTCGATGTCGTCGTCGACCTGCCGTTGCAGCCAGTCGAATTCGACGTCGCTCAACATCTTTCGCGTCCCGCTGTCGAGGATGCGGCCGTTGCGCGAGTCGATCATGATCAGCCGGGTGCCGCCCAGGTCCCACCGGAAGCTGAACCGGACGCCCTTGGTGCTGTCGGTCTCGTGGTCGGCGCGATCGGCGAGTTCCACCAGATGCGACCAGCAGTCACCGTCGATGTCGAGCACTCGACGATAGTCCTCGGAGTCGGCGAGTTCGGTGGGGGAGAGGTTTCCCAGATGTTGGTACACCCAGTACGACGCCAGGCCCGCGCGGATGCGGTCACGCCACCACGGTTCGTCGCGCATCTGACGTCGCCACGTGTCGGAGGTGTTCCAGTCGTCGCGGATGTCGTGGTCGTCGAAGATCATGGCCGTGGCCACGGTCGAGAGGATCCACCTGATCTCCGGATCGCCCCAGGTGTGCCGGTAGAGGCCCTCGTACTCGTCGAAGCTGACGACCTCATCTGACGGTCCGGCTGCCGAGGCCCTGCTCGAGGCAAGTAATTCCTTGACCTGCGGGGTCAGCTCGTCGGCATAGACCTGGTCGCCGAGCAGGATCAGCGTGTCGGGCCATTCCTCGACGGGCGAGTGGCGCATCCGCACGGCGTAGCAGTCCAGTGCGTCGAGCCCCAACTTCTCGTCGAGCTTCGGATCCTCGGCCCTCGGGTAGCGACACGACCCGAAGACGAATCGATGGCGGTTCGCCGTCGCCGGGCCGCGTGTCCTGATGACGCTCGGCGGGAACGCCGAGTCGGGTTCCGGCCATACCTCGACGCCGTCGACGTGCACCCGGTACTCGGTGGTCGTGTCCGGTGACAAGCCGGTGACCTCGACCAACGCGTAGTTGTGGCCCAGAACCTCGAAGGTCGGCGCGCGGCAGCCGAGCACTTCGACCTCGGCAGGTGCGGCGGTCTGTACCCAGACCAGCGCGGAGGTCTCGTCGACGTGCCGCAGAATGGGTCCCAGAACCAATGACATCCGACCAGACTAGAGCGCGGCGGCGCATTGTGACGGCACAGTGAGTTTCGCGGCCGGGTGCAGTCAGCCTTCATCGCAGGTGTCTGTCGAGTCCGAGGAGAGTGTCATGGTGATCGTCGCGGGAAGCCTCGAAGTTGAGCCGGCTGGGCGTCGTGTGTATCTCGACGGGTGTCTCCCCGTCGTCGAAGCGGCCCGGCGGGCGCCCGGCTGCCTGGACTTCGCCGTCTCGGCGGACTCGCTCGATCCGGGTCGGGTCAACGTCTTCGAGCGCTGGGAGTCCCAGGCGGCGGTCGAGGCGTTTCGGGGTGTCGGCGTGGGGGACGACCAGGCACAGGCGATCATCGCCGCGTCGGTCGCCGAATACGATGTCGCAGCGCTCCGCGTGCTCGCCGGCGAGCCCGATCTCATCTGAGGGACGTCACGTGACCATCGACCTCGAGGTGGCCGTCGCCGAGGTCCTCGCAGAACTGGCCGAGCTCGACGACCCGAGGATCCGTGCGGTCAATGCGCGGCACGGCGACGACCACGGCGTCAACCTGACCGCATTGCGGGGCATCGCCAAACGGTTACGTACCCAGCAGGATCTGGCGGTTGCGCTGTGGGAGACCGGCGACACGGCGGCGCGGCTGCTGAACCTGCTCATCTGCCGGCCGAAGGCATTCGACGCCCGGCAGCTCGACGAGATGATCCGTGAAGCCGACCGGCCCAAGGTGCACGATTGGCTCGTCGGCTATGTGGTGAAGAAGAACCCACACGCCGAGGAGCTGCGCGTCGCGTGGATGGCAGACCCCGCTGTCTTCGCCGCCACTGCGGGGTGGGCGTTGACGTCGGAGCGTGTCGCCACGAAGCCCGACGGGCTCGATCTCGCCGGGCTTCTCGACACGATCGAATCCGGGATGGCCGACGCCCCCGACCGCCTGCAGTGGGCGATGAACAGCTGCCTGGCGACCATCGGCATCGAGCATCCCGAGTATCGTTCGCGCGCCGTCGATATCGGTGAGCGTCTCAAAGTTCTCGAGGACTACCCGACGTCCCCGGGATGCACGTCGCCGTTCGCACCCCTCTGGATCACCGAGATCGTGCGGCGGCGTCAGGAAGCCTGAACCCTCACGCGCCGGTGTCGGCGTACTGCACGGCTACATCGAGGATCCAGGTGACACCGAACCGGTCGGCCAGCATGCCGAACGCCGGTGCCCACGGTGCGGGCCCGAATTCCTCGATGACCTGTGCGCCGTCGGAGAGCTTGTCCCACAGCGGTGCGATCTCGTCGACGCGCGCGCCGCGTACGGAGACGAAGAACGGTGAGTCGGTGACGGTGGTCCCGTTCTCACGACGCGTCGTCGTGGCGGCGGGCGCGGGTGTGAGCCCGGACTGGCCGGGTGCGTCGTAGGCCATGATCTGGAATCCCGATGCGGCAGTGACCTGTCCGAAGACGACCTGATCGGCGCCCGGCAGCTCGCGGGGCATGCCGAAGTCGCCGTAGGTGGCGACGGTGAGTTCGCCGTCGAAGACCGACGCGTAGAACTCCAGTGCGTCTCGGGCGTTGCCGGCGAAGTTGAGATGGGTGGTGGCGGTGACCGTCATGTGTCGTTCTCCTCGTGAGTGATCCCCGCTTCTCGGGGTCTGCGCCAACTATGACCGCGATATAGGACAGGGTTCGTCCGCTGTGCGCGGCATGATGAGAGCATGCCGGTGACCCCGTCCACAGACACCTCCCGTCGACTGCTGTCTTTGCTGTCACTCCTGCAGTCGACGAGGGACTGGCCGGGATCGGTTCTCGCCGAACGTCTCCACGTCAGCGAACGGACTGTGCGTCGCGACGTGGAGCGTCTCCGCGACCTCGGCTACCGCATCGACGGCACCAAAGGGCGCGAAGGCGGATACCGACTCGACGCCGGAGCTGTCGTGCCCCCGATGCTCTTCGACGACGAGCAGGTGGTCGCGATCGCCATCGCGCTGCAGACCGCAGGTGCGACCGGCGCGGGCATCGGGGAACCGTCCGCCCGCGCGCTGTCGACCCTCCGCCAGGTGCTGCCGAGCCGGCTACGTGCCCGGATCGACACCGTCGAGGTGTCTGCCGTCGGTGCACGAGCCGATCAGGCGCGGACCGAAGTGCTGCTCCCCATCGGGGCCGCCATCCGCGGACACGAGGAACTTCGCTTCGACTATCACTCTGGCAGAACAGATCCCGTCGACGCTACGCCTCGGCGTACGCAGCCTCATCACCTCGTCGCACGTCACGGCCGCTGGTATCTGGTGGGCTGGGACTCAAATTCGGGCGACTGGCGGATCTATCGAGCCGATCGCATGACGCCGCGGGTGCCCACCGGCCCCCGCTTCGTGCCGCGCGAGGTTCCCGGCGGCGATGTCGGGGAATTCCTGTCGGCGAGATTCAAGGGTGCCGAACCCGCCGCTACCGGTCGATCGGGCCGGTGGCCGTGCGAAGGTGAGGTGATCCTGCACGTCGACGCCATGGAAGCGGTGTCCTTCCTCCACGACGGTGTGATCGAACCGCTCGGACCCGGCCGATGCCGAGTTCGTCTGGGATCGTGGTCATGGACCGGACTGTGTGCCTCGCTTCTGCGTTTCGACGCCGACATCGAGGTGATCGGACCGGCGGACCTGCGAGACGCTTTCTCCGCGTTGGCAACCCGGTCCGCACGGGCCGGCGGCGCGTGAGTGTGTGGTGCTTCAGCGATCCGTCGGAGCGCTACGACCGGTATCCGGTGTTCGGATGCACACTGGATGGTTCCAGCACCCCGGAGTCGGCGTAGAAGCGCAGAACGGAAGCGGTGAATCCTGGGATCTCACTCGAAGTGCGACGCGTACGCGCGGTAAGGCACCTGTCCGGTCGGGCTGGCCTTGATCGCAGACGCGACGGCCGGGGGGATGGGCGCCCAGTAGGCGGGCATGGCCGCAGCCAGGGACGGCTTGACGATGTAGAGCAGCGCGAAGTTGACGAGCCAGAGCGGTGGGGCCATCGACATGCCCACCGTCGTGGTGACGCCGCCCTTGGTGTTGGTCACCAGCTGCGCGTTGCCCGACATCTGTTGTGCGACGAAGCCGAATGGCACCTCCACGGTGTAGGCCGACCGGTAGAGGGCCAGCAGGGTGTCGGTGGCACCGTTGTCGCGCAACCACTTTCCGACGTAGCCACCCGGTTCTATCAGCGAATTGACCTGTCGCGTAGGAGCACTGGCGTTGGCGGGACTCTGCAACAGGCCCTGGTCGGTGACGTATAACCCGTAGCTGCCCAGCACCGACTTGCCGTACATGGGACGGCCGTCGGTGTTGGTGAGGATGATCAGGCAGGCGTCGATGATCTTGGCGGCGTCGCGACTCCCACCGACTCCGCCACCACTGATGAATGCGCGGAACTGCTGTTCGGAGAGTGCGTCGCGGGGCGAGAGTCCGATCCCGGCGGCGATCCGGTCGGCCGCCTGCTGGCCGAGGGGCCGATTCAGCTGGGCCGAAGCGGTCAGCTTCGGTGGCGCCAGACCTTCGAAACCGGGTGCGCCCGAGAACGGTAGAGCGAACCCGGTCGGTCCCGGTTGCCCGGGCGCCGCCACTGCGGGAGCGGACAGCGACGTCGACGCCGCAAGGGCGAGCACCCCGGTCAAGGCCAGGAACCAGGTGAACGGCACCGAAAGCCGTTCCCTACCTCGACGATTCGATTCTGTTGCCACCCAGCCGTCCATGCATGCGCCTCTTACCGGTCGAGTGCCAACATTGCGATGGCTCAGTGAAGCCCCCCGACGCGCGTGTGTCAAGGGTCACACCCGGGAGTGACCCTTGAGCGGTATGTCGCCCTGAGGCAGAGGCGCTCTCGAACCCGGCGTACCGATCAGATGAGGCCCAGCGCCAGCATCGCGTCGGCCACCTGGGTGAACCCCGCGATGTTGGCGCCCATCGCGTAGTTGCCGGGTGCGCCGTAGGTGTCGGCGGTGTGCAGGCAGTGACGGTGGATCGAGGTCATGATGTCGGAGAGACGCTCCTCGGTGTGCCCGAACGTCCATGAGTCCCGAGAAGCGTTCTGCTGCATCTCCAGTGCGCTGGTGGCGACGCCGCCGGCGTTGGCCGCCTTGCCCGGGGCGAAGCTGATCCCGGCTTCGGCCAGGATGCGTACCCCATCGGGCGTGGTGGGCATGTTCGCGCCTTCGGCGACGATCCGACACCCGTTCTTCGCCAGTTGAACGGCGTCGTCCCCGTTCAGTTCGTTCTGGGTCGCGCACGGGATGGCGATGTCGGTGGGTACCGACCACAGCGACCCTGAGGTGACGAGGCGTGCCGTCTTCGGACGGGCTTTGACGTAGTCGGCGATCCGCCCGCGCTGGACGTTCTTGATCTCCTTGAGCAGCGCGAGATCGATGCCGGCGGTGTCCACGACGTACCCGCTGGAATCCGAGCAGGCGATGACCCGTCCGCCGAGTTGCTGCGCCTTCTCGATCGCGTAGATCGCGACGTTGCCCGACCCGGAGACCACGACCGTCTTGCCTTCGAGTTTGTCGCCGACGGCGGTGAGCATCTCCCGGACGAAGAACACCACGCCGTAGCCGGTGGCCTCGGTCCGCACCTGGGACCCGCCCCAGCTGAGGCCCTTGCCGGTGAGGACACCGGACTCGTACCGGTTGGTGATGCGCTTGTACTGGCCGAAGAGGTACCCGATCTCGCGGCCGCCGACTCCGGTGTCACCGGCGGGCACGTCGGTGTACTCGCCGATGTGCCGGTAGAGCTCGGTCATGAACGACTGGCAGAACCGCATGACCTCGCCGTCGGAGCGGCCCTTGGGGTCGAAGTCCGACCCGCCCTTGCCGCCCCCGATGGGCAGCCCGGTCAGCGCGTTCTTGAAGATCTGCTCGAATCCGAGGAACTTCACGACCCCCAGGTAGACGCTCGGGTGGAAACGCAGGCCACCCTTGTAGGGGCCGAGTGCAGAGTTGAACTCGACGCGGAAGCCGCGGTTGATCTGCACCTGGTTCTGATCGTCGACCCAGGGCACGCGGAAGATGATCTGGCGCTCGGGTTCGGTGAGGCGTTTGATGATCCCGGCATCGGCGTAGTGCGGATGCTTGGCCAGCACCGGCCCGAGGCTGTCGAAGACCTCGCGAACGGCCTGATGGAACTCGGCCTCCCCGGGGTTGCGCGCAACCACCTGCGCGTACAGATCGCTGATCTTCTCGTCGAGCACGGCCACGGTGGCGACCACTTCCTTTTCGATATGGGTGAGGATGGCGGCCCGGTCGAGCGCGCCGCCACCCCGCAGCCTATCGATCGACAGAAATGCGAGCTCGGGGCGGTCCGCCGTACGCCCAGCGCACGATGGCAGGCATGGCTGCGGTCGTGCTGAGGGAGGCTCCGACGACGAGGTAGAAGGTCGAGGTCACCGACGTGCCGTTGATCTCGGTCTCGTAGGCGGCCTCCCGCGCCACCTCTCGTGCGCGGCGCCTGGCCTTGCGGACATCGGCGGCCGCGAACGCCTCGGCGACGATCAGCAGGCGGCACGAGTCCGCTCGCGACGTGTCGGTGAGGAGTGCGCTGATCACCCGGTCCTCCTGCCGGCGTGCGGCGCGCCGGCGTCGCCAGTTCCAGCAGCCCCGGGGGCCTCCTGGCGGTGGTCCCAGGACCGCGACGCACGATACGACACGACTGCTCCGACAATCGTCGGCGTGTACCGGGCGCAGCTCGGACCCGTCGAAGCTGTATCGCCTGTCGGGTTCGGTGTCGTCGACCACCTCGATCGTCGCGCCCAGCCTGTGGAGGCGTCGGCACAACATGGTGCGCACGGAACCGGGTTGCCCGATCACGACCACGGTTGCCGGGGTGGCCGCGGCGCCCTCCACCTGTGTGGGCGTACGGGTTCGGGACGGAGAACTTGGTCCGATGCCGATCGTGCCGTTCACGGCCGCACCAGCCGCAGCGTCGCGGACGTACGAGTCGAGAACTCCCGTGCCGCCTCAGAGGGATGCGAGGTGATGATCACGGATGGTGATCGTGCACTCGCCTCCGTTCGGCAGCCGATAGCTGCGGTCATCCGCGGTGTCGGCGCCGAGGACTGCTTTGCCCAGCGGCGAGTCCGGCGAGCAGACGTCCATGCCGACCAGGGCGAACTGCTCGGGCGCGCCGACCAGAAAGGTGGTGACATCGCCGGGGTCGTGGTCGAACATCACCGTGACGATCGATCCGATCTGCACTGTTCCGTCTGCGGTCGGTTCGACGCCCGCAGTGGACAACGCCGCGTATAGCTGGGCCAGGTGGGTGTCGAGTGACTCGAGCCGGGCCACGGCACGGTGGTAGGCGTCGTTGTTGTCCAGGTCTCCCGCGCTGCGATGGAGGAGTACCTCGGCGCTGACGAGCGCTCGCTCGCGACAGCTGGAGGCCAGCTCGTTCTCGATTCTGGCGCGGTTCACCGGGGTGTACGGCGCTGATGGTGCAGCAGTCATGACCGACTCCTTTTGATGGATGGGTGCGCGACGTCAGAACGCCGCCAGCACCGGTGAGGCACTCAGCTCGAGCAGCGGATGACGCTCGGCGATCGCCTGCCTCGATGCGTGGTCTACGTCGGTGGTCAGCGTCAGAATCCAGGGCACGGATTCGGACTCTTCCGACGTCCAGGGGTCGAGTTCGAGCTCGGACAAGACGTCCCGGGACAGGCTTTCCAGCTTCGAGGCAGTGATCCGAGCCGAGGGGTCGGCGAACGCGAGACACAGTTCTCTGTCGATCGGAACACCGAAATCGTCGACGTCGTTCTCCCGATGCCACTGCCTCCGCAAAAGAACGGAGTCGGAATCTTCGACGGTGATCGAGCACTTGACCGGACTGGCGAATTTATTCACCGCGCGTGTTGACGCGTGATCGATGAACTTCTGAATCCGACTTGGTGAACCGCACACTCGTATACGGCACTCCATGACAACCGCTTTCACGGCCACTCTCCCTTTACCTGACGCCGACCTTCCGGGCCGGGTTCTATGCACTCTAGCCCAAAAAAAAATAAAATCCAGTCGGTCGCGATGCCGACCCGGTGCGGCTATGAAAACAGTCCTCTTCCAGGGAACTTGGTAGCTCAGGAACCTCGATGGGGCTCGCAGAAACGCCGACTGGACTTTTCTGTTTATCCGGCTATGGTCACGGAGGTGAGGGGGTCAGAACCCATCCGTCACCGATTTGTCAGCGAGGAATCATGGCAGAAAAGAACTCGAGTTCCAAGAAACGTCGACAGGAATTGAAATTGCGTCGCGAACAGAAGCGGGAGAATGCGAATGACAGCATCATTCGCAAGCGAAAGAGCGCCCGATAAAAGGTGCGGAATTCCAATTTCGCCGAAGTGCTGGCGTATCTTCTTGATCGCTTCTCGTCGACGCACGTGGAAGAACGGCCGAACGGTCTTCGACGCGGCTACCGCGCGGGGATGACATTCGCCCGGGTGTGTGTCCTCGACGAGCTGACAACCGAGGCGGTGCGAACCGACGCCTTCTTCGGCGCCGCCGGCATCCGGCAGGGTCGGCGCCGCGAGTTCGACGCACTGCAAGGGCTCGAAGATCGTCTGGTGCGGGAGGGGCTCTGGGCGGCCGAGGCCGACGACAGCGAGTTCGGCGAGGGCTATCGCGCCGCGCTCGCCATCGCCCGAGATCATCTCGACCTGGCCCGGCGGATGCTCGACATCCAGCGACCGCCGGTAGGCGAGAACCGGCCGGTCCGGAGTCGGTCTCGTCGTTCGGCGGTGCTCGTCCAGTGAGGTGCGCGGGTGGACCCGGCCACACCGGCTCGGTCCACCCGCGCGTCCGTCGGCAAGGACTAGGGGCGTCGTCTCAGTGGCGTCGTCTCAGTGGGGTCGCCTCAGCGGGGAACGTCCAGCGCTCGGGCGATGGTCGGCCATGCTCGGTGCAGATCCTGGTTCCAGTAGCCCCAGGAGTGCAGTCCGGCGCGGAAGTCGTAGTTGATGTCGACGCCGGCCCGGTCGGCGCGACGTTTGAAGCTCTCGGTACACCTGGCCACGATGCCCTCGAGTACGCCGCCGACCGGCGAGGCGAGGCCGGCCAGTCCTAGGTCCGGGTCGGGCAGGCCGTTTCCGACTGCGACGTATGTCGGTTTTCCTTTGAGAGCGGCCACATGAACGGCCGGATTGTGGGCGTCCCACGTGTCGTCGTCGAGCGGACCCCACATGTTGTCGGGATTACCGCCGCGCGTGGTCACGGACGTGGCGGTGGCCTGCCGGAACTCGGGCGAACCCTGATCAAGACAGCCGCTGAACGCTGCCACGCCTCGGTAGAGGTCGGGGTGGCGCACCGCGATCGACATCGCGCCCAGCGCTCCCATTGACAGGCCGCCGATGACGTTGCGCCCGTTGCCGTTGAAGCGTTTGTCGACCAGCGGGGGTAGCTCCTTGGTGAGGAAGGTCTCCCACTTGTTGCGGCCGAGGACGGGATCGAGCTTTCGCCAGTCGGTGTAGTACGAGCCGGTACCGCCGATCGGCATGACGACATTGACCGGTTTGCCGGCCATGAACCTGACGATGTCGGTCTGCGATGTCCATCCACTCTGTGTGTAGTTGGTGTACACACCACCGTCGATGCCGTCGAGCAGGTACAGAGTGGGTCGTGGGCGGGTCCGGTCGCGGGGGAGGAGCACGCTGACGCGAATCGGACGCTTCATGGCTGCTGAATACACGGTCATCGTCGCGCGGGTCGGTGACACCGGGGTCACGGCGAGAACTCGCGCCGACTCGCCAGGATGTCGCGGGGCTGCTGAGACCGATTGCGTAACAGCGGGACTCACGAGCGCGGCGATGATGAACGCGCAGCCGACAGCGACGGCCCTCTGCCAGAGTGACACTTCTGATTCCCCCTACGACGCTTCTCGACGGCGTATGCGACAACTCGCTGCTGCGGCCGACTCGGAACCGTCGTTCCGGGCCGAGTCAACCACACTCGGTCCAGACGTAGATTCGCTGACACATTAGAGCAGGTTCGTGACCGAAACGAGGCCGACGTGAGGGCGTTCGTCCGAACGGATGAGTTCCGGCGTCGGAGGGAGTTGTTTGCTGCTGGCACTCGCGGGTACCCGAAAGCTCCGGGCTGTTGAGAGTCGCAGTCGAACGACACAGGAAGGTAGGTGCTCACGTGAGCACATATGTCACCGCGAATCCGACCACCGGCGCGACCGACGCGGAGTTTCCCGGACTGAAGGACGACGAGGTCGCCGGACTCGCGGAACGGTCCCTCGCGGCCTTCGAGGAGTGGCGGACCACCGGAGCCGCCGAGCGTGCCGCCGCGCTTGCCCGGACGGCCGACCTCTACGAGAAGCGTGCCGAAGAACTCGCCTCGGCGATCACGACCGAGATGGGCAAGCCGGCGAAGGAAGCGGCGGGTGAGGTTCAACTGGCCGCCGACATCTACCGGTGGTACGCCGAGCACGGTCTGGATCTTCTGGCGACCGAGGAGCTCGACCCGCAGGGCGCGCAGTCCTCGATTGTGCAGACCGCACCGGTCGGACCGCTCGTCGGCGTGATGCCGTGGAACTACCCCTACTACCAGGTGGCGCGCTTCGCGGCGCCGAACCTGCTCGCGGGCAACACGGTGATCCTCAAACATGCGTCGATCTGCGCGGCGTCGTCGGCGCTGATGGCCGAGATCCTGCACGACGCGGGTGTGCCGGAGGACGCCTACATCAACGCGTACGCGAGCAGCGACCAGGTCGCAGACCTGTTGGCCCATACGGCGATTCGCGGAGTGTCGTTGACCGGTAGCGAGGGTGCGGGCGCGGCTGTGGCGAAGGTTGCCGCGGAGAACCTGAAGAAGTCTGTGCTCGAACTCGGCGGCTCGGACCCGTTCATCGTCCTCGACTCCGAGGACATGGGACGCACGACGAAGATCGCCGCGCGTGCCCGACTGTCCAACGCGGGGCAGGCGTGCAATTCGCCCAAGCGCTTCATCGTGCTCGAGGACCTGTACGACGACTTCGTCAACGGCGTGGTCGAGCAGTTCGAGGCCACCGCTGTCGGAGATCCCGCCGATGAGTCGACCCAGATGGGTCCGTTGTCGTCGCTTTCGGCCCGCGACACCGTTGCGGATCAGGTGAAGACGGCGGTCGAGCAGGGGGCCACCCTGCGGACCGGTGGCTCACCCATCGATCGCGAGGGCGCGTTCTTCCAGCCCACCGTGCTGACCGACATCACACCGGCCATGGACGCGTACTCGGAGGAGATCTTCGGGCCCGTCGCCATGGTCTACAAGGTCGCATCGGCCGAGGAGGCCGTCGAACTGGCCAACGATGTCCAGTTCGGGCTGAGCGGATCGGTATGGAGCAACGACATCGACAAGGCCGAGCAGGTCGCCGACCGGCTCGAGGTGGGCATGGCCTACGTCAACGAGCACGGCACGACGCTGCCCGGCTTGCCGTTCGGTGGGGTCAAACGATCGGGCTACGGGCGGGAACTGGGCCGCTGGGGCATGGGGGAGTTCGTCAACACCAGACTCCGCCGCACCGCGACTGCGTGAGGGCCACGAAGCCAGGGCGCACTTCCGCCCTGGCTTCGTCGCGGGTCGCGGCCGACGCGGGTTGCCCGCTCAGCCGTTGGTGGATCGGGCGCGTTCGACGGCCACCGTCACGCCGTGGTGCCAGGGCGCTCCGTGGCCGGGGAGCAGGGTCTTGGCGCCGGTAGCGGCCAGCCGGTCGAGTGAGTCCCGGTTGCGGTCGAGGTCTGCGGTTGCCGATCCCGCGATCATCCGGGGTCCGGTTGCCGCGGTGTAGGGGTCGAGGGTCACCAGCGCGTCGCCGGAGATCACCGCGTCGTGGTGCGGAAAGTGAAGCGAGACATGCCCGAAGGTGTGGCCGGGCGTCGGCACGACGACCGCGCCGCCGGGCAGCGTCGAATCGTCGGCGAAGGTGATCACGTCAGCGGGTCGGACGCCGCGGACCGTGAACGCCCCGGCAACGGCCATGCGGGACAACAACATCAACGATCGGGGATGTCGCAGGGGGACGCCGAAGCGCGTCGCGTTCGCATGCGCGTATCGGTACGGGTGTGCCGCCAGCCAGGCGTCATCGTGGTGCACGTGCACCGGCAGTCCCCATTCGCGCGTCAGGCGACGTGCAGTACCGACGTGGTCGAAGTGGCCGTGGGTGATGATCAGGTCGGAGACCGCATCGGTGCCGTGACCGAGCTGTCGGATGGCCTTGACGAGCTCCTCGTAGGAGCGTGGGAGGCCGGCGTCGACCAGTACGAGTCGGTCGCCGTCTTCGACGAGGTACTGGTTGGTGTGCGCGTACTCGAGCCAGTGGATGCCGGGCACCACGTCGCGGTGAAAAGTCATGCGGTCGGGTACCCGACCTCGGTCCCGGCAAACCGACCGGGACCGAGGGGGAAGTTTGGGCAAGACCGGAGGTTCCTGTAAGCGCCCCGGTCTCTGGTTCAACAAGCGGGTTACAGCACCGCGTGAACGTGTCTCAAACACTATCAGTAGGACCTGTCTTCCGACGAATCGCCTCCGTGTCCGGCGGGCACACCCTCGGCGTTCAGTCGCCGAAGACGTGCCAGCACAATGCATTCCGTGCTCGTTGGTCCTCGAGGACCAGCTCGCGGATGCCGGCGGGCAACTGGGCCAGTTGCCAGTGGTGTTCGTGAACACCTGCCGGCGCGCTGTGCTCCGCGCCGGCGGCAGCCTGTACCGCTATGATCGCGTAGGCGGCCGCACCGAGATCGTGTTCGGCGACGTGGGCGGTCACGGCTGCCTGGCCGGCGGCGTACGCCGCGAACCTGGGCGCTCCGCGCAGTTCCCTGGCCGCTCCCATCGCATGGCCTCCGGCGGCACGCGAGTCCATCATCGTGACCTCACCGCGGACCCATCCGCGTACAGCATCGATGGCGAGTCGCGGCCGCCGGTCGTCCGGAGCGGAGGACTCGAACAGGGGGAGTACATGTTCCGCACAGGCGGCGGCCCAGAGTGCCAGGAGATGGTGGTCGCTGTCGGTGAGGGTTCCGCCGCGCCTGATCGTCACCAGTCGCGGGTCACGGACTTTCGGGAGGATCACCGAGGCCTCCTGTCGGACTGCGGGCGCGTGGCGCCCCTGACCCGCCGCCCAGCCGGCGTCGACGTCAGCTGGGTGTTCGGCGCCTAAAAGGCCAGTGTGCCGGACTCGTCCTGGAGAGTGCCGGTCGGTCCATCTTTGCCGATGGTCGCGAACCGCACGACGACCTTGGCGCTGTCCTCGACGGACCGCGCGCCCGCCATTCCCAGCGCGGCCGTCATGTCGGTCGCGGTGAAGCCCGGCTCGATGGCGTTGAACTTCACGGCCGGTTCGGCTTTCGCGTACTGCACCATCAGCATCGTCGCCGCCGACTTGGACGCGGCGTAAAGATGTGCGGCGATGCCGTACTCGGACCGATCGGGGTTGTTCACCGCCCAGAACGATCCGACACTGCTGGAGACGGTGACGACCACGGGATGGTCGGATTTGCGGAGCAACGGCAGCGCGGCCTCGGTGACACGGACGACCCCGACGGCATTCGTGTCGAAAACTCTCGCTGCCGTCGCGGCATCCAGGACCATGTCGCCGGTGATCCCGGCGTTGTTGACCAGCACGTCGAGGCGCCCCTCGGCGTCGTCGATCGTGGCCAGCGCCGCGGTCACCGACGCGTCGTCGGTCACGTCCAGTTGCACGAAACGGGCCCCGATGTCGGCGGCGGCCTTCTCTCCCCGTTCGGTGTCGCGTGCACCCAGGTAGACGGTGTGGCCGAGTTCGGTGAGCTGACGGGCGGTCTCGAAGCCGATGCCCTTGTTCGCTCCGGTGATCAGTGTGATGGTCATGCCAGTGTCCTTCCGACGTGTGCCCCTCAGGCGTATGCCCTGTGTGGGTCGTCGACGACGCTATGGTCGGCCGCCGGCGTTCGGCAGTGTCCTGCGGTTCCCAGGGTGTGACAGGGCCCCTTTAGGTGCTGTGCAGGGACTTACGCTGTAGCCATGACCGATAGACCGAACACGCTCGGCGAGTACCTCCGAGCACGTCGCGGACTCGTGACGCCGCAGCAGGCGGGTATCCCGGACTATGGGGTCCGGCGGGTGCCGGGTCTGCGGCGCGAGGAGGTCGCGATGCTGGCCGGCATCAGTGCCGACTACTACCTGCGCCTCGAGCGCGGACGCGACCGCAACCCGTCCACACAGGTGCTCGAGTCGATTGCCCGCGTGCTGCAACTCAACGGTGATCACGTGGCGTACCTGATGTCGCTCATCGAGGACAAGCCACGCCGGGCGCGGCGCCGGCGGCGCAGGGAGACCGTGCCGTCGGGCATACGAACACTTCTCTCATCGATGTCGCAACCCGCCTACATCGAAGGCCGGTACTTCGACGTGCTGGCGTCGAACGCCCTGGCGGTGGCGTTGTCGCCGCGTTTCGCGATCGGCGGCAACCAACTTCGGGACATGTTCCTGGATCCGGCCGAGCAGTCGCTGTATCCCGAATGGGAGCACTCGACACAGTGCCTGGTCGCGAATCTGCGGCAATCGGTCGGTGGCGACGTCGACGACCCGCGATTCGTCGAGTTGGTAGGAGAACTGTCGTTGGCGAGTCCTCGCTTTCGCGAACTGTGGGCACGACATGACATCAAGGTTCAGTTCGGGGCGCCCATGCACTTGGACCACCCGGAGGTGGGGGAGATGACCCTCAACCGCGAGCGGCTCAGCATCGATGAGGCCGATGGTCTGAAACTGGTTGTCTACCATGCAGATCCTGGTACCGAGAATGCCGACAAGCTCGCCTTGCTGGCCTCGTCGGCCTTGCCCGTGGCGCACAACGGCGCGGACCGCGAAGGTCTGCGGTCGTGAGCATGCCGGGGACGTCCGGTTCGCGAGTACTGGGGAGCGACGCGCACGTGAGCACCATCGGCATCATCGGCGCGGGCGAGGTCGGCAGCCAGATCGCCCGCGCTGCCATCGCTCGACGAACTCGCGGGAAAGATCGTGCTGGACACCAACAACTACATGCCGTGGCGAGACGGTCACTACGCAATGATCGATTCGGGTGAGAAGACCGAACATGAACTGCGGCAGGAACAACTGCCCGGCGCCAAGGTCGTCAAGGCGTCCACCCACATCCAGGCACCGCGGATCACCACCGAGGGAAGCCCGCCGGGAACTCCGGGCCGGTTGGCGTTGTCGGCGTCGAGTGACCATCCCGACGCGATTGAGTTCGTCCGAAGCCGTACGACGAGTTCGGTTTCGACTTCGTCGACAACAGCCCGCTCAGTGAGTCGTGGCGCAGCGGTCCCGGCCAGCCGGCGTGGTTGGCGCACGAGCGCCAGGATCGCGCCGCGCTCGCGGCGAACCTTGCCGGCGCGACGCCACGCGCCTAGTCAGAACGAACCGTTTGTCACCATCGCCGTGCCGGGTTGCGTCGCGCGCAGTCGACGCACTGTCGTGCCGCGGGCAGCACTTCGAGACGGTCGGGTGAGATGGGATTGCCGCAGGTTTCGCACCGACCGTAGCCACCGTGCCCCAGTCGATCGAGGGCAGCGTCGATCTCGGTGAGCCGGGTCCGGGACCTCTCGACCTGTGCGACGAGGTGGCCGCGTTCCACGGCAAGCGTCGAGCCCTCCGGGTCATGCTCGTCGTCGGCTGCTTCGTCCGAGGTCGCCTCGATCACCGCTGCCAGCCGCGTCGACATCGAGTTGATCAGTGCCACAGTCCGCGCACGTTCGGCGATCAGCGCCTCGCGCGGGCCGTCCGCCTCAGTTCGGCTCATTGCTCCTTTGTACGCCGGAGGGGTCCGCCGGCTTCATCGCCGGACGACAGAGCTATCTGTGCGCTGCTGCCGGTGGTCCGGAACGCATCATCGGTAGATGGTCGATTCCGGCTTCGATGTAGTTCGGTCCGGTGCGTTCGAAGCCGAACTTGCCGTACCACTGCTCCAAGTAGGCCTGAGCAGAGATTTCGATGGGACCGGGGTATCGGTCGAGGACTGCGGTCAACAGTCGCCCGGCCAGCCCGCGCCCGCGTGCCGACGCCTTGGTGGCCACGCGTCCGATGTGGGGGTACGGCGACTCGTCCAGAAAGCGGAGTGTCGCCAGGACGGTGTCGTCCTCCTCGATCCAGAACAGCGTGGTCGTGGGTTCGAGGTCGCGACCGTCGATTTCGGGTTCGTCGACGATCTTCTGTTCGTGGATGAACACATCGGTGCGCAGCTTCAGGATCTTGTACAGCACGACGGGATCGATGGACGCAACCGTTGCATGGCGTATCGGCATGAGTCTGGCGTCTTTCGGGATCGGCATGGTCGTTCGACAACATGTCTGACGTCGAGCAGCGCCCCGGCCCACTGTTGCGGTGCCCCTCGTGCAGACGCCTACCGACGATACGCCCGCGGGGTCCGTGACGTGTCCGGCCGCCGGGTCCCGAACGGGATCGACGAAACGCCGTCGTCGGCGCGAGGGACGTCCGCGGTGGCCGACTACGGTGGGACTCATGGGTCGTGCGCGGAATGTGGTCGGGATGGCGGTCGCTGCCGTCGTTGTCGCGGGTTGTTCGACGACGGACAGTGAAGGTGTCTCCGTCACAACCGTTTCGGAGACGGTGACGTCAACGGCGGCGCCGTCCGAGGCGAGCGCGACGAGTCCCGGCGTTACCGACGGGGTCGGCGATGCCGGTCCCAAGACCGCGCAAGCAGGGCAAGGCGCCCGGCTCACTGTCACCGATATCCGCACCGGCGTGCATCCCGGATTCGACCGAGTTGTCTATGAACTCGACGGCACCGGGTCGCCCGGCTGGCGGGTGTCCTACGTCGACGACGCGGTCCAGATGGGCAGTGGATTCCCGGTGGAGGTTGCAGGCAACGCGATCCTGGAAGTCGAGATCGGGGGCTCGGCCTACCCGTTCGACACGGGCGTCGAACCGTATGACGGACCCGATCCGGTTCGTGCGCAGCCCGGCGGCTCGGTCGTGGAGGTTCGCGACGCACTCGTATTCGAAGGGGTCACACAGTCATTCATCGGGGTTGCCGAACCCGGCACGCCCTTCCGCGTCTCCTCGCTGACCACTCCGACCCGACTGGTGATCGACGTGCAGCGCTGACGACGTATCCGGCGCGGGGACCGGTCGGCGGGCTCTCGTCTCGAAAGACGTCGACGAGCACCGTCGAAGACTCGTGAGCTGCCCTAACGACATGGCCGGTGTGGAATCCGTATGATCTCGCGCATGCCTGGTCTCTTGTCGCCGCTTCGGCGCAACTCCCGTGACATCCGCTCTGCCTCCGGCCGCACCGGCTCGCGGGTCGCTTCGGTGGCTCTCGTAGCTCTCGCGGCAGCGATGTCACTCGTCGTACTCGCGCCGAGCGCCCACGCCGATCGGGTGATCAACGGACACCTGGTGGGCGGAAAGATAGAAGAGGCGTACTCCCAGACCGGCGGCTTCTTCAAATGGGGTGTGCCGACCGGGCCTGAACGAGCCTCGGCCAAACGTGGCCGCTACCAGACGTTCTCGCGCGATGCGTCGTTCTACTGGCATCCTGCCGTCGATGGTGGCACCGCACATCAGGTCGGCGGTGCGATCCGGGCCCGGTGGCAGAAGGCCGGAGCCGAGCGCGGTGCGTTGGGGTTCCCGGTCACCAACGAGTACAAGTCCGGCAGTGGTCGTAGCAACGATTTCCAGGGCGGCGTGGTCACCTGGTCCAAGACCGGTGGCGCCCAGGTCGTGTGGGGCCAGATTCTTCGGCTGTGGCAAGAGCGTGGCGGCGCGAAGGGGTACTTCGGGGTCCCGCTCGGTGGCGAGTACCGGATCGGCGGTCGGTACGCCCAGGACTTCCTCAACGGCACGATCCTCTGGCCCTGACACATCGAACCGCAGCGGCGCCCTTGGCGGGTTCCCAACGCTCGCCGCTCATTCGAATGTGTCGGGAGTGGGGGCGTGAGACCAACGGGCGCCGCCGAGCATCGCATCAGCGGTCGTGAGGCGCGACGTCGCGATCACCTCGCGAAAAGCGTTGTCGAGGTGTGCGGCATGTGATGTGCCGGGCAGGACCTGCGTGTCAGAGCCGCACAGGCGGCCGAGCGCGCCGATCGAGTCATACCGCGCGCGAGGCGAGTTCTGCCCCACGGTCAGCGTGATCGACGACGGATCGACTGTCGGTGGTCTCGGCTCGAACGCGCGGAACATGGCGAGTTCTCGTCCCACGGTGGCCTCGTCGGCCGACGTCATCGCAGTCGTCCAGCGTGATCCGTACAGGGCACGCCCGAATCCTCGCACCCCATCTCGCGTGAAGCCTTCGACGACGTGGTCCAGCAGCCCGGGTGCGAGCGAGCCGGCCGCGGGTTCGTGTAGAAACGCCGCTGACATCCTCACGCCACGCGCGGCGAGTTCCAACCCGAGAGTCGCGCCGCCGCTCACGCCGAAGACCACCGCACCCTCACACAGCGGTGCGAGGAACTCGACTTCGCTGTCCAGGCAGCCGGATTGCGGACGCAGTGGGACGGTCACGTCGAATCCGGCCGCGGTGAGTACGTCTGCAGTGGCCGACCACACGACCGGGTCGGTCGCGACACCGCACACCAGCACGGCCCGATGGAGTCGCGTCACGGTGCACCGACCATGGCGACGCTCATGGCAGAGTCCCTTCGCGTGTCGGGTCGGCGTCATCGGCGGACGGCGGGTCCACCTCATAGACGACGGTGACGCTGCCACCACCCGGTCGGCCTTGGTGTTCGGCGCCCCCGGACACGTAGACCATGGCGTCTCCCTTGACCGCGGCGGCCAGTGCGCCGACGGCTGCGCGTGCGTGCCGGGTCGCATTGATGTCGGAATCGGTGAGCATCGTGTGTCGTAGTCCTCGGATGGTGCCGCTGGGATCTGCCTCGGCCTTGATGAAGAGCTGCCGGATACGTCCGCCGGCACGGGCCACGGTGGCGGCCGCGTCCAGGAGGGAGTCGAGGTCGTACGCATCGGTCATCTCGGTGTGCAACGCGCGCAACGGGTTCGACGCATGTGTGCTCTCACCCAGGACGAGGACGTGGCAGGAGTCGAGTTCGGCGCCGGCGCTGGCCGACGCCCGATTCGACCACGCCGCCCGTCGTCCGTCGAGAGCGCTGTGGGCGGTCTCGACGTCCATCTCGCCGAGCGACAAGGCGATCCCCAGTGAACTCGCCGCACGCGACCGGGCCATCGACTCGTAGGTGTCGTCGCTGGCCGGTTCCATGCCCTGCGAGCGCAGTTCGGCGATGTCGGTCGACGTCAGCAACGGACACTTGACCAGAACAAGATGTACGTCCGCGGGTGTGATGCCGAGGTCGTCGACGAGATCTGCGACGGTGTCGCGCACGGCCTCCATCTGACCGAGGCGGCCCACATCCGACGGTGGGATGGCCGGTGTGGTCCCGACGGCCGCGACCACCCCGCGATCATGCCGCGCGTCTCCGGATGCGTCGGCCACCAGAAGGTTGACGTGAGGAGCGAGTACTCCCTCGGTCCCACCGGAGAACACGGTGATCGCATCCTCGTCGAGGTGTGGCTCCCAGGTGGCCGCGGCGAGCGTCCGGCTGAAATCGTTGACGCAACCGTTGCCTTCGGTCTTGCCGACCACGGCCAACACGTCGGCGGGGGAGAAGCCTTCGTCGAGCAGGGTATTCAGTGAGTTGGTGTCATCTGGTCCGCTGGTGGGTGCGGTGAACAGTCGAATGCCGGTCACGCCACTGTCTCCTTGCCGGCGATGGGGTCTGCGGTGGGCGGGTCGGTGCGTCCTCTTCGGCGTGGGAGATGGTGGAAGAAGATGTTGAGGACGAACGCCGTGATGACCGCGCTGCTGATCGCATTGCCGAAGATGATCTGCACTTCGGCGGGGAAGTTGGTGTACACGTCTTTCGAGACCACCGGGATCATCCCGGCGCCGAGGGCGAGGGACACGATGAGCAGGTTGTCGTTGTTGCGGTAGTCGACCTGGGACAAGGTGCTGATACCGGTGCCGGCGACGGTCGCGAACATCACCAGGCTCACCGATCCGATCACTGCGCCGGGCAGACTGGCGATGGTCTCACCGAGTTTGGGGATGACGGCGAGGATGATGAGTAGTGCGCCGGCGACCACGACGACTGAGCGGCTGGCGACACGGGTGATCCGGACGAGGCTCACGTTCTGCGCGAAGATGGTGTCCGGGAACGAGGTCCACACGCCGGCCAGTACCGACGAGACTCCGTCGGCGGCCAGCCCGCGGGCGATGCGGGGTGGATCGGCGTCGATGCCGGTGGTCTCCGAGATCGCCATCATGTAGGCGGTGGATTCGATGAAGATCACGATCATCACGATGCTCATCGAGATGATGCCCGCGATGGGGAACGTGGGCGCGCCGAAGAAGAAGGGTTCGGGGATGCCGAACCATGCCGCGTCGCCGACACCGGCGAAGTCGGTCAGCGACATCGCCGCAGCGGCAGCGGTTCCCAGCACCAACGCGATGAGAACGGCCGCCTGCCGCAGAAATCCCGTTCCGTATCGCATCAATGCGACGACCACGAAGACGATGCCGAGGGCCAGCGAGAGGCGGGCACCATCGGCCGGTTCGTCGTCGAAGATCATCGAGACGGCCTTGCCGATGAGGGACAGTCCGATCATGGTGACTGCGGCGCCGCGAACGGCGGGTGGGAAGTAACGCAACAGTTTTGAGAAGGGGACCGCCATCAGGATCGCGAAGATGCCGGCGCCGATCATCGATCCGTAGACCGCCCTGAGGCCGTACTCCTGGCCGATCAGGATCATCGGCGTGACCGCGGTGAATGACGCGCCTGCCACCACCGGCATCCGCGCGCCGAGGAACTTGCCGACGCCCGCCGCTTGGATGATGGTGACGATGCCGGCGATGAGGAGGTCGGCGTTGACGAGCATGCCGATCGTCTGTTTGTCGAGGCCGAGTGCTGCGCCGAACACCAGCGGGACGGTCACGCAGCCGGTGTACATGACGATGACGTGTTGGGCGCCGAAGATGCCGGTGCGCCACCAGCCCTTGACGCCCGATGGCGACAAGCGGGAGTCTGCGGTTGTTTGCATACTGAATTCGTATACGTTCTGCGTGTCTCTGGGGTTAGCTCGCGTTACGTACTCGTAAAACTGGATGGTTTCGTATACGAAACTGAGGGTCACCGCTCATAGCAACGTTCGCACCAGGTCTTCATCCTTGCGGACGTGTTCGTCCATCAGGTACCCGGCCTGGACGGGAGAGCCGTCGAGGATGGCCTTGGCGATCGCGGTGTGGTCGCGCCAGCAACCGTCTGCTCGACTCTCGACCTCGCGCTCGAATACCCAGGCGATGCGGCGCAGGGTGTTCTCCAGCATCCGTGCCAGCTCTCGGTTGCCGGAGGCCTCGGCGACGATGGTGTGGAACCGCATCACCAGGGGCGGCACGGCGTCATGGCGGTGGGATTGCTCTGCCGCCGTTCCTGACTCGGTGATCATGCGGAGTTCGTCGGTGTACGCGCCGCCACGACGCTCCGCCGCGAGCTGCGCGCCGAACACCTCGAGGCCCCGACGCACCTGCATCACCTCCAGCGCATCGGTGCGGGACGCGCCGGAGACGGTCGCCCCCTTGAATCTCTCGAGGTTGATGAATCCTTCACTCTGCAACTGTGACAACGCTTCTCGGACAGGGACACGCGACACTCCGAACCGCTCGGCCAGCATCGGCTCGGGAAGTCGATCACCGGGAGTGAGGCGGCCATCGAGTACGTCGTCACGGATCGCCGCGGCGATTGCGTCTCGGGTCGCCGGCCGGCTGGACGGGCCGTCAGTCTCCGTTCCGCTGACTGTCCCCAGACCGGTATCAGGGTCGGGAACAGCTGCTTCGGTGACGCGTGGTTCGGGGCTCACCGCCACAGAATAGGCTGACGCCGGTCATTTCACCCGAGCGACGAGTCCGGTGGACGCTGCGTGCACGCACCTCTGCTGTTCTCGACGCGGTCCGCCGGGGTCAGCGTTGGGCGGCGGTGGCTGCGCGCAGAATGATGCTTGTCGCGGCATCAGGCCGCGAGACATGCGATACGTGTGAGGCGTTGACCTCGGCGGTGCGACCCGGTGCTGCTCGGCGAGCGAGAGAGCGTTGCAGCGCAGGCGGAACGACCCGGTCCTGCTGGGAGACGAGGTACCAGCTCGGGACCTTGGCCCACGAGGGCGCCCCGGACGGCTCGAGATTGGCGACGAGAGCAACAGACTTCTGGTGGGCAAACATGTTCGCGGCGACGCCCGGCGAGACGTCCTGGGCGAAGACTTCGCGGAAGTACGGGCGCGCGATGTAACCGTCGACGTTGCTGCCGCCGATGCCCGTGGGGTCGTCCTCGACGAGCTTGATCTGCAATGCGGGCGGCAGCAATCGGCTACCGGGGTAGGCGATCGGGTTCAACATACCCTGCACGAACTCGCCCGCGACGGGTGCGAAAGCCGCAACGAAGACGTTGGCCTTGACGTCGGGATCGTGGGTGTTGCTGATGACGAAGCCGCCGTAGGAGTGGCCGACCAGGACGATTGGCCCGGGAATGGTTGCGAGCTTCTTCTTGAGTTGCCCGGCGTCGTAGCGGGGCGAACGCAGGGGGTTGTCGAAGGTCTGAACCGCGTACCCCCTGCCGCGGAGATTGGAAGCAACGTCGCGCCAGCCGGACGAATCGGCGAATGCGCCGTGAACGAGAACGATGGTCGGCTTCGGCGCAGCGGACGCCGGGGCGACGGACAGGCCGAGTGTCATTGCCACCAGCGCCATCAGGAGAGCGACACGGACCGTCATCGTACGCACGGAGTGGGATGAGATGGGCATCAGACGCCTTCCTCGAGATCGGTTGCGATCACTGTAAGTAATCGGTGGCTCGGCTGTCTGGTTTTGACTGCTGCGGCTCGCGGGAGGTGTACCCGGCACCGAAATAACAGTACGGTGTACGGAGTACGGCTTCGGAAGGACAGATCATGCCCACGTCACCGCCCCCGGTCACGCCGCCGCGCTGGTTGAAACCGATGAACACGTTGTTCCTGTTCCTGCAACGCTTCGGCGCGATGAAGGAGCTACCGGTGCTCATCGTGGCCGGACGACGAAGTCAGAAGTTGCGGAGGACGCCGCTGACCGTCGTCGAACTGGAGGGCGAGCGCTACGTCCTGGAAGGGTTTCCCGGCGCGGATTGGGTGCGCAATGTGCGCGCGGCCGACGGACTGGCACGGTTGTCCATCGGGGGCAGGGCGACCGATGTGCGCCTTACCGAGCTGTCGGCCGAGCAGGCGATTCCGGTGCTGCGCGCCTGGCCGGAACTCTCGGGCAGTGATGGTCCGAAGATGATGAAGGACGCTGGAGTGGTTGCCGATGTCACGCCGGACGCCTTCGCCGCGGTGGCCGGTCGATGCGGCGTGTTCAGGATCGATCCTCGCTGACTCGCGGTCGGCACCTGCCCATCGCGGCCATGCAAAGTGCCGCCGGTCGGTCTCGGTGAGGTCCACCTGGATCACCCGCCCGGTCGACGGCGTCGTCGACCGGTCAGGTTATCGATGCGATCGTCTTGTCGGCCGCAGTCGGTGCGAGGTAGTCGATGATGGGGAGCACGGTGCGGAGGGCTGCCGGCGCCACCGACGTGGGGCGGTGGGTGATCGCGCGGACGATCCACCGGCCCGCCTCGTCGACGCTGAGGGCCGGCGCGGTGTCATATTGCGCAGTGGGCGCGATCATCTCGGTTCGCACCAGAGGGAAGTACACGTTCGTGGCGCGCACCTGCGGGTGAGGATTCTCGGCGTTGAGGCTTCGCCCGAATATGGCCAGAGCGCTCTTCGATGCGGCGTAGGCAGAGAATCGGGGGAAGGTGTTCGCCATGATGCCCCAGGTGCACACATTGACAATGTGCCCGGATCCGCGGTCGACCATGTTCGGCAGCAGTCCGAGTGACAGTTGCACCGGGGCGAGATAGTTGAGCCGGATCGTGCGCTGGTAGTCGTGCAGACGGTCGGCGGAGTCGAGGATGGTTCGGCGGATCGAATGACCCGCGTTGTTGACCAGCACATCGACCGGCAGGTCCTGGAGCTTGTGGACCAGCTCGGCAGTGGAGTTCTCGTCGGAGAGGTCGCACAGCTCATAGTCACAGCCGGTCTCTGCGGCCAGTTCCTGAAGTTCGTCCTGGCGTCGTGCTACGGCTATCACGTGTGCGCTGCGGGATGCGAGTTGCCGCACGGACTCTCGTCCGATCCCGGCCGATGCTCCGGTGACCACCACGGTGAGTCCGGCAGTGCTTCGGCCCTCGCCGGCGATGGCGTCCGAGATTGCCTGGGGGAGCAGAGTGCGGCGTTGCATCGCCAGGCCGACGCTCTTGCCGACCAGTGCCTGCAGCTCGGTGCTGATCCTGCTCACCGTGTCCCCCCGTTGTCATCGTCTGCGTCATCGTCTGCTGGGTGCCCTGTCGCGGCCAGAGCTCGGTGACCAGAGCTCAGCCTGCTCAGGGTACCCAGCAGGGGCATTGGCAACGCTGGCAGCAATTCTCGAGTGCCGCGACCAACGGATCTTCGACGGCTTCGGCATCCCGTTTCCGGGCGGTGACAGAGCTGTCCATGTCGCCGCGGACATCGTTGCCCGTTCGGCAAACGCCAGGCGATCCGAATTACTCGTCGTGACTACATCGAGTGCATGCCTCGGGGATCATGGGCTCATGGACACCCACTACGACGCGTGGCCGGCACTGCCTGTGGACTCGTGGATCGACACCAGGGACACGCTTACGCTGTGGACTCAGATCGTCGGCAAGACTCGCCTCGCTCTCGGTCCGGAGGTCAACCACTGGTGGGGAGTGACGTTGTACGTGGACGCTCGAGGGCTCACGACGTCGCTGATGGTCGCGGGAGGTCGCGGCCTCGAGATACGGTTCGACTTCGTGGGGCATGAGTTGCTGTTCCTCGTCACCGATGGCAGCACACGCCGGATGACGCTCGAACCGAAGACCGTTGCCGATTTCTACGCCGAGTACACCGGCCACCTCGGTGATCTCGGATTCGACGTCGACATCGTCGGCACCCCCGTCGAACTGCCCGATGCAACCCCGTTCGCGGAGGACACCACGCACGCGTCCTACGACGCGGACGCCGTGACCCGATTCTGGTGGTCGCTGGTCAGTGCGCATGGAGTCTTCTCGAAGTTCCGCGGTGAGTTTCGAGGAAAGTCTTCGCCCGTCCATTTCTTCTGGGGCGCATTCGATCTGGCCGTCACCCGGTTCTCGGGACGGCCGGCACCTCAGCACCCTGGTGGCATTCCGAACTGTCCCGACTGGGTCATGCACGAGGCCTACAGCGACGAGGTGTCGAGCGCCGGCTACTGGCCGGGTGGTGCCGCGGAAGGTGTCTTCTACGCGTACGCATACCCGCAACCCGAGGGATACGACACGCATCCGGGCGTCGAGGCCCCTGCTCACTGGGACGCCGCGCTGGGGGAGTACGTGCTGCCGTATCACCTCGTGCGACAGGCAACCGAGCCGGAGGCCATGGTCCTGAAGTTCCTCGAACAGACCCATCGTGCGGCAACGGAGACCGCGGGCTGGGACCAGTAGGCGCCGTGCCGTTCGGACCAGGGCGCACCTGCCGGTCCGCAACGGTGGCGGTATCGGTGATCAGCGGGTCCCTGGTTTGATCATTCCGGGGTGTCGGTGTCGCGAGGTGTATCTCGCAGCTGCTGCCAGTGGTGGAGTCGTTCAGAGATGGTCCGCTCGTAACCGTTTCGGGTCGGCTCGTAGAAGCGGGTGCGTTCGACGCCGTCGGGAAAGTAGTCCTGACCGGAGAAACCGTCGGTGGTGTCGGGATCGTATCGATAGCCGTCGCCGTAGCCGAGTTGCTTCATGAGGTTGGTGGGGGCGTTGAGGATGTGGGCGGGTGGCATGAGGGACCCGGTGGTTTTCGCTTCCCGCATCGCCCGGTTCAGTCCCCGGTACACGGCAATCGATTTGGGTGCGGTCGCGAGATAGACCACCGCTTGGGCGATCGCAAGCTCTCCCTCCGGGGACCCGAGACGCTCGTATACGTCCCAGGCGGCGAGGGCTTGGTGGATGGCTTGCGGATCGGCGATCCCGATGTCCTCGTTCGCGAACCGTACCGAGCGCCGCGCGATGTAGAGGGGGTCCTCGCCACCGTCGAGCATCCGGGCGAGCCAGTACAGGGCCGCGTCCGGGTCGGAGCCGCGCATCGCCTTGTGAAGGGCGGAGATGAGGTTGTAATGCGACTCTTGGGCCTTGTCGTACATCGGCGCCCGCTTCTGCACCAGCTCTGCCAGACCGACGGTGTCCAGCGGCGCGGCGTCGTCGGGCAGGGTGAGGATCTGCTCGACGAGGTTGAGCAGGTACCGGCCGTCGCCGTCGGCCAAGGCGACCAACGCGTCGGTCGCGGTCTCGTCTATCGGCAAGACGCGACCGGTGAGTTGCTCGGCGCGGATGATCAGGGTTCGCAGGGCGGCGTCGTCGAGTCGGCGCAGCACGAACACCTGGCAGCGGGACAGGAGCGCTCCGTTGAGCTCGAAGCTGGGATTCTCCGTGGTCGCTCCGACGAGAACAATGGTGCCGTCTTCGACGTAGGGCAAGAAGCTGTCCTGCTGCGCACGGTTGAAGCGGTGGATCTCGTCGACGAACAGCAATGTGCCCTGGCCGATCTCGCGGCGTTTCGCCGCCGTTGCGAAGATCTTCCGCAGGTCGGCAACGCCGGAGAACGTGGCTGACAGCGGCTCGAACTCGAGCCCGGTCCGGTTGGCGAGAAGCCTGGCGATCGTGGTCTTCCCGCACCCCGGCGGCCCCCACAAGATCAGGGACACCAGTCGGCCCTGACCCACCATCCGGCCCACCGGGGCGTCGGATGCGAGCAGGTGATCTTGCCCGACGACCTCCTCGAGTGTCTGGGGGCGGAGGCGATCGGCCAGCGGGCGAGAGTCGTCATCGATCTCGAACAACGACGGCGGTTCCGACGGCACTGTCACGCCTCGCCGCTCGACTGGTCTTCGACGCCCGTACGCTCGGTGGCACGCTGTCGCGGTGTCTTCCCGTCCATGAGTTCCTTCTTCGAGAGCATGTGTGTACCAACGTACGCACATGCTCCGTCACGAGACGACGAACGCCTTGCGCAAGATGTTCGCCGGAGTGTCCCGGGGGTGGGTGACCTATCACTTCGCGAGGACGCCGGAGTTCACGCAGTCCGGATTCCCGGATGACACGTCAGTCTCTGTGTCGCTCACACAGGGTTGCAGCCGATACACTCACCGCCAGCCGGCGCCCGCTCACGGCCGCCGAACGGTGAATGATCTTGGAGGCTAACGTATGTCGGAGACGGTGAAACCCTCGGCGTGGGTCAAGGGTTCGGCGATCGTTGTCGCCCTCTTGATCGCCTATGTTGCCGTGCTGGTGGCCTACGCCGAAGGTGGTTCCGGTGACGATGCGGATGCACGTGAACCTGCCGCGAACGGGGTTCTCGTGTATCTCGACATCGACGCCGTCGACGGTGCTGCCTCCGAGGTCGGCGGCACTGTCTCGATCGATGCCGGTGGCGACCTGCTCGACGGTCGGGGAAACCTCAAGGATGATGTGACGATTGATGTCTCACCGCTGGTCTCGGCCACTGCACTGAAGTTCGATTCCGGTACGCGCCCGAGCGCCGTGCCGGTGGTGTTGTACAGCGGTGGCGACATCCGGCTCTGGCCGTTCGACAGCTATGTCTCGGAGTCGGTGACGGTGCAGGCGTACGGTCCGAACGACGCGGAGTTGCCGACAGAGGTTGCGTTCACCGATTCGCTCATCGGCTGGGACATCAAAGCCGGGAACAGCGCCACCGCCGACGGGCAGGCGTTCACGATCACCTCGTCGAGGACGGCCGGATCCCTGACCTTTGATCTCGCGCTGTGCGTGATGCTGATCATCCTGCCGATCTGCACACTCTTCGTCTCGATCCAAACTGTTCGTCACCGCAAGGCGTTTCAGCCTCCCATGGTCACCTGGTTCGCGGTCATGCTGTTCGCCGTGCTACCCCTGCGCAACATCTTTCCCGGTACGCCCCCGTTCGGGTCGTGGGTCGACTACTCGGTGGTGCTGTGGGTTCTCGGCGGCCTCGTCGCGTCGCTCGCGCTGTACGTCATCGCCTGGTGGAAACAGGCTCCCTGACGCACCGGCATGGTGCAGAGATGGGGCATGCGCCGGATGGGTCAACGGTGCGGTCCACGCTGACAGCGGCATCCCACGCTGCGATGTGACGGTTCTGCAACTATCGGGCCGTTCTTCGGAGGTCTCGGGACCGTCGGTCGACGATTTGAGTGGTAGTTCGAATCGTTCAGCAGATTGGGGTCATCATGCGAAGCCGGTGTTTCGCACGCGTCGCGGTCTGCGCTGTGGCCGGTGTGCTGGCCGGATCGGTGCTCGCGGCGCCGGCGCAGGCCACACCGCCACAAGGCGGATTAGTTCGTCAGGAAGTCGCCCGCTTCGATATCCCGTGGGGGATCACCCCTGGCTACGACGGTCCGAGCACGGTGATCGTGCAGCAACTCGTCATCCCGCCTGGCGCGAGTACCGGCTGGCACACCCATCCCGGCCCGGAGTACTCCATCGCCACCGGCGGCAACTTGGTGTTGCGGACCTCACGGAATTGCCGGGGCATCCCGTTCGCACCGGGTGGATTCATGACCCTTCCGTCAACCCTCGTCCACGAGGTGGTGAACATGTCCCCGGCGTTCGCGTGGGCGAGCGTCACCTACACCGTTCGTCCCGGGGCTCCAGACCTCGTGGATGCGGCGAATCCGTGCGCCAGGTGACCTGACGGTCTGGGCGCGGCTACTCTGACACCGGCCAGATCCCGTCGGTGGCCTTGGTGGCGGTGATCGTTGAACGGGCCACTACTGGTGGACCAGGTCTGGACGAGGTAATCCTCGGTGGGCTCATCGACGATCGAGTCCCAGTTCGATGCGCGGCCTCGGACGGCGATCCGGAAGGTGCGGGTGCCCGACGAGGATGGCCCGAAAACGCCGAACGCACTGACGATTTCGCCGTCCAGAGTGATCACCCACATGTCCGCTCGGCAGGGCACAGTCACTTCGTCGACATTTTCCCATGCGCTCAGATCAATGGGTGGCACGTCCGTGTCGAGGAGAGGGTCGTCGTCGAACCGCTCGATCACGACGGCGACCGGTCCTGAAGCGATGCCGGTGTGCACCGCGATGAGGTTGTCGCCTGCGTCGAAGACCGACCCTTGCGCGTAGGTCGCAGTCGGATCAATTTCTTGTCCGGATATCAAGAACGAGTGGTGGCTGACGTCAACTGTGTTCGAAGGCCTGAGCGTGGGGGAGGCCGTCGCAGTTGTGGCCGTGGCGGGCTCGGACGTAGCAGTGCGCACGTGGTGGCGCGGGGTTATCGAGCTGAGTGAACGGGGGTCGAAGCGGTCACCGGTGGCGATCACACGCAGTCCGCCGCGCTCGGCTGTCGGCCATAGCTGCAGTCGCACTGAGACATCCGATCTGTCCACGTCTCGACCCCGAGATGCTACACGGAGCCGATACGATCCGGGATCAAGCGCTGGGACGCGGATCTCGGTGGCCGACAACTCCTCCAGCGATTGGATGGTGGCGGCCGGATGTGGAAGCAGAGTCAGTGGTGCCGAAATGGTGAGAGTGCCCTCTTCGACGGTTTCCCAGTCGGGAAGATCGCTCTCGTCAGGTGGGCCATCGCGAGTATCGATGGTGATGTCGGTGATTCCGTAGGTGGCACCGGTGAAGATCGCCGCGCAGTCATCGCCGAAGAAGACCAGGTTTCCGTGATCCGTTGAGGCCATGTCGATGTGCACCTGGATGCCGGGTCCGGGGCCTTGCAGATAGACAATCGGATAGGCCAGGTCTGCTTGTGTCTCCAGGTGCACCCGTCAAACATACGCACGCTCGACACGCGAGTTCTGGTTCTGGCACGACAGTCTCGACGCGGACGCTCATCACCGCGGCCGGGCATTCCGACGCCGAGATCAACCGTGGTTCGTCAGCGCGCGTACTCGCGGTGATCGGTTGTGTACTCGGGGACTCCGTAGTCGTCGAGGCGTCGTTTGGTCGCCTTGGTGACGTACTGCTCCGCGAGCCCGTGAAGCACCGGCAGTTTGCCGGCGATGCGGACCGTGGCGAATCGGCTGGTCAGGAAGGGGGCGGTCGCCGCAGCACGGGCAAAGTCGGCGATCGATACTGTGACGCCCATGTCGGCCGCGTTCTTGAGGTTGCCTTCGCAGAAGGCGGCGGTGAAGGCCAGCTTGCTGTAGCTCTTCTCGACGGCGTCGGCGGCGCGGTCGAAGAGGCTCTCCGACGGGCGCAGGTAGGCGTCCATCGTGGAGCTGACGAGCTTGCGGCAGTCGTCGTCGTAGCCGTGGCGGAGCGTTGCGGCCCGCGCATTGAACAGGTCGACGATCTCCTGCGCGGACCCGGGCAGCAGTTCTTCGGGCAGCCCGAGTAGGTAGCCGCGGTAACGGTGGAACTCGACCATCGCGCGCTCATCGTAGGGGAGCTCGCGGCCTGCCTTAACTGCCCTGTCCGCCTTCTGGTACGGACCGATCATGCCGGCGGGGAACTGATCGATCTGGGGGACCGGCAGCCCGTAGATCGTCGTGTCCCACACCCGCTTCTTGCTGTTGTTGCTCCGGCCGGTTCGCTGCATAGCGTTGACCCGGACCATCGAGTGCATGAGTCGAACCATGACGGTGGCTTCGAAGCCCGGGCTGAAACGTTCGAGACCGCCGGGCATCGCCGTGACCGCGAAGTAGGCCGTGGTCTCGTTGACGCGGTGTGCGGCACGGGTGCCCGACAGTGCGCCGGTGATCGTCATCGGCAGTGCCGCATAACTGTTGGTGAAGGTCGCGAGGAACGCGCCTCGGGTCATGAAGGGGGACACGAGCGCGGCATACAGGCGAGAGTATGCAGCGCCATCGTCGATGAGATCGAAGTCGATCCAGTCGGGCTTCTCCTGCATCAGCGTGATGAGCTCGCCGATCTCAGGTGGGGCGTCGGGGACGTTCCCTACGCCCTCGCGGCACACACGGCGAACCAGGTTCACGAGTTCGGAGACCGGATACTGCGTGGCCAGTGCTGCCACCCGGTCAGCGGGCACGTCGGCCAGGAATGTCGAGGTGCGGACCAGCTCCATGAGGCGCGGGTCGTTCAAGTACTTGTCACGATCGCCCAACCGGCTCGGTAGGGCCGACTTCACGTCCGGGTCGGTGGTGAAACGTTCCGGCGTCGCGGTGAAATCGAAGTCGCCGTACAGCTCGGGTAACTCCTCGGCCTGTCGTGCGACCCGCTCTGCCAGTTCCGGGTAGTAGTGCGCCATCCCGACCCCTCACACGTTGCTACGTTTCACTTGCAGCCATTGGAACAGTTTCAGCGGGTCCCCATGGGCGAATTGGGACGATGCGTCGGATGTGTCTCACATGGTGAGCCGGGGGCTTGGCTGAGAGCGGCGGCGATTATGCGTAACGGTCGAGGAATTCGCCGGGTTCAGAGGATCAAGCCGACGGCGAGTGCGATCACTGCGAGTGCAGGAACGACGCCCTGCTTGAGCGCGGCTGCGATCTTGTCGGGGCTCGAGAGCGTCAGCACCAGTGCCGCAGCCGCCATCGACGCCGTGGTGGTGAAGACCGGCGTCGATGGTGGCGTCGGAACCGATGGCGTACACCACGATTCCGACGAACACCGTGATCGCCAGGAACAGGTTGTAGAACCCCTGGTTGAAAGCGAGCTCCTTCTGAACTGTCGCTTCCTCCACCGTCCCGGTGCCGAAAGTCGCGCGTGCGCGTTCGCTCGTCCAGGCGATCGATTCCAGATAGAAGATGAAGACGTGCAAGAGCCCCGCGACAGCGGTGAGCACCAGACCTGTGATGACTATAGTCCGTGCTCCTCGCCCTCGATCGGATCGTCGGCAGTAGGGGTTCCCGCCAGTGTGCCACTCGGACGTCGTCCCGAAGCCCGCTGCGTCAGGCGTGAGCGATACCGCCAACAGCCGAACTCGGTACAAACTCCGCGTTTCTGTGGTGGCGGCGACGACCACTGACTGGGTGTTGTCATGCCCTGTGTTTGGCGACTCGTCGACAGCGATGGACGGGTCGTCGCGACCCCCGGAGCATGCTCGAGTCGGAGCTAACCACGAGGGACAAGTGTGGTCCATCCGAATGACGCCGCGGCCAGTTTGCTAGAAACGGTCAATGGGAATCATGAACGGAATGATGGGTAACGCCGGTCGTATCGACCCGCGGCAAGGACAAGCGGAGTACGCGAAGCTGTTGGGGCAGGGCGAGACTGTCGACGCTGGCTACCGCCTCGTCCGCGACGTGTTTCTCTTCACGAATCGAAGGCTTCTCCTCATCGACAAGCAGGGCATCACTGGAAAGAAGACCGAATATCACTCGATCCCTTACCGCTCAGTGACGCACTTCTCTGTCGAGACAGCTGGCACGTTCGACCTGGACGCTGAACTGAAGATCTGGCTATCAGGTACCACCCACCCGATCGCTCGGCAGTTCAACCGACAAGTCGACATCTACGAACTTCAAGCAATCCTGGCCCACTACATCGTTGGTTGAGACCCGCTCACTGAACGAACATTTGCGTTGGGGTCGCTGGACGGGCTTCGCATCCGTCGGCCGCTACGGGCATCCTGCACGGCCACGTACTTGGTGCCAGATTCTATTGCTGCAAGCAGCGGTCTACCGGTAGCTGGCCAATATTCGAATACGAACTATTCTACCGACCTGCTACTCCTGAAGGGCGGTCCCAATCGCCCCTCTGGTCGGAGCTCACCAGTGATCCGGCGGCTATCGAAACGACATCATAGTCTGTCTCGAACTGACGCCCGACAGGTTGTGAACCTGCGGTCGTGGATAATTGCTTACGGCCTGGGCGGTGGCGGTGCTGCTGCGTATCCTCTGCGTACCCGGGTGGGCGTTTAGCAGGTGCTGTGAGCTGTAAGGGTCGTGCACGCGGGGTGGATGATTAGGTGGGTTCCCACGCGTACCCGATTATTCCTGAGAGTTTCGTGAATGGTGAACAACAGAGTTCCAAACTAGTCGGTCATGCATTTTCGTCGGCATTCTGTGTCAGCTGACATTGAATTCGGAAGTACTGGCGGGAATTGGGATTGTGTAGCGGGGACGTTACGCGCTACAATCGGCGGAAATGCATGACGAATGGTTCGGAGAATTCGTAAACGGCTGCTTTCGGTACGAAGTTGACAGCACAAGCGGGAGCCGCGAGATCCGCTCGACTACTCGGTCGACTCGATAGCTTCGTCCACACCCTCGAGCGCCTGAGCCAGTGCGCTCAGCTTCGCTTGGACGTGTGTCGGGCCATCGTGCAACCGGTACGAAGGAGGGCGTCCACGGTCACCCTGCACCGTACGTACAGAATCGACCAGAGGGTGCTGTAGAAGTTCGAGAACAGACTCGATATCACGGGGCTTGGGTCGAGGTCCCGTGCCTCCTTCTCGGGCGATCAGATATATCTGATCACTTGTGAGAGCACCATGTGTGACTTCGTCCGTATCCCTTGCTTCGCCAGCGAGAATCGTCACCACTTGCGCGAGAAGTGTCGTTCGCCGTTCTGTGGCGGACCAACACGCTTCGAGTTCACGGCGGTTCTCCTGCGTTCCGCTAATCAGGCCAACGAAGTGGAAAGCCGAGATTGGGGTACGTGCGTGGCGCATGACTACAGCTGCTAGCTCGCTAGTCGTGACCAAAGCGACCTTATTCTGCCCTGCTCGCGGGCGTATACGGCCACCGTCGAAACTGGGGCCTACCAGCACAACGTAGTCGGCACGATGCTGTTCTTGGTGCTCTCGCAAGGTATCAAAGGAGACCGCGCCCTCATTGACGGTCCCGCTACGGGCGGATTTCGCATCAACAATAACCCTGATGGGCTTAAGATCGCTGTTGTCTACCGTTGCCAGGACGTCGGTCTTTCCGCCGCCGCCAATGTGTTGGGCCTTGAAGCCTAAGAACTGCAAGGCTGCAGCGACAGCCTGTTCAAGGCGAATCGGGTTGTCGGAGTCGGTACTTGCGCTTACGAGGTCCTGTCCGATCAGCCGAGCCGTACGCACTGCAGAAGGAGGCGCTTCTCCCTGACTTGAGGTGACCGATTCGGACTCGATCTGGTCTCGTGCAGCCTGGAGCGTGTAGCGGGCTGCCACTTCCTCCCCGAGTGCAGTCGGCTGGTACCGCCAATTGGCCCGCTCCTCAATTAGTCCAGCGGCCTTCAAGATCTGTAGCCGCGTCCGTATTCCCCCGGTGTCAACACGTTTCATGCCGAAGTAGTCAACAGCAGCGCGTGCAAGACCCGGAGCTCGATCATGCTCTTGGAGCATTGGGACAATTTCGAGAACGAATAGATAACGCGAGTGCATCAGAAGGGCCAGGTCTAGTGCCGCTCCAGATTCCAGCCAGGCACGCCCAGGCAACGTCGGCTCATAGACATTCAAGCTCGTCTGCTCGATGAGTCCAGATCTTGTCAGCGTCGTGAGCACCGCGCCGAACGAGGATTCGCTGACCCCGAAATGCTCTTCAGCAAACGCAAGCAGGTTAGCCTTCGTTGTACTTGGCGATGCTGCATTGACGAGCGCCTCGAGCGCCTGCACGACGTCGGCTTCCCCGTTGCCGCGGGGGATGTAGCCCAGTATCGGATTGCGTCCTTCCAATCGGGCTTGAGTCATGTCCCCGAGCAAAGCGGCGATCGGCTGCGGAGGATCATTCACTTTGACTGGCTCGGGCGTGCGTGCCCGGGTCTGGTGTGGTCCGTCGAGAAGAAGTGTGGCAAGTAACTCTCGCCCACGCTGGGTGATCGTGACATGGGTCGAAGTGCAGTACTCAACTGCCCCAAGGCAGGACAACCACGTTATGCGACGACGGGTTTGGTCAGGAGTTGTCCACGCGAGGTCGTACTGCTTGCCCGCTGCCTCCACGAGGTCGCGCACCGTTCGTCGTTCGGGTTCGAGGACGGCCAATAGTTCACCTAAGTACCGAACGTGACGGTGAAATATCGCCAACAGTTGTGCGTCGTCTTGAGAGTCGAGCCAAGCGGCCGCCTCATCGGTTACGGCGGCGTGATCGCGGTCAACGGACTGCACAAAACCCGCAGATGACAGCGGCTTCAGTGCGTCACGTAGCGATCGCTCCAGCCCGTTGCCGTCTAGAACGGTCGCGGTAAGAACACCATCAGACGAAATCGTCGTTTGCAGTAGTTCGCGAAGGACCTCGATCTGCTTAGTTCCGCCACCCGGCAAGTAGGGCATTGCTGATAGACGCGAGGCCCACGGGAGTGGCCTGATCCTTCGATCCGGCATGGCCGGCGTGACGACTTCGTTGACACCATCTATCGCATCTTCAAGCGCGCTTGGAAAATCATCCACATGACAATCGTGTCAGAATTGGAGTCCCCGCTGAGTGTAATCGGGGCAGGCAGTGAATTTGGGAGGAGGCCGAGCTCGTCTACAGCTTCCAGCACACCGAGCTCGAAGACGGACTCGAGGAACCTGACTCTGCTAGGACTCGAACAGGTGGCGGCACCGTGGGTGTCCATGGCCATGAGAAAGTCCCCACTGGTGGCCAGGTCGAGGTCCCCGCTGGTGGCCAGATAAAAAGTCCCCACCCTGTGTTCGTCGTGTCGACCCGGAACTGAAGGCCCAGGCGATGACGGTGAAGGTGCCAACCGATCACCATCACCGCCCGGGAGTTCCATTGAAGTCGGCGAAGGACCGTATGGACATCATTTCTGCTTACCGAGAACTCGGAAGCTATCGCGCCGCAGCCGAGGTGTGCGGCACCACCCACAAGACCGTCAAGCGCGTGGTCGACCGGTTCGAAGCCGACGATCAACCACCCGAGCGCAAGGAACGGGCCCGCAACTACGATGCGGTGGCCCAGCTGGTCGCTGAGCGAGTCGAGCGATCACACGGCCGGATCACCGCCAAACGTCTGGTACCGGTAGCGCGAGCGGCAGGATATGAGGGCTCGGCCCGGAACTTCCGTCGACTGGTCGCCACCGCGAAAACACAGTGGCGCCGTGACCATCACCGTGGCCGCCGCCCGGCAGCGTGGGCTCCGGGTGACTACCTGGTCATCGATTGGGCCGTGATCGGCGGGCTGCACATGTTCTGCGCGGTGCTGGCGTTCTCACGCTGGCGTTTCGTTCGGTTCGCCACCAACGAAACAGCCACCACCACACTCGGATTCATCGCTGAAGCCTTCGATGAGATCGGTGGAGTGCCCAACAAGGTACTCGCTGATCGGATGGGCTGCCTCAAAGGTGGGGTCGTCGCCAACGTCGTCGTACCCACCCCCACGTATGTGCGGTTTGCCACCCACTACGGGTTCTCCCCGGACTTCTGCCACGGCGCCGATCCGGAGTCGAAAGGGATCGTGGAAAACCTCTGCGGGTACGCGCAGTCGGATCTAGCACAGCCGTTGTGGACCGAAGCCAAGATCGCCGCCGGTTGCGACGACGTCATTCTGGACGTGCATATGGCGAACCGTGCTGCGCGGGACTGGTGTGCCGAGGTCAACAGCCAGTGACACGCAAGTCGGGAGCCAGTTCAATTTCCTCGATTCTCCGACGCCAGAGACATCACAATTGAGTGCGAAGTGGTATGCGAAGTGAGTCCGTTGCTGATGGTTCCCAGGTTGAGATGGATCTCCTCGGCTAGTTGGATGCCTCAGTCTGAAGTCAGTTCTCGCTTGACTCGATCGTGTTGTGAAGCCTCTGACCGAGCACGCTTCCCGAGGGGTCGCCGTCGTGGAGTCGGAGCACGATTGCATCGTCAAAGACTGACCGGTCGGAGAACTCGCTCCACGGGACATGATCACTGTTGATGGTCAAGAGGTGCTGGTAGCGGTGGTCGGTGGCGGACCCGGCAGCAATTTCGATCGCCTTGGCTGTCTGACGTTCGTCCACGTCCGCGAAGATCGAGCTGTCGTGGAGAAGGAAACCAGGCCCCCGACCGAAGCTCTGGAGGTCTTCTGTAAGGGCGATGTCGTAAGCGAAGATCGCCATCAAATGGACGCCGCCTGATCCAGTCTTGGGAAGGACGACCTTGAATTGGACACCCGACTTCCCCTGAGAGACCTGAAGATCTGCGGGTTCGCCGTATAAGGCTTCCATGATCTCACCGAAACGTGCGACAATTCCGGCCCGAAGATCGAAGCGTTCCTGAAGATCGAGTTTGGTACGTGAGACTAGGTCGAGTTCATCAGACTTGAGCTTGGACTTCCTATCGCTCAGTTCGCGGAGGACTCGAATCTGTTCTTCGACTTGCGCGACCTCAACCTGTGACTCCGCGAGCCCGCGCTGTAGAGCGGCCAAGTCATCGAGCGCTCCGCCCGTCCGTAACAGCTTCAAGTCTCGTTCCTGTTGAGCCGCAAGCTCGACCTGCTGCGTTTCGCGCTGGGTGACTCGTCCGCTGATTCGCCTAGTCTCCTCCGAAAGGTATGCCACACGATTCGCTGTGACCTGCCGGTGAAACTCCGCGGCGTCATCGAGGCTTCGCACGATGGCGTCACCGAGCACGATTCCAGCCTCGCTGAACAGGTGTTCCACGCTGACGTTGCGCGTTGTGAACTCATCCTGAGCTTGTGATTCGTACATCGCGAGCTGCTGGCGGTCGGCGAAGTTCTCGTTCCCGAGCGTCTTGATCTGGGCGGTTGCTCGCTGAACTCGTTCCTCAATTTCTCGGTATTCCGGAAGGACTGAAAAGCTGCTGACGTCTCGTGTCAGTCGATCCGTTCTGCGTTGGACTCTTACTAGTTGCGGCTCAAGTGCGGCGATACGCGATTCGATGGTGTTTTCAGGGTCGTCAGCGAGGGCTATGCGGGCTTTACGGCCTTTCAGGTCTGCCCACTCCTTCGCAAATCGCCAGTCGAGATTTAGAAGATATGCATTTTCGGCCTGGACTGCCTCGGCGCGCTGGTTAGCCAGAGTGCGGAACGGGTCAATCAGTGAGTCGGAACGGTAACGGGCTAAATGCCGGATGAGACTCCGGAACGTCGGGGGTTCGGCCGGCATGCCTTCGCGCGTGAAACACTCCTTGCCGAGCCAGGTAGTCCACTGCCGCGAACCAATGTCTGCTCTTCCCGCCTCAGTTACGTCTCCCTGCTCAATAACTCCTGCCGCCACAACATCGCCGGTGATATGAATTTCGCTGGCGCTGTCAGGACCGCGCGAGACTTCGAGTGTGATGCCCAACCGAGTTGTGAGAGAGAGGGTGAAGTACCACTCGTTTCCCTTCATCTGTTCGAGGCGATCACTCATGTTCGCGCCAAGGCAGAAGTCGATCAAAGCGATGACCGTCGTCTTTCCCAAGCCGTTTCGTGAGTCGGTTTTGGTCGCATCCTTTGCACGGTCGGCCACGACTATGTTCAGGCCATCGCGAAAGTCAATGGAGCGGAAGCTGGAAAAGTTGGCGGTTAGGGAGTTTAGTCTCATTTCACACTCGCCACTGAAGTACGCCGGTATCGATGGAGACTACGCCGAGCATAAACAGCAAGGTCAGCGCTTCGACGAATGAGTCGAAGGATTCGTCCGTTCTGATTGTCCGGTACGAGTGCCAGAGTTCGCTGACTGTTGGGTTGCTCTCGCGTAGCGGCAGGATCGCGCCAGCTCGGCCAAGGACACTATCTGACGCTGGGATGTACTTGGTCGGCAGGATCATGTCGACACCTCAACTGGCGCATCGAATACATCACAGACCTCGAAGAGGTGGCAGAGGACAGCTGCAGCAGCCGCACGAATGACGAAGTATCGACTGTTGTCTGTCTGGGGGGAGGCGGCACTGTTCGCGCCAAAGTCGATGAGTGCGAGGAATAAAGAGTCACCCTCCACTCCTTCGCAGCTTAGCCGGTCATACTCGCTGACGAATCCTGCCCGCAGCCGCTCAGGAAACCGAGGGGAGAGCTGAGCCTGACGCCTGATGTATTCCGCAGCCTGCGGAGCCTGGGCAAGACCCACGTTCATGGTAGGGCGGATTGCGCCAGTCAGTGCGTTGGCATCCATCTTCGCCTGCGGTTCCACCGCGATCATCGGAGTCGAGGGAAGGTCAAGATCGCCGTCAGCGAATGCATTACAGACAATCTGCAGCTCTGCAAACGAGACAGATGTCGCTCCGGCTGACAACTTGTCGGCGGTTGCCTTCTCCGCAGCGCGCTTCCAGTCCCTGAGAGTCTCGACTGGATACTCCGAATCGATCTTGTCCACCAGCGTGTGGTGATGGGCGCAGAGGACCACCAGGTTCGGATAGCGGTCCCGGTCGGATGGTGCAAGCGTCGGGTTTGGGCGAGGTCCGTCATCTGATGAGCCCTCGATGTGTGCGATCTCGCCGAGCACGACCGGGCCGTCGTTGGTGAACTCCACGATGGCGACGGCACAGTCCGGGAAGGCGCAGTAATGTCCGGACGTCAGGAACAACTGCTTCAGAGTCAGGCTCGTGTAGTTCCTGGCCATTGCTCCTGCTCGTCGTGCGTCGTGTGGGGGATTCACCTTGTTCTGCAAACGAAGAGTTGCCTTGGCGGCCTCCACTTGATGAATCTCTTGCGTTCGAATGCTACTGGGTCGGAATGGCCTAGTGGGCCGGCACTGCCGTGTCGGTTGCAGGTTATATCGCTCCAGACTAGGCGGGATTTGCGAACACGGATCACCACCGGCGGATATCCACGGTACCGTAGCTCGGCGTGCCGATAGACCAGCTCGAGTTTCGGCATCGTGCCTTGTCTTGGCCCACTGGAACCCTCCGATCGGTATCCGTGATCAGTTCGGAGAGTACGACCGGGGTACGACAGAGAACCGGCAGTCAACCCCTAAGAATCCGGCCGGCGTGATCGAGCGAAGTCGATTATGTCGGCATCGGAGTCTAGGCCAGTGACGTCAGGGAACTTCTCAGCGAAGCTGACCGCCAGTAGCCCGTCACCCGTGCCAACGTCGAGAGCGGTGCGCACGCAGGGCGGCGCGGCGTCGAGCATCGTGTCGTAGTAATGGGTGATGTGTTCCACCGGGGTCGTACGTTGCGCACCAGACCACTTGTCATGGCTGTGCCGGCGCGCGACTGCGGCTGCTAGTGCTCAGCTGAACTGCCATTGCCGAGCACCAACGACTCCCACACTCACTCCCAAGTTTGCTGTCAAACTCCCAACTACCTTGTCATCCGACAGGTTGGAAGGGTGGGTGCGTTGATGCATCTGATGCAATGTGCGGTGCAGTACTGACTAGGTGCCGGGTTCTGGGGTGTTGAGTTCCGGCGCGAGCTGCGTCCAGGTTGCCTAAACCCGTTCAGTTCACCTACGCCATTCTTGGAAAAAGGTCCTGCTGCGCGCGCCGTGGTTACCGCGGTCGCTATAGAGTCTGGGCATGAAGCAGCCCACGCAGCGCAATGTGTTTACTGCTGCCGGGACTGCGGTGCTATCGGCACCGGTGGCCGCGGGTACGACGGCCCTGATCTGGCAATTCCCGCTGGTTTTGGCGGGTACGGGGGCGGGCCTGGGCCGTTCCTGGGGCGGTCCTCAGCATGGCGTTGTTCATGACGATGTTCTCGGTTTTCGCCGGCGTTGCCGCAATCGGCGCGGTGGGGGCTGGAGCCGGGTATCTCGTGCGTGAGCGCTCTGCCGTGGTGGCAGTGCTCGTCGGCATCGCTGTGGGGGTTTTGGCAGCGCTCATCGTCGCTACTGCAGACGTCTATCTCAATAGTTGACTCTCGCCGGATACGCGTTGGCCCGTTGGCCCGGACCTCGCGTTCGCTACAAGTTTGCTCCGCGATGAGGGAGTTTGTTGCGAGGGTCGTAGGGGTAGGGTGCGCGGGTCAGTTCGGGGAGTGGTCGAGTTTCGCGGAGTCCACGGCGGGCGCGGTCTACTGATCAGATACCGGGTTCCGTGGTGTCGGGGTCTTGGTGGAGTTCGGGGTAGGCGCTCCAGTTGGTACCGCTGACGAATGCGTGTCGCTCGGTTGTCTGAGCTCTGTATCCGAATTGGGTTGCCGCGATCGCTGGGGGAATGCTGCGGACCAGTTCGCGCATCGCGCTGTTGCGTGCGCCTTGGAGGTCGATGCCGTTGGCGCGGAGCTTGCCCATCAGGGACTGCGGATTGATGTGATGACCTGCAGTGACTCCGGGGAAGAGCCACTGGGATGTCCGGTTGGCGGCGGTGTTCATGTTGGGCCGCTGTGCGATGAGCGCGGTCACTGGGTCGGCGAGCGGAGGCGGGAGTTCTACCTCGGCGTCGGCGAAGCGGATCCACAGGCTGCCGCTGTCGTCGGTTCTCAGTGCGTCCAGTTCGATGGCGGCGATGCGCGAGACTGGTTGCGCGCAGATCAGCAGCAGGACGGTGGCGGCTTTGATCCACTCTGGGGTCTCTCGCCGTTCCAGAATCGTCGTCAATTGCGCGTAGCGCTCATCGTCGCTGGTCATAGGGTGGGTTCGAGCCCGCCGGTAGGGGGCCGTGAGGTGGGCGGCCATGTGTTGATGCGTGATGCACCATCTGACGAACATTCTGGCGGTGTTGCGGGTGGTCGGCCCGGTAGCGAGCCAGGTGTCTATATCGGACTGTGTCGTTTCCGCCAGCGGCGTGTTACGGGTGTAAAGCCAGTTGACGAAGTCGATCGCCACGGTGATTTCCTGCTTGGCGTTGGCGATCGGCCCGTTCTCCAGGGGTTGGCGCTGCGCGCGGGCGCGGAGGTTGCGCAGGTGATGCCACGTGGCGAATCCGGTGATGACCTGCTGCGATTGGTGAATTGGTGTGGAGGCGACCTTCTTCTCGAGCCAGCTGGTGAAGCGGTCGAGGTTGCGGTCATAGGGCGCAAGCATCCCGCAGCTGATGAACAGGTCCCGTAGATGGCGTGCGATGCGTTCGGCGGGGTAGTGGGCGAAGGTGTCGTGACTGATGGTTAAGCGGTGTTGCGCGAACCCGTCCAGGAGCTGGCGAACGTCGGAACTCGGCACCGTCTACCTGACATAATGTATCTTATCGGCGTAGAACTAGGACGAGTTCAAACAGATGCGAGAACTCGACCCACGGCATCATGAGTGCTCCTGGTTATCGGCCGTACGGGCGTGCACAGTTCACTACCGCCGACCGCTCCGCCTCACTATGGCCGTCAGAACGCGCCGGCCATCGGGCATCCGGAACTTCAATCGCACCTTCACCACGGTTCGTGAATCGGCCGGGCTCTCCGAGGAACTCAAGATGCTCTGCCTACGCCAGTCGTACGTCACCCACCTCGACCACCGCCCTCTACACCTCGGGTTTCGGCGGACTTTAAACTCAAGAGCATTCAATGGAGATGGATTCAGCAGAGAATCGTCACCTGTGACGAAACTGGCAGTGGGAAGGGGACACGCGCGATACAACCAGCGTGACAAACCTGGCAACCCGTCACGCCGAGTCGCGCCACGCTGGTTGGCATTCTGGCGTGATATCGAACGACGAAGGCGCCTGGGATGACACGCTCATCGACGCGTTAGGCGACCCGCCCGAGAGTTTTCAAATGGCGAGCGTCCTAGCCCACGTGCTCACATTCTCCGCTCATCGGCGCCAAATCGCCCGTACATGGTTGCGACAATGTGGACTCGACCCCGGCACGGGCGATCCCATTCTGTGGCAACGCGACCGAAAGGATTACACATGACCCGGTATCGCTACTACACGGCGACGCACTTGACGGATTCCTGACTGACGACCAAAGGTTCTCTCGATTGGCTCTACGAGCAAGATGACAGTGAACTGTCGGCCCCTGGCGACTCGGTGGTCGACTACGACAAGTTCATCGGCCTGGCCCCGAGACGTCCCTTCTAGCTACTCGACCTACTTCGTCACGTCTCGTCACCAGTTCAATCAGTTGGGAGCATGCGTTTTTCGGTGATCGGTCGACCAGCGAGCTGCGCTGTCGACGGTGACGACGTTTGCCGCAGACTCCAGTACGAGGCAGCGACATGGGCATTGCCCGCGATGTGGGAGGCTTTGACCGGTGTCTTGAATGTCGCAAGCCATCCCTTCGGATGGTCGCTGTCGAGTTCCCACACGAAGATCAGTACTCGTGTGCGCGGTCGATGGCGTGTGTCGACGGTGGCATGGTCGCGTACACGACGTCGCCGATGATGGTCTTGGCATCCTCACGCAGGGCTGTCAGTGCCACGGTGCGAGCCGTCACGCCACCGAATCGGCAGCCAGGGTGCGGTGCCGGATGATGGTGAATAGACCGAGGACGACGGTCAATGATGCTGCGGCGGCTGGGATGATCAGGGCGCGGCGATAGTAACCGAGGTCGAGAGTTCCGCCGCCGGCAACGAGTGCGATGGTGGCGGCCGAGACTCGCAGCGCGGCACCGAACTGAAATCCGGTGTACACGACTCCCCCGGCAACGCCGTGGTGTTTGTCGGTGACGCCTTCGACCGCAGCCGCGGTGAGGGGGCCGTAGATGAACGCGAACGGCCGGGGTCATGAACCCGGCGGTCGCACCGGTGACGAAGCGGACCAGCACAAGCACCCACGACGCATCCTGGGCGAGACCGCCGAGCGCGGAGAATGCGATGAACACCGTCAGTGCGATGAGGAAGACCCCCGACGCCCCAAGAGGTCGGCGGTGCGCCCGCCCTAGATCATGAACGCGGCGTAGGCCAGGACGTAGGCACTGATCACACAGTGCGGGATCCTCGCCGGAGTACGGTCCAGCTCCAAGCGTTACCCTGTGACCGCCGACAATGGTGACGTGGAGATCCTCTAGGACTGGGGGCTCCACGTCCTCGGCCGCACAGTATCCGGCGCCTGATCGGGCGGCGGGTTTGTTGTCATTGGTGGCGATAGGCTGGTCGTCGCCACCGCAAGATGCGCAAGGGAGCAAGCACATGGACAGTCCACAGGACGATGTAGCGTCCGGTATTCATGGCCAGATCGCGCAAATGGCACGCGATTTGCATGCATCGCGCGAACACCAGCTCACCGCAGACGAGGTCCTTCAGCAAGTTACCGAGGCATCGGTGGCACTCCTTCCGAGTGTTGCCCACGCCGGCATCACCGTGATCACCAAGACCGGCCACGGCCACGAAGCGGTACTGAGATCAACTCTGGCCAGTGATGCGGTTCCGACCCGCGCTGATGCTTTGCAGCAAGAGCATGGTGAAGGCCCGGGCCTCGACGCGATCTGGGAGCAGTACGCAGTTCGGATCAACAACGTCGAGACCGAACAGCGATGGCCAAAACTGATGCGTGCTCTGTCCAACGACACGTCAATTCGATCGGTACTGTCGTTTCAGCTCTACACCAACGGGCCTGAAGTCGGGGTTCTCACCTTCTATGCCGAGGTTCCCGATGCGTTCGACGCCGACACCGAAGACCTCGCAGTCGACCTCGCCACCCACGCAGCCATCGCTTTGACCGCCGCCCGCAAGGACAAGCAATTTCGCAGCGCACTGGCCTCGCGAGACATCATCGGCCAGGCCAAAGGCATCATCATGGAACGCTATGACCTGCATGCGGTGGAGGCCTTCACACTTTTACGCAAACTCTCGCAAGATTCAAACACCCGCCTCGCCGACGTAGCTGCTCGGCTGGTGAACACAGACCATCCACTCCCCTTTGGGGTGGCTGAGTAAAGGCCTTGCGCGAACACTCGGAAAGGTCAGCATTCTGCCCTGCGACGCGGCGCAGATCAACCCGGTCACCGATGTGCAACGCCACCCTCGTGGTTGAAGTCCGGGCACCCGTTTGATTCCACGGAAGGTCTGCGCCCGGCGGCCGGTGCTGCGCCACAACCCCCGACCGGGGCAGCCGATGACCCGTGGTCGAGGTGGACCCGATGTGCAGCCAAACCCGTTTGCAGGGCGAAAAGTGGTGTGCCGTAGTCTTTCCACCCGTGAATCCCGTTGCTGCCGATGCTTTCATGACCGATCTCACTCCACGCGAGTGCGTGTGGTGCTCGTCCAACGAGGACGTCGCGGAACTCCGCGGCGAACCGCGGTGCGGGCGCTGCCGCACTGCAGAACAGACCATCACTGCGGCCCGTGAGTTCGTCGGCTTCTATGGTCTGCGACCCTTGGGCGGGTCGCTGACGTCCGACGACGAAGAAGAACGTGAACACCGGGTCGCGGCTCGCCAAGCCTGGGCGGTGCTGAACGAGACCCGCACACAGACTCCACCGCGTGCATCCCGGTCCGGGCAGCGTCGCGTCGCCCCATCCGCGTCCACCGCCACGAAGACAGGCGGACAGGTCGCGAGCGCCAAGGCGCAGAATGTCAGGTCCGGGGTCAGCCGACCGGCAGATGTCTCCCGACCCGACCGCGCCGAGCTCATGAGCCGGGCCGAGGGTCTGCTGGCCCAACTCACCGAGATCGAGGAACGTCTGGCGGTAGCGCAGAAAGACTCCGGGTTGAGCGGCAAGGCCAAGGTGTCCGACCTGACGGCGAAACGGGATTATGTGTTGCGTACGCTCGCCGCGCTGGAGAAGGCCAAGCGGGCGCTGGAGCCAGCCTGAAGTTGCGCAGGTCAGGACTGCTCCCGTGCTTCATCACCAGCGTCTGAGACGCCGTGCGGGTGCTGCGCCGTACTGCGTGTCGTGAATCACGGTGGCATCCAGGTACCCCGCGGCCCTCGCTTCCGGTCGGGCGCTTGATCTTTCGATGATCCGCGGATTCGCAACCTCGGGGAAGTCACGGGGTTCGCTGGTGCCGCTCAACAGCGCGTTGAGAGAATTCACCTTCGCAATGCGCGAGCCACCGAACGGTTTCATCGGCGTGTTCTTTGCCGTCGGCGATTGACGACCACGATTCAGTCGTCGCTCAGAACCCGAATCCGCCACCGGCATCACCGAATCCGCTGTCGCCGCCGAGTCCACCGTCGCCGCCGAGTCCACCGTCGCCGCCGAGTCCACCGTCGCCACCGAAGCCGCCGTCCCCGCCGGCTCCAGGATCGTCCCCACCGCCGTCGATCCCGCTCATGTCGGAGCCGTCGCCGACGCCGCTTTCGAAAGCTTGCGCGTCGTACGGGACGCCTGCCATCCCGGAGAACATGGTGGAGAACAACAACATCGACCCGACGCCCCACGCACCGGCCACCAGGGCGGGCCGCCACCAGGGCTCCGAGTACCAGCCGGCAGGAACGGGGCGACCGGCGACGCGACCACCCGGGTAGTAGTTCGGGGTCCGTTCGGACGGGTTCGGTGACGCCTCCACCTGCCGGCCCTCGAAGTCGACCTTGCGGTCCTCGGTCACCATCCCCGCGCTCCGCTGACCGTCGAGTTCAGGGATGCTCGGACCGGGGTCGAGGTTCATGGCGGTACGTGCCGCGCGGATGTAGTACAGACCTTCGATCGCAGTCTGTTTGGCCAACCGCGCCTGTGTGGGCGACGTTGCCTGCTCGATCTGAGAGCCGGCCGCGGTGAAGCGCTCCCCCGCGTCGGCAAGCGCCTGCCTCGACGCCGGACCGTCGCCGACCAGCATGAACACCTGACCCCCCAGCCGTTCGATGGCCTGGCGTGCGTCAGCCTTTGCGTCGTCGAGCGTGCGGGTGGCGCCGGCGCGAGAACGCTGCTGTGCGATCACCACCACCCCGACGACAACCAGGACGATGACGGCGATCAAGATCAGTGCATCCATGCTTACCTCCGGCTCGTGCGTGTCCGCCCGGATCATCGGCCCTCTGTCTGGCGACAAATCGGACACCTTTGAGCGTACCGACGTCGGAGGAGGTCAGTCTCGTGTCAGAGAACGCCCTCTCGCGCCACCGGTGATCACGAGACAACACGCAACTCGAGACGGGCTGGTGCAGGAATCGGGAGTCGGGACCCGTTTGCCTGCGACCACTGGTCAGCTGTTCGCGTCCGGTCCGTCCAGATGAGCCAGCGCCGCTCGTGCGGCTTCGAGTTCGTGGCTGAGTTCTTCGATTCTCTTCTGAGCCGCGGCGCGTGCCGACTCGATCACGCCGTCGACGGCGGTGATCGCGGCCTCGTCTCCGAGCTCACGCATCGCTTTCGCCACCCGGTCTGCGGTCACCTCGGTCGGCTTACCGTGCTTCTTGGTGCCGTGTGCCACCGACACGGTCCAGGTGCTCTCGCCGGTCGACGTGACGGTGACACTGACCGCGGCGACCGGAGCCTTTGTCCTCCGCGCCGCTTTCGCCGGCACGGGCTTTTCCGGTGCAGCCTTCGGTTCCGGTGGTGTCGCCTTCGAGCCGGCCGGTGCCGGTCCAGCAGGTTTGGGTACCGTCGATGCGCTCCTCGCCGGTCCGGGTGTATCCGCGGCCTCGGATGTCCTGGTCACCCGCTGGCGCGCAGGAGTCGCGGAAGTCGTTGTGGGACGACTCTTCTGCAGTTCATCGGGCTCGAACGGGAGCTGGTCGTCGATGCCCTTCGGGCTGACGGTCACCGTGGTCCCGTCGATGGAGACGACGCGGGCCGATGCCCCGGCGTCGAGGTCGAGTGACGGCATCGGGTCGCGGAGGTAGACGGTGACCCGTTTCCCGGCGGCAAGCCCCGCGGACAGTGATTCCAGGTCGGCAGGAGTCAATCCCGTCGGTTTGCGCGCGTTCACGCACACCATGCTCGCACACGCGTGCGAACGACGCACCACCCGGCCGTGGTCTGTCGCCGAGGTGAAGCGGCCCCTGGGGCCGGGGGTCGGCTGTAAGGGACGTCAGCGGGTCGACTGGCGTTCGACGAGTTCGACCGGCACCAGGCGTGAGTCGGCCGTGGACCTGGGGTCTGCGTCGGCGGAGTCGGCCACCAGCATGCCGACGAGTTCGTGTCCCAACCGTTCCGGACCGAGGTCGAACGAGGTCAACGACACCGGGCCGGAACGCGAGACGTTGCTGTCGCTGGAGGTGATCACCTGGATGTCGTCGGGAATCGACAGGCCTGCATCGTGGATGGCCTGCAGGGAAGGCTGAACGAGGGCCTCGACGAGAATGTACAGACCGTCGATCGGTTCCGGTCCGGCACAGGCCTGCCGAACCAGCTCGCGACATTCGTCCCACGACGTCGACGGTGGCAGCTCGAGGACCCGCCCCGAGCCGGCAGTCAGTGATGTAAACGCCTCGGTGTTGTCATGCATGTACGACTGACCGGTGTTGGCAGACAACAGCATCGGTCGAACCGAGCCGGTGCGTCGGAAAAGCTCGACGACCTGCCGGCACTGCTCGGCCTTGTCGTTGTCGGCCCACCCTCTCCGCGCGGGCCGGTCCAGGTCGCGTCCCATTGTGACCGCAGCTATTCCGGAATCGTCGAGGCGTGCGAGCAGCGGGTCGGACGGGAGGGGGTCGATCAGCACGGCGCCGTCGAACGGCATTCCGTCCAGCCGCAGTTCGAGTGAGTCGCTCGGCAGTAGAACCGGGTATCGGTTGTGCTCCCATGCGGCGCCGCACACCGAATGAACCAGGCGTACAACAAATTCGAGATCATCCCAGCGCCACGTGCTCTGCGGCGGTACGCGGTCGATGACCGCCACGAGTCCGGTTCTTCCCGAGCGCATGCCCGCCGCGGCCGGATCCGGCCGGTAGCCGAGCTCCGCGGCGGCATCGCGCACGCGTGCGCGGGTGGCCTCGCTGATGCGTCCGGCGCCGTTCAGCGCCTGCGACACCGTGCTCGGCGAAACGCCCGCCCGGGTGGCGACGTCTCGAATCCCGGGCCGTCCCGGCGCTCGTCGATCGCTCGTCATCAACCCTCCGCTGTGGCTCGGATGGCCACTCTACGGGAGCACGCGGTTCACGAAACACCGCCGTAACAGAGGCCCTCTAACCTGCTCCATCGGACTGGTGAAACGTTTCACCAACTGGTGCTGGAGGGGTTCGATGGAGCAGGTGCCGTTCAAGGCAGGGTTTGACGACCGGGTGCCGACGCGCCGCGCAGTGTTCTACGGTGGGCAGCATCTCTTGGCGCTCACCGGACTCTGGGTGTTCCCGGCGTCGTTGGGTGCCGCACTCGCCCTCGAGCAACGCGACGTGGCCTACGTGATCCAGGGCTGCTTCTTGCTGGCGGGGCTGGTCACTGTCCTGTCGTCGTCGCGGATCCTCAAGCTCCCGATCGTCCAGGGGCCGACGGCGGCGATATTGGTCGCGCTGATCTCGATCGGTGCGACGTCGGGTCTCGGCACCGCTTTCGGATCGATGTTTGTCGCAGGACTGCTGTCACTGGCGCTGGCGATTCCGTTCAAGCGGCTCGGAATCTATGGCCACATAGCGAAGTTCGTCTCCAATCCCATCGTGTTCGGCACCATGTTCCTGGTGCTCGGCGCACAGCTGGCCGGGATCGGCGTGGGTGGTTGGTTCGGCCAGGAAGGAACCCCCAGTTACGGGTGGCCCAGCGTGTTCGTCGCCTTGGCCGGCCTGGTCACGGTCATCCTCTGCATGGCACTCGGCGGCGGCACCCTCGTCAAACGCGGTGCCGTGGTGTGGGGTATCGCCGTGGGCACGGTCGTCGCCTGGATCACCGGCGTCTCCGACGTGCCCGATGTATCCGGGTCGTCGATCCTCGGCACCCCCGAGCTCCTCCCCTTCGGCTTCTCGGTGTCGTGGGCCGGGGTGTTCCTGATGATGATCGCCTTCCTGCAGGCGGCATCGGAGTCGATGGGTGTCTACGGTCTGCTCGGACGATGGAGTGGCAAGGCGATCGGCGTCGACCAGGCCAATCGCGGACTCAGCGCCGAATTCATCGGATCGGCCGTGGGTGGACTGTTCGGCGGTATCGGCACCACGTCCTATCCGGAGAACGCCGGAGTTCTGCGGATCACCGGCATCGCATCGCGTATGGTGACCGCGGCGGCAGGCGTGATCTGCATCGTGTTGTCGTGCATACCGAAGTTCGCCATGTTCCTCGCCGGTCTACCGGGGCCCGCGCTGTCAGCGGCGGCGACGATCCTCTTCGGAGTCATCGCCTTCTCGGGTGTGCAACAGCTCGCCTCGGTCGAGTGGGACGACCTCAACATCCTCGTCGGCGCCGTCTGCTTCATCGTTCCGCTCGGATTGCAGTTCATGCCGGCGGACCTCATCGCCGAACTCCCCGACGCCGCGTCGAGCGTCCTCACCAGCCCGATGATGGTCAGCACACTGCTGTTGCTGACGGTCCATCCGCTGCTCAACATCGGGTTGCGGAGATTCCTCGAGTCGCGTCGCACGCCCATCGAGCACACCGCCGATCTCGACGCCGAGAATGTCGGAGTGAGCCAGTGACGGTCTCGGACGGCTACCCAGAAGCAGGTCAATCCCCCATGAGCGCAGGCGTTTACACGGCGACAATCGGCAGCCAGACGGTTGAGCTGCCGCTGATCGAGGTCGCCGAGGACTTGACCATCGCGTTGCTGATGACGATCGACCACGGCGTCGCCTTCAATCAGATCGCCGGTGGTGAACTGGCAGAACAGATCCGCGACGCCGACGTCGAACTCGTGGTTTCCGCTGCAACACTGGGTATCCCGGTCGCGATCGAGGTGACTCGTGCGCTCGGGCTCGACGACTACCTGATCCTGCAGAAGTCGAACAAGGTCCACCTTCGGGAGGCGCTGAGTGAGCCACTGAAGTCGATCACCAGCGACGGCCGCCAACGGCTGCTGCTCGATCCGGCACGACTGGGCCAACTCGACGGTGCCCGGGTGGCCTTCGTCGACGACGTGATCTCGTCGGGAGCCTCGGTCAATGCGGCCATCACATTGCTCGAGCGGGCCGGCGCCGAGGTCGTCGCCATCGGGGCACTGCTCACCGAAGGCGACCAGTGGCGCGAGGTACTGGGCAGCCGATCGAGCATGGTGCGGGCGCTCGGGACGATCCCCACGTTCCCGGGTCACCAGACCGCGGAGTGATCCCGGAACGGCGTCTCACGGTGAGCGCAGCCCGGCACGTGTAACTCGCTCGTCGGTCTAGCTCGCCGCGCGCCCCGACCCCGCGGTGGCCGGGTCGACACCTTCTGCGAACGTAGGATGACAGGGTGTTCTTTCTGTTCGGATTCGGCCGCAAGCAACAGCACCTTGGCGCAGGACAGACACGTACCTGTCCGCGCTGCCACAACACCACCCAGTGGGCCCGGATGCGGGAGTTCAAGCAATTCACCGTGTTCTTCATCCCGCTGGCGCGATGGAGTCGCCGGACGTTCGAGGCGTGTGGCATCTGCGGCGCCGCGATCGAGAACTGAGCGAAGATCGGGCGCACCGTTTCGCCGACCGGAAAATGGTTACCCTCGAGGAGTGCCTGCCACTCCCGACTCCCCCACCCGCACAAACACCGCGATCGTCGGCTTCGAACGGACCTTCGCCGAAGCGTTGGCCCCACTGACCGTGCCCTGGCAGGGTGCCGACGCGCCGGACCCGCGGCTGATCGTCGTCAACGAACAGCTCGCCGCATCGTTGCGCCTGGACGTGGAGTCCCTGCGGACCGACGACGGCGTCGAGATGCTGTGCGGTGCCGCCGCACCCGCTGATGCCACACCGGTTGCGACCGCATACTCCGGGCACCAATTCGGCGGATACTCGCCGCTCCTCGGCGACGGTCGGGCCCTGCTGCTCGGTGAACTCACCGACACCGACGGTCGGCGAGTCGATCTTCAGCTGAAAGGCTCTGGGCCGACGCCGTTCTCGCGCGGCGGTGACGGCTTCGCGGTGGTCGGGCCGATGCTTCGGGAGTACCTCGTCAGTGAAGCGATGCACGCGCTCGGCATCCCCACGACGCGTTCGTTGTCGGTGGTGGCGACAGGGCGAGGGATCCAGCGGACCGGCATCGAGCCGGGTGCGGTACTCGCCCGGGTCGCCGCCAGTCACCTACGGGTCGGGACGTTCGAATACACGGCGCGGAACACCGAACTGCTTCAACCGCTGGCCGATTACGCGATCTCCCGCCACTACCCCGAACTGCGCGACCTCCCCGAGACCGGCGGCGGCAACCGCTACATCAAGTTCTTCGAGGCGGTACTCGAACGGCAGGCGGCGTTGCTCGCCAAATGGATGCTGGTCGGCTTCGTGCATGGCGTGATGAACACCGACAACACGACGATCTCCGGCGAGACCATCGACTACGGTCCCTGCGCATTCCTCGATGCGTTCGACCCGTCCGCGGTGTTCAGTTCGATCGATCACGGTGGTCGCTACGGCTTCGGCAACCAGCCCGCGGTGCTGAAATGGAATCTGGCACGATTCGCCGAGACGATGTTGACGCTGGTCGGTCCGACGCCGGACGACGCGATCGCTGCGGCAACTGCGGTCCTGTCCACGTTCGACGCTCGCTACGACCGGCACTTCTATGCCGGGATGTCGGCCAAACTCGGACTCGGTGACGCATTCACCGACCATGAGTTGATCGATGCCCTGCTGGTGCTGATGCAGGAACACCGCGCCGACTGGACGGGCACCTTCCGCGCCCTGGCCGACGACCTACGCGGAAATCCGGTACCGCTGCGGAGCGCGGTGCCGCGCGAGCACATCGATCCGTGGGTGCAACGCTGGCGCGACGCCCTGACACAACATGGCCGTGACGACCTCGAGACGGCAGCCGCCATGGACCGCATCAACCCGCTCTACATTCCGCGCAACCATCAGCTCGACGCCGCGCTGCGTGCGGCCACCGACGGAGACATCGCTCCCTTCGAGCAACTCCTCGATGCCGTCACGCATCCTTTCGTGCACCGGGCCGAGTGGGCTCATCACGCCGCTCCCGCTCCGGCGGCCTTCAGTGACACATTCCAGACCTTCTGCGGTACCTGATACCTGATCGTTGCGTACCTGAGCGCGGGGTACGCCGGTCTCACCCTCCGAAAAGCCGGACGCGACGGAGTGCGGTCGTCAGAATGTTGGACATGATCACCTTGCACGGCCACGATGCCCCCATCGACGACTCGCCGGGGACGGTGAGTTCCACCGCGGTGGCGGGTTCGGTATCGACCGCGGCGAGTATCGCCGTGGCGGGATCACTGGCCACCGTGTCCAGTGCGGGTGTTTCCGGTTCGATGGGGACGGTGGCCAGTGCCGGCGTGAGTGGCTCCGCGGCAACGGTTGCCGGCCTCGCCGTCGCAGGCTCCGCGGCGACCATGACGAGTGCGGTGGTCGCCGGAAGCCTCGGTACCGCGTTCTCTTTCGGAATCGCCGGTTGTGCTGGAGTGGTGGCGAGCGCGTTGTGCCGACGATGCGTCGCCTGCATCGGGTGTTTTCGTTGCACAGACTGTGTCGGCTGTGTGGGGTGTTACAACTGTTCGGGCCTGCGGAATGCCGTCGGTATGCGTGACGTCCACGTGTGAATCATGGTCGGCCACAGTCGGATCGCCGGCCGGGCGCGGACAGTCCCCGGTGTACGCACTCGGCGACCGGTGTCAGCTGATCCGCGTCGAGGTCGAGCTCGCCGATCGATTCGAGGGGAGGCTGCGCCATGAATCTGGGCGCCCGGCCGTGGTGGGCCTGCGCGGAGTGGACGAGAAACGGGTGGCAGAGGTAGACATCACCGATGCATCCGGTTGCGGAGACGACCGGACAGTCCTCGGTGGCGGGTACGACGTCGGTGCAGACGTCCATCCAGTCGCGTCCGTGGGGGCCGGCCTCAACGAGGAACGGTGGGACCTTCAGGTGTGATCCGACGCGGATCAGCGTCGGCGCATCGTCCTCCCCCACGTCGGACAAGAGAAACAGCATCAGCAGTGCGCGGCCCCGCGAGCGAAGACTGACCCGAGGGCCGCCGTCGTCCCCGGCGAACGACGCCTCCACGTGCCACCCGGCGGCCTCGGGTGGCTCGGTGCTGGGAAACCGGAGCGGGAACGTACCCATGCCGAGGCGCGGTCGCCATCGGCCGGGACCGACCAGTGCGTCGTATGCCGAGACCAATACGTCCGTGTTCGCTATCTCGGTGAAGGGTGGGGTGCTCATCCCGGGGACCCAGATCAACGACTCGGTCCACGACGCCGGGTCGTCGGCGCTCGGTGCGATCTGGTCCCAGAGCTCCGCGGCGCACCGCAGGCCGATTTTGCGGTCAAAGGCATTCTCGATCTTCACGAAACCATCGGAGAGGAAGCGGTCGATCATCTGGCTGCCGGAGCTGTCGGTCATAGGAGTGCAGCGTTCCACCCGGACCGCGTCTGCCTCAACCGGTTTTCGCCGGAGTTCTCGAAGAACGGATGCAGCGTCAGATGCACCGCTCGCGCAACGGCCGAGATCGGTGATGGCCCCCCACAACTGGGAGAACCCCGGGCAGGGTGCTGTCGTACGGCCTGGACATCGAATCCCGCTTCGCTGTCGGTCGAGGTGGTGTACTCCTTCAACTACCGGTTCGGCAGCTCGATGACCTATCGAGCCGCGCTGTCGCACTTCTTCTCGTTCACCAACCTGGCCGACACCGGGGCCACTGCGGGAGAATCCGTGTACGCCAACATTGTTCGCAACGGACCAGCGATGATGGCGACCTACGTTCTCTCCTGATCGAGATTCGCGTTCAGCGCGTGGTCTCATATCTGCTCAGGACTACGCCCGCAATCGTCGTGGCACGATCGGGCATCCACGGGTAGACCGGAGGGCGAGTCAGTCGTCGCACCACGGAGAGGCATTTAACGCATGAAGGCCATTCAGATCGTCCAGCCAGGTCGCCCGCCCGAGCTCCGTGAGGTCGACAAGCCCACGCCGGGACCAGGGCAGGTGCTGCTGAAGGTGACGGCTGCGGGCGCATGCCATTCCGACGACTTCGTGCTCAACATGCCTGCGGAAGGGTTTCCGTATCCCCTGCCGATGACACTCGGTCATGAGGGTGTGGGTGTGGTCGCCGGGGTGGGTAGCGGGGTGACCACCGTCTCGGAAGGGACTTCGGTTGCGGTCTATGGGCCGTGGGGTTGCGGAGTGTGCCACTTCTGCTCGCGGGGTTTCGAAAACTATTGCAGCCGTGCGGCCGAACTCGGCATCGCACCGCCCGGCCTCGGAAACGAAGGCGCCATGGCCGAATACATGATCGTCGACGCCGCGCGGCACCTCGTGCCACTCGGCGACCTCGATCCGGTCGCCGCCGTACCGCTCACCGACGCCGGACTGACGCCGTACCACGCGATCAAGCCGTCGTTGCCCAAGCTTGTCGGCGGCACGACGGCGGTGGTCATCGGTGCGGGCGGGCTCGGACACATCGGCATCCAGTTGCTTCGGCATCTGACCCCGGCACGAGTCATCGCACTCGATGTGAGCGAGGACAAGCTCGCCTTCGCCCGCGAGGTCGGGGCGCACGAGACCGTGCTCAGTGACGCCGAGGCGGTCGCCAACGTCCGCAAGATCACCGGAAAGGACGGCGCCACCGCGGTCTTCGATTTCGTCGGTCTGCAGCCCACGATCGACACCGCGATGGGGGTCGTCGGCACCATGGGCGACGTGGTGATCGTCGGAATCGGCGACGGGGTCGCCGCGGCAACGGTGGGCTTCTTCTCGCAGCCGTACGAGGTGTCGGTGCGTGCGCCGTACTGGGGTGCGCGCGACGAACTCATCGAAGTGCTCGACCTCGCTCGCGACGGGGTCCTCGAGGTCGCGGTCGAGAAGTTCACCCTCGACGACGGGCTCGAGGCCTACCGCAGGCTCGCCGCGAACGAACTGCGGGGCCGCGCCGTCGTCGTGCCCGAATGACTACCACAATGACTCCCGCCAGACCTGCGACGGTGTCCTCTGCCCGGCCTGACCGGGGTCATCGTCGGCGGATATCCCCTGAACCTGGGCGTGAACGCCAACCTACGGTACCGTAACTTAGATGGATGTAGAGCTCTCGCAGGCCGACGCGGTATACGCGCACTACCTGACACATCAGCAGAACCGTGCACGCGCGAGGATGATGTACGGACTGCTGGCGGCGCGCATCCGGCCGATGGTGTCGTACCGGTCCCGGGAGCGTCTCCGTCGGTTGGTCCGCAGTGGTGCTCCGGTCCTCATCGCGGCCAATCACGTCTCCGAGAAGGACCCGCTCGTGCTGGCCGCCGCGGGGTTTCGCTCTCCCCTGCGCAGTCGCATCGGGCATCTGCGCGTCCTTGCGAAGGATGAACTGTTCGAAGACCCGGAACAGCGACGCAAGATCGACACCCTCGGTGGTATTCCGGTGTTTCGCACCAAGGACCACGGTGTTCGTGCGGCCGCGGAGGCCGGAAGGCAGATGATCGGCGTGTGCGTCGATCGCATGGCGGCCGGAGATAGTATCGCGGTCTTCCCTGAGGGGACCTGCAACGAGGGTGACCCGACGCAACTGCAGAAACTCGGCACCGGCATCGGGCACATCGGCAACCGCGCACTTCGCAGAGGCGTCGGAGTCTGGCTGGTCTCGGCCGGGATCGCCTACCCGGATGCCGGACCCCGTGCCCGCCCGGTGGTCGTCCTCGGCGAACCGCTCGATCTGGCCCCATTCCGGGAGGAGACGCCGGCGGCGCTCACCAGGTCGATTCAGCGAGACCTTCAGGGGGTTGTCGACGACGCGTGGAAGTTCTCCCCGCAGGGGTAGCCGGCGCCCGCTCGCGGCTCCGGCCATGGGCCGGAGAGGTCGTCGGTGTCAGTCGGCCGATTCGTGTGGCAGGTTCTCCCATGCCCACGCGGTCAGCGCGGTGAGAGCGGGCATCAGTGCCCGGCCCGACTCGGTGAGCTGATACGTCACCGCCACCGGTGGGCCGGGATCCACCATTCGCTCCACCAGATTCGCCTCGGTGAGCTCGGAGAGGCGCCCGGAGAGTACGGAGTCGCTGATTCCGCCTACCGCACAACGTAATTCGGCAAATCCCGCCGGACCGTTCATCAGTGTGGCGATCACGATGCCGTTCCAGCGTTTACCCAAGAAGCCGAACGCACGACGCAGCGCGTCGTCGCACGCGCGCGGCTCGTGGGTCGACTGCTGATTCTCGGGCATCGTGCACATGGTAGTCCCCGCCGTGCGGCTCCTCTGGGACGCCCGATTTTCTCGGACCTGGTCCTGCCGATGTGACCGCTGGCGCGCAGGCCCCCGTGTAGCTACTGTGTTAGGAGTTGCTTCGAAAAAACTAGCCCATGCGACAGCGCCCCTGAAAGGACTCCCCCGTGAGCCTCTTCCGATTGGATTCCAGCATCTTCCCCTCGACCTCGGCGAGCCGAGCCCTCGGTGATCTCGTGGAAGAGCAGTGGGTCCGTGCCCACCCCGACTCGGGTGTCGTCCGCCGCGATCTCGGTACCGATCCGATCCCGACCACAGCCTGGGCCGATGCGGTCATCGCCGGCACTGTCTCCGACGCCGACCGCACCGGCCCCCAGCGAGAGGCCTCGGCGTTGGCGGCCGGCATCGCCGACCAGCTCGTCGAAGCGGAGGCCCTGCTGTTCACCGTCCCGCTCTACAACTTCGGGGTGTCCCAGCACTTCAAGATCTGGTACGACCTGGCTGCCACCGATCCTCGCCTCGGCGCCGCGGCCGATGACCTCAGCGGAAAGCCGGCGGTGCTCGTGACCGCCCAGGGCGGCAACTACGAACCCGGAACTCCTCGGGAAGGGTGGGACCACTCCACACCGTGGCTCCGGCGGGTCCTCGAGGACGTGTGGGGTCTGGATCTCCGGATCGTCAAGCGCCAGTTCACCCTCGTCGGAGTGAATCCTGCGCTCGACGCCTTCGCCGACGTCGCCGCGACGATGAAGAACGAGGCCGAAGTCGACGCCCGGCGCCTGGGACGTGAACTGGCTCGAGCACGCGGAGAGGACCTCGCCGCGTCCAACCCGTAACGTCAGGGAATGGCCGAGCATCCGTTCGGCCGACACCGGCGGAAGGATGCTGCAGCGATGAGCCGCAACCAGGTAACGGGCGCGGTCGACCGCGCCACCGAGAGTCCGTGGTTCGAGCGCGTGGCCCGGGCGGGGCATGCGGTCAGCGGAGTCCTGCACCTGCTGATCGCCTACATCATTCTTCGAATCGCCGTCGGCGACACGGGCAATGCGGACCAATCGGGCGCGCTGGGGATCTTCGCCGACAAGCCGGGCGGACGAATCGTCCTCTGGGTGGCGGCTATCGCGTTCGCCGGGTTGGCGTTGTGGCGGGTGGCCGAAGCGATCGTCGGTCCGCATGCCACCGAACCGGGCCAGGACAGCGACGGCGCCGAGCAGTGGTTCGATCGCGGAAAGGCGTTGTCGTTGGCCGTGGTCTACGTGGGGTTCACGTGGTCAGCGACACGGTTCGCGATCGGCCAGGGTACGTCCAGCGGTCAAGAGAACGCCGGTCTGACCGCTCGACTGTTGCAGTCCGGGGGTGGGAAGTTCGTCCTGGTCGTCGCGGGTCTGGTCATCATCGGCGTCGGGATCTACCACGGGTACAAGGGAATCAGCAGGTCGTTCCTCGATGACCTGAAGATCTCGGGAGACAAGGCCGCCACCGTCGCCGGGGTCGTCGGCTACTGCGGAAAGGGTGCCGTGCTCGTCGGTGCCGGCATCCTCGTCATCGTGGCAGTGGCCACCGCCGACCCGTCCAAGGCCACCGGTGTCGATGGCGCGGTGAAGTCCCTTGCCGGCCTGCCCGCAGGTCAGTTTTTGATGGTCCTCGCCGCAATCGGGATCGCCGCGTATGGCGTCTACTGCTACTGGCTGGCGCGGTTCGCACGCATGTGATGCCCGCGAACCGCGCTCGATGCTCAGTTGCCGAACGAGTTCTGACCTTCGAGTGCGGACGCGACCAGATTGTCCTTCGCCAGCGCCGAACCGGCCGTGGTCGCCTCGATCCATTCGTCAGTGGTAGCCACTGCTGCGAAGTTCGAGTTGAGTATGGCCATCAGCGTGTTGTGGACCTGCTCGGCCGGCACCTTTCCGGCTGCGTTGGCGATATGGATTGCCCCGGTGGCGTCGGCGATCACCTCTGCGTCCAGGCCGAGTTCTTCGGTGGCAGCAGCGGATGCGAGATCGCAGTTGTTGGTCATGTAGCCGACGAAGGTGACCGTGTCGATCCCCTTCTCGCGCAGCCACTCCGCCAGGTCGGTACCGCCGAACACGCTCCCGACGTTCTTTCGTACCGACTTCCATGAGGGGCTGACCCGTGCGGCCACCTCGGGATGAAGCTCCCACGACGGCGACCCCTCCGCGAACACCGGCGCACCCTCGGGCAGCGTGTGTTGTACGACCGCCACCGGGATGTCGTTGGCTTCCGCGTGGTCGATGATGCGAGCGATGTTGCGCAGGCTCGTCTCTCGCGGCGGGCACTGGATGGCGAGCGGGCCGTCGAAGTAGACGTTCTGGACGTCGATGAGAATGAGGGCGCGGCGGGGTGTTGTCACTTGTCTCGTGCTCCTTGGTGAGAGGTGGGTCGGCCGCGGCTGCGGGCGACACGATTCCGGTCCCTCTACTGTGCGGGCTTCGGGCTACGGTGGGAAGTGGCACGTATGCCTACTTCCGATGAGAATGAGCCACCATGCGTATTGCGGTCTACGCCTTCGACGGCATCTCGATGTTCCATCTGTCCGCCCCACAGCTGGTCTTCGGCGAAGTGGCCAAACGTCATCCGGGTGCAGGGTGGGAGACCACGCTGTGGAGTTTCACCGATGGCCACATCTCCCTCGATGAGGGATACCGCGTGAGCGGACTCGCCGGACCGGAGGTCGCGTCGTCGGCCGAGATCGTGGTCGTGCCGTCCTGGCCGGAGGACCTCCCTCCCCTCGACGACGGCCTGGCGCGGGTGTTGACCGATGCGCACGACCGTGGCGCGACGATCGTCGGGCTGTGTCTGGGCTCGGTCGCGGTGGCCGATGCCGGGCTGTTGGCCGGACGCGCGGCGGTCACCCACTGGGCTGCGATGGATGCGCTGCGCGCGCGTCACACCGACATCACCCTCGACTCGATGGTGCTCTACGTCGACCATGGCGACGTCCTGACATCGGCGGGGACCGCGTCGGCGATCGACGCATGTCTGCATCTGGTGCGCGAGCGCCTGGGTGCAGAAGTCGCCAATGACGTCGCGAGAAGTCTGGTCGTTGCGCCCCACCGAGACGGCGGACAAGCCCAGTACACGCGCCGGCCGGTGCCGTCGACCGCGACGGGCAATCCGATCGGCGATCTGATCCACTGGGCGCTGCAGCACCTCCATGAGCCGCTGACCGTGGAACGGCTGGCATCACACGCGTCGATGAGCCGGCGGAGTTTTGTACGGAACTTCAAGAGCGTCACCGGTGCCACCCCCGCACAGTGGGTCCTCCGGCAACGTCTCGACCTGGCACGGGTGCTGCTCGAAACCTCCGACCTGTCCATCGACGCGATTGCGCAACGGAGCGGATTCGGCAGCAGCGTCACGATGCGACAGAACTTCGCCGCCGCCTTCGGCACTTCCCCGATGACCTATCGACGGCAGTTCAGGACGGTCTGACGAAGGTCGCAGCGGCACGCTGTGCGACCCAACCCGTCCGGTGATCGGGCTCGGTGACATAGAGGACACCGAGCTGTCGGCCACCGTGCGGCACAACACTTTCGACGACTGGTGGGAGCCGTACCTGCATGCGGTCGGGCCCATCGGCGACGCCGTGGGCGCACTCTCCGACTCCCAACGGAAGCAACTGAGCGACGCGTGCCGCGAAAGATTGGGTCCCGGATCGTTCGAGGTGACCGCGGTGGCGCTCGCGGCACACGCCACCGTGTGAGCCGGTTGCGACGCTGTCAGGTGCCAGAGCCTCGAGCGGTCGCCGATCGGGACGCGGCGCTGTCATCGGCGATCGCCTTGCCGAGGAGCTGCGCGCCGCTGGTGAGCACGGCGCGCCGCCACGGCAACACACCTTCGATCTCGATCTGTATCGACATCGACAGCACGGTCCGGATGACGACGATGATCCCGAGGATCACGGCGTCCTCGATGGACGGCTTCGAGGTGATCGTCCGGATCAGGTCCGCGGCGACCAGGACTTCGAGGCCCAACAGGATCGCGGCGCCCAAAGTGTTGCGCAACACCGAGAATGCCTCGCTGCCACCCTCGTGGCGCATCAGCGAGCGGGCGCCGAGCACGATGGCGATGGCGAAGCCGATGATCATGGCCAGGGCGCCCACTGCCTCGAAACCGACGGCGACCGCGGTGAAGATCTCCTCGACATCCATGCGGAACAGATTACGGTCTGGCGTCGGGTGTCATCGTGGATTGCCCGTCGGGTCGGGCGGCGGCCCGCGTGCTCCCGCTGCGCGAGAATCGCAGCTGGTCGTCGGAGACATCGCCGCGGAGCAGGCGCCGATCGGTGTAGTAGCTCATTGACATGACCCAGGGGGCCTTCGGTCCCTGTTTGGGCAGGGTGTCGAGAGCGCGTTGCACGTAGCCCGCACCGAAATCGAGTAGCGGACGCGTCGGCATCGACGGGTCTGCTATCGCGGTCACGCTGTCATAGCCGTGGGAGTCCATGTGTGCGAGCAGTTTACAGAAGTACTGACAGAGCAACCCGATCTTGAGCGTCCACGACGCGTTGGTGTACCCGATGGCCAGGGCGAAGTTGGGTACGCCCGAGAGCATCAGGCCGCGGTAGACGACGGTGTCCGGCAACGATACCGGCTGTCCGTCGACGCTGAGGTCGACTCCGCCGATGATCTTGATGTTGAGACCCGTTGCGGTGACGATGATGTCGGCTTCGATCTCCTCGCCGCTCTCGAGCAGGATGCCGCTCTCGGTGAACGTGTCGATGCGATCGGTGACGATCGAGGCCTTGCCGGCGCGGATCGTGCGGAACAGGTCGGCATCGGGTACGACGCACAGTCGCTGGTCCCACGGGTTGTACGGCGGGTTGAAATGGGTGTCCACCGGATAGCCGTCGGGCAGTTGAGACTCGTTGATCTTCCGGATCATTCGACGGGCCACGCTCGGGAACCGTTGACAGAGCTCGAAGAGGACTCGTTGCTGAGCGACGTTCTTCTGCCGGGTGAGTGCGTACCCGCGTTCATCACCCAGCACCTTCTTGAGCGTGTTGGCGATCGCGTCCTCGCGGGGAAGCGGGATGACGTACGTCGGCGTTCGCTGCAGCATGGTCACGTGCGCGGTCTGCTCGGCCATCGCCGGCAGCAGCGTCACCGCCGTCGCGCCGCTGCCGATCACCACGACGCGCTTGCCGGCGTAGTCGAGATCCTCCGGCCAGTGCTGCGGATGCACGATCTGACCGCGGAAGCGTTCGCGCCCTGCGAAGTCAGGGCTGAATCCCTCGTCGTAGTCGTAGTACCCGGAACCGCAGAAGATCCACCTCGCACTGATGTGGATCCGCTCGCCGGTGTCGCCGCGATCGATGGACACCTGCCAGCGCGCCTCCTCGGACGACCACGCGGCCGACACCACCTGATGTTGGTAGCGGATATGCGCGGTGAGGCCGTTCTCCTCGATCGTCTCGTGCAGGTAGTCGAGGATGCGCGGCGCGTCGGCGATGGCCTGTTTGTCGGTCCACGGCTTGAACTCATATCCGAAGGTGTGCAGGTCGGAGTCCGAACGGATGCCGGGATACCGGAAGAGATCCCAGGTGCCGCCGGCCGCCGCCCGTGCCTCGACGATCGTGAACGTCTTGGCCGGATGCTCGGTGCGGAGATAGCGTGCGGCACCGATACCGGAGATCCCGGCTCCGATGATCAGGACGTCGACGCGGTCGTCGGTTGTGGCGGTCACCTGGTACTCCTTCGGTCGGCAACGTGGGCACCGTCCTCCAGAATGCACCCTCGTGCGTGGGCCGCGGCACCCGACGGGGGCGTCGGCCGGTCCGATTGCGGCGGCGCTGATCTGCGGACCTGGTACTTCTGCTGTGTCTGCTCAATCAGCGGGAAGTCACGTGCCCTCGATGCCGAGGTGCGTTTGCATTGCGTTTACCCAATGACTAGAAGGAGAACGCATGCAGGACTGGGATCTTCGGTGCGACGTGCTGGTGATCGGATCCGGTGGTGGCGCGCTGACCGGCGCCTACACGGCCGCGGCCAACGGACTGGACACGGTCGTCGTGGAAAAGACCGCCCTCTTCGGAGGTACCTCGTCGTACTCGGGTGCGTCGATCTGGCTGCCGGGAACCGTCGTCCAGGAACGGGCGGGCCTCGACGACTCCACCGAGAAGGCACGCACCTATCTGCGCGCGCTGCTCGGCGACGCCGAGCTCGACCGGCAGGAAGCGTACGTGACCACCGCACCCGAGGTCGTGAACTTCCTCGAGCGCGACCCGAACCTGGAGTTCGAGTACCAGCCGTTCCCGGACTACTTCGACGCACCCGGACGCATGGACGCCGGACGGTCGATCAATCCCCTCGATCTGCCCGCCGAGACGGTCGGCCCGTTGCGCGAGCGAGTTCGGCCGGCACCGATCGTCGACCGCGCCGGACGATCACATCCCGATGAGACGCTGGTCGCCGGCCGCGCCCTGATCGGTCGCCTGCTGCTCGCTCTGGAGGGCACGGGCCGTGCGGACCTGCGCACCGAGACCGCGGCCACGAAACTGCTGACCGACGACGGTCGGGTCGTCGGTGTCGAGGCCGTGACCTCCGCCGGCGAGACGCTGCGCATCCGCGCCGATCATGGTGTCCTGCTCGCAGCCGGCGGCATCGAGGGCAGCGACGAGATGCGTACCGCCAACGGCACGCCGGGCCGAGCCGAATGGAGTATGGGTCCGCGCGGCGCGAATACCGGGGACATGATCGCCGCGGCCGTCGAGATCGGGGCCGGCACCGCACTCCTCGACCAGGCGTGGTTCTGTCCGGGCGTCGAGCTGCCGGACGGATCCGGAGCGTTCATGGTCTGCGTGCGTGGCGGAATCCTCGTCGACGCAGCGGGCCGACGCTACCTGAACGAATCGCTCCCCTACGACCAGTTCGGGCGCGCCATGATCGCTCACGGTACCGAGGCGGCCCTGCCGTCCTATCTCATCTTCGACTCCTCCGAGGGTGGGCCGGTCCTCCCCGCGATGTCGATCCCGGAGGTGCCGGCGGACGAGCACCTCGCAGCGGGCACCTGGGTGTGCGCGGACACCATAGCGGCGCTCGCCGAGAAGATCGGGATCGACCCCGACGCACTGAGCGACACCGTGGAACGCTTCAACGGCTTCGCGCAGCGCGGCGTCGACGAGGACTTCCACCGCGGTGAGGACCCGTACGACACGTTCTTCTGCCCGCCGAGTGACCGACCCAATCCGGCGCTCGGTCGGGTCGCCACCGGCCCGTTCTACGCAGCTCGAATCATTCTGAGCGACTTGGGAACCAAGGGCGGCGTCACCACGGACGCCGACGCCCGGGTGCTGCGTGAGGACGGGACCGCGATCGAGGGTCTGTATGCCGCGGGGAACACGAGCGCATCACTGAGCGGGGCGATCTATCCCGGTCCCGGAGTGCCGCTGGGCACCGCGATGACGTTCTCCTACCGCGCCGTCAGGCACATGCTGACCCCGTCCTGACCGGGTGATGACACTCCGGCGCAGGCACACTCGTCGAGTGCGCCTGCGCCGGAGGTGTCTGTGGAGCCTGTGGTGACCGCGGTTTCGGTGGTGTCGGGAGCCCGGTGTCGCGGCCTCCGCCGACAGTTCTAGAACTCGATGCTCAGGGTGTCGCTGCGTGGTCGGGCCTGGCAGGCGAGGATGATCCCCTCGGCGATGTCGTCGTCGTCGAGAACCGAGCAGTTGTCCATCGTGACCTCACCGTCGACCAGCGTGGCTGCGCACGAACCACATTCGCCCTCACGGCACGAGAAGGGAACGTTGATGCCCTTGGACAGCAACACGTCCACCAACGTGGCCGAGCGCGGCCAGCTGAACTCGTGAGCGTCCCCGTCGAGGTTCACCGACACCGTTGCCCCGTCCTCGGAGGTCTCGTCGACGGCCGGCAGTTCGATCTCGGCGAAAGGATCTCCGGACAACGACGTGAACACCTCGGCGTGTACGCGCTGCCGGGCGAATCCGGCCCGGGCGGTGGCGTCGTGGACGGCGTCCATAAACGGCTTGGGTCCGCACATGAACACCCGGTGGTCGGCGAACGGTGCGGCCATCGAGGCGAGCTGCGCGGGCGTGGGCAGGCCCTGGACGCTCTCCAGCCAGTGCACCACCCGCAACCGATCGGTGTTCGCCGCCGCCAGCTCTTGAAGTTCCTGCTTGAAGATGACGGAGTTCTCATCGCGATTGGCGTAGACGAGGAACACCGAGGACGTGCCCTCGCTCAACGCCGATTTGAGGATCGACATCACCGGGGTGATGCCGCTACCGGCGGCGAACAACAACAGATCGTCGTCGAAACCGTTGGGCGTGAACACGCCTGCGGGCGGGAGGACCTCGATCGCGTCTCCTGCGTTCACCCGGTCGCACAACCAGTTCGACGCGTAGCCGTCGCATGTCCGCTTGACGGTGACCTTCAGCAGGTCGTCGGTGAACGGTGAACTCGCCAGCGAATAGCATCGGGCGACCGAGCCCGTCCGGTCACTCGGTACGCGCAGGGTCAGGAACTGTCCCGGCCGGTAATCGAAGTCGGCTCGACGATCGGCCGGGATGTCGAAGACCAGCGATCGCGCGTCGGCGGTCTCCTCGATCACCTCGGCGACGGTCAGAACCGCCGAACGGGACAGGCGCGGCACATCGGTGGGCGCATCAACAATCGTCATCTCAGTGCTGCCCTTCGAAGTCACCAAATGCGGCCCGTCCGCCCGAGATGACGGGAGTGTCGTTGTCGAGAAGTTCGAATGCCACCGCGTGGCCGGTGCCGAACACGCGGAGATCGGCGTGGTCGCCGGGGAAGATCGTTGCCGCGAACCGGCCGTCGAGAGTACGGAGATCTGCCGGGTGCGCTCCGATCAGCCGTGCCACCTCCACCGCTGCCGCGCCGAGAGTGCACAGACCGTGCATGATCGGCCGGGGCTGGTTGATCCGCGCGGCCGCGTCAGGATCGATGTGGATGTGATGGCGGTCGCCGGTCAGGCGATAGAGCGCCGCCTGGTTCTCGGTGGTACGCAACCGTCCCGTGGCAGACGGATCACCCTGGGGGCCGGCCGGTTTGGAGGGACCGCGATCGCCACCGTAGCCGCCCGCACCCGGTGCGAACAGCGACCAGGTGGCGACGAAGTAGTCACTGCGGACGATCACCTCGAGGACGGCGGCCGAACCTTTGTCCCACACCTCGCCGACCGACGCCGACATCGTCACCTCGCCCCGACGCGGCAGCGGCGCGAACATCGTCAGATGTTGTGAACCGTGGAGGGCCGTCGTCGGGTCGAAGGCGCCGCGCGAGCCGAGTTCGTCCGGCGCCCACTGTGCCAGCGTGAGGGCGAAGGTCGGCAGAACCCGCAGTCGCTCCTCGAAGACCAGATCGAGTTCGGTGGCCGTGGCACCGACGGCAAGGGCGTAGAGAATGGCGTCACGTTCGTCGTAGGTGACTGTGCGGGAACCGAGTTCGACTCCCCGCCACTCTCCGGTGTTCGCCGGCTGTGCCGGGGTGGCCCCGGACTGTGCGCCTGCCGCCGGTGTCACCAGCGTCTGGTCGGTCATGAGTTGTCTCCTCGCGTCAAGAACGCCAGCACCGTCGACAGCCAGGCGTCGCGGGCCTCGATCATGGTCCAGTGACCGCACTTCGGGAACACATGCAGTTCTGCGTCGGGGATGTCGCGCATCGGGATGATCGCGGAGTCGACGGGACTGACCCGGTCGTCACGGCCCCATGTCACCAGCGTCGGTGCCTGGACCTTGTGGAGCTGGGCCCAGTAGGGCACGGTGTCGGCCAGGGCGTTGGCCGCGATCGTCGCCGTGAATGCCTTGGTGCTGTACATGCGGCGCGCGATCTCGAGGGTGGCGGGTTCGGTCGCAAGTTCCCACCGTTCCTCGATCAGTTCCTCGGTCACCAGCGACTGGTCGTAGACCATCGACGACAACCAGCGGACGAGGCGCTCCCGTGTCGGGTCGTCGGTGAACTCCATCAGGAGCTTGATCCCCTCGCTGGGCCCCGTCGAGAAGATGTTCTTGCCCATACCGCCGATCGTGACGAGTTTGCCCACCCGCTGCGGTTCGGCGATCGCGACCTTGGTGGCGACGATGCCGCCCATGGAGTTGCCGATCATGTCGACGGTATCCAGGCCGAGCGCATCGAGGAACACCCCGATGGCCTTCTCCGCCATCACCATCGGATGACCGTCGACCGGGTCGCTCACACCGAAGCCGGGGAATTCCAGCACCAGGCAGCGAAAGTGCTCGGCCAGATCACCCAGTACGCCTCGATAGTTTCGCCATCCGGTCACCCCGGGACCCGAGCCGTGCAGCAGAAGCAGTGGAGGCCCGTCGCCTGCCTCGTGGTACTGCAGCGCACCGAGGCTCGTTTGGAGCTTTCGGCGGCTGCCCGCAAAAGTCACGTCAACGCTCATAGTCGGACAGGCTGCCAGTGAGCGCGTGTCGTGTGCAGCGGCGTTCCAGTTGAGCGGGACGCGGCTGTGGTCCGCGGGACGCTCGCGCAGCCTCGGTTCCATTGGACGAAACCACGCTGGGGCGACGGCAGCGGGAGGTCATATGCTCGCCCCAACCCAGTCGAACTGTCGACCCATGGCTCAATCGAAAGGTGCACCGATGTCGATCGAAGCGATGTCACAAGCCGAGATGCGTAGCGCATTAGGCCGGTTCGCGAGTGGAGTGACCGTGGTGACGGGACTCGATGATGAGGGACCCGCCGGGTTTGTGTGCCAGTCATTCGCATCGGTGTCCCTGGAACCCGCGATGGTGCTGTTCTGCGCCGATCACCGCGGCCGGTCCTGGCCCCGAATCCGCCGAGCGGGACGCTTCACCGTGAATGTGCTGCACGAGAACCAATCCGACATCTGCTCCCGGTTCGGCTCACGTGACGGCCGGAAGTTCGACGACCTCGACTGGGAGATGTCGCGGTGGTCGACACCGGCGCTTCCCGAGGTCCTCATGCGTGTCCACGCCGACATCGAGAACGTCCATACCGTCGGTGACCACGACGTGGTGATCGGTCGGGTGCTCGAACTCGAGGCGGTCACCGAGGAACGGCCGTTGATCTTCTTCCGCGGCAAGCTCGGAATCGACGCCGCGCCAACGCGCCTGAGCGCGTGACGGAAAAGGCCGCCATGTCATCCTCAGCAGTGACACCACCCCACGCGACCACCCTGCCGCCGGCCGAAACAGTCCTGGCGATCGACGAGATCAAACGGTTGTTCGCCGCACGCCTGAGGTACATGGACACCAAGCAGTGGCACTTGTACGCGGGCCTGCACACCGACGACGTGGTCAGCGAGACATGGGGTGGGCTCCCCGACGACAAGCAACCGCGCACCGATGACACCGCCAACCGGGTCGTCGGCAACACCAAACTCGCCGACACCATCCGTGCCCTGCTCGACGGCCCGGTCAGCGTCACCACCGCGCATCACGGCCACAGCCCGGAGATAGAGCTGACCTCCGACACGACCGCCCGGGGGATCTGGGCGATGGAGGACAACTTGTGGTGGTCCGACGGCGACCAGGAATACCACCTCCGGGGGTTCGGCCACTACCACGAGGAATACCGGAAGGTGAACGGCCGCTGGCTGATCAGCTACCGGAAACTGACCCGGCTGCGCGTCGACGCCTCCCCCGACTTCTTCCGATTCATGAAGGCCCTGTGATGGACAACGACTCTTCCACCCGAACAACCCACCCGGCACTCTTCGAGCCACTGACCGTACGTGGCCTGGAACTGCCCAACCGCATCGTGATGTCGGCGATGACCAGATCGTCATCCCCCGAGGGTGTTCCCGGCGCCGATGTCGCCCGGTACTACGCCCGCCGCGCGGCCGGTGGCACCGGTCTCATCGTGACCGAAGGCGTCGCCATCGATCACCCCGCCGCCGTGGACAATCCACGGGTGCCCCGGATGTACGGCGATGCCGCGCTCGCCGGCTGGCGCTCGGTGGTGGACGAGGTTCACGCGGCAGGCGGAAAGATCATTCCCCAGCTGTGGCACGTCGGTCCGCTGTGGGGAGCGATGTCCGAGGTGGATCCGCAGATCACGCCGATGCGCCCGTCCGGTCTGTGGGGAACACCCGGCACGACCTCCTACTCCGATGAATATGTGGCGCAGTCACTTCCGATGACGGAGCCGATGACCGAATCCGACATCGACGCGGTGATCGCGGCATTCGCGCAGGCGGCCGTCAACGCGGCCGAGGCCGGTTTCGACGGTGTGGCGGTGCACGGCGGACACGGGTACCTGCTGGACTCGTTCCTGTGGTCCGACACCAACCGGCGTGACGACCGCTGGGGTGGCGACCTGGACGCGCGTACTCGATTCCCGGCCGAGGTGGTCCGGGCGATCCGCGGGGCCGTCGGCGCCGACCTGCCCATCTTCTTCCGGTTCTCCCAGCACAAGCAACAGGACTACACCGCTCGCATCGCCGAGACCCCCGAGGAACTCGGCGTCATCCTGCGGGCCCTCACCGACGCAGGTGTCGACGTGTTCGACGCCAGCATCCGACGCTTCGACCTACCGGCCTTCGACGGTAGCGATCTGTCGCTGGCGGGCTGGGCCAAGAAGCTGACCGGCGCCCTGTCGATGGCGGTCGGCAGCGTCGGCCTGGGAAAACCGATGCGGGACAGCCGTATCGAAGGTGCCGCTCCGGTCGTCGACAACATCGGCGAGGTGGGACGCCGGCTGGGGTCAGCAGAGTTCGACCTGATCGCGATCGGCCGGATGCACCTGGCCGATCCGGAGCTCGCGACCACGCTCCGTGGCGGGGCGCCACTGACCCCGTTCGACCGCGCCGTCCACGAGGGCAGCCTGGTCTGACGCCGGGACCGGCCCTCCCCCGTGCCTCTCGGTCACGGGAGAGGGCGGATCATCGGGGCGCCCGGGCGAGCAGTTCGCGGGCCTCCTCACTCCCGTCGAGCAGTCTCGCGGTACGACGCGTGATCAGCCACGTCCCGTTCACGCGGGCGAGGTCGAAGCGATTGGCGCTCACCCGCCACACCCGAAACGAGTCCTCGTCGACGTTGCGGCGCAGAAGCAGCGAGTGGCAGGTCGCCACCGCTGTGTCGCCGTCGACTCGGATGTTGACGGGGTCAAGCAGATGTCCGCATCCCTCGGAGATGTAGTCCTGATGCGGTGCGGTGCGCACCATCTCGGTGATCGCCTCGCGACCGGTCATCACTTTGATGTCGAGGTCGTAGACGGCATCTTCTGCCCACAACCGGCCCACGGCATCGGCGTCGCCCGCATCGACCGCTGGTCCGTACGCGGTGAGCACGTCGGCGATGGCGGCCTTGTCCTCGAGTGCCTGTACGCGTTCGAGTAGCGATGCCACCAGGTGGTCGGTATCGGTCATGATCTCTCCTTGTCCGACGGCCGGATGTGAAAGTCGTTGCCGTCTCCGGTGTTTCTACCGTTGTGCCGGCTCGGGTCACAGCGGTGTCCCGCTCAACTGAAACTCACGTGCGGCGCCACATCGGCGCTGGGAATGTATGTCGTACCACACCTGCACCTCGTGTTCAGGTGCGTTCCACCCCAACACTCACGCAGTCCCCCGGCCTCTCACGGGCCGTATCCAGGAAGAGTCACACCATGGGCCACGTATTGGACAACATCATGCGGCACGCGGACGAGATCCGCGCCGAGGCAGTCGAGGGCGAGAAGCTGATGCAGCTGACCGACGTGTCGGCGAAGCGTCTGCGCGACTCCGGCGTCGTGCGGATGCTACAGCCGAAGGAGTACGGCGGCCTGGAGTGCCACCCGCGCGAGTTCGCGGAGACGGTGATGGCCACGGCGGCACTCGACGGCGCGACCGGCTGGGTTGCGGGCATCGTCGGTGTGCACCCCTGGGCACTGGCCGCCTTCGACGACAAGGCCCAGAACGAGATCTGGGGCGCGGACAACGACATGTGGATGGCGTCGCCGTACGCGCCGATGGGCGTCGCGGTACCGGTCGACGGCGGGTACGTTCTGAACGGGCGCTGGGCGTTCTCGTCGGGAACCGATCACTGCGGTTGGGTGATGATCGGCGCCGCGGTCGGTGACAAGGACGGAAACCGCACCGGTCAGGTCCTCCACGTCGTGCTGCCCCGCTCGGACTATGAGATCGACGCCGACAGCTGGAATGTGATGGGTCTGCGCGGCACCGGATCGAAGGATCTGATCGTCAAGGACGCGTTCATCCCCACCTACCGCACCATCGACGCGGCGATCGTCCTCGGCGGCGAAGGCTGGAAGCATGCCGGCCGCGACGAGACGCTGTACAAGTTCCCGTTCTCCTACATCTTCCCGCTGGGTATCACCTCGGCGCTGATCGGCATGACCGAAGGCGCGCTGGCCTGCTACATCGATGCGCAGAAGGAACGCGTGCAGGTCTCGGGCATCCCGATCAAGGAAGACCCGTACGTCCTGTTCGCGATCAGTGACGCGGCGGCGGAGATCGCGGCGTCGCGGATCACCCTGCTCGAAACAGTGGACCGCTTCTGGGACAAGACAGATCGCGGTGAGGAGATCAGCTTCGAAGAGCGCGCCGCCGGGCGTCGTACCCAGGTCTCGGCGGCATGGCGCGCCGTACGCGCGATGGACGAGATCTTCGCCCGCGCCGGTGGTTTGTCCACCCATCTCTCGAACCCGATCCAGCGGTTCTGGCGCGATGCGCATGTCGGCCTCACCCACGCGATCCACGTCCCCGGCCTGATCTACCACTCGGCCGCACTCGCTCAGCTCGGCGGCGACCCGCAGGGCGCCTACCGCGCGATGATCTGACCCCCCAACACGATCCGCCATTCACTCCACTGATCACCCCAAGGATTCTCTGACATGACTGAACTTCGAGGACTCGGCTACCTGCGAGTCCAGACCCAGGATGTCGCGCGCTGGCGCGAACTGCTGATCGACGGCCTCGGAATGGCGGAGGGCAGCGGGCCCGAGCCCGATGCGCTCTACGCCCGGATCGATGAACGCCGTTCCCGCATCGCGGTTCTCCCGGGTGATTCGGACAAGGCGCTGGCCGTCGGCTGGGAGGTGCGCGACGAGTTCGCACTCGCGCGCGTCAAGGATGCCGTCGAGAAATCCGGACGCGCGGTCACGGAACTGTCGCGTAAGGAGGCCGGCTACCTCGACGCCGAAGGCGCCATCGCTTTCGACGACCCGGCCGGTACCCGCCTCGAGGTGTTCTACGGTCCGGTGCTCGACCACAGCCCCGTCGTCACCCCGTTCGGCGGCCGCTGGGTCACCGGTGGACTCGGCCTTGGGCACGTCGTCCTGCCGAGTGCGCAGTTCGCCGAATCGTATGAGTTCTACACACAGGTCCTGGGCTTCCTGCCCCGCGGTTCGATCCGGCTCGACGAGGAGGGGCTCGCGCGTGTTCGCTTCCTCGGCATCAACGAGCGGCATCACAGCCTGGCGCTGTGCCCCGCCCCGCCCAGCGAGGAGCCCGGTCTGGTGCATCTGATGACCGAGGTCGACACCCTCGATGCCGTCGGGCAGGCGCTCGACCGCGTCAACAAGCAGAAGTTCTCCATCTCCTCGACACTGGGCCGTCACACCAACGACAAGATGATCTCGTTCTATGTTCGTGCTCCCGGTGGATGGGACCTGGAGTTCGGCACCGAGGGCATGCTGGTCGACGAGCGGCACTACACCTCGGAGGAGATCACTGCGGACGCCTACTGGGGTCATGACCAGTCGGGATCGGAACCCCTGAAGGCGTTCATCCCCGTCGGATAGTTCCGCGATCACCGGTCCCCGGACCGGCAGAGGGCACCACGAAGCACCGCGACGTATTCGTCGCGGTGCTTCGTTGCGTGGCGTATCTGCCGCCGGCAACGGTGAGCCTCTTCCGGTCGTGGACTCGCTCCAGTAACATTCGATTAACTGATTGATCAATCAGTCAATCGCAGGTTCGAGCGTCGGCCCACCGCGGCCGCGCCCGATCGGACCGTCTGGAGCCAACGGATGACCACCGCAGATCAACGATCCCTCTCAGTCTTCGGCCGAGCGCTCCTGCTGCTCGAGCCGTTTCGCCACACCGACGCGCTGACGCTCACCGAGCTCGCCGAGCGCACGGGTTTCCCCCGGTCGACGACGCACCGCATGCTCACCCAGCTGGTCACCGTCGGATGGATTCGGCGCGAGGGCACGACCTATCACCTGGGCACCAAGATGGTCGAGCTCGGCTCCCTGGCCCAGACCCACGATCGTCTCCACCGGGCTGCGCAGGAGGCGATGTATCGCCTCCATCGACAGACCGGTGCGGCCGTGCATCTCGCGGTCGCCGACGGCGACGACGTCCTCTACCTGGACAAGGTCGGCGGACGATGGGCCGCCTCGGCGCTGGACACCCGGGTCGGCCAGCGGCGCGCCCGGTCCGAGACGCCGGAGGGCACCGCACTGTCCGCGCATCAGGCCGGCGGCGACCCGACACTTCACGAGAGTCTCGTCGGCGGTGACCCCGACCGGCCCATCGGTTGCGTCGCGGTCACCTTCGACGTCGCCCCCGGCGGGCCGGCTGTGTTGTCACTCGTGTCCCCGTCCGACCGCATGCCTGTCGATGCCGGTCGCCGGCTCCTTCATGCCGCTGAGCGAGTGCGCGCGCAGCTATCCGGCTAGAACGACCTCCTAGGTGTCCGCGGCGGATACGCAACGACGCACATCATCGACGTGCTTTGACGTAGGTCACAGTCCTGCTATCGTGTGGTCAATTGATTGATCGCTTGATCAATCAGCCCGATCACCCCTTGCAACGCATCGAGCGCACGGCCCAGCCCGCCTGCTCACCGATGGAGGTTCATGTGCGAAACAGCGACGATTTCTCCCCCGCCGTGATTGACCGTGTCGCGAGTCTGCTCGACGAGTTCCGTGACCACGACGAACTCACCCTGTCGCAGTTGTCGAGCCGTTCCGGACTCCCCCGGTCGTCGGCGCACCGGCTGCTCTCGCAGCTCGTCGAGTTCGGCTGGGTCAGCCGGCGTGGACAGTCGTACGCACTGAGCCGTTCGCTTTTCGAGTGGGGTGCGCTCGCGCGACAGCGCGACAGCCTGCAGGCGGCAGCTCATCCGATCCTGCACGAGTTGCACCTCACCACCGGGCTGGTCGTCCATCTCGGCGTGCTCGACGACGGCGATGTCCGCTACCTGGACAAGGTGGGGCACGGGCCGATTGACCTCCCGACGCGTATCGGTGGTCGGCAACCCGCACTGCGTACCGCGTTGGGCAAGGCGATCATCGCCCACTCCGACAACGACCCGGTTCGCCGGCGTTCCGCGGTGTCGCACCTTCCGTCCGCGCGGGCCGAGTCCCGGCTCCGCCACGAGCTGGCTGTTGTGCGCCAACGACATATGGCCTATGAGCGCGAGGAGTCCGTGCGGGGCGTCGCCTGCGTCGCCGCTCCGATCGGAACGGCGCGGGCGTGCTTGGGTGCGCTGTCGGTGTCCGGGCCCGTCGAAGCGGTTGACGCCCTGACGCTGGCGACACCCGTCCGGGCTGCGGCACATGCGGTGTGGCAGGCACTGGACCATACCGGTTGTGTGCAGCGGGCGGGCTAGGCGCAACCCTCGACGGTGGTCAGCGCACCAGTGCCTGGCCACCGTCGACGGCCAGTGTGTGGCCGGTGATGTAGCGTGCCGCATCGCTGCACAGGAACACCGCCGCAGGGCCGATGTCGGCCTCGGGATCCCCGAGTCGCCCGAGCGGAACGGTCTGGAGGTACTCGGCGGCCGCCGCCGGATCGAACTGCGCCCACTGCTCCATGGTCTGCGACATCGCCAGCGGCAGAATCGCATTGACCCGGATGCCGTCCGCGGCCCATTCGCAGGCGGCGGTCCGCGTCAGTACCCGCACGGCTTCCTTGGCCGCCGCATAGGCTCCGGTTCCGGAAGGGTTCCACCGAATGCCGGCCGCCGAGCCGAGATTGACGATCGTGCCGCCGTTCTTGAGATGCGGGTGGCAGGCGCGCATCAGACGCCAGGTCGCGGTCGGGCCTGACTCGAGCGCGTCACGGTAGGTGGACTCGTCGATCTCCAGAAGTGTTCCCGGCGCCGGGGTCTGAGCATTGTTGACCAGCACGTCGATGGAGCCGAACTCGTCGAGGGTCGCCGACACGAGAGCGTCAACGGCGCCCCCGTCGGTGACATCGCAGACGAACGCGACCGAGTCCCCTCCGCGAGAGTTGATCTCGTCGGCCACCGCGTTGATGGTGGCCGACGTACGACCGACCACCGCCACCCGTGCCCCGGCGCTCGACAGCGCGAGGGAGATACCCCTGCCGATCCCCTGTCCTGCGCCGGTCACAATCGCCGTGCGACCGTGCAGGGCGTTCGGTGAGATAGATGAGGTGGAGTGTTTGTCCGGGCGCGACGCTGCGGAATTCGACGCTGGGGAATTCGACGCTGGGGAATTCGACGCTGGGGAATTCGACGCTGGGGAATTCGACGCTGGGGAATTGGACACGGGTGGGTAGATGGTCATGCATACTCCTGAAGGGAATCGGGTTCGGGCTTACACGGGGTTCGCCGCCACGCCATGAGGCTGCCTTTATTGATCGCTTGATCAATGAATGTGGCAGAATCACCACCGAGGCGCAGATGGCGCCCGGAGCCGGCAGGGGTGGAACCGTTGAATCCGCAGGAACGCAAGCAGCTGATAGTCGACCGATCGGCCGAGATCTTCGCCCGTAAGGGAGTTTCCGCGACCACCATCCGGGAGATCGCCGACGCGGTGGGCGTGCACTCCGGCGCGCTCTATCACTACTTCCCTTCCAAGGAAGCAATCGTCACCGAGATCATCCGCGAATACATCGTCGACCTGTCGGCTCGGTGCGAGTCGGTGTTGGCTCGCGGGCTCGAGCCAATCGCACGCCTCGAGGCCCTGGCCGAGATCGCGCTGACGACCAGCGAGCAGTACCACGGCGCCACCTCGATCTGGCGTCGCGAAGGTGAGTACATGCGTGAGCGGGTGGTCGAGGCCGACATGGCGGCCACCGCGGACATGATGGAAATCGCCTGGCGCGAGGCCATCAACGACGGGGTCGCTGCCGGAATTCTCCGTACCGACATCGACCCCAAGGTGTTTCAAGAACTTCTGTATGACGCGGTGTGGCACGCGTCGCGATGGTTCACCCCGACCCCGGACAACACGCTGGCCGATCTCGCCAGGACCATGGTCACCGTCTTCGTCGACGGTATGCGTACTCCCGCTTCGTGATCGGGCGCCCAAGAATGCGTCCGCCGGGATGAACCCCTCGGCCCGCCCTTGTTCAGGCCGGGCCGAGGGAAGAGCGTCACTCCTTGGGAGCGGCGAGGTTCTCCTCGACTTCCTTGTGCCAGTTCTGGAGTGCCCGGCTGGTGTCGACCTCGAACTCGAAACGCTGTGTCATGTCCGGCGTGACATCCTCGACGTCGACGTAGAACTGGCTGTACCAGCGACGCAGCTGGTAGACGGGACCGTCCTCCTCGGTGAGGAGCGGATTCTCGATGCGAGACTTGTGCTTCCAGATCTCGATGTCCTGCGCGAACTGCTCTTCCAGTCCGTCGGTGAACATCGTCGCCATCTCTGCGGCCTGCTCGTCGGACATGCCTTCGATCTTCTTGACGATCGTGCCGAACTGCAGGACGAACGAGTTGTTGGTGACCGGGTAGTGGCAGTTGATCAGCTTCGACTCGATGGTGGTGCCGTCGGCGACGGTGTAGATCGTGTCGAGCATGAATGAGGGTCCGTAGTAGAACGCGTCCGAGATGGTCTGGGCATCGGGAAGGTCCATCTGCACACCGGTCTTGATGTCGTCACGCCCGTAGGAGCGCATGTGCTGGCCGGCGATGTGTCCGTCGAAGACGTTCTTGAAGAACTCGGGCATCTGGTAATGCACGTAGAAGAAGTGGGCCATGTCGACGACGTTGTCGACGATCTCGCGGCAGTGCGACCCTTCGACGTGGATCGTCGTCCAGGTCCAGTCGCTCCACTGGCCGTCCTCGTAACCCTCGATCTCCGGGATCGCGAGTTCGGGGGTCGGTTCGGTTCCCTGCGGGCAGTGCCACACCAGCAAGACCCCGTTGCGTTCCATGGTGGTCCAGGCCTTGGTTCGCGCGACCTTCGGGGTGCGATGCGCATACGGCACGGATTCGCAGCGGCCCTTGCCGTTCCAGCGCCAGTCGTGGAACGGGCAGGCGATCGCGTCGCCCTTGATCTCCCCGCGGGCGAGATTGCCGCCCATGTGCCGGCAGAACGCGTCGAGGACGTTGAGCTTGCCGGTGGAATCGGCGAAGACGACCAGATCGGTGCCGAAGACCTGCACCTGGTGCGGCTTTCCGTCGCGGAAGTTCTTGGCGAGCCCGATGCAGTGCCATCCGCGCGCGAAACGGGTTGGGTTGGTGCCGGTTTCGATGCTGCGGATCTCGATCCGCTCTTGTTCGACGGTCATTGTCTCTCCATCTGGGTGTGAGGGGGCTGGGTGTAACGGGCTGGAACTGCGGGCTGTTCTTCGAACGGCGCGGCCGCGGTGATGGGCCGGTCCGGTGGTCAGGACTCGATGGTCACTGCGGGTGCGTGACGAGGTCCTCGGCGGCGAGGGGCCGGACGGTGGGCTCGGCGCGGGTGGACATCGGGATGTCGCCCCGTGCCGCGGCCTCGTCCACACTGCGGTCGAGAGCCTCGCATCGCAGCACATACCCGCCGTTGGCGACGGCGGCAGCGGCGACCATCTCCCGGCAGGTCTGCTTGGCCTCGCCGGTCCATTGGATGCTCGTGTGAGCGGGGCTGTACTTCGCGACGGACACGCGGGCCTCACAGGTGTGACAGACGAGCGACTGCATTGCCGTTCCCTTCCTCGGATGAGGAAAGACTATGAACGACCTGTGTCAGGGACCACACGAATTCAGCCCAACGGAACAGGTTAAGCCCCACAGAGAATCGGTGGGATCCGGTCGTCGTGGATGTCCGCGCGGCGCGGGGTGTTTGGAGCGAACCCGGAGCGGCTATTCGTGGGCAATGAAGCAACGGCGAGAACTGGACCCGCAGGATGATCCCGCGGCCGCTGATCCCGACGATCCCCGCAAACCGGAATCGCCGACAGATCTGACGAAACCGTCGGTGTGGTTCGTCCTGCGCAAGACGGCGCGCGAGTTCTCCCGCGATCAGTGCACCGATCTGGCTGCGGCGCTCACCTATTACTCGGTGTTGTCGCTGTTCCCGGCGCTGCTGGCGCTTGTGTCGTTACTCGGTGTGTTCGGGCAGGGCGAGAAGACCGTGGACGCGGTGATGACCATGGTCGAGGACCTCGGTCCGTCGTCGGCGGTGGACACCCTCCGCGACCCGATCCAACAGCTCGTCTCCGCTCCCAGCGCCGGACTCGCGCTGGTTCTGGGCCTGGCCGGCGCGCTGTGGTCTGCTTCGGGCTATGTCGGCGCATTCGGCCGGGCGATGAACCGCATGTACGAGGTCGACGAGGGCCGACCGATCTGGAAACTGCGTCCGATCATGCTGCTGGTGACCCTGGTCGCGCTGCTCCTCGCAGCCGTGGTGGCGCTGATGCTCGCGGTCAGCGGTCCGATCGCACAGTCGATCGGCGATGCCATCGGACTGGGCAGCACGGCGTTGACGGTGTGGAACATCGTCCGATGGCCGGTGGTGCTGGTCTTCGTCATCGTGATCGTCGCGTTGTTGTACTGGGCGACGCCCAATGTGAAACAGCCGAAGTTCCGGTGGATCAGTGCCGGTGCGGTGCTGGCGATCATCACGTGGATTCTCGCCTCGGCGCTCTTCGCGCTCTACGTCTCGAACTTCGGGAGCTATAACAAGACCTACGGGGCGCTGGCTGGTGTGATCGTCTTCCTGCTGTGGTTGTGGCTGACGAACCTGGCCCTGCTCTTCGGTGCCGAGTTCGACGCGGAGCTCGAACGTGGACGTGAACTCCAAGCGGGACTTCCTGCCGAAGAACGTCTGCAGCTGCCGCCTCGCGACACCACGGCTTCGGAGAAGAACGAGAAGACCGACCGGGAGTTCATCGAACGCGGCCGCGAGCTGCGCGAGTCACGCGGTGAGGGCTGAGGACCGTCAGGTCATCGGTGCCGGGTCCCGGTTCGCGCTGACAACTGAGGGCTCGCGGAGTTGGGTTATCGCTGTCCGGGCCACACGGCATCGAACGGTGCATGCGATGCCAGCCGTCGGACGATGCCGTCGTGGGTGAACTTCTTTGCCGTCCGCACGGCGTCGAGGACATCGGCACCCTTGGTCAGCTCGGCGGTCGTGGCGGCGGCGAACACGCATCCGGCACCCGACACACGCTCGTTGCCCACCTTGGGTTCGCGGAGCACGGTGATCTCCTTGCCGTCGAACACGACGTCGATGGCCTCGTCGCCGGGCAACCCGACGCCCCCTTTGACGACCACATGACGTGGGCCGAGGTCGGCGATCCGGCGAGCCGCCGCTGCCAGATCGTCGACGCTGGTGAGTTCATCCATACCGGCCAGCGTCGCGGCCTCGAACAGATTGGGTGTCACGACCGTGGCCAGCGGCAGGATCTCGGAGCGCAGCGCGTTGTCGGTGTCCAACGCCGCGCCTGCTTCCTGCCCCTTGCAGATCAGAACCGGATCGACGACGACGTGCCGCCACGGGCGGGCCGCGAGGGCTTCGGCCACCGTCGAGATCGTCGCAGGGGTCCCGAGCATGCCGACCTTGACGACATCGGGCTCGTGCGCAACGGTGGCGGCCTCGATCTGATCGGCGATGACGGCGGCGTCGACGGGCACGAACCGATGGCCCCAGTTCGCCTCGGGGTCGAAGGAGACGATGCAGGTGATCGTCCCCACGCCGTAGGTCCCGAGCTGCGCGAAGGTACGCAGGTCAGCCTGGATACCCGCACCTCCCGTCGCCTCGGAACCGGCGATCACGTACGAAACCACAGACATCGGTCGTTCCTTTCGGGAGCTCGTCGACCCGGTCCTTTTCTACACCCCGGCGGCGACGCCGGTACGTCCGGAGTCCGGGCCGACGGGTTGAGGTGTGGATCACAGTGTTTGTTGGCGGGTTTTCTTGATTGCTTCGTGGCGCATCGGCCGATGCCATTAGCCGATGCGCCCGCACTAGCGTGGGGGGGATGTCTCCACAATTTGGGTGGCTCGGCCACCCGTCAGCCGAGCCAGCACAGTGGCTTGCCCCCTACCCCTATCCCGACGGGGCAGGCGGATGGCTAGCCGACCGCTATCCGCACATAGTGAGGATTCTGCATCCCGGCTACGTGTACGACGAATCCGGAAGGCAGCACCCGGTCACGTGGACCCAGATCGCCGCCGCTACCGGCGCAACCATGTCCCCACAGGTCGACTTCACCGACGTCACCGGCGTCGTAAGCCCGGACCCGGTGGTTGAAGGCGTTTTCGACGACGGACCTGAGATGGGCTCGCTACCACCTGAGCTAATCGAGTCGGTCTACGAACACCTCCGCGATGCACGATATGGTCTATTTTGGGAGGGCTGGGGAGAGTTCCTCGACGAACCGATCCGGGGGTGCGCCCGAGTATCAGACGGGCCAGATAGAGGCGGACTTTCTTATCAGGTCGTGCAAGCGCGGGCGACTAGCGAGCCGGCCACACGAATGCGTACCCCCAACTACTGGTGGCCCGAAGACCAAAGTTGGTGCGCAGCCACCGGAATCGACGAAGTAGAGACCGTCGTTGCCTCAGCCAGCCGCGTGCGCCTCGAGCGACTGCACGCGGATTCCAGGTTGGAAACACTGCTGCGCTCCCGTTGAGAGAGAAAAAAGCGAACGCACGGAACGGCCCACCACCATCTCGTCTCGCGATCAGGAACGACGGCCTCTTTGGCGTTTCAAAAGCTAACGTTTATGAGACACCAGGCGGCGGCTGAAATACTGGCGATCATCCTCATCGGCATGCCTGGCATCGATCAGCGTTTCCGCCACTACCCGCAGCTCTACTCTCGCCTCGGATTCTCACACCGCTACCGGGCACTCGGCCGAGAAGAACTGCTCTTCGTCCTCGACCGCCACTGGAAACGCCTCGGCCGCACCCTCGACCCTGACGACTTCACCGACGCTCAAGCTATCGCCGCGATCGAACGCATCACCCGGGGCAACTTCCGACTCCTCGAACGCCTCTTCCCTCAGATCGCCCGAGTGCTCAAGATCAACCAACTCGAGACAATCACCGACGACGTCATAGAATCCGCCGCCAGCATCCTCGTGATCGGAAACTAACGCCCTCGAGCGATCACAGAAAACCGCCACAAAGCGCTCAAACCCACAGGTTGAGGTGTGAGGTATCGGGGTACTCGGCCGGGCACAGCACCGACGCCGATGACGGGCTCCGGCGGTTGGACGCCCCGGTTGCCTGAGTCCACGGCAACAGATCACCGAACAGAGACGAGAGGACGGCATGAGTTCTGACACCATGCGCGCGATGGTTTATCGCGGGCCGTACAAGGTCCGGGTGGAGCAGAAGCCGGTGCCCCGCATCGAACATCCCAACGACGCCATAGTCCGGGTGACCCACGCGGCCATCTGCGGATCCGATCTGCATCTATACCACGGGATGATGCCCGACACCCGGCCCGGGATGACCTTCGGACACGAGTTCATCGGCGTGGTCGAGTCGGTGGGAGGTTCCGTGCAGAACCTCAGCGTCGGCGATCGGGTGATGGTGCCGTTCAACATCTATTGCGGCACGTGCTACTTCTGTGCTCGCGGCCTGTACTCGAACTGCCACAACGTGAATCCGAATGCGACCGCGGTGGGCGGCATCTATGGATACTCACACACCTGCGGCGGCTACGACGGCGGGCAGGCCGAGTTCGTGCGAGTGCCCTTCGCCGACGTGGGACCCAGCGTCATACCCGACTGGATGGATCCCGAGGACGCGCTGCTGCTCACCGATGCCCTGTCGACCGGCTACTTCGGGGCGCAACTCGCCGACATCCGGCAGGGCGAAACCGTGATCGTCTTCGGCGCGGGCCCCATCGGCCTGTACGCGGCGCGATCGGCGTGGTTCATGGGCGCCGGACGGGTCATCGTGATCGATCACCTGCAGTACCGGCTGGACAAGGCCGAACAGTTCGCCCATGCGGAGACGTACAACTTCGCCGAGTACGACGACATCATCGTGCATCTGAAGAACATCACCGACAACATCGGCGCCGACCGGGTGATCGACGCGGTGGGTGCCGAGGCCGACGGCAACTTCGTGCAACACGTGAGTTCGGCGAAGTTCAAATTGCAGGGAGGATCGCCCATCGCGCTCAACTGGGCCATCGACGCCGTCCGCAAGGGCGGGACGGTCTCTGTCATGGGCGCCTATGGTCCGATGTTCAGCGCGGTGAAGTTCGGCGACGCCATGAACAAGGGGCTGACCCTCAACATGAACCAATGTCCGGTGAAGCGACAATGGCCGCGGTTGTTCGAGCACATCCGCAACGGCTATTTCAAGCCGAACGACATTGTCACCCACCGTATTCCGTTGGAGCATATCGCGGAGGGCTACCACATCTTCTCCGCCAAACTCGACAACTGCATCAAACCGATCATCGTCGCCGACGCCGGCTGAGGAGGACACGACATGCCTGCCTATCCCGCAGACCGCCCGAACGACCCCGACACCTCCGCGCTCGTCGACCGGATTCCGGGCTGGGGCGTCGACGCCGATCCGGCCCGACGGCCCGCGGTCCCGCAAGAACTGCCCGTCGCCCCCGCCCCGGGTGTGCACTGGGACGTGCCCGAGGATCAGCCCGAACTCTGGCCACGCGAGAGATCGAACGAACACGCCTTTCTCACACCGGTTTTCGGCACATCGACGCCACCGAGTGGCCTGTCCGGGAAGATCAGGCGGTCGGCGTACCGGTTCAGTGAGGGTCGTGCTGCGCACTGGCTGATCCTTCTCGGCGCGGATCGAGTGGCGTCGGTCGAAGCCCACGTGGCCTCCTTCGCGACGGCGCGACCGGACAACCCGATCACCGAGACCGGGATCGCCTCGGAGTTCAGCCACCACGGCTGGTCGTCGCGGGTCGGGCGCAAACGCGTCGACGGCAACCACGCCTGGATCGATCCCCTGCTGGTCGGCGGGCCATGGGTCGCCGTCGCCGCGGCAACTGCCGTCGTGCTCCGCAAGGTCGCGATCGCCGGGAAGAGGTCGGCGCGCTGAGGCGCTGAACGCTCGTCGACCAGGACTGTCACGGCCGCGGGTCTTGACAGACGGGGCGCCCGGACCACAAATGGATGAATGGCCATCGGGGGCAGTCGACAGGGTTCGTTCATGCTCCATCGCGGCGCGCGGTCGAGGACGTCTCCGCGCGCCGGACGGTGGAAGCGAGTCCTCACCGGCCTCGTCGTCGCAGCGTCGGCGACGTGCGCACTGGGAACGGGTCCTGTCGCCGCCGATCCGTTCGCCGGGTTCTACTCCCCGCCGAGCGTATTCGACAGTAAGCCCGGCGCACTCATCCGATCGGCGCCCTCGTACGCGGCGGTCATTCCGTTCACCGGGGCCAACATCGACGCCCGGACCACCACCGTGATGTATGCGAGCACCGGTGCCCGGGACCGGCCCACCGCGGTGACGGGCACGGTCCTGGTCCCCCGCACCCCGTGGCCCGGACGGGGTGAGCGGCCGCTGGTCGTGATCGGCTCCGGAACCATCGGTGCCGGCGACCAATGCGCGCCGTCGAAGTTGTTGCGATACGGGCAGCAATACGAAGAGCTCGCCATCGGTGGGCTCTTGGCCAGCGGGTATGCCGTCGCGATGACCGACTACGAGGGCCTGGGCACCCCCGGTGACCACCCCTACCTCAATCGGCGATCACTGGGCACCTCGATGCTGGACATGGCCCGGGTGGCGAGAAATCCGCGGTTCGGTGTCAGTGCCGAGGCACCGGTCGCTCTGTGGGGTTATTCCGAGGGCGGTTTCGCCGCGGGCGCGGGGGCGGAGCTCGCCTCGTCGTATGCGCCTGAACTGCCCATCTTCGCGGCATTCGCCGGAGCGCCCGCGCCCGAACTCGCCGACCTGGCCCGCCTGGGCGACGGCAGCTTGCTCGGCGGCGGCGTCGGCTGGGTGGTCAACGGTTTCATCGCCGCGTATCCGCAGCATCGAGCCGCGTTCCTCGCCCCGTTCAATCCGCTGGGAAGACAGATCCTGCGACAGGTCAACACCTACTGCGTCTTCGACGTGATGCGCATGAATCCGTTTGTGCCGACCCGCTTCTACACCAAGGACGGCCGGCCGATCGCCGCCCACCTGCGTTCGGAACCATGGGCCACCGCGGTCAACGATCAGCGGCTGGGCCGGGTCGCGCCGAGCATGCCGGTGTTCGTCACACAGAATCGCGGTGACGACGTCGTCGACGCCCGGGGAACCGACCGGATGGTGCGGTCCTGGCGAGCCGGCGGTGCCGACGTGACAGTGGAGACCATGTACCTGCCGACGGTTCTGCCCGGCACGTTCCTCGGCCACGGGATCGGGTTGGTGACCGAACTGCAGGCGCTGACGTGGTTGAACGCCAAGGCTGGACGTGGAGCGTGACCATTCGGACGATCAGTCGGCGATGGCTTCACCGTGACCATCGTGACGAATCCGTGGCCTGAGAAACGATCCGGCACCGAGCGTTGCCGAGCGTCTCCGATCGGGATGATCACGTCCTAGCCTGTGGGAGAACCTGATCCACAGAGGAGAGACGTGAACGAGTCGCGTACATGCCTGGTCACCGGGGCCACCGGTTACGTCGGCGGTCGGCTGGCACCTCGGCTGCTGGCTCGCGGCCACCGCGTCCGTGCGCTGGCACGGACACCGTCGAAGCTGCGCGGCGCGCCTTGGCTCGCCGACCGTGACGCCGAGGTCGTCCGCGGCGATCTCGCCGATCGGGACTCGCTCATCGCCGCCTTCGACGGGGTCGACGTCGTCTACCACCTGGTGCACTCGATGAGCGGCGACGCCGACTTCGCTGCCGAGGAACGTCGTTCCGCCGAGAACGTGGTGGCGGCTGCGCAGGAGTGCGGGGTGTCGCGCATCGTCTATCTCGGTGGGCTGCACCCGGAGAACACCTCGCTCTCCGAGCATCTGGCCTCCCGAGCCGAGGTCGGCGACATCCTCATCGACTCGCCGGTCGAGACGATCGCGCTCCAGGCCGGCACCCTGATCGGTTCGGGTTCGGCGTCGTTCGAACTGATCCGCCATCTCACCGAACGCCTTCCGGCGATGACCACGCCCCGGTGGGTGCACAACAGAATCCAGCCCATCGCGGTCGGCGACGCACTGCACTACCTCGTCGAAGCGGCCACTGCGTTCGTGCCGGAGTCGCGGACCTGGGACATCGGCGGTCCCGATGTTCTCGAGTACGGCGACATGATGCAGGTCTACGCCGAGGTCGCGGGGCTGCGACCGCGCACGATGATCGTCCTGCCGTTCCTCACCCCGTCGGTGGCCAGCCGCTGGGTCAGGTTCGTCACGCCGATTCGGGGAAAGATCGTGCGGCCGCTCATCGAATCGCTGGAATGCGACGCGGTGTGCCGTGACCGGGTCGTCGACGCGATCATCCCCCGGCCGCCCGGCGGGCTGACCCCGTACTCGCAGGCCGTGGCGCAGACACTGAACCGTGCGGCTCGCGGCGACGGACCGGCGTCATGGTCCAACGCGACTGCCGACACGTCTCCCGCGGAGCCCATCCCCACCGACCCGAAATGGGCTGGCGAGGAGATGTTCGAGGAGGTGACCCACCACTCGGCGGAGGAGCGCCGCGCCGCCGACACGTGGGACGCATGCAATCGATCGGCCGGTCATCGTGGCGATGTCGTCGAAGCCCGACACCCCGATCTGGTGCGGATCCGCGTGGCCGACGGCAGGTTCGGGCGTGCCTATGTCGAGTACGGGCTGTGCGAGACCGACGGTGCCGATCAGGGTGTCCAGGTCACCACGACCTCGCGGTTCTTCCCTCGGGGGCTGGCGGGCCTGGCCTACTGGCGACTCGGGAAACCGTTGCGCGCGCTGCGCGTGCCGGTGGCCGACCCGTTCGCCGGTCGGCGTGCCGCAGCGACTGCCTCCATGTGAGTGCAGGTGGGGCTACAGTCAGCACAAACCGATGACGAGAGGTGTTCGGTACGACCGGACATCGACGAAAAGGGTGAGTGGGTGTCGCTGTCCGAACGCGTCGACAACTTCCAACGACGCCATCCGGCGACCGGCTTTCCCCTGGCCGTCATCTACAAGTTCGTCGACGATCAGGGCGCCTACCTGGCCGCTCTGTGCGCCTACTACGCGTTCATCTCGCTGTTCCCGCTGCTCCTGCTGTTCGCCACGATCCTCGGCATCGTGCTGGCCGACAATCCCGATCTGCAACAGCGCATCCTGGACTCGGCGATGAGTCAGATCCCGGTCATCGGCGGTCAGCTCGAGGAGCCGGAAAAACTCAGCGGCGGTGTTCCGGCGATCGTCATCGGCGTCGTGGTCTCGCTCTACGGCGGGCTGGGAGTCGCCGTGGCCGCCCAGAACGCGATGAACACGATCTGGGCGGTGCCCCGCAACGAACGTCCGGATCCGATCTTCGCGCGACTGCGAGGCCTGCTGCTGTTGTCGACGATCGGGTTCGCGATCATCGGACTGACCGTGGTCAACGGCGTCTCGGCGGCCTTCGAACTGGGTCTCCTCGGCCGCTGGGTCACCGTCATCGGATCGGTGATCCTGAGCACCGGGGTGTTCACGATCGCGTTCCGCATCGGCACCGCCCGTGACGTCTCGGTCCGTGATGTGTTGCCCGGCGCCGCGGCGGCGGCGGTGTGCTGGCAGGTGATCCAGACCTTCGGGGCGGTGTACGTCCAGCACATCATCGGCAACACCGACGCGACCAACGGAGTCTTCGCGATCGTGCTGGGTCTGCTGGCGTTCCTCTATGTGTCGGCCATCGTGATCGTGGTGTGTCTGGAGGCCAACGCCGTTCGCGTCGACCACCTCTACCCGCGGTCGCTGCTCACCCCGTTCACCGACAACGTCAGCCTCACGAGGGGCGACGAGGCGGCGTATTCGGCTCAGGTTCGCGCGCAGCGCAACAAGGGTTTTCAGGAAATCGACGTGTTCTTCGACAATCCGCGCGACAACGGTCACGCCGAGCCGACGGACAGCGATCGCGCGGACACCGACCCCCGGTGACTGCCGTGGGCAAGCCGCATCGTCCCGCGGGGGACCCGCGTCGTCGTCCCGCGGGGACCCGCGTCGTCGTTGCCGTCAGCGCATGGAGCCGGTCTCCAGGTAGCGCTGATGGAAACCGAAGGCCTCGCCGAGGATGTGCGGGGTCTGGCCGGCGCCGGGCTGGGCCTCCGCCCGCGCGAAGTAGTCGTGGAGCAGCGGACGGAAGTCCGGGTGCGCGCACTTGTCGATGATGAGCGGTGCCCGGCGTCGTGGCGAGAGCCCACGGAGGTCGGCCAGTCCGTGCTCGGTGACGATGACCTGGGTGTCGTGTTCGGTGTGGTCGACGTGCGGGGTCATCGGGACGATCGCGGAGATGGCGCCGTCGCGGGCGGTCGACGGACTGAGGAACATCGACACATAGCCGTTGCGGGCGAAGTCGCCCGACCCCCCGATGCCGTTCATGATCTTGGTACCCATGACGTGGGTCGAGTTCACGTTGCCGTAGATGTCGGACTCGAGCATCCCGTTCATGGCGATGACGCCGAGCCTGCGGACGATCTCGGGATGATTGCTGATCTCCTGCGGGCGCAGAGTGATGTGGTGGCGGTAGAAGTCGATGTTGGCGGTGAGCTCTTCGATCCCCTCCTCGCTCAGTGCGAGCGCCGTAGTGGAGGCGTGCTCCACCGTGCCGTCCTTGATCAGGCGCAGCATGCTGTCCTGGATGACCTCGGAGTAGCACATCAGGTTGCGGTACGAACTGCGGTCGAGCCCGCCGAGGACCGCGTTGGCGACGTTGCCGATCCCGGCCTGCAACGGCAGCAGCGAGTCGGCCGGCAGGCGGCCGGCCCTGACCTCATGGTCGAAGAACTCGATGACGTGACTCGCGATGGCCTCGCTCACCGCGTCGGGCGGCATCAGTGGACTGGCGCTGTCGCGACCCCGGGTCTCCACGACCGCCACCACCTTGGCGGGATCGACGCGGAACGTCGGCTGCCCGATTCGATCGTCGACGCGGGTGAGCTGGATCGGTTTGCGGTGGGGTGGCAACGCCGTGCCGTAGTAGATGTCGTGCATGCCCTCCACGGCCTCGGGGACCCACGAGTTGACCTCGAGGATGACCTTGCCGGCGACGTCGAGCCAGGTCTTGTTGTTGCCGACCGACGCCGACGGGATCAACTCGCCCGCCTCGGTCACCCCGGCGACCTCGACGACAGCGACGTCGACCCTGCCGTAGTAGCCCTCCCACACCTGCTGGGCGACGTGGGACAGATGGATGTCGACGTAGTCCATACGCCCGTCGTTGATGCGTTTACGTGCTGTCGACTCCGACTGGTACGGCATGCGCAGGGCGATTCCGTCGACCTCGGCCAGCAGGCGCTCGGTCTCCGTGGACACCGACGCGCCGGTCAGGAGGTTGATCGTGAAGTCGGCGCCGGACGCCCGGGCGTCGCGGATTCGGTTCGCGAGGGCGGGAATGACCGCTTTCGGGGTACCTGCGCTCGCGAAACCGCTGATCGCGACGGTGTCGGCGGGTTGGATAACTTTCGCCGCATCGTCTGCCGACATGACCTTCGACGCGAACGCGGCATTGCGGATGCGTCCTGACGTCGGGAAATGGCCTGGTGAGCTGATCACGCCTCAGGATAAACACAGTCGCATTCCCGCGATTCCGGGTGATTGTCGCGACATGGCGAGTTCGGTGTGGTAATGAGCCCGTGCGCTCGATGTCGATGCCGGCTGTGTCCGCCGTCAGCGCGGGGCCCTGCGAGAGGTGTGCGGGGTGGTCAGTGGATGGCGCCGAGTTCGACGAGCAGTACCCCGACGACGATGACGCCGATCCCCGCGACCATCCGGCGGTTGAGCTGTTCACCGAAGAGAAAGTGTGCCGCGACCGCCGTGGCGGCGACCCCTGCCGCCGCCCAGATCCCGTATGCGACGCCCAGCGGTACGCCGTGCCGCAATCCGACGGTCAAGGAGACGAAGGCGGTGACGTATCCGACCGCGACGACGGCATAGGCACGTGGCCGTCCGTCGGTCGCGACGCGGAGTGCCAGGGTCGCGGTGACCTCGGCGATGATGGCGAGAACGATGAACGCGTAGGCCATGCTCACGCCTCACCGTGGATCGCGTCGACCCGGGATTGCTCCGCGTGCGACTGCGAACCGGTTTCGACCAGGATGACGCCGATCACGATGCATGCGATACCCATACCCATGACGGGGCTGAAGGCCTCACCGAAGATCCACGTCGCCAGAATCGCGGTGAGGGCGACGCCCGACGCCGACCAGACCCCGTATGCCACGCCGATTCCCATGCCCCGCTTCAGGACTGCGGCCAGCAACGCGAATGCGATCGCGTAGCCGACCACGACGACGATGTACAGGGCCGGCGTGGTCTCCGAGCCCTTCAGCGACAGGGTCGCGGCGACTTCGGAGGCGATGGCGGCGATCAGCATCAACCAGGTCATGTCCCTCATCTCTCGGCGTAGCGGGGCCACCGGCGACGTCGACGCCCGCACCGCGACTCTAGGCCACGGCCCGGGGTCGGAGCAGATACAACGGACCCGCACCCCGGGAGGGATGCGGGTCCGTGGCAGGGTGGTCCGATTCAGTTGGTGGCGCCGGCCAGATCACGGGACCGTGCGTCGTCGGCGGCCAGCCAGCTGACCTTCGACCCGAGAAGTGCGTCGACGCTGAAGCGTCCGGCGCCGGCGACGGCGAGCAGAAGCGCGCCGGCCGCGAGCGACAACACCAGCTCGTAGCCGCCGTCCGACGCCCAGATGCCGTTGTCGATGTGGGTGATGAACAGTGCGCCGACCATCGTCAGGGCGAGCAGCGCCCCGACGATCGGCGTCAGCAGTCCCACGATCAGGGCGATGCCGCCGAGGATCTCGAGCCAGGTGACCACGAAGGCCGAGAGCGATGCCACCGGCACACCCATCATGTCGAAGCCCGTCTGGGGGCCCGACCAGCCGTTCTGCTGGAACTTCTGGAGGCCGTGGGCGAGGAAGATCACGCCGAGAGCGACACGGCCGAGCAGGATGCCCACGCTACGAACGATGGGATTTGTCATGACGGGATTGCCTTAATGTCGAAGAATGTGACTTGATGCGTCAACTTGAGACTAGGAGGCAATAGTTGACGCGTCAAACGAGGTCTGGCCGCCGCGGCTCCGATACACTGCGCAAATGCCCACTGAGCCGGAGCCGAGGTGGCTCGACGACGAGGAGATGGACGCCTGGATTCAGGTGGCGACCGCTCTCGCGCGTCTCCCCCACGCCCTCGATGCACAGCTGCTTCGCGACGCCCAGCTCACCCACTTCGAGTACGAGGTGATGTCCGCGTTGTCCGAGGCACCCGAACGCACACTGCGCATGAGTGAACTCGCGGAGCTGTCCTACGGGTCGCTGTCGCGTCTGTCCCACGTCGTCGGCCGCCTCGAGAAGCGCGGATGGGTCGAGCGACACGCGTGCCCCGACGACGGCCGGTTCACCAATGCTGTTCTCACCGAATCGGGTTGGGCGAAGGTTGTCGAGACCGCACCGGGGTACCTTGCCAACGTCCGCGAACTCGTCGTCGACCGGCTCACGCGCACGCAGATCCGCCAGCTCGCCGCCATCGGCAAGCGGATCAACGCCCGTCCCGACGGTCAGTCGTAGATCTCGGCCGCACCGCTGCGTCGAAGTTCGGCCAGGGAGTCGAGCATCGCCTTCAGCTGCTCGGGATCGTGACCCACCCAGTTCTCGATCTCGCCGACGACGCGGACCGGCTCCGTCGACCGGAACGAGCGCGTCGGATTGCCCGGTAACTTCTTGTCGGTCACGTTGGGGTCGTCGTGAAAGGCGCCGGTCGGTTCGACGATGTAGATCCGTCCGCGCCCCTCGCCGTCTGCGAGCTCTGCGCCCCAGGTGGCAGCGTCGAGCGTCCCGGTGAAGTAGATGTGGTTCGAAGTGCGTCCCTCTTCGAAATTCGACCCGAAGCCGGCGGTCAGCAGCTGACCGACCTCCAGGCCGGCCTTCGTGCCGTGGAAGAACCTCCCGTGCTCGTCGACCGCGAAGGGTATTGGCCGCTTACTCATCATCGCTCCTCTCGTGGACCTCCCGGGCTCCTCGACGGGTGATCGGCCGTGGACGTCACCGGCCTGCGGACTCCATCCGCTGTGTACCAAGAACATTCAACAACTCGATCTTGCCCGCGGCATCGGTTCTCGGCGCGGCCGTCAGTACCAGCAGCACCTGACTCGCGTCTTCGGTGAACAATGCCTGGCAGTCGACTTCGATGGACCCCAGCTCGGGGTGGATCAGCGTTTTGTGGTCCTCGAACCGCCTGCTCACCACTTGGGTCCGCCACAGATGTCCGAACTCGCTGCTGAGTCGCGAGAGCTCGCCGACGAGGGCACCGGCGCGAGAATCCGCACCCATGGCTCCGTAGGCGGCTCTCAGTGACGCCACCTGGGCTCGGCTCTGCCGGTCGTGGTCGTCGGGCGGATAGCGCCACCGCTCCTGGTCCGGTCGGGCGAACCAGCGGTAGATGGCGCTCCGCTCGAAGCCTGTCAGATGGCTGACGTCGCCGAACAATGCTCGGGCGGAGTCGTTCTGGACCAAGGTCTCGCCGAGTGCGGAGATGATCAGTGCAGGCGTGTCGGTGAGCCGGTCCAGAACACGCATGAGACCCGGCGCGATGTAGTCCGAACCGACGATGCGGTCCGGCGCACTGTGTCCGGCGACGCGGTACATGTAGTCCCGTTCGTCGGGTGTGAGGCGCAGCGCGCGGGTGAGTGCGGCCAGCATCTGTGTGCTGGGTTGGGGTCCGCGTCGTTGTTCGAGACGCGTGTAATAGTCGGTCGACATCGCCGCCAGCTGCGCCACCTCTTCGCGGCGCAGGCCCGCGGTGCGTCGCCGCGGCCCGGTCACCACACCCACATCCGACGGCTGCAGGCTGTCGCGCCGGTTCTTGAGGAAACCGGCGAGGGCATCACGGTCCATCCGACCAGTATCCCGACGACCCGACGCCTGAGCCAGGGATCGGCGATCCCCGGATGAGTGGTCTCTGGATAGGCCGCCTGGGGTGTTCGACGCTGAGTGCATGAACATCACCGGAAACACCATCTACATTCCCGGCGCGACCAGCGGCATCGGCCTCGCGCTGGCCCTGCGCCTGCACGAGAAGGGCAACACCGTCATCGTCGGAGGCCGACGCACCGAACTGCTCGACCGGCTCGGCCGCGAACACCCCGGCCTGCACACCGTCTCGATCGACACCACCGACCCGGCCGCCGTCGAGTCCGCCGCAAAGCAGGTCATCGCCGATCACCCGAAGCTCAATGTGCTCATCACCATGGCCGGGATCATGCGCGTCGAGGACTGGTCCTCCCCCGCGGGCTTCCTGGCGTCGGCCGAAGCCACCGTCACGACCAACCTCCTCGGTCCTGTCCGGCTGATCGCCGCGTTCATCGAACACCTGTTGGCACAACCCGCGGCCACGATCATGACGGTCTCCTCGGGACTCGCCTTCACCCCGCTGCGCGCCACGCCGACCTACAACGCGACCAAGGCCGCCATCCACATGCTGAGCGAATCGTTGCGACTCCAGTTTGCCGACACCTCGGTGGACGTCGTCGAACTGGTGCCGCCCGCGGTACGAACGGACCTGATGCCCGGACATCGCGACAGCGACTTCGCGATGCCTCTCGACGACTTCGTCACCGAGGTCGTCGCGCTCATCGAGTCACAACCGGAGGCCATCGAGTTGCACGTCGAGCGGGTGAAGGTCCTGCGGTACGGCGAGGCGCGCGGCTACTACGCCGACGTGGTCGCCATGCTCAATCAGGCCGACCCCCACGGGTCCTGAGTGGAGCCGCCCTCAGCCCAGGCGTTCGACGGTGGCAGCGGCGGACTCGACGACTGCCTCGCGAAAGCCGGTTCCGGCCCACAGGTTGATCGCATCGGGATCGGTGCTCGCGGCCCGTCGGAGACCTCCGGTGAGTGTGTTGACTGCCGGATACTCTGCGACCGCGGCGTCGGAGAACCTGTCGGTGAACCGGTTACGCAGTGCACGAGCAGGTCTGCCGCTGAACGCGCGGGTGACCACCGTCTCGGTGCGGGACGGGTCGGCGAGCGCCGCGCAATGCGCGGGTTTGGTGCCCGCCTCGGTCGTCCGCAGCAGCGTCGTACCAACCTGAACCGCGACGGGTCCGAGTGCCCGGATCTCCTGCGCGCGTTCGGCGGTCGCGATACCTCCGGCCGCCACGACAGGAAGTCGAACACGGTCCTGGACAGCACGGATCAGGTCGTCCAGAGGCTGTGTGGGAGGGTCGATCCGGCGGTCGAACACCGAGCGGTGGCCGCCGGCGCCGGGCCCTTGCACGCAGAGCCAGTCCGCACCGGCGTGCTGGGCGATCGCGGCGTCGTCGGCGGTGGTGACGGTGATCCCGACACTGCAGCCGTACCGGTGCAGCTCGTCGACCGTCGCTTTCGACGGGCAGCCGAAGGCGAAGGAGACGAGGGGGATTCGCTCCTCGCACACGAGGCGGACCTTCGAATCGAAGTGGTCGTCATCGTCGCCGAGCTCGTCGAGGGGCGGAAGCTCGACGCCCAGCGAGGCCGCGTAGTCCATGAGTTCGGAGCGGTACCGGGCGACGTTGTCTCGGTTCACCGGTTCGGTCTCGGGGACGAAGATGTTGACCCCGAAGGTCTCGGTGCCGCCTGCCCGCACCGCGGCGAGGTCTGCGGCGAGCTTCTGTGGCGTCAGATAGCCGGCTGCCAGTTGACCGACACCGCCTGCCTCGCCGACAGCGATCACGAGTTCCGGGGTGGTCGGCCCACCGGCCATCGGCGCCGCGAGCACACGACGAGGAAGATCACGAAGATCGAACATGTGTGTATCCGTCGCCCACGGGGGTCAGGCGTTGTCCTTTGCTTTCTTGACAGCGTTGAACTGTGACAGCCGGGAGGCGGCCACCGAATCCATGTCCTCGAGTTCGAGCCCCTTGGTCTCCTCGACCTTCTTGTACACGTAGAAGAACGACGCAGCTGCACAGAAGGCGAAGAATCCGTAGATGATTCCCAGCCCGACGGCTTCGGTCATCGGCGGGAACAGCATCGAGATGGTGAAGTTGGCGACCCAGTTCACCGCGGTGCAGACGCCGAGCGCGACACCGCGGACGCGGTTGGGGAACATCTCCCCCAGCATCACCCACATCACCGGACCCCACGTCGCCGCGAACGCGACGACGAACAGATTCGCACCGATCAGTGCGATCACGCCCCAGGGGTCGGGCAGCGAGATGTTCTCGCCTTCGCCGATCTGCTGTGTGAACGCCACGCATGCCATGAGAAGACCGATGAACATGCCGACAGACCCGGCCAGCAACAGCTTTCGACGCCCGATGCGGTCAACGAAGAGGATGGCGACAAACGTCATCGCGACGTTGATGACCGCCGTGATGACCGACGTCTTGAACGAGTCGCTCTCGGAGAATCCGACGGACTGCCAGAGCGTCGTCGAGTAGTAGAAGATCGCGTTGATGCCGACGAACTGCTGGAAGACCGCCAGCCAGATGCCGACCCACACGAGAGGGTGAAGTCCGAACGACGGGCCGCTGATGTCCTTGAGGGACGATTTCGCCTCACGCTTGACCGTCAGCTTGATCTCTTTCACCCGCGCGAGTGGATTCGCCTCGCCGGTCACCTCCTGCAGGATCCGAGCCGCTTCGGCGTCTCGGTTGCGTCCCACCAGATATCGCGGCGACTCGGGGATCAGCAACGCGAGCACACCGTAGACGACGGCGGGGATGACGCCGACGAGGAACATCCAGCGCCATGCTTCCAGGCCCCACCAGAAGTCGCTCGACGCCCCACCTGCGCTGTCGGCGAAGAGTGAGTCGGACAACAGAGCCGCGAAAATACCCAGCGTGATCGCGAGTTGCTGCATCGAGGCCAGCGCGCCGCGATAGCGCGCCGGTGCGATCTCGGAGATGTAGGCGGGTGCGATCACCGATGCGATTCCGATGCCGATACCGCCGAGTACGCGCCACAGCAACAGGTCCGGGATGGTCTGGGTGAATCCGGTGCCGATCGCGGAGATGATGAAAAGGGCGGAGCCCAGCAGCATCACGCGTTTGCGGCCCCAGATGTCGGCGAGGCGTCCGGCGAACCACGCGCCCAGGGCACAGCCGAGCAGGGCGATGGCGACGGCGAAACCGGTCATCAGCTTGCCGAGACCGAAATTCGATTCGATCGAGTCCACCGCGCCGTTGACGACCGAACTGTCGAAGCCGAACAGGAACCCGCCGACCGCGGCGGCGACGGTGACGCCGATGACCTTCGCGGTGTGCTGTTCGGCGACTTCTCGTTGCTGCGCGTCGCTCATTGCCCGGCCCCGCTCGACGAAGGGCACCACCGCAGGATGTGTGTCATGTCCGTGACCTCGCTGTCCGGTTTCATGTTCGCCGAGTCCCGACGCTGCGAACCAATCTACTCGCGCGGCCCGTCGTCACCGACGATATCGACCACAGCCGGGTCACGATGTCGGACGCGTCGACGATGAGAGTCGAACCCTCAGGCCTTCTGCCACACCGACGGATCGACCCCGATCAGGACTCCCGAGCTGATGACGTCGGGCAGTGGTACCGGGCGGCCGAGGTGATAGCCCTGGGCGAGGTCGCACCCCACCGCTGCGACGGTGGCGGCCTGCGCGGCGGTTTCCACACCCTCGGCGACCACTCTCATCCCGGCGGCGTGGGCCATGGTCACGATTCCGGCGAGGATCGCTTGTGCGCTGTGGTGTTCGTCGAGGGCGTCGACGAAGGACTTGGCGGTTTTCAGGACGGTGACGGGGAGACGGTAGAACTCGCTGAGAGACGAGGCGCCCGTGCCGAAGTCGTCGAGCGACACCTGTGTGCCCAGCGCGCGCACGTCACCCAGGAGACTGAGGAGCTCGGTGTCGAGCGGGGCGAGAGCACTCTCGGTGATCTCCAGGCAGAGCGATTCCGGCCTCAATCCCGACGTGGTGAAGTTCTCCTGCAGGCGCATCAGGAACTGGCCGTTGGTGAGTTCGCGTCGTGAGACGTTGATACACAACATCACCCCCTCCAATTGTGGAACCGCGACCACCTCGGCCGACGCGGTGCTCAGTACATACGCACCGACGCGGTCGATGAGATTGGATTCCTCTGCGAGGGGGATGAATTCGGCGGGCGAGATCGAACCCAGCTCCGGGTGCCGCCATCGCAGGAGACCTTCGAGTCCCACAAGCGTGCCGTCGACGGTCGAGACGATGGGCTGGTAGTGGATCTCGAACTGACGGGGGTCGCTGTCGAGTGCACGTCGGAGTTCCTCTTCGATGCGCTGCCGACGCTGCAGTTCTTCCCGGTGGTGCGTCCGGAAGTGGACGTAGGGTGCACGAGAAGCCTTGCGCGCCTGATAGAGAGCGATGTCTGCGTCGCGCAGGAGGTCGGTGGCGGTGTAGTCGTCCTCGGAGGTGACGGTGGCGACGCCGATGCTCGCCTCCACCGTCAACGGTTCGCTGCGCGTGCTCACCGCGATCGGTTCGTACACCGTCGCACGGATCTTGTCGATGTGATGCTCGATCTCCTCTGCGGAGCAGGCGATCCCGAGGGTGGCGACGAGGACGAACTCGTCACCGCCGATCCGTCCGACAGCTGCCTCGTCCGGCGTCGCCGACGCGAGCCGCTGCGCGACGGTGTGCAGTACCTCGTCGCCGACTGCGTGGCCGAGTGAGTCGTTGACGAGCTTGAAGCTGTCGAGGTCGATGTAGTAGATGGCGACGCAGCTGAGATCGTTGTCCTCTCCGAGTGCTGTCATGTGCGACTCGAGCTCGCGGATGATCCCGGCGCGGTTGTACAGCCCGGTCAGTGGATCGTGCACGGCCTCCCACGCCAGCTGGGTGCGTTCGCGGTGCCGATCGGTGATGTCGACGAAGGACACGAGCGCGACGACCTCGGTGGCGACGTCGTCGATGGGCCGGCAACTGCAGGACAGCCACCGATCCCCCGCGGGCGTCCGGATCGTCGCGGTCGCGTCGGTGATCGCCGCCCCGGTTCGGAGGCACGTCGCGATCGGTGATTCGTCCCCGACGAAATCCAGTGGCATCTCGTACACGCTCGCCCCGGGGATCGCGTCGGGACCGAGCATGGTGGCGGCAGCGGGGTTGGCAAGCTCGATGGCCCCGTCTTCGCGGACCACGATGACCGCCTGGTGGAGGGCGGCGAGGATGGTGCCCAGGCGGTCGATCAGCGGTCGGCGGGTCGGTTCGGCGACGATGAGGAAGCCGTCGTCCATGGTCGTCACGGAGGTGTGCGCGAGAAACGACCGTCCGGTGTCGGCGCGTCGATGCAACTGGTCGACCGTGCCGCCGAGCGAGACCGCCGCGTGTGGGTCCACATGCGCACTCACCACCTCGTCGAGGTCGTGACCGATGGCATCGGCAGCGAGCAGACCGTACATCTGCTCGGCCGCCGGATTCCACGAACGAACCGTCATGTCGTCGTCGACGGCGATGACCGCGTTGCTGACGTGGTCGAGGAGGGCAGCCTGCCGGCGCAGCGTGGACTCGACCGCCTTCTGCGCACTCACGTCGCGAAGGATGACCTGATATGCCGCTCGGTCGCGCCACACGGTCCGCACGGACGTGACCTCCATCGGACGGGACACCCCATGGGAATCGACCATCACGACCTCTTCGGGAACGGTCGCCGCTCCGGCTTCGTCGCCCATGCCGACGATCCGCTCGATCATCTGCGGAAGCTCATCGGGATGGACGAACTCGGTGATGGAACGACCGAGCATGTCGTCTCGATCCTCGATCCGCGCGAAGTCGAGGGCAGCGGAGTTCACGTAGACGATCTCGCCGTCCTGGTGGACCGCGATCGCATCCGGACTGAGTTCGAGAAGCAAACGGTAGCGTTCGGCCACCGCGGCATCGGCGGAGGGAGCCATCGGCTCGGCGTGCGGAGCGACGAGTTCCGACCGATCGTCATCTGGCGTCAGATCTGCCACCCTCACCCTCCTCACGGCCATGTCGTTCGACCCCCGCCGTCCATGTTCCATGTTCCCCTACGGCAGGACGAAACGGGTGATGTAGGTGGGGCGAGTGTGCGCGGATTGAACATCGCACACCGAAATTAAGTGAGTGAGCTGGTGGGATGTCGGGTTTGCGCGAGATTCTGGTAGCGGGTCACCCGGTCGGGTAACCGCGATGGACCCCTCGCCATCGCAGCCATCAAAGAAAGTGCATCACAATGACGAATCAGCGTTCAACGATCTCGGGACTCGGGGCAGTGAGTGGATACGGCTGGGGCCGCGACGCCCTCTGGCGTGGGCTCTCGTCCGGCAAATCTGCTGCCGCCCTACGCCGCGGGTTCGGCTTCGGTTCTTCCGACGACGAGAGCCCGGGATGGATAGTGCAGGTTCCCGAAGGCGGTGACCCGGCCGACGGCCGGACCCGGTTCGCCCGCGCCATGCGCGCCGCCGCCCGTGAAGCGATCGACGACGCGATGGCTCGGGGATGGAGTCCTGGTGCGCGCGTGGGACTTGTGCATGCGTGCGTTCTCGGTGACCTGGACATGTATCCGATGGTCACGTCCGGAATCGGCCGGTACACCGGTCGCCAGTACCTCTCGGTGACGCCGTCGACGCCGGTGTCGTTGCTGATGCAGGAGTACGGATTCCACGGGCCGGCCATGAACGTCTCGGCGATGTGCACGTCCGGTTCGGCTGCCATCGTCACCGCGAAGTCCTGGCTCGACTCGGATCTCGTCGACGACGTCGTGGTGGTCGCGACCGATCTGTCGGCCAAGCCGGAAGTCGTCAACATGTTCGTACAACTCGGCGTCGCCATCACCGACACCGATGCGCTGAACGCCTGCCGCCCTTTCCAGGAGGGCAGCCGTGGGTTCACCTTCGGTGAGGCGGCGATCGCGTTCACGATGACCAACAGGCGAACCGACGGATACGCAGATGTGTTGGGCGGAGCGATGACTCACGACGCATTCCATGTGACGTCCATCGATCCGGAACTGGTCAACATCCGCGCCTGCGTCGATCAGGCGTTGACGATGGCCGGCGTGGAAGGCGGCGACATCCGATACCTGAACGCCCACGGCCCGGGCACGCGGCAATGTGACCGGGCGGAGGCCACCATCGCCGAGACCATGCTGCCCAACGCAGAGGTGTTCTCGGTGAAGCCGCTGGCCGGACACTGTCAGGGCGCTGCAGGAGCCGTTGAGCTCGCCGCGTCGCTGCTGGGATATGAGCGGGGTGAGATCCCGGCGACCCCGACGGTTGCCGACGCCCTGCTCCCGCAGTTGCTCGACGGCCGAACCGAATTGGACCCCGGCCTCACGCTGAAGACCTCACTCGGCATGGGTGGGCACAATGCGGCAGTCGTACTCGCGCCCCATACGTGAGTCGCTGGACAGCCGAACATGACGCCGGTGCGGCCTCGACGACTCTGCTGCCGGGGTCGCACTGTCACGCCACGATGCACCAATTCGTGCTCAATAGTCGCAGTGGGATGCGGAACGGGCTGCCAAGTCGGACAATTCAGCCATGACGAACGATCAGAACAGTGCGGTCCCCGAATCATCACCATTGGTGACTGCGCCACCGTCCGGCACCCGGCGCGTGCTCACCGCATTCCTGAACTCGCCCTTCGCGGGTATGTCGCCGTGGATCCTGATGGCATTCCTCGCGGGTCCCGGCCGGTTCGAGGAAGCCGCAGCAGCGGCTTTCGCCCTGTCGCTGCTGCTCGTGATCGGCGGTCACAGACGCGGCAACAGCATCAAACTGCTCGAGGTGTTCGACGTCGCCTACTTCGGCACGATGGCCGTACTCGCCCTCTTCGCCTCCGCGGGTGTCATCGACTGGCTGGAGAAGTGGGGCGGGGAGATGACCAACGTCGCGCTGGTCTGCTTCGCGCTCGGGTCCATCCTGCTCCGCCAACCGTTCACGCTCCAGTACGCGCGCGAGACCACCGAGAAGGAACTCTGGGACAACCCGCTGTTCCTGCGCATCAACTACGTCATCACCTGGGCCTGGGTCGCGGGATTCGGGGTCTCGGCGATATCGGGTGCGTTCGGCGACCTCGTGCTCGATGACCCGAACAATTTCTGGACCGGCTGGATCATCCAGATCGGCGGAACCCTGTTCGCGATCGCGTTCACCGAGTTCTACCCCGACTACGCGATGTATCAAGCCGCCCACCGTGAAGGGTGGGAGGCCGATGAGAAGCCGCAGAGCGTCCTGCACCTCTTCGACTGGATACCGATCTACGTGCTCGCCATCGGTATCGCCGGGTTGCTCACCGAATCACTCAGCGCCGCTGCCAGTATCGTCTTCATGGTGCTGGGTGTGATCAGCATCGGCGTCTTCCGGCGCCTCACCCGCATCATGGATGGGCGACTGGAATCGCCGGCGAACGACCCCGCGGCCGGCTGAGAGCGCGGTCGGTCCGCCAGGTGCGCAACATGGCCAGGGCGAGCAGTATCTCGGCGATGTCACCCCAGTAGTACATGAGAGAGCCGGCACTGCGTAGTTCGTCGGCGGGCGCCTCGAAACCGAGGAACAGTCCGGCATGGATCAATTGTGCGATTACCGCATGCGCCGCGACCGCGATCCCGATCAGGACCAGGCGCACCGGGACCGATGGACGCTCCGGTGCGGGATCCGGTCCGGCGATCATCCAGGCGAACAGGTAACCCGAGACGAAGAAGTGGACGTGCACTGCGGCGTGGACGACCGGGTTCGAATCCGCGATGTCGAACAGCGGGGTGAAGTACAGGGCCACGAGACCGCCGACCGTCGCCACCAGCAACACCACCGGATGCGCAACGATCCGCGCCGGCCGCGACCGAACGATGTGCATGAGGCGTCGGCCGAAGGCGGCGGGGGTCGACCGCAACAGCAACGTCACCGGCGCCGAGAGCGCCAGCGCCAGTGGGGCATACATTCCGATGAGAAGATGCCCGATCATGTGGGCGGAGAGGTCGTCGGAGCCGGCGGGCACGGTGGCGACGACGAGGAGACCGACACCGACGACGAAACCTGCTGTCCGCCATCCGCTCCATCCGCGGGGGTCCTGACGACAGCGAAGGGCAGCAGCGCCGTACACGGCGATCGCGACAGCGGCCACGAGCAAGGCGCCGAAGGTCGTCGAGAAGCCTTGCCCGCCTGCTCCGTGAGCGAGGACGGCAACGGGGGTCGACACGGTCACCTCGACGATGGGGTCGACGCCACGGCGTCAGCGTGTGACGCTCGCGGTGCCGAACGCTGGAGCAGCCACCCGACGATCACGAGCAACAGGCCGAGGACCAGAAAGCCGATGTCCCATAGCGTCTGGTGTTCACCGGCGCGCACATGGTGGATGCCGAGGATGTGGTGGTCGATGATCCCCTCGACCAGGTTGAACAGTCCCCAGCCGGTCAGAATCCACCCCCACAGGACACGGCCCGTCCATGTCCTCTCCCCGGCACGACTGAGACGTCCGTACAACAGTGCCAGTCCCAGCAGGACCGCCAGCCAGGTGAACGTGTGGAACAAGCCGTCCCACAAGGTGTTGATCTCCAATCCGTGCACGGTCGTCGCCGGATAGGATTCAAGTCCGAGCCTGTCCTGGCCGGTGCTGGTGAGCATGTGATGCCACTGCAGGATCTGGTGCAACAAGATCCCATCGACGAATCCGCCGAGCCCCACACCCAGCACGATTCCGGGCAGGGTCAGTGACGTCGGGCGCACGTCGTGACTCTCCACTCTCTGCTGGTCCACCCTCATTCCTCCTCACCACGCGAACTTCGGTGGCGGCTACCCCCGTTCGTACCGACCGAAACCAGTGATCGGCGGCACGGGCGACCGGACGGCGGCCGCCCTCGGTACTGTCGGATGTATGAATCTCGACGGTGTAGGAATCTGGAGTTCGCCGCTACGGTACGGAGACGCCGGGGAGGCCGCCGACGCCGCGGCCGAGCTGGACGAGCTGGGTTTCACCGCCTTGTGGATCCCGGACGTCGGAGGTCCGGTGCTCGACGCCGTCGCCAATCTGCTCGGAGCCACCAAGCGGGCTGTGATCGCGACCGGCATCCTCAACATGTGGATGCACGAACCCGCTGACGTCGCCGCAGCCCACGCCCGGTTCGCCGACGAGTTCGGTCCCCGGTTCCTGCTGGGACTCGGGATCAGCCATGCCCCCCTGATCGACGCGACAGAAGCGGGCCGCTATCGCAAGCCGCTGGCCACCACCAAAGCGTTCCTCGACGGGCTCGACGCCGCGCCCCAACCGGTCCCCGCCGAGGCGCGCGTACTGGCCGCGCTCGGACCGAAGATGCTGGCCCTGGCCGCCGAGCGCACCCGCGGCGCCCACCCGTACCTGGTCACTCCCGATCACACCGCGATCGCGCGCGAAGCTCTCGGTGCCGGTCCCCTGGTCGCGCCGGAACAGACGGCGATCTTCGCGGCCGATCGCGAGGAGGCGCGCGCGATCGGCACCAAGTGGCTGACGGGCTACCTCGCAATGCCCAACTACGCCAACAATCTTCGTCGTCTCGGATTCACCGAGGACGACCTCACCACTGTCAGCGACCGCTTGTTCGACGCGCTGATCGTTTGGGGCGACGAGGCTGCGATCCTCAAGCGGATCGACGAGCACCGCACCGCCGGTGCCGACCACGTGTGTGTCCAGGTGCTGCAAGCCGACCACCGCGGCTTCCCTCGGGAGCAGTGGCGTCGACTCGCCGCATCACTCAAGTCCTAGCAACGACCCCGCCGTCTCGCCGCAGGATCCCGGCGCCACCACTCGCGGTGGAGCCGGGATCCTGGGCGCCGGCGGCTACGGGATGTCCCGCCGTCGATAACCGGCGAACCCCACCGCCACGAAGGCCGCGAAGACCAGGCTGATCCAGACCAGACCCCACCAGTCCGCCCCGGCGACGACATCCGGCACGTGATGGAAGGGGCTGAATCCGAGTGCCCGGTCCGGCAGCTTGAAGCTGGGCCCGAGGATGGTCAGCACGAACGAGACCAGAACCCCGAACCGGACCGCAGGACGCGCCTGCGGCCGAGTCCCGGTCACGGCACCGCGAGGGCGACGACGGTCCACGCCGCGGGGACGGTCGCGAACGCCTGAAGTATGGCGTCGCCGAAGGTGATCCAGAAGTCGGCCGTCGAGGCGAAGATCCCGACCACCACCCCGGCGATGACGACGAAGACCGCCGGCGCGAGGGCGGCGACACCCACGTTGGTCGCGAAGTAGTGCGCCCTGCTCAGGTCTCATATGCGCAACACTTCTCGGCATCGGTGCGGGCGTGAACGCGTGCGCTTCGGTGTCTGCCGGAAGCATCGGTGTGCCCGGAGCATCGATGAGTGCCGCGTAGACTCCGCGACCATGGCCATCGTCAACCGAGGTTTTGTCGGTCGTCGCGACCGCGACGCCCGGCGCCTCCCACCGGGTCAGTACACGACGCTGGACTTTCCCGTCCTCTCCGCCGAACCCACTCCTTCGGTCTCGCTCGACACCTGGTCGCTGGCCGTTCAGTCGGCCGACCATCGTGCCGTGAAGTTCAGCTGGGAACAGTTCCAGAGCCTGCCGCACGACGACGTCACCACCGACATCCACTGCGTGACCAGGTGGTCCAAGTTCGCCACCCGATGGCGCGGGGTCTCATTCGACACCCTGCTCGGCGCGCTGCCCTGGGAACCTGCCCCGTACGTGATGGCGCACTGCTACGGCGGATACACCACCAACGTTCCCCTCGCGGACCTCACCGGGGGTCGCGGATGGATCGCCGACACCTACGACGGTGAACCGCTCGCTGCCGAGCACGGTGGTCCAGCCCGCCTCCTCGTTCCCCATCTCTACTTCTGGAAGAGCGCGAAATGGGTTCGGCGCCTTAGGTTCATGCCCGAGGACACCCCGGGCTTCTGGGAAGAGCGCGGCTACCACATGTATGGAGACCCCTGGCGCGAGCAGCGGTATTCGTGACCACCTGGCAGCTCACATCGGTGACCGCTGTCGCCGACATCACCCCGACGGCGCGCACCCTGCGCCTCGCCCTGCCCGAACACATCCACGCGATGCCGGGCCAACACATCGACATCCGGCTCACCGCCGAGGACGGTTACTCCACCGCACGCGCGTACTCGTTGTCCGATGTGCGCGAGACCCGGTCGGTCGAAGTGACCGTCGAACGACTCGAGGACGGTGAGGTCTCGCCGTACCTCGTCGACGTGGTCGAGGTGGGGGATCCGCTGGAGATCAGCGGACCGCACGGCAGATGGTTCACCTGGCCCGCCGGTGACGACCGGCCGGTCCAGCTGATCGGGGGCGGTTCCGGCGTCGCGCCGCTGATGTCGATGATCCGCAGTCGAGAGGTCGAGGCCCCGCACACGCCGTTCTCGCTCGTCTATTCGGTGAGAAGCCCCGAAAACGTGTACTACCGCGACGAGATCCGTCAGCTGATCGAGCATCGGCGCATGGACGTACACCTCATCCACACCCGTGTCGCCCCGGTCGGGTCGGTGCGGCCGGCGGGACGCGTCACCGCCGCCGAACTCGCCGCCCTCACCATCGACTCGGTCAGGTCACCCACGGTGTTCATCTGCGGACCCAACCACTTCGTCGAGCACTGTGCGAAGTCGATGATCGACGCCGGACACGACCCCACCCGGATCCGTACCGAACGTTTCGGGGAGTGAGCGGACCGGACCCCTGCCGGATCAGTGCCTTCACTGATTAGACCCGGCAGACGACCGGGCCCCAAGTAGCGTGGCGCCATGACCTCCGCGTACGACTTCACCGCAACCGGCATCGAGGGCGACCCGGTCGAGCTCGCCGACTTCCGGGGCGACCCGCTGCTCATCGTGAACACCGCGTCCCAGTGTGGGTTCACCCCGCAGTATCGCGGCCTCGAGACGCTCCACCGTGAGTACGCGGACAAGGGTTTGCGCGTGCTGGGCTTCCCGTGCGACCAGTTCGGGCATCAGGAGCCCGGTGACGAGGACGAGATCAAGAACTTCTGCTCGCTCACCTACGACGTGACGTTCCCGATGTTCGCCAAGGTCGAGGTGAACGGTCCCGCCGCGCACCCGCTGTTCGAGTGGCTCCGCGACCAGAAGTCCGGCGTGCTGGGTGGCCGCATCAAATGGAACTTCACCAAGTTCCTGGTCGGTCGCGACGGGTCGGTTGTCGCGCGGTTCGCGCCGACGACCAAACCCGAAAAGCTTGCCGGGTCCATCGAGCAACAGTTGTGACATCCGGACGGGCGACGGAGAGGAACGGCGGGGTGCAGGACAGAAACGTCAGCAGGACAGCATCTTTCGTACGTGTCGCCCTCGCCTACCTCGTCGCCTTCGGTGTCGCGGCGGCATGGCTGGCGTGGGGGCCCGAGACGGGCCGGATGTGGCTCGACACATTCATCGCCGATCTGCTGGCGACGCTGGTGATCTTCGGCTTCAGCCGGGCCTTCGCGAATTCGAGTATGTACGACGCCTATTGGAGTGTCGTACCGCCGGCATTGCTGCTCTACTGGTGGGCGGCCGGTGACGCCGGACTCGACGCCGTGCACTGCTGGGTCATCGCGGCGGTGGTGACCGTGTGGGCGGTCCGTCTGACCGCGAACTGGGCGAGCGGGTGGCCCGGGTTGCAGCACGAGGACTGGCGCTACCCGATGTTGAAGGCCCGCGGTGGGCGAGCAGAATTTCTCGTCGACCTCGTCGCGATCCACCTGGTCCCCACCGTTCAGGTCTTTGCGGGGATGATCCCGGTGTACATCGCGGTGACGCACCCCGGCGAGACGGTGGTGTGGTTGACGGTCGTCGCCGCGGTCGTGGGACTCGCCGCGGTCGCACTCGAGTACGGAGCCGACGCCCAGCTGCGGCGGTTCACCGCTCACCGGAGGCCGGGGGCTGTTCTCGACACCGGGCTGTGGGCGTGGTCCCGGCACCCGAACTACTTCGGGGAGTTCCTCTTCTGGGTGTCGATGGCGCTCTTCGGGATCGCTGCCTCACCCGGCGACTGGTGGTGGCTGTGCATCGGCGCCGTGGCGATGGCGGCGATGTTCCTCGGCGCGAGCATCCCGATGATGGAGGCGCGCAGCCTCGAACGCCGGCCCGGCTATCAGGACGTCGTCGACCGGGTGCCGCGATTCATCCCCCGCCGTCCTCGAGAACCGCGCGCACCCGATCAACCCGGACGGGCCCCCGTGTGACACGTCCGCGTGTGGTCATCGCGGGCCTCGGTGACACCGGATTGCTCACCGCCATCCACCTGTCGCGGCACGCCGATGTCGTCGGCGTCTCCTCGAAGCCTGAGCTGCTCAGCGGGCAGGAGCTCGGCCTGCGTGTCAGTCGTCCTCAGGTGTGGGCGCGCGATCATCGGATCCCGTTCGGGCGGTTCCGCAAACTCGACGGGGTGCGCACGATCCACGGTTCGGTGTCCGCGGTCGACCTCGGAAACCGAACGGTGACCGTTGTCGACACCGGCGGCGCCGAAATGGTCGAACGCTTCGATGCGCTGGTCATCTCGACGGGGGTGCGCAACGGATTCTGGCGCCACCCGGATGTGCAGTCTGCCGCGGAGATCGACGCCGAGTTGCGATCGGTACATCGACGATTCGACTCCGCCGGCTCGATCGCCGTCATCGGAGGTGGCGCCGCCGCGGTGAGCGCGGCAGCCAACCTCGCCGCGACCTGGCCCGACAAGCGTGTGGATCTCTATCACCCCGGCGACCGGGCGCTGCCGCGTCATCATCCTCGAACGTGGCAGAACGTGCACGCACGTCTCACGCGGCTGGGAGTCGGCGTCCACGCCGGTCACCGTGCGGCGGTGCCGGCGGGGTTCGCGTGCGACGAGGTCACCACCGGGCCCGTCCGGTGGACCACAGGGCAGGACACGGTGGAGGCGGATGCGGTCCTCTGGGCGATCGGGCGGGTCGTGCCGAACACCGCGTGGCTTCCGGCGGATCTGCTCGACGAGTCGGGGTTCATCCGGGTCACACCCGAACTGCGCGTCCCCGGGCACGACCTCGTGTACGCGATCGGCGACGTCGCAGCGACCGACGACCTGCGGAGTTCGGCGCGCAATCGCGCGGATCGGATTCTCGCCCACAACATCCGCGCCGACCTCTCCGGCCGGTCCGGGCGTGCCCGGCGGTTCGCCCCGCCGAAACGACGATGGGGATCGGTGCTCGGCGCGCAACCCGACGGCCTCCAGGTCTTCGCCGCCAACGGTCGGCCGTTCCGGTTTCCGGCCTGGACGATCGACACCATCTTGCAGCCCTGGATCGTACGACGAGGCATCTACGGCGGCATCCGTGGAAAGGACACCGACTGACCAGGGATGTCGCCCCGGCGGAGCCGGTCAACGTGTGCCGGCGGAGCCGGTCAACGTGTACAGGCGGAGCCGGTCAACGTGTGCCGGCGGAGCCGGTCAACGTGTACAGGCGGAGCCGGTCAACGTGCGCCGCGGCGAGTATCGGCCGGATGGTCATCTCCCGCGCCTACACTCGGCCCATGAGTCACGACCAGTTCTCCGCGTCTCCAGCCGATCCGTCCGGGCGGCAGCCGGGTGCCGGAGCACCTCCCCCGGCGCCTGAGTACGGAACTCCACCACCGGTGACCGATCCGCACGACACGACGGTCAGCACACCGCAGAAGCCCACCGCCCGCGAACGCACCGACGCGATCGTGAAGAAGTCGGTCATCGGCCTGATCATCGCCGCGCTCCTCGTGGTCACCTACTTCATCCTCGCCGCGTTCCTGCCCCGATGGTGGGCCGGACAGATCGGGAACCGGGTCGACGGGTCGATGAGCAGCGGGGTCTGGACCGGCCTCGTGCTGGGCATCGTGTGCACGTTCGTCCCCGTGCTCCTGTTCGTCTTCGCCTTCCTCAGCCGCCGGCGCCTCAAGTGGGTCCCGACCATCGGGTTCGCGGTTCTCGGCGTACTGGTGGCCATCCCCAACCTGTTGACGCTGACCGTGGTGGCCGGCGGCGGGAGCGGCGCACACGCAGGCGAACGCATCTTCGACGTGGAAGCACCGGGATTCCGCGCGGCCACAGCGTGGGGCGTGATCATCGGAGTGGTCCTCGCGATCGTTGTGGGTTACTTCATCTGGCGCTATCGGCGTCGCGGCCGCCAGCTCCAGCAGACCCGTCAGAAACGCGAGGCGTAAGGTGGCTCAACCCGCGGACGGATCGGCAACCGAGCAGAGAATCCTCGTCGACGTCGACGATGCCGGCGTCGCCACGGTCACGCTGAACCGGGCGGACAAGCACAACGCGCTCGACTCCGCGATGTTCGACGCGCTGCTGGACGTCACCGGCACCCTGGCAGCGGATCGTCGGGTCCGCGCGGTCGTCCTCCACGGCGCGGGCAAGAGCTTCTGTTCGGGTCTGGACCTGTCCAGCCTGGGCAGCGGCGGTGGCGCCAGGTCATTGCTGGACCGTGAGGGCGATGCGCTCGCGAACCACGCACAGCGTGTCTCGCTGGACTGGGGCCGCGTTCGGGCCCCGGTGATCGTCGCGATCACGGGCAACTGTTTCGGTGGCGGCCTACAGATCGCTCTCGGCGCCGACATCCGGTATGCGACCCCGGACGCCCGGATGTCGATCATGGAGGTCAAGTGGGGTCTGGTTCCCGACATGGGAATCACTCAGACCCTGCCCCGGCTCGTGCCCCTCGATGTCGCGAAGGAACTCACGTTCACCGGCCGCATCATCACCGGTTCCGAGGCACACGACCTCGGCCTCGTCACGCACGTCGCCGACGACCCGCTCGCCGCGGCCCAGGAACTCGCCCGGGAGATCGCCTCGAAGTCGCCGCACGCGGTCCAGGCCGCCAAGCGCCTCTATGACGAGACCTGGGCGGGCGCGGAACCGGCCGCAGCCCTGATGCTGGAGAGCACACTGCAGGTCGATCTCATGGGATCGCCCAACCAGCTGGAGGCGGTGTACGCGGGAATGGCGCGTCGCGAGGCGAACTTCTCCGATCCGGACTGAGCGCAGGCGCCGAACGCGGCGGCGTCCGATGTGGCACGCAGAGAACAACTCTCTGCAATCACGGACAGATCGGCGGGGGTGTCGCGCGGTAGGTTTTCGCGCGACACCAGCCGTCGAACGGAGACCTGGTGCCCGGCTCACGGCGCCCGAGACCGTCGACCATCTGGCCGGTGTCATCGAGGAGCCATCGAGGAGCTTCCTGTACCGCCGATTCTCCGGCGGCCGTCCAACCGGCCCGCGATCATCACGAGGACACCCTCCTCGGGAGGGTTGACGCGTTCATCGACGGGGCGCTTGCCACAACGAATCTCGATGCGCACACTCGCGCCGGCCTGCAACATCTCGGGTGATCATGTCGGGCGGGGGCCCACCTGACGTCAGCCGCCCACGACCCGGGACTCGAGGTCGTCGACGGTCATGACGTCGGCGGTGGAGAAGGCCAGGATCTTCAGGGTCGCCGCGTGGACCTCGGTCGCCGACATCGCACCCCAACCGACGTCGGGGTAGTCGAAGGTGCCGGTGGCATCGGCGAGGAAGACGACATAGTAGTCGCGAAACATCGCGTCGCGGGCCGTTGCATGGCAGCAGTTCTCGGTGGTGGTTCCGATGATGACGACTGTCTTGATTCCGCTGTTGCGCAACAGAATATCGAGTTCGGTTCCGTAGAAGGCGCTGTAGCGGTGCTTCTTGATCACCACTTCACCCGGCTCGGGTTTGAGCTGGGGATGGATCTCGATCCCCGGTGTCCCGTCGACGAGACTGGCTCGTTCGGCGATCGGCGGGTAGAGGTCTTCGAAGCGGCCCATGTCCGATCCGTCCGGCCGATGTGCGTGCGTCGAGTACACGACCTTCATCCCGGTCTTGCGGGCGAGCTCGAGTACCCGCTGCATCTGCGGGATCGCCTCGCGTGCCTGCGCCGAGGCCATCGGTGACGAAGCTTCGACGAAGTCGTTCTCCATGTCGACGACGATCACCGCGGTGGTGGCGGGGTCGATGCGCGGCACTGTGTAGCCCATGGTGGTCTCCGGTCCTGAGAGGGTGGTTGAACCAGCCAATCATCTCCGACCGAACAGTACGATGCCACCGGTGGCGCGATCGTTCACCGACGGGTGGCCGGGCACGGGTCTGCTCAGGTGGCCAGCCCGGCGTCCTTGCTGCCGTAGGACTCTCGCAGGCGGGGCTTCACGACCTTGCCGCCGGCGTTCCGGGGCAGTTCGTCGATGATGACGATGTCCTTGGGGTGCTTGAAGCGCGCCAGGTTCTCGTTGAGGTGCGGCTCGAGATCGGCGAGGGTCAGATTCTCGACGCCTTCGGCGAGCACGACGACCGCCACCGGCACCTCGCCCCACTTCTCGTGCGCGCGACCGATCACCGCGGCCTCGGTGATGCTCGGATGCCCGTACAGAACGTTCTCGACCTCGGCGCAGTAGATGTTCTCGCCGCCGGAGATGATCATGTCCTTGGCCCGGTCGACGACGTAGAGGAATCCCTCGTCGTCCTGGCGGACGAGGTCGCCGGAATGGAACCACCCACCGCGGAAGGCCTCCGCGGTCGCTTCGGGCTTGTTCCAGTAGCCCTTCATCAGGTTGGGCCCGCGATAGACGATCTCCCCCACCTCACCCGGCTTCACGTCGTTCATGAGCGGGTCGACGATGCGGGCGGTGACGGCCGGAACCACTTTGCCGATCGAGCCGATCTTTCGCAGGGCGTCCTTGCCCTCGAGGATTGTGGTCACCGGCGACATCTCGGTCTGTCCGAAGGCTGTCATGTTGAGCGCGGCCGGGAACGACTCGTTCATGGCGTTGAGGACGGTGTCCGATGCGGGCGCCGCACCCCAGCTGATGGCGCGGAGCTTGAGCTCACGCGGCTTGGCCTTCTGTGCGGCGCAGACCGCCTGCCACTGGGCGGGGACCATGAAGACCGACGTGGTGCCCTCGCGTTCGAGGGTGTCGAGCATGGTCTCGGGGTCGAACGCGCCGAGCGGGTGGATCACTGCCCGGATCCCCCGGTAGAAGACCGGCGCGAATCCGCCGATGCCGGCGATGTGGAAGAGCGGCGGAACGATCGACGCGACATCGTCGGCCTGTCCGTCCGTGGTGGCGATCGTGGTGACGGCCTGCGCCTGGAAGTTCTGATGGGTGAGCATGGCGCCCTTGGGTTTTCCGGTGGTCCCCGAGGTGTACATGATGGCGGCGACGGTGTCCTCGGGCACGTCGACCTCCGGCAGGTCCGTTGCGTCTTCGGCGAGCAGCTCCTCGAAGTCGAGATGGGCGTCGTTGTCGCTGCCGTCGACGACGATGATGGTGTCGATCGCACCCGTGGATGCGCTCACCGCCTCGGCGAGGGGCGCGAGGAGCCGCTCGGTGACCACGACCCTCGCACCGCTGTCGGTGACCAGATACGCCACCTCGGCGGGACTCATCCGGATGTTGACCGGGACGGGGATCGCACCGATCAGCGTGGCTCCCAGGACCGCCTCGATGTACTCGGTGCGGTTGAGCAGCGAGATCAGGATGCGGTCGCCGAACTCCACGCCTCGCCGGTGCAGTGCCGCGCCGAACGCGTGGGCCCGGTCGTCGAGTTGTTTCCACGTGGTGTGCTTGTCCAGATAGGTGATCGCCGTCTTGTCCGGGGTCATGAAGGCATGCCGGCGAACCTGGTTGTTCCAGTGGTTGCGACGCGACCGGTACGGCTCGGTGGTCAGATCGGCGGCGGCTTCGCTACTTGCAGTCATCACTGGCTCCCGTGTCCAACGTGCACTCGTCGACATTGTTGTCTGCGTCACACCCTACGCAGACACGTCGGACTGCGTAGGCGGTCTCGGTCTCTGGTTCCGGTGTCGGCGAGGGGTGTCAGGCGAGCCGGGCGGCCCGGCGCCGAAGGTGCTCTCGCACGCGGGGGTCCTCGGTCAACGTCGCCGCGCGCTCGTAGTGGTCGCGTGCCATCGCGAGCACTCCCGCGCGCGCGAGCAGATCAGCCCGAGTCGCCTGAAAGGGTTGGAACCTCTCGACGTCGTCGTCGGCGGCGAGGCGATCGAGGAGTGCCAGCCCGGCCGTGGGTGACGTGGCACGTCCGACGATCGCGGCGTGCGCGGTCTGCGCGCCGAGCGTCGGTGTGAGTTCGACAAGTGCTGCCGACAAGGTCTGTAGCGCAACCCAATCGATGATTCCCGTCCGTGCCCGGTCGGCGTGGACGGACTGCATGGCGGCCTCGAGCTGGAAGCGACCGGGCCGCACCCCGGTGAGGCCGAGCGCCGCCCGGCGCAGCATGGCCTCTCCGTCCCGGATGAGCGAGGGGTCCCAGCTCCGCGGGTCTTGTTCGTCGAGCGGGACGAACGGGCCCGTCCGCGCCGGCGCGCGGGCCAGCGACAGCGCGATCAACGCGGCGAGACCCCACGCCTCGGGCTCCTCATCGAGTGACGATGCGAGGGTGACCGCCAGATGGAGCGCCTCGGCCGCCATGGAGTCGGCGGTGTCGGGTCTCGAGCCGTCGGCGTCGTTCCAGGCGATCGCGAAGCAGCCGTAGACGGCTTCGAGGACGGCGGACAGCCGTGCGGGCATGGCGGTGCGGTCCGGAATGACGAACGGGATGCGGGCCTGGCGGATGCGGCGTTTCGCCCGGACCAGGCGCTGTGCCATCGTCGGCGGTGTCACCGCGAACACCGCGGCGATCTCCGCCGCCTCGAAACCCAGTACCGCCTGCAGCATCAGTGGTGTCCGGATGGCCGGGTCGATCGCCGGATGCGCACAGGTGAACAACAATTCGAGTCGCTTGTCGCCGATGGCGTCGAGGTCGATGTCGTCGAAGGGTGTCACGGCGGCCGCTCCGGGGTCGGTGTCGTCGAGGACGGCCGAGCTCCGGTGTGCCGCCGACTTCCAGACGTCGCGCTGCTGATTGCGGGCGACGGTCAGCAGCCATGCTTCGGGGTTGGTGGGCACGCCGTCGGTCGGCCACGTCGTGAGCGCGCGTTCGAATGCGGACGCCAGTGCGTCCTCGGCGAGCGCGAGATCGCCGGACGCCGCGGCGAGGAGCGCCACCAACCGCGAATACGATTCACGGGCAGCATGTTCGGCTGCGGCGTGCGCCCCTCGTCGGGTCATTCGTTGGGCGTCCACGCCCCGCTCACGGTGTAGGTTGCGCCCGGCCGGATCTCGACGACACCCCAGTCGATCGGGGGTGCCTGACGAGCCCACTCGATAGCCGCGTCGAGGTCGGACACGTCGAGAACGATCGTCCCGCCGAGCTGCTCTTTGGTGTCGGCGAAGGGGCCGTCCTGGACGACGAGTTCGCCGTCGACTTTCCGCAGCGTCGTCGTCGAATCGGAATGCCGGAGGACCTCGGCGCTCACCAGCACGCCCGCATCTTGCAGGGCCTGGGTGTAGGCGGAGAAGGCCGCCTGCCCCTGCTGAATGGCCTCCTCGCCGAGAGTCGACGCGTCCTGCTCGGCGTAGTGCAACAGCAACGAATAATGCATGGTCTGACCTCCTGGTCACCGGGGCCGTCTTTCGGTCCGTGTGCGGAGATGACGATCCGGGTGAGTGTCAATCGACAGGGTACGACCGAATCGGCCGACGACGGCACGCAACGGGGACGATTCCAGGAGGTCTGAATCCAGCCTCGGCGGTCGTGTGGCCGCTGCCCGTGTCAGCCTGCCCGGCGGTCTGCACGGGTGGCGGCGTCGGGCCACATGGGCGGACACCGCAGGCCGGGAACCGTCACCACCTCGAAGTGCCACCACTCGTTGGCGAAGGTCCGGCAGAGTCCCCATCGGTACCCCGCCTTCTCGAGCCAGGCCGCCCCCTCCCGCGGACCGACATCGATGGCGTCGCCGTGAACGTGCGGCGATTCCGTGGGCGGGAGCACCCAACGGCGAGCCGTCTCCGGACTGCCGTAGGTCGCGATCGCGTCGCGCCACATCTGTCGCTGCTCGCCGAACGTGCGTTTCCCCGACGTGATCCACAGCGGAACATTCTGTGCTCGTGCGGTATTCGACGCTTCGCGGTACGCGGCGGACAGCACCGGGTCGAGGCCCGCGGTGGCGGGGGCGGCGTGGGCCGCAGTCGCGCCCGGCCCGCCGAGCATCAGGGCGGCGGCGACTACCGCGCTCGCGAGGGCGGTGCACAGCGACGACAACTGAAACCTCATGAACGCAGTAAACCGTACGACCGACAACTCTTGCGCCGGCCCCGCACTGCGGCGTTACGGTCTACCCAGCCCGGGGCCGATGAACCGTGGAAGGTCCGACATGAAGAAGCGACTGGTGATCTGCTGCGACGGCACGTGGAAATCGTCGAAGGACCCGCGGATCTCCAACGTCGAGAAGATCGCACGCGCGGTCAGGACCGAGGCGGCCGACGGTGCTGTGCAACTGGTGCACTACGTCAACGGAGTGGGTACGGGTTCGGGGTGGTCCGACCGGATCATCGGCGGTGCATTCGGCCGCGGCCTGGACTCCAACCTCATCGACGCCTACCGGTTCCTCGTCCTCAACTACGAACCAGACGACGAGATCTTCGTCTTCGGGTTCAGCCGGGGCGCGTACACCGCCCGGAGTCTGGTGGGCATGATCGGCCGGGTCGGGTTGGTGACCCCGGGCGAACTGGCAGCGAACCCCACCGAGAACCTGTTCGAGAAGGTGCTGCAGCTGTACCGCGGGGATCCTGGGGCAATGCCGAGGAACACACCAGGAGAACCGGTGAAGATCCAGTTCATCGGCGTGTTCGACACCGTCGGTGCCCTCGGCGTCCCCGGCATCACCCGCTTCCGGCACAAGTTCCACGACGTCAATCTCGGCGACAAGGTCCGTTTCGCGCGTCAGGCGCTGGCGATAGACGAGCGTCGACTCACCTTCGATCCGTGTGTCTGGAGCACCGCGGGCAACACTCGCACCGACGTCAAGCAGGTCTGGTTCGAGGGCGTCCACTCCGACATCGGCGGTGGACTCGACACCGCCGAACCATCGGAACTCACTCTCGCCTGGATGGTCCGGGAGGCGACCGATGCGGGCCTGGAGTTCGCCTACGACCGCTTCACCGCGATCCGCTCCCCGATAGATCCGTCGAACCCGAGGTATGGGGCCAACAAGTCGATGAATGCGGCGTACGGCATCGTCAACGCGGTCAAGCTCGGTCTGGGTCGGTTCCGCATGCGGGGGGACGTCGTCCGTCACCGGGGACAGGCCCGTCTACTCGAGGTCTCCGCGGACCCGGCGAAGCCGATGCTGATCGCAGCGCCGGCGCTCACTCGGTGGACCGACGACCAGGGCGGTCGAAAGAGCAAGGCGCCCAACATCGAATGGTGGGTTGATCTGATCGACGACCCCACCGAACTCGAAGCCCGGGTTGTCGAGATACCGCCGCTCGCTACGCCGTGACCCCTGTGTCGTGAATCCCGGGGGTCATTTCACCGCGGCGATCTGGATGAGGTTGCCGCAGGTGTCGTCGAAGACGGCGACGACCGCGGTACCGACGTCGGTCGGCTCCTGGGTGAACTCGACGCCGTGCTCACGCAGCCGCGTGTACTCGGCCTCGACATCGTCGACGGCGAACTGCGCCAACGGGATACCGTCCTCGACGAGCGCGTCCCGGTACGGCTTCACCGCGGGATGTCCGGCAGGCTCGAGGAGTAGCTCGGTCCCGTCGGGGGCCTCCGGCGAGACCACCGTCAACCACCAGGTGTCCTCCCCCAGCGGAATGTCGTGGTGCTTGGTGAAGCCGAGAACCTCGGTGTAGAACGCCAGTGCTTTGCGCTGGTCGTCGACGAAAATCGAGGTCAAGGCGATCCTCATGGCAGGTCCTTCCGTGGGCCCGGCCACCGCTCGGCGATCTCGGCGAGAGGGGTCGGATCGAAGTAATGGAACTTGGCGCGGCCGCGCTTCTCGGTGTGGACGAGGCCGGCGGATTCCAGCACGGCCAGATGCTGGGAAATCGCCTGCCGGGTCAGGCTCAATCCCCGACGCGTGGTCAGACGGCCACAGATCTCGAACAACGTCTGTCCGTCGCGGTCGGTGAGTTCGTCGAGAATCGCGCGCCTCGTCGAATCATCGAGAGCATGGAACATGTCGGCCATCGCAACTCACAATAGGCAAGCAGGCACTTGCATGTCAACGACCGGTCCGCAGCGGCAGATGTCCCGCAGACGATCATCTGCGGGACATCTGACGGCGACGATGGGTCTGGTGTCGGCCTCTACGGCAACGGTGCTCCGACGCGCTCGTAGGACTCGTAGACCTCTTTGATCTTCCCGTCCCGGAAGGACCCGAGGATTGCCTTGAGCGCACGACGCCGAACCGCGGCGACGGGGCGCGGGTACTGCCGCGTGTTCATCAGGTTCTGCGCCCACCGCGGGTGCAGGTCCTGGACCGCCCAGTGCACGAGCTTGAGGAGTGGCTGCTGCCACACCGGATAGCGCCACGGCGCGGTCGGGTTGAGCAGCTCGACGGTCGGCATCGTGATCGCCAGGAACGGCAGCGAGTCGGCGAGGTACTTGTCGACCCCCGCACCGGTCGTCGGCACATCGGCCCCGCCGAGTTCGCGGCCCATACGTGCGTAGTCGTGGAAGAACTCCTCGAGGCGCTCGTCGCTCAGGGGGTTCGGGTGGTAACGCTTGTGCGAGGCGGCCAGCGCCCACGCCTGCGTGCAGTAGTTCCAGGTGAGCAGATCGGGATCGTTCGCCCGGTAGGCGTGGCCGTCGGGGCGGACACCCTCGATGCGGTCATGCATGCCGCGCACGACCCGCGACACCCGCTCGGCGACGGGTGTCGAGCCCATCGCGACGCCGTAGAAGAACGACAAGGTGTGGCCGGCCCGCGACGCCATGGCCTTGTCGTCGAAATGTCCGGTGGGCACGCCGTTCTTCCGCTCCAGGGCGCGGGTGTGCTCGACCGCCATCCAGGCCATGTCCGGATGCAGCGTCTCCATCATCGCCGCCGCCGCCATCGCGATCTGCACGGTCGGCAGGTGCTCGTGGACGTACCAGACCGCACTGCCGGGACCGAACCAGCCCGGGTCGCCCTTCGGCTCGGTGAACTGGACGTTGCGGAAGAACTTGTCGCGAATCGCCTGGAACGATTTGTCCACCGCCCAGTCGAAGGCGGTGCGCTTGTGTGGGCCGAACTCGACTGCATGTACCGGCTCGACAGCGGGCCGCGATGTGTCTTGGATCACCATGCGTGACAGAGTAACGCGACATTCCGCTCGTATTCCAGTCGCTTTCAGTATGTGTTCGCGGTGCTGTCGGTGCAGTTGAAATCGTTGTTGTACAAAATGATTCGCCTGTGCAACGTGATGACTGACAGCGATGCTCGACAAGTGCTCGCATTCTGGTCGTCACGATCTGGCGGCGGTACCGAAAAGGACGCACCACCCGGGTGGGTGGTGCGTCCTGGACGTCGGTGCCTGGACGTCGGTGCCTGGACGTCGGTGCCTGGACGTCGGTGCCTGGACGTCGGTGCCTCAGGCCAGCGCCTTCTTGATCGCTTTGTCGACCTCGAGGTCCTCGACCATCGAATTCGCGGCGGCAAAGGCCAGTTCGACGCGGTCCGGCGGCTGCAGACCCGGCCAGACAGTGCAGATCGCGATCGAGTCCCAGGCGTCGAAGGCGAAGAACCGCAACGCTTGCCACGCCTGGTCGAAGGTCGGCACATCCTCGACACCGTGGTCGTCGAGCGTCTCGAGGTATGCCCTCAGGAGCTTCTCCTCGTTGCCGCGACGGATGTCGGCCGGCGTCGAGTGCGTCATGATGTAGCTGACCTCGCGAAGCCCCGGTCCACGGTGGATCACCTGCCAGTCGAGGAGGCCGGCGGTGCCATCGGGGCGCAGGTAGGTGTTCCCGATGTGGGAGTCACCGTGAAGCATGGTCTGCGGGCCCTCTTCCCACTTGGCGTGCAGCGCCTTGTCGTTCCGGTTGGCGAACTCGGCCATCCGTCTCGCCGCGGGCGGCAGCTCGACGCTCTCGTCGGCGAGGATCGTCTTGCGTGTCTTGCGGAACTGCCAGAGCAGCAACGGAAATCCGGGACGTGCCGATTCTGGTGCGATCCACGACAGATCGGAATGCAGGCGCGGGCTGTTCCAGAACTGGGCGTGCACGCCCGCAAGGGTGCGCAGACACGCTTCGACGCCGGGGAGGGTGATCTCGTTGAGAGTGAACGGGAATGTGCATCCGGCGGCTTCGAGGTCCTCGAGCACCAGCAGGTGGCGCGCTCCGTGGCCCGCATGCGCGAAGTGCGACTTGGGTGCGAGTGTGTCCGACAGTTGCGGCCGGATCTGGTCGTAGAACCTCACCTCGTTGACCGCCATGTCGAGCGCGGCCACCATGGTCCGGTTCTTGGCGTTGAGTGGAGTCGACTTGACGAAGACACTCGCGGGGAGACCGGCATCGAGTCCGGTGCGGTTCCACTGGATGCCGAGCCGGTTGCGGTCGGTGGTCCCGGATGTGCCGTCCAGACGGGTGACGCTCTCGGCGACCGCTCCGGGCGTCTTCGCGCTGAAGATCTTGGTCAGCCACGCCGCATCGACCTCGCCGACGCTGGTGGGTTTGGGCGCCGGCGCCCAGGGCGAGATCGCCAGCGACGTCTCGGCCAGGGCTTTGAGGGTTTGTTGCATGAATCGTCTCCCGCCATATGCAGGCGTCGGCGTCCGACGTCCCGATTGAACATAGTTTACTTCGTCAGCTATGTAGGGGGGTGTGATTCGGCCAGACCGCGATCAGGGCAGTTCGACCTTGGATGCGAGCCAGCGACCGTCGATCTTCTCCATGGTCATCACGATCCGGCTGCGATCGATCCGCGGGTCCGGGCTGGCGGTGTTGGTGACGGTCTGATCGACGAACAGCATCACCTCGACCTTGTTCGGCGACTGCGACTTGATGCCTGCATCGACGACGGTTCCCTTGCCGGTGGCCTGGTTGTCGACGAGCAACTGGCGGAGCTGGGAACTCGAACTCGCGTACATGTCCTTGAATTCGCCGGTGGCGCCGTCGAGTACGCGCGCGAAGTCCTTGTCGAGGTTGCGGGTGTCGATGCTCGTCAGGGCCACCGCGTAGCCTTCGGCCGTCCGCAGCGCCTCCTGCCCCGCGTTGTCCGCGTCGACGCGGTTCTTCAGTTGCAGGCCCAAGACGATCGCGAGAGCGGCCGCGGCGATCGCTATGATCGCGACGACGGCGAACACTGCGATACCCGCTGCGCGCCGACCGGAGCCCGTGCGGCGAGTGCCGCCCGTCGACCCACCGTCCCCCGGTGCAGCCCCGGATTCGGCATGCGCGGCATCGTCCGACTCGGCATCGGAGCCGGATTCCGTTCGCCTGGTGGATTTCTCGAGCGTGACGGTCTTCGACCTGCCCGACTTCGCGGCCTTGATCTTGTCGATGTTGCTTTTGGAGAAGGTGGACGACGAGGACTCCGACGGTTCGGTCTGGTTCGCCGCAGGTTCGCCGCTCTCGACCTCGGTGGCGTCGGTTTCGGTTGTCTCGGTGTCGTTCTGGTTCTCGTGCGAGATGTCGGCCTTCATGGTGAGTCCTTTCTCGAGGCGCGGGTGCTCGTGTCGCTGTCAGAGTGACGTGAGTGTCACTGCGGGGGCAACGGCAGCGGAACCTGCTGTCCTCCATAGGGCGTGGGAATGGACAGCGGCCCACGCGGGGTCGGATCTGCGGTCGCGCGCGGATCGACACCGGGCGGCGGACCGGAGAGGTATTCCTGCCCGGGCGGATGCGGTGCGTTCCGTGCACCGCGGACGAGGATCGCCGGGTCGGGGTCGTTGCAGTACGTGTAGAGGTAGGGCTCCGGGTAGTCCGGGATGGCCGGAGGTTTGCGGGGCAGGTCGTAGTCGCAGACATACCGGCCGTAGACATCGACGATCCCCCACGTCCCGCCGTCGCGGAATGTCGACCCGATCGCCTCGAGGACGGAACCGCGGTGGTCGGGGAAGATCGCCTCGAGTGCCGGCACACGGAGGTAGGACAGCTTGGAGATCGTCACCAGATTTCCGAGCAGCGCAACCATGGTGGGCGAGTTGTCGGTGAACATCGCGTCGACCGCGGACAGCGTGCTCGGACCCTGCTCGACCAACTGGCGGAACCCGCCGTCCATCCGGGCGACGCCGCTGAAGACGTTCCGCAGATCGGCCGACATGGCCTGGATCTGCGGGGCGGTCTCGCCCAGCGTCCCCAGGATCACTTTGCTGGACTTGAGCAGCGACGTGGTGTTCGGCAGCGCGGTGTGCAGGGTCGACAGCATGAAGATGCCGCCGTTGACGATGGAGTCGAGCTTGTCCACGCCCTGCGGCGAGACGCCGAGCTCCTGGACGATGATGCTCAACTCCTCGGGGTTCACTTGATCCAGCGTTCCCTGGAGTGCTTCGAGTACCTCGGCGATCGGGGTCGGCGTGGTGGTGCGCCGGGAGTCGATCACGGCGTCGTCGGTGAGGTACGGCCCGGCGCTGTCGACGGGCCGGAAATCCAGGTACTGCTCTCCCGCAGGAGACAGCCCCGACACTCGGACGGCGGTGTCCGCGGGGATCTTCGCTTCCGAGCTCACCCGGACCAGCGCGACGACACCGGACTCGTGGAGTTGCACCGCATCGACCTTGCCGATGGCGACACCTCGCATGGTCACGTCTTGCCCGGGTAGCAGACCACCGGACTGGAGGAGGTTCACGCGGATGCTGATCTGCGAGGCGCCGGGGTTGATGCGGAGCGCCCCGAACAACAGGTAGGCGACGCCGACGACCAGAGTGACCGCCAGCGCCACCGCGGACAGTCCCAGCCGCCGCCGGCGTCCCCAGCGCACGGCCCCCACGATGCCTGCGGCGACGGGTTCTGCGGCGCGTCGGACACCCATCACCGACCTCCTGTCGACTGGCGGTACAGCTTGTCCAGCAGATAAGTCAGACTGCCGATCACGTTGACGACATCGGTCGCGTCGGGAACACGCATTCCCGGGTCCGCCTTGTGATTCGGATCGTCGACCACGCCGAGGGCGATCGCCTCGATGTCGATGTTGGCGTGCGCCGAAGTCGAGCTGGCAGCCTTGATCAGCGGCGCGAGAATCGAATTCACCGCGTCCATGTCGGCGTCGGGGTTGAGCGATGCGAGGTTGAAGTAGTAGGACAGCTTGTTCATGTCGTCGATGGTGCTTCGGGTGTCGGTGTCGCGTACCGACGGGAACCGACCGATCAGCTCGGTGAGTCGATCCACATTGGACACCATGTCGAGCACCTGGCCGGTGTTGGCGGACACGGCGCCCACAGCCGGCGCTGCGGCGCTGATCGCGTCGGACAAGTCCTTCCGCCGAGCCCCGAGTGTGGCGGTCAGGTTGCTCGTGGTGCGCATCGCGCGATTGATCTCGCCGGACCGGTCGGCGAGCGTGGAGATCAGGTCGGTCGATTCGTCGACGAGGTGTGCGACCGTCTGCCCGTTCTCCCCGACGGCCGCGCCGAGTCCGTTGACGATCTTGGTCAGGTTCCGGATCGCTCCGCCGTTGACCAGTAGCGCACTGGTGGCGAGGACCTCCTCGACCGTGGCGGCCGACGACGTCTGGTCCGCCTCGAGCACGTCGCCGTTCTGCAGTCGGCCCCCGGTGTCCTTTCCCGGGGGTGGCGGCTCGAGTGCGACGAAGACGTCGCCCAGCGGTGTCGCGGAGCGCAACTCCGCGACGGTGCCGACCGGTAGTTCCGTCGACGACTGGATGCGAAGCTCCACCAGGGCGGTGAAGTCCTCGGCGTGCATCGCCGCCACCGATCCGACGTCCGCGCCCGCCACCCGCACCTTGGCGCCCTCAGGAAGATTGAGTGCGTTGGCGAACCGGGCGGAGAGTGTGTAGGTCTTGTCGGCGGCCCCCGGCGCCGGAAGCGGGACCTGTTCGAGCCCGACGCCACATCCGCTCACACCCAGCACTGCGGCCACGCCCAGGCCGAGTACCGCCGACGGACGCCCGCCACGCCGCCGAAACCGCCGGCTCATCGGGCGTTCTCCACGAGTGCGGCGAGAATCGACGAAGCCCCGAAGTCGGGCCCGAAATCCTGGAGTGTACCGGTGGCGCAACCGAGTTGGCGCAGACCGAGGAGGTTGCACACCTCCTTGACGCCCTGCCCGTCCAGGACCAGTTTGTCGACCAGGCCGTGGACACGCAGCGCGCCGGTCTCCTGATCGATGGCGTTGTAGACGTTGTCCATGAGCATCGGGGCGATGTCGAAGAACTCGGACAGGTTGCGCTGTTCGTCCGACATCACGGTGGTGACCGTGTTGCTGCTCGCGAGCATGCTCTTCAATGTGTCGCGGTTGGCCATCAGTAGAGCTTGCGTCTCTTTCATCAGGGCGTTCAGCTGCTTTCCGGTGGTCCCCGTGCCGAGGTCCTCGTCGGCGAGGAACCCGGACAGCTGCGCGAACCCGGACCCGAGGTCACGGATGACGGTGTTGTTGTCCGCGGCCGCCTGGCTCAGTTTTGCGAGGTTGGCCGCGATGGCGGTGATGTCGCGCCGGCTGTGTGCGCCGCCGTCTTCGCTGAGCCGAAGCGCCCGTTCGAGATCGCCGAGCGCATCGCGCATCGACTGGCCGTTGCCCTCGGTCATCGACACGCTCACCGCCAGGAGATCGGCGACCGGGCCTTCGCCCCCACCGTCGCCGCCCAGCTCCGCGGACAACCGTTCGACCATGCCGAGGATCCGGTCGAACTCGACGGGGGTGCGGGTGCGGTCCAGCCCGATCTTGTCGTCGTTTCCCATGACCGGCCCCCCGGTGTAGACCGGGCTGAACTCGACGTGGCGGTCGGTGAGGATGGAGGTCGAGACGGTCACGGCCTCGGCGGTCGCGGGTATCTTGATGTTCTTGTCGATCTCCATCTCGACGAGTGCGTAGCCGCCTTTCGCCTCGATCGAGGTGACCTTCCCGACTGACATTCCGAGCACGCTGACGGAGTTGCCGACGTAGAGCCCGTTGGCGTTGTCGAATTCCGCGGTCACCTTGATGGTTCCACCGCCGAGCGGACCGGAGCCGATCGAACACCCGGTGAGCAGGAGCGCGGCCACTGCGAGAACGAGCAACGGATGCGCGACGAGCCGTGACATCACTTGCACTCCTTGAAGTATTCGGCGAGTGACATCATTCGCGCCTGCCCGCTGACCGCGCACATCCACGAGTCGACGAGACTTCCCGCCGGCGCGTTGAACTCGAGGTTGTTGCCGTATCCCGTGGCATTGGCGAAGTTGCGGATGGGGACCGGCAAGATCTGGAATGTGTTGCGCAGGACGTCCTCTCGTTGGGAGACGGCGCCGAGCATGGTTTCCATGTTCTGGAGCAGAGTGGTCACCTGTGGACCTTGCACCCCGACGATCTGGTGCAGGTTGCCGATCAGCCGGGTGGTGGAGGCGATGAGGCGCTGCAGGGAACCGATCCGCGTGACGAGTTCGGTGACGAGCTGTTCACCGCGGATGACCATCTGACCCAGAGCCACCTGCTGATTGCGGATCGCGGTGGTCAGTTCGTTGGTGCTGGCGAGCAGCTGGCCGATCTGGGTACGGCGGTCGGCGATGATCGACGAGAGATTCTCGATGTTCTCGAGCGCTTGCGGGATCACGTAGGGCGCGCCGTCGAGCTGTTCGGACAGCACGGTCATGGACTCCGCGATCCGTTCGGCGTCGACCTGCTCGAAGGTGGTCGTGGCGTTCGCGAGAGCTGTCTGGAGATCGTAGGGCACGGTGGTGTTGGCCAGCGGGATCACGTCGTCGGGGATGTCGCCGTTGCCTGCGGGCTGGATCTCGACATATCGCGAACCGAGGAGCGTGGTCAGCTTGATGGCGGCCTTGGTGTCGGCCCCGAGGTCGACGTCGCCGTCGATCTTCATCGAGACGACCACCCGGTCGCCGGCGAGTCGGACATCGCGCACCGTGCCGATCGGCACCCCGGCAGCAGTCACCTGATCACCACCCGAGATCTGGGCGGCCTGGGCGAATTCGGCGTCGACGGTGTTGTCGCCGACGCCGAGGCGACCGATGCCGACGATGCCGAGCACGACCAGCGCCAAGATGAGGATCGCGCTGACGCCCAGCGTGAACCGGCTCTTGTCCTCCAGCCTGCCCTTGACGGGATTCGACAGCTTGGGGCGCTTGAGGGAACCGACGACTTTGTTCAGCATGCTCACCTGCAGACCGGGGATTGTTTGACCTTGCCGCCGGGGGTCACGCCGGCGAGGATGCCCGGGAGCATGTGTGACAGCCCCGGGATGATGGTCACGTTGACGTTGCAGAGATAGGCGTTGGCGGCGGTGCTCTCCTGGGAGAAACGGGCCAGTCCCTTCATCGCCAACGGGACGTTGTAGAACAGGTAGGCGAACTTCTCCGCGTTGGACACGATGTGGCCGGTGAATCCTGGTTCCCGCGCGATCAGTGCCGAGAGACTGGGTTCGATGTCGTTGAACAGCACCGCGGTTCGGCCGAGCGTTGTGGTCATCTGATCGATCGAACTGATGAACTCGCCCTGGCGGGAGTTGAGGGTGGTGAACACATCACGCATGTGTCCGATGAGTGATTCCACGCTCCCCGACTGCCCGGCCAGCGATGCGGTGACCTTGTCGAGGCTGATGATCATGTCGCCGAGGACGTTGTCGGGGCCGGCGAACGACTCGGCGAGTGTCGACGTCTGCGCGATCAGTGAGGTCAACGACCCCGAATCACCTTGCAGCGCAGTGATGATGGTCTGGGTGATGTTCTGCACCTGGTCCGGGTCGAGAACGCTGAACAGTGGCTCGAAGCCGTTGAGCAGTCCGGCGATGTCGAACGACGGCTCGGTCCGTTCGACGGGGATCTCACCGCCCTCCCCCAACGGCTCGGCCGCGGAGTCGGTGCCGCCGGCGAGCAACCCGAGGTAACGCTGTCCGATGATGTTCTGATAGGTCACCGACGCACGGGTGTCGGTGTAGAGCGTCTGGTCGTTCTGCACCTCGAAGGTCACCCGGGCAACCGTCTTGTCGAGTTCGATCTTGTCGACCCTGCCCACACGGACCCCCGCGACCCGGACGTCGTCGCCGGGGCGTAGTCCGCTCACATCGGTGAAGACCGCGCTGTAGTCACGTGTCGGACCGCTGACGTTGCGCTGGAGCGTGACGAACACGAACCAGGACAGCACCAGCGAGACGACGAGGAACAGCACCAAGGTGATCAGCGATCTGCGGAACGTGGTCATCGAGGTCCTCCGGTCCCGGGTCGTCGTGCATCGGCGTCACCGGTGTCCGGCCGGACGTCGACCTTGTTGCCGCGCAACAACGGGGCGAGGAGCATCATCGCGGCCGGAGTCGCATCCTTGCCCAGGATCTTGCGGAGCGCCTCGAGTTCTGCCTTGCTCCCGACCGGCCCGACGTTGCCGCCCATGAGCCCCGGCGGCAGCTTGTAGCCGGGCGGGACCTCGTATCCGGTGGGCAGCCGGTACTTCTTCGGGTCGAGGGCTGCGGGAAATCCGTAGGGCTTCGCGGTGACCGGGGCGGTCTTGCAGCTCGCACCCTCGAGCCGGCCGTAGCGGGGGCAGTCCGCTCGCACGTAGGTGTGGTTGGGCGAGAGGGACAGGATCATCTTGGATGTCGCCAGACCGGTCTCGGCGTCGTAGACGTGTTCGTTGAATCTGTCGGCCACGACGGCGAGCCGGGTCGTGATCGGCACGAACGTGGCGGCGTTGTCGGCGAGTACACCGATCACCGGCGTCAGGTTGGTCGAGATGGTGATCATCCGGTCGGTGTTGTTGTTCATCGCGGTGACCGTGGTGTCGAGGGTCGTGGCGCCGGCGGACAGGAAGTCGGTGAGCGCCATGTCCTTCTCCGCGAGGGTGCGCATCGGTACCACCGAGCTGTGCACCGCGTCTAGAAGTTCGGGGGCGGACCGATCCAGACCTCGGACCGCCTCGTTGAACGCGCGGATCGTCGACGGCCCGTCGCCCGGGGCCATCAGGGCGTTGGTCTCGGTGACGATCTGTTCGAGCTGCCGGCCGGCCGTCACGAGGTCGTCACCCCGTCGATCGGTCGCCTCGGCGAGCGCGGTGATGACACCGATGGTCGAGTCCGAACGGGACCGGCTCATCGCGCGGACGATGTCGCGCAGCTTGGTCAGCGCGGTCTGGAACTGGATGGTCGCCTCGCTGTCGTCCTGGAAGATCTCGGCGCCGTCGGTGATATGTGGTGCCGTGCCGTTGTCGATCAGCTGGATCGACGAGACCGCGAAGACGTTGCCCGGCACGACTCGCGCGGTCACCGTGGACGGGATTCCGGCCACGTGCTCGGGTTTCAGATCGATGTCGACGATGTTGGTCCCGCCGTCGATCGCGGGTATCACGTCGCTGACCGCGCCCACCAGGACGCCGCGGTACTTGACGTCGGAGCGGGTGGGCAGTCCGTCGCCGACCTCGGCGAGCATCGCCTTGACCTCGACGTGTTCGTCGAGATCGCCGTTGGACTTGGCGATGAGCACGCCGACCACGATCGCTGCGACGATGATCGTCGCCACACCCCGCAACCACAGATGCTGGTTACCGAGTCGGCGTTCGGCTTCGTAGGGGTATTTCATCTCAGCCACCGAACCTGGCGCCGGCGTTGACTCCCCAGAGTGCCATCGTCAGCAGCATGTTGACGATGATCATCACGGTGATCGCAGTTCTCATCGCGCGCCCGGCAGCGACTCCCACGCCCTGTGGTCCGCCGGAGGCGTAGAAGCCGTAGTAGCACTGAATGGTCGTCGTGATGGTCACGAACACAACGGCTTTGAGGATCGAGTAGGCGATGTCGGTGCCGTTGAGGACAAGAGTGAAGTAGTGCAGATAAGTGCCGGGGGAACCGGCACCCGACAGGCTGACGACCAACTGGCAGACGAGGTAGTTGACGCCGAGGCACACGATGTAGAGCGGGATCACCGCCACCACCGAGGCGAGCAGCCTCGTGGTCACCAGGTACGGCACCGGCCGGATCGCGATGGCCTCCATGGCGTCGATCTCCTCGGAGATCCGCATCGCGCCCAGCTGTGCGGTGAATCGGCAGCCCGCCTGCGCGGCAAAGGCCAGCGCGGCCATGATGGGAGCGAGCTCACGGGTCGAGGCGAACGAGGAGATGAAGCCGGTGGCCGGCCCCATGCCGAGCAACTCGAGCGCGCTGTAGCCCTCGATGCCGACGATCGCGCCGGCGGTGGCCCCGAGCACGATGATGACGCCTGCGGTTCCGCCGCCGACCACGATCGAGCCGTTGCCCCATGTGACATCGGACAGCACGCGGGCGAACTCGCGCTTGTAATGCAGCAGCATCGCGGGAATGGAGATGACCGCCCGCAGGAAGAAGGTCATCATGTGGCCGACCTGGGAGATCGGTTCACCCAGGCTGCGCACTCTGGCGAGGACCGGGCCGACACCCGGCGGGTAGTACCGCGCGACGGCCATCAGAATCCCTGCCGCGGGAATGCGAGCTCGTAGACCTGGGTGAAGACCACGTTGACGATCATCAGCAGCAGGATCGAGGCGACCACGGCAGCGTTCACCGCGTTGGCGACGCCGGCCGGACCGCCCTTGGCGGACAGGCCTTTCTGGCATCCGACGATGGTGACGATCGCGCCGAAGACGACCGCCTTGATCATCGTCAGGATGAAGTCGCCGACCGTGGCGAAGGACGCGAAGGTCGACACGAAGCTGCCGGGCGTCCCGTCCTGGATGAAGGTGTTGTAGAGGTAGCCGGCGAAGAAGCCGACGAAGCAGGTGAGGCCGGTGAGTGCGATCGACACCACGATTCCGGCGGCGAGACGTGGCGAGACCAGCCGGCGGACCACCTGGACACCCATCACCTCCATGGCATCGATCTCCTCGCGGATCTGGCGTGACCCGAGGTCGGCGCAGATGGCCGATCCGACGGCTGCGGCCATGAGGATCGCGGCCACGAGTGGCGCGCCCTGCCGGATGACGGTGAGGCCGCTGGCCGCGCCCGCGAGGGAGGTCGCGCCGACCTGACCGGCGAGAAGTGCGAACTGGATGGAGAGGGTCACGCCGATCGGGATCGCGACGAGGAGCGTGGGAAGCACCGCGGTGCGGGCCATGAAAGCGGCTTGCTCCACGAATTCGCGGTAGGGGAACTTCCGCGTCACGATGTCGGCGAACAGCCACTGGACCGAACGGACCCCGAGGACGAATTGCTCCCCGACCGTCTCGAGCGAAGCCTTCGGGTGGCGCTCGACGTAACCGCTACCCCACTCCCCGATCTCCCCGACCGCCCCGATCTCCGTCTCAGCACTGCCCGGTTCCGGGCCGCGTTGCGGATCGGACGCTATGGTCATTGGAACTCCTACCCCCCGATTCCGGCGTGGCTCACATCACGACGAACGAACCGAGCGTACCTAGTTAGACAACTGTTGTTCTCCGTTTTACGAAACCGGACATATGGCCAGGTCAACGCTCCGCATGGCGGTCAGGCGGGAGTTGATGTGTCGGTGCCACGAGCGTGCCGAGGAGCCGCGAGAGTTCGGTGACGAACTCGTCACGCGGGATGTCGGGCCGGTCCAGGACGTAACGCACACTGAGCTGCTGGACAGACTGGAACGCCATCCACACCAGCGTCGACGACCGGTCGGTGGTGTCGCCGAGCGGGGTGGCGAGCAGGTACTGCGCGATCATCTCCCGGGCGCGTTCCTCGACCCGTCGGATCTCGGTGGATCCACCGAGCCTCGGCATCTGCTCGACGAGGACGCGGACGAGTTCACGATTCTCTTCGGCCGCGGTGAGTGCGGCGTCGACCACGGACAGGATCTGGTCCTGAGGTGGCGCCTGGGTCCCGACCTCGAGAGCGGCGAGCAACTCGGCGGCGATCTTCTGGATCATCCGCTCCACCGTCATGGCGACGATGGCGTCCTTGTTGGGGAAGTACTGGTACAAGCTGCCCGGACTGATCTCCGCCTCGTCGGCGATACGGTGTGTGGAGACGCCGTCGTACCCGCGCTCGATCAGCAGCGTCGAGCACGAGTCCAGGATTCGGGCGACCATCCGCTGTGAACGCTCCTGCCGCGGAACCTTTCGCGGCATCTGCCGTGACACGTGTGCCTCTCCCGGGTGTCGGCGGCTACGCCATGCCGTTGTGGCGCAACGTCTCCCCGACTTTCCCGCCGATCCTGCTGACCACCTGCGCCCCACGACGGCGTAAGTCGTCGTCCGGTTCGGGCAGGACCACTGCTCCCAGCGTCCGGGAGGGCAACAGTACCTTCGCCGTCCCGCGCGTGGTCGCCTCGCCGCGCTGGCTCGTGGCGGCGACCTCGAGTGTGACGGGGTCGCTCGGTGTGGGTCCCCGCTCGATCACCCGGCCCGTACACAGGTGGGTGTCACCGTGATAGTTGAAGCCGCGCATGGTCAGATCCATCTCGACGATCCAGCCGTCGTCGCCGATCCAGTTCGTCAGCAGGTGACTCACCCAGGCCGCGCGCATCTGGCCGTAGTCGTAGGCCGCGGGGATACCCAGTTCTCGGGCGCGCGCGGAATCCCAGTGCAGCCGTTGCACAACCTCTGGCATCCCGTACTCATCCGGTTCGTAGAACGCAGGCATACGCTGACGTGCCTGATGGGCGTACTTGAGGGGACCGATGCCGTATCCGCCCCACCCCCAACCCATGTGCATGCTGACGATGTCGACCACACCGAGCGGTCCCTTCATCACGCTGGGGAGCTCGGTGTCGGCGCTGACGTCCTCCCACCAGTTGGGCTCGGCTCCCCGGCGGAGCTCGGCCTCGTAGGCCGCCTCGACTTCGTCGAGCTCCTCCGGCGTCCAGCGTTTGCGCTCGATGTCCCGGAGCTTGCCCGCCTTCTTGGAACCGCTGCGCTCGGCGTTGATGTACGACTCGTCGCGGGTCGCGATCGGCCGGCCCGCGGCGTCGACATAGAGGTGTCGGTAGGTCTCCTTCACCGAACGACCGCCGGAGAACGAGCTCTCCTTGACCTGCACGTCGAGGGTGTAGACCTCGGAGTAGACCGCATTGCCGGCGTAGATGGGTTGGTACCACGTCCATTTCACGCCCGAGTAATACTTCCCGGTGCCCCGGAACAGGCCCCGGAACAGTTTCTTGGATGCATCGTCGTCGAAGGCCGGGGTCTGATCGAGACCGGTGGTGATGGGATACGTCGGCGGGGCGATCTGGCCGTGCCACCGTGTCGTGCGTCCGTAGTCGGGGTCGTGGAACAGCGGGTTGTCGTCGCCGCAGCCGAACGCGAAGTGACTGATCGAGTCCGACTGCGGCAGCTTGTTCCACGGGATGTCGCGTTGTCTGACCGGGATACCGATCTGCGCGCGGGCCCGTTCGATGTCCTCGTCGGTGATCTGTCCGGTGGTGGAGGTGGTCATCGGCGGCCTCCTCGGCCCAGGATTGCACCGGCGTCGATCGTGAGGTCGAGGCCGGTGACGTAGCGGGATGCGTCCGAGGCGAGGTACACGACCGCCTCGCTGACGTCGGCGGGTTCGATCCACGGAACCTCGGGCATGGCCTGCAACGACGCGAACGCGTCGGTCACGTCATCGGGACCGGGGTCGGCCAGGTCGGGCCGGAACTGTCTGTACATCGGCGTGCTCTGCAACATCGGTGTGTTCACGTTGGTGGGATGGATGATGTTGGCGCGGATGGACTTCGGCGCGAGTACCTGGGCGAGGCGATGGACATAGGTGGTCAGCATCTCCTTGGCGAGGACGTAACCCGCACCACCGGCACCCGATGGGCCTCCCTGAGAGCCCGCGGCCAGCAGTGCCGCAACCGAACCCGTGGCGATGATCGACGCGCCGGCGTTCAGGTGAGGCAGGCCCCCGTGGATGGTGTTCGTCGCGCCCACCAGGTCGACGTCGAAGGCGTCGGCGAAGGCTTCGAGCGGGCCGTCTCCGAGCGGACAGATCCCGGCGTTGGCGACCACGATGTCGAGGTGGCCGAACTCGGCGACCGCCGCCGCGACGGCCGCGTCGATCGCTGCTCGGTCGCGGACATCGACCTCGGCGGAGATGGCTCGACGTCCGGTCTTCTCGACCTCGAGCACCGCCTCCTCGAGATCGCGCGGGGTGGCCAGCGGGTACCCGTTGGTCTCGATGTCGCGGCACAGATCGAGCAGGATGATGTCGGCGCCCTCCTCGGCCAGCCGGACGGCGTGGCTCTTGCCCTGTCCGCGCGCCGCGCCGGTGACCAGCGCGACCTTGCCTGCCACCCGCCCCGTGGGAGTGCCGGCGGTGCCCCTTGTATCGGTCATCGTCTAGTCCTTTCCCACCGACGACTGTAGGTCTCGGGAGGTTGTGTCGGGTGCGAATCCGTCGGCAGGCGCGGCGGATTCGAACATCTCGAGAAGTCGGCGCCGGTCGACTTTCAGGGAGGCGCTGCGGGGCAGCTCGTCGAAGACGTGGACGGCGACCGGGACCTCATACGGTGTCAGCTGGGAGCGGCAGTGATCGCGCAACTCGGCTCCGCTCGGCATCCGAGCACCGCGACGGAGCTCCACACCCGCCACCGGCACGTACCCGAGCCGCGTGTCGGGGACCCCTGCCACGGCGACGTCGGCGACACTCGCGTGTGACCGCAGCGCGCGGGCCACGACCTCCGGCGACACCTTGAACCCCCCGCGGATGATGACGTCGTCGGCACGACCGTCGATGTAGAGGAATCCGTCGGCGTCGAGGTGGGCGAGGTCGCTGGTCGTCGTCCAGTCGGCATCGGTGCCCGACTGATGTGATCGGACGCGTAGGCGGCCGGTGACCCCGGTGGCCACCGGGCTGCCGTTCTCGCCCACGACGCTGAGCTCGACGCCGGGGAACGGGCGACCCACGCTGCCCTTCTTGTTCTTCCACGATGCGCGGAAGTCCTTGATGGTCCAGCCGGCGACCGCGCCGGAGAACTCGGTGGCGCCGTAGACGATCAGGACGGCGATGCCGTACCTGTCGACGAACGCGTCGACGAGATCGGGGTCCACGGGACTCGTGCCGGCGTTGACTGCACGCAGGCTCGAGAGATCTTCGGCCGGAACGTCGGCGTCGAGGACGGTGCCGATGGCGGCGCCGGGCAGACCGGCCACGATCGGCCGGTGTTCGCGGATGGCCGCGCGCCAGCCGTCGATGGTGAACCGTTCCAGGATCGCGAGGGGCCGGGCCTGGACGAGTCCCTGGATCAGCGCCCACATCCCGCCGATGTGCACGATCGACAGGGTGATCAGCGCCGGCCGGCCGATGAAGGGCAGCGCCTCGGCGGGTGCGACCCCGGCATGAGCCGCCGCGGAGTGCAACGACGCATTGATCTGGCTGTAGGTCAGCGGAATTCGCTTCGGTTCGCCGGTGGTTCCGGACGTGCGCATCTCGACGGCCACCCCGTGGGATTCGGTCGGTGCCGGGGAATCTCCGGTGCAGCGCAGCGTGATCGGTGCATCGAACGCGAGGGAGAATCCCCATGCGCGGGAATCCCCGGTCGCCGCCACGAATTCGGCGTCATCCCAATACTGGGGAGTGGCCAGGACGGCGACCGGGTCGCTCTGGCGGAGATCAGCTGCCAAACGGGCCGGGGGTTGCAGCGGGTTGAGTGTGACAAGCGTGCGTTCGGTGCGGAGCACCGCGATCAGCGCGGCAATCGACTCCAGCCGGTTTCCGAGGACCATGGCGACGCGGCTGCCCGGCCCCAGCCCGGCGTCGGCGAGAACGTCCTCGATCGACTCGACGAGGTGTCGCATTCCTCCCCAGGTGAACCACTCTCCGTCGCTGTGGACCATTCGGGCGTCGTCGGGGGCCTCCCACAGTCGGTCCAGGGAGTACGGGATCCCGGCCGGCGGGGTCTTCGGTGTCATCGGCAGGTTCCTGTCTGGGCCTGTTCGTCTGGTGGCCTGTCGTTCCCGGGACCCGTTCGGCAGCGTGCGGGACCGAGTGCTGTGGTGGCGCGGGGCGGGGCCGTTCTGTGTGAAAGCCTGCGGACGCCCGCGTGACGCCGCCGCACAGGTAGATTACATAGTTCACTAGGTGAACGTGGAAGGAATCGCGGTTTGGTCTGAGGGCCGATGGTCGCGCCCCTGTTCGACCGACGTCCGTACTGCATATCGGACTTTACCTGTATCACTAAGTGATATTGCTTATGCTCGCGAAGGGGATCGGATCATCGATCCGCCCGGCACACTGGGTGCCCGGGACCGGCTGAACGTGTGGAGGACCGAATGCAGTGGGGCCTGCCCTGGCCGGGAGCCGATCAAGCCCGTGCCGCCGAAGCGGCCGGTGCGGTCGCCTTCTGTACCGGCGAATTCGCCGATGTCGATGCGTACGTCACCTCCACGGAGATGGCGTTGGGTACCGCGTCCGCGCATTTCGGACCCGGTATCGCCTATGCCTTCGCGCGCTCGCCATTCGTGCATGCCTCGGCAGTGCGTCACCTCCATCGACTGGCTCCCGGGCGAGTGTTCCTCGGTCTCGGTGCAGGCAGCTTTCGCATGAATCGCGACTGGTTCGGTGTCGACTCCGACCACGCCGCGCCGCGCATGTCCGAGCTGGTCCACGCGATCCGGGCGTTTCTCTCCGCCGAGAACGGTCAGCGGATCCGGTTCGAGGGCCGCTTTTACTCGATCGACGCAGACGTGCGCGCCCCGGTGCTCGGCGCTCTCGACGTGCCGATCCTCATCGGCGCGTTCAACAAGTACATGGTGCGCGCCGTCGGGCGCGACGCCGACGGAATTCTCGGGCACGGGATCTTCACCGATCGGTGGTGGTCAGAGTCGGTGGCACCGGAACTAGAGGTCGGTGCGGCCGACTCCGGGCGGGCGGTCGGGGAGATCACCCGATGGGGATGGGTGATCACCGCCGTCGACGACGAGGACCCGGTGGCGGCGATCGCCGCGGCGCGGCGCCAGATCGCCTTCTATCTCACGGTCAAAACCTATGACCCGCTCGTCGAACTCCATGGCTGGCAGGATGAGGTGACGGCGATCCGGCGCGCATTCCGCGAGAACCCCACCACCATCGGCGACCATGTGACCGATGACATGCTGTGGGCGATCGCGGTATGCGGCGACACGGCGCAGGCCGGTGAGATGCTGGGGAAGCGCACCGATCTGCCGGACGTGGGCTTCTTGTCCTGTCCCAGCTTCCTCGTCGGCCGGCGGGCGCGGGCGAAGTACACCGATGCGGCAATCGGCTTCGCCGCCGACCAACTCGCCCCGAATGGGTAGAATCCACATGTATCACTGAGTTGGACAACTCAGCCTGATCATCTCACTCACGTCCCGGGATCGTCCCGTCGACGCAGGAGGAAGGTGCCCATGACCAAGCCCGTCAATCTGGCTCCGATGATGGTGCCGACCACGTCAGGTGCCATCCGCTCACCGAAGACCGCGGAACTCGTCGCCCGCACCCTCCGTCGGATGATCGTCGACGGTCAGCTCACCGAGGGTGACTTCCTCCCCCACGAAGCCGACCTGATGACACACTTCCAGGTTTCGCGCCCCACTCTGCGCGAGGCCGTTCGGGTCCTCGAGTCCGAGCGCCTCGTCGAGGTCCGGCGCGGGTCGCGGACCGGCGCGCGTATCAGGATTCCGGGACCCGAGATCGTTGCGCGTCCCGCCGGGTTGTTGCTGGAACTCTCCGGCACAAAGCTGGCCGAGGTCATGCAAGCCCGCATGGTCATCGAGCCGGCGGCGGCGGAGATGCTCGCGGCCACCGCGAACACCGAGGCGTTCGACGAACTCCAGTCGATCATCGACGTCGACCTCAAGGAGGCGTATGAGAACGGCACCCTCGCCCAGGCGTCGGTGTACTTCCATCGCCGGATGATCGAGCTGTCGGGCAACTCCGCGATGGCGATGATCGCCGGGATGCTCAACGAGATCGCCGAACGACACATCGCCACCACCATCCACGACGGTCCGATGAGCCGTCCCCAGTACAACAAGCTGATCCGGTCTTACCAGAAGCTCGTCGATCTCGTCCGCTCCGGTGACGGCGCCGCGGCATCGGCGCACTGGCAGCGCCACATGGAGAACTCGAACAAGGCGCTTCTCGCCGGTCACGAGGCCACCCGCGTGCGCGACGTGATGGAGTGAGCGTTCGTCCGTGCCGATGGTCTCGCTCGCGGGTCTCGGACCTGCTCGGCCCGGGCGGTAAGTGCAGCCGAATCGTCTGCGGCGGTAGCGTTACTCGGCCGCCCGCGGTGACGGTGCCGGTGGTACGACGCCCAGCTCGGTGAGCCGTTGCCGTAGCTCCGCGGTGCTCGTGAACGCAACCGTCGCCATTCCGAGATCGGCTGCGGGCGGCAGGTTCTCCTCGAAGTCGTCGATGTAGACGACTTCGGGACCCTCGCAGGACAAGCGTCGCAACAGTTCCCGGTAGATCTCCGGATCAGGTTTGCGCACGCCGACATCGGCGGAGTTGAGGATGAACGCGAAGCTGTCGACCGGCAGCGTCGAGGCGAGGTGGTCCCGATTCTCCGCCACGTTGTTGGTGAGGACTGCCAGCGTGTAGTGCCCACTGAGTTCGGCGACGAGGTCGAGCATGGGCTGCCGCAGGGTACGGCTGTCGGCCATCGCGGCACCCAGTTGACGGATGTCGATCTCTGCGCCGTGCTCGTCGCGGACCCGGAGGCAGACGCCCTTGAGGAAGTCGCGGACCGACAGTTCGCCACGCTCGACCTTCGCGAACTCCACGTCGCCGCGCACGAACCGGTCGAGCGTCGTCTCCGGGAGTCCGAGCTCACCGCTGTAGCGCCGGAGCCCCGACAGCGGTGACTCGGTGAGCACCCCGGACCAGTCGAAGACGACTGCGCGGATCGTCGTCGTGTGGGTGGTGGTCACGGTCATCCCGGATGGGACACGAGAGTCTGATCGGCGGGCCCGACCTCCAGGACGGTGATGGTTCCGGCCGTGCCGTCGACCTCCACGAGTGCACCGTGCGGGATCCGGGTGGCAGCGACCTGCGTGTCGACGACACATGCGACGCCGAACTCGCGCGCGACGACCGCCGCATGCGACATCACCCCGCCGATGTCGGTGACCACCGCAGCGACGTGACCGAACAGTGCGGTGTATCCGATGTCGGTCACGTGGGCGATCATGATCTCCCCCGGTTCGACGTCGTCGATGGTGTCGGGTTCGACGAGCCGGGCCCGCCCGACGACCTTGCCGCCACAGATCCCGATGCCGTCGAGCTTCTCGCCCGCCTCGAGTGGCTTGAGGACCTCGGCAGCCTCCCACTTCTCGGCGAAGATCGGCGGCATGTGCAGCTGAGCGAGCCTCTCGCGCTCCGCCTTTCGTGTCGCGATGATCTCCCGTACACCTTCAGGCGGATCGACCAGGACGCCGAGCGTCAGGTGGAACAGATCGTCGGGTGCGTCGATACGGCCCTGTCCGACGAGCCGGCGACCCTGTTCCCGGACGAGCCTGCGCATGATCCAGGTGAGCCGGACGCAGCGATCCCGGTTCTGTTCGCGCTGGGTCAGCAGTTTGGCCGCGATCTTCTGGGGCATCGACAGCTCGCGGGCCGTCGCACTGTGCGCAGGTGCGGCGTCGACGCCGGACGCGGCACGACCGACGGTGACCAGGAAGCTGTGAACGTCATCGGAGAACGACCTGGCGGCGAACTCGGATTCGGCCGGTCCGCGATGCCCGAACCGGTCCAGGGCGATCTGTACCTTGCGCCAGAAGTCGGGAGCCCGCTGTTCGACACGTTCGGGCAGGCCCGGTGAACGGTCGCCGAGGATCGCGACGATATCGGCATCGGCCGCCGCAGCCCGGGCCAGTTCCCGGACACCACGCAGCGTGGCACCGCTTTCCAGGTCGTCGCCGAGGTCCAGGTTGTCGTCGGACTTCTTCGAGGCGATCGTCAACGCGGCGCCGCTGACCAAGTTGACGACGCCCTGCACCGTCCAGGCGTATGCGAGCAGATCTCCGCCGAGCAGGAGCACCTGCCGCAGCTTTGCATCCGACATCGTGTCGAGCTCGTCGAGGAATGCCTCCAGACGTGCGGTCTGCGAACGGACCTCGGCGACGTCGCGTTCGGCCGAACGGACCAGGGACACCACGCGCACACCCACTGCCGCAGCGGTCTTGGCCTTCGTCACAGCCGACTGGGTGGGTGAACGGTAGGTTCCCTCGATGGCCGACTGTCCACCCGGGAGTTCGTCGGCGTGGGTGCCGGTGAACTGGGCGGCGAGCTCCTCGGGGTTGGTTCCGGGCATCACGAGCGACACGTGATAGGTCGCCGAGGCGTTGATGTACATGCGGTGGGCGTGGACGGCCTGCAGCCGTGCCGATGCCTCGGTCCGCAAAGCTCCGGGGAGGCCGAGCAATTCCGCGACAGCGGAGGTGGTTCCGCGCAGCGCTCGGCCCTGTACGTCGAGGGTGAGTGCGGTCGACGGTCCGGGCAACGCCTCGGCGAGATTGGTCTGGGAGTACACCGGGAACCGGCGATCGATCGGGGTGTCGAACTCGCCGCGAAGATCCGCGGGACCCGAATAGTCAAGGGGCGCACCGTCAGCGGCGGGTGCATCGGCTGCGACGATCTGGTGGAGGTACGGGATGCGTCCGCTGGCGGCGGCGACGCGACCCTTTCGGGTGGTGCGTCCCACCACCGCGAGTCGGGTGTCGAGGACCGTCTCGGGCCCGTCCCAGACGGCGGTGAATCCCCACTTCTCGTGCAGCTCGGTGAGGTCGCCCATGGGCATCCGGAGCGCCGCGGCCACCTCGCCGGCGGTGATGTGCAGCATGCCACCGGCGATCTTCGCCGCATTGATCATCGCTCCCCGGGGGAGCTCGAGCAGTGTGCGGTCGAGCATCTCGGCGATGCGGCGCTGACTGACCGGCCCGTCGGCGGCGAGGTTGACCACCCCCTCCCGCTCGGAGGTGATCGCCTCGGCGAGGAATGCCGCGACATCGTCGTGATGGATGACCTGCCAGGGATATTCGGGTCCCTTGGCGCCGATGTGGTGGCCGCCCGCGAGGTTCTCCTGGAGCCGGTTGTCGGTGCCGCGGCCGAGGATGATCGCCGCCCGCACGAGTACCGATGACAGCGACGACTGTTCGAAGAGTCGCTCACACTCGGCCTTGTGAACCGCATAGGGCTGGTCGGGATGCGGTGTGGCACCGCTCGCCTCGGTCCGCGCGGGCTCGTGCGGACCGAGGCGCGGGCCGTAGACGGTGACCGATGAGAGGAAGATCGCCCGCCGGACGCCTGCCTTCTCGGCCGCCGCGATGAGTTTGCGGGTGCCGCCGACATTGGTTCGCTCCATCTGCTCGAGGCCCTCACGGGCATCGAGCATGAAGGCGCAGTGGATGACGGCATCGACACCGTCGAGTGCCTCTGACAGCACTGCGTCGTCGCCGATGTCACCGCGGACGTGCGTGACCTGACGAGGCAGCTCCAGTGGCGCGCTTCGGCTGAGCCCCACCACGTCGTGGCCGGCTCCGACCAAACGGGCGGCGGTGGTCCGGCCGACCAGGCCACTGACCCCGGTAATCAATACGCGCACAAGCGACCCTCTCATCACATCGGCTCAGCCACACAAGGTTCACCAAGTGTACTTCGTCGCCTGGGGCTGTGGTCAGCGTTTCGTCGACAGAAGGTGTCGTGCCGCCCGATCGCGCAGCGCGTCGGCACCACCGGCGAGGACCGCGTTCGATCGAGCGCGGCGCAGCAGCAGGTGGGCCGGGTGCTCCCAGGTGAATCCGATGCCGCCCAGCACCTGGACACAACTCTCGGTGGACGTGACCGCACAGTCGATCGCCGACGCGACCGCGAGGTCGACCGCACAGTCGAGGTCGGGATCGTGGTGAGCGGGGATGGCGTCGGTACCCGCGGAGTCGCTGATCGTTGCTGCGACGCCCAATATCTGGTTGCGCGCACCCTCCACGGCGACCGCTGCGTCGGCGAGCCGGTGCGACACCGCCTGGAAGGAACCGATCGCTCGCCCGAACTGCTCGCGCTGCCGCGCCCACTCGACGGCGAGATGCAGCGCGCGTGCCGCGACACCGACCGAATCGGCTCCGAGTGCGAGTAGGGCGATCGGGCGGGTTCGGGCGGCGACCCGGATCGTCTGGGCGCCGTCGGCCACCACCGTGGCCGGGGTGCCGTCGAACACGACGGTCCCGATCGTCGAACTACGGTCGAGCGCCTGCTGCGCCCGGACGGACACGGACTCGGGGCGGCGGTCGGCGAACACCAGGACCGGACCGCCGTCGTGTCGCGCGAGGACCAGGAATCCGTCGGCGACGGGGGCGCCGGACACCAGGGGCTGCTCGCCACGCAGGGTCATCCCGTCCCAGTGCGGAACCGATGCATCGGGGTGTGGCGACATCTCATGCCAGGGTGGCGTCGTGCACACGATGATGCTTCCAGATGTCATCTCGCGCACTGGTTCCGAAGCGCGGGCGGCGTGCAGTGCCGTCGTAGCGATCACCGCCGGAAGCAGGGGCACCGGCGCGAGCACCTTCGCACACTCCTCGACCGCCGCACACAGCAGCCGCAGGTCGGCGCCACCGCCTCCGGCCGCGGTCGGGAGGTGTAGCGCCGGGAGTCCGAAACCCACCAGATCCGACCACAATTCGCGATCGGTGGCGTCGACGGCGCGTGCCCGGTCGAGCAGCTCGGCGGGATCCACCGCCGACTTGAGGACGCCGGCGAGCACGGCCCGCAACTCGCGCTCATCGTCGTCGGCGACCGTCATCGGCTCACCCGCCGCCGCGGCAGCGCGACGATGATCGGCGGCGGATTCGTCGGCGCCCTCGCCGCGCGACGACGGGAGCCCGAGGACCTTCTCGGCGATCGTGTTGCGCTGGATCTCCGCTGTTCCCGCGCCGATCGTGGTGGCGCGACTCATCAGGTACCCATAGGTCCAGCGGCCGCCGTCGAAGGCGCCCTCGGCACGCGAATCGAGAACGCCGGCAGCCCCGGTCGCGCGGAGCGCCAGTGCGTGCAGGCACTGCTCGAACTCGGACTTCACCAGCCGGTTCACCGAGGCGACGGCCCCCGGGTCCTGACCGCGTAGCACCGCCGCGAGCGCTCGCGCCCCGTTCTGCGCCACCGACTGCACGCCGATCTCCAGGCCCGCGACCTGCTGACGGATCATCGGATCGTCGGCGAGCCCCCGCTGGACGATCAGGGCCACGACGCGGTCGACGGTGTGGCGATAGCGGAACTCGTCGGCGAGAAACGCGGTGGCGCGTTCGTGGCCCAGGGAGGTCCGCATGATCGACCAGCCCTCTCCCTCCGGCCCGACCCGGTTGGACACCGGCACGCGCACCTCGTCGAAGAAGACCTCCGCGAAATGTGCGGCGCCACTGATGTCGCGGAGTGGGCGGACGGTGATCCCCGCGCTGTTCATCGGGATGAGGAGATAGCTGATGCCCGCGGTGGACCGCTTGGCCCCCGGCTCCAGCGGTGTGGTGCGGACAAGGGCGAAGATCCAGTCCGCGCGATCGGCCTGAGTCGTCCAGATCTTCTGGCCGGTGACCACGTAGTCGTTCCCGTCCCGTACGGCCCGGGTCGTCAGCGATGCCAGGTCACTGCCGGCCGCCGGCTCCGAAAAGCCCTGGCACCACAGTTCATCCGCACGTAGCAGCGGCGTCAGGAACCGATCCTTCTGTGCTGCGGTGCCGTGCGCGATGAGTGTCGGCGCCAGGATCATCGACAGCGGGCACGGGTGCGACGGCACCTTGGCCGCGGAGGTGATCCGGTAATAGTCGAGCAGGTCCTCGAGTGCCAGGTCGAGGCCGCCGACCGCACGCGGCCACGCCGGAGCCGCAAGCCCATGGTCGTCGAGCTCGGCCTGCCAGTCGCGGGCCCGCTGATAACGGTCCTTCGACACGTCGGTAGGCCGGGAGCGGTAGTCCTCGATGAGCGCGGTGAGGCGCGCGCGCCAGTCGTCGGTGGACATGGGGCTGCGGGGCACACGATCGCGGGACACAGGATCGCCGGGCACAGGATCGACGGATTCGGAGTCGGTGCTCACGCGTCGCCCTCGAGACGCAGAGCACGTTCCGGGCAGGCGTTGACGCCTGCACGCGCCGCGACGAGCCTGCTGTCCGGAACCTCCTGGTCGTCGACGAGGCTGAAACCCTCGTCGTCGATCGGGAAGAGGCCAGGGTCGGTGGCATAGCACTGGGCGTGACCGACGCAGAGATCTCGGTCGAGTCGCAGTCTCACGTCGTGGGCTCCTCGGTGCACTGAACGGGCGGCGTCGATTCGTCCGCGCGACCGCGAACGAGTTCCCAGAAGGGTAACTAAGTTAGCGATGCCAGTGGTAGCTTTGGTGCAGCGAACACCGTGCCACGAGACTGCGAGGCAACCACCGATGTCCCAGATCGCGCCCACCACCGACGACCACGAGACCACCTTCGACCACCGCACCGACGAGACGATCCGCGCCGACCAGTTCGGTCGCTGGGACGAACTCCGCGACCGGTGTCCGATGCAGGTGAACCGCACCGCCGCACCCCGGCCGGTCTGGTACGCGCTCGGCTACGACGAGGTCCTCACAGCCTTCCAGGATTGGGAGACGTTTTCGAGCGATTCGCTCGAAGCGTTCGAACCCGACGAGGCCTACGAGAAGAAGACTCGGTGGATCCCGGTCGAGATCGACCCGCCGATGCACACCGAGTACCGGTCGCTGATCTCGTCACACTTCGGGCCGAAGGCCATCGCCGATCGCGCCGACAGTATCCGGGACCTCGCGTGCGGCCTGATCGACGCGCTGGCGGCCAAGGGGCAGATCGAGTTCGTCTCGGAGTTCGCCAAGGACCTGCCGACCCGGATCTTCCTCGACATCATGGGCATGCCGATCGACGACGCACCCATGCTGCTGGCGTGGATCGACTCGCTGATGCACACCAAACCCGAAGACGACCCCGACTTCGCCATCCGCCTCGGAGTGCGGCGCAAGGTGATGGGGTACCTCGCCGGCATCATCGCCTCCCGTCGCGCCGAGCCACGCGACGACCTCATCACGATCATCGTCTCCGAACCCCTCAAGAGCGGCCGGACGATGACCGACGAGGAGGCGCTGTCCATGACCTTCCAGCTCTGGATGGCCGGACTCGACACCGTCGCCAACGCGTTGGGGTACACCTTCCGCTATCTCGCCGCGCATCCCGAGCAGCGTGCGCTCATCGTCGATGGCACAGTGAACCCGCGCGAGGTCACCGAGGAGATGCTGCGGGTGCGCTCGGTGGTCAACACCAGCCGGGTCGTGACCGCCGACACCGAGTTGGGCGGCTGCCCGGTCAAGGCCGGCGACCGCGTCATCCTCTCGACGGCCGCCGCCAACCGGGACCGCACCGAGTTCGAGGATGCCGACCAGGTTGTCTTCGGCCGAAGCCCCAACCGGCACATCGCCTTCGGTGCGGGCAGGCATCGCTGCCTCGGCTCACATCTGGCGCGCCTCGAACTCGAGATCGTGATCGAGGAGTGGCACAAGCGAATCCCCGACTATCGGGTGCCCGGTGACGCGATCATCACCGACCATGTCGGGTCGGTGTCGGGACTGACCGCGCTCCCCTTGGAGTGGGACGTCACCGACTGACGTCGATCACGGTCTGAGACAACGTGGGACAAGTACTGAGGAGGCGAGGACGATAGCTACCGCGACGCGAGACCGCCACGGCAGCGGGTTGGTCCAGGTGATCCGGCTCGACGGGTCGGTGCAACTCGATCGAACGCTCGTCGGGAACAAAGGTTACGGCCTCGACGCCATGCGTCGGCACGGTCTGCCCGTACCGCCGGCCTTTGTGATCACCACCGCCGCGTGCCGTGAGTGGCAGCAGGATCCGCAAGCGGCGATGGACTGTATCTGGCCACAGGTGCTCGACGCGGTCCAGTGGCTCGAGTCCGAGACCGGCCGTACGTTCGCGCAGGGTCCCCATCCGCTTCTGGTGAGCGTTCGCAGCGGCGCCGCCCAGTCGATGCCCGGAATGATGGACACCATCCTCGATCTGGGCCTCGACGAGGCCGTCCACGCCGCGCTGGCCGCCGAATGTGGTGAGGCGTTTGCCGCCGACACGCACGAGCGCTTCCGCCACATGTACGCCAAGATCGTTCTCGACGGTGGCGGAGACGTTCCCGCCGCTCCCGCAGATCAACTTCACGGTGCCATCGAAGCCGTCTTCGAATCGTGGAACACCAGCCGTGCCAAGACCTACCGGCGTCACCACGACCTCGACGACGCCGCCGGAACCGCAGTGGTGGTGCAGGCCATGGTGTTCGGCAATCTCGACGACCATTCCGGCAGCGGTGTCCTGTTCAGTCGGAATCCGATAACGGGTGCGCCGGAACCCTTCGGCGAATGGCTGGCGTGCAGCCAGGGAGAGGACGTCGTCGCGGGCACTCACAGCTGCGACCCCATCGACACCCTCGGCGACCTTCTCCCCGACGTCCACCGGCAACTTCTCGACAGCGCCACGACACTCGAAGGTCTCGGTACGGACGTGCAGGACATCGAGTTCACGGTCGAGGCGGGCAAGCTGTGGATTCTGCAGACCAGAAATGCGAAACGTTCTGCCGCAGCGGCGGTCCGGTTCGCCCTCGCGCTTCGCGCCGAGGGTGTCATCGATGACGCCGAGGTCATCCGCCGCGTCGAACCCGGACACATCGAGACGTTGCTCAAGCCTGCCCTGCAGCCCGAGACCCGTTTGGCTGCGCCACTTCTGGCGACGGGGTTGCCCGCCTGTCCCGGTGTTGCCAGTGGTGTGGTCATCACCCACCCCGATGAGGTCATCGAGGCTGCCGACGATCAGGATGTGGTCCTGGCGCGCGCCACCACGAGTCCCGACGACATCCACGGCATGCTTGCCGCGGTCGCGATCATCACCGAACTAGGCGGAGCGACGTCGCACGCGGCCGTCGTCAGCCGCGAGATCGGGCGGCCCGCGGTGGTCGGCTGTGGCGCGGGAACTGTGGAATCGTATGCCGGACAGGTCGTCACGGTGGACGGACACACCGGCGAGATCCGCGCCGGTGCGCTGGAACTGACCGCCTGGAAGATCTCCGACAGTCCGGAACTGATCGAACTGGAGACGATCATCGACGCGGTGCACCCCTCATCGGCCGATGACACACCGCTGTCGGCGAAGCTGGCCGCGGCGCGCGAATCGCTGGCCGGAATGAGTTCCCCCGGCGACACCTCGTCCGCAGGCGTCCAGGGAACCACCGCATGACCGCCGTGACCGAGCCCCCGGGCACTCCCCGGGCCGCGGCAGCCGCACCTGTCGCGGCAGAGCCACCCGTCTGGGGAACCGCCGCCCGGACAGACACTGTCGTGAACATCATCGAGCGAGCGGTCGACGAGTCCGGCGACTCGGTGTTCCTGGACTTCTCCGGCGTGCAGCTGACCTATCGCGAGATCTGGGACCTGGCGCTACGACGAGCGAGTGGGCTTCGCGCGCTCGGCGTCGGCCCCGGGGACACCGTGCTGTGCCTGCTGGACAACAACTCCGATGCGGTCGTGTCGTGGTTCGCCGCCAACGCTCTCGGTGCGGTGTGGGTGCCGGTCAACACCGCCCTCAAGGCCGACTTTCTGCGCCACCAGGCGTCAGACTCCGGCGCTGCGGTCGCCATCGTCGAAGGCGACTACGCCGGACGATTCGTCGACATCGAGGCCGGCCTCCCGGAACTGACCCACCTCGCCTACCGCGGCGGCACCGCCCCCGACGGTCTGACGCGCGTGACGGCCCTGCCCCTCGCTGACGTCGACGCCGCCGGTGACGCCGCACCCGTCGGGAAGCCGATACCGGCGGACTACCGCGATCTGTCCATGCTGATCTACACCTCGGGTACCACCGGGCCGTCGAAGGGCTGCATGATCAGCCACAACTACGCGGCCAACCTCGCGGCGACGAGCGCGGCCAAACGCGATCGCAGCCACACACTCTGGACGCCCCTGCCGCTGTTCCACCTCAACGCTGCCGCGACGTCGGTGCTGGCGACCGCGGTCAACCAGTCGACGCTGGCCATCGCGCCGCGATTCTCGGTGTCCAACTTCTGGCCGGAGGTGGAACGCACCGGCGCACGACGCGTCTCGATCCTCGGTGTGATGATCTCGCTCATCGCCTCGATGCCCGACACCCCCGAGATGGTGCGGTGTCACGGACAGATCGTGCAGGTCGGTGGCGCACCGTGGACTCCCGAGCTCATCGAGATCTGGCAGAGCCGGTTCGGGGTGCAGTCGGCGGGCAGTGCGGTGTTCGGCCTGACCGAGGCCACCTACATCACGAGCACGCCCACATCGATGGCGCCGCCGCTCGGCTGCGCGGGGCGGCGCAACAACGACTTCGATGTCCGCATCGTCGACGACGAGGACAACGAGCTGCCCGACGGTCAGCCCGGCGAGATCATCCTGCGGCCGCGTCGGCCGCACATCATGTTCGAGGGCTATTGGCGTCGGCCGGAGGCCACACTCGCGGTGACCCGCAACCTGTGGTTCCACACCGGAGACGTGGGCCGGTTCGACGACGACGGGTGGTTGTGGTTCGTCGACCGCAAGAAGGACTACCTGAGGCGTCGCGGCGAGAACATCTCCAGTTTCGAACTCGAGCGCACGTTCCGGAGCCATCCCGACGTGACCGAGGTCGCGGTGCATGCGGTGCCGTCGGAGTTCACCGAGGACGACATCAAGGTCACGGCGATCCTGGTCGAGGGTTCCGCACTGACCGAGGAGCAATTGTGCGCCTGGTCGCTGGACAAGCTGCCCTACTTCGCGGTGCCGCGTTACATTGAGTTCCGGCGTGAGCTGCCGAAGAACGCGACCGGCAAGGTCCTGAAGTACCAGCTGCGCGATGAGGGTGTCACCCCCTCGACCTGGGTCATCGACTCGTCAGATCTGACGATCGTCAAGCGCTGAAACGATTCGGAGAGAGTGCAGAGGATGTCGGAAATCGATGTGCTGCAGGCAGTTCGGCTCAAAGGCCGGGCGACGGTCGAACAGCTCGGGTCGACCACCGGGCTGGCCGCCGATGATCTGCAGGCCACGCTGGATGCGCTTATCGCCGGGGAGCACGTCATCGCCAAGGGGCCGCTCGTCCGCATCAGCGACACCGGTCGTGGGCGGCTCGCCGAGCTGCTCGCCGTCGAACGGGCCGGCGTCGACGCGGAGGCCTTCGCCGCCGCGTACTCGTCGTTCCGAGAGATCAACGGCGACTTCAAGGCTCTCATCACCGACTGGCAACTTCGTGACGGGCAACCCAACCCCCATGACGACGCCGAGTACGATTCCGCGGTCCTGGCACGCCTGCCCGTGATCCACCGGCAGGTGTCGACCGTGGTCGACGCGGCGGCCGCTCAGGTCCCGCGTCTCGCTCGCTACCGGACCAAGCTCGACGATGCGCTGGCCAGGGTCTCCGCGGGCGACACCACGTGGCTGGCCAAACCGATCGCCGACTCGTACCACACCGTGTGGTTCGAACTGCACGAAGAACTGATCCTCGCCGCGGGCCTCACCCGCGACGCCGAAGCGCAAGCGGGACACGCACAGTGAGCACTGTCGTGCGTGCACCCGACGTCCACCTGACCTGAGGAGTGGCATCCATCGTGCCGTTGCAGGACCACATGCAGTTGATCTCCACCGACGACCACCTGATCGAGCATCCGAAGCTCTGGCAGGACAGGCTGCCGTCGAAGTACCTCGACGCCGGACCGCGCATCATCGAGCGCGTCATGAACGAGGGCAGACCCCCGGCGCAGGTGTGGCAGTGGGAAGACCGCATGTACCCCTACATCGGTCTCAACGCAGTCGCCGGAAAGAAGCCCGAGGAGTACGGCGCCGAGCCGGTCCGCTACGACGACATGCTCCCCGGCTGTTACGACCCGAAGGCCCGGATCGAGGACATGGACATCGACGGTGTCCACGGGGCGTTGTGCTTTCCGTCGTTCCCCAAGTTCGCCGGCACCGTCTTCCTCCAGGGTGAGGACAAAGACCTCGCGCTGCTGTGTGTTCAGGCGTGGAACGACTACGTGCTCGACGAGTGGTGTCCCACCGCACCCGACCGCTACATCCCGATGACGATCATGCCGCTGTGGGACGTCGACCTGTGCATCGCCGAGATCGAGCGCACGGTGGGCCGCGGGGCGCGGGCGATCGCCTTCGTGGAAAACCCGGTCCCGCTGGGCCTTCCGTCCTTCCACACCGATCACTGGGACCGCTTCTTCTCGGCGTGCGAAGCGAATGAGCAGGTGCTGTCGATCCACTTCGGGACGTCGGGCAAGCCGCCGATCACCGCACCAGAGGCGCCCATGGCGGTGATGATCGCGCTGTTCGGCTGCAATTCCATGTACGCCACCGCCGACCTGCTCTTCTCGCCGGTGTTCCATCGGCATCCCGACATCAAGTTCGCGTTGAGTGAGGGCGGTATCGGCTGGGTGCCGTATCTGCTCGAACGGATCGACGCCACCTGGGAGAAGCACCGCTACTACCAGAACATCAACCAGACGGTCCGGCCGTCAGATCTGTTCCGCAAGCACATGTTCGGGTGCTTCATCGAAGATCAGCACGGCATCGACAACCGGTACTCCGTGGGCATCGACAACATCACCTGGGAGTGCGACTACCCGCACAGCGACTCCAACTGGCCCAACAGTCGCAAGGTGGTCGCCGAGCAGATGATCAACGTGCCCGACGAGGACGTACACAAGATGGTCGAACTCAACGCCCGCAAACTGTTCCGGTTCGAACGCGCATCATGACCGAACGTCGTGACCACGAACTGGTCGAGCAGATCCCGGCCGCCGACTGGGTGGACCAGGACCTGCTCACCCGGGAGATGTCGGCCGACCTGCTGCGCGACGAGATCGTCGCGGAGGAGGGCCGCCTCGCGGGGCTGGCAGACAGCGAGCTGTCCGAGTCCGACCGCGCCGCTTCCGAGCAGCTGATCCGTAGGCGGATCGACGCGATGAATGCAGCCCGCGCAAGGTATCTGGAGGGGTAGCACGGCTTGACCTCGATACGGTCCTCGGCTTGCGCCTCGGACCTACTCGGCCAGCGGAAACAACCGCTGGTTGGCGATGCCCCTCCCGCTGGTTGAACGGTGTCCTTTCCTGCTGGTTGAGCAGGCGACGAGCGCAGCGAGGGGCCGTGTCGAAGCCAGCCAAGCCGCTCAATCGCCCATCGGCTGGTACGCACCATGAAACGTCATCGGTACGTGGTGGCTGAGCGTGGCTGTCGCGACCGGACCGTCGCTGGGGCGCTGGGCATCGAGGATGATCAGTCGTGAACGTTTGTCGTCGGGATGGTGTTCGAGACTGAGTAGCCAGCCGCGCCCCTCGCCGGGGTTCTCGGGGTCGGCGGCGAAGAGCGGCTCGCAGATGGTGTTGCCGGGCGTCGTGTAGCGGTCCTGTGTACCGGTCGTCGTGTCGACGGTGGTGATCGAGTCCGGGTCGCCGCCGCGCTGCGAGGCCTCCGACAGATAGGTGTATCGATGTGTCGTGGTGACCACGCGCGGATCCACCTGTGGGAACTCGCATCCGAGCTCGTTGAGCTGTTCGCGCGCAACGGTTTCGGTGTTCCGGTTGATTCGAAGCCGTGTCAGCGTGCCACCGAAGGCCGGTCCGGCTTTGTCGCGGAAGTTGCACAGGTAGTTGTTCCACCGCGCCCAGCCGCCGGCCGGGTCGTGGGCGACGATGTCGACGACGGTCTCGGGTCCGGCCTCATAGGCGTTGGCGACGTGGAAGTGGAACAGCGCGTCGTAGTCGATGCGCGTGGGCTTGCCGCCGTCGCGGGGTACCAGCACGATCGTGGTTCCCAGCTCGGGCTTGTAGGACAGCGCCTCTCCGAACGGGCGCATCCCGAGTGCCACCGGGATGGGCCGGCTGACCACGAGCGGTCCCAGGACGAACACCAGGTGGCGTTCGGTGAGGGCGAAGTCGTGCACGAACCCGAGCTTCGGGATCGGGACGTTGCCGACGGTGGTGAGCCGACGCGCGGCGTCGAGCCGGTAGCAGCGGATCATCGGGCGCGGAAAGAAGTCCAGCCCGAAGTTGAAGACCTCGCCGGTGCGCGGGTCGGTCTTGGGATGGGCAGAGAAGGCGCCGATCCGCTTGAGTGCGCCGCCGAACGACTCGCTGCCGTAGGTCTCGAGGGATTCGGCGTCGAGGCGGTGCGGACGTCCACCCTCCCACAACGTGTAGAGCACGTCGTCGTGCACCAGAACGCTGGTGTTGGAGAGGTTCTCGGGGAATCTGAGTACGTTGGCCAGTGGTCCGCCGACGCGCTGCGTGTTGAATCCCTTGGGCGGCAACTGGGTCTCGTTGGCGCGCCGAAAGCTACGAGTGCGGACATACCGGTTTCGGTAGTGAATCCGGTCGGGGGAGATCTCGATGCGCGAGACCATGCCGTCGCCGTCGAAGATGTGGCTCATCGGATGCCCGCCGATCTCGAAGCGGCCGGGTCCGATCCGGTACAGGACACCGCGCAGGGAGGCCGGTATCTGCCCGTCGATGTCGTCGACGACATAGTCGAACTCTTGATGCTGGGAGTCCCACGGGGACTCACCGCCGGTCTCGCGGGAGGTGGTCCCGGTTTCGCCTGACACAGACATGTCAGCAGAGTCTCACAGGTGAGACAAATCATGCAAGGGTGTCGCATGGTGGTGTTCTAGGATGGCGGGATGTCGAGCGGAGAGGACCTCACGGGTGCGGCGCGGGCCGTAGCGCGTCGGGTCGGTGTCGGTGCGCTGACCCTCGCCGCGGTCGCCAAGGAGGCCGGCATCAGCCGAGCCACCATCTACCGGCGATACGCGTCCCGCGATCAGCTCATCTCGGCGGTGCTGACGTCGGAACTCGACGAACTCGAGCGGGTGATGTTGTCTCGCTTACGCTTTGCCGACGATCCGCGCGACACGATCTACATGCTCGTGCGCGAGGTACTCGACTACAATGCCCGCAACGACCTCGTCCAGGCCGCGCTTCGGTACGACGCCGCGTCGCTCACGCCGTGGCTCATCCGCCGGGAGGGGCACCCGACGCTGATCGACATCGTGACCGATCGTGCGCTCGCCTTCATCAAGGAGTCACCAGTCGCGGGCTATCTGGCGCCCAGCCCCGAAGCCGCCGTGGAGTTCATGGTGAGTGCGGTGTGCGCCGAGTTGCTCTCGCCGGCGCGGTTTCTCACGCACGCCGACATCGCCACGCACATCACCGATGCGATCTACCGTCCCAGCACTGATGGTCCCTGAGTCCCGCGCCTCTGGTAGACCTCACCTCGACCGGCAGACGTCGATCGACGTCTGCCGGTCGAGGTGAGGTCCATCGGTCGGCGGGCAGCGGAGTCGATGCAGGGCATTCCTCGCGCCGCCGTCTACGCGCGTGCCGTCCCGAGGTAGGCCTCCTCGATGCGCCCTATGTCCGCGCCCAGTGCCGCAGCCGAATCCTCCAGGGCCAGCTCGCCGTGAACGAGGACGAGTGCGCGGTCGGCGACCTCGAGCGCCAGGCGCACATGTTGTTCGACGAGCACGACGGCAGTGCGATCGGTGTCGGCCACGTCGCGCAGGACGGGCAGGATCGATTCGACGACGATGGGGGCCAGACCCATGCTCAGCTCGTCGATGAGCAGAACCTTCGGCTGTTGGAGCAGGGCGCGGGCGATGGCGAGCATCTGCTGCTCGCCCCCGGACAACTCGCCCGCCGCGACACCCAGGCGCGCCGTGAGTGCCGGAAAGAGGGTGAGGACACGATCGAGCGCCTCGTCTCGGGGCTTGCCGCGCAGGCGCGACGCCAGCCGGAGGTTGTTGGTCGTGCTCAGTCGCCGGAACAGGGCCCGATCGTCGGGCACGAGTACGAGCCCGGCACGCACCGCCGCGCGCGCATCGCCCGCCCGGATCGGGTGGCCGTCGACGATCACGTCCCCGGAGAGCCGGGGCAACAAGCCGGCCAGGGTGGTCAGCAGTGTCGTCTTGCCCGCACCGTTGGGGCCCAGCAGGGCAACCACCTCACCCGCGGCGATGGTGAGATCGAGACCGTGGACACACGGCTTGCCGCGGGCGTATCCGGCGTCGAGGTTCCGGCACTCGAGGACGCTCACGTCGTCATCTCCCTGATCGGTGAATCCGGTTCGGCGCCACCGCTGTCGGCCGTTGTTCCCTGGCCGGTTCGGCCGGGGTCGGCAGCAGCCGACGACGGGGTGCCGAGATATGCGCTGACGACGGCCGCCGAGCGCCTGATCTCGTCGGGTGTGCCGTCGGCGATCACGGCGCCGAGGTCGAGCACGATGACCCGGTCGCACAGGCTGAGCACGAGGTCCATGTCGTGGTCGACGAGCAGCATCGACACCCCGTGGGCGCGGGCGGCGCGGAGCCTCTCCCCCAGCCACCGGCTCTCGGTGCTGTCGAGTCCGGCCGCGGGTTCGTCGAGCAGCGCGACGTCGGGCTGTCCGGCGAGTACCCGGGCCACCGCGACGAGCTGGCGTTGTCCCTGCGAGAGATCGGCTGCGGCAACCTCACTCAGGTGTCCGATCTCGAGCATGCGCAGGACGTCCCGGACGTTGCCTGCGGTGTCACCCGGTGCTCGACGTGCGGCGATCGCCAGATTCTCGGCCACCGAGAGTTCGCCGTAGAGCTCGATGTCCTGGAAGGTACGTCCCAACCCGGCCCGGCTGCGGCGGTGCGGCGGCAGGCCGTCGAGGGTGGTGCCGCCGAGGACAACCGATCCGTCGCAGGTGGCGAATCCGCTGATGGCGTCGATGAGCGTGGTCTTGCCCGCACCGTTGGGCCCGATGAGCCCGACGATCTGTCCTGCACCCACGTCGAAGCTGACATCGTCGACGGCAGTCACCGGGCCGTAGCGCACGGTGACATCGCGCACCGACAGCAGTGCGCCGTCACGCGGTGTGGAGGTGGATTCGCGCGGTGCGGGTGGTTCGGCGGTGTCCGCCGGCGCTGGCGTGGGCGTCCGGAACCACGCGGGCATCGGGATCTTGTGGAGATAGCCGGCGATCCCGTCGGGGCTCGTGACCACGGTGAGCACCAGCAGGATTCCGCTGACCAGCATGTAGTAGTCACCGAAGGAGACGTACTTGTCGGCGGCGAAGTACATGATGCCGCCGGGCGCGATGACGCCGGCCAGGAGCGCGCCCGAGATGGACGTGACGCCGGCGACGTAGATGACGGCGAAGAGACCGATCCCGGCGAACACGGCGTAGGTGCCCGCGGTGGCCAGCGTCTGCTGATAGGCGAGCAGCGCGCCGCCGAGACCGGCCAGGAACGACGCGATGGCGAAGGCGATCAGTTTGGTTGCGCCGACATTGATTCCGGCTGCGGCCGCTGACCGTTCGTTGGCGCGGACCGCGAGCATCGACGCACCGAGACTGCTGCGTCGAAGTACCGCAACCGCGTAGGCGACCACGGTCAGTACGACGAGACACAGAATGCCGAAGGCCAGACGCGGATAACCTTCTCCCGCACCGATGCCCAGATCGATGCCGAACATCGACGGTGACTCCACCGGCGCGCCCTGGAGGCCGCCGTTGAGCGAGGGGTTGCGGAACCAGAACGCCTCGCAGAAGACGGCCAGTGCCAGCGTCGCCACCATCAGGGGAAGGCCGCGTACCCGCAGCGCCGGCAGGCCGACGATGACGCCGATGACCATCGCCGCACACGCGGCGAGCAGGGGTGCGATCGGGAACGGCACGTTCAGGTCCTCGGTCAGCCTGCTGAGCGCATATGCCCCGACACCGGCGAGTGTGAGCTGCGCGAGCGAAACCTGCCCGGCGTAGCCGGTGACGACGACCTGGGACAGCGCGACGATCGCGTAGATCATCGTGGCGATCACCGCCAGTTGCATGCTGCCCGAGGTGGTCAGGAGTGCGAGGACGGCGACGACGACGCCGACGATTCCGGGGACCAGTAGTCGGGTGGGTCGTGGTGAACGTCCGAGGTCGTTGCGGATCACCGCGCCGCGGCCGGGAAGCGGACGACCCCGGATGAGGAGGAAACCCACGATGAGGATGAGCGGAACAGCCTCGGCGACACCGGCGTCGGGCATCCAGTCCCAGGTGGTCTGAAGTTTGGTGGCTTCGGACTGCAGCATGCCGATCACGAGTCCGGCGCCGACGGTGACGGAGATGGCGGTGAAGTTGCCGACCAGCGCGGCGGCCAACGCCGGGACGATGAACATCGTGTAGGCGACCGGGTTGAGCGGCACGATGGGAGCGATTAGCACGCCACCGAGTCCGGCGGTGGCCGAGGACACCGCCCAGTTGGTGACGGCGATGCGGTCCGGGGAGAGGCCGGTGACGAGTGCGCCCTTCTCTGATTCGGCCGCGGCTTCGGTCGCGATACCGAATCGGGTGTAGCGCAACACGAGTCCGGCGCAGATGGCGAGTCCGACGATCACGGCGGCGAGCAGGAGGCGATCGGTCGGGACGGCACTCGAACCGATCCTGAACGTGTCGACCTTGAAGATGGGGCCGACGCTCGGGGTGTCCTGCCCGACCCGCAGTCCGATGAGGGCCTGGATGACGAGCATGAGGCCGATGGCGGCCACCGCTTTGGCCAGGGCCGGCGCGGCGCGCATCGGACGGAACACGAGCAGGTAGAGGATGACACCGAGGATTGCCGCTACGACGACGGAGATGATCAGTGCGGCAACGACTCCGACGTCGCCGCCGAGCGAGATCGTCGTCGGGAAGCCGGGTATCGGGTTGAGGAGTTCCCCGTCACGCAGGAATGCGTAGGTGTAGGCGGCATACAGTGCGACCGCGCCGGTGGCGAAGTTGACGACACCGGAGCTCTTGAAGGTCATCACCAGGGCGAGGCCGAGGGCGGCGAACACGGCTCCGTTGCCGAGGCCGAGAACCAGGAAAGCGAGATGGTCGGTCATGGAACTCCCACTCATGGAAGTGCGGGATCGGGGGCCGCGCGGACGCGGCCCCCGATCGGTCCGGAACTACTTGTTGGTGACGACGGTGTTCTCGAGCTTGGCATCCGAGGTCACATCGCTGACCAGGATCGCCTTGCTGCACAGCGAGGTCAGCGGCGGGAACGCCTGACCGTTGCAGGTGAAGGTGATACCCGGTGCGGCAGGCAGCGGGACGTCCTTGGCCTGCGACAGTGCCGTGGTGAACGTCTGGGCGTCGACGGGACCTTCGAGACCGTTCAGCTCACCGAGCGCGGCGATGACCTGGTAGCCGATGTAGGCCAGTCCGGCCGGATCGGTGTCGGGTGCGTACTGAGCCATCACGCTGCGGTACTGGGTGACGCTCGGGTCGTCGGAGCTGAGGTTGACCGTGGTGAAAGCCTTGGCGCCGGAGACGCCTTCGTTGCCGACGGCATCGAGGACGGGCTTGTCGAGGCAGCTGGCGATCAGGTACTTCGTGGCGTCGGGTGCCACGGTCTGCAGGGTCTTGAGGACCGAGATGCACTGACGGGTGTCGCCGAGGATGCTGACGGCATCCGGGTTGTCGGCCAGGCCCGCGGTGATCTGCGGGGTCAGGTCGGCGGCGCCCACCGGGATGGTGACGACGTTGAGTGCCACGCCCGCACGCTGGAACATCGGTTCGCCGAGGGCCTTCACCGATGCGGCTGCGTCGCCGGAGTCGCCGATGATGAGCGAGACCTTCTTGAGTCCGTCCTTGGCGGCGGTCGCGGCCTGCCCGGCGAGAACGGCGACGATGCCGCCGGACAGCATGAACGATCCGGGAGTGGCCATCTCGGCCTGTGACACCGGCGCCTGCGCGACGAACGGGATCTTGGCGCCGGCGATGATCGGCAGCATGACCGCCCCTTGTGCGCCCAGCGGCGACACCACGGCCGAAACCTTTTGCTCCACCATCTGATTGGCGCACTTGGTGGCCGAGGCGGGTTCTTCCTGCTGCTTGCAGACGACAAGGTCGATCTTGTGACCGCCGATGCCGCCACCGTTGTTGTTGAGGTATTCGACGGCGGCCTCGCTGCCCTCGCGCACCATCGGCGTCGTCACCGCGCCGCCCTCGGGGACGATCAGACCCAGCTTGATCGGGTCACCGGTCGCCGCATTGCTGGGGAGCGCGCTGGTGGCACCGGCGTCGGAGCTCTCCGAACTGTCATCGGCACAGGCGGTCAGCGCCCCGAGTGCAAGCACTCCGGAACAGCCGATCACCGTTGCGGTCCGAAGCACACGCTTGAGTGCACTTGGTGAATTCATGTGATCCCCTTCGATCATGAAACGGCACAAACGTCTCCCCCAGACAGGGGGCGTTGGACGAAATGCCGGGTTTTGATGACTCGCTGGCGACTGTATCCGTGCGACGGCCGCCGCTGGTCGGAATTCGAAATAAACTGTCCCGCAGTTGCTTTTGGTGTTGCGGCCAGACAAGAGATTGGCGCAGAGCGGGTGTGCTGCGCGCAGCGGTCAACCTCACACCCCGCCAACCCCCTACCTCCTCACAGAGATACCTGTCCCCTACCCCACAGCGCGGTACTCACGGCGCCATGTCGACCCACCCCACGAATCCCGACGGGTCGTAACGCCCGAGTGCGGCGTGCTCGAACAGTCCCCACCCCTCCTGCCCGTTGCACGTCGCCCGCGCGACGTGATCGAGGGTGCCGTACGGCAGCATCGTCAGGTAGTCCTGCGACTGCAGGTCGTACTCCTCCGACGACGACCAGTTGCGCCCCTTCCACATTCCGTGACCCCAATCCGGGTCTCCCACATAGCCACATCCACGGTTGAGGTTGATGTGCGTCTTGGGTTCGACGTCGATGACGAGTGGCTCGCCCTTCGGCGTCGTGAGGTGAACGCGGCAATGGACGGGCATGCGCGTCCCGGACTTGTAGTCGATCTCGAAACGCGGCCAGCCCAGCTGCTCGACGCGCCCGTCCGGGAAGACGCGCGACGCGGTGTTCAGCGTGCGATAACCGTCCGGATCCTCCTGCGCGATGATGATGACCATGAAGTCGTCGAAGCGGAGGGGGACGTAGGTCCACCAATGTCCCTCGCGGGGTTCGTCGGCCGTGCGGCCGGCCGGATCGGCGTCGCCGCTGGGCCGGATGCCCCACGACCGGTCTCGTGAGCCGAGCCAGATCGACGGGTCGACGGTCATGTCCTCACCGAACACCGACAGGGTGCCCGCCCAGGTCCCCACCTGGGCGAACCGGGTGGCCTCGAGGATGGGTCGTGGCCCGCCCATGTTGATGTGGAGTTCTTCGAGCACCGCGTCGAAGCTGCCGTCCCACGTGATGTCGAACGACATGTCATCGTGCTCGCAGATCACCCGGACCTTGGAGAGCGGTTCGATGACCTCGATGCGGTACCCGCCGACGACGCTGTCGGTGCTGCGCTCGTCCAGGGCGTCGGAGAATCGTACGGCCAGTTGGCGATCGTTCTTGCGCACGGTGGCGAAGGCGTCGACCACGCCGAGATTGGGGTATACCCCGAAGCCGGTGACCAGGAAGGTGCCGCCGTCGCGGTTCTGTGCGTTGAAGTAGTTGCGGTCGTAGAAGTTCCGGTCGGTGGTCATCGTCCGCCCCATCGAGAGGGGACCCTGATGGACCGGATACTCGTCGAGTCTGTGGGGTTTTCTCATGCGGTCTCCCATTCGTAGGTGCCGTCGACGAGTCGCTTGAGCATCGCTGAGTGCATGACGTAGTCATCTGGGTCGTCGTGCGCCTCGACTTCGCCGAAATGGATGCGGCGACGTTCGATCTGCGACATCACGATTCCGTGTCGCAGGGCGGCGTAGGTGAGGTAGAAGTCGAGGTCGCGGACCTTGACACCGGTGATGCGCTCATAGGTCTCGACGACGTCGGAGCGGCGGAACAGGTGTGGCAGCCCGGGCATGTCGAAGAACTCCGCGATGTCCTGGAACTGCTTGTGGAAGAAGATGAACCAGCCGAGATCGAGTTCGCGTGGTGCGGCGACGGCTGATTCCCAGTCGAGGATGGCAGTCGGCGTCGTGTCGCGGAACATGATGTTGCCGAGGCGGGCATCGCCCCAGCACAGGACATCTGCGGAGGGCTCCGCCGGCCAGTGGTCCTCGAGCCAGGTGAAGGTGTTCTCCAGCACGGGGATTCGCATGCCATCGTGTCGCCGGGTCCATTCGTAGTAGGACCGTTCGTTCTCGAAGTGGCGTCGCAGGCTGTGCTCGCCGGCACCGGCGAGGGCGCTGACGGTGCGCACCGGATCCGTCACCGCGTGAACCTGCGCGAGAACGCCGACGGCGGCGTCTTGGACCTCCCGCTGACGCTCGGCGTCCAGGTCGTAAAACCATCCGCCGAAAACATACGGCGGATTGTCGACCGGGACCACGCCGTCGACGCGGTCCATGACCAGGAATGGTGTGCCCAGGACGTCGGGAGAGTTCTCCACCCAGCGGACGCGGGGCGTGGGCAGATCGGTCTGGGCACCCACCAGGTCCATGACCGCGCGCTGGAGGTCGAGGTCGTAGCCGGGGAACACCGGGAACGCCGATGCCTCGGGAGCCAGCCGTGCGACCAGTCCCGCTGTCTTGTCCTCCCCGCCTTCGGACCAGACGACGTCGAAGAGTACCGAGATACTCGACATGCCCGAGTGCTCTGGCTTGCGGACATTGCTGACGACCGGACGCTGCGAGGTGTGCAGTCGCTGGGCGAGCCAATCGGCGAGCTTGGCGCCCACCTCGTCGAGGTCGGTCTCGGTGGTTCGGATGGAGGCTTCGACGCCCACGGGCATCTCCACATCGGCACTCATGTCACTCCTGACTGCGAGTCACCACTCGGGCTACGCACCGGTGATGTGAGTCACACTGGACTCGCAGTCAAAAGTTAGATGAGCATCCAAACTTTGGAGGCCGAATGCAAGAATCGGTGCCTGAGGGATCTCTCGCCCCGACGGAAGGCATCACATCCCATGACCGAAGCTGCCCCCGTCGGCCGGCGGGAACGCAACAAGCAGCAGACCCGAGACCGGTTGCTGACCGCTGCGCGGGAACTGCTGGCCATCGATCCCGCCGCCGCGACCGTAGAGTCGATCGCCGAGCGCGCCGAGGTGTCACGGGCGACCTTCTTCAACTACTTCCCCAGCAAGGACGATCTGCTCACTGCGCTGTACGCGGATCTGATGGGGTCGTTCTCGCATGTCGTCGACGCGTTGCTCGCCAAGCCGTTGAGCACCTATGAGCGGGTGCTCGGCATGTTCGTCGATTTCGGACAGTCGTCGGCGGCCGACCCGGAGTACATGCGCGTGGTGACCGGTGAGATCGAGCGGATCTCGTCGATGTCCGGGACGTTGGGCGAACGCAGTCACCTCTTCACCTCGCAGGTGCTGCGGCTGATCGAGCGCGGCCTGCAGCAGAACGATGTGCGGACCGATCATCCGCCGGCCTTCCTGGCGCAGATGGTCGCGGCGATCTACGTGTCGAGCATGCGGTACTGGCAGATCGACCCCGACTTCGAGGTCGGTGAGAGTTTCGAGCGCGCCGGTCGATACGCGGCGGAGTCATTGCTTCCGCGGTAGCCGGGTACCTAGTCTCCTTCGCGGGATCATTGCTTCCGGCGCAGCTCGAGAAATCGCCGGTGACCTCGGTCGACGTTCACTTCCAACGTGAGGTCGGTCATCCCGAGGGCTCCTTCTCAGGGTCTGTTCAGGTCTCGGGCGGTAACCTCGTCGTGTCCTTGCTGATACCGAACCGTTACCCAATCTGAGATGGACAAAGCTGTGCCTCGACACCGACTGAACACCCACAACTCGACGCTGCACTCCTCCCGCGTAGTGCTCGACGCGACACCGCGTACCCGACGGCCCGGCCGTCATCGCGCGACGCCGTGCACCAACACCCGGACGGCCGTGCGAGCGGGTGCGCTCGTAGCCTTCGTCGGCGCCGTCGGCCTGACCGGCGGCAACGCGGCGCAAGCATCGGCGCAGCCTGCGCCCCAGCTGCCGATCCCCTCGAACGTTGCGCTGCCGGAGAACCTGAAGCTGCCCGCAGACCTGGTCCTGCCGCCGGAGATCGACGGCCTTGTTCGCGACGTGCTGCCGCCGGAGATCGACGGCCTCGTGCGCGACGTGCTGCCGCCGTCGGTGTTCACTCCCGGCAACCCGGGCATCCGGAAGGCGGTCAAACCCGTCAGCGGCACCGTGACCTCGGGCTACGGCCCACGCTGGGGCACCAATCACAACGGCGTCGACATCGCCAATGAGATCGGTACCCCCATCTACGCCGTGACCGACGGAGTGGTCCTCGAGTCCGGCCCGGCCTCCGGCTTCGGACAGTGGGTCCGAGTCCAGCAGGACGACGGCACCATCGGCGTCTTCGGGCATGTCGACCAGAGCTTCGTTCGTGCCGGCCAGAAGGTGCGCGCCGGGGAGCAGATCGCGACCGTCGGCAACCGCGGCCAGTCCACCGGACCCCACCTGCACTACGAGGTCTGGGATGCGAACGGCAACAAGATCAACCCGCAGGTGTGGCTGAACAAGCGCGGCGTCCACCCCTGACGATCGCCTGCCTGTCCTGAGCAACGATCCCACCGACTCGTCGGTGGGATCGTTTGTCTCTCATGGCGTTTTGTTTCCTAATCGCGGCGATGCGGCCCGGCCCTGATTTGGCGACCGACCCGATCGCGGTCGGGTCGGAGGGGTCTCGGGTCGCGTCTGTTTGCCCAATGGCGTGTGGGCTCGGTCAGGAGTCGAAGGTTCCGGTCCGGACGGTGGCGTCGTCGCCGAGCGGTCGACGTAGCGACCAGCGTTCGGTGAGTCGGCTCGCCGCGATCTTCCACTCCACGTCTTCGACTACATACTCGTCGTCGTACTCCCCTGCCATGAGAGTTTCGGTGCGGTCGATGAGGTTGACCTGGCGGAATTTGAGGGTCCACCGTCCGATTGCCGTGGTCGTCGACGTGAGGGTGATGTCGGGATGGAACCCGTGGTGCATGTCGAGAATGGCGTAGTTCCCGTCGACCCGATGCAGTGCCACCTGCTCGAAGATCTTCGCCATCGGTTCGGCATCGTCGAACGTGCCGAGGGGTCCGTAGTCGAGACGGGCGCCGGACGCGACGAAGCAACTTCGAAACTGGCTCGGGTTCTTCCCGTCACACGCACGCCAGTACCGATACTTCAGCTGTTTGATCGACTCGATGCGGGCGAGGTCGTCGAGGCGAGTGTCCGGGTCGGTTGTGGGCATTGGTTCACGGTAGGTGGTGCGTGCTGCGCGTCAGCCTGGTTCGTGGTTCTCCGGTCGTATGGCGAGCTGGACCCAGGACCGGGGACTCGCAACGATTTGCTGGTGACACGTCAGTGACACACAACCAGGGTGGCCACTCACAGGGCGCAGGAAGCGCTGGCGAATCTCACCAGTCGCGCTAGGCTGTTCGGCGGGAGAGGCGCCGGACCGAGCGTCGGGAGTCAGGGGGACCAGTGACAACACCATTCTCGGACGACTCGTTGCTACCGAAGGCTGCTCCCCCGATGCCGGTCAGCCCGCACGGCGAGGCGACGGTGCTCCGTTCGGAACATGCGCTGTGGCAGCGACGGGCGGGCGTTGCGGCGGAAGTCGCGGCGGAACTGGCACGCGCTACCAGGCTGCTTGAAGGTAGTGCGCGAAACAACAGGTTCGGTGATTGCATCGAAGGGCAACAGTTCACCAGTTCGCTTCGAGGGGCCCTGAGTTCTCTGTCCGAACAGTGGAGGACACTCGCGATCAACACCGACGTCCTTAGCGACCAGTGTCTCGTAGCGTCGTCTGAGATCGAACATGCTGATTCTCAAGGTGCCGCCGACATTGAAGCGTAATAACGCTATCCGCAGCACAGCTGCCATGGCGCTTGCTTCAGTAGTTGGCATCGCGGTGTCGGGGTGTTCCGTCTCTGGTACACCGGCGTCGGAGTCGTCGCGAGCGCACCATTCCTCTTCGACTCCTCTCATACGGCAAACCGACGACGCAGGCCGACAGCTGCCATTCAGAACTACTTTTCCGAATCGTTGGAGCATTAATAACGACGGAACCTCCTACGAGCCGTGTACCCAAGTATCTGAGTCAGTTGTTCGCCAGTTCGGCCTCGATGTCGAGTCCGTAAGTGACGTAGCAGGTTCTGACTTCCAAACAGCGCGAGGGTGCCAGTGGACTTTTGCCAACAACCGACTATCCTTTCTTTCCCAGTCAGTTGGAAACATGCTTAGCCCCGATGGTGGACTCTCTGCACACAAAGAGGAGTATTCGCCGGGGGTCACGTGGTTGCCAGACATCGAGATTGTGGGTCGGCATGTCTTGCTCGGGTCCATGGCAGCGTCCGACTGTGGAGCGTACGTTACCTCAGGCACTGCAGTCGTCGTCACTTCGATTGTCAGGATTGAGTCGAATCCGCCACGGACTGAAGACATCTGCGCGACTGCGGCAGATTTTCTGCGCGCGACGATGAAAGAGATTCCCAAATAGGTGAACGCGCTCCGCTCGGTTCCGCCAGTAGTCGCTCGTGCCAGTAGTCGCTCGTGGCGCGGTGGGGCACCGCCGTACCGGCGCACCTAAGCCGGCCGGTTGTGGTCTGTCCGCAACTCACCCACCTCGCCAGCGCTTTGGTCCGGTCGGCGAGAGAATCCACGTTCTCTGGGAGAAGGCTGCCAGAGTGCTGCGACCATTGAGGCGTAACCATCTACGCACCTTGGCCATCTCGATCGTTGCGAGCTCGGGCCTTGGCTCACTTGTCGGCGGTTGTGCGAACGAGGGATCACCAGTCGCAGTTGACGGCTTCGTAACGTCTTCGATTACGACCCCTCATCAGATAGGAATTAGGAAGACGGACGATGAGGGCAGGGCTCTTCCATTCACGACGAAGTTTCCCAATCGCTGGAGTATTAACAACGACGGAACATCATACGAACCCTGTACGCAGGTTCCTAACGATGTCCTCTTTAGTTTCCGCCTCCGTCTTGACTCGGTCAAGGACGCCGCTGCTTCGGACTTTCAGACCGCCCGAGGATGCGAGTGGATCTCGGCGGATGACAGGCGATCTTCCATATCGCAGGTTGTTGGGAACATCATCAACCCAGGTGATGGACTGTCCGGACATCAGGAGCTCAACCGTGCAGGAAGTCAGTGGTATCCAGATATCGAAATCGCTGGTCGGCGCGTACTCGTCGGAGCTTCACCAGCGCTGACTGTGCAGTCTACGTTCAGTCGGGAGACGCTGTCGTGGTGACGTCATCCTTACAATTGGGACCTGAGCGCCCGCCGACTGGTGAGTTGTGTAAGACGGCGGAGGATTTCCTTCGGGCAACTATCGCCAACATTCCATCGTGAGTACATCCCGATCGGCTCACTGATCCTCGTCGGTTAAATCTGTATGAGCCAGTCGAGAATAGGGCGTGTCATTGACGGAATCGAGACCGAAGTCCATTCTTTGCCACACCAATCCCAGTGCGCCTCTCGCGGAACGAATACCCTAAACTTCTGTCACTCTTCGACGTCCACCCCGTGCCGAACAGCAAACTCCGCGAGACCGTCGTCATAGCCCTGACCGAGAGCACGTAACCGCCAGTTGCCGTCTCTCCGGTAGAGCTCGACGATGATCATGGAACGTTCGGTGGTTGCGGCATCGAGCACGGCGGTGGCGAGGGTGAAATCCGCGGTGTCGACCGTCACAGACAACGCGCCGACATCGCCGAAGGTCTCACCGTCGATGGCGGCACCGATCGTGATCTTCTGAATCTCGTCATCGACTGCCGATAGGTTGACACTGATGCCCTGCTCGCGGTCGCCGTTGGAGAGCCGAACCGCACCATCGGGACTCGCGGGCTGGTTGTAGAACACGAATTCGTCGTCCGACGGAACCTTCTCGTCGAGACCTAGCTCGAACCCAACGACGTCGACTTCGTGAATACTGCCTGAGCCGCCGGCGCTCCACGCGACGTTGACAGTGAACGTGGTTACGTCGGACGGGACGTCCATGACCGCGCCAGGCGACAACATGGTCGCTGCGCCGGGCAACTCAGCGGCGTTTCGCCCGTGCCCCGCCTCAACCTCAGCTGGGTCGGGGGTGTCAGATTTGGACACCCCGTCGACGTGGCGAGCTTCTAGGATCGGCAGCCCACGCCGACCTGCTTTCGCGAGACGCGGATCCTTCTCTCCCCCATCGAGTAACAGCACGTGCGTCACCCCAGCAGTGAGATTGATGGCCGGTGCCGTTCCCAGTTGCACGAACCGAGAGCGCATAGTGGTGGATTCGGCGTGAGTTCCACCAAGGACAAGGATTCGGCGTCCACTCCAGGGCAGCGTTTGTGGACTTGTGGAGTGCCTGTTCGTCCCAGGCGCAGAGATGATCTCCACAACGGAAACCGCCTTCAGAGCTCCCGGCACCACACGGGAGGCGAGCGATAAGACGGTCGCCTCGTCTATTGCCGGAATACCCAGTTCCCGCGCCCGTTGCAGTTTGCGGCTGGTCGGCGCCCCACTGTTCGCGATTAGTAGTCCCGTTCTGCCGCTCAGCCCGTTCATGACGTCGAGCCCCGCGTCAGAGAGACGTCGCGCCAACTCGAGTCGCGGCGTCGAAGTCGGGCCGGTGATCACGACCTTCGTTCCCTGTACGAGTCCGCTCACCGCGTTGTAGCGCCCAGGATCAGTCCACGGACACGGAACTCTCGTGACTTTGTCCGGGTACGCACGCGCCGTCGAGCCGCAGGCCACCACTGGAAGTTGCAGCCCCAGAGCATCGGCGAGATCGACGCTGCGCCGGAACACTTCCAAGAGCGTTCGAACGTCGTCAGCGGCGTCATGGGCTGCGTACTTGGGCACATTCCAGTGACGGGCCAGGGTCCCGAGCTTGACGTTGGCGACGTTGAGCTGCAGCCGTCGTGCGAGTGTCACGGTGCACAGGCGGTGCGTGATGGGCAGATCGACGTCGGCCCGTCGCGCCTCTTCGACGAGGAACCCGTGGTCGAAACCTGCGTTGTGCGCCACGAGGGTTCGCCCTTGAAGCAGCTCATGGAGGCGGGGGACGGCTTTATCGAACGTGGGCGCGCCGTGCAGTCGCTCGGGGGTCAGCCGGTGGATGTGCACTGGTCCTGGGTCGCACCCAGGGTTGAACAAGGAGGAGTACTTCCCTTCGATACCACCGTTTGCATCCACGGCGATCGCAGACAAACTCAGGATGCGGTGCTGTCGCGAACTCAGCCCCGAAGTCTCCACGTCGACCAGCATCCAACCTCGATCTGACGGCAACACAGGATGTCCTCGCATTCTAGAACCCGCGAGACCGGTGCTGCGAACTACGCGGCCACGAAACTGGTCATACGGCAATTCGGCAACTCTAGGCGGCAACCCCATTGCAGCAACGCCGAGATGGTTCGGGCGTCCCACATTTGCGCGTGAAGTCGGCGCAGGACGCTTTTTCGGTTCTGCGCCACACTCGGTGCTAACGACTGACTGGTTCTCGTCCTGTCACCCGTTCGGATGAACTGTCAGGGATGTCATTGTCGTCAGCTACATTCGGTTGATTCGCAACGTAACTGGAGGCCGTATGTCCGACGAGCTCGTCGAGGTTCCCGTGTGGACGGTCGTCACCGACGCCGCCGACCTTCCTGCTGTCTTCGGGGACAAAGCGCTGACGGCCAACCGACTGGCCGGTCTGCGGAATGCGCTGGCTGAGCTGAGTGAAACCCCGCTCACGACGCTGGAGGCCCACCCGCTGACGGAGTCTGTCGACCGGTCGAAAGGCATTCATCTACACGGTGTCAGTCCTCTCGCGCAGCAGTTGTCGCAGCTTGTCGCCAAGACACCAAAGGTCGTTGCCGACGGCGGCGAGACGCTGTATCGAATGGTGGTGCCGGCGAAGGTCGCCGCGCAGGTGACGGGCGGCCTGGTCAAGCCGATGGCGTCGTCAAGCGTTACGGGCGGAATACACAGCGCACTAACGGGTGGTTCCAAGATCGCTGCCCAAGCGTCATTCGTTCCTGTAAGTGCCGGGAAGGTCGCGGCAACGGGTGCCGCTACAGGCTCGGCGACGACGGCCGGTGTAGCCGCCGCGGGCGCTGGGGCGCTCACCATCGCTGCGCCGCTGGTGTTGATGGCGGTGGCTGTCGGTGTGAGTGCCCACGCCGACCGGCAGCGACAGAAGACGCTCGAGCGCATCACCGAACTACTCGAGAAGCTCGTCGCCGAGAATCTCGAGACAGAGAAGCACAGCCTCGAAGCATGCCGGGGCGCGATAGCCAAGGCGACGTCCATCGTCCTCGACGAGGGTCGAATCGGCATCACGCTCGGATTGGACTCCGCTGTCTATGCAATCGAGACAGCCATGTCCAGAGCAACTTCCAGAATCGCGAAGTGGGAGAAGGAACTACAAGCTTTCGACCACGACAAGGTGGAGCTGAACCACCTCGCGAAGGCCATCCCGGGGATAGAGACGCCGGGCAGTGAGTTCTACGTCCACGTCGAGCTTGCGCAGTTGGCGATCGCGATGAAGAGACGAGTTCTCGTGCTCCAGGCCGTCGAGCACGCCCAGCTCTCCGAGGGCAACCCGTTCGAACGGTTCGCTGCGATCCTGCACGCCGAGCAGCGCGACGTTGAGGCCACAGCACGGCGACTTGACGCGGTCTTGCTGCGTCTCTCCGCGCTGGAGCTCGACCGTTCTCACGGCATTCGTGACGTGATGTTCTCCTCCGGTGACGTGGACAAGCTCTTGAACACTACGAGACGTCTGCGCGAGCTCGGTCGAACAGCTCAGCTTCCGGCCCGCCAACCGGACGTGACGATCGACATCGTCCAAGAGAAGGACGGTTCGGTGATCGTCTTCCCGGCAATAGCGTCCTAGGGTTGCGGTCAGTCGGGAGGAAGCATGAGCAACGGTCGAAATGCGGATTCGAACTTTCTCGCAGCCAAGCTCGCCCGGATTCGTGAACCGCACGTGGCGCCGCTGAACGCGCTGGCTGATCGGGTCGCCGATGCTGAAGGACTCCCCCACGGTGAGGTTCCCTACGTTGACCCAGACGCCGGAGGCGTCGCCGCCCGCATGCTGGTATTGCTGGACAACCCATCCACAAAAGCCGAGTCCAACACCGGTTCAGGACTTTTGAGCCTGGACAACAACGACCGAACGGCTCGCAATTGTCGAGAGGCGTACATGCGCCACGGCGTCGACTGGGCCGACGTTGTGCACTGGAACGTCGTACCATTCCCGGTTTCCGGAGAGAAGAACGGCGGCTCCACGCCTGCCGAGCGTGCTCGTGGTGTTCGTTGGACACGCGAAATGGTGAACCTCCTGCCCGATCTTGAGATCGTCCTACTTCTCGGAGCAGCCGCCCGCGATGGTTGGCGTCGCGCGGCGATTGCCCGCCCGGACATCTACGTGCCTGCCGGCAAGATTCCCCACTGTTCGATGCGCGGCTTGAACACCGACGGAGGACGAGAGCGTTTCGAATCCGCGATTGCGGATGTGTCGCAACGACTTAGAAGATCCTGAGCGGCAATCCAGACAAAAGTGTCCTCGTCGTCGCCAGACGGAACGATCGCACAACGACCCTACTGCCGGTACGCGTTCTGACGTACCGATGACTATCCCCTGTGGACAACCATCTCGATCTCCCCTCCAGGCTGGGTAACGTCCCGCCTCGTCGAAGGGGGACTCAAATGGAGCTGGAAGCCGATCTGGAACGACTACGGGCCGTAGCGCAGGACGTCGCGGAAACCCATGGCGACATCACCGACCACTGGTCCCGAATTACCAAACGAGCCGAGAGTCTCTTCGGCGGCACCTGGTCTGGGACCGCCGCAGACTCCTACTCCGAGCCGTGGGGTCACTGTTGTGAAGGCGTCGCAAGCGTCGTGGCCGGCTTGGAGACCATGGGAGGTCTACTCGCCTCGGCCGCACAGACATATGCCCACAGCGACACCTCGAGCGCGCGGCACATCGAGGATTCAGCACCGTACACCGCGCTGAGGCTCCCGTGATCTCCGAAGGTGCCTACCGCATCGAATTCGATGAGGTGGCGGGCTTCGTCGACGATCTCACTCGGTTCGCGAGGAACGTCGACGACCTCACGCGAGCCCTCGAGCTACGAATCACTGATCTGCACGTCGCATGGACCGGCGAGGGAGCAACCGCACACCGGAGTGCCCACGGCCAGTGGCGCGAGGGTGCCACCGAGATCCGCGACGCGATCATCGACATTCGACGAGCGGCTGACCACTCCCACAACGCCTTCCGGGACCTGCAGGAACACCAACGAACAATGTGGCCGTGACGCCGGGTGCCGTTGCGGTCCGTCCTGCGTCATTCACCCAGGCGGCCGACGCGTTTGTCGACGTTCATGCCGATATCAGCAGGACGCTGGACACACTGTTTGTCGCGTTGAGCTCGTCCGGTCAGATGGCAGGCAGCGACAGCTCTGGGAGGACCTTCGCGCAGAGCTACGACAAGACCGTGAACGGTCCGCAAAGCCTCCTGGCGGGTATTGCCCTCTTGGGCAACGCATGCGGCAAGATGGCCGAGCTACTCGACGCATCCGCTGTCAATCATGCGAACGTCAACGATTCGATCGGCCTGTGCACCCCGGCGAACCCGAGCGGCAATCTGAAGAAGCTCGACACGATACCCACGTTGTCGGTGGGCAGTTCGTTCGGTGGTCCGGGTGAACCCAGCAACTGGGAGAAGCTGAAGGAGTTCATCGAGGGAGAAGTCTTCCCTGACGGAGACCCAGACAAACTCACGAAGGCAGGTGACGCGTGGACCCGCGCCGCGACGTCACTTCGTCAACACCAGAGTCCGGTGCGTTCGGCAATCGAACCGATCGCCTCGGAACGGTCTGTAGAGGTCGAACCAGCGCAGGACCAGGCAGCGCTGATCGACCGGCACCTGGGTGGCGTCGCCGACTCTTGCGACGCTGTCGCCAAGTTGTGCAACGGGTTTGCCACCCAGGTACGTGAGACGCGCGAGCAGATCGGTGAGTTGGTCGAGGACCTGGCGTGTGAACTGCTGGTTGCAGCGGCCATCGGTATTGCACTGGTCCTTGTCACCTCCGGTCTCAGTAGCGTGCTGGCTACCGCGGCGGGCTTCGCCAAGGCAACACACACCGGCGCCCGGATTGCCGGTGTCATCCGAGTTCTCGCGACCGCGGCCGGGCAGGTAGCACGCCCAGTCGCATATGTCCTGGACCCCGTGGCTGCCGCTGCCGGTGATCTTGGGGCTCTGATGGGCGCCCGCGCGGCAATGTTCTCCATGCGGATGTCGACGGGGTCGGTGCGCGCAGCCGAACTCGCGGCCGCACTTGAGAAGATCCCGTCATGGGCGCATGACGAGCTAAAACGTGCCGCCGACCCGGACCTCCTCCGTAGGTCCCTCGAAGCCGGAGGCGTGCCCAAGAACATGATCGACGACGCGATCGCCAACAATCCCTACCGCAACCTGACACCACAGCAGATCCTCAATCGGTACTGGGACGACGGTCGGGGCAGTTGGGCGTACCCACCGAACCACGGGTTCGCAGGTGATTATCACGTATCCGACCACATCCCGGCAGGTACGCGCCTAGACCGAATAGGCGACGGCGGCGGTGGCTTCATGGGCCGCGAGGGGGATTCGTATGGCGCGAGGGCATTGCAGCCAGGGAAGGCTGGACCTTACGCCGAGTATGTTGGGACGGGACAACCACTACCGAAGGACTGGGAATTGCGCCACGGCGAAGTCGCGGAAGCGTTCGGTCAGCCAGGCGGCGGAAAGCAGTGGGTGGTTGTGGACAGATTGACGGAAAAGGAAGTTTCAGTGGATAGACTCGTCGACGCTGAAGTTGTTAAGCCGGTATCTTAGTTCAGAATATTAGAAGGGACTCTCATGGACCGGTGGCATGGACTTGCTAATCTATACTGTTCTTTGAAGTACTGGTCTGAGATACAGATATCACTGGCAGGACAGGGCAACTTCCGGGTGGCCGCACCACTTTATGGAATGCCATTCTTGAGTGGCAGTCGCTTGGTCATCCCTCGTGGTCCGGGCACCGCCGAAGACTCCGACGGATACACAGACTACTCGATCGTTGATGAGGAACATTACTTCAGTATTCAGACTTCCGGACGGACTAGAGGGGACACTTTCAGCGAAACAGCAGAGGGGTGGTTCGGGACATTCAACGACGCCGCGAAGTTCTTTCTAGGACGCCAGGTTGCGTCCACCACTCGCTTACGGGTTCGTAGCGGTGGCCTGGAAGTGGTCAACTGGCGGTGGTCAGGACGAGGGCTTGCGCCTCTGTGGTCCGAAGTTTCTGCACCTAATCCGAATGGGTTCATTGATTCGAAAAGATACTTCCGGAGCGACGACCCAGGAAGATTCTACGTCACGCTCAACCCAGACACCGCCACGTCGTTCCTACTCGAACTCAGTTGGCGCGAGCTCAACGCGACGTTCACCGAAGGCATTCCGGGTATCGAGCACGTACGCATGCCAGAGTTTTCCGACGACTAAAGACGACTCAGAAAAGAGGCAGGGAGTGCCCTCGCAGCGACTACTTCACTGCCAGACAGGCTGCGTCACCGACACGTCGGCGATTGCGAACCGAGGGTCTTGAGATTGTCAACCGTCGGTGGTTGGATCGCGGGCTGGCCCGGAAACTGGGCGGAGGCGCTGGAACCCGACCCATCAAGGTTAATGGGGTCCAAACGATACTCCGAGATACACAACCCGGATCGTTTCTACATCGCGATCAATCCCGACACCGCGACGTCGTTTCTTCTCACTTTGACTTGGCGTGAACAGATCCTGACGTTCCGGGACGGTATTCCAGGCGTCGAGACTATCGAGGTGCCGAGGTTTTCGGACGAGGGGGATTAAATGGACCGTTGGTATGGACTTGCGAACCTTTATTCATCGATGGAGTATTGGTCCGCCCTACAGGAGCACCTCGTACAGGACGGAACAATCAGAGGATCGGCACCCCTATACGAAGCGCCCTACTTCGATGGCGATCGTCTTCTTATACCGCGGGGACCTGGGAACCCTGAAGACTCGGATGGCTATACCGACTATTCAATATTTGATGAGGGCGAGTATTTCAGCATTCGAACAACCAGTAAGAGCATTGCGGGCCAGTTCGATGATTTGCAGAAGTCGTGGTTTGGCAGGTTCGACGATGCTGCAAAGTACTTCCTCGCGGGAGAAATGGCATTTCCCACTCGCCTTAGAATGAGAAACGCGAAATTGGAAGTCCCCTATAGTCGGTGGTTCGATTGTGATCTTGCCCCTTTGTGGTCCGATGTTGAACAACCTGACCCGAGGGGGTGGGTGAAGTCAAGAAAGTACTTTAGGAGCGACAATCCGTCCCGGTTCTATATAACGCTCAATCCCGATATCCCAACTTCGTACCTGCTCGATCTGACTTGGCGCCAGCTCAACTCGACCTTCACCGAGGGCATCCCCGGCATTGACCAGGTCCGGGTGCCGAGGTTCTCGGACGACTCGTAGTCGTTCTATTCACGCGCGAGCGATTTTCGTAACCAACGCCGCGAGCCACGGATCCGCGGCTCAGCACCTTCGACCGACGCGTTTCACCTGTCCTGAGTGGCCCCTCCGCACCAAATCGCCGCGGGGTCACGCACTAGACCGCAGAATCACGCCCGTCGCGGCCCGGCGACAAGGCATCACCCTCGACCAACCGATCCACGCACACGAGCTTGACCAACTCCGCCCGGTTCCGCACCCGAGTAGCAGTGAACACGCGGCTGACGTACTTCTTCACCGTGTCGAGTCCCAGGTTCAGGATCGCGGCGATCTCCTCGTTGGTATGGCCGTCGGCAACCAACTCGACCAGTTCCATCTGTCGCGGTGACAGCCTGTCCCTCCACGACGGCACCGGTTGTCCCGGTAGCAGTTTCGCGTAGTTCGACAACTGGCGCGACAGCAGTCCCATCGCATGTAGCCGATTGCGGTCCGGTCCCCTGCCCTCCGAGTCGAACAACCCGACGAGACCATGGCAGTCGTAGGCGAGGTCGAGGTGCATCACCGATGCGCTGTGCAGTCGGTTGCGATGCAACTCCTCAAGGTAGGTCACCGAGGCATCCGGTAAGCCCCGAAGGTGCTCCGCCGAGATCGCCGGATACCTCGACAGTGCGACCCGAGCCTGTACCGAAGCGAAGACATCCTTCGGATACCACCGCGCCTGATAGTCGCCGATCATCGGCGCGATCCGACCGGTGACCACCGGATCGGGATCCGAGAACGCCGTGACGAACGTCGGACCAGCGAAGAACGTCGTGTTCAGACAGTCGTAGTACTCGTGGAGTGCGTCCATCAGCACGGTCTTGAACGAGGAAAGGGTTTTCGCCTGCGTACAGGCGTCGAGCACCGCGAACACGCGCTCGTACTCGGCAGCGGGTAACGCGACCGTCTGACCGGCCAAGGGCCTACCCCTTCCCAACGAGCCCGACCCACGCAGCCTACGACACCAAATGTGGCGTAGGCCACACTACTGCGGTTCATGTCTTGAGTTGCCCGTGCGCCAGCAAACGAAACTGTCCACTTTGGTGCACTGTGGCACCGGTCACACAGTGCCTACGGTTGGGGCTATGGCCGACAGACCGCCGGCCGGCAGATCGACAGGAGACATCCCGTGAGCAGGCTTCGTTTCGGTTACTTCATGGCGCCCTTCCACGCACCCGGCCGCAACCCCACCGCAGCGCTGGAACGGGACCTCGACCTGGTCGAACACCTCGATCACCTCGGCTACGACGAAGCCTGGTTCGGCGAGCACCACTCCGCGGGCAGCGAGATCATCGCCTCGCCGGAGATCATGATCGCCGCCGCCTCCCAGCGGGCCAAGCGCATCCGATTCGGCACCGGCGTCACCTCGCTCTCCTACCACAACCCCCTGTGGGCGGCCGACCGCATCATGCAGCTCGACCACATGACGCGCGGGCGCACCATCTTCGGCGTCGGGCCGGGTTCGCTGCCCACCGACTCCGCGATGATCGGCCTCAACCCCACCGAGACCCGCGAACTCCTGCAAGAAAACCTCGACATCGTCGTGCGCCTGCTGCGCGGTGAGACCGTCTCCGCGAAGACCGGCACGCACGAGCTGTTCGACGCCAAGCTCCAGCTGGCGCCCTACTCGGCCGACGGCATCGACGTCGTGGTCGCCGCCGTCGCCTCACCGACCGGACCGCGGCTCGCCGGTACGCACGGACTCGGCTTGCTGTCGATCGGTGCGACGCTGTCCGCCGACGGCTTCGACGCCCTCGGCCACCACTGGAACGTCATGGAAGAACGCGCCGCGGCCAACAACGTCACCGTCGACCGCAGCAAGTGGACCCTCGCCGGCCCGTTCCACATCGCCGAGACCGAAGCCGAGGCATACCGGCAGGTCGAGTACGGCATCGAGCAGTGGTTCGACTACTTCCAGCACGTCGCGGCGTTCCCGCAGATGGCGGTGTCCGGGAGCAAGCTGACCGAGATGATCGACTTCATCAACCAGGCCGGCATCGGTGTCATCGGCACCCCCGAACAGGCCCGGGCCCAAGTCCAGCGACTGTGGGATCAGTCCCAAGGTTTCGGGTGCCTCCTGCAGATGGGCCACGACTGGGCCAACCCGCAGGACACTATGCGTTCCGCGGAGCTCTTCGCGCAGGAGGTGTTCCCGCACTTCCAAGGTCAGGCGCAGGCGACGCTCGACGCCGCCGAGCACGCGCGCGCCGTGCGGGAGGCTCACGCCGCCAAACAGCTCGAGGCCGTCGACCACATGACCCGCAAGTACGAGCAGGAACTGGCATCGAAGGCCTGAAACCCGATGTCCGCCACCACATCAGCCGCCGACTCGCTACAGGCGTCATTCCGCGACGCGATGGCTCACGTGTGCTCCCCGGTCGCCGTCGTCACGGCCTTCGACGGCGACCGGCCGCACGGCACCCTCCCGTCAGCGCGTTCATGTCATTGTCGATGGAACCGCCGATGGTGACCATCGCGCTCGACCAGAACTCGGAACTCCTCGGCGTGATCCGCGAGCAGGGTAACTTCGCGATCAGCGTGCTCGGCTCACACCAGTCCGACGTCGCACTCGCCTTCGCGAGGAAGGGCCACGAGAAGTTCGACGGCGTCGGCTGGGCGACCAGCGAGACACTCCCCGCCCTCGACGGCGCAGCAGTCTGGATGAGTTGCGTTGCTGAGAATTTCGTTCCCGGCGGAGATCACAGAATCATCGTCGGCGCCGTGCGGCACGTCGTTCGTGAGGAGGCGCCACCGCTGACCTATCACGGTCGCATCTTCGGCACCCACTCCCCGATTCTCGACGCCACCTGACACACCTGGAGGTCCTTCGTCGTGTACATATCCGTCCAGCCCGGCCGGGTCGAGGTGCTCGAGGCCACGGACGACCGCCGGTTTCAGGTCGAGGCCGACGCATGCCTCACCACCGCCGACGTCGGGAAGCAACTCGCAGACTCCGGCCTCGGTGACATCGAGGGCGACCATGCGTGGATCGACATCGGCACCCTCACCGAACGGTTGGCTGCGACCGAGGGATTCGACGGCCGGCAGTTCGAGGCGATGGTCGCGTATGCGCGTGAACGTGGATGGGTGTCGAACGACGGAGGATCGTTGCGGGCACATCTCGTGCGTGAGGGTGCCGCATAGCGCCTCACCGGCCGGGCAGGCTCCCGCCCGTAATCCACCCACATTCCTCGGCGAATGCGGCTGCGGCACTGACACAGTCACGCACTTCCGGTGAATCCGAGTGCGCGTCCATCCAATTGAGGAACCACGATGCGGTCACGGTGGGCGCCAGCGGGAGCCACCTGAAGTTGTCGCTGACGTCTGCGGCCACCGACTCCAGGCACACGAACAGACTCTCACCGTCGGTGACCATGTCGCTGCTGGCGACGATGCCGAACACCGCCGACGTCGTCCATCTGGGGGGTCGGCCCTGACTCGTTGCCCACTGCGCGATCCATCGGTTCCACTGGCTGAGCTGATCGTCGATGGACACCACCGGATAACGCTCCAGATCGTCGCCGGTCACCGAGACCTGCGGCGCCAACGGATGTCTCACGTCCATCAGCGCGCCGACGCGTTCGGCACGCAGCGGCGTGCTTCGCGCACCCGCCACCTGGATCGGTGCCCCGATGGTCAACGACAGTTGCGCTCCCCTGGCGTCGTCGCCGGTCAGCGACCGGGGCAGCGTCGTCAGGTGCATGGACAACGCGGGGTCGGCGGAGCGTAGCGCAGCCATCAGTCTGCGTGGCGTTTCGAGCGCGGGCTCGCTGATGTGCACGGTGACGGCACGACGCGGTGTGGCCGTTGTTCGCACGATGGCCGCACCGACGCGGTCGATAATGTCGAGAGCGTCGACCGCGAGGTTGTGTCCGGCCACCGTCGGTTCGACCCGGCGACTCGTCCTGTCGAACAGACGCACTCCGAGGCGTCGTTCCAGCCGGAGGATGGCCTGACTCAGCGCCGGCTGCGCCATGTGCAGCTGCTGTGCCGCGCGCGTGAAGTTGCGTTCGCGATGCACGGCGACGACGTACTCGAGCTCACGCAGCGACACATCTAGCATCCTGTGATGCTAGATCGATAAGCAATGGGTGTTGGTCGTTTTCGCGCGCGGCGTCGACGATGAGTTCATGCCTCAACACGTCGTCGACGCCCATCTCCACCTGTGGGACCTGAACCATCCCTGGTATCCGGGTCTGCAAGCCTTCGCCGAGGATGTCGGCAAGCCCGAGCTCTACTCCGACTTCGGTCTCGACGACTACGCGGCGGCGGCCGGCGGGTTCCGCGTCGAGCAGTACGTGCACGTCTCGGCGGTAACCGCGCCGCGCGCGTACCTCGACGAGTTGCGGTGGGTGTCGAAGGTGGCCGCCGACCACGGAGTGGACATGCGGTTCGTCGGGTCAGTCGACCCGACGCTGAGCGCGCACGACATCTGCGCCGACCTCGACGCCCAGGCCGCGATCACACCGCATTTCCGAGGAGCACGAGTGCTCTACCGCTTCGAACCGGACTCGCGGGCGGCGCGCACTGTGCTGCGCTGGCTCGACGACCACGACCTGGTCTTCGACCTCACCGCCCACCCGGAGACCATGGACGGCTGGTTGCGGACGCTCGCGGACTTCCCCGATCTCACCGTCGTCCTCGAGCACACCGGGTGGCCCACCGCGACCGACGTCGACGCCCGGGCCGCGTGGCGTCGCGCCCTCACCGCATGCGCCGACACGACCTCCGCCTCGTGCAAGATCTCCGGGCTCGGCATGTCCACCGGCGACCTGTCCGCGAAGACTCTGCGCCCGTGGGTGGAACCGGCGATCGACACCTTCGGCTGGGACCGGGTGATCTTCGGCAGCAATATCCCGATCGAGCACATCGGCGGCCGCTATGCCGATCTCGTCGAGTCCCTCGACACGATCATCGGTGACGAGCCCGCGGACGAGCAGGACCGGTTCTATCGCCGCAACGCACTCGGCGTGTACGGCTTCGAGGAGGAACGATGACCGACCTGACCGGGCAGGTCGCCTGGATCACCGGCGCCGCACGCGGTCAGGGACGAGCCCACGCTCGCGCGCTGGCCGCAGCGGGAGCCCACGTCATCGTCAGCGACATCGCCCGGCAGGTGCCGACGATCCCCTACCCGCTGGCCACCGAAGAAGAACTGGCTGCGACGGTCGCCGAGATCGCCGCCGACGGCGGCCGGGCCACCGCGGCGCAGTTGGACGTGCGCGACGCGGCAGCAGTCACCGAACTCGTCGACGCGATCATGGCCGAGCACGGACGGCTCGACATCCTCGTCGCCAACGCCGGCGTCTGCGCATTCACACCGGTCGAGGAAATCGGCGACGACCAGTGGGCCGACATCGTCGACACCAACCTGACCGGGACGTTCCACTGTGTGCGCGCGGCGGTCGGAGCGATGAAGGCGAATGGTCGCGGGCGGATCGTCGGAGTGTCGTCGGGGGCGGGTCGCGGTGGCATGCGGGATCTTTCGCACTACGCCGCCACCAAGTGGGGCATCATCGGCTTCATCAAATCGGTCGCCCTGGAGGTCGGTGCGTACGGCATCACCGCCAACGTCGTGTGCCCGACGTCGGTGAATACCCCGATGGTCATGAATCCGACCACCTTGCGGCGGTTCCGACCCGACCTCGACGACCCAACCCCCGACGATGCGCGGTCGGTGTTCGCCGGTCTCGGCCCGCTGGGTGTCCCCTGGCTCGAACCCGAGGATGTGACCCGCGCGGTCATGTACTTCGTCGACGATCCGGGCCTGACCACAGGGACCGTGCTGGAGGTCAATCTGGGGACGACGGCTACGCGCGCGTGACCGGCCGGAGCGGCGCACGTACGTGGGTGCGCCGCGGCCTCTGGGACAATGGGCGGCATGGTCGAACAGAGCATCTGGATGCAACAGGTCGCAGCGAATCCCGATCACTCCACCTGGTACGTCGAGCGCTTTCGTGCCATGGCGGCGAAGGGCGACGACCTGGTCGGTGAGGCTCGACTGATCGACGCCATGGCAGCGCGCGGATCCCGCATCCTCGACGCAGGGTGCGGCCCGGGACGTGTCGGTGGATATCTCGCCGAGGTCGGTCACGACGTGGTCGGCGTCGACGTCGACCCGGTGCTCATCCAGGCTGCCGAGGAGGATCATCCCGGTCCGCGCTGGCTGGTCAGTGATCTCGCGGAACTGGATCTGCCGACACGCGGCATCGAGGAGCCGTTCGACATCATCGTCTCGGCGGGCAACGTGATGGCGTTTCTCGCGCCGAGTACGCGGGTGACGGTGCTCGAGCGGTTGCGTGCTCATCTTCGGGAGGATGGTCGTGCGGTTCTCGGGTTTGGTGCCGGTCGGGACTATGCGTTCGATGAGTTCCTCGAGGATGCAGCGTCGGCTGGGTTTGCACCTGACCTGCTGTTGTCGTCGTGGGATGTGCGGCCGTTCACGGCTGACTCTGAATTCTTGGTGGGCATACTGCGACATGCCTGATGTGGTTCGCTCGGCTATTTCGGAAAGTTAATTAGCCGATCAGTTCGGACTCCGCCACACCTCACCCACTGTCTTGACAGTGAGGTGACGGCTGACCAGGCACGAGGTGCGTGGACTGGGATCACGCCGCAGCGACAACTCCTTCGTTCGGACGACGCATGACCTTCACCTTCTGCCAGCCGCGCTCGGATAATCACTGGGTGCCCACAGTCCGCTCTGAGCGACGAAATCCTTCCGCTGGGGCCAAAGTCGCCGAGACCACCGCCGAGTTCACCCGTGGAGGTGAGGAGGGACTGCTGCACAGACAGGTGACAGTTTGGGGTGTTATGCCGCGGCAGCGGCGGTGTTGATCATTGCTTCGAACTCGAACGGGCGTCAACCAGCCCAGGCGGGCTTGTACGCCGCGGTCAGCTCGGCAATGGTGACCCGGGGCCATCCATCCGTAGTACGGCTGACGGGAGAGCTTGAGGACCCGGCACGACACCGCCATGGGAACCCGTCGGCGGCGGGCTCCTTCACGAGCGGGTAGAGCCTTTTCCGGCAAACTCGCGCGACAGATAGGGAGAACGTCAATCTGACAGTCGCCTCCCTAGCCCTGCGGAGGCAATGGGCCTAAGCCGACGTGGCGACCGCAAGACCCTCGGTTTCGTCCATCCCCTCTATGAGCAAGCGTCCAATCGCTTCGCCGAGTGGAATCGGAACTGCATTGCCAATTTGACGCGCGATTTCCTCACGCTTACCCACCCATCGATAGTCCTTACGGAAACCTTGGATGAGCGCTGCCTCGTAGTGCGTGATGACTCGATCCTCGTCCGGGTGGATATAGCGGCCCTTCTCCGGCTTGAAGAACTCTGTGCGGATCGTCACAGACGGCTTTTCCCAGGTCAGCCGACCCATGACATCGCCAGTTCCCTTGCTGTGCTTTAGCCAGCAAGGAGCTTTAAGGTGGTCTGGTAGCTCCGATCGGCTGCCGCCATTAAGTGAGATCGCCTTGAACCGGTCGAGCGAGAGCTGTGTATAGGAACGTCCGAAGTGGAGGTCGCGGGTGGAGAAGACCCCAGGGAACTCGTCCTCCCGGAACCGAACCGTGCCAGCCGGGATGCCGATCCGGTCGACCGCGCGAGGTACATCAAGTAGCGCTTCGGCGAGGTGACGGTGGCCAGCGGCATGGGTTGGCTCGGGTAGGCCGAGCGCTGGTAGGTCCCTATGGTGGCCGACAACGATCACTCGCTTTCGCGCCTGGACCGCTCCATAATCGGCGGCGTTCAGGACTCCGAAGTTGATCTCGTAGTCCCTGAGGATTCCTCTCCTGAGCGCCTCCAGGAACACAAGCCACTGCTCGGACTTCAGGAAAGCGGGAACGTTCTCCAGCACAAAATAGCTCGGCTTGGCTTTCTCTACGGTCTGCGCGTAAAGGTTCCAGAGCTCGTTCCGGTCAGCTCCAACGCCGTTTCGGTTTAGGGTCGAAAACCCTTGACACGGAGGCCCGCCGACCACGACGTCAACCTGCGGAACGTCATCCTCCGCGAGCCAGTCTTCGATAGCTCCCGCGTACACGGGTCCACCTTCGACGGCGCCGTCGCGCAGGCGTCCACCGTGGTTGAGGGTATACGTGGCTGCAGCAGCGAGTTCCCACTCCACGGCCCGGACGGCCTTGAACCTCTTGCCGGGAGCTGTGTTCAACCCCTCCGACAACCCGCCAGCGCCAGCGAAAAGATCCAACGTCGTGATCTTCGCATTACGCCGCGGCGGGGTCGCCAGCATCGGCTCGGAGTCAGATAATCGCTTGAAGGTCGACACGGTACGTCAGGTTAGCCGGCATAGGGAGGTCAAACCATGACCGACTCCGCGAGTCCAGCGAGGTCTGTCGACATCACGACCTCTCGGCGCATGTCCCGACAAAGAACTCGTGACACGGAACCCGAGATGCTCCTTCGGCGCGAGCTCCATCGACGAGGTCTGAGGTACCGAGTCGACGCTCCGCTCCCAGGGCTGCCCCGTCGGCGTGCGGATATTCTGTTCACTCGCGCGAAGCTCGCTGTGTTCGTCGATGGGTGCTTTTGGCACGGGTGTCCCGAGCACAAGACTGCGCCCACGAACAACGGTGCGTGGTGGGCGGCCAAACTTGCCCGCAACATCGAGCGGGATCGTGTGACGGACACTCATCTACGCTCCCACGGTTGGACTGTGCTCCGAGTCTGGGAGCATGAGGACATGAAACAGGAAGCCACCGACATAGAGGAGATTGTCCGCCACGGGAAGTCCGCCCGACGGATACCGACGCCGTAAGTTCGCAATAACGCCGCTAATCTCACTGCACTGGGCGCGACTACTGGAGGTGGCAGTCATCGACGCCTCGGCCAGGGTGCGTCCCCGACTTCCACTATCTGCTCCCGAGCGGCTGCCTCCTTCGGCCGCTAGCATCGGAGCAGCCGAGCCACCTGGAGTTCTCACGCATGACGACGACGCCTGACGCCCCGATTCGGAAGAAGCTGATCGAGGTATCGATCCCGTTGGACGACATCAACGCCGCGTCAGTGCGCGAGAAGTCTATCCGTCACGGCCACCCATCAACGCTCCACCTCTGGTGGTCGCGGAAACCACTGGCTGCAGCTCGTGCCGTACTCTTCGCACAGCTCGTTGACGACCCCTCCTCAGATCCGGACTTGTCCGATGAACAGCAGAAGGCCGAGCGTGAGCGGCTTCACGGGATCATCAGACGTCTCGTCAAGTGGGAGAACTTCAACAACGAGGCGCTCCTTCGCGAGGCGCACGAGGAGATCCTCAAGTCCACCGGCGGCAACCCGCCCGCGATCCTCGACCCGTTTGCCGGTGGTGGCACAATCCCCCTCGAAGCGCAGCGCCTCGGTCTAAATGCGCATGCCTCGGACCTCAACCCCGTGGCCGTGCTAATCAACAAGGCACTCATCGAGTTCCCGCCGAGATTCGCCGGCAGGCCGCCAGTCTTCCCGGGCGCCGCCGACGCAGAGCTCGGCGACTGGCCGCGTGCCACCGGCCTCGCGGTGGACGTACGCCGCTACGGCGCCTGGATGCGCGAGCAGGCTAAGGAGCATATCGGACACCTCTACCCTGACGCCATCATCGTCGACGACAAGACAAAGGCGATAGCCAAGATTATGACGATCGCGTGGATCTGGGCCCGCACCGTGACCTGTTCTAACCCGGCCTGCGCAATCGAGATGCCGCTTGTCAACTCGTGGTGGCTGGGGAAGAAAAAGGGCAAAGAGTCGTATGTAGTCCCTATTGTCGTCAACGACACCGATACCCCCAGCGGCCGACGCGTAAAGTTCCTTATCGGTCACGACTCGGCGAAGGCCCCAACCCCCGCAGATGACGGGACATCAGCAGGCGGGAACGGACGATGCATCGCTTGCGGAAGTGTCTCACCTGGCTCATATATCCGATCGGAGGGCAAGGCCGGTCGCATTGGCGATCAGCTGATGGCGATAGTCGCGCAGGGAGGACGAAGCCGCGTCTACCTCGCTCCGACATCCGAGCACGTGCGTGCAGCGAATGCCGCATCGCCAGCTTCGAGGCCAACTGGATCATTGCCCAAGGCTGCCCTCGGTTTCCGAGTCCAGGGCTATGGGTACACCGAGTGGTCTCAGCTCTTCACGAACCGCCAACTGACCGCGCTCACGGTCCTCAGCGATTTGGTCAGCGCTACCCGCGAGCGCGTTCTTGCGGACGCGGTCGCGGGGGGGCTTCAAGTAGGCCTTCCTCTTGCACAAGGAGGGACCGGAGCCGCAGCCTACGCGGATGCCGTCGCAACCTACCTCGGGCTTGGCATCTCCCGCTTTGTCGACCGGCATTCTCGAATGACCACTTGGGATAGCGGACCGAAGAAGGAGTATGAGCGCAGCGCCTTTGCAGGACCTAAGCTCCAAATGTCCCCGGGCTATGTTGAGTCCAACCCTTTCGGCAACGCCGGCGCCGATATATCGGCGAGCTTCGCGTGGGTTGAGCGAGCACTCGGCGCCGTGCCGGACAGCACGGCCGGGCACGTCTCGCAGGCGGACGCGGCTGACCGCTCATACGCTCATTTCGCTATTTCGACCGATCCCCCCTACTACAATAATGTTGGATACGCCGCCTTGAGCGATTTGTTCTACATCTGGCTCCGACGGTCACTGCGACACATTCATCCCACACTGTTCCCAACGATGCTCGTACCGAAAGAAGAGGAGCTGGTTGCCGAGCCCGCGCGACATGGTGGCGCAAGTGGCGCTGAGCAGTTCTTCGAGAATGGGTTTCGAAAGGTCTTCGAAAACGCGCGTCAGTCGGTTTCGGGAAGTTATCCTATGACCGTCTATTACGCATTTAAGCAACAAGAGCTCAGCAAAGAAGGGACCACCTCGACTGGGTGGGCAACGGTGCTCGACGGGATGATCCGTTCTGGCTGGGTAATCACAGCGACTTGGCCGATCCGGTCCGAGATGCCGAATCGGCTTCGAAGCATTGGCTCTAACGCTTTAGCGTCGTCGATTGTCCTTGTCTTGCGCCCGCGCGTCGAGACCGCCGGGCACACTACTCGCAGAGGGTTTGTCGCCGCTCTAAAGCGCACGTTGCCAGATGCACTGGAGAGAATGCGGGAAGGTGCAATAGCACCAGTAGACCTCGCGCAGGCGACACTCGGCCCCGGTATGGCTGTGTTCTCGAACTATCGTAGAGTTTTTGAGAATGACGGCACCGAGATGTCGGTGAAAACGGCCCTATCTCTAATCAACCAGTCGCTTGACGAGGTATTAACCGCCCAAGAAGGCGACCTCGATGCGGACACGCGTTTCTGCGTGAAGTGGTACGAACAATATGGTTGGGAAAAGGGACCTTTCGGTGACGCAGACCTACTGGCCCGCTCCTACAACACGTCTGTTAGTGGTGTTGCGAATATGGGCGTGCTGACACAGGGAGATGGGGTCGTCCAACTATCCGCTCCAGACGAGCTCTCGGCAAACTGGAACCCGATCACGGACGATCGAATCTCAGTCTGGTCGTTGATGTGTCACCTCTGCCGGGTAATGACCGCCGAAGACGGGGGACTGGACGCTGCGGGCGGACTCCTGACCGCCGCGGCAACGCGGTCCGAGGTAGACATCGAGGCCGTACAGAGACTGGCATACCGACTGTACGAAATGACCAAGACGTCACGCACCGATGATGCACGGCTGTTCAACCTGGTCGGCGGCTCGTGGACGGACCTTGCCGAAGCAGCAGGCCGAGTACGAAACCCTGACGCAATGCAGACAGAGTTCGACTTCGAGGATGAGGACTGATGGCCAAGAGCAACATTGATGTGGTGCGTGTGGCGCTCCAGTCCCTGTCCGACGTTCTCGATCCGTACATCGAGCAGGTCACCATCAAGTACGTGCCCTCAGGCAACGACTGGACCGTGCTTCTCGCGGCAAAGGACGCCGAGAGAGGCATCCACGGCAAAGAGTACTCCCGTACGGACCCTCAGGATCAGTTCCGAGTCATCACCGAACCGATGTCTTCGCTTGGGTACATCTTCAACGACCACCTGTCACGGGGAGAGCAGGGATTTGTAAGTGAGCTGCGGAGCGTGCGCAATAACGTCGCCCACTTCAAGCCCTTCTCCCCCGATGACGCAATCCGAGCGCTAGACACGATCGAGCGGGTAATGCGCGCCATCGGTGCGGTCCGGGAAGCCGATGCGGTGCGCACGTCACGGTTGGACATCCTGCGCGGCAGTTTCGAACAGCAGACGCGTAAGGCAGTTCGCGAGGCAATGGCGCTACCGGGCACGCCGGATGCCGAGCTGCCGCCCTGGCGCGCGGTACTAAAGCCGCACCCGGACGTGGCTTCGGGTCGATACAACAACGCCGAGTTCGCCGCTGACCTGTACTCGGTGGCGGTACAGCAGAATGCGGCCAAAGAATACCAGGATCCGGTCGAGTTCTTCCGCCGCACATACCTGACCGACGGCCTCAAGGAGCTGCTCCGTCGAGCGATAGACCGCATCTCCGGATCGCCGTCGGCCAACCCCGTGATCAATCTGCAGACCACGTTCGGCGGAGGCAAGACCCACTCGATGTTGGCCGTGTGGCACATGTTCTCGGGTCGGGCTCTGCACGAGTTCCCGCAGACCGTTCAGGATCTATTGTGCGGGCACGACACGGACGTCCTCAGCAGGGCAGTGCACAAGGCTGCTCTGGTGGGCAACGAAATTCCGCCCTCGACCCCGTCTCGCAAATCCGATGGCACTGTGGTGCACACCCTTTGGGGTGAACTTGCGTGGCAACTTGGCGGCGCGGAAGGCTACGCTATCGTCGCCGATGCCGACAGAACCGGTACAAACCCAGGTAACCTGCTGCGCGAGTTGTTCCACGAGTTCGGACCAGCGGTCATCCTGATTGACGAATGGGTCGCCTACGCCCGACAGCTCCCGGACAGCTATGACAAGACTGACCCACACGTTCAAAGAGTGGCGGCCGGCCTGTTCGAGACACAGTTCACCTTCGCCCAGGCGTTGACGCTCGCGGCAGAGAACGTGCCCGGCACCCTTCTACTCGTGTCGGTACCGGCAAGTGAGGGCCGACCAGCCAAGTCCGGCGAGAGTAGCCCGGACCGACACGAGGCCAAGGCGAACAATCTCGAGGTTGGTGGACAGCGCGGACGCGACGCTCTGCACCGACTGGACTATGTCATTCGCCGTGTGGCCTACCAATGGAGCCCGGCCACCAGGGACGAATCCTACGAAATCGTTCGAAGGCGGCTGTTCGTCGAAGCGGATGCGAAGGCGATTGCGACCATCGCCACTGCGGCACGCCGGTTCACAGACTACTACCGCAACCACCCCAAGGAATTTCCGACCGGTGTCGGTGACTCATCATACGAAGCGCGAATTAGAGCCGCGTACCCTATTCACCCTGAACTTCTCGACCGCCTCTACTCTGACTGGTCGACATTGGAGAAGTTCCAGCGCACGCGTGGGGTGCTGCGCCTCATGAGCCACGTAGTTCACCAACTCTACGAACTCAAGGACCCATCACCACTCGTCATGACCGGATCGGTCCCACTCGACGCGCAGCCCGTCCGGTCGGAGATCACCCAGTACGTTGATAATGCGTGGGACGCGATCATCCAATCCGAGATCGACGGACAGAATGCCGTCGCCCGAATCGTCGACGCCGAGCGTCCCGTGTTGAAAGATCGCTCCCTCGCACTGCGCACGGCGCGAACGATCTTTCTGGAAGCCACGCCTACCCTCGATTCCGCGCTCAAGGGCAAGGATCGCAAGAGCATCACGCTCGGTATCGCGATGCCTGGCGACGTGCTCGGCAACATCGGGTCAGCGCTGGACGGGCTCCAGGAAAAGTCATCGCACTACTACTCCGAGGGTGGCCGATACTGGTATGACAGTCAGCCGTCGCTCAACCGCCTAGCTGCTGAACGCGCCGCTCAACTGTCGATAGACGCTGTCCACGCCGAGGTTGCAGCGCGGCTCAAGGTAATGTTCAAGGGCTCCAACGACATTATCGCCGAGGTCGTGCATCCTGAGTCGTCTTCCGACGTCGAGGAGGCCGATTACCTCCGCCTGGTCGTCGTTCCACCCCAGTACAATCACAACGGCAAGGACAAGGCATCCAGTGCCTCAAAGTGGGTGCACGACTTATTGCGCCAGCGAGGCAACGCTCCTCGCTCGAACGTCAACACCCTTGTTGCGGTCGCGGCTGACGAAAAGCAGTGGGGCACGCTAGAGTCGGCAGTACGCTCGTACCAGGCGTGGAACTCGATCTTCAACGAGACGACCCGGCTCGACCTGACGCAGTCGGCGGCCGCGCAGGCGCAGTCAATGTTGGAGACTGCCAACCGTACGGTCGACGACCGCCTAGCCCACACGTGGATCTGGGGAATGCATGCTGTGCAAGACGACCCCCAGGCGCCATTCGCTGTGGGGCAAGTGCGCGCAGACGGGCAGGAGAAGAATCTCACCAAACGTATTGGCGTCAAGCTCGCATCGGTCGACGCAGCCCACTCCTACGTCGCCAACAGAGTTATTCGGATCGATATTGAGGAGTTTCTGCGCGCGCGGTGGACCCGCGGGTTCCTCAACTTCACAGAGCTGTGGGCCTACTATTGTCGCTACCCCTATCTCCATAGGCTGCGGGACAAGTCAGTGCTCGTCAGGGCCTTAGAGGAGTCTCTCCTCGACGCCGCGTTCATTGACACTGGGTTCGCGCTTGCGACCGGGTTCGACTCGACGACAGGCGACTTCCTCGGACTGGCGGTTCCGCTGGCGGACACCGAGTTCGGGCCGTTCGACGCAACCACATTGGTGGTGCGACCGGATCTCGCGGTCGAGCAAAGAAGACGCGAACAAGAGAATGAGCGTGAGCCTGCGCCAGAGCCGACACCGACGACGGACACGAGAACCACAACACCTCGCCGGCCTAATCCGCCGGCCCCCGAGCCCCGGACGACAGTTTCCAACGCAACATTCTCGCTCCGTCACGTCGTCGACCCCAATGCCAATATGCCCGGCGAGCTGCAGTTGATCGCCCAGGAGATCCTCGAGGTGTTGCGTAACGCTGGCCCTGACGTCCTCGACGTCACGTTGACGGTGGACGCACAGAAAGCCGACGGATTCGACGCCAACACAGTTCGTGCGGTGAAGCAGAACGCCAAGGATGTTGGTGTGGTGGACAGCGCTTTCCGGGACCTGTAGTGGGGACGACTTCCGCACCGCAGCCGATCGGTTCGAGGGTCGTCCCTCCCGATCCGTCCATCACGTCGGCCATCGGGCGCCACCACACACTGGCCTCGGCCGTTGCCGACCTCGTGGATAACAGCATCGACTTCGGTGCCACGCATGTCCTGGTCAGATTGTTGATGCGCGGAGCACGACCAGTCGGCCTGCAGGTGATCGATAACGCGTCGGGTATGGACTCGGCCGCCATCGACGACGCGATGACGTATGCCAAGAAGCGCGAGTATCAGGGTCACGATCTGGGGCACTTCGGAATTGGGCTCAAGGCCGCGTCGCTTAGTCAAGCGAACACATTGATTGTCTGGTCGAAGCGCTACGGGTCGCCGCCGGTAGGCCGGCGTCTGCGTAGGGAGACGATAGACACTGGCCCGGTGGTCGAAGAATTTTCTGCCACTGATGCCGCCGAGCGCATGGCCAGCCCGAAGGTTGACTTCGTGATGGACACCGGCACCATTGTCGAATGGCAGGACGTTCAGACTTTTCTCACTTCATCCAGCGAAGACGAGCAGCGGGCATGGACTAATCGAACCACACAGGAATTGACAAACCACCTCGGTTTAGTGCTGCACCGAATCCTCGAACGCGGGGATCTGGAGCTCACGATCGACACCTTCGATGTAAACCTGGCTTCCCCCGGACCTCCACGAGTGGTGAGAGCCATCGATCCGTTCCACTATCGAGGTGTGGGGCAGACAGGCTACCCGAAGCAGCTCCCAGTGGTCGTCGGAAACGCCACTGGGACAGCGCAACTACACATCTGGCCACACCACGACAAAGGCCCAGGGTTCGTACTGGGAGGGCGCTCAGAGACCGAATCTCAGGGCCTCTACATTTATCGCAACGACAGGCTTCTCCAGGCAGGCGGCTGGAACGGTCTGGCGACCCCAAGGCCCGATCTGGCCTTTGCCCGCGTAGCGCTCGACCTCTCAGATGAGATGGAAAACCATGTCGCTATCAACCCCGAGAAGATCGGCACTACGTTCGACGACGAATTGCGCGGCGCGTTGATGCGGGCACGCGCGGCGGACGGAACGACGCTCGCGTCATTTCGGGAGGACTCGACGCATGCGGCGAAGCTGGCCAAGCAGCGGACGGCCTCGCCCATCGAAGCACCGATGCCTGGCAGCGGCCTCCCGGTCCCGGTCAAGGACGCGTTTGCCATCCATACTGAACCCAATGATGCGTTTCCGATCGACATCCGATGGAGCCTTCTCCCCGAGGACCAGGTTTACGATGTAGACCTTCGAAGCCACCGCCTTGTCCTCAATGCGAGGTACAGGTCGGCAGTTGTCGGGCACAAGAGCCTCGACATGGACGACGCGCCTCTCATCAAGAGCCTGCTGCTCCTCTTATTGGAGGATCACTTCGTCGGCACGGGTAGTGGTGCCAAAAAGAAGAGGGAGGAATCGGCTTGGCAGGCCATCCTCCTCTCTGCAATCGGAGCACAAATCGCGGAAGGTAAGTGACCGTCCAAATGAGCGAACAGTCGTCAGAGCTAGATCCGGACACATTGGAAAAGTACTTCCGCAGCGGGACGGTAACTTCCCATTCCTTCTCCTGCGCTCCTGAGATTATCCTCAGAATTGACGGCCCCGGACAGAAAATCTCGCTACTGACACCCCACAGTGGGATGGTGCAGGACGTGGCTTCACTGAAGCGGGTCAGCACAGGTGTCGAGGTACGAGCCGACCGCGAGTGGGCGTGCTTTACAGTCGATGCACGCAACATGTACACAGAGGCTTACGGGCTGATGCTGTCCATCGTCCAGGCAATGCGCGGCGGAGCGACCTTTGCGGCTGCGACGGCGGCCGCGATAACGAACATGAAGACGATGCTCGCAGCCAAACCTCGGATCTCCGAAGAAAAACAGATCGGGCTGATTGGCGAGCTACTGTTGTTCCGAGCTCTAATCGACGGCTTCGATGAGTGCTCAGCGATTGAATGGTGGTTGGGCCCGCTCGCTGAGGAGCGCGACTACGCCTTCCCAACCTTTGATGCTGAGGTCAAGACCACACTAGGCGAGTCAAGGACTCATGTGATCCATGGGGCGGGTCAGCTCGAGCCGAACCCCAGCCGGCCACTCTGGCTCGTGTCCGTTCAAATCACCCGGGCCGGTGGCGATCCGAACGGCATCACTCTCCCAGGGCTGGTCCAGGAGATCCGCAAACAGCTGACTTCGACTCGGGACAGGTTCGTGACATACCTTGCATCAGAAGCCTGGGAGGACGACGACGCCGCAATGTATCCGACGGCGTACATCCTCCGCACGACACCAACGGCATATTTGGTGGATGATGACTTCCCAGCGGTCACACGTAGTCGTCTGGAGGCGGTCGTTCCTCACAGCAATCTTGTCAGTGCCGTGTCCTATCGTGTCGACGTCTCCTCGCGCACTGCAGGAGACCCGGGCGAGCCGCTCACCGGCTTCATCAGTCCAGTATTCACGCAGGAGGGATGAACGTTGACCGACCGATATACTGATGCGATCGTAAGTGTCGTGCGCAGCATGAGCAAGAGTGATCCCAAGCCCATGCTTAAGCGCGTGTGCTTTGAGCTCGACGACGCAGGGATCAACGCGGTCTTCTCGGAGAATGACTTGGTTGACGCGATCGCCGCCTCCGACGTGAACGCACCCGCTCGTTACGAGTTCCACATTCAGCTCTCCAAGTGGGACGCTCTACCGGACCCGCGGTGGGCGTCGAGCATGCCGCCCTATTCGCAGGGACGGAGGGACGCAATCCTTGTAGCTCTTGGCTTCTCCGACGAGGCGCAGACCAGGATCAACGATGCCTTCCACTTGAACTTGTCTGGCGCTGTCGTGATCTCAGGAAAGCCCGCCGACTGGGATCCCTGGTACGAAGCCGACGCGAAACGGTCCTTCTATTGGGACGGATACCGTGGCGTCCTCGAATCCAAGGACATGGATGCAGACGCAATCGGGGAATTGAACCGCGCTACCGACGAGGTGGTCAGACGCTTGGCTAATCCCGCGCAGGAACACCCCTACCAATCGAAAGGCCTGGTGGTCGGCCACGTACAGTCCGGGAAGACCGCCAACTTCACAGGTGTGATCGCTAAAGCGATCGATGCAGGATACAAGCTCGTTATCGTCCTTACTGGCACCATTGAACTACTGCGCGGACAGACTCAGCGCCGGCTTGATATGGAACTCGTCGGAGAGGAGAACATTCTCGGCGGGGTACCTCGCGACGATAAGGAACTCACGTCCTCGGTCGACTACATCGGCGACGGCGACCTCGACTGGTACGAGGGCAAATTTGTTTCCTATGGTAAGGACCCAAAGGAACTCGGGGTCCCCGGAATCCGTCGGCTGACGGGTGCGCGCGACGACTACAAGCTCCTCAAGGCCGGACTTGGATACCTAGATTTCCGCCAGACTGATCACCTCGTCGACCCTGCGCGCCCGCTCTACGACCCTCAGAACCTCCATCGTCCGGACATCCGTATTGCCGTGGTCAAGAAGAACTCCAAGGTACTTGAGCATTTCGTACATGACCTGCAATCCACCAAGACTGACCTTGGCGAGATACCCACACTGATTATCGACGACGAGGCGGACCAAGCGTCAATCAACACGACGAGGCCGAAAAAGAAGAAGGACAAGGAATCCCAGGAAGCCAAAGAACGCACGGCGATTAACCGCCGAATCGCACAGCTTCTAGGCGAACTGAAGCGTGCCCAGTACGTCGGCTATACCGCCACGCCGTTCGCGAACGTATTTGTCGATCCTGAGGACTCCGAAGACATCTTCCCTAAGGATTTCATCATCAGTCTGAAGCCGCCAGCAGATTACATGGGTGGCAATGCCTTCCACGATCTCGGGCGGGACGACCCGGACGACGGCGCTGAAGCAGACGTTCCGCGCACCGTCGCTAACTCGAACGAGAAGGCCTACGTCCGGCCACTCCTCGCCGCGCCGGACGACCTGAAGGCCCGTGACAACGAAATGCTTGGTGCCCTGGACGCATACGTACTCGCCGGGGCCATCAAGCTTCAGCGTGCCTCCAAACTCGGCAAGCCCAGGCTATTTCGCCACCACACAATGCTGGTCCACGAGTCGGTTAGCACCGCTGAGCACGCCGCCCTCGCCAACGACATTCGTCGGGTCTGGACTTCGGCGGGCTACGACTTGCCGATGGGACTTAAACGACTTCAGGACCTGTGGACTAACGACTTCCGGAGAGTAACCGCTGCTCGTGCACCGACAGAGCCGGGAATCGCGGGATTCGCCGAACTGATCCCCCACATTGGGCACGCAGTCGGTAAAATCCAGATGGGCGTCAACCCTGTCGTTATCGTAAACGGCGTCGCAGAGAAAGACTATCTTCAGGATGACATAGACTTTCAGTCTGGCGACGTCTGGAAGGTCCTCGTCGGCGGCACCAAGCTATCTCGTGGGTTCACAGTGGAGGGCCTGACGGTCTCGTACTACACACGGAGGACAACTGCCGCCGATACGCTCATGCAGATGGGTCGATGGTTTGGCTACCGCCGCCACTACCGAGATCTAGTTCGGTTGTATATCGGCCGAAACGTCCCCGGACCGAGAAAGACTGTCGTCGATCTGTATAGGACGTTTGAAGCAGTAGTCCGCGACGAAGAAGACTTCCGGGAGGAACTTCGTCGGTTCCAGGGATTTGATGACGACGGTCGGCCGCGCGTCCGACCTATGGACGTGCCGCCGTTGGTGTATCAAACGTTGCCGTACCTCAAACCAACCAACAGTGCCAAAATGTATAACGCCGAGCTCACCGAACAGGGCGAGGGTGGCAAGGTGGTCGACTTCAACCAGCTGGGTGAACACAATGACAGGGTGAACGAAAGTCACTTCGAGGCGGTGCAGTCGCTGCTCGACGCGGCGAGCACCGAAGGCGAGTTCTTCTATATCAGCGAAGCCGGGGCACCCCGGCCCTGGAAAGCTCACTACGGAATCTTCGACGCGGAGGCTCTTATCGACGTTGCGAGCAGGTTCCAATGGGCAAAGAACTTCAAGTTCGAGCCTTACCTCGCCTTTATGCGTAAGGCGGTCGACGGGGGCACGCTCGAAGACTGGGCGATCATCGTGCCCGAGATCAATTCTCTGCCGACAAAGACTGTCGGCGAACGTCGTCTGAAGATCATGCGCCGGTACCGCCGCTCAGACAGACCCTGGCAGTTCTCAGGATCGTCGACCCGTCAGCGCGATGCGCTATTGGCCGTTTCTAGCGGGATGGATGCGGACACGGTCGACGTGAGTGGCCATATTTCGGCGGCGCTCGATTTGCCCGAGTACTCGCATGTGAAGGAACTCAAAGTTCCGACTCGTGGCGCATTCCTGCTGACCTTCGCCGGAGACAGCACCTCGGCACGATTCCACGACACCAAGGGCATAACGGATCCCAAGAAGTTGCCCGATCCGGTCGACCCGAAACACATTGCGACGATGTTCTCGTACGCGTTGCCGCTCGCATCCGCTCCCGCGGGTCGAATCGCCTTCACAGTGCGCCGAAAAGACCGCCCCGACGACGCGATAGTTGACGCGTAGAGTCATTCAGACAGGAGGACCCCTGGTATCAGCACCCGTTCGTATTTGTCGCCCTGATTCTGGTCGACAGTCGAGATCACCGACCCCCTAAGTATAGAAATGTTATGGCAGGACACAAATTAACGATGCGATACGCCACTCCAGAAATTTCGGCGTGGGGAGTTCGGCCTTGAAACGGAGTGAACGGTGAGCACCACAGAACTAGGTTGCAGATCGTTATTCAGGATTGAAAATGATCCTGAGTTAGCCACTAAGATTCATCAGCAGATCTATGCGTGGTGTACCGACGACCGCAAGAAATGGGACATCGACAAGCTAACTCGTCCGGGCGTCGCCGACATTGCGCCGGGTGTCACTGCGTCCCTTGTCCGCGAGGAGCGCCGGGATGGAAGTAGTGTTGAACGTTGGCGTTTCCATCAGGACGAAGGCCGTGGTCTGTGGATTACACAACTGACCACGTTCGTCGACCGAGCCAGCAACGGCTGGGTGCTGACAGACGTATTGAAGCCACCGCAATCCGAGGCTAGTGTCCCCAGGCTCGTAAGCAATATCTTGGAAGTCGCGGCTGGCCTTGACGGACGTCACAGCCTCACCGCGGAACCCTTTCGGGCGCGTGTAGATGACGTTGATTACATCTATGAAGCGCTTATCGATTCTGACCGACGCGGATTCCTCTTTCTCGCCGCTGCTGACGACAGCGTTGCCATTCCGCTTCCGGACTGGGCTGGATTCGTGTCGGAGCTACTCTCCCGCACGAGAGGCATTGCGAGCGCGTATGTCCTTGACACAGAGTCGACGCTCGCGCTGAACGCGCGCCTGCCAGAATCCCATCGTGTCGCGCCCTGGTCTTTGCGAACCTATCTGCCCAGGCCTGACTTCGATGACCCAGGCGACTCGCTCCGCCACCGGATCTTGACCACTGGTCGAATAGTCGGAGACTCGCAATATCGGATCCGCGACTTTCTGGGACGTTCTGCTTGTCGCCACTCGACGACTTTCGCCTTGCCCTCAGATCTGATTCGTATTGATCGCCGCCTGCGAGAACTATTGGACGAGACCATAGTGGGCAGCGCGCACTCCTTCCCGAGCACCATTGCAGAGTCGACCACCGACTTACTGGCACGACCTACCCCTGCTACGCCGGATAGTGTTAGCGAATCCACGAATTCGGCCATTTCTCGACCAAGCGATGGGCAGCAGACAGAGGTGATGCGGACCTTGCGGGCGGTGGTTCGGTCCGTGATAGGGACATTGGAGGTAACCGCAGACTCGGTGCGTCGTCTCGGGTCTCTAGCCTCTGAAGCGTTAAAGCAAGAGGAGAACCTGAAGAGAGTTCGTAGTCGAATACACACGATTCAATCTGAGCGGAACGCTCTCGAGGACGAGAACGTGGAACTCACGGTGATGGTCGAAGATCAATTTCTGGATTTGGCGCAGACTGCGTTGGAGCTCGACGAGGCGCAGCGTGAGCTTAGGCATCTAAGAGGAGAACTCGCGCGGAGTGACTTCGGCGATGTTATTTGGGAGAGACACGAGTCTCCGCTCGATACTCCCCCCGGGACTTTTCAAGAGCTTCTTGATCGCTTCGACGAATTGCCGAATCTAGTGTTCACGGGTCAGGAAAAGGCCGCGCTCGAGCTCGATGAGAAGAACCCTCTTGATTCGTGGGCTCGAAAGACCTGGACCGCGCTTCGCGCATTGGACGACTACTGTCGATTGCGGTCATCCGGTGATTTCAGTGGTAGCGTCGACGACTTCCTAAGGGACCCGCCTCCAGGCTGTGTGTCATTTTCGCAGACTAACCATGCGCGCGATGAGACAACCGCGACGGAACAGCACCCGCAGTACGGACGGGCGCGTATCTTCGCTGTTCCGAAAACAGTTGATGGTGCAGGCAAAGTGTTTATGGGTGCGCACATAAAGATTGCAAAGGCCGGTAGCATCAGTCCGCGTCTGCACTACTATAACGACGCGGTAGGCACAGGTCGAATCTACATCGGCTATATTGGCCCGCACCTGCCAAACTTCCGCACGAACTAACCGTCTCGGCGAACTCGGAGTCGTCGGACGTACGCAAAACACACGGGCACTCAGTGGAGAATGACCCTTCGCAGACAGAGAGCCCCGCGTTGCTGAGATCGCAGAAGAGGTCCGGGACCCAGTGTTTCCAGCAGCACGAGCTCTCCCAAGGCGCTGCTAGATTACTTCGGACGGCGACAGGCATACCCACCCTCACGGGGACTACGTGCCGGACCTCGATCTGCTGGCACGGTGCGCCGACGATCAGCTTCGGGACAACCACCTGAACAGCAGGGGCTTCGTCAAAATATCAAGCGCCACAGCGACGAGAATTATCGAAAGTGCTCAGTTTTGGCCGAGTTTCGCGCGACGTGTCTCGCTAGACGGGAAGCTGACTCCCCGATCGCCGCAACTCCGAAAACGCCTTGATCCCCGTCGAGGTAGCCGTCGCAACCGGGCGCAACTCAGGCCCGACCTCAGTCTTCGACACCATCACGACGTTGTCCACGTACGGCTGAATCGTGCTGGTGTTCTGGACCGTCGCCACGATGATCAGCTGGAACCCGAACTTGCGGAACGCCGACAGCGCCTGCTGCGCGAACTGCGGGTCGGACTTGGAGAACGCCTCGTCGAGCATCAGCTGGGCGAAAATCGGCCGGTTGTCGTTGCCGTGCGGGCTGGCCAGGTTGAAGCTCAGTGCGCCCGCGAGGCAGAAGGCCATCAGCTTTTCCTGCTCGCCACCGGAGTTGTCGCCGGCGTTGGAGTAGGTGCGGATGGTCTCGCCGGACTCGGCGTCGTGTTCCTCGCAGTAGAAGTCGAAGCGGTTACGCACATCGAGGGCGTCGCGCGTCCACTGCCGGTCCTCCGGGGTGTTGCCGGCGAGGCGTTCGCGCAGCAGCAGGATGTCGGAGTACTGCTCGAGGATGGCCTGCTCATCGCCGAAGCTGACCGCGGTGGCGCGGTTGGAGATCTGCCGGGCCTTCTCGGTCAGCTCCTCCACCGCCGCGAGCTTCTTGCGTCCGGGGCGCAGGCGCAGGCGGGTACCTCGGTTGAACGCCACCGCCCCGAGGCCGGTGTTGACGCGCTCGATCTGCTCGACGATGCGTCGTTCCTCGGCATCGGCGGCCATGTGCAGGCCCAGGATTGCTCCCGGTGCCTGCTCGGTGATGAGGCGGCGCATCCGCTCGTAGGCGGCGGGTAGTTCGCGCTCGTCGATGCGGCGGCAGACGGCGACGTAGTCGTGGAGACGTTCGTCGAAGTCGTCGCTGTCATTCGGGATGGCGTCGGGGAATTCCTCGTCGTAGGTGTCGAGGATGCGGGCCAGCTCGTCGCGGGAGCGTCGTGCGTCGGAACGCATGCGGTCGCGCTCGCGGCCGGCGGCCTTGACGATCTCCTGGCGGTACGGCTCCGGGTTCAGCACGTCGAGGGTCGCCGAGAGGTCCTCGCGGAAGCCGTCGAGGGTCTTCTCCGCCCGTGCGGGAACATCTTCGGGTTTGAGCCGGTCGATGAGGTCGAGCAGCTGCGTGCGACGGTCGTCGTGGCGGGCGATCTTGTCCTTCACCAGGGCGGCCTGCGAAATCGCGTTGCGCACCTGCTCCCACAGGTCCTCGGCCTTGCGCTGCAGGGCTTCGACGTCGGGATTCTCCTCGATCAGCAGGTCGTACTGGTCGGTGAGCTGGTCGACGCGGTCATCGACGGAGTCGACGTCGATCTCGTTCCACTGCGTGAACTGCTCGCACACACGGCGATACGCATCGCGGCGTCGTTCCTTGGCGCTGCGCTCACGGTCGAGCTCGGCACAGTCCTGGCGCGCATCCTCGAAGGCCCGCTCCTCATACTCGAGTTCGTCGCGCAGCGCGGTGATCTTGGACGCGACATCGCCGACGAAGATGTACTGCGACCGGCGCAGCTGCTGACGGTCGTCCTTGACCGCGAGCTTCGCCGAATCCTTGCGCAGGCCCTGGTCGGTGACGGCCTTGGCGTACTGCGAGAACTCCCCTGGGTTGTCGACGCACATGTGGTTGCCCAGGCGCGCAAGGATGGTCATCGCCTCGGCGGCACACGGGTGACCCGAATCGACGGGCCGCAGCTTGGATGCCAAGGTGCCTGGTTCCACCACCGGCATCGGCCGGTTCTCGGCCTGGTGCAGCTGGATTCGGCCGCGCATGTCGTGGGAGTTCACGAAGCGCAACGCGGAACGGAAGTGCTCGTCCGGCACCAACAACCGCAGTCCCGCGTTGCGCAGGACCTTCTCGACGGCCAGGCGCCAGCGTTCCTCGTCGGGGTCGAGTTCGACGAGCTCGGCGACGTACTTCAGCTCGGACTCGTCGATCTGCAGCGCGTGGGCGATGACGCGGCGCATCTCGTGTTCGGTGCGAGGTAGCGCGGAACCGGCATTCTCGACGCGGCCGAGTTCCTCCTGGGCGGCGTCGCGGCGGGTGCGCGCGGCGACCTCGCTGGCCAGCGCCTCGGCGTAATGCGCGCGACCGGCGTCGAGCTGTCCGTCGATCTTGGTGGCCTCCTCGAGGAGTTCCTCGCGGAGCAGCCAGAAGCCCTCGGCCCGGGTGGGCGGGGTGAAACCGAGCGCGGAGACCTTGTCCTCGTAGGAGTTCCGCCGCGCGGTGACCTCGGTGCTGAGTTTCTGTGCGCCACCGAGCTGTTCCCGCAGTGGGGCGAGGTCGCCGGTGGAGGTGGCGATGCGGGACAGCAGCAGGCTGTGGTCCTGGCGGAGCTGGTCGTGCTGGGTGGTCAGCGCGGCGAGATCGCCGTCGAGGCGGGTGATCTGGTCGTCGAGGTCGGCGACCTCTGGTTCCGCGTTGCGGATCCGCAGGTTGTTGACGTAGCTGCGGATGGTGGTGCTGTCGATGGTGTCGAGGACGGAGAAGGTGGCCGCCTCCCCCGCGTACCGCTCGTGCACCTCCTCGATGTTGCCGAGGATGGTGCGCTTGCGGCGTGCGACGTCGAGCAGCTCACGGGCTTCGACGAGCGGATCGATCTGATCGAGGGCGTCGGAGATGCCGACGATGCTGGTCGGGGCGTCGAGCATGAACTCCCGCACGAACTGCGCGAGACCGCCGACGCTCTTGAGCGACTTGGCTTTTCCGAGGAGCTGCTGGGCGGCGTCGGAGCCGCGGATCCCGATGAGCGAGTACAGCGTAGAGAGATACTTGCCCTCGCCGGGTCCGCCGCGCCAGCCGCGGTCGCGGAACTTGGCCGAGTTGTAGTTGGCCGCGGCCCACTCGTTGCAGGCCTCGACGATGTCGGCGTCGCCGTCGTAGATGAAGTACGAGCTGTGCGCGTCGGTCATCTTGCCCGCGGCCAGCCACTTGAGGACCAGACCGGTGATGGCCTCGCCGGAGGTGGAGGTGTAGGTGACCGAGATGGCCGCCCACGCCGGGCCGGTGCCGCGCAGGTACATGATCTCGCGGTGCGCGTTGGTGCCATCGCGCCGCTCACCCCAGGCGCCGCGCACGTACTTGCCGACCGTGCGCTTACCGCTCGACGAGCCGGCCGCCGTCGCATCGCCCGAGGCGTTGAAGTTGCGTCGATGATCCGGGAGGAAGGCCAGCGAGATGGCGTCGAGCAACGACGACTTACCGCTACCCGACGACCCGGTGATCAGAGAACCGTTGGGGCTGAACGGGATCGAGTGATACCCGTCGAACACACCCCAGTTGATCAGCTGCAACCGGGACAGGTGGTACTGGTCGACCTGCCCGCTCACCAGTCGTCTCCTTCATCGTCGCCGTAACCGTCTTCGGCCTCGTCATCGGGTTCGGCGGGTTCGTCGACCGCAGCGCCGGGCGGCACCTCCCCGGTGTCGCCGGCGCCGATGAACTGCTCGAACTGTCGCTGCAGGTCGGTGATCACCGATGCCGTCATCACCGCGGAGATGACCGGGCTGACGGTGAAGGTGTCGGCGTCGTCGCGCTGCTTACGCAGGAACTCGAGTTCTTCCATCTTGTCGATGGCCCGCTCGATGCGCTTGTCGAAGAGCGCGAGGTCGCGGTCGATGGTGTTGGTGACCCCGGCGAACAGTTCGTGGATCTCCTCACGGGTGATGAGCACCGGCTCGTCGCGGGCGGCGCGCACGTACTTGGCCAGGTGCAGCGACAGGATGGCGTCGTAGGTGTGGATGGTCTCGCGCTTGAGAATCCTTCGGCCCCAGCGGGAGTCGTAACCGGCCTGCTCGACGAAGGCGACCTGCAACTCGTCGACGATGCGCAGGCGGAGGTCGAGCTCGGACAGCCGGCCGCGGAGCACGTCGGAGTACTCGGCCACCCACGACCACAGCTGCGGCTGGCGGTCGCCGCTGATGTAGCGGCGGGTCAGCAGATTCTGCAGGGCCCAACAGGCACGGTCGGGCAGCTCACTGACGTCGCCGTCGAAGCGAGGTGCGCTCGGCGCGTGCGAGGCCGCACCCTTCGCGACGGTGGGCAGGTCGTCGAAGCCGGCGAACTCGTCGGTGGTGTTACCAGTCGGGTTGGCAGTCTCGTCGGTGGTGGTCATTCGGCGTCGACCTCCGCAGTCGGAATCGGTTCGGTGAAGGTCAGGTCGGGAACTTCGATGGCGTGGTCCTCACCGACCAGGGAGCGGAACCGCACGGTGGTCATCGGCACCTTCTCCCCTGCAGCCTGCTGTTTGGACGCCCAGGACCACAACACGATGACGTGCGCGAGGTACGGCTCGTCGAGCCCCTCGATGACATCGGCCAGGGCGACGGGTCCGGCGGCGACGGCGCTGTTGACGGTGTCGGTGAGTTCGACGGTGTCGACCTGGCCGGTGAGCGAGGCGAACGCCGAGAAATCCGCGTCGACGCCCGCAGGTAGAGCCGGTGCGGGCGGCACGTGTTCGCGGATCTCGAAGGCGAGACGGCCGATCGAGTTGACCGTCGGCGCGGCCAGCGGCAGCTCGTAACCGATGCGACGGTCGGCGAGGGAGGTCTTGAGCAGCTCGTTGGCGGTGGTGAGGGCGTCGTTGAGCTGACGCGCGAGGCCACGGCTCTGCTCGAGGGTGCCCGAGGCCACGAAGCGCCGGATCCGGCGGGCGCAGCGCTGCCGGGTGCGACCGACCTCGGCCATCTGCTGGGTGACCAGGCCGAAGAAGTTGTCCATCACCGACCGCAGGCCGGCGTCCATGCCGGGGAAGTTCTCGATGATCGTCTCGATGTCGACCTTGAGGCGTGCCCGGCGTTCCGGATCCTGGATCATCTGCGAAAACGCCTGATACGACGCCGACTGCGGCGAGTCGAGAAGCGCTTCGTAGTCGTCGAACAGCTGTCGCTGACGGTCGCGGTAGGCGAGGTCGGAGTCGTTGGGGTCGTCGAGCAGTGCGGTGGTGATCCGGTCGAGCATCGTGCCGTACTGGCCGATGTCGGAGATGATCTGCTCCATCTGGTAGCCGATGGTGCGGGCGGCGTCCTCGGCGACGCGGAAATCGACCGGGGGCCGGCGGCCGGCGTCGAGGTCGGCGAGCTCGGTGTCCAGCTCCGACATCTGGGCCTCGATCTCCGAGCGGATCTGCTCGGGATCATTGCTGACCTGCCCGGCGACGCGTCGGAGTTCGGCGGCGATGCCGGTGATGGACCCGCCGGTGGCAATGGAATCCTCGCGTCGCTGACGGCGCATGTAGTCCAGCACCGAGCGGGCCTCGCTGGTCAGGTGACACAGGTTGGGGGCGTTGAGGTCGCTGGTGTCGGTGACACGGTGCAGCCAGCCCTGCCGCGCCCACAGCTTCACCAGCTCCAGGCCGGTGGCCTGGTCGGTGAGGTCGAGGTCGGTGAGGTCGCGGTCCAGGCGCACCGACAGCTCGATCTCCGACAGTTTGGTGCCGTAATCGAGGTGGCGCTCCATCAACGTGACGTAGAGAGCCGAGTTGGTGGCCGCGAACAGGCGTCCCGCCGCCGACTTCTGGATCGACCGGTTGGCCGCCCACGCGTCGGCGAGGCTGAGCTGGGCAGACTCGGTCCGGGTGGACGTGTCGTTCGCCTCGACGGGAGCCGGGAAGGCAGTAATCTCCATCGCCGCCTCACGGGGATCTCGGGGACAAGAGGACCCGAGGTAGTCTGCCACGCCGGTCCGACGGCACCCCAGCCGGTGGGTCGGGTGTCCAGCCGCGGACGCCGGTCGTCGCTACCCTGAACAGCATGGTGATGGCTGATCGTCCCGAGGTCCAGACCGCGTCAGGGCCGGTGGCCACGCTGGCCGTGGTCGGACTCGCGCAGAACCTGCTCACCGGACTGGCGCGGGTACCGTTCCGCAAGCCGTTCTCCGGGCCGGCGGGACTGCTCGACAACCTCGGGCAGTCGGTCACCCGGCAGGTGATCCGCTCGTTCATGGGCTACTCGATGGGGCTGCCGATCGAGGAGTTCCGGTCGATGGAGAAGATCCTCGACGACATCTGCCGCGTCGTGATGCCGCCCTTCGTCGAACTGACCGACGGCGTCGAACTGACCAACGACACGATCGGCGGCGTCCCCGGCCTGTGGTGCCGCGCGAAGGCCAGCACCGACGCCTACGTCGACGACGCCGACGACAAGGAGGAGATCGCGGCGACGATCCTCTACCTGCACGGCGGCGGGTACATCGGCACCTCGCCGATCATGTACTCGGCCTTCGCGTCATCGGTGGTGGCGATCACCGGCTTCGAGGTGTTCATCGCCGACTACCGCATGGCCCCCGAATTCCCCTTCCCCGCGGGCGTCGTCGACGCCGCCGACGTCTATCAGGCCCTCCTGGGGCGGGGCGTCGACCCCGAACACATCATCGTCGCCGGCGACTCGGGCGGTGGTGGCCTGGCCACATCGCTGGTGGCCCATCTCCATGCGCAGGGGTTGCCGAAACCCGGTGCGCTGGCGTTGTTCTCACCAGAGATCGACCTGGACCTCGACCATCCGTCGATCACCGAGAACGCCCAGTACGACGTGCTGCCGTGGAACATCCCGGTCACCCCGTACCTCCACGGCGTGCAACCCAACGACGCGCGGGTCTCGATCGTCAACGCCGAACCCGAGCCGGAGTGGTTTCCCCCGACGTTCGTCTGCTGGGGCAGCGACGAGATGTTCCGCGACGGCATCCGGGACTTCGTGTCACGGCTCGAGGCCGCCGAGGTGCCGACCTACGCGATGGAGGAGCAGGGCATGTTCCACGTCTTCCCCATCCTGATGCCCTGGGCCGAATCGTCCCGACGCGTCTACCGGGCACTACGAGAGCTCGCGGCGACACACGTGGCCGCCGATCCGGACGCCACACAGACGCACTGATCGGCCGGGCCGTCGTCCCCCACAAGGCAGTGGCATCAGAGAACACCTGATGTCGGATTCCGTGGTCAACAAGTCTCAGAATTGCGGATAACTCGCTCGACCACGCCCTGCACGGGCGATATGCTTGGTCTCGTCCGACGAACCGGTCAGACCCCCGACCCGACCGGTTCGTCGGATTTTTGCGTGAAGGACATCCGTTCGGCCGCTCCCGGGCGCTGGACTCGTCCAAGGCACGACTCCGCCACCGAGACTTCGTGTTACGCCGACCGGCCGTTCATTTATTCCGCCGGTAACCAATCGGTAATCACCGCCGGGTGAACTGTGTGTCGTAGCAAGCAGTTGCGCTACTCGATGAGGCCGGCCATCCGGTCACACCACTCGGATTCACCCTCCAGGGCAATGATGCCCGACCCTTCTCTTCCACGCCGCGCCGACAGGCGCCGTCGTCTCGCCCTCTCCAGGAGTACTCGTGCCCTCTTTCGACGAAACCATCACCGAGAACATCGCCGCGTCGCTGGCGGAGATTCCCCACCCCTCCCTGCCCAAGGGCTCCAACATCTACGGCGGCACCAAGATCTTCCCGGACTACCAGGCAGAGGACGGCGAGTCCTACTTCACCCTGGTACACGGCATCGCACACGAGTCGTCGGTGTCCTTCGTCGCCGTGCTGCAGGCAACTCGCGCGCTGCGCAAGGGTTTTGACTCGGCCATGTACTTCTACGGCCCCGGCGCCATCAATTGCCTTGCCACGCGCGGCTTTCCGACGACAGGTGACTCGGGATTCCCGGGTGAGCAGAACATCAACAACGCACTCGAGACGTTCATCGGCGAGGGCGGCACCGTGTTCTGCTGCCGCTTCGGGCTCGCCCTGCACGGCGGACGTGAGGAAGACCTGATCGAAGGCGTCATCCCCGCGCATCCGCTCGACGTCCAGGACGCCCTCATCCACTACGCCCGCAAGGGCGCCATCATCAACTCGACCTACATGGTCTGAGTTACCGAACCTGCTGGGCGCGAGTGGTTTCGACACGCTCGTCGCTAGCGCTCCTCACCGGCTCAACCAGCGGGGAGGCCCGGCACAGCCGGCGGAGCCCTTGACCAGCAGGTATCCATCTTCCGACATCACCGACCCTGGGAAAGATCATGACGACCATCGGAACCGTCGCGGCGAACTTCACCCGCGATCTCGAGCAGAACTACGCGACGATCGAACAGTATGTCGCCGAAGCGCGGTCGCGCGGCGTCGACTTCCTGGTCTTCCCCGAGGCCGCGATCGGCGGATACCTGTCATCGCTGGGCAACCACGGCGACACACGCAAGAACAGTTCCGGGTCGCTGCCACCGGCGATCTCCCTCGACGGCCCCGAGATCGCGCGGGTGCAGTCCATCGTCGGAGATCTGGTGGTGGCGATCGGGTTCTGCGAACTCGGCGAGGACGGACAGACGCGGTACAACGCCGCGGCCGTCCTCGACCGTGACCGCATCTACGGCAGCTACCGCAAGGTGCATCAGCCCCTCGGCGAGAACATGTCGTACTCGTCGGGAACCGGATACGACGTCTTCGACACCCCGGTCGGCCGGGTGGGCCTCCAGATCTGTTACGACAAGGCCTTTCCCGAAGCCGGACGCATCATGGCACTCAAAGGCGCAGAGATCATCGCCAGCCTCTCCGCCTGGCCTGCGGCCCGCACGGCGACCGCCGAGAACCTGCAGGAAGACCGCTGGACCTACCGGTTCAACCTCTTCGACACGGCCCGCGCACTGGAGAACCAGGTGTTCTGGGTGGCGTCGAACCAGAGCGGGACCTTCGGGTCGCTGCGCTATGTGGGTAACGCGAAGATCGTCGACCCCGGTGGAAACATCCTCGACACAACACTTCTCGACGGTGGGATGGCGGTCGCGGAGGTCGACATCGCGGAGAGTTTCACCGCCATGCGCGCCGGGATGTTCCACCTGCGGGACCGTCGACCCGAGGTCTACGGCCTCCTCGTCGACGCCGACTCGGCCGACGAACTCGCCTGGCGGGACCTCGCCCATGCCTGAGATGACCATCGAGGTGCGCTGGCCCGACGGCGTCGCCCGCCAGTACTACTCCCCCAGTCTGGTCCTGCACGACCACCTCTCGCCGGGTGTGTACCGCGTCGACGACTTCCGGACACGGGCCACCACCGCCCTCGACGAGGCCAGCGCCCGCGTCCGCGCCAAGTTCGGGTTCGCGTGCACATCGGCTGCCGCGTCCGCCGAGGCCATCGCCGACGACGCCGCGCGACATGCGGGAACCGCTGAGGTCGAGGTGGTGTCGATGTACCCGCCGTTGCCGGGTGCGGAGGTGGTTTCGACACGGGTCGTCGCTTCGCTCCTCCCCTGCTCAACCAGCGGAGGGGGCCCCGGCTCAACCAGCGGTGGGGACCCCGGCTCAACCAGCGGTGGGGAGGGCGTCGCTTCGCGTCGTCCCGGCTCAACCAGCGGTGGTAGTGCAACCAGCGGTGGCGATCTGAACTCCCAGGAGGAGTCATGAACACACATGTTCCGGTCGTCGTCATCGGCGGCGGCCAGGCCGGGCTGTCGGTCAGCTGGTACCTCGGCCGCGCCGGCGTCGAACACCTCGTCGTGGAGGCCGACACCGCGGTACACGCCTGGGCCGACAAGCGTTGGGACAACTTCACACTCGTCACGCCCAACTGGCATTGCCGCCTGCCCGGTTACTCCTACGACGGTCCCGACCCCGACGGGTTCATGACCCGCGACGAGGTGGTCGAGTGGCTGCACGGCTGGCTGGACACCTTCGAGCCTCCCCTCGTCGAACACACCACGGTGACCAAGCTGCAGCGTCTCGACGGCGATCGGTTCGAGCTGACACTCGACGGTCCGGACGGCACCACCACTATCACCTGCGACCAGACGGTGATCGCGACCGGCGGTTATCCGCTGCCGGTCGTCCCGCCGTTCGCCGCGTCGCTGGATCCGGCTGTGCATCAGGTCCACTCGGAGGAGTACTTCACTCCCGAGCAGCTTCCCGACGGTGCGGTGCTCGTCGTCGGATCCGGACAGTCGGGCACCCAGATCGCCGAGGACCTGCATCTCGCCGGACGTCGAGTCCACCTGGCGATCGGCAACGCACCTCGTGTCGCACGCTTCTATCGCGGCCGCGACTGCATGACCTGGTTGTCGGACATGGGCCTCTACGACACGCCGACCCAGGAATACCCGGGCGGCCGCGCGGCTCAGGAGAAGACCAACCACTACGTCACCGGCCGCGACGGCGGCCGCGACATCGATCTGCGTCGCTTCGCCACCGAAGGGATGTCGCTGTACGGAACGCTGACCGACGGCAAGGATTCGACACTGCGGTTCGCGCCGACGCTCACCGCTGCCCTCGACCGGGCCGACGCCGTCTACAACTCGATCTGCGGCGACATCGACCGGCACATCGAGGCCCACGGCATCGACGCACCGGAACCCACACGCTACGAACCGGTCTGGCGACCGGACGGTGAGCCCACCGAACTCGACCTCACGGCCGCCGGGGTCACCTCGATCATCTGGGCCATCGGTTACCGCCCCGACTACCGGTGGATCGAGGCCAGCGCCTTCGACGGCGGTGGCCGGCCGATGCAGACCCGCGGGATCACCGAGGTCCCGGGGCTGAGCTTCGTCGGACTGCCGTGGATGCACACGTGGGGATCGGGACGGTTCCTCGGCATCGACCGCGACGCGCGGTACGTCGCCGAGCACATCGTCGAGGATGTGCGAGCCGCAGTGCCGCGGCTCGCCGCAGCGCAGTAGACCCAACACGTGAATGCCGGGCTCCTCAGGGAGCAGAAAGAGGAGTACCCATGACGGTATCCACACGAGTTGACCTGGCACTGCTCGGGATTCGCGGCGAACCTCCCCTGCAGCGCACGGGCGGAGCAGGACCCAGCGACGACGGTCACCTGATGGTCGACGGCCTGCACGCGGCGATCCCACGGAACCCGCAGAGCCCGTTCGTCTTCGACGGTGAGCGCGTCCTCTACGACGGCGTCGACGTGGGCGTGGAGGTGTCGGCGATCGGGCGTCCGCGCTTCTACGACCTGCAGACCGCCGACGGCATCAGCTACGAGAAGATCGCGCGCCTCCACGGCCGAAACGTCCTCGCGACGACCGTCGTGCAGACCTGCATCCGCTACGGCGAGGACCAGCGGTGCCGGTTCTGCTCGATCGAGGAGTCCATCCGCAACGGATCGACGATCACCGTGAAGAAGCCGGAACAACTCGCCGAAGTGGCCCGCGCCGCAGTCGAACTCGACGGCGTGACCCAGATGGTGATGACCACCGGCACGACGGCCGGACGCGACCGCGGCGCCCGTCACCTCGCGCGATGCGTGCGGGCCATCAAGGCTGCGGTACCGGGGCTCCCCATCCAGGTGCAGTGCGAACCCCCGGCCGACCTGTCGGTCCTGACCGAACTCCGGGAGGCCGGTGCCGATGCGATCGGCATCCACGTCGAATCCCTCGACGACGACGTGCGACGCCGGTGGATGCCAGGCAAGTCGTCGGTACCGATGTCGGAGTACCGCGCCGCATGGCTCGAGGCCGTACGCGTGTTCGGGCGCAACCAGGTCTCGACCTACCTCCTCGTCGGGCTCGGTGAGGACACCGACGAGATGATCGCCGGCGCCAAAGAACTCGCCGACCTCGGGGTCTACCCGTTCATCGTCCCGTTCCGGCGTCACGCCGGAACCCTGGCCGTCGACGTCGACGACGCACCCGCACCCGACCCGGCGATCGTGGAGAAGATCAGCCGCGAGGTCGCCGCACATCTCACCCTGATCGGGATGTCCGGTGCCGATCAGCGCGCCGGCTGTGCCGCATGTGGTGCGTGCAGCATCCTGCCAACGGTGGGTGGCTGAGGTGGAGAGATCCTTTCGATACGCCCCTCCGCAAGCTCCGGGGCTACTCAAGGAACAGAGGTCGGGTGAGTTGTCGATCCTCTCCGGGCGACGGCGCGTGGTCACTCGCTCGGAGTTCCTGATCACCGTCGCCGAGAGCCCCGCCGAACACGCCGCGTACCGGGCACTGCGTCACCGCGAGTTCGTCGACCGGCAAGAACTGTTCCCGCGCACCGACCTCGACGACACCGACGACGACCCGCACACCGCCGTGCTCATCGCGACGACCTCCGACGGCACGATCGTGGGCGGGGTCCGCGTCGCACCGCGGCGATGGGAAGGCTCGACCTACGACGACATCGGCTGGTGGTTCGGCAGCCGGCTCGTGGTCGCCGATTCCGGTTCCGCGGCGGGGATCGGGCCCGCACTGGTCCGGGCGGCCTGCGCGCACGTCGAACAGCTGGGTGCGGTGCGCTTCGACGCCAGCGTGCAGGACCGGTACGCGCCGATGTTCGCGCGCCTCGGCTGGGACGACTGCGGGGCCGGGGAGACACTTGCCGGGCGTGCTCACCGCGAGATGCGGTGGCCGGTCCATCGCATCCAACGCACGGTCGACGGCACCAAAGCGGTGCTCGCCGAGGCGCTCGCACCGTTCGCCGACCAGCCGGGCGGGCTCGGCGCGGCCGGGTTCCGCGGCGATGACGGAGTTCCCCTGCCCGGTACCGATGTGATCGCCGCCTGCGATGCGATCATCCCGTCGATGATCGAACGCGACCCGGAATGGGCGGGCTGGTGCTCGGTGCTGGTCAACATCAACGACCTGTCCGCGATGGGCGCCGCGCCGATCGGGCTTCTCGACGCGGTCGGCGCACCCACGACGTCACATCTGACCCGCATCATCCGCGGGATCTCGGCGGCCGCACAGGTCTGGCGCACACCGGTTCTCGGCGGTCACACCCAGGTGGGCGTGCCGTCGGCGCTGTCGGTGACCGCACTCGGCACCACCGCGCATCCGCTGCGGGCCGGCGGTGGCACCGCCGGGGACACCGTCTCCCTGCACGTCGACCTGGGCGGTTCGTGGCGACCCGGTTATGCCGACCGGCAATGGGATTCGACGAGCACACGACGCAGCGACGAACTGTGCGCGATGGCGGGCCACCTGGCCGCGGTCTCCCCCGCCGCCGCCAAAGACGTCAGCATGGCCGGCATCGCCGGCACCCTGGGAATGCTCGCCGAGGCGTCGGGTACCGGCGCCGAACTCGACGTCACCGCGGTACCCCGGCCGCGCGGGGCGTCCATGGGCGCCTGGCTGACCTGCTTCCCCGGCTACGCGATGATCACCGCCGACCGGCCAGGCGAGTCACGATCCGCCGTGCCCGCGCCGGGTCCGGTGTCCATCGCCGACTGCGGCCGGCTCACCGAGCAGCCCGGTGTGCGGCTGCGCTGGCCCGACGGCGTGGTGACCGTCGCGGTGTCGTCGACGGTCACCGGCCTGGGGGCCGCGTGACCCGCGTCCATCCGACCGATCACGGCGTCGTGGTCGGTACAGTTCCCGCATGACGACCGTCACACTGGGCGCTCTCGCCGCGCACTTCGGGCGCGACGTCGAACGCGGGGTCACCAAGGCGGTCGGCATCGTCGAATCCGCCGCTCGTGACGGCGTCGACCTGCTGGTGTTTCCCGACGCCACCCTCGGCGGATACCTCGGCGACCTCCGCCATCCCGACCCCGAACAGCTGCCGCCCGCGCTCGACCCCGACGGTCCCGAGCTCGCCGCGATCATCTCCGCAGCCGGCCCCACGACGGTGTGCATCGGCTACACCGAGGCCGTCGCCGATCGCCGCTACAACACCGCGGTCTGCGTGTCCGGAGACGGCATCCTCGGCACGCATCGCAAGGTCCACCAGCCCGCGGGCGAATCGCTCGCCTACCAGGCGGGCGCCGAGTTCCGGGCCTTCGACACCCCGATCGGACGCATGGGCATGCTCATCGACTACGACAAGACGTTCCCCGAATCGGCGCGGACCCTCGCCCTCGACGGCGCCCGCATCGTGGCCGCGTTGTCGGCGTGGCCGGCCAGCGTCACCGACCGGGCCGCCCGGCTCCCCGCCGACCGGCAGTCCCGGTTGTTCGATCTCTACGACTGCGCTCGCGCCGCGGAGAACCAGGTGTTCGTCGTGTCGTCGAATCAGACCGGGGTGATGGGGTCGCTGCGATTCCTCGGGCAGGCCAAGGTCGTCGGCCCCGGCGGCGACATCCTCTCCACCACCCGGTCCAAGGGCGGTCTGGCCACCGCAACCGTCGACGTCGACGCCGAGGTCGACCGCGCCCGCCGGGTGCTGAGTCACCTCGCCGAACTCCGGCCGGACACCTACCGCTCGACCACCGGAATCGAGCTGTCATGAGTGACAACGGTTTCCCTGCGATGCGCGTCGCGCTGCTCACCTATTCGACGAAACCGCGTGGCGGTGTGGTGCATACGCTCAACCTCGCCGAGGCCATGGCGCGCCTCGGCGTCGACGTGACGGTCTGGTCATTGGCCCGGGGCGGCGACGACGGCTTCTTCCGCACCGTGGATCCCGCGGTGCGCGTGAGTCTGGTGCCGTTCGCGGACACGCCGGGTGAGACGATCACCGAACGCATCGTCCGGTCCATCGACGCGCTGCGGACGGCGTTCGATCCGACCGACTACGACATCGTCCACGCTCAGGACTGCATCAGCGCCAACGCTGTCGGCCGGTGTATCCGTACGATCCACCATCTCGACCAGTTCACCACCCCGATCCTCGTCGACTGTCACGAGAAGGCGGTGGTGACGCCGTATGCGCGGATCTGTGTGTCGCGGGCGGTGGCCGGCGAGGTCGAGCAGGGCTGGGGACTGACGCCCACGGTGATACCCAATGGTGTTGCCTACCATCGGTTTGCCGACGCCGCGTCGGACGCCCCGGGCGCCGTCGAGGCTCGACGACGCTGGTCGGACCGGCTCGGTGGCTACGTGCTCGCGGTCGGCGGGATCGAACCCCGCAAGGGCAGCATCGACCTGCTGAACGCGTATGCGCGGCTGCGCGAACGTCACCCGGAGCTGAAGCTCGTCTTCGCCGGCGGCGAGACGCTGTTCGACTACCGGGACTATCGCGCCGACTTCGAGAGGCGGCGTGCCGAACTCGACGTGGAACCGATCGTGCTGGGCGCGGTCGCCGACGACGACCTCCCGGCCCTCGTCGCGGCGTGCCGGGTCTTCGCGTTCCCGTCGGTCAAGGAGGGATTCGGTCTGGCCGCCATGGAGGCGCTCGCCGCGGGCCGGCCGGTGGTCACGCGCGATCTGCCGATCCTGCGGGAAGTGTTCGGCGACACCGTCACCTATGCGTCGACCGTGCCCGAACTCGCCGGCGCTCTCGACGCGGCGCTGACACCCGACGCCGAGCGAGTCGCCAGAGGCAAAGCGCTGGCGTCCTCGCTCACCTGGGAGGACGCCGCCCGCAGGCATCTCGAGTTCTACGCCCGCAACCCGCAGCCCGCACGACGCGCAGCCGCGCACAGGTGACCGACCGTCCACGTGCCGCCGAACTCGCCGGGGTGATCGCCGAACCGATCACCGGAACCGGCTGGGCGGGATCGGACTGCTGGGCGCGGCGTTGCTCGTACTCCTGGCCCCCGTCGCACGGCATCGATTAGCGTCGAGCGGGAAACCATCGACAGGGAGGTCGACGCATGAAGCAGTTCCGAGAGGCCGTCGAGGCACGCGACGAACAGGCGATGAGAGACCTGCTCGCCGACGACGTGGTCTTCATCAGCCCGGTCGCGTTCAAGCCGTACCCGGGCAAAGCGATCACGTCGGCCATCCTCCGCGGTGTGCTGCGGGTGTTCGAGGACTTCCTGTACACCCGGGAGATCAACGACGCCGACGGGCGTGACTCGGCACTCGTCTTCGAGGCCACGGTGCGCGGCAAACGCGTCACCGGCTGCGACTTCATCCACGTCGATTCGCACGGCAAGATCGACAACCTCATGGTGATGGTCCGGCCGCTGTCGGGTGCGCAGGCCGTCGCCGAGGCCATGGGCGAGCAGTTCGACCAGATCGCCGCCGAGGCGGCCGCCGAAACCGAAGGCGGGGTCGCCCGGTGAAACTCGGTCTGCAACTCGGATACTGGGGTGCGCAGCCGCCCACCCATCACGCCGAGCTCGTCGCCGCGGCCGAAGCCGCCGGTTTCGACAGCATCTTCACCGCCGAGGCCTGGGGCTCGGACGCCTACACCCCGCTGGCGTGGCTGGGGTCGTCCACCGAACGGGTCCGCCTCGGGACGTCGGTGCTGCAGCTGTCGGCGCGCACACCGACGGCGTGCGCCATGGCGGCCCTGACCCTCGACCACCTGTCCGGCGGACGGCACATCGTCGGTCTCGGTGTCTCGGGGCCGCAGGTCGTCGAGGGCTGGTACGGGCAGAAGTTCGCCAAACCGCTTGCGCGCACCCGCGAGTACATCGACATCATGCGTCAGGTCTGGGCGCGCGAAGCGCCGGTCACCAGCGCCGGACCGCACTATCCCCTGCCGTTCTCGGGAGAAGGCGCGTCGGGGCTCGGTAAGCCGCTGAAGCCGATCACCCATCCCCTCCGCGCCGACGTCCCGATCATGCTCGGCGCCGAAGGACCCAAGAACGTCGCGCTGGCCGCGGAGATCGCCGACGGATGGCTGCCGCTGTTCTACACCCCGCGCATGGCCGAGACCTACAACTCCTGGCTCGACGAGGGGTTCGCGCGGGCGGGCGCCCGGCGGAGCCGCGAGGACTTCGAGATCTGCGCCACCGCCCAGATCGTCATCACCGACGACCGCGAAGCCACCTTCGCCGCGATCAAACCGTTCCTCGCGCTGTACATGGGCGGAATGGGCAGCGAGGACACCAACTTCCACGCCGAGGTGTACCGACGGATGGGGTACGCCGACGTCGTCGACGAGGTGACCGAGCTGTTCCGCAGTGACCGCAAAGACGAAGCGGCACAGATCATCCCGAATGCCGTCGTCGAGGACTCGGCGATCGTCGGCGACGCCGACCACGTGCGCGAGCAGATCAAGATCTGGGAGTCGTGCGGCGTCACGACGATGCTGGTCTCACCCGGCAGCGTCGCCGAGGTCGAGCAGCTCGCCGCACTCATCGGCTGATGTTCTCCCCCGCCCGTGTCCCCGTACTCGACACCGTCGTCGGGTTCACCACCCCGATCGAGGTCACGTTCGACTACCTCGCCGACCCGACGAACCGGCCGCAGTGGCAGTCGAGTCTGCGCAGGATCGACGACCTGCGCGGCGTCGGGGAACGGGCGGGTGACGTCGGCACCAGCTGGACCGACGTCACCGTGGTCCCCGGGGTGACACCGCGGATGGAGGTCACCGAGTGCCGGCCGCACCGGGTGTGGCAGGAGATCGGACGGTGGCGGTCGGTGGACGCCGTGTTGACACTGACCTTCGAGGAACGATCCGACGGTGGCACCGACGTGCACGCCGAGGCGGTCCTGACCGTCCCGGCTGCCGGCGGCCTGGTCCTGAACGCGGCCAGGTGGCCGGCGGCTCGCGCGGTGCGCGCCGACATCACGCGTGCGGCGGCGATTCTTGCCGAGCAACGGAGCTCGCGCTAGTGGATTCGATCAGGGCGGAACCTGTCGACGAGTCCAGTTCAGCACTCGCCGAACCAGTCTGACGCCCGGTGCGCAGGTTCCCGTGTACGATTCGTCGACTCGACAAGTACGCACGCTTGGGACCATGAAAACTCGGCGGCCGGGTGTATTGCCATCGCAGTAGCCAGATTGCGTGGTTGCGGGTCAACAGACGGCGAGCCCACTGGCTCGGTGTGCGACAGCCTCGTACAGCCCTAACCATCACCGGGAGAGACCATGACACGCAAGCACGCAGCCGGCCTCACCGCTGTCGCCATACTCGCCTTGGTGACCGTCACCGGGTGCTCGTCGGACACAGTGGGAATCCCCGGGAATGGTGACCCCCAGAACCCCGCTCATTGCGTACCCAGCAAAGCGCCGGAGCGGAACTACCACGGAGGCGGAAACACTGACCGATTGATCGACATCTTCTGTGATGGCGAGCAAGGCACCGACATCACCGACGAGGACTTTTCCGACATCGGTCACGGACTTCCGATAGGGAAAGCGATAGACGGGGACCCATTACTCCTCCACGCGGGGTCCAACAACGGGGTGTACCGCACCCATCAGTACCCCGAGGAGCCTCCTTCAGGCTTGCCGGAAAGCGCTTCGTTCAAGGATGGACAGGCCGCGCTCGTCACCTACGGTGGCGGCACCGGACTGGTCGAAGTGAACATGATCGACAATGGGATCGAAGTCCGCATCGTCGGCAAGGACGGCAAGTTCTATTACAGTTCCCACAATATCCGCGCCTATCGGAACGGTAAGCGTCTATCGCCGCGCCCCGACTCGTCGCGAGACGGGAATGCCCGCTCGGATGCCGGCAGCCTGGTGGCCGGTCAGCAAGCCAAGTGGACGTTGGAGCACCGCGATGACGACGGGTACCAGACTGACGTCGAACAGGTCACCTACAGACCCGATCTCGTTGTGCTGACCGACTACTCCGACAACCTGCTTGCGCAGTGGTCGTCGGACGAAGTGAACGCTCCGGTCAGCGGCGCCGCCGATCGCTGCCCGACAGCCTCCGCCAAGGATGACGCCACGCCGCAGTGGACCGAGCGGGGCGCGACCGGCGGACTGCAGATGGTGGCCGCCACCGCCACCACGGCCCCGAAGATCACCATCGACACCCCGTTCAGCGTCACCGAGACCCAGGTCAAGACGCTCGTCGAGGGCGACGGGGAGATCGTGCCCGAGACCGCGTCGGTGTCGGTCTGCTACGTCGGCGTCAACGGACGCACCGGCGAGGAATTCGACAACGCCTACGCGAGCGGCACCCCAGTCGACTTCCCGCTCAACGGCGTCATCCCCGGCTTCAGCAAGGCGATCGCCGGACAGAAGGTCGGCTCCAAGGTGGGCGTCGCGATGACGTCGGCCGACGGTTACGCCAGCGGCAACCCGAGCGCGGGCATCGAGGTCGGCGACACGCTCGTCTTCGAGATCAGTATCCTCGCGGCGTCGTAGCTGCGTGGGGTGCTGGCTTCGACACGGCTCGTCGCCGGCGCTCCTCACCGGCTCAACCAGCAGACGGGGTCGTCAGTGCGGGGGCACTGGCTTCGACACGGTTCGTCGCTGGCGCTCCTCACCAGCTCAACCAGCAGAGCGTTCCGCCCGGCGACCCAAGAGTCGCCGGGCGGAACTGTCGGTCGGGGTGACTAGATCTTGCGATGTCGCAGGTTGATCGGCAGACCGTCGGCGGGGGTGGGTCCGGTGCCGTAGGTCAGGGTGGGCTTGTAGCCGGCCGGGACGTCCCATTCGAAGCGCTGCAGCATCTGGTGGAGGATCGACTTGACCTCCATCCCACCGAAATACAGGCCGATGCACTTGTGTGCGCCACCGCCGAACGGGGCCCACGCGAAACGGTGCACCTTGTCCTCGCGACGTTCGGGCGAGAAGCGTTCCGGATCGAAACGGGTGGGGTTGGGCCACCATTCCTTGCGCAGCATCGTCGCCCACGGGTGGATGGCGAGGAGCGTGCCCTTGGGGATGTAATGCCCGCAGATCTCGGTGTCCTCGATCGCCATCCGGAACAGCATGCCGACCGGCGCGTTCAGGCGCAGCGTCTCCTTGAACGCCAGTTCCATGCTCGGGAGCTTGTCCACGTCGTCGTAGTCGATGGTGGGTTTGTTCAGTGCGAGCGACTCCTCGCGCAGACGCTCCTGCCACTCGGGGTGCCGGCCGAGGAAGTAGGTGAGCATCGACAGCGCGATGGTGCTCGTGTCGTGAGCGGCCATCATCACGAAGATCATGTGGTTGACGATGTCCTCGTCGGTGAACGACTCACCCTCGTCGCTCTCGGAGTTGCAGAGCACGGTGAACAGGTCGTCGCCGTCGGTGCCGCGACGTAGCGGGATCTCGGAGCGGAAGTACTCCTGCAGCACCTCACGTCCGCGCAGACCCTGCGCCCACGTCCAGTTGCCGACGTCCTTGCGGATCATGGCCTGGCCACCGCGGACCGCTGCCTCGAAGGCGAGCTCGAGACGGTGGGCCTCGGACTCGCTCACATGGGCACCCATGAAGACCTCGGTGGCCAGCGACAGGGTGAGGTCCTTGGTCCGCGAGTACATGTGGAAGCCGTTGCCGACCTGCCAGTTGGCCAGCGTCTTCTCGATGTGCGGGGTCATGATGTCGAGGTAGCCGTTGAGGCGGGGACGACTGAACGCCTGCTGCATGATGCGCCGGTGCTGCATGTGCTCGTCGAAGTCCATCAGCATCACGCCTCGACGGAAGAACGGACCGATCATGGGCTCCCAGCCCAGTTCGCTGGAGAACGCCTTCTGGCGGTTCATCCACACGGCCTCGATGGCGTCGGGGCCGACGAGCGTGACCATGTTCATGCCCAGGGCACCCGACCAGGACACCTGGCCGTACTTCTCGAAGCGGTCCATCGCCGACTTCAGCGGATCCACCAGCGCCTCGAGGGTGTTGCCCAGGTACGGCATTCCCGGGTCGCCCATGACCGGCTTGAGGTCCGACCCGGGCGGCGGCACGGCCAGCGGACGCTCCGAACTCGGGTAGAGACTGCTTGCCTTTGCCAGGACGCCCTGGATTTGCTTCTTCCGACTAGCCATCACTTACCACTCCCGGTTGTTCCGATGTGCCTTACGTCACTATGCACCATTGGAACGGATTCTAGCGGTTGTTTCAAGGGGTGTGTTTCGGGAGGGCTCTCAGCGCGGGTGTACGACGGTGCCGGTCGGGCGTCGCGTCGGTGTGAGACGAGGGGCGAGCAGGCCGAACGCAATGAGGACGGCCAGGCCCCAGAGCAGGTACGACGACCCGACGAGGTGGTGCCACCACGTCCACGCCAGCTCCGCGTCGTAGCGCTGCGGGATGTGTTGATGGGGGGCCACCGCGAAGATGACCGCCCCGGTTCCGGCGAGCCACCACCAGAGTGTCGACGCCCCATCCCGGGTGGCCAGATGGACCAGTGTGATCAGCAGCGGCACGACCCACACCCAGCTGTGATCCCACGAGACCGGGGAACAGAACAATGCCGCGAACGCGACCGTGGTCAGGGCCGGAACCACCGCGTCGACGGCGAGCAACCGCCATGCCACCCACGCGATGAAGAGCCCGATGGCCAGCGACACGAGGAACCAGGCGACGTCGGAGTCGATGCCGAGGCGGCCGAGCTCGCCCTTGATCGACTGGTTGTTGGCAAAGTGCGGACTCCCGATGCGGTCGGTGTCGAACAGTGTGTCGGTCCAGTACCTGACCGACGCAGTGGGCGCGATCAGGTAACCGAGGCCTGCGTAACCCACCGCCGAGACCGCCGCGACGCCGAGGGTTCGCCAGTCCCGTCGGAGGAAGAAGAACAGCAGGAACACCGCGGGGGTCAGTTTGATCGAGATGGCCAGGCCGACAAGCGGACCGGCCCACCACCGGCCCCGCCCCACCAGGACGTCGACGACGACGAGTGTCATCAGCACGATGTTGATCTGGCCGAAATTGAGGCTGTCGCGGACGGGTTCGAGCCACAGGCCGACAGTCGTCGCGGCGGTGGCGAGCCACCACAACTCGGCCGCCGGCCGAGCGGTGAGGTGAGACAGCACGATCCGGCACACCAGCAGCAGACAGGCGATGGACGCCGCGGTGAACAGCATCTGCCCGAGCCACAGCGGGATCGGGGTGAACACGGAGAACAACGCCGCAGCCAGCGGCGGATAGGTGAACGGTAGATACGCGCCCTGGGCGAGCTGCGGCAGGATGCCGTAGAGGTCACCGCCGTCGACGAGGACCTGCCCGCCCATGCGATAGACGTCGAAATCGATCCGGTACGGCGTCGGCGGCTGATTCGGGAGGATGAACACGGCCACCGCCGCGCTGATCCCGAAAGCGACGAGCACGGCCCACCGGGCCCGGGCGGAACGCAGGTAGCGATCCACCCCGCCGCGGACATTCACTGCAGTTGTCACGAGCCCTCTCTTCCGAGCGGGATCGTATCGCGCGGGAGGAGGGGTGATCGCGGGGGCGGCGTCGACCCCGCGGTCCGGTGGGACTCAGACCGGCGCGGACTCAGGCGGCGCCGGTCTCCCGTTCCTCGGTCTCCCGGTCCTCGGTGGCCCGGTCCTCGGTGGCCCGGTCGTCGGTGGGGACGACATCGGCCGCGAGCCCGTCGGTGGCGATCTCATCCGGATAGCCGTCGAGCATGATGGTGGCCACCGCGCCCAGAGCCTCTCCCCACGCGTCGGTCATCGACGGTGTCCACGAGTCGCCGCCGATCTCACTCATCGCGGCGATCATGCACTCGGCGACGGCGGTGTACATCGGCCGGGTCACACCCAGGTCGGCATGACGACGACCCAGTGCGTGGAGGTTGGTGGTGAGCCACTCGGCGTCGTCGAGGTGATCGAGCACCGAGACCACCGCGGTACGCAGCATCTCGGCCTGCACTCGGGTGTCGCGCTGGAACATCGGCTGGACCGCCGGATAGCGGTCGAACAGGATCTCGTAGAAGCGGACGGTGAGGCCGGAATCAGGGAGATCGACGAGTACGAGGCTTTCTTCCAGAAGTTGTTTGTTCATGACGGAACTCTGTCGGAATACCGTTGCGGCGAGGCTGTCGTGTCGCAAGGCCGACGTAACAGTGAACTCACACCGGGTCGTCGGGTGTGTGAGGTGTTGTGCGGGGTTCACAACCCGGCGTATCCCGCAGTACCCTCTGCTCGGGTGCATCGGAACCCGTTGCCTTCGCGCTACGGATCGTCGAACTTCCGATGACTACGATGAATCATGTTTCTCGCGCAGATCTGTTGCGCGTTCCCATTGGCATTGACGCATTCGAATTCGGCTGTTGCCGAAGGCCTCCCCGCGTGGGCGAGACGTTGACCGGGCGATTGTCGGCGTATCCCGCACCGGACGGGCAGGACGTAGTCACCCGGTGGGATCGCGACCGTGACGTCGTAGTCGCGGGTGGCATCTCCGCTCGATGGGACCCGGCGCACGGCGATCCACTCGGCCAACCGATCGCGCTCACGCTGTCGTGGCACGACGACTCCCCGGCAGGTGTCGAGGCGACCGGGGAGGTCTCCTCGGTACATCAGCTCTTCTATGAGCCCGTTCCCGACCCAGAGCGACCACGCCACGTCAAGCTCCGGCAGCCCGTGACTGCGGTCGAGAAGTTCCCCGCTGATCTGGTTCAGGACGACGGGACCGTGCTGGTTCCCGGCGGAGTAGAGGTGGTTCTCGACGAGCTGGTGCTGGCCGAGCCGACCGCAGAGGACGCGGCCCGAGCCCGAGCCGCTGCGGATCAAGGACGCCGGACGCTCACGATCATGGGTCCCGCAACGTTCCTGGGAAAGGCTGTCCCGTACGAGGGGGAACGAATCCGGATCGATCTCGGCGATGACCGCCTCACCGTTTCGGGGTCGACTTGCGCACCGACCGGGACGGTCACCGGAATCGTGAGACAGCTCGGCCGGCTCGAGCCGGCCGGACCTTTCCCGATGGTCGTGCCGGGGGCGGTTCCAGCGGGCACCCCGACCGAGGGCGTGGTCGGCGATCTCTATGTGGTCTTTGTCGTCGATCCGGCGGACGACGGCCAGGCCACCGGTTGACCGTGATGTCAAAAGAAGTCGGGGACCCACCACTTATCTTCCGATTTCTGTGACACCTGTGACTTCTGTTCACTGGAGGCGCGAAAGTTCTTAGTAAAGGTGAAAAATGTTGACTCACGACAGTTTTCATGATTGAGCGGGCTGTGGAATAACCTGGTGCTCGAACAAATGTTCGCGTACATGGGAGTCATGGCAGAGCTCGATTCCCTTATCGACACGCTGATCGAGATCGTCCCTCCGGCTGACGATGCCTCCGGGGCAAAGACTTTCGCAGAACTCAACACGCTACGACTGATGCGTAACGTCATCGACCACAAGATCGTCAGGCACTCGGCGCAACTCGACCATGCGCGTGTAGCGGAGAGATCCGGGTCCACCACCAAGAGGCTGCTGATCGAGATGGGATTCCCACCATCTACTGCTTCTCGGGTGATGCGTGCGCTGACGGGGTTGGACGCACTCGGCAAGGTGAACGCTCACGCCGCGGAGGGCCGATTGGCGGCCGAGGTCGTCGACGCCACTATCAGGGGAATCGCGCACATCGAGAAGCGTTCTCCTGCCGGCATATCCGACGACGACCGCGTGACCTACGAATCGCACCTCGTCACTCGAGTACTGTCGGGAGCGACGCCGGCCGAGGTCCAGGAGTGCGCTCGGCGCATCGGCAACACCCTGGCCGACTCGGAGGACGCCGGCATTCCCGCGGCCGACGATCGGTCGTTGAACACGCTTCATCACAGCGTCACGGATGACTCGAAGACAGAGATTCGCGCCAACGTCACGCAGGTGATCGGAGAGGGGCCGACGACGGAAACACCGACCTCGACAACGGCTGCCTTCTGTGTCAGAGGTGCCACACGCAGGTCCATCACCACGGATGGGATGTCGTCATGGGGTTCGATCGACACCCATGGCTCATCCCGCCCGTCGAGATCGACCCACAGCGTCGACCCCACCCCGCCTACAACCGCCGCACCATGCGACTCGACGACGCCGCATGACATCAGCTTTCGCGTAGCACCTTCTCGCACCCGACGTACAAGCACCGAGCCGGGACCGCATTCGATCTTTGACAAGTCCACAGTGTGAACACAGCCGGCCGAGGGTTCCGTCCTGCTCAGCAGAGGTGCTGAGCAGGACGGAACACCGGGCACGATCAGGCGCCGACGTACTCGGCCAGATGCTGTCCGGTCAGGGTCGACCGGTCGGCGACGATGTCCGCCGGGGTGCCCTCGAAGACGATCTGGCCGCCGTCGTGACCGGCGCCCGGCCCGAGGTCGATGATCCAGTCGGCGTGGGCCATGACCGCCTGATGATGTTCGATGACGATCACGGATTTGCCCGCGTCGACGAGCCGGTCCAACAGTCCGAGGAGTTGCTCGACGTCGGCCAGGTGGAGTCCGGTGGTCGGCTCGTCGAGCACGAAGACATCGCCCTTCTCCCCCATGTGGCTCGCGAGCTTCAGCCGCTGGCGCTCGCCGCCGGAGAGTGTCGTCAGAGGCTGTCCGACCTTGATGTAACCGAGCCCAACATCGACCATCCGGTTCAGGATCTTGTGCGCCGCCGGGAGTTTCGCGTCGCCGTCGGCGAAGAACGCCTCGGCCTGCGCCACCGACATCTCCAAGACCTCGCTGATGTTGCGACCACCCAGGGTGAACTCGAGGACCTCGGCCTGGAAGCGTTTGCCCTCGCACACCTCGCACGGCGCGGCGACGCCCGCCATCATCGCGAGATCGGAGTACACCACGCCCGCCCCGTTGCAGTTGGGGCACGCACCTTCCGAATTCGCGCTGAACAGAGCAGGTTTGACGCCGTTGGCCTTCGCGAACGCCTTGCGGATCGGTTCGAGCAGACCGGTGTAGGTCGCCGGGTTGGATCGACGGGATCCCTTGATGGCGCTCTGGTCGATGGACACCACCCCCTCGGTCTTGGCGACAGAGGAGTCGATCAACGAGCTCTTACCCGAACCCGCGACACCGGTCAGGACCACCAGGACCCCGAGCGGGATGTCGACGTCGACGTCGCGCAGGTTGTGGGTGTCGGCGCCGCGCACCTCGAGGTGTCCACTGGGCGTGCGTACGTCGGGCTTCACCCTCGCGCGGTCGTGGAGGTGGCGTCCGGTGAGGGTGTCGGCAGAGCCCAGTTCGTCCAGGGTGCCCTCGAAGACGATCTCGCCGCCGTCGGTGCCGGCGCCGGGCCCGAGGTCGACGATCCGGTCGGCGATGGCGATCACCTCGGGCTTGTGCTCGACGACGAGCACCGTGTTGCCCTTGTCCCGCAGCGCCCGCAGCAGGTCGTTCATCCGGGCGATGTCGTGGGGGTGGAGTCCGATGGACGGTTCGTCGAAGACGTAGGTGACGTCGGTCAGCGAGGAACCCAGATGCCGGATCAGCTTGGTGCGCTGGGCTTCTCCGCCGGACAGTGTGCCGGCCGGGCGGTCGAGGGACAGATAGCCCAGACCGATGTCGACGAATGCGTCGAGGTGCTCGCGCAGCGCCTCGATCAGCGGGGCGGCCGACGGGTCGTCGAGCTGTGCGACCCACCCGGCGAGGTCGCTGATCTGCATCGCACAGGCGTCGGCGATGCTGATGCCGTTGATCTTCGACGAGCGGGCCTCCGCGGTGAGACGGGTGCCCTCGCAGTCGGGGCAGGTCGCGAAGGTGATGGCGCGGTCGACGAATGCGCGGATGTGCGGCTGCATCGCCTCGCGATCCTTGGTGAGCATCGACTTCTGGATCTTCGGGATCAGTCCCTCGAAGGTGATGTTGATGCCCTCGACCTTGATCTTCGTAGGTTCCTTGTACAGCAGGTCGTTGAGCTGTTTCTTGGTGTACTTCGCGATGGGTTTGTCGGGGTCGAAGAACCCGCACTCGCGGTAGATCCGGCCGTACCAGCCGTCCATCGAGTAACCGGGAATGGTGAGTGCGCCCTCGTTGAGCGACTTCGACGCGTCGTAGAGCGCGGTGAGATCGAAATCGGAGACGTTGCCGCGTCCCTCGCAGCGGGCACACATGCCGCCGGTGACGGAGAAACTCCGCCGCTCCTTGACCTTCTGACCGGCTTTCTCGATCGTCACCGCCCCCGCCCCGCTGATCGAGGCGACATTGAACGAGAACGCCTGCGGCGAACCGATGTGCGGAGTTCCCAACCGGCTGAACAGGATTCGCAACATGGCGTTGGCGTCGGTGGCCGTGCCGACCGTCGACCGGACGTTGGCCCCCATACGCTCCTGGTCGACGATGATCGCCGTGGTGAGGCCTTCGAGAATGTCCACGTCGGGGCGCGCCATCGACGGCATGAACCCCTGGACGAAGGCACTGTAGGTCTCGTTGATGAGGCGTTGGGACTCGGCCGCGATCGTGCTGAAGACCAGTGAACTCTTCCCCGACCCCGACACCCCGGTGAACACGGTCAGGCGCCGCTTGGGCAGCACGACGTCGACGTTCTTCAGGTTGTTCTCCCGGGCCCCGTGTACGCGGATGGTGTCGTGCGCGTCGGCGGGGTGGACATCGGCGGGATGAACGTCTGTCAGATGGACATCGGCGGCCCGGTCGTTCACCGGGCGGGCTGTGGGTGTGGTGCGTGTGGCGGGGCTCATCGGGTCTCCATCGGGGCGGCGGCTCGCCGGGCGTGTGAACGATCGGAATCGAGGTGTGGGCGCGGACTCCCGGTCGATCTAACCAGCACCTGGCGCGATTCCGCCGGAACGTGCGCAAGATTAGAGGCGGCACAGTCGGGTTCGGAACGGTGGAGGTCGACACGGTGGAGGTCGGTGAATGCCGACGACGGCGGGCGTCGACCGGGTCCGCACACGTCTCAGCTCACCTGGTCGATCCGGATGAGGTTGCCCGCGGGGTCGCGCACCGCGGCATCGCGGACGCCGTACGGCTGGTCCATCGGTTCCTGCACGATGTCGACACCGTTCGCCTGCAGCTTGCCGAACAAACCCTCGAGGTCATCGGTGGCGAGGGTGACCGCGCCATAACTGCCCTTGGCGATGAGTTCGAGGATCGTCTGGCGTTCCGCCTCGGTGATTCCGGGGTCGGCGGCCGGCGGATGGAGAACGATCGATGTGCCGGGCTGATCCGGCGGCCCCACGGTGAGCCACCGCATGCCCTCGTAGCCGACGTCCTTGCGGAGCTCGAAGCCGAGCAGGTCGCGGTAGAAGCCGAGTGCGGCGTCGCCGTCGGTGTGCGGGAGGAAGGTGTACTGGATGCTGATGTTCATACCGATCAGGCTAGGCAGGCTCAGGTCCGCGGCGCTTCTCGATTCCTGATCGGTCTGGTGATGTTCTTGGCCAGGCAGGCGGGAATCCCGTCGGTGGCGTCGGCGGACTGTTCGCGATAGACCGTCGGAGGCACCCCGACGAGTTCGGTGAACCGGGTGCTGAACGTCCCCAACGACGAACACCCGACTTCGAAGCAGACCTCGGTCACGCTGAGATCCCCACGCCGCAGCAGGGTCATCGCGCGTTCGATACGACGGGTCATCAGATACGAGTACGGGGATTCGCCGTAGGTCTGCCGGAACCGCCTGCTGAGGTGGCCGGCCGACATGTTCACCCCGCGGGCGAGCGACTCGACGTCGAGGGGCTCAGCGTACTCACGATCGATGCGGTCCCGGACCTGCCGCAGCAGCCGGAGATCCCGGAGTCGCTGCTCGGGATCGGATCGCGTCACAGTCGACGATCATACGGCGGGAACGGGGCGGATCCGGGCCGAACTCAGACGTGCAGCAACCCGGACAGCTCGGCGGTGATCGCGGCGAGGCGTTCGGCGGCCTTGTCGTGCGGAACCGTGCGTTCGGGGTCGGGAACATCGAGGATCACCTCGAGGTAGCACTTCAGTTTCGGTTCGGTGCCCGACGGCCGGACGATCACCCGGTCATCGGCCGCTGTCCGGATCACGAGGGCATCCGTCGGCGGCAACGCGTCGGATCCGTGCGCGAGATCGGCGACCTCGACGACGGGTGAGCCGCCGAGTGTCTCGATCGTCGTCTCGCGGAGCCGTTGCATGATTTGGCCGATCTCGGCGGTGTCGTCGACGCGGATCGTCAGCGGTGTCGTCGCGTGCAACCCGTACCGGCGGGCCAGGTCGTCGAGCGCGTCGATGAGCGTGCGCCCCTCCCTGGCGAGTTCCTCGACGAGGGTGACCACCCGGACCATGGCGCTGATCCCGTCCTTGTCACGCACCGCCTCCGGATCGGTGCAGTAACCGATCGCCTCCTCGTAGCCGTAGCGGAGTCCGGGTGCGCGTGCGATCCATTTGAAGCCGGTCAGCGTCGCGGCGAACCGCAGCCCGTGGTCGGCGGCGATCTTGCCGAGCAGCCGGCTGGAGACGATCGAACAGGCCAGGGTGTCTCCCGCCCTGCTGTGGTCGCGTGCCGCCTGGTCGCCGAGCAGCCAGCCGATCTCGTCGCCGGTGAGCTGCCGCCAACGCCCGGAGCGGTCCGGGATCGCCACCGAACAGCGGTCGGCGTCCGGATCGACGGCGATGACGACGTGCGCGGCCACCTCGCGCGCGTGGACGAATGCGCGGTCGAGGGCCCCGGGCTCCTCCGGGTTCGGAAAGGCGAGGGTCGGGAAATCCGGATCCGGATCGAATTGTGCTGCGACGGTGTGCACATCGTCGATGCCTGCGGCGCTCAGCACCGACAGTGCGGTGGCGCCGCCGACGCCGTGCATCGGTGTCAGCACGACGCGGACGCGGCTCCGCTCGGTCTCCGATCGCAACGACGCGGTACGGGTGACGTATGCGTCGACGACCTCATGGTCGAGCCGGATCACGCGGCCGGGGTCACGTGGGATCTCGTCGGCCGGAGCCGCTTTCGCGATCCGGGCGGCGATCTCGGCGTCAGCGGGCGGCACGATCTGGACACCGCGCCCGGGTTCATCGGTTGCACGCCCGCCGAGGTACACCTTGTACCCGTTGTCCGCCGGCGGGTTGTGGGAGGCGGTGATCATCACGCCGGCGTCGCAGTCGAGCGCCCGGGTGGCGTAGGCGGTGACCGGTGTGGGCAATCGATCCGGCAGGGTCATCACGGTGAGACCCTGTGCGGCAAGGACTTCGGCGGTTGCTGCGACGAAGCGTGCCGAACCGTGCCGGGCGTCGCCGCCCACCACGATCCGTGCATCCGGGCCGATGGTGTCGAGCAGGTACGCGGCCAGACCCGCGGTGGCCCGGGTGACCACCGCGACGTTCATCCGGGTCTCCCCCGCTCCGACCTCGCCGCGCAGGCCCGCGGTACCGAAGGTGAGGGGGCCGCGGAAGCGGGACCCGAGATCGGCACGGGCCCCGGGGTCGCCGGCCTCCGCGGAGTCTACGAGGGCGGTCAGCGCGGCGCGTGTCGCCGGGTCGGGGTCGTGGTCTCGCCAGGCACGCGCGCGTTCGATCACGCGGGCGACGCTATCAGTCAACGGATCCGGCGGCCGCATTCGACGCGATCGCCGAGCGCGACCTTCGCACCCTTGAGGATCTGGGTGTCGCTGCCGAGGAGGGTGATCTTGTCGGTGGGCACCGGACGGGTCCGCGGATGCCCGCCGATCGTCGCCCGCGCACCCACGCGCACACGTTCGTCGAGGACCGACCACGTCACCGACGCGCCTTCGCCGACGACGGTGTCGGCGAAGATCACCGAATCGACCACCGTGGCACCCTTGTCGACGACCACACCCGGCCCGAGGACGCTGCGCCGTACCGTGCCGAGCACGTGAGCACCGCTGCTGACGAGGCTGTCCTCGACGACGGCACCGGACTCGATCCGGGCGGCGGGGCGCTGCGGTTGCCGGGTGAGGATCGGACGATCCGGGCGGAAGACGTCGAGAGCGCCCGCGATGAGGTCCTGATGGGCCTGCAGGTAGGTTTCCGGCCGCCCGGCGTCGATCCAGTAACCGGGCATCGCGTGCATCACGGTCTTGCCCCGGTCGACGAACCACGGCACCAGATGTTCGCCGAAGTCGCCGAGTCCGGTGTCGTCGGCGGGTGAGTCGGCCGACGTCTCCTGTGCCAGCTGTTCCAGGCCTTCGATGAGGACAGCGGGGTCGTAGATGAAGATCTCGGTGGCGATCGTGCGGGTCGTCGCGCGTTCGGGCTTGTACCGGAACTCCCGGACCGTGCCGTCGCGGCGTGCGGCGACCGTGGCGTGCTGGGTGGCCTCCTCGAGCGGGCAGGTGGTGGTGACGATCGTGCACTCGGCCCCGCGGCTGCGGTGGGTGTCGAGGGCGTCGCGGTAGTCGAATTCGTAGACGTGATCGGCACTCATGACGATCACCTCCGCAGGCGCGTGCCGGGCGATCCGATCCCTGATGCGGTAGAGCAGGTCTGCGTTGCCGGTGGCGAAGCCGTCCTCGGTCTTCGGTGCGTCGGTCTCCTCCGGCATCACGATGCGCAGACCGCCGCTGGTGCGGTCCAGGTCCCACGGACGTCCGGCCGCGACAAGTTCGCTGAGCATCTCCGCCTCGTACTGGACGCACAGCCACACGTCGTCGATGTGGCTGTGATGAAGGTTGGAGAGCGGAAAGTCGATCAGTTGGTAATTGCCGGCGAACGGCAACGCCGGTTTGGCCCGCCGATCGGTCAGTACCTCCATCCGCGAACCCCGTCCACCGGCCTGCACGATCGCGAGAACATCAGAATGGCGCATCAGCCCAGTCTGCCGTACTCGCCCACGGGCCCGGAGGATAGTGGTCTGCAGCTTCCCGAGAACACCGGAAGCGGATGGGATCGACGACCAGCACAACGGAGGGGAGATCCGCCGGTGACGCGCACCGACTGCCTGATCGTGGGCGGTGGCATCGTCGGGCTCGCGGTGGCACGAGCGCTCGCGATGTCCGGCCGAGAGGCCATCATCCTCGAAGCCGCGGATGCCGTTGGTACACAGACGACGTCGCGCAGCTCGGAGGTCATCCATGCCGGCATCTACTATCCGGCGGGTAGCCTCAAGGCGCGGTTGTGCGTGCGGGGGCGCGAGCAGCTGACGCGCTACTGCGACGACAACGGTGTCTCGTGGCGCCGGCCGGGCAAGCTCATCGTGGCCGCCGCCGACCAGGCCGGCCGGCTCGACGATCTCCGACGCCGCGGACTCGCCAACGGCGTCGACGATCTCCGCCACGTCGACGCCGCCGAGTTGCGTGAGCTGGAACCCGAGGTCGAGGGTGTCGCGGCGTTGCTCTCCCCGTCCACCGGCATCGTCGACGTCGACGGTGTGGTCCGCGCTCTGCGTCGCGATCTGGAAGGCCACGGCGGGGCGATCGCTCTGCGCAGCAGGGTGATCGGTGGCCGCATCGAGCGGGGCGGGTTCGGTGTCGAGACAGCCGACGGTGAAACCGCTTCTGCGCGTGTGCTCGTCAACTGCGCCGGCCTGGGTGCGTGGCGGGTTGCGCACGGGCTCAGGGGGTTCGCTGCACCCGTGCCACCCCGACGACTCGCCAAGGGTAACTACTTCGGACTGGCAGGCGCGCGGGCACCGTTCCGCCATCTCATCTATCCCGTTCCGGTCGACGGCGGTCTCGGGGTGCACTTCACGATGGACCTCGCCGGCGCGGCGCGATTCGGTCCCGACGTGGAATGGCTCGACGCAGAACGGCTCGATGATCAGGCCGATGACACGCTCGACTACTCGGTGGACATCGGCCGCACCGACGCGTTCGAGCATGCGATCCGGACCTACTGGCCCGGAATGCCCCGGGGCGCACTGGTTCCCGCGTATGCGGGCGTGCGACCCAAGACGAGCGGGCCCGGCGAACCGGCCGCCGACTTCGTTGTCCAGGGGCCGTCGAGTCATGGCGTCGACGGCCTGGTCAACCTGTTCGGCATCGAGTCACCGGGAATCACGTCGTCGCTGGCGATCGCTGATCACGTTGTCGGGCTGCTGTCGACCCGATCCGGGTGACGGCCGCCCGCGGCCACGCACGGGCTCAGGGCGTCGTCGAGTGATACTGGTAGGCCGCGCTGGCCTGCTCGCGCTTCTTCATGGCCTGGATCGCGTCGTTGTGGCGACGCGCGTGGTACGCGAGCGGGAAGTACGTCAGACGTTCGGGCAGTGTGCGGTAGGCGAACCGCAGACGGCGGTGAATCCGTTCGAGGTGCTGCTGTTCCTGATCGGTCCACGACAGGCCCAGGATCTCCCGCACCCGCGGATCCATGACGCCGACCGTGGTGAGGTAGTTGAAGTCCTGGAACGGCACCGACGCGGTCGCCGCGACTTTCCTGACCGTCGGGCGAAGACGCTTGGGCACCGAGCGCGGTACGACGGGCGCGGCGCGCATCTGCTCGATCAGCTCCAGCGCCACCGGATGCCGGACCAGCTTGTTCTCGATGAAATCGTCGACGTACTCGTCGAACTCCTCGAGGGTCTCCGGGTAGCCCTTCATCGGCACCTGCACGATCTTGGCGATCCGACGGTTGTCGCGCAGCAGTTCCTTGCGCTCGTCGAGCGTGAACTCGCGACCGAGAACCAGCGGGGCGGCCGTCGTCATCGTCGGCAGCGCGGTCGCGATCACCCATGCGTAGGCCTCGGGATTCAACGCGCTGATGTGCTTACCTTGGGCGTTGCGCATCTGCAGCGGCTGATGGAGCCTGCGCAGGCGTTTGCCCTCTTCGATGGCCTCCTGACCGCCGTAGGTCCAGCGCAGCACCGAATCAGCGGAGCGGATCGCGCGTCCGACCGGGTCTGTGCGGAACACCGAGAACTTGTCGACCACATCGCCGATGACCGGATGCATCACCTGCATGACGAAGGCGGCACCGTTGATGGGCAGGAAGGTGTACAGCCCGGTGAGCTGCGCGGTGAGCGAACCCGGCGGGATCAGCTCGATCTCGTCGTCGCGATGGTTGAACAGCGGCTCGTCGTGGGCTGCGCCGCCGGCAATGGATTCGGTGGTCAGCGGGTCGTCGTTCACCGCGGTCATGGTTCCCCCCACATCATTTCGGAAGCCTGGATTTCGACAACATTTGTAGTCAAATTACAGGAGGGGTGCGCCAGAACACATCGTTCTCACGGATTCGCGCTGCCGGCGTGGCGTCGCCGGGGCGGGCTCAGCCGGCGGGAGTGGCGGGCCGGTCGGAGCCGATGACGACGGTTCGGATCCCCAGCGTGCGGTCCCGAACGGTGAAGATGCGAGTCCCCCGCTTGCGTCCGGTCCTGATCTCGCTGAGATCGAGACCTGCAACGGACAGGCGGGCGTGGGTGGCGTCGACGTCGGCCGACCGCCAGGCCAGGCCCCAGAGAGTGATCGGGGACGATGCGCTCGGCGCATCGGGTGGCCGCGGAGCCGACACAACTTCGACGATGACGCTCCCCGCGCGGAAGAACAGTTGCCGTGCCCCGTCCCCGATGGGCTGGTCGAGCCGGAAGTCCAGGCCGAAGGTGCCGCCGAACACCGCGACCGCCAGGTTCCGGTCCTCACACATGAACACGAGGTGGTCCATCCCGGTGAGGTCGCCGGCGGGAAGCGCCGCCGCGAGCGGCGGGGTCGCGACTCCGAGCGGGATCGTCTCGCCCAGCACGCCGAGCGCGGAATCGACGACCGGGTAGCCGCGCCTGGTCAGCAGTCGCCGCGCGTCGGGCAACTCCTCGCCGTAAAAGTGTGCGCCGCGAAAGTGTGCGCCGCGAAAGTGTGCGACGGAAAAGTATGCGGCCGGCTCCGCGGCACCGGTGGTCTCGTCCATCCCCCGCAGACAGAGCACGACATTGCCCAGGCCGGCCGCCCACCGGGTGCTCTCGGATCCGACCGGACCCCCGAGAACGGTCTCGTAGGCCCCGGCGGTGGCCTGCGGGTTCTCACAGGCGAGGTCGACGATCACGTCCGGAGAGCTGGTTGACGGAGTCACCGCTTCTTCTTACCGCGCCGGCGACGCGATGGGGCCGGCGGGACCCGGCGGTAGATCAACTTCGCCGAACTGGTGATGTGCCATGCACCACAAGCACATTCATAGAAGCGCAGTTCCGGCGCGGTCCCGACGACGTGCCGACGGAGACGATCGATGCCGTCGCGCGCGTCGGCCGGTGAGGAGAACGGCAACTTGTCCGGTGTCGGGCAGACCGGCAGCTCCACCCGCCGCGTCGCACGCCGGACATGCTCATTCGATGCAGTGCGTGCCTCGACCTCGCGATAGAACAACTCGAGATCGTCGTCGGAGAAGGGCACAGGTGGATTATCCCCCTTTGCCCGCGATCGGCGGTCAGCGAGCCATCCACAGCCGGCGGCGGATCACCTCACGCATGCGACGGAGTTCGGCCGCGGTGAGCGCGGTGGGCGGATCGGTGGCGACAAGACGACTGACCTCGGAGAAGAAGTCGCGGTCGTCCAGACCGAACTCCTCGACGATCTGACGGGAGGACCCGCCCCCCAGTGAGTACCAGTTCGTCTCGAACTGGACCATCTGCTGCTGTTTGCTATCCATGCCCACCACCGAATCCGCACGCTCGACCACATTCCCGGACGTGCTTCGCGACACCACGGTTCTGGGGTGTGCGCGTGACGCACGTCACCGACGAGGTCCTTTTTACACCTGTCGTCCGACACATAACAGGCGGCGGCTCACGATGACCCAAATGTTTCGTCGACCGTTCACCGCAGCGTCTCGTGGACGTGCCCAAGGACCGGTCTCAGCGACGGATCCGACGGATCCCGGCCGGTGATGCCGACTCGGGCCGGGCTCTGTCGCGCCGGTTGGCGCGGATGCTGCTCGCCAGCGACGCCCCGATGAAGGCGACTCCCACGAGGCCGGTGATGATCTCGTTGATGTGGAACTCGATGCTGAGGAACAGGATGAGCGCCAGCGCCCCGATCGCCCAGTGCGCGCCGTGCTCGAGATAGCGGTACTCCCCCAGTGTTCCCTGTCGCACGAGGTAGATCGTGATCGAACGGACGAACAGCGCGCCGATGAAGCCGAGGCCGAGCGCGATGATGATCGGGTCCGAAGTGATCGCGAAGGCGCCGATCACACCGTCGAAGGAGAACGACGCGTCGAGGACTTCCAGGTAGAGGAACAGGAAGAACCCGGCCTTGCCGGTCGCGACCGTCAACGGCGACGGTCCGCGGGTGCTCGTCGCCGGCGACGCGGACTCAGCGCCGTCGGCAACTGACGCATCGGCATCGGCACCGTCGGCATCCTCGCGCTGCATGAACAGGGAGCTGAGGCCGTCGACGGTCAGATAGGTGATCATGCCGAGGACGCCGGCGATCAGGACCGTCGCGCGGGTCTCGTCGGCGGCCAGGAACTCGGCGGTGAGCACCAACGCGAGCGACGCGAGGACCACCGCGAGCTGGTCGAGTTTCCCCAGCGTCGCCAGTGGACGCTCCAGCCAGGTCAGCCAGGTGTTCCGACGTTCGGAGAGGACGAAGTTCAGGAACAGCAACAGCAGGAACATCCCGCCGAACGCGGCTATCTGCGGATGTGCGTCGGTCAGGATGGTCTCGTAGCTGGGTTGACCGTCGGGGAAATAGGCCTGGCCCTCGGCTGGCGGGTTCATCGCCAGGCGCAGGGCTTCGGCGGGATCCAGACCCCCGGTGATCCACACGATCAGCAGAGGGAACAGCAGCCGCATGCCGAAGACCGCGATGAGCACACCGACGGTCAGGAACATGCGCTGCCAGAACGCGCTCATCCGCTCGAGGACCGTCGCGTTGATGACCGCGTTGTCGAAGGACAGCGAGACCTCCAGGACGCCGAGAATCGCGCACAGCGCCAGTCCCGTCCAGCCGAGGTAGAGATACGCCACGACCAGCGCCGCGGCCGAGACCGCGAAGGAGAGCCCGAAGACCCGGGTGATCACCGGAGCTTCTCCGCACCTCGGGCGAGGTCGAGCAGAGTGTCGGTGAGGTCGGCCAGGACGCTGTGGTCGGCGCGCTCGGCCACGGCGGTCTCGAGGTCCTCCGCGGCGCACCGCAACGCGAACATCCGGTCACCGAAGTCGGCCGCTTCGGCCGCGGACAGGATGACCGCGTCGTCGGGAATGGACGTGCCTTCCAGGAGCGTTCTCTGTTCGTAGGCGCGCTGCCTGCAGGAACGCTTGCAGTATTTGCGGCGTCGCCCGAGCTCGGAGTCGACCATCGACGAACCGCACCACGCACATGAGTACGGTCGGCGGCGGTGATGGGAGACCTGTTCCACACCGAGACCGTACCGCGATCGGGAGATCCGGATGCGTCGCGCCACGGCGCGCTCGAGCTCGGACGCGAGGCCCGCGACACCGGGCCGGGCCGCGATTGCGGACCGTACCTGAGAATGCGCGTAGAATGTTCCTGTTGACGACTCAGTTGGTCGCGGCAGAGCACCAAGACCCGCAGAGCAGCAGACCAGCCGAGCACGCAGACCAACAGACGCAACAGAGATTTCCCGGCAGACCGAGAAATCCGACGCAGCTTTGAGAGGAACCCTTCATGGCAGATCGAGTACTTCGGGGTAGCCGCCTCGGCGCGGTGAGCTACGAAACCGATCGCGACCACGATCTCGCGCCACGACGCATCGTCCAGTACCGCACCGACAACGGCGAGATCTTCGACGTGCCGTTCGCCGACGACGCAGAGGTCCCGTCCAAGTGGCCCTGCAAGAACGGCATGGAGGGCACGATCCTCGAGGGTGCCGAGCCCGACGAGAAGAAGACCAAGCCGCCGCGCACCCACTGGGACATGCTCCTCGAGCGTCGCAGCGAGGAGGAGCTCGAGGTGCTGCTCAACGAGCGCCTCGACCTGCTCAAGCAGCGCCGCAAGGGCATCACCAGCTGATGTCGTGACCGTCGCCGGCAGCCCCGGCGGCGGTGACGGTCCCGAACGCAAGAGAATCGACCCGGCAGGATGTCCTGCCGGGTCGATTCTCTTGCGTCTGCCTCGATCTTTTGCGTCTGCGCGTGGGTCTTTTGCTGCGATGTCACCCGCTCGGCGCGGTGGCACGCCCTAGCCAGGTACACCTAGCGCGTGCCGACGAGCCCCCACCGCTCCAGACGGCTCTGGATGCCCCAGCGGGCGACCATCGTGAAGGCCTCCGACATCACGCCCCCACTCATCTTGGAGACCCCGATCTCACGCTCGGTGAAGGTGATCGGCACCTCCCGTACGTCGAATCCGGCGCGTACCGTGCGCCAGGCCAGGTCGATCTGGAAGCAATAGCCCGCGGACTCCACCGTGTCGAGCGCGATCTTCTCCAGCACGATCCGGCGGTAGGCGCGGAAACCGGCGGTGATGTCGTGGACGCTCGCGCCGAGGGCCAGGCGCGCGTACGTATTGGCCCCTCGGGACAGGATCTCGCGGCGTTTGGGCCAGTTCACGAGCTTGCCGCCCGGAACGTAGCGTGAGCCGATGACGAGGTCGGCACCGTCGTTGAGCTCGTCGAAGAGCCGGTGCAGCTGCTCCGGCGCATGGCTGCCGTCGGCATCCATCTCCACGATGACCGGGTAGTCGCGGCCCAGACCCCACGCGAATCCGGCCAGATAGGCCTTGCCCAGGCCGTCCTTGTCCACGCGGTGCATCACGTGGACGCGGCCGGCCTCGTCGGCGCGTGCCAGTTCGTCGGCGACGTCGCCGGTTCCGTCCGGGCTGGAGTCGTCGACGACGAGTACGTGCGCGCCCGGTAGCGCGGCCTGCAGCCGTTCGACGATCACCGGCAGATTGTCGCGCTCATTGAACGTCGGTACGACGACGAGAGCGCCGGTTCCGTCGGAGCCGACCACACGTTGCGGCGTGTCGTCGGGCCGCCGTTGCCCTGCCGTGGCGTCAATCCCCGATGCCATCGAGCTCCTTCGTCTCACCGGGCGCCCGAGCGGCGACCCTGCGTGGCCTGAGTGTGAACCTAGTACGCGAGCGCAGCGCAAACAAAAGTCCGGCGACCGCGGCGACGATCGCCAGCGCCTGCGGCCAGGCCCCCAGACGCGTTGCGAGGGTGGTCTCGACGTGCAGCGGTAGGCGCCCGGTCAGCACATCCGGGGTGAACACGCCGGATTGCCGGGTGATGGAGCCGTCGGCGTCGATGATCGCGCTCACACCGCTGGTGGCGGCGACGACCACGGCACGTCCGTGCTCGACGGCCCGTACCTGTGACATCGCCAACTGCTGGTAGGTCATCTCGGTCCGGCCGAACGTCGCGTTGTTGGTCGGCACGAACAGCATCTGGGCGCCGTCGCGCACGGATTGCCGCGCGGCGCGGTCGAACGCCACCTCCCAGCAGGTGGCGACACCGACCGTGACCTCACCCGACCGTCCCGGCACCCGCACCACCGTGGGGCCGGTCCCCGGCTTGAAGTCGCCGGCCATGTCGGCGTAGGAGGAGAAGAGGCGGAAGAACGGCCGCCACGGCAGGTACTCGCCGAACGGCTGGACGATGTGCTTGTCGTAGCGGTCGACCGGTCCCCGGGCACCGTCCCAGACCAGGACCGAGTTGGTGGCCCGGCCGTCGGGGTTGCGCAGCAGGGTGCCGACCAGGATCGGCGCGTCCACCGCCTCCGAGGCAGCGGTGATCGCGGCGGCGGCGTCGGCGTTGTCGAGCGGCGAGATGTCGGATGCGTTCTCCGGCCAGAGGACGAAGTCGGGGCGGTCGGCGAGACCGTCGTCGATCGCCTCGGCATAGCCGAGGGTGGTGCGCACATGGTTGTCGAGGACGGCGCGTCGTTGCGCGTTGAAGTCCAGACCGAGACGCGGCACGTTGCCCTGGACGGCGCCGATCCGGGCCGACGACGTCGCGATCGTGCGGTCGACGGTGGCCGGGGTCAGGGCGATGGCGGCGACGGGGGCGAGCAACGCGATGGCGACCGCGAGGGTCGCGACCCGCAGAATGCCCGACGGGCCGTCACCGAGGGCGCGCGGCGGTGCGGAGTACGCGCGGCCGAGGATCACCAGCAACCAGGCGACCGAGGAGCCGAACAAGGCGACCCCGGCCGACAGGCCCGGCGCGCCCAGCACCGACGCCAGCGGCAGGAGCGGTCCGTCGACCTGGCTGAATGCTGTTCTGCCCCAGGGGAACCCACCGAACGGGAACGCCGAGCGCAACGCTTCGACGAGCAACCACGACAGGGTGAACCACACCGGCGGGACCGGCAGGCGCATCGTCACCGTGGCGATCGCGCCGAACAGCGCCAGGTACCCGGCCATCACCGCGGCCAGTGCCAGCCACGGTAGCGGTCCGACGTAGACGCCGATCCACGGCAGCAGCGGGACGAAGAACGCCAGGCCGAACACGAAGCCGGTCCAGGCTCCCGTCCGCACGCGGGGCGAGCCGACGAACAGTGCCGCGAACAGCAGGCCGAGTGCGATGACCGCGAAGAACCACCAGTTGCGGGGCGGGAACGCCGCCCACATCGCGAACCCGGCCACCGCGGCGGTCACCGTGCGCGTCAGCCAGGCCTTTGAGACATTCACCCGGCGACCGTGCACCGGTCCCGGCGCCCCGGGCGGTGCCGGTGCGTCGGGCGGATCGGACCGGGAAGGGGCGTCGGGTGAACTCACCCGGCGTCCCGGTCGTACAGCAGCTGTCCCCGGTGCACCGTGCGCACACAGCGCGGCAGGGCTGCGCCCGGCGAGACGTCCGGGAGGGCGGGTACCCGCGAGCGCGGATCGGTCGACCAGCGTTGCACCTTCTCATGGGAACCCGCGACGACGAGGTCGTCGACCTCCCACACCGCGTAGCTCGCAGGTGCCCCCGGAGTCAGGGTTCCGGTCAGTCCGTCGTTGACCCCACCGGCCCGCCACCCGCCGCGGGTGGCGGCCGCGAAGGCGCCGCGCGCCGAGATCGCGTTGGTCGGCTGGTGGTGGTGGACCGCGGCACGGATCGTCGACCACGGATCGATCGGCGTGACCGGCGCATCCGAGGAGAACGACAGGGCGACACCGGCTTTGGCGAGCATGGCGAAGTCGTTGAGGGTGGCGGCGCGCTCGGGTCCGAGTCGGGCGTCGTAGAGGTCGCCCGTTCCGCCCCACTCTGCGTCGAACAGCGGTTGCATGCTGGCGATGACACCGCAGCGGGCCAGAACCTCCGCGTCGCGGGCCGTGACCATCTCGGCGTGTTCGAGCCGGTGCGCACACCGGGCGATCGCGGGAGTGCCGAGTTCGGCGGCGAGTTCGGTCAACGCGGCGACGACGATCCCGGTCGCGGCATCGCCGATGACGTGGAACCCGGCCTGGATCCCCGCGATCGTGCAGGCGCGCAGGTGATCGCGGACCTGTTCGAACTCCAGGTAGCCGATTCCCGACGTCTCGGGGGCATCGGTGTAGGGCTCGGACAGCCACGCGGTGTGCGAGCCGATCGCGCCGTCGATGAACAGGTCGCCGCCCAGTGCGTCGGCCCGGGTGATGGACAGCAGCTCGGTGGCGTGGTCGGCGTCGGTGACGGTCTGGCCCCAGTAGCGGCGGATCTCGATCGGATGATCGAGATCGGCCAGGGCCAGGAAGTCGTCCATGCCGCTGATGTCGGGGCCACCGTTCTCGTGGACGGCGACGACCCCGTGCGCAGCGGCCTGATCGAGCGCACGACGCTGCGCGCGTTCGCGATGGGCCGCGGTGACGAGCATCCGGGCAGCGCCGCGGACGAGGTGGTGGGCCTCGGCGACGAGGGGCTCTTCCGGGTGGTACCCGACGGCGTCGGCGAGGTCCGGGATAAGTCGGCGCAGTGCGGTGGAGACGACGGCAGAATGTTCGTCGACGCGGGCGAGGTAGACCGGGCGGTTACCGACGACCGCGTCGAGTTCGGTGGTCGTCGGGAAACGTCCGTCCTCCGGGCCTGCGCCCTCCCAGGTGGAGTCGTCCCAGCCGAGACCCCAGAGGAGATCTCCGGACTCCTGGACGGCGTCGCCGGCCACCGCCTTGGCCACGAGTCGCAGGCAGTGCGTGCGGCTCGTCGCCTCGTTGAGGGTGAGTCCGTCGAGTCCGAGGCCCGTGGAGGTCAGATGGACGTGGGAGTCGACGAAGCCGGGGCTGACGAACAGCCCGCCGAGGTCGATGACCTCGGCGTCGGGGTGCAGTGCGCGTCCGATGTCATCGGTACCGACCCACACGACGATTCCGTCGGTGACGGCCATCGCGGTCGCGTCGGGCGCGGCCGGTGAGTACACCGCGCCGCCGAGAAGCAGTTGGGTTGCCACGGTCGTTCAGTGTGCCTTGCCGTCGAGGAGGGTCATCAGGCGGTGGGGTCCGGAGTGTCCGGCGGACACGGGTCACACCTCCGATGAGGTCGAGGTCAGTGGCCGTACGGCAGGCGCGGGGCATCGGCGGGCATGCTGCCGGTGCCCGTTCCCCCGTCTCGGGTGTCCGATTCCACAACTGTGCCGTCGATGATGGTCGCTCCACCCCGGCCGGCGTAGATGCCGGTGGCGCGGACTCCCGCGCGGTCCATGGCGGTGATCATCCGGCGTGCACCCGCGGCGACGACGACCGGACGCACGGCCTTGCGCGTGGGCGGGAACAGCAGCAGGATGCCGGCCACGGTCGACACCACACCGGGGATGACCAGCAGAAGCGTCGCGGCCGCGACGAGGGCGGTGTCGACGAGCGGGTCGCGTGGGTCCACCTCGTTGGCCGCGGCTCGGCGCAGCTCGCCGAAGACCTTACGGCCCTGCCACCGGAGCGTGAGGAAGCCGAGGACGGCAGCGCCGATGGTGATCAGGACGGCCCAGCCGAAGCCGAGGGTCATCACCATCGCCACGAAGGCGGCGATCTCGAGCACGGCGTAGGCCGCGACATAGCGGAGTGCCATGGTGCTCACCTGCCTTTCGGTGCCTTCGCGGCACCCGTTGAACGTCGGGGTCTTCCGGTACAACGCACGACGTGCCGGATTTTCTCCCGCCGGCGTCCTCAGTTCTCGCCGCGGCCCTCGATGTCGCCCTCGGTCTGCAGGTAGACGCTGCGCAGGGCGTCGAGCAGCTCGGCGGGCGGCTCACGCCACATGTCGCGTTCGACTGCCTCGAGGAGACGTTCGGCGATGCCGTGCAGCGCCCACGGATTGGATTGCTGCATGAACTGCTGGTTGGTCTCGTCGAGGACGTAGGACTCGGTGAGCTGCTCGTACATCCAGTCGGCGACGACGTCGGTGGTCGCGTCGTAGCCGAAGAGATAGTCGACGGTGGCGGCCATCTCGAAGGCGCCCTTGTACCCGTGTCGCTGCATCGCGGCGATCCAGCGCGGATTGACGACGCGGGCACGGAACACGCGGCTGGTCTCCTCCGACAGGGTGCGGGTACGCACGGAGTCCGGCCGGGTGCTGTCGCCGATGTAGGCCTCGGGCGACCTGCCGGTCAGCGCGCGGACCGTCGCGACCATGCCGCCGTGGTACTGGAAGTAGTCGTCGGAGTCGGCGATGTCGTGTTCGCGGGTGTCGGTGTTCTTCGCGGCCACCGCGATCCGCTTGTAGGCGGCGCGCATGTCGTCGACCGCGGGGACGCCGTCGAGGTCGCGGCCGTAGGCGTACCCGCCCCACTCGGTGTAGACGCGGGCCAGGTCGTCGTCGCTACGCCAGTCGCGGGAGTCGATGAGCTGGAGGATCCCGGCGCCGTACGTTCCGGGTTTGGACCCGAAGACCCGGGTGACGGCGCGCCGGCGATCACCGTGGTCGGCCATCGAGGCGCGGACGTGGGCCGCGACGAAGTTGTCCTCGTCGGGTTCGTCGGCGGCCGCGGCGAGCGCGACGGCGTCGTCGAGCATGGCGACCACGTGCGGGAAGGCATCGCGGAAGAACCCCGAGATGCGCACGGTGACGTCGATGCGCGGACGGCCGAGCTCGGCGAGGCCGATCAGTTCGAGATCGACGACGCGGCGCGACATCTCATCCCACACCGGCATCACGCCGAGCAGCGCCAGAACCTCGGCGACATCGTCCCCCGAGGTGCGCATCGCGCTGGTCCCCCACACCGACAGCCCGACCGACGCCGGGTGATGCCCGTGGTCGGTGACGTAGCGTTCGAGGAGCGAATCGGCCATCGCCCGCCCCGTCTCCCACGCCAGCCGTGACGGGACGGCCTTCGGATCGACCGAGTAGAAGTTGCGTCCGGTGGGCAGCACGTTGATCAGGCCGCGCAGCGGGGACCCGCTGGGCCCTGCCGGGATGAAGCCGCCGGCGAGGGCGTGCAGCACCCGCGGCACCTCGCCGGTGGTCTGCCGGAGTCGCGGGACCACCTCGGTCGAGGCGAAGCGCAGCACATCGCCGACCGCGTCGGGCAGCCCCTGGGACACCTCGCCGACGGTCGCCGCCGACCAATCCCCCTTGGCGCAGGCCGCGACCAGCTCCCGGGCGCGGGTCTCCACCGCGTCGACCGCGGCGCGTTCGGCCGATCCGTCTTCGACGAGTCCGAGGGCCTCCCGGAGTCCGGGCAGCGCCGAGGTCCCGCCCCAGAGCTGACGGGCACGGAGCATCGCGAGCACGAGATCGACTTCGGCGTCGTCGCGCGGAGGCTCGCCGAGGACGTGCAGGCCGTCGCGGATCTGCACGTCCTTGATCTCACAGAGCCAGCCGTCGACGTGCAACAGCATGTCGTCGAAGACCTCTTCGTCGGGGCGTTCGGTGAGCCCGAGGTCGGAGTCCATCTTCGCCGCGGTCAGCAGCGTCCAGATCTGCTGGCGGATGGCGGGCAGTTTCGCGGGGTCGAGGGCGGTGATGTTGGCGTGCTCGTCGAGCAACTGCTCGAGACGTGCGATGTCGCCGTAGGACTCCGCGCGCGCCATGGGCGGGATGAGGTGGTCGACGAGGACGGCGTGGGCGCGGCGCTTGGCCTGTGTCCCCTCGCCCGGGTCGTTGACGAGGAACGGATAGACGAGCGGGAGATCGCCGAGGGCGGCGTCGGTGCCGCAGTCGGCCGACATCCCGAGGTTCTTGCCGGGCAACCATTCGAGGTTGCCGTGCTTGCCGACGTGGACGATCGCATCGGCCCCGAAGCCGTTGCGCTGGGCGGCGATCCAGCGGTAGGAGGCGAGATAGTGGTGTGAGGGCGGTAGATCGGGATCGTGGTAGACCGCAACGGGGTTCTCACCGAAGCCGCGCGGCGGCTGCACCATGATCGCGATGTTGCCGAAGGTCAGTGCCGCGATGACGATGTCGCCGTCGGGGTTGACGGTGCGGTCGACGAACAGCTCGCCCGGAGCGGGTCCCCAGTGCTCGGTGACCGCGGTCCGCAATCCGTCGGGCAGGGTGTGGAACCAGTCGCGGTAGTCCGCGGCCGACATGCGGATCGGGTTGGCGGCGAGGGTTTCCTCGGTGAGCCAGTCCGGATCCTGGCCCCCGGTGGCGATGATGTGGTGGATCAACGCATCCGAATCGTCTTCGGCGAGTCCGGGAATGGCGTCCGGTCCGGTGCGGGGGCCGATGTCGTAACCGGCCGCGGCCATCGCGTCGAGGAGGCGGAGAAGGCTTCGCGGGGTGTCGAGTCCCACCGCATTGCCGATGCGGGCGTGCTTGGTCGGATAGGCCGAGAGCATCACGGCGATGCGCTTGTCGGCCGCCGGGGTCCGGCGCAGACGGGCATGGGCTGTGGCGATACCGGCGACGCGTGCGCATCGCTCGAGATCGGGTTTGTACCAGGGCAATCCGTCGTCGTCGAACTCCTTGAACGAGAACGGGACGGTGATGATGCGGCCGTCGAACTCGGGCACCGCCACCTGGGTCGCGACGTCCAGGGGTGAGAGGCCGTCGTCGCCGGCCTCCCAGTCCGCGCGGGATCCGGTGAGGCACAGGCCCTGCAGGATCGGGATGTCCAGGGCGGCCAGCCGCTCGATGTTCCAGGCCTCGTCGTCGCCGCCGGCCGACGCCGTGGCGGGGGTGGCCCCGCCGGCCGCGAGCACGGTGACCACCAGGGCGTCGGCGGTGCCGAGGAGATCGAGGAGGTCGTCGGGCGCGGTGCGCAGCGACGCGCAGAACACCGGCAGCGCCCGGGCGCCACGGGCCTCGATCGCCTCGCACAATGCGTCGATGTAGCGGGTGTTGCCCGCCAGATGCTGGGCGCGGTAGTAGAGCACCGCGATGGTCGGGGCGTCGGGCGAACGGCTCCCTGCGCCACTTGTGACGGCGCCAGGCGTGACGGGAACCGAAGAGCGTTCGAGGATCCCCCAGGCCGGTGTCTGTTCGGGCGGTTCGAAACCGTTTCCGGTCAGCAGCACGGTGTCGGAGAGGAAGTGATGCAGGTTGACGAGGTTGGCCACGCCACCGGCGGCGAGATAGTCGTGTGCCTGGGCGGCGACACCGGCGGGCACGGTGGAGTGCGCCATCAGGTCCGGGTCGGGCTGCTGCTCCCCCGAGCACACGACGAGTGGCTTACCGGTCGCCCCGACGGCGGTCAGGCCCTCCTCCCAGGCCCGTGTGCCACCCAGGATCCGCACCACGATGAGGTCGGCGTCGGAAGCCAGCCGCGGAATGTCGTCGAGCAGGATGCGGGAGGGATTGACACCGCGGAACTCGACCGCCGGGTCCGGTGTGTTGGCTGCTGGGATATCGACCGCCGGGGTGGAGTTGGCGGCAGATGCCGTGAGCAGATCGGTGTCCGAGGTCGAGAGCAGCAGGATCATCGTGTCTCCTCGCCGGGTTGTCGCGCCCGGTGCGTCGGTGGGTGCGAGGGACTGGTCTGACTCGGGGCTTCTGGCGTGCGTGACGCCGAAACCCCTCACAGTGGCGCGACCGCGCCGGATTTGCACCGGCTTCAGCCCGCTCGCGGTGGGTCAAGACTACGACTGCGCGCCGCTTCCGCCGCACGGGGCCGGTCGTAGGCTGAGGGAATGAACGAGCGAGCCCGCGACGCCGCCGACCGCTGCCCCGGCGTGTTCAGCACCCATGAGGCGGCCGACGGCGCTCTCGCGCGCATCCGGTTGCCGGGCGGTCGCATCGAACCGGCGCAGCTGGCGCAGCTCGCTCAGGCAGCCGACGCCCATGCCGACGGGTACCTCGAGATCACCGTCCGCGGCAACCTGCAACTGCGCGGCATCACCGACGTGGCGGCCGTCGCCGATGCGGTGGTGGGCGCCGGGCTCGCGCCGAGCGCCACCCACGACAAGGTGCGCAACATCGAGGTCAGCCCGCTGACCGGGCGGATCGGCGGAGTCGCCGACGCACGGCCGCTCGCCTCCGCCCTCGACGACGCGCTGCGCGCCGACCCCGCGACCACCGCGCTCTCGGGCCGGTTCCTGTTCGGCATCGACGACGGGCGCGGCGACATCGTCGTGCGGCGTCCCGACGCGTGCGCGGTGATCCGGTCCGGCGCCCCCGAGTCCCGTGAATCACTGAGCGCCGACATCGCGGTCGGTGGGCAACCGGTGGGGTCGGCAACCGGGACCGACGACATCGTCGCGGCACTGCAGAGGATCGCGTTCGGTCTCGCCGACGTCCGCCCCGGCGCCTGGCGGGTCGCCGACCTGGGAGTCGATGACCGGCGGCGACTCGAAGACCTCGTCGCCGCGGGACTCGGACCCGTCGTCGGACCGGACGATCCCGCCGGCGTGGTCGAGGGCGCCGGGCTCGCGCCGGCGGACCCGATCGTCGGGTGGTTCGACCAGGACGACGGCGCGGTCCTGCTCGGCGCGGTCGTGGAGCTGGGCCGGTTGCCCGCCCGCCTCGCGGAGTTCATCGCGGCGGTCGAGGCGCCGGTCATCTTCACCCCCGACCGGGAGATCCTGATCTGCGATCTGAGCGAGGGGGTGGCCGAGACCGTCGTGCGGGTCCTCGCCCCGATGGGACTCATCTTCGACGCCAACTCGCCGTGGGCACGGCTCAGCTGCTGTGTGGGTGCACCCGGATGCGCGTCCGCGCACGCCCCTGTCCGCGAGGACCTGCTGCGGCGGGTGGCGCAGGGCGAACCGGTCGACGACCGGGAACACTGGGTCGGCTGCGAACGTCGCTGCGGCTCCCCGCCCACCGGCCACCTCTCGGTACAGGCCACGCCCGACGACGGATACGAGCGGCACCGCCGTTAGGCTCGTCGGACCATGACCGAGTACCTGCGCGACGGCGCCGCGATCTACCGCCAGTCCTTTGCGACGATCCGCGCCGAATCCGATCTGTCCGCATTCGCACCCGACCTCGCGACCGTCGTCGTGCGCATGATCCATGCCTGCGGGCAGACCGACCTGACCCGCGACGTGGTCGCCACTCCCGGCGTCGTGGCGGCAGCACGTGGTGCACTCGAGGCCGGCGCGCCGATTCTGTGCGACGCGTCCATGGTCGCGTCGGGGGTCACCCGCAAGCGTCTGCCCGCGGACAACGACGTCGTCTGCTACCTCTCCGAGCCCACGCTGCCGCGCCTGGCCGAGGAGATGGGCACCACCAGAACCGCAGCGGCACTGGAATTCTGGCGTCCCCGCCTCGAGGGTTCGGTGGTGGCGATCGGCAATGCGCCGACCGCCTTGTTCGCGTTGCTCGACATGATCGACGACGGCGCCCCACGCCCCGCCGCCATCGTCGGCGCCCCGGTCGGTTTCGTGGGGGCCGCCGAATCCTGCGAGGCGCTCGCCGCCCGCACCGACCTCGAATTCATCACCGTCACCGGGCGTCGCGGTGGTTCGGCGATCACCGCCGCCGCCCTCAACGCACTCGCGACGCCGCAGGAATGAAGGTGGAAGCCGTGAACACGAGCGCACATGGTGAGGGCAAGCTCTGGGGCGTCGGCCTCGGCCCCGGCGACAGCGAACTGATGACGGTCAAGGCCGCCCGGCTCATCACCACCGCCGACGTGATCGCGTATCACTGTGCGCGACACGGCAACAGCATCGCGCGCTCGGTCGCCGAGCCCTACCTGCGTGAGGGGCAGACCGAGGAACGCCTGATGTACCCGGTCACCACCGAGACCACCGAACACCCCGGCGGATACCAGGGTGCGCTCGACGACTTCTACGCCGAGAGCGTCGATAGGCTGGCCGTCCATCTGCGTGCCGGTCGTGACGTCGTTCTCCTCGCCGAGGGTGATCCGCTGTTCTACAGCTCGTACATGCACATGCACAAACGGTTGTCCCCCCACTTCGACGCGGAGATCGTGCCGGGTGTGACCTCGGTCAGCGCGGCGTCGGCGGCGACCGGCGTCCCACTCGTGGAAGGCGAGGAAACACTCACCGTCGTGCCGGGCACGGCGTCGACGCCGGAGTTGCTGTTCCGGTTCCGCTCGGCGGACGCGATCGTGGTCATGAAACTCGGCCGGACCTTCGAGCGGGTGCGCGAGGCGTTGCGCGCCGCAGGCCGGCTCGACGAGGCGTTCTATGTCGAACGTGCCTCGACCACGGTCGAGCGCGTGCTCCCTGCTGCCGACGTCGATCCCGCAGAGGTTCCGTACTTCTCCATCCTGGTGGTGCCGGGACGCCGCAACAATCCGATGTTCGAGCCCGAGCCGGTACCCGGCGGGGTCGTGGTGGTGGGACTCGGACCCGGCCACGACAGCTGGACCACTCCCGAGGTACGGGCCGAATTGGCCACTGCCACCGACCTTGTGGGTTACACGACCTATCTCAATCGGGTGACGCCGCGGCCCGGCCAGCGTGTGCACGCCAGCGACAACCGGGTGGAAGCCGAGCGCGCGGAGTTCGCACTCGATCTCGCTCGACGCGGCGCGCGGGTGGCCGTCGTCTCGTCGGGGGATCCCGGGGTGTTCGCGATGGCCGCTGCGGTCGCCGAGGTGGCGGCCCAGCCCCGGTGGCACGACGTGCCGGTCCGCGTGGTCCCGGGCGTCACCGCCGCGACCGCCGTGGCCGCGGCAGTGGGTGCTCCTCTCGGACACGATTTCGCGGTCATCTCGCTGTCGGATCGACTCAAGCCGTGGTCGGTGATCGAGCGGCGGATCACCGCGGCGCTCGCCGCGGATCTGGTGATCGCCATCTACAACCCGGGGTCGGCAAGCCGGTCCTGGCAGGTGGGAGCACTCAAACACACACTGATGCAGACGGTCTCGCCGGACCGCGTCGTCGTGCTCGGGCGTGACGTCGGCGGGCCCGAGCAGTCACTGACCACGACCACCGCCGCCGAGTTCGATCCGGCTGTCGTCGACATGCGCACGATGGTGATCATCGGGTCCTCGGCGACCCGTGTGGTGCCGAGGTCGGCGGGGACGCTGGTGTTCACGCCTCGCAGTCACACCCCGACCGAGGAATCCGAGCCGCTCGGTGCCGAGCCGGTTGTGCCGGAATCTATGCCTTCCCAATAGGATTCGGCCCGGCAGGATTCGGGCCGGCAGCGCTCAGGCGAGGTTCACTCGCCGGAGCCACTCGCGGGCCGCACCGACGTCTGAGACCGTCGGCACGTCGGGTTCGGCGGGGCGGTCGACCATGATCACGTCGATCCCCAGCCCGGCGGCCGCCTCCAGCTTGGCGTGTGTCAGCGGTCCTCCGCTGTTCTTGGTGACGAGGAGGTCGATCCTGTTGTCGCGCAACAAGCCGAGCTCGGACTCCAGGTCATAGGGTCCTCGTGAACGCAGGATCTCGTGGTGCGGGGGAAGATCCGCGGTCGGTGGATCGACCACACGGATCAGGAACCAGGCGGAGTCGATCCCGGCGAAGACGCCGACGTCCTGGCGACCGGTGGTGAGCAGGACCCGGGTGCCGCGCCGACGAACCTCGGCTGCCGCCGCGTGCAGATCGGGTACCTGCGTCCACCGGTCCCCCGCCGTCGGAGTCCACGGTTCCCGACGAAGACGCAGCATCGGGATGCCCGTGGTGGCGGAGGCCTCGCTCGCGTTGGCGGTGATGGTCGCGGCGAAGGGGTGCGTCGCGTCGACGATCGCGCCGATCCGGTTGCCCAGCAACCAGTTCCGAAGACCGTCGATCCCACCGAACCCGCCGATCCGCACCGGTCCGACCGGCAGCCGGGGGTTGTTGACCCGGCCCGCCAGTGAGCTGATGAAGAAGATGTCGGTGTCGGCGAGCGCCGCTGCGAGCGCACGTGCCTCGCCGGTGCCGCCGAGAATCAGAACCTGTGGTGTTCCGGTGTCCGGGTCGGTCATGGGTGCGGGCTCGAGTCCGCCCGCAGCTTTGTCATGCGCGCCCGGGAATACAGATAGCTGTCCGTGACCTCGGGATGGGTGTCGTCGAGAACGCGGCCGACGAAGATGATCGCGGTCTTGCGTATGCCGGCGGCCTCGAGTGTCTGCGCAAGCCGGTGTAACGGGCACCGGACGACCTGCTCGTTGTCCCTGCTGGCGAAAGCGACTGTCGCCGTGGGACAGTCGTCCCCGTAATGCGGGGCCAGCGCCTCGACGATCTGCTCGGCGCGGTGCGCCGCCAGATGGAGGGCGAGGGTGACACCCGTGGCAGCGAGGGTGGCGAGGTCCTCACCGGGCGGCATGTCGGTGGACAGCGTGGACACGCGCGTGATGAGGAGGCTCTGTCCGACTCCGGGGACCGTGAGCTCTGTGTCCAGGGCCGCCGCGGCGGCCGCGAACGCAGGCACCCCGGGCACGATCCGGTGATCGACGCCTCGCGCGGTCAGCTCGCGCTGCTGCTCGGTCAGTGCCGAGTAGATGGACAGGTCACCCGAATGGAGACGGGCCACATCGTGCCCGCGCGCGTGTGCGGCCACGATGTGCTCGATGATGTCGGGCAACGGCATTCGCGCGGTGTCGATGAGGTCGGCGTCGGCGGGGCAGAGTTCGAGCAGTTCGGCGGGTACGAGCGAACCGGCGTACAGACAGGTGCGGCACTCCCCCAGGATCTGGGCGCCGCGCACGGTGATCAGGTCGGGCGCTCCGGGCCCGGCGCCGATGAAGTAGACGGTCATCGTTTCTCTCCCGTGCGGATCTCGTCGGCCTCGCCTGTGGTGCTCGCGCCTTTGGTGGCAACCCACTGCACGATCGGCAGGGCGGGTCGCCAGGTGGTCATCGTGCCCAGGGGTGCGACGGTCTCGATCGACAGCCGTCGCAACGTGCCCCCGCACTGTGCGTTCCATCGCGTGAGTACGGCCTGGTTCTCCACGGTGACCGCGTTCGCCACGATCCGGCCCGTCGGGCGCAATGCCCGCCACGCACGGGTGAGGACGTCCTCGTCGAGACCTCCCCCGATGAACACCGCGTCGGGCGCGGGAGCGTCGCCGAGCGCTTCGGGCGCCGGACCGCGAACCGAGATACGATGGGCGACACCGTGTTTCCGAGCGTTTCTGGTCAGCCGTTCAGCGCGCCCGGGATCGCGCTCGAAGGCGACGACCCGGCCGCGGTCGTCGGCCCGCAACCATTCGATCGACACACTGCCCGATCCCGCGCCGATGTCCCAGAGCACCTGGTGACCCGCGGGTTCGAGCGCGCAGACCGTCAGTGCCCGGATCGTCGACTTGGTGATCTGGCCGTCGTGTTCGTAGGAGTCGTCGTCCCGCCCGGGCAGACCGGTGCGGCGTGGGCCCACACAGTCGAGGGCGACGAGGTTGAGCGGATCGCCCGCCGGGCGGGTCCAGGTGTCGGCGGTCGCGTACTCGACGGATTCGTCCGGGCCACCGAGCTGCTCGAGCACCGCCATCGTCGACGCACCGAACCCGTTGCGCACGAGCAGTTCCGCGACGTTTGCGGGGGTGGTCTCGTCACGGCTCAACAGGAGCACGCGGGCACCGTCGGTGACTTCGGTGAGCACCACGGCCGGGTCGGCGCGGACGGCGCTGACGATCCGCGTCGCGGCGAGATCCCACCCGAGGCGGGCGCACGCCAGACTGACGCTGGAGACCGCGGGGTACACCCGCACCCCACCGGCTCCCACGCGGGAGACGATGCTCGCACCGACCCCGTGGAACATCGGATCGCCGCTGGCCAGAATGTGCACCGGGCCCTCGACGGTGGTGTCGATCACCTCGGTGAGGTGATCCGACATCGGTGACCGCCAGGGGCGCAGGTCGGCGGTGAGTTCTCCTCGAGCGGTGTCCAGCAGCGCCAGTTGCCGTGTCGCACCGTAGATCACCCCAGCGGACCGGAGTTCGTCGCGGACGGTGTCGGGGAGTCCGCGCCAACCGTCGGCCCCGATCCCCACCACCACGAAGCGCGGGGTCGAACTCGTCTGGGTCGAACTCATCTGGGTCGAACTCATCTGGGCAGTCTCCGCCAGACCGCTCGCGGCAACATCCGCATCCCGAAGAACACCGGACGCAGCGTCGCGGGAACCCACACCTCGCCCCACCCTTTGCGGTAGGCGCGGGCCACGGCGTCGGCGACCTGCTCGGCGTTCACCGACATCGGGGCAGGTGTGACCCCGGAGTCCATCAGCTCGCGGGTCATCGCGCCGATCACGAAACCCGGTCGCACCAGCAGCAGCCGAACACCGGTGCCGTGCAACGCGTCCGACAGCCCGCTGGCGAATCCGTCGAGGCCGGCCTTGGTGGAGCCGTAGACGTAGTTGGCGCGGCGCACCCGGATGCCGGCGACCGACGAGAAGACCACGATGGTGCCGGAGCCCTGCGTCCGCAGCGCCGTGGCGAGTGGGGTCAGCACGCTGATCTGCGCGTAGTAGTCGGTGTGCGCGATCTGGAGGGCATGTGCGACATCGGTTTCGGCGCGGGACTGATCCCCGAGCATCCCGAACGCGACGATCGCGACGCCGATCGGTCCGTACTGTCGCACCAGCAGGTCGATGAGCGCCGGATGACTGTCGGTGTCATCGGCGTCGAAGGCCACCGTGTGCACGGCGGTGGCGCCGGCCGCGAGGAGACGCGCGGTCTCGGCGGCGAGGTCGTCGGGGCGCCGGGCAGCGAGGACGACCGTCCGGCCCGGCGCGAGGCGGGCCGCGGTGGCGACCCCGATCTCGCTGCGTCCACCGAACAGGACGACGGACCCGTCAGAGTCCGACTGCGGCTGGGATGCTCTCCTCCTGAACGCCATGACTAGCAGTATCGCACCGGCCCCGACGGCGTCGGCGGGCCGCGCCGCGGCTAGCGTGAGGGCCATGTCACGCACCGCAGCCGATCTCGGACCCGCCGCGGTCGAGTTCCTCACCGAGCGTCACCTCGGCACCCTCGCCACCCTGCGCGCAGACGGGACCCCGCACGTCGTCGCCGTGGGCTTCACCTGGGACCCCGAAGCCGGTCTCGCACGTGTGATCACTTTCGAGGGCAGCCAGAAGGTCCGCAACGCCGAGCGCGGGGCCTATGCCGCGGTGACCAACGTCGACGGCCCGAGGTGGCTGACCCTCGAGGGTCCGGCCACCGTTCGGCGCGAACCCGACCGCGTCCGGGAGGCCGAACAGCGCTACGCGCAACGCTATCGCCAGCCCAAGCCCAACCCGCGCCGCGTGGTGATCGAGATCAGCGTGACGCGGGTACTCGGCTCGGCGTCCCTGCTGGGGTGAACCTCAGAGCCGCACGAGCTCGTGCGGACGGTTGTTGAGTGACTCGCACCCGTCGTCGGTGACGACGACGATGTCCTCGATGCGTGCACCCCAGCGACCGGAGAAGTAGACACCGGGTTCGACGCTGAACGCCATTCCCGGGCGGAGGGTGATGTCGTTGCCGTCGACGATGTAGGGCTCCTCGTGAACCGACAGTCCGATGCCGTGTCCGGTGCGGTGGATGAACTGCTCGGCGAGTCCGCGTGAGCGCAGCAGGTCGCGGGCCGTGGCGTCGATCGAGGCCGCGGTGACCCCCGGCCGTACGGCGGCCACGGCTGCGCGCTGCGCGTCGTGCAGTGCGGCGTAGGCATCGGCCACATCGGACGGTGGTTCTCCGAAGCAGTAGGTGCGGGTGGAGTCCGAGTTGTACCCGGGTTCCACCGGCCCGCCGATGTCGATGACGACGATGTCGGAGCGCTCGATGACCCGATCGGAGAACTCGTGATGGGGATCGGCGCCGTTGGGCCCCGAGCCGACGATGATGAAGGCCGCCTCGGTGTGCCCCTCCGCGAGGATCGCCTGCTCGATGTCCGCGGACACCTCACGTTCGGTCCGCCCGGGAATCAGCCAGTCCCCCATGCGCGCATGGACGCGGTCGATCGCGGCGCCGGCACGACGCAGCGCGTCGATCTCGGCGGCGTCCTTGATCATCCGTAGTTCCCGTAACACGGCCGTCGCGAGTTGCGGTGTGGCGCCGGTGTGTTGGGCAAGCGGGATCACGTGCAGCGCAGGCATCGAGTCGGAGACGGCGATCCGCGGCTGCGGCGACAGACCGGCGAGAGCCAGGCCGTGGGCGTCGTCGCCGTCGACCCAGTCCGCGACCTCGATGCCGAGATCGCCCACCGCCGAGGCCGACAGAGACGGGACCTCGAGACGGGCGATGACCAGGCGGGGATCACCCGCGGCCGGTATCACCAGCGCGGTGAGCCGCTCGAAGGTCTCCGCGCGCGAGCCGACGAGATAGCGAAGGTCCGGTCCGGGGGCCACGACCAACGCGTCCAGGCCGGCGTCGCGGGTGAGTTCGGCGGCACGGCGCATGCGGTTCCGGTAGACCTCCGGGTCGAAAAGCGGTCCGGCTGCTGCTGTCCCGGCGCTTGCCGTGCCGGTGTGTCCTGTTCCCGCGCTTGATGCCATGCGTCGAAGACTACCGGCCGGTGCCTCTTACCGGCCTGTGCCTGTTGCCCCCGACCCGGACTCGGTGGTGACGTACCGGGCCCGTCAGTGCAAGAGTGTGGGGGTGACGGATTCGTTGATGCTGCTCGACGGCGCGAGCCTGTGGTTTCGATCCTTCTTCGCACTTCCGGAGAAGATGACCAGCCCGGACGGCCGACCTGTCAACGCGGTGCGTGGGTTCATCGACACGATCGCCAATCTGGTGGTGCGCGAGCACCCGAGCCGTCTGGTGGTCTGCCTCGATCTCGACTGGCGACCCGCGTTCCGGACCGAGCTGATCCCCACGTACAAAGCGCACCGGGTGGCTGCCCCGGCCGACGGCGAGAACCCGGGCGTAAGTGGTTCCGGAGCAAGCGGTTCGGGTATCGACGTCGAGGAGGTCCCGGACACGCTCACCCCGCAGGTGGACATGATCATGGCGGTCCTCGCGGCCGCCGGGATCGCGACCTCGGGCGCCGAGGGTTGCGAGGCCGACGACGTGATCGGCACGCTGGCCTACGACGAGGCGACGGATCCGGTGATCGTGGTCAGCGGTGACCGCGACCTGTTGCAGGTCGTCGCCGACGACCCGGTCCCGGTGCGGGTGTTGTACGTCGGTCGCGGCCTGGCGAAGGCCGAGATGATGGGTCCGGTCGAGGTCGCCGAGAAATACGGGGTCCCGGTCGAGCGGGCGGGTGTCGGCTACGCGGAGATGTCCATCCTGCGTGGCGATCCGTCGGACGGGCTGCCCGGTGTCCCGGGTATCGGGGAGAAGACCGCGGCCAAACTCATCACCGAGTTCGGCAGCCTCGACGCGCTCGAGGCGGCGGCTGCCGATCCGTCGTCGAACGTCCCGACACGGAGCCGGAAGTCGTTGCTGGCCTCGGCCGATTATCTCGAGGCCGCGCGCACGGTGGTCGCGGTCCGTACCGACGCCGAGACCATCGACAGCGGTCCCGATGTCCTGCCCGACGAACCCGCGGATCCCGAGTCGCTTGCCGAGCTCATCGAGGAACTGGGTATCGGCGCCTCGGTCGGCCGACTGGCGAAGGCCTTGGGCTGGTCGATGGCGCGCTGAGCGTCGGTGCGCTGAGAATCGGGGACGATCAGCTGGGGCGAGACACCTCGTACCGGCCGTCGTCGTCGATGAAGGTGACCTTGACCTGCTGGTCCTGCCCGCCGACCGTGACCGAGCAGGTGAACGAGGTGCCTGCCTCGACGCGCTGCCCCGACGGGCACTTCACGTTCGTGACGTCGCTGGCCTGGTAGTCCTCGGTCAGGATCTTCTGGACGCCGTCCTGGGCGGCCTGCTGGTCGAGGTTCTTCGGGGCCCACCCCGGGACCCAGAACGCGGTGATCAGCAGGATCGCGGCGATCAGGACGAGTGCACCGCCACCGGCGAACAGCAGCGTCCGCGCGGTCTTGTTGGATTTGCCCGCCGCCATTCCGCTGAACTGGTCGCCACCCATCGGTGGGCCGTACGGGTTCTGACCGTAGGGACCCGGGGCGCCCTGGCCCTGCGGTGGCTGGCCGTAGTTCTGCTGGCCATAGTTCTGTTGCCCGGGGTTCTGCTGCCCGTACTGGCCGGGCTGGTTGTACTGTCCGGGATCGGGCTGACCGTACGGCTGCTGGCCGGGGTACTGCTGGCCATAATTCTGCTGTCCGGGGTTCTGCTGGCCGTAGTTCTGCTGGCCGGGGCCCGGTACCGCCTGGTATCCCTGCTGCCCGGGCTCATAACCGCCGGGCTGACCGTATTGGCCGGGCGCGGACGGGGGGTAACCGACCTGAGTCGGCTGGGACTGGACCGGCCCCCCGTGCTGTGGTGTCCCGGCTTGGTGCGCACCCGCTTGCTGGTACGGATTCTGCTGGTGGGCGTCCTGTTGCGGCTGCCCGTATCCGGGGTTCGGTGCCATCGTCGTCGGGTCGGCCTGCGGCCGGCCCGGCTGCTGCTGTCCGGACGGCGCGGAACCCGCAGCGCCGCCCGGCAGGTTCACGATCTCGGTCTTGTCGCCCGCAGGCTGCCCTCCGGCAGGCTGGGACGGGCTGGGTTGCGAAGGCGTGGGTTGCGACGGGGCGGGTCGGGACGGATCGGGGTTGTACGGGTCGGTCATGAGTCCCTCCCACTCGGCCTCTCACCCCGGGCGGGGTGAGAGGCGAACAACTGCGTCGCGACAGCGTCGGGGCATGGGGCACACCGACACCGAATGCTGGGTGAACGTTACCCCAGGGCACTCCGACTATCAGTGAACATTCCACGTGTGCCGCGCGGGGGTCGTCCGTTGAGCCGACAGTGAGCCGGCTGCACCCCGCCGGCATCAGCCCAGCTCGGCGGCCACCACTCCTCGTCGGATCGCCTTGACCGCCGCCCGCGCGGTGGCCCCGAGGCGGGTGTCGGTTCCGACGCAGAGGCGGATCTGTTCCAGCAGATCGACGATCTGCCTGTTCCAGCGCACGAAGTCGCCCGGAGACAACAGCTGGCCGCGTTCCCCCGCCAGCAGCAAGGCCTCGCCGAGCGTGCGCCCCGACGCCCACGTCGCGACCGCCACCGAGAAGCCGGTGTCGGGTTCGCGGGTGGGGCTCACGTGGTGGCGCGACTCCACCGCGGTGACGTTCGACCAGATCTCGACGGTCGCTGCCATCGCCGTGCGCAACGAGGTGCTGCCGGGCAGGGCGTCGATCCCGCCGTAACTGTCGCGTCGGCTCTCGTACACGAGCGCCGCGACGACCGCGGCCAGATCGGCGGGCGACAGGTCATCCCACACACCCGACCGGATGCACTCGGTGACCACCAGGTCACTTTCGCTGTAGATCCGGCCGAGCAGCTTGCCCGACTCGGTCACCAGCATCGTGTGCCCGGTCGATTCGGAGGGCTCCGGCGCCCGTTCGAGGTAGCCCAGTTCACTGAGCACGCCGACGATGTGGTCGAAGGTGACGCCGAGGGTCGAGGTCCGCTCCCCGATGGCGCGTTCGGCGCTGACGATGTCGCGGAGGAGTCGATTTCGACGCTCGGCCAGACGGAACAGGTCGTCCCCGCCCGGCAGCTGGTGGGCAGGATGTGCGCGCAAGGTCCGACGAAGGCCGGCCAGTTCGGTGTCGTCGGCAGCATCGGCACGCTTCTTCTGGCGACCGCGAGGCACCTCGATGCCCGTCGAACGCAACGCCGACGCCAGGTCGCGTCGACCGCGACCGGTCCGGCGGTCGGCGTTCTTCGGCAACCGCATGTTGCCCAGCACCTCGGGCGGATTGACGAAGTCGCGGGTGCCGATCCGTCCGCACCAGGCGTCCTCGGTCAGCACGAGCGGTTTGGGATCCTGCGTCTGGGTTGCCGGTTCGATGACCACGGCAAGTCCCCGGTGCCGGCCGACGGCGACACCGATGACATGGCCGCGTTTGAGTGCGGCGAGGTCGGCGGTGATCGAGTCATGTGTGTCGATGCGCTTGCGGTACTTGAGGTCTCGCTCGCGGCGTCGAATGTCCTCGCGCAGGGTGATGTAGCCGAGGAACCCCGCGTACACCGAATCGCCTGCCGTGGCGGTGTCGCCGTGCGCGTCGGTTCCGCCCGGCTCGAGTCCGCGCGCTTGGGCCGCCCGCGCCAGTTCGGCGTCGAGCTTGCGCAGCGCACGCTGGGACTCATGGAGTTTGCGCGCCTGACCGACAACCGAACGATCGGCCTGGAACTGGGCGAATGAGCGGTGCAACAGTTCACGGGCACCGTCGAGCCCGAGGCGGCCGAGCAGGTTGACGGCCATGTTGTATTCCGGCGAGAACGAGCTGCGCAGCGGGAAGGTCCGTGCACCGGCGAGACCGGCGACCTCCTCGGGGTTCACCTCGGGTGTCCACACCACGACGGCATGACCCTCGACGTCGATGCCCCGGCGTCCCGCACGGCCGGTCAGCTGGGTGTACTCACCGGGAGTGAGATTCACGTGTGACTCGCCGTTGTACTTCACGAGCCGTTCGAGGACCACCGACCGGGCGGGCATGTTGATACCGAGAGCCAGTGTCTCGGTGGCGAACACCATCCGGACCAGCCCGCGGACGAAGAGTTCCTCGACCGTGTGGCGGAAGGTGGGCAACATCCCCGCGTGATGCGACGCCAGCCCTCGGCGCAGGCCCTCACGCCATTCCTGCACGCCGAGGATGTCGAGATCGGTCGGCGACAGTTCGGTGAGGTGACGGTCGACGACCGCGTCGACCTCGACGACCTGTTCCGGGGTCAGAAGCGAGATACCCGACCGCAGGCACTGGGCGAGGGCGGCGTCGCAGCCGGCCCGCGAGAAGATGAAACCGATCGCCGGGAGCAGACCCTCCCGGTCGAGGCGGGCGACGAGGTTGGGGCGCGAGAGCAGGGGGCCGCGACCGTCGCGTCGGCGTGGGCCGCCCCCGCGGCCACGGCCACGACCGGAGTCCCGTTCGTCGTCGGCGGCGAGGAGCCGGTGCCGGATCTGGCGTTTCAGTTCGGGATTGACCTGTGGTCGGGCGCCGGCCTTACGGGTGGAGTCGGCCGGGTCGAACAGATCGAACAGCCGCTGCCCGACGAGCATGTGCTGGGACAACGGAACCGGCCGGTGCTCGTCGACGATGACCGACGTGTCGCCGCGGACGGTCTGGATCCAGTCGCCGAACTCCTCGGCGTTGCTGACCGTGGCCGACAGGCTGACCACGCGCACCGACGGTTCGAGATGGAGGATGACCTCTTCCCACACCGCACCGCGGAACCGGTCGGCGAGGAAGTGCACCTCATCCATCACCACATGCGAGAGACCGTTGAGTGCACGCGATTCGGCGTAGATCATGTTGCGGACGACCTCGGTCGTCATCACCACGATCGGTGCGTCGGGGTTGATCGAACTGTCCCCGGTGAGGAGTCCGACCGATTCGGCACCGTGCACCGCGACGAGGTCGGCGTACTTCTGGTTGCTCAGTGCCTTGATCGGCGTGGTGTAGAAGCATTTGGTGCCGCCCGCGAGGGCGAGGTGGACGGCGAACTCGCCGACGATGGTCTTACCCGCGCCGGTCGGAGCGCAGACGAGGACTCCGTGTCCGCCTTCGAGGGCCTCACAGGCGCGCCGTTGGAAGTCGTCGAGGCTGAACTCCAGTCGCGACGTGAAGGCGTCGAGTTGCGTCACAGGACGTCGTCGAACGTCTCGCGTGCGCGGGTGGAGGTGCGGGTGGCACCCGCTGCGCCCGGGGGCGCCGGGATCGTCGACGCCGGTGCGACCGGCCGCGTCGGCGGCAACGGACTGGCCTCGTCGTCGGAGAGTCCTTCCCAGCGGGCCGCGCCCCGGTTCCGACGCTTGTCGGAGATGCGGGCGAACTGGATCGAGAACTCGAGCAGGACCGTCAGGGCCAGCGCCAGCGCCAGCATCGTGAAGGGATCCTGACCCGGGGTCGCGATCGCCGCGAAGACGAACACCGCGAAGATCAGGCCGCGACGCCAGCTCTTGAGCCGGGCGTAGGTGAGCACGCCGACCAGGTTGAGGGCGATGATCAGCAGGGGCAGCTCGAAGCTGACGCCGAAGATCACCAGCACGTTGAGCATGAACCCGAAGTACTGGTCGCCGGCCAGCGCGGTGACCTGCACCTCGTTGCCGACGGTCAACAGGAAGTCGAAGGCCTTCGCGACGACGAGGTAGGCCAGGACCGCGCCGGAGACGAACAGCGTCGTCGCCACCGTGACGAAGGCGATGCCGTAGCGGCGCTCGTTGTCGTGCAGCCCGGGGGTGATGAACTGCCAGATCTGATAGATCCAGACCGGGCAGGCCAGCACGACGCCCGCGGTCAGCCCGACCTTCAGACGCAGCATGAACTGATCGAAGGGCCCGGTCGCCAGCAGGCGGCACGAGTCGTCTGCGGTCAGGGCCGCGCGGGCCGACGACGGCAGATCACAGTATGGCCCGCGGAGCACGTCGCCGAGCGACGGGACGCCGAGGAAACCGTTGCTGTACCAGATGAACCCGAGGATGGTGGTCGCGACGATCGCGAGCATCGAGATGACCATGCGCGTGCGCAACTCGTAGAGATGCTCGACCAACGACATGGTGCCGTCGGGGTTGAGTTTTCGTTTGCGTCGCCGTGGGTCGAGCCGTCGGGGAAGAGGAGGGAGGCGCACTGGCGATTCTCCGACGCGGCCCCTAAGCCGATTTCTTGACGTCGGCGTCGGGCTGCGTGCCCGGTTTGGTGGTGTCGACGGCGGGGAGCTCGCGCTGAGCGGGATCGGTCGGCGCGGGATCGGCAGCGGGCTTGTCGTCCTTCTGCATCTCCTTGACCTCGCTCTTGAAGATGCGCAACGACTGCCCCAGGCCTCGGGCGGCGTCCGGCAGCTTCTTCGAGCCGAACAGGATCAGCAACACAACGGCAACGATCGCCCAGTGCCACCATGACGTGAAGCCCATGAGATCACCCTTCAGATCGGATCAGATCGTGGTCAATGCTACCCGAGTCGACGCGGGCCGGGTGCCGCCGACGGCCTCACCGATATCGGGCCCGGGCAGCGGTCGCGGATTCGGCGACCGCGGCGGAGATGGCCGGGGCGTCGACGACCCGCACCGAACCGCCGAACCCCAGCAGGAATCGGGTCAGCCATTCCGGAGACCCGTAGACCAGGCGCGCCCGCACCGGCAGTTCCGGATCGGTACGGTCCTCGATCGACGAGGTCGGCTCCACCGGGTAGTAGTCGAGGATCCAGAGGTGATCGGCATCGATCTCGAGTTCCACGGAGGGAAGATCGGGATTGCCGGCGACGAGCACCGACTGCGTCGACGCGCCGGCATCGGCGGGCGGCCGGCTCGGCTCGTCGAGGGCCGTGGCGGTGTCCACCCGGTCGAAGCGGAACAACCGCACGCCCTCGGCCATCCGGCACCAGGCCTCGAGGTAGGTGTGCTGATCCATCACCTGCAGGCGAATCGGGTCGACGACGCGCTCGCTGACGCTGTCACGGCTGGCCGAGTAGTACCGCAGCCGCAGGGCCCGACCCTGCTTCGACGCCTCCCGGATGGTCGCATACGTGGGGTTCTCCCCCGTCGTCGTCGACGTCTCGTCCGACGCTCCCGACACCGCGGGTACGGTCGCGCCGACCGCCTCCTCGATCTTCGCGATCGCGCGGCGAGCCGCGGCGACGTCGACCACACCGGGTGTCTCGACGAGGGCACGCAACGCGACGAGCAGGGTGCTGGCCTCGACGGTCGTCAGACGCAGCGGCCGGTCCATGCCCGCGGTGAACCCCACCGACACGAACCCCTCGCTGAACTCGAGTTCGATCAGGTCGTCGGGGTAGTAACCCGGTAGCCCGCACACGAACAACAGTTCCAGGTCCTTGGTCAGCTGACTCTGGCTGACCCCGAGATCGCGGGCGGCCTGCGCGACCGAGATACCACGGTGGGCCTGGAAGTACGGGACCATCGCGAGCAGCCGGTTGAGGCGTGATGGTTGTGCGACGGCCATCAGACCCTCACCCCGCTCATGCGGTCGAGGCCGGCGACGACCAGCTCGCGTAACTCCGGTGGATCGAGGACGACCGCGTCGTGACCCACGCCGAGCACCATGCGCGCGACCGCCGACAACGAGTGGATGTCGAGTGTCACCACATCGCCGGGTTCACCGTCGAGGTCACCCGGTTCGATCGTCGTCGCGGCACGTCGGAGACCGGCGGCACGGTCGGCGGCGACCCAGATGCGCGCGGTGCGGCCGTCGGAGCCCGCCGCCGAGTCGACCGCTGCGGCCACGATCTGCTGCAGGTCGGTGCCCGGCGGCACGGCGACGGCGTCGGCGGCACCCACGGCGACCACCTTCGAGATCCGGGACAGCCGGAAGGTCCGGGTGGCGGCGCGATCGCGGTCGTGTCCGACGACGTACCAGCGCCCGCGGTGCGACACCACGCCCCACGGCTCGACGCGCCGGGTCGTCGGGGTGGCCGTCGCCGACGACCGGTGGGTGAACTCGACCGCACGCTTGGCCTGGATCGCCGCGAGCAGTCCGGCGATGACCTCCTCCGAGCCCATCGACCGCGACGAGCCGCCGGAGGTGATGCCCAGATCATCTTCGGAACGGACGTCGAGCCCGGCTGCGCGGAGCTTGAGAATCGCCGTCTGCGACAGCGTGGAGACCTCGGGGGTGTCCCACAGCGCCGCCGCCATCGCGATCGCGGCTGCCTCGTCGGACTCCAGCGAGATCTCGGGGAGTTCGTAGGTGTCGCGATCGATGCGATACCCCTCGGCGCCGGCCGCCATCGGGGACCGGCCCGTGACCAGGGGTATCCCGAGGTCGCGGAGCTCGTTCTTGTCCCGCTCGAACATCCGGTTGAACGCCTCGTCGGACTGGCCGCCGTCGGAATGCCCGCCGTCTGCGTAACCGGCGACGTTACGGCGGATGTAGTCGGCGGTGACGTACTGCCGTGTCCACAGCAGGCAGATCACGAGGTTGAGCAGACGCTCGACTTTGGGAGTGGCCACCGAGTCAGGTTAGAGCGTGGCCCGACGACGCGCGCGGAGGCACGCTGCTCGGGCCCTCACATCGGCGTGCCCTCACATCGAGGCGATCAGCCGGTCCACCCGCTCGTCGACACTGCGGAACGGGTCCTTGCACAGCACCGTGCGCTGCGCCTGATCGTTCAGCTTGAGGTGGACCCAGTCGACGGTGAAGTCGCGCCCGGCTTTCTGGGCGGCGGAGATGAAGTCGCCGCGCAGCTTGGCGCGCGTGGTCTGAGGAGGCTCGTTGACCGCGGTCTTGATCGCCTCGTCGGTGGTGGCGCGAGCGACGAGCCCCTTGCGCATGAGGACGTCGAAGACCCCGCGGCCCCGTTTGATGTCGTGGAAGGCCAGATCGAGCTGGGCGATCTTCGGGTCCGAGAGTTCCATCGAGTACCGGTCCTGATACCGCTGGAACAGCTTGCGCTTGATGACCCAGTCCACCTCGGTGTCGACCTTGGCGAAGTCGTCGCTCTCCACCGCGTCGAGCATGCGACCCCAGAGGTCGACCACCATGTCCATCTCGGGATCCGGGCGACGGTTCGTCAGGTGTTCGACGGCGCGTGCGTGGTATTCGCGCTGGATGTCGAGCGCGCTGGCCTGCCGGCCGCCCGCGAGCCGGACCGGTCGCCTGCCGGTGGGGTCATGGCTGACCTCGCGGATGGCGCGGATGGGATTGTCAAGGGCGAAGTCGCGGAAGGCCACGCCTGCCTCGATCATCTCCAGCACCAGCGCCGCCGAACCGACCTTCAGCATCGTCGTCATCTCGGACATGTTGGAGTCGCCGACGATGACGTGGAGGCGACGGTACTTCTCGGCGTCGGCGTGCGGCTCGTCGCGAGTGTTGATGATGGGCCGAGACCGGGTGGTCGCCGAGGAGACGCCCTCCCAGATGTGTTCGGCGCGCTGGGACAGGCAGAAGGTCGCGGCCTTCGGCGTCTGCAGCACCTTGCCCGCGCCGCAGATCAACTGGCGCGTCACCAGGAACGGCAGGAGGACGTCGGAGATGCGGGAGAACTCCCCCGCCCGCACGACAAGGTAGTTCTCATGGCAGCCGTAGGAGTTGCCCGCGGAGTCGGTGTTGTTCTTGAACAGGTAGATGTCGCCGCCGATGCCCTCGTCGGCGAGGCGCTGTTCGGCGTCGACGAGGAGGTCCTCGAGGACCAGCTCGCCCGCCCGATCGTGGTTGATCAGCTGGATCAGGCTGTCGCACTCGGCCGTCGCGTACTCGGGATGCGACCCGACGTCGAGATACAGGCGCGCGCCGTTCTGCAGGAAGACATTCGACGACCGGCCCCACGACACGACCCGGCGGAAGAGGTAACGCGCCACCTCGTCGGGACTCAGCCTGCGGTGACCGTGAAAGGTGCATGTGACACCGAATTCGGTCTCGATGCCCATGATTCGTCGCTGCACTTGACCAACCCTACTCGCGCGACCCGCGGCGAACCGGGTGGAAAGACCCGGCCGCCACGAGCCGCGGCGTTGTCACTGAGATTTGTCGGACGAGGTGTCACCTGGGGCTTCGTCCGCGGCTGTCTCGTCGACGGGAGCGGAGTCGGCGCTGGCGACTGCCGGGAGCAGGTCTTCGACCGTCGCCGCCGTCAGGCGTTTGAACGCACGCCGGGGACGGTTGCGATCGAGGACGGCGACCTCGAGGTCGCCTGCGGTCAGCACCCGCGGCTCGGGTGGGGGCCCGCTGCCATGGTCACCGGGGGTCACGAGAGCCTTCACCGCGATCGCGACCGCTTCGGCAAGAGGCAGGTCGGGCTGGTAGCTGTCCTTCAGCGCCGCGGCGATCGGCTCGGTCTGACCGCCCATCACCAGGAATCGGGTCTCGTCGGTGATCGACCCGTCGTAGGAGATGCGATACAGCTGCGAGGGCTTGGGCTTGCCGGGCCGGGCGACCTCGGCGACGCAGAGCTCCACCTCGAACGGCTTGGCCTGCTCGGTGAACACGCTGCCCAGGGCATTCGCATAGGTGTTGGCCAGCGACAACCCGGACACATCTGCGCGGTCGTAGCTGTAGCCGCGCATGTCGGCGAGCTGGATACCCGCCTTGCGCAGTGACTCGAACTCGTTGTACTTGCCGACCGCGGCGAAACCGATGCGGTCGTAGATCTCGCTGGTCTTGCGCAGGGTGTTCGACGGGTTCTCCGCGACGAACAGCACACCGTCGGCGTAGGTCAGGATCACGACGCTGCGGCCACGGGCGATGCCCTTGCGCGCGAGCTCCGACCGGTCGCGCATGATCTGCTCGGCACTGGCGTAATACGGGAAGGTCATCGGGCACCTCCCTCGTGCTCGGCGGTCCGGCGTTCGATGACGGCTCGCGCCGCCGCTTCGATGTCGGCCGCGTCCACCTCCCGGGCACCCTCGGCACTGACCATCGCGGCCATCGGGAAGATCTTGCGGACCAGGTCGGGTCCGCCGGTGGCCGAATCGTCGTCGGCGGCGTCGTAGAGCGATTCCACCGCGATGGCGAGAGCCTCGTCGGCGGTCAGATCGGGACGGTAGAGCTTCTTCAGCGACGACTTCGCGAACACCGAGCCCGAGCCGATGGCCGTGTAGCCGCCTAACTCCTCATGCCGGTCGCCCGCGACGTCGAAGCTGAAGATCCGGCCGCGTTCGGTGGGATCGTCATGGTCGATGTCGTATCCGACGAGCAGCGGGATCGCCGCGAGACCCTGCAATGCCGCACCGAGATTGCCGCGCACCATCGAGGCGAGGCGACTGACCTTGCCGTCGAGGGTCAGCGGCACACCCTCGATCTTCTCGTAGTGCTCGAGCTCGACGGTGAACAGGCGCACCATCTCGATGGCGATGCCCGCGGTCCCGGCGATACCCGCCGCCGAGTACTCGTCGGTGATGTAGACCTTCTTGACATCGCGCGTGGCGATGAGGTTGCCCATCGTGGCGCGGCGGTCACCGGCGAGCACGACGCCCCCCGGGTAGGCCACCGCGACGATGGTGGTGCCGTGTGGGATGTCCCCGGCGCCGTCGGCGCCGCCCGCGAACGCACCCACGCGATCAACCTGGGCCTGCGGGAGCTGCTCCGGAGCATGAGTCCGGAGGAACTCGGTGAACGACGAGATGTCCGCGCTCAGAGAGGATCTGGGGCCCAGAACGGAACCCGTACGCGAGTGTGACAGCGGGGGCAGTGAACCGAACCTGTCGCTCACTGGCCGCCCTTCTGCACGTAGGCACGCACGAAGTCCTCGGCGTTCTCCTCGAGCACGTCATCGATCTCGTCGAGCAGGTCGTCGGTGTCCTCGGCCAGCTTCTCGCGACGTTCCTGACCGGCTCCGGAGTCGGGGCCCACGCCCTCGTCGTCGCCGCCGCCACCACGCTTGGTCTGTTCCTGCGCCATCTGCTGCCTCCTTGAAACCGATCGCCCCTTGGCGGGCTACCCGGGCCGAGGAACTCGGACCCGCCGACGCGTCTGCTCCGACGGTGATCCTGATGACTCGGCCTTGCGGAATCGTGTGCTCCCACACTACCTGTGGCGACGCCCACGGGGGCGGAACGAGGCACAAGCAGGCGGTGTGTCAGGTGGTGAGCTGGTCGACCAGTTCGGCGGCCGAGCCCACCGAGTCGAGGAGTGCGCCCACGTGCGCGTGGGTGCCGCGCAGGGGTTCCAGCGTCGGGATGCGCACGAGCGAGTCCCCGCCGAGATCGAAGATCACCGAATCCCAGCTGGCCGCGGCGACGTCGGCACCGAACCGGCGCAGGCACTCGCCGCGGAAGTAGGCACGGGTGTTGCGCGGCGGCTCGGTGATCGCGGCCAGCACGTCGTTCTCGTCGACGAGGCGCTTCATCGAGCCGCGGGCGACCAGTCGGTTGTACAGGCCCTTGTCGAGACGCACATCGGAGTACTGCAGGTCGATGAGCTGCAGGCGCGGCGCCGACCACGACAGGCCCTCACGCTGACGGAAACCCTCGAGGATGCGCAGCTTGGCGGGCCAGTCGAGGATGTCGGCGCATTCCATCGGGTCACGCTCGAGACGGTCGAGCACATCGGCCCAGGTCGCCAGGACGTGCGCGGCGCGTTCGTCGTCGGAGTGCTCGGTGTCGTGGAACTTCTGGCAGCGCTCCAGATACTCGCGCTGCAGCGCCAGGCCGGTCAGTTCACGACCGTCGGTCAGCGCGACGGTGGCGGTCAGCGACGGGTCGTGACTGATGGTGTGCACGGCCTGGACCGGGCGCGCGAGCTCGATGTCGGAGAAGTCGACGCCCGCCTCGATGAGGTCGAGGACCAGCGCGGTGGTCCCCACCTTGAGGTAGGTCGAGGTCTCGGCCAGGTTCGCGTCGCCGATGATCACGTGCAGCCGGCGGTACCGCTCGGGATCGGCGTGCGGCTCGTCGCGGGTGTTGATGATGCCGCGCTTGAGGGTGGTCTCGAGTCCGACCTCGACCTCGATGTAGTCCGAGCGCTGCGAGAGCTGGTAGCCGGCCTCGTCGCCGGACTGTCCGATGCCCACCCGGCCCGACCCGGTGATCACCTGCCGGGAGGCGAAGAACGTCGTGAGTCCGGCGATGATCGCGGTGAACGGCGTCTCGCGCGCCATGAGGTAGTTCTCGTGGGTGCCGTACGAGGCGCCCTTGCCGTCGATGTTGTTCTTGTACAGCTGCAGTTTGGGTGCGCCGGGCACGCTGGCCACATGCCGCGCGGCGGCCTCCATCACGCGCTCGCCCGCCTTGTCCCAGATCACCGCGTCCAACGGGTCGGTGACCTCGGGTGCGGAGTACTCGGGATGGGCGTGGTCGACGTAGAGCCGCGCCCCGTTGGTGAGGATCATGTTGGCCGCGCCGATCTCGTCGGCGTCGATGATCGGGGCCGGTCCGGACCCACGCCCGAGGTCGAAACCGCGGGCGTCGCGGAGCGGGGACTCGACCTCGTAGTCCCAGCGGGTGCGCTTGGCCCGCGGCACACCGGCCGCCGCGGCATAGGCGAGAACCGCCTGGGTGGAGGTCATGATCGGATTCGCGGTCGGGTCGCCGGGAGCGGAGATTCCGTACTCGACCTCGGTACCGATGATTCGCTGCATGCTTCGAGGGTAGATGTTCTCGTCCCGCCGGTCGCAGCCGCCGCGCTGCGTGGGTACCGTCATGCCGGTGAAAGCACACCGCCGGTTCACCGTTCGGGTCCCGTTACCCGCCGAGCTCGCCGCCCTGGGTCCGCTGTCGCAGAACCTGCGCTGGGCGTGGCATGCGCCCACCCAGGACCTGTTCGCGACGATCGACCCGGATCGGTGGTCGGCGACCGGGGATCCGCTGCGCGTTCTCGCCGACACCGACCCGGCGCGACTGACCGAACTCGCCGCCGACGCCGCATTCGTCGCGCGCGTCACCGAGGCGCACGACAGCCTGGAGCAGTATCTCGCCGCACCACAATGGTTCGGCCGGTACGCGGCTGAGCTGACGGACGGCTCCGCCGATAGTGGCGACCGGATTCCGCCCGGCATCGCGTACTTCTCCATGGAGTTCGGGATCTCCGAGGTGCTGCCCATCTACTCCGGTGGCCTCGGTATCCTGGCTGGCGATCACCTCAAGGCCGCCTCCGACCTCGGGCTGCCGCTGATCGGGGTCGGATTGTTCTATCGCTCCGGGTATTTCCGCCAGGGACTCGACCGCGACGGCTGGCAGGTCGAGCGCTACCCGGTGAACGATCCGGGCGAACGCCCCCTGAGCCTGCTCACTGACGGCGACACCCCCGTCATCGTCGAGATCTCGATGCCCGGCGGCGCGACCCTGTCGGCGCAGGTCTGGGTGGCCGAGGTCGGCCGGATCCCACTGCTGCTGCTGGACTCCGACATCGCCCTCAACGATCCCGACCCCTTCGGGCAGCAACCCGGCAGCGCTGACCTGCGCTCGGTCACCGACCGCCTCTACGGCGGCGACCAGGAACATCGCATCGTCCAGGAGATCCTGCTCGGCATCGGCGGGGTGCGCGCCCTCCGCGAATACGTGCGGATCACCGGACGGCCCGCACCGACGGTGTTCCACATGAACGAGGGGCACGCGGGATTCCTCGGCGTCGAACGCATCCGCGAACTGGTCGCCACCGGTCTCGACTTCGACACCGCCGAGGCCGTGGTCCGTGCGTCGAACATCTTCACCACCCACACCCCGGTGCCGGCAGGCATCGACCGCTTCCCCACCGACCTGCTGAACCGCTACCTCGACCCCGACGGGGCCGGCCGTTCCCGTCTGCTGCCCGGTCTCCCGGCGTCCACGGTCGCCGAACTCGGCGACGAGGCCGACCCCGGTGTGTTCAACATGGCGCACATGGGTTTCCGGCTCGGCCAGCGCAGCAACGGGGTGTCGCAGCTGCACGGTGCGGTCAGCAGAGAGATGTTCGCCGACCTGTGGCCCGGATTCGACGCCGCGGATGTGCCGATCGGAGCCGTCACCAACGGGGTCCACGGGCCGACGTGGGTGTCCCGGGAATGGCGCGACTTGGCCTCGGGTGACGAGGATTCGGCGCCCGAGGTGTACGCGGGCCTGGCCGCCGCGACGATCTGGGAGACCCACGAACAGCTGCGGGCCGACCTCGTCGACGAGGTTCGTAGGCGCGCGCACGCCAGCGGGCGTGAGCGCGGCTTCACCGACGCCGAACTCGGCTGGGCCGCAGACATCTTCGACCCCGCCGCGCTCACGATCGGATTCGCGCGGCGCGCAGCCACCTACAAGCGCCTGACCCTGATGCTCCGCGATCCCGACCGCATGCGCGCCATCCTCACCGACCCCGAACGTCCCGTCCAGCTCGTGATCGCGGGCAAGGCACACCCCGCCGACGACGGCGGCAAGGCCCTCATCCAGCAGGTGGTGCGCTTCACCGAGGATCCCGAGCTGCGCGACCGCATCGTGTTCCTTCCCGACTACGACATCTCGATGGCCCGCCACATCTACGCGGGATGCGATGTGTGGCTGAACAACCCGGTTCGACCGATGGAGGCGTGCGGAACCTCGGGGATGAAGTCCGCACTCAACGGCGGTCTCAACCTGTCGATCCTCGACGGCTGGTGGGACGAGATGGCCGACGGCGAGAACGGCTGGGCCATCCCGTCGGCCGAGGGCATCGCCGACGAGAACCGCCGCGACGACCTCGAGGCCGAGGCGCTGTACACGCTTCTCGAGGACACCGTCATCCCGCTGTTCTACCGCCGCGACGAGAACGGGCTGCCGCAGCGCTGGATCGAGATGATGCGGCACACCCTGACCCGGCTCGGGCCGCAGGTCCTGGCCTCGCGGATGGTCCGCGACTACACCACCGAGCTGTACTGTCCGGCCGCGCAGGCCTACGTCGCGGCGAGCGCCGACTCCTACGCCGGGGCACGCGATCTCGCCGCCTACCGCCAGACGGTGGAGACCGGCTGGTCGTCGGTGCTCGTCGCCGGTGTGGACGACGAGCAACTCGAGGACGGGTTGTGCGTCACCGCCCACGTCGCGCTCGGCGACCTCGCCCCCGACGCCGTCTCGGTGCAGGTGATCCTCGGGCGGGTCACCGACGACGGCGATCTCGTCGAACCGACCGTCGTGGAGATGCGCCCGGCGCCCGACCGTGACGCGTCGGGCCGAGCAGTGTTCTCGGCGCACGTCACGCCGCCGGTGTCGGGCCACCTCGGATACACGGTGCGGGTACTCCCCCGGCACCCGTTGCTCTCCCACGAGGCCGAACTCGGTCTCGTGCGATTCCCGGCCCCGGCAGGCGCCGTGGCCGGGTGATCCGGCCCCGGCATCTGCCTCGCGCCGGGATCAGTGCTTCTTCAGGCGCAGCCGTGAGTAGGTGAACGCCAGCAACACGACGCTGATGAGGGCGAGCACCCCGTAGGCCAGCGCGCTGTGGGCGATCGAGGTCTCCCACAGTGAGATGCGTTGGGGTGCAGCCACATTGATGCTGTAGAGGTCGACGCTCCCGGCGGCCGCGACGTACCCCCAGAAGGACGGGAAGATCCACGACAACTGCTCGAGGCCGGCACCGTCGAGTTTGAACAGACCGCCGCAGAACACCAACTGCACCATCACGGCGATGACCAGTGGCGGCATGACCTGCTCGTTGGATCTGACGGCCGAGGAGATGGCCAGCCCGACAAGCGTGCTCACGCACGCGAGCACGGCGACGGCGACGAGCAACGCCAGCGGTGGGGGCAGGACCGGACCGCCGAAGTCGGGCAGACCGCGGCCGGCGAAAGTGATGCCGACCATGATGATCGTCTGCAGGACAGCCGCGATGAAGAACACGACGATCTTCGCGAACAGGTAGGCGCCGGGGCGCAACCCGACAGCGCGTTCTCGTTCGAAGATGTCGCGTTCGCCGACGAGATCGCGCACGGTCAGCGCGGCACCCATGAACGCCGCACCCACCACGAGGACCACCAGGATCTGGATCGCCTCGGCAGCGTCCTTGGGCGGTGGCGCGTTCGGTATCACCTCCAGACGCGCGAACCCGCTCGAACCCGGGATCACCAGGGTCAGCAGGCCGAGCACGACCGGCAGCAGCACGAGGAACACGAGGTAGCCGATGTCGGCGAAGACGAGCCTGACCTGCCGGCGGGCGATGGTGGAGGACTGCCGCACAAAACTGGTGTGCGGCACCGGGATCGGCGGGCCCGGTGGCCGCTGCGGGGGTGGCGGGTTGGGTGTGCGGCGGTGCCGGTCGAGGTAGCGCATGTGGGCGGTGTCCGGCTGATCGGCGACGTAGGCGAAGATCTCGGCCCAGTCGGCGGTGCCCATCTCCCCCTCGACCTGTCCGGGCGGACCGCAGTACGACGTCTTGCCGCCGGGGGCCAGCAACAGCACCTGATCGCACATCGACAAGTACGTCAGCGAGTGGGTGACCACCAGGACCACGCGCCCCGCATCGGCGAGGCGCCGCAGCGTCGCCATCACCTGGCGGTCGAGCGCGGGATCGAGACCGGAGGTCGGTTCGTCGAGGATGAGCAACGACGGACCGGTCAGCAGCTCCATCGCGACCGACGCGCGTTTCTGCTGCCCGCCGGACAGCTTCTCCACGCGGGTGTCGACGTGCTCGGTCAACTGCAACTCGCTGAGCACGCCGTCGATGACGCGGTCCCGGTCGGCCTTGGACAGGTCGGGCGGCAGTCGCAGTTCGGCGGCATAGCGCAGCGCCTGTCGCAGGGTCAGCTTGTGGTGCAGCACGTCCTTCTGCGGCACCATGCCGATACGGGTGCGGAGTGCGTCGTACTCGGCGTGCACATTTCGGCTCTCGAACGTGACCAGGCCACTCGTCGGGGAGTTCAGGCCCGCCGCGATCCTCGACACCGTCGACTTGCCGGCCCCGGACGGACCGATCACCGCGGTCAACGTGCCGGGACTCGCACTGAAGTCGACGTCGGCGAGCAGACGCTTACCGCCGTCGACGATGAGGCTGACCCCGTGGACATGGAGGCCGTCGGCGACGGCCGAGCTCTCCTGGCCGCGCATGAGGGTGCCCCCGGACACCACGAAGTCGCTGTTGCCGATGGTGACCACGTCGCCGTCGGTCAGCGGGGCGCTCGACACCCGCCGCCCGTTGACGAACGTGCCGTTGACACTTCCGAGGTCCTCGATGACGAGCGCGGCACCGCGACTCGACACCTGGGCGTGGTGGCGCGAGGCGAGGACGTCGCTGACGACGATGTCGTTGTCGGGGGTACGGCCGATCCGTTGCACGCCGCGCAGCGAGATCGACTCTCGCTCAGGTGGCGTCGGCGCGCCGGGCAACCGGTACACCCCGGACACGTTCTGCTGCAGCGCCTGCAGATGAGGTGCGTCGAGCACGTCCTGCGGCATGGGATCCATTCCGCCGGGACGCGCGGGACCACCCGGACCCGGCGCGGGCATCTGCCCCGAGATCGGCGCCCCGTGACCGGGAGAGCGGAAACCGGCGGACCTCGGCCCCGGACGACCGGAGGGATACCCGGGTTGCACCCCTCGGGGCGGCCGCGGCGGCTGTCGAGGAATCGGCGGGCGTCCGCCCGGCACGAAGGCGTCGACGACCAGATCGACGACCGGTCCCGTGTTCACGTCACCGAGGCGTACCTGAGCCGACCCCGCGACCACGAGTTCGGCCATCCGCGTGCCGTTGGCGAAGAAGCCGTTGGTGCTGCCGATGTCGACCAGATACCAGGCGGCACCGCGCCACTCGATGGCGAGATGCCGACGCGAGACCATCGGATGATTGATCACGATGTCGTTGTCGGGCTCGCGACCCAGCGTGATGCGCTGCGACTCACCCAGCGGATGAGGCGACCCACCGTCGACGATCACCCGCCCACGCGCCATCGATGTACTGTTCATCGCCGACAACTCTAGTGCTTGGAGCCGGTTTTCATGCCGTTCTGTCATGCAGACGGCCGACCCCTTGCGGAGTCGGCCGTCAGTGCGAGATGACAGGTCGAACGGTCAGAGGTACTGCCCGGTGTTGGTCTCGGTGTCGATGGCGCGGCTGGCGCCGGAACTCTTGCCGGTGACCAGGGTCCGGATGTAGACGATCCGCTCGCCCTTCTTGCCCGAGATCCGGGCCCAGTCGTCGGGGTTGGTGGTGTTGGGCAGATCTTCATTCTCCGCGAACTCGTCGAGGATGGAATCGAAGAGGTGCTGCACCCGCAGTCCCGGTGTCCCGGTGTCCAGCTGCGACTTGATCGCGTACTTCTTCGCCCGGTCGACCACGTTCTGGATCATCGCGCCGGAGTTGAAGTCCTTGAAGTACATGATCTCTTTGTCGCCGTTGGCGTAGGTGACCTCGAGGAACCTGTTGTCCTCGCTCTCGGCGTACATCCGCTCGACGACCTTCTCGATCATCGCATTGATGCATGCCGTGCGGTCGCCGCCGAACTCGCCGAGGTCGTCGGCGTGGATGGGCAGCTCCTCGGTGAGGTACTTGGAGAAGATGTCGATCGCCGACTCCGCGTCGGGGCGTTCGATCTTGATCTTCACGTCGAGGCGGCCGGGACGCAGGATCGCGGGGTCGATCATGTCCTCGCGGTTCGACGCACCGATCACGATGACGTTCTCGAGGCCTTCGACGCCGTCGATCTCACTGAGCAGCTGCGGCACGACGGTGGTCTCGACGTCGGAGGACACCCCCGACCCGCGGGTACGGAAGATCGAGTCCATCTCGTCGAAGAAGACGATGACCGGCGTGCCCTCGGAGGCCTTCTCCCGTGCGCGCTGGAAGATCAGCCGGATGTGACGCTCGGTCTCACCGACGAACTTGTTCAGCAGTTCGGGACCCTTGATGTTGAGGAAGTACGACTTCGCCTCTTTCGCGTCGTCGCCGCGGGCCAGCGCGATCTTCTTCGCCAGCGAGTTGGCCACGGCCTTGGCGATCAGCGTCTTACCGCACCCGGGCGGGCCGTAGAGCAGGACACCCTTTGGCGGTCGGAGCTGATAGTCGCGGAACAAGTCCTTGTGCAGGAACGGCAGCTCCACGGCGTCACGGATCTGCTCGATCTGCCGGCCGAGACCGCCGATGTCCTCGTAGCCGACGTCGGGAACCTCTTCGAGGACCAGATCCTCGACCTCGGCCTTGGGCACGCGCTCGAAGGCGAATCCGGCCTTGGTGTCGATGAGCAGGGAATCGCCGGGGCGCAGCTTGCGGCGCTTGCCGTCCTCGCCGTCGACGTCGCCGAGCAGCGGCTCGGCCAGCCACACGACGCGCTCCTCGTCGGCGTGTCCGACGACCAGGGCGCGCAGCCCGTCGGCGAGGACCTCACGCAGGGTGCTGATCTCGCCGACCGTGTCGAACTCGCAGGCCTCGACGATCGTCAGCGCCTCGTTCAGCCGCAGCGTCTGACCCTTGGTCAGGGTGTCGGTGTCGATGTTCGGGGAGCACGTGAGCCGCATCTTCCGGCCCGAGGTGAACACGTCGACGGTGGCGTCGGGATAGACGTCCAGCAGGACGCCGTAGCCGCTCGGCGGCTGACCGAGACGGTCGACCTCCTCGCGCAGGGCGATGAGTTGTTGCCGCGCCTCTTTGAGCGTGTCGAGCAGCTTCGCGTTCCGCGAGGTGAGGCTGTCGACCCGCTCCTGAAGGTCTCTGGCATCCGCCTGGCGCCCGGCCGCACCCCGCGGTGCCTGTGAATCCGAGACGTTCCTCGCCGACGGTGGATCGTAGGTCGGTATGAACCCCCCGTCGGGTGCACTTCCGCTGCCGGGGACCGTGCGATCCCCGGTCGCGTCATGGCGGTCAGATTCGGTCATTGCTGACTCCTCTCGCCGGCAATCACCCGATCCCTCGATCGGAATGCTCGCGCCGTATCCCTACGCTACCGGGAGCGACGCCGAATCGCCGTCCGCCGCGCATCCGGAGGTGTTGACGGTGTGTTAAATGTGCGGCTTCGCAACGTATTCGCGACGTTTCACCGTCGATCGCGCGCCTGTTCAGCCCTTGCTGGGACGGCGCTGCGGGCGCAGGGTGGTGGTGCCGTCGGCCAGGCGGCGCGCGGTGATGAGAAACGCCGTGTGGCCTTGCATTTTGTGTTCGGGCCGCACCGCGAGACCGACCGCGCTCCATTCGCGCAGCAGGGTCTCCCACGCACGCGGCTCGGTCCAGCAGCCCTGCTCACGCAAGGCCTCCATCACCCGGGACAGCTGCGTCACCGTCGCCACGTAGACGGTCAACACTCCGCCTGGTTTCAATATCGCGCGCACCGCGTCGAGCTGCTCCCACGGCGCGAGCATGTCCAGGATGATCCGGTCGAAGCGCTCGTCGCGATCGATGTTGGCGAGGTCGTCGACGGTGAGGTGCCAGTTGTCCGGGCGGCCGCCGAAGAACGTCTCCACGTTGCGGACCGCATGCTCGGCGTGGTCGTCGCGGATCTCGAAGGAGACCACCTCGCCGTCGCCGCCGACCGCGCGCAACAGCGAGCAGGTCAGGGCACCCGAGCCTGCGCCGGCCTCGAGTACGCGGGCACCCGGGAAGATGTCGCCCTCGAGCACGATCTGCGCCGCGTCCTTGGGATAGATGACCTGGGCGCCGCGCGGCATCGACAGCACATAGTCGACGAGCAGCGGTCGCAGGGCGAGGTACTGGGTGCCGCTCGTCGCCGAGACGATGCTGCCTTCGGGAGACCCGATCAGGTCGTCGTGGGCGATCGCGCCGCGGTGCGTGTGGAACAGCTTGCCCTCGTCGAGCAGCACCGTGAACTTGCGCCCCTTCGCATCGGTCAGCTGAACCCGGTCGCCGACGGCGAACGGTCCGGTGGTGGGCACTGGTACTTCCTCTCGTGAACTTCTCCGAACTCCGGCCGGATCCGCTGATCGCGAGACGAGGCCGGGTTCGTGGGCCGTGAGGACGTTACCCGACGTCGCCGGGAGCTCTCGCCGAGTGTCGCTGGAGGCACACTGTCGGGACCACGGCCTACTCTGCGAATGTGAGGACGATGACCGGTACCGGGGACCCTTCGACCAGCGCCGCGACCGACGGCCCGGTCACGCCGCCGGCCGACGCCGCGCGCGGCATCGTCGGCCGGCCGCTCGCGCTGTCGCCGTCGCGCGCCGCCGACTTCAAACAGTGCCCGCTGCTCTACCGGTATCGCGCCATCGACCGTTTCCCGGAGACGCCGACCGCCGCCCAGACCCGCGGCACCGTGGTTCACGCCGCACTGGAGAACCTGTTCGACATGCCGGCCGAACTCCGCACCCAGGATTCGGCGGAGCTGCTCGTCGAGGGCGCCTGGGCCGCTCTGTGCGAGGGCGACCCCGAACTCGCGAAGATCATCGGCGACGACGGGCACGAGGCCTTCATCGCCGACGCCCAGAAGCTCATCGCCACGTATTACACGATGGAGAACCCGACCGCTTTCGATGCCGACGCGGTGGAGGAGCATGTCGAGATCGACGCCGACGACATGCTGATGCGCGGTTTCATCGACCGCATCGACGTCGCCCCGACCGGCGAGATCCGCGTCGTCGACTACAAGACCGGTCGATCCCCCGGCCAGGCCTACGAGGCCAAGGCCCTGTTCCAGATGAAGTTCTACGCACTCGCCATCCTGCGCACCCGCGGCGTCGTACCGGCACGGCTGCAGCTCATGTACCTCTCCGACGGGCAGCAGCTGATCTACCACCCCGACCACGACGAACTCCTCCGCTTCGAGCGCACCCTGCGCGCGATCTGGCAGGCGATCCGCGCCGGCGTGGCCTCCGGGGACTTCCGTCCCCGCCGCTCGTGGCTCTGCAAGTTCTGCGAACACCACGCCCGCTGCCCCGAGTTCGGCGGCGAGATCCCGCCGTACCCCGGACCCCCGCCGGGTTTCGCTGTCTGACCGGAAACACCCGACACACCCCGCCGCCGGCCATTATGTCGATGGTCATAGAGTTGGCTGCGTGGAGAGCTGGTACTACGAACCGATCGACGCGCCGTCCTCGTCGGCGCCGAAGAACGCGACGAGCACTACGAGTACTTCCGACCGACCGACGCCACGTTGAGCGTGTGGTCGCCGACGATGCAGCACGGCGGTCCGCCCGCCGGACTCATGATGCGCTCGCTGCTGCGATGCGCACCGGATCCGCTACTGCACCTGACGCGCGTGACCACCGAGATCCTCGGCCCGGTGGGCTTGGGCGTCAACAGGATTCGCGCCCGCGTCGTCCGTCCCGGTCGCCAGATCAGCCTGGTCGAGACCGAACTCGAGGTGCAGCAGCCCGACGGCTCCTACCGTGCCGCGGCTCGGTCGGTGGGCTGGCGGTTGCGTGGTGCCGACACCGCCGAGATCGCGAACGGTCCCGCTCCCCTGACACCACTGCCGGACGAGCTCGAGCCCGTCATCGGGTTCCCCGACGACAGCGGTGAGGCGGTCGACTGGGGCACCCTCGGTTTCATCGGCACGATCGAGTCCGCCCGCGTGGAGGGCCGCAACGGCGAGACGCCCGCGGTGTGGCTGCGCCCTGCCATCCCACTCGTCGCCGGCGAGAAGACCACCGACCTCGAGTCGATGTTCACGGTCATCGACGTCGCCAACGGGCTGGGCACACGTCTCCGGCCGAACCGCTGGACCTGGATGAACACCGACACGACCGTCCACCTGACCCGGGTGCCCAGCGGACCATGGGTGGGCATCGACGCACACATGATCGCCGGGCCGGACGGTTTCGGCAGCACCTTCGCCGACCTCTACGACGCGTCGGGGCACATGGGCCGGTCGGCGCAGACCCTGATGCTCAGCGCAGTGGGCGGGTAGCGGTAGCGGAGGCTCCGTTCCCGACCCGGTCTAGAACCGGCAGGACCGGATGTCGGTGGCCAGGATGGCCTTGGCGCCGAGTTCGGAGAGCTCGTCCATGAGGTTCTGGTGATCCCGGCGCGGGACCATCGCGCGTACCGCGACCCAGTCGGGATCGGCCATCGGGGCGACGGTCGGCGACTCGAGGCCCGGGGTGAGCTTCGACGCCTGTTCGAGCAGGCTCTTGGGGCAGTCGTAGTCGATCATCACGTACTGCTGGCCGAACACCACACCCTGGACGCGGGCGACGAACTGCTTCTCGGCCTTGGTCAGGGCGGCGTCGCGCCGGGAGATCAGGACGGCTTCGGAGTCGCACAGTGACTCCCCGAACGCGGCCAGACCGTGCTGGCGGAGCGTGCGCCCCGAGCCCACCACATCGGCGATCGCGTCGGCCACGCCGAGCTGGATGGAGATCTCCACCGCGCCGTCGAGGCGGATGATGTCGGCGGTGATGCCGTGCGAGCCGAGGTCGGCGCGCACGAGGTTCGGGTACGACGTCGCGACCCGCTTGCCTGCGAGATCGGTGACGCTCCACTGCTGATCGGCGGGTGCGGCGTAACGGAAGGTCGACGACCCGAAGCCCATGGCGAGCTGTTCACCGACCTCGGCACCCGAATCCAGGGCGAGGTCGCGACCGGTGATACCGAGGTCGAGGCGACCGGACCCGACGTAGATCGCGATGTCCTTGGGGCGGAGGAAGAAGAACTCGACGTCATTGTTGTTGTCGAGGACCGTGAGGTCCTTGGAGTCGGTCCGTCTGCGGTAGCCGGCCTCGGAGAGGATGGCCGACGCGGATTCGGAGAGCGCACCCTTGTTGGGTACGGCCACTCTCAGCATCTCGATGTCCTTTTCGTGGGGGTGGCGCTCAACTGAGCGGTGGAGGTCGTGCGGCGATCTGTGGAACGGGTCCGGACCGGGTCGTCCGGTCACAGATGTCGGTACACGTCCTCCAGCGAGAGACCCCGCTTGATCATCATCACCTGCAGCCAGTACATGAGTTGGGAGATCTCCTCGCCCAGCGACTCGTCGGACTCGTGCTCGGCGGCCAGCCACACCTCGCCGGCTTCCTCGATGATCTTCTTGCCCAGGGTGTGCACACCGGAGTCGAGAGCGGCAACCGTACCCGAGCCCTCGGGTCGGCTCTGCGCCTTGTCGCTGAGTTCGGCGAACAGCTCCTCGAAAGTCTTCACGATTCCTCATTTTGGCATGTCGTGATGTGCGCGAGACCGCCGGTCCATGCCTCGGCGATGTCGTCGAGCCCCAGCCCGACCAGAGAGGGCCGGAACACACGCAACGGACCGGGCTCGACGGGCGCGGCCGATTCGACGACGAGCGTCGGGCATCCGGCCGCCGTGGCCGCCTGCGTCCCGGTCGGCGAGTCCTCGACGGCCAGACACTCCGCAGGCGGCACACCCAGCAGTTCGGCGGCACGCAGGTAGGGATCGGGGGCCGGTTTCCCCACCGCCACCTCGTCGCCGCACACGGTGGCGGCGAAGCGTCCGCGCCCGATGGTCTCCAGGGCGACCTCGGTGAGCTCACGCACCGTGTTGGTCACCAGGACCATCGGGATACCGGCGCCGGCCACCAGGTCCAGTGCCTCACGCGCACCGGGACGCCACGGGAGGTCCTGTGCGAACAGCTCGTTCACGCGGTCGAGCATCCAGCGCCCGTCGGCGTCGGGGCCCCGGTCGGCGGCCGGCACACCTGCCGCGTCGTGGACCTTCGCCAGCGCATCCGGCAACGAGTTGCCGAGCGTCGACGCCCGCAGGCGCGGGGTCAGAACGATGCCGTGCCGGGCGGCCAGCTCCGCCATCGCGATGTCCCAGATCGGCTCGGAGTCCAGCAGGGTCCCGTCCATGTCCCAGAGGACGGCGGCCGGTCGTGGTGCTGTCGGGTCGGAGGAATCGGCGTCGGTCACCCCTGCATCTTCTCAACCCAACGTTCGGTGGGTTCGTCGGCCGGGTAGAACAGCTCGATGGTGAGCTCGTCGAGGGTGACGTCGCGGGGCGACCCGAACGTGGTCAGGGTGCTGAAGAACGACAGCAGCTGATCCCCCAGTTCGATCTCCAGAGGCACCAGCAGTTCTGTGCGGTCGCGCACGAGGCCGGCGTCGATCGCGGAGACGGTCGGGTACGCCGAGACCTCTCGTTCCAGCGCCGCCAGACGCTCGTCTCCGGTGATGCGGGTCATCCGGCGGAGCAGATCGAGCAGGTAACCCGCCCACTCGTCGAAGTTGTGCGTCATCCGGGCGAATCCGTCGGGATGCAACGAGACCCGGAACAGGTTGACCGGGCGGGTCTGCAGCTCGTCCGGGAGCAGGCTGAGCAGCGCCAGGGCGGTGTCGTTGGCCAGCACCACGTTCCAGGTGCGGTCGAGCGCCATGCCCATGTTCGGGTTGTGCGCGTCGAGCAGCCGTTTGACCGACGCCCGGACGTGCGACATCGTCTCCGCGTCGAGGGGTTGCTCGCTGTAGCGCGGAGCGTGACCTGCTGCGAGGAGCAGCGAATTCCGTTCGCGCAGAGGGATGTCGAGGCGTTCGGCGAGTGCGTCGAGCAGTGTCGGGCTCGGGCGGGACTTGCCGGTCTCCACGAAACTGAGGTGCTTGGGCGAGACCCCTACCTCGTAGGCCAGGTCGAGCTGGCTGATGGACCGGCGAGACCGCCACTGCGCGAGCATGGTTCCCACCTCGACGGCCATGAGGTCATCCTAGGGCCGCGCGCGCCGCCGGACGACCACCTCGAAGGTAACGGCCCCGGCCGACCGCTCACACCTCCAGGCACGTCCCGATGAGTTCCAGCGCGTGGCCGATGGTCTGGGCGAGCACCTCCTCGGGCTCCCCGTCGAACTCCTTGCGACTCGTGCTGACCCGTCCGCGGTTGTCCAGTCCGAACCACACCGTGCCAGCCGCGGCCTCGTCGGGTTCCGGCCCGGCCTCACCCGTGACCGCCACGACGATCTCGGCGTCGAAGAGTTTGGCGGTGGTCGCCGCCATCGCGTGGGCGGCCGGTTCGCTGACGACCGGACCCTCCGGTACCTCGAGGAGCCCGAACTTGACGTCTTCGTGGTAGGCGATGACGCCCCCGCGGAACCAGGTGCCGGCCTCCGGCGCCTTGCTCAGCTCGCTGGCGAGATTGCCCCCGGTCAACGATTCGGCCACCGCGATGTGGACCCCGCGGTCCACGGCGGCCTCGGCCAGACGGGCGCAGGTCTCGGAGTAATCAGTGACGTCGGACATGTACCGCTCCCTTGCGATCGATCATCCTCCGACGTTATCCAGATCGGCCCGAAGCGAAACCACTACCTGATGGGTAGTGGTGCTCGTCCCCGGGGGCAGTCACGCTGGAGACCATGACCGACACCGCCGACACCGGGCACACCACCGTCCTCATCTCCCCCGCGATGGGCGTCCCGGCACGGGTGTACCGCCGCCTGATCGACGCTCTGGGTGCGCAGGGGTTCGACGCCGTAGTCGTCGCCCGTCGCGGCATCGAGGAGGGTTCGGTGCCGCCGTCGCGGACCACGGACTGGGGCTACGCCGACGAGGCCGCAGACCTCGCCGATGCCGTCGCCAGGTCGCGCGCCGACGCCGCGCACACCGAGACCACGCACACCGAGACCACGCACACCGAGACCACGCGCACCTGGGTCCTCGTGATCGGCCACAGCCTGGGCGCCCAACTCGCCGCACAGGTCGCCCAGACCGCCGACCGAACGCCCGCCGACCACACACCCGACGGCATCGTCGCCGTCGGTGCGTCGGTCCCCTGGTTCGGCCACTACGGGCTGCGCGGTGTGCCGCTGGGCGCCGTCGCGGCCGCCGTTCCACCGGTGTCGGGGATCGTCGGGCATTGGCCGCGCCAGGGTTTCGGCGGTCCCACGCCCCGCACGCTGATGCGGGAATGGGCGCACATGGTCCTCACCGGGCGGGCGCCCTTCGCACTCGACGGCAGCATCGAGACGCCGACCCTGTCGATCCGCCTCGACGACGACGAGATCGTGACCGACGCCGCCGCACGGGCCTTCGATGCCGCGTTCGCGCCGGATGCGTTGACGCACTGGCGGTATGACAACACGCAGTGTCCACCAGGCGGCAACACGAGCCACGTCGGCTGGGTCAGGACACCCGAGACGATCGCGCAGCGGATCGCCGAGTGGTGGAACGCTGAGTTGTGGAACGCAACGGGTCGCCCGGCGGCCGGACCGGAGCGGACCTCGGCGTCGGAGATCTCCGGACAGGGCTGAACGCGGTCGCACCTGCGTTCACACCAGCCAGGTGCCGGAGGTGGATTCGATCCGGGCCCTGGTCCTGGCCGCGGTGCGCTGCGCCCAGGTGCCGGTCGAGACGACGGCCAGTACGACGACGATCAGCCCGCACAGCGCCATGATCAGCCAGACCGGCTGAGCAGCGGTCGCGAGCCCGTCGGCGACCGAACCACTCAGTCCGGCGAAGGCCACCGCACCGAACCCCGCGACGCCGAGCGCGGTGCCGACCTGCCGGCCGGTCGACGCCATCGCCGACGCCAAGCCGGCCTGCGTGCGAGGCATTCCCGACACCGCCGCGTTGGTGATCGGCGCGTTGAGCAGACCGAAACCGAGGCCGAAGACCAGATACGACGCCCCGAGATACCAGAGGCTGGTGTCGTCGGCCGTGACCGCCAGCATGAGGCCGCTGAGGCCCATGGACGCACCGCCGAGCGCCATCGGCAGCCGCGCCCCGCGGTCGGCCACCAGCCTGCCCGCGATCGGCGCGCAGACCGCGGATGCGACCGCCATCGGCAAGGTCATCAGCCCGGCGCTCAGCGGCGACATACCGCGAACCTCTTGGAGATAGAGCGTGTTGAGGAACAGGAAACCGCCGGTTGCGGCGAAGGCGATGACGGCACAAGCCACCGCGCTGGTGAACGGCACGCTCCCGAAGAACCGCGGGTCGAGGAGGGGTTCGTCGCGGCGGCCCTCGAACCAGACGAGCAGGACCAGTGCGCACGCGGACACCACGAAACATGCGATGACGGGCGCCGATCCCCAGCCCAGCGGTCGACCTTCGATGATGGCGAAGGTGAGGGTGGCCAGGAACGTGAGGATCAGCACCTGCCCGACCGGGTCGGCGCGGCGTGCCCGCTCGGCCTTCGACTCCGGCACAAAACGGGCGCTCAGGACGATGGCGAGCAGACAGACCGGAACGTTGAGCCAGAAGATCGCCTCCCAACCGATCCCCGACACCAGCGCGCCTCCGACAACCGGACCGAACGCCATGCTCACCCCGATCGCGGTGCCCCACAGTCCGATTGCCCGCGCACGTTCGCGTGGATCGGTGAAGACGTTCGTGACGATGGACAGCGCAACGGGATTGAGCATCGACCCGCCGACGGCCTGCAACATCCGGGCGCCGATGAGGGTCTCCGGGGTCGGGGCCAGCGAACAGAGGATCGACGCAACGCCGAAGACGAGCAGGCCGAGCTGGAAGATCCGCTTGCGCCCCAGGCGATCACCCAGCGAACCACCGAAGATCAGCAGGCCGGCGATGACCAGCGTGTAGGAGTCGATGACCCACTGCAGCTGCGACGGCGTGGCGCCGAGATCGGAACCGATCGACGGCAAGGCCACATTGACCGCGGAGAGGTCGAGGCCGACGATGAACAGGCTCAGACAGCAGGTCGCCAGGATGACGGACCGGTCCCTACGGGTGAGCTCGGCGTTCGCCGACCGGACGGACAGCGCCGCCTTCATGATCGGGCTGCCTTCATGACAGGGTCGCCTTCATGACAGGGTCGCCTTCATGACAGGGTCGCCTTCATGACAGGGTCGCCTTCATGACCGGGCTGCCTTCATGACAGGGCTGCCTTCACGACTCGGCCGCCTGGCGCAGCAGATCGAGCAGCCGGTCGAGCTGCCGGAGTTGCGTGTCGTCGAGTGCGGCGAACATCTCGGGCGCGGTGTCCGGGTTGCCGGTGACCTCCTCGACCACCCGACGGCCGGCGTCGGTGATGGTCACGCGCTTGCACCGGCCGTCGGACGCGTCCGTCTCGCGCGTCACCAGGCCTCGTTTGACGAGGTCGTTGACGATCCCGCTCATCGCCGGGGCGTCGACTCCCATACGTTCGGCGAGGTCGCGCTGCGTCATCGGCCGTACGGCCACCCTGCGGAGGGCACGAAACCTGCTGAACGGGATGTCGATGATCTCGCTGATGCGGCCCTGCGACTGTTTCGCGTGGTCTCGCACGAGGCTGTTCATCGTGAACCAGACCTCGGTCGGCGTGGGTGTCACCGATTCCGTTGCAGACATACAACGATTGTAGGAATACAACTATCGGTCGGCAATGGCTTTTCGGCCTTGATCCCACGCGCGGTCTGGCCACACTCCGCCGAGGCGCTCGCCTCCGGCCCGACCACGATGCCGACCGTGTCCTCCTGCTCGTCGAGCAGCTGACGAGATGACGTCACCCGCCGTAGGCTGAGTCGGAGCAAAAAGCGCCGAGCGGAAGCAGACCACCATGTCGAAGATCCTCGTGTTCGGACACCGCAATCCCGACTCCGACGCCATCGGCGCGGCGATCGGGCTCGCTCGCCTCGAAGCGGCACTGGGCGCCGACACCGAGGCGGTGGCGCTCGGCCATCCCAGTCGCGAGACCGCCTTTGCGCTGGACCATTTCGGGCTCGACGCGCCGCGGGTCATCGAGCGGGCCGCGCCGTCGGAGGTGATGCTCGTCGACCACAACGAACGGCAACAGAGCGTCGCCGACCTCGACGAGGTCACCATTCTGAAGGTCATCGACCATCACCGCGTCGCGAACTTCGAGACCACCGCCCCGCTGTACATGCGCGTCGAGCCGGTGGGGTGCACGTGTTCGATCCTCACCCGCATGTACGCCGAGAACGGCGTGGACATCCCACCGGACACCGCGGGAATCATGTTGTCGGCGATCATCTCCGACACCCTGCTGCTCAACTCCCCCACCACCACGGACGCCGACCGCATCGCCGCGGAGGAACTCGCGACCATCGCCGGCGTCGATCTCGCCGACTACGGAAACCGATTACTGCGTGCCGGAACAGCATTGGGTGACGACGCGGCGTCGACGATCATCACCCGCGACGCCAAGAGTTTCACCATGGGCTCGTCGACCGTGCGTGTCGCGCAGCTCACCACCGTCGACTCCGGCGAGGTCCTCGACCGTCGCGACGAATTCCTCACGGCCATGCGCGCGGAGCAACAGTCCGCCGGGTACGACCTGTACCTGTTGCTGATCACCGACGTCATCGCCTGCGACTCGGACCTGATGGTCGTCGGCGAACCGGTCGATGCCGTCGAACGCGCACTCGGGGTCACCGTCGTCGACGGTCACGCGTTCGGCAAGGGCATCGTCTCGCGCAAGAAGCAGATCGTTCCGCAGCTGACGGAGATACTGGCCGGCCAGGAGTGATGGCCGCGGCGCTGTGAACGGTGCGGCTCCGATGATGGTGAGGATCGGGCCTCTACCACACGGCACCGACACCGAACCAGACCTCAGTGACCTCTGATAATCATTGCGGCACAATGGATTCGCTGGTATCCTCGAACCTACATTCGAACCAACGGCTCCGGGGGGTGACCGTCATGTCCGACACAGCGCAATTGCCCAGCGACACTGACACGCCACTGTCCCGAGCGTCGGAGTTGGTGGCCGAACTACACCGGATCACCACGGAGTTGCAGACCACCGACCTATCCCGGTGTTCCGACGCCGAGCTCGTCGAGGTGGCCGCCGCGACCGAGCGCGCCATCGCACGAGTGACATACGCCGGGGACCGGCAGATGGTCGAGATCATCAACCGTGACCTTTCCGGCACCACCGGACACCGCAGTATCACCTCGTTCATGACCCACCGGCTGCGCGTGTCTGATCCGTTGCGGCGCAACAAACAACGGAACGCCCTCGCCACGTTTTCCGATCATCTCGGCGAACCACTCGAACCCGACCACCCCACACTGGCCAAGGCGTTCGCCGACGGCGCCGTCGGCACCGCACACGTGCGAGCCGTCGTCGATGTGCTGGATGACATCCCCTTGGCCGTCGAACATGACGTGAAGGTCGCCGCCGAACGACAGATGACCGAGATCGCCGTCGCCCACACCCCCGCCGACATCACCGACCTCGGGGCACGTCTCATCGCCCATCTCGACCCCGACGGCACCCTGGCCGACGACACCGACCGCCAACGACGCCGCAACCTCTGGGTGAATCGGCAGCGTGCCGATGGGACCGCAAAGATGTCGGCCACCCTCACCCCCGAGCTGGTCGCGCGGGTCACGATGCTGCTCGCCGTGTGGGCCAAACCCGGTATGAACAATCCCGAGGACCCGGACAGTCCGCACGGCTCGTTCGAAGACGCCGACCCCGCGGTGGTCAAGGTTGCCGCCGCGCGCGACCTGCGCACACCCGCCCAGATCAACCACGACGCCTTCAACGCGCTGCTGAAAGCCGTGCTCGAAGACGGCCTCCTCGGCCGGACTCACCGCGGCCTACCGGTCCAGCTCATCGTCAAAGCCGACCTCAACGACCTCATCCGCGAAGCCGGCCTCGCCACGACCGTCACCGGAACAGTCATGCCGATCGCCGACGTCATCGAGCTCGCTGCCGACGCCCAGCCCTACCTCGCGGTCTTCAAGGACACCACCGCCGTCCCGCTGTACTTCGGACACGGCAAACGCCTCGCCACCCGCGATCAGCGCCTCGTCTCCTTCGCCCGCCCCGATGGCGAGGTCTGCTCCACACCCGGCTGTGGGCAACCCGCCTCCCAGGTCGAGATGCATCACGCCCAACTCGACTGGAGCCTGGGCGGACTCACCGACATCACCGACCTGACTCCCGCCTGCCCGCGACACAACCGGATGGTCGGCGACAAACCCGGCCAGTACACCACCTGGATGCTCCGCGACGGATCCGACGAAGGCCGCTGCGTCTGGCGACTCAACGCCGAGCCGGGAGCACCGCCCAACCCCGAACGCATCAACCGGCGACCGGATATCCCGGATCGGCTGGCCTCACATCTGAAAGATGTGCGCGACGAGATCCACGGACCCCAGACGTCCGGCGATACCCCACGCCCGTACACACCCCGCCTGCACGCCCGCCGCATCATCGACCAACGATTCGTCATGGCCGACCCGGCCGACCAGCCGACTCCTACGACTCGTACGACGCCTACGACTCCCGCATCGTCGGTCATCGAGAAACGCCTCGAAGAACTCTTCAGCGGTCTCTGACCACAGCGGCGAGAGCCGCCATCGGCGTCAGGTGTTGAAGTACTTGGCTTCCGGGTGATGCAGCACGAACGCATCGGTGGACTGTTCCGGGTGTAGCTGCAGCTCTTCCGACAGCTGCACGCCGATCCGTTCCGGCTCGAGCAACTCGATCATCTTCGCGCGGTCCTCGAGATCGGGGCAGGCGCCGTAACCGAACGAGAAACGCGCGCCGCGGTATTCGAGATCGAAGAAACCCTGTGCGTCTTCCGGATCCTCGCTGTCCATGGCGCGGTCGCCGAACTTGAGCTCACTGCGCACCCGCTGATGCCAGTACTCGGCGAGCGCCTCGGTGAGCTGCACACCGATGCCGTGCACTTCGAGGTAGTCGCGGTAGGCGTCCTCGGCGAAGAGCTTGTTGGCGAAGTCGGCGATGGGCTGACCCATGGTGACCAGCTGGAACGGCATGACGTCGACCTTGCCCGCGGCCTTGGCGTCGTCGCGGGACCGGATGAAGTCGGCGATGCACAGGAAACGGGACCGCTGCTGGCGGGGGAACCGGAAGCTGAACCGCACCGGGGCATCGGGGTCGGGCTCGGTGAGCACGTGGACCGTGTCGCCTTCGCTGACGGCCGGGAAGTAGCCGTAGACCACCGCGGCGTGCTGCAGGATGTTCTCGGTCGAGAGGCGGTCGATCCAGTAACGCAGCCGGGGCCGGCCCTCGGACTCGACGAGGTCCTCATACGACGGACCCTCACCGCCGCGGGCGCCGCGAAGCCCCCACTGGCCGAGGAACAGAGCGCGCTCGTCGAGCAGCTGCATGTATTCGGCGATCGGGACGCCCTTGACGATCCGTGAGCCCCAGAACGGCGGCGTGGGGATGTCGTTGTCGGCGACCACATCCGACCGGGCGGGAACCTCGACAGGTTCCTCGGCAGCCTTCCGCTTGGCCGCGATGCGCTTGGATCGATCGTGGCGGGCCTTGCGCTCGGCAGCCTTCGCGGCCGCGGCCTTGGCCTCCTCGCTGTCCGGGTCGGGTCCGCCGCCGCGCTTGAGCGCCATGATGTCGTCCATCAGGCGCAGACCCTCGAAAGCGTCACGCGCATAATGCACATCGCCCTCGTAGGTCTCCGAGAGGTCGTTCTCGACATAGGAACGCGTCAGCGCCGCCCCACCGAGGAGGACCGGGTACTCGTCGGCAAGGCCGCGCGAGTTGATCTCCTCGAGGTTCTCCTTCATCACGACCGTCGACTTCACCAGCAGGCCCGACATCCCGATCACGTCGGCGCGTTTGTCGGCCGCGACGTCGAGGATGGTCGCGATCGGCTGCTTGATGCCGATGTTGACGACCTCATACCCGTTGTTGGACAGGATGATGTCGACGAGGTTCTTGCCGATGTCGTGGACATCGCCCTTGACGGTGGCCAGCACGATGCGGCCCTTGCCGTCCTCGCCGGTGGCTTCCATGTGCGGTTCGAGATGGGCGACAGCGGTTTTCATGACCTCGGCGGATTGCAGCACGAACGGCAGCTGCATCTGGCCGGAACCGAACAGTTCACCGACGGTCTTCATGCCCGACAGCAGGGTGTCGTTGATGATCGACAGCGGCGGGACCTGCGTCATCGCCTCGTCGAGATCGTCTGTCAGTCCGTTGCGCTCGCCGTCGACGATGCGCCGTTCGAGGCGCTCGAACAACGGCAGCTTCGCCAGCTCCTGGGCCCGCGACTCACGCGCAGACGCCGCCGAGACACCCTCGAACAGCTCCATCAGCTTCTGGAGCGGGTCGTAACCCTCGCGTCTGCGGTCATAGATCAGATCCAGGGCCACCTGACGGTGGTCCTCGGGGATCCGCGCCATCGGCAGGATCTTCGAGGCATGCACGATCGCGGTGTCCAGGCCGGCCTGGACACACTCGTGCAGGAAGACCGAGTTCAGCACCTGACGCGCGGCCGGGTTGAGACCGAAGGAGATGTTGGAGATGCCCAGCGTGAAGTGCACGTCCGGATGCGACTCGTGCAGGCGGCGGATGGCCTCGATCGTCTCGATGCCGTCGCCGCGCACCTCTTCCTGCCCGGTGGAGATCGGGAAGGTCAGCGCATCGATGATGATGTCTTCTTCGGCCAGACCCCAGTTGCCGGTGATGTCGGCGATGAGCCGCTCGGCGACACTCACCTTCCAGTCGGCGGTCCGGGCCTGGCCCTCCTCGTCGATGGTCAGTGCGACGACCGCCGCGCCGTGCTCGACGACGAGCTGCATGATCTTGGTGAAGCGCGAGTCCGGGCCGTCGCCGTCCTCGTAGTTGACCGAGTTCACCGCACAACGCCCGCCCAGCGCCTCCAGTCCGGCCCGGATCACCTCTGGCTCGGTGGAATCGAGCATGATCGGCAGCGTCGATGACGTCGCGAAACGTCCGGCGAGTTCGGTCATGTCCGCGGCGCCGTCGCGGCCGACGTAGTCGACGTTGAGGTCGAGCATGTGGGCGCCGTCGCGGGTCTGGTCCTTGGCGATGTCGAGGCAGCGCTGATAGTCCCCGGCGATCATCGCCTCACGAAACGCCTTGGAGCCGTTGGTGTTCGTGCGCTCGCCGATGACCAGGAAGCTGGCGTCCTGGTCGAAGGGCACCGCCGAGTACAGCGACGACGTCTCCGCCTCGTGTTCAGGGTTGCGCACCGCAGGCTCGACCTGCGCGACGGCCTCGGCGACCTGCCGGATGTGCTCGGGTGTCGTGCCGCAGCAGCCACCGACGAACTGCAGGCCGAACTCGCCGACGAACTGCGCCATCGCCTGCGCCAGCTCTTCGGGTGTCAGCGGGTACTCGGCACCGTTGGCTCCGAGAACAGGCAGGCCCGCGTTCGGCATCACCGACACCGGGATCCGGGCGTGCTTGGACAGGTACCGGAGGTGTTCGCTCATCTCGGCCGGTCCGGTCGCACAGTTCAGCCCGATGAGGTCGATCCCGAGCGGTTCGAGTGCCGCGAGCGCCGCGCCGATCTCCGAACCGAGGAGCATCGTGCCGGTCGTCTCGACCGTGACGTGGGTGATGATCGGGATCCGACGACCCACCTGGTCCATTGCGCGACGCGCGGCCACCACCGCCGACTTCACCTGCAGCAGGTCCTGCGAGGTCTCGATCAGCACCGCGTCGGCCCCGCCCTCGAGCATGCCGATGACACATTCGAGGTAGGCATCGCGGATCGCGGCGAAGGTGGTGTGCCCGAGGCTGGGCAGCTTGGTCCCCGGACCGATCGAACCGAGCACGAAGCGGTCGGTGCCGTCGGCGGACGGCCCCATCTCGTCGGCGACGCCGCGGGCGATGGCGACGCCCTTGTAGGCCAGCTCCCGGATGCGGTCGGCGATGTCGTAGTCGCCGAGGTTCGAGAGGTTGCAACCGAAGGTGTTGGTCTCCACGGCGTCGGCGCCCGCCTCGAAGTAGGCACGGTGGATGCCCTCGAGGACGTCGGGACGGGTGTCGTTGAGGATCTCGTTGCAACCCTCGAGGCCACGGAAGTCCTCGAGAGTCAGATCGGCGGCCTGCAGCATCGTGCCCATCGCCCCGTCACCGATCAGCACCCGGCGCGACATCGCCGACATGAACGTCGTGTCGAAGTTGCGCGGATCGGTTCTGGAGTTATCGGGGGACATGGTTGACAGCGTAGTTCGCCCTCTCTGCGTGTTCGGTCGTAGGCTGGTTCGGTGAACGCCGAGCAGATGTCGAACCTTCCCCAGCTGCGCAGACCCATCCTGCTCGCGGCCTTCGAGGGATGGAACGACGCCGCGGACGCCGCCAGCAGCGCCGTCGAGCATCTGGCCCTGGAATGGGATGCCCGCCCCCTCGTCGACATCGACTCCGATGAATACTACGACTTCCAGGTCAATCGCCCCACAGTGAATCAGATCGACGGCGTGACGCGGCGTATCGACTGGCCGACGACCTCCATCTCCTACTGCAGTCCGCGCGGTGCGGATCGCGACATCGTGCTGGTGCGCGGCATCGAGCCCAACATGAGGTGGCGCGCGTTCTGCGCAGAGATCGTCGAACTCGCCGAGGCCTTGGAGGTCGAGACCACGGTGATGCTGGGAGCGCTGCTCGCCGACACCCCCCACACCCGGCCGGTGCCGGTCACCGGCGCGGCATACAGCAGTGAGTCCGCGGCGCAGTACAACCTCGCCGAGAGCCGTTACGAGGGCCCGACCGGCATCACCGGGGTACTCCAGGACCTGTTCGTGCAGGCGGGCATGCCCGCGGTGTCCTTCTGGGCCGCGGTCCCCCACTATGTGTCGACGCCACCCAACCCGAAGGCGACGGTCGCACTGCTCACCCGGGTCGAGGAGGTCCTCGACATCGAGGTGCCGCTGGGCACCCTGCCCGAACAGGCCGAGGAGTGGGAGCGTGCGGTCACCGAGATGACCGAGGACGACGAGGAGATCGCCGACTACGTGCGCGGCCTCGAGGAACGCGGCGACGCCGAGGTCGATCCCGACGAGGTGATGGCCAAGATCGACGGCGACGCGCTGGCCGCGGAGTTCGAGCGATATCTGAAGCGACGAGGCCAGGGACCCTTCGGCGCGTGAACATCCATGTGCCGGCGGCGCGTCACGCGGTTGCCGTCGGCGGCGCATGTCTGGGTGTCGCGGCGGCCGCGGTCGGCGCCTACGCGGCCCGCAACCTCACCTATGACCGCAAGGACCGAGCACGCATCGCGGCGAGCGGTGTCACCGAGAAGTCCGTGACCACCCCGGCCGGGGCCGTCATCACCTACGCCGAAGGCCCACCCAACGGACCCCCGCTCCTCCTGATCCACGGTCAGCAGGTCTCCTGGACCGACTACGCCCCCGTCCTCGGTCCGCTGTCGGCGGACTGGCACGTGTTCGCCGTCGACTGCTTCGGTCACGGCGGTTCCGCGAAGGACCCGGCGTGCTACCCCGCCCGCCACCAGGGTGCCGCCCTGCGCTGGTTCATCGAGACCGTCATCGGCGGTCCGGCCGTGGTGTCGGGCCACTCCTCGGGTGGTCTGCTCGCGGTCTGGCTCGCGGCTGCCGCCCCGGACCTCGTCCGGGCGATCCTCGTCGAGGACGCGCCGCTGTTCGCCACCGAACCCGACCGGGCGCCGGACACGTTCGCGTGGCGGGACGCCTTCCGTCCGATGCACCAGTACCTCGCACTGTCCGAGACGTCGAGTCCTGCACCGTCGGACTCCGGGTACTCGGTTCCACCGATGCGCTGGACGCGTTACTGGGTTCGCCACAGCCATCTTCGGACGCTGTTCGGTGACGCGGGCTGGGCGAGACTCGTACGGGATCCCGTCGAACGCCGCCTCGACCGTGATCCGGACGGGATCCCGCGGCTGTGGTGGATGCCGCCGACGATGAACCGTGCGTTCGATCTGTCGGCCTGCATCCAGGACGGCACCGGCGACTACGACCTCCGCTTCGGGGAGATGTTCTACGACGGCACCTGGTTCGACGGGTTCGACCAGGCGGAGACTCTCGCGCGCGTGCGTGTCCCGGCGACGCTGCTGCACACCGTCGTGCACTCCGAGGACGGAGTACTGCTGGGCGCGATGACCGACGAGGACGCGCGCCGGGCGGCCGGACTCATGGCCGACTGCGTACTCGTCGACGGCATCCACTCCGGCCACGACATCCACCGCGACCGTCCGGCACAGTTCGTCGACGCGATCACCGATCTACATCATCGAGCGCTGCACGCGGAGGCTGGTCGAGCGGAGGCGGATCGGGCAGTCAGCCGATCTGTTCGATAGACACGACCGGCGTGGTGATGCGCCACGTGCGGACGTCGGGATCATCGGCGGCCCGCACCCAGAACTGGGCGGACTCGCCGAGGCGGCAGGACTTGACCCCGAGCAACGGGATGTCCTCGGAGTCGCGCCGCAGACGGCTGACGGTCCAGTCCTCGTCGTCGGTGCCGCCCACGCCGGGAGCGCGCAACAGCGTCATCTCGCCGAAGTCGAGCAGGTAGGTCGATGTCCGGGTGACGACGGTGTACACCCCGGCGTCGGTCTCGGGTCTGATCTCTTGCACGCGCGCCACGAAAGCACTCTACCCATACCGACAGACGGCGTGAGGCGAGGCCGCCTCAGGCGGGTGCGGTGACCGGGATGCCCAGCAATGCGTCGACCGCGGCGGCCAGCTCGGCCGGTGCGGTCGGCGACGACCCGATACCGGTGCGCACGTCGGCACACCAAGCATCGACTGCGGCAAGCGCTTTCGGCGTGTCGAGGTCGTCGGCCAGATGCTGGCGGACCCGGGCGATCACCGGTGCGGCGTCGGGACCCGTTGTCGAGGTGAGCGCGGTGCGCCATCGGTCGAGGCGCTCGAGCGCGGTGTCGAGCACATCCGAGGTCCACATCCGGTCACCGCGGTAGTGGTCGGCGAGCAGTGCCAGGCGGATGGCCGCCGGATCGACGCCGTCGCGCCTCAGCGCCGAGACGAACACGAGGTTGCCCCGACTCTTCGACATCTTCTCGCCGTCGAGTCCGACCATCCCGGTGTGCACGTAGTGCCGGGCGAATCGCCGTGAGCCGGTGAGCGCCTCGCCGTGGGCGGCCGAGTACTCGTGGTGCGGGTAGATCAGGTCGTTGCCGCCGCCCTGGATGTCGAACTCGATACCGAGGCGATTGAGCGCGATCGCCGAACACTCGATGTGCCAGCCGGGACGACCCGGACCGAACGGCGACTCCCACGAGGGTTCACCCGGGCGCTCCGCGCGCCACAGCAGCGCGTCGAGAGGGTCGCGCTTGCCCGGCCGGTCGGGATCGCCGCCGCGCTCGGCGAAGAACGCCGCCATGGTGTCGCGGTCGTAACCCGACTCGTAACCGAACTGTTCGGTCGCGTCGGTACGGAAGTACACATCCGGGTACTCGGCGTCGTCGACGGTGTAGGCCGCACCCGAGGCCAGCAGCTTGCCGACGACCTCGATGACCTCCCCGATCGATTCGATGGCCCCGATGTAGTCCCGCGGCGGGAGCACGCGCAGCGCGGTCATGTCGTCGCGGAACAGCTGCGTCTCGCGGGCCCCGAGGTCGCGCCAGTCGATGCCGTCGCGATCGGCGCGCTCGAACAGTGGGTCGTCGACGTCGGTCACGTTCTGCACGTAGTGAACATCGTGACCCTGGTCCCGCAGCACACGATTGACCTGATCGAAGGTCACGTAGGTCGCGGCGTGCCCCAGGTGGGTCGCGTCGTACGGGGTGATCCCGCAGACGTACATGGTCGCGGTCTCACCGGGCGCGACCGGCCGGACCGCGCGATCGGCGGTGTCGAAGAGACGGAGGGCGGGTCCACCACCGGGGACGACCGGGAGTTCGACATCGGGCCAGGACTGCATGCGTCCACTGTATTGCCCACCCGCCGCGCGCCGTTCGCGGCCTCGGTCCGAGCGCGTTTCCCCGCCGGCTGATCAGAACGGCGGCTGATCAGAACGGCGGCTGATCAGAACGGCGGCTGATCAGAACGGCGGCCAGGGAACGGGCCGGTGCCCGGGCGGTCGCGGCATCGTGGCGCTCTCGGCGACTACGATCGCCCGGATCGTGAGGGCATCGATCTCGTCGGGGGTGAGGTGGCGGGTCAGCTCCGCGCGCAGGGCCGAGCCGTCGGTCTCCAGACGTTCGGCGAGCTCGGCGACATCGGCGACGAGGTGTCCCGGTATGGGCTCGCCCGACCAGCCCCACAGCACGGTCCGCAGTTTGTCCTCCGAATGCAGGCAGATCCCGTGGTCGATGCCGTACACGCCGCCGTCGAGCCCCTCGAGAACATGACCGCCCTTGCGGTCGGCGTTGTTGAGCACGACGTCGAGCACGGCCATCCGCTGGAGACGGGGGTCGTCGGCGTGGACGAGCACGACGGGCTCACCGTAGGGGTCGAACGCCCGGAGGACTGCGAAGTAGCCGACCGGAACGGCGTCGGCGGGACACAGGTCCACCAGGTCGACCCTGGTCTCCGGTTCCGGCGCCGGGTGATCGGTGTTGTCGGGCGTCTCCACCCACCGTTGCACCATGCCCGGCCCGAGCGGCCCGTCGCGGTGCACCGTGGTGGGGATCGTCTCCCAGCCCAGCGCTTCGGAGATCAGGAACGACGCGACCTCCCGCCCGGAGAGGGTGCCGTCGGGAAAATCCCACAGGGGGACCTCCCCGCGGACGGGTTTGTAGACGCACCGCACCGACTCGTCGCCGAGCACGGCGTCGCACACCAGCGTGGCGTTGCTCGCCGACGGGATCCGCCCGAGGATGGTGAGCTCGCCCTCGCGCAGGGTCTCACCCGGGGCGATCTCGCTCGGGGGTGAACCCGCCGAGGGCTCGGCGGGTGTACGTGCGGACTCCGGGGTCACCTACTCGAGTCCCCGGTCAGCTTCGTGAAGACGGTCCGGCGTCGCCCGGCTCGTCGGGGTCATCGCCTGCCGGATCGTCGGCCGCGGAGTCCTCCGGCTCGCCGGCCGGATCCTCGTCCTCACCGAAGGGCACCGGACCTCCTTGCGAGGCAAGGCTGTTGAACACGTCCGGATCGATGAAGTCGAGGGATTTGCTCAGCTGCGCGTCTCGTTTGTAACCGTTGGTGCGGATGCACAGGTGACCGTCGGGGTCGAGCGGTTCGCTGCACAGCGGGCACGGCTGACGCCCGGCCGAGATGACCTTCTCCGACCGGGCCGCGAACTCCCGCGCGGCGAGGGTCGTCAGGAACACCCGCACGGCGTCGGGTCCCTCGTCGGTGTCGTCGAGAACCACACTCTCGTCGAACTCGCCCTCGGTGACGGCCAGCAGTTCCACCACGACCGCCTCGGACTCGGCGTCCCAACCCAATCCCATGGTGCCGACGCGGAACTCGGCGTCGACGGGCATGACGAGGGGGCTCAGGTCGCCGACGCGGTCGGTGGCCGGCGGGATCGGGGTGCCGAAGCGCCGGTGGATCTCGTCGAGCAGCGCCCCGATCCGGTCCGCGAGGATCTGGACCTGCTGCTTCTCCAGCATCACGCTGACGATTCGGGCCTCGTGCACGGCCTGGAGGTAGAACGTGCGGTCGCCGGGTTGCCCGATCGTGCCCGCCACAAATCGGTCCGGGCTTCGGAACACATGGATGGCTCGAGACATCACACCTCCTTCATGGTCGTGTTCATTATCCCGATGTCGCCGGGATCGTCCCAGCGCCGCCTGTCCGGGCGCCGTTCGCCCCGGCACCACCGGCGACCGGCTGGGCATCGGCGCCGGTCTCACCGCCGACCATCGCGTCGTCGGATGCCTTGTCCCCGTGGGCGTTCGGCGGAGGCGGCTTCGGTACCGACAGTGTGTCGGTGGCGTTCACGGTATGTACGTAGGGTCGGGCGGAGCTATAACGGATCACGCTGATCGAGGCGGGGTCGACGACGATCCGCTGGAACGAGTCGAGGTGGGTACCCATGGCATCGGCGATGACCGACTTGATGACGTCGCCGTGGCTGCACGCGATCCACACCCCCGAGCCGTCCGGCCCGCCGTGGATGCGGTCGAGTTCGCGAATGGCACGCACCGCCCGGGCCTGTACGTCGGCGAGACCCTCACCGTCGGGAAAGACCGCGGCCGAGGGCTGCTGCTGCACCACCTTCCACAACGGCTCCGTCAACAGCTCGCGGATCGAACGTCCGGTCCAGCCGCCGTAGTCGACCTCGGCCAGATCGTCGACGACGATTTCCGGCGGCGCCTCACCGTCGGCACCGAGTGCGGCGAGCAACGGCGCGACGGTCTCGGCGCACCGGTCGAGTGGCGAGCGCGCCACGGCCCTGATGTCGCCGAGGCAGTCACCGAGGCGGCGGACGAGGTCGTCGGCCTGGGCACGGCCACGGTCGTCGAGGTGGACCCCGGGGCCGCGACCGGCGAGCACACCCGAGGTGTTCGCCGTCGAACGGCCGTGCCGGAGAAGGATCACGGTCATGCCACAACCATAGGCATGCGACCGGGAGTGCCGCACAGGGCGAGTGCGGCCGGTGCCGCGACCAGCGCCCCCGTCACCTGTCAGGTCGCCGAGATCACCCCGGTGGACAGCAGGACGATGAGCGTGACGCCGAGGACCACGCGGTAGGCGCCGAACCAGTTCATCGAGTGCGCGCTGACGAACTTCAGCAACCAGGCGATGGCCGCGTAGCCGACGATGAAGGCGACCACCGTCGCCATCAGGAGCTGCGGGCCGGTGGCCTCCATCCCCTCCCCGCTCGGGTTGAACGCGTCCGGGAGGCTGAACAGCCCCGATGCGGTGACCGCGGGGATGGCCAGCAGGAAGGAGAACCGGAACGCGGCTTCTCGTTCGAGGCCGAGGAACAGGCCGGCACTGGCGGTGGCGCCGGACCGCGACACCCCGGGGATCAGTGCCAGGCACTGGGCGCCGCCCATGATCAGGCCGTCGCGCAGGGTCAGCTGGTCGAGCGAACGCTGCTTCTGGCCGTACTTCTCGGCCAGCCAGAACACTCCGGCGAAGCCGATCAGCATGATCGCGACCAGCCAGAGATTGCGTCCGGTGGTGCGGATCTCGTCCTTGAAGAGGAACCCGAGGATGCCGATCGGGATGGTCGCGAAGATCACATACCAGCCGACCCGGTAGTCGAGATTGCGCTCGTCGGCGTGGAAGAGCCCACGGAACCACGCGGTGATGATGCGGACGATGTCGCGGGCGAAGAACACCAGGACCGCGGCTTCGGTGCCCAGCTGGGTGACCGCGGTGAAGGACGCGCCGGCGTCCTCGCCGAACATGAGTTCCGAGGTGATCCGCAAATGCCCCGACGACGAGATCGGCAGGAACTCGGTGAGTCCCTGCACCGCGCCGAGGACGATCGACTGGGTCCAGCTCATGGTGTCGGTCACGGCGAGCGATGCTACGCGGGAGACCGTCCGCGGACGCGACGAGGCGACACGCCCCGACCCGGCTTCGCGCCGACCTCCGGCGGTCACGCAAGATGGGGACATGCATGTGCCGCGACGACTGCGCCCCCGCCACCAGCCACCCAGTGGCCGATTGAGGTTGCGGGGTCCGGTCGCCGCCGCGGCGACCCTCGTGCTCGGTGTGGGCATGATCACCGCGTGCTCCGACGGCGACGGCTCACCGGATGTCCCGACGGTGAACCCGGCGACCGCCGTCGAGGCGCCCGCTGCGGCTGTGGATCCCGCCGGGATGACGGTCCCGGCTCCCGCGGGCGCACGGGCACTCGCCTCGTCGGGACGCAGCGTCGGCGTGCTGTCCCCCGACGGCAACCAGATCCTGCGGTACGACACCCTCGCGGTCGCCGCACCGCCGAAGCCGGTCGACGTCCCCGTGCTCACCGCGCTGGCCGCCGACGGTGACGCCGGCTACCTCGGGGCCGGGCCGGGTGTGCTCGTCGTCGTCGACACCGACGGTGGTGTCGAGACCGCCGACCTCGACACCGACCAGCCGACCGCGGTGGTGCGCACCGCCTCCGGCCTCATCGTCGTCGGTACGGCCGACGGGCGGGTGCTGGTGTACGACAAGACTTTCGAGCGCAAGCATGACATCCACCGCTTTGTGCGTGTCGACTCGCTGACGGCCGCGCCGGCCAGCGCCGAGGGCCTCGACGGCCAGGTGGTGGTCCTCGATCGCGCGCAGTCGTCGGTGACCCCGGTCGACCCGGAGTCCGGCGAACTCGGACCGGCCCTGCGCGCGGGCAACGGCGCGACCAACTCCACCGTCGACCATTACGGCCGCATCCTCGTCGCCAACACCCGCGACGGCGAGATCCTCGGTTTCTACGGATCTCCGCTGGTCATGCGTTTTCGGTACCCGGTGGCCGGGGGCCCCTACGCCGTAGACTACGACGACACCCGCAACCTGCTCTGGGTGTCGACGACCGGCAACAACGAGGTGGTGGCGTATGACCTGGCCGACGGCGAGCCGACCGAGAAGCAACGCTTCGCCTCTGTCGTCCAGCCGGATCGGATCACGGTGGACTCCGCAGGAACCGTATACGTGCTCTCCGCGCGAAACGGCGGACTGCAGGTGGTCCCGCCACCCGGCACCCCCCTCGGTGTCACACCCGTCGAGCCGGGCCGATGACCGCTGACCACCGGCTCGACGCCCGCCACGCCCGCACAGCCGCCCGCCTGGGCGCCCGGTACCCCGCCGGTTGGGAGGTCACCTCCGAGGACTTCGAGTGCATCATGTTGCGTCTGCCGCCCGACGTCACCCGTGTCACCGCGTCGATGCGACTGGCACTCGAAGCCGAGTTCGGTGGATGGGAGCTCTCGCGGGTCCGGCTGTACTCCGACGGCACCCGCAAGGTCCTGCTCAAACGCCGCCGACCGCCACGCGGCGCCGGCCGGACCGGCGAACATCACGCGAACGGCCACCGACCTCTCGATCACACTTCCGTCGATCACCAGCCGAGTGGCCACACCGGCCACGACCCCCGGAGCGCCCGAGCATGCTGACCGCACACACCGCCACCCGAGCTCTCGTCGCACTCAACCGGTGGTGCTATCCCCTGCTGCTCAAGGCCATGTTCCTGATCCCGCCGGAACGCATCCACCACATCGTCTTCGTCCTGTTGCGCGCGGTGGGACGCTTCTCGCCGCTGTCATTCCTGGTGGCCAAGCTCCTCGCACACCACGATCCGGTCCTGCGGACACGCGTGTTCGGCGTCGACTTCCCGGCTCCGATCGGGCTGGCCGCCGGATTCGACAAGACCGCAGGCGCGGTCAACGCCTGGGGTCAGATCGGGTTCGGCTACGCCGAGATCGGCACCATCACCGGACAACCCCAGCCCGGCAACCCGCAGCCCCGACTGTTCCGGCTGCCCGCCGACCGCGCGCTGATCAACCGGATGGGTTTCAACAACCCCGGCGCGCAGGTGGCCGCCGAACATCTCCAGGACGTTCGCCGCGGGCCGGTCTCTGCCCCGATCGGTGCCAACATCGGCAAGACCAAGGTGGTCCCGGTCGAGGACGCGGTCGAGGACTACCGACGTTCTGCCGCGCTGCTCGGGCCGCTGGCCGACTTCGTGGTGGTCAACGTCAGCTCGCCCAACACACCCGGCCTGCGCGATCTGCAGGCCGTCGACTCGTTGCGTCCCATCCTCGCCGCGGTGCTCGCCGAGGTGCACGTCCCGGTGCTGGTCAAGATCGCGCCCGACCTGGTCGACGACGACATCGACGCCGTCGCCGACCTGGCGGTGGAACTGGGACTCGCCGGCATCGTCGCGACCAACACCACGATCGGCCGCGAAGGCCTGCACACGCCCGCCGCCGAGGTCCGCGAGATCGGTGCGGGCGGCCTGTCCGGCGCGCCGGTTGCCGACCGTTCGCTCGCGGTCCTCAAACGCCTCTACGCCCGTGTGGGTGGACGGATCGCCCTGGTGAGCGTCGGCGGCATCGAGACCGTCGATCAGGCATGGGAACGGATCTGCGCCGGCGCCGACCTGCTCCAGGTCTACACCGGCTTCGTCTACGGCGGCCCGGTGTGGCTCCACGAACTCCACGACGGCCTGGCCCAGCGTGTGCGCGCCGGCGGCTTCGCGTCGATATCCGAAGCCGTGGGCTGCGCTGCGCCCAACCAGCCCTGACCATCGAGCCCTGATCATTCCGGGCCCTGATCATTCCGGGCCGGCGTCTCAGACGTTCTCGGACGGCTGTTCGTAGGTCCCCACCAGCGTTGCGCGGGCGATCGCGTGCGAGAACAGGTTGAAGCCGAGATAGGCAGGCGTCGCACCGTCCGGGAGACCGAGCGACTCGGTGTCGACGGCATGCACGACGACGAAGTAGCGGTGCGGGCCGTGCCCGGGGGGCGGTGCCGCGCCGATGTATCGGCGCAGTGAGGCGTCGTTGGTGAGGGTGACCGCACCGGTGGGCAGTCCTGAGCCGTCCTCGTCACCGGCACCCTCGGGCAGGCTGGTCGTCGACACCGGGATGTCGGCCACCGCCCAGTGCCAGAAGCCGGATGCGGTCGGGGCGTCGGGGTCGTACACGGTGACGGCGAAACTCTTGGTCTCGGAAGGGAATCCCGACCAGCTCAACTGCGGCGACAGGTCTTCGCCACCAGCGCCCATGATGCCGCTGACCTGGCCGCGGGACAGCGGGGCTCCGTCGGTGAAACTCTCGGAGGTCAGGGTGAAACCGGGCAGGCTCGGTAGTGGGGAGTACGGGTCGAACGACGACATGTGTTCACCTTTCGGACGTTTCGCGCGTTTCGCGCAACGGATCCATCTTCGGCGCCCTCCTCGGCGGCGTCGCATCGACGACGGGAAGGCCCTGCAGCCACTCTATGTGAGGGCTCAGCTGTGCCGCAGAAAGTGCTCGAACACCTTGGTACCGAACAGAACCGACTCGACCGGCACTCGTTCGTCGACGCCGTGGAACAGGGCCGCGAAGTCGAGTTCGGGCGGGAGCCGCAACGGGGCGAAGCCGAAGCACCGGATCCCCAGTTTGGCGAAAGCCTTGGCGTCGGTGCCCCCGGACAGCATGTAGGGCACCGTCTTTCCCTGCGGGTCGTGCTCGACGATGGCCGCGTTCATCGCGTCGACGAGGTGGCCGTCGAAGGTCGTCTCGTAGGAGTCGAGGTGGGTGATCCACTCGCGGGTCACGTTGGGCCCGATGAGTTCGTCGATCTCCTTCTCGAAGGCGGCCTGCCGGCCGGGGAGCACCCGGCAATCGATGACCGCCTCGGCCTTCTGGGGGATGACATTTGCCTTGTAGCCGGCCTTGAGCATGGTCGGATTGGCCGTGTCGCGCAGCGTCGCACCGATGATCCGCGCGAGGTTGCCGAGTTTGAACAACGCCGTCTCGAGATCGGGGGCGTCCGGGCTGAGATCCAGACCGGTCTCTGCACTGACCTCCGCCAGGAACTGGCTCACCGATTCGGTCATCACGAGCGGGAAGGTGTGCCGCCCGATACGGGCGACGGCCTCGGCGACTTCGGTCACCGCGTTCTCGTCGTGCAGGAACGAGCCGTGTCCGGCACGGGCCTCGGCGGTCAGCCGCATCCATGCCAGGCCCTTTTCTGCCGTCTCGACGAGATAGAGCCGCTTCTGCGTGCCGTCGGGACGGTCGACGGTGAGCGAGAAGCCACCGACCTCCCCGACCGCCTCGGTCACGCCCTCGAACAGATCCGGACGGTTCGCGACGAGCCAGTGTGACCCCCACGTGCCGCCGGCCTCCTCGTCGGCGAGGAATGCGAAGACGATCTCCCGCGGCGGGACGGTGCCGTCGCGCTTGAACTGACGGGCGAGCGCGAGCGCCATACCTGCCATGTCCTTCATGTCGACCGCGCCCCGACCCCAGATGTGGCCGTCCTTCACCGCACCGGAGAACGGATGGACGCTCCAGTCAGCCGGTTCGGCCGGCACGACGTCGAGATGGGCGTGGACGAGGAGTGCACCCCGCTCGGAATCGGGCGGTCCCGCCAGCCGCGCGAACACGTTGCCTCGCCCCGGGCGACCGGACTCCACGTACTGGGTGGTGTAACCCACCTCTTCGAGTTGCTGCGCCACCCATTTGGCGCACGCCTCCTCGCCTTTCGTGGTTTCGGGTTCCCCCGTGTTGGAGGTGTCGAACCTGATCAGCTGGCTGACCAGATCGACCACTTCATCGACCGCAGACTGGAAAGACACCCCTCACTCCTACGGGATTTGGGATACGCGGGCAACCTCGGTTAGGGTTATCCCGCTGCACAGAGACGACGGCGAGATCGCCGAAAATCTCACCGCAGCGAGCAGGTCCGAGTGGCGGAATGGCAGACGCGCTAGCTTGAGGTGCTAGTGTCCTATTAACGGACGTGGGGGTTCAAGTCCCCCCTCGGACACCACAGATGTACAGAGAAAACCCCGGCCCCCGGCCGGGGTTTTCTCGTCGGGGCGTCGGGCTCCGGGCCGGTCAGTTGGCGGCGGTGTCGACGAGCGCCGACCATGCGCGCGCGTACGGCAGATCGATCGAGTTCTCGACGAACGCACGCAGGATCACACGACGCAGGCGGCGCTGGACGGCCCACTGTCCGTTCGGCTTCGTCGTGACCGTCATGCGCAGGACGATCTGGTCCGACGACACCTCTTGGACGCCGAGCATCTCGAGCGGCCCGAGGATGTCGGTGTCGTCGTCCTCGACGGCCTGACGCGCCGCCTCGTGCGCAACGCGCTGCGCCTTGTCGATGTCCGCACCGGGCGCGACCGGGACGTCGACGCGGGCCACGGCGAACTCCTGGCTCATGTTGCCGACGCGGGCGATCTCGCCGTTGCGGACGTACCAGAGGGTGCCGTCGATGTCGCGCAGCGTGGTCACCCGCAGGCCCACCGACTCGACCTCGCCGACGGCCTCCCCGAGGTCCACGATGTCGCCGACCCCGTACTGGTCCTCGAGGAGCATGAACACCCCGCTGACGAAGTCGCGCACCAGGTTCTGGGCGCCGAAGCCGACCGCGAGACCCACGATGCCCGCCGAGGCGATGAACGGCGCGATGTTCACCCCGAGGACGCTCAGCACCGACAGCACCACCCACACGAGCAGCACGATCGAGACCGTCGACTTCAGCACCGAGCCGATGGTCGCGGCGCGCTGGGCGCGGCGGGCGGCGATCTGCGCGCTGCGTTCGGGTGAGGGCGATTTGGACCGCAGACCGCGCATGAGGGCCATTCCCCGGCCCGGCTCACCACCGGCGGTCCGGGGCCGGGTGGCGCGGTCGATCGCCCGGTGGATCGCGAACCGGACGAGCAACGCGACGACCACATAGGCGACGATGCGAGTCGGGTTCTCGATCAGCCATTCTCGATTCGTTTCCGTCCATTCGAAGGCAGAGTCCTGAATCGTCATGCGCCCGACCGTACGGATGCTGACATCGTTGTCCAGTCGTGACGGACCCCGTGTCCGCGGTCGGGTGAGTTGGGATGCGGACGAAAACCGTTGCCAGCCTGCGATGGACGTGACGATGTTCTGATCGAGGACCATCTGGTCCTCATGTGTGCTCTCGGTCACGCCGGGGGCGAGTTCCAGCGGCACGCGGGTCCCCTCCGACACGTCGAAGGCGGCGGTGTCGGCCAGCCGGCCGGTGATCGTGAACTTCTCACTCACGCTGGGCACGCCCGCCGAGGCGAGGAACGACGGACCGTTCATCACGTGGACGTGCAGATGCGGGGCCACCGAGTTGCCGGGGCACGATGACGGCCGTCGCCGCACACGGGGCACAATTGTGTGGTGACCCAGCGCCTCTTCTTCGACTGCGACACCGGCATCGACGATTCGCTCGCGCTGCTCTACCTGCTCGCGCGCACCGACGTCGACCTCGTCGGCATCGCCTCCACGGCAGGCAATGTGCCCGTCGACGTGGTCACCGCCAACAATCTCGCCTGGCTCGAACTGTGCGGCCGCAGCGAGGTGCCCGTCCATGTGGGCTCGGCCACTCCCCTGGTGGCCGAACTGATGACCACCGAGGACACCCACGGCCCCCTGGGCGTCGGGCACGCCGAGCTGCCCACCCCGACCGTGACGCCGAGTCATCTCGACGCCGCGGACGCCTGGATCGAGGCCTCGCGTGCGCACGACGGTGAGCTGGTCGGCCTGGTGACCGGCCCGCTCACCTCACTGGCCACGGCGATCCGCCGGGATACGACGTTGCCGTCGCGGCTGCGCCGACTCGTGGTGATGGGCGGCGCTTTTCACACCCACGGCAACACGACGCCGACCGCGGAGTGGAATGTCGCGGTCGATCCGGAGGCGGCCGCCGAGGTGTTCGCGGCGTTCGGCACACAGGGCGCGCCGGAACCGATCGTGTGCGCACTCGATCTCACCGAGTCGGTCGTCCTGACCCCCGATCACGTCGTGCGACTGGCGGCGGCCGCGGGGAGTTCGCCGCTCGAGTGCCCGGACCCGACCGACGATCGTGGCCTCCGGTCGGTCGCCGACAACGAGATCATCCGGCACGTCGTCGACGCCCTGCGCTTCTACTTCGAGTTCCACCACGACCACGACGAGGGCTACATCGCCCATCTGCACGACCCGTTCGCGGCCCTGGTCGCACTCGCCCCGGACACCGTCACCACCCGGCCCGCCCGTGTCGACGTCGAACTCGTGGGCACCCTGACCCGTGGGATGACCGTCGCCGACGAACGCTGGATGTCGCCCCTGGGACCCAACGCCCGGATCGCCACGTCCGCCGACCTCGACGCCGTGTTCGACGAGCTCATCGAGACGATCGGGGCATACGCCCGCGCGCATGTAGCCGTCCGCTGAGCGCCGGCGCGTCGAGGTACCGGGTAAGGAGCGCACCGACGACGTGGCGGGACTACGGTTGTCGGGTGACCCGACTCGGCTATCAGATCCCGAACTTCACCTACCCCGGCGTCGCCGCCGACCAGCTGTTCCCCACCGTGGTCGCGCAGGCGAAAGAGGCCGAGAACTCCGGTTTCGACACCGTCTTCGTGATGGACCACTTCTATCAGCTGCCGATGCTCGGCGAGCCCGACCAGCCGATGATCGAGTGCTACACGCTGCTGGCGGCGCTCGCGCAGCACACCTCGAAGGTGCGGCTGTCCTCGCTGGTCACCGGTAACACCTACCGCAACCCGACGCTGCTCGCCAAGACCGTCACCGCGCTCGACGTCGTGTCCGGCGGTCGCGGGCAACTCGGCATCGGCGCGGGATGGTATGAGCTCGAACACGATTCGCTGGGATTCGAGTTCGGTACCTTCACCGACCGATTCGAGCGCCTCGAGGAGGCGTTGCAGATCATCCTCGGCATGCTCGACGGAAGGTCACCGAGCCTCGACGGCAAGCGGTACCGGGTCGTCGACGCCCTCAATGTGCCTGCGCCGCTGTCGAAGATCCCGGTGATGATCGGTGGCGGCGGCGAACGCAAGACGTTGCGGATGGTCGCGCAATACGCCGACGAGTCGAACCTGCTGTGCGCCCCGGCCGACATCCCCCGCAAACTCGACGCGCTGGCCGAACACTGCGAACGACTCGGCCGGGACCGGTCCGAGATCACCGTGACCGTTCAGACGTCGGCCTGCGTGGCTCCCACCCACGACGAGGCGGTCGCCGAGCTGGAGGCGTACCTGCAACGCACACCCGCGGCCGAGGTGCGGCGCGGATCGACGATCGTCGGCGACCCCGACGAGGTGGCCGCCCGGTACGCCGAGTTGCTCGCGACCGGTGTCGACGGCGTCACGGTGAACGCACCCGCCAACGGGCATGTGCCGGGGCGGGTCTCACTGCTCGGCGAGACACTGGCGCCGCTCATCGGCTGAGTTCGGCGCCTTCCGGAGAACTGCGCTCAGCGCTCGTCGAATGCGTCGACGATGCGCTGAGCGGCAAGCGCGGGTGTCAGCGACCCGTCGCGCAGCTGTTGCTCCACCTCGGCACGGATGCCGCGCACGCCGGGTGAGTCGCCGAGCCGGGACAGCACGATGTCGTTGACCATCGCCCAGGTCCAGTCGATCTGCTGCTGGTTGCGCCGGGCGGTGAATTCGCCCGCCTCGGTGAGCGTCTCGTTGTGCCGCACGACGGTCTTCCAGAACTCGTCGACACCGGTGTTCTCGATCGCGCTCATGGTGAGCACCGGCGGCATCCACAGGGCGTCGTGCGGGTAGAGCAGCTTCAGCGCGTTCGACAGCTCGCGTGCCGCACCCTTCGCCTCGTTGAGGTGTTTGCCGTCGGCCTTGTTCACCACGATGACGTCGGCGAGCTCGAGGACACCTTTCTTGATGCCCTGCAACGAATCCCCCGTGCGTGCGAGGGTCAGGAAGGTGAACGTGTCGACCATGTTGGCGACGGTGACCTCCGACTGACCGACGCCCACCGTCTCGACGAGCACGACGTCGAAGCCTGCCGCCTCCACGAGCACGATGCTCTCGCGGGTGGCCTTGGCGACACCGCCGAGCGTGCCCGACGTCGGCGACGGTCGGATGTAGGCGTTCTCCGCCGTCGACAACCGGCCCATCCGGGTCTTGTCGCCGAGGATCGAACCGCCGGTGCGCGTCGAACTGGGGTCCACGGCCAGCACCGCGACCTTGTGGCCCAGCTCGAGCAGGTGCATGCCGAGTGCCTCGATTGTCGTCGACTTGCCCACCCCCGGAACACCGGTGATCCCGACGCGGAACGACTTGCCCGCGTGCGGGGTCAGCTTCAGCAGCAATTCCTGCGCGGCGGCCCGATGGTCGGCGCGCTTGGACTCGACCAGCGTGATCGCGCGGGCCAGATCGGCCCGGCGATCCGCCAGCACGCCGTCGGCCAGCGCGTCGACGTCGACCCGACGCCGAGATTGGACCGCCATCAGTTCGCGGTCGCCCCGGGCAGCTCCAGGCCGAGGGTGTCGGCGAGCTTGCCGATGAGCTCCACCGCCGAATCGGCGATGACCGATCCGGGCGGGAAGATCGCGGCCGCACCGGCTTCGTACAGTTCGGCGAAGTCACCGGGCGGGATCACACCGCCGACGACGACCATGATGTCCTCGCGGCCGACCTCCTTGAGCGCTTCCCGCAGCGCCGGCACCAGCGTGAGGTGTCCGGCGGCGAGCGATGACACACCGACCACGTGCACGTCGTTGTCGGCGGCCTGGGCGGCCACCTCCTCCGGCGTGGCGAACAGCGGGCCCACGTCGACGTCGAAGCCGAGGTCGGCGAACGCGGTGGCGATCACCTTCTGGCCGCGGTCGTGACCGTCCTGGCCCATCTTCGCGACCAGCACACGCGGCTGACGGCCCTCGGCCTCGGCGAACCGGCGCACGGCGTCGATCGCCGCGTCGATGTTGCTCACCTCGCCCGCCTCATGTCGATACACCCCGCTGATCGTCTTGATCTCTGCCTGATGGCGACCATAGACCTTCTCCAGTGCCTCGGAGATCTCACCGACCGTCGCCTGATGGCGGGCGGCTTCGATGGCCAGGGCCATCAGGTTGTTCTCGATGCCACCCTCGGCCGACGCCGCGGCACGGGTCAGGTCGGCCAGCGCCGCCTCCACCGCAGCCGAATCACGCTGCGCGCGAAGCCGGTCCAGCTTCTCGAGCTGCTCGGTGCGGACCTTGGAGTTCTCGACCTTGAGGACCTCGATCTCCTCGTCGTCGGCCACCTGGTACTTGTTCACACCGATCAGCGGCTGCTGACCGGAGTCGATGCGGGCCTGCGTACGTGCGGCGGCCTCTTCGATGCGCAGCTTCGGCAGGCCCTCGTTGATGGCCTGCGTCATGCCGCCGGCCTCTTCGACCTCGCGAATGTGCTTGCGCGCCTTCTGTGCCAGCTGATGCGTCAGCCACTCGACGTAGTTCGAACCGGCCCACGGGTCGATCGGACGCGTGGTGCCCGACTCCTGCTGCAACAGCAGCTGGGTGTTACGCGCGATGCGCGCGGAGAAGTCGGTGGGCAACGCGATCGCCTCGTCGAGGGCGTTGGTGTGCAACGACTGGGTGTGACCCTGCGTTGCGGCCATCGCCTCGACGCAGGTGCGCGCGACGTTGTTGAACACGTCCTGCGCGGTCAGCGACCAGCCCGAGGTCTGCGAATGTGTGCGCAGCGACAGCGATTTGGAGTTCTTCGGCTCGAAGTCGGCGACGAGCTCACTCCACAGCAGACGCGCCGCACGCAGCTTGGCGACCTCCATGAAGAAGTTCATGCCGATGCCCCAGAAGAACGACAGGCGCGGCGCGAACTTGTCGATGTCGAGCCCGGCTTCGAGGCCTGCGCGGATGTACTCCACACCGTCGGCGAGGGTGTAGGCCAGCTCCAGGTCGGCGGTCGCACCGGCTTCCTGGATGTGGTAGCCCGAGATCGAGATCGAGTTGAACTTGGGCATCTTCTGGCTGGTGTACTCGAAGATGTTCGAGATGATCCGCATCGATGGCTTCGGCGGATAGATGTAGGTGTTGCGGACCATGAACTCTTTGAGGATGTCGTTCTGGATGGTCCCGGCCAGCTTCTCCGGCGGCACACCCTGTTCCTCGGCCGCCACGACATACAGCGCCAGGATCGGCAGCACCGCGCCGTTCATCGTCATCGACACCGAGACGCTGCCCAGGTCGATTCCGTCGAAGAGCTGACGCATGTCCAGGATCGAGTCGATGGCCACACCGGCCATGCCGACGTCGCCGGCAACCCGCGGATGGTCGGAGTCGTAGCCGCGGTGGGTGGCGAGGTCGAAGGCCACCGACAGGCCCTTCTGGCCTGCGGCGAGGTTGCGGCGGTAGAAGGCGTTGGACTCGGCGGCGGTGGAGAAGCCCGCGTACTGACGGATCGTCCACGGCTGGTTGACGTACATCGTGGGGTACGGGCCCCGGATGAACGGCGCCGCACCGGGAACCGAGTCGAGCGGATACGGGTGCTCGGCGTCGGCGAGGAGGGCGTCGCGTTCGGCACGGGTGTAGACCGGTGTGACGTCGATCTGCTCGGGGGTGTTCCAGGTCACCTGGTCCACCGAGTAACCGTGCGCCGAGGCGAGCTCTTCGGTGACGGCCGCTGCCGAACCGGAACCGGCCGGGGCCGCGTCGTCGGTCAGCTCGACCCCGGCGAAGCTCGGGATCGATCGTGCCGAATCTGATTGTGCCGAATCTGATTGCGACAGATTGGGTTCGGTCTGGGTCATGTCGTCGCTCCCGCCGTTGAGATCAGCTGATCGAGGAGGTCGCCGAGGGTGCTCACCGCATCGATGCCGACACGCAGCGAGCCGTCGGGGCGATCCTCGGAGGAGGGCCATTCCTTGTCCGGGCCGGCGAGCAGGACCTTCGACAGGCCTGCTGCGCGAGCCGCCGCGAGCGCGGCGGGCCCTTCCTCGGCGTAGCGCGCCTTGGTGCCGCAGATGACCGCGATCGGGGTGTTGGCACCCTTGACCGTGGAGCCGATCGTGTCGGCGGTCAGCGGACCGGGATTGACCACCGCGATGCCGCCGGCACCGAGGAAGTTGGCCACGAAGGTGGTGCGTCCGTTGTGTTCGGCGACGCTGCCGAGCGGGATGAGCAGGATCGACGGTCGCGCGCCGCGTTCGGCGAACACGACGTCGGACCGATCTCGCAGCTCCTCGAAGGCGCGCCCGATCCGGGCGAGTTTCGGAGTTCCGGTGACGACGTCGGTGACGGCCGACGCCGGTGCACCCGGCGAGTCCGACAGGGCCCGCTCGTCGATGTTCGGGAACTCGTTGACGCCGGTGACCGCGATGCGACGATGTGCCACCTCCGCGTCGCGGCGGGCGAGCGAGGCCTCGACCTTCTCGGCGATCCAACCGGTGTCGAGAGCCGCGCGGTAACCGCCGGCCGCCTCCACCTCGGTGAACACCGACCATGCGTTGGCAGCGAGGTCGTCGGTGAGGGATTCGACGAACCACGAGCCACCTGCCGGGTCGAGGACGCGCCCGATGTTGGACTCCTCGAGCAGCAGCAGCTGGGTGTTGCGGGCGATCCGCCGTGAGAACGTTGCACTCGAGGTGCGCTTGTTCGCCGGGATCGTCGCGTCGTAGCCGAGGACGGTGAGCTGGTCGGCCCCGCCCACTCCGGCGCCGAAGGCGGCGATGGTGCTACGCAGCATGTTCACCCACGGGTCGCGCTGGGAGTACATCGACAGATCGGTGACACCGTGGGTGATCGCGCCACCGGCGTCCGGCGCGCCGACGACCTGCGCCACGCGGGCCCAGATCTTCCGCAGCGCACGGAATTTCGCGATGGTCGCGAACTGGTCGTCGTCGGCGGAGACCCCGAAGGTGATCTGGCGCAGCGCGGCCTCGGCGGTCAGGCCGGCCGCGGTCAGGGCGCGAAGATGGGCGACCGCGGCCGCCACGACCAGAGCGAGTTCGAGGCCGTTGTCGGCGCCCGCGGTGGCGAAGTCGCTGCCGTCGACGCGGAACGTACGCACACCGTCGGGCAGCCCGGACGCGGCGAGCGCGGTCGCCTCATCGGAATCGACGGTCGGACGACCGGAGAACGCCGCGGTCAGCGGTGAGAGCCCGAATGAATGGGCGGTGGCGGCCGTCGGCGCGGCCGCGACCGGTGCGGACTGCGCCTTCTCCCTGAGTGTCAGCAGTTCGCGAGCCGCCGTGATGCCGTCGGTGCCGGCGTCGAGCGTCACCGGCACGAGATCGAGGTAGACCCCGCGCAGCGCGGTCGCGAGGTCGGCGACACCGAGTCCGCTGCCGGGCCTGCCGACCGACAGCCACAGGCCGCTCGCCCCGTTGGCCATCGCCTCGAGGATCAGTTCGTTGAGCTCGGCCGCCGGGGTCGCGTCGTCACCGAAGCGTTCCGTGACGCGCCATCCGGTGGTGACGTCACGCGCGGGATCGGCACCGCGGACGAACGGGAAACGGCCCGGAAGGCCAGGTTCTGCCGTCTCGTCGCGACGTGTGTACAGCGGACGAATGGTCAGCCCGTCGGCGGTGTCGGTCGAGAGCAGCGCCTCGGGCGTGTCAGGCAGCTCGTCGACGTCGACACGTCGCGATTTGGCCAGAACGGCCGCGGCGGCCTTCGACCACGCCTGGTAGGCGTCATCGAGTTCTGACTCGGGTTTGGGCTGGTCAGTTTGCTGTGGCATGTGGGGAAGCGCACCTCCGTGAGTGCTCTGTGCGAGCGCGTACACGACACTAGCCGATCGCTCGCTCGGCCCCTCACCGAGGGCGAGGTGATGTGCCGCACTCGTCGACCGGGACACCACCGGTGTCCAGAGTAGAGTGTCCGGGTGCCCGAGCCAGCCCCTGTCAGCGCAGCGACGTCAGAGTTTCTCGCAGCCGACGAGGACGATGTCGACGGACCCGGCCGGGCCGATCGCCGTGTCCTCGGGTTCGACCGCCGTGTCGTGCGCCGCGCGCTGCTGGCCGCGGGACTCGTCGCTGCCGTCCTCGCCGCATCGTACTTCGTCCCGCTGCCGTCGATCGCGAGCGTCCGGGAGTGGGGCGAGCACCTCGGCCCCGCCTTTGTGTGGCTGTTCTTCCTCGCCTACGCGGTCATCACGATCGCGCCGATCCCCCGCTCGACTTTCACCGTCATGTCCGGGATCTTCTTCGGTCCGCTCGTCGGCTTCGCCGGTGCGATGATCGCCTCGTCGGTCGCGGCGGTCGCGGCGTTCACGCTCGTACGTGCCGCCGGTCGGGATCGGGTGCGGCCGTTCCTGAAGAAGCCGGTCGTCATGGCCGTCGACCGGCGCCTCGAACGTCGTGGCTGGTTGGCCGTCGGGTCGCTCCGGATGATCGCCGCATGCCCCTTCTCGGTCGCGAACTACTGCTCGGCACTCTCGTCTGTGCGGCCCGTGCCCTTCGCCGTTGCCAGCATCATCGGCATGGCGCCGGGTACCGCGGCGGTGGTGATGCTCGGCGATTCCCTCACCGGTGACACCCACCCGCTGCAGCTGGTCGTCAGCGGCGCCCTGTTCGCCGTCGGCATCGCCGGCCTGGTTCTGGACTCACGACTGCCCGTCGGCCGACCCGACACAAGTTCATCGACCTGATTTCCCGGGATCAAGTCTCAGCGCTTCATTTGTCTAGCCACCAGCCTTGATTCTCAGAGATCAAGTACCTAGACTTGAACGATGTTCGTCATGACCGTCGACCAGCGCGGGAGCCGTCGCGATGTCGACCGCGTCGACGCCGTGCTGGCCCGCCTCCGCGACGTCGAGACCGTTCGACCGTTCGAACGTACCGCCGGAGACGAGATCCAGGGCATCCTCGACGACCCGGCGACCACCGCACGGCTCGCGATCGAGCTGACCGCCGACGGCCACTGGAGCGTCGGCATCGGCACCGGACCCGTCGACGAACCACTCCCCGCATCCACCCGTGCCGGCCGGGGGCCGGCGTTCATCAACGCCCGGGACGCGGTCGAGGCCGCCAAACGCCACCGCATCCCCTTCTGCGTCCGAGGCCCGGAGACACGGTGGTGCCGCCACGCACAAACGGCAGGACGGTTGATCGCCGACATCGTGGCGGCGCGCAGCCCCGCGGGGATCGAGGCGGTGGCGGCGATGCGACGCGGACTCACCCAGGTGGAGGCAGCGAGCGAACTCGGCATCACGCCACAGGCGATGAGCCAGCGTCTGCGAGCGGCCGGGTGGGACCTCGAGGCCGATTCGATGGACCTCGTCACCGACGCACTCGCCCTGACCGACCAGAACACGGCGGGCCCGAACACGGCGGGCCAGAACACGACAGGCCAGAACACGACGGCCGGGGAGATGCGATGACCGGCGCTGCGATCGTCCTGCTGGTCCTGACCGCGCTGCTGCCACCGATGTGGGTGCCGGTGGACCGGGCGGTTCGCGACCGCTCCCCGGCGACGGTCGTTCGACGGGTCCGGGCGGCCGGCGCCGTCGGACTCCTCGCACTCGCGTCGGCGACCGCGCTCACCGCCGCCGCGGCCGGGCCGGCGACCGGTTTCCTCGGATCGGCGGCACCGGTCATCGCCGCGGTCGCCGCCGTCACCGGCGGCGGACCCGTCGTGCGAGCCGTGCTCGCGGCCGGCGGCGTCGGCACCGGGCCCAATCCCGCCCCGAACCCCGATCCTGCACCGAACCCGGATTCCGCACCCACAGACCCCGACCCCGCACCGACCGGCACGCCCGCCGATGTGGGACCGCTGCGCGGCGGCCGGGTCATCGGCTACCTCGAACGGCTCGCGGTCGTGACGACGCTGATGGCGGGCTGGCCGGAGGGGCTCGCGATCATCCTGGCGGTCAAGAGCCTGGCCCGCTACCCCGAGCTACGCGCGCCCCACGCGTCGGAGCAGTTCATCATGGGCACCTTCGCGTCAGTGCTCTGGGCGGTCGGGCTGGCCGGTGTCGACCACCTGGTCACCCACTGATCCGCTCTCCGACCGCAAGCCCGGATCGAGGATCGCATCCAACGACGACTGACGCGATGCGCGCGCCGCCCGGGCGGTGATCTCGGGGGCGACCGGTGTCCGGGCGACCGCCTCGGCCTCCGCCACCGCCTGTGCCACCTTGGGATCCGAGGCGAGCGAGAACCAGTCCTCGGTCTCGGACTCGTCGATCGGCGAGGGCGGGGAGTCGGTCGGCTCATAGCGGAACACGCCGTCATCACCCTGCACGCCGAACGACTTGGCGAATCCCTGGAGCGCCGAACCGAAGTCGGACGGCACCACCCAGACCTTGCTGCCCTCGCCCTTCGCCATCTCGGGCAGTTGCTGCAGGTACTGGTAGGCCAAGAGCTCGGGGGTCGGTTTGGCCGCCTTGATCGCCGCGAAGGTCTTCTCGATGGCCTTCGCCTCGCCCTGCGCGTTGAGGTACGCCGCCGCGCGGTCGCCCTGCGCACGCAGGATGCGTGACTGGCGCTCGGCCTCGGCGCCGAGAATCGCCGCCTGCTTGGAGCCCTCGGCGGCCAGGATCAGCGACTGCTTGTTGCCCTCGGCCGTCTTGATCGCCGACTCACGCTGACCTTCGGCGGCCAGGATCGTGGCCCGCTTCTCGCGGTCGGCCTTCATCTGCTTCTCCATCGATTCCTGGATCGACGGCGGCGGCATGATCGACTTGAGTTCGACCCGGGCGACGCGCAGTCCCCAACGGCCCGTCGCCTCGTCGAGGACTCCGCGCAGTTGCCCATTGATGGAGTCGCGCGAGGTCAGGGTCTCCTCGAGGGTCATCCCGCCGACCACGTTGCGCAGAGTCGTGATCGTGAGCTGTTCGACGCCGGCGATGTAGTTGTCGATCTCGTACACCGCGGACCGCGGATTGGTGACCTGGAAGTACACGACCGTGTCGATGGACAGGGTGAGGTTGTCCTCGGTGATCACCGGCTGCGGCGGGAACGACACCACCCGCTCACGGATGTCGACCCGCGCCCGAATGCGGTCGACGAACGGCAACAGCAGCGTGAGCTGGCCGGAAACGGTACGGGTGTACCGGCCGAGTCGCTCGATGACAGCCGCCTCCGCCTGTGGGATCAGCGCGACGGACTTGACCAGCACCACCACCACGAGCAGCACCAGCAGGACAGCCACCACGAGCCCGAAGATCTCGTACTCCTTCATCGATCAACCTTTCTGCGGAAGGTCCGGCGCCTCTAGGAGTGCCAGACCACCGCCGTCGCACCGTCGATTTCCACGACGGTGACCCGGGTTCCCGGTGCGATCACCTGCTCGGGGTCCATCGTGCGGGCCGACCACACATCGCCGTCGATCTTGACGCGGCCGTCGCGTGAGTCGACCTGTTCGGTCACCAACGCCGACCGGCCCTCGAGCGCCTCGGTGTTCATGAGCACAGCAGGACGGGTGAGCATGTGGCGGCGGGCGATGGGACGCACCGCAACCAGCAGCAACACCGACACCAACGCGAACACGAGGCCGTCGACCCAGAGCGGCGCGTCGAACGCGAAGTCGACACCGGCCGCGGCGAACGCACCCCCGGCGAGCATGAGCAGGACCAATTCGCCACCGAACATCTCTGCGACCACCAAGACGATCGCGGCTGCCAACCACAGCAGGGCGCTCATGGGTCCAGTCTGCCAGACATGTCCGACCGGACCGCCTGAGTCGACCCCGCCCCCACGCGGGGGTGGAACCGGTCGCGGCGCCGGGAGTCGTCGATCGGCGAGATCAGCTGGGCTCTTCGGCGGCGGTCACGAAGTCGATGAGTTCCTCGACCGACCGCAGCAGTGGCACCTCGAGATCACGAAAACTGCTGACACCGGCGAGGACCCGGCGCCACCCGTCACGCGGGGAACCCCAGCCCAGCTCGGCGCACACGCCGGTCTTCCAGTCGGTGCCACGGGGGATCTTCGGCCACGCGTCGATCTTCACCGACGCGGGTTTCACCGCTTCCCACACATCGATGTATGGATGGCCGCAGACGAGGACGTGCTCGCCGACCTCGGCGGTGAGTTTGGCCTCCTTGGACCCGGCCACGAGGTGGTCGACGAGAACCCCGGCCCGACGATGCGGTGCCGGCTCGAACTCGGCGAGCGCATCGTCGAGGTTGTCGAGACCGTCGAGGCTGACCACGACGACACCTTCGCCGCGCAGGTCGTCGCCCCACACGCGCTCGAGCAGTGTCGCGTCGTGCACACCTTCGACGAAGATGCGGCTCGCCCGTGCGGTGCGCGCCCGGGTTCTCGGTGCCGCCCGCGATCCCGAGGCGGTCATGGCGGGTTGCTGTTGGGGTCCCCGGGTGCGCGGACGGACGAGTGTCACCGTCCGTCCGTCGATGAGGAACGCGCCGGGATGCATCAGGAACACCCTGGTCTGGCCGCGGCGGTCCTCGAGCCGGACCAGGTCGCCGGCGTAGCTCTTCTCGAGGCCGACCACGGCACCGCAGAATCCGGTGGCGGCATCCTCCACGACGAGGTCCCGGTCGGCGGCGACCTCGACCGGTCGAGGCTTGGCCCGACGGGGCTGGGACAGCACGTCGCGCCCGTACCGGTCATTCATCGCGCACCACCTTCTCTCCTCGCGCAAGTCATCGCGCGGGCAGACACACCGCGCGCGCCCAACACCGTATGCACACGCACCGCCCGGACCCGGTTGCCACGCCCGACCGTGATGAAGCCCGACCGGTATCCTGGCCTCTTGATGAATCGCAGCGAGATCCTCTCCACCACCGTCGCGTGGCCGACGTGCGCACTGGGCGCATGGTCGGCGGCGTGGATCGCCGGGCGCTGCTCCCCCGACGACGTGATCTCCGCGCTCGCCGAGTCCGCCGACCGTCACGAGGTGCACCGACGGAACGAGGTGCACGAGCGCAACGATGGTCGCGCCGCCGCCCAAGAGCTGTCGCCGCCAACCGGATCCGCGAACGGTGCCCTGGATCTCCTCGGCCTGCTGCGTTCGGCGGACGCTCTCGTCGTGCGCCTGCCGTCGACGGGTGATCCACAGGGGCTACCGCCCCACCCCGCGACGTCGGCGGCACTCGTCGCGGGTGAGGTGTTGCTGGTCGAGCGCAGGGAGGCCGACGCCGGCGGGACTCTGGCGCTGATCCCCGAACTCGTGACCCAGGCCGCCGATCCCCCGCACGTCACCTGCCGATGGTCGGTGTTCCGGTACGACACCACCCTCGATCTCGGCCACCTGGTGTCGGCGGGGCCGACGGCGGGCGATCTGGAATATCAACTGCAACAAGCGGTTCGCGATGCGGCACGGATCATCGGTGGTCTCGGGGGTCGCCGGTCGACCGACGCCACCGATCTCCGGGTGCAGTTGGCGGGCCTGACCGCCCGGCATCGGGTGTCGCTACCGTCGCACGCTCGGGACGCGAGATCCACCAGACTGATCGACACCGCCGCACAGGTGGAGGCCATCGTCGATCTCGCGGGCGCACGCCGCGTCGAGATCGGTGACAGTGCGGGCCAATGGGATTCCGGCGATTCGACCCTTCGCGGACTACAGATCCTGACCCGGTCCGCGCGGGCGGCGGCGGTCAACCACACGATCCTCGAACTGTTGCGTCGCTGAGGACCACCCGGTCAGGAGGGCTGCGCGACCGCCGGCCGGGTCGGGCGCGCGGCAGGGACGCAACACCTCTCGCGACATGTCCGGCCGTTGTCGCCGCACCCCATCGCCGACAGGTCACCCGCCCCGGTGGCGTAGGTCTCGACGAAGTCGCCGATCATCTCGATGAACCGCGGATCGGTTCCGACCGTGTCGGCGCGGACGTAATCCATGCCCAGCCGCTCGGCGACGTCGGCCGCCTCGTTGTCGAGGTCCCACACCACCTCGAGGTGATCGGAGATGAAGCCGACCGGGTACACCACGACGCGTCGGACTCCCTGTGCGTGCAGATCTTCCAGATGGTCGCAGATGTCGGGCTCGAGCCACGGGATCTGCGGGGGCCCCGACCGCGACTGCCAGACCTGGTCGAAGTCGGCGACTCCCAGCGCGTCGGCGACCGCCTGCGACGCCGCCATGACCTGTCGTGAGTACAGACCACCGCCGTCGGCCGCCGGGCCCGACGCGGCGTCGGCCGAGTTCGGCACCGAGTGCGCGGTGAACACCAGTCGCGGTGCGACCTCGCCCGGACCGAGCTGGTCCACCGCCCGGCGGACGGCGTCCGCACCTGCGGCGACGAAGGCCGGATGCGACCAGTACTGCGGGAGTTTGCGCAGCAGTACCGATCCCGCGGGCGTCGCGCTGGCGGGTTCGCGTTCGGCGAGCGCGGCCACGGCGCGGGCGATGTCCTCGTGGTACTGCCGGCAACCGGAGTAACCGCCCCAGGCCGAGGTGGGGAACACCAGGATCCGACGATGCCCTGACCGGTACATCTCCGCGAGGGTGTCCTCGACCATCGGATTCCAGTTGCGGTTGCCGAAATACACCGGGAGATCGATGCCCCGCCTGCCCAGGTCGGCACGCAGGGCGTCGATCATGTCCAGGTTGAGCCGGTTGATCGGCGACACACCACCGAAGTGCAGGTAGTGTTCGGCCACCGACTCCAGCCGCTCGCGGGGTATGCCCCGTCCCCTGGTGACGTTCTCCAGGAACGGCATCACGTCCTGAGGACCGTCCGGCCCGCCGAAGGACAGGAACAGGACGGCATCGAAGGGCACGGGACCACCCGGCGCGAGTGAGGAGGTCATGAGCCGCTGGTCATGCCCTCCGGGAACCACGTGTTGTGGCTGGCGCCGCCGTCGACGTAGACGATGGAGCCTGTCGTGCCGGGAAGCCAGTCGCTGAGCAACGCGCACACCGACTTCGCGACGACGGTCGGGTCGTCGACGTCCCAACCGATCGGCGAGGCGCCGTCCCAGTACTCGTTGAGCATGTTGAGCTGCTTGGCGTCATCGGTCGCGGTGCCCGCGATGGCCTTGGCGGCCAGGGTCTTGATCGGCCCGGCGGCGACGAGGTTGGACCGGATGTTCTTGGCGTCGCCCACTTCTCGCGCCACATAGCGGTTCACCGACTCGAGTGCGGCCTTGGCCACGCCCATCCAGTTGTAGTAGGGCATCGCGGTGCGCGGATCGAAGTCCATGCCGACGATGGAACCGCCCTCGTTCATCGCGGGCAGCACGGCGCGGGCCAGCGAGGCGTAGCTCCAGGCCGAGATCTCGAAGGCCTTGGCGGCGTCGGGGCCCGGAGCCTCCAGGAACGGCTTGGCCTCGGGACCCATCAGGGTGCGGGGCGCGAAGGCGATCGAGTGCATGACGCCGTCGATGCCCTGCGGGGCGAGCTCGGAGATCTTTCCGGCCAGCGCGTCGAGGTCCTCCTCGTTGGTGACGTCGAGCCCGATGGCCGGCGGCACCTCCTTCGGCAGGCGCCTGGCGATACGGTCGATCAACCGCAGCCGTTCCGGGATGCCGGTGATGATCACCGTCGCACCCTGTTCCTGCGCCATGGCGGCCGCATGGAAGGCGATCGATGCATCGGTGATGATGCCGGTGATGAGGACGGTCTTCCCGTCCAGGATTCCGCTCACGAAGATGTGCTCCTGGGATCGACGTTGATTGAGTTGCTGATGGTCTTCTCCGGCGTTCGGCTCAGTGGCCCATGCCCATGCCGCCGTCGACGGGGATGACCGCACCGGAGATGTAGCCGCCCTGATCCGAGGCGAGGAAGCTGATCGCCGCGGCGACGTCCTCGGGCTTACCGGTACGGCCGAGCGGGATGGCCTGCTTGGCCATCTCGATGTAGCGGTCCTCCATCGACGCGGTCATGTCGGTCTCGATGAAACCCGGCGCGACGACGTTGGAGGTGATGTTGCGCGAGCCGATCTCGCGGGCGATCGAGCGGGCCATACCGATCAGACCGGCCTTCGACGCGGCGTAGTTCACCTGGCCGGGGATGCCCGACATCGCGACCACCGAGCCGAGGAAGATCATGCGGCCCCACTTGGCGCGCTGCATCCCCTTCGTCGCACGCTTGGCGCACCGGAACGCGCCGGTCAGGTTGGCGTCGATGACCTTCTCGAAGGACTCCTCCGACAAGCGCATGAGGAGCATGTTCTCGGTGATGCCCGCGTTGGCCACGAGGATCTCGACCGGGCCCTGGTGCTGCTCGACCTCGGTGAACGCGCGGTCGACCGACTCGGAGTCGGTGACGTCGCACTTCACTCCGAACAGGCCTTCGGGGGCACCGGAACCGCGATGGGTGACCGCGACCTTGTGACCGTCGGCGGCCAGGCGCTGGGCCACGGCGAGACCGATACCACGGTTGCCGCCGGTGACCAGGACCGACCGGGAAGGATTCTGAGCTTCGTTGCTAGCTGCCGTCATGGGTGTTCAACCTATCCGTTCTCGTTGCGTGGTTGGCGCGCCGCCTCGCCCGGGGAGCCCTCTGGGCACGCCGGCAGCGCCCCGATCAGGGCAGCCGACGGTTGATCGCCAGCGCTGCGAACGCCGACACCAGCGCAAACAACGTACCCGCGATCAGCCAGGGCTTCGAATTGTCCCCCCGACGGGTCTCGTAGCCGATCTCGTTCTGCAGTTTCTCGTAGACCTTGTTCAGTTCGTCGAGGCTCGAGGCGGTGAAGAAGTCGCCGCCGGAGAGGTTCGCGATCTTGCGGAGCGAATCGTCGTCGACGGGGACCGGCACCCGATCACCCTCGAGTTCGACGGTGCCCGTCCTGGTCCCGAAGGAGATCGTGGAGACCGGGATCTTCTCCTCCTTGGCCTTGCGGGCCGCGGTGAAGGCGCCACGCGGGTCGTCCGGGTCGTCGGGAACGGTCTCCTTGCCGTCGGAGAGCAGCACGATGCGTGCCGGGGGCGCACCCTCGGTACCGCCGAGCACCGCGTTCAGCGTGCTGATCTGCTGCAGCGCGGCGAAGATGCCCTCGCCCGTCGCGGTCTTGTCGTCGAGGCGCAGTTTGTCCACGGCGACCTTGGTCGCGTTGTGGTCCGGTGTCGGCGACACCAGACTCGCGGCGGTCCCGGCGAACGAGATCAGCCCGAGGTTGATGCCCTCGGTCAGCTCGTCGGCGAACTTCTTGGCGGCCTCCTGCGCGGCCTTGATCCGCGACGGGGACACATCGGTGGCGTTCATCGAGCGGGACACGTCCATCACCAGGACCACGGTCGCCTTGTTGCGGGGAACCTTGCGATCGGCCTGCGGCCCCGACAGCGCGACCGTGAGCAGGATGAGCGCAACGATCAGGAGGGCGATCGGCAGGTGCCGCAGCCGGTTCCGGTCGGCAGGTGCGACCGACTTCAGGAGATCGAGATTGGCGAAGGTCAGTGCTCGCTGCCGGCGGCGACGCAGCATGTACACGTAGGCGACGCCGAGGAGCACTACCACGAGAAGCAGCAACAACCACCAGGGACTGGACAACATGGGGCTACCCCACCCCCGCAGCCAGGCCGCGACGGCGCCGGGCGATGAACTTGACGATGTCGGTGATCCACTCGCGATCGGTGCGCAGCGTCAGCGTCGACCCGCCGCAGCTGCGCAGGGTGCGATGCACCCGCTGCTGATGGGCGCGGGCCGCGGCCTCGAAGTCGCGGCGGAGTTCCTCGGTGATCGTGACGTCGTGGATCTCGCCGGACTCGGCATCGGCCAGGGTGACCTCCCCGATCGGCGGGAGTTCGAGGTCACGGGGATCGAGCACCTCGACCGCGAGCAGTTCGTGGTGGGCGCCGATCGCCCGCAGGGACCGCTCCCAGTCGATCGGCCCCAGGAAGTCGCTGATGACGACGGCGAGTCCTCGACGACGCTGCGGGCGGCGGAGCGCCTCGATACCCGCCTTGAGGTCACCGCGGACACCGGGTGCGCTGCGTCGCGTCGTCGCGATCGTCTTCAGGAGGTTCTGCGCGTGCGCTCGGCCGGCACGAGCCGGCACCCGGACCACGTCGTCGCCGGTGACCACCAGGGCTCCGTGACGGTTGCCGCCGCCGGTCGTCAGGTGGACCAGTGCCGCCGCCGCGGCGACGGCCAGGTCACGCTTGGTGCATCCGACGGTGCCGAAGTCCAGACTCGCCGACGCGTCGACGACGAGCCACGTCTCGAGCTCGCGGTCGGCGATCATCTGACGCACGTGGGGCTGCGTGGTGCGCGCGGTGACCGACCATTCCATGCGGCGCACGTCGTCGCCCGGCTGGTAGGCGCGGGACTCCCCCGGTTCGGAGCCCGGACCGGGAATGAGTCCGAGGTGCTCACCCTGCAGGACGCCGTCGAGCTTGCGGCGCACGGTGAGCTCCAACATCTTCAGAGCCGCGGTGAGCTGAGGCTCCTCGAGCAGTCCGGCACCGAGGCTCGGTAGATCCCGGTTAGCCGCCATACTGCGATGAATTCCGGTTCACCGGGGACGAGTTCGGGTTCACCGGGCCGGCCGACTGCGGAACCTGCTGCGCGGCATAACCATTCGTGCCCTGCGGGCCGCCGGGCGCCTGAGTCTGCGGACCCGGTCCCGACGGGTAGGACCCCTGCGCGACCGGCTGCGCGCCGACCTGCGGCAACCCGACGGTCTGCAGTACCCGGGTGATCACCTGGTCGGCGTCGATTTCGTCGGCGAGGGCGTCATAGGACAGCACGAGGCGGTGACGCAGCACGTCGGGCATGATCTCGACGACGTCCTGCGGGATAACGTAGTCGCGCCCGCGGACGAGTGCCAGTGCACGCGCGGCGGCGACGATGCCGAGAGTCGCACGCGGCGACGCACCGTAGGACAGCCAGGACGCGACGTCGTTGAGTCCCAGTTCGGCCGGGCGGCGGGTGGCATTGATGACGCGGACGACGTAGTCGACGAGGGCGTGGTGCACGAAGACGTTGGAGGCGGTCTTCTGCAGCCGGAGCATCGCGGCCGGGTCGAGAACCTGCGAGGCGGTCGGCGGGACATTGCCCATCCGGTAGACGATCTCGCGCTCCTCCTCGACGGAGGGATAGTCGACGAGCACCTTGAACAGGAAACGGTCGCGCTGGGCCTCCGGCAGCGGGTAGACACCCTCGTTCTCGATCGGGTTCTGGGTCGCCATCACCAGGAACGGATCGGGCATCGCGTAGGTCTTTCCGCCGATCGACACCTGCCGCTCGGCCATGACCTCCAGCAACGCCGACTGCACCTTGGCCGGGGCGCGGTTGATCTCGTCGGCGAGCAGGAAGTTCGCGACGACGGGTCCGAGTTCGGTGTCGAACTCCTCGCGGCCCTGACGGTAGATGCGGGTACCGATGAGGTCGGTGGGCACCAGGTCCGGGGTGAACTGCACTCGGGAGAACGAGCCGCCGACCACTCGCGCGAACGTCTCGACCGCGAGCGTCTTGGCGACGCCGGGCACACCTTCGAGGAGGATGTGCCCACGTGCGAGGAGACCGACGAGGATCCGCTCGACGAGCTTGTCCTGGCCGACGATGACGCGCTTGACCTCATAGATGGCCCGCTCGAGCAGGGCCGTGTCGGCATCGCTCAGCACCGCGGAGTCGGGCCCCGGCGCCCCGGGATCCCCCGTTGACGCCTTGTCGAGGGAGTGCGATTCGGTCAACCCGTGCTCCTGTTCCTCTGTGCTGTGACCGCATCGCTGTTCGGGCGATGATGCGTCACCGGTGGTCGCGCGACTCGCGGGGTTGCTCAGGGCTGCGCTTCGCGCTGTCGCTGCGGACTGCGCTTCGCGCAGGGCGAGTCCCCGCGTGCTTGTGCCAGCCTAGCCGTGACAACTGAAAAGGTGCCAAGAAGCTCGCGCGGGTGTCGTCGATCGTGGGGCCGACGACTCCTCTCCTCAGAGCAGACGAACCACGTTCGGCATCGCGCCGGAGGTGCGCAGCGTCGACACCTTGACCACGTCACCGGACTGCGGCGCCTCGACCATCTTGTTGTCGCCGAGGTACAGGGCGACGTGCGCGCTGGCGTTGGGGCCGTAGAAGATCATGTCGCCGCGACGGATCTGCGACAACGGGAACTGCGGACCCGACGTGTACTGGTAACCCGTGTAGTGCGGCAGTTCGATGCCGACACCGGCGAAGGCGTAGATCATCAGACCCGAGCAGTCGAAGCCGACCTTGTTGTAGTCCCCGTAGCTGTCGGCCACGCCACCGTCGCGGATGCCCTGCGTCGGACCGTTGGCATCACCGCCGCCCCACGCGTACTGCACGTTGAGCTGAGACAGCGCGCGGTTCACGACGATCTCGATCGCCTGCGGTCCACGTAGGCCGGGCCGCACCATGCCGCCGCCACCGCCGGACGAACTACCGAACAAGGTGCCGAGGCTTCCCGATCCGAGGCGTGCACTCAGGGTGTCGGCCCCGCTGCTGCCGGTGATGTCGGCGCCGCCGATACCGAGTTCGTTCAACAGTTCCGACTGCGGGAGTTGTTGCTTGCCGACCAGTGCCGCGAGGACGGACTGTCCGACGTCGACGGCCAGCCGTGCGGCCGCCTCCGCCGCGACCGCGATCGCCTGGTTGTCGGTGGCCGGTGTGGTCGGCAACAGACCGGCCACGCCCGGTGACCCCGGCGAGGACGGCGAGGACGGGAACAGATTCGAGAGCAGATCCCTGGCCGACGGGCCTTCGACGGTCTTTTTCGGAACGTAACCGCGGATCGTGTTGAGCCGCTTCTGCACCCGGTCGCGTTCGGTCACCAGGGTGACCTTGCGCTTCTGCTGCGAGGCGATGGCGTTCTTCGCCTCGGTGACCGCGGACATCGCGTCGCGCTTGCGCTGTTCTGCGCTCTTCGCGGCGAAGGAGGCCTGACGACGTGTCGCCTCGACCGCGGCGACGCGATTGGCCTTCTGGTTGCGGGCGACCTGGAGGCGCCGGATCATCTCCTGCTGCTTCTTGCCCACCTGGTCGAGCAGTTTCATGCGATCGAGTACGGCCTGCGGGTCCGGCGAGGAGACGTAGTTCGACATCGACCCCTGCTCGGCGCCCTGCTGGTAGGCCAGTCGCGCGAATCGGTCGAACGACTTCTGTGCATCGACGACGGCCCGGCCCGCGCGATCGAGTTCGGAGCGGGCACCGCGGGCCGCGACCGTGGCGAGTCGTTTCTGGGCGAGAGAGTTCTGGAAATCGACGATCGAACGGTTGACGGTCTCCTGTCGGGCGGCCAGCGCCTGGTCGAGATCGGCGATGTCCTGGTTGACCGTCGCGATCCGGTTGATCAGGTCGGAGACAGGCGACGGCGGTGCCTTCTTCGGCGCGGCTGTCGCATGCCCCGCACCGACAGCGCAGATGAGAACGACGGCCAGGGCCGCCGAGACGCGCGCCGTCCACGACGCACCTGTTCTTTCTCGTCTCACCCGGTACTCCTCGCGATTGTGCGGGGATTCGCCGATCCCCGGTCAGGTGACCTCCCGGGCCCGGTGGACCACGATGATCACGCACTTCACTTCAGTCACACATGACCCTGCAGGGAACACAGGCAACATGCGTGACATCAGAACCGTACGACACATCAACCACACGCGAAAACCGCCTTCGCGAATTACAAAGGCGTGATTACCTGGGAAAATGCCGTGAACTGGCAAAAGATCCGACCACGGACGAGGTCTCAAATTGGCAACGCGCCGCGAGACATCCCGGAGAACCCCGAGCCCGCCGCATTCCACCGCGCCCGGCGCTGACGGATCGGTGTGGACAACCGATCAGAAACGGTCGCTCAGAGTGATTTCGAGCCGGTCGACGGCGCGTCACCGCGACCGGCCGGAGAGGCCCCGGAACCGACGGCGTCGGCCTTCGGTTCATCGGTGTGAGACTGACCGGGGTGAGACTCACCGGTCCGGACCACGGGCCCCAGCGGACCGGCCGCAGCAGCGGTGCGCGCACGGACCGCGCGCAACCGTGCCAGCACGGCGCCCACGACGACGACGAGGATCAGCCCGAGGCCCACGAGGGTCCAATCGACGTTCGGTCCGGTCATCGTGTCGATCATCTGACGCGCCGCACCGGGCGGATCGGTGAGGACCAGCCCGTCGGTGGCCTGTTCCTGGACGACCCGGCTGAACTCCGGCGAGGAGGTGCCCACCGAGTTCGGCCCCAGGACGATGACCGTCCCGCCGACCTGCTCCTGCAGCTGATTGGCGATGTCACGGTAGAGCGTGAAGCGCGGCTGCATCTGATCGATGACGACGAAGCTGACGTCGTGGCCCTTGTCCTTGGCGTACTCGACGACCTCGAGCATGGCGGGCAGCTGCTCGGGCGTCGCGCCGGCGACCGCGTCGTCGGCGATGTCACGCGAGAGTTGGGTCATGTCGACGCCGACCAGACCCGTGAGCTCGGTGTTCCCGGCCGTGTCGGGCGCAGCCCACACCGAGGTCGTCGTCTCCGGACCCATCAACGCCACCCTGCCTCTCGGAATCGCGACGAGACGTCGCGAGAAGAACTCCCACCAACCAGGTTTGCCGACCATTGAACGAACGGACACCCCACGCTCGCCAAACCCCGACCTGCACCGTACGACACAATGGAGAAGTCTGGGTATTCGAGTACGAGCGGCGTGGGCACGGCGCGTCGTCGAGCCCGGCTTTGTAACAGTACGCCCGTACTGTTAGACTGAACGGCGTTGCCGCGGGTAGCCCCCGTGGACATCGCCAGGCACCGGCGCAGCCCGCCGGTGCGGGCGCCAGGTCGACGACCGTGGCCACACGGTCGAGGCGCGAGCCGACCCGGTCCCACTGATCGCAACCGGATCATCGAGCATCGCCGGCGCAGCCCGCCGGCACATGAGGAGAGTGGATTTAGACGTGAGTATCAATTCCTTCGGCGCCCGCGGCACTTTGGACGTCGGCGACAACAGCTACGAGATCTACCGTCTGAACGCCGTCGAGGGCGCCGGCAAACTCCCCTACGCTCTGAAGGTCCTGACCGAGAACCTCCTGCGCACCGAAGACGGCAAGAACATCACCAAAGAGCACATCGAGGCTCTCGCGAGCTGGGACCCGAACGCCGAGCCGAGCATCGAGATCCAGTTCACCCCCGCCCGGGTGATCATGCAGGACTTCACCGGCGTGCCCTGCATCGTCGACCTCACCACCATGCGTGACGCGGTCAAGGAACTCGGCGGCGATCCGGACAAGGTCAACCCCCTCGCGCCTGCCGAGATGGTCATCGACCACTCCGTCATCATCGAGGCCTTCGGCAACGCCCAGGCCTTCGAGCGCAACGTCGAGATCGAGTACCAGCGCAACGAAGAGCGCTACAAGTTCCTGCGCTGGGGCCAGGGCGCCTTCGACGACTTCCGCGTCGTGCCGCCGGGCACCGGCATCGTCCACCAGGTCAACATCGAGCACCTGGCCCGTTCGATCATGGTCCGCGACGGTGTGGCCTACCCCGACACCTGCATCGGCACCGACTCGCACACCACGATGGAGAACGGCCTCGGCGTCCTGGGCTGGGGCGTCGGCGGCATCGAGGCCGAGGCCGCAATGCTCGGACAGCCGGTCTCGATGCTGATCCCGCGCGTCGTCGGCTTCAAGCTCACCGGCTCGGCCAAGCCGGGCGTCACCGCCACCGACGTGGTCCTCACCATCACCGAGATGCTGCGCAAGCACGGTGTGGTCGGCAAGTTCGTCGAGTTCTACGGCAACGGTGTCGGCGAGGTCCCGCTCGCCAACCGCGCCACCATCGGCAACATGAGCCCCGAGTTCGGCTCCACCTGTGCGATGTTCCCCATCGACGAGGAGACCGTGAAGTACCTGCGGCTCACCGGCCGTAGCGAAGAGACGCTCGCCCTCGTCGAGGCCTATGCCAAGGAACAGGGCATGTGGCTCGAGAGGGATGCCGAGGAGGCCGTGTACTCGGAATACCTCGAACTCGACCTCGCCGACGTCGTGCCGTCGATCGCCGGCCCGAAGCGTCCGCAGGACCGGATCGAGCTGTGGGACGCCAAGAACGCCTTCCGCAAGGACATCCACAACTACGTCGAGAACGGCAACTCCGCGCCCCACAACGGGGTCGACGAATCCAACGAGGAGAGCTTCCCGGCCTCGGATGCACCGTCGGTCAGCCCGGACGCCGCGAAGCTGTCCTTCGCCGAGGACGACGCCGAACCGCTGCATTCGGCCGCCATCAACGCCGAGGGCCGTCCGACCAAGCCGGTCCGGGTGGAGTCCGAGGAGCGCGGCTCGATGATCCTCGACCACGGCATCGTGACCATCGCCTCGATCACCAGCTGCACCAACACCTCCAACCCGTCGGTCATGCTGGGCGCGGCCCTGCTCGCCAAGAAGGCCGTCGAAAAGGGCCTGACCTCCAAGCCATGGGTCAAGACCTCGATGGCACCGGGTTCGCAGGTCGTCACCGGCTACTACGAGAAGTCCGGCCTCTGGCCGTACCTGGAGAAGCTCGGCTTCTACCTCGTCGGCTACGGCTGCACCACGTGCATCGGCAACTCGGGTCCGCTGCCCGAGGAGATCTCGAAGGCGATCAACGAGCACGACCTGACCGCCACCGCGGTGCTCTCGGGCAACCGCAACTTCGAGGGTCGCATCAACCCCGACGTGAAGATGAACTACCTCGCGTCGCCGCCGCTGGTCATCGCCTATGCACTGGCCGGCACGATGGACTTCGACTTCGAGACCGACCCGCTGGGCCAGGACACCGACGGCAACGACGTGTTCCTCAGGGACATCTGGCCGACCAACGAGGAGATCGAGGCGACCATCGCCTCGTCGATCTCGCCGGAGCAGTACGCCTCGGATTACGCCGACGTCTTCAAGGGTGACGAGCGCTGGCAGAACCTGCCCACGCCGTCGGGCAAGACCTTCGAGTGGGACGAGAAGTCCACCTACGTGCGCAAGCCCCCGTACTTCGAGGGCATGCAGCGTGAGCCGTCGCCCGTCTCCGACATCAAGGGCGCACGCGTTCTCGCCAAACTCGGCGACTCGGTCACCACCGACCACATCTCCCCCGCGTCGACGATCAAGCCCGGCACCCCGGCCGCGCAGTACCTCGACGCCAACGGTGTGGCCCGCAAGGACTACAACTCGCTGGGTGCCCGTCGCGGCAACCACGAGGTGATGATCCGCTCGACCTTCGGCAACATCCGCCTGCAGAACCAGCTGCTCGACGGTGTCACCGGCGGTTACACCCGCGACTTCACGCAGGAGGGCGCACCGCAGTCGTTCATCTACGACGCCGCGCAGAACTACGCCGAGCAGAACATCCCGCTCGTCGTGCTCGGCGGCAAGGAGTACGGCACCGGATCCTCGCGTGACTGGGCCGCCAAGGGCACCAGCCTGCTGGGCGTCAAGGCGGTCATCACCGAGAGCTTCGAGCGCATCCACCGCTCGAACCTGATCGGTATGGGCGTCATCCCGCTGCAGTTCCCCGAGGGCGAGTCGCACAAGTCGCTGGGCCTCGACGGCACGGAGACCTTCGACATCACCGGTATCGAGGAGCTCAACAACGGCACCACGCCGTCGACCGTGCACGTCACCGCCACCAAGGAAGACGGCTCGAAGGTGGAGTTCGATGCCAAGGTTCGCATCGACACCCCCGGTGAGGCCGATTACTACCGCAACGGAGGCATCCTGCAGTACGTGCTGCGCAACATGATCAAGAGCTGACAGGAGGCACGCGACGTGCCCAAGGTCAGCGATGACCGGCTTGCCGCGCGTCGTCGGGAGATTCTCGACGGCGCGCGGCATTGCTTCGCGGAGTACGGATACGACGGCGCGACCGTCAAACGGATCGAGGAGTCCACGGGCCTGTCCCGCGGCGCGATCTTCCATCACTACCGGGACAAAGAGGCGTTGTTCCTCGCCCTCGCGCGGGAGGACGCCGAGCGCATGGCCGACGTGGCGGCCGAACAGGGGCTGGTCCAGGTCATGCGTGACATGCTCACGCGGCCACAGGATTTCAACTGGCTCGGAACCCGCCTCGAGATCGCGCGAAAGTTGCGCACCGACAACAGGTTTCGCGCCGAGTGGCTGGCCCGGTCGGCGGAGGTCGAGCAAGCGACACTGAGCAGGCTCGAGCGCGGACGGCAGGCCGGCAGGCTCCGCGACGACGTCCCCACAGATGTTCTGCTCAACTATCTCGACCTGGTTCTCGACGGTCTCATCACGCGTCTGGCCACCGGGCAGCCCACCGACGATCTCCATGCGGTGCTCGATCTGGTCGAGGAATCGGTGCGAGCGCACGACTGAGCCTTCACATCCGCGGCGGATTAGGTCTTCCTAATTTTGGTTAGCATTAGCTAAGCTTCTCGCGTGAACCTCGACACATCGGGTCCTGTGGTCCCTCGCCGGACCGTGATCCGCTCCGCGGCCGGCGCCGTCGCCCTCGCCGCGCTGGCGGCCACCGCGACGCCCGGACGTGCTGCGCCCGGACGCACCGCCATCGTCATCGGCACCGGCTTCGGCGGGTCGGTGGCCGCGCTGCGGCTGGGCGAGGCCGGTTACACCACCACCGTGTTCGAACGCGGACGGCGCTGGCCCATCCGTCCGGACGGCAACACCTTCGCGACGTTCTCGAACCCGGACAAGCGCGCGGCATGGTTCGGCAGCCGGGCCGGCGCCAACAATGCGACCGCCATCCCGGTCGAACCGTATCCGGGCGTGCTCGACCACGTGGTCGGCAACGGCATCGAAGCGGTCTACGGCGCCGGGGTCGGCGGCGGGTCGCTGGTGTTCGGCTCGTTCACGCCCGTCCCGCGTCGACGGGACTTCGAGCACGTCTTCCCCGCCGCGGCAGACTATTCCGAACTCATGGCGACCTACTACCCGCGCGCCAAGCGCACCCTCGGCGTCTCACCACTTCCCAACGACATCCTGTCCCACCCGAACTATGTGGGAGCCCGGAGCTGGCTGAAGGTCATCGCCCGCTACGGTGCGAACCCCCACTTCTTCGACTTCGCGATCGACTGGGACATCGTGCGCGCCGAGATCGCCGGCCGCAGGAGCCCGTCGGTCATCGTCGGTGAACTGAGCTACGGGGTGAACAGCGGCGCCAAGAAGTCGACCGACCGCACGTATCTGGCTGCTGCCGAGCGGACCGGCAACGTCACGATCGCACCCATGCACGAGGTCTTCGACATCCGTCCACGCGCGCGACGTGCGGGCTTCGTCGTGACGGCACGTGTTCGGGACGAGCAGGGACGGACCATCCGGACGGTGACCGCCGAGGCCGACCATCTCTTCATGGCGGCCGGCTCGTTCCACACGACCCGAATGCTCGTCGAAGCACGGGCCAAGGGGTCTCTGCCCCGGTTGTCGCCGCGTATCGGCGACGGTTTCGGGACCAACGGCGACTTCCTCACGATCCGGACCAATCCGTCCGACGACTTCGGGTCGGTGCAGGGCGGTCCGGGTTACGCACGGATCTACGACGATCATCTGTCCGACACCCCGATGTCGATGGTCTACCAGGCGACGCCGCTACCGGCGCCTCTCGGCAAGGCCGGGACCACACACCTCGTCCAGACCCACACCGACGAGCGCGGGACGGTCGACTTCGACCACACCACCCGCACCGCGCGGCTCACCTATCCGTACCCGGAGGGAAGCAACGACGTCGATCGGCAGGCGGCATCGTTCATCAGCCGTTTCCATCAGCGCACCGAGGTACGGTACGGCCGCCCGGCCAACGGAGTCCCGGTCTACCCGCGGGCCGTCGGATTCGGTTCGGCGAGTACCTATCACGGGCTCGGCGGGGTCGTCATGGGACAGGCCGCCACCATGAACGGGGCGGTCCGCGGATACGACAACCTCTACGTCGTCGACGGCTCGTTCGTCCCCGGGGCGGTCGGACTGGTGAACCCCGCTCTGACGATCACCGCGCTCGCCGAACGCACCATGGATCGTTTCCTCGCGACCCACTGAGCAGCGCCCCGAACCGCGGCCCGGACAGCGCCCCGGCCCGACGCCCACGCGACGATGAAACCGGACACGGACGCTAGGGTACTGTGACACACGACACCCGAACGATCGCTAGATAGCGGACGGGCGGGTGAACGATCCCTTCGTCTCGAGGAGTACCCCCTTGTTCCCTGGAGTCTTCGCGAAGTCCACTCCGGACAAGCCCGCCGTCATCCGCGCCGCCACCGGCGAGCAGCTGACCTACCGAGAACTCGACGAGAACTCGACACGGCTCGCCAACTATCTCGAATCCCTTGGCCTGCAACGTGGTGACAACATCGCGGTGGTCTCCGCCAACGACTTCCACGTCTTCGAGGTGTACTGGGCCGCGCTGCGCAGCGGCCTCTACGTGACCGCGGTCAATCATCACCTCACCGCCGCCGAGACCAACTACATCCTCACCGACTGCAACGCGCAGGTCCTCTTCGCCGGCGCCTCGGTGGTCGACGCGGTGTCCGCCACCGGCGAGATCGAGGCCCTCACCGGCCCCGGTCGCCGGATCGTCTGGGGCGGCGACCTCGACGGCTTCGAGACCTACGACAAGGTCCTCGCGAACGCGTCCGCCGAACCGCGCATCGACCAGCCCCGCGGTACCGACATGCTGTACTCGTCCGGCACCACCGGGCGGCCCAAGGGGATCAAGACACCGATGCCCGAGGGACAGGTCGACCAGGTCCCCGACATGTACACGGCGATCTTCGCCCCGATGTACGGCTTCGACGACACCTCGGTCTACCTCTCCCCCGCACCGCTGTATCACGCTGCGCCCCTGCGGTATTGCGGGATGACCAACTCGGTCGGCGGCACGGTGGTCATGATGGACCGGTTCGAGCCCGAGGCGGCGCTCGCGGCCATCGAGAAGTACAAGGTCACCCACAGCCAGTGGGTGCCGACCATGTTCATCCGCATGCTCAAGCTGCCCGCCGACGTGCGCGCCAAGTATGACGTCAGCAGCCTGAAGATCGCCGTCCACGCCGCCGCGCCGTGTCCGATCGAGGTCAAGCGGGCGATGATCGAGTGGTGGGGCCCGGTCGTCTACGAGTACTACGCGTCCACCGAGGCGGCCGGCGCCACCTTCATCGGGCCGCAGGAGGCACTCGACCACCCCGGCTCGGTCGGCAAGCCGCTGCTGGGCGTCGTCCACATCTGCGACGAGGACGGCAAGGAACTACCGACCGGCGAGGTCGGGCAGGTGTTCTTCGAACGCGAGGACGTCACCTTCCAGTACCACAACGACCCAGAGAAGACCCGCAAGGCGCAGCACCCCGAGCATCCGAACTGGTCCACCACAGGCGATGTCGGCTATGTCGACGCCGAGGGCTACCTGTACCTGACCGACCGCAAGGCGTTCATGATCATCTCCGGCGGGGTGAACATCTACCCGCAGGAGGCCGAGAACGTCCTGATCAACCATCCCGCGATCTTCGACGTCGCGGTGATCGGCGTCCCCGACCCGGACCTCGGCGAGGTCGCCAAGGCGTGCGTCCAGCTCGCCGAGGGCTACGCACCGTCGGATGAGCTCGCCGACGAGCTGATCGCCTTCACCAAGGAGAACATCGCGGCGTACAAGGCACCGCGGTCGGTCGACTTCGTCGACGAGCTGCCGCGGACACCCACCGGAAAGCTGGTCAAGGGCGACCTGCGCAAGAAGTACTGGCCGGCCGGCTGATCCACGAGGGGTCAGGCGAGCTCGATGAGCTCCTGATACTCCTCGCTCCAGTGGTCCTCGGTGCCATCGGGCAACAGGATCACACGCTGGGGATCGAGAGCGGCAGCTGCGCCGGGGTCGTGCGTCACCAGGACGACGGCCCCGGTGTAGCTGCGCAGTGCGTCGAGGACCTGCTCACGCGAGATCGGGTCGAGGTTGTTGGTCGGCTCGTCGAGCAGCAGGACGTTGGCCGCTGAGGAGACGAGTCCGGCCAGGGTCAGTCGGGTCTTCTCACCACCGGACAGGGTGCCGGCCGGCTGATCGAGCTGCGGGCCGGTGAACATGAACGCGCCCAACAGGCTTCGGAGTTCCTGCTCGCCGGCGTCGGGGGCCGCGTGGCGGATGTTCTCCCACACACTCGCCTGGTCGTCGAGGGTGTCGTGCTCCTGCGCGAAGTAGCCGATCTTGAGCCCATACCCGGGTTCGAGTCGGCCGGTGTCGGGCTTCTCCACGCCCGCAAGCATTTTCAGCAGCGTGGTCTTACCGGCACCGTTGAGGCCCAGCACGACGACGCGGCTGCCCTTGTCGATGGCGAGGTCGACACCGGTGAAGATCTCCAGCGAGCCATAGCTCTTCGAAAGACCGGACGTCATCAGCGGGGTCTTGCCGCAGGTGGCGGGCTCCGGGAAACGGATCCGCGCGGTGCGATCGGCCACCCGCTCGTCGTCGAGCTCGTCGATCATCCGCTCGGCGCGTTTGAGCATGTTCTGCGCCGCGGTGGCCTTGGTCGCCTTGGCGCCCAGCTTCGCGGCCTGCGTCCGCAGTGCCGACGCCTTCTTCTCGGCATTGGCACGTTCACGGCGTCGACGCTGTTCGTCGGTCGCGCGCGCGTCGAGGTACCGCTTCCAGGTCATGTTGTAGATATCGGCCTCGCCGCGGACGGCGTCGAGGAACCAGACACGGTTGACGACGTCGCTGAGCAGCTCGACGTCGTGGCTGATCACGACCAGCCCGCCCTCGTGGTTCATCAGGAAGCTGCGCAGCCAGGCGATCGAGTCGGCGTCGAGGTGGTTGGTCGGCTCGTCGAGCAGCAGGGTGGTGTCGGACTTGCCGGAGCCGTCTGAGGCCGCGAACAGGATGCGCGCGAGTTCGATGCGTCGACGCTGACCACCCGAGAGCGTGCGCAGGGGCTGGTTGAGGACACGGTCCGGAAGGCCCAGGCTGCTGCAGATGCGGGCGGCCTCGGATTCCGCCACGTAACCGCCGAGGGACGAAAAACGTTCCTCGAGGCGGCCATAGCGGGCGACGGCCTTGTCCCGGAGTTTGTCGTCGACGGCCTCGGCCATCGCCGCCTGCGCCTTCTCCATGTCGCGCAGGATCTCGTCGAGTCCACGCGCGGAGAGAACCCGGTCCTTGGCCAGGACGTCGAGGTCGCCCTCTTTGGGGTCCTGCGGGAGGTAGCCGAGCTCACCGGAACGACGGATGGAGCCGGCGTAGGGCTCGGTCTCCCCCGCCAGGATGCGCAGCGTGGTGGTCTTTCCGGCACCGTTGCGGCCGACGAGGCCGATCCGGTCGCCGGGCTGGATGCGTAGGGCGTCGCCGGGCGCCGACAACAGGGTCCGAGCGCCCGCTCGTACCTCAAGGTCGGTGGCGGTGATCACGACGTACCAGTCTACCGGTGCGACGACCGTGCTTTGTCCACCCGAGAGCCCGATGGCGCCGCCACCGAGTGGGCACACGGTGACACGGTGGACCGATACGGTGGGCAGCGTGACGCAATCCACAACGATCTCGCAGAATTTCCCCCAGACATCCGACCTCACGGGCCGTTCCGCGCTCGTCACCGGAGCCAGCCGCGGTATCGGCGAGGCCATCGCCACCGAACTCGCCCGACGCGGCGCCTCGGTGGTCATCACGAGCCGCAAGGCCGGACCCCTGGAGGAGGCCGCCGAGCGAATCCGCGCGGCGGTCCCCGGTGCCACGGTGTCGGCGTGCGCCGCCAACACCGGCGAGGCCGATGACCGCGCCGCGGCCGTCGCGGCGACCGTCGCCCAGGGCGGCGGCATCCACATCCTCGTCAACAACACCGGCATCGCGCCCCTCGCCGGACCGCTCATGGACGCCGATCTCGGGGCCTACCGCAAGACCTTCGACACCAACGTCGTCGCCGCGCTCGGTTTCGTCCAGGAGGCGTACAAGGCGGGCATGAAGGACACCGGCGGGTCCGTGGTCAACATCGCCTCCGTCGCCGGGCTGCGCTCGACAGGGGTCATCGCCGCGTACGGCACCTCCAAGGCCGCACTGATCCGTCTCACCGCCGAACTCGCGTGGGAGCTCGGACCGAACATCCGCGTCAACGCGATCGCGCCGTCGATCGTGCGCACCAAGTTCGCTTCTGGCCTCATCGAGGGCGAGAACGAGGCCCGGGCGGCCAACTCGTACCCGATGAAACGCATCGGCGAGCCCGAGGACGTCGCCCGTGCCGTCGCGTTCCTCGCGAGCGACGAGTCCGCGTGGATCACCGGCGAGACACTCGCCGTCGACGGTGGCATGCTGGCCACCGGCGGTTCGTGACACGTCTGGTCCGGACAGACAGGGTCAGGACAGGCAGGGTCGGGACGGGTCCCCGTCCGGATCGACACTCGTAACGAAGGACGGTGTGTGAGCTCTGGAGTCATCGTCGCGGGGGCCGGTCCGGCCGGTCGCGCACTCGTGCACCGACTGGTGCGCGCAGGAGTACCGGTCACGCTGGTCGATCCGAACCCCGAGCGGGTCTGGCGGTCGACCTTCGCCTGCTGGTCCGACGAACTCCCCGACTGGATCGATTCCGCGGCCTTCGCGGCACGGATGGATCGCATCGGCGTCGCCGGTCGCGGTCTGGAGGAGGTGGCCCGCGGGTACACCGTGTTCGACACCCCCGGTCTGCAGCGCTCGCTGAGCGTCGACGGGGCGCACGTCGTTGCGTCTCGCGTCTCCGAGATCGACGGCGCGAGAGTGCATCTCGACGACGGCACGGTCCTGACCGCCGATGCCGTCGTCGACTGCCGGGGCGCGCTCCCCCACGACGCTCCCAGACAGACCGCGTATGGGGTCGTCGTCGACGAGGCCGCCGCCGCACCGGTTCTCGAGGGGCACCAAGCGCTGCTGATGGATTGGCGCGGTGGGGCCGAGGATCGCCGGGCGTTGCCGTCGTTCCTGTACGTGGTGCCGCTCGGCGGTGGCGAGTACCTGCTGGAGGAGACCTGCCTGGCCGGGTATCCCGCGCTGGGACTCGACGAGCTGCAGCGACGACTCGAGAACCGGCTCGGAGGCATGCCGACCGATATCCGCCGCGTCGAACACGTCGCGTTCCCGCTCACCGGGTCGTCGCCGCAACCGTGGCGCGATCGCCCGTTCTGCTTCGGTGCCGCAGGCGGTTTCAAGAATCCGACGACCGGCTACAGCGTCGCGACGTCGCTGATGTGCACCGACGCGGTGGTCGCCGCCCTCGCGGCGGGACAGGACCCGACTCGGGCGCTGTGGCCGACCGCCACACGCGCCGTACACAACCTGCGGTTGCGCGGGCTCAGTGCACTGCTGCGGCTGAGCCCGTCGCAGACCGTCGCGTTCTTCGAAGCCTTCTTCGCTATGCCGATCCCCGCCCAGCGCGCCTACCTGAGCGACCGCGGCGACCTGACCGGCACGATGGGCGCGATGACCCGGGTGATCAAGGCCGTCGACATGCGTACCCGCACAGTCGTCGCGCGGGGCGCCATGGCCAAGCCGTCGTGGGCCGGCGATACCGCCGGGACCCCGCTCTAGACGTCTAGACGGTGAAACCGAGTGCGCGCAACTGCTCGCGGCCGTCGTCGGTGATCTTGTCCGGCCCCCACGGCGGCAGCCAGACCCAGTTGATCTCGAGCTCGGTGCACAGGCCGCTGCCGACGAGGGCTCCGCGCGACTGGTCCTCGATCACGTCGGTCAGGGGGCAGGCCGCCGAGGTGAGCGTCATGTCGATCTTCGCGACGGCGTCGTCGGTCACCTCGATGCCGTACACCAGGCCGAGGTCGACGACGTTGATGCCGAGTTCGGGGTCGACCACGTCGCGCATGGCCTCTTCGACGTCCTCGATGGCCGGCAGCGAGGTCGCCGGGGCAGGCGGCGTTCCGGTGACGCCCGTGTCGGTGGCGGTGACCGCAGAGTCTGCGGCCGCGGGAACGTCGGTGGCTGTGATGGTCTCGTCACTCATGCTGTTTCTGCTTTCGTGGTGTCGTGGCTGTCGACGGTCTGGGCGAGCGCGTCCTTGAACGCCATCCAGCCCAGGAGGGCGCATTTGACGCGCGCCGGATACTTGCTGACCCCGGCGAAGGCGATGCCGTCGCCGATGACATCCTCGTCGCCGGCGTCCTTGCCTCGGGACGTCATCATCGCGCTGAACGAGTCGACGGTGGCCAGCGCCTCGGTCACCGCCTGCCCGACGATCAGGTCGTGCAGCACCGACGTCGACGCCTGGGAGATCGAACAACCCTGTCCGTCGTAGGAGACGTCGGCGATGGTGGCGCCGTCGTCGGTCACCGCCACGCGCAGGGTCACCTCGTCTCCGCACGTCGGGTTGACGTGATGGACCTCCGCACCGAACGGGTCGCGAAGACCCCGACCGTGCGGGTGTTTGTAGTGGTCGAGGATGACTTCCTGGTACATCTGCTCCATCCGCATGGGTCAGACCGTCCCGAAGAAGTTCTGCGCCTTGACGATCGCGGCAGCGAGCGCGTCCACCTCGGCCAAGGTGTTGTATGCGGCGAACGATGCCCGTGCCGTCGCCGCGACCCCGAAGCGACGGTGCAGCGGCCACGCGCAATGGTGGCCGACGCGGATCGCGACCCCCTCGTCGTCGAGGATCTGGCCCAGATCGTGGGCATGGATCCCGTCGACGAGGAAGGACACCGCTCCGCCGCGGTTCTCGACGGTCGACGGACCGATGATCCGCAGACCGTCGATGGCACCGAGCTGTTCGAGGGCGCACGCGACGAGCGCATGCTCGTGTGCGGCAACCGTTTCCATCCCGATGTCGTTCAGGTACCGCACGGCGGCACCGAGTCCGACGACCTGCGAGGTCATCGGTACGCCTGCCTCGAAGCGCTGCGGTGGCGGCGCGTACGTCGACACCTCCATCGTCACGGTCTCGATCATGGAACCGCCGGTGATGAACGGCGGTAGCGCGTCGAGCAGTTCGGACTTGCCGTACAGCGCGCCGACACCGCTCGGGCCGAACATCTTGTGTCCGGAGAAGGCGGCGAAATCGACGTCGAGCGCGGTGAGGTCGACCGGCATGTGCGGCACCGACTGGCAGGCGTCGAGCACCACCAGTGCGCCGACGGCACGCGCCCGTGACACCAGCTCGGCGACGTCGGCCACAGCCCCGGTCACGTTCGACTGATGGGTGAACGCGATGACCTTCACGGACTCGTCGAGAGTCAGCGAATCGAGATCGATACGGCCGTCGTCGGTCACGCCGTACCAGCGCAACGACGCCCCCGTGCGCCGGCAGAGTTCCTGCCACGGCACGAGATTGGCGTGATGCTCGAGCTCGGTGATGACGACGGTGTCGCCCGGCCCGAGCGCCTTGCCGCCCAGCACCGACGCCGAACGCTCGTCACCCAGCGTGTAGGTGACGAGGTTCAGTGCCTCGGTGGCGTTCTTGGTGAACACGAGCTGCTCGGCGGTGGCCCCGACGAACTGCGCGATGACCTCCCGGGCGTCCTCGTAGGCGTCGGTCGCCTCCTCGGCGAGCTGATGCGCGCCGCGGTGGACCGCCGCGTTGTGATGCGTGAGGAAGTAACGCTCGGCGTCGAGCACCTGCACAGGGCGCTGCGAGGTGGCACCGGAATCCAGGTAGACCAGGGGCTTGTCGTCGCGCACCGTGCGCGACAGGATCGGGAAATCAGCCCGAAGCGCATCGACGTCGAGCGCGTCCGCGCCCGCCCTGATTGCGCCGGCCGCGGATTCTTGGGTCGAGAGTGTCACCTACGCACACCTCCTCCGGTATGGACTCAGACAGGCTGTGGGACAGACAGACTGAAACTCAGACAGCCTTGGCAGCCGAGGTGAAGCGCTCGTAACCGTTCTCCTCGAGCACGTCGGCGAGCTCGGAGCCGCCCGACTCGACGATGCGGCCGTTGACGAACACGTGCACGAAGTCGGGCTTGATGTAGCGGAGGATTCGCGTGTAGTGCGTGATCAGCAGAACCCCGCCGTTGTCGCGCTCCTTGTAGCGATTGACGCCTTCGCTCACCACGCGCAGGGCGTCGACGTCGAGGCCGGAGTCGGTCTCGTCGAGGATCGCGATGCGCGGTTTGAGCAGGTCGAGTTGGAGGATCTCGTGGCGCTTCTTCTCGCCGCCGGAGAAGCCCTCGTTGACGCTTCGCTCGGAGAACGACGGATCGATCTCGAGGGCGACCATGGCTTCCTTGGTCTCCTTGACCCAATGGCGCAACTTGGGTGCCTCACCGCGAACTGCGGTCGCGGCGGTGCGCAGGAAGTTCGACATCGAGACACCGGGCACCTCGACGGGGTACTGCATGGCGAGGAACAGGCCGGCACGAGCACGCTCGTCGACGCTCATCTCCAGGACGTTCTCGCCGTCGAGGGTGATCGAACCCGAGGTCACCTCGTACTTGGGGTGTCCGGCGATGGCATAGGACAGCGTCGACTTGCCCGAGCCGTTGGGGCCCATGATCGCGTGCGTCTCACCCGACTTCACGGTCAGGTCGACACCCTTGAGGATGTGGATGGGCTCGGCGTCGGTGTCGGTCTGCGCGACGTCGACATGCAGGTCACGGATTTCCAGTGTGGTCATATCGGTTCTTTCTCAGGCTGTGGGGTGTGTTCGTGGTCAGGCGCGACGGGTGCTCGGGCCCGGCCGAGGGTCAGGCACCGGCGATCTCGAGCTCGCGCTCGACCGCGGCGGAGAGACGCTCACGGAGTTCCGGGACGCCGATCTTGGCGATCACCTCGCCGAAGAATCCGCGGATGACCAGGCGTCGGGCCTGATCCTCGGGGATGCCGCGGGCCTGCAGGTAGAACAACTGCTCGTCGTCGAAGCGGCCCGTGGCGCTCGCGTGCCCGGCACCGATGATCTCGCCGGTCTCGATCTCGAGGTTCGGTACCGAGTCGGCACGCGCGTTGTCGGTGAGCAGCAGGTTGCGGTTGAGTTCGAACGTGTCGGTGCCCTCGGCCTCGGCCCGGATCAGCACGTCGCCGATCCAGACGGTGTGGGCCTCACGGGAGCGGTCACCCGATGCATCGCCTTGCAGCGCACCCTTGTACACCACGTTCGAGCGGCAGTTGGGCTGGCTGTGGTCGACGAGCAGGCGCTGTTCGAGGTGCTGGCCGGCGTCGGCGAAGTACAGGCCCCACAGTTCGACGTCGCCACCGGGCGCGTCGTAGTGGACGATCGGCGACAGCCGGACCAGGTTGCCGCCGAAGCTGATCGCGAAGTGGCGGACCATCGCATCACGGCCGGTGCGCACGTGATGTGTCGCGACGTGGACCGCGTCGTCGTCCCAGTCGTGGACGTTGACGACGGTCAACGCGGCGCTGTCGCCGACGACGAACTCGACGTTCTCGGCGAAGGTCCCGCCGCCTCTCTGGTCGAGCACGATGACCGCCCGGGCAAACGCCTCGAGCCGGACCTGCGTGTGACCGAAGGCGGTCTCGCCCTCGCCGGGGCCGGTGACGGTGATCGTGACCGGGTCGGCGAGCTCGACTTCGCGGCCGACGGTCAGAATCGTCGCCTGGGTGAACGACGAATACGCCTGGGCGGCGACACGGTCGAACGGGACACCGCCCTGACCGAGACGCTCGTCCTCACGCCCGACGGTCTCGACGGTCACACCGTCGGCGCTCCCGACGGTGGTGACCTCGACAGTCGCCTCAGCGGTCCGCTGGGCAGAACCGTCGTGGAGGCCGCGCAGGCGTCGGAACGGGGTGAAGCGCCAGGCCTCTTCGCGAGGACTGGGGACTTCGAAGGCGTTGACGTCGAACGAGGTGAACAGCTCACCCTTGTTGACGACAGGCGATTGCGAGCCCGGTGTGGTGGCCGGGAGTGTCGGATCGGCCATCAGCCGACGGCTCCTTCCATCTGAAGCTCGATGAGGCGGTTGAGTTCGAGTGCGTATTCCATCGGGAGTTCCTTGGCGATCGGCTCGACGAAGCCGCGGACCACCATGGCCATCGCCTCGTCCTCGGTCAGACCACGGCTCATCAGGTAGAAGAGCTGTTCGTCGCTGACCTTGGAGACGGTCGCCTCGTGCCCCATCGTCACGTCGTCCTCACGGATGTCGACGTAGGGGTAGGTGTCGCTGCGCGAGATCGTGTCGACGAGCAGCGCGTCGCATTTCACCGTCGACCGACTGCCGTGCGCACCGTGATTGATCTTGATGAGTCCGCGGTACGACGCACGGCCGCCACCGCGGGCCACCGACTTCGACACGATGTTGCTCGAGGTGTTCGGCGCGAGGTGAACCATCTTCGAGCCGGTGTCCTGGTGCTGGCCGGGGCCGGCGAAGGCGACCGAGAGGACCTCGCCCTTGGCGTGCTCACCGGTCAGCCAGACCGCCGGGTACTTCATGGTGACCTTCGAGCCGATGTTGCCGTCGACCCACTCCATGGTGGCGCCGGCCTCGGCCTTGGCGCGCTTGGTCACCAGGTTGTAGACGTTGTTCGACCAGTTCTGGATCGTCGTGTAGCGGCAGCGGCCGCCCTTCTTCACGATGATCTCCACGACCGCGGAGTGCAGCGAGTCGGTCTTGTAGATCGGCGCGGTACAGCCCTCGACGTAATGCACGTAGGCACCCTCGTCGACGATGATCAGCGTGCGCTCGAACTGGCCCATGTTCTCGGTGTTGATCCGGAAATAGGCCTGCAGCGGGATGTCGACATGGACTCCCGGCGGGACGTAGATGAACGAGCCGCCCGACCACACCGCGGTGTTGAGTGCGGAGAACTTGTTGTCACCGGCGGGGATGACCGAACCGAAGTACTCCTGGAAGATCTCCGGGTGCTCCTTGAGCGCGGTGTCGGTGTCGAGGAAGATCACACCCTGCTGCTCGAGGTCCTCGCGGATCGAGTGGTAGACGACCTCGGACTCGTACTGAGCCGCGACACCGGAGACCAGGCGCTGCTTCTCCGCCTCGGGGATGCCGAGCTTGTCGTAGGTGTTCTTGATGTCCTCGGGCAGGTCGTCCCACGTGGCGGCCTGCTTCTCGCTGGATCGCACGAAGTACTTGATGTTGTCGAAGTCGATGCCCTCGAGCCCGGCGCCCCAGCCCGGCATCGGCTTCTTGTCGAAGATCTTCAGTGCCTTCAGGCGCGCCTCGAGCATCCACTCGGGCTCACTCTTCTTCGACGAGATGTCGGCGACGACCGCCGGGGACAGCCCGCGCTTGGCGCTCGCGCCGGCGACGTCGGAGTCGGCCCAGCCGTAGCCGTACGTACCGAGGGCGTTGATCGTCTCCTCTTGCGTGAGGGGCGTCGGCGCGGACGCGGTTGTCGGGGCGGCCGGATCGGTGACAGTCATCGCGTGGCCTTTCGGGTTGTCGGGGTGGTCGGATTCGGGAGTGGGACGGTCCGGTCGGATACGGGCTGGGTATCGCTGACCGGCACCTCCCGGGGTTCGTCGGGCCTGCCGGGGAGGTTCCCGCCCGGCGGCGGGTGGATCGGCACGTGGGTGGTGCATGCACAGTCGCCGTTGGCGATGGTCGCCAGACGCTGGACGTGTGTACCGAGGAGCTCGGTGAAGACCGCGGTCTCCGCCTCACACAGCTCGGGGAACTCGGTGGCGACGTGTGCCACCGGGCAGTGGTGCTGGCAGATCTGCAGGCCGGTGCCGACCTGACGTGTGTTGGTCGCATACCCGGCGGTGGTCAGCGCGTCGGCGATCTCGTCGACGGTGTCGGCGACGGTCATCAGGTCGGTGCTGGGACGGACGTCGGCGACGATGCGCTCCACCCGCTCGCGGGCGAAGTCGGCGACCGCGTCGTGCCCGCCGAGATCGCGGAGCTTGCGCATGGCCGCGCCTGCGAGGTCGTCGTAGGCGTGCCGCATCTTGCCGCGTCCCGACGCCGTCAGCTGGAACCACTTGGCGGGTCGACCGCGCCCGCGCTGACCGAAGCCGGGCGAGGCGACCTCGATGTCACCGGCGCTGGTGAGCGCGTCCAGGTGACGACGCACACCAGCCGCAGAGATACCGAGGCGCTCGCCGATCTCGCCCGCGGTGAGCGGGCCGTCGTCGACGAGGAGGTTCACCACGGCATCACGTGTCTGGCCGTCGTGGTGTACATCGACACCAGAGGCAGTCACCTGGGGATTCATCGGGGCGGCCGTACCAGCGGTGGGCACGGCGCTGCCGCTGTCCGAAGACAGCACAACATCGTTCCGCATGGTTTTCACAACAAGAGTGTGACGTAATTGATTCCTGGCTGCCAGCAAGGGTGCCCTTAGCGGCCGTCCCCGGGGTCGCCGCACCACGGTCATCGACCGGATAAAGGGTGGTGACGAGGTATCGGTCGCCGGCCACTACAGTCGTCGTGTGCCCGAATCCACAGCTGGCCGCCGTGTGCCGGACTTCTTCGGACTGGTGTGGAATCACCTGCTCGCCGTACTGAAGTATCTCGGACTGCGAAAACAGCGGCCCGCCGAGACCGACGCGGCAGGCCGTGACATCACCGAACAACGCGGCGACTACGGCAAGACCGTCGCCCGGCTCCATGACGAGGAACCCGAGGTCGGTCCACTCAACGCGGAGGAGACCCGTCGCCTCCGCCGTATCAAGCTCTTCGGGGCGACCGGTTCGGTGCTCATCCTCATCGGTGCGCTGGGCACCGGCGCGGTACCGGTGTTGCAGAACCCGGTCGCCGGGATGCGCGTGCTGTCGCTGCCCTCCCGCATGTTCGGCACGGCGCTGGCCCTGTCCATCGGCGGCGCGATCACCCTGGTCGTCGCCTGGCTGCTGATCGGGCGCTTCGCGGTCGGCAGGCTCAGCGTCGAGGTGCGGCACGGCCGTAGTCCCGAACGCCGGATGAGTCGCCGTCAGGCCGACCGCACGCTGATGCTGTGGATCGCACCGATCATCGTGGCCCCGCCGCTGCTCAGCAAGGACATCTACTCCTACCTGGCCCAGAGCGCGATCGCCTTCCGCGGCATGGACCCGTACTCGGTCAGTCCGGTGCGCGGCCTCGGCGTCGACCACATCCTGACGAGGTCGGTCCCCAACCTGTGGCGCGACACCCCGGCGCCGTACGGCCCGCTGTTCCTGTGGATCGGCGAGGGCATCACCAACATCACCGGCGCGAACATCACCGCCGCGATCTTCCTGCACCGCATCGTCGCCCTGGTCGGCGTCGCACTCATCGTGTGGGCGTTGCCCCATCTCGCCCGGCGCTGCGGGGTGTCCTCGGTGGCGGCACTGTGGCTGGGTGCGATGAACCCGCTGGTCATCCTGCATCTCGTGGGAGGCATCCACAACGAGGCGCTGATGCTCGGGCTGATGCTCGTCGGCCTCGAGCTCAGCTTCCGGGCGATTTACGGCGTCGAGCGGTTACGCAGACCCGGCACGCTGATACCCACCCGGGCCGGCTGGATACTCGTCGCCGGCGGTGCGGTGCTCGCGGCGTCGGCGATGATCAAGGTGACCTCGATGCTCGCCCTCGGCTTCGTGGGGATCGCCCTCGCGATGCGCTGGGGCGCCACCCTCCCGGCCCTGAGGCACGCCCCCATACGCGAGTGGTGGGCGCGGTCGAGATGGTCGGTGTATGCCCTCGGCGTCTCCGCCGGGTTCTACGTCGTGGTTCTCGGCGTGGTGATGGTCGCGATCTCGGTCGCGACCGGACTCGGATTCGGATGGACGGGCACGCTCTCCACCGGCGAGATCGTGCGCTCGTGGATGTCGATGCCCACGCTGCTGTCGGTGACCACCGGCCGCATCGGCGTCGGTCTCGGGCTCGGCGAACACACACAGGCGATCCTGGAGGTCGCCCGACCGATAGCGCAGCTCGTGGCCGGGCTCTTCATCGTCCGATGGATGCTCGCGACGCTGGGTGGACGACTGCATCCGCTGGGCGCCCTCGGTGTGTCAATGGCCACAGTCGTGCTCTTCTTCCCGTTCGTCCAAGCCTGGTATCTGCTGTGGGCGGTCATCCCGCTCGCGGCCTGGGCAACCGGTGCGTGGTTCCGGATCTCGACAATCGCGGCGTCGGCGATCATCGCCATCGTCGTGATGCCGACGAGTTCCAACACCAGCGGAGTTGTGCTGGCACAGGGGCTTCTGGCGGGCGTCATCATGGTCGCGCTGCTGACCGCCCTCTTCTTCGAGGACCGTTCCCCGGGCCGCCGGCGACGCCGCAGGTCCGCGCCTGCCGCCGCCGAACCCGCCGACTCATCGACCTCGGCACCCTCATGACGGCCGCGTCGGTGGGCCCGCTCACCGTTTTTCGTCCACGGCGACCGAGCGCCTAGTCTGACCCATGTGCCCAGCACGACCTCCCGGCAGATCAATGACGACGATCGGATGAACGATCGTCGCCCGAACGACTCCGCACGAGCCTGCGCGAACCCGCCCGCGGAGTCCCACGTCACCGGCCCGGCCCTCGAGGTGCGCGGCCTGGTCAAGACCTTCGGTGACCGCACCGCCGTCGACCGGCTCGACCTGACGCTGCGGCGAGGCGAGATCCTGGCGCTGCTCGGACCCAACGGGGCAGGCAAGACGACCACGGTCGAGATCTGTGAGGGTTTCACCGCCCCCGACGCCGGGACCGTGCGCGTCCTCGGCCTCGACCCGATCGCCGACAACGACGCGCTCCGGCGCCGCATCGGCGTGATGCTGCAGGGCGGCGGCGCTTATCCCGGCGCGCGCGCCGAAGAGATGCTCCGCCTGGTCGCGGCGTACTCCGAGGACCCGATCGACCCGGAGTTCCTCCTCGACGCACTGGGTCTCACCGAGGTGCGTCGCACCTCCTACCGCCGCCTGTCCGGCGGTCAGCAGCAGCGACTCGCACTGGCCTGCGCCGTCGTCGGACGTCCCGAGCTGGTGTTCCTCGACGAACCGACCGCCGGGCTCGACGCCCACGCCCGCCTCGTCGTGTGGGAGCTCGTCGACCGCCTTCGCGCCGACGGCGTGTCGGTCCTGCTGACCACCCACCTGATGGACGAGGCCGAAGAGCTCGCCGACCGGGTGGTGATCATCGATCACGGCCGCGCGGTCGCCGACGGCTCCCCCGCCGATCTCACGAGCACGGGCGCGGAGAACGAACTGCGGTTCACCGCCCCGCGCGGACTCGACGTGTCCCTGCTCCTGCTCGCGCTGCCCGAGGGGTATCACTGCGCCGAGGCGACGCCCGGCACCTACCTCGTCATCGGCCCCATGACCCCGCAGGTCCTCGCGACGGTGACGGCGTGGTGCGCGAAGATCAACGTGCTGGCCACCGACCTGCGCGTGGAGACCCGCAGCCTCGAAGACGTGTTCCTCGATCTGACCGGACGGGCCCTACGACCGTGACCTCTCCCGCTCCCACCGGACTCCCCCGCCCCGCACCGAACGGCGACGCGACCGGGGTCTTCCCCGCAGGCATGTTCGCTCCGGCACCGCGTGCGGCGTCGTTGCCGGCGATGATCGCCGCGCAGTCGACACTCGAACTCAAGCTCCTCCTGCGCAACGGCGAGCAACTGCTGCTCACCATGTTCATCCCGATCACCCTGCTCGTCGGACTCTGCCTGCTGCCGATCGACACCGCCTTCGGCGACGGCCCGGCCCAGCGCGCCGCACTGTTCGTCCCGGCCATCCTGACCGTGGCGGTCATGTCGACGGCCTTCACCGGCCAGGCGATCGCGGTCGGTTTCGACCGTCGCTACGGAGCGCTGAAAAGGCTTGGCGCCACACCGATCCCGCGGTGGGGCATCATCGTCGGCAAATCCGTCGCGGTGTTGATCGTGGTGGCGCTGCAGTCGGTGATCCTCGGTGGGATCGGCGCCGCGTTCGGCTGGCGCCCCAGTCCGGTCGGCCTGCTGATCGGTGCGCTGGTGCTGATCGTCGGCACCGCATGTTTCGCCGCCCTCGGGCTGCTGCTGGGCGGCACGCTCAAGGCCGAGGTGGTGCTGGCCCTGGCGAACCTGCTGTGGTTCGCGTTCATCGGACTCGGCAGCCTCGTGGTGGTCGACTCCAACATCCCCGACGCCGTGCACTGGATCGCACGGTGCATCCCGTCGGGTGCTCTCAGCGAGGCCCTCGAGATGGCCGCTGAAGGTTCGTTCGACGCCTTCGGGGTGGGCGTCCTGCTGGTGTGGGCCGCCGTGGCCGGCACCTTGGCCGTGAGGTGGTTCCGATTCCGATGACGTCCGATACTTCGAAGACGACCTCCGAGACCGCGCCCGCCCGGTCCGGCACCGCTCCCGCCGGTGCCGACGCGCGGCGAGCGCTGACCGGTCCCTGGCGTTTCATCCCCGGCTTCGGCCGACCCACCGCCCGGTTCGTCCACCGCTGGGCGATCGCGCTGCTGGTCTCCAACGTCGGAATCGTCGCCACCGGCGGTGCCGTTCGCGTCACCGGCTCCGGGCTCGGTTGTCCGACGTGGCCGCGCTGCACCGACGAGTCGTTCGTGCCGCACGGTGAACTCGGAATCCACGGGGCGATCGAGTTCGGCAACCGCATGCTCACCTGGGTGCTGATCCTCATCGCGATCGGCGCCTGGATCGCGGTTCTGCGGTTCGCGGGCTCGGCCCGCCGCGACAAGTGGCTGGTCACCCTCATCGCCCTCGGCATCCCGTTCCAGGGCGTGATCGGCGGCATCACCGTGCTGACCGACCTCAATCCGTGGATCGTCGCGCTGCACTTCCTGCTGTCGATGGCACTCGTGTCGGCGGCGACGGTGCTCGTCTATCGCATCCGCCCCTACGTGACTCCGTCGGAGCCCCCGCTACTCGACGCGGAGGCACCGGCGACCGCGATGCGCAGACTCGGCATCTACCTGGCGTGGCTGGTCTACCTGGTCACGTGGGTCACCATCTACCTGGGGACCGTCGTCACCGGTTCCGGACCGCACGCCGGGGACACCGAGGCACCTCGCAACGGATTGGCGCCCGACAACGCCACCCAGCTCCACGCCGACGCCGTCTTCGCGCTGGTCGGTCTGGCCATCGCGGCGCTGGTCTACGCGCGGGTGTTCGCCCGGCCGCAGCAGCGATCGGCACTGGTCTTCATGGTGTTGCTCGCCCTGCAGGGCGTCATCGGATTCGTGCAGTACGCCACGGATCTGCCCGTCGCACTGGTGATCCTGCACATGTTCGGCAGTGCGGTGTTGCTGATCGGGGCCACCTGGCAGGTGCTGGTGGCCAAGGACTCAGAACCCCGGGACTCAGAACCCCGGGACTCAGAGCCCAAGGACTCAGAACGGCTGCAGGCCGAGGTCGAGACAGCCTGATCCGAGAAGGCTCGACCCCCGGGATCCGTCGGATCCCGGGGGTCGACTCTTCTCCGGGTCAGCTCAGAGGATGGCGCGGTTGCGCGCCTTCGGGAAGCGCTTCTGGCGCGCCACCCAGCCCGCCATCTTGCGGTAGTGCGACGGCGACACGGTCGCCTCCGAGGTCAGATCCCGATCCCATTCGGCGAGCTCGAGTCCGTCGACCGCGTCGACGACGGCCTGCGCCGTCGCCAGATCGGGGACGACCCGATCACCGAGGATGCCGTTGGCGTCGCCCACGACCGTGATGCGTACGCCTGCGGCACCGATCGCCTGCAGGACGACCTTCGCACTGCCACCCTCGCGGGCGACGAACCTACGCACGGAAGCCACGACCTCGCCGGGCGCCTCGACACGGGGTGTGTTCCCGGCCTCGTCGGCGGTGTTCTCGGCAGTCGTGTCGTCGGCGGTGGTGTCAGTCATGGGGGTCAGCATACCGGTGTGTACTGCGCGTTCCGGCAGACGGGCACGCCGTCGTCGTGGGGTGCCGTCCGCGTGTAGAACGGTGAGATGCGAGCGATTCAGGTGACCCGACACGGCGGACCGGACGTCCTGGCGTTCGGCAACGTCGACGACCCCATCCCCGCAGCCGACGAGGTCATCGTGGCGACCACCGCGGTGGGCGTGAACTTCATCGACACCTACCTGCGTCGTGGCCTGTATCCCTCGACACCGCCCTACATCCCGGGCACCGAGGGCACGGGCGTCGTCGTCTCGCGCGGCCCGGACGTGACCACCCTGCAGGAGGGCCAGCGGGTCGCGTGGTGTGCCGCACCGGGGTCCTACGCCGAGAAGGTCGCGGTGCCTGCGGCAAAGGCGGTCCCGGTTCCCGACGGCGTCGACGACGAGGTGGCCGGGTCGTCGCTGCTGCGGGGCCTGACCGCGCACTACCTTCTCGACGGCAGCGCCCACCCGACGGCCGGGGACACGGTCCTCGTCCACGCCGGGGGCGGCGGCGTCGGACTGATCCTGACCCAACTCGCGAAGATGCGCGGCGTCACGGTCATCACGACGGTCTCGTCGGACGAGAAAGAAGCCCTGTCACGGGAGGCGGGCGCGGACCACGTTCTCCGCTACGGCGACGATCTCGCGGCCCGGGTGCGGGATCTCACCGGCGGTCATGGCGTGCCGGTCGTCTACGACGGCGTCGGCGCGGACACGTTCGAGCAGTCGCTCGCCGCCACCGCGGTGCGCGGGATCGTCGTGCTGTTCGGCGCGGCGAGCGGTCCGGTGCCGCCGTTCGATCTCCAGCGGCTCAACCCCGCGGGATCACTGTCGGTGACGCGACCGACGCTGGCCCACTTCACCGCCACAACCGAGGAACTCAGGTGGCGCGCAGGCGAGTACTTCGAGGCGATTCTGGACGGGTCCGTCGACGTGCGCGTCGGGCAGCGCTACCGGCTCGCCGATGCCGCCGCCGCTCACACCGACCTCGAGGCCCGCGCCACCACGGGCACGACCGTGTTGCTGCCGACCGACTGATCAGAGAAGTACGACGAGATGGTCAGAAGTACGACGAGATGGTCTGCAGCCCGACGACCGCGTCGATGGCGAGACCGCAGAAGACGATGGCCAGGTACTCGTTGGACTGGAGGAACACCTTGAGCGGCGCCACCTCGGCACCACGCTTGGTGTCGCGGTACAGCTTGTGCACGCGCTCGACGAACCAGGCGCCGGCGGCGACCGCGATGACCGTGTAGATCCAGCTCGTGGCCGGGATCAGCAGCAGCGAACTCACGACCGTCAGCCAGGTGTAGATGAGCATCTGACGGGTGACGCGTTCCTCGGTCGCGATGACCGGGAGCATCGGCACGCCCGCAGCCTTGTAGTCCTCCTTGTAGCGCATCGCCAGCGCCCAGGTGTGCGGCGGCGTCCAGAAGAAGATGACCGCGAACAGGACGATCGGCTGCCAGCTCAGCGAACCGGTGACGGCGGCCCAGCCCACCAGGGTGGGCATGCATCCGGCCGCGCCGCCCCACACCACGTTCTGCCAGGTGCGGCGCTTGAGGATCAGCGTGTACACGCCGACGTAGAACAGGATCGTGGCGGACACCAGCAGTGCGGAGAGCAGGTTGGCCGCGACATACAACACGGCGAACGACGCCACCCACAGCAGGAGGCCGAAGATCAGGGCGCTGCGTGTCGAGACCGCACGTCTGGCCAACGGACGACGCGCGGTCCGCTTCATCTTCTTGTCGATGTCGGCATCGGCGACCATGTTGAGGGTGTTGGCGCTGCCGGCACCGAGCCATCCACCGATCAGGGTGAACGCGATGACGGCGAGGTCGACGTGACCTCGGTCGGCCTGCAGCATCACCGGGATCGTCGCCACCAGGAGCAGCTCGATGACGCGCGGCTTGGTCAGTGCGATGTAGGCGAGCACTGACGCACGCACTCGTCCGGCCCACGAGAGATCGGCCGGCGCGACGGAATCCGTCGAATCCTGCGGATGCGATGCGGTGTCGGTCGAGTGAGATGCGGCGGAACTGTCCCCGCTCACACGCTCCCCTATCCTCACGAACACTCCTCGTCCGCCCGCACAGACGCCGCGGGCTACTACAGAGCATGGTAGACGTTTGCCTTTGCGAACCGTGAATCGAGGCGTGGCGGTGCTTAGAGCCCCCGTCGACCGGCACCCTGTGACCGGCACCGATGCGTGAACTCGCCGGTAACCTTCGGTCGGCGCACAGCACGGCGTCCATGCCGATTACTCTGGACTGGTACGCGCTGACACTCGTGGAGTTTCCCGGTACCCGTCGACGCGTCGGAAACCCCGCACACTCGACGGGCCGCCGGCGTCCACACTCTTCACGAAGTTCATCCATCGCACCGAACAGGCACAGGAGACCATCACCATCGTGGCCGACACAGACGAGATCCGCGCTTTGACCACCCCCCGCCATCCTGACGACTGGACCGACACCGACACCCGGGCGGTCGACACGGCCCGGATCCTCGCCGCCGACGCCGTGCAGAAGTGCGGTAGCGGACATCCCGGTACCGCGATGAGCCTCGCGCCTCTCGCCTACACGCTTTTCCAGCGGGTCATGCGCCACGACCCCACCGACACCGACTGGGCCGGTCGCGATCGTTTCGTGCTGTCGTGCGGACACTCGAGCCTGACGCTCTACATCCAGCTGTACCTCGGCGGGTTCGGCCTCGAGCTCTCCGACATCGAGGCGCTGCGCAGCTGGGACTCGCTGACCCCCGGCCACCCCGAGTTCCGCCACACCCGGGGCGTGGAGATCACCACCGGCCCGCTCGGCCAGGGTCTCGCGTCCTCGGTCGGCATGGCGATGGCCGCCCGCCGCGAGCGCGGGCTGTTCGACGCCGACGCCGCACCCGGCAAGAGCCCGTTCGATCACTACATCTACGTGATCGCCTCCGACGGTGACATCGAAGAGGGAGTCACCTCCGAGGCCAGTTCACTGGCCGGCACCCAGCAGCTGGGCAACCTGATCGTGTTCTACGACCAGAACCAGATCTCGATCGAGGACGACACCGACATCGCCCTGTCCGAGGATGTCGCCAAGCGCTACGAGGCGTACGGCTGGCATGTCCAGACCGTCGAGGGCGGCGAGGACATCGTCGCGATCGAGGCCGCGGTCTCCGCCGCTCAGCAGGTCATCGACAAGCCGTCCATCATCTGCCTGCGCACGATCATCGGCTACCCGGCACCGAACATGATGAACACCGGCATGGCCCACGGCGCCGCACTCGGCGAAGACGAGGTCGCCGCCACGAAGAAGGTCCTCGGGTTCGACCCGGAGAAGAACTTCGAGGTCACCGACGAGGTCATCGGCCACACCCGCAAACTCATCGACCGTGGCGCGCAGCTCCGCAAGGACTGGACCGCTTCTTTCGACGCGTGGGCCGAGAAGAACCCCGACGCCAAGGCGCTGTTCGACCGGCTCAACGCCCACGAGCTGCCCGAGGGGTGGACCGACGCGCTGCCGAGCTGGAACGTCGGCGACAAGGACGTCGCGACCCGCGCCGCGTCGGGCAAGGTGCTCTCCGCGCTCGCCCCGGTCCTGCCCGAGCTGTGGGGCGGTTCGGCCGACCTCGCCGGCTCCAACAACACCACGATGGACGGTGAGCCGTCGTTCGGTCCGGAGTCGATCAGCACCAAGAAGTGGTCGGCCAACCCGTACGGCCGCACGCTGCACTTCGGTGTCCGCGAACACGCGATGGGCTCGATCCTGTCGGGTATCGCCCTACACGGTCCCACCCGCGCCTACGGTGGCACGTTCCTGCAGTTCGCCGACTACATGCGTCCCGCGGTGCGACTCGCCGCGCTGATGGAGATCGACCCGATCTACGTCTGGACCCACGACTCGATCGGACTGGGCGAGGACGGACCCACGCACCAGCCGATCGAGCACCTCGCCGCGCTGCGCGCCATCCCGAACCTCGACGTCATCCGGCCCGCCGATGCCAACGAGACCGCGTTCGCCTGGCAGCACCTGCTGACCCGCCGCAACCATCCGGCCGGTCTCGCGCTCACCCGGCAGAACGTCCCGATCCTCGAGGGCACCTCGGCGCAGGGCGTCGCCAACGGCGGTTACATCCTCAACGATTCCGAGGGCGACCCGCAGGTCGTGCTGATCGGCACCGGCTCCGAGGTGTACCTCGCCGTCGATGCCCAGAAGGCGTTGGCGGACAAGGGCATCAAGGCCCGCGTCGTGTCCATGCCATGTGTCGAGTGGTTCGACGAGCAGCCGAAGGGCTACCGCGATCACGTGCTCCCGCCGTCGGTGCCGCGCGTGGCCGTCGAAGCCGGGATCGCCATGCCGTGGTACCGCATCGTCGGCGCCGGCGGCGAGATCGTCTCCATCGAGCACTTCGGTGCGTCGGCGGATTACAAGGTGCTCTACACGAAGTTCGGGATCACCGCCGAAGCCGTCACCGCCGCGGCCGAGCGCGTCGTCGCCGGCTGAACAAGCCGCCGACAACACGGCCTGACAAGCCGCAGACAACACGGCCTGACAAGCCATCACCAAGAGGAGAGAATCGTGACCCAGAACGAGAAGCTCGCCGAACTGTCCGCCGCCGGTGTCTCGGTGTGGCTGGACGACCTGTCCCGGGACCTGATCAGTTCGGGTGAGCTGGCAGATCTCATCGCCACCAAGTCGGTCGTCGGGGTGACCACCAACCCGTCGATCTTCCAGGCCGCGCTGTCCAAGGGCACCGCATACGACGGCCAGGTCACCGAGCTGGCGGCGCGCGGCGCCGACGTGGACACCACCATCCGGACAGTGACCACCGACGACGTCCGCAATGCCTGTGACGTCCTGGCGCCGACCTTCGAGGCGACCGGCGGCGTCGACGGCCGGGTGTCGATCGAGGTCGACCCCCGCGTGGCCCACGATGCCGACGCCACCCTGGCCCAGGCGGTCGAGCTGTGGAAGATCGTCGACCGGCCGAACGTGCTCATCAAGATCCCGGCCACCGAGGCGGGTCTGCCGGCGATCACGAAGGTGATCGCCGAGGGCATCAGCGTGAACGTGACGCTGATCTTCTCGGTGGAGCGCTACGAGAAGGTCATCGAGGCCTACCTCGACGGCCTTGACGCCGCCGCCGAAGCCGGACACGACCTGTCCCGCATCCACTCGGTCGCCTCGTTCTTCGTCTCACGCGTGGACACCGAGATCGACAAGCGGCTCGACGCCATCGGCACCCCCGAGGCCACCGAGCTCAAGGGCAAGGCCGCGCTGGCCAACGCACGTCTCGCCTACTCGGCGTACCAGCAGGTCTTCGAGGTGGAGTCGCGCTTCCCCGAGCTGCTCGCCAAGGGCGCGCGTCCCCAGCGCGCGCTGTGGGCCTCGACCGGCGTGAAGAACCCCGATTACCCGGACACGCTGTATGTCAGCGAGCTCGTCGCCCCGAACACGGTCAACACCATGCCGGGCAAGACGATGGACGCCTTCGCCGACCACGGCTGGGTCAACACCGAGTCGATCGTCGGACTGGCCGCGGAGTCCCAGGAGATCTTCGACAAGATCTCCGCCGTGGGCGTCGACACCGTCGACGTCTTCAAGGTGCTCGAGGACGAGGGTGTCAGCAAGTTCGAGGACGCGTGGAACGACCTGATCAACGCGACCGCCGAGCAGCTGTCCGCGGCGATCAAGGGCTGACACACGTGGCCGTAGGCGAGGATTCGACCGGTCCGGGTTCGTGGACCAATGCGCTTCGTGATCCCCAGGACAAACGGCTGCCCCGCATCGCCGGCCCGTGCAGCCTGGTCATCTTCGGGGTCACCGGGGACCTGGCACGCAAGAAGTTGATGCCTGCGGTCTACGACCTCGCCAACCGCGGCCTCCTGCCACCCTCCTTCGCGCTCGTCGGGTTCGCGCGCCGCGACTGGACCGACGAGGACTTCGCTGCGATCGTGCACGACGCCGTGCGCGAGCACGCTCGCACCGGATTCCGCGAGGAGGTGTGGGAGCGTCTCGCCGAGGGCTTCCGCTTCGTCCAGGGCAACTTCGACGACGACGCCGCGTTCGACACGCTGCGCGACACCCTGGGCGCGCTCGACGTCCAACGCGGCACGGACGGCAATCATGCGTTCTACCTGTCGATTCCGCCCAAGGCGTTCCCCACGGTGTGTGAGCAGCTCGAACGCAGCGGGCTCGCGGCACCGACCGGTGACAGCTGGCGCCGGGTCGTCATCGAGAAGCCTTTCGGCCACGATCTGGCCTCGGCCCGCGAGCTGAACTCGATCGTCAACAGCGTGTTCCCGGAGTCGTCGGTGTTCCGCATCGACCACTACCTTGGCAAGGAGACGGTCCAGAACATCCTGGCGCTGCGGTTCGCCAATCAGCTGTTCGATCCGCTGTGGAGTTCGCACTACGTCGACCACGTCCAGATCACCATGGCCGAGGACATCGGCCTCGGTGGACGGGCCGGTTACTACGACGGCATCGGTGCGGCCCGTGACGTCATCCAGAACCACCTCCTCCAGCTGATGGCGCTGGTGGCGATGGAGGAGCCGATCTCGTTCGAGCCCAAGCAGTTGCAGGCCGAGAAGATCAAGGTCCTGGCCGCGACCCGGAACGTGCTGCCGATCGAGGAGAACACCGCGCGCGGGCAGTACGGTCCGGGCTGGCAGGGAAGCGAGAAGGTTCCCGGCCTCAAGGACGAGGAGGGGTTCGCCAAGGACTCCAAGACCGAGACCTTCGCCGCGATCGCCCTCGAGGTCGACTCCCGCCGCTGGGCGGGTGTCCCGTTCTACCTGCGCACCGGCAAGCGTCTGGGCAGGCGCGTGACCGAGATCGCGCTCGTGTTCAAACGCGCCCCGCACCTGCCGTTCGACCAGACGATGACGGAGGAACTCAGCCAGAACGCCCTGGTCATCCGCGTGCAGCCGGATGAGGGCATCACGCTGCGTTTCGGCTCCAAGGTCCCCGGGTCGAGCATGGAGGTCCGCGACGTCAACATGGACTTCAGCTACGGCACCGCCTTCACCGAGGCGTCGCCGGAGGCCTACGAGCGGCTGATCCTCGACGTCCTGTTGGGGGTGCCCTCGCTGTTCCCGGTGAACGAGGAGGTCGAGTTGTCGTGGCGGATCCTCGATCCGGTCCTCGACCACTGGGCTGCCGAGGGTTCCCCGGACACCTACGAATCGGGTACGTGGGGTCCGCGCTCCGCCGAGGAGATGATGGCGCGCGCGGGCCGGACCTGGCGCCGACCGTGACCTCCCCCTTTCTCGATTCCACCGACCCGCCCGTCCAGGAGGCCCCGCGATGATCGTCGAACTTCCCGACTCCTCGACCGGACGCGTCGCCAAGAAGATCATCGAGGTCCGGGCAGCCGGTGGCGCACTCAGTCTCGGTCGTGTGCTCACGCTGGTGGTCTGCGTGGAGCAAGGCGAACCGATGGAGGGCGCGATCGAGGCCGCGATCGGCGCGAGCCGTGAGCATCCCAGTCGCGTCATCGTCGTCTACCGCGGTGTGCGCGAGGCTGATTCGCGCCTCGACGCACAGATCCGCGTCGGCGGCGACGCGGGCGCGTCGGAGGTGGTGGTGTTGTCATTGCAGGGCGAGATGGCCGACCGGCCCGCCAGCGTGGTCACCCCGTTCCTGCTCCCCGACACCCCGGTGGTCACCTGGTGGCCCGGCGAGGGACCCGAGCGTCCGGCCGACGACCCGCTCGGCAAGCTGGGGCACCGGCGAATCCTCGACGCCACCAAGGCCGCCGATCCCGGCACGGTGCTGGCGCGCCGGCTGACCTCCTACTCCCCCGGTGACACCGACATCGCGTGGACGCGGGTCACGCACTGGCGAGCGATCCTCGCCTCCGCGGTCGACCGTCCGCCGCACAGCCGCATCATCGAGGTGGAGGTGACCGGCGCACAGGACTCGCCGGCGGTGGATCTTCTCGCCGGGTGGCTGCGTTCGGCGCTCGGTGTGCCGACCCGGCGCCGGCGCGGGAGTTTCGAGATCCGGCTGCATCGGGAGGAAGGTCCCACGATCCTCGCGGTGGACGAGGAGAACAACGCGATCCTGTCCATGCCGGGCAAACCCGACGGCCGGATCGCCATGGGGCACCGGGATCTGCCGATGTGCATCGCCGAGGAACTCCGCCGCCTCGACACCGACGAGATCTACGCGCACGCCCTCCGAGGCGTCCCCGACGTCGAGTTCGCAGACGACAGTGAAGGAGCAGGCATCCGATGACCACCGAGACACTGGTCTTCGACTCCAAGCAGGAGCTCGTCGACACCGCCGCCGCCCGTTTCGTCGACCTCGTCACCCGCGCCCAGGCCGAACGCGGTGTCGCCAGCGTGGTGCTGACCGGGGGCAGCAACGGCATCGGGCTTCTGTCGGCACTCGCCGCCGACAGCGGCACCATCGACTGGTCGAAGGTCGACATCTATTGGGGCGATGACCGTTTCGTCCCCGCCGACGACCCCGAACGCAACTCCGGACAGGCACGGGAGGCGCTGCTCGACAAGGTGCCCGTCGACCCGTCCCGGGTGTTCCCGATGGCCCCGTCCGACGGGCCTCTCGGGGACGACATCGAGGCGGCCGCAGCCGATTACGCCGCCGTGCTCACCGGACGGTCCACCGACGGCATCGCCCCCGAGTTCGACCTCCACCTGCTCGGCATGGGCGGCGAGGGACACATCAACTCGCTGTTCCCCCACACCGACGCCACCGCCGAGACTGTCAAATCCGTTGTTGCCGTCGAGAACTCACCCAAGCCGCCGCCGCGCCGGATCACGCTGACCCTGCCGGTGATCAACCGCTCCCGCGAGGTGTGGTTCCTGGTGGCCGGAGCCGACAAGGCCGAGGCCGTCGCCGCCGCCCACGCCGGAGCCGACCCGGCCGACTGGCCGTGCGCCGGCGCCCACGGCACCGAGGAGACCATCTGGTTCCTCGACGAGGACGCCGCCGCACAGATCAGTTGAACCACCTCGCCTAACCGCTGTTGCGCAGCGCCGTCGCGAGACCGTTCATCGTGAGCTGGATGCCGCGACGGATCAGCGGGGTGTCCTCCCCCGACCGGAACCGACGTAGCAGCTCCACCTGCAGCAGGTTCAGCGGCTCGAGGTACGGGAACCGGTTGTACACAGAGCGTTTCAGTGCGGCGTTGTCGTGGAGCAGATCCTCGGTGCCGGTGATCTTCGCGCACATCTCGATGGTGCGTTCGTGCTCGTCGACGATCATCCCGAACACCGTGTCGCGCAGTTGTTCGTCGGGCACGAGCTGTGCGTAGCGGTGCGCCAGGCCCATGTCCGACTTCGCCAGCACCTGGGCCATGTTGGACATGACGGTCCGGAAGAACGGCCACTCGGCGTAGTACCGCTGCAGGGTCTCGAGGCGTTCCTGATCGTCGCCGATCCACTCCTCGAAGGCCGACCCCGTGCCGTACCAGCCGGGCAGCATGACGCGGGACTGCGTCCACGACAGGACCCACGGGATGGCCCGGAGATCGGAGATCTTCTCGGTCTGCTTGCGCGACGCCGGCCGGCTGCCGATGTTGAGCGCACCGATCTCCGACAGCGGCGTCGACGTGGTGAAGTACTCGACGAATCCTGGTGTCTCGTGGACGAGTCGGCTGTATGCGGCGCGCGCCCTGGCCGCGATGTCGTCCATGATCTCGTAGGCGGGCTCCGAATCGTTGCCGAGCCCTTCGACGTCGAGCAGCGACGACTCGATGGTGGCGGCGAGCAACGTCTCGAGGTTCCGCCGTGCGGCAACCGGTTCGGCGTACTTGGCCGCGATGATCTCGCCCTGCTCGGTGATGCGCAGGGACCCCTGCACCGCACCCGGCGGCTGCGCCAGGATCGCTTCGTAGCTCGGCCCGCCGCCGCGTCCGACGGTGCCGCCCCGACCGTGGAACAGGCGCAGGCGGATCCCCGAACGCGCGGCGGCCTCGACGAGGTCGAGTTCGGCCCGGTACAGCGCCCAGTTGGCGGCCATGTAGCCGCCGTCCTTGTTGGAGTCGGAGTAGCCGAGCATGATCTCCTGCATCCCGTTCTGGAACTCCACGAGTGCGCGGTAGAACGGCACCCCGAGAACGGCGAGCATGGTCTCCGCGCCCTGTTGCAGGTCCTCGATCGTCTCGAACAACGGGACCACCCGAACCGTGCAGCGGGGCTGGTTCTCGCCGACGACGCCCGGGTCGTAGAGACCCGCCTCCTTGAGCAGGATGAGGGCCTCGAGCATGTCACTGACCGAGGTGCACATGCTGATGATGTAGTTCGGCACCGCTTCGGGGCCGAAGGTGGCGACCGCCCGCGCCCCGGCCCGCACGATGCCGAGTTCCTTGGCCGCCAGTTCGCTCAGGTCGGCGTCGAGGCTGGTCAGCGGACGACGGGCCTGCAGTTCCGCGGACAGGATCTCCACCCGCTCCGCCTCATCGAGGGAGGCGTAGTCGGGGTGGACCCCGGCCCACGCGAGCAGCTCGCCGACGACCTCCTCATGGGTGTCGGAGTTCTGTCGCATGTCCAGACCGGACAGATGGAAGCCGAAGGTGCGGACCGCTTCTCGAAGCGCGAGCAGCCGGTCGTCGGCGATGGTGTCGTCGTTGTTGGCGCGCAGGGCGGCATCGATGACGTCGAGGTCGGCGAGGAGCTCGTCGGCGCCCGAGTACGCCTCCTTGCCGTCGAGCAGGAAGAGATCACCCGACGAGAGGAAGTCCTTGCCGAACATGCCGGTGGCGGTCGCCACGAGGCGCGATCGGATGTGCCGCAGGGCCAACCGGAACGGTTCGTCGGCGGCGGGGTCGTCGGCGGCGGCACCGGCGAGCTCGAACAGTCCCTCGGTCGCGCTGATCAGCCGCGCCGACATACTGAGCTCCCGGCCGAGCTTCTCGAGTTCGCCGAGGTGGTAGTCGACCGCGGTCTGCGCGGCCAGTGTGGTCGCCAGGGTGACGATCTCGGAGTTCACGAACGGATTCCCGTCCCGGTCGCCGCCGATCCAGGAACCCATCCGGATCATCGGCTCGTCGGCCAGGCCCGCCTTGGGATAGGTGGACCGCAGCGCGGCGCGCACCGAGGTGTTGATGGCCGGGACGACCTCGAAGAACGACGCGTCGTAATACCGCAACCCGGAACGGATCTCGTCGGAGATGGTGAGACGCTCGAGGCGGATCAGCGCGGTCTGCCAGAGGGTGAGGACCTGTCGGCGGATCGACTCGGTGACCTCGGCATCCTCGTCCGGGGTCAGTTCGGTGCGACCGCGGAAGCGCATGAGTTCGGTGATGCGGTGCTGCGCCTCGAAGACGGTTCGGCGTCGCGTCTCGGTGGGGTGGGCGGTGATGACCGGAACCACGGCGGCGTCGGCGAGTGCCTTGCCCACCTCGTCGTCGCCGAGTCCGGCCGCCTCGAGCTTGGCGTAGGTCGCCGCAAGGCTGCTGTTCTGGGGCGGGTCGCCGGCGCGCACGTGGATGGCACGGCGGCGTTCGCGGTGGATGTCCTCGGCCAGATTGGCCAGGAGCGCGAAGTGACTGAAGGCGCGGATCACCGGCAACGCGGTGGTCACGTCGAGGTCGACGAACTTCTCGGCGAGCTCGTCGCGGTCGACCTCGTTGCGGCGCACGCCGAATGCGGCCACGCGTGCCGACTCGATCAGGTCGAAGACGTCTTTGCCGGAGTGTTCCCGGACCACCTCGCCGAGGATGCCGCCGAGCAGACGGATGTCCTCGCGTAACGGCTCGGTGAGTGCTCGGCCCTCGTCGTCGACGACGATGTGATCGACGATCGAGATGGACGGACGCCATGCGGGGGCTCCCCGTGAGGGGACGGATTCACTCATTCCCCGAGTATCCCGGCATTCCCGGGGTGGGGCATCTCGGAACGCGATCAGCCCGGCAGGGTCACAACCGCATGGCGGTCAGGAGAGTTTGATGTCGACGCCCACGCCGACGATGAAGATGACCCAGATGAGGCCGACGAAGACGGTGAGCCGGTCGAGGTTGCGCTCGACCACGCTCGAGCCCGACAGGCTGGACTGGACACCGCCGCCGAACAGCGACGACAGACCGCCACCCTTGCCGCGGTGCAGCAGGACGAGCACGATCAGCAGCACGCTGGTCACGATCAATCCGATGTCGAGTGCACCTTGCACAGTCACGAGTCCGAACGCCCTTCCGTAAAACACTGGAAAAACAGCTGTGGCAGGTCGGCTCCGTCACTCGAGGTAACGGTCCGGATCGAACCGGACGAAAGCCAACCTGCCACAGTGTACGCGTGGGGTGCGGCCCGTCAGGGCAAGGGGCCACCCGCGGCGATCGCCGACAGCGTCGCGAACTCGTCGGACTTCAGCGACGCACCGCCGACCAGGGCGCCGTCGACGTCGGGACGTCCCACGATCTCGCCGACGTTCTTGGCGTTCACCGATCCGCCGTAGAGGATCCGGACCGACGCCGCGGTCTCCGCGTCGGCGATCTCGGCGAGCGTCTCACGGATCGCCTTGCACACCTCCTGGGCGTCATCGGCGCTGGCCACGCGGCCGGTTCCGATGGCCCAGACGGGCTCGTAGGCGATGACGGTCTTGGCGATGTCGGCCGCCGACAGACCCGCGAGCGAACCCTTGAGCTGCGCGACGTTGTACGACACGTGTTCGCCCGCCTCACGGACGTCGAGACCTTCACCGATGCAGACGATCGGGGTGAGCTCGTACTTGAGCGCGGCCTTGGTCTTGGCCAGCACGAGCTCGTCGGTCTCGGCGTGCATGGTGCGCCGCTCGGAGTGCCCGACCACCACGAAGGTGCAGCCGAGCTTCGCCAGGAACGCACCGCTGATCTCGCCGGTGTAGGCACCCGAGTCGTGCGCCGACAGGTCCTGCGCACCGTAGGTGAGCAGGAGCTTGTCGCCGTCGATGACGGTCTGCACGCTCCGGATGTCGGTGAACGGCGGGATCACCGTCACGTCGACCTTCTCGAAATACTTCGCGGGCAGCGCGAACGCGATCTTCTGAACCAGCGCGATGGCCTCGAGGTGGTTCAGGTTCATCTTCCAGTTGCCCGCGATGAGGGGCTTGCGACTCGCCATCAGCTCAGTTCTCCAAGACTGTCAGTCCGGGCAGTTCTTTGCCCTCGAGGTACTCCAGGGACGCTCCGCCACCGGTGGAGATGTGCGAGAAATCGCTGTCGGGCAAACCCAGGGTCCGCACCGCGGCCGCCGAGTCACCGCCGCCGACGACACTGAACGCGCCGTTGGCGGTGGCACCGGCGATGGCCTCGGCCACGCCGCGGGTACCCGCCGAGAACTTCTCGAACTCGAACACACCCGACGGGCCGTTCCAGAAGATGGTCTTGGCGCCGGCCAGGACCGCGGCGAAGCGCTTCACCGACTCCGGTCCGATGTCGAGGCCCATCCACCCGTCCGGAATCGCGTCCGCTGCCACCGTGTCCGCCTGCGCGTCGGCGGCGAACTTGTCGGCCACCACCACGTCGACGGGCAGGTGGATGACGTCGCCGAAACGCTCCAGCAGACTCTTGCAGACGTCGATCTGGTCCTCTTGCAACAGCGAGGTACCGACCGGATGTCCCTGTGCGGCAAGGAAGGTGAATGCCATGCCGCCGCCGATGACCAGCGTGTCGACCTTGGGAGCCAACGCCTCGATGACCCCGAGCTTGTCGGAGACCTTCGAGCCGCCGAGGACGACGGCGTAGGGACGCTCGACCTCATCGGTGAGCTTCGACAGGACCTCGACCTCGGCCGCCACCAGCTCGCCCGCGTAGTGCGGGAGCAGCTTGGCGACGTCGTAGACCGACGCCTGCTTGCGGTGCACCACTCCGAACCCGTCCGACACGAAGGCGCCGTCGTCGCCGACGAGCTCGACGAGTGCCTTGGCCAGGGCCTCACGCTCGGAGGACTCCTTGGAGGTCTCCCGCGGATCGAAGCGGATGTTCTCCAGGAGCAGAACGTCGCCGTCGGTGAGACCTTCGGCGCGGGCGAGCGCGTCGGTCCCGACCACGTCGCCGGCGAGCTGCACGTTGCGACCGAGTTCCTCACCGAGCCGCGCCGCGACGGGCGCGAGCGAGAACTTCGGATCCGGCTCGCCCTTCGGACGACCGAGATGCGCGGTGATGATCACCTTGGCACCGGCGTCGATCAGTGCGTTGAGCGTGGGCAGTGAGGCGAGAATCCGACCCGGATCGGTGATCGTCGACCCGTCGAGCGGGACGTTGAAATCCGACCGGACCAGCACTCCCCTGCCCGAAACGCCTTCTTCGAGAAGGTCTTTCAGAGTGGGAACACCCATGTGGCGTTGACTCCCTTTCAGGTGGAACGACGTGGGTGGACTAGAGCGACTTGGAGACGAGACCGATGAGGTCGACGAGGCGGTTGGAGTAGCCCCACTCGTTGTCGTACCAGGACACGACCTTGGCCTGATCGTCGATGACCTTGGTCAGGCCGGAGTCGAACAGCGAGCTGTGCGGGTCGGTGACGATGTCGGAGGAGACGATCGGGGCGTCGTAGTACTTCAGGATGCCCTTGAGCGGTCCGTCGGCAGCAGCCTTCAGCGCGGCGTTGATCTCGTCGGCGGTGGCCGACTTCGACAGCTGCGCGGTGAGGTCGGTGACCGAACCGGTGGGGATGGGCACGCGCAGCGCGTAGCCGTCGAGCTTGCCCTTCAGCTCCGGGAGGACCAGGCCGATGGCCTTGGCGGCACCGGTCGAGGTCGGCACGATGTTGATCGCGGCACCGCGGGCGCGGCGCAGGTCCTTGTGCGGGCCGTCCTGCAGGTTCTGGTCCTGCGTGTAGGCGTGGATCGTGGTCATGAGGCCCTTGACGATGCCGAACTCGTCGTTGAGGACCTTGGCCAGCGGGCCGAGGCAGTTGGTGGTGCACGATGCGTTGGAGATGATGTTCTGACTGCCGTCGTACTGGTCGTCGTTGACGCCCATGACGATGGTGATGTCCTCATCCGACGCCGGAGCGGAGATGATGACCTTCTTGGCGCCGGCGTCCAGGTGACCCTGAGCCTTGGCGCGTGCGGTGAAGATGCCGGTCGACTCGACGACGACGTCGACGCCCAGGTCGCCCCACGGGATCGCGGACGGACCTTCCTTGACCTCGAGCGCCTTGATCTTCTTGTCGCCGACGACGATGGTGTCGTCACCCTCGAGGCTGACGTCGTCGGAGAGGCGACCCAGGATCGAGTCGAACTTCAGCAGGTGCGCGAGAGTCGCGTTGTCGGTGAGATCGTTTACCGCGACGATCTCGATGTCAGTGGTGCCCAAAGCTTTTTGCGCTTCGACGGCACGGAAGAAGTTGCGGCCGATCCGGCCGAATCCGTTGACGCCTACCCGAACAGTCACAGTTGTGCTCCTTAGCGGTATTCATGGTCAGGCCTGTGGGTCAAGCCCTGGTGGCCGCGCCGTGAGCGGTCCGTCACACACACTCGTGATCGTGGTCCGCCCACGCCGTCACCAGCCTAGTGGGCGAGCGCGCGCAAGGCACACCCGCAGGTCCGGGTCAGGACCGACGATGACGGCTCAGGCGTCGTCGAGAAGCTCGGAGGTCACCGCGGACTCGGTGTCCGGAATGCCGTCCTGGCGGGCCTTCTTGTCGGCCATCGACAGCAGGCGCCGGATGCGGCCGGCGACCGCGTCCTTGGTCATCGGCGGGTCGGCGAGCTGGCCGAGTTCCTCCAGCGAGGCCTGCCGATGCGTGATCCGCAGCTGTCCGGCGGCGATCAGATGGTCGGGCACCTCGTCGCCGAGGATGTCCAGGGCCCGTTCGACGCGGGCCGCCGCGGCCACCGCGGCTCGGGCGGAACGCCGGAGGTTCGCGTCGTCGAAGTTGGCCAGGCGGTTGGCGGTCGCACGCACCTCGCGGCGCATGCGGCGTTCCTCCCACACGAGCCTGGTCTCCTGAGCTCCCATGCGCGTCAGCAGCGCACCGATCGCCTCGCCGTCGCGGATGACCACGCGGTCGGCGCCGCGCACCTCGCGGGCCTTGGCCGTGACGCCGAGCCTGCGGGCCGCCCCGACGAGTGCGAGAGCCGCCTCCGGTCCGGGGCAGCTGACCTCGAGCGCCGAGGAACGGCCGGGTTCGGTGAGCGAGCCGTGCGCGAGAAACGCACCGCGCCAAGCGGCCTCGGCGTCGGCGACGCTGCCGCCGACGACCTGGGCGGGCAGACCCCGCACCGGGCGACCGCGGAGATCGAGCAGTCCTGTCTGGCGGGCCAGACCCTCGCCGTCCTTGGTGATGCGGACGATGTAGCGCGCGGACTTGCGCAGACCGCCGCCGCGCAGCACGTGGACGTCGGAGGCGTATCCGTAGAGGTCGTGGATCTCGCGGCGCAGACGCCGCGCCACATTTCCCATGTCGACCTCGGCCTCGACCACCACGCGGCCGGCCACGATGTGCAGACCGCCGGCGAACCGCAGTAACGCCGAGACCTCGGCTCTCCGGCAACTCACCTGGGTCACCGACAGGCGACTGAGCTCGTCCTTCACCGCCGCCGTCATCGCCACCGGTCCCTGTCCTCCTGTCAACAGACCACACGTCCCTTGTATCCACGGCCGGCACGCGTGTCATCGCACCGCGAGAGCGCCGACATGCCTCAGGCGTCCGCTCGGCCAGAGTAACGGGTCAATTCACCCTCGCACAGTTCGTTCACGACGGCGGCGACTTTTGCCGGGTCATGGACCTGCCGCCCGGGCACCGCGACATCACCGACATCGAGCTGCGCGCCGAACAACCCGGCCGCGCGGACGAGGTGATCACGTTCGCGACCGGCGGGCACCGACGACGCATCCACGAGGACGTGGTCGACGCGGAATGTGTCGGCGTGCGCATGCAGGACGTGCAGGTGGCGCTCGACGGAGAATCCCGGCGTCTCCCCCGGTTCCGGTGCGAGGTTGACCACGAGGATCTTTCGGGCGGCACTGCGCTGCAACGCCTTCAGCTGCTCGGGCACGAGCACGTGCGGAATCACGCTGGAGAACCAGGAGCCCGGCCCCAACATCACCAGGTCGGCGGATTCGATTGCCTCCAGGGCGGTTTCGCAGGCGGGCGGATCGTGGGGCGACAGCCGTACACGACGCACCTTGCCGGGGGTGGTCGCCACCGCGACCTGTCCGCGGATCTCGCGACTGATGCGCGGGTCGGCCTCGAGACCGGAGACATCGGCCTCGATGTCGAGCGGGACCGTCGACATGGGCAGGACCTGCCCCTCGATGCCGAACATCTCGCGCAGCTCACCCAGCGCACCGACGGTGTCGCCGAGGACCTCGGTGAGCCCGGCCAGCAGCAGGTTGCCGATGGGATGACCGGCCAGCGCGCCGCGCCCGCCGAAGCGGTGCTGGAGGACCTCGGCCCACAGTTCGTGGCGACGTCGGGTTGCGGGGTCACCGGCGACCTGGAAATCCTCGAGTGCCTTGGGCGCACACATCAGTGCCGCGAGGGCCATCCTCAGGTCGCCGGGCGGGATGAGGCCCAGTTCGGCGCGGAGGCGGCCCGAGGAGCCACCGTCGTCGGCGACGGTGACCACCGCGGTGATGTCCGCGCTGAGATAGCGCATCGCCGTCAGCGTCGCGTAGAGCCCGTGACCGCCGCCGAGAGCGACGATCTTCGGGTCACGTGGCGTCCCGGCCGAGCCGGCCGTCGCGGGTGCCACGGGAGTCATTCGCGACCCAGGTCGCGATGCATGACGCGAACGTCGTACGACGCCAGGCCCGCATCGTCGACGGCCTTGCTCAGCCGCGCCGACAGTTCTTCTGCGATGGCCACGCTGCGGTGTTTGCCACCGGTGCACCCGACGCTGATCGTCATGTAGCGCTTACCCTCTCGCAGATACCCCCGGCCGACGATGGACACCACGCCGGTGTACAGGTCGAGGAAGTCACCGGCTTCGGGCTCACCCAGGACGTAATCGCGCACCGGCGCCTCCTGGCCGGTGTGGTCGCGCAGTTCGTCGATCCAGTGCGGGTTGGGGAGGAAGCGAACGTCGGCGACGAGGTCGGAATCGATCGGCAGCCCGTATTTGAACCCGAACGACTGCACGACGATGCTCAGCCGCGGCTCGGTGTCTCCCGGCGCCACCCCCTCGACCACCGCGCGCAGTTTGGCCGCGGTCAACTCCGACGTCTCCACGACGAGGTCCGCGACGTTCTTGATCGGCGCGAGAATCGCACGTTCGCGCGCGATCCCCTCGATGAGGGTTTCCTTGCCCTGCAGGGGGTGTCGGCGACGGACCTGCTCGAAACGGCGCACCAGCACCTGATCGCTGGCATCGAGATACAGCAGCCGCGTGCGGATCCCCGAACGTTCGAGGCTGTTCCGCAATTGCTCGAGTTCATGTGCGAGGTTCGCGTTCGAGGCGCGCAGCACCATCGCGAGCCGGGTGATGGACGGGTCGCTCTCCCGGATCATCCCGACCATCGTCGAGATCAGCGACGGCGGCACGTTGTCCGCGACGTACCAGCCGTCGTCCTCGAGCACGTTGGCCGCGGTGGACCGTCCGGCGCCGGACATCCCGGTCACGAACAGCACGGTGAGTTCGGCACCCGGCCGGTCGGCGATCTCCATGTGCTCGGTCCCCGTCTGGTCAGTCATCGACACCTCGTCCGCTGTCACCGGTCATCACCGTCATCTCCGTCTCGTCCGTCATCGCCGTCTCGTCCGTCATCGCCGTCTCGCCAGTCACCGCCGTCACGTCTTCGGTCGCCGTCACGTCATCGATGGCCGGGACCTCGTCGATGGCCGGCGCCGTGTCACTGCCGAGTGCGGTACGGACGGCGCGGGCGGTGGTCAGCCCGATACCCGGCACCGCCGAGATCTCCTCCAAGGATGCCTCACGGAGCCGGGCGACCGAACCGAAGTGGGTGACCAGGGAGGTGCGTCGGGTCTTGCCGAGGCCCGGGACGCCGTCGAGCACCGACTCGGTCATCCGTTTGCTGCGCTTGCTGCGGTGGAAGGTGATCGCGAAGCGGTGCGCCTCGTCGCGCACGCGTTGCAGCAGGAACAGGGCCTGGCTGTTGCGCGGGAGGATCATCGGGTCGTCGTCACCGGGCACCCAGACCTCCTCGAGGCGTTTGGCGAGGCCGATCACCGAGACGTCGGTGACCCCGAGTTCGTCGAGGACCGCGGCTGCCGCATGAACCTGCGGCGCCCCGCCGTCGACGACGAAGAGGTTGGGCGGATAGGCGAATTTCCGGGGCTGAGCCGGGGTGTCGGCGTCGGCGCCGATCTGCCCGGACACCGGTGGTGGGGCCTCGCGGTCGGAACGGTGGCGCAGGAAGCGACGCCGGGTGACCTCGGCGATCGAGGCCACGTCGTCGGAGTGCCCGTCGCCGGCCGCGTGGCGGATCGAATAGTGACGGTAATCGGACTTGCGGGGCAACCCGTCCTCGAACACGACCAGCGAGGCCACCACGTCGGTGCCCTGAACGTGCGAGATGTCGACACACTCGATGCGCAGGGGTGCCTGGTCGAGCATCAGCGATTCCTGCAGTTCGGTGAGCGCTGCCGACCGGGTCGTGAGATCACCTGCGCGACGCAGTTTGTGCTGGGCGAGCGCTTCGCCTGCGTTGCGGGCGACGGTGTCGAACAACGCCTTCTTGTCGCCGCGCTGCGGCACCCGCAGCGTGACCCGGCTCCCCCGCAGCCCGGTCAGCCATTCCTCGAGTTCCTCGGCTTCGGAGGGCAATTCCGGCACCAGGACCTCACGCGGGATCGACTCGCCGTGGGCACGGCCGGAACCGACGTCGACCGCGGCGTCGAAATCGACCTGCGCACCGTAGAACTGGGTGATGAACTCGCCCACGACGTCGCCGTCGGTGCCGTTGTCGCTGCGTTCGACCACCCAGCCCCGCTGACCGCGGACCCGGCCGTCCCGCACGTGGAAGACCTGGACGGACACCTCGAGCTGGTCGCCGGCGAGCGCGACGACGTCGGCGGTGGTGCCGTCGCCGAGGACCACGGCCTGCTTCTCCATGGCCCGGCGCATCGCGCCGATGTCGTCGCGTAGGCGGGCGGCCCGTTCGAAGTCGAGATCCTCCGCGGCCGCGGCCATGTCGCGTTCCATCCGGCGGATCATGAGGTCGGTGCGGCCGGCCAGGAAGTCGCAGAAGTCCTCGACGATCTCGCGGTGCTCCTCGGCGTCGACCCGGCCCACGCAGGGGGCGGCGCATTTGTCGATGTAGCCGAGCAGGCAGGGCCGGTCGATCTGCCGGTGTCGTTTGAAGACGCCCGCCGAACAGGTTCGCGCCGGGAACACCCGGGTGAGCAGGTCGACGGTCTCCCGGATGGCCCAGGCGTGCGCGTAGGGACCGAAGTAGCGCACGCCGCGTCGGCGAGGACCTCGGTAGACGAACAACCGGGGATACTCCTCGTTGAGCGTGACCGCGAGCATCGGGTAGGTCTTGTCGTCGCGATACCGCACGTTGAAGCGCGGGTCGAACTCCTTGATCCAGTTGTATTCGAGCTGTAGCGCCTCGACCTCGGTACCGACGACGGTCCACTCGACCGATGCTGCCGTCGTCACCATCTGCCGGGTGCGCGGGTGCAGCGAGGTGATGTCGGCGAAGTACGACGTCAGACGCGACCGAAGGTTCTTGGCCTTGCCGACGTAGATGACGCGACCGTGCTCGTCGCGGAACTTGTACACCCCGGGATCGGTCGGGATGGTTCCGGGCGCAGGACGGTACGTTGTCGGGTCGGGCACGTGTTCCAGGCTAGTGGCCGGGCCGGACAGTCCCGCGGTAGCGTTCCTCGATCTCGCGGAACCTGCTCATCGCGTCGATCGCGCGCTGACCGTCACCGGCCTGAATGGCCAGGACGGTGATGTGTTCGTCGGCGGGAAACAGCAGCCAGGCGCCGAAACCCTTCTCCGGATAGGTGAGACCGAGAACACGGTCCCACTCGAAGAGCCGCGTCGTCGCGAGGTTCCGCACCTCCACGCCCTGTGCGCCGACGCGAAGCCGGGGACGGGTCAGCAGCAGGATGGCGCCGGACACGAGCACACCGATGAGGATGATCGCGACCTGGTCGGAGCCGCCGAGGTTGCGCACCCCGACGTCGTCGATGGTGAGCAACAGCCCGAAGACGATGTGGATCGCCAGCACGACGACGGCCGCCGCGATGGCCCACCGCGGCAGGTTGCGCGGACGGTGGACCAGATCCCATTCGTCGCGTGACGGCTTGGCGGCAGAACTCACGCCGGCGCTCCCCCGACCGCCGCAGGCAGCGCTTCACCGCGCTGGAGGGCACGCAACGTCAGGGCCGACGCCAATGCGGCGACGGTGGCCTGGGCGCCCTTGTCCTCCGACGAACCCGGCAGACCGGCACGCGCGATCGCCTGTTCCTCGGTGATCACGGTGAGGACGCCGTTGCCGACCGGGGTCGACTCGTCGAGCGACACCCGCGTGAGGCCTGCGGTCACCGCGTCGCAGACGTACTCGAAATGCGGTGTCTCGCCCTTGATCACGACGCCGAGCGCAACCACTGCGTCGTGGGTGCGCGCCAGCGCCTGGACGATGACGGGCAGTTCGATCGCACCGGCCACCTGCACGATGGTCGGCTCGGTGACACCGTTCTCCCGCGCCGCCCGAAGCGCGCCGTCGAGCAGTGCGCCGCAGATGGTCTCGTGCCATTGCGATGACACGATCGCCAGCCGCAGCTTGCCTGCGTCGGCGAGTTCGAGGGTCGGCTCTCCGTGGCCGCTCATGCAGGTGCTCCTTCGGATGCGCCGTCGCCGGTGGTGAGGTGATCGTCGAGGCCGACCAGGTCGTGGCCCATGCGGTCCCGCTTGGTGCGGAGGTAGCGCAGATTCTCGGAGTTGGCGCGCACCGGCATCGGGACGCGGTCGACGATGTGCAGGCCGTACCCGTCGAGCCCGACGCGTTTGGCCGGGTTGTTGGTCAGCAGACGCATCGAGGACACACCGAGGTCGACGAGGATCTGGGCGCCGAGCCCGTAGTCGCGCGAATCGGCGGGCAGACCCAGCTCGAGGTTGGCGTCGACGGTGTCGGAGCCGGCGTCCTGAAGCTGGTAGGCCTGCAGCTTGTGCAGCAGGCCGATGCCACGACCCTCGTGACCGCGCATGTACAGGACGATGCCCCGGCCTTCGTCGGCGACCATCTCCATCGCCGCGTCGAGCTGCGGGCCGCAGTCACATCGCAGCGAGCCGAAGACGTCACCGGTGAGGCATTCCGAGTGCACCCGCACGAGGACGTCGTGGCCTTCGCCGTCGGCGCCGGTGATGTCGCCCTTGACCAGCGCCACGTGCTCGACCTCGTCGTAGACGCTGGAGTACCCGACGGCACGGAAATCGCCGTGGCGCGTGGGGATCCGGGCGTCGGCGACACGCACGACGTGCTTCTCGTGACGACGCCGCCAGGCGATGAGGTCGGCGATCGAGATCATGGCGAGGTCGTGTTCGTCGGCGAACACGCGCAGCTCGTCGGTCTGCGCCATCGAGCCGACGTCCTTCTGGCTCACGATCTCGCAGATCACGCCCGCGGGCGACAGGTTGGCCAGGCGGGCCAGGTCGACGGCGGCCTCGGTGTGGCCGGGACGACGCAGCACGCCGCCCTCCTTGGCCCGCAACGGAACCACGTGACCGGGCCGGGTGAAGTCGGCGGCGGTGGCGTCCGGGTCGGCCAGCAGCCGCATGGTGGTGGCGCGGTCGGAGGCGCTGATGCCGGTGCCGATGCCGTCGCGGGCGTCGACGGTCACGGTGTAGGCCGTGCCGTGCTTGTCCTGGTTCATCGAGTACATCGGGGGCAGCCCGAGGCGGTCGCAGGAGTCGCCGTCGAGCGGGACACACAGGTAGCCCGAGGTGTAGCGGACCATGAAGGCCACGAGCTCGGGAGTGGCCATCTCGGCCGCGAAGATGAGGTCGCCCTCGTTCTCACGATCCTCGTCGTCGACCACGACGACGGCCTTGCCCGCCGCGATGTCGGCGATGGCGCGCTCGATCGTGTCGAGTTTGACTCCTCCGGCGTCAGCAGCAGTTCCGTCTTCACCGTTGCGCGGCGACTCACTCATCAGGACCTCACTCGTTGTGCTCATTTCGCCCCCACCCCATCAGGCGTACCACTGTCGCCCGATCCGAGGTGAAGGCGCTCCACGTACTTCGCGATGACGTCGACCTCGAGATTGACCACCGTGCCCGGTTGTGCGGCACCGAGGTTGGTCTCGTTGAGGGTGGTCGGGATCAGGGAGATCTCGAACCAGGAGTCATCGCCGGACCCGCCGACCGCGGAGACCGTCAGGGACACACCGTCGACGGTGATCGAACCCTTCTCCACGAGGTAACGGGTGAGTGTGCCGGGCACCGCGACCCGTACGATCGTCCAGTTCTCCGACGGGGAGACGGCGGCGATCGTGCCGGTGCCGTCGACGTGGCCCTGCACGATGTGCCCGCCGAAGCGGCCGCTCGCGGGCATCGCGCGTTCGAGGTTGACGGTGCTGCCCGCGGCGAGGTCGGACAGTGAGCTGCGGCGCAGCGTCTCGCCCATGACGTCGACGGTGAACTCGCCGGGACGGAGATCGACCACGGTCAGACACACGCCGTTGACGGCGATGGAGTCGCCGTGGCCGGCGTCAGCGGTGACAACGGGTCCGCGCACGGTGAACCGGGCGGCGTCGGTGAGATCCTCGCGGTCGGCGATGACGCCGAGTTCTTCCACGATTCCGGTGAACACGCACTCCTCCTGCTCGCTCGGAGCAGACAGGGCGGCATTGTGTCGCCTGTTCTCTCGCATCCGGACTATGACCGTCGGCTTCGGATTCGCACCGAATCTGCTGTCCCTGCCTGGTGGCAGGCGCTCGCGGGCTGGACGATGCGGATCCACCGCACCCTCATCACCGCCGGTGGGGAGTCTCACCCCGCCCCGAGAACTGGTGACATCGACGCTAGCACGGCACGTGAGGTGCGTCGCGTTGCGATTCCGCTGAACGAAAAGGCTCGTGTCCATGGCGCCTGCTCACCGTTCCCGAGTCGGTGTCAGCGGACGCGTCATTGTGATCAGGACGTCATCCCCCAGCGGCATCAGCGAGGTGGTGTGGAACCGGTGGGCGTCGTCGAGGGTGGTGACGCCCGGGATCTCGACGGAGCTGCGACCCGCACCGAGGACCATCGGGGCGACATAGGCGTGGACCTCGTCGACCAGTCCGGCGTCGAAGAAGGCGCCGAGGATGTGCGGACCGCCCTCGACGAGAATCCACAGCGCGTCGGGTAACGCGGCCAGGACGGCGGCGGGGTCGTGGGATTCGATCCGAACCAGCCGGCCGCCGGTGTCATCCCGGAGGTTGGCGTCGACGGGGAGATCGCGATGACCGAGGATCACGCGGGCCGGCTGGTGGGCATAGAGCAAGCCGTCCGGGGCGCGGGCGGTGAGTGTCGGATTGTCGGCGAGGGCGGTGCCGGTACCGATGACGATCGCGTCGATGCGTGCGCGCTGCCGGTGGGCGTGGTCGCGGGCGGCGGGACCGGTGATCCATTGGCTGGTGCCGTCCGGCGCGGCGATGCGCCCGTCGATGCCCGCGGCGATCTTCGCGGTGACCATGGGGCGGCCGAGACGCTGCCGGGTGAGCCAGGGACGCAGTGGACCGTTCTCGACGTCGGCTGCGCCGACTCCCCCGGTCACCCTCACGCCCGCGGCACGCAGAGTGTCGGCACCGCCGGCGGCAACGGGATTCGGGTCACCGACGGCGTAGTGGACGTCGGCGATCCCGGCCTCGATCAGTGCCTGCGAGCACGGGCCCGTCCGGCCGGTGTGGTTGCAGGGTTCGAGAGTCACGACCGCGGTACCGCCGCGGGCAGCATCCCCGGCATCGCGCAGCGCCATCACCTCGGCGTGCGGACCGCCCGGGGGTTGGGTGGCACCGACACCGGCGAGGGTGCCGTCGGCCGCCAGGATCACCGCGCCGACGGGCGGGTTGGGTGAACTGACCCCCATGGCCGCATACGACGCCTCGACGGCGCGATCCATGGCGGCGGCGATGTCCATGGTGTTGATCAGTGGTTGCTGTGCGCCCGGGCGGCTGCGGCGGATTCGCGAAGTGCCGCGATCGCCTGGCCGGGGTCGTCGGCACCGTAGACGGCCGAGCCGGCGACGAAGCAGTCGATCCCGGCTTCGGCGGCCTCCTCGATGGTGTCGGCGTTGATGCCGCCGTCGATCTCGACGAGGAGTTTCAGTTCCTCGGCGTCGATGAACTTGCGGATGGCGCGGGCCTTCTCGAGCACGTCGGGGATGAACTTCTGGCCGCCGAAGCCGGGTTCGACGCTCATGACGAGCAAGGTGTCGAAGTCGCGGAGGATCTCGAGGTAGGGCTCGAGGGGCGTACCCGGCTTGATCGACAGTCCCGCTTTGGCACCTGCGGCGCGGATGTCGCGGGCGACGCCGATGGGGTTGTCGGTCGCCTCGGCGTGGAAGGTCACGTTGTGTGCGCCGGCCTCGGCGTACGGCGGCGCCCAGCGCTCGGGGTTCTCGATCATCAGATGGCAGTCGAGCGGGATGTCGGTGGCCTTCAGCAGGCTCTCGACGATCGGCAGACCCAGGGTCAGATTCGGCACGAAGTGCGCGTCCATGACGTCGACGTGGAGCCAGTCCGCGCGCGTGGGTCCCGGCGTCGCGACGGCGGCGGCCTCGGCGGCGAGATTCGCGAAGTCCGCGGACAAGATGGACGGGGCGATCATGGGCGCGGTACCGGCGGTGCACATGGTGGACAAGTGTAGGGCTCGCTACCGCGGTCGGACGAAGCCGCTCGGGTGTCTCAGAGTCCGCCGGCCGACCGACGTACGTGGCCCGATCGTGTCATGCCGCGGCAAGCAGCTGCAGCAACCGCGTTTCGATCACGCTGTTCGTCGGTTCTCGGTGCCCGATGGCCGGTGGTGCGGCACTCCGATGCCGGGCGCCCGTCGGGGTGATCACCTCGATGACCCGGTTGTCGCCGACTATCCGGACCTCGTACTTCCACCCGCCGGCTTCCTTGGCCCGGTTGTGGGCGACGCATGCACCATCGGCGTTGGCCTCGCTGGTCGGTCCGTCGTGGCGATGAGGTCGGGCGTGGTCTATCTCGGCGATGGGCGCACCGCAGTACGGCGTTCGGCATCGCTGATCGCGGAGTCGGATGAAGTGCGCGAGCGAGGGCGGGAACGTCCGGGATCTCGATTCCATCGCCACAAGTGCCCCGTCGGCCGGTCGGGCGTAGAGACGACGCAGCGTCGAGCCGGTCTCGCCGGCCGACGTGACCGAAGAGGCGACCAGTTCACGAGCCACCGCTGCCGGGATGGGTCCGTAACCCATGACGTCCGCGGCTGACTGGTCGATGTCGAGCAGAGCCCGTTCGGACAGAACGACATTCACCGCGACCGGGGTCGGTTCCGCAGCGGAACGGCCCGTGACGCGTTCGGTGAGAGTGTCGGCCATGATCTGTGCGTGGGTTCTGTCGTCGGATCCGAGGACCGAGTCGGCGTACTTCTTGAGGGACGCATAGACCGAGATCCCCTGGGCCAGCGGCAAGGTCGCCGACAGTTGGGTCATCAGATCCGGCGCAGGCCGAATGCCGACCCGACGATCTTTCTCCGCCTTCGATTTTCGTTGCACGACGGCAGCCGGTTCGAGTTCGTACGCGTGGCGTTTGGCCAGCGCTTCGATCTCCCGATCGGAGGCACCGAGCAGCACCTGGCGGTCGGAGCAGATCCGGCGGTCGATCTCCTCACGGGATTCGCGTGTCAGGTAGGCGGTTTCGCGGACGAGAATCGTGGCCCGCCACTCGGTCAGAACGCCATCCGTGAGCGCCGACATCGTATGCGGCATCTCGTGCGCCAGTGCCCGCGAGAAACCCAGGTACTGACTGCCCTTCTGAGGAGACACCTTTCGCGCCAGACCCACCTCGGCCGCCAGACCACGCCCACGTCGTCCCTTTGGGATGTTGCGCCCGGCCTCGTCTGCCGCACGCAGCTCGTCGAGCTTTGCCGTCTCGCGCACCTGAGCCGCAGTGCACGCCGCCTTGATCTCCTCGAGCAAGGTCAGCCGCTCCACCGACGCGGCTTCAACCGACCCGGTCGGCACCTCGGCAAGGACAGACACCAGTGAACGCAGAACGGGCATCCGGGGCGAAGATGAATCTATATCCGCGGTCTCGTACATACATTCGATAGTACGGCAATATGCGCACTTCTGCCTGATTTTCTCACGCCTGTGGATAACAGTTTTCACTGATCCATTGAGCAAAGTGATCGCGCATGCAACACTTAGCTACATGGCACAGCAATCGGTGATCCTCGACGACATATTCGGCGCCCTGTCGGACCCGACCCGACGCGCAGTCGTCGAACGCCTGGGGCGCGGGCCCGCGAGTGTGGGCGAACTCGCCGACCCCTTCCCCATCACTCTCCCGACGTTCATGAAACACCTGCGCGTACTGGAGAACAGCGGCCTGGTCATGACGAAGAAGACCGGCCGAACACGAATGTGCACGCTCGACAGGCGCCGCCTCAGACGTCTGTCGACATGGCTCGAGCACCAGCGAACCACATGGACCGAACGCACCGACCGACTCGACGATTTCGTCACCCGACCCGAGGAGTCATGATGATCGACCCCGAACTCGACCTGACCCTGCACCGCGTGATCCGCGCACCGCGAGAACGGATCTGGGAAGCATGGACCCGCCCCGAGCAGTTCGCGCGATGGTGGACACCCGCGCCCACCATCACCCAGGTGGACCGCCTCGAACCGAAACCCGGCGGAGCACTGGTGACCCGGATGAGCGACGACGGAACGACGTTCGTCCCGCACATGGATGCGGTGTTCCTGGTCGTCGAGACCAACGAACGGTTGGTCTTCACCAACGCGATCGACAGTTCGTGGCGCCCCGCGGCGCCCGCGCCGGTTGCCATGACCGCGGAGATCACCCTCACCGAGCACAGCGACGGAACCGAGTACAACGTCGTTGTGCGGCACGGGAATCCCGCCGACCGAGAGCAGCACGACCAACTCGGGTTCTACGACGGATGGGGTTCGGTGACCGCAGCACTCGCCGATCTGGTGGAGAAGGCGGTGCTGGGATGAGGATCACGATCACCGAGTTCATCACGCTCGACGGCGTGACCCAGGGGCCGGGTTCCGCCGACGAGGACACCACCGACGGATTCACGGACGGAGGCTGGCTGGTTCCGCACATGGACGAGACCTTCGTCCGACAGGCATCGGAGTGGCTCGACCTCGCCGACGGACTGCTCCTCGGCCGCCGTACCTACGAGGCGTTCGCACGCGACTGGCCGCAGATCACCGACCCGGACGATCCGTTCACGGAACGGATGAACGGACTGCCCAAGTACGTCGTGAGCAGCACACTCACCGAACTCCCCTGGGGACCGGCAACGCTTCTCGGCGGGGACGCGGTCGCTGCCGTGGCGGCGCTGCGCTCGAAACCCGGCCGGGAAGTCCAGGTGCATGGCAGTAGCACTCTCGCCGCGTCACTGTTGGAGGCGGGAATTGTCGACGCACTGAGGCTGGTCGTCGCACCGACCGCGCTCGGCAATGGGCGACAGTTGCTCGGCCGTAACACAAGCGGTCTCGGGTTTCGACTCGCACGCCACGCCTCGACACCTTGCGGGCTACTGCTTCTGGAGTACGAGCCCACAGGTGGTGCGGTCGTGGCCGACTACGAAGGTGTCTCCGCGGTCATGGGCTGACCGGTGGATCGTCGGCCACCGCGGCCGCTGGGGATCACTCTTTCGTCAACGCCGCCAGGAACATCGCGTCGGTGCCGTGGATATGGGGCCAGAGCTGCACATGCGGCCCCTCCCCGAGCAGTTCCGGGCCGAGTTTGCCGACGGTCACATACGGTCGGGCGTCGAGCTGGCGCACGCCGTCGACCGACGCCACCACATCGGCCACGACCGCGGTGGTCTCCGCCGGGTGCGGCGAACACGTCGAATAGACCACGACGCCACAGGGTTTGACCAGGCGCAGCGCCTCGGTGAGCAGTTCCTTCTGCAGCACCACGAGCTCGTCGACATCGGCCGGCGTTCGGCGCCACCGGGATTCGGGCCTGCGCCGCAGCGAGCCCAGACCCGAGCAGGGAGCGTCGAGCAGGACGCGGTCGTAGCCCGGTTCGAGGTCACTCGCCCGGGCATCGGCGACGTGGATCGTGACCGGCAGGTCGGAGACCACCTTGCGGATCAGCTCAGCACGGTGCTTAGACACCTCGATGGCATCGAGCCGGGCGCCGTCGATCTCGGCGAGCGCACCGATGAGGGCGGCCTTGCCGCCGGGTCCGGCGCACATGTCGAGCCAGCGGCCGGCGTCGTCGGCTATCTCGGCGACCGTCACTGCCCGCGCGACCAGCTGGCTGCCCTCGTCCTGGACGCCGGCGTATCCCTCGCGGATCGCCGCGACGTCAGCGGGATCGCCTCCGGGCAGATAGACGCAGTAGGGCGAGAACTCGCCGACCTCTCCCCCGCTCGTCAGCGCGAGCTCCTCGGCGGTGATGAACCCCGGGCGGGCGACGAGGTGCACAGGTGGCCGTTCGTCGTCGGCGGCCAGGGCGGCCTGGAGCTGACCCCCGGCATTCCCGAGCGCCTCGGCGAACACCTCGGCGATCCAGCGCGGGTGCGCGTACTGGAACGCGAGATAACCGACCAGGTCCTCGGCGGGCGACGGCGCGAGCTCGTCGACCCAGATGTCCTCGGTCTTCTGCGACACCTTGCGCAGCACCGCGTTCGCGAAACCCGATGGGCCCATACCGTTCTCGGAACGCACCAGATCCACCGACGTCGACACCGCGGCGTGCGCACCGACCCGGGTGCGCAGCAGCTGGTAGGTGCCCAGCCGCAGCACATCGAGGACGGTGCCGTCGATGTCGGCGACGGGCCGGTTGGCTGCGGCCTCGATCACCGCGTCGAGCAACCCCTGCGCACGAGCGGTCCCATAGGTGAGCTCCGTGGCGAAGGCCGCATCGCGACCCTCGATTTTCCTGTCACGCAGCATCTTCGGCAGAACGAGGTTGGCATACGCGTCACGTTCACGCACGGCGCGCAGCGTGTCGCGGGCGGCCACCCGCGCCGGATCGAGGTCCTTCTGCCGGAACTTGGCGGTCTCGTCCCGCTTGTTGCCGTCCCGTTTGTTGCCGTCCCGCTTGGTGCGGTCACGGCTGTGACCGCTGTCTCGATTGCTGTTGTCTCGTCTGCTGTTGTCTCGTCGATCGGCGCTCATCGGAGGACCGTCCCATCGGTCAGGCGCGCACCGCGAGCCCAGTCGGCCGCGGGCATAGGTTTCTTGCCCGGAGGTTGTACCGTCCCGAGTTTCACCGGTGTCGAACCGGTTCCGACGAAGACGGTCTTCTTCGTGACCGCGAGGGTGCCCGGGGCGAGCGATCCGTCGCGCACCGCATCGGGCAGTGCGGGGTCCTCGGTCGACCGCAGCTGCGTGACCGGCCCCACCTTGATGCGGGCGCCGTCCAGACTCGTCCAGGGACCGGGAGCCGGCGTGTAGGCGCGGATGAGGCGGTCGATGATGTGCGCGGGCAGGTCCCACCGGACGCGTGCGTCGTCGACCTCGACCTTGGGGGCGTGGCTGATCCCGGTTCCGGGCTGCGGCTCGGGGACGAGGCTGCCCTCCTCCAGCGCGTCGAGGGTGGACAGCAGCAACCCCGCCCCGGCGTCGGCAAGACGCCCGAGCAGGTCACCGCTGGTGTCCGTCGGCCGGATGGTCTCGGTGAGGACCCCGTACACCGGCCCGGTGTCGAGCCCTTTCTCCAGACGGAACGTGCTGGCCCCGGTCACCTCGTCGCCGGCCGCGATGGCCGCCTGGACCGGTGCCGCGCCGCGCCATGCCGGCAACACCGAGAAGTGGAGGTTGACCCATCCGTGCGTCGGCAACTCCAGGAGGCCCGGCGGCACGAGACCGCCGTAGGCGACCACCGCACCGCAGTCGGGCGCCCAGCGCCGGAGAACCTCGTCCACCTCCGGATCGGACAACCGGCGCGGGGTGATCACCTCGAGTCCGTGTTCATCGGCCAGCACACCGACCGGTGACCGCATCACCTTGCGTCCGCGTCCCGACACCGCGTCGGGCCGGGTGATGACACCGACCACCTCATGCGACGGCGAGTCGAGTAGAGCCTGTAGCGACGGCACGGCGACCTCTGGGGTCCCGGCGAAAACGATGCGCATTCATCCGATCGTAGGCGGGTCTATCTGCACCCTGATCGGCCCGGTCTCGCGATGGGTGTTGCGGCGGGCCTGTCCGGCGACGAGCGCCCGGGCGAGAAGCCGTCCGTGCTTGCGCGGCAGCCGCACCAGGATTCGGTCCATCTCGTCCCGGTCCACCTCGTCTGGGGCCGCGGCCTCCCACTCGGCGCTGCCCGCGGGCGGACGCACCCCCTGCGGCAGCGGCACCGGTCCCAGAACGTCAGTGCCCTCGGGCAGTTCGAGATTCTCGACGAACTCGGTGATGACCCGCGTCGGGCCGTCGACCGAGGCCATCGTCACCGCAGGCGGGAACCCGAGTTCCACCCGCTGGGCCAACTGCAGGGATGCGAAACCGACCGGGTCCCAACGGATCAGTGCCTGTACGGGGGCCAGCGACGAGTCGGCGACGATCACCACACGGCCACCGTCCCCGTGCGGAGCGACCATGCCGGCCAGAGCCATCCACCGCCGCACGGCGTGCTCCTCGGCCCGAAGATCGGCACGGTCGAGCTGGGCCCAGGTGTCGACGACGATCGCGGCGCCGTACCCACCCGGTGCCAACGGTTCGGCGCCGGGCGTCGACACCACAAGGCGTGCGCCCGGCTCGATCTCGTCGAGAACGGTGTCACCGCCGCTGGTCACCACCGGCACCCCGGCGAACGCCCGGCCGAGCTCCTCCGCGGTCCGCCGGGCACCCGTCACGGTCGCCCGGAACGAGGTGTTGCCGCATTCGGGACAACGGAAGGACCGCTCGGCTCTCCCACACCAGCGACAGCTGATCCGGCCGTCGCCGTCGAGCTGCAACGGACCGTGACATGCCCGGCAGCGCGCATGTTCGCGGCACCGCGTGCACGCCATCGACGGGACATAGCCGCGCCGGGGAACGCTGAACACGACCGGCCGGTCGGCCTTGAGAGCGGTGCGCGCCGCGTCGAACGCGACTTCGGGGATGCGGGCCGACCGGGCCATCGGATCGCGGGAGATCTGGCGGTCGTCATCGGAGATCGCCTGCACGCGTGGGCTGTGCTGCCGCACGGTCGTGCGGTCGGCCACGAGGTCATGCGCCCAGCCCGACGCCACCAGCGCCTGAGCCTCCGCGGTGCGGGCGAAGCCGCCGAGGATGAGCCCGCAACGCTCCTGATGCGACCGCAACACCGCCACCTCACGCGGGTGGGGATACGGCGCGCGCGGATCGGACATGCTGTCGTCGCCGTCGTCCCAGACAACGACGAGTCCGAGGTCCGCGACGGGCGCGAACACCGCACTGCGCGTACCGATCACGAGTTGGGCGGCACCGCGACGCACCGCCAGCCACCGGCGGTAGCGGGCGGTGGGGCCGAGCCCGGCCGACAGCGCCACACCACGGTCCCCGATGAGTGGTTCACATGCGGCTTGCACCCGGTCGAGGTCTCGTTGGTCGGGGACGACGATGATGCACCCGCGCCCCGCCGCCAGCGTCGTGGCCGCCAGCTCGGCGAGCCGGTGCGGCCAGTCCTCGCCCGGAAGTGCCTGCCACGCCGCCCTCGGATGCCCGTCGGTCAGGCTCTCGAGGAACGCCGCCGCGAGCGGATACCGCTGCCACCCGGCCGGATCGGGACGTTCGACGACGGCGGTCGGCTCCGGCGTCGTCTCCTTCTCCGTGCGTGCGTGGCGAGGCGGGATGGCAAGGCGCACAACGTCACCCATGGTGCCGGCATAGCGATCCGCCACTGCCCGGCACAATGCGGCCAGTTCCGGGGTGAGGACCGGTTCGGCGGACACCACCCGCTCGAGCCAGCCGAGTTTGCCCGGGTGATCACTCTTCTCGATGCGCTCGAGGAGATAACCGTCGACGAGCCGCCCGGCGAAACGCACCCGGACCCGCACACCGGGAATCGCCGCCGCGTCCTGATCGACGTCGATGAGGTAGTCGAACGGGCGGTCGAGATGGGTGAGACCCAGAATCGGCAGAACACGGGCCACCGACAGCTCGGCTGCCGGGACCCGTGCCCCCTTCGGGGTCAGAGACCCGCGGCCGCCCGCAGCTTGTCTGCGCGGTCGGTCCGCTCCCACGGCAGATCGACGTCGGTACGGCCGAAGTGGCCGTACGCGGCGGTCGGGGCGTAGATCGGGCGGAGCAGGTCCAGGTCGCGGATGATCGCGAGCGGACGCAGATCGAAGTTCTCCTTGATCACGCGCTCGATGACCGCGGGATCGACCTTCTCGGTACCGAAGGTCTCCACGAACAGACCGACCGGCGCCGCCTTGCCGATGGCGTAGGCCACCTGCACCTCGATACGGCTGGCCAGACCAGCGGCAACCGCGTTCTTCGCGACCCACCGCATCGCGTAGGCGGCGCTGCGGTCGACCTTCGAGGGATCCTTGCCCGAGAAGGCACCGCCACCATGACGCGCCATGCCGCCGTAGGTGTCGACGATGATCTTGCGACCGGTCAGACCGGCGTCACCCATCGGACCGCCCAGCACGAACTTGCCCGTCGGGTTGACCAGCAGGCGGTAATCGCTGGTGTCCAGCGACGGCAGATCGATCTCGGCGAGCACCGCCTCGACCACCTGCTTCTTGATGTCGGGTGCGAGGAGGTTGTCGAGATCGATGTCGGCGGCATGCTGGGTGGAGAGCACGACGGTGTCGAGCCGGACCGGGGTGTCACCGTCGTACTCGATGGTGACCTGGGTCTTGCCGTCGGGACGCAGGTACGGCAGCGTGCCGTTCTTGCGGACCTCGGTGAGCTTGCGGGACAAGCGATGCGCGAGGGCGATCGGCACCGGCATGAGCTCGGGGGTCTCGTCGGTGGCGTAGCCGAACATCAGGCCCTGGTCGCCGGCACCCTGGCTGTCGATCTCGTCCTCGGAGATTCCGCTGCGGCTCTCGTGCGAGTTGAAGACGCCACCGGCGATGTCCGGGGACTGCGCCCCGATGGCGACATTGACACCGCACGACGCGCCGTCGAAGCCCTTGGTCGACGAGTCGTAGCCGATCTCGAGGACCTTCTTGCGGACGATGTCGGGGATGTCGGCGTAGGCGGTGGTGGTGACCTCACCCGCGACATGCACCTGGCCGGTGGTCACCAGGGTCTCCACTGCCACGCGCGCCTTGGGGTCCTGGGTCAGGATGGCGTCGAGGATCGAGTCGCTGATCGCGTCACAGATCTTGTCGGGGTGTCCCTCGGTGACGGATTCGCTCGTGAACAGGCGTGACGAGGTGGTCATCAGATCCTCTCGAGATCTTCACGCGCGGTGGTTCGCCGCGCCGCTGGCAGGTGGGGCCAGGTCTGATCTGGCCGCGGGAGTGCATTCAACCTAATGGTTCGGTCAGGCTCCCCGACCATCAGGCACCAGTTGTCTCACTTCGTCAAGTATCCGACTCGACATGAGTGTTTTCGACCCGAACGGCAGTGCGGTCTCGTCGCCTGTCGCAGAGAGCAGCCATCCGGTGTTGTCCTCGGTCCCGAACGCCTTGCCCTCGCCGACCGCGTTGACCACGAGCAGATCACAGCCCTTACGGGCCAGCTTGGCGCGGCCGTGGTCGAGCACGCCCCCGGTCTCGTCGCCGGTCTCGGCGGCGAACCCGACGATCACGGTCTCGGCGGGGATGCGGCCGTCCGCGCGTGCGGTCACCAGCCCGCGGAGAATGTCGGGATTGGTGGTGAGCTCGATGGGTGCGGGCCCCTCGTCGCCCTTCTTGATCTTCGCCTCCGCGACGGAGACGGGGCGGAAGTCGGCGACCGCGGCGGCCATGATCACCACATCGGCGTCGGCAGCGCGTTTGGTCATCTCCTCGGCCAGCTGCTCGGCCGTCGAGATCCGCACGATCTGCACGCCGGCGGGATCACCGGGGTCGGCGGTCGAACCCGCGACGACGGTGACACTCGCCCCGCGTTGCGCCGCAGCGCGGGCCAGTGCGAAGCCTTGTTTACCGGAGCTGTGGTTGCCGAGGTAGCGAACCGGGTCGAGCGGCTCGCGGGTACCGCCGGCGCTGATCAGCACACGGACGCCCGCGAGGTCGTAGGGCAGCGCGTCGGACCGGGCGAGGAGCAGCTCACCGACGAGTGCGATCTCCTGCGGGTCGGGCAGCCGCCCGCGACCGGAGTCGGTGCCGGTGAGACGACCCGACGCCGGGGTCATCACCACCGAGCCGTGCGATCGCAGGGTCGCGACATTGGCCTGCGTCGCCGGGTGCTCCCACATCTCGGTGTGCATCGCGGGCACGAACAACACCGGACAGCGCACGGTGAGCAACGACGCGGTGAGCAGGTCGTCGGCACGCCCCTGCGCCGCGCGGGCCATGAGGTCGGCGGTGGCGGGTGCGATCACCACGAGGTCCGCACCCTGCCCGAGGCGCACGTGGGCGACCTCGTCGACGTCGTCGAAGACCGTGGTGGACACCGGGTTACCGCTCAACGCCTCGAAGGTCGCCTTGCCGACGAACTCCAGGGCCGCGGGGGTGGGCACGACGCGGACGTCGTGGCCCGACTCGGTGAAGTGACGGATCACCGAGCACACCTTGTAAGCAGCGATTCCGCCGCCCACGCCGATGAGGACGCGACGGCGTGTTCCGGTCGGTGTGGTCATCAACGGTTCACAGACTGCCGATGCCCGAGACTATTCGCCCTCGGTGTGCTCGAGCAGATCGGAGTGGATCTCGCGCATCGCGATCGACAGCGGCTTCTCCTGCAGACCCGGCTCCACCAGCGGGCCGACGTACTCGAGGATGCCGTCACCGAGCTGGTTGTAGTAGTCGTTGATCTGGCGTGCGCGCTTGGCGGCGTAGATGACCAGTGCGTACTTCGACGAAGCGCGATCGAGCAGGTCGTCGATCGGCGGATTGGTGATACCCAGCGGCGTGTCGTAGGCCGGTGCGTCGGCGATGTCGGTGATGTCGAAATTGGTCGGGGTGCTCACACAAACTCCTGCGTCGAGGTCTCGGGTGCCGACCGTGTGGAGCGTTGTCCAGGGACGATAGGCGGATGGTGCGGTGGTGTCAGGGCCGGTCAGTTCGCGGGCGCGGTGGGCTGTTCGGGTCCGACCAGCAAGGATACCAACTCATCGGCGGCCTGGTCGACTTCGCTGTTCACGATGACGTGGTCGAACTCTCCGCGGGCGGCCATCTCGGTGCGGGCGGTCGCCAGGCGACGCTCGATCACCTCGGGTGTCTCGGTGCCGCGGCCGGTCAGTCGGGAGACGAGTTCGTCCCAGCTCGGCGGCGCGAGGAAGACGGTGATCGCCTCCGGCAGCCGCGCCACGACATTGCGTGCGCCCACCAGGTCGACCTCCACCAGGACCGGCTTCCCGGCCTCCAGCGCGGCGAGGACAGGCTGCAGCGGTGTGCCCGAACGTTGCAGGCCGCCGTGGATCTCCGCCCACTCCAGGAGCTCGTCGCCGGCGATCATCTTGTCGAAGTCGTCGGCGGAGACGAAGTGGTAGTCGCGGCCGTCGACCTCGCCGGGTCGCGGGGCGCGGGTGGTCGCCGAGACGCTGAAATACACCTCCGGCAACGCGGCGCACACCTTGGCGACCACGGTGGACTTACCGACGGCCGAGGGGCCGACCAAGACGATCAGTCGACCCCTCGTGCGTGCGGCGTCCGCATGGTCCGGCTGGTTGTTCACCGCCGGGCCCGTGAGCGCGTCACGCTGCCGTATTCGGTTGGGTTGCCCACGCTCAGGAGCTGAACTTCTCGAGCAGGGCCTTGCGCTGACGGTCGCCGAGACCGCGCAGGCGGCGCGTCGGGGCGATCTCCAGCTCGGTCATGATCTCCTGAGCCTTGACCTTGCCGACCTTGGGAAGGGCCTCGAGCAGCGCCGAGACCTTCATCTTGCCCAGGATCTCGTCGTTCTCGGCATCCTTGAGCACCTGCTGGAGATCGGTGCCACCACGCTTCAGGCGCTCCTTGAGCTCCGCGCGGACACGACGAGCGGCAGCTGCCTTCTCCAACGCAGCGGCGCGCTGCTCGTCAGTCAACTGGGGAAGGGCCACGGGTTCCTCCGTCTTTCGTTCTTGATTGGGACTGCATCGTCCGCCCGAGGGCGTCCGAGGCGCTGGTGCCGTGCGACCGCTGCTGGGTCGCCATCGTCGGCGGATCGTTCGGGTGGGTACCCGTCCGACGCCATCAAATGTTGGCGGCGAATGCGACCGTACCCACGTGAGCAGGCATTTGCGAGCGCGACCCCCCGTTTTCGCCGGGTTTTCTCATGTTGTAGGGCTCCTGAGCGGTTCGAGAGAGCGCATCGGAAATTTCCCATTCTGCTCACCGTCCTGACTACGCGTTTTCGACGATACCCGCAGGTCATGGCGCCAAACACGGTCGGCGAGTTCGATAGCAATGCGAACTACCAGTGATCCGTGAGTTCACTCGCTGATACGGGTGTGACGAGAGTGATACCCGGCGAATCTCTTTCGGATTCGGCGCCGTCTCGCGCGTGTCGCGACCGTATCCGGTGCCTCGACGACAGCGCTCAGCCCAGGGCGGACTCGACCTCGTCCCGGGCACGCGTGAACGCGTCCCGAAGGGCGATCGGGTCGGGACCGGCGCGCAGCACACCACGTGAACTGGCGGGAAGCACCCACGCGGGATCGGCACCGTCGAAGACGATCGGCAGGTCCGCGGCGGTCGCACCCTGGGCACCCAGGCCGGGTGCCAGGATCGGTCCTCGCAGGCCCGTGAGATCCAGGCCGTGCTCGCGCGTCGCGCCGACGACGAGCCCGACACCGCCCCGGCCGTCGGAATTCGACGCCGACGCGGCGTCGACGATCCCCTGCGCCACCGTGCGCTCCGGCGACGCCGGGCCGGCCAGCCGCGCGAGCTGCACGTCCCCGCCCTCCGGGTTCGACGTCCGGGCGAGAACGAACACCGACCGGCCGGTCTCCCCCGCCAGGTCCAGCGCGGGCCGCAACGACTCGTATCCGAGGTACGGAGACGCGGTGACGGCGTCCGCGCACAGGGGTGACGAATCCGACAACCACGCCCGGGCGTAGGCCGACATGGTCGAGCCGATGTCGCCGCGTTTGGCGTCGGCGATCACCAGCGCGCCGGCCTCCCGGCACCCCGCGATGACCCGTTCGAGCACCGCGAAGCCCGCGGCGCCGAACGGCTCGAAGAAGGCGACCTGCGGCTTGATCACCGCCGCCACCGGGCCCAGCGCCTCCACGCAGATGTCGCCGAACCGCGCCAGCCCGTCGGCGGTGACCGGCAGGCCCCAGTCCTCGAGCAGACCCACGTGTGGGTCGATCCCGGCACAGAGGCGTCCGCGCTCGGCCACCACCGGTCGGTACCGGGCGGCGAAACCGGGCGCCTCCGTCACGAGTGACCGGCCATGTCCGCGTGCCGGTTCTGCAGGGAACGCACACTGATGTCGCCGGCCATCGCCGCCTCGATGCCCTGCACGGCAGCACTGGCACCCTGCACCGTGGTGATGCACGGGATGTTCACCGACACCGCCGCGCTGCGGATCTCGTAACCGTCCACTCGCGGACCCGAGTTGCCGAAGGGGGTGTTGATGACCATCGCGACCTCGCCGGCGCGGATCATGTCCACGATCGTGCGTTGCCCCGGCGCCGCCTCGAAGTGCTTGCGCACGGTCTCGCAGTTGATCCCGTTGCGGCGCAGCACATCCGCGGTGCCCTCGGTGGCCAGGATGTCGAAGCCGAGATCCGCGAGGTGTTTCACCGGGAAGATCAGTGCCCGCTTGTCCTTGTTGGCCACCGACACGAAGATCGCACCCGTCGTCGGCAGCGAGCCGTAGGCGGCGGTCTGCGACTTGGCGAAGGCGCGGCCGAAGTCGGCGTCGATGCCCATGACCTCACCGGTGGACTTCATCTCCGGGCTGAGCAACGAGTCGACGCCGCTGCCGTCATGGCGCCGGAACCGGTTGAACGGCAGGACCGCTTCCTTCACCGAGATGGGCGCAGTCGCCGGCGCTTCGCCACCGTCACCGACGGCGGGCAGGATGCCTTGGGCCCGCAGCTCGGCGATCGACGTGCCGAGCATGACGCGCGCACACGCCTTGGCCAGCGGCACCGCGGTCGCCTTGGACACGAACGGCACCGTACGACTCGCGCGCGGATTGGCCTCGAGCACATAGAGGACGTCGTCCTTCAGCGCGTACTGGACGTTCAGCAGCCCCTTGACGCCGATGCCCTTGGCCAGCGCCTCCGTCGAGGCCCGCACCATCGCGAGATCCGCGCGTCCCAGGGTGACCGGCGGAAGCGCGCACGCCGAGTCGCCGGAGTGGATGCCGGCCTCCTCGATGTGCTCCATGACGCCGCCGATGTACACCTCGTCGCCGTCACACAGGGCGTCGACATCGATCTCCACCGCGTCCTCGAGGAACCGGTCGACGAGCACCGGATGGTCCGGGGTCAACTCCGTCGCACGGGAGATGTAGTCCTGCAACGACTTCTCGTCGTAGACGATCTCCATGCCACGCCCACCCAGGACGTACGACGGCCGCACCAGAACCGGGTAACCGATGCGTGCGGCGGTGTCGCGGGCCTCGTCGAAGCTGGTCGCGGTGCCGAAGGCAGGAGCAGGCAGGCCGGCCTCGGTGAGCACCTTGCCGAACTCGCCACGGTCCTCGGCGAGGTCGATGGCGGCCGGACTGGTACCGACGATCGGCACACCCGCCTCCTCGAGCCTGCGCGCGAGACCGAGCGGGGTCTGACCGCCGAGCTGAACGATGACACCGGCGACGGTGCCCGACTGCGATTCCGCGTGGTAGACCTCGAGCACGTCTTCGAAGGTCAGCGGCTCGAAGTACAGGCGATCGGCGGTGTCGTAGTCGGTCGACACGGTCTCCGGGTTGCAGTTGACCATCACGGTCTCGTATCCGGCCTCGGACAACGTGAGTGCCGCGTGCACACACGAGTAGTCGAATTCGATGCCCTGGCCGATGCGGTTGGGTCCAGACCCCAGGATCAGCACCTTGGGACGGTCGGTCTGCGGCGCGATCTCGCTGGTCGCGGCGGGATCGAGCTCATAGCTCGAGTAGTGGTACGGCGTCTTCGCCTCGAACTCGGCCGCACAGGTGTCGACCGTCTTGTAGACCGGACGCACACCGAGCTGCAGACGATGCGCACGCGCGGCCGCCTCGTCGGCGAGATCGGAACGCAGCGCGGCGATCTGCCGGTCGGAGAAACCGGTCGACTTGGCCTCTCGCAGCAGTGCCTCGTCGAGGGTGTCGGCGTCTCGGATCTCCGCACCGAGCGCGGCGATCCCGCCGATCTCGGCCAGGAACCACGGGTCGATGGCGGTGGCCTCGTAGAGATCCTCGATCGTGGCGCCGGCCTCGAAGGCCAGCATCAGCTTGTACAGACGCCCGTCGCGCGGGGTCTTGACGTCCTCGAGCAGGGCGGGCAGATCGACGGTCGAGGGGTCGGGCCGATTCGGCTCGGCCCAGAAACCGCCGGCCTTGGTCTCCAGCGACCGCATGACCTTGCCGAGCGCCTCGGCGAAGCTGCGCCCGAGACTCATCGCCTCACCCACCGACTTCATGGTGGTGGTGAGTGTGTCGTCGGCGCCCGGGAACTTCTCGAACGCGAACCGCGGGGCCTTGACCACCACGTAGTCGAGCGTGGGCTCGAAGCAGGCGGGGGTCTCCTTGGTGATGTCGTTGACGATCTCGTCGAGGCTGTAACCGATGGCCAGCTTCGCCGCGATCTTGGCGATCGGGAAGCCGGTCGCCTTCGACGCCAGTGCCGAGGACCGCGAGACACGGGGGTTCATCTCGATGACCACGAGGCGGCCGTCGCGGGGATCCTGGGCGAACTGGATGTTGCAGCCGCCGGTGTCGACGCCCACCTCGCGCAGGATGTCGATGGAGAGGTCGCGCATGATCTGGTACTCGCGGTCGGTGAGGGTCATCGCCGGGGCGACGGTCACCGAGTCGCCGGTGTGCACGCCGACCGGGTCGAGGTTCTCGATGGAACAGACGACCACCACGTTGTCGCGGTTGTCGCGCATCAGCTCGAGCTCGTACTCCTTCCAGCCGAGGATCGACTCCTCGATGAGGACGTTGGCCGTCGGCGACGCGGCGAGACCTCCGCCGGCGATACGGTCGAGGTCCTCATCGTTGTAGGCCATCCCGGAACCGAGCCCGCCCATGGTGAACGACGGCCGCACGACGACGGGGAAACCGAGTTCGGTGACGGTGTCGCGGACCTCGTCCATGGTGTGACACACGCGCGACCGGGCGCTCTCGCCGCCCACCTTGGCGACGATGTCCTTGAACATCTGGCGGTCCTCGCCGCGCTGGATGGCGTCGAAGTCGGCACCGATCAGCTCGATGTCGTACTTCTCCAGCGAGCCGCGATCATGCAGTGCGACAGCGGTGTTCAACGCGGTCTGGCCGCCTAGGGTCGCCAGCACCGCGTCGATCGGGTGACCGGCGTCGCGTTCGGCCTCGATGACCTTCTCCACGTACTCGGCCGTGATCGGCTCGATGTAGGTGGCGTCGGCGAACTCCGGGTCGGTCATGATCGTGGCCGGGTTGGAGTTCACCAGGCTGACGCGCAGGCCCTCGTCCTTGAGGACCCGGCACGCCTGGGTACCCGAGTAGTCGAATTCACAGGCCTGGCCGATCACGATCGGCCCCGAGCCGATGACCAGGACGTGGTTGATGTCTTCGCGGCGCGGCATCAGGCCTTCGCTCCTTGATGAGTGGTCTTGCGGGACGCACGGTCACCCTCGAGCAGGGTGACGAATTTGTCGAACAGATACGCGGCGTCGTGGGGTCCCGCGGCCGCCTCCGGGTGGTACTGCACGGAGAAGGCGCGGCCGGAGAGCAGCTCGACGCCCTCCACACTGCCGTCGTTGGCGCAGACGTGGCTGACGCGGGCGCGGCCGAAGTCGGAGCCGAACTCCTCCCCCTGCTCTCCCTCGAGCGCGAAGCCGTGATTCTGCGAGGTGATCGAGACCTTGCCGGTGGCATGGTCGACGACCGGGATGTTGATCCCCCGGTGCCCGAACTTCATCTTGTAGGTCGAACGTCCCAGCGCGCGGCCGAGGATCTGGTTGCCGAAGCAGATGCCGAACAGCGGGAGGTCCTGGCCGAGTACCCCGCGGGTCAGCTCGACGATGTCGTCGGCGGTTGCCGGATCGCCGGGACCGTTGGACAGGAACACCCCGTCGGGCTTGAGGTCGGCGATCGCCTCGAGGGCGACCGTCGCGGGCAGCACGTGGGTCCGCACCCCGCGTTCGGCGAACATGCGGGGGGTGTTCGTCTTGATCCCGAGATCGATGGCCGCCACCGTGAACCGGTGCTGGTCGAGAGGTTCGACGACGTAGCCGTCGGTGGTGGTGACCTCGTCCGCGAGGCGGGCACCCTTCATGTCCGGCTGATTGCGCACGCGGGCGAGCAGTTCCTCGGTGTCGGCGAGTGCCGCACCGGAGAAGATCCCCGCCTTCATCGACCCGTGGTCACGGAGGATGCGCACGACGGTGCGGGTGTCGATCCCGCCGATGCCGACGATCTCCTGCTTCGCGAGTTCGTCCTCGAGGGTGGTCGTCGCGCGCCAGTTGGAGACCCGGCGGGTGGGATTGCGGACCGCATAGCCGGCAACCCAGATCTTGCCCGAGTCGCCGTCGACACCCGTACTCCCCGCGCTGCCGGTGCTCTCGCCGTCCTCGGTGTTCCAGCCGGTGTTGCCGATCTGCGGCGCGGTGGCCACGACGATCTGCCGGTGGTAACTCGGGTCGGTGAGGGTTTCCTGATAGCCGGTCATCGCGGTGCAGAACACCGCTTCACCGAGGGTCTCGCCGACTGCGCCGAAGCTCCGGCCGGTGAACACCTGGCCGTTCTCCAGCACCAAGACCGCTGTGTTCATTCTTGTGCCCCTTGTTCCTGTGGCCCATGTCCACTGTCATGCTTCCCGGCGAAGGCGTTCACCCAGCCGGGATAGATCGATTTGTCGTCGGCGCGCATCCCGGTGTCGATTTCGGTACCGCTGGGCAGCACCCATCGGATCACGAGGACGCCGTCGGCCGACATCACCTTGCCCGCGATTCCGCGTTCGGTGCGGACCGCGGTGATCGAATCCCGCGGGATCCAGATGTCGCCGGCACCTTGGCGGGCGATGAGCACGCCGGTCTCGAACTCGGTCAGCACCGACGACGCGCGGTCGCCGATGTCGCCGACGGTCACCCGGGTCTGCCAACTCGGCGCGATGGTACTGCCGAGGTAGAGCCCGGTGTCCGGACCGCGCACGGCCGCACCCGGATTCGCAGGTGTGGCCGGCAGTTGCCCGATGAGCTCGGACTGCGCCGCTGTCTTCTTCTTGTTTCCGGTCACCAGCAGGTAGAACACGGTGATCAGGCCGATCGCGAGGAGCGCGAAGACACCGATGAACCACGCGTTGAAGACGAACTTCCCGTACCCGAGCAGCGTCGCGATCACCGAGGCGACCACCAGCACCACCAGGACGATCGGGAGAACGCCGCGCCGCGACCGGATGTTCATCGGGTCACCTGCCCGTCGTGCGCGGTCACGATTCCCCGCAACACGGTGGTCGTGACGGTGGCCGGCATGGTCATCGCCTCGAACGGGGTGTTGTCCGACAGGCTCGCCAGTTCCGCGCCGCGCACCACCCAGGACGCGTCGGGGTCGACGACGGTGAGGTTGGCGGGTTCGCCCACCTCGATCGGCCGGCCCTGATCGGTCAGCTCGACGATCTCGGCGGGACGTTCACTCATCACGCGTGCGACGCCGCGCCAGTCGAGTAGCCCGGGCTTGACCAGTGTCTCGACCACGATGGGCAACGCCGTCTGCAGCCCGAGCATTCCCGGCTTCGCCTGTGCGAACTCGCAGCACTTCTCCTGCGCGGCGTGCGGCGCGTGGTCGGTGGCCACGCAATCGATGATCCCGTCGGCCAGCGCGCGACGCAGCGCCTCGTTGTCGCGGACCTCGCGCAGCGGCGGATTGACCTTGTTGATCGGGTCGTAGGTCTGCAGAAGCGAGTCGTCGAGCAGCAGATGATGCGGGGTCACCTCGGCGGTGATCGCGATCCCCTGCTCCTTGGCCCAGCGCAGCAATTCCACGGTGCCCTCGGTGGAGGCGTGGCAGATGTGGACACGGGCGCCGGCGTCCCGGGCGAGGAGTGCGTCGCGGATGACGATCGACTCCTCGGCGGCGCGCGGCCACCCGGCGAGGCCCAGCCGCGAGGCCCAGGGCCCTTCGTTGGCGACCGCGCCGACGGTCAGACGCGGCTCCTCGGCGTGCTGCGCGATGAGGACGCCGAGGCCGGTCGCGTACTCCAGCGCACGTCGCATGAGGAGCGGGTCGTCGACGCATTTGCCGTCGTCGCTGAACATGCGGACCCCGGCCGCGCCGCCGGCCATCATGCCCATCTCGGCGAGCTGCTTGCCGCCGAGACCCACGGTGACCGCGCCGACCGGGTACACATCGACGAGCCCGACCTCACGGCCGGAACGCCACACGTTGTCGGTGACGGTCGAGTTGTCGGCGACGGGCCTGGTGTTGGCCATCGCGAACACCGCGGTGTACCCGCCGAGCGCCGCGGCCGTCGAACCGGACCGGATGGTCTCGGTGTCCTCTCGTCCGGGTTCGCGCAGGTGGGTGTGCAGGTCGACGAAGCCGGGCAGCAGGACCCCGCCGTTGCCGTCGATCCTCTCGGCGCCCCGGGGCGCGGTGAGTCCGGTACCGATCTCGGTGATGACGCCGTCGACGACGAGGACGTCGACGGGCTCGCCCTCGCCGTACGGGCGAACGGCGCCGAGCAGAACCGAACCGGTGGGCGGGACGGTCACTTCACATCTCCTGAGGTGCTGATGGTCGGCCCGAGGGCGGGCGCGACGGTGGTGGTTCTCACAGGTGGGCTCCCGCCGAATCGGAGCCGACGAGCAGCCGGAACAGAACCGCCATGCGGACATGGACGCCGTTCCGGACCTGTTCGAGCACGGCGGCCTTGGGCGAGTCGGCGACGGAGTAGCCGATCTCCATGCCCCGCAGCATCGGTCCCGGGTGCAGGATCACGGCGTCGTCGGAGAGCATCGACATGCGACGGTCGTTCAGCCCGAACCGCACCGAGTACTCGCGGGCGCTCGGGAAGAAGCCGCCGGTCATCCGCTCGGCCTGCACGCGCAGCATCATGACGGCGTCGACCGCGGGGAGTTCGGCGTCGAGGCTGCCCGACACGGTCACCGGCCACTCCTGCACCCCGGCGGGGAGCAGGGTCGGTGGGGCGACGAGGACCACCTCGGCACCGAGCGTCGCGAGCAGGTGGGCGTTGGACCGGGCCACCCGCGAGTGGACGATGTCGCCGACGATCGCGATGCGCCTCCCGTCGAGGGACCCCAGCCGCTGACGGAGCGTGAGGGCGTCGAGCAGCGCCTGGGTGGGGTGTTCGTGGGTGCCGTCGCCGGCATTGACGACCGCGGGACCGTCTCCCTCCGGAGTCGCTGTCCAGTCGGCGATCTGGGCCGGAGCGCCGGACGCCGGATGCCGCACGATCAGCGCATCGGCACCCGCGGCGTGCAGGGTCTTGACGGTGTCACGAAGTGATTCACCCTTGCCCACAGAGGAACTCGAGGCGCTGACGTTGATGACGTCGGCGCTCATCCACTTGCCTGCCACCTCGAACGAGACCCGGGTGCGGGTGGAGTTCTCGTAGAACACCGTCATCACGGTGCGCCCGCGCAGCGTCGGGAGCTTGCGCACCTCGCGACCGGTCAGTGCCTGCTCGAAACGTTCGGCGTCGTCGAGGAGAGCGGTGGCCTCCTCGCGACTGAGATCTTGTGTCGACAGCAAGTGCCGCATCATGAATCACCCTCGGCCGCAGGCGGAATCGGGGCACCGCTGAGGACAACCTCGTCGATGCCGTCGTCTTCGGTGAGATGCACCGACACCTGCTCGTCGCGAGCGGTGGGGATGTTCTTGCCGACATAGTCTGCGCGCAACGGGAGTTCGCGGTGCCCGCGGTCGACCAGGACCGCGAGCTGTACCGCCGACGGCCGGCCGAGGTCGCGCAGCGCGTCGAGTGCGGCACGCACGGTGCGACCGGAGTAGAGGACGTCGTCGACGAGGATCACGATGGCGTTGTCGACTCCCCCGTGCGGAACCATCGTCCGTTCCAGCGGGCGGTGTGGCTTTCCGCGCAGATCGTCGCGGTAGAGAGTGATGTCCAGATATCCCACCGGCACCTCGACGCCGGTGAACTCGCCGATCTTGGCGCCCAGACGCATCGCGAGAGATGTTCCGCGAGTGGGGATTCCGATGAGGACGACGCGCGGGGCGTCGGGTGAATCCAGAGCTGTCTTCTCGATGACCTGGTGTGCGACACGGGCAACCGTGCGCGACACGTCAGCGGCATCGAGCAGCACCCTGGGAGCGGGGCTGGCCAAAGCCGACCTCCTTCTCCGCCTCGCAGGACGGATCGTTAAAGGATGTCTGTCTGGCGTCACTGTACACCGGGCACCGAGACAGACGAATTTCCGCACCGCGGGCCGACCCCCGCGCCGAGGATCAGTCCGGGCGCCGAGGATCAGTCCGGGCGCGAGGTGTCCGACTGTGACCCGCCGGACTCGGCCGACGCGGCGGCACGAACCTGCGGGGCCAGCTCGGCGATCTTGGCGAGCACCCCGTTGACGAAGGCGGGCGAGTCGTCGGTGGACAGCTCCTTGGCCAGTTCCACCGCCTCGTCGACCACCACGATCGTGTCGACGTCGAGCGAGTTGAACAGCTCCCAGGTCGCCAGGCGCATGATGGCGCGGTCGACCGCGGGCAGCCGCTCGAGAGTCCAGTCGCGCAGGTACGACGAGATGACCGCGTCGATCTGGCTCTGATCGTCGGCCAGGCCCTGGATCACCGTGGCGGTGTAATCGTGGATCGAGCCGACACTCTCGTCCGAGCGGACGTACTCGCGGCGTTCGGCGACGAGCTGGGCGGGACTGACCTTCTTGGCCTCGGCCTCGAAGAGCAGGTCCACCGCACGCCTGCGTGCCTTGTGTCTGGTTCCGGATTGTTTCACGGTCAGGAGTTGACGCGGCCGAGGTAGCTGCCGTCGCGCGAATCGACCTTGAGCTTGTCACCGGTGTTGATGAACAGCGGCACCTGGATCTCGGCCCCGGTCTCGAGGGTGGCGGGTTTGGTGCCACCGGTGGAGCGGTCACCCTGCAGACCCGGATCGGTCTGGGCGACGATCAGCTCGACGGTGACGGGCAGTTCGACGAACAACGGATTGCCCTCGTTCAGCGAGACCTGCACGGTCATGTTCTCCAGCAGGAAACGTGCGCCGTCGCCGACCGTGGCCGGCGGGATGGCGAACTGCTCGTAATCCTGGGCGTCCATGAACACGTAGTCGGTGCCGTCGTTGTACAGGAAGGTCATGTCACGACGGTCGACGGTCGCGGTCTCGACCTTGACGCCGGCGTTGAAGGTCTTGTCGACGGTCTTGCCGCTCATCACGTTCTTCAGCTTGGTGCGCACGAACGCGGGGCCCTTGCCCGGCTTGACGTGCTGGAACTCCTGGATCTGCCAGAGCTGGTCGTCCATGCGCAGCACGAGGCCGTTCTTGAAATCGGCGGTGGTCGCCATGTGGTGTGTCTTCCCTTGCAGTCAGATGACGGTGAATGTCTTGTCGGTGGCGGTCAGCAGGTCGGGGTCGCCGGTGGTGACGACCAGGGTGTCCTCGATGCGGACCCCACCCCATCCGGGTAGGTAGACACCGGGCTCCACGGTGACCGCAGCACCGCATGGCAGTGTACCTGTCGCGAGTTTGCCGATCCCGGGCGCTTCGTGGATCTGCAACCCCACCCCGTGACCGAGACCGTGCACGTAGTGCTCGCCGTGCCCCGCGTCGGCGATCACCTCGCGCGCCGCCGCGTCGACCGCGCGCAGCTCCGCCCCCGGGGTCAGGGCCGCGCACCCGGCGGCCTGCGCGGTGGCGACGAGTTCGTAGAGGTCGCGCTGCCACGGCGCGGCACGTCGCAGCACGTAGGTGCGCGTCATGTCCGAGTGGTACCCGTCGACGATCGCGCCGAAGTCGATCTTGACGAGATCACCGTCGGCGAGCGCGGAGTGCGTCGGCCGGTGGTGCGGGATCGCGGAGTGTGCGCCGGCGGCCACGATCGTCTCGAAGGCGATCCCGTCGGCGCCGAGGCGGTACATCTCCCACTCGAGGGCCCGCGCGGCCTCCCGTTCGGTGGTGCCGGCGCGCAGCACACCGTCGGCGATGATCGCCGCGAGCGCCGCATCGCCGATGGCGCACGCCGCGCGGAGCAGCTCGATCTCCCCCGGCTCCTTGACCGCGCGCAGACCCTGCACGACGCCGGTCAGCGGGACGAGTTCGACGCCGCTGCCCTCCAGGGACGAGCTCAACGCCCGATGAGTCGCCACGGTCTGCTCATCGGCCTCGAACCCGATGCGGGATGCACCCGCGGTCCGGGCGTGGTCGACGAGCGCGGGCACGCATGCCCGTTCGATCACCGGCTCGACGTCGGGCACCTGCGCGGCGACCTGGGTGAGGTAGCGGCCGTCGGTCGCGATGCGGTCGGCGGCGGGGTCCGCGACGTCGATGAGAACGGCCGCGTTGGAACCGGTGAACCCGGTGAGATAGCGGACGTTGACGAGGTCGGAGACGACGAAGGCGTCGACGGGTGTGCCGTCGGTGCGGGCCGCCAGGGTGTCCCGCAACCGGTTTCGTCTGCCCGCTGTGTCATGAGTGTGCGCCACCGGTGCCACGCTACGGCGGGCACGCACGGCAAGCGAACCCAGCCGTATCGTGCGGGTGTGTCCGCAATCACCACAACCGTGCGTAGTATGACGCGCATGTCTTCGTGGTTGTTGCGCGGTCTCTCGATGACCGCAGTTCACGTACTCGCCCGCGTCCTGCTCGGTGTCGCGGTGGTCGAGGCCCCGCTGAACTCCACGACGTGGCGCACCATTGCGATCGCCGCTGTCGTGCTTGTGGCCCTCCTCTGGGGCGGCTTCGACGGTATCCGCGATGCCCGCGCCAACCCCGATCCCGACGACTACGAGGACCTGACCATCCTCTGGCTGAAGGCCGGCGTCCTCGCGGGAGTCCTCGCCGGCCTGATCTCGTGGATTCTCGGTACCACCGTCCTGGCGGGTATCGGACAGTCGAGCCTGTTCATCGAACTGTTCGCCGGGGCGTCGTTCACCGCGCTGCTCGTGTTCGTGCCGGCCTTCGTCGGCGCGGCCGTCGGCCGCTTCCTGATCCGCCGGCAGCAGAACAAGGACGCCGCCGAGGACGACTGGTCGGTCCACGAGGATCGCCACGCCGACGCGCAGTGAATCCGTAAACCCACCAGCAATCGACGAACCCACCACGAAGTTTCGTGGTGGGTTCGTCGTTTGCTGGTGGGTGTGCGTTCAGAGCAAGACCGACGTGCCCTTCGAGGAGCCACCCGCGACCGCCGAGTAGGCGGCGGCGAGCAGACCGGGATCCGGTCCTTCGAGCCTCCCGGGTTTGGCCAGCCCGTCGAGCACGACGAAGCGCAAGACGCCCGCGCGGTTCTTCTTGTCGCCGGCCATGCCCTGCAGGAGATCGCCGAACGCGTCCGGGTCGTAGGTCGTCGGCAGGCCGACGAGTTCCAGGACCGACTTGTGACGGTCGGCGGTCGCGTCGTCGAGACGCCCGGCGAGGCGAGACAGTTCGGCGGCGAAGACCAGGCCCACCGAGACCGCCGCCCCGTGGCGCCAGCGGTAGCGCTCGCGGCGCTCGATCGCGTGACCGAGGGTGTGTCCGTAGTTGAGGATCTCGCGCAGCGACGACTCCTTCAGATCCGCCGACACCACGTCGGCCTTGACCTGAACCGAGCGGCGGATGAGATCCGGGAGCACCGGGCCGGTGGGGTCCAGGGCCGCATCCGCGTCGGCCTCGATGATGTCGAGGATGGTGGGATCGGCGATGAACCCGGTCTTGATGACCTCCGCGAGACCGGCGACGATCTCGTTGCGCGGCACGGTTTCCAGGGTGCCGATGTCGATGAGGACCGCGTCGGGTTCGTGGAACGAGCCGACCAGGTTCTTGCCGGCCTCGGTGTTGATGCCGGTCTTGCCGCCGACGGCGGCGTCGACCATCGCCAGCAGCGTCGTCGGGACATGGATGACGCCGATGCCGCGCATCCAGGTGGCCGCGACGAAGCCGGCGAGATCGGTGGCCGCGCCACCGCCGAGGCTGATGACCTTGTCGTTGCGCTTGAGCCCGATCCGGCCGAACACCTCCCAGCAGAACGAGGCGACCGCCAGGTCCTTGCCGTCCTCGGCGTCCGGGATCTCGATGCGATGGGCATCGAAACCCTTGTCGGCCAAGAATTCCCGGATCTGCTCAGCGGTCTGGGCCAACGGCGGCTGGTACAGGATCGCGATGCGGTCGGCACCCTGTGCGGCGGCGGCGACCTCGCCGAGGAGTCCACGGCCGATCGTCACGTCGTAGGGCGCACCGGCGTTGACCCGGATCGCGACGGGTTCGGTATCGGTCATCTCGGCTTCCTCACATCAGTTCGCGGGCGAGTTGGGCGACGATGGCATCGGCCACCGTCTCGGGATCGGCGTCGGCGTCCACCTCGAAGGAGCACACGGATGCGTAGGTGCCGGTGCGTTCGGCGAGGAGCTCGGCGTAGCGGGCGGCCGGATCCTCGGTGGCCAGCAGCGGCCGGTCGGTGCCGGACACCCGCGCGTAGCCCCGTTCGGGTGAGACGTTCAGATACGCCACGCGCTGATCGGTCAGTGCCTCCCGCACACCGGCCGTCGTCACCGCTCCGCCGCCGAGGGAGACCACCCCGCCGTGGTTGTCGAGCACATCGGTGACGACGTTCTCCTCGATGACACGAAAACCCTCGACACCATCGGATTCGAAGATCTCGGGGATGCTGCGCCCGGTCCGCCGGACGAGCTCGACGTCGGTGTCGACGAAGTCCACGCCGAGCCGGTCGGCGAGGATGCGGCCGACCGTCGACTTGCCCGCCCCCATGAAGCCGACGAGAACGGCCGCCGGTCGTCTCCCCGACGTCGGCCGGGTCGGGGTCGGCGGTGCCGGATCGGGGGTCTGGGTCATGGGCGCGGCGGACGCGCGTCGACACCGGCCTGGTAGGAGCGGAGGTTGGTCGCGGTCTCGGCGACCGAGTCGCCGCCGAACTTGTCCAGTGCGGCCTGCGCGACGACGAGCGCGACCATGGCCTCGGCGACCACACCTGCGGCCGGCACGGCACACACATCCGAACGCTGGTGGATGGCGCTGGCGGTCTCCCCCGTGGCCATGTCGATGGTCGACAGCGCGCGCGGCACCGTCGAGATCGGCTTCATCGCGATGCGCACCCGGAGGTCCTCACCGTTGGTCATGCCACCTTCGAGGCCACCGGCACGGTTGGTGGAGCGCAGCACGCCGTCGGGACCGGGCACCATCTCGTCGTGCGCCTCGCTGCCGCGGCGCCGCGCGGTGGTGAAACCGTCGCCCACCTCCACGCCCTTGATCGCCTGGATACCCATGAGTGCGGCCGCCAGACGCGCGTCGAGGCGGGTCTCGCCGCTGACGTGCGATCCGAGTCCGACGGGTACACCGGTGGCGACGATCTCCACGACGCCGCCGAGGGTGTCGCCGTCCTTCTTGGCGGCCTCGATCTCGTCGATCATCGACTTCTCGGCGTCGGCGTCGAACGCGCGGACGGGGCTGGCATCGATGGCGTCGAGGTCGGCGAACCGCGGCGGCGGACCCCCATACGGTTCGCTCGCGCCGATCGAGATCACATGGGAGATCACGTCGATGCCGAGGACCTGGCGCAGGAAGTTGCGGGCGACGGTGCCGGCGGCGACCCGGGCCGCGGTCTCCCGGGCGCTGGCGCGCTCGAGCACGGGACGGGCGTCGTCGAAGCCGTACTTGAGCATCCCGGAGTAGTCGGCGTGCCCGGGGCGAGGCCGGGTGAGGGGTGCGTTGCGGGCGCTGCCCTCGAGTTCGGCGGCATCGACCGGGTCGGCCGCCATCACCGTCTCCCACTTGGGCCACTCGGTGTTGCCGATCTCGATCGCGACCGGACCGCCCATGGTGAGGCCGTGGCGGACGCCGCCGAGCACGGTGACCTTGTCGGCCTCGAACTTCATCCGCGCACCGCGTCCGTAGCCGAGTCGGCGGCGAGCGAGCTGCTCGGCGATGTCGGTCGAGGTCACCTCGACACCGGCAACCATGCCCTCGACGATGGCGACCAGGGCAGGTCCGTGGGATTCTCCGGCAGTTATCCAGCGCAACACAGTGATCGATTGTTCCATGCTGCTCCTCGCACCCCGACGGCGGAGGCATCTGTCCCGTCGTCAGAGGAGTCCGGCGACGACGACGGTGGCCCCGGCGAGTGCCGGCCCGTGCGGGTGGCCGCCGTGTTCCCTCCCGCCCTGATCCCTCCCGCGCAGCGAGCCGAGCCCGACCATCGCCAGGGCGATCAACGAGGCCAGGGCCACCAGGATCAGGGCCTCGTCCCACCGGTGGACGAGGCCACCGCACACGGCGGCAAGTTTGACGTCCCCGCCGCCGCACCAGCGCAGCAGGTAGGTCAGCGTGTACGGCGTCGCCGCGACGAGTGCGGACACTCCCACCGCGGGGTGCGCCACACTCAGCGCCGCCACCGCCCAGAGAGCAGGCCAGACGAGCCGATTCGGGATGCGCAGCGTTCGGGCGTCGGTGTCGGCGATGACCATCAGCCACACCAGGATCACGCATTCGGCCATCGGTCGAGCATGGCTGCCGACGGCGCGTACACCGCCTGGGATTCCACAGGGGCCGGCCCCGGCGAAGCCGGTCAGTCGTTCGCGGAGAAGCCGATCAGTCGTTCGCGGCGAGCGCCTCGATCATGACCTCGCGCGGGGCGGGCAGGCCGGTGAAGAGTTCGACCTGCCGAAAAGCCTGATTCACGAGCATGACCAGTCCCCCGACGACGGTGCCGCCCGCGGCGTCGACCGCCTCGGCCAACGGCGTCGGCCACGGGTCATAGATCACATCGACGACCTTGTCCGCCCGCGCCACCGCCGGGGCCAGGTCCGCCGCGGCGGGCGCAGGCACCGTCGACACCACGACGGCCGCGTTCCGGCAACGACGATCCAGCTCGGGGTCGAGCGCGAAGGGAACGACGCGTCCGGCTACTCCCAGCCGTTCGCACAGCTCGAGCACCGGGCCCGCGCGTCGGGCGTCGCGCGCCACGACGGTGAGTTCGGTGATGCCGATCCCGACGAGCGCCATCACCGTCGGCAACGCCGTTCCACCCGCACCGACGACGACGGCGACCGGGTCTGCGCCCGCGGCGATGTCGGCGTCGACGGCGAGTCCGGTCAGCGCGCCGGCCATACCGTCGATGTCGGTGCAGTCCGCGGTCCACCCCGACTCGGAGCGCACCAGTGTGTTGGCCGAGCCGACGAGTTCGGCGCGTTCGGTCCGCTCCGAGGCGAACTCGAGAGCGGCGAGCTTGTTGGGCATGGTGACCGAGAACCCGACGAAGTCCGGATCGGCACCGGACACGACCGCCGGGAGGCGGTCGGCGGTGCATTCGATGCGGTCATAGGTCCAGTCGGTCAGCCCGAGCGCCCGGTACGCGGCGAGATGCACTCGCGGCGAGCGCGAGTGGCGGATCGGTGATCCCAGGACCGCGGCGCGACGGTGCGCGCCGTAGGGAGACCCCGTACTCACTGACAGCCCGCGTTCACTGACAGCCCGTGGCCACGAGCTTGTTGTGGCACGCCACGTTGCGGTTGCGCTTGTGTTCCTCGAAGGTGTTCGCGAACAAGGTGGTTCCGGCGGTGTCCACGGTCACGAAGTACAACCAGGAACCCGGGGCCGGATCGAGCATCGCCTCGAGCGCCGGCACTCCGACCGCGGCGATCGGGGTGGGCGGAAGACCGTTGTAGCGGTAGGTGTTCCACTCGTTGTCGGCTTTGTAGGCCTCGCCGTGCACATCGATGTTGGTCACCGCCGCGGTGTAGTTCTGCGTCGAGTCCATCTCCAGACGCTGATCCTTGTCGAGCCGGTTGCGGATGACCCGCGCGACCTTGGGAGCGTCTTCGACGTGCCGGACCTCACGTTCGACGATCGACGCCGCGATCAGCGTCTGATACGGGTCCAGCCCGGAGTTGTTGCGGCTCACCAGCCCCCACTGGTCGAACATGATCCCGCTCTTGGAGATCATCTCGTGCAGGATCTGCACGGCGGTGTGGTCGGGTTCGACACGTTCCCACGTGGTCGGCGCGATGAGACCTTCGATTCGCCGGTGGTCGCCGGTCATGCCGGCGACGTTCTCGCGCGCCCACTCCGGCACACCCAGTTCCTCCGGGGTCGCCTCGGCGGCGGCCTTCTCCAGTTCGGCGGCGGTGACCCCTTCGGGCCGGCCGTTGAACGAGATCGACGTCGCCTTCTCGATGAGGGCGAAGATGCCGGGCGTCACCTTGCCGTCGATGCCGGTCTTGGAATCGAGTTGCAGGCCGGGCGGCACCACCACCCGGCCGACACGGTGCTCGGCACCGTCGTCGGTGAGCATCTCGACCGCGGTGGTCGCCGGGATCTGCGTCCGCATCTTGTACAGGCCGCCGGACATCGGTTGTCCGCCTGCGGCATCGACGAAAGCGCGCACGCTGCCGACCACGTCGGCGTCGGTGAGGATGCGACCGAAGTCGGCCAGCGTCGAATTGTCGGGGATGTCGACGATCACGTCACCGGCACCCGCCGCGTTGGTGTAGTCCTTGCGGGATTCGAGCATCCCGGTCGCCCTCAGGCCGTAGTACCCGACGCCGGTGATGAGCGCGAGCATGAAGACAATGACCAGCGCCAGCACCGCGCGGCGATTCTTGCGTGTGCGACGCGGTGCGCGGCGTGTCGGCTCGGCCGCCTCGACGTCGTCGGCGCCGGGCCACCAGTCCTCGTCCGTCCCGGGCTCATCGCGGCGGGGCTCATCGCGGCGGGGCTCATCGCGGCGGGACCGGACATGGCGCGATTCGGGGTGGCCGGGTGGCTGCGCGGATCGCGACGGGGTGGGTGCGGCGGCCGGAGTGGGTGCGGGGGCTGGAGTGGGTGCGGGGGCCGGAGTGGGTGCGGGGGCCGGTGCCGCCTGTCGGGGCGGCGCGGCGGGGGGCTGCGGCGCGGCGGGTCTCGGCTGTGCCTGCTGCGGTGCTTGTGGTGCCTGCTGCGCCGGCGGAGGGATACGCACCGGCGTCGCGCGGGCCCGGAACTCGCCGGCCTCCCGGCGTACCGGGGCCTGCGGGGGCTCCGGCTCGCGTCCCGGTGTGTCGCCCTGCTGGCCCGTGCGCCGACGACGATGCCGCGTGTGCGGCGAACCGTCGGCGGGCTGGGTGAAATACCGCAGGCGCTCGGGATCCATGCCGTCGGCGGCCCGGCGTCCCTGGCCATCCCGGTGTCGCGTGCGACGCCGATCTTCGGTCACCGAAGGATCCCCTCCCGAGTCTGTTGTGGGGTCTACTGATTCACCGTCGCGCATCGAGCCACCCCTGGAGAATAGCGACCGCCGCGGCCTGATCGATGACGCTCCGCGACGACTTCACCGAACGACCGCTCGCGTGCAGCGCCTGCTGAGCGGTCACCGTCGTGAAACGTTCGTCCTGCCAAGCCACCTCGACCGGCGCGATGCGCGCGGCGAGGCGATCGCCGAATTCGCGTGCGGTCTCGGCCGCCGCGCCTGCGGTGTTCTTCAACGTCTTCGGCAGTCCGATGACCACGCCGATCGCGTCGTATTCGGTGACGAGGTCCGCGATCCGGTCGAGATCGGCTGTCGCCGAAGGTGTCCGGCGAACGGTCTCGACCGGCGTGGCGAGAATGCCGTCGGGATCGCACACCGCGACACCGATCCGTACGCTCCCCACGTCGATGCCGAGCAGCCGGCCACGAGCGCGCCGGGGACCGTTCGGCTGAGGTTCGGGATCCGGCATCAGCCGACGAGCTCGCGGATGCGTGACAAGGCCGCGTCGATCCCGCCCGGATCGGTGCCGGAGCCCTGGGCCAGATCCGGCTTGCCGCCACCGCGACCGCCGACCAGCGGTGCGACCTCCTTGACCAGATCGCCTGCCTTGATCCCGGCGTCGCGTGCGGCACCGGTGGTGGCGATCACGAACGGCACCTTGGCCTCCGGGCCGTCGGTGCTCGGCGAGAAGAGCGCGAACACGGCCTGACGGTCGGCGACGCGGCCACGGAGATCGGTGACCACTGAGCGCAGGCCGTTGGCGTCGAGGCCGGGCACACGCCCCTCGACGACGAGCGTCGAGCCGACGGTGGTGGCGGTGTCGAGGAGACCGGAGACCGCGGCCTGCGCCTGCTCGGCGCGCACCCTGGCCAGTTCTTTCTCGGCGTCGCGGAGCTTGGTGACGAGCTGCTCCACGCGGCCCGGCACCTCCTCGGACGGCACCTTCAGTGACGACGCCAGACCGGCGAGCAGCGCACGTTCCTTGGACAGGAAGCGGAACGAGTCCATGCCGACGTAGGCCTCGACGCGGCGCACGCCCGAGCCGACCGACGACTCTCCGATCAGCGTGATCGGACCGATCCGCGACGACGACGCGACGTGGGTGCCGCCACAGAGCTCCATCGAGAACGGCCCGCCGATCTCGACGACACGGACCACGTCGCCGTAGTTCTCGCCGAACAGCGCCATGGCACCCATCGCCTTGGCCTCGGTCAGCCCGGTCTCGAAGGTGTTGACCTGGTAGTCGGCCTCGACGGCGGCGTTGCTGATCTCCTCGATCTCACGACGCTGCGCCTCGGTCACCGGACCGCCGGCGTTGAAGTCGAAGCGCAGATAGCCCGGCCGGTTCAGCGAACCGGCCTGGGTGGCGCCCGGGCCGAGGACCTCGCGCAACGCGGCGTGGACCATGTGGGTGCCCGAGTGTCCCTGCGTCGCGCCGTGACGCCATGCGGTGTCCACGGCCGCGAGGACCTCGTCGCCCTCTTCGATCTCGCCCTCGTCGACGCGCACCTTGTGCAGCCACACCGACTTGCCGACCTTCTGCACGTCGGTGACCGACATGCGGACACCCGAACCGGTGGTGATGGTGCCGATGTCGGCCATCTGGCCGCCGGACTCGGCGTAGAGCGGGGTGCGGTCGAGGACGACCGTGAGTTCCTGACCGGCCGACGCCGCGGGCATTCGAGCGCCGTCGGCGACCAGACCCAGGATGCGGGCCTCCGACACCAACTCGTCGAAGCCGGTGAACTCCGTCGGTCCGCGGTCGAGGAAGTCGCGATACACGCTGAGGTCGGCGTGTCCGGTCTTCCGGGCGGTGGCGTCGGCCTTGGCGCGCTGCTTCTGCTCGGCCATGAGGGCGGTGAAACCCTCCTGGTCGACGGCGAGTCCGGCCTCGGCGGCCATCTCGAGCGTCAGGTCGATCGGGAAGCCGTAGGTGTCGTGCAGGGTGAAGGCGTCGGCCCCGGCGATGGTGGTGCGCGAGGCCTTCTTGGTGGCGGTGGCGGCGTCGGCGAACAGCTTGGAACCGGCGGCGAGGGTCTTGGCGAACGAGGTCTCCTCACCGACGGCGACGTCGACGATGTGGCGGCGCTGGGTCTCGAGCTCGGGGTACGACGGCGCCATCAGGTCGATGACCTTGCCGATGATCGTGCCCATGGTGGCCTTGTCGTCGCCGGTCCCGAGCAGCCGCATGGACCGGACCACTCGCCGCAGCAGCCGGCGCAGGACGTATCCGCGGCCGTCGTTGCCGGGCAGGACGCCGTCGCCGATCAGCATCGCCGAGGTGCGCGCGTGGTCGGCGATCACGCGGAAACGGACGTCGTCGTCGTGTGAGCCCGCGCCGTAGGCACGCCCGGACAGTTCCGCGGCGAGATCGATGATCGGCTTGAGCAGATCGGTCTCGTAGACGTTGTCGACACCCTGGAGCAGGCAGGCGACGCGTTCGACGCCCATGCCGGTGTCGATGTTCTGCTTGGGTAGCGGGCCGAGGATCTCGTAGTTGTCCTTGCCGCCGCCGGGTCCGCGCACGTTCTGCATGAACACGAGATTCCAGATCTCGATGTAGCGGTCCTCGTCGGCCTCCGGGCCGCCCTCGACGCCGTACTCGGGTCCGCGGTCGAAGAAGATCTCCGAACACGGACCGCACGGGCCGGGTACGCCCATCGACCAGTAGTTGTCCTTCATCCCGCGGCGCTGGATGCGTTCGGCGGGCACACCGATCTCGTCGCGCCAGATGGCCTCGGCCTCGTCGTCGTCGAGGTAGACGGTGGGCCACAGCTTCTGGGGGTCGATGCCGTAACCGCCGTCGTCGACGCTGTTGGTCAGCAGCGTCCAGGCGAAGGTGATCGCCTCGCGCTTGAAGTAGTCGCCGAACGAGAAGTTGCCGGCCATCTGGAAGAAGGTGTTGTGCCGGGTGGTGATCCCGACCTCGTCGATGTCGAGGGTGCGCACACACTTCTGGACGCTGGTCGCGCGCGAGTACGGCGGCGTCCGCTCACCCAGGAAGAACGGCTTGAACGGCACCATGCCCGCGTTGACGAACAACAGGTTGGGGTCGTCGAGCAGCAACGAGGCACTCGGCACCTCGGTGTGGCCGGCCTTGATGAAGTGGTCCAGAAAGCGCTTCCGGATGTCATGCGTCTGCACTGTGGGTGTCGTCCTCGCGGTTGGTAGTCGCGACCATTGACTGTCGCGACATCCCAGCCTACCGTCGGCGCGTCGTGGAATGGCGCAGGGACTCTCATCTGCGACGACGTCGCCGAAGGCCGTCAGCGCGAGCGGCGCCGGGACACCGCACCGCGCACGATCGACCGCAACTTCGCGACCCGCGGACCGATCTCGCGCTCGAGACCGTGATCGGTGGGCACGTAGTAATCGACGCCGACCAGATCATCGGGTGGATACTGTTGCGCCAGAACACCATCGGGATCGTCGTGCGGAAAGCGGTAGGCGACGCCGTTGCCGAGCTTCTTGGCGCCGGGGTAATGGCCGTCCCGCAGGTGGGCCGGGACCGCCCCCGCCTTCCCCGATTCCACATCGGCGAGCGCGGCACCGATCGCGGCGACCACACCCGCGGACTTGGGCGCGGTCGCGAGGTGGATCGTCGCCTGGGTCAGCGCCAGCTTCGCCTCGGGCATGCCCACGAGGTTGACCACCTGGGCGGCCGCCACGGCCGCCTGCAGGGCCGTCGGATCGGCCATCCCGATGTCCTCGCTCGCGTGGATCATCAGTCGCCGTGCGATGAACCGCGGGTCCTCCCCCGCCGCGATCATCCGCGCGAGGTAGTGGACGGCGGCGTCGACGTCGGAGCCGCGGATCGATTTGATGAATGCACTGGTCACGTCGTAGTGCTGGTCGCCGTCGCGGTCGTAGCGCACCGCGGCGCGGTCGATCGCGGTCTCGACGTCGGCGAGATCTATCCGGTCGGTCGAGTCGGCGCTTGCCTCGAGTGCGGTCAGCGCACGACGCGCATCCCCGCCCGACACCGCGATGAGATGGCCGTAGGCGGCGTCGGTGACCTCCACCTCACCGTTCAGTCCGCGGGGGTCGGCGACCGCGCGGGTCAGCACCTCGCGGATGTCGGCGTCGGTGAGCGACCGCAGTTGCAGGACGAGCGAACGCGACAGCAGCGGCGCAACGACCGAGAACGACGGGTTCTCCGTGGTCGCCGCCACGAGTAGCACGATCCGGTTCTCGACGGCATCGAGCAGGGCGTCCTGCTGGGTCTTGGAGAACCGGTGGACCTCGTCGATGAACAGGACGGTCTGCTGGCCGCCGGTCTTGCTGTCGCCGATGAGTCGGCGGCGGGCGACGTCGATGACCGCGCGAACCTCTTTGACGCCGGCCGACAACGCCGACAGTGCTTCGAACCGGCCGCCGGTGGCGCGTGCGATCAACGACGCCATGGTGGTCTTGCCGGTGCCGGGCGGCCCGTAGAGCAGCACCGACGCCGCGCCCGCGCCGCTGATCAGGCGGCGCAGCGGCGAGCCGGTGCCGAGCAGGTGTTGCTGACCGACGATCTCGTCGAGACTCTGCGGTCGCATCCGGACCGCGAGCGGCGCCGTCGGTGACGGCGGAGCGGTCAGCCCTCCGGGCCCCGGGCCGTGTCCAGCGGGGGCCCGAGGGTCCTCGGGCGGGTCGAACAGTCCGTCCACGAGCGTGTCAGGCCAGCCAGTTGCGTTGCAGAGCGAGCCCCATCGAGGACGCGAAGGCGGCGATCTCGTCGTCCCCGGCGCGCCCGGCGGCAGCCGCGAGATCGGTCCAGCGGCTCACGATCACACGCGGGTCGTTGGTGTGCAGAGCCCAGTCGTGGGTGAAGCCCGCGTTCTCGAAACCCGCGTTGTCGAAACCCGAGTTGTCGAAACCTGCGGTGTCGAAACCTGCGGTGTCGAAACCTGCGGTGTCGAGGGCGGCGCTGTCGAGGGGGGACGAGTCCGACTCGCCGGGCAGCATCCATGCCGTCGACAGCCACACCCACAGGAACCGCGCCATCAGCACCTTGCGCTGCATCTCCCGCTCGTGCGCGAGTGCGGGCCAGATCGAGAGCACCTCCGACCGCCACGCGTCGACCATCGACACCTCGAGGTCGGTCACGCGGTCCGACGACCGGGCCGGGAGCTGCGCGGTGATCGTGACCAGCGCGTATGCGATGTCGAGGGTGGCGTCGCGGAAACTGCCCCACTCATAGTCCATGAACTGGACGCCGTCGTCGTTGAGGAGGATGTTCTCCGGTCCGACGTCGGAGGGACTGAACGCGCGGTGTTCGCCCTCGTCGAACAGGGTGGCGGCGCCGCGCAGGGCATCGATCACATGAGCGGGTACCTCGACGCCGAGCGACTCACCGTGACCGGCGACCGAATCGATCGAGCGAAGGGCCTCGTCGCGCAGGATGTCGCGTCCCTGGGTGCCCGAGGGCCCCCGGCGCACCAGGGCGAGGAAATCACCTTCGCCGCCGACGGTGGCCGCATGCATCCGGCCCAGCGCCTGACCCCACGCACTCACCGCGCGTGCGGTCTCGACGGGGTCGGTGCCGGCGAGGTATTCGAGCATCGAACGACCGTGTCCGAGGTCGGAGAGCACCATGATGCGCAGTTCCGGGGCCGAGGCGATCAGCTGCGGGCCCGGACGCGACTCGTTGGGCAGCGCGGTGGCGTACTTGTACGACGCGATCTCGCGGTGGAATGCCTGGGGGTCCTCGTGTTCGGGCAGTGCCTTGATGACCAGTGAGCGATCGAGGCTGAGCGGGTTCTGGGCGACCCGTACCCGCACCACCGTCGTGCGTCCGCTCCCACCGAGGTTCTCTGGATCATCGAGGACGACTGGGGACCCGGCGCGTTGTGACAGCAGCGCCTCTGCCGCCCGCACCACGCTGATGATGCGGCTTTCTGTTATGACCGTCATGTCGTCCCCCAAGGTACCTGTTGCAACCTGGTGGCAACAGCAGTGTTCATCCATCTGTAGGACCTTGCGGTTGGCAAATTATCATAAGCGTCACCGAACACGCTGCGCCGCAACACTTTTGTTTCGCGAACGACAAATGGGGACGGGTTCAGGCCTCGCCGGGCGCGTCGACGGGGCTGACGTCGACCGAGACGTCGATGTGACTCTTCTTGGAGTCGGTGTAGATGACGCCGCGCAGAGGTGGGACGTCGTCGTAGTCGCGTCCCCAGGCGAGCGTGACGTGGCGCTCGTCGACCAGCTTGTCGTTTGTCGGGTCGAAGGCGAGCCACCGGCCGTCGGGCATCCACACCGCGGCCCAGGCATGGCTCGCGTCGGCGCCGAAGATCTTCTCCTTGCCCGGTGGCGGGTCGGTCGCGAGGTACCCCGACTCGTAGCGCGCGGCGAGTCCGACCGAGCGTAGGCAGGCGATCGCCACGCGCGCGAAGTCCTGGCACACGCCTTCGCGCCGGTCCATCACGGCGTCGACCCGCGTGGAGATGGCCGTGGAACCCGACCGGTAGGTGAAGTCGCCGAAGATGCGCGTGGTGAGGTCGGTGACGGCCTCGATCAGTGGCCGCCCCGGGGTGAACACCTCGTCGGCGTAGGCCCGGACCGCGGGGGTGATCTCCGGCGGGTCCAGATCCAGGACGAACTCGGCGGCCAAGGCGGCGTCGCCGGTGCCCACCACCGCCGGGCGCGCCGATTCCCAGGGGGCGCGGGCCGCGGATCCGAGGAGCACGCCCTGGTCGATGGGGTCCACCTCGACCACCGAGCGTGCCGTCACGGTGAGTTCGCGGTGGGGGGTGCGCACGTGGAAGTAGCTGTCGTTGTTGCCGTACACGTCGATGCCGGTCGAACGGTCGTCGGGCTCGGGTTCGATGTGCACCGACGTCGAGCGGACCCGCTGCCCCGGCAGGTCGCGAGGCGTCAGGTGGCAACGACCGTACGAGGAGGACACGTCGTCGTCGTAGGTGTAGCTGGTCCGGTGCATCACCCGGTAGATGCGCGAGCTCACGATTCACCACCGCCCCAGATCGGCTGCGCCTGCCGGGGCACGGCGAAGCGGGTCCTGGTCAGCAGTTCCGACAGCTCGCGCGCGCCGGCCCGCAGCGTGATCATCAGCTCGGCCAGATCGGCACGACGACCCGATGCGTCGATTCCGACCAGGTCAGCCGGGTCGCTGCGACGCAGGTCGGCGATCATGTCCTGGACCGCGCGCTCGGCGCCGGCCGACCGCAGGGTCTCGGGCACCGAGACCAGGTCGGTGTGGATCTGTTCGAGCGAGAAGATCATCGACCGCGGGTTGGTCGGGTCGAACAGCAACAACTCGACGACGCTGGCGAGCCGGTACAGACCCCGATTGCGGCGGCGGTAGATCACCGACGACTCGTTGGCGGCGAGGAACGACTCGAGCAGTGCCTGTTCGACGTCGATGTCCCGCGCATCGGCGAACATCACCTGGGTGAGGTCGGCCAGGGTGATGGCGCGTTCGATCCGGCGACCGAGGTCCATGAACATCCAGCCCGCGTCGTGGACCATCGACTCCGCCTGCAGGCCGGTGAGGGCCAGGACCCCGTGCAGGACCTCCTCGTGCGCACGGGCCAGGTCGGGACCGAGGTCGAGTGCGGCGTCCCCGAGGCCCTCGGGCCCCGACTCGGCGCGCGACCGGGCGACGAGTCGTGCGGTGTTCGCGACGACGCGCTCCACCGGCGCCAGCACCATCCACGTACTCGTCGACATCTGGTCACGGACCGCACGGGCAGCCGCGACGAGACGGTCGACCGAGTAGGCGATCGTGCCCGGCACCGTACGCGCAACGGTGAGTTCGGCGATCTTCTCGATGGCGCCGTTGACCTCATCGGGTGAGGGTGGCCGGTCGGTTCCCGACACCAGCAGACCGGCGGTGTCGAGGTAGCCCGCGGTGCCGGTCACCGAGGCGACCGCGTGCAGCAGCAGCGGGATGGCGGAGATCCCCGACATCCACGGCCGGTACTGGAAGTCCTGGTAGCGCTCCCGGGAGACCTTCGCGAGCCGGGTCACCAGCTCGGTGCGCTCGCCGTAGCGGCCCAGCCAGTACAGGTCGGCCAGCACACGCGGGCTCGCCGCGGCCGCGACCTCGGAGTACTCGCGCGGCGCCGGGCGTCCGGCCGCGATCGCAACGAGCGGCTCGGGCTCGTTACGCGTCTCCGACCGGCGGGACACATGCCCGCCGACCTCGGTGCTGGTCACCCACACGTCCTTGGCCGCGATCACGTGGTGGGCGGCTCCCTCGACCCCGTCGGCCAGGACGGCGCCGAGCCCGCCGGGCATGACCGAGTAGGTCGGTCCCTGCGCGACGCTGAACGCGCGCACCGACACCGGCGCGGCACGCAGCACGCGTCCGTTCCGGCCGGGCGCGGCGCCCGGGGTGATGGTCGGGGCCACCGAAAAGGCCTCGAGCTCGCGGCCCACCCACTGCCACGTCTGCGCCTCCACCCGGGCGGCGAGATCGGCACGCGTGGCCGCGTCGAGCAGCGGGCCGACGAACTCCTCGTCGGTGCGGGTGTTGGTGAGCACAAGGGACCCGAGGTTGGCGCGGATCTTGCTGCGCTGCAACGTGTCTCCGGCCCAGTAGGTGGTGACCGAGCCGAGTAGCAGGTCCTCGCCGAGCAGGACCGGCGCGAGCCGCTCCAGCACTGTGTGCAAGGCCGGGTTCTCCAGCACGCCCGAACCGAGAGTGTTGAGGACCGTGACGTTGCCGCGCGAGATCGACTCGACCAGGCCCGCAACCCCGAGCTGGGAGTCGGTACGCAGATCGAGCGGATCGGTGTAGGCGGCGTCGACGCGGCGCAGCAGGACGTCGACACGTTTGTAGCGTCCGAGCGAGCGCATGTAGACCGCGCCGTCACGGACGGTCAGGTCGGCGCCCTCGACCAGCGGATAACCGAGAACCGACGCCAGGTAGGCCTGGTCGAACGCGGTCTCGGACATGCTGCCCGGGCTGAGGACGGCCACGGTCGGGTCGTCGACGCCGGGCGGCGCGTACTCGGTGAGCGCCAGCCGCATGGTGGCCGCGAAGTTGGCCATCGGACGGGGCGCGCACGCCTGGAACAGTTGCGGGAAGGTCTTCGACATCAGCCGGCGGCCGACGATCGCATAGCCGACGCCCGACGGCGCCTGGGTGCGGTCGCCGTAGGCGACGAAACCACCGCCGGCGAGGCGCGAGACGTCCACCGCGTGCAGGAACAGCGCGTGCGGACCGGCCACCTCCAACCGCGCGGCCTTGCGGATGTAACCGGGGTGCCCGAAGACCATTTCGGGGGCGACCAGCCCGGAGGTGATGGTCTTCTGGTCGCGGTACAGGTCGCGCAGCAGAAGATCGAGAAGCATCGACCGCTGGGTGATGGCCTTCTCCAGCGCAGCCCATTCGACGCCGTCGACGACGAGCGGCACCGCATCGACATCCCAGTCGCGGGTGACGGTCGAGCTGCCGTCGAACTCGTTGTAGACCACTCCGTCGTCGCTGACCGACGCGGCCAGACGCGCGGCGGACTCACGGAGACGATCGCTGCCGCGCAGCGCGTAGATCCTGGCCAGGTCCTCCCACGCGGGACGAACCGCTCCCGTGGAGTCCAGCAACTCGTCGTAGTGGACGGGCGGCGCGTCGGCGCCGAGGCCGGTCTCGCCGAGCCGGTCCATGTCGAAGAGCGTGTACCCCTCGGCACGGTAGCGATCGAACACCGCGGAAGCGTTGCCCGGCGAAGAGGTCACCGCAGAACTGTACGTGCCCGCCGCAGATCGAGGATGCCGGGGACCCCGAAATCGACGGCCTGTCTGGCCTGCCGTTCGCGGAGTAGGCCGATGTCGACGGCGCCGGTGGTGTGGCCGGTCGCCTCGAACCGTCCGTTGCGACGAGACTCGGCCTCCACGGCGTTCACCGGCGGCCGATCATAGGCGCGGCCACCCGGGTGGACGACGTGATAGGTCGCACCGCCGACGGACCGGCCGTTGACGGTGTCGACGAGGTCGAAGGTCAGCGGGGTGTCGATGGTGATCGTCGGGTGCAGCGAGCTCGGCGGTTGCCAGGCCCGGAAGCGTATCCCCGCGACCCGCTCCCCGGTGCGTCCGGTCGAGCGCAGCGGAATCGGGAAACCGTTGCAGGTCAACAGGTATCGATCGTCCTCGCCACCGAGCACCCGCACCTGCACGCGCTCGACCGAGGAGTCGACGTAGCGGGCGGTGCCGGTGCCCGTCGACTCCTCCCCCAGCGTGTTCCACGGCTCGATGGCGCTGCGGAGCTCGATCTCCTGGTCGCGGATCTGCACGGTGCCCAGTCGCGGGAAACGGAACTCGGTGAACGGGTCGAGCCATGCGGTCTCGAACGGATAGCCGGCCTCGCGGAGGTCCTCGGCGACGAGGGCGATGTCGGAGATCACGTAGTGCGGCAACAGATGCTTGCCGTGCAGGTCCGCGCCGTGGCGGATCAGCCGCGCCCGATAGGGCTCCTCCCAGAACCAGGAGACCAGGCTCCGGACCAGCAGCGACTGCACCATCGCCATCCGGTGGTGCGGCGGCATCTCGAAGGCACGCAACTCCAGCAGCCCGAGCCGCCCGCGGACCGAGTCCGGACTGTAGAGCTTGTCGATGCAGAACTCGGCCCGGTGGGTGTTGCCGGTGATGTCGGTGAGCAGGTGCCGCAGGGCGCGGTCGGTGACCCACGGATTGGGCGGCGCCGTGTCACCGCTGTCGCTCGTCACCGCGAGCCGGTCGATCTCGGCGAAGGCGATCTCGAGTTCGTAGAGGGCCGACTCACGCCCCTCGTCGGCGCGCGGCGCCTGCGAGGTGGTTCCGATGAAGCGACCGGAGAACAGGTACGACAACGCGGGGTGCCGCTGCCAGTAGGTCAGCATCGACACGAGTAGGTCGGGCCGGCGCAGCATCGGCGAGTCGGCCGGGGTGGTGCCGCCCAGCGTGATGTGGTTGCCGCCGCCGGTGCCGCCGTGACTGCCGTCGAGGTCGAAGCTCTCGGTGCCCAGCCGGACCGCCCGGGCGTGGTCGTAGAGGGATTCGAGCAGTTCGGACTGCTCGGCGAAGCCTGCGGTCGGCTGGATGTTGACCTCGATGACACCCGGGTCGGGGGTCACCGACAGCGAGGTCAGTCGCGGGTCGGCCGGTGGCCCGTAACCCTCGATGACCACGGGCGTCGAGGTCGCCGCCGCCGCCCCCTCGACGAGCTCGATGACGGCGAGGAACTCCTCGAGCGTCGACGTCGGCGGCATGAACACGTACAGCACGCCGCCACGAACCTCGGCGACGAGTGCGGTGCGGGGCAGGAACTCGGTCGGGTCGACCTCGCGCACGGTGTAGCCCAGTGCCGCGGCCGGATCGGCGGGCAGCGCGCCGGGACGGGCGGACGGGTCGGCCTCGAACAGCGTCGGCGCAGGTCCCCACGACAACGAGTTCAGCGGCAGGCGCAGTCCGGCCGGCGACGTTCCGGGGGTGAGGACGACACGCCCGCGCCGGGTGGTCCACACGGCGCTCTGCCAGTCGGCGCGATCCTCCGAACGGCTCAGCGGGAGCACGTAGGCGGTCGGCTCGGTGACCGCGGCGTCGAGCTTGGCCACCAGCGCGCGGCGTTTGGTCACCGAGTCGCTCGCCGGGGCGAGGCTGTCCGCGTCGTCGCTCTCCTCGGCGTCGACCTCGACACCGTCGATCTCCACCGAGACCTCCGCCTGCGCGAACGCACGCGCGGTGGGCAGCGTCGGATCGGTGCCGGGGTCCCCGGGCGGCATCGCGGCCAGTTCGCGCATCCGCACGAGCGGATCCTCGTAGGCGGGCATCACCTGCCGGTCAGGTAGGCCGAGCGTCTCGGCGAACGCGGTGAGCAGCTCCCGGGCCGGACTGTGGTCCCCGGCGGCCGGATCGGCGCCGTGGGTCTCGGTCTCGATCGCGGCCGCGCACTGCTCCGGTGTCGACCACGGATCGGCGAGCAGTGCCGGATCGCGCCAGATCGGCTCGCCGTCGTCGCGCCACATCACTTGCATCTGCCAGCGCGGCAACGGCTCACCGGGATACCACTTTCCCTGACTGCGCTGGACCAGCCCGTACGGCGCATGGGCCTGCTTCAGGCGTTCGGCCAGCCGGGAGGCCAGCAGCCGCTTGTGGGGTCCGTCGGCGGCGGTCAGCCATTCCGGATCGGTCTGGTTGTCGACGGAGACGAAGGTCGGCTCGCCGCCCATCGTCAGGCGCACGTCGTTGTCGGCCATCCGCTTGTCCACCAGGGCACCGAGATCGTTGACCCGGTCCCACTGCTCCGCGGTGTAGGGAAGGGTGACGCGCGGGTCCTCGTGGAACCGGGTGACCGTGTTGGAGAAATCCAGGGTCGCGTGACAGGGTCCGGTCGCCCCGGTGATCGGCGCGGCGCCGACGGGATGCGGGGTGGCGGCCAGCGGGATGTGCCCCTCCCCCGCGAAGAGACCGGAGGTGGGATCCATGCCGACCCAACCGGCGCCGGGCAGGTAGACCTCGGTCCACGCGTGCAGATCGGTGAAGTCGGCATCGGGACCCGACGGACCGTCCAGGGATTTGATGTCGGAGGTGAGCTGCACAAGGTACCCGGACACGAATCGGGCGGCGAGCCCGAGTTCACGCAACAGGGCGACGAGCAGCCAGGCGGAGTCGCGGCACGAGCCGATGGCACTGGAGAGCGTGTACTCCGGGGACTGCACGCCCGCCTCGAGCCGCACGGTGTAGCCGACGGCGTCGCGCACCGCCGCGTTCAGCGCGACCAGGAAGTCGATCACCCGCGTGCGGCCCACCGGCTTGTGCTCGGCGGCGAACTTCGCGATCGCGGGATGCACAGGCGCACCCGCGAACTCACCTTCGGCGACACCGGCCGGACGTAGGAAGATCTCGAGGTCGCGGCGCAGTTGCTCCGGATAGGTGAACCCGTAGTCCTCGGCCCAGTCCTCGATGAAGAAGTCGAAGGGGTTGATCGCGGTGAGGTCGGCAACCAGGCTGACGGTGATGCTCAGAGTGCTCGACGGCTCCGGAAACACCAGGCGCGCCTGGTAATTGCTGAAGGCGTCCTGCTGCCAGTTGAGAAAGTGATCACCCGGCTCGACGGTCAGCGAGTACGCCTCGATCGGGGTACGCGAGTGCGGTGCCGGACGCAGCCGGACCACATGCGGATAGATCTTGGTCGGCCGGTCGAAGGAGTAGCTCGTCCGATGTTCGAGGGCAACCTTGATCGTCATCGTCCGGCCTCCCGGTCACCCGGCAACGCAAGGGTTCCCACCGTGCTCGTGCCCACGTTCTGCGCCATGGAGGCGATCTCATCACAGATGGGTGACCGGCGCCCGCCGGCGATCACGCGAGCGGTGGCCGAACTCACGCTCGGCCACCGCTTTTCGATGTGATCGGGTGTCAGGCCCCGGCGCCGGCCGGGCCGGCTTCGGTTCCGTCCTTCGCCTCGGCGCCGCCGCGGGGTGCGGGCCTGGCGTCGATGCCGGATTCCTTGCGCTGCTGCGGGGTGATCGCGGCCGGCGCGTCGGTCAGTGGGTCGACCCCGCCACCGGACTTGGGGAAGGCGATCACCTCGCGGATCGAGTTCTCACCGGCGAGCAGGGCGGTGATGCGGTCCCAGCCGAACGCGATCCCGCCGTGCGGCGGTGCGCCGTAGGCGAATGCGTCGAGCAGGAAGCCGAACTTCTCCTGGGCCTCGTCGTGGCTGATGCCCATGATCTCGAAGACGCGTTCCTGGATGTCGCGGCGATGGATACGGATCGATCCGCCGCCGATCTCGTTGCCGTTGCACACGATGTCGTAGGCGTAGGCCAGCGCCGAGCCCGGATCGGACTCGAGGGAGTCGATCGACTCCGGCTTGGGCGAGGTGAACGCATGGTGCACCGCGGTCCAGGCCGAATGTCCCAGCGCGACATCGCCGGAGGCGGTGGCCTCGGCCGCGGGCTCGAACATCGGCGCGTCGACGACCCACGTGAACGCCCAGTCCCCGTCTTTGATCAAGCCGAGCTTCGAGGCGATCTCACCGCGTGCGGCGCCGAGCAGCGCACGCGACGGCTTGACCTCGCCGGCCGCGAAGAAGACACAGTCGCCGGGTGCGGCACCGACGTGGGCGGCCAGTCCGGCTCGCTCGTCGTCGGACAGGTTCTTGGCGACCGGCCCGCCGAGCGTGCCGTCCTCCCCGATGAGCACATAGGCCAGCCCCTTGGCGCCGCGCTGTTTGGCCCATTCCTGCCAGGCGTCGAGCTGCCGGCGCGGCTGCGACGCCCCACCGGGCATGACCACGGCACCGACGTACGGGGACTGGAACACGCGGAACGGCGTGTTCGCGAAGTACTCGGCGCATTCGACGAGTTCGATGTCGAACCGGAGGTCGGGCTTGTCCGAGCCGTACCGGCGCATCGCGTCGGCGTAGGTCATCCGCGGGATCGGGGTCGAGATCTCGACGCCGATCAGCTTCCACAGCGCGACGAGGACCTCTTCGGCGACAGCGATGACGTCGTCCTGGTCGACGAAGCTCATCTCGATGTCGAGCTGGGTGAACTCGGGCTGGCGGTCGGCGCGGAAATCCTCGTCGCGGTAGCAGCGCGCGATCTGGTAGTAGCGCTCCATACCCGCCACCATGAGCAGCTGCTTGAACAGCTGCGGGCTCTGCGGCAATGCGTAGAAGGTGCCCGGCTGCAGGCGTGCGGGCACCAGGAAGTCACGCGCGCCCTCGGGCGTCGAGCGGGTCAGCGTCGGCGTCTCGATCTCGACGAAGTCGTGTGCGGCGAGCACACCGCGCGCGGCGGCGTTGGCCTTGGACCGCAGGCGCAGCGCGGCGCTGGGGCCCTCGCGACGGAGGTCGAGGTAGCGGTGGCGCAGACGCGCCTCCTCACCGGGTGACTCGTCGAGCTGGAACGGCAGGGGCGCCGACTCGTTGAGGACCTCGAGCTCGACGGCGTTGATCTCGATCTCGCCGGAGCTCAGGTTGGGGTTCTCGCTCCCCTCGGGGCGGACCTCGACCACGCCGGTCACCGCGACGCAGTACTCGGCGCGCAGGCGGTGGGCGGCGGCGGCGACCGCCTCGTCGCGGAAGACCACCTGGACCAGCCCGCTGGAGTCGCGCAGGTCGATGAACACCACGCCTCCATGGTCGCGTCGGCGTGCGACCCAACCGGCGACGGTGACGGTCTGCGACGCGTCGGAGCGACGCAGCGAACCTGCGGAATGCGTGCGGAGCACTGAGAGTCCTTCCCAACGTTGGTTGCGCCCGAGAGGAAACCCGAGGCCAGATGTCCATGGTGCCGCATCAAGGTGTCCGAGCGGCAATCGCATACCTTTGCGTGCGCCTGCCGGCGGTGTCGGTCGTGCCAGAATGACCGCGTGACCTTCCAAGGCAGTGGATCCATCGACACCGGCAACGTCTCCGGTGGTGGCGGGGGCGGTGCCGGCCGGATCGCGCTCGGCGGCGGCGCCGGACTGATCCTCACGATCGTCGCGCTGCTGTTCGGGGTGAACCCCGGTGAGCTCCTCGGTACCGAGGGCGGCGGGCAGCAGAGCACGTCCTCGGGGGCGGCGCAGATCCAGCAGCAGCTCGACGCGTGCACCTACGAGATGGCCAACGAGAACACGATCTGCCGCATCAAGGCGACCACGGTCAGCCTCGACGACGTGTGGTCCGACATCTGGCCGGAATACACCCCGCCGAAGACCGTGATCTTCGCCGACGCGGTGAACACCGGCTGCGGTGCGGCCAGCTCGGCGACGGGACCGTTCTACTGCCCCGCCGATTCGACCGCCTATTTCGACCCGACGTTCTTCACGCAACTTCGGCGCATGGGCGGCAGCGACGGACCCCTTGCCCAGGAATACGTGGTGGCCCACGAGTACGGGCATCACATCCAGAACCTGACCGGCGCGCTGGCCCAGGGTCAGCGGATGGGATCGCAGGGACCCCGGTCGGGGTCGGTGCGGGTCGAACTACAGGCCGACTGCCTGGCCGGGGTGTGGGCCCATCACGCCGACAACGGTCCCGACGCGCTCCTCGCCCCGATCTCGCAGCAGCAGATCGCCTCGGTCATCCAGACCGCCAAGGCCATCGGCGACGACACGATCCAGGGCCCGGGCTCCAACCCCGAGGGGTGGACGCACGGGTCGGCCACCCAGCGCGCGCGGTGGTTCACCGTCGGCTATCAGTCGGGCGATCCCGACCGGTGCGACACCTTCGCCACCGACGACCTGTGACGCCCTCGAATCCGGCGGGCCCCGGCACCGGCCGCACCCCGACGGCGATCGATGCGATCGCCGAGGCGCACCTCGACCGGCTGTGCGCGCTCGATCCGCTGTTCGCCACCGAGATCGGCCACGGCGCACACGATGACCGGCTCACCGACTTCTCGGCCCAGGGGTGCGCCGAACGTGCCGAGGTCGCCGCAGGCACCCTCGCCGCCCTCGCCGACGCCCCGGTCGCCGACCCGGTCGACCGCGTCACGGTCGCGACGATGAGTGCGTCGCTGCGTCGCGAACTCGCACTCGCCGAGGCGGGCGAGCGCATCGGCGAGTGCAACGTGATCGCCTCCCCGCTGCAGGCCATCCGCGACGTCTTCGATCTCATGCCCACCGACACCCGTGAACGGCGTGAGGTGTTCGTGGCCCGCCTCACCGCGATCCCCGGCGCCCTGGCCGACGTCGTCGACGGACTCGCCCACCGCCTGCGTCACGGCCCTGCGCCGGCCAGACGTCAGGTGGAAGCTGTTGCGCGACAATCGGAGTCGGCCGCCGCCGCGATCGCGGGCAACACCGCGGCGATCGCCGCCGACCCGGCTCTGGCCGGCACCCTGGGCACCGCCCTGGACGCCGCCCGCACCGCGTTCGGGACATTGGCGAATTATCTGCGCGGCGAGGTCCTCGCCGGTGCGGTCGACGACGACGCGATCGGGCGCGACCGTTACCTGCTGCATCTGCCCGCCTACCTCGGTGCCGACGCCGATCCCGACGAGGCCTACGCGTGGGCGATGACCCGGCTCGAACAGATCGTGGCCGAGCAGCACGAGATCGCCGAGGGGCTGCTGCCCGGGCACGGCGTCGGCGAGACACTCGCCTGGCTCGACCGGGCCCCGCAGTACCAGATCCGCGACCGCCACGAGTTCGTCGACTGGATGCAGGCGACCTCCGATGCCGCGGTCGCCGGGCTCGGCGGCACCCATTTCGACATCCCCGAGCGCCTGTCCCGGCTGGAGTGCCGGCTGGCGCCGTCGTCGACCGGGATCATCTACTACACCCAGCCCACCGCCGATCTGTCCCGGCCGGGCCGGATGTGGTGGTCGGTGCCCGACGATCAGACCGTCTTCCACACCTGGCAGGAGAAGACGACCGTCTACCACGAGGGCGTACCGGGCCACCATCTCCAACTCGGCTCGGCCATCGTCGATCCCGATCTCAACTCGTGGCGCAAACTCGCCTCGTTCACCTCCGGTCACGGTGAGGGCTGGGCGCTCTACGCCGAGCGGCTGATGGACGAACTCGGTTGGCTCCAGGACCCGGGTGACCGCATGGGCATGCTCGACTCGCAGCGCCTGCGGGCCGCGCGGGTGGTCGTCGACATCGGCGTCCACTGCGGGCTCCCCGCGCCGGGGTCCCTCGGCGGCGGGACGTGGGATGCCGACAAGGCCTGGGAGTTCCTGACCTCGTCGGTGGCCATGGACCACTCGGTGCTGCGGTTCGAACTCGACCGCTACCTCGGCTGGCCCGGCCAGGCACCCTCCTACGCGCTCGGTCAGCGGGTGTGGGAGCAGACGCGGCACGCCGCCCTGAGCGCCCACCCCGAGTGGACGCTCAAGGACTTCCACACGCGCGCACTGGCGCTCGGCGGCGTGTCGCTCGACGTGCTGGCGGCCGAGGTCGCCGTCACCGGCGGGCCCTGACCCAGGACGTCCGGCTCCGGTCGAGGTAGGACCGTCGTGCTCGGGATCGAAGGCGCCGTAGTCGGCAGCCCCGGACGAACCGCTTGAGTCGCCACATGATCGCCGACGGGATCAGCTCCTCGAGAACCCCGACCGGGGCGAGACAGCGGGGCACGGTGACCTCTCCCCTGCGAGTTCGGCGCACGAGACGCCGCTCACGACTCGCTTAAGTGACCTCACCGCGCTTCGGAAGGTGCAGGACCTCAGCCCAGCAGCCGTGACACCTCGGCCACCAAGCCGTCGAGGGAGACCTTGTGCTGCTCGCCGTTGCTCAGGTCCTTGACCTCGACCTGACGCTCGGCGAGTTCGTTCTCACCGAGCACCAGGGCCAGTCGCGCACCGGAACGGTCGGCGGCCTTCATCGCGCCCTTGAGTCCGCGGTCACCGTAGGCGAGGTCGACGCTGAACCCGGCCGCACGCAGTTCGCCTGCGACGCCGACGAGTTCGGCCTTGGCCGCCGCGCCGAGCGGAACCCCGAAGACCTGACAGCGAGCTGCCTGCGTCCCGGCGACCCCCTCGGCCTCCAGCGCGAGCATGGTGCGGTCGACGCCGATGCCGAACCCGATGCCCGAGAGGTCCTGCTTGGCGCCGAGCTGCCGCATGAGGCCGTCGTAGCGTCCGCCGCCACCGATCCCCGACTGCGCGCCGAGACCGTCGTGGACGAACTCGAAGGTGGTCTTGGTGTAGTAGTCCAGTCCGCGCACCAGTCGCGGGTTGATCTCGTACTGCACACCGAGCCGGTCGAGGTTGGCCAGGACGAGGTCGAAGTGTGCCTTCGCGTCGTCGGACAGGTAGTCGATGAGCAGCGGTGCGCCCGCGGTCGCGGCCTTCACCTCGGGGCGCTTGTCGTCGAGCACCCGCAGCGGGTTGATCTCGGCGCGCTGGCGGGTGGCCTCGTCCAGGTCCAGCCCGAACAGGAACTCCTGCAGCGCCTCCCGGTACCGCGGACGGCTCTCGTCGTCGCCGAGTGAGGTGATCTCGAGGCGGAATCCCGACAGCCCGAGTCGTCGGTAGCCCTCGTCGGCGACCGCGATGACCTCGGCGTCCAGGGCCGGGTCGTCGACGCCGATGGCCTCGACACCCACCTGCTGCAACTGCCGGTACCGACCGGTCTGCGGCTTCTCGTACCGGAAGAACGGTCCCGCGTAGCAGACCTTGATCGGCAGCTGGCCGCGGTCGAGCCCGTGCTGGATGACCGCGCGCACCACGCCCGCCGTGCCCTCGGGGCGGAGCGTCACCGACCGGTCACCGCGGTCGGCGAAGGTGTACATCTCCTTGCTGACCACGTCGGTCGATTCGCCGACCCCGCGCGCGAAGAGCGCGGTGTCCTCGAAGACGGGCAATTCGATGTGACCGTAGCCTGCACGACGCGCGGCGTCGGTGAGCGTGTCCCGGACCCGGCGGAAATCCGCCGAGTTCGGCGGGAAGTAGTCAGGGATGCCCCGGGGGGCCTGAAATGCTCCGCTCACAGTCCGTGTCGTCCCTTCGGTCGTGCGCTCTGGTCGGTCCCGCGGTCCCCCGGAGGAGCGAGGTCGACCAGGAACGGATTGGTCGCGATCTCCTGGCCGATCGTGGTCTGCTGCCCGTGCCCGGGCAGCACGACGGTGTCGGCGGGCATCGGCAGCATCCTCGTCGCGATGGAGTCGAGCAACTGCTGGTGGTTGCCGCCCGGCAGGTCCGTGCGGCCGATGGACCCGGCAAACAGTACGTCACCGGAGAAGCAGACCGGCACCGTGTCCACCTCGACGCCGAGGAGCACCGAACCCTGGGTGTGACCGGGCGCCAGGTCGACCGAGAAGTGGATGCCGGCCAACTCGACCGCCTCGCCGTCGACGAACTCGATGACCTTCTCCGGCTCGGCGAACTCCACATCGCCGATCATCGCGCCCAGTGCCCGTCCGATCCCCTGGCCCGGGTCTGCCAGCATCGGCCGGTCGGCGGCGTGGATGTAGGCCGGGATGGAGTACTCGTCGCACAGCTGCGCCGCGTTCCACGTGTGGTCCAGATGCCCGTGCGTCAGCAGCACCGCGACCGGGGTCAGGTCGTGTTCGGCGAGGAGCTCGCGGACGCGCGGCGCCGCATCCTGTCCCGGGTCGATGACGACCGCCTCCGCCCCGGCCTCCGTGGCGAGGATGTAGCAGTTCGTCTGGAACATGCCGGCAGGGAATCCGGTGATCAGCATCGTGCTCCTTGCAGGGTCGGTGGAACAGGTCCGCGTGGACACCGGCTACCGAACGCCGGTGACGGGGATGGATTCCCTCTATTGTGGCGCAGACACCGTTGTCCACCGCCATCCGCCTCATCGCCGGGTCCGGCGGAGCACCCACGCCCCCGAACCCCACGCCCGGCGACACCCCGGCCCCACCACCCACTGCAACTCGTTCTCAGGTACAACTGGCACACTTGCGTCTCGAGTCAGTGACGTCCGCGCAGATTGTCGGCACGAGCCTGCCGAGATTCAGGAGGATCCACCCGCGTGTCCACGAATGAGGAGCGCCGCGAGGCGGCGAAGCGCAAGCTCGAAGAACGCCTCGAGAGCGAGCGCCTCGCCCGGCGCAAGCGGAAGATCATGATCGCCTCGATCTCGACCGCCGTCGTGGTCGCCGTGGTCGCCGGTGTCACCGCGGTCGTGGTGAAGAAGATCATGGACGACCGCGAGGCAGCACGGTGGACCACCTGCGCCTACGAGGACTCGCCGAGCCGGTTCTCCCAGCTCCCCGACGAGGTACCCGACACGGTGCCCGCCGAGCAGCGACCGCAGTACCAGGCCGAACTCGACGAACTCAAGGCCGCCGCCAAGAACGAGCGCCAGTCCCCGAAGCCGGACGAGCGCGTCCTGAAGTCGGGGACCGAACAGGCCACCTTCACCACCACGCAGGGCGTCCTGCCGATCACCCTGGAACGCGACGGCGCCCCCTGCAACACCGCCGCGGTGGCCTCGCTGATCGAGAACAAGTTCTACGACGACACGACGTGCCACCGGATGACCACCAGCGACAAGCTGAAGATCCTGCAGTGCGGTGATCCCACCGGTACCGGCATGAGCGGTCCGGGCTGGACCAGTCCCGACGAGCCGCCCACCGATCTGGCGAAGGCCGGGCAGCCCGATCCGACGACCGGGTCGCAGCCGGTGGTCTACCCCCGCGGCACCGTCGCCATCGCCAACAGCAGCCAGGGCGGACAGAACCCGAACACCGGCTCGAGCCAGCTGTTCATCGTCATCTCCGACAGCGAACTCGGACCCGACTACTCGATCGTCGGCAAGGTCGACGAACCGGGTCTCGCGGTGCTCGACAAGATCTACGAAGGCGGCATCACGCCCGGGCCGGCCGGCAGCCAGCCCGGCGACGGCAAGCCCAAATTGCCCGTGACGATCGAGACGGCCACCATCGACTGACACGGCGCCGATTCAGACAGCGCCGATTCACACAGCGCCGACTCGCATAGCGACCGAGAAGGGCGCGTCCGGATTTCCATCCGGGCGCGCCCTTTTTCGTGATTGTGGACCGGGCCCCGCTCAGGACGCCGAGGTCACCCGGTAGACGTCGTAGACACCCTCGACGTTGCGAACGACGTTCAGGACGTGTCCGAGGTGTTTGGGGTCGCCCATCTCGAAGGTGAACTTGCTGATCGCCACCCGGTCACGACTGGTGGCCACCGACGCGGACAGGATGTTGACGCGCTCGTCGGCGAGCACCTTGGTGACGTCGGACAGCAGGCGGTGGCGGTCGAGTGCCTCCACCTGGATCGCGACCAGGAACACCGACTCCGGCGACGGCGCCCACTTGACGTCGAGAATCCGTTCTTCTTGCTGGCGAAGGGATTCCGCGTTGGTGCAGTCGGTCCGGTGGACGCTGATCCCGCCGCCGCGGGTCACGAAACCCATGATGTCGTCGCCGGGCACCGGGGTGCAGCACTTGGCGAGTTTGATCACCACGTTGTCGACCCCGTCGACCACCACCCCGGCGTCGCCGCTCTGGCGCGTCCGCGTCGGCATCGTCGACGGTGTGGACCGTTCGGCGATGGCCTCCTCGGCGTCCTCGATGCCACCGAGCGACGCCACGAGCCGGTTGACCACATGCCGGGCGGAGACGTGGTTCTCACCGACCGCGGTGTAGAGCGCGGTGACGTCGGTGTACCGCAACTCCTTGGCGATCGCCGACATCGACTCGGCGCTGAGTAGCCGTTGCAGCGGAAGCCCGCCGCGCCGAACCTCTTTGGCGATCGCGTCCTTGCCGGCCTCGAGGGCCTCCTCGCGACGTTCTTTGGCGAACCACTGACGGATCTTCGCCTTCGCGCGGGGCGACACCGCGAACTGCTGCCAGTCCTTCGACGGCCCGGCGGTGGGCGCCTTGGAGGTGAACACCTCCACCACCTCACCGTTCTCGAGCTTGCGTTCGAGTGCGACGAGCCGACCGTTGACACGCGCGCCGATGCAGCGGTGACCGACCTCGGTGTGCACGGCGTAGGCGAAGTCGACCGGTGTCGACCCGGCGGGCAGCGTCACCACGTCGCCCTTGGGGGTGAAGACGAAGATCTCGCGGACGGCGAGGTCATAGCGCAGCGACTCCAGGAACTCTCCCGGGTCGGCGGCCTCACGCTGCCAGTCGAGCAGCTGACGCATCCACGCCATGTCGTCGATCTCCGCGGTGTCCGACCGCTTTCCGGACCTGCGATAGCCGCCCTCCTTGTAGCGCCAGTGCGCCGCGATGCCGAACTCGGCGGTGCGGTGCATCTCGTGCGTGCGGATCTGCACCTCGAGCGGCTTGCCCTCGGGGCCGATGACGGTGGTGTGCAACGACATGTACACCCCGAACCGCGGCTGGGCGATGTAGTCCTTGAACCGTCCGGCCATCGGCTGCCACAGCGAGTGCACGACGCCGATCGCGGCATAACAGTCGCGGTCCTCCTCGCACAGGATGCGCATGCCGACCAGGTCGTGGATGTCGTCGAAGTCGCGTCCCTTGACGATCATCTTCTGATAGATCGACCAGTAGTGCTTGGGGCGTCCCTCGACGGTCGCGTTGATGCGGGCACCGGCCAGCGCGTTGTTGATGTCGGCCCGCACCCGGGCGAGGTAGGTGTCGCGCGACGGTGCCCGATCGGCGACGAGCCGCACGATCTCCTCGTAGCGCTTGGGGTGCAGGATCGCGAACGAGAGGTCCTCGAGCTCCCACTTCACCGTCGCCATACCGAGACGATGAGCAAGGGGCGCAATGACTTCCAACGTCTCGCGCGCCTTGCGCGCCTGCTTCTCCGGCGGCAGGAACCGCATGGTACGCATGTTGTGCAACCGGTCGGCGACCTTGATGACGAGCACTCGCGGGTCACGCGCCATCGCGATGATCATCTTGCGGATGGTCTCGGCCTCGGCCGCGCTGCCCAGCGCCACCTTGTCGAGCTTGGTCACCCCGTCGACCAGATGGGCCACCTCTTGCCCGAAATCGTTCTCCAGCTCCGCCAGCGAGTATCCGGTGTCCTCGACAGTGTCGTGGAGCAGCGCCGCGATGAGCGTGGTGGTGTCCATGCCGAGATCGGCGAGGATGGTCGCCACCGCGAGCGGATGGGTGATGTAGGGGTCACCGGACTTGCGTTTCTGCCCGCTGTGCCGCTCGTCGGCGACGTCGTAGGCACGTTGCAGCAGGGCGACGTCGGCCTTGGGGTAGATCTCGCGGTGCAGGGTCACCAACGGCTCGAGGACCGGGCGCACCTGGCTGCGGGTCGCGGTCATCCGGCGAGCCAGCCGCGCGCGCACGCGACGCGAGGCCGACGACGACGCAGGCGTCTGGCGGACGAGATCGGTCCCCGCCCCCGGTTGCGTCGGGTCCGCCGGAACGGTGTTGCGACTGTCGCCGGACTCCGGGGAGCCCGCGGGAGTCACTGCTCGTTGGGCCGTGTCGGATTCATCGGGCATGACCGGTCCTCCTCACGCCTTGTCTGCTCGGCACCCAGGAGACCCCTGGGTCCATCTCCCGAGTCTAGTTCGTGGCGCGGAACCACCTGCAGTGCGCGCCGCCGGAGGGCGTGCAGCGTCGGTCGGCCTGCCCCGTCAGTCCAGTGCCACCGAGTGGACGGGTACGCCCGCACCGAGACCGCGCGCGATGGTGTCGCGACCCCCCAGCCCGACGATTTCCATGATCACCGCGACCCCCACGACGCTCGCACCCGCGCGCTGCAGCAGTTCCGCCGCGGCGACCGCGGTGCCGCCGGTGGCGAGGACGTCGTCGACGAGCAGCACCCGCCTGCCGGTCAGCACGAGACCGTCGGCCGGGATCTCCAGCCGCGCGCTGCCGTACTCGAGGCTGTAGTCCACCGCATGGACCGGGGGCGGGAGTTTGCCGCCCTTGCGCACCGCGAGCACTCCCACCTCGAGTTCGCGCGCGACGGCTCCGCCCAGCAGGAAGCCGCGGGCGTCGATTCCTGCGACCAGGTCGACGTCGTTGCACCCGTGGGTGAGCGCGGTGACGATCGCCGAGAGCCCTTCGGCGTCGGCCAGGACGGGCGTCAGATCCTTGAACGCGATCCCCGGGCTGGGAAAGTCGTCGACGAGTCGCGCATGCCGGACGATTGCCTCCCGCGCCCGCGACAACGCCTGCTCGGTACGTTCGGGCACCACGCCAGCCATCACTTCACTCCTGCTGTGCTCATTCGCGGATCGTCCATCGATCCATGTTCCATCCGGTGCCGTTGCGGCCCAGTCCGGCCGCCACGTTGCCGACCCGATCCTTCCACTGCCGGGTGCGTGGTGCCGCGAACAGGGGGACCGACGGCATCGTCGACCAGGCGGCGTTCTCGATCGACCGGGCCAGTCGCAGCCGGTCCGGAGCCGACACCGTGACGGCGTACTGATCGACGCCGCGACTGACCTGGGGCTCCCGCGTCCCGGAGAGGTTGAGAGGGTCACCGCCGCGCAGGGCGTACGCGTCCCGGCTGGGATCGGCGGCCCCGGCGGAGGCGAACGATGCTCCCCCGGCCACGATCAACGCGTCCACGTCCTTGCCGAGCGCGCCCGGCGACATGTCCGGCTTCGAGAGGTCCTCGACGATGAACCCGGCCCCCCGACACGACGCCGCGATCGCCCCGACCATCCGCTCCCATCGCAGTGTGGGCGCGAGATATCCGATCCGGACCGTGCGGGGTTGCAGCGCGGCCGAGGTGGCCGAGGTCTCCCCGGTGTCCGCGCCCTGCCCGGTGGCCGCACGGACCAGTGACCGCGCCCGCTCGATGTCGGGACGCTGGTAGTCCTGCCCGAACTCGGTGTTCATCTGACCGGCCAGGTTGTCGGCCGGCGACTGCACGCGCAGGTTCCACACCTGGGCCCCGCCACCGAAGTCGCGGGCGAGGTCGCTGCGCGGCAGGCACGAGGCGAAGGCGCGTCGCATCCGGAGGTCCCCGAAGACGCCGCGCCCCGACAGCACGATCTCCTCGACGCCCAGCGCCCGGGCCGGTGAGGGCGGACCCGACGACCCGGCCGTGCCGGCGATGTCGCCGTCGATCATTCCCGTGGTGACGTCCACGACGTCGAAACGCCCGTCGGGCAGTCTGCGGGTGGCGTCGGTCCCGCGCCCCCAGACGACGATGCGGGAGGTCTCCGGCCGATCGCCCCACCACGACTCGTTGGCCACGAGCACCAGCCCGCCCGAGCGTGAATAGCGGTCGATCCGGTACGGACCCGACGACGGGAACCGAGCATGGTCCACCGGACCGAAGATGAGGTCGAAACCGGTGTTCCAGGACTCCGCGATCCGTGCGATCGCCGCGCGGTCCATCGCCCGGATGGGGTCGACGACGTCGGCGACGCCGGCGTCACCGGCCACGATGTGTGCGGGCATCAACGTGCCCGCGCCGAACAGCGACAACCAGTCGCGGTACTCGCGGCCGGGCGCGAACGTCACGGTCGCGGCCTTCTCGCCGGCCGCGCAGTCGACCGACTCGATGTCGCGGTACCCGGCCGTGGTGGCCGGGGCGAATCCGGGGAGGCGTCCGCTCATGGCGGCCCAGGCCAGCAGCAGGTCGTCGCAGTCGAGCGCGACACCGTCGCTGAAGGCCGCTTCCGGCGTGAACTCGTAGCGCAGCGTCGTGGGGCGACCCGCCTCGCGGGTGACGGTCCCGACGTCGCGATCCGGGATGACCTGGCCCGCGGGCCCGATCAGGCTGAACCCGGGCAGCAGCCTGCCGGTCGCCATGAGCACGCCGTCGGCGTTGCCGTCCACCGTGTTCGCGTTGTACGACGTGATCCGCGCGTCGACCACGTAGTCGATGGTGGGCGGCCCGTCGTCGCCGCAGGCCGTCAGCAGGCCTGCGGCCACCACCAGGCCGACCACGAGGCTCAGAATCCTGTCGAACTCCCGGCGCCTGACGATCACGTCCCAGAGACTAGCGGTTGCGCCGGCGTTTGCCGGTCGGGACCGCGCGGTCGGCGTCGTCCGTGGCGGCGACGGCAGCCCGGCGACGGCCCCGCACCGGGCGCGGGTCGTCGACCGGAACCGTGCCGGTCTCGATCGCCAGCCGACGCGTGCGCACCTTCTCGGTGTGGCGGGCGATGTCGGGACGGCGTTCCTTCAGGGTCACCAGCAGCGGCGCCGCCAGGAAGATCGACGAGTAGGCGCCGACGATGACACCGACCAGCTGGATCAGGCCGAGGTCCTTCAGCGTGCCGACCCCGAGCAGCCACACCGCGATGATCATCAGCGCGATGATCGGCAACACCGAGATGACGGTGGTGTTGATCGAGCGCATCAGGGTCTGGTTGATGCCCAGGTTGGCCTGCTCGGCGTAGGTACGCCGGCTGGTCTGCAGCACCGAGCGGGTGTTCTCGGCGATCTTGTCGAACACGACGACCGTGTCGTACAGGGAGAACCCGAGGATGGTGAGCAGACCGATGATCGTCGCCGGGGTGACCTCCCAGCCCACCAGCGAGTAGACACCCGCGGTGCACACGATGTCGAAGAACAACGACGCCATGGCTGCGAGCGACATCTCACGGTCGAAACGCACCGCGATGTAGACGAAGACGATCACCAGGAACACGGCGAGGGCGAGGATCATCTTCTCGGTGATCTCACGTCCCCACGTCGAACTGACGTCGGAGATGCTGATCTCGGCGGGCGCCAGCGCGGGACCGAACCGGTCTGACAGCGCGCGGGACACCGACTCGGCCTGGACCAGATCGAGCGTCTCGGTGCGGACCTGCACGGTCTGACTGCCGCCGGAGCCTGCGGTCTGGACCGATTCCGGCCCCTCGCCGAGCGTGGCGGCCACGACCTCTTCGACGGCATCGGCGGTGACCTCGGAGGACACCACGGGTACCGACATCTGGGTGCCGCCCTCGAAGTCGATGCCGAAGGTGAAACCGCGGATCGCGATCGATGCGATGCACACCAGCAGGATCGCGGCGGTGATGGCGTACCACATGCGCCGGCGGCCGACGATCTCGAAGGCACCCGTACCGGTGTAGAGCCGTGAGAAGAACGAGCGCTCGGAATCGCCGACGAAATCGGCGTCGCTACCGTGCGGACCTGCGTCGGCGTCGAGCACCGCGGTGGCCGAACCCTTGCTGTCGGGAGCCTTGTCGGCGGGGGCCTTGTTGTCCGGTTCGGTCATCACACCGTGCCCTTCTCGCGGGTGGAGCCGTTCGCACCGACGGCCTCCTTGTCGAGCGAAACGCCGTCGCCGGCAGCCGCGCCCTGTTGACGGGCCGCGACGCGACGCCGGCGCGCCACCTCGCTGATGGCGCCGAGGCCGTTGACGCTCGGCTTCGACAGGAACGACGACCGGCTGGCCAGCACCACCAGCGGATGCGTCACGAGGAACACCACCATGACGTCGAGGATGGTCGTCAGTCCCAGGGTGAACGCGAAGCCGCGGACCTCACCGATGGCGAGGATGTAGATCACCGCGGCGGCGATGAAGCTGACCGCGTTACCCGACCAGATGGTGCGCCGGGCCGAGACCCAGCCGCGTGGCACGGCCGACCGGAAACTTCGTCCCTCACGCATCTCGTCCTTGATGCGTTCGAAGTAGACGACGAAGGAGTCGGCGGTCATGCCGATACCGATGATGAGGCCCGCGATGCCCGCGAGGTCGAGGGTGAACCCGATCCAGCGTCCGAGCAGCACGATGATGCCGTAGACCATCGCACCGGCCAGGACAAGGGAGAGCATCGTGAGGATGCCCAACATCCGGTAGTAGGCCAGCGCGTAGATGAAGACGGCGATCAGACCGACCAGGCCGGCGATCAGTCCTGCCTTGAGTGACGCGAGACCCAGTGTCGCAGACACTGTTTCGGCATCCGAGGCGGTGAAGGACAGCGGCAGCGAACCGTATTTCAGCACGTTCGCGAGCTCATTGGACGACGACTCGGTGAACGGGCTGGCGCTACCGCCGCTGATCCGCGTCTGCCCACCGGGGATCGGCTCGTTGATCGCCGGGGCGGAGACGACCCGCGAGTCGAGCGTGAACGCTGTCTGGGTCCGGTTGGCGGCCTGCTCGGCGGTGTACTTGGGCCAGAACGACGCGGCCTTGCCCTCGAACTCCAGCGTCACGATCCACTCGCCGGTCTGCGGATCGGTGCCGGCCGAGGCGGTCTTGATGTCGCGGCCGTCGATGATCTGTGGGCCGAGGAGATAGACCTCGGAACCGTCGGTGGAACACGCCACCAGATATTGGTCGGGGAGATCGTTGCCCAGCAACGGGTCGTTGGACGTGGGTGAACAGTCCATCTTGGCCATCTGCTGCTGCAGGGCGCTCAGCTGCTGCTCGGTCGCGTCGGCAGGCGCCTGACGCAGCTTGCGCTGCTCGGCGATGGCCGCGGCGGCCGCCTCGGTGGGCATGGCGTTGGTCTGCTCGTCGGTGCCGTCGGCGCCCTCGGGTTTCGGCGGCTGCGGCGTCGCCATCACCGGCTGACCCACCACCGGCCGCACGTAGAGGCGAGCGGTCTGGCCCAGCGACTTGGCCTGGGCGCCGTCCTGGCCGGGCACGGTGATCACCAGGTTGTTGCCGTTGGTGACTACTTCGGAGCCAGAGACGCCGAGGCCGTTCACTCGCTGCTCGATGATCTGTTTGGCCTGGTCGAGCTGCTCGCGGGTCGGCTCCTTGCCGTCCTCGGTGCGGGCGGTCAGCGTCACTCGCGTACCGCCCTGCAGGTCGATGCCCAGTTTGGGTTCGAGCGTCTGCGGGCCGGTGAAGTAGATGAGTCCGTAGACCAGGGCGAGGAGACCGAGGAAGGCCACGAGCGGCCGCCACGGCGGGATCTCGCGACTCGGCCGTGATCGTTTGGCCGCGCGGGCCTTCCCTGCAGTCCGGCCCTTTCCCGACGGGCCCTTCCCTGCAGTCGAACGAGGAGTTGTCACAGCTGTTCAGGTCTCCTTTGGGCGCATCAACCGGCCGAGAACGACTCGGCGGCCTGACCCGCCGACCCCCCGATGGCCCGCGCACCATTCGGCGCGCTCGACCACGCCGGGACATCGCGGGTCCGGCGGGGGTCGACGGTGCACCGCGACGCGAAGGGCGTCACAGTGCGGGTCCGTCTACGTGTCGTTCTCTTACTTGTCGTTCTCGCGCGAGTCGTCGGCCGGCTTGTCCAGGCTCACCGAATCGCTGCTGTCGGAGTAACCCGAGTAGTCGGTGTCGGAGTAGTCGGAATCGAGGTCGGCCTCCGGTGCGACGTGACCCGGGTAGGTGGCGGCCGCCTCCTCGGTGGTCACGATGCGCATGACGGCCAGCCGGTTCCAGCGGGTGACCACGCCGGTGGCGATCTCGACGTCGACCACGTCGGGCGAGGTGGCGTCGATGATGGTGCCGAACAGGCCCGAGGTCAGCTGCACGCGCGTACCCGTGGACACGGAGTTCTGCATGTCCTGCGTCTCGGCCATGCGCTTCTTCTGCTTCCGCATCGAGAGGAACATGAATCCGGCCAACAGAGCCAGAAGGAGGGGGAAGAGCAGAGCATCCATGAGTGAGAGTCAGTCCTTTGTTGTTTCGGGGTGTACAGCGTGAGGAACGTCCCCCAGCGCATGGCGCAAGGAGCTGATCAGCTCAGCTGTGCTGTACACAGTGTGCCACGTCCGCGGCCGGAAGCATTCCCGCAGGTGGTGCTGAATTGGTTCGGCGCGGTCACCGGGGCCGTCAGAGATCGTCGAACATCGACCCGGTCTCGACCTCACGCGGCCGCACGCCGAAGGTCGCGTTCAACGCACCGGCGGGTGGTGTGAGTCCGAGGTGGTGCCAGGCGGCCGCGGTGGCGACCCGGCCCCGGGGGGTGCGCGCGATCATCCCCGCGCGCACGAGGAACGGTTCGCAGACCTCCTCGACGGTGGCCGGTTCCTCGCCGACGGCCACCGCCAGCGTGGACACCCCGACCGGTCCCCCGCCGAATGCCCTGATCAGGGCGCCGAGGACGGCGCGGTCGAGACGGTCGAAGCCGAGTTCGTCGACGTCGTAGACCGCGAGCGCCGCGCGCGCGATGTCGACGTCGATGGAACCGTCGCCGCGGACCTCGGCGTAGTCGCGGACGCGGCGCAGCAGCCGGTTGGCGATTCGTGGCGTGCCCCGGGACCGGCGCGCGATCTCCTGGGAGGCGTCACCGCGCAACTCCATGCCGAGGATGCCGGCCGAGCGGTGCAACACCCGGACGAGGTCGGCGGGTTCGTAGAACTCCATGTGCGCGGTGAAACCGAACCGGTCACGCAACGGTCCGGTCAGGGACCCCGATCGTGTGGTCGCACCGACGAGGGTGAACGGCGCGACGTCGAGCGGGATCGACGTCGCCCCGGGACCCTTGCCGACCACCACGTCGACGCGGAAATCTTCCATCGCCAGGTAGAGCATCTCCTCGGCCGGCCGGGCGATGCGGTGGATCTCGTCGATGAACAGCACGTCACCCTCGACGAGGTTCGACAGCATCGCGGCGAGGTCGCCCGCCCGTTCGAGCGCCGGACCCGACGTGACGCGGATCGCCGCACCCATCTCGGAGGCGATGATCATCGCGAGGGAGGTCTTGCCGAGCCCGGGCGGCCCCGACAACAGGATGTGGTCCGGCGTGCCGCCGCGCCCCTTGGCCCCGTGCAGGACGAGCTCGAGCTGTTCGCAGACGCGCGGCTGCCCGATGAAGTCGGCGAGCGACTTGGGCCGCAGCCCGGCGTCGAGGTCGCCGTCGGAGCGGACGGGCGTCGCGCTGACGTCCCGGTCGTCGGAATCGTCCGGCCCGCCGAAGTCCCCGAGATGACCGGACATCTACGACGCCTTGCCGAGCAGCGACAACGAGTGCCGCAACGCAGTGGAGGCGTCGGCGTCGGGGTTCTCGGCGAGCACCGCGGTGACCGCCTTCTCGGCCGGGCCCGCGGTGAAGCCGAGGCCGACGAGGGCCTCGGCGACCTGTTCGCGAATCCCGCCGACCGCGACGATGCCGCTCGACGGTTCGCCCGCCGGACGGTCCACCTTGTCGCGCAGTTCGACGCAGAGTCGCTCGGCGACGCGTTTGCCGATCCCCGGGACCGAGGTGAGCGACTTGGTGTCGGATTCGGCGAGGGCACGGCGCAGGGCGTCGGGTTCGAGGACGGCGAGGGTGGCCATCGCCAGGCGCGGACCCACGCCGGTGACGGTCTGCAACAACGCGAACAGGGCCCGGGCGTCGGGTTCGGTGAACCCGTACAGCGTCATCGAGTCCTCGCGGACGATCATCGACGTCAGCAGGGTGGCCTCGTCCCCGCGACGCAGCCGGGACAGCGTGGCCGGTGTCGCGAGAACTCGGTAACCGACTCCGGCGCAATCGATCACGGCGTGGTCGAGGGCGACCTCGAGTACCGGACCGCGGACTGATGCGATCATGCGCGACTCCCCTCTCGTACCTGGGCCACCCGCGCGCGATGTTTCGCGGCGGCCACGTCGGCCTGTTTCTGTGCAGCGGCCATCCGCTCCATCATCGGGCCACGCCAGCAATGACAGATCGCGAGCGCCAGGGCGTCGGCGGCGTCGGCGGGCTTCGGCTTGGTCTGCATCCCGAGGATGCGCGTGACCATCGCGGTGACCTGGGCCTTGTCGGCACGCCCGCTGCCGGTCACCGCCGCCTTCACCTCCGACGGGGTGTGGAAACGCACCGGGACCCCACGCTGACTCGCCGCCAGCGCGATCACGCCGCCGGCCTGGGCGGTGCCCATCGCCGTCGACACCTGGTTCTGCGCGAACACGCGCTCGATCGCCACCACATCGGGCTGGTGGACGTCGAGCCAGTGACACGCCGAGGTGTAGATCGCGAGCAATCGCTCGGCGAGGTCCATGTCGCTCGGCGTGCGCACCACGTCCACGTCGAGTGCGGTCACCGATCTGCCGCGACCGGATTCGACCAGCGCGATTCCGCACCGGGTCAGACCCGGATCGACGCCCATGACGCGCACTCGTACCCTCCCAGGCATCTGCGAACACTTTACGAACAGTTGTTCGAGATCCTATCGGGGCGGGCGGACAACCCCGGTGATCAACACACCGGGACCTGTTCTCCGGCGCGTCAGTCGTCCTCGAGCTCGGCGAGCACCTCGTCGCTGATGTCGACGTTGCTGTAGACGTTCTGGACGTCGTCGGAGTCCTCGAGGGCGTCGATCAGCTTGAACACCTTGCGCGCAGCGTCGGCGTCGACGGCGACCTCGACCGAGGCGCGGAAGCTGGCCTCGGCGGAGTCGTAGTCGATACCGGCTTCCTGCAGTGCACTGCGCACCGCGATGAGGTCGCCGGGCTCGCTGACGATCTCGAAGCTGTCACCGAGGTCGGTGACCTCCTCGGCGCCCGCGTCGAGCACAGCCATGAGGACGTCGTCCTCGGACTGCCCGTTCTTCTCGAGCGTGACGACGCCCTTGCGGGTGAACAGGTACGACACCGAGCCCGGGTCGGCCATGTTCCCGCCGTTGCGGGTCATCGCCGTGCGGACCTCGCCCGCGGCGCGGTTGCGGTTGTCGGTGAGGCACTCGATGAGGACCGCGACGCCGTTGGGGCCGTAACCCTCGTACATGATGGTCTGCCAGTCGGCGCCACCGGCTTCTTCACCGCCGCCGCGCTTTCGCGCGCGCTCGATGTTGTCGTTGGGGACCGAGGACTTCTTGGCCTTCTGGATCGCGTCGTACAGCGTCGGGTTTCCCGACGGATCGCCACCACCGGTGCGCGCCGCCACCTCGATGTTCTTGATCAGCTTGGCGAACATCTTGCCGCGCTTGGCGTCGATGGCCGCCTTCTTGTGCTTGGTCGTGGCCCATTTGGAGTGGCCGCTCATGTCCGTCGATTCCTTTCCCGGCGCCGGGACGTGCGACGGGGCCCGCGGCCCGCATCCGGCGCTCCTGATACCTCTTGAGGTCGGTTACCCCCGACTCGTGTCGGGAGCGCGTTTCTACGTCTGTGTCGGCACGATCCTACCGACGCACCATCTCCACGAAGTATTCATGTACGCGTCTGTCCCCGGTCACTTCCGGGTGAAACGACGTGGCGAGTACGTCACCCTGTCGTACCGCGACGATGCGTCCCCGCGCCGGACCTTCGGGAACACGCGCGAGAACCTCGACCCCTGGCGCGACCGATTCCACCCACGGCGCGCGGATGAAGACCGCACGCATCGGGTCGGCGTCGTCGGCGTCGGTGATTCCGGCGAACTCCAGATCCGTCTCGAAGCTCTCGACCTGACGTCCGAAAGCGTTGCGGCGCACCGTGATGTCGAGCGCGTCGAGGTGCCGGGCATCGGGCCGCGTGTCCAGGATGGTCGATGCCAGCATGATCATCCCGGCGCACGACCCGTACGCGGGCAGGCCGTCGGACAACTTCTCCGCGAGCGGGTCGTACAGCTCGAAGATGCCCAGCAGCTTGCTCATCGTCGTCGACTCGCCACCGGGGATGACGATGCCGTCGATCTCGTCGAGTTCGGCCGGCCGGCGGATGGGGCGAGCGTCGGCTCCGCTGGCCTCGAGGGCGTGCACATGCTCGCGGACGTCGCCCTGGAGTGCCAGAACGCCGATCCGTGGTCGTCGCGCGCCGCTCACCGATCGGTCCGGGCGTGCTGATCGGCAGGCAGGGCACGCCCGGTCCGGGCCAGGCCCTCCTGCGTCACGGCGGCGACCAGGCGCCCCTGGAGATCGAAGATGCGGCCCTGCGTCAGTGCCCGCCCCGCGCCGGCCGAGGGGGACGTCTGGTCGTAGAGCAGCCATTCGTCGACGCGGAACGGCCGCATGAACCACATGGCGTGGTCGAGGGAGGCGGTCTGGGCCTCGGCGTCGGGATGCGGCACCCGCGACGACCCGAGCAGGGTCATGTCGCTCATGTAGGCCAGCGTGCCGACGTGGAAGACGGTGTCCTCGGGCAAGCTGTGGCGGTACCGGAACCAGACACGCTGCTGGGCGGCGAAATACGGTGAGGTGACCAGCATCTCGGGCGGCACGATGCGCAGATCGAAGTTGCGCCATTCCTTGAAGACCACCTGTTCCTCCTCGGCGAGGTTGTCGAGGCGGTCGTTGAGTTCGCCGGGTTGCGGCACCGGGGGCATGCGGTCCTGGTGTTCGAGACCCTCATCGGTGCGGACGTGGAACGACGCCGACATCGTGAAGATGGCCTCGCCGTTCTGGATTCCGGTCACCCGCCGGGTGACGAACGACCGTCCGTCCCGGATGCGGTCGACGAGGAACACCGCGGGCCGGTCCGGGTTGCCCGGTCGCAGGAAGTATCCGTGCAGGGAGTGGACGTCGAACTCCTCCGACACCGTGCGGGTCGCCGACATCAGCGACTGACCGGCGACCTGCCCCCCGAAGGTGCGTTGCAGGAGACTGGGAAACGCGCCGCCACGGTAGATGTCGGTTTCGATCTGCTCGACCTGGAGAATGTCCTCGATGGCTGCCACGCCGACCAGTATCGCTCACGGCGCGGCACGGCGATCATCCCAGGTGAGGATATGCCCCGCGTGTCCGTGGCGGCCGGCTCACAACTCCTCGAGCGTCATGATCCCGTCCTGGATCGCCCGTGCGACCAGCGAGGCCTTGGTGGGTGCGGGACGGCCGATCTCGGCGTACTTGGCACGGATGCGGGTGAGATGGGTGTTCACCGTACCCAGCGAGATGTAGAGCTGTTCTGCCACAGCGGGTTTGGAGTCGACGAGCATCCAGGTCCGCAGGACCTCGACCTCGCGGGTGGTGAGGTTGGGCTTGTCGCGGTCGGTCGTCGTGCCGGACGGTGCGGAGGTTGCCGGGGCGACCGGGGTGCTCGCCACACGACGCAGGTGGGAATGTCCGGGCCGGGAACCGAGCCCGACGGGCGCAACCGGGTGGCCCGGCAGCGGCATCCGGCGGGCGGCGAGCCGCGCAAGCGCCTCCTGACGGCGGGCGGCGGCCTCCGCGCTCCGACGAGCGCTGACCGAACGCCGGTGCTGGGGAGCCTGGGGGGCGATCGCAGTCATGTGTGCTTCCTCTTCACTCATTCGAGCCGGTGGTTGCTCCCGGGTCGTCCCGGGTGATGAGGAGAAGATTATGGGCGTTTCGCCGGTCGGTCGATGGGGAGAACTCCCCTGCCCATGGGGAGAACTACCCATGGGAACACCGCAGGTCACAGCCCTGCGTTGACGGCCGCTTCAGCCGGCGGCGTTCCGTTGTGCCTCGGCGTCGATGAGCGGGAGATCCGCCCGGGTCACGATGCGGGACGACACCGCGTACTCGACGAGCTTGGTCCGGCGATTGCTGGCGAGTTTGCCGCCACCGGCACGCATCCCGCTGACGCCGAGCTGGTCGAGCTTGTCGCAGACGTTGTCGAGCTTGCGGTTGAACTTGGTCAGCGGCCACCCGAGACGCCGGGCGGCCTGAGCCGACGACGGAATCGCACTCGCCCCGGTGCCCTCACGACGCAGGATCTCCTCCGCCAGCACGATGATGAGCAGCTTCTGGCTCTCGGTCAGGGTCGGCACACCCTGGGTGGTGCGACCACCGCTGTACTCCGGACGCGTCACGGACTTCACCTGGGGCGCCCGGGCGAAGACGCTCAGCTCGTAGGTGGTGGGGCCCGCGGTGAACACGATCGTGGTCTCCCCGAAGACCAACGGCATGCGGGCCCCGGGGCCAAGCGTGGCCGAGAACCCGACGTCGCCCGCCGAGACGCTCGCGGACAGGTGCGTGCCCAGGTTGGTCAGCCACCACAGGCCGTTCTCGTTGTGTATCACCAGGAATCGCCGGTGGAGATAGGGATTGTCGTCGATCGACAGGTCGGCCTCGCGACCGATGAAGAAGCGCCGGTCGGCGTCGAGCGCGATGCGCTCACCGCAGTAGTCGACGTAGGTCGCGCCTGCGTCCAGACCGGAATCCGCCGGACCCTGATCGCCCGGGTCTGCCGACGCCGCGGGCGATCGATCGTGACCTGCGGTCATCGGAACTCCCCGGTCAGCTCGGATCGGCGGCCGGGGCGTGCCCGGCGGCCTCGTCCTCGGCCACCCCGTTGAGCGCGGGCATCGTCAGGGTGGGCACCGACTCGTGGACGGTCACGACGATGACGGTGACGTTGTCGTGCGCGCCGAGGGCGAGAGCGGCGTCGACGAGTCGCTCGGCCGCCTCCTGCGAATTCGACGCGTCGCGCAGGATGTCGGCGATCTCCTCGTCGGGCAGTTCCCCGGTGAGGCCGTCGGTGCACAGCAGCAACACGTCACCCGGGAAGACGGGGGTGCTGCGATAGTCGGCGATCGGGTCGACCATCCCGGCACCGAGGGCGCGCGTGATCACGTTGCGCCGCGGGTCGGTTCGTGCCTGTTCCGGCGTCAGGAAGCCGGCGTCGATGAATTCCTGGACCTGCGAGTGGTCGGTCGTGAGCTGTTGCAGCGAATCGTTCTGATAGCGGTAGGTGCGTGAGTCCCCGATGTTGAGCACCAGCCAATGGGGGCTCTGGTCCTGGGTGACGAGCACGATCCCGGTCGCGGTGGTGCCCGCACGCCGCTCGGTCTCGGTGTCGATCTCCCCGATGCGGCGCTGCGCGGCGAGTAGCAGGTCGTCGAGCTGCAGCTGGGTGGCCTTCAGCTCGCCCGCGCTGGTCGCCTCGGACAAGGTGAGCAGCGCCGCCTCGCTCGCGAGTTCCCCGCTGTCGTGTCCACCCATGCCGTCGGCGATCAGGTACAGACCCGGCAATGCCAGGGCCGCATCCTCATTGGTCTCGCGGACCCGGCCCACGTTGCACGCGGCAGTCCACTCGAGCCGCAATTCACCCACGATGTGTGTGCCTGTGACCGAGGCATCTCGAACGATGGTCGCCGCATCCATGATCAGCAGATACTACCGCCGCGGAGCCCCTGACCCGCCACGCATGTCGACTGTTCGGTGTCGGGCGTGTTGGGCCGAGGGCGCCGCGGCGGCGGTGCGGGTGGTGTGACCACCGGCGATGGGATTACCAGCCGCGCTCGGCGAGGCGGTGCGGCTGCGGGATCTCGTCGACGTTGATACCGACCATCGCCTCACCGAGGCCGCGGGAGACCTTGGCGAGCACATCGGGATCGTCGTGGAAGGTGGTGGCCGCCACGATGGCGGCCGCACGCTGTGCGGGGTTGCCGGACTTGAAGATTCCCGAGCCCACGAACACACCCTCGGCGCCGAGCTGCATCATCATCGCGGCGTCGGCCGGCGTCGCGATGCCACCGGCGGTGAACAGCGTGACCGGGAGCTTGCCCGCCTCGGCGACCTCGGCGACGAGATCGTACGGAGCCTGCAATTCCTTTGCCGCGACGTACAATTCGTCCTTCGGCAGGGAGGTCAGGCGGCGGATCTCGTCGCGGATCCTGCGCATGTGCGTGGTCGCGTTGGACACGTCACCGGTGCCGGCCTCACCCTTGGAACGGATCATCGCCGCGCCCTCGGTGATACGACGCAGCGCCTCGCCGAGGTTGGTGGCACCGCACACGAACGGCACGGTGAACGCCCACTTGTCGATGTGGTTGGCGTAGTCGGCCGGGGTCAGGACCTCCGACTCGTCGACGTAGTCCACACCGAGGCTCTGCAGGACCTGCGCCTCCACGAAGTGGCCGATACGCGCCTTGGCCATCACCGGGATCGAGACCGCGGCGATGATCCCGTCGATCATGTCCGGGTCGCTCATCCGGGACACGCCGCCCTGGGCGCGGATGTCGGCCGGCACGCGTTCGAGAGCCATCACGGCGACGGCACCGGCGTCCTCGGCGATCTTGGCCTGATCAGGGGTGACCACATCCATGATCACGCCGCCCTTGAGCATCTCCGCCATGCCGCGCTTGACCCGGGCGGTGCCCTGGCCGACCTCGGGAACGGTCGCGCCGTTGGAACTCACAGAAATCTCCTCGCGTAGCAGTCTCGACCTGCCGCGTTCTCCCCGCGCCGGTCCTGCGCTCAGTCTAGGTGAGAGCAGGATCGCACCCCACGAGGGATCAGTCCGTCTGGCCTGGGGTGACGCGCTCGATGATCTCGAAGTACTCCGGCGGGGCCGCGTGCCCGCCGAGCCGCAACCAGCGCACGGGCCGACGCTGCGCCAGGGCCCGGGTGTCGCGCACGGCGTCGTTGTAGAAACGGCGCGCCATCAGAACCCGCGTCTCGGCGTCGGCGAGTTCGACGACCAGCGCGGGAGAGCGCCGTCGCGGATCGGTGCGGGCCAGCGCGACGGAGACCGCGTTCTCGGCGTCCTCGCGATCCTCCGGCGCGGCGCGTTCGGCGCGATCGGCCAGCGCGGCCAGCTGCCGAGCTGCCGCGGCGACATCGTCACCGGTGGTACCGGGCGAACTCTCGGCGGCGGCGCTCATCTCGGCGGCGACGGCCCGCACGACCACCGCACGGCGATCCAGACCGGCCTCGAGGGCCTGGCGTGCGAGGTCGACACGCACGTTGAGCCGGTCGAGTCTGTTGGCCGTGTGGTAGGCCCAGCCCGCAGCCAGGAGCACGACGACGACGCCGATGACGATCCAGGTGGCCATCAGTCGGACACCACGACCGGCCCGGCTCCGACGGTGACGGTGTCGTAGACACGCAGGATCTGATCGGCCACCCGCGACCAGTCGTACTTGTCGGCGCGCACCCGGCCCGCCGCGACGAGCCGCTCGCGGGCCTCGGGGTCGGAGAGCAGGTCGATGATCCCGCCGGCGAGCTGCTCGGGCGATCCGGTCTCCACGAGACGACCTGCCCGGCCGTCGTCGAGAACGCGGCGGAATGCGTTCAGTGAACTGGCGATGACCGCGGCACCGGCCGCCATCGCCTCCACGAGCACGATGCCGAAGCTCTCGCCGCCGAGGTTGGGTGCGCAGTAGACGTCGGCCGAGGCCAGGGCGCGCGCCTTGGTGGCGTCGTCGACCTGACCGAGGAAGACCAGGTGATCGGCCAGCCCGCCGGCACGACGGCGCAGCGCCGCCTGGTTGCCACCGCCGACGACGAGCACCCGCACGTCGGGGAACTGCGCGACCACCGACGGCAGCGCCCGCATCAGGATGTCGATGCCCTTGCGCGGTTCGTCGAAGCGGCCGAGGAACAGGATCGTGCGACCCGGATGGGGGTATCCCTCCAGAGGTGTGGCGTCGGCGAAACCGCCGACGTTGATCCCGTTGGGGATCTCCACCGCATCAGAACCCAGCGATTCCATCTGCCAGCGCCGCGCGAGTTCCGACACCGCGATCTTGCCGGCGATGCGCTCGTGATACGGCCGGAGGATGCCCTGGAAGACGCTGAGCCACAGGGACTTCGACGTCGCGGTGTGGAAGGTAGTGACGATCGGTCCCGATGCCACCATCAAGGACAGCATCGAGATGCTCGGCGAGTTCGGCTCATGGACGTGCAAGACGTCGAATCCGTTCTCGGCGATCCAACGCCGAAGCCGCAGATAGCCTTTCGGGCTGAAGTTCACCCGCGAGACCGAACCGTTGTACGGAATGGCCAGCGCCGGACCGGCGCGGACGACGTACTCGGGCAGCGCGGTACCGCGAGCGGCCGGGGCCAGCACGCTGACCTCGTGCCCGCGGTCGATGAAAACATCGGCGAGCTCGGTGACATGCGCCTGCACACCACCCGGGACGTCGAAGGAATAGGGACAGATCATTCCGATTCTCATGGTGGCTTCCCGGTCATCGAGTGGTCCCGGCCTGGTTCACGCGTGCGCGCTGCCGGTCGGTCCAGTCGTTCTCCCACAACGGTTGCAGCATGTGCCAGTCCGCGGGATGTGCGGCGATGTTGGCGGCGAAGGCGTCGGCGAGGGCCTGGGTGGCGGCCTCGACACCACCGGTGACGTCGATCTCCTCCCCCACCGACATCATCGAGCGCGGGGCCTCGCAGAACCAATGGTGGCACGGGAGGAGGGCGGCGCCGGTCTCGATCGCCAGCCGGGCCGATCCCGCGGGCATCCGGGTGCGCTCACCGAAGAAGGTGACCGGCACCCCGTGACGGGCGATGTCGCGCTCACCCAGAAGACATACGATCCCGCCCGCGCGCAAACGCTCGGCGAGCAGTCCGAAGGGCGGCTGCTCACCGCCGCTCAGCGGGAAGATCTCGAAGCCCAGCGATTCGCGGTAGGCGACGAACTGGTTGAACAGCGACTCGGGCTGGAGGCGTTCGGCGACCGTGGCGAACGAGCCGTAGTTCTGCACGAGCCATACTCCGGCCATGTCCCAGTTGCCGGTGTGCGGCAGCGCCAGGACCACTCCCTTGCCGCGGCCGACCGCGGCGTCGAGCCGGGCGCGGTCCTCGGCGGGCAGGGTCGCGGTCGAGGCCGACGTCGCCCGATCCTGAGCAGGCAGTCGGAAGGCCTCACACCAATACCGTGCGTACGATCGCATCGCGTCGGCGAGCAACTCGTCGGGTACCCGGGCCGGTTCGACGCCGACCACGCGCGCGAGATTGCGGCGCAACTGTTCGGGGCCGCCGTTGCGGCGGCCGGCGAACGCCCCGGCCCGGTCGAATAGGGCCCGCACGGGTCGTTCCGGCGCGCGGCGCACCGCGGCCCAGCCCGCCCGGTATCCGAGATCGGCGGCCAGCGCCCCGATGTCGGTCATCGCTGCCCGGCCGGGGGTACCGGCCCGTCTGAGCCCGCGTCGGTGTCCCCTCCCGCACCGGACTCTTCGGCTTCGGCGTTCTTGATGGGGATCAGATCGCGTGCGCCGGGCGACCGGGAGATCGACCACATCCGCTGCCCGACGGTGATCACGCTGCCGACCGCGAGCAGCCACATCGCCACATGCACCGCCCACCAGAGACCGAGCCCGGTGAGGCCGGTTCCGGCGAGGACGATGACGAGCCGGTCCGGGCGTTCGATGAGTCCGCCGTCCCCGTAGAGACCACTCGCCTCGGCGCGCGCCTTGGCATAGGAGATGACCTGGGAGGTGACCAGACAGATCAGGGTCGCCACGAGCAACAGGTCGTGCGGCTCGGTGACGGCGCACCACCACGCGAGACCGGCGAAGATCGCGCCGTCGGCGATCCGGTCGCAGGTCGCGTCGAGCACCGCGCCGAAACGCGTCCCGCCCCCGCGCGCCCGCGCCATGGCGCCGTCGAGCATGTCGAACATGACGAACAGCCAGATGATCAGCGTGCCGATGAACAGATGGCCCATCGGGAACAAGGTGAGTGCCGCCGCGACACCGGCCACGGTGCCGACGACGGTGATGATGTCCGGGGTCAAACCGGTCCGCAGCAGTGCCCGGCCGATCGGGAGCGTCACCTTGGAGACCGACGCCCGGCCCAGAATGCTCAGCATCTACCGATCCCCTTCCCCATCACTTCTCTCGCACCTGATCGTTCGTCGTGCACTCAGTCGTCCAGACGTTGCCAGGCCTCGGCGAGCAATCCGCGCGTGTCGCGCAGCAACTGTGGCATGACCTTGGTCTCGCCGACAATCGTGATGAAATTGGCGTCGCCCATCCAGCGCGGCACGATGTGCTGGTGCAGATGCTCCGAGAGCGAGCCACCCGCTGCGTAACCCAGGTTGAGGCCCACGTTGAAGGCGTTCGGGTTGGAAACGGTCTTGATCGTGCGGATCATGCGCTGGGTGAACGCCATCAGCTCCGCCGACTCCGTCGGTGTCAGGTCCTCGAGGTCGGCGACCTGGCGATACGGCACCACCATCGTGTGGCCCGGGTTGTACGGGTAGAGGTTGAGCACCGCGTACACGGCCTCGCCGCGCGCGACGATCAGACCGTCCTCGTCGGACATGGTGGGGATGTCGAGGAACGGGTGACCGGACTTCGCCGCAGGCTGCGGGTCGGCGATGTAGGTCATCCGGTGCGGACTCCAGAGCCGCTGGAGACGGTCGCCGACCCCGACGCCCGCGTCGCGGATCTCGCCGGGTGTCCCGTGGAACGCCCGCCCGGATGCCTCAGTCATCGACAGCCCCCGCCACGACGACCGTCTCCGTCTCGTCGAGCACCGACTCGAGGAGCTCCTTCGTCGGGGATTCGTTGCGCCGGCTCGAGACCCACTGGGTGATCGCGGCGACGGCGTCGGCCACAGGCACTCCGTTGACCTGGGTGCCGTCGCGGAACCGGAAGCTGACGGCCCCGGCCTCGACGTCGCGTTCGCCCGCGAGCAGCATGAACGGCACCTTGCCGGTGGTGTGGTTGCGGATCTTCTTCTGCATCCGGTCGTCGGAATAATCGACCTCGGCGCGGATCCCCGCGCCGCGGAGCTCCTCGACGACGCCCCGGAGGTGATCGGCGAAGGTCTCGGCCACCGGGATGCCGACGACCTGCACCGGTGACAGCCACGCCGGGAAGGCGCCCGCATAGTGTTCGGTGAGCACGCCGAAGAAACGCTCGATCGACCCGAACAGCGCACGGTGGATCATCACCGGGCGATGCTTGGCACCGTCGGAGGCGGTGTACTCGAGCTCGAACCGCTCGGGCAGGTTGAAGTCGAGCTGGATCGTCGACATCTGCCACGTCCGGCCGAGCGCGTCACGCGCCTGCACCGAGATCTTGGGTCCGTAGAAAGCCGCGCCCCCGGGATCGGGAACCAGTTCGAGTCCGGATGCCCGGCCCACCTCGGCGAGCGTCTCGGTCGCCTCGTCCCACGCCTCGTCGGACCCGACGAACTTCTTCGGGTCCTTCGTGGAGAGCTCGAGGTAGAAGTCGTCGAGGCCGTAGTCCTTGAGGAGGTCGAGGACGAAACGCAGTGTCGAGGTCAGCTCGTCGCGCATCTGCTCGCGGGTGCAGTAGATGTGGGCGTCGTCCTGGGTCATGCCGCGCACGCGCGTCAATCCGTGGATGACCCCCGACTTCTCGTATCGGTACACCGCGCCGAACTCGAACATCCGCAGCGGCAGTTCACGATACGAGCGCCCGCGGCCACGGAAGATCAGGTTGTGCATCGGGCAGTTCATCGGCTTGAGGTAGTAGTCCTGGCCGGGCTTGCGAACAGTGCCGTCCTCGTCGTATTCGGCGTCGACGTGCATGGGCGGGAACATGCCGTCCCGGTACCAGTCGAGGTGGCCGGACACCTCGTAGAGGTGTGATTTCGTGATGTGCGGGGTGTTGACGAAGTCGTATCCGGCCGCGATGTGGCGGGCACGCGAGTAATCCTCGAGTTCCTTGCGGATGATCCCGCCCTTGGGGTGGAACACCGGCAGGCCGGAGCCGAGTTCGTCGGGGAAGCTGAACAGGTCGAGTTCGGCACCCAGCTTGCGGTGGTCGCGCTTCTCCGCCTCGGCGAGCAGTTCGAGGTAGGTCTCCTGCGCCTCGGCGGATTCCCAGGCGGTGCCGTAGACACGCTGAAGGTCGGCGTTGTCCTGATCTCCGCGCCAGTACGCCGCCGAGCTACGGGTCAGCTTGAACGCGGCGATGTACTTGGTGGTCGGCACGTGCGGGCCGCGACACAGGTCGCACCAGATGCGTTCGCCGGTACGCGGGTTGAGGTTGTCGTAGACCGACAGCTCGCCGCCCCCGACCTCCATGACCTCGGCGTCGTCGGCGGCGCCCTTGTCGTCGATGAGTTCGAGCTTGAACGGCTCGGACGCCAGCTCGGCGCGGGCGGCGTCCTTGGACTCGTAGACGCGTCGCGAGAATCGCTGACCCGACTTGATGATCTGCTTCATCTTCTTCTCGAGGGCAGTGATGTCCTCGGGTGTGAAGGGTTCGGCGACGTCGAAGTCGTAGTAGAAGCCGTCCTTGATGGGCGGTCCGATGCCGAGTTTCGCGTCGGGGAAGAGGTCCTGGACCGCCTGCGCGAGGACGTGCGCACACGAGTGGCGGATGACGCTGCGGCCGGCCTCGGTGTTGGCGGCCACGGGCTCGACGTCGGTGTCCTCGGCCGGTGCCCACGACAGGTCCCGCAGGTCGCCGGCCGCATCGCGGACGACGACGATGGCCTCCGGGCCCTTGTTGGGCAGGTCGGCCTCGCGCAATGCGGTGCCCGCGGTCGTCCCGGCCGGCACACGGATCGTGGCGGGGCTGGTCACCTGGACGTCGTCGGGCACGTGAGCGCTCCTCGGGTCGGGCGGACGCGCCTGGGCGCGTCCTCTGGTACGGACACGCGTCGACGTGTCCGGCGTGAGGCGGACACGCGACACCGCGCGTCCGGATCTGGACGTGTGCGACTCCGATGGTATCCGCGTGCCGTCGCCGCGAGGCGCACCCCTACCGTCGACCCGGCCGGTGGGTCGTGGTCGGGTGGGTGCCGGTCACCCGAAGATGGGGCTCGCGAGCCAGCTGTAGTCGAGATTCACCCAGCCGGCGACGCTGTAGAGCGCGCCGATCAACCAGAGTGTGGCGAGAACGATCGCGCAGGTGCCGAGCCAGAACACACCCTGAACCGTCCAGTGCTGTCTGCCGATCCACTCCATCCAGGCGTCGTATTTACCTCGGACGAACTTGAGGAGGCGATGTGCCCACTCGAACTCGGAGGCCAGGATGCCGAGTCCGAGGAACACGATGAGCCAGCCGGGACCCGGATACGGGATGGTGACGATGCCGCAGAGCAGGACCACCGCGCCGACGACCCCGACCATGATGCGATACGTGCCGTACCACCGCGGGTTGGTGCGGACCACATAGCGACGGTGACGGGCCCAGATGTGGATACGTCTGGCACGTGACCGTTCCGGTCGGTGCGCCGCGCTCTCTGTGTGGTCGACGGCCGGCTCGCTCGCCCCCGATGTCGTCATGGTCCCCTGCTTCGTAGGCCTGTCCGCGAAAAGTGACGTCCAGGCTACGCGACCGGGGCGACCTCCCCGGGTGAGCACGATCCGGTCGCCGGTCGGTCCCGCCGTCGCGGGCGGGCGAAGGCGACCAGGGTCACCACGATCGTGACGCCCAGGAGCAGCGGGTAACAGCCTGCGTAGAGAACGGCCAGTGCGTGGTCCCACGGGCCCGGATCCGGATCGCGCGGCATCATGAACAGTCCCAACGAGATCGCGTGGTCGGAGGTCAGGTAGGGGCCGCCGTCCCACCAGTGCCGCCACCAGGTGAACGTGACCGTGACGACACCACCCGGGACGAGCCAGTACCACCAGGTTCGACGCGACCGCCCTCGACGCAGTGCCACATCCAGGGTGATGAGGAGAAGTGGCACACACCAGACCCAGTGATGCCCCCAGGCGAACGGCGAGACGGCGCACATCGTCATGCCGACGATCGTGGCGGCGAGCAGATCCCTCGACGACCGGTGTGCGACGACGGCGGCCCACAGACCGAGACCGGCGACGACCAGCGCCGCCGGCACCCACAACCACGACGGTGCGTCGAAGACCCACCCGGCCGGGCCGCGCTCGGCGAATCGGCGGATGTCGAGGTGGGCCAGCATCTGGGAGCCGAAGCCCCGCACCGTCTGGTTGGCCGGCGAGTCCGCACGTCCGATCCGGCCGGTGTCGAACAGGTGGCGGGTCCAGTAGGCCCAGGCGTCGGACGGGATGACCAGCAGTCCCACGACGACCGTGGCGCCGAAGGCCGCCAACGCGGTACCCGCGGCCCGCCACTGACGGGTGACGAGCAGGTACACGACCACGAACAGCGGGGTGAGTTTGAGCCCCGCCGCCACGCCCACGCCGATCCCCCGCCATCGCGAACCCGGCTTGAGGAACACGAGGTCGGTGAGGATCAGCGCCATCACCAGGATGTTGATCTGACCGAGCCACAGCGTCGTACGGACGGGTTCGAGTGCTGTCGCCGCGATCGCGAGCAGCACCGCGAAGACCCCGAGCCGACGATCGAGTCGGTAGTTCAGACTGCGCAGTCCCAGCACGACGACGGCCACGAGCGTCGCGAAACATGCTGCCCACCAGATGATGTTGGCGACCGTCTGGGTGACCAGGGCCAGCGGCACGAGTGCCACGGCCGCGAACGGCGGGTAGGTGAAGTGCAGACGCCACAGGACCGGGTCGTCGTAGAGCGAACGCGCGTCGAGCACGGTGTCGGCGCCGGCACGGTAGACGCGGATGTCGGTGGCGTTCTGGAAGAGACCGTAGAACGGGTTGGTGATCGGGAAGGCGGTGATGTGCCAGACGATGGCCGCAACGGCGGCGATCGCCGCGAGCCCGATCACCCGGCGTGAGATCACCGCGGGGGCGGCACGGGTCGATGCCGGCGGGTCGACGGCAGGGTGCGCAGCCACCAGGCGAGACTACGCCCGGGCTGTGACCCCGATCACGTGAAACGCCGAGGGTCCGGCGACCAGCGTCGAAACGGGGTGGACCACGCGATCCGGAAACGAGAAAACCCCGTCGAGGACGTCGACGGGGTTTTCGGCTGTGGTCCCGGCTGGGATCGAACCAGCGACCTTCCCGGTGTGAACGGGACGCTCTTCCACTGAGCCACGGGACCGTGTCGGACGCCTGATGTCTGTGACAGGGGCGCCTGTGCACGAGGCAGAAGATTACACGGGTTGCGCAGAGTTCCCAAATCACGCGGGTGTGCCAGGTCACAACCACGACTTCGGGGGCCGACGATGAATCACACGCTGGGAATTCACTGTCCGGCACGCTCCTGACCAGGCGATTTGTAAAGTCCGGAATCCATCGCGTAAGTTTCTCAACGCACCGCGAGCAACAAGATCCACAAGATCGCTCGTGGGCATGCGGATGTAGCGCAGCTGGTAGCGCATCACCTTGCCAAGGTGAGGGTCGCGGGTTCGAATCCCGTCATCCGCTCGGCGCGAGTCGACTCGCATCTGGTGGTGTGGCCGAGTGGTGAGGCAACGGCCTGCAAAGCCGTGTACACGGGTTCGATTCCCGTCGCCACCTCCACACATGTGTGAAAATTACATACCCGCGCGATTAGCTCAGTGGGAGAGCGCTTCCCTGACACGGAAGAGGTCACAAGTTCAATCCTTGTATCGCGCACCACGAAGTTCACGTCAGCCCCGGTCTCCCGACCGGGGCTGACGTCGTTTCCGGGACAGCACGAACAAGTCGTCTGATAAATTATCGTCCATGCGAGTAATTCTGACGAAGGCGCTGATCCCTGCGCTGGTCCCCGGGCCCGGCATGACTCACGGGGTCAGGTCATGACCACGATCGGGTTGGCACTCCCCCAGCTGGGACCCGTGGTCTCCACCGGCCTACTCCGGGACTTCGTCCAGCAAGCCGATGACATGGGGTTCGATTCCCTCTGGGTGCAGGACCATTTCATGTACTCGCTGCAGCAGTCCGGGAGTTACGGGGGCAGCGCTCCCGTGCAGCCCGAGGCCTACCGCTCGGTCTGGGCTCCGACCGAACTACTCGCCGCCGTCTCCACCTGGACCTCCCGCATGGAACTCGGCACAAGCATCCTGGTGGGCGGCAATCACTGGCCCGCCCAGCTGGCCAATCGCCTGGCAACGATCGACCAACTCAGCAACGGCCGGCTGACGGTCGTCGGGCTGAGTGTGGGTTGGTCGGTCGAGGAACACCTGGCGATGGGAGTGGACCCCACGACCCGCGGTCGTCGCATGGACGACTTCGTCCCCGCCCTGCGCGCCTGCTGGGGCGACGATCCGGTCGAGCATCGCGGCGAGTTCTTCGAGATCGGGCCCGCTGTCATGCGTCCGAAACCGATCTCGACGCCCAGACTCATGTCGGGCATGTACTCGAAGCCGGGACTCGATAGAACTGCAAGGGATTTCGACCTCTGGAATCCGGGATCCGCCCCGATCGACACGGTCGTGAACTCGCTGGCCTCGATGAACGCGCGCCGTCCGGCCGGAATGGCTCCACTCGATGTCATCTACCGGGTCGCACAACAATCCACCGCGGGCAAACGGCTCAGCATTCCCGAAATGTCCACGCGCGTCGAGGAATGCGCCACCGCCGGCTTCGAAGGCGTCATCGTGGAGACCAACTTCTGTTCCGAGATCGACACCCCCCGAGCGTGGTTGAAGATCCTCGCCGACCTCGGTCCGCTCATCGACGCCGCCCGCGGCTGACACGGCGCGACACCTTCGCGCGCCGGGCCACCTCGGCGTCGACGCTGGTCGATCCTCAGCTCGCCAGTCCACTGTCGGCCACCGAACGTTCCAGCGCCTCGAGGAACATCGCGACGTCACCGTCGGTCATCGGTGAGGTCACTGTGCCCAACGCGGACTTGAACATCAGGATCCCCTGGTTGTACAGACTGGTCGTGAGCAGATTCGTGATCGTCTTGTCCGAGGTGAGCGCGGTCTCCAGATCCACGACAGGCGTAGGGGTCCAGTGGATTCCGAAGACATGCGCGAAACCGGTGACCTGCAGTGGCGCGCCCGTGCGCCGACCGATGTCTCGCACACCTTCGCGGAGCTGTTCACCGAGCCGGTTGAGATGGTCGTGCACGGCGGGAGTCAGTGCGCGCACCTGCGCCAGGCCAGCGGCCAGCGTAGCCGGAATACCGCCCAGGGTCGTCGCATGGCGCATCTGCGTCATCGGATCGACGACCGGATCGACCAGGGCCATGATGTCGGCCCGTCCCCCGTAGGCCGCGAGCGGCAGCCCGCCGCCGATGGACTTGCCCAGCGTGGTCAGATCCGGCTCGACCCCGAAATACCCCTGCGCGCCGTGCTCGCCCATGGGGAACGAGACCACCTCGTCGAGGATCAGCAGAATCCCGAACCGGCTCGTCACCTCACGAAGTCGAGAGAGGAACTCCGACGTCGCGGGGATCATTCCCGTGCCGCCGAGGATCGGCTCGACGATGACAGCCGCGAGTTCCCCGGCGTGTCCGACGATGATCTGTTCGGCTTCGTCGGCGTGGTTGTACGGCAGGAGGACGACCGCATCCTCCGAACCCGGGATGAGGCCGGGCGGAACAGCTCCCGGATCCGCGAAGCGTCCGTTGGCGATCAGCGAGAGGTCATGGGTGCCGTGGTAACCGCCACGCATCTTCGCGATCTTGGGCCGGCCGGTGAACGCCCGGGCCAGACGGAGTGCGGTCATCGTGGCCTCGGTACCGGAGGCGGTGAACCGGACCTGCTCCATCGACGGCAACCGACGGTTGAGCTCGGCGGCCAGATCGGCACCCAGCGAGACGTGCGGCGAGCAGTAAGTGGTGCCGCGTCGCAGCTGACCTATGGTCGCCTCCAACACGTCCGGGTGGCAGTGCCCGAGAGGGAGCAGCCAATCACCGGACATGACGTCCAGATACTTGTTGCCGTCGGCGTCCCAGGCGTAAGCCCCCTCGGCGCGTTCGAAGTACACCGGGTGCGGGCTCATGAAACCGAGGCCGCCGGGTACCCCGCCGGGGATGTGCCGCCGGGCCCGCGCGAACGCTTCGCGCGATCTCACCGTGCGGGATTCGAAGACGCGCTCGACATCTGCGCGCCACCGCTGGTGACGTTCGGTGTCCACGTCTGCTCCCGCCACCCGGTCGATCTTCTCGGTCATCCTGGGCCTCCTGGACTGAACAGTCTCTTGATCGATAGTTGATTGGTAGAGTACTGAGCTATACGCTTCGGCACAACGACCGCGTCCGCACCCGAACGAAAGGTCCGTGAGATGAGCAATGCCTCAGCCGATCTGCCTCGTCCGCTCACCGAGTTCTTCGACGCCGTCAACGCCTGCGACTTCGATGCGCTCGCGAACTGCCTCAGTGAGGACGTCTCCTACCAGTTCCTCGTACCTCACCCACCGGTGGTGGGCCGAGAGGCCGTGATCGAGGCGTTGCGTGCCTCGCTGACCGATGCCGATCGGGTCAGCTGGGAGTTACTCGGTCACCTCGCCGCCGGACCACTCGCATTCGTGGAACGGGTCGACCGATTCTGGTTCGCCGGCCACGAGGCAGCCATCGACGTGGTCGGTGTGTTCGAGCTGGCCGACGACACCGTCACGGCCGTCCGCGACTACGCCGACCTGGACACCTGGCGGCAGCGAAAAGCGGCCGCCCGCAACGCTGGTCGCCCGGCAGGCCCGTAGCCGGTCGACGCGTCGACTCGCTGTCACCGCTCACCCGTCCCCGATACCCGAGATGTTCACGAAGGAGCGCCTGATGACCACCACGACCACGACCACCGCCGCCATTCCGCCGGAAGCCGGCTTCGACGAGCTGGTGGCGCTCGATCCCGAAGCCCGCAAGTGTCCGTTCCCCACCTACCAGACCCTTCAGGAGGAACATCCCATCGCCTGGAGCGACGCGCTCAACGCCTGGGTCGTCACCCGGTACGACGACGTCCTCACCATCCTGCGGCAGCCGGAGATCTTCTCCAGCCGACAGCAGAGTGGGCCGGCCTCGGTGACCTCGCTGGCCGGGCGCGTGGTGGCCGACGACAGCTACCCCCAGGCGACCCGGGACCAGGCAGCGCGTCGGCTGCGGCTGAGTCAATCCCCTGTTCTGGTCAACTCCGATCCTCCGGAGCATCGCCGCCAGCGCCGACTGGTCACCGCCGCGTTCTCGCCGCGCAGCATCGAGACGATGGCGCCGGCGATCACCGAGATCGCCGAGAGCATCGCGGATTCGGCAGTCGCAAAGGGGCGGGTCGACCTCGTGCAGGACTTCACGTTCCCGTTCCCGATGACGGTCATCGCAAGAATCCTCGGTGTGCCGGAATCGAAGATGGAGGTCTTCAAGCAGTGGACCATCGCGTTCACCCAGGGGGTCGGGGCGCACGATCTCGACCGCACGGAGATCATCGACCTCTTCGAGGCCGTCGACGACTTCTACGACTACTTCACCGAGCAGATCGGGGACCGTGAACGCGAGCCGAAGGACGACCTGCTCACCTCCGTGGTGCAATCCCGCGTCGACGGTGAGCGCCCTCTCACCGAGGACGAGCTCCTGCAGATGCTGGTGCAGTTCCTGGTCGCCGGCAACGAGACGACGACCAACCTCATCGGCAGCTGCCTTCTCAAGCTCACCGGCACTCCTGAGCTGTTGGCCGAACTCAAGGCGGACAGTTCGCGAATTCCCGACTTCGTCGAGGAGATCCTTCGACTCGAGGCCCCGACCCAGGGGATGTACCGCACACTGACCGAGGACCACAACCTCGCCGGTACCGACCTGCCTGTCGGGTCCATGGTCTACATGATCTACGCGGCCGCCAACCGCGACCCGGGGGTCTTCGCCTGCCCGCACGAGATCTCGGAGCGCAACGACCGCAACCGGCACCTGTCCTTCGGTCGCGGCGAGCATCTCTGCCTCGGAATGCACCTCGCTCGGCGCGAGGCGATCATCGCTCTCGAGACGCTTCTCTCGCGCGTCGAGAGGATCGCCCCGGTTGGCGAGCTCACCGAGGTCGGATACAACCGGAGCTTCATCCTGCGCGGGATCGCGTCACTGCCGGTCGAACTCGTGCCCGCGCACTGAATTCCGACCAGGTCTCGTCCATCCACGACCCGAGGCGAGTCGGTCCAATGAGATACTGACTCGATGACCGCACGCCCGACCGGCAACCTGCCGGTGGAGATGACGAGCTTCGTCGGCAGGCGTGAGGATCTCATCCGCTCGAGAAATCTCCTGGGAACCACTCGCCTGCTGACGCTGACCGGAGTCGGCGGGGTCGGGAAGACCCGCCTGGCAGCCGCGGTGGCCGGTGGCGTCCGTCGCGACTTCCCCGATGGAGTGTGGCTCGTCGAGCTCGCCGACCTTCGTCAGGGAGCTCTGCTGACCCAGACCATCTGCGGACTCTTCGGGCTACCCACTGATTCCCCGGACGCGTTCGGTCTCCTCGCGGAGCATCTGCGGACGAAGCGGCTGCTCCTGGTCCTCGACAACTGCGAGCACCTCATCGACGCCTGCTCGGATCTGGTCAGCCGCCTGCTTTCCGCCGCGGGGACCATCAAGGTGATGACAACCAGTAGGCAGGCGCTCGGCGTCGAGGGCGAACAGCTGCTGCCGGTCAGTCCGTTGACAGTCCGGTCGCCCGGCGGACTGGGTGAAGCGATGCTCCTGTTCGAGGAGCGCGCGTCGGCGGCCGAACCGGACTTCCAGATCACCGACGACAATCGCGGCGCCGTCGAGGAGATCTGCCGGAAGCTCGAAGGACTGCCCCTGGCGATCGAGCTCGCGGCTGCGAACATCAGGATCTTCGGACCCACCGAGATCGCCAAGAGACTCGACGACAGCACCCTGCTGACCGCTGTCGAGCGAACCCGCACCGCCCGGCACCGGACCCTGGAGTCCGTCGTGGACTGGAGTTATCGCCTGTGCTCGGCCCGCGAACGGCAGGTGTGGGAACAACTCTCGGTGTTCGCCGGCGGTTTCACCGCGGAGACCGCGGAGGGCGTCTGCATCCCGCTCGCGTCCGGCGCCGGTGTCCTGCGCGAACTGATCGGCCTGCTGGACAAGTCGATGATCGTCAGGGTCGACGACGTTCAGGATCAGCAGCGCCGCTACCGGCTGCTCGAGCCGATGCGGCAGTATGCGCTCGAGAAGTTGGAAACTTCCGCCGAGGTCTCGACCGTCAAGATCCGCCACCGCGACTACTTCCTACGTCTTGCACAGCGTTCGGACACCGATTACTGCAGTCCCGACGACATCGAGTGGTTCCGGCACACCATGGCTGAACACGCAAACATCCGGGAAGCGCTGGCGTTCAGTCTGTCTCAGTACGGGGAGGAGGCTGCAGCCGTCGAGATCGTGCGCGCCCTGCGCCCGTATTGGTCACAGACGGGGACCATGCTGGAAGCATTCCAGTGGTCCAGCCGCGCTCTCAAGTGTTTGGTCGACCCGACGCCGGTCCGGGCAAAAGCACTCGTCACCGGAAGCATCCTGGGCCTCCTCATCGGCGAGGTAGACCGCGCCGCCGCATTCCTCCGGGAGCACGACGATCTGAGGCGACAACTCGGAACCGACGAGTTCCGGTTCGACGCACGCTTTGCCGCGGCCCTCGAGGCGTCGTTGCGCCACGATGATCTCCGCGCACTCGATCTCGCCGAGCAGGCAATCGAACTGGCAGCGCCTGATGTGAGTCCAGGTCTCGTCGCGGACTGCATGGCCTTGTCCGCACTCTATGCGTTCATCACCGACCCCGAGACTGCGGACAAGTTCACCAACCGCCATCTCGAGTACACTGATCGGCACGGAGCGCACCTGGCCAAGGCAATCGCACTGGGACCAACGGGGATTCTTCGTTGGCATCAGGGTGACTCGGCCGCCGCCGAAGCTCTCATGATCGAGGCGATCGACTTGTACGGCGCCTTCGATTACCCGGGCATGGTCGTGGTCTGCCTGGAGGTGATCGGGTGGTGTGCGGCCGTGGATGATCCCGTCCGTGCGGCGACGCTGCTCGGCGCCGCGCAGACCGTGTGGCGTCAGCACAGTCAGATGACACTCGCGCAGGCCGCGCTTCGCCCGGTCACCGTGACCGTCGAAGGGCGTCTACGGCGCGACCTGGGTGACGAGGCCTTCGAGGCCGTCCGCACGAAGGGACGCAAGATGACGCTCGACGACGCGGTGCGCCTCGCCCGTGGGGTCGACGCGGGCCCAGGGCCCCGGCGCGCGTCGTCGACCGGGCAGTCGACACTCACCCGTCGCGAGCGTCAGGTTGCCGCGGTGGTGGCCGACGGCCTCACCAACAAAGAGATCGCCACCAGACTCGGCATCTCGCCCCGCACCGTCGACGCTCATGTCGACCACATCCTCACCAAGTTGGGATTCCGTTCCCGGACCCAGATCGCTCGATGGATGAGCGCCACCGAGGGCGACGCCTGACCTGCCCCCGGGCGTCGTGATCAGACCGCATCGGAGGCGAGATAGGCCAGTGCCTCGACGCCCGCCGGCGTGATCCGGACCCCGTATCCGCTCGCGGAATCCACCGAGGGTGTGACGAGCCCGAGTTCCACGAGACCGCTCAGAGCAGGCGTGATGCTGTCCGAGGCCTCGTGAATCGCAGATCGGTACATCGGGCCGCCCACGGCGCCGAACCGCGCGGCCAACTCGTCGACCGCTACCTTCTCCAGGACGTTGCACTGCGTTGCGTTCATCTTGTGGCCTCCTTAGTGGCACTCATCAGTGTGATGAGCGCGCACGCGTACTTCCATTCGCAAAAGTACCTACGCGACTACCTATGACACACATCACATCGATAGCGGTCGGTGCGATCTGCCACGCCGGCGCGCGCCCTTGATGGGGAAGGCCACCTTCCCCAATAGCCTTGACACCCAATAGTCTGGGTTGCGACTATTTAGCACAGGACTATTTTCCGAACCCCCTGGGTCACCAGGTTTTCTGTTTCCGGGCACCAGTACCGATAGGACGGCGCATGTTCACCACAGTCGCTCTTCTCAAACTCGAGGTCACCGACGTTCGGGAAGTCGCCGACCGGATCATCCAGATCAGCCTGAGCGACGCGACAGGACGAGACCTCCCGTCCTGGGAGCCCGGAGCCCACGTCGAACTCCGCCTGCCCTCAGGGCTCTTGCGTCAGTACTCGCTCTGTGGCGACACCGCCGATCTGCAGACATACCGGATCGCGGTTCTCGAAGAACAGGAAGGGCGTGGTGGGTCACGCGAAATTCATGAGTTGGCTTCTGTGGGAGCAGTTTTCGAGGTACGCCCGCCCAAGAACAACTTCGCGCTCGTCGATGCCGAATCCTACCTGTTCATCGGTGGCGGCATCGGCATCACGCCGATGATCCCCATGGTCGAGGAGGCCAACCGCCGCGGAGTCGCGTGGCGGTTGGTGTACGGCGGCCGCACCGAGTCGTCGATGGCCTACCGAGAATCCCTCGCTGCGCACGGTGAGTCCGTCGACCTGTGGATCGATGCCCAGCGGGGCCATCCCGACCTCGCGCTCATTCTCGCCCAGGCCCCCGCCGGCACCGAGATCTACACCTGCGGCCCGGGCCCGATGATCGATGCCGTTGCCGCGGAGTTCACCAAGCACGATCACCTCGGGGGCCTGCACTTCGAACGGTTCGCCGCGAGCGGCACGATCGATCACAGCGGTGGTTCCTTCGAGGTCGAGCTGTACCAGACCGGTGTCACCATCACCGTTCCCGAAGGCGGCACGATCCTCGGCGAAGTCCAGAAGATCCTTCCCGAACAGCCGTTCTCCTGCGAGGAAGGGTACTGCGGCGAATGCGAGACCCGGGTGATCGACGGCGAACCGGATCACCGTGACGACTACCTCACCGAGGACGAGCAGGCAGCCAACGACGTCATGATGATCTGCACCAGCCGCTGCAAGGGCGAGCGGCTCGTGCTCGATCTCTGAGGCCGACCCGTCAACAACAGTTCGCCCCGGCAGGAAACTCTCCTGCCGGGGCGAATCGTCGGGTCCGCGAGGTCAGCTCACCGGTTGTGCGGTGCGAACCCGCGGCAGGACCTTGTCCGCCAGCAAATCCAAACTGCGCCAGGACATCTCGGGGGGTAGACCGCCGAGGAGTGGATGCAACCGTAACTCGTAGGAGTCATCGAGCTCGGACAGCCTCTGGACCGCCTCCTCCGGGCTCAGAATCCACATCGAGGGGTCGTTCCGGATCGAGTCGAGATCGCTCTTCTCCCGCCAGTATCCGTTCTTGGTGGCGTTGGTTCGCTCACCCGCCCACGACGCATACATGTTGCTGGCGTGGATCACGTGCGGAGCCACCTCCACCAACGCGGCCTCCGGATCCTCGGCCACGTAGACGAACGCCGGGCCGTGCCGGGGAAAGGGCTCGGGTTCAGGATGACCGTGCTCGACGCATTCCTCGGCGTAGAAGCGGTAAAGCTCTTCGGTGGCAGGCCGATATCCCAGGCCCATACGAGCCGCGCGGCGCGCCGACGGTTTCGCGTTCCCACCGATGTAGATGGTCGGCCCGCCGGGGGTTCCCGGCTGGGGCGTCACCCGGACGCGAGTACCGCGATGATCGAATTCCTCGCCACGCCAGGCGGTCCGCAGCACCTCCAGCTTCTCTTCGAAGACCTTGCCCCGGTTGGCGAAATCGACCCCGAACATCTCGAACTCCTGTGGCCGGTAACCGATGCCCGCGGTGATCAGGACCCGGCCGGGTCCCGCGATGAGGTCCAGGACGGCGAGGTCCTCGGCCAGCCGCAGTGGGTCGTGCATCGTGATGCACAGCGCCGAGAAATGCAGTTCGATCTGCTCGGTGGCACCCGCGATCGCAGCTGCCAGGATCATCGGCGACGGACAGTAGTTGTCCTCGGCCCCGTGGTGTTCGGCCAGATAGACGGTGTCGAAACCCTTCTCGTCCGCCCAGACGCACTGCTCTACGGCTGCCTTGTACAAATCGCCGGGACTCGGCGATCCCGGTCCGAGATCCGGCGCACGCATGTCGTAGCGCAGTCCGATCTTCATCAGTTCTCCTTGATCCTCGGGTCGAGCATGATCTTGATGTCGGTCGTGTCACTCGCCGCCAGGTCCTCCAGGCCGATCGACAGCGAGCCCAGGCCGACCGTGCGGGTGTGCAGCTTTTCCGGTTGGATGCGGCCGGCTGCGATCAGGTCGAGGGTCTCGACGATCTCCGCTCGCGTATAGCCTGCGGCAGCGATCATGGACGCCTCCTTCGCCAGCCACATCCGGGGGGCGATGGTCGCCGAACCCGCATCGCTGACCAGCACCACCCGGCCGCCCTGACACAGGACACCGAGTGACTGATCGATCGTGTCCGGATCTCCGGTGCAGTCGACGACGACGTCGTACTCATCGACAAGGTCGGTGGTGGACTCCGAGACATGTTGAGCGCCGGATAATTTCGCCGCCTTCCTGCGCGCCTCGGACAGCTCGACGACCGGGACGTCGACCGCTCCGATCGCCCGTGCGCACTGGAGCACGAGCAGCCCGATGGGGCCGGCACCCACTACCAGCACCCGTTCTCCCGCGGTGATCGCGCCGCGACGGACTGCATGCCACGCCACCGCGGCGGGCTCCACCAGCGCTGCTGCCACCTCGGAAACACCATCGGGGACGGGCACGACCCGATAGGCGGGCACTGTCAGGAGGCGGGCGAATCCGCCGTGCGGCTGCTCAGGTCGTCGGTCGCGGCCCCGGGCCACGGACATGACGAAGGAACAGAAGTCGGGCCGCCCGGCCCGGCACGCCGCGCACTCGCCGCACGGGTCGGGCACGCCCACCACCACCCGCTGTCCGACCGTCAGGCCCGCACCGGCCCCGCCGACCGCGACCAGGCGACCGGTCCACTCGTGACCGCACAGCATCGGCCCGTGCCCGCCTCCGGAGAGGTAGGCCCGCACCTCGGTGGCACAGACCCCGCAGAGGTCTATCGCCACGGTGACCTCCCCCGGCGCCGCATCGGGTTCGACGATGTCGACGAGATCGACAACACCGGGACGAGGGATCAATGCGACAGTTTGCCGAGTACCGGCAGGTTCTGCCGTGGTGTCGGTGCTGTCCGTGATCGTGGAAATGTCGACTCCGATCCTCAACCGCCACGTGGGCGGGCGCCACTCGGGGACCTCGCTGAGATTCCGAGGCCGTGCGTGCAACAATTTCAGATTGTCTTGTACTAGAGTATTTGTCAATAGACTAACTTGCCCGGGAGGCATCGACTCGCCGGTATTCGCAACCCCGACCGCCACCATGCAATCGGCTCCGCCTCCGGAAGGAAGCGGAGCCGATTGCATTGCGGTGCAACATGATCAGTGCACAGTCACCGTTCCGGTCGTACCGTCGACGGTCAGGAGCATTCCCGATTTGATCCGCTTTGTCGCCTGCTCGACCGCCAGAACGGCCGGTATACCCAGCTCGCGGCTGACGATCGCCGCGTGACTCAGCGGCGAGCCGACATTGACGACGACGCCCGCACAGGTGGCGAACAACGGGGTCCAGCCCGGATCGGTGTGCAGTGCCTTGATGAAGTTGGTCTTGCTCAGCTCGCGGGCCGGCACGCTGGCCCGTGACCCGGAGCTGGAGAACCGCCTGCGGCAGAAGAACTGGGTCAAGAACGATCTCGATGAGTTGTTGCGCCACCAGTCACCGGTGCTCGCTCTCCGGCGCATCGTCACCCGCGACGCGGTGCTCGGCGACCAGGCGCTGAGCAAGGGCGACATCCTCATGCTCATGTACGCCTCGGCCAATCGGGACTCGCAGCACTTCCCCGGTGCGGACATTCTCGACTTCGACCGGAAAGGCAAGAGCCACCTCGCCTTCGGGCACGGGACCCACCGGTGCCTCGGTGCCACCTTCGCTCGAATGCAGATCGACATCGCCTTCGACGAACTGCTGAGTCGCGTGACCAATGTCCGACCCGCCGGCCCCGACGCCGGACCGATCTACCAGGCCGGAGCGGTGCAGGCCCCCAACCGTCTGCGCCTTGCTTTCGACCGCGTCGAGAACGCCTGAGGCGCACGGCCACCGCATCCGAACCACCACTTTCTCGCTCACCCCACGCAACGAGAACTGAAGAACATGGCATCACGCGCAGCCCAGATCGTCCGCGGCACCCTCGGACTCGCGACGACGGCATCAAAGGTGATCTCACCGACAGGAGCGTCGAGGGACAGTCGGACCCGTTCCACCCCGACATCGTTGTCCGGGAGGCAGACGAGCTGCCTTACGGCGGGGAGTGGAAGGGCAAGGAAGGGCTACGGGCCCTCATGACCAAGATCAGTTCGCTCGCGCACCTGACGGTCAGCGACATCGACATCTTCGACGTCGACGAGAACAACGTGATCACCCGTCAGGTCGCCACTTTCAAGCGTGAGGGCGCCGACGCGACCCTGACGCTTCCGATGGTCGAGGTCTACCGGTTCGAGAACGAACAGATCATCGAGATCGATGTCTTCTACAAGGACACCAAGGCGATGATCGACTACCTGGCCTGAGACGACCCCACACCCACGTCGCAACACCAGTACGTGCCCCGCCACGACCTCAGCGGCGGTGCACCGAACAGACCGGACATGATCGCCGTCTGTGATCACGCATCGAGCATCGGGGCCCGTCGCTCCGGTGCTCGATGCGCGTTCCACTCACCAACCGGCCGGGCGGCGGCTCCCACGCGGTTCACCGCCGCACTCTGCTGAACTTCTGTCAAACTCTAGTACTAGACTTTATGTATCAATCGGCGGCGGAGGCGGTTCGGCCGTCGACCAGGGGGCAATGCCACAGGAGGCACGTAAGTGACGAGCACGCAGAACACACCGGACACCATCACCGACCCGGTGGACTGGGCGCGCCACTACTGGGAGCATCAGACACTCGACGGCGATGAGCAACGCTTCTTGGCGCTGACATCCCTGCTGCGTTATCAGCGCATCGTGGCCGACGCCGTGGACTCCGAGCTGAAGAAGCACGGTCTCAACATGACCGACTACCTACTGCTCATGACGCTTCAGCTGTCCGAGCACGGCACCAGGCTCATCTCGAGCCTGGCACGCAATCTGATGGTGCACGCCACGACCGCGACACTGGCGACGGACCGGCTCGAGGCACGAAAGCTCCTCGGGCGCAGCCCTCACCCGACCGACCGGCGGGCCACATGCGTGACGATCACGGCCAAGGGACGTGACACCGTCGACTCCGCCACACGCGCGCTCACCGCCATCGACTTCGGGATGCGTGGCAGTTCGTCCACCGACGTGACGCGTCTGCGCAAGGCGCTGACCGCGATGAGACAGAGTGTGGGCGACGCCTGATCCGGATATGAGATGACCCGCTCCCCCGGTGATCTGGTCACCTGGGAAGCGGGTCATCTTCTCGTAGCGGGGACAGGATTTGAACCTGCGACCTCTGGGTTATGAGCCCAGCGAGCTACCGAGCTGCTCCACCCCGCGTCGTAGTCAGCAACGCTACCCGGGGCTTCGCAACCGACCAAATCGCCAGGTCATCACCCTCTACTTGCGGAAATCCAGGGTCACCGACCAGTCGTCGAGGACCTGTGTGAGTTCGGCCGTCGTCGACGGTCTCGGCGTCCCCAAGGCGCTTCGAGAGAAGCGCGGTGCGGGTGCCGGCTGGATCGCGCCGTCGACGCGGACATGGCTTCGGCGTTGCACCGCAACCGGATCGGCGGCGGCTTCGTCGAAATCGAGTACCGGTGTGACGCAGGCGTCGACACCGGCGAACACCTCCTGCCACTCCTCACGGGTGCGCGTCGCGAACCGCGCGCCGAGCGCCGCGGTGATGATCGGCCAGTTGGCGCGGTCCCACCGATCCGGCAGGTCACCCAGATCGAGTGTGTCGATCAGGTTCTGCCAGAACTTCTCTTCCAGCGCTCCGACGGCGATGAACTTCTCGTCGGCGCATCGATAGGTCGCATAGAACGGTGCGGAACCGTCGAGCAGATTGCCCTCGGACCGGGAAACCCAGCGTCCGGCCGCTTTCCACGACCACTGCAGCTGAGCCAGCAGCCCGGCCCCGTCGACCATCGCGGCGTCGATGACCTGGCCGACCCCGGAGCGGGAGCGATCGTGCAGTGCGGCAAGAACACCGACGACCAGGAGCATCGATCCCCCGCCGAAGTCACCGACCAGGGACAGCGGCGGCACCGGTGGCGCACCGGCCGGACCCATCGCCTCCAGCACGCCGGTCACGGCGAGGTAGTTGATGTCATGGCCGGCGCTCATGGCGCGATCGCCGTCCTGGCCCCAGCCCGTCATCCGTGCGTAGATGAGTTGCGGTGCGGCGTCGCAGATCTCCGGGCCGAGACCGAGACGTTCCATCACGCCCGGACGGAATCCCTCGAGGAGAATGTCTGCCCGCGTGATCATCTCGCGGATGCGAACGAGGTCGCCGGGATTCTTGACGTCGGCGTCGACGCTGCGTCGGGACCGGTACAGACCCGCATCGGCATCGGTGATCCCGTCAGGACCCGGCAGATCGGGTCCCGGTCGACGTATCCGGATGACGTCGGCGCCGAGATCGGCGAGCATCATCGCTGCGTGCGGCGTCGGTCCCAGGCCCGGCATCTCCACCACCCGCACGCCCGCGAGCGGACCGCTCACGACACCGGCCGATGGTGGAGGACGCCGCCGATCGTGAAGTCGACGTAGTCACTGACCAGCTGGTCGACGTCGTGAGAGTCGTTGAGCCACCAACTGATCCCGTTCATCAGGTCCAGCACGGCGATCGCCGACCGGTGCGGATCGCGCACCTCGAACAGCCCCAGGCGGGCACCCGCATCGATCACGTCGCGGATGCGTCGCTGGTAGTACTTCCGGTAGTCGGTCACCGCGCGGCGGTGTTCCGGCGTCAGCGCCGACAGCTCCCGCAGCGCCACCAGGTGCTCCACCCGGTACCGCGCGAGCCGGCGCACATGCGCCTCGACCAGACTCGTCAACCGTTCGACCGGTCCACCTTCCCCGTCCAGGAGCAGCAGATCCTGTTGCGGGTCCTCGGTCATCCGCAACGCGATCGCGAAAAGGATCTCCTCTTTCGACTGAAAGTGGTTGTAGAGACTCGCGCCCCGCATCCCGACGGCCTGCGCGATGTCGCGCATACCGGCATTGGAGTACCCGTGGTCGGCGAAGTACCGGGCGGCCGCCTCGACGATCTCGTCGCGCCGCGTACGCCGACGGTCGGTTCGAACCGTCGACGATTCGGAGCCCTGCGCCGCAGCGGCGCCGCCGGTGCCGTTCTCAGCCCTGACCGGTTCCATACGCCTTCCTCAACTCGCGCTTGAGCAGTTTGCCCTGGGCATCGGTCGGCAACGCCTCGACCAGGTAGACCGCCTTGGGCACCTTGTACGACGCCAGATCGGTACGGCAGTACTCACGCATCTCCTCGTCGGTGACCGAAGCACCCTCGCGTAACACGACGAAGGCCGTGACCGCCTCCGACCAGTACGGGTCGGGCAGGCCCACCACTGCCGCACGTTCGACGTCGGGGTGTGCCTGCAGTACGCGCTCGACCTCCTGCGAGGCCACGTTGAACCCGCCGGTCTTGATCATGTCCTTGCGTCGATCGCGGAAGAACATGTTGCCCTCGGCGTCGATCCGGACGATGTCGCCGGTGTGGACCCAACCGCCGTCGAGCACCTGCGCGGTACGTTCCGGGTCTTTGTGGTAGCCGATCATGACCGACGGTGTGCGACACAACAGTTCGCCCTCCTCCGCCTCGTTGCCGTCGGCGTCGACGACCCGGACCTCGAGGTGACCCACCGGCTTGCCGATCCACGTCGGGTCCTGGCCGGGTACGTCCTCGAGACGCCGGAACCAGCCGACCGAGCCCAGCTGGGTGAGCTCCGACTGACCCCAATAGGTACCCCACACCGATTCCGGTGTGGCCGCGGCCCACGCGTCGACCGCATGCGGCGAGACCTGACCGCCGTAGGTCAGGCAACGACGCACCGAACCGACCGATTCGGCCCCGAAGTCGGGGTGATTGGCCAGCGCGATGAAGAACGTCGGTGTCTGCGCCAGGACCGAGATCTTCTCGTCGCGGATCATCCGCAGCGACGTCGCCGGGTCGACCGCGGCGGGCAGCACCAGCGTGGCACCCAGCAGCGTCAGCGAGGTCAGCGAGCCGATCCCGGCGATGGTGTGGAACGGCATGACGTAGAGCCACACGTCGTCGTTGCGGCAGCGCAGACCCCAGGTGTAGGCGGGCGCGGTGGAGATCAGATAGTTGCGGTGCGCGATCTCGACGCCCTTGGGCGTCGACTCGGTCCCACTGGTGTAGACGATCATCGCGAGGTCGTGTTCGTCGACGTCGCACTCGGGTTCGGTGTCGTCGGCGGCGGTGACCGACTCCTCGAAGGAGTTCCACGTATTCGACTCCGGCTCGCCGACGACCAGCACCGAGATGCCGAGGCTGTCGGCGATCGGACCGGCCAGGGTCGCCAGCTGCCGTTCGACGACCAGCACCGTCGGCTCGAGATGTCCCAGCTGCTGGGCGATCTCGCCCTCGCGGAACATGGGGCTCACCCCGGAGTACGCCGCACCGATCTTGAGTGCGCCGTAGTAGGTGGCGACACTCTCGACGCGGTTCCGGCTCATCACCGCGACACGATCCCCGCGGCCGACGCCGAGCTCGAGCAGCACGTGCGCGACACGATTCGCCATCCGGTCGAGATCGGCGTAGGACGTCGAGGTGCGGCCGCCGTCGGCGTCGTAGGCGATGATCGCGGGCGTCGAACCCTGCGATCGGGCCAGCCGGCGCAGCTGGTCGCCGATCGTGGCGCGTCCGAGCATCGAGGTCTGGGCCTCGGTGAGCTTGCGGTCGCTGGGCGACACGGTGGGCGCGCTCACGTGAACATCGGGCTGTCGAAGCGGTCGAGGAATGCGATCTCCTCGACCGGGCTACGGGTCAGTTTGCGAGGGAAGCCGTCGCGCGGGTAACCGACCGCGATGTGCGCGGCGGTCAGGTACTCGTCGGGGATACCGAGAAGTTCCTTGACCTCGTTCTCCGCGGCACACAGCAGGGTGGTGAGCGCGGTGGCCACACCCTGCTGCCGCAGTGCGAGGGTCAGGTTCTGCACGCTCGGGTAGATCGACGCACCGCCGACGACGCTGAGCCGGCCGAGTTCGTGGTCGGTCGGGTGCAGTCCGTCCATCTCCGCACACACGACGACGAGCGCCGGGACCTCGGCGAGGTGATGGGCGAAGTAGTTGGCACTCTCGATGGTCTTGGGAACTGCGCCGACCTTCTTGCTGCCCTCGAGGATCGAGTCGTAGTACGGCTCCCAGAACGGCAGGTACGTGTCTGCAAGACGCTGCTTCGTCGCGTCGTCGCGCACCACAACCCAGCGAACGGGCTGGCGGTTGCCGCCCTGCGGACCGAACCGCGCGTCGTCGAACGCCCGGTAGAACACCTCGTCCTCGACCGGCTTGTCGCTGAAGTAGCGGCACGTGCCGGTCGTGCGCATTGCTTCGCTGAGTTCCATGTCAACCTCCGTGATCACTAACCGTTGTTAGTATGACTGAGCACACAGTCGCATACGAGCTTTCCGACGTCAAGAGACGAACATGCGTGAAGATCCCGGTGTTGACGTGCGGGCACTAACAGTGGTTAGTTTCAGGTCATGACTTCAGTTTCCCTTCGTTCGGCGACCCGACCCAGCACCGCGGAGATCCGCCGGGCCGTCGACGCGGGCAACATCCCGACACTGCTGGCCGTGCTGGTGGAGATGACCGGCGACCGCCGCTGGATGGCCGACCGCTACCGCCCGACACGCAGCCGCGGGATGGACGACAACTCCACCGGCGGGCTGCCCGAGGAGGTCCGCGGCGAGATCCGTGACGCCGTCGTCGACGCCCTCGAGAGCTGGTACGACCGGGGCGCACCCGCCCGGCAGCCTGCCGACGAGACACTCGTCGCGGCGCTGATGTCCTTCACCGCCGGCGAGGAGGTGCCCGCGGAGTTCGGCCCGATGATGACCGAGATCATCCGCGGCGACCTGCGCGGTGTGCACCTGCCGACGGTGCCCCACGATCTCGCCACCTCCATGACCGCGTTGGTCATCGGGGCGGGCGTCGCGGGGATGCTGATCTCGACGCAACTCGCCGAGGCCGGGATCGAACACACCATCCTGGAGAAGAACGACGAGGTCGGCGGCTCCTGGTACGAGAACCACTACCCCGGCGCAGGTGTGGACACCCCGAGCTACCTGTACTCGATCTCCTCTTTCGACCACCCCTGGTCGACGCACTTCGGCAAGCGCGACGAGGTCCAGGGCTACCTGCAGGCGTTCGCCGACCGCCACGCCATCCGCGACCGCGTCCGGTTCGGCACCGAGGTCCGCACCGCCACCTACGATTCCGACGCCCAGCAGTGGACGGTCCGCATCCGAAACTCCGACGGCAGCGAAGAATCCCTCACCGCCCGCATCCTGATCAGCGCCGTCGGCATCCTCAACCGCCCGAAGGTCCCTGACCTACCGGGCGTCGACGGCTTCGCCGGCCCGATCTTCCACTCGGCGCAGTGGCCGGACGAACTCGACGAACCCGGCGCCCTGACCGGCAAGCGAGTCGCCATCATCGGATCGGGCGCCAGCGCGATGCAGATCGGGCCCGCCATCGCCGACCGCGTCGGCTCGATGACGATCTTCCAGCGCTCACCGCAGTGGATCGCACCCAACGACGACTACTTCGCCCCCGTCGGCGACGACGTGCACTGGCTCATGGACAACCTCCCCGGATACCGGGAGTGGTACCGCGCGCGACTGTCCTGGATCTTCAACGACAAGGTCCACTCGACCCTGCACGTCGATCCGCAGTGGCCCGAACCCACCGCGTCGATCAATGCCGTCAACCACGGCCACCGCGAGTTCTACCTGCGCTACATGCGCAACGAACTCGGCGACCGCGACGACCTCATCGAACAGTCGACGCCGGACTACCCGCCCTTCGGCAAGCGAATGCTGTTGGACAACGGGTGGTTCCGCATGCTGCGCCGCCCGAACGTGGAGCTGGTCGGCCAGGGCGTCGACGCCATCACCCCCACCGGGTTGGTCGACGCCTCCGGGACCGCGCACGACTTCGACATCATCGTCTTCGCCACCGGGTTCCACAGCGACCGCTACCTCTACCCCATGGACGTCGTCGGGCGCAGCGGCCAGACGACGGTGCAGGCATGGGGAGATCACGACGCCTACGCCTACCTCGGCATCACCGCCCCGGACTTCCCCAACCTGTTCATCCTGACCGGGCCCAACACCGCGCTCGGGCACGGCGGCAGCTTCATCAGCATCCTCGAGTATCAGGTCCGCTATGTCTGCGACGCGATCCGCACGATGATCGAGCACCGGCTCGGCGCACTCGAGGTGCGTCGCGAGGTGACCGAGGAGTACAACGACGCCGTCGACCGCGCCCATGCCGCCATGGTGTGGACGCATCCGGCCATGACCAACTGGTACCGCAACCCCGCAGGCCGGGTGGTCGCGGTGCTGCCCTGGCGGATCGTCGACTACTGGGACAAGACGCGGCGCGTGGATCTCGACGACTTCCGAACCGAACCCCTCCGGGGCTCCTGACCGCGAGGGGCGCCGACTACCGTGTGCAGCATGACCTCCACACCGCTGATCACCGCTGCCGAGCTCCGCGAACGCCTGGGCGAGGAGAATCTGCGCATCATCGATGCGACGGTCCATCTCACCTTCGACGCCGACGGCGCGCATGTCGCCTCGGGACGAGAGTCCTACCTGCAGGGCCACCTTCCCGGTGCGGTGTTCGTCGACCAGATCGCCGACCTGTCCGACCCCGACGGCGAAGCACCGTTCGCCGCGGCGCCGTCGGAGAAGTTCGCGTCCGTGATCGGCGCAGCCGGCATCGGCGACGAGTCGACCGCCGTGGTGTACGACACCGTCAACGGCATCTGGGCCACCCGGCTGTGGTGGCAGTTCGGGCTCGAGGGCTTCGACAACGTCCTCGTGCTCGACGGCGGGTACGCCGCCTGGACCGAGGCCGCACTGCCCACCGAGACCGGTGAATCGTCCTATCCGGCAAGCACGTTCAGCGCCGCACGACGTCCCGAGCGCATCGTCTCGACCGACGAGGTGGCGGCGAGCACCGAGGACTCCTCGGTGCTGCTGGTCAACGCCCTGGACCGGGAGTCGTTCGCGGGCGGCCACATTCCGGGCAGCGTCAACGTGCCCTTCGGGGAGCTCGTCGACGAGGCCGGGAAGCTCAAGCCGCTCGACGACCTGCGCGCACTGTTCTCCGACGCCGGTGCGCTCGACCCCGCGGTGCGTCCGGTCACCTACTGCGGGGGCGGGATCGCCGCCACCGCGGCCGCGCTCGCGCTGCGGACGCTCGGCCGCGACGACGTCGCCGTCTACGACGGCTCGATGAACGCCTGGACCGCCGATCCGGCCCGGCCGCTGGCCTGACGGGAGAATCGCCCCATGGACCGGCCGGACCACGACGGCACCCGCATCGACCTCAGCGACATCACCGTCGAGGTGGTCACCGACCCCGCCGCCGCGGCAGCGGTGGCACAGGTGGCGGCCGCGACCTTCGCACTGGCCTGCCCGCCCCACTCGACGCCGGAGGACATCGCCGGCTTCATCTCGACCAGTCTGCAGGAGAGCAACTTCCGCGACCACATCGCCGATCCGCTGGCCGACGTCGTGGTGGCGCGGGACGGTGTCGGCGGACCGGTCATCGGCTACACGCTGGTGCTGCACACCGAACCGAGCCATCCCGATGTGTGCGCGGTTGTCACCGAACGTCCGGTGAGCGAGGTGTCGAAGATGTACGTCCTGCCCGACCACCACTCACGGCAGGGGGTCACTCCGTCGCACCAGCTGATGTCCGTCGCGCTCGACCGCGCCCGAGCGCACGGCAGCACGATGGCATGGCTGGGCGTCAATCAACTCAACGTCCGCGCCCAGCGGTTCTACACCAAGATGGGTTTCACCCGCGTCGGCGTGAAGACGTTCAGCCTCAACGGGAGCATCGAACACGACTACGTGTTCACCCGGTCGCTCTGACGCGCCCCGTCGCACGCTCGCGGGCGCGGCTCAGGCCCGTGACCTCGCTTCGTGGGCGCGGCTCAGGCCGCCGTCTCGGCGAACCGCGAGAGGGCGAGGAGCCGCGACGTGGCGCGCAGGTACTTCTTGCGGTAGCCGCCGGCCAGCATCTCGTCGGTGAAGATCTCGTGGAGTTTGGCCCCCGAGACGGTGACCGGGATGTTCGCGTCGTAGAGACGGTCGGCGAGCACCACGAGCCGCAGTGCCACGGACTGGTCCGTGGCCGGATGGACGCCCGAGATGCAGACCATCGCGACGCCGTCGACGAGGTCCTTGTACTTCGACGGGTGGAGCGTGCCGAGGTGCTCGCACAGCGCATCGAAGTCGTCGAGCGTTGCCCCACCGGTGGATTCGGCGATCTCCACCAGCTCGGACTCGCTTCGCGGTTCCGGGGCGGGCGGCAGATCGCGGTGACGGTAGTCGGGGCCGTCGACCCGGATCGTCTCGAACACCGAGGACAGCTTGCGGATCTCGCGCAGGAAGTCCTGCGCCGCGAAGCGGCCCTCGCCGAGCTGCCCGGGCAGGGTGTTGGACGTGGCCACGATGGACACCCCCTTGGCGGTCAGCTCCGTCAGCAGCCGCGACACGAGCATGGTGTCGCCGGGATCGTCGAGTTCGAACTCGTCGATGCACAGCACGGTGTGCTTCGACAGGCGCTCGACGGCGTTCACGAAGCCGAGCGCCCCGACCACATGCGTGACCTCGACGAAGGTCGCGAACGACTTCGGCTCGGGCATCGAGTGGTAGATCGAGGCGAGGAGGTGGGTCTTGCCGACGCCGAATCCGCCGTCGAGGTAGAGACCGATGCCCTGGGCGGGCGCCTTGCGGGAGAAGAGGCCCTTCTTGCCCGACCGCACCTTCGACGCCCGCGCCACGAAATCACGCGCCTTGGCGACCGCCTCGGCCTGGGACGGCTCGTTCGGGTCGGGAATGTAGGAGTCGAAGCTCACCTCGTCGAACGTCGAGGGGGGCACCATCTCATCGATGAGTGCGTCGGGCGAGGTCGCGGGGTTGCGATCGCAGAGTCGGGCCACCATGTGTGGAGAGTAACGATCCAGGAGATGATCACTGCATGTTCCACCTGCAGAAAGCGACCCACGTCACATCCGGCGACGTCGACGACAGCGGCGACGCGGCTCTGTTGTGGCTGGCCGAGCAGTACCTCTATCCGCCGCGACCGGCGGCGGGGCCCGGCGCCGCGGCCCCGTTCGTGCGCGCCAACATGGTGGCCTCCATCGACGGCTCGGTGGCCCACGAGGGAAAGTCCGGTGGACTCGGCGGTCCCGGCGACAGGTTGCTGTTCCGGGTGCTGCGCGGCCTGGCCGACGTGATCCTGGTGGGTGCCGGTACCGCCACCGCCGAGGGTTACGGGCAGCCCCGGCCCGACGGCCTGTTCGCCGACCTCCGCGCGAGCAACGGGCAGGCCGACGCCCCGACACTCGCACTCGTGTCTCGGTGCCTGTCGGTGCTCCCCGACTTCGCGCCGGTGAGTGACCCGAACACCGTTGTGCTGACGTGCGCGGCCGCCCCCGCCGACCGGCGGGCCGCCCTCGTCGATGCCGGCGCCACCCTCGTCGACTGCGGCGAGGACACCGTCGACCCCTCGACGCTGCTCGAGCGTTGCGGCGAACGCGGCTGGGCGCGCGTGCTCTGCGAGGGAGGACCGACCCTGCTCGGCTCCCTCGTCGCCGCCGACCTGCTCGACGAGCTGTGCCTGACCACGAGCCCGAACCTCGTCGGCGGTGCCGCCGGCCGGATCGTGTCCGGCGTCGGGGATCCCTTGACCACGGTGGCCGCCGGAATGCTCCACCCGATGCAGCCGACGTCGATCATCACCGACGACGACGGGTTCGTGTTCACCCGCTGGCTCCGCCGCGGCCGCTCCTCCATCCACTGAGTCGGATCCACTGAGTCGGATCCACTGGGCCGATCCACTGGATCTGTCCGCTCGGGAGCGCCGTCGGGCCGGTCGTCGATGACGTTGACTACTCTCGCGGACATGCCAAGCGCGCACGCCCCGGTCGCCGGTGGACGCCCGATCGCGATCCCGAGGATTCTCTCCGGCGTCGTCCTGGCCGTGATCGCCACCCTCGTGCTGTCCTCGTGCGCGGTGGGTCCCGACCGGGGCCCGGAGCTGATCCCGGGCGGTCCCGGGCAGAAGGCGCCGGTGACGTCGCAGTCCACCGAGCCGCCGGCGCCCGCTCTCACCGTCCCGAAGTCCGATCTGGATTGGACCGAGTGCGCCGCGGAGACGGTCGGGCGCTACGGGGTCGCACGACCGCAGGGCGTGACGATCGAGTGCGCCGAGTACGACTCCCCGATCGATCGCAACAATCCCGAGGGCGAGGTCGTGTCGATCGCGCTGACCCGCGCGCGCACCGCCGCCACCCCGGCCGGTGCGGCACCGCTCGTGCTGACGTCGGGATCGGACCTGCCGTCGTCGCGGACCCTGCTGGTGATGACGTCGGGACCGGGCCGCGCACTACTCGACTCCCATGCGGTGGTGGCCGTCGATCATCGCGGTATCCCGCTGAGCAGCGACCTCGACTGCATGACCCGCCTGGAACGGTCGACCATCGCCGACAACGGGCTCGTCGCCCGCGGGACCACCACGTCGTCGCGGATCACCCGGCTCGCGTCCGCGGCGTCGTCGGCGTCGGACGGTTGCACCGAGACGTTGACCCCGTACCAACTGAGTTTCGGCGCCGAGTACGCCGCCTCCGACCTCGAGACCCTACGGCAGCGGTGGGGCGTCGAACATCTCGGCCTGATCGGTGTCGGTGAGGGTTCGGACGTGGTTCTGACCTATGCGTCGTTGTACGGCGGCCGCGCGGGCCGGGTCATCCTCGACACGCCCACCCCGTTCGGGGCCAATGCGCGTGATCGCGCGCTGTCGCAGGCTCAGGGCGTCCAGGCCGCCCTCCAGGGGTTCGCGCAACGGTGTTCGGCCCTCCCGGGTTGCGCCCTGGGATCCAACGGCGTCGCCAGAATGACCGGCCTACTCGCCAAGGCGCGTGCCGGCAATCTCGACGGCCTGTCCGACACCGCCGCGCTCGATGCGATCACCACGACACTGGCACTGGCCTCCGACCGGCCCCAGGCCCTGCTGGACCTCGCCTCGGAGATCGATGCCGCCGACCGCGGGCAGACCGCCGGCCTCGTCCGCCTCGCCGACCGCGCTGCGACGCTGCGCCTGCCCGACGGCGCGCTGGTGGCACGGTGCAACGACGTCACCGGTCCCGTCGGTCAGAACGAGGTGCCCGGCCTCGTCGACGCGTGGTCGAAGCAGAATCCGCTGACCGGCGCCAACAGCGCGTTGTCGCTGGTGCGGTGCAACGGGTGGGCGTCCGGCGACCCGGTCCGGCCACCGTCCTCGCTGCCCGCGGACCCGCTGATCCTCAACGGGACACGTGATCCGATCAACGGCGGCAACGGCGCGAACGCTCTGGTGCCGCTGTTCATGAACGCCTCGGCCGAGCCGATCACGGTCACATGGGACGGTCTGGGCTTCTCGGCGCTCTCCCGCAGCGCCTGCGCCGCCGACGTCGCCGCCCAGTATGTCGCCAAGGCCCCGCTGACCGGGCCGACGCAGCGCGGTTGCCCCACCTGACACGTCGTCCCCAGAGTTCTCCCCGCCTGCCCGGACCAGCACCCCAGTTCGCTCGCGTGACGTAGTACGGTTCGCGGGTGGCCATTCTCGACAGGTATCTCTATCCCCAGATGAGTGCTCAGCGGATCATCCCGATGGTCCTGTGGCCGATCAGTCTGTTCATGGTCGTGCACCGCTCGGTATTCCTGGCCGTCAACGGTGACCGGACCGACGACTTCAAGCCGGTCTACGCGGCCGCCTTCAACTTCCTCAACGGCCTGCCGGTCTACGGCGAGAACTACGCCACCGTCGACCCGCACTATCTGTACCCGCCGTCGGGCACGTTGCTGATGTCGCCGGTCGCGGTGATCGACTACGAGCGCGCCCGCTGGGCCTTCATCGTCGTCAGCGTGATCGTGCTGCTCATCAGCGCGTACCTGCTGACGCGCATGTTCGGGTTCGCGCTGAACTCCTGGGTCATGCCCACGGTCCTGTTCTTCTTCTTCAGCACCGAAACCGTCTCGCACACGCTGATCTTCACCAATTTCAACTCGTTCGTGCTGCTCGGACTGGTCAGCTTCCTGATGTTGATGCGGTCGCGCCACGACTGGTGGGCCGGGGTCCCGATGGGACTCACCCTCGCGGTGAAACCCGTGTTGGCCCCGCTGATGCTCCTGCCGCTGCTCAGCCGCCAGTGGCGGGTGTTCGCGCTGTCCATCGCGATCCCGCTCGTGCTGACCGCCGTCGCGTGGCCGATGTCGGTCGACGCGAACGACTTCATCAGCCGCACCGTGCCCTACCTCGGCGAGGCACGCGACTACTACAACAGCTCGATCGCCGGGAACGGCGCGTACTTCGGGGTCGCCGACTGGCTGGTCTTCCTCCTGCGGGTGGCGTTCGTCGCGATGGCCGCGTTCTCCCTGTGGTTCCTGTACCGGTACTACCGCAAGGCCAACGAGCTGCTCTGGTTGACGGCGTCGTCGGGGGTGCTCCTGTGCACGACCTTCCTCGTCGGGTCCCTCGGCCAGGGCTACTACTCGATGCTGCTGTTCCCGTTGCTCATGACGGTGTTGCTGCCGGGATCGCCGATGCGTAACTGGCCCGCCTGGCTTGGCGTCTACGGCTGCATGACCTTCGACGGCTTCTACTCCGAACGGTGGACGGCGTTCGGTTGGATGGTCGAGTACAACAAGGTCACCTGGGGCTGGTCGTTGCTGATGATCGCGGTGTTCTGCTCGCTGCTGTTCCGCTACCTGGACATGCGGGCCGACGGGGTGGCGGGCATGGAACTGCCCGTCCGGTCCGAGACCGACGCACCCCCGGCCCCGGCAACCGCAAGCGCCGAACCGGTCCCCACGCCGAAGCTCCCCACCCCGGCGTCGGGTTAGCGTCCACCGCCGCCGTTCCCGCCCCGGTCGTTCCCGCACAGGCCGTTCTCGCGCGGCGCGCTACCGTGGACCCATGACCGACAGCACCCCCGAGACCACCACCGAGAACCTCGCCGAACTGACCGACGAAGAGTGGCAGCAGCGCCTCACCCCCGCCGAGTACCGAGTGCTGCGCCAGGCCGGCACCGAGGCGCCGTTCACCGGCGAGTACACCGACAGCAAGACCGTCGGCATCTACCGGTGCCGCGCCTGTTCGGCCGAACTGTTCCGCAGCGAGCAGAAGTTCGAATCCCATTGCGGCTGGCCGTCGTTCTTCTCCCCGCTGGCCGGGGACAAGATCATCGAGGTCGAGGACGACTCTCTCGGGATGCGCCGCGTCGAGGTGCTGTGCGCGAACTGCAAAAGCCATCTGGGCCATGTGTTCTCCGGTGAGGGCTACGACACCCCCACCGACCTCCGCTACTGCATCAACAGCATCAGCCTGACGCTGGAACCGACCGAATAGACGAAATCGGTAGCGACAATGCGCGTGATATCCGCATTGTCGCTACCGATTGCCGGGTTCAGGGCAGGGCGTCGATCAGCGCCGAGACCTCGACGCGGGGCCCGGTGAAGAACGGGGTCTCCTCCCGCACATGCATGCGCGCCTCGGTGGCACGCAGGTCGCGCATGAGGTCGACGATGCGGTGCAGTTCCGGTGCCTCGAAGGCCAGCAGCCACTCGTAGTCACCGAGGGCGAACGAGGACACCGTGTTGGCGCGGACGTCCTTGTACTCGCGGGCGGCCTTGCCGTGGTCGGCGAGCATCTTGCGACGCTCCTCGTCGGGCAGCAGGTACCACTCGTAGGAACGGACGAACGGGTACACGCAGATGTAGTTGCCGGGCTCCTCGCCGGCGAGGAACGCCGGGATGTGGCTCTTGTTGAACTCGGCGGGCCGGTGCAGGGCGACGTTGCTCCACACCGCGTTGCACGCACGGCCGAGTGTCGTCTCCCGGCGGAACTTCGCATACGCGGCCTGGATGGACTCGAGCTCTTCGGCGTGCCACCAGATCATGAAGTCGGCGTCGGCGCGCAGACCGGACACGTCGTACACCCCGCGGACCACCACACCGGTGTCCTCGAGGGACTTGAAGAAGTCGGCGGCGTCGGACTTGGCCTGGTCCCGGTCGGTGCCGAGCTCCCCGGGCCGGACGGCGAACACCGAGAACATCAGGTAACGGATCGTCGAGTTCAGTTCTGCGTAATCCAAGCGGCTCATGCCTGTCATCGTGCCACCGCGCCCGGCGCCCCGACCAGCCAGGTGATGCCGACCAGCCAGGTGAGCCTGGCGGACCGACCGGTCAGGCCAGCTCGGCGAGCAGCGCCGACACCGCACGCCCGGCCTGGCCGATACACGCGGGCACCCCGACCCCGGCGTAGGCGGAGCCGGCGAACGCCAGCCGCGCGGGCCGGGCGGCGAGCACCCGGGACATCGCGGCCAGATGGCCGGGCGCGTACAGCGGAAGCCCGTTGGTCCAGCGCTGCACGTAGGTGTCGACGACCTTCGACGACACCGGCGCGATCCCGGCCGCCCGGCACACCTCGTCGAGGTCGTCGAGCGCTTCGGTCCGCAGGCGGTCGTCGACGCCGGGTTCGACGCAGTCGTCGGGCACGGGCGCACCGAATCGTCCGAACGACGCCCGCACCGACACCGGCCGGTCCGCTGCCGACAGATGCGACCACTTCTGCGAGCTGAACGTGAAAGCCTTGGCCCGCAAGCTCTCCCCGGTCGCCACCAGCACACCCGAATGCTCGGGCAGCCGTGTTCGGGGTGCCAGCGCGATCGACACGACGACCGACGACGCCCGCGGAACCGCCTGCAGCGGTGCGGCGAGGGCGGGCAGCGACCGGCGCAGGAGGTGGCCGCTCTGCCACGCGGGCAACGCGAGGACCACACCGTCGTATGACCGGGCGCCCTCACCGGTCTCGACGGTCCAGCCGTGCGGCTCGGGTGCCAGGCCGCTCACATACCGGTGCAGCCCGGGCTCGACGCTCGCGGCCTCCCGCAACGCGTCGAGCAGGACGGCGTAGCCGCCGACGAGCGTGCCGAACACCGGTCCGGTCGCGGCCGCACCCGCGGCGATCAGGTCGTTGACCGCGGTGCTCAGCGACGGCGCTCCCCGGTCGAGCCGGGCCGCGAGTGCGGGCAACGCCTCGCGGAGACCGATGTCGCCGGCGAGGCTGGAGTAGACGCCGCCCAGCATCGGGTCCACGCCGCGGGCGACCACCGACGGCCCGAACCGCTCGGCGACGAACTCACCCACAGAAGGATCGGCATCGCCGGACCAGGTCAGCGGACGGGTGGGCTCCGCCGCCATGCGGGCGAGGTCGGCCGGGTCGGCGAGTCCGTCCATCACCGCCGGTGTGGCCGGGATGCCCATCAGGGCCGGGCTCGGCAACGGATGCAACCGGCCCCCCGCCCAGATCGCCGGGCGGCGCGGCGTCGGCGACACGACCCGGTCGGCCAGCCCGAGCTCGGTGACGAGTTCGAGGGCCTCTGGCCGTCGCACGATGAACGCCTCGGCCCCCACGTCGACGGCCTGTCCGCCCACGATCGCGGTGTGCAGGACCCCGCCGATGCGGCCGCCGGCCTCGAACAGGTCGATCCGGGCGTCAGGACCGAGAGCACGCCGCAGGCGGTACGCGGCCGTCAGGCCGGAGATCCCCCCGCCGACGACCGCGACCCGGGCCCGCGTGGACATCAGAGACTGTGGACCAGTTCGACGACCCGGGTGAGGACGTCGGGGTCGGTACCCGGGAGCACTCCGTGGCCGAGGTTGAAGATGTGGCCGAGCGCCCCGGCGGCCACGGCGCGATCACCGTCGGCGACAACCCGCCGCACCTCGGTCTCGACCACCTCCGGACCGGCGAACAGCAGGGTCGGGTCCAGGTTGCCCTGCACCGCCTTGCCCGGGCCCACCCGGCGGACGGCCTCCTCGAGCGGTACCCGCCAGTCGACGCCGATCACGTCGGCCCCGACGTGGGCCATCGGCGCGAGCAGCTCACCCGTACCGACGCCGAAGTGGATGCGCGGGACACCGTATCCGGCGACCTCGGCGAGGACACGGGTGCTGTGGGGAGCCACGTGACGCTGGTAGTCGGCCGCCGACAGCATGCCCGCCCACGAGTCGAACAGCTGGATCGCGTCGACGCCTGCCTCGAGCTGGACACGCAGGAAGGCGATCGTGATGTCGGCCAGGCGTGCCATCAGCTCCGACCAGGTCTCGGGGTCGCCGTGCATCATCGACTTCGTGCGTTCGTAGTTGCGGCTCGGGCCGCCTTCGATCAGGTACGACGCCAGGGTGAACGGCGCGCCGGCGAAGCCGATGAGGGCCGTGTTGTCGCCGAGCTGACCGAGCAGCAGTTCGATGGCGTGCGAGATCGACCCGACCGCCGCCGGGTCGAGACGCGGAATCCGCGAGACGGCCTCGGCCGAGCGCACCGGCTCGGCGATGACGGGACCGGTCCCGGCGACGATGTCGAGGTCGATGCCGGCGGCCTTGAGCGGCACGACGATGTCGGAGAAGAGGATGGCGGCGTCGACGTCGTGGCGTCGCACCGGCTGCATGGTGATCTCGCAGACCAGTTCGGCGTCGAAGCAGGACTCGAGCATCCCGTGGTCGGCTCGGATCGCGCGATATTCCGGCAACGACCGGCCCGCCTGACGCATGAACCACACCGGACGGCGTGACGGCGTCGCGCCGGTGGCCGCGGCGACGAGCGGCAGGTGCGACCTATGGACCCGGGTACCAGTTGCGTTCGACACCATCGCTACTCTGCCATGCCCCCGGACCGCCGGGAAAAGGCCTGCACGATGCGCCCGGGCGAATCCCCGGCACGGCCGGTCTCGGCGCGCCTCCGCCGCACCCGCGCACCCCACCCCTACGGTCGAACGGTGACCTCTTCAGGAGCTCAGGATGAGCCTGCTGATTTCCGCGCAGCGGTGGAGTCACTGCATGCTGCCCGGGTTCGCCGCGACATCGAGGTCGGGCCCATCCGTCCGCCTCAACGCCTCGCGCCCTACAGCTATGCGGTGGGCGCCGAAGTGCGTCCACCCGAGGAACTCGACGTGGTGCCCACGGACTCGCAGGGCAGCGCCTTCGGTCGGCTGATCCTGCTGTACGACCCCGCCGGGCAGGACGCCTGGAACGGCACGATGCGCCTGGTCGCCTTCCTCCAGGCCGAGGTCGAGGCCGCACTGGCGATGGATCCGCTGCTGCCCGAGGTCGCCTGGAGCTGGCTCAGCGATGCCCTCGGTGTGCCGGTGGGTTCCAGCGCCACCCCGGAGGGCTCGGACCACCGCGTCGAGGTGACCGCCCTGGGCGGCACCGTCACCTCCACAACCTCGGTTCGCTACGGCGACATCGCCGGACCACCGCGCGCACATCAGCTCGAGGTGCGGGCCTCGTGGACCGCGCTGACCGCCGACGGGCTCAACGGACATCTGGAGGCGTTCTGCGAGGTGCTCGCCTCGGCGGCCGGCCTACCGCCGGTCGGCGTGACCGAACTCGGCACGACGTGACCGAACCCACCGGCACGCCGGAACCCGAGGCGCCGGACGCGCCCGAGGTCACTCCCCTGCTCGAACCCGCCGGCGGGGTGCCGCCGGTGCTGTCGACCGCGGCGGAGTTCGCCGACGCCGCGCGCGCCCTGGCCGACGGGTCCGGACCCATCGCCGTCGACACCGAACGGGCGTCGGGGTACCGGTACTCCCAGCGCGCGTACCTGATCCAGATCAAACGCAACGGTTCGGGCAGTTTCCTGCTCGACCCGATCGGCTCCCCCGGGGCACTCGCGCCCGTCATCGACGTCCTGCGCGGGCCGGAGTGGGTGCTGCATGCGGCCGACCAGGACCTGCCGTGTCTGCGCGAACTCGGTTTCGAGTGCGTCGAGCTGTACGACACCGAACTCGCCGGACGGCTGCTGGGCCTGGCGAAGGTGAATCTGGCCGCGATGGTCGCGGAATTCCTGGGACTCGGGCTCATCAAGGGCCACGGCGCCGCCGACTGGTCGCGCCGGCCCCTCCCCGACGACTGGCTGAACTACGCCGCCCTCGACGTCGAGGTGCTCGTGGAGTTACGCGACGCCATGGACGCCGCCCTCGTCGAGCAGGGCAAGGACGGCTGGGCGCGTGAGGAATTCGCCTACATCCTGTCGCGGCCGCCGGCCCCGCCGCGGACCGACCGATGGCGCAAGACGTCGAACATCCACACCGTGAAGTCCACCCGCACACTCGCCGCGGTACGCGAGTTGTGGTCCACCCGAGAAGAACTGGCCGAACGACGCGACGTCGCTCCCGGCCGCATCCTGCCCGACACCGCCATCGTCAACGCCGCGACCGTCGATCCCAAGTCGGCGAGCGAACTCACCAGGCTGCCCGTCTTCGGAGGTCCGCGCCAGCGGCGTCAGGCCGGGATCTGGCTCGGCGCACTGCAACGGGCCCGTGAGCTCCCCGACAGCAAACTGCCCGCCCGCAAGACCAATGGGCCCGGGTTGCCGCCGGTGAGTCGCTGGGAGCAGCGCAACCCCGAGGCCTCGGCCCGCCTGCAGCACGTGCGCCCGGCACTCAAGGCCATCGCCGAGGCCAACACCCTGCCGGTGGAGAACCTCCTCGCCCCCGATGTCGTCCGGCAGCTGTGCTGGGACGGCTTGAAGGGCCCGGTCACCGTCGAGGCCGTCGACACCCACCTCGCCGCCGCCGGTGCGCGCGCGTGGCAGCGCGGACTGTGCGTCCAGGCACTGACCGACGCCCTGCTCGCGGCTGCCGAAGGCGGCCCCGGACCAGCGGAGACCCCCGCGGCGGAGTGAGCGCCCGGCGCTCGCGCGCCCCGCTCATCGCACCTGTCCGCCACTCTCCGCGTACATTCGGTTGGCACGTACAGTCGGTGTCTCCACGACCCGACGTGCGATCCCCCAGCGAACGACACCGTCAGGGTAAGTCAACCCCCTGCACCAACCCCTCACGGATGGGAGCAGTTCAGTGGCCACAGTTTCCGTCGGCATCGACTCCGACCTCGACCCCGCCGCCGCGTGGGCCCTCGCCAGCAACCTCTCACGGTTCGACGAGTGGATGACCATCTTCGGCGGATGGCGTTCCCCGGTCCCCGACGCCATCGAGGAGGGCACGACGATCTCGTCCCTGATCAAGGTCAAGGGGTTTCGCAACATCATCCACTGGACGGTGACCGACTACGAGGAACCCCGCCTCATCGCGCTGTCCGGTCAGGGCCGGGGCGGGGTCAAGATCGACCTGGCGATGAAGGTCGACGAGATCGCCGACGGCTCGCATTTCGATCTCTCCGCCGAACTGTCCGGCGGCCTGCTCAACGGCGCGGTCGGGCGACTCGTCGCCAAGGTGCTGGAATCCGATGTGCACAAGTCGATCTCGAATCTGGCCACCCTGCACTGATCACCGCTGAGCCCACTCAGTCCTCGGCGCGACTCCGGGCAGGATCGGCGCCGTTCTCGATCGGACGATCCAGTCCGGGGCCGGCCTGCATGCCCGACACCGTGGCGGTGATCGACCGCGCGAGATCCTGTGCGGTCAAACCGAGTTCGCCGAGGATCTCGCCGCGCGAGGCGTGCGCGACGAACGACTGCGGGATGCCCTTGATCTGCACCGGAACCATCACCTCGGCCGACGAGAGTGCCACGGCGACAGCCGCACCCACGCCGCCGCTGATGCAACCGTCCTCGAGGGTCACGACCAGCCGGTGACGACGTGCGACCTCCACGACCGAGGTCGGCACCGGGAGCACCCAGCGCGGGTCGATGACGGTGGCGTCGATCCCCTGGCGCGCAAGCCGTTCGGCGGTGTCGACGGCCAGTGCGCAGAACGCGCCGACCGCCACGATGAGCACATCCCCACTCGCCGGTCCGAGGCCGCGACCTGCACGATGCAGCACGTCGACGCCGTCGTCGAGCCGCTCGATCGCCCGGATGTCCTCGGGGACAGCGCCCTTGGAGAACCGCAGGGCGGTGGGACCGTCGTCGACGCCGAGCGCCTCGTCGAACTCCTCGCGGAGCCGGACCGCATCGCGAGGTGCGGCGACGCGCAGGCCGGGAACCATCGCCATCAGCGACAGATCCCACATGCCGTGGTGACTGGGTCCGTCGGGTCCGGTGATGCCCGATCGGTCGAGCACGAGTGTGACCGACTGCCGCAACAGCGAGACATCCATCAGGAGCTGGTCGAAGGCGCGGTTGAGGAAGGTCGAGTACAGCGCGACCACCGGGTGCAAGCCGCCCAGCGCGAGACCCGCGGCCGAGGTCATCGCATGCTGTTCGGCGATCCCGACGTCGAACATCCGGTCCGGATACCGTTCGCCGAACGGGGCGACGCCCGTCGGTCCCGGCATGGCCGCGGTGATCGCGACGACGTCGGGCCGGTTGGCTCCGGCGTCGAGCAGGGCGCTGGAGAACACCGACGTCCAGTCCTGCGGCGACACACTGGTCGGGCGGCCGGTGACGGGGTCGATGATGCCGGTGGCATGCATCTGGTCGGCGACGTGGTTTTCCGCGTGGGCGTAACCCATGCCCTTGCGCGTCACGGTGTGCACGATCACCGGACCGCCGAAGTCGCGGGCCTGACGCAACGCCGACTCGACGGCGTCGATGTCGTGGCCGTCGACCGGGCCGACGTACTTGAGTCCGAGGTCGGTGAACATCGCCTGCGGTGCCAGCAGATCCTTCAGCCCGCTCTTCACGCCGTGCAGCACCGCATAGGTGGGTTCGCCGACGACGGGTACCTGCCTGACGACGCGGCGCCCCTCGCCGAGGAACTTCTCGTAGGCCGGCTGCAGACGCAGCCCCGACAGATGGCTCGCGAGGCCGCCGATGGTGGGTGCATAGGAGCGACCGTTGTCGTTGACGACGATCACCACCGGACGCTCGCAGGCGGCGATGTTGTTGATCGCCTCCCAGCACATACCGCCGGTGAGGGCCCCGTCGCCGACCACCGCGACGACGGTGCGGTCCGGCTGGCCGGTCAGCTCGAACGACTTCGCGAGTCCGTCGGCGTAGGACAGGGCCGCCGAGGCGTGCGAGGACTCCACCCAGTCGTGTTCGGATTCGGCGCGTTCCTGATAGCCGGTGAGGCCGCCGCGCTGACGAAGCCGACCGAAGCCGTCCTTGCGGCCGGTGACGATCTTGTGGACGTAGCACTGGTGCCCGGTGTCGAAGATGATCGGGTCGTGTGGTGAGTCGAAGACGCGATGGAGACCGAGGGTCAGTTCCACGACCCCCAGGTTCGGACCGAGGTGGCCACCCGTGGCGGCGACCTTTTCGATCAGGAACGCTCGGATCTCGGCCGCGAGAGCTTCCATCTCCATGTCCGACAGTGGCCGAAGATCGGCCGGCGAGCTGATCCGGTCGAGCACACCCATCGTTTTCCTCCATCACCGAAGCCGTCGTCCCGGAACAGGTCCGGCACATCTCTGGCGTCGGATTCGTCCGGCGCATCTGTTGCGTCCGGACACAGTCCGGTTTGTCTGGCGTCCGGACTGTGTCCGGCTCTGTTCTGGCGTCCGGACTGTGTCCGGCTCTGTTCTGGCGTCCGGACTGTGTCCGGCTCTGTTCTGGCGTCCGGACTGTGTCCGGACTTTGTTCTGGTCAGTCTACGGAAGCATTCGTCGCGGACCGGACCTGCGGATGGTCCGGCACGGCCCGCCACCGGGCCGGGTCGTCGGCGTATGCCCTACCCGGGCGTCCCGGGGACCAGACAGGCGATGGCCTCCACGTGATGTGTCAGCGGAAACGCGTCGAAGGCGCGGATCTGCACCACCTGATAGCCGCTCTCGGCAAAGAGTCCGAGATCACGTGCGAAACGTGCGGCATCACAGCCGATGTGCACCACAACGGCCGGTTGAGCCGCCGCGACGGCGCCGATGACCCGGGCGCCCGCACCGGTCCGCGGCGGATCCAGGACGACGATGTCGGGCCCGGCGACACCGGGGCCGGTCAGGTCGGCGAGCCGGTCCGCCACTTCGCCCCGATGGGTGCGCACTCGCTCACCGTCGGCCTCGAAGGTGCGTGCCGCCGCGTCGAGCGCCGCGGCGTCGGAGTCGACGATGTGCACCGTGTCCAGGCCTCCGGGGAGACCGTCGAGCAGGGCGGCGGCGAACACTCCGGCACCCCCGTACAGGTCCCACGCGACCCGCGGCGACCCTCCGGGGCCGGACGCGGGGAGATGGGTCCGGGCGAACTCGACGACAGTGTCGCCGTAGGTCTGCGGTGCGGCGCGGTGGGCCTGCCAGAATCCTGTGACGGGGATCTCCCACGTGCGTGCACCGACGCGGTGGATCGCGGTCGCCTCGCCGTCGACGACGACCTGCACGCGCGGTCGTGCGCGGCGCCCCCTGTTCTCCTGGGCCCGACGGCGCGCGTTGCCCCGGGCGGACTTCTCCACCGGCGCGAGTTCGGTGATGGAACGCACACCCCGGGAGTCGAGGACCACGGCCAGCTCCGACCTGGGCGTGAACCTACGTTCGGCGACACCGTCGAGCATCCCGGACACGGGCTGGACACACTCCTCGTCGATCACCCGCGCGCCACGGAACGCGAGCTGTCCCGCGCGCCCGTCGTCGTCCACGGCCAGGCGGGTGCGGATGCGCCAGCCGGTGTCGGCGCCGGCCAGCCGGTCCACCCCGCGGGTGGCGAGGTCGGTCGTGGCGATCCGATCAGCCGGGAGGTGCCCCACCCGCTGTAGGACGTCGAGCAGTACGGACTGTTTGAGGACGCGCGCGTACGCCGGGTCGATGTAGCCGAGGTCGCAGCATCCCGCGCCGCGCGCGGCGGCCGGGCACGGCGTCGACGTCCGGTGCGGTGAGGCGTCGAGGATCTCCACGGCCTCGGCCCGCCAGTACGCGTCGTGCCGGTCGTCGGTGATCTCGGCCACGACCCGCTCCCCGGGGATGGCCCCGCGGACGAAGAGCACCCGGCCGTCGGCGCGGCCGACCGCCTCACCCCCGTTGGCGGGTCGATCGACGGTGACCTCGACACGTCGGACATCCGTCGTGTTCGTCCCCGGCGTTCTCTTTGTCACAGCACCTTCTTCGTCTCTGGGTCGCATGTCTCTGGGTCGCAGGTTCGCTGTGTCCCGGACCCATTCTCCGTCACTGGCGGCTGTCCGGTTCGCCGAGGGCGCGGCGGGTCTCGCCGGGAGCCCGGTAGGCCCGGTCCTCCTTGCGACGGTCCGACGACGTGAGCTGCCACGGCACCGAGGTCACCATCACGCCGGGTTCGAACAACAGTCGTCCCTTGAGGCGCAGGGCGGACTGGTTGTGCAGGATCTGCTCCCACCAGTGGCCGACGACGTATTCCGGGATGAACACGGTGACGACGTCGCGCGGGGACTCACGGCGCACCCGCCGCACGTAATCGATGACCGGGCGGGTGATCTCGCGATAGGGCGAGGCGATCACCTTCAGCGGGACGGTGATGTCGCTGGCCTCCCACTCGGACACGAGTTTTCGGGTGTCCCGGTCGTCGACGTTGACCGTGATCGCCTCCAGGACGTCCGGGCGCGTCGCGCGGGCGTAGCGCAGCGCGCGTTTGGACGCCATGTGCAGGCTGGACACGAGAACGATGGAGTGGGTGCGGCTCGGCAGGACCGCCTCGTCGTCGTCCTCCGCCCGATCCAGTTCACGCTGCACCGAGGCGTAGTGGTGATGGATCAGTTTCATCATCACGAACAGGGCGACCATCGCGAGCACCGCGATCCAGGCGCCCGCGGTGAACTTCGTGATGAGCACCACCACCAGCACCGTCGCGGTCATCACCAGACCGACGGAGTTCACGACGCGCGACTGCATCATCCTGCGCCGGGCGCTCGGGTCGGTCTCGGTGCGCAGCAGACGGGTCCAGTGCCGCACCATGCCGGTCTGGCTGAGCGTGAACGACACGAAGACCCCGACGATGTAGAGCTGGATCAGCGCGGTCACCTGCGCACCGAACGCCACCACGAAGATGATCGCGGCGAGCGCGAGGAACAGGATGCCGTTGCTGAACGCCAGCCGGTCACCCCGGGTGTGCAGCTGGCGGGGCAGGTACCTGTCCTGCGCGAGGACCGAACCGAGGACCGGGAAACCGTTGAAGGCGGTGTTCGCGGCCAGCAACAGGATCAGCGCCGTGACGACCGCGACGAAGAAGAAGCCCACCGGGAACGAGTCGAACACCGCATGGGCGAGCTGGGCGATCATCGCCTTCTGCTGATAGCCCTCGGGCGCGCCGATGAGATCCTGTTCGGGGTTCATCACGTACTTCGCGCCGATCTTCTCGGCGAGCATCACGATGCCCAGCAGCAGCGTGATCGAGAAGGTGCCGAGGAGAAGCAGGGTTGTCGCGGCATTGCGCGACTTGGGTTTCCGGAAGGCGGGCACCCCGTTGCTGATGGCCTCCACACCGGTCAGCGCGGCACACCCCGACGAGAACGATCGCGCCACCAGGAACACCAGAGCCAGTCCGGTGAGGTTGTCCTGCTCGGCCCTGATCCCGAAATCGGCCGTCTCCGAACGGATGTCGTCCCCGAGCAGATAGATCTCGGTGAACCCCCAGATCAGCATGCCCAGCACGCCGATGATGAATGCGTAGGTGGGGATCGCGAGAACCGAGCCGGACTCCTTGATCCCGCGCATGTTGACCGCGGCGAGCAGCACGATGGCGCCGACGCAGAACCACACCTTGTGTTCGTTGACGAACGGGACCGCCGAACCGATGTTCTCCGCTGCCGAGGTCACCGACACCGCCACCGTGAGGACGTAGTCGACGAGCAGCGCACTGCCGACGGTGAGACCGGCGTTCGGACCGAGGTTGACCGTGGCGACCTCGTAGTCGCCGCCACCGGAGGGATAGGCGTGCACATTCTGCCGGTAGCTCGCCACCACCACGGCGAGGACCACCGCCACGGCGAGTGCCACCCATGGTGTGAACGCGAGCGCACTGATGCCGGCGACCGACAGCACCAGGAAGATCTCCTGTGGCGCATAGGCCACCGAGCTCATGGCGTCGGAGGCGAAGACCGGCAGCGCGATGCGCTTGGGCAACAGGGTGTGACCCAGCGTGTCGCTGCGAAATGGCCTGCCCAGCAGGAGGCGTTTCGTCGCAACGGACACCTTGGAGACGGTGGACACCAGGCAACCCTAGAGCGTTCGCGGCGAGGCGGGTAGGTTCGACTCGCGGCAGACGGGCCGACGCAGGAGAGGATTGTCGTGCAGGTAGTCATCATGGGTTGCGGGCGTGTCGGATCGTCGCTCGCGATGGCGATGCAGAAGCGCGGACACGACGTCGCGATCATCGACCGTGACCCCACCGCATTCGTGCGGCTCAGCCCCGATTTCGCCGGCCGCACGATCACCGGCGTCGGGTTCGACCGGGACATCCTCGTCAAGGCAGGCATCGAGCATGCCGACGCCTTCGCCGCGGTGTCCTCCGGTGACAACTCCAACATCATCTCGGCGCGGGTCGCGCGCGAGACCTTCGACGTCGAGCGGGTCGTCGCCCGCATCTACGACGCCAAACGCGCCGAGGTCTACGAACGGCTCGGTATCCCCACCGTGGCCACGGTGCCCTGGACGACCGAACGATTCGTCTCGGCACTCGGCGAGACCACGACGATGGAATGGCGCGACCCGTCGGGATCGCTGGCCATCGCCCAGATCGACGTCGACGACTCCTGGATCGGGATCTCGGTCGCGAGGTTCCAGGAACAGACCGGCGCCCGCGTCGCATTCCTCTACCGCGTCGGACGCCCCATCCTCCCCGAGGCCAAAACCGTTCTGCAACAGGACGACGTGGTGTACGGGGCGGTGCTGCTGGACAATCTGGCCAACGCCCGTGGCGTCGCCGCGAACACGTTCACCCAGTCCGATTCGTAGAACTACAGGCCCAAGGAGTCCCCAGTGAAGGTCGCCATCGCCGGAGCCGGCGCGGTCGGACGTTCCATCGCCCGCGAGCTGCTGGTGAACTCGCATGAGGTCACCCTGTTCGAACGCGACGAGAGGCACATCGACGCCGACGCAGTCGTCGGTGCGGGCTGGGTCCTCGCCGACGCCTGCGAACTCGCCAATCTCGAAGACGCACAACTGCAGACCTACGACGTGATGATCGCCGCGACCGGCGACGACAAGGCCAATCTGGTGGTGAGCCTGCTCGCCAAGACCGAGTTCGCGGTCAACCGCGTCGTCGCGCGCGTGAACGACCCGCGCAACGAGTGGCTCTTCGACGAGGACTGGGGCGTCGACGTCGCGGTGTCCACACCGCGTCTCCTCGCCTCACTCGTGGAGGAGGCGGTCTCGGTGGGTGACCTCGTCCGCCTCATGACATTCCGTCAGGGCCAGGCCAACCTCGTCGAGCTCACCCTGCCGTCGAACACTCCCCTGGCGGGCAAACCGGTACGCAAACTGGAACTGCCCCGCAACGCCGCGCTCGTCACCATCCTGCGCGGCGGACGCGTCATCGTCCCCGAACGCGACGATGCTATCGAAGGCGGCGACGAACTGATCTTCATCGCCCCCGCCGAGGTCGAACCCGCACTCTACGAGGCGATGCAACTCAAGCGCTGAGGCAACTCAAGCGCTGAGGCAGCTCGAGCTCTGAGGCAGCCAGGGCTCTGAGGCGCTCAGGCGCCGAGTTCGTCGGCCGCGGCCGCGCTCCGCTCCTGCGCACTGGCACGACGGACGAGCAGGATCGTGCCCAGCACCGCCAGCGCGGTCAGCGGCCAGCCCATCGCGATCCGGGTGAACGCCAGCCATCCCGTCGCCCCGGCGTCGTAGAGCTCGGACTGTGTCAGGTAGCGCGCCCCGAACACCAGGGCCCACAGCGCGGTGGCGATGTCGTAGGCGCGCAACGTCAGCCGATTCCGACGCCACGAGGAGTCCTCACCGTTCACCAGGTGCCAGGCGACGCCGACGAGGGGCCGGCGCACCAGAATGGACGCGGCGAAGACGATCGCGTACGCGAGGGTCGTCCAGATCCCGAAGAGGAAGTACCCCTTGGCATCTCCGACCTCGTGGGCGATGAACACACAGATCGCGACGCCGAGCAGGCCGGAGACCGCGGGGGTCACCGGTTCACGACGGACCACCCGGACGACGAAGAGCAGCGCCGCCACGCCCAGCGCCGCGTAGATCGCGGTGCGGAGGCCGAACAGGGAGTTGACCGGGACGAAGACGACCACCGGGATCGTCGAGTAGATCAGACCCGAGACGCCACCGATCTGTTCGAGGACTGTCGGCGCCCGATCGACCACGGGCTCGCGCGCACCGACCGATTCGTCACCGCTGCGCTCGTCACCCTCGCGAACGTCGTCGGTCATTCGTCGTCGGTCATTCGTCGTCGTCGAGGCCGTGAAGTTCGTAGTACGGGTTGTAGATCACCTTGTGCCCGTCCTGCTCGGCGAGGCGGCCCCGCACGGTGACCTTCCGGCCGGGTTCGATGCCGCTGATGCGGTTGCGGCCCAGCCACTTGAGGATGACGACGTCGGAACCGTCGAAGAACTCGGCCTTGACGCCGGGCTTGGCGGCCCGCGAACACATCTCCACGGCACGTAGTTCACCGTGCATGGTGACCTCCTCGCCGCGGGTGCAGTCCGAGGCGCGCTGGGCGCCGGTCGCCTTCGATTCCTCGGCGATCTTCTCGGCGTCGGCATCCCCGAGATCCTCGGTCAGCCGACGGGTCAGTCGCTTGAGATAGCCGGCTGTGGGCATCTCGACCTCCCAATGGATTTCGGCCTGCACCGTGGCTTCGCGGGCGGTCTCTGCGAGTCACCGAACAAATGATCGGTGACGTGTCCGCCAGCGTAGCCCCGGCATCGACCGGTGACAACGTGGACGACCACGGCGCTCGCCGCGGCCTCGGCACACACTAGGGGATGATCTTCTGATGCCCCGCATCGACCGCCCCGCCCCGCCACCGACCGCCCTCGTGGCGATCCCGGGGACCGGGTCCGACGCCGACCACGTCACCCGCGCCTTCGGTGCGGCGGCGACGTCGCTCGGCGTCGATCTGATCGCTCTGGATCCCGCGTCACCGCTGGTCGAACGCCATGTGGAGAGCCTCGAGCAGGCCGCGGCCGGTCATCGCTCGATCCTGGTCGGCGGTGTGTCGATCGGCGCGGCCATCGCCCTCGAGTGGGCATTGTGCCGCGGCGGAACCGGATGCGCAGGGGTGTTCGCGGCGCTCCCGGCATGGAGCGGCGACGCCGCCACCGCGGTGGCGGCCGGCAGCGCACGTGCGACCGCCGAGGCACTGGATCGCGACGGACTCGAGGCGACCGTCGCCGCCATGGCTGCGAGCAGTCCGGACTGGCTGGCCGAAGAACTGGCCCGGTCGTGGCGGCGTCTGCATCCCGACCTCGTCGATCAACTGCGCGACGCCGCTCGCCACCGCTCGCCCACCCCATCCGAGATCGCCGGCCTCGCCGTACCACTGGCGATCGTCGCGGCCATCGACGACCCGATCCATCCGATCGACGTGGCCCGCGAGTGGCACGCGGCCGCACCGCGTTCCACCCTGATCGAACTCACCCTCGATGAGTGGGGCCGCGACCCGGCACTACTCGGCAACAGTTGTGCCGCCGGTTACGCCGGGCTCGTCGCGGAGCACACCCCGCGCTGAGGCAAAGGCACGATCGGCGGCGACGGTGCTATCGGCGGCGACGGTGCTATCGGCGGCGGAGGAACCTCTGCATCGCCGAACCCGACGACGGCGGCTGCCGGTCCTCGGGGTTTGACGGGTCTGGGCTTGACGGGTCTGGGCTTGACGGGTCTGGGCTTGACGGAGCCTGATCGGACTGTCCCTGGTCCGCGTGTTCTGGAGCCGTGGTGCCGGTCTCGGACTCGTCGGTGTACGCGTTCTCCCCGTACACCGTGGCGTGGGCGACCTGATCCAACGCACCCCCGGCAACCGGTCCGGGGGCCTCATCGGTGCCCGGCTCATCACCGGCAGCGGGCGCGTCCGGTGTCGCAGTCGCCTGCTCGGCGGGGTCGGCGAAGATCTGCTGCTGCGCGGCGGCTACCTGCTCGGCGAGCACCGGCGGCAGCACGATGGGCAACGGATCCCGCGGCGGGAACGGCTCGGAACCGCGCCGCACGACCGTCTCGGCGAGCACGGCACGGCTGAGGCGGGCCAGATCCTCTGCATGCTCCGACGGACCGCTCCCCACGCAACGAACCAGCCAGCGCGGACCGTCGACGCCGATGAAGCGATGCGTGGCGCCCTCGACCTCGGCGACGACCTCACGGCCCCAGTGCCCGTCCTCGACGCTGGTGACGGCACCGTCGTCGCGGAGCGAGCCGGCGAGTTCGCGAACGACCTCACGCCACATCCCCGGCGACTTGGGTGCCGCGAAGGCACTGACGGAGATCCGGCCGATCGGGGTCACCAGGTACACGTTCTGCGGTTGGTGCGCCTCGGACATCTCGACGGTGACCTGGCCACCCTCGACCACCGGGACCAGTACCGAGCCGAGATCGAGGTGTGAGTTCTCGAGCTCATGCGCCTCGGTGGCGAGCGCATCGATGTCATAGGGGCCCAACGCCGTACCGACCCGCAACTCGTCCGACTCGTCCTGTGCCATCGCATGCTCCTCGCCTGCCGCTCCGGGACTGCCCGCGGCACTTCAGTGACTGCCCGCGGAGCCCACCGGTCAAACGACCGGCGAGTCACCGCTACGCCGACGGACCCGTGCCGCCGACCACATCTTGAACAGTAATCGACCGGGGACGGACCCCACTCAACCCAGGATCGCGTGGCCGCCGCTCGAACCGTGGCCGCCGTCACCACGGCTGGTCGAATCGTCGAACACCTCGACCTCGACGAAGTCGGGCAGCTCGACCCGCTGCACGACGAGCTGTGCGATCCGGTCGCCGCGAGAGATCGAGATCGATTGTTCGGGGTCGAGGTTGATCAGGCAGACCTTGATCTCCCCGCGGTAACCGGCGTCGACGGTGCCCGGCGCGTTGACGATCGACAGGCCTGCACGTGCGGCGAGTCCCGACCTCGGATGGATGAGCCCGACGGTGCCGAAGGGCAGCGCGATCGCGATCCCGGTGCCGACCAGCTGGCGGCGACCGGTCGGCAGTTCGAGGTCGATCGTCGAGCAGAGATCGACCCCCGCATCACCGGGATGAGCCCGCGTCGGCAGTGGCAGATCGGGGTCGAGGCGCCGGACCGCGATGGGCGGCAGAGGGGGAAGATCTGGGGTCACGCACGCAGACTACGCTGGTCACGTGACCGCACCTCAATCGCCTGACAACCCCGGCGGCACGTCGGACGGCCGTGACGCCGGAGTCGCCTCATCTACCGGCAACCTCTTCGACGAGCAGCTTTTCGTCCCATGGTGGTGGTGGCTTGCAGGCGCCGTGGTGACCGGCGTGGTCGGCTACGAGATCCAGCTGTCCGCGCGCAACAGTCCGTGGAGTATCGCCGGGTACATCGCCACCGGTGTCCTGTGCGCCCTGATGCTCTGGTCGATGGGCCGGACGCGAATCCGGGTGACCGCCGATCGCGAACTCCACGCCCATCGCGCGGTGCTGCCGCGTTCTGTGATGGCGCGCGGGGCCTCGGTCCCGGCCACCGCCAAGAGCGCGGCTCTGGGCCGCCAGCTCGATCCCGCCGCCTACCTCGTCCACCGCGCCTGGGTGAAGACCATGGTCCTCATCGTGCTCGACGATCCGGACGACCCGACGCCCTACTGGTTGGTGTCCACCCGGCGTCCCGCCGAACTCCTGGCCGCCCTCGACCTCACCGACGCCGCCGCCGACCGGCCGGAGAAGTCCGCCTGACCCGACCGCGTCCGGACATGACGAAGGGGCCGCGCCGTCATGGCGTCGGCCCCTTTTCGTCAGCGGTGCGTCGCTGTCTTCTCGTCGATCCGTCACCCGCGACCCGACCCGGCCGCGGCGTGCCTCACGCGCAGTCGACGCAGATCAGCGAGTTGCCGTTCTCCTCCGCCAGCCGACTACGGTGGTAGACGAGAAAGCAGCTGGTACAGGTGAATTCGTCGGCCTGCTTGGGGATGACCCGCACCGACAGTTCCTCACCCGACAGGTCCGCGCCGGGCAACTCGAAGGACTCCGCGGTGTCGGCCTCGTCGACGTCGACCGCCGAGGACTGCGCCTCGCTGCGTCGTGCCTTGAGCTCTTCGAGCGAGTCTTCGTTGAGATCCTCGGTCTCCGTGCGTCGTGGCGCGTCGTAATCAGTAGCCATTGTGTGCCTTACTTGTTGAGAGTGTGAGGGGCGCTCGCGGTCAGGGGCTTGTGGCCGTCAGCCGTTCGTATGCGCACGACTCCGCCGGGATCGTTTTACCGTTGGGGTCACTGCAACGTCGTATCGGGGTGGATTCGTACCCGGATATCGCGCGTATTGCATGATCTCGATCACGATTTGGTATCGGGCGCATCCCGGGTCTGGAAGCGCGGGCGCCCGAAGAATAGTCGACAGATGTCGGATCGTCAATACACGAACCCGAACTCGTCCGAATTGCGTCACGCCGCAGGTGTGGGTGCGTGTCGGACCGCCGTCCCGGCGCGACCGGCGAGGCGCGCGAACGCCCGCGACGGCACCCTCTAGAGTGATCCGAGACCGCGACGGGCCAGCGCTCACCATGAGCGAGTTCCCTTCCGACGGGTTGCACGCGGCGCAACGCCCAGTGAGGAGTCAGTTCACCGTGGTGTCGAAGATCACGACCGGCTACCCGACCGACGAGCAGGGCCGACCCTACCGCCGACGGCGCTACGCGCCGGCGATCATCGTGGTCGTCACCCTGATGATTCTCGGCGTGGTGGTGTGGGCCATGGCCCTCGGTGGCGACGACAGCGAGTCGGTGCCGACGGCGTGCAATCAACCGTCCCCGCCGACAGCGGTCGAGGCCGGTGCTGCGCCTCCTCCGCCGGCCCCGCGCCTCGACGTCGTCGACCGTGGCGAGATGCTCGACGTCGCCCCCGCGCCCCTCGCGACATTCGGCGTCCGGGTCCTCAATGCCTCCGACGAGCGCGGAGCGGCACGCTCGGTCTCCGAGGACCTCACCGCCCAGGGCTTCACGCCGGTGCCCGACACCCCCTTCGCCGACGACCCGCTCTACCCGAACCAGGACCTCGACTGCGTCGCCCAGATCCGCTTCGGGCCGGCAGGCCGTGCCGCGGCCGCCGCGACCTGGCTGGCGTTCCCCTGCGCTCAACTCGTCGAAGACGGCCGGCGGGGCACCGCGGTCGACGTGGCGCTGGGCGCGTATCACTCCGGCCACGAGCTGTCCCAGGACGCACAGGCCGCACTCGAGGCGCTGCGCTCGGCAGACCCGACGAACCCGAACACCGGGGTCGACCCGGTTCTGGTGAAGGCGGTCCACTCCGGGCCCTGCTGAGCCCTGCGGCTCATCGGACCGGCGGACCGATCAACCCAACGGGTCGCGCGCGCCCAATTCGTCGAGGAGCGAGAGGAATTCGTCGGCGATACCCGGAGCCACGGCGACGGTGACGTGACCTTCGTCGGCTCGTGAATCCGGCGGCGGCGTCTGGACGACGGCACCGGCCTCGGCGGCGATGAGTCCGCCGGCGGCCCAGTCCCAGGGACTCAGGCCGTGTTCGTAGTGGGCGTCCACAGCACCGGAGGCGACCATGCAGAGATCGAGCGCCGCCGCACCGATCCGGCGGACGTCGCGCACACGCGGCAGCAGTTCGGCGACGATCTTGCCCTGCGCGCGACGCCGTTCTGCGTCGTACCCGAAACCCGTTGCCACCAAGGCCAGTTCGGTACGATCCACCGGGTTGGCGCGCAGCGGCTGCCGCGTGCCGTCGCCGTCGGACACCCAGGCACCGCCACCGAGAGTGGCACCGTAGGTCACCTTGCGGGCGACATCGACCACCACACCCGCCACCGACCGCCCGTCGATCTGCGCCGCAATGGACACCGCGTAGGCGGGGACGCCGTACATGAAGTTCACGGTGCCGTCGATCGGGTCGACGACCCACCGCACGCCCGACGGAACCGTTCGGCTGCCACCGTCCTCCTCCCCCAGCACCTCGTCGCCGGGCCGGGCCCGGTGGAGGAGTTCGCGGATGAGGCGTTCGGTCTCGGTGTCGGCGACGGTGACCGGATCTGTTTCCGTGGACTTCGTCGAGACCGGATCGGCGACGCTCGAATCGTGCGCCCCGATTTCCGAGGACTGTCCGTGACCTGGTGTGGCCCCGAACAATTCGGGCCGGCGGCGTCGCACGTGAGCCGCCGCCTCCTGTGCCACGGCGTCAGCGACCGCGGCGAGTTCGTCCACCGGAATTGTCTGATCCACGCCTCCCATGTCAGCACACCGTGTGATGGGGCGGGCGCACCGGTGACCGATCTCTCGGCCGCGGGCGGCCACTGCGTCGGCCGCGGGGCATGATCGGCGGCGCGCGCATGTGCCGTGATGTCGCGCGGGCGGGCTCCGGCGTGGATAGCCTGGTCTGGGATTGCCGCCGACCCGAAAAGGGGAGCTCCACCATGACCGACAAGTCCGCCACCGACACGCCGACGACGCCGACCCAACTCGGCTTCGGGGTCGATGTGGGTGGCTCCGGGATCAAGGGCGGGATCGTCGATCTCGACACGGGAGAGTTGGTGGGTGAACGGTTCAAGGTCCTGACCCCTCAGCCGGCAACCCCCGACGCCGTCGCGCGTGGCGTCGCCGAGGTCGTCGCGCATTTCGACTGGGCGGGCCCGGTGGGCATCACGTTGCCCGGGGTGGTGACCGAGGGGGTCATGCGCACCGCCGCCAACATCGACAAGGCCTGGATCGGCACCGACGTCTACGAACTCTTCGGCAAGCAGCTCGACAATCGCGCGGTGTCGGTCCTCAACGACGCGGACGCCGCCGGTATGGCCGAGGACCGTTACGGCGCAGGCAAGGGCGTCGACGGTGTGGTGATGCTGTTGACGTTCGGGACGGGTATCGGGTCGGCGATCATGATCAACGGCAACCTGGTGCCCAACACCGAACTCGGCCACCTCCAGGTCGGCAAGAAGGAGGCCGAGCATCAGGCCTCGTCCCGTGTCCGCGACGAGAAGGGCTGGTCCTATGAGAAGTGGACCGAGAAGGTCTCCGAGGTCCTCAAGACCTATGAGGCCCTGTTCTGGCCGAAGCTGTTCATCGCCGGTGGTGGCATCAGTCGCAAGTCCGACAAGTGGATTCCCCTGCTGACCAACGCGACGCCCGTGGTGCCGGCCGCGCTGCTGAACACAGCGGGGATCGTCGGTGCGGCGATGGCGGTGTCGCAGGGCCTCAAAACCTAGCGCCATGCGACGGTGACCAGGGCTTTGCCACATCAGCCACGGCAATGTCGTTACAATGGTCGTCACCGGTCATCTGAACCGAGAAACCAAGACCTTGTCCACGGCGGCTCATGCTGCCGTGTCATGTCTCGCGAGACATGACAGACACATAGAAGACAGTTCGAAAGGTTGTACGTGGCAGCCATCACGACCCACCAGGGTGATGCCGAGGCCGACGAGTCGACGGAGTCGACCACCGCCGCGACCGACACCCCTGCCAAGCGGCCCGCCAAGAAGGTTGCGAAGAAGACCGCGGCCCGCAAGGCTCCCGCGAAGAAGGCAGCAGCGAAGAAGGCCACCAAGAAGGCAGCGCCGAAGAAGGCCGCCAAGAAGGCCGGTGCCGCTGCGGGTGACGATCCGGACGTCGGGGCCGACGATCCGGATTCGATCGACGACATCGACGTTCCCGTCACCGAACTCGAAGACGTCGAGATCGACGATGATCTCGAGGTCGACGAGGAGGAGTCCGACGAGGAGTCCGGGGATGCGGCGACCCCAGCGGTCGCGGGCAAGACCCCGGCGGCCGGCAAGGCCGCCGCGAAAGACGAAGCGGCCGCCGCCAAGTCCGGCGACTTCGTCTGGGACGAAGAGGAGTCCGAGGCCCTGCGCCAGGCGCGCAAGGATGCCGAGCTCACCGCCTCGGCCGACAGCGTCCGTGCCTACCTCAAGCAGATCGGCAAGGTCGCGCTGCTCAACGCGGAGGAGGAGGTCGAACTCGCCAAGCGGATCGAGGCCGGCCTGTTCGCGACCGAACGCCTGCGTCGGATCATGGATGCCGGCGAGAAGCTCACCACCGCGCAGAAACGCGATCTGAACTGGATCTCGCGCGACGGAAACCGCGCCAAGAACCACCTGCTCGAGGCCAACCTCCGTCTCGTGGTGTCGCTGGCCAAGCGCTACACGGGCCGCGGCATGGCGTTCCTGGACCTGATCCAGGAGGGAAACCTCGGCCTGATCCGCGCGGTCGAGAAGTTCGACTACACCAAGGGTTACAAGTTCTCGACGTACGCCACCTGGTGGATTCGTCAGGCGATCACCCGCGCGATGGCCGACCAGGCCCGCACCATCCGTATCCCGGTGCACATGGTCGAGGTCATCAACAAGCTCGGACGCATCCAGCGTGAGCTGCTCCAGGATCTCGGCCGCGAGCCGACACCGGAGGAGCTCGCCAAGGAGATGGACATCACCCCGGAGAAGGTGCTGGAGATCCAGCAGTACGCCCGGGAGCCCATCTCACTGGATCAGACCATCGGCGACGAGGGCGACAGCCAGCTCGGCGACTTCATCGAGGACTCCGAAGCAGTCGTCGCCGTCGACGCGGTGAGCTTCACGCTGCTGCAGGACCAGCTGCAGTCGGTTCTGGAGACGCTGTCCGAGCGCGAGGCCGGCGTCGTACGTCTGCGCTTCGGTCTCACCGACGGTCAGCCGCGCACGCTCGACGAGATCGGTCAGGTCTACGGCGTGACCCGTGAGCGTATCCGTCAGATCGAGTCGAAGACGATGTCCAAGCTGCGGCACCCGTCGCGTTCACAGGTTCTCCGGGACTACCTGGACTAGCAGGAACCCACCGTCCCACCACCATTCGCCCCCGCGCCCTCACCCGGCGACGGGGGCGAATGTGTTTGTCGGCACCGGGAGGCACTCCGCTCGATACGCCCGTCCGTCAGGCACGACGCGCCTTACGCATGACGCATCCATATTGTCAAGAGTTGTGCGCGCGACGATTTCGACACGGTCGGATAATCGGCTCCGAAGCAGCCCACTACATAGGATGACGCGGTGCCTTATGCAGCGATGTCTTCCGGGAACCGGCGTGGTGCCATGCTGGTGACCCGCCCGGCCATCGACCTGCTACGCGTGGCCTCGATGCTCTGTCTGTGACACGACAGAACCCGCCAGAGACCGACAGGTCCCACCCCTTCTGCGTGTGCACGTCGTGCCCGCATCAGCCACGTCGCGCACATGACCGCGCGTCAGCCCGGAGAGAACCACTATGAGAACGATTGTCCTGATCGGCCTTGTCGGCCTCGCTGCCCAGCTGGTCGACGGCAGTCTCGGCATGGCGTACGGCGTCACCACGACCACGCTCCTCCTCGCCATCGGCACCAACCCGGCCGCCGCCTCGGCCACCGTCCATCTCGCCGAGATCGGCACCACCCTCGTCTCGGGTGTCTCCCACTGGAAGTTCGGCAACGTGGACTGGCGCGTCGTGCGCCGCATCGCGATACCCGGCGCCATCGGCGCCTTCCTCGGCGCGACGGTGCTGTCGAGCCTCTCCACCGAGACCGCGGCGCCGGTGATGGCCGCCATCCTGCTGCTGCTCGGTCTCTACATCCTGGTGCGGTTCACCTTCCAGGGCATCCCCCGCCACAACCTGGGCAAGCCGCTGCGCAAGCGTTTCCTCAGCCCCCTGGGCTTCGTCGCCGGCTTCGTCGACGCCACCGGCGGCGGCGGCTGGGGTCCGGTGGGCACGCCCGCGATCCTGGCCAGCGGACGCCTCGAGCCCCGAAAGGTGATCGGCTCGATCGACACCAGCGAGTTCATCATCGCGGTCGCCGCCAGCCTCGGATTCCTGTTCAGCATCGGCTCGCAGGGCATCAACTTCGCCTGGGTCGGGGCCATCCTCGTCGGCGGCATCATCGCGGCACCGATCGCCGCCTGGCTCGTCCGGCACATCCCGCCGCGCCTCCTCGGCGCGTCGGTCGGCGGCCTGATCGTCCTGACCAACACCCGCAGCCTGCTGAAGAGCGACTTCATCGACGCCCCGGGAAGCGTGCGCAACGTCCTCTACATCGTCATCGCCATCGCATGGGCCGCCGCCTTCGCCTACTCTCTGCGCGAGTACCTGCGTGACCGCGAGAACGAGTCCTCGGATGCGGTCACCCACTTCCGCGAGGAGCAGGAAGGGGCCCTCGTCGGCGCCGGCGGCGAGTTCGCCGCCACCGATGCGACGGGCGACATCCCCACCGCAGATGCCGCCACCGAACCCGATGGAACCGACGGCACCCATTCGCCGGCCCGCACCAGCTGAACCGGCCGAGCCGAACCCATCCACCACGTGCGGCCCGGACTGTGAACCGGGTCGCACCGCGTTCGGCGCGACGTTGTGAGGTTGTTGCCCGAGGTAAACGGTGAGTGACGACACACCGGGTGCACCTGCCGGAACAATACGACGCCCCCGAACGTCTGACAGAGTAAGGCTGACGCATCGCCCGGATGTGTCGGCTCGAAGGGAAGGCGCCCGATACAGGCGCCGGACCGGGACGGAGGACCCATGACTGACATTGCCACCACAGCCCCGATCTACCCATCGCTCACCGCCGCCGATCGTTGCGATCGCTGCGGCGCAGCAGCCAAGGTACGTGCCGTCCTGCCCAAGGGCGGCGAACTTCTCTTCTGCCGTCATCACTTCAACGCACACGAGACTCGTCTGGTGGAGCTCAGCGCCACCGTCGTCGAGTCCGCGGGTGAACTGGTCTGAGGGCGTAATGGTCTGACGGGCGACAGCCACCAGGACGCACCGAGAGAGCCCGGCCGGAATCTTCCGGCCGGGCTCTCTCGTGTTCGGTTGCGGTGCGCGCAGGCCCGAGCGGCCTCAGCGCCACTCGCGCAGGGCGGCGATGCGTTCCTTGAGCTGCTCGGCACTGGCGAGCGCGGTAGGCGGTCCTCCGAGCCGGGTACGCAACTCGTTGTGCACCATGCCGTGCGGTTTTCCCGTCCGATGATGGTGCATCGCCACCAGGGTGTTGAGTTCTTTACGCAGCGCCGCGAGGTTGTCACCGGTGCCGCCGGGAACCCGGCCCGGGGTGGCCTCCGGTGCGGCGGCGGGCGCCGGCGCAGCGGTCGTGCGTGCCGTCACCTGGTCCGCCTGCCTCTTGCGCAGGAGTGCGCGCACCTGGTCGGCGTCGAGCAGGCCCGGCAGTCCGAGATAATCCGATTCCTCGTCGCTGCCGGCGAAGGTCGCGGTGCCGAACGACGCGCCGTCGAAGATCACCTGGTCGAGTTCGGCGTCGGCGTGCAGCGACTGGAACGAGGGCTCGTCCTCCCCCGGCTCGTCCTTCTGCTTGTTCGCGTCGTTGAGCAACTGGTCGTCGAGGCCCTCGCTGACGCGATGAGGCTTGCCGAGGACGTGATCGCGCTCGACCTCCATCTGGCTGGCGAGGTCGAGCAGCACCGGGACCGAGGGCAGGAAGACGCTGGCGGTCTCCCCGGGTCGTCGCGACCGCACATAGCGGCCGATCGCCTGCGCGAAGAACAGCGGCGTCGACGAGCTCGTGGCGTAGACGCCGACCGCCAGACGCGGCACGTCGACACCCTCGGACACCATGCGCACCGCGATCATCCACTCATCGGTGGAGTTGGCGAACTCGGCGATCCGCGACGACGACTTGGGGTCGTCGGACAGCACCAGCGTCGGCGGTTTACCCGTGATCGAGGTGAGTAGTTCGGCGTAGTCGCGCGCCGCGGCCTGGTCGGTCGCGATGACCAGACCGCCCGCGTCCGGCATCCCGCTGGCCCGCAGCTGTCCGAGCCGGGTGTGCGCCGCAGTCAGCACCGAGGGGATCCAGTCGCCGTGTGCGTCGAGTGCCGTGCGCCAGGCCCGTGTGGTGTGTTCGGCCGACAGCGGCTCGCCGAGGCGGGCGGTGTACTCCTCGCCCGCGCTGTCACGCCAGCTCGCCTCACCCGAATAGGCCAGGAACACCACGGGACGGACGACGCCGTCCTTGAGGGCGTCGGCGTAGCCGTAGGTGTGGTCGGCCTTGGAACGCTGGTGGCCGCCCGGTTCGGTCTCGTAGGTGACGAACGGTATCGGCGAATCGTCGGACCGGAAGGGCGTTCCGGTGAGAAGGAGGCGGCGTTCGGCGTCGTCGAAGGCCTCGCGGATCGCCTCGCCCCACGACTTCGCGTCACCACCGTGGTGGATCTCGTCGAGGATGACCAGGGTGCGGTAGTTCTCGGTGCGGACGCGATGGCGCGCGGGGTGAGCCGCGATCTGCGCGTAGGTGACCACGACGCCGTGGAAATCCGAGCTCGTCTGTCCGGCCGAGTTGGTGAACCGTGAGTCCAGCGCGATGCCGACACGTGCGGCGGCCTCGGCCCACTGATGCTTCAGGTGCTCCGTCGGCGCCACGACGGTGATCTTGTCGACCGTGCGGTCGTCGAGCAGTTCACGGGCGATCCGCAGGCCGAACGTCGTCTTACCGGCACCGGGGGTCGCGACGGCGAGAAAGTCTTTCGGCTTCTGCGTCAGGTACTTGGTGAGCGCGCGCCGCTGCCAGGCGCGCAGCTGGAGTTTGGGGGCAGGGACCTGCGTGCCAGAAGTACTGGCGGAGGGTTCGGCTGACGTCACCTTCTGTGCTGCTCCTGACGGCGTACGGATTCCCTGCCGGGCATGAAATGACCCCTCGCGTACGGGACCCGCGCCCGAGGGGACCCGCCAATGGTAGCGCCGGATGGCGCGCCGCCCCGCATCGCGACACCCGGGCCCGGGGACCGTGCGGGCCCCCGAACGGAGGTGATCCGAACGACTCGCCTGGTGACCCGGGTACCCATATGGACGTTCGATCAGGGATATTGAACTCATCACAACGCGAAAGAGGAACCCGGTCCCCCTGGCCGACGACACGTCGTCGGCGACTGCGGCACGTCCGGGTACCACGTCGACGACACGGCCCGCCGGCGCGCGCGTCGCCCGGCCGCCGCAATCGGTGCATCCGGTGTCCGGCGCGGTCACCGCCCCCATCGGCGACACGTCCACCGAACCGCTGCGCGCGCCGCGCCGCGCCGCGCCGTCCGCAGGGCCCACTCCCCCGGACCCCACCCCGCTCTCGGGTGACGTCGACGTCATCGGCGGTGCCGACGCCGACCGGCAGACCGCGGGCAACGACGTCCCCGTGCCCTCGGACACCCCCGGACCGCCTGTCCTGCCGAACATCCACCGCGTCATCTGGCGCACCATCGTCAAGTCGTGGGACGACGGGATCATCGGATGGGCGGCGCAGGCCGCATTCTGGCAGGCGTTGTCGTTGCCGCCGCTGCTCCTCGGATTACTCGGCTCGGTCGGCTATGTGGCGGGCTGGTTCGGCCCCGACACCGTGGACGTGGTCTATGCCCGCATCGTCGACTTCGCGCAGCGCACCTTCACCCCGACCGTCGTCGACGATCTCATCACCCCGACCGTGGACAGCGTGCTGGGCCGGGGTCGGGTCGGCCTGATGTCGGTCGGCTTCGTCCTGTCGCTGTGGGCGGGATCGTCGGCGGTGTCATGTTTCATCGCCTCGATCGCACACGCCCACGACCAGCACGAGGTCCGGCATCCGGTGTGGCAGCGCTTCTTCGCGCTGTTCCTCTACGTCGGTTTCCTGAGCGTGGCGGTGTTCCTGCTGCCGCTGGTGGCCCTGGGACCCAACTACCTGCGGGCGATCGTGCCGGAGTCCTGGGGATCATTCGTCACGACGCTGATCGACTACGGCTACTTCCCGTTCGTCGCCGTCCTGCTGCTACTGGTGCTGACCACGCTGTATCACCTGGCCTTGCCCAATCCGTTGCCCTGGCACCGACTCATCGGCGGGGCCGTCGTGGCGGGCGTGTTCTTCTGGGTCGCGAGTTACGTACTGCGGATCTACCTGACGAAGATCACCGAGGCAGGTGTCTCCTACGGCGCACTGGCGACGCCGATCGCGTTCCTGCTGTTCACGTTCTCACTGGGCTTCGGCATCGTCATCGGAGCCGAGTTCAACGCCGCCGTGCAGCAGTTCTGGCCGGCCAAGGAGTCGACGACGACACAGGTCCGACACTGGGTGAACTCGCAGACCTCCGATTTCACCGGCCAGCTCAAGACCCTGCCGGACCGGTTCGCCTCGGGTCCGATCCGCCGGCCCACGCGAGATCGTGAGCGCGGCTGACCGGACGTGGCGGACTGGATGTGGCGGCCGGGAGACGGCCGATGAAGTGCCGTGTGAGGCTACTTGCGCATCTTGCTGTAGATCTTCTTGCACTTCGGGCACACCGGCGAGCCGGGCTTGGCCGACCGTGTCACCGGGAACGTCTCGCCGCACAGCGCGACGACGTGACTGCCCATCACAGCGCTCTCGGCGATCTTGTTCTTCTTGACGTAGTGGAAGAACTTCGGCCGGTCGTCGTCATCGCGATCGGTGGCGTCGGCGTCGGGGCGCTCGTCGGTCTTGGTGTCGGACCAATCGTCGAGGTCCGGGCGTTCGATGGTTTCGGTTCCCATTGCTCTATTGTGCGTCACCGGCGGATCGCGCGTCACCGGGGAAGGCGAGAGTGCATTCGAGAAGCGAAAGTGGGACAGTGGAGAGGGTGTTCGAACAAAGGGATTTCATGGGCGAGACCGGCCGCGACCACGACCAGCACAGCGAGTCACCGCACGCGGGCGAGTCCGGGCGCGGCGGGTCACGACGCAGCGCGGTGCCGGTCGAGACGTACCTGATCACCGAGGCGCAGGATTCCCTCGAAGCTCAGCAGCGCGCCCGCGTCCGCAAGTACCTGTTCCTGATGGCGTTTCGTGTACCGGCGCTCCTCGTCGCCGGAATCGCGTACAGCATCACCGGTTCCGGGCTCCTCGCGCTCGGCATCGTCGCCGTCTCGATCCCGCTTCCGTGGATGGCGGTCCTCATCGCCAACGACCGCCCGCCCCGCAAGCGCGGCGAGGTGCCGCAGTACAAGTACGGAACCGATCATTCCGTCATCGGTCCGCCCGCGCTGTCGCACACCGATCATGTCTCCCGGACCGTCGACGGTCAGGTCGTCGACCCAGACCGCTGATCGGGTCCCGACCGATCGACCCCCGGCCGAGCGGTTCCGGCGGTCCCGGGCGGGCGGTTCCCCCGCGCGCGACATCTCAGCAACTTCTCAGCCGATTGTCGAGCGCGCGAAAAGTTTTCGCAGGTCACCAAGCCTCATCGACGTTTGCTCCGAAGCACTCCTGGGAACTATCGCCCATATATGGACGTTGGACCCAGTGAACGCATTCAAGTCAGGAGGCCGCATGTCCCGCTCGACAGTTGCACGTTCGACCCCGATCACCGGATTCGCCGAGCCGACCCCTCCGGGTACTCGCCCGGCGATGACCGAACAAGATCTCGACGCACAGTCTCCGGCGGCAGACCTCGTTCGTGTCTATCTGAACGGGATCGGCCGTACCGCTCTTCTCAACGCAGAGCAGGAGGTCGACCTCGCCAAGCAGATCGAGGCCGGCCTCTACGCCAAGCATGTCCTGGCCACCAAGAAGCGGCTGTCCGCCGCCAAGAAACGCGATCTGGGAATCATCGTCCGCGAAGGTGAGGCCGCACGTGCTCACCTGCTCGAGGCGAACCTCCGTCTGGTGGTGTCGCTCGCCAAGCGCTACACCGGCCGCGGAATGCCGCTCCTCGATCTCATCCAGGAGGGCAACCTGGGTCTGATCCGCGCGATGGAGAAGTTCGACTACGCCAAGGGTTTCAAGTTCTCGACCTACGCCACGTGGTGGATTCGACAGGCGATCACCCGCGGGATGGCCGATCAGAGCCGCACCATCCGTCTGCCGGTCCACCTCGTGGAGCAGGTCAACAAGCTCGCCCGCATCAAACGTGAACTGCATCAGCAGCTCGGTCGCGAGGCCACCGACGACGAGCTGGCCAACGAGTCGGGCATCCCGGCCGAGAAGATCGCCGATCTGCTCGATCACAGCCGTGACCCGGTCAGCCTCGACATGCCGGTCGGCAGCGACGAAGAGGCCCCGCTCGGCGACTTCATCGAAGACGCCGAGGCCACCTCGGCCGAGAACGCCGTCATCGCGGGTCTGCTGCACTCCGACATCCGTGCGGTGCTCGCCACCCTCGACGAGCGTGAGCAGCAGGTCATCCGGATGCGCTACGGCCTCGACGACGGCCAGCCGCGCACCCTGGATCAGATCGGCCGCATGTTCGGGCTCTCGCGCGAGCGTGTGCGTCAGATCGAGCGTGAGGTCATGGGCAAGCTGCGCCACGGCGATCGCGCCGAGCGGCTGCGTGCCTACGCGAGCTGACCCCGCCCAATCCGCTAGTTCAATCGTCTCGGTCCGGTGTCCCGTCTGTCGGGCACCGGGCCGACTCGTATCTGGGCGGTCAGCACTGCGACGCCGTCACCCGAGGCGAGAATCGGGTCGCACACCACCTCGCGGACCTCGGGGATGTCGTCGACGAGGGTCGAGATCCGCAGCAACAGATCGACCAGCGCTTCTCTGTCTGCCGGTTCCTCTCCGCGATAGCCCGACAGGAGCGGCGCCGACCGCGGCTCGTCGATCAGCTCGCGTGCGTCGAGTTCCGAGAGCGGGACGGCCCGATACCCGTGGTCGCCGAGCAGCTCGAAGGTCCGGCCGGACAGCCCGAACGACATGACAGACCCGAATGACGGATCGTCGCGGACGCGGATCACGGTGCCGACCCCCTTGGGCGCCATCTTCTGGACGTGCAGCACGTTGTCGCCGGTGAGCTCGGTGAGTTCGGCGAAGGCCGTCACCACGGATGTCGCATCGGGCAGGTCCAGGCGTGCGCCCTCGCGGTCGAGGCGGCCGCGCCATTTCGGCGACGTCGCCTTCACGGCCACCGGGAACCCGAGCGCGCGTGCCGCCGCCGAGGCCTCGTGCATGGTGGTCACCTCGCGGAACGGGATCACCGGGATGCCGTACCACCCCAACAGGCGTGCCGAGTCGACGTGGCCGAGCAGCCGTTCACCCTGCTGGTCGTCCATCGCCTCGCGCACGAACATCCGGGCGGCCTCGGGGTCGGCGCCCTCGGCCCGATGCACCACCGATTCCGGCCGCATCCGCCATCGGGCGTACTGCCATGCGCGGGCGAGCGAGGCCGCGGCCCTCTCCGGACTGGCGTAGGACGGGATCGACCCCCGCTCGGGCATGCCGTTGGGGCCCGGTCTGGTCAGGCCCGGCGGAATGCCGTCGACGGCCAGGAACGTCGTGACGATCGGTTTGGCGCCGTCGGCGTCGGGCGTGTTCGCCGCAGCCATGAGCGCGCGGGCATGCCAGTCGGCATCGACGGCCACCGGTGGCACGAAGACCACGATGATCGCGTCGACCCCGGTGTCGGCCATCGCCGCCGACACCGTGTCCTCGAACTGCTCCTCCGACGCGCCTGCACCGAGGTCGACGGTGTCGACCACGTCGAGTCCACCGCTGCGTGCGGTGTCGGCGGCGAGGCTGCCAAGGACCGAGGAATTGCCGATGATGCGCACACGCGGGCCGCGCGGAAGCGGCTGATAGGCGAACAGCGCGGCGCAGTCGAACAATTCGGGGATGGTGTCGACCTGGATGACACCGGCCTGTTCGAGCATCATGCGGGCGATCTGGTCGTCGAGCGTGCCTGCCGAGCGGGCCGCGCGGACCGGGCTCATCGCCCCCTTGCCCGACTTGACCGCGATGATCGGCTTCGAGCGGGAGACCCGCCGCGAGATCCGGGAGAACTTCCGGGGGTTACCGAAGCTCTCGAGGTAGAGCAGGATCACATCGGTCGCGGTGTCGGTGTCCCAGTACTGAAGGAGGTCGTTGCCGGAGAGATCGGCGCGATTGCCCGCCGAGGCGAACGTCGACAGGCCGATCTGCCTGCGCGCCGCGGTGTCGAGGATGGCGATGCCCAGAGCGCCGGACTGGCAGAAGAACCCCACCCGCCCGGCGGCCGGGATACGCGGCGCCAGGGTGGCGTTGAGCGCGATCTCGGGGTCGTTGTTCGCCACTCCCAGGGCGTTCGGGCCGACGAGCCGCATCCCGTGCTCCCGCACCTGTGCGACGAGACGACGCTCGTTCTCCAGGCCCGCCTCCTCACCGGAATCGCCGAATCCCGAGGACACCACCACGAGTGTGCGGACACCCTTGACGAGGCAGTCGTCGAGGACGTCGTCGACGCGCGCCGCGGGGACCGCGACGACGGCCAGGTCGACCGGATCGGGGATGTCGCGCACGGTCTCGTAGGCGCGGATCCCGCGTACCGACGGTGGCCGCTCACGCGTCCGGCGGCGACTCGCCGATCGGCCCCGTCCGGCCACCAGCCCACGCGCGGACGTCTCCTCCGGTTCGTCCTCGACGCGCGCCGGCCCGTTGACCGGGAACACCGGCCCGGTGAATCCGCCGGCGATGATGTTGGCCAGCAGGGCGTTTCCGACCTTGTTCGGATCGGTCGACGCGCCGATCACCGCCACCGATGTCGGCCGCAGCAGGTTCGCGACGCTCCGCGCCTCCGACGCACGCTCGCGGGCGTTGCGCACCGACAGCATTGCCTCGGTCGGGTCGATGAGGAACTCCACGTGCACGGTGGATCCGTCGAAGCTGCGTGCGAGCTGGTAACCGGCGTCGCGGAAGACCGCGACCATGTTGGGGTTCTCGCTGAGCACCTCGGCCTCGAACCGGGTGAACCCGTTCTCCGCGGCCGCGCCGGCGAGGTGTTCGAGCAGGATCGGTCCCAGTCCCCTGCCCTGGTGTTCGTCGGCGACCACGAAGGCGACCTCGGCGGATTCGGGTTTGCCGTCGAAGCCGAGTCCCTCGTAGATGCCGACGGCGATGATCTCGCCGCCGAGTTCGGCGACGATCGCGACGCGCTGCTGATGGTCGACGGTGGTCATGCGCGCCACCTCGCGCGGCGGCAGGGTCGGTGTTGGACCGAAATACCGCATGTAGCGGGTGCGTTCGGACAACTTGGAGTGGAATTCGACGATGCGATCGGCGTCGTCGGGCACGATCGGGCGCAGATGCACCACACCCCCGTCCGACGCGAGGACGTCGGCTATCCAGTGGCGTGGATAGTCCCATGCGCTTCGCGGTGCGGGCTGGTCGGCGACCGGCGTGCTCCGGGCCGGCGCTGGTGCGCCAGGCGATGCCGGCGCGGTGTGGTCAGTCACGGGGATCCTCCGGGTCGAGACCGTGCAGAGGGTACACCGCGCGACGGGTCGCGAGGATGGCTCGATCGGTCTGTCGCTGAGCGTTCGCGCCGACCCCCTCCGGCGGTTCCTGACCGGCGTCGCCGTCCCACGGCTGGTAGTCGACCACACCGCCGTCGCCCATCACCCCGACCGGCGGCCGGGCGTAGTCCGAATGCACCTGCTGGGAGATCTGTTCGGCGGTGGCACACCACGATTCGTCGATGACGGTGGTCACGTCGACCTCCCGGTCGAGCGCCACTCCGAGCAGATGGGTCCAGCTGCGCGGCACCACGTTGACCACGCCGTATCCCCCGCCGCCCACCGCGATCCACCGTCCCTCGCAGTACTTGTCGGCCAGGTCGCGCATGGCGATCATCGCCGCGCGCTGACCGTCGACGGTCAGTGACAGGTCGGTGAGCGGGTCGGCACGATGGCTGTCGGCACCGCACTGGCTGACGATGATCTGCGGTTTGAACTCGGCGATCAGCGACGGCACCACGGCATGAAAGGCGCGCAGCCACAACCGGTCCTCGGTGTTGGGCATCAGCGCGAGGTTGACCGCGCTGCCCTGCGCGTCGCCGTCGCCGACCTCGGTCGGCCAGCCGGTGCCCGGCCACAGCGTCGCGGGATGCTGATGCAGCGAGACGGTCATCACCCGCGGGTCCGCCGCGAACTCCACCTGGACGCCGTCGCCGTGGTGGGCGTCGACGTCGATGTAGGCGATCCGGTCGAACCCCTTGTCGAGCAGGTACCTGATCGCGATCGAGCAGTCGTTGTAGATGCAGAATCCCGCGGCGCGCGAACGCATCGCATGGTGCATGCCGCCACCGATGTTGACCGCGCGGGTGGCCGCACCGGAGGCAACCGTCTGCGCAGCGGCGAGGGTGCCGCCGACGAGGAGCCGGGCGGCCTCGTGCATACCGTCGAAGACGGGATTGTCGGCGTCGCCGAGACCGAACAGCCGCTCGAGCAGCGGCCCCGACAGCGACGCCGTCCCCGACCCGACGGCGCGCACGGCGTCGACGTAGTCGCGGGAGTGCACGACGGTCAGCGCATCGTCGTCGACGTCCTGCGGCGGCACGGTCTCCACGCCGTCGAGGATCCCGAGGCTCTGGGCCAAGGTCATCGTCAGCGCGAGTCGGACGGGATTCATCGGGTGGGTGTGGGCCCAGCGGTAGGACAGGAAGTCCTCGCTCCAGATGACAGCTGTCGTCATCGGGCACTCGTAGCGTTGTTCACGGATTCAGGCTAGTGGTACACCTCGCGACGGGCCACGGTTGTCGGTTCGGACACTCCGCGACGGCCGTCTGACACCGGTCTGCGACCAGCGGCCACACGAGTCGGGGGTCACAGGGCCCGAAGAGGGTAATCTTGGCGGGGACGAAAGGGATTGCGCATAGTGAACGACCTGGTTGACACCACCGAGATGTACTTGCGGACGATCTACGACCTCGAAGAAGAGGGCATCGTGCCGCTGCGGGCGCGCATCGCCGAGCGTCTGGACCAAAGCGGTCCCACCGTCTCCCAGACCGTTGCCCGGATGGAACGGGACGGACTCCTCCGCGTGGCGGGCGACCGTCACCTCGAACTCACCGAGCGGGGCCGTTCGCTGGCCGTCGCGGTGATGCGCAAGCATCGCCTGGCCGAGCGCCTGCTCGTCGACGTCATCGGGATGCCCTGGGATCAGGTCCACGAGGAGGCCTGCCGCTGGGAGCACGTGATGAGCGAGAATGTCGAACGACGTCTCCTCGCGGTGCTGGAGTATCCGACGACGTCGCCGTACGGCAATCCGATCCCCGGGCTGGAGTTGCTCGGCGTCGAGGCGCCCTCGGCCGATGACGGATCGATCCGCCTGGCCGACCTGCCGCCCGGCGAGACCGTGCCGGTGATAGTCCGGCGGCTCTCCGAGCACGCCCAGTCCGACACCGGACTGATCGGCCAGTTGCGCGAGGCCGGCGTCGTGCCGAATGCACGCGTGACCGTGACCAATTCCGCCGGCACCATCACCATCGACACGCCCGGCCACGACGGGCTCGAGCTGTCGCCGGACATGGCGCATTCGGTGTTCGTGGAAAAAGTGGTCGAGAAGGTCTGACACAACGACAGTTCTGACACAACGACAGTTCTGAACCGCCCGTCTCACCCGGCGGCCCGTCTGGTGGCATCGGGGAGATGGGCACCCAGTTCGGCGGCGACGGCGTAGGAGTCGTCGATCATCTCCCACAGCATCGTCGGACGGACACCCGCACGCAGTGCGGTGTCGAGCAGCGAGGCGAGCTTCCAGTGCGGGTCGCACTCCAACGCCACGTCGAGCGCCGCGCCCGCGTAGGCGCCCTCCCCACCGATGTAGTGCAGGTGGGCCAGCAGGGTGGCGGCGCTGGCGCGTCCTCGTCCGGTGAGGCGTCGGGTCAGTTCCCGCCAGAGCAGTTCGGCCCGATCGCGCAGGTCGGTGACGGCGAGCGCGAGTGCGGCGTCGCGCACGTCGAGCCGAAGGATCGCGTGTTCGAGAAGTGCCACCCGACCGCAGTCCAGCTGCTTCCCGGCCCCGATCACGGACTCCATCACCGCGCCCATGGCGACCACCGACTCGGAATGCTCAGAGGTCCCTGCGCGGTCCAGATCGGTGCGGTCCAGATCGAGAAACTCGGGCGTCGGGTTCCGGACCGTCCTCACCCAGGCGATGGGGCAGTCGGTGCACTGCGGACCCGGCCGCGCCGCGCTGCATTCTCCGTCGAGTGGTTCGAGCATGGTCCGCATCTCCGCACGGCGCGGAAGAATCCGCCTGCCCGATCGCACCGCCTCCGAGATCGCGGTCGGGCAGCTCTGCGGGTCGTCGAGGTGGCCGGCCCGCTCGCCGGGCACGTGTACCGCCCAGGCCTGCCCGTCGGGACACCAGGTGACCGACCACGGTGCACCGCAGTCGAATTCGGCGAGACCGAATCCTACGGCGATCCCTCCGACGGCGGCGAAATGCCGGTCGGCGATGGCCTGGACGCGACGGTAGCGGGCGTCGTCGGTCGGAAACCGGTCGTCGACGACGACGGCCACCGCTTCTTCGGCCCCGTAGGAGCGGGTGATGTCGCCGAGGCCGGCGAGCACCGCGAGAAACTCCGGCGTCGGAGCGCCTCCGGTGTCGAGGGCGAGGTCATGGCGCATCGTTGCGGACACGCTGCGATCGGCGGCGAAGGCGATGACGATGATCGAGCGTTCCGGCACGAAGCCGAGCAGGGCGGGAATCGCGGTGAGCAGTACGCCGGGGTCGAGAGGTCCCCGCGTCGAGAGTGTGGGCATGGGCTCAGCATCGGCCCGCCCACGCCGCCGGCACGGCGGGCGGCGCCGGCTGTGGACAACTCCGGGAGGTTCATCCACAGATGCCCGGCTGCCTCAGCCGAAGGCCGCGGACACCGCCTTGGTGAACAGCTCGTCGAGTGCGGCGGCGTCGTCGGCCGGCACCGGACCCGCTGCCGGCCACCGGTACTCGGTGTAGACGCGCACCCCGCCGCGTTCACCGAGGAGCGCGAGCGAGCTGGTCGTCAGCGGCGCCGGCCCACCGGTGACGATGGTGCGCCGGATGGTCGCCGTCGCGACGCCGTCGGGCGCCTGCGGTGCGGGCAACACCTCGGTGGTGACCGTCGATGTCGCACCGAACGTGCTCGTCGTGATCTGCGGGCACCGCTGCGCCAGACCGACCACGTCGTCGAGTGAGGTGTCGACGTTGGCGACGACGGTGGTCAGCGTCGACCGCTCCCCGGCACCCGGCCCGAGGAAGGCGACCGCACCGTCGGCGGGGACCGGAGCCGGAGCGCACTCCGCCGGCGCCACCTCGGTGCCCTGTGTCCTCCCCGGAACCCCGCTCCCGGTGATGTCGGCGAGGGCGTTGGCGATCGCCTGCGGCGGGATCGAACTCGCCTGGCCCGCCGGGAAATCCGAGGCCGCCACCGAGCGGGACGACAGATCCGGGCTCGACGGCGACGGATCGCCCCCGACCGCGCAGGCCGTCATCACGCAACCCGCCAGCGCGACGCACGCGGCGGTGGTGAGCAGGACGGGCAGACGTCGGCGCAGAGCGGTCGGATGGGTCACAACGGTCTACTGTGCCACCGCCGACCCGCCCCGCGGGAGGGTGACACACCCCTCTCGGGAATCACCGGCGTGATGGCGGCGTTGGACCGCGGTGACGATTCGTGCCCCGGCACGGCCGAGGCGAGTGGCCGTCCGCCTGTGCGGTACGAGACAATGGATGTCCAGCTGTTCTCGAGAACGGCTGCTATGTGAAGGAGGGACGACGTGGACGAGCAATCCGCGCGCGACGACGCGCTGTATGAACTCGCCTTTCCCGCTCCGCAGGTGACCCGGCCCGATGGCACGGGACCGGTACTGATCCATGCGCTCGAGGGGTTCGCCGACGCCGGCCACGCGGTGGCGCTGGCAGCCACCCATCTGCGCGACAGCCTGGAGTCCGAGCTGGTCGCGACGTTCTCGTCGGATGAGCTGATGGACTACCGCTCACGCCGGCCGACGATCTCGTTCAGCGGTGAGACCTTCACCGACGTCGAGATGCCTGCGCTGACGCTCCACGCGATCCGGGACAACGCGGGCAAGGGATTCCTGTTGCTCGCCGGTTCCGAACCGGATCTGCGCTGGGAGCAGTTCGTCGACGCGGTACGCCGCTTGAGCGATCGGCTCGGCGTCACCGATGTGATCGGCCTCAACGCGATCCCGATGGCCGTGCCGCACACCCGGCCGCCGTCGATCACCGCGCACGGCAGCGACACCGACGCTCTGGGCGACCTCCCCCGCTGGGGTTCGGCGATGAAACTGCCCGCCAGCGCTTCGATGCTGCTCGAGCTGCGCATGGGCCAGCACGACTACCGGGCCTCGGGGCTGTCGGTCCATGTGCCGCACTACCTCGCCCAGACCAACTACCCCGCCGCCTCGGCACGTCTGCTGGCGGCGGTCTCCGAACTCACCGGACTCGACCTACCCCTCGCCGCACTCGACAGCGCGGCGGAGAAGGTCCGGGCCCAGGTCGACACCGAGGTCGAGGGCAATGCGGAGATCGAGTCGGTGGTGGCCGCACTCGAGACCCAGTACGACACGTTCACCCAGGCCGCCCAGGAGCGGGCATCGTTGCTGGCCGCCGAGGAATCACTGCCCAGCGGTGAGGAACTCGGTGCCGAGCTCGAGAGGTTCCTGGCCGAACAGGCCAACAACGGGGACGCGGGATCTGGGGACGAGGGTCCACAATCACCGATCTGAGCACCCCGGGACTCGTCGTCACCGACGACGAGGACGCCGCACTCGAGCAGTACACCCAGTGGTGGGCCCGGCGTGGGCTCGACCTCTACCCGCATCAAGAGGAGTCTCTGCTCGAGCTGCTGGCCGGGAGCCACGTCATCCTCGCGACGCCGACCGGCTCGGGTAAGTCCCTCGTCGCCGCGGGCGCGCTCTACTTCGCACGATGCCGGGGTGAGCGCGCCTTCTACACCGCGCCCATCAAGGCGCTGGTGAGCGAGAAGTTCTTCGAGTTGTGTGACATGTTCGGGGCCGACCAGGTGGGTCTGCTCACCGGTGACGCCGCGGTCAACCCCGACGCCCCGATCGTCTGCGCGACCGCGGAGATCGTGGCCAATCTGGCCCTGGCCGCCGGCAAGGACAGCGACATCGGGACCCTCGTCGCCGACGAGTTCCACTACTACGGCGAACCCGACCGCGGCTGGGCCTGGCAGGTCCCGCTCATCGAACTGCCCTCGACGCAGTTCCTGTTGATGTCGGCGACGCTCGGCGACGTCTCGTTCTTCGTCGACGACCTCACCCGCCGCACCGGTCGCGACACCGTCGAGGTCACCGGCGTCCAGCGACCGGTCCCACTCGAACACACCTACGCGATGACACCGATCCACGAGACCATCGAGCAACTCGTCGATCGCGGTCGTGCGCCGGTCTATGTGGTGCACTTCACCCAGGCCGCCGCCGTCGAACGGGCGCAGGCACTGCTCAGCGTCAAGATCTGCGACAAGGCCGAGAAGGCCGCCATCGCCGAGGCGATCGGCGACTTCCGCTTCTCCACCGGATTCGGCAACACATTGTCGAAGCTGCTCCGCTCGGGAATCGGCGTGCACCACGCGGGAATGCTCCCCCGGTATCGCCGTCTCGTGGAACGCCTCGCCCAACAGGGCTTGTTGAAGGTGATCGCCGGGACCGACACGCTCGGGGTGGGCATCAACGTGCCGATCCGCACGGTGTTGTTCGCCGGACTGAGCAAGTACGACGGCCGTCGGGTCCGCCGCCTCCGGGCCCGCGAGTTCCACCAGATCGCCGGCCGCGCCGGCCGCGCCGGGTTCGACACCATCGGTTACGTCGTCGCCCAGGCCCCCGACCACGACGTCGACAACGCCCGGGCCGTCGCCAAGGCGGGTGACGACCCGAAGAAGCTGCGGAAGCTGGTGCGCAAGAAGCCTCCCGAGGGTTTCGTCTCGTGGGGTGAGAAGACCTTCACCCAGCTGATCGACGCGCCGGACGAGCCGTTGCGCAGCCACTTCCAGATGACGACCGCGATGCTGCTCGAAGTGCTCGCACGTCCGGGTGACTGCTTTGCCGCGATGCGCCACCTGCTCGAGGACAACCACGAACCCCGCGACCGCCAGATCCGCCACATCAAGCACACGATCGAGTTGTATCGCGGCCTGCGCGACGCCGGGATCGTCGTGCAGCTCGACTCCCCCGACGCCACCGGCCGACACATCGCGCTCAGTGTCGACATGCCCGCGAACTTCGCGCTCACCAGCCCGCTGTCGGCGTTCGCCCTCGCGACCTTCGAGCTACTCGACACCGAATCCTCCACGTACGCACTCGACGTGGTCTCGGTGTTGGAGTCGACTCTCGAGAACCCGAGGCCGATGCTGATCGCCCAGCGCAAGGTTGCGCGCGATGCCGCGATCGCCGAGATGAAGGCGGACGGCATCGAGTACGAGGAGCGCATGACGCGGCTCGAGGAGATCACCTGGCCGCAGCCACTCGCCGAGGAGATCTTCGCGGCCTTCGAGATCTACCGCCGCGGCCATCCGTGGGTGTCGTCGTTCCCGCCGGCGCCGAAATCGGTGCTCCGCGAGATGCTGGAGAAGGCGATGACCTTCACCGAGCTGATCTCCGCCTACGGCCTCGCCCGCAGCGAGGGCGTGCTGCTCCGTTACCTGTCGGACTGTTACCGCGTTCTGCGGCAAGGTGTTCCGACGAGCGCGGTCACCCCGGAGATCGAACAGATCGTGGAGAACCTCGGGACCATGATCCGCGAGGTCGACTCCAGTCTGGTCGACGAGTGGGAGGCCCTCGCGGCGCAGGCCGCCGGCGCCTGAGCCCCCGTGCGTGGCCTCAGAGCCGCCTCACCGCTCCGTTCGCGGCGACGAGATCGCCGACGACCGTGGCGAGTTCGCGGTAGGCCTCCTCGTGACGCGCCGAGCGCCGGAACACCAGACCGATGCGACGGCCTGGTCGCGGTGTGGCGAAGGTCGCCGTCGCGAGGTCTCCCGATGCGGTCTCCGAGGCGACCGCCGTCTCCGGGATGAGGGTCACGCCGAGGCCGCCGGCGACGCAGTGCACGGCGGTGGTCAACGACGCCGCCCGAGTCTGCCCGAGATCGGGCCGTACGCCCGCCAGCCGGCACACCTCCAACGCCTGGTCGCGCAGGCAATGCCCTTCATCGAGGAGGAGGAGCGGCAGATCGGCCAGAGCGGTCGGGTCGACCCGGCGTCGACCCGCCAGCGCATGGCCCGAGGGCAGCGCCAGCACGAAATCCTCACGGTAGATGGGGATCTCGGCAATCCCGGCAACCTCGACGGGTAGCGCGAGCAGTGCGACGTCGAGCGTGCCGAGACGTAACTGCTCGACCAGACGCGCGGTCTGCTCCTCGACGACCCGGGGCCGCAACTCCGGGAGCCGGTCGCCGAAACCGCGCAGAAGCGTCGGCAGCACATACGGCGCGACGGTGGGGATGACGCCCACTCGCAGGGTTCCGTGCAACGGCTGCCCGGCACCCGCTGCGGCCGAGGTGAACTCGTCGACGGCCTCCACCGCCGCGATCGCCCGCGGCAGCAGTTCGGCCCCGTCCGCGGTCACCAGGACGCGGCGGGTCGTACGCTCCACCAGGGTCACCCCGAGTCCGGCCTCCAGCGCCGACAGCGCCTGGGACAGCGAAGGTTGACTCACTCCCAGATCCGTTGCTGCCGTGCCGAAGTGGCGTCGATTCGCGAGGGCGACGAAGGCGCGGAGACCGGCGATCGTCGGCTGATAAGTCTTATCGGGCATGGCTATCAGTGTAGTGCTACTCATCACGTTTCGCTTTTGCCGATTTTCCGGCACGATGGTACCCGTACGTCGCGAAATTCTTTCGCGCGCAATACCAGTACATTTCTCAGCTGAAGGAGCGATACATGGCCCTGCTCACCATCGGTGACCAGTTCCCCGCCTACAACCTCACCGCTGTCATCGGCGGCGACCTCAGCAAGGTCAATGCTCAGCAGCCCGACGACTACTTCACCACCGTCACCTCCGACGACCATCCCGGACAGTGGCGCATCGTCTTCTTCTGGCCCAAGGACTTCACCTTCGTGTGCCCGACCGAGATCGCCGCATTCGGCAAGCTCAACGACGAGTTCGCCGATCGTGACACCCAGGTCCTCGGCGCGTCGGTCGACAACGAGTTCGTGCACTTCCAGTGGCGCGCGCAGCACGAGGACCTCAAGACCCTCCCGTTCCCGATGATGAGCGACCTCAAGCGTGAACTGGCTGCCGCCTGTGGCGTTCTCAACGCCGACGGAGTCGCCGACCGTGCGACCTTCATCGTCGACCCGAACAACGAGATCCAGTTCGTGTCGGTCACCGCGGGTTCGGTCGGCCGCAACGTCGACGAGGTCCTGCGCGTCCTCGACGCCCTGCAGTCCGACGAGCTGTGTGCCTGCAACTGGAAGAAGGGCGACCCGACGATCAACGCCGGTGAGCTCATGTCCGCCGGCGCGTAAAGGAGAACCGATGAGCATCGACAATCTGAAGGAAGCCCTTCCCGAGTACGCGAAGGACCTCAAGCTCAACCTCGGCACGATCAGCCGCACCACCGCGCTGACCGAGGAGCAGCTGTGGGGCACGCTGCTGTCGACCGCCGCTGCCACCCAGAATGCCAAGGTGCTCAGCGAGATCGCCGACGAGGCAGCTGACACCCTGTCCGCCGAGGCCTACAACGCAGCCCTCGGCGCGGCGTCGATCATGGGTATGAACAACGTGTTCTACCGCGGTCGCGGCTTCCTCGACGGCAAGTACGACGACCTGCGCGCCGGCCTGCGGATGAACATCATCGGCAACCCGGGCGTCGACAAGGCCGCCTTCGAGCTGTGGTCGTTCGCGGTGTCCTCGATCAACGGTTGCGGCCACTGCGTCGCCGCCCACGAGAACACCCTGCGCGAGGCCGGCGTCGAGCGCGAGGCCATCCTCGAGGCGCTCAAGGTCGCCGCGATCGTGACCGGTGTCGCCCAGGCGATCGCCACCACCGAGGTGCTCGCCAAGGCGTGATCCGCTGACGCGCACCATCAACGGGTCAGGGCCCGGCTGCCAGAACGGCGGCCGGGCCCTGATTCGTCTGTGATACTTCAGGAGAGGGCGGCGCGCATCCGGTCCGCGAGCTCGCCGACCTCGTCGGTGGTCATGACGAACGCCGGTGAGACCTGGAGTGCGCCCTGCCCCGCGGCCCGCGTGCTCACGCCGTGTTCGCGCAGTCGGAGGACCGTGGCCGGGGCGGTGGCGGGATCGGCGAGTTGCACCGCGGTGACCGCGCCGAGTCCGGTGCGCACCTCTGCCACCGAATCCAGGTCGGCCAGCGGTGCGAGCGCGGCCGCGAGGTCGCCCTCGAGACGTGTCGCCTCGGCGAGCAGGTTCTCGCGACGGATGATCTCGAGATTGGCCAGGGCGGCCGCGGCCGCTGCGGCGTGGCCGCCGTAGGTGTAGCCGTGACGCCACCACACCCCACCGGCGAAGAACGGCTCGGCGATCCGGGGTGCGATGAACACCGCACCCATCGGCACGTAGCCCGAGGTGAGGCCCTTCGCGGTGGTGATCATGTCGGGTTCGAGACCGAAACGGGCGGAGGCGAACCAGGAGTCGCCGCCGATGCGGCCGAACCCGGTGACGACCTCGTCGACGACGAACAGGATGTCGTGGTCGCGGCAGATCGACCGCACCTCGGCGAGGTAGCCCTCCGGCGGCAGGTAGATGCCGCCGGCGCCGATGATCGGCTCGCAGAAGAACGCGGCGATGTTCTCCGCCCCGACCCGCTCCACGAGGCCCAGAAGACTCTTCGCATCGTCCCACTCGACGTTCTGGACGTCGTGCATGAGCTCGCCGTAACCGTCGTGGTTCAGCGGGATACCGGCCAGCGAGGTACCCGCGGCATGCATGCCGTGGTAGGCCTTGGTGCGGCTGACGACCATCCTCTTGGACGGCTGCCCCTGCTCCACCCAGTAGCGTCGGGCGAGCTTGACGGCGGTGTCGATCGAATCGCTGCCGCCGGAGGTGAAGAAGATCTTCGAGCCCGGCACCGGCGCGATCCGGGCGAGTTCGTCGGCGAGCTGCAGGGTGACGTCGCTCGCGATGTCGCCGAAGTTGGAGTAGTGCGCGAGGTTGCCGAGCTGCGCCGCGACCGCGTCGGCGATCTCGGTCCGGCCGTGTCCGACATTGGTGAACCACAGGCCGGCCGTCGCGTCGAGGTAGGAGTTGCCGTCGCGATCGAAGATCCGGGCGCCCTCACCCCTGGTGACGACGAAGGGGCCGGAGGCACTGACCGCGCCCATGTCGGCGAAGCCGTGCCAGAGCGCGCCCCCGGGAATCGTGGGCTCGGTGCTTGTTGCTGATGAATCAGACATGCCCACCATGATGCCGGGCGGGACGCGGGGCGCGGCCACCAGGGTGAGCGCGGATTCCGCCGACCCATATCCTGGGAGGATCATGCCGTTCCCGTCCCCCGATTCGTCTCCCGGCGATACCGCACCCGAGCCCGCACCCGAGCCTTCACCCAGCATCTCGCGCGCCGAGCTGAGGCGCGCGCTCGACAACGTGGGGATCGTCGACGCCGACCGTCTGCGGCGTCGCTTCGACGCACTCGCGCAGCCCGGCCGCCGTGGTGCCAAGGCCGGCGGAACCGAGGCCGGCCGTGGAACCAAGGCCGGCGGCACCACGCCCACCGAGGCCGACAAATGGCAGCGCCTCACCGACGACATCGAGAAGGCGCAGCGTCGCCTCGAACGGCGCCGCGCGGGCGTACCCGTGCTCCGGTTCCCCGACGAACTTCCGGTGTCCGCGGCACGCGAGGAGATCGCCGAGGCCATCCGCGACCATCAGGTCGTCGTCATCGCGGGCGAGACCGGGTCGGGCAAGACCACCCAGCTGCCGAAGATCTGCCTCGAGCTCGGGCGCGGCATCCGTGGGTCGATCGGACACACCCAGCCCCGTCGCATCGCGGCGAGTTCGGTGGCCAAGCGCATCGCCGACGAGACCGACACCCAACTCGGCGAGGCCGTCGGCTATTCGGTCCGCTTCACCGATCGGTCCGGCGCCGACACGTTGATCCGCGTGATGACCGACGGCATCCTGCTGCGCGAGATCGCGACGGACCCGATGCTGCGGCGCTACGACACCCTCATCATCGACGAGGCCCACGAACGCAGCCTCAACATCGACTTCATCCTCGGCTATCTGCGTCGACTCCTCCCGCGCCGGCCCGACCTCAAGGTCATCATCACCTCGGCCACCATCGAACCGGCCCGGTTCGCACGGCATTTCAGCACGCCGGAGCGTTCGGTACCGGTGATCGAGGTGTCGGGCCGCACCTATCCGGTGGAGGTCCGCTACCGGCCGCTGAGCCTGCAGGAACAGCCCGACGACGGGAACGACGCCGGCGGCGGCGAGCACGCCGACCTCGACCAGATCCAGGGCATCGACGCCGCGATCGACGAACTGTGGGCGGGCGGCCGCGGCGACATCCTGGTCTTCCTACCCACCGAACGCGACATCCGCGAGACCGCGGATGCGCTGCGGCGCAGGGCCGCCGCCGGAGCGGAGATAGTGCCGCTGTACGCACGGCTGTCGATCGCGGACCAGCAGAAGGTCTTCTCCTCGTCGAACGGCCGCCGGATCGTGCTGGCGACGAACGTCGCCGAGACGTCGGTCACCGTCCCCGGCATCCGGTACGTCATCGACACCGGCACCGCCCGCATCAGCCGCTATTCGACGCGGACCAAGGTCAACCGCCTGCCCATCGAACCGGTGTCGCAGGCCAGCGCCCGACAGCGCGCCGGTCGCTGCGGCCGCGTCGCCCCGGGCGTGTGCATCCGGCTCTACAGCGAGACCGACTTCGACGCCAGGCCCGCGTTCACCGATCCGGAGATCCTGCGCACCAACCTCGCCGCGGTCATCCTGCAGATGACCTCGCTGAAACTCGGCGAGATCGCGGACTTCCCGTTCGTGCAGCCGCCGGACGACCGCGCGATCCGCGACGGCATGGGTGTACTCACCGAGCTCGGCGCCATCACCGTGCCCCGCGAGGGCGGTCCCCCACGACTCACCCCGGTCGGCCGATCGATGTCGCGCATCCCGGTGGACCCGCGCATTGCGCGCATGCTGATCGCCGCCAAGGAACTCGGTTGCCTGGACCACCTGCTGGTCATCGCCGCCGCGATGTCACTGCCCGATCCGCGCGAACGGCCCACCGAACACCGGGAGGCGGCCGACGCACAGCACCGCAGGTTCGTCGTGCCGCAGTCGGACTTCCTGTCCTACGTCGAACTGTGGCGCTACCTCGAGGAACAGCGAAAGGAACTGTCGAGCAGCCGTTTCCGACGTATGTGCGAACGCGAGTTCCTGCACTTCCTGCGCATCAGGGAGTGGCGCGACCTGCACCGCCAGCTGACCGAGATCGTCAAGGACCTCGACTGGTCGGTGTCGCCCACCGAACTCGACGCCGACGCCGTTCACCGCGCCATCCTGTCGGGCCTCCTCGGCAACATCGCCGCCCGCAACACCGAGGGGCGTGAGTTCACGGGTGCGCGCAACACGACACTGCTGATCTTCCCGGCCTCCCCACTCGCCAAGAAGCCGCCGCCGTTCATCATGGCCGCCGAGATCCTCGAGACCTCACGTCTGTACGCGCACACCGTCGCGGGTATCGATCCGCTGTGGGTCGAGAAACTCGCCGGCGACCTGGTGAAACGCACCTACAGCGAGCCGCACTGGTCGTCCAAGCGCGGCGCCGCGATGGCCTATGAACGGGTGACGCTCTACGGGGTCACGCTGGTGGCGCAGCGCCGCGTGGACTACGGCGGGATCGATCCGGTCCTGTCCCGCGAGCTGTTCATCCGGCACGCTCTCGTCGAGGGCGACTGGCGCACGCAGCACGCCTTTTTCGATCGCAACCGGCAACTCCTCGACGCCGCGTCGGACGTCGAGAACCGCACGCGCACAAGAGGTCTGGTCATCACCGAAGACCAGCTGTTCGAGTTCTACGATCAGCGGGTCGGCCCCGAGGTCACCTCGGCACGCCACTTCGACACCTGGTGGCGCAAGGCCCGCCGCGACCGCCCGGACCTGCTCGACCTCACACCCGAGGACGTCGCGACGGGCACCGAGACGGCCCCCACGGACTATCCCGGCGTGTGGCAGCAGGGTGACACCCGGTTCGAACTGCGATATCGCTTCGAACCCGGAACACCCGATGACGGTGTCACGGTGCTGATCCCGCGTGAGCTGCTCCCCCACGTCCGTTCGTCGGGTTTCGACTGGTCGGTCCCCGGCATGCGTTCAGAACTCGCCACCGCCCTGGTGAAGTCACTCCCCAAACAGCTGCGCAAGAGCATGTCCCCCGCGCAGCGATTCGCCGACCTCGCCCTCGGCAGACTCACGCCACGCAAGGAGCCACTCACCGTCGGACTCGCCCGCGAGCTGTCGTCCATCACCGGCATGACCGTCGCCGCAACCGATTTCGACACCAGCCGGATTCCTGCACATCTGCGCATGCATTTCGCGGTCGTCGACGACGCCGGCCGCATCGTGGCACGCGCCGACTCGCTCGCACAGCTGCAACGACCCACCGGGGCGGCCGCGCCGAAGACGGTGACGCGGACCCTGTACAAGACCTGGACACCCGAGGGCATCGGCACCCTGCCCGACCAGGTCACCGTGGACGTCGCGGGCCAGCGCCTGACCAGGTATCCGACGCTCGACGCGATCAACGACGAGGCGGGCCGCACACGCGGAGTGGTCGTACTCCAGGCGGCGACCTCCGAGTCGCGCGATCGACTGCTCCGGCGAGGCATCGTCGCGTTGCTCGACCTCGCGATCCCGCCACTGCACAAGCGGATCGCGAGCTCGCTGGGCTCCACCGCCCGACTCGCGTTGAGCCAGAGCCCCTACCGCGATGTCGAGACGCTGCTGGCCGACTGCACGCGCCGGGCGATCCGCGACGCGGTGTCCGGCCTCGACGATGCCGTGCTGACCGCCGTCCGCACTCCCGAGGCGTTCGCCGCACTCACCGATCGGATCCGCCCCGGGATCGGCGAGGCCGCACCGGCGTACTTCGCTCTCGCCGTCGACGCGTTCGAGTGGGTGGCGCCGGTGCGGGCGGCGATCGATCGTCACGCCGGCTCACTGGCGGCCGACGACGTCGCCGAACAGCTCGATCACCTCGTGTTCGACGGGTTCGTCGCCGCCACTCCACGCCGACACCTCGAGAACCTGCCCCGCTACCTCGAGGCGGCGCAAGCGCGCCTGGAGGCCCTGCCGGCGGCGGCGGCACGTGATCAGGCAGGCGTTGCGGTCATCGACCGCGTCGTCGAACGCTGGGCGCAGCGCCTCGAGCAGGTGCCCGAGCACCGTCGCGGGGTCGTCAACGACGAGGCGCACTGGCTGGTCGAAGAACTTCGGGTGGGACTGTTCGCGCAGCGACTGAAGACCGCGTTCCCGGTCTCGGAGAAACGGATCCTACGAAGTCTGGACCGACTCGGCTGACACGGCGCGTTCGCCGGCCTGGGGACCTGAATCCGACGGAGGCTTCGAGGCGGCCCGCAGGTCGTCGATCTCGCGCTGGAAGTCCTCGACCGAATCGAACGAGCGGTAGACCGAGGCGAACCGCAGGTAGGCCACCTCGTCGAGGTCGCGCAGCGGACCGAGAATGGCCAGACCGACCTCGTTGCTGGGGATCTCGGCCGAGCCGCTGGCCCGGACGGTGTCCTCGACCTGTTGTGCCAGCTGGGCGAGTGCATCCTCGGCGACATGCCGGCCCTGACATGCGCGACGAACCCCGCGCATCACCTTCTCGCGACTGAAGGGTTCGGTGACTCCGTTGCGTTTGACCACCGCGAGCACGGCGCTCTCGACCGTGGAGAAGCGTCGGCCACACTCCACACAGGAGCGGCGCCGCCGGATGGCCTGCCCCTCATCAGCGACACGCGAGTCGATGACCTTGGTGTCGTCGTTCTTGCAGAAGGGGCAGCGCATCGTATCCTCACGCAGGTCGCGGGACGCTCTGACGCAGCACAACCGCGCGCCCGGCCGATTGTCGGCTGGTCCCTGTGACATCGAGGATACCGCCCGGCCTCAGCGGTACAGAGGGGTGAGCAGCGGCTGTCCGACGCGCAACGCGCTCGATCCGAGATCGTTCAGCGCGACGATGTCGTCGACGACGACCTCGCGCGGCATATCCGGGGCGACGCGCGAGGCGATGGTGCTCAAGGACTCGCCCGACCGCACATGTACGACCTCGGTACTGACCGCGGTCGGGGTCATCGACGCGGCGTAATTCTGACCGACGACACCGATGACCCACACGGCCAGCGCCAGCCCGACACCGGCGAGGATCGCCACCGCGGTGCGACGGCGCCTGCGGATCACGGCACGCTCGGCGATCACGGCACGTTCGGCGATCACGGGACCGCGACCGCGCGTCCCCACCGGCGTCGAGCACGCGGTGCCGCCCACGCGCGGGGCCTGCAGCGCCGAACGCGGTACCGGGCGGTTGTCCGCCGGACGGCGGCCATCGGTACGCAGCGCCGGGGTGCGCGTCCGGTCGGTGCGCAGGCGGCCGGCCGGACCGGTGTAGGAGCCGTCGCCGGGTGCACCGTCGGTGTATGGGCGCTCGGTACGGGTGGGATCGATGAGAGTGGCGGTACGCATGGTGCCCTCCGTTGTGTCCAGTCGGGACGTCGGTTGCGGATGTACGGTCGACCATCGAACATCGATCAGGTGTTCGATGCACTGATGTTCGAATTTGTAGCATGAGATCCCGACAAAGTCTCGCGACACATCGAACAAATGTTTGAGGTGCGGGTTCTTCTCCGCTAGGCTCGGCTCCAGGCCAAGGCGTCTACCAGCACGTTCCGACCACCAGGTCTGACCACGAGAGGAACCGAACATGAGCGAGACCGGCGATAAGCGCACAGGGGCGCGGGGCGCCGACGAGCACGCGGCCCCGGTCGATGTGGTGGCCGCAGAGGCCTCTCTGACCCCGCGGCAGCGTGGCGTGCTCGAGGTGATCCGCAAGTCGGTGCGCGAGCGCGGGTACCCGCCGAGCATCCGGGAGATCGGCGACGAGGTCGGCCTGAACTCGACGTCGTCGGTGGCCCATCAGCTCCGCACGCTCGAACGCAAGGGTCTTCTCAAACGCGACGCCAACCGTCCGCGTGCGGTCAACATCGCGCCGAGCGAGCCGCCGTCACCGGCCACCCCGACCGCGGGTGACCTGCCCGTGCCCACATTCGTCCCCGTCCTGGGACGGATCGCCGCCGGCGGTCCCATCCTGGCCGAGGAAGCAGTGGAGGACGTCTTCCCGCTCCCCCGCGAACTCGTCGGCGAGGGGTCACTGTTCCTGCTGCGCGTCGTCGGTGAGTCGATGATCGACGCCGCCATCTGCGACGGCGACTGGGTGGTCGTCCGTCAGCAGAACGTGGCCGACAACGGCGACATCGTCGCCGCGATGATCGACGGGGAGGCGACGGTCAAGACGTTCAAGCGCCAGAAGGGCAACGTCTGGCTGATGCCCCACAACGAACTGTTCGATCCGATCCCGGGCAACGACGCCGTCATTCTCGGCAAGGTCGTCACCGTGATGCGGCGGATCTGACCTACGGCTCATCCGTTCGGTCGCTCGCACCGTCGAGCACTGCGGTTGCCGCCATCCGGGCCGCAGCCGGGTCGGCGGTGGCCAAGGCGGCGTCGGCCGCCGCCCGGCACTCCGTGGAGGTGACCCGGCCGAGCCGCGCCCCGACCGCCGCGGCCGCCGCCGGCGCACTCGACAGCGACGTGACACCCAGCCCCACCAGCACACACGCGAGGTTCGGGTCGGCGGCCGCCTCGCCACACACTCCCACCGGTTTGCCCTGATCGCGCCCTGCCCGCGCGACCATCGCGATCAGGTGTAGGACGGCCGGTTGCCACGGGTCGGTCAACGACGCGAGATCGGCGGACATCCGGTCGGCCGCCATCGTGTACTGCGTCAGGTCGTTGGTGCCGATGGACACGAAGTCGACCTCGGCCAGGATCGCCGGTGCGAGGATGGCCGCAGCCGGCACCTCGACCATGACCCCGGCCACCAGGCCGCGCCCGCGGACCTCCGCGGCGAACGCCGCGGCCTCGGCGGGCGAGGCGATCATCGGCGCCATCACCCATGGTTTCGTGGTCGTGTGCTCGGCCGCCAGCGCGATCGCATCGAGCTGATGTGCGCGGATCTCGGGATGCGCCAGCGCGATCCGGTCTCCGCGCACCCCGAGGGCCGGATTGGCCTCCTCCGGCTGGGTCACGAACCGCAACGGCTTGTCCGAGCCCGCGTCGAGCGTCCGCACCACCACCTTCCGGCCGTCGAAGGCTCCGAGAACCTCCCCGTAGATACGGGCCTGCTCGTCCACGGACGGCTCGTCGGCTCGCTCGAGGAAGGCCAACTCGGTACGGAAGAGCCCGACGCCCTCGACGGGATGATCGGCGGCGGCCCGAGCCGATGCGCCGTCGGCGACATTCGCCAGCACCGAGACCGCGACCCCGTCGGCGGTGCGACCGGGGCCCGTCCAGCGTGCGACGGTCGCGGCGTGATCCCGATGTCCGGTGACCCGTGCCCGCGCCCGGACGACATCCGGGGCGATCTCGATCTCCCCGGTGTTGCCGTCGACGAGGATGTCGGTGCCTGCGGCCACCGCGGCGAGTCCGGCCACCGCCACGACGCACGGGATACCCAGCTGGCGCGCGATGATCGCGGTGTGGCTGGTCGGCCCCCCGAGACGGGTGACCAGTGCGATCGTCGTCGACGGATCGAGCCCCGCGGTGTCAGCGGGAGCGAGGTCGTCGGCGAGCAGGACCGACGGCACCTCGGGCGTGGGTACCCCCGGCTCGGGCAGTCCCAGCAGTTCGGCGAGTACCCGGTCACGGACGTCGTTGAGGTCGGTGACCCGCTCGGCCATCAGCCCGCCGAGCTTGGTGAACACCTCGGCGAATTGTTTGGTCGCCGCGACGGCGGCCGATTCCGCCGTCGCACCCTTGGCGATGAGACCCGAGGCCGCTCCGATCCACCCGCGGTCCTCGGCGAGCCCGGCGGTCGCCGTGAGCACCTCGCCGGCGGCCCCGGTGTTCTGCGACGCACGCTCGCGAAGCCTGCCCGCGACCACACTCGCGGCGTTCACGAACCGGGCGACCTCGTCGGCTCGTCGATCCTCGGCGATCTCGACGCCGGTGCCGAGGGTCTGAGCGGAATGGTCGGGTCGCGCACCCGGCCAGACCGCGGGCCCGTACGCCAGCCCGCCGACGACCGGCGTCCCGGTCAGCGTCTGGACCATCTCGGTGTTCGCCATCTCGATACCTCTCGATCGTTGCCGCGCAGGTCCGGATCTGTGAGATCCGACTCCATCTTCGCGCCGATGTGACCACCGTTACAAAAAGAGCTTGACTTGTCAACACAAACAGGCGTAAACACAGTTACTACAACATGCGAACCCACACGGATCAACAAGGGGACGCACGGAGACGCAGATCGGAGCCGGTGTGTACGCCGAGGAGAGACAGCAGGCAATCGTGGACGAGGTGCGCGTCGCCGGACGCGCGTCCGTCGCCGCGCTCGCCGAGAAGTTCGACGTCACCAGTGAGACGGTTCGTCGCGATCTCGCCGTGCTCGAGCGCACCGGCCATCTCCAGCGAGTGCACGGCGGCGCGGTGCGCGCCGAGGTCATGCGCGTGGTCGGCGAGCTGGGCATCGACGAGCGCGAGTCCAGCCAGGTCGAACAGAAGGCGGCGATCGGCCGTGCCGCGGTCCGGTTCCTCCCGCCCGAAGGCGGATCGGTGCTGTTCGATGCCGGCACCACCACCTACCGCGCCGCCGAGGCGACGATCACCTATCGGGCCGCCGAGCCGACGGGTCGCGACCATGACCTGACGATCATCACCAACAGCCTGCCGATCGCCGGACTCCTCGCGGGTCGCCCCCGCACCGGTCTCCACGCGCTCGGCGGCCGGGTACGGGGTCTGACCCAGGCCACGGTCGGCGCCGACACCGTTGCCGCGGTGACCCGGCTGCGGGTGAGCACCGCGTTCATCGGCACCAACGGGCTCAGCGAGGCCCACGGATTGTCCACGCCGGATCCGGCGGAGGCGGCCGTCAAGACGGCCATGGTCGCCGCCGCGCGGCAGGTCGTCGTGCTGGCCGACAGTTCCAAGATGCAGCGCGAGGATCTCTTGTCCTTCGCCGGCATCGACGACGTCGACGTCCTCATCACCGACGACCGGATCGACCCGGCGTTCTCGGCCGCGCTGTCGGCGCGGGGCATCGAGGTGGTGATCGCATGATCCTCACCGTCACCGCCAACCCCAGCCTGGACCGCACCCTCGAACTCGCCACCCCTCTCCGACGCGGCGAGGTGCAACGTGCCGGAGTCGTGCGCGCCGAGCCGGGAGGCAAGGGGGTCAACGTGTCCCGCGTCGCCGCCGCCGCCGGACTGGCCACCCGGGCGCTGTTGCCTGCTCGCGCGGGAGACCCGCTGCTGGCGGCGCTCGACGACCTCGGACTGCCCTACGACGCCGTGCCCGTGGACGACGAGGTCCGCTCCAACATCACCATTGCCGAGGCCGACGGCACCACCACCAAGATCAACGCTCCGGGCGTCGCCCTCACCCCCGCGCACCTCGAGTCGCTCGCCGCACTCATCGGCGCCCGGGCCGGGACCGCGCAGTGGGTCACGCTGTGCGGTTCGCTGCCGCCGGGGGTACCTGACGACTGGTACCGAACGATGGCCGACGACCTCGCACTCGCCGGCTGCCGGGTCGCGGTGGACACCTCCGGCGAGCCGCTCCGCGCAGCCGCCGACGGACGCGTCGACCTGATCAAACCCAACGAGGACGAACTCGCCGAACTGACCGGTACCGACCCGGAGAAACTGCGGGAAGCGCTCGCCCGCAACGACTTCGGCCCCATCGTCGAAGCCGCGGCCAGGCTGGTCGACCGGATCGGTGGCCACGTCCTCGCGACCCTGGGCGCCGCCGGCGCCGTGCTGGTCACCGCGTCGGGCACGTGGAGCGCCACCCCGCCGCCCATCGTCCCCCGCAGCACGGTGGGTGCCGGTGATTCCTCACTCGCCGGTTTCCTGATCGCCCAGACCGGCGGCGCCTCACTACCGGAGTGCCTGCGGCATGCGGTGGCCTACGGCGCTGCCGCGGCCGCCCTCGCCGGCACCCAGGCACCCACCCCCGACCATCTCGACCTGTCCGGCGTCACGGTCACCGAGTTGTCCGGGGCCGCCCGTATGTCCTGACCCCCACACCGAACCCCGGCGCCGCATCACCAGCGCCGTAGCCCCAGCCCAGCTCCACCACAGAAGGACATCCCATGACCGAGCCGATCATCACCGCTCAGACGGTGAGTCTCGACGTCGATGCCGGCGCCGACCCCGCCGCCGTCATCACCGCCCTCGCCGAGCGCCTCGCGGCCGCCGGACGGACCACCGACCCGGACGATCTCGCCTCTGCCGCACTCGAGCGGGAGGCCAAATCCGCGACCGGACTTCCCGGCGGGATCGCGATTCCCCACGCCCGCGCCGCATCGGTCACCACGGCGAGCCTGGCGATGGCGCGGCTTTCCCGCAAGGTCGACTTCGGCGCCCCCGACGGTCCTGCCGACCTGGTCTTCCTCATCGCCGCCCCCGAGGGTGGCGCCGCCGCGCACATGAAGGTCCTCAGTTCACTGGCCCGTGCACTGGTCCGGCCCGACTTCGTCGCGGCGCTGCGTGACGCCGAGAACGACGAGCGCGTCATCGAACTGGTCACCGAGGCCATCGATCCGGCACCCGCCGCACCGAATACGACGAAAGAGAACCCCGTCGAGAAGGAACCGGCGTCGGCGACCGCGGAGTCGCCTCCGCGGATCATCGCGGTCACCGCGTGCCCCACCGGGATCGCCCACACCTACATGGCCGCCGACGCGCTGAAGTATGCGGCCGAGCGCGCCGGTGTCGACTTCGCGGTGGAGACGCAGGGTTCCTCGGCGACGACCCCGTTCCCGCCCGATGTCATCGCCGACGCCGACGCGGTCATCTTCGCCACCGACGTCGGCGTCAAGGACAAAGGACGGTTCGGCGGCAAACCCGTGATCGCCTCGGGTGTCAAGCGCGCCATCAACGAACCCGACGCCATGATCGCCGAGGCGGTTGCCGCCAGCAGGAACCCGGATGCCGCCCGCGTCACCGGCGACGGCGCCGGCGCCGGTGATGCGAGCACGTCGAAGTCGGGCGTCGGGATCGGCGGGCGGGTCCGTCAGGCACTCATGACCGGTGTCAGCTACATGATCCCGTTCGTCGCCGCGGGCGGTCTGCTCATCGCACTGGGCTTCCTGCTCGCCGGATACGAGGTCGCCAACAAGGTCCTCGACGACGCGGGCACGCTCACCGACGGCGCCTACATCGCCTTGAACAACAGCCTGTGGGACCTGCCGTCCGGGGGGCTCCTGGAGTACCTGGGCGCGGTCAGCTATGCCACGGGTACAGGGGTGATGGCGCTGGCGGTCCCGGTCCTGGCCGGTTACATCGCGTTCGCCATCGCCGACCGGCCGGGTATCGCACCCGGTTTCGTCGCCGGAATCGTCTCCCTCGCCGTGGGCGCCAGCTTCATCGGTGCGCTCATCGGCGGTCTGATCGCGGGCGCGGTGTGCCTGTGGATCGCGCGACTCCCCTTGCCGCAGTGGGCACGCGGACTGATGCCGGTGGTGATCATTCCGTTCTTCGGCAGCATGATCGTCGGCGGGCTGCTCTACATGGTCCTCGGCAAACCCCTCGCCTGGCTGACCGAACAGATGAACAGCGGCCTCGAGAGCATGTCCGGCGGCTCGGCCATCGTCCTCGGCGTGGTGCTGGGCCTGATGATGTGCTTCGACCTCGGTGGACCCGTCAACAAGACCGCCTACCTGTTCGCGACCGCGGGTATCGCCGACGCCGCGACCGCAGGCACCGCGCAGTACCAGATCATGGCCGCGGTCATGTGCGCCGGCATGGTGCCCCCGCTGGCGCTGGCGCTGGCCACCGTGCTGCGTCCCGCACTGTTCACCGAACCCGAGCGGGAGAACGGCAAGGCCGCGTGGCTACTCGGCGCGTCGTTCATCTCCGAGGGCGCCATCCCGTTCGCCGCGGTCGACCCCTTCCGGGTCATCCCGTCGATGATGGCAGGCGGCGCACTGTCCGGCGCGCTGATCATGGCCTTCGGCGTCGAGCTCCGCGCCCCGCACGGTGGCATCTTCGTCTTCTTCGCGATGAACAACTGGGTGCTGTTCCTGGTGGCACTCGTCGCGGGCATGATCCTGTCCGCCGTCCTGGTGGTCACGGCCAAACAGATCCATCGCAGCCGTGACGCCGCCGCATTCGACGAAATCGACGCCGTCGCGGTCTGATCCGCGCCACCGTCACAACCCAGCAACACAGTCACAACCCACCAACACAGTCACAACCCACGAACACAGTCACAACCCACGAACACAGAGGAGCAATCGATGCCCAGCACCATCGCCACCGTCGGATCGGCCGTCGGCCTGCACGCCCGCCCCGCCACGATCATCGCCGAGGCCGTCGCCGAGGCGGGCAATCCCGTCACCATCGGCCTCGAGGGCGGCGACCCGGTCGATGCGGGATCGGCACTGATGATCATGACGCTGGGGGCGGAGAAGGGCACCAAGGTCGTCGTGACCGCCGAGGATCAGGACACTCTCGACGCAATCGTCACGCTGGTCGAGACCGACCTCGACGCAGACTGAGGATCGTCCTCGTCAGGCCCGGAGGTCCGCGATCTCGCCCGCGAAGGCGGCCGGGACGCGGACCTTCAGCGTCGTGCCCGACTCGGAGTGCTCCGAGGAGATCACCTCACCCTCGGTGTGCACCCGCGAGATGATGTCGCCGCGTGAGAACGGCACATCGATGGTCATCTCCACGTCCTCACGGCCCACGAAGTCGCGAACCCGCTCGAACAGTTCGGGCAGACCCTCCCCGGTACGCGCCGACACGAACACCGCGTCGGTGCCGAGCGCGCCACGCAACTCGGTGAGCCGGTTGCCGTCGATCGCATCGATCTTGTTGATGACCAGCAGTTCCGGCGGCGCGGTGCCGCCCTCCTCGGTGACGATCTCGTTGATCACCTGACGGACCGCCGAGATCTGCTCCATCGGGAACGCATCCGCACCGTCGACGACGTGGAGGAGCAGGTCGGCGTCGACGACCTCCTCGAGCGTCGACCGGAACGCCTCCACCAGCTGGGTGGGCAGATGCCGGACGAAGCCGACGGTGTCGGTGAAGACCACCGCGCGCCCGTCGTCGAGCGTGGCCCGGCGGGTCGTCGGATCGAGGGTTGCGAACAACGCGTCCTGGACGAGGACGCCCGCACCGGTCATGGCGTTCACGAGGCTGGACTTGCCGGCGTTGGTGTAGCCGGCCACGGTGATCGCCGGGATCGCACTGCGGTTACGCGCGGCGCGTTTGGTGGTCCGGGCCTTCTTCATGTCGCGGATCTCACGGCGAAGCTTGGCCATCCGCTCGCGGATGCGGCGACGGTCGGTTTCGATCTTCGTCTCGCCGGGACCACGCAGGCCCACGCCGCCGTTGCTGCCCGCCCGTCCGCCGGCCTGACGCGACATCGACTCGCCCCAGCCACGCAGGCGCGGGAGCATGTACTCCATCTGGGCGAGCGAGACCTGGGCCTTACCCTCCCGTGACGTCGCATGCTGGGCGAAGATGTCGAGGATCAGCGCGGTGCGGTCGATGACCTTGACCTTGACGACCTTTTCCAGTGCGGTGAGCTGGGCGGGGGTGAGCTCGCCGTCGCAGACGACGGTGTCGGCGCCGGTGGCGACGACGATCTCGTGGAGCTCCTCGGCCTTGCCGCTACCGATGTAGGTGGCCGGGTCGGGTTTGGATCGACGCTGGATCACCGCGTCGAGGACCTGCGAACCCGCCGTCTCGGCCAGGGCCGCCAGCTCGGTCATGTTGGCCTGGGCCGCGGCGGCACTGCCCTCGGTCCAGACACCGACCAGGACCACCTTCTCGAGGCGCAGCTGCCGGTACTCGACCTCGGTGACGTCGGTGAGCTCGGTGGAGAGCCCGGCGACGCGCTGCAGGGAGGCGCGTTCGGAGAGTTGGAGTTCACCGGTGGTCGGATCGTCCGCGTTCCAGACGTCCGGTTCCGGCGTGATGATGTGTGCTGTTGATTCGGTCATACGGTTTCCATGGTCTCACGCCATGGCGCTGCCGAGCACGCGAATATCGCGCTCAGCGGTCCCAACCGGGTCGGAGTACGCCGTCGGCGACCAGCATCGACGGTCCGCGCAGCGTCGAGCCGTCCGGCGCGATGGTCACGGTGACCTCGCCGCCCGGAATGCCGATGCGCAGTGTGCCGGAGTCCGCCCCGCGGCCGTGCAAGGCGGCACGTGCGGCCGCGACCAGCCCCGTTCCGCAACTCCGGGTCTCCCCGACGCCCCGCTCGAACACCCGCATCCGGGCGGTCAGACCGCCGTCGGCGTCCTCCTTCGGCGGGGTGAGCAGTTCGACGTTGGCGCCGTGAGGGAAGGCGGCGGAGTCGATGGTGACCCCGGCTGTGAAATCGACCGCGGCGAGATCGTCGGCGGTCATCTCCGCCACCACACAGGCCAGATGCGGGTTGCCGACATCGACCCTGGCCCCGGGATAGATGTCGTCGCCGATCCGGACGGTGTAGGAGCCGTCCAGACGCGCGACACCCATCTCGACCGTCACCTCGGCGTGGACGTCGTCGAAGCTGTGGATGGTGACCGGCCGGGCGCCCGCCCGGGAGCCGACGGGAAAGGTGTCGGTGTCGACGAGGCCCGTCGCACGGACGAAATGGGCGAAGACGCGTACGCCGTTGCCGCACATCTCGGCAACGGAACCGTCGCCGTTGCGGTAGTCCATGAACCAGTCGTCCGGCGACACCCCGTCGGGCAGGGCGTCGAGCACTCCGCGGGAGACCAGCGCACCCGAGCGCGCCACTCGCAGCAGCCCGTCGGCACCGATCCCGCGTTGCCGATCGCACAGCGCGGCGACCAACTCGGTCCCGAGGGCGAGGTCGGCGTCGGGGTCGGCGATGACCACGAAATCGTTCTGGGTGCCATGGCCTTTGACGAAACGCAGCGCGCCCTCCGGTCCGGGGCTCATCGGTCCGGGGCTCATCGGGGCGGAAGTCACGGTCAACAGCCTACGGGGCCGTGCCGCCCACGGCGTGAAGCGCACGGTCGAGGAGTCCGGGGGCGCCGGCGTCGAGCCAGATGGCGCGGTGATCCCGACGGAACCACGACCGCTGCCGCCGGACATAACGGCGGGTGCCGATGAACGTCAGTTCCTCGGCCTGGGCCATGTCGTACTCGCCGTCGAGGGCTGCGAGAACCTGCTTGTAACCGATGGCCTGCGACGCCGTCCGCCCGTCCCGCAGACCGCGCTCGCAGAGCGCTTCCACCTCATCGGCGAAACCCGACCCGAACATCACCCGGGTCCGACGACGAATGCGCTCGTCCAGCTCGTCCACCTCCCGGTCGAGCGCGAGAATGACCGTCCCCCAACGTGGTTCCCCGATCGTGGGCGCAGAGGCGGCGAACGGTGCGCCGGTCAGCTCGACCACCTCGAGCGCGCGGACGATGCGTCGTGCGTCGGTGTCGAGGATCGTCGCAGCGGCAGCCGGATCGACCCCGCCGAGCAGCCGGTGCATCTCGCCCACCCCGCGTTCGGCGAGCATGGCCTCGTACTTCCCGCGGACCGTCGGATCGGTGGCCGGGAACTGCCAGTCGTCGAGCAGTCCCTGGATGTACATCATCGAGCCGCCGACGATGACCGGAACACGGCCGGCGGCCAGCAGTCGCTCGACATCGGCGCGCGCCGCCACCTGGTAACGGGCGACGGTGGCCACCTCGGTCACCTCGAGGACGTCGAGTTGATGATGCGCGATTCCGCGGCGCTCCTCGACGGGCACCTTCGCGGTACCGATGTCCATGCCCCGATACTGCTGCATCGCATCGATGTTGATGATCTCCCCGCCCAGGCGCTCGGCGAGATCGAGGGCGAGGTCGGATTTGCCGCCGGCGGTGGGACCGACGACGGCGATCGGACGCGGCGACCGGGTCATCGATCCCCCTCGCCACTGACCGCGACCCGCGACGGGGCCGGAATCCAGGTCGCGACAACATATCCGACGCCGAACGGGGCCGCGGAGTAGATCGTCGACGCGGTCACCGCGCGGTGACCGGCGACGGCTGCCGCGACCTGCCACGCAACCCGTCCGCCGACCCCCTCGGCGTCACAGGCACACGGGTCCAGGGCGGCGAGTGCGTCGGTGTCGGCGGCGCCGATCGCCGCCACGATCGTGTCGTTGAGCGCGACCGCGGAGTCCCGGCGTCCACCGCCAGGGGCCTTGTCGGTCAACGCCGTCGCCCCGTCCCCCACCACCAGCACGCCGATCCGTTCTCCGGCGGCATCCAGCTCCGCACCCAGTGCGGAACCCAGAACCGCACATTCCGCCGGCGGCGTCGCCGGGCCCACGCTGAATGCACTCATCGGGCCCATCGACAGCCGCTCGTCCAGCCACGCCGCGATCAACATCGACAGACTCATCCGGCCGGCCGCACCACGAGGTCGCTCGCCGGCCAGCGACACACCGACGTCGACGCCGAACCTCGCGAAACTGCCCGCAGCCGGTTCACACACGCGCCCGCCCGCCACACGATCGGCGGCGGCATCCGCCGTCCCGACGGCGACCCAACGATCGATCCCGTCCGAAGCCGCCCGCCCCACGGTGTCGAGGGTCGCGGCGCGCACCGCGTCGGTGTCCGACGCGGCCGGACCGGCCAACTCGGGTACCAGCAGAGGAGCACTCGGTACGAAGACGACGGCCACCAGCACACCACGACGCTAGTCGAACGTTCTCGGCGCGAGCACGCCCGAACCCGCCTTGTTCCGCGGTAACTCGGTGCGGACGCCACATCGACGGGCCTGAACTGCTTGAATGGATCCGTACAGCGACCGGCAGCCGTGACGCGCGGCACCAATCAGCGGCAGGACACGTGGACATGACCAACCCGATCGAACCGTCACCGGCCGGCGAGCAGGCTCCCGCGAGCAAGCCGGGCCCCAAACCCGGACCGCGGCCAAAGCCCGGACCGCGCCCCGGCGCCACCCATGAGCCCGTCGTGACCCACCTCGTCGTGGGCGACCCGCACCAGTACGGGCGGATCGACGAGTCCGGCGTCGTCTGGCTCAAGACCGCCGAGGGAGAACGCGAGATCGGGTCGTGGCAGGCGGGCACCATCGAGGAGGGCCTGGCCCACTTCGGACGCCGTTTCGACGACCTCGCCACCGAGGTCGAGATCCTCGAGGAACGGCTGACCGCACGCTCCGGCGATCCGCGCAAGGCACAGAGCGCGGCCAAGCATCTGCTCGACGGACTGCCCGACGCCAACGTGATCGGCGACGTCGCCGCCCTGCAACGCCGCCTCGAGGCCATCGTCGGCAGCGCCGATGAGGTCGCCGAGACCATCCGCGCCGAACGGGAGAAGTCGCGGGCCGAGGCCATCGCCCGCAAGGAGACCCTCGCCGCCGAGGCCGAACAGATCGGCAACGAGGCGACCAACTGGAAGAGCGCCGGCGACCGGCTGCGCGAGATCCTCGACGAGTGGAAGACCATCAAGGGCGTCGACCGGAAGACCGACGACACCCTGTGGAAGCGCTACGCGAAGGCCCGCGACGCCTTCAACCGTCGGCGCGGCGCCCATTTCGCCGAACTCGATCGCGAACGGGCCGGGGCCAAAGACCGCAAAGAGGCCCTCATCGCACGGGCCGAGGAGTTGTCTGCGTCCACCGAATGGGGACCCACCTCGGCGAAGTTCCGGGAGCTTCTCGGCGAGTGGAAAGCCGCCGGCCGCGCGCCGCGAGACACCGACGAGGCCCTGTGGCAGCGGTTCAAAGCCGCGCAGGACGTGTTCTTCAGCGCCCGCAACGCCGCCACCTCCGAGCGCGACGCGGAGTTCTCCGCGAACGCCGAGGCCAAGATCGCGCTGCTCGATTCGGCGGAGAAGTCGATCGACCCGGCCGCCGACCTGGATGTGGCGCGGCGCGAGTTCCGGTCGTTCCGCGACCAGTGGGACGCCCTGGGCAAGGTTCCCCGCGATCAGATGCACAGCCTCGAGGCCCGCGCACGAGCAATCGAGAAGCGGATCCGCGACGCCGAGGACGCCCAGTGGCAACGCACCGATCCCGAGGCGATGGCGCGTGCGGCCCAGTTCGCCGATCGCGCCGCACAACTCGAGGAGCAGGCACGTAAGGCAGCCGAACGCGGCAAGGACCGGGACGCGGCCAAGCTGCGTGACCAGGCGACCCAGTGGCGCGAGTGGGCCGAGGCGGCGCAGAGCGCGGTCAGCGATCGCTGACCGCGCACCGCTTCGGCGTCAGGGCTGGTCGGGGTTCTTGCGGTAGAGCGCCGAGGTGTACGCATCCTGCTCGGCGGCCTGCCGGCGCCGTTCGGCCTCGATCGCGAGATGGTAGGTGCTGCGCGACCAGACGACGCGCGACCAGTGGAAGGTGAGCACGAACACCGAGATCCAGGCCAGGATCAGCCCGATACCGACGCCCGACGGCGGTTCCACACCGCCGACCCCGGGGGTGTTGCGCGACCACCAGGCCAGCATCCCGGCCACGCAGGCGATGGCGCAGCCGCACAGGGCGATCCACGCCAGCAACCAGCGCCTGGTGAGAAGCGCCAGCATCGACACCACGATCCCGAAGATCGTCAGCAGATAGACGAAGATCTTCGACACGATGGTGACGCGTTCGGCCGCGGCGTCGGGGGCGAAGGTCAGGACCTCCAGGCCCGTGGCGGAACCGGTGTGCGGCAACACCATCGACACCATGGCGAGCAACACGGCCACGGCCACGACGACGGCGCGGGCGCCCGGGTCGATCTCGCCTGCCACTCGCCGTTCGGCTTTGCGCAGGTCGCGTTCGTACTCGCCGAACGCGTCCCGGTCTGTTGTGGGAGCACCGCGCTGCGGGTTCGGTGTCTCGGACATGGTCATTGCCTCACTTCGTGATCTGTCTCGGGTTGGCGGGCCGGCGGAAGAGTTCTCAGCCGCCGCATGCGCTACCGCAGCCGGCGTCGGCGGCCGGTAGGACCGCGGGGGCGCCGACACCGGGCAGGCCGAGACCGACGCCGACCGGGCCGGTCGTCGGGGTACGGCTCTGTTCGTGTGCGTCACCGGCGCGGGTACGACGATGCGCGAGGACCCCGGCGTCGGCGATCAGGTGGTGCGGTGCCGCGGCGGTGACGACGGTGTTCACCACATCGCCCGGCCGGATGCCGGCGACGGCGGCGCCGGGGGCGAAATGCACGAGGCGGCCATCGCGTGCCCGGCCGGTCATCCGTCGGGTCTTCGCCGACTTGCGGCCCTCGTCGGCGACGACGAGCAGTTCCACCTCGGTGCCGGTCAGCGCTTGGTTCTCCGACAGGCAGATCCGTTCCTGCAGGGCGATGAGCCGCTGGTAGCGCTCACTGACCACGTCGGCGGGCACCTGCTCGGCCATGGTCGCCGCGGGCGTACCGGGGCGAGGCGAGTACTGGAAGGTGAAGGCGCTGGAGAAGCGGACACGTTCGACGACGTCGAGAGTCGCCTGGAAGTCCTCTTCGGTCTCGCCCGGGAATCCGACGATGATGTCGGTGGTGATCGCCGCGTGGGGCATCGCGGCGCGGACCTTGTCCAGGATTCCCAGGAACTTGGTCTGCCGATAGCTGCGTCGCATCGCGCGCAGGATGCGGTCCGATCCCGACTGCAGCGGCATGTGCAGTTGCGGACACACATTGGGTGTCTGCGCCATCGCGTCGATGACGTCGTCGGTGAACTCGGCCGGGTGCGGAGAGGTGAAACGCACGCGTTCGAGGCCGTCGATCTCACCGCAGGCGCGCAACAGCTCGGCGAAGGCACCGCGGTTGCGGGGCTGGTCGGGGTCGGCGAAGGACATCCCGTAGGCGTTGACGTTCTGGCCCAGCAGCGTCACCTCGAGGACCCCCTGGTCGACGAGCGCCTGCACCTCGGCGAGCACCTCGCCCGGACGCCGGTCGACCTCTTTGCCGCGCAGCGACGGCACGATGCAGAACGTGCAGGTGTTGTTGCACCCCACCGACACCGACACCCAGCCCGAGTAGGCCGAGTCACGCTTGGCCGGCAGCGACGACGGGAATCGTTCGAGCGCGTCGAGGATCTCGACCTGGGCGGCGTCGTTGTGGCGGGCGCGGTCCAGCAACGCGGGCAGCGACCCGATGTTGTGTGTGCCGAACACCACATCCACCCACGGCGCACGCGCGAGCACGGTGTCCTTGTCCTTCTGGGCCAGGCAGCCGCCGACGGCGATCTGCATGCCTGGGCGGCTCGTCTTGACCGGGGCGAGGTGGGAGAGATTGCCGTAGAGCTTGTTGTCGGCGTTCTCGCGGATCGCGCAGGTGTTGAACACCACGAGATCGGCGTCGTCGTCCTCGGCGGCACGCACATAACCAGCGTCTTCGAGGAGACCGGCGATCCGCTCGGAATCGTGGACGTTCATCTGGCAGCCGTAGGTGCGAACCTGGTAGCGCCGCGGCACGTCCCCCGCCGCTCCGACGGCCTGGGTTGATCCGGCCTGATCAGGCCGGTCCGACAACTCGATACTCACTCCTACCAGGGTACGGGCCGAGGCAAATCGGCTTGCCGGCCCCGGTCGGTCGCCCCGTCGGGATCCTCCTCCTGCGGCCTCACCGGCCCATAGATGGCAGAGGTGGGGGCCGCCGGTGCCGACGGAGTTGGTTAGGGTTCGCCAATGACCGTTTCGCCGAGCAAGTCCGCGGACCCCGCGTCCGAGCCGATGATCGCGATGCGCGGGGTGCAGAAGCACTTCGGCTCGCTGCACGTCCTCAAGGACATCGACCTGGAGGTACCCGCAGGCCAGGTCGTGGTCGTCCTCGGTCCCTCCGGGTCCGGCAAGTCCACCCTGTGTCGCACCATCAACCGGCTCGAGCCCATCGACGCCGGTGAGATCCGCGTCGAGGGCAAGGTGCTGCCCGCCGAAGGCAAAGACCTCGCGCGTCTGCGCGCCGATGTCGGAATGGTCTTCCAGTCCTTCAACCTGTTCTCGCACAAGACAATTCTGCAGAACGTCGCGCTGGCGCCGACCAAGGTCCGCAAGAAGTCCAAGGACGACGCGGCCAAGCGGGCCCTCGAGCTCCTCGACCGCGTCGGCATCGCCAGCCAGAAGGACAAGTACCCCGCGCAGCTCTCCGGTGGGCAGCAGCAACGCGTCGCGATCGCCCGCTCACTCGCGATGGACCCGAAGGTCATGCTGTTCGACGAGCCGACCTCGGCGCTCGACCCGGAGATGGTCAACGAGGTGCTCGACGTGATGGTCGCGCTGGCCAAAGAAGGCATGACCATGCTCGTCGTGACCCACGAGATGGGCTTCGCACGCAAGGCCGCCGACCGGGTCATCTTCATGGCCGACGGCGCGATCATCGAGGACGCCGATCCGGAGACCTTCTTCACCAGCCCGCAGACCGATCGCGCACGCGATTTCCTCGGCAAGATCCTGGGACACTGACATGAGGTCGGTAAAGAACACCCCGACACGACTGCGTGGCGGCCGGTTGCGGACGGCGGGTCTGATGGTCGCCGTGGGCGCCATGCTCGCCGGCGCGCTCTCCGGTTGCGGCAGTACCGAACCCCGCAATCTGCTCGACTCGATCCGTGAGGGCTCGGTGGTGCTGGGCGTGAAGTTCGACCAGCCCGGTCTCGGACTCTACGAGCCGGACGGCAATGTCGAAGGATTCGACGCGTCGGTGTCGACCTACGTGGTCAACCACATCGCCGACGAACTCGGTGTCCCCCATCCCGAGATCACCTGGCGCGAGACGCCCTCGGCACGACGCGAGGCGATGATCGACAACGGTGAGGTGGATCTCATCGCCGCCACCTACTCGATCAATGCGGCCCGATCGAAGAAGGTGACGTTCGGCGGCCCGTACCTCGTCACCTATCAGGGACTGCTGGTGCGCGCCGACGACAACTCGATCACCGAGCTCCCCGATCTCGACAACGGCAAGAAGCTGTGTTCGGTCACCGGTTCGACCTCGGCGCAGAACGTCAAGGCGCAGCTGCCCGCGGTGCAGCTGCAGGAGTACGACTCGTACTCGGCGTGCGTGGAGGCGCTGCGACGCGGCAAGGTCGACGCGCTGACCACCGACGAGGCGATCCTCGCGGGATACGCGAACTTCTGGAAGGGCGAGTTCAAGCGCGTCGAGATGACCTACCTGAAAGATGCCTGCGTCAAGGATGCCCTGAAGAAAGCGGGCAGCCCGTTCTCCACCGAACGCTACGGCGTCGGGCTGGCGCTGAACGACACGGCATCGCAGGAGGCGGTGAACAAGGCGCTCGACGCCATGCTCACGCCCGACGCCGGCGACGCATCCGCGTGGAACGCCGATCTGCGGGAGTCGCTGGGCAACGCCTACGTCGACGACATCATCGCCCGCGGTGACCGGCCCGATTCGAAGTTCCCCTACAAACCCGACCCCGGTGACCTGGACTTCCTCGACTCACCGTCCACCCCGTGCCCGCCCGGGCTCCAGTGAGTGACGGGAGCAACCGATGAATGACGTCTCTCTGTGGGACAGCATGGGCCCCGAACTGTGGCCCGCCTTCTGGGTGACCATCCAGTTGACCTTCTACTCGGCGATCGGCGCACTGATCTGGGGCACGATCCTCGCCGGCATGCGTGTCTCCCCGGTTCCCGTGATGCGCGGGTTCGCCGAGGTGTACGTGAACATCGTCCGCAACACCCCGCTGACGCTTGTCGTGCTGTTCTGCGCGATCGGCCTGTACCAGAACCTCGGACTCACCTTCGCGCCGACGATCGAGTCCAACAACTTCTGGCTCGCGGTACTCGCCTTCGTCCTGTACACCTCGACGTTCGTGTGCGAGACGCTGCGCTCGGGCTTCAACACCGTCCCGCTCGGGCAGGCCGAGGCGGCCCGTTCCCTGGGACTGTCGTTCCCGCAGGTCTTCGGGGTCATCGTGCTCCCGCAGGCCGTCCGGTCGGTCATCGGACCGCTGGGCAGCGTGCTGATCGCGTTGACCAAGAACACCACCGTGGCCTCGGTCATCGGCGTCGCCGAGGCCGCCGCCCTGATGAAGACCGAGATCGAGACCTACTCCGACCAGCTGTTCGTCATCTTCGGCGTGATCGCGGTCGGGTTCATGATCATCACTCTCAGCGAGGGTGCCGTGTTCGGCTACCTCGCCAAGCGACTGGCGGTGAAACGATGAGTGCCGACGCAACCGTCCTGTACGACGCGCCCGGTCCCCGGGCCAGAGCGCGCAACCGTCTCCTCGCGGTCGCCTTCATCGCGGTCCTCGCCGCGATCGCGATCTATGTGATCACCGTGCTCGCCGCCAACGACCAGTTCACCGGCGAGAAGTGGTCACCGTTCGTCACCTGGAGCACCTGGACCGGGTACATCCTTCCGGGCCTGTGGCGGACGCTGTCGGCCGCGGCGGTCTCGATCGTGCTGTCGCTGCTCCTCGGCGCCGTACTCGGCATCGGCCGGCTCTCCGATCACCGGTGGGTCCGCATGGTGGCCGGCCTGTTCGTCGAGGTGTTCCGTGCCATCCCGGTCCTGATCCTGATGGTGTTCACGTGGTTCCTGTTCGCTATCTACGGCATCTTCCCGTCGTCGGCACTCGCGTTCGCCGCCGTCGTCACCGGCCTGACCCTCTACAACGGCTCGGTGATGGCCGAGATCCTGCGATCGGGCATCAACTCGCTGCCCATGGGGCAGACCGAGGCGTCGATGGCGCTGGGTCTGCGTAAGAGCCAGATGATGCGCATAGTGCTGCTCCCCCAGGCGATCACGGCGATGATGCCCGCACTGATCTCGCAGATGGTGGTGGCACTCAAGGACAGCGCCCTGGGCTACATCATCGGCTACTCGGAGGTCGTGCGCAGCGGCCTGTTGTCGGCGTCGCGATACGGCAACTACATCCCCGCGCTGATCGTGGTGGCGATCATCATGATCGTCATCAACTTCGGTCTGTCGACCTTCGCCACCGCCCTGGAACGCCGGCTGCGGCAGGGGCGCCGCGCGACGGCCCCCACCGCCGAAGAGGAAGAACTGGCCGCCTCGGAGAACGTCTCGTACCGCAAGTGAGCCGCGTGAGGTGCTCAGCCGCTGCGTAGCGCGCTGAGCGCCTCACCCACGACGTCGAACGCGAGGGACTGAGAGTATCCCCGCCGCACCAGCATTCCGACGAGGCGACGCTTGGCCTTCTCGTGCTCGGTGCGGTCGGCGGCGATCCGCTCGACGGTGGAGGCGGTCAATTTGCGGTCCACCAGACCCGCGGCGATCTCCCGCTCGGCGTCGGGGTCGATGTCGGCGAGGACATCACCGATGATCGACTCGTCGATCCCCTTGGTACGGAGCTCATGGCGCAGCGCCACACTCCCCCTGCCGGAGTTGCGGGAACGGGACCGCACCCACTCGGAGGCGAAGTCCGCGTCGTCGATCAGCTGGTGCCGGTCGAGACGTTCCATCACGTCGTCGACGGTGTCCGCGTCGAAGCCCTTGCGGGTCAATCGTTCTCGCATCTCCTGGCGTGAACGCGCGCGGACCCCGAGCAGTCGCAGTGCCGAGTCCCATGCGGTGGGGCCCTTGCGGTCGGGATTCTTGTCGTCCCGACGCTCGTGCGTCTGTTCGGGGTCCGTGGATTCGCTCAATGCCTACCTCAGAACTCGACCGGGGCGGGTGCGATCTCGTCGGCGTCGACGGTCGCTCCGATGCCCAGCTTCTCCTTGATCTTCTTCTCGATCTCATCGCGGATGTCGAGGTTCTCGAGCAGGAACTTGCGGGCGTTCTCCTTGCCCTGGCCGAGCTGGTCGCCCTCGTAGGTGAACCACGACCCGGACTTGCGGATGAAGCCCTCCGCGACGCCCATGTCGATCAGCGAGCCCTCCTTGCTGATGCCGTGGCCGTAGAGGATGTCGAACTCGGCCTGCTTGAACGGCGGTGCGACCTTGTTCTTGACGACCTTCACACGGGTGCGGTTACCGACGGCCTCTGTCCCGTCCTTGAGGGTCTCGATGCGCCGGACGTCGAGACGCACCGACGAGTAGAACTTGAGAGCCTTACCGCCCGTGGTTGTCTCGGGCGTACCGAACATGACGCCGATCTTCTCGCGCAGCTGGTTGATGAAGATCGCGGTGGTCTTGGACTGGCTGAGCGCACCGGTCATCTTGCGGAGCGCCTGACTCATCAGGCGGGCCTGCAGGCCGACGTGGCTGTCGCCCATCTCGCCCTCGATCTCGGCCTTGGGCACCAGTGCGGCGACCGAGTCGATGACCAGGATGTCCAGAGCGCCCGAACGGATCAGCATGTCGGCGATCTCGAGAGCCTGCTCACCGGTGTCGGGCTGGGACACCAGGAGCGCGTCGGTGTCGACGCCGAGCTTGGCGGCGTAGTCGGGGTCGAGAGCGTGCTCGGCGTCGATGAAGGCGGCGATGCCGCCCTGGGCCTGGGCATTGGCGACGGCGTGCAGTGCCACCGTGGTCTTACCCGACGACTCCGGACCGTAGATCTCGACGACGCGGCCGCGGGGCAGACCACCGATGCCGAGAGCGACGTCCAGTGCGATCGAACCGGTCGGGATGATCTCGATCGGCTGACGGGTCTCCTCGCCGAGACGCATCACCGAACCCTTGCCGAAGTTCTTGTCGATCTGGGCTAGAGCCAGATCGAGGGCCTTCTCACGGTCTTGAGGCGCAGATGCCATGGGGGTTCTCCTCGGTTGTGAACCGGATTTCCGGCGGGTGGTCGGTGCGGTCCGGGCGTTCATGTCTGAAAGGTAGCCGGTGGGTCCGACAATTCTTCAGACGCACTCGCGGTCCGTGCGGTTCCGCTGTGTGTTCCGTCGGACACCAGGATGAACGAACACCTGTTCGATGGCAAGTGCGACACGCGGGCGTGTCTCACCAACGGTGGCGAGGTACGTCGAAGTCGCGACAGATGGCGATCCAGACATCCCGGGGATCCACCCCGTCGTCGATCGCCTGCGCGCCGGTGCGCCCGCCGACGTCCATCAAGACGTGGTCGGCCAGGATCGAATCTGCCGAGGACACACCGAATTCGGTGGTCATCAGCTCGGTGAACTCGGTCAGGCGCACGGCCCCACCCTACGGAAGCCTCCGGCGGATGCGCCCGCTGCCCCGCCGCGCCCGCCGCCTCACCGGGTGAGTACCCGATGCGCCTGGATCACCGGGTCGACGACATCGGCCACCGAGTCGCCGATCCGCCGCGCGGCCAGGGCATGGCCGGGATCCTCGAGAACAGCCCGAACGGACTCGAGCATGGTGTCGACGGTGACCGGCCGCACGTACCGGCCGGCGCCGGCGCGTTGCACGCGGTTGGCGAGCTCCCACTGGTCGCCGCCGCCGGGCACCGCGACCACCGGCACGCCCGCCGACATCGCCTTGGCGAGAATCCCGTGACCCGATCCGCAGATCAGCAGGTCGGCGTGCTCGAGCACCTCGTCCTGGCGCGCGAGTCCAACCGTGATGCGGTCACCGCCGTGTGAGTCACCGCCGTGTGAGTCACCGCCGTGTGGGTCACCGCCGTGTGGGTCACCGAACAGGGCCAGGTCGCGGTCGTCGGGACGGTGCAGGCCGGAGACCACCACGCGCACCCCGATGCCCGTCTGCGCCTCCACTTCCGCCAGGGCCTGCAGCGCTACGCCGACCATGTCGGGAGCTCCGGTCCGGGCCGTCGACGGTGCCAGGACCACGAGAGGTGAGTCGCCGGGGGGTCGTCGGAAGATCTCGTCGGTCGGTTCCCACAGCAACGGTCCGATCAGATGGGTGTCGGCGGGCCAGTCCGGTCGCGGTACCTCCAGGCCGGGCAGGGTGGCGACGAATCGCGCCACGGGTCGCGCACCGGCGTCGTCGGGATCGGCGACCAGCCCGATCGAGGCGCGCGCCGCGGCCCGCTGTCGCAGGCCTTTCCGGATCGATGCCGACGTGGCCGCGCGCATCAGGGTGTCGCGCAACCGACCGCGCACGCCGTGGCCCGGCGCGAGTCCTGAGCCGATGGGCGGCAGGCCCCGCGACGGCGCATACAGGGGATGCGGCGACAACTCGATCCACGGCAGGCCGCAGCATTGCGCGGCCCATCCCCCGCCGAGGGTGATCACATCGGAGACGACCAGATCGACGTCGGCGGCCACCAGCACCGGCGCGAGCCGCTGTGCCATCCGCGCGGCGCGGATGCTGAGTTTGTCTCCGGCGTCGGAGTCGTCGTCGGCCTCCTCGGCCACCAGACCGGGCAGTTCGGCGAGGTCGATGCCGCGGCGGGCGGCGGCCTCCGACCAGTTCGGTCCGGTGTAGACCGTCGCGCGATCCCCGGCCGCGGCGAACCGCTCGGCGAGTGCGAAAGCCGGAAAGGCATGTCCCGCATCAGATCCCGCGACTATGGCAACGTGCACGCGTCGCGTCGCGAGTCAGCCCTGCTGCGGTGGTTCGGTGGCCGGGGGGGCGGGTTGTGCCGCCGGCTGGCCCTTCTGCAACGGCGGCGCAGTGGCGCCCGCCGAGGGCAGTGCATCGCCGCGCATGCTCGCCCGGATCTGCTCGAGTCGGGAGTGGCCGGCCATCTGGATGCCGGCGTGCTCGACCTCCTGCATCCGGCCCGCGACCGAGTTCTGTGCCAGTTCGGCGGAGCCGAGGGCGTTGGCGTACCGACGCTCGATCTTCTCGCGGACCTGGTCGAGGTTCGGGGTGTTGCCGGGGACGGACAGCTCGCTCATCTGATTGAGCGAGGCACTGACCTGCTCCTGCATCTTGGCCTGCTCGAGCTGGCTGAGCAGCTTGGAGCGCTCGGCGAGCTTCTGCTGGAGCATCAACGCGTTGCGTTCGACCGCCTTCTTGGCCTGGCCGGCGGCCTGGAGGGACTGGTCGTGCAGGGATTTGAGGTCTTCGACGCTCTGTTCGGCGGTCACCAGCTGCGCGGCGAATGCCTCGGCGGCGTTGGTGTACTCCGTCGCCTTCTGCGTGTCGCCTGCGGCCGCGGCCTGGTCGGCGAGCGTCAGCGCCTGGCGGGTGTTGGCCTGGAGACGTTCGATGTCCTCGAGCTGCCGATTCAGCTTCATCTCGAGCTGGCGCTGGTTACCGATCACCGACGCGGCCTGCTGCGACAACGCCTGGTGCTGGCGCTGGGCGTCTTCGATCGCCTGTTGGATCTGCACCTTCGGGTCTGCGTGCTCGTCGATCTTCGCGTTGCCGAGTGCCGACAGGTAGCGCCACAACTTCACGAACGGGTTCGCCATGCTCTACGTACTCCATTCAGGGGTCTGAGAACTCTGGTGACCAATCTAGCGTCTGAGAGCTCCCGGTGAGACCGTGTCGCCTGTCCGGCGGGTCGTTCACACGACGGGTCGACCGGTCGGTGGGTCAGGCGGCGGCGAGCGCCGTGGCCTCGCGCCTGCCCGCGGGTGCGGGGATCACGACCTTGGTGGCGGTCAGGGCCGCCTCGGTGATCTCGGCCGCGCCATGTGCCGACACCGTTTCTCGTCCGGCGCCGACGACGGCGGGCTCGGCTCCGGCGGGCCGCATGGCATGGCCGACTTCGAGGAGCAGGTCGGCGATCTCCACGTCGAGCGCGGCGCAGATCGCCGCGAGCAGTTCGCTCGAGGCCTCTTTCTGGCCGCGTTCGACCTCCGAGAGGTAGCCGAGGCTCACGCGTGCACCGGTGGACACCTCGCGCAGGGTGCGGCCCTGCTGTGTGCGGACCCGACGCAGGCTGTCGCCGAGCGCCTCCCGTAAGAGCATCGCCATCGAGTCTCCTCTCCCTGCCCTATCCAGAATCTGTTGCCGACCGCCAGGGTCGGGCCCTGTGTCGATGGCTTCCAATCCAGAACGCATCGCGCGGCCGGAAGGTTCCCGCGGCGCCCGTGGAAACGACAGTAGTCGAACTCACCGACCGCCGCCGGTTCCTCCGACGGCACGTCTCGCCGGGGCCGGGGCCGCCGGATCACGATCGTGACGCTCGGACCGGACCTTGACGGCCTGCCAGGTGTAGTCCAGGCCGGTGTAGATGGTGACGATCACCGCCAGAGCCATCAGGATGCCGGCGGCGATCTGCCAGCCGCCGCCGAGCGGGGCCAGGTAGAGCCCGATCGCCACCGCTTGGAGCAGCGTCTTGAGCTTGCCGCCACGACTGGCCGGGATGACCTTGTGCCGCAGTACCCAGAAACGGAGTGCGGTGACCCACACCTCCCGCGCGACGATGACGGCGGTGATCCACCAGGGCAGGATTCCGAGTACCGACAGCCCGACGAGTGCGCCGCCGATCAGAGCCTTGTCGGCGATCGGGTCGGCCATCTTGCCGAAGTCGGTGATCAGCCCGCGCCGGCGGGCGATCCGGCCGTCGTAGCGGTCGGTCAGTGCGGCGACCGCGAAGATCACCGTCGCGATCGATCGCCAGAGTGTGGACTCACCGGAGTCGACGAACAGCGCGACCAGGAACACCGGCACCAAGACGATGCGGAACACGGTGAGCGCGTTCGCGATGTTGACCACGGGTACGGGATCGACGGGATCGGTGATGTGGTCCGGTCCGCGACCGACGTTCGCGATGCCCTTCTCGTCGACGGCACGCCGAATCCGGTCGGTCATGAGCACGCCCCTGTGCGCGGCGCGGTGCCGCAGTTCAGGGCGATTCTCAGATGCACGTCCATCAGGGTATCGGCAGCCGCGGCACCGGAGGTGAACAGGTCGGCTCCGCGTCGGCCGACCGAGTGCGGAGGAGACTAAGGTGAAGTCCCATGTCCCCCGTCGAATCGGAGTCCGTCGAACCCGACGATGCACCGGATTCCGTTGCGCCTGAACCGAGTACTGCGCAATCGGCATCCGACGCCGTGGTCGTCCGACGCGCGCGGACCTCCGACGTGCCACGCATCAAGGAACTGATCGACCAGTACGCCGGGAAGATCCTCCTCGAGAAGAACCTCGTCACCCTCTACGAATCGATCCAGGAGTTCTGGGTCGCCGAGATCGACGGACTCGTCGTCGGATGCGGTGCCCTGCACGTGCTGTGGGCCGACCTCGGTGAGGTCCGCACCGTGGCGGTCGACACCGCTCATGCCGGCCGCGGCATCGGCCATCGGCTGGTCGACCGGCTGATGGGCATCGCACGCGACCTGGAACTGTCGCGTGTCTTCGTACTCACCTTCGAGACGAGTTTCTTCGCCCGCCACGGCTTCACCGAGATCCAGGGCACGCCCGTCACCCGAGAGGTCTTCGAGGAGATGTGCCGGTCCTACGACACCGGCGTCGCCGAGTTCCTCGACCTGAGCTACGTCAAACCGAACACACTGGGCAACACCCGCATGTTGGCCACCATCGAGCAGGAGTGAACAGATGCCCTTATTCGCCGTGCAGTACACCTATCGTCCCGCCAAGGCCGCACTCCGCGACGAGCACCGCAAGCTGCACCGGACGTGGCTGGGCGAGGAACACAGCGCGGGCAACGTCCTGATCGCCGGTCCCTACCCCGACGGGTCGGGCGCGCTCATCGTGATCCGTGCGGCCGACCTCGAGGCGGCCGAGGCGTTCCTCGCCAATGACCCGTTCATCGCCCACGAGGCCGTCGACGCGGTGCGCATCGACGAGTGGACGCAGGTCTTCGGGCCCTTCGAGTCCTGACCCGCGCCCACTCGCCGGGAGCACGTCCGTTCAGCCGTTCAGCGACTTCGACGTCTCGGCGTCCTTCGGGGTCGCCGAACCCCTACTCCTGATCAGGCTCGCCACGGTGGTGATCACCAGGACACCGACGATCACCGACAGCGACAGCGGGGTGGAGATCTCCGGGACGCTCACGTGCTCACCGCCGTTGACGAACGGCAGGGTGTTCTCGTGCAGGGCGTGCAGGACGAGCTTCGCGCCGATGAACGCGAGGATGATCGACAGGCCGATCGACAGGTAGACCAGGCGGTCGAGGAGGCCGCCGAGCAGGAAGTACAACTGGCGCAGGCCCATCAGCGCGAACGCGTTGGCGGTGAACACCAGGTACGGCTCGGAGGTGAGCCCGTAGATCGCCGGGATCGAGTCGAGGGCGAACAGCACGTCGGTGAACCCGATGACGATGAGGACCATCAGCATCGGCGTCGCGAGCCGTTTGCCGTTGACGCGGGTGAACAGCTTGTCGCCGTCGTAGGAGTCGTGCGTACGCAGGAAACGCTTCACGAACCGCTCGAGGCGGGTCTCACGCTGTTCCTCGTGCTCCACCGGGTCGTCGCTCTCGCGGACGAGTTTGATCGCGGTGAAGATCAGGAACGCGCCGAACAGGTAGAACACCCAGCTGTAGGTGTTGATCGCGGCCGCGCCGACGGCGATGAAGATGCCGCGCATGCCCAGCGCCATCACGATGCCCAGCAACAGGACTTTCTGCTGGTACTCCACCGGCACGGCGAATTTGGCCATGATGATGACGAATACGAACAGGTTGTCCACCGACAGCGCCTTCTCGGTGACGTACCCGGCGAAGTACTCCCCGCCGAACGTGCCGCCCCATTTCCACCACACGAACGCACCGAAGACGATGGCGATGGTGATGTAGACGGCCGACCAGGTGCCCGACTCTTTGAGCGAGGGGGCGTGCGGGACGCGCACGTGGGAGAAGAAGTCGAACACGAACAATCCGAGGATCACCGCACAGGTGATCAGCCACACGGATACAGAGACATCCACAGCATTCCTCCAGCAGGCAGCATGAGCTGACGAGCCAGAGGTCTCTCCCGCCGGAATGGCGGCCGACGCTCCGGGCCACGGCCGCGACGATGATCGGCATCATCGCGGGTCGTGACCGTATTGACGGAGACGCCGCGTCGGGGATACTCCCCTCATGGGTCTTGGGCTACCCTAGTACACGAGGTCGTACTCCCGCAGAACCCCCCGGTCAGGACGCTTTCAGCCGTCGGAGGGGTCTGCGTCGCCGCCGCCGCCGGTGATCGAGGCGATGACGCCCGCGAGGTCGTCGGGCTTGACCAGCACCTCACGCGCCTTGGAACCCTCGCTCGGACCGACGACGCCACGGGTCTCCATCAGATCCATCAGGCGCCCGGCCTTCGCGAAACCGACGCGCAGCTTGCGCTGCAACATCGACGTCGATCCGAACTGGCTCGACACGACGAGTTCGATGGCCTGCAACAGGTCGTCGAGGTCGTTGCCGATGTCGCCGTCGATGTCCTTCTTGTCGCCGGCCTTGGCCGCCGTGACGCCCTCGGTGTACTCCGGCTCGGCCTGTTCCTTGGCGAAGTCGACGACTGCCGAGATCTCCTCGTCGGTGATGTAGGCGCCCTGCATACGGGTCGGCTTGTTGGCGCCCATGGGCAGGAACAGTCCATCGCCCATGCCGATCAGCTTCTCGGCACCCGGCTGATCGAGGATGACGCGGGAGTCGGTCAGCGACGACGTCGCGAACGCCAGTCGCGACGGCACGTTGGTCTTGATGAGACCGGTGACGACGTCGACCGACGGGCGCTGCGTCGCCAGGACCAGGTGGATGCCCGCGGCACGGGCCTTCTGGGTGATGCGCACGATCGCGTCCTCGACGTCGCGGGGCGCGGTCATCATCAGGTCGGCGAGCTCGTCGACGATGGCGAGGATGTACGGGTACGGCTTGTACACGCGTTCGCTGCCGAGCGGGGTCGTGATCTCACCGGAGGCCACCTTGGCGTTGAAGTCGTCGATGTGACGCACCCGCGAGGCCTTCATGTCCTGGTAGCGCTGCTCCATCTCCTCGACGAGCCATGCAAGCGCCGCGGCGGCCTTCTTCGGCTGGGTGATGATCGGCGTGATCAGGTGCGGGATGCCCTCGTACGGTGTGAGTTCCACCATTTTCGGGTCGATGAGGATCATGCGCACCTGTTCGGGCGTGGCCCGGCTCAGCAGGGACACCAGCATCGAGTTGACGAAACTCGACTTGCCCGAACCGGTCGAGCCGGCCACCAGCAGGTGCGGCATCTTCGCCAGGTTCGCGCTGACGAAGTCGCCCTCGATGTCCTTGCCCAGGCCGATCACCAGCGGGTGCTTGTCCTTGCGCGTCGACGGCGCGTTGAGCACGTCGGCCAGACGCACCATCTCGCGGTCGGCGTTGGGGACCTCGATACCGACCGCGGACTTACCCGGGATGGGGGCGAGGAGCCGGACGTTGTCCGTCGCCGCGGCGTAGGCGATGTTGCGCTGCAGGGCGGTGATCTTCTCGACCTTCACGCCCGGGCCGAGCTCGACCTCGTAGCGCGTGACCGTCGGCCCGCGGGTGTAACCGGTGACCGCGGCGTCGATCTTGAACTGTTCGAGAACCCCGGTCATCCGGTCGATCATGTCGTCGTTGGCGCTGCTGCCCATCTTGGGCGGATCGCCGTCGATCAGCAGGTGCAGGGGCGGCAGGATGTAGTCGCCCTCGGCGGCCGGCGCCGACGGCGCGAACGTCTCCTCGTCGTCCTCGTCGACGACGTCGGGTTCGGGTTCGGGTGCCGGGCGCGGTGCCGGCCGCGACGCCGCTGCAGCCGTACGCGACGGGGTGGAGCGCGGGGTCGTCGAACGCGACGGGGTCGAACGCGTCGCGGCGCGCGGCGCGATCACCTCGGTGACCTGTTCGTCGGGTGCGGCGTCGCCGATCGGCTCGGTCAGCGCATCGCCGAAGTTCTCCGTGACCGCCTCTTCCACCGGCGCCAGGTCGTCGAGCTTGGCCGGCTTGCGCCGGGAGGCCCGTGCAGAGGCGCGCGACGGGGTCACATCCGGCGGGTAGTTGTCGTAAGGGTTCGACGAGTAGGGACTCGACGAGCGGCGCCGGTAGCTGCCATCGGTGTCGTCCTCGGCCGGATCCCCGAACTCAGAATCCCCGAACTCAGAATCTCCGAACTCCGGATCACCGAACTCGGGGTCGTCGTAGTTCTCGGCGTCGTCGTCCCAGTCGTCGGTGGCCCACGGCAGGTCGTCGCGGGTGTCGGGGACACCGAGCCCGAGGTAGCCCGACGCGGCGTCGACGACCTCACGCACGGTCCTCCCGCTGTAGATCAGCACCCCGAAGGCCATGCACAGCAACAGGATCGGCACCGACACCCAGGCGGTGACACCGGCGGTCAGCGGTGTGCCGACCGCGAAGCCGATGAAGCCTGCGGCACCCGAGCGACCGGGCAGATCCAGAGGCGCGCCGGCGATGAGGTGCATCAGACCGAGCAGCGGCAGCACCACCAGGAATGCGCTGCAGAGGTAGCGTCCGCGGCGTTCGGGAGCGGCGGGCCGACGCATCAGCATGATCGCCGCGGCAACCAGCACGACGGGCACCAGGACGGCCGCGGAGCCGATGATCGCGCGGATGAGCGCCTCGATGAAGGCTCCGACGGGTCCCGCGGCCCCGAACCACACACTCGCTCCGACGAGCAGACCGAGCGCGATCAGCCCGAGCGCGATCCCATCGCGACGGTGGGTGTGTCCCTGTCGGCCGGCACCGGCCCGCCCGCCGGGACCGAAGTCGTCGGCGGCCTCGTGGTCACTGTCGTAGTTGTCGTAGTCGTCGTCCCGGTCGTACTCGTCGTCGAAGCCGCCCTCACCCGACTCGGCCCGGGGTCCACGTCCGACGTCGGAACCCACTCGTGCCGCACTGCCCACCCCGCGGGCGAACAGCGACCAGCCCGCGCCGATCCCCTTCCCCACCGCGGATGCCCCGGCGGCGGCGACGGAGCGACGATGCAGGTCGACCGATTCCGCCTGCGCGGAGCTGTTGCGACGACGCGGGGTCGCGGTCGCCGAGCGCGCCGAACTGCGCGTCGAGGACCTGGCACCGGCGCGCGAGGCGCCGGTCGTGCCCGCGGTTGCCCGTCCGGACGTCCGGCTCCCAGAGCCCTTGGCTCCGGACCGGCTGCCTGCTGCCTTGCTGCCTGCTGCCCTGCCGCCGGTTCCCTTGCCGGCCGTCCCCTTGCTGCTCGCGGCCCGTCCGCCGGAACTCTTGGCGCCACGCGACGCGGACGCGCGTGTACCCGTGCTTGCCTTCGAAGCCATACGGACAGACTAGTGGGCGGAGGTCACATCAGTCACATGGGCAACACACGCAACCGGTCGCGTGTCGAAGTTGTGACCGATCTACAGTCCTCGGGGACTGTTCTGGACCGCGGCAACCGCGGTCGCGTCGCCGTCGAAGGTGACATCGACGGGTGCGCGCCCGAACGAGAAGAGCACGAGCTCACCGACCGGACCCGTGATCACGACGTCGTCGCCGGACCCGGCGGTCACGAGGCCCTCACCGTCGGTGGTGCGCAGCGTCACACGCGCCGGCACGTTCTTCAGCGTCATCCTCGCCATCGTCTTCACCGGGGTGCGGAGCTGCGCCTCGAGATCGGGAGACAACGCCCGCGGTGTCCACGAGCCGTCGGGATCGGCACCGCCACGCAACACGTCCTCGTGGTGGACGAACATCTCGGTCAGGTTCGCGAACCGGTCGACGAGTTTGAACGGTGAGTACAGCGGCGGACCCGACGCGAGAAGGCGCAGGAGCGAGTCCCAGTCCTTCGACGCAGCCTGCGCCCGCACCTTCTCGGTGTACCCGGCAAACGCCGGGATGAGGATGCCGGGGCCGGTGTCCAACCGCCGTTCCCGCACAACCAGGTGAGCCAACAGATCGCGGGCCGTCCAACCCTCACAGAGGGTGGGGGCGTCGGGCCCCACCCTCTTCAAGGTGTCGACGAGAGCCGATCTTTCCTCCTGAGCACCAGTCACACGACCAGAGTAGCGAGCCGGGGAGAACTCAGTCCCCCACCGCGATGACGGTCGGCACGATCATCGGCCGGCGACGGTAGGCGGTCGACACCCATCGGCCCACGGCACGCCGGATTCCCTGCGCGATGCGATGGGCGTCGTTGACACCCTCGGAGGCAAGCGAATCCAGGATCTGATTGACGATGTCGGCCGCCTCCTTGAGCGCTTCCGGATCGTCGGAAAAGCCTCGTCCGGACACCTCGGGGGTGCTGACCGCTCGACCCGTCGTCGAATCGATGGCCACGGTGATCGCGATGAACCCGCCCTCGCCGAGCACGAGGCGCTCGGAGAGCGTCGACTCCCCGACGTCACCGACGGACAGGCCGTCGACGTAGACGTGACCGACCGGGACACGCCCGACGATCTGGGCCCGGCCGTCGACGAGGTCGACGACGACGCCGTCCTCGGCGAGCACCACGCGATCCTCGGGGACACCGGTCGCGACCGCGAGCGCGGCGTTGGCGCGCAGGTGCCGCCACTCGCCGTGCACGGGCATCACATTCGATGGCCGCACCGCGTTGTACAGGTACAGCAACTCCCCCGCCGACGCGTGACCCGACACGTGGACCTTGGCACTCTGCTGGGTGATGACCGTCGCACCGCGCTTGGCCAGCCCGTTGACGACGGCGAACACCGAGTTCTCGTTGCCCGGGATCAACGACGACGCCAGGACGACGAGATCGTCGGCACGGATGTTGATCTGGCGATGCTCTCCGCGGGCCATCCGTGACAGCGCCGAGAGCGGCTCACCCTGCGAACCGGTGGAGATCAGCACGACGCGGTGGTCGGGCAGCGTCGCGGCGGTGTCGAGGTCGACCACCACCCCGTCGGGCATCGTGAGGTAGCCGAGATCCTGGGCGATCTGCATGTTGCGCACCATCGACCGGCCGACGAAGGTGACACGACGGTTGTGGGTGTGCGCGACATCGATGATCTGCTGGATGCGATGCACGTGGCTCGCGAACGACGCCACGATGACCCGCTGCTTGGCCTTGCCGATGACCTGGTCGAGCACCCCGCCGATCTGACGTTCGGGGGTGACGAAGCCAGGGACCTCGGCGTTGGTCGAGTCGACCAGGAACAGGTCGACACCCTCGTCGCCGAGACGGCTGAACCCGGCGAGGTCGGTCAGGCGACCGTCGAGCGGGAGCTGATCGAGCTTGATGTCACCGGTGTGCAGCACGACGCCCGCCGGTGTGCGCATCGCGACGGCCAGCGCGTCGGGAATCGAGTGGTTGACCGCGAAGTACTCGCACTCGAACGGTCCGTGCTGGGTCTTCTGCCCCTCGGTGACCTCGACGAGCTTGGGGCGCAACCGATGTTCGCGACACTTGGCGTCGACCAGTGCGAGCGTGAACTTGGAACCGATCACCGGGATGTCGCCGCGCAGGCGCAGCAGGAACGGGATCGCACCGATGTGGTCCTCGTGACCGTGGGTCAGGATCACCGCGTCGACGTCATCCATGCGGTCTTCGATGTAGCGGAAGTCCGGGAGGATGAGGTCGACGCCGGGCTGCTGGTCCTCCGGGAACAGGACACCGCAGTCGACGATGAGCAGGCGGCCGTCGTACTCGAACACCGTCATGTTGCGGCCGATCTCGCCGATGCCGCCGAGTGCGACGATCCGCAGGCCACCCTTCGGCAGGCGTCGCGGGGTGCCGAGCCGGTCGACCGGCGCAGGCGTCGCGGGCTCGTTGCGGCGGTTTCGCGAATCACCCCGATCGGAACGGCCGCGGCGGCTCTTCGGCGCGGCGGGGCGCTTGGCCTCCTGCTGGGGCGAATCCTGCTGGGGCGAATCCTGCTGGCGCGAATCCTGTGGGGGCGCATCAGGTTGCGACACAGCGGGAGCTTCCTGAGCCACCGGAGGCGTCTTCTCGGGCGGGGTCGCGGGCGGCCCGGCGCGGCGGGACGCGGCCCGACGACGGGTTCGCGGACTCGCGGGGTTCGCGGCGGCTTCGTTGCGTTCGCTGTCGGTCATCAGGCGAGAACACCTGCCGCGCGCAGATCCACGATGAGCTCCTCTATCTGGTGGCCGGTTGCCGGCACCTGGGGCAGGCGGGGGTCGCCCACCTCTAATCCGAGTATCCGCAGCGCCGCCTTGACCATCGTGACGCCCCCCAGGCGTCCCATCGCGTTGACGAGCGGCAACATCGAGACGTTGAGCGCCCGGGCGGCCGGCAGATCACCCTTCTCGACGGCGATCTGCATGTCGCGCAAGCGGTCCGGGACCAGGTGCCCGATGACGCTGACGAAGCCGGTGGCGCCGATCGACAGCCACGGCAGGTTCAGTGCGTCCTCGCCGGAGAGATACTCGAGGTCCGTGCTGGCGATCAGCCCGGCCGCCGAGTGCAGGTCGCCCTTGGCGTCCTTGACCCCGCGGATGTTCGGGTGTTCGGCCAGCGCGAGCATCGTCTCGTTCGCGATGGGCACCACCGAGCGCGGGGGGATGTCGTACAGGAGCACCGGCAGCGCGGTGGCGTCGGCGACGGTCCGGAAGTGTGCGAGCAGACCCGCCTGCGGCGGTTTGGAGTAGTACGGCGTCACGACGAGGAGCGCATGGGCACCGATCTTCTCCGATTCGATCGCGAACCGGACACTCTCGGCGGTGTCGTAACTGCCTGCGCCCTGGGTGATCCGTGCCCGGTCACCGACCGCGTCGAGGACCACACGCAACAGTTCGAGTTTCTCGGGGACGGTCGTGGTCGGCGACTCGCCGGTGGTACCGGACACGACCAGACCGTCGCAGCCCTTCGACACGAGGTGGTCGGCGAGTACCGCGGCCTTGTCCAGATCGAGGCTTCCATCTGGGTGGAAGGGAGTAACCATCGCCACCACGTTCGTCCCGAAGGGATGCTCGTGCAGCGGTTCCTGGACTGCGTTCATGGTGCTCAAGGCTACCGCCTCCCTGCCGGTGACGATCCTCACCCTTCCAGCACGAACGGTGACGTGGCGACCTCGGTGCCGTCGGCGAGCGTGCCGATCTCGAAATCGCCGAAAACAGTGGGCGCGACCTGCATCAATTGCCGCAGGCATTCGACGGCGAGCTGCCGGATCTCCACGTCGGCGTGCTCGGTGGCGCGCATACCGACGAAGTGCCGCCACGCCCGGTAGTTGCCGCTCACGACGATCTTGGTCTCGGTCGCATTGGGCAGGACCGAGCGTGCGGCCTGCCGGGCCTGCTTGCGGCGCAGGATCGCGTTCGGCACGTCGGCGAACTTCGCCTCGAGGGCCTCGAGCAATTCGCTGTAGGCCGCGCGGCTCGCGTCGGTCGCGGCGACGAAGAGCTCCTCGAGTTCGGGGTCCCCCACGATCGCCGGCGGCGCCACCACATTGGAGTCGTGTTCGGGGACGAACCGTTGGGACAGCTGCGAGTAGGAGAAGTGCCGGTGCCGGATGAGCTCGTGTGTGCACGACCGCGAGATGCCGCTGATGTAGAAGGTCACCGACGCATGCTCGAGCAGCGAGAGGTGGCCGACCTCGAGGATGTGCCGCAGGTAGCCGGCGTTGGTCGCGGTACGCGGGTTGGGCTTGTCCCAGCTCTGGTAGCAGGCGCGGCCGGCGAACTCGACGAGCGCCTCACCGCCGTCGGCGTCGGTGCTCCACGGCACGTCCTCCGGCGGGGTGAACTGGGTCATGGCCACCATCTGCACCTTCAGCGGCACCAATTCGGACACGCGGTCTCCTCCGATTCATCCGGTCGGCGGCACACGTCCGCGCGCCCTGCCGACAGTCGATTGTCCCCCACCGCCCCGGCCTCGTTGAACCGCCTCGGTTCAAGCCGGCGACCGGCGTTCGGGTTCGCCCTGAACCAGCGTCGTGTAGTGGGTAAAGTCCCTGCATGCACGCGGATCCGGGAATGCCCGATGATCGAGGATTGCCCGATTCCGTAGCGCCGGTTGCGCGCGGTTCGGGCACCACCCGGCGCGCGTTCCTGCGTACCGGAGCCGTCGTCACCGGTACCGCTCTCGCGGCTCCGGCGGTCGTGGCGCGGGCGGCCCCGCGACCGCGCGACGAGGTGTTCGGGCACGGCGTCGCCTCGGGTGATCCGCTGCCGAACGGTGTCATCCTCTGGACCCGCGTCACCCAGACGCCGGCGTCGACTCCCGGCTCCGGGATCGGGCCGGCGTGTTCGGTGCAGTGGGAGATCGCGCGGGACGCCGGTTTCTCCGCGATCGTCGGGTCGGGCCAGGTCCAGACCTCGGCCGACACCGATCACACCGTCAAGGTCGATGCCGGCGGGCTGAGCCCGCGGACCCGGTACCACTACCGGTTCACGGTGCTCTCCGGTCCCGCCGCCGGGGCCACCTCCCCCACCGGACGCACCTGCACCGCCCCGGCGACGAACGCCGATGTCGCGAAGATCCGTTTCGGCGTGGCGTCCTGCGCCAACTGGGAGGCGGGTTACTTCTCGGCCTACCGCCATCTCGCCGCCCAACCGGATCTCGACGCGGTGATCCACCTCGGCGACTATTTCTACGAGTATCAGACCGGTCGCTACACCGGGAAGACCGGCGCGGTCCGCGTCCACGATCCGCGCCACGAGATCCGGACGCTGCGCGACTACCGAACCCGCCACGCGCAGTACAAATCCGACCCCGACCTCGCCGCGCTGCACCGCAAGGTTCCGTTCATCTCCGTCTGGGACGACCACGAGTCGTCGAACGACGCCTGGAAGGCCGGTGCGGAGAATCATCAGCCCGGTGAGGGGTCGTGGCAGGGCCGACGCGGAGCCGCGCTGCGCGCCTATGCCGAGTGGATGCCCATCCGTCCGGGCGTGGACCCGGCCGGCCGGCACCTGTTCCGGCGCCTCCGCTTCGGGCGGCTGCTCGAGCTGTCGATGCTGGACCTGCGCTCCTACCGCGACCTGCAGGTGAGCGCCCGATCGGCGAGCATCGACGATCCCGCCCGCTCGATCATGGGCCGGGCGCAGATGTCGTGGCTCACCAACGGGCTCACCTCGTCGGAGACCCGCTGGAAGATCGTCGGGAACCCGGTGATGATCACCCCCGTCCTCATCCCGCCGCTCGATCCGGCGACCACCGGCGCGGTCACCGGGCTGCTGGGGATCCCCAGGGAGGGCATCCCCTACAACGCCGACCAGTGGGACGGATACGCCGCCGACCGCCGCCGGCTCCTGGACTCCATCCGCCGCAACGGCATCGACAACGTCGTGTTCATCACCGGCGACATCCACTCGTCGTGGGCCTGTGACATCCCGGTGGATGTCGCGAACTATCCCGGTGCGGGCAGCGTCGCCACCGAACTGGTCGGCACCTCGGTCACCGCGACCAACGTCGACGACATGTTCGATGTGCCGCCCGACACCGCGGGAGTGGCCCTGTCCACCGCGTTCCGCGGGGCGAACCACCACGTGCGCTTCTGCGAGCTCGACGCCCACGGCTACTCGGTGCTGACGGTGACTCCCGCTGCCACGCAGATGGATTGGTACTTCGTGCACGACAAGACCAACCCGCGATCGGGCCAGTTCTACGCGAAGTCCTTTTCCGTGGCGAGCGGGACGCAGCGGGTGGCTCCCGTCGGACGACCGGTCGACTGATTCCGCGTCAGGCCCCGTCGAGGATCTTCGTGAGCTCGGCGTGGGTGTCGGGCCAGCCGTGCACGGCGATCGAGGTGATGCCGAGGGCCTTGACCGGGTAGTCGTTGCCACCCTCGTCGAGGCGGTCACCGAAGAACAGGATGTCGGCGGTCGACAGGCCCAGGATGTCCATCAACTTCAGTGCGCCGTAAGCCTTGTCGATGCCCTTCTTGGTGATGTCGACCGACGTCGACCCGCCGCTGCGCACCTCCAGATCGGGCAGACGCTCGGCGGCGTAGGCGCGCAGCGATTCCTTCTTGGCGCCGTCCGGATCCCAGGCGGCCTTGGCGTCGACCGGGGCCTTCTGTCCGAGCGCGCTGAAGGTGATCTGACTGCCACGGTCCTCGAGGATGTCGCCCCAGGTCTCGCTCTCCCACAGCCCGAGTTCCCTGGCGCCGGTCTCGAGGACCTCCAGTGTGCGCTGTTTCTCGTCGTCGCTGAGGAACTCGGCGTAGACCGTCTCCCATTCGGCGCCGGACCAGCGGACGTACTGGGTTCCGCAGGTCGGCATCAGATGGAGGTTGCCGACGCTGTCGAAGTTGCCGAGCCGTGCGAGGACCTGCTTCTCGAACTGGGTGAAGTTGCCGCCGGAGATGATGCAGCCGAGGCTGACGTCGAGCATGCGGCGCAACAGCGTGACCATCTGGTCGTCGAGCGGGCTCTTGGACGGGGCGAGGGTGTCATCGAGGTCGAACATCACCAGTCGGTAGTCGTTGCCTTCATACGACACGGTCATCGTCGCTTGTCTCCTATCGGTTCGTCCCACCCTGCATCTGTTTCGCGATCTCTCCCGGTGCTCAGCATCCCATCACCCGCGCCAGCTCGCCCGCGAGGTCTCCCCGTTCGCCGACGGCGACGGAGCCGAGACCGAGCCAGCCGGCGAATGTGCGCAGGTCGGCGGCGAGTCGCTCGGCGACCGCACCGTGGGAGTGACCGGGTTCGCAGAACGCGCCGAGCACCAGCAGCCTGCCGTTCTTGCGGTCGGCCTTGAGGTCGACCCGGGCGGCGATGTCGGTGCCGAGGAGGTACGGGAGGACGTAGTAACCGTGTACGCGTTTGTGTTCGGGGACGTAGATCTCGATGCGGTAGCGGAAGTCGAAGATCCGCTCGGCGCGCGGGCGGAAGAACACCAGCGGATCAAACGGCGACAGGATTGCCGACCGCTCGACGCGCCGCGGTATCGCTGCCCCGCCGGCGAGGTAGGCGGGGTCGCGCCATCCGTCGATCGACACCTGGTGCAGCTCACCGGAGTCGACGAGATCGGCGACCGCGGCGCGGGCGTCGGCGGTCTTGATGCGGTAGTAGTCGGCGAGGTCGGCGATCGTTGCGACGCCGAGCGACCGGGAGGCCTGCGCGACCAGCTCTCGTTGCGCAGCAGCACGATCGGGCCGTCGGGCGGCTATCTGCTCCCCGACGACCCGCTCGGTCAGATCGTAGTGGCGCAGAAAGTTGCCGTTGCGGACCGCCGAGAGGTCGCCGGCGGCGAACATCGCCTCGCACAGATGCTTGATCTCGCCGCGTTGCCACCAGCTCCCGGCCGTGCCGGGCTCGCGTTCGATGCCGAGTTCCCGCTCGATGTCGCGCGGCGTGCTCGCTCCGAGCGCCTCGATCACGCCGCGCACGTCGGCGGCCAGAGACCGGTTGCGGCGCATGATCTCCCGGCTATGGTGGTATCTCCCGTCCGCGTATTCCTCCATGCGCCAGCGGAAGAGCGGCCAGTGGTCGACCGGGATCAGTGCGGCTTCGTGCGCCCAGTACTCGACGAGCAGGTGGGGACGTCTGCCCGGTTGCCATGCCGCGCGGTGCAGCAGTTCGGGATCGTAGGGGCCGAGCCGGGAGTAGAGCGGCATGAAGTGGGCGCGTGCCGCGATGTTGACCGAGTCCATCTGCAGCAGCCCGGTTCGTCCGACAACCCTTTTCAGGTGCGCCATGGTCGGGTTGCGAGCCGGGGCACGATCGGCGAAACCCTGTGCGGCCAGCGCGATTCGACGCGCCTGCGCCGGGGACAGCCGTTCCGGAACCATCAGTCGCGGGCGGCGCGCACGTAATCGACAAACCGGTAGCGCGTCCCGGTGGTGGAGATCGACCAGTCGCCGGTGCGTACCGGCGTCCACTCCCCGGCGATCTCCGGCGCGAAGGCGTCGGCGCCCTCGACGTCGACGTCGATCTCGGTGACACACAGCTCGGTGGCGAATTTCAGTGCCGCACGGTAGATCTCACCGCCACCAATGACTCCGACGGTCTCGACGTCACCGGCGAGGGCCAGGGCCTCGTCGATCGATCGTGCGACGGTTGCCCCGTCGGCCGACCAGTCGGCGTTGCGTGTCACCACGATGTTCTCGCGCCCGGGCAGCGGCCGGAACCGCGGCGGCAACGAATCCCAGGTCTTGCGGCCCATCACGACCGGGTGGCCGAGAGTCAGCTGTTTGAAGCGCGCCATGTCCTCGGGCACGCGCCACGGGATCGTGTTGCCGCGACCGATCGCGCCGTCCCGAGCCTGGGCCCACACCAGCCGCACCTGCGGCGCGATGACCGCCCCGGAGGGGTCGGAACTCACACCGCCACCGGCGCCTTGATGCCCGGGTGGGATTCGTAGCCGACGATGGTGATGTCGTCGTACTCATAGTCGAAGATCGAATCCCGCCTGCGCAGTTCGAGTTTCGGATAGGGGTACGGGTCGCGCGAGAGTTGCCGATTCACCTGCTCGACGTGGTTGTCGTAGATGTGGCAGTCCCCGCCGGTCCACACGAACTCGCCCACCTCCAGGCCGGCCTGCTGCGCCATCATGTGGGTCAGCAGGGCATACGACGCGATGTTGAACGGCACGCCGAGGAACAGGTCGGCGCTGCGCTGGTAGAGCTGGCAGGAGAGTTTCCCGTCGGCGACGTAGAACTGGAAGAAGGCGTGGCAGGGCGGCAGCGCCATCTGCGGGATCTCGCCGACGTTCCACGCCGAGACGATGTTGCGCCGTGAATCCGGGTTGGTCTTGAGCAGGTCGAGAGCAGCGGAGATCTGGTCGATGTGCTCACCCGACGGCGTCGGCCAACTACGCCATTGCACCCCGTAGATCGGGCCGAGTTCGCCGTTCTCGTCGGCCCACTCGTCCCAGATGGAGACGCCGCGTTCCTGAAGCCAGCGGACGTTCGAGTCCCCGCGCAGGAACCACAGCAATTCGTAGACGATCGACTTGAGGTGCACTTTCTTGGTGGTGATCAGCGGGAAGCCCGCGGCGAGGTCGTAGCGCAGCTGATGACCGAACAGACTGCGGGTGCCGGTACCGGTGCGATCCGCCTTCGGGGTCCCCGTCTCCAGCACGAGCCGGAGGAGGTCCTCGTACGGCGTCGGGATGGTCCCGGTCGATGAGATGTCGCGAATGGCCGTGCTCACGGGTGACAGTCTAGGGCCTGGCCCGTTCGCCGCAGCTCAGCCCCGCCCACCGCCGGTCGGGCTCGGTCCCGGCCGCAAGGCCCGCCCGTCGCCGAAGCGGACCTCGAGGATGGTGGCCGGGGTGCGGGGAGGCTCGCCCGGCGGGTGTATGCCGTGCGCCTCGAGCACCGGGTGCACCGCGGGGTGGACCACCTTCTCGAGCGACTCGAAGCAACTCCGCTCCGATTCCCACACATCGAGGTAGCTCACGGTCGAGTCCGCGTTCTCGATCGCGAGATGCACGAGCAGTCCCGGCATCGGGGTATCCCCGATCCGATCGGCGATCTCCCCGTACATCTCGGCGTCGATCGGGACGTCCTGGGTCCATGCGAAGAATGCCATCGTGCACCTCTGATTTCATCCGACTCTGTATCGGATTAATTGTTGTGCCCCTAGACTAGGTCCGATGTCCGAGGCAGTCAATGGCAATCCCGACACCGTGGCCGGCGGTCGAGTCCCAGGTCAACGCGCCCGCAAGTACGACGCCAGCCGTCGCCGCGCGGCTGCGGCGCAGACCCGTGCGCACATCCTCGACACGGCCCGCGAGTTGTTCGTGACCCGGGGTTATGCGGCGACCACCGTCGCCGAGATCGCCCGCCGTGCAGGCGTCGTGCCCGATACGGTCTACACCGCCGTGGGCCGGAAGCCCGCCCTGTTCCGGGAACTGATCGAGCTCGCCCTGTCCGGCACCGATCGCCCGGTTCCGGGAGCTCGACGCGACTACGTCGCACGTATGCGCGCCGAGATCGATGCGCGTCGGAAGCTGGCCGTCTATGCCGAGGCGGTCACCGCGATCCAGGGTCGTCTCGCGCCGTTGTTTCTCGTTCTGCGCGATGCCGCGGCAGCCGACGCCGACCTTCGAGGGTTGTGGGACGAGATCACCCGCCGGCGAGCCGACAACATGCGGCTGCTCGCCGCGGACCTCGCCTCGACAGGCGCGACGCGCACCGATCTCACGATCGACGAGATCGCCGACATCGTCTGGACGATGAACTCCTCGGAGTACTACTCGATGCTCGTGACCGACCGCGGATGGTCGGAGGAACGCTTCGCGCAGTGGCTGCTCGACGCGTGGTGCCGACTGCTCCTGGTCACTCCCGCTGGCCCCTGACGCCACTGGCAACCGTGTGACTGCTGTGACGCATGTGGTGCGACGGGTATCCTCCTCACGTGGCCACTCGCAGCACCACCCGCGCAAACCGCTACGCGAAGCGACGCCGCAAGCGCGTCGCCTCGCGCGACAACGACCTCACCGACTCGCAGTGGCTCGCACTCCAGGAGGCCTGGGGCGGGTGCGCATACTGCGGCGCCGTGGGCGTCGCAATGCAGCGCGACTGCATGCTGGCGATCTCCCGCGGCGGTCGCTACACCGTTATGAACGTCGTCCCGTGTTGCGGCCCGTGCAACGCGAGCAAGTGCAACACCGAGGTCACCAGCTGGATGCGACGCAAGAAGCTCGACGAGAAGGCTTTCCTGGTGCGTCAGTACGAGGTCAGCCGGTTGCTGGCCGACGTCGAGTAGGCCTGCCCTCCGCGGTCCCATTGGCGAGACGCAGCGCCGTACCGGCAGTAACGTCGGCGCGCGAGGAGCCCGATCACGTAAGGAGAGGCCGATGAGTTTCGAGAGCCCAGCAGGTACACGCGGCGGCCGGGTGCCGAAGGGCCCCTTCGTGCGCTTCGTCAACAAGATCGTCGCCCCGATGGTTCGCCGAAAGGGCCAGTTCGGCGGTATGAACGCGCTCGTGCTCACGACCGTCGGCCGTAAGAGCGGTCAGGAACGGGTGAGCCCGCTCGCCTGGTTCCCCGGGCCCGACGGCAGTTGGCTGATCGTGGCGTCTGCCAATGGCGCTTCGAACAACCCCGGCTGGTACCACAACCTGAAGGCCAATCCGGACAAAGCCCGGATCGAGGTCGACGGCAAGACCGTCGAGGTCCGCGCCCAGCAGCTCCAGGGCGACGAACGCGCGCAGGCCTGGACTCAGATCAGCAAGAACGAGCGCTTCGCCGCCTACCAGGAGAAGACCGATCGGGAACTACCGATCATCAAGCTGACCGCCAGATAACCGGGACGTCAGGCCGCTGCCGGCGCCTGACTCGCGGTGCTTTCCTTCCACTCCCACACCGCATACATCACCTCGGTCGCATACCCGAGGTCGAGCTTTCCACCACCGACCGGCACGGTCGCGTCCGCCGCGATCCCGCCGTCGGGTTGCCAGCGGCCCGGCGCCCGGGTCGGCGGACTCGGCACCATCTCCACTCCGTCGGGATGCCGGAACGTGAATCGTTGCCGCCCATGCGCGGTGATCGAGAACTCACCCCGATGCAGCGCACGGTGACACGTCCCGCACAGCAGGATGAGGTTGTCCGGGTCGGTCCGCCCACCGGCCGACCAGAACTCCACGTGATGGGCGTGCAGGTGCCGGGTACGCCCGCACCCGGGCGTCTGGCAGCACCGGTCCCGCAGGAACAATGCCCTGATCAGGGCCTTGTTCGGCGTCCGCGACTTACGCCCCACCCCCAGCAACGCCAACTTGCCCGGACGTCCAGGAACTTTGCTGGACAACACCTCTCGGGTCGTCGACCCGCATGCGGCCTCCTCGACCTCCGAGTGCGACAGCGCCGGACCGTTGTCGAGATGCGGATCCTCGACGCCGGCGCCGGTGTGGATCAGGATCTCGGCACCCGGAGCGAGGTCGGGCATCGCGATCCCGTCGTGCACCATGTCGGCCATAGCGACCATGGCCGGCGCCAGGTTCGTGGGGAGTTGCCGCCACAGGTCCCGCCGGTTTGCAGGTGTCACCTCGGAGTCGGTCTCGCCGGGCTGGACGTCGTCGATCGAGTCGCCCGGAGTGTTCCGCGGAACACTCGACAGCGCAGGAAGATCCGGATCTTCGCATGTCCGGGTGCGCTCGTACTCCGCTCTCACGGCGCCGGCCAGGAGCCGGGCTCCGTCGAGCGGTGAGAGGGTCAACGACACCGACAGCGTGCCGTCGGCATTCCACTTCCATCGGCCCGACGACTCGACCGGCTTGGCAGCGTCGCCGGTTCCACTCTCGTGGTCGATGTGTCGCATCGCCCGCACCGTGCGCTCGACCTGCTCGGCCGTACACGACACCGCCAGGTTGACCAGTTCCGGTTCGCGTTCCGGTGTGGCGACCCGCGTCAACGCCCGCACCTTCGAATAAGTCACGCGCCCTTCGGAAAACGCCTGCCGGATCACCGGCAGATCACACAGGGCGCGTGCCACGCGAACCTGCTCATGCGCGGTCCGCAGCGAGATCCCGGCCTTCCACGACAGCCACTGCGCCAACGAGTGGATCCCCGGCCCCGCCCACGACCGCCGTTGATCCAGCTCGGCCACCAGGGAGAGGAATCGAGCGGTCAGTGCCGTGATCTGGGCGGCATACCCGATCACCCGACTCTCCAACGCATCGTCCGACAGCGATGCCGGCGACGCGTCGTCGAACACCGTCGACGCGTCGTCCTGAGAATGCAAAGCAGTGACAGTCACCGAGATCCCCCACGGATTGATCGAACTGATCTGCGATCAACGTATCGCGGGGCACCGACAATTCTGCAGGTCACCAAGGCGTCCGAGTGTTCCGCGGAACACTCGGGCGTCAGCCCATCAGCTGCGCAGCCACCGTCGCACCCAGTTCCCAGCACGCCTCGCGGTCGTCCTTGCTCGGCGCACCGGAGACGGCCACGTACTCGGCCGCCTTCGTCCAACCGAGTCCGGTGGTGATGGCGTCGACCGCCTTCACCGCACCCTCGGTCCCCTGGTTCCCGTGGAGGTACACGCCGAACGGACGGCCCTGTGTGGAGTCGAGGATCTGGTAGTAGCTCACGTCGAAGGCGTGTTTGAGTGCGCCGCTGATGTAACCGAGGTTCGCCGGGGTGCCGAGGATGTAGCCGTCGGCTTCCAGGAAGTCGGTCGCGGTGACGGCGAGAGCGGCGCGGCGGACCACCTCGACACCGGTGATCTCCGGGTCGGTCGCCCCGGACACCACGGCCTCGAACATCTCCTGACACGCCGGTGACGGAGTGTGGTGCACGATCAGCAGTCGACTCACGGAGCTCTCCCTTTCACACGACCGCTACTGGTCTCGCCCGTGATACTGCGCGACAGCACGTTTCATCATCGCGCGGGCACGACCACGGTCGCCGGCGTAGTCGTAGGCGCGGGCGATGCGGTAGGTGTTGTGCCAGTCGTGCGGGTCGGCCTCCCACTCAGCCTTGACCTGGGCGAACAGCTCGTCGGCGGCGTCGCGTTCCATACGCCCCGACGCCCGGTGGGGCATCTGGGAGATGTCGAGCTCGCGCCCCTCGTCGGCCATGATCGCGGCCAGCTTCTGGTGTTCGAGTCCCGCGCGCAGCGTGGCGTAGATCAGCCAGGCCCCGATGATGGGCAGCACGATCACGCCGATCCCCAACCCGATGCCGGCGGGCGAGCCCGACGCGACCAGCTGGATACCGCGCCACCCGAGGAGCACGAAGTACACGATGAGGGCGACGACGAGGAAGCCGATCATCCAGATGATCGGCCGCGAATCCTTTTTCTTCGGACCCCGCTGCGGCGCGCCACCCTCGGTGTCGCCGGTGTGGTTGCCCTCGTCGTGCGTGCCGTCATCACCCATGGGGATCAGAGGTCCATCAGTTCTTCGAGGCCGATGGTCAGTCCCGGACGGTCGGCCATGCTTCGCACACCGAGCAGCACGCCCGGAGCGAAGGACGCGCGGTCGAGCGAGTCGTGACGGATGGTGAGGGTCTCGCCCGCGGTACCGAGCAGCACCTCCTGGTGTGCGACGAGTCCGGCGAGACGCACCGAGTGCACACGCACGTCGTCGACCACCGCGCCGCGCGCGCCGTCGAGCTCTTCGGTCGTGGCATCGGGGCTCCGTCCGACGCCGGCCTCGGCCCGTGCGCGGCCGATGAGTTCGGCGGTGCGGTACGCGGTCCCCGACGGCGCGTCGGCCTTGTTCGGGTGGTGGAGTTCGATGATCTCGACGGAGTCGTAGTACTTGGCGGCCTGCGCGGCGAAACGCATCGACAGGACCGCGCCGATCGCGAAGTTCGGGGCGATCAGCACGCCGACGCCGGGATTGTCGGCGAGCCACCCGCGTACGGTGTCGAGCCGCTCCTCGGTGAAGCCGGTGGTGCCGACCACGGCGTGAATGCCGTTGGCGATGAGGTACTTCAGGTTGTCCATCACGACGTCGGGGTGGGTGAAGTCGACGACCACCTGGGTGTCGGTGTCGGTGAAGTACTCCAGCGAATCACCCTTGTCGACGCCGACGGTGTAGGTGAGGTCGTCGGCGTTCTCTATCGCGGTGACGATCGCCTGCCCGACCTTGCCCTGGCTGCCCAGGACGCCCACCTTGATACCGCTCATGTCCATCCTCTTCTTCTCGACCGCTGCTCATCCCGACCGTTGCCGGGCTCAGTCTAGTGGCGCGGCCGAACTCAGAAGATCGGCGCACCTCCGCGGCGGTGCTCGAACACCAGTGACGTCGTCGTCCCCGCGACCTCGCGTCGTCCGTTGAGCCGTTCGACGAAGTGCCGCAGCGCCTCGGTGTCGGCGGTGGCCACGTGCAGGAGGTAGTCGTCGGTACCGGCGAGGAAGAACACGTCGATCACCTCGTCGTGGGTGGCGATCTCACCGACGAACTGCCGGATCTGTCCCCGGGCGTCGGCTTGCAGGCTGACCGCGACCATCGCCCGTAGTGGCCGCCCGACCGCGGCCGGGTCGACGTCGGCGAAGAACCCGCGGATGACCCCGAGGTCGACGAGCCTGCGCATCCGACCGTGGCACGTCGACGCCGCGATGCCGACCCGTTGGGCCAGTTCACTGTTGGGCAGCCGCGCGTCGGATTGCAGCACCCGCAGCAATTCCCGATCGATGGCATCGAGCTCTCCGGTCTGAACATCCTTCGGTGTGGCGGGCATCTGACGCTCCTGACTGGAACCATCTTCACAAGGATGGCCGTGCTGAGAATCTTCTTCATGAATATTGTGCCACTTCTGAAGTTCCTTCACTCTGGAGGAACGTCCATCGAGGAACGTTCGAGGCTTCCAGTTCCAGACGAGCTCACCCCTCATCCAGCACACCAGCAACGACGGAGCACCTCTCATGCGCATCGGCATCCCCACCGAGGTCAAGAACCACGAGTACCGCGTCGCCATCACCCCGGCGGGTGTCGCCGAACTGCACCACCGCGGTCACGACGTGATCATCCAGGCTGGTGCGGGCGAGGGTTCGGCCATCGCCGACAACGACTACAAGGCCGCCGGCGCGCAGATCCTCGGCACCGCCGCCCAGATCTGGGAACAGGCCGACCTGCTCCTCAAGGTCAAGGAACCCATCGCCTCGGAGTACGCACTGATGCGCGCGGGACAGACCCTGTTCACCTACCTGCACCTCGCTGCGGGCCGGGCATGCACCGAGGCGCTACTCGCCTCCGGCACGACGTCGATCGCCTACGAGATGGTCCGCACCGCCGACGGCGCGCTCCCCCTGCTCGCCCCGATGAGTGAGGTCGCGGGGCGTCTGGCACCACAGGTCGGGTCCTATCACCTGATGCGTTCCGAAGGCGGCCGCGGCGTCCTCATGGGCGGCGTCCCCGGCACCGAACCCGCCGACGTCGTCGTCATCGGCGGTGGGGTCAGCGGCGTGAACGCCGCGGCCATCGCCGTGGGCATGGGTGCCCAGGTCACCGTCTTCGACCTCGACATCGCCAAACTACGCGCCGTCGACGCCCGTTTCGGCGGCCGCGTCCACACCCGCTACAGCACCACCCTGGCCCTCGACGAGGCGGTCAGGCAGGCCGACCTGGTCATCGGTGCAGTCCTGGTCCCGGGCGCCAAGGCCCCGGTCCTCGTCTCCAACAGCACAGTCGCACAGATGAAGCCGGGCGCTGTACTCGTCGACATCGCGATCGACCAGGGCGGCTGCTTCGAGGATTCCCGTCCCACCACACACGACGACCCGACCTTCACCGTGCACGACACCACCTTCTACTGCGTGGCGAACATGCCGGGCACCGTCGCCCGCACGTCGACGCAGGCACTGACCGGCGCCACCCTGCCCTATGTGCTGCGCCTCGCCGACCTCGGCTGGGAGCAGGCCTGTGCTGCCGACCCCGCACTGGCCTCTGGACTGAGCACCCACCGCGGCGAACTGTTCACCGCCGAAGTCGGTGAGGCGCTGGACCTCCCGGTCGCCGCGATTCCGTTCACGCACAACTGATCAGAAGGACACACGGGTGGTTCCGCGTCGTCTACCGCGCCATCCGTAGCGGCGTTCGGTGATGTCACCGTGGCCGTCGAACCCGATGCGCAGCACGGTGGACGCGCGGGTTCCGTAACCGGGGATGTTGATGAACTTCGACGACAACGCCGCCTCGGCCTGCGGTCCGACGCCGGTGTCGGGGAGGCGTGCGGGGTCGGGACGGTCCTGGTCGGCCAGCATCGCGAAGTAGGCCTCGGTCGACGCGGTGGAACCGTCGTCGGCGGCGACGAGTCCGCTCATTGCCGAGGAGCCGTCGACGACCTTCGGCCAGTCGTTGTCGAGCGCACCGTTGGATACGCCGTGGACGCCGTCGAGGACCCTTTCGGCGTGGGGCGCAGGCCAATTGGTCACCCACCACAGGTCGTCGGCGTCGCCGACGAGGAGGTTGACCGGGTCGTAGTCGGCGGCCTCGTCGACCACGCGATCGGCGTACAGCTTCGGGGGGTCGTCGCCGGCCAGGAAGTCGACGGGCAGCTGCCCGCGAGAGCGGATACCGGCCCGCTTCGGCGGTCCGACGCGAACGTTGGTCACCATCGCCACCCGGCCCGGCACCTCCGCGGACACCCCTATCCAGGTGCCGCGGGCGACTGCGTCGCGGCCGGCGATGATCGGGAGGTCATCCCACCGCGACAGTGCGAAGGTGCGCCGGCGATGTTGCTCGTCGCGGTTCGCCGCGACGAGCAGGCGGTGGTCGGGATGCGCATTCCACGCAAAGAGGATCAGACACATGGTTTCTCAGGTCACCTGCTGGTCGGCCGGTCGTTCGGTACCGGGAAGGAAGTGGCTCATGTTCGCCATCCGCCGCTGGATGCCCGCGACCTCACGGACCGCCTGCGCGACCAGGCTGCGATCGAGCGGGGAGAGCCGCTTCATCTCCAGCAGATCGGCCGGCGACTCACCGCGATCGAACTGCGCCACCTGATACCGCAGCCGCACGCGCTGCAGCACGTCGAACACCTCGATCAGCGTGGCCGCCTGTTCGGCGGGCAGGATCTCGCTGCCGGCGGCCGCGCGCAGCCGCCCACGGGTGTCGAGCACCGTCGACTCGACACTCAGTGCGGCCCACCGGGCGATGTTGACCACCGGGGTCAGCGCATGCTGCTTGATGTCGAAGACACCGCCGCGGCCGGTCAGCATGTCACGCATCGAACGCAGGCGCGCCTTGGTCGACAACGATTCGGCCAGAAGCAGTCTCATGGTCGCCGGGTCGTCCCGCAGCGCCGCGGTCACCGCTCCCGACGGGGTCGCCGAACCCGGACGCACACCACCGACGGGCCGGCCGTCGAGCATCAGCGAGAGGAAGATCATGCCCTTGTTCTCCAGCGGCCGGTCGACCCAGTCGCGGACGCCGGCCTGCCACTGTGCGTGTGTTCGGGAGAACAGCGGCTTCGACGCCACGGCGCCGTTGGTGTCGACGCCAAGCCCCGCGCCCCGGAGTACATCGTCGAGTTCGCCGAAAGCGGTTCGATACCGGGCGATCTCCTCGACACCGAGCGAATCATCGAACGACACAGCCGAATCGACGTCCGAACTCAGCACCGGTTCGCGTCGTGCGTTGCTGCCCAACGACAACCACGTGTAGGCGCCCGGATCCAGGCCGGCCCGCTCGTCGACGACGAGTGCGAGTCCACGCCGCACGACGGCGTCGACGATCAGTGAGGTGACCCGTGTGACCTCGTGCGCGGGCCGGTCGCGACGCACGAGGTCGGCGACGAGCTGCGGGACCCGACGCGCATGCCCCTGTAGTTCTTCGACGCTTCCCGATCGGGAGATCTGTTCGCGCAACGGCATACTCGCACCGGCCGGGTCGCCGACGAAGTCCCCCGGCCCGACGACCCCGAGCACCCCACCATCGACATCGCAGACCGGAACCACCGTGAGGTCACGATCGACGAGTTCGGTCAGGACATCCATGGGAGCGGCACCGGCGTCGACGACGAAAGCGGGACCGTCCACGATCTCGCCGACCGCGGTGTCGGCACTGCGACCCACGGCGACCACCTTCGCCCTGATGTCTCCGTCGGTGAGGACGGCGTGGCATCGATCCCCCACCGGGAAGACGACGTAGTCCTGGCCGCGGTCGGTCATCAGCGCCGCAGCCTGACGAACCGTCATGTCCGCCCGTCCGAGGACCGGCGCGGTCCGCAGCAGCTCGGCCACCGTCCGCGACGCGGGCGTGAGGAGCGCGTCACGTCGGCGTGCGACGGTGAGCTTCTCGGCCGGGTCGTCCATCCCTGGATCATATGCTCGCGGTTGCAGTCCGCAGGTGAGCAGACACCGGGGCCCGCCGTCCGCGATGGACGACGGGCCCCGGTGGGTCGTGCTCAGTTCAGTTCAGAACAGCTCGGTTCAGATCATGCGTCAGCGGTGGCTGCCTCGGCAGCCGGCGCCTCCGCCTTGTCGGCGTCGTCGTCGACCGGGACGAGGCTGATCTTGCCGCGCTCGTCGATGTCGGCGATCTCCACGCGGAGCTTGGAGCCCACGTTGACGACGTCCTCGACCTTGCTGACCCGCTTGCCCTTGCCGAGCTTCGAGATGTGCACCAGGCCGTCGCGCCCCGGCAGCAGCGACACGAACGCGCCGAACGCGGTGGTCTTGACCACGGTGCCGAGGAAGCGCTCCCCGACCTTCGGCAGCTGCGGGTTGGCGATCGCGTTGATGCGATCGATCGCCGCCTGCGCCTTCACACCATCGGAGGCGCCGACGAACACGGTGCCGTCGTCCTCGATGGAGATGTTGGCGCCGGTCTCCTCGGTGATGCCGTTGATCGTCTTGCCCTTGGGGCCGATCAGCTCGCCGATCTTGTCCATCGGGATCTTGATGGTGGTGATCCGCGGCGCGAACGGGCTCATCTCGTCCGGCTCGTCGATGGCCTCGGCCATGACGTCGAGGATGGTCAGCCGGGCGTCCTTGGCCTGGCTGAGCGCACCCGCGAGCACCGGCGACGGGATGCCGTCGAGCTTGGTGTCGAGCTGCAGCGCGGTCACGAAGTCCTTGGTGCCCGCGACCTTGAAGTCCATGTCGCCGAAGGCATCTTCGGCGCCGAGGATGTCGGTCAGTGCGACATAACGGGTTTCGCCGTCGACGGTGTCGGAGACCAGGCCCATGGCGATGCCGGCGACCGGGGCGCGCAGCGGCACACCGGCATTCAGCAGCGACATGGTCGAGGCACACACCGAACCCATCGAGGTCGAGCCGTTGGAGCTCAACGCCTCGGACACCTGACGGATCGCGTACGGGAAGTCCTCGACGCTCGGGAGCACCGGCATCAGGGCACGCTCGGCGAGCGCGCCGTGGCCGATCTCGCGACGCTTGGGCGAACCGACGCGGCCGGTCTCACCGGTCGAGTACGGCGGGAAGTTGTAGTGATGCATGTAGCGCTTGGACGTCTCGGGTCCGAGCGAGTCGATCTGCTGCGCCATCTTGACCATGTCGAGGGTGGTGACGCCCAGGATCTGGGTCTCGCCACGCTCGAACAGCGCGCTGCCGTGCGCACGCGGGATGATGCCGACCTCGGCCGAGAGCGCACGGATGTCGGAGATGCCACGACCGTCGATGCGGAAGTGATCGGTCAGGATGCGCTGACGGACCAGCTGCTTGGTCAGCGAACGGTATGCGCCGCCGATCTCCTTCTCACGACCCGCGAACTGCTCGCCGAGCTGAGCGAGGATGTCGGCCTTGAGCTCGTCGGTCTTGTCGTCGCGCTCCTGCTTGCCCGCGATACTGAGGATCTCCGACAGACGATCGGTCGCGGCTGCGGCGACGGCGTCGTAGACATCCGACTGGTACGGCGGGTACAGCGGGAACTCCGCGGTCTCCTTGGCAGCCGCGGCGGCCAGGGACCTCTGCGCCTCGCAGAGGCGGGCGATGAACGGCTTGGCGGCCTCGAGGCCCTCGGCGACGATCGCCTCGGTCGGGGCCTGAGCGCCGCCGGCGATGAGGTCGATGACGTTGTCGGTGGCCTCGGCCTCGACCATCATGATGGCGACGTCGGTGTTGTCACCCTCGCCGACGATGCGGCCGGCGACCACCATGTCGAACACGGCGCCCTCGAGCTGCTCGACGGTCGGGAACGCGACCCACTGGCCGGCGCGGTTCTCCTCGGTCGGGACGAGCGCGACGCGCACGCCACCGACCGGGCCGGAGAACGGCAGGCCGGCGAGCTGGGTCGACGCCGACGCCGCGTTGATCGCGAGGACGTCGTACAGGTCGTTCGGGTTGAGCGAGAGCACGGTCACCACGACCTGGATCTCGTTGCGCAGTCCGTCGACGAACGACGGGCGCAGCGGACGGTCGATCAGGCGGCAGGTGAGGATCGCGTCGGTCGACGGGCGACCCTCGCGGCGGAAGAACGATCCGGGGATGCGTCCGGCGGCGTACATCCGCTCCTCGACGTCCACGGTGAGCGGGAAGAAGTCGAAGTGCTCCTTCGGGTGCTTCGACGCCGACGTGGTCGACAGCAGCATGTTCTCGTCGTCGAGGTAGGCGGTCACCGCCCCGCCGGCCTGCAGTGCCAGGCGCCCGGTCTCGAACCGGATAGTGCGGGTGCCGAAGCTCCCGTTGTCGATGATCGCCGTGGCCTCGGTGATGGCCTCGTCGTAGTCGTCGGCGAAATCTTCGGTGTTCACATCGGGGGTGTTCACATCTGTCATGTGGGTTGGAATCCCTTCGTAGCGGCTGCCGTGGGCGGCCGTCTCACGCGGCCACACCAGAGGTGGCCGCTTGTGCGGTTGAGGGTGGTCATCGCGGGTGCGCAGCACGTGTCGACGTGCCAGAACGTGCGCGGTGCGGATCGGACCGACCCAGAACGCGCCGAGAAAGTGCGGCAGCACGGTGAATGGCGCAGCGTGGCGCCGGTGAGTGCTCAGACGGCCTTCGATCGAAGCGGCCGGAATCCTTGCATGCCCGGGGATTGCCCGGGCCGGGGTTCCGGCGGCCACTACCGAGGACCGATCTGGCTCGTCGTTCCGCGCTGCCACGAGTTCACGGCAACGATCCGCCTGCCAGCCTATCACCGCGCCCTGTCAATACCTCAATACGACAAACCGGCCACCTCCCTCGTGGGAGATGGCCGGTGGAAAGTCGTGTGTCAGCGACGCAGGCCGAGACGCTCGATGAGCGAGCGGTAGCGGTTGATGTCGACCTTGGCGACGTACTTGAGCAGACGGCGACGACGGCCGACGAGCAGCAGCAGACCGCGGCGGCTGTGGTGATCGTGCTTGTGCTGCTTGAGGTGTTCGGTGAGGTCGACGATGCGCTTGGTCAGCATTGCGACCTGGGCCTCGGGTGATCCGGTGTCGGTCTCGTGCAGACCGTACTCGGCGAGGATTTCTTTTTTCTGCTCGACAGTCAAAGCCATGGAGATACTCCTGATTCTCAGTACCGCGTCCACATTCTCTGGTGCGCCACCGCGGACTGCAGCAACACCGACTCGTCAGGCTACCTGCCGGGACGTACCGGACCCAAATCCCGTCCCGCGGGGCGCCCGGACTCACGTCTCGGCCGCCGCCAGGATCTCGCGTGTCTTGTCCACGTCGTCGCGCATCGCGACGATCAGGTCGTCGATCCCGTCGAACTGGACCATGCCGCGGATGCGGTGGACGAAGTCGACGGCGACGTGCTGTCCGTAGAGATCGGCGCTCTTGTCGAGCACGAAGGCCTCGACGGTGCGGGTGCGTCCCGAGAACGTCGGGTTGGTGCCCACCGAGACCGCCGCCTGGTAACGCTCGCCCGGCTCGACCTCACCGGCGACCGGCCCGATGCCCAGGATGGTGAACCACGCGGCGTACACCCCGTCGGCGGGGATGGCGGCGTACATCGGTGGCGCGACGTTCGCCGTCGGGAAACCGAGGTTGCGACCGCGACCGTCGCCACGCACGACCACCCCCTCGACGCGGTGCGGACGCCCGAGCGCCTCGGCGGCCCGATCCACGTCGCCCGCGGCGACACAGGCACGGATGTACGTCGACGAGAAGGTCACGGCGTGCTCGCCGAACAGCGACACCGACCGCACGGAGAACCCGAACTTGGTGCCGAGGTCGGCGAGTTTGGACACGTCCCCGGCGGCCTTGCGCCCGAAGGTGAAGTTGTCGCCCACCACCACGACCGCGGCATGGAGGGTCTCCACGAGGATGTCGTGGGCGAAGTCCTTGGGTGAGCGCGCGGCGAGCTCGGGGGTGAACGGCATCACGCAGAAGACGTCGATGCCGAGTTCCTCGGCCAGTTCGGCCCGCCGGGTCAGCGTCGTCAGTTGCGGCGGATGGGATCCCGGACGCACGACCTCCGAGGGATGCGGATCGAACGTCATCAGCACCGACGGGACGCCATGCTCCCTGGCCGCCGTGGTTGCCGCATTGATCAACTCGGCATGTCCGCGGTGGACACCGTCGAAGACACCGATGGTGACCACGCACCGTCCCCAGTCCGCGGGGATGTCGTCAAGACCTCGCCATCGCAACACGCCGACCAGACTACGGGCACCCCGTGTTCCAAACCACCACCGCCACTCGCCAAACCCCGACCGCTAAGCTCACAGTCATGCCTGCGGGATCCGATCGTCCGGTGACGGAGCTGTCACAAGTCACCCAGGACTATCTGAAGGTCATCTGGACCAGCCAGGAGTGGGAAGACGTCAAGGTCACCACCAAGCTGCTCGCCCAGTCCCTCGGCGTGTCCGCGTCCACGGCGTCGGAGGCCATCCGCAAGCTCGCCGACCAGGGCCTGGTGTCGCATGAGCCCTATGGCGCGGTCACTCTCACCGAGGAAGGCCGCGCCGCGGCCATCCTCATGGTTCGCCGCCACCGCCTGCTCGAGACGTTCCTCGTCCGTGAACTCGGCTACCGCTGGGACGAGGTGCACGACGAGGCCGAGGTCCTCGAACACGCCGTCTCCGACCGCCTGATGGCCCGGCTCGACGCCAAACTCGGCTTCCCCGACCGGGATCCGCACGGCGACCCCATCCCCGCACTCGACGGGTCGATCCCCGCACCCGCGGCCGCACTGCTCGCCGATCTCGAGGTCGGGGCATCGGGCTCCATTGCCCGCATCTCCGACACCGACCCGGAGATGCTGCGCTACTTCGACCAGGTCGGCGTCGCGCTCGACTGCGTGGTCACCGTCGCCGAGAAGCGCCCGTTCGCCGGCACCATCTCGGTCTCGCTGGGTGATGCGGACCCGATCGACCTCGGCGACATCGCCGCCCGTGCGATCTTCGTCGTGCCGCGCAGCTGAAGCGACACCTTCGTCAGCGCAGTGTGGCGGGGCGGACGACCATCACCGAACTCGCCCGGCGCCCCTTCTCCTGGATCAGCGCGATGGCCTGCTCGTGCGGGTCGACGACCACGTAGACGTCTTTGCGCCCGACCGGCTCGAGCCACCGTCCCTGACTGATGGATTCCGCCTCCTCGTCGCTGATGTCGCGGCGCGGGAACGAGATCTTGACCGCCTCGTCGATGCCGAGGCTCACGTGCGGGTCCTCCCGGACGGCGTCGAGCGTGCGCGCCTGGTCGAGGGTGAACGGTCCGACGGCGGTGCGTCGCAGTTCGGTGAGGTGCCCGCCCACGCCGAGCGCCGAACCCAGGTCACGGGCCAGCGACCGGATGTAGGTTCCCGACGAACAGTCCACGGCCACATCGAGATCGACGAACTGTCCGTCCCGGCGCGTCGCGAGCACCTCGAAGCGGGACACGGTGACCGGGCGGGCGGCGAGGTCGAACTCGGCGCCCGTACGCACCAGCGCGTGGGCGCGCCTGCCGTCGACCTTGATGGCGCTGACCTTGGCCGGCACCTGCGAGATGTCTCCGGTCAGGTCGGCGACTCCCGCGGCGATGGCCTCGTCGGACACCGCAGAAGCGTCTGCGGTGCTGAGGATCTCGCCCTCGCGGTCGTCGGTGGTCGTCGACACACCCAGCCGCACGGTCGCGGTGTAGGACTTGGTGGTCAGCGACAGTAGACCGAGAAGCTTTGTCGCCCTCTCGATCCCGATGACCAGGACACCGGTCGCCATCGGGTCGAGCGTGCCGGCATGACCCACCCGGCGGGTGTTGAAGATCTTGCGGCACCGCGACACGACGTCGTGGCTGGTCATTCCGGCCTCTTTGTCGACGATGAGCAGGCCGGCGTTCTCGATGGTTGCGTCGGCCACGTCACGCCACCGCGATCGTGGTGGTGATGATGCCGCGGTCGACCAGCCAGCGTCCCGAGAACTCGAGCAGCGGCGGACCGCCGTCGGCCGCGGCCGGATCGATCAGGATGCGCGAGATGAACGTGCCCGTGGCCGGGCCGGTCTGCTCGAAGGTGATGTGGGCGTCCTCGAAGCCCAGCCAGCGCTTGGTGATCGGGAACCACGCCTTGTAGGTGGCCTCCTTGGCGCAGAACAGCAGCCGGTCCCAGTGCAGTTCACCGGAACGCGTCGCGAGGATCTCGCGTTCGGCGGGCAGGCTGGTGTGCTCGAGCACGCCGTCGGGCAGGGCATCGTGCGGCTCGGCGTCCATGCCGAGCGACCGCACGCCCATGGCATAGGCCACGATGGCGGCGCGGTATCCGTCGCAGTGTGTCAGGCTGCCGACGATCCCCGCCGGCCACACGGGTGCGCCCTTGTCGCCCTTGAGGATCGGCACGGGTTCTATGCCGAGCTCCCCCAGTGCCTGCCGCGCACAGTGCCGGACGGTGATGAACTCGCGGCGCCGCTTCTCCACCGCCTTCGCGATGAGGTTCTGCTCGGCGGGCATCGGCTCGAGGCCGGGCGGGTCGGTGAACGCCTCCGCCGAGGCGACCCCGGCGGGGAGGAGCTTCTCGATCATTGCCTGTCCTCTCGGGCTGCGCGCTCGGCCTGCCGTGTTCGTCGTTCCGCCTGCCGCTGCTCGACGCGCTCCCGGAACTCGGCGGCACGTTCGGCGTAGTCCGGGGGCAGGTCGAAACGCACACCGTGTTCGGGGAGATCCGACGCGACGAGGCCGTCACCGGGGATGATGTTGCGCATCAACGGCTTCGGCAGTCCGCGGCGCTTCCACTCGCGCGGGTAGCCGACCGACACCTCCTCGAACCGGATGTCGTCGTACCAGGTGGTGCGCGGGATGTGCAGGTGCCCGTAGACGCAGCAGGCCGCGTTGAAGTCCTTGTGCCAGTCCGCGGTCAGCTCACTGCCGCACCACAGCGCGAACTCGGGATAGAACAGCGCATCGCATGGTTCACGACGCAGCGGCCAGTGGTTGATGAGGACGGTCTTCTCCGCCGGGTCGATCGCCTCGAGCCTGCGGCGCGTGATCTCGATCCGTGCCCGGCCCCACGCGTCGCGCGTCGGGAACGGTTCCGGCGACAACAGGAACTCGTCGGTGGCCACCACGTTGCGTTCGCGTGCCAGTGCCAGAGCGGTGAGCTTGTTGGCGGTGCCCTCCGGACGGAAGGTGTAGTCGTAGAGCAGGAACATCGGCACCACCCGCACCGGCGCGGAGCCGTCGCCCGGATCGAACAGCGGGTAGATGTCCTCGGGGGTCACCACACCGATGTCCCGGCAGGCCTGAACCAGGTAGTCGTAGCGAGCGACGCCGAAGATCTGCAGCGGATCCTTGGCCGTCGTGTACAACTCGTGATTGCCCGGCACCCACACCACGGTGGAGAACCGGGTACGCAGACGGCGCAGGGTGTCGATGATGTCGTCGGTGCGTTCGGCGACGTCACCGGCGACGATGAGCCAGTCCCCCTCCGACGTCGGCCGGATGTCGTCGATGATGTGCTCGTTGCCCCGGTGTGCGACGTGCAGATCGCTGATCGCCCACAAAGTAGCCACGAGGATCCATCGTGCCAGAGACCCGCGGTCAGGTGCGGACCGCACCCGCCCGCCGCCAGCGTCCCGACCTGATCCGCCACCCCACGGTGGCCAGCCGGACGAGCATGAACACGACCAGCCCCGACCACACGCCGGCGAGACCCCAGTCGAAGATCAGCGACAGCCAGATCAGCGGTAGGAACCCGACCAGCGCGCCGGTCAGGGTCGCGGTCCGCAGGAATGCGGCGTCGCCGCTGCCGAGCAGGACACCGTCGAGCGCGAACACCACCCCCGCGATCGGCAGCATGCCGACGAAGAACCACCACGGGACACCGACCGCGTCGAGGACCTCGGCGTCGCTCGTGAAGATCTGCGGGATGAGCGTCGCACCGGCCGCGAAGACCGCCGCCATCACCGACGCCGCGACCACCGACACCCCGGTCACCCGCCGGGCGACGGAATCGGCGTCGGACAGACGCCCGGCACCGAGGGCTGCACCGACCAGTGCTTGCGCGGCGATGGCCAGCGAGTCGAGGAACAGCGCCATGAACTCCCACAACTGGAGCACGAGCTGATGGGCGGCCACCTGGGCGACACCGAAGCGGGCGGCGACCGCAGCCGCCGAGACGAAGCAGATCTGGAACGACAGGCTGCGCACCACCAGATCGCGCGCCATCACCAGCTGCGCGACGATGACCGACCGTCGCGGAGCGAACGCGGACACACCCGACTCCGGGGTCTGCGCACGCGCCTCCCGGATCACCCGCACGGCGAACAGCACCCCGGTCACGCCCTGGCCGATGACGTTGGCGATGGCACTACCGGGCAGGCCCAGCTCGGGGAACGGTCCGATGCCGTGCACGAGACCGACGACGAGGACCGCGCCGAGCGACAACCCGATGACCACGTAGACCACCGGCCTGCGTGTCTCCTGCACCCCGCGCATCCAGCCGTTGCCTGCCATCGACAACAGGATCAGCGGGACCCCGAACATCGCGATCCGCACCCAATCCGCCGCGTCGGCCGCCACCGCCGCCGACTCCGGGGACGACGTCCCCACGAGCAGCCGCATCACGAAAGGTGCGCACGGATACGCGCAGGCGACGATCAGCACGCCGACGGCCACCGCGATCCAGCTGGCCTGCACACCTTCGAGCACGGCGCCTCGTCGGTCCCCGGAGCCGAAACGACGGGCCGAACGGGCGGTCGTCCCGTAGGACAGGAACGTCAGCTGCGTGCTGACGATGGACAGCACGAGTGTGCCCACACCGAGAGCGGCCAGGTACTCCCCACCCAGTCGGCCGACCACGGCGAGATCGAGGAGCAGATAGAGCGGCGGCGCGATGAGAACCGCCAGCGCCGAGACCGTGAGCGTGGCGATGCGCGCGACCCCGGTGTCGGTGTCGGGGTCACGGGCGAGGTTCAGAGCGACTCCAACAGCCTCGCGACGACCTCGTCGGCGGTGCCGGTGTCGCTGTAGCCCGAGGCCTGGCGGTGTCCGCCGCCGCCGTGGGACCGTGCGATGGGTACGAGGTCGACGGTGTCCTTGGATCGCAGGGACACCGTCCAGGTGCCCGGTTCGCCCTCCTTGAACACCGCGGCCACTTCGGCTTCACGGGTGGTGCGGACGGTGTCGATGACGCTCTCGGACTCCTCCCAGCTCATGCCGGCAAGGGCCTCGTGATCGACGACCGCGTAGACCAGACCCTCGCCGTTGCAGGCAGCGGGTTCGAGCTGGGCCGACGCCAGGACACGGGCCATCATCGAGAGCCACGGAAACGGATGCGAGTCGAACAGCACCCGACTCCACTTGCGCGCGTCGACGCCGGCCTCCAACAGCCGCGCGGCCACCCTGAAGGACTCCGCCCGGGCCCACCGGAAAGAACCCGTGTCCGTGCTCAGTCCGGCATAGATGCAGGTCGCGATGTCGGCGTCGAGCGCGACGCCGAGCTCGTCGAGCACGTCGAGAACCAGCACGGCGGTGCAGTCGGCCGCCGGATCGATCAGGTCGAGGTCACCGAAGCCGGGATTGGAGGCGTGGTGATCGATGGTGATCGAGGTCTCCGCCCGGCTGAACGTCTCGCCGAGCGTCTCGAGGCGCCCGAGGGTGGCGGCGTCAACCGCCACCACCAGCGGGTGCCCGACGACCTGCGCCGGCGCGCACAGCAACTTGCTGCCCGGCAGACCCGCGAGCGACGCAGGGAGTTGCTCGGCGCCGGGATAGGAGACCTCGACGTCGACCCCACGACGGTCGAGGGCCAGCCCCAACGCCAGACCGCTGCCGATCGTGTCCGCATCGGGGCGGACATGACAACAGATGGTCACCGCGGTCGCGGAGGCCAGCCTCGCGGCGATCGCCGCGCTCGAGGAACGGCTCACTCTCCCCGACCGGCCTCGCCGGTCGAGTCCCCGCCTGTCGAGTCCCCGCCTGTCGAGTCCCCGCCTGTCGAGTCCCCGTCCTCCGCCGAACGGTAGGGGTCGGCCTCGCCGGCGGGCGAGGCCTCCGCCGCCCGGCGGGCGACGAGTTCGTCGTTCGCGCGGGCGCGGGCGACCAGCTCTTCCATCTGCCGGGCCGCGTCGGGCACCGTGTCGAGGACGAAACGCAGCGTCGGGGTGAAACGCACCCCGGTGCCGGCGCCGACCTTGGACCGCAGCACACCGGTGGCCTTGGCCAGCCCGGCCGCCGCAGCCTCGTAATCGGGTTCGGCGTCGATGGATTCGCCCATCACGGTGTAGTAGATCGTCGCGTCGTGCAGATCGTTGGTCACCCGCGAGTCGGTGACCGTCACATATGCCAGTCGCGGATCCTTGATCTCGGAGGCGATCGCCGATGCGACGATCGACGAGATCCGCTTGGCCATGCGTTGTGCGCGTGCCGGATCAGCCATCGCAGAGTCCTTTCGTAACGGTGCCGCGCGCGCCGTCCCTTCCACAGGAACGGCGCGCACGGCAGCGGGTCGAGATGTCGGACGAGCAGTGTCAGCAGCTCACGCGATCAGTCGCGCGGCTTCTCACGCAGCTCGTAGGTCTCGATCACGTCTCCCACCTTGATGTCCGAGTACGTCAGCGTGAGACCACATTCGTAGCCTTCGCGAACCTCGGTGGCGTCATCCTTCTCGCGCTTGAGCGAGGACACCGTGAGGTTCTCGGCAACCACGACGTTGTCACGCAGCAGGCGGGCCTTGGCGTTGCGACGCATGATGCCCGACTGCACGAGACAACCGGCGATGTTGCCGATCTTCGACGACTTGAAGATGGCGCGGATCTCGGCGCGGCCGAGCTCCACCTCTTCGTAGATCGGCTTGAGCATGCCCTTGAGCGCGCTCTCGATCTCGTCGATGGCCTGGTAGATCACCGAGTAGTACCGGATGTCTACGCCCTCGCGGTTGGCCAGCTCGGTGGCCTTGCCCTCCGCGCGGACGTTGAAGCCGATGATGATCGCCTCCGACGCCGCGGCCAGGTTGACGTTGGTCTCGGTGACACCACCGACACCGCGGTCGATGATCCGCAACGAGACCTCGTCGCCCATCTCGATGTTCAGCAGAGCCTCTTCGAGGGCCTCGACCGTACCCGAGTTGTCACCCTTGAGGATGAGGTTGAGCTGGCTGGTCTCCTTGAGAGCCGAATCCAGGTCTTCCAGGCTGATCCGCTTGCGGCTGCGTGCGGCCAGCGCGTTGCGCTTACGCGCATTGCGCCGGTCGGCGATCTGCCGGGCGATGCGGTCCTCCTCGACCACGAGCAGGTTGTCGCCTGCACCGGGAACCGAGGTGAAACCGATGACCTGGACCGGACGCGACGGCAGTGCCTCGGGCACGTCGACGCCGTGCTCATCGACCATGCGACGGACACGACCGTAGGCGTCACCGGCGACGATCGAGTCGCCGACCTTGAGCGTGCCGCGCTGGACCAGCACGGTCGCCACCGGGCCGCGGCCGCGGTCGAGGTGGGCCTCGATGGCCACACCCTGGGCGTCCATGTCCGGGTTGGCACGCAGGTCGAGCGAGGCGTCCGCGGTGAGCAGGACGGCTTCGAGCAGCGCGTCGATGTTCTCGCCCTGCTTGGCCGAGATGTCGACGAACATGGCGTCGCCGCCGTACTCCTCGGGGATCAGGCCGTACTCGGCCAGCTGTCCGCGGATCTTCTGCGGATCGGCGCCTTCCTTGTCGATCTTGTTCACCGCGACCACGATCGGCACATCTGCTGCCTGGGCGTGGTTGACCGCCTCCACCGTCTGCGGCATGACACCGTCGTCGGCTGCGACCACGAGGATCGCGATGTCGGTGGCCTTGGCACCACGGGCACGCATGGCGGTGAACGCCTCGTGACCCGGGGTGTCGATGAACGTGATCAGGCGATCTTCACCGTTGAGGTGGGTGTTCACCTGGTAGGCACCGATGTGCTGGGTGATGCCGCCGGCCTCGCCCTCACGGACGTTGGCCTTACGGATCGTGTCGAGCAATCGGGTCTTACCGTGATCGACGTGGCCCATGACGGTGACCACCGGCGGACGCTGCGCAAGATCTTCCTCGCCGCCCTCGTCCTCGCCGTAGGTGAGGTCGAAGCTGTCGAGCAGCTCGCGGTCCTCGTCTTCGGGGCTGACGACCTGGACGCGGTAGTTCATCTCCGAGCCGAGCAGCTCGAGCGTCTCGTCGTTGACCGACTCTGTCGCCGTCACCATCTCGCCGAGGTTGAACAGCGCCTGGACCAGCGACGACGGGTTGGCGTCGATCTTGTCCGCGAAGTCCGAGAGCGACGCACCGCGGGCGAGGCGGATGACCTCGCCGTTGCCACGCGGCAACCGGACGCCACCGACGGCCGGAGCCTGCATGTTCTCGTACTCGGCGCGTTTTGCACGCTTGGACTTGCGACCCCTGCGCGGAGCACCGCCGGGACGTCCGAAGGCGCCTGCGGCTCCGCCGCGACCGCGGTTACCGCCGCCACCGCCACCGGGACGTCCGCGGAAACCACCGGCGGGAGCGCCGCCGCCCGGTGCACCACCGGGAGCACCGCCACCGCGGTAACCGCCGCCACCGCCACCGGGGCCGCCACGACCGCCGCCTGCTCCGCCACGACCACCCGGACGGGCGTCAGGGCGTGCGGCACGCGAAGGCATGGCACCCGGGCTGGGGCGCGGGGGCATGTTGCCCGGATTGGGACGGGGACCACCCTGGCCGGCGGGGCCGGGACGGCCACCGGCGGGACGGGGACCACCCTGACCGGCGGGGCCGGGACGACCACCGGCGGGACGGGGACCACCCTGACCCGGAGCGGGCCGGGCTGCCGGACGAGGTGCCGGCGCGGGCGCCGACGAGTACGGGTTGTTACCCACGCGCGGGGCACGCGGACCCGGCTTGGGGCCTGCGGGACGCGGGGCCGGGGGTGTCGTCGGAGCAGCGGGTGCTGCCGACGCGGCCGGGGCCTGCGGTGCGGGTGCCGCTGGGGTGGCCTCGGGAGCCGGACGCTCTGCGGCGGGCGCAGGAGCGGCGGGAGGGGCCTCCACGGGTGCGGCGGGACCGGGCCTCGGTCCGCCGGGCTTGGGGCCAGTCCGGGGTGCACCGGTCTGGGGTGCGGCCGGTGCAGCCGTCTGGGCTGCAGCGGTCTGCGGTGCAGCCGTCTGTGCTGCAGCGGTCTGGGCTGCGGCGGTCTGGGCTGCGGCGGTCTGGGGTGCCTCGGACTCGGGCGCACCCGGTCGGGGTCCCGGACGACCTGCTGCAGGTGCCGCGGGGGCACCCGGCTTGGGCGCGCCTGCGCCGCCGGACGGCTTGGGTCCGGGCTTGGCGGACTGACGCGGGCCGGGAGTGGCCGACGCCTTTGCGTCCTGTGCACTGCTCTTGGGGGCTCCACCGTCTTGACCGGGGAACGATTCACGCAGTCGACGGGCCACTGGGGCCTCTACCGTCGACGATGCCGATTTGACGAACTCGCCCTGTTCCTTCAGACGCTCGAGCACCTGTTTGCTCGTGACGCCGAGTTCTTTGGCCAGTTCGTGCACGCGGGCTTTGCCTGCCACTGCTCTCCTCACTTGGAGGCCAAGCGGCTAACCCGCTACGGCCTCGATTTATGTCCGGTACATGCTCATCGTGACTTCACGGTGTGCTCATGTCTTCTGCTACCTGTTCCGACTCCGGGGAGTCATCCAATGGTGGTGATCGCACCGAGCTGTTCGGTGAGATCGTCCGGGTCCACGGTCAGACCGGGGGCCCGGAGTGCCGAGGCGAAGGCCTTGCGTCGCGTCGCGGTGGAGATGCACTCCGTCCGCGCGTGCAGCCACGCGCCTCGTCCCGGCATGGTCTTCGCGGTGTCGACCACCACAGCCGGGGTGGCCTCGCTCTGCTGCGCGACGACACGTACCAACTCGCTGGTCTCTGCCCGCTGCCGGCAACCGATGCACATCCGTGTCGGAGTGCTGCTGGTTGACGTGCTGGGGGCGGATTGCTGAACCATCGATCAGTCTAGCGCGACCGAGCGGCCAGGGAACAATCGGCTCCTCACCCGCGGTCCTCGTCCGCCTCGTCGACCGCCGGCGCGGCGTCGGAACGGATGTCGATCCGCCAGCCGGTCAAACGCGCGGCGAGTCGCGCGTTCTGACCCTCTTTGCCGATAGCCAGCGACAGCTGATAATCCGGAACGATGACCCGTGCGGCCTTCGCCTCGGCGTCGACCACGGTCACCGACACAACCTTCGCCGGCGACAATGCATTCCCGACGAACACCGCGGGGTCGGTGTCGTAGTCGATGATGTCGATCTTCTCGCCGGCCAGTTCGCTCATCACGTTGCGCACGCGCTGCCCCATCGGCCCGATGCAGGCGCCCTTCGCGTTGAGACCGGCGACACCGGTGTGCACGGCGATCTTCGACCGGTGGCCGGCCTCGCGGGCGACGGCGACGATCTCGACCGAGCCGTCCTCGATCTCGGGGACCTCGAGGGAGAACAGCTTGCGCACCAGGTTGGGGTGCGTCCGCGACAGGGTGATCTGCGGGCCGCGCTGTCCCCGGGTCACACCGACCACGTAGCACTTGATGCGGTCACCGTGGGTGTACACCTCACCGGGCACCTGTTCCGCGGACGGGATGATTCCCTCGGTGCTGTTGGCGTCGCTGCCGATCTGGACCACGACCATGCCGCGGGCATTCGCGCGCGAGTCCTGCTGCACGACGCCGCCGACGATCTCGCCCTCGTGTGCCACGAGGTCGCCGAAGTTCTTCTCGTTCTCGGCATCGCGCAGGCGCTGCAGGATGACCTGGCGCGCCGTGGTCGCGGCGATGCGTCCGAATCCCTCGGGGGTGTCGTCCCATTCGTGGACGACGTCACCGTTGCTGTCGAGTTCCTGTGCCATCACCCGGACGGCACCGGTCTTGCGGTTGACGTCGACGCGGGCGTGTGGCGCGAAGCCGTCGGTGTGACGGTAGGCGGTGATCAGCGCCGTCTCGATCGCGGTGATGACCGTCTCGATCGAGATGCCCTTGTCCGCCTCGATCATCCGCAGGGCGGCGATGTCGATGTTCATGAGGTCGTGACTCCTATTCACTTGTCCTGCTGCCGCACGGAGCGGCGCTGTTCTATCTCGTCGGCGTCGAGGCCGCACAATTCCAGTTCCCGGGTACTCGGCTGAGAGAAATCGACCTGCACGACAGCCTTGGTGACGGCATCGAGGTCGATCGTCTCCACGGCGATCCGACCGCGATGGTTCACGACGACCTCGACCCGGGTGGCGGGATCGTCGAGCAACCGGCCGATGCGTCCGGTCACGGTCCGGCCCGTCGCGTCCGCGCCCGGCTCGTCGTCGGTGACATCTGGTGCGACATCGATGGCGACCCGACGGCCGACGTTGCGGCGCCAGTGCCGAGGGTGGGTCAGCGGGCGGTCGACGCCACGCGAGGTGACCTCGAGCACGTATGCGAGGTCGGCGAGTTCCGGTGCGGCGTCGAGCGCGTCGGAGATCTCGTTGCTGAGTCCGGCGAGGACGTCGAGGTCGCTTCCGCCGTCGCGGTCGACCACGACCGACACCTCATCCTGCCCGTCCCGGTTGCGCACCTCGACCTCTTCGAGATCGAATCCTCTTCCGGCGACAACCTTTTCGACGAGATCGCGCACTTGCGTCGGGCTGATCGGCATGCCACTCCCCTCGTCTTCAGTTGTCGGGCCGTGCGGGATGTCGCACGTCGTTGCTTCGACACATCCTAGTGGATCGTCGGGTGTGCTCCGACCACCCTCGCGGCGGCGCGCGCCGACCACCCGTGCGGGTGCTGGCATCATGTCCCGGGTGACCCAGCCCCCGATCGACCGCCGCACAGTTCTCCGTGGCGGACTCGTCGCCGGAGTAGCCGTGGCCGGCGCCGGAGTCGTCGGACTTGCCGGATGCAGCACGGGCCCGTCCGAGGAGACACTGCTCGCCGAGTCGCTGACACCCCTGGTCCGATCGGCGCTCGCCGACGAGGCCACCGCGCGCGGCCTTGCCGCCGTCGAATCCGGTTACGCGGCCGCCCTCACCGTGGTCGCCGACCAGCGTGCCCGGCACGCACGAGCGGTCCGTGAGGAGATCACGCGACTCGATCAGGAGGTCGCCGCGTCGATCGACAAGACCCCCGCGACGTCGGCCCCACCCGCGCCCGCGCCGACCCTCGAGCGGTTGCGCGCCGACCTCGGCGCCTCGGGTGAACAGGCGCACGACATCGCGATCACCACCGCCGGGTATCCGGCGGGTCTGGCGGGCTCCATCGCCGCCGCCGTCACCTCGATGCGAGAGGTTCAACTGGCATGACCACACCGATGAGTACCCGTGCGCCCGCCGGCGGGGTGTCCGACGATCCGCTGGCGGTGGCGGCCGACGCCGAGAACGCGGCGATCTTCACCTACGGCGTGATCACCGCCTTCGTGGCGGCCGCCCGCAGACGCACCGTCGCCGAGAACGCCGCGGAGCACCGCGCACGACGCGACGAGATCGACCGCGCCATCGTCGCCGCAGGTGACACGCCGCCCTTACCCGCGGCGGGTTACACGCTGCCGGTCGAGGTCACCGGCCCCGAATCGGCGGCGCGCGCGGCACTCGCCGCCGAGGAGGACTGCGCGCGCGCCTACCGCGCGCTGCTGGAGAAGGCCGGGAACGAGACCGGCCGGCGTATCGGGGTCGACGGGCTCACCGAGTCGGCGGTCCGCGCCGCCGGCTGGCGTGCGGCCCTGCGGGAAACCCCGGTCACGGTCGCGTTCCCGGGGTCCCCCGTCGACGGTTGAGCACTCTGCCGCCGCCCAGGCGATCTCAGGCGCGTGCGGCCGCGATCACGGCATCGACGGCACCGTCGACGGCCACCTCGGCGGCCTCGCCGGTGAACCGGTCCCGGATCTCGATGGTGCCGTTGGCGTAGCCGCGGCCCACCACGACGACGGTCGGCATCCCGAGCAGCTCGGCATCCTTGAACTTCACCCCGGGCGAGGCCTTCCGGTCGTCGAGCAGTACCTCGAGTCCGGCCGCGTCGAGCTCGGCGGCGAGCTTCTCCGCACCGGCCACCGCCGCGGTGTCCTTGTTCGCGATGACGACGTGAACGGCGAACGGCGCCACCGACTTCGGCCAGCGCAGGCCCTTGTCGTCGTGGAACTGCTCGGCGATCACGGCCACCAGGCGCGACACGCCGACGCCGTACGAACCCTGGGTGAGGCGTACCGGCTTGCCGTTCTCGCCGAGGACGTCGACCTCGAAGGCGTCGGTGTACTTCTGGCCGAGCTGGAAGATGTGCCCGATCTCGATTCCCTTGGCGCTGACCAGCACTCCGGCGCCGTCGGGAGACGGGTCGCCGTCACGCACCTCGGCGGCCTCGACGGTGCCGTCGGGGGTGAAGTCCCGGCCGGCCACGAGACCGACGTAGTGACGCCCGGGTGCATCGGCACCGGTGATCCACGACGTCCCGTCGACCACCCGCGGATCGACGAGGTAACGGATTCCGTTGGCGGCCAGACCCTTCGGCCCGATGTAACCCTTGACCAGGAACGGGTTGGCGGCGAAGTCGGCGTCGGTGAGCAACTCGACCTCGGCGGGTTCCACGGAGGCCTCGAGGCGCTTGAGGTCCACCTCGCGGTCGCCGGGCACGCCGACACCGGTGATCTCCCAGTCGCCTCCTGGCGCACGGAGTTTCACCATCACGTTCTTGAGCGTGTCGGCGCCGGTGTACTGCTGGTCGAGGGTCGCGTTCGCCCAGTCCACCAGGGTGTCGATGGTGGGCGTGTCCGGGGTGTCGTGGACCTGCGCGGCGGGCAGGTCGTCGTAGGGCTTCGGTTCCGGGGCCCTCGTGACGACCGCCTCAACATTGGCGGCGTAGCCGGACTCGACGCACCGCACGAAGGTGTCCTCACCGACCTCGGATTCGGCCAGGAACTCCTCGGAGGCGCTCCCGCCCATCGCGCCGGACGTGGCGGCCACGATGACGTATCTGATCTGCAGGCGCTCGAAGATCTTCTGGTAGGCCTCGCGATGGGCGTCATAGGCCCTCTTCAGTCCGTCGTCGTCGAGGTCGAAGGAGTAGGCGTCCTTCATCACGAACTCGCGGCCGCGCAGGATGCCGGCACGGGGCCGTTCCTCGTCGCGGTACTTGGTCTGGATCTGGTACAGGATGACCGGCATGTCCTTGTAGGACGAGTACTCGCTCTTGACGAGGGTGGCGAACAGCTCCTCGTGCGTGGGCCCGAGGAGCATGTCGGCGCCCTTGCGGTCCTTGAGTCGGAACAGTGCATCGCCGTACTCGGTCCAGCGGTTGGTGGTGTCGTACGGCTCACGCGGCAGCAACGCGGGCAGCAGGATCTCCTGACCGCCGATGGCGTTCATCTCCTCGCGGACCACGTTCTCGATCGCCTTGAGTACGCGCAGACCCAGCGGGAGCCACGTGTACACGCCGGGCGCGACGCGGCGGACGTAGCCCGCTCTCACCAGCAACTTGTGGCTCGGCACCTCGGCGTCGGCGGGGTCGTCGCGCAGGGTCCGCAGGAACAGGGTCGACATGCGTGTGATCACGACAAACCAGCTTAGTTATGGTGTTGCGGTGCTCGTCATCCTGCCTCCCTCCGAGACCAAATCCGACGGTGGGCGCGGGGCGCCTCTCGATCTCGACACCCTGTCCTTCCCGGAGCTGAACCCGGTGCGCAAGCGTCTCGGCGAGGCGCTCGTCGCCCTGGCCGCCGACCTCGACGCGAGCCGCACCGCGCTCGGCCTGGGCGCCACGCAGCTCGCCGAGGTCGACCGCAACGCCGACCTGTGGCTCTCGCCCACCCGGCCGGCGATCGAGCGCTACACCGGCGTCCTCTACGACGCCCTCGACCATGCCTCGCTGACCAGGGCGGGCAAGACCAAGGCCGCCGAGCGACTCGCGATCGGCTCCGCCCTCTTCGGCGTCGTCCGTGCCGCCGATCCCATTCCCGCATACCGCCTTTCGGGCGGTTCGAAGCTTCCCGGCATGCCGACCCTGGCGTCGATCTGGAAGCCCGAGCTGTCCCCGGCGCTCGACGCGGTGGACGACTTCGTCGTGGATCTGCGGTCGGGTGTCTACCACCAGCTCGGTCCGGTGCGCGGCGCGGTCACCGCCACGGTCATGACCTCCCAACCCGACGGGTCGCGCAAGGTCGTGAGCCATTTCAACAAGCACTACAAGGGTCTGGTGGCGCGCGAACTGGTCCGCACCCGGCGCAACGTGCGCGATGTCGAGGGACTCGCCGCGGTGCTGTCCGACGCCGGTCAGCGGGTCGAGATCTCCTCCCCCGATCAGATCGTCGTGCTCACCGACTAGTGCCGGCGCGTCAGAGCAGTCCGGCGATCAGGTCGGCGGCCCGGGCCGCGCCGTCGGTCTCCACCGGGCGGTAGTGCACCTCGTCTCGCAAGGTCGCGGCGATCGCCCCGGCCAGCAGGTCGGGGTCGCAGGCGTCTTCGTAGGACATGCAGTGCCCGGCGCCGTAACGCTCCAGCCGGTGCCGGACGTGGATGTTCTGCTCGAAATGGTTGCGCAGCGGCACATAGATGAACGGCCGCCGGTTCACCGTGAGCTCCATGCAGGTGGTGAGCCCGCCCTGCACGACGGCGAGGTCGCAGGCGGCGAGGTGGCGGTACAGGTCGGGCAGGAACCCGCGCACCGTCACCCCGCCCGCCTCGACACCGGGATGCCGGGCGAGCGCGGCCGGATCGATCCGGGGGCCACACACGACGAGGAAGTGCAGGTCGCCGACGAGTCGCCGGGCACGGGGCACGGCGTCGAGCACGCGACACAGCAGCGCCGTCCCCACGCCGGAGCCGCCGACGGTGACCAGGCACAGCTTCTCCTCGGCGCGCAGACCCAAACCGGCGCGCAGCCGTGCCGAGTCCTCCTCGTCGGGCCGGGTGAATCCCGAGACGTAACCGGCGAAGTCGAAGTTCTGCGCGGTCCAGTCGCGGATACGGGGCAGCCCGTCGCCGAAGCTCTCGTCGACGACGTCGTCGGGGTTGCCCACGAATACCGAACGGTCGCGCACCCGCCGGTACCGGGCTCGTTGCTCGATCATCTCGGCGTTGTGGTCGGCGGTGAGCGCCGCCTCCGCGTCCCCGCCGTCCGGCATCGGCAACCAGCCGACGAAGTCGGTCAACCAGGCCAGTGCGAAGCGTTTGAGTTCGGGATTCTCGTGCAGCAGGTGGTCGACGTCCCACGCCTCGTCCGCGACGACCAGGTCGTACGGTGTGCGGCCGGTGACCTCGTCGAAGATCATGAAGTTGGCAACCAGTGTCTCGTCCATCCGCCGGATCGCGGCGAACGCGTTGAGGTCGTGGTCGGCGCATTCGTCCTCGACGTGGCGTGACTCGCTGGCCAGATACCGCGAGGCCGGGTGCACCGTTTCGCCGGCGTCGGCGAGCATCCGGGTCACCGGGTCCTGGGCCAGCCAGTCGACCTGCAGATCGGGGTGACGCTCGCGCAGTTCGGCGGCGACCGCCAGGTCCCGGCGGGCGTGACCGAGCCCGATCGGAGACGACAGGTACAGGGCGCGGCGCCGCCGGCTGCGCGATCGCGTCCAGCTGCTGGTGCCCGGCGAAGGTGACTGCGGCGCAACCCGTTCGGCGAACTCGTGGATCAGATGGTTGACCCGTACCGGCTCACGGCCCGGCACACCGTGACCGACACCGTCGAGCACCGTCAGCGCACCACCGGTCAGTTCGGCCAGCCGGCCTGCAATCCCGACCGGGCGCACACGATCCTCGCTCCCGTGGATCACCAGGACCGGGCACCGTAGGCGTTCACAGAGCGGTTCGAGTGGGGTCGCCACGGCACCGTGCAGCCCGAGGCGTCCGGCGGTGGCGTCGGCGAGGGTGCCGGCGGCGATGTCGCCCGCCCAGCCGATGAAGTCCTCCTTCTGCTTGGTGGAGTGCGGTTCGTGATACATCCGCTCGGCGAAGAACTCGACGAAGTCCTCGTATCCGCCGGCGCTGCGCCAGTGGTGCTCGTTGTATTTCGCCCACCCGCGCGCCGAGTCCAGACGCTTGTCGAAGGCGAACGCGTCCCGCTCGGGGCTGGGTACCGACAGTCCGCACGACGGTGCGATCGCGACCAGTCCGGTGACCCGATCGGGGTGGCCGGCCGCCACGTGTACCGACCAGGCCACCCCGCACGAAAAGCCCACCAGCACAGCCTCGTCGGTGCCGGTGGCGTCCAGCACCGCGACCGCGTCGGCCGCGTAGTTTTCGTCGGTGTACGCCGCCGCCCCGACCGGCCGACCGGACCGGCCGCTGCCGCGGCCGTCGAAGGTCACCACCCGGTGGTGGCGGGCGAGGTAGGGCACCTGCAGCTTCCAGATCCGGGAGTCGACGATCGACCACGTCGGCAGCAGCACGATCGTCGGCGCGCCCGCCTCGTGAACGCCCGCCTCACAGACGGCCTCGTAGACATCGAAGGCCAGCGAAACCCCTTCGCGCAGCACCGAACCCGACCGATCCGGAGGACGCGGGCGGTGCCGCGCCACCCCGGACGGCTGCGCCTGCGCACGGATCGGGTGGATGGTCTGAGCTGACATGGGTCCCCGGTCTCCTCCCTGGGGTTCGCCTGCTCCCAGTGTCCTCCGGCGAGAGCGCGACGTCACGGTTTCGCGGCTCAGGATCTGACCTCGAAGACCTGGTGGAAGGGTGTCTGCGCCACCCGGTCGAAGCGCGTGAACCCCGCGGAGGTGGTCACCGCCCGGATCTTCGACGGTCCGGCCTGCGTACCGAGCGCGAGCCCTACATCCTGGGACAGCGACGCGGGTGTGCACAGCAGCGTCGAGAATCCGTAGTAGGCGCGGCCGACGGCGTGCAGGTTGTCCTCCACGTGGTCACCGGCGATCGGTTCGACGACCATCCAGGTTCCGTCGGGATCCAGCGCGCGGCGTACGTGTTCGGCCGCGCCGACCGGATCGCCCATGTCGTGCAGGCAGTCGAACATCGTCACCAGGCCGTGACCGGTGCCGGAGAAGCCGTCCGCCGGGGCCACCTCGAAGCTGACCCGGTCGGCGACCCCGGCCGCCGCGGCACGCTCCCGGGCGATGGCCACCGACTCCGGATGATAATCCGAGCCGACGAAGGTCGACGCCGGAAACGACTGTGCCATCAGGATTGTCGACGCGCCGTGGCCGCATCCGACATCGGCGACGGTGGTGCCCTCGGTGAGCCGGTCGACCACGCCGTCGAGCGCCGGCAGCCACTCGGAGATCAGGTGAGCGTGATAGCTCGGACGGAAGAACCGCTCGCACCCGATGTGGACATCGGAGTCGTGCTCGTGCCAGCCGTAGCCGGCTCCGCTGCGGGCCGCCTCGATCACATGCGCGGTGTCATGGACGGTGCCCAGCGCGATCTGGAAGAAGCCGGGCAGGAACGCCGGGCTGTTCTCGTCGGTGAGCGCGACGGCGTGCTCGGGCGGCAGCGTGTACGTACCGTTCCCGGGGTCGTAGGTCACGAAGCCGCCGGCCGCCTGGGCGTTGAGCCATTCGCGGGCGTAGGGCTCGGCGGTGCCGGTGCGTTCGGCGAGGGCGGCCGGTGTGGTGGCGCCGTGCGCCGCCAGATCGCGGTAGTAGCCGAGCTTGTCGCCCAGCACCACCAGTGCCGCGTTCAGGGTGGCGCCCACCTCGTCCACCGCCCGGAACACGAACTGCATCAGTCTGTCCGGATCGATGGCGGCCGCCTCTGTCGCCTCGTGCGTGGTGGTCATGATCGTCTCCTCTGGTCTTCGCGGACCCCTCGGTCGAGGGGCTCCTCTGGACAGTTCGAACCTAGGATTTCCGTGTCCTCCGCCGCGTCCGGTGACCCCCCTGGTCTCGGGTCCGCGGACCTAGACTCGGTGGGTGGTTCTCGGACGGGCACGCGAACAGCTGGCCATCGACCGGGTCGTGTCCGCGGCCCGGATCGGCACCAGCGGCGTCCTCGCGCTGACCGGTGAGCCGGGTGTCGGGAAGACCGCGCTGCTGCGCTGGACCCTGACCCGACTCGACGGGTTCCGGGTGTTGCGCGCCGTCGGCACCGAACCCGAACGCGAGGTTCCCTTCGCCGGCCTCCTCGGTCTCCTGAGGCCCGCCCTGCACCTGATGGACGGGATCGCCGCACCCCAGGCCCGGGCGCTGGCGATGGCGCTGGCACTCGAGGAGGGTGAGGCCGGGGACCGCTTCGCGATCGGCGCGGCAACCCTGAGCCTGCTGTCCCGCTACGCCGACGACGGGCCCGTCGCGGTGCTCGTCGACGACCTCCAGTGGATCGACGGCCCGTCGGTGGACGCGTTGCTGTTCGCGGCCCGCAGGCTCAGCGCCGATCCGATAGCCGTCGTGCTCGCCGGTCGCGAGGACGAGGTCGGCGAGGTACTGGCCGGAGTCGACGAAGTGCGCCTGTCCGGGATCGACCGGGCCGGGGTGCGCGCGCTCGTGGACTCCCTCACCGGAGCGCCGGTGAACGAGGAGTGGGTGACGCGCGTGTTCGAGCTCACCGGCGGGAACCCGCTGGCGGTGGCCGAACTCGCGGTGAACCCCGATGCGCTCCCGCCGCGGGCCTCGGCGGTGCCTGCGACCCTGTCCGCCTCACTCGTCGATGCGTTCTCCCGGCGGTTGCGGCCGCTCGACGACACCACCCGCGCGGTGCTCCTGGTCGCGGTCATCTGCAACGGCGATCTCCGGCTGACCGGCGTGGTCTGTGCGGCGTCGGACCTGGACCCGGGCCGGCTCGCGCTGGCCGCCGACGCCGGGCTCGTCGAGGTCACCGGTGGTGAGATCACCTTCCGGCACCCGCTGGTGCGATCGGCGATCTACCGCGACGCCGCACCGGACCGGCGTCGTTCGGTACACGCCGCGGTTGCCGCGGCGCTACCTGCCGAGGACGTCGATCGTCGTGCCTGGCACCTCGCCGAGGCGCTGTGGGCTCCGGACGCCGAGGCCGCGGCGCTCCTGCACTCCGCGGGCGAGCGTGCCGCGGATCGTTCCGCGTGGTCCGTGGCCTCGGCGGCCTACGAACGGGCCGCCCGGCTCAGTCCCACCGCCGAGTCGGCGAACGGGCGCCTGCTGGCCGCGGCCTCGGCCGCCTGGTCGGCCGGGCACGGTCCCCGCGCGCTGGCGCTGCTGGACGAGCTGACCGCCGCGCCGCGATCCGGCACCGAGGTGCAGGCGCTCGAGCTGCGCGCCGTGATCGCGGCGCGCAGCGGTTCGTTGCGTGAGGGCATCACCCTGCTGGAGCGGGCCGCACTCGCCGGCGATTCACCCGACACGCGTGCCCGACTGCTGGCCGAGGCGATGCATGCGAACTTCTTCCTCGCCGACGGCACGGTGACCCGCAGGCTCGTCGGACCGTTGAGCGAGGCGCTGGCCGGCGCCACGACCGCCCGTGCCCGCGCGATGGGCACGCTCGCTCTGGGAGTGGCCAAGGTCCTCGCGGGCACCGGCGGCATCGCCGAGCTGCGCGCAGTCGTCCCGCTCCTCGCCGACAACCCGGAGTTGCATGGCGACGAGTACGACACCTCGTGGTTGCTCTATGCGCCGCTGTTCCTCCGCGACACCGGCACCGGGCGCGGATTGCGCGCCCGCATCGAAGATGCGCGCGGGCGGGCGGGCGTGGGCGTCCTGCCCGGGCTGCTCTTCCAGGTGGCGCGCGACGGCGCCACCTCCGATGCGTGGCACCGGGCCGCGGCGGACTACACCGAGGCGATCCGGCTGGCCCGCGACACCGGGCAGACCACGGAACTGGCCATGGGTCTGGCCGGCCTGGCCTGGTTGCAGGCACGCACCGGCCAGGACGACGACTGCCGGACCCATGCACAGCAGGCCCTGGCACTGGGCCACGACCGGGAGATCCGCGCCGCGCAGATGTGGGCACTGCTCGCACTCGGCGACCTCGCCCTGGCCGGGACCGATGTGCAGGAGACGCTCCGGCGGCTCCGGGCCGTCGACGAGCTCCTCACCGAGAGGGGCGTGGACGATCCCGATCTCTCGCCACACCCCGATCTGGTCGACACGCTGCTGCGGCTGGGGCGTCCGGCGGAGGCGACGCGGCTGGCGCACGATCATCTGCTCGCGGCCGACCGGAAGGGCCAGCCGTGGTCGCGGGCGCGGGCGAGGCGAGCTGTCGGGCTGGTCACCCCCGACTTCGACGAACCGTTCGGTCAGGCGCTCGACCTGCACGCCGACACCCCGGACGTGTTCGAGACCGCCCGCACAGAGCTGGCCTTCGGCGAACGGTTGCGCCGCGATGCGCGCCGCGTCGAGGCCCGCCGCCACCTGCGCGAGGCGTTGCGCACCTTCTCCGGACTCGGTGCCGAGCCGTGGGCCGACCGGGCCGCCACCGAACTCGACCTCACCGGGGAACGGGTGGAACACCGCCCGCTCGGCGGTGTCGCCGCACTCACGCCACAGGAATTGCAGGTGGGTTTGCTTCTCGCCGACGGGCGCACCACCCGGGAGGCCGCGGCGGCGCTGTTCCTCAGCCCGAAGACCGTCGAATACCACCTGCGCAAGGTCTATCGGAAACTGGGCATCCGCTCCCGCGCCGAGTTGTCGGAGGCGGTCACGTCCGCATGCTGATCCCGCCGGCGTCGAGTTGCTAGCCGGACTGCTGGGGATCAGACGGGTTGGGACCGACGCCGGCGTCGGCGGCCTCCTGGGCCGCCTGCCCCTCGGCGACCTGCTCGGGCGTGAAGCGCATGAACAGCACGACGATCGCCGCGAGGACGGCGATCCCCGCACACGCGGCGAAGGCGAGTCCGTAACCGTCGGCCTGTGCGGCGAGCTGCGTCGCGTTCATCTCCTCGACGGGCGCGGTGGTGCCCCCCTGCGACAGCGCGCGCGAGGTCACCATCGCGCCGACGACGACAAGGCCGATCGCACCGCCGAGGTTCTGCGCGACCTGGGCCAGTGCTGTCAGCGGCCCGATCTCGTTGGTACCGACCCCTGCCACCACCGACAGCGTCAGCGGGATCACGGCCAGGCCGACGCCGAAGCCGATCACGATCACCGGGATGAAGATGCTCGGGAAGTAGCTCGGCGAGCCGGTGGCGATCGACGATGCGTAGAGACAGCCGACGAGGATCACCGCGCCGCCGACGAGCACCAGCCAGCGCGGCTGGACCATCAGGGCCAGCTTCGAGGCGATGGCCGCGGCGATGCCGAGGCCGAAGGCGAACGGCACCACGGCAAGACCGCTCTGGATCGGCGAGTACTGCAGGATGCCCTGCAGGTACAGCGAGATGAACACGGCCATGCACATCATGATCATGCTGGCGAACAGGATCGCGAGCAGCGCGGCGACGCGCGAGGTGTTGTCGAAGAGCGAGAACGGCAGGATCGGGTTGCGGGCCCGGCGCTCGACCACGACGAAGGCGACGAGTGCGGCCGCACCGAGGACGAAGGCGCCCACGACAACCGGGGAACCCCACCCGTTGGGGCCCTCGTTGACGGCGAGTACCAGCAGCGTGCAGCCCAGCGTGCCGAGGACCGCGCCGGGCACGTCGAGTGGCAACCGCTGCCCCTGGGATTCGCGCAGCGCGACCACCGCGCCCGCGACGACGGCCAGACCGAGCGGCACGTTGATCAGGAACACCAGGCGCCACGACACCTCGGTGAGCACACCGCCGAGGATCAGTCCCGCGACCGATCCGACACCGGTCATCGCCGCGTAGATCGCGAACGCCTGGCTCCGGGGCTTGCCCGGCGCGAAGGTCGTCGCGACCAGGGCCATCGCGGTGGGCGCCGCGATCGCCGCCGATGCACCCTGCAGGGCACGACCGGCGAGCAGACTCGCCTCGTTCCACGCCAGCCCGCACAGCAGCGAGGTAAGGGTGAAGGCCACCACGCCGACGATGAACATGCGTTTGCGACCGAAGGTGTCACCGAGACGACCGCCGAGCAGCATGAGCCCGCCGAAGGCCAGGACGTAACTGCTGATCACCCAGTTGGCGCTCGACTCCGACAGCGTCAGCGCGTCACGGATACGCGGGAGCGCCAGCGCGGCCACGGTGCCGTCGAGCACCATGAGCAGCTGCATACCGGACAGCACCAGGATCGGCAGACCGAACACCGGACGGAACTGCGCTGTGCCACCTTCTCCAGGGTTCACGGTTCCAGTGTTCACGGTTCCCGATCTCGACATAGGTTTCGACGGTACCGGCCCACCACTTCGACATGCCAATCCCCGTTGGCATGCCCGCGGTCAGGACCCTTCGGTGAAGGCCGCCACGTCGCCGATGACGACGATGGCCGGCGGCCGCAGTCCCTCGGCGTCGGCAACCGCGCCGGCGTGCGCGAGGTCGGTCCGCAGCAGTCGCTGGGTGGGCAGCGACCCGTTCTCGATCATGGCGACCGGGGTGTCGGCGGGACGACCGCCTTCGAGTAGCGCGTCGGCGAAGACCTCGACGCGTTCGACTGCCATCATCAGCACCAGCGTGCCGCGCAACCTGCCCATCGCCGACCAGTCGATCAGCGAGTCGGGGTGGCCCGGCGGCACATGCCCGGAGGCGATGACCACCTCATGTGTCACACCGCGGTGGGTCACCGGGATGCCCGCCGCGGCCGGGGCCGCGATCGAGCTGCTGATGCCGGGCACGACGGTCACCGGCACCCCGGCGGCCACGCACGCCTGCAGCTCCTCGAAACCGCGCCCGTAGACATAGGGGTCACCGCCCTTGAGCCGGACGACGAACTTGCCCTCCTTCGCCTTCTCGACGAGGACGTCGTTGATCGCCTCCTGCTTCATCGCGCGGCCGTAGGGCACCTTCGCGGCGTCGATGATTTCGACCTGCGGGCCCAGTTCGGCGAGCAGCGCGGGCGGGGCGAGACGGTCGGCGACGACGACGTCGGCCTCGGCGAGAAGCCGCTGTCCGCGCACGGTGATGAGGTCGGGATCGCCGGGACCGCCGCCGACGAGTGCGACACCGGCGGCATGGGGGGCGGCGTCGTCAACGGCCAGCGAGCCGTCGGCGAGGGCGCGGCTGATCGCGGCGCGCAGGGACGCCGACAGCTTGTGGTCGCCGCCGGCGAGGACGCCGAACTGCACATCGCGGTAGCGCCCGGATGCGGGGGTGACCGCGGTGCCGTATCGGGCGTCGTCGGCACGCACGCAGAACGTGTGGCGGCTTTCTGCCTCGGCGACGACGGCGGCGTTCACCTCGGGGTCGTCGGTGCAGGCCATCACGTACCAGGCGCCCTCGAGATCGCCTGCGGCGTAACGGCGCCGGGCGACGCTGAGGCCCGGGAAGGACTCGACCGCGGGTGTCGGGTCGACCGCGATGACGTGCACGTCGGCACCGGCCGCGACGAGGTTGGGCAGGCGTCGCTGCGCCACGGACCCGCCGCCCACCACGACGACCTTGCGGCCCTCGAGATCGAGGCCGACCAGATAGTGCCCCACCCCGGCGGTACGGGGGTCGGCATCGGGCGTGGACTCAGGCGCGGACATGGGAGCAGAGACTACCGGCAGCGCCCCCGACCTACAGCGCCCCCGACCTAGAGCGGCAGTTCGCCTGTCGCGCGGATGTGTGCCCAGACGTCGGCGGCGGGCACCCCGAGGCGGTGTGCGGCGGCTTCGAGGAGCGCACCGAGCAACTGCGAGCTGCAATAGGCGGCCGCGAGCGCATCGTCGGCGTTGACCCGGATCTCGTTCCACCACGACGGGTTGTGATCGGCCGCGGCCTCGGCCATCGCGATCGCGGTGGAGAAGTCGGCGCGCAGCGCGGTTCGCCCGGCCGGTTCGGTGAGGGCCGGTTCGGTGAGGGTCATGCCAGTCCCTTCGCCTTCTGCCGTTGCAGGGCTCGCTCGCGCGACTCCTCGAACTTGCGCACCTTGATGTCCATCTGACCGAGGAAGTCGGCGAGGAGTTCGCGGTAGTGCTCCCCCAGCGGGCCGAAGTCCTCCCGCTCGAAGATCCGCCACTTGCGCAGCACCGGCATCACCACGTCCGACATGTGTTGCGGCAGATCGTAGATGCCGCCCTTGGCGATGAGTACCGCGTTGCGCCGGAAGTTCGGCATGGTCGCCCCGGGCATCTGGAAGTTGGAGACGATCGCATAGATCGCGGCCATCGCCTGGTCGGGCACGAGGTCGAGCGCCCCGGCGACGATGTTGCGGTAGAAGAGCATGTGCAGGTTCTCGTCGGCGGCGACGCGCTGCAGCATCTTGTCGGCGATCGGGTCGCCGCATGCCTTGCCTGTGTTGCGGTGCGAGACACGGGTGGCGAGTTCCTGGAAGCTGACGTAGGCGACCGCGAAGAGCATGTCGAAGCTGTGGTCACGCTGACCGTCGTCCTCGGGAAGCGGATTGAATCCCGAGGTCATGTGCTGCATGCGCAGTTCCTCGAGTTCCACCGGGTCGACGCCGCGGGTCACCACGAGGTAGTCGCGCATGACCACCGAGTGGCGGTTCTCCTCGGCGGTCCAGCGGCCCACCCACCAGCCCCACGCGTCGTCGAGGCCGAAGTTGTCGGCGATCACCCGGTGGTACGACGGCAGGTTGTCCTCGGTGAGCAGGTTGGTGATCATGGCGGCCTTGGCGACGTCGGACAGCTGCGACTGCGACGGGTCCCAGTCGTCGCCGCCGAGTGCGGCGAAGTTGCGTCCGTCGTCCCACGGCACGTAGTCGTGCGGGTGCCAGTCCCGGGTCATCTTCATGTGCCGCTCGACCTCGGTCTCGCAGACCGGCAGCAGTTCGCGCAGCAGGTCCGCGCCGGTCATCGCGCCGTGGCCCAGTTCGGCGTTCCGCAGTTCGGGTGGTCCGATGAGGGTGGTCACATGATCTCCTGGTCTTGCGTGGAAGTGCGTCGGGAGACAAGTCTCCTCGCCGGCGCCGGCGTGCTCGTGAGGCCAAGGTCCCGCATCCGGTGGGTCCGACGTCGGGTGTTGTCCCGGCCCGACGTCCCCGGCGGGCAGGTGTATTTTCGACCCATGTCCCCCGATCCGGCCCAGCCCGCGAGCACTCCGGTCCGCGCCTATCTCGTCGATGACCACGAACTCGTCCGGCGCGGTCTACGCGACCTGCTGGGCACAGCCGGCGACATCGAGGTCGTCGGCGAGGCGGCGTCGGCGGGTGAGGCGCTCGTCGGAATCCTGGCGTCCAAGCCCGATGTCGCGGTGCTCGACGTGCGGCTCCCCGACGGCAACGGCGTGGAGTTGTGCCGCGACGTGCGGGCCGCCGAACCGACCGTCAAATGTCTGATGCTCACCAGTTACGCCGACGACGACGCCCTGCTAGCCGCGGTCCTCGCCGGGGCGTCGGGCTTCGTGCTCAAGCAGATCCTCGGGCACAACCTGGTCGCCGCCGTCCGCACCGTGGGACGCGGCGGCTCACTGCTCGACGACCGTTCCACCGCCGCCCTGCTCGCCAAGCTGCGCGACGGCAAGCAGACCGCGGATCCGCTCGCCGAGCTGACACATCAGGAGCGCGAGGTGTTCGCGCTCATCGGCGAGGGCTTGACCAATCGCCAGATCGCCGAGCGGATGTTCTTGGCGGAGAAGACGATCAAGAACTATGTGTCGCGCATCCTCGGCAAGCTCGACATGCAGCGCCGCACCCAGGTCGCGGTGATGGCCGCCAAGCTGCACGAGGGCAGGAACCAGTAGGTACGCCGGCTCACCCCGCCCTCATCCGATGAGAGGCACCGACCAGGTCAGGGTGGTGCCGCCGTCGCCGCGGGCACGGCCCTCGCGGTTCTTCCGGGGGCGGGTGTCGACGCTGAAGGTGCCGTCGCACTCCTCTGCGCGCCGCGTGAGGTTCTCCAGCCCGCGGTAGGTCACATCGGTGCCGATGCCGATGCCGTCGTCGGCGATCTCGACGGTCAGCACGTCGTCGGCGCTCACCGAGACGGCGATGCTCTCGGCGCGCGCGTGCCGCAGGGCGTTGCTCAGTCCTTCACGCAGCACCGCGTCGATGTGCGGTCCGAGCGTGTCCGGAACCACGGTGTCGACCGGCCCGTCGAACACCACGCTCGGGGAGACCGACGCATGTCCGGAGAGCTCGGAGACGATGTCGAGCACGCGCCTGCGCAGGGTCGAACCGTCTTCCTCTCCCGAGGCCGTCTGGAGGTCGAAGATCGAGGTGCGGATCTGCGCGATCGTGCGGTCGAGGTCGGTCATGATCTGCTCGAGTCGCGCGGTCGCGGCGACGGGATCGGTCGATCCGGCGAGCAGTGTCTGCACCGACATCCCCACCGCGAACAGCCGCTGGATCACATGATCGTGGAGGTCGCGGGCGATGCGGTGCCGGTCCTCGAGAACTTCGAGGTCCCGCGCGATCTGCTGCTGCTCGGCGTACACGACCGCCAGCGAGGCGACCTCGGCGACGCCGGCGAGCCCGGCGATCTCCTCCACGTCCCAGTGCGGCCGGTTGCGGTGGGTGATCAGCATCCAGCCGAACGCCCCGGACGCGCGCAGCAGCGGCTGCACCGAGGTCCACCGCGCACCACGACGGATCAGCGACGGGGCGATCTGTCCGGAGCGCTGCACCGTCAGGGCGGTCACCTCGGGTGGCGTGAAACTGTCGATGTCGACGCGGTCACCGGTGTGGCCGCGCAACTCCACCTCGCCGTCGAGCTCGGTGATCAGATATACATCTACCGCACCGACCAGATCGGCGACGTCGGCGCACATGCGGGACATGGTGTCGGACAACGCGATCCCGGCGAGAGGCTCCGATCCACGACGTGCGAGCACCTGCATCCAGCGATGCCGGGTGCGTGCCCGCTCGAACAGGCCCGCGTTGTCGATCGCGATCCCGGCGGCGACCGCGAGCACGGCGACGACGGTCTCGTCGACCTCCGAGAAGTCCTCGGCCGAGCGCTTCTCGGTCAGGTAGATGCTGCCGAACACCTCGCCGCGAACGAGGATCGGTGCGCCGAGGAAGGTGTGCATCGGTGGATGATTCGGCGGGAAGCCGACCGAGGTGGGGTGTGCTCCCAGGTCGTGGATGCGGTGCAGTCGCGGGTCGTCGATGAGCAGGCCCAGCACGCCGCGGCCCACCGGGAGATGCCCCATCGTGGCCCGCTGCGTGTCGGTGATGCCGATGTGGACGAACTCGCTGAGCCCGCCGTCGGGGCCGCGCACGCCGAGCGCACCGTACTGCGCATCCACCAGACCCGCCGCGACCTCGACGATGCGCTGAAGGGCGCGGTCGAGCTCGACGCCCTGCCCGACGACGAGCACGGCTTCGAGGAGTTCGCGCAGCAGTGCCGGGTCGTCGGCGCCGTGCGTGGCGAGCGCGTCGAGGGTTTCACGCAGTCTCCGGGTGGGCATCATAACGTCTCCGTCGGGTCGGCGGTGGCTGCCGAGGCCATGGGCATCGCGGCCCGGGCGCCGGCCTCGGCGGACCGGGACACGAAGCGGCACAGTGCTTGCGGTATCGCCACCGGGTGCAGGTGCAGGTAGGACGCATGCACGGCGGGCGTCGTCACACCATGCGTCGAGGGCTTCCCTGATGCGTCTCGCCAGGCCCAAGCCGGCGGCGCGTGCCCCTGACTCACCCCGCTGCGGTGGAACTCGTGGCCGGTCACCCGTTCACCGGCCCGGAACAGCACGGAGTCGCCGACGGCCACCGCATCCCGGTAGCCCAGGGTCAGCCGGGGCCCGAAGTGACCGTCGGAGTCGAGCACCCCGCTCATCCGGTGACCGTCGAGATGGGCACACAGGTACAACAGGCCGGCGCATTCGGCGTGGATCGGCCGACCGGCGGCCGCATGCCCACGCAGGCCGGTCCGCAGGGCGTCGTTGGCGGCGAGCGCCTCGGCGTGCTCCTCGGGGAAACCGCCGCCGATGACCACGCCCGCGGCACCCGGCGGGAGCGGGTCGGCGAGCGGGTCGAAGGACACGACCCGCGCACCGGCGGCCTCCAACATCTCGGTGTGTTCGGCGTAACCGAACGTGAAGGCCGCACCGCCGGCCACCGCGATGACCGGCCGCCCCGAGCCCGACCCGCTTGAATCGACATACGGGGCGACGGCGTCGGCGGCCGACCACGGGACGGCGTCGGGCGTGGTCCGTTGCCGGGCGGCGGCCACGATGGCCGCCAGATCCAGCACACCCGCGAGATGGCTGGTCATCGCCTCCACCGCGGCCACCGCGTCGGCGCTGCGTTCGGCGGCCGGGATCAGCCCGAGGTGACGGGACGGGACGGTCAGCGACGCGTCTCGCCGCACGACACCGAAGACCGGCAGCCCCACGCGTCCGCACGCCTGCCGCAGCACCATCTCGTGCCGGGCCGACCCGACGCGGTTGAGGATCACCCCGGCGATGCGGACCGACGAGTCGTAGGACAGGAAGCCGTGCAACACCGCGGCCATCGACTGGCTGTGGCCCGCGGCGTCGACGACGAGCACCACCGGCGCGCCGATGATCGACGCCACGTGGGCCGTCGAACCGACACCCAGTGCCGCCGCGTCGCCGTCGTCCTGCTCGCGAATCCGTCCGTCGAACAGACCCATCACACCTTCGACGACGGCGATGTCGGCCCCGGCCGCACCGTGCGCGAAGAGCGGACCGATCGCGTCGGCTCCCACCAGGTTCGGATCGAGGTTGCGGCCCGGACGGCGCGCCGCGACGGCGTGATAGCCAGGATCGATGTAATCCGGGCCCACCTTGAAGGGCGCCACCCGATGCCCGGCGGCGCGCAGCGCCCCGATGAGACCGGTCGTCACCGTCGTCTTTCCGCTGCCCGACGACGGTGCGGCGATCACGATCGCCGGGGTGGCAGTCACCACTCGATCCCCTTCTGCCCCTTACGGCCGGCGTCCATCGGGTGTGCGACCTTACCCATCTCGGTGACCAGATCGGCCGCGTCGATCAACTTCTGCGGAGCGCGCCTGCCCGTGATGACGACGTGCTGGCGTCCGGGCCGCCGGGCGAGGATGTCGACGACCTCGGCGGTGTCCACCCAGCCCCAGTCGAGCGGATAGGTGAACTCGTCGAGGACGTAGAAGTCGTGTTCGTCGGCGGCGAGTCGCCGGGCGATCTCGGCCCAGCCGGCCTGCGCGGCGGCGGCATGGTCCTCGGCGTGCTCGGTGTTCGCGCGCAACCACGACCACCCCTGCCCCATCTTGTGCCACTCGACCGGACCACCGGCCCCGGTGTCGGCGTGCAGTTGCCCCAGGGCCAGCATCGCCGACTCTTCCCCGACCTTCCACTTGGCGCTCTTGACGAACTGGAAGACCGCCACCCGCATACCTGCATTCCACGCCCGCATGGCCATGCCGAACGCGGCGGTCGACTTACCCTTGCCGTCGCCGGTGTGCACCGCGAGCACAGGCTGGTTACGGCGCTGCCGTGTGGTCAGGCCGTCGTCGGGAACGGTCGATGGAACTCCTTGCGGCACTGGCCTTCTCCTTATGGGTCACCGGCGCGGACAGATCAGGCGGCGCCGCGAGCCCGCGGTGTGGACTTCAGGGCGGTCGCCGACAGCTCACCCATCGTCATCAGCTGGCCGCCGAGGTGGGCGGCGAGGTCGGCGGCCAGTCCGAGCCGGACCATGCCCTGCTCGCAGTCGACCACCACGGACTCGATGCCGCGGCGACGGATGGCCCCGGCGGCCGCACGCGCCCTGCTCGACGCGTCGGGGCCCGAGGTCGCCCGCCCGTCGGAGAGGACCACGATGAGCGGCCGGCGATCCGGTTCGGCGCGGCGGCGCCGTTCGACGACGTCGGCGGCGAGGAGCAGTCCTTCGGCCAGCGGCGTACGCCCGCCGGTCCGGATCTCCGCGAGACGGCGCACCGCGACGTCCACCGACTTGGTCGGCGGTACAGCAAGTGTCGCCGTGGCACCACGTGCCACCACCACCGCAACCCGGTCACGCCGTGTGTAGGAGTCGCGCAGCATCTCCACGCACAGCTCGGAGACCGCGGCGAGACGGCGGCGCGCGGTCATCGAGCCGCTCAGGTCCACCACGAAGACGACGAGATTGGACTCCTGCCCGATCCGCTGCGCCGAACGCAGGTCGGGTGCGGCGATTCGCAGGGGCGAGCGCCCGTCCACTCCCGCGGCGCGTCCCGCGGCCGCGAGGACCGTGCCGAACAGATGGACCGGACGGTCGGTGGCGAACTCGACGGCGTGGGTCGTGTGCCCGCGGCGGCTACGCGCCTTCGACCGCCGTCCCGGATCACCGTCCCCGACTCCCCCGACCCGCAGTGTCGCGAATCGACGGCCGGTGGGTGCCGACGCCGGACCGAACGCCGGGCCGGGCGCGGTCTGGGGCTGACCGCCGGGCTCACTGCCCGACTCGGGATCGGATGCGTCGGGTTCGCCGTTCCGGTCCTGTCCCCCGCCGGGCGGTCCGGGGTCTGGCGGTCCGGAATCGGGCGGTCCGGGATCGTCATCGGGACCGTCGGGAGTCTCCGGTCCGGCGGCATCGTCGCCGGCCGACATCGCGTCGTCGAGCTGGTCGGAGGTGAGGCCGGACTCGTCAAAGGGGTTGCGGCGCCTGCGATGCGGCAGTGCGAGTTCGACGGCGGCACGCACGTCGTCGTCGGTCACCTCTGCCGCGCCGCGCCACGCTGCGTGGGCGGCCGCGGTCCGTGCGACGACGATGTCACCGCGCAGGCCGTCGACGTCGAGATGGGCGCAGATCCCGGCGATGCGGCGCAGCTCCCGCGTCGGCAGGGTCACCGTCCCGACCGTCCCGCGCGCAATCGAGATCCGTTGTGCCAGAGCATTTTCGGCGTCGGCGTAGGCTGCGGCGAACGACGCCGGGTCGGCGTCGAACGCCATCCGCCGGCGCACCACCTCGACTCGTTCGTCGATGTCCTTGCCCGCGGCCACGTCCACCGCGAGGCCGAACCGGTCGAGCAGCTGCGGGCGCAGCTCCCCCTCTTCCGGATTCATGGTGCCCACGAGTACGAAATCTGCTGCCTGCGTGTGCGATACACCGTCGCGTTCGATGGTGACACGACCGCCGGCGGCTGCGTCGAGCAGCACATCGACGAGATGGTCGGCGAGGAGGTTGACCTCGTCGATGTAGAGGACGCCGCGGTGCGCCTGCGCGAGCAGGCCCGGGGTGAATTCGGCACGCCCGTCCCGCAGGACCGACGTCAGGTCCAGGGACCCGATCACCCGGTCCTCGGTGGCGCCGATCGGGAGTTCGACCACACGACCGACGGTCTCACCCGTCTCCGCGCCGGCCTCGTCCGGACCGAGCAGCGGACCGAGTCCCCGCACGATCGTCGACTTCGCCGTCCCCTTCTCCCCGCGGATCAGCACACCGCCGATACCGGGAGAGATGGCCGACAGGATGAGCGCGAGCTTGAGCTGCTCCTGTCCGACAACGGCGCTGAAGGGGTAGCGGACGTCTGACACAGGTCGGGTCACAGCGGCGACCCCGCGCGAAGCATCGACACGTGAGGAATCCCATCTTCGAGGTATTCGTCGCTGTCGACGACGAAGCCGAACTTTCCGTACATCTCGGTGAGATAGGCCTGCGCCTCGATCCGGCACGGATGCGTGCCGACCTCGGCCAGCGCGGCCGTCATGAGTCTCGTCACCAGCCCGCGGCCGCGATGTGCCCGTTCGGTGCACACCCGCCCGATCCGGAACGCCTGCGCGCCTCCGGCGCCGGCCGGTTCGGCCAGCAGTCGAAGGGTCGCCAGAACGGCCTCGTCCTCGTCCTCACCCGACTCCGCAGCGACGTCGGTCTGTCCGTCGGAGATCCAGAATTGAATCGCCGTGGGCTCGAGGTCGCGCCCGTCGAGCTCGGGGTAGGGACAGGCCTGCTCCACCACGAACACCTCCACCCGCAACCGCAGGATGCGATACAGCGTCGCCGCGCCGATGTCGCGTGCGGTGCCGCGTCGTACCTGCGGGTTGCGGTGTTCCTGCGGTTCGGAGGTCATGTGTCGTGGTTAGCACACATGACGGCAGAACTTCACCCCGCCGAGGCAGGGGCCAGCGCGCCGGACTCGACGGTGCTCGCGTCGCGACCGGTCAGCTGCAGGGACTTGTTGGTCCAGTCCCACACCTGGCGGTAGAGGTCGCGGTTGCCGTTCAGCTTCTGGCCGAACGACGGGATCAGCGTCGACAGCTTCGACGACCAGCCCGCGTACTCGGCCGGGAAGCACTTCTCCAGCACCGACAGCATCGCCGGGACGGCGGTCGAGGCACCCGGGGACGCCCCGAGCAGACCCGAGATGCTGCCGTCGGAGGCGGCGACGACGGCCGTGCCGAACTCCAGCTGCCCGCCGAGCCCGGTCTTGCGGATGACCTGGACACGCTGACCGGCGGTGATGAGCTCCCAGTCGGCGCCCAGCGCGCGTGGCACGAACTCCGACAGGGTCTTCACGCGGTCGGCCGGACCGGCGGCGAGCTCGCTGATCAGGTACTTGAGCAGCCCGAACTCCTTGGGCGCGATGGAGACCATCGGCAGCAGGTTGCCCGGCTTGATCGAGGCGGGCAGGTCGGTGACCTTGCCGCTCTTGAGGAACTTCGGCGACCAGCCGGCATACGGGCCGAACAGCAGGCCCGGCTTGTGGTTGATGACGCGCGTGTCGAGGTGGGGAACCGACATCGGCGGGGCACCCACCGCGGCCTGGCCGTACACCTTGGCCTGGTGTTCGGCGACCAGGTCGGGGTTGGTGCAGCGGAAGAACTCTCCGGAGACCGGGAAGCCGCCGAAGCCCTTGGCCTCGGAGATGCCCGACTTCTGCAGCAGGTGCAGCGCGCCGCCGCCGGCACCGACGAAGACGAACTTCGCGTGGACGGTCAGCTTGTCGCCGGTGCGGCGGTTGCGGACCTTCACCACCCAGCTGCCGTCGGACTGCTTGGTCAGATTGGTCACCGCGTGACCGAAGTAGATGTCGGCGCCCTGCGCGACGTAGTTGAGCAGTTGCTGGGTGAGCGCGCCGAAGTCGACGTCGGTGCCCTGGTCGAACCAGTTGAGGGCGACGGGTTCGGCGAAGTCCCGGCCTTTCGACATCAGCGGCAGGCGCGCACTGAACTCGGCCGGGTCGCTGATGAACTCCATACCCTCGAACAGGGTCTGGGTGGCGAGGGCGTCATAGCGCTTGCGCAGGTACTTGGTCCCCTTGTCGCCGTGGGTGAACGCCACATGCGGGATGGGGTTGATGAACTCCGAGGGGTCACCGAGGATGCCGGTGTCGACAGCGTGGGCCCAGAACTGCCGCGACACCTGGAACTGCTCGTTGATGTTGAGCGCCTTGTCGATGTTGACACCGCCGTCGGCCGTCTCGGGCGTGTAGTTCAGCTCACACAGCGCCGAGTGACCGGTGCCCGCGTTGTTCCACGGGTCACTGCTCTCGGCGGCCGCGGCGTCGAGCCGCTCGAAGAGGCTGATCGACCAATCCGGCTGCAGTTGACGGAGCAGCGCCCCGAGGGTGGCACTCATGATGCCCGCACCCACCAACGCGACGTCGGTCTTGATCACCGTTTTCGACACCTGGACTCCACTTCACCTGGTGGGACACTGTAGGCGTGTGTTCGTGCGGCACGCCGTCGAGGGATGGCCCCTTATGGTTGGTTCTATCTCATCGGTCATTGTCCAGCATGGCACGTCCGCGACGAGAATCGACCTGGTCAACTGTGGGCTTCGCGACACCTCGCGGTGCGCCGCGACCCGCGGCGACTCCCCGCCGGATCACTAAGGTGGCACTCGTGAGCTTCTCCTCCGGTTCCTGGCAGCCCGACCGATTCCTCGACGGCTACTCGCAACGAACCCTGTCGCTGGGACCCGATCCCGACGGCGAGTCCCCGATCACCGCGACCCTCGTGCGCCGGGCCGACACCACGCCGGCCCGTGGCGCGGTGCTCTACCTCCACGGATTCACCGACTACTTCTTCCACGAACCGCTGGCCGACTTCTTCGTCGCCCGCGGCTACTCGTTCTATGCGATCGACCTGCGCAAATGCGGACGGTCGAGACTGCCGCACCACACCGCCCACTTCACCACCGACCTCGCCCAGTACGACGAGGAACTCGGTGCCGCGCTCGACATCATCGTCGAGGAGGTCGGTCCGGACACCCGGGTGATCGTCGCCGGACACTCGACCGGGGGTCTGGTCACGTCGCTGTGGCTGGACCGCCTCCGACGCCGCAACCCACGACTGCACGGCGTCGTCGACGGCCTGCTGCTCAACTCCCCCTGGCTGGATCTGCAAGGCGATGCGATCCTGCGCACGCTGCCGGTGTCGCTGCTCATCAAGGGCATCGGGGCGCTCGCCCCCAAACGGGTGATCCCGCTGGGAATGTCGAGCGCCTACGGCGAGAGCCTCCACGACAGCGCCCACGGCGAATGGAACTACGACCTGTCGGCGAAACCGCTCGGCGGGTTCCCGGTCACCTTCGGCTTCCTCGATGCCGTGCGCACCGGCCAGCGACACCTGCACCACGGCATCGACGTCGGGGTGCCCGCACTCGTGTTGCGTTCGGACAAGTCACATTTCGCGCGAACCTACTCGGAGTCCACGGATCGTGCCGATGCGGTGCTCGACGTCAGCCAGATCGCCCGTTGGAGCGGCTGTCTCGGCGGCAGGGTCACTGCCGTCCCCATCCCGGACGCACGCCACGACGTGTTCCTGTCGGTTCCACACGCGCGTGAGAACGCCTACTCCGAGGTCGACAACTGGTTGACCCACGTCGTCGGACCCGGACGCGACCCCGGCTCCAGATACGACACCGGCTCCAGATACGACACCGGCTCCACCGAGGAAAGCGAGAACACACTATGACCGCCACGCAGGTCGTCGACCTGGCCATCATCGGCTCCGGCAGCGGCAATTCCATCCCCGATGAACGGTTCGCGGACACGACGATCGCGATCTTCGAGGAGGGCGTGTACGGCGGGACCTGCCTCAACGTGGGGTGCATCCCCACCAAGATGTTCGTCTACGCGGCCGAGGTCGCCGAGATCGCGACGCACGGAGCACGTCTCGGCGTGCACGCGAAGGTCGACTCGGTGGACTGGCCCGGCATCGTCAACCGCGTGTTCGGCCGGATCGACCCGATCTCGGAGGGCGGCAAGGAGTACCGCACCGACCGGTGCGACAACATCACGGTCTACTCCTCGCACGTCGAGTTCGACGGGCGGGACGACGACGGCCTGTGCCGGCTCGTCACCGCCGACGGCGCAACCGTCCTGGCCCGCGAGGTGGTGGTGGCCGCCGGTTCCCGGGCGACCATCCCGCCGGTCATCGCCGACAGCGGGGTGCGGTACTACACCAACAACGACGTCATGCGCCTGCCCGAACTGCCCGAACATCTGATCATCCTCGGAAGCGGTTACATCGCAGCCGAATTCGCGCACGTCTTCGGCGCACTCGGCTCTGCGGTGTCGATCGTCGCGCGTGGGCCGGCGTTGCTGCGCAAACAGGACGCCGACATCTCGAACCGGTTCACCGAGGTGGCACAGGCCAAGTGGGACGTCCACCTCGACACCGCGGTCACCGCGGCGCAGGACCTGCCCGACGGAGGCGTACGGCTCACCCTCGGCGACGGCACCCACCTCGAGGCGGACGCGCTGCTCGTCGCGACCGGCCGCGTACCCAACGGCGATCGCCTCAACGCGGGTTCGGTGGGGATCGAACTCGACGACGAGGGCCGCGTGCGGTGCGATGCGCACGGCCGCACCGCCGCCCGCGGGGTGTGGACCCTCGGCGACGTGAGTTCGCCGTACCAGCTCAAGCACGTCGCCAATCACGAGGAACGGGTGGTCCAGGCGAACCTGCTGAAGGGTTGGGACTCACCCGATCTCGAGAGCTTCGATCACCGCCACGTGCCGGCCGCGGTGTTCACCCATCCTCAGATCGCCTCGGTCGGTCTCACCGAGGAGGAGGCCCGCGACCAGCACCTCGACATCGCCGTCAAGGTCCAGGCCTACGGTGACGTCGCCTACGGCTGGGCGATGGAGGACACCACCGGCTTCTGCAAGATCATCGCCGAACGCGGCACCGGCCGGCTGCTGGGCGCGCACATCATCGGGCCGCAGGCGCCGACGGTCATCCAGCCGGTCATCCAGGCGATGCACTTCGGTCAGACCGCGCACGAGCTGGCACGCGGCCAGTACTGGATTCACCCGGCGATGCCCGAGGTGCTCGAGAACGCGCTGCTCGGCCTCGAGATCTGATCCCGCGCACCCCGCGGTCCGCCCCGACAGAAGACGGCGGTATCAGAAGACGGTTGAGCGCAGGGCTATCTCGCTGGCCAGGGCAGGCGCCGCATGCTGCGGGATCCAGTGGTCGACGCCGGCGAGTTCGCAGAAACGCCAGTCGGAGTAGACATATCGACCACTGCCCTGCGCCTGCTCACGTCCGAGTGCCGGGTCGGCGTCGCTCCACACCATCGTCGTGGGGATCTCGACCGGCGGGCAGGCCATCGTCGCCTTGATGTCACCGACGAAGTTGGCCCGATACCAGTTGAGCGCGGCGGTGAGGGCGCCCGGCTCGATCAGCGGGGCCATTTCCTCGGCCGTCACCCCGACCGCCCTGAGGCCGGCACCGTCGTCGGCGAGGATCTTCTCCTCGGCGCCCTCGGCCACGAAATCGAGGATGTAGGACGATCGTTCACGCTGGTCTCCGCTGCTGAGCGCCTCCCGCAGGGCCGAGGGGTGCCCGGTGCTGGCAACCACCAGTCCGGTGAACCGATCGGGATACTTGCCGGCGAGATGCCAGGCGACGATGCCACCCCAGTCGTGCCCGACGAGAATGGCGTAGGACACGCCGAGTGCGTCCAGCACGCCGATGGCGTCGGACACGAGCAGATCGAGGCGGTAATCCTGCACCCCGCTCGGACGAGCGCCCGGGCTGTACCCGCGCTGGTCCAGGACGATGGTGCGCAGTCCCGACTCGTGCAGGCGCGGGAGGACGTCGTCGTAGCAGCTGCCGTTGACGGGGAACCCGTGCAGCAACAGAACCCAGGGGCCGCGATCGGGACCCGCGACCCGGACGTCGAAGGTGAGGTCGTTGACGGTCACCTGAGTCGCTCCCGGCGCGTGACTCTTCTCTTCGGTCATTGAGCAACGATAACGCCTACGCCCCTCCGGCAGCGGTCCGGCGATGCTCGAGATGGTGACGGATGATCGGCGTATCGCGCGGCGGGCCGTTCGCGATCAGACCGCGCACCGCCGCGAGGTCGAGGTGTTCGGTGACGAGATCGGCCATCAGGTCCACCTGGCGTCGGCGGACGCCATCGACGTCGGTGTCGGGGGCCGCGCGGAAGCCGGGAACGCCCGCCTCGGCCGCGACGTCGTCGAGGAGAGCGCGACGGAACTCGTTGCAGGCCAGCAGACCGTGCCAGTGGGTTCCGCGTACCGCACCCCGCACCGCACCCTCGGCGCCGTACCGGTCGTCGACGATCCAGGTGTCCTCCGCCGACCTCGCGACACGCCCGTGATGGATCTCGTAGCCGCAGACGGGGATTCCGACAGGGCCGCGCCGGGCGGTGCCGGTGACCTGACGGAGCGTCTTCTCCGGATGGAAACCGATGTCGAGGTCGAGGATCCCCAGCCCGTCGACCCGCCCGCGGCCGGATTCGACGGGATCGTCGATGGTACGGGCGAGCATCTGGAATCCCCCGCAGATGGCGACGATCGGGCGTCCCCGGGCGGCACGGGCGGTCAGTGCCGCGCCGATCCCGCGGTCGCGCAGCCAGTCCAGGTCGGCGACGGTGGCGCGGGTGCCGGGCAGGACGACGAGGTCGGCGGCCGCCACACTGCCCGGATCGTCAACCCACGTGACATCGACGCCGGGTTCGCAGGCCAGCGCCTCGACGTCGGTCGAGTTGGAGATCCGCGGCAACCTGATCGCCGCCACCCGCAGGCGGTCCCCGGCCGGCAGTTCGCCCGGGCCGGGGCCGCGCGGCCCGACGCGACGCCCGACGGGCGCGGCCAGCGAGTCCTCGGCGTCGAGCCACAGGTCGTCGGCGAAGGGCACGACACCCAGCGTGGGTCGCCCCGTCATCTCCAGGAGCTGCTGCAGACCGGGTTCGAGGATGGAGGGGTCACCCCGGAACTTGTTGACCACATACCCGGCGATCAGTGACTGGTCGGCCGCGTCGAGGACGGCCGTCGTACCGAACAGGTGTGCCAGCGATCCGCCGCGATCGATGTCGGTGACCAGCAGGACAGGCAGTCGCGCCGACTGCGCCAGACCCAGATTGGCGATGTCGGTGCGACGCAGATTGATCTCGGCGACCGAACCGGCCCCCTCGCAGATGACCACGTCGAAATCTCGACGCAGGGCAGCGAGTTCCTCGGCGACCACCGCACGCAGTCGCGACCGCCACGCCATGTAGTCCACGGCACCCACGTCGCCTGCCGGCCGGCCGCGCAGGATGACATGCGAGCGACGGTCGCTGCCGGGTTTGAGCAGCACCGGGTTGAATCGGGTGGAGGGTTCGAGCCCACAGGCGAACGCCTGCAACGCCTGTGCCCGTCCGATCTCGCCGCCGTCGGGGGTGACCACCGAGTTGTTGGACATGTTCTGCGCCTTGAACGGCGCCACCCGGACCCCCGTCCGCGCCAGTGCCCGGCACAGGCCGGCGACGATGAGGCTCTTACCTGCGTCGCTGCTGGTACCCCCCACGAGCAACGCACCACCGAGTTCGGCCACCTGAGACAGGTTACGGGTGGCGTCGTTCACACGACGCACCATCGCCCTCGCCGCTCACCGCGTATGGCTACAGTGACCCCATCGGTGAGTGAGTCGGCCGACCAAAGTCGTCTACCAAGGGGGTCGTCGGGCGTGGATGTCACCGAACCCGGTTCGTTGTTCGCCGGGTATCGCGTCCTCTCGTTGCTCGGACGCGGTGGCATGGGCCAGGTCTGGCTCGTCGAACATCCCACGCTGGGCCGCCGGGAGGCCCTCAAGATCATCTCGCCCGACCCCTCGGACCCGAGCTTCCACGAGCGCTTCCGCAACGAGGCGCGTACCGCCGCGGCGCTCGATCATCCCGGCATCGTGACGGTGTACACCCACGGCGTGGAGAACGGCAGCCCGTGGTTCTCCATGACCTACCTCGACGGCGACGACCTCACCGGCGCCGGACCACTGCCGATCGACGATGTCGTCGCCATCGTCGGCAAGGTCGGCGATGCCCTGGACTACGCGCACGGCCGGCGAGTCATCCACCGCGACATCAAACCGGCGAACATCGTCGTCTCCCGGGATCGCGACGGTCGGATCTCGCGGGTCACCGTGCTGGATTTCGGCATCGCGCGGCTCATCGACGGCGCCAAGCTCACCGCCACCAACCTCTTCGTCGGCACCCTGGCCTATGCCGCACCCGAACTCCTCACCGGTGAGGCCGCGGTCCCCGCGTCCGACCAGTACGCACTCGCGTGCACCACGTTCCAATTGCTCACCGGACGGCAGCCGTTCCCGGGTTCGACGCCGATGGCGCTGATCTCCGGCCACATCAACTCTCCGGTGCCACGCATCTCCGACCACGTCCCCGGCCTCGCCGCGCTGGACCCCGTCTTCGTGCGCGCCATGGCGAAGAACCCGGCCGACCGGTTCGCGTCCTGCTCGGCGTTCGCGGCCGCACTGACCCGCGCCGCCGTGCACACTCCCGCCGTCCGCACTCCCGCGGTCACCCCCGCCCCCGCCCTGGCGCCGACCTACCAGAACCACACCCCGCCACCACCGTTCCGCGGGCACCAGGCGCCACCGGTCCCCTCGACCGTCCACCGGGCCGGCCCCTTCGTCCCGCCCGGGCATCAACTGCCCGGATATCAACCACCCGGACCGCCATATCCCGTGCACCCGATGGGTCCGGGCGGACGGCCTCCGGGCTCGGGTTCGGGCAGACGCACGGCGTGGATCGTCGCGTCGGTGCTGGGAGTGGTCCTCCTCGTCGCCGGGATCGTCGGCACCGCGGTGGCTCTCAGCGGCTCCGATTCCGGCCCCGCGACGCCACCGGTGGCAGGCTCGACGCCCCCGGGCACCGGCGGTTCGACGCCCGCACCGGGCGCCGACGGCGGCTTCGCGTCGATCGCCTCCAGCGGGGAGACCACCTGCGCGGTGCGCGGCGGTGAGCTGTTCTGCTGGGGCGGCAACGAGCGCGGCACCATCGGTGACGGCACCACCACCGATCAGACCCGACCCGTCCGGATCAACGGCATCGACGACGTCTCGGCGGTCAGCATGGGCGGACTCGGGACGACGTGCGCGATCGGTTCCGGCGACCTCTACTGCTGGGGATACGGGATCGGCGAGCCCGGCAGAGAAGTGACCACGCCGACCAGGGTTCCCGGCCTCTCCGACGTCACCGCCGTCTCGGTGGGTCTGTCGATCTGTGCGATCAGCGACGGCGACGCCTACTGCTGGCGGAACAACACGCGCGGCCAGGTCGGCAACGGCAGCACCGGCTCGGTCGACGTACCGACTCGTGTCGCCGGCCTCTCGAACGTCACCGCGGTCTCCACGTCGCACACGACGTCGTGCGCCATCGCCTCCGGCTCCGCCTACTGCTGGGGAAACAACGCCGACGGGCAGATCGGCGACGGCACCACCACCGATCGGCTGACGCCGACCAGGGTCAGCGGCGTCGGGACCCCGACCTCGATCAGCACCAGCCTCTACTCCACATGCGCAGTGGGCGACGGCGCCGTCTACTGCTGGGGCCAGAACGACGCCGGCCAGCTCGGCGACGGCACCGAACAGAGCCGGACCACCCCACGGCGGATCGATGTGCGTGGGGCGACCGAGGTCTCCACCGCCCCCTACGGCGGTTGCGCGGCCGCCGGCGGCTCGGCCTACTGCTGGGGATCGCGCAGCACCCTGCCGGACCGGAGTCCCGACCGCGTGAACGGGCTGTCCGGTGTCAGCACGGTGACGACCGGATCGGCCAACGTGTGCGCGGTCGCCGCATCGAAGATGTACTGCTGGGGCCTCAACGGCGACGGGCAGCTCGGCAACGGGACCACGACGACCAGCAGCGAACCCCAGCCCGTCCGGTTTCCCGCCTGATCACTCGTCTGGAACTGTGAGGACCTCGGCGCCGTCGTCGGTGACGACCAGGGTGTGCTCGAACTGGGCGGTCCAGCGACGGTCGGCGGTGACCACCGTCCAGCCGTCGTCCCACAGCTCCCAGGGCAGGCCACCGAGATTGATCATCGGCTCGATGGTGAACACCATGCCCGGTTCGAGGACGGTGTCGACGTTCGGCTCGTCGTAGTGCAGCACGACGAGTCCGTTGTGGAAGGTCTCGCCGATGCCGTGCCCGGTGAAGTCGCGGACGACGGTGTATCCGAACCGGTTGGCGTAGGACTCGATGACCCGCCCGACGACGTTGAGCTCGCGGCCCGGCTTGACGGCCTTGATGGCCCGCTCGGTCGCGATGCGGGTGCGCTCCACGAGGTCGACGACCTCCTGCTCGACATCGCCGGCGAGGAAGGTCGCATTGGTGTCGCCGTGCACGCCGTGGATGTAGGCGGTCACGTCGATGTTCACGATGTCGCCGTCGGCGATCACCGTCGAATCCGGGATGCCGTGGCAGATCACCTCGTTGAGCGAGGTGCAGCACGACTTCGGGAAGTCCTTGTAGCCCAGCGTCGACGGGTACGCGCCGTGATCGATCATGTACTCGTGGGCGATCGCGTCGAGCTCATCGGTGGTGACGCCCGGGGCGACGGCCTTGCCCGCCTCGGCGAGCGCGTTGGCCGCGATCTTCCCTGCGATCCGCATCTTCTCGATGGTCTCGGGGGTCTGCACCCACGGCTCGTGTCCCTCGTTGACCGTCGGCTTCCACACGTACTCGGGACGTTCGATGGAGTCGGGTACGGAACGGATGGGCGAGACGATCCCGGGAGTGAGGGCACTACGAACTGGCATGCGACCACAATATCGCTGCCCGCGGGCGACGGGCCGGTGGGCGGATCACGCGATCGGCACAACTAAGCTCGCCGGTGGGCGGCGCGGACCGATCGAAGGAGGTGGCAGGTGGGCAGCAGACCGTTACGCGCGTTGTCGGTGGTGCTGCTGACCGTGCTGACCGTCTCAGGGTGCTTCGTCACCCCCATCGAGCAGGACCGCCACTCCCCCGGCGCGCACCTACGATCCGGCCCGCAGACCGCGACCCTGTCGCAGACGGACGTCATCCCGGTCGCCGACAACCCGCAACCCCGCCTGCCCGCGACCGTCGAGTCGGTGCGTTACGGCCGGGTCACCGTCACCGACGCCAGCCGCATCGTCGCCGTCGACATCAACGGCACCCTGGGCAACACGGTCTTCGCGCTCGGACTCGGGTCGCGCGTCGTCGGGCGCGACACGTCGACCGCGTTCCCCTCGGCGGTCTCACGTCCGGTGGTGACCAACCGCGGGCACAGCCTCGATGCGGAGGCGGTACTCGCCCTCGCACCGACTGTCGTGCTGGTCAGCGAGTCGACGGTGCCGACGACGGCGGTCGACCAGATCCGGGCCTCCGGGATCGCGGTCGTGGTGTTCCCGGCCATCCGCGATCTCGCCTCCAACGATGCCCTGATGCGTCGGGTCGCCGCGGCGCTCGGGGTCCGCGACGAGGGGGAGAAACTCATCGCCCGCACCGACTCCCAGGTCGAGGCCGCACGTGAGCTGGTCCCCGACCTCTCCGGCGATCCGACGATGGCGTTCCTCTACATCCGGGGCCGCAACCTCCTGCTGCTCGCCGGCCCCGGATCGGGCGCCGACGACCTCATCGAGTCACTCGGCGGCGACGACGCCGGTGCGGCCGCGGACCTCACCGGGGCGTTCACCGCGATCAGTGCGGAGGCCATGATCACCGCCGACCCCGATGTGATCATCGTCATGACACAGGGCGCGGACACCGTCGGGGGCCCCGAAGGTGTGATGACGCTCCCGGGGGTCGAGGACACCGAGGCCGGCCGTCACGGGCGGATCGTGCAGATGGACGAGAGCAAGATCCTGGCCTTCGGCCCAGACGTCGGGCTCGTCCTCGCCGCACTCGCGAAGTCGATCTACACGTGAGGACCCCCGCCCCGTCGACCACGTCCGGGATCGCCCCGACATCTGGTCCCGCCCCCGGTGCAAGTGAAGACACGCATCGCGTGCGCAACACCGCGGTGGTCGTCAGCATGCTCGTCGCCACCGTCGTCCTGGTGATCATCTCGGCGGGCACCGGCAAGGTCGGGGTGCCGCCGCTGGAGGTCCTCGGGAGCCTCGCCCACCACTTCCACCTCGACGTCGGCCCGTTGCCCTCGCATCCGAACGGCGAAGGCGCACTCTGGAATGTGCGGTTCCCGCGTATCGTGCTCGGCCTGTTCGTCGGCGCGGCACTCGGCGCGGCGGGCTGCCTGCTGCAGGGCGTGCTGGCCAATCCCCTGGCCGAGCCGGGCATCATCGGGGTCTCCTCGGGCGCCGCGGTCGGCGCCTGCCTGATGATCGTGCTCGCCGGCGGAACCGCGGCCGGCGGCGGTGCGGCGGGCAACTGGGCGCTGGCCGGGGCGGCCTTCCTCTTCGGCCTGATCACCGCGGCCGCGGTCTACGTGCTGTCGCTGCGGGACGGCTCGTCGTCGGCGATCATGCTGGTGCTCACCGGGATCGCGGTCAACGCCTTCGCCGCGGGCATCATCGCCTACCTCACGTTCGTCGCGACCACGGCCGCCCGTGAGCAGATCATCTTCTGGCAACTCGGGTCGCTCGCCGGACGCACCTGGGGTGAGATCTGGGTGGTGGCGCCCCTCGTGGTCGCCGGCGTCGGCGCCTGCCTGTTCCTGGTGCACAAACTCGACCTACTGGCCCTGGGTGACATCCAGGCGGCGTCGCTGGGTGTCAACGTCGAATCCGTTCGCCGACAGGCGATCGTGCTGGTCGCGATCCTCACCGCGGCCGCGGTCGCCTTCGCCGGGATCATTGCGTTCGTCGGGCTGGTGGTACCGCACGTGATGCGCCTCATCGTCGGTCCGCGGCACGCCATCCTGTTGCCCACGAGCGTGATCGGTGGCGCACTGGTCATCACCGCCGCCGACCTCGCCGCCCGTACGATGCTCGGCGACGCCGACCTCCCGCTGGGCATGTTCACCTCCCTGATCGGCGGGCCGGTCTTCTTCATCCTGCTGCGGCGCAGCCGACATGCCGGAGCCGGCTGGTGAGCGCCACGGCCGATACACCCGGAATCCGTCCGGCCGGAATCCGGGCCGAGGACATCCACGTCGTCCTCGGCGGTCGCGAGGTGGTGCGCGGGGTGTCCCTCGAGGTCCATCCGGGCGAGCTGGTCGCCTTGGTCGGCCCCAACGGTTGCGGCAAATCGACACTGCTGTCGGTGTTGTCAGGGACCCGCGCCCCGCGCAGCGGGCGCGTCCACATCGACGGCCGCGACGCCGCCACGACGCCGATGCGCGAGCTCGCCAGGCATCGGTCGCTGGTCACCCAGCAGAATCGCGTGGACACGCCGTTCACCGTGGCCGAGGTGGTTGCGATGGGCCGCTACCCGTGGCTGCGTACGCCGCGTGCCGTCGACTCCCCCGCCGCGATCGCCGACGCGATGAAGATCTGCGAACTGCGCGACATCGCCGACCGCCCGTTCGCCCAGCTCTCCGGTGGTCAACAGGCCCGGGTGTCGCTGGCTCGTGCGCTCGCCCAGGACACCCCGGTGATGATGCTTGACGAGCCGACCGCCGCCCTCGACATCCATCACCAGGAGCAGGTCCTCGACGTCCTGCGGCTGCATCGCGATGCGGGCAACGCGGTACTCCTCGTCGTGCACGACCTGACACTGGCCGCGGCCTACGCCGACCGCGTCGCGGTGATGAAGGACGGCGAGCTGCTCGCGATCGGACCCACGTCCGAGGTGATGACCGTCGACCTGCTGACCCGGACCTACGATCACCCCGTCGAGGTCATCGACCACAGCGGCCGCAAGGTGATCCTGCCCGTCCGGGTGTCCTAGCCGCCCTGTTCTAGCGCACCGCGTATCCCGGTCCCAGTCCGCCGAAGAAGTCGCGGGTGACGGCCACCGCGTTGTTGGAGTCGCCGCCTCTCACCACCAGGGTGGCGAACGCGAGGTCGCCGCGATAGCCGGCGAACCACGCGTGCGAACCGCCCGCGAACTCGGCCTCACCGGTCTTGCCGAACACCGCGCCCTGACCGTCGATCACCGAGGCGGTACCGCTGGTGATCACGGCGCGCATCATCGGCCGCAGCTGCTCGTACACCTCCGGCGCCATCGTGGGCGTCGGCCCCTCGACCTTCGTCGGTTTTCCCAGGATGAGCTGCGGCACCGGGGCTTTGGAGCCGTTCGCGACCGTCGCCGCGACCAGCGCGAGCCCCAGCGGCGACACCAGCACCTTGCCCTGCCCGAAGCCGTCCTCACTGCGGGCGACCAGCTCGTTCTCGATCGGCACCGAGCCGGACACGGCGTCGAGGCCGGCGATCTCGTACTGCTGGCCCACACCCATCGCCGCGGCGGCATGTGCCAGGTCCGACGGGCCCATCTCGCTGGCGAGTTTGGCGAAGGTGGTGTTGCAGGACTGCGCGAAGGCCCGCAGCATCGACACGGTGCCCAGCGCGAAGCCGTCGTAGTTGGGGATCAGGCGCGGCCCGATCTGGATCTCGCCGGGGCAGCCCACGGCTGTGTCCGGGGTGGCCATCTTGCGGTTGATCGCCGCGGCCGCGGTGACCATCTTGAAGGTCGATCCGGGCGGATACAGGCCGGTGGTCGCGATCGGACCCTGCCGATCGGCGGTGGGGTTCTGGGCCACCGCGAGGATGCGCCCGGTGGACGGTTGCACGACGACCATCGCGACCTGGAAGCGGTTGGCGCCGTTGACCGCTCGCTGGGCGGCGTTCTGGACCGTGCGCGACAGGCTCAGGGAGACCGCGGGCGAGGGATCGGCATCGTGGTCGGCGAGCACGTCGGCGGCGAGACCGTTCGGGTTGATCGTCGCCACGCGCCACCCGGCGCGCCCCGCGACCTCGGTGTCGACGACCTTCTTGACCTCGGTCAGCAGCGCCGGCGCGAAATCCGGATCCTTGGAGACCAGCTCCGCCTGCTCGTTGTTCACGACCCCGGGGATCGCCAATCGGTCGCGGAGACGATCGAACTGCGCATGCGTCAGACGCGCCAGCGGATACTGCTGCCCGCTGGCGGTGACCTCCTCGGTGATCGCCTGTTCGTCCAGCGACGGGTTGAACCGACGTAGCACCGCCACCGCACCGGTGACCGATTCGGCGATCGACGCGCCCTGCTCGGCGGCCGCCGTCGGATCGAAGTTGACTCCGACGACAGTGCCGTTGACCATCACCTCCGAGCCGTCGGACTCGTTGACCGTGGCGCGCGGCGCCTCCACGATCTGCAATGAGAGTCGTTGATCCGCACCGAGTTTCGGATGGATGTTGGTCGACGCCCAACGCACGGCCCAGCCCTCGTCCGAGCGACCCATGCGCAGGGTGGCGTCGTAGTCCCAGTGCCTGCCCCGCGGCAGCGCCCAGGTGTAGGCGACCTCGACCTCGGCGGTGTCCCCGGTCACGCGGACACGGCCCGCGCGCGTGTCGAGTGCCTCGGCGGCCAGACCCGACCAGGCGGCGTCCATGGACGTCTCGGCGACGGTGGGATCGTCGGTCTGCGCGGCCGCCTCACCGACCTCACGTTCGGCATAGGCGGCCAGGAAGCGCTCGGCGGCACTGCGCGGACCGTCGTCCTCACCGCTCGAGCAGCCGACGCCTGCCACGGTCACGACAGCACACATCGCGACGATCACCGCCGGGGTCCATCGAGTTCGCATGCGCCACATCGCGGCCGAGTCTATGGCCGATGCGGTGCGTTCCCGGGGAGGCACGCGGAAGCCGGACGGTGTGGGTGATCTCAATCCACGAGGACGGTGGCGAAGACGCCCACCTCGGTGAATCCGATGCGCTCGTACACCGCCCGGGCGGTCACATTGAAGCTGTTGACGTACAGGCTGGGGATCCGGCCGTGCGCGGAGACCGCCTCGGCGACCGCGGCGGTGCCGCCGAGCCCGAGACCCTCACCTCGCCGCTCGGGCGAGACCCACACACCCTGGATCTGACCGACGCGTCGCGACAGCGACCCGATCTCGGCCTTGAACACGACGTCGGGCCCGTCGAAGCGGGCGAACACCCGCTGTGCGGAGATCAGCGACGCCAGACGCCGCCGGTAGGAGCGGCCGCCGTCGCCGGTGGTCGGATCGACACCCACCTCGCCGATGAACATGTCGATAGCGGCGGGCATGTAGGCGTCGAGGTCGTCGAGGGTGACCAGGCGCACCAGCGGATCTGTCGGGACGGCCGAGCACGTCATGAGCGCGAGCAGCGGCTGCGCGGGCCGCACCTCCCGGGCCGGGCCCCAGACGGGTTCGATCTGCTCCCACATCGGCAGCACCAGGTCGGCGCGGCCGACGATCGACGAGCAGGCCCGGGGGCCCGCCACGGCGCGGTCGGAGAAGTAGTCGAGGTCCTCGGGTGCGCCGGTGAGCGGGATCAGGTTGGCGCCGGAGAAACACAGCGACGACAACGGATTGTGCGCGGTCCACAGCTCGCCGCCGAGGAGGCGCGGATTGATCCCGTGGGTCTCGAAGCGGGCCGCGACCATGCACATGGCGACCGGGTCAGAGGTGAGGACACGTTCGACGGCGGGCGCGTCTCGCGCGCCGAGCGGCTTGTCGCCCAGCAACTTCAGCAACGCCGCTCCTCCCTCGACAGGTTCCTGCGGGACCTACGAGACGGTCACCACGGGCGGGCCCACGTGTGTGTCGCCTTCAGTTTCTCCCGACTCCTCGGCAATTCGCAGCGCTTCTTCGATCAATGTCTCCACGATCTGCGCCTCGGGAACGGTCTTGATGACCTCGCCCTTGACGAAGATCTGCCCCTTGCCGTTGCCGGAGGCAACGCCCAGGTCGGCCTCGCGGGCCTCGCCCGGACCGTTCACGACACACCCCATGACCGCCACACGCAGCGGGACCTCCATGCCCTCGAGGCCTGCGGTCACCTCGTCGGCGAGCTTGTAGACGTCGACCTGCGCGCGACCGCACGACGGGCACGAGACGATCTCGAGCTTGCGCGGACGCAGGTTGAGCGACTGCAGGATCCGGTCGCCGACCTTGATCTCCTCGGCGGGCGGCGCCGACAGGGACACGCGGATGGTGTCGCCGATGCCCTCCGACAGCAGCGCGCCGAAGGCCACGGCCGACTTGATGGTGCCCTGGAACGCCGGCCCGGCCTCGGTGACGCCGAGGTGCAACGGGTAGTCGCACTGGGCCGCGAGCTGCCGGTAGGCCTCGACCATGATGACCGGGTCGTTGTGCTTGACCGAGATCTTGATGTCGCCGAAGCCGTGCTCCTCGAACAGCCCCGCCTCCCACAGCGCCGATTCGACCAGCGCCTCGGGGGTGGCCTTGCCGTACTTCTGCAGGATGCGCTTGTCGAGCGATCCGGCGTTGACGCCGATCCGGATGGGGATGCCCGCGTCGCCCGCCGCCTTCGCGACCTCTTTGACGCGGCCGTCGAACTCCTTGATGTTGCCCGGGTTCACGCGCACCGCGGCGCATCCCGCGTCGATCGCGGCGAAGATGTACTTGGGCTGGAAGTGGATGTCGGCGATCACCGGGATCTTCGACTTGCGGGCGATGATCGGCAGGGCCTCGGCGTCCTCGGGACGCGGGCAGGCCACGCGCACGATGTCGCAACCGGACGCGGTCAGTTCCGCGATCTGCTGGAGGGTGGCGTTGATGTCGTGGGTCTTGGTGGTGGTCATCGACTGCACCGAGATCGGATGATCGCTGCCGATGCCGACCGAGCCTACGAATAACTGCCGGGTCTTGCGACGCGGGGCGAGCACCGGCGGCGGTCCGGCGGGCATGCCGAGTCCGATCGGCACGGCGTTCGCGGAAGTCGGGGCGTTCATCTCTTCACCTCTGTGGGTAGCGGTTGGCGTAGCTGGTATTCGGCACCGGGTGCCTGTCCGGACCGGGTCACCACGGGTTGATCGGGTTGACGATGTCGGCGGTCAGTGTGAGCACCATGAAGCCGGCCATCACGACCACCGCGGCGTAGGTGATCGGCAGCAGCTTGTAGTAGTCGACCGCTGCTCCGGGCGCCCGGCCGAACCAGCGGCGGACGGTGTCGCGACCCTTCTCGTAGCCGACGATGGCCATGTGACCGCCGTCGAGCGGGAGCAGCGGGACCAGGTTGAACAGGCCGAGGAAGAAGTTGATGCTGATCAGCAGCATCCAGAACATGTCCCACAGGCCGCGTTCGACGGCCTGGCCGCCGAGCACCGAGGCGCCGTACACGCTGACCGGGGTGTCGAGGGCGCGCTCACCACCGGTGACCGCGGTCCACAGCGCACCGATCTTCGAGGGCAGCGACAGCAGCGCGTTCCACGTCTCGACGAACAGGTCGCCGGTGAAGCCGATCGCCCCCGGGATGATGTCGAGGCCGCTGTAGGAGACGATCCCCGGCGGAACGTCGTAGGCGATGCCGACCATGTTGTAGGTCTGGCTCTCGGTGGTGCCGTCGGCCTTCTTCGCGGTGACGGTGACCGGCTCCGGTGTCATCGTCAGTTCGAGGCGCTGCCCGTCGCGGTCGACGGTGAGTGCGACCGGACCGGTCGATTCACGGATCACCGGGGTCAGGTCGGCGGCCTTGCCGACGGGCGTGCCGTTGATGGCGACGATCTCGTCGCCCGGCCGCAGTCCGGCGGCCCCGGCGGGTCCGGCGCCGGTGCAGGGCGAGTTGGTCTGCTTACCGTCGGCGATGGTGATGGTCGACGACACACACTGCGTCTCGGCGACTTTCGCGGGCACCGGCGGCGGATTGAGGTTCGGCAGGCCGAAGGTCAGTCCGACGATGATGATCAGGACGAATCCGAGGATGAAGTTCTGCGCGGGACCTGCCAGCAGCACGACGAGCCGCTTCCAGGCCTTCTGCTTGTACATCGCGCGGTCGACCTCGTCGGCGGCGAGCTCCTCGTGCGGGGTCATCCCCGCGATGTCGCAGAAGCCGCCGAGCGGCAGTGCCTTGATCCCGTATTCGGTCTCGCCGCGGCGCGTCGACCAGATGGTCGGACCGAAGCCGACGAAGTAGCGCCGGACCTTCATGCCGGTGGCCTGCGCGGCCCACATGTGACCACACTCATGCCAGGCGATCGACAGCAACAGCGCCACCGCAAACAGCGTGACACCGATCGCGAAACTCACGTACTCACTCCATCCAGATCACGACGACGACCCGATCGCCGGAGATCCCAGCTCACGAGGATGCGGCCACCAGCACTGCGGCACGATCCCGGGCCCACCGATCGGCGGCGAAGACCTCCTCCACAGTACCTGGCGTCGCACGCCACTGATCGGCCTCGCCGAGCACGTCGGCGATGATCTCGACGATGCGCGGGAACCGGATCGTACCTGCGAAGAACCCGGCGGCGGCGGCCTCGTTCGCGGCGTTGTAGACCGCGGTGAGACTGCCGCCCGCGCGGCCCGCGGAGCGCGCGAGTTCGATCGCCGGGAACACCTCGTCGTCGACGGGCTCGAAGGTCCACGACGACGCGGTCGAGAAGTCACACGCCGACGACGACCCGGGAACCCGGTCCGGCCACCCCAGCGCGAGCGCGATCGGGAGTTTCATCGACGGCGGCGACGCCTTGGCGAGGGTCGCACCGTCGACGAAGGTCACCATCGAGTGCACGATCGACTGCGGGTGCACGGTCACGTCGATGTGGTCGTAGTCGACGCCGAACAGCAGATGGGCCTCGATGACCTCGAGTGCCTTGTTGACCAGGGTCGCCGAGTTGAGCGTGATCATCGGCCCCATCGACCAGGTGGGATGGTGGCCTGCCTGCTCGGGGGTGACGTCCTCGAGTTGCTCGCGCGTCCAGCCGCGGAAGGGCCCGCCCGAGGCGGTGAGCACCAGTCGGTCGACCTCGTCGGCCGTACCCCCACGCAGGCACTGGGCGATCGCGGAGTGTTCGGAGTCGACCGGGACGATCTGCCCGGGAGCGGCGGCGTCGAGCACCAGCGACCCGCCCGCGACCAGGGACTCCTTGTTCGCGAGTGCCAGCCGGGCGCCGGACCGCAGCGCCGCGAGGCTCGGTGCCAGTCCTATCGAACCGACGACGGCGTTGAGGACCACGTCGACTCCCCCGTCGTCGGTGTCGCCGGTGCTCGCGTCGATCAGATCGCACATGGCGTCGGGCCCGCCGAGGACCGCTCCCCCGACCCGTCGCGCCATCTCACCCGCCCGGTCCGGGTCGGCGACGGCCAGGCGCGAGGCTCCGACGCCGAAGGTCGCAGCCTGCTCGGCGAGCAGATCGAGGTTGCCGCCACCGGCACCGAGTCCGGCGACCTCGAAGCGCTCGGGATGCTCGGCGATCACCTCCAGCGCCTGGACGCCGATCGAACCGGTGGAGCCGAGAATCAACACACGTGTGGGCACTCGTCCATTCTGGACCATGCCCGGATCGGGCCGTCTCAGCCGACGGGGTGGACCTTGCGCCAGTGATCGGCGATGTCGATGCGCCGGGTGATCCACACGTCGTCGTGGGACTGCACGTGATCGAGGAAGCGTTCCAGTGCGGCCAGCCGGGCGGGACGGCCGACGATGCGGCAGTGCAACCCCACCGACAGCATCTTCGGCGAACCCTCGGTTCCCTCGCGGTAGAGCACGTCGAAGGCATCCCGCAGATGCGCGAAGAACTGCTCGCCGGACGGGAACCCGCCGGGCGAGGCGAACCGCATGTCGTTGGTGTCGAGGGTGTACGGCACGACGAGATGGTCGACGAGGTCGGCGCCGCGCGGCACCTTCACCCAGTAGGGCAGGTCGTCGGCGTAACTGTCCGCGTCATAGGTGAACCCGCCCTGCTCGACGACGAGCTCCCGGGTGTTGGGCGAGTCGCGCCCGGTGTACCACCCGCGCGGGCGTTCACCGGTGATCTCGGTGAGAAGTTCGATGCCGACACGCATGTGCTCGCGTTCCACCGCCGGGTTCAGCAGCTGGTAGTTCAGCCATCGGTATCCGTGACAGGCGATCTCGTCGCCGCGTTCGACGAAGGCCGCCGCGACTTCGGGGTTGCGCGCCATCGCCTGCGCCACCGCGAACACGGTCAGCGGCAACCCGCGTCGCTCGAAGGTCCGCAGCACACGCCACACGCCGGCCCGGGACCCGTATTCGTACATGCTCTCCATGCTCATGTGACGGTTCGGGAAAGACTGCGCACCAACGATTTCCGACAAGAACGTCTCGCTGCCGCGATCGTTCTCGAGGACGTTGTTCTCCCCGCCCTCCTCGTAGTTGAGCACCAGCTGCACCGCGATCTTCGCACCGCCGGGCCACTGCGGATCGGGCGGGTTCTGGCCGTACCCGACCATGTCGCGCGGGTAGGACTCCGCTCGGTAGTCGGCAAGCGTGCGGCGTTCGGACATCGGCATGGCGGCATTCTGTCACCGACGGGCGTGTCCGGCTCGCCGCGGCGAGGTGCGTCTCTCCGGTGGCGGGTCGACGCGACCCGCGCCGGAGGTGTGAGGCTATGCTGATCGGGAACTACTACCGATCGTCAGAGATCTGACGTCCGCGCTGTGAGGAGTGGCTGTGGCAAGCACCGATGTGGAGCACACTGGGGGACACGCCGAGGTCGTGGACACCGGCTGGCGCCGTGAGCCCGCCGATGCCCCGTCGGCCCGATTCGGGTGGCACGGGCAGGCGACCAAGACCTTCTACGGGGCGGGCGTGTTCTTCGCGATCTTCCTGCTGCTGATGATGATCGGTAACCACACCGGTCACGTCGAGGACATCTGGCTCATCGCTTTTGCGGTCGGAGTGCTGTTCTTCTGCGTGCGCGGCTGGTGGATGAGCCGCGGGAAGTGGTCCTGACCGACCCCCACACCTTCGAATGAGAAGAACGCCGAGCAGACACGCTCGGCGTTCTTCTTTTTCTGCCCGGTGGGTTGTCGGTGTGAGTTCGGATCAGCGCTCTTCGGCGGCGAGCTGTCCGCACGCCGCGGCGATCTCCTGCCCGCGGGTGTCGCGCACGGTGCACGACACACCCTGTTCGCGTACCCGGCGGACGAATTCCCGCTCGACCGGCTTGGGACTGGCGTCCCACTCCGACCCCGGCGTCGGGTTCAGCGGGATCAGGTTCACGTGAACCCGCGAGCCCAGCGCCCGGTGCAGCTTCTTCCCAAGCAGATCCGCGCGCCACGGTTGATCGTTGACGTCGCGGATCAGGGCGTACTCGATCGACACACGTCGTCCGGTGGTGTCGGCGTAGTACCGCGCCGCCTCGAGCACCTCGGCCACCGACCACCGGTTGTTCACCGGGACCAGGGTGTCGCGCAGCTCGTCGTCGGGCGTGTGCAGCGACACGGCGAGGGTCACCGCGAGTCCCTCGTCGGCGAGACGACGGATCGACGGAGCGAGACCGACGGTCGACACGGTGACCGACCGGGCGGAGATCCCGAGACCATCCGGGGCGGGTGAGGTGATCTGCCGGACCGCGCTGACGACCCGCTTGTAGTTGGCGAGCGGCTCCCCCATCCCCATGAACACCACGTTGGAGAGCCGGCCCGGTTCGCCGAGCTCGCCGTCACGGAGAGCTCGGGCCGCGGCCCGGACCTGGTCCACGATCTCGGCGGTGGACAGATTGCGGTCGAGCCCGCCCTGTCCGGTCGCACAGAACGGGCACGCCATGCCGCACCCGGCCTGGCTGGATATGCACAGTGTGTTGCGCTCGGTGTAGCGCATGAGCACGCTCTCGAGCAGGGTGCCGTCGTGCAACCGCCACAGCGTCTTGCGGGTGGAGCCGTCGTCGCAGGAGATGTGCCGGACCGGGTTCAGCAGCTGTGGGAAGAGCTTGTCCCGAACCGCCTCACGGGCACCCGCAGGCAGATCGGTCATCTCGTCGACGTCTCCGTTGAGACGTGCGTAGTACTGGCGGGCCAACTGGTCGGCGCGGAACTTCGGCAGCCCCAGCTCGGCCAGAGCCGCGACGCGTCCTGCGGCATCGAGGTCGGCGAAGTGTGTCGGCGGCAGCCCGCGTCTGGGCGCGTCGAACACAAGTGGCAATGAGGTCATCCCGCCATTGTCGCATGTCATGATGGACCCATGACGACACCCGATAACCGGCGACATGGGGGTCCGGTCCCCGAGTGGGGTGCCCAGCGGCCCGGCGGGGAGAACGCGCCCGAGCCTGTGCCGACCGCGCAGGCATCCCAGATGCAGCCCGACCCGGACACCGGCGACGCGGCGATGCAGGCCGAACGTGACCGGCTCCGGCAGACGGTCGCCGATGTCGAACACACCCGCACCCGGGCGACCTGGTTCGGTGTGGTCATCGGCGCGGCGATCCTCATCCTGCTGCTGGTGTTCATCCTGCAGAACCTCGACAGTCAGCGGATCATGGTGATCTTCTGGGAGGTCAATCTCCCACTGGGAGTGAGCCTGTTGATCGCGGCGATCGCCGGTGCCCTGATCGTCGCACTGGTCGGCGGACTGCGCATGTTCCAGCTGCGCCGCGCCCTGAACAAGACGACGAAATAGCAGCAGCAAGCTCTACAACAGGGCGGTCAGCACGGCCCACACCACGAAGGCCGAGGGCAGCAGGCTGTCGAGGCGGTCCATGATGCCACCGTGACCGGGCAGTAGCGTGCCCATGTCCTTGATGCCGAGGTCGCGTTTGACCTGCGATTCCACCAGGTCGCCCAGTGTCGCGCACACGACCAGCACGGGACCCAGGATCAGACCGATCCACCAGTGGCTGCCGATCAGGAACGTGATGCAGCACACGGCGCCGATGGTCCCGATCAGCAGCGAGCCGACCAGGCCCTCCCAGGACTTCTTCGGGCTGATCGCCGGCGCCATGGGGTGCTTGCCGAACAGCACGCCGGCCGCGTAGCCGCCCACGTCGGAGCAGACGACCACCACCATGAGGGTCCCGACGCGCGCGGCGCCGTCCTCCTGGACCACCAGGTGCACACCGAACGACGCCAGCAACGGCAACCAGGCAAGCACGAACACGGTGACGGCGAGGTCGCGGAGATAGTTGACCGGGGCGTTGTTGATTCCCTGTGCCAGCAGCTTCCACACCATCGACACCAGGACCGTCGCCACAAAAGCGACGAGCACACCGGTCGGGCCCCACGGCCAGCTGACCCAGATGATCGCCTGACCGCCGATCAGCAGCGGCCACAGCGCGATGTCGTAGCCGGCGGAGCGGAGCCGTTTGGCGACCTCCCAGGTGGCGATGGCGAAGGCGACGGAGACGACGCCGTACCAGATCATCGGCGCGAACAGCAGGATCAGGATGATGCTGACGCCGAGGGTGGCGCCGACCGCGATCGCGGCGGGGAGGTCACGTCCGGCGCGCGACTTCTTCTCGGGTGCCGGCGCAGCGCCGTCGGGAGGGGTCATCGTGTCGTTCCTCGCGTCACCGCCTCGTTGCGGGGCAGTGCTCACACCTCGAGCAATTCATCTTCTTTGTGCTTCACGAGTTCGTCGATCTGGTGCACATAGGTTGTCGTGGTCTTGTCGAGTTCCTTCTCGGCCCGGGTGACCTCGTCCTCCCCGGCCTCACCGTCCTTCTGGATGCGCTTGAGCTCTTCGGCGGCCTTGCGCCGGACGTTGCGGATCGAGACCTTGGCGTCCTCACCCTTGCCCTTGGCCTGCTTGACCAGCTCGCGACGCCGTTCCTCGGTGAGCTGCGGGATCGCCACGCGGATGATCGTGCCGTCGTTGGTGGGGTTCACCCCGAGATCGGAGTTGCGGATGGCCTTCTCGATGGCGGGCAGGGTCGACGCCTCGTACGGCTTGATCACGACGAGCCGCGGCTCGGGGGTGTTGATGCTCGCGACCTGCGTCACCGGTGTCATCGAGCCGTAGTACTCGATGGTGACCCTGTTGAACATGGCGGGGTTGGCGCGGCCGGTGCGGATGGATCCCATGTCATCCTTGGCGACGTTGACCGCCTTCTCCATCTTCTCCTCGGCGTCGAGCAACGCGTCGTCGATCATGTTCGTCCTTGTTCCGTTCGGTCGGTGTTCGTCAGTGGCCGGTGTCAGCGGCCGGTGTCAGTGGCCTGGGCTCGGCCCGTCGGTCAGGTGCGTACCAGCGTGCCGATGCGCTCGCCCGCGACGGCGCGCGCGATATTTCCCTGTTGGAGCAAATTGAACACCAACATCGGCATCTTGTTGTCCATACACAGACTGAAGGCGGTCGCGTCGGCGACCTTCAGCTCCTTGTCGAGCACCTCACGGTGGGTGATCTCGGTGTAGAGCTTGGCGTCGGGGTTGGTGCGCGGATCGGCGTCGTACACGCCGTCGACGGCCTTGGCCATCAACACCACCTCCGCCTTGATCTCGAGGGCGCGCTGCGCCGCGGTGGTGTCGGTGGAGAAGTACGGCATGCCCATGCCGGCGCCGAAGATCACCACGCGGCCCTTCTCGAGGTGTCGCTGCGCACGCAACGGCAGGTACGGCTCGGCGACCTGGCCCATGGAGATGGCGGTCTGTACCCGGGTGGAGATGCCACGCTTTTCCAGGAAGTCCTGCAGCGCAAGGCAGTTCATCACAGTGCCGAGCATGCCCATGTAGTCCGAGCGGCTGCGGTCGAGGCCGCGCTGCTGGAGTTCGGCGCCGCGGAAGAAGTTCCCGCCGCCGATCACGACGGCAACCTGGACACCGGAATTGACCACATCGGCGATCTGATCGGCCACGGTGCCGACGACGTCGGGATCCAGCCCGACCTCGCCTCCGCCGAACATCTCGCCACCCAACTTCAGCAGAACCCGCTGAAATCCGTCGCGCCGGAAATCGGAACTCCCACTCGGGGTGGGATCGGACGCTTCGCTCATCGGCTTCCTCACTCGTCGGTTCGGTGAACCATGGTACTTCGCCCCGAATGCGACTCGCGACACGCGTCGGTCAGCGCCTCATCCCGCCCGCGAGCAACTCGCCCATGATCGTCGACAAGGGTGGGCGGTCGTCGGTGACCGGGTATGTCCGGGTCAGCGTGGGACCGTCGTCGTCGAGCAGAAATCCCGTCGACGGCGCCCCCGAATCCTCGATGCCGAGTCTGCCGAGCAGGGTGGCGACCACCTGCCGGGCGGCCGAGCCGACCTCGGCCGCCGCTGCATCGGGCGACGCCGCATCGGCCCAGCCGTGCGGCCCGAGGTCGACCTGGCCGATCGCGTCGATCCCGAATCTGGCCGCGGCATCGACCAGCATGCCGATCCCCACCCCGTGGCCGGGCGCGAACGGGATGGTCCTGAGGAGTTCGCGTGTTCCGGCGAACTCGCCTCCCAGCGGCTGGATCACCCCGGCGAGTGCTGGACACAGCGCGGCGATCAGCGGCCGCACCAGCAGTTCGGTGAGGCGGGTGCCCACGGCGGAGCCGTCGGGCTCGGGGTCGTCCCCTGCCGACGGGTGATAGCCGAGGACGAGATGGAGGTCGGGCACCAGGAGCATGGGCTCGACGAGCCGCGCGAGCACCCCGGCGACCCGGTCGGCGAGTGCGGCGTCGACGACGGCCACGACGTCGCCGTCGGTCGCCGCGAGCGACCGCCACAACACCTCTCCGCGCCCCGGCCGCAGCGGCACACCCGGCAACGCCGACTCCGGCGTCTCGACCCTGACCCCGGAGTGCGCCGCGTCATGAACCGCCGCGCCGTACGACCCGGGTTCGACGACGACGACGATCTCGTCGAGGAGCGAGCCCGCCAGCGTCACCGCCGAGCCGACGGCCTGCGCCACGGGCCAGTCCTCGTCGAGCGCGAGGACCAACGCCGAGATCGTCCGGCCCGCCTTTCGGTCGAGGAGTTCCTCGGTGGTGGCGCGGGGTCGATCCCAGGTGTTGCACTCGAGCCACGTCGCCGAGCCCGCATGCGCCGAGACCGTGACGCCCTGTGCGTTCACTCCCCGAGCACCGCCCTGAACTGCGGCCATGCGCGATGCAACTCGTCCTGCCAGTAGGGCCAGGCGTGGGTCCCGCCCGGATAGAAGTGGAAGGTCGCGGGCACACCGATCTGACGCATACGCCGTTCCAGGTTGCGCGAACACTGCGCGGTGGCCGTCTCGATCACCGCCCCGACGGCGATCTGGTCGAACAGCTTGGAACCGTTCCCGTCGATCCCCGGGCCGTCGATCGTGTCGTACCGGCCGGGCATCCCGGAGCCGTTGGACACATAGATGGCCTTGCCGCGGAACGACTCCGCGTGCACGAAGGGATCGTTCGCACGCCACGCCGGGTCTGTGGGCGGCCCCCACATGTTCATCGTGTTCCCGCCTCCGCGACCTTCGACGACCAACCGGACCATTGCCTGCCCCAGTGGGTCGCTTGTCTGAGCGCAACCGCTGAAGGAGCCCAGCGCCCGGTAGAGCCGAGGTGCGTGCAGTGCCAACTGGAACACCGAGGTGCCCGCCATCGAGATCCCGGCGATCGCGTTGCGACCGGTGGCGCGAAAGCGCCGGTCGATGGTCGCCGGCAGCTCCTCGGTCAGGAAGGTCGACCATTTCTGAACGCCGAGTACCGGATCCGGCCGGAGCCAGTCGGTGAAGTAGCTGGCCGCGCCACCCATGGGGACGACGACGTTCACGTGCTCGCCGGCGAAGAAACTCCTGATGTCGGTCCGGTCGAACCAGCTGCTGCCGCCCTCGCCACCGGCGGCCCCGTTGAGCAGGTAGAGCGTCGGCGCGGGTCCACCGCCCTTCGCGGGCAGGACCTTCACCGACACGGCCCGGTCCATCGCCGCCGACCGGACGGTGAGTTCGAGCTCGCCGCCGGCGTGCACCGTCTCGCCGATGATCGGGGCACCGCCCGGGACCGCCGCGGCCGGGGCCGCCAGACCCAGGATCGCGGCGAACACGGCGATCGCGACAACCGTCGCCTTTCGTGCCCGGGGACACCCGTTGCTGCGCTCCTGACCGTTCATGCCCTCCGCTTCCCCCGATGCTGCGACCCATGTCCATCGGAATCCCGGCAGTCTGCCGGACGACACGAGTCGGTGTCCAGGTGGGTCACACGTCCCACTACGGTCGGCCCCGAGGTTGGCACAGATCTGTTGCAGCGCAGCGGTTCCGCGCGTTCGTCATTCCCGTTCCACCGTGGTGCGCCGACCCCCTCGGGTAGCGTGCGTGCCGACCGCCGTTCGGGTCACCCCGCCGGCGATGACGGATCGAGAACACGTGTCCGCAGACGAATCGAGGAACCAGCAGATGATGAAGTTCGGCCTGATCGATGATTGGAATCCCCGACCAGGACATCTGACCAGCTGGGTGGCCTCGCTCGCCTCGGTGACGACTGCCGATCAGGCGCCGGTGCATCCTGCTCCGCCCTCCCACCAGCAGGAGGAGTATCTCCGGGTGGCGTGGCGCAACGAGTCCGCGGGATTCCGCTTCGCCCGACTCTGCCTGATGGCCTTCGACGTCGCGGCCCCCCTCGACGTGGCCGCGATGACTACTGCGGTCAACGAATTCGTGCGTAGGCACGACAGCTTCCGATCGTGGTTCTCCATGGAGGACGACGGCACTGTCCGACGCCACCTCGTCGCGCCCGAGGTCGTCGAACTCATTCCCGTGCAGCACGGTGAGCACGACGCGCATGCGCTTCGAAAGCACGTGCAGGACGAGACCTCGGGCCCGTTCCACTGGGACTGCTTCACCTTCGGGGCCATCGAGTGGGAGGGCGGGTTCACCCTCTACGCCGCCGCCGACCACCTCAACACCGATGGGATCTCCCAGGCCATCACGTGCGTGGATCTGCTGACGCTGTACATGAATGCGGCGTTCGGCACCACTGCCGAACTTGCGCCGGTCGGCAGCTATCTCGACTACTGCACACGGGAACGAACGATCTCACGGCAACTGACCCGCGAGTCGCCGCACGTGAAGCGGTGGATCGACCTGGTCCAGGCCAACGGTGGACGGTTACCGAGTTTCCCGCTCCCCCTCGACACAGGTGCCGAAACCTACACCCGCAGTGCGATCGTCAACGCGACGGTCTTCGACGAGGCCGCCGCGCTCCGGTTCGAGAACGTCTGTCGCGAGCTGGGCGCCAACGTGATCTCCGGGATCATGGCGGTCGCAGGACTCCTGTTCGCCGAATTCACCGGGGAGACCGAGTATTTCGGCATGACCCCGAAGAGCACACGGTCGGGTGCCGCGGAGATGAACTCGGTCGGCTGGTTCACCAGCCTGATCCCGGTCCCCCTGACCATCGACGGCGGGACCACGTTCCGCTCCCTCGCGCCGCATGCCGCGCGGAGCTATGAAGCCGGTAAAGAGCTCACCGACATCTCTTTTCACCGCGTTCTCGAACTCGTCGGCACCTCCGACGCCGTCAGGGTCTCCCCCGGGTGGGCGGTGCCGATGGTCTCCTACGTCGACGTCCGCAAGCTGCCCGGAGTGGAGATCTTCGAGGCCGGCAACGGTTGCCTCTTCGGTAATCGCGGCAGCAGCGAAGAGGTCTACATGTGGGTCAACCGGTTCCCGGACAACACCTCGATCACGTTGCTGCACCCCGACACCGACGTGGCGCACGACTCGGTACGGCGATACGTCGATCGGTTCGTCGAGGTGATCAGCGCGGTGGCCAACCAGGGCGACTACCGACCGTCGCTGCCCGCACTCACGTCGTGACCGCGCACCCGGCCGCCGGCCGGGACCCGTCCGACGGGGCGCACCGCGATTCCCCGGGTGCAGATTCCCCGGGCGCATGGCCGGCGCTGGCGGGGTGCCTCCTCGGGGTGTTCATGCAGATGTTCCGACACCACGATCGTCAACATCGCGCTGCCGGATCTGACCGTGGACCTCGGCGCGTCGACCTCCCGGCAACTGCTGGTCCTCACCGTCTACACGCTGGCCTTCGCGTGCACCCTGCCGGCGGCCGCCACCCTGGACGCCCGCCTGGGTCGCCGCCTGCTGTTCGTGACCGGCATGATCGCGTTCACGGTCACCAGCGTCCTCTGCGGCCTGGCCCAAGGACCGTGGGAGGCTCATCGCGGCGCGTGGCGCGCAGGGCGTCAGCGCCGCCCTCATGTCGGCGCAGATACTGGCCCTGATCGCCGCGCTGTTCGACAAACGGCGACACGGCCTGGCGTTCGGGATCTACGGCGCGGTCGCCGGACTCGCGGCGACGCTGCTGCGCGAAGTCGTCGCCGATCGGTTCGCCTGGTGTGCGCAGGCGCAGCTGCGTTCTCCGCATCCCGACCGCACGCACGATGCTCCCCCTCGGCCCCGGTGGCCGCGTGGACGCAGGACGCGGCGCGCGCGGTGACGGCGCGGACCTTCTTGAGCGCCCTGCAGACCACACTCGGCGCACTCGCCGCGGTCACGGCCACGATCGCCGTCACCGCCCTGCTGCTGGGCAGGGACCGACAGAGAACAAATCGCCCCGCCTCCCTGAGGAGACGGGGCGATTCGGCGTTCAGATCAGATCAGGCCTGACCGACCTCGAAGCGGGTAAAGCCGTTGACGGTCACACCGGCATCGTCGAGCAGAGCCTTCACGCTCTTCTTGGAGTCCTGTACGGACGCCTGGTCGAGCAGCACGACATCCTTGTAGAAGCCGTTGACGCGACCCTCCACGATCTTGGGCAGAGCCTGCTCGGGCTTGCCCTCCTCCTTGGCGGTCTGCTCGGCGATACGACGCTCGTTCTCGACGACGTCCGCGGGGACCTCGTCACGAGTGGCGTAACGCGCCTTGAGCGCGGCCACCTGCATGGCGGCGCCGCGAGCGGCCTCCTCGGCAGCCGCGCCCTCGCCGGTGTAGGACACCAGCACGCCGACAGCCGGCGGCAGGTCCGATGCACGCTTGTGCAGGTACACGGCGACCGGGCCGTCGTAGTAGGCGACGCGACGGAGTTCGAGCTTCTCGCCGATTTTGGCCGAGAGCGCCGCGACTGCCTCGTCGACGGTGCCGTCGCCCAGAGGAGCCTTCTTCAGCTCGTCGACATCGTTGGTCTTGGCCGCGGCGGCCGCGGTCACGACATCTTCGGCGAGCTGCTGGAACTCGGCGTTCTTGGCGACGAAGTCCGTCTCGGAGTTGATCTCGATCATGGCGCCGCCCTTGGCGGCGACCAGGCCCTCGGCGGTGGAGCGCTCAGCACGCTTGCCCACATCCTTGGCGCCCTTGATACGCAGTTCCTCGACGGCCTTGTCGAAATCGCCGTCGTTGTTGGCGAGCGCGTTCTTGCAGTCGAGCATCCCTGAGCCGGTGAGCTCACGGAGACGCTTCACATCAGCTGCGGTGTAGTTCGCCATCGTCGGCGAGCCTCCTTCGGAAAGTGTGTGGTGGGACCGGATGACCGAGCAGCCGGAGCTACTGGGCAGCCGGTGCGTCGCTGGCGACCGGTGCGTCGGCGGCGGCCGGCGCCTCGGCGGCGGCCGGCGCCTCGGTGGCGGCCGGTGCCTCGGTGACTGCTGCGCCACCGGTCGGTGCTGCAGCCTGGGTCAGCAGCTCCTGCTCCCACTCGGCGAGCGGCTCGCTGCCGGCTTCCGGCTTGGCGTCGCCACTGGCGGCGCCGGCGCGCGCCTGGAGTCCCTCGGCCACGGCCGAGGCCACGACGCGGGTGAGCAGGGCAGCACTGCGGATGGCGTCGTCGTTACCCGGGATCGGGTAGTCGACGAGGTCCGGGTCGCAGTTGGTGTCGAGGATCGCGATGACCGGGATGTTCAGCTTGCGCGCCTCGCCGACGGCGATGTGCTCCTTGTTGGTGTCGACGATCCAGACCGCCGAGGGCACCTTGGCCATGTCGCGGATACCGCCGAGCGTGCGCTCGAGCTTGTTCTTCTCGCGGGTCAGCATCAAGATTTCTTTCTTGGTGCGACCTTCGAAGCCACCGGTCTGCTCCATGGTCTCCAGCTCCTTCATGCGCTGGAGACGCTTGTGCACGGTGTTGAAGTTGGTGAGCATGCCGCCGAGCCAGCGCTGGTTGACGTACGGCATGCCGACACGGGTCGCCTCGCCGGCGATCGATTCCTGCGCCTGCTTCTTGGTGCCGACGAAGAGGATGGTGCCGCCGTGGGCGACCGTCTCCTTGACGAACTCGTACGCCTTGTCGATGTAGGTCAGCGTCTGCTGCAAGTCGATGATGTAGATGCCGTTGCGGTCGGTGAAGATGAAACGCTTCATCTTCGGGTTCCAACGGCGGGTCTGATGCCCGAAGTGTGCGCCGCTGTCGAGCAGCTGCTTCATGGTTACGACGGCCATGATTTTCCTTTTGTCGCAGTTGTCGTCGACGTCCGGTTGACGTCGACCCTGGCGCCGCGCACCGAGTGCCACCGGAGGCGGTACGGAACCGTCCCGGGACTGCTCACTCGGCGTATGTATCGGAACCGCGCTGGTCAGAGATGTGAACCCTGGTCGCAGCACGGGCCTGAGGGCAGGCGCGCGAAGTCACCCCATCAACAACAGATGAGGTGCGTGGAGAAGTTTACGCCCGCGCACCAGCTAAAACCAAAACCGTCTCGTCCCCGACGCCTCGCGGATCCGAACCGGCATCCGCTGCGTCCAACCAGCATGCCGCTGTTCCGCTCCCCACCGCCGTACACCACGCCCATCGTCGCAGGTCTGATCGTCGCCGCACTCACCGCTTCACCCGGCGTCACGGCGGGCACCGCCTGGGCCCGGCCTCCGGACTATTCCGCTCCACTGTCGCCGCGCCCGGTGGTGGTGACCGCGTTCGACGCCCCGGCGCAGCGCTGGCAACCCGGCCACCGCGGAGTGGACCTGGCCTCGGCCCCGGGGATGCCCGTACTCGCCGCGGGTGCGGGACGGGTGCGGTTCGAGGGGAACGTCGCTGGCAGGCCCGTCGTGTCGGTCCAGCACCCGGACGGCGTGATCACCACCTACGAGCCGGTCGAGGCCGGCGTCGAGGCGGGCGATCACGTGTCCCGCGGCGAGGTCATCGGCACCGTCTCCGCCGGGCATCCCGGCTGTCCGGTGCTCGTGTGCCTGCACTGGGGCGCGCGTCGCGGTAGCGGCCGCGCCGCGGAGTACCTCGATCCCCTGGGCCTGCTCGGCGCGGTGCGGGTCCGTCTCAAACCGGTCGGACTCGAACCGGTCGGGCCCGACCCGTGATCACGCGCGCGGGTGCGCCTGACGGTGCACCGCCCGCAGGCGTTCGACGCTGACGTGCGTGTAGATCTGGGTCGTCGCGAGCGAGGAATGTCCGAGCAGCTCCTGCACGACGCGCAGGTCCGCGCCACCCTCGAGCAGGTGGGTGGCGGCGCTGTGGCGCAACCCGTGGGGCCCCATCGCGGGACCTCCCGCGGACTCCACCGCGCGGGACACCACGGTCCGCGCCATCCGCTGGTCGAGTCGCCCACCGCGCGCCCCGAGCAGGAGCGCCGGAGGAGACTTCTCGGTCACGAGCGCCGGGCGCCCCTGTCGCATCCAGGCGTCGACGGCACGAGCGGCGGGCTCCCCGTAGGGAACCGAGCGTTCCTTGTCGCCCTTGCCGATCACCCGCACCACGCGTCTGCCGGTGTCCACGTCGTCGACGTCGAGACCGCACAGCTCTCCGACTCGAATCCCACTGGCGTACAACAACTCCAGGATGACCTTGTCGCGCAATGCGATCGGGTCGCCGGGTTCGCGGTCGGCCGCCGTGGCCTCGATGGCCGCCTCGGCCTGCGCCGGAGCGAGAACCGCGGGCAAGGTGCGGTGCGCCTTCGGTGCCTTCAACCGCTGCGACGGGTCGGTGGCCATGATCCCCTCGCGGACGGCCCACCCGCAGAACGTCTTCGCCGCCGAGACCTGCCGTGCGATCGTGGTCCGCGCCGCGCCGCGTCTGCTCAGTTCGGCCAGCCATGCACGCAGCAGTGCGAGGTCGATGTCGGCGGCGGCGACACCCCGCGCCCCCGCGAAGGTCACCAGGGCGCGGGCACCGCCGACGTAGGCGCGGATCGTGTGCTCGCTGCAGCCCTTTTCCAGGCGCAGGTGGTCGGCGAAGTCCTCGAGCATGCCCACGAGCACACCCCGCGGCGGCTCACACCGCAACCGCACACGCGGTGTCGTGGCCCGATCGATGCCGACTCACCCCCGTTGTCGACTCACCCCTTCGCGCCCACACCTTCCTCGGCGGCCCGCAGATCGGCTTTCCACTTGCGGAAGCCCTCTTCGGTGCGGCCGCGCCGCCAGTATCCGGAGATCGATGCGTTCGCAGCGCTCACGCCGCGTTCCTTGCGGATGTATGCGCGCAGGTTGTGCATCACAGCCTGGGCCTCCCCGTGGATGAACACCTGCGGCTCGCCCTCGAGCCATTCGGCGTCACGCACGGCCGCGATCAGCGGCGCGTTGTCGCCGGCCACGGACTCATCGACCTCGCCTGCGGGGCCGCCGCGGTGAACCCAGACGATGTCGGCGCCCGCGGGTGCGGCGAGTGGGAGTTCGTCCTCGGGTCCGGCGACCTCGATGAACACCTTCGCCACCGCGTCGGCGGGCAATGCTTCGAGAGCTACCGCGACGGCCGGGAGTCCGGCTTCGTCGGAGGCGAGGAGATGCCACGGGGCGTCGGCGCGGGGTCGGTATCCGCTGCCCGGACCGATGAACCGGACGGTCTCGCCCGGCTGGACCGACTCCGCCCAGGGCCCGGCGATGCCCTCGGTGCCGTGGACGACGAAGTCGACGGCGATCTCGCGGGCCTGCTCATCGACGCGTCGGACGGTGTAGGTCCGGAGCACGGGTTGGCGATCGGGCGGCTCGGCGGCCCTGATCTCCTGCAGGTCGAACGGTTCGGCGTAGGTGACACCGTCCGGGGCGAAGACGAACTTCACGTACATGTCGGTGTCGGGTTCTCCGCTCTTGCCGACCGCGGGCCGGAAGTCGTCGAATCCCTCACCCCCCAGGTAGAGACGTACGAAGTGCGGGGTGAGCCGCTCCCTCCGGAGCACCGTCATCGTGTTCAACCGCTTGGCCATCGAACCTCCTTGTCGCGACGATCCTACGCCTCAGGTGAGGGTCACCTTAGGTTTAGCAAAGCGAACTACCTCTTCAGGCTTGTAAGGTTTTCTCATGATCAAGCGATGTGATCTGAGAGTTTGCAAATGTTGAAATCAGACCTCGCGAGATACCGACCCCAGAGGTGCATCCATGCCGGATCAGCCAGTGGATCAATCCGCCCCCCAGCGGGGGTCCCGCCTCAGCGCGGACGACTGGATGGACGCGGCCGTGGAGATCCTGGTCGCCGACGGTATCGAGGGCCTCAAGATCTCGCGGCTCAGCGCGAGGCTCGGAGTCACCAAGGGCAGCTTCTACTGGCATTTCACCGACATCGGGGCCATGAAGGCAGCGCTGTCGGATCACGTCCGTGAAGTGCAGTCCGCCGCCGCCGCCCGGATCGAGGCGTTCGAGAACCTTCCCCCGGCCGAGCGCATCGAAGCCATGGTCGCTCTCGTCTCCGATCCCCGGCGCTGGGGCATGGAGGCAGCGATGCGGCGCTGGGCCGAGACCGACGCCTCGATCGCCGATTCGGTGTCCGAACTCGACGACCGGACCCTGCACATCGCCAACCAGGCCCTGCATGAACTCGGCTTCTCCGACACCGAGGCGCACGCCCGCGCGACGACCCTGCTCTACGCCGGTATCGGGTTCGTCCACGCGCACGGCCGCCTCCGCCAGGCGACGTCCGAGGACCTCCGCATCTTCATCAACATCCTCACGCGACGCTGATCCGCGGGTGGGCTCACCTCGCGGCCAGTCGCCACTGCCCTCCCACGTTCTCGACGTGCCCGCCGACGTCGAGTCGCGCGAGAGCCGAACGCACCACGGCGACGTCCAGGCCCGCGGCGAACGCGATCTCTTCGATTCCCACCCCTCCCCGTCCCGGGATGGCGTCGTGCACGCGGAGTTGGTCCGGGGTCAGTCCGTCGGTCGCCTTCGCCCGCCCCCGGCCGACGTCGCCGCCACCTTCGGGCCGGACGAGGTTGACCACCGACGCCACATCGGACACCAGTACCGCGAGATCGTCGGCGATCATCCGGTGGCACCCGACCGACGTCGCCGAGGTCACCGGACCAGGGACCGCACCGAGCGGCCGCCCCAGCTTGCGCGCCCAGGCCGCGGTGTTCGCCGCACCGGAACGTCGACCCGCCTCCACCACCACTGTGCCCAGGCTCATCGCGGCCACCAGGCGATTACGGGTGAGGAATCGATGCTTGGCCGCCGTCGTCCCCGGCGGGTACTCACTGATCACCGCGCCGGTCCGCGCGATCTCGGCCAGCAGCGCGGCGTGCGACGCGGGATAGTCGCGGTCGATCCCGCACGCCATCACCGCGGCCGTGACGCCGCCGGTCGTGACCGCCGCCCGGTGCGCAGCGCCGTCGATACCGAAGGCGCCGCCGGACATCACCGTGAAGCCCTCCCCCGCCAGCCCCGAGGCGAGCATCTGCGTGACGTGCTCGCCGTAGGACGACGCCGCGCGGGAACCGATCAGCGCCACCGACGCCGCAGCGAGATCGTCGAGCCGGGCCGGCCCCCGAACCCACAGTGCCAGGGGTTCCCCGCCGCGTGCCGCGGTGTCCGCCTGGGAGAGCGCGAGCAGCGACCACGCCGGCCACTCCGGATCGGCCCGCGTCACCAGCCGCGCACCGATACGCAACGCGATATCCAGATCCTCTGCCGTGCAGTCTGTTTCATATCGAGCAGCAGTCGCGGCCAGGACGGCACGGTGATCGTCGGGCACCTTGCGCCGGCGGATCGCCGAGGCGGCCTCGACCGGTCCGACCTCGTCGACGAGCGCGATCACCTCGGCACAGGGCGGCTCGGCCACGCGCGCGAGATAGGCCCACGCCGTCAACTCCGCCGGATGGTCCGCGGTCACCAGGTCGCCCCTCGGTCTCGGTACATCAGGGCCTGCGCCACATCGTCTTCGGTGGGTCGGTCGGTGCCGCGGAGGTCGTTGAGCGTCCATGCCAGTCTCAGTGCCCGGTCGGCTCCCCGGGCCGTCACCCGGCCGTCGCGCAGGAACAGTTCGATCGGCCGGAGTGCGTCCGGCGGCAGCCGGAACTTCTGCCGGAGCGCCGAACCCGGGACCTCGCCGTTGGTGCGCCAGCCGAATTCCGACCATCTCTCCACCGCTGTGGCGCGGGCGGCGGTGACACGTTCCCGCACCTGTGCACTCGCCTCACCCGCTCCGCTCATCAGTGCCGCATTGCCCGGTGGGTCCATCCGGACACGGATGTCGACGCGGTCGAGCAACGGCCCGGACAGCTTGCCGAGGTAGCGTCGCCGTACGACCGCCGAGCACACGCAGTCGACGTCGTGGGCAGGTGCGCACGGACACGGGTTCGCGGCAAGGATCAACTGGAACCTGGCCGGGTACACGGCCACCCCGTCCCGGCGGGGGACCCGAACCTCGCCGTCTTCCAGGGGTTCTCGCAGGGATTCCAGGGCCTTCACACTCATCTCCGCGCACTCATCGAGAAAGAGCACGCCACGATGCGCCTTGGACACCGCGCCGGGACGGGCGAACCCGGTGCCGCCGCCGAGGAGCGCCGTGGTCGACGAACTGTGATGGGGTGCGATGAACGGTGGTTCGGTGACCAACGGATGCCCCGGCGACAACTCCCCCACCAGGGAGTGGATGGCCGTCACCTCGAGCGAGTCCTCGAGTCCCAGGGGCGGCAGGATGCCCGGAAGTCGCCGCGCGAGCATGGTTTTCCCGATCCCCGGCGAACCGGTCATCAGCACGTGATGGGCTCCGGCCGCCGCGATCTCCAGAGCGTGACGCGCTTCGTGTTGACCGACCACGTCGGCCATGTCCGGCACCGGCGGCGGAGGTTTGGCGGGCACGTCGTGAACGGTGTCGAGCACGTGATCACCCATCAGCCACCGTGTCACCTCTTTCAGGTTGGTCGCCCCGCCGACGTCCATCCCCTCCACCAGCGCGGCCTCGGCCACCACCTCGATCGGCACCACCGCACGCCGGTATCCCTTCTGCCGCGCGGCGATCACCGCGGGCAACACCCCGCGGATCGGTCGCAACTTCCCGTCGAGACCGAGCTCTCCCAGGAAGATCGTCGTCGTGAGCTTGTCGGAGGGCACCTGCCCCGTAGCCGCCAGGATCGCCAAGGCCATGGAAAGGTCGAATCCGGAACCGATCTTCGGCATGTCCGCGGGTGACAGCGCGACCGTCACCTTGAGCTCGGGAAACTTGAACTCCGAGTTCTTGATAGCCGCGCGTACCCGGTCGCGCGCCTCGCGCACCGACGCGTCCGGGTTGCCGGTCACGGCGAACCCGGGCAGGCCCGAACTCACACTCGCCTCCACGTCGACCACCTCCGCGGCGAACGCATTCAGGCCCACCGCCTGCGTTTGTCCCAACATGGCGCACAGCATCGCCGAGGAACACACCCAGGAGTCAACGGTCGGCCTGCAACGGCGGCGATCTGTGGACAACGTGGCAGTTGTCCACTGCCACAGACCACCAGCGAAGACCGGAGATTCCCTTCCGGCCGAGGACCGCGTTGCCGGCCGCGATCCTTCTGCCGGCCGAGTAGGGACGAGGCGCCAGCCGAGGACCGCGATCGAGGCCCCTGGTGACCGGCACCCTCGATCCGTTGGTCAATTCCAAGTCCGGGCGGGCAAAGATGGTGTCGCACACACCTACTCGCTGTGGATGGCCGATCAGAGTTGTCGGTGGTCGGGTCTACATTGGGTGAATACCCAGTCGGGACCGCCAACCAAGCGGTGCCACAGCACTTTCGGAGTCACCGTGACGGCATGGACCGATCTACCCGGCGAGTTCATCGCCGGGATCGATCGTGCCCAGGCGGCCCAGTCCGACACCACAACCCACATGGCCGCCCTGGGTGCGATCCGGGCCGGGGAATCCTATCTCGCCTGGTGCCGCTACGACACGATCCTCATCTTGTGTGACCGTCTGTTCACCCCCGCCGCAAACAGCTACATCACAGATGGTTTCGCCGACGTGGTGGCCCGTGTCGGCCGGGAAGCCGCGATCACCCGCTACCAGGCAGAGCTACTCGTCAACGAAGCACTGTGCCTGCGCGACCGGCTACCGCACGTGTTGGCCACGCTGCGCGAGGGCATCACCTCCCGCAAGCAGGTGCAGGACATCATCGCCCGCACCAACCTGGTGGCTGATGGCGACCGGCTGGACCCCGACGATCCCGACAGCCGGCCGATCATCGAGGTCCTCGACGAATCGATCGCCGGCCTGCTCCGCAACCGGGCCGGGTCGTGGTCGACCACCGGTCTGCGCGACATGGTCGACCGCCTGGTGCTCGGCTGCGATGCCGACGCGGTACGCGAACGCCGCCGCGAAGCACTGGACAAACGTGGCGTGTGGACTCGCACCCTGGCCGACGGCACCGGTGAGATCACCGGGGTGATGGCCGCGGAGAACATCCGCATCGCCGCCACAGCCGTCCGCGCGCTGGCCGATGCAGCATGTGCCGACGACCGACGCACCCGCAGCCAACGTAACTCCGACGCCATGTTCGCCCTGCTGACCGGCACCGAATTCAACTGCCTGTGCGGCCAGGACGACTGCACCGCCACCATCCCCGACCCGAGTTCGGTGGTCACATCTTCGGTGGTCACATCAGTGAGTACCGAGGTCGTCATCCACGTCGTCACCGACACCGCCACCCTGGCCGGGGCCTCCGGACCCGGCTGGGTCGATGGTCACGGCGTCATCTGCGACGACCACGTCCGTGACCTCGCCGCCCGCAAGGACGCGGTCATCAGATCGGTCACCCCGGTCCGGACACCACCGACAAGCATCGTCGCCGCCGACCGCACGACCGACGCCGACGACACCGGCGGCATCTCGAGAACCAGCCATCTCGCCGGGCCGCAGCCGAAGTCGTATGCACCGGAACCGGATCGGGGCACCGAGCGTGATGGTGTTGTGGTGGTGTATCCGGGTTCTCACCCCGGCGATCCGTATCGGCCGACCGCGTCGTGTGTCGATTTTGTGCGTGTGCGGGACGGCTACTGCACCGAACCGGGTTGCACGCGGTCAGCATTCAGTGCCGATGTCGATCATGTCGTCGAATACGACCGTGTCTTTCCCCGCCAGGGCGGGAAGACCTCGAGTGAGAACCTCAACGCCAAATGCCGGGCCGGGCACCTACTCAAAACTCATGGCGACTGGGTGGACGTGCAGTACCGCGACACCGACGGCCGCCTGGTCACCGAATACGTCACCCCTGAAGGGTTCATCATCCCCGGCGAGGCCGAAACCCTCGAAGATCTGTTCCCCAACCTGCGACAAATCCGCTTCGAACAAGCATCCCAAGCCCCACCCACACCACGCGTCATCGGCCCGGACCGCACACCCCGTCCCACCACCGACCGCACCGCCGCCAAACACGCACGGCGGAGAGCCGAGCGTGCCCGCAACAAGGAACGCCGCGAAACCGCCCAACAGGCAGCCGAGAAGAAAGCCCGCGCCGACGCCCCGACACCTCAGGCCGGCGAGCCACCACCGTTCTGACGTCCGCACGCTACCTTTGGATGCCGAGATCGGCCTCAGACACCGAAGTCTGGGAAGGGAGGCACCAGTGGACGTTGACCGGACAACAGTTGACCCAACGACAGTTGACCCAACAACAGTTGCCCCAAGCGACGAAAACTTCGACGCGGCCTTCGTTGATGACCTCGACCGGCTTTTTCGTTGGCGGCGCGACGTGAGGCGTTTCAGTCGACTTCCGCTCGAGACTCATCTTCTCCCGGAAATCATCGCCGCCGCCGAACTTTCTCCATCGGTCGGTAACAGCCAACCGTGGCGGTGGGTGGAGGTGCAGTCGACTGCTTCACGGGAGGCCGTGCGGGACAACTTCATCCGCTGCAATTCCGAAGCCCTCGGCGGCTACGACGGCGAACGCGCACAACTGTATTCGTCATTGAAACTCGCCGGCCTCGACGACGCTCCGGTCCACCTGGCGGTCTTCTGTGACGATTCCCCTGCTCAGGGACACGGCCTCGGCCGGCGCACGGTGCCCGCAACGCTCGAGTACTCGGTCGTCACGGCCGTCTCCACACTGTGGCTCGCCGCGCGCGCCCGCGGCGTCGGCGTCGGATGGGTGTCGATCCTCGAACCCGCCGAGGTCGCGGCCGAACTCGCTGTCCCGTCCTCATGGTCGTTGGTCGCCTACCTCTGCATCGGTTACCCCGAGCAGGCCGGCGACGTCCCCGAACTCGAACGCGTGGGATGGCAGTCCCGGACATCAACCGCCGATCGGTACATCATTCGCTAGACGCGGTGCTGACCCCTCTGGACACAGCCGACACCAGATCGTGACCGCCTCACCTCGCAATCGCATGCGCGGGCCGGTAACAATAGTCACGTCATTCACATCTGTCACAGCAGTCACATCGGAGGCCGAAAGTGTCGAGCCGTCTCACCATGAGTGTCCGGCTGGCGCTCGCCGGGGCCATCGCGTTCAGTGGAACCGCGGTCGCCCTCACCGCCGGGGCCGGCGTCGCGCACGCCGCGCCGTGCGGCAACACCGGTTCCGGCTCGAGCTTCCTCGGGTTCGGTTCCAGCGGTTCCTCCGGATCGTCCGGCAGCACCAATGTCCCAAACCTGGGGCCGCAAGCTCCCCTGGTGCCGTACATCGGGTCCATCTCCCGCACCGTCGGCTGGGTCACCGGGCCGCTGAGCGCCAACCGCACCTACAGCCGCTTCGGGATCAGCGGCACCGACCTCGGCGTCGCCTGGGACAACGGCCGCGGCCAGACCCTGATGGCCTTCGGCGACACCTTCGGCAACTGCAACGCGCCCGGCCAGCAGTGGCGCCACAACGTGCTGCTACGCACCGACGACGACAATCTCGCCAATGGCCTCACCGTGCCCGACGGCGTCGCCGGGGACGTGACGTCCGGTTCCGTCATCGCATCCGGACAGCCCGACTACGCGCAGGAACTCATTCCGTCACTGGGGATCTCGAACGTCGAGGTCACCACCATCCCCACTGCTGCGATCTCACTCCCGTACGGAGACGGCTTCCGCCAGTACATCAACTACATGTCGGTGCGTTCGTGGGGCACGGCGGGGAACTGGGTCACCAACTACTCCGCGGTCGCCCACTCCGACGACAACGGCCAGACCTGGATAACGGATCAGGACACGATCCTCGTCAACGCCCCGATCTCACTGTCACTGCCGGGCAACCTGCGCCCCGTCGAGTACAACAACGGGAAGTTCCAGCAGAACGCCTACGTCCGCGGACGCCCCGGCACCCCCGAGGCCGACTATGTCTACCAATACGGCACGCCCAACGGGCGTTTCGGCGCAGCGTTCCTCGCCCGGTTCAAGCCCGAGGACATCCTGAAACTCGACAACTACGAGTACTGGGCAGGCAAGGGGCCGGGCTGGGTGGACGACATCAAGGCCATCCCCGACGACGGCTCGGCGATCGTCGCGCGCAACCCGGTCAGCGAACTGTCGGTGGCCTGGAGCCCCTACCTCGAGAAATACATCATGCTCGACGGAGACAACGGCATCCGACTCCGCACCGCAGAGCACCCAGAAGGCCCGTGGAGCGCACCGAAGATGATCGTGCCCAACCGGGCACTCGTCCTGTACGGGCCGATGATTCTCCCCAACTCCCCTGCCCTGCAGGGCGACTCCAAAGAGCTCTACTTCAACGCCTCGCGCTGGAGCGACTACAACGTCATGCTGATCCGCAGCGACCTCAGCAAGATCTGACCGGTCACACGTAGACGCCCGGGTGATGCCTCACCCGGGCGAGTGCCAGATCGTCGGGAGAGAACTGGTCGAGCCGCACACTCACGACGTCGAACCGGATCTGTGACCAGCGGCGGTCCTGCGCCGCGAGCCACATCCGCGCTAACCGTCGCATCTGCGCGAGCTTGGCCGGCGTCACCGCCATGACCGGATCGTCGAAGGTCCGACTCGCGCGTGTCTTGACCTCGACGATCACCAGGATCGAGCCGTCGGCGGCCACGAGGTCGAGCTCGCCGTATCGGTTGCGCCAATTACGTTCGAGGACAACCCAACCGAGCGACGTCGCATACTGGGCCGCCACGTCCTCCCCCAGCCGGCCGACATGGCCACGACGGTTGGCGGGACGACCGGGGAGAGAATCGGGATCGCTCATTCCCCGAGCTTCGCCGAACACAGTTCGGCCGCGGCGGGACTACTCCCGCCGCGGCCGAATCTGTGGACAGCTACCGCATCATCAACATCGGCACACCGTCATCCCGGGAGAGCTCACGGCTCGTCGGGCAACCGGAGTTCCGGCTTCTCGAGCTCCTCGATGTTGACGTCCTTGAACGTGATGACGCGGACCTGCTTGACGAAGCGGGCGGGGCGATACATGTCCCACACCCACGCATCGCTCATCCGGAGTTCGAAGTACACCTCGCCATCGGTGTTGCGGGGAACCATCTCGACCGCATTGGCAAGGTAGAAGCGCCGCTCTGTCTCCACCACGTAGGTGAACTGCCCGACAATGTCCTTGTACTCGCGGTACAGAGAGAGTTCCATCTCGGTTTCGTACTTCTCGAGATCCTCTGCACTCATCCTGTCAGCCTATCCCTGTTCTCGTTTGCGCTGGTGACCATACGTGCCGCGACGTTACGGTACGACATGCGGTGTTGTGGCGAGGGCCCCGCCGAATCGATGCGGGACATGTGGAGTGCGGTGCTGTACCCCTTGTGGATCGCGAAGTCGTAGCCGGGCAGATCGTCGTCCATCGCCACCATGATGCGATCCCGCGTCACCTTGGCGATGATGCTGGCCGCCGCGATGCACGCGGCCGCCCCGTCCCCGCCGATCACCGGCAACGACGGTGCGGTCAGACCGGGTACGACGAAACCGTCGGACAACACGTAACCGGGCTGCACGTCGAGAGCGGCGACGGCCCGGCGCATGCCTTCGATGTTCGCCACGTGGACGCCGATCCGGTCGATCTCCGCGGCCTCGATGATCACCGCGCTCCAGCTGTGGGCATATCGCGTGACCGACCGGTACAGCGCTTCACGCGTACGTTCGGTGAGCTTCTTGGAGTCGTCGAGGTCCGCGAGCGAGGCCAACTGGGTCGGCTTGAGCACGCACGCCGCCACGACGAGGGGGCCGGCACATGCGCCGCGCCCGGCCTCGTCGACACCGGCGACCGGACCGAGTCCCTGCCGGTACAGAGCGAACTCGAGGGTCCGGAGTCCCGCGGCACGCCGGACGGGTGAGCGTGGTGGCCACCGGCTCATGGGTCAGTCCATCCCGCTCGTGATCATCGCCTGCCCGATCACTGCTGGGGATTGTCCGAACCCACACCACCGATCCGGGAGAAGGGATAGATGATGGATCGGACCTTGCCGCGGATGTCGCTGACCGGAACAGTGCCCTGGAACTCGTCCTCGACGTGATAACGCGAGTCCTGCGAGTTGAGGCGGTTGTCGCCCATGACCCACACGTTGCCCTCGGGCACCGTGATCGGGCCGAAATCCGGCCCCAGGCAGGACGGCACCGAGCCGCCGGGACCGGCGACACCGGGCCCGAACGCCGCGGCCGTCTCCTCCTGGAGCTTCATGTCGATGTAGGGCTCACGCAACGGACGACCGTCGACCTTGACGCCGACACCCTCGTCGTTACGGCACTCGACGGTCTGGCCGCCGGTGGCGATCACCCGTTTGACCAGATTGTTCTCATCGGGCGGGGCGAAACCGAACCAGGACAGCGCATCCTGCACCTTGTGCATGACCGGGTTGGTCGAACGCGGCGACACCCACGAACCGTTCCACGATTCCGACGGCCCCTTGAACACGACGACATCGCCGGGTTCGGGCTCGCCGAATCGATAGGCCAGCTTGTCGATGACGATCCGGTCGTTGGTACACCCGTTGCAGCCGATCAGCGTCGACTCCATCGACTCCGACGGGATCACATACTGCCGACCGATGAACGTCTGCAACACCCATGTCAGGAGCAGCACACAGCCCACGATGATCACGACCTCGCGCAACAGCGAGCTCGACCCCGATGTGCGCTTCTTGCCGTCGCGCTTGCCGTCGCCGCGACCCTTGGCGTCGCCGTCGGACTTCAACCGCCAGGGACGCTCCGTGTCTGCGGCCGCCCCGGCTTCGGGGTCGGCGTCGTGATCGTCGTGGGGTCGCTGTGAGTCTGCCACCTCGTCAGGGTAGACGCGTCAGCGCTTTTCCTTGATCTTGGCGGCCTTGCCGCGCAGATCACGCAGGTAGTACAGCTTGGCGCGACGGACGTCACCGCGGGTGAGGACGTCGATCTTGGCGATGGTCGGGCTGTGCACCGGGAAGGTGCGCTCGACGCCGACACCGAAGGACACCTTGCGGACGGTGAAGGTCTCACGGATGCCGCCGCCCTGACGGCGGATGACGACGCCCTTGAACACCTGAACGCGTTCCTTGCTGCCCTCGATGACCTTGACGTGGACGTCAAGGGTGTCGCCGGGACCGAAGTCCGGGACATCGTCGCGGAGGGACTGCTTGTCGAGGAAGTCGAGCGTGTTCATAGTGTCGTCCTTTGTCTGGCGTGAACGTTGAGCAGAGGAACCTGGCGGCCCTGGGGCTCGACCGGTTCGTGCTCCGAGTCGTTGGTGTGACTGTCGTCGGTGGCCCTGTCGGCGGCGTCTCTCGAAGAGCGCTTGGCGAACGTGGGGCATCGTCGGCAGGCAACCCGACTATTGTGCCAGAGCGACCCCGGTACGACGAAATCGCCGGTGCGTGCGACGCGGGGCGCAGTCCAGGTACCCGGCCCAGGTACCCGGCCTAGTTGCCCGGCCCCATCGCGACGACGTCCGCGGCCTGCAGCGCGGAGATGGTCGCCGCGTCCATGGGCGTGGCCGTGGCGATCGCTTTCGGCGTGACACCTGAGTTCGTCATGTGTTCGACGATGGCGAGTTCGGGCGCCCGCCCGTTCGCGGTGAGTGCCTCGTCGTCACCGAGTTCGAGTCCGGCGCGCTGGTAGGGCTGCGGATCGTTGGTGCCGACGACCACGACGCGGGTGCCGCGAATGCCGACGCCCACCCCGACCGCGGTGCGCAGCCATCCCGACACAGGCGTCGGCACCGTCGACTGGAGGCGCTCGGCGCGCTGCCGCAGCCAGGTCAGATCTGCCTCGGCATCACCGTGGCTCCGGACACCCGCTCCGGCCAGCGCGCCGACGCCGGCCGCCATCATGCCCGCCCCGCCCATGGCCATCGGGGCGATCGGCATCATCCCGCTGGTCGCGGCGGGTGCACTCGCGCCGCCCGCGTGCTGCCCCGCCTCCCCCGACCGTTCGGTGTAGTCGTCACCGGCGGCGGTGAGCGCCATCCGGCCCGTGCTCGCCGCGCTCACCCGCCACGAATCGTCGCCGATCTCGGCCAGGACGTCGGCGCGGCGCAGGTCGCGGTCGGCGATGAGGGCGATGGTGGTCATCTGTTGTTCGGTCTCGGTGACCACCTCGGCGTATCGGTCCAGGGTGTCGGCCATCGTACGGAGGCGATCCGCGACGTGCGGCAAGGCGTGCGGGCCGGGGCCGGTGATGCGCCCCAGACCCTCGACGACCGCCTCGCCGAACTCCCCCGCGACACCTTCCGCCGAGGACGTGCCGGCGGCATACACATCGGCGGCGGAGGCGACCACGTCGGTGACGCGGTCCACGGATTCGGCGAGGGCGCGCGCACGACGTGCGGACTCCCGTAGTGCCGCGGCGTCGGCGGACGGCCACACGCCGGGTACGAGGTCAGCGGCGATATGCATGGGTCCGGTGTCCCGGCCGGTGTCCGACATGCGGCGAACGGCGTCCATCACGTGTCGCGCCGGTCGAGACGCGCGGCCGCGTCGGCATCGGCGTCGGCCAGTGCGCGGACCCCGGCGACGAGCGCGCGACGCTGATCACCGAGTCGGTCGCCGGCTGCGTGCAGGGCGTCGGTCACCTCCACGCCGACGGGGCAGAAGCCGCGGCGGAACGCACGGGCCGGATCGCCGACGCCGAGCGCGCTGTCGATGTCGGCGAGGAGTTCGACGAGTTCGGAGCGCACGGTCCCGATCCGGGCCTCCGCATTGGCCAGGCGTGCCGACAGGTCGGTGACACTGCCGACATCGGCCGTGACACGGCGCCTGCGGCCACCGCCGGTGGGGTTAGGGTCGGGAGCCGTCATTGCGGTCGCGGTTCGGCCGGGATGCGGGCGTCTGCGTAGTCGATGTCGGAATCCATTGCGGCATCGAGCAATTCGTCTCGCCTGGTCCGCAGCGCCGCATCGGCCTCGGCGATGAGGGTGGTGAGCAGACCGGAGAGTTGATCGGCCCGGTAGCGCCGCAGCGCGGCGGGTTCGATGGTGATGTCGACGGCGAGGCCGCGCGCATTGACCGTCACCGCGACGAGCCGATCACGGCTCGTCGCCCGAGAGGTCAGTTCCGACAGGGCCTTCCGCACCCGCGCGAGATCGGCGCGTTGACGGTCGAGTTCATCGACCATGGACGAGTATCCCTGCATTGCACCTCCCCCGGTGGAACGAGTTCCCGGGAATCCTAGCCGGGATCGGCGGTGTGGTCACCGGCCTCGTGCACAGATTCATCCACCAGATCGGACTCATCCAGAAGATCTGGCCTGCGGGCCCGGGTGCGTTCGAGGGACTGCTCGTGGCGCCAGCGTGCCACCTTCGCGTGATCACCGCTGAGGAGAACCGCGGGCACGTCGAGGCCGCGCCAGGTCACAGGCCGGGTGTAACTCGGGCCCTCGAGGAGCCCGTCGGAGAACGAGTCCTCCTGGTGTGACCGCGGATTGCCCAGCACGCCGTCGAGCAGACGGACGGTCGCCTCGACCATCGCGAGCACTGCGACCTCGCCGCCGATCAGGACGAAATCGCCGAGGGACACCTCTTCGACGTCCACCCGGCGGGCCGCGTCGTCGACGACGCGCTGATCGATGCCCTCATAGCGTCCGCATGCGAACACGAGGTGCTTGCGGACGCTCCAGCGCCGCGCGGTCTCCTGGGTGAACGGGACGCCGGCAGGCGTGGGCACCACCAGCAGCGCGTCGTCCGGGCACACCTCGTCGAGGCACGGCCCCCACACCTCGGGCTTCATCACCATGCCGGGCCCGCCGCCGTACGGCGAATCGTCGACGCTGCGGTGGACATCATGTGCCCAATTCCGCAGGTCGTGCACGTCGACGCTGACGCGTCCGGCGTCGATCGCCTTGCCCAGCAATGCAACTCGCAGCGGATCGAAGTACTCGGGGAAGATCGAGACGATGTCGAGGCGCATCATCGGTCGTCGACGTCGTCGTTGTTGCCGGCGTCGCTGTTGTCGGCGTCGCTGTCGTCGCTGTCGCTGTCGTCGAGCGAGTCCGGGTCCAACAGACCTTCGGGCGGGTCCAGGACGATGAGTTCACGACTCACGGTCGGCACGATCTCCCGCACGAAGGGCACGAGCACCTCACGCCCGTCGGTGGTCCGCACCGACAGCAACTCGCCACCGGGCAGGTGCAGGACCGACTCGACGACGCCCACCTCGGAGCCGTCGAGAAGCTCGACGGCCACCCCTTCGAGCTCATGGTCGTAGAACTCGTCCGGGTCGTCGGAGGGCTCGACCTGCGAGGAGTCGACCAGGAACAGCGTGCCGCGCAGCGCATCGGCGGAACCGCGATCCCGCACATCCGCCAGGGACACCAACAGCCGCCCGGAATGCTCCCGGGCGGCTGTGATGACAAAATCGCGTTCCCCGCCACCGCGCGGCAGGCGGCCGCGCAGCACCGAGTTCGGTGCGAAACGGATCTCGGGTTCGTCGGTGCGGACGTCTACGACGACCTCACCACGAATGCCGTGCGACTTGACGACACGTCCGACGACGAGATCCACGATGCGCTCGTTGTGCGTGTTCGGGCTCAGCGGTCGGTGTCGACGATGTCGACCCGCATGCCGCGCCCACCGATGCCGGCGACCAGGGTGCGCAGGGCGGTCGCGGTGCGACCGTTGCGTCCGATGACCTTGCCGAGATCGTCGGGGTTCACGTGGACCTCGACGAGACGGCCGCGACGACCGGTGACGAGGTCGACCTGGACGTCATCCGGATTCGAGACGATTCCGCGGACCAGGTGCTCGACCGCGTCGGCGACGACTGCGCTCACGCGTCACCCTCGGCGGCGGGAGCCTCTGCTGCCTCGTCCTTCTTGGCGGCCTTCTTCTTCGGGGTGGTGGCAGCGGCGACCGGCTCGTTGTCGGCGGCGGCGAGCGCAGCGTTGAACAGGTCCAGCTTCGAGGTCTTGGGCGCGGCGGTCCGCAGGGTGCCCTCGGCGCCCGGCAGACCCTTGTGCTTCTGCCAGTCACCGGTGACCTTGAGGATCGCGGCGACGGGCTCGGTCGGCTGTGCGCCGACGCTCAGCCAGTACTGGGCGCGCTCGGAGTCGACCTCGATCAGCGAGGGCTCTTCCTTCGGGTGGTACTTGCCGATGGTCTCGATCACCCGGCCGTTGCGGCGGGTCCGAGCGTCGGCGACGACGATGCGGTACTGGGGGTTGCGGATCTTGCCGAGCCGCGTGAGCTTGATCTTGACAGCCATGTCTACTTCTCTTCTCTCGAGTGGTCACTGCGCAATTCGGCGATCCATCCGGAATGATGAACCCGGTTTTGCGTCTCCAGTGGTGTGACCGTCGGGCGGCCGTGACCGGATCCGACGAACCAGCGAGTCATTGTGCCAGACGCGGCGGCCGACTCTGAAATCCCCCGATCGGAGTACCACGATCGGAAATCCCACGAGCTCGGCGGAGGCCCGGTGTTCCGGCATGTGGTCATCCACCCCGCGCGGACAACCACATGCCGTGCGTCGCATCCGTCACCATCGGTGTCGGCTCATCAGTGCCCGGGCGCGCAACGCGGGTCGGAGCCTCCCTTACCCCCGCTCCGACAGGGTCTGCGCATCACCGATCTCGGGCTGATCTGGGTTCGTGTACGCCGAACCGTTGCAACGCCGGTGCCACGTTACCCGCCGGTAAGTGGCCCAACCAGGTGCCTGATTATGGCGTTCGTCACACGATGTGGTGGCCCGACGACACCACTGCGGCGGGGTGCCGTAGCACCGCGAGGTCCTCGACCGGATTCGCCGGATAGATCACGAAATCGGCGCGGTGCCCGTCGTCGAGGACATCGGCGCCGAGCCAGCGACGCGCGTTCGTCGACGCCGCGGCGATCGCCCCGGCCGGGCCGAGGCCCACCTTCGACAGCGCCTCGATCTCGTCGACGATGCGTCCGTGCTCGACGAAGCCGCCGGCATCGGTTCCGGCGAAGATCGCCACACCGGCCTCTCGCGCGGACGCGAACACCTTTCCCGCGCCCGCATGCAGTGACCGCATGTGCGCGGCGTATGTCGGGAAACGTTCGGCGCCGTCGGCGATACCCGGAAAGTTCTCGACCTGGATCATGGTGGGCACCAACGCGATCGACCGGTCGACGAGCTGATCGATCAGATCGTCGGTCAGTCCGGTGCCGTGTTCGATGCAGTCGACGCCGGCGCCGATGAGATCGACGAGGGCGTCGGTCCCGAAGACGTGCGCGGTGATCCGCGCACCGTGCTCGTGGGCCACCGCGACCGCGGACTCGATCTGGCCGCGGGTCCACAGCGGCGCGAGGTCACCGGCCTCCCGGTCGATCCAGTCGCCGACGATCTTGACCCAGCCGTCTCCGGCGGCGGCCTGGCGGGCCACCTCGGCGGCCAACTCGTCCGGGTCGTCGAGGTCGACGCCGTAGTCGCGCAGGTAGCGCTTCGGGCGGGCGATGTGCTTGCCCGAGCGGATGAACCGCGGACACGCGGGATCGTCGTCGAGCGGATGGGTGTCGAGCGGCGACCCCACCTCGCGGATCAGCAGCGTGCCTGCCTGCGCGTCGGCGTAGGCATAGCCGCGTGCCTGCTCGATGTCGACGCCGAGGCCGGGGGCGATGCCGACGTGATTGTGCGCATCCACGAGGCCCGGCAGTATCCAGCCGCCATCGACCGCCGTCTCGGCACCGGGAACCGGTGTGGCACTGATGGTCTCACCGGTCACCCAGAACTCGACAGGCGATCCGGTGAGCGGATCGGTCCCCCGGTAGTGGCGGGTCACTTCTTCTTTTTGGGCTGCTGGAACTGTGAGATGTCGATGCCCTCGAGTCCCGGCGGCAGCTCGTCGAGCCCGGCCGGCATGTTGGACAGGTCGGGGAAGCCCGCGGGCATCCCGCCCGGCATGCCGGGGAATCCACCGCGAACCTTCGGCGGGGTGGGCCCGCGGCCCTTACCCTTCTTGCCCTTGCCCTTTTTGCGATTCGTCTTGCGGTTGACCGCGCCCATCCCCATCCGGCCCGACATCTGCGCCATCATCTTTCGCGCGTCGTAGAAGCGGTCGACGAGTTGATTGACCTCGCTGACCGTCACACCGGAACCGTTCGCGATACGCAGACGACGCGAGGCGTTGATGATCTTCGGGTTGTCCCGCTCGGCGGGGGTCATGCCGCGGATGATCGCCTGCACGCGATCGAGTTGCTTGTCGTCGACCTGCGAGAGCACGTCCTTCATCTGGCCTGCGCCCGGCAACATCCCCAGGATGTTGCCGATCGGACCCATCTTCCGGATCATCAGCATCTGCTCGAGGAAGTCCTCGAGGGTCAGCTCGCCCTGGGTGATCTTCGCGGCGGCGGCCTCGGCCTGCTGCGCGTCCCAGTGCTGTTCGGCCTGCTCGATGAGGGACAACACGTCGCCCATGCCGAGGATCCGGCTGGCCATCCGGTCGGGGTGGAAGACGTCGAAGTCCTCGAGCTTCTCACCCGACGACGCGAACATGATCGGCTGGCCCGTCACCTCGCGCACCGAGAGCGCCGCACCGCCGCGGGCGTCGCCGTCGAGCTTGGTCAGGACCACGCCGGTGAAACCGACGCCGTCGGAGAAGGCCTGCGCGGTGGTCACCGCGTCCTGACCGATCATCGCGTCGACGACGAACAGCACCTCGTCGGGTGACGTCGCGTCGCGGATGTCGGAGGCCTGCTTCATCAGCTCGGCATCGATACCGAGGCGGCCCGCGGTGTCGATGACGACGACGTCGTAGTGCTTGGCGCGCGCCTCGTCGACACCGGCCTTCGCGACCGAGACCGGATCGCCGGCGGTGACACCGAGGGTTCCCTCGCCGCCGACGCCGGTCCCGGGATGCGGTGCGTACACCGGGACGCCCGCCCGCTCTCCGACGATCTGCAGCTGCGACACCGCGCCGGGACGCTGCAGGTCACAGGCCACCAGCAGCGGCGTGTGCCCCTGCTGGGACAGCCAGTGCCCGAGCTTGCCGGCGAGGGTCGTCTTACCGGCACCCTGCAGACCGGCCAGCATGATCACCGTCGGCGGACTCTTGGCGAACCGCACCCGCCGGGTCTCGCCGCCGAGGATGCCGACGAGTTCCTCGTTGACGATCTTGACGACCATCTGGGCGGGGTTGAGCGCCGCGGAGACCTCGGCGCCCTTGGCCCGCTCCTTGATCCGCGCGATGAACGCGCGCACCACCGGCAGCGAGACGTCGGCCTCGAGCAGGGCCAGCCGGATCTCCCGGCAGGTGCGGTCGATGTCGGCGTCGGAGAGTCGCCCCTTGCCGCGCAGGTCCTTCAGGGCACCGGTCAACCGGTCGGAGAGGGAATCGAACATGATCCCATCCTTCCATGCGGGTCCCGGGACACCGCATCTAGGAGATCGGCACGCCCGACCGACCGGTCCCGTTGGTCTGCGGACCGTCGCCCTCGTCGTCGCGAGTGGGCTGCGGCGGCGGACACACCTCGATGATGGCGTCGGACAGTTCGGCCCGCGCAGCGTCGGTGTCGACGGCCAGCCGGAGGCTGAAGATGTCGACGACCGTCGCGCCGAGCGTCGTGACCTTGGCCCACCGGATGTCGGCACCGTGCCTCTCCAGCACCGCACTCACCCGACTCAGCAAACCGATGCGGTCATCGGACCGGACCTCCAGCAGTGCCTCACCCTCCGGCGCGTCGAGCCACGACACCCGCGGCGGTGCGACCGCGAACAGGGCCGGTACCGCGTTCTTGGGGTGTCCGGCACCGTCGACCTCGGGATCGGTGCTGCCCGCACTGGCCCCCACCACCACGAATGTGCCCGGGATCGTCGTGACCGTGCCGATCGTCGGGATCGGCGAATCCCGCTCGCGGGCGTCGAGGCGCGCGAGCACGTCGATCTTGCCGTCCACCGACGCGATCAGCTGCTGGCGGAGCAGACCTGCGTCGGGTGGGCTGCCGAACATCGGAACCACGGTGAAGGAGTTGATCGCCTTGCCCTCGTGGCTCTGGGCGCACGCCCGGTGCGACCGCAACCCGCCGAGGGCCAGGACACCGGCCATCTTCGACAGCAGGCCCGGCTGATCGGGTGCGACCATGGTGACGTCGTAGGTGTGCTGCCCCTCGGCGCGGACCAGCCGGACCGCATAGTCGCCCTCGGACGCGGTGGCGAGACGTTCGGGCGTGAGCGGTTCGGGGACATCCGGTTCGACGCCGTCGATGTGGCGCATGGCGCGTCGGACGAGTTCACCGATCAGCGAGGCCTTCCACTCCCCCCACACGCCGGGACCGGTGGCCAGTGAATCCGCCTCGGCAAGTGCCGCAAGCAGTTCCAGCAGGACCCGGTTGTGGCCGAGGGTCGTGGCGACCTGCTCGGCGGTGGCCGGGTCGTCGAGGTCGCGACGCGTGGCGACCTGCGGCAGCAGCAGGTGATGCCGCACCATGTCGGACAGGATCGTCACGTCCTGCGGCCAGAGACCGAACCGATTGCCGACCTGGACGGCGAGTTCGGCCCCGACGATGCTGTGGTCGGCACCGCGCCCCTTACCCAGGTCGTGGATGAGTGCGCCCAGTACCAGCAGGTCCGGCCGGGACACGCGGGTCGTCATCGAACTGGCATACGCCGCGGTCTCCACGAGGTGCCGGTCGACGGTCCAGGTGTGGATCGCGTCGCGCGGCGGAAGGTCGCGGACCGCACCCCATTCCGGCAACAACCTGCCCCACAGGCCGGTACGGTCGAGAGCCTCGATCGGGTCGACCATGTGATGTCCCGAACTGAGGAGCACCAGTAGATCACTCAACGCCTCGGCAGGCCACGGCTCCCGCAACTCCGGCGCGTAGTCGGCGAGCCTGCTCAGGGTCGACGCGCCTATCGGCAGGCCGGTACGTGCCGACGAGGCGGCGACCCGCAGGATCAAACCCGGGTCCTTGCTCGGGATCGCGTTGCGCGCCAACACGATCTCGCCGCCGTGTTCCACCACTCCCTCGTCGAGAGGACGACGCAGCGGTGAACGCCGGAGCTTCGCGAGCCCGCGGCGGGGCAGTGCGTTGCCCGCGGTGCGCAGGCCGACGTCGATGGAGTAGCTGATGGTGCGCGCCGAGTCGCTGATGACGCGGGCCAGATCGAACCGGTCGCCGATCCGCAGAGCGGCACCGATCTCGTCGGCGTCCTGGGCCCGCACCTGCTCGCGCGGGCGCCCGGCGATGCGGTGCAGCTCGGTCCGGATGTCGAGCAGCCGGGTGTAGGCCATCTGCGGTCCGGCGCCGGGCGAGTCGGGTCGCAGGCTGGCCATCCCGTCGGTGAGCTGCGCGATGGCCAGGGCCCCGAGGAGCTGCACATCGCGCAGCCCGCCCCGGCCGTTCTTCAGGTCGGGTTCGGCGCGGTGGGCGATGTCGCCGGCTCGTCGCCAGCGGTCCTGCGCATGCGAGACCACGTCGGTGAAGCGGCTGCGGATGTCGTTGCGCCACTGCTGACGCACGCCGCTGATGAGCAGCGCCGAGAGTTCCTCGTCGCCGGCGATGTGCCTGGCCTCGAGGAGCCCGAGGGCCGCGGTGACGTCATCGCCGGCGACCTGCAGTGCCTGCGGCACGGTCCGGACACTGTGGTCGAGCGGAATGTTGGCGTCCCACAACGGATACCAGAGTCCGTCGGCGACGTCGGAAACCCGCTCGGCGGACATGTTGTCGTGCAGCAGGATGAGATCGAGATCGGAGTACGGCAGCAGCTCACCGCGGCCGAGTCCACCGACCGCGACGATCGCGAACCCGCTGTGCGGTTTGACGCCTAGCTCGGCGCCCTTGCTGGTCAGCCAGAATTCGTGCAGGTCGACGAGCACCTGGCGCAACGCCGGTGCATCGAGCTTCCCGGCTCGGCTGGACTCGGTGAGTTGCCGGCGGGTCTTGGCCAGGTCTGTCGCAGCTACGGGAGCCTCCAAGGTCGGGGGTCAGCGATCGTGGCGTCCGCACTCGCGGTGCCGTCGGAGCTGACGAACGGTGCGGCCCCGCGCCCGACTCTTCGTCGGACGCGGGGCCGTTCGGGGTGTTCGCGAAAGGGCACGAGCTCACTTACAGAGCGTCGCCGCCGCGCTCGCCGGTACGGACGCGGATGACCGACTCCACAGGCGAGACCCACACCTTGCCGTCGCCGATCTTGCCGGTCCGTGCCGCCTCGACGATGACGTCGACGACCTTGTCCACGGCTGCGTCGTCGACGACGACCTCGACGCGGACCTTGGGCACGAAGTCGACCGAGTACTCGGCGCCGCGGTAGACCTCGGTGTGGCCCTTCTGACGGCCGTACCCCTGGACCTCACTGACGGTCATTCCAAGGATTCCGGCCTGCTCGAGACCTGCTTTGACATCTTCGAGCGTGAACGGCTTGACGATTGCAGTGATCAGCTTCATTTGTTATCCCTCTCCACAGGAGTCAGCGTAGTAGCGAAAGTCCCGAGCGTCATGCCAGCTCATAGGCCGTCTCCGCATGCTCGGCCTCATCGATGCCGACCTTCTCGTCCTCATCGCTGACGCGCCAACCCAGAGGCTTGAGGGCGAAGGCGATGATCGCGGTCAGTACACCGGTGAACACGAGAGCGAACAGCGCGATGACGATCTGGACCACCAGCTGCTTGTAATCGCCGCCCCAGAGGATGCCGACATCCTCGCCGATCAGTCCGATGGCCACCGTGCCCCAGAGACCGGCGACGAGGTGGACGCCGACGACGTCGAGCGAATCGTCGTAGCCGAACTTGTTCTTCAGTCCGGTCGCGACAGCGGCGAGAGCACCCGCGATGACACCGAGGATCAGCGAGCCGACCGGGGTCAGCGAACCACAGGCAGGGGTGATGGCGACGAGACCGGCGACGACGCCCGACGCGGCACCGACGCTGGTGGCGTGCTTGTCACGGATGAGCTCGACCGCGAGCCAGCCGATGATGGCCGCGGCGGTCGCAGCGGTGGTGTTGACCCACACCTGGCCGGCGAGAAGGTCGGCGCCCAGTTCGGAGCCGACGTTGAAGCCGAACCATCCGAACCAGAGGAGTGCGGCGCCGAGCATCACGAACGGGATGTTGTGCGGACGGTATGCGGTGCGCCCGAATCCGACACGCTTGCCGACGATGAGAACCAGGACCAGTGCCGCCATACCGGCGTTGATGTGCACGACGGTGCCGCCCGCGAAGTCGATCGGTGCCACGTTGGCCTCGCCGTCGGTGGTGCCGAACAGCGCGGCCGCGATGCTGTCCTCGCCGGCGCCGAGGAGACCTCCGCCGCCGACGAGGCCACCCCACACCATGTGCGAGAGCGGGAAGTACACGATCGTCGACCAGACGACGGTGAACACCATCCAGGTGGAGAACTTCACGCGCTCGGCGAGCGCACCCGAGATCAGGGCCACGGTGATGACCGCGAAGGTCAGCTGGAAGCCCATGAAGACGATCGCGGGGATCGTCAGTCCGGCGGTGACGTACTGCTCGGTGTCGCCCTCGCCGATCGTGCTCATGAGCTGGTCGGAGCCGAACAGCGCGAACGGATTCGCGAAGATACCGAGAATGTCGCTCTCACCGGTGACGCCATCGCTGAACGACATCGAGAAGCCCCACAGCACGTAGACGACACTGACCGCCGCCAACGAACCGAAGGACATCATCATCATGTTCAGGACGGACTTTCCCCGCGCCAACCCCCCGTAGAAGAAGGCCAGGCCTGGAGTCATCAGCAACACGAGGGCGGCCGACACGAGCATGAATGCCGTGTTACCCGTGTCGATCGGGCCAAACGATTCGTTTGGCAACAGAGCCAAATCCACTACAGAACCTCCTCAGGTGCGCCGACGGCTCGGCGCCTCCAAAGAGATTGTCGGCACTCGGTTTCAGCTGTGGTGCCCCCACGTTTCAGGCGCGTAACCCGATGGGCGTTTTATATTTCGCGCATGTAACGTCCCAGTTCGACTCCCAGGAACGTCTCAGTTTTGTCCGGCGACTTCTATTGCGGAACTTCCGATCACAGATCGATGGGCTCAGAGCAGCGCGTCGACAAAGGCCTCCGGTTCGAACGGCGCGAGGTCATCGGCACCCTCCCCCAGACCCACGAGCTTGACGGGCACACCGAGCTCCTTCTGTACGTGGAACACGATGCCGCCCTTCGCGGTCCCGTCGAGCTTGGTCAGCACCACACCGGTGATGTTGACGACCTCGGCGAACACCCGGGCCTGCATCAGCCCGTTCTGGCCCACCGTGGCGTCGAGCACCAGCAGGACCTCGTCGACCGGGGCCTTCTTCTCGATGACGCGCTTGACCTTGCCGAGCTCGTCCATGAGTCCGGTCTTGGTGTGCAGGCGACCGGCGGTGTCGATCATGACCACGTCAACACCCGCCTCGATGCCGCGGTCGACCGCGTCGAATGCCACGGCCGCGGGATCTGCCTGTTCCTTCCCGCGGACGATCTCCGCACCGACGCGCTCACCCCACGTCTGCAGCTGATCGGCGGCTGCGGCGCGGAATGTGTCGGCGGCGCCGAGCAGCACCCGACGGCCGTCGGCCACGAGTACGCGCGCCAGCTTGCCCGTCGTCGTGGTCTTACCGGTGCCGTTGACACCGACCACGAGCACCACCGCGGGACGACCGGCGTGCGGCAGGGCACGGATCGAACGGTCCAGCGAGGGATCGAGCTGATCGACGAGGACCCGCTTGAGCAACGCCCTCGCCTCCCCCGCCGACCGGACCGGGTTCGCGGCCAGCTCGGTGCGGAGTGTCTCGACGACGATCGCCGTCGTCGCCGATCCGAGGTCGGCCATGACCAGGGTGTCCTCGATCTCTTCCCAGCTGTCCTCGTCGAGATCGCCCGCGCCGAGCAGTCCGAGCACACCCTTGCCGATGGCGCCCTGGGAACGCGACAGGCGTCCGCGCAGACGTCCGAGCCGACCAGCGGTCGGAGCGATCTCGTCCAGCGGCGGCGCGGTCGCCGCCTCCGCGGCATCGACAGGGGCAGCGGTCTCGGGGGCTGCGGTCTCAGGGACAGCGGTCTCAGGGACAGCGGTCTCAGGGACAGCGGTCTCAGGGACAGCGGTCTCGGGAGCTACCGTCTCGGCGGTCTCCGGCTTTGCAGTCTCGGGTTCTACAGTCTTCGGTTCGACGGTCTTCGGTTCGACGGTCTTCGGTTCGACAGTCTTCGGTTCGACCACGTCGGGCAGCGAGACGTCGGTGACGCCGCGCCGGACCGAATCGCGGGGCACTGCGGCGTCGTCGCCGACACCCGGCTGACCGTCGACGTCGGTACGTTCGACCGGCGGCTGGACCGGCGGTTCCACCGGTGTGACCACCGGCTCGGGCTTACGCGCCGGCGGTTCGGCCAGCGCCGTTCCGGCGCCCTCACCCCGGCTGAAGTTGAATCCCGACCCCGCCTGGTAGCCCCCGGACCGGTCGACCTGCCGGGTCGTGCCGTCGACGATCCCCGGCTGCTTCTGTCCTGCGCTGGTGTCATCGGACAGCGAGATCCGCCGGCGGCGCAAGAGCACCAGACCGAGAACGATCAGCGCCGCCACGACGAGCACGGCGACGACGATGCCGATGATGATTTCGGTGTTCACTGGCTGGTGTCCTCCTGTTGACCCACGGGCATGTTCACGCCACGCATCCGCTGCGAGATGACGGTGGTGATGCCGTCGCCGCGCATGCTGACGCCGTAGAGCGCGTCCGCGACCTCCATCGTGGGCTTCTGATGGGTGATGACGATGAGCTGCGATTTCTCCCGCAGCTGTGCGAACAGAGTGATGAGACGCCGCAGGTTGGTGTCGTCGAGTGCGGCCTCGACCTCGTCCATGACGTAGAAGGGCGACGGCCGGGCACGGAAGATCGCGACCAGCATCGCCACCGCGGTCAGCGATTTCTCGCCACCCGACAGCAGCGACAACCGCTTGACCTTCTTACCCGGCGGGCGGGCCTCGACCTCGATGCCGGTCGTGAGCATGTCGTCGGGATCGGTCAGCACCAGTCGACCCTCCCCGCCGGGGAACAGGGTCTGGAACACCTGCCCGAACTCGCGCTCGACGTCGGCGTAGGCCTCGGTGAACACCTGCAGGATGCGGGCATCGACCTCGTCCACCACGTCGAGCAGGTCCTTGCGGGCCGCCTTGACGTCCTCGAGCTGCGACGAGAGGAAGTTGTAGCGTTCCTCGAGCGCCGCGAACTCCTCGAGTGCGAGTGGGTTGACCTTGCCGAGCGTGTTGAGGTCCTTCTGCGCCTTCTTCGCCCGCGCCTCCTGGGTGGCCCGGTTGTACGGCATCGGCGCCGGTGCGACCACCTGCTCCCCCCGCTCCTTCGCCTGCTCGTACTCCGCCATCTCGAGCGCCGACGGGGGCATCGGCACGTCGGGTCCGTACTCGGCGATCAGGTCGTCGGGGGCCATCGCGAAGGTCTCGAGGACCTGTTCCTCGAGTTGTTCGATGCGTAATGCGACCTGGGCGCGGGCCACCTCGTCGCGATGAACGGTGTCGCGCAGGGAGTTCAGCGTGGTGGTCAGTTCGCCGGCACGCACCTTCAGCTCATCGAGCGTGGCGGTGCGCGCGATCCGGATCTCCTCGAGTTCATCGCGTCCGGCCTGCGCCGAGGCCACCGCGGCGGCGAGACGTTCGGCCACCTGGGCGCCCGCACGTTCGACGGCCTCGGCGACGCCTGCGGCCTGCTTGCGGATCTCGTCCTGGCGTCGCGCGCGCTCCCGCGCCTCGCGCTCGCGCTGGGCGGCTCGCCGCAACGACTCCGCCTTGCCCCGGACCGAGGCGAGGCGCTCCTCGGCGGTACGCAGGGTGAGCCGGGCCTCCATCTCCGCGCCGCGGGCCACTGCCACGGCGGCTGCGGCAGTGGCGCGCTCGGAGTCGTCGGCCGACACCTCGGAGCCGCCCTCGGAATCGTCGCGGGCCAGGCGCAGTCGTTCCTCGAGCTCACGCAGGGACTCCACCGCCTCCTCGCGCCCCTTCTCGAGGAAGTTGCGCTGGCGCGTCAGCCGATCGGCTTCCGCACGAGCGGTCCGGATCTCGTGCCCCAGTCTGGCCATCTGCTCGTATGCGGCGCCGACGCCCGCGTCGGACTCGTGCAGCGCGGCCAGCGCCTCCTCGGCGGCCTCGCGACGATCGCGCTGTTCGGTGAGGGCGCCGTCGAGGGCCGCCTCGAGTTCTTCGACGCGGCGGCGCGCCGTGGTGAGTTGTTCGGAGGCGGCATCGATGGCCGACTGCACCTCGAGTGTCGAGGGCCGCCGCGACGATCCGCCCTCGATCGAGGCCGGACCGATCCGGTCGCCCGCGTGGGTGACCGCGCGGACGCCGAGGCGGCGCGCGAGCTCCAGACCCTGGGACGGGTCCTCGACGATGACGGTGTCGGCCAGGACGGTGTCGATGGCGCCGCGGATGTCGGCCGGGCAGCTGACGACCGACGCCGCCCACCGGGCACCGTCGGGCAGGCTCACCTGCCGCGCCGGGACGGGGACGGTCAGGCCGCCGCAGAGCAGGGCGGCCCGTCCACCATCACCGGCCTTGAGTGCCTCCAGGGCGCGGATCGCCGCGACCCCGTCGATGGTGACTATGCCGTCGACCACCGGTCCGAGCGCTCCGGCGATCGCGGTCTCGAAACCGGGTTCCACCGTGACCAGCTCCGACATCGGACCCATGAGTCCGTCCGGTGCGTTCTCCAGGAGCCAGGCGCCGCCGTCACCGCGTTCCAGGCCCATCGCGAGCGCATCCACCCGGGCCGACAGCGAGGCGATCGAATGCTCGGCTTCGCGATGTGAGGCCTGCAGCGTGGCGAGCCGCTCGTTCGACAGGTTGAGCGCGGCCACGCAACGTTCGTGGTGCTCGTCGAGGGCACGTTCGGAGGACTCCAGCTGCGCGAGCTCAGCGGCTGCCGAATCCTGTTGCGCGGTAGCACTTTCCGCGCGTTCGGTAGCGGCCGCGATCGCGGCGGTGAGCCGGTCTGCCTCGGAGTCGACCGATTCCGATCGGGTGCGCAGGTTGTCGATCTGCCCCTCCAGCCTGGCCAACCCCTCGCGCCGGTCGGCGATGGCGCGCACCGCCGCCAGGTGCGCCGTCTCGGCGGCCTCGGCGATCGATTCCCGCTCGCCGAGCTCCTCACGTGCGGTCTCGAGCTGTTCGGCGGCGATTTCGACGCCCTCGGCCAGCTCGGCCTCGAGTTCGGCGGCCTCGAGCGCCTGCTCGTCGAGTTCGTCCGGATCGGCGCCGGTGGTCTCGGTGGTCGCCTCGCTGAGGAAACGGCTGCGCTCGGCGGCCACGCGGCGGGTGGCGTCGACGCGCTCAGCCAGCGCCGAGAGCCGGAACCATGCGCGACCGGCGGCCGCGGCCGCGGGCGTGATCTCGGCGAGGTGCTGCTCGTGTTCGGCCAGTTCGGCGTTCGCCTTGTCGAGTTCGGCGGCCACCTCGTCCTGCCTGCGCCGCACCTCGTCCTCGGCGGCGTTGTGCTCGGCCATCTCGGTCCGGCGGGTCACCAGGTCGTCGGCGGCGAGCCGGAGGCGGGCGTCGCGCAGGTCGGCCTGCACGGTCTGCGCGCGCCGTGCCACCTCGGCCTGGCGTCCGAGCGGTTTGAGCTGACGCCGCAGTTCGGAGGTGAGGTCGGTGAGCCTGGCGAGGTTGGCCTGCATCGAGTCGAGCTTGCGGACCGCCTTTTCCTTGCGTTTGCGGTGCTTGAGGACGCCCGCGGCCTCCTCGATGAATGCCCGGCGATCCTCCGGCCGGGACTCCAGGATCGCCGAGAGCCGTCCCTGGCCGACGATGACGTGCATCTCCCGGCCGATTCCCGAATCGGACAGCAGTTCCTGCACATCCATCAGGCGACACGAATTGCCGTTGATCTCGTATTCGCCCGCACCGTCGCGGAACATCCGCCGCGTGATGGACACCTCGGAGTACTCGATCGGGAGCGCACCGTCGGCGTTGTCGATGGTGAGGGTCACCTCGGCACGGCCCAGCGGCGGGCGACCGGAAGTGCCCGCGAAGATGACGTCCTGCATCTTCCCGCCGCGCAACGCCTTGGCGCCCTGCTCGCCCATCACCCAGGTCAGGGCGTCGACGACGTTGGATTTACCCGAGCCGTTGGGACCTACGACGCACGTGATACCCGGCTCGAAGCGCAGAGTCGTCGCCGAGGCGAACGACTTGAAGCCCTTCAGGGTCAGGCTTTTGAGGTGCACGACGGTACAGACTACTCACCATCGCGATCCGTTTCGGGCGCCGCTCACCGTTCGACGAACCCCGTCAGGTCTCCGCGCGCCGGGTCCAGGCTGTCGACGACCAGATCCACCCGGCCGGGGGTCTCCCCCGACCGAAGCGCATCGAGCAGCGCCAGCACCTTGTCGCGGGGCCCTTCGGCCACGACGTGCACCCGTCCGTCGGCCTGGTTGGACGCGTAACCGACCAGACCGAGCTCCAGGGCCCGCGACCGCGTCCACCACCGGAAGCCCACACCCTGGACCTGTCCGTGGACGAACGCGGACAGCCGGACGGGGTCGGTGTTCATGCTGTCAGTCCGTCGCGATCTTCAGGTCGACCTCGGCGCCGGCCTTGATGGTGCGTCCGACCGTGCACACAGCGTCGATGGCGCGCTCGACGACGACCAGCAGGCGCTGCGCGGCGTCGGGGTCGAGTTCGGAGAGGTCGACCTCGAGGATCTCGGAGATCCGCGGGTACACCTCGTTCTCCCGGTCGGCGTCGCCGCTCACCCGGACGGTGGCGTCGTAGTCGTCACCGAGACGACGTGACAGCGGACGGTCCGACGACATCCCGGTGCAAGCGGCCAGCGCGATCTTCAGCAGCTCCCCGGGCGTGAAGACACCCTCGACGTCCTGCGAACCGATGAGCACCTCCGCACCGCGCGAGCTGCGCCCGGTGTAGCGCCGGGTGCCGGTGCGTTCGACCCAGAGGTCGGTGTGCGGCGGCTCCGCGGCCTCGGCCGGTGCGGCGGTGTTCTGTTCGATCGTCATGCTGCGATGAGTCCTCTCAGGCGGCGGTGCGGCGCTGGCACCGTGGACCATAGTAAGAGCCGCGGTCATGAACATTCCCGGCGCAGCGCTGCTGCGTGGGTCAGCGCGGGATCGATCCGCTCGGGGGGCGTTGACACCGCGGACAATAGTAAGAGCTGCGGTTCATGAAAGATTCCCGGCGCATCACCGCTCCGCAGCGCCGGCACGGCTGTCCGACGCGCCCGTAGGCGTTCAGCGACCGCTCGAAGTACCCCGACTGCCCGTTGACGTTCACATACAGGGCGTCGAAGGAGGTGCCACCGGCCTGCAGCGCCTCCGACATGACTTCGGTGACGGCGTCGACGAGCTCGCCGAGCTTCTTGCGGCTGATGGTCTCGGCGATCCGCGCGCCGTGCAGACGTGCACGCCAGAGCGCCTCGTCGGCGTAGATGTTGCCGACGCCGGAGATGACGGTCTGGTCGAGGAGGACGCGTTTGATCTCGGAGTGCTTGGACCGCATGCGGTTCACGACGCGCGTGGCGTCGAAGGCGGGGTCGAACGGGTCGGTGGCGATGTGCGCGACCGACATCGGGATGTCGGCGGCTCGGGCGGGATCGCCGTCAATCGCGTACACGTCGGCGGTGTAGTCGTCGAGGTGCCAGCCCCCGAAGGTGCGTTGGTCGACGAAACGCAGTTCGTTGTCGTCGTCGAGGGTTGCGCGGATGCGGAGGTGGGTGTGATCGGGTGCTCCGCCGCGGGCGATCAGCATCTGCCCGCTCATGCCGAGATGCACGACGAGTGCGGCGCGGTCGGTGTCGTCGGCGACGTCGATCCACATGTACTTGCCGCGACGGCGCACCCCGGTGACGTGTTTGCCCGCCAGGCGACCGATCAGATCGGGTTCTCCGCCGGCGTGGCGCCGAGCGGCACGGGGATGGAGCACCTCGACCGCGGTCACCGTCCGCCCGGTCAGGTGCTTCTCGAGCCCCATGCGGACGGTCTCGACCTCGGGTAGTTCAGGCATGGATCGGTGTCAGGACGCGTGATGTCACGACGCTTGAGCTCACGACGAGGCGGAGGCGCGCTCGGTGAGCACTTTCCACGCGTGGGCAGCGGCCTGCTGCTCGGCTTCCTTCTTGGTCCGGCCGACCCCCTCACCGAGATTCTCCCCGGCCACCAGGGCGATCGCGGTGAACTCCTTGTTGTGGTCGGGACCGGTCGCGCTGATCTGGTACTGCGGGGGGCCGTAGCCGCGCTCGGAGCTCAGTTCCTGCAGCGACGTCTTCCAGTCCAGCCCGGCACCGAGTTGGCCCGCGACGGCGATGCGCTCGTCGAAGAGCCGCAGGATGACGCGCTGCGAGGTTTCGAGGCCGTGGCTCAGGAACACCGCGCCGAACAGCGACTCGAGCCCGTCGGCGAGGATCGAGTCCTTGTCGCGGCCGCCGGTCATCTCCTCGCCGCGTCCGAGGTACAGGTACGTGCCGAGGCCGCCCTCGTCGCCCAGACCGCGGGCGACGTCGGCCAGCGCGTGCATGTTGACCACGCTCGCACGGATTTTCGCCAGTTCACCCTCGGGACGATCGGGGTATCGGAGGTAGAGGCGTTCGGTGATCACCACGCCGAGGACGGAGTCGCCGAGGAACTCGAGTCGTTCGTTGGTCGGCAGGCCGCCGTTCTCGTACGCGTAGGAGCGATGCGTCAGCGCCAGCGTGAGGAGGTCGTCACGGATGTCGGTGTCGAGAGCGGCGAGTAGCGCCGCATGGGGACCTGCCTCGCGCGCAACGTCAGTCACGACGTCCCTGCGCGTCGGAATCCGGTGTCTGCGAGCTGCTGTCCTCGCGGTCGGCGAACTTGTCCACCAACCCTGCCCAGCGCGGGTCGATCACCTCATGCGCGTGCCCCGGCTCGGCGATGGCGAGCCGGATGCCGCACACCGGGCACAGACCGGGGCAGTCCTCCGAACACAGCGGCGACATCGGCAGTTCCAGCGCGACGGCGTCGATGATCGACTGTTCGAGGTCGATGCGGTCGTTGACGATGCGATGGATGTCGTCGGCCTCGCTGGTCTGCTCGGTCTGACTGTCGGGGTAGGCGAACAGCTCCGTGAGGAACACCGTCACCGTCCCGTCGACGGGTTCCAGGCACCGAGCGCACTGGCCGACGGTCTCGCCACAGGCGGTGCCGGTCACCAGGACTCCCTCGCTCACCGCCTCGAGGCGGAGGTCGAGGTCGACCTCGGAGTCGGCGGGGATACCCACCATCTCCACACCGAGCTTCTCCGGTGTCGTCACAGTGCGATGAACCTCGGACATGGTGCCCGGTCGGCGTCCCAGCGATCTGATGTCGAGGACGAAGGGTTCGCGCCGCGGCGCAGAATCGCGACCGTGCGACGCTTCTGATGTCACAGCATGATCAGCCACAGACGACCACCATACGCTCGGAGCGGCGAATGATCGACCGGCCCCGGCGGCGTGTGCGGAGCCGAGCTCTCGACCGCGTTTCCGATCGGACTTCGCGCACGCCTTTTCCCCTCCGGTCAGACGGCCAGCGGAGATCCCTGGTCGCGGTCGTAGCTGTTGTGCGTCGAGGCCTCGCGGGGACGGTTTCCCGCGGTACGTGCGTCGCCACGACCCTGGTCGTCGACCCCGCGCGGGTATTCGACGTAGTCGTGCATGCCGGCGCCGGTGCGCAGCTGGTGGCGTCCGCGGTTGACCGACCGCATTGTGCCGGTGAGGATCTCCTCGAACTGCGCGAGCTTCTCGTCGACGTAGACGTCGCAATCCCCGCGCAGGCGATCGGCCTCGGCATGCGCCGCATCGATGATGCGCTCGGCCTCGGACTTCGCCGCACCGACTACCTCGGTCTCGGAGACCAGCCGCTGCTGCTCGGCGATGCCGTCGGCAACCGACTTGTCGTAGGTGTTGTTGGCGGCGTCGATGGTGCGCTGCGCCTCGGCACGCGCCCGGCCGGTGACGGCCTCGAATTCCCGTGCCGCGCTGGTCTGCAGCCGGTGCGCCTCTTCGGTCGCGTCCTCGAGGAGCGAGTTCGAGTGCGACGCGGCCTCGTCGACCATGCGGTCGGCCTGCGCCTTGGCCTCGGAGAGGATGCGGTCGGCTTCGGCCCGTGCGTGCGCGAGCACCGCCTCGGACTCGGAGTCCGCCTTGGCGACCGTCGTCTCGGCGTGGTGTCGCGCGTCACCGATCAGGGTGTCGCGCTGGTCCAGGACGTCCTGGGCGTCGTCGAGCTCGCCGGGGATGGAGTCCTTGATGTCGTCGAGAAGTTCCAGCACATCCCCGCGTGGGACGACGCACCCCGCGGTCATCGGCACGCTACGCGCCTCTTCGACTATCGCGACGAGCTCGTCGAGAGCCTCGAATACCCGGTACACAGCCACCCCAATCCGGCTTCTGCCTGTTTGTAACAGTTGGTGATCTTGTGGCCATTGTGCCGAATGTTGCGCTTGTGACTCGTGAAGCGGGAGGGGTGTGTCGCGATTGCCCAGGTCGGCTCCCATCCCGGCGACCCTCAGGGCAGACGTCCGCTCAGACCGACCGCTCCCCCGACAGTCGCGCCTGCAGGCGCTCGTGGATGTGCGCGGACAGGAACGGTGTGACGTCCCCGCCCAGCTTGGCGACCTCTTTCACCAGGGAGCTCGACACATGGGCGAACCGGGGATCGGTGAGGAGGAATACGGTCTCCACGTCCGCGAGCTCGCGGTTCATCTGGGCCATCGGCACCTCATAGTCGAAGTCGACGGCCGAGCGCAGCCCTTTCACGATGGTGTGGATCGACTCCTGGCGCAGATAGTCGACGAGCAATCCCTCCCACCGATCGACGCGCACGTTGCCCAGATCGGCACAATCCTCGGCGATGAGGCCGATCCGCTCGTCGACGCTGAACATCCCGCGCTTGTTGGGATTGACCACCACGGTGATGACGACCTCGTCGAAACAGGCCGCCGCGCGTTCGACCACATATCGATGGCCGAGGGTGAAGGGATCGAAGGAGCCGGGACACACTGCCGTTGTCATGGACCGAACTTACCGGTCAGATACGGACGCCGACCTCCACCCGGGTGTCGCCGTACGACTTGTCCAGGACCGCCTCGAAACCCTCGGGCCAGATGTCGCCGCGTGAGCGCGTCGACCTCTCCACCACGACCAGCGCACCGTCGGCGAGCCGGGAGACCAGATGACCGAGGTCCGCGGCGATCGTCTGCGCATCGAGGTCGTAGGGCGGGTCGGAGAAGACGAGATCGAAGACGCGCTCCGGAGAAGACGACAGGTAGGCAGACACCGAACGCGCGAGTACGGTGGCGGAGGATGCGATTCCACAGGCCTTCACATTGGCGCCGATCGTCGCTGCGGCCTTACGTCCGGAGTCCACGAACGTGACGTCGGCGGCACCGCGGGACACCGCCTCGATGCCCAGGGCGCCAGATCCCGCGTAGAGGTCGAGCACCGACATGCCGTCGAGATCGAAGCGAGCGTCGAGCATGTTGAACACCGACTCGCGAACCCGATCCGATGTGGGCCGGGTCCCCTCGTCCGGGACGCGCAGACGCCGCCCCCGCAGCTCGCCCGCGATGATCCTCGTCATGGGGCCATTCTGCCGTCCACCGCACCCCCGAACCCAATCAGGAATCACGTCTTTGTGACCCACTTCACATTGCGTGCCTGAGCAGGCGTAAGGTAGGCGTTCGCGGGGGCAATTTCGCCTGGTACATGACTTCGCCGACACGCGTTGTTAACGTCGAATGCGTTATGAGCCCTTCCCAAACAAGATCGGCCCCAACAACCGCCCTCGCTGTCGACTACCGCGTACCAACGGTCGACGACGGCACACGACTCTGGGAAATCGCGTCGGATTCGAAGGTCCTCGACGTCAACTCGAGTTATTCCTATGTTCTCTGGTGCCACGACTTCGCCTCGACGTCCATCGTCGCCGAAGTCGACGGCCGCGTAGTCGGTTTCGTCACCGGTTACCGTCGGCAGAGCGACCCCTCGACCCTGATGGTCTGGCAGGTCGCCGTCGACGACGATGTTCGCGGACACGGCATCGCCGGCTCCATGCTGCATCACCTCTTCGATCGGGTCAACCGCCAGGGCATGGTCGCGATGCACACGACCATCAGCCCGGACAACGTGCCCTCGCAGCGCCTGTTCGAGTCTGTCGCCAAGGCGCGGGGACTTCGTTTCGAGCGTCGAGACCTGTTCCCCGTCAACGCTTTTCCGGACGCACACGAGCCGGAGGACCTCTACATGCTGGAACCGGAGATCCCCGAGCCCTGACGGGCAGCGATAGCGATCCCGCGCGCATGCGCCGGCGAGACGACACGGCTTTACCCCGATTGCGGGTGCACCCCGGGAGATGCACCCGCACAACGGCTTTCATCGGCGCACCCCTGATCGATGGACTCATGACAGCGCCTCTGCGATCTCGGCGAATAAACCTGAAAAAGATGTCACACCAGAAGGAAGCACGAATCATGCAACTTCTCGACACCACCATCGACGACTCCGTCTTCACCACCCACGAATCCGAGGTTCGCAGCTACTGCCGTAACTGGCCCGCTGTGTTCACCACCGCCAAGGGTTCCTACATCACCGACCAGAACGGTCGCGAATACCTCGACTTCTTCGCCGGTGCCGGTTCGCTGAACTACGGCCACAACAATCCCGTGCTGAAGAAGGCCCTCCTCGAGTACATCGAGGCCGACGGCATCACCCACGGTCTGGACATGGCGACCGTGGCCAAGGGGAACTTCATCGAGAAGTTCACCGAGCACATCCTGGCGCCGCGCGGCCTGGACTACAAGATCCAGTTCCCCGGCCCCACCGGCACCAACGCCGTCGAGGCGGCCCTCAAGCTCGCCCGTAAGGTCACCGGCCGCGAGTCGATCATCAGCTTCACCAACGCCTTTCACGGCATGACCCTCGGATCGCTGGCGGTGACCGGCAATTCGATGAAGCGCGCAGGCGCCGGAATCCCGCTGGTCCACGCCACCCCGATGCCTTTCGACAACTACTTCGGTGGCGTCATGGAGGACTTCGGCTGGTTCGAGCGCGTGCTCGACGACTCCGGCAGCGGTCTCAACCGCCCCGCCGCGGTCATCGTCGAGACCGTCCAGGGTGAGGGCGGCGTGAACGTCGCCCGCACCGAGTGGCTGCGCGCCCTCGCCGACCTGTGCGAACGTCGCGACATCCTGCTCATCGTCGACGACGTGCAGATGGGTTGCGGCCGCACCGGCGAGTTCTTCTCTTTCGAGGAAGCCGGCATCAAGCCCGACATCGTCACCCTGTCCAAGTCCATCAGCGGGTACGGCCTGCCGTTCGCACTGACCCTGTTCAAGCCCGAGCTCGACGTGTGGACCCCCGGTGAGCACAACGGCACGTTCCGCGGCAACAACCCGGCCTTCGTCACCGCGGCCAAGGCGATCGAAACCTATTGGGCCGACGACACTCTGAGCCGCGAGGTGCACGCCAAGGGCGAGCGCATCAATGAGGTCTTCGCCGAGCTGTGCAACCGCTACGACGGCATCTCGACCCGCGGTCGCGGCATGGTTCGCGGACTCGCTTTCGACGACCACACCGCGGCGGGCAAGGTCTGCGCCCTGGCGTTCGGCGAGGGCCTCCTCGCCGAGACGTCGGGTCCTTCCGACGAGGTCGTCAAGTTGCTTCCGCCGCTGACGATCTCGCGCGAGGACCTCGACCGCGGCCTGTCCATTCTGACCGATGCAGTCAAGGAGGTGCTCGGATGATCGTCCGAACCACAGCTGAAATCAGCGGTACCGACCGCGAGGTCGCCGACCCCAAGGGCAACTGGGTCTCCAAGCGCATCATTCTCGGCGGCGACAACGTGGGCTTCTCGTTCCACGAGACGACGATCAACGCCGGCTCGGTGAACGAATTCCACTACGCCAACCATGTCGAGGCCGTCTGGCTTGTCGAGGGTGAGGGCACCCTCCTCGACCGCGAGACAGGCGAAACCTATCCCCTCGCCCCCGGCACGATGTACCTGTTGAACGGTCATGAGCGGCACACCGTCACCGCCGATACGCAGTTGCGCATGCTGTGTGTCTTCAACCCGCCGGTCGTCGGCACCGAGGTCCACGACGAACACGGGGTGTACCCGCTGGTCGCCGTCCCACAGCCGACCGGTAAGCACGCCGAGGAGGCCGTCTCCTCCTGAGTTCCCGACGTCAGAGAGCTCTCACAATCGCCGCTCCCGTGGCGGTCGCCGGTTGTCGGCGATCGTCGTCGGGAGCGGCGATTTCGTTGTTTTCTGCGGTGCCGTCGTCTTGTCCGATGTCTGCGCCCAGAAGGCCAGCACGGCATCGGCTGTCCGGGCCGGTTGTTCGAGGGCGGGGATCACCCGGGCTTCGCCGATGGTGACCTCACGGGCGTCGTGCATGGTGCGCGCCACCGCGCGGGCCTCCTCCGGCGTCCACTCGCCGCGGTCGTCGGTCGTGACGAACAGCACCGGGCATGCGATGCGCGCAGCCGCCCATGTCAGGTCGGTGCGGTTGAGGATGGCCGTCCGTACGGCCGGGATCATCGACCGGCCCGAGACTGCGAGACCGCGACGCAACGTGGCGACGGCGTCGGGGTCGTCGCGCCGGGTGGCGTCGGTGAGCAGGGTGGTCGAGATGGCCGACCACACCGGGCCTCGTGCGCCGATGATCCGGTAGAGCGGCAGCAGCAGCTGGATTCGGCGCCGCAGCTCGCGGTCGATCGGCCCGGTGGGTGCGCTCATCGCCACCAGGGTGTTGATGCGCGCCGGCTCGACCGCGGCGAGATGCATGCCGACATGGCCGCCCCATGCGTTGCCGACCCAGTCCACCGCATCCGCCCCACACCGGTCCCCGACCGCCTCGATGAGCTCGGTGGCCACACCCACGCACGTCTCCATGTCCGCGGCCGGAGCCGACTTCTCGCTCGCGCCGCACCACGGTGCGTCGACGATGAACAGCCGACGGTGCGCTGCGAGCCCGGGCACGATGCGGTCCCAACTCGCCGAGTCGACGAACATGCTGTGCCACAACACCGCCGGTGGCCCGTTCCCGACATCGCGGACGTGTATGCGCCCGAGCCGTGTCTGTACCTCGAAGTCCGTCATGGGTGCTCCCCCCTGAGATGGTGGCCCTCTGCGCGGATCACCGACAATTGGAATTACACCGTGTATTTCCAATTTTGTCTAGACTGTCATTCGTGTCCAGGACCTACACCTCGGAACTGCGGACGACGCGAGCGCGCGAGAACCGCGCCCTGGTCATCGACACCGCCACCGCCATGTTCTGTCAGGAGGGTTGGGTCACGACTACGATGGCCGGGGTGGCCGGCCGTGCGGGACTGACACGGCCGACCGTCTACCGCCAGTTCGCCACCAAGCTCGATCTTCTCGATGCGTGCATCGTCTCGGCGCTACGCCGGAACGAAGACGTCCCGGTACGCGAGACCGCCGAGTACCAGGCGATGGGTCACGGCGATCGCCACGAACGCATCCGCGCCGCGGCGTCCTGGTTGTGCGCCACGCACATCCGTTCCGCCGCCATCCAGCATGTTCTGGACCAGGCCGCCGTCACCGACGACGAGGCGTCCGCGCTTCGGGACCGGCGCGAACAGACCCGCTGGCAGGAGGTGCGCTGGGCGCTCACCCTGATCCAGGGCCGGGAACCGGACGACGAGGTGGTGGACTCGATGTGGATACTCGCCTCCCGGACCGTGTGGCTTCGACTCACCCAGGAACGGGGCTGGAGCCCCGACCGCTGGGAACGGTGGTTCGTGGCGCAGACCACGGCCGCGCTGGACCCGGCGGACACCGTCTGAGTCGCGCCTATCCTGGTCAGGGTGCGTACCCGTCTCCAGCTCGGCCACAGCCCGGCCGAACACACCCCGCCCGACGACGACGTCGAGGACCGGATCGCCCTGTCCGCCGACATCCTCGCCGGGCGTCGCTTCGCGGTACTGACCGGTGCCGGGATCTCCACCGATTCCGGCATCCCCGACTACCGCAGTCCCGGGTCTCCGCCGCGGACGCCGATGACCCTCGAGATGTTCCTGTCCTCCCCGGAGTTCCGTCGCCACTACTGGGCCAGGAATCATCTCGGCTGGCGGCACATGGACGCGGCACTTCCCAACAGCGCACATCTCGCGCTCACCGATCTCCAGCGGCGAGGTCGGCTCTCGACGGTCATCACCCAGAACGTCGACATGTTGCACACCAAGGCCGGCACGCGGGGGGTGGTGGAGTTGCACGGCTGCTACGGGCGGGTTCGCTGCCTGGCCTGCGACTGGCGCATCTCCCGGCACCGGCTGGCCGGGCTCCTCGAGTCCGTCAACGAGGGCTTCGCCGAGCGGGTCGGCGGGCGCGGGGCCATCGAGGTGGCCCCCGACGCCGACGCCACCCTCTCCGACACCTCCGGCTTCCGTATGGTCGACTGCCCGCACTGCGGCGGCATCCTCAAACCCGACATCGTCTATTTCGGTGAGACCGTGCCGAAAACCACTGTCGAGCACGCGTTCTCGGTGGTCGACGACGCCGACGCACTTGTCGTCGTGGGGTCGTCGTTGACGGTGATGTCAGGTCTGAGGTTCGCGCGACGCGCGCACCGCGCGGGCAAACCGCTGATCATCGTCAACCGCGGTCACACCCGCGCCGACGACATCGCGACCTTGAAGATCGATCACGAGGCCGGGGTGGTCCTGCCCGCCATGGCCGCCATGTGAGCCCGCCGGGTGGCTCGGTCAGCGCGTGACGACGACGAGATCGTCGGCGTGCACCACCGGGCGTTGCAGCTCGGCCGGCAGATCGCCGGTCGACCGGCCGATCATCGAGGTGACGTCGTCGGCTGTGTAGGCCGCGACCCCTCGCGCCCGCACCGCTCCGTGCCGGTCGACCAATTCCACGACGTCGCCGTCGAAGAACCTGCCCTTGACCCCCACGATTCCCGCGGCGAGCAACGACCGGCGCCGGCGGGACACCGCGGCCACCGCGCCGTCGTCGAGGATGATCTGCCCGCGCGCGTCCGCGGCGTGGCGTACCCAGAACCGACGTGCGGACATGCGCTCGGGACGTGCGGCGAACACCGTCCCCACGGAGGCGTCGGCCAGCGCCTGCGCGGCCGACGAGGCGGCGGCCAGCAGCACCGGCACCCCGGCGTCGGCCGACAACCGGGCGGCCGCCAGTTTCGACGCCATGCCGCCGGTCCCCAGCGCTCCCCCGGATCCGGCGATCACGCCGTCGAGGTCCTCGGGACCGTTCACCTCGGGGATCAGCCGCGCACGCCGGCCGTCGACGCCCACCTTGCGCGGGTCACCGTCGTACAGGCCGTCCACGTCGGACAGCAGAATGAGCGCATCGGCGCCCGAGAGATGGGCGACGAGCGCGGCGAGCCGGTCGTTGTCGCCGAACCGGATCTCGGTGGTCGCCACGGTGTCGTTCTCGTTCACCACCGCGACCGCGCCCAGCGAACGCAAACGGTCCAGTGTGCGTTGGGCATTCGCATGGTGACTGCGATTGGAGATGTCATCGGCGGTGAGCAGGACCTGGCCGACCGTACGACCGTACCGCGCGAAGGAGGTCCCCCAGGCGTGTGCGAGCGCCAGCTGTCCGACGCTCGCCGCCGCCTGCTTGGTCGCCAGGTCGGTGGGACGTTTCTTCAGGCCGAGCGGGGCGATGCCCGCGCCGATGGCTCCCGAGGACACCACGATCACATCGGAACCGGCGCGCATCCGCGCCTCCAGCGCATCGGCGAGCGCATCGAGGCGGTTGCGGTCAAGCCCTTCGGCGAGGTCGGTCAGCGCCGAGGACCCGATCTTGACCACGACGCTGCGGGCATGCGCGATCCGGTCCCGAACTCCCCCGTCGTGCATCCCCTGGCTGGTTGCCGAGGTCACGGCAGGTCCTGCTCCCCGTCCTCACCCGGCACTCCGCGCCGCAGCCGGCGGGCCTGCTTGCGTTCGGCGGCGCCGACGCGATCGGACCGGTCGAGACGAATGTCGGTGCCGCGCCCGGTGATCGGGACCTCGTCACCCATGGGTGTGGTCGGTTCCCAGTCGAACGTCACGGCCCCGATCGTGACCGGCGCACCCGGCTCGGCACCTCGGCGCACCAACTCGTCCTCGACGCCGAGCCGGGTGAGCCGGTCGGCGAGGTAGCCCACCGCCTCGTCGTTGTCGAACTGTGTCTGCGCGATCCAGCGTTCCGGACGCGTGCCGCGAACGATGAACCCGCCTTCGTTGTCCGGATCGGTCTCGATGGTGAAGCCGGTCTCGTCGGCGGCCTTGGGCCGGATGATCGCACGCTTGGGCACCTTCGCCGGCTGGGCTTCCCGGTACTCCCGAACCATCCGCGCCAGCGCGAAGGTCAGCTCACGCAGACCCTCGTGGGCGACGGCCGAGATCCGGAACACCGGCCAACCGCGTTCGGCGATTTCCGGTTCGACGAGATCGGCGAGTTCGGCGGCATCGGGCACATCGATCTTGTTGAGGATGACCACGCGCGGGCGAGAAGCGAGATCACCGAGTCCGTGGTCGGCGTCGAGAGCCGGTCGGTATGCGGCCAGTTCGGCCTCGAGAGCATCGATGTCGGACAGCGGGTCGCGGCCCGGTTCCAGTGTGGCGCAGTCGACGACGTGCGCGAGCACGGCACACCGCTCGAGGTGGCGCAGGAACTCCAGGCCGAGGCCGCGTCCCGTCGAGGCGCCCGGGATGAGGCCGGGGACATCGGCGATGGTGAACACGTCACCGGCGGCCTGCACCACGCCCAGGTTCGGGACCAGCGTCGTGAAGGGGTAGTCGGCGATCTTCGGCTTGGCGGCGGAGAGCACCGACACCAGCGACGACTTGCCCGCGGACGGGAACCCGACGAGACCCACGTCGGCGACCGACTTGAGTTCGAGAACCAGGGAGCGTTCCTGCCCCTCCTCGCCGAGCAACGCGAACCCGGGGGCCTTGCGCGCCTTCGAGGCCAGGGACGCGTTGCCCAGCCCGCCGCGGCCACCGGCCGCGGCGTCGAAGGTGGTGCCCGCGCCGACGAGGTCGGCGACGATCTTGCCGTTGTCATCGAGGACCATGGTGCCGTCGGGCACCTTGAGGACGAGGTCCTCACCGTTCGCACCGTCGCGGTTGTCGCCGGCGCCCGGCTTGCCGTTGCCGGCCTTCGCATGTGGGTGGAAGTGGAAGTCGAGCAGCGTATGCACCTGCGGGTCGACGACGAGCTTCACCGAGCCGCCGTTACCACCGTTGCCGCCGTCCGGGCCGCCGAGAGGCTTGAACTTCTCCCGGTGGACCGACGCGCAGCCGTGGCCGCCGTTACCCGCCGCGACATGAATGGTCACGCGGTCGACGAACCGTGACATCGAAATCCTTCTTCCGTTCAAAAAAGAACAGGGCGGGCGGGGTACGCGATGACCCTGCCCGCCCTGTCCAAGAGCTTCTGTCGTGCCGGTTGCTCGGGTCAGACCTGAGCGGGTTCCGGGACGATGTTGACCGTCTTGCGGCCACGCTTGGAGCCGAACTCCACCGCGCCCGCGGAAAGCGCGAACAGGGTGTCGTCGCCGCCGCGTCCGACGTTGACGCCGGGATGGAACTTGGTGCCGCGCTGGCGAACCAGGATCTCGCCTGCGCTCACCTGCTGGCCGCCGAAGCGCTTCACGCCGAGTCGCTGGGCGTTTGAATCGCGACCGTTGCGCGAGCTGGACGCGCCCTTCTTATGTGCCATGTGTCAGTCCTCCTGGGGTCTTCGTAGAAGCTGCGTCGACTACTTGATGCCGGTGACCTTGAGGACCGTCAGCTTCTGACGGTGGCCCTGGCGCTTGTGGTAGCCGGTCTTGTTCTTGAACTTGTGAATGCGGATCTTGGGGCCCTTGACGTGCTCCACGACCTCACCGGTGACCGAGATCTCGGCCAGCTTGTCGGCGTCGGTGGTCAGGGTCGAGCCGTCGACGACCAACGCGACCGGCAGGCTCACCGTGGAGCCGACCTTTCCGTCGATCTTCTCGACCTTGACAGTGTCGCCCTCAGCGACCTTGTACTGCTTGCCGCCGGTCTTGACGATCGCGTACGTTGCCATCGAAGTTCTTCCTCTTACTCGTCTGTCGGGCCTCTGAACGCTGTGCGCTCGTGAGGCGTTGGTGTTGTACACCCGGCGCGGGCCGTAGTTCACCCAACCTTGAGGCCGGGAATGGCTGCGGTTCACACCAGAGGGCCTGCCGACGGGGCTCGCACCGTGTGCCGTGCCGAAGCAGGCAGAACAGCGCACACCCTCCGCGGGAGGCGACTTTCCAAGGTTACGGGACCGGCGGCATTCGGGTCAAACTCACTCCCCGTCCGCGCGCCGAGCCCCTCGCCCCGGTGATCCGGTGCGCCGGATCATGTGTCGGCCGGCGGCGGTCCGGCCGGCCGGCCGGCCGTCCGCTTGCGGGGTCGACGCCGCACCGCGACGGTCGCCTCACCCGGATCCGTGGAGATCGGCCCGAAGGTGGTCGTCGGGGTCTCCGGGACCACATCCACCGCGGTCATCACCACGTTCTCGGGTGCCGTGGTCGTCTGCGCCGGGCGCCGCACCACTCGGCGACGTCGTCGCGCGACCGCCGGTGCTCCGCCGTCCGTCGGCTCCGCCGCCACTGCGGCCTCCGCCTTCTCGGCGGGTGCGGCCACCTGGGCATCGACCTGCGGGCGGACCTTCTCGGTGTCCGGTTCGGTCACCTGCTCGGCCTTCTCGTCCTTGGCCTCGGATTCGGCCGCGCGCGCCCGGCGTTCGCCGCGCGACACCTCGGCAACCGCGACATCGGCAGGAGCAGCCTCGTCGTGTCCGCCCTCGACCTCTTCCCCGTCGTGGGTGGTCGCAGCCATCGCACGGAACAGCGGATGCTCCGCCGCAGGCTTGTGCGCGGGATTGACCGCAGGCTTGCTCTCGGCAGGCGTGTCGACCTTCTTCTTGCCGCGCCGCGACCTCTTGGACCCGGCGGCGTCGGGGCGCGCCGTGTCGTCGGACCTGACCTCCACCGGATTGGCGTGCACGATGATTCCCCGGCCGTTGCACGAGGTGCACGTGGTCGAGAAGGCCTCGAGCAGACCGGTCCCCAGTCGCTTACGCGTCATCTGGACCAGACCCAGCGACGTCACCTCCGACACCTGGTGCCGGGTACGGTCCCGGGCCAGGGCCTCGGTGAGCCTGCGCAACACCAGATCCCGGTTGGACTCGAGGACCATGTCGATGAAGTCGACGATGATCATGCCGCCGATGTCGCGCAGTCGCATCTGGCGCACGATCTCCTCGGCGGCTTCGAGGTTGTTACGGGTGACCGTCTCCTCGAGGTTGCCGCCCGAGCCGGTGAACTTGCCGGTGTTGACGTCGACGACGGTCATGGCCTCGGTGTGCTCGATGATGAGCGTGCCGCCCGAAGGCAGCCACACCTTGCGATCCAGGGCCTTGGCCAGCTGCTCGTCGATGCGGTGCACGACGAACGAGTCGGGCGCGTCGGCATGCGGCTTCTCGAACTTCTCGACGCGCTCCATCAGATCGGAGGCCACCGAGTTGACGTAGCCCTCGACCAGGTTCCACGCCTTGTCGCCTTCGACGACGAGCTTCTTGAAGTCCTCGTTGAACAGGTCGCGAACCACGCGCACCAGGAGGTCGGGCTCCTCGTACAGCGCCTTCGGGGCCGACGCCCCGCCCTTCTTGGCCTCGGCGACCGACGCGTCGATCGCCTTCCACTGCGATTCGAGGCGTGCGATGTCGGCGCCGAGTTCCTCGGCACTGACACCCTCGGAGGCAGTGCGGATGATCACGCCCGCCTCGTCGGGGACGAGCTTGGCGAGGATCTGCTTGAGGCGCTTGCGCTCCACGTCGGGCAGTTTGCGGCTGATACCGGTGGACGAGCCACCCGGCACGTACACCAGGTAGCGGCCCGCGAGTGAGATCTGCGTGGTCAGGCGAGCACCCTTGTGCCCGACGGGGTCCTTGCTGACCTGCACCAGCACGTTGTCGCCTGGCTTGAGTGCCTGCTCGATCTTGCGGGAACCCCCGTCGAGACCGGCAGCGTCCCAGTTGACCTCACCGGCGTAGAGCACTCCGTTGCGCCCGCGACCGATGTCGACGAACGCGGCCTCCATGCCGGGCAGGACGTTCTGCACCCGACCGAGGTAGATGTTGCCGACCATCGACGACGAGGTCGACGTCGTCACGAAGTGTTCGACGAGGACACCGTCCTCGAGCACGGCGACCTGGGTGTAGTCCTCCACCGCGTCGATCTCGTGACCGTCACCGGTGGAGATACGGCTGTTGGCGCTGCGCTCACGCACCACCATCACCCGGTCGACGGCCTCGCGGCGTGCGAGGAACTCCGACTCGGTCAGGATCGGCGGCCGACGACGACCGGCATCGCGGCCGTCGCGACGCCGCTGACGCTTCGCCTCGAGCCGCGTCGACCCCGAGATCCCCTGGACCTCGTCGCGGACACGCTTGCTGCGCGGTTCCCGCTCGTGGACCACGGTGTTCGGGGGATCGTCCGGCGACGCATCCTCCTGCTCGCCTCCGACCTTGCGCCTGCGGCGACGACGGCGCCGGCGGGTCGACGACCCGTCACCCGACTCGTCGTCCGCGGAGTCGTCGGAGTCGTCGGCGTCAGCGCCGGCGGAGTCACTCCCCGAACCGTCCTGGTCGGCGGCGTCTGAGCGTGCCTTCGTGCCCTCGGCGTCATCGGTCCTGTCGCCACCTGCACGACGACGCCGCTTGTTGCGCTTCCCGGACGGGCGGCCGTCCTCCGAGCGCGAATCATCCGCGCCCTCGGCGTCGGCGTCGGCCTCGTCGGAGTCGTCACGATCGCTCGCGGCGTCGTCGGCGCCGCCGGTGCGGTCGGCCCTGCCACGGTCGCCGGTATCGGTATCGGTGTCGCGGTCGACGGTCTTCGCGGCTCCGGTGTCCGCGGCGGTATCTGCGGCGTCGGTGCGTGCGGCGTCGGTGTCGGCGGACTCGTCGTCGTCACCGTTCTCACCGCCCTGATCGCCGCGGCCACGGCCACGACCCCGCCGCCCGCGGCGACGCCGCCGGCTGCGTCCGGAACCCGAGTCGTCCGCATTCGAATCGTCGGTGTCCGAGTCGTCGGTGTCCGAGTCATCGGTGTCCGAGTCATCGTCCGTGTCGTTGTCATCACCGGCATCGGCGTCGGCGGCGGTCTCCGCATCCGCGGTGCCCACAGTCGTCCTGCCGGTGCGCGCCTCGTCTGCGCTCGGCTCGTCTGCGCGCGGCTGGTCTGCGCTCGGCTGGTCTGCGCTCGGCTGGTCTGCGCCCGCCTGGTCTGCGCCGGCCTCGTCTGCCTTCGCCTCGACACGACCCGAGTCGGTCGGGGTCTGGTCAGGGGACGCCGCCTCGGCGGGGGTGTCGGTCTGGCCCTGCTCGGCGCCGTCCTGCACGGGCGTCTTGACCTTGGCCTTCGCGCGGGCAGACCGTGCGGCCTTCGGCTTCTCCTCCGGGGCTTGCGGCTGAAGGAACAGCGGTCCGCCTCCGAACGATGGCTCCTCCTCGCCGGTGGCGGCGAGAGGGGCGTCGTAACCGGATGATGCCGCGGAGAACAGCGTGGGCGCCTCGGCGTGCGCTCGTTGGCCGGCCGGGTTCTCGACCGCAGCGGCTTCTGGTTGGGTCGGCGCCTCGGGTGCGGCCGCCGGTTCTGCGGCGGGCACCTCTGCTGTTACGGGCGCCTCTGCTGTTTCGGGCGCCTCGGTCGGTGCCGCGCTCGGCTCGGCCGGGGCCGCCGCAGTCTCGTCGCCCTCGCCCTCGGCGCGCACCCGTGCGGCCACCGCCTGGGCGAGCTCGCGGTCGACGCTCGATTGCGGGCTGCGGGTCTGCACCCCGAGATTCGCCAGGTGCGCCAGCACCTGCCGACTCGTCAGGCCCAGGAATCTGGCCAGGGCGTGCACACGAAGTTTGCTGGGAAATTCTTCCGCCGGTTCTGACGCTGCGTTCGCGTCAGCCGGCGACCCGTTGTCGGTCACTCAGTCTCCTCGAACCCCCGGGCGCGTCGGGCTGACGCGGCCACGCGAGGGTTTGCTCTGTGTCCCGGCCCGGTCGGGCCGGTGTTGTGTGGTCTGCGCGTCATCGCGATGATCCGACGTGCGAATCAACCGACGACGCTCTTGCTGTGTCGATGACCGCATCCCCGGACGCCTTCCACGCCACCGGGCACAGGCGCGAACCTGAGTGCTCGCCTGCTGGCAGCAGTGCGAACCTCGGTGGGGTCAGCTGCGGTTCCGTGGCGTCGCGATGCGGACCAGCCGCACCGCGACGCGCCGAAACCAGGGCGCGTCATCCGGTCATCGCCGACAAAGTGTGTCGCCGATAACTGTGCAAGTATCCCATACCGCGCTCCGATGACCGCAAAGTATGGACGTTTGACCGCGCGCGTCGAGCCGTGTGACCCCGCTCAGCTGGTGAGTTCGGGGAACCAGAGAGCGATCTCACGTTCCGCCGATTCGGGAGAATCGGACCCGTGGACCAGGTTGTACTGCGTGTTCAGAGCGAAATCGCCGCGGATGGTTCCGGGCACCGCCTTCTCCACCGGATCGGTGCCGCCGGCGATCTGACGGAAAGCGGCAATCGCACGAGGGCCTTCGAGTACGGCCGCGACCAGCGGGCCGGAGGTGATGAATTCGAGCAACGACGAGTAGAAGGGTTTGCCCTCGTGCTCGGCGTAGTGCCCGGCGGCGACGTCGTCGCTGACGGTCTTGAGTTCGAGAGCCGCGAGGGTCAGGCCCTTGCGCTCGATTCGGCTGATGATGTCGCCGACGAGTCCGCGTTCGACGCCGTCCGGCTTGATGAGTACGAGAGTGCGTTCAGTCACGACTGACACCTTATCGACTCGTCGGCGCCATCAGGCGGTCAGGAGCAGTACTCGCCCGCCACCGGGAAGAAGCCGTAGTTGAACAGGCTCCCGGTCCGCGAGCGCGGATCGACGACCACCTGGACGCAGCCTCCCGGCGATGCGAGTGCACCGGCGAGCGCGAGGTCGAACTGTTGGGCCAGAGCAAGATTCGCGGGACGGTATTGAACCGGCACCGGCATGGACGCGATCGCCTCCGGCGCCTTCATCCCGGCGGCACGCTGGGTGATCGAGTGGGTCGCGATGTAGCTGAACTCACCCGGTCCGACCGGAACAGGTGCGTCGGCGACCGGAGCCGAGAAATTCGCGATCGCGGGCGGAGCCTGCTGGGGAGCGGGAGCCGCCGACGCCGCGGCCGGAACCGCCAGGGCGAGAGCCGCGCCGGCAAGCACCGCCACGCGGGTTGTCGCGCGACCGATGCGAGCGGAGATGGCGGGCGTCCGGAAAGAGTGGAACTGCACGTACGTCCTCACGTTGGATGTCTCAGCGATGGGTGAAGCTGCGCGGAATGACCCGAATGCCCCGCAGCTTGGGCCATTGTTGCAGCAACCTCCGGGCTCCGCCCGCCTTCGCCGGTAACGGTCCGGCCACAGGTATTGAGGCCACCAAAGGCCAGACATCATCAACGAGAAGAGACCCGGTCAGATGTCCAGGTCTACTGCGGTCAGTCGATCGGTTCCTGCCCCGGGAGCAGGCCCCGCTCGACCCTCTTCTCGACGTCGGCCTTGATGTAGCGGATGTAGAGCCACACCGATCCGAAGACGACGCCGACGACGGCGATCGACCAGTGGAAGACACCGCCGACGATGAGGGCGACCTGCAGGCCGAGATCGATGGCGATCGCGTTGCGGCGCCCCTGCATCCCGCAGGCGAGGATCATCGCGACGATGAGCACCACGAGATAGCCGCCCGAGAGCCATGTCAGTCCGTCGCCGAGCCGCCACACGACGGGAAACGCCAGGATGACCACGATGACCTCGAGGATCATCGTGCCGGCCATGACACCGCGCAAGCCCTTCCACGGATCGTTCGTGGGCGGGGTGTACCGGGTCATGAGGGTTCCTTACCGAACAGGGTGCGGGCGGCACCGGCGGTCACGACCGAGCCGGTGATGACGACGCCCGCGCCCGACACTCGTTCGCCGTGGGCCTCCTCGGCCAGGGCGATCGCCTCCTCGACGGCGTCGGGCAGGAACGGCTTCACCACGACGCGGTCCTCCCCGAAGACCTCGCGGGCGTACTCGGCGAGAGTCTCGGGATCGAGCGCACGGGGCGATCCGTTGTCGGTGACGACGACGGCGTCGAGGACCGGCTCGAGCGCTTCGAGCAGCCCGCGCGCGTCCTTGTCACCGAGCACCCCGACGACGCCGATGAGACGCCGGAAGTCGAATTCCTCGGCGAGCGCGTCGGCCAGTGCTGCGGCACCGTGCGGATTGTGCGCTGCGTCGGCGAACACCGTCGGTGCACTGCGCAACCGTTCGAGCCGACCCGGATTGGCGACGGTGGCGAAACCCGCACGGACGGTGTCGATGTCGAGCTGACGACCGGGACCGGCGCCGAAAAATGCCTCGACCGCGGCCAGCGCCAGCGCGGCGTTCGATGCCTGGTGGGCGCCGTGCAGCGGCAGGAACACCTCGTCGTAGACGCCGCCGAGCCCCTGGATCCTGAGCATCTGCCCGCCGACCGCGATGACCGAGTCGAGCACCGCGAATTCCGAACCCTGCCGGGCGACGACCGTGCCGGCCTCGACCGCCGCACGTAGCAATACGTCCATGACCTCGGGCGTCTGCTCGGCGATCACCGTGACCGGATCGACCGCGCCCGGGGCATCGGATTCGCCGGGCTTGATGATGCCCGCCTTCTCCCCCGCTATCGCGGCCAGCGTGTCCCCGAGGTAGTCGGCGTGATCCATCGCGATGGGCGTGATGACCGAGACCGCACCGTCGATGACGTTGGTGGCGTCCCAGCGGCCGCCCATGCCGGTCTCCACCACCGCGACGTCCACCGGCGCCTCGGCGAAAACGGCGTAGGCCATGGCGGTCAGCACCTCGAACTTGCTCATCCGAGGACCGCCGGCCGCCGTCGAGCTGTCGTCGACCATGGTGATGTAGGGCTCGAGCTCGCGATAGGTGTCGATATAGGTGCGCGCCGGAATCGGCTTGCCGTCCAACGAGATCCGTTCCGTGACACGCTGCAGGTGTGGACTCGTGATCCGTCCGGTTCGGCGATGAAACGCCGTCATCAGGGCGTCGATCATCCGTGTCACCGACGTCTTGCCGTTGGTGCCGGCGACGTGGATCGCCGGGTAGCCGTGCTGCGGCGAGCCCAGCAGGTCCATGACTGCGGCGATCCGGGTCAGCGACGGCTCGATCTTGGTCTCGGGCCACCGGGTGTCCAGGTCGGCCTCGACGTCGGCGAGCTCGGCCAGGTCGTCGGCGCTGTCGGTCACCCGCAGCGGCGCGATCTCGCTCTCGGCGTCGGCGGCCCGCTCCTCGTCGTCGAGCAGCGCCGACAGCTCCAGCGGGTCGCCCGAGGCATCCATGCCCAGGACGGCGGGGTCCTCCTCGGGGAAGCCGTTCTCGTCGCTCACGCGCCGGCCAGACTCGACAGTTTCGCGGTCAACCGCTCGACCTCTTCCGTCGCTATCCGTTGGCGGTCACGGATTTTCGCGACGACGTGGTCGGGCGCCTTGGACAGGAACTGCTCGTTGCCCAGTTTGGCCGACGTGGTCGTCAGCTCCTTCTCCGCGACGGACAGGTCCTTGGTGAGGCGCTTGCGTTCGGCCTCCACGTCCACGGTCCCCGAGGTGTCGATGGCGACCACGACAGTGGCGACGCTGAGGCGGACCTCGATGGTCGCCGTCGCGCCGAAGCCGGGGCCGGCCGGATCGAGTCGGGCGAGGGAGGCCACATACGGCAGCAGCGGTTCGAGACCGGCCTCGTTCAGTCCGTCGAACTGCACCGCGACGCGCTGTCCGGGACGGAGCCCCTGATCGCTGCGGAACCGGCGCACCTCGGTGATCAGACGTTGCAGATCTTCCACGCGTGCGGCCGAGTCCGACGACCAGTCCCGTCCGGACGGCCTCGGCCATGCGGCGACGACCAGGGACTCGCGGCCGGTGAGCGTCTTCCAGAGGACCTCGGTGACGAACGGCATCACCGGCGACAACGCGCGAAGCAGCGGTTCGAGCACCGCGCCCAGCACGATCGCCGTCGACTCCGAACGCGTCGCGTCGTTCTCGGCGAACTGCACCTTGGCGAGCTCGAGGTACCAGTCACAGACCTCGTCCCACGCGAAGTGATAGAGCGACTCGCAGGCCTTGGAGAACTCGTAGGACTCGAAGCCGGCGTCGACCTCGTTGAGCACCTCGTCCAGGCGCCCGAGGATCCAGCGGTCGGCATCGGTCAGCGTCTCGGGGTCGGGCAGTTCGCCGACCTTGGCGCCGTTCATGAGTGCGAACTTCGTGGCGTTGTACAGCTTGGTCGCGAAGTTGCGCGAGGACTGCGCGTGATCCTCGCCCACCGAGATGTCCGAGCCGGGGTTCGCGCCGCGGGCCAGGGTGAACCGCAGGGCATCTGCGCCGAAGCGCTCCACCCAGTCGAGCGGATCGATGCCGTTGCCCTTGGACTTCGACATCTTGCGGCCGTGCTCGTCGCGGACCAGGCCGTGCAGGAAGAGGTTGTGGAAGGGGATCTCGTTGCCCGGTCCCAGATCTTTGCCGACGTAGGTGCCGAACATCATCATGCGCGCCACCCAGAAGAACAGGATGTCGTAGCCGGTGACGAGAACCGAAGTGGGATAGAACTTCTCGAGGTCGTCGGTCTTGTCCGGCCAGCCCATGGTGGAGAACGGCCACAGTCCCGAGGAGAACCAGGTGTCGAGGACATCGGTCTCCTGGACGTATCCCTGCGGTGCCTGCTCGTCGGGTCCGAGGCACACGACCTCGCCGTCGGGGCCGTACCAGATCGGGATGCGATGGCCCCACCAGAGCTGACGCGAGATGCACCAGTCGTGCATGTCATCGACCCAGGCGAACCAGCGCGGCTCCATCGACTTCGGGTGGATCACCGTCGACCCGTCACGCACGGCGTCACCGGCGGCCTGCGCCAACGAGGAGACGTCGACCCACCACTGCATCGACAGGCGCGGCTCGATCGGCTCACCGGTGCGCTCGGAGTGTCCGACGCTGTGCAGGTAGGGGCGCACCTCCTTGACGATGCGTCCCTGCTCGGCCAGCGCCTCACGCACCTTGACGCGCGCCTCGAACCGGTCCATGCCGTCGAATTGCGTTCCGGTGTCGGCGATCCGGGCCGAGGCGTCCATGATCGTCGGCATCGGCAGGTTGTGCCGCTGCCCCAGGGCGAAGTCGTTGGGGTCGTGGGCGGGGGTGATCTTGACTGCGCCGCTGCCGAACTCGGGATCGACGTAGTCGTCGGCGATGACGGGGATGGTGCGGTCGAGGAACGGGTGCGGCAGCTCGGTGCCGACCAGGCTCGCATACCGCTCGTCCTCGGGGTGCACCGCGATCGCGGTGTCGCCGAGCATCGTCTCCAGACGCGTTGTGGCCACGACGATGTGGGGTTCGGAGTCGTCGAGCGAGCCGTAGCGGAAGCTCACCAGCTCACCCTCGACGTCGGCGTAGCTGACCTCGATGTCGCTGACCGCGGTCTTCAGAACGGGCGACCAGTTCACCAGACGCTCGGCCTGATAGATCAGTCCGTCGTCGAACATCTTCTTGAAGACGGTGTGCACCGCACGCGACAGACCCTCGTCCATGGTGAACCGCTCGCGTGACCAGTCGACGCTGTCGCCGAGCCGTCGCATCTGCTCGCCGATGTTGCCGCCGATCTCGGCCTTCTCCGCCCACACCCGCTCGATGAACGCCTCGCGTCCCAGATCGTCACGGGTCTTGCCCTCGGCGGCCAGCTTGCGCTCGACCATCGTCTGCATCGCGATCGCCGCGTGGTCCATGCCGGGCAGCCACAACACCTCGTAGCCCTGCATGCGACGGCGACGCGACAGGGCGTCCATCAGCACGTGTTCATATGCGTGCCCCATGTGCAGGGACCCGTTGACGTTGGGCGGCGGGATCACGATGGAGAACGGCGGCTTCTCGCTCGACGCGTCGGCGGTGAAGTAGCCCGCATCCACCCAGCCCTGATAGAGCGACGCCTCGTGCTCGGCAGGGTCCCAGGACTTGGGCAGCCCGGTCTCGGGGATCGCAGTCTCGGGCGTCACAGATGTCGGGTCGGGTGCAGTCACAGCCGCTATTCTATTTGTCCGCCGGGCCTGGTCTCGCCCGGGACTCTCCCACCGTTCCCGCGGACCTGTTCGGCTCCCGCCGATCCGACCCAGAAGCAGGTGGGAAGCGAGCCGGCGGGAGCCGTGGCAGTGCCGTTCGACGAGTACGCGGCGTCCTAACTCGCCGACGCGCGAAGCCTGTGCAGATCCTCGGGAGCGTTGACGTTGACGAGCCAGTCGGGCTCGGAGACGCCGACGCGATGGGTGTTCAGCGCATCGATGGCACCGAGCATCCGTCGCTCGCCTGCGGCGACGACCTCGGCGATGACCGGCCCCGCGTCGGTCCGGTACACCCCGGCCATGGGGTGGTCGCGTTGCGCATCTCGGGCGATGACCGCCTGGGTGGAGCCGGTCAGGCCCAGACACAGTTCGTCGATCAGTTCCGGTGCGATCAGCGGCATGTCGGTCGCGCACACGAAGGCGAGTTCTGCGCCGGCGGCGGCCGCGGCCGCCAGCCCCGCGACGAGGCCGCCGAGCGGACCCGCCCCCTCCTGCTCGTCGGTCACCCAGTGCACCTTCGACGAGTCGATGCCCGGCGCCGCCCGGTTCCTGATGTCGTCGATGCCGCGGAAGGCGGCCGAGGTCTCCCCGGCAACCACGAACACGGGGTCACACCGCTGCGCCACCACGCGCACGACGCGGGCGAGCATGGGTTCACCCTCCCAATCGAGGGCGGCCTTGTCGCTCCCCATGCGCCGCGAGCGTCCGCCGGCCAGCACGATGCCCGCGAGCATCGGCCGGTCCGGTCCCCGAGAGTCGTTCTGTGTGTGATCCGTCATGGTCACCAGTGTGTGCGATGGGACACGGTTACGGGGCAAGATAGGGATCATGAGCAACACTCACGACGGCGATCCCCATCCCGTCGACGAACCCCGCGACGTCCGGATCAAGCATGTGAAGTCCTATGCCGCGGGAGTCCCGGCCGTCGCGGTCGCACTCAAGCGGGGCCTCGAGCAGATGGGGCCGGTCCGCACCGCGCAGACGCTGATCAAACTCAACCAGCGCGACGGTTTCGACTGTCCCGGGTGCGCCTGGCCGGAGACCCCCGGCCACCGCAAGCACGCGGAGTTCTGCGAGAACGGCGCCAAGGCCGTCGCCGAAGAAGCGACCAGACGTGCCGTCACACCGGAGTTCTTCGGCGCGCACAGCGTGGAGGACCTGCGCACGCGCAGCGGCTACTGGCTCTCCCAGCAGGGCCGCCTGGCTCATCCGATGTACCTCGCCCCCGGTGACACCCACTACCGTCCCGTCAGCTGGGACCAGGCCAACGCGCTCATCGCCGACGAGTTGGCCGCGATGGACTCCCCAGACGAGGCCGTCTTCTACACCTCGGGCCGCACCAGCAACGAAGCCGCCTTCGTCTACCAGCTGTTCGCCCGCAGCCTCGGCACCAACAACCTGCCCGACTGCTCCAACATGTGCCACGAATCCTCGGGTGCCGCACTCGGCGCGTCGATCGGCATCGGCAAGGGGTCGGTGACCGTCGGGGACCTCGAGGCCGCCGACCTCATCCTCATCGCCGGTCAGAACCCGGGCACCAATCACCCGCGCATGCTGGGCACGCTGGAGAAGGCCAAGCGCAACGGCGCACGGATCATCGCGATCAATCCGCTGCCCGAGGCCGGGCTCATGCGATTCAAGGATCCGCAGAAGATCGGCGGGGTCGTCGGCCAGGGCACCAAGCTCGCCGACGACTTCCTCCAGGTGAAGCTCGGTTCCGACATGGCGTTGTTCCGTGGCGTCGCGCGCCTGCTGCTCGACGCCGAGCGCGCCGCACCCGGCACGGTGTTCGACCAGGAGTTCCTCGACGAGTCGTGCGCCGGGGTCGAGGACTACCTCGCGCTGCTGGCCGACGTCGACATCGACGACATCGCCGGCATCACCGGCCTGTCCCGTGCCCAGATCGAAGACCTCGCCGAGGCCGTGCGGACGTCACAGCGGATCGTGCTCTGCTGGGCGATGGGACTCACCCAGCACCGACACGGCGTCGCCACCATCGCCGAGGGCACCAACGTGTTGTTCCTGCGCGGCATGATCGGCAAGGTCGGCGCCGGACTGTGCCCCGTCCGCGGACATTCCAACGTGCAGGGCGACCGCACCATGGGCATCTACGAGAAGATGCCCGAATCGTTCCTGGCCGCACAGGATGCCGAGTTCGGCATCGTCAGCCCCCGCAAGCACGGCCACGACACCGTCGCGGCGATCAACGCGATGGCCGCCGGCCGGGTACGGGTCTTCATCGGCATGGGCGGCAACTTCGTGTCCGCCTCGCCCGACACCGAGGCCACCGCGGCCGCACTGCGACGCTGCGCGCTGACCGTGCACGTGTCGACGAAGCTCAACGAGTCGCACCTCGTCACCGGCCACGGCGCACTGATCCTCCCCACCTTGGGCCGCACCGATCGCGATGTCATCAACGGAGTGCCGCAACGGGTTTCGGTGGAGGACTCGATGTCGGTCGTGCACCTCTCGCGCGGATCGCTGCCACCGGTGTCGCCAGAGTTGCGTAGCGAGGTCGCCATCGTCTGCGATCTGGCCACCCGCGTCCTCGGCGACGACCATCCCGTTCCGTGGCAGGAACTCAAGGCCGACTACGACAGGATCCGGGAGCGCATCGAGCGGGTGATTCCCGGGTTCGACGACTTCAACATCCGGGTCCGGCGCAGCGACGGCTTCGTCCTGCCGCATCCTCCGCGCGATGCCCGCACCTTCGGCACACCGAACGGGAAGGCCAACTTCGCTGTGCACGAGCTGGATTGGGTGCGCATCCCGGAGGGCAGGCTCATCCTGCAGACGCTGCGCAGCCATGACCAGTACAACACCACCGTCTACGGGCACGACGACCGCTACCGCGGGATCTCCGGCAACCGGAATGTCGTGCTGATCAACCCCGACGACATCACCGATCTCGGCCTTCGTGCCGGGCAGCTCGTCGACGTCGTATCGGAGTTCGAGGGAGCGGGCGGTCTCGAGGAACGTCGGGTGCGGGGTTTCGAGGTGGTGCCCTACGACACCCCGCGCGGAAACGCGGCGGCGTACTACCCGGAGACCAATCCGCTGGTCCCGCTCGGGTCGGTGGCCAGGGAATCCAACACTCCGGTGTCCAAGGCCGTCGTCATCCGATTCGAACCCGCCTGACACCCCACCCGAGGGGACAGCTGAGAAAGCGATCCCCGCCCGGAACACCGGGCGGGGATCGCTCTGCTTCGAAATCCGTTGTACGTCAGGCGCTCTTGTCACGCCGTTCGTCGCTGGTCGGCTTACGCGGCACGATGGTCGGCAACACGTTGTCGCGCACCGTCTCACCGGTCACGACGACCTTCTCGACATCGTCGCGGCTCGGGATGTCGTACATCACCGGTAGCAGGACCTCTTCCATGATGGCCCGCAGACCACGAGCACCGGTGCCGCGGTGGATCGCCTGGTCGGCCACCGCCTCGAGCGCGTCCTGGGTGAACTCGAGTTCGACGTTGTCCATGTCGAACAGCCGCGTGTACTGCTTGACGAGTGCGTTCTTCGGCTCCGAGAGGATGCTCACCAGCGAGGCCTTGTCCAGGTTGGTCACCGAGGCGACCACCGGCAGCCGGCCGATGAACTCCGGGATCAGACCGAACTTGATCAGATCCTCCGGCATCACGTCGGCGAACTGATCCGACATGTCGGTCTCGTCCTTGCTCGCCACCTCGTTACCGAAACCGAGGCCGCGCTTGCCGATCCGCTCGGACACGATCTTCTCGAGCCCGGCGAACGCGCCCGCCACGATGAACAGCACGTTGGTCGTGTCGATCTGGATGAACTCCTGGTGCGGATGCTTGCGCCCGCCCTGCGGCGGCACCGAGGCCTGAGTGCCCTCGAGGATCTTCAGCAGCGCCTGCTGCACACCTTCACCGGACACGTCCCGGGTGATCGACGGATTCTCACTCTTACGTGCGATCTTGTCGACCTCATCGATGTAGATGATGCCGGTCTCGGCGCGTTTGACGTCGTAGTCGGCGGCCTGGATCAGCTTCAGCAGGATGTTCTCGACATCCTCACCCACATAACCGGCTTCGGTGAGCGCAGTGGCGTCGGCGATTGCGAACGGGACATTGAGCATCTTCGCCAGTGTCTGCGCCAGATACGTCTTGCCACAACCGGTCGGGCCGAGCATGAGGATGTTCGACTTCATCAGCTCGACGGTCTCACCCGTACGGGCGTCCTTCTTCTCACCCGCCTGAATGCGCTTGTAGTGGTTGTACACCGCCACTGCGAGAGTGCGCTTCGCCGTGTCCTGGCCGATCACGTACTTCTCGAGGAAGTCTCGGATCTCTGCCGGCTTGGGCAGTTCGTCGAGTTTGACGTCGCCGTTCTCGGCGAGCTCCTCCTCGATGATCTCGTTGCACAGGTCGATGCACTCATCGCAGATGTACACGCCGGGGCCAGCGATGAGCTTCTTCACCTGCTTCTGGCTCTTCCCGCAGAAAGAGCATTTCAGCAGGTCGCCGCCATCTCCGATTCGTGCCATCTCGCGCTGTACCTACTTCCTCGTAGCCGGACTGCCGTGTGGGGAACCGTCGTGTCGCACGGAGCCGGGCACGGGTCATCTGATCGACACTTGAATGCCCAGTAACCCCCGACGGTACCCGCGTGCCGCTCGAACTTCGACCGATAAGGCCAAATGTCGCGACTTAAATAACCGGGACTTCTGTACTGATTGTTCGGGTTCTTCTCGGGGGAACCGCCGCCGTTCGCGACTATCGCCGCACCGTCAGGACTTTCTCATGGACTTCTTGCGGTACTCGAAGACCTCGTCGATGATGCCGTACTCCTTGGCCGCCGCGGCGGTCAGGATGTTGTCACGATCGGTGTCCTTGCGGATCTTCGCCTTGTCCTGACCGGTGTGACCGGAGAGGATCTCGTCGAGCCGGTCACGGATGCGCTCGATCTCGGCGGCCTGGATCTCGAGGTCGGAGACCTGACCCTGGTAGGCGCCGCCGGTGCGCGGCTGGTGGATCAGGACGGTCGCGTTCGGCAGTGCCGCACGCTTGCCGGGGGTTCCGCCCGCGAGCAGGATCGCCGCCGCCGACGCCGCCTCACCGAGGCACACCGTCACGATGTCGCAGTGGACGTACTGCATCGTGTCGTAGATGGCGAGCATGTCCGGCACGCTGCCGCCGGGCGAGTTGATGTACATGGTGATGTCGCGGTCGGGGTCCTGCGACTCGAGAACGAGCAGCTGCGCCATGACGTCGTTGGACACGACCTGGTCGATCGGCGTGCCGACGAAGACGATGCGCTCCTCGAAGAGCTTGGCGTACGGGTCGTACTGGCGCTGCCCGTTCGGAGTGTGCTCGATGAACGACGGCAGGATGTAGCGCGCCTGGATGTTCTTGAGCGCCAGCGCCGAGCTGGGGATTCCGGCGGCGACCTCGGCGGGCATACCGTCCAGAGAGGGAGAGTTGGTCATCTGTTGCTCCATTGAGTAGGTGTGACTCGAAGGTGACTTGATCGCGGTGGTCGGATCCGGGGTCATCGAATCCCGGGGGTCACTGACCCGGACGCGAGATCACCTTGTCGACGAAGCCGTACTCCTTGGCCTGCTCCGCGGTGAACCACTTGTCACGGTCGGCATCGGCTTCGATCTTCTCGAGCGGCTGACCACTGAAATCGGCGTTGAGCCGGTTCATCTCCTTCTTGGTGAGCGCGAACTGCTCGGCCTGGATCGCGATGTCGGCGGCGGTGCCACCGATACCCGCCGAGGGCTGGTGCATCATGATCCGCGCGTGCGGCAGTGCGTGACGCTTGCCCTTGGTGCCGGCGGCGAGCAGGAACTGTCCCATCGACGCGGCCATACCCATCGCGTAGGTCGCGATGTCGCACTCGGCGAGCTGCATGGTGTCGAAGATGGCCATGCCCGCGGTGACCGAGCCACCGGGCGAATTGATGTAGAGGTGGATGTCCTTGTGCGGGTCCTCGGCGGCGAGCAGCAGGATCTGCGCACACAGCCGGTTGGCGATCTCATCGTCGACCTGGGTGCCCAGGAAGATGATGCGTTCGCGCAGCAGACGCTCGAACACCGAATCGGTCAGGTTCAACCCAGCCATACCCGAACTCATCGAGGGTGTGTGGATGGTCGGCTCACTCACGGGTTCCTACCTTTGCCTTGTTGTCATGACCTGTGCGTCACCCCTCGCGAGGTGTCGCACACGTTCCGTCGGTCTGTATCTGACGTCCTCACCGACACTAACCAATGCACACCCGCGGACACTCCCGAGGACACGTCTATTCGCTGAGAGCAGAACAGGCCCCCGTCCCGGCGGGCGCGCAGGAGAGGCGCGGAGGTGACGGCAATCGCCGGCCCCCGCGGACGGGGACCGGCGATGTGCGTGCGAAAACGATGCGGGTGGCCAGTCCCGCGCCGACTCAGTTGTCGGAGTCGGAGTCGGACTCGTCGGCAGCGGCGTCGTCGTTACCGGCGAAGTACTCGGTGGTGTCGACGGTCTCACCGTTGGTGTCGGTGACGGTCACCTCGCCGACGATGGCGGCCAGCGACTTGCCTCGGCGGACGTCGGCGTAGACGGCACCCACCTGGTTGGCCTGCGTCAGCTGCTGGATGAACTCCTGCGGCTGCATGCCGTACCGCTGTGCGGTGAAGATGATCTGCTGGGTCAGCTCGTCCTGGCTGACCTCGGTGTCCTGCTGGTCGGCGATCGCGTCGAGAAGCAGCTGCTGCTTGACCGACTTCTCGGCCTCACCGCGTGCCTCGGCGTCCCACTCCTCGCGGGTCTTGCCCTGCGCCTCGAGGAACTTCGCGACCTGCTCGTCGTCGTGACCGAGCGCGTGGATGATCTGGTGCTGCTGACCCTCGACCTCTTCGTCGACGACCTTCTCCGGCAGCGGGATGTCGACGGTCTCGATGAGCTTGTCGAGCACGGCGTCGCGGATCTTGTTGGCCTGCTCCAGCTTCGCCGTCTGCGCCACCCGCTCACGCAGGCTCTCGCGCAGCTCGTCGACGGTGTCGAACTCGCTGGCCATCTGGGCGAAGTCGTCATCGACCTCGGGCAGCTCGCGCTCCTTGACCGACTGAACGGTCACCTTCACCAGCGCCTCGTCACCGGCGTGATCGCCTGCGACCAGCTTGGTGGTGAACTCCTTGCTCTCCCCTGCCTTGAGGCCGATGAGGGCATCGTCGAGGCCGTCGATCAGCTGTCCGGAACCGACCTCGTGGGACAGACCCTCGGTGGTGGCCTCCTCGACGGGCTCGCCGTCGACGGTGGCGGCCAGATCGATCGAGACGAAGTCACCGTTCTCGACGCCGCGCTCGACGCCCTTGAGGGTGCCGAAGCGCGCACGCAGGCCTTCGAGCTGCTCGTCGACCGCCGCGTCGTCGATCTCGATGGCGTCGACCTCGACCGAGAGGGTCGAGTAGTCGGGCAGGGAGATCTCGGGACGGACGTCGACCTCGGCGGTGAAGGTGACGGACTCGCCGTACTTCAGCTCGGAGAGATCGATCTCGGGCTGGCCGATGGCCTTGGTCTCGGTCTCTGCGACAGCCTCGGAGTACTTGGCCGGGATGGCATCGTTGACGACCTGGGCCAGGATGGAGTCGCGGCCGACACGAGCCTCGATCAGCTTCGCAGGCGCCTTACCCGGACGGAATCCGGGGATGCGGATCTGCTGGGCCAACGACTGGTATGCCCGGTCGAAGTCTGCCGACAGCTCCTCGAACGGGACCTCGACGTTGAGCTTCACTCGGGTCGGGGTGAGTTGTTCGACAGTGCTCTTCACGCCTCAATGCTCCTTATATCTGCGTTGTGGTGAAAGTCCGGTTTTCGGTGACTTCTCCGGTGACCGGGTCGGCCACATCGTTCGAGTCGGGATGACAGGATTTGAACCTGCGACCCTCCGCTCCCAAAGCGGATGCGCTACCAAGCTGCGCCACATCCCGTGGTCCGTTTCACGCGACGACGACCCTGTCGGGCGACCGTGCATCAGGGCCAACAGAAGATAGTACGTGGCATGCCCGGCGGCCCCGCCGACGGGTGCCCGAAGGGGTCCGCCGGACCACCTCTCCGAAGGCCGGCCGCGGGCGGTGACCCCGATTTCGAAATCCGGGGCGTCTACCGGTACAGTCCTCTTCGCAAGCGCAGCCGGGTTCGCCCGGCCGCAGGCAACGCGGGTGTAGCTCAATGGTAGAGCCCTAGTCTTCCAAACTAGCTACGCGGGTTCGATTCCCGTCACCCGCTCCACATGGGGACGTCACCCCGGCCGGATCTCATCCGGGGTGACGTCCGGCTCGTGAGCCCATCCCTATCAGGCGAACAACTCCCAGAGCTCGACGATGACGATGTCGCGTTGTGCCTGTTCGTCTTGCTTGCCCTGCTGCGATTGCCCGGAATCGGCGTAATCCGTTCCCGGACCGGTCGAGACGACCGCAGGTGGGCAGGGCACGCGGTGACCGTCGGCGAGGGTGGTCATGCAGGGTGCCTCCGCATTGGCCAATCCTGCGCCCCCCAAGCCGGCGGCGATGGCGAATGTTAGTATTGCTATGGGTCGGAACTTCGTTGTTCCATTCATATCGGTCTTCCTTTGATCGGTCGACCCCTCCGGACGAGAGGGGTCGCGTTCCTCGCTCCGCCTCCCTTCTTCGTGCTGGCGTTTGCGTACACGTTCCACTTCCTTTGCACACTCGTTGCGATTTCGCGCTCATCGAGTCCGATTCGACGCCGATACTCCACACAACCGAGCTCAATCCAGCGCGCAGCGCCTTTACAATCCCCCGATCTCGGGTCGCGAGCAGGCCATACCGGCCGCCGCGAGCGAGATCGAACATGTGACCCACACCACACGCGCGGCGTACGCTGAGGCCATGTCCTCTACTCACACGAAAACTCAGCGGAAATGCCACTCCTGCGGTGCGCCTCTATATGTGCGCCGGGACGTCACGGAGTCCGAGGCAGGCGTCGGCCGCGTCGACGTGATGCTCGTATGCCGCGACGAGTCATGCTCCGAACCGGTCCGTCATCTACGCACCGAGCACCCCCAGCCCGCCTGAGGCGAACGTAAACAGAAGTCAAAGTCCAAGTAACAGTGGATAAACGATTCCGTTCACTTTCCTCGGCACAGCGACGAAGCACGGGCGACCAAGATGGGCGCCTGCACCACGAAGACGGTCGTGCGAGACCCCGATGTGATGACAGTCACACCAGATTGAGACATGGTCCCCACCTCGGGTTTTTACCACTTCGTACTGCCAATTCGTGATCGCGGCCTTGGTGAACACCGTCGACTCTTGGTCCGTACACAACGGTTGTGTAACGATGGAATCTGCGCTCAGGCCGATGCGCGGAACATTCATCGAATCAAAGGTACGACCAAAGTGCTGACTTCCCAAGTGCCGACCTCGCGGTCGACTCGCCGACGCTCGGCTCGACGACTCACCGCAGTCGTCTTCGGCGTCCTGGCCATGTGCCTCGCGCTCCCGGGTGTGGCCAACGCCGTCCCGGTCACCGTCATCCCGGGCCTGCCGCCAGTCGAGATCCCTCAGATCCCCGGCCTGCCCACTCCCCCGCCGTCGACCACCCCGGAAGCTCCGGCCCCGCCGTCGAGCACCACCGAGGACAAGCCCGCCGATCCCGCGATGCCGAACGTCAAGACGTCGACCGGTTACATCGCGCTGGCAGACGACAACACCCACACCATCACCTGGTGGCACAACGGCAAGGTCGTCAAGAAGATGCCGATCTCGATGGGCTCGGACAAGCATCCGACCCCGAACGGCGTCTACCACACCAAGGAGAAGTACCGCGACATGTACATGGATTCGTCCACGTACGGCGTCCCGGTCGACTCCGCCGAGGGCTACCGCACCTATGTCGAGTACGCGACACGCATGTCCTGGGACGGCATCTTCATCCATGCCGCTCCGTGGTCGGTCAATCAGCAGGGACGCAGCAACGTGAGCCACGGCTGCATCAACGTGACCACCGAGTACGGCAAGTGGGTGTACGACAACGTTCCCCGCAACACCCCGATCGTCGTCCGCAACACCGTCGGCCCGCAGTTCGCCGGCGACTAGGTCGCCGATTCCGCTCAGGACACAACCGAGATTCGACGAGGGGCCGGTCACCACGCGGTGACCGGCCCCTCGTCGTTGCGGTGGAGCGCCTACGCCGCGGGGAGCCCGGCGAACGTCACCTGCACCTGTAGCCACTGCGCGATCACCTGACAGCCCGTCGACGCGGGGTCGGTGATCGAGGCCCGGCGGTACGGCTCGGTCTGATACGACGTGTGCCGGCCCCCCGGCGAATTGGTGACGGCCACACCCCTGACCCGCATCACCGCGGGCAGGTAGCACCTGATCTCCCACCACGCCGAAGCCAGCCGCCCGACGTCGCGCCGCCATTGCGCGGGACCCACCGAGGTGCGTCGAGCATTCTGAAATGAATTGCCGCGCATGACTTCCCATACGCTCCGCCGCCATCTGCCGGCGGCCGCGAAGGTCATCGCGCGGGTGAGGTCGGCGATGTCGCGCACCAGCGAGTCGGCGCGGGCGTTGCAGATCATGTCCTCGGGAGCTCCCACCCACCGCACAGCGACGCCCGGAGGCAACTCGCCACCGGGTCCCGCGACACCCCAACCGTCACAACCGGGCACCACGCCGGGCGGTTGGTGCGGATCGGCGACGAGTCCGACGCCCAGCAGCCGGTCGAACACCGCGCTGCCCGACGCCCGGAGTTCGGCGAGCGCGACCCGGATGACCACGGCGCCCTGGGAGTAGCCGACCAGCGCGACGGGGCCGGCCACCGTCTCGATCGCGGCTCGTAGCCTGCGAGACCCCATTGCCACACTCGCGGCGAAACTCAGCCCGCCCGGATGCGGTGTGGGTCCGTAGCTGGCCGGATAGCCTACCCAGCGGCAGTCGAAGCGCTCGTCGAGTTCGGCGGCGACCGCACCGAGAAGCCCGGAGACCCTGGTGCGGACGTCACCGGGATAGGATTCGCCCGTTCCCCCGACGACGAGCACCGTGACCGCGGGTCCGGCGTCGACCGGCGCTCGGGTGCTGCGCTCCAGGCATTCGCTCATCCCACCCATGGTGCCGAGGCCAGGTGTGATCTTCCCGCCGGGACGCTGAGGGTTGGCTGAGACCTACCGGCGGGGATTCTCCGGCCGGGACGTCAGGAGGCGACGCCGGGCGGCGGCTTCGCGACGTATTCGGCGGTCTCGATGATCGCGATGAAGAATCCGCTGCCCTCGATCACGTTGGCGCTGTGGGTCAGACCCGCCGGGATGTAGATACTCGCCGGCGCCTCGACCTCGTAGACCTCGTCGCCGAGAGTGATCTCGTAGACCAGGTGGTCCATCGACAGCAGGATGTTGATCTCCGGGCAGTCATGCACGTGGGGTTCGCAGTAGTCACGAGAGGCGGCGGACACCGCACGCATCTCGTGGGCGACCACGCGCTTCTCCGCCTGCGGGAAGATGTCGCCGCCGGCGAGGACACGGCGCGTGATCGGCGCATCGGCGCCGCCGTGGAAGGGCACGTCCTTCAGCGGCGACACCTCGCCACGCGAGATCAACCCGGCGTGGGTCCCGATACCGTCACTGACTGTCACACTGCTCCGTTCGATCATCCCGACTCTTTTCGCGTGTCCCCCACTGCGCCGGCCCCTGCACTGCGCTGATCCCTACACTGCGCTGATCCCTACACTGCGCAGGCCCCTACACTGCGCAGGCCCCCGAGACTGCGTGCGATGCTACGGCGGTTCGCCCTCGCGCACCGATCACGAGGCGACCGGTCAACTCTGACAGACCGGGCACCAGTAGAGTTTTCTGGCCTCCAGTTCGGCGAGCGACACCGGGGTGCCGCAGACCCGGCACGCCTCTCCGGCCCGGCGATAGACATAGGTCCGCGGCCGGTTCGCCGCATATGCCGGCGCCCCGTGATCGTCCTCGGGACGGATGACATGGATGCGCCCGCGACGCACCCCCACTTTCATGAGGGCGACCAGGTCCGTCCACAACTCGTCGAATTCGGTTCGGAGAACACGCTTTCCGGGGCGCATCGGATCGATACCGGCACGGAAGAGGATCTCCGCGCGATAGACGTTGCCGATGCCGGCGATCACTTTCTGATCCATCAGCAACGCGCCGACCGGTCGCGCGGATCGGCTGATCGCCGCCCATGCCCGCTCCGGATCGGCATCCGCCCGAAGCGGGTCCGGGCCGAGCCGGGCCACCAACGTCTCGAGGTCGGCGGGGTGGTAGATCTCACACGCGGTGGGCCCCCGCAGGTCGGTGCCTGCCTGCTCCCCCTCGATGCGCACACGGACCTGGCCGACCGGCTCCGGCAGCGGGACCGACAACTCGGTGAAGGCTCCGTAGAGCCCGAGATGGATGTGCACCAGCTTCTCGGTCCGCGAGTTCCGGTAGCGGTGCACGAGGTGTTTGCCCCATGCCTCGGCGGCGTGGAAGGTCATCCCGTCGACGGCTGCGGCGCCGTCGACGAACCGTCCCTGCGGACTGCTCACCCGGACCTGTTGGCCACCGAAGAGTCGTTGCTGACGACGGGCGAGCCGATGGAGCGTATGGCCCTCGGGCACCGGTTACGCCGGCGCTCCCGGCACCTGCGGTGCGTCACCTGTGCGCTCGTACTCGGCGAGGATGTCGATGCGGCGCTGATGCCGGGGTTCTTCCGACCACGGGGTGGTCAGGAACGCGTCGACGATGGCCAGCGCCTCTTCGGTGGAGTGCATGCGTCCACCGATGCCGATGAGCTGGGCGTTGTTGTGCTGCCGCGCGAGCTGGGCGGTCTCGACACTCCATGCCAGCGCACAGCGGGCGCCCGGGACCTTGTTGGCGGCGATCTGCTCGCCGTTGCCACTGCCGCCGAGCACGATGCCCAGGCTGCCGGGATCGGCAACGGTCGCCGCGGCGGCGGCGATGCAGAACGCCGGGTAGTCGTCGGCCGGGTCCATCACGTGTGCGCCGCAGTCCACCACCTCATGTCCCGTCGCCGTGAGATGGTCGGCGATCTGGTTCTTGAGTTCGAATCCGGCATGGTCGGCACCGAGGTAGACACGCATGGCGCCACTATAGATTGAGGGCGTGGACACGCCCCAGCCCATCCCCCGGGAACCCGTCGAGCCGAGGGTGAGTGCTCCGGCACCGATCCCGAACGTGCCCGGCGTCGTCGATCCACCGCCGCCCGGACCACCCGATCCCGCTCGGCGCTGGCTGCGACCGGCGCACTTCGCCGCACGCCCCCGACTGCACCCCTGGGAGATCCCCACCCTCGTCGTGGTGATCCTCGCGACGGCGCTGGGCTACGCGACGGTCATCGTCCTGGTCGCGGCGGGAACGCTCGATCAACTGTTGCTGGGTGCGTTGGCATTTCCGTTGCTGCTGTTCGTGATCCGCGGCCTGACGTATGCGTCCCCGCGGGTCAACGGTGTGCAGATGACCCCCACCCAGTTTCCCGACGGGCACCGGATGGTCGTGGAGGCGGCAGCACGGTTCGGTCTCGAGTACGTGCCCGACGCCTACGTCGTGCTGGGCAACGGGCAGATCAACGCCTTTGCCTCCGGCCATGGATTCCGCCGGTTCGTCGTCGTGTACTCCGACCTCTTCGAGGTGGGCGGCGCCGCGCGCAGCCCCGAGGCGCTGCGGTTCATCATCGGTCACGAGGTCGGGCACATCGCGGCCGGTCACACCTCGTACTGGCGGCAGCTGTCGACGATCATCGGGATGAACATCCCCGTCCTCGGCTCTGCGCTGTCGCGGTCCCAGGAGTACACCGCCGACAACTACGGCTACTACGCGCAGCCGTCGGGTGCGCCGGGCGCCGTCGGAGTCCTGGCCGCGGGTAAGTACATGCTCTCGGCGGTGGACTTCGACCAGTTCGCCGACCGCGCCACCCACGAACGCGGCTTCTTCACCTTCCTCACCAACGCGCTGTCCTCACACCCGGTCCTGACCTGGCGGGCGGCCGCTCTTCGCGACCGGACACGGCCGGGGGCGATGTTGCTCCGCCCCCGCCAGATCGTGCGTGGGGTGGGAAGCGGGAACGTGGTGGCGGTCCCGCCGCCACCACATCCGGCCACCCTGCCGGCCGGCTCCCTACCCAACGGCATCGAATCCCCACCCAGGTTCTGATCCCGCGCCGGTTCTGATCCCGCGCCGGTTCTGATCCCGCGCCGGTTCTGATCCCGCGCCGGCTCTGTCGACGCAGCGATGGCTCAGTCGAACTGGGGACCTTCGGTCCGGCTGCGCTTGAGCTCGTAGAAGTGCGGGTAGGACGCCAGTGCGAGCGTTCCGTCCCACACCTTGCCGGCGTCCTCCCCGCGTGGAATCCGGGACAGTACGGGCCCGAAGAAGGCGACATCGTTCACGTGGATCGTCGGGGTGCCGACGTCGTCGCCGACCTTGTCCATGCCCGCGTGGTGGCTCGCGCGGATCGCCTCGTCGAACTCCTCGCTGTCGGCGGCCTCCGCAAGCGACGCGTCGAGACCGAGTTCGGCGAGGGAACCGGCGATGACCTCGTCGAAGTCCGCGATGCCCTGGTTGTGGATACGCGTACCCATGGCCGCGTACAGCGGCGCGAGGATCTCATCGCCCTTCGCGGCGGCGGCCGCGGCGATGACGCGCACCGGACGCCACGCGTGCTTGAGCCCTTCCCGGTATTCGTCGGGAATGTCCTTGCCCTCGTTGAGAACCGCGAGGCTCATGAGGTGGAAGTTCACCTCGATCGAACGGACCTTCTCGGCCTCGAGGATCCAGCGCGAGGTGATCCAGCACCACGGGCACAGCGGGTCGAACCAGAAGTCGACGCGATCGGTGGTGGGGGCCTGTTCTGACATGGAGCGTCCTCTCGAGAGTTGGCGACACCGGCGACCGCCGGGTGCGCCTGCTTCTGCTCAGACCGACCGACGACGCCGTCGGAGCTCCTCAACACCTGCGTGAACCGAACTGTTCCCGGCCGCGCTCGCGCGGTGTGCAATCCGGCAGCCTGGTTCGTCCGCGGTGTGAGATGGTGCAGAGCGACCGAGGAACAGGAATCCCGCGATGCAGTCACCGCCGTCCGACCCGGACGAGTCGCCCGGCCGGACGAGCGGACGCGCTCGCAACTCGGGACCACGATCTGAGCAGATCGTCCGCGCAGCAACGTCACTCTTCCAGGACGCCGGATACCGCAACGTCAGTATCGAGCAGATCGGCGCCGCCGTCGGTCTGACGGGTCCGGCCGTGTACCGGCACTTTCCTGGCAAACACGACATCCTGGTCCAGGCGCTGTGGACCCACTCCGACCTCGTCGAGCAGCTCACCGTCGACGCCGACGCCCGCGGCACGACACCGTCGGAACAACTGGACCTCTTCCTCAACGGACTCGGCGACCTCACCGTCACCCGCGACGCGTCGACACTGTGGCGACGGGAGAAACGTCACCTGCAGGCAGCCCAGGCCGACCTTCTCGACGCCCGCGCGGTCTTCCTCCACCAGCATCTCGAATCGAAGATCTCGGCCGTGCGGCCCCCGGGACCGGCCGGGGCCGGGGCACTGCTGAGTGCGGCGGTGCTGAGCGTCTACTCCAACACCTCGGGGATGCGCGGGACCCTGAAGCCGCACCGGCTCATAGAGGTCCAGCGCGCCGTGGCCGACGCGGTCGTCGGCTGCACCCTTCCCCCCGCGGCGTCCGACGCCGGGCAGCGGTATCGAACCGGCCGACAACCGGTGAGCCGGCGCGAGAGGATCCTCGACGCCGCGACACAGCTGTTCTCCGAACGCGGCTTCCACGACGTTCGGATCGGCGACATAGCCCGTGCGGCCGATGTGTCGGTCGCCACCTTCTACCAGGAGGCCACGAGTAAGGCCGATGTCCTGCGGACCGTCCTCTGGCGCGGGGTGGAAGGCATCTTGTACGTCTCCGCCGATGCACTCACCCGCGCATCCGATTCCGAGGCGCTCGACGCACTGGTCAACGTGTTCGTCCACTACTCCCTGGGACTCCACGGCCGGATCATGCCCGTGTTCACACGCGACCTGATGTACCTCTCCGAGGCCGACCGGGCACCGCTGCTCGACGCCCAGCGCGACTACCGAGCCGAGTGGATCGCCGCCATCCGGGTACGCACACGCTCGCTGTCGTCCGCGGATGCCAACGCACTCGCGCAGGCGTTGTTCGGCGTCACCGGCGACATCATCGCGTCGCCTCACCTCCGCTCCCGGCCGGGGATCGTCGCCGAACTGACAGCACTCGCCCTGGTGATCTTGTCGCCCGTCGGGCTTCGCTGACCTCCACCGTCGCCGTCGCGCCGATAAGCTGGCCTGCGTGACTGCCCCGAACCTCACCAGAGACCAGGCCCGCGAACGCGCTTCGATCCTCGATGTGTCGAACTACCAGATCGAACTCGACCTCACCGACGGCAACGGCGCTCCCGGGACCGACACCTTCCGATCCACGACGACGGTCACGTTCACCGCGACCGAGGGCGCCGACTCGTTCATCGACCTCGTCGCGCCGAACCTGATCTCGGCGACGCTCAACGGCGCCGAGCTCGACGTCGCCGATTTCGACGAATCGGTCGGGATCGCGCTGTCCGGTCTGGCCGCCGACAACACGCTCACCGTGGTCGCCGACTGCGCGTACTCCAACACCGGCGAGGGCCTGCACCGCTTCGTCGACCAGTCCGACGACTCGGTGTACCTGTACTCCCAGTTCGAGACCGCCGATGCCAAGCGGATGTTCGCCTGCTTCGACCAGCCCGACCTCAAGGCGACCTACACCCTGACCGTGACCGCGCCGGAGGACTGGAAGGTCATCTCCAACGCGGCGCACGAGAGCACCGACGCCGGGAATCCCGGTGTCGTGCACCGGTTCCGGGAGACGGTCCCGATGAGCACCTACCTCGTCGCGCTGATCGCCGGCCCGTACGCGGAGTGGACCGACGTGTACTCCGACTCCCACGGCGACATCCCACTGGGCATCTACTGCCGGGCCTCGCTGGCCGAGTTCATGGACCAGGACCGCCTCTTCACCGAGACCAAGCAGGGATTCGCGTTCTACCACAAGAACTTCGGCATCCCCTACCCGTTCGGCAAGTACGACCAGCTCTTCGTCCCCGAGTTCAACGCCGGGGCCATGGAGAACGCGGGCGCGGTCACATTCCTCGAGGACTACGTCTTCCGGTCACGCGTCACCAAATACCTCTACGAGCGTCGTGCCGAGACCGTGCTGCACGAGATGGCACACATGTGGTTCGGCGACCTGGTCACCATGCGCTGGTGGGATGACCTGTGGCTCAACGAGTCCTTCGCCACGTTCGCCTCTGTGCTCTGCCAATCCGAGGCCACCGAGTACACCAGTGCCTGGACGACGTTCGCCAATGTCGAGAAGTCGTGGGCCTACCGGCAGGATCAGCTGCCCTCGACGCACCCGGTCGCCGCCGACATCCCCGACATCGCCGCCGTGGAGGTCAACTTCGACGGCATCACCTACGCCAAGGGCGCCTCGGTCCTCAAGCAGCTCGTCGCCTATGTCGGCGTCGAGGACTTCCTCGCAGGACTGCGCGACTACTTCGAGGCCCACAAGTTCGGCAACGCATCGTTCTCGGATCTCCTCGGCGCACTGGAGAAGTCGTCCGGCCGCGACCTGTCGGATTGGGGCGACCAATGGTTGCGCACCACCGGGATCAACGTCCTGCGACCCGATTTCGAGGTCGACGAGGCGGGCGCGTTCACCCGCTTCACCGTCGTCCAGGACGGCGCGGCCCCCGGCGCGGGCGAGACCCGCGTCCACCGGCTGCGCGTCGGCGTGTACGCCGACAACGGATCCGGCCGGATCGAACAGACCCGCAGCGTCGAACTCGACGTCGAGGGTGAACGCACCGACGTCGCCGACCTGGTCGGCGTCGAACGCGGGGATCTGGTGTTGATCAACGACGGTGACCTGACCTATGCGTCGGTCCGACTCGATCCCGAGTCACTCGCGACGGCGACGGCCCGCATCGGCGACATCGCCGACCCGATGCCGCGAACCCTCGTCTGGTCGGCCGCCTGGGAGATGACCCGGCAGGCCGAGATGCGCGCCCGCGACTTCGTCGAGCTCGTCCAGCGCGGCATCGCCGCCGAGACCGAGATCGGTGTGGTCCAGCGAGTCCTGCTGCAGGCGACAACCGCGATCGAGTCCTACTCCGATCCGGACTGGGCTGCGACCACCGGTCGTCCCGCCTTCGGCGCCCGCATGCTGGAGCTGGCCCGGGCCGCCGACGCGGGCTCGGACCATCAGCTCGCGTTCGTCAACACCTGGCTCGCCGGCAAGCTCGACGACGACCAGACCGACGTCGCCCGTGCGCTTCTCGACGGGGCCGACCCGGCAGGCCACGGACTCGGTGGACTCGCGGTCGACACCGACCTGCGCTGGAAGCTCGTGCGCGCGCTGGCGACGGCAGGGGCCATCGACCCCGAGCCCACGTCCACACCGGTCATCGACGCCGAGGCCGCCCGCGACAACACCGCCACCGGTACCCGTCAGGCTGCCGCGGCGCGGTCGTCGCGTCCGCTGGCCGAGGCCAAGGCGGACGTGTGGTCACGGGCGATCGAGGACGATTCACTGTCGAACGTCTTCACCCGCACCATGATCGAGGGCTTCGCCCGTCCCGGCCAGGGCGATCTGCTCGAGCCGTATCTGGAGAAGTACTTCGAGGCCGTCCCCGAGGTGTGGGCCCGACGCTCCAGCGAGGTCGCCCAGACCGTCGTCATCGGTCTGTACCCGAGCTGGGCGATGACGCAACGCGCACTCGATCTGGCCGACGAATTCCTCGCCGGGGATCACCCGCCCGCCCTCAAGCGCCTGATCTCCGAGGGCCGCGACGCCGTGGCGCGGTCGCTGCGGGCCCGGGTCTTCGACGCGCAGGACTGACACACGCAGGACTGACACAGGTCCGTCGCGGCGGCGCGCCAGGCGCCGCCGCGACGGACGCGCGTGCCCGAGGTTCAGCGCCGCCGCCACCGATACCGCACCTGCGGGCGGCCCGCCGAGCCGTACTCGGTGTCGCGGTCGACGACGTGGTCGTCGGCGAGCCGTTCCAGATAACGCCATGCCGTGACCCGGGACGTACCGAGCGCACGGGCCACCTCCGACGCGGTGAGCCCGTCGGCGCTGTCGCGTACCGCCCGGCTCACCGCGTCTTCGGTGTTCGGGGCGGCACCCTTCTTGGCCGACCGGCGGGCGTCACTCGTCCGCAGCTCGGCCAGCGCCCGGTCCACGTCGCGCTGACTGACCGCGTCGGTGTCGCCGGTGAGTGCTTCCCGATAGCGCAGGTACTGCTCGATCTTCTCGCGGAACGCGGCGAAGGTGAACGGTTTCAGCAGGTACAGCAACACTCCCCGGGACATCGCACTGCGGACGGTCGCCAGGTCGCGCTGGGCGGTGATGGCGATGACGTCCGGGGCGGGACGGACACCGGACAGCGCCGACGCCAGGTCGACGCCGCGCGCGTCGGGCAGCCCGAGGTCGAGGAGCACGAGATCCACCGGATCGGCGGTGGCCGCCCGCAGCGCTTCCTGCGCCGTGGACACCGCCCGCACGATCTCGAACCCGCCGATGCGGGCGAGGTAGTCGCGGTGGGCCTCGGCGATCACCGGTTCGTCCTCCACGATCAGCACGCGGATCATCGCCCGCCCTCCTCGGCATCCGTGCCGGTGCCGGCGCCGGCGAAGACTCGGGCCGAGACGACCGAGCCGTAGGTGTCCTCGGCGGTCAGGGACCCGCGATGACGTGCCACGACCTGGGCGACGAGGGCGAGTCCCAACCCCCGGCCGGCCTCGTCACCGCCCGCCTTGGTCGAGTAGCCGCGGGTCGTCGCGAGCGCGAATGTGCCGGCGTCCATCCCGGTTCCGCTGTCGGCGACGACGATGTCGAGGGCGTGGTCGTCGCCGGTGACGGTCACCTCGACCCACGGGTCGGCCGGGTCGCAGGCGTCGAGCGCGTTGTCGATGAGGTTGCCCACGACGGTGATCAGCTCCCCCGGCGTCAGAATCCGGGTGGCGGCATCACTCACCTGCGACCCCTCGGTGAGGGAGAGCTGGATTCCCCGTTCGGCGGCCTGGGCGGTCTTGCCGAGCAGCAATGCCACGAGGGTCGGCTCGGCCACCGCCTGGGTCATCCGGTCGATGAGGTGTTGGGACAGTTCGAATTCGGTGGTAGCCAACCGGACCGCCTCGTCCGGCCGTCCCATCTCGACGAGCGCGATGACGGTGTGCAGCCGGTTGGCCCCGTCGTGCGCCTGCGATCGCAACGCCTCGGCGAACCTGGTCATCGTGTCGAGTTCACCCATGGCCTCCGAGAGCTCGGTCCGGTCGCGAATGGTGACGACCGACGAGCGACGCCTCCCGGACACCGGGGACCGGTTGACCAGCAGCACTCGTCCGCGGTCGGCGTAGAGCATGTCGTCGACCGGGTCCTGTCCCTCGGTGAGGAACACGGGCAACTCCTCGGGCGGCGTCTCGGTGTCGATGCCGAGCAAGCGGTGCGCCTCGGCGTTGACCAGCGCCGGCCGCCCGTCCTCGAGGACGATCAGTCCCTCGCGCACCGACCGGAGTACCGCATCGTGGTGGTCGTACATGAGCCGCAGCTCGTCGGGGGCGAGCCCGCCGGTCTGGCGGACGAGCCTGCGCCGGATCAGCCACAGCCCGACCACCGCGGTGAGCAGTGCGGCCAGCGCCGTGAGACCGATGAGCGGCAACTGGGTGAGCCACGACGAGGTCAGTGAGCGCTGCGTGATCCCCGCCGCCACCATTCCGATCACGCGGCCGTCCTCGTCGAACACCGGCGCGATCGTCCGGATCGACGGGCCGAGGGTGCCGGTGTAGGTCTCGGTGACCGTCTCACCCCGCAGCGCCGCGTCGATGCTGCCGATGTAGGGCTTCCCGATCAACTCCGGGTCGGTGTGGGTGTAGCGCGTCCGGTCCGGTGCGAGCACGGTGATGAAGGCGACGCCCGTGGCCGCGCGCACCCTCTCGGTGACCGGCTGCAGGACGACGCTGGGATCGGGCGAGGTGAGGGCGGTGACGGTCGAGGGCGACTGCGCCAGGCTCACCGCGACCGCGGTGACCTCGTCGCGCGCGGCGCGGTCGGCATCGACGCGGGCATCGACGGCGGCGAGCACACTGCCCGCGACGACGACCACCGCGACGACGACGAGTGCGAGCGCGGCCACCTGACCGGCGAGCGTCCGCGGGTACCACCGCATGCGGACCCTCTCTTCCCGCCTGACAGGCGCTGAACGTAATGAACAGAACCGTGACCCTCGTCACCGCGGCGGTCCACAATCCTAACCAACAGATGGTGACCGTTGTACGAGGAGAGGATCGGCCGATGAACGTTCGACAGGGGCCCGGTGACAGCCGGGGCGGAGAACCCTCCGACCCGGCGGGGAGCACCGGCGCCGGGACCGCGGAGGGCGGGACTGCGGAGGACGGGACTGCGGACCCCAAGGGTCGCAAAAAGGATCGCACGCACTGGCTCTACATCGCGGTCATCATCGCGGTCGTCGCCGGCGTCGTCGTGGGTCTCGTCGCACCCGAGGTCGGCAAGGACCTCGGCGTCCTGGGCACGATGTTCGTCAGCCTGATCAAGATGATGATCGCACCGGTCATCTTCTGCACGATCGTGCTGGGTATCGGTTCGGTCCGCAAGGCCGCGACCGTCGGCAAGGTCGGCGGCCTGGCCTTCGCCTACTTCCTGATCATGTCGACCGTGGCGCTGGCCATCGGCCTGGTCGTCGGCAACCTCATCCAGCCCGGCGAGGGACTCAACATCGATCCGGTCTCGGGTGAGGGTGAGAAACTGGCGGCCGACGCCCACGAATCCGGCGGCACCATGGACTTCATCCAGGGCATCATCCCGGAGTCGATGCTGTCCTCACTGACCGGCGGGAGCGTCCTGCAGGCCCTGTTCATCGCGCTGCTGGTCGGTTTCGCGATCCAGAGCATGGGTCGTACGGGCGAACCGATCCTGACCGCCATCGCATACTTCCAGAAGCTCGTCTTCAAGGTCCTGACCATGGTGCTGTGGGTTGCCCCCATCGGCGCGTTCGGCGCCATCGCCAACGTCGTCGGACAGACCGGCTGGGCGGCGGTTCAGCAGCTGCTCACCCTGATGCTGGCGTTCTATATCACCTGCCTGGTCTTCGTCTTCGGCGTGCTCGGAGTGCTGCTGCGGACCATCGCCGGAGTGTCGATCTTCCGCCTCGTCCGCTACCTGGCCCGCGAGTACCTGCTGATCTTCGCGACATCGTCGTCGGAGTCGGCGCTGCCCCGCCTGATCGCGAAGATGGAGCACCTCGGTGTGGAGAAGACCACCGTCGGCGTCGTGGTCCCGACCGGCTACTCCTTCAACCTCGACGGCACCGCGATCTACCTGACCATGGCCTCGATCTTCATCGCCGACGCGATGGGCGACCCGCTGTCCATCGGTGAGCAGATCGGCCTGCTGGCCTTCATGATCATCGCCTCCAAGGGAGCGGCGGGCGTGAGCGGCGCCGGACTGGCCACCCTGGCCGGCGGACTCCAGGCGCATCGCCCCGAGTTGCTCGACGGCGTCGGACTCATCGTCGGCATCGACCGGTTCATGTCGGAGGCCCGTGCGGTCACCAACTTCTCCGGCAACGCGGTCGCCACCCTGCTGGTCGGCTCGTGGACCAGCACCATGGACAAGCAGCAGATCGACGAGGTTCTCTCCGGTCGCCTGCCGTTCGACGAGACCAACATGGTCGACGACGAGCTCGAGTCCGCAGGCGCCGGCGCTCACGAGGCCGGCACCCAGAAGGTGCTCACGCACTGACCCGAGACCCCGTCACGACAAGGAGGCCGCCCCACCGGATCGGTGGGGCGGCCTCCTTGTTTGTCTGTCTTGTCTGTCTGTGTTTCTGTGTGAACCGACCAGCCGCCTGCAGCAGCGGTGCTGACCAGCCGCCTGCAGCAGCGGTGCTGACCAGCCGCCTGCAGCAGCGGTGCTGACTAGCCGCCTGCGGCAGCGGTCGCCATGACGCGCAGCGCGGCGATCAGACCGTCGATCAGGTTTCCCTGCCGGAAACCGGTGACCGCGGCGGTGACGCCGAGAGCGGCGACGCGATCGTTGACGCGGCTCGACACCTTGCTGCCGGACACCACGACCACGTCCCGAGTGTTCGGCGAGACGGCGATGAGCGTGCCGTACGCCGGTTCGGGCGACTTCGCGAGGATCGCGCGGGCGCCGGCCTCGGGGTCGCCGTCGAGGTCACCGATGTAGACCGAGAAGCGCACGAGCGCCTTCTCGCTGGCGGCCTTCAGAGTGTCGTCGAGTGCGATCAGATCGCGCTGACTGAACGGCGGAGTCGTCGGTGAGTCACCCGGGTAGCGGGCCGCGGAGATGCGACCGCTGTTGGTGATCACTGCTCCGAGCGGCAGTTCGGCGGCCGACCGGGCCGCGACCTCTGCACTCACATTCGCGTGCGAAACCTCACCACTTGCCACTTGCCGAGCTCCCATCCACATCGCCGGGTTCCGCGTGCCGCGGAAGTGCCATCGGTTCGATGTCGGTGGCACTGAAGAGAAGCGGTGCATGCTCCCACTGCTGGTCGAGGGTGTACTCCTTGACCTTCGGGTACTTGACCCCGGAGGAGAACACCATCGCGACAACACAGAGCAGCACGAAGAGCACCGTCACGATCGTGACTGGCACTCCGATGGGGACGATCAGGCTGTCGACGTCCATGTCACCCTTTCGATGGTCGCGCCGGACCCGCCCGTTGTCGGCGCAGGTCATCGTTGATCAATCTAGCCCACCAGCGACCGACCGGTACATCGGGCCCTACAGCGCGTCGTAGACGCATCCGCGAGCCTCCGGTGACCGATTCCCGGCGCGCGAGGACACCTCATGCCGCGCCCGCGTCGATGTACCGAACCCAGGCCGGGTCGATGTCCTTGACCGTCGCGAGCAGGCGCCAGTGCCTGCCCCTCGGCTCGGCCGGGACGGTGCGGAGCGCCCAGCCCAACTCGCTGAGCAGCCGGTCGGCCTTGCGGTGATTGCACGACGCACAGCACGCCACACAGTTCTGCCAGTCGTGGGTCCCGCCGCGGCTGCGCGGCACGATGTGGTCGATCGTCGTCGCCCGTGTGCCGCAGTACCCGCACCGAAACCGGTCGCGGTGCAGAAGGGCGGCGCGGTTCATCGGGACCGCCGCGCGATAGGGCACGCGGACGTAGGTCCGCAGCCGGATCACGGTCGGGACGGGCACCGAGGTACCACTCGAGTGGACCGCGTCTCCTGTCTCGTCGGCGTGGACCAGATCGGCGCGTTCGGCCAGGACGAGGACGACGGCACGCCGGACGGTGACGGCGGTGAGTGGCTCGTAGGTGGCGTTGAGCAGCAGGACCCGCCGGCGTGTCCACGCCCGCGCACCCGTGGTGGCGCTCTCCGCGGGCGCGGCGCGCACCATCGTCAACCCGGCCTTCTTCTTGTGTGAGCCGTGCGTCACGTCGCCTCCCTCACCTCGCCTGGGGTCACCTCGACGAGCACAAGTCCACCACGGTCGAGCTCGTCGTGCAGGTGGTTTCGCCGGTGTCCGGGCAGCTCACGGGCGGCTGGCGGACGGTCACGTTGAGAGCGGCCGCGGCGGTGAGGACAATGGCAAAGGTGACTGGCGAACCCGGCAACATCCCTCCTGCGGCCCCAGCGGCCGAACCGACCCCCGCGCGCAGCTTCTACGACGAGGTCGGTGGCGCCGAGACCTTCCGGCGGCTGACCGAGGTCTTCTACATCGAGGTTGCCAAGGACCAGGTGCTGCGTCCGCTGTATCCCGAGGAAGACCTCGGCCCGGCCGAGCGCCGGCTGCGCATGTTCCTCGAGCAGTACTGGGGCGGCCCGCGCACCTACTCCGAGGAGCGCGGCCATCCGCGATTGCGGATGCGCCACAACCCGTTCCGCGTCGGTCCGATCGAGCGTGACGCGTGGCTCCGCTGCATGCACACCGCCATCGCCGCGATCGACGACGAGACCCTCGACGCCCCACATCGCAAGGCGCTCACCGATTACATGGAGATGGCCGCCCAGTCGATGGTGAACTCGCCCTTCTGAGGCCACTTTCCGCGCGACACGCCGCGGACTCACCACCGACTCGCCGACTGACCTGGATTTCTCGAAGAAATCTCAGGTAGGGCACAATGACCACGGTGAGCGATGAGACACCACCCGATGTTGTCCCCGCCGAACCATCTGACCGGGGTCAGCCCGACGGCGCGCACGACGAAGTACCGTCACCGGGTTCGCAGGGTGGCGCGGGTACCGACCATGTGGTGAGCACCGACGATGTCTCGGACGAGCCCCTCGGCGTCCTCGCCGACGAGCCCCTCGACGAGGACGCGATCGAAGCCGACGCCGATGCCGAAGCCGACGACATCGAGGAGTCGCTGGAGCCGACGACCGAGACCGCGGCCGACACCGAGCCCGGGGACCGGCAACCGGCGGCGGCCGTGGTGTCCCAACTCGATCCGACCGACACGAGCTGGTGGCAGTCGGCGGTGTTCTACCAGATCTACCCGCGGTCGTTCTCCGACCTCGACGGTGACGGCGTGGGTGACCTCGCCGGAGTCATCGACAAGCTGGGCTACCTCGAACTACTCGGCGTCGACGCCATCTGGCTCAGCCCGATCATGACCTCACCGATGGCAGACCACGGTTATGACGTCGCCGATCCACGCGACGTCGACCCACTCTTCGGCGATCTCGCCGTCTTCGACGATCTCGTCGCCGAGGCCCACGCGCGCGACATCCGCGTCACCATGGACCTCGTGCCCAACCACACCAGCGATCGGCACGAGTGGTTCCGGGCGGCGCTGGCCGCCGCGCCCGGCAGCGCCGAACGCGAGCGCTACATCTTCCGCGACGGCCGCGGCGACGACGGCGACGAGCCGCCGAACAACTGGCACAGCATCTTCGGCGGTCCGGCGTGGACCCGCGTCACCGAGGCCGACGGCACACCCGGCCAGTGGTACCTGCACATCTTCGCCAAGGAACAGCCCGACCTGAACTGGGAGAACCCCGAGGTCTTCGCCGACCTCGAGAAGACCCTGCGGTTCTGGCTCGACCGCGGTGTCGACGGCTTCCGCATCGACGTCGCGCACGGCATGGCCAAGCCCGCGGAGCTGCCGGACATGGACCTCACGGACACCAAGCTGCTGCAGAACTCCGACGACGACCCGCGCTTCAACAACTATGCGGTGCACGAGATCCACCGCAAGATCCGCAAGGTCATCGACGAGTACCCCGGCGCCGCGAACGTCGGCGAGATCTGGGTCGACGACAACGAACGTTTCGCCGAGTACCTGCGTCCCGACGAGCTCCATCTCGGCTTCAACTTCCGGCTCGCCAAGGCGCCCTTCGAATCCGGCGCGATCCGCGAGGCCATCGAGAACTCTCTCGACGCGGTGTTGTCGGTCTCGGGAACTCCCACGTGGACGCTGTCGAATCACGACGTCGCCCGCGAGGTGACCCGCTACGCCGTCACCGACCCGCAGACCGGCGTCCTCGATCTCGAGCGCGGTACCCGGCGGGCCCGCGCGATGCTCGTCGTCGAGATGGCGCTGCCCGGAACCATATTCCTCTACAACGGCTCCGAACTCGGTCTGCCGAATGTCGACGACCTTCCCGACGATGCCCTGCAGGATCCGGTCTGGGAACGTTCGGGTCACACCGAGCGTGGTCGCGACGGGTGCCGGGTACCCCTTCCGTGGGAGGGCACCGAGCCACCCTTCGGCTTCAGCACCTCACCGGACACGTGGCTTCCGATCCCCGCCTCGTGGCGGGCACTCACCGTCGAGGCCCAGCTCGAGGACGTCGGCTCGATGCTGTCGCTGTATCGGGCTGCCATCGAATTGCGGTACACCCGTAGAGAATTCGCGGGTGACCACCTCGAGTGGTACGGAGCCCCCGAGGGGTGCCTGGCCTTCCGCCGGTCCGAGGGACATCTGGTGTGTGCGCTGAACGCCGGCGACGAGCCGGTGCCGCTGCCGCCGGGCGAGCTGCTGCTGGTCAGCTCACCTCTGGTCGAGGGCATGCTCGCCCCCGACTCGGCGGCCTGGCTGGTCTGAGGACCCACCGAGCGGCCGCAATCGGTTCAGAGCACGGTGACCGCGAGGTCGCGGTGACGCCGCTGATACACCGAGCCGTACCGGGCGTCGATGCGAATCCACGCCGCCGACATGCGGATTCGTACGGGTTCGTCGGCGGCGATGGCGTCGACGTCGGAGGATTCGGTGACGGCGCGGCCGTCGGTGTCGCGGATGAATCCCATTCCGGTGAGCGCGAACAGCGAGCGCATCGCGACCGCCGCCCGTAGCGCCCCGTCGCCGGAGGACACCTCGAGTACGTCCTGATCGAGCAGACCCGTCGGCGGGCCGTGCGCACTGCCCTCGTCGCGGGCCACCCGTGCCCCCTCCCGGGACAGGGACACCACGCTGCGAGCAGGCACATCGTCGATGTGCCGGAAGCCGGCGGCCGCGGGAAGTGCTCCGCGCCAGGCACTGTCGAGCGAGAATCCCGGATCGATCGCCGCACCGGGTGCGGCCGAGCCCAACGCCGAATGCAATGCCTCCGCGTCGCAGACCAGGTCGGCGGGCGCCACGCGCCCGGTCACCGACCGGGTCGCGAGGACCTCGAAACCGGTGTGCGACCACAGTGCGACCAAACCGTCACGACGCGCCACCACCCGGACGACGCCTGCGTCGTCGAGGCGCAACGAGTGCGCGAGGAACGCGAGCGCGTTGCTGCGGTCCGAGGCGGCCACCTCGACGAAGCGCTCCATCAGCGGGGACTCTTCGGCACCGAATCGGCTGCCGGGCGGCGGAACTCGGCGAGGTACTCCTTCTGTTCCGGGCTGAGCCGCGCGATGCGCTGGGCGTCGACGTCGAAGGCGACGAGCTGTGTGCTCGCGACGACCGCAGGCTTCGACGCCGGGTCGGCACCACTCGCGCGCACCTCGTATCCGACGGTGAAGTCGACGGCGCGCACGCGCTGTACGTACATGGTGACCTCGATCGGCCCCTCGGAATGACGCAGCTGTGCCTGATATTTCACGTGCAGGTCCGTGACGAGGCAGCCCTCGCGGAGCGACGCGGTCGGCCGGCCGTCGTAGAACAACCAAGGGATGCGTGCCTCTTCCAGCAACGTGACCATCCGGGCGTGGTTGATGTGCGCGTAGACATCCATGTCCGACCAGCGCACCGGTACCTTCACCATGTAGCCGTCGGCGGTCGTGGTCCCGGCGTCCTTGTTCAGCACGTGCGTCATCCCCTTGTGGTCGATCGTCGGTGGCGACGTCCCGGCACTCGGTGTCCGGCGCGTCCCGCGACCAACCCTACGCACCCCTCAGGCAGGCGATATCTCCACCGGCAGACCGTTGAGGACGACGGTCCCCGACAGCGGGTCGAGCATCGTGCCGTCGTTGAGTTCGTTGACGTTGACCCCGGGTTCGGCGGTGGCGACGCGGAGCCGGGTGCCGTCGGGGTCGTGCCCCCAGCCGTGCGGCAACGACGCGACGCCGGGTCGGATGTCGGTGGTGATCTCGACGGGCACGGTGAGCGACCCGCCCGCGCCGCGGACCTTCGCGACGTCCTCGATCCCGAGGCGGTCGGCATCGTCGGGGTGGAGGTGGAGCGTGCAGCGGTTGGTTCCTCCGGTCAGCGCCGGGAGGTTGTGCATCCAGCTGTTGTTGGAGCGCAGGTGACGGCGCCCGACCAGAAGCAGCCGCGCCGGACCCGGCTCGGCGTCGACGGCCGCCCGCAGGCGGGCCAGGTCACCGATGAGCGGGCCGGGGGCGAGCTCGACCCTGCCCGACTCCGTGCGCAGCACACCGGGTAGCCGGGGCTGCATGGGTCCCAGATCGATGCCGTGCGGCGCGGCCAGGACCTTCTCGAAGGTGAGACCGTCGCGGGCGCCGAAGGCATCTCCGTAGGGCCCGAGTCGCAGCATCATGTCCAGGCGGCGCCGATGGCCCGGCGCGTCGGGCAGCATCGCGTGCAGCGTCCCGGCGTCGCGACCGGCCACCGGCGAATGCGGATCGGTCACCTCTTTCGCCAGCGCCGCCGCGATGACCTGTTCGTCGACGAGACCGGGATCGGCGTCGACGCCCGCGCCGGAGAGTCCGAGGATCAACCGCGCGACGATGTCGATCTCGTCGGGGCGCCCCTCCGGCAGCGGCAGCACGGCCGGCGAATAACGTGCGGTGGCGCGCACCGCGAGGTTGTTGAGCACCGCATCGAAGTGTGGGCTCTGCGACGGACGGGGCGGCGGCAGGATGATGTCGGCGTGGCGCGTGGTCTCGTTCAGATAGGGGTCGATGCAGACCACGAGGTCCGCCGCGTCGAGCGCGCGGGCCAGGCGGCCGCCGTTCGGCGCGGACAGCACCGGGTTGCCTGCCACCGTCACGAGTGCACGCAACCGTCCCTGCCCGGGGGTCTCGAACTCCTCGGCCATCGCGACGGCCGGCAGCTCCCCGGCCACTTCCGGGTGGCCGGACACGCGACTGCGCCACCGCCCGGTCCGGAAACCGCGACCCGCGCGCGCCGGACGAGGAGCCTGCGCGGTCGGGGCCATCGGGAACATCACCCCGCCCGGACGGTCGAAGTTACCGGTCACGATGTTCACGACATCGATCAGCCAGCTGCCCAGGGTGCCGAATTCGACTGTGGTGGTACCCATCCGACCGTAGACAGCGGCGCTCGGCGCTCCCGCGATGTCCCGCGCGAGTGCCCTGATCTCGGCGGCGGGTACGTCGCAGTACGACGCCACTCGTTCTGGACTGAGATCCTCGATCTCCCTGCGCAATTCGTCGAGGCCGAGAACGTGGCGGCCGATGCCGCCGAGATCCCCGGCGATGAGGTCCTCGTCGAAGAGGCACTGCACGATCGCGCACAGCAACGCCGCATCGGTCCCCGGGCGCGGGGCGAGGTGGGTGTCGGCGAGTCTGGCGGTCCGGGTGCGCGCGGGATCGATGACGGTGAGTCTGCCGCCTCGGCGCCGCAACTCCGCGAGCTTGCCGGGAAAGTCGGCGGCCGTGGTCATACTCCCGTTGGAGACAACGGGATTGGCGCCGATGATGACGAGGTGGTCGGTGCGGTCGAGATCGGGCACCGCGAACGTACCGGCATGCCCGACGAGGTGACCCATCGCCGCCTGCTTGGGCATCTGGTCGAGGGTGCTCGCACTGAAGACGTTGCGGGTTCCGATGGTGCGCGCCAGAATCGGGGCGTAGAGGGTCCCCGCGATGGTGTGTGCCGACGGGTTGCCGAGGTAGAAACCCACCGACTCCCCGCCGTGCTCGGCGATCACCCCGCCCAGCTTGTCGACGACGAGCGCCAGTGCCTCATCCCACCCGGCCTCCACGAATTCACCGTCACGGCGGACGAGCGGGTGCTCCAGCCGGTCCGGATCGTTGTCGAGCTGGGCGAGACTCGCGCCCTTGGGGCAGATGTAGCCGTGGCTGAACACGTCGTCGGCGTCGCCGCGCGCACCCGTGACGACTTCCCCACCGCCGGCGGGGTCGCGGTCGATGGTGAGGGTGAGCCCGCAGGTCGCCTCGCAGAGCGGACAGATTCGCGGTGCCGTGCGGGTCATGTGCCCAGGCTAGGTGGCAGCGAGCCCCGGCGGGGGCGAACGAGCACCCCTGGTGACGCCCCTGGGGGACCACCCCGGCGACGCGCCGGGGTCAGCGGATGACGCTGCGCAACTGTCGGGCCGCGACCGACAAGGTCGCGAGGTCGGGCGTGCCGGTCTCCTCGATCTCGGCGAGCACGCTGCGGACCCTGCTCAACCGGTTCGACTGAGACGATTCCCACTCGGCGATCTTCTCCGCGGAGGTCTCCTCCGGCTCGCTGACCTCGAGGATCTTGAGGGTGAGCGCGCGCAGGGCACCATGCATGTCGTCGCGTAGTGCAAGTCGTGCGAGGGCGTGCCAGCGATCGCCGTAGTCGAGGTTGGACACGGCGGTGAGCAGTTCCTCCAGGCCGAAGTGCTCCATCACCGCGAAGTAGAGTTCGCCCACCTCCTCGGGGTTGCGGTCGGCGATCTCGGCGGCGTCGATGATGTCGAGGAGGCAGAACCGGTGCAGGCTCACCGCGACGTGTTGCGCGAGGTCGGCGGGTACGCCCTGGTCGACGAACGAGCGGGCCCGATCGGCGACGTCGCGCGCCGAGCTCTCGCCGTACCATCCGTCGATCACGTCGGTCAGCGCCGCGACGCGTGCGCTGTACCGGGTGACCTCGGCGGCGAGCGCCAGCGGCTGCGGCCGGAAGGCGAGCAGCCATCTCGAGGCGCGGAACAGCAGGCGCCGGGTGTACAGCATCATCTCGTCGATGGCCGCCACGGGCGCCGGTGCATGGCGGATGCGCTCGAAGATGTCGTTCATCCCGAAGATCTCGTTGGACACCACGTAGGCACGGATACCCTCTTCGGTGCTGCAACTGCTCCCCTCGCTCAGTCGGAAGAGATGGGTCGTCCCGGCGTGGTCGATGACATCGTTGACCAGTGTGGTCGCCACGATCTGACGTCGCAGGCGGTGGCCGTTGATCGCCTCGGCGTATCTGTCGCGCAACGCTTCCGGGAAGTACCGCGCGATACGCGGGGCGAAGACGTCGTTGTCGGGCAGGTCGCTGGCGAGCAGGTCGGCCTTGGCCTCGAGCTTGACGTGGGCCATCAGCGTCGCGAACTCGGGCGAGGTGAGTCCACGGTGCAGTTCCCCGTCGACCCGTTTGCGGAGTTCCCGTGCGGTCGGGAGCGCCTCCAGGCGCAGGTCGACGCCCCGCGTGTGCGCCAGATGATCGAGCATGCGCGCGTGGACCTCCACACGCGCCAGCGAGAAGGAGCGACAGAATCCCAGCTCCGAGTTCTGCGAGATGTTGTCGGCCAGAACGAGTTCGGCCACCTCGTCGGTCATCGACTCGAGCAGCGGGTCGCGGTCGGCGGCGCTCAGACCTCCCGCCGAGACCACCGAGTCCAGCACGATCTTGATGTTGACCTCGTGATCGGAACAGTCGACTCCCGCGGAGTTGTCCAGCGCGTCGGTGTTGATCCGTCCACCGGCGAGATCGAACTCGATACGCCCGCGCTCGGTCACCCCGAGGTTCCCGCCTTCGCCGATCACCTTGGCGCGCACCTGATCTCCATTGACGCGGATCGCGTCGTTGGACTTGTCCCCCACGCTGGAATCCGACTCCGCGGACGCCTTGACGTAGGTGCCGATTCCGCCGTTCCAGAGCAGATCGACCGGCGCGAGCAGGATCGCGCGGATCAACTCCGGAGGGGACAGCTCGTCGACGCCGCCCTCGAGGCCGAGAGCGGAAGCCATCTCCGGGCTGATCGGGATCGACTTGCGGTCACGTGCCCACACCCCGCCCCCGGCACTGATGAGATCGGTGTCGTAATCGGCCCACGAGGACCGCGGCAGCTCGAAGAGCCGCTTGCGCTCGCCGAACGACGTCTGCGCCCGCGGGTCGGGGTCGACGAAGATGTGCCGGTGATCGAAGGCGGCGACCAGACGGATGTGCTCGCTGAGCAGCATGCCGTTGCCGAACACGTCGCCGCTCATGTCACCGATCCCGACGACCGTGAAGTCCTCGGACTGGGTGTCGGTGCCCATCTCACGGAAGTGCCTCTTGACCGATTCCCAGGCCCCGCGGGCGGTGATACCCATGGCCTTGTGGTCGTAGCCGGCCGACCCGCCGGAGGCGAACGCGTCGCCGAGCCAGAAGCCGTACGACTTCGAGACGTCGTTGGCGACGTCGGAGAACGACGCGGTTCCCTTGTCTGCGGCGACGACGAGGTAGGTGTCGTCGGCGTCGAGGCGGACCACCCCGCGGGCCGGGATGATCGCGCCGGTGGCCCGGTCGATGTTGTCGGTGACGTCGAGCAGTCCGGCGATGAACTGCCGGTAGCACGCAACACCCTCGGCCCGGTGCGCCTCGCGGTCGTTCGCCGCGTCCCCGGTCGGCCGTGGCGGACGTTTCACGACAAAACCGCCCTTCGCACCGAGGGGCACGATGACCGCGTTCTTCACCGCCTGCGCCTTCACCAGACCGAGGACCTCGGTGCGGAAGTCCTCACGTCGGTCCGACCAGCGCAGTCCGCCGCGCGCCACCGCCCCGAACCGTAGATGCACGCCTTCGACGCGGGGCGAATACACGAAGATCTCATGCAGCGGACGCGGTTTCGGGGTCTGCGGGATGTCGCGCGGCGCGAGTTTCAACGAGATGACCGGGCGGTGTTCACCGGTGTCGGAGGTCACGAAGAAGTTCGTGCGGGACGTCGCGTTCATCACCGAGGCGAACGCCGACACGATGCGATCGGCGTCGAGACTCAGGACCAGGCCGATCGCCTCGCGTAGCTGCCCGCGCACCCGGTCCCGGCGTTGCGCATCGGCGGTGTCCGGGTCGAAGGAGGCGACGAACAGATCCACCAGTCCGCGCGTGATGGTGGGGTGCTGCCCCAGCACGTTGGCGACATGGGCGGTGCTGTAGGAGAATCCACACTGCCGCAGGTATTGCCCGTAGGCCCGCAACATGGCCGCCGACCGCCAGTCCAGGCCGCACCGGATGACGAGTTCGTTGTAGACGTCGACTTCGGCGGCGTCGAGCCAGATCTGGCGGAACGCCTCGGTGAACCGTTCTTCGAGACTGCCGACGTGGTCCTGGTCCACCGACATCCCGGCGGTGAGCTGAACACTGAATTCGTATGCCCAGCACACCGTTTCGTCGACGCGGTGGATCTGGTACGGATGCTCCTCGAGGACGTCGAGTCCGAGACTGTGCAACACCGGCAGCACATCGGTGAGGGTCGCCGACGCACCGCACAGATACAGCGTGAAGATCCACCCGGAGCCGGGAGCACCGTCGCCCGACGCGACAGCGCCTGCGGCCTTGAGCGTGACCGCGATGCCCCCCGGCGCCAACCCCACCACATGGGAGAGGTCCTCGAGGGCGTCGGCGGGTTCGCGCTGTTCCTTGTAGTCCTCGGACAACGACGACAACTGGCGCAACAGGACTTCCGGACCCCCGTCGAACGCGGGCACCTGCTCGGACGTGGCGAGCTCGCGGACGCGTTCGTCCCAGCCGCGGATCGCGGCGGTCAGGGCCGCCTGCATGCGCGCGTGGGCGGGCGAGCCGGTGTCCACCGAGCCCAGTTCGGCCGCGGTGGCGGGATCGATGCAGACGAGGACCTGCAGCAGCGCGAGTGGCATCTCACTGACCCGGGCGGTGTATTCCAGTGAGGTGCCGGTCAATTCGTCGAGCAGCGCCTTCTCGAGTGCCAGCCTGCTCTGCGTGTTGTACCGGTCGCGGGGCAGATAGATCAGCGCGACCGCGGTGCGGCCGTCGTAGTTGGTGCGGACGAACAGCCGCAATGAACGGGTCGCCACCGCGTCGAGCATCTCGGTGACACGACGTTCGAGCTCGTCCTCTGTCGAGGAGAACATCTCCACGAGAGGGTAGTTCTGCAACAGCTCGATCATCGACTGCCCGGCGAAGGAGTCCTCGTCGACGCCCGCGTGGGCGAGGACGTCGTGCACCTTGGTCCGTAGCACCGGGACGTCGAGCACGGCCTGGTGGACGCCTGCGGAGGTGAGCGTGCCGAGGAAGCGGTGTTCGCCGTCGTGGTTCCCGTGCCGGTCGAAAGCCGGGACCTGGAGCAACACCGGGAAGTTCGAACGCTGGATGCCGGTCGACACGAAGACGCGGCTGGCGCGTGGCAACAGCGGCGGAGCGGTCACCGACGGGAAGTCGCGGTTGATGGAGTCCGTGCGCCACACGCCCAGACGTTCGACGGTGTCGGCGCGTCCGTCGGAGCCGACCCGGGCGTATCCGAGCGGATGGAAGTGGGTGCCGGCGAACCACTCGAGCAGCTTGGCGTACTCGTAGCGGTCGGTGTCGCGGATACCGGTGGACTCCCCCAGCGGAGCGACGGACAGCTCGGCGGCGCAGGCCGACATCCGTGAGCGCATCGCCGACGCATCATGGTCGACGTCGGCGACGCGGGAGACGACCTCGTACAGGTCGGCGCGCAGCGTCCCGGCGTCGATACCGGGGTGGCCGGCTAGCCCGTCGACGAAGATCCATGATTCCCAGACCGCCTCGGCGACATCGTCGATGGCCACCAGGATGCCGTCGGCGTCCCGCTGGACCGGCATCACCGGGTGATCCATCCGGCCGATGGACAGATCGTGTGCCTCGACTGTCGCGAGGACCGCCTCGACGAGCATGGGCATGTCGTCGTTGACGACGACGATCTCGATCTGTCCGCCCTCGTCCACGGTCACCTCGACGAGAGCCTGGCCCGGGTTGCGGACCCGCGCGACGTCGAGATGTCTGAGAACCTGCTCGGCCGCCGAGTCTGCTGCCGACCCGTCGGCCCGCGATCTGAAGTAGTGGTTCACCGCGTCCGGCACGAGTGACGTCACACCTGCCGATGCTAGTCACCCGTGCCGGACGGGGCCGGTGTTAATCGCGAGTCAGTTTGCGGTGGGTCACACGATGCGGGCGAGCCGCGTCGGCGCCGAGGCGCTCGACCTTGTTGGCCTCATACGCCTCGAAGTTGCCTTCGAACCAGAACCACTGGCCCTCTTCGACGTTGCCCTCCCACGCCAGGATGTGGGTACACGTGCGGTCGAGGAACCACCGGTCGTGGCTGATGACCACGGCGCATCCGGGGAACTTCTCCAGCGCGTTCTCCAGCGAACCCAGTGTTTCGACGTCGAGGTCGTTGGTCGGCTCGTCGAGCAGGATCAGGTTGCCGCCCTCTTTCAGGGTCAGCGCGAGGTTCAGGCGATTGCGCTCACCGCCGGAGAGGACCTCGGCCCGCTTCTGCTGGTCGGGACCCTTGAAACCGAAGGCGCTGACGTAGGCGCGCGAGGGCATCTCGTTCTGGCCGACCTCGATGAAGTCGAGCCCGTCGGAGACCACTTCCCAGACGTTCTTCTTGGGGTCGATGTTGGCGCGGTTCTGGTCGACGTAGCTCAGCTTGACCGTCTCGCCGACCTTCACGGTGCCGGAATCGGGCTCTTCCAGTCCGACGATGGTCTTGAACAGCGTGGTCTTTCCGACGCCGTTGGGGCCGATGACGCCGACGATGCCGTTGCGGGGAAGGGTGAACGACAGGTCCTTGATCAGGACGCGGCCATCGAATCCCTTGTCGAGGTGGCTGACCTCGACCACCACGTCACCCAGACGGGGCGGCGTCGGGATCTGGATCTCCTCGAAGTCGAGCTTGCGTGTCTTCTCGGCCTCGGCGACCATCTCGTCGTAACGCGAGAGACGTGCCTTGTTCTTGGTCTGACGGGCCTTGGAGCCCGAGCGCACCCACGCGAGCTCCTCCTTGAGGCGGCGCTGCAGTTTCTGGTCCTTCTTGCCCTGGACCTCGAGTCGCTCGGCCTTCTTCTCCAGGTAGGTGGAGTAGTTGCCCTCGTAGGGGTGCAGTTTGCCGCGGTCGACCTCACAGATCCACTGCGCGACGTGGTCGAGGAAGTACCGGTCGTGGGTCACGGCCAGCACGGCACCGGGGTAGCTCGCGAGGAACTGCTCGAGCCACAGCACGCTCTCGGCGTCGAGGTGGTTGGTGGGCTCGTCGAGGAGCAGCAGGTCGGGCTTCTGCAGCAACAGCTTGCACAGTGCCACGCGACGGCGCTCACCACCGGAGAGGTGGGTGACCGGGGAGTCCGCGGGCGGGCAGCGCAGGGCATCCATGGCCTGCTCGAGCTGCGAATCGAGGTCCCAGGCGTCGTTGTTGTCCAGGTCTTCCTGGAGCTTGCCCATCTCCTCCATCAGCTCGTCGGAGTAGTCGGTGGCGAGCAGCTCGGCGATCTCGTTGAAGCGGTCGAGCTTGACCTTGATGTCGCCCATGCCCTCTTCGACGTTCTCCTTGACCGTCTTCTCCTCGTTGAGAGGGGGCTCCTGCAGCAGGATGCCGACGGTGGCGCCCGGTTCGAGGAAGGCTTCGCCGTTCGAGGGTTGGTCCAGGCCCGCCATGATCTTCAGAATCGATGACTTACCTGCGCCGTTGGGACCCACGACGCCGATCTTGGCGCCCGGGTAGAAGGACATGGTGACGTCGTCGAGGATGACCTTGTCGCCGTGCGCCTTGCGCACCTTCTTCATCGTGTATATGAACTTTTCGGCCATACGGGCACCTCACTGCATCTCGTGGTTGGCTTGCGCTGGCGGCTCGGCCGAACCTCCCACAAGCCGAGGGAGGTTCCTCCCAGACGGGATGGAGCCGCCACGTGATTCGTCGCCCACCACTCTATCCGGGGACCCGCGACGTCCGGATCAGGGTTCGACGACCGGCGACCGCGGCGGACCCGCGCGCCAGAAGCGCCGATGATCCCCGGACCGGGCCCACCGATTCCCGCCCGAAGAATTGCAAATCGGACGATTCGGACGATGCCGACTCGCGAGAGATTTGTTACAACAAACCACGACTTCCAGCGTTCCATTCGGTTACGCTTCGAAACGGCAAAGAAGTGCACGTCGACACCGGGTCGCCCGTCGAACGATGATCTTCACGGCGGGCGAATCCGAACACCCCAGCGCGCCGCACGAGTCGAGTGTGACCACCCCCCAACAGCTTTCGTTCGCGTCGTTATCGAACTTCCAGCTCGGCGAGACGGACGTGATCGTCAGAGAACATCTTTTCCGGATTTCCGAGGATTAGATTCCGGGAAAGAGGCAATTCACAGAACCAGGGACATACAAGGACCCAGAAAATGCCGGAGAACAGGAAATTTCCGACATACGCGAATTCCGCGCCCGAGCACCGGTACTCCAGGAACTCGGGCGGAATGACGAACCGGGCGACCCAGGCGACTGTTGACCTACAGCGCCGACCACCACGGCGCGAACCCCTACAGCGCCCAAGACCGTGCCGACCGAGACCAGACCGGCCCCCTCTGCCGGGACCCGGTTCACCTGGAACCACCCTGACCTGCGAAATCTCTGACCTGCGGGACGTCAAAACGTCCGCATCGACGGTCTCGAGAATGCTCTGGTCCGGTCCTCGGGACGACATCGCACGTGCTCACACGTATCGAACCCCACCACGGTGGCGAATGACCAAGTCGAGGAGGCCGTAATGACCAGTGGGCCCACATCACCGCGGAAGACCCTGACACTGTTCGGATTCTTCGCGATCACCGCGTCGATGGTGATGACCGTCTACGAGTACCCGACTTTCGCCACGTCCGGACTGAACCTCGTGTTCTTCCTCCTTCTCGGCGGCTTCTGCTGGTTCATCCCGGTCGCACTCTGCGCCGCCGAGATGGCGACGGTGAAGGGCTGGGAAGAGGGCGGGATCTTCAAATGGGTGGGTGCGACACTCGGCGAACGATGGGGGTTCGCCGCGATCTTCTTCCAATGGCTGCAGATCACCGTGGGTTTCGTGACGATGATCTACTTCATTCTCGGAGCAGTCGGATATGTGCTCGACTGGGATTCCCTCGACAACGACCCGTGGATGAAGTTCGCCGGCGTCCTGGTGGTCTTCTGGGTACTCACCCTGAGTCAGCTCGGCGGCACCAAGTACACGGCGCGCATCGCCAAGGCCGGATTCGTCGGCGGAATCCTGATCCCGGGGATCGTCTTGTTCATCCTGGCCATCGCCTACCTCGCCACCGGTGGACATGTCGACATCGACATGAGCGCAAGCAACATCGTTCCCGACTTCTCCCAGGTCGCGACACTCGTCGTGTTCGTCTCGTTCATCCTCGCCTACATGGGCGTCGAGGCAAGCGCCAGTCACGTCAACGAGATGGTCAATCCGCGGCGGGATTATCCACTGGCGATGTTCTTGCTGGTGATCGTCGCGGTGCTCTTCAACACCATCGGCGGGCTGTCGGTGGCCGCGGTCGTCCCAGAGTCCGAACTGTCCCTCAGCGCCGGTGTGGTGCAGACGTTCGCCGGACTTCTCGAACACTTCAGTCACGGCCTGGTCTGGCTGGCCAAGGTGCTCGCGGTGATGATCGCGCTCGGCGTGGCCGGTGAGGTCAGCGCCTGGGTGGTCGGTCCGGCTCGCGGCATGTATGTGACTGCGCAGCAGGGCATTCTGCCGAAGTCGATGCGCAAGGTGAACAAGGCCGACGTCCCGGTCAACTTCGTTGCCGTCCAAGGCGTGATCGTCACCGGGTGGGCGGCGCTGCTCACCTTCGGCGGTGGCAGCGGCAACGTCAGCTTCTTCACCGCCATCGCGCTGACCACGGTCATCTATCTCGTGGGGTATCTGTTGTTCTTCATCGGCTACATGGTGCTCGTCATCAAGAAGAAGAACCTCGAGCGTGCCTACCAGATCCCCGGCGGCACGGTGGTGAAGATGATCGTCGCCGTGGTCGGATTCGTGGTGTCCGGTTTTGCCCTGGTCATCAGCTTCTTCACCCCGTCGAATCTCGCCAAACGGTATGACACCGAGTACACGACGATCCTCGTCTGCGCATTCGTTGTGGCCGTGGCACTTCCGTTCTTGATCTACGCGATGCACGACAAGAAGCTGCACACCCACTTCGTCCTGCCGCGACGCCTGCGTCACGACGAGGTCAACAAGTTCGTACCGCCGATTGCACGGGGCGAGCACGCGATCGTCACCGAGGGCGAGGACGTCATGGACCAGACCGACAACGTCCGAGACCAGGCAACCCCAGGCGGGGCCGCCAGAGACGGGGACACCCCGGACCGCGTACGCCGAGGCGAGCCGGTCCGGCCTGCAGATCCCCGCCACCTGGGAGCCGACGGGGGCACGCCCGACAGGCCGTGAGACCAGCAGAGACCCCACTGTCAGCCCCCAGGAATATCGGCCGGCAGGCAATCACAGAATCCGAGGAGAACGATGCCCGAGAAGAATGCTCGCGACCACGTCCGCGGACGGTCGACCGGAGACAGCGACTCAGTCTCGCTCAACCCGATCTTCGCCCGGCCCGGCGAGGCGACCGACATCCCGAAGCGTCAGGTACCGCAGGCGGAATCGCTACCTGAGACCGCGTACCAGATCGTTCATGACGAGGCCATGCTGGACGGCAACTCCCGACTGAACCTGGCGACCTTCGTCGGCACATGGATGGACGATCATGCGCGGCGGCTCTACACCGAGTCCGCCGACAAGAACATGATCGACAAGGACGAGTACCCGCAAACGGCGGAGATCGAAACCCGTTGCTGGACAATGATTGCCAACCTGTGGAACGCCCCAGACCCCGAGCGCGCTCTCGGCACGTCGACCATCGGCTCCTCCGAGGCCTGCATGCTCGGCGGTCTCGCGCTGAAACGTCGGTGGCAGAAGCGTCGCCGTGATGCCGGGCAGTCGACCGAAAGGCCGAATCTCGTGCTGTCGAGCGCGGTCCAGGTCTGCTGGGAGAAGTTCTGCAACTACTTCGAGGTCGAGGCGCGGTACGTCCCGATCTCCGAGGAGCACAGGACGCTCGACGGACACGGGCTCGACAGATACGTCGATGAGAACACCATCGGCGTGGTCGCCATCATGGGCGTCACCTACACCGGGGCCTATGAGCCGGTGGCCGCCATCGCTCAGGCCCTCGACAAGATCGCGGCCGACAGCGGCGTCGACGTGCCCATCCACGTGGACGGCGCATCGGGTGCGATGATCGCGCCGTTCTGCCAGCCGGACCTGGTGTGGGACTTCCGCATCGAGCGGGTCGCCTCGATCAGCACCTCCGGCCACAAATACGGACTGGTGTATCCGGGACTCGGCTGGGTGGTGTGGCGCGACACCTCCGCCCTCCCCGACGAGCTGATCTTCTACGTCAGCTACCTGGGCGGAAACATGCCGACCTTCGCGCTGAACTTCTCGAGGCCGGGCGCACAGGTCCTGCTTCAGTACTACCTGTTTCTGCGCCTGGGCTTCGACGGTTACCGGCGTGTGCAGCAGGAGTCTCTGAGTGTCGCGCAGTTCCTCGCCCACGAGGTGGAGAAGATCCCCGCGTTCGAGTTGTGGAACGACGGTTCCGACATCCCCGTGTTCGCCTGGCGGCTGGCCAAGGGCCACACCGACAAGTGGACGCTCTACGACCTGTCGGACCGCCTGCGCATGAAGGGCTGGCTGGTGCCGGCCTACCCCATGCCCGACGACCTGAGCGACCTCACAGTTCAGCGTGTCGTCGTGCGCAACGGCTTCAGCCACGACCTGGCCACCGCCTTGCTGGCAGACATCAAGACCGAGGTCGACTACCTCGACCGTCTCGACGGTCCGCTACCGCACGAAGGGCAGACCACGGCCTTCCACCACTGAGCGCGGCCCGGATGGGCCGCACCGCACCGGCCCATGACTATGCCGCCGAGTCCTCGATCTCGACCGCCGGCGTCGACCGGTGCTGTGCCGGTGTCCCACGATAGGTGACCACGCACCTGCTCAGGTCGAGTCCGACGGCCACCGCGGTCATCTCGAGATCGGAGCGGCGCGAACCATCGGCCGCGGGATACTCGTTGGTCTTGATCTGACCGTGCGCGATCACCGGCCGGCCCTTCGCTATCGCGAGCCCGACGCCGGCGAGGAGCCGGCGCCAGCAGCTGACCGTCAGGTACAGCGTCGGCCCGTCGATCCACTCACCGCTGCTCTTGTCGATGCGGCGCGAGGTGCACGCCACCCGGAACGAGATCACGTCCTCGCCGGTGGTCGTCTGACGCCGGCGGGGATCGGACACAACGGTTCCGATGACTGTCGTATACGTCTCAAACATGGTCGCTCCTACTGGTGTCGGCCACGGGAAGTGTGGCCGCATCAGCATCGCCCCGGCACGGACGCGGAAACGACGACGCCGGGCATCTGTGGAGAACCCGGGAGGAGTCCCCACAGATCAGCCGCGCTTGTTGAGCTCCTTGAGCATGTCGTTGTAGCTCTCGAGATCGGCGTCGTGATCGCGGACCGCGTTGCGGTCATAGCGTCGGGCCTGCCGATTGTCGGTGCGGTTCCACTGGACCAGCAGCGCCAGCATGATCACCACCAACGGGATCTCGCCTGCGGCCCATGCGATTCCGCCGCCGACCCGCTGGTCGTCGAACAGGTTGTAGGTCCACGGCAGGTTGAGTCCGCGATAGTAGGTCTCCGCGATGACGGTGGTGGTCGCCATCAGTGCCACACCGAAGAAGGCGTGGAACGGCAGCGAACCCAGCACGATGCCGAGCTTGGCCACCGGCGAGACCTGACGCGGCGCCGGGTCGATGCCGATGACCAGCCAGTAGAACAGGTACCCGCTGAGCAGGAAGTGCAGATTCATCAGCAGGTGCGCGGCGTGATAGCCGACCACGGCCTCGTAGAGTCCGCCGAGGTAGAGGATGTAGAAACTGCCCACGAACATGACCGCCGCGATCAGCGGATGCGTGAGGATTCGTGACGGTGCCGAGTGCACGCCGATCTGAATCCACTCGCGAGGTCCCGGCGGATTGCCGCGCCCCGCGGGCGGGAGGGCGCGGAGCGCGAGGGTCACCGGGCCCCCGAGCACCAGCAGGACGGGAATCATCATCGACATCAGCATGTGGGCGATCATGTGGATGCTGAACATGGCCGGCGCGTAGCGTCCGAGACCGGACGACGTCGCCAGGAGCAGCAACAGACACCCCAGGAGCCACGCGAAGGTGCGCCCGACCGGCCAGGCGTCGCCTCGGCGCTTCAACCGCACGACACCGCGCACGTACACGACCGCCAGCACGATGGCGGCGAGTCCGAAGATCAGGTCGAATCGCCACTCGGTGAGGAACCGGGCGAAGGTGGGCGCGGCGTCGAGGTCGTAGCCGATGGCGTTCTCGACCGGGGAGATCTCCGAGGTGTCCACCAGCGGCGGCGGAGTACGGCTCAGGCCGACGGCGAGGCCGAAGGTGGCCGCGAATACGGCCAGTTCGACCAGACCGAACCGAACGAAGAGCGATGGCCGCGGGTCCCCGTCCTTCGCGGCGTCGAGCTGGGCGATGGTGACACGACGGTGCCATGCGCCGAGACCACCGAGGATGACGAACGCGACCACCTTCGCCACGACGAGGCGGCCGTAGGTGTCGGTGAAGAGGTCGTCGAGCGGGACCCGGACGAGCGCGTTGACGACCCCGCTGACCCCGACGACGAGGATGCACCAGAACGCGACCCGCGAGAAGCGTCGAACCGCGAGGGCCCGCCACTTCCCCGAGGCGAGCGCGTAGACCACGACCGCACTGAGACCGCCCAGCCACAGGGTGGCTCCGAGAATGTGCAGGATGAGGCTGTTGGTGGCGATGTCGTGATTGCCGCCCGAGGACGAGTGCCCGGCGAAGGCCGACGGCAGCAGGCTGAAGACCGAGAACGCGATCACCCCGACCGTCGGTCCCCAGTGCAGCGTCATACGGGCGATGATGGCCGCGACCAGTGCGAACACGGCGGTCCAGAACCAGGTGCGCACCTCGGCGACCTGGCCGTAGGCGGTGATCAGGTTCGACGGCGTGATCGCCTCCGACAACGGGGCCCCGCTCACCTCCGACGCCGACAGCGGCATCAGGAAGACCGCGCAGACCGACCACACCAGGGCGCTCGACGCGGCGATCCGGATGGCGCGGTAGCCCCCGACGTCGAGCACGCCGTTGGTTTGGGGCGGGACGAAGAAGGCGGCGAACACCGCCGAACCGAGAGCGATCGCGGCAGCGAACTCGCCGATCGCGGTCACCGCCGGCAGGCCATAGGTGGTGAGGGCGCCAGGGTCGGGGACGCCGGTCAGCGTCAGCACCGACGCCGCGGACACCGCGGTGACGGCGACTGCGACGATCGCGGCGAGCCAACCCGATGCCCACAGGATCGCGGTGACGACGCCGCGCGGTTCGTTCATCTCGTCGCGATGCTGCTCCGCTGAGGCGGGCGTCGACGTGCGGGTCATTCCTCAACTGTAGGTCCGAGGCCCGACGCCACACCCTTCGACCTGGTACGGCGTGGTCTGCAGCACACCGACGGCCCGGTCCCTCCCGGGTCGGATCACCGAGCCGAAGTCGCGTGCGACATGAGTCCGGAGATACGACCTCGATCGAGGTCGAACTGTCGAAACGAACTCGCGCGCGACCTCATTTCGATCGTCGGGCCGGAGCACGTGCGTGTCTGCGGCGCATCGCCCGGCATGTCGTAGACTCCATGTGCCCGACGCCACGTGCCCGATGTCACGAGCGCCGGTCAGCCTCCGTAGCTCAGGTGGATAGAGCAAGGGCCTTCTAATCCCTAGGTCGCAGGTTCGAGTCCTGCCGGGGGCACTCTCCACAGCGTCGCACGGCTCATGCCGCGCGGCGTCGCGCCCGGGTGACCGAGGGAACCGTCCGGGGTACGCGCTGCGTCATAGGTCCGCACCACCGCTTCGGGTGGGTCGCACACCCCTGGAGGATCATGACTCTCCCGCTTCCCTTTCCACCGTTCTCCTTGCCACTCCCTCGACGTCGCCGCGAAACAGGCTCGCAGGACCACGTTTTGGGCGTTTCACCGGCGGAGGTCGATGCGACGTCCACGGCCTGGCGCGCGAACGGCATCGCGATCCACGCACTCGACGTCGCCGCGATCGGTGAGGTGGCCGCGCCGTCGAGCCGGGTGGCGCGTGCGCTGCACGCCACTGCCGATCCGGCACGCAATGCCATCGAATCCATCGGCGACCGTCTGATCGCGATGAGCGAGGCACTGAAGACGTTCGAGGCCACGACGACGGCGACAGATGCTCGTGCGGGCGCCGAGTTCCACGCGCTCGAGGAACGCTGATGCGACCCACCATCTCCGAGCTGCAGGCGTGGGATCCGCAGTCGTTCATCGACGCCGCGTCTGCCGCGACCAGAGCATGCGAAGACCTCGACGCCGGAATCGACAGCGCCGTACGCGCCTTCGAAGCAGCCGCGTCGTGGCGCGGCCGAACCCATGACGCCGCCCACCTCCGGATGTGGCAGGAACACGACCACGCCGGCGAGGTCCGCAACGTGCTGCAGATGATCGCCGACGAGGCGACCGACGCCGGAGTCGGCATGTCCTATGCACGTGACCACGCGCTGCGCGTCGTCGTGGGAGCTGTGGAGGCCGGCTTCACAGTCAACAGGGACGGATCGGTCACACCTCCCGACACCTACCGGGAGGGTCATGCCGACGCCATCGCAGACTCGATCGCCGGGGCACTCGACACCATCGACATCCTCGACGAACGCCACGGCGCGCGACTCGAGGGCTTCGCCGCTGATCTGGCGGCGATGGTGCGCGGGCAACCCGAGGTCGCCCTCCCGGGCGAGCAGTCACTGGACGCCGACGCCGCGATACGCCTGCTGCAGTCCCTGTCCCCTGACCAGGTCCGCGACATCGTCGGACAGATGAGCCCGGACGACGTACGGCGCCTCGTCCAGGCGAACCCGCACATCATGGGGAACCTGCCGGGGGTTCCCTTCGAGCACCGCATCCCCGCCAACGAGATCAACATCCGCAACGCTCTCGTCGAGGAGGTCCGGTCCGGGCGGGGCGAGGGAAAGCGCGCGCAGACATTGCGTGACCTCCTCGCCCCCAGACCCGATCCGATGGTCACGGGCCGTCGGCCGAGCGACGACGGGAAGGTCGAACGGCAGTTCATCACGTTCGTGAACACACCCAGGGGACGCATGGTCGAGATGATCGGAACCCTCCGACCAGGCACCGCGAACGCGACCACCTACGTTCCCGGCACGGGAACCGACCTCGACACCGTCAGTGGCGACAACCGCACGGCTGCGGCCGAACTCGCGAAACAGACGGACGGACCGGTGTTCCTCTACCTCGACGGCGATCTTCCCCCGGGGCTCGTCGAGGCGGCGAGCCCGAAGTTCGCAGCGGCGATGGCACCGCGGCTCGAGCTCTTCGGGCACGAGCTCGATGCCGAGATCGAACGTCAGACCCCCGGCGCGACAACCACATTCGTGGGCCACTCCTACGGCGGCTCGATCGTCGGCTCGGCCGAACAACTCGGCCTCACCCCGGACCGGGTCATCTACGCGTCGGCCGCCGGCACCGGCGTGTTCGACCTCCCCCATCCCGACGGGGTGGATCGCTACTCACTGACCTTCCCCGGCGACCCGATCCACTACTCGCAGTCGCTACCCGGGAATCCCCATGGCCAGGACCCCGACACCGCCCCCGGGGTGACCCGCCTGGACACCGGCACCGTGACGATCGACGGGCGCGAGTACCTCGGCGGACCCAAAACCCATGGCGGGTACTGGAACGACCCGGACTCGACCGCGTTTCAGAACATGGTCGAGGTCATCACCGGAGGCGACCCCGACCCCTACACTCCGCGACTACCCGACGTCCCGGAACTGCCGCCGCCGGGGGCCCCGGCCCCGATGTGGTGGCTTTACCTGCTCAACGACCGCGTCGACGGCGACATCGACTTGCCGGGGCCCCTCCCCGACATCCCACTGCGCGACATCCCTCTGCGCGACATCCCTCTGCGCGACATCCCTCTGCGGCTACCGCGGTGATCGGCGTCGACGCAGTCAGCCGTGTTTGTCGAGGTCCACCGGGCCGTCGAGATCCACCGTCCCCCGCCACCTCCCGATGACCCGCATCGAGTGGTAGATGACCAGCGCCGCAACCGAGCCCAGAGAGATCCCGGCGAAGACCAGATCACCGACCTTCCAGGTGTAGTCGGCGATACCGATGATCAGCGGGATGGCCGCTGTGAACTGGTTGATCGGTTTGGAGAAATCGACCCTGTTGCTCACCCAGATCTGGATGCCGATGATGCCGACCAGGCCGTACAACGCGGTGGTCACACCTCCGAGGACGCCGGGCGGAATCGCCGCGATCACCGCCCCGACCTTGGGCGACAACCCGAGAAGGATCGCCGCGGCCCCGGCGATCCAGTAGGCCGCGGTCGAGTAGACCTTGGTCGCCGACATGACCCCGATGTTCTCGGCATAGGTGGTCGTCGCCGACCCACCACCACCACCGGCCAGCATGGTCGCCAGTCCGTCGGCGGCCAGCGCACGCCCCATCGAGTCGTCATAGTCTCTGCCGGTCATCATCGCGACCGACTTCACGTGGCCGATGTTCTCCACGACGAGAACCAGCACGACGGGCAGGAACAGCGGAAGGACCCCCAGATCGAAAGTCGGGGTCTGGAAATCGGGTAGCCCGACCCAGGCGGCATCGCCGATCTTGGACGTGTCGATGTAGTCGTTGCTGTCGTCGATCCAGTCGAGAACCAGTGCCAGAAGGTAGCCGACGAGAACGCTCACGAAGATCGCCAGACGACCCAGCAATCCGCGGAACAGCACCGCCGAGGCGACCAGCAACACCAGGACGATGGTCGCGAGAACCGGGTCCTTCACGAAGTTGTCCTTGGCTGCAGGCGCCAGATTGAGGCCGATCAGGGCCACGATCGCGCCGGTCACCACCGGCGGCATCAACGTCTCGATCCACCTGACGCCGGCGAAGTGACTGATCAGGCCGATGATCACCAGCAGCGCACCGACGGCGACGAGGCCACCCAGTGCCGACGACGCCCCGTCGGAGGCCACCGCCGCGGTGACGGGGGCGATGATCGCGAAGCTCGAACCCAGGTAGCTGGGCAGGCGGTTGCGCGTGATGAGGAGGAACAGCAGCGTGCCGACACCGGAGAAGAACAGCGTCGTCGACGGCGGGAAGCCGGTCAGCACCGGCACCAGGAACGTCGCGCCGAACATGGCGACCACGTGTTGCAGACCGATACTGACGGTCCGCGGCCAGGTCAGCCGCTCATCCGGTGCCACCACTGCGTTGTCGGTCAGCTTCCACGACAGAAGATTCTGGGATCTCGTCCCCGGTTCGTTCATGCGCAACAGTTTGCGGTACGTACCGCCGGCCCGCCTCATGGACGCCCCGTCTGCGAGATCCATATGCAACAGCACTCATATACACCTTGTTGCATAGTGCGTAGGTGCAATGTTAGCTTGCTTGCCATGGCGCTCGAACACGCGATTCTGGTGTCGCTGGCGGAGCGACCCGGCACCGGATACGAGATCGGTCAGCAATTCGACCGGTCCATCGGCTATTTCTGGTCGGCGACGCACCAGCAGATCTACCGGACACTCAAGAAACTCCTCGACGACGAACTCGTCAGTGTCGAGTCGATCAGTCAGGACGGCAGGCCGGACAAGAAGGTCTACACGATCTCCGACGCCGGGCGCGACGCGCTGGCGGAGTGGGCGATGAGCCCCACTCCCCTGCAACCACTCCGCAGCGACATCGGCGTGAAGCTGCGCGCAGCCGAGTTCGGCGATCTCGCCGCCATCATCGGCGAGTTGAAGGCACATCGTGACGAGCACCTCGCACAACTCGAGCTCTACAAGGGTTTCCAGGCGGACTACTACCCCGAGCCCGAGACCTTGACCGGCCGCAAGCTGCACCAGTACCTCGTGTTGCGCGGCGGCATCCGCCAGGAACAGGGGTTCATCGACTGGTGCGACGAGGTCATCCCGGCACTCGAACGAGAACTCACCAGCGGCTGAAACCGCTGTCCGACAACAGCACCCGCAGTACTGTCAGCACCCGCAGAAACGACTTCACACGAAAGGTCGCGCCATGTCAGCCCACACGGCACAACCCAACCCGCACTATCCGCATCTGTTCACGCCGTTGCAGATCGGCGGCATGACCATCGAGAACCGTCTGGTGATGGGATCGATGCACACCGGCCTGGAGGACCGGTTCTGGGACACCGACAAGCTGGCCGCCTACTTCGCCGAACGTGCGAAAGGTGGTGCGGGACTGATCATCACCGGAGGGTTCGGCACCAGCCGCACCGGGTTGCTCGCCTTCGCCGGCGGCAAGATGACCAACACCCTCGACATGACCCGGCACAAGCGCGTCACCAAGGCCGTGCACGACGAGGGCGGCAAGATCGCCATGCAGTTGATCCACGCCGGCCGCTACGGCTACACGCCGTTCAAGGTGGCGCCGGGCAAGGAACCGTCGCCGATCCATCCGTTCAAGCACCTCCGGATGACCGAGCCGATCATCCGGCACGTCATCAGGACCTTCGGACAGTCCGCCAAGCTCGCCCGTAAGGCGGGCTATGACGCCATCGAGATCATGGGCGGCGAAGGCTATCTGATCAACCAGTTCCTCTGCCCCCACACCAACGACCGCACCGACAAGTGGGGCGGATCCACCGAGAACCGCCAGCGCTTCCTGGTCGAGGTCATCAAGGAGATCCGCCGGCAGGTCCCGCGCGACTACCCGGTCATCCTGCGTCAGTCGGTCGCCGACCTGATCCGCAAGGGCCAGACGTGGGACGAGATCGCCCTCATGGCGCGCAAGGCCGAGGAGTTCGGCGTCGACGCGATCAACACCGACATCGGTTGGCACGAGGCCCAGGTCCCGACGATCGTGACCTCGGTCCCCCGCGGCGCATTCGTGAAGTTCACCGAACGCCTACGCGACGAGGTGTCGATCCCGCTGATCGCCGCCAACCGCATCAACACCCCCGAGCTGGGTGAGGAGATCCTCGCGAACGGACGCGTCGACGCCATCCAGATGGCACGCCCGTTCCTGGCCGATCCGTTCCTGGCCGACAAGGCCCGCGAAGGCCGCTCCGACGAGATCAACACCTGCATCGGCTGCAACCAGGCGTGCCTCGACCACGCTTTCGTCGGTAAGCACGTGTCCTGCCTGGTGAACCCGAGGGCCGGTCGCGAGACCACCCTGATCCTCGGCCCGACCCGAAAGGCCAAGCGCGTCGCCGTGATCGGCGCCGGCCCGGCCGGCCTGTCCGCGGCGGTCGCCGGCGCCCAGCGCGGCCACAAGGTCACGCTGTTCGAGAGTGGCGACTCCATCGGCGGCCAGTTCACCATCGCCTCCCGCATCCCGGGCAAGGAGGAGTTCAAGGAGACCATCCGGTACTACACCCGCCAGATCGAGGTGCTCGGCATCGATGTCCGTCTCAACACCCGGGCCGACGCCGATTCCATCATCGCCGAGAAGTTCGACGACGTGATCGTCGCGACCGGTGTGGTGCCGCGTATCCCGAACTTCCCCGGCGTCGACCACCCGATGGTGATGTCCTACGCCGACGCCGTCCTCGGCCACCGCGAGATCGGCAAGCGCGTCGCGGTCATCGGCGCGGGCGGGATCGGCTTCGATGTCAGCGAGTTCCTCACCACCGACGAGTCGCCGACGCTGAATCTGAAGGAATGGGAACAGGAATGGGGCGTGACCGAGGATCCGGAGAAACCCGGCTTCGTCACGAAGCCCCGGCCCTTGCCTGCGGTGCGCCAGGTCTACATGGTGCAGCGCAAGTCGGGTAAGCAGGGCAAGTCGCTCGGCAAGACCACCGGCTGGGTGCATCGCGCGACGATGAAGATGAAAGGCGTGGAGCAGATCAGCGGCGCGACCTACGACCGGATCGACGACCAGGGTCTGCATCTGAGCTTCCGCGACGACGAGGGCAAGGTCACCGAGACCCGCGTCCTCGAGGTCGACAACGTGGTGATCTGCGCCGGCCAGGAATCGGTCCGCGAACTCATCGATCCGCTGACTCTCGCGGGGGTCACCACTCACGTCATCGGCGGCGCCGACCACGCCGGCGAACTCGACGCCAAGCGGGCGATCCGGCAGGGCACCGAGGTCGCCGCCGGGATCGACTGAAGCGTTGGGAAGAGCTGAGCCGGCGGCGGTTACCATGGCGACATGCCGGTACCGCCGCCCTCAGCCAACGCCCGCGCCGTCGTCACCGGCGCCTCGTCGGGAATCGGTCGCGAACTCGCTCGTACGCTCGCCGCCCGGGGCCACTCGGTCATTCTCGTCGCCCGTCGCGGTGAGCTCCTGGAAGAGCTCGCCGGGGAGCTGCGCACGGCGCATCAGGTGGCCGTCGAAGTACGCGCGGTGGATCTGTCCGACCCGGCCAAGGTAGAGGTCCTCGCCGCCGAGTTCGCCGGCCGCGAGATCTCCATCCTGTGCAACAACGCCGGTATCGCCACTTTCGGGGCCGTGGCCGAGCTCGACGCCGACTACGAACGCGCCCAGGTACGGCTCAACGTCAATGCCGTCCACGATCTCACCCTCGCGGTACTCCCGCAGATGGTGAAGCGCGGGTCCGGCGGCATCCTCATGGTCGGCTCAGCGGCCGGGAACATGCCGATCCCCAACAACTCCACCTACGCGGCGTCGAAGGCGTTCGTGAACACCTTCAGCGAGTCGCTGCGCGGCGAGGTGTCCGGGCAGGGCGTGCACGTCACGCTGCTCGCGCCCGGCCCGGTGCGTACGCACACCCCCTCGCCCGACGAGGCGTCGATCGTCGACAAGGTGGTACCCGACTTCCTCTGGCACTCGTCGTCGAAGGTCGCCGAGATGAGCCTGGATGCGCTGGCGCACAACAAGATGCGCATCGTCCCCGGAACCCTGTCGAAGGCCATGTCGGTCGCCGGCGGCTACACCCCGCGCGGCGTCGTCGCACCGATCGTCGGCGGTTTCTACCGCAAGTTCAGCGCAGAATAGGGTTGCGAACTCCCCCCTCGGGGGTTTCACGGCGTCGACGAGCACGGCGTCCTTGTCCCACCGGCCCACAAGGGCGACGACGCACAGTTGGCTAAGGTTGACGGGTGCAGGACAAATTGGTGTGGATCGATTGCGAGATGACCGGACTCCGACTCGAGTCGGACAAACTCATCGAGATCGCGGCCCTCGTGACCGACGGTGACCTCAACATTCTCGGCGACGGCGTCGACGTGGTGATCCACGCCGACGACGAGGCTCTCGCGTCGATGCCCGACGTGGTGACCAAGATGCACGCCGCCTCGGGCCTCACCGACGAGGTGCGCGCGTCCACGGTCACCCTCGCCGAGGCGGAGAAGATGGTGCTGGACTACATCCGCAAGCATGTGACCACAGCCGGGGCGGTGCCCCTGGCCGGCAACTCGATCGCCACCGACCGCGGTTTCATCACCCGCGACATGCCGGAACTCGACGCCTACCTGCACTACCGCATGGTCGACGTGAGTTCCATCAAGGAACTGTGCCGTCGGTGGTACCCGAAGGTGTACTTCGGCCAGCCCGACAAGGGCCTGGCCCACCGCGCCCTCGCCGACATCCGCGAATCGATCCGGGAGCTCCGCTACTACCGCGCGGCCGCTTTCGTTCCTGCCCCCGGACCCGACACCGATGCCATCGCAGAGATCGTCAAGGACCTCGGACCTGCCTGAACTCCCTGTTCAGGTAACCGATTGGAGTTCTGAGGCATCAACCCGCTAGAGTGTTCTTGGCTCTGAGGCCCGGCGCGAAAGCCCAGGTTTCCGACGCCAATGGTGGATGTAGTTCAGTTGGTAGAGCACCAGGTTGTGATCCTGGCTGTCGCGGGTTCGAGTCCCGTCATCCACCCCGACGAATGGGAGACCCTGATCCAGGGTCTCCCATTTTTCGTATGTCCGCCCGCACCTGTCGATTCCCCGTCCTCCCGTACGTCACCATGGTGTCGGCCGGTCGGCTCCGCGACAGCGAACTCGAGGAAACATGAAGTACGCACTGCTTCTCATGGGCCATGTCGACGATCCGGCGTGCCGTGAGGACGGGGGCGCGAGCCCCGAGGAGTTCTTCGCGTTCGACAAGGAGATCACCGAGGCGGGCGTCGTCGGCAGCTCGTTCGCCCTCGAGGACGAGCGGGTCATGGTGCACACCGACGCTCCGGCGAACGCGGCGTGGCGTCGTCCGGGCCGTTCGCAGAGGTGCGTGAGTTCGGTGGCGGCGATCGCCCCGATCGCCTCGCCGACATCGACGAGGCGATCGGGGCGTCCTCGGCGCGATCGAGGTCACGGAATCTCCTCGTCAGTGACGCAAGAATGCGGGTTCGGTCATGAGCTCAGTACGGTGCGAGTGGCCGGATCTCGACGTGTCCACCGGGTGCGGAGCCGGGCCCACTCGGAGTGTTCCGCGGAACGCTCCGGGGTTCGTTTTTGGTGCGTGGTCGGGGTCGCCCGGGTCGGATTGATGTCGCGTGCGACGTCGGTTCGACGGTTCGACTTCGATCGAGGTCGCGTCGTCGAAATGAAGTCTCGAGCTCACGCGGGCAAGTGGGCATATCAGATACCACCGACAAGATCCGGCCCACCTTCGATCCGGATAATCGTTGCAGGACAACGAAAGTCGGTGTAGAATCGAACCTACATTCGAACTATCGGCTCCGGGGGGTGACCGTCATGTCCGACGCAACGCAATTACCCGGCGACACTGACACACCACTGTCCCGAGCCTCAGAACTCGCCGCTGAGCTACACCGGATTGTCGACGAGCTGCAGACGGTGGACCTCGCCCCGTGCACCAGCAGCGAGCTCATCGACGTGGCCGCCGCGACCGAGCGCGCCATCGCACGAGTGACATACGCCGGGGACCGGCAGATGGTCGAGATCATCAACCGTGACCTTGCCGGCACCACCGGACACCGCAGTATCACCTCGTTCATGACCCACCGGCTGCGCGTATCTGATCCGTTGCGGCGCAACAAACACCGCAACGCCCTCGCCACCTTCACCAATCATCTCGGCGAACCACTCGAACCCGACCACCCCACACTGGCCGAAGCCTTCGCCGACGGCGCCGTCGGCACCGCACACGTGCGAGCCGTCATCGATGTGCTGGATGACATCCCCTCGGCCGTCGAACATGACGTCAAGGTCGCCGCCGAACGACAGATGACCGAGATCGCCATCGCCCACACCCCCGCCGACATCACCGACCTCGGGGCACGTCTCATCGCCCATCTCGACCCCGACGGCACCCTGGCCGACGACACCGACCGCCAACGACGCCGCAACCTCTGGGTGAATCGGCAGCGTGCCGACGGGACCGCAAAGATGTCGGCCACCCTCACCCCCGAGCTGGTCGCGCGGGTCACGATGCTGCTCGCCGTGTGGGCCAAACCCGGTATGAACAACCCCGAGGACCCGGACAGTCCGCACGGCTCGTTCGAAGACGCCGACCCCGCGGTGGTGAAGGTTGCCGCCGCGCGCGACCTGCGCACACCCGCCCAGATCAACCACGACGCCTTCAACGCGCTGCTGAAAGCCGTGCTCGACGACGGCCTCCTCGGAGAGACTCACCGCGGCCTACCGGTCCAACTCATCATCAAAGCCGACCTCAACGACCTCATCCGCGAAGCCGGCCTCGCCACGACCGTCACCGGAACAGTCATGCCGATCGCCGACGTCATCGAGCTCGCTGCCGACGCCCAGCCCTACCTCGCGATCTTCAAGGACACCACCGCCGTCCCGCTGTACTTCGGACACGGCAAACGCCTCGCCACCCGCGATCAGCGCCTCGTCTCCTTCGCCCGCCCCGACGGCGAAGTCTGCTCCACACCCGGCTGTGGGCAACCCGCCTCCCAGGTCGAGATGCATCACGCCCAACTCGACTGGAGCATGGGCGGACTCACCGACATCACCGACCTGACTCCCGCCTGCCCGCGACACAACCGGATGGTCGGCGACAAACCCGGCCAGTACACCACCCGAATGCAACGCTCCGGCCCCGACGAAGGCCGCTGCGTCTGGCGACTCAACGCCGAGCCAGGAGCACCACCCAACCCCGAACGCATCAACCGGCGGCCCGACGCACCCGACCGGCTGAGCGCCCACCTCGCGCAGGTGCGCCACGAGATCCACGGACCCCAGACGTCCGGCGATACCCCACGCCCGTACACCCCCCGCCTGCACACCCGCCGAATCATCGACCAACGCTTCACCATCGACAGACCGGTCGAGCGGGGCTCCACCGCGACCACCTCAGGCATCGAGTCACAGCTCGAAGAGCTCCTGAGCAGTCACTGACCACGAGCACTGTGGTCGGCGGCCCTTCGCACCTCACCTGATCCTCCTCATCAGGGAGCGGGGGACGATTCGGACGAGATCGGGCCCCCAGCTGCAACGACATCTCATCGTCAAATCCGTGACACATCGGCGTAGCTCGCGAAAACTAGGCTCCCGCCGTATCCGAAGCGCGCCGGGTCACGATCCGTGCCCCTGATCGCGCCTTGCGTGAGGAGCACCCGTGAAGGCACTGAAACACCCAGCACTACAGATCGGTATCGGCGCAATCGCCGGCCTGGTCTTCGGACTGATCGTCGGCGAATGGGCCGCCAACCTGAAGTTCGTCGGCGACATGTTCATCCGCCTGATCCAGATGTCCATCGTGCCTTTGGTTCTCGCGTCGGTGATCGTGGCGACCGCCTCGATGTCGGGGGCCGGCACCGGGCGGATCGCATTCCGCACTTTCAAGTGGATGCTCGGATTCTCGGTTGTCGCAGCGTTTCTGGCCTGGGGGCTCAGCGCGCTCATCAAGCCCGGCGCCGGAATGGTCTTCGACGGGGAACTCGAGCCGACCCTCGAACAGGAAGCCGCCGACACCACCGGCTGGCAGGACACCCTGCTGAACTTCGTGTCCAAGAACGTCTTCGAAGCGATGTCGACGGCCTCGATGGTGCCGATCATCATCTTCGCCCTGCTCTTCGGCGTCGCCCTGCGAATTCACATCAACACCTCCGGCGACGATCGGGTGCTCACGTTCATCGATCAGATCCAACAGATCGTGCTCACCATGATCCGCCTGGTCATGTACATCGCCCCGATCGGCGTCTTCTGCCTGCTGGCCCCGCTGGCCGGCGACGTGGGCCTCTCCGTCGTCTCCACCGCGCTGAAGTACCTCGGCACCACGGCGCTCGGCGTGGCGATCCTGTTCGTGCTGTTCGTCGTCGTGGTCACGGCCCGCACGCGACTGAACCCGTGGAAGCTGCCCGGCAAGCTGGTCGAACAGACCGCCATCGCGGTCACCACCACGAGCTCGGCCGTCACCTTCCCGACCGTCCTCAAGAACACCGTCGAAAAGGTCGGGGTCAGCCAGAAGGTCGCCAACTTCACCCTGTCGATCGGCCTGACCATGGGCTCCTACGGCGCCGTACTCAACTACATGATCGTGGTGATGTTCCTTGCCCAGGCGGGCCGAGTGGAGCTGACCATCGGCGACATCGCCCTGGGAATGGCGCTCGCCATCCTGCTCAACATGGGAACCATCACCGTTCCGGGCGGGTTCCCGGTGGTCGCCACCTTCCTCGCGACCTCCCTCGACCTCCCGCTCGAGGCCATCGGTCTGCTGATCGCCGTCGACTGGTTCGCCGGCATCTTCCGGACCTTCCTCAACGTCAACGGCGACACCTTCGTCGCGATGCTCGTGGCCAACGCCGACGACGAGATCGACCGCGAGGTCTACAACGGCACCAAGGCCGTCGTGTCCGAGGAGATCGACGTCTCCGCCTTCGTCGACGTCATGGCGAAGGCCGACGCCACCGACTGAACCAGCCCGGGCCCTTCGACCTCAATCGTCCCGGACCCGCTGCGGGGGGTCGTCGACCGCAGTAACGTTCACCACATGCCATCCTATTGGGTCATGTTCGCCGTCGCGCTGATCTCCTGCATCATCATCGGGATCGGCTTCATCATCGGTATCCCCGGCAACAAGGACTGATCACCAGCTCCCGACAGGCCGGGTCATACCCCCTTCGGGTGTGACCCGGCCTGCGTGCGTCACCCTGCAGACCCGGGTTGCGTCGTGCCGCACTCCCTCCACTCGAGGTGTCGCACCTCACATTCGCCTGTTACCCTCCCGATACAACAGGTCATCTGACCTGAACGTGTGGTCGATAGCCTCGCACCACCACGAGCTCGGGGGATCACATGACCACAGACCTGTCACGACGCCGCTTCCTGGGTGGCGCCCTGGCCACCGCGGGAGCACTTGCCGGGTCATCGGCGGCAGGTGCGGGACGCGCATCGGCGGCGCCGACGGGAATCGTCGACGTGGTCGTCGTCGGGGCGGGGCTGTCGGGCCTGGCCGCCGCCAAGTCGCTGGTCGCATCCGGCGCGTCGGTGACCGTCCTGGAAGCGCGCGACCGTCCGGGCGGTCGGGTCCACAACATCTCCACGCCCAAGGTGGGCGCCACACTCGACGCCGGAGCCGAGTTCATCGGTCCCACTCAGAATCACATCGCCGCCCTCGCGCGTGAGTACGACGTCGCCACCCTGCGGACGTACAACGCCGGCGACAGCATCTTCGTCGGCGGCGACACCACCACTCGCGTTCCGGCCGCGCTCCCCCTGCCTGCGATTGCCGACATAGGCCAGGCCGGCGCCGCGCTGGCCCGTGCGCAGGCCGATGCCCTTGCCGGATTCCCGGTGGGCGAACCGTGGCGGCACCCCGACGCGGCCCGCCTGGACTCGATCACCTGGGGTGAGTACACCGATCAGATCGCGACCACCCGCATCGCGCGGGAGATGGTGCGGATAGCGATGTCCGCACCGCTGTCGGTACGACCCGACGAGGTGTCGGCGCTGTACTACCTGAACTACATCGCCGCCGCAGGCGACGAACACAATCCCGGCACACTGATCCGGCTGCTGAGCACCGACGGCGGTGCACAGGAGAAGCTGTTCGAGGGCGGCGCCGCACTCATCCCCCTCCGCATGGCCCGCGAACTGCGCAAGCACCTGGTGTACAACGCCCCGGTGCGCTCGATCGCCCACACCGACGGCCTCGCCACCGTGACCAGTGACGCCGGTGTCCACCGCGCACGACGCGTGATCGTCGCCATGTCGCCGGCCATCACCGACCAGATCGACTATCGCCCAGGGCTTTCCGCCGCGCGCCGGGGACTCCAGCGCGGCTACCGGATGGGTGCGGTCGCCAAGTTCGCGGCGGTCTACCGACGCCCCTTCTGGCGGGACAAGGGCCTGTCGGGACAGGTCTACGGTGCCGGCCGGCCGATAGACGTGACCTTCGAGAGCTACGCCGACAACCGGCACATCCTCATGGGATTCATCTCCGCCGATGCGATGCGTCGTCTCGACCACGCACCCGAGAGGCAACTGGTCTCCGAGTGCATCGCGAACTTCGTCGAGTATTTCGGTCCCGAAGCCCGGGACTTCGTCGACCACGGCGTGTTCAAGTGGGACCTCGAACCGTGGTCGCGCGGCGGGCCGGTGGCGGTCAGCGCACCGGGCACACTCACCGCCTTCGGACCGGCGCTCCGCGAACCCGTCGGACCGATCCACTGGGCGGGCACCGAGACCGCCGACTACTGGACGGGCTACATGGACGGCGCGGTCCGTTCGGGGCGGCGCGCGGCCCGCGAGGTCCTCGGGGATCTCACGTGAGGGACGCCCGATGAGGATGCCGGTCGAACGGCGTCGGGAGCTGTTGCTGGACTCTGCCTTCCGCGTCATCGCCCACCACGGCGTCGACGGCGCCACCACGCGCGCGGTGTGCGCCGAGGCAGGCGTGACACTGTCGACCTTCCACTACGTGTTCGCCTCGCGCGAGGATCTGCTCGCCGCTCTCGTCGCGCGGGGAACCGAGATCGAACTCGCCGCGGTGCAGACCGCGCTCGCCGACGGCGCTGCCGAGTTCTCGGCCGGCCGCGCCGGGATCACGTCCATCCTGCAGGCCGCGCTGTCTGCCTACATCGACGGCGTCGAAGCCGACCCCGACCGCGAACAGGCGATGATCTCGCTCAATCAGTATGCGCGGCAGACCGATGGGCTCCGGGACCTCGGCGCCCAGATGTACCACCGCTACTACGCCGCCATCGCCGACGCACTCGACGCCGCCGCCGCAGCCACCGGCACCACCTGGGACCGCCCCACGACCGAACTCGCTCCGCTGGTGATCGCCGCCACCGACGGAATCACCCTGTCCTATCTCAACATCCGCGATCGCTCGGTGTGCGAGACGATCGCCCACGCCACCGCCACCATGCTGTCGGCGCACATCGCCGACGCCGAGACAGCTCCCGAAGGAGACACCACGTGGACGTCACCCGTAGACAACTGATCGCCGGAGCCGCGATGGCCACTGCCGGTGCGAGTCTGGGTCTGGCCGCAGCCACGTCCGGCCGTGCTGGGGCCGCGCCCGCCGATTCGACGGACTACCTGGTCGGATGCGGCATCGCCGACGTCACCGGCGCGGTCGCCGGACAAGGGATGATGGGTTACTCCAATCCCGAGCAGGTTGCCGCGGGGCTGCTGCAGCGCTGTTGGGCGCGGGCCTACATCGTCGTCGACCGATCGACCGGCAAGCGCATCGTCTTCCTCACCGCCGACATCGCGTGCCTGTTCCAGTCCCACCACATGGGCCTGATGGCCAAGCTGCGCAGGCGTTTCGGCTCGCTCTACACCGAGTCGAACGTCAACCTCAACGCCCAGCACTCCCACGCCTCGTGCGGCGGCACGGCGTGGGACTACGCGTACTCACTGGCGGCGTTCGGTTTCAAGAAGAACTCCTACGACGCCGAACTCGACGGGATGTTCGCCGCGATCGTCCGGGCACACGAGAATCTCGCACCGGGCACGATCACCATCGGCCGCGAGGAACTCCACGACGCCAGCGCCAACCGGTCCAAGATCGCCTTCGACGCCAATCCGGCGTCGGACAAGAAACACTTCCCCACCGCCATCGACCCTCAGGTCACCGTGCTGCGGCTGCGCCACACCCGTACGGGTGAGGACGTCGGTGCCATCACCTGGTTCCCCACGCACGGCACGTCCCTCGCCGACCACAATGTGCTGATCGCCGGCGACAACAAGGGCTACGCGAGCCATCTGTGGGAACGCGCCACACCCGGTCTCGTCGCCGCGTTCCCGCAGACCAACTCCGGCGACATGACGCCGAATCTGGCTCTTGCACCGTTCAATCCGAGCGGGCCCACATCGGACAACAAGCGCAACTGCGAACTCATCGGCGAGCGTCAGTACGTCCGCGGCCGACGCGCCTTCGACAGCGCCCGTCCGATGACCCGCGGCGGCGTCGACTCCATCACCCGCTACGTGGACATGTCGTCGGTGCGCATCGCCGGTACCTACACGCCCGACGGACGTCCCGCGTCGACCACTCCGGCGATGATGGGCGCCGGGGCCGCGGCCACCAGCAGCGAGGACAACTACGAACAGCCGTTGCCGTTCCTCGTCGAAGGCATGACCAATCCGCTCGTGACCGCTCTCGGCGGTGATCGCACACCGCCCGTCGCACCCTGGATGCGGGACATGCAGGCGCCCAAGCTGATCGCCTTCCCGCTCGGTCTACTCCCGCCGTCGGGCTGGATTCCGTCCGTGGTCCCGTTGCAGATCATGCGGATCGGCGAGATCGTGCTCGTCGGCGTGCCCGCGGAGGTCACCATCGTGGCCGGCCTGCGGCTGCGGCAGGTGGTCGCCGACGAACTGCGCGTCGATCTGGACAACGTACTCGTCCAGGGCTACGCCAACGCCTACACCCAATACGTCACCACCCCTGAGGAGTACGACCTCCAGCAGTACGAGGGCGGCGAGACGCAGTACGGCCGGTACACGTTGCCTGCGTACATGCAGGAGTTCGCGAAGCTCGCCGCGGCGATGGCCGCGGGCCGCGGTGTCGACCGCGGCCCGGCCCCGGTCGACAAATCCGGTCTGCAACCCGATCTCGTGCCTCCGGTACCGGCCGACCGTCCGATGCCCGGCCGCTCCTACGGCGACGTCCTACGTCAGCCGCTCGCGGCATACCGGCCCGGGTCGACGGTGACCGTCGAGTTCGTCGGTGCACATCCCAACAACGACTTCCGTCACGGCGGAACGTATCTGGAGGTCCAGCAGAAACAGTCCGGCATCTGGAAGACGGTCGCCGACGACAACGCCTGGTCCACCGAGTTCCGCTGGGCGCGGCCTGCCGGCAGCGTCGACGCATCGCGGGTCACGATCACCTGGCGTCCTCCCGCGGGCACCACCGGCACCTACCGGGTCCGGTATCTCGGGAACAGTCGCGACGCCGGCGGCCGCGTCCGGCCGATCAGCGGCACCTCACGCACGTTCCTGGTCGGCCCGACGAGCTGACAGCGGTCAGCGGTCAGCGGATACGGGCCCGCATCAGCGAGACGTTGTACTCGGTCCACGTCGACATCGTGAAGTACAGGTCCTCACCGCTGGACCATGGATGCAGAAATCCCCCGTATAGCTGCGCGAATCGCGAGGAGTGGACCAGCTCGGCCGGTTCGGACCACAGGCCCTGCGGTTCGCGCGCCTTCCGGACCACGATGGACCCGCGGAGTGCGTCGAGGTAGGTCATCTGCCAGCGTTGCGATTCCGCGTCGAAACGTGCCGACACCTCACCGGCGGGTCCCGCGAAGATCACCGACGCCACGTTGCCGTCACCCGCGGGCACCCACCGGCCGTCTCGCCAGTACTGGTAGGCCGTCTTGTTGAGCACGTGGTCGCGGTGGACGCGCGCCAGGCCGACCGAACCAATGCGTGAATTGGGTGTCCCGAACATGTAGACGTGGTCACCGTGCGGGACCATCGAGGACACCTGGAACTGGCTGGTACCGAAGACGTTGTCCCACCGCGCGTATGGGTCTTTGGTCCAGGTGGATCCACCGTCGTCGGAGTAGGCGAGTCCGCCGTGGTTGGTCAGCCACACCCCGGGGATCACACCCCAGGTGCGCACCGACATATATGTCAGGAACTGTCGCTCACCGATGGCGAAGCCCGACGTCGGGATGACGGTGATCTCGTAATGGTCGACGCGGCGTGCGTTGAGGAGTTCGGCGGCGTGGCAACGACTGTCCTGGATCATCGTGTCGATGCCCATGCCGTCGGCGAGGTTCTTGTCGGTGGAGAATCCGAGCACATTGCTGCGCCAGTCCCGCCCGTTGGCGCCCGGCGGTCTGAACCCCTTGCCGAAGGTGTCTCCGAACGCTATCGCGACCTGGCCGGGCCGTGACTCCCACATGATGCCCAGGTCGGTGCCGTGGATCTGCCAGCGCTTGTCCGTACGACTCGTCGAACCCTTGCCGGTCACCGTGCTGACCCGATCGACATCGGTGATGCGCGGCGGTGTCGGTCTGGCCGCGACGGGGCCGGACTCGGTACCGGGCGAGACCGCGGGCGGCGGAGGTGGCACCGACGGCGGATCGGGGTTGGGCACCGGGACCGGGATGTTCTTGGGCGCCGGATCGAAGGTGATCTTGGGAAACTCGATGCTCAGTGCCGGCCCGCCGTCTCCGGGGCGCGGCTTGGGTGGATCGGTGATGTCCGGGCACGGATCCGAACAGGGGTCCTTCGGGGGCTTCTGTGACGGGATGCGGATCACCGGCTTCTCCGGCGCAGGCTCGGGCACCGGCAGGATCCGTGGATACGGCAGCGGGATGCTGATCCGGTCGGGCAGGCGCGGGATGAGGTCACGCGGGTCCGTCGGACCACGACCGGGCTTGGGTGGAAGGTCGACCGCACATCCGGAACTGGGCAGCGGCGTCGCGGGCGCCGCGTGCACGATGGCGGCCGAACCGCCGAGTCCGGTGCCGAGCAGGACAGCGGTGCAGGCCGAAGCAAGCCAGCGGCGTCGGCCGAGACCGGTCACGTGCCCCCCTCGAATCAGGTTCGAAGGGAATGTATCACCGGACCGGCCGGGTCTGGGGTTGCCGACCCGGTCCGCGAGCACCGCCGATCACGCGTTGTCCGCGTTGCCCTTCCGCCACACCGACCACGGGATGTTCCAGTCACCGAGGCCGTCGGTACCCGACAGCGTGCCGCCGGTCGTGTTCTTCACGACGACCGGGTCGCCGCGCAGCGTGTGGTTCATGACCCACAGCGCGTCGTCCGGACTCAGGTTCAGGCAGCCGTGGCTGGTGTTGGTGTTGCCCTGTGCCCACATCGACCAGGGCGCCGAATGGAAGAAGATGCCGCTGTAAGACATCCGCGTCGCATAGTCGACGGGGGTGCGATATCCGTTGGAGGAGTTGATCGGCACACCGTAGGTCGACGAGTCCATGATGATGTGATCGTGCTTGTCGGCGATCAGGTAGATACCGTTGTCGGTCTCGTCGCCGGGCTTGCCCATCGAGGTCGGCATGCTCTTGATGACCTGGCCGTCACGCTCGAATGTGACCTGCTTGGTCTTGTCGTCCGCGGTGATGATCATCGAGCGTCCCACCGTGAAGTTGGTTCGCACGTTCTCCTGGCCGAAAAGGCCGTCGCCGAGGTCGATTCCGTAGGTGTTGACCGCGACCCTCACCTTGGTGCCCGGCGACCAGTACTCCTTGGGTCGCCAACGGACCTCGCTGGGACTGATCCAGTAGAAGGCACCCTCGACCGGCGGATCGGTGACGATCCTGATCGCGCGCTGCGCCGCACGACGATCCGCGATCGGCTCGTCGAACTTCACCGCCACCGGTTGTCCGATGCCCACGGTCTCACCGGGGCTCGGTGTCAGGTAGGCCTGGGTCAGGTTGTTGGGGCTGCTGGTGGTGAACGTGAGCTTCTTCGTGACCGCCCCGCCGATCCCGACGGCGTCGGTCTCCAGCGTGTAGGTGCGGTTGTAACCGAGCGCCTCGTTGCTCACCCAGACCGTGTCGTTGTCCTCGAACCTGCCCTTGAGCGGCGTGCCGTCGGACTTGTGGATCACCACGCGGCTGATGGTGCCCTCAGTGGTCCGCACCTTGATGGGTGCGCCGGGCTGAACGCCGACGGCGTTGTCGTTGAGCGGACGCTCGGCCCACTCGGTGATCTCGAGGCCGGGCTTGAGCAGGTCGTCGAAAAGACTGGAACTGCTGACGTTGTCGGAGTATTTGGGTTCCTGCGAGCAGGACGTCACAAGCGCGACGATTGCGAGCAACACACCACTGATGACCAGTGGCATCCGCCGACTACGACCGATCCCCATATCACTCCCGCCTGTCCCACCGACCCGGAAATGGGCCGGTCCCCGATGCCCGAAGCCGACACCTCGAACCAGTGTACGAGAGATTCGGACCGTCGAATTGCCTGTCATCCGTTCGGGTGGCGCGTCCCGCTCCCGCGACGACGACCGTTCACCTGGCGTTCATCCGGCGACCCATCTCGGTGCACACGGCTCGTACGCATCCGATCCTCGAAACCTCACTGAGATACCACAAAACGCCTCGCATTTCTGCGAGGCGTCTCGTGGGACTCTGTGCGCCATCAGGGACTCGAACCCCGAACCCGCTGATTAAGAGTCAGCTGCTCTGCCAATTGAGCTAATGGCGCTTGCCGGTGCGAGATGGAACATTACAGGACCCGTCCGGCAGAAGTGAAATCGCCTGGTCGGAGTGGGTTCTGGTCCCATTTGACGCCGCGCGTGGCCGTCCGGGCCCCGCACCGGGAAGTCATGGGTGCAGGCTCACCTCGAAGCGACTTTGCGGACCACCAGCAGCAACACGAGGGTGCCCACACCGGCGATCGCGTACTTCACGGCCGGGGTCTGCAGCGTCGCGAGCGCCTTGCTCCTGGCGTCATCGGCGAGTCGCTGCGGATTGGTCCGCTCGGCCAACGCGTCGAGCGTGCTGGCGAGGTCCTCACGAGCCTTGGCGATCTCCTGCTCGATACGTTCGGTGTCTCCGGCCACGTTGCATCCTTCCGGCGCTTCTCGTTTGACTGCTCGCGCAGCGCTCCCTGCACTGACCGTCACTGTTGTGACCGTCCATATCACCTGCCCGATGGCAGCGCTTCGATGCTACGACATCCCGGCATCACCGCATGTGGGCATGCACTAGCCTTGCTCCCATGGCAGCAAGCACTCCCCCCGAGAGCACTCCCCCGGCGAGCACTCCCTCTGCGAGCACTCCCTCTGCGGGGCCACAGCGGTTGTCCGTCGGTGATCGCGCTCCGGCATTCACGTTGCCCGACGCAGACGGCAACGAGGTCTCGTTGTCCGATTACGCCGGCCGGAAAGTGGTCATCTACTTCTACCCCGCGGCGGCGACACCCGGTTGCACCAAGCAGGCCTGCGACTTCCGCGACAATCTCGCGGAGCTGAACGACGCCGGGATCGCCGTGCTCGGCATCTCCCCCGACAAGCCGGCCAAGCTCGCGAAGTTCGTCGAATCCGAGGGTCTGACGTTCCCGCTGCTGAGCGATCCAGAGAAGAAGGTGCTCACCGCGTGGGGCGCCTTCGGGGAGAAGAAGATGTACGGCAAGACGGTCACCGGCGTCATCCGGTCGACGTTCCTCGTCGACACCGACGGCACGATCGCCCTGGCGCAGTACAACGTCCGGGCCACCGGACACGTGGCGAAGCTGCGACGAGACCTCTCGGTCTGAGGCGGGCAGAACCGAGCCCCGACAACCAGGGACACTGACACCCAGGGACACCGACGACCAGGGACACCGACGACCAGGGACACCGACACCAGGGACAACGATGATGACCGAGTCCGCCGAACCGCTGGTTCCGCGCAAGCGGCCGACGCAGGAACGCAGCAAACGCAAGTTCCAGGCGATGCTCGAGGCGGCCCGGGATCTGCTGATCGACGTCGGATTCGAATCGCTGACGTGTGAGGAGATCGCGACGCGCGCGGAGGTACCCATCGGGACGCTCTACCAGTACTTCGCGAACAAGTACGTCATCGTGTGTGAGCTCGACCGGCAGGACACCGTCGACGTCCGGGAAGAACTGACCGCATTCGCCAGCGAGGTGCCCTCGCTCGAGTGGCCGAGTCTGCTGGAGAAGTTCCTCGATCACCTCGCGGCGCTGTGGCGCACCGATCCGTCCCGCCGTGCGGTGTGGCTGGCGGTGCAGTCGACGCCGGCCACACGCGCCACCGCCTCGATGAACGAACGGGTCCTCGCCGAGCAGGTGGCGCGGATCATCGCCCCGCTCACACCATCTCAGCGCGAACGCCGCGAGATGATGTCGCAGGTGCTCGTCCACACCGCGTACTCGTTGTTGAGTTTCTCCGTGCAGGACGGACACGATCACGACGAGACCGTCACCGAACTCAAGCGGATGCTCGCGGGCTACCTGCTCATGGAGGAGTCGACCGCGGTCTGACGCCCTCCGCCACGCCGTGCTCGACGGCACGGCGTGGCGTGGTCGGTCACTTGCCCTCGAGGATGGCGACCGCGGCGGCGGTGTCCCCGTCGTGTGTCAGCGACACATGAACGTTCGTCCCCCGCAGGTGCTCACCGATCTCACCGGAGAGCCGGATGGCCGGCCGTCCCCAGTTGTCGGTGACCACCTCGATGTCGCTGTGCCGGATCAACGGCAGCAGCGGCGATCTCGAGAACCGACTCACCGACCAGGCTTTCACCACGGCTTCCTTGGCCGCCCAGCGTGCCGCGAGATGCCGTGCGTCGTCGCCGGTTCCGGCAGCCGAGTCCCGACGCTCACCGACCGTGAAACGGTCGGCGAACGTCGTACCCGGCTGCCGGAGTTGCTGGTCGAACTCCGGGATCGACACGATGTCGATCCCCACACCGAGCACACTCATCTGGTCTTGACTCGTCTCACCGGTGTCGACGTCGGCGGCCGTCACCGAGCCGCCGGCGCCGCGCCGGAGACGTTCGCGCCGTGGACATCCACACCGTAGACATCCGCGCCGTCGACGCCACCGTCGAGTCGGACCGAAGGATCGAGGAGCATGCCCGCCTCGGCGTCGTGCTCGTCGACCGACTCGTCGAAGCGACGGTTGGCCGGGCGCTGGTAGGCCGGTTCGCCACCGCAGATCGACTGCAGGAAGCGCTGGCTGCCCAGTCGGGCCCGCTCATCGGCGCGCCGGCGGTAGGAGTCGCGGTCCTCGGGTGCCAGCGAGGCGATGAACGCCTCCGGATGGACCACCGCGATCAGCCCGGACACGTGACCGAAGCCGAGGCTCGTCAGCAGGCCGGCCTTGAGCGGGAAGCGCTCACCGAGCTGCAGGGTCTCGCGCGGCCACACCAGATGCGGGTACTCGGCCATCTTCTCGTCGACGCAGTCGAGGCTGCGGTTGGGCGGGATGACGCCGTCGCGCAGCATCTGGCACAGGCCGATCAGCTGGAAGGCGGCGGCGCCGCCCTTGGCGTGACCGGTCAGCGACTTCTGCGAGACCACGAACAGCGGTGCACCCGTGCCGCGCCCGATCGCCGTGGCGAGACGCTCGTGGAGCTCGGACTCGTTGGGGTCGTTGGCCTTTGTCGAGGTGTCGTGCTTGGAGACCACCGCGACATCGTCGGCGCTGACGCCCAGCGCACTGAGTGCACAGGACAGCGGCGAGGACAGTGCACCGCGCGCCGCACCCAGCGCACCGAGCCCCGGGGCGGGGATCGAGGTGTGCACGCCGTCACCGAAGCTCTGCGCCCAGGCCACCACACCGAGGACCGGCAGACCCATCTGCGCCGCCACATCGCCGCGTGCCAGCAGGATCGTGCCGCCGCCGGCCGACTCGACGAAACCGCCGCGTCGACGGTCGTTGGCCCGGGAGAACCGGCGGTCGTCGATGCCACGTGCGGTCATCTTCGCCGAATCCGCGGTCGCCGACATCGCGCCGAAGCCGACGATGCCCTCGATACCGAGGTCGTCGAAGCCGCCGGCCACCGCGAACAGCGCTTTGCCGAGGCGGATCTTGTCGACGCCCTCCTCGACCGACACCGCAGCCGTGGCGCAGGCCGCGACCGGATGGATCATCGCGCCGTAGCTGCCCACATAGGACTGGACCACGTGTGCGGCAACGATGTTCGGCAGTGCCTCCTGCAGGATGTCGTTGGCGTTGGCCTCACCGAGCAGGGTGTTGACGTAGAGATCGCGCATCGAGGTCATCCCGCCCATACCGGTGCCCTGGGTGTTGGCCACCAGACCGGGGTGCACCCACCGCATCAGCTCACTGGGGGTGAATCCCGACGACAGGAACGCGTCGACGGTGGCGACCAGGTTCCACAACGCCACCCGGTCGATCGACTCCGCCATGTCCGGGGTGACTCCCCAGCGGGTCGGGTCGAAGCCGGTCGGGATCTGACCGCCGACGGTCCGGGTCAGCGAGAACTTGCGCGGGACGCGGATCTCGGTGCCCGCCAGCCGGGTCACCTGCCAGTCGCCGTCGGCGTTCTGCGCCACCCGCGTCTTCTCGGGGTTCGCACTCGCGAAGGCACGGGCCTCGGCCTCGGAGTTGACGGTGAAGGTCAGGTCCTCGTCGATGAACACCGAGGTGAGCAGCGGCGAGGTGTTGTCGACCATGGCCCCGTCGTCGGCGTAGCGGCGGATACCGCAGCGCGAGACGACCTCGTCGTGGTAGCGCTCGGCGATCTCACTCTCCGGCACCGGATCACCGGATTCGGTGTCATACCAGCCCGGCTTGGGCGCCGAATCCCAGTTGATCAGACCGGTGTTCCACGCCAGCTCGAGAACGCCTGCCGCCGAGAGCTTCTCGTCGACCTCCATTTCGAAGCGGGTGCGCGCCGATCCGTAGGGTCCGAGCTCGCCGGCCCCGACGATGACAACCAGGTCCTCCGGACGGGCGTCGATTGCCGGCCACTCAGGTCGCATGCTGCGCGGTGCGCGAGCAGGTGCCGGAAGTGCTGCGACGGTAGCGGCCTCGGTTGCCTCGACGTCGTCGGCCTCAGGAGCGGCCGCCGCGTCCGCGGTGAGGGCCTTGAGGTCGATCGAGGAGTCGAGCCCGCCGGTGAAATCGGCCAGGATCGGCGCGTCGGCCGCCGCCGCACGCTGTTCGGGGGTGCACAGCGTCAGCAGGTTGGCTGCCATCTCCTCGGTGCTCCAGGTGCGGACACCCGCGGCCTCGACGGTCTCGACGATGCCGTCGTTGTGACCCATCAGGCCGGTGCCGCGCACCCAACCGATCAGCGCGTGGGCGAGCGTGGTCTTCGAACCCCACGACTCCTCGGCCGACCAGCGACGCACGAGCGCGTCCAGCGCGGCCTTGCTCTCGCCGTAGGCGCCGTCGCCGCCGAACATGCCACGGTTGGGGGAACCGGGCAGGACGACGTGCACACGGGCCGCGATGTCGTGATCGGAGTGGACCTCGGCGAGACCGGCGATGAGCCGCTCCACCGACCAGAGGAGGACCTTCATCTCCAGCTCGGCGCGACCGCCGGCATCGGTGAGGTCACCGGCCACCCGCGGCGCGGCGAACGGGAACAACATGGTCGGCTTCATCGCGGGCTTCACGACCGCCGTCGTGCCACCCAGGTTCTCGGTCTGCTCGGCCGCAATCCACTCGACGAGGTCGTCGACGTCGTTGTAGGACGCCATGTTCGCCGGGGCGATCCACAGCGCGGCACCGGTGCGTGCGTTCTCGCGATAGAGCTTCTTGTAGAACGCGAGCCGCTCGGAGTTCAGGCGTGACGTCGTGGCGATCACCGTTGCACCGCCTGCGAGCAGCCCGGCGACCACACCCGCGGCGATCGACCCCTTGCTGGCGCCGGTCACCACGGCGATCTCGCCGCTGTGGACACCGTTCTCGGGCGCCTCGGCGACATGCGCGATGGCACCGAAAACCTTGGCGTGCACGGCGTTCCCCGCGGCGAGCGCCTTGCCCTGCCACCAGGTGGCGTGCTCGGCGACGGTGTTGCCCGAACCGGCGAAGCCGCGGACCACGCCCTCGAAGTCACCGTCGAGTTCGTGCTCGTCGGTCAGCCAGATGCGGACGAGGTCCTCGCGGCAGGTGGCCCAGCGGTCGTCGATGAGGACGACCTTGGCTGCGTCGAACGCCGGCGCGACGGTGCGGGCCCAGTCCGAGCCCAGTTCGGCGCTGACCAGTTCGGCGAGCTCGGCGTTCGGGTCGGCGGCGGCCTCGGCGAGGTCGGCGACCTCGGACAGCCCCAGCTTGTCCAGCAGGGTGTACGCCGCGGAGGCGAGCGCACCCGAGCGGCCCGTGATCTGCTCGGTGAACTCTCCGAGCGCGGCCGCGTCGACCGTTGCGCCACCGCCGGATTCGGCGGCCGGCTTGCTCACCGGGATGCCCTTGAGCGCACCGACCGCGGTGACCGCCTTGTCGATGAGCGCGTCGAGTGCCTCGGGGTTGGCGAGGGGGCCGTCGAGCAGGTTTCCGAGTGCCTCACCGCGGACAGAGGCGCCGTCGCGGGAGCCCAGCGCCAGGGCCACCGTGGTGTGCAGTCCCCAGCCGGTGCCGAGCTGCCAGGTGCCGGCGACCCGATCGGTGATGTAGTTCTGGCGCTTGCCCAGCGGGCCGAGGACCTTGCGGATCTGGTCGCTCACCGCATCGGTGAGGACCGGGCCCAGCGGACGGTAACCGCGGGCGAGGGTCTCCACCGTCGAGGACAGCGCGACCATGTCGGCCTCGGCCGCCCCGTCGATGGCGCCGAGACCGAGCTCGCCGCCGATGTCGAGGAGGAGCTGGTTGCGGCGTGAGGACACACCGTCGCACAGCGCCTCGATGGTGTCGGCCGGACCGATCTGATCCACGCGCATCTTGGTCCACAGCGCGATCACAGACTTGACCGCGTCGGACGGCGTGAACGTGATGTCGTCGGGGCGAGGCCCACCGGCCGGTGCGACCGGTGCGGCCGGTGCCGGTGCCGCTGCGGCCGGTGCTGCTGCGGACTGGGCGGCGGGAGCCGCCGCGGGCGTCTCGATCTCGTCCTCGTCGGGCTCGTGGCCGGCGTCCTTGGCCAGGATGACGTCGGAGTCGCGTTCGACGTTGACGACCTCGGTGGTGGCACCGGCGTAGTCGTCGAGCTTGAGGGTGTTGGTCGCCAGGCCCGACAGGGTCGGGGCGCCCTTCAGACCGATCTCGACGAAGCGCTGCACGCCGAGCCCATTGCGCTCGGGACCGCTGAACAGCAGCTCCTGGGTCTCGATCCAGCGCACCGGGCTGGCGAACTGCCAGGCGAGCAGCTCGATGAGGATGACGCGGGCCAGCTCGTTCGGCGTGGCCTCCCAGCTCTCCCAGTCGGCCAGCACGGCGTCGAGCGGATCGGACGGCACCAGAGCCGCGATCTCCTCGACGAAGTCACGTCCGAGGTTGAACAGACGCGGCACCAGGTTCGGGATGTAGCGCCCGATCAGGATGTCGATGTCGATGTCGGCGGGCAGCAGCTCGGCGAGCTTGCCGCGGAACTCCGGCACACCGGCGCGCAGGACGCTGGAGTGGAACGGCACGTCGATCCCCGGGATCACGATGAACGCCCGCTTGCCACCGAACTCCGCACGGCGACGATCGATCTCGGTCTCGAGGTACTCGAGTCCGCGGACCGTGCCGGCGATCGCGTACTGCGAACCGAGCAGGTTGAGGTTGACGACCTCGAGGAATTCGCCCGCGGCCTCACCGACCCCGGAGACGAACTCGGTGACCTCCGAGTCGGCCAGGCCGAACTGGCTGGGCCGGATGGCCGCCAGCCGGTAGTCGCTGCGGCCCTGCTCATCTCGCGGGACCAGGTGGTGCATCGCCTCGCCGCGCTGGAAGACGACCTCGAGGACGGCCTCGAGCGGGAGGACACCGGCGCAGGCGGCCAGGGCGTTGTACTCACCGACGGAGTGACCACAGGTGATGGCGTCTTCGACGAACCCGCCGGCCTCCTTGAGTTCGGCGATCTGCGCGACACCGAGCGTCGCCATGGCGACCTGGGTGAACTGCGTCAGGTAGAGCACACCGTCGGGATGGTTGTAGGTGGTGCCGTTCGCGACCAGGGTGGTCGGGTTGTCGCGCACGACGGCCAGGATCGAGAAGCCCAGTGCGGCACGGGTGTGCTTGTCGGCACGGTCCCAGATCTTGCGGGCGGCCTTCGAGCGGGAGCGGGCGTCGAGCCCCATGCCCTTGCTCTGGATGCCCTGACCGGGGAATGCGTAGACGGTGCGCGGCGCGGCCAGCAGTCCGGTGGCGCTCATGACCAGGTCGTCGCCGACCTTGGCGCTGACCTCGACGACCTCGCGGCCGTTGTCGAGGCCCACGCGATCGACGCGCACGGTGATCGTGTCGCCGAGCCGGACCATCCCCAGATACCGGGCGGTCCAGCCGATCAGCGGACGCGGCGACGGTGTCGGGTTCTTCGAGTCGGACGCGGTGACCACCTGCTGGGCGGCGGCCGAGAGCCACATGCCGTGGACGATCGGGTCGCCGAGACCGGCGAGCTTGGCTGCGGCGGCATCGGTGTGGATGGGGTTGCGGTCACCGGAGACCACGGCGAACCCGGTCATGCGATTCGGTGCGGTGATGGTGGCCGAACGCAGCAGCTTGCGGGTGGCCGGCTGCTCGGCGGTGGGCGCGCCGCCGGCCCTGGCCGGGTCGGTGAGCTCGGCGGCGCCGAGCCGGCCGCGGATGGCGAAGCGCTCGTCGAGCGTCGCGATCGGCCCGTCCGGACCGGCGAGGGCCACCGACACCTCGACCACACGGCCGACCTCGGAGTCGCGCACCGCGCCGGTTCGGGCGGTGACGGTCAATTCGACTGCTGTCGTGGGGATCTCACCGGTGAGAACGATGGCGTGATCGAGATGGACGAGGTCGAGCAGACCTTCGACCACCGGGTCGCCGGCATCGGTGCGGGCGGCGCCGATGACGCTGAAGACGCTGGGCCAGCAGGCGCCGACGAGGGTGTCGGGAACGGCGAAGCCGAAGGGTTCGGTCGGTGTCGTGGGGCGCAGGTGCGCGGGCAGCGAGAAGCCCGTGACCGCGGCGTGGTCGGCGACCGAGTCCGGCTGCCAGGTCACGGTCGTGACCGAGACGCCGTCGTCGACATCGGCGAGGCTGCCGCCGGCGGCAACGGTGAGGATCTCGCGCATCGCGGTCGACGCGTCGTCGAGTCCGACCAGCGGCGAGCCGCCGTCGCGGAGGCTGTCACCGGCAAGCAGTGGGATGCGCACCGACGCACCCGAGATCGGGACCACGAGATCGAAACGTGCGGAACCGCCGTCGAGCGGGGTGACCTGCTCGAGCACCGCACCGGTGGGTGCGTGCTCGGCGCGCTCGGGACCGACGACCGTCCAGGCGTCGCGGTCGCCGAGCAGGGCGATCGGGCTGGGCACGATCCGGCCCGTCCAGCTGACGTCGTCGGATTCCAGGACGGCGCTCAGGAGGCCGGCCTCCTCGACGAGGCCGGCGCGGTGACGTGAGGCCACGGCGGTCGAACGCTCCCCCGCGGTCTGCAGATCGGTGACGACGCGAGCCTCGAAGCGGTCGAGGAGTTCACCGACCGGCTCGTCGACGCGGGTGATCCCGGCGACGGCGACCGGGCCGGGGATGACGCAGACCGCGTCGGCGGCATAGCGGGGGTCGTGGGCCTGCCACAGCGAGTCACTGCGCCACCAGCGACGGACGTCCTTGTCGATGACCGGCACGAAGTTGACCGGCTTGCCCGGGGTCCGGCAGAGCTCGAAGAAGAACGAGACGTCGGCGGGATGGAGGATGTCCGAGTCGATCTCGCGGTAGACGCTGCCGAGGGCGTCGATCGCGGCATGCGGATCGACGGTGGCGGCGAGGTCGGCGAACATCGTCGGGATGGGCCCGGAATCCTTGGGATTCATGCGCGCCTCGGTGCGCTGCAGCATCTCGACGAAACGCTGCTGCCAGGTGATGTCGGCCCACGGGACCTGATCGCCCTGGGGGTCGCCGACGGCGAGCGTGGCGTAGCGGTCGAGCCATTCGCGGTAGGTCATGCCCGCGACGTCCCCGAAGTACGGCTTGGCGGTGTCGGCCATCGCCGCGATGATCTCGTCACGGCGCGCGGCCACGGCCTCGGCGTCACCGGCGACCTCGTCGAGCAGCCGGCCGCAACGCGAGGCGGTGTTGTCGACCTCGTGGATGTCGGCACCGAGCTGTGAACGGCCCGAGGCCATTCCGGCGGTCGCGTGTCCGGCACCGATCCACTCGTCGATACCGGCGGTCTCGACCAGGAGCTGCTTGACCGCGGGTGTGGTCGTGGCCTCCTTGGCGGCCATCGCCGCGGTACCGATGAGGATGCCGTCCAGCGGCATGAGCGGATAGCCGTAGCCCTCGGCCCAATTGCCCGTCAGGTACTCGCTGGCGCGTTCCGGGGTTCCGATGCCGCCGCCGACACAGATCACGACATTGGGACGGGCGCGCAGCTCACCGTAGGTCGCCAGCAGCAGGTCGTCGAGGTCTTCCCAGGAGTGGTGGCCACCGGCGCGCCCGCCCTCGATCTGGACGATGATCGGGTGATGCGGAACCTCCGCGGCGATCCGGATCACCGACCGGATCTGCTCCACGGTGCCCGGCTTGAAGGCGACGAAACGCAGTCCGGCGTCGACGAATTCGTCGACGAGGGCGACGGCGTCCTCGAGTTCGGGGATCCCTGCCGAGACGATCACGCCGTCGAGCGGGGCGCCCTGCGCGCGTGCCTTCTGCACGATGCGCTTGCCGCCGAGCTGCAGCTTCCAGAGGTAGGGGTCGAGGAAGAGCGCGTTGAACTGCGCCTCGCGTCCCGGCTCGAGCAGGTCGGTGAGGGTGGCGATGTTGCCCGCGAAGATGTCCTCGGTGACCTGTCCGCCACCGGCCAGCTCGGCCCAGTGTCCGGCGTTGGCCGCGGCGGCGACGATGGCCGGGTCGACGGTGGTCGGGGTCATGCCCGCGAGCAGCATCGGCGAGCGTCCGGTGAGGCGGGTGAACGAGGTCTCGACGACGGTGCGACCGTCGGGCAGCTCGACGAGAGTGGGAGCGAACTGCGACCACGGAGCGGCGACCTCGGGCACGCCGCCCGGGCTGAAGAGGTTGCGCTGTCCGACGCGGAGGGCTGCGGGGACCAGCCCGACGCCCTGGCCGCGCACCAGCGCGGAGGTCAGGCGGGTGGCGATGTCGCCGGGACCGAAATCGAGGATCCACCTGGCCCCGCCCGCGACGACCTCGTCGATGGAGGCGACCCAGTCGACGGGGGCGACGAGGATGTCGTGTGCGTGCCGGGTGGCGATGTCACGGTCGATGCCGCAACGGTCGGCCCACGCCGCGACGAGTTCGACGGCCTCGGCCATCGCCGGGTGGTGGAAGGCCACCGACACCTGCAGCTGATCGAACTTCGGCGCGAACGGGGCGCCGCCGGTCAGCTTGCGCTTGCGTCGGTCGGCCTCGGCGGCGGCGATGCGCTCGCAGAGTGCGGCGAAAGCCGCGAGGTGGCGCGGCGCACCGGACAGGACCAGCGCGTTGCGGCTGTTCTTGATCGAGACGACCGGCGCGGTGGTCCGATCGCTCTCCGGCAGGCCTGCGCGGTACTCGGCGAGGATCTCCTCGACACGGGCCGGGGAGATGTTGCCGACGGCGAGCATCGGGGTGCCGTCGGTGGTGACACCCAGTCCGCGGCGGCGCGCGATCAGCGACCCCGCTGCCCCGATGAGGTGTGCGACGGCGAGCAGCAGGCCCTGACCCGATTCCGCCACCCGGCCTCCGGCACCGACGGCGTCGGTGGCCAGCGAACCCTGAGAGTGTCCGACGACGGCACCGGGCGTCAGTGCCGTCGTGTCCAGGCCCTGCTTGCGGAGGGCCTCGATCGCGGCGAGCTGGGTCAGCAGCACACCCGGGCCCGAGAGGGTGAAGTCGGCGAGGGTGACCTCGGCCGGGACCTCCTCGCCGGCGTCGTGCGCGTGCACCCATGCGAGTGGATGGAAGCCCTCTGCGCGGGCGACGACGAGCTCATCGGCCACCGGATCGACCAGGCGGTCGGCGGACTCCACGATCTTGGCGATGCGATGCTCGAGATCGGCGTCGACGACCAGCTCGGCGAGCGTGGGCAACCAGGCACCGCCCTGACCGCCGAAGCTGATCGCATAGGGCTCGCCGTCGGTGAGTCGTTCGATGAGAGTGGTGGCGGGGCGATCGGCGCCGGCGGCGCCCTGCGAGCCGGTGCGGAACTGGTCGACGGTCAACGGGTACTCCTGTGTGGTGGTCGGTCTCGGTGGTAGGCGGAGTTGTGTTGGTGCGGGTGCCTTGGGGCAGGTGGGGCAGGCCGGCGAGTAGCCCGTTTTCTCGGACTCCCGCACATGCACCCGCGCCGCCTGCCGCGTCGCAGGCACACTGGACCACCGGAGCGGTCCTGCCTGGTTCAACTACCTGGTACAACTGATGAACACGCTTGCCACACAGGGACATTGATAATCCCCGGCTCGTAGCGAGTCGTTGTCGGCGTGAACGTGAGACCCATGATGACACACGAAAGTGAGGGATTCCTCATGTTTCAAGGTGACCTCTCGGTATACCCGTGAGTAACCCCGTCGGTAACTTGGGGCACCTTGTCAACAGGCATGGAGAGGGTCTCGAAACCCCCAGGCCAGGCAACACGCCCGGAGAGGCATAAACCACCGATCAAACGCTCGGCGATCTGTTATCGAACTGTGATGTGATCCGCACCACGTCCGCGAGTCGAATGACGTGCGGGGCGAGACGCGAGGTGTCCTAGAGTCGGCGCATGAGCAGTTGCATCTTCTGCGCCATCGTCGATGGCACCGCACCGGGCCGTGTCGTCTATTCCGACGACGCCGTTCTCGGCTTCCTCGACATCCGTCCCGTGACACGCGGCCACACGCTCCTGGTCCCTCGGATCCACTCGACCGGCCTCGACGATCTCGACCCGGCCGTCGGCGCCTCGCTGTTCCGCGCCGGGCAGCGTCTGGCGGCGGCCATGAAGTCCGGACCGATCGCCGCCGACGGCGTCAATCTCGCGCTCAACGACGGCCGTGCGGCCTTCCAGACCGTGTTCCACACCCATCTCCACGTCGTGCCCCGCCACGACGGCGACAAGCTCAGCTTCGCCAAGGGGTTCCTCATCCGCCGCGACCCGAATCCCGACGAGACCGCGGCGCTCGTCCGGGCCTCCCTCGAGGCGGCCGGATGACCCAGTCCCGGCCCCGGCCCGGGTCCCAGCCCGAGCCCGCCCCGCCCGAGATCCCCGCAGCAGTGGTGGAGCTGATCCGCGACGCCGAATGGATCACGGTGTTCAGCGGTGCCGGGATGTCGGCGGAAAGTGGGATCGCGACCTTTCGCGACGCCCAGACCGGACTGTGGGAGAAATTCGACCCGTCCGAGCTGGCCACCCCGGAGGCATGGGATCGCGACCCGTCACTCGTGTGGGGGTGGTACCGATGGCGCGCCCGCGAGGTGCTCGGCGCCCGGCCCAACGCCGGGCATCGCGCCCTGGCCGACCTCGGCGCCTCACGCACGGTCATGGTGGTGACCCAGAACGTCGACGACCTCCACGAGCGGGCCGGTAGCGATGTCGTGAGCCACCTGCACGGAAGCCTGTTCGCACCGAGGTGCTCGGTGTGCGGGACCCCTTACGACGGCCCCGGCGCAACTCCCCTGCCCGACGAGGCGACCACCGACGAGCCCGGCGAGAACGCCGAACCCCGGATCGCGCCGCCGGCCTGCCCGCGCTGCGGTGGCGCCGTGCGCCCCGGCATCGTGTGGTTCGGCGAAGCACTGCCCGAGGATGAGTGGCGACGCGCCGACGAGGCGTTCCGCGCCTGCGAGGTGGTGATCGTCGTCGGCACCAGCGGCATCGTCTATCCCGCCGCCTCCCTGCCCGAACGTGCTGTGCGCGCGGGCATCCCGGTCATCGAGTTCAATCCCGCGCCGTCGGCGCTGTCCGACATCGCCACCCACAGCCTGCGGATGTCGGCCGCGGTCGGCCTCGCCGCGCTCGTCGACGCCCTCGGCTGAGGTCTCTCACTGCGGGGGGGCTCACTGCGTGGGCGTCATTCCCCCGCGGTGAGGTCGATCGGTGTCCAGACTGGGACATCGCCGAGCGATCGGAACGACTCCGATTGTGTCGAGCCTGCCCCGGCCGCCGCGAGCGAACCCGGCTTGCACCCGCGCGCGTCGAGGGCCGCGGCGACGGAGTCGATGACACCGTCGCGGTCGAACTCGAACTCCGACTCCCGGACGCGGACGAATTCCCATCCGCAGCGGCGCAATTCGCGCTCGCGCTCCAGATCCGAACGTGCCTGCCGGCCGGTCCCCGGGAACCGGTCGGCATCGCATTCGACGGCCATGCGCGCGTCCGCCCCGAGCACGACGAGGTCGACGACACGGTTGTTGACGACGACCTTGGGCGAGACGTGGTATCCCAGCGCCGCGAGTCGATTGAAGACCTGCTGCTCGAGGAGACTGTCGAACGGTTCCACCCGCCGATCGTCGGGGACGTCGGTCGGCATCGGACTGATCACCGGACCCTCGTTGGCGATCACGTAGGACAACAACGAATAGCGAAGGTCGTTGCGGCGCAGCTCATCCGGATCGACCGAATGGAACAGCCACAACTGGTCCATCGCCCGTGTGGCGGCCACGTTGAACCGCCGCTGGGATTCGGCGCGGGTGAGTGCCGAGATCGCCGCGGGATCGGACACGACCATCGACAGGAACATCACGTGCCGTTCGTCGCCCTGGAAGTCCGGCGGCGAACCCACCCGGATGCGACGTTCACGCCAGGTCTCGGCGTCGATCTCGGCCCGGAGCGTGCGCTCGAGCGCTTCGACCTGCCTGGTCCCCTGAAGTGCGATGACCCCGAAATCCATGCCGTCGTAGGCGGGATCGTCGAGACAGTCCCGCAGCGCGGAGAGGATCGCGGTCACCTCGGCCTCATTGGTGACGGCGCCGCCGGTACCGATCGCCTCACCGTCGACCGCGACGGCCCGTAACGGCTCGAGCCGGTCGGAGCCGTACTGCCGCACCGGGATCAGCGGCGAGGTCCCGTAGAACTGTTGCGAGGAGAATCCGATGATCTCCGGCATCGAGCGGAAGTGTTCACGCAGCGCGACGACATTCCCGAATCGGCTGCGCAGCAAGGAGAACAGGCTCGAGCGGGGGGTGAGCCCGTCACGCAGGTAGGTCGGCAGGTCTGGCAACGCGGCGTCGAGTTCGGCGAAGGCGTCGTCGAGGGTGGTGCCGCTCAGACCGACGGGCGCACACTGCTTGTCGTCACCGACGACGATGACCCGCGGCGCCAGCCACAGCAGGAACGAGCTGGTGATGTCGGCCTGCGACGCCTCGTCGACGATGACGACGTCGAAGGAGTTACGCCGTGGCGGTAGTGTCTCGGCCACCTGGTTGATCGACATGATCCATGCCGGGATGGCGTTCTGCGCCTCGTGCATCGCCTCACGCGCGGCCCGGCGGAAACGGTTGGCGTGCTTCCCCGACCCCTTGCCCAGATTGATCATGTGGTCGCGATAGGACTGCAAGGCCTGCATCTCACCGGCGGAGGTGCGGGCCGACAACGCCCGCCAGGCCTGCGCGGAGGCCAGGCGCGTGGTCAGCTGGGCGATGTCGACCTCGAGCGCATCGAGTGCGGCCTGCAGTCGCGACTCCGACAGCGGATCACTGCGATCCTGCACCCAGGAGTGCGCGAACCGCCAGGCCCAGGCCGCCCCCATGTCGCGGGCCCGATCCACCCAGGCCGGGTCGTCGGGCGTCGACCACAGCAGCTTGGCCAATTCTGGTGCACGGCTGCGTAACCGGAGGCCGAGTAGGTCCAGTGCATTCTGCGCCGCGGCATCAGCACCGGCCGTCACGAAGGCCCGACGGGCGCTGCGGATCGCGTCGGCGTCGGCAGCGGCGAGCGCCGCCACCAGCGCGTCCCCCTCCGGCGACGGCCCCCTCTCCAGTTCGGCGGACAACCGGTATGCGAAGTCCGCGAGTTCCTGTTCGGCGAGCACGGCGTCGTTGGCGGCGGCGATGGATCGCGCCTGACGTGCGATCTGGGCCACCTCGGCGACGCTGCGCGGGCGCGGTCCCCCGGGGCTGATGGACTCGAGTTCGCGCACGAGGTGGTCACGACCGGTGACGAGCCGGGAGATCCACGACAGCTGGGTGTCGAGCCGAACGAGGTGATCGAGCTGGGCCGAGCGAGAGCCCGACGCGTCGACCGGGACGTGCAGGTCGGCGAGGATGCGGTGGACCTGCTGGACCGCATCGAGAACGGTGAGATGATCGGCGACCCGGCGCAGCGAAGCCTCGTCGGCGGGAACCCGACCGTCGACGGTCGCCCGCACGGGCGACTCCTCCACCGCCCGCTGCTCGGCCGACCGTCGCAGGCGACCCCGCCATTGACCGCCGCCGCGCAGGAAGTCGGCTGCGGCGTCGAACAGTGCGGCATCCCCGGGCCGGTGGCCGTCGACGACGACCGCGTGGGCGCCCAGATCACGGTCACGGCGCGCGGCTTCGGCGATCACCGGGGACAACGTCGTCACCCGCGACCACAGGTGCGTCGCGCGGCCTGCGAGCAGCCGATCGGCCATGTCCACCATCGGAGCCGGATACGACGACACCTCGGCCGAGGCCACGGCGAGCTGGTCGCAGATGTCCTTGACACGCAGGAGCCGGGCACTGTCCACCCCGTCGAGGACCGACAACAGCGACCCGGCGCCGGTCATCGGCTCGTGCGGACGTGCGGCGATGCGGGCACAGATCGCATCCAACGCGCCCGGTTCGGGCAGATGGTCGTCGAGATCAGGGAAGCGCTGCGACAGACGTGCGGCGGAACCACCGGTGACGCCGAGTAGTTCGACGAGCCGGACGAACTCGCCCGAGTCCAGCGGCGGCACCGAGCCCTGCAACGGCCCCGGCATCCAGTCGAAGCGGTCGGCATCGGCCAGCACCTGCCGCACGACCTGCGCGGGCGTCCCCCGATAGTCGCCGGCGATCCATTCGTGGACCTCGGTCTCCTCCGCTCTCAGGTCCCAGAGCTCACGGAGCACCTCGTCGCGTCGTCGCAGCGCGTGGTCGCGACGAGCGGTCAGATCGGCGATCTCGGCGTCGGCGACGCCGGGTGAGAACGCCGACTTTCGTTCGGCCAGGGCCGCGACCGCCGCCACCACCCCCTCGGACCGGTCCTGCGATACGTCCGCGATCGACACCGCGAGGTCACGGAGCGGCGGCGGCAGCATGTCCCGCAGCACGTGGAGTGCGTGCGCCTTCTCGCTGACCACCAGCACGCGTTGCCCCTTGGCCAGGAGCGCGGAGGTCACATTGGCGATGGTGTGGGTCTTGCCGGTACCGGGAGGGCCTTCCACGACGACACCGCTGTCGACGCCGAGCCGGGCCAGGACGTCACGCTGTTCGACGTTCGACGGCAGCGGGAACAGCGCGTCGGATGTCAGGGCGTCGGGGGCCAGGACCCCCGGGGCGTCGAGGGCGTCCAGCCGGGCGTCCGACTCGATCGGCGCGACAAGCTGGGCGAGTCCGATCGGGACCGGCGAGGTCTCGTCCCGCAGGTCGTCGATGATCGCGTCGTAGAAGGCGAGAGAGGTGTCGACGCCGCGTCGCCGGAGGACGACGGCCGGTCGCATGTCGAGCGTGAGAGTGGCCCGCCCGGTGTCGATGTCGATGGCGTCGAGCCACTCTCCGATCAGATCGGTGACCGTGTTCGACAGCACCGACGCCTGCTCGGACAGCTTGGTCCGGACCTTCACCGCGCCGGCGAGGTCGAGACCGTCGACCGAGGCCAGCAGGTGGGTGTCGTGCATCGTCGGGGCCGAGCCCACGCCGAGCGACAGACGAATGGTGCCGGACTCGTCGCGATCGGCCACGACAGCCTGTGTGAGCAGGTGCTCGCGTACCAGCGGTTCGACGTCGGCGCCCGCCTCGTCACGCACCGTGACGAGGGCGTTGGCCACGACGAGCTCGAGGCTCTCGGGATTGCTCGTCAGCTCGTCGATGAGCCGGGCGAGGTCGGCGTACGCATCGGAGTCCGATGCCGGACCAGCAGAGTCGGAGGGGCCGGAGTCGGGATCCGGCGGGGCGATTTCGAGAACCACCTGCCCGGGCGCGGCATTCGGACGGACCGACACCGGCGTCGACGGCCCGACCCAGACAGAGCCGGGATGATCGTCGATGTCGCGGACGTCGCCGGAGCGGGATCGGACGAGATCCCGCAGGAACGACATCAGTCGGGTGACCTGATCGCGCAGGGTCTCGCGAGCGTCATCCTGCATACCGATGTGTTCCTCTCGTCGCCGGCGGCTTTCACGCTATCAAGGCGCTGGTCAGAGGGACGATGCCGCTGTGCGCGTCACCGGGTGGGCTCTGACGAGTTCGGCGTGCCAGGAAGGTAGGGCCGGTCAGGTGTTGCGCGAGCGCAGCGCACGGTATCCACCGTCCACGTAGCGCACGTTGGTGTAACCGCACTCGGCGATCTGCTCGGCGATGCGCGGGGCCTCCGACTTCACCGACACCACCGCGATCTCGGTGTCCCGGTCACGGATCACCGGGAAGGTGCCGGACGGCGTCGGCGCGAACCTCTTCGGCACCTCGGTGGGATCCACCACGAGCGCGCCGGGAAGGCTGCCCTGATGCCGCATCACCTGCGGCCGCGCATCCACCACGACCGCGTTCCCCTCGCGGCTGTGATCCATTGCCTCTGCTGCTGAAATCGCATTCACCAATGACACTGGTGACTCACCAATCCTGTTGTCACTCGACTTGATGTGGAGCCACGGCGTTCGCCATGGCATCCCCTGGACTACCCCCGCATCCAGGTTACGGAATGATCTCGAATTGACAAGTTTTGTACCAGACCAGTGGTCCCGCGCGGGAGATCAGCAGATCTCCCCCGCGCGGGACCAGAAGGTCAGGAGTGGCGTCCGCGTCCGGCGACCCGCGGCGAGGGGCGCTTACCCCAGTTGCCGCCCTGGCCACCGCCACGCTTGGGCCCGCCGCCGCCACGCGTACGCGGCGCACCCATGTCCTTGCGGATGTCGATGGGGGTCTTGCCGATCTTCGTGTGGCGGAGATTCGACAGCGTCTCGTTGTCGAGGTCATCGGGCAGTTCGACGAGGCTGAAGTCGTCGCGGATGCTGATGTTGCCGAAGTCGCCGCGCGAGAGGCCGCCCTCGTTGGCGATCGCGCCGACGATGGCGCCCGGGGACACCTTGTGCTTGCGGCCGACCGCGATGCGGTAGGTCGCGAAGTTCCCACCCGAACGTCGCGGAGCGCGATCCTGCTCGGGGCGCCGCTCCGACTGCGGCGGATCCGGGGTCATCAGGAATCCGCCGTCGCGGGTCTCCAGCGCCAGCGCCGCGGCGATGTCGGCCATTGCCACATCGTTGTCACGGGCATAGTTCTCGATGAGGCCGCGGAACAGGTCGAGGTTGTCCGACGACAGGTTCTGGGTGATCGAGTCGGCGAACTTCGCGACGCGCTGAGAGTTCACGTCGTCGACGCTGGGCAGCCCGATCTCGGTCAGCGTCTGTCGGGTGGCGCGCTCGATCGCACGCAGGAGGTGACGCTCCCGCGGCGAGACGAACAGCAGCGCATTTCCCGAGCGGCCGGCGCGACCGGTACGGCCGATCCGGTGCACATACGACTCGGTGTCGTGGGGGATGTCGTAGTTGACGACGTGGGAGATGCGGTCGACGTCGAGGCCGCGGGCGGCCACATCCGTTGCCACGAGGATGTCGATCGTGCCGTTCTTGAGCTGGTTGATCGTGCGCTCGCGCTGGGCCTGGGCGAGGTCGCCGTTGATGGCCACCGCGGAGAATCCCCGGGACCGCAGCTTCTCCGCGAGCTCCTCGGTGGCCTGCTTGGTGCGGACGAAGACGATCATCCCGTCGAAGGTCTCGACCTCGAGGAATCGCGTCAGCGCGTCGAGCTTGCGCTGGTGTGAGACCTGCAGATAGCGCTGCGTGATGTTCTGCGCGGTCGCCGTCTTGGACTTGACGGCGATTTCCTGCGGGGAGTTGAGGTAACGCTGCGCGAGGCGGCGGATGGCGCTGGGCATGGTCGCGGAGAACAGTGCGACCTGCTTGGTGTCCGGGGTCTCGGCGAGGATGCGTTCGACATCCTCGGCGAAGCCCATCGTCAGCATCTCGTCGGCCTCGTCGAGCACGAGGAACTCCAGGCCGGAGATGTCGAGCGTCTTGCGGTCGAGGTGATCGATCACGCGACCGGGGGTGCCGACGATGACCTGCGCGCCGCGGCGCAGGCCTGCGAGCTGCACGCCGTACGCCTGGCCACCGTAGATCGGCAGGACCTTGACATCTGGCATGTGCGACGAATACCGGGCGAAGGCCTCGGCCACCTGCAGTGCCAGTTCGCGCGTGGGTGCGAGGATCAGAGCCTGCGGAGTGCGGGCGGAGGTGTCGATCCGGGACAGGATCGGGATCGCGAACGCCGCGGTCTTACCGGTGCCGGTCTGCGCCAGCCCGACCACGTCGCGCCCCGCCATGAGCGGCGGGATCGTGGCCGCCTGGATCGGCGACGGGGTCTCGTACCCGACATCGGTGATCGCGGCCCGCACCTTCGGGTGTATGTCGAGGTCGTCGAAGGAGCCGCCGGCGCTGTCAGCGCCAGAGGGTGCGGTGGCGGCGGGGTCGGCCGGCGTGCTGTGCTCGCCCTGATCTGAAGTACTCATGAGCTACAGGTCTCGTTCATCATCACCCTCAACTCTAAAGGGCACACCCCGGAATGTCGGCATCGTGCCCTGCCCATCTCTCATCGACCCTCGCATCGGGGTGTGCGCCACGAACCCCCGACCCGTGTGATGCATCCCACGAATACTGGTACTGTCAGTGCCACTCATCCGGCATCGACCCCGGTCACGCGGATGTTGATGTCCGAAAAGTCCAGATCTTCTCCCGCTTCAGGAGCGCCATGCAGCAGCAGTACGCCACCCCGTCCGATCTCTCGATCGACGACAAGGCGACGACCGTCGACACGATCCTGCGTTACCGTGCGGACCGGCCAACGATGCCGCTGTTCCGCAAGCGCTCACACAACCAGTGGATCAACGTCACCGCCAAGCACTTCGTCGACGAGGTCGACGCCGTGGCGAAGGGCCTCATCGCCTCGGGCGTGCAGCCCGGTGATCGAGTCGCCATCCTGTCGTCGACCCGCTACGAGTGGACCGTCCTGGACTACGCGATCTGGCGCGCGGGCGCGTGCACCGTCGCCATCTACGAGACCTCGGCACCCGACCAGGTGCAGTGGATCCTCGAGGATTCCGGCGCCACCCTGCTCTTCGTCGAGAACCAGTCGCACTACACCCGCCACCTCCGGGTGATCGACGAGACCGCGACACTCAAGGAAACGCTCGTGATCGACGATCACGCACTTCCGACCGTCACCAAGCGGGGCGCGAAGATCGCCGATGTCGAACTCGACCAGCGTCAGGCCAACGCACTCTCGTCGGACGCGGCGACCCTGATCTACACCTCCGGCACCACCGGCCGGCCCAAGGGCGTCGTCCTCACCCACGCGAACTTCCTCGCCGAGTGCGCGGCCACCCGCGATGCCGTCGGCGCGGGCATGACCGAGGGCAAGTCGACGCTGCTGTTCCTGCCGCTCGCGCACGTCTTCGCCCGCGTCGTGGCGGTCGGTTGCGTGGAGAACGGGGTCATCCTCGGCCACACCAACGACCTCACGACCCTGATCGACGACCTCGGCGTCTTCAAGCCCAACTACGTCCTGTCGGTCCCGCGCGTCTTCGAGAAGGTCTACAACTCGGCCAAGCAGAAGGCCTACGACGGCGGCAAGGGGTCGATCTTCGACAAGGCCACCGACACCGCGATCGAGTACAGCAAGGCCACCGAGGCCGGCAAGATCGGCCTGGGGCTGAAGCTGCGTCACGCCGTGTTCGACAAGCTCGTCTACGGCAAGCTGCGTGCCGCCCTGGGCGGCCAGTGTGAGGGCGCGATCTCCGGTGGCGCCCCGCTGGGTGCCCGTCTCGGCCACTTCTTCCGCGGCGTCGGAATCCCCGTGTACGAGGGCTACGGACTGTCGGAGACCACGGCGGCGGTGACCGCGAACAACGAGAAGCATCAGAAGGTCGGTTCGGTCGGTCGTCCGATCCCCGGCGTGACCGTGGCCATCGCCGAAGACGGCGAGGTCCTGCTGAAGGGACCGGTCGTCTTCGGCGGGTACTGGAAGAACGAGGCCGCGACCGCCGACGCCATCCGCGACGGCTGGTTCCACACCGGGGACATCGGCACCCTGGACGACGGCTACCTGTTCATCACCGGCCGAAAGAAGGAACTCATCGTCACCGCGGGCGGCAAGAACGTCTCGCCCGCGCAGCTCGAGGATTCGATCCGCGCGCACCCGATGGTCAGCCAGTGCCTGGTGGTCGGCGACAACAAGCCGTTCATCGGCGCGCTCATCACCATCGACCCCGAGGCGGTGCCCGGCTGGCTCGAACGTCACAACCTGCCGGCCGACACCCCGATCTCCGCGCTGGTCGACAACGCCGATCTGAAGGCCGAGATCGACGCGGCGGTCAAGGAGGCCAACGCCAAGGTGTCCAGCGCCGAGGCGATCAAGAAGTTCACGATCCTCGACACCGACTTCACCATCGACACCGGTGAGCTCACCCCGACGATGAAGCTCAAGCGCAACGTGATCCACGACGCACACAAGGAAGCGATCGCCGACCTCTACACCTGATCGGTCTCCACCCTGATGTGAGCGACACTGTTCACGACTCGCCGCGGCCCGGGATGACCCCGGGCCGCGGTGCTGTCTAGGGTGCAAGGCAATGAACCGAGATCTTGCCATCGACGCCACCCGGGGGGTGGCGATTTGGAGCATGGTCACCGCGCACTTCGCGCATGAGTCACCGCTGGCGGCGCCCACCCACGCCTTCCCCTATGTCGACGGCATGTCCGCGTTCGTCATGCTGTCCGGGATCGTGCTCGGCCTGGTGTACCAGCGGTGGGTCGGCCGCCACGGTCTGCGGTTCGCCTACTCGCGGCTGGCCAAACGGATCGTCGTGCTCTACCTGTGCCAACTGGCCATCGCGCTGGTCGCGGTGGCTGCCGCGATGGCCGGCCACCGCTGGCTGACGCTGTTGTTGCCGATCGACGGCTGGCTCGACGGCATCTGGCTGGCGGTGACGATGCAGTACCTGCCCAGCGGCGGCAACATCCTGCTGCTCTACATGGTGCTGATGATCTCGGCGTTCGGCCTGTTCCCCGTCCTGAAAAAGGGCTGGTGGTCCTGGGTTCTGGGGGGCTCGGTCGCGCTGTACGCGCTGTCCCTCGTCTACTCCCCCGACTGGTTCTATCTGAGCGCGTACCAGTCGGCGCCGCACATCCAGAACGTCGCCGGCTGGCAGATCATGTTCGTCCCCGCCCTCGTGATCGGCTGGAACTGGTCGCGCTGGCGCATCCCCGAGCTGGTCGACCGGTGGCTCATCGTGATCGTCGCGGTCGCGGTGGGCGTCGCGTTGTTCTTCCACTACGGCATCGACACCGGGCCGTGGGCGCACCTCGAGCCCGAGGTGGCCGACAAGCTGGACTTCCGCCCGGCCAGGGCCATCGGCGCCTACGCCGTCATCCCGGCGATCTACGGGGTCTTCCGGCTGTTGCTGCGCTGGTGGCACCACGACTGGCTGCGCCCGCTCGTCATGACCGGAACCCGCAGCCTCGACTCCTACGTCATCCAGGCGATCGGCCTGGTGGTGGTGCCCATCCACATCGCCCACCGCCCGTGGGACACGGTCACGATGAACGCCGTGGCTCTCCTCGTCTTCGCCACCTGCTGGGGCTGGGCCGAGTTCCGCTACTTCGCCCATGTCGACAAGCTGCACAAGCTACCGGTCCGGATGGTCCGAGCCGTACGACCACACCGCTCCCCCGTCTCCCCCGGACCCGAGCCGGGCGTACCCACCCCCGAGCGAGCCGAACAACCGATGGGAGCCTCGTCGTGACCGGTGAGACGACACCCGTACCCGCAACCGGATCGGGAACGCCGGGTGTGATGACGCGCAGCGTGCACGCCGGGAACGACTCGTCCGGCCCGTCGGTGCGGACGCCGATCACGATGGCGAACTCCTACCATCTCCCGCCGAACCCGGAGGAGATCAGCTGGTCAGGTACCGACCAGCTGTTCTACACCCGCAACACCGGCGCCAACCAGGTCGCTCTGCAGGACAAACTCGCCGCACTCGAGGAGGCCGACGACGCGGTCGTACTCGCCTCCGGCGTCGCCGCACTGCACGCCGTGTTCTTCACGTTCCTCTCCACCGGCGACCACGTCGTGGTCTCGGACACGACCTACGAGGCAACGTGGAAGCTGTGGTCGGAGCTGCTGCCCACCAAGTACGGGATCGAGGCGACCTTCGTCGATGTCGGCGATGCCGCCGCGATCAGGGCGGCGCTGCGCCCGAACACCCGCATGCTCGTCGCCGAGACCATCGCCAACCCGACGACCAAGGTCGCCGACATCGCGGTCCTCGCCGAGATCGCCCACTCCGCCGATGCCTTGCTGCTGATCGATTCGACGTTCACACCGCCGCCGCTGTACCGGCCGTTGTCCGACGGCGCCGATCTGGTGGTGCACTCGCTGACCAAGTACATCAACGGGCACGGCGACGCCATGGGCGGCGCCGTACTCGGCCGCGGTGAGCTGATCGCGCAGATCAAGACGCAGGCGATGGTCGACGTGGGCGGGGTGATCTCACCGTTCAACGCGTGGCTCATCGCCCGCGGCGCGATCACCCTGCCGCTGCGGCTCGCCCAGCACCAGCGCACCGCCGAGCGTGTCGCGGCCTTCCTCGAGAAGGACCCGCGGATCGCCTATGTCCGCTACCCGGGACTGGCCTCGCATCCGGAGCACGACCTGGCGATCCGCCAGTTCGGCGGTCGCGGCTTCGGCGCGATGATGGCATTCGCCGTCCGCGGTGATCCGGCGGCGCAGAACCGCTTTGTCGCGGCGCTGACGACGATCACCTCGGCGGTCTCGCTGGGGCACGACGAATCACTGATCGTGCACGTCGGGTCCGACGGTCCGCGGGTCGCGGCCTACCCCGAAGCGTTCCGCGAATGGGGACATCTGCGCTTCTCCGTGGGCCTCGAAGACGCCGACGACCTCATCGCCGACATCGGCCAGGCGCTGGACGCGACCTTCCCGCCCGTCTGAGCACACCGTCCTCAGGTCGCCTCGTACAGAATCCCCCGACCGATCGCCTCGCGCACCACCGGCAGTGCCGCTTCGGCGAGAGCATCGGCGTCGACGCCGTGGAATCCCGCGAGCAGCTCGATCAGCGCACCGAGAGGTACCTGGCCCCGACAGCCGGCGAGCAGAGCCCGCGACACCTCGTCGACGCCGAGCACGGCGCCCGGGCCGCCGGGGCGTCGAACCGCCGCCGACACCTGTTGCCACCCGTCCTCCCCGGGAAGCGAATGCTCCTCGAGCATGACCGGCGCGATCGACAGCCGCCTGTCCAGCAGCTCCGGGTCAGAGGTCTCGCGGAGGTAGCGTCGACGCGCCAGGAACGCTTGCGCCTCATACCCGGTCACCTCCTCGCCCGCGCCGGTGATCTCCTCGATGACGACGTCGGCTTCGCGCTGCTCGCCCGCCTGCGGTGCCCGGACGGTGATCGAGCCCATCCCGATCGCGATGATGTCCTCGGCGTCGAACCAGGCGAGCCACTCCGCGCCACGCCGCGCGGCCGCCTCCTCGTCTTCGCCCGCATCCGACAGCCACAACGACACGTAGCTGATCGGGTCGGCCGCCTCCCGCTGGACGACCCACGCGTCGAGGCCGGTGCCGTCGAGCCAGCCGCGGACCCGCTCCTGCCAGTCCTGCCCGTCGCGGATGATCCAGTTGGCCAGGATCTGGGCGGTCCCGCCGGGATTGAGATGGGCCGGCAGTTCCCGGACGAGCTGTTCGCACAGACCGTCGCCGACGACGCCGGAGTCCCGATAGATGTAGTCCTGGCTGCCTGTGCCGACGACGAACGGCGGGTTGGACACGATGAGGTCGAAGCGTTCTCCGGCGACGGGATCGAACATGCTGCCCGCCCGCAGATCCCACGACATGCCGTTCAATCGTGCGGTGACCCGCGCCAGTGCGAGGGCACGTTCGTTGGTGTCGGTGGCCACGATCTCCTCGCAGTGCGCGTCGAGGTGCAGCGCCTGTATCCCGCAGCCTGTTCCGATGTCGAGGACACGTCCGACCGGTTCCCGGATGACCGCGCGCGCCAGGGACATCGACGCGCCGCCGATGCCGAGGACGTGGTCGTGCGCGACGGGACCGAACCGCATGGCGGCGTCCTGGTCGGCGACGACGAGGTAGTCGCGCGTGTCGTCGGCGTGCGGACGGATGTCGAGGTTCGCGCGTAATCGCCCGTCGTCGACCCGCATCAGCACTCCGTGCGTGACGAGTGAGTCCGCGCCGACCGATGGGAATGCCTGCGCCACTGCATCTTCGGTCTCGTCGGTGCCCAGCAGGAACAACCTGATGACGGTTGCCAGCCGCCGGGAATCACCGGATGCGGCCGCGGTGACGGACAGTGCGGGCCACCAGACACCGCGGCTCAGCGCGCCATGGACGTCCTCGCCGAGGAGTTCGGTCACCCCGTCCGAGGTGTAGCCCGCCGAGCGGAGGTCCACGCCCAGGGCATCGACGACGGCCTCGTCGCCGAGTGGGTACGGGCCGCTCACGGAAGGTTCCGATCCGGCTGGCGGGTCGTGGTGAGTCGTCCCTGCGGCGCAGTCATCCTGCTGAGGCTACCGACCGCCGGCGGGGCACCGACTCGTCGACCCTCACCCGGTGAGCATTGCGCGACACGCTCCGCATCGCGTCCTGCCCGGCGGCGGTGAGTTCGTCCGGGGCGGGACCCGCCGCGCACTCTGTGCTTCCGTCGACTAACTTTCTGATTCTCGGACTGTTGTGGCCACGCGAATGCGCCGGCCGGTGCCGGGTTCGTGTGGCGGACGACGATCAGGTAGAGGGTGCATGGGTTCAGGTCGGGGTACATCGTCACGGCGCGCGCGACCGCGACTTCGGCGGGGCGTCCTGCGCGGGACCGCGGTACTCACCCTCGCCGCGCTTCTCACCAGCGTGTCCACGTCCCATGGATCGGCGACCGTGATCGGCCGGAGCGTTCCGGTGCACGCCACACCGGTCCACGAGCTCACTCCGACGATCGATCCGGACACCGAGACCTACACCGAACGCATCGAACGGGTGGAAAAGCTGACCCGCCCCGTGCTGCGCACACCCGAATCCACTCGCGACGCCGAAACAAGGTGCGCCAGCGGCGACTTCATCACCCTGTCGGTCGTCTACGACTCGATCTTCGAGGGGGTGTACGACGTCCTGCCGCCCGCGCTCCGGCGACCGGCCCTCGACGCGAAGGCCGTCGCACACCGGGACATGCAGCGCCTGCACATCTCCACGCTGGCCATCACCGAGAATCCACTCGCACAGGGCGCGGACGTCGACGACCCGATCGTGAAGCACCGCAACCCGATCTCGCAGCTGATCGTCACCGACCTGCTCAAGATCCGCGACGGCCGCGACGCCGAGGCGATCCCGCTCGGCAACATCACCGTCGTCCAGGCCGTGGAGACGGTGTGGCTCTACCTGTTCGCCACGGTGCTCGTCCCCGCCAAGTCCCTGATCGGCACCGCACCGGACCTCGGTAGCCCGTTCGACGACACGAGGGCAGACTTCCTGGCCCCGTACCTGACCTACAACTGGCTGCTCTCGGCATTCATTCTCACCTCGGATTTCGGGCTGCGGAACCTCTACCAACGGACCATCGTCTCGCTGCTCAACCAGTGTGTCGCGAGGGTCACCGACGAACAGAAGGCGTTGGCGGGCAAGCCGAGCGACTCCGTGCGTTTCGACATCCCGATTTCGCCGATGGTGCGCGAGCTCTCCCGCCACATCGCCCTGGCCGACACCGAGACCTGCACGCCCATCGCCCGACTCACCCTCGGGCGGGTGCTCGCCTATGTCTCCGAGCAGGCCCAGCTCAACGCTCCTCGCGACGCCGCGAGGATTCGCGCCGAGACGAGCCGGATTCTCCGGATCATGCGTGGTATCCGCATCCACCACAACCTGATCCCGCTCGACCCCGCCGAACAGCGATCGGTCGGCGAACTGAGCGCATCGTTGTTCGGTTCGCTGATCCCCATCTTCGGCGGCGCCCCGCTCGACATCCTCCTCGGCATCGGACACAACATCGGCCACGGCCAGGATCCCTGGGAGACCGTCTCCCTGGACGAGCTCACGGTCAGCAAGCCGATCACCGCCGCCCACCATGCCTACCGACTCGGTCTGCACTTCATCTCCCTCGTCGGCAACATGCTGGAGCCGCGCATCCTCGGCGACAGTCCTCTACGCCCCACCCGGCTTCTGGTCACCGCGCTCGGCCTGCCGATGACCTACGGCTTGGTCACCGCGCACAACGTCCTTCGCACGGTGTGTCTGCGCGTCGACGACGCCTCCGGGACCGGGCTCGGTGCGGAAGTTCATCGCCGGGCGTCCGGCCCGGTCACCACGAAATCCGTCCCGCCGAATTCCGACCCGCCTGAATCCACCTCATCGCGATTCACCCCTCCCCGATCAACTCCACGGCGTTCAACTCCACAGGGTTCAACTCCACAAGGTTCAACTCCACAAGGCTCAATATCAGAAGGGTCGACTCCACAACGATCCCGGGTCACCTCGAGTCCGGCGCCGAAACAATCAACTGTGCCGTTTCCTCGGTGATCTGTCGCACTTCCGGTCGGAGTTGACGGTTTTTCCCGAGTCCGACTATCGAAGACATACGACTCCAGGACTTCTCGAAACGCCGAGGTCCATGATTCCTGCCGGTTGATCGACTACGGTGATGACGTGTCGAAAATCCAGACAGTGACAGTCGTCGACGATCTCGATGGCCGCGAACTCGATCCCCAAGACGCACAGACGGTTTCGTGGTCATGGCTCGGGGTCGACTACGAAATCGATGTGTCCACCGCCAATCTCGAGAAGATCGAGCAGGGCAAGGTGACGGTCGCCAAACTCATCAAGGCATCCACTCGCGTCGGCGGGCGACGACGCTCTGCGTCTCGGAGTAAGGCGGGCGCTTCGGGTTCAACCGATGCGAACGTCAATGCCGCCATTCGAGAATGGGCAGCCGACAATGGATATGAGGTCTCAGCACGGGGCCGCATTCCGAACGACATTGTTGAGGCTTACAACTCCGCTCACTGACCCCGACGCCTGTTTCTCTATCAGGCCCTATCCACTACCGACAATCCGCGGGTACAGCGTTGGCTGTGCCCGCGGATTTCTGTTATCAGCTTTCCTGTTATCAGCCTGTCTGTCATCAGCGGCCGATCGCGTCGTCCGGGGCTTCGAGGTTGCCGTGCACCCGCTTTCGGGTGTCCCCCAGTGCCCGCGTGCTCCGATCCGCCAGGAGAACTCAGCTGACCCTCCAACGTCCACGGTCAGCACATTCCCGAAAGCGCTGCGGCGGTTGCGTTTTCCTCAGGCGGACTCCCCTGGTGCCGCACCCGGAACGACGAGCAGAAGCAGGACCCCGCGGCTGTGGTCGGCCTCCTGCGCGTCCCGGACAGCTCCTGTCTCGGGAGCGGTGAACGGCGATCCGCGCACGGATGCAGCGCGTCGCGGATCAGGTTTTCAGAAAAAGAGGTCTCGGATTGGTTGCCGTTCACGATGTCAATGCACGACTTCGGTAAGATCACGCTGACCATTGGTCTTGATGACACTCCGCTGGGCGCGTCACGATGCCACGCCCTCGACCGGATTGGACACACGCGATGAGCACTGCCGAGAACGACCGGACCGCCGTCGACGCGGAGACGGGCGAGGTGGCCGACACCACGGCCGCCGAGACCCCCGTGGGCACCGTCGAGACCACTCCAGAGGCCCCTGGCAGCGAGGCCCCCGACAGCGTCGAGACCAGCGACAAGGACGAGTCCATCGACGTCGAGGCCATCGACGACGAGGCCACCGACGGCGAGGCCACCGACGGCGAAAGTCCGATCGAGGACGCGGCCGTGGAGACCGACAGCTCGACCGAGGACGTGACCCCGGATGATGTCGACGCCCCGGCCGAGGACGAGCCCGCCGCCGACGCCGCCACAGATGCCGAGACCGCCGATGAGGAGACTGTCTGCGTCGCCGCCCGTGTCCGGGTGACCCTCGACGACGGTTCCACGCGTGAGGGCGAGATCGTCGACGACTTCGCCGACCTGGCGCCGGGCGACACCACGGTCGAGGCCCGCATCGACGCCGAGCACACCGCTCGCCTCCGCCGCTGGGCGATCTCCACCGACGATCACGACATCGTTTTCGCCGACGACGACGCCGTCGAGCTCATCTCGGTCTGACGTCGTCCCTGGTGCGCGAGGGGGGACTTGAACCCCCACGTCCGTAGACACTGGAACCTAAATCCAGCGCGTCTGCCAATTCCGCCACTCGCGCGAGTGCGTGACGGCGACCACCCTACCGGCCGCGTTCTGATCATCGCAGGCCAGGTACCTTCGTAGGTATGTCCTCTACCAGTCGCCGCACTCACCGGCCTGCGCTCGTGGTGCTGACCGTGATCGCCGCGGTGGCCTGCCTGGCGCTGGCGTGGTGGCAATGGTCGCGTTACGAGTCAGCCGCCGGCTCCGGCCAGAACCTCGGCTACGCACTGCAGTGGCCCGCGTTCGCGGCCGCCGTGATCTACGCGTACCGCCGCTTCGTCATCCTCGAGAACAATCCCGAGGAGGCACGCTCGGTCGCCCCGGGAACCCCGGTCGAGATCCCCGAGGGCATCCTCCCCGAACGTCCGTCGACGCCGAGTGCGGCATCGCTGAGCGCCTCCGACCCGGCCAATGACGCCGCCCTCGTCGAGTACAACCGTTACCTCGCCGAACTCAGGGCCACCGATCCCGGACCCACCGAGCCCAGACCCACCGAGCCCAGACCGGCCGACGCACAACACGCACCCTCATCGAAAGGCCCGCAGTGACCGAGACCGAATCCAGCACCCCCGCCCTCACCGCCCCGGCGGAGAAGGTTCGAAGTGCGCTGTTGCGGTATCGCGTCCTCGCCTGGATCACCGGCGTGTGGTTGTTGCTGCTGGTCGTCGAGCTGGTGCTCACGTACGGGTTCGACAACCATGCTCTCGACTTCGTCCCGTTCGTCCACGGGTGGGTCTACTTCCTCTACCTGATCATGGCGATCGACCTGGCCATCAAGGTTCGTTGGAGCGCATCGAAGACGATCATCACCGCGATCGCCGGCACCATCCCGTTCCTGTCCTTCTGGTTCGAGCACAAGCGCACCCAGGAAGTGAAGGCGCAGTTCAACTTCTGATCAGGGCGCTCGTGTCCGATCATCCCGACGACGGCCGGAACACAAGCGAACCCGCCACCCCTCTCAAGGTGGCGGGTCCGTCGAACCGCTGTGATGGCCGGGGTGGTCAGTCTGCGAGCGCACGCAGCGCGGGAACGAGCTGTGCCAACGCTTTTCCGCGATGGCTCAACGCATCCTTCTCCGCCGGAGTGAGTTCCGCCGAGGACCTGCCCGCAGCGAGATCGTCGTCGGGCGCGAACAGCGGGTCGTAACCGAAACCGTGCGGTCCGCGTTCCTCACGCAGGACACGCCCGCGCCACTCGCCGCGCACCACCGTCTCGGTGCCGTCCGGCGTCACGAGGGCGCACGCCGACACGAAAGCCGCACCGCGCCGGTCGTCGGGGGTGTCCGACAACTGCGCCAGCAGCAGTGCGTTGTTGGCGGCGTCGTCCCCGTGACTCCCCGACCACCGCGCCGACAGTACGCCGGGCATACCGTTCAGGGCGTCCACGGCGATACCGGAATCATCTGCGAGACAGACCAATCCGGTGGCACGCGCACCCGAACGCGCCTTGATCAGCGCATTCTCCTCGAAGGTCGCACCGGTCTCGGGTTCCTCCGGGAACTCCGGCACGGCGTCGAGCCCGATGACCTCGACGCCGGTGATCCCCGCGGCGTCGACGACACGCTGCAACTCGGCGAGCTTCTTGCGATTCCGGCTCGCGAGGAGAACCTTCGACATCAGGCTCTGCCGGGCAGGTCGCCGGGATACGGTTCGGTCAGCACGGCGCTCTGTGCCTCGAAGAGCTGGGCGGTGCCGATCGCGGCGACGTCGAGGAGCGCGTCGAGCGTCGACCGTGCGAAGGTCGCACCCTCGCCGGTGCCCTGCACCTCGACGAGCGTCCCGGCGTCGGTGGCGACGACGTTCATGTCCACCTCGGCGCGCGAGTCCTCCTCGTAGGGCAGGTCCAGACGCACCCGGCCGTCGACCACGCCGACGCTCACAGCCGCGATGGCACACGAGAGCGGTTGCGGGTCAGACAGTTTGCCTGCCGCACGCAGATAGGTGACCGCGTCGGCGAGCGCGACATAGGCGCCGGTGATGGCCGCGGTGCGGGTGCCGCCGTCGGCCTGCAACACGTCGCAGTCGAGGGCGATGGTGTTCTCACCGAGCGCCCCGAGATCGATGCACGCGCGCAGCGACCGGCCGACGAGGCGACTGATCTCGTGCGTGCGTCCGCCGACCCGGCCTTTCACCGACTCGCGCGACGACCGGTCGTGCGTGGCGGCCGGCAGCATGGCGTACTCGGCGGTGAGCCATCCCAGTCCGGATCCGCGACGCCACGGCGGTACGCCGTCAGTGACACTCGCGGTGCACATCACCCGGGTCTTGCCGAACTCCACCAGTACCGAACCCGCGGGATGACTGGTGAAGCCACGGGTGAATGAGATGGGACGCAGTTCGTCGTCTGCTCTGCCGTCAGCTCGTGTGGTCACGGGTCTCACTGTAACGACCGGGCACAGCCAGTCGGCACCGGCGTCGCCGGGCCCCAACGGGCCGACACCGGCCTACGTCAGGTCGAAGACCTGACCCTGACGCACCAGATCGATGGGACCGTTGAACGTGCTCCGCGCCTCGGCGAGGATCTCCGCCGAATCCGACCATGGCGCGACATGGGTGAGCGCAAGCGCCCGCACGTTGGCCTTCGTCGCGGCCTCGCCCGCCTCGATCCCCGACATGTGCAGGTCCGGCGGCCGCTCCGACGGCGCGTGCGTCCAGGACGCCTCACACAGGAAGAGGTCGGCGTCGGCGGCGAGATCGATGAGCTCGTCGCACGGTGCCGTGTCCCCGCTGTAGACGATGACCTGCCCCTGCGGACCGGTGATGCGCAGACCGAACGTGGCGGGCGGGTGATTGACGTTCATCGCCTTGATCGTCATGCCGCCCAGCGTCACCTCCTGATCGTCGGTCCACTCGTGGACGTCGAAGGTGTCGGTGATGTCGTCGACCTCCCCGGGGAATTCCGACGACCCGTAGCCGATGCGCATCGCGGTGCCGGGCGGGCCGTAGAGCGGTGCGCGCTCGGCGGCGGGCACGGGCGCGTACCGACGCCAGACGAGCATCGCGGGAAGATCGAGACAGTGATCGGCGTGGAGGTGACTCAGTACGACGGCGACACCGTTGGGATCGGCGACGCGCTGCAACTCGCCGAATACCCCCGGGCCGCAATCCACCAGGACGGGTTGTTCGCCCGGGACGGAGAGCAGATAACCGGAGCATGCCGCCCCCGGCCCGCCCACACTGCCCGAACACCCGAGGACCGTGAGACGCATAGGCCCTACTGTGCCACGACTTCACGCGTCGCCGTCGGCATACGGGTCACAACTGCACGGCGATGGAGCCACGCATGGTTCACAGGTGCTGCACCGATTTGACGGTGGGCCCGAGGAACCTGGTCGACAGCTTCGCGAACATCTCCGGATCGCCGGTCGCCTGGAAGATCCGGCTCGCCTCGCGGTCGGTGTGCGGGTGCAGCAGGTCGGCCTCGGTGAGGACGCGGTAGAGGTCCTTGGCCGTCTCCTCCGCGCTCGACACGAGTGTCACCTCCTCGCCCATCGCGAGTTGGATCACCCCCGACAGCAACGGGTAATGCGTGCACCCGAGGACGACGGTGTCCACCGCCGCCTGCTGCAGCGGCGCGAGGTACCCCTCAGCCAGACCGAGGATCTGCCGTCCACTGGTGATGCCACGCTCCACGAAGTCGACGAACCGCGGGCACGGCACGGCGGTGATGACCGCGTCCCGGGCTGCGGCGAACGAATCCTGGTATGCGCGTGAGGAAATGGTCGCCTCGGTGCCGAGCACGCCGATCCGCCCGGTCTTGGTCGCCACCACCGCTCGCCGGACGGCGGGCAGCACCACCTCGACGACCGGGATCGGTGCATAGCGTTCGCGGGCGTCGCGCAGGCAGGCGGCCGACGCGGTGTTGCAGGCGATGACGATCGCCTTGACCCCACGCTCGGCGAGGTCGTCGCCGATGGCCAACGCATGCTTGCGGATCTCCGGAATGGTCAGTGGCCCATAGGGACCGTTCGCGGTGTCGCCGATGTAGACGATGTCCTCGTCCGGCAGGAGATCGATGATGGCGCGGGCGACGGTCAGCCCGCCGACGCCGGAGTCGAAGATCCCGATGGGGCCGGCAGGATCGAAGCCTCGTCCGGACATGCCGCGGGGTGCGGTGGTTATGACGACACCCCCGGAGTCGCGACATCACGCTTGGTCCGGCGATCCCGCGCGGCGAGCAGCCACGCCGCGAGCACGCCGGCGATCGCGCCGAACAGATGCGCCTGCCAGGAGACGAGCGGATCCGAGGGCAGCACGCCCCACAGGATCGAACCGTAGATCAGGAAGAGTACGACGCCGCCGAGGATCTGCCACAGGTCGCGGTTGAACAGGCCCCGCACGATCAGGAAGGTCAGCCAGCCGAAGATGATGCCCGACGCGCCGACGGTCGGCGAGTACGGTGCCGCGAACAACCAGACGCCCGCACCGGACACCAGCCAGACGATCGCGGTGACGATGAGGAACCGCCGGGTCATCAGGACGAGGAAACACAGCACGGCGCCGGGCATCAGATTGGCGATGAGGTGTTGCCAGTCGGCGTGCAGCATCGGCGCCCACAGGATGCCGTCGAGCCCGTCGACGTCGCGGGCGACGATGCCGTTCTGGTCGAGGTCGTATCGGGTCGCGGCGTCGATCAGTTCGATCACGAAGAGCGCCGCGACGATGCCGACGGTGATGATCAGCGACCGCAGCCACAACGGGCGCGATCGCCGGGCGGGCTCCTGCCCGATCGGGGTGGTGTACGACGTCATGGCCTGCGGTCCTCGGATTCGACTCTGTGGTGGTGGCGGGCCCCGGTCGAGGTGATCTCGCCCGACGTCACCCTCACGCCCAGAGCTGACCTTCGAGGGCCTGCTCTGCGTCGTCAAGACTACCTTCGTAGGCTCCGGTCGACAGATACTTCCACCCCGCGTCGGGCACCACGAAGCCGATGTCGGCGCGCGTACCGGCCTTCATCGCTCGCTTGCCGATCCCCCGGGCGGCCTGCAGGATCGCGCCGGTGGAGATACCCGCGAAGATCCCCTCGAGGTCGATCAGCTCGCGGACGCGTGCCACCGCGTCGGCGCCGGTCACCGAGAAGCGCCGGGTCAGGACCGAGTCGTCGTAGAGCTCCGGGATGAAGCCCTCGTCGATGTTGCGCAGGCCGTACACCTCGTCGCCGTAGCGCGGTTCGGCGGCGACGATCTCGATCTCGGGAATGCGTTCGCGCAGAAAACGTCCGACGCCCATCAGGGTTCCGGTGGTGCCGAGTCCGGCGACGAAGTGGGTGATCTCGGGCAGATCGGCGTACAGCTCCGGCCCGGTGCCCTCGTAGTGCGCGGCGACGTTGGCGGCGTTGCCGTATTGGTAGAGCATCACCCAGTCCGGATTCTCGGCGGCGAGTTTCTTGGCCATCGCGACCGCGGTGTTCGAGCCACCGGCCGCCGGCGAGGAGATCACCTGTGCGCCGAACATCCGCAGCAGCGAACGGCGCTCCTCCGAGGTGTTCTCCGGCATCACGCAGATGAGTTGGTAGCCTTTGAGTTTCGCGGCCATGGCGAGAGAGATGCCGGTGTTGCCGCTGGTCGGTTCAAGAATCGTCGAACCCTCGCCCAGCAGACCGTCGCGTTCGGCCTGCTCGATCATGCGCAGCGCGGGCCGGTCCTTGATGGAGCCGGTCGGGTTGCGGTCCTCGAGCTTGGCCCACAGCCTGACATGGGGGCCGTCGGCGGTGTCGTCCCATCGCGGGGACAGTCGCTGCAGACCGATCAGCGGGGTGTTGCCGACCGAATCGATCAGAGAATCGTAGCGCGCCACGCTCAGCAGCCGCCGGCGACCGCGGGCAGGATGGTCACCTCGTCGCCGTCGTCGATGGAGGTGTCGAGGCCGCCGGAGAAACGCACGTCCTCGTCATTGACGTAGATGTTGACGAAGCGGTGCAGCTTGGCGGCGCCGCCCTCGTCGGCGACGAGACGCTCCTTGAGGCCGGGGTTCCCCGACTCGAGATCGTCGATCAGCGCGGCGAGCGTCGACCCGGCACCCTCGACGCGCTTCGCGCCTCCGGTGTGGGTCCGCAGGATCGTGGGGATGGACACGGTGACGGACATTGTCAACTCCTGATCTCGATCTCTTCTTCGGTGACCGTACCGTCGACGATGCGATAGCTACGGATCTCGGGGGTCTCGGGGTCCCGGGTGGACACCAGCACGTAGTGGGCGTTGGGCTCGCCGGCGTAGGAGATGTCGGTGCGGCTCGGGTAGGCCTCGGTCGCGGTGTGCGAGTGATAGATCACCACCGGTTCCTCGTCCCGGCGATCCATCTCGCGCCAGACGGCGAGGTGTTCGGCGGAGTCGAACCGGTAGAAGGTGGGCGACCGCTCCGCGTTGATCATCGCGATGAAGCGTTGCGGGTCGTCGGTACCCTCAGGACCCGCGATGACACCGCACGCCTCGTCGGGGTGGTCGGCGCGGGCGTGCGCGACCATCTTCTCGACGAGATGCTGATCGATTCTGAGCATCGGTGTCCCGTTCTCCTCACTACTCGGGGTGCCATCGTCCTCGGGTGCCATCGTCTTGGGTGCCATCGTCCGTCTTGGGTGCCATTGTCAACGGGACTCTCCGACGCGACCGCGAGGTGTTCCTCGCCGCCCTCTTCGCCCGTGACTCCCTATTCGCCCGTGACTCCTCTTCGCCCGTGACTCTCTGAGAACCGGCAACGCGGCGTCGGCGACAGCTATTCCGTCAGCCGGTGTGATCGATCTCGCCGGCGGGCACGCCCGGTCCCACCCCTCACCGAGCAGCACCGGTGACACGTCGCCGAAGCGGCGTCGTCAGACCAGAGCCGACGGCGCCGCCTCGGCGTAGGTGGGTATGGCGGCAACCGACTCGGCCGCGAGCACCGCATCGACGATGGCCCGCTGTACGACATCGGCGGCGACGCGGCACACCTCGGCGACCACCGCCACGTCGTGATGCATCCCTGCCGGGGTCGGCACCGCCTCCTCCGGCGACACCTCACAGGTCGCGACGGCGAAGATCGTGTCGCCGTCGAGCGGCGAGTGCGCCGGGCGGATCGCCCTGCCCAGTCCGTCGTGGCCGGCCATCGCGACGCGCTTGGTCATCGCGGCGTCGAGCACCGCGTCGGTGGCGACCACACCGATCGTCGTGTTGAGGACGGTGTGCTTGGCCTCCAGATCCGCCAGGTGTGCGATGTCGGCGGAACCGGGGCGCCGCAACCCGAGGCCGGCCAGATCGGCCTCACCGCAGTCCCACGGCAGTCCGGTCTGCGGATCGATGACCGCGCCGACCGGGTTGGCGACGATCAGCGCCCCGACGGTCACCCCGGCCGCAGGACCCGCCTCGATCGTCGTCGACGCCGTGCCCACGCCGCCCTTGAGCGCGCCCGCCCGCGCACCGGCGCCTGCGCCCACACACCCGACAGCGAAGTCGGGCCGGGCCGCGCGCACCGCGTCCGCGCCGAAGTCGGCGTCGGGGCGTCGGTCCCACGCGCCGACCGGCAGATCGAAGATCACCGCGGCGGGCACGATCGGAACCACGTGGCCGCGGTCGTCGAGTGGCAGTCCGACGCCCTCGTCCTCGAGTGCGCGCATCACCCCGTCTGCTGCCGCGAGGCCGTAGGCGCTGCCTCCGCTGAGCACGAACGCGTGGGCGGTCTGCACCGTGTTCGACGGGTCGAGCAGATCCGTCTCACGTGTTCCCGGGCCTCCGCCCCGCACGTCGACCGCGGCCACCGCGCCCGGCGCCGACACCCGGATCACCGTCGTGCCGGTTGCCCAGCCGTGCCCATCCGGCGCATCCGGCGACCCGGCCACCCTGGCGTCGGCGTCGATGCGATGGTCGTGTCCGACGGTGATCCCGGCGATGTCGGTGATGCGGTCGCCCACTCGGGCCGGTCGTCCGTAGGTACTCACGGCACGCCTGCTCTCCTCGAAGTTCTTGCCGGAGATCCGCGAGCGAAGCCGACAAAGCTCTCGAAGTGAACTCTAGGTCACATCAGGGCCTCGACGAGGAGATCCTGCATCACCGTCAGCCAGTGGTACACGTCGAGATGCGCCGCATGCGGGTGGTCCCTCGGCAGTTGATCGGGGGTGTCCTCGGAGATACCGAGCATCGCTCCGAGCGCGAGACGCACGTCGTTGAGGGCGGTGAGCCATGCCGTCGCCTGCTCCGGGGTCAGTGCGAAGTCGCCGCCGCCCGCGGGCAGGGTGTCGAGCAGGACTTGTGCCGCTGCGAGTTTCGCGTCGATGATCTTCGGCTCGTGCACACTGCGCAACGCCGAGTTCAGATCGCCGTTGACCACTTCCGCCGAGAGTTCCTCGTCCTGATCGGGGCGGTGGAAATCCGGGAGCAGGCGTCCGAGGGTGGCGTCATCGGGAGCCCGCGTGTGTCCGACACGGATGCCCGTCAGTGCGGCGAGCGCGTCCTCCGGCGCGGTCTCCGCGCGCTCGGTGAGCAGCTCGCACATCGACGAGACCATCGACGACAGCAGTTCGGCCTCGTGGGCGTCGAGCTGGGATGCGATGCGCATCGACTCGCCGCGGCCCTTGCGTTTCCAGGTGCGCACGCCTTCAGTGTCCTCCGACCGCTGTGAGGCGCCGCGGCCCGGCCGTGACCCGACCGGTCATGAATCGCGCTGCATGGTGGCCCACAGGCCGGCCGCATGTAATTTGCGGACGTCGTCCTCCACCTTTTCTCGGTCGCCGCTGGAGACCACGGCCTTGCCCTCGGTGTGAACCTGCATCATCAATTCGTTCGCCCGGGACTCCGAGTAACCGAAGATCTTCTGGAACACGAAGGTCACATACCGCATCAGGTTGACGGGGTCATCCCATACGACGGTCATCCAGGGCTTGTCGAGTCCCGCCGCGCCGTCGGCCACCGCGGGTTCGGCAACCGCCGTACCGCCGGGGGTAGCCTCGTGCGCACGAGTTTCGTCAGGCGCCATGAGAACAGGGTAAGCGATAGTGAGCATCGACAACACCGCGCTGTTGACCGATCAGTATGAGCTGACCATGGTCGCAGCGGCCCTCGGACATCCGGTTGCCCACCGGCAGTGCGTGTTCGAGGTGTTCGCCCGTCGCCTCCCGGATGGTCGACGCTACGGCGTCGTCGCCGGCACGGGCCGGGTTCTCACCGAACTCGCCGAGTTCCGATTCGGCGACGAGGAGATCGCGGTGGTGGAGAAATTCCTCGACCCCGACACCGTCGCCTGGCTGCGGGACTACCGGTTCTCCGGGGACATCGACGGTTACCGCGAAGGTGAGCTCTACTTCCCCGGTTCGCCCATCCTGACCGTGCGCGCGAGCTTCGCCGAGGCGGTGCTGCTCGAGACGCTCATCCTGTCGATCCTCAATCACGACAGCGCGATCGCATCGGCCGCGGCACGCATGGTCAGTGCCGCGGGCACGCGACCGATCATCGAGATGGGATCGCGACGCACCCACGAGCGGGCCGCCGTCGCGAGCGCGCGCGCCGCCTACATCGCCGGTGTCGCCGCGACGTCGAATCTCGAGGCCGCCCGACGGTTCGGCGTACCCAGCGCCGGCACCTCCGCCCACGCCTTCACCCTCGGGTTCACCGGGGCCGACGGCCCCGACGAGAAGGCGGCTTTCGCGGCGCAGATCAAGGCGCTCGGTGTGGGCACCACACTGCTGGTCGACACCTACGACATCACCCGGGGCGTCCGCAACGCCATCGAGGTGGCCGGCCCCGAACTCGGCGCCGTGCGCATCGACTCCGGCGACCTCGGCGTGCTGGCCCGTCAGGTGCGCATGCAACTCGACGACCTCGGCGCCACGAAGACCCAGATCGTGGTCTCCGGCGACCTCGACGAGTATGCGATCGCCTCGCTGCGCGCCGAACCGGTCGACACCTACGGCGTCGGGACCGCACTGGTCACCGGCAGCGGTGCGCCGACGGCGGGTATGGTCTACAAGCTCGTCGAGGTCGACGGCCTGCCGGTGGCCAAGCGCTCGAGCCACAAGGAGTCACGCGGAGGCGCCAAGGCCGCGGTGCGCGCCGCCCGCGCGAGTGGCACGATCGTCGAGGAGATCATCTATCGGGCAGGCGCGCCACGGCCGACCGCCGACGGCCTCGGACTGCGGGATCTGCAGATACCGCTGGTCCGTGCCGGCGAACGGGTCGCCTCGTTGCCGGGGCTGGCCGATGCACGTGCCCACCTCGCGGCCGGACTGGTCAGTCTGCCGTGGGAGGGTCTGGGCCTGTCCCACGGCGAACCGGCAGTCCCCACCCGCTACGAGCTCGGCTGAGGACACCGCTCCGCCCGACCACCACCGACCGCCAGGAGGATGCGATGAGCAGCGAACGCACAGACGGCACCAAACCCGCCGACGCGTTGATCGTCGTCGACGTCCAGAACGACTTCTGCGAGGGCGGTTCGCTCGCGGTCAACGGCGGCGCCGCGGTGGCCCGCGCGATCACGAAGATCCTCGAGGAGTACCGGACGATCGTCGCCACGCGCGACCATCACATCGATCCCGGCGATCATTTCTCCGACGATCCCGACTACGTCGACACCTGGCCGCCGCATTGCCGCGTCGGCACCGACGGGGTCGCGTTCCATCCCGAATTCGATTCGGCCGCAGCGCACGAGATCTTCTCCAAGGGCGAGTACAGCGCGGCGTACTCGGGCTTCGAGGGCACCACCGAGGACGGCACGACCCTCGAACAGTGGCTGCGTGACCACAAGATCTCCACCATCGACATCGCCGGTCTGACCGCCGATCACTGCGTCCGGGCCACCGCACTCGACGCCGTGGCCGCCGGTTTCACCACCCGGGTGTTGCTCAACTTCACCGCGGGGGTGGCCGAGGAGACCACCGCCGAGGCGCTGTCCGTCCTGCGGGAGGCGGGGGTCGAACTCGTGGGTGATCTGCTCTACGACGGCTCGTACGGCACCTGAGGACCCCGACGACACGCCCGCCCGGCATCCGGGGGAACCCGCAGGCGCCGTGATCCGTCTGATCTCCACGGACCCCGTATCCCCACCCACCGAAAGCCCGGAACACACATCACATGCCCACGACACCCCCGGTGACCGAACTACTCGACGCCGCGGTCACCGCACTCGGCGGTCGACGCCGCGACGGCCAGGTCGCGATGGCCTCGGCCGTCGCACACGCCATCGACACCGGTGAACACCTCGCCGTCCAGGCCGGCACCGGCACCGGCAAGTCCCTGGCATACCTCGTCCCGGCGATCCGGCATGCCGTGGAGAGCGGCCGGACCGTCGTCGTGTCGACCGCGACGATCGCTCTGCAACGGCAGCTCATCGAACGCGATCTGCCCAGGCTGGCCAAGGCGCTCAAGAAGCCGATCGGCCGCGAGCCCACCTTCGCGATCCTGAAGGGACGCGGAAACTACCTGTGCCTCAACAAGATCCATTCGGGAGCAGCCGACGAGCCCGACACCGAACTGTTCGACGCGTTCGAGTTGTCCCGTACCGGCCGCGAGGTCACGCGCCTGCGCGAGTGGAGCAGTGACACCGAGACCGGCGATCGCGACGACCTGACCCCCGGCGTGTCCGACCGGTCGTGGCGCCAGGTGAGCGTGACGGCACGCGAATGTCTCGGCGCGGCCAACTGTTCCTACGGGGAGGACTGCTTCGCCGAGCAGTCACGCCGCAAGTCGGGCAAGGTCGACGTCGTCGTCACCAACCATGCGTTGCTCGCGATCAACGCCACCAGCCCGGCCAACGTGCTGCCCGAACACGACGTGGTCATCATCGACGAGGCCCACGAACTGGTCGACCGGATGACCTCGGTCGCCACCGACGAGCTGTCGGCGGTCTCCGTGGCGCTCGTCGCCCGCCGCTGCGGCAAACTCGTCGACGAGGAGACCGCCGACGCGCTCCTCGGGGCCGGTGAGCAGTTGGGCGACCTCCTCGAGAACGCTCCGACCCGACAGTGGACGGGCCTGCCCGCCGATGCGATTGCCGTGCTGTCGATGCTGCGGGACCGGTTGTGGCAGACGCGAACCGCCATCGGACCGGCGCGCGTGGCCGGTTCCGACGACGGCGCGGCGGCGTCCCGGTCGGCGGCGCTGACCTCCCTCGAAGACATGCACGACACCGTCGTCCGGGTGCTCGGCGCCTTCGACGAACCCGATGAGGCCAAACGCCGCGACGTGGTGTGGGCATCCCTGGACACCTCACGGCGCGGCGTCGAACCGCGGCCGGTCCTGCACATCGCGCCGCTGTCGGTCGGCGGTCTGCTCCGCGCATCGTTGTTCGCCGACTCCACGGTCGTCCTCACCTCCGCGACCCTGACCATCGGCGGCTCCTTCGACGCCCTCGCCGCGACATGGGGCCTGCCGGCCTCCGGCCGCGGCACCGACCGACCGGTCGCCGACGAACCCGCCCAGGCACCCACCGGCGACGTCACCGCGAACGGTAAGGCGGTGCCGTCGGATTCGGGTACGGCCCGCTGGACCGGACTCGACGCAGGCTCGCCCTTCGACTATCCGCGCTCGGCGATCCTCTATGTCGCCCGGCACCTCCCCCGCCCGGACCGGTCCGGCACCCCGACGCAGACGCTGGACGAGATCGCCGCTCTCGTCGACGCCGCCGGCGGGCGCACCCTCGGCCTGTTCTCCTCGATGCGAGGGGCGCGCGAGGCCGCCGAAGCCCTCCGCGAACGCACCGACCATCCGGTCCTCTGTCAGGGCGACGACACCACGTCGACACTGGTCCGGCGTTTCGCCGAAGATCCGGAGACCTGCCTGTTCGGCACGCTGTCGCTGTGGCAGGGCGTCGACGTCCCCGGCCCCTCCCTGAGTCTGGTCCTCATCGACCGCATCCCGTTCCCCCGGCCCGACGACCCCCTCCTCACCGCTCGCCAGCGGGCGATCGACGCCCGGGGCGGCAACGGGTTCCTGTCGGTGGCGGCCAACCATGCCGCCCTGCTCCTCGCGCAGGGCGCGGGCCGACTGCTGCGCTCGGTCGACGATCGCGGTGTCGTCGCGGTGCTCGACTCGCGGCTCGTGACCGCCGGTTACGGCGGCTACCTGATGGCGTCGCTGCCGCCGATGTGGCGCACGACCGACCCGGCGGTGGTCCGCTCGGCCCTGTCCCGCCTGAACGCCACGCCGCGTCCGGTGGGCTGACCTCGTGACCGGCACACCACCCGTGTCACGACAAGACAATCCCGTGCACGGGGCACTAGGTTGGGTAGCGGTGATACCAACGACGGTGAGACCGACAGCGCACCCAGCCCAGTCGCGGGAGCTGACGACAGGAGGCTTCAAGTGATCGGGCGCATGGGCATCGACGACATCGCACCCCTGGTCGCAGGCGGGCAGCAGCCCGCCAAAGCCGTTGTCGGAGAGCTTCTCCCGGTGAGCACAACGGCCTGGCGAGAGGGCCACGACGCCATCGGGGTCACGCTGCACATCGAGACCCCGCGCCGGGACGTCCTCGACATCCGCATGTCCCCCGCCCCCGAGCCGGACACCTTCAACGCGGCGTTCGTGCCCGACGCGGTCGGCTTCTGGTCGTATCGCATCGAGGCCTGGGGCGATCCGTACTCCACGTGGCGTTCGGCGGTCACCAAGAAGCTCGACGCCGGTCAGGGCGCCGCCGACCTGGAGAACGACCTCGAGAGCGGCGCCCGGGTGCTGACCGCAGCCGCCGAGCTCGTCGCCGACGAGAACCGTGAGCTGCTCCTCGACGCCGCCCGCCTGCTCCGCGCCCGTCGCCGCCGCGTCGAGAACCGGGTCGGGCTCGCGATCTCGACGGAGGTCGCCGAACTGCTCGACGCCCATCCGGTCCGCGAACTGGTCACCAAGAGCCGCACCTATCGCGTGTGGGTGGACCGCACACGTGCCCTGTTCGGTTCGTGGTACGAGCTCTTCCCCCGATCGACCGGCGGCTGGGACGGCGAGGGCAATCCCGTCCACGGGACGTTCCTCACCGCCACGCAGGACCTGCCGCGGATCGCCGACATGGGCTTCGACGTCGTCTACCTGCCACCGATCCATCCGATCGGCGAGATCAACCGCAAGGGCCCGGACAACTCGCTGGTCGCCGGACCCGACGACGTCGGCTCGCCATGGGCCATCGGATCCAAGGACGGCGGCCACGACGCGATCCATCCGCAGCTCGGCACCGAGGAGGACTTCGAGTACTTCGTCGGCCGGGCCGCCGAACTCGGACTCGAGGTCGCCCTCGACCTCGCGCTGCAGTGCGCGCCCGACCACCCGTGGGCCACCGAGCATCCCGAGTGGTTCACGATCCAGCCCGACGGGACCATCGCCTACGCCGAGAATCCCCCGAAGAAGTACCAGGACATCTACCCGCTCAACTTCGACAACGACCGCAACGGCATCTACCGCGGCGTCCTGAAGGTCGTGCTGCACTGGGTGAACCTGGGCGTCAACATCTTCCGCGTCGACAACCCCCACACCAAACCGCCGAACTTCTGGGAATGGCTGATCACCGAGGTCAAGAAGCGGCACCCGGACGTACTCTTCCTGTCCGAGTCGTTCACGCGACCGGCCCGCCTCTACGGTCTCGCCCGCCTCGGGTTCACCCAGTCCTACACCTACTTCACGTGGAAGACGCTGAAGTGGGAGCTCGAGCAGTTCGGGCGCGAGCTGGCCGAGCACGCCGACGAGGCGCGGCCCAACCTCTTCGTGAACACCCCCGACATCCTGCACGCGAGCCTCCAGCACGGCGGTCCGGGGATGTTCGCGCTACGCGCGGCGTTGGCCGCGACCCTCGCGCCCACCTGGGGCGTCTACAGCGGCTACGAACTCTACGAACATGTCGCGGTCGCCGAGGGCAGTGAGGAGTACCTGCACTCGGAGAAGTACGAGCTGCGGCCCCGCGATTACAAGGCGGCCGCGAGCCGCGGCGAGTCGCTCGAACCGTGGATCACCTCGCTCAACGAGATCCGGCGTCGTCACCCGGCGCTGCAGCAGTTGCGCAACATCCACTTCCACCACGTCGACAACCCGTCGCTCATCGCCTATTCCAAGATCGACCCGGTGTCGGGTGACCGCGTCATCGTGGTGATCAACCTGAACCCGTTCGCCGCAGAGGACTCCACGGTCTGGCTCGACCTGCCCAAGCTCGGCTTCGAGTGGTACGACCACTTCACCGTCCGCGACGAGGTGTCCGGTGAGGAGTACTGGTGGGGTCAGGACAACTACGTCCGCCTCGAACCGTGGCGGGCCGTCGCGCACATCCTCGCGTTGCCACCGCTCGACCCAGCCGCCGCCGAGCGGCTCGCCTACCGGATCCAGTGAGGTACCCGTGACCGATCCCACCGATCCCGCACACCTGCCCGATCCCGCTGCCACCGAGCACGACCTGCGCCGCCTGGAGGCGCAGACGCACCCCGACCCGCACGCGTTCCTCGGCGCCCACGATGCCCCGGGCGGAACCACCATCCTGCGCACGCTCCGCCCGGATGCGATCTCGGTCTCGGCGGTGATCGGTGGTGTCGATCACCCGATGAGCCGCCAGACCGACGACCTGTGGGTGGTCACGGTCCCGTTCGCGGACCTGATGGACTACCGCTACCGCGTCACCTACCCCGCTGCCGACTCTTCCGGCGGCACGTCGGAATTCGTGGTCGCCGACGGCTACCGCTTCCTGCCGAGCCTCGGCGACATCGACATCCATCTGTTCAGCGAAGGCCGCCACGAGTCGTTGTGGACGGTGCTCGGCGCCCGCGTGGTCTCCTACACCACCGCCGACGGCGAGGTCCACGGCACCGCCTTCTCGGTGTGGGCGCCGAATGCGCACGGCGTCACCGTGATCGGGGACTTCGACAACTGGTCCGGGCGGATGGCCCCGATGCGCCGGATCGGCGCGAGCGGCGTGTGGGAGGTCTTCCTGCCCGACGTCGGGGACGGCACCCACTACAAGTTCCGGGTGCACGGCGCCGACGGCGTCATCCGGGACAAGGCCGATCCGATGGCGTACCGGACCACCCCGCCGCCGGCGACCGCGTCGATGGTCACCTCCTCGCAGTACATCTGGTCCGACGACGCCTGGATCGCCCGTCGCGAGGCCTGGGCGCCCGAGCGGGAACCGATGAGTGTCTACGAGGTCCACCTGGCGTCGTGGCGGCAGGGCCTGGGATACCGCGAGCTCGCTCACGAACTCGCCGACTACGTCGTCGAGAAGGGCTTCACCCACGTCGAGTTCCTGCCCGTCGCCGAACATCCCTTCGGCGGTTCGTGGGGCTATCAGGTCACGTCCTACTACGCCCCGACGGCCCGCTTCGGGACACCCGACGACTTCCGCTATCTGATCGACCACCTGCACTCGCGCGACATCGCCGTTCTCGTCGACTGGGTGCCTGCCCATTTCCCCAAGGACGAGTGGGCCCTGGCACGCTTCGACGGCACACCGCTCTACGAGCACGCCGACCCGATGCGCGGCGAGCAACTCGACTGGGGCACATACATCTTCGACTTCGGACGACACGAGGTCCGCAACTTCCTGGTCGCCAACGCGCTGTTCTGGTTCAGCGAGTTCCACATCGACGGGCTCCGGGTCGACGCCGTGGCGTCGATGCTCTACCTGGACTACTCACGTCCCGATGGACAGTGGCTGCCCAACATCCACGGCGGCCGGGAGAACCTCGAGGCGGTGCAGTTCCTCCAGGAGACCAATGCCACGGTGCACAAGCACTTCCCGGGTGTCATCACCGTCGCCGAGGAATCCACCGCCTGGCCCGGCGTCACCCGGATGACCGATCTCGGCGGCCTGGGTTTCAGTTTCAAATGGAACATGGGCTGGATGCACGACACCCTCGACTACCTCTCGCGCGACCAGGTGCACCGCAGCTTCCACCACCACGAGATCACCTTCTCGCTGATGTACGCGTGGAGCGAGAACTTCGTGCTGCCCCTCTCCCACGACGAGGTGGTCCACGGCAAGGGCACGCTGTGGACGCGGATGCCCGGGGACTCCTTCACCAAGGCGGCGGGGGTGCGGCTGTACCTGGCGTACATGTGGTCGCATCCGGGCAAGCAGCTGCTGTTCATGGGCCAGGAGTTCGGACAGACCGGCGAGTGGGCCGACAACCGCAGCCTGGACTGGCAGCAGCTGCAGGGGTGGGAGGGTGAGCTGCACTCCGGGATCTCCGCACTGGTCACCGACCTCAACCGGATCTCGCGGTCGCGCCCCGCGCTGTACAGCCAGGACACCGATCCGCTCGGCTATGAGTGGATCGACGCCAATGACACGGCCAACAACGTGATCAGCTTCCTGCGGTTCGGCATCGACGGCTCTGTCGTCGCGTGTCTGTTCAACTTCTCCGGCTCCGACCGCGTCGACTACCGGGTCGGACTCCCCTTCGACGGTGTCTGGGAGGAGATCCTCAACACCGACGCCGACGCCTACAGCGGCGCGGGTAAGGGGAACATGGGCGCGGTCACCGCCGACGGGGCGTCGTACCACGGGCGTCCGGCCTCTGCCCGGCTGATGATCCCGGCCAACTCCGCCATCTGGCTCGCGCCGCGGTGACCGACACACCCACCTCGTCAGGTGGGTGTGCGGTCAGTCAAAGGACGCCAGCCGTCAGTAGAGGGCGCTGGCCAGCTTGCGGCGAGCCGTCACGACGAACGGCTCCGCGGGGTCGAACAGCTCGAACAACTCGAGCAGCCGGGTGCGAGCCCGAGTGCGTTCTTCACCGTGGGTCACCCGCACGACATCGATGATGCGCTCGAACGCGGCTTCGGGCTGCTGCGACAGCAGCAACACGTCGGCCGCGGCCAGCTGCGCATCGACGTCGCGCCGCGAGGCCGTGTCGACGATCGCCGGATCGTGGGCCTGCGCGCGCAGGATGAACTCGAGGTTCCGGGCGGCCGAGGCCGCCTCGATGTTCTCCGGTTCGGCCTCGGCGATGGCCCGGTAGTCGGCGAGCGCACCGTCGAAATCGCCGTCGTTGAGCTTGTCCTCCGCCGCCAGCATCCGCGGATCCGCGGCCTCGGGCTCGGGTGCCGCTCCGGCCGGCGCACCGGGCAGGGCGTCGCCGACCTGGGCGAAGATCTCGTCGAGCCACGTGGTGATCTCGGCCTCGGAACGCACACCGTTGAACGCGGTGACCGGCTGACCCTGGACGATCGCGACGACCATCGGGATCGACTGCGCCCGGAAAGCCTGCGCGATGCGCGGATTCGCGTCGACGTCGACCTTTGCGAGGACCCAGCGCCCACCCGATTCGGCGGCGAGACGTTCCAGGACCGGCGAGAGCTGCTTGCAGGGCCCGCACCACTCCGCCCACAGGTCGACGACCACGAGCTGCTGCATCGACCGATTCAGGACATCGGCTTCGAAGGTTTCCTCGGTGACGTCGAGAACGGCCGCGCCCGGGCTCGCCGGGGGCTGGTTTCCCTGTGCAGGCGGAGTCGAGTGGGCCTGCCCTGCGGGAGGTTGCGCTCCCGGGGTTTGGGCTCCTGAGGCTTGTGCCGCTTGCGCCCGGGCCCGCTGGGCCTGTGCGCGCTCGGCCTCGGCACGTTCCTTGAAGCCTCCGAGATCGACCGCGCCGGTCATGGCCATGGCGGCTGCAGCCTGCTGACGAGCCGCCGCGGCGGCCTGCTGACGATTGTTTGGTCGCGTCACCCCTCTAGTGTGGCACGCCCCCCCCGGCCCGCGATCATGGTGCGTGGGGCCGGTGTCGGCCGGGCGGACCACGCCGGCGAATCCGACGGCCAGCGCCAGCGCCGCCACGGCGGCGAGCAGTCCGGTGTTCAGAGATGTTCGGCTGCTGACGAATCCGACGACCGCGGGTCCGGCCAGCATTCCCAGGTAGCCACAGCCCACCACCGCCGAGATGGTTCGGCCACTCGCGTTCCCAGAAAGATCGCCCCCAGAACGATTGCCCACAGAACGATTGCCCACAGAAGGATTGCCCACAGACAAATTGCCCGCGGCGGTGAAGATCTGCGGGATGAGCCCGGCCAGGCCGAGTCCGAAAACGGCCCATCCCGCGATCGCGATGGCCGGAACCGGCGCGAGTACCGCGACCACGATCCCGATTGTTCCGACGAGCGCGCCGTAGCGGAGGACGGCAACCGGGCCGACGTATGCGACGACCGGGTCGATGACGAATCGGGCGACGGTCATCGTCGCGCTGAAGGCGCCGAAGGCGATGGCACCGGTGGCCTCGGCTGTCCCGAAGGTCTCGACCACGTGCAGTGCACTCCAGTCGTAGGCGGTGCCCTCGGCAAGCATCAGGGCGAAGGCGACGACGGCCAGCAGTACCAGCCGCCGGCGGTCGACCCCGTCCCACCATCGGGTGGGGGCAGCAGACCCCGTGGCTGCGGCGCGCTGGTCCGTCTTCGCACCGCCGGTGGTCCCGTCCGTGCCGCTGTCCGCACCGGCGAGAGAGCCGGCGGCCAGCGAGACCACCACGACGCCGGCGACGGCCGCGCACGCGACGGTCGGCACCACCCCGACGTCGGCCCACAGGGTTGCGGCGACCACGCCCGATCCCACGAGGCTGCCCGCGGAGAAGAACCCGTGGAACGACGACATGATCGGGCGTCCGTAGGCCCGCTCGACCGAGACCGCCTGGGCGTTCATCGACACGTCCAGGCAGCCGTTGGCGAAACCGAACGCCGCCAGTGCAGCGGCCAGGCTCATCGAGTCGACGGCGAGCACCGGTGTGACGATCACCGCCGACAGCAGCAGCGCGGCGCCGATGGTCACCGGGCGGGAACCCCACCGGTCGATCAGGCGGCCACAGATCTGCATACCGACGAACGCCGAGGCGCCCAGGAGCAGCAACAACCCGCCGAGTTCGTCATGCCCGACGCCGGTCCGCGCACTGATGACCGGGATGTGGGCCACCCACATGGCGGCGAGGAACCCGTTGAGGGCGAAGACAGACGCGACGCTGCGCCGTGAACGGCGCAGCGTCGTCGAGATCTGTCGTGCGGGCGAGGCGATCAGGCGGTCGCCTGGCGGGCCGGTGCTGCCGTGGAAAGCTCGGCGAGGTAGCCGTTACGACGCGCCCACCACTCGAACACGATGGTGCCGAACGGCGGGACACTCGAGGCGAGCGCCAGCAAGGTCACGATCGGCACGCCGATCCGGCGCGAACCGACCGACAGCTCCCACGTCACCGCGTTCCACTTGAGCTGGAACGCGGTGACGAGGGCGACGATCACGAAGAGCACGAACACCGCGCCGTGGGTGGCGCCGGGCATCGCGATGGCCTCGGGATCGTCGTTGACGCGCTTGAGGACCATCCCCACCAGCAGCCAGGCCCAGGTGATCGCTTCCGCGACGGCGACGAGGCGAAAGCGTTTGGCGGGGGTCCGGAGGTCGAAGAAAGACAGCATGGTCCCCATTGTGCCCAATCGTTCGGTGAACTACGACAAAGTGTCGTAGACGTCTCGTTGTCAGGCCTTCGGCACGCGGATGATGAGCGCGTCGCCCTGGCCGCCGGCACCACAGAGTGCGGCCGCACCGGTACCGCCGCCACGACGCTTCAGCTCCAGCGCGAGGTGCAGGGCGATGCGGGCGCCCGAGGTCCCGATCGGGTGGCCGACAGCGATCGCGCCGCCGTTGACGTTGACGACGCCGGGATCGATGCCCAGCTGCTTGGTCGACGACAGACCCACGGCGGCGAAGGCCTCGTTGATCTCGACGAGGTCCAGGTCTGCGGGGGCGATACCCTCGCGGTCACATGCCTTGACGATGGCGTTGGCCGGCTGCGCCTGCAGGGTCGAGTCCGGTCCTGCGACGACGCCGTGAGCGCCGATCTCGGCCAACCACTCCACGCCCAGTTCCTCGGCCTTGGCCTTGCTCATCACCACGACGGCGGCCGCACCGTCGGAGATCTGCGAGGAGTTGCCAGCGGTGATCGTGCCGTCCTTGCGGAACGCCGGACGCAGCCCCGACAGCGACTCCGTGGTGGTGTTCGCGCGGATGCCCTCGTCCTCGGTGAACTGGATGGGATCGCCCTTGCGCTGCGGGATCGACACCGGCACGACCTCGTCGTCGAACACGCCGTTCTTCCAGGCCGCGGCCGCGCGCTGGTGACTCTGCGCGGCGAACTCGTCCTGCTGTTCCCGGGTGAACCCGTCGGCGTCGTTGCCCTGCTCGGTCAGCGCCCCCATCGGCTGATCGGTGAAGGCATCGTGCAGGCCGTCGAAGGCGAGGTGGTCGATGAGCTCGGTGTTGCCGTACTTGAAGCCGCTGCGGCTGCCCGCCAGAAGGTGCGGCGCCTGGGTCATCGACTCCTGGCCACCGGCCACGACGCAGTCGAACTCCCCCGCGCGGATGAGCTGATCGGCGAGCGCGATGGCGTCGATGCCCGACAGGCACATCTTGTTGATCGTCAGGGTGGGGACGTCCCAGCCGATGCCGGCCTTGACGGCGGCCTGGCGTGCGGGCATCTGCCCGGCGCCCGCGGTCAGAACCTGCCCCATGATCACGTACTCGACCGCGGAGGCCGGCACCCCGGACTTCTCGAGCGCGCCCTTGATGGCCACCGCCCCCAGATCGACGCCGCTGAAGTCCTTCAGCGAGCCCATCAGGCGACCGAACGGCGTGCGTGCGCCCGCGACGATGACGGTGGTGTTGGCAGGGGTCGAGGACATGGAACGAACCTCCGGGGGCTGTTGTGAGAGGGGGCTACCGAGCGCCTGCTCTGTGCGCTTTACACCTCAACGCTACCGTTGTCTCATGTCTTCCTCTGCAACGGACCCCAGCGCCACCGCCCTCATCTCCGACCTCGTCGTCGCCGTCGACCACGTCGGGATCGCCGTCCCCGACCTCGACGCCGCAAAACAGTGGTACGCCACTCACCTCGGTTTCGAGACGCTGCACCAGGAGACCAACGCCGAGCAGGGTGTCGAAGAGGCGATGATCGGACCCGCCGGCGGCAACGGCGCGGTCATCCAGTTGCTCGCCCCGCTCGACGAGTCGTCGACCATCGCCAAGTTCATCGACCGCAACGGCCCCGGCCTGCAGCAACTGGCCGTGCGCGTGACCGACGTCGACGCCGTCATGGCCCGCCTCACCGAGGCCGGTGTCCGCGTCCTCTACCCCGCGGCCAAGCGTGGAACCGCCAACTCGCGTATCAACTTCGTGCATCCCAAGGACGCGGGCGGGGTGCTGCTCGAACTCGTCGAGCCCGCCGCCGACGCCGCCCACTGACTCCAGCTCGAACATGTTGGGGCCGTTGAGAACACACTCTCGACCGCCCGGACCGTCCACCTGACCGCGCGGACACCGGTGACGGTGTCCGCGCGCCGTCGCTGACGAGATCTCCACCGGTCGGGCTCTGGCGTTACACTGGCCGCCATGCCAGGTCCCGCACGGCAATTGCCCTTCGCGATCGTGATGCGCGGTTATGACCGCGAGCAGGTCGCCGATCATCTCCAGCGACTCGACGCCGAGTTGCGGGTGCTCGCCGCCGATCGCGATGCCGCCACCGCGAACGCCCACGAACTCGCGGCCCACCTCCAGGACGCGCGTGACGAGATCGACGAGCTCCGTCGCGAAATCGACAAGCTCTCGGTCCCGCCGACCACCGCGCAGGGCATGAGTGAACGCCTTTCCCGCATGCTCCAACTGGCATCCGACGAGGCCTCGGAGATGCGGGCCGAGGCATCCGCCGAGGCCGACGAGACACTGTCGATCGCCCGCCAGGAGGCCGCGGACATGCGCGCCAGCGCGTCGGCCGACGCCGAACGCGTCCGCGGCGAGGCGCGCACCGCCGCCAAGAAGCTCGTCGACGAGGCCGCTGCCCGTGCACGACAGGTCAAGGAGACCGCCGCCGCCAACGAGTCGGAATCCGCACGGCTGATCGCCGAGCGCACGGCGGCGATGGAGGCCGAACACACCAAGACGATGACGGCGGCCAACGACGAGGCCCGGCGCATCGTCGACAAGGCCCGATCCGAGATGGCCGAACTCGAGGCGGTCAGTGCCCGCGAGCGCGCGGCCGAACGCGAACGGCACGAGGCCGAATTGGCCGACCAGCGCGAACGCGCCCTCGACGAGGCCGCCCACATCCGCCAGACCGCGCTCGACATCGCTGCCGAGCGGCTGAACCGGTCCCGTGAGATGGCGCAGGCCGCCGACCGCACCCGGCAGGAGATCGCCGCCAACCTCGCGCAGCTCCGCGACAAACTCAGCGAACTGCCCGGCCTCCTCGCCCAGCCGGAGGACTCCGATTACTCGTTGCTCTCCGATGCCGAGGACCTCGACCTGCTCAACCGCAAGCTCTCGCCGCAGGCCCGCACCAACGCCTGAGAGCCCCGGGCCGGCCCGGCCGGCTTTCGACGGCGAGCCGCCAGAACAACCGGACTCAGAACAACCGGAACTCGGTGCTCTCTGCGCCGCGCAGTTCGTCGTAATCCAGGACAAGGCAACGGATTCCGCGATCCTCCGCGAGCGTGCGCGCCTGCGGCTTGATCTGCTGCGCCGCGAACACACCCGCCACCGGTGCCAAGGTCGTGTCCCGGTTGAGGAGTTCGAGGTAGCGCGTGAGTTGCTCCACCCCGTCGATCTCGCCGCGCCGCTTGATCTCGACGGCCACGGTCGAGCCGGAGGCGTCACGGCACAGCAGGTCGACCGGACCGATCGCGGTCATGTACTCCCGGCGGATCAACGTGTGTCCAGGTCCGAGGGTCTCGACGTGTTCGGCGAGGAGTTCCTGCAGATGGGCCTCGACGCCGTCCTTGACCAGGCCGGGATCGACGCCGAGCTCGTGCTGCGAGTCGTGTTCGATCGAGGCGATCGTGATCCGCAGCTCCTCGCCCGCCTTGTTGGTCACCACCCAGTACGCCTGCGCCTGCGTGCCCTCGGGAACCGCGGCCTCGGTCAGCCAGCACGGCGGGCTCATCCAGTTCAGCGGCTTGTAGGCGCGATCGTCGGCGTGCACGCTGACCGATCCGTCGGACTTGACCAGCAGCAGCCGCTTCGCCATGGGTAGATGGGCGGTCAACCGCCCGACGTAATCGACCTGACACTCCGCGATGACGAGACGCACGTGCCCACCCTAGGCCATCGGCTCCCGCCGATCGGGGACCCCTGCCGGAGTACGGGTCACTGATCGTAGTAGTGCTTCAGCAAGAACATCTCGGCGTCGATGATCGCGTCGTCCATCGTCGCGTGGACATGCGGCAACGCCGGGTCGAACCCCTGAAGATCCTGCGGCGCATCGAGATCCGGGACGGCCGTGTCTTCACGGTGACGGGCGACACTCGCCCGTACGACGCCGTCGGGATCGACCAATGTCGCTCGCCGACCACTCTCGTCCAGGAGCCGCTTGATGCTCAACACCATGGTGCGGGCGACCGCATCTATCAGCCCGATGCGCGATATCTCGACGATCACCACGGTGTAGCGGTCCAGATCGGCCTCGAGTCGGCGGTGCACGCTCTCCGCACCCGCGAAAGTCAGGTCCCCCTGCAGTTCGTACACCCGGAGCCGGTCACGACACGTCTGGAGGTAGCTGCGCTCCTGTTCGCTCCACTCGCCGCTCACCGGGGTGTCGGCGAGGTCGTACACCGACCTGATGGTCACCCGGCTCTCCCGGGTGACGTTGAACATGTGCAGGCCCAGATCCTTCGACAGGTGGCGACACGTCTCGACGCCGCGCACGCTGTTGCCGTGCTCGTCGAGTCGCGGGGAGTAGACACCGATTCCCAACTGACCCGGCAACACGGCCAGGATTCCACCGCCCACCCCACTCTTCGCAGGCAGACCGACAGAGGTGACCCAGTCCCCCGCACCGTCGTACATCCCGCAGGTGGTCATGACGCTCAGCACTCGCTGCGCGGTCTCGCCGGAGAACACCGAACGGCCTGTCCGCGGATTCATGCCGCCGTTGGCGATCGTCGCTCCGATCCCGGCCAGGTCGTCGGTCGTCACACGGATCGAGCACTGGCGGTAGTACAGGTCGAGCGCGGCATCCGGACTCGTCTCGAGCGCCCCGAAGCTGTCCAGCATGTACGCGATCGCGCGATTGCGTGAACCGGTCGACGCCTCCGAGGCATACACGTCCTCGTCCATCGCCAAACGCCTGCCCGCACAGCCGGAGTAGAAGTCGAGTAGTTCGTCGAAGGCGTCCTCGACCGCTGCGGGACCGAAGGCGCGCGACGGTGGCAACAGCATCGACGCGGCAAAGATCGCACCGGCGTTGATCATCGGGTTCTTCGGTCGGCGCCGGTCGTCGACGCTGATCTCGTTGAACGCCTCGCCCGACGGTTCGACGCCGATCTTCTCGTCGACCGCCACCACGCCGTGCCTCTTGATCGCCATGGCATAGGTCAGCGGTTTGGACACCGACTGGATGGTGAACGTGGCGGTGGAGTCACCCTGGGAGTACGTGTGCCCGTCGTGCACGCAGACCGACAGACCGTAGCCGTCGGGGTCGACCGCCGCCAGCTGCGGGATGTAGTCGGCGACAACGCCGGACCGATCGGCACTGCACTCATCCATGATGTGACGGAAATAGCCGTCGACGAGGGATTGCATGCCCCAATCTAAGCGTGTGTCGAGAGGATTCGGGGGTCGGCCACGCCCGGTCGGTACGCGCAGAACCGGGACGGCCTGCCGGCGGTGACTAGGCTTGGGTCACCGAGGGACCGACACGTTGGGAGTACCGATGAAGTTGCTCGTCGCATACATCGCCACCTCCGGGGGCGAGGACGCCGTCGCCCTGGGCGCCTGCCTGGCACGCACCTTCGACGCCGAACTCGAGATCTGCATCGTCATCCCACCAGAGCCCGCGAGCGCAGGCGACGCGGCGGAGAGGGCGACGGTCGAGAGACTCTCCGACGCCCTCGACAGTGCGGCCAGGCGCTGGCTCGATGAAGCCGCCGCCAAGCTGCCCGACGACATCGAGACGACGACGACCATCGCCGAGCACGCCAATCCCGCCGAGGGCCTCATCGTGGAGGCCGACAAGACCGGCGCGGACATCCTGGTCATCGGTGGCGCGGGCGGTGGGATCAGTGGACGCCACACCCTGGGCACGGTCGTGAACGACATCCTGCACGCCTCCCCCATTCCCGTGGCCCTGGCTCCTCCCGGCTTCGCCCATCTCGGTGCCGACGAGGTGCGAGAGATCTCGGTGGCGATCGGCGATCGGCCGGGCACCCCGCTGCTGTTCGAGACCGCCCTGCGCAGCGGTGTGCGGGCCCATCGTCCGATCCGGCTGATCTCCCTCGTCGCGGTCGACGACGTTCAGCCGTGGCGCGCTGAGCCCGAGGATCGCGCGGTCGAGAATGCGCGGATCCATGCCCAGCGCTGTCTCGACACGGCGAGAGCCGAACTGCCGTCCGACTTCCCGGTCAGCTCGACGGTCGCACAGGGAACAACGATCGAGGAGGCCGTGGGATCGCTGGAGTGGCACGACGGTGACGTCGTCATGGTCGGTTCCAGCCGCCTGGCCGCCCCCAACAAGCTCTTCCTCGGGACGACGGCCGCCAAGATCCTGCGGGCGGTGGCCGTCCCCATGATCGTCGTACCCAAGGGCTCCGACTAGTCGATGGCGAGGCTGGAATCTGCGCCTGCGGGCATTGTTTGTGACATGGAAAATGCCCCGCAACCTGGTGGTTGCGGGGCATTTTCAAGTTGTGTTCGGCGGTGTCCTACTCTCCCACACTGATTAGGGTGCAGTACCATTGGCGCTGGAGGGCTTAGCTTCCGGGTTCGGAATGGGGCCGGGCGTTTCCCCTCCGCTATAGCCGCCGTAACTTTATAAAACAGCACACATACTGTTTGTTTAAAAACGGTTGTGTGTTGTTTCAGAAGTGTCATAGTGGATGCGAACACACAAACATACTGGTGTATGTGATGTGTGGGTGTTGTTGGTAAGTCCTCGGCCGATTAGTACCAGTCACCTGAACCTATTGCTAGGCGTACAGTTCTGGCCTATCAACCCCATGGTCTGTAGGGGGCCTTAACCACTCAAGGTGGTGAGAAACCTCATCTTGGAACAGGCTTCCCGCTTAGATGCTTTCAGCGGTTATCCCTTCCGAACGTAGCTAACCAGCAGTGCTCCTGGCGGAACAACTGGCACACCAGAGGTTCGTCCGTCCCGGTCCTCTCGTACTAGGGACAGGTTTCCTCAAGTTTCTAACGCGCGCGGCGGATAGAGACCGAACTGTCTCACGACGTTCTAAACCCAGCTCGCGTGCCGCTTTAATGGGCGAACAGCCCAACCCTTGGGACCTACTCCAGCCCCAGGATGCGACGAGCCGACATCGAGGTGCCAAACCATCCCGTCGATATGGACTCTTGGGGAAGATCAGCCTGTTATCCCCGGGGTACCTTTTATCCGTTGAGCGACACCGCTTCCACTTGCCGGTGCCGGATCACTAGTCCCGACTTTCGTCCCTGCTCGACATGTACGTCTCACAGTCAAGCTCCCTTGTGCACTTACACTCAACACCTGATTGCCAACCAGGCTGAGGGAACCTTTGGGCGCCTCCGTTACTTTTTAGGAGGCAACCGCCCCAGTTAAACTACCCACCAGGCACTGTCCCTGAACCCGATCAGGGTCCGAGGTTAGAAGTCCAATACGATCAGAGTGGTATTTCAACAACGACTCCATGAACACTGGCGTGCCCACTTCACAGTCTCCCACCTATCCTACACAAACCGAACCGAACACCAATACCAAGCTATAGTGAAGGTCCCGGGGTCTTTTCGTCCTGCCGCGCGTAACGAGCATCTTTACTCGTACTGCAATTTCGCCGAGTCTGTGGTTGAGACAGCAGAGAAGTCGTTACGCCATTCGTGCAGGTCGGAACTTACCCGACAAGGAATTTCGCTACCTTAGGATGGTTATAGTTACCACCGCCGTTTACTGGGGCTTAAATTCTCAGCTTCGCCACCCGAAAGTGACTAACCGGTCCTCTTAACCTTCCAGCACCGGGCAGGCGTCAGTCCGTATACATCGTCTTACGACTTCGCACGGACCTGTGTTTTTAGTAAACAGTCGCTTCTCTCTGGTCTCTGCGACCCACACCAGCTCAAGCAGTAAATGCCGTCACCAGTCTGGGTCCCCCTTCTCCCGAAGTTACGGGGGCATTTTGCCGAGTTCCTTAACCACAGTTCTCTCGATCGCCTTAGTATTCTCTACCTGACCACCTGTGTCGGTTTGGGGTACGGGCCGTGTACCAACTCACTAGAGGCTTTTCTCGGCAGCATAGGATCATGGAATTCGCCTCAACGGCTACGCATCACCTCTCAGGCTGTATGTGTCCCGGATTTACCTAGAACACGCCCTACAGGCTTACACCAGTACTACCACTCACTGGCCCCACTACCTTCCTGCGTCACCCCATCGCTTGCCTACTACCAGCCGAGGTCCCATGCATCCACCAACTCGAGACCCGAAGGCCTTCTCGTGGTTTCAGGATGGTTAGTACAACTGATTCAGCATGGGCGCGGATACACGGGTACGGGAATATCAACCCGTTGTCCATCGACTACGCCTGTCGGCCTCGCCTTAGGTCCCGACTCACCCTGGGCGGATTAACCTGGCCCAGGAACCCTTGGTCATTCGGCGGCAGAGTTTCTCACTCTGCTTTCGCTACTCATGCCTGCATTCTCACTCCCACACCCTCCACCACTAGATCACTCTGTGGCTTCCACGGATGCAGGACGCTCCCCTACCCACCCACACACCTGGTTGACACTCCGTAGAACGTCAACGGGCTATTGTGTGAGTGCCGCGGCTTCGGCGGTGTACTTGAGCCCCGCTACATTGTCGGCGCAGGATCACTTGACCAGTGAGCTATTACGCACTCTTTCAAGGGTGGCTGCTTCTAAGCCAACCTCCTGGTTGTCTTCGCGACCCCACATCCTTTTCCACTTAGTACACGCTTAGGGGCCTTAGCCGGCGATCTGGGCTGTTTCCCTCTCGACTACGAACCTTATCGCCCGCAGTCTCACTGCCACACTCTCACTTACCGGCATTCGGAGTTTGGCTGACGTCAGTAACCCTGTGGGGCCCATCGGCCATCCAGTAGCTCTACCTCCGGTAAGAAACATGTGACGCTGCACCTAAATGCATTTCGGGAGAACCAGCTATCACGGAGTTTGATTGGCCTTTCACCCCTACCCACAACTCATCCCTCCATTTTCAACTGAAGTGGGTTCGGGCCTCCACGACGTCTTACCGTCGCTTCACCCTGGCCATGGGTAGATCACTCCGCTTCGGGTCTAGACCCGGCGACTCAAACGCCCTATTCAGACTCGCTTTCGCTACGGCTACCCCACACGGGTTAACCTCGCCACCGAGCACTAACTCGCAGGCTCATTCTTCAAAAGGCACGCCATCACCCACCACCACAAGGGTGCACAGGCTCTGACGGATTGTAAGCGTCCGGTTTCAGGTACTATTTCACTCCCCTCCCGGGGTACTTTTCACCTTTCCCTCACGGTACTTGTCCGCTATCGGTCACCAGGAAGTATTCAGGCTTACCGGGTGGTCCGGCAGATTCACAGCAGATTCCACGAGCCCGCTGCTACTTGGGAAAATTCATCACGCAAGACCAATGTTTTCAGCTACCGGACTCTCACCGACTACGGCAGACCATTCCAGGCCACTTCACCTAAACATGGTTTTCTGACTCACGCCCAGACAGGTAGATCTGAGAAGATGAACCCCACAACCCCACACACACAACCCCTACCCGGTTACACATGCGCATGGTTTAGCCTCCTCCGCTTTCGCTCGCCACTACTCACGGAATCACAATTGTTTTCTCTTCCTATGGGTACTGAGATGTTTCACTTCCCCACGTTCCCCCACACAGCCATACATTCAGCTGGTGGTAACACGACATCACTCGTGCTGGGTTTCCCCATTCGGACACCCTCGGATCACAGCTCGTTTGACAACTCCCCGAGGACTATCGCGGCCTACCACGTCCTTCATCGGCTCCTGGTACCAAGGCATCCACCGAACGCCCTTAAACACTTACAACAACACCTACAAACAACCCCCCACCCAACACAACCCGAAGGCCATGCCAGCGAGGGACCAAATGTAGACATCACAAAACATTTTCTGCTAAATCACAGACCAACAAAAATTGTTGATTTGAAATAAAGATGCTCGCATCCACTATGCACTTCTCAAACAACACACACCACCCCAGCTCACGAGCCTCCGCACCCCATCACAGGACACCTCAACAGCACGATCACCAAGACAGCTAGGTCAGAGACAACCCGATACACACCCCAAAAGGCATGCCGCGTGTTCTCTCAGAACCCCGATAGTGTGACAAGAACACACCCACCTCACAGTGAGCGTCGACCGATGACCCCGCATGAGCCGGCACCACCACATGGCCTGTCTGATGTTTCACCCTGAACACACACTCGCCGCAGAACATACGCCCACAGAAACGAGTGTTGTTGTGTGCTCCTTAGAAAGGAGGTGATCCAGCCGCACCTTCCGGTACGGCTACCTTGTTACGACTTCGTCCAATCGCCGATCCCACCTTCGACAGCTCCCTCCCACAAGGGGTTAGGCCACCGGCTTCGGGTGTTACCGACTTCATGACGTGACGGGCGTGTGTACAAGGCCCGGGAACGTATTCACCGCAGCGTTGCTGATCTGCGATTACTAGCGACTCCGACTTCATGGGTCGAGTTGCAGACCCCAATCCGAACTGAGACTGGCTTTAAGGATTCGCTCCACCTCACGGTCTCGCAGCCCTCTGTACCAGCCATTGTAGCATGTGTGAAGCCCTGGACATAAGGGGCATGATGACTTGACGTCATCCCCACCTTCCTCCGAGTTGACCCCGGCAGTCTCCTGCAAGTCCCCGGCATAACCCGCTGGCAATACAGGACAAGGGTTGCGCTCGTTGCGGACTTAACCCAACATCTCACGACACGAGCTGACGACAGCCATGCACCACCTGTACACCAACCACAAGGGGGGCTATATCTCTATAGCTTTCTGGTGTATGTCAAACCCAGGTAAGGTTCTTCGCGTTGCATCGAATTAATCCACATGCTCCGCGCTTGTGCGGGCCCCCGTCAATTCCTTTGAGTTTTAGCCTTGCGGCCGTACTCCCCAGGCGGGGTACTTAATGCGTTAGCTACGGCACGGATTCCGTGAAAAGGAACCCACACCTAGTACCCACCGTTTACGGCGTGGACTACCAGGGATCTAATCCTGTTCGCTACCCACGCTTTCGCTCCTCAGCGTCAGTTACTACCCAGAGACCCGCCTTCGCCACCGGTGTTCCTCCTGATATCTGCGCATTTCACCGCTACACCAGGAATTCCAGTCTCCCCTGTAGTACTCAAGTCTGCCCGTATCGCCTGCACGCCTGCAATTGAGTTGCAGAATTTCACAGACGACGCGACAAACCGCCTACGAGCTCTTTACGCCCAGTAATTCCGGACAACGCTCGCACCCTACGTATTACCGCGGCTGCTGGCACGTAGTTGGCCGGTGCTTCTTCTCCAGGTACCGTCACTTGCGCTTCGTCCCTGGTGAAAGAGGTTTACAACCCGAAGGCCGTCATCCCTCACGCGGCGTCGCTGCATCAGGCTTGCGCCCATTGTGCAATATTCCCCACTGCTGCCTCCCGTAGGAGTCTGGGCCGTGTCTCAGTCCCAGTGTGGCCGATCACCCTCTCAGGTCGGCTACCCGTCGTCGCCTTGGTAGGCCATTACCCCACCAACAAGCTGATAGGCCGCGGGCCCATCCCACACCGCAAAAGCTTTCCACCAACCCCCATGCGAGGGAAGGTCATATCCGGTATTAGACCCAGTTTCCCAGGCTTATCCCAGAGTGCAGGGCAGATCACCCACGTGTTACTCACCCGTTCGCCACTCGAGTACCCAGCAAGCTGGGCCTTTCCGTTCGACTTGCATGTGTTAAGCACGCCGCCAGCGTTCGTCCTGAGCCAGGATCAAACTCTCCATGAAAAAATAGCGAAACAACCAACCCCCAAAAGAGCCGGCATTTCAACACAATCAGGAAAGCAAAACCTGACCAATCCAAAAACTAGCAACACCCACCCCAAAAAGGCAGATGCCACAAAAACAAACAAAAACATCTACATCCATAAAGAATGCACGATGCCAAATTGGCATCAGACAATTCATCATCACACTATCGAGTTCTCAAAGAACACACACCCACCAGCTACCCACCCCACAAAGGAGGCTCTCACCAGCAGACTTCAGTTCTGTCCTACCAGTCAACCCCGTCTCCGAGGCAACTCTTCCAGCCTACCAGACCCGATCCGTGTCCGGAAAATCAAGATTCTCCGGTTCACGGGGTCCAGCCGCCCCGCAGCAACTCCGAGACACCAAAGTGCCTCGGCGAAGTCTTACTGGGGCGTTCAGCGAAAAACCCGGTCTCCACTCCCCGCCTTCAGACCCTCTCAGGCCTTCCGGGGCGGCGCCGTGGCTCGCTGACTTGAAGAAAGTTACGCAACAGGTCTGCCAGGGTCAAATCGCGTGGTGGCGGGCCCCGCCCGTAACTGTTTGCGCAGCTCACAGAGTGGTCGACCAGGACGGATCGGACGTCGCCGCGGGGAATCCCGCGAGAATTCGCGGTGTGACGTGTGCCGCATAACCGTCCTTTCGGACAGGCCGCGGCCCCCTCTCGGCCAGTTACGCGCAGGCCCAGCCGTTTCTACGGTGACACCATGACCCCCACGGCACCGCCCTGTTCGCCTCCCTCCTCGTCCCCGCCGGCGATCGCGCGGGCCGTGGAGGTCAGGCGTGACCCGACGACTGCCGCCCGAACCCCGGTCGAGTGCGCCGATTTCGTCTCCTGCGGCCGCTTCGCGTGGCGTCACGTCGGCGGCGTCGTGCAGATCGCGCATTCCCTCGACGAGCGGACGATCTCCGACACCGCCGTCGTCGAGGGGTTGGTCGCACTCGTCGAGGCCGGGGTCATCTCCGGCCAGGCACAGTTCGAGGAGGCCGCGGTGCGCGTCATCCGGACCTCGGCGGCCACCCCGGCCGACGCATGGGCCGCCTTCTACGACAACTCCCTTCGAGAACTCGCCTCCGGCGCGGCTTCGTTCGCCCCGGTCCACCGGCGCGCCCGATCGCTCGTGGCCGGGCCGACCATCCTCGAGGTCGGGTCGTGCTTCGGGTTCTTCGCGCTCGCGTGCGCGGCAGATGGCCTTCGCGTGGCCGCGTGCGACATCTCGCCGGGCGCGATCTCCAAGCTGTCTCGCGCCGCCCGCCGACGCGGGGTCGACGTGGACGCCGCCGTCGGCGACGCGACAGCGCTCCCCTACCCCGACGACTCCTTCGACACCGTCACCCTCATCCATCTCCTCGAACATCTCGATGCGCCCGCCGCGGTGGATGCTCTCGGCGAGGCACTCCGCGTGGCACGCCGCCGTGTGGTCGTCGGAGTGCCCTTCGAAGATCACCCCAGCGCACACTTCGGCCATCACCTGCGGCTCACCGAACGAGATCTGCACGCGTGGGCGGCCCGGGTGCCGCACGCGGGTGCAGAGGTCCTGATCGATCACGGGGGCTGGTTGGTGCTCACACCCCCGCCTGGATCTCCGTCGTTCAGATGAGTCCGCGTTTGCTGGCGACATACACCGCGTCGGTGCGCTTGGAGACCCCGAGTTTGCGAATGATGTTGCGGATATGGAACTTCACGGTCGACTCGGAGATGAAGAGCGTCTCACCGATACGTCTGTTCGACATCCCGTCGGCCAGCAGGCGCAACACCTCACGTTCACGTTCGCTCAGGGACGCGGGTGTCTCGTTCTCGCCCGACACCGCACGCAGGACCACGGCCGCGCTGCGGGGATCGAAGGCGCTTCCGCCGCCGGACACCGCCTGGATGGCGCGGACGAGTTCGGTGGTGTCGACGTCCTTCACGACGTAGCCTCGTGCGCCGGCACGGACGGCACGGACCACCAGGTCGTCGTCGAGGAATGTCGTGAGCACGAGCGCGGCCACCTCGGGATGCCGCTGCGCCATCTCGCGGATCAGCCGTAATCCCTCGTACTCGGTCCCCGCGGACAGCTTCAGGTCGACCACCACGACGTCCGGGCGGCATGTGTTCACCTCGGCGAGCGCGGCGTCGTACGAGCCGGCCTCACCGACGACCTCGACCACGTCCTCCCGTTCCAGGAGCGAGCGCATCCCCTGGCGGAGCAGGGCGTGGTCATCGACCAGCAAGGTTCTGATCGTACGGATGGTGTTGTCGCTCACAGGAACTCCTTGGTCGCTACCGCGGTCTCGACGGCCGGCGCGACCGAGACGTTCATCCGGGTCGGGAGCACGACGCCAACCCTGATGCCACCGAGGCGCGACCTACGGATGCGGAGGTCACCGCCCAGTTCGGACGCGCGCGAGCCCATGTTCGCCAGTCCCCGGTGCCGGCCGGCCGCGAGGTCACCGAGCGAGGTGGTCCGCATGACCCGGCGCAGATGGTCCGGGTCGCCGATGCCGTCGTCGTCGACCGAGAGCGCCACCCGGTCGGGCGAGTACGTCAGGGTGACCGACACCCGGGTCGCGTGGGCATGGACGGCGGTGTTGAACAGGGCCTCGCCGGCGATACGCAGCAACGCGTGTTGCACGTCGTCGGCGAGTTCACGCGCTCGTCCGCGCACGTGGACCGCGGTGGTCAGGTCCGGTGGCATGTGCAGTGAACACAGCTCGGCGAGGACCTCACGGACGCTCGGCGACGGTGCGCTGGTCGCGTTGTTGAGCGCGTAGATGAACGACCGGAGCTGCTCGACCGCATCCTTGGTGAGCCGTCCCGCCATCTGCAGGCGCTCGAGCGCCGGGCCGTCGACCAGATCACGACACAACTCGATCTGGACCCCGGCGGACAGTACCGATTGAGTGACCGAGTCGTGCAGTTCGCGTGCGATCCGCGACCGCTCCTCGTTGAGGACGGTGGCACGCATCGCCGCGGAGAGTTCTCGTTGTGTGCGTTCGAGTTCGTCATTACGCCGCACCAATTCGGCTGCGTGACTGTTGGTCTCGGAGAACAACTCGGCGTTGAGCAGAGCCACGATCGCCTGGCTGGCCAGGATCCGCAGTACCACCACGTCGGTCGGATCGACCACGCGGTCGGCGGGTGTCCAGGCCGACAACCCGCCCACGACACCGCCGTCGAGCTCGACCGGGACGTGGACGTGGTCTTCTTCCAGGATCGGTCGGTGCAGGATCGTCTCGTGACCGCGCAGGATGTCGTTGAGCCGGTTGAGGACCTGGTCGGGCAGGTCGGCCGGCGTCGATGCGATCTCCGCACCCTCGAAGGCGAACAACCGCCCACTCCCGGACCCGATCAGGTGCCGCGGAGCGGACTGTTCCAACCGGCCGTCGGCGAGCGCGAACACCACCCAGTCGGCCCCGAGATGGTCGCGGGCCGCCTCTACCACCGCGGTCACGAGCGCTTCTGGACCCTCCGCCGTGCGCACCAGCGCACGGGAGATCCGATCGAGCGCACCGACGACACGGTTCAGCCGCGCCTCGACGCCGCGGAGTTGGGCGTAGTGGCTGCCCTTGACACTGCGCAGGCCGACCAGGCTCTCGAGGTCCGACTGCCGCGGATCGGCGCCCATCACAGAGCTTCCGCGTACAGGCCGCGAATTCCGGAGGCGTACGGCCTGCGCGGGTTGGTGGTCATGCACGAGTCGGCCAGAGCGTGCGTGGTCAGCCGGTCCAGATCATCGGGCCGCACCCCGAGCGGCTCCAGCGAACCCGGCATCCCCACACGCGCCCCGAGACCGGCGACCGCATCGGCCAGCCGGTCGGCGACGGTTCTGGCATTGCCGCGGGTGTCGACGCCGATCGCGTCGGCGAGGTCGACGAACCCCTCCGCGCACACTTCGGCGTTGAAGCGGATCACGTGCGGCAACAGCACCGAGTTGATCGCGCCGTGCGGGGCGTCGCAATGCCCGCCGACCGGATGGCTCATCGCATGCGTGGCACCGAGGATCGCGTTGGTGAACGCCATGCCCGCACGCAACGCGGCGAGTGACATCTCATCGGCGGCGACCCGGTCGCGCGGGTCGTCGACCAGGCGCTCGAGGTGGGCCCACACTCCCCGGATCGATTCCAGCGCAAGCGAATCGGTCAATCTTCCGTGTGCCAGCGAGACATACGCCTCGACGCAGTGCGTCAACACGTCCATCCCGACCTGCGCGGTGACCTCCGCGGGCGCGGTCGCCAGCAGCATCGGATCGCTCACCGTCACGTCGGGCACCAGCGATCGACCGATGATTGTCACCTTGGTCCGACGCTCCGCGTCGTTGATGATGCAGAACTGCGAGACGTCGGCTCCGCTGCCCGCGGTGGTGGGCACGGCGATGAGCGGGGGCAGCGGCCTGCGGGCACGGTCGATCCCCTCGTACTCCAGAATGTGTCCACCGTTGGCCGCGAGCACCGCGACCCCCTTGGCCGCGTCGATGACCGATCCGCCGCCCAGCGCGACGAGTCCGTCCGCGTCGTGGGCCTTGTAGGCCAGGAAGGCTGCCGCGACCTCACCCGCACGCGGATTCGGCGAGACATCCAGGTACGACGCGGCGTCGACGCCGACTCCCCGTAGTCCCGCCATCAGCTGTGCGTACCAGGGTGTGCGCTCCAGGCAACGGTCGCTGACCACGAACGGGCGGCGCATCCCCAGTCCGGCGGTGGCCACGGGGGCCTCGCCGAAGGCACCGGCGCCGAGGACGATCTCCGGAGCATGGAACTTGGTGACATGCGCTGACGTGCGCCGGCTCTGGCCACCCTGCATCTGCCGTGCCTCTCATCCACCCACCCGATCCACCTGCCGTACCGGAACTTCGACGCTACTCATCTCACCTCAGCGCCGCACCCAACTCGTCGCAGCGCGCCACCAACTCGTCACCGTCCCGGACACTGACGACGCCCGCACAGTGCTCGGCGTAGTCGGCCATCGCGCATCCGCTCTGCGGCCAGTAGCGGGCCGGTTCGGGCGTGACCCACGCGACCCGATGCGCGCGGCGCGCCACCTCGGCGAACAGATCGACCCGGGGGTCGAAACCGTTGCTGCGCGCGTCGCCGACAACGAGCACCGAGGTGCGCGAGGTGATGAGGTCCCCGAACTCGCCGAGAAGCTCGGCGAGCATGCGCCCGTAGTCACTGGTGCCGGCCAGGTCGAGGCCATCGGCGGCGAGCACCGAGGTCAGCGCCGCATCGGGAGAGCCCGCCCGCAGCGCGGGAGTGACCCGCACCGGCCGATCGACGAACGCGATGACCTCGCAGCGGTTGCCGAACCGGTGCAGCGTCTGCGCGAGCCGCAGGATGAAACCGGCCACCGGGCGCACCGACAGCGAGACGTCGATGAGCACCAGCATCCGCACCGGGCCGGGCCGGTGGCGCCGCCGCCAGAGCTCGGCCGGCACCCCGTCGGTCGCGACCGCGGCCCGCATCGTCGCCCGGATGTCGAGGGTGCCGCGGTCGACCGGACGCACCACCCGGCGGGGCGCACCGCGAATCCGCTGGATCAATCGGTGACAAGCACGGTCGATCTCGGGCTGGTCGGGGTGAGCCGATGCGGGGTGTGTCGGCGCCGTGGCGGACGGATCGGCGACGACCGAAGCCGCCTCGAGCCGGTTCGCGAGTGCGTCGACGAAGGCCGCGAGCGCCCGTTCGAGTTCGCCCCGGCGGGTGTCGTCGAGATCGGCGAGGCCGTCGGATCCGTAGGCCTTGCGCGGGTCGTAGGCGTCGAGCGCCGCGAGGATCGATGCCGCCCCGGCCAGACCGAGCGGCCTGCCGGCGACTCGCGCCGCCGCGCCGGTCAGTTCGCCGACGGTCGACGAATCGGCGGCGTCGACCTCGACGGTGTAGGTAACCCCGCCGCCTGCCGAACCACTATCCGGGTCGACGCCGAGATGTTCGGCACCGGCCGACACGCTGAAGTCGTTCTCCTCCCGATGGGCGCTCTCCGCGCGAGGCTCGGCATCTGGGTCGGCGGCCTCTGGATCGGGGGCCATCAGGTGGCCGATCTCGTCGGTGTGTTCGTCGGCACCGATCCGGCGGGCGGCACCCTCGAACTCCTCGTCCCACTCCACGTCCTGGGGCAGGTCGGCCGCGACGCCGCGGGGCACCGGCAGCTCCTCGGCGTGTCGACCCCGATCGGCCCCGAGGAAGAAGAGGTCAAACGCCTGCTCGAAACCTGCTGTCTCGTAACAGTATTTGACACAGACACTGCGCAATGCGGCCCGCAGCACCGACAGTTCGCCTGCACCGACGATCGACAGTGTCCGGCGGATCTCGATCACCTCCGCGGGCGAGGCCGCCACCCCGACCAGACGGAGCACCCGCCCGAAGGAGACGGCGAGGAGATCGAGGATCTCCGCGCGCGGGGATGTTCCGGCGGAGGTGACCGTCATCGCGTTGCGCGCACACCGGCGCTGCGGGCCCGTCCGGCCCCGAACGCCCGTGCCGTGACCGATCCCGCGGGTGTCGTACCGTCGGCGCCGACCTCGGCGACCGGGGCGACGTGACCACCCGGCCCGTCCGATACCAGTGCCCGCCTGGCGATCTCGCCGTCGGAACCGAACTTGACCAACAACGCCAGCAGTGCGCCGTGGTGTGCCGTCCCGATCGGGGTCCCGAGGTACGACGCGGCGCGAGCCGCATCGATGACCTCCGCGATGGACGGGCTCTTGCGCAGTGGCAGGTCCCGGAGTCGCCGGGCGAGTTCGACGACCTCGCCGATGACCGATTCCTCGACGTCGGGGGCACGGACGGCGACGATCGCGCGCTCGGTGGCGGGATCGGGATACTCGACCTGGAAATGCAGGCATCGCCGCTTGAGCGCGGGCGACAGCTCGCGGGTGTCGTTGGAGGTCAGGATGACCCACGGTGACGACCGCGCGACGATGGTACCCAGTTCGGGCACCGTCACCTGCCGCTCGGCCAGCACCTCGAGCATGACCGCCTCCATCGCCTCGTCGGTGCGGTCGATCTCGTCGACGAGCAGGACCGTCGGCTGCGGCGAGGTGATCGCCGCCATCAGCGGCCGGGCCACCAGGAAGTCCTCGGTGTAGACCCCGACCTCGGCACGCCTCAGCGCCGAACCCGCCGCCGAAAGCGTTGTCTCGGCGGCGAGTTCGGAACTGATCCGATCCCGCAACATCTGCACGTGGAGAAGCTGACGCGCGTAGTCCCATTCGTAGAGGGCGCGTGATTCGTCGAGCCCCTCGTAGCACTGCAACCGGATGAGCTCACGCCCCGACGCCGCGGCGAGCGCCTTGGCCAGCTCGGTCTTGCCGACACCGGCCGGGCCCTCGAGGAGCAACGGCCGGTCGAGGAGCGTCGCGAGATGGACGACCACCGCCAGTTCCGGGCCGATCAGATAACCCTGACCGCTCAGGGCCTCGGTCAGGTCCTCGACCGAACCGAAACCGGTTGTGGTCTCCTCGACGGTCGCCTGCGGGACGGAGATGTGCGTCATCGGATTCAGTAGCTACCCGTGAAGGCGTGGGTGACCATCGGGATCAGCGATTCGACGGTGCTCTCGCGGGGATTGCCCGGCGTGCACCAGTCGTCCATCATGTGCTCCGCGATGGCGCGAATCTGCTTGTCGGAGGTGTCCATCGTCTCGCCGCGACCCTCGTACTTGCCGGTGTTCATCCGGTTCTTGTCATAGCTGGTCGTCGACAACTGCCCGAAGTTGTCCGGGATTCCGAGGTCCTTGGACAACCGGATGGCCTCCTCGACCGCGGCGTCGGCGGCCTGGACCGTGGTCATCTTCGAGGTGTCCACGCCGAGCAACGCGGCGATCTCGGCGTACCGCTCGAACCGTGCCGGCAGGTTGTACTCCCACACCCGGGGCAGGGCGATCGCGTTGTTGAGGCCGTGGTGGCTGTCGTAGAACGCACTCACCGCATGCGAGAGCGAGTGCACCAGCCCCAGACCACCGGAGTTGAACGCCTGCGCGGCGATGTACTGCGCATGCATCATGCCTGCGCGGGCCTCGAGGTTGCGCGGGTCGTACACGGCGGTACGCAGGTGGTCACGGATCAGCTCGATCGAGTACTTCGCGTTGCCCAGGGACGGTGCGAAATCCAGCCGCGAGACATAGGGCTCGCTGGCATGGGCCAGCACGTCGAAGCCGCAGAAGGCGGTGAAGTGCTCCGGGCACGTGTAGTAGAGCAGCGGGTCGTCCATCGCGAGATCGACCAGACAGGTGTCATCGAAGGCGACCCACTTGTGCGGCTTGTTCATGTCCGAGGTGTCGGTGATGACATACGCCCAGGAGGTCTCCGAACCGGTGCCTGCGGTGGTCGAGACGGCGATGTGCTTGGGGTTCTCCTTGTTCGTCGCCTTGGAGAAGCCCTCGAACTCGTTGATGTTGCGGCCGTCGTGCGCGATGACCATGCGGGCGCCCTTGGCGGCGTCGTGGCTCGAGCCGCCACCCACCGAGATGATGCCGTCGCACTTCTCCGACTGATAGAGCGCCGCGGCGTCCATGCAGTTGTAGTCCTTGGGGTTGGACTCCACCTTGTCGTAGAGCACGACGTCGACGCCCTGGTACTCGATCTTGCCGATCAGTTCCTCGATGATCCCCGAACCTCGCAGGCCGGTGGTCATCAGCAGTGCGCGGGTCATGCCGAGATCCTTGGCCTCCACGCCGAGCATGTCGTGTGCGCCGACGCCCAGCTTCGCCTTCGGGAAGGGATGGAACTCCTTGATCGGGAAATCCCAGATCTGGTTCAGCTCAATGGCCATGGCGACTACTCCTTGTGACGGTTTGGTCTGTCACAACGAGCATGTCGCTCAGATCACAACCGCCACAAGGGGTCCTGGCCGTCGGCGGGCAAGTCCGACCAGGCGGCCGGGGTGGGCGCCTGTCCGATCGGACAGGTGCCGGCGCACATCAGTCGCTCACGCGCTCGATCTCGCCGCCGAGGCTGCGGAGGATCTCCACGAAATGTGGGTATCCGCGGTCGATGTGTTCGACGTCGTGGACCTCGGTGACGCCGTCGGCGACGAGCCCGGCGAGAACCAGTCCGGCACCCGCGCGGATGTCCGAACACCAGACCGGCGCACTGGACAGTTGCTCGACCCCGCGGATCACTGCGTGATGGCCGTCGGTGCGCGCATCGGCACCCAGCCGGATCATCTCCTCCACGAAGCGGAACCGGGCCTCGAAGACGTTCTCGGTGATGACCGACATGCCGTCGGAGATCGCCGCGAGCCCGATCGCCATCGGCTGCAGGTCGGTGGGGAAACCGGGGAACGGCAGCGTCGAGACGTTCACGGCCACGGGCCGCGAGTCATGGGTGACCCGGAAACCGTCGTCGTAGGTCTCGACCTTTGCCCCGGTGTCGCCGAGTTTGTTCAGCACCAACTGCAGGTGTTCGGGCCGGACGCCGCGCACCGTGACGTCGCCGCGCGTCATCGCCGCGGCGATGCCCCAGGTGGCCCCGACGATCCGGTCGCCGACGACGCGGTGGGTCGTCGGATGTAGGCGGTCGACGCCGTCGACGGTCAGGGTCGCGGTTCCCGCGCCCTCGATCCGCGCACCCATCTGCACCAGCATCTCGCAGAGGTCGACGATCTCCGGCTCCCGCGCGGCGTTGTCGATGGTGGTCTGCCCCTCGGCGAGGACCGCGGCCATCAGGATGTTCTCGGTGGCCCCCACCGACGGGAATTCCAGGGCAATCGGAGCACCGACGAGCGCGTCCGCCTCGGCGACCACGCACCCGTGTTCGATCGTGCTGGTGGCGCCGAGGGCGCGAAGTCCTGCCTGGTGCATGTCCAGCGGCCGCGATCCGATCGCGTCGCCACCGGGCAGTGCCACCACCGCGCGGCGGCAGCGTGCCATCAGCGGTCCCAGCACGCACACCGACGCCCGGAACTGGCGCACGGCGGCGAAGTCGGCGTGGAACTTGGGCTCGGCCGGCGCGGTGATCGTGACCGTCTCGCCCTGCTGCTCGACGACGGCCCCGAGCCCTCGCAGCACCTCGGCCATCAACGGGACGTCGGCGATCTCCGGCGCATTGGTCAGAGTTGTCGTGCCCTCGGCGAGCAGCGCGGCCGCCATCAGCTTCAGCACACTGTTCTTGGCACCGCCCACCGCCACCTCGCCGGACAGACGCGCACCTCCGGACACCAGAAACCGATCGCTCACGCATGCCACCATAACCGGCACCCTCCGGCCGACATCCGACGCAGTACATTCAACGCATGGCAGTGCATCTGACGAGCATCTACACACGAACCGGCGACGACGGTTCCACCGGGCTCAGCGACTTCTCCCGCGTCCCCAAAACAGATCCCCGGGTCGTGGCCTACGCCGACTGCGACGAGGCCAACGCGACCATCGGCCTGGCACTGGCACTCGGCGGCGACGTCCCCGACGACCTCCGCACGGTGCTCGAAACGATCCAGAACGACCTGTTCGACGCCGGCGCCGACCTCTCGACACCGGTCGTCGAGAACCCGAAGTATCCCCCGCTGCGCATCGCACAGGACTACATCGACGCCCTCGAGGGCTGGTGCGACAGCTACGGCGCCCAACTGCCGCCGTTGGATTCCTTCATCCTGCCCGGCGGGACCCCGCTGGCAGCGTTTCTCCACCAGGCCCGCACCGTGACGCGACGTGCCGAACGATCCGCCTGGGCAGCCGTTCATGCCTTCCCCGACGACACCAGCGTGCTGCCGGCGAAGTACCTCAACCGGCTCTCGGATCTGCTGTTCATCCTGTCCCGCATCGCCAATCGGACGCCGGAGGGCACCCCCGGCGACGTGAAATGGGTTCCCGGCGGAAACCGCGAACGTCCGGCACGCTGAGGCGCGGACGGGAATCGCCTACGCGCTCCGACGGCGCTGCGAGCGGTCGGACTGGCGCGACTCGACCCACGACTGGAAGGCCGTGACCGCCCCCGGGCCCATGGCCAGTTCGTACTCGTCGCCGCCGCGCCCCGCGGTCCGCACCTGAAGAATCTCCAGGCCGTCGAGAATCTCGGTCTCGGTCCCCTCCGGGCGACGACGACCCGAGATCTCCACACCCTGCCGCTCCAAGGTGACGGTCGGACCGGGCCGAAGTGACGCGAGCCGGTAATAACGGAGTGAATTGTCGCTGTAGTGCACGGTCCCGTGGCGCCAGCCCTCGTCGACGGCGGCCGGGATCGGCCGCAGCAGCACCGGAGTGCCCGCCTTGCGCAGTTGGGACACACGAATCGCAAGCAGAACGCACACCACGATGGCGATCGCCAGCAGCACACTGAGTAACACGACCGGCAGCGACATCACCTACTCCTTTGCGCTGTCGCCGCGGTACGCGGGAGACGTCGGCCGGAAGGGCCCGACACGGGGCTGCGTACACGCGAGACTGGGGCTGTAGACAACAGCATGCCAGACCGTGCATACGCAACGCGAAAGACCTCGGCCGGCCATCGGGGACAATCCCGATGGCCGGCCGAGGCCCACCCGCTGGAAGCGGACCGCTCGCGCGGTGTACTACTTCGAAAGGTGTTGTGCCGCAGTCAGACGCGCGTGAGCACGGTGGTACTCGGGCGAATCCGGCTCGGCCTCGTCGAGTGCGGTCTTCTCCGCGTTGACGTCGACATCGTCAGCCCACTCGGCCGACTCCGCCAGCACCGTGACGGCCTCGCCGGTGACGGACAGGAACCCGCCCTCGACTGCTGCGGCACGCCGGTTGCCGTTCTCCTCGACGATGACCACGAAGCCACCCGGGACCAGCTGGCCCAGGAGCGGCTCGTGGTTGGCCAGGACACCCAGCTCGCCGACGGTGGTCTGCGCGATCAGGAACGTTGCCTCTCCCGAGTACAGGTTCCGATCCGCGGAGACAACCTCCACGTGGAAGGACTTCTCAGCCATGGCGAACCGCTACTTTCCGCTGATCTTGGCGGCGGCGGCCTCCACGTCGTCGAGTCCACCGCAGCTGTTGAACGCCTGCTCGGGCAGGTGGTCGAACTCACCCTTGGCGACACGGTCGAATGCCTCGATGGTGTCGGCGAGCGAGACGACCGAGCCCTTCTGACCGGTGAACTTCTCGGCGACGAGGAAGTTCTGGCCGAGGAACTTCTGGATACGGCGAGCACGCTGCACCGTGACCTTGTCCTCTTCGGAGAGCTCGTCCATACCGAGGATGGCGATGATGTCCTGCAGCTCCTTGTACTTCTGCAGGATTCGCTTCACCTCGTTGGCGACGCGGAAGTGCTCGTCGCCCACGATCGAGGCCTCGAGGATGCGCGAGGTCGACGTCAGCGGGTCCACGGCCGGGTAGATACCCAGCTGCGAGATCGGACGCGAGAGCTCGGTGGTCGCATCGAGGTGCGCGAAGGTGGTGGCCGGCGCCGGGTCGGTGTAGTCGTCGGCGGGGACGTAGATCGCCTGCAGCGAGGTGATCGAACGGCCCTTCGTCGAGGTGATGCGCTCCTGGAGCTCACCCATCTCGTCGGCCAGGGTCGGCTGGTAACCGACCGCGGACGGCATACGGCCGAGGAGGGTCGAGACCTCCGAGCCGGCCTGCGTGAAGCGGAAGATGTTGTCGATGAACAGCAGCACGTCCTGGTGCTTCACATCGCGGAAGTACTCCGCCATGGTCAGCGCCGACAGGGCCACGCGCATACGCGTGCCCGGCGGCTCGTCCATCTGACCGAACACCAAGGCGGTGTCCTGGAGAACGCCCATCTCCTCCATCTCGAGGTGGAGGTCGGTGCCCTCACGGGTGCGCTCGCCGACGCCGGCGAACACCGAGGTGCCGGAGAACTCGCGCGCGATACGCGTGATCATCTCCTGGATGAGGACGGTCTTACCGACGCCCGCACCACCGAACAGACCGATCTTGCCACCCTTGACGTACGGGGTGAGCAGGTCGATGACCTTGATGCCGGTCTCGAGGATCTCGGTCTTGCCCTCGAGTTCGTCGAAGGGCGGCGGCTTGCGGTGGATGCTCCACTGCTCCCCGTCGCGGCCGAGGCCGGGGGTGTCGAGGCAGTCGCCGAGGGCGTTGAACACGTGCCCCTTCACGACGTCGCCGACGGGCACGATGATCGACTTGCCGGTGTCGGACACCGGCGCGCCGCGAACCAGACCGTCGGTCGGCTGCATCGAGATGGTGCGCACCAGGTTGTCGCCGAGGTGCTGCGCGACCTCGAGGGTCAGGGTCTTGGCCACCGAGGCGAGCTTGATCTCGGCGTGCAGGGCGTTGAACAGTTCTGGGATCGAGCCACGGGGGAACTCGACGTCGACCACGGGGCCGATGATGCGGACGACCCGCCCGTCGGCGGAACCCGCCGACTGCGCGGAGGGGGTTTCTACTGCTGCGGTCATGGTGCTTGGGTCACTTCCTCTTATCGAAGTATGGGGTCTCGTCGGTCAGGAATCATGCGCGAGCTGGCTACTTGGCCAGCGCGCTCGAACCGCCGACGATCTCGCTGATTTCCTGGGTGATCTGGGCCTGGCGGAGCTGGTTGGCCTCGCGCGACAACGACTTGGACAGATCCTCGGCGTTGTCGGTGGCCGCCTTCATGGCGGTACGCCGAGCCGCCGACTCCGAGGCCGACGAATCAAGCAGTGCCGCATACACCCGCGTTGCCACGTACTTGGGCAGCAGCGCGTCGAGCAGGGTGTCCGCACCCGGCTCGAAGGTGTAGTTGCGCGACGGGGTGTCGTCGGACGAGTCGTCCTCCGACACCACCAGCGGCGCCACCCGGCGGACCTCGGGAACCTGCGCGAGCATCGACTGGAACCTGGTGTAGACCAGGTGCAGCTCGTCGACGCCCTCGAGGGTTCCGTCGCCATCGGGCCGATCGACCTCTTCGCCCGAACCGGCCACGAACAGGTTCACCAGGAACTCGGTGGCGGTCGCGGCGTCGGAGTACTGCGGTGATTCCGAGAAGCCGGTCCACGAGTCCTCGACGGTGAGACCGCGGAAGTTGAAGAAGCCCACGCCCTTCCGACCCATGACGAACAGCACGGCTTCCTTGCCCTCTTCGCGCAGCAGCGCGATGAGTTCACGGGACGCCTTGAGCACGTTGGCGTTGTAACCGCCGCACATGCCGCGATCGCTGGTGACCACCAGGATCGCTGCACGCTTGGGGTTCTCACGCTCGGTCAGCAGCGGGTTGTCCAGTGACCCCGCGTTGCTGGCGAGCTCGGAGAGCACAGCCGTCATCTCTTCCGAGTACGGCTTGGCCGCGGCGACACGGCCCTGGGCCTTGGTGATCCGCGAAGTCGCGATCAGTTCCTGAGCCTTGGTGATCTTCTTGGTCGACTGGACCGACCGGATGCGTGAGCGCAGCTCACGAATGCTGGCCATGAGCCCTCACCCCTTCCTTATCGCAATGTCCGTTGACGTCTGAGATCACTTGCGGATCTTGATCTCTTCGTTCGCGACGTCGTCGGCATCCATCGCCTCGGCCTCGGCCTCGTTGACGACACGACGTCCGTCGTGGGTGAGGTAACCGTTCTTGAACTTGTTGGTCTCGGCGACGAGAGCCTCGGCCTGGTCACCGGAGAGCACCTGGCCGCCGGCGATCGAGTCGTAGACACCCTTGGCGTTGTGATGCAGGTGGCTGAGCAGCTGCGTCTCGAAGTTGCGCACGTCGTCGACCGGGACCGAGTCGTAGTGACCCTCACCGCAGAGGTAGATCGAGACGATCTGGTCCTCGACCGAGAAGGGGGTGTACTGGTCCTGCTTCAGCATCTCCACCCAGCGCGCGCCGCGCTCGAGCTGCGCCTTCGACGCATCGTCGAGGTCGGAGGCGAAGGCCGAGAAGGCTTCCAGCTCACGGAACTGGGCGAGCTCCAGACGCAGCGAACCCGAGACCTTCTTGAGGCCCTTGGTCTGCGCTGCACCGCCGACGCGCGACACCGAGGTGCCGACGTTGATGGCCGGACGGACGCCCTTGTTGAAGAGGTCCGACTCCAGGAAGACCTGGCCGTCGGTGATCGAGATGACGTTGGTCGGGATGAACGCCGAGACGTCGTTGGCCTTGGTCTCGATGATCGGCAGACCGGTCATCGAACCGCCGCCGAGCTCGTCGGAGAGCTTCGCACAACGCTCCAGCAGACGCGAGTGCAAGTAGAAGACGTCACCCGGGTAGGCCTCGCGGCCCGGCGGGCGGCGCAGCAGCAGCGAGATCGCGCGGTAGGCCTCGGCCTGCTTGGTCAGGTCGTCGAACACGATGAGGACGTGCTTGCCCTGGTACATCCAGTGCTGGCCGATGGCCGAACCGGTGTAGGGGGCGAGCCACTTGAAGCCGGCCGAGTCCGACGCGGGTGCCGCGACGATGGTGGTGTAGTCCATCGCGCCGGCCTCTTCGAGCGCCGACTTCACGCCTGCGATCGTCGAGCCCTTCTGGCCGATCGCTACGTAGATGCAGCGGACCTGCTTGGCGGGGTCACCCGACTCCCAGTTGGCCTTCTGGTTCAGGATCGCGTCGATGCAGACCGCGGTCTTGCCGGTCTTGCGGTCGCCGATGATGAGCTGACGCTGTCCGCGGCCGATGGCGGTCATGGCGTCGATGGCCTTGATGCCGGTGGCGAGGGACTCCTCGACGGGCTGACGCTCGAGCACCGAGGCGGCCTGGAGTTCGAGGACGCGCTGCTCGTCGGCCTCGATGTCACCCTGGCCGTCGATCGGAGCACCGAGGGGGTTGACGACGCGTCCGAGGAACGCATCGCCGACGGGCACGGAGAGGACGCCACCGGTGCGGCTGACCGGCTGGCCTTCTTCGAGGGATTCGTAGTCACCCAGGATGACGGCGCCGATCTCGTCCTCGTCGAGGTTCAGCGCAACGCCCAGCACTCCGCCGGGGAACTCGAGGAGCTCGTTGGCCATCGCGCTGGGCAGACCGCTGACGTGCGCGATTCCGTCGGCCGTATCGGTGACCGTGCCGACCTCGTCGCGCGATGCTTCGGCTTCGAACGACGAGACGTACTGCTCGATCGCTCCCTTAATCTCGTCTGGTGAGATCGTCAACTCCGCCATGGGTTCTCGTCTTTCCTTGATTCGGCTCTGAGGCTCTGTGGCTTCGGGCTCTGGGTCTGGGGCCTCAAGGCCCCGGGGTGTTCGGGTGGTCGGTGGTGCTGGTCGTCAGCGCGGCAGCGTCTCCGCGGCCTTCGCCAGTCGCGTGGCGACGTCGGCGTCGATGACCTCTTCGCCGACACTGATCCGGAGTCCGCCGAGCAGTTCCGGAGCGATCTCGGTCTGCACCGAGATGGTGCGGCCGTAGATGCCGCCGAGGACGGTCGAGAGGCGATCGATCTGGGCGTCGCTCAGTTCAGCGGCCGACACCACGTGGGCGACCGACTCTCCGCGGCGTGCGGCGGCCAGCTCGGCGAGCTGATCGACGGCGACGTCGGCTGCCTGCCCGCTCAGCAGACGCACCGTCGAGGACAGCAGCGACCACGTGTGGGCGTTGACCTTGTCCCCGACCAGCTTCTGCAGGAGTTCGACCCGCTTGTCGGCGTCCTTGCTGTGATCGGAGAGCAGTGAAGCGAGCCCGGGGTTGGCCTCGAGAATGCGGCTGACCCGGAACAGTTCGTCCTCGACCTGCTCGATGACCCCGTCGCGCTCGGCGGCGGTCAGCTCGATCAGCGAGTTCTGACGCCGGAGACCGACGACGAAGTCGCTCGACGACGACCAGCGCTGTGTGCTCGCGGTGGCGAGAACCTCGACCACGACCGGTGCGACCTTACCGTCGAAGAGGGTGTGCACCAGAGCGTTCTTGCCTGCGGTGTTCTCCTCGTCCTCGGTGAGCCGCTTACGCAGTACCGGGTTCTCGTTGAGGAAGTTGATGGCCGAAGTCAGGTCACCCGAGGCGGCGGACAGTGCCGACCCGTCGAGATCTGCTGCGGCCGAATCGAATCGATCGGACACGGCCAGTGCCGCATCACGACTGGCCGCACGCATCGCGTGCAGACCGACGAGCGAGGCGCTCGACGCGACGGAGCTCGACGACCCGGAGGACATCTGCTCGAGCTCGTCGATCACCCGGTCGATGCTGGCGGCCTGGGCCGACCCATCGGACAGGTGACTGCGAACCAGCCCGCCGGCCTTGTCGACCGCGGTCAGACCGAGATCGGTACGCAGCTGACGGACCAGGTTCGACCGGACCAGTGCGACCTGGTTGCGGCCGTGCTCGGAGATCCGCTTCACCTCGTGGTCGGCCTGGGCCCGCATGTCGGAGGCGATCGCCGCGGCATCGGCCTCGGCGTCCTTCTTCAACTGCTCGGCCTCGGCCTTGGCCTCGGCGACGGCCTTCTCACGGGCCTTCTTGCCTTCGGCGACCCGCTTGGCGGCGCTCTCTGCCTCGGCGAGTTGCTGACGCACGGTCTCCTGACGCGCGTGCATCATCTTCTGCACGGGCGGGCGGACGTACTTCCAGAGCAGGAAGAGGATGACCGCGAAGCCGAAGAGCTGAGCGATGAAGATCGGCCAGTCCCACGCAGCACCGATGTCATGGAGCCAGGTGCCGATGGGCCCCTGGCCGGATTCGGTCTCAGTGTTGGCAGCCATGTCAGTTCACCGCTCCGCTCGTCGATCGGGTATCGGAAAGAGTGGCCGAGTCGACACCGAGCACACGCGCCGCAAGGGTCTTGGCGAGTGCGTCCACATCAGCTGCAGCCGTCGAGGCGGCCTGCTCACCCTGAGCCGCCAGCTCGGAGCTGGTCGACTGCAGGGCTGCGTCGGCCTCGGCGGTCGCTGCATGCTTCATCTCGTTCAGCTGTTCACGGCCCTGCGCGCGAGCATCGTCGCGTTTCGCGGTGGCCTCACCGCGCGCTTCCTTGAGGAGCGAACGGAACTGCACGTCCGCATCCTCGAATTCGGCGGCGGCAGTGCGATTGTCCGCCGCGGTGCGGTGGATCATCTCGTCCCGCTCCTCGAGGACCTGCTGAATAGGCGGAACCACGAACTTGCGGATGACCAGCAGCAAAATCACGAAGATGAGCAGGACAACGAAGAACGTTCCATTCGGAATCAGGAAGTTCTCTGCAGCAAGCGTCATTGTGGTGAGGTGTCGTTTCTACTCGGCGACAAAAGGGAGAGCGTGATCAGCCGGCGCTGATCGGGGTGGCGAACACGAAGAGCGCCATGAAGGCCAGGTTGATGAAGTACGCGGCTTCGACCAGACCGACGGTGATGAAGAACGGGGTGAACAGACGACCCTGCGCCTCGGGCTGGCGAGCGATGCCGGCGATCAGCTGGCTACCGGCCAGGCCGTTACCGATACCGGCACCGACTGCGCCACCGGCCATGATCAGGCCGCCACCGATGAGTGCGCCGAGGCCAATGTAAGGATCCATTGTGATATTTCCCTTTCGGTTGCTGACATCTGGTGTGTCAGGTCTGAGGTCCTGCGACGACTGGTGTCGGCGCAGATCCGCCATGTGAGGTTGTGGTCGCGGCCGGTGCTCGCACCGCGGGTGAGGCCCTGATCCAGGCGATCAGTGATCCTCGGTTTCCATCGACTGCGAGAAGTACAGGATCGTCAGCAGCGCGAAGATGAAGGCCTGGATCAGACCGACGAAGAGCTCGAAGGACTTCCAGATCGCGTTGGGTGCCCACATGATGTACGGCGGGAACAGTGCGATCAGGGCGACCATCATGCTGCCGGCGAACACGTTGCCGAAGAGTCGCAGCGAGAGCGAGATCGGCTTGGTGAATTCCTCGATCACGTTGATCGGCGCGAGGAACGTCACGTGACCCTTCAGGATTCGCTTCGGGTGGCCGATCAGTCCGCGGGCCTTGAAGCCTGCGGCCTGGTACCAGACGAAGACGAACAGCGCGAGGGCGTAAGCGAAGTTCACGTCCGCAGCCGGCGGCTTGAGGATCTCGTGATGACCCACCTGCAGCGGCAGCACCGAGAGCCAGTTGGAGATCAGGATGAAGGTGAACAGCGAGACCGCGAGAGGAAGGACGTACGGGGCGACCTTCATGCCGATGGCGCTCTCGACCTGGCTACGCATCTGGATCGTGACGGTCTCCCAGAACAGCTGCACACCCGAGGGCACACCGGTGGAGGTGACCTTCGACTTGAGGTAGAAGGCCAGCGCGAGCATGATCACCGCCGCGAGCGCCGTCGCGATGATGGTCTCCAGATTGAAGGTCAGCCCGAACAGCTCGAACTTTGTGTAATGACCCACCTGGATGGATGATTCGCCATCCTCTGCGGCAAGATTGAGGGCGGTCGTCATGGTTGGCTACGAAGTCCTTTCATCACCGGAATGACCGTGTTCAGCACCAAGACCACCTGGCCGATGGCGAGTCCGAACATCGCGCCCAACCCGTCGGGTTGGACCAGAAACGCCGCCAGCAGTGCGAGCGCCGTGATGGCGCCGAGCCGCATGGCGGAGTTGAGAGCTAGTGCGGTTTTGCGGGGGTTCAACTCGGCGGTGACAGCGTCGACCGCCTTCTTCACCAACATCGCGTTGACGAAGATCCCGGCAACACCGAGCAAGAAGAAAACAGCGAAGAGCGGGTGACCGACGGCGATCGAGACCGCCGCGACCACCAGGATGATTGCGCCCGCGATGATCGCGGGGCGACGGAGACCTGTTGGTGCTTGCGGATAGACCGAAGTCGAATCGGGGGCAGATGTAGTCATGTCCCTCTCCTCAGCTTCGAATCCATACAGACGGTACGGGGCACCCGCGTGCGTGCAGCAGCGATGGCCGCCAGCGTCAGCTCGCGTTTGTTGTGACCCTACCAACACCACCCCGACGGTCTCACCGGGGGGTATGCGTCGCAAGGGACGGAACGTGAACTCTGTGTCCGGAACCGGAACCCCCACAACTACTACGGGCGATAGTACACCAGTTTTTACACTCCCCTTACCTCACGTCACCGGGGTCAGCGGAACGCCTTGGTCGACGTACGCAGCTCGGCGAACCGGCGATGCAGGCGAGGAGCCATCGTGACCAGCATCGCGACCACCAGACCCGCACCGAAGGCCGGTGCCACCACCGACAGCGGGAACAACGTGCTCGCGGCCGCGGAAAACGCCAGCACCCCGACCCACAGGTAGATGATGAGCGCCACCCGGCGCTGCGAATGCCCGAGTTCGAGTAGTCGGTGGTGCAGGTGCATCTTGTCCGGGGTGTAGAAACCGACACCGGCACGGGTGCGCCGGATCACCGCCAGCAGCATGTCGAGCATCGGGATGAACACCACGGCTGCGACGAGGATCAACGGCGACAGCAGGGTGAAGATGTCCGCCGGGCCGTAGGCGTTGACCGCGATGCGTCCGGAGGCGCTCGTCGACGCGGCCGCCAGGAGCAGCCCGATCAGCATCGCGCCCGAGTCACCCATGAAGATGCGGGCCGGCGAGAAGTTGTGCGGAAGGAATCCAAGACACGCACCGGCGAGCGACACCGCGATGAGCGCGGGTGGGTAGTAGCTGACGTCTCCCCCCTGGTCACGCAACAGACCGAGGGAGAACATGCAGATGGCCGCCGCCGCGATCAGGCCGAGCCCTGCCGCGAGCCCGTCGAGTCCGTCGACGAAGTTGATCGCGTTGATCGTCGCCACGGTGATCGCGACGGTCAGCAGTCCGGCCTGCAGGGGGTCGAGCACGAGGGTGCCGATGTTCCCGAACGGCACGTACAGCTGCAGCCAGCTGATGCCGAGCAGCACCAGCACCCCGGCGGCGGTCAGCTGACCGACGAACTTGGTCAGCGCGTCGAGACCCCATCGGTCGTCGACGACCCCGACCAGGACGATCACCGTGCCCGCCGCGATCACCGCCGTCATATCGGTGGTGTAGGCGAATCCGCGGTTGAGGGCGGGGAGATTGGCGGCCAAGGCGATTCCGGCGACCACCCCGCCGAACATCCCCAGGCCCCCCAGCCGGGGCGTCGGGATGACGTGGACGTCGCGCACGCGGGGCACCGCGACCGCGCCCGCACGGATCGCGAAGACCCGCACCGCGGAGGTCAGCAGGTAGGTCATGGCGGCGGCGGTCAGTCCGACGAGCATCAGCTCGCGCAGCGGAACGCCGGTCCCTCCCCCGCCCGATGCCGCCGCGAGCAGCACGGGAGCTCCCCCGATCATCGGGTCACCGTCGCGGAGACGACACAGGAGAACTCGGACACCCCGATCACGCTACCCGCATGCCACATCGGTGATCTCGCGGCGGATCCGGTCGTGCGCGGCGTGTTCCGACGTCGACATCGCGCCGATCATCGCGTCCGCGAGGGCCGGGGCCAGCTCCGGCGTCAGGCCGCGCTCGGTGGCGACGGGGGTCCCGATCCGGATCGCCGAGCCGACCGTGACCGGCTGGGTGTCGAACGGCAGGACTGCCTTGTCCACGACGATCCCCGCCGCGCGCAGGCGATACTGCGCCTGCGCCCCGGAGATCCCCAACGCGGACACGTCGATCACCGCGAGGTGGAGGTCGGTGCCGCCGGACACCACGCGCACGCCGCGGGCGGCGAGTTCCGCGCCGAGCGCGCGGGCGTTGTCGATCGACGACCGCACATATCCGGCGAACCCCACGGTGCGCGACTCGGCACACGCGACCGCCTTGGCGGCGATCGTGTGCATCGAGGGCCCCCCCTGCACGAACGGGAACACCGCCTTGCGCAGCGCTTCTCGGTGCTGCTCGCGGGCCAGGATGATCCCGCCACGAGGTCCGCGGATCACCTTGTTGGTCGACAGCGTCACGACGTCGGCGTACGGGACCGGCGAGGGCAACAGCCCCGCCGCGACCACACCGGCGAGGTGCGCGGCGTCGACCCAGAGGATGCACTCGGCCTCGTCGGCGATCTGCCGGAGGAGCGGGTAGTCGAAGGGCCGGGCATACGACGCGGCGCCGGCGACCAGAATTCGCGGCCGGTGCACCAGCGCGAGGTCTCGTACCTGGTCGTAGTCGATGAGTTCGTCCTCGCGCCGCACCTCGTAGTGCAGCGGGGAGAACCAGCGGCCCGAGAAGTTCGCACGCGATCCGTGCGTCTGGTGGCCGCCGTGCTCGAGTTTCAGCGCGAGGACGGGGTCGCCCGGCTGTGCGAATGCCGAGTACACCGCGAGGTTCGCCGCACTCCCCGACAGCGGTTGCACGTTCACATACTCCGCACCGAACAGCTCCCCTGCACGGGCGATGGCGAGCTCTTCGAGGTCATCGGCCACCTCGCAACCGCCGTGGTAGCGCGACCCCGGCATACCCTCGGCGTATTTGGCGTCGAAGACCGACGCCATCGCGGCACGTACCCCGACGGTGGGCTCGGTCTCACTCGCGAGCAACTGCACCGTCGACTGCCGGCGTCGCACCTCGCGCCCGATCAGGGCGTCGACGTCGGCGTCGCCCGTGGGCAGATTCCCCGTCGCGAGGTCGGCAGGGACGGGGCTCATCGCCCCGGACGCAGAGAGGCCGGGTCGACGTCGAGAACCTCGGCGACCGCGTCGGTCGAGACCGCGCCCTCGCGAAGGATTCGCGGGGTGGCGCCGGAGAGGTCGACGATCGTCGAGGCCTGGGCGGCGGGAGCCGGACCACCGTCGAGGTAGACCGAGACATCGTCCGCGAGCTGTTCGCGCGCTTCATCGGCCGTGGTCGCCGGTGGGCGGCCCGACACGTTGGCGCTCGACACGGCCATCGGTCCGACCTCGCGCAGCACCTCGATCGCGACCGGGTGCAACGGCATCCGCAACATGACGGTGCCGTCGGTGTCGCCGAGGTCCCACGCAAGCGAACGCGCCTGTTGGACAACCAGACTCAGACCACCAGGCCAGAATGCCTCGATCAGATCGCGCGCGGCCTGCGGGACGGACAGCACCAGGCCGTCGATCGAGTGCCAGGAACCCACCAGGACGGGTACCGGCATGTCGCGGCCACGGTGCTTGGCGGCCAACAGGGCGCCGACGGCGTCGGAATCGAAGGCGTCGCAACCGATACCGTAGAGAGTGTCGGTGGGCATGACGATCAGGCGTCCGGCCTTCGCCGCCCCGACGGCCGCCCGAATCCCCGCCGAGCGGTTCTGCGGATCGTTGCAGTCGAAAACAATGCTCACCCGACCATCCTTGCACGCCGACGTTCCCGGCCCGGGCGTGCAGTCAGGGAGCGGTGCGGCGCGCCGTCACGAACCGCGGCCGGCCGGTCAGATCGTTCCGCGGTGTCACCTCGTCGAACCCACCGTGCGCGAGCAGACATTCGACCACCGCCTCCGAGGTCGTGTCGTCGTGCTCGATGCCGACGAAACCACCGGGTACGAGCATCGTGGCGATCACCGGGGTCATGGGCACGATCACCGACATCCCGTCGGCACCGCCGAAGACCGCGCGCGCCGGGTCATGGGCCACTTCGGGTCCGATGCCGGCGTCGAGCGGGACGTACGGGGGGTTGCTGACGACCACGGAGACGCCGCCGGGCACGACCTCGGCGATCCGGGCGGCGTCGGTGGCGTCGGCGGCGACCACCTCGACCCGCGCCCCGACGGCGGGCGGTGCGTCTGCGACGTTGCGACGCAGCCACAGCAGGGCATCCTCGTCGGCCTCGACGGCGATGACGCGCGCGTCCGGGATCATCGTCGCGATCGAGATCGCCAGCGCCCCACTGCCGCTGCACAGGTCGGCGATGAGCAACGGACCGGGCGAGGTGTCGGCCTGTGCGAGGGCGCGAGCGCGGGGAACGGCTGTGGTGACCACCCATTCGAGGAGATACTCGGTCTCCGGCCGCGGGATGAAGACGCCCGGGCCTACCGCGAGCTCGATCGGCCCGAACGCCGCGGTGCCGACGATGTGCTGCAGGGGGATGCGCTGTGCACGCCGGGAGACGGCGGCACGGAACGCACGCCGGTGCGAATCGTCGATCTCATCGATGACGACGAGCCGCCCGGGATCGGTGTCGAGCACGTGGGCCATCAGCCACTCCGCGTCACCACGCGCGGAGTCGATGCCCGCCTGCGCCAGTTGCGCAGTGGCACTGCGGAGTTCGTCGACCACCCCGGTCGGAGCGGACATCGGGGTCAGTCGGCTTCCATGCGAGCCTTGCGGTCCGCCGCGACGAGCGCGTCGAGCAGGCTGTCCATGTCGCCGGCGAGGACCGCGTCGAGGTTGTTGGCCTTGTAGCCGATGCGGTGGTCGGTGATGCGGTTCTCGGGGAAGTTGTAGGTACGGATTCGCTCGGAGCGGTCGACCGTACGGATCTGCGCGGCACGTCCCTGCGCCGCGGTGGCCTCGGCCTCCTCCTCGGCGGCGGCCTGCAGGCGGGCGGCCAGCACCTGCATCGCCCGTGCCTTGTTCTGGAGCTGCGAACGCTCGTTCTGGCACGTGACGACGATGCCGGTCGGTAGGTGGGTGAGTCGAACCGCCGAGTCGGTGGTGTTCACGCCCTGCCCGCCTTTGCCGGAGGACCGGTAGACGTCGACGCGCAGGTCGGACTCGTCGATGACGACCTCGGCGACCTCTTCGGGTTCGGGATAGATCAGCACACCGGCCGCCGAGGTGTGGATGCGGCCCTGCGACTCGGTCACCGGGACGCGCTGCACACGGTGGACGCCGCCCTCGAACTTCAGCCGTGACCACACCCCGTCTCGGACGGTCTCCTTCGACTTGATCGAGAAGGTGGCCTCCTTGTAGCCGCCGAGATCGGACTCGGTGGCACCGAGCACCTGCGCCTTCCAGCCGTGGCGCTCACAGTATTTCAGGTACATCCGGGCGAGGTCGGCGGCGAACAGCGCCGACTCCTCGCCGCCTGCACCGGATTTGATCTCGAGTACCACGTCGTCAGCGTCGTGGGGATCACGTGGGGCCAGGAGATCGGTGAGGGTCGCATCGAGTTCGTCGACCGTGGCCTCGAGGGCCGGGATCTCCGAGGCGAACGACGCGTCGTCGGCGGCGAGTTCGCGTGCCGCCTCGAGATCATCGCGGGCGGCCTTGAGCTTCGCGTAGGTCGACATCACCGGGGCGAGTTCGGCAAAGCGCTTCCCCACCCGGCGGGCGGCAGTGGGGTCGTCGTGCAACGCCGGGTCGGCCAGCTGACGTTCGAGTCCCGAGTGCTCGGCCAAGATGTCATCGATGGCCGAGGGGCTCTGCGTACTCACTGGGATGACCTCACTTGTCGACCGGATCTGCGCCGGTGATTACCGATGAAACACAAACGACGCCCGTCCCGACGGTGGTCGGGCGGGCGTCGCAGCGTGGTCTACTTGACGCGCTTGCCGTAGCGCTTCTCGAACCGGGCGACGCGGCCGCCGGTGTCGAGGATCTTCTGCTTGCCCGTGTAGAACGGGTGGCACTGCGAGCAGACTTCGACGTTGATCCGACCGTTGGCAGCGGTGCTGCGGGTCTCGAAGGTGTTGCCGCAGCCGCAGACGACGGTGGTCGCCGCGTACTCGGGGTGGATTCCCTGCTTCATGTCTGGCTGTCCCTTTCTGTGGTCGCCGGGTCACCGTCGCTTGTCGGCGGTGTGAACCGGAACCGGACTCGACCGCTCAGTATGCCATGTGCGGCATCCCCCACAAAAATCGCGGATGCAGCGGTCGCAGGTGGGTCAACAGCGCGAGCACCGGTCGCATTCCCCGGTCACGCCGGCCCTGCGTCGCCGGTGCTCCCACTGGTCAGGGTCGCCTCCCCCGATAAGGGTCGCCTAAGTGTAGTACCGTGGCGTCGCCCACCGCGTCTCACGGCGTCCGGGCCCCTCCGACAGTCGTCGATCACGAAGGATTCAGCGATGTACGACGCCGCATCGGCCGGCACCAGCCTGGCGGCCGGCACCGCAGCGACCACCCCCTCCACCCGTGTCGGCACTGCACGTCCCGGCCGGACGGCGCGCTCGCCCTGGAACCGGCGCAACCCGTACCCCGCGACGATCCTCGCGAACACCGTCCTGTCGGGACCCGGCTCGGCCAAGGAGGTCCGGCATCTCGAATTCGATCTCGTCGACAGCGGGATCACCTACGAGCCGGGCGACGGGATCGGCATCGCGCCGGTCAACGACCCCGCACTCGTCGATCTGATCCTCGAGCGGCTGGGCGCAGCCGGCGACGAGATCATCGCCGACCGAAAGTCCACGTACACGCTGCGTGAGGCTCTGAGCCTGCGCTACGAGATCTCCGTCCCGTCGAAGTACCTGGTCAAGACCATCGCCGAGCGAACCGGCCACCCGGAGCTGTCCCGGTTGCTGACCGCAGGCGACCCGCAGGCGCTCGATGTGTGGCTGAGGGGCCGCGACGTTCTCGACGTCCTCGACATCGATCCGTCACTGACGTTCACCCCGGAGGAACTCCTCGAAGAGCTCGGTCCCCTCACCCACCGCGAGTACTCGATCTCGTCGAGTCCCCTGGTCCACCCCGGCCGCGTGCACATCACCATGGCGACGGTGCGCTACGTCGCCGATGAGCGCGCACGCGGCGGCGTCTGCTCGACGCACCTCGCCGATCGGTGCGCGCCCGGAGATGCCGTGAGCGTCTTCATCGCCCCCAACAAGAACTTCCGCCTGCCCGCCGACGACGTCGCGGCGATCATGATCGGCCCGGGCACCGGGGTCGCGCCCTTCCGCGCGTTCCTGCACGAGCGGGCGGCTCGCGGCGCCGACGGCGCAAACTGGTTGTTCTTCGGTGACCAGCACCGAGACGTCGACTACCTCTATGCCGACGAACTCGACGGTTTCGTCACCGACGGCATTCTGAACCGGCTCGATCTCGCCTTCTCCCGCGACCAGGATCACAAGGTCTACGTGCAGGACCGCATGCGTGAGAGCGGCGCCGACCTGTTCTCGTGGCTCGAGTCCGGTGCCCATCTCTATGTGTGCGGTGACGCCGCGACAATGGCCGACGACGTCGAGGCCGCACTTCACGAGATCGTCGGCGTGCACGGCGGACTCGGCCCCGACGATGCCCGCGAGTACGTCGACCGGCTGCGCTCGGACAAGCGCTACCTGCGCGACGTGTACTGACGCGACGAGCCCGCCGAGAACGCCGGCTGTTGCCGGCCACTCCCCCTCCAACGACACGGCCCCGATCTGCTGATGCGGATCGGGGCCGTGTCGTAGGTGTGCGTCGAGGACCGGGACTAGTCGGAGTTGTTGCCGCCGCCGGGTGCGGTCTTCTGCACCGACATCAGGAACTCGATGTTCGTCTTGGTCTTCTTCAGCTGACTGATCAGCAGGTCGATGGCCTGCTGCGAGTCCAGGCCCGCGAGGAGACGCCGCAGCTTGTGCACGATGGCGAACTCCTCCGGCGACAGCAACAGCTCGTCCTTACGTGTGCTCGACAGGTTCACGTCGACCGCCGGGAACACGCGCCGCTCGGAGATCTTGCGGTCGAGCTTGAGCTCGGCGTTGCCGGTGCCCTTGAACTCCTCGAAGATCACCGTGTCGCCGGTCGAACCGGTCTCGACCAGCGCCGACGCGATGATCGTCAGCGAGCCGCCGTTCTCGATGTTGCGCGCCGCACCGAGGAATCGCTTCGGCGGGTACAGCGCGGTGGAATCGACACCGCCGGACAGGATTCGGCCCGATGCCGGGGACGCGTTGTTGTACGCACGTCCCAGCCGGGTGATCGAATCCAGCAGCACCACAACGTCTTTGCCGCTCTCCACGAGCCGCTTCGCACGCTCGATGGCCAACTCCGACACCGAGGTGTGGTCTGACGGCGGACGGTCGAAGGTCGAGGCGATGACCTCCCCCTTCACCGAACGCTGCATGTCGGTGACCTCCTCGGGCCGCTCGTCGACGAGCACGACCATGAGGTGGCATTCGGGGTTGTTGGTGGCGATCGCGTTGGCGATGTCCTGCAGGATCGTCGTCTTACCGGCCTTCGGCGGCGACACGATCAGCGCACGCTGACCCTTGCCGATCGGCATGATGAGGTCGATGACGCGGGTGTCGAGCCGGTCCGGCGTGGTCTCCAGGCGCAGCCGCTGATTCGGGTACAGCGGGGTGAGCTTGTTGAACTCGGGGCGGCGCTTGGCCGCCTCTACGTCGCCGCCGTTGACGGAGTCGAGGCGGACCAGCGGGTTGAACTTCTGACGCTGGTTCTGCTGCTGATCGCCGCCGTCACGGGGCACCTTGACGGCACCGGTGATCGCGTCGCCGCGCCGGAGCCCGTTCTTGCGGACGAGGTTCATCGAGACGTAGACGTCGTTCGGGCCGGCCAGATACCCGGAGGTCCGCACGAACGCGTAGTTGTCGAGCACGTCGAGGATGCCCGCGACCGGCTGCAACACGTCGTCATCGGAGACCTGCGGCTCGTTCGGTGTGTCGCGGTTCTGGCCACGGCGCCGTTCGCGGAACCTGCGGCCACGGCGACGACCGCCGCCTTCACCGTCGTCGTCACGGTCATCGCGGTTCTGGCCACCATCGCGGTTCTGGCTGCCATCGCGGTTCTGGTTGTCGCGGTTCTGGCCGCCGTCGCGATTCTGATTGTCGCGATTGCGTCCGCCCTCGCGGTTCTGGCCACCCTCGCGGTTCTGGCCACCGTCGCGATTCTGATTGTCGCGGTTCTGGCCGCCCTCGCGATTCTGGTTACGGCTACGACGCGTGCGCTGGTCACCGGCCTCGGTGTCGCCGGACGCGTCGCCCGAGCTGTCGCGTCGACGCCGTTCGCGCCCGCCTGCGGTGTCCCCGGAATCGGTGTCCGACGCGGCGTTGCCACCCTTGGCGGCGTCATCCGAAGCGGGCTCGTTCTGCCCCGAATCGTTCTTGGCCGAGTCGTTCTTGGCCGAGTCGTTCTTGGCCGAGTCGTTCTGCACGCTCTCGTCGTTCGAGGCGTCGCCCTTGGCGGCTTCGGCGTCACCCGAGGCGGCTTTCCTGGTCCCGCTCCGGGTGCCGGCACGCGACGCACTCTTGGGGGCGTCGCTCGTGGCGGTGTCGGTGGAGTCGGCGATGGTCAGCTGCTCCTCGGCGGTGGAGGCCTTGGCCGAGGCGGCCTTTGCCCTGCTGCCGGTGGTCTTGGCGGCGGGCGCCGCAGCGCCGCCGGCCTGGCGCTCCTTGATGGCGGCGATCAGATCGCCCTTGCGCATTCCGGATGTGCCCTTGATGCCGAGTTCACCGGCAACAGTCCTCAGTTCGCTGAGCACCATGCCGGTCAGGCCGGTGCGCGCGCGTGTCTTGGTGGCCGGTTGCCCCGAGTCGGGAGCGGCCGAACCCGCGGAATCCTGCCCGGCAGGTGCGGTGATGAGGTCCGTATCGGTCACGGAAGTCCTTTCGTTCCTCCCGCAGACGAAAACTGCGTGAGGCTTACGTTCCCAGCTGTGTGCGCCAGGGAGTCCGTCCGCGGTGGACGGTCAGAGAGATGTACGGGTCCCCGCTGCGAGCGTGCTCGTGGATTACCTGCGCTTCAGCACCGTCGACAGAGATCCATGACCCCAGACGGAAGGACCGCCGGTTTCTCCGATCGGTGAGAGATGAGAAGCGTGGGGACAAGCCCGCGCGGCTAGACCAGAATATGTTAACCCCGTTCGCATGATACGGGCAACACGCCGAAACCGCCAAACGATCCCACGGGCCCGAAACGCGGCACACCCGGGCGGGCGCGGCGGGATCCGGCGACACGTGTGGCGAGCCGGAGATGGGCGGTGATCAGCCGTGGGTGATGTCGACGCCGCCGGCAATCGCCACCGAACGCGCCGTGAAACCGAGTCCGTGCGCCACCTGACGGATGTCGGCGGGAACCGGAGAGGAACCGAGCACCAGAACCGTCGGACCGGCACCGGACACGGTCGCCGCATGGCCGCGGGCGCGCAGAGTGGTGACCAGTTCGTTCGTCGGCACCATCGCCGACGCCCGATACGGCTGATGCAGCCGGTCCTGGGACGCCGCCATCAGGTGCCGCGGCTCCGAGGTCAGTGCCACCACCGCGAGTGCCGAGCGGCTCAGATTGAAGATCGCATCGGCGCGCGGCACCGAATCCGGCAGCAGGCCGCGGGTATACGACGTCGACGACTCGGTGTCGGGGATGAACACGGTGGCACAGATATCGGGATGCACCGGCAGCCGGTGCGCGCGGTACGACGCCACGCCCTCCGTGGATCCCATGGACTCCGACGCCCCAACCCCGGTGGACTCCGACACCCCAACCCCGGTGGACTCCGACGCCCCAACCCCGGTGGACTCCGTCCAGGTGACGACCGCGGAACCGAGCACACTTGCCGCCGCGTTGTCTGGATGCCCCTCGAACTCGCTGGACATCTGTACCAGCTCGTCGGCGGACAGACCCTCCCCGAAACCCGCAGCCGAGATCAGTCCCGACGCCGCGGCCAGTCCGGAGACGGCCGCCGCAGCCGACGAACCGAGTCCGCGGGAATGTGGGATCTGGTTGACACAGCGCAACCTGAGCCCCGGCGCGCGCACCCCGGCGTGCACCAATCCCCGGGTGAGTGCCCGCACGACGAGATGGGAGGAGTCGCGGGGCACGTCCGCGGCGCCCTCGCCCTCGATCTCCAAAGTGATCCCGGCGGCCACGGTCTCCACGATCACCTCGTCGTAGATTCCCAAAGCGATTCCGAGACAGTCGAATCCCGGGCCGAGGTTGGCACTCGAGGCGGGTACCCGAACGCGAGTCGACAAGCCAACCGGCAGCTCACGGCTCGCCGGTCCCGGCGCCGTCACCTCATCCTCCGTGGTGGATTCGACGCCGACCGGACCGCCGCCCCCGTCAGCCGACACCGAGCGCATTCGCGACTGCGACCGGATCAACCGGGATGGCCTCGACCTCGGGGATACCCGCGAGTGCGGTGTCGGGGTCTTTCAGCCCGTTGCCGGTGACCGTGCAGACCACGGTCGATCCCGGCTTGATCCAGCCGTCGGCGCTGGCCGCGAGCAGACCGGCGACACTGGCCGCCGACGCGGGCTCGACGAAGACGCCTTCCTCGCCCGCGATGAGACGGTAGGCCTCGAGCAGCTTCTCGTCGGTGGCAGCACGGAACTGGCCGTTCGACTCCTCCTTGGCCGCCACCGCCTGGTTCCAGCTCGCCGGCGAGCCGATGCGGATCGCGGTCGCGATCGTCTCGGGCTCCTTCACGGGCGCTCCGTTCACCAGGGGCGCGGCACCGGCAGCCTGCACACCGAGCATCCGCGGCACCGACGACGAGACGCCGTCGGCGTGGTACTCGGTGTAACCCTTCCAGTAGGCGGTGATGTTGCCCGCGTTGCCGACCGGCAGCGCGTGCACATCGGGGGCGCGCCCGAGGACGTCGACGATCTCGAAGGCCGCCGTCTTCTGTCCCTCGATGCGGGCCGGGTTGACCGAGTTCACCAGCTCGATCTCGGTGAACTCCGACGTCGCCTTGCGCGCGAGTTCGAGGCAGTCGTCGAAGTTGCCCTCGACCTGGATGATCTTGGCGCCGTGCATGACCGCCTGGGCGAGCTTGCCCATCGCGATCTTGCCCTGCGGAATCAGTACCGCACAGGTGATCCCGGCGCGGGTGGCGTAGGCGGCCGCCGACGCCGAGGTGTTACCCGTCGATGCGCAGAGGACCGCCGTCTTGCCGTTGTTGACGGCGTTGCTGACCGCCATCGTCATCCCGCGATCCTTGAACGACCCGGTCGGGTTGAGGCCCTCGACCTTGAGGTAGACCTCGCACCCGGTCAGCGACGACAGGTGCGGCGCGCTGATCAGCGGGGTGCCGCCCTCGAGCAGGGTGACCACCTTCCAGTCGTCGGCGACGGGCAACCGCGACCGGTAGGCCTCGATCAGGCCCGGCCACGCACGGTGCACGGGGGTTGAAGTCGCTTCAGTCATCGGTACCTTCCAATCGCAACACACTCGACACCTTGATCACGGCGTCCATGTCTTCAAGCGCCGCAACGCAATCCGATTGCGCACGGTCGGGCGCGCGGTGGGTCACCACGATCAGCCGGGCGTCGTCGCCTGCGCCTTCCTGGCGGACCGCGGCGATGCTGACCGAGCGCTTCGTGAACTCACCCGCGACCTGCGCGAGCACGCCGGGACGATCCTCGACACGCATGGAGATGTAGTACCGCGTGAACACGTCGTCGATCGGCGCGACGGGCAGTGAGGCGTACGTCGACTCCAGAGGTCCCCGACCGCCGTGCACGCGGTTACGCGCGGCCATGACCATGTCGCCGAGCACTGCCGACGCCGTCGGCGCGCCTCCCGCGCCCTGGCCGTAGAACATCAGCCTGCCGGCGTTCTCCGCCTCCACGACCACGGCGTTGAACGCACCGTTGACGGTGGCAAGCGGGTGCGTCAGCGGGATCAGCGCGGGGTACACGCGGGCCGAGATGCGTTGTGCGCCGTCGCCGTCGCGGACCCGTTCGCAGATCGAGAGCAACTTGATGGTGCAGTCGAACTTCTTGGCTGCCGCCAGGTCGGCGGCCGTGACCGCCGAGATGCCCTCGCGGTGGACATCGGCGGCGGTGACGCGGGTATGGAAGGCGATGGAGGCCAGGATAGCCGCCTTCGCCGCGGCGTCGTAGCCCTCGACGTCGGCCGTCGGGTCGGCTTCGGCATATCCCAACCGGCCGGCCTCGGCGAGGGCGTCGGCGTAGTCGGCGCCGGTCTCGTCCATCGCGGAGAGGATGTAGTTGGTGGTGCCGTTGACGATTCCGGCCACGCGTTCCACCGTGTCACCGGCCAGCGACTGCATGAGCGGCCGGATGACCGGGATGGCGCCGGCCACCGCTGCCTCGAAGTACAGGTCGACCTTGGCATCGGCGGCGGCGGTCGCGAGTTCGCCGGTGTACTCGGCGAGCAGCGCCTTGTTGGCGGTGACGACCGACTTGCCGCTCTCGAGGGCCGTGCGGATGAGCGCGCGGGCCGGGTCGATGCCGCCCATGAGCTCGACGACGATGTCGACGTCGTCGCGGGCGATGAGCGCGGCGGGATCGTCGGTCAGCAGTTCCTGACCGATCTTGCGCGGCCGGGAGAGATCACGCACGGCGACGCCGCGGATCTCCACCGGCGCACCGACACGGGCGCGCAGGTCGGTGGCGTTGTCGGTGATGATGCGGACCACTTCGGCGCCGACGTTGCCCATACCGAGCACCGCCACACCGATGGGGCGCGGATCGTTCACTTCGTTTGTGCCGCTTGTGTTCTCGACGGATTCGGTCACGGGTTCACCTCCAGGCTGAGGAAGTCTTCGATGGTCTCCCGGCGCAGCAGCAGCCGGGCGTTGCCGTCGGCCACCGCCACCACCGGCGGTCTCATGGTCATGTTGTACCGGCTCGACATCGAATAGCAGTATGCGCCGGTGGCCGCCACCGCGATCAGGTCACCGGGTCCGAGGTCTTCGGGAAGCCAGCAGTCCTTGATGACGATGTCGCCGCTCTCGCAGTGTTTGCCGACCACGCGGCAGACCACCGCGCGCGCCTGCGACACCCGCGAGACCAGCCGCACGTCGTATTCGGCGTCGTAGAGCACCGTACGGATGTTGTCGCTCATGCCGCCGTCGACGGAGATGTAGCGGCGTACCGCGCCCCCGCCGAGTTCGACGTCCTTGACGGTACCGACGCGGTAGAGCGTCACGGTGCCGGGCCCGGCGATCGCGCGGCCGGGTTCCACGGCGATGGTCGGCATCGGCAGGCCCACCGCCTCCGATTCGCGGCGCACGATGTCGGCAAGTGTCTGCGCAACCTTGTCCACCGGCAGTGGACGCTCCTCGGGGAGGTACGAGATACCCAGTCCCCCACCGAGATCCACGATCGACATCTGCGAGGTCTTCTCGACACCGAACTCGTCGACGACGTCGTGGAGCAGGCCGAGAACGCGGTGCGCGGCGAGCTCGAAACCGTCCATGTCGAAGATCTGCGAGCCGATGTGGCTGTGCAGGCCGACGAGTCGCAGGTTGTCGGTGGCGAACACCCGGCGGATGGCCGCCATCGCGACGCCGCCGGCGAGGGAGAAACCGAACTTCTGGTCCTCGTGCGCGGTCGAGATGAACTCGTGCGTGTGCGCCTCGACGCCCACGGTCACCCGGACCAGGACGTCGGCGACGACGCCCCGTTCACCGGCGACGGCGTCGAGCCGGTCGATCTCGGCCATCGAGTCGAGGACGACGTGCCCGATTCCGGCGTCGACCGCCGCGCGCAGCTCCTCGACGCTCTTGTTGTTGCCGTGCAAGGCGATTCGCTCGGCGGGGAAGCCCGCGCGCAACGCGATGGCGAGTTCGCCGCCGCTGCACACGTCCAGCGAGAGTCCCTCGTCGTCGACCCAGCGCGCGATCTCGCTGCACAGGAACGCCTTTGATGCGTAGTGCACGCGACCGTAGGGGCCGAATGCGGACATCATGTCGCGGCAGCGCGAGCGGAAGTCTGCCTCGTCGACGATGAATGCCGGCGTACCGAACTCGTCGGCGAGCTCGCTCACCGACACTCCGGCGATCTGCAGTTCACCGGCGTCGTTCCGGGATGCGTTGCGCGGCCAGACCTGTGGCGGGATCTCGGCGAGGACGGCCGGGTCATTGGGTCGTTGCGCCAGATGGGGGGCGGCGAGCAACTCGGCGTGCCGCGGGCCGGCGGGATGCGCGCTCACATCTGCTCCGGTGCGGTGACCCCGACGAGCCCGAGACCGTTGGCCAGGACCTGGCGGGTGGCCTCGCACAGGGCGAGTCGTGCGCGGTGGATGTCGGCCACGTCCTCGTCGCCCTGCGGCAGGACCCGGCACTTGGCGTAGAAGCGGTGGTATGTGCCGGCGAGGACCTCGAGGTACCGGCACACGCGGTGCGGTTCGCGCAGGGTCGCCGCGGTGGCCACCACCTCGTCGAAATCGCCGATGGTGCGGATCAATTCACCTTCGGCGGGATCATCGAGCAGGTCCAGGTGATCGAGGGACGACACGACGCCGAGGTCGGCGGCGTTACGCGCCAGCGCACACATCCGCGCGTGGGCGTACTGCACGTAGTAGACGGGGTTGTCGTTGGACTGCTTGGTCAGCAGGTCGAGGTCGATGTCGATGTTGACGTCGACCGACGAGCGGATCAGCGAGTACCGCGCGCCGTCGACGCCCACCGCGTCGACGAGGTCGTCGAGGGTGATGACCGTGCCCGCACGCTTGCTCATCCGGACCGGCTTGCCGTCGCGGACGAGGTTGACCATCTGACCGATCAGGACCTCGACGGTGGCCGGGTCGTCGCCCAGCGCGGCCGCCGCGGCCTTGAGGCGGCTGATGTAGCCGTGGTGGTCTGCCCCGAGCATGTAGATGCACAGGTTGAAGCCCCGGTTGCGCTTGTCGCGGTAGTAGGCGATGTCGCCGGCGATGTAGGCGGCGTTGCCGTCGCTCTTGAGGACGACGCGGTCCTTGTCGTCACCGAAGTCGGTCGACTTCAGCCACCAGGCTCCGTCCTTCTCGTACAGGTTGCCGTTGGCCTTGAGCTCGGCGATGCACTCGTCGACCAGACCGGTCGCGAACATCTTGTCCTCATGGGTGAAGACGTCGAAGTCGGTGCCGAAGTCGTGCAGGCTCTGCTTGATGTGGCCGAACATGAGGTCGACGCCGACGGCGCGGAAGGTCTCGAGACGGTCGGCTTCGGGCTGCGACATCACATCGGGCGCCTTCTCGACGACCTGGGCGGCGATGTCGGCGATGTAGTCGCCGGCGTACCCGTCCTCGGGGGTCGGGTTGCCCAGTGCCGCGGCCTCCAGAGACCGCGCGAACCGGTCGATCTGGGCGCCGTGGTCGTTGAAGTAGTACTCGCGTGTCACCTGGCCGCCCCGGGCCGCCAGCACACGGCCGAGTGCGTCACCGACGGCCGCCCAGCGGGTGCCGCCGAGGTGGATGGGTCCGGTGGGGTTGGCCGAGACGAATTCGAGGTTGATGATCGATCCGGCCAGCTCGTCGCCCCGGCCGTAGCCCACACCCTGATCCAGGACGGCCGCGACGACGGTGTTCTGGGCGGCGGCGCCGAGCCAGATGTTGACGAAGCCCGGTCCGGCGATCTCGGTCTTGTCGATGCCGTCGGCGGCGGCGAAGGCCTCGGCGAGCCAGGTCGCGAGTTCACGGGGGTTGACGCCGAGCCGCTTGCCCATCTGCAGGGCCACGTTGGTGGAGTAATCGCCGTGGTCGGCGTGCCGGGGACGCTCGACGACGATGGAGTCGGGCACCAGGTTCTCGTCCAGACCACGGTCTCGGACCACGGTCAGGGTCACGGCGCGCAGCAGCGCGGCCAGGTCGGCGGGAGTCACAGGAGACCATCCTATTGGCCGGGGGCTGATCACCGATAATCGCACCCTCGCCCGACCTGCCGATCACGTCCCGGCGGTACCGGGCCGGTGTATCAGTAGACTCATGTGCGCCGAGCGCGCGCCGGGCCACAGCCCCGCCCGCACGGCGACCCAGTCGGATGAGGAAAGAAGTCAATGGCGCGCAAACCCGGGGCCAACGTCCCCAAGCCCCGCAAGAAGGCCGGAACCGTCCCTTCTGTCTCCGGACGTCAGATCGACTGGACCCTGATCGCCGCTGTCGTGGTGGTCGTCGGCCTGGTCGCGGGACTCGCGATCTACCTCGTCCCCAAGTTCAACGAGAAGCAGGCCAACGAGAAGGACGACATCGCGGTCGAGTCGGTCTCCGAGTTCGTCCCCTCCCCGCAGAACCCGGATCCGTCGACCGACATCCCGGGCGTCACCAAGATCTACTACGAGGCGGCCAAGCACGTCACCGCCGACCAGCGCGTCGCCTATGACCAGTCGCCGCCCTTCGGTGGCCCGCACGACGAGATCTGGGCGACGTGCACCGGCGTCGTCTACCCGAATCCGCTCCGGTCGGAGAATGCCGTCCATGCGCTGGAGCACGGCTCGGTGTGGATCACCTACAACCCCGACACCGTGTCCCCGGAGGACCTCGACTACCTCAAGCGGCTCGTGCGCGGCGAACAGTACCTGTTCCTGTCCCCCTACCCCGGCCTCGACAAGCCGGTGTCGTTGCAGAGCTGGGGCCATCAGCTCAAGGTCGACTCGGCGACCGACCCGCGGGTCAACCAGTTCATCACCGCGCTGCGCCGCAACATGATGCCCGGCGTCTACCAGGAGAATCCGCAGACCGCGGCCTACCCCGAGACCCAGGCGACCTGTACCGCCATCCCGGGATTCGATCCGTCCAACCCCCCGGCCGCCGATCAGGGCGAGCCCGGCCCCGACGCCGTCCGGATGGACGGCGGCAACGCCAACCCGATGCCCGCGGGCTGATCGAGCCGAGAACTGACCGAGCAGAACCACCCGGCGACGACGAGGACCCCGCGATGACCGACCAGACCGAGACGCCCGACACGACAGGTTCAGAACGAGCGGGTTCACGACGCACCGTCCTGTTCGCTCTGGCCGGTGTGGCGGTGTTGCTCGTCGGCGTCGGACTCGGCCTGCTCATCCAGGCAAGCCTCGCCGACGACTCCGCCGGCGAGGACTCCCCCGCCCTGAACTCCGCCGCCGTCGGGTTCGCGCAGGACATGACCCGCCACCACGAGCAGGGCGTGGAGCTCGCCGCGATCGAACTCGAGCACGGCACCGACCCGGAGGTCCGCAACATGGCCTTCGACATCCTCACCGCGCAGAGCAACGAGATCGGTCAGATGCAGTCCTGGCTGACCCGCTGGGGCCGGCCGGTGATCAATCCCGGCGAGGCGATGGCGTGGATGGGGCACGGTTCATCGGACGACGCCGATTCCAGCGGCGGCGGTCACGAGGGCCACGGCAGCGACGAGGGTGATCAGCACGGCGAGATGTCCATGCCTGCATCCGCCGCCGAGGAACCCGCGATGCCGGGCATGGCGACGCCGACGGAGATGGAGCGTTTCAAGGCGCTGCGCGGCCCCGCCGTCGACACGACGTTCCTGCAACTGATGCTGCGCCACCACGAGGGCGGCCTGCACATGATGGAGTACGCCGCCGATGAGGCCAACGTGGACCAGCCTTACGTCCGCGACCTCGCGTCGAGCATGAAACGTACACAGGACAAGGAGATCGCGATCCTCACGCAGATGCTCGCTCTCCGTGGCGCCCAGCCACTTCCGATGAACTGAGGCGGGCCGTCAGGCCTGTGTCGGTGGACTTCCTCGATAACGCTCCCATCGGGTTGCTGGACGCCGAACCGCGTCGCAGGTCCGCGTCCGTTCTTACTCCGATCGAGGTCGCGTCGTCGACGGTAGTCGCGAGGCCACTTCGGCACCGACACAGACGACTCGTGGCCTTCGCGCCTGCGGGCCTGGCCCACAGATGTGCGCGGATGCAGGGAGCGGGCGATGAACTGACACTGCCGCGGAGTGTTCCGGGGAACGCTCCCGGGGCGTCGTTGGACCGAAACCGGGGTGCCCGAACCGGATCGATGTCGCATGCGATGTCACTTCGACGGGTCGACTTCGATCGAGGTCGCGTCGTCGAAGTGAAGTCTCTAGGTCGCTTCCCCACCGGCACAGACGGACTCGTGACCTTCGCGCTGCGGACCCGGGCCACAGATGCGCCACCTCCACCACATGCACGCATGCTGCGGCAGCGCGTTTGTAGGTGAATTAGTGACCTGTCGGGGACGGCCGGTCGCCCGCACTGACCGAAGACCTCACCGATCACCGGTAGCTCCCCAAGGCCTTGCCACCCGCACCTGCCCATCCGCGTTACGCGACGCAGTCCCCTGCCCCGCCCACGACCGACGCGCATCGAGCTCGGCCACAAGCGACAGGAAGCCGTGATCAACGCGGTGATCACACGGCGTACCCGGCACCCGAGACTCCAGCACCCCATCAGACAACGACGCAGGCTCCACGTCATCGAACGTCGGCGACACGTCCCACCAGAACGCAACACAGCCACGACAACCTCACGACTGGTCGAACAAACTACGACCAACCTGACGGCCCCACCGACCAAACCGCAGGTCGACACCTCGTGCGAGTGTTCCGCGGAACACTTCCGCAACAGGCACGCAACGCAGCCCCCGTGGAGATTCCGAGGTGATGGGCAGCCGCCTCCAGCGGGACGCTGACCACCGGAAAAGAAGAAACCCGCGCACGAGGACGCGGGTGTGGAAACGCTGTGTTGGTGCCCCCGGCAGGATTCGAACCTGCGGCCTTCTGCTCCGGAGGCAGACGCTCTATCCCCTGAGCTACGGGGGCTCATCGGGCGAGATCGAGCCTAGCGCACTGTCACCGGCAGGTCCCAATCGGGCAGCTCACGACACGCCGAGCGGGCTCTGGACCCGCACCGTCGAGCCGTGTTCGCCGCGGAGAACATGCAACTGGGCCGGGATTCGGGCACGTAGCTCGTCGACGTGGCTGACGACCCCGACGACGCGACCGCCGGTGCGCAACTCGTCGAGGACACCCATGACGAGGTCGAGCGCCTCGGGGTCCAGGGTGCCGAAACCCTCGTCGATGAAGATCGTGTCGAGGACCCGTCCGCCGGACTCCGCCGACACGACGTCGGCCAGGCCCAATGCGAGCGCGAGCGAGGCGAAGAAGGTCTCCCCACCGGAGAGGGTCGTCGTCGCGCGCAGCGCCCCGGTGTACTCGTCACGGACCTCGATACCCAGGCCGCCGCGGCGACCCCGGACGCCGACGGCGTCGGAGTGAACGAATTCGTAACGCCCCGAGGACATCTCACGCAACCGGCCCGACGCCGCGACCAGCACCTCGTCCAGACGCGCCGCCAGGACGTAGGAGCGCAACGACATCCGCCGGGAGTTCTGTCCGCGGCCGCTGACGAGCTCGGCGAGTCCCTGTAGCTCGGCGTGACGTGCCTGCAGTGGCGCCAGGGCGTCCAGGGCCACCCAGAAGTCCGCCACATAGCGTTCCAGGCCGGCACGGCGTTCCTCGGCGACGGCGTGCGCAGCAGCCGCCTCGTCGCAGTGTGTACGGGCAGTGCCGAACTCGGCGGCCAGCCGGTCCAGATCCACCTCCGGCGACTCGAGCGCGGCGCGGACATCCGGATCGGCGAGGGTTTCCTCGGATGCGGCACGCAGGTTGGCCGCCTCGGTCAGCATCGACTCCCACTCCGCGATCCGCTGGGCGGGTGCGAACGCCGCCCGGACGTCGGACACCGAGTCGAACTCGGCGTCGGCGCAGGCGGCCGCGAGCCGTTGCGCGACCTCGGTGAGGCGGGTGCGGGCCCGGTCGGCGTCGCCGCGCGCCTCCCGGAGACGCCGCGCCCGCCGGCACAGTTCGGCGAGCTCACGACGGCGTTCGGCGATCCCGATGCGGCCGCCGGTCGCCTCCTCGACGTCGGCGTCGAGCGCGGACAGGTTCTGCCGCAAGCTGTTACGCCGTTCCCGGCGGGCCGATTGGGCGGCCTCGGAATCGGCGAGGACCGCACGGAGGCTGTTGATCTCGGCGTCGATCTTCTCGACGGCGCCCTGCAGCGCGGTCAGTCGAGCGGCGGCGCGTTCGGCGGCGGCGAGCTGCGCATCAACGCGGACGTGTTCGGCTTCGAGGGTGTCGGGGTCGGCGTCGCCGATCACCGCCTCGAGGTTGCTGCGGCGTTCGGAGAGTGCGGCCACCGCAGACGCGGCGATGGCCTTGATCGCGCTCGCACTCTCCTCCGCGGCTGCCGCCTCCTTCTCCTCGACCTCCCGCGAGACGACCGTGGCGCCGGAGTCGGACGGCTCACCGGTAGCCGGCAGGGGATGCTCGGCCGACCCGCACACGACGCAGGGCTCGCCGTCGACCAGTGCGCCGGCGAGTTCGACGGCCATCCCGCTGAGCCTCCGCTCGCGTACGTCGAGCTGATGTTCCCGTGCGGCGGTGTGCTTGTCGCGCGCGTCGAGCAGTCCTTTCTCGGCGTGTGCGAGCTGCTCGAGTACCTCGGCGTGGTCGGCCAGCGCCCGGAGAACACGACGAAGCTGATCGCGCTCGCCTCGCAGTCTGGGCGCCTGGACTCTGAGCTCCTCGGCCTCACGCAGCGCCGCCAGGGCCTCCTCCCGGCGGGCAGGCGCCGCGTCGAGGAGGTTCCGTGTGTGCGCGGCCTGGGCGTCGGCCGTGGCGATCGCGGCCTCGAGGTCCTCGATCTCGGCGACCAGCGCCGGGCGCCGCGCAACGCGTTTGGCCAGCGGCTCCCATCGCCCGGACTCCTCGGACCAACGGTCCATGGCGGCGTCGAGTGCCGAATCCAGTTCCGTCTCCGTCGCGGACTCGCAGAGTGATCTGCCCTCCTCGAGCGCCACCATCTCCACGCGTGCGCGTTCGGCGGTCTCCGCGGCACGGCGCACGTCGAGCGCGGTCCGGTCGTGATCGTCGGCGAGCGGGACGATGGGTGCCGCGCGTAACGCCGACCGGCGTGCGCGGTCCGCAGCGGCCAGTTCCGATGCGCCCGCCGCCAACCCGGCCAGCCGTTCGGTGGCGTGACGGCCCCGTCGACGGAGTTCGGCGAGGCGTCGGGCGTGGTCGAAGGCGGCCTGTGCCTGCTCGACGGCCGCGGCTGCCGTGGTCCGCTCCGCGAGAGCGCGGTCGGCGGCGGCGCGAGCGGAGTCGAGGCGCTCCTGTGCCCAGTCGAGGTCGGGTTCGGCAGGTGCCGCGGTCCCACCGACCGCGACGATCTGCCCGGCGATCCGATCGAGCACGGCGGAGTGTTCGGTCAGGGCCGTAGCGCTCTCGCGCGCCTTGTCCCGCAGCCACTCCTCCAGATCGCCGAAGCGCTCGGTGTCGAAGAGTCTCTCCAACAACGCTTCCCGCTCGTCGGAATGCGCGCGGAGGAAACGGGCGAAGTCGCCCTGGGGCAGCAGCACCACCTGGAAGAACTGATCGGCGCTCATCCCCAGCAGCCGGACCACCGCGTCGCCGATCTCGGGGATGCGGGTGAGGTCGGGTCCTGACCCGTCGACCCACACCAGAGTCGCCTTGGCGTTGACCTTGCGCGTGCCCTCGCCACGCTTCTTGGGTCGCTCGTGCTCGGGTGAGCGGGTGATGCGCAATCGGCGGGACCCGACGGTCGCCTCCAGCTCCACCTCCGGGACATCCTCGGGCGCAGCGTGATCGGAGTGCAACCGGCGGGCGGTGTCGCGCACGCCGGGGACGCGCCCGAACAGCGCGAAGGCGACGGCGTCGAGGACTGTCGTCTTACCCGCGCCGGTCTGTCCGTGCAGCAGGAACAGTCCGTCGCCGCCGAGATCGTCGAAGTCGACGGTGATCTCGTCGGCGAACGGACCGAAGGCGCGGATGCGGAGCCGGTGGAGTCTCACGCGGACTCCGCGATGATCGCCTCGAGGTCGAACAGGGCCAGCTCGGAACCGTCCGACGCATCCGACTCGGGTTCACCGACGACGGCACGCAACGCACGCTCGACGAGAACGCGCTCCCCCTTGGTCGGGGCGTCACGGACGTCCTCGATGAACGAGGCGATGATCTCGGCGTCGGAACGGCCCCGCACCCGCGAGCGATAGTCCACGCCTGCACCGGAATGCGGGCGGTCCCACTGCACATGGACCGCAAAGGGAAAACGCTGACGCAGACGCCGCATGGCGTCCGTCGGACGGAGCGGGTCGGTCAGTGTCACCTCGACGTAGTGATCCTCTGCCACCGCGAACTGTTCGCCGGTGAGCAGGTCGTCGAGGGTTCCGGTCAGCGAACTCAACGCGCGGACGACGGGGAGTTCGTGTGACCGGACCTCGGCGACTCCGGCGGCATCGAGGTCGACGACCAGAACCGCCTTGCGGTGACTCCGCTCGCCGAAGGAGTACGGCAGCAACGATCCGCTGTAGCGCACGGTGTCGGTGACCCGCTGCGGCGAGTGCAGGTGCCCGAGCGCGACGTAGTCGACGCCGGAAAAGACCTCGGCGGGAACGGTTTCCACTCCACCGACGCTGATGGAGCGTTCCGATCCGGACGCCGCGGCGCCACTGACGAAGGCATGTGCCACGACCACCGAGCGCCCGCCTCGCGCGGAGAGGTCGGCACGTACCCGGTCCATCGCCGCATCGAGGACGGCGGTGTGACCGCCGGGCGTCTGAACCCCGAGATGGCGTCGGGCGGTGTCCGGCTCGAGGTACGGGATGCCGTAGAACGCGACCTCACCGTGCGTGTCGGTGAGGATCACCGGATCGGCGATGGCATCGATCGAGGTCCGCAGATGGAGTCCGCCGGCGGCCGCGAAACCCGATCCGGCCCCGAGGCGGGTCGGTGAGTCGTGATTGCCCGAGGTCACCACGATCTGCGCACCGGCGGCGGCGATCTCGGCCAGTCCCTCGTCGTAGACGCGCACGGCGTCGGCGGAGGGAACGGACCGGTCGTAGACGTCACCGGCGACGATGACGACGTCGGCCGACTCGGCCGCCACCAGATCCGCGAGGTGGGACAGCGCGCGGCGCTGGTCGGCGAGCAGCTCGACACCATGGAACGTCCGGCCCAGGTGCCAGTCGGAAGTGTGCACGATCCGCATGGGCAGAACCTTACGGTCGGGCGCCGACAGATCGGGGACGCGCGCTCAGGCCCCCGGCACCACGGCGGTGTGAGTCGGGCTACCCGGCGTCTGCGGGCCGACGGCTTTCGGCGCCACGATCTGGTGTGCGGGTCGCACGAAGAAGAACGTCGCCACGACACCCACCAGCAGCGCGGCCGCCGGCAGGTACAGCGACTGCCCCATCGCGGTCGCGAAACCCTCGCGGAGGAACTCCGGCAGCTGTTCGGACCCGCCCTCCCGGGCGGCACCGGCGTCGACGCCCGGCAGTTCGGCGGCCAGCCGCGTCTGCAGCAGTGCGCCGATCATCGCCGAACCGAGCACCGAACCGATGACCCGCAGGGTGTTGTAGACGCCGGCACCGGCACCCGCCTGATGCCACGGCAGGTTGCGCGTGGCGGTGGCCGCGAGCGGCGCCCAGATACCCGCCGACGCCACACCCATCAGGCACAGGGGCGCCACGATCATCCAGACCGGCGTCTCGGGACGGCTGACGACGCCGAGCCAGCCGATGGCAATACCGTTCAGCAGCAACGACGTCGACACGATCGTGCGCGGGTGCACGCGGTCGACCATCCGGCCCACGATGGGTGCGAGCACACCGGTCAGCACCGCCATCGGCACGAGGACCACCGCCGACTCCGTCGGCGACATCCCGCCGACGAGCTGCAGGAAGAACGTCAGCGGGATCATCATCGCCGACACCGCGAAACCCATCGAGGCGATACCGACGGTGGCCAGCGAGAAGTTGCGGTCGCGGAACAGTGAGAGCGGCAGCAGCGGCTCGGTGCGGATCCGCGACTGCCACCAGACGAACACCGCCAGGGACGCGAGACCTCCGAAGATCAGCACCCAGATCCAGGCCGCCCAGTCGAAGCTCTCGCCCTCCTGGATGCCGAAGACGAGCGCGGACAGACCGACCGCGGAGAGTCCGACACCGATCCAGTCGAACTGGTGGTCGTTGGTGTCCACGCGGGGCACCAGCATCGCGGCCAGCACGAGCCCGACGATGCCGACCGGCAGATTGATGAAGAAGATCCATTCCCAGCCGAACGCGTCGGTGAGGATGCCGCCGAGCAGCGGACCGACGAGGGTGGCGACGCCGGCGACGGTGCCCCAGATGCCCATCGCCGCACCGCGCTTCTCCGGCGGGAAGATCCGGGTGATCAGGGACATCGTCTGCGGGGTGATCAGCGCGGCGCCGACGCCCTGCAGGGCGCGCGCGGCGATGAGTTCACCGATCGACGACGACAGTCCGCACCACACGCTCGCGATGGTGAAGACGATCAGACCCAGCTGATACATCGTCTTCGGCCCGTACTTGTCGCCCAGCCGGCCGGTGATGAGCAGCGGCACGGCATAGGTCAGCAGGTAGGCGCTGGTCACCCAGACGACACCGTTGACATCGGTGTCGAGATCGGACTGGATGCGCGGCTGGGCGACCGCGACGATCGTCATGTCGACCAGGATCATGAAGAATCCCACGCACAGGGCCATCAGCGCGGCCCATGGCCGTGCGGTGACGAGGCCGTCCTGGGACCCGGATTCGCCTGTGGCGGCATCGCTGGAGCGCATTTCCCCGATGCTAGACCTGTGCCGACGGTCGGCCCGTGCCCGACTCACGCCGAAAATCGGCCGTGCGCCGGTGATGTCCGATTCGCACCGGCGATCCGGTATGACCGTCGGAGCGAATCATTACTGTGGAGCCCATGAGCACCGAGTCCGGCACCGCGTCGACATCCCGGGACGCACCAGAGACCTCCGAGGACGAACAGGGTTCGTACGTGATGACCGGCCAGGAGTTCGTGCGGGACACCAAGTACATCGAGACCCGCATCACCCGGGACGGCCGCGACGGCTATCCGGTGGAGGCCGGCCGCTATCGGCTCATCGCCGCGCGTGCGTGCCCGTGGGCCAATCGCACCCTCATCGTCCGACGGCTCCTCGGTCTCGAAGATGCCATCTCCCTCGGACTCTGCGGGCCCACCCACGACAAGAACTCGTGGACCTTCGATCTCGATCCGGGCGGCGTCGACCCCGTCCTGCAGATACCTCGGCTCAAGGACGCCTACGAGAAGCGGTTCCCCGGCTATCCGAAGGGGATCACGGTGCCCGCCGTCGTCGACGTCCCGACCGGCCAGGTGGTCACCAACGACTTCCCCCAGATCACGATCGACTTCTCCCTCGAGTGGACCGAGTTCCACCGCGACGGCGCTCCCGAGCTCTATCCGGCGCACCTGCGTGACGAGATCGACGAGGTCAGCCACGGCATCTACACCGAGGTCAACAACGGCGTCTACCGTTGCGGCTTCGCCGGCAGTCAAGAGTCCTACGAGTCCGCCTACGACCGCCTGTTCACCAAACTCGACGAGTTGTCCGACCGGCTCGCCACGCAGCGCTTCCTGGTGGGCGACACGATCACCGAGGCCGACGTCCGGTTGTTCACCACGCTGGCCCGCTTCGACGCCGTCTACCACGGGCACTTCAAGTGCAACCGCAGCAAGCTGAGCGAGATGCCGGTGCTGTGGGCCTACGCCCGCGACCTGTTCCAGACCCCGGGGTTCGGCGACACCACCGACTTCACCCAGATCAAGCAGCACTACTACATCGTCCACACCGACGTGAACCCGACGCAGATCGTGCCGAAGGGCCCCGATCTGCGCGGATGGCTCGCCCCGCACCACCGTGAGGAGCTCGGCGGTCGCCCCTTCGGCGACGGCACACCCCCGGGCCCCCCGCCGCCGGCCGAGGTCGTCCCCGCCGCGGATTGGGTGCCGGCGTCATGAGCGAGAAGAAGGCTCCCGGCAAGGCCGTCGAGGTCACCGGCGGCATCCTCGACCGCGCCCAGCGGCTGCAGGCACCCGCCGTCAAGAAGTACGTGGACTCGTTGCGCCGCAAACATCCCGACGACTCCCCCGCCCAGATCATCGAGCGGTTGGAGAAGCGATACCTCAACGCGGTCACCGGGTCCGGCGGCGCGGTCGGCGCCGCCGCCGCGATACCCGGCGTCGGTACGATGACCGCCTTCGGTGCGATGACCGGAGACACCGCCTTCTTCCTCGAGGCGTCGGCGCTGCTGGCCCTGTCGATCGCCGAGGTGCACGGTATCCCGGTCCACGAATCCGACCGCCGCAAGGCGCTGGTCATGGCCGTCGCCCTGGGTGAGGAGGGTGTTCTGGCGCTCGGGCGGGTCGTCGGCACCGGCGGCGGCACGCTGCGGCGGCTCGGCGGGGCCGCCCTGCCGTCGGGCGCCGTCACCAAGCTCAACAAGACGCTGGTCAACAAACTCGTCCGCAAGTACGCGATCCGCCGCGCGCCCCTCATCTTCGGCAAGCTCATGCCCGCCGGTATCGGCGCGGTCATCGGCGGTGTGGGCAGTCGTGCACTCGGCCGCAAGGTGGTGCACAACGCGCGCGAGGCATTCGGCCCGGCACCCCGGAACTGGCTGATCGACGTCGACTTCGTCGAGGTGACCGACCCGGATCCGCTGCCACCCGGTTCGTGGTGACCTCGGCACCCACTCCGCCGCCCGCCGACGGGACCTCTCCGGCCGAACCCGGCTGGATTCGAAAGCTGTTACGCGAGTCGTGGCGATACCGCCGGCTCGTCGTGGTGACGATGACGGTGACGATGGTCGCCGTCGCCGTGGACGTCACGATGCCGCTGCTGGCCAAGGCCGCCATCGACCATGCCACCGGGGTGGTCGACGACGGTCTCACGCTCGGCGAGATCATCGCGGCTCTGATCGTCGCGGCCGTGATCCGCTACGCCTGCCACTTCGGGCGGCGGGTGTTCGCCGGCCGGCTGGCGGTCAACGTGCAGAACCGCCTCCGCCTATGCCTTCTCGACACCCTGCTGCATCTCGACGGCCGCAGCCAGCACCAGATCCGGACCGGCCAGATCGTCTCCCGCTCCATCTCCGACATCCAGGTGGTGCAGAGCCTGCTCGCCATGGCACCGCTGTCGGCGGGCGCCGCGGTGCAGATGGTGGTCGCGCTCGGGATCATGGCCTATCTGTCCCCGCTGTTGACCGCGGTCGCACTGGTCATCGCCCCGCTGATAGCCCTCGAGGTGTGGCGCACCAGACGCAGGCTGTTCGCCGCGAACTGGTCGGCCCAGCAGTCCGCGGCCGATGTCGCCCAGCACGTCGAGGAAACCGTGACCGGCGTCCGGGTGGTCAAGGGCTTCGGGCAGGAGGACCGGGCCGTCGACGGCCTCATCGCCCGATGCCGGACCGTCTTCGCCCGCCGCCTGCGGGCGGCGCGCATCAACTCGCGTTTCGCGCCGACGCTGGCCGCGATCCCTCAGCTCGGCATGGTCGGGGTGATCGTGATCGGCGGATATCTGACGATGATCGGCACGATCACGGCGGGCACCTTCCTCGCCTTCAGCACCTACGTCGCCACCATGACCGGCATCGCCCGTCTGCTCACCAACCTCATCGTCAACGCCCAGCTCGCCCGCGCCGCCGTCGAACGCGTCTACGACGTCATCGATCACCCCCGCGACCCAGGCGACACCGCATCCGGGACACTGCCCGACGGACCCCTCGGGGTGGAGCTCACAGACGTCGGCTTCGCCCATCACACCCATGCCGCCGACGACCCGCCCGCGGTCCTCGCCGGTATCGACCTGCGGGTCGAGCCGGGCGAATGCGTGGCCGTGGTCGGCCCGCCGGGGTCGGGCAAATCCACGATCGCCGACCTCGTCAGCCGGTTCGAGCGTCCCGACTCGGGCACGATCTCACTCATCGACGACGGTGGCCGGTCCTATCCGCTCGCCGACCTCGCGCCGGCGTCACTGCACCGGGCGGTCGCCGTCGTCTTCGACGAACCGTTCCTGTTCTCCGACACCATCACCGCGAACATCGCCATGGGCCCGGCCGCCGACCGGCCCGACGGCCCAGAAGAGAACGACACCGACGAGATCGACACCGACGCGGACGTCGCCGCCCGTGTCCGTGCGGCAGCCGTCGCCGCCGATGCCGACGAGTTCGTCCGGGCACTGCCCGACGGCTACGACACCGTCATCGGCGAACGGGGCCTCACCCTGTCCGGCGGCCAGCGTCAGCGCATCGCGCTGGCCCGCGCGTTGTTCGCCGATCCGGCCGTCCTCGTGCTCGACGACGCCACCTCCGCGGTCGATGCGAGCACCGAATCCCGCATCCTGGGCCGTCTGCGCAGGCAGGGTGCCACGATGCTGGTCCTCGCCCACCGCCGGTCGACGCTCGTCCTCGCCGACCGGATCGCGGTTCTCGACGACGGGCGCATCACGGCCCTCGGGACCCTCGACGAGCTCGAGGCGACTTCCCCGCGATTCCGTGAGCTGATGACGAGCACGGCTTCGGACCCCGATGCCGAGAGCACGCAGCCGCCACCCGTCGCCACGATCGGCGCGGAACAGCTCGAGAGCCTCTGGCCCGCAGCCGGTTCCGCGCAGGCCCCGACGACGGGCGGGCCCCGAGTCCTGGCCGGAGCGGGCACCAGGACCGGAGGACGCGGCGGCGGGGTGGCCAGCGCCCTCGGCTCGATGCCGGCCACCCCCGAGCTGCAGGCGAGTGTGGACGCACTCCCCCCGGCCATCGAGGATCCCGAGGTCGACGTCGAGGCCGCCCGGCGCGAGAACCCCGAGTTCACCCTGCGCGGCCTGCTCGCCCCGGTCCGCTGGCTGCTGGCTGCCGCCCTCGTCGCGATCGCCGTCGAGACCCTCGTCGGACTCGCGTTTCCGAGCATCGCCCGTGCGGTGATCGACGCGACCGGATCCACCGACCGGTCCACGCTCTGGTGGGCGGCCGTAGGCGGCATCGTGCTGGTCGCGATCGGCTGGGTCGCGGCGTCGTCGATGACCATGACGTCGACGCGTGCCGGCGAACGCGTGCTGTTCGGTTTGCGCATCCGCAGCTATGCGCACATCCAGCGACTGGGTCTGGACTACTACGAGCGGGAACTGTCCGGCCGCATCATGACGCGGATGACCACCGACATCGACGCGCTGTCGACCTTCCTGCAGGCGGGTCTGACATCGGCCATCGTGGCGATGCTCACGCTCGTCGGGGTCATCATCGCGCTGCTGATCACCGGGCCACTGCTCGGACTCCTCGTCCTTCCGGTGTTCCCGCTGCTCATCGCCGCGACGGTGGTCTTCCGGCGGGTCGCATCGCGCGCCTACACCCGTTCCCGCGAGCTGATCAGCACCGTCAACGCCGACTTCCAGGAGAACATCGCCGGCATCAAGACGACCCAGACCTACCTGCGCACCCGGAGCGCGCAGACACGCTTCGCGCAGCGGTCGGCAGCCTGGGTCGAGGCACGGATGGTGTCCCAGCGCGCGATCGCCGCCTACTTCCCGTTGATCCAGCTCATGTCGGATGTCGCGACGGCCATCGCGCTCGGCGTCGGCGCGGGACAGGTCGCATCGGGATCGCTCTCGGCGGGCACCCTCGTCGCATTCGTCCTCTACCTCACGATGCTGTTCGGCCCCGTCCAGCAGCTGTCGCAGGTCTTCGACGGCTACCAGCAGGCCGCCGTCGGTCTCCGACGCATCGGCGACCTGCTCCAGACCCCGAGTTCCCTGCGCACACCTCCCGACGCCCGTCCGGCCCCCGCCGCCGGGTTCGAGGGCGAGGTCGACTTCGAACGCGTCGGGTTCCGCTACCAGGGGGCCGCCTCGGATGCGCTCGACGACGTCGACCTGCACATCCCGCCCGGGACCTCGCTCGCGATCGTCGGCCGGACGGGTGCGGGCAAGTCGACGATCGTCAAGCTCCTCGCCAGGTTCTACGACCCCACCTCCGGCCGGGTCCTCGTCGACCACACGAACATCGCCGACATCGTGCTCTCCGGATATCGACGCCGGCTGGGACTCGTTCCGCAGGAACCACACCTGTTCACCGGCACCGTCGCCGACAACATCGCCTACGGCCGGCCCGACGCCGGGCGCGCGGAGATCGCTGCCGCGGCTGCCGCCGTCGGCGCGCTGGGGATGATCGCGTCCTTGCCGGGCCGGATGAACCACCCCATCGGCGAACGCGGCCACGGACTGAGCTCCGGCCAGCGCCAGCTCATCGCGCTGGCCCGCGCCGAGCTCGTCGACCCCGACCTGCTGCTCCTCGACGAGGCGACCGCAACCCTCGACCAGGCCACCGAAGCCCAGGTTCTCGCCGCCGGGCGTGCGGTGACCCGGCGCCGCACCTCGGTGATCGTCGCCCACCGCCTCGCCACCGCCGCGCGCGCGGACATGATCGCGGTGGTCGACGGCGGCCACATCGTCGAACTCGGAACACACGAGGAGCTGCTGACGTTGGGACAGAGGTACCGCGGGTTCTGGGATGCAGGTGTCGATCCCGACAACTCGCCGGCGCCCGGGCCCGACGGCCCGATGACCGGACGTGCAACGGGGCACGTCGAACATCAAGAACCGGCCCACACGAACTGACTCGGTAGTAGCAGGTCGGTAGGTGTGATCGACTCGACGACGCGTAGCATCGTCAGTTGATTCACGGATAGTCTCCACAAGAGACGACAGCGTGGCAGAGAACCCGGCACCTTCAGGGAATTGAGGCGAGATACCGCTGTGAGCAGCAGTTCGATTTCTGATTTCGGACAGAACACGTGGCTGGTCGAGGAAATGTACCAGCAGTTCAAAGAAGACCCGAGCTCGGTGGACCCGAGTTGGCATGAGCTTCTGAAGAATTACCAACCCGGCGAGAACGGCGGCTCCCCGTCGACCGAGGCGACCACGTCGAAGTCCGCAAAGTCTTCCGCCCCGGATTCTTCCGCCAAGGAACCTTCTGCCAAGGGATCTTCCGCCCCCAAGTCGTCGGCGGGTTCGGCCACCAACGGCAGTGCCCCCACGCGCAAGCAGGTCACGCTCGACCAGGAGCCTGCGCGCACCGTGCCCGCGCGCAAGCCCTCGCCCGCCAAGGAGTCCACCGCGACCAAGGCCGCATCCGGCCACAGTGTCGCCAGCCGGGACGGCTCCGCCCGCTCGCAGCCGAAATCCGCCGCCAAGCCCGATGCGGGCAAGCCCGCCGAGGCAGCCGACTCGAACAAGGTGCTTCGCGGTCCCGCGGCAGCCATCGCGAAGAACATGGCCCTGTCGTTGGAGATCCCGACGGCCACCAGTGTTCGCGCCGTTCCGGCCAAGGCGATGATCGACAACCGCATCGTCGTCAACAACCACCTCGCCCGTACCCGCGGCGGCAAGATCAGCTTCACCCACATCCTGGGTTACGCGATCGTCCAGGCCATCAAGTCCTTCCCGAACATGAACCGGCACTTCGCCGAGATCGACGGGAAGCCGAACGTCGTCACCCCGGCGCACACCAACCTCGGGCTGGCCATCGACCTGGTCGGCAAGGACGGCAACCGCACGCTCGTCGTCGCAGCGATCAAGCACTGCGAGACGATGGGCTTCGCCGAGTTCTACACCGCCTACCAGGACATCGTCCGACGCGCGCGTGACGGCAAGCTCGGCGCCGACGACTTCTCCGGCGTCACCATCTCGCTGACCAACCCGGGCACCATCGGCACCGTGCACTCGGTACCGCGCCTGATGAAGGGCCAGGGTGCCATCATCGGCGCCGGCGCCATGGAGTACCCGGCCGAGTTCCAGGGCGCCAGCGAGGAGCAGATCGCCGAGCTCGGCGTCGGCAAGCTGATGACCCTCACCTCGACCTACGATCACCGGATCATCCAGGGCGCCGAGTCGGGCGACTTCCTGCGCACCGTCCACCAGCTCCTCATCGACGATGCGTTCTACGACGAGATCTTCACCGCGTTCCATGTCCCCTACGAGCCGGTCCGCTGGCGTCGCGACCTGCCGACCGGCCTGGTCGACAAGTCCACCCGCGTTCTCGAGCTGATCGCGGCATACCGCAGTCGAGGCCACCTGATGGCCGACATCGATCCGCTGATGATGGACAGCGACGCGCGCAGCAGCCATCCGGATCTCGACATCCAGAATTACGGTCTGACCCTCTGGGATCTCGACCGCAGCTTCAAGGTCGGTGGTTTCCACGGCCAGGAGAAGATGAAGCTGCGCGACGTGCTGTCGATCCTGCGCGACGCGTACTGCCGTCACGTCGGCGTGGAGTACACCCACATCCTCGAACCCGAGCAGCAGAAGTGGCTGCAGGAGCGGGTCGAGATCAAGCATGTGAAGCCGCCGGTCGGCGAGCAGAAGTACATCCTGAGCAAGCTGAACGCCGCCGAGGCCTTCGAGACGTTCCTCCAGACCAAGTACGTCGGCCAGAAGCGTTTCTCGCTCGAGGGTGCCGAGTCGGTCATCCCGATGATGGACGCGGTCATCGACCAGAGCGCCGAGCACAACCTGACCGAGGTCGTCATCGGTATGCCGCACCGCGGCCGTCTGAACGTGCTCGCCAACATCGTCGGCAAGCCGTACTCGAAGATCTTCAGCGAGTTCGAGGGCAACCTGAACCCGTCGCAGGCGCACGGTTCGGGTGACGTCAAGTACCACCTCGGCGCGGAGGGCAAGTACTACCAGATGTTCGGCGACAACGAGATCAACGTCTCGCTGACCGCCAATCCGAGCCACCTCGAGGCCGTCGACCCGGTCCTCGAAGGTCTGGTCCGCGCCAAGCAGGACCTCATGGACGAGGACGATCGTTTCCCGATCCTGCCGCTCATGCTGCACGGCGATGCCGCATTCGCCGGCCAGGGCGTGGTCGCCGAAACCCTCAACATGGCCATGCTGCCCGGTTACCGCACCGGCGGCACCGTGCACATCGTCGTCAACAACCAGGTCGGCTTCACCACCGCACCCGAGCACTCGCGTTCCACGGAGTACTGCACCGACGTGGCGAAGATGATCGGCGCGCCGATCTTCCACGTGAACGGTGACGACCCCGAGGCCTGCGTCTGGGCTGCCAAGCTGGCCGTCGACTACCGCCAGACCTACCACAAGGACGTCGTCATCGACCTCGTCTGTTTCCGTCGCCGCGGCCACAACGAGGGTGACGACCCCTCGATGACGCAGCCGGCGATGTACGAGGTCATCGACACCAAGCGCGGCGTCCGCAAGAGCTACACCGAGGCCCTGATCGGTCGCGGTGACATCTCGACCAAGGAGGCCGAGGACGCCCTACGCGACTACCAGGGTCAGCTCGAACGGGTCTTCAACGAGGTCAAGGAACTCGAGAAGTTCAGCGTCGAGCCGTCCCCGTCGATCCAGGCCGACCAGACGTTGCCGACCAAGCTGGTGACCGCCGTCGACAACAAGACCCTGGAGCTCATCGGCGACGCGTTCGTCAACGTCCCCGAGGGTTTCACCCCGCATCCGCGCGTCAAGCCGGTGCTGGAGCGTCGTGCCGAGGCCGCCCGCAAGGGCAACATCGACTGGGCGTTCGCCGAGTTGCTGGCGTTCGGTTCGCTGGTCATGGAGGGGCGCACCGTCCGGCTGTCCGGCCAGGACTCGCGTCGCGGCACGTTCACGCAGCGTCACTCGGTACTCATCGACCGGTCGACCGGTAAGGAGTACACGCCGCTCAACAATCTGCAGCCCGTGGGTGAGGAGAACGGCGCCGAGAACAACGGCGGCCGGTTCATGGTCTACGACTCGCCTCTCTCCGAGTTCGCGATCGTCGGCTTCGAGTACGGCTACTCCGTGGGCAACCCCGACGCCCTCGTGGTGTGGGAGGGTCAGTTCGGCGACTTCGTCAACGGCGCGCAGTCCATCATCGATGAGTTCATCTCCTCCGGTGAGGCCAAGTGGGGCCAGCTCTCCGACGTCGTGCTGCTCCTGCCGCACGGACACGAGGGCCAGGGCCCGGACCACACCTCGGGTCGTATCGAGCGCTTCCTGCAGCTGTGCGCCGAGGGTTCGATGACGGTGGCGCTGCCGTCGACACCGGCCAGCTACTTCCACCTGCTTCGTCGCCACGTACTCGACGGCATCAGCCGCCCGCTCATCGTCTTCACCCCGAAGTCGATGCTGCGCAACAAGGCTGCGGTCAGCCCGGTCGAGGACTTCACCGAGGACAAGTTCCGTTCGGTGATCGACGACCCGCATTTCGTGAAGGACGACGACGCCGATCGCGGCAAGGTCAAGCGAGTGCTGCTGGTGAGCGGCAAGCTCTACTACGAGCTCGCCGCGCGCCGGGACAAGGAGGGTCGCGAGGACATCGCCATCGTCCGTATCGAGCAGCTCTACCCGGTGCCCCACCGTCGTCTGCGCAACACCCTCGAGCAGTACCCGAACGCGACCGAGTTCCGCTGGGTCCAGGAGGAACCGGCCAACCAGGGTCCGTGGCCGTTCCTCGGCCTGTGGCTGCCGGAGGTGCTGCCCGACCTCCTCGGCGGGCTCCGCCGGGTGTCGCGCCGCGCGATGTCTGCGCCGTCGTCGGGCTCGAGCAAGGTACACGCAGTCGAGCAGCAGGAGATCCTCGACGAGGCCTTCGGCGAGTAGGACTACAAGCAGATCACAGCAGGCGGCCCCTGCCGGACTCTCCGGCAGGGGCCGCCTGCTGTCTCGATCGGGGGTTCGCGCTCCGGGCGCAGCTGAGACTCGCACACGCCGGCCGCAGCGGCGACAGCTGTCCGGTGAGGTCATGAGTAGCGGTGGCTCACCTCCGCGCGTGCCCTATTCCCGTGGATTGCGCCACCACATCGCACCTCACCAGATCTCGTGTGGCAGCCCCCAGGCCGTCAGTTCGCGGTGCAGGAGATCTGCGAGGACGGCATCGGAACCGAAACTGTTCTCGTCGCATCCCAGGACGGTGAACGTGACCTGATCCCTGGTGCGGATCAGCCAGGACTGCACACCGTCGCCGAACCGGTGGCCCGCCGCGGCGTCGACGCCCTGGGCCATCCCGCGAAACGCCAGCTTTCGCACCGGCCGGCCGCCGATCAGGGTCGCCTCCGGCGGAACGTCGCCGAGGTTGGAGATCACCGCGTCCGGCATCCCGGTGCCCGCGCTGACGATCTTGATGATCACCGAGGCGGGGATGAACCAGACCAGCGGGCGCAGGTAAACCTGTGGCGCGCGCCGTCCTTCGGACAGTCGCACGAACGCCGCCTTGCAGGCCGCGCGGATGCCGCCGAGGTCGCCACCGGCCACCGGCTCGTCGGTGAGGAACACCGACACTCCCGCAATGGCATTCGAGCGGGTGTCGTTCTCGCCCTCGCGGCGGTCGACCGGCACACCCACCTTGATCGGGTGCCCGAGCGGTGCGTGGCCGCTGGACCGGAGGAGCCCGCTCACCGCGGCGATGAACAGGGTATTCGACGAACCCTCGTGTTCGCGCGCGACGCGGTCCCACTCGGCGGCGGGGACAGTCGCGGTGGCCCAGGCGAACTCGGCAGCAGGTGATCGCTCGGCGATGGGGGCGCGCGCGGGACGCGGATCGGACTCGAAACCCGCGCTCTTGCGCCGGGCGAGCGCGGCACGGACGATGCCGGTGGCCGCCGCGCCCGCCTGGACACAGGCGTCGGCGACGTCGGCGATCTGCTGGCGTCGCCGGATCGCAGTGGGCGACTTCGGGTTCGGGGCCGCAGCGGGTGCCTCGGTGTCCGGGATCAACGGCACCGCCGACGCCGCGGCGGCCTCGGCCGCCGCGGCCAGCATGCCGCGACCGTCGGTGAGCACATGCAACGTGCACAGCGACACCACTGTGCCGCCGGACTCGGTGGGAGCACTGCGAAGCCGCCAGCACCGGCCGCCCTCCGCGTCGAGGGGGACCGTGGACATCTCCGCGGTCGCCCAGGCGTCGATGTCGGCCTCCGCCACCGGCTCGGTGTCGGCGGCCAGGCCGGGACTGTCGGGCGCGTCGACCCAGCGCGGGCGCGCTCCGTACACCGTCGACGGCACGAGCATGCGGTGCAGTCGTCCACGCGCCAGGGCGGCGTTCATCGCGGTCAGCGCCTCGAGGGAGACCTCGTCGTCGAGGACCCACACCATCTGCAATACCACCGACCAGCCCAGTGCCGGCGTGACGAACCAGAACGGCGCGTCGTCAGAGGCCAGTCGCTCGGCGCCGCCGAACACCTTGCGGATCCTGGCCCCTGTGCCCTGTGCGTCAGCGTTCATCCCAGGGCGGGATTCGGTCGTCGTCATGCGTCCACCTTCACGTCGGTCAGCAGTTCTCCGCCCCCATCGTTCGACTCCCCTGCCCACGAGCTTGTCATCTGATGTTCGATCGCGCGCACCGCGTACCCCGATCGCGGTGTCGGTGTCGGTGTCGGTGTCGGTGTTGAGGAGAACCGGTGCGAGTCCCCGCGCGTACCCGACGCGGGGATACCGACGGGTACCCGCGCGCAATGTCGCCGCGCTCACCCCCAAGGCCGATGGCGCTCTGGGGACGCCGACATACCGCGGGCCGTCGGACTCTAGGGGCCGGGCGACGGCTCCGGGTCGGCGGGAACCGCCGCCGCCAGCGCCGGCAGCGCCGCGGTGATCAAGGCCAGGAGCTCGGTCCGGCTCACCGTCGACGAGGTCAGCCAGCGGATCGTCGTCTCCTCGACGAAGGCGACCCACCCGTGCACGCTCATCACCACGGTCGGGGTGACCTCCACCCCGAAAGCGGGTGCGTGGTCGAGGACGCGCCGCACCATCACCTCCCGGGTGCGGTCGATGACCTCACGCATGGCCGGGTCGGAGCTCGACGCACCGCGGATCAGGGCCGTGTAGGCGGTGCGGTTCTCGCTGACATAGTCGACGAAGGCCGCCATCGACGCCGACAGCATCGCGATCGGGTCGCCGAGCGAGTCGTCGGGTGCGGTACACGCCAGCATCTGGTCGGCCTGCGCCTGCGCGATCGCGACGTGGAACTCCTGCTTGGAGGCGAAGTAGTGGAACAGCAGTGCGCGTGACACCCCCGCCGCGTCGGCGATGGCGTCGATCGTGATCTCTTCGAGCGGCCGTTCCCGCACCATGGCGAGACCGAACTCGATGAGTTGATCGCGGCGGGCCTCCGGGGTCATCCGGGTGCGCTTGCGATCATCCCTGATCCGGCCTTCTCTGAGCACCGACACTGTGGATGTTCCTCTCCTGGTGGTCTCGGGCCAGACTACCCCTATTGATTGACGTTCAATAGCTATTGACACGTGTTCAGTACCACTTTAGGGTGGCACCATGACAACGAACGATGTAGAGATCGCCATCATCGGTGCAGGCTTCTCGGGTCTCGGTGCGGCAGTCCGCCTCAAGCAGAACGGCTTCGACGACTTCGTCCTCCTCGATCGCGGTCGCGATTTCGGCGGCACCTGGCGCGACAACACCTACCCCGGCGCCGCCTGCGACGTACCGTCGCAGCTCTACTCCTATTCGTTCGCCAAGAACCCGACCTGGTCGAGGTCCTACTCGCATCAGCCCGAGATCCACGACTACATCAACGGGGTCGCCGACAAATACGACATCGCCTCGCGGTCCCGCTTCGGCACCGAGGTCACCAACGCCCGCTGGAACGAGGACGAGGCCCGCTGGATCATCGACACCGAGCGGGACGGCGAGACCCAACAGGTACGCGCCCGGGTGCTGATCGGCGGCGTCGGCCCGCTGTGCGAGCCCAACCTCCCCGACATCGCGGGCATCGACTCCTTCGAGGGCAAGATCGTGCACTCCGCCCGCTGGGACAACGACCACGACTTCTCCGGTCAGCGCGTCGCGGTGATCGGCACCGGCGCCTCGGCTATCCAGCTGGTTCCCGAAGTCGCCAAGGTCGCCGGCCGTCTGGACGTCTACCAGCGCACCGCGCCGTGGATCGTCCCCCGCACCGAGCGGCCCTACAGCAAGACCGAACACTGGGCCTTCAAGAACGTGCCCGGCTACCAGTCGGCCGTCCGGGGCGGCATCTACGCCGCCAACGAGGTGGTCGCCTTCGGCCTGACCTACTCCCCCAAGGCACTCAAGCCGGTCGAGCTGCTGTGTCGCGCGAACATCCTGCGCGGCATCGGCCGGGACGCCGAGCTGCGCCGCAAGGCCACCCCGACCTTCCAGGTCGGCTGCAAGCGCATCCTGCGCTCCAACGACTGGTACCCGGCGCTCGCCCGGCCCAACGTCGACCTCGTCACCGACGGGATCGACCGGATCACCCCGACCGGGATCGTGGCCAAGGACGGCACCACCCGTGAGGTCGACGTCATCGTGGTCGCGACCGGATTCCACGTCACCGACTCGCCGGTGTTCGAGAAGATCGTCGGCAAGGACGACCGCAGCCTCGCGCAGGTGTGGGGCGACATCGGCATGCAGGGATACAAGGGATCGTTCGTGCACGGCTTCCCGAACATGATGCTGATGGTCGGACCGTCGACCGGACTCGGCCACACCTCGATGGTGTACATGATCGAGTCGCAACTGAACTACCTGGTGGACTATCTGAAAACGGTACGGGCGCAGGGCATCACTCGCACGGAGGTGAAGCTCACCGCACAACAGGAGTTCAACGCGGGCATCCAGCACAAGCTACGCAACAGCGTCTGGGTCAACGGCGGCTGCGCCTCCTGGTACAAGGACGCCAACGGCAACATCACCACGCTGTGGCCGGGCTTCACCTTCGCGTACCGACAGACGACCCGGCACTTCGACGTCGCCGCCTACGACGTGACCCGCGGAGCACGGCCCCATCTCGTCTCGACGCCGGGACAGAACGCTTCGGCCGCCGGTGAACCCACCGCAGTGAACGCCTGACCGCGACACGACCTCCCCGCCTCAACGATCCCGTAGGAGACAACACATGAAGGACTTTTCCGGCAAGGTCGTCGTCATCACCGGCGCCGGCTCGGGCATGGGCCGTGACCTGGCGATCAAACTCGCCCGCAGAGGTGCCCGCCTGGCCATCTCCGACGTCACCCCCGATGGACTGGCGGTGACCGAGCAGCTGGTCAAAGAGACCGGCGCAGAAGTTCATTCGCAACTGCTCAACGTCGCCGAGCGCGAAGCCGTCCTGACCTACGCAGACACCGTCAAGGACCATTTCGGCGTGGTCAACGTGGTCTTCAACAACGCGGGCATCGCCCATCACGGCGAGATCGAACGCACCGAGTTCAAGGACATCGAGCGGGTGATGGACGTCGACTACTGGGGCGTCGTCAACGGCACCAAGGCGTTCCTGCCGCACGTGATCGCCTCCGGGGACGGTCACATCGTGAACACCTCCTCCCTCTTCGGATTGCTCGCCGAGCCCGGACAGGCCGCCTACAACTCCGCGAAGTTCGCGGTCCGGGGCTTCACCGAGGCGCTCCGCCAGGAGATGATCATCGCCAAGCACCCGGTGAAGGTGACCTGCGTGCATCCCGGCGGCATCAAGACCGCGATCGCCCGCAACGCCACCGTCTCCGGCGACCACGACCAGAAGTCCACCGCCGCGTTCTTCGACCGCTACCTCGCCCGCATGACCAGCGAGGACGCCGCCGACGTCATCATCGACGGCGTACGCAAGAACAAGGCACGCATCCTGGTCGGCACCGATGCCAAGATCCTCGACCTGTCGGTTCGCATCGTCGCCTCGAAGTACCAGTGGGTCTCCGCCAAGCTCACCGGATGGGCCCTGTCGAAGGCCCAGTGACGTCGAAGGCCCAGTGACGTCGAAAGTCAGTGGCGACTCTGGTCGCGGGCTCGGCGACTCCCTAGAGTCCGTGCTCCCCGAGCCACTTCAGGGCCACGTCCCGTGGGTCCGCACCCGCCTCGACGCGGCTGGCCATGGTGGCCAGGTCGGCGGTGGTGATCTCGCCGGCGACCTTGTTCATCGTCTTGACCTGTTCGCGGCCGAACGCCGCGGACCGGAACACCGGGACGAGAACCTCGGCGCGCGGGCCCGACCGGTCCGCCGGCCGTACGGCTTCAGTGGCCGGCGCACCGGTGGGCGGGTTGTCGGCCGAAGCGCCACCCCCGGCCGAGTTGCGCAGGGCCTGAACCTCTGACGACGCGCCTTCGGCGTCCTCGCCGGCAAGGTCGAGCGGGGTGAGCAGACCGACCGCGGCACCTCCGGATGCGCGACGGAGAACGTCCTCGGTGCTCGCGACCGTCTCGACCGGACCGAAAGCGCAACCCGCGGCGGCGAATGCACGCAGCGTCGACTCCGCAGGGGTGTCGACCGCGACGACCGGCAGGCCCGCCGGCAGGCGGGAACAGTCCTCGAGGTCGGTGGCGTCGACGCTCCCGGCCAGTGACGTCGCGACGAAGATCTGCGGGGCCGCCGATACCGGGGTTTCATCGCCGACCGAAACCCCCTGGGGCAGAGAACGGTTCAGGTCGTGGTAGACGTCGGTGGCGGTGACCGCGGTCGACGACGGCGCCAGCAGCGACAGCAGGTCGCCGGTGAAGGCCGGGAACAGGTCGAGCGCGGCGCGGTCCATCTCGTCGAGGAGTTCGGCGTCGTCCCCCCTGAGCTGGTCGGCGAAGACGAGTGTGCCCGAGTTCCGTAGCGCGCCGGCGTACACCTCGGCCATCACCCGCATTGCGGGCTGTTCGGACGAACCGATCACGATCCCCCGGGGCGCCGGGGTGTCGTCGGTGCAACCGGCGATCACCACCGCCAGCACGAGGAGCAGTCCGGCCACCGCGACAAGTCGTTTGCCGACGAGACGTTTTCGCACCCTGCCACCGTAGCCGCCCCTCGACCGACAGTGCCCGGCACTCGAGGGCTCACGCGCCCTCGGCGACGAAGCCCATCACGGAGTCGGCGATGAGCTGCACCGCGATCGCGGCGAGCAACAGACCGGCGATCTTCGCCAGCAGGGTGATGCCGCCGACACCGAGAACGCGGATCAGGGCCGTCGCATACCGCAGCACCAGCATCACCACCAGATGCACGCTGATGATCGCCGCGGCGATGGCCAGATAACCGCCTGCCCCGCCGTCGACGGCACTGACCTGCACGATGACCGCCGCGATGGCGCCCGGCCCCGCGAGCAGCGGGGTACCCAGCGGGACGAGTGCGACGTTGACGTCGTCGGAGGCCTTGGGATCGCCGACATTGCCCAGGCCGGTCAGCAACTGCAGCGCCACGAGCAACAGCAGCAGTCCGCCCGCGCCCTGGAGGGCGGGGATGCCGATGTGCAGATAGCTCAGGATCGCCTTGCCGCCGATCGCGAACACGCTGATCACCAGCAGACTCACCATGGGCGCCTGCCACGCCGCACGGCGGCGGTACTCGGGTGATCGCTGACCGACCAGGCTGAGGAACATCGGGATCTGACCGGGCGGGTCCATGATGACGATCAGCGTGATCAACGTGGTCGTGTACACGGTGACGTCGAAGGACACCTCGGGATTGTACGAGGGCCGCGGGTACGATCGGCAACCGTGTCCTCGATCCCCCGGCCCGGTCCACGCGGCCTCCCCCCGCGCCGCGAGCGGCGCCCGCTGCCTCAACTCCGTGTGCCCGTGGCCCGGGCGGTCGTGGACTCCGCGATCTATGTCAACGGCCACCGAGAACCCGGACGTGTCGGCTACGCCGAGGGGCTCGAGCGGGTCCGCGAGACCGGTGAGGGTTTCGTGTGGGTCGGACTGCACGCCCCCGACGACGCGCAGATGGCCGATGTTGGCGCGACATTCGGTCTCCACGAACTCGTCGTCGAAGACGCCGTGCACGCTCATCAGCGGCCGAAGCTCGAGGTGTACGACGACACCCAGTTCCTGGTGCTGCGCACGGTGGCCTATGTCGAGCACGACTCGATGGTCAAGGCCAGCGAGGTGGTCGAGACCGGCGAGATCATGATCTTCGTCGGCCCCGACTTCGTCCTGACGGTGCGTCATGGCGAGCACACCGAGCTGTCGGAGCTGCGGCGTCGCCTCGAGAGCATGCCCGACCGACTCGCGCTCGGTCCCACCGCGGTGTTGCACGCCATCGCCGACAAGGTCGTCGACAGCTACCTCGCGGTGACCGACCGGATGGACGTCGACGTCGCCGCGATCGAGGAGGCCGTCTTCGGCAGGCAGAGTCACTCGCTCGACATCGACCCGGTCTATGTCCTGCGTCGCGAGGTGCTCGAGCTCCGCCGTGCGGTCACCCCGCTGACAGCCCCGTTACAGAGCCTCACCGCCAGCGGTAACCCCTTGGTGCCCAAAGAGATCCGCCGTCACTTCCGCGATGTCGCCGACCATCTCACCACCGTCATCGACCGGGTACTGGAATACGACGACCTGCTCATCTCACTGCTGCAGGCGGCCGCGGCGAAGGTCGGTATCCAGCAGTCCACCGACATGCGCAAGATCTCTGCATGGGTGGCGATCGCCGCGGTGCCGACCATGGTCGCCGGCATCTACGGCATGAATTTCGACCACATGCCCGAGCTGCACCAGCCCTGGGGTTACCCCGTGGTCCTCGGCGTCCTGGTCTCCTTGTGCACCCTGTTGTTCGTGGTCTTCCGCCGCAGCCACTGGCTGTGAGGCCGGCCTGCGACAACCCGCGACCGCGACGCCCCTGACCCGACGACCTGACCCGCGACGAGAAGGGCTTTCGATGACCCGCGACCACGACGCGACGCAGATCGTCTCGACGTTGCTGGACCGCGCCGGACGCACCTATGCCGACGAAGCCGGGATCGCGCTGAAGGACACCCCGGCACCGTTGTTCGAACTCCTCGTACTGGCGCTGTTGCTGAGTACCCGGATCTCGGCCGGCATCGCGGTGGCCGCCGCCCGTGAGCTGTTCGCCGCCGGTTTCCGCACCCCGGAGAAGATGGCCCACGCCCACCGGCAGAGCCTGGTCGCGGCCCTGGGCCGCGGGCGTTACGTCCGCTACGACGAGAGCACCGCCACCCGGCTCGTGCAGGCCGGGCGAAAAGTCCTCGACGACTACCACGGCGACCTCCGCGAACTGGCGCGTGCGGCCGACTCCGACGCCACCCGCGCGGCGAAGTCGTTGCAGGAGTTCACCGGCATCGGCCCGGTCGGCGCCGACATCTTCCTGCGCGAGGTCCAGTCGGTGTGGAACTGGGTGGCGCCGCATTTCGACAAGCGCGCGCTGTCCGCGGCACGGGACCTCGGACTCCCCGACGATCCGGACGAACTCGCCGGTCTCGCCGGCGGACGGCCCGAGGTGCTCGCCGCCGCACTCGTCCGCGCCTCGCTCGACGACGAGCTGCGGGCCGGGCTCGGCTGAGTTCCGCAGACCTGCCATATCCTGGGAGGACGATCACACCTTCGGGGTGGTGCGTTTGCCCGCCGCCGGTTTCGGCTACCCGGGGGACACAGCCGCGGACGATTCAGCACGAGAACGATCCGCGGAAAGCGACAGGAGGACACCTGGTGTCAGCAGAGATGATCGTCGACCACACGCCGACGCGCGGCGCGGTGCTGCGGCGACCGGATCTTCCGGGTGCGCGCGGCCCGTTGTCGCAGGCCGTGATCGAACTGCTCCGATCCGACCCCGACGCCCCGGCCCGGTCCGAGATCACCGGCCACGTGTCCGAGGCCGACCCCTACGGCGACGACCTGCAATTGGCGCTCTACGTCTGTTACGAGATGCACTACGTGGGATTCGCCGACGCGGACGTCACCTGGGAATGGCATCCGGCGTTGCTGGCGGTGCGCGCCGAACTCGAACGCCGTTTCCTCGCCGCGCTGGACCGAGACGTCCCCGCGGCCGGCGAGGAGGACACCGCCGGGCACGAGATGGACGAGTTGTGCATCGAGAACCCCGACGGCGAGGGCGCCTCGTACCATCTCCGGGACACGGGGACGTGGGAGCAGTACCGGCAGATGTTCGCCCTGCGATCCCTCTATCACCTCAAGGAGGCCGATCCGCACGCGTGGGCGATCCCGCGCCTGCGCGGACACGCGAAGGCCGCCTTCGTGGCAGTGGAGTTCGACGAGTTCGGCGGCGGTCGCGGAGATGCGGTGCACCAGGAACTCTTCGCCGACCTGCTGCGCGCGTCGGACCTCTCCGCCGACTACCTCGGCTACCTCGACACCGTGCCCGGGGTGGCATTGACGCCGGTCAACCTCATGTCGCTGTTCGGCCTGCACCGTCGGTACCGCGGTGCCGCGGTCGGTCACCTCGCGGCCACCGAGATCACCTCGTCACCCGGGTCGCAACGCTTGCTGGCCGGCCTGGAACGGCTCGACGCTCCCGAGGAGTGCCGCCACTTCTACCGCGAGCACGTCGAGGCCGACGCCGTCCACGAGCAGATCCTGCGCACCGACGTCGTCGGCGACCTGATCCGGTCCGAGCCGGACACCGAGGTCGACGTGATCTTCGGCATCCGCGCGTTCCTGTTCGTCGAAGACGCCCTGGAACGGCACGTGATGGCGGCCTGGGAGCGCGGCGAGAGCGCCTTCCCGGGTATCTGAGGGCGCCCGGAGCTAGTCGGCCGGGCGCCGCCTGCGTCTGCGGTGGCTGGTATCGCACAGCGGATAGGTCTTGCTGCGGCCGCAGGCGCAGACCGCGACCATGAAGCGGTCGGACTGCACGCGGGTGCCGTCGGGCAGCTCGATGTCGACCGGCCCCTCGACGAGTACCGGCCCTCCGCGGACCACGCGCACCCCGGTCCGCTTCCCGGTCGGCGGCTCCTGCGCGATCGATTCTCCGGTCGTCACCTGCGTCCTCCCCGCGTCACCGGAGGTTCCCGTCGGTGCCGCTGCCTGCGCTGGGCGCGACAGCGGCGATCGCCACCAGCCGCTCGACCCGTCGTCCCGGCTCCAGCAGTCCGAGCCCTTCGAGCCATTCCGCGCGTGCGCTCAGCACCGGACCGAACGGGATGAACTTCTCCGCGACGACCTCGGCCGTCAGCCCGCCGTCGCGCAACGCCTGCAGCGAGGCCTCCGCGTCGGCGAACTCCGAGTGCACCAGCAGCAGCACACCGCCGGGGACGAGCAGCTCCGGGACGTGCGCGCACAGCGGGTCGAGCACCGCGCGTCCGTCGACGCCGGCGTCCCACGCATGCGAGGGTCCCGCCGGATGAAGGTCGGCGTCGGTGACCGGCGGGGTGGGGACATAGGGGGGATTGCAGGTGACGACGTCGTAGCGACCCACATGCATGGCCAGATCGCCCTGCCGGACGTTCACCGAGACCCCGGCGTCGGCGGCCGCGCGGCGCGCGTAGGCGACCGCGTCCGCCGAGGCGTCGACGGCGGTGACCTCGGCGGCACCCATTCCGGCCGCGGCGATCGCGATCGCTCCGCTACCGGTACACAGATCCACGACACGTGAGCCGGCGACTCCCTGCGCACGCACCACGTCGATCAGCAGCTCCGTGTCCTGCTGCGGGAGGTAGACGTCGAGGTCGGAACCGGTGATCGTCGACGATCCCGACACCGGGGTCCGCGACTCCGAGATCAGCGTCACGCCCACCACCGCCGGACCGTCGAACCGATGCTTGCCGCTGCGAGTGAAATCATGCGCCCTACCCTTCCCAGACCACTGGAGTCTCCTGGGAAGCCGCGCTTCCCCGTGCTCAATCGTTCCCTCGGGGCTTCGTTCCGAAACCTCTGCGCATCGGTGTCGCCTACATCTGTGCCTCTACATCTGTGTCGCTACACGTCGACATCAGCTCGGGGTGGCGGCAGCCCGATCCGGCCGGGTCACGTCGATACCGGCCTCGCGCCACGCGTCGCGCAGCGCGTCCGCCCCTTTCAGCCGTACCCAGGCCGCCTCGTTGGCGGTGATGGGTACCGCGCGCAGCATCCGGACCGGGTCCATCGGCTCGGGCAACACGATCTCGCCGAGATCGTCCGCCTCGAGCAACACGGCCGTGAACGCGGCCCCGTCCCACAGCGGCTCACCGAGATCCACGAGGGCATCGGCGGCGAGGATGAGGCCCTCGACGGCGGGCGCCGCGGCCATCGTCGCCATCCTCTTGTGCAGACCGGGCAGCGGGACGCCCGCGCGCATACGGACCACGAGTTCGGCTCGCGGGCCCCGCACCGGATCGGCGTGCAGATCGGTCGGGTCGGCCATCGGGTGCCGGGCGCACCCCGACGTCACATAGAGCACCTGGCCGGCGGGCAGGGCATCGACGGCGGGGATCTCGCCTGCGGGGGTATCGACGGCGGGGGTCTCGACGGCGGCGAAACGCAGGACATCGATCGGTTCGACCCCCAGGAACGTCACCGACGCCCGTTGCGGATCGACTCCCAGCCGTTCCTTCAGGTACCGCCCGACGACCTCGGTCACCACGTCACTCACCCCTGCCAGGCTAGTCGACCCGCTGCGCCTGCCTCGCAGGCTCATCTAGCCTGGTCTGATGGTTCGGGTTCTCGCGGTCGCCGATGAGGTGGTGGACTCTCTCACCTACGGAGTCGGGATCGACGCCCGGCCAGACCTCATCCTCGGCGCCGGCGACCTGCCGTTCGACTACCTGGAGATCCTCTCGTCGCTGTGCGATGCGCCGTGCGTCTTCGTGCCGGGCAACCACGACCGCGACCTGCGCGGGTACCGGCGCGGACGCACCGGCTGGACCCGCGCCGGACTCCCCAGCGCCGACCCCGGACCGCGCGGCGCGATCAACGCGGACGGACGGACGGTGACCGTCGCGGGTCTGCGCATCAGCGGTCTCGGCGGTTCCCGCCGCTACAACGACGGCACCAACCAGTACACCGACACCCAGCAGCGGCTCCGATCGATGCGGTTGCGCTGCACCGCCGCGCTGCGCAACACCGCGCGCCCGCACATACTCCTGACGCACAGCCCGGCACGCGGGGTCGGCGACGGTGACGACGCCCCCCACCGCGGTTTCGACTGTTTCCACCCGCTGGTGCGGTCACTGAAACCGGCGGTGCTCGTACACGGCCACGTCCATCCGTACGGCACCCGGCCCGAGGATCTGCCGATCGGTGAGTCGACGACGTCGATGAACGTGGTCGGGTACTGCCAGTTCGACATCGATCCGGCGACCCGGGACATAGACATCGTGAGGCGGAGACATGGCGCGTGACACCGGCTTTCCCGACGCCGACGCCGAGAACGATTTCGCCCGGCTGCGGCGTCAGGCCGAACGCGCCCGTCTCGCACAGTGGTTCATGCGGCAACCCGCCGACGTCAACACGATCCTGCCGTTCGACGAGGTGGTCGCCGCGCTCGGCCGCACCGGTGAGACCTTCCTGGGGCTCCAGGTGGTCGAGGTGGCCTCGATCGTCGGAAGTGTCGACCGCACCAAGGATTTCGACCGCTACTTCCGGCCCAAGTCCTCACGTGTCCGCGAACGCTGGCAGCGTCTCGCCGCCGCACAGCGACGCGGCGAATCGGTGCCGCCGGTCCAGCTGTACCGCATCGGCTCCATGCACTTCGTCATCGACGGCCATCACCGGGTGTCGATAGCCATCGCCCGCAACCACGTCACCATCGACGCCTACGTCACCGAGATCCACACCCGGATCTCCCCCGAGGGCATCAACGCGCCGTCGGACCTGATCCTCAAGGACCATCGACGCCTGTTCCTGTCGCGGGTGCCGCTGACCGGTTCGCAGGCCGAGGCGATCCGGCTCGTCGATCCCTTCGACTACGCCGAACTCGCCGAGAACGTCGAGGCGTGGGGATTCCGGCTGAGTCAGGAGATCGGCGAATTCCTCAGCCGCACCGAGGTGGGCCGCCGGTGGTTCGGCGAGGAGTTCCTGCCCGTGGTGCGCATGGCACGCCGGGCCGGCATCCGGCCCGACCTCGACAGCGACGCCGAACTCTACCTGTGGGTCGCGTGCGAACGATACCGGCTGGTGCGCAGGCACATCTGGGACGAGCACGTCTTCGACGAACTCCTCGACCACTCCCGGCGGCGGCGCTGACCCGCGCGAATCAGCGGACGCGCAGCGAGGCCCCCGAGCTCTGGTCGAACACTGCGATCTTCGACGCGTCGTAGAACAGCTCGGCCGTCGTCCCGCGGGTGACCTTGGAGTCCGGGGACAGACGCGCGATGAGCTGGTTGCCGCCGAGGTCGGTGCCGGAATCCGCGGACAGCTCGGTGAGCGCATCGCTCGTCGCCCGGGAGGACCCGATGTTGAAGTAGGCGTAGATGTCCGAGCCCATCGACTCCAGCACGTCGATGTTCGCCGTGAACGTGGCACCGTGGCCGCGCGTCGTCGGGTCGACGAGCGAGGCGTCCTCGAGGTGTTCGGGACGGATTCCGATCAGCACGTCGCCGCCGCTGCCGACGTCACCCGCGCGTGAGACCACCGCACGGTGGTCGTCGAGGGCGATGGTCCCGATCGCGGTCTCGATGCCGTCGGTCCCGAGCCGGCCGGCGAGGAAGTTCATCGACGGCGAGCCGATGAAACCCGCGACGAAGACGTTGGTGGGATTGTTGTACAGCTCCTGCGGTGTACCGATCTGCTGCACGTATCCGCCGCGCAGCACCACGACGCGGTCACCGAGGGTCATGGCCTCGGTCTGGTCGTGGGTGACGTAGACCGTGGTGGTACCGAGACGTTGCTGCAACTGGGAGATCTCGGTGCGCATCTGCACACGCAGCTTGGCGTCGAGGTTGGACAGGGGCTCGTCCATCAGGAATGCCTTGGGCGACCGCACGATCGCGCGTCCCATCGCGACGCGTTGACGCTGACCACCGGAGAGGTTGGCCGGCTTGCGGTCGAGGTACGGCCCGAGGTCGAGGATGCGGGCGGCCTCGTCGACCTTCGCCGCGATCTGGTCCTTCGACATCTTCGCCAGGGTCAGCGGGAACGCGATGTTCTCCCGCACCGACATGTGCGGATAGAGCGCATAGCTCTGGAACACCATGGCGATGTCGCGGTCCTTGGGCGCACGCTCGTTGACCCGTTCCCCGGCGATCCGCAGCTCTCCCGAGGTGATGTCCTCGAGGCCGGCGATCATGTTGAGGGTGGTCGACTTTCCGCAACCCGACGGACCGACGAGGATCACGAACTCGCCGTCGGCGATCTCGATGTCCACTCCGTGCACCGCGGTGGAGCCGTCGGGATATTTCTTGGTGACGTTGTCAAGAACGATGTCTGCCATGGGTTATCCCTTCACGGCGCCGGAGGTGAGACCGGCCACGATTCGACGTTGGAAGAAGAGCACGAAGATGATGATGGGGATGGTGATGACCACCGCGGCCGCCGAGATCGAGCCGGTGGGTTCGGTGAACTGAGAGCTACCGGTGAAGTTCGCGATGGCCACCGGGGCGGTGATCGCGCGTTCGGTCGATGTCAGCGACAGGGCCAGGAGCAGGTCGTTCCAGGCGAAGATGAACACCAGGATGGCCGCTGTCACGACGCCGGGAGCGGCGAGCGGCGCGATGACCTTGCGGAAGGCCTGCCACGGGGTGGCGCCGTCCATCTTGGCCGCCTTCTCCAGCTCCCACGGGATCTCGCGGAAGAAGGCCGACAACGTGTAGATCGCGAGCGGGAGGGCGAAGGTGATGTACGGCAGGATCAGGCCGGGCCACGTGTCGAACAGCCCGAGACGCCGCTCGATGTTGAACAGCGGGGTCACCAGCGAGATCTGGGGGAACATCGCGATCAGCAACGCGGCCCCGATCAGGACCTTCTTGCCGGGGAACTCCAGGCGGGCCACCGCATAGGCGGCCATGGTGCCCAGGAGCACCGCGATGACGGTGGTGATGAGACCGACGCCGATCGAGTTGATGAGCGCCGAGGTGAAGGCGCTGGTCTCGAAGATGCTCTTGTAGTTGTCGAGAGTGAACTCGGTCGGGATGAAGTTGCCGTCGGTCACGCTGCTGGCCGGCTTGAACGACAAGCTGATGATCCAGAGCAGCGGGATGAGCGCGTACAGGATCACCAGGATGTTGGCGATCGACCACCACGCCTTGGACTTTCCGCTCGTATTCAACGGCTTACCTCCCCTCGGTGTCGGAACCCGGTGCGGCGGTGCCGAACCCCTTGATGAACACGAACGCGATGATGGCCACACACACGAAGATCAGGATCGAGATCGCCGATCCGACGCCCAGGTTGAAGGCCCCGAACAGGTTGTCGTAACCCAACATCGACACCGAGTAGGTGCTGTTGGAGCCGCTGGTCAGCACGTAGATGTTGTCGAACACGCGGAACGCGTCGAGCGTGCGGAACAGCACCGCGACCAGGATGGCCGGCTTCATCAGCGGAAGGATGATGCGCCACAGCCTCGTCCAGGCTCCGGCACCGTCGACCTGGGCGGCCTTGAGCAGGTCGTCGGGGACGAGCGCGAGACCCGCCAGCAACAGCAACGCCATGAACGGTGTCGTCTTCCACACCTCGGCCAGGACGATGATCGCCAGCGACGGCCATTGCTCGGTGAGCGGTGCGCTGCCGTCGGGCAACAGGTTCGCGAGGTATCCGGTGCCCGGTGTCCACGCGTAGTACCAGGAGAACGCCGCCGCCACCGTCACGATGCCGTACGGGATGAGGACCGTGGTGCGGATCGTGCCGCGGCCGAAGATCGTCCGATGCATGACGAGTGCTATCGCCATGCCCAGGATGAGTTCGATGATCACCGACACCACCGTGATGCCGACCGTCACGCTGAAGGCCGTCCACCAGTAGTTGTCGGTGAGGACCGTCGCGTAGTTGGCGAACCAGACGAACTCGCGTTCACCCGGCGCCGAGAGGCTCATCTTGTTCAGCGACAACCAGACCGCGTAGAGGATCGGGTAGCCGGTGACCAGCAGCATCATCAGCGCGGCGGGCGCGACGAGCCAGAACGCCAGCCGACGCTCCGCAGACTTGCCCTCGCTGCGCTTGCGCGGCTTGGCCGGTGCCGGATCGGTGCGCGGCCGGTCGATCACCGCGGTGGCACCGGCAGCCGTGGGGGCCGACGAACCGGAAACGGCCGGCGAGGCACCCTTCGACATTCCCACGGGCGTGGCGGGCGCCGCGCCCGCATCGGCCTCGTGGCGTCCGCCGGGCGGCGGTGTCCAGACCTGATCGGATTGCACCGGCGGCGTGTTCCCGACGATCGGGATCGGTCCGGTCTGGGCGGGGGCGTCATCGGGCAGCGCATGGCGGCCCGAGCGGAACGCGGCCTCGTCGGAGGCGTCGGGGCCGGTGGTCCGGCCGGGATCCTGCTCGTCCGGTGCGCCGCCCGGTGTGTTGTTCTCGCTCAAGGGATCAGCCCTTCCCCGTCGATGGCCGTCTGGACCGCCTCGGCGAGCTCGTCGACCAAGGCCTGCGGCTCCCACGCCCCGACCGGACTCAGCTTGGCCTGGAGCAGTGTCGAGATCGCTTGGTAATCAGGCGATTTGGGACGCAGTGCCGCATGGTCGGGCTGCAGTTGCCGCTTGATGTCCTCGGCCATCGGATACGCGATACGGAAATCGGCGTCGTCGTAGATGGATTCGATGACCGGCGGCGGTCCCGCACCGAAGGAGAACGCCTTCTGCGACGCCTCGTCGGTGATGCACTCGGCCGCACGGTAAGCCAGCTCCTGCTGCTTGGAGGTGCTCGCGACCGCGATGTTGATGCCGCCGAGCGTCGTCTTCGTCGGCAACCCCTCGAAACCCGGATACGGCGCGAAGTCGAAGACCTTCTGCATGTCCCGGTTGACCGGTACCAGCTTCGCATCCGAAGGCGGGTTGTTCTTGTCGGCGAAAAGTGACGAGTACTGCGAGAGGTCAAGGTAGGGAACGCTTCCCGCGACCGCATTCTCCCGCATGCCGGCGAAGACGAACGGCCAGTTGACCTGATACAGCGCCTTACCGCTCTCCATGCCCAGACGCGACGCGCTCTCGTCGGAGTTGGTCAACGAGGGATCGGCGCCGGGCGCCGTCGCCACCTTCTTGAGGGTTTCGAGTGCGCGAACGGTGGCCGCGCGGTGTTCGGGGGTGTCATTGAGGGTGACCTTGTCCGGGTTCTCCGGGTCGACGATCTGGCCGCCGGCGCTGGCGAGCACCGAGTTGAACCACACCATCAGGCCCTCATATTGCCTGCCCTGCACCATGATGTAGGTCGGCCCGCCGTTGCGGCCGCTGATCAGCGCGTCTTCGAGCATGCCGTCCCAGGTCGACGCCGGGCGCCGGGTGTCGACCTTGTCGATCAGCACGTCCTTGCGGTACCAGAGCAACTGGGTGTTGGTGGAGAACGGGATGGCGTAGAGACGTTCGCGCTCATCGTCGGCGGTCTTCCACACGGCCGTGTCCAGCGGCCCGCCGAGCGTGCGTGCGGAGACCTCCGCGGCCATCGCGTCGGGCACCGGGACCATCCAGCCCGCGTCGGCGAATTCGGCCGTCCACACCACGTCCATGCCCATGAGGTCGAGACCGGAGTCGTTGCCCGCGAGACGACGGGCGAGCTGCAGTCGCTGGTCGTCGGCGCCCTTGGGCAGCGGCGTCGTCAGGACCTTGAAGGCACCACCGGAGTCCGCCGAACACTTGTCGGCGATCTCGGCGAAGGTGTCGGCGCCGTCGGCCGGCGGGTAGAAGTTGAGCACGCCCGCTTCATATCCCGAGCTGCACGCCGACATCACCGGTAGCACGGCCGCGGCCGCCACCGCCGCGGCGAGGACTTTTCGTCTTATCCGCCTTGGGGTTCGGGAACCCGACCGCCGCGCGCGCGGCCCATCCCTTCCGTCCGATCTCTCGGTGCTGCCCAATCCGTCAGTGCTGACCCTGCTCCGCACGCAGCCTCCTCGATGTCGTACGCGGCGAAACACGCAAGGTGCTCCACCGTGAGCGTCCGAACAGCCACGCTATACGTCGCGATTCGTGACATGCAACACATTCGGCATGGGCGTGCCACTCCGCCCGGGATTGTGATCCCGCCGTGTCCGGACGCGGGACCGGATCTCAGAAGCTCAGGCGGGCGAGCATGTCACGCGCTTTCTCTGCGCTTTTGGGGTCGCACAGCACGTCATAGCGTCCGGCGACCAACTGCATCGTCGAGGCGAAGTCGCGCTGACCGCGCGTCGCCGCGTACGGAATCGTCGCGGAGATCACACCGAACACCATGCCGCCGACGATGCCGACGAGGATCGGCGCGATGGGCGACCCGGTGAACACCAGCGCCACGAGACAGCCGAAGAAGAAGCCGAGCCACGCGCCCGACACCAGCCCGCCCCCGATGACCTTGCCCCACGTCAGCCGCCCGATGACGCGCTCGACCTGCATGAGGTCGACGCCCACGATGGTGACGTCCTGGACGGTGAAGTTCTCGTCGGACAGGTAGTCGACCGCACGCTGGGCTTCGGCATAGGTCCCGTATGAACCGATCGGCCAGCCCTTGGGCGGGGTCGGCAAGCCCGGCGTCTCCCGGCTCGGGCGCATGGGATTCGTCATGTCGGGCCTTTCTGGTCGATGTCGACATCCGGCGTTGCCGTCGTTGAAGGGTGTCGCTGCCCTTGGCACTACCCTTACTCCCATGTCGTCGGTGAGCAAGGTGTTCGTGGCCAGATTAGTCGGATTGGCCGTCCTTGGTCCCGATGGCGAGTCCATCGGCCGGGTCCGCGACGTGGTGATCTCGATCCGATTGTCCGGGCAACAACCACGAGCTCTGGGACTGGCCGTCGAGTTGACAACGCGCCGAAGGATTTTCGTGCCGATGCTGCGGGTGACCGCGATCGAGCCGCAGGCGGTGGCGCTCAACACCGGCACCGTGAGCCTGCGCAGGCTGCACCTGCGCCCCGGTGAGGCGCTGGCGATCGGTCAGGTCCTCGACACCCGCGTGCGGGTCGTCGATCCCGACCACCCCGAGCTCGCCGACGCCGATGTCACGGTGATCGATCTCGGTATCGAACGCACCCGTACGCGCGACTGGGTGGTCTCCCGCGTCGCCGTGCGCGCGGGGCGCCGCGGGCTGCGTCGCAGGCATGAGACGGCCGTCGTGGAATGGTCCAGCGTGCACGGCATCACGCAGAGCGCGCTGAACCTTCCCGGCCAGGGGGTCGCCCAGGCGCTGCTGCAGTTCGAGGGGATGCGGGCCGCCGACGTCGCCAACGCGCTGCGGGAGCTACCCGCCAAGCGGCGCTACGAGATCGCCACCGCACTCGACGACGAACGCCTCGCCGACGTCCTGCAGGAACTACCGCCCGACGACCAGACCGAGATGCTGGCCGCCTTCGGTCGCGATCGCGCCGTCGACATCCTCGAGGCGATGGACCCCGACGATGCGGCCGACCTCCTCGGCGAACTGCCCGACACCGAGGCCGAGGCGTTGCTCGAGGAGATGGACCCCGAGGAATCCGAACCGGTCCGTCGGCTCCTGTTGCACTCCCCCGACACCGCAGGCGGTGTGATGACATCGGAGCCGATCGTCGTCACCCCGTCCACCACGATCGCCGAGGCGCTCGCCCGCGTCCGCAATCCCGACCTCACCCCGGCAGCGGCGAGCATCGTGTTCGTCGTCCGGCCGCCGACGGCGACGCCCACCGGCAAGTACCTCGGCTGCGTGCACCTGCAGGCGCTGCTCCGGGAACCGCCGGCCCACCTCGTCGGCGGGATTCTCGACACCGATCTGGCCCAATTGCACCCCGAGGACTCACTGGAGACGATGACGCGGTACTTCGCGACCTACAACCTGGTCTGCGGCCCCGTCGTGGACGAGGCCGGCCACCTGCTCGGCGCGGTGAGCGTCGACGATCTCCTCGACGAGATCCTGCCGCGCGACTGGCGTGAGACCGAGCCCGAGGACGGCCCACAGGTGCCGGTCCGATGAGCGAACACGGACGCAAGCTCGACACGCCCAGCACGCGGCGCACGATCTCGTTCAACCTCGATTCCGACGTCGTCGGGATGTACAGCGAACGAGTGGCCCGCTTCCTCGGGACCGGACGCTATCTGGCGATCCAGACCGTCATCGTGATCGTGTGGATCGCGCTGAACCTCGTCGCGGTGAGCATCCGATGGGACCCGTACCCCTTCATCCTGCTCAACCTGGCGTTCTCCACCCAGGCGGCCTACGCGGCGCCGCTGATCCTGCTCGCGCAGAACCGGCAGGAGAACCGCGACCGGGTCTCGCTCGAGGAGGACCGGCTCCGCGCCGCCCAGACCAAGGCCGACACCGAGTTCCTGGCGCGCGAACTCGCCGCGGTCCGGCTGGCCGTCGGCGACACGGTGACCCGCGACTACCTGCGCAAAGAGCTCGACGACCTGCTCGACGAACTGACCGCGCGCCTCGGCGCGCGCGAGGACGAGACGAAGTCCGCCGAGGACCGTCCACGCCGCGACCGGTCCCGCTGAGTCCCCAGCCGGTGTAACTTACGTCACCGTCGAGACGATGGACTCCGAGAAGAAGGCCGGGGTTCGCAAATGTGGAGTTCGTACTGGGTCGCCAGACCCAATATGTATGGTGGGTCACAGTTCATTCCGGATCGCCGGTGGCGCCTGCGCCGCCCGCGAGTCCGGCCGGTGCACCCACTGTGCGAGCTCTCGACCTGGGCGGCAAGTGGATGACGAGGCATCGTCGGGGGCAAAAGTGCGTGGTGACAGTGTTGACAACGGAGTACATGTGATCGGGCAGTCGGTATCGGGCGAGAATCTGGTGGCACGCCACCGCGGACCCCGTGGTGGGCAGCGGTGAGCCCGCTGCGCCTCGTGGGACGCAGACGGGGTCCCAGGCGTCGGATTTCCTTCCCGCGGCGCACGGCCACCGTCGTGGTCGGCGGCGCACTTGTCGGCGCGATGGTGCTGGGAACGGCGACCTCGAGTGCACACGGCGGAGGTCTCGCCTCCCCCACTCCCGAACCCGAGGCACCGGTGATCGTCGCCGACGTCGTCCGCGGCGCGCCGGTGGCACTCCTCGGCTTCGCCCCGCCGCCGGAGAAACCCGCCGCGCGCCTGCCCGCGCCGCAGTTCCGGCTCGCGAGCGATCTGCCGTCGGGTCCCCTCGGCATCCCCGGCATGGTCCTGCAGGCATACAAGCTCGCCGCGAATCGGGTGGCGGCCGAGAGTCCGCAGTGCAAGCTGCCCTGGTTCCTGCTGGCCGGTATCGGCCGCATCGAGTCCAACCACGCGAGCAACGGTTCGGTCGACCAGTACGGCACGACGATCAACCCGATCGCCGGGCCGGTTCTCGACGGCTCCCTCGCAGGCAACGCGGTGATCAAGGACACCGACGGTGGCCGCATCGACGGCGACCCCGGACACGACCGCGCGATGGGCCCGATGCAGTTCATCCCCAGCACCTGGGCCGGATGGGGTTCCGACGCCAACGGCGACGGAAAGCCCGACCCCAACAACATCTTCGACGCGACCTACTCGGCCGGGCGCTACCTCTGCGCCGGCGTCACCGACATCATGAACGAGCGCACGCGGGTCTCGGCGGTACTCCGCTACAACCGGTCCATGGAGTACGTGTCGAACGTCCTCGGGTGGGCAGGCGCCTACGCCACCGGCGTGATGCCGACCAACCCCATCCCCGAGATGAAGCGCAAGGCCTCGCGCAGCAGTCCCAGCAAACCGAGCAAGCCCTCCACGCCGCCCTCGGGATCCTCGTCGTCCTCGTCCTCGTCGACGAGCAGGCCCGCACCACCCACCCAGACCTGCGTCATCATCTGTTTCCCGTCGATCCCGCTGCCCGGTCAGCCGGCGCCGCCCCCGACCAAGAAGCAGGCGCCGGGTCCGAAACAGACGCCGCCGGCGCAAGCCGCCCCGAACCGCCCCGGGTCGACGACCACGCCGGTGCCCGTGCGCTGATCGCGCGAGCCCGGGACCACCACCGGAGTCTTTCTGCGCCGTCGGTAGTCTGGATCGAATGACAACAGGAGTCGCGCCCACGGAATCGGCAGTTCGCGCCGCTCTGGGCAAGGTCAAGGATCCGGAGATCGGCAAACCCATCACCGACATCGGGATGGTCAAGTCGGTCACGGTCAACGACGACGCGAGCGTCGACGTCGGGGTGTACCTGACGACGTCGAGCTGCCCCATGCGCACCGAGATCGCCCAACGGGTGGAGACCGCTGTCGCCGATGTCGCCGGGGTCGGCGCAGTACGCGTCGAGCTCGACGTCATGGACGACGAGCAGCGCACCGAGCTGCGCAAGAAGCTCCGCGGCGACAAGGCCGAGCCGGTGATCCCGTTCGCGCAGCCGGGATCGCTGACCCGCGTGTACGCGGTCGCCTCCGGCAAGGGCGGCGTGGGCAAGTCGAGTGTGACGGTCAACCTGGCCACCGCGCTCGCCGAACGCGGACTCGCCGTCGGCGTCCTCGACGCCGACATCTACGGACATTCGATTCCACGGATGCTCGGCAGCGATGCCAAGCCCACCCAGGTCGAGCGGATGATCATGCCGCCCAGCAACCACGGGGTGCGCTTCATCTCGATCGGCCAGTTCACCGACGGCAACACCCCGGTGACCTGGCGCGGGCCGATGCTGCACCGCGCGCTGCAGCAGTTCCTCGCCGACGTCTACTGGGGTGACCTCGACGTCCTGCTCCTCGACCTGCCGCCCGGCACCGGCGACGTGGCGATCTCCATCGCCCAGCTGATCCCCGGCGCCGAGATCCTGGTCGTCACCACCCCGCAGCAGGCGGCCGCCGAGGTCGCCGAACGTGCCGGTGCGATCGCCCTGCAGACACGGCAGAAGATCCTGGGCGTCGTGGAGAACATGTCGTGGCTCGAGCTCCCCGACGGCAGCCGGATGGAACCGTTCGGTTCCGGCGGCGGTCAGGTGGTCGCCGAGCGCCTGACCCGCGCCGTCGGCGCGCCCGTCGAACTGCTCGGTCAGGTACCGCTGGAGACCGCGCTGCGTGAAGGCGGCGACGCCGGTGTGCCGGTGGTCCTGTCGGCTCCCGAATCACCTGCGGGGTCGGCGCTGCGGGCGATCGCGGCGAAACTCGCCGTGCGCAAACGCGGACTCGCCGGGATGAGCCTCGGACTCGACACCGTCCGGCACTCCTGACCTGACCGCTCGGTATCCGGCCCGCGCAGTATCCGCTGCAGCGACGTCAGGTCGCATCCCAGTCGGCGGCGCTCGGCCGGCGCCCCGCGCCCCGCGCGCCGTCGACCGACCCCGCTGCCGATGCGGGCGTGGACGATCCGGACGCGGACGGGGTGGTACCCGGTTTGTCGAAGGAGAGCGGCGCCGACACCGGCTTGATCTCGGGGGCCGCAGGTGTGGTGCTGCGGTCCACGGTCGTCGCGTTCTCCCCCAGGCGGAACAGCGAGTCGTCGCCGTCCAGCAGGTGTTTGGTGACGATCGACCGCGGCGTCATCCCGCGGAGTTCGTTGAGGTCGGAGAGCGGCTTGCGCAGGTCCTCGAAATCCGGGCCGAGTTCGTCCTTGAGCTGATTGGTGGCACCGGTCGCGTAGTCACGGGCCTTACGGACCGACTGCATGGTCCACGACACGGCACCCGGTAGACGGTCGGGACCGAGGATGACCAGGGCCGCGACCACCAGGATCGCGATCTCGCCCCATCCGATGCTGCTGAACATCCTGCTCTCGTCCCGATCTGTAGGTGGGAGACTCAGTCGCTCGCCGGCGTGATGGTGCCGGAGAACGTACGGCCCGCCCGCCAGTACTGGAACGGGACCTCTTCACCGATCTTGGCGGTCCGGATCGCGACATTCAACTCGTCGGCGCTCTCGATGGTGCGCTTGTTGAACGAGGTGATCACATCGTTCTCCCGGATCCCGGCCCGTTCGGCCGGGCTGCCGGCCACCACGTTGCGCACCTGGGCGCCGAGGACCTTCTCGTTGCGCACCGAGCTCGCGTTCACACCGATCTGTGCATGGTTGACCTTGCCGTTGCGGATCAGCGACTCCACGACGGGCTTGGCCTCGTCGATCGGGATCGCGAAGCCCAGGCCGATGGAACCGCCCCCGGCACCGAGCCTGCCGGCGGTGTTGATGCCGACGACCTTGGCCTCGGCGTTGACCAGGGGTCCGCCCGAATTGCCCGGGTTGATCGCGGCGTCGGTCTGGATGGCGTCGATGACCGCGTCGGTGTCGGACTCGGCGTCCGGCGTGAGCGCGACGGCCCGGTCGGTGGCGCTGACGATGCCGCTGGTGACGGTGCGGTTCAGGCCCAGGGGCGAACCGAACGCGATGACCTCCTCGCCGATCTGCAGATCACCGGAGCTGCCGAGGACCGACACGGTCGGATTCTTGACGTTGTCGACCTTGAGTACGGCGAGGTCGGTCTTGGGGTCACGTCCGACGATCCGCGCCGGCACCCGCTGTCGGTCGAAGAAGACGACCTCGAGTTTGGCGTTCTTGTCGTTGGCCGCCATCGAGATCACGTGGTTGTTGGTGAGGATGTAGCCCGCTTTGTCGATGATGAATCCCGACCCCGTCGCGTACGCGCCGGCGGCGCGTACGTCGATGGCCACGACCGACTTCTCGACCGTACGGGCCACCTCTGCGACCGACGAGCGCGGACCGGTGTCCCCGGCGGTGTCGTCGGTGGACAACTCGACGGTGTCGCTGGTGAGCGGCGCGGCGACCTCGGCGGTGTAGCGCCCCATCAGTCCGCCGACGAGGGCGATGAGCAGCGCGATCACCGCGAGGGTGGCCAGCGCCGCCCAGCTGATGCGGTTGCCCAACAAGATGTCTCGGACCCCGAGCTTGCCTCCCGGCTGGGTCGGCGCGGCTGCCGATGGGGTGGTCAGTGCCGGCTCGACGAGCCTGGCGGGACTCTCGGGGTCGCGCCACGGGTCGGCCGGGCGGGCAGGCTCCTCGGCCTGCCCGTAGGTCGCGAGCGGGTCGCGCTGCAGGGTGTCGGTGGAACCCTCCGGGCGGCCGAAGGCCTCGGCCAGCACCGGATCCGGGTCGGCGATGAGTGGTTCGGGCGCACGGTGACTGCTCGCGGTGGTCGCGAACGAACCGCGCACGCCCGACGGCCGGCCGAAGACCTGCGCGGTCGACGGCGACACGGGCGAGTGCGACCGGCCCTGGCCGGGGGTGAGTCGTTCTGTCTGTGGGGGTTCGGCGCGGTGCGCGAACTGCGCGTCGGCGCCTTCGGGATTCCGCGCGGTGGAGTTCTCGTCGCGCGACCGGGGATCGTCGGTCACGTTCACCGGCCCCGACGACGGAAGGTGCGGCCACGTCCCGAATCCCGGTCGAGCGGGTTGCGGGGCGGGCGCATCGCGTCGCGCGCGCCGGGGATGCCATCGGTGGGTGTGTCCGACCCCGGTTCACGAGCGTGCGGGTCACGGGCACCCGGGGTGTCGGCCCCGAGATCGATCTCGCGGGTGGGGATCTGGGAGAGCTGACCGAGCAACGACGCGGGGATGGACACACAACCCGACTCGCGCAGGCGGGTTCGGGCGAGGGTCTGCGCGTCGACCGCGGCCACACACTCCGGGCACAGCGCCAGGTGGTGGGAGGCGCGGGCGTGCGCTGACATGCCGAGTTCACCGTCGACGAATGCGGCCACCGCTTCCGGGGCCAGGTGCTCGGTGGGTGCGAAACCGCGTCCACCGGCGGTTCCCGGTGCGCGATAGCTGCGGTTGGTGAGAAATGACGACGGCGCCGGACTCCACGTGTTCGGATTCCACGAGGACCGTCGGCGACGAAGGTTGGGAGTCGGGGGCTCGATACCGCCGCCCCGGGTCGGACGCCCGCGATCGCCGTCCATCATCGTCGTTCACCCCTCTCCACGACGTGGCCGTCGCACGATGTCATCGCCAGTAGTCGGTCATCGCCAGTAGTTGCGCCTGCCACGTTACCCATCGGCCGCGTGTGCTGCCGCCGCCCGATCCGCGATGCGCACGTCGATTCGTGGCCTTCGGGGATCTCCGGTGGTTGACGACGCAACGACTCAGCTTATCCGAGATCGACAACGAAGAGCGTCGGCGCAGGGTTCCCGACGTCAGGCGTCGGCGCCGATGGCGACCGACCGGACGCTGGTGTGCCCCTGGGCAGCCAGTGCGTCACGGATGCTCTGCCTGCCCCGGTGGATACGGCTGCGCACCGTACCCAACTTGACGCCGAGTGTCGCGGAGATCTCTTCGTAGGACAGTCCTTCGATGTCGCACAGGACGACGGCGGCACGGAAGTCCGGCGCCAGCGACCCGAGCGCGCGCTGCAGATCGGGGTCGAGGTTGGTGGCGTCGAAGATCTGCTGGGGATCCGGGGTGTCGGACGGGACGCGGTCGTACTCCTCGGGAAGGGCCTCCATGCGGATCTTGCTGCGGCGGCGGACCATGTCGAGGAACAGGTTGGTGGTGATGCGGTGCAACCAGCCCTCGAAGGTGCCGGGCCGGTAGTTCGACAGCGACCGGAAGACACGGATGAAGGTCTCCTGGGTGAGGTCCTCGGCGTCGTGCTGATTCCCCGACAGGCGATAGGCCAGGCGGTAGACGCGGTCGGCGTGCTCGCGCACCAGTTCATCCCAGGACGGCATGAGCAGTTCGTCGCCGGTGGCGTCAAAACCTGCGGTGCCCGCCGGAACGGCGGGCACGGCGTCGGTGGAATCGTGGGAATCGGTCATGGTCGGTGGTCGGTTCCTCTCGTGGAAAACACAGCCCGGTGACCCAGAGCACTCACCGAAACGAACAGCTCATTCCGGGTGGGTATTCCCGATCGGCCGGGCATCCACACCGACCTACCGGAAACACTCCCGACCGGACAGCACCAACCCTCTCCTATCGGAGTGTGGCCGCCGTATGAGACGCCTGAGTGTTGCCTGAGGATGCAGTGGCGTTGCGTGGGACGAACGTTTCCCCTTCGGCGCCCCACGGATCCACGCAGGTCGGCGTGCCGGGGCCGCCATCGCGTTGGCCGCGGACTAACCTCGACGCGTGACCGAGTCAACCCCGTCCGGCAGCCCCGACCTGATCGCCTACGCCGAAGCGGCCATCGTGGAGGACGACGCCGTCCTCGCCGCCCGGGCCCGCGCCGAGGAGCTGGGCACCGAGCCAGTCAGTCCCGCAGTGGGTGCGCTGCTGGCACTGCTCGCCCGCACCGCCGATGCCCGTGCCGTCGCCGAGATCGGCACCGGCACCGGTGTCAGTGGTCTGTGGTTGCTCAACGGGATGGCCGCCGACGGCGTCCTGACCACCATCGATCCCGAGCCCGAACACCATCGGGCCGCGCGCGCGTCGTTCGCCGGGGCCGAGATCGCGCCGGGTCGGGCCCGACTCATCAACGGCACCCCCATCGACGTCCTCCCCCGTCTCTCGGACTCGTCCTACGACCTGGTGTTCATCGACGGCCCGCTGCTCGACCTCCCGCGGTTCGTCACCGAGGCCGTCCGCATGCTGCGCCCGGGCGGAGTGGTGATCGTGCACAACGCCACCGCGGACGGCACGGTGGGCGACCCGTCGAGGACCGAACCGCCGACGGCCGCCGCCCGGGAGGCGGCGTTGCTCATCGCCGATGACGAGCGTCTGCTGCCGGTCATGATCCCGCTGGGTCCCGGGGTGCTCGCCGCCGCCAAGGTCCGCTGACGCTCCCGGGGTTGAGCCCGTCGTCTTACCGGTCGACCCGGACGTTCGCCGGTTGACCCCGCCGACCTCAGACGTCGGTGGAGAAGCGGATCCCGTTGTCGGGGATCTCGATGCCCGGCCAGACACGGGCGCCGCGCAGCAGTTCGCAGCGGGCCCCGATGTCGGCGCCGTCTCCGATCACGGTGTCCCGGATGAGGGCGCGGGGTCCGATGCGGGCACCGAACCCGATGATGGAGCGTTCGACCACGGCACCCGCCTCGATCACGGCGCCGTCGAAGACCACTGCGCCGTCGAGTCGCGCGCGGGGTCCGACCTCTGCGCCGCGGCCGACGACGGTGCCGCCGATCAGCAGCGCACCCGGGCCCACACCGGCACCCTCGTGGACCAGCGACTCGCCGCGACGGTCGCCGAGCGCCGGTGACGGGGCGATCCCGCGCACGAGGTCGGCGGACCCACGGACGAAGTCCTCCGGGGTGCCCATGTCGCGCCAGTAGGCGTGGTCGACGTGCCCGTGCACATGTTTGCCCTCGACGAGCAGGCGCGGGAACACCTCGCGTTCCACCGAGACGGGCATGCCCGCCGGGATGGACTCGATGATCTCGCGTTTGAACACGTAGGTGCCGGCGTTGATCTGGTCGGTCGGCGGATCCTGGGTCTTCTCCAGGAAGGCGGTGACCCGGCCGTCGCCGTCGGTCGGCACACAACCGAATGCGCGCGGGTCGCTGACGCGCACCAGGTGGATGGTGACGTCGGCGTCGGCGGCGCGGTGTGCGTTGACGACGTCGCGCACGTCGGTGCCGCCGAGTACGTCGCCGTTGAACACCACGACCGTGTCGGCGGTCAGTCCGTCGAGGACGTTGCGGATACCGCCGCCGGTACCCAGCGGCTCGTCCTCGGTCACGTACCGCATCCGCAAGCCCAGCTTGGAGCCGTCGCCGTAGTACTCGCTGAACACCTCGGCCTTGAAGGACGTGCTCAGGGTGATGTCGCGGATACCGGCGGCGCGGATCCGGGAGAGCAGATGGGTGAGGAAGGGCAGGCCCGCAGTCGGCAGCATCGGCTTGGGCGCCGACAGTGTGAGCGGACGTAACCGGGTGCCCTTGCCACCGACGAGGATGACGGCCTCGACGCCCTCCTGGATGTCGTCCGATCCCCCGACAGACTCTGTCCCCACCGACTCTCGCACGGTGTAGTGATCCACTAGATCGGTCCCTTTCCTCAAATGACTGGTACTCACTTCAGCACTCATCAGGGGTTTCCGCTCGCCGACGCCCGGCGCGCGGCACGGACCGCGAGTCGGGAACGCACGGCCAACCCGACACGCAACGCCACACGCAGTGGCGCGCGCCATATTCCGGGGTTGCGGTCGGCCTGGAACCGGTAGGCGCTGCGGTGGTGCGCGGGCAGCATCTTCTCCGGATGACGGCCGGCGCTGTGTCCCTTGGTGTGGACGACCTCCGCGGAGGGCACGTAGATGTTCTGCCACCCGGCCTTGCCGAGGCGGTCACCGAGGTCGACGTCCTCCATGTACATGAAGTACCGGGCGTCGAATCCGCCGACCGCGTCGAACGCCTCGCGCCGGACCAGCAGGCACGATCCGGACAGCCAACCGACGGGCCGTTCCGACGGCGCCTGGTCGTCGGCGCGGTATGCGGCGGTCCACGGGTTGGACTTCCACACCGTGCCGAGGATGGCGTGGCCGGTGCCCGAGATCAGGTCGGGAACCCGCCGCGCGGACGGATAGACCGAGCCGTCGGGTTCACGGATCAGCGGGCCGAGGGAGCCCGCTCGCGGCCAGCGCTGCGCGGCGGCCAGCAACTCCTCGATCGCGCCCGGCTTCCACTCCACGTCGGGGTTGGAGATGAGAACGAATTCGACGTCGGGATCCACTTCGGCGACACCGCGATTCATCGCACCGCCGTAGCCGATGTTGCCGCCCGTGCGGACGAGCGTCACGGCGTCGTACTGCTGTTCGGCCAGTTCCGGCGCGCCGTCCTCCGACCCGTTGTCGGCGATGATGACCTGCGGCATGACGTCGGTGACCTCGGCGAGGCTCCGCAGGAAGGTCGCGAGGTGCTCACCGGAGAAATACGTCACCGTCACGACGGCTGGCTGAACAGACACGCCGCTCAGGGTAACGAACCGTCCTGGGCGTCCGACGCGGCGATCGCCGCATGCAGCGCGGGGCGCCATCCGCGCAACGGGGTGAGGCCCGCGGCCGCCCAGGATCGTCCGGACAACACCGAGTACGCCGGTCGGGGCGCCGGGCGCGGGAACTGCGCCGTCGTGGTGGGCAGGACTCGCCCGGGGTCGGCACCGACCTCCTCGAAGACCCCGCGCGCGACGTCGAACCAGGTGGCGCTGCCCGCGTTGGTTGCGTGCAGGACCGCGCCGGTCACCTCGGGCCGCGGACCCGCGCCGATCAGTTCCCACAGTCCGTCGGCGAGATCGTGGCAGTAGGTGGGTGATCCGAGCTGGTCGTCGACGACCGACACCGTCTCCCGCGACTGCTCGAGGCGCCGCATCGTCCCCACGAAGTCGCGACTGTCGGGACCGCCGGTGTAGACCCAGGCCGTCCGCACGACGGTGGTGCGCGGGTCGGTGGCCAGCGCGACGCGCTCGCCCTCGAGTTTGGTGGCGCCGTAGACGGTCGCCGGTTCACCGCTCACATCGTCGGGTTGGTACCCGGCGTCGTCGCCGGAGGTGTCGGCGTCACGCGAGTCTTCGGGCGTGCCCGGGAACACATAGTCGGTGGAGATGTGGATCAGCCAGGCCCCGGCGGCGGCGGTGTGCGCCGCGAGGACGGCGGGACCGGTGACGTTGACCCGATGCGCACCTTCGGCGTCGGTCTCGGCGCCGTCGACGTCGGTGTAGGCGGCACAGTTGACGACGATGTCGTCGGCGTCGAGGTCGCCGAGTGCGGCGGCCACCGAGGTCGCGTCGGCGATGTCGACGTCGGCCGAGGTCAGCGGGCGCCCGACGAGGGAGTCCGGTGCCTGCTCCGATCTCGCCTGCAGTGCGGTGCCGAGCTGACCGCCGGCGCCGACGATGTACACGGTGGGGGTGTTGGGCGTGACACGCATGGGGTCCATCGTGCCGCAGCACCGTCCGGCCCACGAGTCCATACCGGTCCATACCGGGCGCCACCGCCGCTTCGGCGCCGAAGACACGTGATGATGACGACCCGTGTCCCCGGCGTTGCGTTCTCGAATTCGGGAATCACTTCAGTAGCCTGGCGACAGCGAACATCAACTGACCCGGCTTTCACATCTGCACCGGCATCAACAGGCGTTCCCCCTGGGGCGTGCCTGCGTCGGGGCGACGTGACGACAACCTTGAAAGGGACCGCTCACCAGTGGATTCACCATCCGACGGCGCGCGCGGACGCCCGCACCCACGGCGAGCGGTACCGCCGGGGGCGGACGGCCGGCACCCGGCGCCGGGTGCGCGCCGTGGTCAGGAGCCCGACGCTCGACGGCGTCAGGCGGACCCCGAGCGTGATGGTGGACCCGATCCCCGCGGTCGGCGCCCCTGGGGACCCAACCCCGCACCGGGCGATCCGGGCGCTCCCCCGCCGAGGCGGCGAGCACCGCGACCGGAAGCGGACGAACGCCGTGCCCGTGGTGCCGAGGCCGAACGCCGTGCCCGTGGTGCCGAGGCCGAACGCCGTGGTGACGAGCCGCCGCGCACCCGTCGCCGGGCCTCGCCGGAACCGTCACGACGGGTACCGCCGCCGCACACCGGACGCCGCGACCCGAGCCGCCAGATCCCGGATCGCCGAACCCGTGACTCCCTGAACCCAGACCGCAGGAACCCAGACCGCAGAAACCCGGACCTCCGAGATCCCGACCGCCGTCGTGCGACACCGGAGTCGGTGGAACCCATCCCCGCGCGACCGCGCCGCGGGGGCGAGCCGCGCCCGGTCCGGCGCTCCTCGGGTGAGATCCACACCCGGTCGGTGCCCGAGGACCGTGCCCGCAAGCGTTCGGGCGATCCGGCTCCGCGCCGGTCCAGGCCTGTCGCCGGCGACGCCGGTGAACCCACGACCCCCGCGCCCTCCCCCGGGTCCGCCCCGAAGAAGAAAGCCCCGAAGGCTGCGCAGCCCCCGAACGCCGCGCAGTCCCCGAAGGCACCGCGACCACCGAAGCCCGGCTCACCGAAGGCCGGCTCATCGAAGAACAGCTCATCGAAGACCGGGCGACCGAAGGCCGCTGCGGCCGGGCCGGTGTCCGCCGTCGGTGATGTCACGCCGGAGGTGTCGTCCTCACCCGTCACGCCGCCGCCGGCCACCGGTGCGCGGGGCAGGCTCGGTTGGGCGCAGAACGCCGGGTGGGGTCGTGCGCTCGTCGCCGTCGCGTCGGTGGCGGTCCTGCTGTGCACGGGCTACGCGTGGAACACGATGTCCGACCTCGAGAACCGCATCACCCAGCTCGGCGGACTCGGTCTGGGCGGCGCCGGGGACGGTGCCGTGGACATCCTCCTGGTGGGCACCGACTCGCGTACCGACGCCAAGGGCAAGCCGTTGTCCCCGAAGGAGCTCAAGCTCCTGCGGTCCGGCGAGGAGGTCGCGACCAACACCGACACGATCCTGCTGATCCGCATCCCCGACGACGGATCGTCGGCGACGGCGATCTCGATTCCCCGCGACTCCTACGTCGACGTGCCGGGGATCGGCATGAGCAAGATCAACGCCGCCTACGGCACCACCCGCGAAGGGGTCCGCGCCGCAGCGGTGGAGTCCGGCGAGTCCGAGGAACAGGCGGAGAAGGAAGGCACGCTCGCCGGCCGGAAGGCGTTGGTGGACACCGTCGCACGACTGACCGGTGTCGATGTCGACCACTACGCCGAGGTCGGTCTGTTGGGCTTCGTGTTGCTGACCGACGCGGTCGGCGGCATCGACGTCTGCCTCAACAATCCCGTCCGTGATCCCTACAGCGGTGCGCGGTTCCGGGCCGGATCGCAGACTCTCGACGGCCCCAAGGCCCTCAGCTTCGTCCGCCAGCGTCACGGCCTCCCCCGCGGCGACCTCGACCGCATCACCCGCCAGCAGGCGTTCATGGCGTCGTTGACCCAGAAGATCCTCTCCGCCAACACCCTTGCCGATCCCGGCAAGTTGTCGGAGTTGCAGGATGCGGTGTCGCGTTCGGTGGTCATCGACGACAACTGGGATGTGATCAACTTCGCCGGCCAGCTCAAGGATCTCAGCGGCGGACGGGTGAAATTCGCCACCATCCCGATCGTCACCGAGCAGGGCTGGAGCGAAGACGGCCTGCAGAGCGTCGTCGAGGTGGAACCCCGTGCGGTGCAGGCGTTCACCAATGATCTGCTGGCGCCCAAGAAGTCCGAGGGCGTGCAGCGTGGCGATTACAAGGTGGACGTCGTCAATGCGGGCACCATCGACGGCCTGGCGTCGAATGTGGCGAACATCCTGACCAACAAGGGTTTCCAGATCGACGCCACGTCGAGCGGCAAGGCCGACACCAAGGATTCCATCGTGTACGCCAAGGAGATCGGCGACGCCGCACGACTTCTCGCCAAGGACCTCGGCGGCGCGGAGATCGTCGCCGATCCGGCGCTCGCCGACGACCAGCTCAAGGTGGTCCTCACCAACACCTACTCGGGAGCGGGTTCGATCAGCGACACCGGCGACCAGACCGACAACACCCCGGCCAGCGAACGCGTGGGCAACAAGCGACCGCCGATCACCGCGGGTACCAAGGGGCCGATGTGCGTGAACTGAACAACCCGAACACCGTCACCGACGCGGTCTTCGCCGCGGTGGCCGACCATTCGCGGCCACTGCTCACCTACTACGACGACGGAACCGGTGAACGCACCGAGCTGTCGGGGGCCACGCTCGGCAACTGGGCGGCCAAGACCGGCAACTACCTGATCGACGAGATCGGTGTGACCGGCGGCGACGTCGTCGTCGTGGACCTGCCCGAGCACTGGCAGACGGCGGGCATCCTGCTCGGCGCGCTGTGGGCGGGCGCCGACGTCCATCTCGATGCCGGCGGCGACGCCGACCCCGGTGTCGTCTTCACGACCCGCGAGCGTCTCGACGACCACGCCGACGCCGACGAGGTCGTGGTGGCCTCGCTGGATCCGTTCGCGCTGCCGTTGCGTGACCTGCCGCCCGGTGTCGGCGACTACGGGAGCGTCGTGCGCGTCCACGGCGATCAGTTCGTGTCCCGCGCCCGCGCCGCCGACGCGCTCGCGGGTCAGCCGACGGCGTCGGTGATCTCGGCGGCCCGTGCGGCGGCCGAGCGCGACGGGATCGCGCCGGGCGCACGGGTGGTGTCGACACGTCCCTGGCGGACCGCCGACGGCGTGATCGCACATCTGCTCGCACCACTCATCGTCGGCGGCAGCCTCGTGCACGTCACCGGCGCGACGCCCGAGCGGGTGGCCGCACTCGCCGAGGTGGAGAAGGCCGGCCTCGTCCTCTCCTGAACCCGTCCTCTCGTGAGCCCGTCCTCTCCTGAGTCCGTCCTCTCGTGAGCCCGTCCTCTTGTCGGCGTTGTCGTCGCCCGCTCGTGCAATCCCGGGCATGACCTGCACGATCGGGTTCGATCGGGCACAGTGGGGACATGCGACTGCCCGACGCACTGGCCCGTTTCAACAAGGTCGTCACCAACCCGATCCAGCGAACGTGGGCGCCTCATCTGGCCCCCTTCGCGATCGTCGAACATGTCGGCCGCAAGTCCGGCAAGGCCTATCGGATCCCGGTGTTCGCCTGGGTCGACGGTGACCGGCTCACCATCATCCTCACCTATGGCCGGAACACCGACTGGGTCCGTAACGTGCAGGCCGCAGGCCACTTCGGGCTGATCCGCAAGAACCAGCACTACCGCGTGACCGGTCCCCGCGTCGTACCGTCGGACTCCCCCGACCTGGCGCCCGGTGCCAAGATCCCGGCGCGGCTGTTCGAATCCGCACTGCTCGGCACGCTCCGCAAGGACTAGTCGCCGCCCACACGACACCGACGATCTCACCCCGAAGGACCACACCATGGCCGACGATCCGCTCGACGACTTCACCGCCGAGGACGTGACCCTGTGCGGTCGGACGCGGCGCGTCCACCGCACGGGCACCGGCCCCGCCGTCATCGTCATCGCCGAGATGCCCGGCATCAGCCCGAAGGTCGCCGACGTGGCGCGGCGCGTCGCGAGTATCGGGGCCACCGCGGTGATGCCGTCGCTGTTCGGTGTCGACGGCCGGGATCCGCGGCCGGACAATCTCGGGAACCTGGGCGCGGTCACCAACATGCTCGGAACCATCGCCAAGACCTGCATCACCCGCGAGTTCACCATTCTCGCAACGGGAAAGACCTCGCCGGTCGCATCGTGGCTGCGCGCCCTGGCGGCGCACGAACACGACCGATGCGGCGGCCCGGGGGTGGGTGCGGTGGGCATGTGCTTCACCGGCGGGTTCGCTCTGGCGATGGCCACCGACGAGCGGATGCTGGCGCCGGTGCTGTCGCAGCCGTCACTGCCCTTCGCCGTGCTGCCCGGCCGCGCACGTTCCATCGACGTCAGCAAGCCCGACCTCGCTCTGGTCCAGGCGCGCTGCGCCCGCGGCCTGCAGGTGATGGGCCTGCGTTTCCAGGGCGATCGGCTGGCCCCTGCCTCCCGATTCGCCTATCTCGCCGACCTTCTCGGCGACGCGTTCATCGGGATCGAGCTCCCCGACGACACGGCCAATCCGGATTCGATGTTCCCGCAGCCGCATTCGGTGCTGACCGAGGACCTTCGCGACGAGCCCGGCCAGCCCACCCGCGAGGCCTACGATCAGGTACTCGCGTTCTTCGCCGAGAAACTCGGGCTGGCACCGGTCGTCTGAATCACCGGCGGGGGCGGGTTATTCGCCGAGCAGTTCCTGCTGGAGCGCCGAATCCTTGTCCAGGACCATCTGTTCGAGCCCCTTCTGGAACTCGACCATGCGCGCCCGCAGTGCCGGGTCCGACGATGCGAGGATGCGTACGGCGAGCAGTCCCGCGTTGCGGGCACCGCCGACCGACACGGTCGCGACGGGCACGCCCGCGGGCATCTGCACGATCGACAGCAGCGAATCGAGACCGTCGAGGTGCCGCAGCGGTACCGGCACACCGATGACAGGCAGCGGCGTCGCAGAAGCCACCATGCCCGGAAGATGTGCTGCGCCACCGGCTCCCGCGATGATCACCTCGATACCGTGGCCGGCAGCCCCGGACGCGTAGTCGAGCATTCGCTGTGGGGTGCGGTGTGCCGAGACGACGCCCACCTGGAACGGGACGTCGAACTCGGCGAGCGCCTCGGCGGCCGCCTTCATCGTCGGCCAGTCGGAATCGCTGCCCATGATCAGGCCGACACGCGGCCCCTTGATCTCGGTGCCGGTCTCACTCATGAGTGTTCGTCCCATCCGTCGGTCCAGTTCGCCTGCGACATCCACTGCGCGGCCCGTTCGGCACGCTCGCGCACCGTCTCGACCGAATCACCTTCGCGGCCGACGACATTGACGTGCCCGATCTTGCGGTCACGACGTTCGCCCTTGCCGTACAGATGCACCTTGGCGTCGGGCATGCGCGCCATCAGATGATGCAGCCGTTCGTCCATCGACATCTCCGGGGCATCCGGAGCGCCAAGGATGTTGGCCATCACCGTCAGCGGTGCAGTCGGCGCGGTGCTGCCGAGGGGGTAGTCGAGGACTGCGCGCAGGTGTTGCTCGAACTGGGAGGTGACGGCGCCGTTCATCGTCCAGTGCCCGCTGTTGTGCGGGCGCATCGCGAGTTCGTTGACGACAAGCTCGCCGTCGACGGTCTCGAAGAGTTCCATCGCCATCACACCGACGACGCCCAGCTCGTCGGCCAGTCGCAACGCCATCTGCTGGGCACGCTCGGCCACCTCGGCGTCGAGGCCGGGCGCCGGCGCCAGGACCACGGCGCACTGGCCGTTGCGCTGGACGGTCTCGACCACGGGCCACGCAGCGCCCTGGCCGAACGGTGACCGCGCCACCATCGCCGAGAGTTCACGACGCATCGGCACCTTCTGCTCGGCGAGCAGCGCCGGGGCGTCGACGGGGTAGGCGTCGAAGACGGTCAGGGCCTCGTCGGCGCCGTCGACCAGCCACACACCGCGTCCGTCGTAGCCGCCGCGCACCGCCTTGATGACGATGTGCCAGTCGTTGGCCTCACCGAACGCGACGAGACGCTCGCGGGCCGCGCCACGATCACCGGCGAGGTCGGCGAAGTCGGGCACCGGCAGACCCAGCTCGCCCAGCCGCGTCCGCATCGCGAACTTGTCCTGCGCGAAACGCAGGGCCCGGGAAGGCGGGAGCACCGCCACACCCTCCGCCTCGAGCGCCTGGAGATGGTGCAGTGGCACGCCTTCGTGGTCGAAGGTCAGTGCGGCCGAACCCGCCGCCGCGCGACGCAGATCGTCGAGGTCGTCGTGGGAACCCAGGACGATGTCGGCGCTGACCTGCGCGGCCGGGTCCGACTCCGACGCCGCCAGTACCCGCAGACCCTGTCCGAGTGCGATCGCGGCCTGGTGCGTCATCCGCGCCAGCTGACCGCCGCCGATCATGGTGACGGTCGGCATACCCGACGACCGACCCGCCCGCCCCGCCTCGGGTACCGGCGGCACTCCGGAACCGGGCTCAGGCGTGGCGGGACCAGCGCCTCCGGCCTGCTCGCTTGGATTCACGCGAACCATCGTGGCATGCCCCCGGCGTCATCCGCACAACCGCCCGGGAAGTGACTCCGGCGCTGTGTTTCGTACACTCGGATCTTGTGCCGATGATCGACGAGCTGATCGCTCGCCTCCCAGCGCCGATGACCCGGCTCGTGATGCGGCACCACGAACTGATCAAGTTCGCGATGGTGGGCGGCACCACGTTCATCTTCGACCTCGCGATTTTCTACAGTCTGAGCCTCACCGTCCTCGAGCCGAAGCCGGTGATCGCCAAGATCATCGCCGGCGTGCTGGCCACGATCCTGAGTTACATCCTCAACCGGGAGTGGGCCTTCAAGAACCGGGGCGGCCGGGAACGCCATCACGAGGCGCTGTTGTTCTTCCTCATCAGCGGGTTCGGCGTCATCCTGCAGGCCGCGCCGCTGTTCGTGGGCAACAACATCTTCGACATGCGGTCCAACCTGACGGTGTCCGAGGTCGTCGTCGTCGACTTCGTCCTCGGCTACGTCATCGGAAACCTGATGCAGATGGCCTTCCGGTTCTGGGCGCTGCGCAAGTTCGCGTTCCCCGAGCAACAGCTCCGCGGGGGCGACGCCGGGTCCACCGACCTGCATCCCTCGCTCGCCGAGCTCAACGATGAGGAACTCGGTCACGCCTGATCTCGGGGTTCGGGCCGGTGTCGTCGTCGGCCCCGGGTTCCAGTGAACCGGGATCGCTCCCCGCGAAGCTCCCACCACCGCTGACCAGGCGTGCCGGCACCACGATCGCGAACACCGGGGGCCTGCGGTGCGTGAGCTCCAGACGGCCGCCGTCGGACTCGATGAGCGCCCGCGCCAGCGACAACCCGACTCCGCTCCGGCCGGTGCCGGACCGCAGGCTCGCCGAGAATCCCCGTCGGAAGATGTGTGCCGCGATCTCGTCGGCGACCCCGTCACCCTCGTCGGAGACCGTGATGCGCACCAGGTCGCCGGCCGGCAGGGTGCCGACCTGGATCCGGCAGGTCCCCCGGCCGTGGTGCAGCGCGTTGTCGACGAGCACGCTGACCGCTTCCCGCAGCCGGCCCGGCTTCGAGGTGAGGGCATGCGGCGCACCGTCGAAGGACACGCTCAGCTCCCGCCCCTGCGCCTCGAAGGCGTGCCGGAAGTCGCCGACCAGAGTGGTCAGCATCTCGGTGACGTCGATGAACTCCGGGGAGGCCTCGTCGGCGCGCGCTGCCGCGACCAGCTCGTCGAGTTCGGTCGAGAGGCGCTCGACCTGGTCGAGCGCGGCCTCGGCTTCGGTGACCACCGCCGGGTCGTCGTGCAGGGTCAGCTCCTCGAGGCGCAACTGTATGGCGGTGAGTCGGCTGCGCAGTTGATGCGACGCGTCGCCGGCCACCTCCCGTTCGCGTTCGAGTCGCAAAGCGAGCTCGGTGTTGGCATCGGCGAGCGCTCGCGAGACCCGGTCGAGTTCGGTGATGCCGTACATCTTCCACTTGGTACGGAAGTCGCCCCTGCCCATCGTCGCGGCACGGTCGGCGAGGTCGGTGAGGGGATCGACGATGCGGCCCGCGGACACCGTCGCCACCACCGCCCCACCGATGATCGACGCCATGACGACGCTGGCGACGATGGCGGCGGCGGTCGCCTGGTCGTTTCGGACCCCTTCCCGCGGTATCGACAGGGTCAGGGTGCCCGCTCCGCCCAGCGCGATGGATTCCGAGACCCTGGGACCGCCGATCTCGGCCCCGACCACCGTGCGGTGCTCGAAGCCGGTGAGGTCGGGGTAGGTCACGGTGAGACGTCCGTCCGGGGGCAGCAGCAGCTCGAACGCAGCGCGGTCGAGGGCCTCGGGCGGTATACGTCCGTCAGCACCTTCCTGACGGATGAGTTGATCGGCGATCACCTTCAGCCGGTTGTCGAGGTCTTGATGCGCGTTGTCGGCGACCCACCACCAGGCGATGACACTGAGCGGGATGCCGAGCAGGGCCCCGACCGCCAGCAGAACGGTGATCATCGTGAGGAGCAGGCGTTGACGCATGGCTGCCTACGGGTCGAACCGGAAACCGACGCCGCGCACCGTCACGATGTGGCGCGCGCGGTCGTGACGGTCGTCGCCGATCTTGCGGCGCAACCAGGAGATGTGCATGTCGAGGGTCTTCGAGGACCGCAGGTCGGCCGATCCCCACACCTCGGTGAGGATCTCCTCGCGCGAGACGACCTCACCGGCCCGCTCCATCAAGAACCTCAGGAGGTCGAACTCCCGGTTCGCCAGGGTGAGATCACGGCCGCTGACGAGCACCCGGCGGGCCCGGGCGTCGAGACGCAGCGAACCGCCTTCGAGGACGACGTCGCCGGGCTGGCGACGGCGCAGCAGCGCGCGCACCCGCGCCAGGAGTTCGGCGAGACGGAACGGTTTGCCGACGTAGTCATCGGCTCCCGCGTCCAGTCCGACGACGAAGTCGACCTCGTCGGTGCGCGCCGTCAGCATCAGCACCGCCAGCGCCGGACGCTGGGCACGCACCCGCCGGCACACCTCCAGACCGTCGAGCACCGGCAGTCCCAGGTCCAGGATCAGCAGCTCGTAGCGGGTGTCGAGCGCTTTCTCGAGCGCCTCGGCGCCCGTCGTCACGACCTCGCACCCGTAGCCCTCACGCGACAGTGCCCGCGCCAGCGGTTCGGCGATCGCGGCGTCGTCTTCGGCAAGCAGGACCCTGGTCATCGCTCACGCGCCCCGCGCACCTCGTGACGGTCGCCATCACGCGCGCCACCTGCGGTTTCCCCGTAACCGTCGCGCGGGTCGCGCTCGCGCGGGTAGGGATCGTGGAGACGGTCCTCGTCGTCGTGGATGTCGAGCACCTCGTGGTACAGCAACGCGTGCACCTTCTCCACCTGGGGGATGTCGTCGAAGGACAGCGGCTCGTCCGATGCCGATTCGATGACCAGCGTGCCGGTGCGCAACATCCGGTCGATGGGGCCGTGCCGGAACTCCACGGTGTTGATCCGGCGGATCGGGATGTCGATTCCCGAGCGGGTCAGAATTCCGTTGCGGAACATCACCCGACGGTCCGTGAGAACGAAATGCGTTGTCTTCCACGACATCAGAGGCCTCACGAAGTACCAGCAGAAGCCCGCCGCCCAGACCACGCCCACGACGACGAGCAACACCGTCCGCGGTGTGGCGTCCACCGAGGACGAGGTGATCACACCGATCAGGACGCCGGCCGCGGCGGTGATGATGCCGAACAACAGGAAGGGACCGAGCAGGCATTTCCAGTGGGGATGCCGGTGGAGGACGACACGCTCCCCTGCTGCCAGATTCTCCCGCGGGTAAGCCATGCGGCTCAGCATAATCGGCACCGGCCCCACCGGGGTCGACCCGCGAAAACGCGCCCGGCCGACATCGCAGGCGAGCCGTGCACGCTGAGTAGACTGCCAAGCACAGGACCGATCGACCGTCGTCCGTGCACTGCGAGCACGTCAGCGCACCGACATCAGATCCGACCACAAGGCTCGATGACCCGGTCGGCGAGGAGAACGCCATGAGCTACCAGGATCCCCGTGACCCGCGGACCGCCCGCTACGAGTCCGGTTACAACCCCGACTCCCGGGCCTACAGCCAGCACAACGACCCCTATCAGGCAGACCCGTACGCAGCAGACCCCTATGCGGCCGACCCGTACGCACAGAACGCGCACGGCGCGTACGAGCAGCCACGCCCGCCCAAGCCCCGCCGCGGCCCCGACATCAATCCGGTCATGTTCGCCGGCGGCGTCGTGATGACCGGCGTGGTCACCGGCCTGGCCGCCTGGCTCGTCGCCTGGATCATCGCCGCGTTCATCGAGAAGGTGAACGAGTCGGGCAAGCTCGGTGTGTGGAACCCGGTCGCGGCCAGCGAGATCTGGTTCGGTGTCGTCGGATTCGTGTGTGCACTGGCTGCCGGCGCCCTCTGGTACGTGCTGCAGCTGATCACGCCGTCGCCGAACCAGTTCTATCGCTGGATCGTGGCACTGCTGCTGGTGGCGGCGGTGCTGATCCCGATCCTCACCTATCAGCAGACCTCGGTGGGCATCGAGACCGCGATCCTGCACCTGGTGATCGGTCTGCCGCCACTGACGATCATCCCCGCCATGGGCATGAAGAGCCTGCAGCACTGAGTCAGGCGCGCTACTCCGCGCGCAGGTGCGTCACGTCGCCGGCCGCGGCGACCACCTGACGCCCGTCGGCGTCGATGATGATCCGGCCCGCAGGATCGAAGCCGGTTGCCGTGCCGACGACCTCGGAGTCGCCGGGCAGGACCAGGCGCACGCGGCGGCCGATGGTGTCGCTGCTCTCCCGGTAACGCGCGGCGAGTCCGTCGAGGTCGTGGGGCCACAGGTCGAGCAGGTCCGACAGCGCCCGGAGATACGACGCCGCGAGGTCGGTCAGCGGCACGTCGCGGCCGGTGGCCACACGGAGCGACGTCGCCGTCGGGACGGGCAGCTGATCCTGGGGGATCGTCGTGTTGAGTCCCGTTCCGATGACGGCGATGCCCCCGGACCTCTTCTGCGTGTGGTCGGTGCGCGTGTACTCCGACAGGATGCCCGCGACCTTCTTGCCGCCGACGAGAACGTCGTTGGGCCACTTGAGCGTCGGCCGCAATCCCATCGCCTCGCCGATGCCCTGCACGGCGGCCAGACCTGCGAGCAGCGACAGCCACCCGAGGTCCTCGGTGTGGTCACCGACGTCGACGGCCGCCGACATCGCGAGTTGGGTGCCCGCCGGCGCCGTCCACGTCCGCGCATGACGCCCCCGCCCGGCGGTCTGGTCGGTGGTGATCCGCACCGTCCCGCCGACCGGCTCGGTGGCGGCACGCTCGACGAGATCGGCATTGGTCGATCCGGTGGCCTCGACCACCTCGATCCGGTGCCACCGGGTGTCGGCGAGTCGGGTCCGCAGCTGATCGGCATCGAGCGTCATGTCTGAAGAACCTACTGGCCACCCGCGCGGCACTCCCGGCAGACCGGCGAAGCGTCGCAAACCAACTGAAACGTTTGCGTAGCAAACAGCTCCTAGGGTCTCCCGCATGGCCACCCCCGCTGAGATCTCCCGCCATCCCCGCATGCACGGCGGGTCGGCGAACGGCCGGCATTCCTCGGTCAGGTGGGTCCGCGACATGCTCGCCGCATCGATCCGGGCGGGTCACCTGCCCGAATCGGCCCAACTCGCCGAAGATGCCCTCGTCAGCGAACTCGGCGCGAGCCGCGGAACCGTCCGCCTCGCACTTCGTTCGCTCGCCGACGAGGGCCTGCTGGTCCGTAGGCCTCGGCTGGGCACGATCGTTCACGCCCGCCACGCGCGGCTCGAGATCGCCGACACCGTCGACAGGTCCTGGCAGGGTCCCGAGATCTCGCTCCAGATCATCGATCAGCGCACCGTGCCCGCGACCGCCTTCCTCCGATCCCGCCTCGAGACCGAGGACCGGTCCGTCCGGCTTCTCGACGTGCTGTTCCGGCGCCGCGGCGAGGTGATCGGGATACGGACCGCATATTTCTCCCGGGACGTCACCTACGACTTCGGCGAGTACACCGGCCCGATCAGCATGGCTTCGTTGTCGGCGTCGCACTTCCGGACCCCGATGACCACGGTGGTGACCGAGGTGACAGCCGCTGCGGCCGACGCACGGACGAGCGTGCTCCTCGGGATCACCGAGAACTCACCGGTGCTGTGCCGCACCCAGGTGTTCGCCGGCGCCGACGGCCATCCGCTGCAGGTGTCCTTCGACCAGTACCGTTCGGACCGCGCCTCGTTCGTGACCGAGCCGCTCGGCCTGGCCTCCGACCCGCCGGTGGTCGCCGACCGAACCGCCACCCGTTAGCCGCACCTGCTCGGCAGGCAGATCCTCGTTCCTCACGAGACAGGATTGCACACCTGAGCAGGTCAACAAGGGTATCGACCGGCGCAAAACACGTTTACCTCGTCGAGACACCCGACGAAACACCGCGTTCCTACCGTCTTCCCAGACCGCTCGAGCGATCTCTTCGACGTCCCGCACCCTGGAGTTGCAGATGAAATACGGCGTCTTCCTGCCCACCGTCAACAACGGCTACATCCTGTCCAAGGCCTCGCCGCAGTACATGCCGAGCTACGAGTTGAACCGCACGATTGCGACAGAGGCCGAGCGCACCGGCTATGAGTTCGTCCTGTCCATGTCGAAGTTCCGCGGGTACGGCTCCGAAGGGACCGGGTTCTGGGATTACGCCCAGGATCCGCTCGCGGTCATCGGCCCCCTGATCGGCGCGACCTCCACGATCAAGGTCTGGGGTTCGGTCGGCGCGCCGTCGGTCCATCCCGCGATGACCGCTCGGATCGCCGCCACCTACGACGACGCCAGCAACGGCCGATTCGGCATCAACATCGTCGCCGGCTGGAATCGCAGCGAATACGCGCAGATGGGCCTGTGGCCGGGCGACGACTACCCCAGCAAGCGCTACGGCTACGTCGACGAGTACGTGCACATTCTGCGATCCCTGTGGGAGACAGGACGATTGACCTATCACAGCGAACACTTCGCGCTCGACGACTGTCTGGTGCAACCGACGCCTCGCCACGGGGTGACGGTGATCATCCCTGGCCAGTCACCGCGTTCCATCGAGGCCGCCGCCAATCGCGCCGATGTGAACTTCGTGCTCGGCGACTTCGATCAGGTCGCGAAGGCCCGCACCGACCTGGTCACCGTGGCATCGAGGGCGGGCCGGACCGTCGGCACCGCCGCCCTCTACGGGATCATCACCGCGCCCACCGACGCCGAGGCGGTCGCGATGGTGCAGTCGTTCGCCAACGACACCGACGTCGAAGCAGCCGAAGGGCTGCGGAGTGCCGCGGCCGGCGATCCGACCGGGATGTCGGCGAAGATCCAGACCCAGGAGCGCAACCAGACACTCGACGTCGCGTTCGACCACCCGACGCGGGCCGCGGTCGTCACCGGTTCCTGCCTGTTCCATCCGCATCTCGTGGGCTCCTACGACCGGGTCGCGGCGTACCTGCACGATCTCGAGCGCGAGGCCGACGTCGACCGCAGCGTGTTGTCCTTCCCCGACTACACCACCGGCGTCGCCGACTTCATGGAGACCGTCGCACCGCGGGTCCGGGCCCTGGCGGCGGTGTAGCGACCGGGACAGGCGCCGCCGGAGGGGGTGGATTCAGGTGCCGACGGGCCCTGGCGATCGTCCTCCGGCGCCGCCACCGACCGATCGCTCGGAAACCTGAGGCATATCTCACGTTGATCCGGTTGACGTGGCTCACACCCGGGTAGTTAGCATCGACAGTCATGACCACTGCTTCACGCGACGAGGCCGACGCCCCCGACATCCACACCACGGCGGGAAAGCTCGCCGATCTGCGTAATCGTCTCGAGGAGACGAAGCATCCGGTGGGCGAGGCCGCCGTCGAGAAGACCCACGCCAAGGGCAAGCTGACCGCCCGTGAGCGGATCACGCATCTGCTCGACGACGGTTCGTTCGTCGAACTCGACGCACTGGCCCGCCACCGCAGCACCAACTTCGGCCTCGCCGAGCGTCGCCCCCTCGGCGACGGCGTCGTCTCCGGCTACGGCACCATCGACGGCCGTGAGGTCTGCGTGTTCTCGCAGGACTCCACCGTCTTCGGCGGCAGCCTCGGTGAGGTCTACGGCGAGAAAATCGTCAAGGTCATGGACCTCGCGATCAAGACCGGTCGTCCCCTCATCGGCATCAACGACGGTGCAGGCGCCCGCATCCAGGAAGGCGTCGTCTCGCTCGGCCTGTACGGCGAGATCTTCCACCGCAACGTCCGCGCCTCCGGCGTGATCCCGCAGATCTCGCTGATCATGGGTGCCGCAGCAGGCGGTCACGTGTACTCCCCCGCGCTCACCGACTTCGTGGTCATGGTCGATCAGACCAGCCAGATGTTCATCACCGGCCCGGATGTCATCAAGACCGTCACCGGTGAGGAGGTCACGATGGAGGAGCTGGGCGGTGCACACACGCACATGTCCAAATCCGGTACCGCCCACTACGTCGCCTCCGACGAAGAGGACGCCCTCGAGTACGTCAAGGAACTCCTGAGCTACCTGCCCAGCAACAACCGCGCCGACGCCCCGCGTCTGCCGGTCGCGCAGCCGGCCGCCGGTTCCATCGAGGACACCCTCACCGACGAGGACCTCGAACTCGACACCCTCATCCCGGATTCGCCGAACCAGCCCTACGACATGCACGAGGTCATCCGTCGCATTCTCGACGACGACGAGTTCCTCGAGGTGCAGGCCGGGTACGCGACGAACATCCTCGTGGGCTTCGGCCGCGTCGACGGTCGCAGCGTCGGCATCGTCGCCAACCAGCCGACCCAGTTCGCCGGCTGCCTCGACATCGACGCCTCGGAGAAGGCCGCCCGGTTCGTCCGCACCTGCGACGCCTTCAACGTCCCGATCGTGACCCTCGTCGACGTCCCCGGCTTCCTGCCGGGCACCGATCAGGAGTACCGGGGCATCATCCGTCGCGGCGCCAAGCTGCTCTACGCCTACGGCGAGGCCACGGTCGGCAAGATCACCGTCATCACCCGCAAGGCCTACGGCGGCGCCTACGACGTCATGGGCTCCAAGCACATGGGTGCCGACGTGAACCTCGCGTGGCCCACCGCCCAGATCGCCGTCATGGGCGCCTCCGGCGCGGTCGGCTTCGTCTACCGCAGCCAGCTCAAGGACGCCGCGGCCAAGGGTGAGGACGTCGACGCCCTGCGCCTCGAGCTCCAGGCGGAGTACGAGGACACCCTCGTCAACCCGTACGTCGCGGCCGCGCGCGGCTACGTCGACGCGGTCATCCCGCCGAGTCACACCCGCGGCCAGATCGCGACCGCGCTGAAGCTCCTCGAGCGCAAGGTGGTCAACATGCCGCCGAAGAAGCACGGGAACATCCCGCTGTGACCGAGAGCGAGAACAACACCGTGAGCGAGACTGCCGACAAGGCGGGCGAGCGCCCGTTCCTCAAGGTCGTGAACGGCAACCCCACCGATGAGGACATCGCCGTGCTGGTGACCGTCCTGGCCGGTTCGGGTGCCGGTGACGGCGATCCGACACCGCAGACCCGCAACGAGTGGGGTCGTCCCGTCGATCGGCTCCGCCCGCAGTGGGGAGCCCCGTCGAGCTTCACCAACCTGCGCCACTGACGTGCCGGAAACGACCGACCCGGTCTTCGTACTCGGGTCTGCCTCTCCTGCCCGTCTCCGGGTGTTGCGCACCGCCGGCGTCGAGCCGGTGGTGCGTGTCTCGGACGTGGACGAGGACGCGCTTCTCGCGCAGCTGCCCCCGTCCACACCCGCCGACGTCGTCGTGGCCGCACTCGCACGTGCCAAGGCCGAGGCGGTCGCCGCGTTACCGGAGATCGCCGAACTCGCCACCGGCGGACGCGTCGTCGCGGTGATCGGGTGCGATTCGATGCTCCATCTCGGCGGTCGGCTTCTGGGTAAACCCCACACGCCCGACCGCGCACTCGCCCAGTGGTCGGAGATGCGCGGTGCCAGCGCCGACCTGCTGACCGGGCATCACCTCATCAGGCTGGGCGGCGGCCCGGGGGCACCCGCGGGCGAGGCCACCGGAACCAGTTCGACGACCATCCATTTCGCCGACGCCGACGATGCGGTGGTCGAGCGGTACGTCGCCAGCGGCGAACCCCTCCAGGTGGCGGGTGCGTTCACCCTCGACGGTCTCGGCGGATGGCTGGTCGAGCGCATCGAAGGTGACCCCTCGTCGGTCATCGGCATCGGCCTACCCCTGGTCCGCACACTCCTGCACGACGTGGGACTCTCGGTCACCGACTTCTGGGCCTGAGCCTCGGTCGCCGGGTTCCCGGCCGTGAGGCCTCGATCTCCGGCGCTCGTCGAGGTCACTCCCCTTCGAAGAACTCCGGCCAGTACCGCTGGAGGCAGTCCACCGGCTGGCCCTGGCGGTTGAACCGCGGTCCGGTGAGTCCGACCGTCAGCGCGGTCGCACGTTCCCGCGCCGAGCCGTGTCCCATGGCTCCGCCGGTGTCGCCGATGATCGGCAGCAGGCTCGCGACCTGCAGGATCTCCTTGGCGCCGAGGGCATCGCGCTGGTAGGCCGTGGCACCCCAGTTGGCGGCGAGACAGTCCGCGACGAGCTCGCTGTTCTTCCCGGCGGGCAGGCGACTGTCCGGGATGTCGAACAGTTCGGCCATCCGGAACACCACGTTGTGGCCGTATTCGTGGGCGACGACGATCGCCGCGGTGAAGTCACCGACGATCGGCGACGGCACCCCGAAGACGTTGCCGTCCCAGATCGCGGCGAAGGTGTCGACCGGCAGGACCACGCTGCCCTCGGTGGGACGACCCTGGCCGTCCGGCTCGGTGTCCACGCCGCAGAAGAAGGCGTTCGCCTCGTCGGACGGGATGGGACTGGGACCCGAGTTGCCCTCGCCCACAATGCATTCGGTGGTGAACGTGGTGCCTGACGCGATGAGCGCACGCCCCGGCGCCACCTCACCCCAGCCGAGATCGTCGAACCATCCGCCCCAGGTGCCGTCGAGGTCGTCGAGCAACGTGGTGAGGTACTCCGGCACCGCGGTGTCGACGTTGGACGAGTTCACCCCGCTGGTCATGAGTTCCGCGCTCGGCGTCGGCAGTTTCGGGCAGGAGTCGGGTAGACACTGCGCCGCATCGGCGTCGGGCGGCGGGGTCGAGGTGGTCGGCGAACCGGGGGTCGAACCCGGGGATGTGGTCGTCGAGGTGGTCGACCGCGATGCCGCCGATCCCGACTCCTCGGTTCCGAGGAGGGAACACCCACTCGTGACCGCCAGGGTCACCACGGCCGCCAGCGCGACCCACCAGCGCACGAGGCGGCCATCACGTCCATCGATCATTGCGCGAACCTAGCAGGGAATCCCCAGTTCACCTGGGGTTTGTCGTCCGTCTGAATCACTGTCGCACCCGCGCGCACAAGCCGTGGGAGATCGGCACCCACGAGGTCTCGCCGTCGATGCCCTACCCTTTATCAGCGGGGACCGGCGATGGGTCCGCGTGAGAAATACGAGATGACCGAAGAGCGAGCTGGAGAACAGACCGTGACCGTTGAAACCGACCCGAATCCGGCCTTCGCCGAATACGCCCATCCCGAGCGGTTGGTGTCCACCCAGTGGCTGTCGGCGCATCTGGGCGCCAAGGGGCTCAAGATCATCGAATCCGATGAGGACGTGTTGCTCTACGACATCGGCCACATCCCCACCGCGCAGAAGATCGACTGGCACCTGCATCTCAACGATCCGGTCACCCGCGACTACATCAACGGCGAGCAGTTCGCAGAACTGATGCGCAGCAAGGGAATCGAGCGGGACGACACCGTCGTCATCTACGGCGACAAGAGCAACTGGTGGGCCGCCTACGCACTGTGGGTGTTCACGTTGTTCGGTCATGAGGACGTCCGCCTGCTCGACGGCGGCCGCGACGCGTGGATGGCCGAGGACCGGGACACCTCCTTCGACGTCCCGGACTACCCGCGGTCGGACTACCCGGTCGTCGAGCGCGACGACACCAAGATCCGCGCGTTCGCCCCGCAGGTCCTCGAGGCCCTGGGCACCGAGCCGCTCATCGACGTCCGTTCTCCGCAGGAGTACACCGGCGAGCGCACCCACATGCCGGACTACCCGGAGGAGGGTGCGCTGCGTGGCGGGCACATCCCCACCGCCGTGTCCATCCCGTGGGCCAAGTCGGCCGCGCCGGACGGACGGTTCCGTTCGCGCGCCGAACTCGACGAGATCTACGCCGGCCTCGACCCCGAGACCCCGACGATCGCCTACTGCCGCATCGGCGAACGCTCGAGCCACACCTGGTTCGTGCTGACCTACCTGTTGGGCCACACCGCCGTCCGCAATTACGACGGCTCGTGGACCGAGTGGGGCAACGCGGTGCGCGTACCCATCGCAGTCGGTGACGAGCCGGGCGCCGCGCCCGGCTCCAAGTGAGCTCCCGCCGCCGATGACTCTGCCACCGGCCCTGGCCGAGATCGTCGACGATTTCGGCGCACTCGGCGATTCGGACAAGATCACGCTGCTGCTCGAGTTCGCGGGTGAACTGCCCGGTCTGCCCGAGTATCTCGAGCAGGACGCGATGGAACCGGTACCGGAGTGCCAGTCCCCGGTGTTCCTGTCCGTCGATGCCACCGACGCGTCGTCGGTGCGCCTGTATTTCAGCGCACCCCGGGAAGCACCCACCACGCGCGGGTTCGCCGCGATCCTGCATCAGGGTCTCGACACCGCGTCGGCGCAGGAGATCCTCGACGTGCCGTCGGACTTCTACTACGACCTCGGCCTCGGCGGTGCGGTCAGCCCGCTACGGCTGCGGGGCATGGCGGGCATGCTCGCCCGGATCAAGGCGCAGGTGCGCGCGCAGGCCGCCGACGCCGGAACCGGAACAGACACAGCGGGGGCATGAAGTTCATCCAGATCCGCGACGAACCGATCGCACCCGGCGGTCTCGTCGAGTGGACACCGTATGTGCCAGGCGGCCTGGGCACCTGGGAGTACGATTCCCGGCTCACCTCGCACAATCACGAACAGCACCTGCGTGCCGCCTTCGACTACCGCGTCCGCACCCAGCGTGAGGGCGGTCGCGAGGCCTGGTTGGGTCTGAGCATCGAGTTCGACGAACCGTTGTCGATCCCGGCCATCAGGTCGGTTCTGACGCAGTGGATCGACCGGCACGAGGTCCTGCGCAGTCATGTGGTCATCAAGGGCACCGGTCTGCAGCGACTCACCACCGAACCCGGCACCGTGAAGCTCAAGATGGGCCGCATCGGCTGGTATCCCGAATCCGGGCCTCTCGTCGAACAGCTGGCGGGGTCCTTCGACCGTGCCACCGCGCCGCTGCACTGGCCGGCGTACCTGTTCGCGACCGTGGGCCGCGAGCGGTCCTTCACCCTGCTCTTCGCCGCCGATCACTCACTCGTCGACGGCTATTCGTTGATCATGGCCCAGCAGGAGCTGGTGTCGATGTACCGCGCCGCGCGCGAGCACCGCCACGCCAACCTGCCGGAGGTGGGCAGCTATGTGGACTTCAGCGCCGAGGAACGACGCCTGGCCGACCAGACCGGCGCCGACCATCCCGCGGTGGCCCTGTGGTCGGAGTTCCTGGAGGCGGGCGACGGTGACATGCCCCGACTGCTCTCCCCCACGGCTCCGGGCTCGGCACCGGTGACCGACACCCGCACCGACGCCGAGCGGGCCGACATGGAGGAGACGACGATCCCGCAGGAGTCGCTGTGGGGTGTCATCGCCGACGACGAGACCGCCAATCGGTTCACCGCGGTCTGTTCCGAGGCCGGCGGCACGCTGACAGCGGGTGTGCTCGCCGCCTTCGCCGTCGTCCACCACGAGATGACCGGCGATCAGGTCTTCCGCTGTGTCCTGCCACGGCACACGCGCAACGATGCCCGCTGGTTGACCTCGCTCGGCTGGTTCGTGGGCGTCGCGCCGTTCTGGCTCGACATGTCCGACTCCCCGACCTTCGATCAGGCCGTGGCGAGGTCGACGCGTATGCTCAAGCGTGGCAGGCAGGGATCGGCGTTGCCGTTCCTGCGGGTGGCCGAACTGATCGGCCACCTCGCGGAGCCCCGGTTCGTCATCTCGTTCATCGACACGCGGTACGCACCGGGCGCCGGTGCGGCAGATGCCGGACGCGCGAAGGTGATCCGCAGCCACAGCTACTCTCCGCACGAGGTCTACATCTGGATCAACCGGACGCCCTCCGGGTTGCGGTATTCGGCCAGGTTCCCCCGCGAGTCGCCGCTCCGCGATCTGGGGGTCGCCAGTTCGGCGACCGACGTCCCGAACAGGCCGCCCACCCGTGATCAACATGAGGGAAGCGTCACATTCGGTGAGGACCGAATCCATGCCGAGGCAGGCTGGGACATCGATCCCGACGTCGGCCCCGTGCACGCCTACCTGCACGGTTTCGCCGAACTCGTCCGGCAGCTCGGTGATGCGAGCACATTCTCTTCGGCGATGTGACCCACGGCGCCACCGAACGATTGCTCGGTGGGCTAGGGTATTGCCCGGAAGGTCGCGACGCCGGCACCTGTCGGTGTCGTGCATCGCCCGAACCGGCCGCTTCCCGGTCGAGGAGGGTGGACCCCCAGACTTGACCGTTGTCCGACAACCGTGCCGCGCGCCATTCCCAGCGCCGTGACACCTGAGTACGAGTAAGGCCCAGGAGAACAAGTGCCCAGTACCTCTGCGAACACTCCGTCCGCAATCAGCAAGGTCCTCATCGCCAACCGCGGCGAGATCGCTGTCCGCGTGATCCGCGCCGCTCGGGATGCAGGCATCGAGAGCGTCGCCGTCTATGCCGAGCCCGACGCGAACGCGCTGTTCGTCAAGCTCGCGGACGAGGCGTTCGCGCTGGGTGGTCAGACCTCGGCGGAGTCCTACCTGGTGTTCGACAAGATCCTCGACGCGGCCAAGAAGTCCGGCGCCGACGCGATCCATCCCGGTTACGGCTTCCTGTCGGAGAACGGCGACTTCGCCCAGGCCGTCATCGACGCCGGGCTGATCTGGATCGGACCGTCACCGCAGTCGATCCGCGATCTCGGCGACAAGGTCACCGCGCGCCACATCGCCCTGAAGGCCGACGCCCCGATGGCCCCCGGCACCAAGGACCCGGTCAAGAACGCCGACGAGGTCGTGGAGTTCGCGAAGGAGTACGGCGTCCCGGTCGCCATCAAGGCGGCGTTCGGCGGCGGTGGGCGCGGCATGAAGGTCGCCTACACCATCGAGGAGATCCCCGACCTGTTCGAGTCGGCGACCCGTGAGGCCGTCGCCGCCTTCGGTCGCGGCGAGTGCTTCGTGGAGCGCTACCTCGACAAGGCACGCCACGTCGAGGCCCAGGTCATCGCCGACCAGCACGGCAACGTCATCGTCGCCGGCACCCGCGACTGCTCGCTGCAGCGTCGTTTCCAGAAGCTCGTCGAAGAGGCCCCCGCGCCGTTCCTGACCGACAAGCAGCGCAAGAAGATCCACGAGTCGGCCAAGGCGATCTGCCGCGAGGCCGGCTACTACGGCGCCGGGACCGTCGAGTTCCTCGTCGGCAACGACGGCCTCGTCTCCTTCCTCGAGGTCAACACCCGTCTGCAGGTGGAGCATCCGGTCACCGAGGAGACCGCGGGCATCGACCTCGTGCGCCAGCAGTTCCGCATCGCCAACGGCGAGAAGCTCGAGCTCACCGAGGACCCGACCCCGCGCGGACACTCCTTCGAGTTCCGCATCAACGGCGAGGACGCGGGCCGCAACTTCCTGCCCGCCCCCGGACCGATCTCGGTCTACAAGGAGCCGACCGGCCCCGGTGTGCGTGTCGACTCCGGTGTCGTCGAAGGAGACGTCATCGGCGGCCAGTTCGACTCGATGCTGGCCAAGCTGATCGTCACCGGCGAGACCCGCGAGCAGGCCCTCGAACGCTCGCGTCGCGCGCTGGCCGAGTTCCAGGTCGAAGGTCTGGCCACGGTCATCCCGTTCCACCGCCACATCGTGTCCAACCCGGCCTTCATCGGCGACGGTGAGAAGTTCGACATCTACACCAAGTGGATCGAGACCGATTGGGACAACCCGATCGAGCCGTACACCGGTGGCGAGCCCATCGAAGAGGACGACGCCGCACCGCGCCAGAACGTCGTGGTCGAGGTCGGCGGGCGCCGCGTCGAGGTGTCGCTGCCCGGCGATCTCGCACTCGGTGGCGGCGGCTCTGCCAACGGTGTCGTGCGCAAGAAGCCGAAGGCACGCTCGCGCAAGAAGGGTGGCGGCTCAGCGGTTTCCGGTGACGCCGTGGCCGCACCGATGCAGGGCACCGTCGTCAAGGTCGCCGTGGCGGAGGGCCAGGAGGTCGCCGCAGGCGAGCTGGTGGTCGTCCTCGAGGCGATGAAGATGGAGAACCCGGTCACCGCCCACAAGGACGGCGTGGTCACCGGCCTCACCATCGAGGCCGGCGCCGCGGTCACCCAGGGCACCGTGCTGCTCGAGCTGAAGTAAGCCCCCTGCTCCCTGAGTAGCGAGCTAGCCGGCCCCCTGCTCCCTGAGTAGCGAGCCTGCGAGCGTATCGAAGGGACCTGTGCAACCAGTCGAGATCAACGCCGGGACGTGGTATCTGCGTTCGCTTCGTGCGGACGAGCGGATCACCGACGTCCCGGCGTTGTCTCGTCTCGGGGTCGACGACCCGGCCGCGTATGTTGCTGCGGCCGACGCCGATTGGGAGGCCGAGACGCGCTTCGTGTGGGCCGTCTGCATCCCCACCACCGGTGAGCTCGTCGCGTTGATCGGTGTCACCCCCGACGGTTCCACAGCACGACTCTGGGGGCAGGCCCGCGACGGCTATGACGAGGCACTCGACGCCGCGGTCGGCCCGGTCACCCGCTTCGTCGAAGGCGCGCTGGATCTGGTTGTGAGCGAGCCCTTCTCGCGCGGGATCAACTAGGTCCCCGCGTCGGGGATCTCGTTCCCGCTGGATGGCTTCCCTCCCGCTTATTGGATCCAATAGGCGGGAGGGAAGCCATCCAGCGGGAAGGACGAGGCCCACCCGCCGCGCTGCTGTGGGGCACCAGTTGGCTGTTAGCCTGCCTGCATGTCCGAGCCACCGCCGTTCAGCCCGACGATCATGCTGCTCACCCTGAGCCGCGTGTGGGAGGCGGAACTCGCCGCAGCCCTCAAACCTCTCGGACTGACGACGCGAAAGTACGGCCTGCTCGGCCATATTCGAGGCACACCGGGCATCTCGTTCAGCGAGCTCGCTCGACGCTCCCGGATCACGGTGCAGAGCGCCCACGCGGCTGTCTCCGGTTTCGTCGAAGCCGGGCTCGTCGATGACGGCACCGCCCACGCCGGTTCGGCGTCGAGCCTACGGATGACCGCCGCGGGTGAGGAGATCCTGATCCGGGCGGCCGCAGAGGTCGCCCGACTCGACGCCGAGCTGACGGCGCACGATCCGGAACTCGCGACCGCGCTTCACGACCACATGAGACGGTCGTTTCCGAAGCCTTGATCGTCGCCGGAGCATCCTTCAGTTAGACTGAAGCTCGTGAACGAGCCTCTTTCCCCCATGGCGGAGTACCGATGAAGGTCCGCCACTACCTCCGACGGCCGCCCACCGTCCCCGCAGCCGACGCGGTCCGCCTGGTCGCCGATGGTGCGCTGATCGTCGACGTACGACGCGACTTCGAATGGAACCGGGTACACATCCCCGGCGCGGTGCACATGCCGCTCGAAGTTCTTCCGGAGCGGTGCCTCGAACTCCCCGAGGACACCCTCCTGATAGCCTTCTGCACCGGCGGAATCCGATCCGCCGGTGCAGCAAACCTCCTCGTGGAGAACGGCTTCGAGGCCGCAAACATGAGCGGAGGACTCATCGGATGGCGGGCGGCCGGCGGCGACCTCACCGGGTGAGTGCCCACCGCCGGCCGAGAGCCCGCTAGGTCGTGGCGTTGGCGAACGACTCCAGGCTGCTCGTCGCGTCGATGTACTCGGTCACCCAGCGCTCGATCACCGCGGAGGTCTTCTCGACCTTGCGGAACTGGCCGACAACCTGGCCCACCGGATTGAACGCGACGTCGATGCTCTCGTCGGGATGCTTGTGCGTGGCGGCGACAGCCATACCGGAGACCATGTACTGCAACGGCATTCCGAGGGGGTCGGGGTTCTTGGGGTCCTCCCACGCCTCGGTCCAGTCGTTCTTCAGCATGCGGCACGGCTTACCCGTGAACGACCGGCTGCGGACCGTGTCACGGCTCGACGCGTCGATGTAGGTCTGCTGCTGGACGGGGGTGTTCTCGGCCTCCTCGACCATCAGCCACTGCGAACCACTCCACGCCCCCTGGGCGCCCAGCGCGAGAGCGGCCGCGATTTGTTCACCGCTGCCGATGCCACCGGCGGCCAGAACCGGCACCGGGGCAACCTCTTTGACCACCTGCGGCCACAGCACGATCGAGCCGACCTCGCCGCAGTGTCCGCCACCCTCGCCGCCCTGCGCGATGATGATGTCCACGCCGGCGTCGGCATGCTTGCGCGCCTGCTTCGGCGACCCGCAGAGCGCGGCCACCTTACGGCCCGCGGCCTGGATCTTCTCGATCATGTCCACCGGCGGAGTGCCGAGCGCGTTCGCGATGAGCGTGACCTTCGGGTGCTGCAGCGCGAGTTCGACCTGGGGCGTCGCGGTGGTCTCCGTCCACCCGAGCAGCTGCAGGGAGTTGTCACTGTCCTCGTCGAGCGGCACCCCGTGGTCGCGCAACAGCTTGCGGCCGAAATCCAGCGTCTCCGCCGGGACCATCGACTGGAGCATCTTGGTGAGCTCCTCGGCGGACATGTTCGCGTCCATGCCCTCGTACTTGTTGGGGATGACGATGTCGACGCCGTAGGGGTGATCGCCGATGTGCTCGTCGATCCAGTTCAGCTCCACCTCGAGCTGTTCGGGCGTGAAACCCACCGCGCCGAGCACACCGAAGCCACCCGCCTTGCTGACCGCCACGACGACGTCGCGGCAGTGGGTGAACGCGAAGATGGGGAACTCGATACCGAGTTCGTCGCAGATCGGGGTGTGCATGGCTTGTCTCCTCGACGCCTGGCAGAATTAGAACGTGTTCTAATCTGGATACCAGGCCGAGGGGTGACGGACAAGCGTTCCGCGGAACACTCCCCCGACTGCGCGGTGGCCGGCGGACACGAATCCGCGCCGATCGTCGCCCGGATTGTCACAGGCCGGACCTATCCTGCGGGTGTCAGGTGAATCCCCCCGTTCTCGCCAGGAGGGCACCCATTGCAGTGACACCCGGTACACGGCCGCACCTCCCGCGGTACACGAGTGTCCGGAAAGGAGATGTCATGTCCGCCGCCGCCTTCGACGCCACCTTCGACTCCACGGTCCACGATGCCTGGCAGGAGTTCAGTGCGCTGCTCGGCCGACGCATGTCATCGATGAGTCCGTACGACACCGCCTTCATCACCCCGTCGCGCGAACTCGCAGCCGACCGCTGGTTCGCCCTTCGCCTCAGGCGCTCTCGCCGATTGCGCTGCGCCGTCGCCGGCGGCACCGCCGGTCACGCGGAATCACTCGTGAGTCTGGGCTGGCGCAGAGTCCGTGACGGACGGCTTGAGGTCACGACGACGCCCGGACACGGCGATGACGCCGTCGTCGACCTGGCGGTGCGGACTCTGCGACAGGTGTGGTCGGTTCCCGACCCGTCCTTTCTCGCCCCTCTCGGACACCCGTTGCCCGAGCGCTGCCCGATCCTCGACGCCGAAACACTCGGCCCCGACGGACTCCGCGCTCTCGTGCGCGACGAGCTGGAGACCTACGCGGGCGGCACCTTCACCATCCGGCCCGACGCCACCATCGCCCTGCCGACGGCGCACATCGATTCCGCGATCGGGATCAGCCTCGACGAACCGAGGATCGACATCTTCGGCAAGGTCCTCGTCGACGCCCATCCCCGGTTCACCGACACCCTGATCGCAGATCTCGCCACGCGTTGTCCGACCATCGAGCTCGTGCTCGACGACGCCCATCTCTGGGCCGTGCGCTCGATCAGCGCCGTCGCGTTCCATCGGCACCGCCTGTTCCTCGGACTCTCCGACTGGCTCGACTTCATCGACCGCGAACTGCCCCGGATGGGGCCGACCGAACGGGAACCCCTCAGCACGCGGGTGATCCGCCCGGCGACTCGCGGTCGAGACAAGCCGGTGAACCGGCAGCCGCTGCTACGGCCCCGGACCCGCTCAGGAGAACAACGCTCGTCCCGTGGACAGGAGGCCCGACATGGCCAAAGGTAAAGCTGCACAACAAAACAAGACCACGAACGGCAAGAAAGGAAAGAAGAGCAAGAAGAAGATCCTCTACGTCGACATGGACAACACCCTGGTCGATTTCCAATCCGGGATCGACAAGCTCAGCGACGCCGAGCGCGACCGTTTCGACGGGAACCTCGACGACGTCCCGGGGATCTTCTCACTGATGGACCCGATGCCCGGCGCCGTCGAGGCCTACCACGAGCTGGCCCGCCGGTTCGACACCTACATCCTCTCGACCGCACCCTGGGACAACCCACTGGCGTGGACCGAGAAGCTGCTGTGGGTGAAGATGCACCTCGGGCGCGGTGCGGAATCACCCGCGTACAAGCGAGTCATCCTCTCCCATCACAAGAATCTCAACCGCGGACACTTCATCATCGACGACCGCGATGCGCGGGGCGTCAAGGACTTCAAGGGCACCCACATCCACTTCGGCCAACCCGGCTACGAGACGTGGGAGAAGGTCCTCGAGCACATGCGCGGCCTGGCGTAGGCAACGGCCGCACCACCGCCCGGGTGTCGCTCAGCGCCGACCGTACGGTTTGCGCGCGGTCTCGGTATCCCCGTAGATGATCGCCCTTTCTCGCCGGGTGTCGGTGAGAAGTGTTGCTCCCCAGGTCATCATGGTTCCCATCCGATTGCGGATCCCCGCGAGGAAGGCGATGTGGATGACACCCCACGCCACCCATCCCGGGAACCCCGACAACTGGAAGCGTCCCGACTGAACGATCGCCTTGCGTCGTGCGATGTAGGCGGCGGTCCCGAGGTCCCGATACTTGAAGGGCGTCCGTTCAGGCTGCCCCGCAACGGTTTCGGCGATCACCGTGCCCGCATGCCGTCCGCTCTGCATGGCCACCTCGGCGACGCCGGCCAGGTCCTGGAATGCCATCATGTCGCCACACACGAAGACCTCGGGGTGGCCGGGGACCGACAGGTCCGCCTCGACCGGTATCCGGCCCGAACGATCCTGTTCGACACCGAGAGCCGACGCCAGCGTGGTCGCGAACGGTACGGCCTCGACGCCGGTCGTCCACAGCGTCGTGCGGGCCGGATAGATCTCTTTGTGCTTGTCGCTCTTGCGGGTGGTCTCCACGAAGTCTTCTCCGACGTCGGTCACGTGAACCCCCAGGTGCGTCTCGACGCCGAGTTTGTCCAGGGTGCGCTGCGCGCTCGCCGACAGCCGCGGCTCGAACGAGGGCAGGACACGGTCGCCACCGTGCAGCAGCAGAACCCGGGCCGCGGCCGGATCGATCGCGTCGTATTCGCGCTCGAGCGCGAGGGTCGCCAGCTCGCGGATCTGGCCCGCCAGTTCGACGCCGGTGGGTCCGCCGCCCGCCACCGCGAACGTCAGCCAGGACCGCTGCTCCGCGGGATCGGTGACCGTCTCGGCCATCTCGAACGCCGCCATGATCTTGCGCCGTATCGTCAGGGCGTCGTCGAGGCTCTTCATGCCCGGCGCATGCAGGGCGAAGGCGTCGTTGCCCCGGTAGGCGGTGCGCATCCCGGCCCCCACCACCAGATAGTCATAGGGAACACGGAACTTCGATCGGTCGAGGCGGTCCACGGTCACCTCCCGGGCTTCGGCGTCGATGGCCGACGCCTCCCCGAGGACGACGTCGAGGTTGCGCTGCCGTCGGGTCAGGTGCCGAATCGGACTGGAGATCGCGCCTTCGGAGAGCAGCCCCGTCGCGCACTGGTAGAGCAGCGGCTGAAACAGGTGGCTGGTGCTGCGGTCCACGACGGTGATGTCCACCGGCGCCTTCTTGAGACGGCGGAGGCAATGCATGCCCGCGAATCCTGCACCGATGACGACGACTCTGGGTCTCGAGGGGGCCATTGCGCCGATTGTTCCAGACATTCGGCGCGGTTTACCGCCGACCGGTGAGGGTAAGCGCCGTTCGTGGAAACCAAGGTGTCCCTCTCGGTCGACGGCGTGACACATGATGTCCTCGTCGACACCCGCACGACCCTGCTGGACGGTCTGCGTGACCGGCTCGGCAACTTCTCCCCCAAGAAGGGGTGCGATCACGGCCAGTGCGGATCGTGCACCGTGCTCGTCGACGGCCGCCGGGTCGTCAGCTGCCTGTCGTTCGCCGTCTCCTATGAGGGCACCGAGATCGTCACCGCCGACGGCCTCGCCGACGGCGACGACCTCCATCCGATGCAGCAGGCATTCATCGATCAGGACGGTTTCCAGTGCGGCTTCTGCACCCCGGGGCAGATCTGCTCGGCGGTCGGCATGCTCGAGGAGGCCGACCGCGGATTCCCCAGTTCCGTCACCGACAGCACCGATCCCGGCGAGCAGGCCGGCGAACCGGACGCGACCGAGTTGTCCGCCGCCGAGTTGTCCGACGACGAGATCCGGGAACGGATGAGCGGCAATCTGTGCCGGTGTGCGGCCTACCCCAACATCCTCGCGGCGATCCGACAGGCGGCCGACCGATGATCCCCTTCACCTACGAACGTGCCACCGATGTGGCCGGCGCCCTGGAATTCCTGCGCGAGCACCCGGACGCGAAGCTCCTTGCCGGCGGCACCAATCTGGTCGACCACATGAAGCTCGGGGTCGCCACTCCCCCTGCGCTGGTCGACATCTCACGCCTGCCGCTGGACGAGATCAGCGACAATCCCGACGGTTCACTCCGACTCGGGGCCACCGTGCGCAACTCCGACCTGGCCGCCCATCCGACCGTTCGGCGGCGGTATCCGATGCTGTCGGCGGCACTGCTGTCGGGGGCCTCACCGCAACTGCGCAACCTGGCCACCACCGGCGGTAACCTGCTGCAGCGCACCCGGTGCGTCTATTTCCAGGACGTCACCACGCCGTGCAACAAGCGCGAGCCGGGCACCGGATGTTCGGCGATCGGCGGGTACACCCGACATCACGCGATCCTGGGCGCCTCCGAGAGCTGCGTGGCCACTCACCCGTCCGACCTGGCTGTCGCCCTGGCCGCACTCGACGCGCGGGTCGTCGTCGAAGGGCACGACGGCCAACGCGACGTCGACGTCAACGCCTTGTACCGGCTGCCCGGTGACACCCCCGACCGCGACACCGAACTGGACCCGCAGGACCTGATCGTCGCCGTCGATGTACCTGCACCACTACCCGATTCGGTGTCGATGTATCGAAAGGTGCGCGACCGCGCGTCGTACGCCTTCGCCCTGGTGTCCGTCGGTGCCGAACTCAGCCTGGACAACGGCGTCGTCCGCGACGCGCGCATCGCGCTCGGCGGCGTCGCGCACAAACCCTGGCGGGCGCACCGCGCCGAAGCCGTACTCACCGGAAACCCGATCTCGCCCGAACTGTTCGCCGAGGCAGCCGATTCCGAGCTCGCCGAGGCCGTGGCGCTCGACGGCAACGCGTTCAAGATCCCCCTCGCTCGCCGGACGCTGATCGCGGTTCTGACCGAGTTGGCGTCGCGATGAGCGCCATCGGAACCTCGTGGGCCCGGATCGACGGAGCCGAGAAGGTCCGCGGCAGCGCGCCTTACGCCTACGAACACGTCACCGACGCGGTGTACCTGTGGCCGATCACCGCCACGGTCGCACGTGGCCGCGTGTCGGCGATGGACACCGCGGCCGCCGAGTCCGCCGACGGGGTGCTGCTGGTCCTGACCATCGAGAACGCACCGCGGCTGGCCGACACCTCCGACGGTGATCTCACGATCCTGCAGTCGCCGGAGATCACCTACCGCGGCCAGCTCATCGGCGCCGTCGTCGCCGAGCATCCCGAAGTCGCCCGGCAGGCGGCGGCGATGGTGGAGGTGACCTACGACCAAGCGCCTCATGACACCGAGTTCCGTGTCGATCACCCCGACAGCTACCGGCCCGAGCAGGTGAACGGCGGGTTCGAGCCCAACTCCGAGCAGGGCGAACCCGACCGGGTCCTGGCGTCTCCGCCGACGGGCACCACACAGATCGACCAGTGGTATTCGACGCCCGAGGAACACAACAATCCGATGGAGCCGCACACCGTGGTGGCTACGTGGGACCCCGACGCCCCACTTCTCACCCTGTACGACTCGACCCAGTCGACGCAGGGGGTGGTGTCCACGCTGGCGCCGGTACTGGGTATCGAACCGGAACACATGCGGGTGATCGCGCCACACGTCGGGGGCGGCTTCGGTTCCAAGGGTTCACCGCATTCGCACGACGTGCTCGCGGCCATGGCGGCGATGCGGTTGCCGGGTCGTGCGGTGAAGTTCGCGGTGCCGCGCCAGCACATGTTCCTGTATGTCGGTCACCGCGCGCCCACGAGCTCCCGCCTGCGGATCGCTGCTGACAGCGACGGCAACATCACCGCGCTGGTACACGAGGCCCACACCCACAGTGCGCACGCCAAAGAGTTCGCCGAGCAGGCGGCGGTGTCGTCGCGCATGATGTACACCGCGCCGCATCGTCGAACCGACCATCACCTGGTGCCGTTGGACGTCCCGCCACCCTTCTGGATGCGGGCACCCGGGGAAGCACCCGGCATGTTCGCCGGCGAGGTCGCGATGGACGAACTCGCCCACGCCGTCGGCATCGACCCGATCGATCTACGTATCCGCAACGAGCCCGCCGAGGACCCGGAGACGGGAAAGCCCTGGTCGTCGCGGCAGCTGGTGGACTGCCTTCGTGAAGGTGCCGAGCGGTTCGGTTGGGACCGGCGACGGGCCGAGCCCGGTACCCACCGCGAGGGTCGATACCTGGTCGGGTTCGGTGTCGCCGCATCGACCTATCCGCACATGGTGAACCCCGGCAACGAGGCCCTGATCCGGTATCAGGACGGCCGGTACACGGTGCGGATCGCGGCCACCGACATCGGGACCGGGGCGTGGACGACACTGACCCTCATCGCCGCCGACGCCCTCGGAATCCCGCCCGAACAGGTGCATCTGGAGATCGGCGACAGCGCCCTCCCCAGCGCCACCGTCGCGGGCGGATCGTCGGGCACGTCGTCCTGGGGTTCGGCGATTGTCACCGCGGCACACCAATTCCGGGCACGCTTCGGGAACGATCCTGCCGACGGCGCCGAGCTGTCGGCGGAGGCCGCCGACAATCCGGACCTCGAGAAGTTCACCGCCGCATCGTTCGGCGCGCACTTCGTCGAAGCGCATGTCGACGTCGACACCGGCGAGATCCGTATTCCCCGGATGCTCGGGGTGTTCTCCATCGGACGTGCCATCAACCCGCGCACCGTGCGGTCCCAACTCATCGGCGGCATGGCCTTCGGCATCTCGATGGCTCTGCACGAGGAGAGCGTCCGGGACCCGCGCTTCGGGCACGTCGTCACCCAGGACCTCGCCGAATACCACATCCCGGTGCACGCCGACATCGCCGACGTCGACGCGATCTGGCTCGACGACCCCGATGAACACGCGACACCGATGGGTTCACGCGGGGCCGGCGAGATCGGGATCGTCGGGAGCGCAGCGGCAGTGGTCAACGCCGTCTTCAACGCCACCGGCGTCCGGGTTCGCGATCTGCCGGTCCGGCTCGACGACCTGCTCGACGGGCTTCCCGCCCAATAGGTTCAAGCCCAGAAGGTTCAAGCCCAATAGGTTCGAGCCCAGAAGGTTCAAGCCCAGTAGGTTTCAGCGGCAAGAGTGCGCTGTCAGCCGACACCCGGGTACATCGACCATCCGGGTGCCGGCGGCATCGTCGGCCACGGATCGTCGCTCGCCATCGGCAGCCAGTGCGGAATCCCGGCCGGTCTCGTTGCCGCGCAGTCCTTCTGATCGGCCGTCGGTGTCGGATACAGAGCCGCGAAGTCGTAGCGCGGGGCGAACCAGCCGCCGAAGACATCGGATTCCGGTGCGCGTCGGCCACCGAGCGGACCCGTCGCCGGTTGGTCACCCGCCCGGCGGATGTCGATCTCCACCGGCCGTGGCATATCGAAACCGACGGTCCACTCCCCATCCCGTTCGATGGAACGATAGCCGTCGCGGCACAAGACGATTCGGGTCCATTCCCCCTCGTCGGTCCGGCGGAGTCCGCGGTAGAACGCGGTTCCCACCTGGCGTCGTACCGAGGACGCCTCCGCTGGATACGCGGTCACCATCTGGTCGATGTTCGACGGTGCGGCGTCGGCGAATCCGGGATAACCCCAGTCGGCCGACCGGCCGGCGTTGGCGAGTTCGAAGGATTCGGCGAAGGCCCGCACGAAAGTGCCCTCCGCGGAGTGCGGGTCCAGGACGCCGGTGGCAGTCCAGCGGAACGTGGTGTCGAAACCGGGTGGTGTGTGCGCATCTTCGAGTGCGGGCGCGCGAGCAGCGGGTTCTGCCGCTTCCGGTGCGGCGCACGCGGCGAGACCGGCGCCGGCGATCAGAGCGGCGAGGATCGCGGTGAGGCGTCGACGACGAGCGTGCGCCACGGCGATCACCCCGCTCGAGGAGTTTCGATCCGTTACCCGGCTATGTCTGCACCCTAGACACGGACGGTTGTCCCACGTGGGAATCGCGTGCACCGGAACGGCGTCGAGAAGGTCTCGAAATGGGCACGCCCGGCAGGCGCCCCCTGACGGCGGACCCCTTGCTCAGCTAACCGGCGAAAAGTGCGACGCCGACGATGAACAGGACGTACCCCACCCAGAAGAGCGCGATGAACGCCGCCCCACCGACCAGCGTCAGCACGATGGCCATGGGTACGACGCGGCGGTGTCGACGAAACACGAGTGCCACCAACAGCAGTACACCGACCACGATCCACGCGACCTGCCCGAGCATGAACGCCGCCACCAAGGCAGCCGCGACCACGGGGCCCATCGGCGAGAACCACCGCGGCCGTGAAGGTCCTGCCCCCGCCGCGCCGTCCCCGGCGTCGCTTGGGTCGTGGACATCTCGACCGCGCGCCGCGCCGAACGGTGCGGCCGAAGCGGCCAGCGCGCCCAGTGCTCCGGGGTCACCGGAACGAATCACCCACAACGGGTCGGTGACGACCGACAGCACGGTGAGTGCGGTTGAGTACAGGCTCGCCAGGAAGAGCATCCGCGCCCAGTACCACCACCAGGAAGCGACACCCATGAGCACGATTCCGGCTATCACACACCCGATCAGGATCGCAGCGTCACCGAAGCCCACCGGTTCGGCCGACGCGCCGCGATAGACACCCGACTCAAAGGCCTCGATGTCGAGATCGTCATAAGCACCGAGGACCCCCTGAACAACGAGTCCGGACACCAACCAGAGGACGGGAATCAACAGCGTGACTCCCGCCCACCAACCATCGGAGCCGAACACGGGCCGCCATCGTCGAGTCACCACGGCACCTAGTAAACCCTGACGTCGGGCGGGTCGTGTGGCGCGCCGAGCTCTGTCCCGAAGGGTTCGCGCGCGCGACCGGTATGCCGCTCAGTGTCGGGAACCGGGCCCACGTGCGGCACGTCCTCGCTTCCGATGTGTTCGGTCGCGCGCCGAAGAAGCTGTGTCATCGGCCCGTAAGGACTCCCGTTCACGTTGCGTTCGAAGAGTTCGGTCGTGGTCCCCTCGGGTGAGTGGTGATAGATCTCGATGGCAGGGTAGGGCGTCACCTGTCCGCCAACCGAGGGGATCCCTGTCGACGGATCGACAGTGATAACGCCCTGGACGCCGATGTCGATCTGGTCGGCGAGCGCCGGCTGAAACGAGTCCTTGGCGTTGTAGACGATCTTGACCGCACCGTTCCTGTCCTGACCGACGCGGACCTCCGGAATGCCCGCGCGGGGTCGTCGGTCGGTCTCCCGCTCCACCGTCGGGTTCTGGCGCACAAAGACAATCCCGGTCTCGTAGTCCACATACACCGAGACCCGGGAATCCTCGGCGTCCGCGGAGGCTGATGGCCCACGGTGGTCACCGGCGTTGGGAACTCTTCCCGGGATGCCGGACGTCTCGACGTTCACGACCTCCTCAGCCGGAATGTACAGATTCATCCGGACCACTCCCGCTCCGGGAACAGGTCGTATTCGACCGACCCGGACCACCGCTGGCGACCCTTTGCTCTCGCCGTCGTAGGTATGGGTATCTAGACCTTCGGCCAGACGCCAATCGTTCTCGGACACGGGATCTCGCTTGTACACTCGTCGAAACGCCTTCCGCTGGTTGGTCCGACGTTCGACGCTTCGACCGTCTCCGCGGATCGAAAGGTCACCATCGGCCGCGTCGATTGCGGCGGCGAGGTCGTCGTCGATCCTCTCTGCGCGGGACAGCAGGGCGCCGGCACGTCGAATCAGCGGACCGACGACGTCCCCAGCTGTTTCAGCGCCGGGACTGATCCGGAAGTCGGTCACCGAACCGTCGTCTTCCAGCACCAGCCGATGGGCGGCGATGTCGGTGCGTAGGCTCGCGAGATCGGCCTTCAGCGCGACGACGTCCGCATGTGCCTGACGCACGGCCCGCGCGACGCCGGCAATCTCGTGACCGTGCGCGTCGAGGTCCCGACGGATCTTGTCAGCACTGTTCTCCGCGGCCGCCGCCGCGTCGCCGCCCCACGCGGAGAACAGCGCCGGACTCTTCAACGGGCGTGCGACGTCGTCGCATGCAGCACGGTGCCCGGTACAGATCCGAAAGACCTCCGATATCTGATCGGGATCCCACCTGTCCACGTCGGCGAAAGTCAGGGTCATGGCAACTCGATCAGAGGTTGAGCAGCTTGGTAGCCGACGCACCGCCGACAGCGCTGTGGTCCGCTGTCAGCATGGACGCCGAAGACTCATCGGCACTGTTGTAGTGGCCGGCAGCCGCGGACAACTGGAGGCCATGTGAGTCCACCGCGACGACCAGCGAACGCACGCGTTCGTCCCACATCGAGGAGCGTCGTGCCAGGGCCACCGAACTTCTCCCGACCCATCCGGACAGGGCACCTTCCATCCTGGCCACGTCGCGCGCAAATCCCGTTCGGGCGACGTCCGCGCCGGTGACGATGTCACGTGCGACCGCCGCAAGGACCGCGATATCCGCGCTGACGCCAGCTCCTCCGATCATCAACTACCTCCACGTTCACGCGGCGGATTCCATGGGAACCGGAGCCGCAACGGATTCGAATGAGGTGACCGTAGCCCCGAATTCACGTTCTCCTGCGAAACCATCCACACGACCACAGCACCTACCGCGTCACTGGTCGCACGTGGCACATCCACGACGACTCGGCGGAGGGCACTTCGGGGTGTGCCGACCGACGTGACGCCGCCTTCGGCGTGTCGGCCTCAGCGGCCCTCACTCGCGAACGTCGATGTCCTCACCTGATGCCAAATCCCCGCACTCCACCAGGGACACAGCGCGTCCGCGCAGGTAGACCTGAGCGCCGACGTCCCCACCGATGACGTCGAGTGCAGGACCGAAGTGATCGGCGCCCAGGTACACCGGGTGCCCGGGTCGACCGTCGAACACCGCTCGCACCAGGGCATCTCGCCGTGCCCCGGCGGCGTCGACCACGCGGGCCACCGCGCCGGCACCGACGTCGGGGGTGTCGACGACCTGCAGCACCAACCCCGCCGCGTGCCGCTGTCTTCGCGCCCACCGGAGAACCGCCGAGACCGTGGCGCCGATTCCGGCTTCCCACTCCTCGACCAGGAGAACTTCGGCGCCCGCGGGTGGAACGACCTTCGCAGCACCCATGGCGACCACCACGCGGTCGCAGCCGCCGTCGCGTAACGCGGTGACCGCGGAGTCGAGCCAGGCACCCTCGTGCGCCAGGATCTTGGGCATTCCGTAGCGGGTTCCCGCACCGGCGGCGAGCACCACTCCGACGACGTCGGATGAGTCCGGAATCGATGTCCGCGCGACGTCGCTCATCGCTCCATCTTCTCCCGCCACCCACCGGTTGCGTGCGCGACATGGACTTCGCCGAGACCGTCGGGCCCGCCGCTCCTACCCTGTAGTGGTGCCAGAAGACGTAGTGGTGCCAGAAGACGACAGTGTCCGCCGATTCAATCGACTGGACGAGGTGCGGGCCGTCGCCGTTCTCCAGGAGTGCTGCAACTCCCCTGCCTGGGCATCACGCGTGGCGCGAGCGCGGCCCTTCGCCGACAGCGCGGCCCTGCTCGAGCACGCCGACCGTGCGCTGGCGGAGATCTCCGAGGCCGACGTCGACGACGCGCTGGCCGGACACCCGCGCATCGGCGAACGGCCCGACAACGCATCGTCGGCTCGGGAACAGTCGGGCGTCACCGGATCGGACGCGTCGGTGATCGCCGAACTCAGGGACTGCAACGCGGCGTACGAAGACAGGTTCGGACACGTCTACCTGGTATTCGCGAACGGCCGACCCGCCGAGGAGCTCCTCGGAATCCTCAAGCAGCGGATGCACAACGACGCCGAGACCGAACGACGGGTGCTTCGCGAGGAGCTGTCGAAGATCAACCGCGCCCGGTTGCTCCGTATGCTGGCGTCAGAACCAGAGGCCGGCAAAGGAGCCATGACATGACAGGTCTGTCCACACACGTACTCGATGCGGTGTCGGGGTCGCCGGCCGTCGGCGTCGAGGTCTCGCTACAGGACGCGTCGGGTACCGAGTTGTCCTCTGGGCGGACCGATTCCGATGGTCGCATCACCCGAGTGAACGACGACGCGCTGGTGCCCGGCACATACCACCTGGTGTTCGACACCGGAAACTGGTTTGCCGACAACAACATCAGAGGTTTCTATCCGGAGGTCGACATCTGCTTCGAGATCTCCGACGCGGACGCACACCACCACGTACCGCTGCTGCTGAGCCCGTTCGCCTATTCGACGTATCGGGGCAGCTGAAGCCGGCCGTTCAGGGGGCGATGTGCAGCCGGGCGATCTTGCCGCCTGCAGGGCGAAGACGTACCGAAGGGTGGCCGTGCCGCAGGGGAAGTCTCCGTCGATCCGCACGACGACCTGGGCTTCGGATGAGTTGACGAGCTGACCCTGCCTGCTGCTCGTGTAGGTCCATTCCGTGGACGAGCCCTGTATCCCCCGGACGATCTCCGCGGGACGACCGGGACGCCCTGCGTTCAGCATCGGGTCCAGAATCGGCGTGTGACTGGTGAGACTCGTGTTCACCACGGTCTACCACGGTTGACGAACGGGGAGGATGTGAAAGCGACTGCCGTATAACTGAATTCGGTCGACGAAGGCTGTGGAATTTCCTGACAGTCGAATGTATGGGCGAGTACAGTGGAAGCATGACCTCGATCACCGATGCGCGACACCCTGATCGCACTCGAGCCATCCACCGACCCCACCGGACGCGAGGCGCTCGAGCGATTGGATGAACTCCGCCTGCTGCGCAACGTAGTCGATCACCAGATCGCCGCACACGCAGCCGCATTCGACGCCACCGGTGCCGCCTCGAAAGCCGGCGCCACCACCCGAGGGATACTGATCGAGATCGGATTCGCGCCGACGGTTGCCCACCGCAGCATGCGAATCGGAGAGAACCTGGACACGCTACCCAAACTGGCCGACTGTGCCGCCGACGGCTACCTCTCCGCCGAATGTGTCGATGCAGTCGTCCGCGGCATCGGAGTCATCGAAAAGCGCTCCCCGCAGAACTGTCCGATGACGAACGCGCGGTGTACGAGTCGGAGTTGCTCACTCAGGCCTTCTCCGGCGCCACCCCTCCCGAGATCAACGAACACGCCCGCACCATCGGCAACCGGATCGCCGACACAGCCGACAGTGGTGTGCCCGCCGCCGAGGACGCGTCGCTGAATGCGGTGAAGTCGCGTCAGACCGACGACGGCCGCGTCGAGATCACCGCCGACGTGACGGCCGTGATCGGCGAGAAGTTCTTGACAATGATCGATGAACGTTCCTGCCCACGACCAGAACCCGACGGCGCCGACGACCGCCGTAGCCGCGAACAACGATGGGCCGACGGCTTCGAGCTACTGCTCGACCAAGCCGCTGTCGGCGCAACCCTCACCACCTCCGGCGCACCCCGCACACAGTTGCTGCTCACAATCCCGGCCGACGCCACAGACCCGGCTCGGCTGCCGTGGGTCGGACCGGTCTCCCAAGCCACCGCCAGACAGTTGTCGTGCGACGCCACGCTGAACGAGATCGTCCTCGACGGTGAAGGTGTGCCCCTGCGAATGGGTGCCACACAGCGTCTCTTCCCGCCGCATATTCGCAAAGCCGTCATCGTGCGAGACGTGTGTTGCATCAAATGCGGTGCGCCGGCATCACATACGCAGGTGCACCACATAGTCCACTGGGCCGACGAAGGCCCCACCGACCTCGACAACGGGTGCCTGCTCTGCCAGCGGTGCCACACTCAGGTCCACCACCACGACTGGGACGTCGTCATGGGACCCGACCGCCACCCCTGGCTCATCCCACCCCCCGACATCGACCCCAAACGACTCCCGCTCCCCGCCTACAACCGTCGCACCATGCGACTCGACGGCGTGCTCACGTGAGTCCTGCTCGCTGAACCGCCTGTGCGCGTACCCAGCTCGACCGTCGGTCGGGTGAGTGTCGTTCCGGGCACGGAACTCACAAGATGTTCTTTGAGAACTCAACAGTGTGAACGGCCGAGGGGCTCGGTTCGCTCAGGCGTGAACCACGCCTGAGCGAACCGATGCCCGACTTCTCAGTGGGCGCAAATTGCAGCCGATCCAGAGAACTTGCGTGGCCGGAGAGGACATGTCGGTGGTGTCCGCGCCGGTGCCGATGCGGGATGCGCCGCAGGGCACCGACCGCTTGCCGGCGGAACCGTATGCTGCATGCCAAGCAGCGACACAGACACAGACACAGACACACAGGAGCGCAGGCATGACCGGTCCACACGTCGTGCCCCTCCGCGACGACATCGCCGCCCTGCTGGACAAGTCGCGCAGGGCCCTCGTCGGCATCACCGGGCCGCCGGGCGCCGGCAAAACCACCCTCGCCCGAAAACTGCACGGGCACTTCATGTCACGCCTGGGCGGGTCGAAGGTCGGCTATCTCCCGATGGACGGCTTCCATTTGTCCGACGCCGTTCTCGAACGCCTCGGGCGCCGCAATCGTAAGGGCGCCCCGGACACGTTCGACGTCGCAGGGTTCGTCGCCACGCTTCGCCGCATCGCCGAGGGAACCGATGATGTCTACGCGCCCGACTTCGATCACACCGTCGGCGAGCCCGTCGCCGCGTCGATCTGCATCCCGTCGGACGCACGCCTCGTCATCGTCGAGGGCAACTACCTCGCGGTCGACGACGGCCGCTGGATCGAGGTGTCCCGTTTGCTGGACCGCCTCTATTACGTCGACGCCGACGACGCGGTCCGTCGGGAGCGACTGCTCGCCAGGCACATTCGCGCCGGAAAGTCCCCGACCGAGGCCCAGGCCTGGGTGACGACCGTCGACGACGCCAACGCCTCGCTGATCGCCGGCACCCGCCACCACGCCGACCTCATCGTCGACGGCAACCACTGACGAACCGGCCTTCGGCGGTGCGCACCCGGCGGCGGGACACCCTGCCCCGCCGCCGGACGAACCACATCAGCTGTCAGGTCAGCGAATCTCGATCAGCAGATCCCCGGGCCCCACCTGGGTGACCGATCCGATGGCGAGTCGTGCGACCTTGCCTCCGACGGGAGCTGTGATCGCCGCTTCCATCTTCATGGCCTCGATCGTGCCGATGGTGGCACCCACGGCAACTTCGTCGCCGACGTCCACCGACAGCGACACCACCCCGGCGAACGGTGCGCCGATGTGCTTCGGGTTGGCACGGTCGGCCTTCTCCGCGCTCGGCACCGCTGAGTCGATGCTGCGGTCGCGCACCGCGATCGGCCGCAACTGACCGTTGAGGACACACATCACCGTGCGCATGCCGCGATCATCGGGTTCGCTGACGGCCTCGAGACCGATCATCAACTCGACGCCCGGCTCGAGTTCCACACGGTGCTCATCGCCATAACGCAGTCCGTAGAAGAACTGGTTGGCCGACAGCCGGGACGTGTCGCCGTAGATCTCGAAGTGCTCCTCGAATTCCTTTGTGGGACCGGGGAACAGCAGGTGGTTGAGTCGTACCTGGCGATCTCTGCCCGGCTTGTCGAGAATGGCCTCGTCATCGGCGGAGAGCTCCACCGTCTCCGGCGCAGGCGCACGCCCCTCCAGCGCGAGGGTGCGCAACGGCTCCGGCCACCCACCGGGCGGGTCGCCGAGTTCGCCGCGCAGGAACCCGATCACCGAGTCCGGGATGTCGTAGGAACCCGGGTCGGCAGCGAAGTCCGACGCGGTGATACCGCCGCCGACCAGCGCCAGTGCCAGGTCACCGACCACCTTCGACGACGGGGTCACCTTCACCAGACGACCCAGCATCGAATCAGCCGCGGCATAGGCCTGCTCGACGGCCTCGAACCGGTTACCCAGGCCCAACGAGATGGCCTGCTGCCGCAGATTCGACAGCTGACCACCCGGGATCTCATGCGAGTACACCCGACCGGTCGGTGCCGGCAGCCCGGACTCGAACGGTGCGTACACCTTTCGCAGCGCCTCCCAGTACGGCTCCAGATCACACACGCGCGCCAGATCGATGCCGCTGTCGCGCTCGGTGTGTGCGGTCGCGGCCACGATCGCCGACAACGGCGGCTGACTCGTCGTACCCGCCAGCGGCGCCGACGCACCGTCCACCGCGTCGGCACCCGCCTCCCACGCGGCCAGGTAGGTCGCGAGCTGACCGCCGGGGGTGTCGTGGGTGTGCACGTGGATCGGCAGGTCGAAGTTGGCGCGCAACGCCGACACCAGCGTGGTCGCCGCCGGCGCGCGCAGCAGGCCCGCCATGTCCTTGATGGCGATGACGTGCGCACCCGCCTCCACGATCTGCTCGGCCAGACGCAGGTAGTAGTCGAGGGTGTAGAGATCCTCGGCCGGGTTCGACAGATCACCGGTGTAGCTCATTGCCACCTCGGCGACCGCAGTGCCCGTCTCGCGCACCGCGTCGATCGCCGGGCGCATCGCGTCGATGTTGTTGAGCGCGTCGAAGATCCGGAAGATGTCGATACCGGTCGCCGCAGCTTCCTCGACAAACGCCGTCGTCACCTTGGTGGGATACGGGGTGTACCCGACGGTGTTGGCGCCGCGAAGCAGCATCTGCAGACAGATGTTGGGGATGGCTTCGCGCAACTGCGCCAGCCGATCCCACGGGTCTTCCTTCAGGAAGCGCAGTGCCACGTCGTAGGTCGCGCCGCCCCAGCACTCGACCGACAGCAACTCCGGGGTCAGTGCCGCCACATAGGGAGCGATGTTGAGCAGTCCCGTGGTCCGCACCCGCGTCGCCAGCAACGACTGATGCGCATCGCGGAATGTGGTGTCGGTGATCCCCAGGCGCGGGCTCTCCCGCAGGTCGCGGGCGAATCCTTCCGGTCCGAGCTGCAGGAGCCGCTGGCGCGAGCCGTCCGGAGGCGAGGACAACACCGCACGCTCGACGAGGGGCAGCTTGTCGCGCGGGTACACCGTGGTCGGGCGCTCACCGTGCGGCTTGTTGACCGTGACCTCGGCCAGGTACGCGAGGATCTTGCTGCCGCGGTCCGCCGACGACCGCGAGGTCAGCAACTCCGGACGTTCGTCGATGAACGACGTGGTGACGCGGCCCGCGCGGAAATCGGGGTCGTCGAGCACGGCCTGCAGGAACGGGATGTTGGTGGCGACGCCGCGGATCCGGAACTCGGCCACCGCGCGCCGGGATCGACGCACCGCGGTCGCGAAATCCCTTCCACGGCAGGTCAACTTGACGAGCATCGAGTCGAAGTGGCCGCTCACCTCGGCACCCAGGTTGGCGCCGCCGTCGAGGCGGACGCCGGCACCTCCCGGGCTGCGGTACGCGGTGATCCGGCCGACGTCGGGCCGGAAACCGTTGGACGGGTCCTCGGTGGTGATGCGGCACTGCATGGCGGCACCGCGGATTCGGATGGCGTCCTGGCGCAGTCCCAGGTCCTCCAGCGATTCACCCGCGGCGATCCGCAGCTGCGAACTGACCAGGTCGACGTCGGTGATCTCCTCGGTCACCGTGTGCTCGACCTGGATCCGAGGGTTCATCTCGATGAACACGTGACGACCCTGCTCGTCGAGCAGGAACTCGACGGTGCCCGCACACGAGTAGCCGATGTGACGGGCGAACGCGACGGCGTCGGCGCAGATCTGCTCGCGCAACTCGTCGGACAGGTTGGGGGCGGGTGCCAGCTCGATCACCTTCTGGTGACGACGCTGCAGGCTGCAGTCGCGCTCGTAGAGGTGGATGACGTTGCCGTAGGTGTCTGCCAGGATCTGCACCTCGATGTGGCGCGGGTTGACCACGGCCTGCTCGAGGAACACCGTCGCGTCGCCGAAGGCCGCCTCGGCCTCGCGTGAAGCCGCCGCGATCGCCTCGGCGAGATCGGCACGTTCCCCGACGCGTCGCATACCGCGGCCGCCACCGCCGGCGACCGCCTTCACGAACACCGGGAACTGCATGTCCTCGGCGGCGGCGATCAACTCGTCGGGATCCGACGACGGCGCCGAGCTCGCCAGCACGGGGATACCCGCTGCGCGCGCGGCCGCCACAGCTGTGGCCTTGTTGCCCGTCATCTCCAGGATGTCAGCACTCGGCCCGACGAAGGTGATGCCGGCCTCGGCACACGCCGCGGCCAGCCCCTGATTCTCCGACAGGAACCCGTAGCCGGGGTAGATCGCATCGGCACCACACCGGACTGCCGCACTGACGACTTCGTCGACCGAGAGGTATGCCCGCACCGGATGCCCCGGCAGACCGATCTGGTACGACTCGTCGGCCTTGAGCCGGTGCACCGAGTTGCGGTCCTCGTACGGGAACACTGCCACCGTCCGCGCGCCGAGCTCATAGGCGGCGCGGAACGCGCGGATGGCGATCTCGCCGCGGTTGGCGACCAGAACCTTGTCGAACATCGTGGTGTTCTCTTTTCTCTCACGCCTGCGCCGGTCCGGCGCGTGCTCGCCTCATTCGCACAATCGCGGTGGAGACCGTGCGAACAATCCGCCCAACAACTCTGATGAGCTCATTTCCCGGATGCCGATGACGTATTCGTCACGAACACCTCAAGTCGTGATCCTACCCACCCTCTCCGGGCGCCCCGCACCCCCCTCGTACCGGTCTTCACAGGTTCGAACATCAAGTTTCCGACCGCAATTCGACGCGCCGCGACACACTCGCCCGCGGTCACCCTCCCCTCGATTCCGTGGTCCAATTCCGTTGCAGAACAATCGAAACGAAAGCCGTTGCAGAGGAGCCGAGAAACGCTCTCATTCGTGTTCACACAATGTGAGATCAAAGGTGCGCAGAATGCCGGAAGCCGATCGATCGCTCCGTCGGATTACCGACCGAACGCTCCGTATCGGCTACAGTCTTTCGCCGATCCCGGGCCCGCCGCACGCTTTTGGTCGCGCACCGTCACGCGGCTAGCGTCGTCGGCACCATCACGATCAGGGAGGGCCATCACCGTGGGCTTCACACGCTTCGTCGCCGTGGGCGATTCATTCACCGAGGGCGTCGGCGATCCCGACCCGACCCGGCCCAACGGCCTGCGTGGCTGGGCCGACCGCGTCGCCGAGCAACTCGCCGCGGCGCACGACGGCTCCGGCGGTGAGTTCACCTACGCCAACCTCGCCATCCGCGGACGGCTGCTCGACGAGGTCATCGCCGAGCAGGTCGACGCCGCGGTCGCCCTGGAACCCGACCTCATCACCGTCTACGCCGGCGGCAACGACCTCATGCGCCCCACCCTCGACCTCGACGCACTCATCGCCCGGTACGACGCGATGCTGGGCGAGCTGGTGGCCACCGGCGCAACAGTCGTCGTCTTCACCGCCTACGACACCGGGTGGGCTCCGGTGTTCCGCATGTTGCGCGGGCGAATCGCGATCTACAACGAGCTTCTCCGCGCGGTCGCCGAGCGCCACGGCGCGCTCGTCTGCGACTTCTGGCGGATGCGGGGCTACGACGACTACCGCATGTGGGACACCGACCGCCTGCACATGTCGACGCTCGGACACACCCGCATGGCAGCGCAGGTCCTCGACGTCCTCGGCGTCGACCACGACATCACCACCGAGGTCCTCGCCGAGGCAGCCGCAGCGACCCGCAGGCAGCAGCGACGGCAGAACGCCGAGTGGGCGCGCACGTTCCTCGGGCCCTGGGTGATGCGCCGCGTCCGCGGGGTGTCCTCGGGTGACGGGCTCACCCCGCGGTGGCCGGAACCGATCGCCGCAGCCGACCTGCGTCAGCGCGCGTTCGCGGCCGCGGGCCCCGATGCGAACGTTCTCACCGAAGCCCCGCGCGATACGCTCGGGGTTCGACCTGTGTGAGGAACGTAGATGATCGTGACCAGCCGGATGACGGCGTGACCAGCCGGACCGATGCCGGCGGAATGACCGACGACACCCCGGATCTCCCGCCGCCCGACGTCTCGCGCCCCGATCCCCCGGCCGAGAAGCCGCACCCGCGCGCCGCCGTCGCCGTGCTCTGCCTCGCGGGCATCGTGGTGGCGCTGATGCAGACGATCATCGTGCCGCTGATCCCCCAGCTTCCGGCGCTGCTGGATGCCGACGCCTCGGACACCACCTGGGCGATCACCATCACACTTCTGGTCGGCGCGGTGGCCACGCCGATCGGCGGCCGCATCGGCGACATGTACGGCAAACGGCTCGCGATCCTGGCGAGTCTCGGATTCGTCGCGATCGGGTCGGTCGCCTGCGCGGTGTCCACCTCACTGCCGTTGTTCATCGTCGGACGCGGATTGCAGGGCCTCGGCTTCGGCATCATCGCTCTGGGGATCAGCGTCATGCGCGACATCGTCCCGCCGCGCCATCTCGCCTCATCGGTGGGCACGATGAGTGCCTCACTCGGTATCGGCGGCGCGCTGGGCCTACCGTTCGCCGCGGTCATCGCCCAGCACGTCAGCTGGCACGCGCTGTTCTGGTCGTGCGCGGGCGCGGCCGCGCTGGCCGCCGTGGGTGTCGCGCTGACCGTCCGGTCGTCCGCGACACCGTCGCGCGGGCGTTTCGATGCGCTCGGCGCCATCGGCCTCGCCGCCGTCCTGGTCTGCCTACTGCTGCCCCTGTCGAAGGGCGCCCACTGGGGTTGGGCCAGCCCGCTCACACTCGGCATGCTGGGCGGTTTCGTGGTGCTTCTTGCCCTGTGGATCATGGTGGAACTCCGGCGGAAGAACCCGTTGATCGACATCCGCATACTCGGTAGGCGCCCGCTACTGCTCACCAACCTGGCCTCGATCGCCACCGGCTTCGCCTTCTACGCCATGCAACTCATCCCCATCCAGTTGCTCATGGCGCCGACGAGCAGCCCCGACGGGTTCGGATACGACATGGTCCACGCCAGCCTCATCCTGGCTCCGAGCGGCCTGATCATGTTCGCGTTCTCCCACATCAGCGGACGGATCAACGCCGCCTTCGGCGCGCGCATCTCCCTCGCACTCGGCGGGGTCATCATCGGCGCAGGCTACGTCGTGTTCATCATCGGACTCGCCGGACCGTGGGATCTGACGTGGATCCACATGCTCGTCATCGCCTGCTGCATCGGCGCTGGCCTGGGTATCGCCTACTCGGCGATGCCCGCACTCATCATGCAGTCGGTGAGCGTGGAGCAGACCGGTGAATCGAACGGCGTCAACGCGTTGATGCGGATCATCGGTACGTCCACCTCCGCCGCGGTCGTCGGCATGCTGCTGACGTGGTCGATGATCTCGGTGACCGATGCCGACGGCGAGGTCGTCGCGGTACCGATGGCCGACGGGTATCTCTGGGCGTCGGGCATCGCCCTGGTGATGTGTGTGGTCGCCTCGGCGGTCGCGCTCGCGATCCCGTCGCGCCGCGATTTCACCGAAACCTCCGTCTGACACCGGACCTCACGCGCGGACACCCACCTCTCCATGACCCGGGGCACATCGAGATGCGCACGTGCCCCGATGCACGTAGCGTGACGCCGTGGCTTGCCGAACGATCAACGAGAACCCATGCATCCGCACACCTGCGATCGGTTCGATCGAGCCCGGCGAGCCAGCCGACCTCGTACTGTGGGACACCTCCGCCGTCGCACACCGCGACGCCGAACAGACAACGACCGCCGTCGCGCCGCAGCACCGACGCCTTCTCGACAAGGCACGATGATGGATCTCACCGCCGTCTCCCATTACCGCTTCGCGCGGACCCGCGACGAGGTGTTCCCCGCCCCCGGTGAGCAACTCGTCGCCGGCGGCACCTGGGTGTTCTCCGAACCGCAACCGGCCACCACCGGCCTCGTCGACCTCAGCGAGATGGGTTGGGCGCCCATCGAAGAACTCGCCGACGGCGGGCTCCGCGTCGCCTCGACCTGTACGATCGCCGACCTCGTCGCACTCCCCCCACGACCCGGTTTCACCGCGCACCCGCTCTTCGCCCAGTGCGCAAATGCGCTCCTCGCGTCGTTCAAGATCTGGAACATGGCGACTGTCGGCGGCAACATCTGCCGGTCGTTCGCGGCCGCCTCCATGGTGTCACTGGCCGTCGCGCTCGACGCGACCGCACACGTCTGGAATCCCGACGGCGCCGACCGCGATCTGCTCGTGTCCGACCTGGTCATCGGCAACGGCATCAACATCCTCGGACCCGGGGAAGTGTTGCGTGCCATCGACTTCCCGGCCCACGCACTCCGCGCGCGCACCGGTTTCCGCAAGATCGCGCTGGCCGAGCTGGGCCGATCGGGAGCGGTCGTGACCGGACGCATCGACCTCGACGGTTCCACCACCTACGGGATCACCGCCGCCACCGAGTGGCCCACGGTCCTGCGCTATCCCGCACCACCCACCGCCGATCAGTTGCGCAACGACATCACCGCGGCGAGCGGCTATTACACCGACCCATTGGGTTCGGCCGACTGGCGGCGCGGGGTGTCGGCGGTCCTCGCCGAGGAGATCCGCGCCGACTTGTCCGGTGCGACACAATCGACGACACAGGGGTCGTGATCAGCATGGGGATCGAGTTCAGCGCATGAGGTTGGAGATCAACGGCGAGACTGTCGACGCCGAACCCGCTGCCGGGCAATGCCTTCGGATGCTGCTGAGGGAGCACGCCCACTACGAGGTGAAGAAGGGGTGCGACGCCGGCGATTGCGGCGCGTGCTCGGTACTCGTCGACGGACAACCCGTCCACTCCTGCATCTATCCCGCCCGGCGTGCGAGCGGGAAGTCGGTGACCACGGTCGCCGGACTCGGCACACCCGACGATCTGCATCCGGTGCAGCAGTCCTTCGTCGACAACTTCGGCTTCCAGTGCGGGTTCTGCACCGCGGGGATGATCGTGACCGCCTCGACGGTCACCCCCGAACAGCTCGGCGACCTCCCCCGCAGGATGAAGGGGAACATCTGCCGCTGCACCGGTTACCGGGCCATCCGCGACTCGATCTGCGCGGCCGTGGCGCCTGCGCCGACACCGCCGGCCACGCACACGCCCGCCCCGCCCGCCCCACTGGTGGGCACGTCCGTCAACCCCCTGGCCGCGCGACGCGTGGTGACCGGCACCGAGCCGTACACCTTCGACGTCCCCACCGCCGGTTCACTGCACATCCACGTGCTGGGGTCACCCCACCCGCATGCGCGGATCACCGCCATCGACTCCGCCGACGCCGCGGCACTGCCGGGCGTCGAGGTCATCCTGACGCACGAGAATGTGACCACCGCAAGGTTTTCCACCGGGCGGCACGAGAGCAGGCTCGAGGATCCGGACGACACCCTCATCTTCGACCCGGTCGTGCGGTTCGTCGGCCAGCGGGTCGCGGCGGTGGTCGCATCGTCGCCTGCTGTCGCCGCCCAGGCACTGCAGCTGATCGACGTCACCTACGAGCTGCTGCCCGCTGTCTTCGATCCGGAGGAGGCCCGCACCCCCGGCGCCCCGCTCGTCCACCCCGATCGCACCCCCGCCGACCGCGTCGCCGAGGCCGACCGCAACGTGGTCGCCGCCTTCCACGAGGGTTTCGGCGGAGACGCCGACGCCGCTCTGTCCACGTCGGCCGCCACCGTGCGCGGTACCTGGAGCAGCGGCCGGGTCTCCCACGCACAGTTGGAGACCCACGGCTCCATCGGCTGGATCGACGAACAGGGACGCCTGGTCATCCGGACCAGCACGCAGGTCCCGTTTCTCGTACGCAACGAGCTGGCGTTTCTCTTCGATCTGCCGGCCGAGCGGGTGCGGGTGTTCAGCGCACGGGTCGGCGGCGGCTTCGGCGGAAAACAGGAGATGCTCACCGAGGATCTCGTCGCGCTCGCCGTCCTCCGCACCGGCAGACCCTGCGTCTATGAGATGACCCGCACCGACGAACTGACCCGCACAACCTACCGACATCCGATGAAAGTCACCATCGATGTCGGCGCCGACGCCGACGGTCGGCTCACCGCCCTGAAGGTGGATGTGTTGTCCGACACCGGGGCCTACGGCAATCACGCGATCGGCGTGATGTTCCACGCCTGCGCGGAATCGGTCTCGGTGTACAACTGCCCGGTCAAGCGGATTGATGCGGAGGTCGTCTACACCAACAACCCGCCCTCCGGCGCCTTCCGCGGATACGGGCTCGGCCAGGTCGTCTTCGCCGTGGAGAGTGCGATGGACGAGCTCGCCATCCGACTCGGGATCGACCCCTTCGAGTTCCGGCGACGCAATGCCGTCGCCGACGGCGATCCGCTCCTCATCGCCCGAGCCGAACCCGAGGTGGACCTGGTGTACGGGAGCTATGGCCTCGACCAGTGCCTCGATCTCGCCGAGCAGGCCCTCTCCCGCGGCAACGGCGTCGCGCCGCCGGCGGGCGACCGCTGGCGGATCGGTGAGGGCATGGCCATCTCCGCGATCGCCACGATGGCGCCGCGCGGGCACCTGTCGAGCGTCACCGTCGCGGTCGACGCCGCCGGGACCTATCACGTGGGCGTCGGGACCGCGGAGTTCGGCAACGGCACCACGACGGTGCACGCCCAGATCGTCGCCACCGCCCTGTCCACCCGGTTGGACCGCATCTCGCTGTGGCACGGCGACACCGACGCCGCGACCCACGACACCGGCGCCTTCGCCTCGGCCGGCACGACGGTCGCGGGCAAGGCCGTCCACGGCGCGTGCCTGGCCTTGCGCGACACACTGATCGCCGCCGCGAGCCGGCTGACCGGCGTCGCCCCCGACCAGATCTCCCTGGGTGCCGACGGCGCACTCGTCTCCGGTGGCGTGGTGGGTTTCGCGGACCTGATCGCCGCTGTCGACGACCGCCACCGGGTGGATCACCCTGCCGGGCAACGAGCCATCGCAGCCGGCGAGGAACGCGGCGAGATGCGGTCCATCGCTTTCAACGTCCAGGCGTTCCGCGTCGCGGTCGACGTCGCGACCGGCACCGTCGCCATTCTGCAGTCGGTCCACGCGGCGGACGCGGGCACCGTCATGAATCCGGCTCAATGCCGGGGTCAGGTGGAAGGTGGCGTCGCGCAAGGCATCGGCACCGCACTGTACGAAGAGATCATGCTCGACGACAACGGCGCACCGCTGACCAAGGTGTTGCGCACCTATCGCGTTCCCCAGATGGCCGACGTCCCGTTCACCGAGGTCTACTTCGCCGACACCGCCGACGAACTCGGCCCGTTCGGGGCCAAATCGATGTCGGAGTCCCCCTACAATCCTGTTGCGCCCGCGCTCGCCAACGCCATCCGACGCGCCCTCGACGTCCGTCCGTACGAGACGCCGATGTCGCGAGACCGGATCTGGCGGCTCACACACCCCGAATCGGCAGACGAACGATTCACATAAAGCCTCGGTAAATAGACATTCAATAGCTCGTAAATGATTCTTTGAATACTTGGTAATCACACGCGATCAACGAATCAAAATTTGAGAACACAATTGGGACCCAACGTCCAGTGGTTTCGGCGGAAATCCTGCGAAATCGCCTCGACAAGACGCACACTCCTCATTATCCGAGAAGTCCAGAGGAGGGCATCATGACACACACTGCACCCGTAGACGAGGGCGGAACCCTGTCTGCCAAGCAGGGAATCGCCGCGGGGACGTCCATCGGCGCGGCGATCATCCTGATAGTCGTCGGTGTCGTCCAACTCGCACAGGGCATCGCGGCGGTCGCCGAAGACGAGGTCTTCATCCGCGGCGTCGATTACGTCTACAAGTTCGACTTCACGACCTGGGGCTGGATCCACATCGTGTTGGGCGCCATCGCGATCATCGTCGGCGCCGGACTCACCAGCGGTGCCGGCTGGGCCAGATTCACCGCCATCGTGATCGCCGGCCTGTCCATCATCGCCAACTTCCTGTGGCTGCCGTACTACCCGTGGTGGTCGATCCTGATCATCGCACTCGATGTCGTCGTCATCTGGGCAGTGTCGACCTGGAACCCCACGGCCGACTACCGCTGACTCCGAACAGCGCCATCGGGAGCACGGAAACCCGCTGAGGGCGACCAGAATCCGACAAGGGGTTCCTCGATCACACCTCCGAACGCGCCGAACTCGAGCAGCTGCGCGCGGAGGTGGCCGCCGTGGCCGAGGCGATCCTGGTGAGCAACGATCTCTACGCCACCAACGACCTCGCCGGGCTGGGACGCCGTAATCGCATCGACTCCGGGCTGCTCGGCGTGGTCACCGGTTCGGTCGCCGACACCCGCCAGGCCGTGGGCTTGCTCCGGCGCGGCCACGGGCAAGGACTCGAACCGCGCATGGCGACAGAGGTCGTCGTCCATGCCGACGCCGCCGAGATCCCGGTCGGCATCGACGGCGAGTCGGTGCGACTCCGGACCCCGCTGCGCTGCACCATCACCCCGGGTGCGTTGCGGGTTCGTGTGCCTCGGGAGCGTCCCGAGATCCGCGTCGCGCCGGCGCAACTCGACTGGGTCCGGCTACGGGATCTGCTCCGGTAGCGGATCGGCGCCGGTGGAACCACGGTTCCGGTACGCCTCGACGGCCGACTCGACCGAGGGGTAGAACCGTGATTCGTCGAACCGGTCGTCGACTTCGAACAGGATGAGTTTGTCCTTGATCGGACCCTTGAGCTCCGCGAACACCAGACGGACCGACGACGACTCGAGCGACCGGTCGAGATCGACGAGTTCGTCGACGGCGGTCGTGTCCAGGCCGGTGATGGGTTCCGCCGCGACGATGACCCAGTCGACCGGCGACTCGCGCCGCGCCACCGTCTCCCGGATGTGCCCGGCGAAGATCTTGCCGTTGGCGAAGAAGAGCGGCGCGTCGAAGCGGACCAGCACCAGCCCGGGAATACGGTGCCCCTCCGGATGCCGATCGACATCGTGGAACCCGCTGTCCCCCAGGTCCACCAGCTCGGTACGGTACGGCTGCCAGGCGTGCGCCACCACTGCGACGAAGGACAGTCCGATCGCGACCAGGATGCCCTGGAGAACACCCACGAGCGCGACGCCGACGAATGCCGCCGCCGCCAGGCCGAATTCGATCTTGCTCAGCCTCCACACCCGGACCACTCCGGGTATGTCGATGAGCGCGGTCGCCGCGACGATGACGACCGCCGCCAGCGTCGCATCGGGCAGATAGGCGGTCACGCCGGGAGCCACCAGCACGAACACCAGCACCGCGACCGCACCCACGACGCCCGCGAGTTGGGTACGCGCACCGGCCTGTTCGGCGACCGGTGTTCGGGAACCGCTCGCCGAGATGGGGAATCCGCCGAACAGCCCACTGGCGATGTTGGCCGTGCCGATCGCCTTCATCTCCGTGCTGCCGTCGACATCCTCGCCGTGCCGGGCGGCGAAGGTCCGCGACAGCACCCCGGAGTCGGCGAAAGCGATCAGCGCGATTCCCGCGGCAGGTCCGACGAGGGACAGCACGTCGTCCCAGTCGATGTTGCCGTACTGCGGCAGGGGTAGTCCCGCCGGCAGGGCGCCGACCATCCCGATGTCGTCGTCGAGTCCGACCAGGGCCGTCACCACGATCGAACCCACCACCGCGACAAGAACTCCCGGTATCCGCGGGAGCCAGCGCTGGAAGGCCATGATGACGACGAGACAGGCGATCCCCATCGCGGCAGCGACCGTCTCGACGTCACCGCTCACCACGGACGTGACGATCTCACCGAACTCCTCGAACAAACCCGGGGCGTCGACCGAGAAACCGAGCAGCTTCGGCAACTGGCCCACGATGACGATGAGCGCTATCGCGTTCAAGTAGCCGAGTCGCAGCGGCTTGGACAGGAGCTCGGTGACGAAACCGAGCCGGAGAAAGCCGCCCAGGACGAGAATGGCACCGACGAGCACGGCGAGGATCCCGGCGAGGGCGAGTGCATCCTCCGGGTCACCGACCGCGGCCAGCGGCAGCACCGCCGCGGCGATCAGCGGCGCGAGCGACGAATCCGGGCCGAGCACAAGGATCTTCGACGGTCCGACCAAGGCATATGCAAGCAGCGGCACGATCGTCGCCCACAGGCCCGCATACGCCGGCAGCCCTGCGGCCTCGGCGTATCCCATCCCGGCGGGGATGAGCAGCGCAGTGAGCACCAGCCCGGCGGTGACGTCGGTACGAAGCCATTCGCGCTTGTATCCCCGGGCCGTCGCGAGACCCGGAAGGCGCCAGAGCGCCGACCCGCCGCCGCTCATGCGAGTGCTCGCCGAGGTGCGACAGCAGACACCGCGGGCGCCCCTGCGGCGCGCCTCCGCCGACGGATCACCTTCTCTGCCTCCACGACCGCCGGGATGATCAGCGACCAGCCTAGGCAGGCCAGCCACTGACCACCGGTCAACGACGTGGTCTGCAGGACGTCCTGCAGAAAGCCGAGTTCGACGGAGAAGACGGTGACGACCACCGGGATCGACAAGATCTTCAGTGCACCCAGGATGGGCGGCGACAGCCCCTGTTGCCGGTCGGAACCCAGCGCCGCGATGACGGCCTCGGCGTCGAGGCAGTGCCACGCCGCTTCGTCGGCGTCGCTCGTCGGGTGCGCCGATCGCGGCACGGGTTGGATGGTGGCCACCTCACCGCTCCTGGTAGGGAGTGGGGATCCAATTCAGCGGCCGGTCCGGCTGCCGGTAGCCGAGCGCCTTCTGTCGCTTGGGCAACGTGACGTCGGGACGTTCGAGCGGCAGGCAGGGCACCTGACTCAGCAGATGGCTGATCACGTTGAGCCGGCCCCGCTTCTAGTCGTCAGTGGATGCGACAAACCAAGGCTCCCAACCGGTGACGGGGTAGCGGAACATGTCGTCGCGCGCCCGGGAGAAGTCGTACCAGCGCTGTAGGACTCGAGGCCGGTCTCTGACAGCTTCCAGATCTTGCGCGGATCGTCGATGCGACTCTGAAGGCGCAGCGTCTGCTGTTCCTGACTGACCTCGAGCCAGTACTTCACAAGGATGATCCCCGATTCTACCGTCGCCCGCTCGACGGTCGGCGTCTGCTCCAGGAACCGCCGGGCCTGCTCCTCGGTACAGAACCCGAGGACGCGTTCGATTCCGGCACGGTTGTACCAGCTCCGGTCGAAGATGACGACCTCTCCGGCAGCCGGCAGATGCGGCACATACCGCTGGAGACATCCGCGACCGTTCTCGTTCCGATGGTGCGGGCAGCGCGACGACCCGGAAGACCCGCGGGCTGACCCGCGAAGTGACCGCCTTGATGACACCGCCCTTGCCCGCCGTGTCCCGACCTTCGACGACCACGCAGACCTTGGCTCCCGACGACCTGACCCGTTCCTGCATAGCCACCGGTTCGGCATGCAGGAGTTTGAGCGCTTTCCGGTATGCCTTGTCCGACATCGGGCCGGAGGTCACGCCCGGCCGGCCGCCGACCAGTTCATCGGTCGCGGACATGCCGGAAGGACCAGTGTCCGAATTCAGGATTCGGTCAGAGGAGAATTCCGCCGTTGCGGGGCCGCGGTGTCGAGCGTCGGACATTGCCGCCCCTTTCCTCCGAGGGCATCGGCGAATCAAGTCGTATTGTCGACGGCCAGGGCTCATCTCACTCGCGAATGCGCCGAAAAGGGCTCGGATTTGTGGCGTCGCACGCCGGCCGGACGTCGGGGATTCCTGTTGTTTCCGACATGATCTCGCATCGTTACCCGGAACGGGCGGACGGGTCTTCATGCTGGGTTTGTGGCTCGAGTTGAGGAGATGCTCGAAGCCGAACAGGTGATGGTCCGCCTGATCGCACGTTATCCGGCAGCCCAGGCGGGCGACATCGAAGAGCGCGTCCGCGTCATCCACAAGCGATTCACCTCATGCAAGGTGCGGAACTTCGTCCCACTGCTGGTCGAGAAGGCAGCGGTTCAGGAGATCACCGATTCGGCGGCCGCTCCTGTTTCTCGATTGGCCGGACCGTGACGAACGACGGCCCCGGCAGAATTCTGCCGGGGCCGTCGTTCGATGCGGTTCGATGGGTCAGCCGCGCAGCAGCCCCTTGGCGACGTGGGTCACCTGGATCTCGTTGCTGCCGGCGTAGATCATGAGCGACTTCGCATCTCGCGCGAGCTGCTCGACCCGGTACTCGGCCATGTAACCGTTTCCGCCGAAGAGCTGCACGGCCTCCATCGCCACGTCGGTGGCGGCCTTGGATGAGTACAGCTTCATCGCCGAGGCCTCCGACAGGCTGAGCGGCTTACCCGCCTTGCTGCGTTCGATGGCACTGAACAGCATGTTCTGCACGTTGATCCGTGCGACCTCCATCTCCGCGAGCTTGAGCTGGATGAGCTGGAACTGCCCGATCTCCTGGCCCCAGAGCTTGCGGTTCTTGGCGTAGTCGATCGACAGGCGCTGGGCCTCGTTGATGATCCCCAGCGAGAGCGCGGCGATGCCGACCCGTTCGGCGGTGAAGCCCGCCTTGGCGCCCTCGGAACCGCGTGAATCCGTTCCGGTGTCCTCGGTCTCACCGAGCAGGCGGTCCTTGCCCAATCGGACGTTGTCGAAGAAGAGTTCACCGGTGGGCGAGCTCATCATGCCCATCTTCTTGAACGGCTTGCCCTGCGTCAGCCCCGGCATGCCCTTGTCGAGCACGAACGAGAGCACCTTGCGGTCGCGCATCGGCGTGCCGCTGCCGTCGTCGAGCTTGGCGAAGACCACGATCGTGTCGGCGTACGGACCGTTGGTGATGAAGGTCTTCTGGCCGTTGAGGAGGTAGTCGTCGCCGTCACGGCGGACCGTTGTCTTCATGCCGCCCAAGGCATCCGATCCGGAATCGGGTTCGGTGATGGCCCACGCGCCGACCTTCTCCATGGTGACCAGTTCGGGCAACCACCGCTTCTTCTGGGCCAGGGTGCCCTTGCCGCGGATGGTCGAGGCGGTCAGGCCCATGCTCACACCCAGCGACGCCACGAGACCCAGGCACACACCCGCGAGTTCGATGTTGACCATCATGAACATCGAGCCGCCCATGGCACCGCCGTCGCCGGCGGACTTCTTCTTCTCCCCGTTGGCTTCGGCCTCGAGTTCCTTCTCGAGCGACTCCTTGGCCATCGCGTCGACTCCGAAGCCCGACAACAGCTTACGGGTGATGTCGTACGGGGGCAGTACGCCGGACTCGAGCTCATCGAGGTGGGGCCGGATCTCCTTGTCGATGAACGCGCGCAGCGCGTCCCGCACCATCAGATCTTCATCGGACCACTCGAACATCGTCACTCTCCCAGACCGGTGCTCGCCCAGAGGCGAACACGTTTCAGTTTCTCCGATCCCAACTGTGTCAGTAGTCACTCGCGATGTCTAGGTACGTCGAGTCGATTTTGTTTCTTCCCGCTGTGTGTCCTCTGCGGACCGGCGGCAACGCTGGGGCGCCGAGTACACCGCCGCCGGACGCACCTCGACCTCGAAGTACCCATGGGCATCGACGCACAACAGCGCCTGCGCGACGGGCATCGCCACCACCGCGAGTGCCGTGTCCCCTGCCGATCGGCGCCAGGCGTGCACGCGACGTACGAACTCCTCGATACTCTCCCCGCCGTGAGGTCGCGCGGCGGGATCGGCGAACCACACGCCGAGCTCGCCGGGATCGATCTCCTCCGGCGTCCGCCCTACCCACGCACCGGTGTCGAGGGTCCTCAGGCCGTCGTCGACGGCGAACCCGGTATGCCCGGCGAGCAGCCGCGCACTCTCGCGCGTCGCGCTTTCCGGGCCGCAGACACACGGGGCCCAGACATTCGGGCCACCGACACTCGGGGCACCGGCACTCGGGGCACCGGCACTCGGGGTGCCGGCGAGCTTGCCGAGCGCGAGGATGTCCCGACATCCGCGGTCGTCCAGCGACAGGTCACCGCCGAACCGCACCGATCGGTTGGGCCCGGTGCGGCCGGCGGTGACGATCTGCATCTGCCGGGGGGTCGTCGGCTCAGACCCGGTCGACGCCGGACCGTTCCGGTGAAGCGGTGTTCGCCGAGCGCGACATCGCTCCGATGATCAGGGCGAAAGCCACCGTGAGGACGGTCCACAGGATCACCTGATTGGTGATGGCGTAGACGCGGAAGTCCCCCACCACATCACTCGGGAACCCGGGGAACACGATCTGGCCCGCGTCGTTGCGGAGCGGTTCGGGGACCTCGCTGAACGACGGCAACAGTGCGACGGTGGTCGCCACCGCCGCGAGATAGGCGCAGGCACCAACGACCGCGGACACGAGGCCGCCGATGCGCGGTCGCAGCCACAGCGCGAGCACCACGGCGCCGATCGCGACGATCACCGACACGACGCTGATCGTCAGGAACGCACCCGTCCGGTCGCCGATGGTGTCGTCGTCGCCCACCGCGGGCGGATTGGCCGGGTAGGCGAAGAAGGGGACCCCGAACACGGCCACGAAACCGATCGCCCCCAGCGCACCCGCGACCCCGCGGGGGTCGGTGGCCGGGTACCTGTTGCCGAGGTAGCTCCACAACACGGTGAACGCGACGGCGAAGAACGCACCCATGCACAGGGCGAAGACGAGGTTGCCGACGCCGGCACCGAGGTTCTCCTGCATGGCGCGGGTGAACACCTCGCCTCCGTCGCCGTGGGAATGGCCACCGGGTCCGGCCGCGTGGGCGAGGGCTTCCTCGGCTTCCGAGCGCGCCCCCTCGTAGTCGATGGCGTCGGCCACGACGGGTTCGAGATGGATACGCGCGAAGACGAACGAGATGATTCCGGCGATCAGGCCTGCCAACAGGCCCGCGCCGATGAACTTCTTTTCCATGTGAAGTCGACTCCTGAGTCGGCGAGTGGTCGGTTCAGACCGGCTCAGTGGCAGGGAAAGCCGAGGAAGTGGCGGGCATCGTGAACGAATTCGTGCACATGCGTGTCCTCGCCGAAGACGGACACGACGCCCTGGTCGTAGCCGAGGAAGTAATAGGCGAGCCCGGCGAGCAGCACGGTCAGGCTGAGCCAGAGCGCTGCGCTCGCGACCGACAGATTCGGTACCGCCAGCGCGCGTGGTGAGGGTGTGACTGCTTCGGACGTACGGGGAGCGGTCATGGAATTGTCCTTTCGCCGATCTCGCGTCGGAGAGTTGTGGATCAGGTGTCGCCGGCACGGCATCCTGACTCACGTCGTCTCCGGGGCATCGTCGAATCCTCGACCGCATTCCCCGAGTCGGCGTACACAGTGGCGCGACCGTTCCGGATTCTCACCGGATTCCCCGTACAGGCGTGAGGTGACTGTATACCGCGCCCTGTCACACGCGTGAGACATAGTGGAGAGATGCCTCGCCCATCGGTGCTCGATCGATTCACCGCCCCCACCCGGCGATGGTTCACCGGCGCGTTCACCAAGCCGACGGCGGCACAGAAGGGTGCGTGGACCTCGATCGCCGATGGCGCGAACACCCTCGTCATCGCGCCGACCGGTTCCGGCAAGACCCTGGCGGCGTTCCTCTGGGCCCTCGACCGGCTCGCCGCCGAGACCGGATCGCGCACCCCCGGCACCAAGGTCGTCTACATCTCACCGCTCAAGGCGCTGGCCGTCGATGTCGAACGGAACCTGCGTGCGCCGCTGACCGGCATCACGCGGGCCGCGCAGGAGCTGGACCTCCCCGAACCGAACATCACCGTCGGGGTGCGTTCCGGAGACACCTCCGCTGCCGACCGCCGTGCGCTGGTCAAGACACCGCCGGACATTCTCATCACCACTCCGGAGTCGCTGTACCTGATGCTCACCTCCGCGGCGCGGGAGAGTCTCACCGGCGTCGAGGCGATCATCATCGACGAGGTGCACGCCGTCGCGGCCACCAAACGCGGCACCCACCTCGCGCTGACCCTCGAACGTCTCGACGAACTGCTCGACAAACCCGCCCAGCGGATCGGCCTGTCGGCAACCGTCCGGCCCCCCGAGGTGGTCGCGGGCTTCCTGTCCGGCGCGGCCCCGTGCCAGGTGGTGAAACCCAAGGCGGACAAGACCTTCGACCTGCGCGTCGACGTCCCCGTCGAGGACATGGCCAACATCCCGGCACCGCCGTCGGACGCCGACCCCGCCGCGCTCGACGACGCCTTCTCCCCCACCGCCGGATCACTGTGGCCGTATGTGGAGGCCTCCATCGTCGACCAGATCGAGGCGAACCGCGCCACCATCGTGTTCGCCAACTCGCGGCGCCTGGCCGAGAAGCTCACCGCGCGCCTCAACGAGATCCACGCCGAACGGTCCGGCTCGCCCGCCGAGCCGACGGCCAATCCGACGGTCGCGGGCGGCGCCCCGGCATTCGTGATGGGCAGCGGGGCGAGTTCGGGCGCCGAGCCCCTCCTCGCCCGCGCCCATCACGGTTCGGTCAGCAAGGAGCAGCGCGCCCAGATCGAGGACGACCTCAAGGCGGGCAGGCTGGCCTGCGTGGTGGCCACGAGCTCGCTTGAACTCGGCATCGACATGGGCGCGGTAGACCTGGTGATCCAGGTGGAGGCCCCGCCGTCGGTCGCGAGCGGACTGCAGCGGATCGGGCGCGCCGGCCACCAGGTCGGTGAGATCAGCCAGGGCATCCTGTACCCCAAACACCGCACCGACCTGCTGCACTGCACCGTCACGGTCGGCCGCATGCTCGACGGCGCCATCGAGGAGACCAGGGTTCCGCAGAACCCCCTGGACATCCTCGCCCAGCAGACGATCGCCGCCGCCGCGATCGACGACCTCGACGTGGACCACTGGTACGAGGTCGTACGACGCGCCGCGCCGTACCGCGAACTGGGTCGGGGCGTGTTCGACGCGACCCTCGACCTCATCGCCGGTCGCTTCCCCTCTGATGAGTTCGCCGAGCTGCGCCCGCGGGTGAACTGGGACCGCGACGCCGGCGTCATCACCGGCCGGCGCGGTGCCCAACGACTCGCGGTGACCTCGGGCGGGTCGATCCCCGACCGCGGCCTGTTCGGGGTGTTCATGGTGGGCGAGAAGTCCACGCGTGTGGGCGAACTCGACGAAGAGATGGTCTACGAGTCGCGCGTGGGAGACGTGTTCGCCCTCGGCGCCACCAGCTGGCGGATCGAGGACATCACCCACGACCGGGTCCTGGTCTCGCCGGCGTTCGGACAGCCCGGCCGCCTGCCGTTCTGGATCGGCGACGCCATCGGCCGTCCGGCCGAGCTCGGCGCGGCCATCGGCGCGTTCACCGGCACGATCGCCGACCCCGGGAAACTCGACGACCACGCCGAACGGCTCGGGCTCACCGAGAACGCCCGCACCAATCTCGCGGCGCTCATCGCCGAACAACGCGAGGCGACCGGACACCTTCCCACCGACCGCACCCTGGTGGTCGAGCGGTTCCGCGACGAGCTCGGCGACTGGCGGGTGATCCTGCACTCCCCGTATGGCCTCCGCGTCCATGCGCCGTGGGCGAGCGCGATCTCGCAGCGGCTCATGGAGACACTGGGCCTCGAGGGCGCCACCACCGCCTCCGACGACGGGATCATCCTCCGCCTGCCGGACACCGACGACACCCCACCGGGCGCCGAGAAATTCCTCCTCGATCCCGACGACGTGGAACAGCTCGTCACCGACGGCCTCGCCGACTCGTCGATGTTCGCGTCTCGGTTCCGCGAATGCGCCTCTCGCGCATTGCTTTTACCACGCCGCGACCCCGGCCGCCGCGCCCCGCTGTGGCAGCAGCGCCAGCGCAGCGCCCAGCTGCTCTCGGTGGCCTCGAAGTTCCCCGACTTCCCGATCGTCCTCGAAGCGGTTCGCGAATGCCTCCAGGACGTCTACGACCTCCCCGCCCTGCTCGACCTCCTCACCCGCATCCGTGCACGCCGAATCCGCGTCGTGGAGACCGAGACCCCGAGCCCGTCGCCATTCGCGGCGTCGCTGCTGTTCGGTTATGTGGGCGCCTTCATGTACGCCGACGACGCACCCCTCGCCGAGCGCCGGGCGGCGGCGCTGTCGCTCGACACGAGCCTGCTCGCACAGTTGCTCGGTCGCGTCGACCTCCGCGAACTCCTCGACCCGGCGGTCATCGCCGATGTCATCGCCCGGCTGCAGCGCCTCGCCCCCGAACGTCGGGCGCGCGACGCCGAGGACGTCGTCGACGTGTTGCGCTGGCTGGGCCCTCTCGACACCGACGAGGTGGCGGCCCGCTATTGCGGTGCCGATCCGGTGGACGGGGTGCTGAGCGAGCTGCATCGCAGTGGTCAGATCATCTCGGTGAACCACAACCGGCGCGCACTGTGGGCGTCGATCGACGACACCGCCCGATTGCGTGACGCATTGGGAGTGCCTGCGCCGCTGGGTATTCCGGCCGCATGCCTCGAGCCAGTCCCCGATCCGGTCGGTGACCTCATCGGCCGGTACGCACGCACCCACGGCCCGTTCACCGTGCCCGACGCGTCCGCCGCGCTCGGTATCCCCACCGGCGTCGTGCGCGACACACTCACCCGCCTCGCGGCGGAACGGCGTGTCATCGAAGGAGATTTCCTGCCCGAGGCCCCGCCCGCCGATTCCCCGGTCGGGGCCGTCCAGGCTCAGCAGACCAGCCAGTGGTGCCACACCGATGTGCTCGGGCAGATCCGCCGCGGATCACTCGCCGCGAGCCGGGCCGAGGTGGCGCCGGTCGGCACGGAGGTTCTCACCCGGTTCCTCCTCGACTGGCAGCACGCTTCGCCCGGGACGCAGTTACGCGGCGCGGACGGCGTCGCCACCGTGATCGATCAGCTGGCCGGGTATCCGTTGCCCGCCTCCGCCTGGGAGTCCCTGGTGCTGCCCGCACGGGTCAGCGACTACGCGCCGGCGATGCTCGACGAGCTGCTGAGTACCGGCGAGGTCCTCTGGTCGGGGCACGGCCGGATCGGCAGCTCGGACGGCTGGGTGGCACTGCACCCCGCGGACGTCGCCGCGCTCACCCTGCCCGACCCCGACGAGATCGACACCACCACCGTCCACGACGCGATCACCGCCGCGCTGACTCCCGGTGGGGCCCTGCGCTTTCCGCAGATCGCCGCCACCATCTACGGCTCCGAGGCATCACCGCCCACGACGACCCCGGCCGCCGACACCGAGACGGCACTGTGGGACCTGGTGTGGGCGGGGCAGGTCAGCAACGACACCTTCGCACCCCTCCGGGCCCTCCTCCACCCCCGACGCACCCCGTCGTCCCCGCGTTCGGCCCCGGCCCACCGCGCACGAGGGCGCGCGCCGAGACTGCGGGCCGGGCGCCTGTCCGCGCGGTACCTGACCGACCACGCGACGAGCCCCCCGGTCTCACCGACCGCGAGCGGCCGCTGGTTCGCCCTCGACCACCCCTCCACCGGGCCGACGGTCGCGACCCAGGCGCTGTGCGATCAGCTCCTGACCCGCTACGGTCTGATCACCCGGGGCAGCGTCACCGCCGAGGAGGTGACCGGCGGGTTCGCCCGGGTGTACAAGGCGCTCACCGTTTTCGAGGACAACGGACACGTGCGTCGTGGCTACTATGTCGACGGGCTGGGCGGTGCCCAGTTCGCCTCGCCCGCGACGGTCGACGAGTTACGACGCCACGCACTGCCCGACCGCAAACCACCCCGCGAGGCGACCGTCCTGGCCGCTACCGATCCGGCCAATCCGTTCGGCGCCGCGTTGGAGTGGCCCCGATCGCGCGATGCCGACGCCGGGCACCGGCCCGGGCGCAAACCCGGTGCTCTGGTGGTACTCGTGGACGGCGAACTCGTGTGTTTCGTCGAGCGGGGCGGCAAGACGCTGCTCACCTTCACCGAGTCGATCCCGGGCCTGGAATCCGCGGCGGGCGCGTTGGTCGCCCTGGTCCGCGCCGGCCGGATCTCGCGGCTGACCATCGACCACATCGATTCCGAGCCGGTCCGCGCCACCGATTTCGGCAAGGTTCTCGTCGAGGCGGGATTCTCGACCACCCCGCGCGGCATCCGCCTACGGTTCGGTGCCCATGCCTGAAGGCGACACCGTCTACGCCGCGGCGGCCCGGCTGCGCACCGGACTCGCCGGCCGCGTCCTCGAATCGACCCAGTTCCGCACCCCGTCGCTGGCGACCGCCGATCTGTCGGGCCGGGAGGTCATCTCGGTCCGGTCGCGGGGCAAGCACCTTCTGATCGACGTCGGGGAAAGCCGGCCGGGTGCGGCCGACACCCTGAGCATCCACTCGCACCTGAAGATGGAGGGCGCCTGGCACGTCCATGGTCGCGGACAGCGGTGGCGGCGCCCTGCCCACCAGGCGCGCGTCGTGCTGCGCACCGGTGATGTCGAGGCGGTCGGGTTCGATCTCGGGGTCCTCGAACTACTCGCCGACCCCGACGCCGCGCTCTCCTACCTCGGACCCGACCTGCTCGCCGACGACTTCGACCGGAACGAGGCCATCAGCAGGCTCGCAGCGCATCCGGACGACACGATCGGCACCGCGCTGCTCGATCAGCGACTGATCGCGGGCATCGGAAACGTGTTCCGCAGCGAGATCTGCTTCCTGCGAGGTGTCCTGCCCACCCGAGCGGTGCGGGACGTCGATCTGGGACCGATGGTGGACCTCAGCCGACGCCTGCTGTGGGCCAACCGGATGCGATCGGCACGCACAACCACCGGGAACACCTCACCCAACGCCCGCATGTGGGTGTACGGACGACAGGGCCGGCTGTGCAGGCGGTGCGCGACGTTGGTCAAGCGCGACGAATTGCATTCCACGGGAGGCGACCGCGTGATCTACTGGTGCCCCCGCTGCCAGAGTTGATCATTCGACCAGAACTACACCCTGGTGAACCGGATCCAGAATCCGCCTGCGGCCGAGTCGCACTCGCGGTCCAGAGGATTTGGGATCGCGCTGATCGCAAGGTTGTGAGGCCGAATCAGGCTCCGCTACTTTTCGTTCGATCACATGATCCCGATTCCTCCGAGCGAAAGCTGTGAGCAACCGGCGAGCCCGCCTAACCCGATCATCGGCGTGAGGTTCACCCGATCTCGGCACCCGGGTCGGCAACACACGTTGCGTTTCAACAGATCTCGAGCGCGGCCCCGCAGCCGCGCGCCATATGAGCACGCGCTGCTCGACGTTCTTCGAAAGGTTCCTGATGACAACAACCGACAACCAGGACGCGGTCCGTGGCGATGGTGCTGACAGACTGGAGATCAGACGCCGTCCACGGTGGATCTGGATCGCGATCGTACTCGTCGGGGCGGTCACCGTGGCAGCAGGCATGGTGTTCGCAGCTGGCGGTGATGACAAGTCCCCGAACGAGATTGCGGGCGCAACCCTGGTCATCGCAACAGACGAAGGGTGCGCCGGCGAGCAGGCTCTGGTCGAGTTCATTGCCGAGAAAGTCGCCCCGAAGTACGGGATCAAAGTCGAGAATCGCGGGCTCTCCGACAGTACGACCATCAATCGAGCCGTCAGCGAAGGCGAGTTCGCGGGAACGCTCTACCAACACAAACTTTGGCTCAAGCAGGTTCTCGAGGCAAACTCTGACTTCGAGGAGATTGCTGTCACGCCAGTGTTCCGATGGGGCTTCGGCATCTGGTCGGAAAAGTACAACAATCCGGTACAGCTACCTGACGGAGCGACGGTCTCTCTGTACTCCGACCCGGCCAACGAGGCCCAAGGACTATGGCTTCTGGAACGTGCGGGACTGATCAAGCTCGATCCCGACGCCGAGAAGTGGCGCGTCACCCAGAAGGACATCATCGACAATCCCAAGAATCTCAAGTTCTTGTTGCTCGACTTCGCTGCTCAGTCGCGGTCGCTGCCCGACCTCGATGCCGCGGTTGGTTATACCTACTTCTACCAGGCTGCGAAGGTCTCGGAGAAGTACCAGATCTTCGCGCCACCGCCGCCGGACGAGTTCGCGGGACAGCTGACCATCGGCACCAAGTGGGCCGACACGGAGAACATCAAGAAACTGGTCGCAGCATTCAAAGATCCTGCTGTCCAGGAGTTTCTGGCGACTGATCCGAGTGTAAAGGGCGGGCTGCTGCCACTGCAGTGACACCGAGCGGACCAGCACCTTCCGGTCCCTCACTGAAATATGTTGTCCGCTCATACGATTCCACACTTTCGATCGGCGCGATTACAGCGTTGGGCGATGGGGGTCGTTTGCCCGGTTGAGTTTCTGCGGTTCGTCACACGAGTCGCACGCACGTACCCATTTCGAATCAGGTTGACGCGTCAGAGAGGGCCCACATGGCACCGAAGAAAAAGGCACATCTGCTCGGCTTCATGCAGAACGGATTCAACAGCCACGCGACCGGGATGTGGCGTCATCCCCGAGACAAGGTCAATTGGGACTTCGGTCATTACGACTACTGGCAGCACATCGCTCGTGTCCTGGAACGCGGACTCTTCGACGCGATCTTCATCGCCGACCAGCTCGCTCCGTACGCCACATACGAGAACTCGTCGGACGCCAGCGTGAAGTACGCGGTGCAGTTTCCCTGCAACGAGCCATCCACCATCGCGCCGGCGATCGCGACCGTGACCGAACGCCTCGGAATCGGCGTCACGCTGTCCACCGCCTTCGAACACCCTTATTCCATGAGCCGCCGTCTGTCCACACTCGACTATCAGTCGAAGGGTCGCATCGCCTGGAACATCGTGTCATCGTTCTCGCACGGCGAATGGAATGCCTACGGCGTCGACGGCCGCGAGCGAGGAGACCGCTATGAGCGGCTCGAAGAGTACATGGAGGTCTGCTACAAACTCTGGGACTCCTGGGACGACGGCGCGATCATCGCCGACAAGGCTTCCGGCGTCTACGGTGACCCCGCCAAGATTCACGAGGTCGACCACCAGGGGAAGTACTTCAGCACCAAGGGAAGGCATTTCGTCGCGCCGTCACCACAGAGGCACCCGGTGCTGTGGCAGGCAGGCTCCTCGGACCGCGGCCGGGACTTCGCCGCCAAACATGCCGAGGCAGTGTTCGCGGTCCATCCGACCATCAATCGGATGAAGGAGTACTCCGCAGACCTCGAGCAGCGCGCAACCGGACGCTTCGGGCGTGCACCCGGAAGTGTGAAGCGGATCTTCGGACTGCAGACAGTGGTCGGCGAGAGTCGGGCCGAGGCCGAGGACAAGTTCGAACGGATCAAGGAATGCATCCCGCTCGAGGGCGCCCTCGCGTGGATCTCGGGACACTTCGGTATCGATTTTTCGAAGTACTCGCTCGACGACAACGTCGCCGACATCGAAGTACCCGGCATCCAAGGTTTGTTCGAGTCCATCCTCTACGCGAAAGACGGCGCGCCCGTCACCGTGCGCGAGGCTGCCCTCATCTACGCACAGGGCATGGGCATGCCGGTCGCTGTCGGTACGGCTGCCGACATCGTCGATCAGATGGAGGTGTACCTCGACGAGGGCGGCGCCGATGGGTTCATGCTCGCGACAACGTTCACACCGGGCTGCTACGAGGAGTTCGTCGACTGGGTGGTGCCCGAATTGCAGCGACGCGGCCGCTACCGCGAGCGCTACACCGGCACCACCCTGCGCGAGCACCTGCGGGAATACTGAGACAAACCACCACGGACGGCCTGGTCCACCCACGATCGCCGGTACACGAGGTCGGTCTCGAGGCGATGTCGCGACAACCCCCGGAAACCGCCGATCAGGGGGCGGATCAGTCCATCCGTAGTTGGTGTGTGCGGGGCCTACGCCTCAGACCGGGTAGCGTTCGGGTTCCGGTCCGAACTCGAAGCGCCGCGCGCTGATCTCCTCGACCACGATCTCCACGTAGTTGTACTTCATCGTGGGGATCCACGGGCGTAACGGCAGGCGGTCGGCCTCCTCGATCTCGCGGAGCGAGGTGAGGACGCGCGCCGTACCTTTCGCCACCACACTCCAGCCACCGGTGTCGGTGTGCCCGTCGGACTCGAACACCACCCTGCTGTTGACGACGAGTTCGGCGAGTTTGGTGCCCTCGCCGGTGCGCAGCAGTATGCGGCCGTCGCCGGCGTGGTAGTTGACCGGGAAGATGTCGGGTTGACCGTTGACACTCAACCCGATCCGTCCGAGTTCGGTACTGCCGAGCAGGTTCCATGCCTCGTCGGCAGTCAGCACCTGAACCGGATTGTCGACCATGATGTGCTCCTTCTCCCCCGACGTCGATACTGCCGCACCGGCGGTGGGCGCGCCAGGGGACAACGGCTCACCCTCGCGCACGACCGGCCGGAAGGGATCCACCGGCGACCTGCCGGAGCCTCAGTCGGGGACGGGCACCGGCTCCAATATCTGCGGCCGTGCCTCGGGTGCCGCAGCACGTAGTTCATCGGCGGAGTCGTCGTCGGGCTGCTGCTGGGAGGCCACCTCGGCCTCGACGCGCGCGATGTACGTCGCCACCTCGAAGTCGCGTTGTTCGGTGGTCCAGTCGAGGATCGGCGCGAGCAGGTCGGCGACCTCGTCGGCGCAGTCGACACCTCGGTGCGAGTATTCGATCGCGATCCGGGTGCGCCGGGCGAGGACGTCCTCGAGGTGGAGGGCGGCCTCATCGACGGCCGCGTACACCACCTCGACACGCAGGTACTGCGGTGCCGCGGCGAGCGGCTGCAGCAGCGACTTGTCGCCGTCGGCGTAGTACAGCACATCGTCGATCAGTGAGCCGTAGCGATTGAGCAGACGACGAATCCGGTACGGGTGCAAGCCGAATCGGCGCCCGAGGTGTTCGCATTGGTTGATGAGCGCAAAGTATCCGTCGGCGCCGAGCAGCGGCACCCGCTCGGTGATCGACGGCGCCACCCGGGTGGGGATGAAGTCGTTGCACGCGTCGACGGCGTCGGCGGCCATCACCCGGTAGGTGGTGTACTTGCCGCCGGCGATCGAGACGAGACCCGGCGCGACAGTGGCCACCGCGTGCTCACGGGACAGCTTCGAGGTCTGGTCGTCCTCACCGGCCAGCAACGGACGCAGTCCCGCGTAGACGCCTTCGATGTCGTCGTGGCCGAGCTTGGTGACCAGGACCTCGTTGACGCGCTCGAGGATGTAGTCGATGTCGGCGCGGGTGGCTGCCGGATGCGCGAGGTCGAGATTCCAGTCGGTGTCGGTGGTCCCGATGATCCAGTGGGTCTCCCACGGGATCACGAACAACACCGAGTTCGCGGTGCGCAGGATGATCGCGGTCTCGCTGACGATCCGGTCACGGGGAACGACGATGTGCACACCCTTGGACGCACGGACCTTGAAGTGGCCGCGCTGCTTGGACAGTGCCTGTACCTCGTCGGTCCACACCCCGGCGGCGTTGATGACGCAGTGCGCGCGGATCTCGGCAACGTCGCCGGTCTCGGTGTCGCGCACACGAACTCCGAGGACCCGGTCGGATTCGCGGAGGAAACCGATCACCTGCGTCGAGGTGCGGATCACCGCGCCGTAGTTGGCCGCCGTGCGCGCGACCGTGAGGCTGTGGCGGGCGTCGTCGACGACGGTGTCGTAGTACCGGATTCCGCCGATGAGCGAATCGCGTTTGAGTGCGGGCGCCGCGCGCAGGGCGCCCGAACGCGTGACGTGGCGTTGTCCCGGAACCGACTTGGCGCCACCCATACGGTCGTAGAGGAAGATGCCGGCGCCAACGTAGGGCCGCTCCCAGACGCGTCGGGTCAGGGGGTAGAGGAACGGCAGAGGCTTGACCAGGTGCGGCGCCAACAGACGCAGCGACAGTTCGCGCTCCTTCAGTGCCTCACGGACGAGCCCGAACTCGAGCTGTTCGAGGTACCGCAGCCCGCCGTGGAACATCTTCGACGACCGGCTCGAGGTCCCCGAGGCGATGTCACGAGCCTCCACCAGTGCGACCCGCAGACCGCGGGTCGCGGCGTCGAGAGCGGCGCCGACGCCCACCACACCACCGCCGATGACCACGACGTCGAACTGCTCCTCACCGAATCGTCGCCACGCCTCGGCACGGTAGAGCGGACCCATGTCGGCCGGCCGGTCCGGGTTGAACTCGGTGTTCATGTTTGCCGAGCCTAATTGATCTCGGCCGGTGTCACAGCGTGCGACACTGGCCGCGTGCGCAGGACAGGCAAATACGTGGCGGCGATAGACCAGGGCACCACCTCGACCCGGGCGATGATCTTCGACCACAGGGGACGCGTGGTCAGCGTCGAACAACTCGAGCACGAACAGATCTTTCCGCGGGCGGGCTGGGTCGAACACGACGCCGCCGAGATCTGGCGCAACACCCGGCGGGTGGGTGCCGCCGCACTGGCATCGGCCGACCTGACCGCCAAGGACATCGTCGCGTGCGGGATCACCAATCAGCGCGAGACGACGGTGATCTGGGAACGCGAAACCGGTAGGCCCGTGCACAATGCGATCGTCTGGCAGGACACCCGGACCGGCGAGCTGTGCGAACAACTCGCCGGCGACGCCGGGATCGACCGTTACCGCGAACGCACCGGCCTGCCGTTGTCGACGTACTTCGCCGGCCCCAAGGCACGATGGATCCTCGATTCCGTCGACGGCCTGCGCGAGCGAGCCGAGAACGGCGAACTCTGCTTCGGCACAATGGATTCCTGGATCGCCTGGAACATGACCGGCGGCGTCGACGGTGGCCGGCACGTCACCGACGTCACCAACGCCTCCCGCACGATGCTCATGGATCTCCGGACATTGTCGTGGGATCCCGACATCTGTGCCGAGCTGGGCATCCCGATGGCGATGCTCCCCGAGATCCGCAGCTCGTCAGGCGATTTCGGCGCGCTGCGTGGTTCGGGCCCGCTACCCGGGGTGCCGTTGTCGGGCATCCTCGGCGACCAGCAGGCGGCCACCTTCGGTCAGGCATGCCTGGAGCCCGGCGAGGCCAAGAACACCTATGGGACCGGAAACTTCCTGCTGCTCAACACCGGAACCGAGCCGGTGTTCAGTGAACACGGACTGCTCACCACCGTCTGCTACCGGATCGGCGAGGAAAAGCCCCGCTACGCACTCGAGGGATCGATCGCGGTGACCGGTTCGCTCATCCAGTGGCTGCGCGACAACCTCGGCCTGTTCCCGAACGCCTCCGACGTCGAGAGACTCGCCGCCGAGGTCGACGACAACGGCGGTGCATACTTCGTGCCCGCCTTCTCGGGCCTGTTCGCCCCGCGCTGGCGATCCGACGCCCGCGGTGTCATCGTCGGTCTCACCAGATTCGTGAACAAGAACCACATCGCGCGAGCAGCGTTGGAGGCCAGCGCTTTTCAGACACGCGAGGTGATCGAGGCAATGCAGGCCGACTCCGGCGTGACGTTGTCGACGCTCAAGGTCGACGGCGGCATGGTGGTCAACGAATTGCTGATGCAGTTCCAGGCCGACATCCTCGACGTCCCGGTGGTGCGTCCGGTGGTCAACGAGACGACCGCACTGGGCGCGGCCTATGCGGCGGGCCTGGCGGTCGGTTTCTGGGAGAGCGAGGACGACATCCGCGCGAACTGGGCGGAGGACAGGCGCTGGGAGCCGGGCATGGCCGTCGAGGACCGCGATCGGCTCTACGCCGAGTGGAATCGGGCCGTCGAGCACAGCTTCGGGCTGAACTGAGCGGCGGCTACACCACGAAGTCGGCGAGAACGGCCACGACCCCGGCGCTGCCCCCGAGTGCCGCGGCCGCCTCGTAGGCGGCTTCGCGCAGCGCGGCACGGGGAGGCCGGCCTGCGGTGGACGTCGACATCGCCGCCAGAACACATTCGACGGCCCGCGCGCGGCGGAAACTGTCCCGTTGACCGTCGATGTCGCCCCGACGCTGCTGCGCGAAAGCGTCGAAGTCGTGCTGGGCCGCACTCAGCCGCAGCTGCGATGTACCCGACGCGGCGGCGCTGCCCTGCTCACGCCACTGACGTGTCACGTCCCGGATCTCCGGCGTCGACGCGGCCGTCACGTCCATGACGGTGGCGACGAGAAGGTGGAGGCATCGGGTGATGTCCTCGTCGGGTACGGCGTCGACGAGCCGGGCCACACCGCCGGGCAACCGGTCGACGCGGTTCAGCATCCCGACATCCCCGACACCACGCTGGTGTGGCCTCGGCCGGCGGCACTCATGTCGCCTCGGCCGGCCGCGGCGTGACCGGTTGCGACGGCGGTGACCCGGCCGTGTCGACCGGTGCCGGTGCATCGGGGTCCTCGCGCGGCCCGGCCGGCATCGAATGCCCCGCACCCTCGCCCGGTCCGTCGACGGGCTCGGGCGTGGCGTCTGGCGCCGTGGGGAATGCCTGCCGGATCCAGTCGCCGATCACCGGCGGGCCGACGAGCGGCATGTCGCCGACGATCTCCGCGCCGTGCTCGCGGTTGTTCAGGTAGGGAGCGGCCTTGTGTTCGTCGTCCCGCGCCGCCGGGCGTCGACCCGCCGGCGGCGCACCGGCCGGACCCGTCGGGGGCATCGCCGCCGGACGCTGGCCGGCCGGATTCGCCGGGGCGCCGGCCGGTGCCGACGGCGGTGGCGCCGCGGGCGTGGCGGCCGAGAGCGGGACGATCGGTCCGGCACCGCCGGTGCCCGACCCTTCCCTGCCCCATCCGTCCGCCCCCGCCCCCGCCCCGTGGCCGGAACGACCCGCACCGGCCACCGGCACTACGGGAGCAGCTGCGTTCGCCGTACCCTGACCGCCTCGCGGGAGACCGTCGGGACCGCCCGCGCCACCTCGCCCGGAGGAACCCGACGACGGGCCGGACGCGGCGGCAGGCGTCGCCGACGGAGCCGGACCGTTGCCACCCGGCCCGGGCCCGGCCGGAACCGCGGGGGTGGGAGCGACGGGGGCGCCGGAGGGGCCGAAATCGCCGGCGTCGACGGTGTTGGCCGCCTGTCCGCGCGCGGTCTCCGAGCCGAGACCGCCGCCACCCGCCGCCACGGCGTCGGCGCGCGTGAGCCCGTTCGCGCCGCTGCCGTCGCCCGGTAGCCCGGCCTGCACACGGACCATCGGCGACGAGTAGGTCCCCGTCATCAGCTGATCGGCCTCGAAGCGCACCGACGGCGAGGCCTCGGGATGCTCGCGCAGGTGCCGCTGCATCTCCCGCAACCGCGCTTCCTGGGCGCGGGTCGCATCGAGGATGCCGACCGCGCTGCTCATCGCATCGCCGATGTGGGTGGCCGTCTCCGATGTCGCCGTCATGGCGGAGGACAGCCTCTTGCCCGCGTCGAGGGCGGCGTCGGAGGCCAGACCCGACATCTGGTCCCCGAACATGGCATTCATCCGTTCCGCGGCGCGCCGCACGGCGTCGATGGCGGAGAGGATGGTGTCGACGTCACCGCGTGCACGGCCGGGATCCATCGTCGCGAGCTTGTCGAGGATCTCGTCGATGCTCATCGTCGCCCAGTCGGTAGCACCGCCGGAGATCGACCGGTCGCGCGCGGAGGGGTCGGCGTTGTACGACTGTTCGGGCGATGTCACGGCGCATTCCTTGTCGCGGGGTCCGGGCCTTGTCGCGGGGTCCGGGCCTTCTCGCAGGGTTCGAGCCTGGTCGCAGGGGCCGGGCGCAGGGCAGATGGGTACCGACCCTACCGTGACCAGCCGGCGATCGGCGGTCGCCGAGTCGGCCCTGTGCACAGACGCCGTCTGCGGTCAGTCCAGGTCGTCGTGGCGGACCAGCTGACGCGCGGCCTCGGTGATCGATCCCGACAGCGACGGATACACCGACAGCGTCTGCGCCAGATCGCCGACGGTCAGCTTGTTCTGCACCGCGAGCGCGATGGGGAGGATGAGCTCGGAAGCGGTGGGCGCCACCACCACTCCGCCGATCACCACACCGGTGGCGGGGCGGCAGAAGATCTTCACGAAGCCGCGGCGCAGTCCGCTCATCTTGGCGCGCGGGTTGGTCGCGAGGGGCAGCATCACCGTGCGCGCCGGGTATTCGCCGGCGTCGATCGCGTTCTGCGACACCCCGACGGTCGCGATCTCCGGGCGCGTGAAGATCGCCGACGCAACGGTTTTCAGCTTGATCGGGCTGACGCCCTCGCCGAGTGCGTGGTACATGGCGATGCGGCCCTGCATGGCCGCCACCGATGCGAGCGGGAACAGGCCGGTGCAGTCCCCGGCCGCGTAGATACCTGCCACCGACGTGCGCGAGACACGGTCGACCTCGATGTAGCCGCCCTTGCCGATCGCCACCCCGGCACGCTCGAGCCCGAGGTCGGTGGTGTTGGGGACCGAGCCGACGGTCATCAGGACGTGACTGCCGGTGACGGTGGATCCGTCGGCCAGATATGCGGTGACCGAATCACCTGATCGCTCGACCTTGTCGGCGCGGGCGTGCTTGACGAGCTCGACGCCACGTTCGGCCAGAGCGTCCTCGAGCACCAGCGCGGCGTCCTCGTCCTCGTGCGGGAGCACGCGGTCGCGGCTCGACACCAGCGTCACCTTCACACCGAGTTCGGTGTAGGCGTGCACGAATTCGGCGCCGGTCACACCCGAACCGATGACGACGAGGTGTTCGGGCAGTTCGTCGAGGTCGTAGAGCTGACGCCAGGTCAGGATGCGTTCCCCGTCGGGCTGGGCGTCGGGCAGGATGCGCGGCGAGGCGCCGGTCGCGAGCAGCACCACGTCGGCGTCGTAGCGTTCGGTGGTGCCGTCGGGCAGGGTCGCGATGACGCCATGGGTCGATTCGCCGCGCTGCGCCTCGTCGAGGGTCGCGGTGCCGGAGACCAGCTTGACGCCCTCGCTGATGAGCCGTGAGCGGATGTCGGCGGACTGCGCGAAGGCGAGGTCGCGGACGCGCTGATGGATCTGCGGCAACGTGACCATGGCGTCGTCGGTCTTGATGTTGATGCCGAGGTCGACGGCGCGACGGACCTCGGTGCGGACTCCGGTGGAGGCGATGAACGTCTTCGACGGCACGCAGTCCCACAGCACGCAGGCGCCGCCGATCCCGTCCGAATCGATCACCGTGATGTCGGCGCCGTACGCGGCCGCGGCGAGTGCCGCCTCGTATCCGGCTGGTCCGCCGCCGATGATGACGATCCTGGTCACTGTCCACTCCTGTCCTGTCGCCGGGTCCGCCGCGTCCTTCGTGGGGACGCCGTGCGCCGGCTGCGTGTTGTCGTCTTGAACTCGTTGGTGCCGGACCGGGCGATGTCCGACGGCGCCTGGAGGTCTCGCGGGGTGATGCGTCGCTCGGGCCTGGCGAGCCGATCAACAGGTGTTCTCGCCGCCTACCAAACTAGTCGCGTACTGCGCGGCCGTGTGAACTCGGGCGCTGCATCTCCTCCGACGCGGCGCGTCGCGCATAACTCAGATCACATCTGGCCGGGACGCGCCGCTCGGTCACAGCTGCGGCGCGCGGGGGCGGTGTCGGCTACCGCAGTGGCCGTGGACCATCTAGGCTCCATCCGTGCCGATTTATGCCGCCTACGGATCAAACATGCATCCCGAGCAGATGGCCGAGCGCGCGCCCCATTCGCCCATGGCAGGAACCGGATGGCTCCGCGGATGGCGGCTGACCTTCGGCGGCGGCGACATCGGATGGGAAGGTTCCCTGGCCACGGTCACCGAGGACCGCGACAACCCGGATGCGCGCGTCTTCGTCGTCCTCTACGACGTCACCACCGAAGACGAGGACCTCCTCGACCGGTGGGAGGGTTCCGAACTCGGTATCCACCGCAAGATCCGCGCACGCGTCGACACCGCCGACGGTCCGGTCCTGGCGTGGCTGTACGTCCTCGACGCCTTCGAGGGCGGACTGCCCTCGGCGCGTTATCTCGGCGTCATGGCCGAGGCCGCGGAGATCGCCGGCGCACCGGCCGAGTACGTGCAGGACCTCCGGTTGCGCGAGTCGCGCAACGTCGGTCCCGGCCCGGGGGCCGTCGAACCCTAGAGCCCGGGGGCCGTCGAACCCCAGAGCCCGGTCAGGCCAGGCCTGCGGCGCTGCGTGCGTCGAGGACGACGCCGGCGAGAGTGCGCACACCGATCGCGAGGGCACGTTCGTCGAGGTCGAAGTTGGGTGCGTGCAGGTCGACGTGCGGGCCGAATCCGTCCCACACCCCGAGTCTCGCCATCGCGCCCGGAACCTGTTCGAGGTACCAGGAGAAGTCCTCCCCGCCGGGTGACTGCGGGGTGTCGGCGACCGCGTTGGGGCCGATCGCGGCGACCGCACGTTCGAGCATCTCCACGGCGATCTCGTCGTTGACCACCGGTGGCACCCCGCGGAAGTACGACAGGTCATAGCGCACGCCGAGCGGGGCGAGGAGTTCGCCGACGACGCTGCGCACGAGGGGTTCGAGCTCTGCCCAGGTGCCGTGGTCCCCGGTGCGGACCGTGCCCCGCATCCGCCCCTCCTGGGGGATCGCGTTGGCGGCGCTGCCCGCGTTGGCCGCTCCCCACACCATGACCGTGCCCGATCGCGGGTCGACGCGCCGGGACAGGACCCCGGGCAGGCCGGTGATCACGGTGCCCATCGCATAGATCAGGTCACCGGTCAGATGGGGGCGGGAGGTGTGTCCGCCGGCGGAGTGGAGCTGCAGGTCGATGTGGTCGGCCGCCGAGGTCAGCGGACCGGAACGCAGGCCGACGGTGCCGACCGGCAGGCGTGGGTCGCAGTGCAGCGCGAAGATGCGGCCGAGCCCGCTCGTGACCCCCGCCTCGATGGCGTCGAGGGCACCGCCGGGCATGACCTCTTCGGCGGCCTGGAAGATGAGTCGGACTCCCACCGGAAGCGGTTCGGCGGCCGCGAGCAGCTTGGCCACGCCGATCAGGATGGCGGTGTGCGCGTCGTGGCCGCACGAGTGCGACGCGCCCTCGACCGTCGAGGTGAAGGGCAGGCCGGTGTGTTCGGTGACGGGCAGCGCGTCCATATCGGCGCGCAGGCCGATGCGGGGCCCGCCGTCCGGCCCGAGATCGCAGACCACGCCGGTGCCGAGCGGCAGTCGCCGCGGGGTGAGTCCGACGGAGGCCAGTTCACTCAGCACCAGCTCGGTGGTGCGAACCTCCTGCCGGGAGACCTCGGGGTGGGCGTGGATGTCGCGGCGCCACGCGATGAGATCCGGCCCGTGGGCGGCGAGCCACGTGTCGATCGGGTTGGCGGCCGCTGCCGGGCCGGCACCCACGACCGTCATCAGAACACCCCGGGAGGAGTCGGCAGCGCGAGGTCGTCGAGCAGCGGGCCGCGCAGTCCGCGCTTGATGAGTGCGAGGTTGGGACCGACGGTGGCCGTGCGCGCGGCCGCGAGCGCAGCCGCTCGGGCGGTGAGTTGTTCGGCGTCGACCGCCTCGTCGACGATGCCGGCGGCGACCGCGTCGGCGGCCCCGTAGCGTCGGCTGCTGTACATCGCCTCGGTGACGGCCCGGTCGTTCAGTCGGGTCCGCAGGAGCGTGGCCATACCGCGGGTGAACGGCATGTTGAGCGCCGCCTCGGGCAGCGACCAGAACCCGCGCTCGGTGCGCATCAGCACCTGATCGGCGCAGAGGGCGAGCATTGCGCCCGCACCGAAGGCGTGCCCGTTGACGGCGGCCACCGTCGGGACCGGGAGGGTGAGGACCTTCGAGAAGAGCATGTGAACCCGGTCGAGGTAGGCCGGCAGCTTCTCGGGGGCGGCGAAGATGTGATCGGTGTCGAGTCCGTTGGAGAAGAACTTGCCGCCGGCGGTGAGCACCAGCGGGCGCTTCGGATCGGAGCCGACCTCGTCGAGCAGCCGCTCCACCTCGTCGAGCCAGTCCAGCCGGAAGCGGTTCTCGGGGTTCGCTTCGCCGGTCTGATCATCGGGGGCTCCGAGGTGGAGTTCCACGACCTCCCCGGTCTCGTTGAGAAATGGCATGCGCCGACCTTATCGCCTGAGCGCGCGGTCCCGGCGCGCGCGGCCGCAGTCTCGGAGGGTCACGGTCGCGGAGGGTCACGGTTTAGGGTTGGTGCATGGATCCCACAGCCGACGCCGACGCCGCGGCCATCGTCGCCGCGGCCACGATCGCCGCCGAGACCGATGCTGCGGCACACGATGTGGCCGTCATCCTCGGCTCCGGGTGGGCGCCGGCCGCCGAGGCGTTCGGGACACCCATCCGCTCACTGCCGATGGCGTCGATCCCGGGTTTCACCCCGCCGAAGGCGGCCGGCCACGGCGGTGTCATCCATTCGGTGCGCATCGGCGACCGCCGAATCCTGTTGATGCTCGGCCGTATTCACGCTTATGAGGGACACGACCTCGCACGGGTGGTCCACCCGGTTCGGACTGCTGCGGCTGCCGGGGTCCACACGGTGGTGCTGACCAACGCCGCGGGCGGGTTGCGCGAGGACTTGTCGGTCGGTCAGCCGGTGCTGATCTCCGATCACCTCAATCTGACGGCACGTTCCCCGCTCGTGGGTGCGGATTTCGTCGATCTCGTCGACGCCTACTCCCCCCGTCTGCGTGAGCTGGCGCGCCGGACCGCCCCGTCCTTCACCGAAGGCGTCTACGCCGGCCTGCCCGGCCCCCACTACGAGACACCCGCGGAGATCCGGATGCTGCGGACCCTCGGCGCCGACCTGGTCGGGATGTCGACGGTGCACGAGACCATCGCGGCCCGCGCCGCCGGGCTCGAGGTCCTGGGGATGTCCCTGGTCACCAACCTGGCCGCCGGCATGACCGGTGAGCACCTCAGCCACACCGAGGTCCTCGAGGTGGGCCGGAGTTCGGCGGCCCGCATGGGCGAGTTGCTGGCCCGGATCGTCGGCGAACTCTAGGCCCGTCCGCGTCGTTGCGAACCGGCCACACCGGCCGAACCCGAAGGAGCGAGGATGACCTACCCACCCAGCGGGCCCGGCGGCTACCCCAGGGGATACGAGCAGGGGGGATACGAGCAGGGGGGATACGAGCAGGGCGGTTTCGCATCGGGCAGCTATCCGCCGGGCGGCCATCCACCGGGTCCGCCGCGCTCTCCGTGGTCGTCGCCGGCCGTACTGGTCGCCATCGGTGCCGGGATTCTGCTCGTGGTGGTCGGGGTGCTCGCCGCGCTGCTCCTGATCCCCTCCGACGAGGACTCGGCCGATCAGGACACCGCGGCCGGTTCGCAGTCCACGGCGTCGACGTTCACGAGCACGGTCACGCAATCGCCGGCGCCGACCCCCACGACGAACCTCACACCGGCCACGACGCCGACCAGCCGCCCGACCCCGACCGTGGCGGGCGCCGACTGGCAGGGGTTCACCTCCGGGCCGCGGTGCAACGCCGCCGACGACCCGGCGATCGCGATCGGGCAGACGTCCCGGTCGCGCGTCGTCATCTGTCAGGTCGGCTCCGCGACGGGACGCTGGTACTACAAGGGCCTGGCACCCGAGGGCGGCATCGAGGTGCAGTTCCCCACCCGTACCGGTGACACCTTCGAGGCGCGCAACGGGGCGGTCCGCTACATCGTCTCGCCGGCGAGCCTCACCATCGTCGACGGCGGTTCGGTGATCGGCGAGGAGCCGATGCTGGCCTACTGGTCGCTACCCGGCTGAGCCTTCCCGGCTAGCGCGGCCCGAACTGCCTGTCCCCGGCATCGCCGAGACCCGGCACGATGTAGTTGACCTCGTCGAGCCCCTCGTCGACCGCGGCCACCACGAGGCGACACGGGTGACCCGACTTCTCCAGTGCCGCAACACCTTCAGGAGCGGCGACGACGCACACGGCGGTGATGTCGGTCGCGTTGCGCGCCACCAGCAGCTCGATGGTGTGCAACATCGAACCACCGGTCGCGAGCATCGGGTCGAGAACGAAGACAGGCAGTCCTGACAGATCCTCGGGAAGCGATTCCAGATACGGCACCGGCTGTGCCGTCTCCTCGTCGCGGGCGATCCCCACGAACCCGACGTGCGCCTCGGGGACCATCGCATGCGCCTGCTCGACCATCCCGAGTCCCGCACGCAGCACCGGCACGAGCAGGGGCGGTGTGGCCAGGCGCGACCCGGTGTGTGCCCTCATCGGCGTGTTGATCGTCACCTCGACGCTCGGGGCGTCGGCCAGCGCCTCGTAGATCAGCATCTGGGTGAGATCCGACAATGCGGCACGAAACCCGGCGTTGCCGGTCTTCTCGTCGCGCATGGTGGTCAGGCGCGCGGCTGCGAGGGGGTGATCGACGATCAGGCAATCCATGACGACCACCCTATTTCCTGGGCGGGACACGCGTGCGGGTTGGCCGACTCGTCGTCTTCTCCGTCATCGCCTACCATCCCCGTCGCCGGCGACGAGATGGAACCGGCGCGGTCTCCCCCGCGTCTGAGTCCCATGAGCCGCCACCCCATGTCCACCCCGTCCGTCGCACCGCCACCCGATCGTGCGACACCGCACCGACTCTCCGTCGAACCGGTTGCCATGCAGCATTTCTCCGACGCGCACCGGTCGGGCGGTCAACTCCTCGGCGGTCAACTCCTCGGCGGGACCGCCCACGCCGACCAGGCCGCCCTCATCGACCTCGGGATCACGTTCGGGATGATCGGCGCCGAGTTCCTCGCCGCCGTCGTCGAGTTCCTCGAGATCCACCGCCGATGCCTCGACACCGCGGCGGCGGCGCAGCAGCAGCTCGCGGTGCGCGCCGACGACGCCGCCACCCTCTACGCCGCCACCGACCGGACGGCCGCCGAACGGGAACTCACCCTGTGATGATCGCCGTCGAGATTCTCATCGAGCCGCTACGGGTGCTCGTCGCCGCGCTCGGGACCGGGGTCCTGGCACCGGGCAATCCCGCGGAGCAGATCGGCCGGGCCTCGGCCGCCGTCGATGCGGCACGTCGACGGTCCGCGCAGGCCACCGACACCGCACTCGCCCGCTGGGAGGGAGCGGGGGCGGCCGCCGCGGGAGGTGCGGCGGCCTCGATGCAGCGGAACATGGCCGGGCTGGCCGACGGCGGCGACGAGTTCGGGCGTCTGGTGGAGGGCGCGGGACGCACGGTCCACACCGCCGCGATCCAGCTGAGCGGACTGGTGGATTCGTTCGAGCGGCGCGCCCGGGGCCTGGCCGGCGGGCTGTTCACCCCGGCGGGCCTCCTGACGATCCTGCCGGTGGCCGTCGACCACATCGGCCGGGGCATGGAGATCGTCGCCCGCACCCGCGCCGATCTGCGGTCGGACACCGACGCCATGGCCGCCCTGACCCGACGCATCGCCCCCGCGACGATCACGACGGGCTTACCGGGCGCACCGGGCGCACCGGGCACCGGAGGCGGCCTGTCCACGACGCCGGTGGCCGGCGGGGTCCCGATCACACTCCCCGACGGTTCGGTCGCCTACGCACCCGATGAGCGAGCGGCAAAGGCGGTGCGCGCCGCGTTGAGCCAGCGCGGGGTCCCCTACGTGTGGGGCGGCACCACCCCGAACGGATTCGACTGCAGCGGCTTCACCCAGTGGTCGTACCGCCAGGCCGGGCTCGAACTCCCGCGCCTCGCGCAGGAACAGGACACCGCGGGGACCCGGGTGTCGCAGGCGCAACTGCAGCCCGGCGATCTCGCGGTCTGGTCGGGCCACGTGGCGATGTACATCGGCAACGGTCAGATGATCGAGGCAGGCAATCCGGTCGGTGTCTCGCCGGTCCGGACGACCAATCTCGATCAGGTCTTCGAAGGTTTCTTCCGCCCCCGGTGACAACCGTGCGCCGCCTGCGCCGAGGCGGTTCACCGAGCCGTCGCCGGCCCACCACCCGACGTCTGTGGGGGCACTACTGGATTCACGGGCACCAATCGCTAGGCTGTGTCCCCATGGCCGGAGACATCGTCCCGATTGAGCTCGGACTCACCGACGGAAACAGCTTCACCCTCTGGGCGCCCCGCTGGCGCGAGGGTGACGACGAGTGGGAGGCGTTCCTCGGACTCGACGAGGATCTCTACGTCCTGCCCGGGGTCGCCGAGCTCGCGGCGTTCATCCGCAACAACGACGACAACGACCTCGTCGAGCATCCAGCATGGTCGACGGTCGTCGGTCTGCAGGCCGACGAACTGGTCCCCGACGAGCGCCACACCTACGACCTCGTCGGTGTCCCGGAGCTCGCGGCAGAAGACCCCACCGCCGAGGTCATCGCCGAACTCGAGGACGCCCTCGAGATCGTGCGCATCCTGGGCGAGGTCTGCGAACTGACCCCGATCACCAAGTTCTTCAACGGCAATCCGATCCTCGGCGCGGTCACCACCGGGACCCGCAACTTCGACGGGCGCGACGGCACCGACCTCTGGGTGCGCATCGGCCGCCTCATCGCCAAGCACTGGGACGACGTCCTCGACGCGATCGACGAGGTCATCACCACCCCCGAGGTCGACGCGAAGGCCGTCGAGACCGCCGAGGCCGAACTCGAGGCCGCCGCCTCGGCCGAGGACGAGGACGAGCCGACCGAGGACGACGACCTCGAGATCGTCGGCGCCGACACCGACGAGAGCACCGAGGACGACGACGAAGACGAGTCGGACGACGACGAAGACGATCTCGACGATTACGACGACGATGATTTCTGGGCGTCCGTCGGCATCGACCCGATCAAGATCGTCACCGGCGTGGGCGAGTACCTGACGTTGCGCTGCTACCTCGGCGACGACCCGGTCTTCCTCGGCGACAACGGCAAGATCTTCGTGTTCACCTCGGCGCGCTCGCTGTCCCGCTTCCTCGCCGACGACAACGCCCACGACCTGAGGGACCTGTCCACCTTCGAGCAGGTCCGCACCGAGGCCACCGACGGTTCGCTCGAGTTCGACGTCATCGACGACAACGTCTACGTCCTGCCCGGTCTCGCCGACGACATCGCCGACGGCCCCCGCCGCATGGACCGCGACCAGCTCGACCTCGCCGTCGAACTGTTCACCGACGCCGCCGACTACGCCGGTGACGACACGGTGAGCGAGGCCCTCGGCACGACCACCCCCCTGGGCTGGTTCGTCGACTACACCGTCAACCCCGATCCCAAGCGGATGGCCCCGAGCGGCCCGTTCGACAACGAGGCCGAGGCATGGCGCGCGCTGGAGCACGACTTCGAGAGCCGGCTGGTCAAGAAGGGCTGACCCAGAGGGTCCCGCGCGGCCGCGGCCGCGGTCGGGGCCCTTGCAGTGGCTGCAGTGGGTGGCCCTCCGTCGAGGCCTTCAGCCGACGAGCACCGCGTATCCGGGCTTGATCACGTCGTCGATGAACGCGAGCCGCTCGTCGAAGTGGATGAATGCCGACTTCATGGCGTTGACCGTGAACCGCTCGAAATCGGCCCAGCCGTAGCCGAACCGGTCGGCGAGCAGGGCGAACTCCCTGCTCATCGTGGTGCCGGACATGAGCCGGTTGTCGGTGTTCACCGTGACGCGGAACCGTAGCCGTGCGAGAACGTTGAACGGATGCTCCTCCAGCGAGGGGACCGCCCCGGTCTGCACATTCGAGCTCGGACACAGCTCGAGCGGAATGCGCTTGTCCCGCACGATGTTCGCGACCTGACCGAGCCGCGCGCCGTCGAAGGAGTGGGCCGCGAGATCGACCCCGTCGGGCAGCTCGATGTCGTCGAAGACCCGCACCCCGTGGCCCAGCCGGTCGGTACCGCAGAAGCCGATCGCCTCGTGGATCGACGGAAGGCCGAATGCCTCACCGGCGTGAATGGTGAACGGCGCGCAGTTGGCCCGCATGTACTCGAAGGCATCGAGGTGCCGCGTGGGGGGATGACCGGCCTCGGCACCGGCGATGTCGAAGCCCACGACGCCGCGGTCGCGGTATCGCACCGCGAGTTCGGCGATCTCGCGCGAGCGCGCCGCGTGCCGCATCGCGGTGACCAGGCACCGGACGGTGATCCGCTTGCCGCGGTCGGCCGCGATCTGCTCGCCCTCGGCGAAGCCGCGCAGGACCGCCTCCACCACCTCGTCGAGGTCCAGGCCGCTTTCCAGGTGCTGCTCAGGCGCATACCGGACCTCGGCGTAGACGACCCCGTCGTCGGCGAGGTCCTCCACGCACTCGCGGGCCACCCGTTCGAGCGCGCCGACGGTCTGCATCACGGCGACGGTGTGGGAGAACGTCTCGAGGTAGCGCTCCAGGGAGCCGCTGTCGGCGGCATCGCGGAACCACCGGGCCAACGCGGGGGCGTCCGAGATCTGTGTACCGTCCGGGCCGGCGGGCAGTGCGTCGTAGCCAACCTCCTGGGCGAGTTCGAGCACCGTGGCGGGTCGCAGCCCGCCGTCGAGGTGATCGTGCAGGAGCACCTTGGGGGCGAGGGAGATGTTCGCCGGGGTCAGCGTCGTCATGGTGTGAACCTAACGTGGTCGATGATGAGCGGCCGTCCGCCCGCGCCGGGATCGCCGGCATGTTCTGCGATCGTCACCGCATCCACCAGGGCGGCCCGCGCACCCGGGAGCCGCGCCTCGTCCCGGCTGTGCAGTGTGAACAGCGGCTGCCCGGCGCGCACCCGGTCGCCCGGTTTGGCGTGGATGCTCACCCCGGCCTCGGCCGACACCGATTCGCCGGGTCGTGACCGGCCTCCGCCCAGCCGCCATGCCGCGTCGCCGACCGCACGGGCGTCCATGGCGACGACGACGCCGCTGCGGTCGGCGGTGAACTCGTCCCGGTGCCGGGCCGCGGGCAGCTGCGCGTCGGGATCCCCGCCCTGCGCGGCGATCATCGCGCGCCAGGAATCCATCGCCGCGCCGTTGGCGAGGTTCGCCGCCGGATCGGCGTCGGGGAATCCGGCCGCGTCGAGCATCTCGCGTGCCAGCGCCAGGGTCAGTTCGACGACGTCGGCGGGACCACCGCCGGCGAGCACCTCCACCGCCTCGGCGACCTCCACGGCGTTCCCGACGGCCAGCCCCAGGGGCGTGCTCATGTCGGTGATCACCGCACGGGTGTCCACGCCGGCCTCGAGGCCCAGTTCGACCATCGTCGAGGCCAGTTCGCGGGCGTCGTCCTCATCGGGCAGGAATGCACCCGAGCCGGTCTTCACGTCGAGCACGAGCGCGCTGGTGCCCTCGGCGATCTTCTTGCTCATGATCGAGCTGGCGAGCAGCGGGATGGATTCGACGGTGCCGGTGACGTCACGCAGTGCGTAGAGCTTGCGGTCGGCGGGGGCCAGGTCGTCACCCGCGGCGCAGATGACCGCGCCGACCCGTTCGAGCTGATCGATCATCTCCTCGCTGCCGACCTGCGCGCACCAGCCCGGAATGGACTCGAGCTTGTCCAGGGTCCCGCCGGTGTGCCCGAGCCCGCGGCCGGACAGCTGCGGCACCGCGACCCCGAACGACGCCACCAGCGGTGTCAGCGGCAGCGTGATCTTGTCGCCGACGCCCCCGGTGGAGTGTTTGTCGACAGTCGTCAGCGGCCTGCCGTCGCGCCGCAGCCCGGAGAGATCCATACGCCGGCCGCTGTCGATCATCGCCCGCGTCCACGACGCGATCTCCCGGCGGTCCATCCCGCGCAGACAGATGGCCATCAACAGTGCCGACATCTGCTCCGGGGCGACCTCGCCCCGGGTGTACCCGTCGACCATCCAGGCGATCTGGGCGTCGGCGAGCCGGTGCCCGTCCCGCTTGGTGGCGATCACCGAGACGGCGTGGATGGCCTCGTCGGCATCACGTCCACCGGGGTCGGCGCTCATGAACGCACCGCGGCGAGATCGTCGGGGCCGAACGCGTCGGGCAACAGCTCCCCCAGCCTGCGGGGCCCGTCCGGGTGGTCGACGAGCAGCTCGGGCCCGCCGTGCTCGAGCAGGACCTGCCTGCACCGGCCGCAGGGCATGAGGACGGCGCCGCGGGCGTCGCTCACGCTGACCGCGTCCAGAGTCCTCTCACCGCCGGAGACCAGCTGTGCGATCAGCGCGACCTCGGCGCAGATGCCGAGTCCGTATGAGACATTCTCCACATTGCAACCGGTCACGACACGCCCGTCGGGTGTGAGACCCGCGGCGCCGACGGGGTAGCCCGAGTAGGGCGCATACGCTCGCGGAATCATACCGATTGCGCTGTCCCGCAACTCTTTCCATTGACCATCAGAAACCACGTCGCTCTCCCGTCACAGATGCCTACCAGCGAGTAAGATGGATGTCACCGCCACTAAACCTTGGGTAAGGCAAACCTAAGTCGTAATGCCTTGTCGCTCAAATCGGTTCGGGCAATTTACCACCGCAATGGGCTTGGGTTTAGAGTCTTTTTCCATGGGTCCATGGTCGAGTCGGAGCATGCCGATTCGACGCGTCCATCGACGATGTTGGAGGCCACTTTCCCGATGAGCACCTCGACCGAAGTCGCACCTGACCCGGTGCGTCGACGTTCTCTGTACCGCGGCGACCCCGGAATGTGGTCCTGGGTTCTGCACCGCATCACAGGCGTCACCATTTTCTTCTTCCTTTTCGTACACGTACTGGACACCGCGGTCATCCGCGTCGACCCGAACCAGTACGACGCGATCATCGAGACCTACAAGACGCCGATCATCGGCCTCATGGAGATCGCGCTGGTCGCCTGCGTCCTGTTCCACGCCTTCAACGGCGTGCGGCTGATCCTGGTGGACTTCTGGTCCAAGGGACCCAAGTACCAGCGCCAGATGCTGTGGGTGGCCATGACCCTGTTCGTCGTCGTCTTTGCCGCCGGCACGGTCCGCCTGCTGCAGATCATGATCAGCCACCTGTAGGAGACACCAGAGATGACCACCTCGGAAGCCATGGGTGTCGCCAAGACCCTCGGCAAGGAACACGACCGTCCCGCGAGCCTGGACAACCCCCGCTCGCCCCGCAAGCCCAAGGGCGGCAACTTCGAGAAGAACGCATGGTTGTTCATGCGGTTCTCGGGTCTGCTGCTCGTCGTCCTGACCATCGGCCACCTGTTCATCATGCTGGCGTGGGACGGCGGCGTGCACCGCATCGACTCCTCGTTCGTCGCCGCTCGCTGGAGCTCGCCGTTCTGGCAGATCTGGGACCTGACCATGCTGTGGCTGGCCCAGCTACACGGTGGCAACGGCGTACGCACCGTGATCGCCGACTACTCCCGCAAGGACTCGACCCGCTTCTGGCTGAACGTGCTGCTGGGCGTGTCGATGATCCTCGTGCTCGTGCTCGGCACGTACGCGATCCTCACCTTCGACGTCAACAGCGTCGGCTAAAGGAGACCTGAAACATGCAGGAACACCGCTATGACGTCGTCATCGTGGGCGCCGGCGGCGCCGGTATGCGCGCGGCGATCGAAGCCGCCCCGCGAGCCCGCACCGCGGTACTGACCAAGCTCTACCCCACTCGCAGCCACACCGGCGCGGCTCAGGGCGGCATGTGCGCCGCGCTGGCCAACGTCGAAGAGGACAACTGGGAGTGGCACACCTTCGACACCGTCAAGGGCGGCGATTACCTCGCCGACCAGGACGCCGTCGAGATCATGGCCAAAGAGGCCATCGACGCGGTGCTCGATCTGGAGAAGATGGGGCTGCCGTTCAACCGCACCCCCGAGGGCAAGATCGATCAGCGTCGTTTCGGTGGCCACACCCGTGATCACGGCAAGTCGCCCGTGCGCCGCGCGTGCTACGCCGCCGACCGCACCGGTCACATGATCCTGCAGACGCTGTACCAGAACTGCGTCAAGCACGACGTCGAGTTCTTCAACGAGTTCTACGCCCTGGACATCTGCCTCACCGAGAACGAGGACGGCGAGCAGGTCGCCACCGGCGTCGTCGCCTACGAGCTCGCCACCGGTGAGATCCACGTCTTCCACGCCAAGTCGATCGTCTTCGCGACCGGCGGCTCGGGCCGCATGTACAAGACCACCTCGAACGCGCACACCCTGACCGGCGACGGCATGGGCATCATCTTCCGCAAGGGCCTGCCCCTCGAGGACATGGAATTCCACCAGTTCCATCCGACCGGCCTGGCCGGCCTGGGCATCCTCATCTCGGAGGCCGTGCGCGGTGAGGGCGGCATCCTGCGCAACGCCGACGGCGAGCGCTTCATGGAGCGCTACGCCCCCACCATCAAGGACCTCGCGCCCCGCGACATCGTGGCCCGGTCGATGGTGCTCGAGGTACTCGAGGGACGCGGCGCCGGACCCAACAAGGACTACGTCTACATCGACGTGACCCACCTCGGCGAGGACGTTCTCAACGAGAAGCTCCCCGACATCACCGAGTTCGCGCGCACCTACCTCGGCGTCGACCCGGTCACCGAGTACGTGCCGGTGTTCCCCACCTGCCACTACGTCATGGGCGGCATCCCGACCAACATCAACGGTCAGGTGCTGCGCAACAACGACGAGGTCGTCCACGGCCTGTACGCGGCCGGCGAGTGCGCCTGCGTGTCGGTGCACGGCGCCAACCGCCTCGGCACCAACTCGCTGCTCGACATCAACGTGTTCGGCCGGCGTGCGGGTATCGCCGCCGCCGAGTACGCGAACTCCGCCGAGTTCGCCGAGCTGCCCGAGGCGCCGACCGAGATGGTCGACGACTGGCTGGAGCTGCTCCTCAGCGAGCACGGACACGAACGCGTCGCCGACATCCGCACGGAGCTGCAGGCGTCCATGGACGCCAACGCGTCGGTGTTCCGCACCGAGGAGACCCTCAAGCAGGCGCTGGCCGACATCCACGGGTTCAAGGAGCGCTACGCGCAGGTGCGTGTGCACGACAAGGGCAAGCGCTTCAACAGCGACCTGCTCGAGGCCATCGAACTCGGCTTCCTGCTGGAGATGGCAGAGGTCACCGTGGTGGGTGCTCTCAACCGCAAGGAATCGCGCGGCGGCCACGCCCGCGAGGACTACCCGGATCGCGACGACGTCAACTACAAGCGACACACCATGGCCTACAAGAAGGGCACCGATCTCCTCTCGGATATCGAGCTGGACTACAAGCCGGTCGTGGAAACCCGCTACGAGCCGATGGAGCGTAAGTACTGATGACATCTGTTCTGGACAAGCCCGCGCCCTCCTCCGACGAGCCGCCGCTGCCCCCGGTGCCCGACGAGGCCACCATGGTCACGTTGAAGATCTTCCGGTTCAACCCGGAGAACCCCGACGCCCAGGGCTTCGAGAGTTTCCGCGTGCCGGCGCTGCCGACCGACCGCCTGCTCAACCTGCTGCTGTACGTGAAGGGCTACCTCGACGGCAGCCTGACCTTCCGCCGCAGCTGCGCGCACGGCGTCTGTGGTTCGGACGCCATGCGCATCAACGGCGTCAACCGTCTCGCCTGCAAGCTGCTCATGAAGGACATGCTCCCCAAGGACAAGTCCAAGGAGATCACCATCACCATCGAGCCGATCCGCGGCCTGCCGGTGGAGAAGGATCTCGTGGTCGACATGGAGCCGTTCTTCGACGCCTACCGCGCGATCAAGCCGTTCCTGATCACCTCGGGCAACGAGCCGACCCGTGAGCGCATCCAGAGCCAGACCGACCGCGCACGCTTCGACGACACCACCAAGTGCATCCTCTGTGCCTGCTGCACGACGAGTTGCCCGGTGTTCTGGACCGAGGGCTCCTACTTCGGTCCGGCCGCGATCGTCAACGCACACCGGTTCATCTTCGACAGCCGCGACGAAGCCGCCGTCGAGCGTCTCGACATCCTCAACGACGTCGACGGTGTGTGGCGTTGCCGCACCACCTTCAACTGCACCGACGCCTGCCCGCGTGGCATCCAGGTGACGCAGGCCATCTCCGAGGTCAAGCGCGCACTCATGTTCTCGCGCTAAGTAATCCAGACTTTCTCTGCAGCCCGATGACGGCCCGCACCCACCCGGTGCGGGCCGTCTTCGTATCCCGTCGGCTTCATACCTGGCCGGCTTCGTACCCTGCCGGCTTCGTACCCTGTCAGCTTCGTACCCCGTCAGCCCGGGCGTCGGAACACCCCGGCCACGATCGCGTCCACGAGTTCGTCCTCCTCGGCGGGATCGGCCGGCCACCGGAGCATGGCGAGCACCGAGCGGATCGCGAATCGTGCCGAGGCGGTGTCGTCGGGGTCGATGCCGATCAGTTCGACGGCGACGGCGATCACCGCGGGCGAGGTGAGCACGGTCAGTGTCGCGGTGACGATGTTCTCCGAACGCAGGAACTGCCGGATCACCCGGTCGGCGCGCAGCGCGGCCAGCCGCGGCCACGATCGCGGTCCGCGCTCGCTGCGGCCCCGTCATACCCGTGGTGGCCGCGCGGATGGCACCGAGCACCGGTTCGGACGTGGACGCGAGAACCGCCTCCACGAGTGCACCCTTGCCGCCCGCGTGGCGGTAGACGGTCGCGCGTGAACAGTGCGCGCGGCGGGTGTGTTCATCGATGTCGAAGGCGTCGAGTCCACTCTTGGCGATCAGCGCCACGGCCACGATGGTCTGGCACGAGGACGGCTCGGTGTCGGAGTTCCCGGTCGCCGGTCTCGGAGACGCGCTACACGTCCTGGCGACCGCAGACGGCGCACGCCACCGCGATCACCGCACACTCGTCATGCCGTCGGTGGCGCCCGCGAGGATCCGCGCTCCCGAACCGCACATCCGCCGTCTGATCTCCGACGCCTGGGACGCGGGAGTGAACGACGATCGGATCGACTGGATCTCCGCTGTCGCGCAACGTGTTCCGACGTCCGTCGTGGTCGAACTCATCGGGTTGCCCGTTGCCGATGTCGAGATCCTCACCCGATGGGCCGTCGAGACCAACGCACTGATCGACGGCATCATCACACCTGAGCAACTCACCACCGCGCCCGCGGCCGTCGGCGAGGTCACCGACTACCTGTCCCGCGCCCTGACGCGCGAGATCGACACCGGTGAGGGCCACGGGACGGGCCGCACCGTCCTGGCCGATGTCGCGCGGCGTCGCCGACGGGCGCCTCGACCACTCGGCGGCCGTCATGATCCGCTTCCAAGTCGTAGCGGCCGGCGCCGAATCCACCGTGAGTCTTCTGGGCGATCCCGCACACTTCGACGATCCCGCCCGCGTCGACCTCGACCCCACCACCCGACGGCCACACCTCGGCTTCGGCAAAGGGCTGCACCTGTGTGTCGGCGCAGCGCTGGCCCGACTCCAGGCCCGTCTGGCCATCGAACATCTCATCGGCGCGACAACGGGTTTCCGGGTGGAGGTGTCAGAAGCACAACGAGACGACGGCCTGCTCGTCCGCAAACTGACAGCCCTACCGGTGTCGGTGTCGGTGTCGGTGTCGAACTGACGGGCCTGCGCACAGCCGAAGCGGGTACGGAACCGAAGAGACGTGGGGTGCGTCGAAGAAGGACCGAGCGCCAACCGCACCGGCCTTCCCGAACGGAGTTCCCTGTGATCCGCACCTTGTTGTTCCGACTGCTGCTCACCGCGGTGGTGAGCGCAACCCTCGGCGTGGCGGTGTTCGCCCCCGCCCGGGCCGCACCGCACGCGCCGGACGGCGATCGCATCACCATCACCCTGATCTCCGACCGCCAGCACAACAGCGCGGCCGCCTGGTACGACGCGGACGGCCGGCTCCGCACACAGACCGACGTGCCACTGCTACACCAGGATCCGGAGACCAGGCGGTGGTCGGCGTCGATGGTGTACACGAGACGTTCGCCGGGAGTCCCCCTCGACACGCTCTTCCAGTCGGGCGGACGGTTCGCCCGCTGTGAGATCCGCGTGAATTCGGCAGTGGTGGCCGAGCACACGGCGCGCGGTCGCCACGCAACCAGTTCGTGCCGGCCGCGCAACCCATGATCGGCGAACGGATATCGGCTTCGGATCCGGTGTCCGAACCGCTTACGCGATCGGCGTTGTCGCAGTTGGGGAGAGGAATCCCGCATCACGACCGTAAGCTGGCTCTCGTTATGAATACCTGAGCGGGAGTACGCGCATGGCGGACAGCGTCGAGACCGAGGTGATCGAGGGCGGCACCAAAGGGCTCCGTGCCGGTTCGATCGGCCTCCTCGGCAACGTGATCATCGGACTGTCCGCTGTCGCACCGGCCTACAGCCTCGCCGCCACGCTCGGGTACGTGGTCGCCGGCGTAGGCGAGAAGGCACCGGCGATGTTCGTGCTGGCGTTCATCCCGATGCTCCTGGTGGCCTTCGCCTATCGCGAGCTCGCTCGCGACACCCCCGACTGTGGGACCACGTTCACCTGGGGCACAAAGGCTTTAAGTCCGTGGATCGGCTGGATCGGCGGCTGGGGACTGGCTGTATCGGCAATCATCGTGCTCGCGAACGTCGCCGAGATCGCCGCGATCTACCTGTTCCGGTTCCTGAATCTCGCCGGTCTGGCGGAGAGCCTCCTCGCCAAGGTTCTGCTGGGCGGTGCTTTCATCATCGCGATGACATGGATCAGCATCCGCGGCATCGTCATCAGCGAACGGATGCAGGCGGTCCTGATGTTCATCCAGTTCGCGGTGCTCGTCACCGCGAGCCTGATCGCACTGATCAAGGTCGGCACCGGAACGGCGGGCGAACGGGCGATCAGTCCCGAACTGTCCTGGCTGTGGCCCGGCGGACTCGATCAGTCACAGATCGCGGCGGCGGTGATCCTGTGCATCTTCATCTATTGGGGTTGGGACGCGTGTCTGGCGATCGGCGAAGAGACCAGGGACCCCGAGAAGACACCCGGGCGGGCAGCGGTGATCACGTGCGTGATCCTGGTCGCCACGTATGTGCTCGTCGCCTACGCCGTCCAGTCCTTCGCGGGCTTCGGCGACACCGGGATCGGACTCGGCAACGAGGAGAACACCGACGACGTCCTGACCATCCTCGGCGACCCGGTCGCCGGTGGTGCCATGGCGGCCGCTCTCCTCCTGACCGTCAGCGTGTCGGCACTCTCCTCGACGCAGTCGACAATTCTGCCCACCGCCCGCGGAAGCCTGTCGATGGCCGTCTACAAGGCGCTACCGGACAGATTCGCCTCCATCCACCCCGAGTACATGACACCGGCCTTCGGCACCGCGGTGATGGGCGCCGCGGCACTGATGTTCTACCTGGTCCTGTCACTTCTGAGTCAGAACACCCTGGCCGACTCGATCGCGTCCCTTGGTCTGGCGGTCGCGTTCTACTACGGGATCACCGCGTTCGCCTGCGTCTGGTACTTCCGCCGCAGTCTGTTCGGGTCGGTCCGGCACTTCCTCATGCGCGGGCTCCTGCCGTTTCTCGGCGGCACGGCCATGACGGCAGCGTTCATCCGGTCCGCGATCGACATGGTCGCGCCGGATTACGGTTCCACCTCGGTCGGCGGAGTGGGCGGTGTGTTCGTCCTCGGTGTCGGCATGCTGGTCCTCGGTATCCCGTTGATGCTCGCGTGTTGTGCTCACAACAGCGACTTCTTCCGGGGCAAGACGCTGACCGCGAGCACCAAGGTGAAGGCTCCCGATGTCTACTGATCCCCCGCCCGGCGAGCCGGCCGAGATGGTGCGTCCGGTGCACACCCATGCCCGGATCACCGTCGGCTATCTCGCCACGCCGTCCGGCGCCGACGGGGTGGTGCTGGCGGTCGCGATCGCGCGGGTCACCGGCGCTGCCATCGACCTCGTGTGCGTCGTACGGCCGGTCCCCTACGACGGTCAGCCGGGACTCGCGCAGTATCAGCAGCGCGTCGAGGCGCGGGCGGCCGAATGGCTCACCGAGGGCGCGGCTCTCATCCCCGACGGATTCGAGTACCGCACCGTGGTCACCGTCAACGAGTCGTTCGCCGAGGGGCTGGCGTCGTATGCCGAGCAGACCCGGGCGAGGATGATCGTCGTCGGCGGTACGGGCGACGGTCTGCTGCGGCGGCACACACTCGGCACCATCAGCACCGAGCTCGTACACTCCTCTCCGTTACCCGTGGCCCTGGCGCCCCGCGGATATGCCGACCGCACCCACGTCGTTCTCGACACGGTGACGGTCGCCGTGCCGGTCAAACCCGGCGCCGACAATCCCCTGCCGTTCGCCGAGGCCTTCGCCGAGCGCGCCAAACTCGACATCAGGCTGCTCTCGCTGGTCTCGATCGAATGCCCCTTCGACGACGACACGACCCTGCAGGCGCGCGCAGCGCAGGTGGCGATCGCACGCAAGCTCCTCGAGGACACCCGGGCGGCGGTGAACCCGGCCCTCGACGTCGACGTCCTCGTGGCCGACGGCGCCACTCTCGACGAGGCCCTGTCCAACCTGCCCTGGGACGACAACGACATCGCCGCGATCGGTTCCGGGCATCTCGGTCGGCCCAATCGGGTGTTCCTCGGCAGCACCGCCGCACGTATCCTCCGGTGGACCACGGCGCCGGTCGTCGTCGTTCCCAAGAACAGTCTGCCGCCGCAGGAGCTGACCCCCAGAATCGAAGTCCCGCCGACGAACCGACCCCCGGCGTGATCGACGTGGCATCACCTCAGCTGTCGAAGCCGAGTCCGATCCTGTCCATCAGGCCCAGCCAGGCGCCCCGCCTTCCCTGACGGCGTTCGCTTCGCGCGATCTGAGAACGCGTCAGGGTGATCCCCAGCCAGCGGGCGGGCTCGGGCGGAAACGGCAACGGCTTGCTGCGCACCATCTTCAGCGCCGTGCGTTCGGTGCTCAGCCCGTCGACGAGGTCGAGGGCGGTCGCGGCGGCGAAATGCGAGGCACCCACCCCGAGCCCGGTGAAGCCGACGGCGGTGACCACCCGCCCGGCGTGTGAGGTGTCCCAGAAGGCGCAGAATCGCGAGCAGGTGTCGATGACCCCACCCCATGTGTGCGTGGCGCGGATGCCCTCGAGCTGCGGGAACAGTTGCAGGAGATGTTCGGCGAGCAGGGCGAATTCGTCCGGGCGGTACTCGTGGCGGGTGCTGTCGTCGGAGCCGAAATGGTACGGCGTGTCCCAGCCGCCGAAGAGGAGGCGGTCGTCGGCGGTGAGCCGGAAGTAGTGGAAGCGAGGACCGCTGTCGGCCAGTCCTTCTCGTCCCGACCACCCCAACGACGTCAGTTGCACTCCGCTGAGAGGTTCGGTCATCAGCGCGTAGTCCCACACCGGGACGGTGTAGAGCCGCAGGGAACGGACCAGCGCCCGGCTCGCCGACGTCGCGACCACCGCACGGCGGGCCAGGACCTCGCCGTATCCGGTTCGTGCCCTGATGAATTCACTCTCGCCGGGGCGTCCGTCGGCCAGTCCGAGCACCTCGGTGCCCTCGAAGATGCGTACTCCCGACCGCTCGGCGGCCGCCGCCAGTCCGAACGCCAGCTTCGCCGGATCGATGATCATGACGTCGGGGTCGTAGAGCGCGCCGCGCACCATCGGTGAGTCGACCCGGGCACGTGCCGCGGCGGCGTCGAGCAGCACCAGCTTCTCTCCGAGTGCCTGTCCGGCGGCCGCGGTCTCGGCGAGTCCGTCGTACTGCCAGCCGGTCACGGCCAGGTCGAGTTCACCGGTGCGTTCCAGATCGGCGTCGATGCCCAGGCGGCCCAGCGTGGATTCGATCGCGTCGAGGGTGTCGCGTCCCATCCGCAACAGTGTCGGCATCTCCTCGGCGAAGCGTTCGATCCCGTTGCCGAGGCCGTGGGTGAGGCTTGCCGCACAGAACCCGCCGTTGCGCCCGGACGCGTGCTCGGCGATGCGGTCACGTTCCACGAGCACCACCGATCGGTCCGGATTCCGTTCGGCCGCTTGCACGGCCGTCCACAGTCCGGTGAAACCGCCGCCGATCACCAGCAGGTCGGCGGTGACGTCTCCGACCAGGCGGGGCCGAGGCGCGGGCCGTAGATCACGGTCGAGCCAGTACGGCCGGGCCGCGGCCTGCGCCACCACGTCGACGGCCCGCGGCGTGGGACTGTCCGCCCAGGTGCGGCCGGTCACCGCCGTGGGTCGCCGAGCGCGAAGATCGTTCGGTGCCACTCTTTTTCGGCGACGCCGTGCAGGTCGCTCATGACGTGTTTGATGAGCAGGTATTCATCGAGGGAGTAGGTCGACATGTCCTTGCCGAAGCCCGACGCACCGTAACCGCCGTGCGGCATCTCGCTGATGATGGGGATGTGGTCGTTGAGCCAGACGCATCCGGCCCGGATCTCACGCGAAGCCCGTTGCGCCCGATAGACATCGCGCGTCCACGCCGACGCGGCGAGCCCGTAGGCGGTGTCGTTGGCGCGGCGGATCGCGTCATCGTCGTCGGCGAACGAGCTGACGGTCAGCACCGGGCCGAACACCTCGTCGCGATAGATCTCCGAGTCCTCGGCGACGTCGGCGATCAGGGTCGGCGGATAGTGGGCGCCCGGCCCGTCGGGTACCGCGCCGCCGGTCACGATCCGGGCCCCGGACCCCCGGGCACGGTCGACCATCCCGGCGACCTTCTCCCGGTGCGTACGCGAGATCAGCGAACCGAGGTCGGTCGCCGGATCGGTGGGATCGCCGATGACCACCGAGCGCATGAGATCGGCGACCCCGTCGACGAAGTCGTCGTACAGCGACGGCGCGACGATGGCCCGGGTGGCGGCGGTGCAGTCCTGGCCGCCGTTGATGATCGAGGCCGCCACCGCTCCGTGGACCGCGGCCGGGAGATCGGCGTCGTCGAAGACGACGAACGGCGCCTTGCCACCGAGTTCGAGCTGCACCCGGGCACCGGTGGTCGCGGCCCGGGCCATCACCTGACGGCCGACGGCCGTCGAACCGGTGAACGTGACCATGTCGACGCCGGGGTGCCCGGCGAGGTGCGCACCGGCGTCGGGTCCGGTCCCGACCACGATGTTGAGCACGCCGTCGGGCAGACCCGCCTCGGTGGCGAGTCGGGCGAGCGTCAGTGTCGTCAGGGGGGTGATCTCGGCCGGCTTCAGCACCACCGCGCAGCCGGCGGCGAGTGCCGGGATGACCTTCCACACCGCCATCTGCAGCGGATAGTTCCAGGGCGTGACGGTGCCGACGACCCCGACGGGTTCGCGCCGGATCGAGGAGGTGTGGTCGCCGGAGTACTCGCCGCTCGCCTTGCCGTCGAGGTTGCGCGCGACCCCGGCGAAGAACTCGATGTTGTCGATCGAGCCGGGGACGTCGAATTCGGTGGCGAGCCGGATCGACTTGCCGGTGTCCGCGACCTCCTCGGCGATCAGCAGATCCGAATGCTCGGTCAGCGCACGGGCCAGTGCGTGCAGCACGCCCGACCGTTCCGCCGGCGTCGCACCGCCCCACTCCGCCTGCGCCGCACGGGCACTGCCGACCGCGGCGTCGACATCGGCCGGACCTGCGAGTTTCACCGTGGCGACGAGCTCATCCGTGGCAGGATTGACCACACAGTGCTCGGGACCGTCGGCGTGGTGGGGCTTTCCGTTGATCCAGCCGGACGGGATGGCGGTGGCTGACGACATGCCCTGGGAGTCTACCGCCGCCGGTTCGAATTCATGCGGCGTAGTGCGTCTTAGTTGCGGAATCGTTCGGGAAAGTTGCGAATAGATACTGAATCCGTCACGATCGTGGCGTGGCCGAGCCCTCCTCCACCCCCCTCGACGCAACCGCGAAGAAGATCATCGAGCTGCTCCAAACCGATGGTCGGAGCAGTTATGCATCCATCGGCAAAGCCGTCGGACTGTCCGAGGCGGCGGTGCGGAACCGCGTCCAGAAGCTCAGCGAGAGTGGCCTGCTGCAGATCGTGGCCGTCACCGACCCGCTCAAGATGGGGTTCGCACGTGAGGCACTGATCGGCATCCGGTGCACCGGTGACACCGAGGCCCTCGCCGGACGACTCGCCGAACACCCGGAGATCGACTACGTGGTCCTCACCGCAGGCTCCTTCGACATCCTGATCGAGGTGGTGTGCGAGGACGACGATCACTTGCTGACCATCCTCAACAAGAAGGTGCGCGTCCACCCCGAGGTCTTCGCCACCGAGACCCTCGTCTACCTGAAACTCGTCAAGCAGCAATACAACTGGGGAACACGATGACACCGACCACACCGCAGTCAGTGACCGCGCCGGCCGCGCCGAAGTCACTCGGCGAGCGCAGCGCCGCACACCTCTGGGGCCACTTCGCCCGCCACGGGGATGCCATCACCCCGCCGGTGATCACCCGAGGCGAGGGCGTGCGCATCTTCGACGACCGGGGACGCAGCTACCTCGACGGCCTCGCCGGGCTGTTCGTCGTCCAGGCCGGGCACGGCCGCACCGAACTCGCCGAGGCGGCGGCCCGTCAGGCCAAGGAACTCGCGTTCTTCCCACTGTGGTCCTACGCCACCCCGCCCGCGATCGAACTCGCCGAGCGGCTGGCCGCCTACGCTCCGGGCGATCTCAACCGCGTGTTCTTCACCACCGGCGGCGGCGAGGCCGTCGAAAGTGCCTGGAAGCTGGCCAAGCAGTATTTCAAGCTCGTCGGCAAACCCGGTAAGCACAAGGTGATCTCGCGTGCGGTGGCCTATCACGGAACCCCGCAGGGCGCGCTCGCGATCACCGGTGTCCCCGCGCTGAAGGAGGCGTTCGAACCGCTGACCCCCGGTGCGTTCCGCGTGCCGAACACCAACATCTACCGTGCGCCCGATCCGACCGGGACCGGGGAACTCGGCGCCGATCCGAAGAAGTTCGGCCGCTGGGCCGCCGACCGGATCGCCGAGGCCATCGAGTTCGAGGGACCCGACACCGTCGCGGCCGTCTTCCTCGAGCCCGTCCAGAACGCCGGCGGCTGCTTCCCGCCGCCGCCCGGGTACTTCGAACGGGTGCGGGAGATCTGCGACGCCTACGACGTGCTCCTGGTGTCGGACGAGGTGATCTGCGCGTTCGGCCGGATCGGGTCGATGTTCGCCTGCGACGACTTCGGCTATGTTCCCGACATCATCACGTGCGCCAAGGGAATGACGTCGGGTTACTCCCCGATCGGCGCGATGATCGCCAGCGACCGGCTCTTCGAACCGTTCCGCGACGGCACGACGACGTTCGCGCACGGCTACACCTTCGGCGGGCACCCGGTGTCGGCGGCGGTCGCCCTGGCCAACCTCGACATCTTCGAGCGCGAGGGTCTCAACGAGCACGTCAAGACCCAGGCACCGGCCTTCCGGTCCACGCTCGAGCGCCTGCACGACCTGCCGATCGTCGGCGACGTCCGCGGTGAGGGCTTCTTCTACGGGATCGAACTCGTCAAGGACAAGACCACCAAGGAGACCTTCAACGCTGCCGAATCCGAACGTATCCTGCGCGGTTTCCTCTCCGGCGCGCTCTTCGACGCCGGGTTGTACTGTCGCGCAGACGATCGCGGGGACCCGGTCGTGCAGCTCGCACCGCCTCTCATCGCCGGGCAGGCCGAGTTCGACGAGATCGAACAGATCCTCCGGTCGGTGCTGGCCGAGGCGTACACGCTCCTCTGATCCACCTCGCATGCCCTGAGCGCACGGCGATCCGCTGGTAACGTGCGGTCGGTGACCTCGGGGTGGACTCGTCGGACGGTATGTGCGTTGACGGCCGTGCTGGTGTTCGGGCTCTGCACTCTCACGGTCGCTGCGGGCACGACCCCGGCGGCGGCCGTTCCGCTGCCGGCCGACCCGCGGCCCGCGGCCACCACACCGGTCACCGATCACTGTCCGTACAAGATCGGCACACCTCCCGCGGTGGACGAATCCGAGGTCGTCGCACCGGGATCGGCGGCCCCGTCGTCGTTGCCGGTGCCGAACCCGGCCGTCGGCGGGGAGGACCTCGCGTCGTGCGGCGTCGTCGCCGACCCCGCGGCCGGTCCCGTTCCACCCCGCCTGACATCGGCAGGCTGGCTGATCGCCGATCTCGACTCCGGACGCGTCATCGCGGCCAAGGATCCGCACGGCCGGTACCGGCCCGCCTCGACCATCAAGGTGTTGCTGGCGCTGGTGGTCCTCGACGAACTCGACCTCGCCGAGCCCGTCGTCCCGACCCCGGAGGACTGGAGCATCGAGGGCGACTCCTGCGGGATGGGCCCGGGCGGCAGCTACACGGTCCGCGACATGTTGACCGGACTGCTCATGGTGTCCGGCAACGACTGCGCCAACGCACTCGCCCGTGCGCTCGGCGGCGTCGACGCGGCCCTGGCGAAGATGAACGCCCGCGCCGCCGCGCTGGGTGCCACCGACACGCGCGCAGCGAGCCCGTCGGGTCTCGATGCCGCCGGGATGTCGTCGTCGCCCTACGACCTCGCGCTCATCTTCCGGGCCGCGATGACACATCCGACCTTCCGCGAACTGATCTCGCTGCCGGTGTTCCGTTTCCCCGGATACCCGAAGCGGCCCGACGTGCCCGGCGACACCGATCATCCGGCGTACGACATGTACAGCACCAACCGCCTTCTCGTGGACGGTTTCCCGGGCATGCTCGGCGGCAAGACCGGATACACCGACGACGCCCGCAAGACGTTCGTCGGCGCCGCCGAGCGCGACGGCCGATCGATCCTCATCGTGCAGATGTTCGGCCTGTCGGTCGACGGCGACCTGTACTGGGATCAGGCGAAGGCGATGCTGGACTACGGCTTTCGCGCCGATCCGGCGATCTCGGTCGGGCAACTCGTCGATCCTGTGGGGGTCGCGGCGCCGTCGTCGGTCGCTGCCGAACCGACACCGGCCACGCGCCTGGCGGGCCCCGGCACCGATGCCGCGGCGCCGATGTCGGTGCGTGTACTCATCGGACTGGTGGCGGCTCTGGCCGCCGTGGTGCTGTTGCTGCTCGGCCTGAGGTTCGCCGGCAGGAGGTGAGCCGGGCCCTCAGGGCACCGCGACTCCTCAGGGCACCGCGACGATGTGCGCGCGCAGCGATTCGCCGTCGGCGTCGGTCCACCCCTTCGACGCGGCGTAGTCGACCATCTGGCCGAACGCGGCCCGCCAGGTCTCGTCGTCGGCGCGTCCGGACGCGCGCAACAGCTCCTCGATGAAGATCCAGGCGTGCTCGGCACCCTCGGTACGACCGAGCTGCCCGAGGGCTCGCGAGAGATCGTCCTCACCGCCCTCCCCGTGCACTTCGACGTGGAATTTCTTCAGATCGTCCGGTTCGGCGATCGTCGATCGCCCTTCCTCAGGAAACACCAGGATCCGCATGGGCCCGCCTTTCGGGTCGTCTGTTCGGAGTTCAGTCGGCGTCGGCGATGTCGACGAGGCGGTGGGGCCAGACCTCTGAGAGTCGTACCGCAGACAATCCGTGCCGCCGGGCGAACTGCTCGGCTTCGGAGTCGTCGGCCACCTCCGACGATCGTTCGGCGCTCACCAGCACGGCATAGGCGCCGACGGGGGTACATCCGGCGAGTGCGGCCAGTGCGATCGTTGCGCCGGCGAAGCCCGGCAGGCGGACACCGCCGTCGAGCGGTACCCCGACGGGCACCACATGCCCGGGACGGGTGAAGTCCGTGGTCGTCGCGCGCGGGTCCGCGAGCGTCCGCACCGTACGAGCGCGCGCAGAGGCCGAGATACCGGTGCCGGTGTCCCTGGCGTCGACCGTGACCCGCTGCTCGGGACACCGCGTGTCCCGCGAGGCCGCGACGTGAGGCAAGGCGAGACGTTCACAGTGGTCCTCGCCCAGTGCGGCACAGAGGAATCCGCCCGTGTGCCGGATCAGAAAGGCGACCAGTTCCGTGGTCGCATGTTCGGCGGCGATGACCAGCGCGGCGTGACGTGGCGCCACCGTGTCGTCGATGACCACCACAGCCTGACCCCGCCCCATCGCCTCCGTCGCCGTCGACACCGAGGTCCTCGATCCGTCCAGCAGAGTCATGACGAACTCCCTCCGGCGGGCACCAGCCGGTGAAACCCGCTGCGGTGGAAGACGAGCGGCGCACTTGCCGGGTCGGTGTCCAGCGCCTGCACCCGCAGCAGTGCGACCACGTGGTCGCCGGCGTCGATCTCGGCATGCAGGGTGGTGGTCAGCCATCCGCTGGCTCCCCGCAGGACGACGCTTCCGTCGTCGTGGACGTCGAAGTCGACACCGGAGAAACGGTCACCCTCTTTCATCGAGAGTGTCCGGCACGCCGCCCCGTGTTGTTCGGCGAGGATCGTGACCCCCAACCGTGTGGACTCTCGCAGGAGCGGCCATGTCTGAGAGCTCCGCTGGATACACACCGACACCAGCGGCGGGTCGAGCGACACCGCCGTGAAAGTGCTCGCGGCCATACCCAGGGGGCGCCCGTCACGCAGGGCGCACACCGCGACGACCCCGGAAGGGAAGCTCGCGAACACTTCTCGCAACCGGATTGCGTCGATCCCCATTGCGTCGATCCCCTCCGTGCCTGTGGCGATCTGCGTCCCGGTCAATGCTTGCGACTCCGTCATGATGCTCCTCTCCTCACAGGTCGAGAACCAGGCGCGATGTGCACGCACGCGACACGCAGGTCAGGATCACCTCGCCGGAATCCCGTTCGTCGTCGGTCAGCACCGAGTCGCGATGATCGGGTACGCCGTCGAGCACAGTCGCCTCACAGGTCCCGCACGTGCCCTCTCGACACGAGGCGGCGACGATCACCCCGCCCGTCCGCTCGACGGCCTCGAGGATCGTCTCGTCATCGGCGACCGTCACGGTCACCCCGGACAACCGGCACTCGACCTCGAACGCGGTGTCGCCCGCGCGTGGACCGACGGGTTCGACCGGACTGAACCGCTCGGTGTGCAGCGAGCCGGCCGGCCAGGCGGCGGCCGCGGCCTCGGCGGCCGCCAGCAGACCCTCCGGTCCGCAGCAGTACACCCCCACGCGCGCGCGGGGTTCGCCGAGAATCCGCGGCAGGTCGAGCAGACCCACGCTGTCCTGGGGGTACAGATGCACCTTGCCGCCGTATGTCCCGAGCTCGTCGAGGAACGCCATCGAGTCCCGCGTCCGTCCGCCGTAGTGCAGGGTCCAGGCGATCCCGGACTCCTCGGCATGACCGATCATCGGCAGGATCGGCGTGACCCCGATCCCGCCCGCGATGAAGAGGTACTCCTGTGCATCGTCGAGACGAAAGTGGTTGCGCGGACCCCGGACTCGCACGTGGTCGCCGGGGGTCAGGCGGTGAGCGCGTTCCGATCCGCCCCGGCTCTCACGCTCCCGCAGCACCGCCACCCGCCACGTCGGCGCCCCGGGTGTCCCGCACAGGGAGTACTGCCGGACCAGGTCGTCGCCCAGATCGACATCGACGTGGGCACCCGGAGACCAGTCCGGCAGCGCGGTCCCGTCGTCGGTGCCCAGCGTCAGGCTCACCACGTCGATGCCCTGCTCACATATGTCGGTGACGATCACCCGCCTCCACTCGGTGTCGGCAGGCGTTCCCCCGGCGGATGATCCGGCGATCGCGGTTCCGACCGTCCGGGTCATGAGACACCGGGCCGGGGTGCGGGCGCCACCAGGGTCACCAACGCACCCCGCGGGTGTCGATGACGCGGCGCGCCTTGAACGTGGTCGGTTCCAGGGTCCCCGGGGCGAGCACCTCGAACGGGACCCGGATACCGAGCCGATGCCGGAGGACGGCTTCGGCCCGCTCCACCAGAGCGGCCCGCTCATCACCGTGTCGGTCGGGGCCCGCGGCGTGCCAGGCGTCGTCGGTGGCCGCCGACACCTCGGCATGCACGGCGATCTCGTCGAGTGCGCCTTGGGTGGTGACATGAATCCGGAACTCCGGCCCGAGTTCGGGGATGTCGCGCAGGGCGGTCTCGACGGCACTGGGATAGATGTTGGCGCCGCGGATGACGAGCATGTCGTCGAGACGCCCCAGGACCCCCTCGGGCATGCGCGGATAGGTTCGCCCGCACGGGCACGGCGCGTCGTCGAGATAGGTCTCGTCGCCCGGGGCGAAGCGGATCATCGGCTGGGATTCGCGCCACAGGTGCGTGTAGACGACCGCACCGCGTTCGCCGGTCGGGATCGCCGCGTTGGGATCGTCGCGATCGACGACCTCGGTGTACACCTCGTCGGTGATCAGGTGGGTGCCGGTTCCGGCCTCGCATCCCACGCTGGTCTGGAACGGGTACATCTCCGACGTCGATCCGGCGTCGGCGACCGTTGCGCCCCAGCCTTCTTCGATGATCCGTCGCGTTCCGGGCAAGCTGCCGCCCGGTTCTCCGCCGACCAGCACGTGCCGGACCGGGCTCGCACGCAGGTCGACCCCCATGCGCTCGGCCACCGACAACAGGTGGATGCAGTACGACGGCGTCGCGCTGAACACGGTCGAACCGAGTGTGCCGATCATCTCGATGTGCTTCTCGGAGTCGGTGACACCAAGGGGGAAGACCGTGGCACCGATGCGTTCGACACCCTGCAGGACACCCCAACCGCCGAAGAACAGCCCGAACGGGAACCCGATCTGCACGATGTCGTCGGGCCGGACACCGGCACACCACTGCGCCATCGCGTGGACATCGGCGGCGCGGTCCCAGTCGCGCCGCGAGACTGCGTACATCGTGGGGGTGCCCGACGTGCCGGACGAACCGTGAACGCGCGCGATGCCTCCGACGCCGAAATCCTTTGTGTAGGAGCCGAACGGCGGGTGCTCGCGCTGATCCTCGACGAGCATCTTCTTGGTGATGATCGGCACCTTCGCGGTGAAGTCCGCGAGTGAGGTCACGTGTTCGGGGCGGAAACCGGCACGGTCGTAGTGTCTCCGGTAGAACGGCAGCTCCTCGTACACATACCGGAGCTGTTGCTGCATCCGTTCGAGGATGCGACGGTCCCGGTCGGCGGGATCGCATGTCTCGCGTGCCTCGTCCCAGTAGCGGCGCTCGGCGGGCGTCACCTCTCGGTCACCGGTGACGGTGTCGGGGGCGAGCGTGTGTGATGGGGTCATCGATGTCTGTCCTCGGCTGTCTGTCCTCGGCTGGCGGGTACGGGTTCACGCGGGTCGGCTGACCAGTCCTTGCGCCTCGGCCACATCCCAGTACGAGTGGAGACCGCGCACGTGCTGGCCCCCGTCGACGGGGATGAAGTGCCCGGTGACGCGCGCCGCCTGGGCCGACATCAGGAACATGGCGATGTCGGCGATGTCGCTCGCGTGTTGATGCCGCGGCGGACTGATCAGGGTGCGATCGAGGAACTCCTGGCCGATCTGTCCGACCGTGAAGCCCGCGCCCAGCGGCGTGTCGACAGTGCCCGGACCGATCGAGTTGACCCGGATGCCGTGGCGTCCCAACTCGCCGGCACTCACCTTGGTGAACTGCAGGACACCGGCCTTCGCCGCACAGTAGTGGCCGAGACCGTCGGTGGCCGCGATCGCGTTGAGCGAGGAGATGTTGACGATCGAGCCGCCCTCGCCCGCGGTGATCGCCTGATCGGCGAAGGCCTGAGTGCACAGGAACGTCCCCTTGAGGAGAGTGTCGACGATCAGGTCCCACTCTTCCTCGGAGCAGTCGCGGATCAGCGACAACGATGCCGTACCGGCGTTGTTGACCAGATGATGGACAGTCCCGAAGGTGTTGTGGGCCAGCGCGAAAGCCGCACGCACATCGGCCTTGGAAGCCACCGACCCCTCATGCCAGGCCAACCGGTCGGAGTTGCCGAGTTCGGCTGCGGCCGTCTCGATGTTGTCCCCGCTCTTCTCGAGCACCACCACATTGGCACCCGCGTCGAGCAGAGACGCGGTGATGGCCTTGCCTATTCCACTTCCTCCACCGGTGACAAGTGCAGTCCGGCCGGCGAATGCGTCGTCATATCCACTCATCACGGTCACACCCCCAGCGCGGTACGTGCGAGCCGGTTGCGCCGGGCCATGTTCTCCCGAGGGGTGAACTGCGGGGTGACGTAGCGGGCGAACAACTCGAGCGACCGGTTCCACTTGTCGGTGGTCACCCAGTCGCGGCTGTTGATCAGGAACGTCCCGAAACCTCCGGTGACCTCCTCGAGTTCACGGATCTGACGGGTGCAGTCCTCGGGACTGCCGATGATCCACGGAATCTCCTCGACCATCCACTCGAAGGTGAGCTCGGCGTCGTCCATGCCCTCCCCCTTCTTCATGAGAGCACCGAGACCGAGTCCCAACAGGTACTCATACGAGCGGTGTACGCCTTCCCTGATCTCCTTCATGGCCTGATCCTTGCTGTCGGACACGTAGACCTCACGGGTGATCCGCCAGTTCTGGCGCGCGAGGTCGGGGTCGAGCCCGTTCTCCTGCGCCGCACCGACCAGCGCCGCGGCGTGCGCCGCGAGGTCGGGCGCGTTGGGGTAACCGTTGTTGTCACCGGGTGCGAAGTAGACGCTGAGCGCCTTCCAGCCCTTGGCGCCGCACCGGGCATAGTTGTGTGTTCCGGTCAGCCCCGCGATGGCGAACGGCGGAACGTCCTGGTACGGCCCGACCTGGAGCTGACGGTTCTCGTACTTCCAGTACACGCCTTCGTACGTGACCGGCTCGTCGGAGGTGAGGAGCTGCCAGATGATCTCGAGGGCCTCCGCGGTGCGGGGTGCTGCCTCGGAACGTTCCAGCTGGAACAGCGCCTGGTCGGTCGGCAGACCGCCACCGCCGAACCCGTACTCCAGCCGGCCGTGCGTGAGGTGATCGAGGAACGCCAGGCGCTCGGCGACCTGGAAGGGGTCCTGGTACGGGAGGTTCACGACGCCGGTGCCGAGCCGGATCCTGCTGGTGAGCGCGGATGCCTTCGCGAGCAGTAGTTCGGGCATCGGGACGTTCTCGTAGCCACCCGTGTGGTGCTCACCGATCCAGAACTCACTGAATCCCAGCTTCTCCGCGAGGACGATCTCGTCGATGTCCCGGTCATAGGACAGCGACCAGTTCTCGATCGGAGGATGCTCCGGCATCGCGAACAGACCAAACCTCATATGGAACCTCCCTGTAGGAACTGACGTCGACCCGTTGACCAAACGACAGTGTATTTATCAGCGACCTCATAGTGATGCGCCTCACTATCATATGTCAAGTGTTGTCGCTGACACGGAGTTTCTGCAGGACTTTCGAGCACAATGGGCGACCCGGCCGACTTGATAACCAGCCCTACGTCTGTTTATCTTGTGATCGTGAACACAACCCAGTCGCTCTCACCTCCGGTCGGCGTCGACCCTCGGCCGGTGATGGAACGCGCCGGACACGGCGCCTGGACCGTCGCCGGTTCGCGCTGCGCGCGCTGCGCTCGCGCCGTCGCCTACCGGTGGGCGCGTTGCCCCGGCTGCGCGGGCGAGCTCGTTCCGGAGAACTTCGGCGACACCGGGACCGTGTGGAGCCGCACCGTGGTGAACATCGCGGTCGGTCCGCACGTACCGCCGTATGAGATCGCCTACGTCGACCTCGACGACGGCCCCCGCGTCCTGGCGCACGTCACCGGCAACCCGGTGGCGATCGGGGCGGCGGTGCGCCTCGTCGAACCGTCGGCCGACGGCGATCTGAGTGTCGAGGCGGTGCACCGGTGAACCGCGTCGCCGTGCACGGCGTCGGGACGTCCCGATTCGGCCGGCAACCCGACCGGGACCTCCTCGCGCTGGCCGCCGAAGCCGTGACCGAGGCCCTGAGCGACGCGGGTACCGACTCCGTCGACGCGGTGTGGGTGGGCACGGTCTTCGGGGCCCCGGGCGTCGCGCAGCGCGTGCTGCGCAGTCTGGGCATCACCGAAGTTCCGATCATCACGGTGGAAAACGCCTGCGCGAGCGGCACAACGGCGTTCGTCGAGGCACACGAGGCCGTGCGCACCGGCCGGTACGGGCGCGTCCTCGCGCTCGGCGTCGAACAGATGAGCTCGGCGTTCTCCGGTCCCATCGTCCCCGATGCGACCGACCCGGAGGGCGTGAGCGGACTCGCGATGCCCGCGCTCTACGCGATGAGCGCCTCGCGCTACCTCCACGACGGAGCCGTGACCACCGAGCAGCTGGCGGCGGTCTCGGTGAAGAACCGCGCACATGCTGTCGGCAACCCCCGAGCGCCGTTCCGCGATCGGGTCAGCGTCGAGGAGGTACTCGGGTCACGGATGATCGCCGACCCCCTCACGCTGCTGCAGTGCTGCCCGACCAGCGACGGTGCGGCCGCCGCGATTCTCGCGCCGGCCACCGGTACCCCCGGTGAGATCACCGTCCGCGCGGCCGCGATGCGCAGCGGGCGGGTGTGGGATCAGTCCTCTGCGCATGTGTGGGGACACGACATCGTCCGCGACACCGCCACCGATGCACTCGAGGCGGCCGCCATCGATTCCATCCGCGACATCGACGTCTTCGAGGTCCACGACGCCTTCACCATCGGCGAGATCGTCACCACCGAGGCCCTCGGTATCGCCGCGGTGGGTGAGGGCGGCGCCGCGGTGGTGGCCGGGACGACCTCACTCGGCGGTGCCATGCCGGTCAACCCGTCGGGCGGACTGCTGTCCCGAGGCCATCCGCTGGGCGCCACCGGTCTCGCCCAGATCGCCGAGATCACCTGGCAGCTCCGCGGGCAGGCAGCCGCCAGGCAGGTCGACTCGGCGCGGCTCGGCCTGGTCGAGACGATGGGCGGCGGGGTGTCGGTCCTGGATGGAAACGCCTGTGTCATAACAATTCTGGAGGCATCATGAGCACATCGGAAGTGGAGGTGAGCAGCGTCGACCTGCTCGATCCCGCAGCCCTCGCCGATCCCTATCCGATGTTCGCGGCTCTGCGCGAGGACGACCCGGTCCACTGGAACGCGAAGTACCGCTCCTGGTTCATCACCTCGTTCAGCGATGTCACCGAGGCACTCAAAGAGCCCCGGTTCACCTCCAACCGCATCACGCCCTACCGCGAGAAGGTACTCAGCCGTCCCGGCACCGACCCCCTGCTGCGCGAGGCCTTCGGGGTGCTCGACAACTGGATGGTCTTCAAGGATCCGCCCGACCACACACGACTTCGGCGGCTGCTGAGCCGGGCGTTCACGCCGCGCTCGGTGTCACGGATGCGGCCGGCGATCGAGACCATCGCGAACGAACTCCTCGACAAGGTCATCGCACGGGGCGACAGCCACATCGACCTCATCGGCGACTACGCCTACCCACTCACCGCGTCGGTCATCGCCGAGATGCTCGGCGTACCTCGGCAGGACCGTGGCCGTTTCAAAGACTGGTCCGACCAGATCAGCGGGCTGGTCTTCGGCAGTCTCGGCGACGAGGACCGCCACCGCCGCGGGGCGCAGGGCATGACCGAACTCACCGGGTACCTCGGCGACCTGGTCGAGGCACACGAGAGGCGCCCATCCGACGACCTGCTCTCGATGCTGATCGCGGCGCGGGAGAACGACGACTCGCTCAGCCATGACGAGGTCATCGCCACCGGCGTGCTCCTGCTGTTCGCCGGACACGAGACGACGACGAATCTCATCGGCAACGGCATCTCGGCTCTGCTGGAGCACCCCGCACAGCAGGCCGCGCTCGATCGCACCGATCCCGCAGCGGTCAACGGGCTGGTCGAGGAACTGCTCCGTTTCGACGGACCTGCGAAGAGCGTCGTGCGGTTGGTGACCGAGGACATGGTCTGGCGCGGCAAGCGGATGAGCGCCGGCGAGCGGGTCTTCCTCTTCCTCTCCAGCGCCAACCGCGACCCGGACGCCTTCGAGCATCCGGAGACCTTCGACATCTCGCGCCGCCCCGGACGTCAGCTGGGTTTCAGCGCCGGACTGCACTACTGCCTCGGCGCTCCCCTGGCCAGACTCGAGACCGCCATCGCGGTGCCCACCGTCATCGACCGGCTCCCCGGACTCTCGCCGGACCCCGACGACCCGATCTCCTGGGCACCCACCCTGCTGACACGCGGGATGACACGGTTCCCCGCCCGCTACGAACTACCATCAGGTCCAGCCCGCTGATCCCGGCGGCGAGGCCCGAGACCGGGAGCGTCGAGGCCTCATTCGACGAGCGACCGGTTCGACACAGGAGGAACGATGGCCCGCCCGAGCCGATGGACAGAGCTCGTCGAAGCGGCCGGCGAGGAGTTCCGCATCCGCGGCTACGACAGCGCCACCCTCGAGGACATCGCCGCGCGTGTGGGAATCCTCAAGGGCAGCATCTACAACTACGTCCAGAACAAGGAGGAACTGCTGCTCGCCGTCGTCGAACGACCGGCGCAGGTCCTGCTCGCCGACCTCGAACAGCTGCGCAACGACGCCCAGCGGTCGGCAACCGTCCGACTGCGGACGCTGTTCCGGATCCAGGTACGGGTGTTCAGCGAGCACCACCCCGCCGCGTTCGTCTACCTGCGCAACATCGGGCGCACGGATCTGTCGGACAAGTTCGGCAGGTTCACCGAGATGGATGCGCAATACATGGACATCCTCGAGGACCTGATCGCCGACGGCGTCGCGCGCGGCGAGTTCAATCCACCGGTCAGTCCGAGGATCGCGGCGCTGTCCGTGGTCGGCATCCTCAACTGGATGCAGCACTGGTTCACACCGCAGGGCGACGAGCTCGATCGCCGGCTCGCCGACGACCTCTTCGCCATGGCACTGGGCGGACTCACCGCCGGTGGAAGTCTCGCCCACATCTTGGCGAACACGCACGATGCCGAGGCCGTGCCCCGCTGATCACCCGGCCGCGAGCCTCACCGTCCGCGACGCGACAACCAGCCGATCAGCGCACTGAGCGCCGCGCCTACGCCTGCGGCCGCGGCGAGCGTTCCCGCCCGCGGTGTCGGGCTCACCTCGACCGTCGGTGAGATCACCACGGGCCGACGCAATTCCGCGTCGGGGTCTTCCTCCACCTGGTAGTTCTCGTTGATCTGGTCGGTCGCGCACCACGCGGTGGCATACAGCACGACGCGTGACGCGAGGTAGGCGAACACCATCACGCCGAAAACGGGACCGAACGCCACCCCGGCCGGAGATCCCAGCACCGTCCGAAGATACAGGCCACCAAGCGATTTCATCAGCTCGAAGGCGATCGCGATGACCAGTCCGGCCTTCATCGTGTGCGTCATGGGCAACGGCACCAACGGAAGTCGCGCGAGGACGAAGGTGAACAGCGCCCAGCTCGCGAACACCGACACACCGATGGCGACCACCCGGATCACGATCGAGGCCCACGACGCGTCGTCGAGACCTACCCAGGACAACACCGTCCTGGTCAGCCCGCTGTTGCCCAGCGCGGTCACCGCCATCGTTGCGGCGAAAGCGATTCCGAGGAGCGCGAAGGTGACGAGGTCCCCCACCTTCGACGTCACCGGATTGCGATCCACGCGACCGCCGTACATCTCGGTGAAGGCCACCCGGACCCCGGAGATCCACCCGATGCCGGTGAACGCCGCGCCGATCAGGCCCACGATGCCCACCGCGGCACGCGAGGCGATCGCCGAATCGATGACCTTGCTGAGCTGTTCACCGGTTTCCCCCGGCGCCGCGTCGACGACCGCCTGCTGCAGATCCTCCAGGAGCTGAGGCTGACTGGCGAGCACGAACGCGGCGACCGAGAAGACCACCATGATGATCGGCACCAGGGCCAGGATGCCGTTGAAGCTGATCGCCGCGGCGTAGACGTTGCCGCGCCGGTCGTTGTAGCGTTCGACCGTCTTCACGAGATGGTCGATGGCAGGCCATCTCTCGCGCGCCGTGGTGAACGACGACTTTCCCTTGTCGACTGCCGACTTCGCCGAGTCGATCGCGGAGGTCATGGGATGTCGCCTTCCTGATCAGGTCGCGGTGCGTCGCGGCGCCTGGGGACGGTTCACCGCGCAGAGCCCAGGAACCCCACCTTGTCATAGACCGATGCCAGGGTTTCGGAGGCGACTGCCCGCGCGCGAGCCGCTCCGCGCGACAGGATCGCGTCGAGCTCGGCCGGGTCGGAGAGGTAGTTCTCGACGCGTCCGCGCAGCGGGGTGACGAACTCGGCCAGCACGTCGGCGGTGTCGACCTTGAGTTCGCCGTAACCCTTGCCCTCGTATTTTGCGACGAGATCGTCGATGCCCACCCCGGACAGCGCCGACTGAATGGTCAACAGGTTGGAGACGCCCGGTTTGTTCTCCGGATCGAAGAGGATCTCCGAACCGGTGTCGGTGACGGCCGACCGGATCTTCTTGGCCGAGCGCTTCGGGTCGTCGAGCAGATTGATGAGGCCCTTGTCGGTGTCGGCGGACTTGCTCATCTTGGCCGTCGGGTTCTGCAGGTCGTAGATCTTGGCGAATTCCTTGACGATGTGGGCCTGCGGGACCTTCAGCACCTTGCCGAATCGCGAGTTGAACCGCTGGGCGAGATCGCGGGTGAGTTCGAGGTGCTGACGCTGATCCTCGCCCACCGGCACCTGATCCACCTGGAAGGCCAGGATGTCCGCGGCCATCAGGATGGGGTAGGTGAACAGTCCCACGCCGGCGGCGTCGACGCCCTGCTTGGCGGACTTGTCCTTGAACTGGGTCATCCGGCTGGCCTCACCGAAACCGGTGATGCAGGACAGCACCCAGGTCAGCTGCGCGATCTCCGGGATGTGCGACTGCACGTAGATCGTGGACCGTTCCGGGTCGACCCCGACGGCGAGCAACTGGGCGACACTGAGACGCGTGCGCTCGGCGAGCGTCTTCGGGTCGAACGGCACGGTCAGTGCGTGCATGTCGGGAATGAAGTAGAACGCCTCGAAGTCCTCCTGCAACGCCACCCATTGACGCACCGCGCCGAGGTAGTTGCCGAGATGGAAGGAATCGCTGGTCGGCTGGATTCCGGACAGCACGCGTGGGCGGGCGGGGACCGCCTCACCCGACGGTCCTGCGGTGCGCTCTGCGTCGCTGGTCATGGCCCCCAGTTTGTCAGACCGGTTCAGTCGTACTGCACGGTGACCGGGGCGTGGTCGGACCAGCGCAGGTCGTACGCCGCGGCACGCGCCACCTCGGACTTGACCGCACGTTCGGCCAGCGTCTTGTTGGTGAGCTGGTAGTCGATGCGCCATCCGGAATCGTTGTCGAAGGCCTTGCCCCGCCACGACCACCACGAGTACGGGCCGGCGTCCCCGGGGAACATTTCGCGCGTGACGTCACGCCACCCGGAGGTCAGCAACTCGCCGACCCAGGCGCGCTCGTGGGGCAGGAATCCGGGGCTCTTGAGGTTGCCCTTCCAGTTCTTGATGTCGGCCTGCGCCGGTGCGATGTTCCAGTCACCGCCGACGACGACGTGGCGTCGACGACGGACCAGATGGCCCAGATACTCGCCGAACTCCGCCATGAACCGCGCCTTCTCGTCGTGCTTGGCGATGTCCTTGGGCGCCTCGGACATGGCCGCCCCCTTGGGGAGGTAGAGGCTTGCCGCCGTGAGGGCACCCAGTTCGGTGTCGAGGTCGACTTCGAGGTAGCGGCCGAGGTCGTCGAACTCGGCGCTGCCGAACCCGATGCGGACCGCCACGGGCTGCGTCCTGGTCAGCACACCGACCCCGGCGTGCCCCTTGACCGCGGATTCGCTCATCGTCAGATGCCAGCCGTCGTCGAGCGCCGGCGCCAGGGCTTGGCGGGCGAGGTCCTCACCGGCCCGGATCTCCTGCAGCAGGACGACATCGAGACCCGAGGCGTCGAGCCAGGGTAAGAACCCCCGGTTCGTCTCCGAGCGATGCTTGACCGCTGCGCGGATTCCGTTGACGTTGACCGTGGAAATCGATAGTGGCACGAGGCCACATCGTACGGATCGCCACCGACACCCTCGCCGGGTGACCGAGCCCCGGCGCAGCGGCGACCGGCGCCCCCGTGATCCCCCACGACGAGACGCAGAAAGAAGGTAAGGCAAGCCTTGCGGATGCCGTCAACGTATGTAAGCATTGCCTAATCCAGGCACGGAGGTGAGTCCGAAGATGTTCGTCTGCATATGTCGCGCAGTCACGATCGACGAGGTGCATGAGCACTGCGATGCGGGTGCGTACACCGTCGACGCGATCGGCGACCGCTGCGGCGCGGGCGAAGGCTGCGGAACCTGCCTGGACAAGCTCGACACCATCCTGAACGAAAGGCTGTCCACCGCCACGACCGCTGCCTGACCGCATAGTCCCGACCCTCAACCTCGCGCGAGTACGCGCGCGAGGTATTTAGCCGTGTTACGGTTCGTCTGGACATACACGGCGAATGAGAGGCTGTCACATGCGTGGCGACGACGAGGTCATCGAATTGCTGAACGAGCAGCTCACCAGCGAGCTGACGGCGATCAACCAGTACTTTCTCCACGCGAAGATGCAGCAGAGCTGGGGGCTCACCGAGATCGCGGCCAAGACCCGCGCCGAGTCCATCGAGGAGATGAATCACGCCGAGCTCCTCACCGACCGGATCCTGTTCCTGGACGCGCTGCCCAACTACCAGCGGCTGCTCCCCCTGCGCATCGGGCAGTCGATTCGCGAACAGTTCGAATCGGACATGGCCGTCGAGGTCGAGGTCGTCGAGCGACTCCGTCCGGGCATCGCGATGTGCCGCTCCAAGGGCGACATCACCAGCGCCAACCTGCTCGAGGACATCCTCAAGGACGAGGAAGAGCACATCGACTACCTCGAGACCCAGCTCGAGCTGATCAACAAGCTCGGCGAGCAGCTGTACCTGTCGAAGGTGATCGCGACACCCCCGACCAACTCCTGACAGCACCTCCCTTTTCATACGAATGCCGACCGGAATCCGGTCGGCATTCGTGCGTTCAGAGGCTGCGCGTTCAGCGGCTGTGCGTTCAGAGGCTGCGTGCGGTGCCGGACAACCGGCGTCGTTGCGCCGCCAGTGCGACGATCGTGACCGCGATGCCCGCGACGGCCAGCAGCACGCCGACCACCGAGGGCGCTAGGTAGCCGTAGCCGGCGCCCACGACCACGCCGCCGAGGAGCGCGCCCGCCGCGTTGGCGATGTTGAGAGCCGAGTGGTTCAGAGCCGCGGCCAGGGTCTGGGCGTCGGCGGCCACATCCATCAATCGGGTCTGCAGCGCGGGCAGCATCGTCGTCCCGGCAAGGGCCACCAGATAGGTGAGTATCAATGCCGCCCAGGCATTCCCGGCGAGGACGGCGAACGCACCCAATGCCGCGGCGCTGGCCGCGAGGCCACCGAGGATCGCCACGGACACGTTCCGGTCGGCGAGATAGCCGCCGACGAAGTTGCCGGTCACCATGCCGAGTCCGTAGAGCATCAGCGCGAACGGGACCACCGAGACCGACAGTCCCGTGTCCGTCGTCAGCGCCGAGTTGAGGTAGGTGTAGAACGCGAACATTCCGCCGAATCCGACGACACCGATGACCAGGGTGAACCACACCTGCGACCTCTTGAGCGCACCGAGTTCGGTGAGCGGATCGGTGGTCGCCATTCCGGCCAGGCTCGGTAGTGCCCGCATGAGCGCGGCCACGGTCGCGAGGCCGATGACCACGACGATCCCGAACGCCGACCGCCATCCGAAGGTCTCCCCCAGCCAGGCCGCCGCCGGCACCCCGAACACGTTCGCGACCGACAGCCCGAGCATCACCTGACCGATCGCCTTGGCCCGGTTGTGCGGCCCGGCCAGATGGGCGGCGACGAGCGCCGCGACCCCGAAGTACGCACCATGTGGGAGACCGGCCACGAACCGTGCCGCGAGAAGCAATCCGTAGCCCGGCGCCAGGACGGTCGCGAGGTTGCCGACGGTGAATGCGACCATCAGCCCGATCAGCAGGGCACGACGCGACATCCGCGCGGTGAGGGCCGCGATGAGCGGTGCGCCCACGACCACACCCATGGCGTAGGCGGAGATGACGTGCCCGGCGGTGGGCTCGGAGACGTCGAGGGAGCCGGCGATGTTGGGCAGGAGCCCCATCGCGACGAACTCGGTGGTTCCGATGCCGAAGCCGCCGAGCGCGAGGGCGAGAATCGTCCACCGACGCACCTTCGGCGAGACCGGGTTCTCCCGGCGCCCGGTCTGGGCCGCGGAGTCGAGTGGAGAGAGGTCGTCCGGCGCACCGGTGGCGGTAGTGAGAGCGTCAGACACGCTTCGTGCCAACCTCGGCCCCGGCACCACAATTCCCGCGCGCCCGGTGAGTTGATTCACACGATGAGACGCGGGAATCGCGCACCCGCGCCGACGGGGTCAGTCGACCGCGGTATCACTTTCCGAGCTGCTGTTGCCGCTGTCGCTGTTGTTGTCGCTGTCGCTGTCGCTGTTGCCGTTGTCGCTGGTGTCGCCCGCCCCGCCGTCGCTTCCCGAGTCGTCGGTGCCGGCCGGGGAGTCGGCGCCATCCGAGGACGGGTCGGTGGCCGCCGGGAGCTCGTCGTCGGAGGCGGGCACGTCCGCCGGTTCCTCTCCGCTGCCGGTACCGGCGTCCGGACCGGAATCGGGATCCTCGGCAGAGCCGGCCGAGTCGCCCGCCGAGCCTGGTCCCGCGGGCACACCCGTCTCACCCGACGGCGATTCACCAGCGCTGGAGTCGCCGGCAGCCACGTGCCCGGCACTCGATCCCCCAGCGCTTGACCCTCCGCCGCTCGACCCACCGGCATCGGCCGGTTCGGTCGTCGTCGCAGCGGAGTCCTCGCCGATGTTCGACACCAGTGCGGCGAAGCCGACCCTCGACACCTGTACGCCGGCCGGCACGGCCGCGGTGTTCGACCCGGACACGGCGACCGGTCCGACGATCTCACCTGCCCAGTACCGGACGAAGTTCACCGGCAGCATCACGATGCTGCGCACGCTGTCCGCCAGTGCGGTCACCCCGGCGAGCAACCGGTCCGGGGACAACGTCACGATGCCTTGCAGGATGTCCTCGAAGACAAAGACATTCGGCAGGTAGGCGCCGTATCCGAGTTGCGGCAGCGACGGCAGGAACCCCTGCATCAGAGCGACGACCGGCTGCAGATTCGCCAGTTCGATGCCGAACGGGAGGTCCAGCGTCGGCCTCCCCGACAGGAAATCGCCGATCTCGCCGGTGTAGCCGACGTCCCGTGCCCACCCGCCGACGAGTTCGGCGAAGGCCGAGTCGGCGCCGACCATGCAGACACCGGTACCTGCCACGTCGCATGCCACCGGGCGGGTGGACCACTGCTGATCGGGGTCACGCCACATCGCGTAGGGGTAGAGGTTGTGTTTGGTGAAGTAGCCGAGCAGCCCGTCGATCGCACCGATCGGGTCGTGAACGGGGTCGGGGAGATCGCAGATCGGGTCGCCGTCGACGCAGACCGACACGACGCTGCCCTCGAGCACGCCGAATCCGCTGTCGGCATCCGTCTCACCGCGCGGGCCCGACATCGTCAGACCGGGGATGATCCCGATCAACGACAGTTCGATGCCGCGGCCGGTCTTGTCGCCGGTACGGCGGGGGTCGGAATACAACTCTCCGGACAGACCCTCGGTGTTGACGAGTACGTCGTCACTGGTGTCGTCGGGGGTGTTCTCGACGTCGACGAGGCGGTAGGTGCCGTCCTCCCGGGGATCACCGTTCTCGTCGACGGGCGCCGACGTCCCGATCCCCGCGAGCACGTCGCCGGCCACGCGCGCCCCCTGGGAGTAGCCCGCGACGACGACCGGCTTCCCCTGACACGCCGCCTGGTACCCGGATATCGCCCGCGCCGTCGCAGCGGCGCCCTGCCCGGTGCTGTCGTCGTAGCCTGCGGCACCCATCGGCCAGATCGTGGCGGGGTACTCGGCGTCGAGGACTCGATACTTGCCGTCTCCGGTGTACCGGGGATCGTCGTCGGCAGTGCCGGGTGTGTTGTCGGGCCCGATCCCCGTGTAGCGCTGCCGCACCCCGATGAGGCCATCGGCCGGGTCGTTGGTGCCGGCGACGGCGATCACCGCTCCGGCACCGCAGTCCGCGCTCTCCGCAGACGCGGGCGCCCCCGTCATACAGAAAGCGGCCGCGACGGAGAATCCGGTGGCCGAGGCGATCCACAAGGCCCCCCGTCGAAACCGGAGGTGTGTCATCGCAGCCATCGTCGCTCCTACCCGGACCCGGACCAAGTCGCCGATCATTCCGATGCGGCCGGGGCTGCGGTGAACCCTAGATCCACCATGGGCAGACCGACACCGCTGGAACGGCGGCGTCGCCCGCGAGCTGGGCGTTCACGACAGGAGCCACCCAAGTTCACCCGGTCGGACTACACCTTTGAATACACGAATTCCGGGCAGGTGAGGGGGTTCGGTTCGCGGTGACCGGGAGGGTTCTCAGTCGGTCACATCCGTGTTATATCCTTGTCGCCAGGTCATGAGTATCAGCGTTAAGCCCCGGCTTGCTGATCGGCAACCCTCCAACCGCGGTGGGGTGCTCCGGGTGATGACATGGTTGTGGGATCGCACAGCGATGCCCCGGCAAGCGCGGGTCCGAAGGTCGGACCCCAACAGGGTCGAGTTTGGCCCTGCCGACCGTAGAAAGTGATCAATCGTCATGTCTGATGCCCCAGTCGGCAACTCCACCGAAGACACCAATCCAGTCGACAACTGGAGCTTCGAAACCAAGCAGATCCACGCCGGGCAGGCCGCCGACGCCACCACGAACGCGCGGGCCCTGCCGATCTACCAGACGACGTCCTACGTCTTCAACGACACGCAGCATGCCGCGAACCTCTTCGGTCTCGCCGAGCCGGGCAACATCTACACCCGCATCATGAACCCGACCCAGGATGCCGTCGAGCAGCGCATCGCCGCACTCGAGGGTGGCGTCGCCGCGCTCCTGGTCGCCTCCGGCCAGGCCGCCGAGACCTACGCGATCCTCAACATCGTCGAGACCGGTGGACACGTCGTCTCGAGCCCGCGTCTCTACGGCGGGACCTACAACCTCTTCCACTACACGCTGCCCAAGCTCGGCATCGAGGTCAGCTTCGTCGAAGATCCCGAGGACCCCGCCTCGTGGCAGGCAGCGATCCAGGACAACACCCGCGCACTCTACGGCGAGTCGATCTCCAACCCGAACAACGAGATCCTCGACATCAAGGGGATCTCCGAGGTCGCACACCGCAACGGCCTGCCCCTCATCGTCGACAACACCGTCGCCACCCCGTACCTGATCAACCCGCTCGCCCACGGCGCCGACATCGTCGTGCATTCGGCCACCAAGTACATCGGTGGACACGGCACCGCGATCGGCGGCGTCATCGTCGACGGCGGCACCTTCGACTGGCGCGGACAGCGCGACGGTAAGGACCTGTTCCCCGGTTTCACCACCCCCGACCCCAGCTACCACGGTGCCGTCTTCGCCGACCTCGGCGCACCGGCCTACGCACTCAAGGCCCGCGTCCAGTGGCTGCGCGACACCGGTGCCGCCATCTCCCCCTTCAACGCGTTCCTGCTCGCGCAGGGCCTGGAGACGCTGAGCCTGCGCATCGAGCGCCACGTCGCCAACGCGCAGAAGGTCGCGGCGTTCCTGGAGGGTCACGCCCAGGTCGAGTCCGTCGCCTACGCCGGCCTCGAGTCCTCGCCGTGGTTCAAGCGCGGCCAGGAGATCGCGGCCAAGGGCCAGGGCGCGATCGTCGCCTTCGAGATCTCCGGCGGCGTCGACGCGGGCAAGAAGTTCGTCGACGCACTGAGCCTGCACAGCCACGTCGCCAACATCGGCGACGTCCGCTCGCTGGTCATCCATCCGGCCTCGACCACCCACAGCCAGCTGACCCCCGAGGAGCAGCTCGCCGCCGGTGTCACCCCCGGTCTGGTGCGTCTGGCCGTGGGCATCGAAGGTATCGACGACATCTTGGCAGATCTCGAACAGGGATTCGCGGCGGCCAAGTGAGACAGGTGAGGCAGCGTTGTCGGTGAGTATCGACCTGAGCGCGAAAGCGTCTGATCAGCCCGACTGGGAGTCGATCCCGGACGGGCAGCTCGTCGGCATCTCCATCGGCTCGCTGCCTCTGGACAGCGGTGAACGGATCGACGACGTCACCCTGGCGTTCCAGCGCTGGGGGACGTTGTCGCCGACCCGCGACAACGTGATCCTCACGCTGCACGCACTGACCGGCGACTCGCATGTCACCGGTCCCGCCGACGCCGACCACGACACCGCCGGTTGGTGGGACGGTCTGGTCGGTCCCGGCCAGGCCATCGACACCGACGAGTGGTGCGTCATCTCGGCGAACGTCCTCGGCGGCTGTAAGGGATCGACCGGGCCCGGCTCCATCGCACCCGACGGGCAGCCGTGGGGCTCACGGTTTCCGCAGATCACCGTCCTCGATCAGGTCCGCGCCGAGGTCGCCCTGCTGGACCTGCTCGGAATCGACAGTGTCGGAGCGGTTCTCGGCGGATCGATGGGCGGGGCCCGCGCACTCGAGTGGGTCATCGAATACCCCGATCGGGTGCGCAGCGCACTCGTCCTGGCTGTCGGGGCCCGCGCGACCGCCGATCAGATCGGCATCCAGTCCGCGCAGATCGCCGCGATCAAAGCCGACCCGGACTGGTGCGGCGGCAACTACCACGGCACCGGCCGCATCCCGTCGAACGGCATGGGGATCGCACGCCGGATCGCCCACCTCATGTATCGCAGCGAACCCGAACTCGACGCGCGATTCGCCAATCATCCGCAGGGAGAAGAGAATCCGCTGACCGGCGGGCGCTACGCGGTGCAGAGCTACCTCGACCATCAGGCCACCAAGCTGATGGAGCGCTTCGATCCGGCCAGCTACGTCGTACTCAGCGAGGTGCTCAACCATCACGACGTCGGACGCGGTCGCGGCGGTGTCACGAAGGCCCTCAACGAGTGCACCGTCCCCGTGATCGTCGGGGGTATCGACTCCGATCGCCTGTACCCGTTGCGGCTGCAGGTCGAACTCGCCGAAGAACTGGGTAACTGTGTCGGCGGCCTGCAGGTCGTCCGGTCCGAGACGGGTCACGACGGGTTCCTCACCGAGTTCGACGCGATCAGCGACCTGCTGAAGCGTACGGTCGAGCTCGCCCGGCGCGACTGAGCACCCTCACACCACCCTCAGCTCGACGACACCGTCAGCTCGACGACACCCTCAGCGCGGCGCCGGAACTGATGGCACCGGAACTGACGGCACCGGGCTGGCGCCCGACGGCGCCGATCCGGGTGCGGGCTGTTGATCAACGCTCGACTCCGTCGGCGCCGCAGCAGTTTTCCCGAGTTCGCGCTGTTCGGGTGCCACCGCACGCGGCTGGTCCGGTACGGTGCCCGATCGAGTCGGCGCAGCCGGCCCCGAGCGCGCGGACGTGGTCGTCGGGTAGGTGGGCGGCGGCGGTGTCGGCGCCACATTCGGCGGACGCATATCCGGAGGCAGCAGGTCCTGCGGGATCGTCGGTGTCGTTCCGGGAGGGAAGGTCAGGGTCGGCCATGGGAACGGTGACAGCGTGCGCGTGGTGGTGCCCGTCGACGGCCGGGTCGGCGGCAGCTCCGTGGTGGCCCAGGCCGGTGGCTCGCCCCATTCGGGTGGCGGTACCGGCTGCTCCGTCTGGGTCGGCGGCACGAAGGTGGGTTCGACCGGGTTGTCGGAGGTCTGGGTGACCGGTTCGGTCACCGTCGTCGTGGGAACGGGCTCCGGCTCGCTCGTCGTCGCCACGGCGGGAACACTGCTGACCGAGCGCTCCGGCTCGGGGCCCTGCCTGTCGGCGAACGACGAACTGACCGCATAGATCGTCATGAGCATCGCGGCGATGACGGCGCCCGCGACCGCGAGCGGCGTGGCAGAGAGCCACTCGCGCTGGCGGTTTCCGCCGATGAAGGCCAATCGCACTGCACCGGAGTAAGTCTCGTGGGCAAGGAGTGCGGCGCCGGTGGCCACCACGAGCTCGGGGTCCGCGGGGCACACCGTCTCGAGGTCATGGCCGTCGGCGAGGGTGCGGACCATCGGCAGGTTCGCCAGGCCACCGATGAAGACCACGGCCTCCGGACGTACGCCTCGCGACGAGGCACCGGTGACATAGCGGGTGAAGACCTCACGCGCCTCGCGGATCATCGGGGCCAGTGCGTCTTCGACGTGCGTCGCGTTCAGCGACAAGCGTCCCGAACCGCCGGTCGGGGCTCCTCCGGACAGCGGCACCGCCGCGTCGCCGGGAGCGCTGCGCCCGTAGGCGACCTCCTCTTTGGCGGTGCGGCATGCGCTGAGCAGCTCGCTTCGGCCCGGGCGGCTGCGCGACGACTCGTTCAGTGCGGAATTGTCCGCGGTGAGGTTCGCGACGATGGCCCGGTCGAGCCGCCTGCCACTCAGTACCGTGGAGTGCTCGGGGTCGATGACGCGGCCGTCCCGTGGATCGACGGTGTACAACGACATCCCGGTGTCACCGCAGTCGACGACCACGGCTGCGGTGAAGCGATCGATCTCACCGGTGTCGGCGAGGTAGGTGAGAACGCCCTCGGCCTCGCCGAGGAGGCGGACCTGGCGTCGGGGGCCACTCCCCCGTGATCGCAACTGCCGACGCTGGCCGCCCGTGCGGGTGGCGATCCCGATGGGGCCCACCCGGATGTCGGCCTCGCGGGCCGCGGTGAGCATCATGTCGATACCGGCGTTGACGCGTCCGGCGGCGTCCAGGCCGTCGGTGGGGTCGACATCGATGACACGTGAATCGACCACGCTGCGACCGAGATCATCTCGGGTGAGCAGGACGTAATGGATCATGCCGGCCCCTGCGGACACGCCCATCGACGTCACTCGGTTCACTGTGGCGTCATCGGTTGGTGTTGCGGTGATACCTACTCCAGCGGTCGGTGCGTCTGCGAGTGCGCAGCGGAAAATTACCTGGTCACGCGGCCATGTGGACTCAAGGTCACGCTCAGGTCTCTATTGTAATCAATCCGTGCCCAACGCGTCGATCGACGTGGCGAGCCACAACATCGCCCCACCGACCGCGGCCATGGCCGATACGTCGAACAATTTGCCCCTGACCTGCAGCAGACCTGCCTGAGACGACGGGATGAGCGCTCGCAGCAGCGCTCCGACGAGAAGCGCGGCGCCGAAGACGAAGGAACCGCGACGCCAACGGTCGAACATCACGAGCAGCGCTGCGACCAGGACGCCGGCCATGACCAGCAGATACGGGATCTGGACGAGCACCGCACGAACTCCGCCCACCTCGACGGGGGCCAACCGGGGCTCGCCCTGGGGGACCTCATCCGCCGGGATTCTGGGGTCGTTCGGGGATCGGGGGTGAGCGTGCTCACCGTGCCGCTCGTCCTGGGTCACGTGGTGGTGCCGCCCGCGGCTGCGAGAGTCTGCTCTGCGCGTTCGACGACGTTGACGAGAAGGAACGCGCGGGTCAACGGTCCGACTCCGCCGGGGTTGGGCGACACGTGGCCGGCCACCTCCCACACATCGGGATGGACGTCGCCGACGAGTCCGTCGTCGGTACGGCTGACGCCGACGTCGATGACGGCGGCGCCGGGCTTGACCATGTCCGCGGTGATCAGATGCGGTACGCCGGCCGCCGCGATCACGATGTCGGCACGCGAGATCTCGGAGGCGAGATCGGTGGTGCCGGTGTGACACAGGGTGACGGTGGCGTTCTCGCTGCGCCGCGTCAGCAGCAGTCCGATCGGCCGGCCGATGGTGACGCCGCGGCCGACGACCGTGACGCGCGCACCGGCGATCGGGACGTCGTAGCGACGGAGCAGGTGGATGACACCGCGCGGGGTGCAGGGCAGCGTGGATTCCTTGCCCAGCACCAGCCGGCCGAGGTTGATCGGGTGGAGTCCGTCGGCGTCCTTGAGCGGATCGATGCGCTCGAGGGCGGCGTTCTCGTCGAGGTGGCGGGGCAACGGCAGCTGCACGATGTAGCCGGTGCAGGCCGGATCGGCGTTGAGCTCGTCGATCGCCGCGTTGAGTTCCTCGGTGGTGGCGTCGGCGGGCAGGTCCTTGCGGATCGATGCCACCCCGATGCGGGCACAGTCGGCGTGCTTGCCCTTCACGTAGGACTGCGAGCCCGGGTCGTCGCCGACCAGAACGGTGCCCAGGCCCGGGGTGATCCCCGCCAGCCGGAGCTTCTCCACCCGCTCGGCCAGATCTGCGAAGATCTCGTCGCGCGTGGTCTTGCCATCGAGTCGTATCGCCGTCACGCCCGACATTCTTCCACTGGTCGATCCGGTTTCCGTCATCGACGGACCCCGGACCGGAATTCGGCCGGGCGGGTGGAGGGTCCGCCGCCGGGTGAGACGACCTCACCTGCGGTGCGGTGATCACGTCGACCTGCGGGTTCACCACGGTGTGAGGCGGCTACGCTGAGGTCCATCATGTTCCGAATCATGTTCTATCAGCCGTGCATCCCGCCCAATACGGGAAATGCCATCCGGCTGGCCGCCAACACCGGATGCGAGCTTCACCTCATCGAACCGCTGGGGTTCTCGATGTCCGACGCCCAGGTCAAACGGGCGGGTCTGGACTACCACGAGATGGCGAACGTCACCGTTCATCCCAACCTGGTGACGGCCTGGACCACGCTGAAGCCCGAACGCGTCTTCGCGTTCACCGCGCACGCCGACCGCTTCCACACCGACGTGCATTATCAGCCCGGCGATGTGCTGCTGTTCGGTCCGGAACCGACGGGGTTGCCTGCCGAGGTCCTCGACGAGCCCGAGGTCACCGACCGGGTGCGCATCCCCATGCTCGCCGGCCGACGCTCACACAATCTCGCCAATGCGGCGAGCATCGTCGTCTACGAGGCCTGGCGACAGAACGGATTCGACGGGGCGGTCTAACCGACCCGGTACCGCTTGGTGCGGGCGGTGGCGCCGCCGATGAGCGCGACCTTGCTCTTGGGGACACCGAGATGGGAGGCGAGCACCTCGGCGACCGCCTTGTTCGCCCGGCCCTCGGTGGCGGGTTCGCGGACGTAGACGGTGATCGAACCATCGGGTTCGGTCTCGACCAGCGGCCCCTTGCTGCTCCTGGGTTTGACGGTTACCACGACCTGCTGCGACATCGATCTCTTTCCTGAACTCGTCGTCGGATTCATCGGCACGCCCGCGGGCTACTGCCAGTCCCTGGATCTGCTCCCCACTCGAAGATCCATGCGCTGCAATCGATCTGCGACGACAGTCACCGCTCCCTCGGCATTCTGGACCCGCCCGCGCACCAACAGCGCCGGCGCCGTCTGCGCCAGTACACGATACCGCGCCCACAGGCCGACCGAACACACCACATTGACCATCCCGGTCTCGTCCTCGAGGTTGATGAAGGTCACCCCCGAGGCGGTGGCGGGTCGCTGACGATGGGTGACCGCCCCGCCGACCAGCACACGTGAACCGTCCGGAACCGCCAGGAGACGGTCGGCGGCCAGGACCCCCATGGCATCGAGACGAGGGCGCAGGAACTGCGTCGGATACGACATCGGGGTGATCCCGGTGGCCCAGGCGTCGGTGGCGGCCAGTTCGATGTCGGACAGGCCGGGCAGCGTCGGGGTGGTACCCGCCGACTGCAGTTCCAGCTGGTTGTCCCGCACGGTCGCCGCGGCCCCGGCCTCCCAGAGTGCTTGGCGTCTACTTAGTCCGAAGCCGTCGAACGCCCCGGCCCCGGCGAGCCCCTCGAGTTCCTTGGCCGTCAGGTCGGCACGCCGGGACACCTCGGTGATGTCGACATACGGGCCGTCGGCCCGCCGCTCGACGATGCGCTCCGCCGCATCCCGGCCGACACCGCGCACGCCGTCGAGCCCCAGCCGGACGTCGAGTCCGTCGTTCTCCAGCGTCGCGTGCGCGAGCGAGGCGTTGATGTCGGGCCGGTGTACCGCCACCCCGTGTCTGCGCGCATCGGCGACCAGGGTCTGCGGCGAATAGAAACCCATCGGCTGCGCTCTGAGCAGGGCCGCACAGAACGCCGCCGGATGATGCAGCTTGAACCACGACGAATAGAACACCAAGGACGCGAAACTCTGTGAATGGCTCTCCGGGAAGCCGAAATTGGCGAACGCGGCCATCTTCTCGAAGATCCGGTCGGCGGTGTCGCCGGTGATGCCGTGCAGGCTCTCCATCCCCTCGTAGAAGCGTCGGCGCAACCGTTCCATCTTCTCCGGCGACCGCTTGGACCCCATCGCGCGCCGCAACTGATCGGCCTCGGAGGCGTCGAACCCGGCGACGTCGACGGCCAGTTGCATCAGCTGCTCCTGGAACAGCGGCACCCCCAGCGTGCGCTCGAGCGCCTTGTACATCGACGGGTGTTCGACGGTCACCTCCTCCTGCCCGTTGCGCCGCTTGATGAACGGGTGCACCGAGCCGCCCTGGATGGGCCCGGGACGGATCAGTGCCACCTCGACGACGAGGTCGTAGAAGCAACGCGGTTTCAGCCGCGGGAGCGTGGCCATCTGCGCTCGCGACTCCACCTGGAAGACGCCCACCGAGTCTGCGCGGCACAGCATCTCGTAGACGGCGGGTTCGCCGAGGTCCAGAGTGGCGAGGTCGACCTCGAGGCCCTTGTGTTCGGCGAGCAGGTCGATCGCATAGTGCAGCGCCGAGAGCATGCCGAGACCGAGCATGTCGAACTTGACCAGTCCGATGGCCGCGCAATCGTCCTTGTCCCACTGCAACACGCTGCGGTTCTCCATCCGCGCCCATTCGGTGGGGCAGACGTCGGCGATCGGCCGGTCACAGATCACCATGCCACCGGAGTGGATACCCAGATGTCTTGGCATACCGAGGATCTCGCCGGCCAGGTCGGATACGTCGGCGGGTGCGGTGTCGGGCATCTTGGCCCACGCGTCCTGCTGGCCGGGCGCATACCCGAGCGCACGCGCCATGTCCCGGATCGCCGATCTGCCGCGATAGGTGATCACGTTGGCGACCTGAGCACTGCGGTCCCGGCCGTAGCGGCGATAGACGTACTGGATGGCCTCTTCCCGACGATCGGACTCGATGTCGACGTCGATGTCGGGCGGGCCGTCGCGTTCGGGGGCGAGGAATCGCTCGAACAGCAGCTTGTTGGCGACCGGGTCGACGTTGGTGATGCCCAGGGCGTAACAGACCGCGGAGTTGGCGGCACTCCCCCGCCCCTGACACAGGATGTCGTTGGCCTTGCAGAAGTCGACGATGTCGGCGACCACGAGGAAGTAGCCGGGAAAGGTCAGCGCCTCGATGATGGCGAGCTCGTGTTCGATCTGCCGGTAGGCCTGCGGATGTTCGGCGGGCGTGCCGTAGCGGCGGCGGGCGCGGGTCATGGTGAGTTCACGCAGCCAGCTCGCCTCGGTGTAGCCGTCGGGGACGTCGAAGGGCGGCAGCTGCGGAGCGATCAGGCCCAGGTGGAAGGCGCAGTCGGCGGCTATCCCGACGGCATTGTCGATGGCATCGAGGTGCGCGGGCAGCAACCGGGCCATCTCGTCGCCGCTGCGCAGGTGCGCACCGGCCACTCCCGGCATCCAGCCGGCGATGGTCTCGATGTCGGTGCGTGCCCGCACCGCGGCCATCGCCATCGCCAGCCGTCGACGACGGGGCGCGGCGAAATGCGCGCCGGTGGTGGCCACCGTCGGCACCCCCGCGCGTACCGCCAGTCCGGCGAGGACCGCGTTGCGTTCGTCGTCGTCGGCCATGCCCTGCGCGGTCAGTTCGACCACCACGTTGGCATGTCCGTAGGTCTCGATCTGCTCGCGCAGGGCCAGCTCCGCGGCCGGGACACCGCCGCGGTCGAGGGCACGCCGAACAGCACCCTTGCGACATCCGGTGAGGATCAGCCAGTGTCCGTCGCCGGCCCGTGCGAGGGATTCGCGGTCGTAGCGCAGCAGACCCTTCTCCCCGGCGACCATGTGCGCATCGGCGATGGTCCGCGACAACCGTCGATAGCCCTCGCCGTCGCGCGCGAGGACCAGCAGGTGCTCCCCCGGCGGATCATTCTGCCCGGTCCGCGCGACATCGGGTTCCAGCGACAGCTCGGCCCCGAAGACCGTCGGCATCCCGAACTCGCGGGCCGCCTCGGCGAACCGCACGATGCCGTAGAAGCCGTCGTGGTCGGTGACCGCGAGCGCAGCCAGCCCGAGGCGTTGCGCCTCTTCCACCAACTCCTCCGGCATCGACGCGCCGTCGAGAAAACTGTAGGCACTGTGGGCGTGCAGTTCGGCGTACGGCACCGCCGACGAGCCGCGCGAGATGTCGCCGGCCTGATAGGCCCCACGCTTGCGTGACCAGGCGGGGCTGTCGCCGCCGTCGCCGGGGAAGGGCGCCCATTCGCTGGTGTCGGGGCCGAACTCGGTGCCCGGTCGGCCACCGTCCGGTGCCCGACCGGAGAGCACCCGCTCCATCTCCGACCACGTCGGTGGTCCCTGATCCCAGCCCACTCACCCACTCTATCGAACACAGGTTCGACGCGACAGCGAGGTGTTGGGCGCGGACCCCCCGGATCGTTGCCAGCGACCAGAATAAGTGTCACTCTGAGTATCAGACAGATCCCGCCTCGTGGGGGCGAGACATCTGCGGGCACTCCGCCCGCCGACCTGATGGGATCCACCAATGACCAGCTATTTCATCACCGGAGCCAGTGGCTTCATCGGTCGACGCGTCCTCGACCGTCTCCTCGCCGTCGACCCCGACGCAGAGATTCACGCACTCGTACGCGAGTCCTCGATGGCGTCGTTCACGGCGATGCTCGAGGTCCTCGACCTCTCCGCCCGGGTGACACCGGTCACCGGAGATCTCACGGCACCGGGGCTCGGAGTCGATGCCGGCGCGCTGCCGGCGTTCGACCACGTCATCCACCTCGCCGCGATCTACGACATGGCCGCCGACGCCGAGTCGCAACGGGCCGCCAACGTCATCGGCACCTCCCGCGTCGCCGACTTCGCGATCGCCCACGGCGCCCTGCTCCACCACGTGTCCTCGATCGCGGTGGCCGGAGATCACCGAGGCCGCTTCACCGAAATGGACTTCGCAGTCGGACAAGGGTTTCCGACGCCTTATCACCGCACCAAGTTCGAGGCCGAACGTGTGGTGCGCGAACGCGAAGGACTGCGGTGGCGGGTGTACCGCCCCTCGATCGTGGTCGGCGACTCCCGAACCGGGGAGATGGACAAGATCGACGGCCCCTACTACTTCTTCGGCCATCTCGGGATGCTCGGCAGACTTCCCTCGATGCTGCGCCTGCCGATGCCCGATCTCGGCACCCTCAACATCGTGCCCGTCGACTACGTCGTCGACGCGATGGTCGCCCTCCTCACCGTCAACCCCACGCGGAGCGGACTCGTGTTCCACCTCAGCGCCCCGCACTCGCTGACGACCACCGAGATGTACAACGCGCTGGCGCCCGCATTCGACGCGCCCAAGGGATTTAACGCGATCCCGCACACCACCGTCGAGCCGCTGATCGCGTTGTCCGGCAAGGGACCGGCACGAATCGGACGCAACCTCGTCGCCGCACAGCAGGGCATCCCGTCGGCAGTCCTCGACGCCATGACGATGCCGGTGGATTTCCGCGCCGACACCACCATCGCCGTCCTGCACGACTTCGGGATCAGCGTGCCCGACTTCGCCGACTACGCCCCGCGCCTGTGGACGTACTGGTCGCGACACCTCGATCGATCCCGTAACCGCCGCGCCGACCCCCGCGGACCTCTCGTCGGCAAGAACATCCTCATCACCGGCGGATCGAGCGGCATCGGCAAGGCCACGGCGCGCATGTGCGTGGCACGCGGGGCCAACGTGATCATCGTCGCCCGAAGTGCCGATGAACTCGATTCCGCGGCAGCCGAATTGAACTCGACGACGAGCAAGCAGGGCATCCCCCCGGGTCGAGTGGTGGCCTACCGGTGCGACATCACCGACGAGGAATCGGTCAACGCGCTGGTGAAGTCCGTACTCGGCGAACACGGGCATGTGGATGTGCTCGTCAACAACGCCGGCCGTTCCATCCGTCGCGCCACGATGAACTCGGTACAGCGACCCCACGACTACCACCGCGTCATGGCGGTCAACTACTTCGGTGCGGTCAACCTCATCCTCGGCCTGCTGCCCCACATGGTGGTGCGGCAGGCGGGCCACGTGGTGAACGTGACGTCGATCGCCGTTCAGTCCCGCGGTCCACGGTTCGGTGCGTACGCGGCGTCGAAAGCCGCCCTGGAGGCGTTCAGCGATGTGACCGGAACCGAAACCGTCTCCGATCACGTCACTTTCACCAACGTACGACTGCCGTTGGTGAAGACCAGGATGATCTCGCCGACCGAGATCTACGACAATTCGCCTGCGACGTGGGACGTCGACAAGGCCGCCTCCCGCGTACTGCACGCGATCGTCGACCGGCCCAAGCACGTCGACTCGATCGTCGGCACCATCGCCGAGCTCGGACACCGGTTCGTCCCCGGGCTGACCACCCGCATCCTGCATCAGGAGTACCTGCTGTTCGGTGAGTCGGCGGCGGCGATGGGGCGCGGCACACGGGTCGCCCGGAAGTCCGCCACGTGACCGACTCGCCGTACCTGCAGGTCGACACGCCGTACCTGGAGGTCGACACCGAACGCCTCGAGACGAACGTGGCGCGGGTCGCCGACCTGGCGCGGGCCGCGGGCGTCGACGTCCGGCCGCACGCCAAGACCCACAAGTGCGCCGAGATCGCGCGCCGGCAGATCGACCACGGCGCAGTGGGATTGACCGTGGCGACGATCGGCGAGGCCGAGGCGTTCGCCGACGCCGCCGGCACCACCGGCTGCACCGACATCTTCATCGCCTACCCGCTGTGGCCGACGCCGACCAAGGCGGCGCGCCTGCGCTCACTGGCCGACCGTGTGTCACTACGCGTGGGAGTCGAATCGGTCGAAGGCGCACGGCATCTCGGATCGGTCCTCGACACCGGCACCTCATCCCCCGCCGGTCGCGTCGAGGTGCTCGTCGAGGTGGATTCGGGTCAGCACCGAACCGGTGCGTCACCCGAACGTGCCGGGGAGGTCGCGGCGGCGGGTGTGGCCGCCGGGCTCGACGTGATCGGTGTGTTCACCTTCCCGGGACATTCCTACGGCGTCGGCGACACCCGTTCCGGCGCCGCCGAACAGGAGATCAGGGCGCTGCACACGGCGGCCGAGAGCCTGCGGGCGCAAGGCATCGAACCGCGGGTGCGCAGTGGCGGTTCGACGCCGACCATCGCCTTCGTCGCCGATCCGCGCCACGCGGGTGTTCTCACCGAGATCCGGCCGGGCGTCTATCCGTTCAACGACGCCCAGCAGGTGGAGATCGGATCGTGCGGATTCGACGAGGTGGCGCTGACCGCCGTCTCGACCGTGATCCGCCGAGAAGGGCGCCGGATCGTCCTCGACGCCGGCAGCAAGATCCTCGGCGCCGACCGCGCCCCCTGGGCAACCGGCTACGGCAGGCTCCTCGACCACCACGACGCCCGCATCGTGCTGCTGTCCGAACATCATGCGGTGGTGGAGTTCCCGTCCGGCGGCGAGGTGCCCGCGCTCGGGTACATCGTGCGGGTGGTCCCCAACCATGTGTGCAACGCGGTCAACCTCGTCGACGAGCTGGTCGCGATCGGCGGCTCGGACAGCCGATGGCCGGTCATCGCCCGGGGACGCAACACCTGAACTGTTCGCCCCCAGCCTGCGACACTGGACACATGGACCACTCCGGTGACCTCGTCGACCGCACGGCTCCGGCGTATCTGGCGCAGCGGGGACGACGGTCGGTGGTGGTGCGCACGGCAACCCGGTGGCGGGAACTCTCCGGACCGCAGCGATACCAGCTCTACACCAGGTGCACCCTGCAGTCGGTCGTCATCGCCATCTCGGTCGCCTTGAGCGTCTCCGCCCGCACCGAATGGGCGGTTGCCGGGCTGCTTCTCGCCGGGGCGGCCGCCGTCGTCGCACTCGAGGCACAGCCCGACTTCGCCGTCGGGCCGACCGCCCGATGGCGCCGGGGCCTGCTCGTCGGTGCGGTGCTGACGTCGGCAGCGGTCTGGTCGACCGCGGCGGTCACCGCACACACCGCCGCCGAGCGCTTCGACGTCGAGGCGGCACGCACCCTCGGTATGTACGTCGCCTTCCTCGTGGCCCTGTCGGTACTGCCGTTCCCCCGGCACCGCTGGTGGTTGCTGGCCGCGCTGAGTCTCGGATCGGGTGCGCTGCTGTCGGGTTCGGTACCGGGTGCGGTCCGGCTCGCGCTCTACGTCTTCGTCATAGGCGTGGTCATGGTCGGCACCACGCTCGTCACCCAGTGGGGCCTGCACGTCATCGACGACCTCGAACGCGCCAAAGCGGTCGAGGCCAAACTCCGCGTCGCCGAGGAGAGACTGCGCTTCTCACGCGACCTGCACGACGTCGTCGGACGCGGGTTCTCCGCGATCGCCGTCAAGAGCGAGCTGGCCGGCTCCCTGCTCCGCGCCGCCGCAGAGTCCCCCACCCCAGACCGGGGGACCGCGACCGACCGGGCAGCGACCGAGATCGACGAGATCAAGTCCCTCGCCGTCCAGTCGATGGAACAGATGCGTGCGCTGGTCCGCGGCTACCGCGACGTCGACCTGGCGGGTGAGGTCGCCGGCGCCCGATCCCTGCTGTCGGCGGCCGGCTGCCTGCTCGTCGTCGACGGTGAGCCGGCCGAGGTACCCGATCGCCATCGAGAGGTGGCCGCGTGGGTGGTGCGAGAGGGTACGACCAACATCGTCAAGCACTCGGCCGCGTCGACGGCGCGACTGACGCTGCACCCGACGGGGGTGTCCTTGCGCAACGACGGTGTCCCTGCCGATGACTCGCGCACACCGGCACCGCGGTCGGGCCTACGCGGCCTCGCCGAGCGACTCGAGCCCGTGGGCGCAACTCTTGACACCAGCGCGCACGACGATGAGTTCATTCTGCAGATCCGTTGGGAGAACACATGATACCGGTCCTGATGGCCGACGACGAGACTCTCGTGCGCACTGCGATGGCGACGATGCTCGACCTCGAGGCAGACATCGAGGTGGTCGCGCACGTCGAGTCGGGCGAGCAACTCATCGACCTGTGGCGGGCCCGCGTCGTCGCCGGCGAGCCCGTGGCGGTGGCCGTTCTGGATCTCCAGATGACCGGCATGGACGGCATCGACACCGCCATCGAGCTCCTCACCCTCTCCCCCGACGCCGGAGTTCTCGTCGTGACCAGTCACGGACGACCCGGTTACCTCAAACGCGCTCTGGTCGCGGGTGTCCGGGGCTTCCTGCCGAAGACCACCCCCGCCACCACACTGGCGCAGGTGATCTCGACAGTCCATTCCGGCGGCCGGTACATCGATCCCGAGCTCGCCACCGAGGCCATCAGCACCGGCGACTCGGTGCTGACGGCCCGCGAGGCTGATGTCCTCGAGTTCGCCCTCGAGGGAGCGTCGGTGGAGGAGATCGCCCGTCGTGCGCACCTCTCGTCGGGGACGACACGCAACTACCTGTCGTCGGCGATGTCCAAGCTCCACGCATCGAACCGCTACGAGGCCGCCCTCAAGGCCCGCGAACTCGGCTGGATCTGACACCCCTCGCATCAGGCGACCAGTCGTCGGGTCGACCCTCGGAACGCCCACACCGCAACACCGATGAACGCGGCGAACAGCGGAAATCCCATCGCGATCTTCGCGGTCGCGAGCATACCGGTGGCATGCGTCTCGTAGAACCACAGTTGGCCTGCGGTGAGGACGGCGACGGCGATCGCGGCACCGATGGCGATCGGCAGACCGGCTGTGGCGTCGACGATCACGAAGACCACGACCGGAATCGCGGAGTAGATCATCGCCGAGCTGGTCCATCAGGACCTGCTGAGGCTCGGTGGTTTTCGGCCGGAGTCGGGCGCTTCGTTCTTCTGCGTGGCCTCGTCCGTGATGGTGCGCTCCGATCGTTGCCTGATATCGAGCAGCTGGTTGCGCGAGCGTTTGGCGGCCCGGGTCATGACTGCTCCAGCCCGCCGAGATGCCGTGCGAGAAAGCGCTCGACGGCGCGATAGAACGCCATCTGATTCTCCGGATTGACGAACCCGTGGCCTTCGTCGTCGAAGACGAGGTACTCGACGTCGACGCCCCGCTGCCGCAGCGCCTCGACGATGGTGTCGGACTCGGCCTGCACGACGCGGGTATCGTTCGCACCCTGCGCGATGAGCAGCGGCCGACGGATGTCGTCGACCCGGCTGATCGGTGAGCGCGCACGGATCTCGGCGGCCTGCTGCGGGTCGTCGGGATCTCCGAGGTAGCGGTGCCAGTTGTTGGCCAGGGACTCCTTGCCGAGGAACGACGGTTGCGTGCGCAGGAAGTTCTCGAGGTCGGAGATGCCGACGTAGTCGACGGCCGCGGCGAACACGTCCGGGGTGAACGCCGCACCCACGAGTGCCGCGTACCCGCCGTAGGAACCACCCATGATGGCGACGCGGTCACGGTCGGCGTAACCCTCGGCCACGGCCCAGTCGACGGCATCGAGCAGGTCGGTGTGCATCTTGCCGGCCAGCTCACCGATCGCCGCGCGGGTGTGCGCCATGCCATATCCGACGGAGCCGCGAAAGTTCACCTGCAGCACGGCATAACCGCGATTGGCGAGCAGCTGCACCGTTGGCTGGTATCCCCACGAATCGCGGTACCACGGACCGCCGTGGACCAGGACCACGAGGGGCAGTCCAGTCGGATCGATGCCGACGGGCAGGGTCAGGTAGGACGGCAGTTCGAGCCCGTCGCGAGCGTTGATCGTGACCGGGGTCATCGGTGCCAGCGCTTCGGGGTGCAGGTGCGGGAACGGACGGTAGAGCCGACGGCTCTCCCCGGTGGAGTGATCGTAGAACCAGGTCACCTCCGGGTCGCGGTCGTGGGCGAAGCTGACTATCCACCTCTGGCCGCTCTCGTCGGAGGACAGTTCGCCGACATCGCCGTCGGAGAGGGCCTCCAGGTTCTTCAGCACATTCGCGAACTCCGTCGTCAGTGCGTGGATGACCTGCCGTTCACCGAGGTAGCGGACGCCGATGAGTTCGCCGGTGGCGCGGTCACGGATCAGCGCCGACGACATCTCGGCCGCCGCGCGCCGGGCACCGTCGATATCCAGCGTCGGATGCGCATCGACCTCGGTGATCTCACCCGTTCGCACATCGACGCGGACCAGTCCTGTCAGGTCGTCGCCCTCGCTCGAGCCGACCCAGAGCCCGGTGCGGTCCGGGGTGGGTTCCAGCGGCGCCACGCCCAGCGGGCGGTCGTCCCCGTCGAACGAGATGACCGGGATGAATTCGCCTGTCGCCGAATCGAGGCGGGTGACATCGAGACCCCCGTTCGAGGTCTGGGAAAAGCGGAGAAGATCGTTCCCGGGTCCGCGCATCCAGGACTCGGCCACACCCGAGCTCTGCGCCACCATGGAGATTTCTCCGGTGGCTATGTCGATTTCGTGGAGGTCGAACTCACTGGCATCGCGTGCGTTCATCAGAAATGACATCGTTCCCGGTCGGCCGGCGAGCGTGTCGGCGCTGACGACCCGCGCCCCGGGGTACGGGGTGAGATCGACCGAATCCGCGTCATCGGCATCCAGGTCGACGCGGAACAGATGCCAGTTCTCGTCACCTCCGGTGTCCTGCAGGTAGACCAGCCACCGCGGATCGTCGGACCACCGGAAGTTGCGAACGCTGCGCGTCTCGTCCGCGGTGACACAGCGCGGTTCGCTTGCCGGCTCCAGATCCTCGACCCAGACGTTGAGTCGGTTGCGCCACGGGGCGAGAAACGCGATCCGCGTACCGTCGGGTGAGATCGTCGCGCCTGCGCGCTGCGGTGGGCTGAAGAAGTCCTCGAGCGGGATCAGTCCGGGTACGGTGTGTTCTCGTGCCGTCGTCATGCATCGACCCTGCCCGCGACCGGACCTGATCAGTAGTGCCGCCGATCACCGGAATCCCGTGACATTCCGGTGCAACAACCCGTGACAGATGTCAGAGTGCGCTGGTCAGGTGAGATCGAGCCACCGACACCGACGGCGAGTTCGGCGCCGAACGCAGCATCGGCGACCAACCTACCGTCGTCCAGGGTGAAAAGCGACTGACGGGAAGAATCCCATCGGGCGAACGCGTCGTCGCCAGATCCTGAAGGTGATCCGTCACTCGTAGACCCCCTCGACAATCCACTCGCCACCGCGGTAACACAGCAGCAGTGCGCGCGAATCGTCGAGCAACACCTGCGCCCTGGCGATCAGCTCGGTATCGACAGACCCGGCTCCGGCTGAGGTGACCCCGGACCCGGCTCCGCCGGAGGTGACCCCGGACCCGGCTCCGCCGGAGGTGACCCCGGACCCGGAGGTACCGCCGGTACCGACCGGCCAGGGACCCGCCCACCAGCACAGCCCCCAACTCGTCTGTCTGTTCCCGGCCGCCGCCAGCCGGACGGTCACCGGCTCGGCGGTGAACGCGCCGCGGTCGGTCACCTTCACCGGCCGGCCGAGGGCGTCGAGCACACCGATCGAGGTCTCCACCAGCACCGTCGGGCTGGGTTGCGGTAGGCGTCCCGGCCACGGCGCCAACGGATCCCGCGAGGGTGTCAGCTCGTCGCCGAGGGACACCATCGTGATGCGTTCAGCCGGCCCGCGCCCACCGCTGAGCACCGGGATCCGCACCGCATCACCACCGAGCAGCCCCTGGATCCGCACCAGTGACCGGCGGGCGCGTTCCTCCACGTCGGGTTCGCCCGCCGACGAGTCCTCAGAGAGCTGGTAGTGCAGGGCGCCGGCTTCGACGACCTCGACCGGTTCGAGCCGGAGCCGCACGATCGGTGAGTCGGGCCGGGTGTCCCCGGGCTGCGTGGTGCGTCCTGTGCGCCCTCCCCGCCGCGCGCCGATGGTCAGCCACCCCTCGAGCTGCCACCGGATGCGATCGGCGGTCGTCTCCGGCGTCAGCGGTGCGGCGCAGCGCCAGGTCCGTGAATGCTGTTGTCCACGTTCGGTGGTCGCGACAATGGTCAGTCTGGTGCAGGCCACCGCCGCGTCGCGCAACCGACGGTGCAGAGCATCGGCGAGGGTCCGGCCGATGAAGGCCGCGACGTCGATGCGGTCGACCGGAGGATCGCATGTGTGATCGACGTTCAGTTCCACCGGAACACTCCGGCCCGACGGGACACGGCCGGGTAGCGCGTTGGCCAGCCGGTGGGCGATGACCGCATCCGTGGCGAACCGGGTCGCCACATCGGCGACGTCCATCTCGGCGAAAGCGCCGATCGTGCCGATTCCCAGGCGCCGCAACAGATCCACGAGATCAGACCGCGACGGGTCGCTCATGCTCGGTTCGACGGCGAGATCGGCGACCGGCCGGTCCGCGAGGTAGCGTCGGTCCCCGCCCGGTTCCACCTGATGCCCGTGGCGGGCGGCGAGGACCGCGGTGAAGATCTCGTCGGCGATACCCACCTGCGACTCGATACCGCATGCGGACACCACGTCGACGAGTTCCTCGGCGAGCGCCTCCATACCGCCGAAATAGCGGGCCGCCCGGTCGCCGGGGATCACCAGCAGACCCGGCCGGAGCACCTCGAGAGCGGGGATCACCTCGGCCACCGCGGCCACCACCGGCTCGAACAGCCTGCCGTCGCGGTTCTCATCGGCGGCAACGACCGTCATCTCCGTACACAACGCCTGCGCCTGCCGCTTGCGCATGCCGCGCCGGACACCGGCCGCTCGCGCCGACGCCGAACACGCGACCACCCGATTGGCCGACAGCACCGCCACCGGATGCAACGGGGGCAGATCCGCCTCGGCCGCCGCCGCGATCGCCGGCCAGTCCGGACACCACAGCGCCAGAACCCGGTGGACAGAACCGTGCTGGACAGAACCGTGGTGCGACATCAGTTCGCCACCGCCAGCACCGGACGTCCGCTCGTCGCCGAGACCATCTCGACCACGCGGTCGGGGCCGACCCCACCGGTCAGCAACTCGACCTCGGTGCTCTCCGATTGCCGCCCGCGTCCCGAGGCCGTGACCTGCAACCGCATCCCGCCGATGCGGCCGTAACCGCTGCGCGCCGAGTCCAGATCGGTCGTGCCGGCAAGAAGCGGACTGTGCCGATAGGTGAGCACACGCGCCTCGACGGTCAGCTGCGCACCAGGCCACACCCCGCCCGTCACCAGCAGGACCGACGACTGTTTGCGCACGCGTCCCATCACCACCCGTGCCCGTGACGGGGCGATCGACTCGCCGCGAGCTCGCCCGCCCGCCAGGCCGAGCACCACCAGATCCATGCCGTCGAGCAGGACCGCGGCAACCTCGACCGGGTCGGGACCCGGCTCCGGGATGGTGGCGATACGTGAGAGGTCGGCACCCATCTCCACCGCCGACAACAGGTTCAACCGGGGCAATCCGACGATCGCGACCTGCCCACCGGCTCGAGTCACCGAGGCGATCATCGCGACGAGCAGCGAGTTGGCGCCGTCGAGGCACGCCACCGTGCCACGCGGAATTCCCTTGTACGGCAGCACCTCTGACAGAGCATCTGGAACCGGGAGCACACCTGCGCCCCGATCACGCACCTCGACCACATGCTGGTCGGGCCGTCCGGCCATCGCCGCCATGCGGCGCCGCAGACCGGCCAGTTCATCGGCCCGGTCCGACACAGCAGCGCCGCCCGATGCGGCAGCACGACCTGACAAATCCATGACACCCTCCAGTCGACAGTGGTTATTCGAGCGAGCCGGGAAGGTGCGCGCCATCGTGTTTCTCGAACGGTGTGAGGAGTGATCTCGGGTGGAACCCGTCCGCCGATCACTCGAACACTTTTTCGATACTTTGAGAGTAGAACCAACCACCGACAAGCGTCAACCGAGAACCGTCGATGCCCCCCGTGACACGCCAACTCCGCTGCGCCACTGTATTTTTGGGCCACATCAGCACCCCATCGACACAGAATCACCAGCTCAGGCGGCGTCGCCGTGTGTGGCCGGCGTTACTGTCCTCAGCTGGTGATGGCGTGGCGGGATCAGCGTGTGGTGGGGTCGGCGTGTGTGGGGATCAGAACCCGCGTGGAGATCAGAACAAGGTGAGTGCGTGCTGCAACTCGGGCGCGGCGACAGTCGGGGACGCGTCGCTCCCCGACTGCCGCAGACCGCCGGAGCCGGCCAGTCCGTGCCGGTGCACCAGGGGCTGCATCCGGTCCCGCAGCCACGAGGAGTACTCCGGCGTCACATAGGCACCGCGCCCATACAGTCCGCGATAGCGGCGGATCAACGCCGGGTGCTCCTCCGCCAGCCACTCGAGGAACCAGGGCTTGGTCGACGACCGCAGGTGCATCGGGAACGCCGTCACCCCCGAGGCGCCCGCCTCGGCGAGTGCCTCGAGCAAGGCGTCGAGGTGGGCGGTCGAATCGGTCAGGTACGGGATCACCGGGGCCACCATCACGTGCGGGACGATGCCGGCGTCGGCGAGATCGCGGATCAGCGAGAGCCTCGCCTGCGGCGAGGGGGTTCCCGGTTCGATCTTCTTCTGCAGGTCGGGGTCGAGGATCGCCAGCGAGATCCCGACACTCACCGGCACCTGACCCGCCGCCTGACGTAGCAGGGGCAGGTCCCGACGGATCAGCGTGCCCTTGGTCAGGATGGAGAACGGCGTCCGCGACTCGGCGAGAGCCGAGATCACCCCCGGCATCAATCGGTAGCGCCCCTCTGCCCGCTGATAGGGGTCGGTGTTGGTGCCCAGCGCCACCGTCTCGCGCGTCCAGGATCGGCGTCGTAGCTCCTTGCGCAGGACCGCGGCGACGTTGAGCTTGACCACCACCTGGGTGTCGAAGTCATTGCCGGCATCGAGGTCCAGATACTCATGGGTCGGCCGCGCGAAGCAGTAGCGGCAGGCATGGGTACATCCGCGAAAAGTGTTGACGGTGAACTGAAACGGGAGGTGAGATGCCTCCGGCACGCGGTTGAGCGCACTCTTTGCCAGCACCTCGTGAAAGGTGACACCCTCGAAGTCCGGTGTGCGAACCGAGCGGACCAAGCCGGAGCGGCTCAACCCGGGAAGCGCCCCGTCGTCGACCTCCACCGCCTGATCGGACCATCGCATGGGGCGAGTCGAACATACGTACGAGCTGACTGTCAAGTGCAATACTCCCGCCGCCTCGGCCGTCATCACCGCCGGGCCCCTCGGACGCCATCACCGCCGCTATCATCGCCGTATGTCACCCACCGCCGGAACCCGTCATTCACCAGGTCCCCAGTACCTGGTGGCCGGCCGATACCGCCTCAAGTCGCGGATCGGTGGCGGCGGCATGGGTACCGTCTGGCTCGCACGCGACCAGCTCCTCGATCGCGAGGTCGCGGTCAAGCAGGTCATCTCCACCGAGGGCCTCACCGAGGACTCCGCGGAAAATGTGCGCAAACGCGCCATGCGTGAGGGTCGCATCGCGGCGAAGCTGTCGCACCGCAACGCCATCGCCATGCACGACGTCGCCCTCGATCGCGGTGAACCATGGCTCGTGATGGAGTACCTCCCCTCCCGTAGCGTCGCCCAGATCCTCCATGCCACAAAGACTCTCGCGCCCGTCGAAGCGGCCCAGATCGGCGCCCAGGTGGCCGACGCGATGGTCGAGGCGCACGCCGCGGGCATCGTGCACCGCGACATCAAACCCGGCAACATCCTCATCGCCGAGGGCGGCCGGAACACGGGCCTGGTCAAGATCACCGACTTCGGCATCTCCCGCGCCAAAGACGACGTGACCCTGACCCAGACCGGCGTGATCACCGGCACCCCCGCATATTTCGCCCCCGAAGTCGCCCGCGGCGCCGAACCACTGGAGGCGTCGGACGTGTACTCACTGGGTGCGACGATCTACACGATGGTCGAGGGAGAACCGCCGTTCGGCATCGATGACAACTCGATCGCGTTGTTGCACAAGGTCGCCCGCGCCCGGATCAACCCGATGACCAATGCCGCCGAGCTCGGGCCGATCCTGCTGCGGCTGCTCGAACCGAGTCCCACCAAGCGCCCCACGATGGCCCAGGCGCGGGACATGCTCGCCGCTTTCGCAGCCGGCTCGCGCGGCACCCCCGACCAGGTGCTCACCGGACTCATCACCCGACCGGGCACCGGCACCCCGGTGTGGGCTCAACGGACCAACCGTTCATCGACCACCGGGTCGCATCGCCCCGTCGGCGCATCCGGACACGCGGGAGCCACCCGTCCGCCGTACGCCCCCACCATGTCGGCAGACCCCGGCTCGCGCGACGTCCCCGACACCCGCCGGGAAGGCATTCCACCGACGCTCATGTCGACGCCGCAACCGAATTCGGGCACCCGGACCGCTTCCGGACCGCAACATCCTGCGCCCCAACAATATTCATCCGGCAGCTATACGCCCGTCTACGGCCCTCCGCCACGGTCGTCGGGGACGTCGAGCACGGCGTTGGCGGTGTCGATCTTCGTGTTCTTCGCGGTGCTCGCCGTGGTCGTCGTCCTGGCGATCGCGTTGCTGCGCTGAGAATTCGGGCGCTGAGACTTCGGGCGCTGACAATTCGGACGCTGACAATTCGGACGCTGACAGTTCGGGCGCGGTCCCGACCTCTGCAGGCCGCGTTCGAGGCCGGCCGGCCGTCAGCCGATGTGCCGCGTGGCCGCCCAGCGGGTCAGCGCGTTGCGGTTGGACTGCTGGGTCTTGCGCAGCACATTCGACGCATGGGTCTCCACCGTCTTGATCGAGATGAACAGTTCCTCGGCGATCTCGCGGTAGGTGTAACCCCGCGCCAACAGGCGCAGCACCTCGAGCTCGCGACGGGTCAGTGAGTCGAGTTCGGGATCGAGGGGCGGTTCCGGCGCCGCGGACCTGCCGGTGAACGAGTCCAGGACGAATCCCGCCAGTCGCGGACTGAACACCGCATCCCCCTCGGCGACCCGCCGGACCGCGTCGGCGAGCTCCGTTCCGGCGATCGTCTTCGTCACATAGCCGCGCGCGCCGGCCCGGATGGTCGCGATGACGTCCTCCGCGGCGTCGGACACGCTCAACGCCAGGAACACCGGCGCCCCGGCACCCTGCGCGCTCGCATTGATCCGGTCGAGCACCCCACGCAGGACGGCCACACCACCACCGGCCGGCATGTGGACATCGAGCAACACCACATCCGGTGCGGCGGAGACGATCCCGTCGATCGCCTCGGGAACCGTTCCCGCCTCGCCGACGACCCGCAGTCCCGGCTCGTCGGCCAGCTCGGCGCGCACGCCGGAACGGAAGACCGCGTGGTCGTCGACCAGGTACACGGTGCACGTGGCTGCTGTCGTCTCGGCGGTCTCGCCGATGGTGTCGGGGGTCGGATCGGGGCTCATCGCACCTTCCTGTGTTCGGTCGGTCGCCATTGTGCCCGTGCCACATCGCTCTCCGGGTCGGGGCTGACCTGGTCGGGACTCACGGGGCCGGGGCTGACCTGGTCGGGACTGACCGGGCCGGCGACATCGGGGGCGGCGCTGTCTGCGTCGTCCGGCGTCTCCTCGACCGACGCACCCTCGCCGCGCGGCATCATCAGGCCGACGTTGGTGCCCCGTTCGGGTGAGGAGGTGACGCTCACGCGGCCGCCCATCCGTTCCACACGAGCCCGGATGGAGCGGGAGATTCCCTGGCGGTCCTCGTCGACGACGTCGGGGTCGAAACCCACGCCGCGGTCGCGGACGTACACCTCGACCTCGTCCTCGGTGACCTCGCCGTACACGTCGACGGTGCGCTCGCCGGAATGCTTGGCCGCGTTGACCAGAGCCTCCCGGGTGGCGCCGACCAGCGCCGACCAGCGTTTGGCGTCGCGGGCGTTGCGGGGACGCAGGTCGCCGACGGTGATGATCTCCACCTCGATGCCGTACGCGTCCTCCACCTCTGCTCCGACAGTGCGCAGCGCCGCCGCGAGCGAGCCGCGTTCGGTGGCCGGGTCGCCGAACAGCCACGAGCGCAGTTCCCGTTCCTGGCTGCGCGCCAGCCGCGCGACCTCCTCGGGCCGGCCGGCCTTCTTCTGGATCAGTGCGAGAGTCTGCAGGACCGAATCGTGCAGATGCGAGGCGATCTCCTCTCGCTCGGCGTTGCGGATGCGCGCGGCCCGCTCCTCGTTGAGGGTGCGCAGCATCCGCATCCACAGCGGAACCGTCAGCAGCACCACGCCGATGAGGGTCGCGCCTACGGCCAGGATCGTCGAATTGAGTCCACCGAAGCTGCGGTCCCCGGCGACGACGACCACGACGAGCCCGCCGACGACGAGCCCTACACCGCCGATCAGACGTGTCCAGGTGAGAACCGGGGTGCGCGGGGCGCGATGGGATGTGTCGAACTCGCGCCACACCAGGCTGGCCCCGATCGCGATGAACACGAATGGGACGAGGTACTCCGCGGGTGTCCCCGATGCCGCGAATCCCACCACGGCCATGGCCACGAGCCCGATCATCGCCAGGCCCAGGGATTGCCGGCGCTCCCCCGGTGCGGGCGGCGCGGTGTCCTTGCCCGGCGGACAGAAGAACCAGAGCAGACCGTAGGCGGCGACCCCGGCGCCGGCCAGTGCCGCGAGAACCACGAAGACGATCCGCACGCGGAACACCTCGACGCCGAGATGGTCGGCCAGTCCACCGGCGACCCCGGCGACGACACGACCGCCGTCGCGACGCAACAACCGTGGTACCTGTTCGACCTCCGTTCCGCTCACCCCTCGATGGTCCCATGCCGACGCCGTCCGGACATCGGGGTCAACCCCGGTTTCTCCGACGCCGGACTCGGGGTGGGTCCACCCCATCGGTCGTCGCGGTGGCACCGGCCTCCGCGACCCCGGGGTCATCGGGGGACAAATCAGGGAATCACCCGATGTGCGGGGTGCCCCGCCGGCGGCACGATGGTCGTCATGGACACCAACCAGTTCCAGCAGCAGCTCCAGGGCCTGTGGTCGACACGCCCGTATCGTCCGGACGACCGGACCATCGCGGGCGTGTGCACCGGCATCGCGGCCCGGTATCGCGTCGACCCGACCCTGGTGAAGGTCGCCTTCGTCGTCGCAGCGTTCTTCGGCGGCAGCGGGCTGATCCTGTATCTGGCCGCGTGGGTCGCCTTTCCCGGTGCCCAGCGCGCCCGCGCCGACGCATTGCGCGCCACCCACGCCGGATCGGCACACGGCGGCCATCGAGGCGGCCACGGTTCCGCCCACGGACTCGGCAACCCGCAGGTCATCCTGCTCGTCGTGCTGGCGATCGTCGTCGTCACCTCGATCGGCCCCAACCGCACGTGGGGGTCGGGCGGACTCCTCGGCGCGATCCTCATGCTCGGCGGTTGGTTCCTGCTGTACCTGCGCACCCCGACGCCGCCGGTCGGAACCAGCATCGACACCGCTGCGGTCACCGACATCGTCGTCCCACCACCCGCGGCCGGCCAGTTCGAACGCTGGGTACCGCGCGGGATGGGCACCTCAACAGGCTTCCCCGAGTCCGGCTCCCCCGCAGCCGGCACACCCCCGACCGGCACCGAGACCCCAGGAGCGCTCATGACCGGAGCATCCACACACTCGCCCAGCGCACACTCGGCCTCCGCGCACTCGTCCACAGCGCACCCCGTCACCCCCACGCCACGGGTCGATCTCGAGAAGAACGACGCCGGTGCCACCGGGACAGACGTCACCGAGGCAGACGTCACCGGGACCGAAGCCGGCCCCCCGGCCTGGGACCCGCTGGGCGCGGCACGTTTCGCCTGGGATCTCCCCGAGCCGACCGTGCCGGCCGAACCGGCACGGCGGCGTCACCGGTCGCCGCTGACCCTCCTCGTCGCCGGTCTCGCGGTCATCGTGGGGGCGATCGGAGCCGCACTGCACCAGATCGGCGTCGACTGGTTCACCGCGCCGCACATCCTGTCGCTGTGCCTGGCCGTGGTGGGCGCCGGACTGCTCGTCGCCGCGGTCCTCCGACGCCGCACCGGCGAGCACAGCACCGGTCTGGTCCCGATCGGGATCGCCCTCGGTGTCGCCGTCATCGTGACCACGCTGGCCTCGGGAGTGAGCGGACTCTCCAGTCCCCTACCTTCCGGAGGGGCGGGTGAGCGGAACTGGAAACCGTTGACCGAGAACGACATCCAGCCGGAGTACACACTCGGCGCGGGCGAGATGACGCTCGATCTGCGCGAGGTGGAGCTGACCGCGGACCGGAAGGTGAGACTCGAGAACGGGCTCGGGGTCATCAAGGTCCAGGTGCCCGACACCATGAACGTCCGCGCCAGCTGCAACACCGGGGTCGGTGAGGTCACCTGCCCCACCGGACTCGACGGCGGCCGCGACGGCACCGACGGGCCGGTCCTGGAGATCGACGCCCGCACCGGCATGGGAGAGGTACAGGTCCTGCGATGAGCATCCCGTTCGACACCGACGACGACAATGCCGCCACCGGCGACTGCGATCCGACCCATCGCGCACCCGGTCTCGGATTCCTCGGGATCGTCGCTCTCGCGGTCGCCGGCTGGGGACTCGCCGACGGACCCGCACTCCCGGACGCCACCGACCTCGGGTGGGTGGCGGTGGGGATCGGGCTGCTGATCGGCCTGGTCCTGATCGTGTCCGGGGCACGCCCGCGACGCTGAACGACCCTGTCCCGCAGAAGACCCGTCCGGACAAGACGCCGAAAGAAATCGGCCGGTGGCTACCGCCACCGGCCGATCATGGTCGTGTCACTCCCACTCGATGGTGCCCGGCGGCTTGCTCGTCACGTCGAGCACCACGCGGTTGACCTCGGCCACCTCGTTGGTGATGCGGGTCGAGATGACCTCGAGTACCTCGTAGGGCACCCGGGTCCAGTCCGCGGTCATCGCGTCCTCGCTCGAGACCGGACGCAGCACGATCGGGTGGCCGTAGGTGCGGCCGTCGCCCTGCACGCCCACGCTGCGGACGTCGGCGAGCAGCACCACCGGGCACTGCCAGATCTGTGAGTCGAGACCGGCTGCGGTGAGCTCCTCGCGAGCGATGAGATCGGCTTTCCGCAACGTCTCGAGCCGGTCACCGGTCACCTCGCCGACGATGCGGATCGCCAGACCCGGCCCGGGGAAGGGCTGACGCGCGACGATCTCCTCGGGCAGGCCGAGTTCGCGCCCGACCGCACGCACCTCGTCCTTGAACAGCAGGCGGAGGGGTTCGACGAGACTGAATTCGAGGTCGTCGGGCAGGCCACCGACGTTGTGATGGCTCTTGATGTTCGCGGTGCCGCTACCGCCGCCGGACTCCACGACGTCGGGGTACAGCGTGCCCTGGACGAGGAACTCCACCTTCTCCCCGGATTCGGCCTCCTCGCCGAGGACCTCACTCACCGCACCTTCGAAGGAACGGATGAACTCGCGGCCGATGATCTTGCGCTTGGTCTCGGGGTCGCTCACACCCGACAGTTCCCGCAGGAAGGTGTCGGCGGCGTCGACGGTGACCAGCTTGGCGCCGGTCGCGCCGACGAAGTCGTGCTGGACCTGTTCGCGCTCACCGGCGCGCAGCAGGCCGTGGTCGACGAAGACGCACGTCAGGCGGTCGCCGATCGCGCGCTGCACCAGCGCCGCCGCGACCGCGGAGTCCACACCGCCGGACAGCCCGCAGATCGCCCGGCCGTCGCCGATCTGGTCGGCGACCGCGTCGATCAGCGCGTCGGCGATGTTCGACGCGGTCCAGGTGGCCTCGAGACCCGCGATCTCGTAGAGGAACCGGGTGAGGATCTGCTGACCGTGGGGGGTGTGCAGCACCTCCGGGTGGTACTGGACACCGGCCATGCGTCGCTCGAGGTTCTCGAACGATGCGACGGGCGCACCGGGCGTCGAACCGGTGACGGTGAACCCCTCCGGCGGCGACTGCACGGCGTCGTTGTGACTCATCCACACCGGCTGGGTATCCGACAGACCCTGATGGAGGACACCTTCCCCGTTGACCGTCAGCGTGGTGCGGCCGAATTCGCGACCACCGGTGTTGGCCACGTCGCCGCCGAGCTTGTCGGCCATCGCCTGGAAGCCGTAGCAGATGCCGAACACCGGGACGTCGAGATCGAAGATCGCCGGATCGAGGTCAGGTGCGTCCTCGGCGTAGACCGACGACGGGCCACCGGACAGGATGATCGCGACCGGGTTCTTCTCCTGGATCTTCGCGAGCGGGGCCTCATGGGAGATCACCTCGGAGTAGATCCGCGCCTCGCGCACCCGGCGGGCGATCAGCTGCGCGTACTGCGCACCGAAGTCGACGACGAGCACCGGCCGTGGGCCTTCGAGGAAATCCTCTGCAGAAGAATCTGTCACCCGGCCGAGTCTAGTGGGCGTGCACGCGGCCGCCCCTGCGCGCCCCACACGGGTTCCGTGAAATACTCCGCAATCGACATGACTGCATCGCCGGATACCCCAAATCGCTGGTCGCTGAGCATCGGCGACCTCACCCAGGCCGCCGTGTTCGCCGCGCTGATCGCCGCGCTCGGACTACCCGGCACCATCAACATCGGCACCAGCGGTGTACCGATCACCTTCCAGACACTCGGCGTGATCCTCGCCGGAGCGATCCTCGGTCCCAAGAAGGGCACGCTGGCCGTCGTCCTGTTCATGGTGCTCGCGATCGCGGGGCTGCCCATCCTGTCGGGTGGCCGCAACGGCTACACCGCGCTCGCGTCGCCGACCGCCGGCTACTTCATCGGGTTCCTGCCCGCCGTCATCGTGATCGGGGTGCTGACCGCGATGATGATGCCGCGCTACCGGGTGCTGTGGGGCATCGGTGTCAACGCCCTGGGCGGCATGCTCGTGCTCTACGTGTTCGGGACGCTGGGTCTCATCCTGCGTACCGATCTGACGGTATGGGCGGCGATCACGTCCAACGGCCCGTTCATCCCCGGCGACATCGCGAAGGTCGTGGTCGCGGCGCTCGTCGCCGCGCAGGTCCATCGGGGGCGGCCCGGCCTCATCGCACCGCTGCGGTTGTCCGGGCGTGCCGGCGCCGTCGGCCGCTGACCACGCCGTCCATCCCGAAGGCCGGGTACCGATGATCGAGTTCGAGGGTGTCTCGCACGCCTACGACGGGCGCGTCGTGCTGCGCGACATCTCATTGACCCTGTCCGAGAACAGAATCGGGATCGTCGGGGCCAACGGCAGCGGCAAGTCGACCCTCGCCCGGATGATCAACGCACTCGTGGTCCCGGACTCGGGCACCGTGACCGTCGACGGTCTCGTCGTGGCGAAGAACAAGCGTGAGGTCCGACGCCGCGTCGGGTTCATCTTCTCCGATCCCGACCGGCAGATCATCATGCCGACGGTGCTCGAGGACATCGAGCTGTCGCTGCGCCGAACCGATCTCGACAAGTCCCGACGCGCCGCCCGCGCCCGCGAGGTGCTCGCCCGCTTCGGCCTCGCCGACCACGCCGACCATCCGGCGCAGCGACTCTCCGGCGGACAGAAGCAGCTGCTCGCCCTGGCGTCGATCTTCGTGACCGGCCCGGCGATCATCGTCGCCGACGAGCCGACCACCCTGCTCGACCTGCGCAACACCCGGATGCTCACCGATGTCTTCGCCACGCTCGACGAGCAGCTCATCGTCGTCAGCCACGACCTCGACATCCTCACCGGCTTCGACCGCGTTCTCGTCATCGACGACGGCCGGGTCGTCGCCGACGACGTGCCCGCCCCGGCACTCGCCGCCTACCGCGAGCTGATGTCGTGAACGTCCTCGGCGTCTACCGTCCCGGCAACACCGTGCTGCACCGGTTGCCCGCAGGGTTCAAGTTCCTCGCGATGGGCGTGCTCATCCTGGTGTTGTCGTTGACCGTCCGGACCGTGCCCGCGCTGGGCATCGCGACCGTCGGCGTCGCGGTGATCTACGCGCTGGGCGGGATCGGTCCGCGCGACGCGTGGCGACAGCTCCGCCCGCTGATGTGGTTGCTGGTCTTCATCTTCGCGTTCCAGGTGATCTTCACCGACTGGCGCCGGGCGGTCGTGATCTGCGGGGTGCTCGCGCTGTCGGTCGCGCTGGCCACCGTCGTCACGCTCACGACGCGCACCACCGACATGCTCGACACCATCGTGGCCGCCCTCGGTCCGCTGCAGCGGTTCGGCATCCGGATCGACCTCATCGCCATCGCCCTGGCCCTCACGATCCGGGCGATCCCGCTGATGGTCGAGGTGGTGCGGGAGGTCGACGAGGCGCGCAAGGCCCGCGGACTCCGACCGGGACCCCGCATCCTCGTGGCCCCGGTGGTGCTGGCCGCGTTGCGTACCGCCGACGGATTCGCCGACACGCTGACCGCACGCGGCCTCGACTGAGCCCACCGCGGGATTCCGTAGCAACAGTGCGCGCTATGACCGCTGTTCTGATCCGGGACATCGCTGACAGGTGATGTCTCGGGACATCGCTGACACCTGAGCAGGGCGTGGCCAGCATGGTTCATGGCCCAGAAGGTGACGGCGATGGACGTTCGTGCAGCTACGGCGTTGGCGGGTGGAATCGAGAACGTGGCCGAGTTCTGTCGGGAGCAGAACATCAGCCGGCAGACGTTCTACAAGTGGCGGCGCCGCTTCGTCGCTGATGGGCTGGCCGGGCTCGAACCACGGTCGCGCCGACCGCACACAGAGCCGGGGCGTGTGGGTGGCGACGTCGAGGCGCTGGTGATCGCCACGCGGACGCGTTTGCAGTCCGCGGGCCTGGATCACGGGCCGCAGTCGATTGTGTGGACGTTGCAGCGTGAGGGTGCCGATTCGGTGCCCTCACGCTCAACCGTATGGCGAATTCTGCACCGGCACGGGCTAATTGTTGCCGAGCCGGCCAAACGGCCGAAGTCGTCGATGCGGCGGTTCTGCTACGAGCGCCCCAACGAGTTGTGGCAGTCGGACTGGACCGAGTGGCACCTCAGCGACGGCACCTCGGTAGCGATCGCGGGCACAATCGATGACCACTCCCGGTATCTGTGCGCGCTGGCCCCCGACACCGGTGACGCCACCACCACACTGGTGTGGCAGGTGATGCTCGCCGGCATCACCGAATGTGGTGTTCCGTCGATGTCGTTGACTGACAACGGATTTGTGTACACCGGTAAGCATCGTGGATTCGAAACACCGCTGGAGAAGAATCTGCGTGCGCTGGGTACCCGGACCATCAACTCCCGCCCGTATCACCCACAGACCTGCGGCAAGATCGAGCGGTTCTGGCAGACACTCAAACGCTGGCTGAACACCCAACCGGCACCGGCGACCGTCGCGACCTCAACGAGATGCTCGACCGATTCCGCGGCTATTACAACCACAGTCGACCCCATCGTGCGCTACGTGGTGCGACTCCGGCCGAGGCGTTCCATGCCACCGAACACGCCCGGCCGGTCGACCGGCCGTTACCAGCACCAGTGTTCACCACCCGCCAACAGGTCAACCCCAAGCAAGGCAAAATCACTGTGGGCCCCTACTTCGTCCAGGTCGGCAACCGGTGGGGTGGACACACCCTCGACGCCATCTGCGACGACAACCACATCGTCATCTTCAGCGGCACCACCATTGTGCGTGAGTTCGACGCCGACCCCACTCGCCGCTACCAAGGCCAGCGTCGAACCCCCGGCACCCATGGCAAACGACAACCACTTCCGGCAGCATGACTGTCAGCGATGTCCCGAGACAAAAGTGTCAGCGATGACCCGAGACACCACAGCGCGCTATGACCGCACTGTTGCTACGGATTCCGGATCGGGGTGATCGGCAACCGCAACGCGCCAGGAGCATCAGCGGGAACCACCGGCGCCACCGGCACCGTCGGGGTGATGCGCCGGTACGGGTCGCCCTGGGCCGGGCGCCGATCGTCTTCACCCTTGTTGGGCCACAACGCCGCTGCCCGCTCCGCCTGCGCGCAGATCGTCAGGGACGGATTGACGCCGAGGTTGGCCGAGATCGACGCGCCGTCGGTGATGTGCAGCGTGGGGTAGTTCCACACCCGCTGGTAGGGATCGATGACCCCGGATTCGGGATCGTCGGAGATGGCACACCCGCCGAGGTAGTGGGCGGTGAGTGGCATGTTCACCAGGTCGCCCCACGTGCCGCCGGCCATGCCGTCGTTCAGTTTCGCCGCGATCCGCCGAGTTGCCTCGTTGCCCTTGGGAATCCATGTCGGGTTCGGCTCGCCGTGACCCTGCTTGCTGGTGACGTAACGCAGCGGCCCGCGCTTGCGGACGAAGGTGGTCAGCGAGTTGTTGTTGTTCTGCATGACCAGCGCGATGACGGTGCGTTCGCTCCACTGGCGCACGACGAGCAGACGCACCAGCAGGAACGGGTTCTTCGCGACCTGACGCAGGAACTGGCCGAAGCGGTTGCGGCGCGTCCCGCCGTCGGTGAGCAGGGTCTGCAGGTAAGCGATCGCGTTGGAGCCCTTGCCATATCGCACCGGTTCGATGTGGGTGTTCGGCTCGGGATAGAACGACGACGTGATCGCGACACCGCGCGAGTAGTCGTTCTCCGGGTCGATCCGCGAGCCCATCGCACCGAGGATGGACTCCGAGTTGGTGCGCGTCAACCGGCCCATCGCATCCGAGATCTTCGGCAGCGTATCGACTTTCGCGTGGTGCAGCAGCCGCTGGGTGTTGAAGGTACCGGCGGCCAGGATCACCTGTCCGGCCGTGATGGTGCGTCGACGACGCCCCACCGGACCCCACGACGACGAATGGTGCGTACCGACCTCCCACGACCCGTCGGCGCGCTGGACCAGCGAGTCCACGGTCGTGCGGTCGATGATGGTGGCACCGTTGCGTTCTGCGAGTCCGAGGTAGTTCTTCAGGAGGGTGTTCTTGGCGCCCACGCGGCAACCGGTCATACACGCGCCGCACTCGGTACAGGCGGTGCGATCCGGTCCGGCACCACCGAAGTACGGGTCGGGAACGGTCTCCCCCGGCGCACCGGACAGACCGGTCTTGGCCCCGAAGAACACGCCGACGGGTGTGGGGGTGACGGTGTCTCCGACACCCATCTCCGCGGCCACCTCGGCCACCACCCGATCCGAGGACGTGATCGTCGGGTTGGTGACGACACCGAGCATCCGTCGGGCCTGGTCATAATACGGCGTGAGCTCGTCTTCCCAGTCGGTGATGTGATCCCACTGCGGGTCGGTGAAGAACGGCGTCGGCGGCTTGTACAGCGTGTTCGCGTAGTTCAGCGACCCGCCGCCCACACCCGCTCCCGCGAGGATCATCACGTCCTTGAGCGCGTGGATACGCTGGATTCCGTACAGACCCAGCTTCGGGGCCCACAGCCATCGATTGAGCCGCCAGCTGGTCTTGGCGAACTCCTCATCGGCGAACCGACGACCCGCTTCGACGACGCCGACGCGGTACCCCTTCTCCACCAGGCGCAGCGCGCTGACACTGCCGCCGAAACCGGAGCCGACGATCAGCACATCGAAATCGGCCGAGGGGTGCGCGCTCTGCTGCTTGGCTGACATGCAGACGATACTAACGACCGTTGTCACGTACGGGCAGTCAGGTTTACCTAACCTCCACCCCCGAGTGGCCGCACAAAACCACCCTCCACAGCACCGTCGACGACGATATGACGCCGGCATCGCCGTGGAGGGCGGATTGTGGGGGCGGGTTGGTCGACGGGTCGACCGGTCAGGCGCGAACGGAGAGCCCCACCCGCTGGAACTCCTTGAGATCGCAGTAGCCGGCCTTGGCCATGGCGCGACGCAACGCGCCGACGACGTTCAGCTCACCGTAGGGATCGTCGGACGGGCCGTAGAGGACGCGCTCGAGGCTCGGCCGGTCCTCATCGGCGGCAACCTGCAGCAGGGCACCCCGCGGAGTGTCCGGGTGCGCCGCCGCCGACGGCCAGTACCAGCCGCCGCCCGGTGCGGAACTCGTTGCCGCGAGCGGCGTCCCGAGCACGGCGGCGTCGGCACCGCAGGCGATCGCCTTGACGAGGTCGCCGGAGTTGTGGATGTCGCCGTCGGCGATGACGTGGACATAACGTCCGCCGGTCTCGTCGAGGTAATCACGCCGTGCGGCGGCGGCGTCGGCGATGGCGGTGGCCATGGGCACCCCGATGCCGAGCACCTCACCGGTCGTCGTCGCACCCGCTGCCGAGCCGTAGCCGACGATCACGCCTGCCGCTCCGGTCCGCATGAGGTGCAGTGCGGTGCGGTGGTCGTGCACACCGCCGGCGATGACGGGGATGTCGAGGTCGGCGATGAAGGTCTTGAGGTTCAGCGGTTCGCGTGCGACACCGTCGGCATCGGTCTGCGCCACGTGCTCGGCGGAGATGATGGTGCCGTGCACCACCAGGAGCTCGACGCCCGCGGCCAGCAGCGCCGGGGTCAGTTCCGGAGCGTGCTGCGGGCTCACCCGGACAGCCGTGGTGACACCGGCCTCGCGGACCTGTGCCACCGCCTCGGCCAGCAGCCCGCTGTCGAGCGGCGCGGCGTGGAGCCGCTGCAGATGCCGGACTGCCGCATAGGGATCCGGGTCGTTGGCGGCGATCGCGACCAGTTCGGCGATCTTGGCCTCGACGTCGCGATGACGCGCCCAGAGGCCTTCGCCGTTCAGAACACCGAGAGCACCGAGCTTGCCCAGCTCGATGGCGGCCGCCGGCGACACCAGTGCGTCGGTCGGATGGCTGAGGATCGGCGAGGAGAACCGGTAGGCATCGATCTGCCATGCGGTGGATACGTCTTTGGAAGAGCGGGTCCGACGGGACGGGACGATGTTGATGTCGTCCAGCTCGTAGGTCCGTCGGGCTGTCCGGCCCATGCCGATTTCGACGAGGTCACGCACCACTGCGCCTTTCTGCGGGGTTCCAGCTGCACACCGACCCTACGGCGTCCCGCACCGGAGCGGTCCGGCGGGAACGGCCAAGGATGTCCAGCGGGAACGAGGGTGTTCAGCGGGAATAGTAGTTGGGTGCCTCGGTGGTCAGTGTGACGTCGTGCGGGTGGGACTCCTTGAGTCCGGCCGCGGTGATCTGCACGAACCGCGCGGTCTGCAGGTCGGTGATGGTCGACGCGCCGGTGTAACCCATCGCCGCACGCAGGCCGCCGACGAGCTGATGGATCACCTGCGAGAGCGGACCGCGGAACGGCACGCGTCCCTCGATGCCCTCGGGCACCAGCTTCTCCTCCTTGAGGACGTCGTCCTGGAAGTAGCGGTCCTTGGAATACGACTTGGCCTGACCGCGTCCCTGCATCGCGCCGAGCGAACCCATTCCGCGGTAACTCTTGAACTGCTTGCCGTTCACCAGGACCAGCTCGCCCGGCGCCTCGGCGGTACCCGCCAGCAGCGAGCCGAGCATCGCGGTCGACGCACCGGCGGCGAGCGCCTTGGCGATGTCGCCCGAGTACTGCAGACCGCCGTCGGCGATGACCGGTACACCGGCCTTGTGACACACCGCAACCGCCTCGAGGATCGCGGTGATCTGCGGGGCGCCGACACCCGCCACGACGCGGGTCGTGCAGATCGAGCCCGGTCCGACACCGACCTTCACCGCGTCCGCACCGGCGTCGATGAGTGCCTGCGCCGCCTCACGGGTGGCGACGTTGCCGCCGACCACGTCGACACGCTCGCCGACCTCGGCCTTGAGCTTGGCCACCATGTCCAGCACCAGCCGGTTGTGGGCGTGGGCGGTGTCGACGATGATCACGTCCGCGCCGGCGTCGGCCAGGGCCATCGCGCGATCCCACTGCGGGCCGCCGGTACCGACGGCGGCCCCGACGAGAAGTCGGCCGTCGGAGTCCTTGGTGGCAAGGGGATGCTGTTCGGTCTTGACGAAGTCCTTCACCGTGATGAGTCCGGTCAGGCGACCGTTGCCGTCGACGATGGGAAGCTTCTCGATCTTGTGGCGCCGCAGCAGCCCCAGCGCGGCCTCGGCCGAGACCCCCTCCTGGGCGGTGATGAGCGGCGCCTTGGTCATGACCTCGGCGACCGGGCGGCTCTGATCGACCTCGAAGCGCATGTCGCGGTTGGTGATGATGCCGACGAGCTCGCCCTTGTCGTCGACCACCGGCAGCCCCGAGATGCGGTAGCGCGCGCACATCGCGTCGACCTCGGCCAGCGTGTGCGAGGGCGTACAGGTCACCGGATCGGTCACCATGCCGGCCTCGGACCGTTTGACGGTCTCCACCTGACCGGCCTGATCCTCGATCGACAGGTTGCGGTGCAACACGCCCATACCGCCGGCGCGGGCCATCGCGATGGCCATCCGGGACTCGGTGACGGTGTCCATCGCCGAACTCACCAGGGGCACGCGTAGCGTCACGTTCTTGGTCACGCGGGACGAGGTGTCGACGTCGCTGGGAATGACGTCGGAGGCCGACGGCAGCAACAGGACGTCGTCAAAGGTCAGGCCGAGCATTGCGACCTTGCCGGGATCGTCTCCACCGGTGCGAACATGCGTCATCGGACCATCGTATCGACTCCCGTGATGCGGCGATCGTCACACGTCACCCTCGGTGCCGACGCGACGACCGCAGGCGGGATATTTCGTGCCGGCGAGACCTCTGAACGCCTTCGGCGGAACCACCGGGGAATCGGCTACGGTGGTGGTGTGCGTGACCACCTCCCACCCGGCCTCCCGCCGGATCCGTTCGCCGATGACCCGAGCGATCCTGCCTCCGCACTGGACAGTGTGGAGCCGGGTATCCCCCTGGATGAGAACGAGCGGCTCGCGGTCGAGGAAGATCTCGCCGACCTCGCCTTGTACGAGGCACTGTTGGCCCACCGCGGCGTCCGCGGCCTCGTCGTCGTCTGCGAGGACTGCCACGAGGACCATTACCACGATTGGGACATGCTCCGCGCAAACCTGATCCAGCTGCTCATCGACGGCACCGTCCGACCGCACGAGCCCGCCGTCGACCCGCGCCCCGACGCCTATGTGACGTGGGATTACTGCCGGGGCTACGCCGACGCCCGCAACCACCTCGACGACAGTCGCTGACTCTGCCGCGGGCGGACACTTCCACGACGACGCTTCGATAACAACGACACCTCCACAACGACGACTGCGCCCGTACCGATGATCTCTCGGTACGGGCGCAGTCGTGTTCGGTCGGGGCAGGCCGACTCAGCCGGGCCGCTTGGCCGACGCGTCGACGCCGGGGGGCGGTGTCCACGGAATCTCCGGGAACTCGGCGGGAGTGCGGGTCATCGACTTGCTCAGCGTCGGCGCACTCGGCGACTGAGTGTCCTCACTCGGCGGGGCCGAGGGCACCGGCTGTTCGCTCGGCAACGGCTCGTCGGTGGGCTCGGACTGTTCCGCCGGCGGCGGGGTCGGCAGTGTCGTCGACGGCTTCTCGGGTGCCGACGGGTCCTTCGGGTCGATGCGCAGATCCGGGCGCGTGGTCTCGATCGAGGGCAGCACGGAATCCGACGGCGAGGTGGTGGACTCGGTCGCGGGCAGACCGGCACCCGCCCGCAGACGAGTCATCCAGTTGAGCATCTCGTCGCGGAGGTCGTTGTCGCGCATCGGCCCCATGTTGCTCTGCGCCTTGGCGATCAGGCTCGACGCGGCGACGGTGTCACCCGCGGCGATCGCCGCCTCGGCACGCTCGAGGTCGGTGCGGACATCATGGGCCGCCTGGGTTTCCGACGCCGCCTCGGCGAACACGACCTGCTTGATCCCCCATAGCGGATCCCCGGGTTGCGACCCCTCGGAGAGCACCGTGAGCCCGGCGGCGGCGACGATGACGATGGCGGCGGCACCCGACACGACACGCAGATGACGGATCATCCGGCGTCCGCGGCTCGCACGCTGCGAGCTGTCGATGGCGCGTTCGACGTCGTCGATGGAGACCAGCTCGGCCGCGGGCGCCGACACGGCCTCGTTACGCCAGCCCGAGAGCAGTTCGGCCAGTTGGTATTCGGCATCGTCACGCGTGGGGACAGGGACATCGCGGGACAGCGCGTCGAGGAAGTTCTCGTCGAAGCCGACATCGGAGAGGTCGAGTGCATCGTCGCCCAGGGTGTTGAGTCCTGCCAACAGAGCATCGTCGCGGCCATCGCCGGCGAGGCCATCGGCGTCGCGGCGCGCGCCGATCCTGCTCAGGGTGCCGGTCTCCTCATACATGTCAGCACTCACATCCTCGGGGCGAAAGTCGGGTCCGCTGGGATCGGGACCGCTGGGGCCGGGTGCGCGACGGTGCGTCGGCGGCTGCCCGGGTCGTCGTAGCTGATCGCGGCCGTGCACGGAGCGACGTCGGCGCCAATCAGACTCTCCGCTCATCATGACCCCCCGCCCGTTTGAGCTCGTCCTTCAACTTCGCCAGCGCACGGTGCTGGGCCACCCGCACAGCGCCCGCGGTGCTGCCGATCGCCTGGGCCGTCTCCTCGGCGGACATGCCCACGATCAGACGCAGCACCAGCACTTCGCGTTGCTTCTCGGGGAGTATCGCCAGCAGCGCCCGCATCCGCCTGCTGCCGTCGGCGTCGAGGGCGTACTGCTCGGGGCCGCCCGTGACGTGCGACACCTCGGGCACCTCGTCGACCGGATCGGACTTGACGCGCGCGGCGACGCGCATCGCGTCGGCGACCTTGTGCGAGGCGATGCCATAGACGAAGGCCATGAAGGGTTTGCCTTGGTCCCGATAACGGGGCACCGCGGTCATCACCGCCATCAAAGCCTCCTGTGCGATGTCATCTGCGGAGAACAGATGCCGTTCTCCGACTCCGATTCGCCCTCGGCAATAGCGCAGGATGGGTTCCTGCACGCTTTCGAGAACTGACGTGAGAGCGGCACGATCGCCCCGGCTCGCGGCCCGGACAGCGTCGTCCAACTCACCACCTGTCAGCTTCATCGCGTGTAGGAATCCCCGTGTTACAGATCGGTACGACCGGTGTGACCAGTCCTGTTAGGGTGCCCACGCTCGTGACATCACCGGCTGCGCAGACATCTGACACCGCTGACGGCGGCACCAAGGATGTCTTTTCCAGCGGCGATGGCGAGGCAGACCCCCACATACCTTAGCCATCGGCCCCGGCGGTCAACGGCATGCCCTTGCCGATGAGCGTGGCGCGGAGCCGGCGATGCCGCCGCACCTCGCGGGCCGAGGCGGTGCCGGTGCCGACCAGCAGGCTCGTTGCCGCCCACTCCAAAGGCATCAGACCGTGTTCGTCCGCGTCCCGCACGACGACCCTGGCAGCCGTCGACGCCGCCTCGAGATCGCCCAGTCCGGCCGTGGCGGCCGCCGAGATCAGGGCGGTTTTCACCCGATGCCGCACCGGGACGGCGTCGGCCGTGTGGTCGATCATCTGCGCGACGAGGAGATCGCCCGCCCGGGCATGCTCGACGCCCATTCCGACGTCGCCGGAGTAGAGGCCCAGTTCCGCACTCACCCATTCCCATCGGAGCCGGCACCGCGTCGCGGTCAGCCAGTCCCCCGTCACCGCATCCCATGACCACCCGTCACCCGGGGCAGCCGCGGATCCCTGCCCGTCCGCGTCGAGGACCACACGCGCACGCGCCAGGAGCCGGCGGGACGCACCCAACCGCAGCAGACCGAGATTGTCGGCGGCCAGGCCGATCACGGCGTCGGCCATCGCCGCCCGGGTCAGAGAGAACCCGCCCGGCCCGTGGGTGGGGACGATCGACGTCGACATACCGTCGGGCAGAGCCACCGCCGCCGCCCACCCGTCCAGGCCGAGCGCGCGGCGATGACGGCCGCCCTGGCGCATCAGCGATGCGGTCGTGCTGCGGCACAGCGACAACAGTGCCGCCGCCGCGCCGGTGCGGGGCTCGCCGCCGTGCCGCGACCGGATGCACCTTTCCAGAGATGCCAGCTCGGTGAGGGCGGCTGCATAGTCGCCGCGTCCGCCGACCGTCACGGCGCGCTCCCATTCGCACCGCCAAGCCTTCTCGGCGGCAGCTTCGCCGGGCGGTGAAGCCCGCCCGGGTACGCCGGAGCCGTGTCGGCGCAGTTCAGGGGCGTTGTCGAGGGCAGGAGGAGTGTTCTTGGTCACTGGGATCTTTTCGGTTTTCCTGAATTTAACGAACGAGTCCAAACGTTAATTCTCCCGTTAGATCACGCGGGCATCATCAGCAGATTTCGCTGAGGTAAATCGATCCTGTCGACGTCACCACACTCCGTGTCGGCTCCGATCGCTCCCACAGTAGTTCAGCCCATGCATACCCACAGGTCATCCGGTACCCGTGTCACCAATCCAGGGGGTATCGGTATACCCGGAAACCGCTGTGCTAACGCGCACCCGCCGGGCAACCAGTAGTTAACATTTCCGAGACTTTCGCGGAGCGCATGTCCCTTTTCGAGACTATTGACGCGATTTCTCAGGCCCGCTTAATGTGTGCACAGCGTTGCAGTAAATCGACGTTTCTCCACTCAGCACCTCGGTGCGGCCTCACACAAGGAGTAGCTGCCATGCCTCAGCCCAATCATCTCCCCGGCCCCAACGCAGACATCTGGGACTGGCAGATGTCAGGACTCTGCCGCGGCGTCGAGTCGTCGATGTTCTTCCATCCGGACGGCGAGCGGGGTCGTGCACGCGCCCAGCGTGAGCGTCGCGCCAAGGAAATGTGTCATCAGTGCCCCGTCATCGCGCAATGCCGTGAACACGCACTCGCGGTCGCCGAGCCATACGGTATCTGGGGCGGACTGTCCGAGTCCGAGCGCAGCATTCTGATGAAGCGCGGAGTCGGGCGCCGCATCGCCAGCTGACGGGCTCCGGGCCGGCGCATCGCGCCGAGACCTGCGCAACCACCGCAAGAGCCGGGCACCCTCACCTCGAGGATGCCCGGCTCTTGTGGTTGTGCGTCAGTGCGAGTGGCCGTGGCCGGCGTGGCCGGCGGGCTCCTCGGCAGGCTTGTCGGTGATCGCGGTCTCGGTCGTGAGCACCATCCGCGCCACCGACGCGGCGTTGACGACCGCGGAACGGGTCACCTTCACCGGATCGATGATGCCCTCGGCGACCAGGTCGCCGTAGGTGAGGCTCGCGGCGTTGAAACCCGCGCCGTCGCCGCCGTTGGCGACCTTGTCGACCACCACGGCGCCGTCGAGACCCGCGTTGGCGGCGATCCAGTACAGCGGAGCCTTCGCGGCGGCGCGGACCACCCGGACACCGAGTGCCTCGTCGCCGGTGAGCGAGTCGGCGAGCTCGTCGAGCTTCTTCGCCGCCTGGACGATGGCCGAGCCACCGCCGGGGATGATGCCCTCTTCGACTGCGGCCTTCGCAGCTGCCACAGCGTCCTCGACGCGGTGCTTACGCTCCTTCAGTGCGGTTTCGGTGGCCGCACCGACACGGATCACGGCGACACCACCGGAGAGTTTGGCCAGACGCTCGGCCAGCTTCTCCTTGTCCCAGTCGGAGTCGGACTGCTCGATCTCGCGGCGCAACTGTGCCGAGCGGTCGGCGATCGCCTCCTTGGTGCCCGCACCCTCGACCAGCGTGGTGGCGTCCTTGGTCACCACAACACGACGGACCGACCCGAGGACGTCCAGACCCGCGGTCGACAGGCTCAAACCGATGTCGGCGGAGACCACGGTGCCGCCGGTCACGACCGCGAGGTCCTCGAGGAACGCCTTGCGGCGGTCGCCGAAGAACGGCGCCTTGACCGCGACGGCACGGATCGTCTTGCGGATCGAGTTCACCACCAGCGTCGACAGCGGCTCGCCCTCGACATCCTCGGCGACGATCAGCAGCGACTTGCCGGCCTCGACGACCTTCTCCAGCAGCGGCAGGAACTCCGGCAGCGAGCTGATCTTGTCGCGGTACAGCAGCACGAGAGCGTCTTCGAGGACGGCTTCCTGGCTGTCGATGTCGGTGACGAAGTAGGGCGAGAGGAAGCCCTTGTCGAACTGGACGCCCTCGGTGATCTCGAGATCGGTGCTCAGGCCCGAGCTCTCCTCGACGGTGACGACGCCGTCGGCGCCGACCGCGGTCATCGCCTTGCCGACCATCTCCCCGATCTCCTCGTCGCGCGAGGACACGGTGGCGATCTGGGCGATGGCCTGCTCACCGGAGACCGGGGTCGCGGCAGCCAGCAGTGCCTCGCTCAACGCGTCGGCGGCCTTGCTGATCCCCTGCCCGAGTTCGATCGGGTTCGATCCGGCGGCCACGTTGCGCATGCCCGCCTTGACCATTGCCTGCGCGAGAACCGTTGCGGTGGTGGTGCCGTCGCCTGCGACGTCGTTGGTCTTGGTGGCGACCGACTTCACCAGCTGCGCACCGAGGTTCTCGAACGGATCCTCGAGATCGATGTCGCGCGCGATGGTGACGCCGTCGTTGGTGACGCTGGGTCCGCCGAATGCCTTGGCGAGCACCACATGTCGGCCGCGCGGGCCGAGGGTGACCTTGACGGTGTCGGCGAGCTGGTCGATGCCTCGCTCGAGCGCCCGCCGCGCGGTTTCGTTGAATTCAATCTGCTTGGCCATGAATCACTTTCTTCAACGGGAGCCGCTCGAGGCGACGCACACCGCCCCGGTACCCCTGGACGGGGCGCCGGGGCGGTGTGAGACGCGAAAGCGACTTGCGGGTCTGGGTTGCCCGAGTCTTACTTGCCGATGACGGCAAGGACGTCGCGTGCCGAGAGGATCAGATAGTCCTCGCCGGCATACTTGATCTCGGTGCCGCCGTACTTGCTGTAGATGACGGTGTCACCTTCCTTGACGTCGACGGGGACGCGGTTGCCCTGCTCGGTGACCCGACCCTCGCCGACGGCGATGACGGTGCCTTCCTGCGGCTTCTCCTTGGCGGAGTCCGGGATGACCAGGCCTGAGGCGGTGGTCGTCTCGGCCTCAACGGCCTGCACCAGGATCTTGTCCTCAAGCGGCTTGATGTTCACGCTCGCCACGATGTGAGTCCTCAACTTTCGTACTGAGAAAGAATCTGCACGTTCATGGCACTGGGACAAAACCTCGTCGTCGCGGGTATCCGAGGCTTCACTCAGCGCCAACTAGCACTCTATACATGCGAGTGCCAGCACTCAAGGGCGGCGGGTGCAAAAGTCCGACGTGTTCGCTTCCGGCGATACGCGGGGCGCGGCCCAGCGGACTACAGCTGACTCACCCGCACCGACATCGCCGGGTCCGAGGCCACGGTCAGCGGCGAGGGTTCGGCGCCACCGGCGATGACGTGGGCACCGAGCGTCGCGATCATCACGCCGTTGTCGGTGCACAGACGCGGCTTGGGCACCCGCAGCGTGATTCCCGCAGCGCGGCAACGTTCTTCGGCGAGCGAGCGGATACGGGAGTTGGCGGTCGCTCCCCCGCCGAGGACCAGGGTGTCGACGCCGAGGTCGGTGCAGGCGCGCACCGCTTTCATCGTCAGCACGTCGGCGACGGCCTCCTGGAACGACGCCGCCACATCGGCGATCGGAACGTCGATCCCGTCGCGCTCGCACTTCTCGACATACCGCGCCACCGCGGTCTTGACCCCACTGAAGGAGAAATCATGCCGAGAGTCGCGGGGCCCGGTCATGCCCCGCGGGAAAGCGATGGCCCGGGGGTCCCCCTCGCGGGCGGCGCGGTCCAGGGCCGGCCCGCCGGGGAAACCGAGGTCGAGCAGGCGGGCCACCTTGTCGAAGGCCTCGCCGGCGGCGTCGTCGACGGTGGTGCCGAGTTCGACGATCGGCTCGGCGAGATCGGTGACGTGCAGCAGGTGTGTGTGGCCCCCGGAGACGAGCAGCGCGACGCACTCGGGCATCGGGCCGTGTTCGAGGGTGTCCACCGCGACATGGCCGCCGAGGTGGTTCATCGCGTACAGCGGCACGTCCCAGGCCAGTGCATAGGCCTTGGCCGCGGCGACGCCGACCAGCAGGGCCCCGGCCAGCCCCGGACCGATCGTGACCGCGATGGCGTCGGGACGGTCGATGCCCGCGGTCTCGCGTGCCCGGCGCATCGTCGGCACGATGGCCTCCAGATGCGCCCGCGAGGCGATCTCGGGGACCACGCCGCCGAAACGGGCGTGCTCGTCGACACTCGAGGCGACCTCGTCGGCGAGCAGCGTCGCGAATCCCGGGGCACCGCCGTCACCCGGCGTCCAGCGCACGATGCCGACACCCGTCTCGTCGCAGGAACTCTCGATACCCATGACGATCACGCCGGGCCCTCCTCGGGTTCGAGCGGCCGCCCCGAGACCGGGAGCCGCAACATCGTGTAGGCATCCGCACCGGACGGCTGATAGTAGTTGCGCCGGATTCCGGCGGTGCTGAACCCATGCGTCGAGTACAGCGCGATGGCCACCTCGTTGTCGGTGCGCACCTCGAGGAACACCGGCGCGTCGTTCTCGTCGGCGATCGCCAACATGGCTTCCAGGAGCGTCTTGCCGATGCCGCGGCCGCGGTACTCCGGATCGACGGCGATCGTGTGGATCTCGCATTCGTAGGCGTCGGGTCCTCCGAGGGTGGAAAGCCCGGCGTACCCGATGATCTGCGCGCCGGCGCGTTCCCGCGCCGCGAAGTAGGTGTTGTACGGCGCGTTGAGTTCCGCCCGGAACGCCGCGGCCGGCCACGGCGAATCCTCGGCGAACATCCGCTTCTCCAGCTCCGCACACTGCGGGATGTCGTCGTAGGTCAGTGCATCGATGACCAGCTCGGGTGCGGTCATCGCTTCGCCCCGACTTTCCGGGCTTTCTGTTCGACCGCGTCGGGGCGTCGAAGATAGAGCGGGACAAGAGGTTCCGGAGCGACACCGGCCATGATGCCGGGTGCCGCGGCGGCCACGAGTCCGCGCACCGAGGGCACACGGACGCGCGGCGGCGCACCGGCCCAGCCCACGAGCTCCAGATGCGACGCCGAACCCGCGGCCACGCCGATCACGCCGTCCGCCAGATCCCGGGCGAGCTCATCGGCGACGACGGCCGGCGCGGTCACCTCCGGGCCACGCCTGCGCTCGCCGTTCCGATAGAGACCCCAGTAGACCTCGCGCCGGCGGGCGTCGGTGACCACGAGCACGTCCGACGCCGCCGATCCGGCATCGGCCTCCTGCGCGAGGGCGTCCAGCGAGCAGACGCCGTACGCCGGGACGCCGAGCGCGTCGGCGAAGGCCGCACCGGTCGCCATGCCGACCCGCAACCCGGTGAAAGGTCCTGGTCCGCAACCGATCACGACTGCGTCGAGAGCACTGCGGGAAACACCCGATTCGGCGAGCGACTCGGCGATCAGCGTGGTCAGCAGCTCGGCATGGCGACGATGATCGGCCACCACCCGCTCGGCGAGGACGCGCACGTCCGCGATCGAACCGCCCGTCAGCTCGGCCACCCCGGTCACCACCGAGTCGGTCGCGGTGTCGACGGCCAGCACCACCCGCCCGGTTCCCCCGGGCCCGATCACTCGCTCACTCCGACGGGGCTCACTCACCCGGACTCACCCATTCCCATTCCGCATGCCGCACATCCGTATCCACGTCACGACGCAGCCGCACCACGAGGTGCCGGTCGGCCAGTCGCTCGACCACGCCCTCGCCCCATTCGACCACGACCACCGCATCGGCCAGATCCGAATCCAGGTCGAGGGCGTCGAGTTCGTCGAGCCCGCCGTCGCCCACGCCACCGAGCCGATAGGCGTCGACGTGGATCATCGCCGGACCGCCGGGACGGCCCGGCCGGTGTTCGCGGGCGATGATGAACGTCGGCGAGGTGACCCTTCCTACGATCCCGAGACCGGCGCCGATGCCGCGCGCCAGAGCAGTCTTGCCCGCACCGAGCGGACCGTCGAGGATCACCAGATCACCGGCGCGCAGGGTGCCCGCCAGTTCGGCGCCGAAGGCCTCGGTGTCGGCGACATCGGGAAGTTCGCGTCTACCGGCGGCACGATCGCCCAGCTCGCTCATCGGGGTGGCTCACTCGGCCGGGTACCGCGCTTCCACCAGCGGCGCCGGGGTGCGGGCAACGCCTGTCGCGCCCGGTCGACGAGGTCGACGATCGCGTCGGTGACCAGACGCGGCTCCTCCATCTGAACCATGTGTCCGGCTCCCTTGACCACCACCAGGCGCGAATCCCGACCGAGCTGGGAGTACATCCGCACCGAGTTCGGCAGCGGCGTGAGCCGGTCACGGTCACCGCACACGACGGTGGTCGGGACCTGTGCCAGCACCGGCAGCGCAGTGGACTCGTCATGGGTCTCCAACGCGTGCAGGAAGTTCACGATGGTCTCGATCGGCGTGTTCTGGATCATCTTCTCCACGGCGCGGCCCAGGGCCGGACTATAGAAGGTGGGTCCGAAGCTCGCCGCGACCAGGACCGGCTCGAGCGCCTGCCGGGTCAGCCCCCGGCCCGCCTGGACCAGGCGGGGCACCCGTCGCACCGTCATCCGGAAGGCGTCGATCACCGGATTGCTCAGGCCCTCACCGAGTCCCGCCTCGGTCAGGCCGCGTGAGGCCGTCGCCACGAGACCCACACCGGAGACCGGACCATGCGCGGAGAACAGCGCCGGATGCCGGCGCGCGAGTCCCATCAGTGCCATGCCGCCCATCGAATGTCCGACCAGGACAACAGGTCCCACCGGGGCGACGGCCCGGATCACCGCCGCCGCGTCATCGGCGAGCTGCGCGATGGTGCAGGTCTCCGTCGGCGCGGGATCACTGTCACCGTGACCGCGATGATCGTAGAAGACCAACCTGTGGTTGCGGTCGGCCCATTCCTCGGCGAGTTGCTCGCGCTGGAAGTGCCAGCTCGCCAATCGGAGGCTGAAACCGTGCACGAAGACGACGGTGAGATCGGGGGCGGTGGCCTCGGGGGCGGTTTCCTCGGAGGCCGTGCCGAGATCGACGATGCGGACCGCGAGTTCGAGACCGTCGTCGGTGGTCACCGTCGTGGCGCGCTCGCCGTAGAGGGCGGTGAGGTCGGCGTCGGCGTGCGGGTCGGCCGTGCCCACGACCCGGTTCCGCGCGATGTTGCGCGCCGCGCCGAGCGCCGCCATTGCTCCCAGTGCCGCGACCCCGGCCACTCCGGCCAGCAATCCGACGCGCTCGGACTCGTCCATCGCGGTCGCCCCGCTCACTGCCCGGCCACCGCGTCACCGCGGCCCGGGTCGGTGTCACCCTGCACTGCTGCCGCTTCCCCCTGAGCCGCGGAATCCCCCTGAGCTGCGCCGACGTAGCGCCGGACCACCCGGGCACCGATCTGCGAGACGATCTCGTAGTCGATGGTCCCGATGGCATCGGCCCAGTCCTTGGCGGTCGGGGCGCCGTGGTGGCCGGTGCCGAACAACTCCGCCTCGTCACCTTCGCGCACACCGGCACCGCCCGGTCCGAGGTCGACGACGAGCTGATCCATGCAGATCCGGCCGACGCCGTCGAAGAGCCGATCGCCGATCCGCACCCGCAGCCTGCCCGAGAGCAGGCGCGGCACACCGTCGGCGTAGCCGGCGGGGACGACGGCGACGACGGTGTCGCGCGGTGCGACCCAGGACTCGCCGTAGGACACGCCCTGTCCTGCCGCGACGTTCTTGACCAAGGCGATCCGCGCCGAGAGCGTCATCGCCGGGATCAGTCCGAAGTCGCCGTGAGCCGGTACCGGGGTGCGTCCGTACATCGCGATCCCGGGGCGGACCATGTCGCGGGCCAGGTCCGGACGGGTCAGGGCCGCAGGGGAATTCGCCATGTGCACCATCTGCGGGGCGGCACCGAGGCGAGCGAGGTCGGCGACGGCGTCGTCGAGCCGGGCGGCCTGTTCGTCGTTGAGCGGATGGTCCGGCTCGTCACCGCGGGCGAGGTGACACATCACCGCACGCAGCGTCACGGCCTCGTCGGCGTGCGCCTTCGCGACACGCTCGGCGAAATCGGCCCATTCATCGACCGCGACGCCGCTGCGGTTGAGTCCCGTGTCGACCTTCGCGGTCACGGTGGCCTGCACACCGGTGGCACGCGCGGCCGCCACCACGGCGTCGAGCTGCGAGATCGACGAGAGCGCGATGTCGATGCCCTCGCTGACCGCTGCGGCGAAGTCGGCTCCCGGCGTGTGCAACCACGCGGTGATGGGCGCCTCGATCCCGGCCGCCCGCAGCGCCCGCGCCTCGGTGATGTGCGCCACACCCAACTCCGCCGCCCCGGCGGCCAGTGCCGTGCGCGCCACCGGGAGGGCGCCGTGACCATAGGCGTCGGCCTTCACGACCGCCATCACGGCAGCCCCCGAGGCGTCACGCAGCACACCGATGTTGTGGGCGATCGCGCCGAGATCGACCGTCGCGGTCAGAGCAGGGGAAGTCATCGCCGACCATTGTCCCAGATCGACGTGCCGGCTTCTTCCCTGCGGGAGGGATGACCGGGAGATTCGCGTCCTTCTGCGGAGTGCATGTGAGTAGTCACACCGATGTACCGCGATCCGCGGCGCGCTTGACTGGATGCCGACCCTCCTACCGCCCGGCCCGTTCCCGCGAAGGACGCCATGCACGCCACCGTGAATACGCACCACACCCCCGCCGCCCCGCCCGCAAACCCCATCGCCGACGACTTCGTCCCCGTCCCACCGACGGGCCCTGGTGCCCGGACGCGCCCAGGGCTACGCGCCTCGCTCCTGGCGTGGGCCTCGAACGCCGTCGCGTGGGTGGGCTTCCTCGCGGCCATGGTCCTCATCGTCATCTCCTTCGGCAGGGCCCTGTCCGATCAGGACGCGAGCGCATATGCGTACGCCTCGCTGGGTGTGTACCTCGTCGCGGTGCTCGCCACGGCCGGCGCCGGCGCCGGGCTGACGGTCTCGTTCCTCGCGCGCGTCCGGGCAGACGACGTGAACCGTGTGGCCCCGGTCGTAGACCTCATTCTGCTGCTGCTCGTCACTACATTCAGCGCGATGACCGCGGTGTTCCCGTTCGTGTTCGTCCTCGCGGGGCGGTGAACTCCCGGATCGCCGGCCGCAGGGCACCCAGCAGCGCCGACGCCCCGATCGGGGCCCCACAGCTGGCGAGTTCGGCCGCCCGGGCATGGACGCGCGCCGCCGCGGCCCCCGCCTCCTGCGGCGACCGCCCGGCGGCGAGAAGTGACCCGGCGATCCCGGACAGCACGTCACCGGCCCCGGCGGTCGCCGCCCACGACGACCCGGCATCGTTGCCGACGACACGTCCCGAGGGTTCGGCGATCAGCGTGATGCGACCTTTCAGCAGTACCGTGAGCGACCACCGCGAGGCGAGGTCGGCGACCGCGGCGAGACGGTCGGCCCCCACCCCGGCGCCGGTCAGCCGCGCGAACTCGCCGGCGTGCGGAGTGAGCAGGGTCGGGGCCGCGCGTCGGGCGACGAGCTCGGGATGCTCGGCGACGACTGTCAGCGCATCGGCGTCGAGCAGGACCGGCAGGTCGGTGTCCAGCACGGTCCGCAGGGTGGTGAGCGCCGCGTCGTCGGTGCCCATCCCGGGCCCCACGACCCACGCCTGCACCCGACCGGCGTCGGCGAGGTCCGGGGCCGCGACGACCTCGGGAAAGTGTGCGACGACCTCGGCGTGCGCCGACCCGACATAACGCGTCATCCCCGAGGTCGCGGTCACCGCGGCACCCGTGGCGAGGATCGCCGCGCCGGGATAGCGGTGCGATCCGGCGATGATGCCGACCACACCCTGCGTGTACTTGTCGTCTCCCGGGCCGGGCAACGGCCAGTCGATGTCCTCATCCGAGTACGAGAAGAGTTGCGGTGACACCGTTTTCGACGAACCGTCGAACTCGCCGGCCGGGTCGCCGATGCCGATGTCGACGACCACGACGCGACCGCAGACCGGTGCGGCCAGCAGGTGCGCCCGCCGCGGGAACCCGAAGGTCACGGTGATGTCGGCACGAACCGCCGGCGTGTGGACCTCGCCGGTGTCGGCGTCGACTCCGGAGGGCAGGTCCACCGCGACGATCGTCGTCTCCGGACCCAACGCGTCGAAGACCTCCGCGGCGGCCGGTCGCAGCGGTCCGCGGCCACCGATGCCGACCACTCCGTCGATGACGACGTCAAGACCGTCGGGAAGCTGATCCCCGACGCGTCCACCCGCCGCACGGAAGGCGCTCAGCCCCGCCGGATGCGCCTTGTCCGGTGCCAGCAGCACCGCGTGCGTCGCCACCCCGCGTCGTGCCAGGTCCGCCGCGGCGAACAGGGCGTCGCCACCGTTGTCGCCGGCACCGACGACGACTCCGACCGACCGCCCGTAACAGCCGCCGGTGCTGCGTAGCTCGCCCGCGACCACCTGCGCGACGCCGTGCGCGGCGCGGCGCATGAGGGTGCCATCGGTGAGTAGGTGCCCCGACGCCCGTTCGGCGTCGCGGACCTCATCGGCCGTCAGGTGGCGGGTCGGCACGGGTTACTCGACGGTGACCGACTTGGCCAGGTTGCGCGGCTTGTCGACGTCGTAGCCGCGGGCCTGGGCGACGCTGGCCGCGAACACCTGCAACGGCACGGTCGAGACCAGCGGCTGCAGGAGCGTGGGCGTCTTCGGGATCGGGATGAACTCGTCGGCCACCGCGCGGGCGGCCGCGTCGTCGGGTTCGGCGATGACGATGGTGCGGGCACCGCGGGCCTGGATCTCCCGGATGTTGCTGACCATCTTCGAGTGCAGGACCGCACGCCCCTCGGCCGACGGCATCACCGTGATGACCGGCAGACCGTCCTCGATGAGGGCGATCGGCCCGTGCTTGAGCTCACCGGCCGCGAATCCCTCCGCATGCATGTAGGCGAGTTCCTTGAGTTTCAACGCACCCTCGAGCGCCACCGGATATCCGACGTGGCGGCCGATGAACAGCACCGTGTTGTGGTGCGCCAACGACCGCGCGAGCTCGCGGACCGGCTCCATCGTCTCGAGCACCTGCGCGACCGTGTCGGCCATCGCCTCGATCGCCTCGAATTCGCGGGCCACCTCGTCGGCGTACTTCGTGCCGCGGGCCTGGGCCAGCGCGAGACCCACGAGGTAGGCCGCGACGATCTGGGCGAGGAAACACTTCGTCGACGCCACCCCGATCTCCGGTCCGGCGTGGGTGTAGAGCACCGCGTCGGATTCACGCGGGATCTGCGCACCATTGGTGTTGCAGATCGCCAGGACCCGGGCCTTCTGGTCCTTGGCGTGACGCACGGCCTCGAGGGTGTCGGCGGTCTCCCCCGACTGCGAGATCGCCACGACCAGGGTCGAACGGTCCAGGACCGGGTCGCGGTAGCGGAACTCGCTGGCCAGTTCGATCTCGACGGGCAGCCTCGTCCAGTGCTCGATCGCGTACTTGGCCAGGAGCCCGGCATGGTAGGCGGTGCCACATGCGACCACGAACACCTTGTCGACATCGCGCAGGTCATCGTCGGTGAGGCGCTGCTCGTCGAGAACGATGCGGCCGTTCTGGAGATGCCCGAGCAGCGTGTCGGCGATCGCGCGCGGCTGTTCGGCGATCTCCTTGAGCATGAAGAAGTCGTAACCGCCCTTTTCGGCGGCGGCGAGATCCCAGTCGATGTGGAAAGGCTTGCCCACGCGGGGATTCTGCTCGAAATCGGTGATCGTGTAGGAATCGGCGGTGATCACCACGACCTCGTCCTGGCCGAGTTCCACCGCGTCGCGGGTGTGCTCGATGAAGGCGGTCACATCCGACCCGACGAACATCTCACCTTCGCCGACACCCACGACGAGCGGCGTCGACCGGCGGGCGGCGACGATGGTGTCCGCGTGGTCGGCGTGGGTGAACACCAGCGTGAACGCACCTTCGAGGCGTTGCAGTGCGGCGTAGGCGCTGGCGACGAAGTCGCCGGCGGTGGGTCCCAGCGCGTAGTACTTGGACACCAGGTGGACCGCGGTCTCGGTGTCGGTGTCGGAACCGAACTCCACCCCGGCGTCCTCGAGCTCGGCGCGCAGCTCGGCGTAGTTCTCGATGATGCCGTTGTGTACGACGGCGATCTTGCCGTCGTCGCTGGCGTGCGGGTGCGCGTTGCGGTCGGTGGGCTTGCCGTGCGTCGCCCACCGGGTGTGACCGATGCCCGTACGCCCCGACAACGACTCGCGCCCCACGGTCGCGATCTGCTTCTCCAGGTTCTCCATGCGGAGCGCCTTCTTCTGGATCGCGGTGTTGCCTGCGCCGTCGAGGATCGCCACGCCTGCCGAGTCGTACCCGCGGTACTCCATCCGTCGAAGTGCCTCGACGACGATGTCCAGGGCATCGCGGCCCCCCACGTATCCCACGATTCCACACATAGCTAGTCAGCGTACCTGCGCTACGGGGGTCGACGGTGTCACACGTCGGGCCGCGCGACGAGTGCCACAGTCGGGCTCATTCGAGGGTCTGGGGCACCACGATGTTCGGCGCCCCGGCAGGGACCGGGCTCGCCGCTCGACGACGCTTTCGTTCTTTCGCGCCGAGCAGCTTGGCGAACTTGTCCTGCAGCTCCGGCGGATCGTCGAGGTCGACGGCCGGGACCTTGCCGAGCACCGTGTCGGCATCGGCGAACGCCTGGTAGTCGGGGTCGTCGTTCAGGGTGTGCAGCAGGAAACCGGTGGTGAGTGCGCGCGCCGCGGTGTGCGTCTTCTTGTCGGCGCCGTTGCCGCCGATGAGCGACTTGATCGAGCGGTGTTCGATCAAGCCCCGCGCGGTGGCGCCCGGGGGCGTGCGCAGCACCACGGCCGGGGTGTCGTCTCCGGACCCCGTGTGATCGGACCCATAGGCCTGCGCGAGCGGGAGGGCGTTGCCGTCGAGGGTGTCGAGCTCACCGATCGCCGAGACGATGAGGCCCGGAGCGGACACCCGACGCGCGGCCGGGATCAGCGTCGAGGTGGTGGGTGCGGGGAACAGCGCGACGACACCTCGGACCGGCGGTTGCGGTTGACCGTGCAGGACACCCTCGGAGGCGGCGATCACGGCCGCGGCGGCACCGAAGCCGTGACCGGCGAAGCCGACCTTGCGCGGGTCGACGGTGATCGCGCCGAAGCCGAGCGGGACCCGCGACACGATGGACAGGGCCGAACGCAGATCGGCCGCCATCGCCTCGTCGGAGGCCAGGACGCCCCGCTGCCCGGCCGGCACGGCGACGACGATGCCCCAGGACGCGAGATGCTGACAGAAGTCGCGGTAGCGATCCCGTGAGACCAGCCAACCGTGACCGAATGCGATGGCGGGGAGCCGCTCGCCCGCTGCCGGCGTGAACACCTCACCGGGGGTTCCGACGATCCCGAGATCGCCCCGCAGCACCCGGTGGGGGCCGCGACGGGCGAGCACCTTCATCAGTTTCGCGGGCGACTGCGACGGCTTCTGACGCTTCTTGCCTGGCACAGCTGACACCCTATGCGTTCGGTGGCCGCAGATGGGGACTGGCATCGGCCATGTCGGCGGGCAGCATGATCCCCGGCACGGCATCGGCGGCGTCGGCGGTGTTCTCGAGGTCTTCGCGCAAGCGGTCGGTCTCCGACTGCACCGCGTTGCGCCGATGTTCGGTCATGGCGAGCGCGAGATCGCGCTGCGCGGCGGAGAACCGGCGCGACGCCTCGGCGACGTCGGCGGTGGCGTTGCGCGCGAGTGCCTCGATCTGATCGGCGAGGTTCACTGGTCACCTGCCAGTGCGAGATCCCCGGCCGACCGGCCCGGCGAGGCGTCCGGTGCGGTGTCGGGGTCCGGTGCGGCGTCGGGGTCCGGCGCGGTCCGACCGCCACGCGTATCGGCGACGACGTGCGTCGACTCTGTCGAACCCTTCTGTGCGGGTTGCGATTCGGACGTCACCCCGGACATCCCGGCGATGGCGGAACCCGCTGGGGCCGCACTGCGTCCGTCCGCAATATGTCCGTCCGCAAGATGTCCGGCCGTACCGCCTCCCAGCCGGAACGGCACGTCGGCACCGTCGCGCTCCCGGCCCTCCGGAAGCGGTTCGGTCCGGACCGGCGCGGTCTGGGCCGGCTCGGTCTGGGCCGGCTCGGTCTGGGCGAGCGCGCCACCCGGCGCCGTGGGCGTCGGCGGTGCATGCCCGTCCGGGGGTTGGTGGGTGTCCGGTTGCGGGTACGTGAGGTCGCCACGAACCGCAGCAACCCCGGCCGGCGGCGGGGCCTGGGCAGGAGATGGGGTCTGGGCTGACGCGGTATGCCCCCGGGCGGCCTCCACCGATCTCTCGGTCGGGCTCTGATCGACGGGGTAGAGCTCGTCGTCGATGCCGTGCAGGGATCGGTTGAGGATGTCCAGAATCCCGGTGATCCCACGAGTGGTGGCATCGACCGCGGCGGTGAACAGTTCCACCCGCGAGCGGACGTCTTCGATGGCGACACCGAGCGGCACGCGCCCGGTGAGCACGGCCTGCGGAAGCTCGGCCGGTGGCACCCCGGCAGCGGTCGGCGCCGACAATCGCGCCACGGTGAGGTAGAAGGTGCGGAGCAACCGGTCGATACCCGACGCGGCTGCCGCGGTGGCGTCGGTGAGGGTGCGTAACACGTGGAGGTCGGACTCGGCGCGCCGCTGGTGGTCGATGACCGCGCCGATCGCCACCTTCGACGAATCGCTGTTCCAGCCGTCATCGAGGCGGACCTGCTGCTCGGGCAGGTGGTGGAGTTGTTCGGAGACCGCGCGGTGAGCGGACACGAGGACCCGGCTGTCCGCCGAGAGCGCTGCGATGTCGACGAGGTCGATCGTGCGGAGTCCGGCGCGGACGGTGGCGTCGTCGGGCACCGGAACCCCCATCAGACGGCCGGCCGCCAGCAGGTCGGTGAGCGCGCCCGTGCCCGCCTGGGCGTCCTGGCGCAGGATCGTCAGGGAGTCCTCTCCCCGCCTCACCGCGGGTTCACCCCGGATGCGGGCAGCGCGCGCGAGATCTCGCCCGCGACCTGCTCGTCGCCGGCCGACATGGAGATCGCACTGTTGCGCAGGCTGTCGGCGAGCACGCCCGCCGCACGCGCCTGGGCACGTAGACGCTGTGCGAGCGTCGCGCTCATCTCCGAGTAGGTGGCGGCGAGTCGGGCGAGTGTTGCGGCGTCGGGACCGGCCCCCGTATCGGCGGGCGCGCGGTGCGCCCGAACCCACGTCCCGAACTCGTGCGTCGTCAGGTCATCGGCGACAGCCGTCACCACCAACGCCGACCTGCGGTAGTACGCAGCGACCCCGCACACCTGCTCGGTGTCCATCGCAATCTGTCGCACACCGGTGTCGGTCATGTCCCACCCCCTGACGATGCGGTGATCGTACCCATCCACCCGGCCCGCCGTGCCGCGTCGCAGACCCGCACCTTGGACGCAGGCGGGCCCCGCCGGGTTCCCTGTCCGACGTTTTCCGGTTGGGATTTCCGACAACAGCCACCTCGATGCGACCTTTCGCCGATCACATCCATCATCGAGAGTGACATCGACCACACTGGCGTCGAAAGGACATGCAATGAGAACGTCGAAGGCGAGCTTCGGGCTGTGGTACGACTTCCGCAACCCCGCCGGCAACGCCGATGGCAGGGGGTTCGGCGACTTCTATCGCGCGACCCTCGATCAGATCGCGTGGGCCGAGTCCATCGGCATCGACTCGGTGTGGCTCACCGAGCACCACTTCATGGACGACGGCTACACCCCGTCACCGTTCCTCCTCGCCTCGGCGATCGGTGACCGGACGACGACGATGAACATCGGCACCAACCTGGTGGTGTCGCCGTTGCACAATCCGATCCGCCTTGCCGAGGACTCGGCCACCCTCTCCCTGCTCACCGGCGGACGGTTCTCGCTCGGTGTGGGCCAGGGGTACTGGGCGCCGGAGTTCGCCGCCTTCGACCGCCGGCTGATCAACCGGCCGAGCCTGCTCGAGGAGGGGGTCGAGATCGTGCGACGGTGCTGGTCGGGCTCCGCCGAACCGTTCGACGGCAAACGCCTGCGCAAGCCGGCGCTGCCGGTGACCCCGACACCCGAGGTCATCCCCGACCTCCTCGTCGGCGCGATGGCCGACCCGGCGATCGAGCGGGCGGCCCGTATCGGCGACGGGTTCCTCAGTACCCAGAACAGCCACCACGCGTCGTATCTCGACGCGCTCGAACGGCTCGGACGCCCCCGCTCGGAAGGGCGGATCTTCGCCGGCCAGTGGACGATCATCGCCGACGATCCCGAGCGGGAGTGGGCCCGTATCGGCACCCACGCGCTCTACCAGATCAACCAGTACATCGAGATGGGCGCCTTCGGTCCGGTCCCGCAGTTCACCGAACCCGACCAGCTCGTCGACGCCGGGTCGTTCACGCTGTGGGATCCGGCCACCGCCGTCGACGAACTCACGACGCTGCTCCGTCAGACCCCGCAGATCGAGGACGTGCACTTCTGGGCACAGCTGCCCGGCGAGGAGGTCGACAGCGGCAGCGCACGCATCGAACTGTTGGCCACGAAGGTCATCCCCGCGGTCCGGGCCAGGTTGGCCGGCGAGGCATCCGTGGAGGAGGTACACGCATGATCGAGCACCCGGCCGGCGGCCCGTCCGCCCACCCGCTGGTGATCACCGACTTCCTCTACCGTGCGCGAGACATGTTCGGCGACAAGGAGATCGTCGACCATGTCGACGGGGTGGAGGTCTTCCGGTACACCTATCGCGAGTACGCCGACCGGGTGTTGCGCCTGGCCTCGGCGCTGATCGCGAGCGGCGTGGCGCCGGGCGATCGGGTCGGCACCCTGGCCTGGAACCACCGTCGCCATCTCGAGCTCTACCTCGCGGTCCCGCTGGCCGGTGCGGTGTTGCACACCATCAACATCCGGCTCTCGCCCGCAGAGATCGCCTACATCGTCGACCACGCCGACGACACGATGATCTTCGCCGACCCGTCACTGGAGCATCTCCTCGACGACGCTCGCGAACAGCGCCCCGGCATGCCGGTCGTGCAGATCGACGACGGCTCCGCGGACTCCGGCCGGCCGTCGCCGGACTCGATGATCGAGGCGGCCGAACCACTTGCGGCACCCGTCCCGCGGGCGGACGACGATCTGGCCGTGCTCTGCTACACCTCCGGCACGACCGGGGCCCCGAAGGGTGTTGGGTATTCCCACAAGTCGCTGTATCTGCACACGATGGCGGCCTGCCTGGCCGATGGGCATGCCATCTCCGAACGCGACCGCGCCCTGCTGGTGGTCCCGATGTTCCACGCCAACGCCTGGGGGGTTCCGTTCGCCGCCTTGATGTCCGGGGCCGACCAGATCCTGCCGGGACCCCATCCGACCCCGGCGCACATCGCCGGCATCATCGCCGCCGAGCGGGTCACCTACACCGGCATGGTCCCGACCGTGGCGGTCGACCTGCTCGCCCACGCGCGGCGCGCGGGGACCGACCTGACCAGCCTGCGCGCGCTGGTCCTCGGCGGTTCGACGCCGACGCTCGCGCTGATCCGCGACCTCGAGCAACTCGGCATACCCGTCTTCCAGGGTTGGGGGATGACCGAGATCTCGCCGATGGCGACGTTCTCGCGTCCCCCGGCCTTCACCGATGACGACCCGGAACGCCGCTGGGAGCACATCCGCAAACAGGGACGCCTGCTACCCGGTCTGCAGTGGAAGCTCGTCGACGACGGCGAGGTCATGCCGCATGACGGCATCAGCCGCGGGGAAATCCTGATCCGGGGTCCGTGGGTCGCCACCGCCTACTACCGGGCCGAACATCCCGAACGGTTCGACGACGGCTGGTTGCGCACCGGCGACATCGGCGTCATCGACGAGCACGGCTACCTCACGATCGTCGACCGCACCAAGGACCTGATCAAGAGCGGCGGGGAATGGATCAGTTCGGTTGCCCTGGAGGAGGCGCTGCTCGAACACCCCGGCGTGCACGAGGCGGCGGTCGTATCGGTCCCGCATCCGCGCTGGCAGGAGCGGCCGGTCGCCTACGTCGTCGGCGACGCCGGCCTCGACACCGAGGCGGTGCGGGACGAGCTGGCCACCAGGATCCCGCGCTGGTGGGTGCCCGAACTGATCGTGGTCGTCGGGCAGCTCCCGCGCACCAGCGTCGGAAAACTCGACAAACGGTCGCTGCGCGAACAGGCAGCCGGGACCCGTGATTTGTGGGAACCCACAACCGCCGCGGATTCTCCCATTCCGGTCGCGCACGGCGATTCCTAACGTCAGCAGTGTGAAGTTCAGCCTGTTCTACGTGTTGGAGAGTCCCGACGGGGACTTCCGCCGGGCCTACGACGAGATGCTGTCGCAGGTCGAGATCGCCGAGAGCCTCGGATTCGACGGGGTCTGGCTCGCCGAACACCACGGCAGCGCCTACGGCTCGATGCCCTCGCCACAGGTGGCCGCGGCGGCCATCGCGGCCCGCACCACGCGGATACGCATCGGCGTCGCGGTCAGCAACCTGACCCTCGCCTGGCCGGTGCGCATCGCCGAGGACTACGCCATGGTCGACGTGATCTCCGGCGGCCGGCTCGATTTCGGCGCAGGCCGCGGCTACCAGCCCCACGAGTTCCGCGCGATGGGCGTCGGGGACCGACAAGACGTCAGCCGTGAGGTCTTCGACGAGGCCTTCCAGATCGTCACCGGACTCTGGACGAAGGCCGTCGGTGAGCCGTACACCTTCCGCGGCAAGCACTTTCACATCGATGCCGTCGACTGCCGACCGGCTCCGCTGCAACAGCCGACGCCGCCGATCTATGTGGCGTCCATCAGTCCCGAGACCTTCGACCTGGTGGCCGACCACGGGCACAACATGCTCGTGACCCCGACGCTGATGACGTTGCCCGAGCTGAACGGATTCGTGGTCGGCGCCAAACGCACACTCATGCACCGCGGCTGCGATCCGCTCTCCCTCGACTTCCCGATGAACTGGCAGATTCACCTGGCGCAGAACGATGCGCGGGCGGTGGAACAGGCCCGGCCCTGCCTCGAGTGGTACTTCGACAACGTGATGGCGGCGGTCCCCCAGGGTGCGCAGGCACCCGCGGGCTATGAGCGATACGCCGCCCTGGCCGAAGCCGCGGCCGAAGGCGCGATGTCGCTGACCGGCCTGCGCGAGGGCGGCGTGTGCTACGTCGGCGAACCCGACGGACTCGTCCGCGAGATCGAGATCCTCCGAGAGGAGACGGGCCTCGATCACCTCATCTGCTGGATGCGGTTCGGCGGGATGCCCCACGAGCACGTCGTGCGGTCGATGGAACTGCTCGCCGAGCACGTCATGCCACGTTTCGCCGACGCACCACCACTCGTCCCTCGCACCCTGCGCGACGAGGAACCGGCCACTGCCACCGACAGATATTTCGACATCGAGTTCGACGAAGAAGGAGAGTTCCATGAGCTATCTCGCGGTTGAGAACGATCGCCGGATCTACTTCGAGCATCACCGCGGTGACGCCCGTCCGGTGGTTCTGATCCACGGCTGGGCTGCCAACACCCGTTGCTGGGACACCACTGCCCCGGCGCTGAAGGCCGCCGGTCACGAGGTCGTACTCGTCGACCTGCGTGGTTGCGGTCGCTCGGACAAGGACTTCGAGGACGTGTCCATCGGGGCACTGGCCGCCGACGTCGTCAAGGTGGTCGAGCACCTCGGGCTGTCGTCCCCGGTCGTCAACGGCTGGTCCCTCGGCGGTGCGGTGGCCACCGCCGCCGCGGCGTCGCTCGGCTCACGGGCCGCCGGCCTGGTCCTGACCGGCGGTGCGTCGCCCCGGTACACCGCCACCGACGACTGGCCCTACGGCGGAACATCCGACGACGTCGAAGGCGTGCTGGCCGGCGCCGCCGCCAACCGCGCCGACACCTTCCGCGGCGTCGCCGCCGCCGTGTGCGCGACCCCACCGAGTTCCGATGTGCTCGACTGGATCTGGGGAATGTTCCTGGAGATGGGCCCGATCGGCGACGACTCGCTGCGAGACCTCGCCCGCACCGATCTGCGCAAGGAACTCGGCGGCCTCGAGGTCCCGATCCTGCTGCTCCACGGGCGCGACGACGCGTTCGTCCCCTTCGCCGGCGCCCAGGCCGTCCTCGACCTGAACCCGCGGGCGCGCCTGGTGCCCTTCGACGGGTGCGGGCATGCCCCCTTCCTCGAGGACCGTGACCGGTACCTCGCCGAACTGACGGGATTCCTGAAGCAATGAGCCCTGCACCCAAGGTCTGGATCGTCACCGGCGGATCCCGTGGCATCGGCCGGGCGGTGGTCGAAACCGTCACCGCCCGTGGCGATCAGGTGGTCTCTCTCGCGCGAGGCGTGTCCACCACCCCATTCACCCATCCCGCGCAGGTACTGGAACTCAAGGCCGACATCACCGACTCCGAATCGGTGGCGGGCGCGTTGTCCACCGTGAAGGAGGAGTACGGCGGCGTCGACGCGCTGATCAACGTTGCCGGGGTCCACCGCGGCGGCCGCGTCGACGACCTGAGTCGTGAGGCGTGGGATCTGGTGCTGGGAACCAATCTCACCGGTGCGTTCGAGATGTGCAAAGCGACCGTCCCGATTCTCCGACCGGGCTCATCGATCGTGAATGTCGGTGCGGTGGTGGGTCTTCGAGGATTTCCGGGCGACGTGGCCTACGGCTCGGCCAAGGCCGGTCTCAGCGGGCTGACCCAGGTCCTCGCCGCCGAGCTCGCTCCCCGCGACATCCGCGTCAACCTGGTCGTCCCGGGTTTTGTGGATACCGACATGACGTCCGGGCTCAGCGATCGGGCGCGCGCACGCATCGTCTCGTCGATTCCCGCCGGCCGCACGGGACGTCCGGAGGAGATCGCGCAGGTCATCGTCGACGTGGCGGGGTCGACCTACATGTACGGGGCCACGGTGCCGGTCGACGGAGGACTGCTCGGTTCCTTCAGCGGCGGCAACCGGTGACCTGCCACGTCGGGCCACGACAGCGAGTTGTGGCAACCCACAAAAGGACCGGACCAGAGGGGGTGACTCACACCACACAGCCTCATAACGTCGTTGTTGCACACAGTTTCTCGCCCTCGTGGGTGACCGTAAGAAGGAGGCCTTCGATGGCAACCAGCACAGCGCGCCTCGACCCAGACCCGCAGATCACCGCGCAGCAGAACAAGGCTCTGGTCGCGGAATTCATGGAGGTGTTCTCCAGCGGCGACGTCGACGCCATCCTGTCCTTCCTGGCGCCGAACGCCACCTGGTGGGTCGGCGGCACCATCGACGGCATCTCCGGGACGAAGAACAAGGAGGAGTTCGGCGCGATGCTGGCCGGTCTCTCCGCCACCACGAAAACCGGTGCCATCGCACTGAAGCCGCTGGCCTGGACCGCCGAGGGCGACCGCGTCGCCGTCGAGACCGAGTCGTATTCGGAGATGGCGAACGGACGGGTCTACAACAACCTCTACCACTTCGTCTTCGTCGTCCGCGACGGAAAGATCCACGAGGTCAAGGAGTTTCTCGACACCGAGCACACCCGCGCGGTCTTCCTCGACTGAAGTCCCCTCGCCAGCCAGAAACCCTCGAAATCCGATCCCGTTCACCGAAGGAGCCAATGACATGGATGTCGGCGTACTGCTCGTCTTCCAGAACTACCACGACAACGTCAGCGACGAGGAGGTCTTCTTACACGACCTCGAGCTCGGCGTACTGGCCGAAAAGGCCGGTTTCGATTCGGTCTGGTCGGCCGAACACCACTTCGACGACTACTCGATGTGCCCGGACAACTTCGCCATCCTGGCCTACCTCGCCGGTCGCACCTCGAAGGTCATGCTGGGCATCGGTGCCACCATCCTGCCGTGGAACGATCCGCTGCGCGTGGTCGAGAAGGCCATCATGCTCGACCAGATGTCGGGCGGCCGTGTACTTCTCGGCATGGGACGCGGTCTGGCGAAGATGGAGTACGAGGCCTTCGGCATCCCGATGGAGGAGGCCCGCCCTCGCTTCAACGAGGCCGCCGAGATGGTGCTGCGCGGTCTCCGCACCGGCGTCGTCTCCGGCGACGGTCCGATGTACCCGCAGCCCGAGATCGCACTGCGGCCCGCGCCCAACCCGAACACTTCTTGGGACGGAAGACTTTTCGCTGCCGCGATGTCGCCGGATTCGGTACCCGTGGTCGCCGACCTCGGTGTGCAGATGATGACCTTCATGCAGTTCCCGTTCGAGAAGCACGCGGAAGCGATCAACGGATGGAGGCAGATGTTCCGCGACGCCCAGGGCACCGAGCCCGGCCCGCCGGTCATCCAGGACTTCGTCATCTGCCACGAGGACGCCGAGGAGGCCCGGCGCCTGGCCTACGAGCACATCAACCGGTACTTCCTGTCGGTCATCAAGCACTACGACTTCGCGGGCAAGCACTGGCGGGAGACCAAGGGCTACGAGACCTATCAGGCCGGCGCGGACATGATCCGTGAGGCCGGTATGGAAGCGGCCGCCGACGCCTACGTCGAGGCCAACGTCTACGGCACTCCCGAGCAGATCGTGGAGAAGTACGCCCACCGCCACGAGCTCATCGGCGACTTCCTTCCCAACGCGGCCTTCTCCTTCGGCGGACTCCCCTTCGACGAGGCGGAGAAGAGCCTGAAGCTGTTCGGCGAGAAGGTCGTCCCCGAGCTGCACAAGATGACCGCACGGACACCCGCGGGCGTCTGACCGGTCGGACAATGAACACCGCTGCGGCGCCGAGGTTCTCACGGCGCCGCAGCGGTCCCATTCCAACGGCGCCGGAGAATCCCACCGGCATCGCCAGAAGTGAAGGAGGAGCGATGAGCGACACCGCCGTCCACCAGGTGGCCCTCGGGTTCCGGGAGGTGATGGCCCGGGTGTGTACGCCCGTCGCGGTCGTCACGGCCTTCGACGGACAACGCCCACACGGCACCACGGTCAGCGCCTTCACGTCGCTGTCGATGGGGCCGCCGATGATCCTGGTGTCACTCGACCGCGGCTCCGACCTCCTGGCGATCATCCGCCGCACCGGCGCTTTCGGGTTGAATGTCCTCGCCCACGACCAGGCCGACGTCGCGCTCCGGTTCGCCCGAAAGGGCGCGGAAAAGTTCGACGGGGTCGACTGGTCGGCGTCTGCACGTCTCCCCCGCCTCGGCGGCGCGTCGGGCTGGCTGGCGTGTACGACAGAGACCCTCGTCGACGGCGGCGATCACGTCGTCGCACTCGGCACCGTCATCGAGACCGGCGTGACGCCCGCCGCGCCCCTGACCTACCACGACCGGGTGTTCGGCACCCACCGAGCATTCGAGGTCGCATGACGAACACCACCCCGACCCCCATCGGCACCGAGGCCTCGACGCAGTCCGTCGCGCGTGCCGTCGCGGCGATCGCCGCCGGCGGATTCGTCGTCGTGGTCGACGACGACGACCGCGAGAACGAGGGCGATCTCATCGCTTCGGCGGCGTCCATCACCGACGAACAGATGTCCTTCCTCGTCCGCCACACCACCGGCATCATCTGCGCGCCGATGACCGCCGAGCGGGCCCGCCGCCTCGACCTGCCCCAGATGGTCGCCGACAATCGCGACGCGCACGGCACCGCCTTCACCGTCACCGTCGATCACCACGACGCCGGCACCGGCGTCTCCGCCCGCGACCGGGCACTGACGGTGCGGGCCCTCGCCGCCGACGACACCGCCGCCACCGACCTCCGCCGTCCCGGTCACGTGTTCCCCCTGCAGGCACGCGAGGGAGGCGTACTCACCCGCGCCGGCCACACCGAGGCCGCTGTCGACCTGGTCACGATGGCCGGGGCAGGCGACGTGGGGGTCATCGGCGAGATCATCGCCGAGGACGGATCGATGCGCCGGGGCGAGGATCTCCTCGCCTTCGCCGCCCACCACGGACTGCCGGTGCTGCGTATCGCCGACCTGGTGGCCCACCGGGCCGCCGCCGGGACGTTCGTGCGGCAGATCGCCACCGCCGCGATGCCCACCCTCTTCGGCGACTTCCGCGCCGTCGCCTACCGCTCGGACATCGACGACACCGAACATCTCGCACTCGTCATGGGTGACGTGGCCGCCGCCGGCGCGTCCGGCGAAGGGGCGCTGGTCCGGGTCCACAGCGAGTGCCTCACCGGCGACATCGTCGGCTCCCTCCGCTGCGACTGCGGCGCCCAACTCGAGCAGGCCCTGGCCGCGATCGCCGAAGAAGGTTGCGGCGCTGTGGTCTACCTGCGCGGACACGAGGGACGCGGCATCGGGCTCGGCCACAAGATCCGTGCCTACGCACTCCAGGAGCAGGGACTCGACACCGTCGACGCCAACACCGCCCTCGGCCTGCCGGTGGACTCCCGTACCTATGGCACAGGTGCCGCGATCATCTCCGATCTCGGTATCCGACGAGTACGTCTCATCACCAATAACCCGGCCAAGTACGGCGGACTCGGGGGGCACGACCTCGAGATCGTCGGGCGCGTCGTGATGCCGACGGTGCCGACCCCCCACAACGTCCGCTACCTACGGACCAAGCAGGAACGAATGGGCCACGTGCTCCACGGCGATGCACTGGCCGAGACCTCCGGGGCATGACGTCGGTCACAGCCGATTGGTATTGTGAGGACCACCATGGGCTTGAGGTGGTGAGGAGGCCGTGCGGATGACGTCCATCGTGAACCGGACCGGCACCGCTACGGGATCCGGCACCGCTTCCGGTGCCGGCACTTCCTCCGGCGCGGTCGACGGCGCGGCCCACGTGCCCAGCAGGGAACGCGACGTCATCGCCGCGTTCGCCGAGATCACGACCGAGGCGATCACCGACACCAGACTCGAGGATCTGCTCAGCCTGGTCGGCCAGAAGCTCTGTGCGCTCCTGGGCGTCACCCGCTGCTCGGTCTACCTGCGCCACGCGAACGGCAGTTATCGCGGCGCCGCCGGGTTCTGCAAGGAAGCCGGGGACATCACCCAGGCGGTCAAGAAGCAGATCTCCGGTTTCGACGGCGACCTCTTCAGCCAGGAGGTCATCAACACCCGCGCGCCCGTCGTGATCGCCGACGCGCTCAACGACCCGCGTCCCCACCGCCGAACGATGACGCACTGGGATGTCCGCGCGATGCTCGGCGTCCCGCTCACCTTCGACGATGCGGTCATCGGCCTGATCTTCGTCGACAGTCGCGGCCGCGAACACGAGTTCACGCGCGAGGACATCGAGGTGGCCGAACTGTTCGCACGGCTCAGCGCGCTGTTCATCAGCCAGGCCATGCTCAACACCCGCCTGCGCGGGCAGGCCGCCGAGATCGCCCGGAACAACGCGACCCTGGCATACCTCGCCGACGTCCACCACCGGCTGACCAGCGCGGTCCTCGAGGGCGCCAACATCCACCGGGTCGTCGAACTGTTGTCGGAGCTGTCGGCCAAGCCTGTGGTTCTCTACAACAACTCGTTCGAGGTGCTCGCCTGGGCCGCCCCCGAGGCGCTGAAGCTGACCGCACCGCCGGTCATGAGTGCCAAGGTGCGCGCCACCAGCTCGGTTCGCCAGACACTGGCGCAGCTGTCGGTGAGCACGCCGTCGGCGATCGTCCCCGCTCAGCTCGCCGTCGGACTCGGACGCCGACACCTCATGTGCCGCATGGTGATCGAAGGCAAGCAGTCCGGCTTCCTCGGCATCGTCGAAGTCGGCCGGAGCCTGGAGGCACTCGATGCGAACATCGCCGAGCGGGGTGCCACGGTCCTGGCGTTGCAGATGCTCTCCGAACGCCGTCAGATCGAGACCGAGGGCCAGGCCCGCGACGACTACCTGTCGGACCTGTTGCGCAACAGCCGCGACAAGGAGCATCTCATCCGGCGCGGACCGCAGTTCGGCATCGACTTGACCTACCCGCACGTCCTCGTCCGGTTCACCGTCGACGACGCCACCGACAAGCTGACGGCATCGGCGATCCAGTCCCTGGTCACGCGCACGTTCGCCGCGGTGATGTCGATCCCGCCGCCGCCGGCGGTGCGTCTGCCGGGAGCGGTGGTCGTCATGGTCCGCCTCGACTCCGACGACCCCGACGAGGTCGGACGGGTGCGCGACCACCTGTCGATGATCCGGGACCGGCTCGGTACCGAGCTCTCCCTGGGCGCCACGCTGATCTCCGAGATCTGCCGCCAGGCCGTCGACTATCCGCACGCCCACCGCGACCTGCGCGAGATGGGTTCGATCGCAAAATCTTTCGGCTGGGACCAACGGGTGATGACCCTCGACGAACTCGGACTGTTCCGGGTGGTGGTCTCCAGCGGTCACGTGAAGGAGGCGGTGCGCTTCGCGCATTCCTTCGTCGCGACGGTCCGCGAACACGACGACGGCACCCTCCTGGCCACCTGGCGTGCCTTCGTCGCCGCGGACGGCAAGGTGCAGGCCACCGCGGCGGCACTGGATGTCCACGAGAACACGATCCGGTACCGGCTGGGACGGATCAAGGAGATCGCGCGCCGCGATCCGACGTCGCTGGACTGCCTCCTGTCGGCCAAGATGGCCTTTCAGGTCCTCGATCTCGCCGGTCAGTGACGCTCACGCGCTTTGTGGATTCCTCCAACGGCCCGTGGCGGCGACGGTTCTCCCCGGCAACCGATCGCCATAGGTTCGAGTCATGGCTCGCAGCACGATCCCCGACCGCCCCGCCCCGGCCGCCCGACTGCCGGTGGACCCCGATGCCCTGGCGGGATGGATGGACGACCAGGGACTGCCGGGCGGTGACACGATCGACCTCGAGCCCCTCCGCGGCGGCACACAGAACATCATGGTCACCGTCAGCCGAGGCGGCCGCAGATACGTGCTCCGTCGCGGCCCCCGACACCTCCGGCCCCAGTCGAATGCGGTCATCGCGCGGGAGATGACACTGCTGGCGGCACTGAGAGCCACCGACGTCGCCCATCCCCGCTTCGTCGCCGGCACCGACGATCCCGCCGTGCTCGGTGCCACCTTCTACCTCATGGAGCCCGTCGACGGGTTCAACGCCGCCGAGATGCTGCCCGCCGCCTACGCCGCCACTCCCGAGGGACGAAAGGCCATGGGGTACGCTCTCATCGACGCGCTGGCCGGACTGGCGGCGGTTGACCACACCGCCGTCGGCCTGCGCGACTTCGGCAAGCCGGAGGGCTTCCTCGAACGGCAGGTGCCCCGGTGGCTGGCCGAACACGAACGGTTCGCCTCGACACCCGGATATCCCGGTGGCACGTTCGGTGATCTCGAACGCGTGGCCGGCTGGCTCGAGGACAACCGTCCCGGCGACTTCCGGCCGGGACTGCTGCACGGTGATTATCACGTGGCCAACGTCCTGTTCGATCACCGTCGGCCCGAGGTCGCGGCGATCGTCGACTGGGAGATGGCCACCGTCGGCGATCCCCTGCTGGATCTCGGTGTGCTGCTGGCCATCTGGCCCGACAGCGCCCGCCGGCCCGACCTGTACGAGAGCGCCCTAGGGCTGGCCGGCGACCTGCCCACCAGGAGCGAGATCGTCGCGAGGTACGCCGAGCGTTCCGACCGCGATCTGAGCGCGCTGGACTGGTACACGGTTCTCGCGAGTTTCAAACTCGGCATCATCCTCGAAGGCACCTACGCCCGGTCGTGTGACGGCAAGGCACCCCGCGACGTCGGCGAACGTCTGCACCGCTACGCCGAAGGCCTCTTCGGCCGGGCCCGACACGTCATCGACGGGTCCTGACCGCCGGCACGCCCTGCCGTCCTCGACGCGGCCGAACGGTCGGCGTTGTCCGAGAACGATTGACCCGTCGCACCGCACCCGACCCCCACAGAAACGGAGCACCACCAATGGCCTGGGATTTCTCCACCGAACCCGCATTCCAGAAGAAACTCGACTGGATGCGGGATTTCGTCCGCACCGAGGTCTTCCCCCTCGAGACACTGGATCTCGACTGGGATCAGTTGCGCAGGGCGATCGCGCCGCTGCAGGAAGAGGTCAAGGTCAACGACCTCTGGGCGGCGCACCTCGATCCCGAACTCGGTGGTCAGGGATACGGCCAGGTGAAACTCGGCCTGATGCAGGAGATCCTGGGGTCGACCCCGTACGGGCCGCTCGTCTTCGGTTGCCAGGCACCGGATTCCGGAAACTGCGAGATCCTCGCGGCGGTCGGGACCGACGAGCAGAAGCGCCGCTGGCTCCGGCCTCTCCTGGCCGGTGAGTACTACTCCTCGTTCGCGCTCACCGAACCCGACAATGCCGGCGCCGATCCCACCAACCTCACCACCACCGCCGTTCGCGACGGCGACGGGTGGGTCCTCAACGGCCACAAGTGGTTCATCAGCAACGCCGCCACCGCCGACTTCATGATCGTCGTCGCCGTCACCGATCCCGACGCCGAACGCCACCGCCGGACATCGCAGTTCATCATCCCCATCGGCGCACCGGGACTCGACGTCGTCCGCGACATCGGTTCGGTGGAGAATCCCCGCCCGCGTCCACATACCTACGGCTCGCACTGCGAGGTCGTGCTGCGCGACGTCACAGTCGACGACTCGGCGCTGCTCGGAAACCGGGGCGACGGCTTCCTGATCGCCCAGAAGCGGCTCGGCCCCGGCCGGATTCACCATTGCATGCGCTGGATCGGTCAGGCGAGCCGCGCTTTCGACATGATGTGTGAACGGGCCACCTACCGTTACGCACACGGCTCGGTCCTCGCCGACAAGCAGACCGTCCGCAACTTCATCGCCGACTCGGCCGCCGAGATCCAGGCCCTTCGGCTCATGACGCTGCACGCCGCGTGGCGCATCGACGAAGAGGGTACGGCCGCCGCCCGCAAGGACATCGCGCTGATCAAGTTCTTCGGCGCCAAGATCCTGCACGACGTCATCGACCGCGCCCTGCAGGTACACGGTTCCCTCGGCTACAGCGCCGATCTCCCGCTGGAGTCGATGTACCGCGCGGCGCGTGCAGCCCGCCTGTACGACGGGCCGGACGAGGTGCATCGCGACAGCGTCGCCCGTCAGTACCTGAAGGGGTACACGCGTCCGGCCGACGACCGGCCGTCCGAACACATCCCCACCCGTCGCGAGGCCGCGCAGCGTCGCTTCGCCGACCTGCTCGCCGAGCAGCCCTGACCGTCGCTCTCCCCACTCTCCCCACCGTCCCCCACCAGAAAGTGAACACCATGTCTCTCAACGGGAAAACCGCCATCGTGACCGGCGCCGCACAGGGTATCGGACAGGCCACCGCGATCCGTCTCGCCGCAGACGGCGCCCACGTCGTCGCCGCCGACATCCAGGACTGCGGGGTCACTCTCAAGGAGATCGCCGAGAACGGCGGCTCCGCGGAGTCGCTGCGCCTCGACGTGCGCGTGGCCGACGACTGGTCGGCGGCGGTGGAGAAGATCACCGCCGCCCGCGGGTCGATCGACTGCCTGGCGAACGTGGCCGGAGTCGTCAACATGCTCAGCGAGGACACGGTCGTCGGCCTCACCGAGGAGGCGTGGGACGTCGTCATCGGCACCGACCTCAAGGGGGTGTGGCTCGGTATGCGCGCGGTGATCCCCGGGATGATCGACAACGGCGGTGGGCGCATCGTCAACATCTCGTCGATGGCCGCTCTGCGCGGTCTGCCGAACCTGGCCTCGTACTCGGCGGCCAAGGGCGGCGTCGTGGGACTGACCAAACAGGCCGCCTACGAGTACGGCCCGCACAACATCCTGATCAACGCGATCGCCCCGGGCACCATCGACACCCCGATCCTGGCCGACATCACCGAGGAGATGAGGCAGGCGAATGCCAACGCGCACATCGTGCGCCGTCTCGGGCTCCCGTCGGAGATCGCATCCATGGTCGCCTACCTCATGCGTGAGGGTGACTTCCTGACCGGCGAGATCTATCCGGTCGACGGCGGCTGGGCCGCGAAGGGCAACTTCTGAGTCGTCTCAGGCGCGAAGCTCGATGCCGTGAGCGGTCACGGCATCGAGCAGAGCGGTCGGCCGCTGCGCCGGCGGCACGTCGTGCACCAGTGCGAACGAACATCCCAGCGCACGGGCACCGCCGTCGGCGGTCTCGCTGTCACCCACCATGAGCACCTCGTCGGCGGGCACACCGAGCGGATCGAGGGCGGCGTGGAAGATCCTGGGGTCGGGTTTGATCGCACCGACCTCATAGGACAGTGCATACGCCCCGACGAGGTCCTCGACGCCGTGCAGTGCGAGCACCTTGCGGAGGTCGAAGGCGATGTTGCTGACTATGCCGATGGGCACGCCGGCCTCCGACAGCCGGGTCAGCACCTCGACGGTGTCGGCAAACGGCACCCAGGACTCGGGGGCGAGGACCCGATCGTAGAGCGAGTTCGCCTGATCGGCGTTCGACATACCCGCCGCACGCAGGAGTGCGAGATAGCCGACGCGATGGAGCGCAGGATCGAGATCCCTTTTCTCCCAAGCTATTCGATCGTCGCCGTCGACACCGTCTGGCAGGCCGACGGGCTGCACCATCCGCCGGATGATCGTGGCCTGCCGGTCGGGGTCGAACGGCTTCCCCGCGTCGTCGCGCAGGTCGGTGAACCAGTCGTCACGCGCCTCGAAGCGGAACAGGGTGCCGGAGAAGTCGAACAGGACGGCCCGCGGCGCCGGCTGCGGCGTCATGCGCCCGCGGCCCGGACGACGTCGGCGAGACGACGTGCCACCGACAGCGCCTGCTCGGCCGTCGCGGCCTCGACCATCACACGCACGAGCTGCTCGGTTCCCGAGGGACGCAACAGGACCCGCCCGGTCTCCCCCAGCCCGGCCTCGGCGGCGGCAACCGCTTCGTTGACCGAGTGTGATTGCGCCACAGCGTGTTTGTCGGACACGCGCACATTGATGAGCTCCTGCGGCAGCACCGTCACGATGCCGGCGAGGTCGGCCAGTCGCGACGACGTGGTAGCCATGCGCGCCATGAGCATCAGACCGGTCAACGTGCCGTCGCCCGTGGTTCCCGATCCCGGCACCACGATGTGACCGGACTGTTCGCCACCGATCGAGTAGCCACCGCGGCGCAGTTCCTCGACGACGTAACGGTCGCCGACCGCGGTGGTGTGCACCGTGATCCCGGCGTCGCGCATCGCCAGATGCAGTCCGAGATTGCTCATCACGGTCGCGACGAGGACGTTGTCGTGCAACTTGCCCTGGTCGCGCAGGGAGGTCGCCAGCACGGCCATGATCGCGTCGCCGTCGACGATCTGCCCGGTCGAGTCGACCGCGAGGCAGCGGTCGGCGTCGCCATCGTGGGCGAGACCGAGGTCGGCGCCGTGTTCGAGCACCGCCGCCTGCAGCTTGCCCATGTGCGTGGACCCGCAGTCGGCGTTGATGTTGAGGCCGTCGGGTTCGGCGTGGATGGCGATGACGGTCGCACCGGCGTCGGCGTAGGCCAGCGGCGCGAGCTGCGAGGCGGCGCCGTGCGCACAGTCCACGACGACGGTCAGGCCGTCGAGCCGTGTGTCGATCGCCTGCGCGAGGTGGCCGCGGTAGCGGTCACCCGCATCGGGGGCGTCGAGAATGCGTCCGACGGCGGCGCCGATCGGGCGGTCGAAGTCCTCGTCCATCGCGGCCTCGATACGGTCCTCGACCGCGTCGTCGAGTTTGTGTCCGCCGGCGGAGAAGAATTTGATCCCGTTGTCGGGCATCGGGTTGTGCGATGCGGAGATCATCACACCGAGATCGGCGTGGTAGTCCGCGGTCAGGAAGGCAACCGCCGGGGTGGGCACGGTGCCGACGCGGATCGCGTCGACGCCGGTGGCGGCGAGCCCCGCGCAGACGGCGGCCTCGAGCATCTCGCCGGAGGCCCGCGGGTCGCGTCCGACCACCGCACGCGGGCGCCGGTTGGAATCTGTGCCGGAACTTGCTGAGAAAACGACCGCGGCGGCCGAGGCCAGGCGCAACGCGAGCTCTGGGGTGAGCTCTGCGTTGGCCAGGCCTCGGACGCCGTCGGTGCCGAAAAGGCGTGCCAAGATCAGCGCTTGGAGTACTGCGACGCCTTGCGAGCCTTCTTCAGGCCGTACTTCTTGCGCTCGACCGCACGCGGGTCACGGGTGAGGAAGCCGGCCTTCTTCAGGGCGGGGCGATCCTCGGGGGTGACGTCGATGAGTGCGCGGGCGATCGCCAGACGCAGCGCGCCTGCCTGGCCCGAGGGGCCGCCGCCGACGAGCTTGGCGTAGATGTCGAACGACTCGGTGCGCTCGACGAGGACCAGCGGCGCCTTGATGAGCTGCTGGTGCACCTTGTTGGGGAAGTACTCCTCCAGCGAGCGGCCGTTGAGGGTGAACCCACCGGTGCCCGGCATCATGCGAACGCGGACGACGGCCTCCTTGCGGCGACCGACGGTCTGGATCGGACGATCGATGACGATCGGCTCACGGACCTCTTCGACGGCGACGACGACGTCGTCGTAGTCGTCAGCGGCGTCTTCGACGGCCTCCACGACATCCACCGGATCGACGGCTTCCACGGCCTCGATGACTTCCACGACCTCTTCGACGGCGTCGTTGATGTTCTCGTTGCTCACTGAGCCACCTGCTTGATCTCGAAGGGGACGGGGCGCTGGGCCGCGTGCGGATGATTCGGGCCTGCGTAGACCTTCAGCTTCGAAGCCATGGCGTGACCGAGCTTGGTCGACGGCAGCATGCCCTTGATGGCCTTCTCGAGCACGCGCTCGGGGTAGGTCGCGAGCAGCTCGGCGGTCGTGCGGGACTTGAGCCCACCGGGATGGCCGGAGTGGGTGTAGTTCAGCTTGCGGTCGGCCTTGTTGTTGGTCAGCGCGACCTTCTCCGCGTTGATGATGACGACGAAGTCGCCACCGTCCATGTGCGGGGCGTAGGTCGGCTTGTGCTTGCCGCGGAGCAGGTTGGCGCTCTGCACGGCCAGCCGGCCGAGCACCACGTCGGTGGCATCGATGACATGCCACGTACGTGTGATGTCACCGGCCTTCGGGGTGTAGGTAGGCACAGTCGGTCCTCAACTCTTGTCTTTTGGGTGCTGGTCAGGCGTTCGGCGGAGGTTGTTCCCGGCGACCAGTGGGGACCCGGGCCTCTGCTGACCTGCACACACGTGTGTATGGCAGGCGCCGAGCACCAGCGATCCAGGTTACGCGAGAGTGCAGGTCAGGGTCAAAACGCCCACTACTGCCCCACGCGGATGCTCCGGACGGCCTGCGCGCACTCGGCGTCGACCGGCTCGGCCGCGGTGCCGGCCTGGCAGCCGATCGACAGTTGCAATCCGCCGTCGACCACGACGTACCAGCGGATGGCGCCGCCGGACGCGGGCGCCTCGCGGTAGCTGATCACGTCACGACCCGCGTATCGCGTGGCGGCGGAGAACTCGGTCACCACCGCATCGCCGCGCTGATCGATGCGGTTGCGCAGGCTGGTCGCCACCGATTCGCGGGTCGACCCGCTGCGCAGTTCGGTGAGCACGGCGATGATGCGCCGGCCGTCGTCGGCGTCGACGAACACCGCCCGGGAGGTGGTGGGGTCGTCGGTGGTGTCGCTCGGAGTGTCCTGCTCGGTCTGTCGCCAGTCGCTGGGCACGGTCATCGCCGCGCGTCCGAGAGCGACGTCCGAGGACGCGGCGGCGGGAGCGGTGTCGCGTTGCCACACACCCACGGCGGTCGCCCCGATCACGACCAGCGCGGCCATCGCTGCCGCGCCGACCAGCACCCGGCGATCCCGCCACGCGACCCGCGGGCCGGCCGTCGCGGCGGCGACCGTGGCGGGGTCGCGGGTCACCGGAACGGCGTCGTCGGCGGTGCCGCCGGTTCGACGACCGTGCCGGACGACGAGATCACGGTCGACCGCGACCACCCGCCCCGCGATGGCGTGCGCCGCGATCAGCTCGATCGCCGAGGACACCTCGGCCGGGTCGTCGCCGTCGACGAACACGGCCTCGACGGTGTCGTCGACGACCGAGACGACGGACTCACCGACCGGATCACTTCGGTCTGCCGAGACAGTCTGTGTGCCTTTGGCTTTGGTGTCGTGGTCGATCACACCGGACCGTTCGACGGTCCAGCCCTCCGGACGCCGACGCACGATCTGCACGTCCCAGACGGCAGGCCGTGGGTGCGCCGGGTCGGCGGGCGGCTGCGGAATGTGAGTGGTCTCCACGACGGCGCATCGCTGAACGGTGAGATCGGCGTGGCTGCGCGCGATCAAGACGGCGCGCGGCACGAGCTCCACCGGCACCCGTCCGCCGGCATCGGCCAGCGACGATGCACGCCGATGACCCCAGGTACTCGGGTGGCCGACGATCATCGGCCGGGCCCGGTCACCCGAGGCGGCCAGACCGAGCCCGGCGAACACTCGCTGCCAGGCCTGCCGGGTGTGGGCACGTTGCCCGTCGAGCACCACGGTCATCTCGTCGACATTGTCGAGCAGGTACCGGACATCGCGATCGGGGTGACGGAGTCCGGTGTCCGGCTCCCAGATCCGGGGTCGGCCGAAGGCGAGGTCGACCACGATCGGCTCACCCGGATCGGCACGTGCGGAGCCGGGGACCCTGATGCCTGCCGACCGGGGATCCGCCATGAGGGTGCTCCGCCCTATTCCGGAAACGGGAGGTGGGCGACCTGGATCATCTCCTGGGGCCGGATACGGGACACCAGTTCACCGCGGCCCGGCACGAGCGACTGCAACCGTGAACGACCGGTGATGAACCCCTCGTCGCGATCGCCGCTCATGAGCAGGATGTCCGACGACAGATCCTTGAGCCGGGCGATCAACGGGTCGAACATCGCCCTGCCCAGACCTCCCGACCGGCGCGCGAGCACGATGTGCAAGCCGATGTCGCGGGCGTGGGAGGCGAGTTCGACGATCGGCGCCATCGGGTTGCCCGACGACGTGGCCACCATGTCGTAGTCGTCGACCACCACGTACACCTCGGGCTGACCCGCCAGCCACGTGCGGTCGCGCAACTGCTGGACGGTCACGTCATCCGGTGGCATCCGGCTCTTGAGGTAGACCGCCAGCTCGTTCATCAGCGACGCCGCACGATCGGGCGAGCTCGCATACCCGGCGAGGTGGTCGCCGTCGATGATCCCGAGCATGGTGCGGCGGTAGTCGATGAAGACGATCCGCACCTCGTCGGGCGTCGCGCCGGCGACGAGACCGGTGACGATCGTGCGCAACAGGTTGGTCTTGCCGTGCTCGACATCGGCGAACGCCATGAAATGCGGCTGTGCGTCGAAGTCGAGGATCACCGGCGCGAGTTCGAGCTCGCCGACGCCGATGGCCACCTTGTTGGGCGACAACGTGATCCCGGCTTCGGCGACCGCGCGCTGCACCGCGTCGAAATCGATCTCGGTGCTCAGCTTGCGCACCGCCATCGCCGACCGTCCCGGGTAGGCCGCCACGAGCATGTCCACCGACTGTGCGACGCCCGCGGGCAACGATTCGGCGCTGCTGACCGAGTCCAGCCGGGGCAGCGCGATGAGCATGTGCAGTTCCTGTGCGGTGAGGCCGCGCCCCGGCCGGTTCTGCGGGACGAGCGTCGCCGCGCGGCGGCCCATGTCGGAGTCCGACGGGTCACCGAGCCGCAGCTCGATGCGGGTTCCCATCAGGTCGCGGACGGCCGGGCGCACCTCGGCCCACCGGGAGGCGCTCACGATCACGTGGACACCGAAGCTCAGCCCCTGCGCGACGATGGCGGTGATCTGTTCTTCGAGTGACTCGAGTTCGGTGCGCAGCACATTGATGCCGTCGAGCACGAGGAAGACGTCGCCGAAGCGGTCCTCTGCCAGGGGATCGTCGGGTGCGAGGACACCGGAGGCGAACCACGACGCCCGGCGTGCCCGGTAGTCCCGCATCGACTCGATGCCGAGCCGCGCGAACAGCAACTCACGCGCGCGGACGATCGCGCCGACCTCGGCGACCGTCCGCCGCACCGCATCCATGTCGCCGCGCGAGGCGACCGAGCCCACGTGCGGCAGGCCGGCGATGCCGGTGAGGCTGCCGCCGCCGAAATCGAGGCAGTAGAACTGCACCTGCTCCGGGGTGTGCGAGGCCGCTGCCGCCATGATGATGGTGCGCAGCGTGGTCGACTTACCCGACTGCGGACCGCCGACCACCGCGACGTTGCCCGCGGCGGCGGACAGGTCGATGACGAGCGGATCGCGCCGCTGATCGTAGGGCCGGTCGACGATGCCGATCGGCAGCGCGAGCGTACCCGGCATCGCCGGTCGTGCCCAGTCACGTTCGCCGAGAAGGTGTTCCACGGTCGGCGAGGAGTCCAGCGGGGGCAGCCACACGCGGTGCGCGGGCGGGCCGGCCGTCGCCATGCGCCCGATGATCGTCTCCATCAGCGTCGGCACGGGCGCCGACACCGGCTCGAAGTCGGCCGGCGACTCCGGTGCCGGCGGCTCCTCGTCGAGCAGACTCTCGGCGTGATCGAGCAACGAACGCGAGGCGCCGGAGTCCAGGGGTACCGGAAGGGCGGTGAAGACCTTGAGGTTGCCCAGCCGGGCCGACGGGGTGGTCGTCGCGTCGGAGGTCTCGGCGATGGTCGGCGAGTAGTAGGGACCCGAGACGTAGGAGGTGTTGAAGCGCACCGGGTCTGCCGAGTCACACTTGAGGTAGGCCGATCCCGGGACGCTGGGCAGGTGGTAGGCATCGGGAACACCCAGCACCGAACGGGATTCGTTGGCGGAGAAGGTCTTCAGTCCGATCCGGTAGGACAGGTGCGAGTCGAGGCCGCGCAACTTGCCCTCCTCGAGCCGCTGCGAGGCGAGCAACAGATGGATGTGCAGCGAGCGGCCGAGTCGCCCGATCGCGACGAACAGTTCGGCGAAATCGGGTTTCTGCGAAAGCAGTTCGGAGAACTCGTCGACGACGATGAAGAGTGCGGGCATCGGTTCGAGGCGAACGCCCGAGGCGCGTGCGCGCTCGTAGTCGGCGACGTTGGCGTAGTTGCCCGCGGCCCGCAGGACCTCCTGACGGCGGTTCATCTCCCCCGACAGCGCGTCTTTCATGCGGTCGACCATCGACAGTTCCTGCTCGAGGTTGGTGATGATCGCGGCGACGTGGGGCGCGGACTCGAGGCCCAGGAAGGTGGCGCCGCCCTTGAAGTCGACGAGGACGAGGTTGAGTTCGGTCGGCGAATGCGTCGCGAGCATCGCGAGCACCAACGTGCGCAGGAACTCCGACTTACCCGAACCCGTCGCACCGATGCACAGGCCGTGCGGTCCCATGCCGCCGTGCGCGCTCTCCTTGATGTCGAGTTCGACCGGCGCCCCGGTCGGGGTGTAGCCGATCGGCACCCGCAGTCGTTCCCGGCCGCTGCGGCCCCGCCATGCGGTGGCCGGGTCGAATCGGGCGGCGTCGTCGATGCCGAGCAGCGCCGGCAGGCCGGGATCGGCGGAGGTGGCCTCGGATTCGAGGTTGGCCAGCGTCGCCGCGGTGGCCAGCCGGTAGCGGGCCATCCGCCGCGCGATGGCCTCCGCCTCGGCGATGGTCAGCAAGTCCATGTCGGCGAACTCCTCGACACCGGCCGCGCTGCGCGCGGCGACCTTGCCGCCCCGGACGACGAGCTGCAGGCCGCGCCGCACCGCCAGACCGTCGGGCGGGGCCGTCAGGTCGAGGACGGTGACACCCTCCATACCCGCGTCGTTGATGATGCGTTCGTCGCCGGCCACATAGCCGTCGTCGATGACGACCACCAGGTGCGCGCGGTTTCCGCTCGGCGGTGCCGACCGGCTGAACCGGCCGCGCTCCAGCAGATCCGCGGCCATCGAGTTCTCCAGGTCGGCCAGCGTCGGGTAGATCATCCGCATCGGCCCGATGCCGTCACGCAGCGTCGGATGTCCCACGTGCGGAAGCCATTTGGCCCAATCCCAGGCCTCGCCGGCCGGATCGCCGGTGACGATGCCGATGTGGAGGTGGTCGGGTCCGTGGAAGGCGCACAGTTCGACGATCATCGAGCGGATGAGCTCGCGGGTCTCCTGACGCGCCCCCTCGATGTTGATCGCCGGGAAGCCGCGCAGAGAGATCGACGTGGGCAGGCGGTACACCGCCGAATGCGTTCGGACGAAACGTCGGAGTGCCACCATCGACACCGGTTCGATGTCCTCGAGCGGGCCGGTCTCGGGCGGCATGAGCCGGGTGGCGAGACGCTGGACGCCGACTCCCACGCGGACATGGGCGAAGTCGTTGTCGCCGGGACGCCGCTCCCACATCCGCCTGCTGCCGATGACGTCGGGAAGGGCGCGGGGATCGGGATGACTCCAGGTGCGGGCCGCGCGCTGGTTGTCGACGGTGTCGAAGACCTGACTGCGCAGCTGCCCGAGATAGCGGAAGTAGTCCTTGCGTTCCTCGTTGAGCTCACCGGCGCGTTTGCCGCCGCCGCGCCCTCCTGCGGCGAACATGCCGAACATCGACATCAGCATCATCAACGGGAACATCATGAACAGCGGGTTGGACAGGATGTTCCGGCCGCCGGTGACCAGCATCAGCGACACCATGCCGATCACCGCGACCACCATGACCACCGGGAGCAGCTTCATGAGCAGGTTCCCCGGGACCACACGCGGAACGTCCGGCGGCGCCTGGATGTTGACCTCGCCGCCCGGCGTGCGCGGCGGAGTGATGCGCGGACGACGCACGAAACCCTCGGTCGTCGTGACCACGCGTTCCCCCTGACGTGTCGGTCTGTGTATCCGCCGGCGGTCAAACCCGCTGAAGTTGGCTATGTTAGCTGCTGAACCCAGGGGGAGGATTGACCTGATGTCACCTGTGGACGAATTCGCACCGGGGTACCCGACCACGACCGCGGATCAGAACGGGGCCCGTCGCCGCGCGGACACCACGATCGAACCGCAACTCGTGCGGGTGTCGGTGCTGGGCGGGAACACCCAGCTCGACGTCGGGCTACCGGCGGGCATCCCCGTCGCCGGACTCATCGGCGACCTCGTCGCACAGATCGAGTCGCGCAATCCCACCCGGCACGACCCCGACGATCCCGACGCCGACGCGGCCAACCCCGGCCGTCCGCACGACCGGCAGAACCGCTGGACGCTCGCACTCGTCGGACAGGAGCCACTGCCGCTCCATCGATCGTTGTCGGAGTCGGGAATCCGCGACGGCGACCTGCTCCTGCTCACGTCCACGCGAACCGGCGAATCGCCCGTGCTCTTCGACGACGTGGTCGACGCGGTCGCCCGATTGAACGAATCCCAGTTCGTGGGCTGGACCGCCGTCGCCGCGCGAATCCTCGGCCATGCCCTGGCCGTCGTGGCGGCGGTGGCCGCCGCCGCGTCCCCGGTCGCCGCCCGATCATCAAGCGACGCACTGTGGTTCGCGGGCCTGTCGGGTCTGGCCGTCATCGGCCTGGTCACCGCCGCGACGATCGTCGCGCGGTACTACCGGGACGAACCGACCTCGACGATCCTGTCGGTGTGTGCCGCACCCATGGCCTTCGCGACGGGCATGCTCCTGACCCCGGGCCACTTCGGTGCCGCGCACCTGACGCTCGGCTTCGCACTGACCCTGGTCACCGCCGTGGTCACCTACCGGATGACCGCCGTCGGCGCGACCGCCCACAGCGCGGTGACCAGCGCCGCGCTGCTCGGCGCCGTGGGCTGCGGCGCCAGGCTGCTCATCGACGCCTCCGTGTCCGACGTCGCCGCGGTGGTCGCCGCGGTGGGCCTGCTGATGATCGGACTCGCCCCGCGCGCGACGATCCTGCTCGCCAAACTGCCACTGCCACCGGTCCCGACCGCGGGTGCGGCCATCGACGTCTCCGACATCGAGCCGCGGCCCGCGATCGAGGGCATCGGCGCCATCGGCGCGACCGCGCTGCCCAAAGCCGACGCCCTGGAACGACGCTCGTACATCGCCAACGCCTACCTCACCGGGATCGTCGGCGGACTGGCCGCGGTCACCGCGGTCGCAGCCGTGCTCACCGCCTCGCCGCTGGCCGGATTCGAGTGGAAGAACGCGCTCTACGCCGCGATCATCGGCGTCGTGCTGTGCCTGCGGGGCCGTTCCCACAGTGACCTCTTCCAGGCCGCGACCCTGATCATCGGTGGATCGCTGGTGCTGATCGCCCTGCTCACCGGCCTGGCATTCGGCGACGACCAGTGGCCGGTCATCGGATTCGCACTGGGTACGGTGTTCGTGGTCGCCGCCCTGGTCTTCGGCGTCGTGGCGCCCGGCCAGGACTTCTCCCCCGTGATGCGCCGCTGGGCCGAGATCGGCGAGTACATACTCGTCGCACTCATCGTGCCGCTCCTGCTCTGGCTGCTCGACCTGTACCGGATCGTCCGGGAGATCTGATGGGCGGGAACATCTGATGCACCGCGCGCGTACCCGCGTCACCGGTGCCCTCGCCGTGATGCTGGCCGCCACGATGCTCGGGGTGTCGTCGTCTCCCGCCTCCGCTGCCACCCCGCCGCGCATCGACCCCGGGGCCCTGATCCGTTCCGCGCCCGTCGCACCGCCGGAACCGACCGAGCAGAGCCACCTGTGCAACACTCCCGAACTCACCCGGAACGTCACCACACCGACTGCGGCACAAGCGATGATGAACCTCTCCGAGGCCTGGCGATTCAGCCGGGGCGAGGGCCAGCGGGTCGCCGTCATCGACACCGGAGTGACCCCGCACCCGCGACTGGGACGAGTGACGCCGGGCGGTGACTACGTCTCCGACGGCAACGGACTCGAGGACTGCGATGCGCACGGAACGCTCGTCGCGGGCATCATCGCCGCGCGCCCGAGCGCCTCGGATGCCTTCGTGGGAGTCGCCCCGGCGTCGTCGATCATCGCGATTCGTCAGTCCAGCAGCGCATTCGAGAAGAAGGACGATCGTCGGCGCGACTCCGACCCCGCACCTGTCGTCGGCTCCGGCTACGGCTCGGTCCGAACCCTGGCGCACGCCATCGTGCGGGCGGTGGACCTGAAGGCCACCGTCATCAACATCTCCGAGGTCGCATGCGCGCCGGTGGCCGAGAAGGTCGACGACCGTGCTCTCGGTGCGGCCATCCGCCACGCCTACGACCGCGACGTCGTGGTCGTCGCCGCGGCCGGCAACCTCACCCGTGACGGTGCGTGCCAGAACCAGAATCCCGACCCGGCCGCGAGCGACCCAGACGGATGGGCATCGGTCTCGACGATCGCGAGTCCGGCCTGGTATTCGCCGTATGTGTTGACGGTCGGCTCGGTCGACGCCGACACCGGCACCCCGAGCGATTTCAGCCTGCACGGACCGTGGGTGGGCGTCGCGGCGCCGGGAACCGACATCGTGAGTCTCGACAGCAGGCGAGGTTCGGACCGACTCGCTTCGGCGCAGCAGAGCGACGCGGGGCCGGTACCGCTGATCGGGACGAGCTTCGCCGCACCGTATGTCGCCGGTACCGCGGCCCTGATCCGGGCGAGGTTTCCCGACCTGTCCGCCCGCGAGGTGATGGACCGGATCATCGAGACCGCGCATTCACCGGGCACCGGCCATGATCACCGGATCGGTCACGGCGTCGTCGACCCGGTCGCCGCTCTGACCGCGACGCTCCCGGCCGATCGGGCGGTCAGGGCCCAGTCGGCTCCGATCGCGGCTCCCCCGCCCGTCCCCGCGCCGGACAATACGGCGCGCGACGTCGCGATCATCGGCAGTGCGGTCGCCGTCGCGGTCATCGCCGCGGTCCTCGCGATCGCCCTACCTCACCGTCGGGTGCGCACGCTCGATCCCGACGAGTTCTGAGCGGAGTCCGACCCGAGGATCGGGTCCGGTCCCCTATTAGGTGCGTGCCGGACGCAGTTCGCGCGGGAGGGCGAAGGTCAGGGTCTCGTTGGCGGTGTTGATGGTCTCCACCGTGCCGTAGCCGCGTTCGGCCAGGTAGTCGAGCACACCGCGGACCAGGACCTCGGGCACCGAGGCGCCGGAGGTGACGCCGACTGTCGTGACTCCCTCGAGCCACGTCTCGTCGATCTCACGGGCGTAGTCGACGAGATGGCCGGCCTTCGCGCCGGCCTGCAGGGCCACCTCCACGAGGCGAACCGAATTCGATGAGTTCTGCGAGCCGACAACGATCACCAGATCGCATTCGGGCGCCATCGCCTTGACCGCCACCTGACGGTTCTGGGTCGCATAGCAGATGTCGTCGCTGGGCGGGTCGTTGAGCAGCGGGAACTTCTCCCGCAGGCGCTTGACCGTCTCCATGGTCTCGTCGACCGACAGCGTGGTCTGCGACAGCCAGACGAGCTTCGACTCGTCACGGACGGTCACCGCGTCGACGCTGCCCGGGCCGTCGACGAGCTGGATGTGTCGGGGCGCCTCGCCGGCCGTGCCCTCGACCTCTTCATGGCCTTCGTGGCCGATGAGGAGGATGTCGTAGTCGTCGCGGGCGAACCGCTTGGCCTCCTGGTGGACCTTGGTCACCAGCGGGCACGTGGCGTCGATGGTCCTGAGGTTGCGCTCCGCGGCCGTCTGGTGCACCAGCGGCGACACCCCGTGCGCGGAGAACACCACGAGTGCACCCTCGGGCACCTCGTCGGTCTCGCCGACGAAGATCGCGCCGCGTTCGGCGAGGGTCTCGACCACATGCCGGTTGTGCACGATCTCCTTGCGCACATAGACGGGCGCCCCGTGCTTGTCGAGGGCACGCTCCACCGTCTCCACCGCACGGTCGACACCCGCGCAGTAGCCGCGGGGTTCGGCGAGCAGGACACGCTTGGTCTCAGACATGCTTCCCAGGGTACGGGTTACACAGGCCTGCTCGTGATGGCAGAGTGTTGGCATGGATCGCGCACCCTACCCTGCCCGGATCGCCGCAGGTCTGATAGTCACCGCCCTCGAGGAGACGCGCAAACTTCCCGCGCTGCTCATCACCCTGCCGATGACGGCGGTCAGTCAGACGCTGCAGGCCGGCATGCGGGCACAGCAGAACATCGCCGAACTGGCCATCAAGGGCGACGCCGCACTAGAGATGCTGTTCGACAAGCCCGACGAGCAGCCCGAGTGGGCCCGGTTCGACGAGGACGAGCTCGAGGGTCCCGGCGATGCGGCCGCCGCTGAGCCCGTCGAGAAGGTCGAGCCCATCAAGAAGGCCCAACCCGTCGACAAGGCCCAGCCCACCCCGACCACCCTCGACGACGAGATCGCAGAGGCCGCCGACGGGGACTCCCGGGTCGAGCTCGCCGGGGCGGAGAAGGGCACGGCGACGAAGGCCCCGGCGAAGAAGAGCCCGAAGAAGAGCCCGGCGAAGAAGTCTGCCGCCGACACCGCGGCGGCCGACAAGGCCGCCCCCGACGAGGCCCTCGCCGCCCCGCCGCGAGCCGACGCCGGACGGTTCGCGCTCTACAGCTCCGCCCCCGACGAGCTCGTCTCCGAAGTGCCCGCCGCCGGGGTGTCGGTCGGCTCCTCGAATGGTCAGGCGCCCGAGATCGTCGAGTTCATCGACTACGACAGCCTGACCCTGGCCCAGCTGCGTGCGCGGCTGCGGTCGGTCAGCACCTCCGATCTCGAGACGCTCGTCGGCTACGAGAGGGGCAACCGCAACCGGGCGCCGTTCGTGACGATGCTCGAGAACCGGATCACCTCGCAGAACAAGCGCTCCACCGAGGCGTGAGGGGCGCGTGAGCGGACCCGAATCGAGCGCCACACCGCAACGTTCCACCTCACCGAACTCGGCGGAACACCCGTGGCCGGTTCGGACGGTCAACACCAAGATCGCCGACTGGATTCACCGCCTCGGCCAGATCTGGGTGGAGGGGCAGGTCACGCAGATCAGTCGACGGCCCGGCACCCGCACGGCGTTCCTCACCCTGCGCGATCCTGCCGCCGACATCTCGATCTCGGTCACGTGTAGCCCAGATCTGTTGGCGCGCAGCGAAGTTCCCCTCACCGAGGGCAGCCGCGTGGTGGTGCTGGGCCGGCCGAGCTACTACACCGGGCGAGGAACGGTGTCGTTGCGCGTCAGCGACATCCGGGCGGTGGGCATCGGCGAGCTGTTGCTGCGGATCGAACGTCTCCGGCAGCTGCTCGCCGCCGAGGGCCTCTTCGACTCCCGCCTCAAACGGCCGCTGCCCTTCCTGCCCCGCGCCATCGGGTTGATCAGCGGACGTGCGAGCGCCGCGCAGCACGATGTCGTGAGCGTCGCCACCGACCGGTGGTCGGCGGTCCGGTTCGACATCCGGGAGACACCGGTCCAGGGACCGACGGCGGTCGCCCGCATCCTCACCCACCTCGCCGAGCTCGACGCCCATCCCGACATCGAGGTCATCGTCATCGCACGGGGCGGGGGCAGCGTCGAAGATCTGCTCCCGTTCTCCGACGAGGCCCTGCTACGGGCCGTCTCGCGATGTGTGACGCCGGTGGTCAGTGCGATCGGGCACGAGCCGGACAACCCGCTTCTCGACCTCGTCGCCGATCTGCGTGCGGCGACACCGACCGACGCCGCCAAGCGCGTGGTGCCCGACGTCGAGGCCGAGCTGGCCGGCGTCGAGGATCTGCGTCGTCGCAGCGCGCAGGCCCTGCGCAACTGGGTGCGCCGCGAATCCGGCGTGGTGGCGAGTCTGCGCGCGCGACCCGTTCTGGCCAGACCCGGCGTGCTCGTCGACCAGGAGGCCGGCGGGGTCGCCGAACTGGTGCGTGCGCTGCGTCGCGACGTCGTGCGCCACATCGACGCCGAGGAACGACGCCGTGAGCACCTGGCGGCGCGCCTGTCGACGCTCGGTCCCGCCCAGACCCTGGCGCGCGGGTACGCGGTGGTGCAGCGCACCGACACCCCCGATCCGCACGTCGTGAGCACGCTGGCCGACGTGCCCGCCGGTGCCGAACTGCGCATCCGGGTCGCCGACGGCGCGGCCGCCGCACGCGTCACCGAAAGTCCATCCGCTCCCCGCTCCGCCCGGCCGGCCGGAGCACGCGAACCATCAGCCCCGCGCACACGCAGAGGAGACTCGTGAGCACCGACGAGACGTACACCCCGGTGGAGGAACTCGGATACGAACAGGCCCGCGACGAGCTGGCCGACATCGTCACCACCCTCGAACACGGGGGCCTCGACCTCGACGCATCGCTGGCGCTGTGGGAGCGCGGCGAAGCGCTCGCGACCCGCTGCGAGGAACACCTGCGCGGGGCTCGGGAGCAGATCGAGACCGCCATCGCCCAGAAGAGCGGGACGGGTTCGGCGGACGAGGACGACGAGTAGTCAGCCGAATGCGGTGAGCGCCTGCTGATCGAGCGCACCCACCCGGGCGCGTCCGCGGGCGTCGCGGTCCCCCGCGGCGATGAGCGGCAGCCGGTGATCTCCTCCGGCGACGGGTGCGACCGGGTTCAGGTGCCGTTCACAGGTGTCCACGCCGGTCACGCCACCGGAGTCGAGGACGACCTCGAACCGCGCCGGGTCGGCCGCGAAGGACGATGCCCTGATCGGGGTGACCCGACCGGCGGCCGTCGCGGCGCCGGCGCCGTGCACCGGAACGGTGACCACCACCAGCACCGACAGCACCGCGACCAGGACCAGGCGGGCCCACAGAATGTGCACCCAGACCCGGGTCTGAGCAGGTAGCGCCGCCGAGGATGTCCAGCACCGACCGCGAATCCGAGTGAACCACGTGCGCCCGCCTCGCGCGGGCCCGCATCCCCCATACATGAGCGCCTCCTGCCGAGGAGACGCTATGAGTCGGCGAGGCCTTCCTCACGAGTAGTCCGCTACCCGAATCACCGCGCGCCCCGGCGGGAGGCTCGGGGACTCAAAGCGCGGGGACTCAGCCGGGCAGCGGCGCCTGGTTCACCACCGACGACGCGATCGTGTCCAGATCGGCGTCGGAGCCGCGCGAGAGCACCGCGATACGCACGTCACCGAGGTCGGTGATCCAGAAACGTTTGCCCTCGGTGGTCTCGTAGGTCACCCACTGCCGACCGCCCGCCTGCCGCGTGCCGGTTCCCACGATGTCGTCGAAGCCGGCCCCGGACCCGCCCAGGTAGGGCACGAGGACGTCCTCGGGCGCGTCGGTCTGGGTGAGCTGGACGTAGGCCTTGCTGCTGCTGATGTAGCCGACGGTGCTGACCCGATGGCCGTCGATCGCGTCCGACGAGCCGGAGTTGGGGGTCCAGCCCTCCGGTGTCGGCGGCCGGCGGATCGGGAACGGGAGCTCACGGGCGTCGGTGTCCAACGCGGTCACCACGTCGAAGCGGGGCACCTTGCCGTCGGCCGGGTCGTTGGACACACCCACCGAGCAGTTCCCCGACGCGATCGCCACCAACGCACACAGCGCGACCAACGGCACCAACGACCAGAACATGTCCTTGCCGTTGATCAGAATGCGCGGTTTGTCTGCCATGACGCCGAGTATCGCACCAGCAGGGTCACTGACCGAACGCCCGGTGTGACATGCAAGGATGTCCCTGAGACCACCGCCACACAGAGGAGTCGATAGCCATGACCGCCAGTACCAATCAGGCCCCCGATCGTAACCTCGCGATGGAGTTGGTCCGTGTGACCGAGTCCGCAGCGCTCGCGGCCGGGCGTTGGGTGGGACGCGGCGACAAGAACAGCGGCGACGGAGCGGCGGTCGACGCGATGCGCGAGCTCCTCTCGTCGGTGTCGATGCGCGGCGTCGTGGTGATCGGCGAGGGCGAGAAGGACGAGGCGCCGATGCTCTACAACGGCGAGGAGGTCGGCAACGGCGAGGGCCCCGAGTGCGACGTGGCGGTCGACCCCATCGACGGCACCACCCTGATGGCCGAGGGCCGCCCCAACTCGATCGCGGTGATCGCGGTCAGCGAACGCGGCACCATGTTCGACCCGTCGGCCGTCTTCTACATGGACAAGATCGCCGTCGGCCCGGACGCCAAGGGCGCCATCAACATCAACGAGTCGGTCGAGTGGAACATCAACTCGGTCGCCAAGGCCAAGGGCATCGACGTCGCCGATCTGACCGTGATCGTCCTCGACCGCCCCCGTCACGCAGACCTCATCGGTGAGATCCGACAGGCCGGCGCCAAGATCCGGCTGATCTCCGACGGCGACGTCGCCGGCGCCGTCGCGGCCGCCGACGACTACTCGACCGTCGACATGCTGATGGGCGTGGGCGGCACCCCGGAGGGCATCATCACCGCGGTCGCGATGAAGTGCATGGGCGGCGAGATCCAGGGCAAGCTGTGGCCGCGCGACGACGAGGAACGCCAGAAGGCCATCGACGCCGGCCACGACCTCGACCGCGTCCTGACCAACGACATCCTGGTGAGCGGCGAGAACTCGTTCTTCTGCGCGACCGGTGTCACCAACGGTGACATGCTCCGCGGCGTCACCTACCGGCCCAACGGTGCCACCACCCGCTCGCTGGTGATGCGCTCGAAGTCCGGCACCGTGCGTCGCATCGAGGCCGTCCACAAGCCGGCCAAACTCCGCGAGTACGCCCGCATCAACCTCTGACATCGCCCGCGCTGTGGGGTATGTCTCGCCTCGCAGCCCGAATCGGCCCCGCGTCACCACCGGCCACGTGTGCCGGTCACCTCTGACGTGGGGCCTTTTCGACGGGGCGATACGATGCGGTTCGTGAGTGAACCAGCCTCAGCCCCCGAGTTTCTCTACTCCGATCTTCTCCCCACCGGCGCAGACAGCACCCCCTATCGGTTGATCACCACCGAAGGCGTGTCGAGCTTCGACGTCGACGGTCAGAAGTTCCTCAAGGTCTCCCCGGAGGCCATCCGGAAGCTCACCGCCGAGGCGATGCACGACATCAGCCACTTCCTGCGTCCGGCCCACCTCGCGCAGCTCCGCAAGATCATCGACGACCCCGAGGCGTCGGGCAACGACCGCTTCGTCGCCCTCGACCTGCTCAAGAACGTCAACATCTCCGCCGGCGGTGTCCTGCCGATGTGCCAGGACACCGGCACGGCGATCGTGATGGGCAAGAAGAGCGAGGGCGTGCTCACCGGCACCGACGACGCCGCGGCCGTCTCGCGCGGCGTGTACGACGCCTACACCCAGCTCAACCTGCGCTACTCGCAGCTCGCACCGCTGACGACGTACGAGGAGCGCAACACCGGCACCAACCTGCCGGCGCAGGTGGAGATCTACGCCACCGAACAGGGTCCCAAGGGCCCCGAATACAAATTCCTGTTCATGGCCAAGGGCGGCGGCAGCGCCAACAAGTCGTTCCTGTTCCAGGAGACCAAGGCCATCCTGAACCCCACGAGCATCCTGAAGTTCCTCGACGAGAAGATCCGATCGCTGGGCACCGCGGCCTGCCCGCCGTACCACCTCGCCGTCGTGATCGGCGGCACCTCAGCGGAATTCGCACTCAAGACGGCGAAGTACGCCTCCGCTCACTACCTCGACAACCTGCCGACCCAGGGTTCGATGTCGGCGCACGGATTCCGCGACCTCGAGCTCGAGGACGAGGTCTTCAAGCTCACCCAGTCGTTCGGTATCGGTGCGCAGTTCGGCGGCAAGTACTTCTGCCACGACGTGCGGGTGGTGCGTCTGCCCCGCCACGGCGCGTCATGCCCGGTCGCGATCGCGGTGTCCTGCTCGGCCGACCGTCAGGCACTCGGCAAGATCACCGCCGACGGGGTCTTCCTCGAGCAGCTCGAGACCGACCCGGCCAAGTACATGCCCGCTGCCGGTGTCGCCGAGGACATCTCGGGTGGCGAGGTCGTCGAGGTCGACCTCAACCGCCCGATGGCCGAGATCCTCGCCCAGCTCTCGCAGTACCCGGTCAAGACCCGTCTGTCACTGACCGGCCCGCTCGTCGTCGCCCGTGACATCGCGCACGCCAAGATCAAGGAGCGCCTCGACGCGGGCGAGCCGATGCCCGATTACCTCCGCGACCACCCCGTCTACTACGCGGGTCCCGCGAAGACGCCCGAGGGCATGGCGTCGGGGTCATTCGGTCCGACGACGGCGGGGCGCATGGACTCCTACGTCGCACAGTTTCAGGCCGCCGGCGGCTCGATGGTCATGCTGGCCAAGGGAAATCGCTCCAAGCAGGTCACCGACGCCTGCGGCTCGCACGGCGGGTTCTACCTCGGTTCGATCGGCGGACCGGCCGCGCGTCTGGCCCTCGACTGCATCAAGAGCCAGGAGATCATCGAGTACCCGGAACTCGGCATGGAAGCCGTGTGGAAGATCGAGGTCGAGAATTTTCCGGCGTTCATCGTTGTTGACGACAAGGGCAACGACTTTTTCACCGACCCGGGTGGGACCGTGAACGTCCCGCTGAGCGGCATAAGGATCCGATCCAAGGAGTGATTCGTCCATGACCGAGGCAGCACAGGGAGATCAGCAGTACCGCATCGAGCGCGACACCATGGGCGAGGTGCAGGTGCCCGTCGACGCCCTGTGGCGCGCCCAGACGCAGCGCGCGGTGGAGAACTTCCCGATCAGCCATCGCCCGCTCGAGCGCACCCAGATCCGCGCCATGGGACTGCTCAAGGCCGCGTGCGCCACGGTCAACGCCGAACTCGGGCTCCTCGACGCCGAGAAGGCCGACGCCATAGTCGCGGCGGCGACCGAGATCGCCGAGGGCAAACACGACGACCAGTTCCCCATCGACGTGTTCCAGACCGGTTCGGGCACCAGCTCGAACATGAACACCAACGAGGTCATCGCGTCGATCGCCAAGGCCAACGGTGTGGACGTGCATCCCAACGACGACGTCAACATGTCGCAGTCGTCGAACGACACGTTCCCGACGGCAACGCATGTGGCGGCCACCGAGGCCGCGGTCACCGACCTCGTCCCGGCCCTCGACCACCTGCGTAAGGCCCTGTCGGACAAGGCAACCGAGTGGCGCGAGGTGGTCAAGAGCGGTCGTACGCACCTGATGGATGCCGTGCCGGTCACTCTCGGTCAGGAGTTCGCGGGTTATGCACGGCAGGTCGAGGCAGGCATCGAGCGTGTCACCGCGACACTGCCGCGCGTCGGTGAGCTCCCCATCGGCGGCACCGCCGTGGGAACCGGCCTCAACGCACCGGCCGGATTCGGCACCAAGGTCGTCGCCGAGCTCGTCCGTCTCACCGGCGTCGACGCGCTGACCCTGGCCGAGGACAATTTCGAGGCACAGGCGGCGCGCGACGGTCTCGTCGAGCTGTCGGGTCAGCTGAAGACGATCGCCGTCTCGCTGACCAAGATCGCCAACGACGTCCGGTGGATGGGTTCGGGACCGCTGACCGGCCTCGGCGAGATCACCCTCCCCGATCTGCAGCCGGGCAGCTCGATCATGCCGGGCAAGGTCAATCCCGTTCTGCCCGAAGCGGTCACGCAAGTGGCGGCTCAGGTGATCGGCAACGACGCCGCGGTCACCTGGGGCGGCGGCAACGGCGCCTTCGAGCTCAACGTCTACATCCCGATGATGGCGCGCAACGTCCTCGAGTCACTCAAGCTGCTGGCCAACGTCTCCCGGCTCTTCGCCGACCGGTGCATCTCGGGCCTGACCGCGAACACCGACCGGCTGCGCACTCTCGCCGAGAGTTCCCCGTCGATCGTGACGCCGCTGAACAGCGCCATCGGCTACGAGGAGGCCGCCGCCGTGGCCAAGCAGGCTCTCAAGGAGGGCACCACGATCCGCCAGACCGTCATCGACCGGGGACTCATCGGCGACAAACTCACCGAGGAAGAGCTCGACAAGCGGCTCGACGTCCTCAAGATGGCGAACCTGGATCGCGAACGCTGACGCACCCGCCCAGAGCCGCAGGCGAAGTACCGTCGGATCATGACGCCGAAACTGCAGGGGTTCCCCACGGACTGGCACACCGGACTGGTGCTCGTCGCCCATCCCGATGACCCCGAATACGGGATGGCCGCTGCGGTCGCACGCTGGACGGGCGAGGGCAGACGTATCGTCTACGCCCTAGCCTCCAGCGGCGAACGCGGGATCGAAGGGATGCCACCCGCGCAGTGCGGCCCGCTGCGCGAAGCCGAGCAACGCACGTCGGCGTCGATCGTGGGCGTCGACGAGGTGGAGTTCTGGGGATTCCCCGACAGCGACATCCACAACACCCCCGAACTGCGCGCCAAGATCACCGAGACCATCGAACGCGTTGCGCCACAGGTGATCCTGTCACTGTTCGGCGGTGCCGAGTGGGCGCCGGGGATGCCCAACCAGGCCGACCACATGGAGTTCGCCGCCGCGGTACTCGACGCATACGACGCTCTGGCCGATCCGCCGGCGTGGCTGTTCGAGAACGGGCCCGCGGCCACCCATGCGGTGGGCGTCGACGACCAGATCGACGTGGCGGTGCGCTCGCTGGCCGCCCACGACCGCTACCTGTCGGTCCTCGATCCGGACACCCCGGTCATCGACCAGGCCCGCGCCCAGATCGAGATGGCGACGACTCCCCGGAACGGCTCCGGGAACAGGCATGAGGCGGGCTTCGAGCTCAAGCGGGCCCGCTGACCTGCGGTCGCCGGTGGCGGCACCGGCCGCCGACATCTCGACCTCGGTCCGGCCGGAGGTGACTTTCGGCCCCTCGCGTCGTGGCGTCGAACAGTGGATGGTGAGGGGGTCACATTTTCCATCCGCAAGTGTCACTGCACTCAGGTAAAGGTGAATCGCCATCACTGTCACATCAGTTCTTGTCGCTTTGCTCGCAGCCTTCGCCGTGTGCGTCCTCGTCGGACTGTCGGTGTGGTTGCTGGTGCTGTTCGGTGTGCTGACCGGACTGCAGTCGGTCGCATGGGTGACCGAGAGGACCTCGGCGTGGCGGATGCCGTCGGAGTCCGACACATCCATGCCCGACGCATCCGTGTGAGACCGGCGGACGGTCCTCACTCCAGTGGCACGCTCCAGCGTACGTTCAGGCCGTGCCCGCCCGCGGACGTCAGCAACTCGAGCACGCCGTTCGACTCCTCGGCGCGAAGGCGTAGATTCCGGAGCCCGCTGGGCGTCACGTCCTCCGGCAGTCCGACGCCGTCGTCGACGACCTCCACGGTCAGGCGCTCGGCCACCGAGATCGACACGGTGATCGTCGTGGCCTGCGCATATCGGACAGCGTTGCTCAGTGCTTCGCGCACCACGGCCACCACCTGATCGGCCAGACGCGGCCCCACTGCGGAGAGCGGCCCGGCCATGCGCACGTGGGTCAGAAGCGGAAGGTCGTCGATCTGCTGACCGACCACCTCCTGGATGCGTTGACGCAGGCGGGTGACCTCCATGTCCTCGGCCTGCAGATCGAAGACGGTCGCACGCACGTCCTGGACGATGTCCTGAAGGTTGTCGATGGTCCGGGTCAACCGTGTCCGGATGTCCGGCAACTGGGTGCGTTGCAGCGTCGCCTGCAGGCTGAGACCCTCGGCGAAGATCCGCTGGATCACGTGGTCGTGCAGGTCGCGAGCGATGCGTTCGCGATCCTCGAGTACCTGCAGGTGATGCTCCTGCAGGTTCGCCGATGCCAGTTGGAGAGCCAGCGCGGCCTGATCCGCGAAGTTCGCACTCAGGGCCAGCAGATCCTCGGCGAACGGTTCGCGCCCCTCCGCGCGCATCGCGATCAGCACCCCACGGGTCGATTCCACGGTGCGTAACGGCGCGACCATGACGGGTCCGTATCTCGTCGAGGTACCACCGGAGATGTCGTACTCGAGGTGATCACGCAGGATGGGCCTGCGCCGGACGAATGCCGTCCCGGAGGTGGAACCCTCGATCGGCACGGATCGTCCCGCGAACAGTCCCGCGTCGGCGCCTTCGGCGACGGTGACCACGAGTTCGTCGATCTCCTCCACCGGGTCGTCGGGGTCATGTGGTTCGGCGATCAAGACCAGGTCGGCCCCGGACAGGCTCAGCACCTTGCGCGCGATCTCCTCCAGAACCTCTTGCTGGTCGGCACCGGTCAGCAGTTCGGTCATGACGTCGCGGTTGGCCTCGATCCACGCGAGCTGGGCCTGCGCCTGCTCGTACAGCCGGGCATTGTCGATGGCGATACCGGCGGCCGAGGCCAAGGCCTGAATGACGACCTCGTCGTCCTCGGTGAATGCCGCACCGTCCCTCTTCTCGGTCAGGTACAGATTCCCGAAGATCTCGTCACGCACCCGGATCGGCGTACCCAGAAAGGTCGTCATCGGCGGATGAAACCGTGGAAACCCGACCGAGGCGGGATGTTCGGACAATTCGGTCAGACGGACCACTTCCGGTTGATCGATCAGTAGTCCGAGCACACCACGACCGGTGGGTAGAGGCCCGATCGCCGCGCGCAATTCGTCGTCGATTCCCTGGTAGAGAAAGGCGCTGAGTTCGTGTCCGGAACCGCGTACTCCGAGCGCACCGTAGCGGGCGTCGACAAGTCGGATCGCCGCGGCGACGATCGATTCAAGCGTGGTTTCCAGATCCAATCCGGAAGTCACCGCCAGCATGGCCTGCAAGAGCCCCTCGGTTTGTTCCCGCACATCCGAGATCTGGGCAATTCGGTCTCGCACTTCGTCGATCAGTTCATGTAATCGGGTCTGCGACAGCGCATTCCGCAGTTCCCGAGATCTCGGACCCAACTCCGAGAATTCCGAAACCATCTTCGAATCATAGCCAGACGGTGTTGCCGACGCGCCGGTTCAGGCGACAATGCCACGCCCACTCCCGCCATTTCCCCGCTGGTCAATTCTTTAGTCGTGCACATAGTTCACTACCTGCCGCCGACTCGATCTACAATTCACACGGGGGGCTGATGCCGAAGGAGGCGCATCGGCATGACTTCCGTGTTTCTGGTCGACGACCACGAAATAGTCCGGCGGGGGCTGGTCGACCTGCTCGACTCCTCTCCCGGCATCGAGATAGTCGGGGAAGCGGGCAACTGTTCGGAGGCGCGCGTCCGGATACCCGTCGTACGACCCGACGTCGCCGTGCTCGACGTTCGTCTTCCCGACGGCAACGGAGTCGAACTCTGCCGCGAGTTGCTGGAACGGGTCGACGGACTGCGCTGTCTGATGCTGACCTCACTCACCGACGACGAGGCGATGATGAACGCCATCCTGGCCGGCGCCAGCGGTTACGTCATCAAGGACATCACCGGCATGGAACTCGCTCGGGCCATCGCCGAGGTCGGTGCAGGCCGGTCCCTGCTGGACAATCGCGCCGCTGCAGCACTCATGGACCGGCTCCGCGCTCAGCAGGAAGAACCGGAAGGACCCGGTGACGGACTCAGCGAGCAGGAGAGGACCCTCCTGGCGCTTCTCGGTGAGGGCCTGACGAATCGGCAGATCGCAGCCCGGATGCACCTCGCCGAGAAGACTGTGAAGAACTATGTGTCGCGACTTCTGGGAAAGCTCGGCATGGGTAGCCGCACCCAGGCCGCCGTTTACGCCACACGGGCCGCGAGCCACCGCCGGAGGCGGTGACCGGCGGACGATGTCGCCGGCGATCACCGCTGGCACGAGTGCAGGCAGGGCACCTGGAGATCTCGTCCACGTCAGCGACCTCCCAGGGCAATGTGCCCTCGGAGGAACGTGAGAGGGACGAGGTTTTGCTGTCCCCGGAGCGGTTCGCACGAGCACGCCTCCCAGGGCCGGGTCCGTCGACGCACAGCGGGACCTTCGTCCTCACGAAAGGGGCTCTTCGCCGCAAGATCAGCGGGGACCGCGGTCATGTACTTGGGGTACAGGCCCACCCGGGCGGACAGTGCGAGCCACGGAGGAGGCGTTGACCACGTCCACGATCGTCGGAGTCGACGGATCTGCCACCGCTCGCGCGGCGGCACGGTGGGCTGCGCGCGATGCCGAACTGCACCACTCACCCATCGAGCTGGTGGCCTCGGCGTGCCCGTCGGCGGATGTCACCGCCGACGACCCGCACCACTTCGACCCCCTCCTGACCAGATGTGAACGCGCACTGTCGGAGGCCCGCCGAGCCGTCGAGGAGTCCCTCGACGCCCCCGGGGCGACACCGATCGTGACCAGGGTCGTGACCCCGCCGCCGATTCCCGCCCTCCTCGACGCCTCGACCATGGCGAGGATGATCGTGGTCGGCAACCGAGGACACATGGCAGGTCATCGCGTCGCGCTCGGTTCGGTCACCGCGGCGCTGGCCGAGTATCGCCGGTGCCCGCTGACCGTCGTACGCCAGGGGACGTCGGCGACCCTGACGTCGTCCACGGTCGTGGTCGGCGTCGACGGGTCGCAGGCCGGCCGGGTCGCGGCTGCGGCCGCCTTCGAGGAAGCCGCCACCCGGAATGTGCCGGTCACCGTCGTGCACGCCTGGTCCGACGATGACCTCGCCGAACTCTCGGCCGCATACGGTTTCGCCGACTGGCGGGCCCACCGGGCGCGCGCCTCCGCATGGCTGGACGACGAACTCGTCGGCCTCGGTGCGGACTATCCCGAGGTCACCGTGCGGTGTGCAGTGGTCCGTGACCGTCCCGCTCGCGCCCTGCTCGACCACGCCCAGGCGGCGCAATTGCTGGTGGTCGGGGCCCGCGGGCGCGGAGGTTTCGAGCGCATGCTCCTCGGTTCGACGAGCTCGCGCGTACTGCAGTCGGCACGATGCCCGGTGATGATCGTCCCCGACGAGCACTGACATCGATCGCCACAACCAGATGCCATTCGGCCCTATGAGATGCACATCACACGCGGTGACACTGGAATGGTCGCTCGTCCGAGTCAGGACACAGACCGGACAACGAGTAGCGGCCGATCCCAAGGAGAAGGTCCACCGATATGACAGTTGCCTCCACGATGTTCGTGGATGCCCACAGCGCATCGACCGATCGGCACTGCGACAGTTGCGGTCGCAGATTCGGGGTTCGCACCCGAGTGAACCAGGCCGCGCTGGATCACCTGGCCAGGGTCAACGGCTGGGACATCGACGCAAGTGGGACCAGCTGCCCCGGCTGCCGATGTGCCCGCCAGCAACTGACGGGCACATGACAGACCGGTTCGTACGTCAGCGGCCTGCTGGTACGCCGAGACCGAAGAGCGAGGGCACCACGCCGACCAGCTGCGTGAGCAACCCGGTCAGCGCGTCCCCGCCGGGGATCTCTGACGTGGGCGGAGTGGCGCCCGGAGCGGTTTGAGGGGTCGCTCCGGGTGCCTCCCCCGTCGGCGCACCTTGATTGACGCCGATGGTGATCTTCGGATTCTTGGCCGGATCGAGCCAGACCAGGATCTGCTTCATCAGCTCCCGTTCGATGGCGACGCATCCCATCGTCGGCTGGTCGTTGGTGACATGCAGGAACATCGCCGACGCCTTGCCCGGAGTGCGCTCGGGATTGTGCGCGATGTTGACCGCGTAGTCGTAGACCGGCCCCGAGTTGTAGAGGTTCTCACTGTCGCCGCCGGGGCTCTGCGGCTGGCGCACATGCGTGTTGTAGGTGGGCGACTTCATGTCGGAGTCCCACCAGTCCTGCTGGTCGACCTTGAGGTAGGGCATCTTGGTGCCCGGATTGGCCTCGCGGCCGAATGCCTGATCGAGCGCGAAAGTGCCCTGCGGAGTGCGGTGGACGTTGTCCTTCGGCTCACCCATGCCCAACGAACCGAGGAAGGCCTTCGTCGGTCCGATGACGGGCTTCCAGCTCCCGTCGGTTCCGCGTTCGAATGCCGTCAGCGATGCCGTTGTGTCGGTGGCCCGGGGTGCGGTCACCACGATCATCTGGTTCGTCGGCGCACCCGGCGCGCCGGCACCACCGTTGCCCTCGGCGGAGCCCGACCCGCCTGCCAGCTGGTCGAGGATCTCGTCGAGCATCGGGATGCCCGATCCCGGGTTGCTCCCACTCGGCGGCGCCGGCGTGGTCGGTGTGGTGGGTGTAGTCGTCCCCGGCGCAGCAAACGACTGGCCGGCGCCACCAGCGCATGCGGCCAGCACCGCAATCACCAGTAGTCCCAATAGTCTCATTCGCCTCATCAGTAACTTCTGCACCACAACAGTGTGACATCGCGCAAGAGTTCATGAGTCACGTCATGGTCACGGTGAGGTTCTGATCGGATCAAGCCCACCCGGGACGTCCAGCAGGCCGCAAGAAAGAACCCGCCCCCGGACACAAGGCCGGAGGCAGGTTCTCTCGGTGACGCCCGCTCGCTACGCTCCCGGCGCCGCCATCAAAGCGCCCGCTCGCTACGCTCCCGGCGCGCCGCAACCAATGGCGCCCGCTCGCTACGCTCCCGGCGCGCCGCAACCAATGGCGCCCGCTCGCTACGCTCCCGGCGCGCCGGGCCCGAACTCCTCCAGCATCTCCGTCACCAACGCCGCGATCGGCGACCGCTCGCTCCGGGTGAGAGTGATGTGCGCGAACAGCGGGTGGCCCTTGAGCTTCTCGATGACCGCGGCCACGCCGTCGTGCCGGCCGACGCGGAGGTTGTCGCGCTGTGCGACATCGTGCGTCAGCACCACCCGTGACCCCGAACCCAGTCGAGAGAGAACCGTGAGCAGCACGTTGCGCTCCAGCGACTGCGCCTCGTCGACGATGACGAAGGAGTCGTGCAACGACCGGCCGCGGATGTGCGTCAGCGGCAGCACCTCGAGCATGCCGCGGCTCAACACCTCCTCGATGACCTCCGGTGACGCCAGACCCTCGAGGGTGTCGAACACCGCCTGCGCCCACGGACCCATCTTGTCGGCCTCGCTGCCCGGCAGGTAACCGAGCTGCTGACCGCCGACGGCATACAGCGGCCGGAACACGACCACCTTGCGTTGGGTACGCCGCTCCAGGACGGCTTCCAGCCCGGCACACAGGGCGAGTGCGGACTTGCCGGTACCTGCCTTGCCGCCGAGCGAGACGATGCCGACGCTGTCGTCGAGCAACAGGTCGAGGGCCACGCGCTGCTCCGCGGAACGGCCGTGCAGCCCGAAGGCCTCGCGGTCGCCGCGCACCAGCTGCACGCGCTTGTCCGCGTTCACCCTGCCCAATGCGCTGGAGGAGGCACTGAGGAGCCTGATCCCCGTGTGGCACGGCAGTTCTCGCGCGTCGTCGACGTCCACGACGCCCTCGGCGAACATGGTGTCGATCACGGCTGTCTCGACGTCGAGTTCGGTCATGCCCGACCACCCCGACACCACGACGTCCTGCGCGTGGTACTCGTCGGCGGCCAGACCGACGGCACCGGCCTTGACCCGCAACGGGGTGTCCTTGGACACCAGGGTCACGTCCTTGCCCTCGGCGCGCAGGTTCAGGGCGCACGCCAGGATGCGGGAATCGTTGGTGTCGGTGCGGAATCCGGCGGGCAGAACCGCGGGGTCGGTGTGGTTGAGCTCGACCTGCAGGGTTCCGCCGTCATCGCCGATGGCGAGCGGCAGGTCGAGACGGCCGTGTTCGAGTCGCATGTCGTCGAGCATGCGCAACGCCTCACGCGCGAACCAGCCGAGTTCGTGGTGGTGACGTTTGCCCTCGAGTTCGCTGATGACCACCAGTGGCAACACGACGTGGTGTTCGGCGAACCGCATGACCGCCCAGGGGTCGGACAGCAGCACGGAGGTATCGAGGACGTAGGTGCGTGTGGTCACGTGGGGCTCCTACGTTCATGCGGCTCCCGCACAAACCAGATTTTGACTCGACCGGCCGGTCCAGATGTCCGTTGCCTCGGCGTCAGCCGAGGTGGACGAGGACCGGGGCCGGCCCCCTCGCGCTGCTCTCACAAACCACGAATGAACCTCCCGGACGAACCGCTTCCCCGCGGCCCGTCACTGGTCAACGTACGCGCGAAATGCGCTCGCGGCGCGCCGGAGTCGGGTGTGTCTCCGTGAATTGTGGGTAAACCGCCGTATTGTCTGAGCCGGAGACGCAACACGGCGCCACCAGGCATTTTGTCGCCCTGGTGGCGCCGTGTCCATGTCGGATACATCCCAGGCTCGCCGCGAAGCGGACCGTCGCCGATGTCAGCCGCGGGCGCGTGCGAGGATGCGCTGACGCGCCGCCTCGGCCTCCTCGCCGAGCCCTGCGATGCTGTCGAGCTTGACCGCGTCGGCGAGCGTGGCCGCGATCGCCGCCCAGGTCTCCTCGTTCTCGTAGTCGGCGATGAGTGCTCGCTCGTCGTCGAAGTCGTCGACGTCGTGACCGATCGCCTCCGCACGCCCGACCGCCAGGGCCGCGTCGATCGCGACGACGGTGGCGTCCTGGTCGGCGATGATCCCGGCGTTGAGGAACGCGCCGAAGGTGGAGGCCTGCTGCTGGTCGTCGGCGGAGATCTTGGAGAGGATCTCGACGAGGACATCGTCGCCGGCGACCGCCGCGAGCCGCTTGATGAACTGCACGCACTGGTTCTCGTGAACGGCCATCAACGCGAGGACATCGAGCGGTCCGAGAACCTCGACCTGCTCGGTGGTCTGCCGGTAGCCCTTGGTGACGTGGATTCGACGACGCTCCTCGGCGTCCACCGGATCGATCGCGCGACGGACCACGAGGTAGTCGCGCAGCACGATCGCGTGCCGGTTGTCCTCGGCGGTCCAGACGCCGACCAGCTGCCGCCAGTCGGAGAAGGCCGGGAAGTGCTTGGCCAGCACACGGTGGTACGACGGCAGGTTGTCCTTGGTCAGCAGCAGGGCGAGCAGCCCGGCGCGCGCCTCGTCGGACAGCGTGGCCTGTGACGGATCGAAGTCGTCACCGCCCAGGAACGCGAAGTTGCGTCCGTCGTCCCACGGCACCCAGTCGTGCGGGTTCCACGGGCTGGCGGCCGCGTTGTGCTCTTCGGCGATCTCGGGAAGAGCCTTCTCGAGCGCGATGATCAGGTCGTCTTCAGTGAGGGCGTTCATCGGAGCAAGGATACGGACGCGCCCCCCGGCCGGGCAATCCAGGGCCGGGGGGGTGTCCGGGCCGGACTCTGCGGTGTCAGATCCGGCTCATCAGGCCCCACTCCTCCAGGCCGTCGTAGAGCGGGAAGTCCAGGGCGAGCTTGGACACGCGTGCGCGCAGTGCGGTCACGTCGGCCGACTCGCCGGCGGCCAGGGCGGTCCCGATGATGTCGGCGACCTCGGTGAACTGCTCGTCGCCGAATCCACGGGTCGCGAGGGCAGGCGTGCCGATCCGCAGTCCGGAGGTGACCATCGGCGGGCGCGGGTCGAACGGCACCGCGTTGCGGTTGACGGTGATGCCGACGCGGTGCAGCAGATCCTCGGCCTGCTGGCCGTCGAGCGTGCTGTCGCGCAGGTCGACGAGGACGAGGTGGACGTCGGTGCCCCCGGTCAGGACCGAGATGCCGGCCTTGGCGACGTCGGCGCCGGTGAGCCGCTCGGCGAGCAGCTTGGCACCCGACAGCGTCCGCTGCTGACGTTCGGCGAACTCTTCGGTGCCGGCGATCTTGAGTGCGACGGCCTTGCCGGCGATCGCGTGCATGAGCGGGCCGCCCTGCTGGCCGGGGAAGACGGCCGAGTTCAGCTTCTTGGCCCATTCCTGCTTGGCGAGGATGATGCCCGAGCGCGGGCCGCCGAGGGTCTTGTGCACGGTCGAGCTCACGACGTCGGCGTGCGGCACCGGCGAGGGGTGCAGCCCGGCGGCGACGAGCCCGGCGAAGTGGGCCATGTCGACCCACAGGTGGGCGCCGACCTCGTCGGCGATGGAGCGGAACGCCTCGAAGTCGAGGGTTCGCGGGTAGGCCGACCAGCCGGCGACGATGACCTTCGGCTTGACGTCGAGGGCGATCTTGCGCACCTCGTCCATGTCGATGCGGAAGTCCTCTTTGCTCACGCCGTAGAAGGCGTTCTCGTAGAGCTTGCCGGAGAAGTTGAGGCGCATGCCGTGGGTGAGGTGACCGCCGTGGGCGAGGTCGAGACCGAGCATCGTCTCCCCCGGCTCCATGAGGGCCTGCAGCACGGCCGCGTTGGCCTGCGCACCCGAATGCGGCTGGACGTTGGCGAACTCGGCGCCGAACAGTTCCTTGGCGCGGTTGCGGGCGATGTCCTCGACCACGTCGACGTACTCGCAGCCGCCGTAGTAGCGACGCCCCGGGTATCCCTCGGCGTATTTGTTGGTCAGCACGCTGCCCTGCGCCTGTAGAACGGCGCGGGGGACGAAGTTCTCCGAGGCGATCATCTCGAGGGTGTCCCGTTGACGGTTGAGTTCACCGTTCATGGCGGCGGCGACGTCGGGGTCGACCTCTGCCAGGGACATCGAGTTCAGGGACGACGAGTTCGCGGTCATGGCGACAAGTCTAGGGACGGCGCCGGGAGCGAAGCGAGCGGGCCGAGTACTAGACCGCGAGCTCCCGTCGCAGGCTTGCCGGGATGAGTGGTTCGTCGAGGAGCCTGCCGAAGGCGGCGGCGCGGTCGTCGGCGGCGTCGAGCCACTCGTCGAGCAGTTGGTAGCCCTCGACGTAGGTGGTGATGTAGGCGCGCCAGAGCGGCGAGGTGAGGAATCGGAGCATCTGGCGGGCGCGTTCCGGTGGTGCGAGTAGCCAGCGTTGGAGGAATTCGGCGACGGTGTCGGCGTCGGCGTGCCGGTCGTGCAACATGAGGGCGGCGTCCTGGCGCACGGTCAGGAGTCCGTCGCTCGCGTGGGAGACACGCGCGGCACGTTGCGCGTCGAAGCGGAGTCCGAGGTCGGCGTAGATCTCCTGGGCCCATGCGCCCCAGTCCTTGCCCATGATCGCGGCGAGGGCGTGATCGGCGAGGCCTTCGGCCATGAGGCATTGCGGGGTGTTGACCAGGAAGATCGACTGTTCGTCCTGGCCGGCTCCGACGAGCAGTTGTTCTTTGCGGCAGTGTTCGGTGTGGTGACCGGGGTAGGCCTCGTGTGCGATCAGGGCGGGTAGCGAGGACATGTATTGCGTCAGGTCGGCGTTGATCGCGACTCGGGACCGGTAGTCGCCGAGGTAGTAGTTGAAGCCGGACCACGGCTTGTCGGTGACGACCTCGAATTCGACGATCTCGTTGTCGGGCAACGGGTATGCGTTTCGGACTCGTTCCCGCAGTGCGCCGCTGAAGGCCCGGACGCATTCGTCGACCTTCCCGGGCGGGATCTCGTCGGCGCGACGATGGGCGGCGTAGGCGTCGCGCAGCTCGTCTCCGGTGGCGTCCGGGACACCGAGCGCCTCGGCGAGTTGGGTGTGGGCCTGCCGGTAGCGGTCGGGGTCGGCGGCGGTGATGTCGACGTCGAAGTAGGCGCGGACCTCGTCGACGAAGCCGATCTCGTCGCCGGCGAACTTGCGTGCCGAACACTCGAGCGCCCGAAGGTGCCCGCCGATGAACTCCGCGCGTGCCGGGTCGAGGGCGCCGCCGGGCAGTTCGGCGAGCAGCGCGCGGGCGCGTTCGGCGAGGCGGGCCGGGTCGGGCGCAGGCGCGTTCTCGACGTCGGCTTTCAGGGCCGGGTCGCCGGTGTAGGCGTCGACGAATCCACGTTCGAGGCGGTCGAAGGCCAGCCCGAGACGTAGATACTCGATGACCTGCGGATCGCTCGCGGCGGATGCGGCGGCGGCGGTTGGGGACGGGGCCGACGACGCGGCGTCGGGCGGGGGCACCGATGACATATCGGCAGGCTACCGATTGCTGTCATCACTCGCGGCCCTAAGCTGTACGCATGATCACTCGGGCAGCGGTGGGACCGGCGTCGGCGGAGCTGCGCTGATGGCCCGCAATGCCACTGATCGGGACCCCAGTCTGTATCTGGAACTCGACCGGCGGCAGTGGCGGGAGCTCCGTGAGTCGATGCCGCTGGTCCTCAACGAGGACGAACTGGCCGAACTCGTCGGTCTCGGCGAGCAGATCGATCTCGACGAGGTCGCCGACGTCTACCTTCCCCTCTCACGTCTCATCCACTTGCAAGTCGCTGCGCGGCAACGCTTGTTCGCGGCCACGTCGACGTTCCTCGGCGAACGTCAGATCAACCGTCAGGTCCCGTTCGTCATCGGTATCGCCGGTAGCGTCGCCGTCGGCAAGTCGACCACGGCGCGCGTGCTCGCGGCACTGCTCGCGCGCTGGGAGTCCCATCCCAAGGTCGACTTGATCACCACCGACGGCTTCCTGCTGCGTACGGCCGAGATGCAGCGTCGAGGCATACTGCACCGCAAGGGTTTTCCGGAATCCTATGATCGCCGCGCCCTGCTCCGCTTCGTCACCGAGGTCAAGTCGGGGGCACGCGAGGTGGCCGCACCTGTGTACTCCCACCTGGCGTACGACATCGTGCCGAACGTCTTTCACTATGTCCGCCAGCCCGACATCCTCATCATCGAGGGACTCAACGTGCTGCAGACGGGCCCCACGCTGATGGTGTCGGATCTCTTCGACTTCTCGATCTATGTCGACGCCAAGATCGATGACATCGAGGAGTGGTACATCTCGCGGTTCCTGCAGATGCGCACCACCTCGTTTGCCAACCCCGACTCTCACTTTCACGCCTACGCGTCCCTCACCGACGATCAGGCGACGGCCGCGGCGCGGGACCTGTGGACCACGATCAACCGGCCGAACCTGATGGAGAACATCCTCCCGACCCGTCCGCGAGCGTCACTGGTGCTCCGCAAGGACGTCGATCACACCATCAACCGGGTGCGTCTGCGGAAGCTCTGACCACCTGGCGACGTTCGTCGAGTCCGGCCGGATAACCGCCGGCCAGCGCGATGCGGTTCCAGGCGTTGATCATCACGATCGTGGCGACGAGCTGGCCGGCCTGGGTGGCGTCGAAATGCTCTCGCACGGTGTCGAACACGTGGGCGGGGACCCCGTTCTCACCGATCAGCGTGACGCTCTCGGTGAGCGCGAGCGCAGCACGCTCGGCTGGGGTGAACAGCGCACCGGCGTCCCGCCATGTCGCGATCAGCATCAGCCGGTGCGGGTCGATGCCCTTCGCCAGGGCGTCGGAGGTGTGCATGTGCAGGCAGTACGCACATCCGTTGAGCTGGGATGCCCGCAGAACGAGCAGTTCGGCGAGTTCGGGATCGATCCCCGCCGACGACGCACGCTGCAGCGCCACCAACGCCTTGTAGACCGCGGGGTTGTCCTGCGGAATCCACATCCGGGTGGACGGGCGGTGATCGCCGCTCACCGCGAACCACCGACCGGTGTATGCCGACGAGCATCGAGCCACTGGTCGAGAGTCGTCTCGGTGACCACGTCCGGATTGTCCGGCACCAGTCCGCCGCCGCGGATCGCCGGACCGCCGAACGGCACGCCCACCACCCAACGCGGCGACCCCTGTTGAGCCGCAACCGCTTTGGCGACATCCACCAGATCCATCACGGCCGGGCCGGCCACCTCGACCTTCGAGGTGCCCTGCGGACCGGCGACCACGACGTCGGCGAGGGAGACCGCGACATCCGACGCGGCAGCCGGGCGGCACCGCATCTTCGGCACCACCGCGAGAGGCCCGAAGCTCATGGTGCCCATCATCTGCTCGGCGAGTTCGAACCACTGCACCGACGCCACGATGGTCAGTGCGGCCGGGTCGATCGCCTTCCGGTACGCCTCCTCCTGCGCCGCTTTCCCTTGGTAGTAACCGAATTTCGCGTTCACCGCGGGGACATCGGCGTTCACGATGGAGACACAGATGACGTGTGCGACCCGCGCCTGCGCGGCCGCCCGGCCGATGTTGCCGGCGGCGGTGGCGAAGAAGTCGATCGCCTCCTTCGCCTTCAGTGTCTGCAGACTCAGACAGTCGACGACGGCGTCGGCGCCTGCGCACACCTGCGCCAGACCCTCACCGGTGTACGCGTCGACGCCGGTGGCCCGGTTCGCTCGCACCACGTCATGCCCCCGGCCGGCAAGCAGGTCGGCGACCTGACTGCCCAGCACACCACTCGCTCCGATCACCGCGACCTTCATCTTGCTCCTCCTCGGTGGAACATCGTCCTGACGACACCTAGGCTATTGCGTGATTAGCGCAAGAAAGTGGTGCAATTCGGTGGCAGAAAAACGAGCCAATCCCGCAGGCGTCGCACCGGCCGACGACCCGACCCCGGCCGACCCGTGGACCGACGTCGCGCAGCGGCTGGGCACCGACCTGTTCCTCGAACTCCAGCCGGACCCCGACGCCGGCCGGCGTGGCCGAGGAGCGACGCGTCGGCGCGCCCTCATCGAGGCCCTCAGGTCTGCAATCCTCGAAGGCCGGCTTCCGGCCGGGACCGCGTTACCTCCCTACCGTTCTCTCGCCGCCGACCTCGGGCTCGCGCGCGGGACGGTCTCGGCGGTGTACCAGGAACTGATCGCCGAGGGTTGGCTCACCGCCCGGCAGGGGTCGGCGACGCGGGTCGCCGAGGGCTCGTCGCGGCCACCGGCCATGATCGAGGAGTCCTCGCCGGTGACACCGTCGGCGATTCGCCACGACTTCTTCCTCGGCCAGCCCTGCGCCGCGATGTTCCCGCGCACCGACTGGATCCGCGCCACTCGCCGCGTCCTGACCGAGACCGCCGACGACGCCTTCGCGCCCGCACACCCGCAGGGGCGACCCGAACTCCGCTCCGCGCTGGCCGCCTACCTCGGCCGGACGCGGGGGGTGCGTACCACCGGCGGCGAGATCGTTCTCGGCACGTCGGTCTCCTCGGCCCTGGAATTGTTGTCGCGCAGCGTGTTCGGCGACACGATCGCCGTGGAGAGTCACGGACTGCCGTTCCACTGGCAGCCGCTCGAGCGTGGCGGCACCCGCGTCGTACCGATTCCCATCGACCACGACGGCATGGTCGTCGCCGACCTCGAGCACAGCGGCGCGGGCGCCGTCCTGCTGACACCGAGTCACCAGTTCCCCACCGGCGTCGCCCTGTCGCCCGCCCGGCGGATGCAGGTGGTCGACTGGGCACGACGCACCGGCGCGATCATCGTCGAAGACGACTACGACGGCGAGTTCCGGTACGACCGCGATCCCGTCGGGGCACTGCAGGCACTCGGGCCCGACGTGGTGATCCACGCAGGCTCGATGAGCAAGAGCCTCTCGCCCGCCGTACGCGTCGGCTGGCTGGCGCTGCCCCCGCACCTCGTGCAGGTGGTTCTGGATGCCAAGGGAATCCGCGAGCCGGATGCGTCCATCGTCGACCAGCTGGTACTCGCGGAACTCATCGACACCGGCGCCTACGACCGGCACATCCGCCGCAGCCGGCAGGTCTACCGGGACCGGCGCGACGCCCTGGTCGCAGCCCTGGACGAGATCGGCCTGGAACTCCCCGGGATCGCCGCGGGACTCCACGCGGTGATCCCCGTCGATCACGCCGAGGAGGACGCACTCGTCCACCGCGCCTATGAACGCGGGATCAGCATCGTCGGCCAGTCCCTGTTCCGGCATCCGGCGGCCGATCCCCTGCCGTCGGGCGGGGTCGCCGTCGGCTTCGGCACACCCGCACCGTCGACGTTCACCACCGATCTGCGCGCCCTCACCGCACTGCTCGCCGACCGGGCCCCGGCGTGAGCAGCGGCGCTACTTGCCGAAGCGTCGGCTGCGGGCGGCGTAATCGCGTAGCGCGCGAAGGAAATCGACGCGACGGAACTCCGGCCAATAGGCGTCGGTGAACCAGATCTCGGAGTAGGCGCTCTGCCACAACAGGAATCCCGACAGGCGCTGTTCACCCGAGGTGCGGATCACCAGGTCGGGGTCGGGTTGTCCCTTGGTGTAGAGGTTGGCGTCGATGGCCTCGACCGTCACCGCGTCGATCATCTCGGCGGGAGTCGCACCCGCGGCGAGTTTCTCGTCGAGAAGGGCCCGCACCGCATCAACGATCTCCTGTCGCCCGCCGTATCCGACCGCGACGTTGACATTCATCCCGACGCGCTCGCAGGTGCGATCCGCCGCGGCGCGCAGTCGCTGGGCGACCGGCTCCGGCAGCGCGTCGAGCGTGCCGACGATCCGGATGCGCCACTCCCCCTCCGGGGCCGAGATCTCGTCGACGATGTCGGGCACGATCTCGAGGAGCGCGTCGAGTTCCTCCGACGACCGGTTCAGGTTCTCGGTGGACAGCAGATAGATGGTGACGGCCCCGATGCCGAGACCGGCGCACCAGCTGAGCATGTCGGCGATGCGCTGGGCTCCCACGCGGTGACCGTGGCTGACATCGTCGAACCCGGCCTCCCGTGCCCACCGCCGGTTGCCGTCGCAGATGATCGCGACGTGCCGTGGCAGACGGTCGGTGTCGAGGAGCTGGATCAGCCGGCGTTCGTAGACGGTGAGAACGGGGCGGCGCAGCCTGTCGGGCAGCAGCTTCATCGACGCGCCGGCCTGGCCAGTGGATGCTCGGCCGGCTCCGTCCGGGCGTGTGCGTCTTCTCGGCCTCGTGTCACGCCCGACACCTTACGCGCCGTCAGGAGACGAGGCCGATCCTCATCGGGCGCACGGACGACTGGCCCGTAACCCAAGTTACGGTACCGTAGGTTAGGTGAGCACGCTGCTGAATCCGTCCGCGGACGACCGCCCCCGCCTGCGCGGGGTGATCCACCACTACTCCGCCTATGCGGCGGCCGTGGCCGGTCTCGCGCTGGTCGTGGGCGCCGCACTCACCCAGGGCGCCCTCGCGACGGTGACGTGCGCGATCTACGCGGTCACCGTGGTCGGCCTGTTCTCCGTCAGCGCCGTCTATCACCGCGTCCCGTGGAAGACCTCGCGCGCGCGAATCCGGATGAAGCGTGCCGATCACTCGATGATCTTCGTGTTCATCGCCGGCACCTACACCCCGTTCTGCGCGCTGGGCCTGCCCTCCCCGACGAGCTGGTGGGTGTTGGGCGTCGTGTGGGTGGGCGCGCTGTCCGGGGCCACCCTGAAGATCCTCTGGCCGGCCGCGCCCCGCTGGCTCGGCGTGACCCTCTACATCCTGCTCGGCTGGGTGATCGTCGCCGTCGCACCCGCGCTGGCCACCCAGACCGGCGTGGCGGTGATGATCCTGCTCGCGCTCGGCGGCGTCTTCTACAGCGTCGGCGGTGTGCTGTACGCACTGCGCCGGCCCGATCCGTGGCCGGCCACCTTCGGTTACCACGAGGTGTTCCACGTGTGCACCGCGATCGCCGCGCTGCTCCACTACGCCGCCGCCTGGATGCTCATCTCGGGCTGAGGTCTGCCGTCGCCGTGTTGCGGCAGTGACGCCGTCGCCGCATACCGCCCATCGGCGGCGCGAACCGCACCGACGCCATCCCGTCTGCGCTGACCTCCACATTCGCGTCGACGCCGTACACCTCGGCGATCATCTCGGCGGTGATCACCTGCGCCGGCGACCCGAATCCCACCACCCGTCCCGCGCACAACACCATCACCCGGTGGCAGAACATCGCCGCGAGATTGAGGTCGTGCAACGCGGCGTAGCTCGTGATGCCCAGTGAGGCGACAAACCCGAGCAACTCCAATTGATGCCGTATGTCCAGGTGATTCGTCGGCTCGTCGAGCAACAACTCGGCGGGTTCCTGCGCGAGCGCCCGCGCGATCTGGGCGCGCTGCTTCTCACCGCCCGAGAGCGTGTGCCACCGGTCGTGCGCCTTCGACGCGAGTCCGGTGCGCGCCAACACCTCTGCCACCACACGTTCGCCGTGGTCGTCGTCGCCGAAGGTGGAGCGATGCGGAATCCGGCCCAGCCGGACCACATCGATCACCGACAGGTCGACATCGGTGGTCGCGTGCTGCGACACCACTGCCACGCGCCGGGCGAGCTGCCGACGTCGGATCGTGGTGATGTCCGTGCCATCGATGGACACCTCGCCGAGCTGTGGGCGCGCGAGTCCGCCGAGCGCACGGAGCAGCGAGGACTTGCCCGACCCGTTGGGGCCGAGGATGCCGATCATCTCGCCGGGCTCGGCCACCAGGGTCACGTCGTCGAGGACGAGGTTGCCACCCCTCGTCCACGACACCTTGTGTGCGCGAATCGTCATGCGGCACCCCGCATCCGGAACAACAACGCAGCAAAGACCGGGACCCCGATCAGTGCGGTGACCACCCCGACCGGGATCTCTTGAGGCGCAAAGGCGGTACGCGCGATCGTGTCCACCCAGATCATGAAGATCGCACCGGCAACCACCACCGCGGGCACCAGCCGGCGGTGCGCGACGCCCACGACCAGCCGGGTCGCGTGTGGCAGGACGAGCCCGACGAATCCGATCGCACCCACCGAACTCACCAGCGTCGCCGTGACCAGGGCCACGACGACGAGCAGACCACCCCGGACCCACGCCACCGACACCCCGAGGGACGCGGCCGCCCCGGCGCCGAAGGTGAACGCGTCGAGCGCCCGGGCCTGCCACAGACAGATCGCCACACCCAGCGCGGTCGCGAAGGCCGACACCGCGACGTCCCACCAGTCGACCCCGGAGAGCGAACCCAGCAGCCAGAACAGGATGCCGCGGGTGCGTTCGGCGTCGGCGGAGGAGATCACGATGAACGAAGTCAGTGCCGAAAACAGCTGCGTCCCGGCCACTCCCGCCAGCACGATGCGGGCCGTGCCGCCGCCGGCACCGGTCGCCAGGATCATCACCAGCACGAAGGACGCGAGCGCGCCGAGGAATGCGCCGCCGGACAGCGACAGCGCACCCGAGCCCACGCCCAGCACGACCACCGACACCGCGCCGGTCGACGCGCCGGAGGACACACCCAGGACGTACGGGTCGGCGAGTGGATTGCGGAGCAGCGACTGCATGATCACCCCGCACAGGGCCAGGCCCGCCCCGCAGACAGCTGCCATGAGCGCCCGCGGTAGTCGTAGCTCCCATACGATGCTGTCGCGCACCGGCGACAACCCCGACGGCGGACCGCCGAGATGTCCGATCAGCACGCGCATCACATCGCCGACGGACAGTTCGGCGACTCCGATGGTCACCGATGCGCCGAGCGAGAACAGCAGCACGACCGTCCCGGGAACCCAGATCAGACCGCGGAACCGGGTGTGTCCGTTCGCCGTCGCGACCTCGGTGCGCATGCCCGATGTCAGGATGGCGTGTTCCAGTTCCGCAGGGCGGCAGCGACTTTCTCGACACCGTCGACGGTGCGGATCGACGGGTTGAGATCGGCTCCGTTGACCACGGCGTAGCGTCCGGCCCGCACCGCGTCGAGCTTGCTCGTCACCGGATGGCTCTCCAGGAACTCGATCTTGCTCGACAGCGCATCTCCGTCGATGCTGCGGCGGCTCAGGTCGGCGAGCACGATCACGGTCGGATTGCGCTCGGCGACACTCTCCCAGCTCACCTGGGGCCATTCGTCGGTGGTGTCGGCGAAGATGTTGCGCGCCCCGACCGCCTCGGCGATCACACCCGACGATCCACAACACCCGGCCATGTACGGCGTCTTGGTGTCGGCGAACCAGAACACCATCGAGGTCCCGGGACCGGCGTCCATGGTGGCCTCCCGGTGGCGGCGCGCCAGCTCGGAGACCAACTGTTCGCCGCGCTCGGCAACGTCGAAGATCCTTGCCAGTTCCCGGATCTCGCGATAGACCAGCTCCAGTGTGAACGGCTCCTCGCGCGCGCCGTCGGAGTTCACGCTCTCGCCGGACTTGCCGATGCAGTCCGTGGGCGAGAGGTAGGTGGGCACGCCGAGCCGATCGAACTGTTCGCGGTCGGCCACCCCGCCGGCCCCGAGCGTGCCGCCGAAAGATGCTGTGACGAAGTCGGGCTCGGTGGCCAGGACGGTCTCCAGCGACGGCTTGTTGTCGGCCAGGCGCGGCACGCGCGCATTGGCCTGCGCGAGGTTCTCGCGCACTGGGTCGGTCCAGGTCGCGGTGCCCACCATCCGCTCGGCGAGGCCGAGGGACAACAGGATCTCCGTCGATCCCTGGTTCAGCGAGACGACACGTTCGGGTGGTGCGGCGACGGTGGTGGTGTGTCCGCAGTTGTCGAGGACGACCGCGGCGCCCGCCGAAGGCTCGTCGAGGCTCGACGAGCATCCGGCGATGAGCGCGAGAACTGCTGTCGCGCAGGCGAATCTGGTACGGCGAGTAAAACGGGAAAAGTGCATGGCGAGATCGCTCCATGGTCGGGGCCCGTGCGCGAGGCCTGATCAACAAGGCATGCTCGGCCAGTAATCGGACTTCGGCTCCCGCCGTCACCGTTGCGCGTCAGTCCCGGATTCCCACCGGGTTCCCTCGCACGAGCATCAGACCACCGCACGCCGCAGGCGCGGGCGATCCGAACCGGAACTCTACTGCAGGGGTCTGCGGCCCCCTCACCGACGTCCGATCAGCCGCGCGCGAGAGCGGCCAGAACCTCGGCGCTGGCTTCCCAGCCCATGCACTTGTCGGTGACCGACTTGCCGTACACCAGCGGCGTGGCCTCGGGAGACTGGGCGCCCTCCTCGAGGAAGCTCTCGAGCATCACACCGCTGATCGTCGACTCCTCGCCCGCCTCCCGCGCGGCACGCAGCATGGTGCCGATCTCGGTGGCGACCTCCGCCTGACGGAGGTGGTCCTTGCCCGAGTTGGCGTGCGAGCAGTCGATCATCACGCGTGCGGGCAGGCCCGCTTTCGCCAGCGCCTCGGCGGCCGCGGACACCGATTCGGCGTCGAAGTTGGGGCCGCGGGTCCCGCCGCGCAGGATGATGTGGCAGTCCTCGTTGCCCGCGGTCTCCACCACCGCACCGTTGCCGAAGTCGTCGACGCCGAAGAAGACATGCTCGGCCGCAGCGGCTTTCACTCCGTCGATGGCGACCTGGACGTTGCCGTCGGTACCGTTCTTGAATCCGACCGGCATCGACAGACCCGACGCCAGCTGACGGTGGACCTGCGACTCGGTGGTGCGTGCCCCGATGGCACCCCAGGCGACCGCGTCGGCGATGTACTGCGGACTGGTCGGCTCCAGGAATTCGCATCCCACGGGCAGGCCGAGGTCGATGATGTCGAGCAGCAGCGACCGGGCGGTCCGCAACCCGAGCTCGACGTCGAAGGTGTTGTCCATGCCCGGATCGTTGATCAGGCCCTTCCACCCGACGGTGGTGCGCGGCTTCTCGAAGTAGACGCGCATGACGATCTTGAGGCGATCGGCGTACGCGTCGGCCAGCGGCGCGAGACGACGTGCGTAGTCGATGGCGGCGACCGGATCGTGCACCGAGCAGGGGCCGACGATGACGAGGAGACGGTCGTCGCGGCCGGCGAGGATGTCGGCGATCTCGTCACGGTCGCGCTGGACCGCGACGGCCCGGCGGGCGGTCAACGGCAGCTCGCTGCGGACGGAGTCGGGCGACGGGATCGGGCGGAACGCTTTGATCCGGCGGTCCGACGTGGACTCGGACGAGTCGTTCATACGCGTGGGGAGATCCGGCAGTGTGGTCACGTTGTGTGCCTTTCGAGGTCATGCCCTGTCGAGATTGCGTCGAGGCATGCCCGGGTGTGGTCGGAGCCCCGCTCAAATGACAAGAGCAGCGACCGTATGGTCGCTGCTCGGGCTCCGGGTGTTACGTGCGCGCGTTAGTTCAACGCTTCATCAGGCCCCACCCGGAGCCTCGATAAAGCGCCAATAGGCGCGCACGGTGCTGATCACGGCGACCACATTAACACAGGCCCGCGACTGCGCATCGACACACGATCACGGATGACCGCGGTCGATGAGTTCGCTGAGGACGATGATGGATTCGGACTTGTCGACCGGACCCGCCGCCCGGATCCGTTCGAGCGCCTGCTCGAGGTGTCGGACGTCGCGCGCCCGCACACGCAGGATGGCGTCGGCCTGCCCGGTGATCGTCGCCGCGCTGACGACCTCCGGAATCGGTTCCCAGGCCGCCTTGAGCTGGCCCGGCGACATGTTTCCGCGGCAGTACACCTGGACGTAGGCCTCCGTGGTCCATTGCATCGCACGGGGATCCACGATCGCGGTGAAGCCGCGGATGATCCCGTCGTCGAGCAATCGGTCGACACGGCGTTTGACCGCCGGGGCCGAGAGCCCGACCTCCTCACCTATCTGCGCGTAGGTCGCCCGGGCGTCCCGGGTGAGGCACGCGAGGACCTTCGAGTCGACATCGTCGATCGTCCGCAACGGATCGCCTTCTTTCGCCTGTCAAGCGACGATCCGTTGCATTCGCACGCAATTGTCGCCGATTGTTTGCATCGAATGCCGAAGATACGCTCGATCCATGACTTTGACGAGCTCGAATCCCGGGATGCCCGGCCCGGGAGTGAGCACGTCACCACTCCGCGACCCAGCCGAACCACATGTCGCGCGGAACTATTCGCCGATCCCGGTCACCGCCGCGACCGCCGAGGGCGCCTGGATCACCGACGTCGACGGACGACGGCACCTCGATTGCCTCGGCGCATATTCGGCGGTCAACTTCGGCCACCGGCATCCCCGCATCGTCGCTGCCGCGCTCGGGCAACTCGACCGGGTCACGCTGACCAGCCGGGCCTTCCGGTCCGATCGCCTCGAACCGTTCTGCGCCGCACTGGCCGAGCTGTGCGGCAAGGAGATGGTGCTACCCATGAACACCGGTGCCGAGGCCGTGGAGTCGGGCATCAAGGTGGCCCGCAAATGGGGCTACGACGTCAAGGGCGTGCCGGACGGACAGGCAAGGATCGTCGTGGCCGGCGGCAACTTCCACGGCCGCACCACGACGATCATCTCGTTCAGTGATGATCCCGACGCACGGAACGGATTCGGCCCCTACACACCGGGATTCGTCCGCGTCCCCTTCGGCGATGCAGCCGCGCTCGCCTCCGCGGTCGACGAGAACACCGTGGCCGTCCTTCTCGAACCGATCCAGGGCGAGGCCGGGATCATCGTGCCGCCGGATGACTACCTGCCGCGAGTCCGCGAACTGTGCACGCGCCGGAACGTGTTGCTGATCGCCGACGAGATCCAGTCCGGCCTTGGCCGTACCGGCAGGACGTTCGCCGTGGAGCACTGGGGCGTCGTACCCGATGTCTACCTACTCGGGAAGGCACTCGGCGGCGGCCTGCTGCCGGTGTCGGCGGTGGTCGCCGATCGCGACGTCCTCGGAGTCCTGCACCCCGGCCAGCACGGTTCGACCTTCGGCGGCAATCCCCTGGCAGCCGCGGTGGGTCACACCGTCGTCGACATGCTCGCCGAGGGCACCTGGCAGACCCGGGCCGCCGACCTCGGCGCCCACCTGCACGCACGGTTGCGCGAATTCGTCGGCGCGGGCGTCGTCGCCGTGCGCGGACTCGGCCTGTGGGCCGGCATCGACCTCGATCCCGGGCTCGGCTCCGGCAAGGACTTCTGCCTACGCCTGTCCGAACACGGCGTGCTGGCCAAGGACACCCACGGTTCGACGCTGCGCCTGGCGCCACCGCTCGTGGTCACCGAGTCCGAGATCGATTGGGCGATGGACCGATTCGCGACAACCCTGACGGTCAGCGACTTCACGGCGAGCGCCGACGCGGCTCAGACGAGGTGATCGGCGAGCTGATCGGGATCGGTGAGCGGCAGTCCGCAGACCGTGCCGCGGCACACGTAGGCGGCGTCATGCCCGTCGACCGGCCCGCGCCCCTCCAGCAACGGCTGCGAATCACGTTCGCCCGCAACGATGATGGTCCCGCCAGGAGCCACCCGCCAGGCCCGTGCGGTGAGTAGGTGGTCCGATCCGGGGACTTCGGAGACCGCCACCTGCAGCGGACCCGCCACCCGCGCCTCGATCACCGACATCCAGTGCCCGGCCGACCTGGGCAGCTTGGCGACGATCACCGACGCGCGGGCCAGACTGTGCTCCGACAACTCCGCGTAGCCGACGGCCTTGTCGGGCCCGGCGAGTGCCGAGGCGATGAGCAACGCCTCGGCCATCAGCGACGCGCCTGAGGGGGTCGCGCCGTCGATGGGGTCACGTGGTCGCGCGATGAGTCCGGCGCCGGTGGCGTCGAACCAGGCTCCGGGTGCCTGCGGATCCGCGAAGAGCTCGATGGCGGTGTCGAGCAACTCCAGTCCCGTGTCGCGCCACCGCGGGTCGCCGGTGACCTGGAACAGCGTGAGCAGGGCCGTGGTGAGAGCCGCATGATCGTCGAGCCCGCCGTCGGGTTCTCCGACGACACCGCCCAGCGACGACCGGCGCAGGCGGCCGTCGACGAGGTGATCTCGCAGTAGCGCATCGGCGCACCACAGCGCCTCGTCGATGTAGGCCGGGACGCCGAGGCCGGCGCCCGCCTCCGCCAGCGCGGTGACGGCCATCGCGTTCCACCCGGTGACGACCTTGTCGTCGCGGGTGGGCTGGACGCGTGTGGCCCGAGCGCGCAGCAACGCCGCTCGCACCTCGTCGAACCGGTCCGCATCCGAGCCGTCTCGGTCCGCGGGGTCGACCGGTAGCTGCAGCGTCGAACGTCCGTGCTCGAAGGTGCCGTGCCCGGTGACGGCGAACAGCTCCGCCGCCCACCGTCCGTCGTCGTTGCCGAGGACCTCGACGAGTTCGGCCGGGGTCCACACGTAGGTCGAGCCCTCCACGCCGTCGGCGTCGGCGTCCAGCGACGACGCGAAGCCGCCGTCGACCCGGAGGTCGCGCCGGAGGAACTCGACGGTCTCCGCGACGACCCGACGCGCGAGCCGATCGCCGGTGCGGCGGGCGAGGTGCGCGTACACGCGCAACAGCTGGGCATTGTCGTAGAGCATCTTCTCGAAGTGGGGCACCACCCAGGCCGCGTCGACGGAGTACCGCGCGAAACCACCGGCGAGCTGGTCGTAGATGCCGCCGCGCGCCATCGCGGTGAGCGTCCGGGCGGCGGCCTCGAGGGCGAACGGGTCCCTGGTGCGCTCGGCGTGCCTGATCAGCGCCTCGAGCAACGCCGACGGCGGGAACTTGGGCGCTCCGCCGAAGCCGCCGTGCTCTCGATCCTCCTCGTCGAGCACGGTGGTGACGGCCTGCTCGAGCAGCGGGCCGTCGACCGGGACCGCGCCGGCGGGCAGCGGCGGGCTGTTGGCGACGATGTGCTCGCGAACCCTGGCCGCCGTGTCGTCGAGGTCGGCCCGACGCTGCGTCCACGCCTCGGTGACCGCGGCCAGCACCTCACGGAACGACGGCATACCCCCGCGGGACACCGGCGGGTAGTACGTGCCCGTGTAGAACGGTTCCCCGGCCGGGGTGAGAAAACACGTCATCGGCCAGCCGCCCTGCCCTGTCATCGCGACGGTGGCGCTCATGTAGATCGAGTCGATGTCGGGACGTTCTTCGCGATCGACCTTGACGCACACGAAGTCCCGGTTCATCTGCGCTGCGGTGGCGTCGTCCTCGAACGACTCGTGCGCCATGACGTGGCACCAGTGGCAGGCGGCGTACCCGACCGACAGCAGGATCGGGACATCACGCTCGCGGGCCTCGGCGAGAGCGGCGTCCGACCACTCCCGCCAGTGCACCGGATTGTTCTGGTGCTGACGAAGATATGGGCTCGTCGCCGAGCCCAGCATGTTGCGCGAGGTGTCAGGTGTCCGCGGGGCGTCGCTCATCGGTACCAGCGGAACTCGCCTCGGGATCACCCGGTGCCTCCGCATCGACCGGGCCCGGGGCGTCGGTGCCCTCGTCGAAGGCCTGGTCGGCCTCCGGATGGTCGGTGTCGAAGGACGCGGGCAGCTTCTTGAGTTGCCGGCTCATCGACCAGATCAGGAACGCGGTGCCGACGAGCAGCAGCAGGATGACCAGCAGGCCCAACGGCGAGGCCTTGCCGAACTCGGGGCCCTGCGGCTCCTGCGCGAGCACCATCACGGTGTCGACGAATACGGTGTTGTTCATCACGCCTCGATTCCGGCGAACAGATCGGTCTCGGGCAGCGCGGTCTTGACGCGGGTCTTGGCCAACTCGAACTCCTCTGTGGGCCACAGCCGCTGCTGCCACTCCAGCGGCACGGCGAAGAACATGCCGTTGGGGTCGATCTGGGTGGCATGGGCGCGTAACGCGTCGTCACGCTGAGGGAAGTACTTCGCGCATTCGACCTGGGTGGTGACGCGCCCCATCAGATCGCCGCGGCTCGGGTCCCACTTGCTGAGCCACTCGGCGAACGGACTCTCCTGACCGCGGCTCTCGAACTCGTCGGAGAACAACACCATCCGGTCCCGGATGAACCCGTGCGTGTAGTAGAGCTTCGACACCGTCCACGGCTCACCCGCTTCGGGGAACGCCTCGGGGTCGCCGGCCTTCTCGTAGGCGGCGACCGACACCTCGTGGCATCGGATGTGGTCGGGGTGCGGATATCCGCCGTGCTCGTCGTAGGTGATGATCACGTGCGGCCGGAACTCACGGACCACGCGCACGAGTGCCTCGGTGGCCTCATCGAGCGGCACGGTCGCGAACGACCCTTCCGGCAGCGGTGGCAAGGGGTCACCCTCGGGGAGCCCGGAGTCGACGAATCCGAGCCAGCGATGCTGCACCCCGAGCGCGGCCGCGGCCGTCGCCATCTCCTCGCGGCGGACATCGGTCATCCGCTCTTTGATCCCCGGACGATCCATCGCCGGATTCAGAATGTCGCCGCGCTCACCACCGGTGAGTGTGACGACAAGCACTTCGTTGCCCTCGGCCGCATACTTCGCGGTCGTGGCCGCACCCTTGCTCGACTCGTCGTCAGGGTGTGCGTGCACCGCCATCAGACGGAACACCCCCGACTTCGGGTCGTCGGCGTGGGATTCGGTCACAGTTCCTCACCTTCGGATAGCTACTTGTCCCATGGTAGGTATTGACGCGTGAACAGTTCGGACGGGGGCGCCGCAGACGCCGGTGACCCATCGCGCTCGACCGGAGACGCAGGCCGCCCTCGAAGCGGCCCACGCGCCACCTACCCCGAGCGATCAGAGACCGCGCAGACCCGTCGACGCTGGTTCGTCGCACTGTCGGTGCTGGTCGTCGCGGCCGGTGTGACGCTCGCGGCCATCGGATACAGCAAGTTCGGAACTTCCGACGTGTCCGGCGATGCCACCGGCTACGAGATCCTCGACGACTCGACGGTCGCGGTGCAGTTCACCGTCGAACGTTCGGATCCGACTCAGCCCGCAGCCTGTGTGGTCCGCGGACGATCCCGCGACGGTAGCGAGACCGGACGCCGGGAGGTCCTCATCCCGGCCGGCTCGGCCGAGCGGATCGGCTTCCGCGCCGAGATCACGACATCGAAGCCGCCGGTCATCGGCGAGGTCTTCGGCTGCACCACCGACGTACCGGCATACCTGCGACCCTCGGCGTCGTGACCTCGCCGCCGAACGAACCCGGCGACACCCGCGCTCCACGAGCCGCGTTCGCCTCGATCGGCAGCAGCTACTTCCCCATCCTGGTCGCGCTGTTCGTCGGCGTGATGCTCATCAGCAACATCACCGGCACCAAGGGCGTCGTCCTGTTCGACGACTGGCTGAGCGTCGACCTCGGACCGATCCAGATGCAGGGCCTGGTGACCGACGGGGCTTTCTTCCTGTTCCCCCTCGCCTACGTCCTGGGCGACGTGATCAGCGAGGTGTACGGCTTCCGCGCCATGCGACGGACCATCCTCGCCGGTTTCGCCGTGCTGACGCTCGCGTCGCTGTGTTTCTGGCTGACCATTCACCTGCCTGCCGCCGAATTCTATGAAGGCCAGGAGGCTTTCACGACCGTGGCGGGCGTTGTCCCGCAATTCCTACTTGCCGGATTAGCCGGATATGTCGTAGGCGAATTCCTCAATTCCTTCGTGCTTGTCAAAATGAAGGAACGCGCCGGCGAACGACATCTCTGGGCGCGGCTGCTGGGATCGACGGTCGTCGGTGAATTCGCCGACACTCTCGTCTTCTGTTCGATTGCGGCGACGGCGCTGGGTATCTCCACCTGGGGTGACTTCGTGAACTACGCGCTGGTCGGCTTCATCTGGAAGACACTGGTCGAGATCATCATCATGCCGTTGACGTATTTCGTTGTGGGATGGCTGAAACGGGCCGAACCGACCTATCAGCAAGCACTCGGTTCCGCGTCGGGGGACACAAGCAACGTGCCATAGGTCTGATCACCTGGTAACCTGTACGGATACACGGCTCCGCGAGGGGTCGTGTTGCTGCATTTATAGCAGTCCATATGCCCACTGGTGCAAACGGTCGCCGGGGGCGCGGACAACACAAAGGAGTGACCGATGACCGACACCCAGGTGACCTGGCTGACACAAGAGTCGCACGACCGCCTCAAGGGCGAGCTCGACTCTTTGATCGCCAACCGTCCGGTCATTGCCGCCGAGATCAATGAGCGTCGCGAAGAAGGCGATCTCAAGGAGAACGGCGGTTACCACGCGGCGCGCGAGGAGCAGGGCCAGCAAGAGGCCCGCATCCGTCAGCTGCAGGAACTGTTGAACAACGCCAAGGTCGGCGAGGCACCCACCCAGTCCGGTGTGGCCCTCCCCGGTTCCGTCGTCACCGTCTACTACGACGGCGACGAGAAGGACACCGAGACCTTCCTGATCGCCACTCGCGAAGAGAGCGGCCAGGGCGGTCTGGAGACCTACTCCCCCAGTTCCCCGCTCGGCGCCGCACTGATCGACGCCAAGGTCGGCGAGACGCGCGAGTACTCCGTGCCCAGCGGAGCCACCGTCAAGGTGACTCTCGTCAGCGCGGAGCCCTACCACGGCTGAGCAGACCTTCGAACGAGCCCGGGACGGCGTCGTCGTCCCGGGCTCGTTTCGTCGTGGGCTCGAGGCGTCGTGGGCGGCCGGACGGAGCCGGTGACCGATGGACGTCAGTTCGACCGATCGACTTCGATCGAAGTCTGGCGGTCGGGTTGACGTCCACCGGTCACGCGACCGCAGGTCTGTCCAGCCACGGGCGCAGGAGATCGACGAGTTCGTCGCATTCGAGCGTCGCCCATGTGCACCGGATCACCATGATCCCCCGGGCGCGCAACGCGTCCTCGCGGCGCTTCTCCCGGATGAGTGCATCGCGCGTGGTCTCCCCCGGACGCAACAGCCGTCCGTACTTCTGCAGACCGTCGAACTCCCCGACGACGAGCGCGTCCCAGTCGAAGTCGGCGCGCGCCGGTCCGGCGCTGGTCTGAAAGGTGTGCTGAAGGCGGGGCACCGGCAACCCGGCCGCGATCATCTGGGCACGGCTCCACGACTCGCCCACACTCTCCGACGCCGCGTCGGCGAGTGACAAAGCGCGTCGTGCGGTTCCCACGCCTCGCCACCGGCCGCGCGAGTCGATGATGGTCCTCATCACGGTCGGGTCGGCTTCCAGTGCCAGTGCACGATCGAAAACAACCAGCGCCCGGGCGAAATCGCCGTCCATCGCGACGTCCACAGCTGTGCGCTCGAGACTTGTCACCCGAACCTCGTCGACCTCGACGATGTCGTCTGGAGACAACGGTCCGGCATGCACGGCACGGTGTCCGCGTCTGAAGCCGCCGCGCTTCTCCGTCTTGGTGAGATGAACGATCTCGCGTGCGGGGTGCAGTAGCGACAGCCCGTGAACCGCCGCAGCCGAGTCGTGGCTGAGTGCTGCCGTGTCGCGGTCCCGCGCGGAGGTGGCAACCGCGATGGATCTGAGCCGGTACAGGTACTCCCCACCGGCGTCGAGCTCATCGTCGATCGTCCCGACGCAGACACCAGGTGCCAGTCGCACGAGATCCCCTCGTCGGACAGCTGCGGCGACCACATCGTCGCTGATGCCGAGTCGGAGTGTTGCCTCGCGCCTGATGAGTCCGTACCGGTCGGTCGGGAATGTCGTCATCTGTATTGGACGCACCGCGGCGACGATCGGTTCACTTGTGCGGTCGCGCGGCGACCGAGCCTGACCGGCAGACCTCAACCCGACCGGCAGACCTCGATCGAAGTCTGCCGGTCAGTCCGAAGTCCACCGGTAAGTTCACCGCGTACGCCGAGTCTGCGTATGAGAAGCCCTCGTACTCCAGCTGTTCGATCAGCCCGGACTTCGAGAACGCCATCAGTGATGAGTATTCCCGCGCCTTGGCGACTGCGTTCAACTGCTCCGACGTCACCAGCGGCGTCTACGCATCCACCTCCGTCGATGCCACCGACCATTCTTCGGCCGCCTGCACCCACGGCGCGCTGTCAATCGGAGCGTCGACCTCGCCGGGGACCGCGGGGGGCGACACCACCGCCGCGATGCCGAGCGCGGCCGAGGCATCCGACAAATGTTGCCGCACAGCGTCATCCGAACGGACGAACTGCACCCCTCGCTGACCGAATCGCACTGACAACGCCTCCAGACGCGTCGCGAAACGCAGATGCCCCGCGCCCGGCTTCGGGCGCGGGGCATCGGTGAACACAACCGTCAGGCGAGATCGACCTTCACGCCCCCGGAGAACATCGAGTCATGCAGCTCGATCGATGCGGGCGTCGCATCCTTGGGCATGTCGTAGACCAACTTGACGGTCACGGCATTGCCGGGGTTGATGTTGTCCCACACGGGGATATCTGATCCTCCGAGTGCGATCTGGGCCATCGTGTCCGGCTCGAAACTGCGATCCTGGGCGTCGATCAGCTTCTGCCCCGTCGGGGAGAAGCTGTAAGGCTCGTCCGAGGTGTTCTTGACCGTCAAGGTCACGACGACGAACTGGCCCTGCGCCTGCTCCGTGAGGTACGGGTTGTCCCCCACCGACGCCAGCCCCGGCTCGACCTTGGACACCACGAACTCGAATTTGCCGTCGCGCACCGGGGTGTTCAGGCCGGGAGCCGACTCGTCGTCACCGGAACCGCCGTTGTCCGAACCGGCATTGTCCGAACCGCCCTCATCCGACGAAGTCGAATTGCCCGAGCCTGCGGTGTTGCCCGAATCGTCGGAGCCACCGCCGGACGTGGTCGCGATGATGATGATCAGCAGCACCACCACGGCACCGAGGATCCAGGGCCACTTCTTCTTCTTTTTCGCCGGAGGGGTCGGGTACGGCTGCGGCGGAGCGCCGTACTGGGGCGCTCCGTACTGGGGCGCTCCCGGTTGCAGCGGCTGACCGTACTGCTGGCCCGGCTGCACGGGCTGACCGTACTGGGGAGTCTGGCCGTACTGGGGAGTCTGGCCGGGCTGGCCCGGCTGGGGGTTCTGGGGGTTCTGGGGGTCGGTCATCGTCATCCTTTTCCATGTGCGGTCCCTGGGAAGCGGTGCCGCATCCGAAGACACTGTGACATCCAGGTCCGACAAATCCCTTGTCGCACACTGTCATCCGAACGGATGACTTCGCATGATGTCCCAAATCCGTCGTCGCGAACTGCGGATATGCGACAGCACCGGCCGCAGCGCGAGACAGTCGACCGTGCTTGAATGTGACCCATGGCACGTTCGTACCCGCTGGAAACCTTCGACCTCGACTTCTTCGACGAGGCACCCGTCCGACACGTCATCGACGTCCGTCTGCCGGTCACCCCGCAGCGCGCCTGGGCGGAGTTCACCCGTCAGCACACTCTCGACTGGTGTCGTGCGATCAAGACGATCGAGTTCACCTCGCCTGCGCCGTACGGTCCGGGCACCACGCGCAAAGCGGTCCTCGGGCCGGGATACGTCACACTCGAAGAGCACTTCTTCGACTGGACGGAGAACGCCGACGAGGGCCACTACCGCAACGGATTCCGCGTGGAGCGAGCCAACGTACCGGGCATCCGCCGCTTCGGTGAGGCCACCGAGATCTCGCCCACCGATGCGGGCTGCCGTCTCAGATGGACGTTCGCCCTGGAGCTGCCGACCACCTCCCGCGCGGTCACCGCCTTCTCGGGTCCGGCGTCCTCGACCGTGTACAAGACCATCGAAGCCGACACTCTCAAGTACTTCGCCCATCTCGACCCTGCGCAGTAGGGCCGCGCAACAGTACGCGCGTACAAGAGTCGGAACCGACAGGTCAGCGCCGCGCGCTGGTCAGGTCCGCAGAAACCCCGCGGCGGCCAGTGCGCGCCGGACGTCGTGCTGATGGTCGACGCCACGGGTCTCGACGCTCACGGTCACCTGCACCTCACCGAGGTACAGATCGTCGACGACACGTGAGTGCACCACGTCGATGACACTCGCCCCCTGGTCGCGGAGCAATTCCAGCAGGGAGATGAGACCGCCCGGACGGTCGGAGACCGTGGCGGTGAAGGTCAGGAACCGTCCGGCGGCGGTCAGGCCGTGGGTCGTGACGTCACGCAACAGCAGCGGATCGATGTTGCCGCCGGACAGCACGACGCACACCCTCCCCGACAGATCGAGTGTGCCGCCGACCGCCGCGGCGACACCCGCGGCACCGGCCGGCTCGACCACCAGCTTCGCCCGCTCCAGCATCAGCAGCAGCGCGGTACTCAGTTCTTCTTCGCTGACCGTGACGATCTGGTCCACGAGCTCGGTGACGTGCGCGAACGGGACGGCACCTGGCCGCGCGACGGCGATGCCGTCGGCCATGGTGTTCATCGATTCGGCCGGCACGGGGCGCTGTTCGGTCAGCGATGTCGGCCAGGCGGCGGCCTGCGCTGCCTGCACACCGATGATCCGGACGTCCGGGCGTGAGAGACGCACGGCCGCCGCGATACCCGCGAGGAGCCCACCGCCGCCGAGTGGCACGACGATCGTCGACACGTCCGGCATCTGCTCGAGGATCTCGACGCCGACGGTCGACTGACCCGCGACGATGTCGGGGTGGTCGAAGGGATGGATCAGCGCCGCACCGGTCCGCTCGGCGTACCGTTGCGCTTCCACGAGCGACTCGTCGACCGTCGAACCGGCCAGGATCACCTCGGCGCCATAGGCTTTCGTCGCCGCGATCTTGGGAAGCGCAGCGCCGGTGGGCATGTAGACGCGCGCGGCGATACCCAGGTCCGACGCCGACCACGCGACCCCCTGAGCATGGTTGCCCGCGCTCGCGGCGACGACACCGCGGGCCCGCTCCGCCGCCGACAGCCGGGAGATGCGCAGGTAGGCGCCACGCGGCTTGAAAGACCCGGTGCGCTGCAGGTTCTCGCACTTGAGCCACACATCGGCCCCGCTGCGCTCCGACACCACCCGCGACGCGATCACGGGCGTCCGGCGGATCACCCCCGCCAGTTCCTCGGTCGCCTTGTCGATGTCGGCAGAAGTCAGCAACATGTCACCAGTATCCGCCGACGTCGACGGCCGCTCAGCGCAGTGCGTTCTCCAGGTCACCCAGGATGTCGTCGATGTCTTCGATGCCCACCGACAACCGGACCAGGTTGGCGGGGACCTCGAGCAGCGAACCGGCGGTCGACGCGTGCGTCATGGCGCCTGGATGTTCGATGAGGGACTCGATGCCGCCGAGAGATTCGGCGAGCGTGAACACCTCGGTGCGCGCGCAGAACTGCTTGGCTTCCTCGATGCCGCCCTTGACGAGGACCGACACCATGCCGCCGTAGCGTTTCATCTGCCTGCCGGCCACCTCGTGTCCGGGGTGGGCGGTCAGGCCCGGGTACAGCACGGCCTCGATCTTGTCGTGGGACTGCAGGAAGTCGACGACCTTCTCCGCGTTGTCGCAATGGCGATCCATCCGGACACCCAGCGTCTTGATGCCACGCAGCGTCAGGAAGCCGTCGAACGGGCCGGGCACCGCGCCCGCGCCGTTCTGCAGGAACGCGAACGCCTCGTCGAGCTCTTCGCTGTCGGTGACGAGCGCCCCGCCGACGACGTCGGAGTGACCGCCGAGGTACTTGGTCGTCGAATGCAGCACCACGTCGGCCCCGAGGAGCAGCGGCTGCTGCAGATAGGGCGACGCGAAGGTGTTGTCCACCACCAGCTTTGCGCCGGCCTCGTGTGCGATGGCGGCGAGGGTCTCGATGTCGCCGACGTTGAGCAGCGGGTTGGTCGGCGTCTCGGTCCAGATGAGCTTGGTCTCGGAACGGATGGCGTCACGCACCGCCGTGACATCGGAGACCGGTGCCACCGAGTAGGTGATGCCCCACTGGGTGAACACCTTGTCGATGAGCCGGAAGGTGCCGCCATAGGCGTCATTCGGGATCACCAGGTGATCGCCGGGGCGCAGCGTGGAGCGCAGCAGGCAGTCGGTGGCCGCCATGCCGGAGGCGAAAGCCCGTCCGTAGGTGCCGTGTTCGAGGGCGGCGAGGTTCGCCTCGAGGGCCCGTCGAGTGGGATTGCCGGTGCGCGCGTACTCGAAGCCGTCGCGCAGTCCGCCCACACCGTCCTGGGCGAAGGTCGAACTGGCGTAGATCGGGACGTTGACCGCACCGGTCTGCGGGTCCGGCTCGTAGCCGGCGTGGATGGCACGGGTCGAGAAACCTTGCCAGCGAACCGAATCCGCGGCGCTGCGTCGCTCACTCACGTTGGTGCTCCTATCCGACGATCGGGTGGCTCGACACGAAGGCGAGCAGGTCGTGGCGGGTGATGACGCCGATGGGCTTGCCGTCCTCGACGACCATCAGCGCATCGCTGTCACCGAGGGCCTTGGTGGCTGCCGACACCGGTTCACCGGAACCGATGAGCGGGAACGGATCTCCCATATGCGCCGACACCGGGTCGGCCAGGCTGGCGCGACCCTCGAAGACCGCACTCAGCAGGTCGCGCTCGGTGACAGCACCGGCGACCTCCCCCGCCATCACCGGCGGTTCGGCGCCGACGACCGGCATCTGCGACACCCCGTATTCGCGGAGGATCTCGATGGCGTCGCGCAGGGTCTCCTGCGGATGGGTGTGCACCAGGTCGGGGAGCGCTCCGGTCTTGCTGCGCAGCACGTCTCCGACGAGTGATTCCTTGGTGTTCGCGTCGAGGGGGGTGCGCAGGAATCCGTAGCTGCTCATCCACTCGTCGTTGAAGATCTTCGCCATGTAGCCGCGACCGCCGTCGGGAAGCAGCACGACGACCACCGCGTCGGGTCCTTCACGCTCGGCGACCTGCAGCGCGGCGACGACGGCCATCCCGCACGAACCGCCCACCAGCAGACCCTCCTCGCGCGCGAGGCGCCGGGTCATGTCGAAGGAGTCCGCGTCGGAGACCGCGATGATCTCGTCGGGGATGTCCGGGTCGTAGGCGGCGGGCCAGAAGTCCTCGCCGACGCCCTCGACCAGATACGGCCGGCCGGTGCCGCCGGAGTACACCGAGCCCTCAGGGTCGACGCCGACGACCTTCACCGCGCCGTTCGACACCTCCTTGAGGTACCGGCCCGTGCCGGTGATGGTGCCGCCGGTACCCACGCCTGCGACGAAGTGGGTGACCTTGCCGTCGGTGTCGGCCCAGATCTCCGGGCCGGTGGTCTCGTAGTGGCTCTGCGGTCCGGCGGGGTTGGCGTACTGGTTGGGCTTCCACGCACCGTCGATCTCGGTGACCAGACGGTCGGAGACGTTGTAGTAGCTGTCGGGGTGGCTGGGTTCCACCGCGGTCGGGCACACCACGACCTCTGCACCGTAAGCACGCAACACGTTGCGCTTGTCCTCGCCGACCTTGTCCGGGCAGACGAACACGCACTTGTAACCGCGCTGCTGGGCGACGAGCGCCAGACCCACACCGGTGTTGCCCGACGTCGGTTCGACGATGGTCCCGCCCGGCTTCAGCTCACCCGACGCCTCCGCGGCGTCGACCATCCGCACAGCAATGCGGTCCTTGCTGCTGCCACCGGGGTTGAGGTACTCGACTTTGGCGGCAACGAGCCCCGATCCGGGTGAGGTCACCGAGTTGAGCTTGACCAGCGGGGTGTTGCCCACCAGGTCCACGACGTGATTGGCGATGCGCATGCGTCCATGGTCCCAGAGACGCCGCCGACTCCGACACCCGGCTGTTCCCCGGTCCGACTCAGCGCAACCCGACTCAGCGCAACCCGACGCCGCGACGCTCTCGCCGTATGCGGGGCGACCCTTCTCGGCCGGCGGAGTTGGACCCAAGCCCCACTATGCTGGCGCCCGTGTCCCGTTCGACTCGCAGGATGGCCACCTCCGGCAGGGTCTGGCGCGATGTCGGCGCCACGGCAGCGGCCACCGGCGCCTCCGCAGGTGCCGGGTGGGCGGCCTACAACCTGCTCAACAACCAGGCTGCGGCGGCTCGCCTGGTCATCCCCCACCGCACCGACAACGCCCCCGACGGCGACGGTGTCTATTTTCCCGACGGCACCGTCGCGCGCCACACGCGCGACACCCCGGCCGATCTGTTCCTGGTCGTCTTCGGCGACTCGACGGCGGCGGGCCTCGGCGCCGAGACCGCCGACCAGACGCCGGGAGTGCAGCTCGCACGCCGCGTGTCCGCCGAGACCGGCCAGACCGTCCGCTACGCGAACAAGGCGATCGTCGGCGCGACGTCGAAGGGCCTGGCCGCACAGATCGATGCGATGTTCATCTCCCGCGAACGGCCCGACGTCGCCGTCATCCTCGTCGGGGCCAACGACGTCACCGCGCGCAACGGCATCCGTTCCTCGGCACGACGACTCGGCGAGGCCGTGCGCGGGCTCGTCGCCGCCGACGCGCGGGTGGTCGTCGGCACCTGCCCTGACCTCGGTGTCGTCACCGCGATCCCGCAACCCCTGCGCGCGGTCCTGCGTGGCTGGGGGCTTCGTCTCGCGGCCGCGCAGCGTTCGGCGGTGCGGTCCGCCGGCGGCCGGGCGGTTCCGCTTGCCGACCTCCTGACGAAGGAGTTCCTCGCCCGGCCCGATCACATGCTCTCCCCGGATCAGTTCCACCCGTCGGCGGCGGGATACACCCTGGCGGCCGACAACCTGTTGCCGGAGGTGCTCGCCGCGCTCGGCGCATGGGGTCCGACTCCCCTGCCGCAACCGCCGGAGGTGTCCGTGGCCGTCGAAGAAACACGGTTTGTCTCTCGTGTCAGACGGCTGCTGAAGCGTGCTTGACCTGGGAGTATCCCCGATGGCCGACCGTCCGACCAAGCAGATGCTTGGTACGGTAGCTTTGAGGCATGCCAGAAGCAGTGATCGTTGCCCATGCCCGTTCTCCCATCGGCCGCGCGGCCAAGGGATCCCTCAAAGACGTTCGCCCCGACGAACTGTCGAAGCAGATGGTCCAGGCGGCACTCGCCAAGGTGCCCGAGCTCGATCCCGCCTTGATCGAGGACATCCACTGGGGCATCGGTCAGCCCGGCGGACAGGGCGGCTACAACATCGCCCGCGTGATCGCCGTCGAACTCGGCTACGACCACATCCCCGGTGTCACCGTGAACCGCTACTGCTCGTCGTCGCTGCAGACCACGCGCATGGCCCTGCACGCCATCAAGGCGGGTGAAGCCGATGTGCTGATCTCCGGCGGTGTCGAGAGCGTGTCGAGTTTCGGGATCTCCGGTGGCGCCGACGGCGCCCCGAACTCCAAGAACCCGCTGTTCGAAGACGCGATGGCCCGCACCGAACTCGGCGCCGCCGGTGACGCCGGCATCTGGCACGACCCGCGCAAGGACGGCCTGATCCCCGACGTCTACATCGCGATGGGCCAGACCGCCGAGAACGTCGCCTCGTTCACCGGGATCTCCCGCGAGGACCAGGACCGGTGGGGCGTCCTCAGCCAGAACCGCGCCGAGGCCGCCATCAAGTCCGGCTTCTTCGAGCGGGAGATCGACCCGGTGACCCTGCCCGACGGATCACAGGTCACCACCGACGACGGCCCCCGCGCGGGGACGACATACGAGAAGATCTCGCAGCTGAAGCCGGTCTTCCGTCCCGACGGCACCATCACCGCCGGCAACGCGTGCCCGCTCAACGACGGGGCGGCCGCCCTGGTCATCATGAGCGACACCAAGGCCAAGGAACTGGGCCTGACCCCGCTGGCACGTGTCGTCGCGACCGCGGCAACCGGCCTCTCGCCGGAGATCATGGGTCTCGGCCCGATCGAGGCGATCCGCAAGGTCCTCAAGATCTCGGGTATGTCCATCTCCGACATCGACCTCGTCGAGATCAACGAGGCGTTTGCCGTCCAGGTTCTCGGATCTGCGAATGAGCTCGGTATCGACCACGACACGCTCAACGTCTCCGGCGGCGCGATCGCGCTCGGCCACCCCTTCGGGATGACCGGCGCTCGCATCACCACCACCCTGCTGAACAACCTGCGCACCCACGACAAGACCTTCGGCATCGAATCGATGTGCGTGGGTGGCGGTCAGGGTATGGCCATGGTGCTGGAGCGCCTGAGCTGACAGTGCTGGAGCGCCTGAGCTGACGGTTCTCCGGTCTCAGCTGATCGAGACCTGCTCCACCTCGTCGACGCCCCCCGCAGCGCTCGGTCCCCGGACCGCGACGCTGCGGGGGGTTGTTCGTCGGAAGAGGAACCACGCGATGACCGCGGCAGCGCCATCTGAATCAGAAAGAACACGATTTGCGCGCGTCAGATCCGTGGCGAGTCCCTGCCGGGTGAATCTGCGGTGGTCGGCACAGTGTGTGCGCTTCCCATGTCCTTGTGGGTCCGAATGGTCTGATCAGACGACACTGGCCCCGCACCTACAGGTGCGGGGCCAGTGTCGGAACGGGTCACATCAGCTCGGACTAGTCCGAGTTGAAGTAGGTCAGCAGACGAAGGATCTCGACGTACAGCCAGACCAAGGTGACGGTGAGGCCGAGGGCCACGCCCCATGCGGCACGCTCGGGCGCACCCGCACGGATCAGTCGGTCCGCGGCGTCGAAGTCGAGCAGGAAGCTGAACGCGGCGAGCGCGATGCAGACCAGCGAGAAGATGATGGCGATCGGGCCGCCGTCGCGCAGGATGCCTGCCTCACCGGTGAACAGCCCGATGACCAGGTTGCCCAGCATCAGGACGAGGACACCGATCATGCCGGCGAACAGCATGCGGGTGAAACGCGGGGTGACGCGGATGGCGCCGACCTTGTAGACGAACAGCATGCCGAAGAACACGCCGAAGGTGCCGAGGACGGCCTGTCCGATCAGCGATCCGGCCGAGGTGTCACCGGCGACGACCATGTTCGCGAAGACGAACGAGATCGAACCGACGAACAGTCCCTCGAATGCCGCGTAGGCCAGGACGATGGCGGGATTGTCCTGCTTGCGTCCGAACGTCGCCACCAGGACGAGTACCAGGCCGGCGATGGCGCCGACCATCATGAGGGGCAGAGCCAGGCTCATCTGGGCGGACTCGGTGGCCCGGCTGCTGATCGCGAAGTAGGTCGCGACGGCGGCCAGGGTGAGTACACCGAGTGTCATCGCGGTCTTGGTGACCACGTCGTCGATGGTGAGCTGACGAGTCGCCGGGGGTGCCGGCCGGGTGTAGGGGTCAGTGGCCTGACCGTATTGGTTGATGCCGGCTCCGGCGCCGGCCATGCCGGCCCCGAAACCCGCGTACCCGGATTGGTTGTCGCGGACGACGCCGCGCATCACCGGGTTGCTGCTCTCTCGCACGAAGCGCTCCTTAATCGGTACGGATGTATACGGTCTCAACGTCGGGTCTTTCCTGTGAGTTCCCTGCCGGATGCACAAGTCGACCGTGTCGTCGCCGACTTTACCGACTCTTGACTCTCCTGTCGTACATCCCCGTGCAGAAATGCCGTTAGCGCTCAGCCATTGGGCGGACCGCATCGACCGTAGCCAGGTGCGGGTGGCGTCAAGATCGGTCGCGAGTCGCCATCGCCGCGCGCCCCAGGCACACCGACTTCAGCAGCGACTCCGCCTGACTGAAATCCGGGCCCCAGCCGAGTCCCGGCTTCGCCAGCATCAACGACGCGACGCCGTGCGCTGCCGCCCACAGTTCGAGGACCACATCGGCGACATCGTCGTGGCCGAACATGCCCTCGTCGGCGAGCTCGGTGATCGTGGTGACCAGTCGTGCGTACGCACTGGCGGCGAGCACCGCATCCACCTTCGACGGATTTCCCTCATGGGCGGGTTGGGCGAATGCCACGCGGTAGAGCACGGGCGTCGACACCGCGAAGCGGACGTAGGCCATTCCCAGCGCCAGGGCGCGTTCGAGGGGATCGTCGACGCCGTCCGAGGCTGCCGCCATCTCGTCGTCGAGGCGCGCGAAGTATCGGGCGCACACTGCGTCGAGCAGCGCTTCCTTGTCAGCGAAGTGCAGGTAGATCGACGGCGGGGTGACGCCGACGCGGCCGGCGACCGCACGGATCGACATCGCGGTGTCGTCGCCGTGCTCGACGAGGATCTCCCCGGCCGCCTCGATGATCTCCTCGGCGAGGATCTCCCCGGAGCCACGAGGAGATCTGGCCCGTCTGCGTGTCACCACTACTCTCCTGACCTCATCCCGATGGCGATTGCCGGCCGGCATACCGCGCGCGACCCCCGGTAGGAATTCGGTGTCAGACCCTCGACGGCGTTGTCTCGCCGGACCGCCGGGCGTCCCCGCCGAGCTCCGGCACCTCCTCCGAGAGCCCGAACCGGTCGTGGACGCGGCGCAGCGGCCTGGGCGCCCACCAGTTCGCGCGTCCGAGGAGCCGCATGAACGCGGGCACCAGGAACATCCGGATGACGGTGGCGTCCATCAGCACCGCGAGGGTCAAGCCGATCCCGAACAACCGCATGAACGACACCTCCGACGCGCCGATCGCGGCGAACACGATGCTCATCAGGAACGCGGCAGCCGTGATGACCCGGCCGGTGCGCGCGAGGCCCAGTGCGACGGAGTGGTCGCTGGCCGCGCGGGTGCGATCGGACTGCAACCATTCCTCCCGGATGCGGCCGAGCACGAACACCTCGTAATCCATCGACAAACCGAAGGCCACGCAGAACAGCAGGATCGGCACGGTCGCGTTGAGCGTTCCGGTGGCGGTGGTCCCCAACCCGTCGAGGTGACCTTCCTGGAAGAACCAGACCATCGCCCCGAAGGTCGCCGACAGCGACAAGATGTTGAGGACAAGCGCTTTCAGGGGAAGCACGACGCTGCCGGTGAACAGGAACAGCAGCACGAACGTGGCGATGGCGATGATCCCGAGCACCCACGGGAGGTGGGCGTAGATCGACGAGACGGTGTCGTCTGTCGTCGCCGCGAGACCGGTGAACAGCGTCTCGGTGCCGGCGGGCGGCGGTACCGCGCGCAGGTCGTCGAGCTGCGCGATGCCCGAGTCACTCATCGGGTCGCTGTCGGTGGAGATGTTGAGTACGTGTAGGTCCCCGCGACTGTCCTCCGGGCTTCCCGGAGCGATGGGCCGGCCGCGGACATACGTCCCCGCCGACGAGCCTGCGGAGTTGACGTCGGCCACTTCCGACAGTGCCCTGGTGTACTCGGCGAGGGCCTGTCGGTCGGCCTCTCCCTGCACGACGACGGTGACCGCCGCCGACAGGTCGTCTTCGTAACCGTCGCGGATCTCCTGCTGGACGGCATGCGAGCCCGCCGACTCGGGCAGTACCCGGTCGTCGGGGAAGCCCATCTTGATCGACAGGAACGGTGCGCCGAGTACCAGCAGGAAGAGCGTGACCACCGCGGCGACCGGGAGCGCGTGTCGGAGTACCCATTGCACGAGGCGGTACCACCAGGTGTCTTCGGGCCGGCGCGGTCGTGACGTCGGCAGCCGCAGCAGTCGACGCATCGGCTTGCGGGCGTCGAGCGAATCGATCCGGTCGCCCAGCACCATCAGCACGGCGGGGGTCAAGACCAGTGCCGACGCCGACGCCACGATCACCACACCCAGGCCCGCGAATGCGAAGGAGCGCAGGAAGTACTGCGGGAACAGCACCAGGGCGCTCAGCGACAGAGCGACGGTGACCGACGAGAAGGCGACCGTCCGCCCGGCCGTCGCCATGGTCCGCACGATGGCGTCCGGGCGCGCCAGGCCTCGATCGACCTCCTCGCGGTATCGGGTCAGCAGAAGCAGCGTGTAGTCGATGGCGAGCGCCAAACCCAGTGCGGTGGTGAGGTTCAGGGCAAACACCGACACGTCGGTGATCGAGCCGATCCCCCGGAGCAGGGCGAAGGTGAGGATGATCGAGACGATGCCGATCCCCACCGGAACGGCAGCGGCGAGGAGTCCGCCGAAGATGAAGATCAGCACGATGAAGGTGATCGGGATGGCGATGGCCTCGGCGATGAACAGGTCCGACGAGGTCTGATCGTTGACCTGGGCGAAGACGAGCGCCTGCCCCCCGGCACGGATGGTGATGCCTTCCCGCTCGCCGGCCAGGGCCTTCTCGATCTCCACCGCCCGGGCCGGTGCCAGATCCTCTCCCCCGGCGAGAGACGCGATGACCAGGGTGGAGGTCCGGTCGCGACTCACCAGCGCGGAGTCGAGTGCGGGATTGGTCCACACCGAGAGGATCTGGTCCTGGACGTACTCGTTGTCGTCGAGTTCGCCGATGATGCTCTTGCCGACGGCCTGCGCTGTCGGGTCACGGGAGATGTCGACGCCGTCGGGGGCGTCGAGTTTCAGGACGACCTGGATGCCGCCGCGGTTGAAGGTCTCGTCGAGCGCCTTCTCGGCGCGTGCCGAGTCGGAGTTCGGGTCGCTGTAACCCCCTGCGAGGAGATGTTCGGCTGCGGTCGCACCGTAGGCGCCGCAGACCACGAGCAGGATCACCGCCCCGAGTAGCACCCTCTTCGGCATGGAAATGACCAGCCGAGTCATCCGAACCAGCATGCGGTGCCCCTCGCCGTCGAATTTACGGCGTTAAGTTATCAGCAGTAATCTAGTGGGTCAACGATTGTTCACCAGTGTGAACTTATTCGTGGGCCACCATCCCGAGACCGCGCCGGACCGTGCGCAACTCCCGCTCGATGACCGTTGATTCGGAGCCGAGCAGCCCGGTCGACCGGACGATCTCCCGTAGCCGCACCGCCGGACGTGCGACGTCGACGAGGTGATGCAGCGGCGTGCGCCGCAGACCCATCCGCCGCGCCACCGACCGATCGACCCACCGCGTGCTGATCGCCGAGAACGACGACATGAGAAGCGGTCGGGTGAGGGTGTCGACCGCCGAGACCAGCAGGGCGGGCACCGGAATCGGGGAGGCACCGTGGACGACGCCGGGCAGGTCGTAACCCTCCCGGAGCAGTGCCCGGGTGAGCACCTTCGACGAGTCATCCGGTTCGAGTTCGAATTCGCCTGCCACCCGGAACAATTCGCTCGCGGCGTCGTCGTTTGCGGGCAGGAGGTCGTCATCGACGCCGACGACCCAGCCTATCCAGCGCCACAGATGGGTGATCGCTTCCCGCTCGGCGCTGCTGTAGTGGATGCCGAAGTCGCGCGCGACCAGCAGCGGTAGTGCGAGGAAGCCGCATGAGATGGTCATGACCGAGTAGGTCTGGTTGATCGGCACACCCCACTCGGCCTCGTCCCAGGCCGGGGTGTCGGGCCCGTGCGGGTTGCGAAGGATGTCGCGGATGTAGGCATGGAGCAGCCGGATGCGAAGGGTCGCAACCCAACCCGCGTTACCGGGGAGCATCGATCCGGGTGTGGTGGCCTCGGCGACCCACCGTGCGGTGGACTGCACCCGGTCGCGGGTGCCCGACCCGAGTCGCCCGGTGGCGACCAGCGGACGGACGAAACCCTGGGCCTTGAACCCGTAGATCAGTGATTGGTACAGCGTCGAGGCCTGCAACGTGCCGAAGCGCCACCAGGCCCGCGCACCCGACGCCGCGAACGCCGGATCGAACCATGGCGGCGGGACGCTCGCGACCCGCAGCAACTCCGTCATCGACGCAGGCATCTGCAGGCGATCGGAACCGGCCTCCACGTCGATCCCGGCCGCGGATTCTCCGTGGGTTTCCAACAGTTCGACGAGTGTGGAGAACGAGATCCCCAGCTCGCGGGCCTCGGCGATCGCCGCGTCGGCAAGCGGGTCCCCCTGGACGAGGCCGAGCTCCAGACGCTCGACGATGCCGGGATGCCGTTCTCGGACAGCCTCCCAATTGCGCGCCCCGGTCACCGCTGCCGCGTCCATGCCTCGATGATCACCCCCGCACCGGGGGCGGTCAAGGAAACGCGCTCGACTGATGGACGTCGTTTCGGCCGGCAGACTTCGATCGAAGTCTGGCAGTCGAGGTGAAGTCGGACGGATGGCAACGCGCCCACCAACCCGCAGCAGCACGGTCGCCACCGCCGCTGACTATGCTCACCGGGGACGTCCGTCTCCATGACGAGACCCCAGCCCCCATAGCCCAATTGGCAGAGGCAGCCGACTTAAAATCGGCACAGTGTCGGTTCGAGTCCGACTGGGGGCACCGTCACAACCCTGCCGACCTCCGGCCGGAGTGCGCCCACCGAGTTCGGGTGACATCCCGCACGGCGCACCAACGGAAAGGCCCGGTGACGTGCGGCGCAGTGGGCTACGACGGAGCGCCGGCATCCGGCGGCACGTTACCGATCGCGACATTGCGCGCACTCGTGGACCGGTGCAGGGTGGCGACGTCGGCGTCGACCGCAGGCAGGAACTGCGCCACCAGCCCACGTGTCAACCGGTCCCCCACCGCCGAGTTCAACACCGGTTTGAGCCATCGCATGGCCTCGACCCAGCCGGCCGGAACGTCGACATGGTGCTTTCGCTCGGCGAGCCCGCGGACGAAAGCGTCGGCGCACTGTTCCACCGGGAGACGCCGGGACAACGGTCCCGGCAACCGGGACAGGAGCTCATCGAACGCCGACAGGTCGGCACTGGCCTCTTGCACCAGCGGGGTGTCGATCCAGCTCATGTGCGCCGAACCCACGTCCACACCGCGATAACCGACCTCCATCCGCAGCGCATTGGCGAAGTGTTCGACGGCGGCCTTGCTCGCGTTGTACGACGACATGCCGCCCAGCGGGGCGTAGGCAGCCATCGACGATACGATCAGCACATAACCCCGCCGCTCCATGACCGACGGCAGCGCGGCGCGCACCGTGTGGAACACGCCGGTGACGTTGACATCGATCACCCGCCGGAAGGCGGCCGGGTCGACGGCGAGAACCGTTCCGTAACTGGCGATTCCGGCATTGGCCACCACCATGTCGATACCGCCGAACCGTGCGGACCCCGCATCGACCGCGGCCTGCATGTCCGCCAGCGAGGTGACGTCGGAGACGGTCGCGACCGCGTTGTCGGGGCCAAGTGATGCGGCCACCTCGTCGAGCGCCTGCTCGTCGATGTCGGACAGCACCACCCTGGCCCCGTTCGCGACGAGTGCCGTTGCGGTGGCGCGGCCGATCCCCCTCGCCGCCCCGGTGATGAACACGACCTTCCCGGCCACGGATCCCTGACGGCGTCGAAACATGGCTGCCAGTGTGCGCCGGCCGGGTGCCGTCGAGGAGGTGTTCCGCGGAACACTCTCGGCGCGTGGCGGGTTCAGCCCTGTACAGCCGGCGGGCGACTCTTCCCCCGGTACACGAAGGTCCCCACCTGGACGTACGCCATGCGTTCGCTCAACCGGGAGCTCAGCCGCCGGGCGCCGTTGAAAGCGTGGGCATCCTTGCCGATGACCACACGGAGCCGCCCCTTCAGAGTGGCGTCGACGATCCGGCGAGCCGCTTTCTGCGGAGGCATCGCGAAGGCCTTGGCCACCGCTTCGGGCGTCCCCAGCGCCTGCGATGTCTTACGCACCAGATCGGTCCAGATGGTGCCGGGGATGACCGTCGTGACCGTCACGCTCGACCGGGACCCGCGAAGATCCTGGGCCAGGCCGTACCCGAAGAGGGCGACCGCGGCCTTGCTCGCACCGTAGAACGCCGCACCGGGGAACGGAGCGATCCCCGACAGACTGGACGTGATCAGGATGACGCCGCCGTCGGGTCGCTCCTGCAGGTGCGGCAGGAAAGCACGTGTCAGCCACACGGTCCCGAAGAAGTTGACCCGCATGAGCGTCTCGATCCGCTCGTCGGACACCTCCACGATGGTCTCGGTGTCCTGCGGGATCCCGGCGATGTTGAACAGACCGTCGACGCTGCCGGCAGCAGTCCGCACCTCGTCGGGAAACCTCTGCACCGCTTCGCGATCGGCGATGTCGAGCAGGAACGGGAAGAAGCGCGACGGATCGCCGGACAGACGCGCAGTCTCGGCCAATCCCGCTTCGTTGATGTCGGCACCGGCCACCGTAGCGCCACGCTCGATGAGGTCGTGTGCGACGCAGCGCCCGATCCCGTTACCCGCACCGGTCACCACGAACACCTTGCCGGCGACGTCCACATGCCCTCCTCGAGCGTCTACTGGAGGCACCCTAGCAAGCAATTGGTTGGGTGGCCGCTGTGGATCACGCCCACCGTGCGGCGACAGATGGCCGTGGTGGTGTACTCGATGCCATGTCTACTCGGGTTGTCCTGGCCGCCGACTCCTCGGTCGCACTCCTCACCCTCGGCATCTCCGTCTACGCGATCGCCATCCTCGTGTGCCTCGGCATCGCGATCAACGCCGCCCGCTTCGGCCGTCGGCGTACGGCGATCACCATGGGCTGGGTGGTCGGCGTGCTGACCGTCGCCGGAGTCATCGTCGCCATCCTCAGCAGCGTCGCGGGAGGCTGAGGGGGTTTCGAGCGGGGGGTTTCGACAAGCTCAACCGGCAGAACCCGAGCTCAACCGGCAGAACCCGAGCTCAACCGGCGGGAACCCCCAGCTCAGCCGGCCGGCGCCTCCAGCTGGGCGCGCTGACGCGAGATGAACAGACCTGCAAGACGATTCGTCAACCCCGGGGCCGCTCGCTGCATGCGCCAGGAGAGCCGGGCGCGTCGGGGTACGACGAGCAGGGGCTGGTTGCGCGCGACGGCCGTCAGCACCTCACGGGCGAGGCGGTCGGCGTCGTAGGCCCTCGACGACCCCTGACTCGCGAGATAGTAGGACCGGCCGACGAAGCCACCCACCGACCCCTTGTCGAGAATCGGCGTCTCGACCGCCGACGGACAGACCGCCAGCACGCCCACCCCGTGCGCGGCGGCTTCGGTGCGCAGCGCGAGCGACAGCCCGACGACCGCATGTTTGGTCATCACGTAGCTGGTGATGAGACCGGCCGCGACGAGGCCGGCCATGGACGCGGTGTTGATGATGTGCCCGGATCTCTGCTCGATCATCACCGGATATGCGGCCGCCACCCCGTGCACGACGCCGCGGATGTTGACGTCGATGATGGCGTTCCACTGATCCAGTGTCAGCATCTCGGTGGGTCCGCCCCAGGTGATCCCCGCGTTGTTGAACATCAGGTCCAGCCGCCCGCTGCGGGCCACCACGTCGTCGACGACCCGCGTCACCGCGTCGGCGTCGGTCACGTCCAGAGCGACCGCACGCACGGCGCCTCGTTCGTCCGCTGCCTCCGACGCAACACGCTGCGCCGCCGCCAGATCGATGTCGGCACAGGTGACGTCGGCTCCGTCCGCAGCGAGCGCCCGCGTCAGCGCGGCCCCGATCCCGGAACCTCCGCCGGTGACGATGGCGGTCATACCCGCACAACCAGAACCACCGCCACCGGACCTTCTCCGTCCTTCGAGCACCACATCTCCCGTCGCTGCTGTCGTCGATTCACCCCGCCGGAGCCGATCATCGTCCCCCGCTCGCCGCGACCTGGCCGATTTCGAGATTCCGGCACCGTTGCACGCGCGGATCGTCGGCGCGGTGCGGATCCCACGGACGGATCGATGGCGATGTCGAGACGATGCGGACTATCGTCGCCGACAGGTTCCCGCCGCAACACCTGCACCCCGGGGACTCGCAGCACAGGTCACCGCGCCGCGATCGGTGCAGGAAGGGCATGACCATGGATCGTCGGGTACCCAGGCCGCGCGACCTCGCGCCCCTGATGCAGTTCAAGAGACCACAATTCGACGCCAAGAAACGGCGCCTCGACGCCGCGCTCACCGTCGAAGATCTCCGGAGGATCGCCAAGCGTCGTACCCCCAGGGCCGCCTTCGACTACACCGACGGTTCGGCCGAGGCCGAGCTGTCCATCGAGCGTGCTCGACAAGCGTTCTCCGACATCGAATTCCATCCGGCGATTCTGCGCGACGTGTCCCGGGTCGACACCTCGTGCACGATCCTCGGCGGACGGTCGGAGCTGCCGTTCGGCATCGCACCGACCGGTTTCACCCGGATGATGCAGACCGAAGGTGAGTACGCCGGCGCGCGCGCCGCCGGGCGGGCCGGCATCCCGTTCTCGCTGTCGACGATGGGCACCGCGTCGATCGAGGACGTCAAGGAGGCGAACCCGCGGGGCCGCAACTGGTTTCAGCTGTACATGTGGAAGGACCGCGAACGGTCCATGGCTCTGGTCGACCGGGCCGCGACAGCCGGATACGACACCATGCTGGTGACCGTCGACGTCCCGGTCGCCGGCGCCCGGCTGCGCGACAAGCGCAACGGCATGTCGATCCCGCCCGCGCTGACCGCCAAGACGGTGCTGAACGCGATCCCCCGCCCGCAGTGGTGGATCGACTTCCTGACCACCGAACCACTCGCCTTCGCCTCGCTCGACCGCTGGTCCGGGACGGTGGCCGAATTGCTGGACACCATGTTCGACCCGACGGTCACCTTCGAGGACCTGGCATGGATCAAATCCCAGTGGCCCGGCAAGCTGGTGGTCAAGGGCATCCAGACCGTCGAGGACGCCAGAGCGGTCACCGACCTCGGTGCCGACGGCATCGTGCTGTCGAATCATGGAGGGCGACAGCTCGATCGGGCACCCATCCCGTTCCACCTGTTGCCACAGGTGGCGCGCGAGGTCGGCCAGTCGACCGAGGTCATGCTCGACACCGGCATCATGAGCGGCGCCGACATCGTCGCCTCGGTCGCTCTGGGCGCCCGGTTCACACTGGTCGGCCGGGCGTACCTGTACGGGTTGATGGCCGGCGGCGAGGCCGGGGTCGACCGGATGATCGAGATCCTCGGCGAGCAGATCGCCCGCACGATGCGCCTGCTGGGCGTGGCGGCGCTGGAGGAGCTGACACCGGCGCACGTGACGCAACTCGAGCGTTTGGTGCCCCGTCCGCGTCCCTGAGGTTCGAGGATCGCAGCGAACCGGGCACCCGGACGCCCCGGGTCCGCGGACCTACCTCGCCCCGACGGTCTCGCGACGGTGCGGGAGGTAGTCCGCCAACCCGACCGCGAGCGCGATCAGGACGAGGAACCCGGCGGTCGCGAGCCCGATCTGAAAGGCCCGCGCCCAGTCGCCGTGACTGTTCGCGACCTGGGCGAAGAACACCGCTCCCACGAGCGCGATGCCCGCGGCGGCCCCGATGCGCTGGCCGGTCTGCAGGATCCCGCCCGCGATGCCGGCCTTGGTGACCGGCACGGGGTCGAGGCTCAGCGTGAGGTTGGGCGAGATCACCAGGCCGGAGCCGATGCCCGCGACGAGCAACGGCACCGCGGCGGCATATCCGACGCTGTGGCCTGGCACGAACTGGACCGCGATGATCGTCGCGACCATCCCGAGCACCACCAGTCCGAGGCCGATCAGGACGAGCTTGCGACCGACCTTGCCGACGATGTTGCCGCCGATGCTCGCCGACACCGCCGATCCCAATGCGAACGGCGTCACCGCCAGGCCCGCCTGCAGCGCCGTGTAGCCGAGACCCTGCTGAACGAACAGCGTGTAGATGAAGAACACCGTGGTGAAACCGGCGAAATAGACCATCGCGATGATGCAGCCGAGCGTGTACGACCGCAGCGAGAACAGTGAGAGGTCGATGAGTTGCTGACGGCCGGCACGGCCCTGGCGCCGTTCCCACAGTACGAACGCACCGAGCACGATCGCCCCGACCACCAGCAGCAGCCACTTCCGCGCCCCCGGCCACTCCTGGTCCTGGACCATGGGCAGCATCAGGGCGAACACACCGGCACCGAGTAGCAGCACACCCATGGGATCGAAGCTGCCGCGAAGCGGTTGTTTGAGCTCCGACGGCCGCGCCGGGATGAGCCGGATGGCGGCGATGAACGCGACGATCCCGATCGGCACATTGACGAAGAAGATCCAGCGCCATCCCTCGGCGGTCCCGCCGGCCTGGATGAGGACACCACCGAGCAGCGGCCCCACCGCGGTGGAGATCCCGATGGTGGCGGCGAACATGCCGAACGCCCGGCCGCGCTCGGCGCCACGGAAGAGCAACTGGATCAGACCGGAGACCTGTGGAGCGAGGATGCCGCCCGCGACTCCCTGGATGAGTCGCGAGACGACGAGCTGTGTCGGCCCCTGCGCCAGTCCGCAGGCGGTCGACGCCAGGACGAACAGCGTGAGCCCGACGAGGAAGGTCGTCTTCCGCCCGCGGGCGTCGCCGACGCGGCCAGCCGGGACCAGCACGAGCCCGTAGGCGAGCGCATACCCGGAGACGACCCACGAGAGGTCGGCGGTGCTGGCACCGAGCCCCGCCTCGATCGACGGCAGCGCCACGTTGACGATCGAGACGTCGAGCAGCGTCATGAAACCGACCACCAGACACACCGCCAGCGCCTTCCACCGGCGCGGGTCGGGCTGATAGTCGGCGGAGAACGGATTGGCCGGAGTCGACATCGGTCGCCTTTCGGAAAGGGACTTGCCCGTATTGCCCGACACGTCGGTGTGACCTGTCCCACCCCTCGATACCCATTGTGGCAACCCTCCCAAACTTGCACGAATCTGCAAGTTTGCAGGCGCCTGCAAGTTCCGTACCGTGGATGAGGTGCACACCCTCGGACTCCGCGAATCGAAGAAGGCAGCGACCCGCACCGCGCTCGCCCGCGCCGTCCTGCGGCTGTCGACGCGGGATGGCATCGACCAGGTCACGATCGACGCCGTCGCCGCCGAGGCGAACGTGTCCGTCCGCACGTTCCACAACTACTTCGGCGGCAAAGAAGACGCGCTGCTGCATTTCGTGTCGACGTTGTTCGACACCATCGTGGAACGGATCGAGGCCCGGCCGGCCGAGGAGGACCTCTGGTGTTCGGTCCGCACCGCCCTCGTCGAGGCCGCCATGTCGCCCGAGGTCGGCGAACCCGCCGAGATCGTCGAACTGTTCCGGCTCCTCGACACCGAACCAGGACTGACCGCACGAACACGCGACAGCGAACTCGGCGACACCGTCGAGGCCCGCATCGTCGAGCTCTTCGCCCGGCGCGGCCAGCAACCCCATGCGCTCTATCCCCACCTGGTCCTGCACAACGCGATCACGACGGTGCGCGTCGCCCTGGAGTACTGGGTGACCCACCGCGCGTCGCTCGCCACCGATCCCACCGCGGCCACCGACCCGGCCGGGCGCCTCGAACTGTCCACCGTGCTCGAGGCAGCCTTCGATCAGGCGTCGGCCGGTCTCGCGCAACCCGTTTCGGCCGTCGACAAGCTGGCCGCGACATCCCCCAAGGAGCACTGACGTGGCAACACACCTGTATCGGCTCGGACGCTGGACGTACGAGAACCGTTTCAAGACGATCGCCATCTGGGTGCTGGTGCTCATCGGCATGGGGATCGGCGCAACCATGCTGGCCAAACCGACGTCGGAGTCGTTCTCGATCCCCGGCATCCCGTCGGAGAAGGCCCAGGACCTGATGGTCGAGCGCTTCCCTGGCGAACCGGCCTTCGGATCCGACGTCTCCGTCACGTATCTCCTTCGCGCACCGCAGGGTTCGACGCTGACCGAGCCGCAGTACCAGCAGGCGATCGACACGATGGTCACCGACCTCAAGGGCGTCGAGGGCGTCAAGAGCCCCGAGGCGATCGTCAATCCCTTCGACTCCTACGGCACCGAGCAGTCTCCGGGGAAGCTCCGGGAACTGTCGCAGAGCTTCCAGCAGCAGACCTTCGACAAGAGCGCCGAGGAGGCCGCGGCCGACGCCCAGGCCATCTCACCCATCAACTCCGAAGCCACGGTCGCCCAGTTGGGTGCCTCGTTCGACGTCGAGGCATCGTCGGACATCACCGAGACCACCCGCGAGCAGATGGGCAAGGTCGCCGACGACGCCCGCGCCGCCGGTCTCACCGTTGAGATGAAAGGCACGGCCACACAGCAATTCGAGCTCGGTATCACCTCCGAACTCATCGGCATCGGCGTCGGCGCGCTGATCCTGATCCTCACCTTCGCCTCGCTCGTGGCCTGGGGCATGCCCATCATCACCGCCATCGTCGGCGTCGCGATCGGCATGCTCGGCATCCAACTGGGCACCAACTTCTTCGATCTCAGCAATGAAACCCCGATCCTCGCGACGATGATCGGCCTCGCCGTCGGCATCGACTACGCGCTGTTCATCGTGTCGCGGTACCGGCATGAGATCCATCGCTCGTCGAGCCGCGCCGACGCCGCGGGCAGAGCGGTGGGCACCGCGGGTTCGGCGGTCGTGTTCGCCGGAAGCACCGTGGTCATCGCACTCGCCGCACTGGCCATCGTGAAGATCCCGTTCCTCACCGCCATGGGTGTCGCGGCGGCGGCCACGGTGATCGTCGCGGTCCTCGTCGCCCTGACCCTGCTCCCGGCGATCCTCGGGCTGTTCGGGACCAAGGCCTTCGGCGGGCAACTCCCCCGGCTCAACCCCCCGGATGTGGAGCAGCACGAGGCCGAGCGCGTCCACAACGGCCAGCGCTGGGTGCAGCGCATCGTCGCGCGTCCGCGTACGGTCACCGTCGCGATCATCGGCATCCTCGTCGTACTCGCCATCCCGATGGTCGGCCTCAAACTCGCACTGCCCAACGACGGGACGTCCGAGCCGTCGACGACTCAGCGCCAGGCCTACGACATGGTCGCCGAGGGCTACGGCCCCGGATTCAACGGACCACTCGTGGTCGTGGCCGACGGACGCGGGATCGAGGACAGCGGTGAGCGGATCACCGCATTCGACACGCTGGTCGACGACCTCAAGCGGATCGACGGCGTCTCTGTTGCCCAGATCGGCGCCGGCGGCCTCAACGAGGCGCGCGACACCGCGAAGATCACCATCATCCCGTCGACCGCACCGTCGGACGAGGCGACTCCCGAACTCGTCCAGAAGCTGCGAGACATGGAACCGCGGGTGTCGGCGACCACCGGCATCTCCTACGGGGTGACCGGCCAGACCGCGATCGAACTCGACATCTCCGAACGGCTGTCGGACTCACTGATCCCCTACCTGCTGGTCGTGGTGGGACTCGCGTTCATCCTGCTGATCATCGTGTTCCGCTCGATCCTGGTGCCGCTGACGGCAGCCCTGGGATTCCTGCTCAGCGTGGCAGCGACGTTCGGTGTCACCGTCGCACTGTTCACCGACGGGGCGCTGGGTATCGTGGACAACCCGCAACCGGTGGTGTCGTTCCTGCCGATCATGTTGGTGGGCATCGTGTTCGGGCTCGCGATGGACTATCAGGTCTTCCTCGTCACGCGAATGCGTGAGGCCTACGTGCACGGCGCCGACGCCAGGACCGCCGTCGTCGAGGGCTATCGGCACAGCGCCCGCGTCGTGGCCGCGGCCGGGGCGATCATGATCTCGGTGTTCGCGGCATTCATGTTGCAGGACATGGCCTTCATCAAGGTGATGGGCTTCGCGCTGGCCGCCGCGGTGTTCTTCGACGCCTTCGTCGTCCGCATGACCCTGATGCCCGCGGTCCTGACGGTGCTCGGCGACAAGGCGTGGTGGCTGCCGCGCTGGCTCGACCGCATCCTGCCCGACGTCGACATCGAGGGCGAGAAGCTCCGGGTCGCCGGGTCGGGACCGGCCGCCGAGACCGAGGCAGAGGTCCGGACCGGACGATGAGCCACGACCGTCCCGCCGGCGTTCAGCGGCCGGCGGGACGTCGCGGGTTCACTCGGGCTCGACCTCGAACTCCCCGAGCCTCGACCACTCATCGCCGTCGATCGTCGTGTTGATGACGTCGGGCGTCCGCTCGAGGTACTTCGGGAGCTCCTTCTGCGCCTGCTTGAAGTGCGGCGAGGTGACATGGGCTTCGGCGGCGTCGTCGTCGAAGGCCTCGACCAGCACGTAGGTGTGCGGGTCGTCGAGCGACCGCGACCAGTCGAACCACTTGTTGCCCGGCTCGGCACGGGTCGCCTCGGTGAACTCCCGCGACAGCTCGGGCCACTCGTCGGCATACTCGGGCTTGATCGGCCATTTCACGACGATGAGAATCATCCCTCGACCCTAGCTCCCGCGCCGGAGGTCGAGCGTCGCATTATGCGACCGGGACTGTTGCCCGAGGATCGGCTGAACCACGATCTGTCGTCCCAGGATCGTTGTCCCACACCGGGCGCTCCTGAGGCGGGTGCCTGCTCGGGGGGATTCACGAGACCCCGATCCCAGCAACGCCTAGAGTGTGAGACAGACAACAAATGCCGTCACTTCAGGCAACAACGGAGGCACCATGCCGGACATCACCAAGTTCTACATCGACGGCCAGTGGGTCGAGCCCGCTGAGCTCAACCTCGTCGACGTCATCAACCCTGCCACCGAGAAGTCGGCCGGACAGGTCGCCATCGGTAGCGCGGCCGACGTCGACGCCGCGGTCGACGCCGCCCGTCGCGCATTCGTCACCTGGGGACAGACCACCGTCGACGAGCGCCTCGAGGTGCTGAACAAGATCATCGCCGAGTACCAGAACCGCATGGGCGATCTCGCCGCCGCGGTGACCGAGGAGATGGGTTCACCCGTCGGCCTCACCAACGCAGCGCAGGTGCCGATCGGTCTCGGTCACCTCATGACCGCCGCCGCCCAGCTCCCCGACTTCAAGTTCGTCGAGGACCGCGGCACCTCGCGCATCGCCAAGGAGCCCATCGGCGTGTGCGGTTTCATCACCCCGTGGAACTGGCCGCTCAACCAGGTCATGTGCAAGGTGGCCCCGGCACTGGCCACCGGGTGCACCATGGTCCTCAAGCCGTCTGAGGTCGCCCCGTTCTCCGCCGCCATCGTCGCCGAGATCTTCGACGCCGCAGGCGTTCCCGCCGGCGTGTTCAACCTCGTCAACGGCGATGGACCGGGCGTCGGCGCGGCACTGTCGAGCCACGAGGGCATCGACATGATCTCGTTCACCGGCTCCACCCGCGCCGGCATCGAGGTCGCCAAGAGCGCCGCACCGACCGTCAAGCGTGTCGCCCAGGAACTCGGCGGCAAGAGCCCGAACATCATCCTCGACGACGAGGACTTCGCCAAGAACGTCGCCGGCGGCATCGTCACGATGATGATGAACTCGGGACAGTCGTGCAACGCCCCGAGCCGCATGCTGGTCCCGGCCGCGCGCGTCGAGGAGGTCGCCGAGATCGCCAAGGGCGTGGCCGCCGACCTCACCGTCGGTGATCCGACAACCGACGTGCGCCTCGGCCCCGTGGTGTCCGAAGCCCAGTTCGACAAGATCCAGGGTCTGATCGAACGCGCGATCGCCGACGGCGCCACCGCCGTCATCGGCGGAGCGGGACGCCCCGAGGGACTCGAGACCGGCTATTACGTGAAGCCGACCGTGTTCACCGACGTCACCAACGACATGGAGATCGCCCGCACGGAGGTCTTCGGTCCGGTCCTCGTGGTCATCGGATACGACTCGCTCGACGAGGCGATCAAGATCGCCAACGACACCGAGTACGGTCTGGCCGGTTACGTGTCGGGCAAGGACGTCGACGAGGTGCGCAAGATCGGTTCGCAGATCCGCGCCGGCTCGATCTCCCTCAACGGCGCGCAGCTCGATCCCAGCGCCCCGTTCGGCGGTTACAAGAAGAGTGGCAACGGCCGCGAGTGGAGCGACTACGCCTTCGACGAGTTCCTCGAGGTGAAGTCGCTGCTGGGCTTCGGCGCCTGACACTCGACGCTCGATCTCTGCCTGAGTGAGTGAGGGATGCGTATCGGTTTCCGATACGCATCCCTCACTCTGTGTTTCCGGTCCGGAAGTCGACGCGCTCGACCGCCCACGACACCAGCACCCCGGCGATCAGTCCCCAGAACGCCGACCCGATGTTGAGCACGGTCAGGTCCGACACCGACACCAGGAAGGTCACGAGCGCACCCATGGTGAACCGTCCGGTGCCGAACGCTCCGCGGAACGCGCTCTGCAGCGCCGGAAGCAGCGCCAGCCCGCCGACGGTGGCGATGAATGCCGACGGCATCGCCTGCATCAACGCGACGAACATCGGCGCCAGTAGCCCGACGACCACCGCCAGCACCCCGAACGTCAGCGCGGCGGTGTACTGCCGCTCACGGCGACCCCCGGCGACCAGCAGCGCGTTCGTGGGTCCGGTGAGGCACGTCGAGATCGCACCGACCGAGGCGGCCAGCGCCGACCACACCCCGCAGGCGACGGTGATCGCGTTGACCGGCGGCCGGTGACCGGCGACGCGCAGCACCGCCACACCCTGTCCGTTCTGCACCACGATGACGGTGATCGCCAGCGGGACCACCAGCTCCAGCGCGGCACGAAGGGTGAACTCCGGCGCGGTGAACACCGGGACCGCCATCACCGACGACGGCGGGTCGTCGAGGTGGAACGCACCCGTTGCGGCGACTGCGACGGCCCCCACCACGAACGCCCCGATGATCGGCGGCATCCACCGGCTCACCGTCCCGTGGAACTGCAGGGCGAAGAAGGCGACGACGATCGGCGCCGCCACCCACGGGTCGGCCCCGACCGCATCGACGATGTCCAGGCCGAACTGCAGGAACACCCCGGCGACCATGCCCATCACGATCGGCATCGGGATCGCCGACATCGCGGCCCGCACGCGCCCGGTGAGTCCGATGAGCAGGATCAGCAGGCCGGTGAGCAGGAAGGCGCCGACCACCTCCGACCACGCGAGGTGCTGTACCGCGGACCCGACGAGCACGGTGCCCGGGATCGTCCACGCGAAACCCAGGGGCATCCGGTACAGCCAGCTGGCGATGACCGTCAGGATGCCGTTGAGGACGAACACGCCGAAGATCCACGACGTCAGCTGCGCGGTGGTCAGGTCACCCGCGGCCCCGGCCGCCAGGATCACGGCCACCGGACCCGACGCCGCGAAGATCAGACCGATGATGCCGTTGACGACGTAGATGCCGCCCACGTCGCGCATCATCGACGACAGCCCCGGACGCGGGTCACCCCGGACGTCCGTGGCCGGATTCTCGGAGCTCGGTGCAGACATGCGGGGTGACCTCCTCATCCATCGGCCCTCCCCTCCGGCGATGCTAGTTCCGGATTCAGCACGGACAAGGACTCACTTTCCGCCGATTGATCGCCGACATTCATCAATCCACGACGCGGTGCGGCCCACCTGCGTGGCTACGATCGGTCCATGCTGATCCCGCTGTCCGGCGACTCCGGTCCCGTCCTCGACGTCGAGGTGATCGGGGACGGTGAACCACTGCTGCTCATCGAGGGCATGTCCGCGCATCGAGGGATGTGGACCGACGAATTCCTCGCCGAGCTCGTCGGCCACTTCTCCGTGGCCGTCTACGACCATCGTGGGATCGGTGACAGCGGTCGTGTGGACGAACCGTTCTCCATCGCCGACCTCGCCGCGGACGCCCGCGGGGTCCTCGACGGGTTGGGTTGGGACAGCGCCCACGTCCTTGGTACCTCGATGGGCGGCATGATCGCGCAGGAGCTGGTGTCGGCGGCACCGGACCGGGTGCGCAGTGTGGTGCTCGGATGCACCACCCCCGGCGGTCCCGGCGCCCTCGGCACGCCCGGCGTCGTCCGACTGGTCGAGGCGATCGCCTCGCGAGATGCCGCACTCGTGGCGCGCACCGCGTTCGAGGTGAACCTCTCACCCGAGTTCTGCTCACGCCCAGGAGAATTCGACCGCTTCGCCCAGCTGTCGACACAGCGTCGGGTGCCGTCGGCGGTGGTCGGCATGCAGGCTACGGCATGCGCCGGTCACGACACGCGCGACCGGCTGGCAGGCATCACCGTCCCCGCCGCGGTCATCCACGGTGAGGTCGACGAGGTCATCTCGGTAGACCAGGGCGAGCTGCTGGCCGCCTCGATCCCGGACGCCGAACTCGACCGATGGCCCGGGGTCGGGCACATGTTCTGGTGGGAACGCCCGGCCGAGACCGCCGAGGTGATCATCCGCACCGCGTCGCGGAGGGCGTAACGCCGGTCCCCTCCCCGAACGACATTCCTGACATCGGCCCCGCATGATCGGGGGGCCGCGTATGTCAGGAGTTCCATGTTGCACCCGCACCGCGATCAGTCCGTCCCCTCAGCCGACACGGGGTCCGCAGGAAAACCGCGCAGACTTTCCCCACGTCATCGGCTGCTGACCGGGATCTCTGTGGTCGCGATCCTCACCCTCGGACTGTTCGGGGCGAGCACCCTGCTCAACTCGTCGAACACGGCGAGCGCATTGCGCGGGCACCCCGAGAAACTGCGGCCGGGCTGCACCTGGGACACATCCGGGAACTTCGTCCAGAACTGCAAGGTGTGGTCGGAGTCGCAGGGACGCGACGTGATCGTCCAGATCCGCGCCTCCAGCGGTAGCGACAGCGGCATCTACCTGCTCGACGGCATGCGCGCGAGCGAGACCCGATCGGCGTGGACCACCGACGTCCAGGCCGCCAAGGTCTACGACGCCAAGGCCGACACCACCCTGGTCATGCCGGTGGGCGGCGCGTCGTCGTTCTACACCGACTGGGACGGCGGGGCCGGCGACAAGAACGCCACGATCAAGCAGGAGACCTTCCTGACCTCCGAGCTGCCCGGATACCTCGAACGCGAGTTCGGCGTCAGCCCCAACAACAATGCGATCGTCGGACTGTCGATGTCAGGTGGGCCGGCCGTGACGCTCGCCGAGCGGCACCCGGAACAGTTCAAGGTGGTCCAGGCGATGTCGGGGTATTACCAGACCGACAACCCGATCGGCGCGCTCGGCGTCTTCGCCACGCAGACGATGGTCTCCAACTACACCAACGGCATCGTCAACATGTGGGGCGCCCCGGGCGGAACCCGCTGGACCGACAACGATCCGTCCAAGAACGTGAGCAAACTGGCCGAGAACGGGCAGGTCCTGATCATCTCCTCGGGCAACGGGTTCCTGTCGACGTCCGAGATGGCCAAACTCGCCCCGAGGGACCAGATCAGCGCGATGGCACTGGAGATCCTGTCCGCCGTGTCGACCGTGCTGATGCAACTTCAGGCGAAACAGGCCGGCGCATCGGTGATCTCGCTGCCCAACTACGGCGGGCACACCTGGGAGAACTGGGGCCGGGCACTCGGCGACGGCAAGGACCACGTGCTGAGCACGCTGCGCAACAACCCGCCGGTGACCGCCAAGACCACGGTTGTCTCCTCGTCGGGAAGCCCCGATCCCGAGGCACCCGCGAAGGTCACACTCGCCGCGAAGCAGGCCGCCGCCGCCTCTCCCGCACTCGACGCCTCGGTGATCGCAGCCGTCGATGCGTCGCTGGCCGCGACCCCCGAGTCGAGCGTGTCGGCCTCGGCGTCGGCCGGGTCCACCGAATCAGCCGGGGCGCCGGGATCGGTCGACGCCTCACCGAGTGGCGCATCCGAGTCCGTACCTGCCCCATCCGAGGCCGCACCGTCCGGGGCCGCCCCTTCCGAAGTCGCCCCCTCCGAAGTCGCTCCGTCCGATCCGTCGGCCGCGGGCCAGGGGACGTCGGCCGCCGCGGTTCCCTCGGTCACCTCACCCTCCGTAGTCGCACCGTCGTCCGTCGCGCCGGTGAGGTAGCCGCCTGCTGTTAGCGTTCAGCAATGGCCGCAGCCGACGTCTCATCGACCGACCTGGACCTGGCCGAGCTGGTCGGGACCGACACCGTGGCCGTGGTGGTCGCCTCCGGGGTGATCCTCCTCTGGGGGCTGGCACTGGGTGTGTGGAAGTACCACGGCATCCGCACCTCGCCCGATCACACCGCGCACGTCTACGTCGACATCGCGCATCGCGCGGCGCTGATGTACTCGTTCGCGACACTCGTCCTCGCGGCCCTCGTCGAGTTGAGCGACTTCTCCGCCGCTGTCAACCTGGCGGCCGCGTTCGTGCCGATCGTGTTCTTCGTCGCCGCGATCGCCGCTTACTGCTTCCACGGGGCCCTGCGTGACACCACGAATCAGTTCGTCGCACCGACACCGGGGACGTACCTGTTCATGGTCGCGCTCATCGTCGGCGAGATCGGCGGCGTGCTGGTCCTGCTGGCCGGGGTCGTGGCGCGTCTGATGTGACCCCGGCGGGTCAGTGCTCCACGGGCGTGTGCGCGCCCAGCCATTCCACGACCTCGTCGAGCACCACGTCACGCTCGGGTTCGTTGAAGATCTCGTGGAACAGGCCGTCGTAGATCACGAGCGTCTTGTCGGTCGAGTCGGCCAGCCGGTCGACGAGTTCGCTGCCCTTCGGATCGGTGAGCGCATCCTCGCTGCCGTGCATCACCAGGATCGGCAGCTGCAGCGACGGCAGACGGGCGGGGAATGTCTGCATCGTGGCGATCATCGCGCCCCCGAGTCCGGCCGGGATCTTGCCACGCGTCACGAGTGGGTCCGCGTCGTACTCGGCGACCACAGCCGGGTCACGGGAGATGCTCGAGGAGCTCAGCGCCGTGGTGGGCAGACCCGGCGCGACAGTCCCGATCACCTTGGCGAAGCGGATCGCCAGGGCGGGCAGGTCGTCGCCGGGCAGGACCGCCGCCCCCGACAGGATGAGTCCGTCGAGGACGTCCTGGTGGTCGAGCGCGTAATCCAGTGCGATGCAACCGCCCATGCTGTGACCGATCAGGAAGGTCGGCAGGGCGTCGTCGGAGACGTGGGCGATCACCGTGTCGAGGTCGGCGGTGAACTCACCGAAACGGCGCAGTCGCATCCGTTTGCCGCCGGAGCGTCCGTGGCCGACATGGTCGGGGATCGCGACCAGGTACCCGGCGTCGACGAGCCGCTGGGCGACGTACCCATATCGGCGCCCGTGTTCGGCGAGTCCGTGCGCGATCACCACGACGCCGCGCGGCGCCTGCTCTGGGCGGAAGACGTCGTAGACGATGGTGTGGCCGTGGGTGCCGCGAAAGCTGTGTTCTTCCGGTGTCATTCCCTGATCTCGTTCGGTGATGTCGGTTCCGGCGCTGCTGGTCAGCGGTCTCTGTTCCGGTGATCTCGCTTGCGGTGATCTCGCTTGCGGTGATCTCGCTTGCGGCGGTTTCTTTTTCGGGGGTGTCGGTGTCGCGGTCGGTGCGGTGGACCGGTGGGCGCCTCAGCGCCAGCCGAGCCTCGCGGCCACCGACTTGCCCGCCGACTCCAGGGCACCGAGGGGCCGGAGCGCGGCCTCCCCCAGCTCGACCAGCGACTCGACGCGGCCGACGACCCGCTCGAGCCGCTGGACCACGTCGGACATGCGGTCGACGGTCGCATCCACCTGGTCCAGGGTGCCCGACATCCGGACGAGCGTCGCGTCGAGCTTCTCGATGGTCGAGTTCAAGCCGTCCATGGTGGGGCCGAGCCCGTTCAGCGTCTCGCCCATGTCGGCGAGAATGCCGTCGAGCTGCTCCACAGTGACATCCGCGTTCATCGCTGCCTGCGCGAGCTTCCTGATGCGCTGACGCTCGGGCGGCCTCGTTGATGTGTGATCGCCTCTGTCGGCCATGCGCTGGATTATGGCCCATCACCGTCGATGCGGGGGCCCGGTCGGGAGATCCGCACCGCGGCGCCGATCCCCCGTGAGCCTCAGGACAGTTGCGGAGCCACCTTCGACGCCACGAGGTCGAGATGATCGAGATCGGAGAGGTCAAGGGTCTGCAGGTACATGCGGGTCACGCCGAGACCGCGATAGCTCTCGATCTTCGCCGCGACCTCGTCCGGAGTGCCGGCCGCACCGTTCTCCCGCAGTTCCTCGGGTTCCCTGCCGATCGCCTCGGCGCGCCGGCGGAACTCGGCCTCGTCTCGACCGCAGCACAATACGAGCGCGGCCGAGTAGGTCATCGACTCCGGTCGGCGTCCCGTCTCGGTGCACGCGGTCCGCACGCGGCCGATGAGGTCGGCGGCGGCGTCGAGCGGCTGGAACACCACGTTGAACTCGTCGGCGAAGCGCGCCGCGAGCGCCGGTGTCCGCTTCTTGCCACTGCCACCCACGATGATCGGCGGCCGGGGGTTCTGCACCGGCTTCGGCAGAGCCGGGGAGTCCGTGAGCTGGAAGTGTTCGCCCTGGTAGTCGAACGTGCTGCCCACCGGCGTCGCCCACAGACCGGTGATGATCTCGAAGCTCTCCTCGAGACGATCGAAGCGTTCCCTCACCGACGGGAACGGTATGCCGTACGCCGTGTGTTCGGCCTCGTACCAGCCCGCCCCGAGACCCAACTCGATCCGTCCGCCGCTCATCTGGTCGACCTGTGCGACCGAGATGGCGAACGGTCCGGGCAGGCGGAAGGTCGCCGAGGACACCAGCGTCCCCAGCCGAATCCTCGAGGTCTCACGAGCCAGGCCGGCCAGGGTGATCCATGCATCGGTCGGTCCGGGCAGCCCGTCGCCGCCCATGCCGCTGAAGTGATCGGAGCGGAAAAAAGCGTCGTAGCCGAGTTCTTCGGTCGCCTTGGCCACCGCGAGAAGATCGTCGTAGGTGGCACCCTGCTGAGGTTCGGTGAAGATTCGCAATTGCACGTTTTCAACCTACGCCGGGCGGGCACCCACCAGATGCGGCGCCGGTCGCCTCGTCGATCACCGAAAATCGATCACCAATCCAGCCCGCGGGTGATTCCGAATCGCTCACCGCCAGACGCAGAACGTCATATCGACAAAGGAGTCTGATCATGAGAACAATTGCGCGAACAGCTCTCGGCTGTGTTGTCGCGGCCGCGGGCGCGGCCGCCGTGTCCCTCGCCGCCGCCCCCTCCGCAGGTGCGGCACCCTCGCTGTGCCCGGCGCTGCCCGGGCAGGCATCCTCCCAGGCCTCGTGCAGCGCCGAATCCGGCCCCACCGGACTGGCGCTCGCCATCACCGACAACGGCGGCAAGGCATCCTCGACCGCCGACAACTATGCGGGTCCGGCCGCCATCGCACTCGGTCCCGGCGCCACCGTCACGATGAACGGCATCCGACCCGGCCTGGCCATCGGCATCGCAGGCCCGGGCGGTGAAGTCGTCGTCGACGGCGAGAACGGACCGACCTGCAAGGGCCCGTCGTTCGCCGGTGACTTCCAGACCTTCAAGGGCTGCATGAACTGATCCGGTGAATGAACTGATTCGCCGCGTGAACTGACACCGGGGCCGTCGCGGCAAGACGATCTCCGACGCGAAGACGGGCTCAGGAGAACAGGCCCCGCAGGTATGCCGCCTGGCCGATGTGCTGGGCGTCGTCGTCGATCACGCTGACCAGCCGCACACCCAGGGTCACCGGCGGATCCCAGTTGTCGTCGACAATCCGGTCGAGATCCGAATCTGTCAGCGCGGCAATGTATTCGACGCTCACCGCGTGGGTCGCGTCGTAATAGTTCCGCAGCAGCGCGGCATCGTCGACGACAACTCGCGCCGCCTCGTCGGCCGAGTGTCCGTACCCGGTGTCGGCCGGGGAGAACGGAAGACCGAATCGGTCCACCCAGCCACCGCCGACCCACACCTCGTCGGTGCCGGCGACATCGGCGACTTGGACATCCTGCACGCGGGTCAGGTGCCACACCAGCCACGCGATGGTGTTGGCACCGGGCCCCGGCGCCCGGTTGAGCACGTCGGCCGAAAGACCGTCGAGCACCGCATGTACGTTCTCGGCGATTCGCCCGAGTCCGTCTGTCAACACATCCGTCGAACGCATGACGTCGACTTTAGTTCGTCGTGGGCGCAACGATGGCGACTCCGAGGATCGATCGGGATCATTCCTCCGGTGTCCGAACCGATTCACCAGGCCGGGAGCCCCGTCCCCGCACCGCCGTCCGCCCGCAAGATCCGTTTCAACGCCTTCGACATGAATTGCGTTGCGCACCAGTCGCCCGGGCTGTGGCGCCACCCCCACGACAGGTCGTGGGACTACAACACCATCGACTACTGGGTCGATCTGGCCCGACTCCTCGAAACCGGTGGTTTCGACGGATTGTTCATCGCCGACGTGCTCGGCACCTATGACGTCTTCGCCGGCAACGACGAGGCGGCGATCCGGCAGGGCGCGCAGATCCCGGTCAACGATCCGCTGCTGCTCGTCTCGGCGATGGCCCACGCCACCGAGCACCTGGGTTTCGGTGTCACCACCGGCACCGGCTTCGAGCATCCTTACCCGTTCGCCCGGCGACTCTCGACCCTCGATCACCTCACCCGCGGTCGCGTCGGATGGAACGTCGTCACCGGTTACCTGCCGGCGGCCGCCCGCAACATGGGCGCCGACGACCAGCTCGAACACGACGACCGCTACGACCAGGCCGACGAGTACCTGACCGTGCTCTACAAGCTCTGGGAAGGTTCGTGGGAGCGTGACGCCGTGCGCCGTGACCGCGACGCCGGTATCTTCGCCGACCCGGCGAAGGTCCACCACATCGGGCATCGCGGCACACACTTCACCGTGCCGGGCATCCATCTCTCCGAGCCGTCGCCGCAGGGCTCGCCGGTCATCTATCAGGCCGGCGCCTCACCGCGCGGCCGGCGGTTCGCCGCGGAGAACGCCGAGGCCATCTTCGTCGCGGCGCCCACCAAGGCGATCCTGCGCGACGTCGTCGGCAAGATCCGGGATGAACTCGTACTCGCCGGACGCGGACCCTACGACGCCAAGATCTACACGCTCCTCACGATCATCACCGACTCGACGCCCGAGGCCGCACGCGCGAAAGCCCAGGACTACCAGTCGTATGCGAGCGATGAGGGCGCGCTGGTGTTCATGTCCGGGTGGATGGGCATCGACCTCGCGAGCTACCGCATCGACGAGCCGATCGGCAACGTGCACAGCAACGCCATCCAGTCGGCGGTGGCCGCCTTCCAGCAGGCCACCGAGAGCGGCGAGGAGTGGCGGGTGCGCGACATCGCCGCCTGGGGCGGCATCGGCGGCATGGGTCCGGTCCTGATCGGCTCGGGCGACGAAGTCGCCGAGGCCCTGCAGGACTGGGTCACCGAGACCGACGTCGACGGCTTCAACGTGGCCTACGCGGTCACCCCGGGCTCCTTCGAGGACATCATCACCCACGTGGTGCCCGCCCTCGAACGCCGAGGACTCTACGACCGCGCCTACGTCCCTGGGACGTTGCGCCACAAGCTCTTCGGCCAGGGAGACCGGCTGCCGGACAACCATCGCGGCTCCACTTACCGTGTCGGCGGGGTCAATTCGACGATCGACGACTCGATCCGCGAACGCAACCGGCTCGCCCCGGCCGGGGTGGAGTGACGGCGCGATGACGACGAGGGGGGACATCCGATGATCGAGGTCGTGGGACTCACCAAGGTGTTCGGGGTCGGCTCGCCCAACCCCACCACCGTGCTCGACGAGGTCGGCTTCAGCGTCGGTGCCGGCGAGATCTTCGCCGTCGTCGGGCCGTCGGGCGCAGGCAAGAGCACGCTCGCACGATGCCTGAACCTCTTGGAGCGGCCGACATCGGGCAAGGTGATCGTCAACGGCGAGGATCTGACCGCGCTCGGCGCCTCGGGGCTGCGCGACGCGCGTCGACGCATCGGCACCGTCTTCCAGTCGGCGAGTCTGCTCTCGCGCCGGACGGCGGCACAGAACGTCGCCCTGCCACTCGAATATCTCGGGGCCACAAAGGCATCCACGCGGTCGAGGGTGGCCGACCTGCTCGACCTCGTCGGGCTGTCGGACAAGGCCGACCTATACCCGCACCAGCTGTCGGGCGGTCAGCGCCAGCGGGTCGGCATCGCCCGGGCACTCGCACTCAAGCCCTCGGTCCTGCTCTCCGACGAGGCGACCTCCGGGCTGGACCCGGCCGCCACCGACACGTTCCTCCGGCTGCTGGCCGAGGTGCGGGACGAACTCGGCCTCGCGGTCGTGTTCATCACTCACGAGATGGACACCATCGTGCGCGTCGCCGACACCGCCGGCCGGCTCGACCAGGGCCGCATCGTCGAACACGGAAAGCTTCAACAGCTGGTCCTCGACCCCGATTCCGTTCTGGGACGGGCACTCCGGCCGCGCGGGCCGGGCGCTCCGGCCGGCGACGAACAGTGCGCGATCTCGGTGGTCTACAACTCGACGACAGTTCCCGCGGACTGGCTCACACGACTCGGCAAGGAGCTCGATCTCGCGATCTCGGTGCTCGGCGCCACCGTCCAGACCATCGACGGAACCGCCTTCGGGGACCTCACGATCTCGGTGCCGGCCGGGCACGCGTCGGCATTCGTCGGCGCCGCAGCCGAACTCGGGCTCGTCGCCCGCCTGACCGCCGACACAACGGTGGACGCCGCCGGCGCTGCGCGGCCCGGGGACCCGGCGGAGAAGGATGCGGGGGTTGCCGCATGAGCACCGTCAACCTGGCCAACATCACGGTGCCGCTCGACGAGATACCCGATCTGCTGCTCCCCGCCGCCATCGACACCGTGCTGATGGTGAGCATCGTGATGGTCATCGTGATGACGGTCGGGGTCCCGCTCGGTGCGCTGATCCACAACCTCGCTCCGGGCGGCCTCTTCGAGAATCGCGCTCTGCACACACCGCTGTCCTGGGTGATCAGCATCGGGCGGTCCCTGCCGTTCCTGGTGCTGATGACCGCGATCATCCCGTTCACGCGGCTGATCACCGGAACCAACATCGGTATCGCGGCGGCGGTGGTCCCGATGTCGATCGCGGGCATCGCGTTCTTCACCCGCATCGTGGAGAACTCGCTGAGGTCGGTCGCGGCGTCGACGATCGACGTGGCCCGCGCCTCCGGTGGGTCCAACGCCCAGGTCATCTGGAAGGCACAGGTTCCCGAGGCGCTGCCGAGCATCGTCGGCGGCCTGACGATCAACACCATCGCGATGATCGAGTACTCCACCATCGCCGGCACGATCGGCGCGGGCGGCCTCGGGTATGTCGCGGTCACCTACGGCTACCAGCGTTTCGACCAGGGCGTCATGGTCGCCACCATCATCGTGCTCATCATCACCGTGGCCCTGATCCAGGTCGCCGGCGACGCACTCGCCCGCAGCCTCAACCCGGTCACCTCCCGGCGCGTCAACCGCTGACGGCCGAATCCACCCGTCTCGAAAGGCACACCCATGTCACAGGACACCGGCTCCACCACCGACTCATCCCCGAAGGGCCTCGAAACCCCTTCTCCGCCCGGCGCTTCGGATATCGAATTGTCGACGCGGCGCCGCTGGCCGCTCATCGTCGGGGCCCTGGTCGTCGTCGCGGTACTGGCCGGTGTCATCGGCTGGCGGTTCTTCGGCTCCGAGGCGTCCTCTCCCAATGAGACCGCGGGTGCGACGCTGACCGTCGTGACCGCCGAGGGCAACGCATCCGAGCAGGCACTGGTCGAGTTCATCGCCACCGAGGTCGCACCGCGCTACGACATCAAAGTCGCTTTCAAGGGACTGTCGGACTCGACGACGCTCAACCGGGCGGTCAGCGACGGGGAGGTCGCCGGCACCGTGTACCAGCACAAGCTGTGGCTCTCGCAGGTCCTGGAGGCCAACCCGGATTTCGCGGAAGAGGCGGCGACCCCGGTCTTCCGGTGGGGCTTCGGCATCTGGTCGGACAGGTACGGCAACGTGGCCGACCTCCCGCAGAACGCCCGTGTCTCGCTGTACTCCGACCCCGCCAACGAGGCGCAGGGCCTGTGGCTGCTGGAACGCGCCGGTCTGATCACGCTGAAGCCGGGCGTCGACAAGTGGAAGGCCACCCAGAAGGACATCGCCGCCAATCCGCGCAACCTGCAGTTCGTGCTCCTCGACTTCGCCGCGCAGTCCCGTTCCCTGGCCGACCTCGACGCGACCGTCGGCTACACCGAGTACTACCTGGCTGCGAACATCCCGATCGAGAAGCAGATCTATGCTCCGCCTGCTCCCGACGAGTTCGCCGGGCAGCTGACCATCGGCTCGGAGTGGAGGGATACCGACAACATCAAGAATCTCGTCGCGGCGTTCAAAGATCCCGCTGTGCAGGAGTTCCTGCGCACCGATCCGCGGGTGAAGGGCATCCTGCTGCCGCTGTGATCGCGGCGGTACACATAGGCTCACCGCGTGAGCAGCACACATCACCGGCACCGACACGCGCATTCGCTGACCGACATCTCCCACACGTTGTCGCCGTTTGCCCGCTGGCTCGTCATCGGCACACTGGCGGTCACCGCCGTCGCGGTCGCCGTCGGGATGGTGGTGTTGTGGCCGTCGGACTCCGAACATCCTGTCCCGACGCAGTTCCGGTCGGCCGACGGCGGGTCGATCCGCACGGTGGACGGCGAGATCGTCGACCAGTTCCACGCGAACTGCCTGAACTCGGTGGCCGGCGCGGCGCTCGAGACCGCCGACATCCCCGTCAACCCGGTGCCCGGCGGCGCCTGCATCCTCAACGCGGTCCGCTTCCAATCCGGCGACCTGGCCGGGCAGTACACCGTCCTCGAGATCCCCACTAACCAGGCCCAGTCCGGTGCCGCCCCGGACTCGCCCGCGCCGGCACCCGGAGCCCTCGACGAGCCGCAGGCCGGCCAGCCCACCCTGCAGGTCGGGGACGGCATCCGGCTGTCCACGGTCCCCGGCCCGGACGGCGACCGCTACACCTTCTTCGATTTCCAGCGCGGCTCGGCGACGCTCGTGTGGGCGATCCTGTTCATCGCGGCGATCGTCCTGGTCGCGGCCTGGCGAGGCTTCCGGTCGATCATCGGCCTGGCGTTCGCCTTCGGCATCCTCATCGTGTTCACCCTGCCGGCGATCCTCGACGGCTCGTCGCCGGTCGCCGTGGCCGTGGTGTCATCGGCTGCGATCCTGTTCGTGGTGCTCTACCTCGCACACGGCGTCAGCCTGCGCACGAGTTCTGCCCTGCTCGGCACCTTGACGTCGCTGCTCATGGCGGGCTTCCTGAGCTGGGCGGCGATCAAGACGATGAACCTCACCGGGTTGTCGGGCGACCAGACCACCAACCTGCAGGTGTACCAGGGCAACATCTCGGTCAGCGGCCTGCTGCTGGCCGGTTTCATCATCGGTACGCTCGGCGTCCTCAACGACGTCACCATCACCCAGGCGTCGGCCGCGTTCGAGCTCGCCGCCGCGGGGGAACCGAGCCGGCTGGCGACGTTCCGGGCGGCCATGCGCGTGGGCCGCGACCACATCGCGAGCACCGTCTACACGCTCGTCTTCGCCTACGCGGGCAGTGCGTTGCCGCTCATGCTGCTGTTCTCGGTGGCCCAGCAGCCACTCGGCGGGCTGCTGACCACCGATGTGGTCGCCGTCGAGCTGGCCCGCTCCTTCGTCGGCGGCATCGCCATCGCGCTGTCGGTTCCGCTGACCACCGCGATCGCCGCGGCACTCACCACCCCGGTCGGAGCGCAGCGCGGGCCGGCGACGCTCGCCACCGCCTGACGCGCACCTCACCGCACACCCTCGCGGTCAGCACCTGCCCTTGGGGAGTTGCGCCAGGTGCTTGCCGAGCCAGTTGCCCATTCGCGTGAGCATCTTGGTGCCGTCGGTGAACGAGCCGTTCCGCGGGATCGCGGCCATCGACACCGCCACCTGCCCGCCGGTGGTGCTGATGATGCCGAGCTGGCGCACGAGGTGTCCTTGCGACTTCGAGGTCGCCGGTCCCCAGCCGCCCTTCACCGCCGTCACCGCGCCCTGGTCGCGACCGACCTTCGCGATGCCCCACTGCTGGTTGGGCGCCACCGCGCTCATCAACCGGATGATCTGTTCGCTGCCGGGAAGGCACGGGAGATGCGCACCGAAGACCGCCTGGTCGCGCAACGCCCACGATGTATACCCCGGATACGACGGCGGATCGTCGACCTCGGACGACACATGCGTCCGCTGATCGTGGCCCTCCCGCAAGACCGTGGTGACGGCCTCGACCGAGGAATGCCCGCCGCCGAGCACACCCCACAGCTCGCCGGCCGCATCGTTGTCGGAGAAGGTGATCGCCCTGTCCTCCATCGTCGCCACCGCCGGACCGCGTTTGCGCTGCGCGGCCAGGGAGACGGGGATCTTCATCGTCGACCACGCCCGGCCCGCCTTCAGCGAGCCCAGCGAGATGACCTCGTCGCTGCCGATCGGGGCGATCGCGATCCCCATCTGCCCGGGCAGCGACTTGCGCATCGACTTCTGTAGCGCCGAGTAGCTCTTGGCCAGCTTCTTGTCGATCGGTTCGGGTGGTGTGAACCACGACGCGAACGGCTCGGGCAGCGGCGGCAGCACCGGTAGCGGGATCGCGGTCGCCGCGCCGCCACCCACCACCACTGACATTGCCAAAGCACATACGACCAGGGCGAACCTTGTCACAACTTTCACAATTTTCTCCTGAGTCACATTAGACACAGAAGACTAATGCCGGCGGCTCCGCCGGGACCAGCACGTATACCCAATCGGAACCTTGCTGCGACCGGTCTCACATCTCCCGACGGCCGGGTCCCGCCCGGTCCGCCGGTGTCACCTCTCCTCCGAGCAGCGTCCGCGCGGCAAGCGGGGCATGTTGGTGTTGAGCCAGTTGGCCACCGCGTTCAGAGCCGCGATCCCGCCACTCATCGAGCCGCCGACGGCACTCATCGCGACCGCGGCGCGGCCGCCGTCCCGAAAGGTGATGAGTCCGATCTGTCGCACGAGGTAACCCTCGGACAGCCCCGGCCCCCAGCCACCTTTGACCGCCGTGGCCCGCGGGGCGGGCATGATCTCGACGCCCCACTGCTGGTTGCCCGCCACCTGCCCCATGAGCGAGAGCACCTGTTGCGTTCCGGACATACAGGGGAGGCGAGCGGTGAACGTCGCCGCATCGGGCAACGCCCACACGGTCTGCCCGAAAATCGTGAATCCCGCCCGGCGCGCGACCGCAGGCACGACCGTCGTCGGGTCACCGCCCTGCCGCAACACTGCGGTCACGGCATCGGCGGCGGCCTGGCCGCCGCCCAGTGAGGACCAGAGTTCTTCGGCGGACCCGTTGTCGGAGTTGATGATCGCGGCATTCGCCGCGGTACTCGGCCCGTTCTGTCGTTGGGCGGCCACGGCCAGCGGAACCTTGATGGTCGACCACGCGACGCGCGGTGTCGGATCGCCGAGCGTCAGCGCCGGGACAGCGGACCCACCCACCGGCGCGATGGCGATGCCGACCGTGAGACCGGTCGACGACGCCACCTCGGCGAAGCCGGCCGCGAGTCCCGCGTACGGATTCGCCGGGGCCGACGTCGATGACGAGGGGCTCGGAGTCATCGGGTAGCCCGTCGCCGACGACCCGGCGGTGACCGTCACCGTCACCGGTGCCACCGGCTGGGGATCCGCTGTCGCACAACCGGCGACGAGAGCCACGACGCAGCCGAGCGCGGCCGGCGACCATCGGTTTCTCCACGCGCCGAGGAATCGCGTGAGGTTGTCCATGACGCCCATCAGTAGATGTGCACTACAGCGTCGTTGCCGCCCCGGCACGCCACGATCGCCCCTTCCGGCACGCAGGTCATCGCGTAGCTCTGCCCGGTGACCGGGCTGTTGGCGATCACCACCCGCGGCGAACGGCCCGACCCGGCGCGCACATACGCGTCACGTACGGAGAACGCGAACGGACAGCTGGTCACCGACGTACCGACACCGACCGTCGCGTCACACGGTGCCGACCCCGGCGGCGGAGCGGCGGGGCCCGCCGGTGACTGCGGCGCGGTGTCGACGGTCGGCGGTGGCTCCACGGTCTCGGTGACCGTCGGCGTCGTCGGGTCGGCGTCGGCCTGATCGGAGGTGCCCTCGCCCGACCCGGCCAGCAGGATGCCGCCGACCACGGCCAGCCCGACCAGCGCGACCGCGATCAACACGACCAGGATCGGCACGGCGGCCGAACGCTTCCGCGGCGGTGGTCGGTACCCGGGTGGATACCCCGGCGGGGACCCGTACTGCGGCGCCCCGTACTGCGGCGCCCCGTACGGCGCCGGTCCCTGGGCCGGCGCGTAACCCTGCGGACCGTACGGTTGCGGCCCGGACATGTTCGGTGGTGCCGAGAACTGTCCCGAGAACTGCTGGGGTCCCGTGAACTGCTGGGGTCCCGTGAACTGCTGGGGCCCCGAGAGCTGTCGTGTCCCCGGGTGGTCCGCCGGCGCGTGCGGCCCGGTCGGGTGACCCACCTGGGTCGGCTCGTAGCCGGGGCCGGCGGGTGCGATGACCGTGTCGGGTGCCTTGACGAGGCTGATCGTGGGGTGCGTCGACGCCGGCTGCTCGACCAGGTTCGGCGTCGCGGAATCGGCGAGGGCACCACCGGCCAGGGCACCACCGGTCAGGGCACCACCGGTCAGGGCGGCCCGCGCGGCACGGGCGAGATCTCGCGCCGTCGCGGGACGTTCGGCGGGGTCGGCGGCGAGCCCGGTACGGATCACCGCATCCATCGCCGCCGGGACATCGGCGTTGACCGCACTCGGCGACGGCGGCGGAGACAGCACGGCGGCCTTGATGGCGGCGCTGACCGTGGTCGCGGGATGCGGCACCCGGCCGGTCAGACACTCGAACAGCACGCAGGCGAGCGCATAGATGTCGCTGGTCGGGCTGACGGTGGCGGCGTCGAACAGTTCCGGCGCCATGTACGCGATCGACCCGACGGCGGTACCCGTCTGGGTGAGGTGGGTGTCCTCGGCGGCATGTGCGATGCCGAAGTCGACGAGGTAGGCGAAGTCGTTGTCGGTGACCAGGATGTTCTCCGGTTTGATGTCGCGGTGCACCAGCCCTTCGGCGTGCGCGGCATCGAGCGCCGCCGCGACCTGCTCGACGATCGAGACCGCACGTTCCGGTGCGAGCTGCGCCTCCCGGACCAGAAGCGCTCGCAGATCCTCACCCGCGACCAGACGCATGTCGATGAACAGCACGCCGTCGATCTCGCCCCAGTCGTGGATGGGGATGACATGGGGCTCCCCCAGGCGTGCCGCGGCGTGCGATTCGCGCCGGAATCGCTCCTGATACATGCCGTCATCCCCCAGCCCGGGGTTGAGCAGCTTGAGTGCGACGACGCGGTCCTTGGTGGTGTCGTACGCGCGGTAGACCTCCCCCATCCCCCCGCGTCCGAGTAGTGCATCGAGGCGGTACGGCCCGAACTGTGTGTTGACCCGACTCCCAGCCATACGCAGGAGCATATGCCCACAATCGGACATCGTCTGTCGGCCGGACGACCACACATCGGCGGTACCCGCACCCGGTGACGGCCGACCGGTCCCGGCCACGCATGACTACGCTGTGCCTCGTGGCCGCGGGCAGTCGCCTGTCACCCGCCGCCGCGGAGTTTCCGCCGAACACCAAGTGAGGAAGGCACCGACATGCCTGCGCTGACCAAGGGCCAGAACGGCCCGCTGTCGACTTCCGACGTCGTCATCTCCGTCGATCTCGCCACCGCCGCCGACATATCGGCGTTGCTGGTGACCGACCGCGGGGTCGTGCGCAGCGACGACGACTTCGTGTTCTACAACCAGCCGACGGGCCCCGGCGTCCGACTGGAGACCGTGCCCGGCGGGCCTGCGCGACTGCATGTCTCGACCGGGCGGATCCCCGCCGACATCGACGCGGTGCGCGCCGTCATCACCCTCGACGACGCGTCGTCGACCTTCGGCCGCTTCGCTCCCCCGGTCGCCCGCGTCAGCGACACGACCGGTCGCGAGCTCTACGAATTCACCGTCGCCGGGCTGTCGAGCGAGTCCGTCGTCATCGCCCTCGAGGTGTACCGCCGCAACGGCGACTGGAAGGTCCGGGCGGTCGGGCAGGGTTACGCGGGCGGTTTCGCCGACCTCGTCCGCGACCACGGGGTCAGTGTCGACGATGAACCCCAGGCCCCCGCCGCAACCGTCCAGCCGACGCCACCGGCGTACTCGAAACCGCAGGCACCCACACCGCCGGCGCCCACACCTGCTCCCACCCCCAGGCCCACACCGGTTCCCGCGTCGGCGCCCACAGCTGCCCCCACACCGCGCGCGACCGAGATCAACCTGAGCAAGGATCGCCCCGTCAGCCTCACCAAGGGGCAGAAGGTCACGCTGCGCAAAGAGGGCGGCGTCGCCCTCACCAACATCCAGATGGGTCTCGGCTGGGACCCGGTCCGCGGCGGCTTCGGCCGTGGCGGGTCGATCGACCTCGACGCGTCGGTGCTGATGTACTCCGGCGGGAAGTGCGTGGAGACCGTCTACTACGGCCACCTCAACAGCAAGGACCGGTCGGTCCTGCACTCCGGTGACAACCTCACCGGCGAGGGTGCGGGTGACGACGAGGTCATCCGCGTTGCGCTGCAATCGGTTCCGCCCCACATCGATGCGCTGATGTTCATCGTCACGTCCTACCGCGGGCACACCTTCGAGAAGATCGAGAACGCCTACTGCCGTCTGGTCGACGAGACCACCTCCGCCGAGCTCGCCCGCTACACCCTCAAGGGCGGCATGCCGTTCACGGCGGTCGCGATGGCGGTCATCAGCCGCGACGGGGCCACCTGGAAACTGCGGGCGATCGGGGACGGTTTCAACGCCAAGACCCCGAAGAAGGCGCAGCCGCACGTGACCCAGTACCTCTGAGGGCGGCTCGGCACCTCTTCAGGGCGGCTCGGCGCCCTCGCCCGCGATGATCGGGTTCTCCGGGGCGAGTCAGATGACGCCGTGCAGTGGCGGTTCCTCACCTCGGAGGATCCAGCGACCGATGTGCTGGTACTTCCAGCGAACGGGATCGTGGAGGGTGTGGGTGCGGGCGTCACGCCAGTAGCGGTCCAGGCCGCTTCCGGCTGCGGCACTTCGGGTTCCGCTCACCTCGAACAACGCCGACGCGACCGGGGTGACGACGCGGTCGGCCACCGCCTTCGCGGTCGCCACCGCGATCGAGGCCTCCGCGACCCGGTTTCGGCCGGGTGCGTGGCCCGAGTCACCGACGGCCTCGTCGACGCGGCGCCCCGCCGCCGCGAGCGTTGCCTCGGCGGTCGCCACGTCCACCTCGAGTTCGCCGAATCGCTGAACCACCAGCGGATCGTCGACGGCGCGGTCCACCCCGGCCTCGAACCAGGGACGGGACTTGGAGCGCACGAACTCTGCCGCCTCGGCCAGGGCTCCGCGTGCGATGCCCACATCGATCGCGACATGCAGGAGCTGGGCGAAAGCGCCGTAGGCGGTCGGCGTCGACGTCGCCGGTGCACGCGCCACGAGGTCGTCGAGCCCGACCTCGACGCCGGAGAACCGAACGGTTCCCGACCCCGTCGTGCGCTGCCCGACCGCATCCCAGTCGTCGACGATCTCGACGCCCTCGGCATCGGCGGGCACAAACGCCACGTACTCGCCGGGCGTCAGGTCACCGACCGCCACCTCCAGCTTTGCCAGCACGGCCAGCGTGTGCGCGAACAGCGATCCGGTGCAATAGAACTTCTCGCCGTCGACAGCGAAGCGCGCTCCCCGCCCGGTGTCGACGCCGGCGGGCGTCAGTCGGGTCGAGATGTCGGCGATCGTCGTGCCGCCACGCTCGGACTGGGCGTTCGCGATACGACCGCCGGCCAGAACATCGGTGAAGATGCGCTCGGCCAACGCTTTTCCCGCCGACAACCGGACGAGGTTGAGATACACGAAGTGGCTGTGCGGGATCTGCGCGATGCTCGGGTCCGCCGCTGCGAGGATCGCCACGACCTCGGCCAGCACACTCGGCGCGACGTCGAGTCCGCCGAACCGCGCGGGAACCGTCAGCGCCAGCAGACCCGACTCGGACAATCGATCGATCTCGGCATGCGGCAGCCTGCGGTCACGATCGCGCTCGGCGGCACCGATCGCGAACTCCGAAGCCAACTCTCGGGCAACCGACAGGGCCTCGGCCGCGGAACCGATACGTGTGGCCGCACCGGAGGGGGCCTGACTCACCGCGGTCACGCCACCCCCGCGGGTGTCTGTGCGCCCTCGATCTCACGAACCAGCGGCAGAACCTTCTCGCCGAAGTACTCGATCTCCTCCTGGAAGTGCAGGAAGCCACCGAGGATCAGGTCGACGCCGAGACGCTTGTAGGCGACGATGCGTTCGGCAACCTGCTCCGGCGTGCCGATCAATTGCGTACGGAAGCCGTCGTTGTACTGGACCAGGTCCTCGAAAGACGAGTCCGCCCACATGCCCTTCTTGTCCCCGGTCGAGTTGCCCGCCTGCTGCACCGCATTCCGGAAACCCTCCACCGCAGGGCGATTCGCCTTCTCCACGATCTCGCGGAGGGTGTCGCGTGCTTCCTTCTCGGTGTCACGGGCGATGATGAAGCCGTTGAGACCGAACCTGACCTCACGGCGGTGCGCACGGGCGACCGCCCGCAGGTCGTCGAGCTGCTCGGTGACGCCGTCGAAGTCCTTGCCGTTGGAGAAGTACCAGTCGGCGTACCTGCCACCGTTGTTGCGCGCCGCCGAGGAGTTGCCGCCCTGGAACAGTTCCGGGTTGGGGCGCTCGGCGGTGTTGAGCGGCTTGGGCTTCAGCGTGAAGTCGTGGATGCGGTAGAAGTCGCCGCGGTAGTCCACCTCGTCCTCTGTCCAGATCTTCCGGATGACCTCGAGGAACTCCCCGCTGCGGCGGTAACGCTCGTCATGCTCGAGCCACGGCTCACCGAGATGGGTGAACTCGTCCTTGAACCAGCCGCTGACGACGTTGATGGCGAAGCGGCCCTTGGACAGGTGGTCGGCGGTGGCGCCGAGCTTGGCCAGGACCGCCGGATGCCACAGACCCGGATGCACCGCCGCGATGACCTTCAGCCGCTGAGTCGCGAGGAGCAACGCGAGACTGAAGCTCGTCGACTCATGCTGATACTCGGCACCGTAGCTGGCCTCATAGCGGACCTGGGACAACGCGTACTCGAAGCCGTTGTTCTCGGCGGTCTGTGCCAGCTTGACGTTGTAGTCGTAGCCCCAGCTGGTGCGCTGCTCGATGGTGCTGGTGACAAGGCCGCCACTGACGTTGGGCACCCAGTACGCGAACTTGATCTGGTCCGCTACGGATTCGGTGGACACGGCTTACCTCCGAGAGGTCGATGGACGGGACTTGTGGGTCGGGCGTCTTGTGGGTCGGGAATCGATGAGCACCCGGCCAGGTCAGGACGAGGCGGCCCGCAGGCGCGGCAGGAATGCGGTGCGCACCGCTTCCTTCGGTCCGGCCGACGCCGGGTCGAGCAGACCCAGCCGCGCGAGCGCGGGCCGGACGCCGTCGCCGAAGTGGTAGGCCTCTTCGAGGTGCGGATACCCGGAGAGGATGAAGTGTTCGAGTCCGAGGGAGGCGTACTCACCGATGAGGGCGGCGACCTCGTCGTAGGAGCCGACGAGTGCGGTGCCCGCACCGCCACGGACCAGTCCGACGCCGGACCACACGCCGGGATGGATCTCCAGCGAATGCGGATCGTTCATCGATTCGAAACCGGCTCCGCGCCCGTGCAACTCGGACATGCGGCGCTGACCCTCGGATTCCGAGCGGGCCAGGTTGTGCTGGGCTGCCGCGACCTGTTCGGGATCGAGGGCGGAGAGCAGACGAGCAGCCTCGGCCCATGCCTGCTCCGAGGTCTCACGCGCGATGACGTGGAATCGTATGCCGTGCTTGAGCTCTCGGCCCTGGGCGGCGGCGAGACCGTTGACCCAGCCGATCTTCGCAGCGACCGCATCCGGGGTCTCGCCCCACGTCAGGTAGGTGTCGGCATGCCTGGCGGCGACATCACCCGCCGCCGGCGAGGATCCGCCGAAGAAGATCTCGGGTGTCGGGTTCGGTCGACGGCCGAGCTGCGCACCCTCGACGCGCAGGTACTTGCCCACCACGTCGACGGGCTCCTCCTCGGTCCACAGCCTGCGGATGATCTCGAGGTACTCGTCGCAGCGTTCGTACCGTGCGTTCTTGGCGAGGAAGTCACCGAAGGCGCGCTGCTCACCGGACTCACCGCCGGTGACGACGTTGACCAGCAGGCGGCCCTCGGAATGCCACTGGAACGTCGCGGCCATCTGCGCGGCCAGGGTCGGGGAGATCAGGCCGGGCCGGAACGCCACCAGGAACTTGAGGGTCTCCGTGGCGTCGATCAGCGCCGCCGTGGTCAGCCAGGCGTCCTCGCACCACAGACCCGCGGGCGTCAGCACGGCCTCGAACCCGTTGGCCTCGGCTGCGAGGGCCAACTGCTTGAGATACCGAAGATCGGCCGGGCGGTCCCCCGTCATCTGGCTGCCGTGTCCACCCGCGATCAGGTTGCGGGAGTCACCGTAGGTGGGCAGGAACCAGTGGAAATGCAGAGACACCGCGAGGGCACCTTTCGTCGGTCGATCAGCGTGAGCGAACACGACACCGCGCCACGACGACGTCCACGCGCGATGTTCCCCGACAGTGTCCGGTAACAGCGCACGCCGGGGCCAGCGTTGAAATCGCGCTGAGGGCAAGTCGACAATCGGCGACCCGCGCGGTAGGACCGGCGTATCGCCGCAGGTCAGGTCATCTCTCGGACGGACGCCACTGACTCATGCCGAGGAACACCATCACCAGCCGACGCTCGGTGCGCTCGACGATCTCCTGTTCGGCCCCGCGACCGCGGTACTCGCCGTCCAGGAGATCGGCGACCGCGGTCAGCATGATCGTGACGATGAGCTCTGCGGCCAACTCGAGATCGTCGGATTCCCAGCGCGCCAGATCGGGTATGCGCGCGAGGTCGATCGCGAGTTCTTTGGAGAACAGCCGTAGTTCGGTGTCGATGGCGCGTCGGATCTCGGCGATGCCGCCGTGCTGCTCGCGGACGAGGAACCGGAACTGCGACTCGTTCTCGCGTACATGACGCAGGAGAATGTCCAGGGAGTTCTTGGCCGTCGGCATCGCATCGCGCGCGGCGAGGTCGCGTCGCCCCTCGCGGAGCGCCCGGCGCAGCACACGCATCGAGTCCTCGACGAGGGTGACGCCCAGGTCTTCCATCGACGCGAAGTGACGGTAGAAGGCCGTCGGCACGATTCCGGCGCCCCGGGCCACCTCGCGGAGGCTGATGCTGCCGAAGCTGCGTTCGCCGACCAGCGACCTGGTGGTGTCCAGGAGCGCCTGCCGCGTCTGGTTCTTGCGGTCCGCACGCGTGTGGGCCTCGCGGCTCGACTCCCGTGTGCGTGTCACAGCGCCGAGTCTATGCCCCACCCCGGACCGCGAACGGTGCGACCCACCGCGGACCGTGACCGCTGTCACACGACTCAACGCTTGACGCCCGCCCGCGCCCTCGTGTCACACTTGCTGTGTACACATGTACACCGAAATACTTCGAACGGAGCCCAGCCCATGAGCATCCGCACACCCCAGAGCACCACCACCTCCGACACCGCGAGCACCGCCGGCCGTTGGAACCGCATGGTCGGATCGATCGTCGAGGCGGCACTGTCACCGCATCCGGTCGACCGCTACCTCGAATTGCTCGACCCGATGATCACCTGGCGCGACCTCCGCGGCCAGATCATCCGCGTCGAACATCCCACCGCCCGCACCGTCCGCCTGACCATTCGGCCCACCCGCCAGTGGCAGGGGCACGCCGCCGGCCAGTACGTACAGGTCAAGGTCGTCGTCGACGGCGTCCGCCACGCGCGCTGCTTCTCACCGGCGAATGCGGCCGGGAAAGACGGCGACATCGAACTCACGATCACCGCCAACGACGACGGCCTGGTGTCCAAGCACCTGCGCGAGCACGCCCGCGCCGGAGATGTCGTCGGCCTCGAGCAGGCGGACGGAGACTTCGTCCTGCCGGAGACCGACCCGACGTCGGCAGTGTTCGTGAGCGGCGGCAGCGGGATTACACCTGTACTCTCAATGGCCAGAACACTCGTGTCCCGGTCCTACGCCGGACCGATCACCTTCGTGCACTACGCACGTACCGCGTCCGACGTCGCCTACCGCGACGAGCTGTCCGCGCTGGCCGCGGCGCATCCCGGTTTCGACCTGCGCATGCACTACACGCGCGAGGAGGGCGACGGACACTTCGAGGCATCGCACCTCGAGGACGTCCCCGGCCTGACCGACGCCGACGTCTTCGTCTGTGGCCCCTCGGCCCTGATGGACGCGGTGACCGCCGCACACCGCGAGCTCGGCATCTCGCAACCGCTGCACAGCGAGGCGTTCACCCTGGCCGCCCCGGCCGTCGATCCGGAAACGGTCGACGGTGAGCTGACCTTCTCGCAGTCGGGCAAGACGGCATCGAATGACGGCCGCCCCATCCTCGACCAGGCCGAGGCCGCCGGGCTCACACCCGAATCCGGCTGTCGCATGGGGATCTGCTTCTCGTGCACCGCGATCAAGAAGTCCGGCTGCACCCGAAACGTGCGGACCGGCGAACTCGACAGCGAATCCGACACGCAGATCCAGCTGTGCATCAACGCCCCGGTCGGCTCCGTAGACATTCAGATCTGACAGTCATCGAGATCTGACCACCATCGAGATCTGAGCCCATGGGGCACAACACCTCACGACGATCACCCACCCAGAACATCGCCTACCCAGCAGGAGGCACACCATGACCATCGACATCGCCCGCACCACCACCAACACCACCGCGCCGACCCCGGACAGCCTGCCGGTGCCGCTACGAGACCCGGCCACCGAGGCTGCAGATCGGGATCCGAACACGGTCGTCCTGTCCTACGAGCAGGTCGAATCCCTCGGCCGCGACCTCGACGAGCTGCGCGCCCGCGTCGTCGCCGACCTCGGTCAGAAGGATCGCGACTACCTGTACTCGGTCATCCGGGCACAGCGCGGTTTCGAGATCGGCGGCCGCGCGCTCATGTACCTCGGGTTCTTCCCGCCGGCGTGGATCGCCGCTGTCGGCGCACTGTCGGTGTCGAAGATCCTCGACAACATGGAGATCGGGCACAACGTCATGCACGGCCAGTACGACTGGATGCGTGAGGACACCTACAACTCGCGCGAATTCGAGTGGGACACCGTGTGCCCGGCCGACCAGTGGAAGCACAGCCACAACTACCTGCACCACACCTTCACCAACATCCTCGGCGAGGACCGCGACATCGGTTACGGCATCCTGCGCATGGCCCGCGACCAGAAGTGGAATCCCTACTACCTGGGCAACCTCGGCTACGCGACCGCGCTGATGCTGCTGTTCGAGTGGGGCGTCATGCTGCACGACCTCGAGGCCGAGAACGTCATCCAGGGAAAGCGCAAGTGGAGTGACATCAAGGGACTCGTGAAGGGCATGTGGCGCAAGGCAGGCCGGCAGGTCCTCAAGGACTATGTGGTGTTCCCCGCGCTCACCGGGCCGCTGTTCCTGTCCACCCTGGCAGGCAACGCCACCGCCAACCTGGTGCGCAACGTGTGGACCTACTCGATCATCTTCTGCGGCCACTTCCCCACCGGGGCCCAGACTTTCACGTCCGAGGAATGCCAGGACGAGACCCGCGGCCAGTGGTACCTACGCCAGATGCTCGGCTCGGCCAACATCACCGGCAGCCCTTTGTTCCACATCATGAGCGGCAACCTGTCGCACCAGATCGAGCATCACCTGTTCCCCGACATCCCGGCGAGCCGGTACCCGGAGATCTCCGCCGAGGTGCGTGAGATCTGCGAACGCTACGACCTGCCGTACAACTCCGGAACGCTGAGCCAGCAGCTCGGGTCCACCTGGAAGAAGATCGCCAAGCTGTCACTGCCGAACTGGATGACCCGCGACGACGACGATCTGACGGTCATCGTCGAACGCGACAAGCCGTCTGCCGCGTGAAGACCCGCATCGTCTGAGCGTCCGCGCGCGGTTTGAGCGGTGTGCCCCGGGGGTAGCCTCGGGGCACATCGCTACAGGCACGTCCCGCAACCGAGCAAAGGATTTCCGAGACGATGGTCGACAGCATCGAGCGCAACAAGGATCTCTTCCAGGAACTGATCGAATCCACGGCCACCCATGTCGGCCGTATCGCCACGATCATCACCGGCGCGGTCGCGGGAGTGACCCGCGAGATCGGGGAGATCGTCACCGACGGGTTCGAGATGCGCGAGGCCGCGCGCAAGGCCAGAGCCGATTCGGCGGCCGACGACGAGACGTGGGGCATCATCGACGCCGAGTTCGCGTATGCCGAAGTGGCGAACGAGACCGACATGTCGCAGCCGTTCGCCGAATCAGACCAAGCCGAACAAGTGACAGGAGTGGACATGGACCAGGTACCGGACCGGATCGACGTCGGCGAACAGACCGGCATCGACCAGGAGGGCGAGATCTCCCGAGAGGCCGAACTCGCCTCGGACGGCGGGGCAACCGATCAGGACGAACCCGACGTCGCGGACCCGCGTGACGTGGCCGCGTCCGAGCCCCGCATGGATCCGGACGCCGAACTCACCTGACGCGTTTGCGCTCGATGAGAGCGCAGATGTTGCCAAAGCGGGCCCTCATCCGTAGCTTTGTCGTGGTTTGCCGTCGACCGGCAGACCGTCCAACGCTGTCGGACGAGTACGGAGGTCCCGACCATGACGGTGCGTGAGGTTCTCACCTTCCCCAACCCGGTCAACGACTACGCGGCGCGCACCACCGCCGGGTTGGTCGTCGCGCTGGCGATCATCGCCGTGTCGGTGGACAACCCGTTCGTCTACGGCCTGCTGGCACTCGGATTCGTCCTGCGTGTCGCGTCGGGGCCGACGCTGTCACCGTTCGGTCAGCTCTCGGTGCGTGTCCTCGTGCCGACGGTCGTCCGCAAGGAGAAGCTGGTCCCGGGTCCGCCGAAGCGTTTCGCGCAGACCATCGGCCTGGTCGTCAGCGGCACCGCGTTCGTGTTGAGCCTGCTCGGCTTCGGGCTCGCCGCGCAGATCGCCACCGGCGTCCTCATCGCGGCAGCGACACTCGAGGCGGTCTTCGGATTCTGCCTCGGCTGCACGATCTTTGGGTTCCTCCAGCGTCGCGGTGTCATCCCCGAGTCGGTCTGCGAGGCCTGCAACAACATCTCACTGCGGGACCCCGCACCCGCCGCCTGAGTCCCGGAGCTCGCGGCGGGGCGTCACGCAGGGTCAGTCGGTCTTCACCGCGCGATCGGGCACGGTCATCGCCATCATCATGATCTCGGTCTCGGTGTAGTCCCGGCCGGGATGTTCGGCGGCCAGGTGCGCCTGGACCGCGGGGACGAAGTCGGCCTCGAGCTTGGTGATGGACTCGCCGCAGGGGCAACGCAGGTTGTATGCCATGGCTCACATCGTATCGGGCCGAACCGATCAGTCCAGGATGCCCAGCGCGATCCCGTCGAGGATGTCGTGTTCACTCACAACGAGTTCGGTGATGCCTGCACGTTCGGAGAGCACCTTCGCCAGCTCCAGGGTGACCAGTGCCCCGCCGCCGATGACGTCGACGCGTCCCGGGTGCATCGGTCCCAGCGCGGCGCGGTCGGTGCGCGTCATCCCGATGAGGTTCCGGCACACCGCGTCCAGGTCGGACAACGAGATGCGCGACAGATGGATCTTCTCCGAGTCATACTCCGTCAGACCCGCGCCGAGAGCGGCGAGCGTGGTCATCGTGCCCGCGACCCCGACCCACGTGCGGGCCGATTCCACGGGCACCACCGCGAATGCCTCGGCCAGGCGCTCATGTGCGAACTCCTGCGCGGCAGCGATCTCGGCGGCAGTCGGCGGATCGGAGGGCAACGCACGCTCGGTCAGCCGCACACACCCGATGTCGGCCGAGTACGCCGCGGTGACTCCACCCGCGTCGCCGACGACCACCTCCGTCGAACCGCCACCGAGGTCGGTGACGACGAAAGGCCCATCGCCGGAATCGAGTTCGCCGACGGCGCCGCGGAAGGACAGTCGCGCTTCCTCGTCGCCGGAGATGACCTCGGCGATGGCGCCCTCGGACACACAGCCCAGAAGATCGGCGGTCATGGCGAAGAATTCGTCGCGGTTGCCCGCATCGCGCGTCGCCGACGTCGCGACCATCCGGACCTTCTCGACGCCGAGCGCCTCCATCGTCTCGACGTAGTCGGCCAGCGCCGCCCGGGTCCGTTCGATCGACTCGGACGCGAACATGCCGGTGGCGTCGACGCCGTAACCCAAACGCACGACGCGCATCTCACGGTGGAGGTCGATCAGGCGCCCGCCCTCCCCCGGCTTCGCGACGAGCAGGCGGATCGAGTTGGTGCCGCAGTCGACGGCGCCGACGATGCTCACCCGTCGTCCCCAGCAGGCGCGTCGGGTGCCTCAGGTGCGTCGTACTCCGGCCAGTCAGCCGGAATCGCGCTGCCGCGCAACCCGTGTGCGGCGGCGAGGGCGACCGCCTCGTCGCCGAGCGGGTTCACTCCCGGGCCCTTGGCCAGCGAATGGGCGATCAGCACGTGCAGGCACTTGACGCGGTCGGGCATGCCCCCGCCGGTGAAGTCGGTGCCGAGGGACTCGATGGCGTCGCGTTCGGCGAGGTAGCTCTCGTGCGCACGACGATAGGCCGCGGCCAGTTCGGCGTCGGACGCGAGCCGGGCCGTCATGCCCTTCATGACGCCGGCGGACTCCTGCCGACTCGCCTCGGCCGTGAGCCGCGGGTCGGTCAGGTAGTACAGCGTCGGGAACGGCGTACCGTCGGGCAGCCGCGGCGCGGTCTTGACCACCGCGGGCCGCCCGTCCGGGGTGCGATAGCTGACTTCGAGAACACCACGCGGTTCGCGCCCCAATTGCGCTGCGACGGTGGCGAGATCCTCGTCGGACACACCGCTGCCTGCGGGGGCACCGCTGTCGGGAGTGGTCACGTCCGGGCGCTCACTGCGCGGCGGGCGGGGTCGACAGCGTGTCCCAGAGATTGCCGTACCAGGGCGCACGGGCACGCTCTTCGGCGCGCTGGGCAGCCACCCGGCGTGCCTCGTCGGCGGGGAACAACATCACGAGCGGAATCTCTCCTGGCTTGACGAACTGCAGACGCGCCCGCGCCTGGGCCTCGATGTAGGCGGGATCGTTCTGCTCATTGACCTTCTGCTGATAATCGGCGACCTCGCGTCGGAGTTGTTCGTTCGACGCGGTCAGCTGACGGAACTCCGACCGCTGACTGAAGTAGGTCCGCAGCGGCATCGCGAGTGTCAGCGCCACGACGCACACCACGACGACGGTGATCACCAGCGTTGCGAGAGTCGCCGGCGTGACCTCGAAGTTGCGCAGGCGCTGCGGGACGCCGGATCGTGTGCGGATCCGCGGACGCCTGGCCGGTCGTACGCGTTCGGCGTCGCCGCCGGCGTCGTTCCCGTCGGCGGGGTTCCCGGCGGATGTAGCGGCGTCGGACGTCAGGTCTTGTCCGGCAGCCTCGTCCGCCGAACCCGCGACCGCGGGCCCGGTGGGACGAGGGTGCCGCCGCGTGCGACGAGCGCGTTCGCGTGAGCGCGCGTCAGCCCGACGATCGCGCGCACGCTTACGCCCGTCACCGCGGTGACGTCGCCCAGGAGGCATGTCGCCCGAAGCCATGCAGACAGCTAATCACGAACCAAACGAGAAACGCGGGAAGGCGAGGTCGCCCGCGTAGCGTGCCGCATCGCCGAGACCTTCTTCGATGCGCAGCAGCTGGTTGTACTTGGCGACACGCTCGGATCGGGCCGGCGCGCCGGTCTTGATCTGGCCACAGCTGCATGCGACGGCGAGGTCGGCGATGGTGGTGTCCTCGGTCTCACCCGACCGGTGGCTCATCATCGTCTTGTAGCCGTTGTTGTGCGCGAGGGCCACCGCGTCGAGGGTCTCGGTCAGGGTGCCGATCTGGTTCACCTTCACCAGCAGCGCGTTCGCGATGCCCTTGGAGATGCCCTCCTCGAGACGCTCGGGGTTGGTGACGAACAGGTCGTCACCGACGAGCTGAACCCGGTCACCGATCGACTCGGTGAGCTTGGCCCAACCGTCCCAGTCGTCCTCGGCCAGGCCGTCCTCGATCGAGACGATCGGGAAGTCGGAGATGAGCTTCTCGTAGAACGAGACCATGTCGTCGGCCCCGAGCTCCTTGCCCTCGAGCTTGTAGGCGCCGTTGGAGAAGAACTCGGTCGACGCGGCGTCGAGCGCGATGACGACGTCACGGCCGAAGTTGTAGCCGGCCTTGCCGACGGCCTCGCCGATGACGGCGATGGCCGCGTCGGTGTTGGGGAGGTCGGGAGCGAAGCCACCCTCGTCACCGAGCGCGGTGCTGAGGCCCTGCTTGTTCAGCACGGACTTCAGCGCGTGGTAGACCTCGGCACCGCAACGCAGCGCTTCTTTGAAGGTCGGCGCGCCCACGGGGGCGATCATGAATTCCTGGAAGTCGATGCCGTTGTCGGCGTGCTCGCCGCCGTTGATGATGTTCATCATCGGGACGGGAAGGATGTGGGCGTTGGGTCCGCCGATGTAGCGGAACAGGGGCAGTCCCGCCGACTCGGCCGCGCCCTTGGCCACCGCGAGCGAGACACCGAGCAGCGCGTTGGCGCCGATCCGGCTCTTGTCGGGGGTGCCGTCGCAATCGAGGAGCGCCTGATCGACGAGACGCTGTTCCTCGGCCTCGATACCGATCACCGCGGGTGCGAGGTCACCGAGGACACCCTCGACGGCCTTGGTGACGCCCTTGCCCAGGTAGCGCTCGCCACCGTCGCGCAGTTCGACCGCCTCGTGTTCGCCGGTGGACGCTCCCGACGGAACGGCAGCGCGCGTGAAGGTGCCGTCGTCCAGGACGACCTCGACCTCGACCGTCGGGTTTCCCCGCGAATCGAGAATCTCGCGTGCACCTACCTGCTCGATGATTGCCACGACTCAGCCCCAATCTCGGTGGACATGCCGGCTCTGGTGCCGACGGATAGCTCAGAGCCTAGTGGCTGCACCGAGCTCACACGTCACAAGGTCGGACGCAATGCCCTCAGGTCTCGGACTCTCGGCTCAGAAGCGGACGTTCACCGAGTACGCGTTGGCGTGATCGCGCACGTCGAGGACGTAGGCCATCGAGTTGTTGTAGGTCCGGACGGCCTTCTCCCACCCCTTCGGGTCGGTCATGTCGTTGCCCGACGAGACGCAGAGATAGCGGGCGGCCGAGAGTGCCGCGTCGTCGATGTTGTCGGGGTCGGGTACGCCGTCGCCGCTGGCGTCGACGCCGTACCGCTTCCAGGTCTCGGGGATGAACTGGAACGGGCCCATTGCCCGGTCGTGGGTGGGGTCTCCGTCGACGCGGCCGCCGTCGGTGTCGAGGATCTCCATGTTGCCGCGGGTGCCGTCGAGCTTGGCTCCCCGGATGGGCGGGCTGACGTCGCCGTTGTCGGCCACGTCGGACCCGCGGTAGTGCCCGTGTTTGCTCTCGACTCCGGCGATGCCGGCGAGCGTGGTCCAGGCGATCCCGCATTCGGGATGCTGCTGCCGCTGGATCTCGGCGGCATTGCCGTAGGCCTGTAGCGCGACGACCGGGATGCCGGTCGATTCGGAGATCGGCACGGCCCACTCGTGCATCAGGTTGGCGGTGCGCCCGGGCGAGTTGATGTCGATGTAGGGCTGCGGTACGCCCGCGCCCGGCGGGATGCCCTCGGGGATGTCCGGCCTGTTCAGGGACGGGAGGTCGATACAGCCGGCGAGCAACACCGACGCCGCGACCGCCGCGCCACCGGTGACCACCGCAGTCCTCCACGATCGCCGACGTCCCACCACACCCATTCCTGTCCCACTCCTGTCTCGCCGCTGATGGCTCGCTCGCTGCCGGTTCTTCGCTGCCGATGCCTTCGCTGCGGGTTCGTTCGCTGAGTTCTCCTCGCGGGCCGACACCCGGGGAGAACGACAACGATCGCACACCACGGCCGGGTCCTCCACGAGAGAACTCACAGTCATTCCCACAACTGCCGGCGATCCTGTTCGGTTCCCGGGCTACCTCAGAGCTGGTCTTTCCCGACGGTCCGGAACCCGATGTTGCTCGCCGTCGAATCGGGGGTGTTGTGCGATCGCGCGGCGACCCGATAGCGGCGACAGTACGAGTCGTGGCAGAGGTGGCTGCCGCCGCGCAGGACCCGCACGGTCCCGCGGTCCGGCCCCGTCGGGTCGACCGGGTCGGAATTCCGGTAGTAGCGGGCGCTGAACCTGTCGGCACACCATTCCCACACATTTCCCGCGCACTGGTACAGCCCGTAACCGTTGGCCTCGAAGGTGCGTACCGGCGTGGTGCCGACCGGCGCGGCAGGCCGGTCCGGGAAGTCGCCCCGGAAGATGTTGCACCGTGGGTTCTCCTGCGTCGGAGACCGGTCACCCCACGGGAACCGCGCGCCATCGAGGCCGCCGCGCGCCGCGTACTCCCACTGCGCCTCGCTCGGCAGTGCCCGACCGGCCCATGCGCAGTAGGCCAGGGCGTCGTGGTGACTGACGTGTACGACGGGATGATCGGATCGGCCGTCGAGGTCGCTGCCGGGTCCTGCCGGCCGTCGCCACGACGCGCCGGGCACCGCGAGCCACCAGGGCGTGGCGGCCACGGGTTCGCCGGGCGCGGCGGCGTAGGAGTGGAAGACCGCCGACCCGCCGAGGCGTTCGGCGTCGGTCTCGTGTCCGGTCGCGTCGACGAACAGCGCAAAGGCTGCGTTGGTCACCGTCGTGGTGTCGATCGAGAAACCGCTGAGCTCCACGTCGTGGACGGGCGTCTCGCCATCGGTGCGGTATCCCTCGTCGTGGGCGTCGCCCATCGCGAAGCGGCCGGCGGGCACGCTCACGGTGTCGATCGGGTGCTCACCGGTCCCCCGGCTCGCGACCGGTGTGCGCGACACGGACTCGGGCGACGCGGGCTCGGACGACACGGACTCGGATGAGGCGGGTCCGGGCGGTTGGCAGCAACTCACCCGTCCATGATGCCGCGGTCCGTCAGCGCACCGGGGACCAGCGAGGCGAGCCGGCCGATGTCGGCGCGGCCGTGCCGAAAACCGCCCCTGAACAACGCCCTGTGCAGCGGCTCCGACCCCCTGAACCCGCCGACGACATATCGTCGGCCACTGCCTCGTGGAGGGCGCTTTTCAGGGGCGGTCTGACGATCCGTTCCTGGCCGTCACAGTGGATATCCGTGTCGTTCGGCATCTTCTCGGTAGCGCTGTGCCCAGTCCTTGGACCGAGAATCGGACTGCGGTTTCAGTGGCGGCGGCGGCGCCAGGGCCGGGTCCTGGCCGATCTTCTCGAGGACGCGGGCGGTGGCTTTGGTGGGATCGTCGACGAGGTCACGGAATTCGATGTCGAGGGGTTCGATCCGCTCGGCGTCGAACCAGTTGCGCCACTGCCGTTCCTGATCGCGCAGGATTCCGGCGAGGTGCGCGATACCCCCGGCGTGATAGATCGCGGAGTCGTTCTCGGTGTCGTCGTCGGAGCCGTCGTTGCGCCACACCTGGGTCTGCACCGCCCGCCACATCGAGACAGCCTGCGGGACAACGTCGTTCCGGTAAACGTGGACGAACAGCGGATCGGCGCCGTCGAACAACCACCGGACGGCGGTGCGCAGCGAACCCGACCCGATGCGGCTGCGCCCGATGAGCAGCGGCGTCTGGTTCCACATCAGCTTGCCGCCCCAGACACCGTTGTCGGTGCGGCCCGCGTCGAGGACGTCGGCACGCCAGGTGTCCGCGTCCCGCCGGTCCACGACGCCCGGCTCGGACGGGTCGAGCAGTCGGAGGATGGTCGGGTCGCCGACACCGGCGAACCATTCGCGCGGCTGCGGGGACCGCGACGATGCCGCGAAGTACTGGAAGAACTCCTCCGGCCGGCCGGCGACGCCGGTGGCCGCGAGCGATTCCACGAGCAGCGTGCTGCCGCTGCGCTGACTCGCGCACACCAGGTAATCCGACGGTCCCGACGAGGACGTTGCTGACATGAACGATGAGTCTAGCGACGCCGAAACCAGCCGCAAGCTGGCCTTTTACACCCACGCCTGCGAAAAACCTTGACAGGTGGGCCCGGCGTCGCCGACGCCGGAGCCAGCTGCGCCCGTTATGACCGACCCGTGTCAGTCGGTGCCCGAGGTGATCTCCCCGGCGAGCTCGCGACGGGCGCCCTTGGGCCGGCGGGACGGCAACGCCTCCTCCTCCGGTTCCACCTGCGCCGCCTTGGCGTGGAAGGCCGCCATGAAGCGCTGCGCGATGGCCGTCCCGGTGTCCTCGTCGGGCAGCTCGTCATCGGTCTCGGTGCGCCATCGCGCCAACCGCTCGGCAAGGGCGGTGCGCACCTGCGCATGGGACGGGTCGTCGGCGACATTGTTGCGCTCATACGGGTCGGAACGCAGGTCGTAGAGTTCGACGCGCGGCCGATCCCGTTGTATCTCTTGCTGATCCAGAGCTCGCGCGGACGGGCTGTCGGCGATGTCGAGGGGCAGGAGCAGCGCCGGCCGGGCGGCGTAGTTCTCCATGTAGCTGAAATCCTTGGTCCGCACGGCCCGGATCGGGTCGAAGGCATCGTGGTAGGTCTTCTCGGTGAACACCTCGGCACGCACCGCCGCCTCGAGGTGCTCGACGAGTGCCGGCGCGTGCGAATCACCGTCGACCGAGTCCGGGATGTCGACGTCGAGCAACTCCAGCAGCGTCGGTGTCAGGTCCACGCCGGAGAACAGGTCGTCGTAGACCCTCGGCGCGATACCGCGCCGGGTCGGTGGGCGCATGATCAGCGCGACTCCGGTCCCCTCCGCGTACAGGGTCGATTTCGCGCGGGGGAACGCGAGGCCGTGATCGGTGACGAACACGATCCACGTGCTCACCTGCAGACCGAGTTCGGCGACGGTGTCGAGCAGCCGGCCCACCGCGGCGTCGGCCTTGGTGATCGAGCCGTGCAGCCCGGCGAGATCGTCGCGGACGTCGGCGGTGTCGGGCAGGAAACCCGGGACGGCGATGGTGCTGGTGTCGGCGGGCTTGTACTCGTCGGCCGGATAGGGCCGGTGCGTCTCGAAGAACCCGGCGGTCAGGAAGAAGGGCTGGTCGTCGGCACCGTGCCGGCGCAGCCAGTCCTGGGATCGCTCCACGACGTAGTCGCATCGCGAGTCCGACACGTCGACCGAGTCGAAGCCGAGGCGGGCGGGATCGGCACTCTCGTGCTGCATGCCGAACAGCGCCGACCGGTAACCCGCCCCGGCGAGCAGCGACGGCAGTGTCTGCACGTCGGCGAAGTACTCGAACCCGTGATGAGCGAGTCCGACGAGCCCGTTGCGATGCGGGTATCGGCCCGTGAAGAGCGAACCGCGCGCGGGCGAGCACAGTGGCGCGGTCGCGTGTGCGTCGGTGAAACGGATTCCGTCGGCGGCGAGCTCGTCGAGAACCGGGCTCTCGACGCCGTCGGCGCCGTAACTTCCCAGATGCCGTCCGAGGTCGTGCCAGTGCACCAAGAGGACGTTGTCCCTGCCGAAAACGGAGTCGCGGGTGGAGACCATCTGTCCATGATGGCCCAGCCGCCGCCCGATCCGGCGATGGCGGGTGAATTCCGAATCCGACAATCCGGTCGGTACCAGAACAAGCGAGAAGAAATCACGGTACGCATAAGTGCCGGCCTCCGGCGGTGTGCGACTGCGCGTGCGGTCGATGAGGCGGATGGCCCTATGCCGGAAACGTCTTCAGGTCTAACGTTCGGTGTGGTTAGCCTCAGCGAAGTAGCCGGCGCGGACACGCGTCGGAGGGGATGGTGTCAGTGTCTTTCGTCGCCTCGGGCGGCACGTTGTTCGCGGCTGCGGACTCCGCGCCCTCGACGTTCACCCAGATGTTCGGCAGTGGCCTCATCGGTCTCCGCGAAGGTCTTGAAACGGGCATAGTGGTCATGGTTCTCGTGGCCTACGTCGTGAAGACCGGCCGACGAGATGCGCTCAAGTGGATCTGGGCCGGTGTCGGCGCCGCGGTCGTCATGGTCGTCGTGGTCTTCTTCGTGATCCATTTCGGCACCTCGACCATGACGCCGCTCGCGGCCGAGACCATCGCCGGTGTCGCGTCACTGGTCGCCGTCGTGATCGTCACGTTCATGGTGCTGTGGATGAGCAAGGCGGCCTCGCACATCTCCGCCGACCTCCAGAGCGGGATGTCGCAGGCCCTCGTCGCCGGCCGGGCGTCGGTGATGGGGCTGGCGTTCCTCGCCGTCGGGCGCGAGGGCTTCGAGACGGCTCTGCTCATGGTCGGGTATGCCGAGAGTGTCGCGGGCGGTTTGTGGCCGCTGGTGGGTCTGCTGCTTGGCGTACTGGCCGCCGTCGTGCTGACGGTGCTGATCTATCAGGGCGCCGTCCGCCTCAACTTCAGGGTGTTCTTCACCTACACCGGCATCTTCCTGATCTTCGTCGCCGCGGGCATCCTGACCTACGGTGTCGGCGCTCTGCAGACCGTCGGCTGGCTCCCCGGGTTCAACGCGGTCGCCTTCGACGTCTCGGCCGGTTACGACGCGTCGTCCTGGTACGGCACGATCCTCGGCGGCATCTTCAACTTCCGGCCCGATCCCACAGCGCTACAGGTGATCGTGTGGATCGTCTACGTCGCCGTCGTGCTGACCCTGTTCCTGCGCCGACAGGCGAGCGGGCGCCGTGCCCGGCCGCACACCGACCCGGCCGACGCCGAGACCGCCTCCCCCGCTGTGACAACCAACCCTGCGCAGAGCCCGGCATCCGCCGAGACCGCAACCGAGAGGAACCCCCAGTGAATCGCAGAACCGTGGTGGCCGCAGGTGCGGCCGCGGTCGCAGTCGTACCCGTACTCCTGACGGGTTGTACCGAGAAGAGCAGCGCCGACGGCGCCATCGCGGTCACCTCGACGAACGACGCCTGCGATCTCGCGAGCGCCGAGGCGACCACGGGCGACGTCGATTTCGCGGTGACCAACTCCGGCAACAAGGTCACCGAGTTCTACGTGTACGGCAACAACAACCGCGTCCTCGGTGAGGTCGAGAACATCGGGCCGGGCCTGTCGAGCAACCTGACCGTCGAGATCGTCGAACCGGGCACCTACACCGTGGCCTGCAAGCCGGGGATGGTCGGCAACGGTATCCGCAGCGAGATCTCGGTGGGCGGCGAGCGCAAGGAGAAAGCCGACGTCCCCGCGGACGTGACCGCGGCGAAGGCCCAGTATCTCGAGTACGTCCGAAACCAGCTGAACACCCTGCATTCCCAGGTGTCGGAGTTCGTCGGCAACGTCAAGTCCGGCAACCTCGACGCCGCCCGCGCCCAGTTCGGCCTGGCGCGCACCCCGTACGAACGCATCGAGCCGGTCGCCGAATCGTTCCCCGACCTCGATCCCGCGGTCGACATGCGCTGGGACGACACCGAGGACGGCACCCTGCCGTTCACCGGATTCCACCGGATCGAGCGATTCCTCTGGCCGCCGCAGCCCGCCGAGATCGGGAACGCACCGGGTCAGATCACCCCGGCCGACGCCGAGAACGCGAAGAAGACCGACAACGCCGCGACCATCGCCCCGGTCGCCGACCAGTTGCTCGCCGACGTGACCACGCTGCGCGACGAGGTCAACTCCCCCGACTTCGAGTTCGAGACAGCGTCTTTCGTGAAGGGACCGCAGGCCCTGATCGACGAGGTCGCCGCCACCAAGATCGACGGCGAGGAGGACCGGTACTCCCACACCGACCTCTGGGACTTCGCGGGCAACGTCGACGGCTCGGAGACCGCCATCGCCACCTTGCAGCCGATCATCTCCGCCAAGGATCCGGCACTGATGGACAAGATCACCGCCCAGTTCGCCGCGGTACGCGATTCGGTGAACAAGTACCGCTCGGGTGACGGCTACGTCTCCTACACCGAGGTGACCCCCGAACAGCGCAAGGAACTCTCCAACCAGATCGACGCGCTGTCCTCCACGCTGTCCCAGGTACCCGGGATCGTGTTGCAGCAGTGACCGATCCGACGTCAGATCCCCAGACACCGCCGGCAGCGGAGCCACCGACACCGCCGGCGGCGGATGCCTCCGGGCGCCCGCCGCGGCGCGGTCTCTCGCGACGGGCGATGATCGGGGGTGCCGGCGCCGGACTCGCCGCCGCCGCGGGCGGGGTGGCCATCGGCCGGGCTTCGGCGACCTCGGAGCCGCGCTCCCAGATCGTCGGGTTCCGGGGCGCGCACCAGGCCGGGATCGTCACCGCCGCGCAGGACCGGCTGCATTTCGCGAGCTTCGACGTCGTGACCGAGTCGCGCGACGAGCTGATCGCCATGCTCCGCCGGTGGACCGATGCCGCCGAACGGATGACGCGCGGCGAAGAGACCGTCGCCGACGGGGCGACCGGGCTCGGCGACTACACACCCCCGGCCGACACCGGCGAGGCACTCGGCCTGAGTGCGTCGAACCTGACCCTGACCATCGGATTCGGTCCGGGCCTGTTCGGTCCCGGCGCCGCGGCACCCGACCGGCCGGATCGGTTCGGCATCGCCGACCGCAGACCTGCTGCACTCGTGGATCTTCCGATGTTCGCGGCGGAGAAGATCGACCCGGCGCGCTCCTACGGCGACATCTGTGTGCAGGCCTGCGCCGACGACCCGCAGGTCGCCGTCCACGCGATCCGGAACCTGGCCCGCATGGCGTTCGGAGTCGTCGCGGTGCGCTGGTCGCAGCTCGGGTTCGGCCGGACCTCGGCGACCACCCAGTCGCAGTCCACGCCCCGAAACCTGTTCGGGTTCAAGGACGGAACCAACAATCTGCGAGCCGAGGACACCGACCTCCTCGACCGCTGGGTGTGGGTGTCTCCGCAGGACAACCCGCCGGCTGCGCAGTGGATGACCGGTGGCACCTACCTCGTCGCCCGACGCATCAGGATGGACATCGAACCCTGGGACCGGGCACACCTGCTGGAGCAGGAACAGATCGTCGGGCGCACCAAGGCCGCGGGCGCTCCCCTGGGCAAGACCGACGAGTTCGACGACCCCGACTTCCTCGTGACCTCCGGCCGCACACCGGTCATCCCCCGGGACTCGCACGTGCGCCTTGCACATCCGGACAATCTCGGTGGCGTCCGGATTCTGCGTCGTGGCTACAACTTCACCGACGGCTCCGACGGCTTCGGCCACCTCGACGCCGGGTTGTTCTTCATCGCCTTCAACCGCGACACCGGCAAGCAGTTCGTGCCGATGCAGCAGACGCTGTCCCGCAAGGACGCGATGACCGAGTACCTGATCCCGAACGGCTCGGCGGTGTTCGCGATCCCGCCCGGACTGCAGCCCGGCGAGTGGTGGGGTCAGCGGCTGTTCGAGTGAGCTTCCCGAGCGCCCGGTGCCGGCCGGCGCTCAGGCCTCCGGCTCCAGCACGCTCTCCCACGCCCCGCGCGAATCCAGGACGACACCGATCTCGGCGGCGCGGGCCTCCGCGGCGCGCACCTGAGCCATCAGCGCGAGCGCGCGGTCACGTGCCTGCGCCTCGACGCTGTCATCGCCGGCCACAACGGTGACCGTCAGCGTCTCGGCCGGAATCGTCTCCACCGGATAGCCTGCGGCGGTGAGCCTTTCGAGGACCTTCTGCAGCAGCGCCAGCGCGGGCTGCGTCGTGGCGACGCCGTCGAGCACCGAACCGCGCTGCTTCTCGGCGGCCTTGTGTTCTTCCCATTCGCGGATCTGGGTCTCGAGGTCGGAATGTGCGCCGGACAGCACACCGGGTGTGCGGCCCATGACCTTGGAGGTGAAACTGCGTGCGACGTCGTCGATGTCGAACGGGGCGTCGGGGTCGTCAGCGGCGATCCGGGCGTGGAAGAGGACCTGCAGCAGCAGGTCCCCGAGCTCCTCTTTGAGCTCGACGGGGTCACCCGATTCGATTGCGTCGAGGAGCTCGTAGACCTCTTCGAGCAGGTAGCGGCGCAACGAGTGGTGCGTCTGGGTGCTCTCCCACGGCCCGTTACGGCGCAGCGTGTCCATGAGCGCGACGGACTCGAGGAGCGCGGTGCCCGACGCCGGCTGCTCCGGCGGCTTCGTCGCGGCCGCGATGACCTCCTCGCCGCGGGCGATCCTGGCCCGCACGAGCGGGTGGCCGGGGTCGGTGCTGACCAATACCGAGTCGCCGCCGTCCGAGTCTCCGTTGTCGGCCGAGTCCTCGAAGACGGGTTCGACGTGGTCGAGCTCCCACAGCATGGCGGCGGGAACGTCCTCGGTGACCTTCACCGGCCCGGACAACCGTCCGCGCGCGCGGATGGGGATCAGGTCGGGCTGTGCCGGGTCCAGCAGCACCACCGTCATGCGTCGTCACCTTTCTCGACCCCCACAGTCTCGACCCCCGCGTCTCGTCATCAACCTATCCCCCGGCAGTCGCGCCGGAAAACCACCCCCGAAAACCGCCCTGGTCAGCAACTTCGACGACATATTGTCGCCCGTGGCGCCCTGGAGGGCGCTCTCGTGGGGCGGTTTGAGCGGTGCTCAGCCGTTCGGATCCGGCTTGATCTGGGTCAGGAACGTGGTCACGAACTCGATGAGCTCGTCGTCGCGCAGCCGCGCCGAGCCCACGCCTCCGGTACGCGGGATCGGCAGGGTGACCACCGAGGTCGTCGCCCGGAAGGTCGCCGACGGGTAGAGCCGGCGCAGGCGCACCTGTTCGCTGTCGAGCAACTGCATCGGTGAGATCTTGAGACCCTGCCCCGCCAGCCCGATCTCGGCGACACCGCGTTCACGGCAGCGCAGGCGCAGTCGCGCGATCGAGGCGAGCCGGGTGGTCTCGACCGGCGGCGGGCCGTAGCGGTCGTTGAGTTCGACGAGCACCGAATCCACGGCGGCGTCGTCGGCGGCCGAGGCGAGCTTGCGGTACGCCTCGAGGCGCAGACGGTCGGAGTCGACGTACTCGACCGGGATGTGCGCGTCGACAGGTAGGTCGACGCGCACCTCCCCGGTCTCCTGCGTTTCGACCGGCTTGCCGTCGGCCGCAGCACGGTAGGCCTCGACGGCCTCACCGACGAGCCGCACGTACAGGTCGAAGCCGACACCGGCGACGTGACCGGATTGTTCTGCGCCGAGCACGTTTCCGGCTCCACGCAGCTCGAGGTCCTTGAGCGCCACCGCCATACCGGCACCGAGCTCGTTGTTCTGCGCGATCGTCGCCAGCCGGTCGTAGGCGGTCTCGGTCAGCGGACGGTCGGGGCTGTAGAGCAGGTAGGCGTACCCGCGTTCACGGCTGCGCCCCACCCGACCGCGCAGCTGGTGCAGCTGCGAGATACCGAAGTTCTCGGCGCGGTCGACGATGAGCGTGTTGGCGTTGGAGATGTCCAGACCGGTCTCGATGATCGTCGTACAGACCAGCACGTCGTATTCGCGGTTCCAGAACCCCGAGACCGTTCGTTCGAGCTGATCCTCCCCCATCTGGCCATGTGCGACAATGACTCTCGCCTCCGGAATCATCGCCGCGATGTCCCTGGCCGTCTTGTCGATGGTCGACACACGGTTGTGCACGTAGAACACCTGCCCGTCGCGCAGGAGTTCACGCCGGATGGCGGCGGCCACCTGTTTGGGTGCGTAGGCACCCACATAGGTGAGCACGGGATGCCGCTCCTCGGGCGGGGTGAGGATCGTCGACATCTCGCGGATGCCGGCCATCGACATCTCCAGTGTGCGCGGGATCGGGGTCGCCGACATGGTCAGCACGTCGACGTGGGTGCGCAGCGACTTGATGTGCTCCTTGTGCTCCACACCGAAGCGCTGCTCCTCGTCGACGATGACCAGACCGAGGTCCTTCCAGACGATTCCGGTCTGCAGGAGCCGGTGCGTACCGATGACCACGTCGACCTCACCGTTGGCCATCGCCTGGATGATCTCGCGGGATTCCTTGGGATCGGTGAACCGCGACAGGCCACGGACGCGCACCGGGAAGCCGCTCATGCGCTCGGTGAAGGTCTGCAGATGCTGTTGCGCGAGAATGGTTGTCGGCACGAGGACCGCGACCTGCTTGCCGTCCTGCACGGCTTTGAACGCCGCCCGGACCGCGATCTCGGTCTTACCGTAGCCGACGTCGCCGACCACGACGCGATCCATCGGGACGGGGCGTTCCATGTCCGCCTTGACCTCGGCGATGACGGTCAGCTGATCGACGGTCTCGGTGAAGTCGAAGGCGTCTTCCATCTCCTGTTGCCACGGGGTGTCGGGGCCGAAGGCGTGACCGGGGGCGGCGTGGCGGGCCGCGTACAGCTGCACCAACTCCCCGGCGATCTCCCGAACAGCCTTGCGCGCCTTGCGTTTGGTGTTCTGCCAGTCCGACCCGCCGAGCTTGGACAGCGACGGCTGCTCGCCGCCGACATAGCGGGACAACTGATCCAGGGCGTCCATGGGCACGTAGAGCCGGTCGGCCGGCTGCCCGCGCTTGCTCGACGCGTACTCCAGGACGAGGTACTCGCGGCGCGCCCCCGAGACGGTGCGCTCGATCATCTCGACGAACTTGCCGATGCCGTGCTGGTCGTGCACGACGAGGTCACCCGCGGCCAGCGCGAGCGGATCGACCTGGTTGCGACGCTTGGCCGGAAGTTTGCGTCCGTCACGGACATTGGCGACGCGCGTACCGGTGAGGTCGGCCTCGGCGACCACCACCAGACCGGCGTCGGGACACACGATGCCCGCGCGCAGCGGCGCACAGAAGACCGCCACCTCCCCGGGCTCCGGACGGTGCCCGGGCTCGGCGATCACGTAGGGCACCTCGGCCTCGGACAGCCGCTCCCCGACGCGCTGCGCGGTGCCCTTGCCCGCGACGACGATCGCCGCGGTCTTGCCGTCGGCGACATGGGCGCGCAACTGCGCGAAGGTCGCCGCGATCTCACGTTCGTCGCCACGGGGTGCGGGCCCCGGGCCCAGGTCGAGTTCGAGTTCGTCGCCGCTGCCGGTCGCGAGCGGACTGAGCGTCCACCACTGCCGCCCGGTCGCGAGAGTCGTCGTACGCACCTCGTCGAGCGGCCGGTAGGCGCTGGCCTGCAGGTCGATGCCGATGCTCTCCGACGACCGGCCGTCGATCGGCGCCTGCGCACCCATGGCTGCCGCGGTCCAGGACGCCTCGAGGAACTCCGCGCCTGTCTTCGACAGGTCCGACGCCCGCGTCCGCACCTTCTCGGGGTCGAGGATGAGCACACGCATCGACGCCGGGATCACCTCGGTCAGCAACTGCATCTCACCGTCGACGAGCGCGGGGATCAGGGCCTCCATGCCCTCCACCGGAATTCCCTCGGTCAGCTTGCCGAGCATCTCGGTGAGGGTCGGGTCGTCGGGGTTGGCCGCCGCGAGATCGCCCGCGCGCGCACGGACTTTCTCGGTCAGCAGCAGCTCCCGGCCCGGGTGGATACGCACCTCGGTGGTCTCGACCTCGGGCTGGCTGCGCTGGTCGGCCACCGAGAAGGCACGCATCTCGGTGATCTCGTCGCCCCAGAACTCCACTCGCACAGGGTGGTCGGCGGTGGTCGGGAAGACGTCGAGGATGCCGCCGCGAACGGCGAACTCGCCGCGTCGTCCGACCATGTCGACACGCTCGTAGGCCATCTCGACCAACTGGGCCAGCAGGGCGTCGAAGTCGACCTCGATGCCCTCCCGCAGGGTCACGGTGGCGACGTCGGCGAGACCGGGGGCCATCGGCTGGACCAACGAACGAACCGTGGTGACCACGATGCGCAGCGGATTGTCGCCGGGGTTGGCCAGTCGATGGAGTACCGCGAGTCGCTGACCGACGGTGTCGGCGCTGGGCGAGAGCCGCTCGTGCGGCAGCGTCTCCCACGAGGGGAACTGCGCGACGGCATCGGCGTCGTCGAGGAGTTCACCGAGTTCCGCGGTCAGATCGTCGGCCTCACGACCGTTGGCCGAGACGACCAGCAGCGGCGTCTGCGCATCGGCGGCCATGCACGAGACCAGGAAGGGCCTCGCCGCGTCCGGGGCGGTGATGTCGAGCCGACGCTCCTCGCGGCGCTCGTGGACCTCGCGGAAAGACTTGTCCGCACACGCGAGCGCGGCCAGACCGGACAGGGCACGGGGCTTCGACACTCCGCCGATTGTATGTGGCGCCGATCCGCGCACCACCGCCCCCTCAGCTCTCGAGTTCGGCGGCCCGATCGGGCTGGCCTACCCTCATCCGCATGACCGAGAGGGCACCCGACGCCGGACGCACGCGGATCCGTGTCACCGACGCGACCGTCGACGACTGTGAGGCCGTCGCCGAGATCTACGCGCATTACGTGCTGCACACCGTCGCAACCTTCGACTATGTCGTCCCCTCGCCGGCCCAGTGGCAGGCCAAGCATGCGGCGATCACCTCGGCCGGGCGGCCGTTCGTCGTCGCGAGAGCGCTCGACGAGACCGGCTCCGAACAGGTCGTCGGATACGCCTACCTCGGCACATTCCGCACGATGCCGGCCTACGACCTGTCCACCGAGGACTCGATCTACGTGGCTCCGGGCTTCGGCGGTCGCGGGATCGGGTCGACGTTGATGGCGGCGATGCTCGAGCGGACGAACCCCGAGAACGTGCGGCAGATCGTGGCGGTGATCGCCGCGACCGGAGGCGAGGGTTCGATCGCGTTGCACGCCCGCCACGGTTTCGCCGAGGTCGGCCGGTTACGGTCGATCGGCCACAAGGCCGGCCAGTGGATCGACTGCGTCTACATGCAGAAAGACCTCTGGGCCGACGCGCCGGTTCCCTAGTCTCAGCGGTCGAGCCCCGCGGCCTCGGCCGCGGCGTCGGCGAGACCGACCCCGGTGCCCTCATAGATGTGGAAGGCCACGTCCGCTCCCCGGCCGAGCAGTTCGCCGCGCTCGTCGTCGTACTGGGCCACCACGGCCACCGTGCCGTCGAAGTCCCGCTCGGCGACCCGGTCCAGCGCCACCAGGTTGGAGCCGTGAAACGGCATCGCCAGCACCAGCAGTTCGACGCCGGCGACGCCGACACAGCGATCCCAGAACGCCGTCTCGGTGGCGTCGGCCTCGATGACCCGCAGGCCGCGTCCCCGCAGCGCGTCGACCTTGACGGGATCGTTCTCCACGCCGACGACGCTGAGTCCGTATTCGTCGACGAGACGTTCATAGGCAGAACTGCCCACCCGGCCCAGGCCGAGGACCACCGCACGTGCGGGAGCGAGATCGATCGGCGCGTCCTCGGGGTGGCGGCGAGCGGCGGGGGTCGTCGGGACAAAGGCGGACAGCTTGCTCACCAGCCGCGAACCGCGACGGTTGACCAGGGTCGAGAACACGAAACTCGCCGCGACGGCGACGGAGGTGACGACGAGCCAGTCCCCCTCGAGAAGGTCCGCGTCGACCCCGGTGGAGATCACGATGAGGCCGAACTCGGAGAAGTTGGCCAGCGCGAGGCCGGCGAGGATCGAGGTACGACGACGAAGACCGAACAGGGCCAGCACCAGGGTGAACAGCGCGGCTTCGATGGGCAGCAGGAGTACCAGCAGCAGACCCAGGGCAACGGTCTCCGGGGTCGGCGTGACATGGAGACCGATCGAGACGAAGAACCCGACCAGCAGCAGTTCACGAAGGCCGAAGAGGGTGCGCGAGAGCTCGGAGGCGCGAGGGTGTGAGGCCAGCAGCACCCCGATGATCATCGCCCCGAAGTCACCCTTGATCCCCACCGACTCGAACAGCCAGTAGCCGGGCACCAGCGCCATCGTCACGCCGAAGAGGGTCTGCAATTCGCCGTGCCCGAGCCGGTTCCACAGTCGACGGACGATCCACCCCCCGGGGACCAGCAGCACCAGCGCCAGCGCCCACGGGCTCGGTGGCTCGCCGCGCATGGCCGTGAGATAGGCGACGGCGACGACGTCCTGCAGGACGAGGATGCCGATGGCGATGCGTCCGTAGAGGGAATGGGATTCGGAGCGTTCGTCGAGGACCTGCACCACGAACACCGTGCTGGAGAACGACAGCGCGAAGCCGAGGATCGCGAGGGTCTGCCACCCCTCGCCCATCAGCATCCGGACCCCGACCGTCGAGAGGAGACCGAGGAAGCCCGTCGTGAGTCCCATGATGACCGCGAGGTTGATGGCCGTGGTGAGAAAGACCTCGCGCCGGAACAGCATTCGCAGGTCGAGCTTGAGTCCGATGGTGAAGAGCAGGATCGTCACCCCCAGCTCTGCGAGGGTGTCGATGATCGGCAACTCGTCGATCCCCGGCGCATGCAGGATGAACCCCGCCGCCAGATAGCCGACGAGGGTGGGCAACCGGACCAACCGCGCCAGGAATCCGCACACGAAGATCACGACGAGATAGATGCCGACGGTCTCCACTGGCCGGGGTTTCCTCTCCTGCTCGGCCACGGTGCGCACACCACGATGTGTCGGAGATTAGCGGGCTCCGGCGCGCCAGGAGAGGTGACCACGCCGGGCGCCTGAGGGTGGTCCGGCCAGATGCGGACCGGCGATTGTGCGGGGCGAGGTGTCAGGCGTCGTCGACGGTGGTCCGCCGCAGGGGTTCGGTGTACTCCGGCCCGACGAGAGGAGGCTCGGGATCGAGCCGGGTGAGCCCGTTCCAGCACAGGTTGACCAGATGCGCCGCCACGACCTCTTTCGACGGCTCCCGGACGTCGAGCCACCACTGCGCGGTCACCGACACCATGCCGACGAGCGCCTGGGCGTAGAGCGGTGCGAGTGCGGGATCGAAGCCGCGGCGTTCGAAATCCCCGGCCAGGATGTGCTCGACCTGACTGATCGCGTCATTGAGAAGGCTTGAGTAGGTGGCTGTTTCGCCGGTACCCGCCGTGCTGTCGCCGCGGACCAGAATACGGAAACCGTCGGTGCGTTCCTCCATGTAGGTCAGGAGCGCGAGCGCGACCTGCTGGATGCGATACAGCGAACGGTTCTTCGACAGCGACGACGTCACCATCTCCAGCAGGGTCTCCATCTCGCGGTCGACGACCACCGCGTACAAGCCCTCTTTGCCGCCGAAATGCTCGTAGACGAGCGGCTTCGAGACCCCCGCGCGCTGGGCGATCTCCTCGATGGCCGTGCCCTCGTAACCCCGCTCTGCGAAGAGTCCGCGAGCGACCTCGATGAGCTGCAGCCGCCGCTGGGCGCCGGTCATCCGCGCCCGAGGAGCTCGCTGCACCTCGGCCGAACCTTCCGTCGGACGCCCGATCCCCATGCGCCCAGGGTAGGACCAGACCGGTCCAATCCCCCAATGTTGCGGCGATTCGCCTGCCAGACTGCTGACGTGAGGACCGCATGTTGAGCATCGAGGAGATCTCCGCCCGCCTGGAGATCCAGCAGACACTGACCGCTTACGCCACCGCCGTGGACTCCCGCCGGTTCGACGACCTCGACCCGCTGTTCACCGCCGACGCCCGGCTCGACTTCAGCGTGATGGGCGGCGTCGTGGGCAGCCTCGCCGAGTCCAAGGCCTGGCTCGCCGAGATGCTGCCGGCATTCACGGCGTACTGCCACTTCCTCGGCAACCACGAGTTCGAGATCGACGAGTCCCGCGCACGCACCCGCACGATGTGCCTCAATCCCATGCAGACCGAGTCCTCGACATTCCTCATCGGGCTCTGGTACCGCGATGAATGGGAGCTCGTCGACAACCGGTGGCTGATCTCCTCACGCACCCTCGAGAGGTGCTTCGACGCCCAGGTCGCCTGACCGGCTGAGCCCTCCCCTGCCGGTCGAGCCCCGTGCTGCCGGTTGAGCCCCGTCGAAACCCTCAGTACAGGCTCGACCAGTACGACCAGAACCGCACCGCGATCAACACGATCACGACGCCGACGGCCAGGACCAGGACGGCCGCGTGGCTGCGGGCGAGGAACAGCGCGAGCCCCGAGCGTGAGGTCAGTCCGCTCGCATGTGCGTTGCGCACGGTGACGAACACGAAGATCGGCAGCGTGGCCGCCCACACGACCATGCAGTACGGGCACAACGCGCCGATCGAGTACAGGCTCGAGTAGATCAGCCAGCAGATGAACGCCATCGCCAGGGTCACGCCGACCTGCAGTCCCGCCCAGAACCATCCCGCGAACCGCGCGCCGGCGAACAGGGCCGCGCCGATGGTGATCACCACCGCGAAGCCGGCGACGCCGAGCAGCGGATTGGGGAAACCGAACAGCGCGGCCTGCGGCTGCGCCATCACCGACCCGCAGCTCAGCACCGGGTTGAAGTTGCACGACGGCACGTAGTCGGGGTCGGCGGCGAGCTCGAAACGCTCGACCGTGAGCACGAACGACGCCACGAAGCCGATGACCCCGCCGACGCCGAGCACCCAGGCGACGATCCGTGTCCAGGACTTCACCGCATCGGCAAGCAGAGCCGCGTCGTCCTCGGGTTCGGCATCCGGCTCGGTCCTCGCATTGTCGATCACTGTTCCAGGATGACACCTGCGCGGCGAGAGATCGACCCACGGTGCGCCCGTGGCACACTGGATCGGTCCAAATGTCGGCATCGTGCCGCACGCGTGCGTAATGTCGACTCCGACGCCGGGGATGGGACACCGATAGTGCAATTGTGGGATTACATCAGTGACAACGCACGGTCTCTCACGTTCTTGACGTACCAGCATGCGTCGCTGTCGTTTCAGACGGTGCTGGTGGGCACCGTCATCGCGATCGCCGTGGCCGCCCTCGTCTATCGATTGCCGGTCGTGGGCGCCTTGACGTTGACGTCGAGCCGTGTGGCACTGACCATTCCGTCGCTCGCGCTGCTCGCGCTGCTCATCGTCCCGTTCGGACTCGGCGTGACACCGTCGTTCCTGATGCTCGCCTTCTTCGCGATGTTGCCGGTGATCGGCAATGCGGTCGTCGGACTCCGCTCGGTGCCGGCGTCGGTGGTCGAATCCGCACGCGGCATCGGACTTTCGCGCTGGCGCATCCTGTTCACCGTCGAGTTGCCGATCGCGTGGCCGGTGATCCTGACCGGAATCCGGGTGTCGACCCAGATGATCGTCGGTATCGCCGCGATCGTCGCCTATGTACTCGGCCCGGGGCTCGGTTCCCTGATCTTCAACGGACTCTCCCGCCTCGGCGGTGCCAATGCTCTCGAGATGGCGCTCGCCGGAACGATTCTCATCGTGATCATCGCGCTCGTCTTCGACGCGCTCCTGGTTCTGCTCGGCCGACTCACCATCTCCAAGGGACTCTCATGACCGACCTCACCACCTCGCCGACGCGAGACAGCAAGGATCGCAACGTCAGCGGGGAATCGATCCGGCTCGACGGCGTCGTCAAGCGTTATCGCGGTTCGTCCGAGCCGGCCGTCGCACAGCTCGATCTCGAGGTCGAGGCCGGCGACATCGTCGCCTTCGTCGGACCGTCGGGCTGCGGCAAGACCACGACGCTCAAGATGATCAACCGGCTCATCGAACCCACCGAGGGCCGCATCTACATCGGCGGACGCGATGTGACCGAGGAGAACCCGGACTGGCTGCGCCAGTCCATCGGGTACGTGATCCAGTCCGGCGGCCTCTTCCCGCACTGGTCGGTGAGCAAGAACATCGGCGCGATCCCGCGAATCCTCAAGTGGGACAAGAAGCGGATCGACGAACGAACCGAATACCTGCTCGACCTCGTCGGCCTGGATGCGGCGACCTTCGCCGACCGGCTGCCCAAGGACATGTCCGGCGGTCAGCAGCAACGTGTCGGCGTGGCCCGCGCACTCGCCGCCGACCCGCCGGTGCTGCTGATGGACGAGCCGTTCGGCGCGGTCGACCCGATCACTCGGGCACGGTTGCAGGACAAACTGATCGCGATCCAGCACGAGCTCGCCAAGACGATCGTCATCGTCACCCACGACTTCGAAGAGGCCACCAAACTGGGCGACAAGGTGCTGATCCTCTCCGAGGGCGGCCGCGTCGAGCAGTACGCGCCGCCGGAGGAGATCCTCGCCAACCCGGCCAGCCCGTTCGTCGAGGAGTTCGTGGGTTCCGGTGCGACCCTTGCTCATCTGACACTCACCCGCGTGCGCGATGTGGAGATCAGAGATGTCGTGACCGCACGCGTCGGCGAACCCTCCGGCAGCGTCGTGGGTCGTGCCAGGGCAGCCGGTGAGGACTGGGTGGCCGTCGTCGATCAACACGGTCGCCCCCGCGCCTGGCCGTCGATCGCCGAGATCAAGGCCAAACCCGAGATCTCGGACTACCTCGACCCGCGACTTCCCGTGGTCGCCCAGTCGTCGACGCTCAACGACGCCCTCGACTCCATGCTCGCCACCAGCCAGGGCGGTGTGCTCGTCACCGACGGCCGCGGTGCCGTCGTCGGAGCGCTGAACATCGCCGCCGTCATGGAGGCCATCCGCGACCAGCTCGCGACCGTGCGCGACGACGACCACGTCGGCTATCTCGATCACGCCGATGGGTCGGCGCCCGTGGAGACCCCGGTCGTGGCAGCCGACGACACCAGCGGCGACACCACCGTGATCGGCACGCCCGAGCCGAGCGTCGACCGATGACGGGCTTCATCGCCGAGGAAGCCGAGATCACCGCGACCGGTCCGGCGGCAACGCTCGGTTCGGCCGGGGAAGGGCGTCGTGGACGCTTCTCACGCATCCCGGTCGACGTGTGGTTCGAGCCGCTGGTGATCGTCGTCGTCACCGCCGGTTTCGTGATCTGGTACCAGAACACGACTTTCACCGAGACCGAGAGCGCGTCGATGTCGTGGCCCGCCCTGCAGGCGACGATCATCGATCACATCCAGCTGACGCTCGTGGCGACGGTCATCGTGGTGTGCATTGCCATCCCGCTGGGGATCGTGCTCACCCGTCCGTCGATGCGATGGCTCAATCCGATCGTGGTCAACATCGCCAACATCGGGCAGGCCGCACCGGCCATCGGCCTGCTCGTGTTGTTCACCTTCTGGCTCGGCACCGGTTTCAACACCGCCGTCGTCGGTCTCGTCGTCTATGCCGTGCTCCCCATCCTGCAGAACACGATCGTGGGTCTGCGGCAGGTCGATCAGCGGACGGTCGAGGCCTCGCGGGGAATCGGACTGTCCGCCGCTCGCACGCTGTTCCAGGTGGAGTTGCCGCTGGCCGTCCCGGTGATCCTCAACGGGGTCCGGATCGCGCTGGTCATCCTGGTCGGCACCGCGACGCTGAGCACCTTCATCGGGGCACCGAGTCTCGGGACCGTCATCACCACCGGCATCACACTGTTCCTGCCGAAACTGCTTGTCACCGGCGCCATTCTCGTCGCGCTGCTCGCGATGACGATCGACTGGCTGGGCAGGCTCGTCGAGCTCGTCGCGACGCCCCGGGGGATCTCATGAGAGCGCACCGCCCCAGAACCCCTCACCCCAGAGCCCATCGCCGGGCTCTGGCGATCCTGGCCGCGTCGGTGATGACGCTGGTCATGCTGACCGCATGTGGTCTGGTCAGCTCGTCGGGCACCTTCCGCGCCGCCTCGCTGCCCGGCGGTGAACGCCCGCTGGAGGGCACCTCGATCGCGGTGACGTCGAAGAACTTCACCGAACAGGTTCTGCTCGGCAAGATCACCGCCACCTATCTGGCCGCGGCCGGAGCCGAGGTCGACGACCTCACCAACGCACCCGGATCCATGTCCTCGCGGCAGGCCTTGCTCAATGGCGACGCCGACATCGTCTGGGAGTACACCGGCACGGCCTGGCAGACCTACCTCGGCGAGACCGAGACCATCGCCGACCCACAGGAACTCTGGGAACGAGTCCGTGACGCCGAGCGCGCCAACGGCGTCGAGTGGCTACCGTCGGCGTCGTTCAACAACACCTATGCGTTCGCGGCGGCCAGCCCCACCGCGCAGAAACTGAACGTGAAGACCATGTCCGACATCGCCAGGCTCCCCGAGTCGGAACGCACCTTCTGCATCAACGACGAGTTCCTCTCTCGCGCGGACGGTTTCATACCGATGCTCAAGGCCTACGGCATCCCGCTCGGTGAACCGGGCGGCGTCCCGAAGGGCAACCTGACGACCATGGACTCCGGCGTCGTCTACACCTCCACGGCACGCAGCGAACCCTGCAACTTCGGCATGGTCTACTCCACCGATGGTCGCATCAAGAATCTCGACCTCACCGTGCTGGAGGACGACCGGAAGTTCTTCCTGCCCTACAGCGGTTGCGTCGTGATCAACACTGGCCTCCACGAGGCCAACCCGGAGATCGCCGAGCTGATGGCCCCCCTGTCGGCCAAGCTCACCGACCCGCTCATGCAGGAACTGAACGGACTCATCGACATCGACGGCCAGGACCCCGCGGATGTGGCCTACGACTGGCTCATCAAGGAAGGGTTCATCGTTCCGGTGGATTGATTCGGGCACCGGCACTGTTCGTGCGAGCTCACGGCCACCGTCTTCTCGCGGCGCGCCCGAGCTCCGCCACCGGAACACTTGGAGCTCCCCCACCAGGACTCGAACCTGGAATGCCTGAACCAAAATCAGAAGTGTTGCCGATTACACCATGGGGGATCACTGCGCTGACGATTGTGCCACAGCCTTCGGGCAGTCACGTCAGGCCACTGCACGACCTCGTTCCGACTCCCAGACCTCGATCGAAGTCCAGGAGTCGAAACGAAGTCTGCGGGTGATCAGTCCTTCGGACCACCGGCGACGTAGACCACCTGACCGGAGACGAAGCCTGCACCCTCGCTGATGAAGAACGACGCGGTGTGGGCGATGTCCTCCGGCGCACCGATCCGGTTGACCGGGATCTGGCTCGCGGCGGCCTTCTTGAAGTCCTCGAAGGGCACACCCATGCGCTCGGCGGTGGCGGCGGTCATCTCGGTCTCGATGAAGCCGGGAGCAATGGCGTTGGCGGTCACGCCGAACTTGCCGAGCTCGATGGCGAGGGTCTTGGTGAAGCCCTGCATGCCCGCCTTGGCGGCGGAGTAGTTCGCCTGGCCCCGGTTGCCCAGCGCCGAGGTGCTCGACAGGTTGACGATGCGGCCCCAGCCGGCGTCGACCATGTGCTTCTGTGCGGCCTTGGTCACGTTGAACGCACCGCGCAGGTGCACGGCGAGGACGGCGTCCCAGTCGTCGACGGTCATCTTGAACAAGAGGTTGTCGCGCAGGATGCCCGCGTTGTTGACGACGACGGTCGGGGGTCCGAGCTCCTCGACGACCTTGTCGACACCCGCCTTCACCGAGGCCTCGTCGGCGACGTCGGCACCCACCGCGATGGCCTTGCCACCGGCGTCGGTGATCGCCTTGACGGTGTCGGCGCAGGCATCGGCGTCGAGGTCGAGGACGGCCACGGCCAGCCCGTCCTCCGCCAGGCGCTTGGCCACGGCCGCGCCGATGCCCCGGGCCGCGCCGGTCACGATCGCCGTTTTCTGCGTGCTCATCCATTACCTCCGTGTGGTCTGTTCCCGCACCGGAGATCTCCGGTGCGGTTGGTCCGCTCCACCGCGTGCGAGCGAGACGGTCGGCGTCACCCAGGTGCATACCGACCGATCGCTCGGGGATTTGCGGTCCCTTGTTTTCTATCAGGCCAGGTGGCCGGTGAGCCCGGCAACGGCGCGGTGCATTTCTGCCGTCGGCCGCCGGTGCGTAGGATCGCACCCGACGTGCCTGAGCAAACCCGTCCCAGACTCGGGTTGCGGACACCGATTCAGGAGAGGGTGGACATTCGATGACGGGAGCATCGCCATCCGTGGCCGTGATCGTCCTGGCCGCGGGCGCCGGTACCCGCATGAAGTCCACGACCCCCAAGATTCTGCACACCATCGCCGGGCGATCCCTTCTCGGACACGCCCTCCACGGCGCAGCCGACACAGATCCCGATCACCTCGTCGTCGTCGTCAGCCACGAGCGTGAACGCGTCTCCGCCGCCGCTACCGACATCGCGGGCGAACTGGGCCGCACGATCACCGTCGCCGAGCAGGACGCACCCCGCGGCACCGGCGACGCCGCCCGGGCCGGACTCACCGGCCTGCCCGCCGACTTCGACGGCACGATCATCATCACCGCCGCCGACGTCCCCCTCCTCGACGCCGAGACGCTGCGCGGGCTCGTCGCCACGCACACCGCGGACGGCGGCGCCGCCGTGACGCTGACCAGCTTCGACGCCGACGACCCGACCGGGTACGGACGCATCATCCGCGCGGAGGACACCTCCGTGCTGGCCATCGTCGAACACAAGGATGCGACCCCCGACCAGCGGTCGATCACCGAGGTCAACGCCGGGGTGTACGCCTTCGACGCCGCCGCGCTGCGCGAGGGCCTGTCGAAGCTGTCGACCGACAACGTCCAGGGCGAGTACTACCTCACCGACATCGTGGAGATCGCCCGCGACGCCGGCCGGTCCGTTCGCGGCTTCAGCGTGGCCGATCCCGTACTGGTCGCCGGATGCAACGACCGCGTCCAGCTCGCCGCACTCGGCGCCGAACTCAACCGGCGCATCGTGCGACGCCACCAGCTCGACGGCGTGACCGTCGTCGACCCGGCCAGTACCTGGATCGACATCGACGTCACGATCGAACCGGACGTGCGCATCGAACCGGGCACCCAGCTCCGCGGCCGCACGCGCATCGCCACCGACGCCGTCGTCGGCCCCGACACCACGCTGACCGATGTCACGATCGGCGCGGGGGCGCAGGTCATCCGCACCCACGGCAGCGACGCGGTCATCGGCGAAGCCGCCACCGTCGGCCCGTTCGCCTACCTCCGACCCGGCACCACGCTCGGCGTCGCAGGCAAGATCGGCACCTTCGTCGAGACGAAGAACGCGACGATCGGCGACGGCTCCAAGATCCCCCACCTCACCTATGTCGGCGACGCCACGATCGGCGAGCAGTCCAACATCGGGGCGTCGAGCGTTTTCGTGAACTACGACGGCGTGACCAAGCACCGCACGGTGATCGGCGACCACTGCCGGACCGGTTCGGACAACATGTTCGTCGCCCCGGTGACCGTCGGCGACGGGGCATACACCGGAGCCGGAACTGTCGTGCGGCAAGATGTACCGCCGGGCGCCCTCTCGGTCTCGGCGGGCGACCAGCGTGTCATCGAGGACTGGGTCGTGCGCAAGCGGCCCGACACCGCGGCGGCACGTGCGGCGCAGAAGGCTCGCGAACGCGATCCCGGGCCGGCCTGAGGGCAGACCCGCGCCAGACCCCTGTCGCCACCAGCGACAGGTGATTTTCTCAAAACGACACGAACAGAAGAGTTTTCATGACCTGGACCACCGACAACCAGAAGAACCTGATGCTGTTCTCTGGTCGTGCCCACCCCGAGCTGGCCGAAGCCGTTGCCGACGAACTGGGCATCAAGGTGACCCCTCAGACCGCCCGCGACTTCGCCAATGGCGAGACCTTTGTTCGTTTCGAGGAGTCGGTGCGCGGTTCGGATGCCTTCGTCCTGCAGAGCTGCCCGGTCCCGCTGAACCAGTGGGTCATGGAGGCGCTGATCATGATCGACGCCCTCAAGCGCGGCTCGGCCAAGCGGATCAGCGTGATCCTGCCGTTCTACCCCTACGCCCGCCAGGACAAGAAGCACCGCGGACGTGAGCCCATCTCGGCACGCCTGATCGCCGACCTGCTGAAGACCGCGGGCGCCGACCGCATCATCACCGTCGACCTGCACACCGACCAGATCCAGGGCTTCTTCGACGGCCCGGTCGACCACATGCACGCCCTCGGTCAGCTCGCAGGCTACGTCTGTGACACCTACGGCACCGACAACATCACCGTCGTCTCGCCGGACTCCGGCCGTGTGCGCGTCGCCGAGAAGTGGGCCGACGCCCTCAACGGCGCACCGCTGGCCTTCATCCACAAGACCCGTGATCCGTTGGTGCCCAACCAGGTCAAGTCCAATCGCGTGGTCGGCGAGGTCGAGGGCCGCACCTGCGTCCTCATCGACGACATGATCGACACCGGCGGCACCATCGCCGGCGCGGTTCGCGTACTCAAGGACGCCGGCGCCGGTGACGTCATCATCGCCACCACCCACGGTGTGTTCTCCGACCCGGCCGCCGAACGTCTCGCATCATGCGGCGCCAAGGAGGTCATCGCGACCGACACGCTGCCCATCCCCATGGACAAGCGCTTCGCGAACCTGACCGTCCTCTCGATCGCCCCGCTGCTCGCCCAGACGATCCGCGAGGTCTTCGAAAACGGGTCCGTCACAAGCCTTTTCGACGGCATCGCCTGACCCGTCGCTTTCGCCGAAGCCGCGCCCGGCCGTTCTCTGCGAACGACGGGCGCGGCTTTGTTCGGTGACCTCAGGGCGTGTGCGTGGCCTCAGGCTCCGTGCCGTCGCGTTTCCGACGGCGTGACCCCGTACTTGCGGCGGTACGCCGCGGCGAACCGGCCGGTGTGCATGACCCCCCAGCGGGTTGCGATGTCGGTGATGGTCGCGGTCTCGCTTCCGGCGAGCAGATCGTTGTGGATGCACTCGAGCCGAACGTCGAGCAGGTACTCCATCGGGCTGAGCCCGACGCACTCGCGGAAACCCTGCTGCAGGCGACGCGCGCTGACCGCGCCGATCTCGGCGAGTTCGCCGACGGTCCACGGATGAGCCGGATCGAGGTGGATCGCGTCGATCACGCGCTTGACCGTCCGTGGCCGGGTGCCGGCGCAGACCTCGTCGGTCTCGGGCAGCGCCGCGACGACGAGAGCCGTCGTGAGCATGCCGCCGAGTTGCTCGGCCATCCGCTCGTTGCGCAGCAACACACTCTCCGACTGCGCCACCTGCTGACGTGCCGACCGCAGCAGACCCAGCCACTCCGCGCCGGCACCGGTCCGGAGGTCGAGCTGACGGACCAGTGAACGTCCGGGGCGCCCCGCGATCCGGTCGATCTCGCGCTGCAGATAGTCGCGGTCGATCTTGAAGCCGATGATCTCGCACGTCCGGCTCCAGTTGGTGATCACCGTCGGCGTGTCCGGCGGATTGAGCGTCGCCTGACCCGGCTCCGAGACGATCTCGCGACCCTCGGTGATCGACGACAGCCTGCCCGCAAGCGGGATGTTGATGGCCCACGCCCCCGGGTGATCGGAGTCGATCGAGACGTCGGCGCCGAAACCGATGCGGGCGAGCACCGTCGAACCGATCGCGGTGGATTCGAGCCGGTAGCGCGAGGCGTCGTCGCGTGACAGGGGCCGCAGTTCGTGCGGGAAGTACGCGTCGGCGACGACGTGGTGAACCTCGTCCCAGTCGGCGTTGCCCGAGTACACGACACGTTTCGACGTCACTTCATCCCGCGGGACGGGTGCGTCGTCGGTCCCGGTCCCGGGCGGCGGTTGAGCCCTCACGGAGTTCAGCCTAGCTGTGACACCTATCACTTCCCATACCTCCCGGAGAGCCTGATCGCATCGGGTGCGCAAAGCGGATCGCGGCTTCGCAATGAGGATCGACGGTCTGTGATCGCGGTCATACCTTGGGTCCACACCAGCACACGAGCACCTCGGTCATCCGATCGACAAGGTGCGACGACGAAGGAGCTGATCCCCATGGACCAACGGACGATGCGCAACATCTTCGGCCAGTTCGCCAGCGGCGTCACGGTCATCACCTGCGAGAACGGCGAGGGCGAGCGTCATGGCGCCACGGTCACGGCGTTCACCGCGATCTCGCTGGAACCACGTCTGTGCCAGGTGACGCTGACCCGCAAGTCCAAGGCATGCGGTTACCTCGAAGATGCGCCGTTCGCGGTGAACGTGCTGGCCGCCGATCAGCTCGACACCGCCATGCACTTCGCCGGCAAACCGCAGACCCCCGGACCCGAGTGGAACCCGCAGTGGCTGGTCCCGGCCCTCGCCGGTAATGCCGCCACGCTGATCTGCACTCCGTGGGCGTCCTACGACGGCGGCGACCACGTCATCTACGTCGGCGAGATCGTCGACGCCCACGTCGACGCCGACGCCGAACCGCTGTTGTTCTACCGCAGCAAGTTCCATGAGCTCGGCGACCCCTCCGGCGCCGCGGCCTACTGCGGCAGCCTCGACGACCCGCACAGCCGTTGGTTCGACAGCTCGGCCCGGTTCACGCCGAGCTGCGTGCCGATGCCGAACGCCATCCCGGCCTGACCGACGCCCTCCGCACCATCCCGATGACATCCGAATCAACGCCCCGCACAACACAAGTGAGGACCACCATGACCGCAACCGACATCTTCCCCGACACCGAGACCGGCACCGTCGATCGCTCCAAGGTGAACGTCGCCGCCGACTGCGAGGCCAACCGCACCCAGAACTTCGCCTCCAAGCCGATGACCGGCGACGAGTACATCGACTCGCTGCGCGACGACCGTGAGATCTGGCTCAACGGTGAACGCGTCAAGGACGTCACCACCCACGAGGCCTTCCGCAATCCGATCCGCATGACCGCCCGTCTCTACGACGCGATGCACGATCCGGCGACCGCCGACAAGGTCACCGCTCCCACCGACACGGGCAACGGCGGCGTGACGATGCCGTTCTTCCGCGCGCCCAAGTCGTCGGAGGATCTGGTCAAGGACCGCGACGCGATCGCGACCTGGGCCCGGATGACGTATGGCTGGATGGGCCGCAGCCCCGACTACAAGGCCAGCTTCCTCGGTACGCTGCATGCCAATTCGGAGCTCTACGCGCCGTTCCAGGACAATGCCGAGCGCTGGTACAAAGAGTCGCAGGAGAAGGTCCTGTACTGGAACCACGCCATCATCAACCCGCCGGTCGACCGCCAGCTGCCCCCGGATGAGGTGGGCGATGTGTTCATGAAGGTGGAGAAGGAGACCGACGCCGGTCTGATCGTCTCCGGCGCCAAGGTGGTGGCCACCGGATCGGCGATCACCAACTACAACTTCATCTCCCACTACGGCCTGCCCATCAAGAAGAAGCAGTTCGCCCTGATCTGCACCGTCCCGATGGACGCGCCGGGCGTGAAGCTGATCTGCCGCTCGTCCTACACCCAGCAGGCCGCGGTCATGGGCACCCCGTTCGACTACCCGTTGTCGAGCCGCATGGACGAGAACGACACCATCTTCGTCTTCGACAAGGTGCTCGTGCCGTGGGAGAACGTCTTCATGTACGGCGACGTCGACAAGATCAACTCCTTCTTCCCGCAGTCGGGCTTCCTGCCCCGCTTCACCCTGCAGGGCTGCACCCGCCTCGCGGTCAAACTCGACTTCATCGCCGGGCTGCTGATGAAGGCACTCGACTGCACCGGCGCCGGCGGGTTCCGCGGCGTGCAGACCCGCGTCGGTGAGGTCATCGGCTGGCGAAACCTGTTCTGGTCGTTGAGCGATGCCATGGTCCACAACCCCGAGCCGTGGATCGGTGACAACGTGATCCCCCAGCTCGAATACGGCCTCACCTACCGCATGTTCGCCCAGCAGGGCTACCCGCGCGTGAAAGAGATCATCGAGCAGGACGTCGCGTCGGGTCTGATCTACCTGCCCAGCAGCGCCGCCGACTTCAAGAGCCCCGACGTGCGTCCCTATCTCGACAAGTATGTCCGCGGCTCCGACGGCATCGTCGCGGTCGACCGCGTGAAGGTGATGAAGGCGCTGTGGGACTCGATCGGCAGCGAGTTCGGTGGTCGCCACGAGCTCTACGAGCGCAACTACGCCGGCAACCACGAGGGCGTCAAGGCCGAGCTGCTGATGTTCGCCGAGAACCGCGGCACCGTCACCCAGATGAAGGGGTTGGCCGAGCAGTGCCTGTCCGAGTACGACCTCGACGGCTGGACCGTCCCTGACCTCATCGGCAACGACGACGTCAGCTATTTCGGCAACCGCTGATCAGCCTCCCCATCTCTCCAGATCGGAAAGACACACCATGACCACCATCGAACGTCCGACCGCCGCCGGTTCCGGCAGCGCGGCGACCGCGAACTTCGCCGGTGAGCGATTCACCGCCGACACGACTCCCGAACGGCTGTCGGCCATCGCCACCGACGTCTTCGCCGGGTTCAGCGCGCTCATCGACAAACACGAGATCACCTACGACGAGTACCGAGTCCTCAAGCAGTGGCTCATCGAGGTCGGCGAGGGAGGCGAATGGCCGCTGTTGCTCGATGTGTTCGTCGAACACGACATCGAAGAGGTGAATTCGCGAAAGTACAAGGGCTCCAAGGGAAGCATCGAAGGTCCCTATTACCTCGCCGACGCCCCGCTGCTCCCCGCGAAGGCCACGCTCCCGATGCGCCCCCAGGATGCGCGGGAGACACCGTTCGTCCTCCACGGACAGGTGCGCGACCTCGCGGGTGCGCCCTTGGCCGGGGCCACCGTCGAGATCTGGCATGCCGACGCCGAGGGCTTCTACTCCGGGTTCGCCCCGCACATTCCCGACTGGAACCTGCGTGGCACGGTCGTGGCCGACGGCGAGGGCCGCTACGAGATCACCACCATCCGGCCTGCCCCGTACCAGATCCCGACCGACGGACCGACCGGCACATTCATCGAGGCCGCAGGGTGGCATCCGTGGCGGCCGGCACACCTTCATCTGCGGGTGTCCGGAAAGGGTCAGCACCCGATCATCACCCAGCTCTACTTCACCGGTGACCGGTGGCTGGACAGCGATGTCGCCTCGGCGACCAAGCCCGAACTGCTACTCGATCCGAAACCCGATGAGCAGGGCCGTAATTCGGTCCGCTACGACTTCGTACTCGACCCCGAGTAGCGAGGCCGACGGCCGTCCGGGCCCAACCCCCCTGGGGCCCGGGCAGCCCCGGTCACCGCCGGCGGCGTCGCCCGGCGCCGGCGACCGCTGCCACCGCGGCGGCCAGCAGCCCCACCCCTACTGCGATGCCGCCGCCCACCAGCCACCCCGACCCCGTCGGGGTGGCTGAGTCGTTCGGCATCGGTGCCGCGCCCGGCGCCGGATCGAATGCCGGTCCCGCGATGCGATCGACGTCGGCCGGCGAGATCTCCAGATTCGAACACAGGGAAGCGCCCCACTCCCCGGGGCCGGTCTCGACGCCGCCGCCCGGCCAACCGAGGACGACGACGCTGCGGGCGCCCTCCGTCAGGGAAATCCCGCACGCCCCACCGGTCGACGCGGTGACGACGGTGACCGTCGACGGCAGTTGCTTCTTGTACGACCGCTCCACGTCCACCGTGTATCGGGTACCCGAACCGTGCGACGCGGTGTCGACGACCGTCCCGACGACCACGGCCGGCGCCTGCGCGATCGTCTTCTCGACCGGGACCTGGGCGCACGAGCATGCGCACGCCGATCCAGGGGTGAGCGCGGTCAGCGCGAGAACGCAACCCGCGGCGACCGCCAGACCCGATACGCGCCGTCGAATGTCGCGCCGTCGAATGTCTCCGATGCCCATCTCGAGATCCTAAGACGCGGACGGCGAGCACGACGTCGTGAACAGCAGATGACAGACGGCTCAGAGAATCTCGTCGAGCTTGTCGAGCGGTCGCGGAATACGGGTTCCCTTGTCGGTCACCACAATCGGGCGTTCGACGAGAATCGGATGGTCAACCATCGCGTCGAGGATCTCCTGGTCGGAGGCAGAAGCCAGGTCGAGCTCGGCGTACAGCGCCTCACGCTTGCGGACGGCCTGCTGCGGGGTGAGTCCCGCATCGGCCAACAACGTCACGAGTTGCTCGCGGGTGTACGGCTCGTCGAGATACTTCACGACGGTCGGTTCGACACCGGCGTCCCGCAGCGCCTGCAACGCCTTACGCGAGGTCGAACACTTCGGGTTGTGATAAATCGTCGCGTCCACGGTGCACACCGTACCCCGCACGTAGGCGGTGGCCGCCGGGGTCGGTGATCTCATCCTCGCGTGAACTCGACCCGGTCGACGGTGTCGCCGGCGGTGCTGGTGATCACCGCGAGCAGCGCCCTGCCCGGCGGCTGGACGCGGACGGTCACCGTGCCGGCGGTCGTCGCGTCGAGCTGTTCGACGATGGCGTCGTGCAGGGCGGTGACGGTCTCGTCCCCGTTCTGGTCTGCGCGCTCGGCGGGACTCCCCAGCCCACCTTCGTCGAACAGCTGGACGACCACGCCGCGCCCGCGCGCCTGCCACACCGCGTCGACCACGCGTCCAGAACGGGTGCGCGGATGGAGTCGCGCAATCTGGCCTCGAGCAGCGCCGCCCGCGTGACCTCCTCCTCGGTGAGCTCGGGCCCTTCGGCGATCCGAACGAGGAGCGGGCGGGCGATCGAGGTGATGCGTGCTGTACCGCCGCCTCGATCGCCTCGAGGACCACCTCGCGCGGCGCAGCCCTGCTGACCACGCCGAGCACGCCCGCGCGTGCCGCCTCACGCATCAGCGCGGGATGCTCACCGGAGGTGTAGACGAGCACGTTGTGGCCGCGTTCGTGCAGGGGACGGACATTGGCCTCGGGCGTGCTCCCGTCGGCGAGCAACACGATCACGACCCGTGACGGCAAAAAGGACAAAGCCGACCGGCGAAAACCAAGTCACCGCCGAACGACGAAACCCTAGGTCAGTGCCGCCCGGGGTGCCGGCAGGGGCTTGACGAGCGAGGGCAGGGCGAGCGCCGCGATACCGCGCGCCAGCGCCTTGGTCATGTCGAAGTAGTCGAAGTAGTCCCGCCACACCGTGATCCGGCCGTCACGGACCTCGAATCGACCGCACACCCAGAACTGCAGGTGCAGCCGGCCGAAGCGCAGTTCGTCGACCCGCTCGGTGAGGACGACGCCGGCGTCGTCGGCGCTCACATTGATCATGCGGTAGTTGAAGCCGACCGAGTCGTAGCGGGCGACGCCGCCCAGGACTTCGGCGACCTTCTTCTTGCCGCGGAGGGTGGGGAGCGACACGTTGGTGTACGCGATGTCGTCGTCGACGGTCGCCAACGCGGCAGATGTGTCGCCGCGGGCGAATTCGTCGAGCAGCGTCGTCACGATCTCGATCGGGGTATGTGAGGTCATGGCAGGCCAGTATGCCAACCGAACACCACCGGCCGGGCGCGATGTGACATCAGGGCAGGTCATCGACTAACCTGGCCGACGTTGTCTCGGCGAGGGTGACCCAGTCACCGTGATCGGCGCGACCATCGCAGTTTTCCTCGGTACCCTCTGGGCCGGTGAATGTCCGCGGTCGGTGTCCGTGCCCGTCGCTGCTCGTCGCGACGGTAGAAATCGCACACCTGATCACGAGGAGTTCATCATGGTCGCCACGACCACCAAGCTGTCCGTCAACACCCGCACCGAAAAGGGCAAGGGCGCCGCACGTCGCGCTCGCCGCGAGGGCAAGGTCCCCGCCGTGCTCTACGGCCACGGCACCGACCCGCAGCACCTGCACCTTCCCGCGCGCGAATTCGCCGCGATCCTGCGTAACAACGGCCTCAACGCCATCATCGAACTCGACGTCGAGGGCACCAGCCAGCTCGCACTGACCAAGCAGGTCGACGTCCACCCGATCCGCAACTACATCGAGCACGTCGACCTGCTCCTCGTCCGTCGTGGCGAGAAGGTCACCATCGAGGTCTCGATCGTCGTCGAGGGCGACCCAGCACCGGGCACCCTGGTCGTCTCCGACGCCAGCGTCATCGAGCTCGAGGCCGATGCCCTGTCGATCCCCGAGCAGATCGTCGTCAGTGTCGAGGGCGCCGTCGCCGGCACCGCCGTGCATGCCTCGGATCTGGACCTGCCCGAGGGCGTCACCCTGATCGCCGATCCGGAGACGCTCATCGTCGCCATCAACGAGCAGACCGCGTCCACCGAGTCCGACGCCGACGCGGCAGAAGCCGGCGAGGCATCCACCGAGCAGTCCGAGTAAACCAACCCCCGACTACTCGGTACGAGTGGTGAAACTGGTTGTCGGGCTCGGTAATCCCGGGCCCAAGTACGAGAAGACGAGGCACAACGTCGGCGCGATGGTCGCCGACGGCCTCGTCGACTCGGCAGGCGAGCGCTGGAAGGTGCACAAGAAGTCCGGCGCCGAGGTCGCCGAGGTCCGCCTCGGCGGCCGGTCTGTTCTCGTGGCCAAGCCACGCGTCTACATGAACGAGTCCGGCCGGCAGATCGGTCCGCTGGCCAAGTTCTACTCGATCGCACCCGACGACCTGATCGTCGTGCACGACGAACTCGACATCGACTTCGGCGCGGTACGGCTCAAACGCGGTGGCGGCGAGGGCGGTCACAACGGGCTGCGGTCGATCAGCCAGGTGATCGGCACCCGCGACTACCTCCGCGTACGGATCGGCATCGGGCGCCCCCCCGGCCGCCAGGACCCGGCCGACTTCGTCCTCAAGCCCTTCCCCGCGTCGGCGCGCAGCGAGGTCGAACTGCTGATCGGCAACGGCTGCGATGCCGTCGAACTGCTGGTCTCACAGGATCTCGAGGACGCGCAGAACACGGTGCACGCGTGGTGAGCGTGATGGCGACAAGCGTCGCCGTCTAAACTCCCGCGAGAACACTTGTCGAAGGGGATCGCATGGCACAGATCGCGGCACGCACGGGACATCAGAACGTGGCGATGCTGGGCATCGGCGCCTACCGCCCCCGACGCCTGGTCAGCAACGACGAGGTGTGCGAGGTCCTCGACTCCACCGACGAATGGATCTTCGAACGCAGCGGCATCCGGAACCGGCGCTGGATCAGCGGCGACGAGAGCGCACGCTCGATGGCCGCCGCCGCCGCCGAACGCGCCATCGCCAACTCCGGGATTCCCAAGGAGAAGATCGGCGCCCTGATCCTGGCGACCAACAGCTGGAAGACCAAGATCCCCCACGGCGGCCCGATCGTCGCCTACGACATCGGCCTCAACGGCATTCCCGCCTACGACGTCGCCGCCGGCTGCGGCGGCTTCGGGTACGGCCTGGGTGTCGCCGCGGACACCGTCCGCGCCGGCAGCGCCGAATACGTCCTGCTCGTCGGAGTGGAGACGATGTCGGTGGTCATGGACCCCACCGACCGCAACACCGCCTTCATCTTCGGCGACGGCGCCGGCGCGGTGGTCGTCGGACCGAGTGAGGCCAACGGCATCTCCCCCACCGTGTGGGGCAGCGACGGCGAAAATGCGGCGGCGATCGGCCAGAACTGGGACATCCCCGAATACATGGACCGCGCGCAGGCCTACCAGCACAAAGACCCCGACGCCTATCCGGTCGGGCGCATGGTGGTGACCATGGAAGGTCCGCGCGTGTTCCGCTGGGCCGCCATCACTCTGCCCAAGGCGCTGACCACGGTGCTCGAGACATCGGGTGTGAGCTCCGACGACATCGAGGTGTTCGTGCCGCACCAGGCCAACGCCCGCATCAACGAACTGATGAAGAAGAACCTCGGCTTCGCCGACGACCTCCCGATGGCGAACGACATCGAGAACACCGGCAACACCTCGGCCGCGTCGATCCCGCTCGCCATGGAGGAGATGCTGGCCACCGGGAAGGCCAAGGGCGGCCAGACCGCGCTGCTGCTCGGCTTCGGCGCCGGACTCAGCTACGCGGGCGCGGTCGTGACCCTGCCCCCGGCCCCCGAGATCACCAGCTTCGACGACCTCGGCTGACGCCCCGCTCCGCTCCCCCGTGAGCCCGAAAGCTGCGGAGGGAATCACGGAGGACGCTTGTGTTCTTACGCGTTCTCCTTCCGGAACACCGAAGTGCCCCACCAGGTTCCGAGAGCCGCGAGGATCAGCGACGCGACCACTCCCCAGAGAACCTGGGCGCTCGCCAGGTCGCCGCTGAAGGTGTCGCGCACGGCGTCGACAATCCAGCGGAACGGCATGAAGTCACTGAGGCTCTGCAGCCACGACGGTCCCAGAGTCATCGGCAGCAGGATGCCCGAGAGCAACAGGACCGGCATCATCACCATGTTGATGAGCGGGGCCATCACGTCCTCGGACTTGGTGGTCAGCGCCAGGGCGTTCGACGCCGCGGCGCACGCCCCGCCGATGAGCATCGTGATCAGGATGCCGGCGATCACGCCGACCACCGAACCCCGCATACCCATCAGGTAGCCGAGCACCACCAGGATCAACGCCTGCACCAGCAACTGGAGCATGTCGCGCATCAGGCGGCCGCTCAGCAGTGCGGTACGGCTCGCCGGGGTCACCCGCTCGGCCTCGATGACCCCTTCGCGCCATTCCCCGATCAGGCTGAACCCGGCGAACAGCGCACCGAACAGGCCCAGCTGTACGAGGAGCCCCGGGACCAGGAAGGTGTACGGATTGTCTGCTCCGCCCGGGAACTGGGCGACCAACGGCTTGAGCAGCGGACCGAACAGCACGAGGTAGAGGATCGGCTGCATCACCCCGATGAGCACCCAGGCGGGGTTGCGCAGGTTCATGCGGATCTGGCGCCGGAAGACGATGGTGCTGTCGCGGAAGAACGTGGTCATCGGGTGACTCCCTTCGTGCGGGTGTGAGCGGCAGCCGCGGCGTCGCCGGGATCTCGCCTGTCGTCTGCGGTTGCGGCGGAGGCGTTCCCGTCACCGGCGGCTCCCCCGGTCTCGGCTCCCCCGGTCTCGGCTCCCCCGGTCTCGGCGTCGCGCAGCGATCGGCCGGTGAGGGTGAGGAACACGTCGTCGAGCGTCGGCCGGATCACCTCGATCGAATCCAGCGAGATACCCGTGGCGTCGAGGTCGCGGAGCAACGCGGGAAGCGCACGCCCGGCGCGCGGCACCCGACCGCGCACGTGCCGGCCGTCCACGTCGATCCGGCCGCCGCCGTTGCCGCCGGTGACCGAGGCGAGCTTCTCCGCAGCCGTCGTGACGGCGGCGGCGTCGGCGACCTCGAGCGCGACGAGATCTCCGGAGACCTGTGCCTTCAGATTGTCGGAGGTGTCGGCGGCGACGATCCGCCCGTTGTCGATGATGATGATCCGATCGGACAGTTCGTCGGCCTCGTCGAGGTAGTGGGTCGTGAGGAACACCGTCGCCCCACGGGCCGTCCGCAGGCGGCGGATGTGTTCCCACAGGTTGGCGCGGGCCTGGGGGTCCAGGCCGGTGGTCGGCTCGTCGAGGAACACCAGCGACGGCTCGTGCACGAGACCCATGACGATGTCGAGACGGCGCTTCTGTCCGCCGGACATGTTCTTGGGCATACGTTCCCACAGCCCGTCGAGCTGCAACTGTGAGAACAACTCCTGACCGCGACGCGTGGCCTCGGCCCGGGACAGTCCGTAGAGCATCCCGTGGTCGACGATCTCGTCACCGGCCTGCGCCTGGCTGAAGGTGCCGCCGGCCTGCGACACATAGCCGATGCTGCGCCGGACCGACACCGGGTCGGCGACGACGTCGTACCCGTTGACGGTCGCCGTGCCCGCGGTCGGACGTAGCAACGTCGTCAGCATCCGCAGCGTCGTCGTCTTACCCGCGCCGTTGGGACCGAGAAAGCCGACCACCTCCCCTTCGGCGATGTCGAGGTCGACGCCGTCGACGGCCCGGACCTCTCGCTTCTTCTTTCCCTTCCCGGTGTGGAACACCTGGACCAACCCGCGTGCATGGATCATGCGGACTTCCCCTCTTTCGATGCTGTGGTGGCTGGATTGCTCGCCGGTCTTGTCTCGCTGGTCTTGTCTCGCCGTCTTGTCCCGATGGAGCGGGCGCGCACGTCGTCGTGTGCTGATCGTCGTGTTGAGAGGCGACTTTCCGACGCCTGGCGATGTGATCGACCGATCTGGCGACCAGTTTTCATCGCTTCGAGGACAGATCCGGTCCGCTTTTCGGGCGAAGATGTAATGAATCGGAAGGGGGAGCCGCTACTTCCCAGTAAGCGGTGGTGTGGGTACCGTCGTATGTCGGGTCCGTATGTCGGGTCACATATTCGCCGAGCACGTTCTTCGGAAAGGTTCACCATGGCTGTCATCGCGGACACCGCTGGCATCAACAACATCGGAATGCTCGGCATCGGCGCCTACCGCCCCGAACGTGTCGTGACGAATGAAGAGATCTGCCAGCAGATCGATTCCTCCGACGAGTGGATCTACACCCGCACCGGCATCAAGACCCGGCGTTTCGCGCGGCGCGACGAGAGCGTCATGGAGATGGCTGCCAACGCCGGCCGCAAGGCGATCGCCAACGCCCTGCTGCAAGGCTCCGACATCGACGCCGTCATCCTCGCGACCAACACCCACCTGCTGCTGACCCCGGCCGGTGCCACCAAGGTCGCCACCGAGCTCGGCGCCAACGGCGTACCCGCCTTCGACGTCACCGTCGGCTGTGCCGGCTTCGGTTACGGCATGGCGCTCGCCTCGGACATGATCCGCGGCGGCAGCGCGACCAACGTACTGGTCATCGGCGCCGAGCAGCTCTCGGTGGCCCTGGACATGACCGACCGCACCAACTGCTTCATCTTCGGCGACGGCGCGGGTGCCGTGGTGGTCGGACCCACCGAGAACCAGCAGCTCGGCCCGGTGGTGTGGGGTTCGGACGGCTCGCAGTTCAACGCCATCCGCCAGGACTTCGACTGGGTGACGTTCCTCGACAGCGACCGCACCGAGCGCCCGTTCCTGCGCATGGAGGGCACCGCGGTGTTCCGCTGGGCCGCGTTCGAGATGGGCAAGGTCGCCCTCCGCGCACTCGAGGCGGCCAAGATCGGCGCCGAGGACCTCGACGTGTTCATCCCGCACCAGGCCAACGCGCGCATCAACGAGCTGCTCGCCAAGAACCTGAAGCTGCGCGAGGACGCCGTCGTCGCCAAGGACATCGAATACACCGGCAACACCAGCGCCGCGTCGATCCCGCTCGCCATGGAAGACCTGCTCTCCACCGGTAAGGCGCAGCCCGGGCAGACCGCTCTGCTCCTCGGCTTCGGAGCCGGGCTCTCCTACGCCTCACAGGTCGTCCAGCTGCCGCCGGTGCCGTTCGAGTAGGCCGGTTCCACTTTCCGGTCAGCAGTAGGTATCGCTCGGCGATACCTACTGCTGATCGCTTTTCTGGGCGGAACCAGGCGACGCCGCTCGGCGTCCAATACGGGTGCACCTACCTCCCGAACTCCGGCGAACCGCACTCGAGCACGACGGCGTTCTCACCGCTGCTGACGCACGCGCAGCAGGTCTGGACCGTGCAGCGGTCCAACGCAGGCTGGCGGCCGGGGTCTGGCGCCGTCGCGGACGCGGGCTCTATACCGTCGCCGATCACCCGGTGACCCAGCGCACCAAGGTCCGTCTGGCGGTGCTGGCCGTCGGTCCGCGAGCGGTGCTGTCGGGCACCGCAGCCGCGTGGTGGCAGGGCCTCGCCGACGCACCGTCGTCGACGATCACCGTCACCGCACCGCCGGGTCGCCACGCGAGCCCCGTCGACGGCGTACGCGTGCGCTACCGGGACCTCGACGACGCCGAAGTGATCGTCCGATCCGGCCTCCCCGTGACCTGCCTGCCTCTCGCCGTCCTCGAAGCGGCTCTCGAGGACAGCATCACCATCGTCGACAATGCTCTGTTGCGCCGGCGCGTATCCCTGAAGCAGCTGACCACGGCGGTAGACCGTCGAACGGGCACAACCGACGCACACGCACTGACACGGATCATCGAGGCGTTGGGAACCGGTGCGCGATCAGCCGCGGAGCGTGTCGCTGTGGCGCTGCTCGAGGACGCGGACATCGACGGCTGGTCGGCGAACCACCCCGCCGCTGGCTACTTCATCGACGTGGCGTTCCCTGCCCGCCAACTCGCCGTCGAGATCGATGGATTCGCCCACCACCGCGATGCGACGACATTCCAGAACGACCGCAAGCGCCGCAACGACCTGATCGCGTCCGGCTGGACCGTCCTGAACTTCACGTGGGCAGACCTGACCGAACGAGGCGATGACGTCGTCGCTCGCATCCGCCAGGCGCTGTCCGACGCAGCCTGACGCTCAGCTCAGCAGTAGGTATCGCAGACCGATACCTACTGCTGACCGCCTCGCGCGATGCCGACCGCATCACGAGTTTGGTGGCCCCCGATCCGGCCGGTAACCTGGGACCTCGTGAGTTCCGAGGTGATCAGTCGCGAAGTGACGCGTCGTCGAACCTTCGCCATCATCTCCCACCCCGACGCCGGTAAATCGACGATGACCGAGGCGTTGGCGCTGCATGCGCGGATGATCAGCGAGGCCGGCGCAGTCCACGGCAAAGCAGGCCGCAAGTCCACCGTCTCCGACTGGATGGAGATGGAGAAGGCGCGCGGTATCTCCGTCAGTTCGACGGCACTGCAGTTCAACTATGCCGCGGCCGCCACACCGGACCCCGACGTCCCGAACGTGATCAACCTCGTCGACACCCCTGGCCACGCCGACTTCTCCGAGGACACCTACCGCGTGCTGACCGCGGTCGACGCCGCGGTGATGCTCATCGACGCCGCGAAGGGTCTCGAGCCGCAGACGCTGAAACTCTTCCAGGTGTGTCGCCATCGCGGCATCCCGGTGATCACCGTCATCAACAAGTGGGACCGGCCGGGCCAGAGTCCGCTCGAGCTGATCGACGAGATCACCGAACGTATCGGCCTCACTCCCACGCCCCTGTTCTTCCCGGTCGGGATCGCCGGCGACTTCCGCGGACTGCTCGACCGTCGCACCGGCGAGTATGTGCGCTTCACCCGCACCGCCGGTGGCGCCAAGATCGCGCCGGAAGAGCTCATGAGCGCCGCCGATGCGGCCGCCCGTGAGGGCGACGAGTGGACCGCGGCTGTCGAGGAGAGCGAACTGCTCACCGAGATGGGCCAGGACCACGATCAGGAGCTCTTCCTGGCCGGCCAGACCTCGCCGATGATCTTCGCCTCGGCGATGCTGAACTTCGGTGTGCGGCAGCTGCTCGAGGTGCTCGTGGAGCTCGCTCCCCCGCCCGGCCCGCGGACCGACATCGAGGGCAGGCCCCGCCCGGTCACCGATCCGTTCAGCGCCGTGGTCTTCAAGGTTCAGGCCGGTATGGACTCGAGCCATCGGGATCGCTTGGCGTACATGCGAATCGTGTCCGGAGAGTTCGAACGCGGCATGGTCGTCACGCATGCGCAGACCGGGAAGCCGTTCGCCACCAAGTACGCTCAGGCCGTTTTCGGACGTGACCGATCCACCGTCGACACCGCCTACCCCGGCGACGTCGTCGGCCTGGTCAACGCGACCGCACTCGCGCCCGGCGACACGCTGTATGACGGCCCCAAGGTCCAGTTCCCGCCGATCCCGTCCTTTGCGCCGGAACACTTCTCGACGCTGCGGGCCACCACGGCCGACAAGTACAAGCAGTTCCGCAAGGGGATGGACCAGCTCGAGAGCGAAGGCGTCGTCCAGGTGCTGCGCAATGAGACACGCGGTGAGGCATCCCCGGTGCTCGCCGCGGTCGGACCGATGCAGTTCGAGGTCGTCACCGCACGGATGAAGGCCGAGTACAACGTCGACACCATCATCGAGCCACTCGGTTTCAGCCTCGCCCGTCGCACGGACGCCGACAGCGCGGCCGAACTGAATCGTCAGCGCGGCGTCGAGGTGTTCACCCGCACCGACGGCGCGATCCTCGCACTGTTCAGCGACAAGTGGCGCCTGCAGTACATCGAGAAAGAGCATCCCGACCTCACTCTCGAAACCCTTGTCGCGGCTGCGGATTAGCCGATGAGGGGTCGCGCCGGGCGGGCACGTACCGCCGCCACGCTGGTGTGTGCGGTGGCACCGCTGTCGGCCCTGGCGGGATGCGGCGACACCCCGCCGACCGCGACGTCGACAAGCGTCGCGCCCACCGCCACCGCACGGCCCGTCGACCCGGCCGTCTGCGCGAACAAGCCGCCGCAGGGAAACGTCGACCGCACCGGTCAGAACTTCGAGTTCCACCACGGCAACATCAAGGTCGCGATCTCCGACGCCCCGGCGAAGTCGTCCGGTCGGACCCCGGCGGTCACGACCCCCGCAAACGGGACCAGATGTTACGAGTTCGGGCGGTGGGGACCGGCAGACCCGGACGTACCGCCGGACTCATTGCTCTTCGTCTTCAAGGGCGCGGGCTCCGACGGCGCCCAGATCGAGTTCCTGATCAGCGAACTGACCGGCGGGCTTCTGCCCCCGATCGGCGGCACGCGGCCGACCGTCGGACCGTTGAGCGCACCGATCAACGCCCAGATCGGGGTCTCGGTCGACGGGGTCTACCACCACGCGTCGGCGTGCCAGCTCAGCATCAGCGGGATGTCGGGCAAGCTCGCCGCCGGCTCGTTCACCTGCCCGACGGCTGCCCTCGTCGACGCCAACCCGTTCGCGCCCGACGACGACGTACGCTACGACGCCGACGAGTCGTCGACGACGCCGCCGGCCGCTACAGGCGTGGGCGCACCCGAGCACGTCACTCTGACGGGGTTCTTTCAGCTGACCCCGTGAGTTGCCGGGACGGAACAGGTTTCGTCTCGGCTCACCGCCGACGGCAGACTCCGCCGCCGACAGGCGACCCCACCAGTGACGGGCGACTCAGCCCCCGACGATCCGAGCGACCACGGCCGGATCGACGTCGTCGATCGCCGCGGGCTCGAACTCGGGGCTGCGGTCCTTGTCGACGAGTACCGCGCGTACCCCTTCGCGGAAGTCGTGGGTCATCGTGATCTGTTCCGCGGCATGCCGTTCGCGGTCGAAGCACTCGTCGATCCCCGAGCGTGCGCCCGCAGTGATCATCGCGGCGGTGACCCACAGGCTGGTCGGCGACGCGTTTTCGAGCAGCCCGATCATCTCCTGGGCCCACTCGTCGCCCACCGCGCCGCGCAACCCGCCGAGGATGGCGGTGACGTTGTCGTCGGCGAAGTACTCCCCGACCTTTCGCAGCGGAACATCGCTGGTGGCCTCGGTACCCGACGACGCCAGCGCATCGGCCAGCGAGGCACCCGAACGGATGCGCTCGGTCACGTCCGGCAGATCGGCCGATGCGACGAAATGTGTTGCGAGGCCTACCGCGACGGCGTCGATGCCGCGGATGCGGGCGCCGGTGAGGCCCAGCCACATACCGACCCCCTCGGGCAGACGCGGCAGGAAGTAGGTGGAACCGATGTCCGGGAAGAACCCGATCGCGGTCTCGGGCATGGCGATCATCGCCTTCTCCGTGACCACCCGGATCTCGCCGTGCACGCTGATCCCGAGGCCGCCGCCCAACGCAGCGCCGTCGATGAGGCTGACGTAGGGCTTCGGATAGTCGGCGATCAGCTGGTCGAGCCGGTACTCACTGCCGAAGTAGCGGGTGATCGCTGCGGTGTCACCGTCGATGGCGTGCTCGCGGATCGCCCGGATGTCACCACCGGCACAGAACGCCCGATCGCTGGCCGAGGTGACCAGGACGGTGTCGATCGCGTCGTCGTCGCCCCATTCGCCGAGCGTGACGTACATGTCGTCGATCATGCTCTGGTCCAGCGCGTTCAGGGCCTTGGGTCGATCCAGGACGATCTCACCGACGCCGTTGGTCACCGAGGTGCGAAGAAAGGACATGCACTCAACCGTAGCGGTGACAGCACGATCAATCCCGTTGGCAGGTCCCGGGATGTCGGTTACGGTGAGCAACACCGTGCACGCAACCCAGGAGTGATCTGCCGCGATGAAGAACTGAAGTGGCCCCGGCCCGTCGGCGTACCGCCGGCGGACACCACCGACACCCCGTCGGTGCACCCCGACCCACTTCTGGAGCGCTCATGCCCTCTTCCATCGTGCTGTCCGGCGTCTCGTTCACCTGGCCCGACGGGACCGTCGTCTTCGAACATCTCGGCCTCACACTCGGCGCCGAGACCTACGCCCTCATCGGCGCCAACGGCGCGGGCAAATCGACGCTGCTGGCGCTCATCGCGCAGCAACTCCGGCCCACAACGGGAAGCATCAGCGTCAGCGGAGGCGGCGCCCGGACCGATGTTGTCGGGTTGGTGCCGCAGGACCCGCAATCCGATCCCGCGTCGACCGTGGCCGCCGCGCTGGGCATCGACGGGATACGCAACGCTCTCCGGCGTATCGAAGACGGGTCGGTCCGGGCGAGCGACTTCGATCTCGTCGGCGAGGACTGGGATGTCGACGAACGTGCCCTGGGACTGCTCGCCCAGATGGGTCTGCCACCCGACCTCGACCGGCGGGTCGGCGAGATGTCCGGCGGCGAGGCGACCCTGCTGTCGATCGTCGCGGCGCTGATCGGGCAACCCGCCGTCCTGCTGCTCGACGAGCCGACCAACAATCTCGACACCGACTCACGCGCACGGCTTTTCCGAGCCATCGATACTTTTTCGGGCACGGTTGTCGTGGTCAGCCACGACCTCGAGCTCCTCGAGCGCGTCGGCGCGACGATCGAGTTGTATCGGGGCCGGGTCCGACTCTTCGGAGGCCCGTACTCCCACTATCGCGAGATCGTGGACGCCGAACAGGAGGCGGCCGCCTCGGCCGTCGCGACTGCGGCCGGAGATCTGCGCAAGCAGCGCCGAGAACTGACCGAGGCGCATATCAAACTCGACCGCCGAGCCCGCACCGCCGCCACCGCCGAACGCGAGAAACGGGTACCGAAGATCGTCGCGCACAACCGGCGCGGTGAGGCACAGGTCTCAGCAGGCAAACTGCGCAACGCACATCGCGGTGAGGTGGCTGCTGCCGCAACGCGCCTCGAGGAGGCACAGGAGGACATCCGTGACGACCGCACCGCCCGGATCGCCGTCCCCGCCGCCGAGGTGCCCCCGCGCACCCAGGTCATCACCGACGAGCGGCTGCGCATCGACGGCCCGGAGCGGGTCGCGCTGGTCGGGCTCAACGGTTCCGGGAAGTCCACGCTCATCGCCGATCTCGTCGCCCGCGGCGGCATCGTCGTCCCGTATGCGTATGTGCCACAACAGATCGTCTTCGACGACCCGACGGCGTCGATCGCCGACCATGTCACCCGGGCACATCCCGACATCGGTACTCAGGATGTGCGCGCCCACCTGGCACGGTTCCTGTTCCGCGGAGCGCGCGCCGACCGGGCACTCGGCGAGCTCTCCGGCGGAGAGCGCCTGCGGGTGGCACTCGCCGACGCGCTGCTCGGCGACCCGACGCCCAAGCTGCTGATCCTCGACGAACCGACGAACAATCTCGACCTCGACACCGTCACGCAACTCGTCGACGCGCTCGACAGCTGGTCCGGCGCTCTGCTCGTCGTCTCCCACGACACCGGATTCCTGGACCGGATAGGCATCGCGCGACATGTCACGCCGACGGGCGTCGACGCCGAGACAGACCACTGAACTGCACTCGGCGACACCGCGCCCCGCTGCCCCACGGAAGTGACATAGTTCACGCGCGGGCCGCCGACCTCGGCACATAGGTAGTCCCTCACGGTGTGGAAGCCGCACCCAGGTTGAGCGTGATCGTCGTCTCATGATCCGATGACTGTCGGAGCATCACACGTTTTCGCGGTGATGCCGTGTATTCGACGCATGCCGACAGGGAGGCCTTTCGATGACGGTGATCGAGGTGACCGGTGTGCGGCAGAAGCAGGCCTGGGCCGACAAGGTGTTGCCGCCCGTCGAGGAGGTTCGGCCCGGGCTGTGGTCGATCCCGGTGCCGATGGGACCCAACCCGCTCCGCTATGTCCTCGTCTACGCGCTCGCGCTTCCCGACGGCGGTCTCGCGCTGATCGATGCCGGCTGGCCGTCGGACGAGTCCTGGGACGCCCTCGTCGCAGGCATCCGCAGCACCGGCCACGACATCACCGACATCGCCTCGGTCAGCGTGACCCACCTCCATCCCGACCACTTCGGCCTCGTCCCGCGACTCCTCGAACACGTCGACGCGCAGTTGCGGATGCACCGCGACGACGCCCGGTGGCTCCGCCACCACAGCGACGCCGAGGTGGAACGGCAGCTCGCCCAGGCACGCGCGGAGCTCACCCAGCTGGGTGCACCGTCAGACGTCGCCGAGGAGGGACTCGTCGGCTTCATCCGGATGCCCGACGGCCGGACCGTCGACCACGAGCTGACCGGCGACGCACCGCTGGACATCCCCGGCTGGGACCTCCGCGCCATCTGGACACCCGGCCACACCGCGGGCCACCTCTGCTTCGCCGACGACACCGCGGGGATCATCTTCACCGGCGATCACCTGCTGCCGCGTATCAGCCCCAACATCTCCACGAGCCCGATGCAGCCGATCAGCCCGTTGGCCGACTATCTCCTCTCCCTGGCCAACACCGAGAAGATGCGCGACCACGAGGCGTTGCCGGCGCACGAATACCGGTTCCGCGGTCTCGGCAACAGGGTGACCGGACTGATCAACCATCACGAGGATCGGCTGACGGAGATCACCGAAACCGTTGCCGCACATCCGGACAGCACCGCATGGGACATCACCAGGTCGGTGACCTGGTCGCGCCCGTTCGAGGACCTCGATCTCACGCTGAGCCGTCTTGCATTGCGGGAGACCGACGCCCACCTCGTCGTCCTGCGCGAACGGGGCATCCTGTCCTCGACCACGCCGTCGGCGGACGTGGCCCAGGCCACCGACCTCCGCACGATCGAACCGATCCGCTGGTCCCTCGCCACCATGTCCGAGCACCGTATCGCCAGTACCGGAGATCCATCCCACACAGAGAGAAGAATCGCCCCATGAGCGCCGTACTCACCGAGTTCGCCGACGGTGTCGCCGTCATCACCATCAACCGTCCCGAGGCGAAGAATGCGGTGAACCTCGAGGTCTCGGAGGGCATCGCCGCCGCGATCGACGAGCTCGAGTCCCGTGATGACCTCACCATCGGCATCCTGACCGGCGCCGGCGGAACCTTCTGCGCCGGGATGGACCTCAAGGCGTTCTCCCGCGGCGAGAAGGTCTCGCTCGAAGGCCGCGGATTCGGTGGACTCACCGAGGCCCCGCCGAGCAAGCCGCTCATCGCCGCCATCGAGGGCTGGGCGCTGGCAGGCGGATGCGAACTCGCCCTGTCCGCCGACCTCGTGGTCGCCGCCAGCAACGCCAAGTTCGGTATCCCCGAGGTCAAGCGCGGACTCGCCGCGGCCGCGGGCGGACTGCTCCGCCTGCCCAAGATCCTGCCGTACCAGCTGGCGATGGAACTGGCCCTGACCGGCGACCCGCTGACCGCCGAACGCGCCCACCACTTCGGCCTGGTCAACCGGATCACCGAGCCGGGCGGTGCCCTCGCCGGTGCGCGCGAACTCGCCGCGGTGGTCGCCGCCAACGGTCCGCTCGCGGTCCGCGCCACCAAGCAGGTCACCTCGATGGCCATCAACTACACCGACGCCGACCTGATCAAGAAGCAGTGGGAGTACCTGACCCCGGTGTTCACCTCGGACGACGCCAAGGAAGGCGCCCGCGCGTTCGCCGAGAAGCGGCCGCCGCGATGGACCGGCAAATAGCCCACCGACGGGCTCACTAGGATGGGCGTGGTGGACCTGCACCTGGTGACCTACTTCGTGGCGGTCGTCGACCACGGTGGGATCACGAAGGCCGCCCAGTCGCTCTACATCTCGCAGCCGTCGCTGTCCCAGGCGATCCGCACGCTCGAGAAACGCCTGGGCGTGACACTGTTCGATCGCACGGGTCGTCGTCTCGAACTCACCGACGCCGGACGCAAACTCGACGTCGCGGCCCGCCGCATCCTCGCCGACGTCGAGCGCGCGAAGGTGAAGGTCGACGCGGTCCGAGAGTTGCAGGCCGGTCGGGTGGACATCGTGACCTATGCGGCATTCAGCATCGACCCGATCGTGAACATCGTCCGGTTGTTCCGGCAACGCTTCCCGAAGCTCGCGGTGCGCGTGGTCGCCGCCGAGGGGCCGTCGGGGGTGCTCGCCTCCCTGCGATCCGGCGAAGCCGAGATCGGTGTCCTCGATTCCTCGGCCGAACATGCGACGTTCACCGCCATCCCGATGACCGAGCAGGAACTCGTCGTCGCCGCACCACCAGAGCTGGCCGACGGGATGCCCGACACCGTGCCGCGCGCCGCCATTCGAGCGATGCCACTGGTCATCGACCACAGCAATCAGTACACGGGCACCCTGTTCGCCGACCTCATCGACGACGCCGCGGGCAACGTCGTGGTCGACTGCCCGCTCCCCTCTGCGGTCTGGAGTCTCGTCAAGAAGGGCACCGGCGCAACGGTTCTGCCGCGCACGGTCGCATGCCACCAGTTACCCGGCGCCCGTCACCTCGCCCTCGACCCGCCCCTCACCCGCCCCTGGGGCCTGGTGGTGCGATCCGGGTTGCCGTCCCCTGCGGCTCTGGCCTTCATCTCCGCGGCAAAGGTCCACTCCGGGGTCGCCCCCGAACCGACCGAAGTGCGGGATTGGTAAAACCGCAATGGAATTGAGGCAGATAGAATACTTCCTCGCGGTCGTCGAGAACCAAGGCATCGGTGGCGCCGCGTCGGCCCTCGGCGTCGCGCAACCGACTGTGTCCCAAGCTCTTCGGGCGCTGGAACGGGAACTCGGGGTGCAATTGTTCCATCGCATCGGGCGCGGGATGGTGATGTCGGCGGCGGGCCGCACGATGGTGGGTCCGGCCCGCCAGATCATCCGCGATGTCGGTGCCGTCGACGACCTCCTGACCGCGTCGGAGGACGAACTCACCGGCCGCCTCGACATCCTCGCCTTCCCGGCGACAGCGGTGGGACCGCTCGTCGACCTCGTCGCGCAGTTCCGTGCCGAATATCCGCGGGTCACCGTGCGTTTCGGCGAGTTACGCGACGAGACACGCGCCGCGTCGATGATCGAGGACGGTCATTGCGAGTTCGCCGTTGCCCATCTCCCGATAGCCGGCGATGACCTCGAGGTGATCATCATGGGACAACACGAGCACGTGCTGGTGTTTCCGCCGGACGCCGACGTCCCCGACGGCCCGATCCCGCTGGGAAACCTGCCGACGTTCCCGATGGTGTTCGTCCCACGGGGATACTCGGTGGCCGACGAGTTCGAAGAGGCGATCCGGGTCGGGGGTGTGCGGCCTCCGCTGGCGGTGCTGTCCGAACACCGCGAAGAACGCCTCCCGATGGTGGTCGCCGGCATCGGCGCGACCCTGCTGGAGCGGTCGGTGGCCGAGTCGGCCGACGACCCCGTGGTCATCCGCGAGATCGAGCCCAACGTGGTGCGGCCCTTCGCGATCGCCTTTGACCCGGCATCGCTGTCGCCGGTCGGCCAGGCCTTCGTCGAACTGGTTCGGGCTCAAGTGGGTTAGTGGTTTCGATACGGCTCGTCGCAAGCTCCTCGCCTACTCAACCAGCAGAAAGACGGCGCCCCCACCCGCCGACCGAGTAGCGTCGACCGAGCGGAGCGAGGGCGCGTACCGAGGTCAGCTGACGCGTTCGAAGACCGCGGCGAGACCCTGGCCACCGCCTATGCACATCGTCTCGAGGCCGTAACGTCCCTCGCGGCGCTGCAATTCGCGGGCGAGCGAGGCCAGCATGCGTCCGCCGGTCGCGCCGACGGGGTGACCCAGCGAGATGCCGGAGCCGTGCACGTTGGTGCGGTCGAAGTCGCCACCTGCGGCGAATCGCCCGAAGCCCCACTCACGGGTGACGGCGAGCGCCTGCGCGGCGAACGCCTCGTTGAGCTCGATGAGGTCGATGTCGGCCAGGGTCAGACCCGCCTTGGCCAGCGCCTTCTCGGTGGCCGGCACCGGGCCGATACCCATGGTGCGCGGCGGGACGCCCGCCAGCCCCCAGGACACGAGCTTCACGAGCGGACGCAGGCCCAGCTTCTCGGCGACCTCGGTGGTGGTGACGATCGCCATCGACGCGGCGTCGTTCTGGCCGCTGGCGTTACCCGCGGTGACGGTGGCCTCGGGGTCGGCCTTGCCCATGATCGGCCTCAGCTTGGCCAGTGACTCCAGCGACACGTCCGGGCGCGGATGCTCGTCGGTGTCGATGATCTCATCGCCCTTGCGGCTGGGCACCGTCACCGGGACGATCTCCTCGGCCAGTACGCCGTCCTTCTGCGCACGGACGGCACGCTCGTGCGAGGCGACGGCTAGCTCGTCCTGTTCCTCGCGGGAGATCTCGTACTCCTTGCGGAGGTTCTCGGCGGTCTCGATCATGCCGCCGGGCACCGGGTAGTGTTTGCCGCCGGCGGTCGAGCGAGCGCGAACCAGGCTGTCGTGCATGGCGATCCCGGTACGTGCACCACCCCACCGCATGTCCACGGAGTAGAACGACGCGTTGCTCATCGACTCGGCACCGCCGGCGATCACCAGGTCGTTGTCGCCCGCGGACACCTGGTACGCGGCCTGGATGACGGCCTGCAGTCCCGAACCGCAACGACGGTCGATGTGCATGCCGCCCACCGTGATCGGGAGTCCGGCGTCGAGTGCGACGACACGGCCGAGCGCCGGCGCCTCGCTGTTGCCGTTGCAGTGACCGAGGATCACGTCCTCGACCTTCTCCGGGTCCAGGCCGGTGCGCTCGATCAGCCCCTTGAGCGCGGTCACGCCGAGATCGACGGCGGTGAGGCTCTTGAACATCCCGCCGTAACGGCCGATCGGGGTACGTACCGGCTCACAGATGACGACGTCGCGCATGGGGGACCTTTCGGGTTCGGGGAAGAGAAAAGAGTTGGAGGAGAACCACTCTCACATGAAGCGGCCGCCGGTCACCTCGAGGACGGTGCCGGTCATGTACGAGGACATGTCCGAGGCCAGGAACAGGGCGACACTGGCGACCTCACCCACCTCACCTGCGCGGCGCATCGGGATCTCGGCCATCTTCTGATCCCAGGCCTTCTGCGGCATGGCCTCGGTCATCGCCGACCGGATCAGGCCGGGCTGGATGGCGTTGACGCGCACACCGTGGTGGGCCATCTCCTTGGCCGCGGCCTTGGTCATGCCGACGATGCCTGCCTTGGCGGCGGAGTAGTTGGTCTGCCCGACCATGCCCACCTTGCCCGACAGCGACGAGATGTTGACGATCGCGCCCGACTTCTGTTCACGCATGATCGCCGCGGCTTTACGGGTGCCGTTCCAGGTGCCCTTGAGGTGCACCGAGATCACCAGGTCGAAATCCTCTTCGGTCATCGTGCGCATGGTGGCGTCGCGGGTGATCCCGGCATTGTTCACGAGCACATCGAGCGAACCGAAACCGTCGACGGCCTCGGCGAGTAGCGTGTCGACATCCGCGCCGTCGACGACGTTGCATTTCACGGCCCGGGCGACGCCGGCGCCGCCGAGCTTCTCGGCCGCGGCCTGTGCGGCGTCGATGTTGAGGTCACCGAGGACCACCCGTGCGCCGGCCTCCACGAAGGAGCGGGCGATCTCGAAGCCGATGCCCTGGGCGCCGCCGGTCACAACGGCGGTCCGGCCCTCGAGCAGCGGCTGCGGGGTGGTGCTGGGTGACATGTTTCGGTCCTTCCGAGAACTTCGATGTGAGCGTGGTGTGGCGTGCGGGCGGATCGAACTCCGACACCACATTCGACGACTGCCAGCAATCTACCGAGGATCGGCCGCGTTTCACCCACGCGGTTCATACGCAACGGCTATCGCAGTGATCCCGCTTTCGTATTGGACCGCTCACGCCCAACGCGCAAGAGTGACCACATGACCGGAGTGACGCAACCAGAGACCCCAACCTCGTCGCAGGTGAGTGCGGAGGACTTCGCCGACATTCTCGCCGCCACGCGAGAATTCGTCCGCGAGGTCGTGGTCCCCCGCGAGCAGGAGATCCTCGACACCGACGCGATCCCTGAGGACATCCGCCAAACCGCCAAGGACATGGGTCTTTTCGGCTACGCGATCCCACAGGAGTGGGGCGGCCTCGGCCTCGATCTGACGCAGGATGCCGAGCTCGCCATGGAGCTGGGCTACACCTCCCTCGCCCTGCGTTCGATGTTCGGCACCAACAACGGCATCGCCGGACAGGTGCTCGTCAACTTCGGCACCGACGAGCAGAAATCCGCCTGGCTGGAGAAGATCGCCTCCGGCGAGGTCGTCGCATCGTTCGCGCTCACCGAGCCCGGCGCCGGTTCCGACCCCGCAGGCCTGCGGACCAAGGCCGTCCGCGACGGCGACGACTGGGTCATCACCGGGGAGAAGCGTTTCATCACCAACGCACCGCTGGCCGATCTCTTCGTCGTGTTCGCCCGCACCCGCCCGGCCGACGCCGACGGCACCGGCATCGCGGTGTTCCTCGTCCCCGCCGACTCCGCGGGCCTCACCGTCGGCGCCAAAGACCGCAAGATGGGCCAGGAAGGTGCGTGGACGGCGGATGTGCACTTCGACGGCGTGCGCGTGCCCGCCGCAGCACTCGTCGGTGGCAGCGAAGACGTCGGCTACAAAGCCGCGATGATGACTCTCGCCCGTGGGCGCGTGCACATCGCCGCGCTGTCGGTCGGTACCGCGCAGCGCGCACTCGACGAGTCGATCGCCTGGGCGGCCACCGCCACCCAGGGCGGCAGTCCGATCGGCGAGTTCCAGCTGGTCCAGGCCATGCTGGCCGATCAGCAGACCGGTGTGATGGCCGGCCGCGCCCTGGTGCGCGACGCCGCCCGCGCCTGGGTCGAGGGCACCGACCGCCGCATCGCCCCCTCGGCGGCCAAACTGTTCTGCACGGAGATGGTCGGCAAGGTCGCCGACCTCGCCGTGCAGATCCACGGCGGAAGCGGCTACATGCGCGACGTCCCGGTCGAGCGCATCTACCGCGAGGTCCGGCTGCTGCGCCTGTACGAGGGCACCAGCGAGATCCAGCGGCTCATCATCGGACGGAACCTGGTCAAGCGCGCCGCGCGCTGATCCGCATGCGTCGGGCGTCGGGCGTCGGTCAAGAAGTTGTCTTCGGACGACAATGACTCCACACTGATGTCATGGCCGTCTTGACGCGGGGCTCGCTGATCTCCCGTGCAGATGAGCTCATCACCGAGCTCGGCGGTGATGCCGACACCCTCCTTCGGGCCCATGGCATCGACCCGCTGGTAACCGGTGACTTCGACCGGTACATCCGCTACGAGGACGCGGCCGCCGTACTCGGGCACGCAGCTCGCGAATTCGACTGTCCGGACTTCGGATTGCGCCTTGGCGGCATGCAGAGCATCGCATCGTTGGGACCGCTCAGCGTCATCCTGCGCAACGCCGCGACAGTGGGCGAAGCGATCACGAACTTCTGCCGCTTCCTGGGGAACCTCGCACCAGCCGACACCGCGATGCTGTCCACGTCGCCCGGATCGGCGGTCTACTCGTACTCGACGATCCTCCACAACGACTTCGACCGGCGCCAGATGGTGGAGAAGAATCAGGCTCTGGCAATGAACGCCATCAATGTCATGATGGGCGACAGCGTCGGGCCGATGAAGGTCACCTTTCAGCACGAACGGCTCGCACCACTGGAGTCCTACTTCGACGTGTTCGCCTGCCCGGCCGAGTTCGGACAGAGTCAGAACACCATCCACCTGTCGCCGGCACATCTCACCCGTCCCATCGAGGATCGCGACGAAGCCGCACTCACACTCGCCCAGGAGTATCTGTCCAGGGTCCATTCCGGGGTGGCACGGGCCGAGCATGTCAGGGACGTGACGCGGCGCCTGCTTCTGGTCGGAGAGGCCGGTCTCTCCCAAGTGGCCCGGGCGGTATCGCTGCACGAGCGCACCCTGCAACGCGAACTCGCGGCCGAGGGCACCACTTTCGAGAAGATCCTCGACGATGTTCGACGGGCGACGGCCTGGGAGCTCGCGGCAACGGGCTTGCAGGCTTCGCAGATCGCCGTTGCCCTGGGCTATGCCGAACAGAGCAGCTTCACCCGTGCCTGCCGCCGCTGGTACGGCCAGCCGCCGCGCACTCTGCTGAAACAGCGCCGTGGCAGCCGCCCCGAGGATCCGATCTTCTAGACAGGTGGGCCACGCGCCCTTCCACCCGCGATCACCGAACCGACCGATGTCGCCAAATGACAACTCTATGTCGCGTGAGGGCAAGTTTTGTCGACGCAGGCTTGCGACTCTTGTAGGCAACGTCACACGGAATGCAATCACAGGAGCTTTCATGCCTACAGACCCCGCGCCCGCTCCGGGCGTCGGATTCGATCACGTCGATGTTCTGGTCGTCGGCGCCGGCCTGGCCGGGATCGGAATGGGATACAACCTCAAGCGATCGCGACCGGGCCGGAGCTTTGCGATCGTCGATGCGCGAGACTCGATCGGCGGTACGTGGGATCTGTTCCGCTACCCCGGAATTCGCTCGGACTCCGATCTGCAGGCGTAGGACTTCAACCGCGACCGGATCGTTCTCGGCCAGGACCCGATCGACGATCCGGAGCTCCATTTCACATCGGCCACCTCGCCTGACGGTGCCCTCACGAACGCTGCCCTCACGAACACTGCCCCCACGAACGACGCCCCCACGAACGACGCCACCTGACATATGAAGGAGACGGTCCAGTGATGAACTCATCGCCGCCGCATGAATCCCCGACACTCATCGCCAACAATGCTGCCCGGCCGGGTGATCCGACACGATTCGCCGATGCCACCGACGGGGTCAAGCTGGCGATCTACGAGTACGGCGACAGCGATCGACCCACCGCACTGTTCGTCCACGGCTTTCCGGACGACCACAGGGTCTGGGAACCGGCAATCGCTTTGGCGGCCGGCGACTTCCACGTCGTCACCTACGATGTACGTGGTACCGGAGCATCCGGGCAGCCCACCGTTCGGGCCGGCTACGCGATGCCCCAACTGCGTGACGACCTGGCCGCCGTCATCTCCCTCACCAGCCCGGACGCGCCGGTCCATCTGATCGCGCACGATTGGGGCTCGATCCAAGGTTGGTCTGCGGCAACCGATCCGGCTTTCGTCGACACACTCGCCTCGTTCACGTCCATCTCCGGACCGAGCCTCGACATGGCCGGCGCCTGGATACGCCGTGGGCGCCGCCACCCGGGCAACTTGGTTCGTCAGCTCGCCGATTCCTGGTACATCTTCGCATTTCAGTTGCCGTTCCTCCCCGAGATGCTCGTGAGGCGCGGTGTCGTCGAGAAGCTGGTCGCCAGATCCGAGAGCATCGGCGTGCCCGCCGACGTGCAGCCGCCGGCCGGACGCCGGTCCCGTCGCGACGCGATCAACGGTATCGAGCTCTACCGCGCCAACTTTCGCCGTCTGCTCTCACCACGCCCCGCCCGCGCGGTGTGCCCGGTACAGGTCATCGCCCCGAGGGACGACGCCCACGTGACCGTTCCGCTCGGGCTCGAGGCGCCGAAGCCATTCACCGACACCCTGCGCACGCACGAAATACCCGGCAATCACTGGGTGGTGGAACAGAACCCCGCCCTGATCGTCGGCCTCGTCACCGAGTTCATCAGCACCACCGGGTTCATCAGCACCACCGAATTCACCAGCACCGGAGAGCAGCACCAGGACGGAGACCGCGCATGACAATGACACCCCAGCGTCGCAGCGACCCCCGAAAGGTCGCACTTCACGCCCGCAACGTGCACTTCGACTGGACGGATCTGCCGTTCGAGTGGATTCCGGGTGAGCACTTCGCCTCGCACTACATCAACGTCCTCAATCTCTTGCTCCCAGAGGGTGAGCGCTGGTTCGTGCAGGTGTTCAGCGAGATCCTGCCGATGATCCGGGACGACCAGCTCCACGAGGACGTCGTCGGGTTCATCGGCCAGGAAGGCGTCCACGCAGCCTCCCATCAGGGGGTGCAGGACTACTACACAGCCAACGGCCTCGACGTCCGGCCCTACGTCGCGGAGATCGAGGCCATGTTCCGCAAGGTACTCGGAGATCGCGACCTCGAGGGCAAAGCCCGTGAGGAATGGCTGATCGAGCGTGCCGCGATGGTCGCCGGAGTCGAACATCTCACTGCGGTACTGGGGAATTGGAGTCTCAATTCTCCCAAGCTCGATGAACTCGAGTCGAACGAGACGATGCTGGACTTGCTCCGATGGCATGGGGCCGAGGAAGTCGAACATCGCACGGTCGCCTACGACGTCTACAAGCACATCGACGGAAGGTACTGGCGCCGGGTCCGGACCTACGCCGTGGGAGGCGTGCTGCTGTTCTCGCTGTGGTGGCGCGGCGTCAAGTTCCTGATGGCCAACGATCCCACCATCGCGGCCGATGCCACACGGCCCCGCGCCAGAATCGTCAAGCTCATCTGGGCCGAGGCCCGTCATGTCGTCCCCGGACTCGGCACCTTCGCGAAAGCCTCGTGGAAGTATCTGCTGCCGACCTACCACCCGTCCCAGGAGGGCTCGACATCACAAGCCGTCGCGTACCTGGCGAAGTCGCCGGCCGCCATGCGGGCGGACGCTCTGGCGATCAACCAAGCACCATGAGAGATACTGCACACCAGTCGAATCGGAGTCGGCCGCGCACTCGCGGCGTTCGCTACACACCGGGGACCGACATCCCGGACGCATTCGTCTTCCGACTCTTCGAAACGGTGACCGGCACCTGGTGGACCCGCGCCGCAGCACGTTCGGCGGGTGGCCGTCCACCGGTGCGCGCCGTCGATCGTGACCTACGTGTGCGGATCCGCTCTGCCCGCGACGAGACCGGCGATGTCCGGACGCTGTCGTTCACCCGAACCGACGGGCAGATGTTTCCGGCGTGGGACCCGGGCGCTCACGTCGACGTGGTGCTGCCCAGCGGCCGGATCCGCCAGTACAGCCTCACCAGCGACCCCGCCGACCTGCGCACCTATCGGATCGCGGTCCGCCGGATCGACGAAAACCGCGGCGGCGGCGGAGGATCTGCGGAGGTCCACACCCTCGAGCCCGGACAGGAACTGACGTTGAAGGGACCGCGGAACGCATTCCCCTTCATCGATTCCCCGCGCGGGTACGTCTTCGTCGCCGGCGGCATCGGGATCACGCCCATCCTGCCCATGCTCCGCGATGTGGCTCGGCGAGGCGACCCGTATGTCCTCATCTACACCGGCCGCGACCGCGCATCGATGCCCTTTCTCGACGAGATCAGTCAGATCGTGGGAGACCACGACCTCCACATCTGGCCCGACGACGAGTACGGTACGCCCGACGCCGCGAGGATCATCGATCTCGCACCCCCGGGTGCCGCGCTCTACACATGCGGGCCGACGCCGATGGTCGACGCCATCCGCGCACAGATCCCGGACCCGCAGATCGACACCCTGCACTACGAACGATTCAGTCCACCAACGGTTGTCGGCGGAGAGAAGTTCACCGTCCGGCTCGCGAGCACCGGCATGGAGGTACACGTCGAGTCCGACGAGTCCGCACTGACGGCCATCCGGCGGACGAAGCCAGGACAGGCCTACTCCTGTCAACAGGGGTTCTGTGGAACGTGCAAGGTCCGGTTGCTGGACGGCCAGGTGGAGCACCGCGACCACGTCCTGACCGACCGCGAACGCGACGACCACATGATCCTGTGCGTCTCTCGCGCACAGGGCACAATTTCCATCGACGCATAGGAGACCTACTCGATGAAGGCCGTTGTCTGCACACAGGGCGAGCTCACGGTTCAGGAGGTGGACCGACCCGAACCAGGGGCGGGTCAGATACTGATCAAAGTGCTGCGGACCGGGATCTGTGGGTCGGATCTGCACGCCACCAAGGACGCCGCCGAGCTGAATGCGCTGATGCTCGAGTCGGGTTACACGACCGCGATTCGTCCGGAGCAACAGGTAGTTCTCGGCCATGAGTTTATCGGCGAGGTGGTGTCGTACGGTCCGCAGACGCGTGGCCGATGGCCTGCGGGTACGACGGTTACGGCACTGCCCATCCTGCACACCGAAGCCGGAATGCATCTGACCGGGTTCGACATTCACGCAGCAGGCGGCTATGCCGAATACACACTGGTCGAGGAGGCTCTGACATTCCCGGTTCCCGACGGGGTCTCCCCGGACAAGGCGGCGTTCACCGAGCCGCTCACCGTCGCGCGGCATGCAGTACGTCGATCCGGGATCAGCAAGAAGCGCCCAGCCGTTGTCATCGGGTGTGGACCCATCGGCTTGGCCGTGATCCTGATGCTGAAAGCCACCGGCGTCACGACGGTCATCGCCTCCGATCCGTCGCCCGGCCGGCGCGAACTGGCCGCGCGGTGCGGTGCCGATGTGGTCGTCGACCCCAGGGTCCGATCACCCTGGGACGCCCTCACACTCAAGGATCCGGTCAACTCGACGCCTGAACTCCTCGCGTTCGCGCTCACGATGACCAGAGCCGTGCGCCGGATTCCATTCGCCTCGCTGGAGAAGATCTTCTTCGGAGCCGAGCGACTCGGCCGCTCCCCCAGCGGCCCAGTGGTATTCGAATGCGCGGGCGTCCCGGGCATCATCGATCACATCGTCGCCGACGCACCGCTTCGCACGCTGGTGGCAGTGGTGGGGATGTGCACCGAAGTCGACAAGTTCCGACCGGCCGTCGCCCTCAGCAAAGAGATCGACCTCCGGTTCGTGTTCGGCTACGACCCGGCCGAGTTCAGCCAGACCCTGGGCATGATCGCCTCCGGCAAGGTCGACCCGTCACCGCTGCACACCGCGACGGTCGGTCTCGACGGTGTGGCACAGGCATTCAACGATCTCGGCGACCCCGAACGTCACGCGAAGATCCTGATCGATCCGCGTCGCTGAAACGGCCCCGATCGGGCCGACGACGGCGGCCCCGACGACGGGGTGGGTCACTCGATAGCTGAGTGGGTGGGCGCCGGGGCGATCACCGCGGCGACTCCTCTCGAAATACGTTGTGGGGATGCGACTTTCTCGCGCGACGCACGATCGGTCAGCGCGGCGCCATCCGGATGGCGCCGTCGAGACGGATCGTCTCCCCGTTGAGGTAGGCGTTCTCCAGGATGTTCGCGGCCAGCCGGCCGAACTCGTCGGGTCGGCCCAGACGTGACGGGTTGGGGATGCTCGCCGCGAGGGAGGCGCGCACGTCCTCGCGCAGACGGGCCAGCAGCGGGGTGTCCATGGTGCCCGGCGCGATGGTGTTCACGCGGATCAGTTTGCTGGCCAGGTCGCGCGCGGCGACCAGGGTCATGCCGACGATGCCGGCCTTGGACGCCGAGTAGTTGATCTGACCGATCTGACCTTCGAAGGCCGCGACCGACGCGGTCAGGATGATCGCACCGCGCTCGCCGTCGACGGGTTCGACGCGGGCGATGCGCTCGGCGCCCAGCGACAGCGCGAGGAAGGACCCGACCAGGTTGAGCTTGATGACGAACTCGAAGTCCTCGGCCGAACCGGCCTTGCCCTCCTTGTCGAGGATGCGCATGCGGCGGCCCGCGCCGGCGCAGTGCACGAGGCCGCGGAGGCCACCCCGCTCGTCGGCGACGTCGAGAGCGGTGGCGAACTGCTCGGCGTCGGTGATGTCGGCGGCCGCGAAAGTGGCTGCGTCACCGAGTCCTTCGGCGACGGCCTGACCATCGGAGGTCGGCAGGTCGATGAGGGTGACCAGGCCGCCGGCGTCGATGACGCGTTTGGCCGTGGCCAGCCCGAGGCCGGATGCGCCGCCGGTGACGGCGACCGAGAGTCCCTTGAGTTCCATTGTGGTGACGTGCCTTTCGCCTGGGGTGAGCGGCTGATCAGAGGAGTTCGAGGATGGTGGTGTTGGCCATGCCGCCCGCCTCGCACATCGACTGGAGCCCGTAGCGGATCTTGTTGTCGCGCATGTGGTGGACGAGGCGGGTCATCAGGATCGCCCCCGACCCGCCGAGCGGATGACCGACGGCGATCGCCCCGCCGAGCGGGTTCAGGCGCTCGAGGTCGGCACCGGTCTCGGCCTGCCACGCCAGCGGCACCGGCGCGAACGCCTCGTTGATCTCGAACGCCCCGATGTCGTCGATCGACAGGCCGGAACGTTTGAGTGCCTTGGCGGTTGACGGAATCGGGCCGGTCAGCATGATCACCGGGTCGTCGGCGGCGACGACGGCGGTGTGGATACGCGCGATGGGGGTCAGCCCGTGCGACTTCGCGGTCTCCGACGACATGATCAGCAGCGCACCCGATCCGTCGGAGATCTGCGACGAGTTGCCGGCATGGATCACGCCGTCCTCGCTGAAGGCGGGCTTGAGCTTGGCCAGCGACTCGAGGGTGCCGCCACGGCGGATACCCTCGTCACCTTCGAGTACACCGGGGATCGGGGCCAGCTGACCGTCGAAGGCGCCGCGGTCGGCAGCGGCCGCGGCGAGCTCGTGGGAGCGCAGTGCGTACTCGTCGAGGCGCGTGCGATCGAGAGTCCACTTCGACGCGATCATCTCCGCGCCGATGCCCTGGCTGAACTTGTCCACGCCATAGCGGTCGAGGACCGTCGGCGGCTGACTCTCGCCGTTGGGTGCGGCCGAACCCATCGGGACGCGGCTCATCGACTCGACACCGCCGGCGATGACGACGTCCTGCTGGCCCGCGATCACCGCGGCGGCCGCCATGCTGACCGCCTGCTGGCTCGACCCGCAGGCCCGGGTGACGGTGGTGCCGGGCACGCTCTCCGGCCAGCCGGCCGCGAGCACCGCGGTACGCGCGATGTTGCCGGCCTGCTCGGAGGCCTGGCTGACGCAACCCCAGACGACGTCGTCGACGATGGCCGGGTCGATGCCGGTCCGCTCCACGAGAGCCTCGAGGACGTGCGCGGACAGGTCGGCCGGATGGATTCCGGAGAGTGCGCCGCGGCGACGTCCGATCGGTGCGCGGACCGCGTCGACGATCACTGCATCACGCATGAGGTCTCCTAGATGTCGGGGCAGGTGCCCGGGATGGCGAATGGTGCCGGGATGAAGTTGTGGGGGCGAGCTCAGGCCGGTGCGCACCGCGGCACGGATGACGTCGGTGCGGAGGAATCGCCCGTCGCATCGAGCCGACCACGAAGGGACCTGGCAGACAAGTAGATTCCCGCTCACAGACGATGAGGCCCTGCCTATGGGACGTCGGGGTCGTGACGTTCCACAGGTGAGACCTACGAAGATGCACCCTCGATCGTGGCCGCGTGCAGCCGCAGACGCAGGAGGAACACCCAGGCCCTTTTCGAAGTACGACTGGATCACGACGCACCAGAGGAGGCCTGCGACGGCCGGCGTGAGGAACCAGTACGCGACGAACGGACCGACTGCGATTGCCCATGTGCCGAGGCCCTCCGCGAGCACGCACCATTGGCCGGCCCTATCGGAGGGTTAGGTGTATCGCCACCGTCTCATGGCTCCGCTTCGTTGGCTCGGTCTCATTGGCTCGCGCTATCGGACCGTTAGCGCAACACCGTCTACTCCCCTGCCTCCTCTGCGTGCATGCTGAGACTCGGGGACCACTCCTCTGTCCCACGCAGCATCCGCCACCCGGTGCGATCCGCACCGCCGACGACCTCCGGAGAGAACTCACCACCATGACCCGCCTCGCGCAGACCCTGGGACTCACCGAGATCCAGACGGAGATCCTGGCCAACGTCCGGTCGTTCGTCGACAAGCAGATCATCCCCAATGCGCAGGAACTCGAGCACGCCGACGAATACCCGCAGGCGATCGTCGACGGGATGAGCGAGATGGGTCTGTTCGGGCTGATGATCCCCGAGGAATACGGCGGCCTGGGCGAATCTCTCCTGACCTACGCGCTGTGCGTCGAGGAACTGGCCCGCGGCTGGATGAGCGTCTCCGGTGTCATCAACACCCACTTCATCGTCGCTTACATGGTTCGCCAGCACGGCACCGACGAGCAGAAGCAGCGTTTCCTGCCGCGGATGGCGACCGGAGAGGTGCGCGGCGCGTTCTCGATGTCCGAGCCCGAGCTGGGTTCCGACGTCGCGGCGATCAAGACCACCGCCAAGCGGGACGGAGACGGCGGATATGTCATCAACGGCCAGAAGATGTGGCTGACCAACGGGGGCAGCTCCACCCTCGTCGCGGCGCTGGTCCGCACCGAGGAAGGTCACGACAAGCCGCACAAGAACCTGACGACGTTCCTGGTGGAGAAACCGGCCGGATTCGGCGAGGTGCTGCCCGGCCTGACCATCCCGCGCAAGCTGGACAAGATGGGTTACAAGGGCATCGACACCACCGAGCTGATCTTCGACGGTTACCGCGCCGAGGCCACCGACATCCTCGGCGGCGAACCGGGCCGCGGCTTCGGCCACATGATGGACGGAGTCGAGGTCGGCCGCGTCAACGTGTCCGCACGTGCCTGCGGAATCGCCCAGCGCGCCTTCGAACTCGGCGTGAAGTACGCCCAGCAGCGCTCGACGTTCGGCAAGCCGATCGCCGAGCATCAGGCGATCGCCTTCTCACTGGCCGAGATGGCCACCAAGGTCGAGGCCGCCCACCTGATGATGGTCAACGCCGCCCGCCTCAAGGACTCCGGGGAGCGCAACGACGTCGCGGCCGGGATGGCCAAGTACCTGTGCAGCGAATACTGCGCGGAGGTCACCCAGGCCAGCTTCCGAATCCACGGCGGCTACGGCTATTCCAAGGAATTCGAAATCGAGCGACTCATGCGCGACGCGCCGTTCCTCCTCATCGGCGAGGGCACCAGCGAGATTCAGAAACAGATCATCTCCAAGGGACTCCTACGCGAGTACCGCGAGAAGTAGTCTGAACTCCTTCAATCCTTCCCGCTTCCAACATCTTTAGGAAACACACATGCAGCGTCGCATTTTCACCGAGGATCATGAGGCCTTCCGGAAGACCATCCGGGACTTCATCGCCAAAGAGGTCGAGCCCGTCTACCACGACTGGGAGGAGCAGGGCCATCCCCCGCGCGAGTTCTACAACCGCCTCGGCGAACTCGGCGTCCTGGGCATCGAGGCACCCGAGGAGTTCGGCGGCGGCGGCGTCTGCGACTTCACCTACTCGATGGTGATCGCCGAGGAGACCTCCGCGGCGGGCGTCACCTTCGGCAGCTACTCGGTGCACTCCAACCTGATCCTCCCGTACCTGATGGAGTACGCGACGCAGGAGCAGAAGGAGCGCTGGATCCCCGGATTCTGTTCCGGCGACCTCATGTTCGCGATCGCGATGACCGAACCCGGCACCGGCTCGGACCTCGCGAACATCGCCACCACGGCGAAGCTGTCCGAGGACGGCTCGCATTACGTGCTCGACGGCGCCAAGACCTTCATCACCGGCGGCGCCCTGGCCGACCGCATCCTCGTGGTCGCCCGCACCACACCCTTCGATACCGCGAATCGTCGTGCGGGACTGTCGATCCTGGTGGTCGACACCAAGTCCGAGGGCTTCACCGTGGGCCGCAAGATCGACAAGATCGGGCTGAAGGCCTCCGACACCGCGGAGCTGTCGTTCAGCTCGGTCAAGGTGCCCGTCGAGGACCTCCTCGGCGAGGAGGGTGCCGGCTTCACATACCTGAGCCACAACCTCGCCCAGGAACGCCTCACCATTGCGATCGGGGCGTCGGCCACCGCCGCCGCGGCCGTCCAGCACGCCATCGCCTACACCAAGGAACGGACCGTCTTCGGCAAGCCGGTGGCCGCCTTCCAGAACACCAAGTTCTCACTGGCCGAGTGCTCCGCCGACGTCGAGGCGATCCGCACGTTCGTCGACCGCGCGCTCGAACTGCACAACGAGGGCGAGCTGAGCGTCCCGGATGCCGCGCGCGCCAAGTTGTTCGCCACCGAGACCGCGGGCAAGGTCATCGACAAATGCCTGCAGCTCCACGGCGGTTACGGCTATGTCCTGGAGTACCCGATCGCGCGGCTCTACGCCGACACCCGCGTCACCCGGATCTACGGCGGCACCAGCGAGGTCATGAAGACGATCATCGCCAAGGATCTGGGCCTGTAAGCCGTCACCCGGTTCACAGAGTGAGGGATGAGTATCGTTATCCGATACGCATCCCTCACTCTGTGCGCGGCTTGAGCGCGTGATTGACCTGCGCGGCAACGTATCCCGGCCGCTCGACCAGGTCGGCCCAGGTGAAGTTGAGAACAGTCCACCCCGCGACGATGAGTGCGTTGCGACGCTTCCTGTCGTTCTGGAAGACGTCTGCGTCGGTGTGATACGCCATGCCGTCGATCTCCACCGCGACCTTCTCCTGCACGAAGGCGAAGTCCACCTCATAGCTGCCCACCGGATGATTCGCGATCCAGCCCACGATCGCGTATTCGTCGAACAGGTCCACCGTGAGACGTTCGGCTGCAGACCTCGCACCCGAACCGACCACGACAAGCATCTTCGCCATCTCCGGCGCACCTCTGCATCCGCGTCGACGCTGGTAGGCGTCCACCAGCTTGTCGACAGTCACCTTCTTACGCTGCAGCGCCCTGTCCAGGACATCCATCTTTCCTTCGACGGCGCCTTCGAGGACGGTCAGCGGCAGAGCCGTGACCCGAAGGCCCCTCCGGACCACGACGTCGGCATCGTCGAGCTCACGCCGGATGACGGTCGTGCCCCGCACCGGTGAACCGTGCCAACCCATCGGAACGGTGACCGTGCAGGTCGAGGGGCGTGTGGTCACCACGCCGTGCCACCACGCAGCCATCAGACCGCTCACGATCGCGTGCGACGAGACGGACAGGGCCACCAACCGGGTGCGGGTCTTGTCCGTCACCGGGTGATCGGCCAGCCGGTAGACGCCATGGCTTTCGCGCACCCACTGTCCGGACTTCACGCGTCGACCTGTCGCTGCGCGGTCCAGGCCGTGGTCGCGAGCCTCGCCGACGGTGATCACGCCGTCATGCGCCAGCGCGAGTTTCCGCAGTTCAGGTGCTGTCGTCATGAACAAGTGGACGCGGCCGACGTCTCCGGGGTTCCCTCGCCGCCGGCCTCGCCGCGACAGTGCGGGATACGTATCGGTTTCCGATACGTATCCCGCACTGTCGGTCTGGCACCGATCCGCCTCACAGCCCGACCGGTCGTGCCTTAGTATTCCCTGAGCGACTCGGCGGTAGTGGAAGCGATGTGTGCGGTGGTGCGGATGGTTCGGGGCGGGTTCCGGGTGTTGACGACGGTGTTGATCACCGCCTTCGTGACAGCTCTTCTGGTGGCGACGGCGTCACCCGCCCAATCGGCGCCGGTGCGCTACACGGGCGGCCCGTATGTGGCGTTGGGCGACTCACGTGCCTCCGGCGGATTCTTCACCCCGACCCCCGGCTACTTCGCGGGGTGCAAGCGCTCCGCGTTCAACTACCCGACCTTGGTGGCCGCCGCGACGCTGCCGCGCCGCTTCATCGACGCGTCGTGCGCGGGAGCGCAGGCCGCGCATCTGTACCAGGCGTCGCAGCACACCGACGGTGGCCCGAAGACGATCCAGGTGCATCTGGTCCCCCGCGATGCGCAGCTGATCACCGTGAGCATCGGCGGCAACGACATGCGCTGGGCCGCCGTCCTCGGCCAGTGCAAGACCCCCGCGTTCACCGATCGTCGCTGCCGCCACAACCGCCGGCTCGAGAACGAGGTCCGCTGGCGCATCGAACTCATGGAGAACCGGGTCACCCCGGCACTGAAGGCCATCCGAAAGAAGGCCCCCCGCGCGCAGATCATCGTCGTCGGGCTCGGCGGCTTCATCGGATTCCACGGTTGCTGGCCGCTGGTCCCCCTGAGCGATCCCGACGCCCGATGGATGCGTGAGGTCTTCAACCGCGCCAACGGCGCGCTGTGGCGGGCCACCACCAAGGTCGACGGCCAGTTCGTCGACGCCAACCGGCGCTCGGCGGGACACGACGCCTGCAACCTGATCAATCCCTGGTACGAGAGCGGGTTGTCCAACAACATCGCGCTGCCCTACCACGTCAACCAGGCAGGCGCGGTCGCGTTCGCCGCGATGATCAACGGGGCCATCCGCCGGTAGCCCTGCCACGCGGACCCACTAGCGTTTGTCGCGTGGCACATCTACTCGGCGCGGAAACCCTAGGCCTGGAATACCCGACGACGAAGGTCTTCGACTCGGTGTCCCTCGGCGTCAACGAGGGCGACCGTATCGGCATCGTCGGACGTAACGGCGACGGAAAATCGAGTCTGCTCGCGATGCTCGCCGGCCGGATGGAACCTGATTCCGGCCGGGTCACGGTGCGCGGCGGAGTCCGCATCGGCGTCCTCTCCCAGGTCGACGAGTTCGACGACGGCGAGACCGTCGGACACGCCGTCGTCGGCGACCGTCCCGAGCACGAGTGGGCCGGCGATGCGCGGGTGCGCGACGTCATCGGCGGGCTGCTCGGCGACGTCGAATGGTCTGCGCCCACCGACTCGCTGTCGGGTGGTCAGCGCCGCCGGGTCTCGCTGGCCCGGTTGCTGGCCGGCGAACACGACGTCCTCGCGCTCGACGAACCGACCAACCACCTCGACGTCGAGGCCATCACCTGGCTCGCCGACCACCTCAAGCGACGCTGGCCGGCGAATGCGGGTGGGCTGCTGGTGGTGACTCACGATCGGTGGTTCCTCGACGAGGTGTGCACGGTGACCTGGGAGGTCCACGACCGCATCGTCGAGGCGTTCGAGGGCGGATACGCCGCCTACATCCTGCAGCGCGTCGAACGTGACCGGCAGGCCGCGACGATCGAGGCGCGTCGCCAGAACCTGGCGCGCAAGGAACTGGCGTGGCTGCGGCGCGGCGCTCCGGCCCGCACGTCCAAGCCGAAGTTCCGGATCGACGCCGCCAACGCCCTGATCGCCGATGTGCCGCCCGTTCGCGACACCGTCGCCCTGCAGTCGCTGGCCACCGCGCGCCTCGGCAAGGACGTCGTCGACCTCCTCGACGTCTCGGTGTCCTACGGCGACCGCACCGTGCTCGACGGCATCGAGTGGCGGCTCGCGCCCGGTGAACGTACCGGCATCCTCGGCGTCAACGGCGCCGGCAAGTCCACCCTCCTCGGGCTGGTCGCCGGCACGGTCGAGGCGACCGGCGGTCGTGTCAAGCGCGGCAAGACCGTCAAGGTCGCCACCCTGACGCAGCGGCTCGACGACCTCGATCAGTACCTCGACGACCCGGTCCGCAAGGTGATCGCCGACCTGCAGACCACCTACACCTTCGGCGCGGGATCCAAGGCTCAGGAACTGTCACCGTCGCAGCTCCTCGAGCGACTCGGCTTCGACAGCGCGCAGCTCTCGACCCCGGTCAAAGATCTCTCCGGCGGTCAGAAGCGGCGGCTGCAGCTGCTGCTCATCCTGCTCGACGCCCCGAATGTGCTGATCCTCGACGAGCCGACCAACGACCTCGACACCGACATGCTCGCCGCCCTCGAAGATCTGCTCGACTCCTGGCCCGGAACCCTGATCGTCGTCTCGCACGACCGCTACTTCCTCGAGCGGGCCACCGATCAGCAGTTCGCGGTCATGGACGGCAAGCTCCGCCATCTTCCCGGCGGCGTCGACGAGTTCCTGAAACTTCGTGCTGCGCAGTCGAAGTCCAACTCCTCGATGCCCGCCGGTGCGAGTTCATCGGGTGGCGGCGCGGCGGCCACATCGCTGAGCGGCGCCGATCTGCGAGCGGCGAACAAGGAACTGGCGTCGATGGAGCGGCGAATCGACAAGTTGCACAGCAAGATCGACGCGGCACGCACCGCGCTGGCCGATCACGACCAGGCCGATTACCAGGGCTTGGCCGCCGAGACGGAGAGCATCCGCACCATGGAGGCCGAACTCGAAGAACTCGAGGAACGCTGGATGGAGCTCGGCGAAGCGATCGAGTGAGGACTCAGTCGCCGAACGCCTGCCGGATCGCAGCCAGGACGTCGGGCAACGATCCGTCGACGACACTGCTGTGGTCGGCGCGCGCATAGGTCTTGAGGTCGACGTCGACCCCGTTGTCACTCATCGCCGACCGTAGCTTGCGGCTCAGCAGGTACGGGAGAACGGGATCGAGGATCCCGTGCGCGATGGTCACCTTCGCCGGGTAGCCGGAGGTCGGCACCTCCGCATACTCCCGCAACGCATTCCGGAAGGACTGGTCGTCGGTGAACGATCGGTCCACCAGCGATCCCGGCGACACCGACCGCAGCGCGTCGACGAGATCGCCGTTGCACCGGGAGCGCGAACGGTCGAGGAAACGCTTGCCGTCGGTCGTCAGGAAGTCGGTGACGCGCAGCTCGGGGTGAGCGTGATCGAGGCCGGCGAGGGTGTACAGGAACGGGGCACTCAAGACATTGAGTGCCCCGAGGGCGGGGACGCGTGGGCCGAAGATGCCGAACAATTCCTCGAGCAACGAGACCGGGGCGATCGCGACGACGCCCTCGACCGGCAGTTCCGGCGCGTACTCGGGTGCGAGCCGGCCGGCCTGGATCGCCGCGTGCCCACCCTGCGAATGGCCGATCGACACCCAGCGCGCACCTAGTGTGTTCTCGACCGATCGGGCGGCGCGGATCATGTCGATGACCGAGTGCGCGGCCGCACGGCCACCGAGATATTCGTTCTCCCCGGCGGTTCCGAGGCCGGCGTAGTCGGTGGCGGTGACCGCGTAGCCGGCTTCCAGAGCGGCCCGGACCGGCAGCTCGACGCCGTCGCCGAGGCGGTGCCGGGTCGGTGCGCACTCGTCGGCGATGCCGACCGTCCCGTGCGCCCACGACACGACCGGCCACCCGCCGGCGGGCGGCGTCCCCTCGGGCAGCCAGTACACCCCACTCGACATCGCCGGGCGTCCGCGTTGGTCCCGCGTCGCATAGGTCAGACGGGTGCCCGCTGAGGCCGCCGTGGGGAGCTGGTCGTCGGCGACGTCGGCGGTGGTGAACACGAATCCGTTGTCCGGGGCGGCCGCATGCGCGGGCGCCGCGGTGGCGAACAGACCGGTCCAGGCCAGTACGGCGACGACGAGCGCCGCGATACGCATCGGAGGTCTGCCAGGCATCAGACCACTGTAGTGGCCGGCGTCGGGTCGACGGCCCCCGCGTAAGGCGCCGTCGGTGTCCGCAGCGGACCGCGGTCAGTGAGCCTGTTCGGGAGTTCCCAGTACACGCGTGCCCGGCGCCGGACCGCATGCCGTGCGCACGGAGCGGGCCACGCCCGCCCCGGACAGTTCGGCGGCGACGTTGACCGCACTGATCTCGTCGGCGCACAGGAAGGCGCACGTCGGTCCCGAGCCGGAGACGATGCCACCGAGCGCTCCGGCATCGATACCCGCGCGCAGCGTGCGTCGCAGTGTCGGTTGCAGGCTGAGGGCGGCGGGTTGCAGGTCGTTGTGCAGCAACGGGGCCACGGCGCGTGCGTCGCCCGACGCCAGGGCCTGCATCAGATCGTCCGGGCGGCGCAACAGGTCACGCTCGTCGTCGGCGGCGACGCCGCCAGAGCGGCTGTCGCGCAACCGATCCAGCTCGCGATACACCGCGGGGGTGGACAGCCCCTCGCGGGCGAGCGCGAGTACCCAGTGGAACTCGCCGCGCGAGAGCACCTGCATGAGCCGTTCGCCGCGTCCGGTCCCCAGCGCCGTGTTGCCGTGTAGCGCAAAGGGAACGTCGCTGCCGAGATCGGCGGCGATGGCGGCGAGGTCGTCGCGTCCGATGTCGAGTTTCCAGAGCGCGGCCAGCGCCACTAGTGCACCCGCGGCATCGGCACTGCCCCCGGCCATTCCGCCGGCGACCGGGATGGACTTGTCGATGTCGATGGAGACCCGGCCCGTGCGGCCGGCCCAGTCGGCGAGGGCCACCGCGGCACGGACGGCGATATTGGCGCCGTCGGTCGGTACCGATCCGGCACCCTCCCCGCGGACGGTGACGCTCATCTCGTTGGCACGGGCGACACGGATGTCGTCGTGGAGCGACAGGGCTTGGAAGACGGTGACCAGATCGTGGTACCCGTCATCTCGGCGCGGACCCACACCGAGGTGCAGATTCACCTTCGACGGGGCCCGCGCGGTGATGGAGTCGGACACCACCGACAGAGACGTTCGCGGCACAATGATTCAGCCTAGTCTCAGTCGGTGGGAGTCCGCTCAGGGACGCCATCCCCTGGCGACGAGATCGCCGACATCGTCGACGACCAGTATCGCCCCCGCGTCGCGGAGTTCACCCTCGGCGAAGCCGCCGGATCGCACCGCCACGCAGTCGGCCGGAAGGCGGTGTGCCGACTCGATATCCCACACCGTGTCACCCACCACGACCGCTCGCCCACCGCCGGCGCGTTCGAGTGCCACGGAGAGGATGTCGGGTGCAGGCTTCGACGAGTCGGCATCGTCGGAGGTGGTCACGGCGGCGAAGTCGTCCCGGTGCAGTCCCATGGAGTCCAGCGCGGCGTCGGTGAACTCGGACTTGCCCGACGACGCCAGCGCCACCCGGTAGTCGGCGTCGAGCAGACCGCGGATCAGGTCGACGGCGCCCGGCAGCGGTCGCACGTCCGCAAGCATCCCGCGATAGTGCTCGGACCAGGCATCGCGCAGCGTGTCCCCGAGCGACTCCTCGACCTCGTCGCCGCAGATCTCGCCGACCAGACGGTCGCCGCCCATGCCGATCGCGCGGTGGACGCGCCACCACAGGGGCGTCAGATCGTGCGCTGCGAAGGCCCGCATCCATGCCAGGGCGTGCAGGTACGTCGAGTCGATGAGTGTTCCGTCGACGTCGAGGAGCACTGTGTCGATGGTTTCAGTCGTGTTCTGGTCGGGCATCCGTACCTCATTCCGCAGCTGTCGATCACTGGGCGCGCAACTCAACGCCTACACCGATCCGACCGGTTTCGCAGAAGAGTGACCCCGCAGCAGCGACCCGAAACTCGCGACCCCGAAACAGTGACTGCAGAGGAGCAATCGATGGCAACCCGATTCGGCTACACCCTGATGACCGAGCAGGCCGGACCCAAAGAACTGGTCCGTTACGCGGTCGGTGCCGAGGAGGCCGGTTTCGACTTCGAGGTCTCCAGCGACCACTACTTCCCGTGGCTCTCCTCCCAGGGGCATGCACCGTACGCGTGGTCGGTCCTCGGCGCGGTCGCCCACGCGACCGACCGGGTCGAGTTGATGACCTATGTGACGTGCCCCACGATCCGCTACCACCCGGCCATCGTCGCGCAGAAGGCCGCGACGATGCAGATCCTCGCCGACGGACGATTCACGCTCGGCCTCGGATCGGGTGAGAACCTGAACGAGCATGTGGTGGGTGAGGGATGGCCGTCGGTGGCCGACCGTCAGGACATGCTCGCCGAGGCCATCGAGATCATCCGCAAGTTGCACACCGGGGACCTCGTGGACTTCCGCGGCGAGTTCTTTCAGGTCGACGCCGGGCGCATCTGGGACGTTCCGGACCAGCCGGTCCCGATAGGCGTTGCGGTGGCAGGGAATTCGGGGATCGACACGTTCGGCCCGCTCGCCGAGCATCTGATCGCGGTCGAGCCGAATGCCGACCTCGTGACGGCGTGGAACGAGCACTCCTCCACCACGACGATCGGCGAGCAGGGCTCGCGGGCGATCGGCCAGATCCCGATCTGCTGGGACCCCGATCGCGAGAAGGCGATCAACCGTGCGCACGAGCAGTTCCGGTGGTTCGCCGGCGGTTGGGATGTCAACGCCGACCTGCGTACCACCGCCGGTTTCGCGGCAGCGACCCAATTCGTCACGCCCTACGATGTCGCGGGCAACATCCCGTGCGGCCCCGACCTCGATCAGATCGTGGACGCGGTGAAACCCTACTGGGAGGCGGGATTCACCGATGTCGCACTCATCCAGATCGGCGGCGAAACACAGGACGACTTCCTGCGTGAGGCGGCGCCCGAACTTCTGGAGAAACTGCGGGCCGCGTCGAGCTGAGCGGTCATCCGACGCCGATCTGCCTGCGCGGGAGCACCTTTGATGACGGCCAGGTCAGTGGTCCGGACAGGTCAGGTGGTCTGGGCGAGCCGAACGAAGTCGTCGATGTCGAGCCGCTCGCCACGGAGACCGGGATCGATTCCGGCGGCCCGTAGTCGACGCTCCGCTTCGGCGGGCGAGCCCGCCCAGCCCGCCAGTGCCGACCGTAATGTCTTGCGGCGCTGGGCAAACGCGGCGTCGATCGCGGCGAACACCTGCTGGCGCATCACCGGATCGGTGGGGTAATCGTCGGTTCGCTCCACGCGAACGAGGCCGGATTCGACCTTCGGCTCGGGCCAGAACACGTTGCGGCCCACGGAACCGGCGCGGCTCACGCGGCCGTGATAGCGCGCCTTGGCGCTCGGCACGCCGTAGGTGCGGCTGCCGGGACCGGCGGCCAGCCGGTCGGCGACCTCGGCCTGAACCATGACGAGTGCGGTGGTGATCTCGGGGAACAGACCGAGCAGGTGCAACAGCACCGGGACGGACACGTTGTACGGGAGGTTCGCGACGAGAGCGGTGGGCGCCACCGGAAGATCGTCGCGGGTGACATGCAGGGCGTCGGCCAGGATGACCTGGAAACGCTCCTGCCGGCCGGGGGCATACTCGGCGATCGTCGCCGGAAGTCGTTGCGCGAGAACGGGGTCGATCTCGATCGCGACGACTTTCCCTGCCGTTCCCAGCAGCGCCAGGGTCAGCGAACCCAGCCCCGGCCCGACTTCGAGGACGGTGTCCTCGGGACCCACACCGGAGGCTGCGACGATACGTCGAACCGTGTTGGCGTCGTGGACGAAGTTCTGGCCCAGCGTCTTGGTCGGGCGGACCCCGACCTCGGCGGCCAGCTCGCGGATCTGCGCGGGCCCGAGCAGGCGAGGTGCGGCGGCCCCGTCGGGTGTGTCGTCGATCAGCGCAGGCCCAGCTTGGACGAGCAGGACGGCCAGGCGCCCCAGCCCTGCACGGCCTGTGTCTTCGAGGCGACCGCGATCTGCTCTTCGCGGGTGGCGAGGTCGGCGCGGGGGGCGTACTCCAGCCCGCCCCAGCGTTCCCAGGTGTTCTGATCGAACTGCACTCCGCCGTAGAAGCCGTTGCCGGTGTTGATCGCCCAGTTGCCGGTCGCCTCGCAGGCGGCGAGCGCGTCCCAGACCGAGCCGTTCGGCACGAACGGCGCACCGGGCTTGGTGCCGATGCGGACGGTCGCCGCGACGGGCTCGGTCAGCACCTCACTGTTGAGCTTGTCGCGCTTGACCACTTTCCCGTTCACGGTGGTGACCTTATACGTCACCCGCGCCTCCCCGGGCTTCCCCTTCTTCTCGACGACCTTGCGGTCACGGACGAGGCTGGGGTCCTCTTTCTTCACCTCGGGCGGCGCGACGGCCTCGGTGAGGGTGACGTCCTCGGTCTTGATCCGGGTGACGACGACCTTCAGGTTGGGGGTGACCTTGGTGTCAGGTGCCGGGGTGACCTTGTCCTCGGCGTTCAGCGGTGTGCCGAGCGTCTCGAGAAGATCTGCGACGGTGTGCGCGGCGACGGTCGGACGTTTCTTCACGGGCCCGTCGACCAGATTCACCGGCTTGGGCAGGGCGATCTCGATCTTGCCGCCCTTGACCGGCAGCTCCTCGCCGAACTCTGACTCCTCGGCGGCGTGGGCCAGTCCGCGCTCGTCGAGCAGCTGGTCGACGGTCGAGGCATTGGTGATGACGACGTCGCTCGTGCCCTCGATGTCGAGGGTCACTTCCTTGCGGCGGTTGACCTTGATGGTCTGGCCGTCGCCGAAACCGGCGTCGAGTCCGGGGCTGACCTTGTCGCCCTCGGCGGGTGCGAGTCCCTCGGCCTCGAGGAGGCCCTCGACCGACATGGCCATCGTGGGCACGGTCCGAGCGTCGCCGTCGACGTCGATCGTGACGTTCTTGTGCATGGCGACACCCATGATCCCGCCGGCGGCGACGGTGGCGCAGACGGCACCGACGGCCAACCGGGCGCGCAACGAGTCGGACGCGTTGATCTTGGAGAACACCGATTTCGGCGACACTGTTTTGGGCAAGGAAGACAAGAGCACGACATCCTGATAGGGAACACTGACACCCTGTCGACCAGGTGACCATCCGTACTGCCGGAGATTGCGCACGGCGTTGCCGTGGACCGCCGTAGCCGGATGTATCGCTCTGGCCGAGCGGGATCACAGTACGATAACGAACCGGCCAGATTATGGCAAAGGGATGTTGTAGATCCGTCGCGCGTTCCCGCCGAGGATCTGCGCCATCTCCTCGCCGGACACGCCGCGGATGTCGGCGACGGCCCGAGCCGTGTAGGGCAGGCAATACGACTGATTGGGCTGGCCACGGTAGGGATGGGGCGTCAGGAACGGCGCGTCGGTCTCCACCAGGAGCTGCTCGTCGGGCACCAGTTCCGCCGCGACACGGAGTTCTTCGGAGTTGGCGAAGCTCACAGTTCCGGCGAAGCTGAGTATGAACCCGCGGTCCACACATTCCCGTGCAACGTCCCGGTCACCGGAGAAGCAATGCATGATCACGGTCTCCGGAGCGCCCTCGGCGGCCAGGACGTCGAGGAGATCCCGGTCGGCCTCCCGATTGTGGATCATCAGCGGCTTGCCGACACGCTTGGCGAGGTCGATGTGCCAGCGGAACGTCTCGTGCTGCACCTCGGGCGATGCACAGTCGTCGGACCTACCCGGCCAGTAGTAGTCCAGACCGGTCTCACCGACCGCGACGACGCGCGGGTGGCGCACCATCTGCTCGAGTTCGGCGGCCGTCTCGTCGTTCAGGTCGCCGGCATGCATGGGGTGAAGGGCGACGGCGGCGTAGACGCGGTCGTCCCATTCGGCGGCCGCAACCGCCCAGCGCGCGTCGACCATGTCGTCGGCGACGGTGACGACATGGTCGACGCCGACGGCCTGCGCGTGGTCGAGGATCGCGCGCACCGACTCCGCGTCACGGCCTCCGCACGCTGCCAGATGGGTGTGGGCGTCGACGAGGCCGGGAAGTGGCGCCGGGTCCGGCGGCGGTTCGCGTCGACGACGCTTCTTGGCGGCCTTGTTGCTCAGGGTCTCGCCACCGCCGTTCGCACCGGCATCGGGGGTGTCACTCATGGCCCCCACCTTGGCACACGCCCCGCCGCGCCCCCGCCCCGGCGAGCGGGTGGAACACGGCGACTCCTCACGCACCGGCCACCGACATCGGCGGCGACCAGTCGCTGAGCGGCGAACCTCTCGGCGCCTCCGTTTACAGCGCCACCGTTCCCTCGATGACCGTCGCGGTGTCGCCGCCGACCCAGATGTCCTCGCCGTCGTCGTGGATGTGGATGCGGCCCGCACGTCCGATGGCGGCACCCTGTGCGGCGACATAGGTCGCCGGGGCCTGACCGGTCGCGCGCAGCCAGGTCGCGATACCCGCGTTGAGGCTTCCGGTCACCGGGTCCTCGGGCACGCCGATGCCGGGCACGAACGCCCGCACCTCGGCGAAGACCTCGCCCGTCCCCGATGTCTCACCCGATGCCCCGTCACCGGAGCCGTACAGACCGAGCAACCCGACCTTGTGGTCGCCGAGGGCGGGGATGTCGGGGCGGACCTCGAGCACCCGCTCCCCCGACCCGAGTCGAAAGACCATCCACTCCGGCCCGTTGTCGACCCATTCGGCGGCGAGGACCTCGTCGAGGCCGACGCCGAGCGCCGCGGCGACCTCCGCGACGATGCGTGGTTCGACCGCACCCGAGCGCCTCAGCGGCGGCGCCGCGAAGGCCAGGCGCGCACCGGAGCGTCGGAGCCGCACCAGCCCTACGCCGCATTCCTGCACGATGTCCTCGCCTGCGGGCCGTCCACCGGTCGTCAGCCAGGCGTGCGCGGACCCGAGTGTCGGATGCCCGGCGAAAGGCAGTTCACCGTCGGGGGTGAAGATCCGCAGCCGATAGTCGGCGGCCGGATCGGTGGGCGGCAGGACAAATGTGGTCTCGCTCAGATTGGTCCACCGGGCGAAGGCAGCCATCCTGTCTTCGGCGATGCCGTCCCCGTCGACCACCACCGCCACCGGATTCCCCTCGGTCCCGGTGGCGGAGAAGACATCGATCTGGGCGAATCGTCGGGTCATCGGTTCATCGTCTCACCGGCCTCGTGTCCCGGGTCAACAGGTTTCCGGCGTGCGGTTCTCGGGTGCACCGGATGCCCGACGCGCCCTCGTCACACCGCCTCAACGGGCAAAACGGTTGGGCCGCCCGCTCAAACTGCGCCGGAGCGCCGCCGGACGGGTAGCGTTGCGAAGCGTGTTGGGTTTGCCAGATTCGATCTCCGTCGCCCTCTTCGACCTCGACGGCGTCCTCACCGAGACCGCGGTGCTGCACCGCAAAGCGTGGAAGAAGGCGTTCGACGCCTATCTCGCCACGCTGGTCGGCGGCGCCGACTTCGTGGAGTTCACCGACCAGGACTATCTCGACTTCGTCGACGGACGTCCCCGCGACGACGGTGTGCGGGCGTTCCTCGCCTCGCGCGGCATCGTCGACGTCGACGCGGAGACCGTCGACCGGATCGGCAGCGGCAAGAACGACATGTTCCTGGTCAGCCTCGCCGAGGACGGCGGCCAGGCCTACCCCGGGTCGGTGCGTTACCTCAACGCGGCACGTGACGCGGGTCTCCGCATCGCGGTCGTGACGTCGTCGAAGAATGGAGCAGCAGTGCTGGATGCAGCCGACCTGTCGAAGTTCGTCGAGGTCCGTGTCGACGGCCTCGACATCGTCTCGAAGGGTCTGAACGGCAAGCCCGCGCCCGACTCGTATCTGCTGGGCGCCGAGCTGATGGGGGTCGAACCCGCAGCCGCCGCCGTCTTCGAGGACGCGATCTCCGGCGTACAGGCCGGTAGCGCAGGCAAATTCGGCTACGTCGTCGGCATCGACCGCGTCGGCGGCGGACAGGCCGCCGCGATGACGGCGGCCGGCGCGGACATCGTCGTGAACGACCTCGACGAATTGCTCCCCGCATGAGCCCCGAGCACGACCACGGTTTCGGCTTCGAGGTCCACCCCTGGCAGCTGAAGTGGCGTGGCGGCGTCGATCTGGACATGCTCGGCCGCACCGAGACGCTGTTCGCATTGTCCAACGGACACATCGGGTTACGAGGCAGCTTCGAGGAGGGCGAACCGGTCACCCATCCCGGCACCTACCTCAACGGCTTCTACGAGTTGCGCGGACTCCCCTACGCTGAGAGCGGTTACGGCTACCCCGAGTCGGGGCAGACGGTCGTGAACGTGACCGACGGCAAGATCATCCGCCTCCTCGTCGAGGACGAGCCGATGGACCTTCGGTACGGGCGTACCGAAGAGCATGAGCGCACCCTCGACTTCCGCACCGGCACACTGCGTCGCCACACCGTCTGGACTTCACCCACCGGCCGCAAGGTCCGGATCAAGTCCGAGCGTCTGGTCTCGTTCACCAAACGCACGATCGCCGCGATCCGCTACGAGGTCGAGCCCGTCGACGAGGACATGAAACTCGTCCTGCAGTCCGATCTCCTCGCGAACGAGCCGGTGCCGGCCCCGGGCAACGACCCCCGTCTGGCCGCCGCCCTCGACGCCCCGCTGGTCTCCGACCTCGCGACATGCCGCAACTACTGGGGCATGCTGGTCCATCACACCAAGCAGTCCGGGCTGCACATCGCGGCCGGTATGGATCACGAGATCTACTTCCCCGACAAGGCCGACACCTTCATCCGCGCCGACGGCGACCTCGCCCGGCTCACCATCGCGGCCAACGTCCCGAAGGGCAAGAGCCTCACCCTCACCAAGTACATGGGATACGGCTGGTCGGCCCGACGCTCCGTCCCGGCCCTGCGCGCGCAGGTCGATGCCGCGCTGGCCATGGCGATGGAGACCGGCTGGGACTCGCTCAAGGCCGACCAGGTGCGTTACCTCGAAGACTTCTGGCGTGATGCCGACGTCGAACTCGACGGCGATCCCGAACTCCAGCAAGCGGTTCGGTTCGCCTTGTTCCACGTGTTGCAGGCCGGTGCGCGCGGCCAGTCCCGCGCCATCCCGGCCAAGGGCCTCACCGGACCCGGATACGACGGCCACACCTTCTGGGACACCGAGAGTTTCATCCTGCCGATGCTCACCTACACCGTGCCCGCGGCGGCCGGCGAGGAGCTGCGGTGGCGGCACTCCACGATGGACAAGGCCAAGTCCCGGGCCGCCGAACTCGGCCAGCGCGGTGCCATGTTCCCCTGGCGGTCGATCAACGGCGACGAGTGTTCGGGGTACTGGCCTGCGGGCACCGCGGGTGTCCACGTCTCCGCCGACATCGCCAACGCGACCGCCCGCTACCTGCGTGCGACCAACGACGAACAGTTCGAAACCGAGTGCGGTGTCGAACTTCTCGTCGAGACCGCCCGGCTGTTCGCCGGCCTCGGTCATCACGACGTCAACGGCAAGTTCCGCATCGACGGCGTGACCGGACCGGACGAGTACACCGCGGTGGTCAACAACAACACCTTCACCAACCTTGCGGCGCAACAGAACCTGCGTGACGCCGTCGCGGCCGTGCATCGTCGGCCGGACCTCGCCGAACAGTTCGGGGTGACCACAGCCGAAGCGGCGCACTGGGAATCGTGCGCCGACGACATGACGATCCCCTACGACGACGCCCTGGGTGTTCATCAACAGTGTGAGTCGTTCACCCTGCTCGGCGCGTGGGACTTCGAGACATCTGTCGGCCGCTACCCGCTGCTGCTGAACTATCCGTACTACGACCTCTACCGCAAGCAGGTGGTCAAACAGGCCGACCTGGTGTTCGCCACCTATCTGTTCGGTGACGCGTTCACCGCCGAACAGAAACTGCGCAACTTCGACTACTACTACCCGCTGACCGTGCGCGACTCGTCGCTGTCGGCGTGTTGCGAGGCGGTCACCGCCGCCGAGGTCGGCTACCCCGATCTCGCCTACGATCTGCTGGCCGAGTCGGTCTTCACCGATCTGCACGACCTGCACAACAACGTCAGCAGCGGTCTGCACATCGCCGCACTCGCCGGCGCGTGGACCGACTGCGTGGCGGGTTTCGGCGGGATGCGCGACTTCGGCGGGCACATCACGTTCGCACCGCGACTGCCGACCCGGCTGACCTACATGTCGTTTCGCATGATCGTGCGTGACACGAAGATCGTGGTCGCGGTGGACAAGGAGAGCGCCACGTACCGGCTGTTGTCGGGGCCACCCATCAAACTCGCCCACCATGGTGAGCAGTTCACGCTCGAGTCGTCCCCGGTGACCATGCACATCCCTGAACTCGAGTACCGCGAGCCGCCGAAGGCGCCACCGGGTTGCGAGCCGTATCGACGGGAGATGTGACCCGACCTCCGACGACGACCACCCCTTGACATTCACACTGTGTCAAGGGGTGTGATCGGTATCGAAGGAGGTTCGGAGATGACCGACCAGACCACTCACTCACCGGTCGCCGCACTCGTCGACGCGTTGAGCGCTCCCAGCGCATCGACGCGCCTGCGCGCGGCGATGGCCGCAGGCACCCGGCCCGACCCGGCACTCACCGATGAACTGATCCGACGCTGTCGCATCGAGCCCGACTTCTTCGTCCGCGACATGCTGACCTGGGCGTTGACCCGGCTGCCCGCGGATGTGACAGTGCCGCGGCTCGTCGTCGAGCTGAACTCGGAGATCCCGCAGGCCCGGAGTCAGTCGCTGCACACGCTGTCGAAGATCGGCGATCGGTCGGCGTGGCCCTCGATCTCCTCCACACTGCTGCACGACACCGACGACGAGGTCGCGCGGGCGGCGTGGCGGACGGCTGTGGCTCTCGTGCCCGACGAGGAGGTCACCGCGCTCGCCGTCGAGTTGGCCCGTGAACTCGGTCGGGGTCACATGGAGGTGCAGCGCAGTCTCAGCCGGGCCATCGTCGAGCTCGGCGACGCCGCGCTCGGCCCGCTCGGGGCGGCGCGCGCACACCCTGACCCGGTTGTGCGTATCCACGTGGCTGCCACAGAACGCCTCATGGAGGATCCGGACAGCGACTTCGGGGCGGAGGCGGGGACCGCGTGCTGATCGGGGAGGTTGCGCGGCGCTCGGGAGTGAGTTCCCGGATGCTGCGCCACTACGATGCGATCGGACTCGTGCGGCCCACGGGCCGCACCACCGGTGGCTACCGCGAGTACTCCGAGGCAGACATCGAACGGTTGTTCCATGTGGAGAGCCTGCGCTCTCTGGGGTTGTCGCTGCGTGAAGCGGGGCGTGCCCTCGACGATCCCGGCTTCGCGCCCGGAGCACTGATGGCCGATCTCATCGCTGACACCCGAGCGCGGATGGCCGCCGAGGCAAGGCTTCTCGAGCGACTCGAACAGGTCGATTCGGCCGGCCCGGGCGACTGGGAATCGGTACTCGGCGTGATCAGTCTCCTGCATGGTGTCCGATCCGACGATCCGGGGTTCCGTCAGCGCGCAGCCCTGGCCTCCGCGGGCGGCGACCTGCCCGCCGTCGCCCTCGTCGACGCCCTGACCGTCGAACGAGACGAGAACGTGGCCGGCGCTCTCCGCTGGGCCCTGTCCCAGTCCGGCGATGGCGGATTATCCTCCCTCGCAGCACGATCCGGCGACCCGGACCCCGAGGTCCGACGACGCGTGATCGCCGCGATCGGCGCCCTGGACACCCCGCAGATCATCCCGGTTCTGCGCGACGCCGTCGACGACCCGGACTCCGATGTTCGTCGCCACGCTGCCCTTGCACTCGGTGCCCGCGGTGAACCGTCGGCGATCGGCCCTCTCGTCGAGCTCGTCGCCGTCGGGGATCGCGATGTCGAGGCAGCAGAGGTCCTGGGTGAATATCCAGGGGATCCCTCACGGATCGTCGAGGCGTTGACCGGACGACTCGGCACCGATCCCGACCCGGCGGTACGGATGCGCCTCGTCCAGGCACTCGCCGAGATCTCCGGCGCCGCATCGACTTCGGCACTGTCTGCGCTGACGCGTGATCCCGACGTCATGGTCGCGCGGACTGCCGAGGTGATCGGCGGGCACGAACCGAACCGACCGCCCACACCCACACAACTCGACATGGGTGAGTGACTGATGTGACAACTGTTCATTACAGTCCACTGCGGTTCGCCGGTGGGGCGTGAGTGAAAGTGGTTGTTAACAACAATGATTCGCGTGACGCCCCCTGTGGAGAGTTGTGACTCGTCGAACGCATGTGCCCGTACTGTGAATTCATGCCCTCGATCACCGAGATACGCGATCACCTCACCGCACTCGACGTACCGGCGGACCCCACCGGGAAACCAGCGCTCGTTGCGATAGACGAGCTTCGGTTGTTGCGCAACGCCATCGACCACCAGATCGCTGTCCACGTGGCGGCATTCGATGACTCCGGTGCCGCCGAGAAGGTCGGATCGACAACGCGGCGGGTCCTTATCGAGATGGGCATGCCCCCGGCAGCCGCGCACCGCTACAGCCGCATCGGCAGCAGCCTGGAGGCGTTGCCCAAGGTGGCCGACTGCGCCGCCGAGGGGTACCTCGCCACCGAGTGCGTCGACGCGATCGTGCGGGGAATCGCCCATGTCGAGAAGCGTTGCTCCACCGAGCTTTCCGATGAGCAGCGTCAGATGTTCGAATCGGAACTGCTCAGCCAGGCGTTCTCCGGTGCCGCCCCGGCCGAGATCGATGAGCACGCCCGCAGCATCGGGCATCGGATCGCAGACGCTGGTGATGGTGGTGTCCCCGCGGCCGAGGATGCCACGCTGAACTCGGTGACCGGACACGTCACCGGGGACGGTCGGGTGGAGATCGCCGCGGACGTGACCGCGGTGATCGGAGAGAAATTTCTGTCGATGATCGATGAACGTTCCTGTCCCCGGCCCGAACCCGACGGAGCCGCAGACCGCCGCTCGCGGGAACAACGATGGGCCGACGGCTTCGAGGTGCTGCTCGACCAGGCCGCGATCGGCGCGACCGTCACCACCGCCGGGTCGCCGCGCACCCAGGTGCTGGTCACCATCCCGGCCGATGCCACCGAACCCGCACGATTGCCGTGGGTCGGCAGCATCTCCCACGCCACGGCGACACAGCTGTCGTGTGATGCAACCCTGACCGAGATCGTCATCGACGACCAAGGCGTACCGCTAGAGATGGGGACCAGTCAGCGACTGTTCCCGCCACACCTGCGTCGGGCGGTCATCGTGCGTGATGAGTGTTGTGTGAAATGTGGTGCGCCAGCGTCGCATACGCAGGTTCACCACATCGTGCACTGGGCCGATGGCGGTCCGACCGACCTCGGCAACGGCTGCCTGCTGTGTCAACGCTGCCACACCCAGGTGCACCACCACGGCTGGGATGTGGTGATGGGACCCGACCGGCATCCGTGGTTGATGCCGCCGGCCGACATCGACCCTGAGCGCCGACCGCTATCTGCCTACAACCGGCGCACCATGCGACTCGACGACATGCTCGTGTAGGCCGGGTGCGGCGAGTGGAGCCTCGATCACCGGCAGTGCGGTGCGTGGGGAGGCCGGGTACGACGAGCGGCCGGGGGTGAGCCGGGCCGCGGGTGAGTCGGGCTGCGCGGCGCCTCTGGCGGCGTCGAGGAAGATCGTTCTTTGAGAACTCAACAGTGAGCGCGCACGCCGGCACCGGTGGCCACGACGCCAGTCACCTCCGGAGAGTTCTGTGCGGGCTGGGCGCCACCGGAACCAGCACGTCAGCCGCAATCCGGCCGACCAGTCCCGGCAGCAGCCGGCCGGGACGCAATTGGGTGAGCCCGCCGAGGATCGGTAGTCTGTTGGGCACTATGGCACCCGATCTGACCAGCCCTGATCCATTCGGCGCATCGCACGGCGCCGGACGTCCGTATTACCTCACCACCGCGATCGCCTACCCCAACGGCGCTCCGCACATCGGGCACGCCTACGAGTACATCTCCGCCGACGCTCTCGCACGGTTCAAGCGGCTCGACGGATTCGACGTCCGGTTCTTGACCGGCACCGACGTCCACGGCCAGAAGATGCAGCAGACCGCGACCGCCGAAGGTATCCCCACCGCGGAGCTCGCCAACCGGAACTCCGATCGCTTCCAGGCACTTCAGGAGCGTCTCGGGTCCAGTTTCGACCGTTTCATCCGCACCTCCGACGCGGACCACAAGCGCGCCTCGGAAGAGTTGTGGAAGCGCATGAGCGACCGCGGCGACATCTACCTCGACAAATACTCGGGCTGGTACGACGTCCGCGACGAGACGTTCTACGGCGAGGCCGACACCGTGGTCAACGAGGCCGGCGACCGCGTCGCCGCCGACACCGGCCACGTGCTCACGTGGACGGAGGAGGAGACCTACTTCTTCCGTCTGTCTGCCTACCAGGACAAGCTCCTCGAGCTGTATGAGGCCCAGCCGGGATTCATCGGCCCCGATGTCCGGCGCAACGAGGTGCTGAGTTTCGTCAAGGGCGGACTGACCGACCTGTCGGTGTCGCGCACCACATTCGACTGGGGTGTCCCGGTCCCCGGTCACCCCGAGCACGTCATGTACGTGTGGGTCGACGCACTGACCAACTACCTGACCGGCGTCGGCTTCCCCGACGATTCGGACACCTTCGCCAAGTTCTGGCCCGCTGACCTGCACATCATCGGCAAGGACATCATCCGCTTCCACTGCGTGTACTGGCCAGCCTTCCTGATGAGCGCAGGCGTCGAACTGCCCAAGCGGGTCTTCGCGCACGGCTTCCTGTTCAACAAGGGCGAGAAGATGAGCAAGTCGGTCGGCAACGTCGTCGACCCGGAGAACCTCATCGACGAGTTCGGCCTCGACCCGGTGCGCTACTTCTTCCTCCGCGAGGTGTCCTACGGCCAGGACGGGTCGTACTCGGCCGAGGCGATCGTCTCGCGCGTCAACTCCGACCTCTCCAACGAGTTCGGCAACCTCGCCCAGCGCACCCTGTCGATGATCGGCAAGTACTTCGACTCCGTCGTCCCGGCGCCCGGCGACCTCACCGACACCGACAAGACACTGCTCACCCAGGCCGACGGCCTGCTCGAGACGGTGCGCACGCATTTCGACAATCAGGCGATCCACCTCGGGCTCGAGGCCATGTGGTCGACGCTGGCCGACACCAACCGGTACATCTCGGCGCAGGAGCCGTGGAAGCTGGCCAAAACCGACCTCGAGCGGACCGGCACCGTGCTCTACGTCTGTGCCGAGGTCGTCCGGATCGTCGCGCTCCTCTCCCAGCCGGTGATGCCGGAGTCGTCGAACAAGATCCTCGATCTGCTCGAGGTGGGCGCCGACCGCCAGTTCAGCGCGGTCACCACACGCCTCGCGGCCGGAACCACCCTGCCGAAGCCGACGCCGGTGTTCCCGCGGTACGAGAACTGACCCCGACGATCGCATGGTCGTGCCCGCCCTCGATGCGCTCCGGTCATTACAGGCCGAGACCACATCGCGGGGACTGCCGCCGCCGGCAGCACTGATCGGCGACTGGTACGACGCCGACGCCGTCATCGCACCGTCGATCGAGTTGGTCCCCGGCTGCACCCCGCCCGACGACCCGGACCGCTTCTGGTTCGGTTATCTCGGATTCCCGGTTCGCACAGGGGAATCGGCGCTGCCGGCGAATGTCGGCGGTCTCGTCGACGGCGTGCTCGTGCTCCGCGACGGTGCGTGGACTCAGGTCGGCGCGAGCGTGCCGGACTGGGCGCTGGCAGCTCTCGACGTACCGGCACCCCGCCCTGCCCCGGCTGCCGCGCGATGGCAACCCCCGCAACGCGAGCCGCACCTGACCGCCATCGAGCGCTGCCTGGATGCCATCCGGGCCGGCGAGGTCTATCAGGCGTGCGTGTGCACGCGGTTCACCGGAGCGGTGTCAGGCTCCCCGCTCGAGTACTTCGCCGAACTGGCAGGCGCCACGACCCCCACGAAAGCCGCTTTCCTACAGGGCAATTGGGGGACGGTCGCCAGCCTGTCACCAGAGACGTTCCTACGGCGTACCGGCAACATCATCTCGTCCTCGCCGATCAAGGGCACACTTCCGGCCGACGCCGACCCCGACGCGCTGGCCGCCTCCACCAAGGACGTCGCCGAGAACATCATGATCGTCGACCTCGTCCGCAACGATCTGGGCCGCGTCGCGGTCACCGGCAGCGTGCGGGTACCCGAGCTGCTGTCGGTGGTGCCCGCTCCCGGTGTGTGGCATCTGGTCTCCCGCGTGGAGGCGATCCTGCCGCCGGGCACCGGAAACGACGCCCTGCTCGCCGCCGCGTTCCCGCCGGCATCGGTGACCGGTACCCCCAAGCTGCGTGCGATGGAGTTGCTCGACGACTGGGAGGCCGACGCGCGCGGCGTCTACTGCGGGGCCATCGGCATGGCCGGGCCGGGCCGCGCGCTCGACCTCAACGTGGCCATCCGCACCGTGGAGATCACTCCCGACGGCACCGCCGCACTCGGAGTCGGCGGCGGCATCACCATCGACTCGGACCCACTCCGCGAGTGGCAGGAATGTCTGGACAAAGCGGCGAGCATCGTCGGACATGTGAGTGGCCGGGTTACGAGTAGATAACGGTGAACTTCGGTACGATCCCGCCATGACCGTGCCCATCCAGTCGACCACCGACCTGGCGGTGCTCGACCGTGATCTGCGCCTGAACCGCGATGCGATCATGTCCGGCGCCGCCCCACCTCCCGGATTCTCCGGTGACGTCGTGGAGTCCTGGGGTCGGGTTCGGACAGGTGAGCACCGGTTCACCTCCGACGTCCACGCGCCCGGCCAGATCACTCGCGACGAGCTCGAGGCGCGGCGCGCCGCCCACCCACTGCGCGACGCGGTGGAACCGCTCAAGCGGTTGTTCGCGCAGTCCGCGGATGATGCGTCGATGGTTCTGGGCATCTTCGACGTCGACGGCGTGATGCTGTGGCGCGGCGGGTCGTCGGCGATCCTCCCGGAGGCCGACCGTCTCGATCTCGTCGAGGGCAGCAGATGGGACGAGGATTCCACTGCCACCACCGCGGTCGCGCTGGCGATCCGTCATCAGCGTCCGAGCCGCCTGTTCGGCGCCGAACATTACTGCAGCTCACTGCACGGGGTGTTCTGTACCGCGGTGCCGGTGCACGACCATCGCACCGGCGAGATGGTCGCCGTCGCCGGGCTGGCCGGCCCCGCGCTGCAGATGCAGCCGGCGGCAACGGCATTCACGTCTGCGCTCGCCGCGCTGGGCGAACACGAGGTCACGCTCGCCCACCAACGCGAACTCGCCGATCTGCGATTCTCGGGACGTTCCCAACTCGCCGGGCTGCAGGGCCCGGGGTTGCTCATCGACGACGACGGCTGGGTCGCCGAGGGACGCGGTTGCACGCCACCGGTACGGGTGGCCGCCCCGACCGACGACATGCGGCAGTTCGTACCGGGGCTCGGCATCTGTGTCGTCGAACGCCTCGGCAAGGGATGGCTGGTGCGTCCGGCGGGGCCGACGGGACCGGTCCTGGCCGAACTCGATCTCGACGGTGAACCGACGATCACCGTCACCGGAGACGACGAGCCGTGGCGCACCGTCCTCACGCGACGTCACGCCCAGATCCTGCTGCTCCTCGCCGATGCGGGCGAGCAGGGACTGACCTCGCAGCGGCTGAGCCAACTGCTCTTCGGCGACGACACCCACACCGTCAGCGTGCGCGCCGAACTGTCCCGGCTGCGTCGCGTGGTGGGTGCGCTCGTCTCGAGTCGCCCCTACCGGCTCGCACCGCGCGTCGAGCTGCGGGTCACTGCTGATCAGCTCGACGTCTATCGAGCACCGACTGGTAGACGTCGCGCCGCGAGGCACCGGAACCCTGTGTGACCTCGGCGCAGGCATCCTTGAGCCGCATCCCGTCGGCCACGAGCGCCTCCGCGCGATCGGCGAGTTCGTCGATGTCGGGTTCGGCGGCGACGGCGCCCGCGATCACGACGGTGATCTCGCCCCGGACCCCGCCGGCGGCCCAGTCGGCCAGTTCGGCCAGCCCGCCGCGTCGAACCTCCTCGTAGGTCTTGGTCATCTCCCGGCACACCGCCGCACGCCGGTCCGCGCCGAGAATCTCCGCGGCCGCGGCGAGGGTGTCGGCGATCCGGTGCGGCGACTCGAAGAACACGGCAGTGCGCGGCTGATGGAGCAGTTCCCGCAGCCATTCCGCCCGCGCCCCCGGTTTGCGGGGAGCGAAACCTTCGAAGCAGAACCGTTCCGACGGCAGGGCCGACACCGCGAGAGCCGTTGTCACCGCGGACGGTCCGGGCAGCACCGTCACCGGCAAACCGGCCTCCGCGCAGGCCACGACGATCCGATAGCCGGGATCGCTGACCGACGGCATGCCCGCGTCGGTGACGAGCAGTACGGTCTCGCCGCCGGCGATCGCGCTCACCAGGCCCGGCGTGCGCGCCGCCTCGACCTGGTCGTAGTAGCTGACGACGCGGCCGCCGATCTCCACGCCCAGCGCCGACGCGAGCGCGCGGGTCCGACGGGTGTCCTCGGCGGCGACGATGTCGGCGGTCCGCAACGCCGACCGAAGCCGGGGCGACGCGTCGTCGACCTGCCCCATCGGCGTGGCGGCCAGCACGAGCTTGCCGGTGGTGCCGTCGCCGGCGGGTTCGGGGTCGACTTCCGGCTCGGCGGCTCCCGGGTCAACTGCAGGCTCGGCGGCTCCCGGCTCAACTGCAGGCTCGGGGGCTCCCGGCTCGGGGGCTTCCGGCTCGGGGTCCACAGGAACCAGGGGCGTCTCGGACTGGGCGGCATTCATCGACAGCCAGCTTACGAGGGACCATTAGGATCGTGCGGGTGACCATCACCGCCGCGCGCGACACCCACGTGCCAGCCGGTGTGGAAGCCTCCCGGACAGGCCCTCCGCCGCGTCTCGGCCCGGAGATCCCCACGCCCCTGTTCGGTGCGCCGGACCGCGGACGCGGACTCGTGGTCGGCGTCGTCATCGCCCTCATCGCGAGCCTCACCCGGTTCTGGAATCTGAGCCACCCCACCGACAAGGGCACACCCGTCTTCGACGAGAAGCACTATGTGCCGCAGGCCTGGCAGTTGCTGACCGGCGGCAACTGGATCGAGGACAATCCGGCGTACGGCCTGGTCGTTCATCCGCCGGTCGGCAAGTGGATGCTCGCCGCGTCGGAAGCGGTCTTCGGTTACGGCCCCCTCGGGTGGCGCGTGGCACCGGCGATCTCCGGCGTGATCATCGTCGTGCTGATCTATTGCGTGGTGCGCCGACTCACCCGGTCGACGCTGGTCGGCGCCATCGCCGGTGTCTTCGCGATCTGCGACGGCGTGCTGTTCGTGCAGTCCCGGATGGGCATGCTCGACATCTTCCAGACGCTGTTCATCGTCGCCTCCTTCGCCGCGCTGATCGCCGACCGCGATCAGGTGCGCGAACGCATGTATCGCGTGTACCTCGAAGGCCGTATCGACGACAGCCCGTTCGGCCCGCGGATGGGGTTCCGCTGGTACCGCTTCACCGCCGGTGTGATGCTCGGGCTGAACTGCGGCACCAAATGGTCGGGCGTCTACTACGTCATCTTCTTCACGGCGCTGGCCATCGGGTTCGACGTCGCGGCGCGGCGCGCGTTCCACGTCCGGCGACCATGGGTGGGCACCGTCGTCCGCGACGTCATACCGGCGGGCGCAAGCCTCGCGGTGATGCCGGTGGTGATCTATTTCCTCACCTACATCCCGTGGTTCAACAGCGAGACCGCCGTCTACCGCTACGAGGTGGGCAACTCGATCGGCACCGGCGGACCGTTCGCCTGGGTGCCGGGAGCGTGGCGGTCGCTGTGGTACTACGAGTCGGGAATCCTCGAATTCCATTCGGGACTGACCAATTCGGCGGGCAACCAGCATCCCTGGGAATCGAAACCGTGGACGTGGCCGATGAGTCTGCGACCGATGCTCTACGCATTGGAGAACGGCCCCGATCAGTGCGGCGCGGGTGAATGTGTCCGCGCGCAGATGCTCATCGGTTCCCCCGCCCTGTGGTGGTTGTCGCTGCCGATGCTGCTGTGGGGACTGTGGTCGTGGATCGTGCGCCGCGACTGGCGGTATGCCGCGGTACTCGTCGGATACCTCGCCGGCATCCTGCCGTGGTTCCTGGCCCTCGACCGACAGATGTACTTCTTCTATGCCACCGTGCTGGCCCCGTTCCTGGTGATGGGGCTCGCCCTGTGTTGCGGCGACCTGTTGCGTTCGGCGGTGGCCACCGCCCGCGAACGCCCCGAGCGGCGGGCGCTGGCGATCGTGGTGGTCGCCATCTACGTGGGGCTCGTGGTCGCCAACTTCGTGTGGCTGTGGCCGATCCTGACCGGCTCCCCGATCTCCCCCGGCCTGTGGCGGCAACAGATCTGGCTTCCCAGCTGGGGCTGACCGGGCCCACACCGCGACCCGGTCAGCGAGAACTAGAGGCGAGGGCCGGTCGTCTGCCCGCTGTCGGTGGTGCCCGTCGCTGCGGAGTCGCCGGACTCCCCCGCCCCGTTCGCCTGATCGACGTAGTCGGGGTCGATCCGCTCCAGGTGACGCACGGCATCGGCGTCGAAGGACTCGAGCTCACCGGAGGCGATCGCCTTCGCCTGCTCGAGCACGTGCTCGTCGACGCGGGCCGACAGGACGTGGCGGGAGACGATGAGCGGGTCGTGTCGCAGGTCGATGTAGAGCGACACACACATGCCGATCATCACCACGACGAACGGCAGCGCCGCGATGATGGCCATCGTCTTGATGCCGTCCAGAGCGTCGTCACCGCTGATCGCGAGCAGCAACGCCGCGACGACGCCGGTCAGCGAACCCCAGAAGATGGTCACCACCCGTGAGGGATGCTCGACGCCGCGTTGCGAGAGCGTGCCCATCACCAGCGACGCCGAGTCGGCGCCGGAGACGAAGAAGATGGCGACCAGGATCATCACGAGCGTCGAGGAGACGCCGGTCCATGGGAGGTGCTCCAGCACCTCGAACAGGGTGTTCTCACTGGCTGCCGTGGCCGGGTCGAAACCGAGTGTCCCCGCGGTCTCCTGGCGGATCGCGGTGCCGCCGAAGATGCTGAACCAGACCAACGACACCGTCGTGGGAACCACCATCACGCCGACCACGAACTCACGGATGGTGCGGCCGCGACTGATCTTGGCCAGGAACAATCCGACGAACGGCGTCCACGACACCCACCATGCCCAGTAGAAGATCGTCCAGTCCGCCAGCCACTTCTGGCCCTCGGCGGTGATCACCGTGGCCTCGGAGCGAGCGGCGTAGGAGGTCAGGTCGGTGGCATAGGCGCCCAGTGTGGTGGGCAACAGGTTGAGGATGAAGATCGTGGGACCGACGACGAACACGAACACCGCGAGCACCAGGGCCAGAACCATGTTGATGTTCGACAACCACTGGATACCGCGCGCGATACCCGACACCGCCGAGGCGACGAACGCCGCTGTCAGGATCGCGATGATCGCGACGAGCAGCATCTTGGTCGGCTCGTTGACCCAGCCGAGGGTGTCGAAACCCGATCCGATCTGAAGCGCGCCGAGTCCCAGGGACGCCACAGTGCCGAACAGGGTCGCGAAGATGGCCAGGATGTCGATGACCTTGCCGCCGGGACCGTTGACGACCCGGGGACCGAGCAGGCGGGTGAAGACCGCGCTCATCAGCTGGGTCCGGCCCAGCCGGAAGGTGCTGTAGGCCAACGAGAGTCCGACGACGGCATACATCGCCCACGGGTGGAAACCCCAGTGGAACATCGTGGTCGCCATCGCCGCACGGATGTCGTCGGGGCCCACTTCGGGTGGCGGGCTGACGAAGTGGAACAGCGGCTCGTAGGCACCGAAGAACATCAGCCCGATACCCATCCCGGCGCTGAACATCATCGCGATCCAGCTGATGGTGCGGAACTGGGGCTTCTCACCGGTGCGGCCGAGCGGAATTCGGCCGTACTTCGACACCGCCAGGCACACCGCGAACACCACGAAACCCGTCGCGGAGAGGATGAACAACCACCCGAGGTTGGTGGTGATCCAGCCGAGGACGTCGCCGCTGACCGAGTTCAGGCTGTCCTTGTCCGCGATTCCCCACACGACGAAGGCGATGACGAATACCGCGGTGGTCAGGAAAACGACCGGATCGATGGCTGGTCGTGCACGACGTGCAGACACATCCTGTTCACTTGTCATGCACCCAGACAAGCAACGTGGCCTCAGGTATTCAAGTTCGGCCCAGGGCGCGTGTCACCATCTCGACGATGACCTGGTCGTCCAACCCCAGCTCACGTGCGGTTTCCACGAACGTGGTTGCGGCGGCGAAACCGGCGTCGAGCGCGTCGTTGCGTCCGGCCTTGATGAACGATCCCATGCGTCCGCGCGTCTCGATCACCCCGGCGGCCTCGAGTTCGCGGTAGCTGCGTGCGACGGTGTTGGCGGCCACACCCAGCTGCGTCGCGAGAGCGCGCACGGTCGGCAACCGCTCGCCGACGAGCAACGTGCCGTCGGCGATCAGATCGATGATGCCGACCCGAACCTGTTCGTACGGCGGGCGGTCCGAGGCGGCATCGATGTGCAGTGATCCGAGCCCGGCACCGTGCGCGCTGTCTGCTGGACTCATGATTCGCCTCTCACAACAACTCTCGCGCCAGCGGACAAGACATGCACCGCGGCCCACCACGTCCCGAACCGAGTTCCCGGCCCTCGATCTCGATGACCTCGACGCCCGAATCGCGCAGTCGCCGATTGGTTTCCACGTTCCGGTTGTAGGACACCACGACGCCCGGCGCGAGCGCCAGCGTGTTGTTGCCGTCGTCCCACTGTTCACGTTCGGCGGTCACCGGGTCGAGACCGGTGTCGATGACCCGCAGCTTGTCGATCCCCATGGCCTCCGCCGCGGCGTCGAGGAAAGGTCTCTCGCCCGAGACCTTCACGGTGTCGGTGGCGGCATCGTGCGCCAGTGTGAACGCCGACATCGAGTCACGGATGTTGGGATACATCACCACGGCATCGGTGTCGACCATCGTGCAGACGGTGTCGAGGTGCATGAACGCCCGCGCCTGCTGGATCGGCACCGCCAGCACGGTGTGCGCGAGGTGGTCCTCGAAGAGGCTGCGTGCCAATGCTTCCGCGCCGGCGGGTGTGGTGCGCTCCCCCACCCCGACCGCCACGACCCCCGGCGCGAGCAGCAACACATCGCCGCCTTCGACCGGTGCGACCTGCGACTCGTAGGCGCGGCGGGCGCCGGTGAACCGTGGGTGGTGCGCGTAGATCAGGTCGGTGAGCGAGGTCTCACGCGTACGGGCGGGCAGCGCGAGTGAGGTGATCGCGAACCGCGCGCCGATCCAGAACGAACTGTCGCGGGTGAACAGCAGATTGGGCAGCGGCTCGATCGCGAACTCCGGGCCGTGGTGCATGCGGCGCACCAGCGACGACCGCTCCGCGGACGGCGTGATCGGCAACTCGTCGAAGGTCATCCCCGCCATCAGTACATACGCGAGGTCGGCGGCGGCGAGTCCGCGAAGATGCGTGGCGAGGTCCTCGGCGAGGTGCGGCCCGAGGCGGCGTGCGCTCACCGCTGCGGCGATGCCCTGGATGCGGGCGGCGCCGCTGTGGGCGATGGTCTCGGCGAGGAGATCACCCAGCAGATAGACGTCGACGCCGCGGTCACGCAGCACCTCGGCGAACGCATCGTGTTCCTCCTGCGCCCGGCCCACCCACGGCAGGCCGTCGAACAGCAGCTGGTCGCTGTTGCGCGGGGTCAGCCGCCGCAGTTCGTCGCCGGGACGGTGCAGCATCACCGCGCGCAGAGCGCCGACCTCGGAGTTGGCTCCGAGGGCATACCCCTGCTCATCTGGCGTATGCGCCGGGCCCGTCAGCCCTTCACCCGTCATCGCTCAACCGTAATTCGTTTCGTCGCCGTCGGACATCTCATCGACCTTCCGTGTCGGCGCCGGGGTCATGGTGGGACCGTTCCCGACGACCACCGGTGCGGTCTCCCGCGCGAACAGCCACATGCCCAGCGCGACGGCGGCGACCACACCGGTCAACACGAAGGCCGGACCGAAACCGATCCGGTCGGCCACGAATCCGACGACGACGGGCCCGGTGACCGCACCGAGATCCGACGACATGCCGTAGGCGGCGAGCGCCGATCCGCCCTGCTGCCGGTTACCGAGAACGTCGGCGAGTGCGGCCTGATGCGTGGGGGCGAACAGGCCGGAGCCGACACCGGCGAGCACCGACAGACCGAGGGCGACACCGACGTTGGGAGAGAACCCGAGCGCGACGGTCGCGACCACGGTGATCACGAGTCCCGGCAGCATGATGGGGCGTCGTCCGAAACGGTCGGACAGCCTGCCCGCGACCAGGATCGCCAGCACGTTGCCCGCCGCATAGACCGCCAGCACGATCCCGGCCATACCCGCACCGGCACCGAGACTCTCGGTGATGAACAACGGCACCACCGCGACACGCACCCCCATCGACGCCCACCCCTGGGTGAAGTTCGACGCCAGGATCGCTCGGTAGGCGCTGTCGCGCATGGCGGTCCGGAAGCCGATCAGACCGCCCGTGGGGCCCTCCGTCTGATCGGGGGCGATCACCTCGCGCAGCTGTGTGGCCACCACCGTCGACGCGACGAGCAGCGCGACCGCGTACACCACGAACGGCACGCGCAGCCCGAATTCGACGAGCGCCGCACCGATCAGCGGTCCGGTGATACTGCCGATGAGGAAGCCGGCCGAGAAGAAACCCGAGACCTTGCCGCGGATGTCGCTGGGCGCCATGCGGATCAGCAGTGCCATCGCCGAGATGCTGAACATCGTCGACCCGATGCCGCCGAGACCACGGAAAACGAGCAACTGCCAATAGGTTTGGGCGAACGCGCACGCCAGCGTGCTGGCCGCGACTATCAGCAGGCCGGTCAGGTAGATCCGCCGTTCGCCGAATGCGGTGACCAGACGCCCGGTCGCCGGCGCGAACATCAGGCGCATCACGGCGAACGCCGACACCACGGCGGTGGCCGCGGTGAAGGAGACGTTGAAGTTGCGGGCGAAGGTCGGCAGCGCGGGTGCGATGAATCCGTATCCGAGTGCGATGACGACGTTGGCCGACAGCAGCACCCAGATGCCGCGGGGTATCTGTCTCACGGCATCTCGGGCAGATCGTCGAGGGCTTTGGCGGTCAGGGCACGTCCGAGCTCGATCATCTCCGATGCCTTGTGGAAGTCCAGGGTGCGCACGGTCCGGCGGGGTACCCGGATCAGCACGTCGGGCGGATAACCGGCGACCTGATAGCGCGTCAGCGCCTCCTGCATGATGTCGAGCGATCGGCTCAGCACCTCGACGCGTCCCATCCTGTTGGGTTCGCCGGAGGTTTCGGCGAGCGCGCCGGAGGCCCGCACGGCTGCGGTGTCGACCGCGACGGCTCCGCCCGCCTGGGCGGCGGCCGCCCCGGCCACATCGCCGGTTTCGGGGACCTCGGTGGTGTCCGGTGCGGGTTCGGTGTCGTGGCCGACCTCACCCGGAGGCATCTCGGAGCCGAGTCGGTCCCGCATCGACCGCACGAACTCGTTGTCGAGGATGGGCGCGACATTGCGGCGCAGCAGCCCCTTGGACTTGGGCTGGTGGACCGCACCGGCCTCGGGACCGCCGTCGGAGCCCAGGACCACGCCGATCGTCACATCGCTCGGGACGGTCGAGGTGGGCGCGACGGGCAGCGGATCGAGGATGCCGCCGTCGGCGAGCAGCCGGCCGCCGAACTCGTGTGGGCTGATCACGCCCGGGATCGCGATCGACGCGCGCAGGGCGTCAGCGAGGTTGCCGCGGCCGAACCACACGGCACGGCCGGCGTTGAGGTCGGTGGCGACCGCGGTGAACGGGATGGGCAGGTCCTCGATCGCGGTGTCGCCGAGGATCTCCCGCACACGCAACAGGATGCGTTCGGCACCGATGACACCGGGTTTGCTGAGTGAGACGTCGAGCAGCCGCACCACATCGAGCTGGCTGAGACCGGAGATCCAGTCGACGTAGTCGTCGAGCTTTCCCGCGCAGTACAGGCCTCCGACGAGCGCGCCCATCGACGATCCGGCGACCGTGACGATCTCGAATCCGCGGGCCTCGAGCTCCGCGATCACACCGATGTGCGCGTAACCGCGGGCCCCACCACTTCCCAGAGCCAGCGCCACGCGCGACGGTCGAGCCATACCGGCAACAGTACCGCCGGCGATGTGCCGCCTCGCCCCGGACGCGCGCGCGGGCCCTGGCCGGCGAACGACGCTAGGTCTCGTCCATCAGGCGCCGCGGGCCGGGGCCGAGTTTGTTCAGTTCGTCGCCGGGGTTGAGCAGGTGACATTCGCCGAGGGACAGGCATCCGCAGCCGACGCAGGAGCCGATCATGTCGCGCATGTTCTCCAGCAGCGCGATGCGATGGTTGATGTCGTCCATCCACCGTTTCGACGCCGCTTCCCACATCGACACCGACGGCGACTCGTGGTCGCCGAGTTCGGCGAGGACCTCACCGATGACCGACAGCGGGATGCCCGCGACCTGCGACGCGCGGATGAACGCCACGCGCCGCAGCATCGCCCGGTGGTACCGGCGCTGGTTGCCCGATGTGCGCCGGCTGAAGATCAGTCCCTGATCCTCGTAGAACCGGACCGCCGACGGTGCGATACCCGCCCGCAGGGCGAGCTCACCGACCGAGAGCTCGAGCTTCTTCAGCGCCATGGACCGATGGTAGGCACTGGGCGCACCCGCGGGCCGGGCGGACGAGCGCCCGATGCGCGTCGTCAGGCGCCGCGGACCACCATCACCGGGCATTCGGCGTGATGCATCACCTTCTGGCTGGTCGAGCCGAGGAGCAGACCGCGGAATCCGCCGCGACCCCGGCTGCCGACGATGATGAGCGAGGCGTCGGTCCCGGCCGCCTCGAGCAGAGCCTTTGCCGGTTCCTCGGGAAGCACCCGACGTTCGATGCGCACATCGGGGTAATCCTGGGCGTATCCGGCCAGACGTTCGGCCACCACCTCGACGGCGTCCTGCGTCATCCGCTTGACCTCGGCACTGTCGATGCCGTAGCCGTGCAGGGCGTCGGCATCCAGCGGGGTCCAGGTGTGGACCGCGACGAGCGGCACGTTCCGCAGCGAAGCCTGGCGGAACGCCTCGGCGACGGCCACGTCGCTGATCGGGGAACCGTCGACGCCGACGACGACCGGGCCGGAACTGCTGCCCTCGGCCGCGATGACGGCGACCCGACCGTGGGCGTGGGCTGCCACGGTCGTGCTCACCGATCCGAGGAACAGACCCTTGACGCTGCCCAGCCGGCGGGTGCCGACCACGATCATCGCGGCATCCTTACCCAGTTCGAGCAGCACGCGCGCGGCATCGCCGTCGACGATGGATGTCGCGACCGTCACGGTGGGTGCGGCTTCCTTGGCGACGTCGGCCGCCGTGTGGACCGCGTCCGAAGCGTCCTGACGGATCGCGTCGATCACATCCTGCGGGATGACCAGCCCGGGAGCGTAGTCGCTGGTGCTGGCGTCGTAAGCACCGACGATCTTGAGATCGAGGCCCTCGGTCGCAGCTGCCTGCGCTGCCCACCGGACCGCACCGGTTGCCGCATCCGATCCATCCACGCCGACGAGTATCGCGTTCATGTTCCTCGCTCATCTCCTGTTGAATCCGAGGCCGCGGGTGTGGCCTCGGGGTACCGACCGCCGGGCGATCGCGGGTTTCGGTCCCGCCCGGCCCTGGTCTCACCTTCCATCGTGCTCTCCCCTCGTGCAAGCGGCAATAAGCACTAGGTCCTGCCTCAGCTGCGTCAACCCCCGTTCTTCGCGCCGTGTAATCTGGCAGGCACCATGACTTCACCGCTACCACAGAACGGCAACAACGACTTTCGCGCGATGGTCGTCCACATCGTCGTCACGGTTGTCTTCGGGCTCGGTCTGCTGCTGATCGCGCACGCGTCATCGGATTCACTGCAGACCGTGCTCATCATCGCCTCGCCCATCGTGGTTCTCGTCGGGGCGATCGCCATGCTGTTCCGGACCTACCGGGTCTACAAGCGCGGCGGGCGCTGGCAGGTCTGGCAGGGCGGCGCGTGGTTCCTGCTCGTCTTCTTCATCGTCATGCTGTTCAATTCCGCGCCGGTCCTCTTCGAGAGCGGCTGACCGCCTCCGCCGGGATCTCGGCCTCTCTTTCCTCTCGGTTCCACCCGATCTGACCGGTAGACTCGGGGTTTCACGCGATGTGAGGGAGCCACCGTGTCTTTCGATACCACTCACGGCGGTCCTCTCGCTCCCGGCTCACGAGTGGCCGGCCATCGTGTCGAACGTGTACTCCGGCAACGGGCTACGGGGTTCGTCTACCTCGCCACGCCCCCGCCGGGCGCAGTCGTACCACGGCCCGGACAGGTCGTCCTCACCGTCGTCGACCGGAACACATCGGCCGACCCGCGAGCCCTCGCCTGGTTTGCCCGCGCCAACGAATCGGCCTCCGGAATGCGGCATCCCGCCATCGCGCGCGTTGTCGGCCACGGGCTGTCCGACGGTCATGCGTGGGCCGCCACGGCGCCTGTGCCTGCCGCCGACGCCGCACAACTGCTGCAGCGCCATCCCGACGGAATCGACGTCGATCTCGCCGTACGTCTCGTGAGAGTCGTCGGTGACGCCCTCGACGCGGCGCATCGCAAGCGGCTGGTCCACGGCGCCGTCTCCCCCGCCGACATCCTCTTCGCCGTCACCGAGCCGACGCAGATCGACGCCGCGCAGCCGGGGGTCGTCACCCTGACCGGGTTCGGCCTGGCACGACTCAGCGCCACCGAGACCTCGCCGCACCCGTCGAGCGACGTCGCCTCACTCGGCCGCACTCTCGCCGAATTGCTCACCGGTACAACCTCGGTCGCGCGGCACCGGGTGTCCGGAGCGGTCTCCCCGGCCTTCTACGCCGTCCTGGCCCGCGCTCTCGACCCGGGCCCCGATCAGCACTACCGGACGTGCGCGGAGTTCATCCGGGCCGCGGACCTGGCCCTTCACCTCACTCGCACCGACGGGGAGCCGCCGACCGAGGTCATCGGGGCTGCGCCACCTGCCGACGCCGACCCGAACCCGGCAGATGCGACCGACGTCCTGGCCGGCCGATCGCCGGGCGGCAGCACACCGCGCCTGTTTCATCCCGGCGGGCATCCCGACCGTCCGACGGAGATCGTGACCGACCGTCGCGCCGTCGAATCCGGCCCTGGCGAATCCGGCCCCGGTGAATCCGCCGCGCCGGCACCCGGACCCGCTGGGCACGGGGCGCAGTCATCGTCGCCTCCGCACCACCGTTCGCCGCCGGCGCCACGCCGTCGGTTCCTCGCACCGATGCTGGTGGTGCTCGTCGTGGTCGCCGTCGTCGTCGGCACCCTCATCGTGCTCGGTACGCGCAACACCCCGCCGCCATGGCCACCGGCGGTGTCGCCGATCGCTGACGCCTTCCCGCAACTCCTCCCGGCCACCCCGGAATCGCGGGCCTGGCGAGATGCTTCCTGCCAGAACGTGTCTCGTGACGGCATCGACGGCATCACGTGCACAGACCCCGCACAGGTCACCTTCGCCGTCTGGCACACCCCGACGCCGGAATCGCGCCGTGCGGTCACCGCGACGCTGAAAGGGCACCCCGGCAACAAGATCCGGTGGCGCGACGGCCCCGCGTCGGCCAGCCGCGACAGCGTCGTCGACGGCTGGGTGGTCACCAACTTCACCGGCCCGCCGCAGGCGGACCACACCGTGATCACCACCTGGCCCGGGCACACCGGCCGCCAGATCCTCGACGACTGGTGGCGCAGCGCCCCGTTGGGTTGAGTGCGTTGTCTCCGCGATCAGCGCCGGAGGAGCGCGTCGATGCGGTCGGCGACCTCCGCCGCGGTCGACGGCCTGCTCCCGGTCAGTGCCAGGCAATTGGCGATCAGCGCGCGTTCGTCGCGGTCCAGGTTCTCCGACAGCGCCGGCGGCGTGGACAGTGCTGCGCGAATCGCCAAGAGCGGCTGCGCATCCGGCACCTCGCCGTACACGCCCTCGTCGGTGAGGGCACGATGCAGACACGCGCCGAGCGACCAGATGTCGGTCGCCCGCGACGGCACGTCGCCGGCCAGCAGCGCCGGATCCATGTACTGCACCGCGCCCGGCTGCGCGAAACTGGTGATCGGTTCTTCGGCCGCCAGGACCCGCGCGAGGCCCAGATCGGAGATCTTGCCACCGGTGTCGGTGACCATGATGCTCGACGGGGTGATGTTGGCGTGCGCGATCCCCGCCTCGTGGAGGGCGTCCACGCCGCGCGCCGCATCGGCGATCGCGGCCAGTCGTTCGTCCCGGGTCAGCGGCCGGGTCGGGGTGCCCAGCGAACCGAGCGGGAAGTACTCCATCGCATACATGAACTGGCCCTGCAGAACCGCGTCGTACAGCCCGGCCAGGAAAGGCGAGGCGACGGCGGCGAAGGCTCGCAGTTCACGCACTCCGCGCCGGTAGGCGTCGTCACTGCACACCCCGCTGAACACCTTGACCACCACGCGATCGGTGGCCAGACCCAACCGCGCGGGAGGCTCGGCGAGATAGAACGTGCCGTTCCCGCCGACTCCCAGTTTCTGGAGCACGGTGAAATCCGCCAGCTGTTGCGGGATCTCGACAGTGGCCATGTCAGTGCCTCTCCGGTGATGACGACGTGATGTTCGGTGGTGGTGTGTCACGGGCCGCCGGCAGGTCGGCGGCCTCGTCGGCCGGCGCCGGGTAGAGCATCGCCACCCGATCGCTCAACGACTCCTCGCTCGTCCCGGTGTCGTCGACGACGGTCACCGGCGCCGCCACGCCCGAAGCCGGGTCATCACCTGCGGTCACCGTGAACGAGGCGGCGTCCGCCCGGTGGCGGCGAGGGTCCATCACCGTGACGGCGACACCCTGCACGACAACGGAATTCAGGTCGGCCAGCCATCGCCGCCGGGAACCGGCGGCCACGACGGTCAGCGACCTCGACCCGAACAACGCCAGACCGGCTGCCAGCAGTACGGCGGTACGCCCGCTCCGGCTGTCGGCGGCAACGCAGGTGATGGTGCTCCGGCCCGGTCCCGCGCCGGCGGCGATCATCTCGTCGACGACCGCGACCGGCGCGGCCCGAAGTGCCCCGGCCAGATCTCGATTCGTGCTGTCGAGGAAGATGACGTCGGCGTTGGCGTTCTCCGCCATCGCGTCGAGATCAGCCGCGGGGTCGGCGCTGAAGCGGCACAACACCGACGCCGAGCCCGCACCGGTCAACGACGCACCCAACAGGTTCAGCTTCTCGATCGCCGACGCGATGGCGGCGAAGTCGGGTACCACCGGCACCCCGACCTCGAGACGCTGCGCGGTGCGGTCCGGGGCGGTCAGCAGGCCGGCGAGCACCACGTCGTATCCGGTGGTGCAGTCCAGAAGCCTGCGGTGCCTGGCGCGCAGGTCATCGACCGTGCCCGCCGGGTCCCGGAGCACCACCATCACCCGCGGCGCGGTGGCCGCCGCCAGCGCGCGACGCTCGGCGGCGGCGATGTCCTTGACGACCACCGAATCCGGATAGACCAACCGCAGTAGTGGCTCGGTGAGCACGGTGGTCACCAGCGCCATCACCACCAGCATCGCGAACAGCTCGTCGCTGAGCACCCCCAGATCGCGTCCGGCGGTGAGGATGACGAGTTCGGTCAGGCCACGGGTGTTCATCAACACGGCGATGGCGGCGCTCTGCCGTGTGGGTATCGCACTGACCCTGGCGCCCACATAGGCTCCGACGAACTTGCCCGCGATCGCCACCAGCAGCACGAGTGCGAGTTGTCCCAGGCCGGCGAAGCCGATCGAGGTGAGGTCGACGGTGAGTCCGGTGACCACGAAGAACATCGGCAGCAACAGCAGCACACTGATCTGCTCGAGCCGTTCCAGGATGTCCCGGTGCAGTTGTTCGGCACCGGTCTTCGGCATCACCGCGCCGAACATGAACGCGCCGAAGATCTGGTGGATGCCGATGACGTCGGTGGCCGCCGCGGACAGGAACAGTCCGACGAGGATGACCGCGAGGATGTCCGGGGTCAGGCGTCCGGCCCTGTCGCGCCAGGTGATCAGCTTGGCCAGCAGCGGCCGGACGATACCGAACATGACGACCGCGTAGACCAGCGTCATCCCGACGATCTCGGCCACCGCGAGCGGGCTGCCGCCCTGGATGACCGCGATGATGAACGCCAGCATCGTCCACGCGATGATGTCGTCGATCGCGGCCGCGGCCAGGCTGAAGACGCCGGGGACGGTGCGCATCATGCCGCGGTCGGCGAGGATGCGGGCGAGTACGGGGAATGCGGTGATCGACATCGCCACGCCCATGAAGAGCACCATCCCGAGGCGGCCGATCTCCATGCCGTCGACCACGTTGTGTGACGGATAGAGCAGAAGTCCCAGTGCCGCACCGAGTCCGAACGGCAGGACGATCGAGCACACCGAGATGCTCGCCGCGGCTCGCTCCCGCCCGCGAGTCAGGCGCATGTCGAGCTCGAGGCCGACGATGAACATGAACAGGACCAGACCGATCTGGGCCAGTGCACCCAGCAGCGGCCGGACATCGGCGGGGAACAACCATTCGTCGGGGCTACCCGGGAGCAGACCGAACAGGCTCGGTCCCAACGCGATTCCGGCCGCGATCTCGCCCACCACCGCGGGTTGCCGCAGCGCCCGCGCGATCATCCCGCCGATGCGGGCGGCCGCGATGATGACGGCGACATCGAGGAGCAGGAACGCGACCGTGTGTTTGTCCATGTCAGATCCGGGCGTGGTGCGACTCGAAGATGAAGTGCCGTCCCCCGATTCGCACATGCGATCCGGGAACCAGCACATGCGGGCGATGAGGGAGCAGTCGCGTTTCGCGGTTGCCGCCGCTGGGATCGGCGACGAAGGTCCCGTTGGCCGAGCCGAGGTCGACGAGCTGCACCGTCCATTCGACGAGCCGGATCTCCACGTGCCGGCGCGAGAGCTGGCCCGTCTCGTCCTGCACGCGTATCGGTTTGGGCGAACCCGCCGGTCCCCCTCCCACCGTGCCGGGCTCACGCCCGATGACGAGGTCCTCGTCGAGCAGGAAGGTGAAACCGTTGTCGAGCAGCAGCCAGCCGAGCGGTGGACGCTCACCTTCGACGAGGAACGTGGTCAGCTGATCCATTCGGATACCGCAGATGCCGCACAACCATGACTGCGGATGGTTGAGGTGACCACGCGAGCACCGGATGCCGTGCACCATGGCCCGCGATGCCTCGATCCGGACGACCTCGGTCGCGGGTTTCTGATGTTCCTCCTTGGGCAGCGGCGCTCGCGGTCCGAGGGGTTCGGCGAACGGGTCGGCCGGCGGCGGGCCCGGGTCGAGTGGGCGCGGGTCGAGTGGGCGCGGATCGAGTGGGCGCGCGTCGAGTGGACGCGGGTCGGCGGGCAGACGCGGCGCCGACGGGGCCTCGTCGAACACCCCGCCCAGTGGCGTCGAGGTGAACGGCAACGGGTCGGCCTGCGGCGATGCCGGGACTCCCGGCGCCATCCGTTCCGTGGTCCCCATCGGGACGGACTCCGCCGACGGCTCCGCCGCTGAACCGGATTCGACGGCCGGCTCCGGCTCCGGCTCTGGCTCCGGCTCTGGCTCTGGCTCCCCAGCAGCGTCCGGTGCCGACGGGAGATCGTCGACGGGCGAGCGCTTGACCAACGGTTCCGGCGGCGGGGTGGGGTCCTCGGCCCGCAGCGCGGGCGCGGGTGCCGCAGATTCCGGCGCCACCGGCTCCGGCGCTACCGGTTCCGGCTGCCCGGATGCGGCCGGGATCGGGTGAAACTCGGTGCCACGCAGTCCCAACGGCGTGTGCAGCAGCGTTCCGGCAGCCGGGACCACGCCGTCGACGAGGTCGAACCGTTCGTCGCCGACCTCGGCGGGTACGGTCCCGTCCAGATAGAGTCCGAGGCCCTCGAACGGCCACGGCACGGCCTTGTCGTAGGTGTCGCCGGGCGGCGGTTCGATGCGTTTGCCGTCGGTCTCGCCGTAGACCGCGCCCGAGAGGAAGATCGCGATGCCGGCGTTGTCCGGTGCGGCGAAGGCGATGTCGATCTGGTCCTCTGCCGTCGCGACGAGTTGCGCCAGCGCACGCACCAGGTGCCGGCCACGACGCGGGGCGGAATCGGGTACCGCGACGGCGGATTCGATGTCGAGCAGATCGGTGATGAACGCCGCCGGTACCGTGTCGGCCATCAGGCAGAGGAACGCGGGTTTGCGGATCGCGATCCCGGCGCCGGGGATCAGCGTCACCGTCGGCGTGACGCTCGGGATGTCACCCGGGATGGTCACAGGAATCTGCCTCCCTGGAATCGCCAGTGCGGGAAGATCACCCGCAGCGGACCGTTGACCGCGACCCACACCAACAGCCACGTCGAGACGAACTGCACGGCGAACACCAGCGGCGACGGCCGCAACGACTCGGGCAACAGCCCCGTGCCGTGGATGACCAGCCACACCACGATGCCCTCGTTGATGGCCGTCAGTAGACCGAAGAGTGTCGGCCAGTCCTTCTCCCAGCGGAACTGCTGCAGGAGGTGATAGATGAACTCCCAGACGACGCCGAGGACGATGACCGTGAACAGCACGGTGAACGCGACTCGGTAGGTGTCGACGATCGACGGATCACCCGAAGAGATCAGCCACAGGAACGGCGTGAGGACGATGGTCCACAGGCCGCCGAGGATCCCGAGTACCAGTACGCGGGTCTGGATACGTCCCCACAGGGTGGGCAACATGTCAGTCGACTCCCTTGTTGTTCACCCAGCGCCACCACTGGGCGGTCGACCGCCACGGGGTGAGCTTCGCGCAGAAACCCTGCCGCGCAAGATCGTCGACGATCTCGAGAGCCGCGATCTGCAGGCCGAGGAACGTGTCGACGCCCGGGAAGTAGCCGCCGAGCGTCGCGCTGCCGGAGGCATACAGTTTGCCGTTGCCGTTGCGGGTGCCCTTCAGCTCGAAGTCGCGTTCGACGTCCATGCGACCCACCGGATTGATCCCGGCGCCGGTGTGGTCGAGCAGATCCCTCAGCAACCGATGTTCGCGGACATCGGCTTCCAGTCCGGTGCAGTCGATCACGTAGTCGGCGTAGATCTCGAAGGTCCCGTCGGGTCGGTGCTCCTGATGGATGGGCGCGTGCGGGTCTACGCGGACCGTGGTGACCACGCCCTGGCCGCCCGTAGCGGGCACCAGGCTCTCCGCCTTTCCGACGGCGACGCGGTACCAGCCCTCCCGCCGCCCGCGTGCGAGCTGTTCCTGCCAGTCGTCGCGCACCGGCGTGTTGGTGCCGCCCATCTGCTTGTACGCCTCGGCGCGCTCATGCCCTTCGAGCTTGCGCATGCGGGCCTTGAGCTGCCCGCCCCACACCGACTTCGGATAGTTGAACCCCTGGTAGGCCCATCCGTCTTTCCCCTTGCGCCGCATGAAGACGTGCGGGCCGTGGGGTTTGTCGTAGTAGGTCCGGAACAGGTGCACGATCTGCGTCTGCAGGCCCAGGGCGTCACGGTCGTCGATCAGTCGCTGGAGCACGCGTGAGGCGACGATCCCCGCACCGCGGATCACCACGGTGCCGGGTTTGCGATGCAGCGACTGATAGATGTGTTCATGTGACTCGTAGGCGTTGACCACCTTGCTTGCGTCGCGATAGGTCTCGCGGAACGCCTGCAGGTCGGGCAGGAGTTTGATGCCGGGATAGCCGATCGCGACGTGCACCCACTGGCTCCGGAACGCGACGCGCTTGGTCGGCGACGTCCCCTGCGGCGGGGTGAGGATCGTGAAGTACCCGCCACCGGCGCGGCGTCGGATCATGCGTACCTGCCCGCGGCGCAAGCACTTCAGGTAACCGATGCGCTCGCATTCCTTTTCCATCGACTCGAACGCATGCCCGGCCTTCGGAGTGTAATAGTTCGCGAATACGGGCTCCACCAGCACATTCCACAGCGGCCTGAACGTCTTGTCCGCCCACGCCTCGCGAACCGCGTACGACGGGAAACCCCAGATGTTGTCCGGTGTGGACGCCGAGTCCGAACGAAGGCGCTCGCCGCGCGGGATCTGGGACACCCGGGTCAGGTACTCGTAACTGTGCCAGGGCACATCCTGCGGGCCGAGCACCGCGATCCGGTCGGCCGGCACCCCGGAGATCCGCAGATAGTCGACGGTGACGAACGACCCGATGCCCGACCCGACGGTGACGAACGGGATGTCGACGATCGGGATACCGGCGGCCTCGACCATCGCGTCGGTCCAGACATCGGTCTCCACCAACTCGGGAGTGAGGTCCCCGCGGGAACCGCCTTCCGCGCGGCCCGACGCCGGCCCGGGCCGAGGCCTGGGCTGCGGCGATCCGGGCTGCGGCGATCCGGGCTGCGGCGATCCGGGCTGCGGCGATCCGGGAGGAGCGAGGGGTCCCGGACCGGGTCGGGGCGGAACCCGGCGCGGTGCCGGTGGAGGCGGGCCCGGCCGGGGTTGGGACGGGCCGGGCTGGGGTGCGCCGGGCTGGCGCCGGCCGGGCTGGGGCGGGCCGGGCTGGGGCGGGCGAAACCCCGGGCCGCCCGGTTGTGGGACCACCCGCGTCGGCCCCTGCGGAGGCTCGCTCACCGTCGACCTCGCCCAGTGTCGGGGTACCCGACAACCCGGCGGCGATGGGCCACGACGCCGCACGCACCACTCCGCGGGCGGCCGGACAGGTGCGGGACACGACGGGACATCGCTCCTCCAGATGAGCTGACGCGGGCATGAATGGTGCGGTCACTCTAACCCGCGGTCACCGGTCCCACGGGCTGAAATAACCCGACCGAATTACCCCGTCCCGGCAGGTCAGCCCGTAAACGGACATTGCTGCGCCCCGCCGGGACGCCCGCGTGGGCCCATCTGCGGAGCACACCGTGCGTCGACGCGGCGTACCCACGACGCGGCACGACGTCCAGGACGAACGTGACATCGAGTGTTGACAAATAGCAGCCGGCGGCCATACGTTCGGAAGCATCTGCTGTGGTCGCGCTCACCACGACACCGCCCACCCGAAGGACGCGACAATGACAAAAGCACTGACACGGATCACTCCGGACAACCGCACCGACGCCCCGGCGCGCTATGCGCCCGAACACGCCAAGATCGGCAGCGACGACGACTACGGACAGGTGCTCGACGACCTCTCCGCCGCCTCCGTGCACCGCAACTTCGACCCCTACATCGACATCGACTGGGACGCCCCGCACATGGCCATCGTCGACAACGACCCGCGGTGGATCCTGTCCTACGAGGTCGACCCCATCGGCCGGCACCCGTGGTACCAGCAGCTCCCCCAGGAGAAGCAGATCGAGATCGGCATGTGGCGTCAGGCCAATGTCGCCAAGGTCGGGCTGCAGTTCGAGTCGGTACTCATCCGCGGGCTCATGCAGTACAGCTTCAAACTCCCCAACGGCGCTCGCGAATTCCGGTACACCACGCACGAATCCAAGGAGGAGTGCAACCACACCCTGATGTTCCAGGAGTTCGTGAACCGCACCGGGATGGACGTGCCGGGCGCCAAGCTGGGCTACCGGATGATCTCACCGTTCGTCCCGCTGGTGTCGACGATGTTCCCGGTCGTCTTCTTCTTCGGCGTGCTCGGCGGCGAGGAGCCGATCGATCACATCCAGAAGGACTTCCTGCGGACCCGCGCGAGCCTGCACCCGACGATGGCCGCGGTGATGCAGTTGCATGTCGCCGAGGAAGCACGCCACATCTCGTTCGCACATCACTTCATCCGCCAGCAGGTCCCCCAGCGCAATCGATTCCAGCGTTTCCTGCTCTCGCTCACGCTGCCCCTGACCATGCGCATCCTGTGTGGCGCGATCGTGGTTCCCCCGCGCAGCTTCGCCAGGCGATTCGACGTTCCCGACGAGGTCATGAAGGACGTCTTCTGGCGCTCCGATGATTCGAAGCGGTTCCTGCGCAACGTCTTCGGTGATGTCCGCATGCTCGGCGAGCAGAGCGGTCTGATGAATCCGGTCTCGCGACTGCTGTGGCGCGCGCTCGGGATCAGCGGTCGGCCCTCGCGTTTCCGCAGTGAACCCACCTACACCGCGGCCTGACCGCACCCGACCCCAGGTAGCCACCGAGACCATGCCCCACGTCGTCACCCAGGCGTGTTGCGGCGACGCGTCGTGCGTATACGCATGCCCCGTCAACTGCATCCACCCCACACCGGAAGAACCTGATTTCGGCATCGCCGAGATGCTCTACATCGATCCGTCCACCTGCGTCGACTGCGGTGCGTGCGTGAGCGCTTGCCCGGTCGGTGCGATCGTGCCGGGCCACCGACTCCCGGCGGGGCAGGAACGATTCGCCGACGTCAACGCCGCGCAGTATCAGGATTCTGCCGACGGTGCGGCACGCTTCCCGGTGGACCCCTCGCTCCGGTTACCCCTCGCCCCCGTCGACCGCCCACACCAGCTCGCCGTCGACGACCGGGTGTCGATCGGCATCGTCGGGTCCGGACCGTCGGCGATGTACGCCGCCGACGAACTGCTGCGTCAACCTCAGATCTCGGTCACCATGTACGAACGCCTGGACAAGCCGTTCGGACTCGCCCGGTTCGGCGTCGCCCCCGACCACCTGCACACCCGCGGGGTGATGCGCCTGTTCGACGACATCGCCCGCGACCCTCGCCTGGAGATCCTGCTCGACACCGAGGTGGGCCGCGACATCACCCTCGACGAGCTGCGATCACGCCACGCCGGCGTCGTCTGGGCAGGCGGCGCCCCCACCGACAAGTCACTGGATCTGCCGGGTATCGCACACGCCGGGGTCGCGAGCGCCACGTCGTTCGTCGGCTGGTACAACGGCCATCCCGATTTCACCGACCTCGACGTCGATCTCGCCACCGAGCGCGCGGTGGTGATCGGTAACGGCAATGTCGCCCTCGACGTGGCACGGATCCTCGTCGCCGATCCGGACTCCCTCGCCGAGACCTCGATCTCGCGTGCCGCTCTCGCGCAGTTGCGGCGGTCGTCGGTGCGCGAGGTGGTCGTGATGGGTCGACGCGGTCCCGCCCACGCGGCGTTCACGCTTCCCGAACTCATCGGCCTCGTCGACTCGGGTGTGGCCGTCACCGTCGACCCCGCCGACCTCCGGGCACTGCCGGCGGCGGCCGACCTCGACGCGACCGTGCGTGCCAAGCTCGACCTCCTCGCCGAGTGTGCTGCCCGCCCCGAACCGACGGGTCGTCGAATCCGGTTGGCGTTCTACGCCTCTCCGCTGGAAGTGGTTGCCGGACAGGATGGTCGGGCACGCGGTCTGATCGTCGGACGCAATCGGCCGACCACGGACGCGGCGGGCTTCGCCACCGGGATCGAACCCACCGGCGACACCTCCTCGATCGACGCCGGGACCGTGCTCACCTCGGTCGGCTACCGCGGGGTCGCGGTGCCGGGTCTGCCGTTCGACGACGCACGCGGGGTCATCCCCCACCGTGAAGGGCGCGTGATGTCGGGGACGGATCCGGTCACCGGTGTATACGTCACGGGCTGGATCAAGCGTGGCCCATCGGGTTTCATCGGCACCAACAAGACCGACTCGGCCGAGACGGTCGCCTCGTTGCTCGCCGACCTCGAGTCCGGTCGCCTCGGGGTCCCCGCGTCACGTCGCCGACGATTCCGGGTACGCGCGTAAGCGGGCACGGACAGACGACAAGAACGGGTCAACAGGCACGGGGCGATAACAGGCACGGGGCGCGCGTCGGTGGGTCACGATGGATTTCATGTACCAGCGGACGACGACCACCGCGGATCTCTCGACGCTGCCACCGGCGATCGAAGCCGCACTGCGCACCTACGCCGATGAGCATCAGCTTCAGGTCACCGACGACCTGCCTGCCTGGGTGACCCGCAGCCTCAACCCGACGGCCACCTCGTTCCTGGGCAAGATCTTCAAGCGACGAGCCAATCCCACCGATCCCGACTCCGAACATCAGACCCTCGTCGTCCTGCACCCCACCCATCTGATCGTGGTGGTCTCGGGGGCCGAACGAGGCGTCAGCACACTGTCGGTGCCCCTGGCCCTCGCCTCGATCCGCGATCGGCGCATGCCCCCTGCAGGTGGTGGCTCCGAGGTCGCCGAGGGTGGCTTCACCGTCGGGGGTCCGCTCGGCGGTGACGGCCGACAGGGCGACTTCTTCGTCGGTATCGGGCCTCCGGCCGGTGAGCGTTGCCGCGACGCGGTACGCACGGCGATCTCGGCGGCCAAGAACCCCTGATTTCCGGCCCCTTGTTTCGGATCCCACAATTTTGCGACTGATGGTGAATCGTCGGCGTAGTGTCGGCGGCGGATCGCAGCTATATCGAATCGGCCGGCCCGCGAATCGACTCCGCACGCCGGCACACGACCGGGAATGGCGAACATCCCCGGACCACAAGGTGTCACGATCGGAGGACGCGATGCGTCTGCAGCCGGCGAAGGCGTGGTCCACATCGGTCTCCGACCACCGTGCCGTTCGCGTCGTGGACACCCTCTGCCGGGGCTCCGGACAGGTGATGTTCCAGAACAATCCGGTCACGGGCATCCTGTTCATCATCGGAATATGGTGGGGTTCCACGCGAGCCGGCGAGTGGGAGGTCGGACTCGGCGCCGTCGTCGGCCTGGTCGTGTCGACCTGTACCGCCTGGCTTCTCGGATTCGACGCGCAGTCACGCGGGCAGGGTATCTACGGGTTCAACGGGATTCTGGTGGGTGCGGCTCTGCCGTCCTTCCTCCACGTCGACGCTCGCCTGTGGGTGTATCTGGTGGTGGGCGCGGCGGTGTCCACCGTGGTGATGCAGGCGATCTCGAACATCTTCGATACCTGGGGGGTCACTGCGATGACCGCCCCGTTCGTCATCACGACGTGGTTCCTGGTGTTGGGGGCGTTCGCGTTTGCCAATGTCGGTGACGCGTCCCTGCCGAAGGCCGCTCTGCCCCAGCCGCCGTCGACTCCGGACTACGACTTCGGGGTCCTCACCACAGTCGAGATCCTGTTCAAGAACGTCGCGCAGGTGTTCCTCATCGAAAATGTGGTCACCGGCATCATCTTCGTCGTCGCCCTGGCCGTCAGTTCGTGGGCGGCGGCGGTCGCATCGCTACTCGGTTCCGCGCTGGCTCTGGGCACGGCCGTACTACTCGGTGCGAGCGCCGACTCGACCGAGAGCGGCCTGTTCGGCTTCAGCGCCGTGCTCACCGCGATCGCGCTGGGCACCGTGTTCTATTCGCCCGGTTGGCGGGTCGCGGCATTCGCCGCTCTCGGGGTGATCTTCACCGTCATCGTGCAGGGTGCGCTCGACGCCGCACTGGACCCCATCGGCATCCCCACCTTCACCATGCCGTTCGTCCTGGCGACATGGTTGTTCCTCATCCCGCACGAGAAGTTCCGTCCCATCCATCACGACCCCCACAAACGAAAGTTCGCCGCGCAGGCCGACACAGAGTGAGCACACGGAGGTAGCACCGATGCGATCAATGACGCTGGCACAAGAGACGATCAACAGCGGTGACACCGCCTGGGTTCTCGTCTGTGCGGCTCTCGTGCTGTTCATGACCCCGGGCCTGGCGTTCTTCTACGCAGGCATGGTCAGTCGCCGGAACACGCTGGCGATGCTCCAGCAGAACATGATCGCGCTCGGAATCATCACGCTCACCTGGTTCTTCTTCGGATACAGCCTCGCGTTCGGAAACGATCGGGCCAACGGATTCATCGCCGATCTGAGCTTCTTGGGGCTCAAGAACATCGGGGAAGCACCGGATCCCGCCCTCCACGTGGTGACCACCTCGGTCGCGATACCCACGCTGGCCTTCTTCGCCTACCAGATGATGTTCGCGATCATCACGCCCATTCTGGCCACCGGTGCGATCGCCAGCAGGCTCAAGCCGCTGGGCTGGGCGGTGTTCATCGGCATCTGGTCGGTGATCGTCTACGCCCCGATCGCGCACTGGTTGTGGGCACCGACCGGCTGGTTGACCAAGCTCGGAGCCCAGGACTGGGCGGGGGGCATGGTCGTCCACGCCTCCGCCGGCGCCGCCGCACTGGCCCTGCTGATCGTCCTCGGCCGCCGGAAGGTGTGGCCCGACCGGGCACCGCTCCCGCATTCGATCCCACTGGTCATCGTCGGAGCAGGCATCCTGTGGTTCGGCTGGTTCGGATTCAACGCCGGAGACGGCCTCCAGGCCAATGGGGTTGCCGCGCAAGCACTGGTCAACACGCAGGTCGCGGCGGCGGCCGCGATGGTGATCTGGCTGATCATCGAACGTCTGCGGGATGGACACGCGACCGTCCTGGGCGGGGTCACCGGCGCCGTTGCCGGTCTCGCGACGATCACACCCGCAGCCGGTTACGTGAACACGCTGGCGGCGTTCGTCATCGGACTCCTCGCCGGGGTGGTCTGTCACCTCGCGCTCAAACTCAAGACACTGATCCGCGTCGACGACGCACTCGACGTCCTCGCCGTCCACTTCATCGGCGGCGTACTCGGCACGATCCTCGTCGGCTTCTTCGGCGAGGAGGCGATCAATGCGATCGGCCGCGACGGCGTGTTCCACGGCGGCGGTTGGGGCCTCCTCGGCGATCAGTTCATCGCCCTGGGATCGGTGATCGCGTTCTCGCTCGTTCTCACGCTGGTGATCGGGTTCGCGATCGACAAGACCATCGGGCTTCGCGTCGATCCCGACGACGAAGAACATCTCGATGCGACCCAGCAGGGCATGTCCGCCTACACCGACGATCCGGTCCTGCCGATTCCCACCGACGACCCCGCCGCCCGACTCGTGGCGCCACAGCCCGCCGAGACCGGCGAAGGTCTGTACCTCGTCACCGCGATCCTCGATTCGGCCGGCACCGAAGGTGTGGAACAGGAAGTACTCTCCGCCGGCGCGCGGCGTGCGGTGGTGTCGGAGGTGTTCGTCACCGCCGCGGGCCCGGTCGACCACATCGTCCGCGGCCAGTCCCGGCGGGTCACGATGACGCCTCGGGTTCGCGTCGAGATCCTCACCCCTGCACAGTCGGTCGACGATGTGCAGCGGGCACTGTCCGACCTCGGGGATGATCTGGTCCAGATGATCGTCCTGCCGGTGGCCGAGGTGCACGGACCGGCAGCGCGATGACTCCCGCGGCGCCCTCCCGGGCCGATCGTCTCGGCCCCTACACGGTGCTCACGCTGACTCTGGTCTTCGTCGGTGGCGGTGCGGGAACGTTCATCCGCTACCTCGCCGAGAACCTCAATCCCGCTCAGACAGACGAGTTCCCCTGGGGCACGATGCTCGCCAATGTCACCGGGGCCCTCGGGCTGGGGTTGCTCACCGGCTACCTGATGGTCGCCAAGGCGCCTCCGTTCGTCCAGCCCCTGGTGGCGACGGGCTTCTTCGGCGCGTTCACCACGTTCTCCACGTTCGCCGTGGAAGTGGCGCAGCGGCTTCGGGACTCACTCATCGAACTGGCGTTGCTGTACGCCGCTGCCACTCTCGTGCTCGGCCTCACCGCGGCGTTCATCGGGTACCACCTCGGCCGGCGCCTCACCCCGCAGCAGCAGGAGTCCCCGTCATGATGGTTCTGCTGATGATCATCGCCGGCGGGGTGGGTGCACTGGCCCGCTACCTGGTCGGCAAACTCGTGACCCACTATGCCGGTGACGGATTCCCTTGGGGCACATTGGTGATCAACGTCAGCGGGTCGCTGCTCCTGGGGTTCCTGAGCGGACTGTCGATGTATCACGGTTTCACCGCCGACACACGATTCGAACAGCTCTTCCCCACCGTCGTCCTCGGATCGGGCTTCTGCGGCGGCTACACGACCTTCTCGACTTTCACCGTGGACACCGTGAAACTTGGTGACCAGGGACGTCTTCCGGCCGCGGTGGCCAACGTCCTCCTCAGCCTGGTGATCGCCGTCGGCGGTGCGGTCCTCGGCCTGGCGATCGCCGCGGCCACGGCCTGAGCACCGACCTCACATCCGTTCTCGAGTGCTCACTTCCGGATGGGGTCGGTGGGCGCGCGTCCGGTCAGGAGGTGACGTGCGGCCTGCCACAGCGCGACACCCGCCGCGGTCGACACAACCGTGTCGTCGCAGACGAGCCGCACCCAGGCCCCGGCACCGCCGGGGGCGGCGCTCACACCCCAATGCGCGTCGGGGGCGTCCAGATCTGTGAGCGCCTCCTGGAAACGTTCCGAGAGCGCCTCGGCCGAGACCGACGGCGTGAGGACATAGAACGACAGGATCACGTCGTGGTCGGCGAGCACACCGAGCCCGGTGACCCCTCGGTGGCCGGGTAGCAGCCGAGCCCGATCGATGAGTACGGGCTCACCGTCGGGCCGCACCACCTCGAGATCGGTCGCGTAGGCCTCGTACTCGTGCCGCTCCCCCCGGGACAGCCGGCCCGCATACACCGTCTCGCCGACGACCAGTGTCGCCTCCGGATCGAGGGTGACCCTGGTCTGCTGGTAATACCGCGATTCCGCGAACGGGATGATCGGGTCCGGTAGGTACTCCAGGTAGGCGCCCGGCCCCACGTCGAGGTTGACGATCGAGGTGGCGTAGCCGTCGTGCATGCGGTGGATCTTGGTGTGCGCCTGGGTGGTCACGTGGGCTGCGGCACCGGCCTCGACGGTGATGTCCATCCGCTGACGGTCGCCGTGGAGGACCCCGCCCCCGATCGTCATCACGTAGGTGTAGGGCATGTCCGGACGAGACCGGTCGTAGTACAACGGCCGCATGATCTGCAGCGGCGTCTTCTGATAGTGGTGCGTCAGCTCCGTACGCGCCTGAGGGTTCCCGCGTACCCCGAAGGTGAGCTCGAGGACCCCCACCTTCCCCGGGCTCCCGACCGGCATACCTCTCCCGGAGTTCGCGAGGCGGGCGAGTTCGGCGGGGACGCGGTCGCATTCGTAGGCCCGCCGATCGACGGTTCTCCTCGTGTGACCCCCGCCCTCCTCCCCGTGATCTGCGATGAAGCGGGGCCTGGACTCCGGGGTGCCCGAAGCCCTCATCCGGGCACCTTCTGCTGCTGCCACGTCGTCAGGATGGTTTCGTGGAGTTCGTCGATGCCGTCACCCTCGAGGGAATTGGTCAGCACGACGGGCAGCTCACCGCGCACTTTGTGGGCGTCGCTGGTCATCGTCTCCAGATTGGTACGCACGTACTTGGCGATGTCGGTCTTGTTGATCACCAGGATGTCGCTCTCGGTGATCCCGGGTCCGCGCTTGCGGGGCATCTTCTCCCCCTCCGCGGTGTCGAGGACGAACACGAAAACGTCTGCGAGCGACCGTGAGAACGTGAGTGTGAGGTTGTCGCCGCCGGACTCGTAGATCAGGGTGTCCATGTCGGGGAACTCGTGCAGAAGATCCTCCCCGGCAGCGAGATTCATGGTCGGGTCGTCCCGCACCGCGGTGTGCGGACATGAACCGGTCTCGACGCCGATGATGCGGTCGGCGTCGAGTGTCCCGGCGAGTTCGCGCCGCACGTGTTGGGCGTCCTCCTGGGTGTAGATGTCGTTCGTGATCACCCCGGGCGACCGGCCGGACGCGATCAGCTTGGGGACCAGCGCTTCGATCAGCGCCGTCTTCCCGGAGCCGACCGGCCCGCCGATCCCGATGCGCAACACCTGTTCTGACATGTGTGAACCTCTCTGCTGATACCTGGCGAACTCAGGTCGTGAACAACCGGCCGTCGGAGTGCTGATGGTGTGCCGAGGCGATGTCGCTCATCGGGGCGTACCCACCCAGATCGGCGACGGACCGGGCGACGGCCTCGGCGGCGACCGTCTCGACCGTCGTCGCCGACGACCGGATGAGATGCTGTGCGCCTTCATGATCGGTGAGCCTCAACCGCATGGCCGCACCCGCGTAGCTGGCAACGAACGCGAACAGGTCCGAGGTCACCGCCCGGTCCACCTCGACACCGGCTGCGGCGTAGATCACCGCACTGGCCACCGGCTGGCAACCCGGGACGCGTCGTGCGCGGATGAGGTCGGCGTAGGTATCGACGAGTTCGGGCGCGAACAGCTTGCGTCCCAACGAGATCACCTGACGTCCGCTCCTCGTCGACGCGGTCCGCAGTTCCTCGTTGAGTTTGGCGGCGAACAGCAGCCGGTCGATGTGTTCCACGGCCACCCAGTCCTGCCTCGATGCGGCGTCGTGGGCACGGGCGAACGCCGTCGCGTCACCCGGTCCCACGCTCGCCACGAGCAGGTCGGTGAGCAACTCCTCCAGGTCGGCGCCCTCGACGAGTCCCATCTGCCGGAACCCTTCGAGCCCGTGCGACATGGTGTACATGCCGCTGGGGAACGCCGAGTCCGTCAGTTGCAGACTCACCAGCAGTGCGCCGAGGGGTGACGGTCCTGTCGTGGTCAAGCGAGGAAGAACAGCTGGGTCAGCGGCAACGTCTGCGCCGGTTCGATGCTGGCCGGCTCGCCGTCGAGTGTCACCTCATAGGTTTCCGGGTCAACCTCGATCCTCGGAGTCGTGGTGTTGCGCACCATGTTCGCCTTTCCGATGTTGCGCGTGCGTCGCACCGGCCGGATCTGGCTCTGCAGCCCCAGCTTCCCGGGCACGCCGTTCTTGATCGCCGCGTCGGACATGAACGTGATCCGGGTGGTCTGCAGCGCCTTGCCGATGCCGGCGAACATCGGCCGGTAGTACACCGGCTGCGGTGTGGGAAGTGATGCGTTGGGGTCACCCATCTGCGCCCAGCTGACGAGCCCGCCCTTGATCACCATCTTCGGCTTGGCGGCGAAGGAATCGATGGGCCACAGCACGACGTCGGCGAGTTTGCCCGTCTCGAGTGAGCCCACATAGTCCGAAATACCCTGTGTGATGGCCGGATTGATCGTCACCTTCGCCAGATACCGCAACACCCGGAAGTTGTCGTGACCATCGGAGTCCTCGGGCAGGGGGCCGCGCTTGTCCTTGCAGTGGTGGGCCGTCTGGAAGGCGCGGGTCACCGACTCGCCGATCCGGCCCATCGCCTGTGAGTCGGAGGAGAACATCGAGATCACGCCCAGATCGTGCAGGACCGTCTCAGCGGCGATGGTCTCGGCGCGCACGCGGGAATCGGCGAAGGCGAGATCCTCGGGCACGTCGTGGGACAGGTGGTGACACACCATCACCATGTCGAGGAGCTCGTCGACGGAGTTGACCGTGTAGGGCAGGGTCGGATTGGTCGACGACGGCAGCACGTTACCGCTCCCGGCTACGCGGATGATGTCGGGCGCGTGCCCGCCGCCTGCACCTTCGGTGTGATAGGTGTGGATCGCCCGGCCGTTGATCGCCGACAGCGTGTCCTCGACGAATCCCGCCTCGTTCAGGCTGTCGGTGTGCACCGAGATCTGCACGTCGTAGTCGTCGGCGACATCGAGGGCACAGCTGAGTGCGGCCGGGGTCGTGCCCCAGTCCTCGTGGACCTTGAGCCCGGCCGCGCCCGCCTCGATCTGCTCGATCAGGGCATCTCTCATCGAGCCGTTGCCCTTGCCGAGGATGCCCATGTTGACCGGCATGTCCTCCAGCGCCTCGAGCAGACGGTGGATGTTCCACGGCCCCGGCGTACAGGTGGTGCCGTTGGTGCCGTCGGTGGGTCCGGTTCCACCACCGAACAGGGTCGTGATGCCGTTGGACAGTGCGGCTTGGGCCTGCTGGGGCGACACGTAGTGGACGTGGGAGTCCATGGCACCGGCGGTGGCGATGAGATGCTCACCGGCGATGATCTCGGTGCCCGGCCCCACGATCAGCCTCGGGTCCACCCCCGACTGGGTCTGCGGGTTCCCGGCCTTGCCGACCCCGGCGATCAGACCGTCTTTGATCCCGATGTCCGCTTTGACGACACCGAGGATGGGGTCGAGGACGATCGCGTTGGTGATCAGCAGGTCCACCGCACCCTGGGCCTGACTCGCGCGCGGTGACGCCGCCATACCGTCACGGGCGGACTTGCCGCCGCCGTAGACGACCTCGTCTCCGTAATGCCCTTCGGCGTAGTCCTTCTCGATCTCGATGACCAAGTTGGTGTCCGCAAGCCGCACGCGGTCGCCGACCGTGGGCCCGTACAGATCTGTGTACTGCTTTCGGGAGATGACCGCCATCGCCTTGGCCTTCCTGGGGTGTGGAGTGGATCTGGTATATGAGGGAGCCGCTGGTCGCGACCTATTTCTTCGACTTGGAACCCTTGCGCTTGGAGTTCTTCTGATCCGAGTCGTCGGGTTCTCCGTTCTCGAATCCACGCTCGGCCAGACGTCGCATCGCATCGCTCTTCGTCCGCTCGGTGTCGAGGCCCCCGTTCGCCAGACCGTTGAACCCCCAGGCCTGGCGCGCACCGACATAACTCGTCAGGTTGACCTCTTTGGTCTCGCCCGGCTCGAACCGGACCCCCGTGCCGGCCGGGATGTCGAGGTGCATTCCCCAACCTCTCTCGCGTTCGAACCGCATTGCCCGGTTCACTTCGAAAAAGTGGAAATGCGACCCGACCTGGACAGGACGATCGCCGGTGTTGGTGACGCGCAGCGTCGTCGACGGACGTCCCGCGTTGATTTCGATCTCAGCTCCGGAGTGTTCGTAACCCGGTTTCCGACTCGCCATCATGTGCTCCTAGATAAATGGGGATACGACCGACAGAGAACGTGCCGACGGTGGCGCATGACCGTGCCCGTCGCCGTGTTCGTGACCGTGTTCGTGTTCGTGTTCGTGACCGTGTTCGTGGGCGTGTTCGTGCCCGTGAGAATGGCTGTGCCCGTGCGAATGACCGCCGTGCGCGTGATCCGCGCCGGCGTGACTGTGCGCGAATCCGTGGTCATGTGAGGCCGCCAGCGCAGCGAGGATCCCGTTGTCTCCGCGGATGAGCGACGCGTACGCCTCGTCGCGCCGGGCCGCGATGACCCGCGCCATGGCCGCCGGTCTCATGAGGGGCCCGTACATGCGGAGATGGGGCACCGTGTCGATCCCGAAGCGCGTGGAGAAACCGGCCGGCACCACCACACCCACCGGATATCCCAGGCGCTGCAGCCGTTCTGCGGTTGATTCAGCGTCCTGCGGTGAATGCAGGAGACAGACCTCGACCTCCGTGCCCGCACCGTGGGCTCGCACGAGGTGCCCGATGCGATGCAGTTCGGCGTCGGCGAAGGGTTCCGAGGCATGCGCTGCGATGACCAGCGCGGCGTCGGGCTGCTCGGCGTGGACTCGGCGTGCCGCCGCGCGCAGGTGCCCGATCAGATGATCGGGGGTACCGAAAGGCGGGGCGAGCGCCACGGTCGCGCCGTGACGTTCGGACAACCACCGCAGACCGCGGGCGGTTTCGGCGATCATCTGCGCGTCGCGCCCGAAGGTCATCGGCACGACGACCGCACCGCCGCTCCCCGCACGCAGGACAGCCTCGGTGAGAGTGCTACCCGGTAGGGCCACAGTGCATTCCGGAATCGTCGCCGCCAGCTCGGCCAGCTCCTCCCCGGCGCCTGACTCATGGCCTCTGACCAGAATCAGCTGCGAGGGCGCCGGCTGCATCGCTACCCGCCGATCGGATCGTGGCAGGAGATCAGCTTGCTGCCGTCCGGGAATGTCGCCTCGATCTGTAGCAGGGTCACCCGCTCCCGGACACCGGGCAGACAGTCCGACGCCGATACGACGCCCTTCCCGATCTCCATGCATTCCGCGACCGACTTCCCGTCGCGGGCCGCCTCCAGAATCGCTTCGGAGACCAGCGCCTGGGCCTCGCTGATGTTGAGGGGCGTCCCGCGTTCGCGTCGGCGCCGAGCCAACTCCGCGACTTGATAAACAATGAGCTTGTCCAGTTCCCGCGGGGTGAGGTCCATGTCGGCTCCCGATTGTTTAACAGTGTGACCCTGCTCACGCTACGCGACGTTTGCGGACAGCACATCGAATTCGATTTGCGATCGCGCACAATCTTCGTCGACGCACCCCGGGCGCGTCCGGTGCCGATGTCGCGCAGGGTCGCGCGGAGTGCCGGTCCCGGGAGTAGTCTCGACCCCCATGTGGGGGCCGCACGAGACATCGGGGAGCAAACATGGCGGGATGTTCTCGCGTTTCGACTACATCGACGCGGCAGTGGCCGCCGGCGAGCGGTTCGTCGAGCTCGTCGCCGCCGTCGACGACCCCGACACGAGACTGTCCGAGACGCCCGGCTGGACACTGACCGATTGCCTCGGCCATGTCGCCCTGGCGCCGTCACGCTTCCTCGGTCTCGCCCACGGCGAGGGCGAATGGTGTTGCAACGCCGTGGACGTGCCCGATTTCAACGCCAAGCAGATCGCCAACCTGCCGACCAGAGACGTCGGGGCTCTTTCACGACAACTGATCGACGACCTGAACACCCTGGTCGACGAGGTGTCGCACTTTCACGCACAGGTCCCGAAGATGCACTACGACGGGGATCTCCTGATCCGCGCCGACGCCGCACTCGGGCTTCTGATCGGCGAGTTCGTGGTGCACGGCCATGACATAGCGCGTGCGATCGGGGCCCGCTGGTGGGTCGAACCCGAGGTGGTGCTGATGATCATCCGCGCCCGGCAGCAGATCCTGCCGGGCTGGGTCGACACGGCCAACGCGGTCGGACACAACGGCACCTACGACATCCGGCTCCGCGGCTGCGGCGAGAGACACCTCTACGAGTTCACCGACGGCGAGCTGGTGATCGATCCCCCTCGACCCCGTCGGCCCGACGTCCACATCAGCGTCGACCCGACCACGGCGTTGCTTGCCGGGTACGGCCGCCTCTCCACCGCATGGGTGGGGATCACCGGCAAGGCCATCGCCTGGGGAGCCAAGCCATGGCTGGCACCACGCCTGGCACAAAAATTCCTGCCCGCCTGAGTACAGGCGGGCAGGAACTGTTTCACATCAGTGTTGGCTGAGCGTCAGGCAGGCGAACCTGCGGGACGACTCGCACGACGCCCCTGCGGGCGCCCGCCCGAGCGGGGCTGATCGCCCGAGCGTGACTGTCCGGCCGAGCGCGTCTGTCCGGCCGAGCGTGCGTCGGACGTCCGCGGTGCACCCGAAGAACGACGCTGCGAGCCGCTTCCGGCGGTACGCGACTCGTCGCGTGCCGGACGACCGCGGTTGTCACCACGGCTGCCGCGGCTCTCGCCACGGGCCTCACCGCGAGTATCGGTACGGCCGCCGTTGTCGCCACGACCACGTCCCGGACGGCCGCCGCCGCCGCGGCGAGCACCCTGCGAACGCCCACCCTGGGCGCCGCCACGCGCGGTTTCAGCCGCGGCACGTGCCGCCGCCGAGACGCGGGGTGCGCGCTCGCCGACAAGATCGTCGACGGCGCCGGACTTGGGATCGACGCTGATCGGGGTGACCTTGATCTTGGCCTTGCGCAGCAGCTGCGAGAGCTCACGACGCTGCTCGTGCAGGCACACGGTCACGACATCACCCGAGGTGCCGGCGCGCGCGGTGCGTCCCGAGCGGTGCAGGTAGGCCTTGTGCTCGGCCGGCGGATCGACGTGGACGACGAGCTCGATGGCGTCGACGTGCACGCCACGGGCGGCGACGTCGGTGGCCACGAGGACGCGCACGTCACCTTCGCCGAATGCGGCGAGGTTGCGGTCACGCTGGGCCTGGCTGAGGTTGCCGTGCAGGTCGACCGCGGGGATTCCCTCGTCGGTGAGCTTGCGGGCGAGCTTCTTGGCCTGGTGCTTGGTCCGCATGAAGAGGATGCGACGACCGGCGCCCGAGGCCAGTTCGGAGACGAGGCCGGCCTTGTCGGCGGACGACACCTCGAAGACGTGGTGGGTCATCGCGGCGACCGGCGACTCCTCGGAGTCCACCGAGTGGGTGACCGGATTGTTGAGGAAGCGCTTGGCGAGCTTGTCCACGCCGTTGTCGAGGGTTGCCGAGAACAGCATCCGCTGGCCGCCTGGCGGGGTGGCCGCCAGGATCTTGGTGACGACCGGCAGGAAGCCGAGGTCGGCCATGTGATCGGCCTCGTCGATGACGGTGACCTCCACCTCGTCGAGGCGGACGACGCCCTGACGCATCAGATCCTCGAGGCGACCCGGGCAGGCCACGACGATGTCGACGCCACGGCGGAACGCCTGCTCCTGACGGGTCTGCTTCACACCACCGAAAACGGTGGTCACGGTCAGGCCGACGGCAGCGGCGAGCGGCTCGACGACGGCCGCGATCTGGGTCGCGAGCTCGCGGGTCGGCGCGAGGATGAGGCCGGTGGGCGCACCGACGTAACGCTTGACCTCCATCTCGGCCAGTCCTGCGACCAGCGGGATGGAGAAGGCGAGGGTCTTGCCCGAGCCGGTCTTGCCGCGGCCGAGGACATCCTTGCCGTCGAGGGTGTCGGGCAGGGTGTCGACCTGGATCGGGAAGGCGTCGATCTTGCCCTGCGAGGCCAGGACCTTCACCAGTTCGGCTGGGACGCCCAAGGATTCGAAGGACGGCGTGCTATCGGCCGAGGGTGCGGCATCCGGAGTCACGGTTGCCAGGGGTGTTTCGAGTACAGCAGTCATTGCGTGAGCAGGGTTCTTCCTGTGCATGGCACGCGAGAAGCACGGAGTAACAGTGCCGAGGGTCGGTGCCGGTGGCGAACACGCGGGTACGCGGGCTCGTTCGCCGTATGAAAGTCAATGACAGGTGGCCGACATCTCTGTGTGTACCGACCTGCGAGAGAGGCGTTCTACGACGCTAGACGCGGCCCCTGAGGGCGCATCACTTTCAGCAACAGTACGCGCAGGTAACCAATCCCGCGAATCGTTGTGACGCAGGTCGCTTTTCGCCAGTCGGATCGATGCGCCCTCGGGTGGCCCCGCCGACCTGCCCAGCCGGCGAAAACCTCACCGATCGAGCATCTGACGCGCCTGAATACCCTGCCGCACTGGGAGTGCGGATCAGAAGGCCTCGCTCAGCATCACCGCGACGGTGCCGGGTTCGAGCGCATCGAAGACGTGCTCCACATCACCGGGATAGGAGATGTAGTCACCGGCCTCGAGCACCTCGGTGGCATCACTCGGCCCGAGCCGCGCACGGCCGGCACTGATGACGACATGCTCGACGACCCCGCGCGCGTGCGGCGCCGACACCCGCGGTTTTCCGGGCTCGGCCCTGATCACGTACATGTCGCGACGCGAGCCCGGCCTGGCCGTGGAGAGCAGGGTCGCCGAATAGTCCGCGTCGGCGGCCGGGATGACCGGCCCCTCGCCCAGCCGGATGACCTCCACGGTCGGCGCAGGCGAATCCAGCAGCGCCGAGAACTGCACCCCCAGCGCCGTGGAGAGCGCCCACAGCGTCTCCACACTGGGGTTTCCCTCCCCCGATTCCAGCTGCGACAGCGTCGACTTGCCGATACCGGCGCGTCGCGCCAGCTCGGTCAGCGACAGCCCGGCACGCAGGCGTTCCCGCTTCAACGACGCCGCGACCAGCTCTTTGGGGTTGACCGTCCGCGAAGCGTTCACCAAACCGTCCGATCGTCCATCTTGACGAACAAGTCCATGGTGTTCACTATAGTGTCCATGCGTTCGGCTTGGAGAACATTGGACTCTGCGACACTCCGCGCCGTCGCCGTGATGTGCGTGTCGATCCTGGTGATCGGCGCGTCATACGGCGTGGCTGCGCATGGTGCGGGCCTCACCCTGTGGCAGATCGTGCTCATCGCCACCCTCGTGCTCGCGGGCTCGTCGGAGTTCGTCTTCGTCGGAATCCTGGCAGCGGGCGGTGTGCCGATACTGGCCGCCCTCGCCGGGCTGCTGGTCAACACACGCAACTTCGGATACGGACTCGCGGTCGGCAAGCACCTCCGCAGTGTGCCCGAGATCCTGTTCGGCGCCCACCTGATCAACGACGAGACCGCGGCGATGACCACCGCCGAATCGGAACCCCGACGCGCACGGGCCGCATTCCTACTCTGCGGCGTGGGAGTCCTCCTGTCCTGGCCCCTCGGCGCAGCACTGGGGGCCGGACTCGGTGGCGTGCTGGCAGATCCGGAGCGCCTCGGACTCGACGCAGCGTTCCCCGCATTGCTTGCCGCCCTCGCCATACCGGCACTCCGGGAGCGCGCGACCTGGGCGGCTGTCGCCGTCGGCGGGGCCGTCGCGGTGGCGTCGACGCCGTTCCTTCCGGCCGGACTGCCCGTCATCGGCGCACTCGGAGGGTTCGTGGCGGTCGAGGCCGTGCGGGGGATGCGAAATCGGTTGCCGGGCGGCGAGACCGGTCATCAGGTGGCCTCGGCGGACGCGGCGGCCCCCCGATGCTCGGACGGCGCCGTCCACGGGAGGGACCGATGACCTCGGGTCTTGCGCTGGGGATCGGTGTCGCCGTACTGGCCGCCGGAACCTACGCGATGCGTGTCGCGGGACCGGTTCTGCGCAACCGGATCTCGGTGTCCGCGACAGCGGAGAAGCTGATGGATCGGGCCACCGTGGTCCTCCTGGTCACCGTGGCGCTGACCGGCGCACTCTTCGTCGGGCATGATCTCGCCGGTTGGGCACGGCCGGCGGGTGTGACCGTCGGAGTGGCCGCGGCACTGCTGAGGGCTCCGCTCGCGCTGGTCGTGATCCTGGCGGCGGTCACCTCGGCGGGACTGCGGGCCGTCGGGGTCGTTTGAGTGTACGACCGTCGTCGAGCCGACGCCAGCGGCCCTACGCCGAACGGAAGGCCTAGCGCACCACCGCGGGATCTGCGCAGCTGTCGGGAACCGCAACCAGTGAGCACGGCACCGGCAGTCGCGTCGGGCGATACCCCCCGGGCACGCCGCCGGCCCGCGTGATCTGCCGGTACGCCTCGACACCGTCGGTGCGATGCCGCGTCAGCGTCGGATCGCGTTGTATGTCAACGGTGTACAGGCCGAACCGGGCGTCGAAGTCGCCCCACTCGTAGTTGTCGGTGAGACTCCAGTAGTTGTAGGAGACGATGTCGATCCCGTCCTGCGCGGCACGCTGTAGCCAGTACACCGTGTCGCGCAGATGATCGGCTCGACGGTAACCGTCCGGACGTCGCCCGTGCGGATCGGTGGCCAACCCGTTCTCGATGATCCGAATCGGCTTCCCCGGAAACTGCTGCGCCACATGCCGTAGCACGTAGTAGATACTCTCCGGCGCCTGCGAACTCCGCCAGAACTCGCCGAGCGCGCCGTAGGCCACGGATGCATCGGTGACCGAGAACGAGTAATAGTGATCGACGCCGACGAAGTCCATCGTGTCGCGCATACGTTGCGGGAAAACCGATTCCAGCCAGGACTGCACGCCCACGATGGGGTAATACGCCATGTTCGACGACACTTGCGCTCGGGGCTGGACGCGATGGATGTGCCGGTGGATCGCCCGGTGCGCGTCGACGATCCCGTCGGCCATCAAACCCACATTCGCCGGAGACACCCCGCCGTACATCAGTTCACGGCGAACATACTCGGTCGGCTCGTTGAACGTGATCCACAGCGGATCGGCCCATGCGTACCGATCGACGACCCGCGATGCGAAGGCCACCATGTCACCGGCCATCCCCGGCCGGTTCCAACCACCGAGATCCACCGCCCACCCCGGGTGCACCCAATGGTTGAGCGTGATCATCGGCCGCATCCCGGCGTCGACGACGGCGCGGATCACCCGGTCGTAGAAGGCCCAGCCGGCCGGATCGTCCCGGCCGCGAGACGGTTCCACGCGCGACCACTCGACCGACGTGCGATAGATGCCGACGCCCAGCGACTCTGCGCGCGCGATGTCCTCGGCGTATCGGTGATAGAAGTCGACGGCGTTCCCGACCGGGTGATCGACCTTGCCCTGGCGTCCGTACCGCAGCCAGTTGGAATCACGGTTGACGCCCTCGGATTGGAAACCCGATTGGGCCACCCCGAATTCGAAACCGGGACCGAGCCCCGGCACGTCCGCGCGCGCCGGGGCCGTGGTGACAGCCATCGGCAGCAACAGCGCTGCGGCGGTGGCGATCACGAGCGCGGCGCGCAGCCGTCGACGACGCCGCACCCTCGCCTCGGCGGGCTCGTGGACGCGGGTCAGAACGGGCTTCCGGTGAACGGTGCGGCGCGGTCGCACGGCACGCGACGTGGATGTTCGGGGTCGAGCGCGTTCAGCACGAAGTCGGCGGCTCGTCGCGACCCCGCCAATCCCGCGTGTTCGGTGTAGTCGACCGAACAACCGTCCTGCACAACGATGTTGCGGACATTCGACCCTCCAGGCGGAAGACCGGACCAGTACGGGACGACGAGTTCGTCGTAGCGTGTGGCGATGTTGGTGTACTCGATGTTCGGGAGATAGTAGCCGCCCTCGGCGATCTTGCGCAGGAACGCCGCACCGGGATCGAGGTCGAAACAGGCCTGGCACAACGGAACCTGTTCGGGCCGCACGCCCAGGCCCCGGACGAACGGGCCGATGGCGCCGGCGCCGGCCACCGTCGTCCCCCGCCACACCGGCGCCAGGGAGACATACTTGTCGATGCTGTCCGCGCCACCGAGGTACTTCGCGTAGTACGCCGGCACCACGGTTCCCTGCGAATGCCCCACGATGTCGACCTTCGATGCACCCGTCGCGCGCCGCACCTCGGCGACGAAGCCGCCCAGTTCGCGCGCGCTCTCCGACATCAGCCCCATCCCGCCGATGGCGCTGATCGGCCACGGCGCGCCCTTGATCGCACCGTACGTCGGCGTGAAGACGCAGTACCCCTCGTTCTTCAGGAGCGGGACATAGGTACCCCAGTTGGTCTGCTGCGATCCCCCGGTCCCGTGGACCACGACGACCGGGTTCGGGTGGCGGGCCGACGGCGTGCAGTTCCAGTCGTTGGCCCCGGGCAGTGAACCGCCGGGGTTGGTGAGTTCGGCCGGGATGCCGGAGAGAAAGTTGTAGGTGACCGGCAGGGCGTCTGCCCGCGCCGGCGCCGCCGTGGCCGCGAGCACGCCGGTCAGCACCGACACCACCAGCCCCAACAGCAATTTCGAGGACCTCATCGCTCAGAAGCTAACAGCCCCGCTTCGGGCGGGTGGGGCGTTTGACCGGACCCGGTGGCCACGGGGACGCGGCGGTTCGGGCAAACCCGACCCCGGCGGTGCGGGCCCACCACCGCAGTCCGGCCGACGCGCGGTCAATCCTCGACGGCCGCAACCTGTTCCGGGGCCGGGCGGTGATGCAGGGCGACCATGCCGTCCGGCAATCCGGCCGACCCGGCCCCGTACTGTTCCATGACGGCAGGATCGTGTCCGGGCACGATGTGCTCGAGCCCGGGCGCGAGTTCCAGGAGCCGGTCGTAGCCGTCCATCATCTGCACCACGTCGACGATCGCCGGGAACGGGTTGCGTCGTTCGAAGTTCTCGTAGTAGTGCAGCGCGTCGGAGGCGAGTACCACCCATCCGCGTTCGGTGAGCACCCTGACCACCTGCAGGCCGGGCGTGTGCCCGCCGACGAGGTGCAGCTCCAGACCCTCGGCGAGCGTGACCTGCCCGGCAACCTGGTTGACCCGGCCCCTGAAGGACTCCTTCAGCAGCGCGCACACGTCGTCGACCTCGAAGAAGTGGCTCAACTCCGGATGTCGCATCGCCGCACCGGTCACGTAGGCCACCTCCGCTTCTTGCACCCAGATACGCGCGGCCGGGAAGTGATCGAGGTTGCCCGCGTGGTCGTAGTGCAGGTGAGTGACCACCACATCGGTGACCGACTCGGGGTCGATGCCCAGCTCGCGCAGGGCGTCGGTTGGGGTTCGCTCGAGATGGCGGCCGCGGTGCGATCCGCCCTCGACACTGAAGCCCGAGTCGATCGCCACGATCCGCTCCCCGTTGCGGGCCACCCACATGTCGAAGTCCATGCGCATCGTCCCCTCGCGTGCCGGCCCGCGGAGGAAGTTGTCGCGCGCGGGCCGGTCGGCGTGGGCAAGTCTGATGGCGTAGAGCTCGAATGGGTCGCTCATGAGGTGACTCCTGTCCGCTGGTGGTGCCGGGTGAGGTCGGCTTCGGCTTCTGCCGCCTCAGACCGGCAGTTCCGTGCCCTTCGACTCCTTGATCAGCAACGCGCCGATGAGAGAGAGGGATGCCACCAGCATGATGAAGAACGCCGGCGATCGCAGGCTGCCGGTCTCCTCGATCAGCCAGGTCGAGATATAGGGCGCGGTACCGCCGCCGAGAATCGCGGCGAAGTTGAATCCCATCGAGAAGCCGGAGCTTCGCACGTTGGTGGGGAACATCTCGGCGATCACGGCGACGAGGACACCGAGATGTGCGGACACGAGCAACCCGTAGACGATCTGCCCGATGACCGCCGCTACCGGCCCGGTCCCCATGAACATGAACAGCGGGTAGATCAAGACGAGGGTCGAACCCACCGAGGCGATCAGGATCGGCTTGCGCCCGATTCGGTCGGAGAGCTTGCCCCACACCGGGATCAGCACGGTGGCAACGGCGAGCGCCACTGTGCTGGCGACGGCCGCGGACCCCGAGTCGATGAGATCGGCCCTGGTGAAATACGTCCCCAGATAGGTGAACACCAGGTAGTACGACGCTTGTGAGGTCAGTGCGATCATGGTCGTCAGCAGGACGATCTTGCCGTGCTGCCGGAACAGGATGGTCGCCGGCGCCTTGGTCGCCGTCTGCTCTTTGATGTCTTCGAACTTGTGCGACTCTTCCATCTTCTTGCGGAAGACCACGGCGATCACCGTGAACACGACAGAGAGATAGAACGGCACCCGCCAACCCCAGGAGATGAGCTCGTCCTCGGTCAGTGCCAGTTTGAGCATGGCCACGGTGAACGAGCCCATCAGGGTGCCGACCATCAGGCCGAGCATCGTCGTACTGGTGATGAAGCCACGCTTCTCCCGCGGCGCGGCTTCTGCGACATATGTTCCCGCGCCGCCCATTTCACCGCCGGCGGCAAGGGCCTGGACGATCCGGGCCGTCACCAGCAGGATCGGCGCGAGGATTCCGGCGGACTCATAGCTCGGCAGCAGGCCGATACTCGCGGTGGCCACACCCATGCCGCCGACAGCCAGGATCAGCGCGGGCCGACGCCCGTGCCGGTCGGCGATGTGACCGATGACCAGGCCGCCGAGGGGCCGGAACACAAAGGACGCCGCGAACACGGCGAGCGCCAGCAGCAGGCCCGTGGCCGGATCCGACGAGGGGAAGAAGACCACCGCGATGGTGGTCGCCAGAAAGGCGTACACCGTGAAGTCGAAGTACTCGATCGCGGAGCCGACCCCGCCGATCCAGATGGCCTTCCTCACCCCCTTGTCCGGGGAAGCAGCCTGCGTATTCGGTGCCGGGGGCACGGTTTGTTGAGTCACTCGACTGTCCTTGTTCTGAAAATTCTCGGGGTGACCTGTACTCATCTCGGCTCCGACGCGGTTCGCGACGACGAGCCGGCCCGAAACAGAGCCGCCACATGACGATGGAGACCTGCCGCGGTCTCCCGGGACGATCCCCGCCCACGTCGCCGCACCCCTGCTGACGACACGGTAGTCGTGGGTGCGGACGGACACATGGGGTACCTCGTTGGGATCTCACCGGAAGGAACGCAGACAGAGGCCGACAAGCCCACGGACGCTGCCGGCCGGACCGGGCCCCGCCCCGACGGCAACAACCCTGTGCACCGGTCCTGACATCAAACAACCGTGGGTCACGTGATGCCAGTCACGAAGGTAGCAACGTTAGGACCTACGGTCAACAACCAGGTGAACGTGACCTCCGAGACAAACATGCTAACGTTAGGACGTTCATACTTGCGAGTGAATCTACATCCATTGGGAAGTGACCATGACGGACCTATCTCTGCTTCGGACGGTCGAGGGCTCAGCCTGGATCGCTGGCCGTTCCGTCGACGGCGACGATGCCCCGATCAGCCAGATCGATCCCTCCACCGGCGAGCACTTCGACGCCCTCGCGGGATGCTCGACTGCCCTCGTCGACCGGGCGGTGACGACAGCCGACGCTGCTGCCGAGACCTGGCGTTCGATCAACGATCTCGATCGCGGGCGCACGCTGCTCACGCTGGCCGGTCTGTTGCGGAGCAACCAGGACCGGCTCGCACACCTGGAGAGCCTCGACACCGGCAAACCACTGCGACAGGCCAGGGCCGATGTCGAGGCCAGTGCCAAGTACTTCGAGTTCTACGGCGCTCTGTGCGACAAGACGAACGGCGAGGTGTTCCCCACCGACGACGGCGTGCTGTCGTTCTCCCGGTACGAACCGTACGGAGTCGTCGGGCAGATCGTGCCGTGGAATGCACCGCTGAGCCAGCTGGCTCGCGGTGTCGCGCCCGCCCTGGCCGCAAAGAACACGGTGGTGATCAAACCCTCGGAACTCACCCCCTCGACGGCACTGGAATTCGGGCGGTTGACCGACGAGGCCGGAATCCCGCCGGGTGTCGTCAACATCGTTGTCGGACTTGGCAGGTCAACCGGAAGCGCGGTGGTCGATCACCCCCTCGTCCGGCACGTGAGCTTCACCGGATCGGTGAGCACCGGGTCCCAGGTCATGGCCGCCGCGGCACGCCGGGCGGTCCCCGTACACCTCGAACTCGGCGGCAAGTCACCGTTGATCGTCATGGCCGACGCCGATCTCGACGCGGCCGTCGACGCAGGCGCCAACGCGATCATCCGCAACTCCGGCCAGTCCTGCTTCGCCTGCACCCGGGTGATCGTGCAGGACAGCATCCACGACGACTACGTTCGACGGCTCGTCGACAAGGTCGCCCCGCTACGGCCCGGCCGGGGGCTCGACGATCCCGATCTCGGCCCCCTGTCCTCGGCGGCGCAGGTCGAGCAGGTGCTGGCCAAGGTCGCGGGCGCCGTCGACGACGGTGCCACCCTCGCAGCCGGCGGCGGACGCGCCGACGTACCGGACCATCCCGGTGGTTTCTATGTGCAGCCGACCGTGCTGACCGGCGTCGACAACACGATGACGATCGCCCGGGAAGAGGTTTTCGGTCCCGTGCAGTCGATCCTGCGGTTCACCGACCTCGAGCAGGCGATCCAGATCGCCAACGACAGCGAATACGGCCTCGCCGCAGGCATTTTCACGCGTGACTTCACCACGGCCCATCGCGCGGCGGCCGGCCTCAGCGCCGGGCAGGTCTTCATCAACCGGTACGGCGGCGGCGGTGTCGAGTCGCCGTTCGGCGGCTACCGCAAGAGCGGGATCGGGCGCGAAAAGGGCGTCCAGGCACTGCACGCATACAGCCAACTGAAAACGATCATCGGCTTCTACGGATAGACAGGTATCGACATGACCACTGCTCCAGAGACATCCAGCATTCCCGCGGACGCCGCGACCTATTCGGTCGGCATCATCGGACTCGGCGCCATGGGCGGTTCGGTGGCCCACCGCCTCGTCACCGCCGGTTTCCAGACCTTCGTCCGGGACCTCGACCCCGAGGCCGTGACCCGCCTGACCGATCAGGGGGCGAGCATCATGACCGACGAGTCGGTCGCCGGACTCGACGTCGTGTTCACGAGCCTGCCCGACGACCGCATCCTGCGTGCCGCGGTCCTCGACACCGGGCTGCTGGCCCAGCTCCGCGGCAAGATGCTGATCGACCTGAGCACCACGCTGCCCTCCACCATCGAAGAGATCGCCGCGCAGGCACTGCCACTCGATGTGCGCGTCGTCGACGCCCCGGTCTCCGGCGGGCCGCCCGAAGCCCGCGAGGGCCGACTCGTCCTGATGGTCGGCGCGTCCGACGCCGACCTCGAGGCGGCCAGGCCATTCCTCGACGCCATCGGCGTGATCCAGCACGTCGGCGGGGTGGGCAAGGGCAAGGCCATCAAGATCGTCAACAACCAGATGGCCATGGGTAACGTCGCCGTCGCCGTGGAGGCGTTCGCTCTCGGCCGCAAGCTCGGACTCGACGGGCAGCGTCTCTACGACGTCATCAACCAGTCCGGTGGCCGCTCGTTCCACTTCTCCAAGCGAATCCCGTACGTCCTCGAGAAGGACCTCAGTCCGCGCTTCGCCCTGTATCTCGCCGAGAAGGACCTGCGGCTGGCTCTGACCGTGGCCCACGAGGAGTCGTTCTCGATGCCGGCCGCCGCCGCCATCCACCAGATCTTCGAGGCCGGCCGCGCAAAGGGGCTCGGCCAGCTCGACAGTGTCGCGCTGATCCGGCTGTACGAGGAGATGGCGGGCATCGATGCCGCCGGAACCGACTGATCGCGAACCCTGACGAGGAATCGACCGTGCCTTCACTTCGAACCGACTCGCATCACTACAATGCGAAGTCAGGTGTCCCGGGTCCCACCACGACCCGGGACCACAATCGCAGCGTCGACGAGCCGGGAGAGTTGATGAGCGCATCTGCCCTCGACCCCGAGGCAGCCCTGCCGCTTTACCACCAGCTCGCCGACAATCTCCGTCGGCGCATCCTCTCGGGCGAATACCCCGTCGGATCGACACTGCCGTCCGAGCCGCAGCTGATGTCGACGTACTCGGTCAGCCGGGTCACCGCCCGCCAGGCCGTCGGCGTACTGGTGTCGGAAGGTCTCGTGAGCAGGGGCAGCGGACGCGGCACACGCGTGCTCCCGGCCGCGGCCGCCCAGGTCGGTCAGCACTTCAACGGATCGCTGTCGGAACTGATGCGCGAGACCAAACGCTCTGGCGTCAAAGACCTTCGGATCGAACGGCACGCGCCGGTGTCGGAATCGGTTCGGTCGGCGCTGGAACTGACCGACGATTCCGTCGTCCGGGTGTCCCGTACCCGGCACTTCGACGGACGGATCTTCGCCTACAGCGTCGATCATCTGCCAGCGAAGGTCGGTGACCTGATCGACGAGGACAAGCTCGAACGTGATTCGCTGATGACCGTCCTCGTCAATTCCGGCATCGAACTCGCGAGCGCACGGCAGTCCATCAGGGCCGACATCGCCGACGCCGAGATCGCCGCGCGGCTGGACCTGCCGCAGGGGGCGCCGGTACTGACCGTCACCCGCGTGATCTTCGGCCCGGACAAGAAGCCGATCGACTACGTCGAGTCCTACTACCGCGGAGACCGTTACACCTACACGGTCAACCTCAGTCTGGACAACGAGGCCGATTCCCTCTACGAGGGACTCGCCTAACCGGCTACGAGGGACTCGCCCGACCGGGCGAGGGCCTCGCGGCTTCGGCCCGCCGCACCAACACCCTGCGCCTGAATGCGCAGCCGTGATGTCGATTCCGGTGGACCTTCTGCGTGCTCGCGCTGTCGATGCGCCAGAACCTCCCGGTCTCGTTCCCGAACCACGAATAATCGACTCCGAGTCGGAGCACTCGGATCGCCCTACTCAAAGGAGAATCCGATGGACCTCACCCTCAACTCCGAACATCGCGAGTTCGCCGAGGTGGTGCGCCGTTTCGCCGCCGCCAAACTCGCGCCCGACGCGCTCGGTCGCGCCCACGCACACAGCCTCGACCGCGAACTCAACAAGACCCTCGCCGCACAGGGATTGCTCGGCATCACCATCCCCGAGGAACACGGCGGCCAGGGCGGCGATCTGATGAGCGCGGTACAGGCCATCTACGAAGTGGCACTGCACTGCCCCACCTCCGCCGACCTCGTGCAGGCGGGCAACTTCGGTGCCATCCGCACCTTCGCCCAGTACGCGAACGACGAGCAGCGCGAACGCTTCCTCCCCGGCCTCATGTCCGGCGAGAAGATCATCGGCCTCGGCATGACCGAACCCGAGGCAGGCTCCGCCGTCACCGAATTGACCACCACCGCAACCGAAGACGGTGCCGGTTACCGGATCAACGGCACCAAGGTCTTCGGCACCCACAGCGTCGACGCCGACTTCTTCCTCGTCTACGTCCGATTCGGTCCCGGTACCGGCGGAATCGGTTCGGTGCTCGTCGAACGCGGCACCGAGGGGCTGACCTTCGGGCAGCCGACCGAATTCATGAGCGGCGAGAAGTGGTGCCAGCTGTACTTCGACGACTGCTGGATCCCGAAGGAGAACGTGCTGCTCGGCGAGGGCGGCTTCAAGAAGCAGATCACCGGGTTCAACGTGGAGCGACTCGGCAACTCCACCCGCGCCCTCGCGCTCGGTCGCCATGCGTTCAACCTCGCCCGCGACTACGCACTGACCCGCGAGCAGTTCGGCCGACCCCTGTGCGAATTCCAGGGTCTGCAATGGAAATTCGCCGATTGCGCCGTCGAACTCGACAGCGCGCAGCTGCTTCTCTACCGGGCCGTGACCGACCTCGACGAGAACGGTCTGCCGACCGCCTACAACACCGCAGCCGCCAAGCTCGCCGCGAACCGGGCCGGGTTCCACGCCGCCGACGAGGCCGTCCAGGTGATGGGCGGCACCGGCTACAGCCAGGAAGCCCTCGCCGAGTACTGCTTCCGCCGCACCCGCGGCTGGATGATCGCCGGCGGCTCGATCGAGGTCCTGCAGAACCGCATCGCCGAGAACGTCTTCGGGCGTCGCTTCAGCCAGCGGAGGGGCTGATCATGACCAGCGATCACCGCACCACACCGGCCACTTCGGACCTGTCGCACGCGATCCTCTCACCGTCGTCGATCGCGTTGGTCGGAGCATCCGACGACCCCGCCAAGACCACGGGCCGCCCGCTGAAGTTCCTGCGCGCCAGCGGTTACCACGGCCGCATCTACCCGGTCAATCCTCGCCGCGACACGGTCCAGGGCGAGCAGGCGTGGCCGTCGCTGACCGAGTTGCCAGAGGTACCCGAGCACGTGTTCATCATGACCGGCTCCGACGCCGCGGTCGCCGCGGTGGAGGAGTGCGGGCGTCTCGGGGTCACCGTGGCCACCGTCCTCGCCAGCGGCTTCAGCGAGAGCGGACCCGCCGGCATCGAACGCGAACGCCGCCTGATCGAGACCGCCCGCACCTGCGGTGTGCGCCTCATCGGCCCCAGCAGTCTGGGTGTGGCCAACCCGAACAACGGCCTGGTATTGACCGCCAACGCCGCGTTCGCCGAGAAGGATCTGCCCGGCGGATCGACGTTCGTTGCGTCGCAATCCGGTTCGATGATCGGTGCGCTGGCCTCACGCGGCATGGCCCGCGGAATCGGATTCGCCGGACTGGTCTCCACCGGCGGCGAATGCGACCTGTCCGTCGGTGAGCTGTGCGCCGCCACGCTCGACGACCCCGCGGTGACGAGTTACCTGCTGTTCCTCGAGAATCTGCGCGGCGCCGACAAGCTCCGTGAATTCGCCCGCGGTGCCGCCGAACGGGGTAAGCCGGTCACGGTCTACAAGCTCGGACGCTCCGACGCGGCAGCCGAACTCGCCGTCTCGCACACCGGGGCCCTCGCCGGGGCCGACGACGTCGCCGCGGAGTTCTTCGCCGACAACGGGATCGCGCGCGTCGACACCATCGACGGCCTTCTCGAATGCGCACCGCTGGCGGCCCGTCTCCCGATTCGGCCGGCCGGTTCGCCTGCGCCGCGCGTCGGGGTCGTGACCACGACCGGCGGTGGTGCCGCGATGGTCGTCGACCAGCTCGGCGTCCGCGGCATCGACGTGCAACGGGCATCGGACGACACGTTCGCCGAGCTCGCTCGCCGCGGCGTCGAGGCCGCCCCTGCCCGGATCGTCGACGTGACGCTGGCCGGCACGAAATACGAGGTGATGAGTCAGGCACTCGAGGTGCTGCTCGGCACCGGAGAGTTCGATCTGCTCATCGCCGTGGTCGGTTCGTCGGCCCGGTTCAACCCCGAGCTGGCACTGCGGGCGCTCATCGACGCCAAAGATGCGCCCACTCCCCTGGCCGCGTTCGTCGTACCCGACGCTCCAGATGCTCTGACACTGCTGGCCGACGAGGGTATCCCCGCCTTCCGTACGCCGGAGGCATGCGCCGACGTCGTCGCGGCGACGTTCCGTCGTCGACTCCCGCACAGCGCGACTCCGGTCGTGACCCCACCGGCGGAGTCCTCGCCGTCTCGGGTTCTCGATGAGGTCGAGGCCTACGGCTTCCTCGACTCGCTGTCGATCCCGCATGCCCCGGCGGTCGTCCTCGACGTCCCCGACGACGCGGGCCAGACGACCATCGGTTCCCTTCCGTTCTCCTACCCGGTCGTCGCGAAGGTGCTGGATTCGAGGATCGCCCACAAGTCCGATGTCGGTGGCGTCGTACTCCACATCGGCGACGAACAGCAGCTGCGAGATGCCGTGGTGCGGATCGCCGGGTCTGTCGCCGAGCATCGACCGGACGTGGGAGTTCGGCGGATTCTGGTGCAGCCCATGGTGTCCGGCCTGGGAGAAGTCCTGGTGGGTTATCGCGTGGACCCCGACGCCGGTCCGATCGTGATGCTGGCCGCCGGCGGGGAGCTGGCCGAGATCCATCGCGACCGCAGCCTCCGCACCGCGCCCGTCTCTCGCGAGGCCGCACTGGAAATGACCCGAGAGGTCAAGGCACTAGAGCTGTTTCGCGGGTTCCGCGGCCGCGAGCACGGTGACGTCGAGGCGATTGTCGACACCATCGTCGCGCTGTCCGCCATCGCCGAGCGGCCCGGCAACGGCGTCTTCGAGGCCGAGATCAACCCGCTGCTCATCAACGGGGTCGGACACGGTGTGCGCGCGGTCGACGCACTCGTCCGCATCGTAGAAGGGCAGGGATGACCATGACGGTGTGCAGCAGCCACCTCGACGGTGACGTCGTGGTGGTGACCATCGACAACCCGCCGATCAACGCCGGATCACACGCGGTCCGCAGCGGACTCCTCGCCGAACTCGGCAAGGCTGCGGAAACCCCTGGCCTCCGAGGTGTGGTGATCACCGGCGCGGGTGCGAACTTCTACTCCGGCTCCGACATCAGGGAGTTCGACGGCCCCCTGGCCGAACCCCAGCTGCCCGCGGTCATCGCCGCGATCGAATCGCTTCCGGTGCCGGTGGTGGCCGCGATCAGCGGCCTGGCGCTCGGCGGCGGATTCGAACTCGCGCTTGGCTGCGACATCCGGGTCGCCGACCGCAGCGCGGTCGTCGGGCTGCCCGAGGTCGGGCTGGGCATCATCCCCGGTGCGGGCGGCACGGTCCGCTTGCCACGACTGGTCGGCGCGACGAAGGCGGTCGAACTGATCGCCACCGCGGCGAGGATCTCCGCAGAGGTCGCATGCGATCTCGGAATCCTCGACGTGCTCGTCGACGACGACCTGGTGGCTCATGCGGTAACCGCCGCCCGCACCGGTTCCACCCGTGTTCTTCGGGAATCGCCTGCGCCGGAACTGGTCCCGGCAGAGTTCGCCGCGACGGCCGCCCGTGTGGCGAAGAAGGGCAAGAATCGCCCGCACATCCTCGAGGCGATCGAGGCCGTACGCCGATCGACGTCCGAATCCGGGGATGCGGCGCTGGCCGCCGAACGTGAGATCTTCACGCGGCTCCGGGAATCGGAGGAGGCCGCGTCGTTGCGCTATCTGTTCTTCGCCGAGCGTGCGGCGGCGAAGGCACTGCGTGCGGGGACACCCACCGCCGGGGTACCCGGCGTGAACACGGTGACCGTGGTGGGTGCCGGCACGATGGGGGCCTCGATCGCGGCGGCCCTGGTGCTCAAGGGATTCGCCACCACGATCACCGACACCAACCCCGAGGCACTCGGGCGGGCGGTCGAGATCGCGGCAACGGCTGCGGCGAAAGCCGGTCGGGACGAGCCTGTTCTGACCACCACGACCGATCTGTCCGAGGCGGTGCGCGCCGCAGACATGGTCATCGACGCGGTCTTCGAGGACCTCGAGGTCAAGCGCAGCTTGTTCCGTTCCCTGGACGAGATGGCCCCTGCCGGCGCGATTCTGGCCAGCAACACCTCGTATCTCGATCTGAACGACATCGGTTCGGTGGTATCCGATCCGTCGCGAGTGGTCGGGCTCCACTTCTTCAACCCGGCTCATCTCAACCGGCTCGTCGAGGTGGTGGAGACCGCGAGGACCTCACCCGAGGTGATCGCGGCGACCTCGTCGGTCGTCCGGCGGATCGGCAAGACCGGTATCCGCGCCCGCGTCGGCGAAGGGTTCGTCGCCAACCGTGTCTATGCCGCGTACCGCGCGCAGTGCGAGTTCCTCGTCGAGGACGGGTGCTCCCCCGAGCAGGTCGATCGCGCCCTGGTCGGGTTCGGCTTCGCGATGGGCCCGTTCGCGGTGGCCGACATGTCGGGTCTGGACATCGCCTGGGCACGACGCAAGCGCCTGGCCGCCACCCGCGACCCGGAGCAGCGATACGTGCGGATCCCCGATCTGCTGTGCGAGGCCGACCGGCTCGGACGCAAGACCGGCGCCGGGTGGTACTCGTACGCCGACGGCGGCCGAACCGGTACCCCGGATCCGTCCGTCGCCGCCGTCATCGACGCCGAGCGTGCACGAAAAGCCATCGTACCGAGGCACTTTGACGACGAGACCATCGTCCGGCGCGTCATCGCCGCGATGGTGGCCGAGGCCGTCGGCCTACTTGCCGACGGTGTCGCAGCTCAGGCATCGGATGTCGACGTCGCGCTGGTGAGCGGCTTCGCCTTCCCCCGGTGGCACGGTGGACCGCTCCGGTACGCCTCGCGTAACGACCGCTCCTGGCTGGCTGCCGGACTGCGCGAGGTCTACGAATCGTGCCCGGTGACATTCGCGTCGGCACACTCGGCCACGGCCGAGTCGGTGCCGGGCGAGGTTCGAGACCTGCTCGACTCGCTCTAGTACGGCCCGAGCCCGAAAACACCCTGGCCGCACACGTCATCGACGGCGTGTGCGGCCAGGGTGTCTCGTCGGTGGTGTCAGACGGCGGCGACGTCCGGCGTCAGCGACCGTCCGGCGAGTTCCAGTATGCGTTCGGCCCGACGGTATTCCAGCGAGTGAGCCTGACCGGCGGGGATCGCGCTGTTGCTCGCCTGGCGGAGCAGAATGGCTGCCAGCGACGACACGGTCCGGTGCGGGATGACCAGCAGTGTCACTGATTTCTTGCCCGCCGTGAGCGTCATGAGCGGAGGGGTCAGCGGCGAATCCGGTGAATCCAGGCCGGGAAGGCGCCGGAAGCTCGACCAGTTGACGTCGATGCCGGTGATGTCACCGATGAGTGTGCTCGCCGCGGCGAGTACTCCGGGCAGCTCGTCGGCGAGCTGAATGGTGTACGGGTACCACGCGCCACCCACAGGGGCGGCCGGATCGCTACCGAATCGCACGCGGGCAGGCCCCAGCAGGGGCAACGTCTTCACAGCAGGCCCGCAATATCGTGAGCCGACACGACGAACGACGTGACCGAACCGCGTGCGAACCGGGAATCGAGAATGCGAGAAGCTGGGGTTATCACTTGCCACCTGACCTGGTCTCCAGACGGATGAGTTGCCCGTCCGGCACCGGAGACGCCAACAGAGGGTCTGTCAGATGTTCAATCCAGTTGAGCCCAGTCTACCCGCCGTCGGTCCGCGTCACCGGGCGACCGGCCGAAACCACCAAACCTCGTGGTGGTATCGCGGTGCTCGGGGGTGCACCGGCGACGAGCGCAACGCGCCGGCACGACGCGCAGCGCAAGCGAGTGACCGGCGATGTGCGGCACGTCCTCGATCGCCTCGCCCGGTTTCCGGTGGGTTTCCGCTGGTCGACGTGAAAGACGGCCCCACCCGAAGCGCGGGTGAGGCCGTCTGAACTGCGGTATTCGGTGGAGCTATGGGGAATCGAACCCCAGACCTACTCGATGCGAACGAGTCGCGCTACCAACTGCGCCATAGCCCCGGGAGGTCATCGTGCGACCAACCGGAAGCCACTTTAGCAGCCCCACCGCACACCCTCCCAAACGCCTCGCCTGCCGCTAGGCTGGTCCGGTGCCTCGGATGTCTGATCAGCAATTGGCCGGAGTTCTCGACAATGCGGTGGGGGTGATCAATCCGGTTCTCGACGCGCTCGCCGAGCGCGACCCACTGGGTTTGAAGAGCCACACCTTCCACGACGACGACCACTCCGGGTCCCCTCTCGCGCAGGCCCAGCACGCGGCGTCGAAACTCCTCGACGTCGCCGACTGGCCCGGCACCAAGGGGTGGACCGAGCGGTCGATAGACAAGCGTGCGAGCTGGTGGGTGACCCGCATCGGGACGCTGAACACCGGCGTCGTCGCCTTCCCCGGAGTCTTCGGCGTGTGGGCCAAGCGGCTCCCGATCACCCCGTACCTCGGTTTCGCCAACCAGGCGATGGTGCTCGTCGCCATCGCCCGCGAGTACGACGTCACCGACCGCGGCCGCCAGGTGCAGCTCCTCGCATCGGTGCTGTGCGGGCGCGACATCTCTCCTCCCGACATCGCCGGCGAGTCCGCACCTCAGCTGCCCGCCGACCCCAAGGATCGCGAGAAGTCGTTGTTCCGGGCCATCTGGGATGCTGCCAAGCTGCTCCGGGCGGTCGACGACGAGTTCGAGAAGCGTCCGCAACCGATGGTCTTGTTCCGCATGCTGGGCTACATCCCCATCGTCGGCGCACCGGCGACCTACCTGGGCGAGCGCCTGGCATTGTCACGGGCCGCGAAAGCCGGTCAGGCGTGGCTGGATTCGCACGGGAAGCCTGCCTTGTCCAAGTGATGCCGGGGCCTTCGGCACGACTCAGCCCATAAAAGAATCAGCAGTAGGTGTCGCTGAGCGATACCTACTGCTGATCGAGAAGATCCGTCGTCAGCCGACGCGGCGGAACTCGAGGTCCTCGCGGTCCATGCGGCGACGCTGGAACGGCGGCAGGTGGTCGAACACCGGGTCCTCGTCGTCGATCTCGAGAACCGTTGCACCACCGGGGCGTCGGAGCCGGGGCGGCGGGGGTGCCGCCGCGAACTCGGGCACCGCGGCGGCGCGTCGACGACGCTCCTCCTCCGCGCGCGCCGCGCGTCTGGCCCGGGCCAGACGCTGAGCGCGGACCTGCTGTTCGGTCATGACGGCCCGCCGCAGGTACGCGAGGTAGCCGACGAGCATCACCGCCATGACGCCGGTCGCCACCCACCCGGGCGCGCCGACCACGACCCCGGTCGCGATGGAGAGGATCAACAGGACGAACAGCCCCAACGTCACGCGCTGACGTTCGCGGTACTTGAGTTCGCGTTCCTTCTCCGACGAGTAGATGTTGCGACGAGCAGGTCGCTGCGGCCGCGACGAGCGAGCCGCCGCACCACGGTCGTCGGCGGCGTCATGATCGTCGTCGAGATCTGATCCGGGCACCTCTGGCGCCTCGTCCTGTTCGGACTGACGTGAGCTGCGGGCGTAGTCGTCGTACTCGTCTTCGTCGAGTTCGTCTGTCGCGTCCTCGTACTCGGCGTCCTCGTACTCGGCGTCCTCGTACTCGGCGTCCTGATCCTCGTCGGACTCGGAGTCGGCGTCCGCTGCCTCACCGGTCAACTCGGTGTCGGACTCCTCGGTGTCGAACTCGGCGTCGGCGTCGCCATCAACCACGTCGTCATCGTCGAGGTCAGCGTCTTCGAGGTCAGCGTCTTCGAGATCGGCATCTTCGAGATCGGTGTCTTCGGCGTCGGTGTCTTCGGCGTCCGGGGCCTCGACGATCGGCTTCTCGACCTTGTCCGCGGTCGCGCGGCGGACCCGGGTCGAGGAGCCCTCGGTATCCGTGCTCGACTCGTCTGTCTCGGTGTCGGTCTCGTCCGTCTCGGCCTCGACGGTGGCGGTTGCGGTGCGCCGCGACGACTTCCACGACGGGTCATGGGGGTGGCGGGCCGACGAGCGGCGACGGGCGGTCGACGCCGTCGATGCGCGCGATCCGCCACGATGCAACAGGCGCGTCTTGCGCGCCGCATCGGTGGACTTGAGGATCTGCGGACGTCCCTTGATCACCATCGGGACCAGCACGAAGAGCCAGACCGCTACGAGACAAACCCACAATACTGAGTTGGGCATGCGACTCTCCCTTCATTCACTCTGGTCACACGAGGCCACTCCACAATCTAGGGCCGGACGACCTCGGTCCTGCGGAGACGCGCCGTAGGGCAGCCGGATTCGGCCTGTTTCACACAGACCTCTCAGCATCGGGGGCGTGCGACTCGTGAGTCGTGGCTCATGCCGAAAGCGTGAGTGCGGACTGTGAAGAGCAACGCCGTGCCGCCACACGCGGTCACTGGAAGGAGGCTCGTCCCGTCCGGACCAACGCCTCGGCGGCACTGCCGACCACTTCTTCGGCGGTCAGCGCGAACAACATGTGGTCACGCCAGCGCTTGTTGACGTCCATGTACCGCTGCAGGAGTCCCTCCTGGCGAAAGCCGATGTTGGTCAACACCTTCTGCGACGCCACGTTGGCCGGCTGCACGGTCGCGTCGAGACGGTGCAGACCGACCGGACCGAAGCAGTGGTCCACTCCCAGCGCCACCGCGGCAGTCGCGATGCCGTTACCGGCGACCGCCGCGTCGACCCAGTACCCGATCCACGCCGTTCGCACGGCGCCGCGCTGGATGTTCCCGACGGTCATCTGCCCCACGTACCGGCCGTCGAGCTCGATCACGAACGGCAGGATCGCACCGCGCTTGGCCTCGGATTTCAGCACCGCGAACAGCGGCGGCCACGACCCGGGCTGATGCCGGTCGGCCCAGCTGCCCACCCCGGTCGGCTCCCACGGCAGCAGCGTGTTCTGGTTGCGGATCCGCAGATCGCTCCAGGTCTTGCCGTCGCGCATCTTCACCGGCCGCAACGTCACCGTACCGGCACGGATCCGCAGGGGTCCGAGGGTCGCAGGCCAGCCCGGACTGCCCTGTTCGCCACTCAGCCACCTGAACACGAAGCAAAGTTTAAGCGCTGCCACAGAGACATCTGCATGAGACCGGTGTCTCGCCGGTGGCGGTCATCCGCGCTGGGCGAGGAACGCGACCTCCACCTCGTCGCCGGTGCCCAGTTCCTCGACGTCGGGATCGACCATGATCAGGCAGTTCGCGTCGGCGAGTTCGGCGAGCAGATGCGACGAACCCGTCGGCGACGCCCCGAGGACCTGCACGAGATAGTCGCCGGACCGTTCGTCCCGCATCAGCTGGCCGCGCAGGTAGCCCTTGCGGCCGCGAACCGAGGCGATCGGCCCGATGGTGCGCGCCTTGATGACCCGGCGCATCGGCTGGCGCTTCCCGAGTGCGATACGGATGAGTGGCCGCACCATCACCTCGAAGGTCACCAACGCGCTGACCGGGTTGGCGGGCAGCAGGAACGTCGGGACCTCGTCGCGGCCGAGTCTGCCGAATCCCTGGACCGAACCGGGATGCATGGCCACCCGCACGATTTCGAGGTCGCCGAGATCGGAGAGCGCGTCGGCGATGGCCTTCGACGCACTTCCGCCGACGGCACCGCAGATCACCACGATCTCCGACCGGATGAGTTGGGCCTCCACCACTTCACGCATCCGCGACGCCTCCCGCTCGGCGATGCCGACACGGTTGACGTCGGCTCCCGCGTCGCGGGCCGCGGCCGCGAGTGCGTAGCTGTTGACGTCGTAGATCTGGCCGGGCCCCGGGGTGCGGTCGATGTCGACGAGCTCGCTGCCCACCGAGATCACCGACAGCCGTGGCCGCGGATGCACCATGACGCGGGCCTGCCCGACCGCGGCGAGCAGCCCGACCTGCGCGGACCCGATGATCGCGCCCGCGCGCACCGCGACGTCACCGGGCTGCACGTCGTCGCCGATTCGTCGAACGTAGTTGCCGCTCTCCACGCCGTGCCCGACCTTGACCTTCTGGTCACCGCCGTCGGTCCAGCGCAACGGCACCACGGCGTCGGCGAGCGTCGGCATCGGCGCGCCGGTCTCCACCCGCACGGCCTGACGCGGCTGCAGCCTGGTCGGTGTCCGCGATCCCGGTCCCACCTCACCGACGACCGGAAGCGACACGATCATCGGCTCGCCCGCAGTGAGATCGACGAGGTCGGCACCGCCGGTGTCGAAGTCTTCGAGGTCCTCGGGGGCGAGGACACCGGCGAGCCCGACGTCGACGGCCCGCACCGCGTAACCGTCGATCGCGGCCTGGTCGAACCCCGGCATCGGATGTTCGGTGACCACTTCCTCGGCACACATCAGACCTTGCGCCTCGGAGATCGCGACGCGTACCGGCCGCGGCGCCACCGCGGCCGCGGTCACCAGCGTCAGATGATCTTCGACAGACCGCATCTCACCGCTCTTCCCGTCTCACCCGAACCAACGCGACCCCGGACCAGCGTCCGGGGGCGCGCCCTGGATACAACACAGGCAAACGGTATCGGTCGGTCGTGTCGCAACGGTCGAGGCGCGCGGAGGAAGCGTCGCCTCGGTGACCGTGCTGCCGATCAGCTCTCGGTGAGACGCTTCTCGAGCCACTCACGGAGGTCGGGACCGTAATCGTCACGGTCGAGCGCGAAGTCGACGGAGGCCTTGAGGTAACCGCCGGGATTGCCGAGGTCGTGACGTGTCCCCCGATGCACGACGACGTGGACGGGTTCACCTTCCTCGATGAGCAGCGCGATGGCGTCGGTCAGCTGGAGTTCGCCGCCGGCGCCGGGCTTGATGCGGCGGAGTGCGTCGAAGATCTTGCGGTCGAGGATGTAGCGTCCGGCGGCCGCGAGGTTCGACGGCGCGTCACCCGGCTCGGGCTTCTCGACCATGCCCTTGAGCTTCATGACATTGGGATTGTTGGCGTCGGGAAGCGGTTCGACGTCGAAGACACCGTAGGCGCTGATGCGGTCCTCGGGGACCTCGATCGCGCACAGCACCGAACCACCGCGTCGTTGCCGGGTGCGCGCCATGACCTCCAGGACGCCGCCGGGCAGGACCAGGTCGTCGGGCAGGAGCACCGCGATGGCGTCCTCGTCGTCGTCGAGGTAGCTCTCCACGCAACCCACCGCGTGTCCGAGACCGAGGGGCTTCTCCTGGATCACCGAGGCAACCTCGAGCAGGTTCGGCGCGTTGCGGACCTTTGCCAGCATGGATTCCTTGCCGCGGGTGGCGAGGGTGTTCTCGAGGACTAGATCTTCGACGAAGTGCGCCACCACGCCGTCCTTGCCCGGGGAGGTGATGATCAGCAGGCGGACCGCGCCCGCCGACTTCGCCTCTTCGGCGACCAGTTCGATGCCGGGGGTGTCGACCACCGGCAGCAACTCCTTGGGAACCGTCTTGGTGGCCGGGAGGAACCGGGTTCCCAGTCCGGCCGCCGGGACGACCGCGGTGTGCGGGATCGGCGGAGTGTTGGGTACACCTTCGTACTCACTGAAATCATCTTTGTCGGTCGCACTCATGAATCCACCCTAGGACACCTGCGACGCCTCGGCCGGGCGGGCAAGCAGTGACCCAGACCTCACCCACGTCGGGCCCCGCGTTGGATACAGTGCGAGCGGCTCGGCGCAGCGCGCCCCCGCGGCCCCGGGCACCCACTCACGCCGATGTTCGACAGATGACGCGAAGGACGGTCGGGTCTTGACAACCCTCAAGGATCGACTGCGGGAGGAGGCCGCCAACCGGCGGTCGGAAATGTCTCCGGCACAACGAGATCGAGCTGCGGCCGACCTCGCCGAATGGATGTACTCCTGCCCGTTCCGGCTGGAGTACGACGTCACGGTCGCCGCATACGTCCCCGTGGGCACCGAACCGGGGTCGACCGCGATGCTCGACGCGCTGGTCGACCGCGGGGTCACCGTTCTGGTCCCGGTGGTCCCCGACGGTGAGCCCGCCCCACTGGACTGGGCCCGCTACACCGGCCCGCTGTCGCTCGACCGCGGACGGTGGGGACTGCGCGAGCCGGCCACCGACCGGGTCGGGGTCACCGCGATCCGCGCGGCGTCGATGATCCTGGTTCCCGCCCTCGCGGTCGACAAGACCGGCGTGCGCCTGGGCCGGGGCGCCGGTTACTACGACCGGACACTCCACGGCCTTTCGGCCGAGCTGGTCGCGGTGGTCTACGACGAGGAGATCGTCGACGCACTCCCCTCCGGGGACCATGACGTCCCCGTCGGCTGGGCCCTCACCCCGGGCGGAGGATTCCAGGAACTGCGCTGAGTCCGGCGGACGCCCGCCGCGGCGGACCCGGGTACGACAGAACCCGGGCAATGCCGCCGATGTCCGACGGCCCGGTTGCCCGGGTTCTGCAGTGTGGAGTTGTCGTCTCCCCGGTCAGGCGGGTGTCACGGTCAGGCGGGTGTCGCCGCCTTGCTGTCGCTCTTGCCCGAGCTGCTCGCCGAACTCGACGACTCGGACTTCGACGACTCGGACTTCGACGAGCTGCTGCTCGACGACGAACTGTCCGAGGACTTCGACGAGCCGTCGGACGACGGGGACGACGTCGACGTCTCCGACGACGACGCTCCCGAGCGCGAGTCCGTGCGGTAGAAACCGCTGCCCTTGAACACGATGCCGACCGAATTGAACAGCTTGCGCAGACGGCCGGCGCACTGCGGGCATTCGGTCAGCGAGTCGTCGGAGAAGGACTGGACGATGTCGAACTTGTTGTCGCACTCCGTGCAGGCATACGAGTATGTGGGCACCGAAAACCTCCGAAAAGTCAGTAAACGCTAGCCAGTGTAACCGACTTTGGCACTCGCTCATTCCGAGTGCTAAGCCAGGTGGCGTCGAGCCGTATCGGCCTGGGCCGATGGACCCGCGGCGCCGACGAGCTGCGGACGACTCGGGTGCCGACCGCGCGCACCGACGCCGGGTCGTGCAAAGTATCTCCCACGCGCAGTTCAAGACCGGGTCACCCCGCGCCGGAAGTGCGCCTGTCCACACCGACCTGCACGAACGTATCCGCCCTCGACTGATGACCCGAATCGCACCGGAGGCCACCGTGACACGGCCGCGCCTGACCACCCCGCAGGAGCCCAGATGACAGATTTCCTCACTGACCTGAACAGCATCATCTGGAGCAATCCCCTGGTGTATCTGTGCCTCGGCGTCGGCGTGTACTTCTCCATCCGCTCGCGCTTCCTGCAGATCCGGCACGTCCCGGAGATGATCCGGGTGATGCGCACCGGCGAGAGTTCGCCCGACGGGGTGTCGTCGTTCCAGGCGCTGATGATGTCGCTCGCCGGCCGCGTCGGCACCGGCAACATTGCCGGCGTCGCGACGGCGATCGCATTCGGCGGACCGGGTGCGCTGTTCTGGATGTGGGTGATGGCATTCCTCGGGGCGTCGACCTCGTTCGTGGAGTGCACGCTCGGCCAGATCTACAAGACCCGCGACCCGCTGACCAACGAGTACCGCGGCGGTCCGGCCTACTACTTCAGCAAGGCGCTCGCACACACCAGGGCAGCACCGTTCTTCAAGGTCTACGGACTGGTGTTCGCCGCGGTGACCGTGCTCGCCTGTGGTCTCCTGCTGCCCAGCGTGCAGGCCAACTCGATGGCGGTCGCGATGAGTGAGGCCTGGGGCCTGTCCGACTGGACGGTGGCCATCGGCATCATCATCGTGCTGGCGTTCGTGATCGTCGGCGGCGTCAAGCGCATCGCGACCTTCGCGACCGTCGTCGTGCCGTTCATGGCGATCCTGTACATCCTGTTCGCGCTCGTGGTCGTGTTCACGAACGCCTCGCAGATCCCCGAGGTCCTGCGCCTGATCTTCGCCAGCGCCCTCGGCATCGACTCGGTGTTCGGTTCCATCATCGGCGCGGCCGTCATGTGGGGCGTCAAGCGCGGCATCTACTCCAACGAGGCCGGTCAGGGCACCGGGCCGCACGCCGCGGCCGCCGCGGAGGTGTCCCACCCGGCCAAGCAGGGTTTCGTGCAGGCCTTCGCGGTCTACGTCGACACCCTGTTCGTGTGCTCGGCCACCGGCTTCCTCATCATCTCGACCGGCGCCTACCGCGTCTTCGAAGGTGAGAGCGCCGACGGCGCGGTGCTGCAGGACGGCGGGATGCTGTCGGGTCAGGTCGAGGTGGGTCCGGCCTTCGTCCAGGTCGGTTTCGACAGCATGTGGAACGGCGCCGGATCGTCGTTCGTCGCGGTCTCGCTGCTGTTCTTCTGCCTCACGACGATCATCGCCTACTACTACATGGCCGAGACCAACCTCCGGTTCCTGATGGGTAAGGCGTCGACGGTCTACTTCCGGCCGCTGCGCAGCACCCTGGGCTCCAACCTGACCCTGCTGCTGCAGGCCCTGATCCTGGCCTCGGTCGCGGTCGGCTGCGTCTCCACCGCCAGCGACGCCTGGACACTCGGCGACATCGGCGTCGGACTCATGGCCTGGCTCAACATCATCGGCATCCTGATCCTGCAGCAGCCCGCGTTCAAGGCGCTGCGCGATTACGAACGGCAGATGAAGCAGGGCAAGGACCCGGTCTTCGATCCCGTCGCGCTCGGCATCGTCGGGGCGACCTTCTGGGAGTCCTACGGACGCAAGGACTCCGAAGAAAGCGCCACTCTCACCAAGTAACTTCGACGACCCTTCGACGACGCGCCCCGGCCCCCGATTCCGCGAGGGGCTCCGGGCGCGTCGGTCGCACCGGCGGGGCCGCGTCAGCCGCCGATCACGTCCCGGTCGGTGTCGGGGATGTTGTCGCGGTTCATGTCGGCATCGCGGACCTGGCGCGCATCCCAGCGCAACAACACCGCCGCCAGCGCCGCCGAGACCACTGACCCGACGAGGATCGCGGCCTTCGCCGCGGTGGCGTGATCGTCCGAACCGCCCTCGAAACTCAGCTCGGCGATGAGGAGCGCGACGGTGAACCCGACGCCGGTGAGCATGCCGATCGGCAGCAGATCGCGCAGACCGATCGAATCCGGCAGGCGCAGGGGCGTGAACCGGGTCATCACCCACGTGGAGCCCAGGACACCGACCACCTTCCCGACCACCAGGGCGGCGACGATGCCCACGGACACCGGTTGCACGATCGCACCCCCGCCGCCGATCACCGTCACCCCCGCGGCCGCGAAGGCGAAGATCGGCAGGGCGATCGCCGCCGAGTACGGACGGACCGCCTCGCCGAGAACCTCGGTCCGCGGATGCCTCTCGCCGCGGATGGCCACCGCGGGGACCGTGAAACCGAGCAGGACGCCGGCAACGGTGGCGTGGACACCGGAGGCGTGCATCAGCCCCCAGGCGACGAGGGCGACGGGGATCAGCAGCGGCCACCACTTCCACGCCTGCCGCACCAGTACCGCGAAGACGCACACCGCCAGGATCGCGCCGAGCAGCATCACGAAGTCGATCTCGTCGGTGTAGAACGTTGCGATGACGATGATGCCCAGCAGGTCGTCGACCACGGCGAGCGTCAGCAGGAAGGTACGGAGCGCCAGGGGCAGCCCCCGGCCGAAGATCGCCAGGACGGCGAGTGCGAAGGCGATGTCGGTGGCGGTGGGGATCGCCCAGCCGCGCAGGGCCTCGGGATCGCCGAGCGCCACCACGACGACGTAGAACAGCGCCGGGGCGACCATGCCGCCCACGGCCGCCGCGATCGGGACGCCCGCCAGCCTCAGATCACGCAGGCTTCCGGCGACGAACTCGTGTTTCAACTCCACCCCGACCACGAAGAAGAAGATCGCGAGCAGACCGTCGGAGGCCCAGTGGGCCAACGACAGGTGGAGGTGAAGTGCCTGCGGTCCGATCTCGACCGACAGCAGGGAGTCGTAGCTGTCCCGCCAGGGCGAATTGGCCCAGATGACCGCGACCGCCGCGGCGATCAGGAGCAGTGCCCCGCTGGTGGTGTCGAGTGCGGCCCACTGCTGCAGGCGACGCCCTCTGCTCGATCCGGACGTGTCGGCGGTGGTGTCGCGCGGTGGCTGATCGGTCATGTCGTTCCTCTGCTCGGCGGACACGGAGAGTCCTCGTCACGCCACCCGGGCCGGGCAGCGGCCGACCAGACTTCCCGGCACACCGGCGTCGATTCTTCCCTACGACGCGGCGTCGGGCCATCCCGGCTCGCCCGTCCTCGGGCCGGCGGCCTCGCGCCCTCGAGGTTCCGCGGTTGTCCACACCCGGCGCGCGCTCGGCGGGCTTGTGCACAATCGGTCGACGACGCGGCGTCTCCGCCCGTCGTCGACCTAGGGTTCGGCCATGTCGCTGATCACCCGTGATCCCCTCGCGCCACGCCTGCGCGACCGTGTCGGCCACGCCTTGCGTCCCGGGTGGACACGCGGTCTGCTGATCCGACGCGTCGTTGCGGTGGCGCTGGTCGTGGCGGCCGCGGTCGTCGGGTTCGCTGGGTCGCGTGCCGACGGTGAATTCGAGGTACTGGTGGCCGCGCACGATCTGCTGCCGGGCGAGACGGTCGGACCCGACGACCTGCGGCCCCGGATGATGGCGGCATCCGCGGCACCCGGCGGGGTCCTCGTCGACGCGGATCTCGCTCTCGGGCGGACCGTCACGGGCCGGGTTCGCGGCGGAGAGATCCTCACCGACACCCGCCTGCTGTCCTCGCACCTGCCCGCCGACCTCACCGGCACCGGAGATGCCCGGCTCGTGCCGGTCCGGCTCTCCGACGAGGCGATCACCTCGCTCCTGCGCCCCGGCGACGTGGTCGACGTGCTGACCGAAGATGCCGATGTACTCGCGCGACGCGCTGTCGTCGCACTCCATGCGGGTACGCCGGAGACCGGCGGCATCGCCGGCGGGCGCAACGCCCCACGACCGGTACTGCTGGCGATGGACGCGGCGTCGGCACATCGAGTGGCGGCCGCCGGATTGGACACGTCGCTGGCCGTGGTCCTGCACTGACCACGGGATCCGGCCCGCCTGACTCTCCCGGACCGATGCGCGCACGACAACACACGCACCAATCAACTCAAATAGATCGGTTTGCTCACGATCCTGGATAGTGTAAAACGCGGCGGCACCCCACATGTCGGATTTGCGCCGATCGCAACAACCGAATCACCGGAGCAAGAGCGGAATCATCACCGAGGAGAGGCCGGACACGTGCTCAAGGGCTTCAAGGACTTCATACTCAAGGGCAACGTCATCGAGCTGGCGACCGCGGTCATCGTCGGCGCGGCATTCACCGCGATCGTCACCGCGTTCACCGACGGGATCGTCCAGCCGATAATCAACGCGATCCCGATCGGGTCGGACTCCGCTCAGGGACTCGGGTTCCAGATCACCGACAACTCGTCGACGTTCGTCGACATCGGCAGCGTGATCACCGCGGCCATCAACTTCCTGATCATTGCGGCAGTGGTGTATTTCATCATCATCCTGCCGTACAACAAGCTCTACGAACTCGGCGGTTTCGGCAACAAGGCCGAGGTCACCGAGGTCGCACTGCTCACCGAGATCCGCGACCTCCTCGACCCGGACGGCACATCCAAGGCCAAGGTCGAGGCCGAGAGCGACCTGCCGTCGCACCTCAACGATCCCGGCGCGGACCCCGACGAGTACGGTCCGCACTCGGGATCGTTCGCCCCCTACGAGTCCCCGTCCGGAGCAGGCACCACGCAACGGATCTCGGCGCCTCCCTCGTCGGGGCAGTCGTCCCCGCAATCGGCACCTCCCCACTCCGCGCCTCCGCAGAACTGGCCGCCTCAGGGCCCACCGTCCGGCGGACCCGGACAGGGCGGACCCGGACAGGGCGGACCGGGACGGGGCGGACCCGGGCAGGGCGCCCAGCCCTACCCGACGCCGCAACCGGCACCCGGCAATTACCCGCCGCCCGGGAACTACCCACCCCCGGGTAACTACCCGGCCGGGCCGGGTTCGGGATATCCGGGCGAGCAGTACCCGGGCGATTTCCCCGGTGAGGACCCCGACGCACCGGGGCGCCACTCGCGCTGACCGACCAGATCGCACACGGCTTCGGTTCTGACCTCAGGTGGGCGGCACCGGCGGATCGATCCGTTGCACCCACACCCTCGGGCCGTCGGTGAGCGTGAACTCCGCGCGGACCAGCGCATTCCACTTGCGGGCGTAGAGCTTCGACAACTGGGCGTCGCTGGTGCTGCAGGTCAGCGGCAGCCCCAGGCGCCGCGCACGTTCGACGACGGGATCGACCAGCGTGGCCAGCGTCCCGCCCCCACGGTGATCGGGATGTACGAGGGCGAAGATCACCTTGACCGCATGATCGGCGACCTTCGCGTCCTCCGTCTTCTTCTGCAGCTCGGTGAATCGCGAGATGAACCCGTCGATCTTCCGGACGTACTCGCGCGTTCGCGCTTTGAGGCCCTCGTCGATGAGGCCGGCGTCATCGCCGGTCCCGGCCGCCGCGATCAGAGCGATCAGCCGGCCGGATTCGTCGAACACGCCATGGAGACCGCGCAGGTACTCGACGAAGAGCACCTCCCCGTACCAGCGGTACGCGTCGGACTCGGCGTACTCCCCGATGAGCCACCGATAGACCGGAACCTCACGCAGACCGAGCTCGAGCAGGTCGAGCGCACCTTCGCGATCTGAGGCAAGCAGTTGCCGAGTCGTCGTCGCAGCTACGTCCACGCGTGGCGTCACCGGTCCATATCAGCACATTGTCCGCACGTGTTGCGAATCACCGACGCAATGTTCGGTTCGAATTCGACGGATAGTCACATGCCGCTCAGAACTATTTCATTAGCTGTTGTAATCTTCGCGTCGTGGCCGTCGATCGATTTCTGGTCGATGTCCACGTCGCGAGTTCATCGATGAGGAGATATCACATGGCAGAAATCATTCAGGGTGCAATCACCGACGTCATCGTGGAGCTGATCACCGGATCGATCGAGTCGGGCTCGGATAGCATCGAGTAAATCCGGCTCTACTTCGGGACGTCCCGTGGCTTTTGTCGCGGGGCGTCCCTTGGTGTCAGAAAACGATCGGTGTCAGAAAACGATCGGTGTCGGAAAACGATTGGTGTCAGGAACGTTTGGCATCACCGCGATCCTCCCAGAAATCAATCTGCGTCGAACGATCATCGAAGTCGATTTCATGATCCATTCATTTTTCGAGATCGCAAATACCCGATCGCGGGAGCCAAGATCTCCTTTCACCGGGACCGACCAGAGGAATCCCGACCACCTGTAGACTCGTGCCGCCCCACCCACACTGATACGAAGCGAGCACGGTTTCCTTCCCCATCGTGGACCGCAGGCTTTCGCGCATCGTCGAGAAGAAATCGGAGCGCCCGCACCACATGCCCATCACCGGCTCACTGAGCAGAGATGAGGCACGCGCCCTGCTCGCCCTTATCGGCGTCGCAATCCGGGCCACACCCCGCGCTTTCGTGGGCTTTCTGCTCTTCCAACTGGCCACGGTCTTCACCACATTGGCCCAGCCCGCGCTCAATGCCGCGATCATCGACGACGGGATTCTGCGCGGCGATGTCGGCGCGATCAAGCGGGTCGGCGTGATCATGGTCGTGGTGGCCGTGGTGAACCTCGTCGTCGCAATGGGCGCGACGTATCTCGCCTCTCACATCTCGGCCACCGCGGCGCGCGATCTGCGCGCCCGGATCAATCGTCGTATCGGGGCGTTCACCGATCCGCAGGTGGCCCGGTTGGGTCTGTCCAGCCTGTTGACGCGCTCCACCGGCGACGTCGGTCAGATACAGGGCTTCCTGTTCATCAGCCTCACCGTCGTGGTCACCGCACCGCTCATGCTGTTGGGCGCACTCGTTCTCTCGCTGACGCAGGGATGGCGGATGGCGCCGGTCATCGTCGTCGCCGGCGCACTGCTGGTCGCCCTCGTCGCCGTGCTCGTGCGGCGCCTCGTGCCGTGGGCTGCGCGCCTGCAGAGCCGTCTGGACGCCGTCAACCGGGTCCTGCGCGAGCAACTGCGCGGCATCGCGATCATCCGGACGTTCCGCCGCGAGGACCACGAGCGGGCCCGATTCGCCGTCGAGAACGACGAGCTCACCCACGTGGCGCTACGGCTGGGTCGTCTGCAGGTGATGATGCTCCCGGTGGTGACCATCGTGTCGAACCTCGCGGTGGTGGCGGTGACGGCGCTGGGCGCGCTGTTCGTCGACCGGGGGCAGATGCAGATCGGTCAGATCACCGCCACCGTCGGCTATCTGTCGCAGATCCTGCTGGCCGTGTCGCTGCTGACGGTGATCGCCGGGGTCATCCCTCGAGCATTCACCAGCGCCGGACGCATCACCGAGGTGCTCGACACCGAGGTCCTCGACGCGGGTGACGCCGACGCCGACGCACCGTCGAGCCCACCGGCAGTGGTGTTCGACTCGGTGTCGCTGTCCTACCCCGGCGCCGAGGCACCCACCCTCGACGCGGTCTCGCTGTTCTGTGCTCCCGGCACTGTCACCGGGATTCTCGGCGGCACCGGAAGCGGGAAGTCGACCCTGCTGTCACTTCCGCTCCGGTTCGCCGACCCCACGGCGGGAGTGCTGCGGTGGAACGACGAGGACGTCACCACGCTGGCCCCGGCCTGGGTTCGCGCCCGCAGCGCGTTCGTGGGCCAGGACGCTTCCCTCATCACCGGTACCGTCGCCGACAATCTCCGGCTCGGACGCCCGGAGGCCACCGACGCCGAATTGTGGGAGGCGCTGGAGGTCGTCGCGGCGGCCGACTTCATCTCCGCTCGCCCCGGAGGGTTGGAGGCCGCGGTCTCGCAGGAGGGACGCAACTTCTCCGGCGGTCAGCGCCAGCGTCTCGCGCTGGCACGGGCGGTTCTCCGACGACCCTGCCTCTACGTGCTCGACGACCCGTTCAGCGCACTCGACGTCGACACCGAGAAGCGCATCATCGAACAACTGCGGCTCACCCATCCCGATGCGACGATCCTCATCGCCGCGCAACGCGTGTCCTCGGTCGGTCACGCCGATGTCATCGCCGTGTTGGAGGACGGCCGGATCGTCGCCGTCGGGACCGACGAGACCCTGCGGGCCGAGAGCGACATCTACCAGGAGATCGCCTACGCGCAGGCGGTGACCAATGCGTGACCGGACCGGGCGCGCACTCACCCGAGCCGTCCCGGCGTCTACGTCGGCGAAGGAGGTGAAGCCGACACGGCGCGCCTCGGACGGCTCACTGCGGTGGATCGTCGGCCAACTCGACATGAGCAGGGGTCGCGGAGTCGCCATCTCGCTGCTCGCGATCCTCGCGGCGGTCGGTGGCGTGACCGCACCGATCCTGTTCGGAGCGATCACCAACGTGATCGTCGACGGCACGACCGGCGACGCCGCGATGGACTGGGATCGGCTCTGGACCCTGCTCGGAGTTCAGGTGATCGTGTTCGGAGTCGTCGCCGGTTTCACCCTGCTGCAGGGACAGTTGCTGACCATCGCCGTACAGCGGTCGGTGGCCGGTCTGCGCGAACGCATCGAGGACAAGATCCATCGTCTGCCGCTGCGCTACTTCGAGAACACCAAACGCGGTGCCCTCGTCAGCAAGCTGACCGCACACACCGACAACGCGGCAACAGTGATCGCCCCGGTCCTGGTCACCGTGCCCACCAACCTGCTGACGTTGGTGGCGGTGACGGTGGTGCTGTTCGTCATCTCGCCGCTGCTGGCGTGCGTCGCACTGGTCGCCGCGCCGGTGTCGGCGGTGGCAGCCGTGCTGATCGCCCGCAAGGCCAGACCGCATCTGGAGGAGCGGTGGACCTCGACCGCGGCACTCACCGGACACATCGAGGAAGAGCTCAGCGCCCGCCGGATGCTGCAGGCGTACAACGCCGAACCCATCGCCGCCCGACGCTTCGACGACCTCAACAACACGCTGTTCCGGTCGCTGCGCTCGGCGCAGTGGACCGGCGGCTCGCTTCCCCCGGTGCTCTCCGCGGTCAACGCACTGGTCTTCCTGGTCCTCGCCGTGCTCGGCGGCATCATGGTCGTCGACGGGGCTCTGAGTCTCGGCGCGGCCCAGGTGGCGGTGGTCTTCTCCCAGCAACTGACCGGTGCCGTCCGCGAACTGGCGGGCTTCGTGACCAAGGTGCAATCGGGAACGGTGTCGGCGAGCAAGGTCCGCGAGGTGCTCGACGCCCCGGAGGACCCGACAGACGGCGGGATCGCAGCCGGCGCCGCCGCGAGGCCGACGCCGTCCGGAGGGCATCAGTCCCCTCCCGAGATCGTCTTCGACGACGTCGCGTTCTCCTACGAGGAAGACAATCCCGTCCTCGACTCGGTGAGCTTCCGCATGGCTCCGGGTACGACCACCGCGGTCGTCGGGACGACCGGGTCCGGCAAGACCACCCTCACCAACCTGCTCCAGGCGTTCTACACGCCGACGCGCGGGTCGATCACCATCGACGGCGAGGACATCACCGATCTGGGCCCGCACCGGGTCCGCGCCGACATGGCGGTGGTCACGCAGGAGCCGTGGTTGTTCACCGGAACGGTCCGCGAGAACATCGCTTTCGGCTCCGCGGGCGACGCCGACGTGACCGAAGCACTCGTCGACAGCCACGTGGCGCAGATCGTCTCGGCGCTCCCCAACGGCCTCGACTCCCTCATCGGCCAGGACTCGGAGAACCTCAGCGCCGGCGAGAAGCAGCTGGTGACGGTGGCCCGCGCACTCGCCGCCTCGCCGCGGATCCTCATCCTCGACGAGGCCACCAGCGCCGCGGATCCGCGCACCGAACTGCTCGTCCAGCGGGCGCTGAATCGACTCCGGGCCGGCACCACCACGCTGCTGATCACCCACCGCATGGCGACCGCCGCACTGGCCGACCAGATCGTGGTCCTCGAAGATAGGGTGATAGCCGAAGCCGGGACCCATGAGGAGCTGATCGCTGCGGGCGGAGTCTATGCCCGTAGATGCGGCGCCATCCCGAGCACGCCGGACACGGGGTCGGCCCCGCGACGGTGACCAGAAGTGAGCGCCCGCCTGCGGCGCGGACTTCGACTTTCTCGTTGAGGAGGAACACTTGTACAGGTCTCTACGCAGGTTCGGACTGATCGCTGCCGCGCTGAGCATCTCGCTCGTCGCCCCGCTGTCCGGTGTGGCGAGTGCCGTCCCCGGGTTGGTGGATGCGGGATCGCCCTCCGACCGGGTCACCGACATCATCGTCCATTCCGATGCGATGGACCGCGACGTCCCGCTGACGGTCATCAAGCCTGCCGACGAGTCCACGCCGCGCGGAGTGCTCTATCTGCTCAACGGTGCCGGCGGCGGCGAGGATCGTGCCAACTGGCTGGAGAAGACCGACATCGTCGAGTTCACCAGGGACAAGAACCTCTACGTCGTCATCCCCAACGCCGGCGCGTACAGCTACTACACCGACTGGCAGAAGCCGGACCCGGTACTCGGTGTCAACAAGTGGTCGACGTTCCTCGGCAAAGAACTCCCGCCGGTCGTCGACGCCACCTACAACACCTCCGGTCGCAACGCGATCGGCGGCATCTCCTCGTCGGGCACCTCGGTCCTGAACCTCGCCATCGAACATCCCGAGCTGTATCAGGCCGCCGGCTCCTACAGCGGTTGCCCGACGACGTCGGATCCCCTCGGCCAGCAGAGCATTCGTCTCGTCGTCGAGACGCGTGGACAGGGAGACGCCACCAACATGTGGGGCCCGTACAACGGCCCGGGCTGGCGGGCCAACGATCCGGTGATCAACGCCGACAAGCTGCGCGGCAAGAAGCTCTACATCTCCAATGCCGGCGGCCTTCCCGGCCGGTACGACACTCCGCGCCACGTCCAGGATCCGTCGACCCTGGTCGATCAGGTTCTGGTCGGCGGCGTCATCGAAGGCACCACCGGCGCGTGCACGGTTCAGTTGCTGAATCGCCTCGGACAGTTGAACATTCCCGCGACCGTCGACCTCCCGCCGACCGGCACCCACTCGTGGATGTACTGGCAGGATCAGCTGCACCGTTCGTGGTCGTTCTACGAGCGTGCCCTGAGCTGAGCCGGGCCCTGCTCGCCGGTTGCTCACCGACGGCGTGGAAGTTGGTGTAGCCGCAGCATGGCCGCTTCACGCGTTCGGTGTCTCGGGGTCGATGACGAGATTCCGATGCCCGCCCCGGATCTGGACGAACCCGTAATGGCACGGCCCTCGCCGGCCGTCGCAGCCAGGTAGTCCTCCACACCGACACGGATCTCGTCGGAGGGGGATCTCCTCGGAGGGCGGGTCGAGCGGTCACTGAGTCGTGGAGCTTCGTTCGGGTGGTCTCGTAGACGACACAGCCCTCGTCCTGGGCGCGTGCATTCCCGCATCGAGACCCGATCCCGGCAGCAGACGAACAGACATCAACACCGCGGGGCGGGAACCCTTTTCGAATTCCCGCCCCGCGGTGGTGCTGATGGGTCAGCGAGCAGATCAGCCGATGCTGAACGGCTTGCCGTACAGGGTGATGACACCCTTGACCGCGTCGGTGCTGACCGTGACCTTGATCTTGGCCTTGGCCGAGGCGTAGCCCGCGCAACCGTCCATGCCGAACTTCTGCTGGCTGTAGGTCACGCCACCCTTCTTACCCAGGAAGGTGTAGCTGGAGACGTTGTAGTCCTTGTAGGCCGTGTCGCTGCCCGAGGTCTCTTCGATGATCGGGAAGTACGTGGCCTGTCCCGGTCCGAGATTGAAGCCGGCCTCTGCACCGGCAACCACACCGTTATTCGCTTCGACCTGGTCAACCCGCACGCCGGCTTCGGCGCCTGCGCTCGCGCCGAAGTTCACCTGGCAGCCGACGAGGTAACCGGCAGCGATCGATCCGCCCTCGGCCTTGCCGCCGACGGTGACCTTGACCTTGCCCGAGAGCCAGACCTCACGGCTCGTCTGGACGTTGGTGACGGCGCGCTGCACGTTGACGAACTCGTCGAACAGCTGGACGGTGACGGGGGTTCCGTCGACCAGGGTGCGGGTGATGTTGCCACCCGGCAGCGGGCCCGCCGTGGCGCCACCGGCACCCAGGCTGGTGAGGCCCATCGCGACGGCACCGGCAAGACCGGCCGCCGCAACCACGCGACGCGTGATGTTCTTCTTCATGATTCCCCTTCGTGGAATATCAATCTGCTCAGGGCAGATAAGTCAGGTCGTGCTAGTTATCTGCGCCCGCTCAGTTGAGGCTGAAGGGCTGGCCGTACAGGGTGGACTGGATGAGGGTGCCTTCGCCGCTGACCTTGCCGTCGTCGGTGCTGTAACCCTTGGCGCCGATGACCTTGGTGATCGTGCGTGCCGAGGCGTAGCCACCGCACTGCTGGACCTGGACCTCGAACTGGGACAGCTGGATGGCGGCCCTGCCCGAGTCGGACAGATCCTTGTCGGTGATGTCGGCGACGACGACCTCGCCCGGCTTGAGGGGGATGCTGAGGGAGCCCGCGGCATCGAGTCCGGTCAGGTCAATGCCCGCGCCGAGTCCGCCTTGGAGACCGGTGATGTCCACCTGGCAACCGATGAGCAGCTTGACCGCGAGATTGCCGCCGACGCCCTTGCTGGCCTGAGCCTGGTAGATACCCGAAACCACTGCGGAGCGTCCCGAACCGTTGTTGGCCACAGACGGGGCGGGGAGTGCGAACTCACCGGTGCGCCAGGTCTGGATCGACTCGCCGTCGATGCCGGCGGCCTTCTTGTAACCGTTGGCCAGCTTTCCTGCCGCCGCCTCACCGGCACCGATGCCGGCCAGGCCCACGACCGCGGCCGAGGCAATCGCGACCGCGCCCGCGGCGCGGCGCAGCCCAAGCTTGCTGAACTTGCTCATTCGTTCCCTCTCACAGGATTCGGCTGTTACCCCGCGGAATGCACGTACATCCGCAAGTCATGACCCTCGAGCTTCGATGGGCTTCCACACAGATACCACTAAGTGAGCGCTTACGCACTTCTTAGCGGATGTTCAGAATCCTTCGAAGTCCTGGTCAGTGCTGCGTTGTCACTCGCGACAGATCGCAGGACCACTCTCAGCTCCCGACTCTGGGCACCAAGCGTTGTCGAGGCGAACGTTATCGGAGGGGTCTCAAGTGGGGCAACAGGAGGACTCAGGCGTGTCACGAATAGGACACGCACAATCGCAAATGTGAAATCCGCCAGCGATGGAAAGGTGAAAGTTAACGACAGATAAACACGCTGATGCGCCTATGTAGAGGATGTCGCATTTCACTCATAGTGAGGCGGCCGCTGCGCTTCGAACCAATCCTTAGAGCGTCCTGTGTGATGTTCGTCACTCTCGTCGGAGGTGATCTCCGGGAGGTCGGCACCGAAGACCGAGTCGAGCGTCCGGCGCCGGGCAGCACGACGCCGGGCGACCATGTCATCGCTGGTCACCATCGGTTTTTCGGACTTCTCGGGATCATTTTTCACCGGATCAGACGTCCCATTGCGAGGTGGAACACACGAGTTAACCTGGGGTTTTCTTAGCTTAGCTCAAAGAAATTCTGGTATGGCCGCACGGACCGCGTCAGAATTCGCTGATCGACTCGATCACGTATTTCGCGAGCGGGGCGGCGGTGGCCATCCCGTCGCGCACCGCGGCGCGGGAGTTGGCGATGTTGACCACCAGCGTCTGGCCCGAGATTCCGGCCAGCCCGCGCGAAAGTCCGCCGTCGGTGGCCCCGGCCGCGAGCCCGGAGCTCCGCACGGCCTCCTCGATGCCCCGTAGTCGGCGGTCGAGCAACGGTTCGGTGGCCTCCGGGGTCACGTCGCGGGCACCGACACCCACACCGCCCACCGACACCACCAGGTCGACACCGCCGATCACCGCGGTGTTCAGCGCGTTGCGGATCTCCACCTCGTCGCCGGAGACCACGACGGCCGCGTCCACATGGAAGCCCGCCTCGGCGAGCAGTTCGCCGACGAGCGGACCCAGGAGGCTCCGGTCTTCGCCATGTGCGGCCTCGTCGTCGACGACGACGACCAGCGCGCGACCTATCTCTCCGCCCTGCGGCCGGTGCGTGGCCTGCTCGTGGCGTGCGACGAACTCGCGTGCCGCGGCGTCGGCCGCCACCACGTCCGCCGGGTCCACCCGCCCGGGGTCACCCGCGAGCCGGACACCGAGCGCACCCTCCTCGATCCCGGTCTCGGCGGAGATGGCGGTGTTACCGGAGGTGCGGGAACCAGAGTCGGACATGACAGGCCTTTCTAATCGGTCGGACCGTCGAGACGGTCGGTCGTGCTGCGCTGCACCAGCGCCTTCGTCGGGCGCAGGTGCAACCTCGATGAAAAGTTGCACTTGCGGGTCACCGAGCCCCGCGCTCGCCGGTCACTTGACCTCGAGCGTCCCCAGCTTCACCTGTGCGGTCCTGCTCGCACCGTTGACCCGATAGGTCACGGTCACGGTGTCTCCCGGTGCGTGCGAACGCACCGCGGCGACCAGGGCGTCGCCCGAGGAGATCACGCGATCGTCGAGTTTGGTGATCACCGCGTCGGCGGGGATGCCCGCAGCCGCGGCCGGCCCACCCGGTGTCACCGCGGTGACGACGGCCCCGGGAGCGTCGGTGTCTCCGCTCGGACGCACCGACACACCGATGTTGGCGTGACTGGCCTTTCCGGTCGTCTCGAGTTCCTTGGCCACCCGGATCGCCTGATCGATCGGGATCGCGAACCCGAGTCCGATGCTGCCAGTGGCCTGTTCCTCTCCCCCGCCGAGGGTCGCGATGGCGGTGTTGATACCGATCAGCGCACCCCGCGCATTCACCAGGGCGCCGCCGGAGTTGCCGGGGTTGATCGCGGCGTCGGTCTGGATCGCGTCGATCACCGACGTGGTGTTGCTACTGGGATCCCGCGACGTCAGCACCGGGCGGTTGAGCGCACTGATGATGCCGGTGGTGACCGTGCCCGCGAGGCCCAGGGGCGAGCCGATCGCGATCACGTCCTGTCCCACCGCGAGATTGTTCGAGTTGCCGACCGTGATCGCGGTCAGATCGTCGCGCTGGACCTTGATGACCGCGATGTCGGAGATCGGGTCCGCCCCCAGCACGCGGGCTTCGGACCGGGACCCGTCGGAGAAGTTCACCGCGACCTTGGACGCGGGAGCGTTCCCGCCCGCACTCACGACGTGGTTGTTGGTCATGATCACGCCGTCCCGGCTCAGGACCACGCCCGAACCCGACCCGAGGGCACCGCCCGAGGCGACCTCGATCGAGACGACCGACGGGAGCACCCTGGCAGCGACCTCCTGCACCGAGCCCTCCGGGGCAGAGACGGGGTTGTTGTTGCCGTTGGCGCTGGGATCGCCACCGAGCGGACCACTGGTGTTGCTGGTCGAGCCGTTGTCGGAGTCGGCGAGCGTGTACCCGGCGAAACCGCCGACACCGCCGGCGACGAGTGCCAGCACCAGCGCAGCCGCTCCGAGCGCCGCCAGACGTCCGCCGCCGCCCTTCTTCGCCGGAGACCTCGTCGGGTCACCGGCCGGGTCCCCGAAGACGGGCTGGGCACCGGGTTGCGAGCCGTAGGCGCCCGGTCCGGGCGGACCGTATGAAGGTCCCGGGCCGCCGGGACGGCCGTACTGCCCCTGCGGAGGGAACTGGCTGGTGCCGTAGGACGACGTCGGCGCGTTGCCACCGCCATAGGAGTGCGCAGGACCCGGCGAGGGGAACGAACCCGACGGCGGGGCGCCCGGTCCGCCGGAGTCCCGGCCTGGATATCCCGGTGCGCCGTAGGACGGCGTCGGTGACTCGGCTCCGGACGGAGTGGGCGGGTTGGCCCCGCTGTGCTGGCCACCGCTGTGCTGGCCACCCCCGTACGGACCGCCACCTTGCGAACCGCCAGTCGTCATTGTCGTCTCTTCCTCGTCGTCCTGGTCCGGCCGTACACGCCGGGCCGGGTTGTCCCATAGTGGCTGGGTATGGCCGGAACACCTCAACCGTCGTACCCGAACAGCGCCTTCGGTCAACCCTAGGTGATCGGTGAGCAGGTCACCTCGGGTAACACACAGCTGTTCTCCACCCGCGGCGCCGCGTCGAGTGACCCGATGTCACGCGCTTCTCCCCTACTGACGAATCACTTGCGGAGATGGTTCCGCGGCGGTCGCGCGTCCCGGCAGGGTCATCCGGATCAGTGTTCCCCCGAGCGGCGAGGTGTCGGCCACCACGTGTCCACCGTGACGTTCGACCACCTGCCGCACGATCGCCAGTCCCAGACCGGAGCCGGGCATCGAGCGCGACTGCGTCGACCGGTAGAACCGCTCGAACACCAGATCACGGTCCTCCTCGGGGATGCCGGGCCCGGCGTCGGCGACGGTGAGCTCCGCGGTCGACATCCCCACCTGGGTCAGCTCGACGCGCACCGAACGTCCCGGCGGACTCCACTTGGCGGCGTTGTCCAGCACGTTCAGCACCGCCCGCGACATCCCGTGCTGTTCGCCGAACACGTACCAGGACGACAGGTTGGCCTCGAACTCGACGTCGTTGCGGCGCCGCCGAACTCGTTCGAGTGCCTGCTCGACGATCTCGGCGAGGTCGATCTCCTCGTAGACCACCTCGGGGGCGTCCTCGCGGGCGAGGTCGACCAGATCGCCGACGAGCGTGGACAATTCCTCGATCTGGGCGATCAGGTCCTCGCGCAACTCGACCATGTCCTGTTCGGGCACGGCCCGCGCCCCTGGCCGGCTCGCCGCGATCAGCAACTCCAGATTGGTCCGCAGCGAGGTGAGCGGGGTCCGCAGTTCGTGGCCCGCATCGGCGACGAGACGTGCCTGCCGGTCGCGGGACTCGTCGAGCGCCCGCAGCATCGCGTTGAAACTGGCGGTCAGGTCAGCCAACTCGTCGTTGCCGGTCACCGGGATGGGCGTCAGGTCGTTGGTGCGGGCGACCCGCTCCACCGCACGGTTGAGTCGGGCCACGGGTCTCAGTCCGGCCCGGGCGACCGCCGTTCCGGCCAGGGCCGCCAAAGCGACTCCGCCACAACCGACCACGAGCAGCACCCAGGCAAGACGCTTGAGAACCCGGTCGGTCTGGACCAGGCTCTGGGCGAGAACCAGCGTGTTGCCGTCGTCGAGCTTGCGGGTCAGGACCCGCTGGTTGCGGGTGGTGCGCAGGCTCTGCCGAGTGGATCCGGGCACCGCCGGGGCCCGCACGATGTCGCGTTCGACATCTTCGAACGGCACCTGGCCGATGAGATAGGTCTCCCCGCTCGGGGTCACCAGCGCGATGGAGATGCTGGTGGAGAACACGGTTCCGGCGACCAGCTGCTCGGGCTGGTCCCGCAGCACCCCGGCCCGCGCGAGTGCGGCCATCCCGTCGGCTCGGCTCTCGAGTTGCTGATCGACCTCGTTGTACATCGCGCGGTAGACCACGAAGTAGGCCGCGGCGGCCATCAGGCTCACCGAGACCAGCACGACGGTCGCGGAGAGGATCGTGACGCGCGTGCGCAGCGACACCGCCCGCATCAGCGGCATCGGCGCCCGCATCTGCTTCTCCCCGGATCCGGTTGCGCCCCCCGCGTTTCCGGTGAGCAGCCGGGCCAGCCGATCCCGCAGGGCGGAATGGGTCCCGGGTGCGTGCGGGGCGACGGTGGACTTCGACTCGCTGTTCGTCGACGACCGGTCCACTACGGCGGTGTCTCCCGGAGCACGTAGCCGACGCCACGCACCGTGTGGATCAGTCGCGGCTCACCGTCGGCCTCGGTCTTGCGGCGCAGGTAGCCGACATAGACCTCGAGCGCGTTGCCCGAGGTCGGGAAGTCATAACCCCACACCTCTTCGAGGATGCGACTGCGCGACAGCACGCGCCGCGGGTTGGCCATCAGCATCTCCAGGAGCGCGAACTCCGTGCGGGTGAGGCTGATCGAGCGCTCGCCGCGCGTCACATCGCGGGTCACCGGGTCCAGCGACAGATCGGCGAAGGTGAGGGTCTCGGAGTCGGCGTCGGGGTCGGGCGACGCACGCCTGAGCAATGCACGCAGCCGCGCGAGGAGCTCCTCGAGCGCGAACGGCTTGGGCAGGTAGTCGTCGGCGCCGGCGTCGAGTCCGGAGACCCGCTCGGAGACCGAGTCCCGCGCCGTCAGCACCAGGATGGGCAGGTCGTCACCGGCGGAGCGGAGCCGGCGGCACACCTCGAGACCGTCGAGCCGCGGCATCATGACGTCGAGGATGACGACGTCGGGCCGGTCGGCGAGGATCTTCTCGAGCGCTTCGATGCCGTCGCCCGCGGTTTCGACGCTGTATCCGTTGAAGGTGAGCGACCGTCGCAACGACTCCCGAACCGCCCGGTCGTCATCAACCACGAGGATGCGCATGGATACAGTCTTATCCACCCCGGCTGAGATGTGCCTGAGCAACGCCGAAAGCCAGCCGTTCGAGTGCCCCGGCCGGGGCTCACCAGCGGTTCTCTGACGCATCACACCCGTTGCCGAGTGCTGTGAGGTCAAGTTGATGGCTGCGTAACGCCGGCCTTCGGGCCGCGAAACATCCACCTTCGACGCTGGAGGCGTGACGATCTCAGTGCCCGCCCCTTCGGTGACGTCGCGATCGGTGATGTCGCTGTGCGCCTATTGCGGTGTCGGCTGTGGCATGGAGATGAAACTCGACGACGACGCCAACCGCATCACCAAGACCGTCGGTCGCACCGATCACCCCACGAACTTCGGCCGGCTGTGCACCAAGGGTTCGACGACCGCGGACATGCTCGCCGGCGGCGGGCGCCTCGACGCCCCCCTGGTCCGCGAGGACCGCGGCGGTCAGCTCCGGCCCGCCGAGCTCGACGCCGTCCTGTCCGACACCGCACGCCGCCTGCGCGCCATCGTCGACGACCACGGACCCGACGCGGTGGCCCTCTACGTGTCGGGGCAGATGTCCCTCGAGGCGCAGTACCTGTCGAACAAACTGGCCAAGGGTTTCATCGGGACCAACCAGATCGAGTCCAACTCGCGCCTGTGCATGGCCAGCGCCGGCACCGGTTACAAACTGTCACTGGGGTCCGACGGCCCGCCCGGCTCGTATCAGGACTTCGACCACGCCGACGTGTTCCTCGTCATCGGCGCCAACATGGCCGACTGCCACCCGATCCTGTTCCTGCGGATGATGGACCGGGTCAAGGCGGGCGCCAGACTGATCGTCGTCGACCCACGACGTACCGCGACCGCCGACAAGGCCGACCTGTTCCTGCAGATCAGGTCCGGCACCGACCTCGCCTTCCTCAACGGCCTGCTGAACCTGCTGATCAGCAACGGCCACACCGACGACGAGTTCATCGCCTCGTTCACCGACGGTTTCGAACAGATGCCGGAGTTCGCCGCCCAGTACCCACCGGAGGTGGTCGAGTCGATCACCGGGATCGCCGCCGACGACCTGCGCGCCGCGGCCGCCATGATCGGGAACGCGCCGAACTGGATGAGCTGTTGGACGATGGGCCTCAACCAATCGACCCACGGAACGTGGAACACCAACGCGCTCATCAACCTTCACCTCGTCACCGGCGCCATCTGCCGGCTGGGCAGCGGACCCTTCTCCCTGACCGGACAGCCGAATGCCATGGGCGGCCGCGAGATGGGCTACATGGGGCCGGGCCTTCCCGGTCAGCGCTCCGTGCTGTCGGAGGCCGACCGCGACCTCGTGGAAGCCGCGTGGGGTGTTCCGGCGGGGACGCTGCGCACCGACATCGGCGGCGGCACCATCGACCTGTTCCGCCGCATGGCCGACGGCGAGATCAAGGCCTGCTGGATCATCTGCACCAATCCCGTTGCCTCCGTGGGCAATCGGAAGACGGTCATCGAGGGGTTGGAGCGCGCCGACCTCGTCATCACCCAGGATGCCTTCTCCGAGACCGAGACCAACCAGTACGCCGACGTCGTCCTCCCGGCGACCCTGTGGTCGGAATCGACCGGCGTGATGGTGAATTCGGAACGCAACCTCACCCTGTTCGAACCGGCCCTGAACGCGCCGGGTCAGGCGATCCCGGACTGGGAGATCATCGCGCGCATCGCGTCGGAGATGGGCTACGCCGACGCGTTCGACTACTCGAGCGCCGACGAGGTCTTCGCCGAGATCACGCAGTTCGCCAACCCGAACACCGGCTACGACCTGCGTGGCGTCACCTACGACCGGCTCCGTCGGACGCCGATGCAGTGGCCGTGTCCGCCCCCGCCCGACCCGGCGGGCACCACCGACCCGGAGAACACCCCCGACCCGGAGAACACCAAGGCCCGCAATCCGATCCGGTACCTGAACGACGGTCGGAGCCAGACGTTGCACCGCCTCGACGACGGTTCCGTGCCGCACCTGGCCTTCGCCACGCCCACCCGTCGTGCGCAGTTCTTCGCACGCCCCCACCTCGACCCCGACGAACTGCCCGACGACGACTATCCGTTCCTGCTCAACACCGGCAGGCTGCCGCACCAGTGGCACACCATGACCAAGACCGGCCGGGTGGCCAAGCTGAACAAACTCAACCCAGAGCCGTTCGTCGAACTGCACCCCGAGGATGCGCAGCGGCTGAACATCGCCGGCAAGGACAAGGTCGAGGTGGCGTCGCGTCGAGGCCATGCGGTGTTGCCGGCCAGGGTCTCCGACCGCGTACGCCCCGGCAACTGCTTTGTGCCGTTCCACTGGAATGACGTCTTCGGCGAACACCTCGCGATCAACGCGGTCACCTCCGACGCGGTGGACCCGTTGTCGCAGCAGCCGGAGCTCAAGGTCTGCGCGGTGACGCTGACCAAGGTGACCGGCTCCACCGCTCCCGCCGAGGCTGCCCCACTCGCCAACGCACCCAACGGGGCCACCCAACTCGGCGCGGCTCTCGGGGTCTCGGATGTCGCCACCCCGGAGCTCACGTCGTCGGAGCGCACCTACCTGGCCGGACTGGCCGCCGGGATCGGCGCGGCACCGTCGGGGGTACCCACGGTCCCCGGCGACGCCCCGCTGCGCGCCGACGTGCGGATGTGGGTCTCGGGAGTCCTGGCAGGCATGTTCTCCCGGTCCGATCCCATTGTCCCGGTGACCGATTCACCGGGGTCCGATTCACCGGGGTCCGATTCACCGGGGTCCGAGGCCATGGTCGACACCGTCACGGTGCTGTGGGCGTCGCAGATGGGCAACGCCGAGGAACTGGCCACCGAGACCGCCGAACGGGTCAAGGCCAGTGGGCTCAGGGTCGACGCCAGGTCGATGGACGACGTCGAGGTCGAGCAACTGAGCGGCACCGCGCTGTTCGTCACCTCCACCACCGGCGACGGCGATCCACCCGACAACGGGTCGTCGTTCTGGGATGCGCTGAACTCCGAGGAGGCGCCCGATCTCTCCGGCGTCGACTTCGCGGTGCTGGCTCTCGGCGACTCGAACTACGACGACTTCTGCGGCCACGGACGCAAACTGGATGCCCGTATCGGGGAGCTCGGGGGTCGCCGGCTGCTGGACCGGGTCGACTGCGAACCCGACTTCGAGGACACGGCCGGCGGCTGGTTGACCGATGTCATCCGCGCCATCAGCATGGGCAACCGGGCGCCGGCGTCCGGGGTGACCGACGAGCGTGTGACCGTGGTCAGCGAGCCCGCAGACTCGGCCGCCGCCCCGTCGGTGCGCACGGCGTCGGCGTACTCGCGCAAGAAGCCGCTGACCACCTCGCTGGTGCGAAATGTGCGGCTCAACGCCGACGGGTCGCAGAAAGATGTGCGCAACTTCGGGTTCGCGCTGCCGTCGAACACGCTGACCTATCAGGCGGGCGACGCCCTCGGCGTGTGGCCGCTGAACGACCTCGCACTGATCGAGGAGTTCCTGGACCGGGCGAAGCTGGACGGCGCGGCGTCGGTGACGGTCGGCGGTGACGTGATGTCGCTGCATCAGGCGCTGCGCGAACGGCTCGAATTCGCCCGGGTCACACCGGATCTCGTGCGGTTCGTCGGCGATCGGTCCGGGGCGGACGAGTTGAGGACCCTCGTGGCCGCGGGAAACAAGCAGGGCTTCAACGACTGGTCGTGGGGTCGGCAGTCGGTGGATGTGCTCGCCGAACATCCCGTCGTGGCCGGCGTCGAGGACTGGCTGCAGGTGCTCAAACCGATCGTCCCACGGTCGTATTCGATCTCGTCGAGTCCTTTCGAGGATCCCGACGAGGTACAGCTGACCGTGTCGGCGGTGCGCTACAACGTGTTCGGCACTCCACGCGGCGGGGTCTGCTCGACCTTCCTCGCCGACCACGCCGACGAGGAGGAGGTCGGCGTCTTCGTCACCTCGACCACCCACTTCCGGCCGCCCGCCGACCCCGACACCCCGATGATCATGATCGGCCCGGGCACCGGCATCGCCCCGTTCCGCGGCTTCTTGCGCGAGCGAGAGGCATTGGGCCACACCGGCAAGAACTGGCTCTTCTTCGGCGAACAGTACTCGGCCACCGACTTCTACTACCGGGACGAACTCACCACGATGCTCGGGAACGGGTTGTTGACCCGCCTCGACGTCGCCTTCTCCCGCGACCAGGACCGCAAGATCTACGTCCAGGACCGCATGCGCGAACACGGCGAGGAGCTCTACCAGTGGCTCCACGAAGGAGCCCACGTCTACGTGTGCGGCGACGCCACCCGGATGGCCAAGGACGTCGACGCCGCCCTGAAAGGCATTGTTGCGCAGTATGGGCGGCGGTCCCCGGCCGGTGCGGAGTCGTACGTCAAGGCGTTGGCCGCCGACAAGCGGTATGTGCGCGACGTGTACTGACGCAAACCCCGCAAACAGCCGACGCGGTGCCCAATACGTCGATGCACGCCGTGATCCGTGGGGTTTGTGACGTCGGGGTTCACATCCACAAGTCGTCGACGGTCCCGTTGTTGTCCACAAGCACGTGGCTCTCGCGTTCAGGGGAACGAACCACTGAGACGGTTCACGCATGGATGCTCACACCCAGACCCGTCTCGACCGCGGGGTTGCATCATCGTCGACGCTTCAGAAACTGGGGATCACCCGCACTCGACTTCGCCGGCTCATGAAGGACAACACCCTCCGAAAGATCCGTCGCGGCTGGTACGCCACCGCAGACGCGCACCCGACCGTCGTCGCCGCGGTGGCGGCCGGCGGTGTGCTGACGTGTGTGGATGCGTTGCGGCTACACAATGTCTGGGTCCCGCCCACCGGAACGACAGTCCATGTTCGCGGTACCGAGGATTCGCAACGCGGCTCTTCGAATTTCTGCCGCCGTCATGGCCGACCGCCGGCCGCGACGAGCGCCGTCGATGACCTACCGACCGCACTTCAGTACGCCGTACGCTGCCTCGACCACGAAGGTATCGTCGTCGTCCTGGACTCGATCCTGAACAAGAAGCTGACGAACCGAGAGGAACTGGCGGCCGCTCTGAGGGACTGCCCGCGCGCCATCCGAGACCTTCTCGACAAATGTGACCTAGCTGAATCCGGCACCGAGAGCATGGTGCGCCTCAGACTCCGCGCCCGAAACATCACGGTCTCGACGCAGGTGACCATCACCGGTGTCGGACGAGTCGACCTGCTGGTGGGCAACCGCCTGATCATCGAGGTGGACGGGATGGAGTACCACGCCAGCCGCACCCAGTTCGAGCGTGATCGGGAGCGCGACCGGATAGCTGTCGAACTCGGCTACGTGGTGATCAGGTTGACCTACAACCAAGTTGTCTACCAATGGGAGCAGGCCGAGGCGTCGATTCTGACGCTCATACGACGCCGAGAGCATCTACGGCGAACCGGGGTAGATCCCGTTGTCGGCACAAACCCCACCTAGACACTTCGGCGCGCCCTAGGTGTCGATGCCGAAGGCCATCGGTGGGGTATCTGCGCCGGGCGCCTCAGAGCCAGATCACGATCTCCCCGTCGCGGTCTTCGACGCGGTAGACGCCGACAGAGCCGATGCCTTCCGACGCGCATCCGCCGTCGGCGAAGGCGAAGGCGTACTGGTGCAGCGGGCAGACGATCTTGGCGATGTCGAACTGGCCGTCGGCGAGGGGACCGCCGCGGTGCGGGCACACGGCGTCGGTGGCGCGCAGACTTCCGTCGGTCAACCGGAACACGGCGATCTGCCTGTCCTGCACCGCATATGCGCGACTCTCACCGACCTGGAGATCCTCCATCACCCCGACGGCGACACCGGTCTCGGCCGAGACGCGAGTCATCGGACCGGCACCTTCGGAAGCGGCAACAACGGCAGTGCCGAGGTGAACTGGGCGGGCGACTTCGGTTCGGCACGATCGAGCCACGGGTCGACGTAATCCTCGACCGCCTCGTCGATCCCCTGCTGCAGTCCCTCGACGAGCCCGTCCCGGTCATCGACGAGAATCGCGCGGAGTTCCTCGATCCCGATGCGCGGCACGAAGGCATATGTCCGTTCGAGCCACTTGCCCTGCTCGCGGTAGTACTGGATGAAGATGCCGCACAACCGGATCACCTCGGCGGGTGAGTCGACCGTCGCCAGCAGATCACCCTTGCGGATGTGCGCACCGGCGGCACCGCCGACGTAGATCTCCCATTTGCCGTCGCCGATCGCGACCACGCCGAAGTCCTTGCACAGGGCCTCGGCGCAGTTCCGCGGGCACCCCGTCACCGCGAGCTTCAGCTTCGCCGGCGATTCCAGCCCCTGATAGCGCGTCTCGATGTCGATGCCGAGTTGCGTCGAATCCCCGAGCCCGAATCGGCAATAGTCCGTGCCCACACAGGTCTTCACCGTCCGGAAGCTCTTACCGTAAGCGTATCCCGACGGCATGCCGAGGTCCTCCCACACCTTGGGGAGATCCTCCTTCTTGACGCCGAGGAGGTCGAGTCGCTGGCCGCCGGTCGCCTTGATCATCGGGATCGAGTATTTGTCCGCCACATCGGCGATCTTGCGCAGCTGCTCGGGCGAGGTGACCCCGCCCTTCATCTGCGGCACCACGGAGAACGTGCCGTCGCGCTGGATGTTCGCGTGCACACGGTCGTTGACGAACAGCGCACCCGGTTCACGCTTCCAGTCCGAACCCCAGATGATCCGCAGCAGTGACGCCAGCGGCATCTTCGCGGCCGCATCCTCACCGTCGGGTGCGAGCTTGGCGAAGATGTCACTGACCGACCGCAGGTTCTGCCGCCGGATGGCGTCGATCAGTTCGGGTTTGGTCAGCGGGATGGCCGGGACATACCAGTCGGCCGAGGCGTCGGCGGTGAGCGAATCCCCGGCCGCGAGCTCGACGATGTCGGCGACGAGACCCTTGCACGACCCGCAGCCCTTACCGGCACGGGTCTTGGCGCACACCTCCCCCACGCTGGTGCAGCCCGACGCCACGCAACTCATGATGTCGCCCTTGGTGACTCCGTTGCAGTTGCACACCTGCACGTCGTCGGCGAGTTCGGCGGCACCGGTCTCGGCGCTGGGCGTGCCCATGTCGAACAGCATCGAGATGCGTTCGTCGGGCAGCGGGACCTTGTCGTCGAAGGCCTGCGTGAGGAAGTTGACCTTCGAGATGTCGCCGAGCAGCATCGCGCCGATCAGTTTGTTGTCGCGGACCACCACGCTCTTGTAGATGCCGTTGCGCGGTTCGTAGAACTGGACGAACTCGTCGTCCTCCCGTTCGGGCCCCTTGACCCCCATGGCCGCGACGTCGACTCCGGCGACCTTGAGCTTCGTCGTCAACCGCGAACCGTGGTATTCCGCTTTCGGATTCGCGCCGGTCAACACATCGGCGAGCACGACGGCCTGCTCCCACAGCGGTGCGACGAGACCGTAGACCTCGCTGCGATGCTGCGCGCACTCCCCGACCGCGTAGATGAACGCCTCGTCCTCGCAACGCATCTGGTCGTCGACGACGATCCCGCGTTCGACGACGAGCCCTGCGCTGCGGGCGATTTCGACGTTGGGCCGGATACCCGCGGTCACCACGATCATGTCGGCGGGCAACGAGTCACCGTCGGTGAACCCGACGCCGGAGACGGTTCCGTCGTCGTTCCGCATCACCGACGTCGTGCGTTTACCGGTGTGCACGCCCACACCGAGGGATTCGATCTTGTTGCGCAGCACCTTTCCGCCGCGCTCGTCGAGCTGCTGGTTCATCAGGTGTCCGGGCGAGTGCACCACGTCGACGGATACTCCCTGCGACTGCAATCCGTACGCGGCCTCCAGCCCGAGGAGACCGCCACCGATCACGACGGCCCGGACGTGGTCACGCGCGGTGGCCATCTGCAGCATGCCGTTGGTGTCGGAGATGGTCCGGAACCCGAACACGCCGCGGGCGAGTTTGCCGTCGGGTTCACGTAATCCGTCCATGTTGGGGAAGAACGTGTGCGAGCCGGTGGCGATGATGAGCACGTCGAACTCGATCTCCCGGCCCGACGCACACGTCACCGTCTTCGCGAACCGATCGATCGCCTCGGCGCGGTCACCGGCAAAAAGGGTGACGCCGTTCTGGCGGTACCAGGCCATCGGGTTGAGCATCAGATCGTCGTCGTCGACCGTGGACTCACCCGCGAGGACGTGACTGAGCATGATGCGGTTGTAGTTCCCGTACGGCTCGTCGCCGATCATGGTGATGTCGAACAGGTCACCGCCGCCGCGTTCGAGGATCTCCTCGACGGTCCGTGCCCCGGCCATGCCGTTGCCGACCACCACCAGTCGGAGGCGATCCGGGACACCCCGACGACCCGATTGCGCTGCCGACATCAGAAGATGACCATCCCGAAGTCGACGACGACCTCGCCGCTCGCACCTTCCGGCGCGGCGATCAGGAGTTCCAGCGTGGCATCCGGGTCCACGTCCTCGACCACCCGCAGCGGCACGTTGACCGACGACTTGGCCCCCATCGGGAACATCCGCATCGGCTTCCCGTCGCGCACGAGGGTGACGCAGATCAGTTCATCGGAGCTGTTGCCGCCGCGAAAGTACAACGGCTGCGCCGTCATTCCCGGGGGGACGACAAAGGTCAGCGACGCGTCGATGGGTCCCGGCTTGGCGAGACCGGCCCCCGCGAACGTGAAGACGCCCTGGAGGAAATGTGGAGTGCTCGACATGCCGCCACTATCCGCGAGGCGCGTGAAATGCGACTTGCCGCGGTGTTACGGCAGCGTTTTCTGGTTCTCACCAACGTGGTCGGTCGCCGAGAGGGCGACGATCGGGCGTCAGCGCGGAGACAGCGCCCGTTCACGTGCGAGGAAGAAGAACGGGATGGCGGTGGCGATACCCACCCCGAAGGTGAGCACCACCGACGCCAACCACCATGGCAGGATGCGCAGCCGCCGCGCCTCGGAGAACGCCCAGACATGGAATCCGATCACCACGAAGGTGAGGTCGACCATGGCGAAGCGACCGGGCGTCGTCTTCAGGATGTCGCCGACGAAGAAGTCCTTGACCGACGCCGGGCCGTTGCGCTGCACGTACGGGATCGCCAGGGCGTTCTGCGCCACCAGCGCGGTCAGGAACACGGCCAGCAGCGATCGCTGTCGCCACCTCGTGTCGACTCCCTCTGCTGTCACTGCGGCCGGCGTGGTCATCGCGTCTCCTCGAGTCGTCGGTTGGCAGAAATGGTGACACGAGGGCGACATGCTCCGAGGGCGAATCCGCTCCCCGGGGTGCCGGGCAATCAGCTCCGGCGCCACCCCGCGGCACCGACCATCTCCGCGACCTGGGTGAACTTCACCCTCGGACGGCCCTGCTCCTCGCCACGACGCCGTTCGGTGCGGTCGATGGCACGCATGCCCCGGTACCCGATGACGGTCCGCACGCGCTTGCGCACCAACGACGAGAAGGCATCCGGGGCACGTCGGGTGCGTCGCAGCACCCCCGATCGGGCGTCGTCGATGAAGTCCTCGACCGTGCGCGTCGCGCACACCTTGTTGACCCCGATGCCGCCGCTCGGGCCGCGTTTGGCCCAGCCGAGTACGTATCCGCCGGGCACGATCTGGCCCGAGTCGTCGGTGAGGCGACCGTCGACGTTCCGGAAGATCCCGCGGTCGTCGTCGAACGCCACCCCCGGTATCGGGGTCGAACGGTATCCGATGGAACGCACCACGAGGTCGGTGGCGATGTGGTGGCGTCCTTCGCCGGTTCGGACGGTGATCGACTCGACCTGCCCGTCGCCGACGATCTCTTCCGGAGTGCTGTGGAACAGGAAGACGATGCGACGCCGCGCGGGATCTGCCGGGCCGCGGAACGACGACGGGATGTCCACCCCGTCGACGCCGTCGATCACCTCGACCTCGACACCCGGGATCTCCGACAGCGCACGGTATTCCGCCGCCGTATAGGCGGCTGCCGCCTGGTCGCGCCGGCCGAGGAGCACCACCTCGTGCACGTTCTGCTCCCGCAGGATGTTCAGTGCACGGTCGGCGATGTCGGTGGTGGCCAGCAACTCCGGCGGTGACACCAGGATTCGTGCGACGTCGAGCGCGACATTTCCCGTTCCGACAACGACCGCACGACCCGTGGCCGGGTCCTCGGTCGTCCCCCGACGCAACGGTGGTCCCTGCTCGACGCCGGGCACGCCGTTGTACCAGGCCACCAGGTCGGTGGCCGAGGTCGAACCCGGGAGTTCCTCGCCCGGGATGTCCAGTCGCCGTGACTCACTCGCGCCGACCGCGTAGAACACGGCGTCGAAATGGTCGGACAACTCGGCCGGGGTGATCTGGTCGGGACCGTCGCCGACGGTCACGTTGGTGAGCATCGTGACCCGGGGGTCACGGTAGAGCAGATCGAAGCCGCGCAGCACACCCTTGGTGCCCGGATGATCCGGTGCGACACCGGCACGGACCAGGCCGCCCGGCGTCGGGAGCTTGTCGATCACGGTGACCTGCGCCTCGGTCCGGTCGAGCAGCGTACGCAGCGCGTAACCACCCGAGGGACCGGTCCCCACGAGCGCAACCCGCAGGCCGGCAGGCAGTTTGGGAACCTCGGGGTAGGTGACGGTGGAGCCCGACTCCGAGTCGATCGGCTCCCACCCCGACCGCACATCCGGGTTGTGCTTGTAGAAGTCGGCGTTGATGTCGATGAACACCTTGTCGCGCGTGCCGAGCTTGTCCGCGGGGTAGATCGCATCCACCGGGCAGGCGTCGGCGCACGCCCCGCAGTCGATGCAGGCCTCGGGATCGATGTGCAGGATGTCTGAGCTGCCGAAGCCACGTTCCTCTGGCGTCGGGTGGATGCAGTTCACCGGGCACACCGACACGCATGCCGCGTCGCTGCAACATGATTGAGTGATGACGAACATCAGAGCATGTGGGCTTTCCGGTAGTACCGCATGGCGGGCTTGGTCAGCAGGCCGACCTCGTCGAGGAATTCCATGAGGTGGGCACAGCTGCTCCGGATCATCGAGTGGAAGTGGGAGTTGTGCTTCATCTCCCGGAGCGCGCGCTCGGCGTCGAGTCCGGCGTCGGCGAATGCCTGGCCCTGCACCAGGCTGGTCACGATGTAGTAGGCCCCGATAGCCACGGCGAGTGCACTGAACTGGCGTCGCGCCCAGCTCACGCCCTCCAACGATTCGCGCACCTCTTCGCGCGCGAACTTCATGTGGCGCGATTCCTCGAGGACGTGGATCTCGTTGACGGTGCGGATGAAATCCAACACGCGGTCATCACGCATGCAGCCGCGCTGGAAGACGTCCAGAACCTCCTCGGCGACAAGGATTCCCGCGTAGGCGACCTCGTTCTTGGCGGTCATCTTGAAGACCTTGCCGAGCCGGGCGACCTTCTTCGACGGCCGGTAGGAGGTACCGACCATCTTCTCCGAGGCCTTGGCGAACATGATCGAGTGGCGGCACTCGTCGGCGATCTCGGTGAGCGCGAACTGGAACTCGGCACCGTGGTAGTCGCCCAGATACTGATCCCGGATCACCATCTCCTGCAGGATCATCTCGAACCAGATGCCGATGTTCATGATCGACGCGAACTCGTGGCGCGTGACCGAGATGCGCTGCTCCTCGGTGAGTTCGTCCCAGTAGTCGGTCCCGTACAACGACGACCACTCCGGGCTGCAGCCGTATTTGGCGGGGTCCATCGGCTTGGACCAGTCGATCTCGGTCATCGCGTTTCGTGACAGGCGGGCAGCCGAGGCCAGCAGGCGGGTCGACACCTCTTCGGTGCCCTGGTCTCGCATGCTGATGACGTTCTCGGTTCGTTCCATCGCGGCCGTCATGAGTGACTCGCTTCCCGGTCGGCGATCGTGACAATGATCGATGTAATAACAATGCGTGTTGTCAAGATAGCACCGTGGTGTGACCGAGTAAACGATTCGCCGAATATACTGGCCGGTAAGTTCAGTGGCAGCCGGAATCGCTGCAGGTCAGAACCTCTTCAGCACGCCGTTCACTTGGTAGGAGTTCGCATGTCTTCCATCTTCATCACCGGCGGGGCCGCCGGAATCGGTCTCGCCACCGCCGAGCGGTTCGGTCGGGAAGGCTGGACGGTCGGTGTGTACGACGTCGATGCCGACGCCCTCGCGAAGGTGAAGGCCGATCACCCCGACTTCATCACCGGCACGCTCGACGTCCGCGAACCCGAGCAGTGGGCCAACGCCCTGGCCGAGTTCACCTCGCACACCGGCGGAACCCTCGACGTCCTCGACAACAACGCCGGCATCCTGCACGCGGGGAAGATCCACCACATCACCCCGGAGGACATCCGTCGCCAGATCGACATCGATGCACTCGGCGTCGCGCTCGGCGCCCAGGCCGCCTACCCGTATCTGAAGAAGACCCCCGGGGCCCACCTGGTGAACATCGCCTCGGCGTCGGCGATCTACGGCCAGCCCGGAATCGCGGTCTACTCGGCCACCAAGTTCTTCGTCGGCGGGCTCACCGAGGCGCTCGAGCTCGAGTGGGAGCACGACGACATCCGCGCGGTCAGCATCTGGCCGCTGTGGGCCAAGACGGCGCTGGCCTCCGGAGAGACCAAGTCCACCAAGACACTCGGCATCCGGATCACCCCGGAGCAGGTTGCCGACAAGGTGTGGGAGTCGGTGCATCCCACGCGGCAGGACAAGCTCCTGCACCGCACGAGCTACTCGGTGGGAGCCCAGACCCTGTTCCTCGGCAATGCGGCCAAGTTCATCCCCAACTTCCTGAACCGGACCGTCAACAAGTTCATCGCGCAGTAGCCGCCCCGCAAACCCACCACCCCTGGGCATACCCACCCCGAATTTCGGGGTGGGTATGCCCGTCTGTGGTGGGTATGCGGATCAGTGGACCCCGGCAAGTCGCAGACCCTGCGTGAGGAGCGCATGAAACTTCGCCCGGTCGCGCAGGTCTTGCCAGGTCCAGCGAACGACGATGTACCCCTGTGCCCGCAACTTGTCCTCGCGGGCCTTCTCCTCGACGACCGTCTGCCACGGAGGTGTGTCGCTGAGCGCACCGCTGTATTTGACCAGCCCGTCGAACTCGCCCACCAACTTCTCCGCGAGAAGGAAGTCGACGCGAGCGATGAAGGTGCCGTCGTCGTCGACTATCGACACCTGCGGTCGCGGTTCGGGAAGGTCCGCACACTCGAGCATCAGTGCGCGACTGAGTGATTCGCCGACACTCTCGGACTGGGCGGTCGCCAGTGGCAACATCCGCCGGAGCATCTCGACGCCCTTGAAGCGCCGGCACGACTCGAGGATCTCCTGCATTCGCTGCAACTCGGCGCCCTGTCTCAGGGCTGCGTCCAGGACGACCAGCGCCCGGCGCGAGTTCCCGAGACGGGCGACGTCGCATGCCGTGCGGGCGACGGAGGTGACCGCGACGCCGTCGACGACGACCACATCGCGCGGAGCGACCACACCCTGATGGCGCACCACCCGGTCCGTCGTCTTACCCACTTTCGGCGACGTCACATGAACCCGGGTCAGGTCCGGGTAGAGCATCGGGAGTCGATGCATCGCGCCCGCTGACACGTGACTGACGATCCGCGTCGGGCCACCCGCTCGCGCAGCCGCCATTACGGTCATCCGGTGCGTCTCGAGCTTGTCGAGGTCGGCGAGCGTCGAGGAGTCGGCAAAGATCCCCGGCCAGAGTCGCCGCAGTCCGTCATCGGCGACGGAACGCTGCAGCTGCTTGTCGGTGACATGAGGTCCGACAACCTCGGAGCGTAGAACCAGGCCATGTGAGTCGGCGGGAATGTCCATGACGCTTTGACGCAGCGCATGCCCCGCCGGTGCCATGTCTCGCAGATCCACCACAGCTGGACACGTCCTCCCCGAATTCCGGGGTGGGTATGTCCATCGGTGGTGGGTCTGCGGGAGAGCTCAGCGTCGCGCGGTCGGGAGGTGCAGGTTGAACTTGAGACTGACCAGGCGAAGGCCGGTGGCGAGAACAGATCCGACGACGAGCCAGATCCACTGCGGGACCGAACTGTGCGTCGCGCAGACCGCGACGATCGCCGCGCCGAGCACAGCGGGGACCGCGTAGAGGTCCGACGGCTGGAGAAGCAGCGGGATCTCGTTGGAGATCACGTCGCGCAGGACGCCGCCACCCACCGCGGTGAGCAGTCCGACGGTCGTCGCGGCGAAGGGACTCGCATCGACGTCGAGCGCGATGCCCGCACCCACGGCGGCGAACAATCCCATGCCGAACGCGTCGAGCACCAGGATCGAACGGCGCAGCTTCGCGAACGCGGGATGGAAGAAGAACACCAGCAGACTCGCCACGGTGGCGGTGACCACCGGCCCCCAGCCGTTGATCGAGGCGGGCGGACTGATCCCCAGCAGCACGTCGCGCAGAACGCCGCCGCCGACCCCGGTCAGCACGCCCACGGTGATGATGCCCCACAGGTCGAAGTCCTTGCGGACCCCGAGCATCGCCCCCGACGCGGCGAACACCGCGATGCCCGCGAAGTTCAGAACGTCGAGGAGCACGAGAAACCCTTCCTACAGCGGCGCCCACCGAGTGGGCGCCGGCCTCACGTCAGGTGCGGCCGTCGATGACGGCACACGAATGACCGCCCCCGGACTATCCCAGGGGCGGCCATCGGTATGACAATCGCGGTGCCGTGAACGGCAACCGAACGAGGCTAGCGACGATCCAGATCGATGAGGCCGGCGCGAGCAGCCTTCACGAGTCGACGAGGGATCCGCACGGGGACGCCGTTCACCTTCTCTTCTTGCAGTGCGGGGTTGTCTGCCTTCCACTGCGAACGACGACTACGGGTGTTCGCCCGCGACATCCGGCGCTTCGGTACAGCCATGGTTGAGCCCTTCTCTTACTGTGGTCTGCGTGGCCGCTGGTGACGTGACATCACTGATCGGCCCGAGTCAGTGCGCCGATCAGCCCTCGCGGGCGCGGCACACAACCCGACCAGACTACCTGCTGAGGACGCCGAGCTCCAAAATGGCCGCCGTCCACGCGGACCTCAGAAGGACGACCAGGGATTTTCCACCCCGGTGAGCGCGATGACCAGCCAGTACACGACCCACACGACCAGGATGAACGCCCCGATGATGATTGCGGTGAGCGCCAGCCCGTCACCTTTCTGAGCACCCCCGGATGCCGCGATCTGTTTACGCGCGATCACGCCCAGGACCAACCCGATCAGGCCGCCGATCCCGCTGCACAGCAGACCCAGCAACGACGCGACCAACGCCAGCACCGCCAGGGTGCTGGTGGTGGGTTCGGGTCCCCCGCCGTGGGCGTAGGGATTGTCGGCGTCGGGATTGCCGCCGCCCGGACCTTGCCCCCCGTCGTCGGCATGATCGGCGTTGCCGTACCGGTCCTGCTGAGCACTCTGCTGCGACGGCTGGCCATAGTTCGGCGGGCCGCCGGCCGATGGGTCATGGGCCTGGTGTCCGTACTGCTGCCCGGGCGGCCCTTGAGGTGGTCCGCCGTACGGCGGCTGCCCCGGTGCCGATGGCGGCACCCCCTGAGGCGGTTGGCCGTACCCCTGCTGGCCGTATCCGGGCGGTTGGCCATATCCCTGTTGGCCGTACCCGGGCGGCGGTCCATAACCGGGTGGCTGGCCGTATCCGGGTTGTTGGCCGTATCCGGGCGCCTGGCCGGGAGCGTGTGGGGACTGGGGTGCCTGACCCGGGGGTCCCGGTGGCGGGGCGCCGTACTGCTGCGCACCTGGTCCGGCGGGCGGGCGCGTGGAGATGACGCGGGTCGAGTCGTATCCGGACGGGGCAGGACCGTCTGCGCCTCGAGGTGGAGGTGGTGGCGCGGGTGTGGTGCCGGGAGGCGCCACCGGCGTCTGCCCGACTGGATTCGACTGGGCAGGACCCGGCTGGGCAGGCTCCGACGGAGACCCGGGCGTACTGATGATGCGCGTGACCCCGTCGGCGGGACTGTGCGACTCGGGAACGTCGGTGCCGTCGGGGCCTGCTCCCGGCGTCGATGTCACCGGCACGGACCCCGGATCTGAATCCGGTCCGGCCACAGCCGCCTTCTGCGTCGGCTCCCACGGGGAGGGATCGGTGGCAGACGCATCGGGGCCGGGTGGCTGCGGCGCCGCCCGGTCGGAATCTGGCCGGTCGGGTGCTGACGGATCGGGCCCGGACCGAGATGCAGAGGAAGGATCTCGCGGATCCGCGCCTTCGGTGGGATTCGTCATCAGGTGCCCTCACCATCTGTGCACACCGGGTCACGGTGGAAGGATTCATGCGTGCAGCACCCGCTGCACATGAGTCACAGACTAGTGAGAAAACGCCCCGAACAGGGTGGAGTCGAGGATTGACCTCGAAGATCCGACCGCTGAGTCGTTCACTAGTAGTAGTACGAGTCCGTTCCACCGGCGGCCAGCACGATGATGAACAGCACGACCCACACCACGCCGCCGAGGATCGACAGCGCGCCGGTGATGATTCCGGTCAGTCCCATACCCGCGCCGGTCTGGGTGCCGTTCGACTGCTCGATGTCGCGCCGCGACAGAAAACCCAGGACGACGGCGGCGATGCCGATCGGAATCGAGAGGAAGAACGAGAAGAAGAAGCACGCGACCAGCGAGATGACGCCGACGATGCCGCAGACCATCGCGGCGATCGCCTTGCCGTTGGTGCTCTGGGCAGCAGGCGTGCCGTAGCCGTAACCCCCATACTGTGCGGCACCGTACGGAGTGGCCGAACCGTAAGCCGAACCGTAGGCAGGCGCCTGGTAGGGGTCGTTGACCTGACCGTACTGCGCTCCCGGCGGTGTCACCGGAGGCTGTCCGTACGGATCCTGACCGGGCGCGGCGCCGAATCCCTGGCCGCCCGGCTGCGACCCGTACGGGTTCTGGCCGTACTGATCCTGACCATAAGGGTTCTGGCCGTACTGATCCTGACCATAAGGACTCTGGCCGTAAGGACTCTGGCCGTAAGGACTCTGGCCGTAAGGATTCTGGCCGTAGGGGTCCGAAGACGGGCCACCCTGGTGAGAAGGGCCGAACTGCGTCGGAGCGTATTCGTCGGGTGCCTGACCCGACGACTGGTCACCCTTGTTCAGATTCGGACGGGAGCCTTCCGCCGCACCCGAGTTCGGCACAGTCCCCCAGTCGTCCTGGCCCTGACCCGAACCCTGTCCCGGTGGATAACTCACTCACAACCCCCAACTCGATCCGACAGATGCGCCCCAATGCCGTACGAATAGACTTCGCGCAGTGTCTGGCGTCATCTCCGGCTTCACGGTGATCTTCATAGTAGTCGGAGTGGGGTACATCCTCGGACGTACGCAGGTCATCGGCGATCATGCGCACGAGGTTCTGTCCCGGCTGGTCTTCTTCGTCTTCACCCCGGCGCTGCTGTTCCATTCCATGGTGACGTCGGACCTGTCGGTCATCTTCTCCTCGACGCTGGCGATCGCCGGGGGCAGCGCGGTCCTCATGGGCGTCATCTACGTGGCGGTCGCCAGACTCTGGTTACGGCGCCCGGTTCCCGAGCTCGTCATCGGCGGACTCTCCGCGTCGTATGTCAACAGTGTCAACCTCGGGCTCCCCATCGCGATCTTCGTCCTCGACGACGCCTCGTTCATCGCTCCGCTGCTGCTGTTCCAGATCCTCATCTACTCCCCGGTGGCGCTGCTCGCCCTCGACCTGACCGCGCTGGATCGCGACTCCGGCAGGTCCCTGGTCCGTGATTCACTCGTCGCGCCGGTCACCAACCCGATCGTCGTCGGCGGAATCGCCGGCCTGGCGGTCTCGCTGATCGGGTGGACTCCGCCGGCGGCGGTGATGTCTCCGCTGAAGATGCTGGGAGACGCGTCGGTCCCCGCGGCGTTGCTGGCCTTCGGACTCTCGCTGACCGGTGTCGCGGTGTTCAAGAAGGGCGAGAGTCCGCGTCGCGACATCGCGTTGGCATCCGTGCTGAAGATGGTCGTCATGCCGCTGTCCGTCTACGCCATCGCACGATGGGGTTTCGGCCAGGAGGGCGACGCGCTGTTCGCTCAGGTGGTCATCGCGGCACTGCCGACCGCCCAGAACGTCCTCGTCTATGCGACCCGGTATCGACGCGGACAGATCCTCGCGCGTGACACCGCGTTGATCACGACGCTCGCATCGATCCCGACCATCACCGTCATCGCACTTCTGCTCGCGTGACCGACTCGACGTTCAGGCGTCCGGCTGGTCGCGCGGTACGTATTTGACGTCGACGCCGCCCATCAGCGCCAACCCGGTCACCCGGATGACTGGGGCACCGGGTCTCGACGACTTCTGCGACTTTCCGCTGAAGCCGCCCATGATGCCCAGCCCCCCGATCTCGACCGACACCGCCTCAGGGACCTTGATGTCGATGCCGCCCATGATCGCGACGCACTCCACGGTCAGGACCGGTGCGGTGAATTCGACCTCGCGCAGGTCGATGTCGACGCCGCCCATGATGGCGGTGGCGGTGAGCTGATCGGCGACGACCGCCGTCCCCGACAGTTCGCTGCCCGACATGATCGCCAGGCGATGACGGACCGCGGTCTCGGCGCTCCCACCGGTCACGCGCGGGCCGGGTGACAGGCTGGCCGCGGGCATGGGCACACCGAGCTGCGCGACGGGCAGATCATCGGTGAGCTCATCGAGGTCACCGAAAGTCTTGGCCGACAACGCCTTCCCGGCACGTTCCTCGTATTCGACCGGCGACAGACTGCCGTGAGCCATCGCCGCGGAGAGGATTTCGTGGACCAGTTCGCGGTCGGCGTCGGCCGCGCGCAGTCGCGCGCGACGATCGTCGGGCATCGGAAGGTCACCGGGTTGGGTCACGACTCACGACCCTAGTGGCCCGATGACGTGCCGACCACCCTGAAATACACCCCGACACACACCCCGACGTCGGGACCACTGCTGTCGTCTCGTCGGCGGTCGGCGCAACAGACCCCGAAAGTGCCCGCCGAGCGGCATAATTCATCCCGAGTCCGGACGGGGACGCCGACCGGCGCACATCGGAGGCGATCATGGGCCAGCCCGACGACCCCAGCCAGCCCTATGACCCGGGCCAGTCCCGGCCCGGCCGGCCCTATGACCCCAGCCAGCCCTATGACCCCAGTCAGCCCTATGACCCCGGCCGGCAATACGACCCGGGCCAGTCCCCGCCCGGACAACCCTGGCCGCAACAGGCCTATCCCCCACCGCTGCCACCACGTGAGGATCGGGCGGGTATGCGGCGGTGGGGCAAGATCCTCACCGTCGTAGGCGTTGTCCTGCTCCTTCTGTCGGTGACCATCGGCGTCGTGATGGCAGTCGCCGGGATAGGCGATGCGGTGGACAAGGCCTTCGAGGTCAACCCCACCGCCGAGCAGGACTACGACACCGGGGACACCTTCCAGCTGTTCAGCAGCAACACCGAGTCCGGGGTACCGGCATGCGAGATCACCGGACCCGCGGCGCTCGCGCCCGGACCCGGGACGACCAGCGAATTCACTTTCGACGGTTCCGGAGTGGAGTCCTTCGACTCATTCGAGGTCGTCGAATCGGGCACCTACACGTTCCGATGCGATTCGCCCGCGGTCGTCGCATCGATCGACGCGGCCGGGATCTTCAGCGGCGTCGGCGGTGTCCTTCTCGCGGTGTTCGGCGGCGGATTCGGCGGGTTGGTCGCAGTGGTCGGCGTCGTGCTCTGGATCATCGCCGGCCGCAAACCCGCAACCGCCTGAGCTTCGCGGGAGACGGCCGGGGTGACCGGCGTTTGTCAGCCGCGCCGGGGCCCCTTACGTGCCCGCAGGTAGTCACCGACGACGGCGGCCCCGAGTCCGTCGACGTCGGGTGCGACCACCCGGCCGCCGACGCGACGCGCGATCTGGTCCATGAAGTGGGCCAGGCCCGGGTCCTCCCCGAGTCGGAAAAAGGTGATCTGCGCACCGATCCGGGCGACGTGGTCGAGCTCGCGCACCGTCAGCGCGATCGTCTGCGGGTGCGGCGGATAGAAGAAGAACGGCTCACCACTGGGGTCGAGATGTGCGGTGGGCTCGCCGTCGGTGACCACCAGGACGACGGGTTGCGCATTCGGGAACCGCCGGAGGTGCCGCTGGGCGAGCAACAGCGCGTGGTGCAGGTTGGTGCCCTGTTCCATCCGCGGTTGCAGGCCGGTCAGCTCCGAGATGTCGATGGACCGCGCATACCGGCCGAACGCGATGAGGTGAAGCTCGTCGCTCCGGAAACGCGTGGAGATCAGATGATTCAGGGCGATGGCGGTGCGCTTCATCGGCGTCCACCGTCCCTCCATCTCCATGGAGAACGAGGTGTCGACGAGGAGCACCACGGCGGCCTGTGTGCGGGTCTCGGTTTCGGAGACCTCGACATCGCGGACGGTGATCTGGACGCCCGAGCGCGCCATCTCCGACGTGGCCTGCGACGGCTCGTTGGTCTCGGACACGGTGCGCAACACCGCATTCGACACGGTGCGGGTGACGTCCCAGGGGTCGGTGTCGCCGAACTCCCACTCGCGGGACGCGCCGGTGGGCTCGCCGAGTAGACCGCTCTGGCGTGTCTGGCGATCGCCTCGGCGACCCGAGAGCTGCTCGGCGATGTCCCGGAAGATCGACTGCCCCAGCTGGCGCATCGCCTTGGGGCTCAGTCGGAGCTGACCGTCGGAGGTGCGGTCGAAGAATCCCTGTTCGGACAGTGCCTTTTCGAGTTCGGCGAGCATCCGGGCGTCGACGGCCGCTTCGTCCCCCAGCTGACGAGCGAGCGCGTCGAGGTCGATGTCGTCCATCTGCGCGCCGGCGTACTGCTGCGACAGCTGCTCGGAGAGCGCCTCGAGCTCGGAGATGTCACGCAACGCCGCCGCACCCTCACCCAGACCCATCGGCTGGTCACCGGAGAACGACTGCGCGTCGTCCCAGTCGAGTCCGGGGCGCGCCGCACGCAACTGCGAATCCATCTGCGTGAGTTGACTCATGAGGTCCGGCGAGCCGAACGCCTGCTGCGCCAGCTGGTCGAGCTCGGCCCGCTGCTCGGGGGTCAGCGAGTTGTAGAACTGCTGCGCCGCCGCCGCGCGCTGCGCCAGTGAGTCGATGAGTTCGTCGGTGTTGCGCGGGTTCTCCGGGAAGAACTCGCCGTGGGAGTTCATGAACTCGTCGAACTTCTCGGTGGTGTCCTCACCGCGATTGTGCGCCGCGAGTAACTCGTTGAGATCCTTGAGCATCTCCGAGATACGTTGCCGGTCTTGCTCGTTCGCTCCCTCGAGAGCCTCTTTCATCCCCGCGAAACGCTGATCGAGCAATTCCCGGCCGAGGAGGTCCTTGATCTTGTCGTAGTCCTGCTTCGCCTGCGGGCTGCGCCAGTTGTACTCCGACAGCTCCTCGACGGCCTGCGCCGTCGAGGGCGGCAGGCTGCCGATCTGCATCTCGGCGAAGCGGGCGTCGTCGTCGAGATCGCGGGCCAGCTGCTTGCGCTCCTCGAGTACCGCACGATCGAGGAGCTCGCGGATCTCGGCGAACGTACCGTCGAGGTTGCGCTTCTTCAGCAACTCCTGCCGGCGTCGGTTGATCTGCTCGCGCAGCTTGTCGAGCCCACGCATGTTCGGGGTTCCGCGTCGGAGCAACTCACGGAGCGCACGCTGCGGCGACGCGCCGGCCATCACGTCGTCGCCGATGGTCTCCAGCGCCTCACGCAGGTCGACCGGCGGCGCCAACGGGTCGGGCCCGCCGGTGTAGCGCTGATACCGCGAACGGTGAAAGCTCTTGCGCGCCATGGTGCTCTCCCTTACCGATGGTTCGATCTCGCCGAGTCGGCGTCAGCCGTAGAGGGTCTGACCCGATTCGTCGGCTTCCTTACCTATCCGGCGCGCCAGATAGAGGCCTTCCAGTGCCAGCTCGACGGCGCTCGCCCGCTCGCCGTCGATCTCGGCGTCGAGCCGCTCGGCGATCTCGTCCAGCACCCCCGAGGTGTCCTCGGGCGAGGGGATCGAACGCAGGAAGTCCGCGGCACGGACACGGTCGCCGGTGACCACCGGTTCGCCGTTCTCGAGCGCCTCCACCAGTGGCGCCATGTCGATGCCGCCGAGGTGAGCGCGCACCGCGTCGGCGATGGACTTGCGCATGAGGTGCTCGAGGATCTCCAGCTCGCGTCCCTCTTCCCCGGATTCGAACTCGATCTTGCCGCGCAACACCTCGATCACCGATGCCAGGTCGACGACCCGGGCCACCGCCTGATCCTCTCCGGTCACGGCGGCGCGGTGAAGTGCAGCCGCGGCAACGGTTTCGGCGCCGGCGATGGAGAAGCGCGCGGAGACACCCGAGCGCTGATCGATCGACGGATGGTCGCGGGCGTAACGGGTGAACCGCGCCAGGATCTCGGTGATGAAGGTCGGCACACTCGCGGTGAGGTCGGCCTCCTGCTCGATGACCGACACCTCGTCGTCGAGCTCGAGAGGGTAGTGAGTGCGGATCTCGGCGCCGAACCGGTCCTTGAGCGGGGTGATGATGCGGCCGCGGTTGGTGTAGTCCTCCGGGTTCGCGCTGGCCATCACGAGGACGTCGAGGGGCAGGCGCAGCGTGTAGCCGCGGACCTGGATGTCGCGCTCCTCCATCACGTTCAGCATCGAGACCTGGATGCGTTCGGCGAGGTCGGGCAGCTCGTTGATCGCGACGATCCCGCGGTGGGCGCGCGGGATGAGCCCGAAGTGGATGGTTTCGGGGTCGCCGAGGCTGCGGCCCTCGGCCACCTTCATCGGGTCGATGTCGCCGACCAGGTCGGCCACCGAGGTGTCGGGGGTGGCGAGCTTCTCGCTGTAGCGCTGGCTGCGATGACGCCACTCGACGGGCAGGTCGTCGAGGAGGTTGGCGGCCTTGCGGATCGAACCCGGGGTGATGGGTTCATACGGATGCTCGCCCAGTTCGGAACCGGCGATCACCGGTGTCCACTCGTCGAGCAGCCCGACCAGCGTGCGCAGGATGCGCGTCTTGCCCTGGCCGCGCTCGCCGAGCATCACGACGTCGTGGCCGGCGATCAGCGCGCGCTCGAGCTGCGGGATGACCGTCGCCTCGAAGCCCACGATGCCCGGCCACGGGTCGCGGCCCTCGCGGAGCGCCGACAGCAGATTGTTGCGGATCTCGTCGCGCACGCTGCGCTGCACGTGGCCACTGGCACGCAGTTCACCCAGAGTTCGGGGTGATGGATGCCGGGTTTCGGTCGACTGAGAACCATGGGTGGTGAAGTTGTCCTCTGGCACGTGATCCACGCTACTCCGAGTTGTGATGTGCGTGCGTCCCGCAGGTAGGTCGCCTCCGGCCTCAGCCGCCGGGCGGCGCCCAGCCCGGATCCCTGCCGACGAACCCCATCAGGCGACTCGCTGCGTCGGCGTCGGCGGCCACCTCGACCTTCGGTCCGTACTGACCCGAGCTCCGCAGGATCGCATCGATCGGTTCCATACCGCCCAGCAGCCGCTGCGCGTAGCCGGCGTCGAGGTCGGGTGTGCGGCCCTGGGACCGGGCGAGGTCCCAGCTGTGCATGAACACATCGGGGGTGTAGAACTGGTCGACCGCGTCGGCGAGCCGATGTTCGCCGGCCATCGGGTGGCTGAAGGTCGCCTCGGCCGACGGGCCGTCGAGCAGCGCCTGGACCGCGCCCGCGTGCGCCGACCACGCACCGGCCGGGTCGGCGGCGACCGCGGGCCCGCCCGCCAGTGCGATCCCGTCGGCGGCGAGAAATCCGGTGAACCAGTCGACGAGGTGGGCGACCACGTCACGCGCCACCCACCCCTCGACCGGTGTCGGCGCGTCCCAGTCGGCAACCCCGTCGACGATCTCGGTGAAGCCGTCGGCGATCGCTCGATGCCGGGCCGCCGCGTCGAACTCCGTGAGAGTCATCGGGTCAGATCTCCCCTGCGGCGAGCATCTTGTCGAGCGCGGCGTAGCCGTCGTTCACGCCTACCTCCATACCCGAGGCGAGCCAGCCGTCGCGGGCTTCGAAACTGTCGCACAGGGACTGTGCGTGCAGGCGCGTCGTCCCGTCGCCGAGGTCCTCGAACCACAGGGTCTCCAGCGACACCGCGTCGGGCATGTCCAGCCACGTGAAGGTCTGCACGATCTTGTCGTCCGACACCGTATGGAAGCAGCCACGGAAGCCGAACTCCTGCCCCTCGTGGGTGGAGACGTAGCGCCAGCTCCCGCCGTCGCGGACATCCCATTCGATGACGCGACTGGTGATGGCGTCGGGACCGATCCAGCGGACGAAGAGTTCGGGGTCGGTGTGGGCCTTCATCAGCTGGGCCGGGGTGCCGCGGAAGTCACGAGTGATCCGGATGATGGGCACCTCCTTGTCGGCTTCGATCGCGGCCTCGGGGTAGCGGGTCTGGGTTGCGGTCATGACACTTTCCCTTCCTGGTGGAGTGGCAGTTCGTCCTCGAGGTGCTGTGACATCGAGTTCTGGGACATCGAGTTCTGTGACATCGAGTTCTGGGACATCGGTTTCTGGGCCTCGGGGCCGTCGTTCATCTCGGCGAGCAGCACATCGAGACGCTGGTAGCGCTCCTCCGCCCGCTTGCGGTACCGCTCGATCCATTTGGTCACGAGGTCGAACACCTCTGCTTCCAAATGGACCGGGCGGGTTTGGGCCTCCCGGGTTCGGGTCACCAGGCCGGCGTCCTCGAGCACCTTCAGATGCTTGGAGACGGCCTGGATGCTGACGTCATACGGCTCGGCGAGTTCGCTGACCGTCGCATCGGAGACCGTCAGCCGGGCGACCATGTCGCGCCGCGTCGGGTCCGCGAGTGCGGCGAACACCTTGGACAACTCGTCTGCCATCCGTCCTCCTCAACCGTTTGGTTGAATTCAACGATGCGCCCGTCGCGACGCTTTGTCAACCATTTGGTTGAATAGCGCGACAAGAAGAATCCCTATGACGTCGTGCCCGGTAGCCGGGCACAACGTCATAGGGATTCGGAGGTCGGTCAGGCGGGCCCGATGGGCGCGTCGCCCCGCAGCGTGATGCGGTGCATCACCCGACGGTTGTCCCCGTAGTCGCGGTTCGCGTAGTGCAGGGTGTTGCGGTTGTCCCAGAGCACGAGATCTCCCAGACGCCATCGGTGCCGGACGATGTGCTCGGGCTTGGTGAGATGCGCGTAGAGCAGGTCCAGGATGCCGCGGCTCTCCGCCTCGGACACACCTTCGATGTGCGAGGTGAAGCCCGGGTTGACGAACAGCGACTTGCGCCCGGTCTCGGGGTGGATGCGCACGACCGGGTGGCTGACCGGCACCAGCTCGGTCACTTCCTCTCCGTCCCAGGTGTTTCCACGCCCGTTGCGGCGCTGCTTGAGGTAGTAGCCGAACGCACGGTTGCCGTCGTGCACCGCACTCAGACCGTCGATCATCCGCCGCACCGGCTCCGACAGCGACCGGTACGCGAGCTCGGCGTCGGCCCAGTTGGTGTCACCGCCGTTGCGCGGCAACACGACCGGGCGCAGGATCGACCCCATGGGTGGGCCTGGCATGAAGGTGACGTCGGTGTGCCAGACGTCGGCGAATCCGTCGTCGGTGCTGTCGAGGGAATAGACCTCGGCGGGTACATCGCCGCTGTTCCACACCGGATGCCCGAAGGTCAGATCGCCCAGCCGGTTACCGAACTCGATGTGGGCGGCATCGTCGAGGTGCTGGTCACGGAGCACGATGACCTTGTAGTCGATCAGCGCCCGGCGCAGCGCGGCGACCTGCGCATCGGAGGCGGAGGCGACGTCGACGCCGCGGATCTCGGCACCGAAATGGGGACCGAACTCGTCGATGTCGAACTCGACACCGCTCGAGATGGCCGGTGAGCCCGTGGTGCGCTGGGAAGTGGCGGACGGTTGAGACGTGCGGGACTCAGGGGAGGTCGAGGTCGTCATGATGGTTCCTTCGCGGATCGGGTCGAACAGGGCCGGTACCAGGGTTTGCCGGGGGCGAGCCATGGTGCGAACCGTCCGACCAGTTCATCGAGTGAAGGGCCATCGAACGCGTCGGGATGTGCCTGCTCGACACCACCGGACCCGCGCACATCGACGCGCTCGATGAGCGGTCGTGGCAAGGGGCGGCGGTTTCGACGGAGGACACCCGTACTGTCTAACCGCGATCGGCCGCCACCGACAGGATTAATCCCACGCTGAGGAAAAGGGCCTCTACTGGGAGCGATGTCGGTCACGCGACGGCGGCCTCCTTCACCGCCGCCCCCACCTCGGCCCGCAACGCGGCGTACTCGGGTGAACCCCGAAGCTCTTCGGGCCCCACGCCTGTGCGCGGCAGCGGCGAGGTGAGGTCGAGCGCGACGCGGCCGGGACGTCGGGTGAGGACGATGATTCGGCTGCCCAGGAAGGCGGCCTCGTCGGCGCTGTGGGTGACGAACACACTGGTGCGTCCGCTGTCCGAGCTCACCGCGCGCAGATCCTCCTGCAGCCGTTCACGTGTCAGGGCGTCGAGGGCCGCGAACGGTTCGTCGAGCAGGAGCAACGACGTCTCGGCCGCGAGCGCGCGGGCGATCGCCACACGCTGCTGCTGGCCGCCCGAGATCTCCCAGATCCGACGCTGCGCGATGTCCTCGAGCCCCACACGATGCAGGAGCTCGACGCGCCGCGCGGCCCGTTCACCGCGGGGGACCCTGGCGTACTTGAGTGCGAGATCGATGTTGCCGCCCACCGTCTTCCACGGGAACAGCCGCGGCTGCTGGAAGACCACGCCGGAGGTGACGCCGGGCAGTGGCGCGCCGCCCGACACCTCGACCTCGCCCGTCGAGGCCTGCTCGAATCCCGCGATCAGGCGCAGCAGGGTCGATTTTCCGCACCCCGAGGCCCCGACCAGCACCAGGAACTCCCCCGGCGGGATGTCGAGATCGACCGGACCGACGGCCGTGACCGCGCCCGCCCCGGCCCCGTAGGTCTGCGACACGTTACGCAGGCGGATCGCACCGCGTTGTCCCGCGTCCCGGCCGGGGGTCTCGGCGGTGGCGCGATCCCCGGCGTCGACCAGTGGGCTACTGCTGTTCGACGACACCCGGTAATCCCTCTGTGTAGATGGCCTTCCGGAAGGTCTCGAGCGGCGGAGCGGCCGGGATCTGCTGCTGTTCGGCCAGGAACACCGCTGCGCTGTGCAGATTCTCCGCGAGATTGCCGGGTTCTCCCGCGGTGCCCAGCCACGTCGGGCTGGTCAGTTCCGCGACCGTGAGGTAGGTGCCCTGCTTCAACTGGTTCGCCGCATCCTCCGGCGTTGTACCCAACTGTGCGGCCACGGCGTCGGCGGCGGCCTGCGGGTCGTCCTTGATGAGGGTGAGCGCCCGGGCCTGGACCTTGCGCCAGGTGTCGACGACCTCCGGATTCGCCTCGGCGAACTCGCTGGAGACCACACCGAGGTCGAGCGTCGGCTTCCCGGCGGTGGCCAGCTGCCGGCTGGCAACGAGAGTCTTTCCGTCCTGACGCAATTCGTCCAGGGTGGGCAGCCAGGTGTACACCGCATCGATGTCACCGCGCTGCCAGGCCGCCAAGGACGCCTGCGGTTGCAGATCGATGAGGTCGACGTCCTTCGGATTCACCCCGGCCTCGTTCAACGCGGCGAGCAGACTGTAGTGGGCAGTCGAGGCGAACGCGGTGGCCACCCGCTTACCCCTCAGGTCGGCGACGGTGTCGATCCCGGTCCCGTCACGCGCGACGAGTGCCTCGTTGTCACCGGCGACATCGAGAACGAAGGCCACCTGGTACGGGATGTTCAGTGGCGCGGACAGTCCGCGGGCCACCGGGCTGGAACCGATTGCGGCGAAATCGACTTCTTTGGCGACGAAGGCGGTGTTGATGTCGGCACCGGAGTCGAACTTGGTCCATTTGATGTTGTGGTCCGGCAGGGCTTCTTCGAGCCAGCCGTTGTTCTTGACGATCAGGTCGCCGCTGGGGAAGGACTGGTAGGCAATACGGATCGTCGGCTTGCTGCTGTCGCTACCCGAGTTGTCCACCGAGCACCCGACGAGCACCAGCATCACTGCGGCGACCACCCCGAGCGCCACACCGAACCGCGAACGTCCCGGCTTGTTCGAGCGTCGCATCCGGCGAATGCCGGCCCCCCTGCGTGTGAGTGTCATTGCGTGTCAGACCTTTCCGCGCCACGGCACCACTCGGTGCTCGATTGATCGAAGGAGCCCGTCGATGATCAGTCCGGACAGACCGATGGCGATGATGCCGACCAGGACGACGGGAGTGTTGTTGTAGTTGCTGGCATCCTTGACCACGCCACCGATCCCGGGGATACCGTTGAAGAGCTCGGCGGCGACCACCGAGGAGTACGCGATCCCGACGGAAAGTCTTATGCCGGTGAAGGTCTCCGGCAACGCCGACGGCACCACGATGTCCCTGATCACCTCCGACCGGGACGCGCCCAGTGCGCGGGCGGCCTCGATCAGACCCACCGGGGCGGCACTGACCGCCGCAGTGGTCGCCACGGCCGCGGGTGGCAGCGCCGCGAGCGCGAGCAACGTGATCTTCGGCGCCTCGTCGATGCCCAGCCAGATGACGAGCAGGAAGAAGTACGCCAGCGGCGGGAGCGCACGCAAGAACGTGAGCCAGGGTTCGAGCAATCGCCGCAACCAGGCGACCGTCCCCATCGCCAGTCCGAGAAGAACTCCGAGGGCCACGCCGATCGCCACACCGGCGAAGACGCGGCGCAGCGTCATGTAGAGGTGTTCCCACCAGTAGTAGTCGGCATAGCCGCGAACCCCGTTGTGCGTGGTGGACATGTCGACGAAGGCGTCCCACACCGCGCCGAGGCGGGGAACGAAGGTCTCACTCCAGATCCCGCTGACGGCGACCAGTTGCCAGACGCCCGCGAACACCACCACCGACAGCAGCGGCAGTCCTGTCCTGGTGAGCGCCGATCGCAGGCGCGACGAGCCCCGGGCCGGAGCCGCCGTCCGGCCCCCCGCGTCGTCGGGGGTGATGTCCACAAACAAGGTCACCGTGCATGTCTAGACATCGCGAACCCCGGCGACCAGAGTTTTCCTCGTCGAGAGGGAAACTGCCGCCGAATGCGCAGGATGCCGGCTTCATGTGCATGTTGCGTGCCCGTTGCCGGTCGATCCCGTTCAGTGAATCGGCTGGGTCAGGAAACTGCGCGACCACCTCGGCGACTCCCGCCGACCCGACTCGACGCGAGCGCGTAGCGCCGGTCCGGCGGTCTGCCATCGGGGTTCGTTGTCGAGGCCGGCATCGAGCGGGCGGACGTTGCACGCGACCTCTGTCACGACCGACGAGTCCGCGGCCGGCACGGTGGTCACGTGTCGCAGCTTTCCGATAGCTTCGGGCCAGCAACACCCACCACCTATCGACAGAATGCGAAACGGGTGTGACTGTAGTTCACCACTGTGATCGATCGCGGTGCACATCTCCGAACCCATTACGTGCCAACATCATTCACCTCGAAGAGCTTGTGGAAACTCCTCACCCGTCGAACGAATGTTCCCGTACAGTGGAGTCATGCCAGAGCTCGACACACTCCTCGATCAGCTCATCGAGACCAGCCCGCCCGCCGACGACTCCACGGGTGAAACGACATTCGATGCGCTGAACACGCTGCGGTGGATCCGCAACATCGTCGACCATCAGATCGTCACCCACACAGCACAACTCGACGCAATCGGTGTCGCACAAAAGGCCGGTGGCACCACCCGGAAGCTGTTGGTCGAGATCGGCCACGCGCCCGCCTCGGTCAATCGCATCATGCGAAGCGTCGACGGTCTACCCGCGCTGCCCGCTCTGGCTCGTCACGCCGCCGACGGACGACTGTCCACCGAGGTCGTCGACGCCATCGTCCGCGGAATGAGTCACATCGAGACCCGCTGCCCCGACGGGCTTTCCGATGAAGACAAGGGTTCGCACGAGACCGACCTCATCGGCCAAGCGCTGTCGGGTGCGACGCCGGCGCGCGTGCTCGAATACGCCCGCACCATCGGCAACACCCTCGCCGACGCCACCGACACCGGGATGGCCGCCGCCGACGATCCGTCCCTCAACATGGTCAACGCGCACTCCACCGACGACGGCCGTGTCGAGATCCGCGCCGACCTCACCCAGCTCGTCGGGGAGAAGTTCCTGTCGATGATCGACGAACGGTCCTGCCCTCGCCCCGAACCCGACGGCTCCGACGACCGGCGCACCGCCGAACAACGCCGCGCCGACGCCTTCGAACTCATCCTCGACCAAGCTGCAGTCGGCGCCACCATCGACACCGTCGGCTCTCCGCGCACCCAACTCGTACTGACCATCCCCGCCACCGGCGCCGACCCAGCCACCCTGCCGTGGACCGGATCCATCAGCCAGGCCACCGCCCGCCAGATATCGTGTGACGGGACACTCACCGAGATCATCCTCGACGGAGAAGGCGTGCCGCTACAGATGGGGCAAGCCCGGCGATTGTTCCCGGCGCACCTACGCAGAGCCGTGATCGTCCGCGACAGCTGCTGCATCAAATGCGGTGCGCCGCCGTCATATACCCAGGTGCATCACGTCCGGCACTGGGCCGACGATGGTCCTACCGACCTCGACAACGGTTGCCTGCTCTGCCAACGCTGCCACACCCAGGTCCACCATCACGGTTGGGACGTCGTCATGGGTTTCGACCGACACCCCTGGCTGGTTCCGCCCGCCTCGATCGACCCACACCGTCGACCGTTACCGGCCTACAACCGACGCACCATGCGACTCGACGACGCAGCCTGACAGATCGCCCGACAACAGTTCTTCGCGTAGCACCTTGGCGCACCCGGCTCACGCCCGGGACCGCATCCGTCCCTTGACAACTACACAGCGGAACAGGAGGCGACTGGCGTACCCGACTCAGAGATCGCGGGTCGGGTACGCCAGTCGCGCCTCACGACCTGCGCAAGATCCGGGTGGATGACAGTCAGCCGACCGCGAGCCAGGCGGCGAGCCCGAGACCGCAGATGCCGACCACGATCCGAAGAGGTCCGGGCGGTAGGCGCTTGACCACCGGCGGCCCGCACCATCCGCCGGCCAGACAGCCGATGGCCATGGCGAGCGCGGCCCACCAGTTCACGGGCCCGAAGATCATGAAACCGATCGCCGCGACGGTGTTGGCGATCCCGAGGAACACCGACTTGGACAACGCTGCGCGCCACAGCGGTTCACTGGTGACCACCAGCATCAGCGCGAGGATCATGATTCCCGCGCCCGCACCGAAATAGCCGCCGTACACGCAGATCAGCGTGAGCCCGGTGATGAACACCCAGGGACGCTCGACGTGCGCGGTCGCCCAACGTCGTAGAACCGGTTGCGCGAGAAGGGCCGCCGCCGCGATCGCGACCAGAAACGGGACGACGGCCTCGAATGCCTCGGCCGGTGTCATGAGCAGCAGGACCGCGCCGACGGTGCCACCGATGAGCGCCGCGACGGCGCCGACGACCAGACGACGCCGGTCACCGTCGAGCAGTGATCTCCCCGACTGCGCGGTGCTGCCCACCCCGACGGCGACCAGGGCGACGGTGTTGGTCACGTTGGCCGCGATCGGGCTGAGCCCCACCGCGAGTAGCGCGGGATAGCTGACGATGGACGCCAGTCCCGTGATGTAACCGATCAGGCCGGCGCCGAATCCCGCGACGACCAGCAGTGCAAGATCAGTGAGCGAAATGGCGCGCCCCGGTGAGGTAGAGCGTCACGCCCGCCTCCTCGGCCGCCTCGATCACCTCTTTGTCACGGATCGAGCCGCCCGGCTGCGCAACGGCTTTCACGCCGGCGGAGAGCAGTACCTGCAGGCCGTCCGGGAACGGGAAGAAGGCGTCCGACGCACCGACGCTGCCCGCTGCCCGCTCCCCGGCGCGCTGCACGGCGAGATGGGCGGAGTCGACGCGATTGACCTGGCCCATGCCGACGCCGACCGAGGCACCGTCGGAAGCGAGCAGAATGGCGTTGGACTTGACCGAACGGCAGGCACGCCACGCGAATTCGAGATCGGCGAGGGTCTGCTCGTCGGCGGGCGGACCGGCGACGAGGTTCCAGTTGGCCGGATTGTCACCGTCGGCGTCGAGGACGTCGCGCTGCTGCATGAGCAGACCACCCGAGACCGGCTTGGTCTCGATCCCGGTGGCCGCCGGCGGGGTGGCCACCAGCACACGGATGTTCTTCTTGCGGGTCAGCACCGACAACGCACCGTCGGCGAAGCCCGGTGCGACGACGACCTCGGTGAAGATCTCGGCGACCTGCTCGGCCATCTCGACGGTGATCTCGCGGTTCGCCGCGATCACTCCGCCGTACGCGCTGACCGGATCACAGGCATGGGCCTTGCGGTGGGCCTCGGCGATGTCGGCACCCACGGCGATGCCGCACGGGTTGGCGTGCTTGATGATCGCGACCGCCGGGGCGGCGAAGTCATAAGCGGCGCGCCACGCGGCATCGGCATCGGTGTAGTTGTTGTAACTCATCTCCTTGCCGTGCAGCTGCTCGGCAGTCGCCACCCCACCGGTGCCGGAGTTACCGATGTAGAGCGCCGCAGCCTGATGCGGGTTCTCGCCGTAGCGGAGCACCGCCGACCGGGTCCAGGTGGCGCCGGCCCAGCTCGGGAACTGTGAATCATCTTCGGGGGCAACCACACTCGACATCCACGACGCGACCGCCACGTCGTAATCAGCGGTGTGACGGAAAGCCTTGGCGGCCAGCTTCTTCCGGTCGGCCAGCGTGAATCCGCCAGCCGCGACGGCCTCGGTGACCAGGGCGTAGTCACCCGGGTTGACCACCACGGCGACCGAGGGATGGTTCTTCGCCGCGCCGCGCACCATCGACGGACCGCCGATGTCGATCTGCTCGATGCACTCGTCGGGCGTGGCCCCCGAGGCCACGGTCGCGGTGAACGGGTAGAGGTTGACGATGACGAGATCGAATGCGGCGACACCCAATTCGGCCAGCTGGGCGACATGGTCGTCCTTGCGGGTGTCGGCGAGGATGCCGGCGTGGACCTTCGGGTGCAGTGTCTTGACCCGGCCGTCGAGGCACTCGGGGAAGCCGGTCAGCGTCGACACCTCGACCACCGGTACCCCGGTGTCGGCGATGGTCTTGGCGGTCGATCCCGTCGACACGATCTCCACACCGGCTGCCTGCAGCGCGGTCGCGAGATCGGCGAGGCCGCTCTTGTCGTAGACACTCACCAGCGCGCGCCGAATGGGTCGGCGGGAACTGTCAGGGCTGTGTGCGTTCACGGGATGCGGGCCTTTCGTCCATCGATGACTACTCCTCTGGCGACCAGTGCGGTCACCACGTCGGCGAGCAACACGCGCTCGACCGTCTTGATGCGTTCGTGCAGCGTGTCGGCGGTGTCGTCGTCGACGACGGTCACCGCCTGCTGCGCGAGGATCGGACCGGTGTCGACCCCTTCGTCGACGAGGTGCACCGTCGCCCCGGTGACCTTGACTCCGTAGTCGAGGGCCTCGGCCACACCGTGCGCGCCCGGGAACGCGGGTAGCAGCGCCGGATGACTGTTGACGACTCGCCCACCGAAGCGGCCGAGAAAGGCAGGGCCGAGGATCTTCATGAAACCCGCGGTGACCACCCACGCCGGATCTACCGCGGCGACCTCATCGGTCAGCGCGCGGTCCCATGCGGCCCGGTCCGGGTGATCGCCGACGCGGCAGGTGATCAGCGGGATCTCATTGCGGGCAGCGATCTCCTGGGCACGGCACGCGCGGTCGACGACGATGGCTGCGACGGTGAACGTCGCGTCGTCGGCGGCAGTCCGCGCGATCAACGATTCCAGCAGTGAACCGGTACCCGATGCCAGCACCACCAGTGGGGTGCGTTCGGGCGCGGTCGGGGAGGTCACGGCGTCGAGCCTAATCTCCGCACGTGCAGCGGCCCCCGCCGGGTCAGGTGCGAGCCGGGCGGTCGGGCGGGTGGTGACTGCGCCGTCGCGTCGTACCGCCTGCATGCCTGCGGCGGATGGGGGCCGCACCGACAGCGATACCTCGAAGTCGACGATTCAGCGCTGTCATTCAGCGCTGTCGCGGGGCACCCGGGTAGAGGTCGTAGTCGGCGTCGTCGGCGAGATCGGCGTCGTCGAGGTCGTCGACGTAGACCCGGTTCGGCGCCCGCCGGTATGTGGCGCCGTCCTGCGGGCCCGAACCCGCATCGGCGTACCCGGCGTCCTCGTACCCGGCGTCCTCGTACCCGGATTCCCTCTGGTCGCCGGGTTCGTACGTCTCGGCTTCGTACGTGTCGCCGGAGTCCGCGCCGTCCGGGTCCGTTTCGCCGGAGTCCGCCCCGTCCGGGTCCGTGTCTTCGATGTCCGTGTCTTCGGAGTCCTCGTACTCCGCGAACTCGACGTATTCGTCGTCGTCATCGAGGTCCGCGACGATGACGTATTCGTCTTCGTAACCGAGGTCGAACGGGTCGTCGAAGTAGTCCTCACCCATGGCGGCCCGCGCCGCACGAGTCGATGGCAGGAAGGCGTAGACGAGCACGATCAGCAGACCGATCACCGAGATCCACCCGAGGGTGAAGACCCCGGCCGCCGAGACCGTCATCGCGACGTCGCCGAACTCGCCGAGCGAGCCGCCGGAGGACACTGTCAGGATCGCCACCGCCGATGCGGCGACGGCTGCCGCCACGCCCACCGAACGCACGTGCGCCATCGGATCGAGATCGCGGCAACGCCAGCCGACGAAGGCGGCCACACCCGCGGGAATCACCATGCCGACCAGGCCCCAGGCGCCCGCACCGGTCCCCTCGGGCAGCACCGCCAGGACGGGCACGGGCGGGACCGCTCCCCCTCGAACGGTGAAGAGGTCGACGGTCATCGCACCGAGCTGGATGTCGGACCCGACGAGCACCGCCAGCGCACCGACGATGACATTCGGCAAGTACAGAACCGACAGCACGGTCAGCCCCAGGTAGCCGTCGAAGTCGGCGCCGGTCGCGATCAGCTCGCCGATCTGACCGTGGCGCATCAGCATGCGCAGGCATACCAGCAGCGCGCCCGCCACCATCAGCATCAGGGCGGCCACCACGCCGTACCGGAAGCCGCGCCGGTCGGCGTGGGTCACCCCCCAGCGGGCGGCGAAGTCGCGTCGGCGACTCCATCCGATTCCCGCGAGGGCGGCACCGCCGTGGACTCCCAGCGTGTACGCGAAGGCGATCAACGCGCTCGGCGTCTGGACCGGGAGCACCGAACCGCCGTCCATCACGATCGCCAGCGACATGGCGGTGATGAGAAGAGGACCGACGAGGGCCGAGAACACCACGGCACCGATGTCGAACAGGTCGTGCGCGGACCGGCCGCCCGAGCCGCCACCGCCCGTGACGGCCCGGGCGGTCAGGACCGCCGTCCCGGCCGCGACGACCAGCGTCGGCAACAGCGGCAGCACACCGATCGTCACGCCGCTGATCGTCACCGGCACCTGATGGATGGCCAGCCAGCTCGACGCGATCGCACTGGGCAGCCCGGTCAGGCCGCTTCCGGCGAGTAACAACACGGTCAACATCACGACGATGAGGGTCACCAGCGCGACCGCGGGGACGGTGAAGGCCACCACCGCGAGCTGCCGGGCCGAACCCTCGGCGGCGACGCGCTGTGCACGCCGGGATCGTCGCAGGTTACGAAGCTGCGACGCCAAGTTCTCCGCGGTCGAATCAGGCCTGAGGGTGGGCATCGGTATGAGCGTGACACGGGCCCGGCCCGGCCCGTCGTAGACGCGCCGAGGGGGCGGGGAAAGCGAGTCAGGTCACCGGGACCCGCGCCCGGTGGACCGCTGGGACAACGACGGTGCCCCGCCGACGCGGGGTCGACGGGGCACCGAGGAGAAGTGGATCAGCTACCGCTGCCGGTGGGCGGTTCCGGCTTCTGGAACACGGTGGTGCTGTGTTCACCGGAGGGACCGGCACCCGACGGGTTCGCCGACGCACCGGGTGTACCGGCGGACGCGCCCGAGGCACCCGTGGAGTACTGGCCGGGGCGATAGTCGCCATATCCCGACTCGCCGTGGCCCGAGGCCGAAGAGCCGGACTGTGCAGACGAACCACCTGAGGCCGACGAACCACCCGGGACCGACGAAGCACCTGAGGCCGACGACTCGCTCGCGCCGCTCGGCGCCGAGTAGCCGGACTGGCCGGCTGCCGACGACCCCGGGGACTGCGCGTACGACGACGGGTCGTAGCTCGCCGATCCGTGCTGGCCGTACTGCGACTGTGCGGTTCCCGTGCCGTAGCCACTGGCCTGTGCGTCACCGTATCCGGCTGCCTGCTGGCTGCCGGTGGAATCGGCCTGCGAAGTCGCTGAGACGATCGGGCCCGTCGACGAGGCCCCGGCGCCCGTTGCCGGTGCCACCTTGAGCACTGCGGCGTCGATGAGCAGCCACACCACCGAGAGGATCGCCGACAGCAACGAGAAGACCAGCAGCAGAATCGCTCCCGCGGCATTGTCGTCGAAGCTGAGGAACTGGAACAGGGTGATCAGGAACGCGGGCACGGTCAGTGCCACCGCGATCGGCGCCGCCGCCACCTTCACCGACGGGATCAGCGAGAGCAGGGACAAGACTCCCGCGACGACCACGAGGGCGTAGGGAACCGCGTACAGGGTTCCGAACACCTCGGCCGAGACCTCGATCGGTCCGCCCATCGACAGCACCTCGGTCTTGGCCGCGGCGAGGAAGCCCGCGAACAGCACGATGACGCCGAACGCGCCGATCGCACCGGCGAGGATCATCGGCGTGATGGCCGGCAGTCCCTGGCTCGGCTGCTTCACCGGCTGCTGCGACTGACCGTGCTGGCCGTAACCCTGCTGACCCTGCTGGCCGTAACCCTGTTGGCCGTATGTCTGCTGGCCATAGCCCTGCTGACCGTAAGTCTGCTGGCCGTAACCCTGCTGCCCGTAGCCCTGCTGCCCGTAACCCTGGGCGGGGCTCTGGCCGTAACCCTGCTGGCCCTGGCCGTACTGCTGGCCTGGGCTCTGCTGGCTGTACTGTTCGGAGCCAGAGGTCCCTGACCCCTGCGATCCGGTGTTCTGGGCCCCGGCCTGCGGGTAGCCCGACGGGCTCCCGTACTGGCCGTAGGACTGGCCGGACTCGGGCTGCTGCCCGTAGCCCCCCGGTGGATACGTCATGGAGATCTCCTGGTCAGGGGTCAGTAGGTCAGGATCAACGCATCGCGGTCACGGTGACGGCGAGACGGCCGTCTGGCGCCGCGACGCGCAGAACTCCCGACCCACGCTAGTACATATGGCGGTCGCGTCCTATGAATCATCTGGCGACAGACTCCGGTTGGAGTGCTCCCCACCGTACCGGCGTCGGGCCGGTCGGCACCGTCGGTTGACACAGGCATCGGTGCACAGGCGTCTGGACTCGGCGCGCGCGATCACCAGCGGTGGGCACGTCCCTGTTCTGCGTACCAGTCGATGAGCGAGTAGTCGTCGACGGATCTCGGATCGATGTTGACCTCCGTGCGGCCCGCCAGAATCGCGGTGACCGGAACCTCGAGCTTCTTGCCGGTGCGGGTGTGCGGGATGCCCGGGGCCTCGATGACCTCATCGGGCACATGGCGTTTCGACAACCGGTCGCGCACCGCGGCCCCGATCCGTCCGACCAGCGCGTCGTCGAGCACCGCACCGGGCACCAGGGTGACGAACAGCGGCATCCAGTAGGCACCGTCAGGCCCGTCGACCCCGAGGACGAACGCCTCGGCGATCTCCTCGAGCGCCTCCACGATCTCGTAGATGTCGGCCGATCCCATGCGGATTCCGGAGCGGTTCAGGGTCGCATCGCTTCGCCCGTGGATGACGAGGGATCCGCGGTCGGTCACGGTGACCCAATCGCCGTGACGCCACACCGGGTTTGCCCGGGCGGTGTTCTCACCCTGCCACTCGTGCGCGAAATACGCCGCACGGTAACGGGCACCATCGGCGTCGTTCCAGAAATGGACCGGCATCGACGGCATCGGCGCGGTGACGACGAGTTCGCCGACCTCACCCACCTGCGGGGTGCCGTCGGGCGCCCAACTCTCCAGTGCCACACCCAGATATCGGACCGACAGTTCGCCGGGCACCATCGGCACCCCGGTCGAGCCACCGGCGAACGCCGAGACGATGTCGGTGCCGCCGCTGATCGACGAGATCGGCACACCGGCCTTCACATGCTCGTCGACCCAGGTGAAAAGGTCTGCGGCGAGGGACGATCCGGTACTGCCGACCACTCGCAACGATCCGAGGTCATGGTCGCGGCCCGGTTCGAGACCGGCCTTGCGCGACGCCTGCAACTGACCCGGGCTGGTGCCGAAATAGGTGACCTTCTCGTCGTCGACGATCTGCCAGAGCCGGTCGGCATCGGGATACAACGGCGAACCGCTGTAACAGATGATCCTCGCGCCACACAGCAACCCGGCGACCTGATAGTTCCACATCATCCAGCTCAGGGCGGTCTGCCAGAAGAACACATCCTTCGACGACAGGTCACCGTGCAACGCTGCGGCTTTCAGGTGTTCGACGAGCACGCCGCCGTGGCCGTGCACGATGCCCTTGGGGCGACCGGTGGTCCCGGAACTGAACAGCACCCACAGCGGGTGATCGAACGGCACCGGCACCGGACGGGAGCCGTCGGCGGCGGCGCGGACCGCGTCGTCGTAGGCTATCGTCGACGCCCCGTCATCCGCAGCCCCAACACCCCCGGCGTCCCCGACGGCCCCGACGGTGATGTGCGCGACGAGGTCCGGTAGCAGCCCGGCGAGTTCGGCGCTGTCGGCGCGTTTGTCGATGAACTTGCCGTTGTAGCGATAACCGTCGGCAGTGAACAGGACCTTCGGCGAGAGCTGGGCGAGACGGCCCGCGGCGCCCTCCGGTGCGTAATCCTGGCCGCAGCCGGACCAGATCGCGCCGAGACTGGCGGTGGCGAGAAAGGCGACGACGGCCTCGGGGATGTCGGGCAGGTAGGCGGCCACCACATCTCCCGGGGAGATTCCCTGCGCCCGAAGGGTCGACGCGAGACCGGCCACCAGCGCGGGCAGCTCCGCCCACGAGATCTCCGTGCGTCCACCGGCCTCGTCGATGCCGACGATGGCGGCGCCGGGCAGGGATGCGTGCCGCAGCACCGCCTCGACGTAGTTCAGCCGCACCTCCGGAAACCAGTGCGCGCCCGGCATCCGGGCGTCGGCGAGCACGGCGTCGTCTCCGTCGCCGAGCGGTTCGGCCGCGAGCGAATCGAGGTCGAAGAACTCCCACACACCGCGCCAGAACTGTGCGGGCTGCTGCACCGACCACGACCACAGCTGGTCGTAATCGGTTGCCGGAACACCGAATCGGCGCTCCACCAGCCGGCGGAACCCGTCGAGTTGCACGTCGTTCTTCCGCGATGCGGTATCGCCGTCTGTCCGCGATGCGGTATCACCGTGGGTCATCGCAGACGCTCCAGGATGGAGAGGGCCTCGTCGCGCATCGCCACCTTGCGTACCTTGCCGGTGACGGTCATCGGGAACTCGTCGACGACGTGGACGTACCGCGGGATCTTGTGCCGGGCGATCTTGCCGTCGGCGAAGGCACGGAGGTCCTCGGCAGTGAGATCGCCTGCCGGCTCACGCAATCGCACCCACGCCATGAGTTCCTCACCGTACTTCTCATCCGGCACGCCGATCACCTGCGCGTCGAGGATGTCGGGATGGGTGTACAGGAACTCCTCGATCTCGCGCGGGTAGATGTTCTCGCCGCCGCGGATCACCATGTCCTTGATCCGACCGGTGATGCGGACGTAACCGGTGTCGTCCATCTCCGCGAGGTCGCCGGTGTGCATCCACCCGTCGGCGTCGATGGCCTCGGCGGTCTTGTCCGGGTCGTTCCAGTACCCGGTCATCACCGAGTAACCGCGCGTGCACAATTCTCCGGTCTCACCGCACTGCAGGGTCTCACCGGCTCCGGGGTCGACGACCTTGATCTCGAGGTGCGGACCCACCCGGCCGACGGTCGTCACACGTAGTTCGAGCGGGTCGTCGACGCGGGTCTGCGTCGATACCGGCGACGTCTCGGTCATGCCGTAACAGATGGAGACCTGGTCCATGTGCATCCGGTCGACGACCTGGCGCATCACATGTTCGGGGCACGGTGACCCCGCCATGATCCCGGTACGCAGCGACGACAGATCGATCTCCAGGCCGTCGTCGAGCAGGGCGAGTTCTGCGATGAACATCGTCGGGACGCCGTAGAGGCTGGTGCAGCGGTACTTCGCGACAGCCTCGAGCGTGGCCAGCGGATCGAAGGCGGGTGCCGGGATGACCATGGCCGCACCGTGACTCGTCGCCGCGAGGTTGCCCATGACCATGCCGAAGCAGTGGTAGAACGGCACCGGGATGCAGATGCGGTCATCGGCGGTGTAGTCGACCAGTTCACCCACGAGGTAACCGTTGTTGCCGATGTTGCGATGCGAGAGCGTCGCCCCCTTGGGGAATCCCGTTGTCCCGGAGGTGTACTGGATGTTGATCGGATCGTCGGCCGACAACGAGGCCGCGATGTCGGCGACCCGCGTCAGTTCCGCGGCCGACGGTTCGGCGGTGAGTTCCGCCCACTCCGGGGAATCGAACAGCACCACCTCGCGCAGCTCGGGGCAGCGCGCCCGGGCCTCACCCAGCATCGACGCATAGTCCGAGTCCTTGAACCGTTCGGCGGCCAGTACGACGCCGGTGCCGGATTGCTGCAGCGCGTACTCGATCTCGTTCTGGCGGTAGGCCGGATTGAGATTGACGAGGATGGCGCCGATCTCGGCCGTCGCATACTGGGTCAGCACCCACTCGAACCGGTTGGGGGCCCACAGCCCGACCCGGTCGCCGGTCGAGACACCGAGGCGCAGCAGTCCGGCGGCGAGGGCGCGGACGTCGCGGTGCAACTCGGCATAGGTCCACTCGCGGTCGGCCGCGGCGTCGATCAGTGCCGTGCGCTCGCCGTACTGCCCGACGGTGCGCGCCAGCGTGGCACCGATCGTCTCGGTCAGCAGGGCGGGGCTCGGGTCACCCCGGGTGTGTGCGGGCTGGGTGTGAGCGTCGGTGCTCATGTCGTGCTCCGGTCTGTCGGTCGACGGCTCGAAATGGCTTGTCGTGCAGGGTCAGGCGTCGTCGGCGCCGGAATCGGCGGCCGCATCGCCGGAAGGGTCGGCCACTCGCGACAGCACGACCTCGGCCTGGCGGAGAACAGGACCGTCGATCATCTGACCGTCGAGGCTGAAGACCCCGCCCCCGTGCTCGGCGGAGCTGCGCAGGACCTTGTGCGCCCATGCCACCGCCTCATCGGAGGGCCGGTAGCCGTCCCGGATGACGTCGACCTGCGACGGATGGATGCAGGCGGTCGCCGTGTACCCCAGGGCGACGGCGTCGCGGACCTCTGCCCGGAGGCCCTCGACATCGTCGATGTCGAGGTGGACGGAGTCGACGGCGAACTTCCCGTGCGCGGCCGCGGCGATGCGGACCATCGACCGTACCCAGCTCGCGACGTCCCGGTACTCCCCCGGCCGCGCTTCGCCGGGGCCGAACCGACTCGATGTGCCGCCGAGGCCGGCGACGAGATCCTCCGCACCCCACATGAGACCGATGCAGTTGGCCGTGGCGGCGATGTCGTGGGCCCGGGTCGCACCCAGGGGCGTCTCGATCAGCGCGACCGTCTGGAACGCGGTGTCGAGGATCGACGAGACGTCCTCGGCCTTGGCCTGCATGACGACCCGGTAGTTCGTCTCGGCGACGGCGGCGAGATCACGCCGGTAGTCGCCGGTGCCCGCCGGGTTGATCCGCACGATGGTGCGGTCCGGGTCGACGGGGTTGGCCACCAGCGCCTCGCGGGCGGCGACGCGGTTCTCCGGCGACACCGCGTCCTCGAGATCGATGATCACCACGTCCGCACGGTCGAGTGCCTTCTGATACCGCTCGGGCCGGTCGGCCGGGCAGAACAGCAGGGCAGGCCCCGGGGGCAGCCAGGCGTTCGTCAGCTGCGGTCCGACCAGGTGTGAGCCGGATGGGCCCGTACCGCCGGAAGTTCCATCGAAGAACATCGTCGTCACTCCGTCCGTTGCTTGCGAACCAGCGTTGCTCGTGCGGCTCGCGCGACGATGTCGCCGTGCTGGTTGCGTCCGATGTGGGTCAAGTTGACCACGCCCTCCCCTGGACGTGACCGGGATTCGCGTTTACCCGTGCACTCGGTTTCGGCGTACAGGGTGTCACCGGCGAACAGTGGCGCGGGAAAGGCGACTTCGCTGAAACCGAGGTTGGCGACGAGCGTTCCCTGGGTGAGCTGGGATACCGACAGTCCGACGATCGTCGACAGCGTGAACATCGAGTTGATGAGCCGTTGCCCGCCGAAACCGGGCTGCTGCGCCGACCACGCGGCGTCGAGATGCAGTGCCTGCGTGTTCATCGTCAGCGTGGTGAACAGGACGTTGTCGGCCTCGGTGACCGTTCGGCCGGGCCGGTGCTCGTAGATGGTGCCCTCGGTGAACTCCTCGAACCACAGCCCGCGCTGGACGATTCGCCGTCCGTCGCCCTCCGGTGCCGCACCCGGGGATCGCAGCTCGCTCATGCGAATCCCAACTCGCGCGCGATGAGCATGAGCTGCACCTCGGTGGTGCCCTCCCCGATCTCGAGGATCTTGGAGTCGCGGTAGTGGCGGGCCACGGGATAGTCGTTCATGAAGCCGTAGCCGCCGTGGATCTGCGTGGCCGTGCGCGCATTGTCCATGGCCGCCTCACTGGCGATCATCTTGGCGATCGACGCCTCCTTCTTGAACGGCTTGCCGGCCAGCATCTTCGAGGCCGCGTCGTAGTAGGCCGTGCGGGCCACGTGGGCGCGGGCCTCCATCCGCGCGATCGCGAAGGACACCGACTGGTATTCGCCGATCGGTTTGCCGAACGACTGGCGTTCCTTGGCGTACTTGACGCTCTCGTCGACGCAACCCTGAGCCGCACCGGTGGCGAGTGCCGCGATCGCGATGCGTCCCTCGTCGAGGATCGACAGGAAGTTGGCATAGCCGCGACCCCGGACGCCGAGGAGATTCTCCTTCGGTACGCGGACGTCGGTGAAGGTGAGCGGGTGGGTGTCCGAGGCGTTCCAGCCGACCTTGTTGTACGCCGGCTCGGCGGTGAAACCGGGTGTGCCCGCGGGCACGATGATCGTCGAGATCTCCTTCTTGCCGTTCTCCTTGACGCCGGTGACCGCGGTGACGGTCACCAGGGAGGTGATGTCGGTGCCGGAGTTGGTGATGAACTGCTTGCCGCCGTTGATGATCCACGAGTCGCCGTCGTCCCGGGCGGTCGTCGCGGTGGCACCGGCATCGGAGCCCGCGCCGGGCTCGGTCAGACCGAATCCCGCGAGCGCCGTGCCCGCGGTGAGACCCGGCAGGTACTTCTGCTTCTGCTCCTCGTCGCCGAAGCGGTAGATCGGCATCGCGCCGAGGCTGACGCCGGCCTCGAGGGTGATGGCCACCGACTGGTCGACCTTGCCGAGTTCCTCGAGGGCCAGCGACAGCGCGAAGTAGTCACCGCCCATTCCGCCGTACTCCTCGGGGAACGGCAGCCCGAAGAGGCCCATCTTGCCCATCTGAGCGACGACCTCGTACGGAAAGCTGTGTTCGGCATCGTGTTTCGCGGCGACCGGCGCCACCACGGTCTGCGCGAAGTCGCGCACCGTGGCGATGAGGTCGGTGTACTCCTGGGTGAGTTCCATGAGGGCCCTTCTGGTCTCGTTGTCTCTGTCTGTGTGTCGGGGGGCGTGTCAGGACGCGGCAGCGTTCGGCGTCGCGGGGTCGGCGGTGTCGGGGTCGGCGGGGTCGGCGTCGGCCGCAGGGGTCACGACGGCCAGGATCTGTCCGGCATCGACCTTGTCCCCCACGGTCACCGAGATGTCGACGGTGCCGTCGACGGATGCGGTCAGCGCATGCTCCATCTTCATGGCCTCGACCACGACGATCGACGCGCCCGCGGTCACCTCGTCGCCGTCGTGCGCCCCCACCGCGACCACGGTCCCCGGCATCGGACTGACGATCTCGCCGGCGTGCTCGTCGGCGGCCTCGTCGAGCAGCGGGCGGGCCAGGTCGAGAACCCGCGTGCCCGATGGTCCGGCCACCCACCAGGTCTCACCGACCCGGGCCGAGGACCAGGACTGGCTCACACCGTCGACGATGAGCCGGTCGGAGTCGCGGCCGTCGCCGGGTCGGGCCGGTAGGTAGACCACATCGGCCGTCCACGGCGCGCGCGACTCGTCGTCGGCGTATGTCACTGTCGCGGTGCCGGACACCGACTCGGAGTCGGCGGAGTCGACGAGGATCTCCACGGTGCAGTGGTGCCCGCCGCTGACGAGCCGCGTGATGACCGGTGCCGGTTGTCCGACCCGCCAGCCGACAGCCGACGACCAGATGTCGCCGCGCTCCCGTGTCCCGATGCGCGCCAGGCCGACGAGCACCTGCGCTTCGGGTGCGGGTTCGCCCACGGTGTAATCGGATACGAGCCGGTCGAGGAGCTCGGTGTCGAGCTCGGCGTCGATCACGGCCTGGTGACGTAACACGAAGCGGCAGAAGTCGATGTTGGTGACGACGCCGAGCACGCGGGTGTGGGCGAGTGCCTGGTCGAGTCGTTCGAGTGCTTCCTCGCGATCACTGCCGTAGGCGATGACCTTGGCGAGCATCGGATCGTAATCGCTGCCGACGCGCAGACCGTCGAGCATCGCCGAGTCGACGCGCACGCCGCTGCCCGGTGAGGTGTCGGGGTGGACGAGGTGTTCGATGGTGCCGCCGGTGGGCAGGAAGCCGCGGGCGGGGTCCTCGGCGTAGACGCGCGCCTCGACGGCGTGTCCGGTGAGGGTGATCGAGTCCTGCGCGAGGCCGAGTACCTCGCCGCGAGCGACTCGGATCTGCTGTTCCACCAGGTCGATTCCGGTGACGAGCTCGGTCACGGGGTGTTCGACCTGCAGCCGGGTGTTCATCTCCATGAAGAAGAACTCGTCCGGGCGGTGGGCGGACACGATGAACTCGACGGTGCCGGCGCCGGTGTAGCCGACGCTGCGTGCGGCGTCGCAGGCCGCCGCACCGATGCGGGCCCGGGTGTCGGCGTCGAGAAGCGCCGACGGCGCCTCCTCGATGACCTTCTGATGGCGTCGCTGCAGGGAGCATTCGCGTTCGCCGAGGTGGATGACGTTGCCGTGCTCGTCGGCCAGCACCTGCACCTCGATGTGGCGCGGGGTGTCGACGAAATGCTCCAGGAACAGCGCGTCGTCACCGAAGGCCGCACCGGCCTCGCGGCGTGCCCGCTGCAGCGCCGCGGGGAGTTCGGTCGGGTCGGCGACCCGGTGCATGCCCTTGCCGCCCCCGCCCGCGCTGGGCTTGATGAGCACGGGGAATCCGATGTCGGGGGCCGCGGCGATGAGGTCGTCGTCGGTGAGTCCCGGTCGTGACAGTCCGGGGACCACGGGGACCTCGCGTGCGGTGACCGCGGCACGGGCGGCGATCTTGTCGCCCATCGTCGCGATCGCCTCGGTGGGCGGACCGATGAACACGATGCCCGCGTCGGCCAGCGCGGCCGCGAACTTCTGGTTCTCCGAGAGGAACCCATAGCCCGGATGAACAGCGTCGGCGCCGGTCTTGCGCGCGGCGTCGACCACGGCACCGATGTCGAGGTAGCTCTGCGTCGCGGCGGCCGGGCCGATGCGTACGGCGACGTCGGCCTGGTGGACGTGACGGGCGTGGGCGTCGGCGTCGGAGTAGACCGCGATGCTGCGGATACCCATGCGGCGCAACGTGTCGATCACGCGGCACGCGATCTCCCCACGGTTGGCCACCAGGACACTTCGGATGGGTCTGGTACTCACGGTCGGGGTCCTCGGGGTAGGCGGGGCGGGAGGGTCGGGGTGGGCGTCGTCACGACCATCACATCCGGAAGACGCCGTAGCGCGGGTCGGCGAGCGGTGCGTACCTGGCGGTCTCGAGGGCCAGACCGAGCAGGGTTCTGGTCTGGGCGGGATCGATGATGCCGTCGTCCCAGAGCCGAGCCGTCGAGTAGTAGGCGTCGGACTGGCGCTCGAACTGTTCGCGGATGGGCGCCTTGAACGACTCCTCGTCCTCCGCCGACCACTCGCCGCCCGATCGTTCGAGCTGGTTGCGTCGCACCGTGCCCAGGGTGTCGGCGGCCTGGGGTCCGCCCATGACCGAGATCCGCGCGTTGGGCCACATCCACAGGAACCTCGGCGAGTACGCGCGGCCGCACATCGAGTAGTTGCCCGCACCGAAGGACCCGCCGACCATCACGGTGAATTTGGGGACGCGGGCGCAGGCGACGGCATTCACCATCTTGGCGCCGTTCTTGGCGATACCACCCTGCTCGTAGGCCTTGCCGACCATGAACCCGGTGATGTTCTGCAGGAACAGCAACGGGATTCGACGCTGATCGCACAGCTCGATGAAATGTGCACCCTTGAGGGCGGATTCGCTGAACAGGACACCATTGTTGGCGATGATACCGACCGGATGGCCGTGGATGTGCGCGAAGGCGGTGACGAGCGTGGTGCCGTAGTTCGCCTTGAATTCGGTGTATTCGCCTGCATCGCAGATGATCTCGATGACCGAACGAACATCGTAGGGGGTCCTGGGATCGGTGGGCACGACGTCGTAGATGTCACTCTGCGGTCGTAGCGGCTCGCGCGACGGGATCGTCTCCCACTGCGGCGCCTCCCGCGGACCGAGCGTCGCGACGATCTCGCGAACCTTGGCCAGCGCCTGCTGGTCGTTGTCCACGAGGTGATCGGTGACACCGGAGACCGACGAGTGCATCGCGCCGCCGCCGAGGTCCTCGGCGGTGACATCCTCACCGGTGGCGGCCTTCACCAGCGGCGGACCCGCCAGGAAGATGGTCCCCTGGTTGCGGACGATGACCGTCTCGTCGCTCATCGCCGGAACGTAGGCGCCGCCGGCGGTCGAGGAGCCGAGTACCGCGGCGATCTGCGGGATACCCGCGGCACTCATCGTCGCCTGGTTGTAGAAGATCCGGCCGAAGTGGTCGCGGTCGGGAAAGACCTCGTCCTGCTGCAGGAGCATCGCGCCGCCGGAGTCGACGAGGTAGATGCACGGCAACCGGTTGGCCGCGGCGATCTCCTGTGCGCGCAGGTGTTTCTTCACCGTCACCGGGTAGTAGGTACCGCCGGAGACGGTCGCATCGTTCGCGACGATCATGCATTCGCGGCCGGCGACGCGTCCGACGCCGGCGATGACGCCCGCGGCCGGAGCCTTGTCGTCGTACATGCCGAAGGCAGCGAGCGGTGCGACCTCGATGAAGGGGGATCCGACGTCGAGCAGGCCGTCGACGCGATCGCGCGGGAGCAGCTTGCCGCGGGAGACGTGGCGTTCCCGGGCCTTGGCGCCGCCACCCGCCGACACCTCACGCAGGCGCCGGTTGAGGAGGTCGAGATTCTGCTGGTGGGCGGCCCGGAAGCCGTCGAGCGTGCTGGTCACCGTCGACCCTTCAGTTAGTTGGAATTAACTGAGAGGGATGCTACGCGACCCGGTGGTCGGTGTCACGCATCGATTCGCGGCCGAACCGCGACGAACGTGACGCCCGTCACGTCTTCTCGTACTGTGGTGGCAGGCCCACCACCCCGGGCCGCCACAACCGATGCGTCGAACCGCCACCACCCCCGGCATCGACCACCGCACATAGAAGGCCAGGTAACCCCATGACCCTCGCAGACGACCGCGCACACCCGGTGTCCGTGCCGACCCCCGATCGCCGCTCCCGCGACGCACTGCCTCCGGAGCCCGGCATCGCGGGCTTCTCGCTCGACGATCGCTACGCCCGCGAATCGGGCGACATCTACCTCACCGGCATCCAGGCCCTCGTCCGCATGGTTGCCGACCGCGCTCACCTCGACCGCCGCCACGATCTGCGGACCGCGTCGTTCATCTCCGGGTACGAGGGTTCACCCCTGGCCGGTTACGACCTCGAACTCGCCCGCCGACACGACCTGCTCGCCCCCTACGACATCACCCACCGGCCCGGCCTGAACGAAGAGCTGGCAGCGACCGCGGTGATGGGTTCGCAGCTCGCCGCACAGGTCGCCGACCTGAGTCCGGCGGCCGGTGGCGCGCTCCGCGACGGCGTCGTCGGTTACTGGTACGGCAAGGCCCCCGGCCTCGACCGCGCCACCGACGCTCTGCGCCACGCCAACCTCATCGGCACCCATCCGTCCGGCGGTGCGGTGGCCCTCGTCGGCGACGACCCGGGCGCCAAGTCCTCGACGGTCCCCTGCGCCTCGGAGATGGCCCTCGCAGATCTCTACATGCCGATCCTCTACCCTGCCGACTCCCAGGACATCCTCGATCTCGGTGTGCACGCGGCCCTCATGAGTCGGGCGAGCGGGTTGTGGACCTCACTCAAGATCTCCGCCCATGTCGCCGATGGCGCGTCGACCGCGCACGTCGACCCCGCCCGCGTCGCACCCGTATACGGCGGCCTCGGGCGGAGTCCGCATGTGCCCAGCGGGCGACTCCTCGGTGCCGCCCTCATGGAGCTCGAACAGAATCAGCTGACCATCCGCCTGCCCCGCGCGCAGGAATACGCGCGCCTCAACGGCATCAACCGGGTCGTGGTCTCGAGCCCCGACGACCGGATCGGCATCGTTGCGGCCGGCAAGACCTACCTCGATCTGCGCGAAGCGCTGCGCCTGATGAACATCGACGACGACGACCTGCGCCGGCTCGGCATCCGCATCCTCAAACTCGGGATGGTGTACCCGATCGAGCGGGACATCCTGAACCGCTTCGTGTTCGGCACCGCCACCGGCGACCTCGACGAGGTCATCGTCATCGAGGAGAAACGCGACTTCATCGAGACGATGATGCGCGACATCCTCTTCCGCCATCCGCGTGCACCCCGCATCGTCGGCAAGGTCCACGAGGACGGTTCGACGCTGTTCTCCCGCTTCGGCGAACTCGACGTCGACGCCGTGACCCGAGGCCTGGCCGAGCGCCTCGCCCGCCACCAGGTCGACGCGGCACAGACCTGGCTGGACCGACAAGCTCGGCGACGCACTCGAATCGAGCTCCCCCTGGCTGTGCGGACCCCGTACTTCTGTTCGGGGTGTCCCCACAACAGTTCGACGAAGGTCTCCCAGGACACCCTCGTCGGCGCGGGTATCGGCTGCCACGCGATGGTGTTGCTGATGGACCCCCGGCAGGTCGGCGACATCGCCGGCATCACCCAGATGGGCGGCGAGGGCGCACAGTGGATCGGCATGGCGCCGTTCGTGTCCGCCGACCACTTCGTGCAGAACGTCGGAGACGGGACGTTCATGCACTCCGGTTCGCTGGCACTGCGGGCCGCTGTCGCCTCGGGGGTGAACATCACCTACAAGTTGCTCTACAACGGGACCGTCGCGATGACCGGCGGGCAGGACCCCGTCGGTGCGATGGGCCTGCCGCGGTTGTCGTCGCTTCTCCTCGATGAGGGCGTGGCCAAGATCGTCGTCACCACCGACGACCCGAAACATGCTCGGGGGCTGCGCCTCCCGAAATCGGTGGAGATTCGTCACCGCGACGACATGCTCGAGGTCCAGAACGAACTCGCCGCCGTTCCCGGCGTCACGGTACTGATCCACGATCAGCATTGCGCCGCGGAGAAGCGGCGCAAGCGCAAGCGCGGCACCATGCCCACACCGACCCGGCGCGTGATGATCAACGAGCGCATCTGCGAGGGATGCGGGGATTGCGGCCAGAAGTCCAACTGCCTGTCGGTTCACCCCGTGGACACCGAGTTCGGCCGCAAGACCCAGATCGACCAGAGTTCGTGCAATCTCGACTACTCGTGCCTGCAGGGTGACTGTCCGTCGTTCGTCACGGTCACCCCGGGGTCGGCCCGTAACCGGCCGAGCGCCCCCGACATCCCCGCCGACGGTCTCCCCGAACCCGCGGTTCCCGCTGTGCGGGAGACCTTCTCGCTCCGCGTCACCGGCATCGGCGGCACCGGGGTCGTGACGGTCTCGCAGGTCCTGGCGACGGCTGCCGTTCTCGACGGGCACGCCGCACGGACAGTCGACATGACCGGCCTCGCCCAGAAGGGCGGTGCCGTGGTGAGCGACATCAAGATCACCCCGCGCGCGATCGAGCAGGCCGCCAAGGTCGCCGCCGGCGACTGCGACCTCTATCTCGTCTGCGACCCGCTCGTCGGCACCGACCCGGTCAACCTCAAGGTCGCGGCTGCGGAGAAGACCGTCGCGGTGGTCTCGACGACGCAGGTTCCGACCGGCCTGATGGTCATCGACACCGCCGTCGGCTTCCCCGCCGAGGCCGCCGTCCATTCCGTGATCGACGCGCACGTGTCGCGCGGCGTGTACCTCGACGCCGGCGCGTTGTCGACGGCACTGTTCGACGACGAGCAGTTCGCCAACATGCTCATGGTGGGCGCCGCGTATCAAGCAGGGGCGCTGGCCATCTCGGCGTCGTCGATCGAACGGGCCGTGGAACTCAACTCGGTGGCCGTCGAGAAGAACCTGCAGGCCTTCCGCCGTGGACGGCAGACCGTCGCCGATCCCGCGACCGTGTCGGCCACCATCGCCGGACTCCACGGGCCGAGCACGGCCGCCGCCGAGCCGGGGGCCCACGCGCTCGGCGTCGTCGGCGGACTGTCCGGCCTCGACGACGAGCTCACGCGGACCATCGCACTTCGATACGACGACCTCGTCGCCTACGCCGACGAACGTTATGCGCGGGACTATCTCGACGTCGTCACGAAGGTGCACGACGCCGGACACGGGCCTGCCCTGACCGACGCCGTGGCCTGTGGTCTCCACAAGCTGATGGCCTACAAGGACGAGTACGAGGTGGCGCGGCTGACCCGGGACCCGGCGTTCTCCGCGCGGGTCGCCGACCGGTTCGGCGACGACGCCGAACTCGCGGTGCGACTGCACCCACCGACGCTGCGCAACATGGGGATGCGCGAGAAGCTCTCGCTCGGCCGGTGGGCCGATGCTCCTCTGAGCGCACTGTCGAAGATGAAGCGGCTTCGCGGCACCGCGCTGGACCCGTTCGGGCGCAGCGAGATCCGGCGCACCGAACGCGCACTCGTCGCCGAATACCGGGAACTGGTCGACTCGATCCTCGCGGCGTCGGCCACCGGGACGATCACGGAGTCACAGGTGCCGACGGTTGTCGAGCTCGCCGGGTTGCCGGACATGGTGCGCGGCTACGAGAGCATCAAGATGCGCAACGTCGAGCGGTATCGCGCGGAGGTGTCGCGGCTGCGGGCGATCCTGGGGATCTGATCGTCCGATCTTGTTGCGGCGGCGGTGATCGTGCGGTCGGCTGATCAACCGTCGCGGCGGCGTCGAAGCCGTGCGACCACGGTCTGACCGTCGTCGCCCTCGATGGCGTCGACGTCGAAACTCACGTCCGTCTCGAGCCGATTCGCCAGCAGGTCGAACTGTGCGGTGTGCATCTCCATCAACAGGTCTCCCCCGGCCCGCAGCCACACGCGGGCATCGGCGACGAGGGCGGCGATGTGGTCGAGCCCGTCGGGTCCGCCGGTGAGTGCTCTGCGGGGTTCGTGGTCACGCGCCTCGGGGGCCAGGAAGGCGATCTGGGCGTCGGGAACGTAGGGCGGCACCGCGGCGATCACGTCGAGGTGTCCACGAAGCGCCGCCGGCACCGGCTCCAGGAGGGAACCCAGGTGTATCCCGCTGTTCGCGGGGAGGTTTCGGCGGGCATGAGCGAGCGTGGCGGAATCGACGTCACAGACATGAAGCACTGCGGCCGGGACCGACGCGGCGACACTCGACGCGATCGGCGCGACTCCGCAGAAGGGCTCCAGCACAACGGGTTCGCCGAATCCTCCGGCCGCGTCGACCGCAGCCTGCGCCAGCAACAGCGACCGTTGCCGGGGCACGAAGACCCCCGGTCCGACACTGAGCCGGAGATCGCCGAACTGCACCCATCCCACGAGGTGCTCGAGTGGTTGCCCGGCGATACGCCGTGTACTCAGATCGTCGAGTTCGTCTGCGGTACGGGCATGTTCACGCAGGATGCAGACCTCCTCCTCGGCGTACACACATCCCGCACGACGAAACGCGCCCACCAACGGGTCCTCGGGTGGACCCGCATGCAGTGGGCGCGGCGATTCGTCGAACCGGTCGTCAGCCCCGGACTGCGTCATCCTTCTTCAGACCGTACAAGAATGCCGCCGCCATCAGTAGCGTCACCTGCAGGGCTCCGAAGATCAGGCCGATGATGGCGCCGGCCCCGAGATCGAGGAACGGCGGCACCACCAGCGCGGCCGCGAACAGTGCGAGCCACGCGGCCACCCCGATCACCGCGAGGAACGGCAGTGCCCTGCGGTATCTGGGGACCAGCACAAAGCTCGTCGCCACCGCGACCACGCCGAGAACGATGAAGAACTTGCCCGGGTTCAGCACGATCTCGTAGGAGAAGAAGCCCGGGATTCCCCCCTCACCCTCGTCGAGCCGCGTTCCCCATTGGTCGAGTTCCTCGTCGGCACCGGCAGAGACCGTGATCCAGCTGAGGAAACCCATGAAGTAGGTGACGATCCCGGCGACCGCGGAGGCCAGCGCGAAGATCAGCGACAGATCGGGGCGCGGGCCCGGCGCTCGCGGCGCGGGACCCCAGCCGCCGCCCGGATACTGGTACTGCGCATTGGGATCCCACTGCTGACCCGGCATTCCGCCGCTCTGAGGCGGTCCCTGCTGGGCTCCCGACCACTGACCGCCCGGATGGTTGGGCTCGCCTGGGTTCACGGTGTACTCCTCGTCGATGCCGTGGGGCCGACCGGCGAACCGGTGTGATCACTGCACCCGCCCCCGAGAGTCGCGCACTCGCGGCGCGACACCCCGCAAGACTAGATCCTCCGGCGCCCGTCCCGCACCGATCGCCCACTTCGTCCACCCGTCACCTGCCCGGCCGGGAGCGTAGAGTGCGGGATCGATGTCCACGACGCACCAACCGCCCGAGCACGAGACGGATTCCACGCCCCGTCCGCCCACGCGTCGCACCCAGGCCAAGGCCGCCCGACGCGCCGAACTGCTGTCCGCCGCGGCTCGACAGATGGCCGAACGCGGATTCGCGGGCGTACGCCTCGAGGACATCGGCCGGGCGGTAGGGGTCAGCGGACCGGCGATGTACCGCCACTTCTCGTCGAAGACCGAGCTGCTCGACGACATGCTCATCGACATCAGCCGCCGGTTGCACGACGGCGGCGCCGAGGTCGTCGACCGCGGCGAGCCGCCGGCCACCACGCTGGTGGCGCTCATCGGTTTCCACATCGACGTCCTGGTCACGCGCCCCGACCTGATCACCGTGCAGGACCGGGACCTCTCGTCGATGACGCCGGCCGCCAACCACGAGGTGCGTCTGCTGCAGCGCCGCTATGTCGAGCGCTGGGTGGACGTACTGCTCGCGGTGAGCGACGACGAGGGCCGGACCCTCGATCGCGACGAGGCCCGCGTTCGCGTCCACGCGATGTTCGGATTGCTGAACTCCTCGCCACGGCTACCCGCCTTCGACCAGGACGGTCTACGCCGGCTGCTCACCGCGATGGCACTGGCGGCGTTGCGGTGTGAGGTGCCGCCCCCCGACGCCTGACAACCGCGGGGCCTGAGAACCGACGCCCGAGCACCGACGCCTGAGAACCGCGGGCCTCACCAGCCGTCGATGTGCAGTACCGAATCGAGGTCCTTGCGCGGGGCGGGCTTGAAGTCGGTGCCCTTGGTGTAAGCGACCGGGAGCAACACGCCCTGGTGAACACCGTTCGGGATGCCGAGCAGTTCGGCGATCTCCTTCTCGTAATTCAGGTGCAGCGTCGTCCAGGCCGAACCGAGCCCGCGGGCGCGCAACGCCAATGACAGGCTCCACGCACCCGGAAGCAGCGAACCCCAGACACCGGCCTGGTTACCCGCCGGGAGATCGCCGCCGGTGTAGATCGCACCGATGACGAGCACCGGCACCTGACCCATCGTGTCGGCCAGATACTGCGCACTCGACGCGACGCGCTTGCCGGTCTCGTCGCGTGGCGCCTGACCCGCGTAGTACTTCGCGAAGGACTGCGCGTAGTAGTCGGCGACCTTCTGCTTGAGTTCGGGGTCGGTGAGGACGATCCAGTGCCAGGTCTGGCTGTTGCTGCCAGTCGGCGCCTGCAGCGCGACCTCGAGCGCCTCCTTGACCACGTCGAGCGGGACGGGCCGCTCGAAGTCCAGGCGCTTGCGCACCGAGCGGGTCGTGGTCAGAAGCTGGTCGGGGTCGAGTGGCAGCAGATCGGTCATGTGTCTCCTCTGTGAGCGGGGCGGTTCCGTCGTGCACCGGGTTGACAGTGCACCGGGTGGACTGCGCCCTGGGGCACGTCAGTTGCCAACGTACTGACCCGGGTGCCCTCCGACCACGTCGGACACCCCGCGGGCGGAGTCAGATGAGGCCGTGGCGTTCCAGATGAGCGATCAACCCTCTGGTCAACGGCAGATCCCGCATTTCCGCCGGTGAGAACCAGCCCGCGTCGGCGGCATCGTCGCCGGCGGTCACGTCGGTGCTCAGAGCAGTGGCCACGAAGTCGTGGACCTCGAAGACCACTCCGTCGCCGCCGGGGATGTCGACGGACCAGACCCGCTCCCCCACGACGATCCGGATGCCGGTCTCCTCGGCGATCTCCCGGATCACCGCCTGCTCCAACGTCTCCGACGGTTCCACCTTGCCCCCGGGCAGCGTCCACCGTCCCGCCTGCGGGTCGTGCGCGCGTTGGACGAGCAGAAACCGGCCGCCGTCGTCACGGATGACGGCACCCACCGCGAGAATGCGGCGGCTCATCGCGATCGGCCCACAACGAACAGCGCGCCGGTGATGGTGGGGACTGTCTCGTACTGCACGAATATATGAAAACACCCCGGCCCGCGGCCGAGGCCGTCACTCAGACACGCAGCAGGACACGTCGGAGATCGGCGACGTGCTGTGGCGACTCGGCCACCACCTCGTTGCGGAGCGAGCCGATCCCGTCGATCGACACCTCGACGGTGTCACCGGCGGTCAGATACCGCGGCGGGGTCATCGCCCGCCCCACACCGCCGGGCGTTCCGGTGAGGATCAGATCACCCGGACGCAGCGGCACCATCGTCGACAGGTAGCTCACCAGTCGCGCGGGCGAGAACAACAGGTCGGCCACCGCGTGGGACTGCATGACCTCACCGTTGACGGTGGTCCGCAGGACGGCCGTCGAAGTGTCGAACTCATCCGGGGTCACCAGCACGGGACCGACCGGCGTGGATCGCGCCCAGATCTTCCCCTGCAGCCACTCCTGGCTGCGATACTGCCAGCTGCGCATCGAGATGTCGTTGGCGATTGTGTACCCGGCGATCGCGGCCGCCGCCGCTGCCTCCCCTTCCCGGTAGACGGTCTTGCCGATCACCACCACGAGCTCGCCCTCCCAGTCGAGTGCCGGGTCGTCCTTCACCGCGATCACCGGGTCGTCGGGCCCGCAGAGCGTGTCGGGGAACTTCGCGAACACGGTCGGGTACTCCGGGAGTTCGCGACCCATCTCCTCGATGTGACCGCGATAGTTCAGCCCCACGCACATGATCTTGGACGGCGACGCCCCCAGCATGGCCCGCCGCACACCGCCGGCGGCGTGTCGCGCCCCGTCCGCCGCCGCCGCGATCGATCGCCATTCCTCGTGTGCCAGCAGCGAACCCACATCGCGGTGGCCGGTGATCTCGACGTACGAGTCGCCGTCCACCCGGGCAGCGACGGTGGTGCCGCCTAGATCGAGGGTGATCAGTTTCATCGTGGATTCCCTTCTGGTATGACGAGATCGAAGAACCCCCAGTGGGTTCCCTCGGGCAGCACCCCGCTGAGGATGCGCCCGCACTGCTGGGTGACCATGTGCGCACTTCCCCGATGCTGGGTACCGGCATGGCTGTCGCGGAAGAACCGCTGTAATGCGCTGTTGCGCATCACCTGAGCGCCGGCGAACCGGTGGACGAGCTGACTGATCTCGAGTGCGGTCCTGGTGGCGAGACCCGACGCGAGTCGCGTCATGGTCTCCTGCTCGGTGGTCAGATCCGCACCGCGCAGTAGCGTGTCCTCGTGGTCCTGCCAGGTCTCCCGCAGCAGAGCCATGGTTCCCCGCACGTGCGAGTAATGGCGCGCGTACTCGGCGAAGAACTCGTCGCTCGTGACCGGTGAGTCGTGGAAATCCGCCGAATCGCTTCTGCGCCGGGTGAGGTCGCGGAGCTCGTCGAGCATCCGGCGCCCTACGCCCTGCGACCACGATGCCTGGAACAACCCCGCCATCAACGCCGGGCTGAGGCGGTTCACGATGCCGCCCCGCCGGATCCGGTCTCGTCCGACCCGGAAGACCCGGTCGTCGGGGACGTGGACGTCGTCGGCGGCGTAATCGAGGCTCGCGGTGGCGCGCAGCCCGAGCATGTCCCAGTTGTCGATGATCCGCAGCATCGAACGCGGCACCACGCAGACCAGTGGTTCACCGGTGCCCTCCACCGTGACGCCCAGGTTTATGTGCGTGGCCATCGAGACGCCCGGCGCGAATCGCCAGGTGCCGCTGACCCGGTACCCGCCGTCGACACGCACCGCCGTCCCCGAGTGGCCCGCCGAATGCCCGGCGATCAGGGTGGTCCGTTCGGTGTCGAACAGCTCGGCCACCGCCGAGTCGTCTAGGTACACTGCAGCATTGGCGGTCTCGATGGTGAGCGCGCGGACCAGCCAGCCGAGCGAGGCGTCGGCATGCGAGAGTTTCTCGATCACCGTCATCACCTGCAACGGTGTGGCCTCCAGCCCTCCCAGGGCGCCCGGGACCATCAGTCCGAAGATACCGCTCTCGCGGAGCGCTGACTGCACCGCCGGGGTGGGGCGACGCAACCGTTCGCTGTCGGCCGCCTCGCCCTGCAGCAACGGGAACATCGCGTCGAGGCGACCCAGCACCTCGCCGACATCGGCACCTGCCCTGGCTCGGGCGGTCATACCGGTCATCTCACTCTCCTTCCGGTGCCAGCGCACCCCAGGTACCGCGGTAGAACAGGAGCGGACGCGTGTCGTCCTGCTGTCCGTACGCCCGCACCCGGCCGATCACGAGCACGTGATCCCCGCCGTCGTAGCCCGCCCAGGGAGTGCACTGGAAATAGGCCAGTGATCCGTTGATCCGCGGCACACCGTCGTCCACGATCCATTCGATCGGCGCGCCCGCATCCGGCTTGCCGGCGAACTGCAGTGCGGTGGTCAGCTGGTCGGCACCGAGGACGTTGATCGTGAACGGCCGCTCCAGGAGGTAGGTCAGCGCCCTGGAGGTCCGCATCAGCGACACCAGTACCAACGGCGGATCGAGCGACACCGACGTGAACGAGTTCACGGTGACGCCGTGGTAGCGGCCGCCGGACGCGTAGGTGAGTACCGTGACGCCGGTGGCGAAGTTGCCCAGGGTGTTGCGCAGGCGGCGCGGATCCTCCTGCGGTGCAGGCGTGCCGACACCCTCATCGAGCGTCACTGCCGAGGCTGCGGCCTCGTATATCTCGGTGTTCCACATGAGTTCGGTCACGAAGGTGTCTCCCGTCGGTGAAGTGTCCGCTCAGCGGATCACTGGGCCTCGACCAATGCCTGCTTCTCGTCGACGAATGACGTGCCCGTGCCCTCGGGGGCCAGCTTGCGGGCCACCGGGTAGACCACGACGGCCACGACGAACGAGACGAGGAAGCCCAGCGGCAGAACATCGGTGTGCATCAGGACGATGCCGAGCGCGGCCGAGGCGACCAGCGTCCCCACACCGGCCCAGTTCCAGGTCTCGATCTTGTGCGTGGCGTGATCGAAACGACCGCGGCGGACCAGGAAGTAGTCGGCCATCATGACGCCGCACATCGCGAGTGTCATCGCGCCGAGGTAGGCGAGGTAGGTGTTGAACTCCTCGAGGATGCCCCCGGCGATCATGAGCAGCGAGAGAGCGTTGCCGACCACCACCATCAGTGCACGCGAGGGCCGCAGGCCGGTCAGCGAATTCACCAGGTTCACCAGCGACAGCGACCCGGAGTAGGCGTTGATCGCCTGCGCCTTGGCCTGCGCCGCATAGATCGTCACGAAACCGATCCAGCCCGCGAAGATGACGAAGAAAGCGCCGGTGTTGCCCATCACGAAGGCACTGCCCGCAGCGCCGGCCTCGGCCTCCGACATGCCCGCGTTGCGCTCCATCAGATAGGTGATCACCGCCGGCATCCCGCCGATCACGACAAGCGAGCCGAGGACCGTCATCAAGATGTTCTGGGTGAGCGGGCCCGACGCAGCCAGAACGGTGACGTCGCGACGCGTGCGGCAGTACCTGGCGAAGTCGGCGGTGACCAGGGCGATGGTGCCCGCGGTCGCCCCCATGACGCCGATCGCGGCCTCGAGCTTGGGCCACGTGCCGCCGGGCACCACACCCGCGTAGTCGAAGACCACCGACGGCGAGACACCATCTATCACATAGATCTTGACGATCATCCAGACGGTGACGACGAGCGTGACCACGATCAGGAGACCCGTCGCGCGCAGAGCGATCCGGAGGCCGAAGATCGCCAGGCCGATCCACATCGCGCTCATCAGCCCGTAGATCACGATCTTGGTGACCCAGGTGTCCTCGAGTTCCAGCATGAGCAGGGTGCCCTCGTAGAGCAGCGCCGACTCGACGGCGAGGAAGCCCAGGATCATCACCGAGAAGATCAGGGATCCGATGGCGGAGCCCCGCATCCCCAGGCCGAAGAACCGGGAGGTGAGGGTGCTCGACATCCCGGTGTCGAAAGCCATGCGGCCCAGCGACTTACCGAGAAAGAAGCCGAGGATCGCGACGAGTACGCCGGCGAGCAGGCCGACGGTGAAACCGGCCAGGACGACGGTGAAGCCGGCGATGGCGAAGATGACCAGGGCGGTGGCGACGCTCACCGGACTCAGCGACAGGTGCAGCCCGTTCTTGCGGTCGTGTGCGGGCACCGATACCAGTGCATGGTCCTCGGCGGCTGCGGCGAGGGATGATCCGACGGACGGTGACGCCGTTGTTCCGGGCGTCGCCGGGCCCGTGGGCTTTTCGGCGGAGATCGACATGTTGGGGACCTTCTCGGGTGTGGAGGATACGGGATGGCGCGCCATCCGCCGGATCGGACACATGACGCGATCGGCGGGGGTGGGCCGCGGTGTCCCCGTTGACACGCGGCCCACGTCGCCGGCGAAAGGTGGTGACCTGACTCCCCTGATCGGCGATCGGGCGGGGCGGTCAGGAGAAGACGATCAGGAGGAGGAGGAGGCGCCGACGACGGCGATGGCCTCGATCTCGAGCAGGATCTCGGGCTTGGCGAGTGCGCTGACCTCGACCAGGGTGCAGGCCGGGTAGTCGCCGGAGAAGAACTCCTGTCGGGCCTTCCATACCTGGGCGTTCTGGGCGATGTCGGTGACGTAGATGGTCATCTTGACCACGTCGTCCATCCGGCCGCCCGCCGCCTCGGCGAGGTCACGGATCTTGGTGAAGACGACCTTGGCCTGTTCGTACTCGTCGTCGCCGAGGATGGTCTGCCCGTCGTCACCGCGGGCGGTCATCCCTGAGATCATCACGAGGTCGCCGATGCGCAGGCAATTGGACCACATCCGCTCGGCGGGTTCGCGAACGGTCGCGGCGCGAATACGTTGTTTCTGCATGGTTTCTCCCAGTCGAGGTGTCAGGGGTCGGTGGGCGGGAGCCCGTGATGGTCCGGCGGAGCGGGCCGATCAGAGGTCGATCAGGTGGTCCCAGGCCGAGGTTCCGCCCCAGTTGACGCAGACGCTCTGACGCCGCATGAAGCCCTTCCACGCGTCGGAACCGGCGGTACGGCCGCCACCGGTCTCCTTCTCGCCACCGAAGGCCGAGCCGACGTCGGCACCGGTGGTCCCCATGTTGACGCGCACGATGCCGCAGTCACTGCCGCGTGCGGAGAGGAAGGTCTCCAGATTGGTCAGGTTGGTGGTGTGGATGCCCGACGCCAGACCCTGCGCGACGTCGTTGTGAATCGCGATCGCCTCGTCGAGGGAGTCGTAGGTCAGCACGGACACGATCGGTGCGAACGTCTCCTCCTGGGCGATCTCGAACTCCGGTCGAACACCGGTGACGATCGCGGGCTCGACGAAGAGACCCGGGCGGTCGATGACGTTGCCGCCGTACACGACCGTGGCGCCCTGCTGACGCGCCCGGTCGAGCGCGGACCGGTAGTCCTCGACGGCGGTGGCATCGATCAGCGGTCCGATGATGGTGTCGTGATCACGCGGGTCCCCGATCGTGATCTGGTCGAATGCCTTGCCCAGCAGGGCGACCAGCTCGTCGACGATGCTGCGGTGGGCGATCACACGACGGGTGCTGGTGCAGCGCTGGCCGGTGGTGCCGAGGGCTCCGAAGGTGATGGCCTTGGCCGCCAGCGCCAGATCGGCGGTCTCGTCGACGATGCAGCCGTTGTTGCCCGAGCACTCGAGCTGGTACCTGCGGCCCAACGTGGAACCGACGACCTGCGCGACGTGCTTGCCGACACGGGTGCTGCCGGTGAACGACACCATTGCCACACGCGTGTCGGCGACGATCTGCTCGGCGACGTCGTCAGACGCCGGGATCACCAGGGAGAACACACCTTCGCAGCCCAGCTCGGCTGCTGCGACGTTCACCAGCTGCTGGATGGCGATCGCCGTCAACGGCACCCTGGGGCTCGGCTTCCAGACCACGGTGTTCCCACCGATGACGGACAGGAATCCGTTCTGTGCCCAGACCGCGGCCGGGAAGTTGTAGGCAGAGATGACGCCGACGACCCCGAGGGGCAGCCACTGGTCGTACATGCGGTGGTCGACGCGCTGCGACTGCTGGGTGAAGCCGTACAGCATGCGTGCCTGGCCGGCGGCGAGGGTCGCCATGTCGACCACCTCGCGCAGCTCGCCTTTCGCCTCCATCGTCGACTTGCCGGTGTCGAGGCAGACGATCGCCGCGAGCGCGTCGAGATTTTCCTCGACGAGGGCGCCGATGCGTCTGACGAACTCGCCCCGCTTCGGGGCGGGGACGTTTCGCCAGCGCCTCTGCGTCTCGACCGCAGCGGTGATCGCGCGCTCGACGTCGGGGGCGTCGGACGCGGCGACCTGCGCGACGACACTGCCGTCGGCGGGACTCACCGCGTCGATCACGGGGCGCCCGTCGCGCTCGCCCCAGCCGTGGCCGTCGATGTAGGTGCCGGAATGGAGGCTGTCGAGACCGAAACGCGCGAGTGCGCCGGTGGTTTCGAACAGCGGTGTCGTGGTGTTCAGCATGATGATCGGTATCTCCGTGGTTCGGCGGATGCGACCGAGCGGGCGTCGGTCGCGGCGGGGTCAGTCCTTGGCGAGGAAGTCCCCGATGGTCTCGTCGGTGTGGTACTCGGGCTTCTCGTAGTAGTGCGGACCGTCGTAGATCTCGATCAGCACGCTGCGCTCATGGGCGATGGTGGGCCCGTGCGGATGGTCCTTGGGATTCATGTAGAACGAGCCGGGCCGCAACCGGAGCTGTGCGTCGGTGTACTCGTAGTCGCCTTCGAGGCAGTACATGAACTGGTTGGACGCATGGGTGTGCCGGGTCGGGATCGTGCCGCCCTTCTCGTACTCGAGCAGTGCGATGGACGCGCCGGTGTCCGGATTCTTGTAGAGGAAGTACTGCCGGAATCCGTAGTCCGGGTAGTCGATCCACTTGTCGTCGTCGAGATCGGCCTGGTGGATCAGGATCTCGAGGCTCTTCATCGTGTCGGCATCCACCGTCATGGTCGTTCCTGTTCCGGGCGGCCAGCGGCCACCCATTGTTCGTACTCGAGCCGGCTGTCATCGGTGGCGGGGAACACCCCGAAGATGGAGCGGCCCCGCCGGATGTGCATCGCGGCGAACTCTTCGTAGGCTTCGGCGTCGGCGGCCTCGGTCGCGACCTCGGCGGCGAGATGCCCGGGGATCACGACGACTCCGTCGCGGTCGCCGACGAGCACATCGCCGGGATACACCGCCACGCCCGCACAACCGACCGGCTCGTCGAGGGCCACCGGATGCAGGGCGATCGGGGTCGCCGGCGGCGCGCTGCGCACCTGATAACACGGCAATCCCGTCTCGGCGATGGCCGCCGAGTCCCGGAAGCCGCCGTCGGTGACGACCCCCGAAACACCCCGGTGGCGCAGACGGGTGGCCATCATGTCACCCATCGACGAGGCCGCGGTACAACCGAAGGCATCGACCACCAGCACCGATCCCGGCGGGCACTCCTCGATGGCGCGCCGGTGCAGGTTGTCGTCCCGCCCGTATACGGCCATGCTGTCGAGGTCCTCACGGGCCGGGATGAACCGCAGGGTGTACGCCGGCCCGACCATCTGCTCCTGCCCGTCCCGCAACGGCACCGGTCCGCGCATGATCACGTTCCGAAATCCTCTGCGTAGCAGTATGTTCGCGATGGTGGCCGCTCCCACCCGACCGAGGATCGCGCGTGTGGAGCCATCGAGCGCGGGCGTCGCCGTCATTGGAAGAACTCCAGCGGCGGCCGGTTACCCCATTGGGTCGTCTCGCTGGCCGTGCCATTGAACTTCGTGGGCTTGAACGAGGCGTCGACGACATCGCCGTCGGTGTAGTGCTCGATCCGGAATCCGAACGGGTCCTTCCAGTAGTCGAAGATCTGGCTGCCCAGGACGTGCCGGCCGACGCCGATGTCGAGCTGGTGGCCTTGCGACAGCAGATAGTCGTGTGAGCTCATCACCGCGTCGAGATCGGTCACCTCGAACGAACTGTGGTGCACGCCTACCCAATCCGATTGCAGGACGAGCATGAAGTGATGGTCGACGAGCTGTTCACCGAGATCGAGACGGATGAAGGTGCCGACGATCGGCCCGTCGGTGCCCGGTGGGACGAAGTAGTCCGAGTGCAGGAAGTTGAACCGCTCCTCCAGCCACGCCATCGACTCGTCGTGGTCGCTGACGTGCAGGACGAAGTGACCCAACCGCGCGATCGTGCACGGCGCGGTGCCCTGCCGGACGGACGCGTTCACCCTGTTCTTGGTGGTGATGTTGTTGAACGCGAAAGGCTCCCGATCCTCAATCGGTTCGGCCCGCTCGCGCCCCCAGATCGCCCTGATCTCGAAGCCGTCCGGCATGTGCATGACGACCTCGAGCCCGCCGCCCGGTTCGGTCGACTCGGCGACCGCCGACGACCCCGGCATCGCGGCCAGCTCGTCGAGGTCGGCACGCGAACGCACCTCGATCGACGCACCGACGAATCGTTGTCGAGATCCCTTGCGGGCCACGTAGATGTGGTGCTGGGTCCCGGTGCCCCGCATGTAGAGCGTGTTCTCGTCGCTCCCCTCGACGGTGGTCATGCCGAAGTCGGTGAGGAACTTCTCCGCGACGGCGAGGTCGGGCACCTGATAGGTGACCTGTGCGGCATCGATTGCGGTTGCCACTGATGACTCCTCGGAATGATGGACGGTCAGGACTGCGGCAGGATGCTCACGTCGCCGGGGCCGATGAGGTCCGGGCAAGTCCACCCGTCGAGGTCGTACTCGTCCATGGCCGACTGCGCGAATGCCTTCCACTCGTCGAGGAGCCCGCGTCCCCGAGCGCTGAACAGGTTGGTCTGCCGGGTCACGTCGTTGCTGCCGATGTAGTTGATCTCGTACAGCTCGTGGCGCGCACCGAACTCGGTGCCGATGGCATCCCACAGCATCTTCATCACCTTGACGCGTTCCTCGGCATCGATCCCGCCACTGCCGCGCAGGTAGGTGTCGAGGTAGCCGCGGATCTCGGGGGTCTTGAAGTCGTTGGCGTGGGAGTTCAGGTAGATCAGACCGCTGGCGACGACCTGCTCGATGATGTTCTTGATCTTGGGCATTGCGAGCTGGTTCATCACCCGGTAGGCGCCGGCGTGCTGCGGATCGGGCTGGATCATCCCGCCCTTCCACGGAACCTCGCTCTTGGCCATCGCATCCGACAACGCCCAGAAGGTGTTACGCCAGGCGATGACCTCCCCGAGTTGGCTCATCACGCCGTGGAACTGTCCGGCACCGGTGATGTCGAGCGCGCGGGCGAGCAGACCGCACAGGAAGTCGAGCTTGACGGCGAACCGGGTGCATCCGTGCAGCGAGGCGCGTTCGAGGTAGCCCGAGTGGATGTTGTACTTGTTGGCCTGGTCGAGATCGTTGTAGATGAAGACGTTCTCCCAGGGAACGAATACGTTGTCCAGCACCAGGATCGCGTCGTTCTCGTCGAGCCGGCTCGACAGCGGGTAGTCGAATGGGCTGCCGAGCACGGCGGCGCGGTACTCGTTGGAGGTACGGCAGATCAGTTTCACGCCGGGAGAGTTGGTCGGCATGATGAACACCGGTGAGTACGCGGGGTCCTGGATGGCGACCTGCCCGACGTGCCCGACGAATGTGTAGTGGGTCAACGCCGATCCGGTGGCGACGACCTTGGCGCCGGAGACGTAGATCCCCTCCGCGGTCTCCTCGGTGACGTGGATGAAGACGTCCTTGCCGGCGTCCGGCCCGGCACCCCGGTCGACCGGCGGGTTCATGATCGCGTGGTTGACGTACCAGGTCTTCTCCTGTGCCTTGCGATACCAGTTGCGGGCGTTGTCCTCGTATCCGCGATAGAACTCGGCGTTGGCGCCCAGTGTGCCGAGGAAGCAGCCCTTGTAGTCGGGCGAACGGCCCATCCAGCCCCAGGCGATCTTCTGCCACTCGGCGATCGCGTCGCGCTGGGCGACCTGCTCCTCCACCGTGTGCGGGGCGCGGTAGAAGCGGTGGGTGAAGCCGCCCCATTCGGTCGGGATGGTGAGAATGTCCTTGCGGGCCGGGTCGTGAAGCGCGTCGTACATCCGGGCGATCATCCGGGCGGAGTTCCGGAACGCTGGGTGTTCGACGATGTTCTCGACCTTCTCGCCGTAGATCCACACCTCGCGACCGTCGTTCAGGCTGTCGAGGAATTCCTGCCCGGTGAACGGCCGGAACTCGTCCGGCACCGTCTCGGACGCGGTCACTTCCGGAATGGTTGTGGTCATGGTTCGTTCTCCAGTCTTGACAAGGCGTGCTTCAGCCACCGCGAAAAAACGAGTGCTTTCGTGCGGGACGCATCTGGCAACTCCGGTGAGCGGCGTTCCGCAACAGGCGATCCCGTTCGGCGTGGGCATCACAGTGGCATGGAATTCCCCGGCTTTGAAGACTGCCGGGGCAGGCGGTCGGCAACGACGGGAACGACCGCACCGTCGCGGACAGCTCGCGATGACCCGGGTCACATCACCGTGAACGCCGATTGAAGTGCCGGTTTACGCAGCGGTCACAAAACGGCAATCAACACCCGCCATCGCAACTGTGTCGCGCATCACACCCAGAACGTCCCACATATCGGGATGACGGTTGAAGTGGACACGAGTTCGCGATATGCGAGCTTTTCGAGGGGTACATACAAATGCGTATGGCTACGCGTCGAAAGCGTCCTCCGCAGCTTCGCCGACAGCGCGAGAAACGTCGATCCACCGCCGCATGATCGGGGTGACCTCGGCGTCGCGACGCCAGACGACGGTGCCCCGCATCGACTTCAGCCATGACGGTGGGTCCACGAGCGCCACGCCCTGACGGTTCTCGGCGATCTTCCGCGTACTGGGCGCCACCCCCAGGCCCGCCGCGACGAACGGGATCGCGGTCTGTGGCGTCGACACCGACAACACCTCGAGCGTCGGGTCGTCGGCCAGCGCCCTGGTCACCACCTCCGGCATGCCGGGAAATGCCGGAATCGGGTACGGGAGAATCCATCTCCCCCAGCCCCGACCCCCCGGATGGGATTCGTACTGTCGAAACCGCGGAACGGCGAGCTTGACCTCGATGCGAACGATCGATTCCCAATCACAGACCTCGGCGACGAAGTCCGCGAACTGGTCGGGACTGAACGGAACGCATCCGATGTCGAGCTCTCCTGAGCGCACTCCGTCGAGGATCACGTCGGGCGTCGCATCGGTGAGCGTGACGCGTACCCCCGGTGCCTGATCGAGGAACTCCGCGAGCACCTCCGCGACGAACTCGTTGATCACCATCGGCTCCACGCCGACCCGCAGATCGCCGACGACGGCCTCCCCCATCAACGCCAGCGTCTCGGCGATCCGGTCGCGCTCCGTCAGGAGCCGACTCCCGTTGGACAGGAGAAACTGTCCGGCCCTGGTGGGATGCACTCCCTTGGCGGTCCGTTCGAGCAGCCTGACGCCGAGTTCTCGTTCGAGCTTGGCGATCGCCTGGCTCACCGGCGGTTGGGTCATCCGGAGGTTCTTGGCCGCCTGCGACACCGACCCGGCCTCGATGACCGCAGTGAAGTACTCGAGCTGACGGAAGTCCACGGCCTACTCCGGGCTCCGTGCGCCGAGCAGTTCCCCGGCGGCCTGCCATCGCCGTTCGTGTCCCACGACCAGTGCGATCCGACCAGCGAAGTCGCACAGAGAGAATCGCAGCGGGCCCGTACCCGACAAGGCGGCCCACTCGCCTGCCGCGAGGAACTCCTCGAGGCCGGGTCTGTCGGTCGCGCGGGTCGCGAGCACGCTCTCCCACGCGTCGCCGCGCCCGGACGCATTCGGCACCCGCTCGGCGGTGGCGCCGGTGATGACCGATTCGTCGGAACCACTCCGCTGCCGAGCGCGTTCGAGATCCTCCGCATAGGTGTCGTCGTGACCGTCGGAGGTGGGCGCGGGCCGGGTCATCGCGCAGTCCCACGATTCCCACGTATGGCCGTCGACGAGCAGGTCACGCAGGTTTTCCGCCGAGAGCCGGCCGTCTTCGCCCATGCCTCACACCGTATCCCGCCACCGCCGGCCGCCTGGGGTGACGCCCTGCGTCGAACCGATGAGTTCCGTTGACAGGCGGTGTCATACTCACCACAAGTCACATCCTCGACGAGGAGCCACCATGGCCGACACCTTCCGCATCAGCCGATCCGTCACCGTCGACGCCCCGCCCGCCGCGATCCTGGCGAATCTGACCGACTTCCGGCAGTGGGTCCGCTGGTCCCCGTGGGAGGGAGTCGATCCCGACATGTCGCGCGAATACTCCGGTGCGCAATCCGGTGTGGGCGCCAAATACGCCTGGTCGGGCAACAAGAAGGCGGGACGCGGGGCCATGGAGATCACCCGCGTCGACGCCGACCGTGAGGTCGAGGTCCGGCTCGACTTCGAGAAACCGATGAAAACCACCAACACCGTCACCTTCGAACTCGTACCCAGAGGTGAGGCCACGCGCGTGAACTGGGCGATGGTCGGCAAGAACACCCTGTTCAGCCGGGTCGGCGGCGCCCTGGGGTTCCTCGACAGGATGCTCGGCAAGGACTTCGAGAAGGGGCTGAAGCAGCTGAAGGCAGTCAGCGAGAATAGATGACCCGGGTGCGCAGCAGAACGTCGGCAACCGACCTCCGCCGACGATCCACCATCGCCCACGCCAAGCCGATCGCGAACAGTGTGCAGATCACCGCACGCAGTACCGCGACGGCCGGGCGGATGCGCTCACCGTTCTTGTTGACCACCCGCAGACCCATCACCACCGAACCCAGCGTGCGCCCGGACACCTCCCAGCACGTCGCGAGGTAGAGCACGGACACGACCACGAAACCGGTGGTGGTGAAGATGAGGTCGACCTTGGGCATCGAGAACTCGCTGACCGAGACGGCGAATCTCATCAGTGACAGCCCCGCATATCCGGCACCGAGAATCGTCCACACGACGAGCAGATCCAGGAACGCGCCGAAACCTCGGCTGACGATGCCCGCATTCTTGTCGCGGTCCTGCACCGCGTGCGCCCGGTGCACGGGCGCGAGATGCGCAGTGGGACCCGGATTCCGTATCGGCGAGGCGTTCTTCGGTGCGGGGACCCGGGGTTCGGGTGCTACCGGTTCGAGGGCCGCCGGTTCGGGGGCTGTCGGTTCGGGGGCTGTCGGTTCGGGGGCCTTGGGCTCGGCGGTCACTCGGGTGCCCGCCCATCCGACGTCGCCTCACCGGCGATCTGCGCGGAGCGTCGACGCAGGAAACGGTTGACCGCGTCGGCCACTGCGTCATCCGCGCGTTCGCTGGTGCTACGCACGTCGGTCATCACCTCGGCGGTGACCGACGTACTCGCCTCCCGGATGAGATCGGGGAGGTCGACGCCGTCGATGATCTCCTCGGCGAGACCGATGAGGTCCACCCGATCGAGGATCGCCTCTATGTCGATCCTGGCCGCGATCGTGTCGATGTCGATTCGGGCAGCGATCGCGTCGAGGTCGATCCGGGTGGCGACCGAGTCGAGATCGACCTTGCCGATCACCGCGTCGAGGTCGACGAGATCGATCGCGGCCATCAGATCCACCTGCGCCACAGCACGATCGAGGTCGACGGTCTCGATGACGGCGTCGATGTCGATGAGGCCGAGGACCTCGGTGATGACCCGCTTCAGATCTACGTGGTCGAGCACGAGATCGGTGAGGTCGACTTCTTCGGTGAGTACGCCGACCACCTCGCGGATGACGGCTCCCACGACGGTTCGCGTTGTCGACCGGGCCCAGGCGAGCGCCTCGTCGAGGACCTCCTGTGTCCGGGCGCGGGCGCTGGAGACCAGCCCACCGGCGACGGGCAGCCGCTCGGCCGTGTCGACGACGAACCCGGCCAGACGCAGAGAACCCCCGATCACCCGGGGGACCGCGCTTCGCCGCGCCTGGGAGTCCACCGCCGAATTATCGCACGCCACAGGCCCGGTGAACCGTCGTAATCGCGTCACGCCGGTCTCGGCCGGTCCGGCCACCTGACGGTGGGACGCAGCCGGTGGAACGCAGCCGGTGTAACGACGAGATCGGTGCCCCGATATGGTGCGAGAACTCGTAGACGACTGCGCGTCACGTCGGTTACACAGTCTTATGAGAGGTCCTTTCGTCGATGCCCAGTACCTGCTTTCCCCGTGACCCGTCCCGGGCCGACGGCGGCCCCGCAGCTCGACGGCGTACCGCGCCCTCGACCAGATGGCTGCTGACGGCGTGCGGCGTCGCGGCGTTCGCGCTCGCGGTCGGCGGATGTGGCGTTCCGCAGCCGACTGCCGGACCGTCCACGACGGAGACCACGATGACGGCGACCTCCACAGCCGACGAGGCGCTACCGGCGCCGAGCCCTGCGGTCACGGTGGTCGCGGCTCCGGCCGCCGACTCGGCCCTACGGAAGCTGAACTCGCTCGCCGTCAAGGGCCGCGCACCGAAGACCGGCTACGACCGCGCGCTCTTCGGCCAGGCGTGGTCGGATGACGTCGGAGTGGAGGGCGGGCGCAACGGCTGCGACACCCGCAACGACATCCTGCGCCGCGACCTGACGGACATCGCCGTCAAAGCGGGTTCCCACGGGTGCGCAGTCCTGTCCGGGTCACTCGCCGACCCCTACACCGGCACCACGATCCGATTCGTCCGCGGCCAGAGCACCTCGTCGGCGGTGCAGATCGATCACGTCGTGGCCTTGTCGGACGCGTGGCAGAAAGGCGCGCAACAACTCTCGGCTGCGCAGCGTGCCGACTTCGCCAACGATCCGCGAAATCTGCAGGCGGTGGACGGTCCCACCAACCAACAGAAGGGCGCCGGCGACGCCGCCACCTGGCTGCCACCGAACAAGAGCTACCGATGCACCTACGTGAGTCGTCAGGTCGAGGTGAAAGCCGCCTACAAGCTGTGGGTGACCCAGGCCGAGAAGGCCTCCATCACAAGCGTTCTGACCGGGTGCGGCGCTTCCGGCCCGTCGACCGGGTCCCCATCCGGGCAGACACGCACCTCGACCGCCACTCCGTCACCGCCGCGAACCCGCACCCCGGCGCCCGCACCCACCCCGACACCCACCTACACACCGCCTCCTGCCTACGCCCCGCCGGCCGAGGGTCCGTCGTCGGCGTACTTCGCCAACTGCTCGGCGGCCCGTGCGGCCGGCGCCGCACCGCTGTACGCCGGCCAGCCCGGCTATCGCGCCAAGCTCGATCGGGACGGCGACGGGGTCGCCTGCGAATAGCCGGACCTCCGAGGCGGTCAACGAGACGAACCGGACACGAAAAAGCCCGAGCGGCAAACCCGCTCGGGCTTTTCGGTACCTGGCTTCCGGTACTGACAGGCTTACAGGGCGTCGTAGAGCTCCCGGGCCAGCGTGGCGGTCTCGGACGGCGTCTTGCCGACCTTCACGCCTGCGGCCTCGAGGGCCTCCTTCTTGGCCTGCGCGGTGCCGGAGCTACCGGACACGATCGCACCGGCGTGACCCATCGTCTTGCCCTCCGGCGCGGTGAAGCCCGCGACGTAGCCGACGACCGGCTTGGAGACGTTGGCCTTGATGTAGTCGGCGGCACGCTCCTCGGCGTCGCCACCGATCTCACCGATCATCACGATCAGCTTGGTCTCCGGGTCCTTCTCGAACGCCTCGATGGCGTCGATGTGGGTGGTCCCGATGACCGGGTCGCCGCCGATGCCGATGGCGGTCGAGAAGCCGAGATCGCGCAGCTCGTACATCATCTGGTAGGTCAGGGTGCCCGACTTGGAGACCAGACCGATGGGGCCCTTGCCGGTGATGTTGTTCGGCGTGATGCCGACCAGCGCCTCACCGGGGGTGATGATGCCGGGGCAGTTCGGCCCGATGATGCGGGTCTTGGCGCCCTTCTCCACGTTGTAGGCCCACGCGAACGCGGAGTCCTGCACGGGGATGCCCTCGGTGATGACGACCAGCAGCGGGATCTCCGCGTCGATCGCCTCGATGATGGCGTCCTTGGAGAACTTCGGCGGGACGAAAGCGATCGAGGTGTCGGCCCCGGTCTCCTTCATCGCCTCGGCGACCGAGGCGAACACCGGCAGTTCGACGTTGTTGCCGTCGGCGTCGACGTGGCTGACGGTGGTGCCGGCCTTGCGCGCGTTGACACCGCCGACGACGTTGGTGCCGGCCTTCAGCATCAGGGCGGTGTGCTTGGTGCCCTCACCGCCGGTGATGCCCTGGACGATCACCTTGTTGTCTTTGTTCAGAAAGATCGACATTTTCCGTGGCTCCCTTACTTGCTCGCCAGCTCGGCGGCCTTGTCGGCGCCCGAGTCCATGGTTTCGGCGAGCGTGACCAACGGGTGGTTCGCATCGGCCAGGATCTTGCGGCCTTCGTCGACCTTGTTGCCGTCGAGGCGGACGACGAGCGGCTTGTTGGCCTCCGACCCCAGCTTCTCCAACGCGCCGACGATGCCGTTGGCAACCGCGTCACACGCGGTGATGCCGCCGAAGACGTTCACGAAGACGCTCTTGACCTGCTCGTCGTTCAGGATGACGTCGAGGCCGGCGGCCATGACCTCGGCCGAGGCGCCGCCACCGATGTCGAGGAAGTTGGCGGGCTTGACGCCGTTGTGCTTCTCACCGGCGTAGGCGACGACGTCGAGGGTCGACATGACCAGACCCGCGCCGTTGCCGATGATGCCGACCTCGCCGTCGAGCTTGACGTAGTTGAGGTCGTTCTCCTTGGCCTTGAGCTCCAGAGGATCGGTGGCGTCGCGATCCTCGAACTCCTCGTGGCCGGGCTGACGGAAGTCCGCATTGGCGTCGAGGGTGACCTTGCCGTCGAGGGCCAGGATCTTGTCGTCAGGCGTACGGACGAGGGGGTTCACCTCGACGAGGAGAGCGTCCTCCTTGACGAAGACCTCCCACAGCTTTGCGATGGTGACCGCTGCTGCGTCGAGCACCTCGGCAGGCAGATGACCCTGCTCGGCGATCGAGCGCGCGGTTTCCAGGTCGACACCCTTGACGGCGTCGACGGCGACCTTCGCGAGGCGCTCGGGCTTGGTTGCCGCGACCTCTTCGATCTCCATGCCGCCCTCGACCGAGCACATGGCCAGGTAGGTGCGGTTCGAGCGATCGAGCAGGAAGGAGATGTAGTACTCCTCCGCGATGTCGCTGGCCTCGGCGACCAACAGCTTCTTCACGACGTGGCCCTTGATGTCGAGGCCAAGGATGTTGGAAGCGTGGGACTGCGCGTCGTCCGGGGTGGCGGCGTACTTCACGCCGCCTGCCTTGCCACGTCCACCGGTCTTGACCTGGGCCTTGATCATCACAGGCTTGCCGATTTCCTCGGCGATCGCCCGCGCGTCGGCGGCATCATCGGTCACCCGACCGGGTGTGGTGGGAACCCCGTGCTTGGCGAACAGTTCCTTCGCCTGGTATTCGAAGAGATCCATTCAGCTCACCATCTCGTAGATTTGCCCGCGCAAGGGTGTAATGCGGGCCATATCGGACTTTAAACCTGTCCTGAATCGCCACTACGGGCGCACCCTGTGCTTGTGCGACAGATCACTCGCTCGGTCGGGTCTCGCGACGGGTGCCGCACACGGGGGGCGGCGTCACGAGCGCGAGGGGCACCGTGTTCAATACGGGACGGCATTGACACATACCGGACACAGAGATTTTCACGGAGCTGAACCACGGATTCACAATCACGACGAACCCGTCGAAATCGTGTGACTCAGCTCACAAAAACGCGAGAAGCCGCGCCGCACGGTTGGACTTGCCGCAATCATTTCGTTACCGTCGGCTTCAGCGGTTGGTCACAGAAGGATTACGGACGGTACCTTCGAATCCGCGAGAACGAAGAGATGAGGTGGACGATTTGGCGGGACCTGGTGTCTCACGCGGATCGAGCCGCGTCCGATCGGGCGGGTTGATCGATGACTACACAGCGGAGGAGATGACGACGATCATCCCCGTTGTCGACTACGACGACGCCTCCGGTCACGATCTCAGCGATTACGACTTCGACTTCGCGGCCACCGATTCTCGCGAGACGTCCGACGACGCCGCCTGGACCCCGTCGTCCTGGAAGGGCTACTACCGCCCGACCCGCTCGGAGATCACCCAGGACATCCTGATCCCCGAGCACGAGTTCGATCAGTACCGGCATGACGAGCCCTTCGACGTCGAAGGCGCCGAGCTCGACATCCTCGTCGACGACGATTCCGAGGACGAGGCCGATCATCCGCAGTTCCGCACGAACCCGGCGGGCAGTCGCGTCCGCCGCGGCGGCAAGCACCGCATCGCCGCTCCGCCGAACGCCCTCAAGGGTGGCCGCGCAGCACTGATCGCCATGGCCGCCGGCGCGGCCGTCGCCGCCGTGTCCCAGGTGGGCACCGCCGAGGACGCTCCCGCCGCCGCACCGGTCAACGCCGCTGCCGTGAACGATGCAGCCGCCCCGGTGGAGCTCGGTCCCGGAGTTGCCGCCGCAGCGGCACCGACCGACCAGATGAACGTCTTCTCCAACCAGCTGGGTGTCGGCGCCAAGATGGCCGCCGACGAGGCCCGCCGCGATGCACTCGCCCGGCGCCCGCTGTTCACCTCGCCGATCCCGCTCGGCAAGTACGACTTCACGTCCGCCTTCGCCATGCGCTGGGGCACCATGCACGGCGGGATCGACATGGCCGCGCCGCTCGGCACGCCCATCCATGCCGCCACCGACGGCGTCGTCATCAAGGCCGAACCCGCCTCCGGCTACGGCCACTGGGTCCAGATCCAGGCCGCCGACGGCACCGTGACCATGTACGGCCACATGTCGTCCTCGGGCGTCCTGGTGAGCGCAGGCCAGCGCGTCACCGCCGGCGACGTGATCGCCCTGGTCGGCAACGAGGGCTTCTCCTTCGGCCCGCACCTGCACTTCGAGGTGTGGAAGGGTGGCAACACCAAGATCGATCCCGTGCCGTGGCTGGCCGCCAAGGGCGTCAAGCTCGCCGGCTACACCGGCTGATCCGCACCGGCTGATCCGCACCGGCTGAACCACTCCGACTGATCCTGCGCGTCGTCTGACGGCGCCGGGCACCACATCCCCCGCACCCTTCAGGTGCGAACGCGGCGGGCCTCGACGGGCCCGCCGCTTCACCATTGCTAGAGCTTGTCCCCCGGAATGCCGCCCGCGGTGAGCAGGGTGACTCGTCCGGCACTGCCGCCGTAGTCGATGGTGACGCGCTCGGTGGCGCCGGTCCCCTCCTTGGCCACGACCTTGCCCATCCCGTACTTGGGGTGGTTGTGCCGGTCACCGACGTCGAGCTGCACCTGCTTGTTGCGTCCGCGCGCCGGGTCCGTCGAGTACGACGACCGGCCACGGCCCAGCGACCCGCCCGAGAACGAGCCGTCGCGGCCGAACACCCCGCCCGACGATCCGCCGAACCCGCCCCGCGCCGAGCGTCGGGGTTCGGTTCGGCGCCAGTCGATCAGGTGCTGCGGAATCTCTTGCAGGAAACGGGATTCCGGGTTCGACACCGGTTGTCCCCACGATGCGCGGGTGAGCGAACGGGTGAGATAGAGTCGCTGCTTGGCCCGGGTGATGCCGACGTAGGCGAGGCGTCGTTCCTCGCTCAGCTCGTTCGGATCGCCCAGTGCGCGCATGTGCGGGAAATGCCCGTCCTCCCAACCGGTCACGAACACCACCGGGAACTCCAGGCCCTTCGCGGTGTGCAGCGTCATCATCGTGACCACACCATCGCCCTCATCGGGCACCTGATCGGCATCGGCGACCAGTGAGACGCGCTCCAGAAAGGCTGCGAGAGAACCGGGTTCGGGCTCGCCTTCGCGATCCACCTCGGCCTCCGGATCGTCCTGTGCCTCGTCGATCTGCGCGGCGTCGGCACTGAATTCCCTTGCGACGGCGACGAGTTCGTTGATGTTGTCCAGTCGTGCGCCGTCCTGCGGGTCGTTGGACGCCTCGAGCTCGGCACGGTATCCGCTGCGTTCGACGATCGCGTCGACGAGCTCACCGATGTCCGCGGACTCCTCGGTGGCGTCGAGGAAAGCGGTGTCGGCGTCTTCGGTGTCGGAGTCGCCGAAGTGCGTGAGGAAGTCGGTTCGCAACCCCTCGATCAGTTCGACGAAACCACCGATCTGTTTGACCGCCCGCGTGTTCAGCAACGCCACCTTGCCCTCGGCGGCATCGATCAGCGACTCGTAGAAGCTGCGGCCGGTGTTCTCCGAGTGCACCGCGACACAGGCCTCGGCGCGGTCACCGATGCCGCGTCGTGGGGTGTTGAGGATGCGACGGAGGCTCACCTGGTCGTCGGGGTTGGCGACGACCCGCAGATACGCCACCACGTCCCGAACCTCTTTGCGCTCATAGAATTTGGTACCACCCACCACCTTGTACGGGATTCCGTGGCGGACGAACACCTCCTCGATGGCACGCGAGCCGGTGTTGGTGCGGTAGAACACCGCGACATCGGAGTACTTGAAGCTCGACGAGCCGCCGATCGAGTAGTCGGTGAGCTCCTCGATCTCCTTGGCGATGAATGTCGACTCGTCGCGGTCGGAGTCGGCGACGTACCCGACGATGAGTTCACCGTCGCCGGAGTCGGTCCACAGCCGCTTCTCACGACGGTTGGTGTTTCGCGAGATGACTGCGTTGGCCGCGGACAGGATCGTCTGGGTCGACCGGTAATTCTGTTCGAGGAGAACCGTTTCGGCCGAGGGGAAGTCGCGTTCGAACTCTTCGATGTTGCGGATCGTCGCACCGCGGAAGGCATAGATCGACTGGTCGGCGTCGCCCACCACGCACAGCTCCGACGGCTCGAGGCCGCCGGCGGTGGTCTGCTCGCCCACGAGCTCACGGATCAGCACGTACTGGGCGTGGTTGGTGTCCTGGTACTCGTCGACGAGCACGTGCCGGAAGCGGCGCCGGTAGTACTCGGCGACCTGCGGGTGCCGACGCAGCAGCGCGACGGTCTCGCCGATGAGGTCGTCGAAGTCGAAGGCGTTGGCCGCGCGCAGGCGACGCTGATACTCGGCGAAGATCCGCGCGATGGTGACCGCGGTCGGGTCGTCCTCGGCGGCCGACGCCTGGGCCTCGTCGGGCGAGATCAGCTCGTTCTTGAAGTTCGAGATCGCCACCGACACACCACGCGGACTGAACTTCTTCGGGTCGAGCTCGAGGTCGCGGATGATCATGCCCAGCAGGCGTTTCGAATCGTCGGCGTCGTAGATGGAGAAGTTGGAGTTCATCGACTCCAACAGCCCCGACTGCGCCCGCAGGATACGGACACAGGTGGAGTGGAAAGTGGAGACCCACATGTAGGCGGCCCGGGGGCCGACGAGGTCGATGACGCGTTCGCGCATCTCCGCGGCGGCCTTGTTGGTGAAGGTGATGGCCAGGATCTGCCCGGGCGTCACATCGCGCGCCGCCAGGAGGTAGGCGATCCGTCGGGTGAGGACCGCGGTCTTGCCGGACCCGGCCCCGGCGACGATCAGCAGCGGCGCGCCGGCGTGCAGCACCGCCGCCCGCTGCTGCGGGTTCAGGCCGTCGAGCAGGCGCGTGACCCGGTCGTCGGCGCCTGCGCCCCCAGAGGCTGTACCCGTGGAGGCGGCGCCCGCGCGACCGGAGAGAAGGGGGGCAGAAGAAGAGCTGTTCATCGGTTGTCCAGGCTACCCGCACCGACCGACACGTCCCTCCCGGCCACTGCGCGACGGCACACGCGACCCACCGGCGACGCGATGCGCGACGGCGACGACCCGAACACCTGACGGGCGTCCCTCGCCCCGCCGGATGCCCGACACCACGGTCGTCTGATCGGTCGACATACCCGCTGCGTTGCGCCCCCGGACCAGGTGTCCCGCGGCTACGATGACCCGGTATCGCAGGCTCGGGGTGGCCCGTGTGCGGACCATCCGCATGCGCTTACGACGCCTCGGCGAAAGAAAGAGTCGCCATGAAGAGACCGTCCATCGCGCCCGCCGCCATCACCTTCGGTGTCGGGGCACTGGCCCTCATCATCGCGCTCGTCCTGTCGTTCGTGCCGTTCAGCAGCGCGGGCACGGTCGAACCGACGCCTGCCTTCCGCGCCCAGAAGAGCCTCGACGAGGTGCTGTTCAAGATGGCGACGAGTCCGGCGGCCAAGTACACGGGCAAGGTCGACTACAAGTACGCCAACGCCGTGCGCGGCCAGGGCACGGTGGAGTTCACCGACCTCATCGTCACGACGTCGAACACTGCCGAGGGCACGATCTCACTGGGTTCCGAGCAGGGCGAGTACCGCCAGATCGGCAACAGCCCCTTCATCAGCGCACCGAGCGCCCTGTGGGAGACGCTGCTGGTCCAGGACGAGAAGACCAACCTCGACGCCGCACCGCTGGACAACAAGTGGGCCTCGACCCGGTTCACCGGCCTCCCCCGCCTGGGCACGGTCCTCGGCCCCGACAACCTCGCGGGCGACATCGGCAACACCGAACTCGATTCCGAACCGCAGCTCGGCGCCGAGCTCCCCGCACCGAACAAGGGCACGCCCGACGCCCGGCACTGGCCCACCTCCGACCCGCCGATCGAGTTCATCGGCGACAACAAGGTGAAGCTCGGTACGTGGGAGGTCACCTTCGACCCGGCCACCAAGAACGTGACCCACGTCAAGGGCCAGAGCGAGGTGGAGGCGGTCACCTACGACATCGACGCATCGGTGAGCCTGCAGCCGGCCGATCAGGCCCAGAAGGTGTTCGCCAATCAGCGTGCGCTGGTGTCGGACCTCGTGTCGGTGCCCGCTCCGGGACTGTGGATGAAGCAGCCGGTGGTCACCTCCCGCCAGGTCGGCGCGTGCACCCCGGCCGCGTGCGCCTTCGACTACATCGTGCAGGGCAGCCCCTACGCCGAGGATGTGACCGGGCACTTCAACTACGGCTTCACGCTGAACTTCGCGGTGGGCAACCGTCCGCCCGGCGCGGTCGGCGGTGAGTGCAAGGTGGTGCTGCGCGTCGACTTCGGCCGCAACGGCACCACGCGCTGTACCGCGACCAACCTGCCGCCGGCCACCAACATCGGATCGCGCTACACCTACAGCTACCTCGCGTTCCTCGATTCGACCGAGGCCGCCCTCAACGACCTGATCGACAACAACGAGAAGCAGACCAACACCGAGGTCGTCTACGTGCGCACCGGCAACAAGGAGCCGCAGCAGGCACGCTTCGGGGCGAGCGTGACCGGCCTGCCGAGCTACTACGCCATCAAGCGCGGCGACTACCTGTTCGACGGCATCGGCACCGACGGCAACATGCACGTCACGTTCGGCGACGGCTACAAGCAGCACATCGTCGGCGTCGGTTTCGATCCCGCCTGGGAGGGCACCGAGGTACTCAAGAAGCAGATGTCCGAGCAGGTCGGCGCGGCCGGCGACGCCAAGGTCGTCTACTTCACCGCCGAGCCGGAAACCGCCACGGCGTTGCGCCTGCTGATCGCCTCGGAGAACCAGAGCGACAACATCTCCGCCTACCACATCGACTGAACCGGTCCGGTCCCGGAAGTCGCCCACCGGTTCGGGCGGATCAGCCGCCGGCGAACCTCGCCTCGACGGCCTCGCCGACCCGCCCCGCGCCGGTGTGCAGGCGCAGGCCTGCGGTGACCGGACGCACGTCGATCGCATCGCCCCCGCCGTCGAGTCGGACATACATGGCGCCCAGCCCCGCCCGGACCGGCACACGCACCGCGTCCCCGTCGTCGAGTGAGACCTCGATCTCGCCGTCGCGGGTGGCGCAGTAGCTCAGGGCGATGGTCCACACCCACGGGAACAGCGGGCCGTCGAGTCCGAGTTCGGTGGGGCCGGTGACCTCCGGCGCACCGCAGGTCCCGTCGCCCGCGGAGATGAGCCGACGCTGAGTCACCCCGCCGGGCACCAGGTTTCCCGCGGTGTCGAGGACGAGCAGCCGATCGGTGCTCACACCGAAGGCGGGTCGCGGGTCGACGCGCCCGAAGATCCGGCTGATCTGGTTGTCCGGGTAGACCACCGGCTGCAGGATCTCCAGCGGTACCGACTGATCGAGCAGGGCCTGATCCGGCGCCATCTGGTCCGCGCTGTCGTGCAACGACGCGACGGCGGTCTCGAGGTAGTCGCCGGTCGGGTTGTCGCGCCAGGACGCCGAGAACGACACCAGTGACACCAGCGCCGACACGACGGCGAACGCAGCGGCGACCGGCAGCAGCAGGACGCCCGGCGACCGTTCGGCGGCACGCCGCTGCTCGTGTGCCGCACGCGACGGTGCCGCGCACAGCAACGCGACGGCGATCGCCAGCACCAGCGCGGTGTCGGGCAGGTAACGCATGTGCTGGGCGAGTGCGAGGGCCGTCTCGGGGCTCGACCTGTTCCACATCACCGGGATCTGCGCCGCCACGGCGTACAGCGCCGCGGCGAGAAGGATCGCCGCCGCTCCGCGCTTGCGGGTCACTCCCCACCACGCCACCGCGGCCACCACCAGCCAGCCGCCGACGATCATCCAGACCGCCGGGAGGCCCGTGGGCGGGCTCGGTGTCCAGCGGTCCCACTCCCACGGTCCGCCCACCAGTGAGGGCACGATGGCGTGGTTCACCGACCGCCAGACCAGACGTGCGGTCTGCGCCACGGAGTGCTGACCGGCCGTCGGGTCGGAGACGACGAAGTAGACGACCGTCCAGAGCGCCGAGACCACCCCGAGTGAGATCCACAGCTCGCGGCCCGCGCGCAACGTGGGTGTCAGTCTCCGGATGCCGCCGTTCGCCAGAACCGCAGCGACCAGCGCCACCGGGAAGATGAACAGCGACTTCTCGAAGAACGCCAGCGCGATCACGAAGACGACGGTCGAACGGAGCCACACCGCGCGGCGTCGGGACGGGTCGACGTCTCCGCGGCCGAGCCGAACCGCGTCGGCCACGATCCATGCCATCGCCGCCTGCATCGGCAGGGTGTTGAGGCCGGCCGACCACCAGGCGAACGCCGGCACGGTCATCGGGCTGAACAGGTACAGCCCCAGCGCCACCAGCGCACCGCCGCGGGCCTGCGGCGCCAGGACGCGGATCATCCGCCACACCGCGACCGATGCGAGCGCCTGCAGCACGATCAGCGTGACCGCCGCGAGCGTCCAGTTCAGCGGCGCCAGCCAGGTGGTCACCCCGGCCACCAGGAACGCGGCCGGCATGAAGTGGCCGTCGTGACTGTGCCCGAGGTAGTCCCAGGAGATGATCGGATTCGACGACGCCTGTGCGATCAGGACCAGGTCGTCCCAGTAGAAATTGCCGGTCACCGCGAGCACGCCCCGGATGATCAACTGCCCCACGATGAGCGATACCGCGATCAAGGACACCATCCGCGCGTTGGGCATGCGCTCCAGTGTCCATGTGGCGCCGCCACGGCCGCGCGCCGGGCACACCGGCCTCGGGCGCATGACGGCAAGACGCGGCGGCGTGGCAAAATCAGGCCGTGACCGATCACAGCCCGAGCTCCGGAGCGCAAGAACCCCAGCAGACGCCCGGGACGTCCTTCGAGAACTCGATCGACCTCGAGAAGTACCAGCTGAGTTCCGAGGTCGCCGACCTCCCCGACGACATCGACCAGCTACGGCTCGAGATCGACCGCCTCGACGCCGTGATCCTCGCCGCCATCAAACGCCGCTCGGCCGTGTCGAAGAAGATCGGTGCCGCTCGCATGGCCTCGGGCGGACCCCGCCTCGTGCACAGCCGCGAGGTGAAGGTCCTCGAACGCTTCCAGGACCTCGGCCAGGAGGGTCACACCCTCGCGATGCTCCTGCTCCGCCTCGGCCGCGGACCGCTCGGGCGCTGAGAGAACACCCTGCGACGCAGGCAACCGGTGCCGGAGTGATGTGACGGCCGTCGCGGGGGCGGCGGAGACCGCATATTGTTGACAGTCATGACCACCCAGGCCTCTGGCAGCGACTTCACCGGCACCGACCACGGCGACATCACCGCCACGCAGTCCTGGCAGGCACTCGCGGCCCATCAACCACATGTGTACGCAATGCATCTGCGTGAGGTGTTCGCCATCGACCCCGCCCGTGGTACCGAACTCACCGTCGACGTCGGCGACCTGCACATCGACTACTCCAAGCACCGGGTACTGCGCGAAACCCTGGAACTGCTGATGAGTCTGGCGCGGGAGGTGGGCCTCGAGGAGTCCCGCGACGACATGTTCGCCGGCGCCCACATCAACACCTCTGAAGACCGCGCCGTCCTGCACACCGCACTCCGCCTCCCGGCCGACGCGACCCTGACCGTCGACGGCCAGGACGTCGTCGCCGATGTGCACGAGGTACTCACCCGGATGGGTGAGTTCACCGACCGTCTGCGGAGCGGAGAGTGGAAGGGCCACACCGGAAAACAGATCACCGACGTCGTCAACATCGGGATCGGCGGGTCCGACCTCGGCCCCGTCATGGTGTATCAGGCGCTGCGCCACTACGTCGACGCCGGCATCCGCTGCCACTTCGTGTCCAACGTCGACCCGGCCGACCTGGTCAGCACCCTCGCCGACCTCGACGCCGAGACCACGCTGTTCATCATCGCCTCCAAGACGTTCACGACCCTCGAGACGCTCACCAACGCGGCCGCGGCACGCAGCTGGCTGCTCGACGCGCTCGGCGCCGAGTCCGACGCGGTGGCAAAGCATTTCGTGGCCGTCAGCACCAACGCCGACGCGGTCGGCGAGTTCGGCATCGACACCGCCAACATGTTCGGCTTCTGGGACTGGGTCGGCGGCCGGTACTCGGTGGACTCCGCGATCGGGCTGTCGGTGATGGCAGCGATCGGCAAAGAGAGGTTCGCCGAGTTCCTCCAGGGCTTCCACGTCGTCGACGAACACTTCCGGACCCAGCCGCTCGAACAGAACGCACCGGTGATCCTGGGTCTGATCGGGCTCTGGTACAACAACTTCTGGGATACGGGTACGCGCGCCGTGCTCCCCTACAGCAACGACATGGCACGGTTCGCCGCCTATCTCCAGCAGCTGACCATGGAGTCCAACGGCAAGTCGGTCACCGCAGGCGGACACCACGTCACCACCGACACCGGCGAGATCTTCTGGGGCGAGCCCGGCACAAACGGACAGCACGCGTTCTACCAGCTGCTGCATCAGGGAACCCGCATGGTGCCCGCGGACTTCATCGGTTTCGCCGAGCCGACCGACGACCTGCCCACCGGTCCCGACGGGTCGGGCTCGATGCACGACCTGCTGATGAGCAACTTCTTCGCACAGACCAAGGTGCTCGCCTTCGGCAAGACCGCGGACGAGATCGCCGACGAGGGTGTGTCCCCACATGTGGTGGCGCACAAGGTGATGCCGGGAAACCGGCCCACCACCTCGATCCTGGCACCGAAACTGACCCCGTCGGTGATCGGCCAGCTGGTCGCACTGTACGAACACCAGGTCTTCGTCGAAGGCGCCATCTGGGGCATCAATCCGTTCGACCAGTGGGGCGTCGAACTCGGCAAGACCCAGGCCAAGGAACTCCTCGGCACCATCACCTCACCGCAAGCTCCTGCCGGTCACGATGATTCGTCGACCGACGCACTGGTGACGTGGTACCGGGAGCGCCGGGGCCGCGCGGTCTGAGGGGTTTCGACAAGCTCAACCGGCAGAGGAGCGACTCAACCGGCAGGAGGAGCGACTCAACCGGCAGAGGAGCGACTCAACCGGCAGAGGAGCGACTCAACCGGCGAAGTCACTGCCAGTACTCCTCGTCGAAGACCTCGTCGGGGATCTCGCCGCCGGGCTCCACCCCGAGCGCTTGGATCCGGCCCATGATCGCGGCGGCGGTGGCCACGTAGGTCACGAGATCGCTTGACTCGACGTCTCTTTCGGCGGGGTCACCACCGAGGAACTCGTACAGCGCCGGCGGGACGCAGGCGCCCATGTCGAGGGTGCGGGTCCCCGTTGCGGTGCGCCACGCGTCGAAGCTCGCCACGTCGACCGCCTCGGCGATCTCGCCGGTGCGGACCGCTTCGAGGACCTCGTCGACGGTCGCCAGTTCACCGGAGGTCCCACTCGAGGCATCGAACCCGAGAACGGTCTGCGGGTCGGTCGACTCGTCGTCGGCGAGCGTGAAGTAGACGATGCCGCGCCAGTCGGCGCCCAGCGCCTCGATGTCGGTGCGGTCGAAGATCTCGCCCAGCAATTCGCTGACCCGGTCGCGTCGGGTGCCTCCGAAGACCTGGAATGCCCCGGACGCCACGACCTGTCCCTGCTTGTTCGCCACGACGGCCACCTTACGCAGATCAGTCGTCCTGAATGAGTTCAGACTAGTCGGTTCAGACAAAGCGGTTCAGACAAAGCGGTTCAGACAAAGCGGCGGCTGACCGACGCCGGCAGGTACTTGAGCGCAGCCGCGATCGGAGTCCACGGCCACGCCGGCACCGGCGCCCAGGACTTCTCCGCCTCGATGGCCTTCACCATCGCGTCGACGCCCTTGTCGGTGTCGACCATGAGCGAGGTCTTGACCCCGCGGTTGATGTCGGTCTCGATGTACCCCGGCGCCACGATCGACACCGTGATCGGCGAGTTCGCGAACTCGGCCTGAAGTCCCTGCCCGAGCGCGGTGAGACCCGCTTTCGACGCCGAGTACGCGGCCTGCGCCCTGGGCATTCCACGCACCCCCGAGATGGAACTGACCAGCACGAGATGCCCGGCATTCTGGGCGCGGAAGATCTCGAGCGCAGCTTCGGCCTGGGCCAGCGCACCGACGAGATTGGTCTGTACGGTCTCGATGTTGGCCGCCGCCTTGCCCGTTCCGATCGGCGCGCCCTTCCCGAGACCTGCGTTGACGATCACGCGGTCGAGACCGCCGAGTTCATCTGCGAGCTGCCCGAACACCACCGGCACGGCGCCGACGTCGGTGACATCGAGCTGCGCGAGCGCGACCTGCGCGGCCGACGGCCGGATCTCGTCGGCCAGTGTCCGGAGGTTCTCCAGCCGCCGGGCGGCGAGAGCCACCGAACGCCCCTGCGCGGCGAATCGTCGGGCCATGCCCGCCCCGAGCCCCGAGCTGGCACCGGTGATGAGGATCTTCTGCCGAGTCGTCGCCGTCACGGGTCGAACCTACCGACTCGACCACGCGGACTGCCACATCAGCCGCTACGCGGACTGCCACACAAGCCGCTACGCGGACTGCGACATCTGCCGCTACGCGGACTGCGACACGAGGCGTAGCGCACCGACGAGGCGGTCGGTACCCGCACGGTCACCCACGGTGATCCGCGTGCCGGCCGCACCGCACTGCTTGACGGCCACACCGCAACCGCGCAGCATCCGGCCGACGGCCACACCGTCGGGCCCGGGGAGGAACAGGAAGTTGGCGTGGCTCGGCAGGACCGGGCATCCGATCGTGCCGAGGATGCCGGCCATCCGGTCCCGCTCGATCCTCATCGACCGGACCCGCTGGGCGAGTTCGTCTTCGGCGTCGAGCGCGACGGGTACGGCCGCCATCGCGATCCCCCCGACCGCGAACGGCACCTCGTGGCCGCGCAGGGCGGCGATCACCTCCGCGGGCCCGATCCCGTACCCGACGCGGAGGGAGGCCAGTCCGTAGGCCTTGGAGAACGTCCGCAGGACCACGACGCCACGGTGCCGGATCAGCCGCCGCAGGTCCGGAGGTTCCTCGGCGAATTCGACGTACGCCTCGTCGACAACGGTCAGCACGTGCGACGGGACCTCGGCGAGGAACCGGTCGAGGTCGGCTTCGTCCACCACCGAGCCGGTCGGGTTGTGTGGCGAGCAGATCACCACCACCGCGGTGTCGGAGGTGATCGCGGCACGCACACGATCGAGGTCGACGGTGCCGTCGTCGGCGAGATCGACCGTGTCCATCCGCATCCCGAGCATCCTCGCGAGGATCGGGTAACCGTCGAAGGTGGGTGTCGAGGTGACCAGAGCCGGTGTGGTGGTTCCTGCCGCGAGGGCACGACGGAACGCACACTGCAGCACCGCCAGCGCCACCCCGGTGGCGCCCGGCCCGACCGTGACCGCCCCGGCCGGGACGTCCACGTGGGCGGCGATGTGCGCACGGGTGTGTTCCGGCCGGAACTCGGGATACCGGTGGGACTCGAGGACGGCGGCCCGCATCGCCGCCGCCACCGACGGCAGCGGCGCGTAGGCCGACTCGTTGAGGTCGAGCCGGACGTCGGTCCACCCCCGCTCCCCAGGGCCGCCCGGCGGACTCATGGCCGTCCGCCCCATCTCAGCGCTGCGGCGGCGGCGAAGTCGCCGGCATGCGCGAAGGCGGCGGTCATCACGATGTCGCCCTCGCCGATGCGCCCATCGTTGACGGCGTCGTCGAGGGTGACCGGGATCCCGACGGCGAACAGGTTGCCGTACTCGTCGAAGGTGTCGGGGTGATGACTTTCCGGGAGTTCCAGCGCCTCACGCCAGTTGCGCAGGAAGATACGGCTCGGCTGGTTGGTCACCAGCCAGTCGAGGTCCGACGGCGCGACGCCGATCTCGTCGGCCACCTCGATCGCGACCTCGGGCACCATCCGGTTGCCCCGCGCCAGCACCTTCGCGATCTTGGACTCGGTGAACCCGATGTGCAGCTGGCCGGGTCCCGCCTCCCAGTACTTGCGCGGCGGGTCGGAAACCCCGGTCATATCGCCGGAGTACTGCCCGAAGGAATGGCATCGCAATCCCACGATCGGGCTTCCGTTCTCGTCGTCGACGGTGACCACGGCCATTGCCGCGCCATCGCCCGGGATGGCGGCCTGTGCCTTGCCGCGGACCTGCTCCTGGGTGAACGCCTGACCCGCACTGTTCTGCGCCAGCCCGAGCACCGCCTTGCGTCCTCCCCTGGCCCGCAGCAGCGCCGCAGCGATATCGATCATGTGGATGAACGCGGCGCATCCGCCGTTGTGCACGTCGAGGACCGTCGTGGGCCGGATGCCGAGACGATAGGCCAACTCCCCGCCGCAACCGCGCACGGGTACCTCGGGCAGCTGACTGTGGGTGAGGACCACATCGACGTCGTCGAGGTAGTCGTCGCCGTGCCGCTCGAACAGCCCACGCGCGGCAGAGATCATCATGTCTGCCGACGTCTCCCCGTCGGCCGCATGTCGACGGAACGCCGGGGCACGGAACATCACATTGTCCGCGAGTGTGTCGTCCTCGGCGAACTGCGCGTAATACGCTGCGGTCACGCGATTCTCGGGTAGGTACGTGGCGACGTCGATCAGGTTGATCCGCGTGGGTGTCATGACCGCATCCAATCGGGGGTGAGGGGAAGACCGTTGTGATGCCGGTATTCGGCGATGGCGGTGAGGTTGTCGAGTTCGATCTGATGTCCGGGCGCGAACGTCTCCCAGAAATCCCCCACCCATACCGGACGGTCGGGCGGGGCGCTCTCCGGGAAAGGGTTCTCGTCGTAGAACGGGTGATGGCAGTTCACCCAGAGGACAACCGAACCGGGTCGGTCGAACACCACCTGCGCGTCGACGACCCGCATCAGATAGATCATCCACAGGTGGCGACCCTGATCCCATGCGCAGTGGTAATCCACGGTCATCGCATCGGGATTGGCGACCGTGCGAGCGTAAATCTTGGTGTCGGCCCCGAGCCGATCCTCCCCGACCCACAGGCCCGGTTCCCCGGTCTCGGTCAGATCCCGGAGACTGTATGTCCATTCAGCGAGCGATCGCGTGTCCGACAGCCAGTCGAACAGCTCCCGGGGTGGAGCGTCGACGTATCCCTGTACCGGGCAGAACTCGCCGTAGAGCTGGTCGTGGGGATAGACCGACCGCAGCCTGTCCAGTATGAGGGGTGTCGCGATCGGGCGCGGGTGAGACTCGATGCGGACCAGACCGGCCAGGGTCATGGCCTCCTCGCCGAGGTCGGCGAGGACGGGCTGTACTGCTGTCATGGCGATCCTTTCGGGATGAGTGGGGCGAACGGTGGGATCTCGTCGGGATCGACGTCCACGACAAGGCAGTTGGGACCGGACCGGGAGAGCAGGTCGGCGGCGGCGGCCCGCACCGAGGCGGGGTCGGATGCGCGGGCCACGGCCAGTCCGTCGAACATGGCCGCCAATCCGCCGGCGAGATCGGTGGGCCGGAATCTGTTGATGCTGGGCGTCTTCGGGAAGAAGGCGTGTTCCCGGGTGATGCACATCGCGTGTGCGTTGTTGTTCAGGAGGACGACCGTGACCGGTGCCGAGTGCTCGACCGCGGTGTGGATCTCCATCCCGTGCATGAAGAACGCCCCGTCGCCGGCGATGACGACGGTGCGCGAGCGTTCCGGGTCGGCCAGCGAGCGGATGGCGTTGCCGACGCCGGCCGCCAGGGCGTATCCCATACCGCCCATGCCCAGCGCCACGACGAATCGGCCGTGCCCGAAGGGAAGGTGGTGAATGGCTGCGGCACCGGCATTTCCGGCGTCGGCGAAAACCGTGGTGTCCGGGGGCAGCGCGGCCCCGATCGACTCGACGACGGTGCGCATGTCCGGCGTGCGTATGTCCGGCGTGCGTATGTCCGGCGTGCGTATGTCCGGTCCGGACGGGCGTGGCGGCACGGCCAGATGGGTCACGTCGACCGGCTCGCGCTGCCGGGCGCCGGCGCCGAGGCGTCGCCGGATGCCGTCGGTCAGTCGTGCCACACCCGCCCGCAGGTCGGTGCACGGCACGTGGTCTACCTGGCCCGGCATGCGCGGCGGCTCGGAACCGAGGTGGGTCAGCCGAAGTCGTGGAAGCGTGTCGTCGAGGCCGCCCCGGTCGGTCATCGTCAGGCGGCACCCGAGCACCAGACATGCGGTCGACTCCGCGATGGCGCGATGTGCCGACGGATGACCCATGACCCCGGTGACACCCGCGAAACCGTCCGCGTCGGTGAGGATGTCACGACCTCCCGGTGCTGCGACGACGACTGCCCCGAGCGCGCAGGCGAGGTCATCGACCTGCGGCCCGACACCGGCCACCGACGCCTCGGCGCCCACCCAGATGACGGTTGCGCCACCGGATTCGACGATGTCACACAGCTCGTCGGCGACGGTGTCGAGGGCCGTCCCGGGGACGGGCGCGCCACCCCCCGACGCCCACCCGGGCGGAGGAGGCCGCGGCCGGCCGGGAAAGGCCGCGGACTGTACGTCCTTGGGAAGCAACACCGCGGCCGGCAGACCACGGCGCAAGGTCGCGAACGCCGTCGCGAGCGCCACGGGCACCTCGCCGGCGTGCCCGACCACCGAACACGATCCGGTGACGGCCGACATCAACCCGGCGACGTCGACGGTGTCCGGCGGGCAGAGCATGTCCTGGAACGCTCCCCGACCGACCAGCGCGGACGGGGCGGTGCCGATCAGTGCGAGCACGGGCACGCGACTGTCGTATGCCTCGGCCAGCGCGGGCACGACGTTCATCGCGCCGCCGCCCGAGGTCGTCAGCACCACCCCCGGGATGCCGGTGATGCGCGCGGCGCCGTCGGCCATCGCCCCGGCGGCGAACTCGTGCTTGGCGACGACGGCCGTCATCCCCGACGCGCGGATCGCGGCGTCGTAGAGGTCCTCGATGTTGGCGCCGTGCACGCCGAACGCGGTGGTCATCGAGGCCGCGATGAGTTCGCCGACAATGTGATCCGCGACCGTCGGCACAGCGGCGCCACTCTTTTCGGACAAAGTGGGCGTCCGGACCGAACCCGCCGTCACAGCCATACACCAACTCTGCGACGGTGAACCTGAAGGAGCGCTGAAGGCGTCCGCGGGCGTCGGTCGGTCAGCGGATGCGGTAGCCCGCACCCCGAACGGTCTCGATGCTGCGGACCCCGAACGGCTGGTCGATGCGCTTGCGCAGACAGCCGACGTACACCTCGATGATGTTGGGATCACCCTCGTAGTTCTCGTCCCACACCGAGTGCAGGATCGTGGACTTGGAGACGACGGTGCCCGCGTGGCGGATGAGACATTCGAGCACCGCGTACTCGCGCGGGGTGAGGCTGATGGGTGTCTCGCCCCGCCGCACGAGGTGCTCGGCGGGATCGAGGGAGAGATCGCCGACCCGCAGGGTCGCGGGCCGTTCCGGTGCCCCGCGTCGCAGCAACGCCCGCAGTCGCGCCCTCAGCACGGCCCCGGAGATCGGTTTCACCAGGTAGTCGTCGGCGCCGCTGTCGAGTGCGTATACCTCGTCGTCGTCTCCGCCCGTGGCGCTCAACATCAGTACCGGCGTCCAGACAGCGCGTTCGCGCAGGCTCTGCAACACCCGGTTCCCGGTCGTCTCCGGCGCCACCATGTCCAGCAGGATGACGTCGTAGTGACCCTCGGTGGCGCGCCACAACCCGTCCGGGCCGTCGTGCGCCGCTGTCACCGCCCAGCCGTCGTCGACGAGCAGGCGGCGGACCGCCTCCGCCGCGCGGAGGTCATCGTCGATGACGAGGGCATGCACGGTCGCTCATTTCAGCAGGCGCGACATGCGACGATCGGCGAGCACCTTGCCGCCGGTCTGGCAGGTGGCGCAGTACTGGAACGACCGATCGGCGAAGGACACCTCGCGGACGGTGTCCCCGCACACCGGGCACGGCAGGCCGGTGCGGGCGTGGACGCGGAGTCCGGTGCGTTTCTCCGATTTGAGTCGGGCGACCGCCTGACCTTCGAGGCGCCCGGTCGCATCGGTGAGTACCGCGCGCACGGCGTCGTAGAGCGTCTCGACCTGGTCGGCCTTCAGGGTTTTCGACGACGCGAACGGCGAGAGCCGGGCGGTGTGCAGGATCTCGTCGGAGTAGGCGTTGCCGATCCCGGCGATGGTGTGCTGGTCGGTCAGCACATTCTTGATCCGGCCGGTCGTGCCGGCGAGGATCTGCGCGAACTGCTCCGGCGTCAGGTCGAGGGCGTCGGGTCCGAGCCCGGCGATGCGCTCGACGTCGGCGAGGTCACGCACCAGCCACACCGCGAGACGTTTCTGGGTACCTGCCTCGGTGACGTCGAATCCCTCGCCGGGAAGTCCGCAGTGCACCCGCAGGGCGATCGGGCTCTTGCCGCCGGGGCGCAGCGGCTTGGGTGAGAGCTCTTCGCTCCATCGGACCCAGCCGGCCCGCGACAGGTGGATGACGAGGTGCAACATCGGCTCCGACGCGGTTGCCGCCGACCCCGGAATGGTGCGGATGACCAGATATTTGCCGACGCGCCCAACGGATTCCACGATCCGGTCGGTCAGCGCACTGTAGGGCGGGTCGGCGGTCTTGAGCACCGACAACGACGCGACGTCGACCCTGCGGATCGGGAGTCCGGCCGCCCGGCCGTCGACGTAGTCGGCGATGGCGGCCACCTCTGGAAGCTCAGGCATGCCACCAGTGTGCTCTAGTAATGAGATGACTTCCCGACTTTCCGACGCCGAACTGGCTGCCCGGATCGCGCAGGGAGCCGGGGAGGTCCTCCTCGGGATACGTCATGGCGACCTGCTCGGCGGCGCCATGCTCGGCGACGTCGGCGATGCCCTCGCCCAGGCCTGGATCTCGACCGTGCTGCGTAAACATCGTCCGCGGGACGCCGTGCTGTCCGAGGAGGCCGCCGACGTCGGCGACAGATCCACCGCCCAGCGCGTGTGGATCATCGATCCCCTGGACGGCACAAGGGAATTCGCGTCCGGCACCGCCGACTGGGCGGTGCACGTGGCGCTGACCGAGAACGGCAGCGTCACCGAGGCCGCGGTGTCATTGCCCGCCACGGGTGAATTGTTCCGCGCGGACACCGTCGAGAAGCCGGCCGGCGAGCTGACCAGGCGGCTCGTCACCTCGCGGTGGGGCGGCTCGTATGAGACGAGCTATGTGTCCAACCGGTTGGGCCTGCAGATGGTGCCGGTCGGGTCGGCCGGGGCGAAGGCGATGGCGGTCGTGCGCGGCGACGCCGACGCCTACGTGCATGCGGGCGGACAGTACGAATGGGACAACGCGGCTCCTGTCGGGGTCGCGCTCGCGGCGGGTCTGCACTGCAGCCGACTCGACGGTTCGGAGATCGTCTACAACAACCGGCACCCCTATATGCCCGACTTCGTGATCTGCCGCAGCGAGATCCGCGACGACATGCTCGCCGCTCTGCAGCAGATCTGGTGAGCTGACCCGGGGCACTGACCGGGGCACACGCACCGCGTGATCCTTCTCGTTCGGCCGTTCCCCCGGTGAACTGGGGCGATGAACGGATTCGGCGACGCGGTCGTTCGTTCCGGCCCGGCTCTGGTGATCGCCAGGGCCTGCTCCCGCGGGAAGCGCGAATGGAGATCTGCGCGCCCGCCTCGGCCAGTGCGCTCATCCCCGGCTCGATCAGACGCGGTCGGTGGGACTGGTCACCATCCCGGGCGCCTTCGTCGGCATGTCCTCGGCGGTGCCTCGGTCTGGGCGGCGGCCACCATGCAGCTGTTCGTGCTGATCGCACTGTTGACCGTCAGTTCCATCGCCATGCTCGTGACCGTGGAACTCGTTGCGCGTGAGCGACTGTGACGACGCCGGAACTCGCGGGGGGGGGGCGCACAGCTCCGTCCCGACGGTGCCGTCGGTGCCGGTCAGCCGGTCTTTCGCAACAGGTAGATGTCCATGATCCAGCCGATGCGTTCCCGTGCCCGCGCACGCGCCTCGACGATCCGGTCGGTCACCTCACCGACGCGCCCGCTGATGAGGATCTCGTCGTCGGTGCCGACGTAGGCACCCCACCAGATGTGGTCGTCGGGGTCGGCGGTGTGCCGGAAGGCGAGGTCGGCGTCGAGCATGACGATCTGGTTGGTGTCGGCTCCGGCCGGTGTCTCGGCGAGCCGGCGGCCGGTGGTGATGTGGATCGGTTCGCCGACGCGGTTGGCGACGATGCCGTGCGCCGCGGTGAGCGCACTCGCGCTGGTCACGCCGGCTATGACCTCGACGTCGAGGTCGAGATCGTCGCGGGCAGCGAGGTCGTCGACGATGCGCAGGGTGCTGTCGTAGAGGGCCGGGTCGCCCCAGACCAGGAACGCGGCGACCCCGCCGTCGCCGACCTCGTCGCGTAACGCCGCGGCGATCAGCTCCGCCCGTGCCGAATGCCAGCGCCGGACCTCGGTGTCGTAGTCGGCGGGTGACCGGTCGCGCGGCGGGTCGGGAATCTCGACCAGCGAATATCCTTGTCGCGCATGGTTGTCGAGCAGCGCCCGGCGGGTGTCGAGCAGGCCGCTCTTGGCCGTGCCCTTGCCCAGCACGAGGAAGGCGTCGACGTCGGCCATGGCGTCGATCGCCTCCAGGGTGATCTGTCGCGGGCCACCCGGGCCGATACCGATGACACGCAGGGTGATTCGCACGCTCAGATCTTCACCTTCGGCAGCCCGTGCTTGCGCGCGGTCATGTCGAGGACCATCTGACGGGGCGCCAGGCGTCGGAGCAGGAAGACGATGCCCGCCTGGTTTCCCTTGGCGTAGAAGGGCTTCGGATGCTCGGCCAGAGCGGCGTCGACGATCTGGGTGGCCATGTCCTCGGCACTGATGCCGGCGTCCTCGTTGCGCCGCGTGGCGGCGGCGAGGATCTCGTACTCGGCGCGGAAGGGCGAGTTGTCGCCGACGAAGATGCTGCGCCGGTCACCGATACCCGTCGCGATCGTCCCCGGCTCGATGCTGATCATGCGGATTCCGTACGGCGCCAGCTCTCGTCGTGACGCGAGGGCGAAGGCCTTCAGCGCCGACTTGGTCGCGGCATAGTTGGATCGGAAGGCGACCGGGAAACTCGACAACATCGATCCGACCATCACCACGGTTCCCCGACGCCGCTGCCGCATCCCGGGCAGTACCGCCTTGGTGAGCGCGATCGGCCCGAAGACGTTGACGCGGAACAGATCCTCGATGGCCTGCATCGGGGTGTCCTCGAGCGCACCCGCCTGGGATTCGCCGGCATTGTTGACGAGGATGTCGACATCGCCCACGAGTGCGGCACAGTCGGCGGCCGAGTCGTAGTCGGCGTTGTCGAGGCGGACGTAGGTGACACCCGGGATCGGGGTCCGCACCGCGTCGGGGTTGCGGGTGGTGCCGTAGACCCGGTGACCCCTGGCGACGAACTGACGTGCGACCTGCGCGCCGATGCCGCTGGTCGCGCCGGTGACGAGGACAGTCTGTGAACTCACGTCCGCAACGGTAGCGCAGGGCGCCCAGCAGTCAGATGAGCTTGTCGTAGCGGCGGGTGAGAATGCTGAGCTCGGCCGTGACGCGGTCCGTGTCCGGCCCGTAGGGCCGTTCCGGGGCGCGGGTCAGCCAGTCGGAGAGCCGCTGCAGCGGGGTGCGCGTTCCGGGTGGGGTACGGCGGGTCCGGTACACCAGCGCCACGACGCCGGCGAGAAGAACCAGAGCGAGGAGGATCAGTGCGATTGTCATGGCAGTAATCCTCCGCTCGACGAATTCACGCCAACAGTGGCAGAAACGACAACGTTCGCTCATTATCTGCCATACTCGGAGGGTGCTGAAATCCATCGGAGTCCTTCTCCACGGCAACGTCGCGCTGTTCGAGTTCGGGGTGGTGCACGAGGTGTTCGGCCTCGATCGCACCGACGACGGCGTACCCGCCTTCGATTTCCGCGTCGCCTCTCCCGAACCCGGACGGCCACTGCGAGTCGGCAACGGTGTGTCGATCCAGGTCTCGCACACCCTCGACGAGTGCCGCGACGTCGACCTCGTCGTGATCCCGGGCGGCCGGACCGACGGCGATTACCCCGAGGAGATCCTCGACACCGTGCGCGCCGTCGTCGACAACGGCGGCCGTGTACTCACCGTGTGCTCCGGCTCCTTCATCGCCGGCGCCGCGGGCCTGCTCGACGGCCGACGATGCACCACCCACTGGATGCACGGCGCCGCCCTGGCCCGCGCATACCCGAAGGCGCACGTCGACACCGACGTCCTCTTCGTCGACGACGGCCCGATCACCACCAGTGCGGGCACGGCAGCCGGGATAGACGCATCGCTCCACCTGGTGCGCGAGGCGTGGGGCCCGGCCGTCGCCAACCGGATCGCCCGCCGGATGGTCGTGCCGCCGCACCGCGACGGCGGCCAGCGCCAGTTCGTCGACGCCCCGATGCCCTCGTGCACCGACGAGGGCTTCGGCGCACTGCTCGCGTGGCTGGTGGAGAACCTCGACCGCGAGATCAGCATCGACGACATGGCCGCCCGCATGCACATGTCGGGGCGAACCTTCGCCCGCAGGTTCGTCGACGAGGTCGGGGTCTCGCCGCGGCGCTGGCTGACCGAACAGCGCGTCCTGGCGGCGAAGAATCTGCTCGAGTCGACCGACCGGGGCGTCGACGAGGTCGCCCGGTTGGTGGGATTCACCTCGGCGACCCTGCTGCGGCACCATTTCGCGGCGTCGGTGGGCGTCTCCCCACTCGTCTACCGACGCCGGTTCGCCAAGTCCGCGGCGGCCCGATAGCCCGACGGAGAGCCGGACGCGGCGTCGAGACATGCACATCGGTGCGTTGGTGCCCTCGGTAGGATTCGAACCTACGACCTACCCTTTAGGAGAGGGTCGCTCTATCCCCTGAGCTACGAAGGCGTGTGTCCGTCCGTTCTCGCCCCTGACAGGGCCGAGCGCGGACACACGGGAGTCTACGTGAGGGCGGGACGACCCCGACACACCCTCCGTCCGGCATCACCGCGCCGCCGCGGTTACAGTCGAGTCGGCTACGAACCGGGCAATTCGGGCTGTGAGTGTGGACACTGAGGACACCCCGGCGTTGAGGTTCCTGCCAGATTGTGTCCGTACAATTCGTACGGCATGTGTTCGGCGGTTTCATTCGGGGAGGTTCTTTCGTTGGTGCACGCGGCATCGGGATCGGCGCGCACCGCCGACGACGAGACCACGCCGGCAGCGGACACAACCCCCTCTGAGGCCGCGACCACAGCACCTCGCAAGCCCCCGTCCCGCGCCCACACCGCCGATTTCGTCCGGGTGGTGCTGTTCACCTTCGTGGTGGTCGCGCACAGCGTCAACGCCATCAACGGCGGTGCGGACGAGATCCGTGGGGCCAACCTCGTCGGCACCCTCTGCCACCTGACCCGCTACGGATTCGTCGCGGTGACGTTGTACGTGCTCGTCCTGAGCATGCAGGGGCGCGAGATGTCGCCCTGGCAGTTCTGGCGTCGCCGGTTCGGGCTGGTCGTCGGTCCGTATCTGGCGTGGACGTTGATCTACACGATCACCGACCACATCGTCATCGCCGACAATCCCTTCCCGCCCCTGTCGGAGATGGCACCGCGACTGGCGCACGACCTGCTGGTCGGCGAGGGCAAGTACCAGCTGTACTTCCTGCTCATCTCGATGCAGATCTATCTGTTCTTCCCACTCGTCTCGTGGATCTTCGAACGCGGTCGCAGTCGTCCGTGGCTGATGCTGTCCGGCGGCGCCGCGATCCAGATCGCGGTGTTCGTCATCTACCAGTACCTGCCGCGTCCGGCCGGCCAGTCCTGGGACGTCGCTTATCAGCACCTGTGGAAGACGCTGCCGATGTATGCGCTCTTCATCACGCTCGGCGTTCTCGCGGCACAACACCGCGAGACCGTCGACCGCTGGTTGCGCGACCACATGGCCACCGTCGTCCTCGTCGCCGCGGGCTGCGCGGCGTTCACCGTCGCCGGGTATCTGCTGGCCACCTCACCCGGCAACGTGCCGTGGAAGGCCAACACGGCGTGGAATCCGGTGTCGTTGCCGTGGTACATCGGCGGGTTCGTCCTGTTGTGGCTCATCGGGCTGGTCTGGGACGACCGGCGCGCCGCCGGACGCCCAGCCGCCGCGAAGCTCGTCTCGCAGGCGACGCTGCGCGCGTTCGGCGTGTTCGCGGTCCACCCGCTGATCCTCGACGTCCTCGGCCGCGTCGGCTTCCTCAGCGGACTGTTCGAGTGGTTCCCGCACTCGGCGGTGCTGCGCTCGCTCATCCTCATCACCGTGGTGCTCGCGGCGTCGCTGCTGCTGGTGGACATCCTGCTGCGACTGCCGTTCAGCAAATGGCTGACCGCCCGGCCCCGCATCCCCCTCCCCCGACGGGACAAGAAGGTGCGCGGCGAGGTGGTCGGGGCCGAGCCCTCGGGTGCGGCCGAGATGGAGAGCTCTTCTCGCACCCGGGCGGGTCAGTTGTAGCGCGGGTTGTTGAACACCGGGATCTGGATGTTGATCGGCATCCGCAGCTCGGACATGTAGAACAGCACGAACTGACGCAGGAACTCGTCGAAGAGCCAGTACGCCTCACGAGGCATACCGATGTCCAGCAAGCCCTCCCGGACCTGCACGTACGGCCCCCACGCGGTCTCCAGGAGCGGGCTCCAGACCGGCTCACGCGGGATCTGATACCAGTCGGCCATGCGATCGCCGAGTACGAACCTCGTCAGCGCTCCGAGCACTCCGCGTGACAGCAGCGAGAGATCGAGGTTCATGCCGAGATCGAGCAGCATGTCGGCGAGCTTGCGGCCCTCCGGGGTCGGCTCGAGAATCGGGTCGAGGACCTGCCGGGCCTGCGAGTCGGCCGCATCCCAGGACGCCGGGATGTACTCGTCCTTCACGCCCAGCATGTGAGCGGTGACCTGCCACGAGTGCAGGAAGCCCGCGGACTCGTCGCGCGCGATCGGCACCTTCCACTTCTCCAGGTTGCGCATGACGGTGGTGGGCAGGCTGTGCCAGGTGACCATGACGTCGGCCTGACTGATGGGCTTCTTCTCGGTGGCCGAATGCACCCAGTGCGGTGACTGCGGCAGCAGGTGTCGTACGCCGGCATGCGCCATCCTGGTCTTCACACAGGTCACGACCATCTCGCCCGAGGGTTGGTAGGCGTTGAGTGACCCGATGTCGTACCCGAGCTTGGCGGTCTTGGAGATCCTGTCCTTGAGATCCCAACCGCCCTTGGAGTAGTAGACCGCGCGCGCTTCCTTGGGGATGACCGTGCTCATCATGCCGCTGGCGAACCCGTACAGGACGCCCAGATAGGTGCCGCGCTTCTGGTTGAACCTGACCGCGTCGGCCAGCTTGGCCTGGTCGGTCCACGACGGGAGCCGACGCGCGTACTCCATGAAGTCGCGGAGTTCGGCGGGCAGCCCGGCGGGTAGCGGCTGCGAGTTCTTGTGCCAGGTGTTCAGCAACTTGTTGACCCTGGGCGCCTGGCCGCTCTCGATGACCTTGGCGATCACGGGATCGGCCTCGTCGTCGAACATCTGGCGCGGGTCCTGCCCCGCACCGCGTCCCGGCACCGAGTTCGCCGGCGACCACGTCCACGGGGTCGTCGGCGCGACTGCCGCCACCGCACCCGCGGCGCCGACGACGCCGCCCGCACGTAAGAGATTCCGTCTGCTCAGATCTTCCATGACCCCGTCCCATCGCTTTCCATGTATCAATGTGACAAACAACGTAACCTTGTATCATCAGTACCACTCAGTGATCCAGGACACGCCGATTTCTCGATTTTTTGCGATCACGGAAGCGCTGGACGCGATCATGTGACGTGTGAGGGGGTACACGTGCCGACTTTTCAAGCATCATCGACTGCCCAGTTGTCGAGCTCGCTGATCGAGCGTGCCTTCCTCGCGTCGACCACCCCCTCCGACGCCGCTCCGGACCCGACCGCCGAGAAGCTTCTCGACGCCGCCTTCGACCTCTTCTCGCGCCTGGGGGTCCAGCGCACACCGATGGAGAAGGTCGCCAAACGGGCCGGCGTCACGCGCGTGACCCTGTACCGCAAATTCGCCACCAAGGACGCCCTCGTGGACGAGGTGGTACTCCGCGAGTTCCGACGCTACTTCGACCGCTTCCGCTCCGAGATACCGAATGCGGACAGCGTGGCCGAGCGAGTGGTCGTCGGATTCGTCGGTTCCCTGCGGGCCATCTCGGGCAACCCACTGATCGGTGGCATCAACGGCGAGGAGCCGAGCATGCTGATCGAGTCGATGATCGGTGGCGACGGCCTCCTCCTCGCCGTGGTGCAGCAGTTCGTGTCCGTTCAGCTGCGTCGAGAACAGCTGGCGGGCAACATCTCCGACGAACTCGACGTCGAGCTCGTCGCCGAGATGATGGTACGTATCTCGGCGTCGTTCCTCACCGTCCCGAGCCGCGTCGTCGACATCACCGACGACGCACAGCTCGCCGAGGTCGCCCGCCAATTCCTCGTCCCGATGCTGAATACGCCTCGATGACCGCGTTGAGCTGGGAAGATCTAGGAGCTCATCCCGGCTGAGGAGTCCTGCGATGCGATCGTGGTCGGTCATCATCATTCTCGCGGTGTCCCAGTTCGTCATGGTGCTCGACAGCACCGTCATGAACGTGTCGATCTCGGTGGTCGCCGCCGACCTCGACACCACGATCACCGGCATGCAGGCCGCCATCACGTTCTACGCCCTCACCATGGCCGCCTTCATGCTGACCGGCGGCAAACTCGGCGACCTCATGGGGCGTGCGCGCGCTTTCAAGATCGGCGCCGTCATCTACGGCATCGGCTCGCTGACCACCGCACTGAGTCCCAATCTGACGGTCCTGCTGCTCGGCTGGTCGCTGGTCGAGGGTCTCGGCGCCGTGCTGGTCATCCCGGCCATCGCCTCGCTCGCGGCGATCAACTACACCGGCAAGGCCCGGGTGACGGCGTTCTCGATCCTGGGGGCGGTGACCGGGCTGGCCGCCGCCGTCGGCCCGCTTCTGGGCGGACTGATGACCACCTACCTCTCCTGGCGCTATGTCTTCGTGGCGGAGACGGTGGTGATGGTGGTCGTCCTGTTCGCCGCCAGGCTGATCAGAGACGTACCCGCCGACAAGGACGTCCGCATCGACCCGCTGAGTGTGATCGCATCGGCCGGCGGCCTGTCGCTGATCGTCTACGGTGTCCTGCAGTCGAAGACCTGGGGGTGGCTCCGCCCGCAGCATCCACCGGAGATCGGCGGCAACGAGATCGCGCCGCTGGGCGTCTCACCCGTCGCCTACCTGCTGCTGATCGGCGTCGTCGTGCTGTGGCTGTTCGTGCTGCGGCAACGCGCGCTCGTCGATTCCGGTCGCCAGCCGCTCCTGCGGATCGAGTTGTTCCGGATTCGCGCGCTGCGCAGCGGTCTCGGCGGCTTCCTCGCGCAGTACTTCGCGATCGCCGCGCTGTTCTTCGTGGTCCCGGTCTACCTGCAGACGATGCTGGGGCGTGACGCCCTGCAGACCGGGATCAAGATCCTGCCCCTGTCGGTGGGCCTGGTGTTGTTCTCCGTGCTCGGATCATGGCTCACCGCCCGACGATCCGCGCGTTTCATCGCGCGGGGCGGACAGATCACGATGGCGGTCGGCACCCTGTTCGTCATCGCCTCCGTGGGCGCCGACCTGCGCAGCGTGGCGTTCGCGATCGGGATGTTCGTCATCGGAGCGGGTTTCGGGTTGCTGGCCTCCCAGCTCGGCAACGTGAACATGTCCGCAGTGCAGGAGAAGGACACCTCCGAGGTGGGCGGCCTCCAGGGCACCTTCCAGAACCTCGGGTCGTCCTTCGGGACCGCGGTGGCGGGGTCGGTGTTCATCCTGCTGCTGTCCTCGGGATTCCTCACGGCGGTCGACGACACCGAATCCCTCTCCCCCGCAGAGCAACAGCAGATCGTCACCGCCGTGGGCGATGCGGGCGTGCCCATCGTCTCCGCGGACGAGGCGCGCACGCTCGTCGTCGACGCGGGCGGCTCGGACAGTGCCGCTCAGGCGGTGTCGGAGGCGTACACCGACGCCCAGATCGCCGCACTGCAACAGGCGTTGTTCATCGTGTTCGTCCTGTTGGTCCTCGCGCTGCTGTTCTCGCGTCACCTCCCCAGCCGAATCCCCGAACCGGAGAAGGCGAGGGCCGACGAGCCGCGGGCGGGCGACTAGCCCGAGGCACCGACTTTCTTACCGATGGTGACCTCGGTGTGCCGGACGGCCTGCGAGGCGAACGGCCCGACGATCTTGCCGAGCAGCTTGCCTGCGACTCCACCGGGCAGGACGTAGTTGACCTCCACCTGCAGATCGGTGCCCGACCCGCCGTCGGCGTCGGCGAACCGCCAGGTGGTGTTGGCGCCGAAGCCCTCGATGGCCTGTAGCGAGATGAGTTCGTTCTCGACGTATTCGGTGCATTTCACGACGGACTTCAGTGTCTTGGGCCCGACGTCGATCGCCATGGCGAACACCGCGCCGATGCCGCTCGTCTGGTCGGTCGTCGGCTCGAAACGGGTCACCCCGAACATGTACTCCGGGACGTTCTGATACCCCTCGACATAATCGAAGACCTGCTCTCGCGGCCCGTCGATGATTGCCTGATGCCGGACAACTCCCACGCTGATCCCCGTCCTCGTGCTCGGCCCATCGGGTTCGACGGGCCTTCCCGTCCGACCCTATGTGGTCCACACCACCCTCCGCGGCACAACACGTCGAGATGGCACCCCTTCTGATTTGACCCTCGCCGAGGAGTTCGGATATTCCTCAGGGCATGTCCACCTCAACAGGCGGGTGGTCGGAGTTGCTGGCCCGTGAACACCGCGCCGCGGTCTGCGTGTTCGCCGGCGGCATCCTCGTGTTCGCGATCAACACCTTCCTCACCGCTGCGTCGTTGCCGAGCACCATCGCCGACATCGGCGGCGAGGAGTTCTACGCCTGGGTCGTCACCGTCTTCCTGATCGCCTCGGTGGTCGCCTCGATGCTGGTGACACGTGCGCTGGCGCAATTCGGCGCGCGTGGCGCCTATCTGATCGGCTTCAGTACGTTCGCACTGGGCTCACTGGTCTGCGCGGTCACCCCGACGATGCCGATCATGTTGGGAGGACGACTGATCCAGGGACTCGGCGGTGGACTGCTCACCGGTCTCGCGTTCGCGGTCGTGCAGATCGCACTCCCCCGGCGGATCTGGGGACGCGCCATCGCACTGATCTCGGCGATGTGGGGCGTCGGCAACCTGGTCGGTCCCGCACTCGGCGGCATGTTCGCCGAGGTCGGCCTGTGGCGCGGTTCGTTCTGGTTCCTGTGCGCGGTCACCGTCGCGATCGGGGTCCTCGCCGCCCGGGCCCTACCCCGCCAACGCGGTTCCGGCGACCGTGACCCGCTGCCGTGGGCGTCGCTGGCCGCGGTGACCGCCGCGGCGGCTGCGGTCTCGGTGGCCGGCGTCGTGGGTTCGACGCCGATGATCGTCGTGCTGTGTGTGGTCGCCGTTCTCGCGCTGGTCGGCTTCGCCGCCGTCGATCGGCGCGGAGCGATCGGTCTGCTGCCGAGACTCACCTACCTCGCGGGCAACCCGTTGAAGTGGATGTACGTCTCGATCGCGATCCTGGCGATCGGGTCGACCGCCGAGGCCTTCCTGCCGTTGTTCGGTCAGCTGGTCGGCGGGATGTCCCCGCTGGCCGCGGGACTGTTGCCCGCGGCGTTGTCGTCGGGCTGGACCGTCGCCCAGATCAGCAGCAGCACATGGGCGCACGGGAAGTGGGCGACGGCGGCCCGCGTCGCCGGGCCGGCCTTCCTCGCGGCCGGGATGGCCGGTTACGGCATCCTGCAGTCCTCCACCTCGCCGGCGGCGATTGCCGGCTGGTACGCCTCACTCGTGGTCGCCGGGATGGGCATCGGGATGGCGTTCCCGCACATCGCCACCGCCGCGATGAGCATCACCACCGACCCGTCGGAGGCCGCGCGCGCCTCGGCCGGCATCAACTCGGTGCAGATGGTCGCCAACACCGTGGGTTCGGCAGCGGCCGGGCTGCTCGTGAGTCTCGGGTCCGACGATGTCGGCTCGGCCCGGTTCCTGGCCTTCGGTTTCGCCGGCCTCGCGCTGGTGGGTGTGATCTTCGCGGCGATCTCGGTGCGCCCGGCCAGGACCTGACGACAGTGGCCGATTCCCCTGCCGGTCAGCCTCTTCCGTCGTCCGCGAGAACCCGTGCCTCGTCGGCGTCAGGCTCCGGATCGCCGGGGTGTGCGGGCAGGTAGATCAGGGTCAGAAGTGCGGCGAGCGCGGTGACCGCCGCCGCGACGAGGCATCCGGTGGCGAACCCGTCCATGAACCCGGTGCGGGCGACGTCGGCAACGTGTGTCGCCGCTCGCGCGCCCGCGTCGCCGAGAGTCGTCGCGGCCACCCGCGATGCCTCGAGTGCGGCACCGATGGATTCCCGTGCGGGCTCGGCGAATGGTTCGGGGACCTCGGCGGCGTCGAGGTGGTCTCGATACACCGACAACGCAACCGATCCGATCACGGCGACACCGAGGGTGCCGCCCAGTTCTCGTGTCGCGTCGTTGACCGCCGATCCCATCCCGGCCTTCTCCGGTGACACCACACCCATGATCGCCTCGGTGGCGGGTGCGCTGGTGAGGCCCATGCCCACACCGAGGAAGATCATCGATCCGACGATCTGGGCGTAGCCGGTACCCGCATCCATCGTTGCCGCCCAGACGAATCCGGCGCTCAGCGACAACAATCCCGCAGCCACCACGACCTTCGACCCCATGTGAAGGGCCAGGCGCGGGCCGACCAGCGACGACACCGCGATCGCGCCCGCCACCGGGAGCATCCTCAACCCGGTCTCCAACGCTCCGTGATCCCGGACGAACTGGAAATACTGGGTGACCAGGAAGATGAACCCGAACAACGCGAAGAAGGCGGCCGTGATCGCACCGCTCGCCGCGGTGAATCGCAGGTTCGCAAAGAGACGGACATCGAGCATCGGAAAACGGGTGCGCGACTCCTTTACGGCGAAAACCGCCAGGAACGCCGCGGCGGAAGCGAATCCGACGATCGTCGGCGCCGAGGCCCAACCGCGGTCGGGCGCTTCGATGATCGTGTACACGAGGACACCGAGAGCAACCATCGACAGCAGCAGTCCGGCGACATCCAGCGGCGGCGTCGACGGGTCGCGGGAACCCGGGACAAGCCAGAACGCCATGATCAGTGTCGCCAGCGCGGCTGCGCCCACGAACAGCAGAATCGAACCCCACCAGAAGGTTTCGAGCAACGCGCCGCCCACGACGGGCCCCACTGCGACCGACATGCCCGTCGCCGCGCCCCAGAGTCCGATGGCCTTGACACGCTCGGAGCGTTCGGTGAACACGTTGGTCAGGATGGACAGCGTCACCGGATAGACGATGGCCGCCGCGATGCCCGCCAGTGCGCGCCAGGCGATCAGTGTCTCCGGGTTCTGACTCCAGGCGCCCGCCAGCGACGTGGCCAGGAACAGTGTCAGACCGCCGAGGAGAAACCCTCGACGGCCGAATCTGTCACTCAACGATCCGGCGGCGAGAACCAGCGTCGCGAACGCCAGATTGAACGCGTCCACGATCCACAACAGTTCACGGGTGGAGGCGCCGAGATCGGTGACCAGCGATGGCAGAGCGATGTTGACGATCGTCGTCGACACGTTGACCACGAAGACCGCGCTGCACAGCACCAGCAGCACCGCAGCCTTGTTCGTCCCACGCCCCGGTAGCGTCCCCCGATGTGACATAACGAAGTTATAGCACGGCTGCAAAGGATTTCGCCGATCACCGATGTCCACCGGAGACCGGTCGGCCGCCGTGAGAACATGACCCCATGAGCGAAGGGCACGACACGGGTACCGCGGGGACGCCGCCGGAGTCCGTTCGCGACCGGCTGGTCACCGCCACCATCGGGCTGTTGGCCGACGGTGGACCTTCCGAGATCAAGGTCCGTCGCATCGCCGACGAGGCGGGGGTGTCCACCGTCGCGGTGTATCACCACTTCGGTGGCGTGCGCGAGTTGCTCGAAGTTGTTGTCGCCAGCGGCTACCGCGCACTGCAGGCCGCTCTGGAGAATGCGGCCCACGCCGATCCCGACCCGGGCGCCCAGTTGTTCGCGATGGCGTTGGCCTGCCGCGAACAGGCACAAGGCAACCCGCACCTCTACGACATGATGTTCGGACTGTCCACCCGCGGAACCTATCGCCATGTGGCCGACGCCCCGGAAGGCGGACCGGCCGCGCGATTCCTCGAGGCCTACGCGGTGTTCGCCGACGCCTGTCACCGACTGGTCCGCTCCGGACGCATCGCGGTCACCGAAGGGCAGCAGGTGGCGGCCGAACTCTGGAGCACCGTACACGGTTTCGTCACGCTCGAGGTGGCCGGGCACTTCGCACAGTTCGCGGGTCCGGTCGCCGATGTCCTGACCCCGATGGCGATCAACCACCTCGTCGGCATGGGCGACGAACGGTCCCGGGCCGAACGATCCGCGGCCACAGCGGTCGCGTGGTGGGATCTCGAACATGCCCAGGACCGACTCCGTAACCTGAGGTGATGTTGCGACTCGTTGTGGTCCTGACCGCCGCCGCGCTGGTGCTCACCTCCTGTGGCGGCGAAGCCGATGAGCCGACCGCCGCGCCGGTGACCTGCGCGGAGATTCCCAACGGCGAGCTGATCGACGCGCAGGCGGTGTCCGAGGCCCCCACCGACATCGCCACGCGACCCGAGGTCGCGTCGGGCTACCGGACCGGGATGAGACCGGTCGTCACCGAGTCCTACGCGGCGGCGACCGCCAATCCGCTCGCCACGCGGGCGGCGTGTGAGGTGTTGCGCGACGGGGGCACCGCCGCCGATGCGCTGGTCACGGCGCAGGTGGTGCTCGGCCTCGTCGAGCCGCAGTCCTCCGGCATCGGCGGCGGCGCGTTCGCGCTGTATTACGACGCGGCGTCGAACACCGTGCGCGCCTTCGACGGTCGCGAGACCGCGCCCGCCGCCGCGACCGAGACCTATCTGAGCCGGATCAGCCCGACCGATCCTGCACCGCCGGTCCCGAGCGCCCGCGCCTCCGGACGTTCGATCGGCGTCCCCGGGGTCATGCGGATGCTCGAGATGGTGCACGGCCAGTACGGCAAACAGGTGTGGCGCGAGCTCTTCTCCCCGGCGGTCACGCTGGCCGACAACGGGTTCGAGATCAGTCCGCGTCTCGCGGGAGCGATCGCGGCATCGGCGAGGGAACTCGGCGCCGACGAGGACGCACGCGCATACTTCCTTGCCGAGGACGGATCACCCAAGCCGTCGGGCACCACTCTCGCCAACCCGGCATACGCCAAAACCCTTGGCGCACTGGCAACCGACGGCGCAGGCGCCATGTACGACGGCCCACTGGCGCAAGCCATCGTCGACGAGGCGGGCAGCACCGCGGGCGGGATGACACCGAGCCTGATGACCGTCGAGGACCTTCGCGGCTACCGCGCGCTCGCGCGCGACCCCGTCACCACCACCTACCGCGGCCATCAGATCGTCGCGATGCCGGGTCCGTCGTCGGGCGGCATCGCGGTGGCGTCGGCGCTGGGAATCCTGGAGAACTTCGACCTGCCGTCGATGGGCCCGACCGAGGTCGACGCCGACGGCGGGCGGCCGGATCCGGCTGCGGTGCACCTGATCACCGAGGCGCAGCGACTCGCCTACGCCGACCGCGACAAGTACGTCGCCGACCCGGACTTCGTGCCGCTGCCCGGCCGCGGCGTCGAGACGATCCTGGACCCGGCCTATCTCGAGTCGCGGGCCGCGCTGATCCGTCCCGACGCCTCGCTCGGTGAGGCGCCCGCGGGCGATCTCGGGCCGGTACCGCTCGGTTCGCACCCCGGCACCGAACACGGGACCAGCCACATCACCGTTGCCGACCGGTACGGCAACGTCGCATCGATGACCACGACCATCGAATCCGCTTTCGGCAGCTACCACATGGTCGACGGTTTCCTGCTCAACAATCAGCTCACCGATTTCTCCGCCGAACCCCGCGACGACGACGGCACGCTGCTCGCCAACCGGGTGTCGCCGGGCAAACGGCCGCGATCGTCGATGGCGCCGACCCTGATCATGGCGCCCGGCGTCGACGATGCGCCCGCACAGGTGATGGCCGCGCTCGGCTCACCGGGTGGCTCGGTCATCATCCAGTTCGTTCTCAAGACCGTCATCGGGATGCTGGACTGGGGCCTCGACCCGCAGCAGGCGGTGTCCATGATCGACTTCGGAGCGGCGAACACCCCGACCTCCAACGTCGGGGGCGAGCACCCGCTGGTCGACACCGCCGACGACGGCGCCGACGACCCGCTCGTCCGCGGTCTGCACGACCGCGGCGCCGAGGTGTCGGTCGAGGAGCAGTCGAGTGGCCTGAGCGCCCTCCTGCGGCACGACCACGGCTGGATCGGCGGCGCGGATCCACGCCGGGAGGGCGCGGTGATGGGCGACGACGCGACACTGCGGTAGGTGCGTCATGGCCTGCCCGGGCCGGCCGTGTGGTCCGAACGGACGAAATGCGTCGCGAGCAACGTCAGACGACTAGTTTTCCTCAGCGTCACACGCGTGCAACGGGGCGCATACACCCAGCTCATAGCGTCGAACCGCTCGCACCTGCGACACCCCACAGCGACGTCGTCGTGCCGACCTGCACCTGGTCGACGAGAACATCCAGGAGTAACCATGAGTGGCAGCATGTCCCGCCGTCAGGCCATCGAGGCCGTGACGACCTACGACGTGTCCGCGCCCGGCTTCGCCGAGCCGCTGGCAGACACCTTCGGACGCAACGTGTTCAGCTTGTCGGTCATGAAGAAGCGGCTCCCGAAGCACGTGTTCAAGGCCGTTGCCGCGACGATCGACACCGGCTGCGCTCTCGACCCGACCCTCGCCGACTACGTCGCGGTGGCGATGAAGGACTGGGCGATCGAACGGGGCGCCACCCACTACGCCCACGTATTCTACCCGCTGACCGGCTTCACCGCCGAGAAGCACGACTCCTTCCTGGAGCCCGACTCCACCGGGGCGTCGCTGGCCGAGTTCGCCGGCAAAACCCTCATGCAGGGCGAGCCCGACGCGTCGAGCTTCCCCAACGGCGGACTGCGCGGCACCTTCGAGGCCCGCGGATACACCGGGTGGGACGTGACCAGCCCCGCGTATCTCCTGGAGAACCCCAACGGCAACACGCTGTGCATCCCGACGATCTTCATCTCGTGGACCGGCGAGGCCCTGGACAAGAAGATCCCGCTGCTGCGCAGCCAGCAGGCGATGAGCAAGCAGGCGATGCGGTTGCTCACGCTCTTCGGTCACGACGACGTCGACACCGTCGTCTCCTATGCCGGCGCCGAGCAGGAGTACTTCCTGATCGACGAGCACTTCTTCTACGCCCGACCCGACCTGATGACCGCCAACCGGACCCTGTTCGGCGCCCCGCCGTCGAAGGGACAGGAGTTCGACGACCACTACTTCGGCGCCATCCCGGAGCGGGTGCTGTCGTTCATGATCGAACTCGACCGCGAGCTCTTCAAACAGGGCATCCCGGCCAAGACCCGCCACAACGAGGTCGCACCGGGCCAGTTCGAGATCGCGCCGGTCTTCGAGCGTTCCGTCCTCGCCCACGACCATCAGCAGTTGATGATGACCACGATGAAGGCCGTCGCGGAGAAGTACGGCATGAAGTGTCTGCTGCACGAGAAGCCGTTCTCCGGTGTCAACGGATCGGGTAAGCACGTCAACTTCTCGCTGGGCAATTCCAACCAGGGCAACCTGCTCAACCCGGGTGACACCCCGCACGAGAACATGCAGTTCCTCACCTTCTGCGGTGCCATCATCCGTTCGGTCCACCTCTACGGCGGGCTGCTGCGCGCCGCGGTCGCCTCGGCGTCCAACGACCACCGGCTCGGCGCCAACGAGGCTCCCCCGGCGATCATCTCGATCTTCCTCGGCGAGCAGCTGATGGACGTGTTCGAGCAGATCGCCAAGGGCGGTGCGACGGGCTCCAAGGCCGCCGGTGTCATCGAGCTCGGCGTCGACACCCTGCCGCCGCTGAAGGCCGATCCGGGTGACCGCAACCGAACGAGCCCGTTCGCGTTCACCGGCAACCGATTCGAGTACCGCGCACCGGGTTCCAACCAGTCGATCTCCGATCCGATGGTCGCGATCAACACGATTCTCGCCGACTCCATCGAGTACATCTCCAGCGAGTTGGAGAAGCTGATGGGCGAAGGTCTCGAACTCAACGACGCCGTGCAGAAGGTGTTGCAGGAGATCATCAACTCCCACGGCGCGGTGGTCTTCAACGGCAACGGATACTCCGACGAGTGGCAGGAAGAGGCCGCCGCACGCGGTCTGAAGAACCTGCGCACCACCGTCGACGCGGTCACCGAGTACACCTCGCCGGAGGTCATCGAGATCTTCGAGAAGTACGGCGTGCTCTCGGCACGTGAACTCGAGGCCCGCGAGGACGTCATCTTCGAGTACTACGGCCTCACCCTCCTCGTGGAGGCCAAGGAGACCGCCGAGATCGCGAAGACCATGATCTTGCCGGCCGCGATCCGCTACCAGGGCGAGCTCGCCGGTACCGCCGCCTCGCTGAAGATGGCCGGGATCGACGCTCCCACACCACTTCTGCTGGAACTGACCGAACTGATCAGCAAACTCCAGGAAGCACTCGTCAGCCTCGACGCGGGTATCGCCGGCATGCACGGCGAGACCACCTTCGAGGAGTCGAAGTACGCGCTGGAGAACCTGATCCCGGCGATGGCCGGAGTGCGCGAGGTCGCCGACATCCTCGAGTCCATCGTCGCCGACGACCTGTGGCCGCTGCCCACCTACAACGAGATGCTCACGATCCTGTAGGTCGCCGCGTGGCCGGATCAGTATGATCTTGTGCTCGGATCCCGGGCACGAGGTCATACTGCTCGGTCGCGCTACCGCACCCGCAACGAGAGCGCGACGACGAGCCGCGTGGCGGGATCGTCGAGGTCCATCCCGGTGAGCGCCTGCACCCGTCGGATGCGGTAGCGCAACGTGTTCGGATGGATGTGCAGGCTGCCGGCGGCCGCCCGGACGTCCCCGAAGTGGTCGAGGTACGCCCGTAGTGAGATGGTGAACCCGCTACCGTTGCGGGCGTCGAGATCGGCGAGTTCGGAGACCCGCGGATCGACGAGATCCGGGTTCTCCGAGAGCAACCCGACGATCTCGCCGAGCAGCACCCCGGTACGTGATCGCGCCACGGTGGTGACGTCGTCGATCAGCTCGGCCTCACGCGAAGCGGCATCGAGGACGCGGTCGATCTGCGTGCGCAGTTCAGGCACCGCGACAAGGACTTCCGGTCCGGCGACCACCGCGCGGACGCGGACCCCGAACTGTCTGACGCCGGCGTCGACGGACACTCGCGCCCACGCGACCGCGGCATCGGTCGCCACACCGGGCAGGACGACATAGGCACGATCACCGATGGTCGCGGTCACCGACAGTGGGCTGAATGCGCTGGCGTGCAACGTGAGTGCCGACACCCGCGCGGTGTGGTCGGTCGGCGGTGCCGAGAAGCCCACCACGGAGACCGGCGTCGTCGGGTCGACGCCGAGCTGCGCGCCGAGATGATCGGCGGCGATGGCGAGGTCGCCGCGTGCACCCAGGAGCCTGCGGACTGCTTCGTCGTGTTCGGTTCCGGCGGCGCGACGCCGGCCGATCACCCGTGCCGCCACCGCCGCGGCACCGGTCAGGATCTCGTCGGTGTCGCCGGCGAGGCGGCCGGCACCCTGCTGCAGCCAGACGATGCCGAGGAACTCGCCGGAACCGGGTGCGCGGATGGCCACCGCACGACGCGGCCGAAGTCCCAGATCCGCCCGCTCCTCGACGGTGACCACCTTCGAAGAGGTCCGCAGCTCATCCATCACACCCCAGCGCCGAAGCCAGGCCAGCATGTCCGGCGGGCCCTCGCGGCCCAGGATCGACAGCCGGCGGAGCTCGTCGGCCTCGTCGCCCGCGGTGCTGTAGGCCAGGACATGGGAGCGCTCGTCCTCGATGCTGACCAGCCCGCCGGTGCGTCGAGCGACCTCGCCGGCGAGTTCGAACAGGTCCCCCGTGCTGCCGGACCGCATCGACTCGCCGCCGCGCACCGAAGGCCCACGGGCCGTGTCGAGGACCCGGATCACCAGGTTGTAGATCCGCTCCCAGCGGGCGTGCCGGTCTACGGCGATGACCGCGATGCCGAGACGGTCGGCGAGATCGGTCAGCGCCGGTGCGGGGGCCTTGCTCATCACCGCGACCGGGCGGTGGGCGCCCAGATCGCCCAGCAGCTCGACACCTGCCTCGTCGCTCAGACCGACCAGCAGGAACAGGTCGGCCGAGCGGGCCGCGCGGCCGAGACCGTAGTGGAGGTCGTCGACGTCGACCATCGCCAGGCTCGTGACGGGTGCGTCCAGCCCGTGCGGCGAGGTGACCAGGCGTGCCACCGTGCGATCCAGGGCGAGGAGCAGCCTCCCCAGAGCCACGCCAGGCGCTTTGTCCATATCGCCAAGGCTACGTCCACTTCGTTTGCCCATCGGCCATATCGCTGTGTGCGACACCCGGGTGGACTGGCGGAATGGACGCCATCACCGCCCCACCTCGGCCGGCCAACGAGCCGGTGCACACCTATGCCCCCGGTACACCCGAACGGACGCGCATCGTCGACGAGCTGTCCCGCCAGTCCCACGCCGGCCGCCGCGAACTCCCGCACATCATCGGCGGACACCTACATCTCGGGGACGGTACGCCGATCGACGTCGTCCAACCGCATGCCCACCACGAGGTGCTCGGCGTGATCACCAACGCCACGCACGACGACGCCCGCGCCGCGATCGACGCCGCCCGCGATGCCGCGAACGACTGGGCACACACGAGCTTCGACGACCGGGCCGCGGTTCTCCTGCGCGCCGCCGAACTCCTGTCGGGACCGTGGCGGGAGCGAGTGGCGGCCGCAACCATGCTCGGACAGTCGAAATCCGTGCAGCAGGCCGAGATCGACGCCCCCTGCGAGCTCGCCGACTTCTGGCGATTCAACGTCGCCTTCGCGCGCGAGATCCTGGCCGAACAGCCCCAGTCCTCACCGGGCGTGTGGAACAGACTCGATCACCGGCCGCTCGACGGCTTCGTCTACGCGATCACCCCGTTCAACTTCACCGCGATCGCCGCGAACCTGCCCACCGCACCGATGCTGATGGGCAACACGGTGGTGTGGAAGCCCTCCCCCACTCAGGCCTACGCGGCCCAGTACACGATGGCGCTGCTCGTGGCCGCCGGACTGCCGCCCGGGGTGATCAACCTGGTCCACGGCGACGGGGCCGCGGTGTCCGATGTGGCACTGGCAGACGAGAACCTGGCCGGCATCCACTTCACCGGCTCCACCGGGACCTTCCAGCACCTGTGGCGGGAGGTGGGATCGAACCTCGGTTGCTACCGCAACTACCCGCGCCTCGTCGGCGAGACCGGCGGCAAGGATTTCATGGTCGCGCACGCCTCGGCGGACCCACATGTGTTGCGGACCGCGCTGATCCGCGGCGCCTTCGAGTATCAGGGGCAGAAGTGCTCGGCCGCCTCGCGCGCCTACATCGCGCGCTCCGTGTGGGATGCGATGGGTGACGACTTCCTCGGCGAGGCAGCCGAACTCACCTACGGTGACGTGCGCGACCTGTCCAATTTCGGGGGCGCGGTGATCGATCGTCGAGCCTTCGACAAGCAGGTCGCCGCCATCGACCGGGCCAAGTCCTCCGCGGCCCTCACCGTCGCCGTCGGCGGACACTGCGATGACACGACCGGATTCTTCGTACGTCCCACCGTGTTGTTGTCCGACGACCCGGCCGACGAGGCGTTCTCCACCGAGTACTTCGGGCCCATCCTGTCGGTCTACGTCTACGACGATGACGACTTCGAAGACATGCTGGGAGTGGTGGATTCGACGGCCCGCTATGCGCTGACCGGATCGATCATGGCCACCGACGTCGCCGCGGTGGCCCTGGCATCGGACCGCCTGCGCAACGCCGCGGGCAACTTCTACATCAACGACAAGCCGACCGGTGCCGTCGTCGGTCAGCAACCCTTCGGCGGCGGACGCGCGTCGGGAACCAACGACAAGGCGGGGTCGAGGCAGAACCTGTCGCGCTGGACCTCGACCCGCACGATCAAGGAGACCTTCACCCCACCGACGACGTCGCGGTATCCACACATGGCCACCGACTGGACGGGGGTCTGAGGTGGGGGCCATCTTCGACGGCCTGCTGCGACCGACCATCAACGCCGCCGCGCGCAGCGCACGCGTCAGGCAGACCTCGCAGAGATGGGCGGCCACCGAAAAGGTGGTGCGCCGCTTCGTGCCCGGTGACTCCCTCGCCGACGCGGTGACCGCGATCCGCCGCGAACTCGACGACGGACTCCGCGTGACCGTCGACTTCCTCGGCGAGGACACCGTCGACGAGTCCCGGGCCGACGCCACCGTCGAGGCGTATGTGTCCGCGCTACAGGCGATGTCAGTTCTGTCGGCGTCCAGACCGGAACCGGTGCCCGCGGGTGCGTTCGAGGTGTCGTTGAAGCTCACCGCGCTCGGTCAGCTGCTGCCCCGGCACGGGGCGAAGATCGCCGAGGAGAACGCCCGCACCATCATCGAGGCGGCTCGCCGAGCCGGCGCCCTGGTCACGGTGGACGCCGAAGACCACACCACCGTCGACGAGCGACTAGACGTCATCCGGTCGCTGCGCCGCGACTTCCCGGAGACGGGAACCGTGCTGCAGGCCCATCTTCGGCGCACCGAAGACGACTGCGCCGAGTTCGCCGCGACCGGCGCCCGAATCCGCCTGTGCAAGGGCGCCTACGCCGAACCGCCCGCGGTCGCCTACCAGGAGCGGCGTCAGGTCGACGAGGCCTATCTGAAGTGCCTGCGAATCCTGATGAAGGGCAACGGTTATCCGATGGTCGCCAGTCACGACCCGACGATGATCGAGGCGGCCGCGATCATGGCCGCCGAGTTCGGACGTGCGCCGGACACCTGGGAGTACCAGATGCTCTACGGTATCCGCGGCGACGAGCAGCGCCGGCTGGCCGCCGCCGGAGCCCGCGTGCGGGTGTACATCCCCTACGGCACCGAGTGGTACGGCTACTTCGTGCGGCGCCTCGCCGAGAAACCCGCGAACGTGCGGTTCTTCCTGCGCGCGCTGGCGAGCTGACGGCCGCCGTTCTCGGCGAGCCTTCGGTCAGTACCCGGAGAACGAGTCGGTGTGGATTCGCCACGGACGCAACCGGGTCGAGGTGTCATGGCGACGGATCGTCGCCGAGGTGCGTTCGACGAACCCCGGGGTGCCGGAGATGTAGTAGTGCGCACCGGCGGCGTCCGGACCGACGAGTTCGGCGAGCCGGGCCGGATCGTCGACGCCGTCGGCGAGATCGGGGTCGACGACGGTGACCACGCGCGCATTCCTCGAAGTTGCGTTCTCGAGGTCGGCGCCGTAGACCGCGCGCGTCCGGTCGCGCAGGACGTGCACGACGGTCAGCCCCGACAGGTCGGTGTCGGCGCCGGAATCGGTCACTGCCCGCACCATCGACACGAACGGCGTGATCCCGATGCCGGAGGCGATCAGCACCGCCTTCCCTGTCGTCGGGAACCCGCGCGGCAGGACGAAGTCCCCGCCGATGTCGTCGACGTAGGCGCGTGAGACGTGGCCGTCGATGAGTGCCGCCTTGTACGTCGAGGGCTTGCCCGCCACCGTGAACCCGAACTCGACCGGTGCACGGCCGGGCGCGGACACGAAGGAGAACACCCGGCGCGAGCCGGCCCACACCGGCGCCGCCCACCGCGGCACGCTGACGCTCGACCACTGACCCGCCCGGAAAGACGGTGCGCCGCCGACCGGTTCACCGCGCAGGGCGTAGGTCCGCTCGGCCACCGGCACCGCGGTGACGTCGAGCGGTACCCGGCGCGCGGTTCCCGAGGCCAGGCGCACGACGAAGGCGTAGACGCATCCGACGAGCAGCGCCACCTCCGGCACGAAGGCCAGGGTGTAGGCGTCGGTGATCGCGATCGTGTACTGGCAGTGCATGAGCGCGCCCACCAGCGCCGCGTAGACGAGGCGGTGGACCGCGGTGGCGGGCGAGGTCAGCGGCTCGGGCAGCATGATCGCCGCGACGAACAGCATCGGGCTCGACACGAACCAGGTCGACAGGTCCTGACCGCCGCGGGTCAGCTCGACGATGCCGATGGTCACCAGCGATGCCGCGATGAACACCACCGCCAGGCGCCACTCCCGGATCAGCGTGAACACGACCGCACCGATGACGATCATCGGGATGAACAGCGAATCGGCCGCCACCCACCAGAACGGGAAGCTGATCCCCTCGACTCCTGCATAGGCCAGTGCATAGCATCCCACGGCCCCCGCGACCGCGGGGTTGACGATCAGCCGACGACGCCATGCGAGAACGTATTTCGACGCCGCGGCGATCGCCGTCCCGACCGCGACGGTCGCCACCGCCGTGTCCTCCGAACCGCCCGGCAGGACGAAGAACAGGATGAGACCGGTGATGAGCCATGAGTCGGAGTTCGGCGGCACGCGCAGCACCGCGGCGAACAGATAGCCGGCCGCCCCGCTCACACCGACCGCCACCAGCAACCACAGTGCGAGGTCCTCGGGGCCGTAACCGAAGTCGGCGTCGGCCGCGGACACCACGAATGCGCTGATCACGAGGAGCAGGAGTCCGCACAAGACCGCGCGGTAGGGCGTCAGCTGCCGGCGTGCGGCGTCGATCGGCGAAAGGAACCGCGGGAGAATCGATGTCACAGGAACAGCTCCAATCCGGGGATCGCGGTGTGCTCGACACTCCCGTTTCGTCGGATGGTGACGTGGTGGAAACCCTGCGCGTGATGGTCGAAATCGCCACGGAGAAATGCTGCGGGCGTGAAGAACAGCGCGGTCGCGAGACCGTCGGCCTCCATCGCCGTCGGCGCGATCACCCACGTCGCCAGCACCTCCCGCGCCGGTGAGGCGGTGCGCGGGTCGACGATGTGATGCCAGTCCGCCCACGCCCGGCGATTGCTCGCCGACGCGCAGACCGCGCCCTGCGCCACCGTGACCACCCCGATGGCCTTGGTCGCATCGAGCGGATGTTCCAGCGCCACCCGGAGCCCGTCGGCGCGCGGCGAGATCCGCATGTCGCCACTCGCGTCGACGACGAAGTCGTCGGTGACCGCGGCGACGATCTCGGCCACCCGATCGACCGCGAAACCCTTTCCGGCAGCACCGACGTCGAGCAGTGCCGGCCGGTGCAACTCGAGTGCACCCGTGTGGTCGGCGATCACCGCATCCCATTCGGGCGCCACCGGCACCTGCGCCGAGGGGCGCAGCGAGTAGTCGGCGTCGTAGCCGGCATCGGCGAGTGTCTGTCCCACCAACGGCGACACGGCACCTCCGGTGAGGTCATAGAGTCGCCGGTACCAGTCGACGAGCGGCTGATCCGATGCCGCGATCGGGTATCTCCCGGCCCGGCGCGCCATGGCGGCGACCGTCGAATCATCCCGGAACCTCGACCACGCCACGTCGATCCGGTCGATCTCCGCGTGCACGGCGTCGACGGTGTCCGCGGGCAGCGGCGTCGGCGTGGTGATGGTCCACGCCGTGCCCAGCGCGGCGAACTCCCAGTTGTGGGCGGCGGCCAGGGAGGAGGTCAGGCCTGGGCCTCTTCCTTGATCTGCGTGATCGCCTCGTTGAAGCCACCCGAGGTGAGCGACGAGCCCGAGACCTTGTCGACCTCGATCTCGTCGATGTTCTTGCCCACGATGACGTCGGAGATGCCGCCCGCGAACTTGCCCTGATACTCCAGGGACGGCCCCTTGGTCTGGCTGGTGTCGATGGAGACCGCGGTGATGACCGAGTTCGACAGGGTCACCGTCACGCCGACCGTCTGCGGTCCGCCCGGGGAGTTGTACTCGCCCACAGCGGTGTATTCGCCGTTCTCGTAGTCGCCCGAACCCGCGGCCGCCGACGTTCCCGCTGCCGTCCCCGCCGTCGAGTTCCCGGAACCGGAATCCTCCGACGAGCACGCCCCGGCGGCGAGTCCGACGACCGCCATCGCGGCCACCACGCCGCCGGTGCGGGTCAGTGTGGCCGAACGACGAGACGAGGACGCACGTGCTGCGCGCGACGGGGAATCGGTGACGGTGTCGGCGGGGTCGAGGGCCTGAGAACGTGCTGAGGTGGGGGTCATGGCGTCGATTATCTACGATGCCGCGACCGACCGCCCTGACGCCGACCCCAAAGGTCGCCGGACGTCCCGGGCGAGCCTGTCTCAGCGACCCGCCGCGGCCACCCGCGCCTGGATGGCGTCGACGAACACGGTGCGGATGTCGGCGGCGTTCTTCGCGACGTACGTGGTGCCTCCGGTGGCCTCCGAGATCTGTCTGAGCGCATCGGAGTCCGCGTCGTCGGAGATACCGATCGTCAACACCAGGACCGGGCGGGCCGGGTCCTCGAGGCGCTTGAGCTCGGCCAGCAGGCTGTTCAGGGTGATGCTGTCGGGGTCCTCGTTCTGTCCGTCGGTCATGATGATGACGCTGTTGGAGTAGTTGGGGTCGTAGGTCTCCTGGACCTTCTTGAACGCCGCGAGTGTGGTGTCGTACAGGCCGGTGCCGCCGCCCAGATCCGACAGTCCCTCCTCGACGGCCCGCCCGAGGGCGTCGCGATGCGTGCCGCTGCCCGAGCGTGCGTCCAGGCGGCGGATCGGGGCCATCTCCTCCCAGTCCTGACCGGCGCCGTCCTTGTTCACGCTGAACGCCCACCCGCCGACCATCGTGTTGTTCGGGAACAGCTTCAGACCCGTCTGCGACGCGTCGATCAGCAGCCCGGCGCGGGTGGTGCCGCCGACCGGGATCTCCATCGAACCCGAGGTGTCCTGTACGACGAGCGTGCGGATCGGCACCCCGAGGACCTGCCACTGGCGCAGCGCCTTGTCGACCGACGTCGGGTCGCGGAGTCCGAGTTCCTTCACCGGCTCGCCGATCCCGTTGCCGTCGGCGTCGCGGTACCCCGCATCGGTCAGCGCCTTGCGGCCGGCGTCGGTGCCCAGCGCCGCCACCAGAGCGGCGCCGGCGTCGGCCGAGGTCTGCTGACGTGCGGCGGGGGCGGTGTTGACGAGCGGATAGTCGAGCATGACGGTGCCCGTCGCCGGGATCGTCGAGGTCAGCTTCGACCCCTGGTGTGTTCGCATGAACAGCTCGAACTGCTGCTCGGTGGTCACCACCGGCACGCCCGCGGTGTTCGCGAGGTTGAGCCGGGTGCCCTCGTTGTCGTTGGCCAGGCGCGCATTGTTCTGCTGGATCGCCAGGATCGTCATCGCCTCGGTGAACTTCTCCTCGGGAAGCTCACCGGAGTCCACGGCTGCGAGCGCGCCGATGATCGGTGCGTCTCCGGTGCTGGTGTCGACCGGGCTGCCGGTCCGCAGATCCGGCAACGTCATCACCTCGACCCAGGTGCCCAGCTCGGGGACCTTCTCACCGGCGACAACGGTCGGCGTGGAGGCGATCGACGGGGACACCAGGTCGAGTTCCCGGCGCACCTGCGTGGTGACGCGGCGCGCCTGCACCTGCGAATCGGCCACCCACAGGTCGGGCGCGGCCGCACCCTGCGTCAGCAGTCCGGGCACGTCGGCGCCGGCCGCGGTCTGGACGTCGTAGTCGTAGCAGGAGTCCGCGGCGGCCTGCCGCGCGACCTCGCGCAGCGGGCCCGTCATCGCCGAATCGGAGGCCACGGCCACCCGGGTCCGGTCCCCGCAGCCGCTCGAGCCGGTCTGCCAGATGATGACGCCGCTGACGAGGGCGACCACGGCGATCAGAGCGGCGACGGCCCACAGCCAGCCACCGCGGCGGCCGCCACCGGTGTCGCGATGCTCGAACCCGAAGTCGTCATCGCGATCCGACGGCCTCCGCGACGGCGGCGGTCCGGCCGCCCGGGCACCGGCGGCAGAGTCCGCGCGGTTGTTCCGAACAGTCCGGTCGTTGCCGTTCGGCTCGCCACCGGCGCGATCGGCACCAGAGCTGTGACGCCCCATAGTCTCTCGTTTCCCCTCGTATGGCGGTCTGACACCGCCCAACGCCTCGTCGTCCCCACCCGGCGTCGTCCCGCCCGGCACACTTCATCACCGCTCGGCGCATCGACGCGACGGCAGGTGCGACCCGGGCGAGTTCAGGCACGGGTCAGCTGAAAACCTCCCGGAATTTCAGCAGTGACTTACGCAGATCCCCCGATACAGCCATCGCCGCGGTCTTGCCGACCGGCCCGATCAGCGGCAACCCACCCAGATCAACAGTGAAGGTTACTTCCGATCCGCCCGAAGTGGGAGTGATGCCCAGATCCAGCTTCGCCTTGACCCCGCCCTTGCCGCTGCCCTTGAGCCGCACGTGCGTCAGAGGTTCGAACTTCTCGATGACCCAGTCGAAGCGCACGCGGGTGCCCTTGACCTTGACGATCGATGAGATCTCGGTGCCCTTGCCGAGGTCGGCAGACCCCGGAACGGCACTGCGCCAGGCCTCGTGGATCACCAGCCATTCGGGATACCGGGACAGGTCCGACGCAGCGGCCCAGGTATCTTCCGGTGACAGGTCTACTTCGATGGAGTCACTCGTCTTCGCCATGGTCCCAGAGCCTAGTGCCCCCGCTCCGGTGGCCGAACAGGCACGTTCGCTGCTCGGCGCGCGTCTGGTCGGTCACGGGGTGACGATTGCGCTGACCGAGGTCGAGGCCTACGCCGGACCCGACGACCCCGCATCGCACGCGTACACGCGTACCGCGCGTTCGGAGATCATGTACGGCCCGCCCGGGCGGCTGTACGTCTACCGCATCCACGGCCATCACTGCGCCAACATCGTCGTGGCCGGCCCCGGTCCGGCGGCGGCGGTCCTGCTGCGCGCCGGTGCCGTGACCGACGGCATCGAACTGGCCCACGAACGACGCCTCGCCGCGCGTTCGGCGACGGTGTCCGACGACCATCTGGCCCGCGGCCCGGGGAATCTGACCCGCGCCCTCGGGATCACGATGGCCGACCTCGGAACCGACCTCGCCGATCCGACCACCCCGGTGACCCTCGAACCTGCGCAACCCGGCGCGGACGGCGTACGGGTGGTCGCCGGGCCGCGGGTCGGGGTTCGACGCGCCGCAGAAGTGGCGTGGCGCTTCTGGATCGACGGCGAGCCGAGCGTGTCGGCGTACCGGCGTCATCCGCGCGCGGCTCCCTGAACGACTTGTCCCTGAACGGCCTCGCGACGGAACAGGCCCCGAGCGTCCTACTGCGGCGGGTTCTGGGGGTTCGGGTTCTGGGGGTTGGGGTTCTGCGGGTTCGGGTTCTGCGGGTTCTGCGGGTTCGGGTTCTGCGGGTTCTGCGGGTTGTGCGGGTTCTGCGTGCCGACAGCCTTCCGCACCGCATCCTGGGCTTTGTTCACCTGACCCGCGTACTTGTTCTTGGTGGCCTTGTCGATGGCGTCGCCACCCTTTTCGATCAGGTGCGGGTTCTTCTGCAGCGCTGCCCTGGCCTTGTTGACGAGTCCCTTGAGATCCATGACGTCTCCTCGTTCGACGGACCGGACTTCTTCCGGCCACACGCCGCAGAGTTTAGCCCTCGGCGGCGACGGTTTCGATGGGCTGACCGGCATCGGTGCTGTGCGCGGCGATCCACCGGGGCACCACCCGCGAAACCGCCTCCACCAGTGCGATTCCGACCGCCGCGGCGATGAGCGCCACCGAGTTCATCTCCCAGTTCGACGAGTCCAGCCGGAAGAGGTCCTGGGTGAACGGCCACGCGAAGATCAGCACGTAGGCGCCGGCGGAGACCGCGATGAGGATCACTTTCCACCAGTTGTACGGCCGGGCGACGACGGCCAGCACGTACACCGCGATCGCGATCAGCGTCATCAGGGCCGCGGTGGCCGCCTGGGTCTGCGGCGGCGACAGGTTGACCGCGTCGCCGCCGACCTCGACGCCCGTCCCGCCCGGGTTGACGATCACATAGGTCACGAAGGTGCAGAGTCCGACGATGATGCCGTTGGGCACCGCGGTGAGCAGCACCCGGCGCACGAATCCGCGGCGGGCCCGCTCGTTGTTGGGCGCCAGCGACAGCACGAAGGCGGGGATCCCGATGGTGAACCACGCGGAGATGGTCACGTGGATCGGCTGGAACGGGTAGCTCAGCGGGTCCGCGCCGAGCAGTTTGCCCAGCAGCCCACCGATACCGACGAACAACGCGAGCAACACCGCGTAGACGGTCTTGGTGAGGAACAGATTGGAGACGCGTTCGATGTTGCCGATGACGCGTCGACCCTCGCCCACCACGTACGGCAGGGTCGCGAACTTGTTGTCCAGCAACACTATCTGGGCGACCGACCGGGCGGCCGAGCTCCCCGAGCCCATCGCGACACCGATGTCGGCGTCTTTGAGTGCCAGCACGTCGTTGACGCCGTCGCCTGTCATCGCGACGGTGTTGTCCCGCGACTGCAGCGCTTTGACCATGGCGCGCTTCTGATCCGGGCGCACCCGGCCGAAGGTGACCCCGTGTTCGACAACCTCGGCGAGTTCATCTGTCCCCGCGGGCAATTCGCGCGCGTCGACCGAGGTGTCGGCAGATCCGAGTCCCAGTGACGCGGCGACCGCGCCGACCGATCGTGCGTTGTCACCGGAGATCACCTTGACCGCGACGTGCTGTTGTTCGAAGTAGTCGATGGTGTCGCGCGCGTCGGGCCGGACCCGCTGTTCGAGAACCACCAGCGCGACCGGCGTGACCGTTCCGGGTGCGATCTCTCCCACCTCGGGTTCGATGTCGACGGGGACGTCGGTTCGCGCGAGGAGAAGAACGCGTAAACCGGCCGCGCCGATGTCGGAGGCGAGTCGGGCGGTGTCGCCCTCCGGGTCGAGCAGGACGTCGGGGGCACCGATCAGCCAGTGCCCGGCGTCGGCGGCGCCCCCGGCTTCCGGGCGGAGCGACATACCGCTCCACTTGGTCACCGAGGTGAACGGCTTGATGGCCGAGACCGTCCACGCCGGTGGGCTCGGATAGGCCTCGGCAACGGCGATCATGCTGGTGTTGGGCCGCGGATCGTGCGCGGCGAGGGCGGCGAGCACCTGCCCGCTCGTCTCGGCGGACTCGTTGCCGACGAGACGCACCTCGGCCAGCCGCATACCGTTCTCGGTCAGGGTGCCGGTCTTGTCGGCGCACACCACGTTGACGCGGGCCAGGCCCTCGATCGCCGGGAGTTCGTTGACGAGACACTGCCGCTGGCCCAGACGTACGACGCCGACGGCAAACGCGATCGAGGTCATCAGGACGAGACCTTCGGGCACCATCGGGACCAGCGCCGCGACCATCCCGAGCAGCGCGGGTTTGAGGTCGTTGTTGCTGATGAACAGCTGATTGACGATGGTCAGCAGACCTGCGGGGATCAGCAGCCAGGTGATCACCCGCAGGATCTGGTCGATCCCCGACCGCAGCTCGGAGGAGACCAGGGTGAACTTCGACGCCTCGGCCGCCAGCTGAGCGGCGTACGCATCGGCTCCGACCTTGGTGGCCCGGTAGGCGCCGCCGCCGGCCACGACGAAGCTGCCCGACAACACCTTGGCACCGGCGTCCTTGTCGATGGGGTCGGCCTCGCCGGTGAGCAGCGACTCGTCGACGTCGAGTGCGGTGGCCTCGATGATCTCGCCGTCGACGACGATCTGGTCGCCCGCGCCGATCTCGATGATGTCGTCGAGGACGACCTCGTCGGGCGACAACTCGGCGACCTCGCCCTCGCGCCGCACGCGGGGGCGGGTCTGACCGACGATGGCGAGTTTGTCCAGGGTGCGCTTGGCGCGGATCTCCTGAACGATGCCGATCGTCGAATTGGCGATGATGAGCAGGCCGAACAGGCCGTTGATGAACGACCCGGTGAAGGCCACGATGGCGAACAGCACGCCGAGGATGGCGTTGATACGTGTGAACACGTTGGCGCGCACGATGTCCGACACGCTGCGCCCGGACCGGTCCGGCATCGCGTTGACCTGACCCGCGGCGACGCGATCGGCGACCTCCGCTGCGGTGAGACCGGGATTGACCGTCTCCGTCGTCATGCTCACGCCGCAGACCCCGTCGCCGTCATGTCGCAGACCCCGTCACCCTCATCTTGCCGACCCCGCCGTGCTCACGCTGATGCCTCCCACCAACCCGGGTGCGCCACACCGGTCCCGGTGCGGTGTTCGAGGTCGATCGAACCACCCGGTTGCGGCACCAGCACCGTCGGGGCGTCGGAGTGGGTGTGGGCCTGCAGGCGGGCGATCGGCTCGCCCCAGGGGTGCCGCGCCAGGTTGAAGGTGCCCCAATGAATCGGGATCAGTACCGAATCCGACCCGGAACCGGGTGAGACCATCCGGTGGATCGAGAGCGCCTCCTCCGGATTGACGTGGATGTCGGGCCACATCACGTCGTAGGCGCCGACGGCGATGAGCGTCAGGTCGAACGGGCCGAGCTTCGCGCCGACGTCCTCGAATCGCTCGCTGTACCCGGTGTCCCCGGAGAAGAACACGCGGTGGGTGTGCCCGGCGATCGCCCAGCTGCCCCACTGGGTGAGGTTGCGCGCCAGCCATCGACCGGAGAAGTGGCGGGCGGGACCGCAGGTGAACGTCAGCGCACCGCCTGCGGTCTCCACGATCACCTCATCCCACCAGTCGGCCTGCCGGATGCGGTCTTCGCCGATACCCCACGACACCAGGTGGGCGGCGACACCGATCGTCGTCACGAACACGACGTCGGGCTGGGTGGCGGCGATGGTGGTGACCGTGTGCATGTCGAGGTGGTCGTAGTGGTCGTGGCTGATGATGACGACATCGAGGGGCGGCAGCTGCTGCGCGGTCAGCGGCGCCTCATGCATCCGGCCGGGTCCGATGAGCTGACTCGGTGAACAACGCCTGCTCAGGACGGGATCGGTGATGACGCGTGCGCCGTCGATGTCGACGACGGCGGTGGCATGCCCGAGCCAGGTGACCGCGAGATCCGCCGGTGCACCGAACCTGGGTACGGTCACCATCACCGGGCGGCGCGGCTTCCCGGGGCGTCGTGCCATGTCGGTAAACACCTGGAGGTCCGGGTCGCCCTGTGTCGGCGGTTCCGGATTGTCGAAGACACCGTCGCGCAGATGAGGGGACCCGCTGACGTGGGGAGCGATCTCCTCACGGGTGGCGCCGAGCGCGCGGGCCGGTTCGAGCCCGCCGGCCGCGAGCCGCTCGGCCACCGCGTCGGCCATCATCACCCCCGCCGAGCCCACCCGCCGGAGAACCGTGGGGACAGCGTCGGAGTCCTCGGTACCGCTGTTTCCCGTCGTCCCGCCATTTCCAGTCGAGGTCACGTTCACACAGTAATGCGTTCGGCGGTCGGGCGACGGCAACGCGCACACCTCGTACCGACGGCGGCGACCGCCGCCCGGACCACGCCGATGATCTGGGGTTTTCCGTGGTGAAGAATGGGGACATCCGGACATCCACTGATAGGCTGCGGCAGCATCGTCCACCACGCATGCGCCGGCGCATGTGGGCAGAGGAAGTTACCGCAGTGGCTCGGATGTCCGTCGACCAACGTCGAAAAGCACTCGTCGAGTCGGCCTATCGCGTGATCGCCGATCACGGCGTCGAAGGCGCCACGACCCGGCGTATCTGCGCGCACGCCGGAATGCCGCTCGCCAGCTTCCACTACGCGTTCGAAAGTCGCACCGCGCTGCTCTGCGCGGTCATGGAGACGGCGGTCCCCGTCGACATCGAACGCATGCTCCACACCGTGCTCCCGGCCGCGGAGTACAGCGAGCCCCCGAGCCTCGAGGCGATCCGAGAGAACATGGAACGCCAGTTCTTCGCGTTCTACGATCTGCTCAAAGCCGATCCGGGCCGGATGCAGGCCGCGATCGCACTCGGCATCTACGCCCACAACCACCCGGAGCTGCAGCCGGTGGGCAAGGCGATGTACGACCAGCTCTACCGCGTCGCGTCGGCCGGTCTGCACGCCATCGCCGAGCTCACCCACGCCCGCTGGACACGGCCGGTGGAGGAGCTGGGCCCGTTCGTCATCGCGGCCACCAACTCCATCACCCTGATCTACCTCAGCACCGCCGACGACAAGGTCGTCGACAGCATCATCACCGCCGTCGCCGATCAGCTCATCACCTATGTCAGGTTCGACTGACGGTCGCGCGGTGTCGGGGGTCCACGGCGGCACCGCCACCGGCGGCACGTGGCTGACCGATCCGGAGGGTTATTGGGCGGCAATCGATCAGGCGGTCGCTGACGCCGGTCTCGACGCGCCCGTCCTCGCGCTCGATCGTGCCGCGTTGGAGCACAACGCCACGGACCTGATCCGCCGCTCCGCCGGTGTCCCCATCCGGCTGGCGACCAAGTCCGTCCGGGTGCGCTCGGTGATCTCCGACATCACCAGCCGCAGGGGTTTTCACGGCGTCCTCGCCTACGACCTCGCCGAAGCGCATTGGCTCGCCACGACCGCGGGCATCGACGATGTGCTGATGGGTTACCCGAGTGTGCGGCGCAACGCGCTCGCCGCATTCGCCGCCGACGATGTGGCGGTGCGCCGGGTGAGCGTTCTGGTCGACTCGGTCGACCAGCTCGACGTCATCGACGCGGTGGTGTCGCCGGAGAGACGTCCGTCGATCCGGGTGGCCATCGACGTCGATGCGTCCTATCGGCTACTCGGCGGCCGCATACACATCGGGGTTCGCCGCTCCCCGCTGCACTCCCGGCGCGCGGTTCTCGAACTCGCCCGGAACATCGTGGCCCGCAAGGGTTTCGACCTCGTCGGCGTCATGTCGTATGAGGCGCAGGTCGCCGGTGTCGCCGACGACGTACCCGGCAAGGCGGTCGTGAACCGAGCCGTCGGCGCCATGCAACACCTGTCGATGGCCGAGCTCCGGCGCCGCCGCGGCCGGATCATCGCCGAGCTTCGGGAGATCGCCGACCTTGACTTCGTCAATGCCGGCGGCACCGGCTCCCTGGAGGAGACCGCGCGCGACGGTGCGGTCACCGACATCGCCGCGGGCAGCGGTCTTTTCGGCGGACACCTGTTCGACGGCTACCGCCGTTTCCGGCCCGCTCCCGCGCTGGCCTTCGGGCTCGACGTGGTCCGGCGCCCGGCGGTCGACATCGTGACGTGCGCGGGCGGCGGCTGGATCGCGTCGGGCCCACCGGCGGCCGACCGACTACCGAAACCGGTGTGGCCCGCCGGACTCGACTTCGTCGGCACCGAGGCCGCCGGCGAGGTGCAGACGCCGCTGCGGGGACCGGCTGCCGCGGGACTGATGATCGGCGACCGGGTGTGGTTCCGCCACACCAAGTCCGGCGAGGTCTGCGAACGGGCGCGCGAGGTCGCGATCATCGACCGCGACGATACGGGGCACGCCGTCGTGGGTGAGGTCGTGCCCACCTACCGGGGTGAGGGGAGGTGTTTCCTGTGACCGGCACGTCTGTGGCGCACGAGCAACGCTGGCGCAACTGGGGCGGCACCGCGGAGTGCACACCGGCTCGGGTGCTGCGCCCCTCGAGCGTCGCCGAGGTGACGGGCATCGTGCGCGAGACCGCCGAACGCGGGGGGACGGTCAAGACCGTCGGCGCCGGACACAGCTTCTCCCCCATCGCCGTCGCCGACGATGTCCAGCTCGAGCTGTCGGGTCTGCGCGGCCTCGTCGGTGTCGACGGCCATCGGGTGGCGCTGCGTGCGGGGACGCATCTGCACGAGATCCCCGGCTTGCTGGCACCTTTCGGACTGGGCATGGCGAATCTCGGGGACGTGGACCGTCAAACCATCGCCGGCGCCACCTCCACCGGCACCCACGGCACCGGTCTGGCATTCGGGGGCATCAGCACGCAGATCGTCGGCGCGACGATCGTGACCGGCACCGGCGATGTGGTGACACTGGGACCCGACGATGCCGATCTGGCTGCTGTCGCACTGGGTCTCGGCGCACTCGGCGTCGTCGTGGAACTCACCATCGAGTGCGTGGAGGAGTTCCGGCTGCACGCCGTGGAGGGTCCGGCGTCCGCCGACGACGCGATCGCGTCGTTCCTCGATCGCGTCGCATCATCGGATCATCACGAGTTCTACCTGTTCCCGCACACGAATTGCGCCCTGGTGAAGACCAATACGCGCGTCGGTGCCGACACTCCCGTCAGCGGACCGTCGCGCATCAGGCGCTACATCGACGACGAGCTGTTGAGCAACAAGACGCTCCGGCTCCTCTGCGAGGTCGGCAGCCGTGCTCCCCGTCTGGTGCCGGCGATCAACGGCGTCGTCGGGCGCGCTCTGTCCCCTCGCGAGCTGACCGATGCCTCGACCAAGGTGTTCGTGTCCGAGCGCGACGTCCGGTTCCGCGAGATGGAGTACGCCATCGACCTCGACGCCGTGCCCGACGCACTTCGCGAGATCCGGGCGCTGCTCGATCGGCGCAAGTATCTCGTGAGCTTTCCGATCGAGGTGCGTGCCGCGGCCGCAGATGATCTGATGCTGTCCACCGCGGCCGGCCGCACCAGCGGCTACATCGCCGTACATCGTTACCACCGGGACGATCCGGCCGACACGGCCGCGTACTTCGCCGACGTCGAGGCGATCCTGACCGGGCTCGGCGGCCGCCCCCACTGGGGGAAGATGCACACTCGCGACGCCGAGTACCTGCGCAGCGTCTACCCGCGTTTCGACGAGTTCCTCGCCGTGCGTGACCGTTACGACCCGTCGCGGGTCTTCGCCAATGACCATCTGCGACGGGTGCTGGGCGAGTAGGTCTACTGGAGTTCCACGGTCTCGGGCCAGGCCATGGTGTGGCCGAACGCGACGATCTTCTGGAGCTGTCCCCGGGCCGTGAGCCAGATGGGTCCGTTGTCGTCACAGACCACGCTGGGCTGCGGCGTGACAAGGGGCGCAACATGTAGGGGCTCAAGCGTTGTCGCGTCGACTATGGTCAGCAACCAGGACTGGCCACGGGTGCGGTCGACGGCGGCAGGGCCTCGGAGCGGCCACCATGATCGACTGGAGCGATCGGGCGGGTGGCCGATGATCCAGATGTGGTCGCCGACGGCTCCGGCCCGGAAGAACCTCGATGGGATGTGCCGCGTGGTGCCGGGGGTGAGGTCGGGTGTGATGTCGGTGAAGGCGCCGTCCTGCGCGACTCGGAGTGGATTGCCCAGGAGGACAGGATCGTGCGGATGGCGGCCTTCGGTGTCGGGCAGCATCGGACCCGGATGGCAGGTGCCGCTCATCGCGATCCTGGCCGGCCGGTAGCGCCGCGCGCCGGCTGCATCGTCGCATCGGAGAAGGACGACGAAGCTGCCTCCGTCGGCGACGGAGTCGATCGGCGAACCGGTGGGGGTGTCGACCTCGACGGGTTCCGCGCCGGGTGCGTGGATGAGCCACGGCTGGGTCGGGGAACATGCGAGGAAGTGCTCGCCGCGCACGGCGCCGACCGTGGCCGGCACCTCGCTCGTCCGCCGGCCCATCTCGGTGGCTGCGTCGACGCGATAGGTACCGTCGGGCCCGCTGATCCAGCACCCGGACGGAGTGGCCCACACCGACCGACCCCGCGCGACCGGTCCGGGAAACAGATGAGTTGTCGCCGAACCGTCGTCGTCGATCCGCACCGCTGTGGGCAGTTCGCTGTCAATGGCCCACACACGTCCTCCACACGCCGCGACATCGCCCGCGACCAGCCGTGGACGAAGCGGCAACGGGGGGACGTCGTCGAGATCGAGTGTGATCAGGACGCCGATCTCGCAGCGCGACAACGCAGGTGGATCGCCGTCGAACGCGCGCTCATCCGAGAAGAACCTGGGTGACTTCTCCACGGTGCGGTATTCACGACGTCGAGGCACCGGTGCCCACCGCATCGGGGTGTCGTCCCGCACCCAGAACATGGTGGCGACCTGAACACTGGTCACTCGTCCGCGTACCCACCCGTCCGCGTCGATCCCCATGACGCCCATGAACTGTCCGGTCAGCTCGACTCGTCCGGTGAGTGGGCGGCGGCCGCGCCGCGTGGCCGTCCATCCGTCACCGCGTAGAAGCCCGCTCCACCGCCAGCCGTCGCCACTCTTCCGCGGGCCGCGTTCCGCCGGTTCCAGCGTGCCGCGGACGGTTACCGAATCAGGCTCACCCGCAGACGTTTCGGTGAACAGAAGTGGGAATGAGGTGACCACACCGACCTCAGGCGGATCGATCTGGCCGTCGGAGATCGCGAGCTCGTCGACCAGGACGGTCAACGTTCGTCGCCGGTGCGGGCCATCGTGTCGTGCATCGCTCATCGTCTGCGCTCGCATTCGGTGGCGGGCGGAATGGACTCCGTGATCCGCGCGGCGACCTCTACCAGCTCCGGCCTGCGCGTCGCCGGCGCGGCGAGCAATCGGTACAGCTGATCTCGGTCGGTCACCCAGACCGCGGCCGGCTGCGCGGTCACCGAGCGATGCTGGTCGATCCGCCAGCTGGATTTGACTGCGAGCGTCGATGATTCGAGAACGGAGAGGATCGGTACGCGAGGGAGTGGCGTCGCGGGAACGTCGGGTTCGGGAATCGGCCACCACGACCACTCAGGGTCCGTAGTCGACCGGTACGTCAATACCCACGCGTCGTCACCGAGTGCTCCGCCGTCGACAGGCCTCGCGGGTAACCGTTCGTGTGGCCCGAGAGTGAGGTCGTCGTTGACCGTGCTGACCACACCACCGTAGAACAGGCGCGGCGGGCTGCCGGCGAAGAACGGACGCTGGGCCCGCCGAGCCGGGGGCTGCACCGGCCGGCCGACGGCGATCGTGCCGGTCGTTGTGATCCGCACGAGTCGGAGGCGATGCCCGGATGCGTCTCGCGTGGAGAGCGCGACAACGAAATTGCCTGAGCGGCAGTCGATGCCGATACTCCTCGGCCCGCCTTCCGGCATGGCGAGAGGGATCGGATCATTGTTCGGTGAGTGCAGCGTCCAGCCGTGTTCGACGTCGTGGACGATGAGCGCCTCACCGCTGGTCGCTGCATCGGCGATGCCTCCGTGGCAGACCCGATACGCGGGCGAGCCCGCGGTGACGCGGTACAGCCCGTCGGTCCCGAACACCCAGCATCCCGTCGGGGTTGCTGCGACCCTTCGCATGTCGGTGGTTCCCGCAGGGAGCACGTATTCGGTCGCGTGATTCGTTGTGGTGTCGAGCCGTGCGACCAGCGGCAGTTCCGTGTCGGCCACCCAGAGCGCGTCGCCCGCCGCGGAGATGTCACCGGGCACAAGGGATGGGCGTGGTGCGGGCGGAGGTACGTCGTCGAGATCGAGGTCGATCAAGGTGGTCGTGTCTGTGTGGTACACGCGAGTGATTCGACCGCGAACACGTCCCGCATCGATCTTCAGCGTGCTGGTGAAATAGCCGGTCAGTTCGACCGTCCCGCACAACGGCCGGCGGCCGTGCCAAGTGGCGGTCCAACCGTCGCCGCGAAGCAGGCCTCGCCAGATCCACCACGACGCACCCGTACCGTCGTCGCGGTATTCGAATGGTCCGGCGTCGTCAGGCTCCAGCACACCCCGCACGGTCATCAGCCCGTCGGACCGCCTCGAATCACCGGAGAACGGCGGCGATTCCGCCTCGGAGAACGCCAGGGGAAAGTCGGTGATCGCTCCGACTCGAGGTGGCGCCAGCGCTCCGTCACCAAGTGACATCTCCGCGACCCGGACCAGCAAACCACGAGGGCGCCTCATGCGCCTTTCTGCGGACTCGACATGCAGAGCACCGTAGCACCCCCTCGCCTGGCCTGTGGGGCCCCGATCTGGTCCACTGGAGGTCATGCGCGACGTCCTGCGGTCCCTGATCGATCTGATCGATCGCGACGACGCGCGTCCGGTCGCGTTGTGTCGCGTGGTCGGGACGACGGGATCGGCACCGCGCGAGCTGGGCGCGGCGATGATCGTCACCGCCGACGACGCGGTGATCGGGTCGGTGTCGGGTGGCTGCGTCGAATCCGCGCTCGTCCACACCGCCCGTGACGTCCTCGACACCGGCACGGCGGTTGTCGAACACTTCGGCGTCGACGACCCCGACGATCCGGCACCCGGCCTGACCTGCGGTGGGCAGATCGAAGTGTTCGTCGAACGTGTCGAACCGAGCGCGGAACGTCGGGCGCAACTGACTCGCCTTGCCACCGCGCTCGCCGCCGATCAACCCATCGCCTGGGCTACGACACTGACCGCCCAACCCGACTGGTACCTGGCCACCGAGACCTCGCAGCCGCCGTGGCGACACCTCGACCGCGACGTCGCCGATCTGCTCGCCACCGGCCGCACCGGACTCGTCGGCGTCGACGACTGCGACGCCGAACGCGCCCGGCCCGACCGACGTCCCCGGACCTTCGTGCAGACCTTCGCACCGACAGCGCGATTGATCCTGGTCGGCGCCAACGATTTCGTCCGAGCGCTGAGCTCGCTCGGAGCGACCCTGGGAATGCGTGTCACGGTCGTCGACGCTCGCCCGGTGTTCGCGACCGCCGAGCGGTTCCCCGACGCCGACGAGGTGATCGTCGGCTGGCCCGATCGCTATCTGGCAGAACAGATCCGGGATCGGCGGGTCAGCGGCACGACCGCCGTCTGCGTGATGACACACGACCCCAAGTTCGACGTCCCGACACTGCGAACGGCACTCGCCGCACCGACGTTCGGGTTCATCGGCGCACTCGGATCACGACGGACCGTCGACGACCGGAACCGTCGCCTCCGTGAAGCAGGAGTCGACGACGCACAACTCGCCCGCCTGCGCTCACCCCTCGGACTCGACCTGGGCGGTCACACCCCCGCCGAGGTGGCTGTCGCCATTGCGGCGCAACTCATCGCCGAGCGCCACAACGCCTCGGCCACACCGCTTCACCTGGGGGACGGGCCGATACACCACCGGTGACTTCAGGCGCCGGTGAACCGCGGCGCACGCTTCTCGGTCCGAGCCGCACGCCCCTCCTGCAGGTCGGCACTCTCCCACGCGCGCATCGTCGCGGCCGCCCTCCTCCGGCGCGGCGTCGGCTACTCGTAGACCACTCCGACCTCATCGGCGCCCGGCACCGCCTGGCAGGCGAGAATGTACCCCCTCTGCTAGCTCGTCTGCGTCCAGTACGTCGTTGTAGCGCAGCAGTACCTCCCCCTTGACGAGGCGACAGATACACGCGCCACATGTGCCCTCTTCGCAGGCGTATGGAGACTCGACTCCGTGCGACCTGAGCGCGCAGAGCAACGTGGAGTCAGGGCCGCAATCGACCTTATGCGGGTCACCAAAGATGTCGGCACCTCCATCCGGTGCGGTGTTCTCCTCCTTGGCCGGATCAGTGGTGAACCGCTCGAGATGGACCACAGCAGACGGCGACCAGAGCGCAACTCCCTCGACGAAGGAGTCCAGGAATCCTTCAGCCCCACAGGCGTAGACCTCGCCCGAGGCAGACGACGCCGCGAACTTCGCGATGTCCTCGGAAGTTGGGCGTCCCTCCACCGGGCTCTCATGGGGTGTCCCGGATTGCCCGACGGGACGGGGAGCGGGCGGCGGCACACGCCCGTCTTCAGGAACTCGCGGTGAAGACGACCTTTCCACGTATCCGACCATCAATCATATCCAGGAATCCTCTGTCCGCCTTGCCTAGTGAATAGGTTGCGGCTACCGGCGGACGGATCTGGTTCACGCTGCAGAATTCAGTCAGGTCGGCGAGCTGTTCGAGCGAACCCATCGACGACCCGACAATCGTCAACTGCTTCGCGAAGACCAGTGCAATGTTGATCGTCGCCTCGTACCCGGTTGTGGCACCGGGCACCACCATGGTCCCGCCTGCCCGTAAACACTTCAGAGAGTGATTCCACGTAGCCGCTCCGACTGAATCCATCACCACATCGACGTGCTGGGGTAGTCGCGCGTTGACCTCGAAGGTCGCCTCGGCACCGATATCCGCGGCGAAGCGACGAGCCTCGGCACTCGTACCAGTCACCCACACACGCGCTCCGGAGGCTTTCGCCAGCATGATGAGCGCAGTCGACAGACCACCACTCGCTCCTTGCACCAGAACGAGATCATCACTCCCGATCTTGGCTCGTTCAAAGAGCATTCTGTAGGCGGTCAGCCACGCGGTCGGAAGACACGCCGCTTCCTCGAAACTGATGGTGTTCGGGAGTTCGATGAGGTTGCCGGTCGGCACCGAAACAAACGAGGCGAAGGTCCCGTTGAAGCGCTCGGAGAGTACCGATCTCGTCGATCCGTCATCGATGACTGGATGAATGATGACACGCCGCCCCGATTCGTCCAATCCGGCGCCGTCAGAGCCCAGGATCATGGGAAGCCGGCTCGCGGGCAGCCCGATTCCCTTCAGTGCCCAGATGTCGTGGTGGTTCAACGAGGCAGCCTTGACCTCTACGGTGGTCCACCCTTCGCGCCGAGCAGGTTCGGGACGCTCGCCGATTTCCAAAGCAGACATGGGATCGGTCGGACTCGCGCCGACCGCGTACACGGACAGCATCAGACGCCTCCTAATCGAGGATGTGGATGTGAATCGTTCATGTCATTTCTGCACTTCGTCGTAGATCTGATGCCGCACTGACAGATCATCCAGCAGCAGGAGCCGGTATGACCGTCTGGATGGTCCCGCGCCGCTGTTGCGCCGCCGGCCTCCTATCAGCCGACGCGACTCTTCGCCGCGAAGGCCCGAACCGCTGCCTGGAAGTCGGGGCCCGCGATGTTGAGCGCCTGCAAGCGGGCCTCGGCTTCGAGCGCCTGGCTGTACGAGCTGCTGAACGAATCGTTCAGCAGCGCCTTGGTGCTGGCCAACGCCGAGGGAGAGAACCCGCGCAAACGGTTCGCCAGGTCATCGACCGACGCCTCCAGCGCATCAACCCCGACAACCCTGTAGACCAGTCCCAACTCGAGTGCTTCGCTGGCGGTGATGGACTCACCGAGCATGCAGAGCTCCTTGGCCTTGCGCATCCCGACCAATCTCGGGAGTGTCCAGCTCCCGCCACCATCGACACTCAACGCGCGTCGAATGAAGATCTCGCAGAAACGAGCGCGTTCGGATGCGATAACGAAGTCGCACGACAATGCCAAGTTCATCCCGATTCCGACGGCCGCACCGTCCACGGCCGCGATGGTCGGAACCGTCAGCGAAGCCAGCTCGGCGACAACGGTGTTGAACCATTGCATCCGCTCGTGCTGGCTCCGATGCGTCGAGGCCTTGCCCTGGGCCTGGTCGCTGGAGAGATCCGCACCGGCGCAGAACGTGTCACCGGCACCCGCGAGGATCAGGACACGGACCTCCGAGCAGTTCCGAATCTCCGCGAGCGCCTCCTCCAATGCCGACCACATCTCCGTGCCGATGGCATTCTTCTTCTCCGGACGGTTCAATGTGACCCGAGCAAGCCCGTTGTCGACAGTGACCTCGACACGACTCGCTCCGGATCTCACGTCGATTGTCATGGTCCGCACATCACCTCGGCGCCATACGGATCGCTCCGTCGAGGCGGATGGTCTCACCGTTGATCATCGGATTCTCGATGATGTGCGCTGCCAGCATCGCGTACTCGCTCGGCGAGCCGAGTCGCTTCGGATGGGGTACCGAGGCACCCAGCGAATCCCGAACCTCCTGCGACAGGCGACCCAGCAGCGGGGTCTCGAAGATTCCGGGAGCGATTGTCGCCACACGGATCTGCTTGCCGGCGAGATCCCGCGCCGCCACGATGGTCATACCCACGACGCCGGCCTTCGACGATGCGTACGGAATCTGGCCGATCTGCCCTTCGAACGCCGCAACTGATGCGGTCATGATGACGACCCCTCGTTCGCCATCGACACTCTCGTTGCGAGCCATTCGAGCCGCGGCGAGGCGCAGCACATTGAACGATCCGATCAGATTGGTCGTGATGACCTTCGTGTAGTGCTCGAGCGGCGCAGGTTCACCCTGCTTGTCCAGGACGCGCAACGTGTGCCCGCTACCTGCGCAGTGAACCACGGCTCGGATGGGTTTACCGGCCGACTCAGCCAGGTCGAGGGCGGCATTGACGGCCGCTTCGTCGGTGACATCGGCGGGAGCGAACTGCGCTCCGATCTCAGCTGCCACCTCCTCGCCGCGTGACGCCGGCAGGTCGACGATCACCACGGCGGCGCCGGCCTTCCCGAGCGCCTGAGCCGTGGCCAATCCCAGGCCGGAAGCCCCTCCGGTGACAACCACCGAAGACTGGTCGATATTCATGAAATCCTCTCGAATTATGTTGTTGAAGAAGGGATGTTGGATGAAGTCACCCGAGTCGTTCGATGATCGTCGCGTTGGCCATACCGCCTGCCTCGCACATCGACTGCAGTCCGTAACGCCCCCCGGTCTGTTCGAGATTCGTCAACATCGTCGTCATCAGGCGCGCCCCCGAAGCGCCCAGCGGATGTCCGAGCGCGATTGCGCCACCGGCCGGGTTGAGTCGTTCCGGGTCGGCGTCGAATTCGGCCTGCCAGGCGAGAGGCACCGGAGCGAACGCCTCGTTGATCTCGTAGTGGTCGATGTCCTCGAGTGACAGACCCGAGCGACTCAGCACCTTCTTGGTGGCGGGGATCGGGCCCGTCAGCATCAGGACCGGATCGTCCGCAGCCACCGCAAACGAATGGAACCGCGCGCGTGCAACGAGGCCGAGCCGTTCCGCCACTGCGGCGTTGGCCACCAGCATGGCTGATGCTCCGTCCGTGATCTGGGACGAATTGCCCGCTGTCACCGACCACGAGATCTCCGGGAATCGATCGTCTGCCTTCGTCCTGACGAAGGCGGGCTGCAGGCCGGCGAGCTTCTCTGCGGTCGTACCACGACGTGGCGTCTCATCGGTGTCGACGATGCGCTCCCCACCGTCTTCACCCACCACCCGGATCGGCACGATCTCGGCGCGCACGTCTCCACGATCCTCGCGGTTGAGCGCACGTTCATGCGACCGCGCCGCGTAGCGGTCCTGCTGTTCACGATCGAGTTTCCATCGGGAGGCGATGAGCTCGGCCGAGACACCCTGAGGAACGAGCCCGGGTGCGTAACGCTCGGCCACACCTGGACCGTAGGGGTCCATCCCGACCGTCGAGGTCCCCATCGGAATCCTGCTCATGGACTCGACGCCCGCAACGATCGCGAAGTCGTAGACACCGGCCATGATCCCCTGAGCGGCAAAGTGAGCTGCCTGCTGGCTGGAGCCACATTTCCGCTCGACGGTCGTCGCCGGAACGTGTTGCGGGAGACCGGCCGACAACCAGGCCATCCGCCCGATGTTCCCTGCTTGCTCACCGACTTGCTGAACACAACCGACCAGGACGTCATCGATCAATGCCGGATCCAGGTCCACGCGCGACAACAGATTCTTGATCGTCTGTGACAAGAGCTCGACAGCATGCAGACCAGCCAGCGACCCGCCGGCCTTCCCCTTTCCGAGGGGCGACCTGACCGCATCGATGATTACCGCTTCATTCATTCAAAAATCTTTCAGTTCGAAACAGATACGTTGTTGTCATCCGATACCGCACGGCGAGTGCGCCGTACACCAGTCAGGTCTTGACGAGAATGTCGTTCGCCCTGGAGCTGTTGCGTTCCAGTCGCGTGACGACGTCATCGGCGTCCGCGACTTCGGTCTCGCCCTCACGCAGTTGCACCGCGACGCCGAACGCCTCGATAGCGGCGCGGGCTTTGGCTTCGTCGTCGTGTGGCAGGAGCCGGGTCACACGATCGTAGAGTGCGACGAAAGGCTTTGCCGCAGGCAGCAAATAACGCAACCGATTGTTCGGGATGTTCAGTTGTTCGCAGATCTCGTCGCCGGCCCACGCGCGCATCAAACCGTAGGTGAGCTTGCGTTTCTGATCGGCGTCGAGTCGCCGATCAATCGGACCCGGTATGACCTCGTAGCCCTCGATCTCCTCCTCACACATGTAGTCGGTGAGGGATTTCATGAGCGCACGGCAGCCCTCGTCCGCCGGATGCTCGAGCATCTTGACGATCGCCGACTTCCGCTTGAGGTCTGCCCAATCGACGAAGTTCACCTCTTCGGGAATCCCCATGATGTGGCCCACATAGCGCCACAACGCGGTGATGTCCTCCTTGTCCCGCTGGGTGACCTTCATCCCGGCCTTCTGCAGCGCGTCGACAACCGCTTCGGCGAAGAGGCTTCCCATCGTGTAGAGGGAGTCCATATTGCTGACAACCAGGCCCCAATCGTCCCAGTCCCAGTGCTCGTTGCGCGACAAGTGGTAGCGAACAGCCGCATGAATCCATCTGACTTCCATGGTCATTCGGAATCCGTCGCCTCGGCGTTCCATTCCCCCGGGCTTCGACGAGTTCGCCGCCCACCTCAGTGTCTCGATGAGTCGACGCCCAACCTGGTCACGTTCGATGAGGCGTCGACTGAGCACGAGCGGTCGCGACCCTCCGTAGGTACGGAATCCGGCGCCGATTGCCGCGTAGGCCAACGTCATCACAACGATCTTGCCGCCCCGCCAGTAGGCGACACTGCCGCGATGCAGCTGGTTCCAATCGACCCAATCCGGCACGGAGTCAACCGATTCGAAGAGATCGATCAGCTCCTGCGGCGCGTCCGGCACCGACTCGATACCGTCACTCAACGCCTTGTCGAACATTTCTTTGCCGCGACCTTTGAGTGGCTTCAGCGCCTTGTACGCCCGGTAGCCGATCTCGTCACCGGTGTTGTAGTGCGAGGTCAGGAACTCGAGCTCGCTGCGCCCGAAGGTTGCCACCGCCTTTTCGTAGTTGACGGTTCGCCTCAGCTCCCTGCCCGGCGGGACGACCTCGGGGACGTCGAGACCGCGAGGTTGTGCGGTGAGTGGGGACATCAAGACCTCCAGGTGTTTGCTACTTCGTGGTGCTGTGGATCACTCGCTAGGAAGACAGATTACAGTGTTTGTCGTCTGCCGCCAAGGATGGCGGCGATTGTGGGGCAGCTCTGAAGACGGCGGGCGCATTGCACCGCGTAGGCGAGTAACATTGGTTCGGAGAGCGACAACTTCTGTCACTTGTCTTCTAACGAAAGGTGCCCATGCAGTCGGGAGATTCGGTGACGCGCACACGGATTCTGCGCGCCGCGCGCCCAGTGGTCGAGCGGTTCACCGTGAGCAAATTCAGCATGGAGGACGTGGCCCGCGCCGCGGGCATCGCCCGCCAGACGATCTACAAGCACTTCTCCGGGAAAGACGATCTGCTGATCGCGATGTACATCGAGCAGCTTCAGGAGATGAATGAGAACTTGCGCGACGTCGCGGCCGGAACTCCTTCGCCTGAGCAACTGGTGACAATCTTCATCGAGGAGCTTCGGGCGGCACAGGAGTTCCCACTGTTCGACTCCATGCTGGAACCCACCATCGCCCCCCGGATGGCCGAGATGGTGTTCCGGTCGGAGGCAATGTTCCACGCTCGGAACGAGTTCTGGTTCCCCGTCCTGCGCCGATACCTGAACGAGGGCGTGATCGCTCGCGACCTCGACTTCTCCGCGGCCGTCCGCTGGATCACCTACCAGGAGTTCTGGTTTCTCACCCACCCGACAGTGCTGACAACCAATCCCGAGGAGCGGGTTGAGTACGTCAGGAACTTTATCGTTCGTGCCCTGCTGGCTCGGTGAGAAACCAGAAACCTCTGGCGGTCGACATCAGGGTGCGGCTATAGGTCCGAGACGTTCTCGCAATGTCCGCTTCAAGACCTTTCCGGCACCGGAGATCGGCAGGTCCTCGACGACATGGATCTCCCGGATTCGCTTGTAGGGCAATAGCATGGCGTTGACCTCGTCCATCAGCACAGAAGGATCGATGGTCGCACCGGCGGCCGGGACCACGAACCCGACCGGGATCTCGCCGACAGCTTGGTCGGGTCGACCCACGACCGCTGCGCCGTACACCTCGGGCCGAGCTGTCAGAATCTCCTCGATCTCACGGGGATAGACGTTGTACCCCTTGTAGATCAGCATGTCCTTGCTGCGGTCGACGATCGTGAGGTAACCGTCTTCGTCGAGGACTCCGATATCCCCGGTGCGTAGCCAGCCTTCTTCGTCCAGTACCTCGGCGGTCTCCTGCGGGCGGTTGTGGTATCCGCGCATCACCTGTGGTCCACGCACGACGATCTCACCCTGTTCTCCGGTCTCGACCGGCACACCACTGTCAGGGTCGACCAGTCCGATTTCCGTGTCGAAGACGGGCACACCCACAGTCCCGGGTTTTCTGAGCCCCGAGACCCAGGTCGGTCCAATGGCCACCCCCATCGTCGCCTCCGTCAGCCCGTAGCCTTCGGTCACGACCGCGTTCTCGAATCTCGCACGGAGAGCCGCGATGTGGCTACGGGGCAGCGGGCCCGCACCCGAACTGATGTTGGAGACGCTTCCGAGGTCTCGGGTCTCGAGGTCGGGACACGCAAGCAGAGCCGCGTACAGCGCCGGGGCACCGCTGAACGACGTCACCCGGTACTTCTCGGCGTCGGCGAGGTACTTCGCCGGCTGGAACCGGTCGTGCAACACGAGCGTGACCCCCGCGGCAATGGGCACGCTCAACGAACCAACGCATCCCATGGCATGGAACCACGGGGTGAGATTGATCGAGGTACCGGTCCCGAGACGCACCGGCCAGTCGGACTCATGTCCGATCTGGATGAAATCCAGCCTGCCCTCCTCCGCGTTCACCGGAACTGCACCGTGATTCCAAGCGACAAACTGGACGATGTTGGAGACCACATTCCGGTGAGTCAGTTCGACACCCTTGGATCGCCCGGTGGTTCCACCCGTGTACGAGATGTGCGCGAGGTCGCCGACACCGACGTCTGCAACGGCGGAGAGTCCGTCTCCTCGTCCGGATTCGACGAAGTCGTCGAAAGGAACGGAACCCGAAAGGGCCTCCTGCCCCACGTGGATCACCAGAACGACGCCCGTCGCGTCGAGGACTCGGGCCAGGGTCGGGCCCGACATGTCGTGCGTCACCACCGCGCGCGCGGCACAGTCGTTGAGTTGATACTGCAGATCATCCTGCGGTAGCAGCGGATTCGTCGGTGAGTACGTCGCCCCGGCGACGAGCGATCCGTAGTACGCGATCGCGTACTCGATGCAGTTCGGCAGATGAACGGCGACCACCTCACCCGGTGACACCCCCGCTCGCCGGAGGGCATGCGCGAACGAAACCGCCGACGCCCACAGCTCTCGATAGCTGATCGAACGACCGTCCTGCGTAAGGGCGGGCCGGTCACCGTATGCGCACGCAGCCCCTTCGAGAACTGCCTGGACCGTCGTCTCCGGATACCGAAGACCGGCAGCGAACTCTGTCGGCAGAACACTCACCTCAGATCCCCAGCCGATCTGCCAGCAGCCGGCGCTGATGGTCGATCCCACCAAGCAACGTCGCCGATGAATGGGCACGGCGATAGTGGAGGTGGGCGTCGTGCTCCCAGGTGCAGCCGATCCCACCGTGGATCTGGATGTTCTGCCGCGCCGAATACGTGTACGCCTCCGCGGCCATCGCTTTCGCAGTAGGTGCCGCGAGGAAGAATGCGCCCCAATCGACGTCGTCGGCTGCTGCCAGGTCTGTCGCGTGATAGACAGCGGAGCGTGCGACCTCGATCGCCGTCAGCATGTCGGCACACCGATGCTTGATCGCCTGGAAGCTACCGATCCTGCGGCCGAACTGGGATCTGGTCCCCGCGTACTCGACCGCCACGTCCAGACACGCCTGCGCACCACCCAGCTGTTCGGCGGCAATCGCAACAGTTGCGAGAGCCACACCCCGCGTGATGACCCGATCCACGTCATCAGTCGCCACCCGAGTCACCTGCACGTCATCAAAATGCAGGTGGGCCTGCTTCCGAGTCATGTCCGCAGTCACGAGCTGCTCTGCTCGGACACCCCCACGACGGGTGTCCACCGCGAACAACGACGCACTCCCGTTGTGGTCGGCTTCGACGACAACCACGTCGGCCACATGTCCGTCAGGAACATACGTCGCGGTTCCGGAAAGCAGGTACTCATCGCCGCGCCGGGTCACCTTCGCGGTGAACTCGTCGAGCCGCGCACCAGCCGCATTGCGCAGAGCGACCGTCGCGATGACCGAACCCGATGCGATCCCGGACAGGCACTCCTTCTTCGTGACGCTGTCATCGGCCATGCGAAGGATGTTGGCGGTGAGTCCGACTGTGCTCAGATAGGGCGTACCTACAATTGCCCGCCCCATCTCTTCCCAGACGAGTAGCTGTTCGACCGGTCCTGCACCGGATCCCCCGAACTCCTCCGGCAAGGACAGACCCTGAAGGCCCAGTTCGTCAGCCATACGCTGCCAGGTGGCGCGCTCGAAACCCGACACGGACTCCATCTGGACACGCGTGGACGCGCTGTCGAAGTTCGACTGGAAGAACTGCCGGATCGAAGCCCGGAAGGCGTGGTGTTCCTCTTCGAAAACAATGCTCATTGGTCGCTCACCTGTCCTTCAGCTCGCTGAACGGAACATCCCGGTCCACCTGCGGCTCCTTGGGAAGTCCGAGTACTCGTTCGCCGATGATGTTCTTCAAGACCTCATCGGTGCCGCCCGCGACCGACAGAGTCGGCACGAACAGCAAGGTGTTCACGAAGGAGTCACCCTGGGGCGCGCCTTCCCGCCAAGCCGCTCCGGCGGCCCCTGCCAGGGCGAATCCGAACTCCGCCGCGCGATTGGAATAGTCGGTGCGCACCAGTTTGGCGACCGACCCTTCGGGTCCCGGCTGTCGGCCGCTGAGGATGGTGGCCGTGATGCGCTTGCCGAGCAACCCCACCACCGATTCGCGCATCCACAGATCCGCGAGCCGGGCACGAATCGACTCGTCTGCCGACAGGCCCTGCTCCGCGGCGAGATCGATCAACGCCTGCGCCGAGTGCACGTCGTCCATCGGCCGCACCGCCCCGAGCGACACCCGTTCGTTCATCAACGTCGTCGTCGCGGTCTGCCAACCGCGTCCGACCCCGCCGAGGACGTTCTCGGCGGGAATCCGAACGTCGTCGAAGAACACTTCATTGAAGTGCTCGCCACCATCGATCTGGCGGATGGGGCGAACCGTCACGCCGGCGGACCGGAGATCGAGGATGAACATGGTGAGGCCCTTGTGCTTCGGAACGTTCACGTCCGTACGCGCCAGGACGATGCCGAACTCACAGTGGTGCGCACCGGACGTCCACACCTTCTGTCCGTTCAGAACCCACTCGTCACCATCCAGGACAGCCTTGCTGGACAGTCCAGCCACGTCGGATCCCGCCCCGGGTTCCGAGAACAGCTGACACCACACCTCATCTCCACGCAGCATGGGTTCGATGTAGCGCCGCTTCTGCTCCTCGGTGCCGGCCGCCAGGATCGTCGGGCCGCACATCCCGAGGCCGATGATGTAGACGACCAGCGGTAGATCGTATGCACCGGCCTCCTCGTTGAAGACGATCTGCTCCCGCAGGCTCAAGCCCTGACCGCCGTACTCCGTGGGCCAGCTGATACCGGCGAAACCCGCCTCGAACAGCAGCCGTTGGCACTCGCGGTTGCGCTCGACAGCCTCGTGATCGCCGGCACCGACTCTGCGTCGAGAGCCGTCCGGTGTCTTCAACCAACCGTGCTCGGGTGCGGTCTCCGCCAACCATTGAGCCGCCTTGGCGCGAAACCCTGCCAGGTCAGAAATGTCAACGCTCTTTGTCACACGTATGCCCCTTTCCATTCGGGTGTGTACTGCGCCACAGGATGACATATTACGATATCTGTCTCCAGTCGCCGTAGGTGATGGTCGCCCACTCTTTTCGCCTTCCCATGTGTCCTTGACCACACGACAGGTGACAGATTACGTTGTATGTCGCCCTACAAATTGACGACTGGAGATGCAGATGACCTCGGTGGCCTCCCAGAGCCGATCCGTTTCCGCAGAAGGCGCCGACGGCCCCGCTACGCTCGCACACTCGACCCTCGAACGACTGCGACTCACGTTCGCCGACGGACGCACTCGCACGCTCCAGTGGCGGCTCGCCCAACTCGAGGGCCTCGCCCGTCTTCTGAACGAGAACGAGGATGCGATCGTCGCTGCGCTCGACAGCGACCTCGGACGACCCCCAGCCGACGCATGGCTCGCTGACATCGCCGCGGTACTAGCCGAGATCAAAACGGCGCGTTCAGGACTCAAGAAGTGGATGAGTGACACCACCGTGCGCCTGCCACTCATGCAGGCCCCCGGTCGAGGCCGTGTCCACCGGGAGCCTCAGGGAATCGTCCTCATCATCGGACCCTGGAACTACCCGCTGTATCTGACACTCGGCCCCCTGGTCGGCGCATTGGCCGCCGGCAACTGCGCTGTCGTCAAGCCATCCGAGTTCGCACCCCGCTCGTCCGCGCTCCTTGCCGAACTCCTTCCGCGCTACATCGATCGCGACGCGGTCCAGGTCGTCGAGGGCGGCGTACCCGAAACATCGGCCCTCATCGCCGCACGTGTGGACCACATCTTCTTCACCGGCAGCCCGGCAGTCGGAAAGCGGATCATGGCCGCCGCCGCTCCCCACCTGACGCCGGTCACGTTGGAACTGGGCGGCAAGAGTCCCGTGATCGTCGATGATCACGCCGACATCGCCGTCGCCGCGCGTCGCATCGTATGGGCGAAACTGATGAACTCGGGACAGACGTGTATCACCCCGGACTACATCCTTGCGACGGACAAGGTCGCCGACAAGCTCACACGAGCAATCGTAAGAACCTTGAAATCCTTCAGGCCGCAACCGGATCCCGGACTGCGCATCGTGGACTCCCGACAGTTCGACCGCCTTCTCGGCTTGCTGAACGGACACAACGGTCAGATCGTTCACGGCGGTGGCACCAGTCGCGAGGGGCTCACGATAGAACCGACGGTCATCCTGGACCCGGACCCCGACTCCGAAGTCATGCAGGAAGAGATCTTCGGACCGATCCTTCCCATTGTCACGGTCAAGGATCTGAGCGCCGCAATCGATTTCATCAACGCAAGAGAAAAGCCTCTGGCCGCCTACCTGTTCAGCGGGTCACGCACCGCGGCGGATCGTGTGGTTGCCGAGACGAGCTCCGGCGGAGTGGTAATCAACCACATCGGCCTGCACTGCATGGCACCCAACCTCCCCTTCGGCGGCGTCGGGAACTCGGGGATGGGCGCTTACCACGGACGATGGGGATACGAAACGATGAGTCATCGCAAAGCCGTGGTGACCACCTCCACGCGACCTGATCCGCCTCTGCTGTATCCCCCGGCGCGGACTTGGAAGCAACGAATTCTCCGCCGATTCTTCTGAATCCCAACTTCGACAACCACCCGACAAGGAGTTCTACGGTGTTCAACCCGTCTATGGTGATACACGGCCGGCAGGTGTCCTCGCCTGACACCTTCGAGGTCATCAATCCCGCAACCGGTCAGGTGTGTGGCCAAGTCCCTGATTGCACCGACAGCCAGTTGGACGAGGCGATGTCTTCTGCGCTGCAGGCCCAACGCGAATGGGCCGTCGACGCCGACAGGCGTCGGTCCCTGCTCGCCGACTGTGCTCGTCTTCTCACCGAGAACCTGGAGGACATCGCGCGCCTCCTGACCACCGAACAGGGCAAGCCGATCAACGAATCACGACGCGAAGTCGGTGCTGCCGCAGCCTGGTTCGGCTACTACGCGGCGCTCGATCTGCCATCCGAAGTCGTTCAGGATGACTCGGACACATACATCGAGGTGACCCACGAGCCGCTCGGGGTCGTCGCCGCCATCACGCCGTGGAACTACCCGATTCTGCTCGCATCGTGGAAGCTGGCACCTGCCCTCCGTGCCGGAAACACCGTGGTGCTCAAGCCATCACCCTTCACACCGATGTCCAGTCTTCTCCTGGTCCGCACCCTTGCGGAGATCCTTCCCCCGGGCGTCCTCAACGTGATCACCGGACGAGATGAACTGGGCCCCAAGGTCACCTCACATCCAGTTCCCCGAAAAGTCAGTTTCACCGGTTCGACCCAGACCGGTAAACGCGTCGCCGCATCCGCCGCCGCGACCCTCAAGCGGGTCACCCTGGAATTGGGCGGCAACGATGCAGCGATCGTGCTCGACGACGTGGACCCTGCTGCGATCGCCGAGAAGCTCTTCTGGTCGGCCTTCATCAACAACGGCCAGACGTGCATCGCGATCAAGCGGCTCTATGTTCCCGCCTCGCGTCACGAGGATTACGTCTCCGCCCTCGCCGCGATCGCCGACAGCGCAGCGCTCGGCGATGGCGCCCTCGAAACCACCCAATTCGGCCCGATCAACAACACTACTCAGCATCGCCGGGTGGTCTCCCTCATCGATGATGCGGTCTCTCGCGGTGCGAAGATCGTTACGAACACCGACCCTGTGGATGTTGGTGCCGGTTTCTTCCACCGCCCGACCATCCTCACCAGCGTCTCTGACGAAGCGCTCGTTGTCGCCGAGGAGCAATTCGGTCCGGTGCTGCCGGTCCTTCCCTACGAGACGGTCGACGAGGTCCTCGTCCGCGCCAACTCGACGACTGCGGGTCTGGGTGGCTCCGTCTGGGGCACAGACGAGCAGCGGGCGTCTCAGATCGCCGATCAGCTGGTCTGCGGCACCGCATGGGTGAACACTCATGCGGCACCGTCACCACGCGCCGCGTTCAGCGGCGTGAAGGACAGCGGCCTCGGCGTGGAGAACGGGCGCTGGGGACTCGAGGCATTCACCCAGCCGAGGACGCGGTACGTCGCGCGCGCCTGACCACACTCGCCGAGAACCAACCTCCGAACCCGGAAAGGAAACCCGTGGCTCAGCCCCAGGTCGCGACCACCCCTGTGTCATGTACGCAGGACGATCACATACTCACCATCACCATCAACCGCCCGGATGCACGCAACGCCATCAACGGAGCGGTGAACGCCGCGATCGGCGATGCGATCGAACGCGCCGACAAAGACCCGGACGTGCGAGTCGTGATCTTGACCGGTGCCGGTGACAGATCATTCTGTGCAGGAGCAGATCTCAAAGCCATAGCCGCTGGCGAGGAGATCGTTCCGGTCGATGGGGTCCGCGCCGCCTGGGGCTTCGCCGGGTACGTGTCCCATCACATCAGCAAGCCGACCATTGCCGCAGTCAACGGCGTGGCTCTCGGAGGCGGAACCGAGCTCGTCCTCGCATCCGACATCGCGATCGCCTCCGAGAGCGCCGTGTTCGGCCTCCCGGAGGTGAAGAGAGGAATCATCGCCGGCGCCGGCGGGGTCTTCCGTCTGCCGAAGCAGATCCCACCCAAGATCGCCTACGAACTGATGTTCACCGGCGAACCCGTCGATGCCACCACCGCACTGCGCCTCGGCCTGATCAACAGAGTGGTGCCGCACGATCAGGTCCTCGGAGAGGCACTTGTCACCGCGAGGCTGATCGCGTCCAACGCGCCCTTGGCCGTCCAGGCGAGCAAGCGTGTGGCTCAACACATCGTCGACGGTGACGTCTGGTACGAGCAGGATTCCTGGACTCTGTCGGCGTCCGAGCGCGCGGCGGTACGTGCTTCGGAGGACGCCAAAGAAGGTCCCCGCGCATTCGCCGAGAAGCGCGCCCCGGTCTGGAGCGGAAGGTAACGATGGCGATCGCACCTTCCGCCGGGCGCATCCCCAAGTCCTCGGCACCGGTCCGTACTGTCGTCAAACCCTTCCGGGGAGTCGCAGGCCGGGTGGTGCAGAGCGTCGACACCATCGGTCGGGCCGTTCGGTTGACCGGCGAGGTCATCTGGTTCTCCGCCACCGACATCGCCACGCTCCGCCTGCCGGTCGCCGAGGTCGTCGAACAGATGTGGAGACTGTTCAAGGTCACCGCCCTCCCGGCACTTCTGATGGCGGTCCCGATCGGGGCCGAAGTGTCGGTTCAGGTCGGCGGTGTCATGAATCAGGTGGGAGCGAACTCCTTGGCCGGCGCGGCAAGCGGTCTCGGCGTCGTCAGCCAGGGTGCGCCCATGGCCGCCGGGTTGCTGATGTCTGGCGCCGCGGCATCGGCGATCGCTTCCGATCTCGGTGCGCGATCTATCCGTGAAGAGATCGAAGCGATGCGGGTCATGGGAGTGAATCCCGTTCAGCGACTGATCGTCCCGCGATTCCTGGCCATGCTCATGATGGCGCCGGCGCTGTGCATCATCATCATCGCGTCAGGCGTCGCCGCCGGACTCGCGATCTCGTCGAACGTCAATGACGTCGTCCCGGCCAGTTTCTGGCAGAGCTTCGGAGCCTTCGCGACGCCCGTTGATCTCATGTTCTCCGTGCTGAAGGCTCTGCTGTTCGCGCTCATCGTGGTCGTGATAGCGAGCCTGCGGGGACTCGAGGCAAAGGGTGGCCCGAAAGGCGTGGCGAATGCAGTCAATGCGTCCGTTGTGCTTTCCGTGTTCTGCATCTTCATGACAAACCTGATGGTAAGCCAGCTGCAGGTCATGTTCTTCCCCCCACAGATGGCGTGACCGATGAAGGAAACGTGATGACCCAGTCAACCAGAACCACCCTTCGACACCGCTTCGGGCACCGCCTTCGCAGAGCTGCCCAGGATGTGGCACTCGAGGTCGGCCAAGTCGCAGTCTTCGTCTACAAGACCTTCACCATGCTGCCCACCACCTTGCGCCACTATCGCAAGCAGACCGTCAAGACGATGAACGACATGGCCTGGGGCAGTGGCTCGCTCGTTGTCGATGGCGGCGTCGTGAGTCTGATGTTCTTCCTCGGCATAGCTGTCGGCGCCGTCGTAGCGATCATGGCGTTCATGGCCTTCGACCTCCTGGGGTTCGGCGCCCTGACCGGAATCATCGGTTCTTTCGGAAACATTCGAGTGATCGCACCGATCATCACCGGTATCGGCTTCGCCGCCCAGGCGGGCTGCCGGATGACCGCAGAGATCGGCGCGATGCGAATCTCAGAAGAGATCGACGCGACCGAATCGATGGGTCTTCGAGCGATCCCGTTCGTCGTGGGCACCCGGCTCATCGGCGGCATGCTCGTCGTCCTGCCGAGCTATCTGATGGCTCTTGTTGTCAGCTTCGTCACCGGCGGGTTGATCGTCAAGACATTTCACGATCAGCCATCCGGCACCTACGACCACTATTTCGCGCAGTTCGTCACCCTCCCCGATCTGATCGCATCTGTGCTCAAAGCCGTATTGTTCTGCGCGGTGGTCACCCTCATCCACTGCTACTACGGGTACTTCGCCAGCGGCGGCCCCGCCGGTGTCGGACTGGCATCCGGACGTGCCATCCGTGCGAGTCTCGTTGCCATCGTGGTGCTCAATTTCGTTATGACCGTCGCCATTTGGGGCCTGAGTCCCGAACTTCCATTCAAGGGTTGATCTTGTCACGACACACAACGCAAGACTTCATCCGCGGCGATCTCGGCCGCCAGTTACGCACACTCACATTGGTCGGGGTCTCGACGATCGCCGTCCTCGCACTCGTCGTCGGAATCACCAGCATGGTCTACTCGCGGACGTCCGCGCCCGACGGAACCCAGCTCCGGGTAGTCGTCCCGGCCCTGGGACCAGGGATCAAACCAGGCTCGAAAGTACTTCTCAACGGCGCCGAGATCGGCCAGGTCACCGAGGTGGCCACACCTGGAGCCGGCACGGTGAACCTCGATCTCGATCTCGACCCGTCGATGAACTCCGTCCTCACCGATTCCTTGGATCTCGACTTCCGTCCCGAGAACTACTTCGGGATCACCGCGGTGAACATCGTGCCTCGCGACGGCGGCCTACCTTTGCGGACCGGCACTGTTCTGCACCGTGATTCGTCCCCCGACTTCACCATGTCGACAATGCTCGAGCAGGGTTCTCTCGTCGTCGACGGCACTCTGACACGAGATGTGATCGCCAGCCTGGACAAGGTGATGAGATACGCGACCGGTCTCGCCCCGCTCATCCGATCCGGGGTCATCGTGGCCGATACGGTGGCGAGAACACAGCGACACATGCCCACGGTGCTCATGCGCCGCGCGAACGCACTCCTCGAGGAGTTTCCGACCTTCACCCGAAGCGTGTTCGACTCCTTGTACGTGATGACCGAGAGTCCGTACAACATGCTTCCCGACGGATCACGCGGCGTCCCCGAGCAGTTCCATGACCTCACGAATGCCGGCCTGACCCTCGCCTCTTCAGATCTCTTCGGGCTGGCCGGCTCGTTGCTGGCGTCGCACGGCAGCGAACTGACGCCGTTGACAACCTCGGTGAAGTACCTCACCGACCCCTTGCCACAGGCTATCGGCGGCGTAGCGAGCATGGAAAAACTCATGGACGCAATCGACGGACTCGATTCCGCCTTCACCGGGTCCAGACAGCAGAAGGTCTTGCAGCTGCGAGTCGTCCTCGGCGGTTTGCCGGCGATGTCGAGCTCGCTGGCCCGTATGGGCCTGAGCCCAAACAGCCCAGGAGGAGAAAACTGATGTCAGCGCACCGCAAGGCCACGATCTTCGCAGCTCTGAAAGTCGCTTTGGTCGCGGCGGTCACAGTTGCTCTGTTCGTCCTCGTCGTCAATGCCATGCGTAATCCGGTGGAGGGCAAGGCCGCCGAATACAGTGCGGATTTCACCGACGCCTCCGGACTCCACGAGAACGGCGACGTGCGGACGAAAGGGATGCGCATCGGCAAGGTGATCTCGGTCGAGTTGGAAGACCGCGACGACGCTCCCGTGGCGCACGTTCGGTTCACGATGGACCGCAAGTACCGATTGACCGAGAGCAGCAAGCTCGCGATCAAGTACCAGAGTCTAACCGGAATTCGGTATCTGGACTTCACACCAGGCGACGATCCCGGCCGAACCGTGACCGATCTGTCTGCATCCCAGACTATTCCGTCATTCGACATCACCGAGTTGTTCAACGGACTGCAACCGGTGCTGTCGACGATGAACACTGCACAGATCAACGAGTTCAGCGAGAACGCCATTGCTCTCCTCCAAGGTGACGGCAGCGGCTTGGGCCCGATGCTCGACAGTGCCCAGAAACTCGCCGAGTTCGCCACGGACCGCCAGAAGGTGATTTCCACATTGACCAACAACATGGCGCGGATCTCGGACTCGATGGGTGGTCGCTCCCCTCAGGTCATTCAGTTCCTCGAGGCAGCGAACATACCCATGAGCGCCGCAATGAAGGTACTGAACGAATTCGAGAAAACGGCGACCACGGGCCCCGCCCTTGTCGAGCCTATCGAACGCCTTCTCAAAGCTCTGGGTGTCAGCCCCGATCTCGACGTCGATGTGTTCATCCAGCAGCACTTCGACGACATGACCGACGCCCTCCAGTCGTTCCAGCTCATGCCGAGCGCTCTGGCGGGTCTCCAGTTCTCGCAACCCGGGACCGGCGCTCCGAAGAAGTGCAGCAAGGGCCGGGCCCAGCTCCCGACCGATGTCCGGGTCCTGCTGTCCGGCAGTGAGGTGGTCCTGTGCGCACAGTGAACAGACGCGGTCCGATGAAGGTTCTTCAGCGGATCGGTTCGAGCAACATCCTCCTGGGCAGCACCGCTCTCCTTGTGGTGGCGATCATGCTCGCCACCCTCGGGATTCTCTACCTGCGACCACCCGCCCAGAAGGAGATCCGATTCGAAACCACCGACGCGTCCTCGATCTCGATCGGCCAGGACGTGCGCGTAGCCGGGATCAGCGTAGGCAAGGTGACCGGGATGTCGTTGGCACCTGAACAAGTTGTCGTCCGGTTGCGCGTTGATGAGTCGACGAAAGTGGGTGACCAGTCCCGCGTCGAGGTCCGCATGCTGACCCCGGTCGGCGGCTACGCGGTCTCCCTCATACCGCTCGGTCGGAGGACTCTCGTCAGCTCGATTCCGGCCGATCGTGTAACGGTGCCCTATTCCATCGGGGATGTCCTTCAGAGCGCGCCCACCGTGACCGACCACGTGGACGGAACCGATGTGAATGCAAATCTCAAGCAGGTAGCCGCAGCCTTGCAGGGCAACTCGACGTCATTGGAGTCAATCGTCGATGGCATGGGTGCGATCACCGAGGTTTTCGACAAGCAACGGACACAGGTACATCAGGTCGCTGCTCTGGCCGAAGAGTATCTCCAGAGCTTCAACGCGAACCGAGAGTTCATCTTCGGCCTCATCACGAAGATCGATCAGGTCGTGAGCGCATACAACAACAGTTGGGCAGGATTCAACTACACCTACAAACTCCTCGCGAGTGTGACCTACCGTCTGATCCCGTTCGAGAAGTATTACCTGGAGAACAGCGACGAACTCAGATCGAGAATCGTCGCCTTGCGGGACGGCATCAAGGACATCCAGGAGCATATGGGTCCCGCCCTCGACAATCTCGTGAAGATGCGGGGACAGTTCGCCGCCTGGCTGACGCCGACGGGAATGAAGGAAATCGGCGGCGGCTCGTTGTGGGCGAAGAACGTGTGTGTGCCACTGGCCGGACGGGAGTGCTGAGATGAAGTCGCGCAAGCTGAAAATGATCTTGGCGACAACGGTTATCACCGCCGTCGCCGTAACCGGTCTGGTCATCACCAAGGCTGGTGGCACCACGACGAAACCGTCGACCCACCACGCCGGCGGCGACGGGTACTGCGCCGATCTCGATGAGACGATCGGTCTCTACGTGGGGAATCCGGTCACCCAGATGGGTATGAAAGTCGGCGAGATCAGCGCAGTCACGCTTCGCGGAGATCATGTGCAGGTCGAATTCTCCCTGAACGACGGACGTGCTTACCCTGCCGACGTCCAGGCCGTCACCCGCTCGAAGTCGCTTCTCGCCGACCGGAGCCTGGAACTCGTCGGCAACTACCGTTCGGGTGAAATGCTCACGCCGGGAGAATGCATCAACACTGAACGCACGCACACCCCCAAGAGCATCTCCGAGATCGCCGGCTCTGCTTCGGATTTCATCGAGGCGATCACGGATGCCGACTCCGGCGATGTGGAGTCCGCACTCGACGGACTGGATGCAGCTCTTGTAGGAGTCGGTCCTGCTGCGAATACGATGTTCCAGCAAGCTGCCTCGGCTTCCCGAAATCCCGACCAGTTCATCGCCGATATCGGTTCATCGGTCGCGAACATGGCCCCGCTCAATGAATCCGCGCTTCAACGCTGGCCACAGATCATGAGCATCGTGAACCAGATGCCCGAGGTCACCTGGCGCGGCGACGATCTGCTCGGACCGGCCGGCGACTTCTGTCGAGGAGTCGGGTGGATCGTGGCGACCATCTACGACATCCAGCGTAACTACGGCGACGAGTACATCTGGCCGACGATGAGGGGCCCGGTGAAAGACATCATCGCGCTGGCCGCAGCACGCTCTCCCGATCTCCAAAGCCTCTACGGCATGGTGCCGTCGGTTGCTGCCGGGATGCGCGCCCAGGCGAACCTGACGGGTGGGTTGTCCATTCCCTACAAGGCGCCCACTGTTCGAACAAGTCGCGGGGGCACCGTGGACTTGTTGTCGATGATCCTCGGGAAGGCTTCACAATGATGACGATCAAGCGTCTCCGCGGCCTGGTTCACCTCGCGCTGGCGGGTCTTTGCGCGGCCCTTGTCCTGAACGGGTGCTCGCTCAGTCCCCACGATCTGCCGTCAGCGCGCGTCGGTGTGACCACCGACTACCGCGTCATCCTGAAGTTCGCGAGCGTTCTCAACCTTCCAGTCGGAGCAGATGTCCAGTTGGATGGGTTGCGGGTGGGCACAGTCGAATCCACCCACGATTCGGACTCCGGGGTCGACGTCCTCGTCGGCCTCAACGCGTCGGTCAAGATCCCTGCCGACTCGCACGCCATCATCCGCCAGGACACCCTCCTGGGCGATACCTACGTCGCGCTGACCCCACCCCCGCCGTCGTCAAGGCCGATCGAGTTCCTCACCGAGGGAAGCGTGGTGCCCCAAACGCAGACCACGTCGCCTCCGCAGCTCGAGGACACGATCGCAGTACTGGCGAACTTCGTGAACGGCGGAAGCATCCAGAAGGTGCAAGACACCATGGCGACCCTCAACACGACCCTGCCGGCGCTTCAAGACGTGCGGAGTATGGCCACGACGGTTTCCTTGGATCTCGGGAACCTCGCGGAGGGTACAGCCGAGATCGACCGGCTACTCAACGGCCTCGACGCCACGTCTCTCGCTTTTGTGGACAAGTCCGACAAGATCGCCGGGGTGCTCGCACCCGAGAGTGTGCACTACTTCAAACGGGTTGCTCAATCGGTGTTGTCCCACGTCAGCACGCTCCTTCCGTCCGTCGGATCGATCTTCATCGGCGGTATGTGGTTGGTCCCGATGCTGGAGTCCCTCGCCGACACCGCCGAGGCTGGACGCGGGATCTGGGACCAGGCACCCCGCGCTGCGGATCGCTTGACCGAGTTCCTCGAAACCACGCTGTTTCCGTGGATCGAGAGGCCTGCCGTCAACGTCACCTCCGTGAGCACAACAGATGACCGGCAACTCCTCGACGACACCAAGACCGTCCTACGTATGCTGGGGGCAATCCGTTGATCACGAAGAATCGGCTGTCGGTGCTCGCGATGGTGATCTTGGCGGTGGTATCGGTCGCATACATCGTGCAAGTCGGTTTGCACGTGGGGACGCCGGCTCACCGCAACGCCACCGTGGCCGTCCCTGACACCAACGGAATACTCGTCGGTTCCAGAGTTTTGGCCCGCGGAATCGAAGTCGGTCGCGTGACCGACATCAGGCCTACCGCCGCCGGGGCCGAGCTCGACTTCGAGTATGACGACTCGCTGTCCATACCCGTCGACAGCACATTCCGGGTTGATAGCCTTTCCGCACTCGGCGAGGCATACATCGCAGTCCTACCCCACAAGAGTTCGGGTCCGTACCTATCCGACGGCGCCCTGGTCGATTCGAACAATGTCGAGTCATCGACGACCTTCAAGGAACTCTCTGAGCGGCTGACGGTTGCCCTTCGTCAAATCGGCCCCCAGAAGGTTCAAAGGATCTTTCGAGAACTCGACACCGGCTTACCCGAAGGTGGCGAGGTCGTCGCTGACCTCAATCGAGCGGGGAGCATTCTGGCTGCGGAACTCACCCAGCAGCGAGATGCGTTTGTGACTTTACTGGCCACATTGCAGCCTCTGCTCATCCGCAGCGGACCGATCCCGCAACAATTGCGCGAGACCTCGCCCTTGCTCGACGGGTTCGGGCATGCGGTGGTCGAGATCCTTGTGGGCGCGCGGGACGTGACCGTACTGGGCGGGCCGCTGTTCACCGGCATCCGAGACGGGGCCAGCCCGTTCCTCAACGAGTTGCAAGCGTTTCTCGACACGAACTCCGCGAACCTGAACACGATCGGAGTCAACCTTCTGCCCGCGGCGCGGGCCGGCGCCGCTTCACTCAAGTCCGTGGATCTCGGTCGGCTGCTGAACAACTTCGTCGCCGCCACACACCCCGAGGGCGCAGTCACAGTGCACGTACCGATCGGAGGACGTTGATCGCTCGGCCCAATCACCTGACCCCCCCCTCCCCTCAACTGAAAGGTAGGTCGAAATGAGCACCACCACCACGGGCCCGAATCCTGATCTCGACGCCGGCTCCGATTCCGACACCACGACCGGCGACGTCGGTCTCGATACTTCGGACACCACACCTGGTCCGACGACGGATTCACCACCTGTAAGCCGGATCCGCGGGCTGTCGTCCTATCAGATCTCGGCGAAGACCGTCCTGATCGCGTCGACCTTTCTCGCGCTCATCGCGGTGATCGGAGTTCTCGCTGCGATGGTCATCGACAAGTCTTCTCATCTCGACGACGTCGATGCGAGGACAGCCAACGCGGCTCGCGCAGAGCGCGTTGCTCTCGACTACGCCACGGCAGCGGCAAATATGGACTACCAGAACCCAGAGCAGTGGAGAGAGAGCCTGACCTCCGGAACCACACCGGAACTCGCTGCACGGCTGCGTAAAGCATCCACGTCGATGGAGCAACTCATCAAACCGCTTCAGTGGACCTCGACGTCCTCTCCCATCACCGCCAAGGTGGAATCCGAGTCAAACGGGATCTATGACGTGACCGCATTCGTCAACGTGCTCACCAAGAACGCCCAGGCACCGGACGGAATTGAGTCAACGGCGACCTACCGATTGACTATCGACAGCAACCACGACTGGGTCATCACCGAGATCACCGGCATCGGTGGAGACCTGACCGGATCGCAAGGCACCACCGACCTCCCGGCCGATCCCGCTCCCGCTCCCGCGGTTCCGGGCAACTGAACACGACTGAGGAGGAGGTGAAACGTCATGGGTGTTGAGGTCAGTGTCGAGAATCTGACGAAATCGTTCGGTTCGCAGAACATTTGGCGGGACGTGTCGTTGCCACTCCCGGAGGGTGAGGTCTCCGCGCTGCTGGGTCCGTCGGGTACCGGTAAGTCGGTGTTTCTGAAGACGTTGATCGGGTTGCTGCATCCGGAGCAGGGTTCGGTGATCGTCGATGGCACCGACATCACGCAGTGTTCGGCCAAGGAGCTCTATGAGATCCGCAAGCTGTTCGGCGTGCTGTTCCAGGATGGTGCGCTGTTCGGTTCGATGAGTTTGTTCGACAACATCGCGTTCCCGCTTCGTGAGCACACGAAGAAGAAGGAGAACGAGGTCCGCGACATCGTGATGGAGAAGATCGACCTGGTCGGTTTGACCGGTGCCGAGGACAAGCTTCCCGGTGAGATCTCGGGTGGTATGCGCAAGCGTGCCGGCCTGGCGCGTGCGTTGGTGCTGGATCCGCAGATCATCCTGTGCGACGAGCCGGACTCGGGTCTGGATCCGGTGCGTACGGCTTATATCTCGCAGTTGTTGATCGACATCAATGCGCAGATCGACGCGACGATCCTGATCGTGACGCACAACATCAACATCGCCCGGACCATCCCGGACAACATCGGCATGTTGTTCCGCAAGGAGCTGGTGATGTTCGGTCCGCGTGAGCAGCTGTTGACCTCGGAGCAGCCGGTGGTCAAGCAGTTCCTCTCCGGTGACCGGTTCGGTCCGATCGGTATGTCGGAGGAGAAGGACGACGCGGTCGCCGCGCAGGAGGCTGCGATGCAGGCTGCGGGTATCTCCGGTGGCGGTACCAAGGAGGACTTCACCGAGATCATCCCGCAGGTGCAGCCCAATCCCGGTATGCCCGAACGCAAGGCCGTCGCCCGCCACCGCGAGCGCGTGCACGCACTGCTGCCGGAGCTCCCGCCGCACGCGCAGGAAGCGGTCCGCCGCAGCATGGAAGAAGAAGACCAGATCCGCGCCGAAGGCCGCGCACATGCCGCAAATACCGAGTCCTGGCAGGACACACCGACCGAGGTCTCGCCGAAGATCTGAGTCCGTGGGCATACACCGCCTATCGCTCAGAAGAATCCGTCAAGAAAGAATCAGAGAAAGACGAAGTGACTCCTACCAAACGCAGGATCGTGCCTCGCTCCCAAGGGGATCCCCACGACCTGGATGCCCTGCGCTACGAAGTCCGTGAATTCATCGCTCAGCAACAGCTGGCCGGCAAGATCAAGCCCGCAGTGGACTCCTGGCTGACCGGGTGGGACGAGAGCTTCTCCCGCGAACTTGCTGCCCGTGGATGGTTGGGCATGACCGTCCCCACAGAGTACGGGGGCCGCGACCGCAGCTTTCTGGAGAGATTCGTGGTCACCGAGGAATTGCTCGCTGCCGGGGCTCCGGTCGCAGCGCACTGGATCGCCGATCGCCAGATTGTCCCGTCACTGCTGAAATACGGCAGCGAACTCCAGAAGCGCACGTTCCTCCCTGAGATCGCCCAAGGTGCCTGCTTTTTTGCCATCGGTATGAGCGAACCGGACGTCGGCTCTGACCTGGCCGGCGTCAAGACCCGGGCGAAGCAGGTGGATGACGGCTGGTCTCTGAACGGCACCAAAGTCTGGACTTCCGGCGCACATCACGCCGACGCCTTCATCTGCCTTGCCCGAACATCACCGGTTGATCCTGATCATCGCCATGCGGGACTCAGTCAGTTCATCGTCGACCTTCGCTCTCCAGGTGTCGATGTCCGTCCCATCGAATCGATGGACGGCAGACATCATTTCAACGAGGTGATCCTCGACGATGTCGTTGTCCCGGACGACATGGTGTTCGGGACCATCGGCAACGGATGGACACAGGTCACCTCCGAACTCGACTTCGAGCGCAGCGGTCCCGAGCGGTTTCTCTCGACCGCCGTTCTGCTGTCCGCAACGGCCGAACAGATGCGACTCGGCACACTCACTGAACGCTCCGACCTCGGAAAACTGACCGCTCGGCTCACAGGGCTGCACCACATGTCCTCGGCTGTCGCGGCCGCCCTCGAACGACACGAACGTGTTGACGTTTCCGCTGCCGCGGTCAAAGTACTGGGGACGACCACCGAGGGCGACATAGCCGACTTCGCCGACGTCATCGCAGATCCGGCGTCCTGCGACCGCGATTTCAGGGGCCTTGTCGATTCCGCTGTAGCTCAGCGACCCGGATTCACCCTTCGCGGCGGCACCAACGAGATTCTGCGCGGAGTAATCGCGCGAGGATTGGGGATTAGGTAGATGACAGTGACGAACAGTCCCGAAGTCGACCCGGATCTTGCGGAGATGATCTTCGCGTTCTTCCAGGACCGTGGAGAAGCTCACCGCGACATGCACTCCCCCGTTCGGTGGAACCTCGACGTGTGGAACGCGCTCGATGGCCTCGGACTGACAAACCTCACGGCCACCGAGTCTCGCGGGGGTAGCGCCGCGGGATGGCCCGAAGCCGCAGTGCTGCTCGAAGCCAGTGCCTGGCATGGGGTGCGCATACCCTATGCAGAACACGACCTACTCACAGGATGGGTTCGCGACCAGGCCGGCCTGCCCGCCGAACGCGCACGTTACACAATCGGATTCGTAGACGGGGGCGGGCTCGCTCGCCGCGTGCCGTGGGCCGCGGAGGCAGAAGTCCTGACACTTGTGTATCAAGCGGGACCGGGCGTCGTCACTATTTGTGATGTCGCCACCGATGACGCCGACATAACGCCCGGGACGAACCGCATAGGCGAACCCAGAGACGATGTAGCGGTCCCTTTGGAACTGCTGCGCGGCAACGAAACCGACCCTTCGGTGATCACACAACTCAGGCTTCGGGGGTCCCTCGCCCGGACCATTCAGGTGTGCGCAGCCCTCGACCGAGCACTGGACCTCACGGTCACGTACGTCGGAGAGCGCACCCAATTCGGCCGTCCACTGGCAAAGTTCCAGGCTATACAGCATCTTGTGTCCGACATCGCGGCCGAGTCGGCTCTGGCTCGAGCAGCCACAGAAGCGGCACTGTCGGAGTGCGTCCGAACCGAGTGGACCGGGGAGTCACTGGAGTATGCGATTGGCGTCGCCCGATCTTGTGCCGGCCATGCAGCTTCGTCGGTTGCACGGAATGCACATCAGGTACTCGGCGCGATCGGTACCACGCGAGAACATCCGCTGCATCACTTCACTCAGGCCGCGCTCACGTGGCGGAACGAGTACGGGTCGCTACAACAGTGGGACGACACGTTGACCCGGATCGTGACGAATGTCGGACGAGACGGTTTCTGGAGCTTGGTCACACGATGAATGAATACATGGCAGCTGTTGCGCAGGAGCGATTTTCCGAGCTGACCTACTCGGTCACCGACGGCATTGGCACCATCACACTGAACCGGCCGTCGCGCAAGAATGCCTTCACACTCGAGATGGTCGATGCGTGGGCCACAGCTCTACGGTCGGCCCGCACCGACCCTGAGGTGCGGGTCGTCCTCGTGACCGGCTCGTCTGGTTCCTTCTGTGCCGGTGTCGATCTCGAGGACTTCTCCCAGGTGACAACAACTCTCGGTCGTTTCGAGGTTCTCCAAGACCGGGTCCACCGGGTTGCTGCGGCATCTCTGGAACTCGACAAGCCACTCGTCGCTGCGATCGACGGAGTCGCGGTGGGTGCCGGAATGGACATGGCACTCGCCTGCGATATCAGGCTTGCGTCCACACGGGCACGCTTTTGCGAGTCATACATCCGTGTCGGACTGCTGCCTGGGGACGGTGGAGCACACCTACTCCCGCGGATCGTCGGCCAAGCCCGTGCCCTCGAACTCCTGTGGACCGGTCGGTGGGTGGACGCGACCGAGGCACTCGAGCTCGGTATCGTGACGTCGCTGCACGAGCCCGATGCACTCGCGGACGCCGCCGGAGCCCTCTGCCGCCGACTCGCGGATGCACCCCCCGTAGCGGTGCGTGCGATCAAGCGTCTCGTGCGTAACGGTGAACGTGTGGATTTCGCGACGTCACTCGACATGGTCGCTGCCGAACAGGCCGTAGTCCAATCCACCGAGGACTCCACTGAGGCCATGGCGGCGTTCCGCGAAGGCCGCCGACCCTCGTTCTCGGGAAAGTGAGTGCAGCGCAAATGACTGACGGCATAGCTGAGGCTTCCGTGAACAATTCCGTGATCGACCGCCGGTGGTCGTTCACCGAAGCACCTGACCATCCGCACCTCGAGTCGCGCGGGACATTCGTCAACGTGGGCGGAGTGGTTCAACCAGCACCGGCCCCGCGTTTCAGCCGCACTCCACCACCGGTACCGTCGCCTCCTCCTTCGCTCGGGCAGCACACGGACCAACTCTTGCGTGGCGACCTCTCCCCGTGGCAGAAAATGGGCGGTAGTCAGCCATGACGACTATGGATCGCGTCCGTCAGTGCGCCTGCACTGTCGTCACGCTATGCATCATGCCGTTGGCCACCGCCGCCCTGTTACTCGGCAGCATGCTCGCTCTGTTGATCGGCTCCGTGGTCGCTCTCACCCTCGAGCGCTGACGCCGGCCGTTGTTCCGCCCCGTGGCGCTACTGATCAGTGCCCGGTGAACCGCGGCGCACGCTCCTCGGTGCGAGCCGCACGCCCCTCCTGCAGGTCGGCGCTCTCCCACGCGCGCATCATCGCCGCCGCCCTCTCCTCCGGCGCGGCATCCCGGGCGCCGTCACCGTTGAGGACGAGCTTGTAGTGCTGCAGGGTCAGCGGCGCCAGGTCGGCGATGGTCGCCGCCCAGTGCTGCGCGTCGGTCAGATCACCGATGCGGTTGGCGAAACCGAGTGCGTGCGCACGGTCTGCGTTCACCGGGTCGCAACCGATCAACATACCCCTCGCCTGCCCGGCACCGACCAGTGAGACCAGGCGTCGGATCGTCCACTCGTCCACGGCCACACCGATTTTCGCTGCCGGGATGCCGGCGATCGCGTCTGGCGCCATGACGCGCAGGTCCGCGGCCATCGCGAGCTGCAGGCCCGCGCCGATAGCCGAGCCGTTCAACGCGGCGATCACCGGCACCGGTACCGACTCGATCTGCCGCAGCGTCCCGACGAGCGTGTCGAGGAAATCGGGGTCGTACACCGGGCCCGAGAGGTCTGCGCCGGCACTGAACACCGGCCCCCGCCCGGTCACCACAATCGCCCGCGCCCCCGCATCGAGCGCTGCGGTGAAGGCATCGGAGAGCCCGCTCAGCATCTCCTCGTTCAGAGCGTTGCGCTTGTCGACCCGATCGAGCTCGATGGTGACGACGGCTCCGTCGGTGGTGGAGTGAATCATGGGCGCCAAGCGTACCGACCGCAGCAGCTGCGCGGGCCGCGACCGCGAGCCGTGACACAGTGGTGTCGTGCAGATCGAGGACGACACCGATGTTCTGATCATCGGCGGTGGCCAGGCGGCATTGTCGGCGGCGTACTTTCTGCCGCGGTTCGGCCTGGAGAACCGCTACCAGATGCTCGACCACGCACCCGGCCCCGGCGGAGCCTGGCAATTCCGTTGGCCGACCCTCACCCTTGCCACCGCCAACGGCGTCCACGACCTGCCCGGATGGGGCATCACCGACGCGCTCGGCACCGACTGCGGCGCGTTGCCCGCCGCGACCGCGGTGCCCGAGTACTTCGGCCGCTACGAGGAGAAGTTCGGGCTCAACGTCCATCGCCCGGTCCACGTGCGGACGGTTCGACGCGACGGCGACGGCTTCCGCAGCGAACTGGCCGACGGCCGCAGCGTCACGTCGAGGGTGATCATCAACGCCACCGGAACGTGGGACCGGCCGTTCATCCCCCACATTCCCGGCGCCGCCGACTTCCGCGGCAGGCAGCTGCACACGCACGACTACACGACGCCCGCCGAGTTCGCCGGCAAGCGGGTACTGGTGGTGGGCGCCGGCATTTCGGCGATCCAGCTGCTCATCGAGATCGCCCGCGAGGCCCCCGGCAGCCAGACGTTCTGGTGTTCCCGACGCGAGCCGGTATTCAACACAGCCCCGTTCACCCCCGAGCAGGGACGCGAAGCCGTCGCACGCGTGGAACGACGCGTCCGCGCCGGACTCCCGCCGACGTCGGTGGTCTCGGTGACCGGCCTGGCGCTCACTCCGACGATCGCGGCCGCGCAACGCGACGGAATCCTCGCGTGGCGGCCGATGTTCACCCGCATCACCGAGACGGGCGTGTGCTGGGACTGCGGCGCCGACGGTCCGGACACATCCGACGGACCTGCCGCCCTCGACGTCGATGTCATCTTCTGGAACACCGGGTTCCGCAGCGCCCTCGACCACCTGGCGCCGCTGCGCCTGCGTGCGCCCGGCGGCGGGATCACGATGACCGGTCGTCTCGCGACGGTCGTCGAGTCGGATCCCCGCATCCAGCTCCTCGGTTACGGGCCGTCGGCGTCGACCATCGGCGCCAACCGCGCCGGACGCGAGGCGGCACGCGTGGCCGCTGAACTACTGGGCGTCACCTCCCGGCCCGCCGACTGACCGCGAGAAGACACGCTCAGCAGTAGGTATCGCCCGGCGATACCTACTGCTGAGCCGCCTTCTGAGCAACCCATCGGGCATCGATGAGTACCCGGCTGGACTCGGAACCAGATTTCCGTACCGATTCGGGGTTGACAATCTGTTGTGTTTTCACAACACTCAGTCAGGTGAGTCCAATACGCCGTGGGGAAAAGCTCCCCATCTACAACCGCATCGGCGTACTGCGCGCGGAACGGCAGATGTCGCGCGCCGAACTCGCGGCGCTCGTCGGCATCAACGTGCAATCGGTGGGCGCGCTCGAGCGTGGCGACAACTACCCCAGCCTCGATCTCGCCTTCCGCATCTGCGATGTCTTCGACCTACCCGTCGAGGCCGTCTTCAGCCGGACCGAATTCGGCGCGATGTCGGCCGAGCTGTACCGGCGAGAGCCCGCCTCAGACCGCCAACCGCCAGCCCGATCACACCCAGACGATCCCGGAGGACAGTGATGAACAATCCGAACTCGGCGATCCCCGAGGAGGCCACCCCGGCCGTCTGGCGACGCTACGAGGAGTGGCGCGGTCGCAGACACCAGGAGTTCAACGCCAAGTATTCGCACTGGCTGATCTCCTGGCGCAACCGGCGCACCTTTCGCAGGCTGGTGCTGGTGCAGGCGTTCTTCTCGACGCTGCTCGTCGTGAGTTCGGTGTTCGCCTTCCTGAGCACCGGATGGTTCATGCTTCCGTTCGGCATCGGGCTCGTCGGCCTGCTGACGACACTGTCGCTGCTGCGGATCGTCACCGGCTCCATCGCCGACACTCCCGTCACCGCGCTCGACGAGATCCAGGTGGCACAACGCAACTCGGCACGTTCCATCGGTTTCGTGGTGCTGTACGCCCTGATGTTGATCCCCTACGCGGTGCTGATGGTCCTCAGTTTCCGCGACGAGGTACCCGGTCAGTGGGTCTACGGCTGCGCCATCCTGCTGATCACCCTCGTCGTCGCCGCCGTCTCCATGCCGACGATGCTCACCGCGTGGTGGATGGCCGATCCCGATCCAGAAGATCTCGCCGAGATGCGCACCAAGACAACCGACACCGAGGAGAACGCATCATGACCGCACGACTGATCGTCGACGGGCTCCACAAGCGCTATGGAGACCTCGTCGCCCTGCACGACATGACCTTTCACGTCGAACCCGGCGAGATCTTCGGTTTCGTCGGCAGCAACGGCGCAGGGAAATCCACGACGATGCGCATCATTCTCGGTGTGCTGTCGGCCGATTCCGGCGAGGTACGCCTCGGCGACCGGCCCATCGACCTCGACCTGCGACGCCGAATCGGGTACATGCCCGAGGAACGCGGCCTGTACCCGAAGATGAAGGTCGGCGAACAGCTCACCTTCCTCGCGAAATTGCACGGTATGTCGGCAGCGCAGGCGCAGGAATCCGTCCGGCGCTGGACCGATCGGCTGGGTGTCGGCGCACGCTACGACGACAACGTCGCCGACCTCAGCCTCGGCAACCAGCAGCGTGTGCAGCTCGCGGCGGCGCTGGTTCACGATCCCGACGTCCTGGTGCTCGACGAACCGTTCTCCGGGCTCGACCCGGTGGCCGTCGACGTCATGAGTGACGTCCTGAAAGAGAAAGCAGCCGAGGGCATCCCGGTCATCTTCTCGTCACATCAGCTCGACCTGGTACAGCGGCTCTGCGACCGGGTGGGCATCATCACCCGTGGTGAGATGCGTGCCCTGGGCACCGTCGACGACCTGCGTTCCCGTGACGGCGTCACCCTCGAAGTCACCGGACCGCGCTCGGACGTGAGCTGGGCAGACTCCTTGCCCGGCGTCCGCCGCGTCACCTACGGCGAGACCACCCGCCTGCTGATCGACCCCGAACTCGCCGACGACCAGCAGATCCTCTCGGCCGCACTGCGTCACGGTCCAGTGCACCGGTTCGCCACGTCCACACCGTCCTTGACCGACCTGTTCCGAGAGGTTGTATCCGCATGACCACGCTACGAGACATCCCCGACGCTCCCACCGATTCCGGTCCGAGAGCCTCTGCCGCCCAAGCGATTCGCCTCGTCGCCGGCCGCGAGATCGCGACCCGCGCGAAGACCAGGTCCTTCGTCGTCAGCACCGGACTGCTGATGGTGGTGATCGTGGTCGGCGCCATCGTTCTCAACCTCTTCGCCGGAGGCGACGACGCCGAGAAGGTGGCCGTCGTCGGACAACCGACAGCGGTCACCGAGTCCATTGTCGCCGTGGGCGACTCGGCCGGAACCACCATCACCACCGAAGCCGTGGACTCCGCCGAACAGGCACGCACACGCGTCACCGACGGGGATGTCGCAGCCGCCCTGATCCCCGGCGACGCCCCCGGCACCTATGTGATCGTCGGCAAGAGCGGCGTCGAACCCGCCGTGGAAGGCGCCATCAGAACCGCGGTGTCACAGGTCAACCTGAACCAGGCGCTGGCCGACCGTGGTGTGGCCGCGGCGTCGTTGCCGTCGGTCACCATCGCCGTGGAGCAGACCCAGCCGGACAAGCCCGACGAGGGACAACGCCTGGTGATCGCGCTCGTCGGTGTGGTCCTGCTGGTGACCGCGATCATGATGGGCGGCACGATGGTCGCCGTCGGTGTCGTCGAGGAGAAGACCTCACGCGTCGTCGAACTGCTCCTGGCGACGATCAAACCCCTGCACCTGCTGTGGGGCAAGATCATCGGCATCGGGGCCGTCGCCCTGTCGCAGGTGTTGCTGCTCGGCGCCACCGCGCTGATCGCCGGCACCGCGACGGGGATTCTCACCCTGCCCAGCGCGGCGGTCGGCATGTTCGCCGCGGTCATCGCCTGGTTCCTTCTCGGATTCCTGTTCTTCGCCTCGCTGTACGCCGCGACCGGTGCCATCGTGTCCCGCCAGGAAGAACTCAACTCCTCGTCGGCGCCGCTGACGTTCCTGGCCGTCGCGGTGATGTACTCCGGCATATTCGGTGTGCAGGCGATGGATTCGACATTCATCCAGGTGTTGAGCTGGATTCCGCCGTTCAGCGCGGCACTGATGCCGATGCGCATCGCGACCGGCGACACCGACGCCGTCCAGATCATCGTCACCTTCGGTCTGATGGCTGCGGTGTGTGCCGCGGCCATCTGGATCGCGGCCCGGATCTACCAGCGTTCCATTCTGCGCACCGGCTCACGGATCGGCTGGGGTGAGGTGCTCAAGCTCGCCCGCTGACCTCCCGACCGGGATTTCGTAGCGATAGTGCGCACATAAGGCGCTGTGGTGTCTCGGGTCATCGCTGACACTTTTGTCTCGGGACATCGCTGACAGTCATGCTGCCGGAAGTGGTTGTCGTTTGCCATGGGTGCCGGGGGTTCGACGCTGGCCTTGGTAGCGGCGAGTGGGGTCGGCGTCGAACTCACGCACAATGGTGGTGCCGCTGAAGATGACGATGTGGTTGTCGTCGCAGATGGCGTCGAGGGTGTGTCCACCCCACCGGTTGCCGACCTGGACGAAGTAGGGGCCCACAGTGATTTTGCCTTGCTTGGGGTTGACCTGTTGGCGGGTGGTGAACACTGGTGCTGGTAACGGCCGGTCGACCGGCCGGGCGTGTTCGGTGGCATGGAACGCCTCGGCCGGAGTCGCACCACGTAGCGCACGATGGGGTCGACTGTGGTTGTAATAGCCGCGGAATCGGTCGAGCATCTCGTTGAGGTCGCCGACGGTCGCCGGTGCCGGTTGGGTGTTCAGCCAGCGTTTGAGTGTCTGCCAGAACCGCTCGATCTTGCCGCAGGTCTGTGGGTGATACGGGCGGGAGTTGATGGTCCGGGTACCCAGCGCACGCAGATTCTTCTCCAGCGGTGTTTCGAATCCACGATGCTTACCGGTGTACACAAATCCGTTGTCAGTCAACGACATCGACGGAACACCACATTCGGTGATGCCGGCGAGCATCACCTGCCACACCAGTGTGGTGGTGGCGTCACCGGTGTCGGGGGCCAGCGCGCACAGATACCGGGAGTGGTCATCGATTGTGCCCGCGATCGCTACCGAGGTGCCGTCGCTGAGGTGCCACTCGGTCCAGTCCGACTGCCACAACTCGTTGGGGCGCTCGTAGCAGAACCGCCGCATCGACGACTTCGGCCGTTTGGCCGGCTCGGCAACAATTAGCCCGTGCCGGTGCAGAATTCGCCATACGGTTGAGCGTGAGGGCACCGAATCGGCACCCTCACGCTGCAACGTCCACACAATCGACTGCGGCCCGTGATCCAGGCCCGCGGACTGCAAACGCGTCCGCGTGGCGATCACCAGCGCCTCGACGTCGCCACCCACACGCCCCGGCTCTGTGTGCGGTCGGCGCGACCGTGGTTCGAGCCCGGCCAGCCCATCAGTGACGAAGCGGCGCCGCCACTTGTAGAACGTCTGCCGGCTGATGTTCTGCTCCCGACAGAACTCGGCCACGTTCTCGATTCCACCCGCCAACGCCGTAGCTGCACGAACGTCCATCGCCGTCACCTTCTGGGCCATGAACCATGCTGGCCACGCCCTGCTCAGGTGTCAGCGATGTCCCGAGACATCACCTGTCAGCGATGTCCCGGATCAGAACAGCGCACATAAGGCGCACTATCGCTACGAATCGCGTTGTGGGGCGCTAGATCTGCCCGAAACGGCGGAGCGCTTCTTCCCGTTCGGCCTTGTGGTCGACGATCGGCTCGGGGTAGTCCTCGGCGTCCGTGTCGCCCACCCAGCGTCGGATGTACTCGCCCCCGGGGTCGAACTTCTTGGCCTGCGCCTCGGGGTTGAACACCCGGAAGTACGGTGCCGCATCGGTTCCCGTGCCGGCGGCCCACTGCCAGCCGTGATTGTTCGACGCCATGTCACCGTCGATGAGCTGATCGAGGAACCACTGCGCACCCCACCACCACGGCAGGTGCAGATCCTTGACGAGGAACGACGCGGCGACCATCCGCACACGGTTGTGCATGAACCCGGACTCGGCGAGCTGCCGCATCCCGGCGTCGACCAGGGGGAAACCGGTGCGCCCGGCCTTCCAGGCCTCGAACCGCTCGTGGGCCTTCGCGTCGGTGTCGAGATCGATCCCGTCGAACTGGCGGTTCCAGTTGTGCCACAGGCTGTGTGGCCAGTTGTGAAGGACGTCGGCGTAGAAGTCGCGGAAGGCGAGCTCACGCAGGTAGGCCTGCGCACCCGGCCCTCCTCCGAGGTCGCGGACCAGCGTGCGCGGGTGGATGTTGCCGTACTTGAGATAGGCCGACATGCGGCTCGTGCGGTCGGCTGCCGGATCGTTGCGGGCGGCGTCATAGTCGACGAGGTCGTGGGAGACGAACTCCGCCCAGCGTGCGAGGGCGGCGTCCTCACCGGCGGGATACGGCAGTTCGGTTGGCGCAGCGGGGATCTCGATCCGGACGGGCTCCTTCAGCGACGCCGGGTCGACGAGCTGCCCACCGCCAACCGACGACGCGGCGGGCTTGCGCCAGCCGTGGTCACGCCAGCGCTTGTAGAACGGGGTGAACACCTTGTACGGGGTGCCGTCGTCTTTGCTCACCCGGCCGGGTGAGACGAGATACGGCGACCCGGTCGCCTCGAGAGCCGTGTCCCCCAGATTCTCGGCGACGGACTCGTCGCGGCGTTTGCCGTAGGGCGAGAAGTCCTCGGAGATGTGCACGGACTCGGCGTCGACGAGGCGTGCCAGTCGCGGGATCTCGGACTCGGGCCGCCCGCGGACCACCAGCAGTTTTCCGTCGAGCTTGCCGTTCAGCTCACGCAGTGAGTCGAACAGGAAGGCCAGGCGCCGCTCCCCCGCCGACTTCTCCAGCGTCGGGTCCACCACAAAGCACACAAGCACCGACGAATCGGTGCTTGTGGTGGCCGCTGCCAGCGGCGGAAGGTCGCCCAGGCGTAGATCACGCCTGAGCCAGACCAGCGATGAGGTGGACGTCAGCCCACGCCGAGCAGATCGATGACGAAGACGAGGGTCCGTCCGGAGAGTCGGTGCCCGGCACCGGCGGAGCCGTACGCGAGCTCCGGCGGGACGGTCAGCTGACGGCGGCCGCCGACCTTCATCCCCGGGATTCCCTCCTGCCAGCCCGGGATCAACCGGTCGAGCGGGAAGTTGGCGGACTGGCCACGATCCCAGGAGGAGTCGAACTCTTCGCCGGTCTCGTAGTCGACGCCCACGTAGTGGACGTCCACGATGCCGCCGCGCGTCGCCTCGGCACCGTCGCCGACGATGAGGTCGGTGATGGTGAGGTCGGCAGGCGGGGGACCCGCCTGGAACTCGACCTGTGGCTTCTCGGTGCTGGTCACTGGACTCTCCTTTGAGTCGGGCGTTCGGCGGTCAGTCGGGCGGGATCGCTCAGCGATCACCCATCTGAACGTAGTCACGTTCGGTGTAACCGGTGTAGAGCTGACGCGGACGGCCGATCTTGGTGGTCGGGTCCTCGTGCATCTCACGCCAGTGCGCGATCCATCCGGGCAGGCGTCCGAGCGCGAACAGCACGGTGAACATCCGCGTCGGGAAGCCCATCGCACGGTAGATCACGCCGGTGTAGAAATCGACGTTCGGGTAGAGGCGACGCTCGACGAAGTAGTCGTCGGACAGGGCGACCTCTTCGAGTCCCTTGGCGATGTCGAGCAGATCATCCTGCACGCCAAGCGATTCCAGGATCGTGTCGGCAGTCTTCTTCACGATCGCGGCGCGCGGATCGTAGTTCTTGTAGACGCGGTGACCGAAGCCCATGAGCTTGACGCCGGCTTCCTTGTTCTTCACCCGCTTCATGAATTCCTTGGTGTCGCCACCGTCGGCCTTGATCGCGTCGAGCATCTCGAGCACGGCCTGGTTGGCGCCGCCGTGCAGCGGGCCCCACAGCGCGTTGATGCCGCCGGAGATCGAGGTGAACAGGTTGGCCTGCGACGAGCCGACGAGGCGGACCGTCGAGGTCGAACAGTTCTGCTCGTGATCGGCATGCAGGATGAACAGCATGTCGAGGGCCTTGGCGACCTCGGGGTTGACCTCGTAGGGCTCGGCCGGGAAGCCGAAGGTCATCCGCAGGAAGTTCTCGACGAGGCTCAGCGAGTTGTCCGGGTACAGGAACGGCTGTCCGGCCGACTTCTTGTACGCATACGCCGCGATCGTCGGCAGCTTGGCGAGGAGGCGGATCGTCGACAGCTCGACCTGCTCGTCGTCCTTGGGATCGAGCGAGTCCTGGTAGTACGCCGACAGCGCGTTGACCGCACTCGAGAGCACCGGCATCGGGTGCGCGTTGCGGGGGAAGCCGTCGAAGAAACGCTTGAGATCCTCGTGCAGCAGCGTGTGCCGCTGGATCTTGGTGGTGAAATCCTCGAGCTGGGCCGGAGTCGGCAGTTCACCGTAGATGAGCAGGTAGCTCACCTCGATGAAGGTCGACTTCTCGGCGAGCTGCTCGATGGGGATGCCGCGGTAACGCAGGATGCCTGCGTCGCCGTCGATGTAGGTGATGGCCGACTTGGTCGACGCGGTGTTCACGAAGCCACCGTCGAAGGTTGTCAGATTTGTCTCGGCGAGCAGCTTGCCGAGCGCGACCGAGTCAGTGCCCTCGGTGGCCTTCAGGATCGGGAGCTCCAGCTGTCCACCGGGGTAGGTGAAGGTCGCTGAGGCCGTGTCGGACGCCTGGTCGGCTGGGACTGTTTCAGCAGACACACGAACCCCTTACTCAGATCAGAGTTTTACAGTGTCCGGGTAGGACACACAGGTAACAACCTAGTCGCTTCTCAGCTCGCTTGCCCACGGAGGGTCGGCGCCGGGCCTCGACACCGTCATCGCGGCCACCTGAGCTGCGAATTCGGCCGCTTCTCGCCACTGCTGCGCGGTCAGGGAACGCACCGCCGCGGGAGCCAGGGATCCGTTCCGGTCGAGGTGGTGGACCAGCCCTCCCAGGACGCTGTCGCCTGCACCGATCGTGTCGACGACATCAACGGCCGGCGCCGGCACGCTCACCTCGCCCGCCGCGGTACGAACGGTGAGCCCCGTCGACCCGGCCGTGGTCACGACCGCGGCGACGCCGTCGCCCAGCCAGTCGGCCACCGAGCTGCCTGCCGGGCCCTCCCCCAGCCACGCCGCGTCCTCATCGGAGAGTTTGACCAGGTCGACCGAGGTCATCCAGGTGCGGAAACGCCGCCGGTAGCCGTCGGCGTCGCCGATCACCGCGGGACGGATGTTCGGGTCCAGCACGACGAGGCGCCCTTCGGCGTGCGACCGGTGCAGAAGGTTCTCATAGACCGAGGCCCCGGGTTCCAGCACCAGCGACAGGGTCCCGAAGGCCACCGCGGCGACGGTGGGCGCGAACGGCCCCGGGTCGGTCACCGTGCGGTCGGCGGTGCCCTCGACGTAGAACGAGTAGCGCGCCGAGCCGTCGTCGGCGATGGTCGCGAGAGCCAGCGAGGTCGGCTCCCCGCGCCGCTGGATCAGCGTCGTGCCCACACCCGCACCCTGCAAAGCGTCGACGATGGCCTCACCATAGGTGTCGGTGGACACCGCGGACAACAGTGATACCGCACTTCCCAAGCGCCCCAACGTGATCGCGACATTGAACGGCCCACCCCCGAGCGCCGGCTGCAGCGGGGCCAGGCCCCCGGGAACCGGCGCATCCCCCGCCCGCTTCTCCTGTACGACGTCGACGAGCGCCTCACCACAGACGACGATCTCTCTCACTGTGTCTCCTCGGTTCTCGGCAGCTCCGGCGTGTCGTGCCAGTCTGCCACCACGGGCCCGGACCGCCGCGCGGTCGCGGCGGCGGCTCGGGTTGCCGCAGGGGTAGATTCGGTGCATGCGTGAGCTGCCGGCGGGCCCGGATGCGGTGGTCCTCGACTTCTCGGCGGACGAGGCCCCGTCGGCCGCGGTGCTCGACGCCACGCTCGCCCTGCGTGATGCTCTCGACCGCGGGGAGCTGGTCGATGTCGCCGATCTGGTACCGAGCGCACACACCCTTCTGGTGCAGGCGCGGCCCGGACACGGCGTCGACGAGCTCGGCGTCCGCCGGGCGCTGCATCGGCGACGCACCGCCGCCGCCCGTGCCGTCGACGCCGCCGGCGAGATCGTCGTGCCGGTGATCTACGACGGTGATGATCTCGCGGATGTGGCTGCGGCACTGGCCGTTACGATCGGCGAGGTGGTCGACCTGCACTGCCGTACACGATGGCGCGTGCAGTTCATGGGTTTTGCCCCCGGCTTCGGTTATCTCGTCGCCGAGGACGCCTCACCGCACCCGTTCGACGCCGTGGGTCGACGCTGCGAGGCTCGTACGCGTGTGCCCGAAGGCGCCGTCGCCATCGCCGCGGGGTACAGCGCCGTCTATCCCAAGCCCAGCCCCGGCGGGTGGCAGTTGTTGGGCCGCACCGATGTTCGGCTGTGGGATGAGACCGCGGACCCGCCGGCACTGTTCGCCACCGGACGGGTGGTGCGCTTCGTCGACGCGGGGAGCTTCGACGGATGACCGCGGTGACAGTGCTCGCGACCGGCCCTCTCGCGACCGTCCAGGACCTCGGCCGACCGGGCTTTGCGCACCTCGGCGTCCCCACGTCGGGCGGAGCGGACCGCGGTGCACTCACCCTGGCCAACCGCCTCGTCGGCAACGACGAGTCGGCGGCGACCATCGAGACGACACTCGGCGGTTTGCGGATATGCACCGATGGTGACGTGCTGGTCGCGGTGACGGGTGCCGACACCGAGGTGCTCCACAACGGCACCCCGGCCGGTCTCGCGGCGGCGCTGGTGCTGCGGGCCGGTGACGAACTGGCGCTCGCCCCGCCCACCTGGGGTCTGCGCAACTACGTGGCGGTGCGCGGCGGGATCGACGTCGACCCGGTGCTCGGTTCGCGATCCACCGACTCGTTGTCGGGGCTGGGACCGTCTGCCCTGACCGTCGGCACGCGGCTGCCCGTCGGTGATGCGGCGGGCGATTGGCCGCCCACGTCGTCGGCGCCGCCGAACAGCGCGCATCCGCGCGTGGTGGCGCTCGAGTGCCATCGCGGGCCGCGCGCCGACCAGCTCGCGGCGCCGGAGACCCTCGGCGAGGACATCTGGGTGGTCGGCGCCGACAGCAACCGCGTCGGCGTCCGCCTCGACCGGGCCGACGGCTCGTCCGTGCCGCTGCTGCTCCACCGCGATGACGTCGACGAGCTTCGCTCGGAGGGCATCGCGCACGGTTCGGTACAGGTTCCGCCGAGCGGCCGGCCGGTGATCTTTCTCGCCGACCACCCCGTGACCGGCGGCTATCCGGTGGTCGCGGTCCTCACCGCGGCCGCTGTCGACCTCGCTGCGCAGCTCGTGCCCGGATCGAAGATCCGATTTCGGGTGCGCTGATCGAAGATCCGATTTCGGGTGCGCTGATCGCGGGCCGGTCCACGTTTCGGATCTGCCTGTTGAGGGAACGCGTTGAGGGTCCCTGAGACAGGAGGTACCGACGTGAACGATCCATCTGTGAACGATCCGTCTGTGAACGATCTGTCGACCGTGCAGCTCGTCGAGCGTCTGCAGAAGCAGACGACGACGCTTGTCAGGACCGAGCTGCAACATGCGGTCGCGGAGATGAAGGGCAAGGGCACCAAGATCGGTGTGGGCGCGGGGATTTCCGGCGCCGGCACCTTGTTGGCGCTGTTCGGGCTGGGCACCCTGGTGGCGGCCGCGGTCATCGGCTTGGCGAATGTGGTTGCGCCATGGCTGGCGGCGGTGATCGTCGGAGTGGTTCTGCTGGTGGTGGGGGGTGTGACGGCCGCGATCGGTGCGCAGCGCGCGAAGTCCGCGGTCCCACCGGCTCCGGAAAAGACCGTCGCAAGTGTCCAGCGAGATGTCGCGACCGTGAAGGAGCACCTGTAGATGAGCGAGACACACCCCGAGCGGGACGAGAACCCGCCGCCCATCGAGCAGCAGCGTGAGGAGCTCGCCGAGACGGTGGACGCCCTGACCGCGAAGCTCGATGTTCCGAGCAGGCTCAGCGACGCCGCGGCGGATACCGCGGCGACCGCGAAGGTCAAGGCCCAGGAGAACCGCACGGTCTTGATCGGTGTCGCGGCGGCGGCACTGGTCGCCATCGGCGCAGTCGTCGTACTCCGGCGCCGTCGCAGCTGAACCGCGCACCGAAACAGAACCAGTACTGACGAGAGGTTTCGAAGATGAGTGCCGTATCCAAGACCCTGTACAAACCACTGTCGCTGGCGACCAGCGTGCTCGGCGGTATCGCCGCGGGCGCGGTGTTCGGACAGATCTGGAAGCGCATCTCCGACGATGAGTCGGCACCCGATCCGAAGGATCTCGAGCGCAGCAACGTGGAGGTACTCGCCGCCGCTGCGCTGCAGGGAGTGGTGTTCGGACTCGTTCGCGCGGCCGTCGACCGCGCGGGAGCTCGCGGCTACCGGGCGATGACGCACGAGAACCCCGAGTGAGGCGTGACGGTTGACACACCACTGAGACGAACCTAGGCTTCTGTCTCATGACTGAGGTACTGAACGACGCACAGAAAACCTGTCCCGTTCACGCCGCGGACGGAGACTCGAGCGGCAAGGCCTGCCCGGCCGACACCTCCCAGTCCTCGGCCTCGTCGTCGGGGGTCCCGTCCTCGGAGACCCAGATCTCCGAGGACGGTTATGAGGTCGGCGCCGCCGGCGTCAAGCCCGCGCACGAGTACGAGCCACTCGGCCCGGACTCGCTGACCTGGCAGATCTGGGGCACCTGGACCGGCATGTTCCAGGGCCTGTGGGCCGGGTCGATCCAGAACATGCACCCCAAGCTGGGCGCTGCGGTCTGGGATCACTCCGACTTCTTCGGCGAACGCTGGCAGCGCCTGATGCGCTCGCTGTACCCGATCAGCGGAGTCGTCTTCGACTCGATCATCCCCGGCGCGCAGACCGGACTCGAGGTGCGTGACTACCACAAGACGGTCAAGGGCACCATGGAGGACGGTTCGCGCTATCACGCGCTGGACCCCGACGTCTTCTACTGGGCGCACGCCACCTTCTGGTACGGCAATGTCCGGTTGTGCGAGCGCTTCGGACCGTTTCTCACCGAGGACCAGAAGCGTCAGCTCTTCGAGGAGTCCAAGGCCTGGTACGCCCAGTACGGCGTCTCGATGCGACCCGTCCCCGAGACTTACGAGGACTTTCTCGAGTACTGGGATTACATGTGCCGCAACGTTCTTCGCGACCACGTCTCGGTGCGCACAGTACTCGACATCACGCAGTTGCCGCCTCCCCCGTTCCTGAGTTTCATCCCGAAGTCGGTGTGGGACAAGTACCTGGTGCCGCAGAACCAGAAGCTGTTCATGTGGCTCACCACCGGCTTCTACGACGAGCCGATCCGGGAGATCCTCGGGCTGGAGTGGAGCGAGTCCGACGAACGCCGGTTCCGCCTGCTCGGCAAGGGCATCAACATCGTGATGCACAAGCTGCTGCCGAAACGCGCTCTGCACCATCCTCGTCCGCGTGACGCCTTCGACCGCCTCAGCGGCAAGGTCCCGATCGACGCCCCGATCGTGCACACCCCCAAGCGCAACCTCCCGCCGATGGATCAGCGCGACAATCCGATGCACTACTGCCCGGTGACCGCGGCTCGCCGCGCGACTTACCCGGGTGTGCTGACCGCGGACTGAAGCCACCTACCACGCTGGGTCGGGGGCAGTCGTCTACTGCTGCCCCGGTCCGCGTCGCATCGCCTGCCGTACCCGGTCGGCCTCCCGGGTGGCGTACGGATTCGGCCGTCCGGCACGGGAACCGGCGAGTTTGGCCCCGATGTGCTCCCCGACGGTGATGGGTGAATAGCGGCTGCCCGCGCCGACACACGACGGCAGGGTCGCGATCATGGCGCCGATGTTGCCGTCGTGGAAGTACGCCGCGGAGCGTCGGCGCTCGATGGTTCCGTCGACGATGGGTGGCTTCACCCGGTGCAGCGTGGACATCCAGCGTTCGTTTGTCCACCGCGCCATCAGGTCACCGAGGTTGATGAGCAGCGCGCCGTCGGCGGGGCTGACGTCGTGCCACTGCCCTTCGCGGTCGAGGACCTGGAGGCCCTTGACCTGGTCGGCCCACAACACGGTCACGATGCCGTAGTCGGTGTGCTCGCCCATGCCCGTCAGTTCGCCGATTTCACCTGAGTCACCGAGTTCGATCTCGCCGGGCGGCAGTGCGTAGTTGTTCATGCGCAGCACGTCGAGGGAGTGGTCGGTGAAGCCCTCGAAGAAGTCCGCCGGGAGGTCGAGGGCGTCGGCGAAGATCCTGGTCAACGTGTGCGCGACGCGACGGGCCTCGGCGAAATAGGCGGAGACCGCCGCCTCGAACCGGTCGACGGCAGGCCAGGTGTTGTCGGCGTAATGGTCCTCGGGAAGGTCGATGTCGGGGTACTGCTTGGCCTCGACGCCGACGTTGAACGCCTCGAAGAAGTCGTTCATGCGGTCCGGCGACTCGACGCCCAGCGACAACGACAACGACTCCGACTTCGGCGGCGCGTAGCCGCGGTTGATCTCCGGCGGCGTGCGGTAGGCCTTCTTCGCCTCGAGCGGCAGGGCGAAGAAGTCGTCCATGACCGCGGTGAACTCGTCGACCACCACAGCCGGGATCTCGTGCCCGACGATCTGGATGAAGCCGACGGAACTCGCCGCGTCGTCGAACCGGGCCGCCACGACGGCACGCTCGGCGGCATCACCATTGCGGGTGTACGGGGAGATGTCGATGATCGGCACCCGGAAGTCGCTGGTGGCGGCGGTCATGGCGTCCATGGTGACACCGATCTGACCGTCCCGCTGAGCGGACGCCCGCATCGGCTCAGGTCCGCTGACCAGCGCGATAGTGCACGAACGCCGGGATCATCAGCGCAGCGATGATCGTCGCGATCACCACGGCGATTCCGCCGAACGCGGTCGCGGCCGCCACCCCGATCGAGGCTGCCGCCGAGCCGTGCGCGACGTCGGCGATACGGGGACCGCCCGCGACCACCACGATGAACACCCCCTGCAGCCTGCCGCGGACCTCGTCGGACGCGGCGGCGAGCAGGATGGTCTGCCGGAACGCCGCCGAGGCCATGTCCGCGGCGCCGCCGATCATCAGCAGCACCACCGCGACGATGAGCATCGGCAGAGCCGTGCCGTCGGCGAAGGACACCGCGATGCCGGTTCCGGTGATCGCCAGCCCCCAGATGATGATGCACACGATCACCGCGAGCCCCTGCCGCTCCACCCGGGTCACCCAGCCCGAGAAGATGCCACCCACGACCGCACCGGCGGAGATCGCGGTGAACAACAGCGCGAACGCGATGCCGCCGCCCTCGGGTCCGCCGAAGTTCTCGTGAGCCATCTGCGGGAACAGCGCGCGCGGCATGCCGAAGATCATCGCGATGAGGTCGACGAGGAACGACGCCATCAGGATCTTGTGGCCGGCGAGGTATCGCAGGCCGTCGAGGACCGACCGCAGCCCGGCGACCTCGGGGGCCGCCTCGCTCTCGGGCCGCAGCGACGGGAGCAGGACCACCGCGATCAGGGTGGGCACCAGAAACAGCGTGTCGACGAAGTACAGCACCGAGTAGCCGAGCACCGGGATGAGTGCGCCGCCCACCAGCGGCCCGGCGATGGCCCCGGCCTGCATGACCGTCATGTTCAGCGACAACGCGGCCGGCAGGTCCTTGGCGTCGAGCAGACGGGGTAGCACGGCGGTGCGGGTCGGCTGGTTGACCGCGAAGAATGCCTGTTGAACTGCGAACAGCACCAACAGCATCCACACGTTCTGACCGCCCAGCGCGGCCTGCGCCCAGAACAGGGCACTGCACACGATCAGGCCGGCGGTGGTGATGATGAGCAGTGTCCGACGGTCGACGACGTCGGCGAGAGCGCCGCCCCACAGACCGAACACGATCAGCGGGACCAGCCCGAACACGCCGGTCAGGCCGACGTATGCCGAGCTGCCGGTCACCTCGTAGATCTGTGCCGGGACCGCCACCACGGTGAGCTGCGCCCCGACGACGGTGACGATGTTGGCCAGCCACAGACGCCGAAAGTCCGAATTGCGCAGCGGCGTCGTATCGGCGAGGAGTCTGGCCATTCGCACGATCCTAGGACCGGGGCCCAGGCATCGCCTACCGCGTCCGGCCGCACCGGAGGCGGTTAGGGTCGAGGTGTCCGACACCGCCCCCACCGGACCCGCGACGCGAGTGACAACAGGCAAGGTGCGCCATGACCCGACTTCCGGACGACCCCCATCCCGTGCCCGCAGCGGACAGCCTCCTCACGGGTCACGACGTTCACACCGCGACCGTCGGAGAGGTCATCGCCCGGCTCGCCACCGACACCACGACCGGCCTGTCCGATGCCGGGGTGCGCGAGCGCCGCACGACCTACGGCGAGAACCGACTCACCGAGGTGGCCGGTGAGTCCGGATGGCGCAAGATCGTGCGGCTGCTCGCCGACAAGATGACACTCGTCCTCGTGGTGGCCGCGGTGGTCAGCGCCGCGGTGTCCCACGAGTGGGAGACACCAGTGGTGATCCTCGCCGTCATCACCTTCAACACGATCCTCAACTACGTGCAGGAAACCCGGGCAGAGGAGAGCCTGCGCGCACTGCAGAACATGTCGGTGGCCTTGTCACGGGTACGACGCGACGGGCGCGAACATCAGGTCGACCGCACCGAACTCGTTCCCGGCGACGTGGTGCTCCTCGAGGCCGGCGACGCGGTGCCTGCCGACGGACGAGTGGTCGAGGCCGTACGGCTCCAGGTCGCCGAGTCGGCACTGACCGGCGAATCCCACCCCGTCGACAAGACGGTCGACGACCTCGACGATCCTGGCCTCCCCATCGGTGACCGCACGAACATGCTGTTCATGAACACCGAGGTGACCCGCGGCCGCGCAACCATGGTGGTCACTGGTACCGGCATGTCCACCCAGATCGGCACCATCGCGAGCCTCCTCGGCCGAGCCGGCACCGACAAGACCCCCCTGCAGCGTCGGATCGACCAACTCGCGACGCTGCTGACGGGCATCGCGATCGTCGTGGTGGTGATCGTGTTCATCCTCGGACTGTTGCGAGGCGAGTCGTGGTCGGATCTGCTGCTGACCGCGGTGTCGCTGGCCGTCGCCACCATCCCCGAGGGCCTCACGGCCGTCGTCGCCTTCACTCTCGCCCTCGGTGCATCACGTCTGGCCAAACGCGGCGCGATCGTCAAACAGCTGGCCGCGGTCGAGACCCTCGGCAGCACAACGCAGATCGCCACGGACAAGACCGGGACGCTGACCCTCAACGAGATGACCGTCCGCGCCCTGGTCGCGGCCGGTCGTCGTCACCGGGTCACCGGCGAGGGGTACTCGACCGACGGCAAGATCCTCACCGACACCGAGGATGCGCTGCCCGACTTCCACCGCGCGTTCCTGGCGATGGCGTTGTGCAACGACGCATCGGTGAACGAGGGAGTGCTGGTGGGTGATCCGACCGAGGGCGCACTGGTGGTGCTGGCGGAGAAGGGTGGCATCGACGTCGCAGGCGCCCGCGCGAACTACCCACGCCTGGGCGAGGTGCCGTTCGATTCCGCCTACAAGTTCATGGCCACCTTCCACGAGAGCAGCGACCCGGCCGCAGGCGAGAAGTTCCGCTGCTATGCCAAAGGCGCGCCGGACGTGCTGCTGAGCCGGGCGACACGGGTACGCGGAGCCGACGGCGACCGGCCGATCACCGACGCCGATCGCGACGGAATCCGCACCGCCATCGACGCACTCGCACATCAGGGACTTCGCACCCTCATGATCGCCGGCACCACCCTCCCCCGGCTTCCCTCCGATTCGGGGTTGTTCGACGCCGTCGCGGATCTGTCGGTCTACGCCGTCGTCGGGATTCTCGATCCGCCCCGGCCCGAGGCTCGCGCGGCGATCAAGACCGCCCGCGATGCCGGTATCGGAGTCCACATGATCACCGGTGATCATCTGGCGACGGCGTCGGCGATCTGTGGTGACCTCGGGATCGTTGGCGAGGCGATCTCCGGCACCGAACTCGACAACCTCGACGATGCCGAATTGTCGTCGCGTGCAGCGAGCTTCGGCGTCCTTGCCCGGGTGGCCCCGGAGCACAAGATCCGCTACGTGGAGGCGTTGCAGGCCGGCGGCGAGGTGGTCGCGATGACCGGCGACGGCGTCAACGACGCACCGGCGCTCAAGCAGGCCGACATCGGGATCGCCATGGGAATCACCGGCACCGACGTGTCCAAGGGTGCGGCCGAGATGATCCTGACCGACGACAACTTCGCGACCATCATCTCCGCCGTCCGTGACGGCCGCGGGATCTATGCCAACATCGTCAAGTTCGTCAAGTTCCAGTTGACGACGGCGTGGGGCTTCGTGCTGATCTTCCTGACCGCCGGCGTGGCCGGAATCGCCGGCGGCGCACCGTTCACCGCGCTCCAGATCCTATGGGTCAACATCATCATGGACGGCCCGCCCGCCCTCGCGCTGGGTGTCGACCCGACCGATCCCGACACCATGAAGCAGAAGCCACGATCACCGAGCGAGCGGCTGCTGACGACCGACCGGATCCTGCGCATCCTGTTCCTGGGTGTGGTGATGACGGTCGGCACCATCGGAACCATCGTGTTCGCCGACGACGTCTTCCCCGACAGCGCATCCGATCCGTTGTTCGCCACCACGCTCGGGTTCACGACATTCGTCTTCTATCAGGTCTTCAACCTGCTCAACGTTCGCTCGGAACGCGGATCGGTGTTCTCGCTCCAGACCTTCACCAACCAGGCGATCTGGATCTCACTGGTCGCGGTGATCGTGCTGCAGGTCGCGGTCGTCAACGTCGGATTCCTCCAGGATCTGTTCGACACCACCGGCCTCACCGCCGCGCAGTGGGCGTGGGCCGTGGGCGTGGCGTCGTCGGTGCTGGTGGTCGAGGAGGTCCGCAAGGCGATCGTTCGCGCCATGGCGTCGTCGTAGCGCCTTTCCGGTGCGGTGCCGCCCGCGACACCGAAATACGCTGTCCGGTGGGGCTTTCGATCCGAGTCCTTCCGGTTGGCCGCCGACGTGCGGGCCCCGTCAGGGTTGGAGCCGCTCGACCCGCCAGGCGTGGTCGACGTGGGTCAGCCGGACGCGATTGTGCAATCGGTTCGCCCGGCCCTGCCAGAACTCGACCTCGACGGGTCTGATGCGGTAGCCACCCCAGCTGGGCGGCACCGGGATCTCCTCGACGCCGTCGAAACCGCCGTAGCTCTCGGCCACCGCAGCGGTCTTCCGTTCCAGGTCGATGCGGCTCCCGATGGGCCGTGACTGATCCGACGACGCGGCCGAGAGCTGGGAACCGCGAGGCCGTAGTTCCCAATACGCCTGTATCTCTTCGGCACTCACATGTTCGACGGGCCCGCGGAAATGGACCTGCCGTTCGAGCGCGATCCACGGGAAGGTCACCGACGCATACGGATTCGCGGCCAGATGCCGTCCCTTGTCGGAGTCGTAGCCGGTGAAGAAGACCACACCGTCCGCGTCGACGCCTTTGCACAGCACGGTGCGCGTCGACGGCCGAGCTTCGGCGTCGGCGGTGCCCAGGACCATCGCGTTCGGTTCTGCGATACGGGCGTCGAGCGCTTCGCGCAGCCACACATTGAACAGGTCCAGCCAGGGCGGGTCGCCGCGTAACCAGCTGGGGTCGAGATTCTCGCGGATGCCGTCGGCGCCCGCTGCGCGGTCGCCCTCACCGATGTTGGGGGGTATTCCGCCGCCGTAGCCGACACGCATGTTCGGCAGGTCGATGGGTTCACGTGGCTCGTCCAACACCGTCCTGACGCTACTCCGGGACAGGCGTGTTACTCCTGGGTACACGCGGAGCGTCGAGCTGATCTACAGTTCGATTCAGATCGCACGCACGCGGATGCACGACACAGATGTCGAGTGAGGTGGTTGTCATGGCCAACGCAGTTCCCGAGGATTTCGTCACCGGCCTCGAAGGCGTGGTGGCGTTCACCACCGACATCGCCGAGCCGGACAAGAACGGCGGCAACCTGCGTTACCGCGGCGTCGACATCGAAGACCTCGTCGAGAACAAGGTGACCTTCGCCGATGTGTGGGCGCTGCTGGTCGACGGGCAGTTCGGCAACGGTCTCCCGCCGGCCGAACCGTTCCCGCTGCCCATCCACACCGGCGACGTCCGCGTCGATGTGCAGGCCGCGCTGGCGATGCTGGCCCCGATCTGGGGTTACCAGCCGCTGCTCGACATCGACGACGAGACCGCCCGCGACAACCTGGCGCGCGCATCGGTGATGGCCTTGTCGTATGTGGCGCAGTCGGCACGCGGCATCCATCGGCCCGCGGTTCCGCAGCACATCATCGACGAATGTGAAACCGTCACCGCGCGTTTCATGACGCGATGGAAGGGCGACCCCGATCCCCGGCACGTCGCCGCCATCGATGCGTACTGGGTGAGCGCGGCAGAACACGGCATGAACGCGTCGACCTTCACCGCCCGCGTGATCGCCTCCACCGGCGCCGACGTCGCGGCGTCGCTGTCCGGGGCGATCGGCGCGATGTCGGGACCGCTGCACGGCGGCGCTCCGGCGCGCGTGCTGCCGATGATCGAAGAGGTCGAGAACACCGGTGACGCACGGGGACTCGTCAAGGGCATCCTCGATCGCAAGGAGAAGCTGATGGGCTTCGGGCACCGCGTGTACCGCGCCGAGGATCCCCGCGCCCGCGTTCTCCGACGCACCGCACAGGAGCTGGGGGTACCCCGCTTCGAGGTGGCCGCCGCTCTCGAACAGGCTGCGCTCACCGAACTCCGGGAACGACGCCCCGACCGCGCCATCGAGACCAACGTCGAGTTCTGGGCCGCGGTCATCCTCGACTTCGCCGAGGTGCCCACGCACATGATGCCCGCGATGTTCACCTGTGGCCGCACCGCCGGCTGGTGTGCGCACATCCTCGAGCAGAAGCGTCTGGGCAAACTGGTGCGGCCGGCCGCGATCTACACCGGCCCCGCACCGCGTCGTCCCGAGGACGTCGAGGGCTGGGGCGACCTGGTGAAGCCGGGGTTGTAGGCGACGACAATCCTTGGCCGAGCACCCGGACGATCCGGTTGCGTTTTGTCCCGCCTGCCGGGCACAAGCACAACCGGATGAGCCCGGCGATCGGTCACCCGATCTGACGCACCCGGAACCGCCACGTCGATACTCCGGCGACAACCCCTGCCAGACAGAGCATCACCACCACCGGCACCCAGTTCATCGGCTCCACCGGGACGAGCGGCGAGTGGGTGAACGGAGCGAGGTCGGCAAGCCATTGCGGCGGGTCGAACATCCCGGACATCGGGCCGAGGAACAGCGTTGCGACCACGACGAGCCACCCCAGGGGCACCAACACAGGTCGTAACGCGTAGAGCGACAGGGCAATCGACGATACGAGTAGAGCAGCCGGAACCTGCGCGGCCGCCGAGCGCACCGCGGCCCAGCCGAGACCGGCCGCATCGCCACCGGCCACCCATGCCCCCAGGGTCATCGCGGTCGTGGCGGCCACCAGTATCCCCAGCACACCCACCGTGACGAACACGAGATGCGCTCGCAGATAACGGATTCGCGACGTGGGGGTGGCAAGCAACATCTCGGTCCGCCCCGCGTTCTCCTCGGCCCGAAGCCGCGTCGCGACGTTGACCGCCCAGGCGCTGGCCGCGACCGCGAAGAACGCCATCAGCGTGACACCGAACAGTGTTCCGAGCGAGGCTTCGACACCGGAGTGCCGCATGATGTCGGCGAAAACCTCATTGCCCTGCGCCAGGTCGTCGACCGAGGGTTGCAGGAACCCGACGATGAGACCATAGGCGAAGACCGCACCGACCCATGACCACAACAACGGCAACGTCAGCCGTGCCGTCACCGCCTCGATGGACGTCAGACCGCTTGCCGACGCCGGGCCGGGACGTGGCGCGATGAGGCCGGCGCCGAGATCCCGTCGGGTCGACAGCAGCGCCGCCACCGCGACACCGCCGGCGAACACCGCACACGAGGGCAGCGCGAACCAGAGGTTGTCAGCGCCGAACGGGTCGATGAGCTGTGCCCAGCCGATGGGGGTCACCCACCGCAGCCAGGACCATCCTCCGGCCGCATCGGCGACTCCGCGAAGCAGGTATCCGACCAAGATGATCGGCGCCGCAGCCATGTTCGCGATGTGAGAGGTCCGGGCGATCTGCGCGGTCACCAATGCGGTTCCCGCCGCCGCGAGACCGACCGTCGCATACTGCGCGAACACAGCCAGCACCTCCAGGGCGTCCGCGCCGAGCGGAAACAGCATGAGGGACATGCCCGCGGCGACGACGACACCGAAGACCGCGGCGACGACGGCGGCCGCGGCCAGCGGCGCGAGCGGCCCGGTGACGGCGGCCCGCACCAGCTCGGCGCGACCGAGTTCCTCCTCCTTGCGGGTCTGCCGCACCACGAGCAGCACGACGCACACCCCGAGCGCGGCGATCAGGAACAACCCGGCCCGCCACACGGTCAGCGATGCCGTGGAGTCGACGTGATCCAACGGCCCGAGAAGGAAACGGAAGGCAGCGTTCGCGCCCAGCCCCGTCTGCGCTTCGGCGCGAGCCTGCGGAGTCGGGTACGCCGACGCGATGGATGCCGCCGTGGACGCGTTCAGCAGCACGAAGACCCCGAAGGTGACCGCGATCGTCAGCCGCTCACGCCGCAACATCAACCGGAGAAGCAGCATCGTCCCGGTCAGCCCGGAGGCCACCGGCGATGCCACCGCCGTCTCACGGGATCGTGTCGCCGACACCATCATCGGCCACCGGCGTCGGAATAGGCATGCAGGAAGAGCTCTTCCAGACCGGGCGGTTCGACGGACAGCGCCCGGACCTCGGTCGCGGCAAGAGCACGCGTCACCGCCGCGAGCCCGGCGTCGTCGACGGTGAAGGTGGCCGAGGTGCCCTCGGCGTCGAAGTCGTACACGCCGGGGATGGTCGCGAGGTCGTCCAGGACGCCGGCCGCGGTCACAGTGACCCGGGACCGCCGTAGGTGCCGGAGTTCGGCGAGCGTTCCGGTTTGCACGGTGACTCCCGCGCGGATGATGGTCACCGTCTCGCACAGTTCCTCGACCTCGGAGAGGATGTGGCTCGACATCAGGACGGCGGTGCCCTCGGCTGCCCGTTCGCGTACGCAGGCCCCGAACTCGTTGGTCATCAACGGGTCCAGCCCCGAGGTCGGTTCGTCGAGGATGAGCAGTTCGGTGTCCGTCGCCAGCGCGGCGATCAGCGCGATCTTCTGCCGGTTGCCCTTGGAGTAGGTCGACGCCTTCTTGGTCGGATCGAGTTCGAAGCGTTCGATGAGCTCGTTCTTGCGGGTGGCCCCCGGTCGGGTGACCTCCCGCAGCGACAGCAGCAGGTCGATGCACTCGCCGCCGGACAGTTGCGGCCACAGGTTCACATCGCCGGGTACGTAGGCGAGCCTGCGGTGTATCGGGACCGAATCGGTTGCGGGGTCCAGACCGAACACCTCGGCGCGACCGCCGTCGTGGCGGTACATGCCCAGCAGGATGCGGATTGTCGTCGATTTGCCCGACCCGTTCGGCCCGAGGAAGCCCGCCACCTCGCCGCTGTTCACCTGCAGGTCGAGTCCGTCGAGGGCGGTGAACGAGCCGAACCGCTTGCGCAGGCCGGCGGCCTCGATGACGAGCGAACCAGAACTGGCGGGCATGGGGCGAGCTCCTACTGGGCCGGCAACCTTCTCGGCCTCCAGCGTCTCGCACAATCGTCGCCGGCGACAGGGACCACGGTCCTCAGTCTTCGCCGACGCCGCGTCGGGACAGAGTGCCTAGCTCGCCTCGAGCGCCCGCTCGACCACGCGCGCGTCGTCCGAGGCGTCTGCCGCCCACGCAAACCAGTTGTGGCCGCCGTTGCGGTAACCGAAGGAGATGGGCAGGCCGAGCTGTGCCGCCGTCGCCTGCAGAGCGCCCGTCGACACCAGGGCACCGGACTCGAGCACGACTCCGAGTGCGAGTGCGGTCGCCGCCTTCTGCAGGAGCGCGGGCCCCGCGTTCGGATCGGCGGCGAGTTCCTTCTCGAGGACTTTGTTCGCCTCGCGCAGTTCATGGTTGGTGGGGATGCCGTTCCCGGTGGACACGATGATCTTCTGCTTGGTCTCTTTGACCTCACCGATCCGCGACATCACGTCGTGGTGCGCCCACGCATTGCCCGGAGCCTCGGGGTCGCCCCACATGGCGGTCCGGCCGTTCTCGATGTCGGCGCGTTCCTTCTGAATGGCCGGAATCGCCAGCCATCCCACCGGATTGTCCGTCGGGTAATACCCCGAATAGGAGCGTGCGACCTTGAACACCTCGGGGTGGTCGAGCGCGAGAATCACCGCGGGTCCCGCCGACATCGACACTCCGACAATCGCATTCTTCGTGGGATCCACCCCGAAGTTGCGCTTCAGGTAAGCCGGCAATTCCTTACCGATGAACCGGCTCCATTGCGGCGCCACGGATTTGCCGGTCGGGGCCTTCTTCCAGTCGGTCATCCACTCGCCGGCACCTCCGGCCGGAAGCACCAGGGTGTAGCCGGAGCTGTAGGCGGCGGTGGTACCCGCCTCGGGCAGCGTCCACGTGCTGAAGTCGGGGTTGGACCCGAGCCCGTCGAGGAAGTAGATGCCGCGCTCGGTCTGGCCGGGCTTCTTGTCCGACGCACGGACCTGCACGGTCGCCTTGCGCCCCAAGGACTCCGATTCGAAGGTGCACGTCTGGAGGCGCTGGGCACGCTCTTCGGGCGTGCGCCATTCGCATCCCGCATCCGATCGCAGTTCGCCGGGAGCTGCCGCGTGGCCGGGCCCTGCCCCGATCATCCCCGCAGACAGCGCGCAGATCACCGCCACGCCCATCGCCACGACGCGACGACGCGCCGACCAGCCGGGAGCACATGCCATGACCAGACCTCCACAGAACTTCGACCAGAGTGAGGGAGATCTCAGTGCGAGTTCCCGACCGCGTCGGTGACTTTACATAGTCGCCGATTCCGTCGCACGGCACGGGGCAGCGGCCCGCCGCCGATCGCCCGAATCGACGCCAACCCGAGGCGGCCCCGAGGTGTCGGAGGCCACAACCCTAGAATCGAGGACATGAGCGAAGCCGCGACTGCACCGATCACCCTGCCCGCCGACCTGCTTCCGTCGGACGGCCGCTTCGGCTGCGGGCCGTCGAAGGTTCGCCCCGAACAGCTGCAGTCCCTCGTCGACACCGGCGCGTCGGTGTTCGGCACCAGCCACCGCCAGGCCCCGGTCAAGAACGTGGTGGGTTCGATCCGGGAGGGCCTCGGCGAACTGTTCTCGCTACCCGAGGGCTATGAGGTGGTCCTCTCCAACGGCGGGACCACCGCGTTCTGGGATGCCGCCGCGTTCGGCCTGATCAAGCAGCGTTCGCTGCACCTCACCTACGGTGAGTTCTCGTCGAAGTTCGCGACCGTCGCCAAGAAGGCGCCGTTCCTGGACAACCCGGCGGTCATCTCCACCGACCCCGGCACCGCTCCCGACCCGGCCGCGCTGACCGCCGACGACTTCGGCGGCGTCGACCTCATCGGCTGGGCGCACAACGAGACCTCGACCGGTGTCGCGGTACCGGTCGTGCGGCCCGCCGGTTCCGACGACGCTCTCGTCGCCATCGACGCCACCTCCGCGGCAGGCGGCCTGCCGGTGAACATCGCCGACGCCGACGTCTACTACTTCGCGCCGCAGAAGTGCTTCGCGTCCGACGGTGGCCTGTGGGTCGCACTGATGAGCCCGCGCGCACTCGCCCGCGTCGCCGAGATCGCCGCGACCGACCGCTGGTGCCCGGAGTTCCTGTCACTGCCGACCGCCGTCGACAACAGCTCCAAGAACCAGACCTACAACACCCCGGCAGTCGCATCGCTGCTGCTGTTCGCCAACCAGATCGAGTGGATGAACACCAACGGCGGCCTGGACTGGTGCGTCTCGCGCACCGCGGACTCCAGCTCACGGCTGTACCAGTGGGCCGAGGCCAGCTCGTTCGCCACCCCGTTCGTCGCCGATCCCGCCCACCGCAGCCAGGTGGTCGGCACCATCGACTTCAACGACGACATCGACGCTGCGGCGGTCGCGAAGATCCTGCGCGCCAACGGCGTTGTCGACACCGAGCCGTACCGCAAGCTGGGCCGCAACCAGCTTCGTGTCGGCATGTTCCCGGCCATCGAGCCCGAGGACGTCACCAAGCTGACACAGTGCATCGACCACATCGTCGAGCGTCTGTAGATCCGGCGTCGAACATCGGCGTCCACCGGCGCGTCGCGCTCCTTGCTGCGGCGCGCCGGTGGCGTTCCGACAACCGGGTAGCCTGGTTGACACAGACCACATCCGACGCACCCTTCGCTGGTGTCGCACGGGCCCCACGCGTGCTGAACTGCGGTTTTGCCGCGTGTCCCACCGTGAATCGGCAGATCGGTGAGTTAATGTGACCCCAATGCGTGCACCCACCGGAGGAGGAGCAGATGCGTGAGCTCCGCGTCGTCGGAGTGGAAACCGATGGTTCCCACCTCGTCTGCCAGGACCCTCAGTCGGGTGAGAAATTCCGGATCGCCTCCGACGAACGCCTACGCGCCGCGACCCGCGGCGACATCTCACGACTGGGACAGATCGAGATCGAGATGGAAAGCACATTGAGGCCACGTGAGATCCAGGCACGTATCCGTGCCGGTGCGACGGTCGCCGAGGTGGCCGCCGCAGCCGGTGTCGGCATGGACAAGATCGAACGCTTCGCCCACCCGGTACTGCTCGAGCGCACCCGCGCCGCCGAACTCGCCGGTGCGGCCCACCCGATCCGGCACGACGGACCGGCGGTCGCGACACTGGTCGAGTCGGTGAACGAGGGCCTGATCGCTTACGGGCACAATCCGAACGACGCCGACTGGGATGCCTGGAAGGGCGACGACGGATATTGGGTGGTGCAGGTGGCGTGGAGCGTCGGCCGCACCGACAACCTCGCGCACTGGCGATACCAGCCCGGCTCGCACGGTGGCAGCGTCGACCCCCTCGACGACCTCGCCGACGAACTGACCCACCCCGAGACGATCGCGCCGCGCCGTCGGCTCACCCCCGTCGCCGCGCCCGAGGTCGCCGTCGCCGTGGACACCACCTCGGACGGACTCGAAGAGGTGACGATGGACGCGAACACGCTCATCGGCGCCCAGCGCGCGCGTCACGATCGTCGCCCGGACGACGACGGGGCCGTGCCCCTCGACTTCGGGTTCGACGACGAGGAGCAGCCGGCGGAACTGCCGGGTGGGTCCGCGGTGGCACCGACGCCGGCTCCCGAGGCCGGCGGGGACAACGCCGATTCCGGGGCGAAGAAACCCGCCGCGGCGCCCACCGAACAATCCGCGGGTGCCGACCGGCCGCGTCGGAAGAAGACCCGCAAGCCCACGGTCCCCGCCTGGGAGGATGTCCTGCTCGGCGTACGTAGCAACGGGAACACCTGAGTGCCCTCGGCGCGCGCGGCCACCGTGTGGTTCATCGACACCGACGACCCGGCAGCGGTCCTCCGATCCGGGCCGCACAACGACTCCCAACACGCCCAGCAGGTGGCATCAACCATCTACGGCGACAGTGTTCTGGTCCCGATGGTCGACACCGATCTCGCGACCGCTGCAGCCGCCCGTGACAACCACGTCTACGCGGGGTTCTACGGTCCGCTGGCCGTCGTGTCCTGCTCACTGTTCGAGACCGCCAGGCCGTCGACGCTGACCAGGACGCTGTCGTCGATACGTCCGAGTGCCACCACGACTCTGCTGTACACCGAGCCGGACACCTCGCTGGGCGTCTTCGCCCGCTGGGAGGCGGGCACCCTTCGGCGCTCGTTCGCCGCCGACCCCGTGACCATCCACGAGGACCACGGCCTGCCGTTCACGTTCGAGAAGCCGTTCTGGGGCGGTGAATTCCCGCTGAACCACGCCGAGGGCGTCCCGACCGAACCGATGTCCCTTCCGTTCCACCCGGCGCAGCTGGCCGAGGAGGCCAACCGCAGCTGGCTCGGATTCCGCTACACCCATCCGTTGGCGCCGTCGGACCTCGATCCGGCACGGATCACCATCACCTGCTTCTCCATCCGCCCGGCCGAGTACGAGCCGACCGCAGCCGACTTCCAGAACTATCGCGCGGCCACCGCGGCCCGCACCGGGCGACGAGACGCGCCGCCCGAGGTCACTGTTCGTAAGCGCGGTCGTATCCGGGAGTACTTCGGGTTCTGACGCTTTTCGTGGCTCGCTCCGCGGGCACCTCAGGGTGCAGGCGGCCTCAGCGTCCCATCACCAGCAACGCGGTCGACGACGCGATGCCGGCGAGGAATCCGATCAGCAGGCCCCACACGACCCAGCGCCAGACGGGCCGGGCGCGGAACTCCCAGAGGGTCCAGCCGAGGCCCCCGGCGACGACGACCACCGCGGCGATTCCCAGGAAACGTAGGATTCCGCCGATCAGGAAGTACACGCCGACCAGTACGAAAGCGGCGAACAGAGCACACACCGCGGTGACGATGATTCCGAGTGCCCACGGAGTGGGTTCGGTCCCGGCGGGCTCGTCGCGCAGCGGTTCTGGGGCGGTCACTCCCCCATCGTGCCCGACCGCACGCGTTCATAGAACGCGACGGCCGCCGCGGTCGCGACGTTGAGCGAGTCGGTGCCCCGGCTCATCGGGATCCGCGCCTTGACGTCGGTCGACGCCATCGCCGAGGCGGTGAGCCCCGGCCCCTCGGCGCCGACGAGGAATCCGACCTTCTCCGCGTCGACCGCCTCGGCGAGCGGAACGGCATCGGGATCGGGGGTCATCGAGACCAGGCGGAAACCCTCGGCGCGCACGACGTCCAGTCCGCGCGGCCACTCGTCGAACCTGGCGAACGGCACCAGCAGGGCGTGCCCCATCGAGACGCGGACGCAGCGTCGGTACAGCGGGTCGGCGCAGCCCTGGCCGAAGAGCACCGCGTCGACGCCGAGACCCGCGGCATTGCGGAAGACCGAGCCGATGTTCTCGTGGTCGTTGACCCCTTCGAGGATCGCGACGGTCCGCGCGTTCTCGAGCACCTCGGGCACCGACAGCGTCGCCGGCCGGCGCGACACGGCGAGCACACCGCGGTTGAGGTGGAAGCCGACGATCTCCGCCATCACCTCGGCGGAGGTGCGGAAGAACGGGACGCCGGCCAACGACGGATCAGCCAGATCGGCGGCGAGTTCGTCGAGCCGCTTGGCGACACCGAGGAACGCGTGTGTGGGAAATCGGGAGGCGATCATGCGTTGCGCGACCAGCACGCCTTCGGCGATGACCAGTCCGCGGCCGGGCCTGCCGCCGGGCAGCACGGGGAGGTCGGGCCTGCGGTCGACCGAGTTGAGGTCGCGGAAGTCGTCGACCCGCGGATCCGCCGGCTCGTCGATGTCGATCACGTCCACTGCGAGCCCGGGCACCGCAACAGTCTGCCACCCACCTCACTCGGCGTACCTGCCCGGGTCGGGCGGCCCGCGGACGCGCCAAAGCGCCTCGGGCGACGGAATCCGGTAGGCCGATCGGACACCCGAGAGATGCTCGGACCCCACCGGTGTGAAACGGTGGAAGCCGTGACCAGTGTCAGTGTCTCCACTCCGATGTCACGTCTGTCCCTGTCGCGCGCGACCGATGCCGACTGGGACGACATCATCAACACCGACGCCCGTGCCTTTGCCATGCGCAACCCGCTGCCCGACGACGAGCGCGTCGACCTTCGCGGCAAGGTCGCCGACGACGACGTCGTACTCGTGCGCGACACCGGCCTGGACGGCCATCCCCTGGTGGGGGTGTCGATGTTCTACCGGATGTCGATGTCGCTGCCCGGGACGGGCGTCGCCGACGCGGCCGGGCTGTCGTGGGTGTCGGTGGCCTCGACGCATCGTCGACGCGGCATCCTGCGTCGGATGCTCACCACGCTCTTCGAGCAGTGGGAGTCCGAGGACTACACGTTCGCGATCCTCACCGCCAGCGAGGGCACGATCTACGAGCGCTTCGGTTTCGGTCCCGCGTGCTTCGCGAACGACATCTCGATCACGTCGGGTCAGGCGGCGATGCGGCAGGCGCAACCCGAGGGTGCGACCGTGCGCTACGCCGACGCCGACGCGGTCGCGGAGGCGATCCCCGATCTCCACGCCCGCTGGACGCTGACCACACCGGGTGCGCTCACGCGTACACCCGCGTGGTGGAAGCCCATCCTGGCCGACCGGAGGTCCGAACGCCCGCTCTCGGCGAGTGGACTGCACTACCTGCTCCACGCCGACGGCTACGCGAGCTACCGCATCCACAAGGACACCACGGGCGCGGTGCGCGGCGAGATCAACGAGGTCTTCGCCGTCACCGACGACGCCCACACCGACCTGTGGCGTGTGCTGATCAACCTCGACCTGATCCCGGCACTCACCGCGAGCATTCCCATCGACGACCCGCTCCCGCAGAAGCTCGTCGATCCGCGGTCGGCGCCGGTGACCGGGACGTCGGACACCATGTGGCTGCGGATTCTCGACGTCCCGGCGGCCCTCGGCAGCCGGCAGTACGGCGCAGACCTCGATGCGGTGATCGAGGTCACCGACGAGTTCCGCGGCCACGGAGGGGTTTTCGACATCTCGGTCCGCGAGGGCGGCGCCATCGTCGCTCCCGCGGCCGAAAACACAACGCCGACGGTGTCTCTGGACACCTCGGTACTGTCGAGCATCTACCTCGGCGGTGTCGCTCCGTCACGATTCGCGGCTGCCGGGCGGCTCCGCGTCGACTCCCCGACGACGCTTCGAGCGCTTGACCACGCGTTCCTGACCGATCGTGCACCGTTCTCCGGCACGTTCTTCTAGAACGTCAGACGACTTTCGACCTGGCTAGGTCGGTGTCGGCCTGCCCGAGAATCCTGTTGACGATGAGCACCGCCTCTCGCAGGACGTCGCGCTCGTCGGCGGACAGCTCGGCCAGGCGATCGCTGAGCCATGCCTTGCGCGCCGCCAGTTCGTCGGCGACGACGTCGACGCCCTCGGCCGACAGCGTCACGATCGCCTGGCGACCATCCGTCGGATGAGGTTCGCGTTTGATCATCCCCAGGTCGGACAGTGAGGCGATCACGCGGGTCATCGACGGTGGACGCACCCGCTCGGCAGCGGCGAGCGCACCGGGCGTCATCGGCCCCTCGTGGTGCAACGTGTTCAGTGCTGACAGTTGGGTGAGGGAAACCAGTTTGTTCTCTCGTCGGCCCCTCAGGCGCCGCGCGAGGCGAACAACGGCGAGAGACAGATCGCCGGACAGAGTTCCGTCACCTGATGGTGAATGCATCCAACAAGGGTAGGGCAGCAAAACCAGCCTATTACCCTAAGCAAAGCAAATTGACTCATGCGGATGACAAAAATCCGGACAATTGTCGCATAAAAGGACCACAGTCGTTAACCGATGAGGTCGGAGATGGGTCCGCGCGCGAAGTAGGCGACGAAGATGGCCGCCACCAGCCACAGGAGCGGATGCACCGTTCGCGCCTTGCCCGCCGCGGACGCCATGATCACCCAGCTGATGAACCCGATGCCGATGCCGTTGGCGATCGAGTACGTGAACGGCATCGACACGACGGTCAAGAACGCAGGCAGCGCGTACTCGAAGCGGGTGAGATCGACCGCCCTGAGCTGTCCGATCATCATGGCACCCACCACCACCAGCGCCGGCGCGACGGCCTCGAGCGGGATGACCTCGTAGATCGGCGTCAGGAACATCGCGATCAGGAACAGCACGCCGGTCACGACGTTGGCCAGGCCGGTGCGCGCACCTTCGGCGATACCGGACGCCGATTCGACGAAGACGGTGTTCGACGACGCCGAGCCGACGCCGCCGGCGATGGCGCCGGTCCCCTCGACCACCAGCGCGCGTCCGATACCGGGCAGGTTGCCCTTCTCGTCGGCGAGCGCGGCCTCCTTGCCGAGACCGGTCATCGTGCCCATGGCGTCGAAGAAGTTCGACAGCACCAGCGCGAAGACCAGCACCGACGCCGCCAGCACACCGATCCGGGTGAAGGCACCGAAGAGGTCGACCTCGCCGACGAGGCTCAGATCGGGCAGCCCGCCGAGCGCACTGGGGATGTCGGGCACCGTGAGACCCCAACCCGAGGGGTCGTCCATGCTCGAGCCGTAGTCGAAGATCCGCTCGAGCACGATGGACAGCACGGTGGTGATCGCGATGCCGATCAGCAGCCCGCCGGGCACCTTCCGGACCACCAGCACGCCCATCAGCAGCACACCGACGGCGAAGATCAGGGTGGGAATCGTGGAGATCGAGTTGTCGATGCCCAACTGGACCGGGACCGTGGTGCCTGCGGCATCGGGGATGCGCTTGACGAAGCCTGCGTCGACGAAGCCGATGAACGCGATGAACAGTCCGATGCCGGCCGCGATCGCGGCCTTGAGTTCGGCGGGCACCGCGTTGAACACCGCGGTCCGGAAGCCGGTGATCGCCAGCAGCACGATGATGATGCCGTCGACCACGACCAGGCCCATCGCCTCGGGCCAGGTCACCTCCGGCGCGATCGACACCGCCAGCAGGCTGTTGATGCCGAGGCCCGCGGCGATCGCGAACGGATAGTTGGCGACCAGGCCGAACAGGATCGACATCACGCCTGCGACCAGCGCGGTGACCGCCGCGACCTGCGCCAGCGGCAACACGTTGCCGAGGACGTCGGTGTTCTTGTCGCCCCCGGGGATACCGCCGATGATGATCGGGTTGAGCACCACGATGTAGGCCATCGTGAAGAAGGTGACCAGGCCGCCGCGGAACTCGCGGTTCAGCGTCGAACCCCGCTCGGAGATCTTGAAGAACCGGTCCACCCGGCCCCGGGGGGCGGCGGAGACCGACTTCGAGGTGTCGACCTTCGAGGTGTCGACCTTCGAGGTGTGGGCCGGAGCAGTCTCTGCCGGCGAGGTGTCGGTGCGGGCGTCGGACGGCTTCAGGTCCTCGGGCTCACGCGGAACGTCGTTGGGCACGTGCAGAAAGCTACCCTCTGATGCATGCCGGTCACACTCGACGTCCCCGAACTCCCCCGCGCGCTGCGCGCCCCCGAACCGGTGATCGCGTTCGGGATGGTCGCGTGGGCAGTCGCCACGGTGCTCGTCGGCGTCACCGATCTGGGTGGTGACCGGGCATTTCAGGTCTGTCTGGTCGGGCTGGCGGTCGGCCTGCTGGGGACGACGATCGTGCTGGTTCAGCGCGCCGGGGTCCGACGCGGCGACCGCGGGGCGCAGGAGGGTCTGGACTGACCTGACCCGGTTCACCGGGCGACTGCGCGAAGTCGTCGACGCCGGGCTCGTGGTCGAGGACTTCGCGACGCCGCAGCCACATCGACGCGAAGTAGACGCCGCCGGCCAGGATCAGTCCGAGCACGATCAGCGTGGGCACGGTGGCGTCACCGGGCGTGACGAGGACGAACAGTGCGACACCCACCCAGATCAGTGCGGCGACCGCGACCGGCAGCTCGAAGCGCCCGAGACTGAACCCGCCCTCCTTGCGCTCCAGACGCTGCCGGACCACGAGATAGAGCACGACGATCCCGCCGTAGATGAGCACCGGCAGGATGGTCGAGGCGATGATCAGCTCGATCAGTGCGTCGCCGGGCAGGACCACCATGAGCACCACCCCTACCGTCAGGATGAGCAGGGTCGCCGGGACCGGGGTCTGTGTCCGCGGATTGACCCGGCGCATCAGCCGGTGAGCCGGAAACCGTTCGTCACGGGCCATCGCGAAGACCTGCCTAGAGCACGCGGCCATCACCACCATGCCGGCGCCGAACATCGCGAATGCGATGCACACCAGGAGAACTCGCTCGGCGAGCGGTCCCAGTTGATCCCGGATGATCGCCGCGACCGGGGAGCCCCCGCTGCTCACCGCGGCGATGTCCTCGATCGCCACGGTGAGCACGATCAAGAAGATCAGTCCCACCACCGCGGCGGCCACGACGGAACCGACGATCGCGCGTGGCACGCTGCGGAACGGATTCTTGGCCTCCTCCGCGAGATTGGCCGCCGAGTCGAAGCCGACCAGGGTGGTGAGCCCCATGACCATCGCGGCCATGACCCCGCCGCCGATGGCCCAGTAGTCGCGGGAGCCCTCGGCGACACCCCGGGAGGTCAGATTGCCGAGATCACCGCTACCGCTGAAGATCATCACCGCGGCCAGTGCGACCACCAGGACCGCGACGATGGCCAGCTCGACGGCCACCGCGCCGGAGGTGAACAGCCCCAACAGGCGGGTCGAGGCGATGACCAGGATCGCCTGGGCGATGAGGATGACCACCGTCAGTACGCGTGCGGTGTCCTCGTTCTCGGCCATACCCAGCAGCGGCATCAGGGCCTGGCCGGCAAGTGCGTTGTCCATGGCGACCACCGCGATCGCCAGATACCAGAAGCTCAGCCAGCCGAAGAACCAGCCGACCTTCGGGTTCGCCAGCCTCGACGCCCACTGGTACGACGAACCGCTCAGGGCGATACGGGCGGCGAACTGGGCCACCACCAGGGCGATCAGGGTCTGGCCGACGGCGGCGATCACCCAGAGCCAGATCCCCACCGGCCCTGCGGTGGTGAGGACGTTGTCATAGGTGGCGAACACCCCGACGGCCACCGAGATGAAGGCGAACGAGATCGCGAACACCGCGAAGCCGCCCAGCGTTCTGCGGAGTTCCGGCACGTACCCGCTGCCCCGGAAATCGTCGTCGGCGCCGGTAGGCGTCGCCACCACGTCTTCGGCCATCGTCGGACCCCCCTTGGTCCCCGGATCGGGCGCGGTGGCGAGATCAGTGGGACAGGCTGATCACTCGGCCAGGAGCTCGTCCAACCGTTGCGCGAGAATCCCCACTGCGAAACCTAACCGCTCGAACGCCTTGTTGGTGGTCTGTCCGTGATAAAAGCGGTAGTAGATCTGTTGCGCGATCACTCCGGCCCGAAAGAGGCCGAACATCTCGTACCAGCGCCAGCGCTCCGGGGTCATCTCGAATCCCATTCGCTCGCAGTATCTTTCGACGAACTCGGCGCGAGTGATCATGCCGGGCAGGTGCGTCGGGACCCGACGCATGAGCTGGATGGCCTCCGGGTCGTCGGCCTGGATCCAGTAGGCCATCGAACCCGCGACGTCCATGAGCGGGTCACCGAGGGTGGCCATCTCCCAGTCCAGGATGCCGATGACCTCGGTCGGATCGTCCTTGTCGAGGACGACGTTGTCGAGTTTGAAGTCGTTGTGGATGACGCAGTTCGCGACGTCCTCGGGCTGGTTCTCGGCGAGCCACGCCATCACCGGTTCGAAGTCGGGCACATCGTCGGTGTGCGCGTTGCGGAACCGCGCACCCCAGCCCTCGACCTGACGGCGCACATAACCGCGGCCCTTGCCGAGATCGGCGAGTCCGGTCTTGTCCGGGTCCACCGAATGCACCTCGACGAGGGTGTCGATGAAGTTCAGACACAACCGACGTGCCTGGTCGGCGTCGAGCGGGACGTCGGCGGGCCATTCGGTTCGCGGGATGACGCCGTCGATGCGCCCCATCACGTAGAAGTCCGCGCCCAGGACCGACGGGTCGTCGCAGAAGGCCACCATCGGCGCGATGTAACGGATGGCGCCGGCGAGTGCGGACTGGATTCGGTACTCGCGTGCCATGTCGTGGGCGCCGCGCGCCTTGGTGCCCTTCGGTGCCCGACGCAGGATCAGATCTCGGGTCGGATACCGCAGGAGATACGTGAGATTGGATGCGCCACCGCCGAATTGACGTACCTCGGGTAGAGAGTCGAGGCCGGTGGGATCCGCTGCGTTGGCGGCAAGCCACGTCGCCATCTTCTCGACGTCGAATGCGTCTTCGGCACGGACGTCGCCTGCCCCGCTGACCTCGTCAGCCATTGCCCGATCCTCCCCTTCTCAGCGGTACTTGCCGAGCTCGATGCGGGCAACCACGTTGCGGTGCACCTCATCCGGGCCGTCGGCCAAGCGCAGCGAACGTGCGCCCACCCACGCCTGCGCGAGGGGGAAGTCGTCGGTGAGTCCTGCGCCGCCGTGCAATTGGATGGCGAGGTCGATGACGGCGAGCGCCATGTTCGGTACCTCGACCTTGATCTCGCTGACCGCCGACAACGCCTCCCGTGACATCCCCTGGTCGAGGAGCCAGGCGGCGTGATGGACGAGGAGACGCGAGCGGTTGATGGCGATGCGGGCATCGGCGATGCGCTCACTGTTCCCGCCCAGCCGGGCCAGCTGCTTGCCGAAGGCCTCCCGCGAAAGTGACCGGCGGACACCGAGTTCCAGCGCCCTCTCGGCCAGACCTATCGCGCGCATGCAGTGGTGCACGCGTCCGGGTCCGAGGCGGCCCTGCGCGATCTCGAAGGCGCGGCCCGGACCGAGCAGGATGTTCGACGCGGGGACCCGCACATCGTGGAAGCTGACCTCACCGTGACCGAACGGTTCGTCGAAATAGCCCATGGTGGTGAGCATTCGGTCGACCGTGACACCGGGTGCGTCGATCGGGATGAGCACCATGGTGTGGCGCGATTTCCGGTCCGCCTCGGGGTCGGTCACACCCATGAAGATCAGGACCTTGCAGTCGGGGTGGCCGACTCCCGTGGAGAACCACTTGGTGCCGTTGATGACCACGTCGTCACCGTCGAGGACGGCGGTGGCGGCCATGTTGGTGGCGTCCGAGGACGCGACGGCCGGTTCGGTCATGCAGAACGCGCTGCGGATCTCGGCGGTCAGCAGCGGCTCGAGCCACTGCTTGCGCTGCTCCTCGCTGCCGTAGCGGAGCAGCACTTCCATGTTGCCGGTGTCGGGGGCGCTGCAGTTGAAGATGACCGGGGCCAGGCCCGACGAGCCCATCGCCTCGGCGAGCGGCGCGTACTCGATGTTGGTGAGGCCGGTACCGCCGTCGGTACCGAAATCCGCGGCGTAGCGTCCCGCGTGTTCGGCGGGCAGGAACAGATTCCACAGGCCCTGCGACCGGGCCTTGGCCTGGAGCTCGGCGATGAGCGGAGACGGTGTCCACGGGTTGCCGTCGCTCTCGCGCCGACTTTTGATGTCCTGGTGGATCTCGGGTTCGACGGGATCGATCTCGCTGGTCACGAAGTTGCGTACCCGTTCGGTCAGCTCGGCCGACCGCGGCGACGGTGAGAAATCCATACCCGACCGTAGCGCGGGCCACCGATCCCACGCGATCGTTCCGCGCAACCGGCGCGCCGACGCGCCGCCAGCGGGTGGTCAGGCGGCTACTTCCAGTAGAGAGTCGTCCGGTCCGGGCCGGCCGTCGTGCTCACCAGCTTCGCGAAGCAGTTGTCGGGGCCGAAACCCTGGCTGCGACACCAGTTGTTGGCCTCCTCCGGCCCCGGGAACGTCGCCGCGGCGACCGTCACCCACCATCCCTTGTACGAGAACACCGGCCACTCGTCACTCCAGAGGAGCCGAACGTCGTTGAAGCGCAGACGAAGTGCGAGGAACTCGTCCAGGATCGCCTGGTCGTCCCATGTCCGTCCCTCCGCGACGAGTCCGGGCCTCTTGGAGCTGAGCTGTGCGACCCAGCGGTTGTTCAGGTTCGCCGCGATGAACGCACGGTCGGAGTCCGCCTGCAACCGCAGCGCGCTGACGCTGCTCGCGGTCACATCGGCACCGGCCGGGAGCGACGGTCCGGTGGCGGTCGACGACGCCGAGACCCCCGCGTCGGGGATCGTGAGTTGCGGTGCGGCAGCGGCGCTCGGCCCCTTGTCACATTCGACGAGGTACCTCTCCGCTGACGACCCACTCGTCTGCGCGTTCAGCGTGTCCGGCAACCGGAAGAACGTTCCGGGCGGATACGTCAGCTCCAGGGTGAGCGACTTCCCGGCGTCGGCGAGGGAGGGAACGGCCACCGGCGCCTGCTGGAAGTCGAAGTTGCCCGAGGCGACGAGGCCACCGCCGTCGGAGATGGTGATGCGTGTCCGCGGGCCGTACAGGACGTCGCCGCCGGGGCAGTTCGCGGTGACCTTCATCGTCACGCCGAGACCGCCCGCGGAGGTGCGGAACGACTGCGGGGTGAACACCGGTGGCGCCCCGCACGGCGTCACGTACTCCGGTCCCCCGCCGTCGCTGTCGCTGTCGGCGCCGGCGGCTCGGGTGGTTCCGGGGACGATCGCCGCCGGGCCGGTGGGCGCGAACCCGGTGATCGTGGTGCCCGATACGGTGACCAGACGGTCGCCGACGGCGAACGTCAGAGCCGATCCCGGCTCGGTGTTGCCACCGGTGGGGACGTTTCCGATCGCATTCGGCGGCAGCCCCCAGACCGGCGATCCACTCGCCAGGTCCAGGGCGGCGATCCCTCCGTCGGGTGTCGAGGTGATCAATCGTTCGCCATCAGTGACTCCGTGACCGGTGACGCCGGAGTGGCGCGAGGCGGGCGCCTTCCACCGGAGTTGCCCGGTCGGGGCGTCCAGCGCAAGGTACGTGCTGTTCGACCTGTCGAAGACGACCACTTCGCGGTCGTCGGCGACGACCAGGCGTGAACCGAAGACATCGACATCCGGGATCGGAGCGGTCCAGGACGACGACCCGTCCCGGGAATCGACGTACTTTCCGTCCAGGAGCATTCGTCGGCTCTGCGCCGAAGTCGCCACCGTCGGGACGATGGCGTTGCCGCCGGCGAACTCCGACCGCGTGCCGTCGGAGCGGATCACGACAACCTGCCGGTCGGTCACCGACATTCCGTTGGACACGCCGGTTTCGAGGACGAGGGTTCCATCGGGGAATCGACCGATCTCGCTGGACCCGGCCTTCGACACGATGCTCTGACCATCGCCCGCGGAGACCCCGACGACGAGCAAGCCCGCACTCACCACCGTGCCGGCGCCGGCGGTGAAAGCCGACGAGTCACCGCTACCCGGCGCGGCAGTCGGTAAGTCCTCGACCGCTCGCGACCACGCGATCCCCTCGGGGGTGACCTTGTGGAATGTCATCGAGTCCGTCGCCGGACCGTACTGGCTGACGAACGCGGCCTCGCCGTCGTAGGCGACCGGACCTGAACTGGTGGGTATGGTCACGCTGGCCGCAGCTGTACCGGAACGGGTGTCGATGAAGTGGACCTCGTCGTCGCTTCGGCATGCGAGAACGTGATCGACAATCGTGTCCGCGCAGCTGGACACCCGATCACCGAACCTCCAGCGATCCCCGGTTCTCGCGTTGACTCCCATCACCCAGTGCGCGTCGCCGACGCTCGTGAAGGTTCCTCCGACGATCGTCACCAGCGTCTCCCCGTCGGCGATCGCGCCGGGTGTCCCGTATCGGCCTTCGGACGGAATCACCGAGTTGAACGCTTCCCCGCCCATAGATTGCGCGCTGATCGACCACTCCGGACTCGGCGCCGTCGGATACGACCGGGTGAGCTGACCGGCCACCAGGTCTGGTTCGTCCGAGGACTGCGCCTTCCACCACACGACCCCTCCGACGACGAGCGCGAGTACGCACACCAGCGCGATGCCGGCGATGAGGTAGGCGGTCTTGTTGGAGCCGCGCGGAGGCGGCGGCTGCCACCCTTGCGGATAGGGCATCGGGTAGCCCGGAGGCGGCATCATGCCGGGAGGCGGCCCCATCGGGGACGGTCCCATCGGGGGCGGTCCGCCCGCGCCCGGCTGGACGTTCGCCGGCCACGGGCCGCCCGGATACGGGTTGTATACGGGGCCACCGATGTGGGTCGCCGCGAACGGATCCGGATTCGACCCGGACGACGGTCCCGCGAGCGGCTGCGCCGCGTCCCCCGGACCGTCGCCCTTGTTCAGCGACACCCCCGGCACCACTGTCGGCCGTGCGGGCTGGATCGTGGTCGGCGATTCGTCGCCGTCAGGGCTGGTGGACCGGGTCGGGTCACCGTCGGCGGGCGGCCCTGGATGCGACATCCCTACAGTCAATCCCAGACCGGCGTTCACTGACTGTCATCTGGGCGAACGATTTCCGCTGCTCACCGCGGGTCGCACCTCACCGGACGTCGACGCTGCGCGCGAGCGGTTCGCCGCCCGTGCGGGATTCGTATCGCTGCAGCAACCAGATACACAGCGTCACGTAGACCGCGCCGATCAACCATCCCGCCACCACGTCGGTGGTCCAGTGCACCGCCAGCTGAATTCGGGTGAGGCCCACCAGGATCGACGTCAGCGGCGCCAGCACCACGATCCACCGATGTGCGCGCACCCAGGCAGAGCACCGATACGCCGAGACCGCGCACAGCCCGAACACGATCATCGTCATCATCGCGTGGCCCGACGGGAAGGAGAACGTGTCGATGTTCAGCAGGCGGTCTCCGACGGGTGGCCGATCGCGCGCGAACGAGAACTTGAGCGTCTGCATGATCGCGTAGCCGACAGCCACTCCCGCACCGAGGAACACCGCATCGACGCGACGGCGGGTGACGGCCAGCGCGATCACGACGACGCAGGTCAGCACGGTCAGCGTCACCGTGTTGCCGAGCAGTGTGACCACTTTGGCGATCGAGATCCACGGTTCGGAACGGTTCTCCACGACCCAGTTCACGATGTTCTGGTCGATCGTCGTCGGAGAGATGAACATTGCGTCCCAGACCCTTTCCTCGGCGTGGGCGCCCGGTCACACCCCAAGCCGTCCTCAAGTACGCCGCAAGCGTCGCAACGGAAGGTGGTCACCGACAGCCCGACCACTCCAACCTTCCCAGATGAGGACCGCCCGATGACGACCCGACCCACCACGACCGCAAACCCGATCCAGTTACGCCTGCCCGGCCAGGCCGCCGCACCGCAGGGCCCCATCGACCCGTTCATGATGTACGTCATGCATCACGGCTTCCGCCGTGACCTCGCCGATTTCGCCGCGTCCGTGCCGGTCACACCCGTCGACGACGCCGGCACCTGGCGCGCACTCGCCCAGCGGTGGACGATGTTCGCCCACGCGCTGCACCACCACCACAGCGGCGAGGACCTCGAACTCTGGCCGTTGCTGCTCGAACGCTGCGACAGCACCGAACAACTCGTCCTGCAGGCGATGGAAGCCGAGCACGACCAGATCGATCCGCTCCTCGAAGAGTGCGAAGCCGGCTTCACCCGGATGGCCGCCGGGGCCGACGACCAGGCCCGCGCGGGACTGGCCGAGGCACTCCGACGCGCCCAGACGGTCCTCGGCGATCACCTCGCTCACGAGGAGAACGACGCCATCGCCATCGTCCAGCGCCGGATCTCGATGGCGGACTGGCAGGAGTTCGAGGAGAAGATGGCCAAGAGTCTCGGTCTCCGCGAGACCATCCGCTCGGGACCGCTGATGACCAAGGGCCTGACCGGCGCTGACCGCGACGAGGTCTTCACACGGATGCCGACGATCCTGCGGCTGTTGCTCACGCTCGGCGGACCGCGGTTCCGCCGTCTCGACGGCCGCGCCTTCTACTACAACCCGCGCTGATCCCCTGTCACCCACTCGCCCGGCCCGGCGACCGGATGGTCACCTGGCCAGTGAGCGTCCGATCACCAGTCGCTGGATCTGGTTGGTGCCCTCGAAGATCTGCGTGATCTTGGCTTCGCGCATGTACCGCTCCACCGGGAAGTCGCGGGTGTAGCCGTATCCGCCGAACACCTGCACCGCGTCGGTGGTCACCTTCATCGCGGCATCGGTGGCGATGAGTTTCGCGGTCGCGGCGGCCCGCGTGTAGTCGATTCCCGCATCACGACGACGCGCCGCGTCGAGGTAGGTCGCCCGTGCCGAGTCGACGGCGGCAGCCATGTCGGCGAGGACGAAGGACAGGCCCTGGTGATCGATGATCTTGCGGCCGAACGCGCTTCGTTCCTGTGCGTAGTCGACGGCGGCGTCGAGCGCGGCCTGCGCCAGTCCGGTGGCGACCGCGGCGATACCCAGCCGGCCGGAGTCCAGGGCGGAGAACGCAATCTGCAGTCCCTGACCCTCTGCGCCGAGCCGGCGGCCCTCCTCGACGAACGCGTCGTCGTAGGAGGCGCCGGTCGTCGGGACCGCATGCAGGCCCATCTTCTCCTCGGGTTTGCCGAAGCTCAGGCCCTCGGTGTCGCGGGCCACGAAGAAGCACGACACGCCCTTCGATCCCTCACCCGTCCGGGTGAAGACGTTGTAGACGTCGGCGATGCCGCCGTGGGTGATCCACGCCTTGGAACCGTTGATCGTGTAACCCCCGTCCGTCGGTGTCGCTCGGCAGGTGAGCGCCGCGGCGTCGGAACCGGCCTGCGGCTCGCTGAGGCTGTACGCACCGATCAGCTTGCCGTTCAACAAGTCCGGCAGCCACTGCTGCTTCTGCTCGTCGGTGCCGAAGTTGAACAGCGGATGGCAGGCGAGGCCGTGCACACTCACCGCCACCGCGACCGCGGCCCACCGCGCACCCAGTTCTTCGAGCACCTGGAGATAGACCTCGTACGGCTGGCCGCCGCCATCCCATTCGGCCGGGTACGGCAGGCCGAGCAGGCCCGCCTCGCCGAGTTCCGCGAACAACCCGTCGGGGTAGGTCTGATCCTTCTCGTGCTGGTCGACGATGGGCGCCATCCGCTTGTCGGCGATGTCGCGGACCAGCGCGATCAGGTCGCGCGCCTCGTCGTTGGGTAGCAGGCGATCGACCGGCATCTCAGACCTCCAGGTAACAGCACTAGTACTCGAGTCCTCTGCACAGTACTATTTCGGCACCGGTCCGTACAGCCGCCGGAGCAGGAGGTAGTCGCATGCCACCCCAGGGTTTCGCCACCCGGCGGCGCGCCGCGCTGTTCGACGCCCTGCTCGAGCTCTTCCTGCGCGAGGGATTCGCCCACCTGTCGATCGCCGACATCGCGGCCGGGCTCCGATGCTCCAAGTCGACCCTCTACACCCTCGCCGCCAGCAAGGAGCAGCTGGTCACGGCCACCGTGACGCACTTCTTCCGCGCCGCGACCGCCCAGGTGGAATCGCGCGTGGCGGCCTCGGAGAGCCCTCGTGAGCGAGTCGTCGAATACCTGGTCGCCGTGGGTGAAGCCCTGTCACCGGCGTCGGAGGCCTTCATGCGGGATCTCGACGCCTTCGGTCCGACGCGTTCGCTCTACGAACTCAACACCGCAGCTGCGTCGAGGCGGGTTCAGACACTCATTGCCGACGGGGTCTCGGCGGGCGAGTTCCGCAACGTCGACGCCGCCTTCGCCGCCGACCTCGCGGCGTCGATGATGAGTCGCATCCAGCGCCGCGAGGTGTGGGCCGCCACCGGCCTGGACGACGCCGCAGCCTACCGCCAGCTGGCGTCGATCCTGACGGCCGGCATCGACGCGGGGTAGATACCGTAGCCGTCCAGTCCGAGCGTCGCCGCCTCCTCAGACGACCGCCAACGACCGCTCAGTCACGAATGTCGTTGCACGGCCGAAAATCACGTCCTCCTCAGGAGTGTTCGAGGGCAGATTGCCCTCGAACAGTGCTCACGGGGACGAGATTTTCACTGAACCCCCAGCCCCGTCACGCACATCTCGCGCCGGAGCACCCAAGATTGCGTCGGAGATCCGTGTCACCGGCCCTTCGAGGCCCGTCGCTATCGCTCCTCGAACCTCAGCCAGAAGGGGTTGCGCACTCAGGCCAGCGAATCTGATTGCGCCGCTCGCAGACTCGATCCCGACTGAAGTCGCGTGCGATATCGCTTCAGCCTGGCGACTTCGGCCGATGTCGCTGCGCCGGATCGATGTAGCACGCGACATCATTTCCGCGGTACTCAGGAGTGTGCACGTCTCTCGAGGTGCGTCACGCCGTCCTCGACCCACCAGCGGACGCGCACGTCGCGCTCGGACTCACTGCCGCGCACCGTGATCCAGAGCTCATCGTGCAACCGCACCTGACCGCGCGGCACCTCGACCCCGCGCATCGCGCCGAAACGTAACGCGTCGGGGTGCGCCCAGGTCACCGCGTCGCCCTGGTCTCGTACGACGGCCGAGTACTCCTCGGTGGCCAACGGCAGATCGAGCAGGGTGGCCAGCAGCTCGGCGTCGGCCTGCACCACCGTCATGCCGGCGAGCACCGCCTCGTCATCGTCAAGCACCTGCAGAAGCCACGGCTGGTCGACGACGACCGCGCGATCGGTGACGCCTCCGGCCAGCGTGCGCACTCGCTCGGGCACCTCGACATCGCTGGGGTCGATGACGCCGCGCCGGCATGCGGCAACCACCGCAGCATGCACGGACACCGCTGCCCCGGCGCTGATCTCGCGGTCGGGATCGCCGAGCCTGGTCAGCAGGAGCGCCGCGTCGTCGGCGCTGTCCGGCTCCAGCCCGGCGAGCGCACCGACCAGTTCGTCGGCGTGCGGATGGTCCAGCGGATCGATGATGTTCGCCAGTACCTCGTCCGACGGCGCCCGGTACTCACCCAGCAGCAGACCGTCGACCTCCGCGTGACGGCGCAACCACCACGCGGTGTAACCCCGACGGTCGGCCAGGAGCGGCCTGATGTCCTCGTCGGTGGCCATCATCGTCAGCGCCTCCGGCCAGCACCGGTCGTCGACGAGGTCCAGGTCCCTTACCGCCGTGAGCTTTTCGGGATCATCGGCGAGGGAACGCCACCACTGTTGCTCATCGGGGAGGTCGTGGTCGGGCCCGACGGGCAGATCGTCGTCGACGGTGACGAATCCCCAGCCGACGCCCAGCCGACGCAATTCCTCGGCGCCGCACTCGGACACGACGTTCTCGTCGGCGACTCCGAACGGATGGTCCTCGACGAGCACGGCCAGCAACGGACTGTCGGGAAGCAGCAGTTCGTCGGCAGGACGGAGCTCGCCGTCGGTGTCGAGCAGCGCCAGACCCGAGAGCCACGACGGCGCCGCCGCATCGGGATCGGCACGCAGCACCGCGCACACCTCGGCCGCGAGTCCGCCGTCGTCGGCCGCATCGAGGTCTGCGTCCTCGACCAGCACCCGCAGCGCCGGATCGGCGACCGCCTCGGTGATCGAAAGGTCTTGCACCCCGAGACGTTCCAGCAACTCGTGGCGGGCGTCGGCGTGCACGGTGGGAATCCACCGCATCGGTGTCGCGACACGGTCGCTGACGAACAATCCGCGCACCCCGATCGCCATCCGGCCGTCCGACCGCGGAATCGGCAACGCGCCCAACTCCTCGACCTCGCGCGCGGTCGAGACCAACGGCGCCAGTGCGTCATACAGGTCGTGCCACCACGACGGCTCTCGTTGCACACCGACGAGGCGCTCGGCCAGGGCAGCCAGGCCCAGCTCCTCGACGCCGAGCCGCCCCAGCGTCGGAAGGTGTTGCGCCAGTGAGATGTCGGGGTGGACAAGGTCACCGAAGAGCTCGCCGAGGATCTCCGCCAGCCGGTCGGTCAGCCCGAGAAGTACGACCGCACGTGGCGGCACCAGATCATCGCCGCCGGCGGCGGGCAGCCACGCGGCGTCGCGCAGCTGCTCACGGACGGCGTCGATCAGACGCGCGTCGTCGGGATTCCGCGCGAGATGGAGCTCGGGCACGAGCTGCAACCTGCGCACCGGCCCGGTCAATCGGACCAGGTCGACGTAACCGGCTGCCGCGTCGCGGATCTCGGCCTTCGGGTGCAGATGCCGGCGATCGGGAGTGAGAGCGAGGTCGGTGATGCACCGGCACGGCAGACTCAACCCGATGTCGGTGGGGGTGGGCGCGCGCAAGACGTCATGGTCGGGGACGGGTCCGCCATCGGCGTCGACAAGCCACCGGGTTCCGCCACGCGCGACCTCGAGCCAGCGCTGAACGGAGACCGACTCGCCATCGTCGACGGTAACCGTGACAACACTCGAGTTCGCCAGAACATCGTCGACGTCGGGTCCCGCAACCCGCGTCGCGGTCACCTCGACCCCTTCGACGGTGATGCGGCCGAGCGCAGCCAGTTCCACGACAAGGTCGGGTGCCTGCGCCAGCATCGCCTCGAGCAGCGGACCGGCCGACTCACGCAGATGCAACACCACCTCGGTGTCGAATCCGTCGGCGGGCACCGCATCCGATGACCACACCAGACGCAGCACCGGGACATCGGAGCGATCCGCGGGGAGTCCGGCCTTGCGGACGGCCTCCAGCGCGGCGTCCCGGTCGAACAGGACCGATCCGCTTCGCGACCGCACCTCCACCCGATCGGCAACCGTTGCGGTGGCGGTGAATCCGACGCCGAACCGGCCGATCTGGCCCGATCCGGTGCCGCCGCCGGGTTTGGCCGAGACACGCAACGCGGCGAGCGATCGTAGGCCCGGGGCGGTGAGCGGCGCACCGGTGTTGGCGACGTGCAACTCGGAGCCGTCCACCCATACGGCGAGACGACCGTCGACGCCGGCGGCCGACGCGGCGTCGGCCGCATTGGCAGCCAGTTCGGTGAGCAGCCGGTCGCGGTATCCGACGGACACCAGGTCGGCCTCGGCGGCCGCGTCCTCGGCGAGACGAGTCGGCGAGGACACCCACCCGTCGAGGGTCGACGACCTCAGCGCGGCCGTACCGAACGGATCGCTGTTCACGTCAGGGATGTCTCGACGTCCGGGTGCGGCAATGTTCAGGAGCGTGCCGGTTCGGCGTCCCGCGCAGTGATCGACACGACCTCGACGGCACCGTCGTCGTAGGCGTCGTAGGCCGGCGATCCGTCGCCCTTGGGGGGCTGCACATCGGAGTGTGCACCGCAGCCGTACTCGGCCGAGACCACCCGCCCGTCGGCGGCGTACTCGTTGGCACACGCACCGAACCCGGCTCGCAAGGCGCCGGCGAGCGGCACATAGAAGCCGCATGTGCAGCAGGAGTACGGGGCCGCCTGCGCCATCTCGGAGGTGGGTCCGAAGTCGCCGTCGTACCAGCGCTGCGCGGCGTCGGCGCGGCCTTCGCGGCTCAGCAGCCGCTTACGTCCGAGGCCGAGCTCACCGGCGATCTGGCCGATGTCGTCGGGCTCGGGGGAATCGGACTCGAAGCGGAACTCGTCGCCGGTGTCGATCTGGTTGGGCACCAGTCGGGTGTCGTCGGGTTCGGCGGCCAGCAGGTCACCCGGGGCGAGATCGCCGGACACGACACGTTCGACCCACGGCACCCACGGCGGCGCGAGCAGCGAGCCCTCACCGGGAAGCAGCACCACCTCGCTGAGGGTGATCTCGTCGGTACCCGGAGCGCCCGCCAGCACGACGCACCACTGCCAGCCGCGGTAGCCCGCGAGCTCGGCATCGAAGTAGTGTGCGACCGCCCATTCACCCTCGACAACGCTGCGCCGATGCGCGCCGGGCTGCTGACCTTCGTCGAGCAACGCGGCACGTGCGATGTCCACGGCCTCCAACAACCGTCCGCCGTCACTTACCTGAGTCACCGTTCCAGTGTGCAGCATCGCCGACGTGGCCCACACAACGACCCGCTTCAAGCGCCATGCGCCCGAGATGAGGAACAATCGTCAGCGTGATCCCACGGAGTTCCCGACACGACGATGGGCGCGGGACCCCCAGGGGTCCGGCGGGCCAGCATCCCCACCAGCCGCAACCCGATCCTCGCGCGCGCCGGGCCGCGCAACATCCCGGCTCGACGAACTATCCCGCCGACGAGACCCGACAGATGCCGGGGCGCAGGCCCGCACCCGGCTGGGGGCCGCCGCCCGGACCCGGTCCGGGTCGCAACGCCTACCTGCCACCGCCCACCCACAATCCACACCTGCCGCCGCTCGATGATCGTGGCCGGCCGCATCCCGACGACGCCGAGACCCGCGCGATGCCGACCGAGCACGGCCCCCGCACGCCCAAGAAGCTGACCGTCATGCGGGTCGCGGCCATGCGGAGCCGCGAGCTGACCGGCAAGGGCATCGGCAAGATCCATCAGGCCGCCACCGCCGACGGCGCCGACCGGTCCGGACTCACCGCGCTCACCCTGCCGGTGATCGCGAACTTCGCCGCCGACGCCGCGATGGCCGTCGCGCTCGCCAACACCCTGTTCTTCGCGGCCGCGTCGGGTGAATCCAAGACCAACGTCGCCCTGTATCTGGCGCTGACGATCGCACCGTTCGCACTGATCGCGCCGCTGATCGGCCCCATGCTCGATCGCCTACAGCGGGGCCGTCGTATCGCGATGGCCGCGACCTTCGGTCTGCGCGTCGTCCTGGCGTTGCTGATCATGGCCAACGTCCAGTGGAACGACGCGACCCAACAGCTCGAATACGACCCGTGGGTGCTCTATCCGTGCGCCCTGGGTCTGCTCGTGCTGTCCAAATCGTTCGGTGTGCTCAAGTCCGCGGTCACCCCGCGCGTGGTGCCACCGACCATCGACCTGCCGCGGGTGAACTCCCGCCTGACCACCTTCGGCCTGATCGGCGGGACGATCGTCGGCGGGGCGCTGGCCGCGGGCGTGGAGATGGTGCTCGGCAAGCTGCTTCCGCTGCACCTGCCCGGGGCGATGGTGTGGCTGGCGATCGTCGCCGCCGCCGGCGCCTACCTGTGCATGCGCATCCCGTCGTGGGTCGAGTCCACCGAGGGCGAGATCCCCACGACCCTGACCTACCACGGCGAAGCCGCCCGGACGTCCGTGCCCGAACACGAGCAGACGACCAGCGCCCGGGACGGCGCGAAGATGATCGCCGCGAAGATGCGTCAGCCGCTGGGCCGCAAGGTGGTCGCCGGGCTCTGGGGCAACGGCACCATCCGCATCCTGACCGGCTTCCTGACGCTGTTCATCGCGTTCTACGCCAAGGCCCAGCAGGGCGACGCGTCGGACTGGACGCAGCTGCTGCTGCTCGGCGCGGTCGGTGCGGCCGCGGGCGTGGGCAACATGATCGGCAACGGCGTCGGCACCCGACTCGAACTCAAGAACCCGCCGGGCATCGTCGTGTGGGCGACCGCGGCGTGTTTCGTCGTCGCGGTACTCGCCGCGATCTTCGGCAACATCGCCGCGGCCGCGTTCGCCGCGCTGATCGCCTCGGGCACCAGCGCCATCGGCAAGGTGTGCCTGGACTCCTCGATCCAGGACGATCTGCCCGACGAGTCCCGCGCCTCGGCATTCGGCCGGTCGGAGACCGTGCTGCAGCTGTCGTGGGTGTTCGGCGCCTCGCTGGGAGTACTGCTGCCGCCGACACTGTGGATCGGTTTCACCGTCGTGTCGGTGCTGCTGGGCCTCGGCCTGCTGCAGACCGTGATGACCACCCGCGGGAAGTCGCTCGTCCCGGGTCTCGGCGGCAAACGTCCCGACCACGCCGCCCCGACCGTCGCCTTCCGCGCCGCCGGGCACGGCCGGACGACCCCGAGTGCCGCCGACACACGGCCCCACGCCCGCCCGTCGACAGCTCGGATGCCGAGTTCTCAGAAGACACCGACGGCACCCCTCCCCCACCGGGACGGCCGGAGCCACAACCCCGGTGAGCACCCGCCCCACAACGAGACAGGACAACGTCACCCGTGATCAGCAGTGGTGAGAAGAAGGCGCTGGCGATCATCGCCGCCGTGATCGTGGCATTCGTCGCGGTGGTGGGGACCTCGGTGTTCCTGTTGACCCGCAATGCCACCCACGACGACCAGCCCTACATCCACGTCGCCGTCGGCAAGGAACTGCGCACCGTCGAGGCGCTGTGGTGGTGCGACCTGATGCTGACCGAATGCGATCCGGAGATCACCCGCCCGCGGGCGACGGCCGAGGTGCCGGTGGAGGTCGGGACGACAGCGATGTTCACCGTGTCGAGTGAGATCGCCGACGGGCCCTGGAACCTGGCCGCGGTCTACCTGACCCCGAAGGGCCTCATCGAGGACGAACAGCCCCAGGAGGCGGGGAAGTCCTACACGCTCACGCTGAAGTCGACACCCGACCGGGTGCTGCTGGGCGTCACGATTCTGTCCGCCTCGGCCCGCCTCACGCCCGCCGACGAAATCCTTCCGCGGGGTGAGTTCGCCATCCAGACGGCGTCGCAGGAGTACCTCGACGACCTGGGCTGAGGCCTCAGGCGCGTCGACGCGGCCGCCGTGCAGTGGAGACCAGTGGAGTGGAGATCAGCTCTCGAGCTCCCGCGCGACGGCGCGGACGACCTCGGAGATGCGTTGCGCGGTCTTGCGATCGGGGTAACGGCCCTTACGCAGATCGGGCTGGACCTTGGCCTCGAGGAGCGTGATGAGGTCGGCGACCATCCCGTGCAGCTCGTCGGGTGAATGCCGTTTGACGTCCTTACGTGCGGCCTCGCGCACGTTCTTGGAGACACTCGGTGCGGGATCGAGCACCTTGACGCTCAGCGCCTGCGGACCGCGACGACCGGCAGCCATGCCGAATTCCACCCGTTGTCCGGGCTTGAGGGCCTCCACCCCGTCGGGCAGGGCCGACGAACGGACGTAGACGTCCTCGCCGCTCTCCTGAGAGAGAAAGCCGAAGCCTTTTTCCGCGTCGTACCACTTCACCTTGCCGGTCGGCACTGTGCTCACCCTCATCTGTCCGTCAGTACTGCTGAGAAAATCGACCCGTCACAACAAAAGACGCCATCACCCATGCGGTAGCCCGACGGTCGGAACCGTGCGGGCCCAGACGGATGCAAGGCGCCTGCATCCCCATCGTAGCCAACGGGGTACCCCGGGGTCACACCATTACCCCTGTGCACACCTCGCCAGGCGTCGCCGTTGCGACTCGTGCACTACCGTGGAGCCATGCAGAAGACGTCGTCACCGCGGTTGCTGCAGGCCGCCGGGGTGATTTTCGTGATCGGGCTCCTCTCCATCGTGGCGTTGTTCGTGACGCCGCTGGTCACCGACGGCGACACCGCACCGACCGCGGTCTACCTGCTGACAATGTGCGCACCGCTGGGATTCGTCCTGGGCCTGGTGTACGCACTCCGTGCCGGACGCCGAGCCAGGTGAGGACCGTGACCGCAACCATCGACACCACCCCAGATCTCGCCCCCGTCTCCGACGGCAAGGCGCTGCGAGAGGCATACAGCTGCTTCCCGTCCGGCGTCGTCGCCGTGTGCTGCCTCCGACCCGGCGACGGCAACGAGGCGGACGCCGCGGAGGATTCGGCCACGCTGATCGGAATGGCGGCGAGCTCCTTCACGACCGTCTCCCTCGACCCGCCTCTGGTCTCGGTGTGCGTGCAGAACACCTCGACGACGTGGCCGCAGATCCGTAGCGCACCGGCGATCGGTGTGAGCGTGTTCGCCGGCGATCAGACCGACGTGTGCAAACAGCTCGCCGGTCCGTCGCAGCATCGTTTCGACGGCATCACGCCACTGCGCACCGAGCGGGGCGCGATCTTCGTGCCGGGTGCCGCCGCCCATCTGTCGTGCGTCATCCACAACGAGATCCAGGCGGGCGACCACACCGTCGTGTTGCTGGAGATCGAGACCCTGCGCGCCGATCCCGGCGTCGAGCCGCTGGTGTTCCACGCCAGCACCTTCCGTGCACTCGAGGCGCGAAAGAGCCCGGAAACGAAGTGAACGCGAACCCACCATGAGCATCGTCGGCCTCGGACTACCCACTCCACGGCCCCCGCAGGCCGGGGCGTCATCGGGTGTGCCGTCCGACGGGCCGCTGCGCGACACATTCGGTCGCGTCGCCAAGGATCTGCGTGTCTCGGTCACCGACCGCTGCAATCTGCGCTGCAGCTATTGCATGCCGGCCGAGGGGCTGGACTGGATGCCGGCCGATCAGGTGCTCGACACCGCGGAGATGATCCGGGTGCTGACGATCGCGGTACGCGATCTGGGTATCGAACGCATCCGTTTCACCGGCGGCGAACCGCTCCTACGACGCGATCTCGAGCACATCATCTCGGCGGTCTCGGCGCTGCCACAGAACCCCGAGATCGCGATGACCACCAACGGCCTCGGGCTGACCAGACGCATCGGCGGCCTGGTGGAGGCCGGCCTCGACCGCATCAACGTCTCCCTGGACACCGTCGACCGCGCCCGGTTCGCGGAGGTCACCAGGCGTGACCGGCTCGGCGACGTGCTCGACGGCCTGGCCGCGGCCCGCGACGCCGGACTCGCCCCGGTGAAGGTCAACGCCGTCGTCCCCGACCACGCGGACCTCGACGGCCTGCCCGACCTGCTCTCCTACTGCCTCGACCACGGTTACGAACTGCGGATCATCGAACAGATGCCGCTCGACGCCGACCACGCATGGCAGCGGTCGCAGATGGTGACCGCCGACGAGATCCTCGCGACCCTGCGTGCACGGTTCACACTCCTGCCCGACCCGAAGCCGCGCGGCAGCGCCCCGGCGGCCACGTGGCTCGTCGAGGGCCGACAGGCCCCGGGCGGGAGAACCGCCCGCGTCGGGGTGATCGCATCGGTCACACGGCCGTTCTGCGGCGATTGCGACCGCACCCGGCTCACCGCGGACGGTTCGTTGCGCAACTGCCTGTTCGCGACGTCGGAGACCGATCTGCGCACCGCCCTGCGCACGCTGCCAGAGGCCCAGATCGATGCCGCCGTCGCCGCCATCTGGCGCGGCGACATGTGGCAGAAGGCGGCAGGACACGAGGTGAACGCCGCGGGCTTCGTCCAGCCGTCCCGGCCGATGTCGGCGATCGGCGGCTAGGCTCGCCCCCGATGAACCTCACCGTCCGTTATTTCGCCGCCGCGCGCGCCGCCGCGGGAACCGACCAAAGTGTCGTCGAGATCGACCCGTCGACGACGCTCGGTGAACTCGAACGCACTCTCGCCGCCGGAAACCCTTCCCTCGGGACGGTTCTCGAGCGCTGTTCCTATCTGCGCGACGAGGTCGCCCTGGCCGACCGCAGTCGCACGCTCGGCGTGTGCACGACGCTCGACGTACTTCCCCCGTTTGCCGGTGGCTGACACCACACTCACCGTGTGACCTTTATCACATAACGGGGGGGTAACGAGAAGGGCACGGGACGGCCACTAACCCGTTGAACTGCGATGACGGGCAAACTGGGTCGGGGGACCCGATTTCGGCCGAAAAATGAGTTGCGTTCGAGCAGGTGAATCAGCCGAACGAACGACGTACTGTTCGAGTCGACCACCTTCGGGAGGTCACAGCACAACAACCAAGACATAACGTCCCACCGACCGCGCCGAGCCTCGTTCCGTCGGTGGGAACGACAAGCAATCTAGGAACGAGGACGGGGGACCCAACCTCAATCCCCTGAGAACGGACACCACACCAGGTGTCCTCGGGGTTAAGTCCCGGAAGCCTCGGCACACGCCGAGGCGCCTGGGGCCGAGCACCTCTCGCTCGAACCCGACAGCTGACTTCGTAGGCGCGTGGAGAGAGGAATAGATCTATGTCCGGACGTCATCGCAAGCAGACGACCAGCACGACCGCCAAGACCATCACCAAGGTCGCCCTCACCGGAGCCGTTCTCGGCGGCGGAGCCGCCCTCATGGGCACCGGCACGGCGAACGCCGCGACCGACGCCGAATGGAACCAGGTCGCCGAGTGCGAGTCCGGTGGCAACTGGGCCATCGCGACCGGCAACGGATACCACGGTGGCCTGCAGTTCGCGCCGAGCACCTGGAGCAGCCACGGCGGCGGCGAGTTCGCCCCGACGGCCAATCAGGCCACCCGCGAGGAGCAGATCGTCGTCGCCGAGCGTGTGCTGGCCTCGCAGGGCAAGGGCGCATGGCCCACCTGTGGCACCGTCCTCTCGGGTTCGACCCCGCGCACCGCGCCCACCGACACCCCGCGCCAGCTCCCGAAGCTGCCTGACGGCAACGGAAGCTTCAGCTTCGTCAAGGCTCCCGAGGCCAAGTCCACCGAGGACGTCGCCAAGCAGGTCACCACCGCGCTGACCGATGCCGGCGTCAGCCCCGAGGTCAAGAACCTCTGGCACGCCGCCAAGAACAGTGGCGTGGCGCTGAGCCCCGAGCAGATCAAGATGTTCAACGACAACAAGCATCTCCTGCCGCTCCCCTGATCTCCTGCCCTCACGGATCGTCCATCCGTGAGCGGCACGGCAGAGGGCCCCAGTCGAAGGACCCCGCACGATGAGCGATCCGTGCGGGGTCCTTTTCCAATTCAGGCCGAGTTTCCAGTCAGGCCCAGTTTCCAGCCAGGCCGGGTCTTTGATCAGGCCGAGTTGACCCACTCGTCGGTGCCGTCGTCGAAGAACTGGTGCTTCCAGACGGGCAGTCGTGCCTTCACCTCGTCGACGAGGCGGGAGCAGGTCTCGAACGCCGCCCGACGATGGTCGGCGGCAACCGCGACGACGAATGCCACGTCGCCGATCTCGAGGTCACCGATCCGATGCGAGACCGCGACAGCGCGCACGCCATCGACGGCCGACACCTCCTCGACGACCTCGGCGAGGACCTTCGGCGCCGTCGGGTGCCCGGAGTAGTGGAGTGCGGTGACCGTCCGGCCGCCGTCGTGATCGCGGACCGCGCCGACGAAGCCGACCACCGCGCCGGCCTTGCCACCGGCGGCGCCGGCGACCATCGCCTCGTGCGCCGAAAGTCCGATCGGCTCCTCTGACATCGCGGTGTGCACGACGACCGGCATCAGTGGTCTCCTCCACGGATCTGGTCGAGTGCGTGGTGCACGACGCCGCCGAGTACACCCAGGCCGTCGCGCACCCCGCCGGTCGATCCGGGCAGGTTCACCACGAGCGTCGACCCGGCCACCCCGGCGATCCCGCGCGAGAGCACCGCGGTCGGCACGTTCGGCAGGCCCGCTGCGCGGATGGCGTCGGCCAGGCCCGGGATCTCGGTGTCGAGTAGCGGGCGCGTCTGTTCGGGGGTGCGGTCGGTGGGTGTCAAACCTGTTCCGCCGGTGGTGATCACGAGGTCGACGCCGACGTAGATCGCGGCGCGGAGGGCGTCGCCGACCGGCGGCCCGTCGGCCACCACGTCGCATTCGTCCACCTCGAAACCATGCTCGACGAGCCAGGCGTCGATGATGGGTCCGGTGCGGTCGACGTAGACGCCGCTGCTGGCCCGGTTCGACGCGACGACGATGCGGGCAACGCGCGAGCGGGTGTGCGCGGTTGCGGTCTCGGGGGGTCGCGCGGGGTCAGCCATCGGAGTTGTCCGGCCGGTCGCGGTGCCAGTCCCCTGATTTGCCGCCCGTCTTCTCCAGCAGCCGGATGCCGTCCATGTGTGCGCGCCGGTCCACGGCCTTGACCATGTCGTGCAGGGTCAGCCCGGCGACGGCGACCGCGGTCAGTGCTTCCATCTCGACGCCCGTCTGACCGGAGGTGGCGACGGTCGCGGTGACGTCGATGGAATCGGCACCGATGGTGAAGTCGAGCTCCACCGACGACAACGCGAGCTGATGACACAGCGGTATCAGCTCGTCGGTGCGTTTTGCCGCCATGATCCCGGCGATGCGTGCGGTGGCCAGCACATCGCCCTTGGGCAGCCGCGACTCACTCAGCAGGTCGATGACCTCGGCCGTGGTGTGGAAGGTGCCGCCTGCGACGGCTCGACGTCGCGTCGTCGCCTTGGCGCCTACGTCGACCATGTGCGCCGACCCGGAGCTGTCGATGTGGGTCAACCGGGAGCCGTCGGCTCCTCCGGTCTCGCCGAAGCCCGACCCACCCTGGTCAGTCCCGGTGGGCGGCATCGGTGTCAGCGGTTGACGACCGTCTTCGCCTGCACGAAGGGCAGGTCGTCGACCGGTAGCGGGAACTCGGTCTCACCGAAGGGTGAGAGCGCGCCGGAGATATGGGTCGCGAGTTCGGAAACCGCGTGGTCGGCGGCCGCGCCGTCGTCGTCCTGCGGCCAGCCGTTGTCGACGTAATGCTTCTTGCCGGCCTGCTTCTTCGCTGCGCTGTCAGCACCAGATTTGTTTGCCACGTCGAGCATTGTGCCATGTCGTTCGGATGAACAAGTGCCGTGTCCAGGGCATGCCCCCCATGCTGGGGCTATCGTCGTCGCAACACAGTGGTCACGCCAGCAGGAGGCGCCGATGGCCCACCAGCCGGATCAGGTCGCCGGGTACCGCGTGATCGCCCGACTGGGCAGCGGCGGTATGGGCACCGTGTACCTGGTCGAGAACCCGCAATTGCGTCGACGCGAGGCGCTCAAGGTCATCTCCGTCGCCGAGACCGTCGACGAGGAGTTCGCCCGTCGTTTCAGCCGTGAGGCACAGACCGCCGCCGCCCTCGACCACCCGAGCATCGTCACGATCTATCACTACGGTGTCACCGACGGCGACCCGTGGTTCACGATGACCTACCTCGACGGGCAGGACCTGCGCCACACATCCTTGCGGCGCGACGAGATCGCCACCGTCGTGGCGCGCGTCGCCGACGCCCTCGACTATGCCCACGACCACGGGGTGGTCCATCGCGACATCAAACCGGCCAACATCCTCGTCACCCGCCGGGCGATGGACGGGGCCCTCGACCGCGTTGTGGTCCTCGACTTCGGCATCGCCAAGCTCACCACCGCCACCACACTGACCGCGCCGTCGTCGTTCGTGGGCACTCTGGTCTACGCCGCGCCGGAGATCCTCGACGGCAAGCCTGCGGGCCCGGCGTCGGATCAGTACTCACTGGCGTGCACCGCCTACGAGTTGCTGGCGGGGACGACACCGTTCGAGGCCGACACCCAGACCCGCCACATCGTGGCGAAACTGACGACGCCGCCGGACCGGATCAGCGCGCACCGGCCCGAGCTCGCCGCCCTCGACCCGGTCTTCGACCGGGCACTCGCCCGCGGCCCCCTGGACCGGTATCCGACGTGTCGCGCCTTCGCCGAAGATCTGCGCGCCGCACTCGCCGTCGGCGGCCCCGACCTGACGGACAAGCACTCGGAATCCTCTGCCACCCAGATCATCTCGACACCGCGGCCTCATCCACCGGCCCCGGAGACCCTCGCACCGCCACACGGTCCACCCAGGCATGATCAGCGGCCGGGCTTCCAGCCCACACCCAGCGGCACACAACATCTCGCCTCGCCGCCGGGCATCACTCCGCCGCTGGGAGCGTATTCGCAGACCGGCACCCAGGTCGCTCCCCCGCCGGCCTCGTCACGGGAACGCCCGCGCCGGTGGCCGCTGATCGTGGGTGCGGTGAGTGCCGTCGTGTTGCTGGCGGTGGCCGCGGCGATCGCGGTGAGCACGCTGCGCGGCGGCACGGACGACGGCGCCGGATCGGTGGCTGCCGCGGATGCAGCCGCCGAAGTCGCGCTCAGCGCGGGCCTCGGCGCCACCTGCTCGATCCGCGACCAGGTCGCATACTGCTGGGGCAGCAACGACGCCGGACAGATCGGCGACGGCACGACGACCAGCCACCCGACGCCCACCCGCGTCGCCGACCTCGCGAACGTGACCTCGATCAGCACCGGCGGCCCCAACAGCTGCGCCGTCGCCGACGCCACCGCCTACTGCTGGGGAAACAACGACTACGGACAGATCGGCGACGGCACCACCGACGCCCGGCTCACCCCCACCCGCGTCGCCGACCTCACCGATGTGACCGCGATCTCGACGGCCAACTGGGCCACCTGCGCGATTTCGGCGGGCGCTGCTTACTGTTGGGGCACAAACGATTTCGACCAGGTCGGCGACGGTTCGACGGCCAACCAGCACCGTCCGGTGCGCGTCGCCGGACTCGACGACGTCACCGCCATCACCGTCGGCGTGAACTTCACCTGCGCGGTAGCCGCCGGCGACGCCTACTGCTGGGGCCTCAACGACAAGGGTCAGGTGGGCGACGGCACCACCACCAACCGGCCTCGCCCGACGCGGGTCGCCGACCTCGACGGCGCCACCGCGGTCTCGGCCGGCGCGGGCACCGCCTGCGCCGTGGCGGGCGGCAGCGCTTATTGCTGGGGTGCCAACGATTTCGGGCAGCTGGGCGAGGGCAGCACCTATGCGCGCGAGACCGCGACCGCCGTCCCCGACCTCACCGACGTCACCGCCATCAGCACCGGCACCTCGAGCACGACATGCGCGATCGCCGGCGGCACCGCCTATTGCTGGGGTTCCAACGCGTGGGGATCGGTGGGCGACGGCACGCTCGAGGACCGCTGGAAGCCCACCCCGGTCACCGGATTGTCCGACGTCGGCGCGATCTCGACCGGCGAACGCACCTCGTGTGCGTCCGCGGCGTCGAACTTGTACTGCTGGGGATTCAACGCCACCGGACAGCTCGGCGTCGGCGGTTCCGACGACCGCCCGACACCGACGCAGGTCACGTACTAGGAGGCCGTCGAGTCATCTGAATGAAGGGTGCCACGCACCAACATTCGTTCGGTATCGTCCCAGCGTACGTCCCCCGAGGACAGTGATTTCGACCCAGGAAGAGGTGACGCCGTGCCGATGAGTCCCGGCACCCAGATCGCCGGCTATCGCGTGATCTCTCTACTCGGCGCGGGCGGAATGGGCGAGGTCTACCTGGTCGAGAACCTGCAGCTCGAGCGGCGCGAGGCGTTGAAGGTCATCTCGACAGCGGTGAGCGCGCAGCCCGGATTCAACCAGCGGTTCACCAACGAGGCGCGCACGACCGCCAAACTCGACCACCGCAGCATCATCACGATCCACCAGTACGGCATCGAGGACGGCTCGCCCTGGTTCTCGATGAGCTATGTGGAGGGCAAGGACCTCACCGAGGAGCGACTGACCCCGGCGGAGGTGTCGACGGTCGTCACGCAGGTCGCCGACGCCCTCGACTACGCACATCGCCACCACGTCGTGCACCGAGACATCAAGCCCGCCAACATACTTGTGACGCGTGATCCCGCGACCAACGCCGTCGAGCGCGCTCTCGTCCTCGACTTCGGGATCGCGAAACTGGCCGGTTCGGCGAATCTCACCGGCACCCATTCCTTCATCGGGACCGTCGCTTTCTCGGCACCGGAAACGCTCGAAGGCGCCGACGCCACAGCACGATCCGATCAGTACTCACTCGCCTGTACCGCCTACGCCCTGCTCGCCGGACAGCCGCCGTTCGTCGGACAGTCCGAGCCGTCGGTGATGCTCGGCCACATCCAGCGGCCCGTCCCCCACATCGGCCGGTTGCGCGGCGACCTCGCCCACCTCGACCCCGTGTTCCAGCGCGCGCTGGCCAAGGATCCCGCCGCCCGCTACCCCGATTGCCGCAGTTTCGCGACGGCGTTGAACGCTGCCCTCACTTCTCCTGCGGCACAGGGGAACACGATGGTCGCCGCGCCTGTTCCACCACCCACGCTGGTAGGCGGCAGCACCGGGGCGCCGTCGGCTGGGCACCCGCAGTTCCGCGGACAGCACGGGCAGTACACCCCGCCGCCGCAACCGACGATGTCCGGCCCAGGTGCCCCTGGCCCATCGGGCCCGCAGCCGTTGCTGCGCAACCCTTCCGGACCGCAACCGCCGTATTCGTCGGCTCCCCATCCGTCCGGTCCCCACCTCTCGGCACCTCATGGACAACCGGGGTTCCCCGGCACTCCGCCGATGCCGCCCCAGAAGAAGCGCACCGGACTGATCGTCGCCGGAGTGCTCGGCGCGGTGCTGCTGCTCGTGGTGGCCGCGGTCGTCGGGTTGGCTGTTCTCGGCAGCACCGTCGACGACCCGGCGAAGGCCACCGTCGCGCAGCCCGTGGTGGCCACCAATTTCGGCAGCAGCTGCGCGGTGGTCGCGGGCAGCGTGCACTGCTGGGGCGACAACGACACCGGTCAGCTCGGCGACGGCACCACCACCTCGCACACCCGCCCGGTCGCGGTGAACGGCGTGTCGGGGGCCACCGCGGTCACCACCGGGGGCTACCTGACCGGCGAGAACGCCTACGTCGCCACCTCATGTGCCATCGCCGCGGGCGACGCCTACTGCTGGGGCAACAACCACTACGGCGAGATCGGCAACGGCACCGACGGCGCCGCGGTCAACACCGCGGTCAAGGTCGGCACCATCTCCGACGTCAAGGCGATCTCCACCGGCTGGGGCACCACCTGCGCGGTCGCCGGCACCGACGCCTACTGCTGGGGCAACAACGAGTACGGCCAGCTCGGCACCGGCGGCAGTGCCGACCCGGTGTCGGTCCCCACCAAGGTCGGCGGACTCGGCACCGTCACCGACGTCACCACCGCCTACGGCACCACCTGCGCGGTGTCCGACGGCTCCGCATTCTGCTGGGGCGCCAACGACAGCGGTCAGATCGGCGACGGCAGCACCGCGGCACGGTCGACGCCGGTCAAGGTCGGTTCGCTGGCCGACGTCACCGACATCACCATCGGCGGCTACCACGAGTCCTCCGACGACGACGACCCGAACACCAACACCAGCACGTACTTCCACACGACCTGTGCGGTCGCCGGCGGCGAGGCCTACTGCTGGGGTTCCAACGCCTACGGCCAGATCGGCGACGGCACCGCCGAGACCCGGCAGGCACCGGTCAAGATCAACAATCTCTCGGGTGTCCGCACCATCTCCACCGACTGGGGTACCACCTGCGCGGTCTCCGAGGACAAGGGATTCTGCTGGGGCGACGACGACCGCAGCCAGCTGGGCTCGACCGGCGGTTCGGTCAAGATCCCGCGCGAGGTCTCGACCCTCACCGACGTCACCTCGATCTCCACCGGCAACGGGACGTCGTGCGCGATGTCGGCGGGCTCGGTGTACTGCTGGGGCTTCAACAACGACGGCCAGATCGGCGACGGTTCGAGCGGTGAGAGCGCCAACCGAACCACCCCGACGAAGCTGACGATCTAGCCCTGCCGCCTGAGCCCGTCGAAGGCCTACTCCCTCGACCCGATGAGCGCCTCGGACACGGCCCCGGCGGCCGTACGCAGAGCGGTGACCGCGCGGGCGCGCAGATCGTCGTCGAACCGGGCGACCGGCCCCGAGATGCCGACCGCCATCGGCGTCGGTGCACCGGGGACCGCGACCGCCATGCCGCAGACCCCGACCTCGTGTTCCTGCTCGTCGATGGCGACGCCGTCCGCGCGCACCTTCTCGACGGCGGCGAACACGCCGGACAACGACGTGACACTCCATTCGGTGGCGGGGGTGAGCCCGGCCTGGGTGACGTGCTTCAGGATTCGCGCATCGTCGAGTTCGGCGAGGACCGCTTTGCCGACCGCGGTGTTGTGCATCGTGACCCGACGCCCGACCTCGTTGTTGGTGCGCATGCTGTGTGGTGACGGGACCTGCGCCACGTAGATGACCATGTCACCGTCGAGTACCGCGAGACTCGCGGTCTCGCTGAGCTCGGCGACCAGCGAGGCGAGGACCGGCGCGGCCACGGCGCCGAGCTGCCGGTTGGCGACCTCGCCGAGCCGGATGAGCCGGGGCCCCAACGCATACGACCGGTTCGGGAGTTGCCGGACATATCCGATGCCCACGAGTGTCCTCAGCAGACGATGAATGGTCGGCGGCGGTAGCGGCGATTCTGCGGAGAGATGACTCAGCGAACACTCGCCGCCTGCGCGGCCGATCAGTTCCAGCAGCTCGAATGCGCGCTCGACCGACTGCACACCGCCCGAGTTCCCCGCCATCGCCACCTCCACAGTCCGGCATCACGCTACGTTCCGTGATGTGAAACCACAATTGGGGTCCACGCGCGTTCTTGGACTGGTGGGAGTGACCTACCTGCAGTAAACTCCACTCTGCGGAATTACTTTTCCATCAGAACCTCGAAGGGACCCACGTGAGCGTGCAGCCCGGCCGCCTCGGCGCGGCCTTCCTCGCCGAGATCGACACGGCCCTGGCGCCGGCCGACGCCGCGCTGGCAGATCGATACCCGGGCGACGACGGGAGTCGACAGCCGGTCCACACGGTCTACGTCCCCGCCGACCGGTACTCCGCAGACCTCCCCCGACTATGGGGACGTGCAGCACTCGATACCGCCGCCGACCATGGCGGTCTCGCCGCCATCGCCCGTACGACCGTCGCCCACACCGACACCGCTGCAACAGAACTGGCGGCTCTGGTGGAGAACAAGCTGCGCACCGAGCCCATCGAGGATCTGCGTATCGACTTCGAGGACGGATACGGTGTCCGCTCCGACGACGAGGAGGACGCGGCCGTGGCCGCCGCGGTCACCGCGATCCGGGAGGCAGGCGACGCCTCCCCGCCGTTCATCGGTATTCGTTTCAAGTGCTTCGAGGCCGATGTGCGGCCTCGCGGCCTGCGTACCCTCGATCTGTTCGTCTCCGGGCTGGTCGACGCCGGGGATCTTCCCGCCGGGTTGACACTGACACTGCCGAAGGTCACCTCGACCGATCAGGTGGTCGCGATGGTCGCCGTCGCCCGCGAGCTCGAGCGGGTCCACGGGCTCCCGGACGGACGGATCGGTTTCGAGGTCCAGGTGGAGACCCCGCAATCGGTGATGTCCGCCGACGGCACCGCGGCCGTCGCGAGGATGATCCACGCCGGCGAGGGCCGGGTGACCGCGCTGCACTACGGGACCTACGACTACTCGGCGTCCCTCGGGATCGCCGCCGCCTACCAGTCGATGGAACATCCCGCCGCCGACCACGCGAAAGCCGTGATGCAACTCGCCGCCGCCGGAACCGGCGTGCACCTCTCGGACGGTTCGACCAACATCCTCCCCGTCGGGGACCGTGAGGCCGTCGAAGCCGGTTGGGCGTTGCACGCGCGACTGGTCCGCCGTCACCTCGAGCGCGGCTTCTATCAGGGGTGGGATCTGCACCCCGCTCAGCTGGTCACCCGATTCCTGGCCACCTACGCCTTCTACCGCGACGGATTCGACTCCGCCGCAGAGCGTCTGCGCAACTACGCGCACCAGATCTCCTCGTCGGTGCTCGACGAACCCGCGACGGCCCGCGCACTGGCCGGCTTCATCCGGCGCGGCGAACTGTGCGGAGCGCTGACCGTCGACGAGGTCGAGACCGCAACAGACCTGTCCATCACGAAGGTGCGCGAGATCGCGCTCCACCGCCCGCCTGCGCCGGGCGCCTGAACCGAACCACCTGACCCAATCCCCTGGTCCCGCAACACTATCCATCTCTCGAAGGACACCCCGATGACCGCGTCGCCGTATTACACCCCCGCCGGCGGACTCCCGCCGCAGACCGACCTGCTCACCGACCGCGCGGTGGTCACCGAGGCCTACACGGTGATCCCGCGAGGTGTGCTCCGCGACATCGTCACGTCGGTCTTCCCCGAGTGGACCGACACCCGCGCCTGGGTGCTCAATCGCCCGATTCCCGGTGGCGCGCAGACCTTCTCCCAGACGATCGTGGAGGTCGCCCCGGGCGGCGGATCGCAAGCGCCGGAGCCGCAGCCGGAGGTCGAGGGTTTCCTCTTCGTCACCGCCGGTGCGCTGACCGTCACCGCCGAGGGTGAGGAGCACACGCTGACCGAGGGCGGGTTCGGATTCCTGCCCGCGGGCACCGCGTGGTCGGCACACAACCGCGGAGATGTCCCCACGTCCTTCCACTGGATCCGCAAGCGCTACCAGCCGATCGCGGGTCACGAGCCGACCCCGCAGTTCGGCAACGAGCGCGACATCGAACCCTCCGCGATGCCCGACACCGACGGTGCGTGGCGCACCACGCGGATGCTGGACCCACAGAACCTCGCCTACGACATGCACGTCAACGTCGTGACCTTCGAGCCGGGCGGGTCGATCCCGTTCGCCGAGACCCACGTGATGGAGCACGGCCTGTACGTGCTGGAGGGCAAGGCCGTCTACCGGCTCAACGAGGACTGGGTGGAGGTCCAGGAAGGCGACTACATGTCCCTGCGCGCTTTCTGCCCGCAGGCCTGCTACGCCGGCGGGCCGTCGAACTTCCGGTATCTGCTCTACAAGGACGTCAACCGGCAGATCGTGCTCTGACTGCACTCAGCGCTTCACCTGCTCTCGGTTCGCGATACCGCTAGACTCGACCAATTCGTCCGATTCCGGACGTATTGGATCGGCTACGTGTCGAGGGTCCGAGAGGAACACATGGTTCAGGTGGCTTCCCGTCGCGCCGAGTTCGTCGCCGGATTGTTCGTGGCCACACTCATTGCCACCGGTTGCGGTGCAGAACCCGGCGATCCGACGACCTCCGCCACTATTGCCTCCGCCGCTGACGCGGAAAGTGTCACGGCCACCGAGACGACGGTGATGGGCGAGGACGACGTCGAGGTCACCCTCACCGGCCCTCTCGCGGTCAAGTACGCCTCGGCGACCGACGCACAGCGGAAAGCCCTGGGTAAGCCGCTGACCGGGGATCGCAACGCCGGGACCCGAGAGAGCGGCGTCGTGTACCAGCAGTTCCGCGGTGGCGTGATCATCGCGAAGAACAGCGACCCGGCAACGCCTGGCTACATCGTCACCTCCGGCAAGATCCGGGACGCCTGGAACACCGAGCGCGGCCCGGACGGGGTCCCGATGCTCCTCGGCAGCAATGGCTCGGCGGGACCTCTGGGAGTTCCCACGAGCGACGTGACAGTCGACGGCGACCTCGAAGTCGTGACTTTCGAGCACGGCAAGATCATCGAGAACACGACGACCGGCGAGGTCACCGTGACGGTCAACGGCGAGACCGTCCCATCAGGCCTGGATTAGGCGATGAGACGCCGGGTCGCGACAGTCGCCGTCGGCGTGGTGGTGGCGCTCGTGGCCTGCGGATGCTCGGCACAAACCGACCAGCAGTCGTCGACGCGGTCACCGTCTGCCGGCACGCCACGGGCCGCACCCGGGCCTGAGACCGCTCCACCTGTCCCGGCGGGGACCGAGTCGATCGACGTCGTCCGCGTCGAGTATCTCGACTCCGACGATGCCGACCCGGCCGAGAACTGGGCCAATCTGTACCTACCCGCGGGTGCCCGCGGCGACGATTCGCTGCCGCTGGTGACGATCATCCATGGTGGCGGCTGGGAAAGTCGCGCAGGCGCAGAGCAATTCGACGAGATGGCCAGAGACCTCGCCGACCGGGGGTTGGCTGTTTACAACGTGGAATACCGCCGTCTGGGCACCGGCGGAGGGTGGCCCACCACCTTCCACGACGTGGCCAGAGCACTCGACCACGTACCCACGATGGCCGAAACCTATCCCCAGTTGCGAATCGAGGACGAGTTGGTGGTCGGTCACAGCGCCGGTGCGCAATTGGCCGTATGGGGCGGAACCCGCCATCGCCTCACCGACGACGAGGTGGGCTCGCGTCCGGCCTTCGTTCCATCCCGGGTGGTGTCCATCTCCGGCCCACTGGACATGCGCTACGCCGTCGAGCACGGCAACAAACGCGTGATCACCCGCATCCTCGGCGGCACGCCACGACAAGTACCCGAACGCTACGACTCGGTCGATCCCATCCGCAATCTCGACCCCGCGCTACCGGTCATCTTGTTCCATGGACTGGCCGACACCGTTGTCGATCCGAACAACTCCCGCCACTACGCCCGCGCCCTCGACGCCGACGGCGGCTCGGCCGAGCTGCACCTGCTCGACGGCGAAACCCACACCTCACTGGTCCATCGTCAGTCCCCTGCCTACACCCGAATCCTCGACCGGCTCACCGAGATCGCTCGGACCGACATCGATGAGCTGCGAGCTGAATGACCCGAGGGAATCAGGGCTTCAGCCGACAGACCTGCTAAGCCGCGACGTGAATGAACCGTGCGGAGCGGATTGTGTTGTGCTGCTTCCATTCCCACACGGCGTAGAGAACCTCGGTGGTGTACCCGAGGTCCATCCGTCCCCCGCCGACCGGGACCGTCGAGTCAGCGGAGATACGCCCGTCTGGTCTCCAGCCGACCGGTTTCTCGGTCGCCGGAGCCGCCTCTATCTCGGTCCCGTCCGGGCGGTGGAAGGTGAATCGTTGCTGACCGTGCGCGGTGATCGAGAACTCACCGCGATGCAGCGACCGATGACACGACCCGCACAGGAGGATCAGATTGTCCGGATCGGTCCGCCCACCCGCCGACCAGAACTCGACATGATGGGCATGCAGATGACGCGTACGACCGCAGCCCGGCGTCTGACAGCAGCGGTCCCGCACGAACAGCGCCCGCACCAACGCCTTGTTCGGTGCACGCCTACGGTGACCCAGACCCAGCAGCGCGACCTTGCCGGGCTGACCGGGAACGCGACGGCTCACGACATCGCGGGTGGCGGCCCCACACCGGGCCTCGGCCACGTCCTCTTCGGTCAACGCAGGCCCGTCATAGAGATGTGCCGCCTCCACACCATCGCCGGCATGTATCAGGATCTCCGCACCTGGCGCGAGCCCGGGCATCGCGATCCCGTCATGCACCATTCCGGCCATCGCGACCACCGCCGGCGCCACATTCGACGGCACCTGCCGCCACAGATCCCGACGCCTCGACGGAACCATCTCCGAATCCCTCCCGGCATCATGCTCGACCGCATCGGTCCCAGCGTTCCGCGGAACACTCGGCATGGTCGGTAGGTCCGGGTCATCGCAGGTCCGGGTGCGTTCATATTCCGCGCGAACCGCCCCGGCCAGAAACCGCGCCCCGTCGAGCGGACTCAGCGTCATCGACACCGACAGCGACCCGTCAGGGTTCCACTTCCACCGGCCCGTCGACTCCACCGGCGCGCGACTCCCCTCCTCGACACCCTGGTTCCGGTCGATCTGACGCATCGCGCGCACCGCTCGCTCCAGCTGACCCGCGGTACACGACAGCGCCAGGTTCACCAGCTCCTGCTCGCGCTCCGGGGTGGCGATCCGCGTCAACGCCCGCACCTTTGAATACGTCAGCCGCCCCTGCGCGAACGCTGCGCGTATCAGTGACATCTCGACGAGTGCTCGGGCCACACGCACCTGCTCATGCGCGGTGCGCATCGAGATCCCGGCCTTCCACGACAACCAATGCGCGCACGAGGTGATCCCCGGACCCGACCACCCATGCCGCTCATCCCACTCCGCGACCAATTCCAAGAACTGCGCCGTCAACGCGGTGATCTGCGCCGCATACCCGAGCACCCGCTCCTCGAGCACCGCGTCGGACAGCGACGCCGGATCGGCACCGTCGAACATGGACAACACATCGTCACGCGACCGAAAAACACTGACCCCCACAGCAACCCCCCACGGACCGAATCAAGCGGACCTCAGCAGACTATCGACGGCCACTGACAAATCCCGAGGTCACGAGTGTTCCGCGGAACGATGAGAAACCGGCATCCGGCGAGTCAGTCCAGGTGAGTGCTCAGACACGACGAGAGGGAGTCTCATGCCCACCGACACCACCCAGGCGAGACTGATAGCGGCGGCCGCCGATCACATGCTCGCGATGACCGACTCGATCCCCGACACAGACCTGGACCGTCCGACCCCGTGTCGCGGCATGAACCTCGCCGCGCTACTGGCCCATGTCGACGGACTCTCGCAGGGGTTGACGGCCGCAGCGCGCAAAGACTTCGGTCCGTTGACCTCGACGCCGCCCGACCCGGCGCAGAACCCGCAGAGTCAACTGCCGACGGAGTGGCGAGACGAGTTACACCGTCACGTGCACGACCTCGCAGAGTCATGGGCCGACGCCGCGGCGTGGGAGGGCATGACCCAGGCCGGCGGCGTCGAGTTGCCCGCCGAGATCATGGGGATGGTGGCGCTGTCGGAACTGGTCCTACACGGCTGGGATGTCGCGCGCGCCGCGGACACCGCGTTCGACATCCCTGACGAGATCCTTCAGGCCGTCTTCGACTTCCATCATCCGCCGCAACCGCAGGTAGACCGCGACAGAATATTCGGACCGGTGGTCGAGGTGCCCGACGACGCCCCGCTCGTCGACCGACTCGCCGGCCTGGCCGGACGGGACCCGCGGTGGCCGCACGGCCCCTCGGGAATCTAGCCGTTGAACGGCCAGCCGGTGATCTTCTTCTCCCGCGGCGGCGCGTAGGTCCGGACCTTCGACGTCGAGAGTCCCATCCGGACAAGACCTTCGGCGATCGTCACGGCCGACCGCACCCCGTCGACGATCGGGACGCCGGTCGCGGCGCGGACCTGCTCTTCGAGCTCGGCCATCCCGCCGCAGCCCAGGCAGATCACTTCGGCTTTGTCGTCGGCGACGGCCAGCCGGGACTGCTCGACGATCGCCTTGACCGCGCGAACGGGGTCCGACTCCAGTTCCAGCACACCGAGTCCCGACGCCCGCACCGACGCGCAGCGCTGGTCGAGGCCGGCGAGCTTGAGCCGGTCCTCGATCAGCGGGACCGTCCGGTCCAGCGTCGTCACGACCGAGAACTTGTGTCCCAGATATATCGCCGTCGACGCCGCGGCTTCGGTGATGTCGACGACGGGAACCTCGAGCAGCTCCTGCAGCCCTTCTCGGCCGTGTTCGCCGTAACCGGCCTGGATGACGGCGTCATACGGTTCGGGGTAGGCGAGGATCGCGTCCATCACGGCGATGGCGGCGAGGTAGGACTCGAAGTTGCCCTCGCACGATTCGGCGCCGAATCGCGGTGTGATGCCGACGATCTCGGTGCCCGGTGAGGCGACCGAGCGGGCCGAGTCGGCGATGGCCTCGGTCATCGACTCGGTCGTGTTGACGTTGGCGACGAGGATGCGCATCGAATGTTCCTTCTGCTGTCAGTGGGTGCTGGCGACGGAGATCGGCTCGCCCGACACCTCGGCGAACGGTCCGCGACGGTCGGCGACCACCAGGTAGACGACCGCACCCAGACCGGCACCGATGAACCACGAGAACTCCGAGACCACTTCGAAGGCCGGTACGAAGGCCATCACCAGGGCGAAGGCTGCCGTCGGGACGAGGGATGCGATCGCCCGCATGTTCACGCCGCTGCGGTAATGGTATGCCGCATCCGGGGCTTCGGTGAACAACGCCGGCACGTCGATCCGCGAGCGGCGGACGAGCCAGTAGTCGGCCATCACGATGCCGAACAGCGGCCCGAGGAGCGCGCCGAGTCCGCCGAGGAAGTAGTTGATCACCGCGGGAGAGTTGTAGAGGTTCCACGGCAGGATGACCAGGCCGATGATCGCGGCGACGAGCGCTGCGCGCCGGAAGTCGAGGTGGCGCGGGAACAGGTTGGACAGCGCGTAGATCGGTGCGACGAAGTTGGCCATGAGGTTGACCGCGACGGTGAGGATCAGCAGCGCCAGGCAGGCCAGCACCAGCAGGAAGGTGTTGGGAACGGTCTGGACGATGTCCGAGGGCGACTCGATGACCGTGCCGTTGATCCGGAACTGGGCACCGGCGAGGACGATCACGATGCCGCCGAAGAGCAGCATGTTGAGCGGGATGCCCCAGAAGTTGCCACGCACGATGGCTTTTCGCGATTCCGCGTTGCGGGTGAAGTCGCAGAAGTTCAGGACGAAGGTGCCGTAGATCGCGACCCACAGGCTGGCGCCGCCGATGATCTGGAGCCACATGTCGACGCCGGTCAGCGAATCGGGGGTCGACCAGGCGATGGTCCAGTCGGCGTTGCTGAGCATCCAGATGGCCAGCGCGACCATCGTGACCAGGATGATCGGACCGGCGAAGGCCTCATACCGTCGGATCATCTCCATGCCGTAGCTGACGATGACCACCTGGATCACCCACAACGCCACGAAGGAGATCCAGCCGAGGGTCGAGAGCCCGAGGAAGCGGTTGGTGTCCAGGTCGGCGGCCCCGGGGAACAGGGCGATGAGCATGATCCGGAGCACGACCGACGCGAGGTAGGTCTGGATGCCGAACCACGCGATCGCCACGCCACCACGGATGAGGGCGGGGATCTGCGCGCCGCGGATGCCGAACGAGATGCGACTCATGACCGGGAACGGCACACCCGTCTTCTCGCCCATGAATCCGGACAGGTTCAGCAGCAGGAAGAGGAAGACTCCGCCGAGCACCAGCGCCGTCAGGATCTGCCAACCGCCCAGCCCGAGCGCGAACAGGCCGATGGCGAAGGCGTAGTTGCCCAGGCTGTGGACGTCGTTGGCCCACAGCGTGAAGATGTTGTAGGTGTTCCATCGTCGTCCGACCCGACTGGTCGGCGCCAGGTCGTCGTTGTACAGCTTGGGACTCAACCCGGCCGGGACGGTTCCGGGAACGCCGGAGGCGTTCTCGCCGTTCGGGGACGGCGCCGAAGGCACATCGTCGCGGTGGATCGTGGGCGGTTTAGTGCTCATCTCTGCACTTTCGGTCGGACGGTCGATGACCGCGCTCCTACACTGGCGGCCATTCCGTGATGTGGAATCGAGTTTCCGCGTTCCCGATAGTTAGCCTTACGGTCAAGCGCGTTGTCAATAGCACCAGACCGCGCTACTCGCGAGTCGAGTTCCGAAATCACATCAAAAGATTCCACCATGAGGAAAAGTCTGGGTTAGTCTCTGGACCGACACAGGATCCGGCGACCAGCAAGGAGTCCCGCCCCATGACCTCAGAATCCGACGCCCACGTCTCTCCCTCCGACACTGCCGTCTCCGACGCGACCGATGCGCCGTTCGACCTGGTGGTGCGGGGTGAGCAGACGCTGACGACGGCGGGCATCGTGGCGCGCGAGATCGGTATTCGCGACGGCCGCGTCGTCGCCATCGAACCGCTCGGGAGTGGACTGGTCGGCACCGAGGTCATCGAGCTTGCCGACGACCAGGTGATGATCCCCGGATTGGTGGACACCCACGTCCATGTCAACGAGCCCGGCCGCACCGAGTGGGAGGGCTTCGACTCGGCCACCCGCGCCGCGGCCGCCGGTGGCGTCACCACGCTCATCGACATGCCGCTCAACTCGATCCCGCCCACCGTGAATGTCGACGCCCTGGCCGAGAAAAGGGCTGCCGCACAGGGTAAGACCCACATCGACGTCGGTTTCTGGGGTGGTGCCATCCCGGGCAACGAGAATGACCTGCGCGGACTCCACGACGCCGGTGTCTTCGGATTCAAGTGCTTCCTGCTGCACTCGGGAGTGGACGAGTTCCCGCACCTGACGGCCGACGAGATGGAAGCCGACATGGCCAAGCTCGCCGAGTTCGACTCGCTGATGATCGTCCACGCCGAGGACTCCCGGGCCATCGACAACGCCCCGTCACCCGAAGGTGACGAGTACGGGCGGTTCCTCGCGTCGCGTCCGCGCGGTGCCGAGAACCTGGCGATCGCCGAGGTCATCGAGCGTGCGCGCTGGACCGGCGTCCGCGCACATGTGCTGCACCTGTCGTCGTCGGATGCCCTGCCCATGCTGGCCAGCGCAAAGCGCGACGGCGTGAAGATCACGGTGGAAACCTGCCCGCACTACCTCACCCTGCTGGCCGAGGAGGTGCCCAACGGCGCGACGGCCTTCAAGTGCTGCCCGCCCATCCGTGAGGCGGGCAACCGCGAGCTGCTCTGGGAGGGACTGCTGGCCGGCACGATCGACTGCATCGTCTCCGACCACTCGCCGTCGACCGTCGACCTCAAGGACCCCGAGAACGGCGACTTCGGAGTCGCATGGGGTGGAGTCGCGTCGTTGCAGCTGGGGCTGTCGCTGATCTGGTCGGAGGCCAAGAAGCGCGGCATCGGCCTGCCGCAGGTGATTGAGTGGATGGCATCGAAGCCCGCAGATCTCGCCGGCCTGCCGACCAAGGGCCGCCTCGCCCTCGGCTGCGACGCCGACTTCGCCATCTTCGAGCCGGAATCCGCGCAGATCGTCGACGTCAACCGCCTCCACCACAAGAACCCGGTCAGCCCGTACGACGGCCGGGCGCTCGCCGGTGTGGTCAAGGGGACCTGGGTTCGCGGTCAGCGGGTGGACTTCGAAACCGCCCGGGGGCGGATGCTCCGCCGCGGGGACGTCTGAGGCCGCCGCACCGGAGGCAACGATTCTGCGCGGACCGGTACAGTCGATCGAATGAGTTCGGATGACCAGCACACCGGCCTGGCCGATGAGTTGGCCGGCCGTTCCGACGACGAGCTCACTGAGCTCCTGATCGAGCGGCCCGACCTCGCCTCGCCCACCCCGGCAGGCACTCGGGTCCTGGCACAGCGGGCGCTCTCGGCTGCATCGCTGGCGCTCGCCGGGGAGGATCTCGACGTCCTCGCGGTCGCCGTACTCGAGGTGGTCCTCGCGCACAGCGTCACCGCCGGGCATCACGAGGTCCCGGGCCCGGTCGCCGTGCGCACGATCCTCGCCGAACTCAAGGGACACGCCGCCCCCGCCGCTGTCCGTGATCGCATCAATCTCCTTCGCCGTCGCGCCATCCTCTGGGGCGACGACACCGCTCTGTATTCCGGTGCGCACACGGCGTCGGCTCTGCCCTGGAAGGCGCGGCACCTCACCGGCCCCCTGGCCGGACGCACGGGCGACGAAATCGCCGCGATGGTCGCCGGTCTCGACGAGCGCTCCGCGGGCCTGCTGCAAACCCTGGCCCGCGGGCCCGCTCTGGGCCGCAGTCGCGACGCGGCACCCGATGCCGACCCCGCCTCCCCTGTCGCACAACTCATCTCGACGGGCCTGCTGGCCCGGGTCGACGATCAGACCGTCGAGCTCCCCCCGATGGTCGGCGCGGTCATCCGTGAGGAACCCGCTTGGCACACAGACGATCTCGCCCCACCTCCGCTACACGAACCGCGCGCCAAGCCGCGATTCCCGCTCAAGGCCGTCGACGCCGCGGCCGGCGGGGAGGCGCTCGAACTCATCCGCCATCTCTCGCAGTTGATCACCATTCTCGGCGCGACCCCGGCGGCGGTTCTGCGTTCGGGCGCGCTGGGTGTCCGCGAACTCCGCCGCCTGGCAAAGCTCACCGGCCTCGAGACCCAGCGGGTCTCGTTCCTCATCGAGATCGCCGCCTACCTGCGGATCATCGACGCCGGGTTCCCCGAGCCCCCGCCGGCCAATGATGCCGGCGAGCAGGCCTTCGCCCCGACGTCGACCGCCGACACCTGGTTGCATCAGCCGCGCGAACGTCAGTGGCTCGCACTGGCCGACGCCTGGTTGCACATGCCGCGACGCGCCTGGCAGGTCGGCGAACCCGACCGTGACGGCAACGCGCTGGCCACCCTCGGCGCCGAACTGCACGACGCCCATGCCCCGGTCCAGCGTCAGTTGATCCTGTCGACCCTCGCCCAGGCCGACCCCGCGGTGGCCGTGTCCCCAGATGCGGTGCTCGCGAACCTGCACTGGCACCGCCCCCGCCAGATACGTCGCTTCGGTCGTCGGCTCGTCGCCGAAACCTTGCGTGAGGCAAGGGAACTCGGTCTGGTCGCGCACGACGCCCTGACCACCGTCGGGCGTGCGTACACCGTCGAGGATCCACCCGACGCCGATCCCGCCGACACCGACGCCGCAGTCCTCGCCGCGATGCGCAAGGCGCTGCCCGATCCGGTCGACCACTTCCTCACCCAGGCGGACCTGACCCTGACCGTCCCGGGACCGATGACACCCGAGCTCGCCGAGCAGGTGGAGCTCGTCGCCGACCTCGAATCCGGCGGTGCGGCATCGGTTTACCGGGTGTCCCCCGAGAGTGTTCGACGCGCACTCGACTCCGGACGCAGCAGCAACGAGTTGCTCTCGATGTTCACGACCCACTCGAGAACACCTGTGCCGCAGTCACTGTCATATCTCATCGAGGATGTCGCCCGGAAACACGGCCAGCTGCGGGTGGGCGTCGCCTCGGCGTTCATCCGGTGCGAAGATCCGACCGTGCTCGCCGCGGTGTTGCGCAGCCCGGCCGCCGAGGCGCTCGCCCTGCGCGCACTCGCCCCGACCGTCGCGGTCTCGCAGTCGGAACTGCGGGATGTGATCGAGCAGTTGCGGGCGGCGGGATTCGCTCCGGCAGGAGAGGATTCGTCGGGCGCGCTCGTCGATCTTCGTGACCGCGGGAGCCGTGTCACGGTGTCGCGGGCACGGCGCCAGAGTCAGCCGCGTCGGAATACGCCGTCGGAGGCGCAGTTACGGTCGGTGGTCACCCGGATCCGCTCGACCGACCGCGCCGCCGCGGCCACCCCGGTACGCAGCACCGGCACCACCGCGACGCCGGTGCGCGCGACCGGCGGCGGGGAGTCGGCCACCGCACTCATCCAGCTCGCGCTCCGGGCCAACCGCCGGTTGCGTGTCGGATACGTCGACGCCCAGGGGTCGGCGAGTCGCCACGTCGTCACCCCGAAGGTCCTCGGCGCGGGCCAGCTCGTGGCCGTCGAAGAAGGGTCCGACGGTGAGCAACGTTTTTCGCTGCACCGGCTGACCAGCGTCGAACTCCTCGACGCCTGACAGACCTCCGCAGAGACATCATGTGACGGACGTCTCAATCTTGGTAGGGTCGGCCTATGAGCGCGGCACCGGAACTACATGACGGCCCAGTCGCAGACACCTACCAGCACGACCTGGTGGCCCGGATGAAACCGTCGGCGCGGCGTCGTCGGGTGAGGCGTCCGGCCGATCTCGTCACCGCCATCGGACCCACGCTGTCGGTGGCCAATGTGATCATGCAGCTGGCCAACCCGAAGGTCGGGTACGGCGTGCACGAGAGCCGTGTCCCGTCGGGCAACGCGATCAAACGGCCCATCAAGCGGGGACGCACCACCGGCACCTTCCTCGCCGTCGCCCTGATGGGCAGCGACGAGGACAAGGCCTACATCCACGAGAAGGTCGGCCGCATCCACGACCAGGTCTACTCGACCGACACCAGCCCGGTGCGCTACAGCGCGAACGACTCGCGCCTGCAGTTGTGGGTGGCGGTATGCCTGCTCAAATACTTCATCGACCAGTACGAGCTGCTCTACGGCCCGCTGACCGCCGCCGAGAAGGAGACGGTCCTCGCCGACGCCCACCCACTCGGGACCGCGCTCAACGTGCCCGCCGACAAGTGGCCCGCGTCCTACGACGCGCTCCTCGCGTACTGGAATGCCGAACTCGCCGCGTTGCGCATCGACGACCCCGTCCGCGACGAGCTGCGCAGCCTCGCGGACCTGTCCTTTCTCGAGTACCGCGCCGGCACCCTGGGCACGCTCGCCCACGTCACGCTCGGCCCGCTGCTGTGCTACGCCGTCAAGGCGGGCCTGCCGCCGGAGTTCCGCGAGATGATGCACTGGACGTGGACCGAGAGCGATGCCCGCCGCTATCGGACCACCCTGGCCGGATTCCGTCTCGTGGACCCGCTGCTGGCACCTGTCCTGCGGGGCATCTTCCGGGTGAACATCCTCGATCTGCGGCTGCGCCGCAAGCTGGGCATCCCCGTCTTCTAGGTCACATCGGAGCCCGTCGCTGACAAGTGTCGGTGCGATCTGGACAATGGAGCGGGTGACCGATGGACCCCTGATCGTGCAATCCGACAAGACGCTGCTGCTCGAGGTCGACCACCCCGACGCACCGGCGGCCCGCGCAGCAATCGCCCCCTTCGCCGAACTCGAACGCGCACCCGAGCACGTCCACACCTACCGAGTCACCCCGCTCGCGCTGTGGAATGCCCGCGCCGCAGGTCACGACGCCGAACAGGTCGTCGACGCGCTGGTCACGTACTCCCGCTACGCGGTCCCGCAGCCGCTGCTCATGGATGTCGTCGACACCATGGGCCGCTTCGGCCGACTGCAGCTGGTCAAACATCCCGCGCATGGACTCACCCTCGTCAGCAACGACCAGGCCGTCCTCGTCGAGGTGATGCGCAACAAGAAGGTCGCCCCGATGCTGGGTGCCCGCATCGACGACGACACCGTCATCGTCCATCCCTCCGAGCGTGGCCGGCTCAAGCAGGTGCTGCTCAAGGTGGGCTGGCCCGCCGAGGACCTCGCCGGTTACGTCGACGGCGAAGCGCACCACATCGAGCTCGCCCAGGACGACTGGCAACTGCGTGACTACCAGGAGATGGCCGCCGACTCGTTCTGGGCCGGCGGCTCCGGTGTGGTGGTGTTGCCGTGTGGTGCGGGCAAGACGATGGTCGGTGCGGCCGCGATGGCCAAGGCAGGCGCCACGACGCTCATCCTGGTGACCAACACCGTCGCGGGCCGGCAGTGGAAGCGCGAGCTGATCGCGCGCACCTCGCTGACCGAGGAGGAGATCGGCGAGTACTCCGGCGAGCGTAAGGAGATCCGCCCGGTCACCATCGCGACCTATCAGGTGATGACTCGAAAGTCGAAGGGCGAGTACAGGAATCTCGACCTGTTCGATTCGCGCGACTGGGGTCTGATCATCTACGACGAGGTCCATCTGCTGCCCGCGCCGGTCTTCCGCATGACCGCCGACCTGCAGTCCCGCCGCCGCCTCGGCCTCACCGCGACCCTCGTACGCGAGGACGGCCGCGAGGGCGACGTCTTCAGCCTCATCGGCCCCAAGCGCTACGACGCCCCGTGGAAGGACATCGAAGCGCAGGGCTGGATCGCGCCGGCCGAGTGCATCGAGGTCCGGGTGACCCTGACCGATGAGGAGCGCCTGCAGTACGCGGTGGCCGAGCCGGAGGAGAAGTACAAGCTCTGCTCGACGGCCCACACCAAGGTCAACGTGGTGAAGGCCATCCTGAACAAGCACCGCGACTCCCCCACTCTGGTCATCGGCGCCTACATCGACCAGCTCGAGGAACTCGGGCGCGAGCTCGACTGTCCGGTGATCCAGGGCTCCACCAAGAACAAGGAACGTGAGATCCTCTTCGACCGCTTCCGTACCGGCGAATTGCAGACCCTCGTGGTGTCGAAGGTGGCCAACTTCTCCATCGACCTGCCGGAGGCTTCGGTGGCGGTGCAGGTGTCGGGGACCTTCGGGTCGCGTCAGGAGGAGGCCCAGCGCCTCGGCCGGTTGCTGCGCCCCAAGCGAGACGGCGGACAGGCCCACTTCTACTCGGTCGTCTCCCGTGACACCCTCGACGCCGACTACGCCGCGCATCGGCAGCGATTCCTCGCCGAGCAGGGGTACGCCTACCGGATCACCGATGCCGACGATCTTCTCGGTCCGACGATCGGTGAGGGCTCGCAGGGCTGAGCGCCCGTGGCCGGTTGAGCCGCGAAACCCTGGCGAGCCGACCTCAGATCTCGACCAGGCAGTACCCGATCGATTCCGGTTGGTTGAAGTACCAGCGGGTCTCACCCGCCGGACACGACACGGTCGCGTCCGATCGGGTGGCGACGCGCGCGAGCACTGTCTGTGCCGCGGCGTCGCTGGTGCACGGGACCTCGCGGTAGTCGGCCAGCGATCCACCCGGCAGCGGCACCAGATAGCACAGGTCTTCGTAGAAATTCGGGGTGAGGCACAGCTTCTGCGTGCTCGACGGGAAGGTCAGCGTCGAATTCTGTTCGCTGGCGCACGGTGTCGAGGTGGGGATGGCCGCGGCCGCATAGAAGTTGAAGCCGGTGGAGTCGCAGTCGATCTCCGAGGCCAGCACGCTCGACGACGATCCGGGCTGCGAGGCGATGCTGACACATTGTCCGAGCTCGACGTCGTCGGCGCCGTTGATCGCGGCGGGCGTGGTGTCGGGGGTGCGGGTGGCTGGGCTGTCGGCGGTGGTGCCGGCCGGCTGTTCGGTCGGACCCGCCGACCGCGACGTCGATGATCCGGCGGTGGGCGCGCTCGACACCTGGGTCGTCACGTAGACGACGCCCGCGACGATGGCGAGCACCAGGAGCACGGCGAGGGCGCCGAGTGTGATCAGCAGACCCGACTTCTTCTTCGGCGGCGGTGGACCCCCTTGCGCGGGGTATCCACTCTGCGACGGATAGCCGCCGGCCGGCGCAACCGACTGCGGCTGATAAGACGAATACTGTTGCGCCCCTTGCTGATAGCCCGGATGCTGCGGCGCCGGCCGGTACTGCCGAAATGGTTGAACCGGCGGCGGCGCGGCCGGAGGCGGCTGTGGCGTCGTCGAGGGTGCACGCAGCGTCAGGGCGCGTTCGAGTTCGGTGGCGAACTCCCGGCACGAGCTGTAACGGCGGTCGGGCTCTTTCGCGAGTGCGCGGCTGAACACCGCGTCGACGGCACCGGACACGCCGGGACGCAGGCTCGACGGCCGCGGCGGAATCGACTGCAGATGGTGGGCGATGATCGACGCCGAGCTGGCCCCCTGGAACGGCGGTCGGCCGGTGAGGAGTTCGAAGACGGTCGCGGCCAGAGCGTACTGGTCGGCCCTGGCATCGACGGGATCACCGAGCAGCTGTTCGGGAGCCGCATACGCCACGGTGCCGAGGAAGACATTCGTCGAGGTCAGGTGGCTGGCGTCCTGCTCGGACTTGGCAATGCCGAAGTCCGCGAGCAACACCCGCGCCTCCGGCCCGCCGACGCCCTGCAGCAGGATGTTGGCCGGTTTGACGTCGCGGTGCAGCAGGCCGGTGCCGTGGGCGCGGTCGAGCGCCGCCCCGACCGATCGCACGATGGCGATGACGGTCGGGGTGTCGAGTCCCTGCGGGTTCTGGCGCAGCAGCTTGAGCGCATCGATGCCGTCGATGAACTCCATGGCGATCCACAGGTGGCCGTCGTATTCGCCGGAGTTGAAGATCGTGACGATCGAGGGGTGCACGACGCTCGAGGCGTGTTCGGCTTCTTTGACGAAGCGCTGCCGGTACATCGGGTCGCGGCTGAGGTCGCCGGGCAGGACCTTGAGCGCCTCGTTGCGTGGCAGATGCGGGTGCCGGGCGAGGTAGATCTCGCCCATTCCGCCCCGACCGATGAGCCGGATGATCGTGTAGCCGGCGAAGTGTTCGCCGGGATTGCGCGGCATCGCCCCTCCTCATCCGTGTCGGCAGCTCGACTCAGTCTGCCATCAGGCGTCGCTGAGCGAGGTGAGACAGAAGGCGCGCGCTTCGGGTTTGTCGTAGGTGGCCTTGACCTGATCGGCTGCACATTCGATCGATCCGTCACCGCTGGATTCGACGCGATAGATCCCGGCTCCGGTGACCGGGGTGCCCTCGCATTCGATGTTCGTGAAATCCACGAGCGAGCCGCCGGAGGACTGCGGTATCTGATAGCACTGGCCGTCGGCGTAGTTCGGCATCAGGCACAACCGGTCCTTGGTGTCGGGGAACGTCAGGTAGTTCTCGTAGTCACCGCACTCCCCCATGGCAATCTGCGTGGCGACGAACGTCATCTCGTCGGTGTCGCAGTCGGTCCTGGTCGCCTCGACCGTCGAGCTGCCGTCGGCCTCCCGCACCTCGACGCACTCCCCGACCGCCACGTCGGATGGCTCGGACACGTTGTTCGCCCCGCGTCCCGACGAACACGCAGCAAGGACGAACAGCACCGCACACCCCACGACGGCCGCGGACACTCGTACCCCTCGGGCGCATTTCACCGTTCCTGGGTCAGCCATGCAGGGATAATACGCTGCAAAGACGTTGCATGACTCCGCATTCGCCAGAGGTGCGAACACCACAGGATCCGCAGGTGTGCCACCCTGGACCCATGTCATCCGAGGACAGGACCGCGACCCGCCTGCGTCCGTTCGCGACGACGATCTTCGCCGAGATGTCGGCACTGGCCGTCGAGCACGATGCCATCAATCTCGGCCAGGGTTTCCCCGACACCGACGGTCCCGAGTCGATGCTCGACGCCGCGCGACAGGCCATCACCGACGGCCGCAACCAGTACCCGCCCGGCATCGGGGTCCCCGAGCTGCGGCACGCGGTCGCACGTCACCAGCGAGAGCATTACGGACTCGACTACGACGCCGACCACGAGGTCCTCGTCACCGTCGGGGCCACCGAAGCGATCGCGGGTGCGATCGTCGGGCTGGTCGAGCCCGGCGACGAGGTCATCATGCTGGAGCCCTACTACGACTCCTACGCCGCCACCGTAGCCATGGCCGGCGGTGTCCGACGCGTCGTCCCGTTGGTCCCCGACGCCGACGGCTTCCGCCTCGACCGCGATCGTCTCGCGCAGGCGTTCGGGCCGAAAACCTCTGTCGTGCTGATCAATACGCCACACAATCCACTCGGTACGGTGTTGCCGCCGGACGATCTCGCCGAGATCGCACGGCTGTGCATCGACTACGACGCCGTCGCGGTGACCGACGAGGTCTACGAACATCTCGTCTTCGACGGGCGCACCCACACACCGCCGGCAACACTGCCCGGAATGCGCGAGCGGACACTACGGATCTCCAGCGCCGCAAAGACATTCAACTGCACCGGCTGGAAGGTCGGCTGGATCAGCGGCCCAGCGGAGCTGGTGGCCGCGGTACGCACCGCCAAACAGTACATGTCCTACGTCGGGTCCGGCCCGTTCCAGCCCGCCGTCGCGCACGCCCTCGACACCGAGATGGCCTGGGTGCGGGAGTCGGCCACCGCGTTGCAGAACAAGCGCGACCTGATCTCCGCAGCGCTGACCGACTCGGGATTCGCCGTACACCGCAGCGAGGCCTCGTATTTCATCTGCGCCGACCCCCGACCGCTCGGCGTCGACGACGGTGTCGAGTTCTGCCGCGCGCTACCCGAGCGGATCGGCATCGCCGCCGTACCGGTGAGCGTCTTCGCCGACGACCGCGAACCCTGGCGTCACCTGGTGCGTTTCGCGTTCGCCAAACGCGACGAGGTGATCGCCGAGGCCGCGGAGCGTCTGCGAAAGCTCTGACACCGGTCAGCGCAAGGCGGGCTTCACATGCTGCTCGAACAGCTCGAGGTCGGCGAGGTCGTGGGCGATGTTCGGGAAGTAGAAGATGCCGTAGGACATCCCGGCATCGGCGAGGCCGCGGAGATTTGCCGCGACCTTCTCCGGCGTACCGACGGCGGGCATCCCGCGGAACGCACCCATGCTGTTCGACGCCGCGTCGGGTCCGACGGTCTTGGCCAGCCGCGCCTGCAGATCGGCGAGTTTGCGTTCCACCTCGGCGTCGGTCTCGCCGAGGATGACGTTGTAGTTCGACGACCTGACGATCGAGTCGTAGTCGCGTCCGAGGTCGGCGCAATGCTGTTGCAGCACCGACGATTTGTGCGCGAATCCGTCGGGCGTGCCGTCGAAGTTGGTGTAATCTGCGTACTTCGCCGCGATCCGCAGCGTCTTCTTCTCGCCGCCGCCGGCGATCCAGAGCGGTAGCTTTCCCGCGGTCGGCCGGGGTGCGCAGATCGCATCGTCGACGGTGTAGTGCTTGCCGTCGAAGCTCGCCCGCCCCTTCTCCCAGGCCTGCTTCATGATCTGCACGCCCTCGTCGAGACGCGCGAGACGTTCGCCGGCGGAGGGGAAACCGTAACCGTATGCACGCCATTCGTGTTCGTACCAACCGCCGCCGATGCCCATCTGCACTCGGCCACCGGAGATGAGGTCCGCGGTGGCGGCGACCTTGGCCAGGTACATCGGATTTCGGTAACTCATGGCGGTACACATCTGGCCGATGTCGACGCGGCGCGTGGTCGCCGCGATCGCCGACACCAGAGTCCACGCCTCATGGGTCGCCTCGTCGGTGGGCAGCGGCACGGTGTGGAAGTGGTCGTAGACCCAGACCGAGTCCCAGCCGGCCGACTCGGCGCGGTTCGCGACCGACGACATCACCTCCCACTGCGCCGCGGGTTCGATGCCCACGAGGTCGAGACGCCAGCCCTGGGGAATGAAGAGTCCGAATCGCATGTCGTCCAACCTACGCCGCAGGGGGCTCGTCGGCCGGTCAGCCCACCCCGCGGTGCGGCAACGAACCGCGCGTCATGACGGTGCAGTACCCGGTGGTCTCGACACCGTCGACGACGATCCGCGCGAACTGTTCGCGGTGACCGCTCGGGGTCGGCGCACCGTCGAGCAGCACGGACTCGGGTGCGACGAGATCGTAGACATCGTGTTCGACGAGCTCGCCGCGCGGCACTCCGAGGCCGCGCCCGTCGGCGTAACCGCCGTCGTATCCGGTCCCCGCGTAGGCCCACGGGTCGAGCAGCGGTGTCGCGACGATCTCGTGGCGGGTGCCCGCCTCGGATTCGACGACCATCCGCACCGATCGGTATGTCCGGGTTCCGGGCACGAACTCCGGCGTCACATCGGCGATCACCACGGTGGAACGCCGACCGTCGGCACCGATGACCTCGCCGTCGAGATAGGTGACCTGTCCGCGTTGATTCTCGCGCCGGGACACGCAGATACAGCTGTCCGCGGTGGCCGCATACAACACCGTGTGCATCATCGGCGCCGATGCGCGTGCTGCCGGGTCGGCCACCGACCGGTCGATGCCCCCCACGCCCGGGCGGACACCCCACGAATGATCGCGCACCGCCCACCAGTCGTCGACGGTCAGCCGGTCACCATCGACCGCGAGCCATCCGTCCCAGCGCCCGATCTGGTTGTACCGGGTGATCTCCTGGCCGATCCGGCCGGTACTGGCGTCGAGGTAGTGCTCCTCGGTGTAGGGACCGAATGCCGCGGTGAACACGAGTTCGGCTGCAAGTGGCGAGGATTCGCCTGACCAACAGACACGCACCTTGCGGTAGGGCTCGATGATCTCCACCCCGAGGTCCCCGACGGTGGCCTGCGCGGTCTCGGTGACCAACGGCCTCGACCATCGTGAATTGTGTTGCCGCCCGGCGCGTTGAACCGCACCGTATCCGTCGCAGACCCCCATGTTCTTGTACAGCGCCATGCCGGAGATGAATCCGGCGCCGCCGGCGGGGTCGACCCCGGCGAACCAGTACCGATCGTAGAACCGGGGATCGGAGGTGCCGGCGAAGCCGAACGGCCAGGGAACCTGGTGCATCAGCGTCTCGTCGAGCGGGTGCAGTGCGCGGGTGTTCACAGGGCCACCTCGAATGCCTTCTCCAGTCCGCCCCGCAGGTAGCGGGGCGCATAGTCCAACCCCAGGAGCGCGTCGAGGAGCGTTCGTGGTTCGCTCACCAGGCGCCCGAGACCACGGTAGGAGCCGACGAATCGCCAGGCATCGTGCCAGACGGCGTAGTAGGCCAGCTGCTGGTCGGTCGGGCGTCGGCCACCGGCCTCACAGTAGATTCGCAGGAAGTCCTCCCACTCGAAGATGTTCTCGACCGCGGGCCGGACGTACGCGAGATCCTGTGCCGGATCGCCGATTCGGGCGCGCTCCCAGTCCAGCATCGCGGTGAGTTCCTCACCGTCGAGGAGGATGTTGTGGAATCCCGGGTCCCCGTGCAGGAGCACCGGTGTCTCGACCCCCGTCGGCGCATTTGCCGCCAGCCATTCGAACAACAGCGAGCCAAGCGGCGCGGCATCGATACCGATGGCGCGCTCCACGCCGCGCACCAGTCGACGTTGCTCGTCGATGGCGTCCAGGATCTCGCCGCGAGTGGCCATCGGGGGCACCGGTGTCGGCACCGCGCCGTCGATCGCTAGCGCATGCAGGTTGCCCAGCTCCCGCGCCAGGGCTTCCGCGGCCTTCGGCGTGGTGCCCGGGTCCGGCCCGAAGACGTCGCCCACATTGGCCCCGCGGGCTCGGCGGGTCGCGAAGAACGGTCCGCCCAGGGCATTGTCCTGGGGCTCCAGCCACAGCGGCTCGGGTACCGCGACGCCATGGCCGAAGACGTGGCCGACGACGGCGAACTCGTCGATGAGTGTGTGGGCGTCGCGTCCCGGCGCGACCTGCCGCAACACGATCTCTTCCGGCGCCGCGGCATCGCCGTCGATCGTGAGCAGGGTGGTCTTCTTGGACAGGCCGCCGGCGAGCTGCTTCACCGACCGCACACGCACGTCTCGTCCGAGACGTGCGGCGAGATAGGTTCGCACTGCGTCGGGCCGGATCGCCGAGGTCAGCTCCTCCCCGAGCGAATTGCCCTCGGACTCACCGGCGGCGGGCCCATCGGCTTCGATGGTGCGTCCGGCGCCGGGGAGATCGGCGGCGACCAGCGATTCCAGCAGCATCCTCACCGCGGAGGATGCGGGATCGGTCGCGATCGACGCGACCCGCTCGACGACTCCGCAGTACGGATCGGCACCGGCGTCGGGGTCGAAGCCGAACGCCGACAACGCTTCCGCCACACGGGTGCGATGGGCCACCCGGCGTTCGGGCCGAAGGTCCTCTTCCAGCGCCCGATGGAACAACGGGACGGCGGAGGCGAGAATCGTCTCCGCGGCGCCGGCCCCGGCCGCGATCTCGGCGTGGATGGCCTCGCGCACAGCACGTACGGTGACCAATTCGTCTGCGGTGCAGTCGGGGTCAACGGCACGCTCACTGATGGACATCGTCGATCGCTCCTTCTCAGCAGGACCGGAAGTCGGGAACGCGCTTCTCGAAGAAGGCCTTGGCCCCTTCGCGCGATTCCTTGGACCGGAACGAGAGCGCCTGTCCCACCGCCTCGGATTCGATGGCGTCGGCGAACGAACGCTCGAAGGACGCGTTCAGTTGCTGTTTGATGACCGACAACGCGCGTCGCGGACCGTCGGCGAGCCGCGCGGACCAGTCGTCGACGAATCCGTCGAGATCCGCATCGGGGACGCACCGGTTGACCAGGCACATCTCCGCCGCCTCGGGACCACTCACGCGGGCGGCGAGAAACATGATCTCCTTGGCGCGCCCGAGGCCCACCAGCCGCGGCACGAGCCAGGAGCCGCCACCGTCGATGGACAGTCCGCGCTCGGCGAAGATCTCACCGAAGACCGCGGTGTCACTCGCCACCACCAGGTCCGCGCACAGCGCGAGATTGGCGCCGTAGCCGACCGCACCCCCACGCACCTTCGAGATCACCGGCAACGGGAGGTCGTGGATGACCGTGCACAGATGCCCCACCCGTCGCATGAACGTCATCTCGTCGGGCAGGATCCGCTCGGACAAGTCCATTCCCGAACAGAACGACGTTCCGGCTCCGGTGAGTACCACCACCCGGCACCGGTCGTCGCCCCAGATGGTCTCCAGTGCGGCGATGGCCTGATCGACCATCGCCTTGTTCAGGCCGTTCTTACGCTTCGGCCGGTTCAGCGTCAGGGTGGCGACGCCCGAATCACTCACCTCGAGAAGCACTTCCGGCTCCGAGGTGGTCGACGAAGTTGTCTGTGCCGCGGTCATCGGCTTGCATCCTCCAGCAGTCGGGTGGCGAAACGTGCGCGATGGGCGCCCGGGGTCCCGAGATAGACCTCGAGTACCTTGGCGCGCCGCAGATACAGGTGGGCGTCATGTTCCCAGGTGAACCCGATACCGCCGAGGATGTGCAACGACTGGTCGGCGATGATGACCGCGGCGTCACCGCAGGCGGCTTTGGCGGTGCTCGCCGCGACCGACAGGGCGCGGGCGGTCTCCTCGTCCGGACTCTCCAGATGGGCATCGGCCGCAGCGACCGCGACATCGAGTGCCGACCGGCCGAGTTCGAGCTTCATCAGCAGGTCGACGAGCTGATGCTTGATGGCCTGGAACTGTCCGATCGGACGATCGAACTGGATGCGTTCCTTGGCCCAGGCGACCGCCGCGTCGTGGCAGTGCTGGGCGACACCGATCTGTTCGGCGGCGATCAGGATCAGCGAGATGTCCAGAGCCGACGCCAGATTCGACGCGGGTCCGACGACGGTGGCCGGGCATCCGGTGAATGCGAACGATGCCAGCCCCCGCGTCAGATCCAGACCGGTCATCGCCGTGACGGCCAGGCCCTGGGCACCGGTGTCCACGGCCACGACGACCTCGGTGTCGCCGACCCGCACCGGCACGAGCAGGACGTCGGTATCCGACCCGTCGAGGACGAAGTCCACCTGACCGTCGACGGTGATCGTGCTGCCCGGGTCGGTGCGGCCCGAACCGGTGAGCGCGGCGACGACCCGGGTGGAGCCCGCATCCGGCCAGCCGACGGCGATCGCCACCTCATTGGCCGCCGCCCGCGACAGCAGGGCCTCCGCCTCGCCAGTGGCCACGACGCGCAGGAGCGAACCGGCCATCCCGAGAGTCGAGAGGGCCGGCACCACCGCCAGGTTGCGGGCGAGTTCCTCACAGACGAGCGCCATCTCGGCGATGCCCGCGGAGTCCTCGTCGGACTCCGACCCCTCGGCGACGACCAGGCCACCGAGACCCATCTGATCGACCAGGAGCTTCCACAACCGTTCGTCACGGCGGGGTTTCCCGTGATCGTCGAGGTGGTCCCGCGGACCCGATGCCGAGGCATCGCGGACGGCTTCGGCCAGCGCCGAACGCTCCTGCGCGTCGAGTGCCATGTACTTTTCCTTACGCTTTCCGTGCCCGGCGGGCCACGGGAGACACACCTTCGGCAGACGGGAGGGCAACGGTCGCGGTTCCGGGCATCACATTCGCCCCGCGCTGGTTGGTCGCGAAGGTGGTCAGATGCACGACGTGTTCGCCGTCGGAGGTGATCTCCTTGCCGGTGACCTCACCGCCGAGGGTGATGACGTCGGACAGGTAGACGAAGCCGCGGTACTCCGAGCTGCAGTCGGCCACCCAGCCGTTGTCGCCGATCCAGTTGGTCAGGAGCTGGGTCTGCCAGCACTGCCGCTGGAACCCGACGTCGTACTGGAACGCCACGCCCATCGCGTTGGCCGCCGCCTTGTTGTAGTGCACGGCGTAGATCGGTTCACTCGAACCCATCACCGGGTCGCGGAACGACCACGCCGGATGCGCCTGGTAGTCGGCAAGAGCCGCGGCGTGCGCCTTCAGACGCGGGATCGGGGTGCCGCCGCCGGCGATGAAGGCGACCTCGTCGGTCAGACCGATCGGACCCTTGGTGAGGGTCTGCATCGTCTCGCCGACGGTGACATCCTCCCAGAAGCGGGGGGCGGTGCCGCGCGGCTTCTCGGCGAGGACCTGACGCTCGATGGCGACGATCTCGTCCTCCTGCCACGGATGCGGCAGCACCAGCTCGGGCTTCGACGAGTCCTTCCCCGCCTCCTTCGACCGCGACTTCGCCGAACCGCGCTCGAAATTGACCACCTGCCAGTTGATCTCGGCGACCAGCTCGTCGTGCTGGTTGCGGTAGCTGTTCACGAAATGATCGGTCACCATCTGGCCGGCGAACTTGCTGGGACGCGGCCCGGTGAAACCGTCGTACCGACACGTCGCGGTGATGGTGTCACCCCAGTACACCGGCTTGTAGAAGTGCGCCTGTGTCGCGTTGTGAAAAGCGCCGAGTCCCGGCCAGCCGAACTGGATTCCGGAGAAACAACCGATCACGAACGACGGCGGGGCAACCGGGGCACCGTAATCCGAGCGTTGCGCCTGCTCGGCGTCGGTCCACAGCGTGTTGACATCGCCGATGCCGCCGGTGAACTTGGTCACCGCGATGCGAGTCGCCTCTTCGTTGTTGACCGAATGGTCGATGCGCAGGTTGACCCCGGCGCGGGCCTTCATCGACTCGACCATCTCGTCGGTGATGACGGCTTCGGGCATCTTCGCCTCGGTGGTCTTGTCCACCGACTCCGCGGTCGTCATTTGGCGCCCTTTCCCGGGTTCGCGGTCCAGCTGTTTCCGCCGCTGGGGATGCCGGCCTCGGCGACGGCCTTGTCGAGGGCGTCGAGCGTCCAGCGTCCTTCCGACATCAGCTTCCAGTTGGGATCCTTGGTCCACGGCGCGATGCGCTGCACGCGCGAACCGCCGACGAGGAAGACCTCCCCCGTCAACGGGCAGGACGGAGCCAGCAGATAGCCGACGAACGGCGAGACGTTCGCCGGGTCGAAACGGTCGAACTCGCCTTCCTTGCCTGCCAGCGCATCGCCGAAGGCGCTCTCGGTGAGCCGGGTGCGGGCCTGCGGCAGGATCGCGTTGACGCGAACTCCGTAGCGCTGCAGTTCCTTCGAGGCGACCTGCGTGAGGGTGGCGACAGCCGACTTGGCTGCCGAGTAGTTGGTCTGCCCCGGGTTGCCGAAGACACCCGACTCGCTGCTCGTGTTCACCACCGAACCGGAGGTGTCCTTGCCGGCCTTGCTCTGCTCGCGCCAGTAGCGCGCGACCTCACGGGTCATCACGAAGGTGCCACGCAGGTTGACCCGCAGCACCAGATCCCAGTCGTCGTCGTCGATGTTGACCAGCACTCGGTCGCGCAGGATTCCGGCGTTGTTGACCAGGCCGTCGACACCACCGAAGGTGTCGATGGCCGTCGCCACGATGCGGGCCGCGCCGGCCGAGTCGGACACGTCGTCGCCGTTGGCCACGGCCTGCCCGCCGGCGGCCTTGATCTCCTCGACCACGTCCTGGGCCGGGCCGGCCTGTGCGCCGCTGCCGTCCTGGGCGCCGCCCAGGTCGTTGACGACCACACTGGCGCCCTCCGCGGCGAACAGCAATGCGTGCTCACGTCCGATGCCGCGCGCGGCACCGGTCACGATGATCGTCTTACCGTCGAGATGTCCCATGGTTTTCCTCACTTGTCTGCGTCACTACTTGTCTGTGTCATTGGTGTCTGCGTGTACTTCTGCTTGTCCTTGGGGAGCCCCAGGAATCGTTCGGCGACGGTGTTGCGGTGGATCTCGTCGGTGCCGCCGCCGATACGCATTCCCGGCACGCTCAGGACGAGTTCGGACCAGGCGAACGACTGCGGGGCACCGGTGTCGCCGATCAGCCGCGGCCCCAGGACCACGCTCACCAGGTCGCTCAGCGCCTGGAGGTTCGCGGTGAGCGCGAGCTTGCCCAGCGACATCTCGGGTCCGGGTACACCGTTGGCCTTGAGGTTCGCATCGGCCCGCGCTCGCATGGCCTTCGCCGAGGTGACACCCGAGTAGACCTTGGCGAAGGCCTCGACGACCACCGGATCGTCGCCCCGGCCCAGATCGGAGATCCAGGCGGCGAGGTCGTCCATGCGGAACAATCCACTTCCCCCGCTGGAGGAACCGCCGATCGCGTTGCGCTCGTGCATCAGCATCGCGATCGCGACCTGCCACCCCGCACCGACCTCACCGAGCCGATGCGCGTCCGGGACGACGACGTCGGTGAGGAACACCTCGTTGAAGTCGGCGGCCCCGGTGATCTGGCGCAGCGGCCTGACCTCGACGCCGGGGGCGGTCATGTCCACGGCGAAGGCCGTCAGGTTCTTGTGCCGCGGTCCGTCCGAGGTGCGGGTCAGGGCGATGCCGACCTGCGAATAGTGCGCACCGGACGTCCACACCTTCTGTCCGTTCAGTGTCCAGTCGCCGTCGGCGTTCTCGCGTGTCGCCTTGGTCCGCACCGCCGCCAGGTCCGAGCCGGCGGCCGGTTCGCTGAACAACTGGCAGCCGACCACATCGGCGCGACGCAAACCCTTGAGCCACTTCGACTTCGCCTCGGGTGAACCGAACTGCGCCAGCGTCGGCGCCACCATGCCGAGACTGACCGACAGGGGCCCCTTCGACGGGATCGGAAAGCCGCGCTCGACCTTGGCGAAAGCCCGCTCGTACTGCGGCGGCAGGCCGGCTCCACCATCCTCGACGGGGCCGGCGATCCACCCGAAACCGGCGTCGAAGATCGCGCGCTGGTAGTCGAGGGCGGCGGCGAGCTCATCGTCGGTCGATCCGGAGAACAGTGCGTACCGCGACTTGACCGGCTTGGTCGCGGTCACGTCGCCACGATCACGGGTCAGCGAGCCCAGGAACTCGCGGGCTTCGTGGGCGAATTCGTCGACGCTGGGAGTCATTCCATCACCATGCTGTGAGCCATGCCATCACCATTCCATAAAGTCTAGTACTCGACAATCTAATCATAGAATATTCCGGTCGCGATGATCAACGCCGACGATCAGGCGGTGGGTTCCGCCGGGAAGACGGGCATAGGGAACACGGCCGCGTCCGGCACGCCTGACAGACGTGTGGACGCGGCCGTGAGATCCAGCAGCAGCTACGAGGGCGCAGCGACCTCAGACGAGGGTCAGCAACCGGCGATAGACAGCCGAGGCCGCCAGGTCGGAGGGGGCCTCGGTCAGTACCGAGCGCAGGTTCTCCAGAGTCCTCGTCGCCAGCGCGGCGAGTTCCTCGTGATAGCCCTGATAGGACCCGTAATCGGCGGCAGGCGGCGGTGACGGCAGCTCACCCGGCAACCAGTGTCGGGCGTCGGCGAGCCCCGCAGCCAGGGAATCGGCACGGGCGACGAGTTCGAAGCCTGCATTATCCCAGTCGATCTGAGCCAGCACAGCACGGATCTCGATCAATCGCGATCGGGCGTGATCGCTGGTCAGCTCGGGCGCGATGGTGTCATCGAGAATCGCACGGATCCCCGAGATGATCTCCGATGGTTGCGGTCTCACAGCGTCACGCCCTCTTCTCCGGCCAGCATGCCGGTTTCCGCCAACGCCAGCCCCTCCACATAGGTGGTCGGACCGGCCGGCCGGTCGGTGTCTCCGTCGCAGAACCCGCGGACCCCGGCGAGTGCGATCACCGCCAGGCGGAACACACTCATCACCTGCCAGAAATGCAGTCGCGGCCGGTCGACCTCGACACCCGTCGCCGCCGACCACCGCTTCAGGAAGTCCTCCAGGCCCCACCGGCCGTCGATGAAGTGCTCGCGCCGGTAGACCGAGCAGGTGTACCAGCCCAGATCGTCGTGGGCGTCGCCGAGATGCGCCAGCTCCCAGTCCAGCAACGCCGTCAGCGCACCGCCGTCGACGAGGACATTGGCGGGCCGGAAGTCACCGTGGACCAGCGAGACCGGCGCCGGGGAGGGCCGGTGACGGCGCAGCCAGGCCAGCACCTCGCGCAGGCCCGGATGGGGCTCGAGTTCCACCCGGTCCAGTTCGGCCGCCCACCTGTCGATCTCGACCTCGGCGGGATCGTGGGGTACCGGCAGCACTTCGGTCAGACCTGTCGACTCCACGTCGACGCGGTGCACGTCCGCCAGCAGATCGGTGACGGCGCCCGCGAGGTCGAACTGCGCCTCGCGACCGATCCGAAGTGGATCCTTGCTGCGCAACACGGCCCGGTCGGCGCGACCGACGAGGCGGTCGACCACCATCGCCGGGCGCTCCAGTCGGGTCCCGTCGTCGAGCGCGTGGACCGCGGCGACCGGAAGGTCGGTCCGTCCGAGTGCGCGCAGCAGCGCGTACTCCACGTCCCGCGGGGTGTCGACGACACCGCGTGCGGGTTCACGGCGCAACAGCAGCGCCCGGGTCACCCGCCCCGCAGGGGTGTCGAACTCGGCGTCGAACGCCCAGTTCTCCTGAGAGCTGCCGCCGCCGAGCCGGACGGGTGTGGTGAGGTCGGCGATGCCCTGGTCGGCCAGCATGTCGAGCAACGCCGCACGCATGTCGGTGACCATCTCAGGCCTTGGGGCGCGTGGGCGGCAGGGCCTCGGAGTAGCGGCCGTACCCGGGCAGCACCATGTACTCGACGATCCCGTAGCCGACGGAGTCGTTGTGCCGCACCTCGACCAGATGATCCGAACCGGCTTTGGCGTACCGGTAGAAATTCGACCGGTCACGCAGATCCCACTGGTCGTGCTCGGCGGTCAGTTCACCGCGCCAACTGCCCTGTTTCCATCCGTTCCACCCCTCATAGCCACCGCCACGCAGGTGCGCCCGGGCCGGACGCGCGGACAGTTCGAGGTCGATCCGTTCGCCGCCGTGCAGCATCAGGGTGACCCGGCCGCCGACGAGAGTCGGTGCAGCCGCGTCCTTCTCCCATTCGAGGTCATGGTCGACGCCGACGATCACCGGGACCTCGGCGTCGCTGTCGAGCCCGGCGGCGATACCCGCCGACAGGTAGACGGGACGGCCCGGTTCGGACTCCTGCAGGTAGAGGTGTACCGCGAAGTCGGGCAGTTGCAGCGGTGCGAACAGCAGCATCTTCCACTCGGGCCGTTCACCCGGCGGCTGTCCCTCGGCGCGCGGGAGCGGTCGGGTACCCCACGAGTGGTCGCGTTCGCACCACCAGCGTTCCGGTGTCACCTCGATCGATTCGCCCGACGGGGTACGGATCCATCCGCGCGCGCGTCCGTGCTGGACGTAGCGGATCGCATCGTAAGTGGTTCGCGCACGGCTGATCTGGAAGAAGCGTCCCTCCAGGATGGGCTCGAACGTCGCCTCGAAGGTGACGTCGAAAGCGAGTCCGGAGTCGTTGTCGCCGAGGGTGAATCGCAGGGTGCGCATGGGTTCGACGATCTCGCAGGCGAAGTCACCGACGGTCATCTGATGGCTCTGCGGCAGCAACGTCCGCGACAGCCGGACGTTGGTCTGGACGCCGCCGGAGGAGAAGCATGCGAACGCTTCCATCACGTCTTGGTTCGGATACCGGCCGAGGCCGAGGGTGAGAACCGTGTCGCCGGTCGTGGTGTCCTGGAAACTCACCCAGTAGCGTTCGCGCCACGACGGGTCGCTCGTGGCGACCATCGCGTGGGTGAGCGCGGTCTGGTGGGTGAAGTATTCGTCTGCGGGGCTGAGGAACATGACTCACGCCTCTTTCGTCGGTTGCTCGGATGCGGCCGTCTCGATGAACGTCGCCCTGATGGCCTTCTTGTTCAGCTTCTCGCCGGCCAGCGTGGGCAGCGGGGCCTCGCCGATCTGCCACTGCGAGGGAACCTCGAAGTACGCCAGGGTTTTCCGGCAGTGCGCCACGAGTTCCTCCGACGTCACCGGCCGGCCGGCGCGGTGGGTGATCGCCGCCGCGAGTTCTTCGCCGAGGTCGTCGTGAGGAATACCGAAGACCGCGGCCTCCACCACCGCCGGATGCGACAGCAGCGCCTGCTCGACATGCACGCACGCGATGTTCTCGCCGCCGCGGATCACGATGTCCTTGCTGCGCCCGTCCAGGAAGAGGTAGCCGTCGGCGTCGAGGTGGCCGAGGTCACCGGTGTGCAGCCATCCGTCGGCGTCGACGGTGCCGTCGTCGATGCCGAGGTAGCCCAGCATGATCGTGGGGGCGCGCACGAGGACCTCGCCGCTTCCGGTCTCGTCGGGGTTGTCGATCCGCATCTCCACCACCGGGTATGGGCGGCCCACGGTACCCGGGCGCTGCTCGAGGTCCGCGTTGCCTGCGACGGTCATGAATCCGCCGGTCTCGGTCATGCCCCAGGTGTTGGCCAGTCCGCGCTTCTTGAGCTGCGGCAGTTTGGCGACCATGCGTTCCAGCAGCGCGGCCGGCAGCGGCGCGCCGCCGAGTGGGAAGGACCGCAGGCTCGACAGGTCATGGTCGGCGAACTCCGGGTGTTCGAGCAGTCGCACCGCCATCGTCGGCACGCCGCCCCAGCTCTGCACCCGCTCGGCCTCGATCAGGTCGAGGATCTCCCCGGCGTCGAATTTGCCCTCGGTGAGCACCAGCCGGCCGCCGATGATCAGGTTGGTGAGGATGTTGGACACCCCGCCGATGTGGAACAGCGGCGTGCACACCAGCGTGACCGTCTGTGGCGCATCGGCATCGAGGTGTTGCGGGAGCCGTCGCGACCGGGCCAGCAGGTTGTGCTGGTTGGCGATCACCGAGCGGACCGAGAGCTGGACCGCCTTGGGCGCGCCGGAACTGCCCGAGGTGAACAGGATCAGTGCGGTGCTGTCGAGGTCGATTCCCGACGCCGGCTCGACGGACCGCGTTGCCTCCCAGCATGACTCCAGCTCGGCGAGGTCGCGTACAGCGCTCCCCGGCGGCATGTTCGAGGGCGCGTCGGCGAGGATCAGCGCGGGAGCGGTGACGTCGACCGCGTGGGCGATCTCCCCGGCGCTCCACCACCGGTTGGCATACACCGGTACCGCGCCCAGCCACCAGGTGGCCCAGGTGGCCAGCGCGAACTCGGGACGGTTGTAGCAGTGCAGCATCACCCGGTCACCGGGGGTCACCCCGGCGGCGGCCAGCAGCGCGGCGGCCGCGGGCACCGCATCGCGGAACTGCGGGTGCGAGATCCGACGATCCCCCTGCACCAGGTAGTCGCGGCCTTCCCAGCGGCCGGCCGAGTTCAGCACCTCCACCAGCGACGACGGCGTCTGGGCGTACACGCGGCCGGGATGTCCGGCGTAGTGCCCGTCGACGACGTCCTCGCCCCAGATGATCTCGCGGGTCATGCTCACGCTCCGGTCCATCGTCCTTCTCTTTTCTCCTTGAATGCGTTGACCGCCTCCACCGCGTCCGCGCTGCGATTGGACAGGGCTTCGAGATAGAAGCCGGTGTCGAGGACCTGGTCGGTGTTGGCCGACAGCACCCGGTTGAGGGCGCGCTTGGTCAGTTGCGTGGCGATCGGCGGGATGGCCGCGACCCGGGTTGCGAGCTCGAAGGCTTTGTCGTGCAGATCTTCCGGGGAGTCGACGAGGTCGGTTGCCAGGCCCAGATCGACCGCTTCGGGTCCCGTCAGCGCCTCTCCCCACAGCAGTTTGCGCTTGGCGCGGGCGAGACCGGCGCTGAGCGGCCAGGTGACACAACCACCGTCGCCGGCGACGAGCCCCATGTGGACGTGCGGATCGGCCAGCTTGGTGCCCGGGGACACCACGACCGCGTCGGAGGTGAAGATCAGACTGGTCGCCACCCCGAAGCTGCTTCCCTGCACCGCCGTCACGAGCGGCTTGGGGAAGTCGGCGAAGGCCCGGAACAGGCGGCGACCGTCGTCGACCCCTTGCAGCAGCACATTGAGATCGGCGTGCCCGGCCAGGATCGTCTCCATGTCGCCACCGGCGGAGAAATGCCTGCCGGTCGAGGTCCACACCACCGCGCGAACCCCGGTGTCCCGGGCGAGGCCGATCAGCACAGCCGGCAGTTCGTTGACGAGTGTGTCGTCGAAGGCGTTCAGGGTGTCGGGCCGGTTCAGCCGCAACTCGGCGACGTGGCCGTTCCGGTGCACTTCCACCGATTGATACGTCTCTACCGCGTCGGTCATGTCTCTCCTTGCAGGGTGGGCGATCGGTCCGCGCGAACAGCGCAGGTGGTCAGATCCGTTCCACGATGGTGGCGGTCGCCATCCCGCCGCCGGTGCACATCGTCACCAGCCCGGTCGAGAGGTCGCGGCGCTCGAGCTCGTCGATGACGGTCTGGAAGAGCATCGCACCGGTGGCACCGATCGGGTGCCCCAGCGCGATGGCTCCACCGTTGACGTTGACCCGGTCGGGGTCGATCGCCAAGTCCTTGATCACCTTCAGCGGCACGGCCGCGAAGGCCTCGTTGATCTCCCAGAGGTCGATGTCGGCCACGGTCATCCCGGCCTTGCGCAGGCACAGTTCGGCGGCCGGTCCCGGCGCGGTCAGCATGATGACCGGTTCGGCGCCCCGCACCGCCGCGCTGACCAGCCGTGCCCGCGGCGTCAGTCCGTGCGCCCTGGCGTACTCATCCGAGGCGACGACGATCGCCGCGGCACCGTCGACCACGCCGGAGGAGTTCCCGGCGTGGTGGACATGTGCGATCTCGGCCGCCTCCGGGTAGGTCTCGCGACACATGTCGTCGAAGGAGCGGCCGCGGTCGTCGCGGGGCTTGCTGCCCGAGCGCGCGAAGGACGCGGGCAGGCCCGACAGGGATTCCACGGTGGTGCCGGGACGGGCATGCTCGTCGGTCTCGAGGAGCACGGTGCCGTCGGCGTCGCGAACCGGCACGATGCTGCGGGCGAAGCGGTCCTCCTTGATCGCCTGCGCGGCGAGTTCCTGGCTGCGCACCGCGAAGGCGTCGACCGTCTCCCGGTCGAAACCTTCCAGTGTGGCGATGAGGTCGGCCGAGATGCCCTGCGGCACCAGCGGATAACGCTCTCGGAGCCGCGGGTTGTTGGCGTCGAGCGGCTGCCCGTAGCTGTGGCGCGACATCGATTCCACACCACCGGCGACCACCAGGTCCTGCCATCCGGAGAGCACTCCGGTGGCGGCGGTCATGACCGCCTGCTGGGCGCCGCCGCAGAAACGGTTGATGGTCAGGCCCGGCACGGTCACCGGCCAGCCCGCGGTGAGCGCGGCCGAACGGGCGATGTCGTTGGCGTGATCGCCGGCGTGTTCTCCGTTGCCCATCACGACGTCGTCGACGTCGGCGGCGTCGAGGCCGCGCTCGCTCAACGCGGTGAGAAGCCCACCGAGGAGCTCCTGCGGATGCACGCCGTGCAGCGCCCCGGAGGGCTTGCCCTTACCGCGCGGGGTACGGACTCCATCGATGATCCAGGCTTCGCGCATGTTGTCTCCTCGAGTATGTGTTGGTGGATGCGCCGGGCTGTGACCCAGGGCGGCCGGGTGTGGTCAGAGCGAGATCAGTTGGTGTCCGAGCCGGCCGTCGCGCAGCGCCGCCCCGAGTTCGCCGTGCAGGTCGGCGACGCCACCCAGGAGTGGCTCCAGGGTGAGCGCGCGCCGCAGGTAGCGGTGGAAGTCGTGCTCCCAGGTGAACCCCATCCCACCGAGCAGCTGTTGGCAGACGCGGCGGGCGGTGGCGGAGGCGCGGTTCGCCGACACCTTCGCCAGTGCTGCGCTCTGCGCCCCCCCGTCCTGCCGCACACCGTCCTGCCGCACACCGTCCTGCCGCACACCACCGTCTTCCCACGCGGCGGCGGCCGACAGTTCGGCGACCTGATGCCACAGGTGGACGTCGGCCAGTTGGTGTTTGACCGCCTGGAACGAGCCGAGTGCCTGGCCGAACTGCTCGCGGGAGAGCACGTGCTCCACCGTCATCGCCTTCATCGCACCGGTGACCCCGTTGAGTTCATGTGCGAGCGCACGCCGTCCGGCCGCGAGCATCGACGCCCACGCGATCGGCGCGTCGGCGACCGGTTCGGCGATCACGGTGAACTCACCGCGGATGCGCCGCAAGGCCATCGTCGGGTCCAGCGGGTCGCCGGCTTGCGCCGGTGGTGCTGCCACGACGACCAGGGCGACCGCGCCGCTCTCCGACGTGGCCGCGACCAGCACCGGACCGGAGCCGGGGGCGATGAGTCCGTCGAGGATCACCGAATCGCCGCGGCGGGTGCCGGGCACATCACTTCCGCCCAGTGCGGGGAGTGCCACCCGGGTGGTCGGGTCGAGATCGGCGATGCCGGTCGCGTGCGCCATCACCTCGTCGAGCATGGACCCATGGGCGAGGAGCTCGCCCCAGAGCGGGAACAGTGTCCTCACCGCGACCATGGGTTCGTCGTCGAGGAGTTCGGTCCAACCGAACTCCCCGACCGCGTCCCGTGCGTTGTCCGGATCTGTCTGGAGAGCCCGGCGCAGGCTCTCGGTCACCTGGGTGACGTCGTCGGCATCCATTCGCAATCCCTTCGCTCTCAGCGGGGTAGGCCGAGCAGGCGTTCGGCGATGATGTTTCGTTGGATCTCGGCCGCGCCGCCGTAGATCGACGACGCGCGGCTGTAGAGGTAGTCGTTGCGCCAGGCGCCGTCGCCCCCTCCGGGGCCCGAACCGCTGTCGAACGAACCCCCCAGGACGATCTCGTCGGACGCACCCGACATCGCGGCGTCGAAGAGGAATTTCTCGGCCGTGGACATCGCGAGCTTGTCCAGTGAGGTGGTCGATCCGACCGGCTCGCCGGCGGACAGTGCCCGCACGGTGCGACGTGACAGCACCCGCAGGGCCATGAGCAGCTCCAAACTCTCACCGAGGACGGTGTCGTCGACGCCGCCCGCCGCGGCCAGCTCGTCGAGTCGCGACCGCAACCAGATCTGGCGTTGCCATGCGGCCGCACCCCGCTCACCGGCGAGGACATGCATCGTGACCGCCCACCCACCGTCGGGCTTGCCGAGCAGTCGGTCCTCGGGGATGAACACGTTGTCGAAGAACAACGAGCAGAACTCGTCGTCCCCGTTCATGCTGCGCAACAGGCTCACCGTGATGCCGGGGGTGTCCATGTCGAGCAGGAAGGCCGAGATGCCGCGATGTCCCGAGTCGAGGTCACCGGTCCGGGCCAGGAGGACACAGCGGTCGGCCAGCTGTGCCCAGCTGGTCCAGATCTTCTCGCCGGAGACCCGCCAACCGCCTTCGACGGCAACGGCTTTGAGTCGCAAAGAGGCCAGGTCACTCCCGGCACCGGGCTCGGAGAAGCCCTGACACCAGGTCTCCTGACCGCTGAGCAGCCGGGGCAGCACATGCGCGGCGAGTTCTGGCCGGGCGAATTCGGCAACTGCGGGCCCGAGCACCTCCTGCGTCGCGAAGGAGAACGGCGGCGGGTACCCCGCCGCGGCGAGCTCCTCGCTGATGATGCTGCGCAGCATCGGTGCTCCGCCGAGACCACCCATCTCCGGCGGCCATCCCAGGCGGATCCACCCGGAGTCGAACAACATTCGCTGCAACTGACGAAGCCGTCCGAAGATCTCGGTGACCTCGCCGCCTGTCTCCCGGAACTGCTCGAGATCGACGCGGTGGTCGGCCATCCACCGGCGGAAGTCTGCGCGCGCCTGCTCCACGGTGTCGGGAACGGCGAGATCGACCGCGGCAGTGGTCGTCTGTGTTTCGGTCATTGCTGCACCGGTCATGGGGCGGCCACCTCTCCCTCACTCACCATTCCGCCGGCCGCCGCCCGCGGCGCCCACTCGGCCAGCACCGCGTCGGTGTCCTCACCCGGCAGCCGGGGACCGGTCGGGACCGCGGCGGGGGTCCGGGAGAAGCGCGGTGCCGGTGCCGGCTGGTCGATCCCGTCGATCTGGACGAATGCGTCTCGCGCCGTGACATGTTCGGCCTGTGCGACCTCCCAGGGCGAGAGCACCGGGGACACACACGCATCAAGTCCGGCGAACACCGCGGTCCACTCGGCCCGCGTGCGGGAGGCGAAGATCTCGCCGAAACGAGCCCGCAGCGTCGGCCAGCCCTCGCGATCGAGCTGCGCGGGGAGGTCCTCGCCGGACAGGCCGAGCCCGACGAGCAGTTCGGCGTAGAAGCGGCGTTCCAGCGCACCGACGGCCATGTGACCGCCGTCGGCGGTCGGGTAGGTGTCGTAGAACGGGGCACCTCCGTCGAGCAGGTTGGTACCCCGCTCGTGCGACCAGTTCCCGTCGGCGTTCACGCCGTGGACGAAGGCGGTGAGCAGCGCCGCACCGTCGACCATGGCGGCGTCGACGACCTGCCCCCGACCGGAGGTGGACCGTTCGTGCAGCGCCGCCAGGATTCCCACGGCGAGCAGCATGCCGCCGCCGCCGAAGTCGCCGACGAGGTTGAGCGGCGCGAGCGGGCGTTCACCGGCGCGACCGATGGGGTCGAGCGCGCCGGCGACCGCGATGTAGTTGATGTCGTGTCCCGCCAGCGACGCGAACGGCCCGTCCTGGCCGTAACCGGTCATGCGCGCGTACACCAGCCCCGGATTGATCGACTCGAGGTCGGCCGGGCCCAGGCCGAGGCGCTCCATGACGCCGGGACGGAATCCTTCGACGAGCACGTCGGCGGAGGCTGCGAGCCGGCGCACCAGGGCGATCCCCTCCGGCGACTTGAGGTCGGCGGTCACCGAGCGGCGACCACGGACCAGCGGGTCCCTCGGCCGGCGCGGGGTGCGACCGGGTTTGGTCGCCCGATCCACGGTGACGACGTCGGCTCCGAGGTCCGACATCATCATGCAGGCGAATGGCGCGGGTGCCGCGCTGGCGATCTCCAGCACGCGCACACCGTCAAGCGGTCCTGACATCACTACTCCCTCTTGGGTTTTCGCTTGATCTCAGACCGCGGGCTTCTCGAGCACGTGAACCGCACAGGCCGACGCGAGCCCGATCACGTGGGTGAGACCGACCTTGGCACCCTCGATCTGGCGGTCGCCGGCCTCGCCACGGAGGTGGGTGGCGACCTCGTAGAGGTTGGCGATGCCGGTCGCGCCGATCGGGTGGCCCTTCGACAGGAGTCCGCCGGAGACGTTCACCGGGGTCTTGCCGTCGCGCATCGGGGCACCCGAGTCGATGAAGTCACCGGCGCCTCCCGGCTCACACAACCGCAGGTTGTCGTAGTGGATGAGCTCGGCGGTGGCGAAACAGTCGTGGAGTTCGACGAGATCGAGGTCCTCCGGGCCGATGCCGGCCGCCTCATAGGCCTGATCGACCGCCAGGCGCGTGAGGGTGTTGACGTCGGGCTGGACCTGGCCGCCCTCCGCCCACGGATCGGAGGTCATCACCGACGCGGAGACCTTGACCGCGCGCTTGCGCACGTCGGGGTCGAGGGTCTTGAGCTTGGCCCCGGACACCAGCACGACCGCGGCCGCACCGTCTCCGGTGGGACAACACATGGGCAGGGTGTTGGGGTAGCTGATCACCTCCGCCCCGAGGACCTCCTCGAGGGAGAACTCCTTGCGGTACTGGGCCAGCGGATTCAGCGTCGAGTGCAGGTGGTTCTTCACCGCGACCTTCGCGAACTGTTCGGCGGTCACACCGTGCGCGAGCGCGTATTCCGTTCCGGCCTGGGCGAACACGCCGGGCATGAGCCCGGTACCGAGGAGCCCCTCGGTCTTGACCACCGAGCCATAGCGACCCTTGGGAGTGAAGACCTTCTTCTCCCCGGACTTGCGCGCGGCACTGCCGAGCATGCCCATCTTGCCCATCTTCTCCACACCGACGGCAAGGGCCATGTCACATTCGCCGGCCTTGATCCCCATCATCGCGACACGCACCGCGGTGGCCCCGGTCGCGCAGGCGTTCACGACGTTGTACACGGGGATGCCGGTCTGGCCGATCTGCTTCTGCAGGCGTTGCCCGTTGTGGGAGTTGGCCTCGTAGACGTTGCCGAGGGCGAGCATCCCCATGTCGGCCATGGACTGCCCGGAGTCGGCGATCGCGTCGAGCGATGCGCGCGAGGCCAGGTCGAGGAGGTCGAGGTCGGCGAAACGGCCGAACTTGGTCATCGAGGTCCCGATGATCCAGATGTCGTCAGTCATGTTCATGCTCCGATCGGTTCGAATCCGAATGCCACAGCCTTGGTCCCGTCGTCGTCGACGCCCACCTCGAAGGTCACCAGCGACACCTTCATCTCCGGCTGGATGAGGGCCGGATCGGTGATCCCGATCAGGTTGGACTTCACGACGCCGCCCCCGGTGAGCTCGACGACCACCGAGGTGTAGGGACCCGACTTCGAGCCGCGCTGAACGATCGTGAAGCCGCGTACCACACCCTCGGAGGCGAGCCGGCGTGTGCCGAAGGTGGTTCCGAAGCACTTCGCGCAGGCGTTACGCCGATCGAAGTACAGCGCGCCGCAGTCCGCGCACTCCTGCGACACAAGGTGCGGATCGTCGCCTACCACCAGGTAGTCGACCGCCGGGATGGTCTGGGTCATCGAAGCCTCGCTCACGTTTGTCGGCCATACGGACCGTCGGTTATTACTAGAGTACTAGAGTATTTATCACGCGACAATATCCGCGTCGGCCACGCCGCCGCCGCGACACCCCGGGAAAGGCATCACATGCTGTTCGAACCCCAGCCTCAGCCATCGACACCGGAGGCCACCGCACAACTGGTCTACGACCGTCAGCAGATCATCGAGGTCCTGCACCGCTATGCTCGCGCGATCGACCGTTGCGACGTCGAGCTCCTGAAATCGGTCTACCACGAGGACGCCACCGACGCGCACGGCTCCTTCGACGGCAACGCCCACGAGTTCGCCGCCTTCATGGTGCCCCGCCTGAAAGCCCAGACCACCTACGGAATCCACTATGTGACAAACGAGTTGGTGTCGATCGACGGCGACCGTGCATACTCCGAGTCGCTGCTGTTCGGCTACCACCGAGTGCCGGGGGGCTGGGACTCGGTCAGCACGTTCTTCGGCGAGGAGTATGCCGAGAAGTCCCGGGCCACCGGCGACCTCGACGGCGAGCACGAGTACCTGACCGGCGGCCGCTACCTCGACAAGCTGACCCGGCGCGACGGCATCTGGCGTATCTGGCGCCGGCAGATCACGGTGGAGTGGAACCAGTGCCGACCGTCGTCGATGCTTCTCACCGGCGGTCGTGCCGCCTACGACATCCCGGGGGCGCGCGACGCCGGCGACCTCAGCTACCGGTTGTCCTTCGACAACTTCGCCGAGGACATCGGTTGATCGCCCGGCAGCGTTGAAGGACAGACGATCCCGACCCACGCCACGCGTGGGTCGGGATCGTCCGGGATTGCCTGGTGTCAGCGGTTGGTGCGGCCGAGATCCACGGGCAGCTGAATCCCGGTGATGTGACGCGCTTCGTCGGAGCAGATCCACACCACCGCGGCGGCGATGTCCTCGGGCTCGCTACGTCCGTCCGGAAGCGTGGGGTAGAGCAGCGGATCGAGGTCGGGCCGCGTGAGCATCGCCTCCCTCAGGTCCGGCGGGTTGAGTGCGGTGTTGACGCCGTACGGATGCACCGAGTTGACCCGGATGCGCCTGGCGCCGAGCTCGTTCGCCAGCGCCTTGGCCAGGCCGGTGACCCCGTGCTTGGCCGCCACGTAGTCGGCGATCATCGGCAGGGCGGTCAGCCCGGCGACCGAACTGGTGAAGACGATCGCCCCGCCGGTCCCCTGCTCGAGCATCGTCGGGATGGTTGCCTTCGCGGTGTAGAACGCGCCGTTGAGATTGTTGTCGATTGTGGCTCGCCATGTCGCCACGTCGATCTCCCAGGCGGGGGCCGCGGTGGTCATGCCCGCATTGGCGCTCACCACGTCGAGGCGGCCGAGTTCACCGACCCCGCGGTTCACCGCCGCCGCCAGCGCGTCGAAGTCGGTGACGTCGACCTCGATCGCGACCGCGCGCCGGCCCTGGGCCTCCACCAGCCAGGCTGTCTCGGCGAGGTCCTCCGGAGTCGACCCCGGATATCCCGTCGTCGGCAGGTCACGGCAGATGTCCATGGCGATGATGTCGGCGCCCTCGGCGGCGAAGCGCACCGCCTGGGCACGCCCGATGCCCCGGGCCGCGCCGGTGATCAGGACGACCTTGCCCACGTGTCGCCGGGCGACCGGTCCGGAAGGGACCGGCGCAGCTGGTACTTGCGGTATTTGCGGATCGATGGTCATCGCGCTCCCTGGTCACAGTGACGGCTTTGTCAACACCCCCGATGCTATACTACTAGAGTATTTAGACCGCGACTTTCTACGCGAGAACGCGTATGCGAGAGGGAATCACCGTGTCCGAAACCTCGAGTCGAGAACTCAGCCCCTTCGACCCCGCTGCCATCGGCGCCCGGTCGGCACCCAAGAAGGTCTCGTGGACCTCGCGAGACTGCATGCTCTACGCACTCGGCGTCGGCGCCGGCACCGACGACCTGGCCTTCACCACCAACAACACCAAGGGCGTCGAGCAGCGGATGGTGCCGACCATGCCGGTCACCCTCGGCGTCGATTTCAGTGTGCTGAAATCGGCCGGCCGGTTCGACTGGGCCAAACTGCTCCACGCCGAACAGCGCGTGGACATCCTGGGTGACATCCCCGTCGACGGCGAGGCCGAGGCCGTCACCGAGATCACCGAGATGTGGGACAAGGGCAAGGCTGCGCTGATCGTCGCGCAGACCACGGGCACCTCCACCGACGGAAGGCCCCTGTGGCGCAGCTCCGCCGGACTGTTCATCCGCGGCGTCGGCGGCTGGGGCGGCGATCGCGGACCCGCCGGCACGGACGCACCGGCGCAGCGCAACACCGAGCCGGTCAAGACGATCAGCTACCAGACCCGGCCGGACCAGGCCCTGATCTATCGACTGTCCGGCGACTACAACCCGCTGCACTCCGATCCGGCCTTCGCCGCCCGCGCCGGGATGTCCCAGCCGATCCTGCACGGGCTGTGCACCTTCGGCTTCGCCGGACGCGCGGTGCTCGAGGTCGTCGGCAAGGACGCGACACTGTCGTCGATGTCGGCCCGCTTCGCCGGACCGGTCTGGCCCGGCGACACCCTGGATGTCGACGTGTGGCAGCACGAGGACTCGACGGTCGGTTTCGCCGTCCGCGGGCGCGACGACAACGAGGTCCTCACCGGGGGCAGCGCTACCGTGAAGCGATGATGAGCACCCCGGGATGGCAACTGCTGCTGGATCGGATCGACGCCGAAGCCGATCCGATCCGGCGGCGCAACCTCGAGGTGGTGGCGCGACATGTGGTCGAGGAGGTCGCCGGCAACATGCCCGCGCTGATGGCCACACTCGTCGCCGACCCCGAGTATGTCGTGTGGGGCGCATCCGACAGCGTCGGTCCGACCGGATACGACGAGGTCGTCGACTGGTACCACCGGTTGCAGGCCGCCGATCGCAACCGGCTCGACTACGTCATCCACCGGGTCGTCGTCGACGAGGCATGCGTCGTCACCGAGGGCGACTTCCACTACGCGATCCGTGGCAGTGAGCTCGGCGTAGCCGAAACCGAAGCGGGCGAGACCATCTCGGCCGACGAGTTCTACCTGGTCGGCCACCGCACCACCGTGCTGTGGCCGATCGACGACGAGGGTCTCATCGAAGGCGAACACATCTACGCCGGCGAGCGCCACCGGGTGCTCCGCCACCTCGCGCCCGGGGAACTCCCACATCTCGGTCCCCCATCGCGGGCCACTCCGTAGCCCTCCCGGACGAGTGTCAGCCCCCGAGATCATCGATCTCGGGGGCTGACTCCTCACTGCTGTCCTGCCCGTGGGCGTCAGCTGTTGAGCATCGCCGGTAGCCGCTTCCCGATGATCTCCTCGGCGTCGGCCATGATCGAGTCGATGACCTCACGACAGCTGAGGACCTCATCGATCAGCCCCTGGGACTGGCCGGCCCACCACATGCCGCCGTCCATGTTGCCGTCGCCGAGCACCTCGCGGCGTCCGCGTTCCCCCGCCGCCAGGTGCGCCACGTCCGCGAACGTCGCGCCCTCGCGACGGGAGATCTCGGCGATCTCCTCGGAGATCGCATTGCGCGCAACGCGTGCGGTGTTGCGGAACTGACGGAAGACCAGGATGGTCGAGCGTTCGTCGTTCGCGACGATCTGGCGCTTGACGTTCTCGTGCACCGGCGCCTCGGCCGTGGCGACGAAACGGGTGCCCATGTTGACCGCGTCGGCGCCCAGTGCGAGTGCCGCCGCGAGTCCGCTCCCGGTGGCGAATCCACCCGAGGCGACTATCGGAATGTCGAGTTTCCTTGCCGCCGCGGCGATCAGGACCAGGCCGGGCACATCGTCCTCACCGGGATGACCGGCGCATTCGAAGCCGTCGATGCTGATCGCATCGACACCGAGCCCCTGCGCCTTGAGCGCGTGCCGGACGGCGACCGCCTTGTGGATCACCTTCACACCCGCCGCCTTGAACGCGGGAAGGTGGGGCGCGGGATTGGCGCCCGCGGTCTCGACGATCTTCACTCCCCCGTCGATGATCGCGTCGCGATACTCGTCGTAGGGAACGGGTTCCACGGTCGGCAGGATGGTGAGGTTGACGCCGAACGGTTTGTCGGTGAGGTCGCGGACGCGCGCGATCTCCTTGACGAGATCCTCCGGCGACGGCTGGGTGAGCGCGGTCAGGCAACCCAGCGCACCGGCCTCGGCGACCGCCGCGATGAGCTCGGCCGTGCCGACAGCGGTCATGCCTCCGCACACGATGGGGTGGGTGATGCCGAACGTCGTGGTGAATCGGGTTTCCAGCATTGGTTCCTCTCAGTATCGAAGCGGTCCGGCAATGGATGACCATCGCCGGACCGCCTCAGATGTGGGTCTCGTTCCCGCTACAGGATCGTGACCGTCCCGTTGGTTCCGTCGACGGCGATCTTGGTGCCGTTGACGATTCGTTTGGTCGCATCCTTGACGGCCAGCACACAGGGCATGCCCAGTTCACGGCTGACGATGGCAGCGTGACTGAGCGGCGAGCCCACGTTCACCACCACCGCCTCGGCAGAGGTGAAGATGGGCGTCCACCCCGGGTCGGTCACCGGGGCGACCAGGATCTCCCCGGGTTCGAGGTCGGGGGCGTCCTCGGGGTCGAAGATGACCCTGGCGATGCCCTCGGCGACACCGGGGCACGCACCGATCCCGGTGAGCACGTCGCCCGAGACGGCGACGTTCACCGCGGGCGCCTTCTTCTTGGACCACGTGGTCACCGGCGGGATCTCACCGTCGATGATGAAGGGCGGTTCCAGTTCGGAGAGCTGCTCGGACCACTCACGACGCTCGTCGATGGTGGCGGCATAGGCAGCCGGGTCGTCGATGAACTTGTCCAGCTCATCCACCAGGAGCATCGTGAGGTCGTCTGCGCGACTGAGGACTCCGCGTTCGACGAAACGCCGGCCGAGCTCGAACAGCGGCATCCGGCATTCCTGGAGCACCCGGATGGTGTTGGTCTTGGACCGCTCACGGGCCGGCATGTAGACGTCGACGGTGGCGAGCACGGCATCGAAGCCGGCGAGCGCCTCGGGGTCGTCGGCGAGCTTCGCGCGGATCGCCGACGTCACCTCGTCACGTTCGCGGCGCACCCGCTGCGACTGCAGCCGGGGGTTCTTGGCCTCGTCCTGGAATCGCAGACGATCGATCATGCCGAGCGGGATCGTGCGATGCGTTTCCCAGGTCTTGGGCATCGGCGCCCACTCGTCGGTCGATCGCGAGCCGTGTTCGTAGAGGAACTCGTCGAACTTCGCGACGAAGGCGACGACGTCGGAATCCCCCGACGCGCGCAGACGTCCCTCGAGACCGTCGACCCCGGCGTCGAAGGCGGCGGTGAGTGCGGGACTGGCGGCCACCAGGCGCGAGAGGTCCCACATCGCCTGACTCGGCACCGCGGAGGCCACATTTCCCTGACCGCCGGTGAGGCGGATGGTCAGGGTCGCATCGCCCAGCTTGCCGGCCAGTTCGTCGAGCGCTCCGGTGACCACCGAGGACTCGTAGACCATCTTCAAGTGCTTGCGCAGAAAGTGCGGGTAGCGATCGGCCATGATCGCCTTGGCGTGTTCGAGGAGCTCCCGATCGCTCATCGCGGACATGTCCGGACGAACGGCGCGCAGTTGTGCGGCGGCCTCGCGGTCCTCGATCTCGATGTCGTTGCGATGGGTTTCGGTCATCACCCGCTGCACGGAGGCGAGGATTCGGTCGGTGTATTCGGGTTTCGCGTCGTCCGGGTGCGGCACATAGGGCGGTGCGGTGACGTCTCCGAGGTAGGTGCGGTCCATGAGATCCGGTGTCGCGCCGGGCATGCGGACGCCGAACACCCGGGACTGCGACAGGTTGAGGTAGATGTATCCGTGCACCATCCCCTGGATGTCGATGAAGTCCTCGCGGAACTCGTCCTCGTCGAAGGCGCCGAACTCGGCAAGCGCCTTGCGCCACTGGATCTCGTTGCCCATGCCCCCGCCGAAGGACCACATGAGTGGACTCGTGGTGCCGCCTGCGACCTCACCAGTGTTGGCTCGGGTGTAGATGGGGAAGCGTGTACTCAGTGGTGTGTCGATGACGAAGGGTTGGGTGATGTCGACCATTGCGGCGCCTTTCGTGAAGCTGTGAACCTATGATGTGTGCCACACTAGGTTGTCTAATGGTACATTGTCTAGACCTAAACAATCTAGACCCGGGCCGGGCTGGTCGCGGGCAAGGACCGCGAAAGGCACTGTGCCCCATGAAGGTAACGGTCAACGACAATTGCCAGGGCTGTGGCATCTGCGAAGCGACGGCCCCCGGTGTCTTCGCAGTCAGTGACGACGGGGTGGCACAGGTGCTCCTCGAGGACATCCCCGCCGAGCTCGAGGCGGCAGTCAAAGAGGCCATGGAGGAGTGCCCGACCGAAGCCATCGAGGTCGTGTGATCCCCGGGACGCCGCGACTGCTCATCGTCGGGGCATCGCTCGCGGGCCTGCGCGCCGTGGAGGCCGCCCGCAAGTCCGGGTTCGCCGGTGCGATCACCCTCATCGGCGCCGAAAGCGAACTGCCCTACGACCGGCCGCCGCTGACCAAAGAGCGGCTGAAGCTCGACGGACGCCAACCGTCGAAACCACTCAAGAGCGCCGAGGGTCTCGCCGAGCTCGACGTCGAACTCCGACTCGGCCAGAGCGCCGCTTCTCTGGACATCGACTCGCGTACAGTCACTCTCGATTCCGATGAGGTCCTGTCCTACGACGCACTCGTGATCGCCACCGGCGTGCGGCCGCGACTGCTCGACGGCGTCGACGTCACCCATCCCCGCATCCACGCGATACGCACCCTGGACTCGGCAGACGCCTTGCGCGAGTCACTCGCCGAGAACCAACCCGTGCTCATCGTGGGCGCGGGGTTCATCGGTTCCGAAGTTGCCAGCGCTGCAGTGGCATCCGGCCGGTCGGTCACCATCATCGAAGCGGCGCAACACCCGTTGTCTCATGTGGTCGGCATCCAGGCCGGTGCCGCCCTGATGGATCTGCATCGCCGCCGCGGCGTCACCCTGAGGTGCGGCCGCACCCTCGATTCGGTCTCCCCGTTCGACGACCACATCGAGGTCCGGGTCGGCGAGAAGGTGATGTCGGCCGGCTGTCTGGTGGTCGCCGTCGGCACGGTCCCCAACACCGAATGGCTTGCCGGCTCCGGGGTTCCGGTCGACAACGGTGTCCTCTGCGAGCCCGACCTGTCGGTCGAGAGCGGTGTCAGTGCCGCCGGCGACGTCGCGAGCTGGGTGGATCCCCGGTGGGGCGTCCGGCGCCGCGTCGAACACCGCACCAACGCAGCCGAACAGGGCAAGCACGCGGCTGCCACGGCACTCGACCCAGACGGCACCACACCTTTCAGCTCGATCCCCTACGTGTGGACCGAGTGGTACGGCGTGAAGATCCAGGTGATCGGTCAGACCGACGCCGACGAGGAGCTACTTGTCGGCGATGTCGAGGGCGAGAGCTTCGTCGCGCTGTACCGCAAGGGTGCGCAGCTGCGGGGTGCCCTCACCGTCGGCCGCCCGGCGGCCACCCAGAAGTTCCGGAAGCTGTTGACCGACAGAGCTTCCTGGGACGAGGCCGTGACCCTGGCACAAGAACTGGGCTGACACCTGCCCGGCTCGGCGACACCTACTGCTGAGTGGACTCCTCGCAGGAGTATCAGGAGAAGACGCCCGTGTCGAACCAACGCTCGAGGGCCTCACGACGATCGTCGTTGACGTACTCGAGTCGGGTCCCGGTGGATGCCGACCTCGCATAGATGGCCGAGAGCCCACCGTCCCTGCGCCACAACACCGCTTCGACGACCGTGTCGTGCGTCGCCTCGAGCGTGGCGAGGCGTGCCGGCATCGCCGACTCCCAGATGCCGAGGTGGTGGAGGCCTGCACGGGACGCCGAGTAGATTCCCTCACCCTGGGCGGCGATCAGTTCCAGGCGATGCGGTCCGGACCGGCTGTAGACCGCGCTCAGCGTGACCTCGCCTTCGGTACCCGCGAGCCGGTCGTCGAAGCGCGGCACCGTGATCGACGTCGGCTCGTTGAACTCATAGCCGAGCTCGGCGGTGAACCGGGCGGCCGCCTCGCCGATGTCGGCGACGAGAATACCTGAGTGGTAGGGGATCTGAGCTGTCATGAGGAGACCTCCGTGGATGAGCCGGCCGCCCAGGTGAGGGCGTTGGTCACCAGCCGGCGGAAATTCGAGTTGCCGTATGCGGACGGTCCGTCACCGAACTGCAGATACGCGATCCGACTGGCGTCGTGTGGCTTCACCCACCCCACGACCCCACTGCCGGGCTCGTGCTCCCAGCCGTCGCTGGTGTCGCGCCGGCCCCGGACGGCGTTGTAGGTCGAGTAGTGCGTGGTGGTGTCCAGCGGGACGTCGGTCGCCAGGAGCGGGTGCACGTCGTTGTCGACCGCGCACAGGTATGTTTCGTCACGCAGAGCGAACTCCGGGTCGACACCCGCGGTGATCGGATGGCCCTGGTCGAGAACCCTGATCCGCTGGTCGACCTCGTGCCGGTAGCCCGAATCGGGTTGCCCGTCACCGGGAACGAACCGGAACCGGCCGCCGATCAGCGACGCGTACCGCGGCCAGGTCGGCCACGACGCCAGGGCGTGATGAAGGAACACGAATCCGTGCCCGGCGGCGACCAAAGCCTCGAAGTCCTCGCGGAACCGCGTCGGCGGCTCGTGGAGATCGACCGGTGAATGATCGCGATGGAAGGTGTAACCGGGCATGTCGTACATCAGGAATGCGTCCCATTCGGGTGCATTCTCCGGTCGGAAGAAGGTCTGCGCCGCGGGTTGTTCCACCTGGCTGACCTCGACGCCGGGGAGCGCGTCGAGCATCGCGGTGAAGGCATTGCGTTCGAAGTTGTGCCCGCGGGTCACAGCGAGCACACGTAGTGGAGTCGTCATCGGGTCAGTGGGACGCCGTGTTGACCATGCGGTGGACGCCGCGCTTGGACGCGATCCAGCCGGTCATCTGCGGATCGACGTCGATCTTGTCCCCCGAGACCCGCCGGCCGTCCTTGCTGTAGATCCCGATCTGGCCGGCTCTGGTGGTGACACGCACCAGCTCGTTCTCCTCGGGTTCGTAGAGCGCGCCGCTGAACGGATGTCGAAGCCCGTGCATCGCTACTTCTCCCCTGTCATGTACTGGTCCATCAACTGGTGCATCCAGCGGATGTTGTCCTCTTGGTAGGTGGCGAAGGTGACCGTGGGCTTCACCGTGGTCTCGAGGCCGTACTGCACCTTCTCCATGTTGAAGACGTCCTGATCCAGGATGTTGCCCACGATGCCCAGCTCCGAGCGTGTGCCGAAAGGCGTGTCGGCATCCAGTCGCACCTCGGGTGAGGGTGCGGGCCGTTCGCCGGTGAACGGGCTGATCAGGAAGACATCCATGATGCAGGTGCGGTGATCGTCGCCGTTGGGCCGGAACCGGTAGCACAGTTTGTGCACGCCACCCCAGGGCATCATGTTGGGGAAGATCGTGTAGGTGAAGTTGTCCACGAGCTCGCAGTCGGCCCACTCCTCGATCGCGTCACCGAGGAACCCGCGCCACTTCTCGCGGGTGGAGGCCACGATGAACTCACGCGCGGTCTGCCCGTCCTGCGGTGTCACCGGGAGCTTCTCGTCGACGCGGACATCCATCGTCGCGCGCAGCATCTCCTCGGTGGTGGGGTCGCCCTTCATCATCGGGCCGACGACCTCCGACGGGGTGATGAAGCGGGAGAACTTGTCATAGCAGTCGACCTGGCAGATCCCGAACGCCGCATAGGGCACGGTCTGCGGATGTGTGGCAGCGGCATGCCAGCACTCCATGTAGGCCTCCTGCGCCACTTTCCAGTTGCAGCGCAGGACCTTTGACACATGAGCCTCGATGCAGCGGTCCTCGTGGCCCCACTTCGCGAAGTGTTCGGGCAGCTCCCCGAGGTAGTCCTCGAGCGGTGCCGCATCGGGATCGGGGTTGATGAAGACGAACCCGCCCCAGGTGCCGACGCTGATCGATGGCAGGCCGAACTTCGCCTCGTCGACGTGCGGGAACTCCCATGGCGCCGGATTCTGCTTGAACGAACCGTCGAGGTTCCACGCCAATCCGTGGAACGCGCAACGGATCTCCGCACACCAGCCGTCGTGGTCCTTGAGCTGGCGGCCACGGTGCAGGCACGCGTTCGGATACGCGCGGATCTCGTCGGGCGCCGAACGCACGATGAGATAGGACATGTCGGCGATGGAGTAGACGACATGATCACCCACCTCGGGCAGGTTCTCCTCACGACAGGCGAAGTGCCAGGTGCGCTTCCACACCAGCTCCTTCTCCCGCAGGTGCCAGTCACGACTGATATACCGCTCGATGGAGGCCTCGGTGAAATCGAAATCACCGCGACGCTCCTCACGGATGTGTGCCGGCACCTCGCGGGTGTCGAGATCGAGCACGTCTTTGTACGTCAGCAGACGATCGCCGACATCGAGACGCTCACCCATCTGGTCCTCCAAGCTCACTGAGATCGAATGATGAATAGTCTATTAATAGAGTATAGGTTCGCCGCCCGGGGCCTCAGTGCTGAACCCGGGACAACATTCCGCCGTCGACTACCGTGTTGGCGCCGGTGATGAAACCGGCGCGCGGACTCACCAGGAAGGCGATCGCGTCGGCGACATCGTCGACCGAGCCCAGACGCCCCAGCGGAATCCTCGTCTTGAGGTTCTCGTAGACCTCCGGACGCGACTGGCGCACGTGATCCCACGCTCCATCGGGGAACTCGATCGGCCCCGGGGACACGGTGTTGACCCGGATGCCCTCGCCCGCCCAGGCTCGCGCGAGCGCCGATGCGTGATGGAGCACGGCCGCCTTGATCGCCCCGAAGGAGTTGGGCCCGGAGGGAAAGTCCACGTCGAGGGCACTGGTCGAGCTGATCGCCACCACCGCGCCCGAGCCGGACGCGGCGAGTTCCCCGCGTGCGGCCTCGGCAAGGATCGCGAAGGCCTGCAGGTCGCCGCGCGCACTGGCCACCCACGCGTCGTCACCTTTGACGCTGCCCGGCGACGCGTTCGAGACCAGGATGTCGAGCCCGCCGAGTGCCGCAGTAGCCGAGGCGATGAACTCGCGGGCGGAGTCGGCCTGCGACACGTCCACGGTGATGGGGTGCACGTCGCCACCCCGCCCCCGCAACGCCTCGGCAGCGGCGTCGAGCCGCGCGACATCGCGTGCACCGATCACCACCCGGACACCCTCGTCGACGAGCGTCTCGGCGATACGCAGTCCGATGCCCCTGCTCGCCCCGGTGATGACGGCGCGCTTGCCGGTCAGGTTGAGATCCACGTCGATTCCCTTTCGCAAGAAGCACCCAGAACGAATTCGTTCAGCTCTAGATTATTTGTTACTAGAGTACATTAGGAATCCTCACCGTCCTACGAAACGGAGACCTCATGCCCATCGTCCTCACCAAACCCACCCTCGACGTCGGGATCGTGACCACCGACCCGGCACCGATGGTGGAGTTCTACGGCGAGCTCCTCGGGTTGCCCCGCCTCGACGACATCCGGATGCCGGGATTCACCATCATCCGGTTCGAGCTCGGCGACGTGGTGCTCAAGGTCCTCGAATACGACGAGAAGCCCGGGACCCCGGCTGCGACCGGCGGCATCGGCGCCGGCACCGGCATCCGCTACATCACCGTGTCGGTGGAGAAGATCGCCGATGCCCTCGCCGCGTGCCGAGCGTCCACCACCGCGTCCGTTCTCGAGGAGCCCGTCGAGGTGCGCCCCGGCGCCTGGATCGCCTTCGGCACCGATCCCGACGGCAACGTGATCGAGTTCGTGCAGCGCGGCGGGACTCTCTGACCGAACCCGCTGCCGCACAGCGCCGACAGGGGTCGGCACGCTCTCCTCGAGTGTGCCGACCCCTGCCGTTGTCTGCCTGTCCCCTGCCGCGGCCGCTCACGACGCGGCGCGCGCTCAGAACAGCTCGCGCACCTTCGCGACCACCCGGTCCACGGTCGGGAATCCGTTGAGTGCCTTGGAGAACGGCACCGGCGTGTACATGGAGCCGACGCGCCCGACGGGTGCGAGCAGTTCGTTGAACAACTTCTCGTGGATTCGCGAGCTGATCTCGGCGCCCGGCCCGCAGAACTCCGTGGCCTCATGGACGATGACGCACCGGCGGGTGCGTTCCACCGACTCCATGACCGTGGGCAGATCCAGCGGCACCAGACTGCGCAGGTCGATCACCTCGGCCTCGATCCCGGCCGCCGACAGCGCATTCGCGGCGTCGGAGCAGATCGCCACGCCGGTCCCGTAGGTGACCAGGGTGATGTCGGAGCCGGTCCGCAGGGTCGCGGCCCGGCCGAGCGGAATGGTGTACCGGCCCTCTTCGACCGGCTCCTTGACCGAGTACAGGAGTCCCGAGTGCTGGATGAACAGACACGGGTCGGGCGATTCCAGGCATGACTGCAGGAGCCCCTTGGCGTCCACCGGGTTCGACGGCATGATCACGTTGATGCCGGGCGTGTGCATGAACCACGCCTCGAGCGATTGCGCATGCTGGGCGCCGAAGTGGCTGCTGCCGATGACGGTGGTCACCAGGATCGGCGTCGGCGTCGCACCACCGGTCATGTAACGCAGCTTGGCGGCGTGGTTGATCACCTGGTCCAGGGCGAGGGTGATGAAATCGAAGAACATGATCTCGGCCACCGGACGGTAACCGCCGAGTGCCAGACCCACCGCGGTACCCGCGAACGTCCCCTCGGCGATCGGCGTCGACCGCACCCGGTCGCGGCCGAACTCGGTCGAGAGGCCCTTGCTGGTCTTGAACGGACCGCCGATCGGATCCTCCACGTCCTCGCCGAGAACCACGATCTTCGGATCCGCGGCCATCGCCTCGTGGAAACCCGTGTTGATGGCCGCTGCCATCGTCATCGTCTTCTTCTCGCTCATCGGTTCAGACTCCTCACGAACTCGTCATCGGCGAACACATCGGTCTCGAGCGTGTCGGGGTCGGGGAACGGGCTGGACTCGGCGTAGGAGAAGGCGTCGTCGACGTAGTCCTGGGCCCGCTTCTCCACGGCCGTCAATGCCGCATCGTCGAAGATGCCGTTGTCCTTCAACCATGTCCGGAAGCTGGGCGCCGGGTCGCGCTTCATCGCCGCCGCCAGTTCGTCCTTGGGGACGTAACTGAAGTCGGCGGTGCCGGTGTGTCCGGTCAGCCGGTAGTGCACGAACTCGATGAACGACGGACCCTCACCGCGCCGTGCGCGTTCCACCGCGACCCGCAATGCGCGAGTGCTCGCGATCGGGTCGAAGCCGTCGACGCGTTCGGTCGGCATCGCATACGACGCAGCACGTTTGGCCAGGTCGGTGTCGGGCGCGTAGTCGGCGATCGCGGTGTGCTCACCCCACTGGTTGTTCTGGCACACGAAGACCACCGGCAGCTTCCAGAGCGCCGCGAAGTTCATCGATTCGTGGTAGCTGCCGATCGAGGTCGCGCCGTCACCGAACGTCGCGACCGTGGCACGCCCGCCACCGTCGAGCTGGGTCGCCATCGCCAGCCCGACGGCCAGCGGCAGACTCTCCCCGACGATGCCCGTGGTCGCGGTGAAGCCGACTTCCTGATCCTGCAGGTGCATCGGGCCGCCCTTGCCCTTGGACATGCCGTTGGCACGTCCGTACAACTCGGCCATGATCGACCGGAGCGTGGCGCCCTTGGCGAGCGCGTCCCCGAGGTTCCGGTAGGTCGACACCATCCGATCCTCCTTGTCGAGGACGGCACCGAGCGCCGCACAGACCGCCTCCATCCCGCGGACCGGATAGAACGCTGCCGCGAGCCGACCGGCCTTGGCCTCCTTCGCCGATCGCACATCGGCGAGTGTGGTCACGAGCATGAGGTGATACATCGCCTCGAGGTCATCGGTGCCGAGTCCGGCCGTCAGATCGGTCGATGCCGACATATGACCCGCCTCCTTCTTGTGTTTGTTCTTGAGAACTCTGATGTTGCGACTGGTTGACCGGATGACTCAGACCGGGACTTCCACCCGCGCGGCCCGCTTCGCCGCGGCCGCACCGGAGATGCGGCCGAACCCGGCGGCGCTCGACAGCGAGCTCCCCGAGCCCATGTAGACGCGTCCGGAGATGCCACCGGTGCACTCGCCGGCCGCGTACAGGCCGTCGATCGCCTCACCGGTGAGGGAGACAACCGCGCCGGACTCGTCGATCTTGAGTCCGTAACCGGTGTGGGCCACCGCGGTCGGACGCACCTCGACGGCGTAGAAGGGCCCGGTGGTCAACGGATTGAGGAACTTGGCGGGCTTGTTGTAGTCGGTGTCCGCACCGTCGGCGACGAGCTGGTTGTAGCGTTCCATCTCACCGGCCAGCTCCGCGGGCGCAACCCTGATGGCGTCGGCGAGTTCTTCGACGGTGGCGGCGATGTGGACCCGTTCGTGATCGGCGAACAGCTCCATGACCTCGGCGGTGTAGTGCTTGGGACGGAACGGCGCGTGGTTGGGCCACACCTGCTTGTAGGCGTCGCGGTAGCGGTCGGCCTTGTCCGCGGGCGGGCGCACACACGCGTCGTCGAAGATCACGAAGCCGACATTGCCGCGGTTGCGCATGAGGGCATCGAGGATGCCGTACGGTGCCGTCTCGTCGGTGAACCGGCGGCCGTCGCGGTCGACCAGGATCGTCCATCCCGGCAGGAAGGCCTCGTGGACTTTGTCCACACCGGGATTGAGCATCCGCAGGCCGCGGTCGACACCGGTCAGCTGCGCCCCGAGTTGCCCGGCGAACTCCACATGGTCACCGCGGGCGCCGTCGGCGCCGATGTAGAACGTCTCGTCCTTGACATAGGACGACGGGTAGAACTGTTCCAGCAGAGCCGGGTTCGCGCCGAACCCACCGGTCGCCAGGACCACCGATCCCGACGTGAGGGTTTCCCCGCCGGACTCGATCCCGACGACCACCCCGTCCTCGACGACGAGCCGCTCGACACGGCGGCCCAGTGCGATGTCGACCCCGGCCTTCTTGCACGCCGCGGCGAGCGCGGTCACCAGCGCCTGCCCGCCGCCCTCCACGCAATGGCCGCGGGCACGACTCTCGTCGCCGCCGAAGATCATCTGCTCGTAGAACGGGACACCGTTGGCACTCAACCAATCCACGGTCTCGCCGAGGGAGGCCGTCCAGGTGCGCACCGGACCGGCGGACAGATCCCAGCCGTTGATCGACATGTACTCACGGAAGAGTGCGCCCTCCTCGTCGTCGATGCCCGCGGCCTTCTGCAGCTTGCTCCGGCTCGCCATGACGACGCCACCGGCCAGCCGCGAGGATCCGCCGATGACACCTTCGGACTCGACGACCAGCACCGAGGCACCGGCCTCGGTCGCCGAGAGGGCGGCGGACAGACCCGCCGCTCCCGAACCGACGACGATGACGTCGAAATCTCGCTCCGAACCCATTGTTCTCACTCTCCGTTCACGGTCGCGGTCTGCAGCAGACGCAGATGCGCTGATTCATTGAGGCACACCACTTCCCGGTGACCCTTACGGCTTGCCTGCACCAGGGTCAACCCGGTGTAGTGCGGGTGATGGAACACCAGCTTGCGGGCGCCGAGGAACCCGCCGACGAAACCGTTGACGACGGTGCCGTGGGTGACCACCATGACCCGGCCGCCCGCGTGGTGGGCCACGATCTGCTCCACCGCATCGATCGCCTTGGCGCGGATCTCCTCAGCAGTGGTGCCGTAGTCCGAGAAGTCCTCTCGGGCGAACTTGGCCATCATCGTGTTGCCGGGTTTCGCGAGTTCCTCGAAGTGGATGTAGTCGGCCTTGCCCCAGTCGAATTCGGCGAGTCCATCACGAACGGTCACGTCGAGTCCGGCCCGTTGCGCGATGGGCGCGGCCGTCTCGAGCGCACGCGCCTGCGGCGAGCAGTAGAGCGCATCCCAGGGCCCCATCTCGGCGAGACGCATCGCGACCAGTTCGGCCTGGCGTCGCCCCTCCTCCCCCAGCCCCGGGTCGCCGGGATCGCGGCTGTCGGCGGCGGGCATCGGCAACGCGTGGCGGATCAGCATCAGCTCCATCAGGCCTGCGCCTCCACTGCCGCCTGAGACGGCGACCATGGTCTGACGTTGAGCTCGCGGATCGACCATCCCTCACCCGGTCGATGCCAGAACCGGTGCACCGAACCGTATTCCGGGGCAAAGATCCGCACGGATGACACCCCCAGGATCCACGCGGTGAACACGTTGATGACTCCGCCGTGGCACACCGCCACGACATTCTCGCCGTCGTGGTCGGCACGCAGCGATTCGATGGTGTCGAGTACGCGGGTGCGGAAGTCGTCCAGCGTCGTCCCCCACGGTGTGAGATCACCGGCCAGGTAACGCTTCCAGATCTCGGCACCGTCCTCGTAGTGCAGATAGGCACTGCCGCGGTCGAATTCGCTGAGTCCCTCGCGTTCGCCCACCGGCACATCCGGCCCGGCGGCGATCTGCGCGGTCTCGCGTGCCCGCCGCAACGGCGACGAGTACACCGCCGAGTACCCGTCGGCGGTGATCAGTTTCCCGACGCCGCGAGCGTGGTCGGCACCTGCCGCGCTCAGCGGAGGGTCGATCCCGGCATCACCGGAAGCCGCACGTACGGGCTCACCGTGTCTGACAAGCGAGAGGATCACCTGGCACGCCCTTTCCCTTTACTTGTGACGTGAGTCGCAACTAGAGTCATACTCTATCACTAGATCTTTCAGTTCTAGAGTAATCAACGAAAGGGCGAATCCGCCATGACGACCGCACCGGACACCTCCGCCGGACGCTGCCCCGTCCATCCACAGGAGCAGTTCGCACAACTCACCATGCGCGACCGGGACCTCGTGCGATGCCCCTTCCCCGTATACGCAGGCATGCGCGAGGAGGCGCCGGTGATGTGGAACGACCGCCTCAACGCCTACATCATCAGCCGCTACGAGGACATCCGCGAGGTCCTGCGCGACCCGATGACCTACTCCAGCCTGCAGGCCTCGGGCCCGACTTCGGTGACCCCGCTCGCCCGCCGGGTGGCGACCGACGACTCGTTCTCCGAGGCCACCCGTGCCGCCGCTCGCCGGCGCCTCGAACTCGCCGAGTACCCGGTCCTGATCAACTCCGATCCGCCCGAGCACCGCCGGCAGCGGTCGCTGGTCGCCGCGGCCTTCACGCCGCGACGGATCAAGGAGATGGAGCCGCACATCCAGTCCATCGCCGACGAGCTCATCGACGCGATGGCACCGGAAGGCGAGACAGACATCGTCGCGGACTTCGCCCTGCCGCTCCCGATGATCGTCATCGCCGGCCTCCTCGGCGTGCCGTCGGACATGATGCACACATTCAAGGACTGGACCGGCGCGTTCACCAAGGGCGTGGGGGCGATGGATCTGACCCACGAGGAGATCGCCGATCTCTTCCGGTCGACCAACGAGTTCTACAGCTACTTCGCCGCCGAGATCGAGCGCCGCCGGGAAAAGCCGAAGGACGACCTGATCGGAACCCTGCTCAACGCCCGCCTCGACGGCGAGACACCGCTGAGCGACGAAGAGCTCCTGCAGATGCTCGTGCTCTTCCTGGTCGCAGGGAACGAGACCACGACCAACCTGATCTCCAGCATGGTCTACCACCTCCTCGGCGACCCCGACCTGCTCGCCCGGCTACGGGACGACGAGGAGCTCATCGCCCCCTTCGTCGAGGAGTGCCTCCGTCTGCAGTCCCCGACGCAGGGTCTGTTCCGCACCGCCACCACCGACACCAGCATCGGAGGCGTCGACATGCCCGCGGGCACGATGGTCTTCCTGCTCTACGCCTCGGCCAACCGGGACGAGGAGGCATTCTCCGATCCCGACACCCTCGACCTGGACAACCCGAGCACCCAGCACCTGGCGTTCGGCCGCGGCGAGCACGTCTGCCTCGGTGCCAACATCGCCCGCCGCGAGGCATTCATCGCGGTCAAGACGCTGATCACCCGGCTCACCGATCTGGAACTCGCGGTGCCCGACGACGACGTCGAGTACCAGCCGAGCTTCATCCTGCGAGGCCTGGCAACCCTGCCGATACGGTTCCGCAAGACCACAGCCTCCCAGAGCGATGGGCCCGCACCCACGGAAGTGGACATGTGATCGCAGTCTCAGTTAGACTCCCCAAATACTCTACATCTAGATGATCGGTCATTAGACAACTGTCTGTGATCGACACCGTCTGCGGACGACACATCGCCGCCCGATTCGAAAGAGGGATTTCGTGGCCCACGAGCTCGCCATCCTGCAAGCCGCCCGACTCAAGGGACGACTGTCACCCGAACTCGCCGCCACCTCGGCAGGTATCGACATCGACACCGCCCAGGGCGTGATCGCCGACCTCCGCGACGCCGGCAACCTGAAAGGCGAACCGTCGGTCCGACTGACGCCCGAGGGCAAGATCGCACTGGCCGAGCTCGTCGACGCCGAGCGCACCACCGTCGATCACGAGGCCCTCGCCGCGCTCTACGAGGAGTTCGACGACCACAACACCGCCCTCAAGCAGATCATCACCGACTGGCAGATCCGCGACGGCGCGCCGAACGATCACACCGACGCGGCCTACGACGGGGGCGTCATCGATCGTCTCGTCGCGCTCGACGCCGCCTTCCAGCCGCTGGTCGCCCGCATCACCGGACAGGCCCCGCGTCTGCTCACGTTCGCGCGGCGCTTCACCAATGCGATCGAGCAGCTCCGGGGTGGCGACACGAGCTATGTCGCCCGCCCGATCGCCGACAGCTACCACACCGTCTGGTTCGAGTTCCACGAAGAATTGATCGGCCTCCTGGGTCTGAGCCGGGCCGAAGAGGCCGCAGCCGGCCGCGCCGTCTGAGAAAGGTTCGTACGTCATGACTTTCATCTGGCTGGGGGACACCCCCGACCTCGATCCGGCTCTTGTGGGCGGCAAGGCACGCAGCATCAACCGCATGCGCGCCCTCGGCCTGCCCGTGCCACCGGCATTCGTTCTCTCCACCGCCCTCTGTGCCGAGGTCAATGCCAACGACGGTCGCCTCACCGAGGAGATCAAGGACCACCTCCGCGCCGGTCTCGACGAGCTCGAGAAGGCTGCGGCCAAACGGCTCGGCTGCGACGAGGCGCCGCTGCTCATCTCGGTCCGCTCCGGCGGAGCCAAGAGCATGCCCGGCATGATGGACACCATCCTCAACCTCGGGATGAACGACGCCGTGCAGTCGCGGATCGCCCAGATCACCGGCGACTCGGCCTTCGCCGCCGACACCCACCGTCGCTTCCTCGAACAGTTCGAGCGGGTCGTCGGGGCGCCGTCCACGGGCGATCCGTGGTCGGATCTGGTTCTGGCGGCCGAGGCCGTCTTCGCATCCTGGAACTCGCCCCGCGCGCGCTCCTACCGCAACCATCACGGCATCGGTCACGACGGCGGGACGGCGGTCACCGTGCAGGCCATGGTCTTCGGCAACCTCGACGACAAGTCCGGCACGGGTGTGCTGTTCAGCCGCAACCCCCTCACCGGAGACCCGGCCCCCTACGGCGAATGGCTACCTCGGGGTCAGGGTGAAGACGTCGTGTCGGGCCGCTTCGACGCACTGCACCTGGATGAACTCAAGCAGCAGCTACCCGCGGTCCACGATGAACTCCTCGAGGTGTCGGCTCGGCTCGAGAAGATCGGCGCCGACGCCCAGGACATCGAGTTCACGGTCGAGAGCGGCACACTGTTCATCCTGCAGACCCGTTCGGCCAAGCGGTCACCGCAGGCGGCAGTGCGCATCGCGGTCACCCTGGCCGAGGAAGGCATCATCAGCCGCGGCGAGGCCGCGGCGATGGTCACCGACGCCCAGATCGCCGCCGCCACCGCACCGCATGTGGACCCGGTCGCACGCCGATCGGCAACCCTGATCGCCAGTGGACTCCCGGCCTGCCCCGGCGTGGCCACCGGCCGGGTGGTCGCCGATTGCGAAGCGGCCGAGGATCTTTCCGACGACGGCGTCCCCGTGGTCCTCGCCCGACCCACCACCGATCCCGACGACGTCGCCGGCATGGTCGTCTCGGCCGCCATCGTCACCGAGATCGGCGGCTCCACCAGCCATGCCGCTGTGGTCAGTCGCGAACTCGGGACCCCCTGCGTCGTGGGTTGCGGCAAGGGCACCCTCGACGCACTCATCGGCCAGGTGGTCACCGTCGACGGCACCAATGGCGAGGTCTTCGCCGGCGAGGTCCCGCTCGCACGGACCGACGGCGTCGAGCGCGAGGCCGCCGACCTGCTGCGCAAGTGGGCCGCCGAGTCGGCACTGAAGGTCGCGCAGTGACGTTCGCAGCCCAGATCGCCGCGCAGCGTCCCGCCGAGGTGGCGCTGCGCGACGCCGACGAGGAGCTGTCCTGGCAGCAGGTCGACGATCGGCTTCGCCCGACTGTCAACGCTCTGCTCGCACAGGATCTCGGACCGCTCCGCCGCGTGGCGATCCTGGCGTCCAACTCGGCCGCCACCCTGCTCGGTTATGTGGCCGCCACCCTGTCCGGCTCGTCGGCGGTCGCCGTGAACTCTCACCTCACCGCACCGGAGACCGCCTACATCCTCGAGGACTCCGAGGCGCGACTCGTGTTGTGCGACACCACGACCGTCCAGGTCGCGGCGGAGGCCGCCCAACTTGCCGGGGTGGCGACCGTCGTGGCATGGGACGCTCCCGGCACCGCCGACGCCCAACTCCCCGACGGTGTGGTGCGCCTGGCCGACTGGTGCGCCGACGACTCCGAACCGCGCACGGATGTCGAGCCGATGCGCACGCTGGTCTACACCTCCGGAACCACCGGACGCCCCAAGGGCGTCGAGCTGCCGTTCACCTCGTGGGCCGGGGGCGCCGACATCACCGAACATCTGGCCGGGCTCGCCGCCAACCGGATGGTGGCCTTCGGGCGGCATCTCGCCGTCGGGCCGCTGTACCACTCGGGCCCACTCACCTCCACCCGCCTGTTCGCCGGCGGCGTCCCGGTGACCGTACTCGGCAAGTTCGACGCCGAGGCCACCCTGACCGCCATCGAGCGCGACCGCATCGGGTCGTCGATCATGGTGCCCACACATTTCCAGCGCCTGCTCGCCCTGCCCGCGGAGCGCCGCGCCCGCGCCGACGTCTCGAGCCTGCGCTACGTCCTGCAGGTCGGCGCCAAATGCCCGTCCCCGGTGAAGCGGGCGATGATCGACTGGCTCGGCACGATCGTGTGGGAGAGCTACGGCGCCAGCGAAGTCGGCACCACGTGCATGATCAGCGCGCAGGAGTGGCTCGATCGACCCGGGTCGGTGGGACGGGCCGTCCCACCGTTCGAGGCCTACATCGCCGACGCCGACGGCAACCCCGCTCCGGCCGGAACCGAAGGCCCCCTGTGGTTTCGGGACACATCCGGACACGGGATCAACTACACGTCGGGAGTCCGCACCGGAAGCGAGTTCACCCTCGGCGAGATCGGCCGGATGGACGACGACGGTTACGTCTGGATCACCGACCGGCTGTCGGACATGGTGGTGTCGGGCGGGGTGAACATCTATCCCGCCGAGGTCGAGCAGGCACTGAGCAGCCTCCCCGAGGTCGCCGACGTCGCCTGTTTCGGGATTCCGGATGAGGCAATGGGTGAGCGCCTCGTCGCGCTCGTCGTGCCGGTCGACAGCGAGAATCCGCCGACACCCACCGACATCGTCGCTCACAGCCGTACCCTGCTGGCCGGTTACAAGATCCCCAAGGAGATCCACCTGACCGACTCACTGCCGCGTACCGCGGTGGGCAAGCTGGACAAGAAGACGATGCGCACACGCCACAACTCGGTGGCCGCCGCGCTGTAGGGTTCAGGTATCGCCCGGACGCACCATGAGTTATATATAGTCGATCAATGGCGTATTGATCAGATGATCGCAATGGGTTGAGGGGAACACACGTGGCGCGCTCGAAGAGGATGCCCGACATCACCGATCCGGTGGATTGGGCAGGGCACTACTGGGAGCAACAAGGCCTGGACGGCGACGAGCAACGCTTCCTCGCGTTGACGTCTTTGTTGCGTTACCAGCGCATTGTCGCCGATTCGGTCGAATCCGAGCTCAAGGCGCACGGCCTGAACATGACCGACTACCTTCTCCTGATGACGTTGCAGCTGTCGGAGACCGGCACTCGGCTGATCTCGAGCCTGGCACGCAATCTGCTCGTGCACGCGACCACCGCCACCCTCGCCACCGATCGCCTCGAAGCGCGCAAGCTACTCGAACGCAGTCCGCACCCGACAGATCGCCGTGCGACCTGTGTCACGATCACCAAGGCCGGCCGCGCCAAGGTCGACGACGCCACTCGCGCGCTCACCGCCGTCGACTTCGGCATGAAGGGCAGCACCATCAAGGACGTGCAGCAGCTTCGCGCCGCCTTGACCGCGATGCGACACTCGGCCGGAGACGCCTAGAATCTCTGGTAAAGCCATTACTCTAGTACTAGAGTAATGGCATGCCTCCTGCCCTGCCTGGTTCCGTCGGAGTATTCACCAGTCTCGCCCGCGCGAGGCGCAGCGGGCTGGCCGACACCGCCCGCGCTGCCGAAGCCGCCTCATTCCGGACACTGTGGCTCGCCGACGTCCGCGGTGACACCGCTTCCCTGACCGAGGTCACCACGGCGACAACGGAACTCGTCGCCGCAACCGCGGTCCTGAGCATCTGGGACCTGGCGGCCGCCGACCTCGCCCGGACGTGGAACGATCCGCACGGCCGGATGATGCTGGGCGTGGGCGTCAGTCATCCGTCGATGGCGCCCGCAGGCCGGTACCGGAATCCCCTCGCACTGCTCGAGAATTACCTCGAGATCCTCGAACAGAGCTCCCCGCAACCGATCCCCTGCGTCGTCGGCGCCAACGGCCCCAAGATGCTCGAACTCGCGGGCCGGCGCGCCGCCGGGGCCATCACCCAGCTCGTGACCCCGGAACGTACTGCACGTCAACGCGCCTGGCTCGGACCCACCGCATTCCTGGCCACCGAGGTCAAGGTGGTCACCACCGGTGACGCCGCCGATCGCCGCCGCCTCGGTCGCGCCAACCTCGCGAACTACCTCTCCCTACCCGGCTACCAGAAGAACCTCCGGGCAATGGGTTTCGACGACCGCGACTTCGCCGACGGCGGCAGCGACCGGCTCGTCGACGCACTGGTCGCTGGGCCTGATCCCGACCAGATCACCGAGCGCATGACGCAACAACGCGACGCCGGCGCCGATCACCTCGCCCTCCACGTCCTCAGCGACTCCGACGCTGCGCCCGTGTCGCTGTGGACCGGCCTCGCCCTCGAACTCCCCGTGGTCACCGACACCCCCGCCGCCACAGACCCCAACTGAAGGACATTCCGAATCCATGACCCCATCCACGCCTCCCACCCAAGCCTCTGCCGACGCCCTTCCCCGACTCTGGTCGGCCGACAATTTCCGTGACCTCGCCGGGACCGGACGCGGCTATCCCGCCGCCGGCGGCAACCTGCGTCGAGGAGTCCTGTTCCGCTCCAACCGCCTCGAGCTGAACGCCGACGACCTCGCCACCATGTCCACGTTCGGCCTGACCGCCATCCACGATCTACGTGAACCCGGTGAGGTCACCAAACACCCGAACGTCGAGGTCCCCGGGGCCCGCTGGCATCACCATCCGGTCCCCGGCATCCCGCAGGCCGAGGTCGAGTCGCTGATGACCGCGGCCCAGACCTACGACGCCATGGTGGTGAACTATCAGACCTTCGTCACCGACCCCGAGTGCCGGGCCGGGCTCTCCAGCCTGCTGCGCACCATCGCCCGAACGCCGGGCCCACAGTTGTTCCACTGCGCCGCAGGCAAAGACCGGACCGGCTGGGCCGCGGTCCTGCTCCATCACATCGCCGGCGTCGACCGCGCGGTGTCGCTGGAGGATTACCTGCTGACCGACACCTATGCGGTCAACAGCCGTCAGGCCACGCTCGATTCCATCCTCGAACACCTGGGTTCCGAACGTGTCCCGGCCTACGAGCCCGCCTTCGGTTGCGACAGCAGGTACCTCGATGTCTCCTATGCCGCCGCCGACGCCACGTACGGCAGTATCGACGGTTACCTGTCGCAGGGACTCGGGCTCGAGGACGCCGACCTCGAAGCGATTCGCGTCCGCCTCGTGCAGTGAGCTCCCCGCGGGAGTGAGGCCGGTGGTATCGGGCCGGGAGTCGGGCACACAACCGACTCCCGGCCCGAGTTCTGGAGGGCCGGAGACCGTCCCTTTCCGCCCCAACTATATCCGATGATCAATTATTCATCTCTAGAGCACCTCGCCGTCGAGTCTCACACTTCGGTCGCAGCAAGGGAAACTTACAAGCAGTCCGGACTGTTTGTGTTACGGTGTCGCTGTGACCGAGGACACCACCACTCCGCGACGGCGTACGCAGGCCGAACGCACCGCGGCGACGCGCACCCTGATCCTCGACGCCGCCGTGCAGGCACTGGTCGAGGTCGGTTACGCGGCCACCACCACCCAGGAGGTCAACCGCCGCGCAGGCGTCTCGCGGGGCGCCCTGCTGCACCACTTCCCGACGCGGGAATCGCTTGTGGTCGCCGCGGTCGGACACCTCGTCGAGCGGCGGCTGGCCGAGATGCTGTCGCGTCCGCGCACCGGTGACGAGGGCCTGGAAGTCCTCATCGAGGCGTTCAGCGGACCGTTGTTCGACGCCGCGCTCGAACTGTGGGTGGCCGCCCGCTGCGATGTCGGACTGCGCACCGCGATCATCCCGCTCGAGCAGCAGGTCTCCGACGCCCTGGCCGTCGGATGCGCCGAACTGTTCGGCGACCGATACACCTCCGCCGAACTCGAGCTCTCCATCGAACTCGCCCGCGGCCTCGCGGTCTCGCGCATCCTGCGCTCCCCCGACGCCGACCGAGCCTTGATCGACCGTCTTCTGCCCGTCTGGAAGGACCTCCTCAACCATGACTGACATCAGTTCCGCCCCGCAGCATCAGATACCGGAGCACCAACCGTCCGAGCGCGTCGACGTCCTGGTCGTCGGGGTCGGCTTCGGCGGTCTCGCCGCGTTGCACCGCCTGCGCACCGACCATCCGGCGCTGCAGACCCTGGCCATCGAACGTGGCGACGGCGCCGGCGGCGTGTGGCGTGAGAACGACTACCCCGGTGCCGCCTGCGACGTACCGACCTCGCTGTACTCGCTCTCGTTCGCACCCAACCCGGACTGGTCGCACACCTACGGGCGACGCCACGAGATCCATCAGTACCTGCGTTCGGTCGCAGCCGATTTCGACGACCAGATCCGTTACAACTGTGCGCTGACGTCGGCCCGGTGGGATGGCGAGGCGCAGGAATGGGTCGTGGACACCACATCCGGCGAGATCCGATGCCGCTATCTCGTGGCCGCGCCCGGAGCCTTGTCCGAGCCCGGGCTGCCCGCTGTCCCCGGCGCGGAGGAGTTCACCGGCACGATGTTCCACTCCGCGCAGTGGGACCACTCCCACGACCTGCGCGGCCGCCGGGTGGCGATCGTCGGGACCGGCGCGTCGGCGATCCAGATCGTGCCCGAGATCGTGGACACCGTCGAACATCTCACCGTCTTCCAGCGCACACCCGCCTGGGTGGTGCCGCGCATGGATCGCACCATCGGATCGTTGGAGCGGTCGATCTACCGCCGCGTGCCCGGCGTACACCGGCTGGTCCGGCGCATGGTGTGGGCCTACCGTGAGGCCTACGTGCTGATGATGGCCCGCAATCCCAAGCTCCTGCCCATCGCCAAAACCCTTGCTCTGGCGCAACTTCGGGTTCAGGTCCGCGACCGTGCGATGCGTCGTCGACTCACCCCCGACTACACCATCGGATGCAAGCGGATGTTGTTGACCAACAAGTGGTTCCCGGCTCTCCAGCGCGACAACGCCACCGTCACCGGCGCGATCACCCGCCTCACCGAGCGCGGCGCCGTCGACGATCAGGGCCGCGAACACGAGGTCGACACCGTCGTGTTCGCCACGGGCTTCACTCCCACCGAACCGCCCATCGCACATGCGATCACCGGTCGTGACGGCAACACGCTGGCGCAGACGTGGGACGGCTCGCCGCGCGCCTACCGCGGTGTGGAGATCCACAACTTCCCCAACCTGTTCTTCCTGTACGGCCCCAACACCAACCTGGGTCACAGCTCGATCGTGCTGATGCTCGAGCCGCAGGCCTATTACATGAGCAAGGTCATCGCCGAACTCTCACGTTCGGGACGCACGACCTTCGAGGTCACCCAGGCCGCTCAGGACCGCTACAACGCCGAACTCGATCCCGAACTGGAACGCACGGTGTGGAACTCGGGTGGTTGTTCGAGCTGGTATCTCGACTCCACCGGCCGCAACTCCGTGATGTGGCCCAAGTTCACCAGCGACTTCCGAGCGATGATGGCCACCTTCGACGCCGCTGATCACCGCTTCGACGACGCGATCCCCGCCCAGCCCGCCGAACCCGCCGGCCCCGCCACCGAACCCGAGAGGACAGTCGCACAGTGACCGCCACCCATTCTTCCGATCACTACGACGCCATCGTCATCGGCTCCGGTTTCGGCGGGTCGGTGGCGGCGCTTCGGTTGACCGAGAAGGGTTACCGCGTCGCCGTCGTCGAATCCGGGCGTCGCTTCACCGACGGCGACCTGCCCAAGACCAGCTGGCGCGTCAAGGATTACGTCTGGGCACCGGCGCTGGGAATGTTCGGCGTGCAGCGCATGCACCTGTTGCGGGACGTGCTGGTGATGGCCGGGGCCGGGGTGGGCGGCGGATCGCTGAACTACGCCAACACGCTGTATCGCCCGCTGCCGGCCTTCTTCGACGACCCGCATTGGGGCTCGATCACCGACTGGGCCGCCGAACTCGACCCGTATTACGACCAGGCCTCGCGCATGCTCGGCGTGACCACCTATCCCAAGGTCACCCCCGCCGATCGCGTGATGCGCAAGGTCGCCGAGGAGATGGGCGCCGGCGACACCTTCGTGCACACTCCCGTCGGCGTGTTCTTCGGCGAGTCGGGCAAGACCGTCGAGGATCCGTTCTTCGGCGGCGCCGGCCCCTCGCGCACGGGCTGTACAGAATGTGGCGCCTGCATGACGGGCTGTCCGGTGGGAGCGAAGAACACGCTGGTCAAGAACTACCTCTACCTCGCCGAACAGGCCGGTGCCGATGTCATCCCGATGACCACCGTGGACACCGTTCGTCCGCGCGCGGGCGGCGGCTACGTCGTCGGCGCCCATCGCACCGGCCGACGCTGGTCGCGTCGCGGGCGCCGGTCGTTCACCGCCGATCACGTGGTGTTCGCCGCCGGCACCTACGGCACCAACAAGCTGCTGCTGGACATGCAGCGCAGCGGCCGCCTGCCCGGGCTGTCGTCGCGCCTGGGCAAGGTGGTCCGCACCAACTCTGAGGCCGTGCTGGCCGCCACCGCCCGCGATCTCGAGACCGACTACACCCAGGGCGTGGCGATCACCTCGTCGTTCCATCCCGATGCGCACACCCACATCGAGCCGGTGCGATACGGCAAGGGCAGCAACCTCATCGGGTTGCTGCAGGCACTCCTCGTCGACGGCGACGGCCGGATTCCGCGTCCCCTGCGAGCCCTGCTCGAGATGGTGCGGCATCCGCTGGTCACCCTGCGCAGCCTGTCGGTTCGACGCTGGTCCGAGCGGACGATCATCGCGCTGGTCATGCAGACCGACGACAACTCACTCGAGTTGTTCTCACGCCGAGGCCGTTTCGGCCCGATGCTGCGCAGCAAGCAGGGTGCGGGCGACCCGCCGCCGACGTGGATTCCGGTCGGTCACGACGCGGTGCGCAAGATGGCCCGCGAGATCGACGGCGACGCAGGCGGTTCGATCGTCGATCTGCTGAACATCCCGATGACCGCCCACTTCCTGGGCGGTTGCTCGATCGGCCGCTCCGCCGACGACGGGGTCGTCGACCCGTATCACCGCGTGTTCAACCACCCGGGGCTGCACGTCGTCGACGGTTCGACGGTCTCGGCCAACCTGGGCGTGAACCCGTCACTGACGATCACCGCGCAGGCCGAACGGGCACTGGCGATGTGGCCGAACGCCGGTGAGGCCGACCCGCGGCCCGAACTCGGGGCGTCGTACCGTCCGGTCCGCCCGGTGGAGCCGGCCCATCCGACGGTTCCCGCTCATGCCCCCGGCGCACTGCGGTTGCCGATCACGCCGGTGCTGAGGATTTCGTAGCAATAATGTGCTCATAGCGCGCTGTGGTGTCTCGGGTCATCGCTGACACTTTTGTCTCGGGACATCGCTGACAGTCATGCTGCCGGAAGTGGTTGTCGTTTGCCATGGGTGCCGGGGGTTCGACGCTGGCCTTGGTAGCGGCGAGTGGGGTCGGCGTCGAACTCACGCACAATGGTGGTGCCGCTGAAGATGACGATGTGGTTGTCGTCGCAGATGGCGTCGAGGGTGTGTCCACCCCACCGGTTGCCGACCTGGACGAAGTAGGGGCCCACAGTGATTTTGCCTTGCTTGGGGTTGACCTGTTGGCGGGTGGTGAACACTGGTGCTGGTAACGGCCGGTCGACCGGCCGGGCGTGTTCGGTGGCATGGAACGCCTCGGCCGGAGTCGCACCACGTAGCGCACGATGGGGTCGACTGTGGTTGTAATAGCCGCGGAATCGGTCGAGCATCTCGTTGAGGTCGCCGACGGTCGCCGGTGCCGGTTGGGTGTTCAGCCAGCGTTTGAGTGTGCCAGAACCGCTCGATCTTGCCGCAGGTCTGTGGGTGATACGGGCGGGAGTTGATGGTCCGGGTACCCAGCGCACGCAGATTCTTCTCCAGCGGTGTTTCGAATCCACGATGCTTACCGGTGTACACAAATCCGTTGTCAGTCAACGACATCGACGGAACACCACATTCGGTGATGCCGGCGAGCATCACCTGCCACACCAGTGTGGTGGTGGCGTCACCGGTGTCGGGGGCCAGCGCGCACAGATACCGGGAGTGGTCATCGATTGTGCCCGCGATCGCTACCGAGGTGCCGTCGCTGAGGTGCCACTCGGTCCAGTCCGACTGCCACAACTCGTTGGGGCGCTCGTAGCAGAACCGCCGCATCGACGACTTCGGCCGTTTGGCCGGCTCGGCAACAATTAGCCCGTGCCGGTGCAGAATTCGCCATACGGTTGAGCGTGAGGGCACCGAATCGGCACCCTCACGCTGCAACGTCCACACAATCGACTGCGGCCCGTGATCCAGGCCCGCGGACTGCAAACGCGTCCGCGTGGCGATCACCAGCGCCTCGACGTCGCCACCCACACGCCCCGGCTCTGTGTGCGGTCGGCGCGACCGTGGTTCGAGCCCGGCCAGCCCATCAGCGACGAAGCGGCGCCGCCACTTGTAGAACGTCTGCCGGCTGATGTTCTGCTCCCGACAGAACTCGGCCACGTTCTCGATTCCACCCGCCAACGCCGTAGCTGCACGAACGTCCATCACCGTCACCTTCTGGGCCATGAACCATGCTGGCCACGCCCTGCTCAGGTGTCAGCGATGTCCCGAGACATCACCTGTCAGCGATGTCCCGGATCAGAACAGTGCTCATAGCGCGCATGATCGCTACGAAATCCCGTGGGTCACCACACCCCGGGCGGCCGCAGCTGGATGCTGATCCGCGCTCCGACGCCACGCACCTTTGGAACGGCATGCTCCCAGGTGCGTTGGCAGCTGCCGCCCATGACGAGCAGGTCGCCGGAGGAGAGGGTGAACTTCAGTGATCGGCCACCGCCCCGCGGCCGCAGCATCAATGGCCGTGGGGCGCCGAGGGAGACGATCGCGACCATCGTGTCGTGTGTCGACGCCCGGCCGATGCGGTCGCCGTGCCAGGCGACCGAGTCGTTGCCGTCGCGGTAGAGACTGATTCCGGCGGTCGCGAAACCGTCGGGCAGCTCCTCGCGGTAGTGATCGCTCAACTCCGCGCGCATGCCGGTGATCAGTTCGTCGGGAAAGCGTTGGTGTGCCTGATAGATGGAGACCAGCCGCGGCACCTCGACGACCCGGTCGTACATCTGGCGGCGTTCTGCTCGCCACGGGACGTTCTCGCGGAGCCGGTCGAAGAGTTCGTCGGGCCCGTTGACCCAGCCGGGGCACAGGTCCACCCACGCGCCGTCGGTGAGCGGTCGGCGCGTCGTCGAGGACCTCAGGTCACCTAGCGTCGGCTCAACCGACTGTTCGGCGAACAACGAGCCCTGGATGCCGATGGACATGGGCCGAGCCTACACCGTCATCGAACACCCATTCGATAGTCCGCGAATTTCGCGCTCACAAGTTCCGTTTCCGCTCACCGTTCAAGAGTGAGCGGGAACGGAATGGATGAGCGAAACCCCGGGCTACCCCCCACCCAGATGCCCACTCAGGCGGCCATACCGGTCGGCACTGGAATCGTCGAGCCCGACGACGGTGACCTTCTTACCCTTGGCCTGGTACTTCGTGGTCACCGCGTCGAGCGTCGCGACCGTCGACGCATCCCACACGTGCGCCTCGCTCAGATCGATGACGACGTTGTCCGGGTCGCCGGCGTAGTCGAATTGGTAGATGAGGTCGTTGCTCGACGCGAAGAACAGCTCGCCCGTCACCTTGTAGACCCGGGTGTCGGCGTCGGGACTCTTCACCTCGACCACTTCGGTCAGGTGCGCGACGCGTCGGGCGAACAACACCATCGCCGTCAGCACACCGACGATGACGCCGTACGCCAGATTCGATGTCGCGACCGTGACCGCCACCGTCGCCAGCATCACCGCGGTTTCTGATTTGGGCATGCGGCGCAACGTCTTCGGGTTGATGCTGTGCCAGTCGAACGTGCCGACCGACACCATGATCATCACCGCCACCAGCGCGGCCATCGGGATGAGCGCGACGATGTCCCCCAGTCCCACACACAGAATCAGCAGGAACAGTCCAGCGAGGAACGTCGAGATCCGGGTGCGTGCACGGGATTCCTTGACGTTGATCATCGTCTGGCCGATCATCGCGCAACCGCCCATGCCGCCGAAGAATCCGGTGACGATGTTGGCAACGCCCTGGCCGACGGCCTCGCGGGACTTGTCGGAGTGGGTGTCGGTGATGTCGTCGACGAGTTTGGCGGTCATCAGCGATTCGAGCAGTCCGACGATCGCGATGGCCAGCGCGTAGGGAGCGATGACGCGCAGGGTGTCCCATGTCAGCGGGACATCGGGGAACAACAGGGTCGGCAGGCTGTCGGGCAGCTCGCCCTCATCCCCGACGTCGGGCACCGACAGGCTCGCGACGACGGTGATCGCGGTCAGCAGCACGATGGCCACCAGTGGCGCGGGTACCACCGTCGTCAGTTTCGGCAGCCCGACGATGATCGCGATGCCGACGGCCACCATCGGATACACCAGCCACGGCACACCGAGTAGGTGCGGCAGCTGGGCGGCGAAGATGAGGATGGCCAGCGCGTTGACGAAGCCGACCATCACGCTGCGCGGGATGAAGCGCATCAGGCGTGCGATGCCGAGCGCGCCGAGGACGATCTGGAAGACGCCGCCCAGCAGCACCGCCGCGATCAGGTGGTCGAGCCCGTGGCTGGCCACCAACGGCGCGATGACCAGCGCCACGGCTCCCGTGGCCGCGGAGATCATCGCCGGCCGGCCGCCGACGATCGCAATGGTCACCGCCATGGTGAACGACGCGAAGAGACCGACACGCGGGTCGACGCCGGCGATGATCGAGAACGAGATCGCCTCGGGGATCAGCGCCAGCGCGACGACCAGACCGGCCAACACCTCGGTGCGCAGCCGACTCGAGGAACGCAGAGTGAGCCAGACGGATTGGCGGTCGGCGGGCGAGACCGTGTCGGTGGCGGCCATCGCCGAGCTCCTTCGCGTCAGGGTCGTGAACCCGCGAAACTCTACGCGCAACCTAACGGGCACTCACATCGGCGCCGACGGGCCCTCGGCTCGTCGACGCAGGTCGCGATGCGTCGTCGACGCGCTCCCGTGACCTAGGCCACATCACACGCGTTGCGACGCGTACCCGACTGTGGTGAGGTGACCCTCGGCACCACCCCGTCTCCATGCTTTAATCAATTCGTTATAAGACCGCGATGACCGAGAGAGTTTGATGAAGCGCACCCGTATCGCCGCCACCCTGCTCGCCGCCACCGCCCTGGCTCTGCCCGTGGCCCCGGCCACCGCCGACCCGCTGGGGGACCTGTTCGGCAGCGCCAGCGGAAGTCTCGACTCCGGCAGCGCCGCTCTGGGATCGTCCGGCGACAAGGTGACCCACTACGGCAAGCTCGGCCGGCCGGGTGCACCGAACGGCGTGAAGTCCATCAACGTCTGGGTCTACACGCCCAACAAGACCGCGGCCATCACGCCCGGCACCTACCCGAAGAACTCGCGTCTCGGGGTGCGCTGGAACTCGATCATCAACTCCGGCCCCATCGTCGACGGCAACGAATGCCGTATGGAGGTCCGCCTGTCCGGACCCAAGGTGCCCAAGGCGGCGTCGCTGTTCAAGACCCGGGACTGCACCGCGGTGAAGTCCTACTTCTTCAAGGGCGGCGGCGATTTCACCATCCGCGTCACCGACACCATCTCCGGCGCGTCGAACAGCATCAACTTCAGCGTCCAGTGACGGACTGACCCGCCCCACCGGGACGGGTCAGCCGGTGAGCACGCCGATTCAGCCTGCGGTCGTGACGTCGAACTTCTCCGCGGTGAGGCGTTCGGATTCGGCCCAGAGCGCTGCGCGGAATGCGGTGTCGTCGGCCGACTTCCGGTAGCTGTTGCGTCCGGGGGCGCCGCGCAGTCCGAAGAACTCCGTGGGCCCGAAGTACGTTCCCGACTCCACATCCGGCATCGTCGCGGCGTAGATCTGCGGGAGTGCACCGCCGGCCGCGGACTGCGCGATCGGCAGCTTGTTGCCCAGCTTCGCCACGAAGTCGGTGAAGTTCTCGCTACGCCCCTGCAATTCCGTTGCGGCATAACCCGGATGGGCGATCAACGACTTCTTCGACGATCCGGTCTCGGTCAGCCGCGCAGCCAATTCCTTGCCGAACATGAGGTTGGCCATCTTGGAGTCGCCGTAGGCCTGCCAGCGTCGGTACCGGCGTTGTTGCCAGTTGAGGTCGTCGAGCTGGATCCGTCCGATCTGGTGGACGCCCGACGACACGGTCACCACGCGGTCGGAGATCTTGGGCAGCAGCAGCGCGGTGAGCGCGAAATGTCCGAGATGGTTGGTGCCGATCTGCATCTCGAAGCCGTCGGTGGTGCGTCGAAGCGGCACGGCCATGAGCCCCGCATTGTTGACCAGCACGTCGGCCCCGGTCAGCCCGGCCGCGAAGGTCCGCACCGATTCGAGGTCGGCGAGGTCGAGTTGCGCCACCGTCGCCTTGGGCCCCAGCTTCGACGCCACGGCGTCGGCCTTCGCGGTGTTGCGGCATGCGAGTACCACGTCGGCACCGGCGCCGACGAGCGCCTTGGCCGTCTCCGCGCCCAGGCCGCTGTTGGCGCCCGTCACCACGAACGTGCGGCCCGTCTGGTCCGGGATGTCTGCTGTAGTCCAGCCACTCATCGTGTCCCCCTTGGATGTTGTGTCGCCCGGCGTCGACGCCGGGTCGTTCGGCCCACGCTATTGACGTGCCCGGAGCACGTCAACGCTTCGATCACGCCCGGAGGTGTCATCCCCCGAAGAAGGTCGACAGCCGCAGCGGGTTGACGCCGACGATGCGTCGAGCCGGACGCAGCAGGTCGGCGAACAGATTGCTCGACGACCCCAACCGCTGGACCAGTTCGGAGGGCGCGTAGAAGTCGGTGGGTTCCGACCGGCCGCGCATGATGCGGCTGCCGAGCAGTTCCCAGTGCTCGGCTTCGTCGCCGGCGGCCTCGATGGCCGCCTCGATGGCCGCCCCGCTCGCCAGCGCGGGGATGCGGCCGGTCTTGGCCATGTCGGACAAGCGGGCGCACTCGTTGACCGGGTCGCCGATGACGGTGTACTCGTAGCGACGCTCGGCACCGATGTTGCCGGCGAACGCCTCTCCGTAGGACACCCCGATCCCCCATCGGATGTCGAGGCTCTGCGCCAGACGGTCGGCGAGATCCCGGGCGGCGGCCAGCACGGCTCCGGCGGGGTCATCGATCTCCACGGGCGCACCGAAGACCGCGAGCGCGGCATCGCCCTCGAATTTGTTGACGAAGCCGGCATGCTGGTCGACGACGTCGGCCACGATGCTGAAGAACGCGTTGAGCAGGGCCGCGGTGTCGTCGGGACTCTGCTGTTGGGCGAGCCGCGTCGAGCCGACGATGTCGACGAACAGCACCCCGACGTGGGCGTTGGTGCCGTGCATGCCGACGCCGTCGGAGATCGCGAGCTCGGCGACGGTGTCACCGACGTGCCGGGCGAAGATCTCGCGCATCCGGTCGCGTTCGGCAAGGCCCTCGACCATCTGGTTGAAACCGTGTTGCAGCACACCGAGTTCCGACGAGTCGTAGACGGGCACGCGGGCGTTGTAGTCGCCGCTGTCGACGCGGTGCACCGCGCGCCGCATCTCGGTCAGTGGGTCGGTGATGGCTTGTCCGACAAGGGCGATGACTCGCGCGCCGGAGACCAGTCCGACGATGGTCAACACCACCGTCGTCCAGTCGACCGCGCCGTGCACGTCGGGGAGCATGCCGGTCCACCGGCCTGCGTTGACGATCAACAGACCCACCATCGGCACCGCCGAACTCACCGCCCACACCGCGAGCATCCGGACGCGCACACCGTTCATGACGTGATTGGTGGGGAAATCCTCCAGCACGACGACGGACAGCGGTCGCGCGGCCCGCTCGGCGAAAAGGTAGGTCAGACAGGCACTCGACAACCCGGCGAGCGTGAACGCCACTCCCACCCCGACGACGGTCGACAGCGTCAGTTCCGAGGCGATCAGCACGTAGAACAACACTGCCGCGTACCAGGCGATGACCGTGACGAAGAGCTGCACGAGCGGGATGCGCTGAACAGCACGCCGACGAGCGTGGTCGGCGGGCCGGCAGCTGATGAACCAGCGCAACTGTGGTCGCACGGCGATGAGCCCGAGGATCACGTTGGTGAGGATTCCGACCACGATGGCCCCGACGACGACCGGGAAGTTCGGTGCGCCGAGCGTCTCGGCGAAGGTGAGTTGCCCACCGTTGAACGCGAGTTGGACGAGCAGGAAGGTCTCGACGCCGATCAGGGCGTTACTGACGACGACCGCCGTCATCGCGGTGATGGCGGCGTGCCGAGCGATCCGGCTGCGCACCTCCGGCCCGATGCGGGCCCACCCGCGCGGGCTCGGAACCGACGAGATGCCCCACAACAAACCCGCGGTGCGCCGACGCAGTCGCGTCCACGGCACACCACGGCTGGTGCGGCGTGGTCCCATCAGCATCTCCTGCCTACCGGCGTTCTTTGGAAGCGTACCGAAGAGCCTGTTCCCCCAAGTGAGTCCAACGAACCGTTCAGCGAACAGCGCACGCCCTCACCGCTGGTCGAGTCGCCCCCCACCGCCTCCCCGGACACGACAATGGACCGGCACCTGCGCCGGGTGGGCGCTGGTGCCGGTCCATCGGCCGACCATGACTCCGGGGGTGGCGAGTCAGGGCCGGGGTCTGAGGTGAATCAGGCCTGGAGAGCCTCGATCTCGAGTGTGATGGTGATCTTGTCGCCGAGGACGACGCCGCCACCCTCGAGCGGCATGTCGATGTCGATGCCGAATTCCTTGCGGCTGATGACGGTCTTGGCCTCGAAGCCGGCGACCGTGCCCTGGCCCATGCCCGGGTTGGTGCCCTCGAACTCGAGGTCGAGGGTGACCGGCTTGGTGACGCCCTTGAGGGTGAAGTCACCGTCGAGCTTGTAGTCGTCGCCGTCGGCGCGGACACCGGTGGAGACGAAGGTGGCCGTCGGGTACTTCTCGGCGTCGAAGAAGTCCGCGGACTTGATGTGGCCGTCGCGCTGCTGGTTCTTGGTGTTGATCGAGGTCACGTCGATCTCGGCCTGCACGGCCGGGGTGCCGTTCTCATCGACGGTGATGGTGCCGGAGAAGTTGTCGAAGGTGCCGCGCGCCTTGCTGACCATCAGGTGCTTCACGGAGAAGCCGACGGTCGAGTGCACGGTGTCGATGGTCCAGGTGCCGGCGGGGATCGGGGCCTTGACGGTGGTTGCAGCAGTCATGTTGTGCGTCCTTCCAAAGAATGTCGGAGAGTGGGTCTCGGGTGAGCTCGCGGGCCGTCGTGACCCATCACCAGAAGCTAACCGGACCCCGGTCCGATTTCATCCCCGCAGTCGCCGAAATTGGGTGTGATACGCGACACAGCTGACATTTTCGCAGGTGAGGCCCCTAGCCGACGAGCGCGATCTACTTCCAGGCGAAGACCGGCTGCTCGAACCCGTCGACGCGGGTGGCGCGGTCCTGCAGGACCACCTCGGCGAACTGGTAGATCACCGCGGCGGTCGGCGCATGCACCAGCGAGCCGACGATCGGCAGCTGGATCACCGGCTTGTCCGATTGCGGGATGGTCAGGAACCGGGGTTCCACCATCAGCTCCTCGAAGGTCACGAAGAACAGCAGCGCCACCTCGTCAGGGTTGGGGGTCGGCTCCTGGTACTCCTCGGCCCAGCACACGATCGGGGTGATGACGAAACCCGAGCGCGTCGGATAGTCGTCGAGCGCACCGAGGACAGAGCTCTCCGGCAACTGCACGCCGAGTTCCTCGTCGAGTTCGCGTAGACCTGCGGTGATGTAGTCCTCACCCGGGTCGAGTCGCCCACCCGGCAGCGCGAACTGCGCGGCATGACGACGCATCGTCGAGGGACGTTTGCACAGCCAGATCCCCTGCCGGCCGTCCTTCTCCGCGACGGTCAGCACCACCGACGCGGCCCGGGCACCGGGGACGTCGACCGTTCGGCGCTCAAACTTGTCGACACGTGCCGCCGCCACTTCCCGTTCCAGGTGAGTCACACCCTCAGTTGATCACGCGTTCCGTCCGACACCGTGACCGCCCGTCCGAGGTGGTAGCTCACGACGCTGAGGGCGAAAAGTCCGATCGCGAGGTTGACGATCGCACCGAAGCCCTCGATGGCGAAGTCGACGAGCGCGTTGGACAGCATGAACACCAGCGCGGCGATGCGCAGGCCCCGCAGGGGCCCCACGTCGGCGATGCCGCGGTGCCGGGCGACCATCGCCGGAAACGCCAGCGCGACGGTGACGATGCCGCTGAGGAACAGAATCCACGTCGCGGTGTGGTTGCTGGACAGTTCGATGTAGATGTCGAGTTCGTCGCTGCGCTCGGCGGTGAAGTAGAAGCTGAGCGCCCCGACGACGACCGTGCCCACCGACGCCACGACCAGTCCCCAGCCGACGATCGAGACCCAGCGCGGGCTGCGGAAGAAGCCCGGGATCAGCGCGACCGCCCGGTCGCGCAGCCTCATCAGGCGGTCGGGTGTGCCCTCACTCGATTCGAGGAGGGCCCGGACGTGGCCGATCGTCTCCGCGTCGAGCCCTTTGACGCCGGCGAGTTCGAGGAACTCCTCGGCCTGGCGTCGACGACGCTCCGGCAGGCCGTGCGCCACACCGTCGGCGGCGATCACCGCGGCGTTGGCGAGAGCTTCGACGCCGGTCGGGCGCTTGACATCTCGGACGATCCGGCTGATCAGCAGCACCAGGACGACGAGCACGTACATGATCTCGGCCGACGGGCCGTAGAAATAGTCGTTGTCGCGGGTGACGAACTTGCCGACCTCGTCGAGGAACAACCCGAACCCGATGCCGCCCAGCACAATCGCGACCACCCGTGCCGTCGCCCCGAGGAAGAGCCATCCGGTGACCAGCGCCAGCATCATCGCCGCGCCGCCCCACAGCGCATGCGCGATGTGCAGGGTGCCGCTGCCGATCTGCGGGTACCCCGTCAGCTGAAGATAGAGCCGGGTGATGAGGATCGTGGCGATCGCGATGATCAGGAACCACTCGACCGCCGCGGTGCCGTACACACTCCGAACGACCACCGAGGTGGTGCGAGTTCTCATGCGAGGGATTATGTCCGGTTTCCGGCCACGCAGGCGTCATCGACGCAGAATCGGACACAAAAGCCCCGAAACGCCCCCGGCTACGGCTGCCCGAGGAGGAACGCTGCAACTGCGAAGGCGATCAGCACCAGGGAGATGGCGCAGCCCAACAGCACCTGTTTGCCGGTGGACATGGGTGCGTACGGGTCCTTGTATTCATACCGGTACGTCGGTGCTTCGACGTCGAACTCGGCTGCCGAGTGTCGCGGCTCGGCTCCCCTGGGTGTCGTCGTCGGATCAGAATTGCTGGAAGTGTGTCGCATCGGTCCCCCCGGACGTTGTGTTGTGTACAGATCGATCTTTGACGGTCGACATGGATGGCGCAGCTACCCGACGGTCGTCTGTTCGGGTGATTCTGATGTCGCAGTTGCCAGTTGGACAGCCGGCCAGTGAGACGGTTCACATGCGGCAAGATGCTTTGGGCACAAAAAATCCCCAACAGCGAAAGCTGCTGGGGATTTGTTGTGGTGGCCAGAGTCGGGATCGAACCGACGACCTTCCGCTTTTCAGGCGGACGCTCGTACCAACTGAGCTACCTGGCCGGAAGGTGCCGGTTCAATGAACCGAAACCTTTTGGCGACCCTGACGGGACTCGAACCCGCGACCTCCGCCGTGACAGGGCGGCGCGCTAACCAACTGCGCCACAGGGCCTTGTTAAATTATCTGCACGGTCCTCGTTGCCGAGTTCCGCACAGGCGTACCCCCTACGGGATTCGAACCCGCGCTACCGCCTTGAAAGGGCGGCGTCCTAGGCCGCTAGACGAAGGGGGCCGGTCGTGTTCTCCGTTGGGAGCTCGCATAGCTTATGACAGGTCTCGAGCAAACCACAAATCGCGTGGTCAGGGGTATAAAACGCCCGTTTTGGGTACCAGCAGGCGACACGCCTGGAGGGCCCCGTTCGGACCGCCGCAGCAGGCTGTAAACTCATCGACGCCCCGGCTCGCCGGGGTCCTGCCCCTATAGCTCAGTTGGTAGAGCTACGGACTTTTAATCCGCAGGTCCCAGGTTCGAGCCCTGGTGGGGGCACCAGCACGGCGGCTCGTGATCACAGAGCCGCCCGCCTCTTCCCCGCCACGAGCACCGCGCCGTCAAGGCGAACCTGCTCCGTGAACCACCCCCGCATGACCGGTTTGCGCACTATAGTTCCGCTGTCCGGCTGATCTGCCGGACTTCGCACGGGCGGGGGAATTCGGCGTGGCGCAACTGTTCAGCGGGACCTCATGACCGTCTTCTCCTCGAGCGTAGCGAGACCCGCATGAGCGCCGATTTCAATGCAGGCGTCGACGCGATGCTCCGGGCGGCGTCGCAGCATCGCGCGCAGCAGGCCGATGCGATCGGTAGCCGGCGCAGGACATCTGCGGCCGTGGCGACCGAGTATTTCCGGCACGTCGTGCCGATGGGAGCCGAGGCCTTCTCGGTGCTGGCTCGGCGGGGATTGCCGGTGCGCTCGGGCGACCCGAGCGGGCACGACCCTCGGGCCCGCTACATCAGACTGTCACCGTCGGGCACGGTCAAGGATCCCGGCGCGTGGGCCCGCGGAACGTTCTTTCTGACCGATCTCAGATTCCTCCATGCCAGCGGGTTGCTGATCCACCGCGATTGCCTGCGTTACCGCTCCGGCGAAGCAGAGAGGTACCGGCGCGGCGGGGGTATCGGAGAACCGCCGCCCCAGCCCCCACGTGGTGTGCAGCCGTCCAGCGACGGCCTGTTCACCTGGTATGACGAGGCGGGTCTGCGACACGAGTTCACGCGGACCTACCGCGCACTGTCCGGCGGCCCGCTCAGCGACATCCTCGCCCCCGAGCGACGCCCCGCCACCGACAACGATGGGTTCGTTCACGTCGATTTCGATTCCGACACAACGTATGTGGCGTGGCAGTTCCTGGACGGCGGGGCGTCGAAAGGGGCCATCGGCGACTACCTTGCCGACGATCTCCGCGTGGAAACCCTGCACGCGTATCTGACGCGCCTTGTCGCGCACGAGGTTGTGTTGCAGGAACGGCGGGTCGGCCCGTGAGTATCACGCGAGAGTTCGACGACGCCTTTCACGCCGGGGTTGCCCGTCTCCGCGGTGCCGCCGCCGAGCACTCCACCCGCGTGAGAGAGAGCCGCACGTTGGGCGCCGAGGCTGCCAGACATGTGGTGACAGTGGCCACGCCGTTGTTCGCCGCGGCGTTCGCCCGCTTGCAGTCAGAGGGTTTCCCGGCCCGTCGCCTTCCCACCGGAAACAAAGGGATGTTCAACACGGCCACCGAACCGGTGATCAGCACCATCGACGACACGAAGTCATGGGGACAGCAGGCCAAGATGTTCGGCCCGTTCCTCCAGATCGGGATGTACATCACCTCGAGCGGCCGATTCTTCATCACTCCCGATGTGCGCACCATGAAGCAGGAGGACAAGGACGTCGTCCCGGTCTTCAACAGTCTTGTTCCACCCAAGTACGCGCAGAGCGACCCCAATGTTCGCGGTGGGATGCGCTGGTACCGGCTGGAGGATGCCGTCGAAGTCCAGGCTCGCGAGATCGCCTTCCAAGCCTGCACTGTCCCCAGCCTGGGCCAGGCCACCGAACGTCACTTGGCAAAGAAGATTCTGGTCGACGAGTCGACCGGCGACGTCCACGTCCTCTGGACCGACTACGACATGCCCAAACTCGACGTGGTCCCCGGGGTCGGGAACGAGCGTATGGAGCCGATCCGGCCGGGGATTCCTTTCCAAGGGCGCCACATCGAATCGCTCGAGGCCTATGTGCAACGGCTCGTTGCCCGCAAGATCGTGTTGTCCGGCAGAGGGAGTCGCTGATGAGCACGTTCGGCCCGAAGGCCGGGACGCCGCAGCACCTGACGTGGACCGACGCCGCCTACGCGTCGTACGTCGCCGAGATCTGCGCCATCGGTCTTCACCTGCGCAAGCACCTCTTCGACCTCAACCTGGCGTACCCGACCGACCCGAACCTCAAAGGTCGTCGGCTTGCCCAGGCCGTTCTACCACTCAACCGGAATTCGACTGCCTGGAAGTGGGGTGAGATGACCGACAACCCCAGGTTGGGCCCGTTGGAGCACACGAGTAGCGAGATGCTGGTGCACCCCAACGGGTTCATCTGCGCACACCGGAAAGTGATCGTGGAGGTTGCTTCTCTGGACCGCAATCGCCGGTGGGACCGGAACCCACGGCTGGTGGTTCCGAAGAAGGCGATCACGAGCAACTACAGAGCCTCGTGGTACGACCCCGACGCCATCATCGAATTCGCCCGGCCCTCGATCCCGCCGCTCAACATCGGACTCCCCGATCTGGTCGCCCGCCACACAGCCGGCGACGGCGAAGTCAGCCGGTTCGTGAACTTGGCCAACGTCGTCGTGGCCACCGACATCGGCCGGACCGGGTACGTCTGGAACTTCCGCCGGTCCGATGAGTTCCGCGTCGGCCGCCAGATCGGTTCGTCGGACTACCATTTCGAATCTCTGCCCTCGTACTACGGGCGTATTCTCGCCCGCGAGGTCATTGCGGCCGAAAGGGCGAAACGGTGATCGACGAGCGCCTGGCGATGGCGATCAACCGCAAGATCGACGGGTTCCTCACCGAGGTCGCTCAGGGCACGAATGCCAAGGCGAAGGCCCTTCGTCGAGCGAGTGACGAGGCCACGGTCACGGCGCGGGCATTCGTCCAGCAGGTGGAGCCGCTGGGGCGGCAGGCATACTCTCAGCTGTCTGCCGAGAAGATCGGGCGGATCGGTGATCGCCGCAACGTCCTCGCGCTGCGTGACACCACCGGAGTGCCTGGCACCGTGCAGCCGTTCACATTCGGCCCCTTCACCCGCCGACACCAGTACCTCCACCGGTTCGGTCTGCTGTCGTCGACGATCGAACTCACCTACTGGCAGGGACGAGCCGAGGAGCTGCGCAGAAACGGAAGTGTCGACACTCCCCTGATGCCGCCGCCGACCGCGAAACCGGACGCGTCGGGCATGTTCCGGTGGTACGACGAGTCGGAGTTGCGGGAGCTGACGATCACCGACTGGGCGTACGGGTCTACGGCGGACTCGCTCGCCGCCGTCCGGTCCAGGGGGCGCGACCTTCCCTGTACATCCACCGACGCGGCAAACCTCTTCCTCGACACCGACACCGGTCAGACGTACATCGCGTGGAGCTACGACCGTCTTCGCGGCGTCCTCGTGAGCGTCCCGGGCGTCCACTTCGAGGAGGTCCCGCAAGTGGGTACGCAGATCGCTCCGCACACCTGGATCGAGTCGACCGACGACTACGTGGCCCGGATCATCGCCTGCGAGTTGGCGATCGATGACGTCCGCCGGTCACGATATCGGAGGTAGGGCAATGACTTTCGGATTCGACGACGTTGCCGGCGGCGCCGCCGACCGCTTCCGGACGGAGCGGGACCAGCAGGCGGCGGCGGTAGAACGCTCGGCGGCCGCGGACTGGGAGGAGCGACGCGAACTCACCCTCCACTTCATCGAGGCCATCCGCGCGCCTCTGCAGGTGGTGTACGCGAGGCTGTTGTCGGAAGGCATCACACCCAAGAAGAGCAAGCTGAGCAGCAAGAGTTTTCTGCGCACCACGCATGAACAACTCATCTGGATCGGCGGCAGGATCGATGCCGGGTTCACGAACGAGCAGTACGGCCCGTTTCACCGCTTGATCAACTCGATCAACTCCGACGGCGACTTCTTCTGGACCGAGGTGATCGAGTTCCGCCGGCCGGGCGTGCACGGCGACGGCGGGATGAACGACGTCGGCCGGATCGAGCGCCCGTTCTCCCGCGAGATCAAGCCGCCCCGGAACGCCGAGAAACGCCTCCGCAGCAAGGCCGTCTTCTGGTCGGATCGCAGCGATTCGCTCGAGTTCACCGCGTACTACATCGCTCAGTCGATCTGTTCGGTCTCCTCGCTCCACAACAGCAACACGTCCGGCATCACCGGCACGATCGTCGTCGATCGCAGCGACGGGTTGGTCTACTTCCGATGGACGGGCGCCGAAAACCGCCGCACCGACGATGACATCCTGGGAGACAAAAGCCGCGCCCCCGCCATCGTGCCGTCCCGTCTCGAACCGATCGAGGACTACGTCGCTCGCGCGGCCGCCAGAACCATTACGCTGCATCGGCTTGAACAGCCACAATCGGCGTCGTCGCGGCGCGGGTCACGGCGGTAGTGGGCGGATTCTGTCTTTTGATCCGCAGGTCCCAGGTTCGACCCTGGTGGGGCACTACGGCCTTTTCTCCCCCGCCGACACACTTTCAGCCCGCCCCCACCGAAACCGCGGTTCCAGCGGCGGGAACACGAGTGTCATCGCGGCGCCGAGCGTGAACCAACTCCGGATGATCCGGAATGTCAGGTACTCCGGGATGTAGAGCAGGGCGCGCCATTGTCTCGCCAGCATGCACACCAGGATCGCGACCAGTAACGGCAGACCGAGAATCGTGGCGATGACCGGCACCCAGCGCAGACCCGGGAATGTCGGGCCGAAGACGAGGAGCGCGATCGTGGCGGCCACGAGCAGCGGCGCGAACATCGCACGTCGCGCGGCACTGGCGAGCTGGAACGGAAGGGTGACCGCGCCGGCCATCGAATGGGTGTTGAGCAGCATCTTCCGGTTGTGACCGGCGACGTGGTAGATGCTGCGGAACCAGCGCGTGCGTTGCTCGCGCAGGTGGGCCCAGCTCTGCGGGGTCTCGCTCCAGTAGACGACCGCCGGGTCGGCGATCACGCGGTACCCCGCCGCGCTGATGCGCAGACAGATGTCGGTGTCCTCACCGTTCATGCCCTGCACGATCGGACCCGCGGCGTCCAGCGCAGCACGGCGATAGACCGTCAGCATGCCCGGCACACCCATGACGCCGTCGAAGCCGTTGAGCCCGACCTGATAGAACGCGTGACGCAGCAACACCTCGATGAGGCGCACCCGATCGATGTAGGTCCGGCGCTCGGTCGGCAGCGGTAGTCCACCGACGGCTCCGACGTCGGGATCGGCGAGGTGCCGCATGGAGACGGCCAGACAGCTCGGGCCGATGATCGTGTCCGCGTCGATCCGGACGAGGAAGTCCTCGGTGATCTGCGCGATTCCGCTGTTGAGGGCGATCGCCTTGCCCGGCTCGCGGCATTCGAGGACCTCGCCGACGAGGTCGGTATTGGCGGCGATGGCCGCGCGCGCCACGGCGATCGTGTCGTCGGTCGACAGGTTGTCGACCACGTAGATGCGCACCTTCCCGGCGTACCGGCGCGCAGCCTCCCCCGCGGCGGCGATGGTGTCGGCGATCGAGTGTGCCTCGTTGTGGGCGGGCACCAGGATCGCGAGATCGGGAGCGAAATCCATGCCGCGCCGGCGGGAGCGGGTGACCAGCACCAGGCCGATGAGCGCCACCTGGATGATGAACGCCTGCTGCGCCAGGAACACTCCCGGCCCGACGCCGCCGAGCAACGCCGCCGAACGCATCCAGCCGATCTGGTCCACCCAGTGCACTTCCACCCACGTCGCCACGGCGAAGGCGACCCCGAGCGGTATCACCAGCCGCACCCAGCTGTGCCAACGAATTCGTTTCTGCCGAGCGGCTTTCGGGAGCGGACCAGCCGGCGGCAGAACCGCATTGGTGCACAACACGATCGGGAACAGCACCAATGCCAGCAGCGCCGTCAGGACCTGCTGGGCGAACACCTCGATGGTGACCGAGGTGAACCTGCCCACCATCAGCGCGGCGAAATCGATGAGCAGGGAACTGATCAGCACACCTGCGACGAGTTCGACGGCGATCAGCAGGCGACGCCACAGGTTCGAGTGGATCCAGAACGCGAAGACGATGAAGAACGTGAGCAGGAACAACCGGACCGGCATCAGCGAGTAGAGCCCGTCGCCGGTGAAGAAGACCAGATCCCTGTTCCCGTTGCCCACTCTCGTGTTGGCGAGCACGGTGAACGTGAGCTGCACGATCAACGAGCACCCCGCGAAGGCCAGCAGGAAACCGTTGACCCGCGCGGCCGGTTCCGGCCGGGCGTAGCGTACCGGCGTGCTGTCGACCGACCGGAAATGTTCCTTGGCCGCCTCGACCTCCGGGATGCGGGCCGGTTCAGCGGTCACGGCGGTGGTGTTCGCTCGGGCGGGTGCGGAACCACACGCCCGGCCTCGTCGACCACCAGTGCCCGGCCACCGGTGGGGACGATCAGCGCCGCCTCACGTCCCAGTGGCGGGAGCAACACATCTGCGGGATCCCCCACCGGGGTGATCAACAAACCCGTTGCACCGCTTTGCGTCGCAGCCGTCTGCAGGACCAGTCCGTTGCTCATCGACGTGACGTCGACGCCGGCCGCCTCCAGGCGATCACCCGAAAGTGCCACCGGCGCCGCGATACCGGCGATCGGCATCGCCCCCAGGAGCACGAACGGCCGCCCGTCCGGCGTACGCTCCCACACGAACTCGAGCGATCCGTAGAGCCCGGAGAATTCCGCCAGCGCAGGAACCAGCGCCGACACGGTCTGCGCCGGGTTACGCGCCGCCACCGCCGGCAGGGCTGTCTCGAAACCCGACGCGAATGCCGCCGGGAGAGCGGTGAATCCCGCGCCCTCCGCGCGGCCCACCAGTGCCGAATCGGGCGACAGTGCAACGGAGTACGGCGCCTCGCGGACCTGACATCCCGCGATGTCCCGGTCCCGCGACACCGTGATGGTCAGCTGATTGCGCACCTGTGTCGCGGCGGCGGGCAGCGGCGCGTCCACCCAGTCGGTGGTGCCCGGGGCCGTCAGGACCCGAGACGCCACGAGCTGTCCGTTGAGTTGGATCTGGGTCAGCCAGCGGGAGCCGGGCGGTGCCGGCGGCACCTGGAAACCCAGGCGTGCCGATTGCGGTGCCCGCCCGCCGGGCAGGTCGGCCAACGAGTACGCCACCCGCCACGCGCGCGACCGCGTCACCTGGACCGCCGAGGTGTCGAGTCCCAGCTCAGCGAGCGACATCACCGAGCCACGCCGCGGTTCCGTCTCCTGGGTGCGCGGGGTGGAGAACGCCGCGTCGGCGATGACGTCGGCACCTCCGGCCCGGAACGGCACGGTGACGTCGCCCGACGTCCCGACCACGGCGAGTACGCTGCGATCGCCGAGGCGTCCGGTCAGGATGCTCCCGGTGGCGCCATCGGTGGGCTCCCATCCCAGCCCCGCCAGCGCGGTGACCGGACCGATCAGGATCGTGCTGTTGCCGTCCCGCACGTCACCGGAGGCGTCGACGACCCGGACCTCGTAACCCTCGCGGGTCAACGCGACCCCGACCCGGGTGGCGGTCTCGATCCATCCACGGGCGAGCTCACCGGACGAGTCTCCTTCTGGTGGGACGATTCTCAGCGTCACTCGCTGACCGAGACCGGTCACGACGTCCCGAACACTCTCCAGCGGCGAGTCGAGATCCCCCGTCACGCGGGTGCCGCGGGCGTCGAGGACCACCAGCGCGCCCAGTTCCCGGTCGGGCACACACTGCTCGTCACCGCTTGCCCCACTCAGACGCACCTGGACGTCGATCGCATTGTCCTCGACGGCGCGCTGCGGAATCGCGACCTCGATATCGAGCTCGCGTTTGCCGTCACCGAGGCGCTCGACGTGTCGCATGGCGCCGTCGATGAACACCTTGAGAAAGACCGGCCGGGACACCTCGGCCTGTGAGCGACCGGAGAGAATCAGTCTGGTGTCCGTCACCCGCGCATCCTGCGGGCGGGTGAAGGTGAACGACGACGAGGTCGTGTTGTCGTCGCTGAGGACCACATCATCGCCCGACCCCGCGGTCGACAGCGTCTGCACGAAGTCGGTTCCTGCGGTGGCCGTCGGACCGTCGCCGCCGCTCGCCGGGATGAACCAGTTCGGCCGCAGCCACACGAACACCAGTACCAGTACGGCGACGAGCGCGAAGAACAGCAGTGCCCGACGCGGCAGCCACGTGGCGCGTGTGGATTCGGGGTCCTCGTGTGTCATGAACGGGTGACCGCGATCCGGCGATCACGGTTCCAGAACGACACGGACGGAATCCGAAAGAGGTCGCAGCGCTCGGCGTACTTCGTGGCGACCTCCACCGACTCCTGTAACAGCCCCTCTTCCAGCAGGATCGGTGCGAATCCCAGCGCGACGAGCTGGTCGTTGTCCGCGGCCAGGTCGTTCTCGTCGCTCTCGGCGCGGGGGTTGCCCACGTACTCGACCTCGGCACCGACCAACCGCTGCAGCAGCTGCGCAAGGTCACGCACGCGGTGGGTCTCGGCGATCTGGTTCATGATGCGGACCCGCCCGTCTCGGACCTGGTCGACGGACTCCACGGCTAGCCGGATACATCGGACCGTGTCCTGGAGATTGATGAACGCACGCGTCTGGCCGCCGGTGCCGTGCACCGTCAACGGATAACCGATCGCTGCCTGCATCAGGAAGCGGTTGAGCACCGTCCCGAAGTCGCCGTCGTAGTCGAATCGATTCACCAGCCGGTCGTCGAGTCTGGTCTCCTCGGTCTGGGTGCCCCACACGATCCCCTGATGCAGATCGGTGATGCGAACGCCGTCGTTGCGCGCATAGAACTGGAAGAGCAGCTGATCCATCGACTTCGTCAGGTGGTAGACGCTGCCCGGGCGTGTCGGGTAGAGGATCTCGCGGACGACGGGTTCACCGTGGCGGTCGGGAAAGCTGACCGTCAGATATCCCTCCGGAAGATTGAACGGGGCGGTGTCGTATCCGTACACACCCATGGTGCCCAGGTGCACCAGATGCGCATCGGACTCGCATTCGACGATCGCGGCCAGGATGTTGTGGGTCGCGTTGACGTTGTTGTCGACGGTGTACCGCTTGTGCGCACTGTCTTTCATGGAGTACGGGGCGGCCCGTTGCTCGCCGAAGTGCACGATCGCTTCGGGATCATGGTGACGCAGGACTGCGAGGAGCCCGTCATAGTCGTGCGCCACGTCGAGCTGGATGAAGTCGATGGACTGCCCGGTGACCTCGCGCCAGCAGTCCAGTCGCTGAGCGATATCCGCGATCGGGGTGAGCGACTGGACACCGAGCTCGTCGTCGATCTGTCGACGGACCAGGCTGTCGACGATCACCACCTCGTGTCCTGAACTGGAGAGGTGCAGAGCACTCGGCCATCCGCAGAACCCATCGCCACCGACAACCACAATCTTCACTTGACTACCGCCTTCAAAATGTCGTCCCAACCCCTTCGGGAGTCATTAGACACTGAAACGATGACAAATTCTCGTTCATCGCCCCTCACGGCGGGAATCGGCGTGCCTCGCACCCAGGGCGGCCCCGAAGTCACGCCCAACACGGTGCGGCCCCTACTTAGACACGCGAACAGGGTGCAAATCTGAGACATATCCGCGGCCGGTCGACGCCGGGCTCGAACGCATCATTCACGACGGTCCGACGAACCACTTCACGCCAATTGTTCGCCTTTTGGAGCGCATACCCAAGGCACAGAAGCGGAGTCGTCGAACCGTGTTTCATCGACCGACAACATAAAGTGGTCAGTAGACAAAACGGCCATCAACAAGCAGAGATTGTCAACCCGCAACCCCTAAGCGAGGATTACGACCTGGCCACGCCGACCTGATCGCACCCCCGGGCCACATTCGCCCACCATCGCCGCAGCTCACAGCGAAAAGGGCTGCCACCAGCGGGTATGCATGACATCGCACGTTGTCTAATTCAGGCGACTTACACGACCGTCCGGCTTTACGGAAGAACTCACAACAATCGTCGGATACAGCGCTTTTCGGCCCTCAATGGCATTTGACCGATCTGGCAGGAAAACACTCAGGTGTTCAACCGAGCCATTCATGAGTAGGAGGCCGCCGCCACCAACAATCGCCTGTAGTCCCGCCGATCCAACAGGTCTATACGTGTGTGTAAATGCGGCGAAATCATCTGTACTGTCCCAATTGCCAAGGGGGCAGGAACCAAAGACACTCGCGGAACCGTCCCTCTTGGATCTACTCAGGGGGGAGTACATGAGCTTTCCAATCGATCGGGTCACACGCGCTTTCATCGGCGCGGAGAGTGTTCCGGCCCAGATGCCGTCGACGTCGCAGGGGTGGCTCACGCAATATGCAAGGCAGGTGTCCTGGACCGATTTCGCCGTCATTTCGATCGCCGTGCTCGCCGGACAGTTCATCCGGTTCGGCGGAGATCTGATGCGTCCCATCGGGCACGACGGCATTCCCGCGCTGCTGGTCACGGCCACACTCATCGTCGGATGGCAGGCTGCGCTGCGGATCGTGCAGGCTGCCGATCCGCGCATCCTCGGCGCCGGACCGGTCGAGTATCACCGCGTGCTGACCGCCTGTTTCGGCTTCTTCGGCGCATGGGCGATGGTCGATCTGGTTCTCAACCTCGCCATCGCCCGCGGATTCATCGCGATCATCCTGCCGGCCGGCACACTGATGCTCATCGCCGGCCGCTGGGCCTGGCGCCGTCACCTGACCACGGGCCGCGAGCGGGGCCTGTTCCTGCGATCTGTGCTGGTCGTGGGCTCGAGGGCATCGGCGAAAGCCCTCATCGAGCGTCTGAACAAGAACCCGGCACTGGGTTATCGGGTCGTCGGGGTGTGCCTCACCGATCCCCCGACCCTCACCCCGCTGCCGGCCTTCGGCGGCCAGAGCACCGACGGCTCAACCGCCGACGTCCCGGTCTTCGCCGGGTATGACCGCGCCCCCGAACTCGTGCGCACCTGCGGCGCCAACACCGTGGCGGTCACCTCCGCCGACGCGCTCGGCCACCGGGCGATGCGCGAACTCTCCTGGGAACTCGAGAGCTGTGACGTCGACATGCTGGTGGCCCCGGGCCTCATCGACGTCGCCGGCCCGCGGATCACCATGCGGCCGGAGGCGGGTCTGCCCCTCCTGCACATCGACAAGCCCAAGTACAAGGGCGCCAACAAGTTCCTGAAGCTGACCTTCGACAAGATCGCCACCACCATTGCACTGCTGGTGCTTTCACCGGTCCTGATGGTGTGCGCGCTGGCGATCAAGATCGACAGCCGGGGGCCGGTGTTCTACCGCGCCGAACGCATGGGACCCAACAACGAGCCGTTCACCATGTGGAAGTTCCGCTCCATGGTGGTCGACGCGGACACCCTGCGCGCGGGCCTCACCCATCTCGACCAGGGCAACGGCGTCCTGTTCAAGCTGCACACCGACCCTCGTGTGACCCGCGTCGGACGCGTCATCCGGCGCTACAGCCTCGACGAACTGCCCCAGCTCTTCAACGTCCTGGGCGGCACGATGAGCCTGGTCGGTCCGAGGCCGCCACTGCGCGCGGAGGTGGAATCCTACGACCGCGTCGTCCGCCGCCGGATGCTGGTCCGCCCCGGGATGACCGGGCCCTGGCAGGTTTCCGGACGCAGCGACCTCTCCTGGGACGATTCGGTCCGGCTCGACCTCTCCTACGTCGAGAACTGGTCCTTGACAGGCGATCTGGGAATTCTGTGGCGCACCGCCAGCGCCGTGGCCTCCCGCCGGGGCGCCTATTGAAGCCCCACCGGCGCACGTCCCCGACCTTCCCGGCGAGACCGCCGGACCTGCTCTGACATCAACGGAGATACGAACATGAAGAAGGCTTTGATCACCGGGATCACCGGTCAGGACGGCTCCTACCTCGCCGAACTGCTGCTGTCCAAGGGTTATGAAGTGCACGGCCTGATCCGCCGGTCGTCGTCGTTCAACACCGGACGGATCGATCACCTCTACCAGGACCCGCACGACCCGTTCGCCCGGCTGTTCCTGCACTACGGCGACCTCAGCGACGGCGCTCGCCTGGTCACGCTACTGGCGTCGATCGGCCCGGACGAGGTCTACAACCTGGCCGCCCAGTCGCATGTGCGGGTCAGCTTCGACGAGCCCGAACACACCGGTGACACCACCGGCATCGGGTCGGTCCGCCTGCTGGAGGCCGTGCGTCAGGCCGGCCTCAACTGCCGGTTCTACCAGGCGTCGAGCTCGGAGATGTTCGGCGCGTCACCGCCGCCGCAGAACGAGGACACCCTGTTCTACCCGCGCTCGCCCTACGGTGCGGCGAAGGTCTACTCCTACTGGGTGACCCGCAACTACCGCGAGGCCTACGGACTGTTCGCGGTCAACGGCATCCTCTTCAATCACGAATCACCCCGTCGCGGTGAAACATTCGTGACCCGCAAGATCACTCGTGCGGTGGCTCGCATCAAGGCCGGGGTCCAGAAGGACCTCTACATGGGCAACCTCGACGCCGTGCGCGACTGGGGTTACGCCCCCGAGTACGTCGAAGGCATGTGGCGGATGCTGCAGGCCGACGAGCCGCAGGACTATGTGCTCGCCACCGGCGTGCCGTTCACCGTCCGCGACTTCCTCGAGCACGCCTTCGATCACGCCGGTCTGGACTGGCACGATCACGTCTCCTTCGACGAGCGTTACCTGCGCCCCACCGAGGTCGACTCGCTGATCGGCGATGCGTCGAAGGCCGAACTGGAGCTGGGGTGGCGGGCCGGGGTCCGGGCACCCGAACTCGCCCGCATCATGGTCGACGCCGACATCGCCGCCCTCCAGTGCGAGGGCACCGAATGGATCGACACACCACGCCTGGTCACCTGGAGCCGCGCGTCATGACCGAATCGCGTTGGGGGCAGGGAACACTCGGGCGGTCGTCGACCGTGTACGTCGCCGGGCATCGCGGTCTCGCCGGTTCCGCGCTGGTACGCGCGCTGCAACGCCGCGGGATCCACGACGTTGTCGGCCGGACGAGCCGTCATCTCGACCTCCGCGATCGGCACAGCACCTTCGCGTTCTTCGCCGAGGCACAGCCCGACATCGTGATCCTCGCCGCCGCGAAGGTCGGCGGGATCGCCGCGAACAACACCTGGCCGCTGGACTTCCTGTCGGAGAACCTGCGGATTCAGGTCAACGTGCTCGACGCCGCTGCCGCGCACGGCGTCCAGCGTCTGCTGTTCCTCGGGTCGTCGTGCATCTACCCCAAGTTCGCCGAACAGCCGATCCGCGAAGACTCGCTGCTCACCGGCCCGCTGGAGTCGACCAACGATGCCTACGCCATCGCCAAGATCGCGGGCATCATGCAGGTCCAGGCCACGCGCCGGCAGCACGGGTTGCCGTGGATCTCGGCGATGCCGACCAACCTCTACGGGCCCGCCGACAACTTCTCCGACGACACCGGTCACCTGTTGCCGGCGATGATCCGACGCTACGAATCGGCGCGCCGGGGGGCCGCGCCGAGCGTGACCAACTGGGGCACCGGCACTCCGCGACGCGAACTCCTGCACGCCGACGACATGGCGGAGGCCTGCATGGTCCTCCTCGAGCACTACGACGGCCCGCAACAGGTCAACATCGGAACCGGCGTCGACCACACGATCGCCGAGATCGCGGCCATCGTCGCCGACTCCGTGGGCTACGACGGCGAGGTGCACTGGGACCACAGCAAACCCGACGGCACGCCACGGAAACTGCTCGATGTCAGCACCATTCGTGAACTCGGCTGGCGACCCACCATCGCCCTCGAGGAGGGCGTCGCGCAGGTTGTCCAGTGGTACCGGGAGGCGTCAGATGTTGTCCGGGTCTGAGGCGTCCGGGATGACCGTCGTACTGACCACCACCGTGCGCGGGGCGACGTCGCCGCGAACCTCCGCGGCGGCGCCGACGACCGCCCCTCGCCCGATGGTGACGGGACCGGTAACTGTGGCCCGCAACGTGATCCACGCTCCGTCGTCGACGACGAGCTCACCGGTCCCGGCCGGCGAGCGCAGTGTCGCCGACTGGGACACGACGACGTCGGCACCGATCCGTATCGGCCCCGCGTTGTCGAGCGTCACCGCTTCACCGATCCACGAGTCCGCGCCGATCACGAGCCGGCCGGGCCAGGTCACCGTCACCCGGGGCCTCATCAGAACGCCCCGCTCGATCTGTGCACCCCACGCTCGAAGTACCGCCAGCCGCACCGCATTCGGCACAAAGACCAGCCGGATCGCGCGCATCACGAAAGGCCAAGCCAGCGATGACAACTGAGCTAACACGTTCGCCATCCTATCCAACCGTCCGGCCGCTCGGGCCGGTGAGCGATGTCGCCGGGCCCCGGCTCGGGCCGTCCCGCCGCCGGTGCGTGGACTTCATCGCCATCAACTACGCCCCCGAGGTCACCGGAATCGCGCCCTACGTCACCGACATCACGCGCCGGCTCGCGGCCCGTGGGTGGAGCGTCCGGGTCATCACCGGGTACCCGCACTATCCGCAGTGGCATCTCGACGGCGAGATGTCGGACTACACCTCGACCGTCGTCGATCACGGTGTGATCGTCGTGCGGGTGCCGCACAGCATTCCCGCAGGTGCGGCGATGATTCCGCGGTCGCGGATGGAACTCGAATTCGGTATGCGGGCCATCGCCGCTCACCTGCGGCCGGAGGCCGTCACCGTCATGGCCAGCCCGCCGCTCATCGCGTCGGCGATGGTGATGATGCGCCGCAAGGTGGGCCGCCGCCGTCTGTCGCCGATGGGTGTGTGGGTGCACGACCTGTACAGCCAGGCGGTCAGCGAAGCCGCCTCCGGCGGGTCGGTGAGTCGCACGCTGGTCGGCAGGCTGGAGAGGTTCGCGCTGTGTGCGGCCGACGAGGTCGCCGTCGTGCATCCGCGCTTCGGCGAGATCATCGTCGACCGTCTCGGGGTGAATCCCGACGTGGTGACGCATGTGCGCAACTGGACGCAGGTGGTCCATCCGCCGCGGATCGACCGCGACTCCGCGCGCGAACAGCTCGGCATCCCCGCCGACGCGATCGTGGCGGTCCACGCGGGCAACATGGGTCTCAAGCAGGGTCTGGAGAACCTCGTCGACGCCGCGAAAGTCGCCGGCGCCCGGGGTGGATCGTCGGCGCAGAAGCTGCACATCTACCTGCTGGGCAACGGAAATCAGCGTCGGCAACTGGAGGAGCGGGCCGGGGACTGTGCGGCCATCACCTTTGTCGACTCACTGCCCGACCACGAGTTCCACCTGATGCTGTCGGCCGCGGATGTGCTGGTGGTCAACGAGAAGCCCGGCGTGGTGGAGATGTCGTTGCCGAGCAAGCTCACCACCTACTTCAGCTACGGCCTGCCGGTGGTGGCCGCGGTCGCCGACGACGGCATCACCGCCGGTGAGGTCCGCCGGTCCGGCGCCGGGGTCGTCGTGCCCGCCGGTGATCCGTCGGCACTGGTCGCCGCCATCACCCGCGTCGCCACCGACACCGCCGCCGCTCGCGCGATGGGAGCGGCGGGCGTCGCCTACTCGCACGAGGTCCTCGGCGCCGACGCGGCCGTCGAACGCTTCGAGATGTGGCTGCACAAGCTGGCCCAGCATGCGCGGGTGACGTCATGACCGTCATGAACATCCCGACCACCACGACGGCGCGCGCGGAGATCACCTCCGACGTCGAGCCACGGCGGCTGCGCGACTACGTGGTCGACAAGTCCGACCGCGGACGCAACCGGATCTGGCTGATCACCTGGCTGGGGATGGGCCCGATCTTCCGTAGTGGGCTGGGAGGCAAACGTTTCCGCAGCGCGCTGCTGCGGATGTTCGGCGCCGGGGTCGGTGCCGGGTGCGACATCCACCGTTCGTTCCGGGTGCATTACCCGTGGAAACTCGACCTCGGTGAGCGGGTACACGTCGCCGACGGGGTGTGGATCGTCAACCCGGAGCCGGTGTCGGTGGGTGCCGATTGCCTGCTCGGCGCACGCACCGTCATCTGTTCGGGCGGGCACGATCACAAGTCGCCGACGTTCACCCGCACCAGCCAGGCCGTGGTCGTCGAAGACCGGTGCCGCCTCGGCGAGGGAGTCACCGTGCTCAAAGGCGTGGTGCTGAAAGCTGATTCCGAGGTGCCGTCGGGCGCTGTGGTCATCCCGTCCACCCGCGCCACCCGGAGTGGTGCCGCGTGAGGATTCTGCAGGTGCTGACACTTCTGTCGCGGGCCGGGGAGTTCGGCGGCCCGGCGACCGTCGCGGTCAACCAGTGTCGCGCGCTGGCCGAACGCGGACACGACGTGACGCTCATCGCCGGGTCGTTCGACGGCCCGGCGATGGCGCCGAACGTGTCCGGTGTTCGCATCCTGACCTTCACCACCCGGACCCTCGGCGCCGGACCCAGCTTCTCGCGCATCGTCTCACCGACCATGTTCCGGTGGATCTGGTCGCACGCCGCGGAGTTCGACGTCGCCCACATCCACCTGAGCCGTGACTTCGTGACCCTGCCCGCCGCACTGTTGCTGTCGCGGCGCGACATACCGACACACGTCCAGACGCACGGGATGATCAACCCGCGACCTGCCCTCCCCTACCAGGCGATCGACCGGACCCTCACCATTCCCGCGGTCCGCAACGCGCACACCGCCTTCTATCTCAACGACGCCGAGCTGACCAAGCTCCGGTCTGCGATCGGCCGCGGCGCCCAGTATGCCCACCTGGGGAACGGGGTACCGCTACCCGAACGCACCGGGCAGGTCACCGCGAGCGACGATCTCCCCGAGGTGCTGTTCCTGGCCCGGCTGCATCCCCGGAAACGAGCTCTCACCTTCGCGCGCGCCGCCATCGCACTTGCACCGCTGTTCGACGCCCGGTTCACCATCATCGGACCCGACGAGGGTGACGGTGCCGCACTCGACGAGATCCTCGGGTACTTCGGCACCACCGTCGACGCCGACGTCGCGGGCCGGATCACCCGGATGCCCGCCATCCCGGCGAGCGACGTCCCCGGCAGGCTCGCCCGCGCCACGGTCTATGTTCTTCCGTCGGTGCACGAGCCGCTGCCCATGTCGGTCCTCGAGGCGATGGCCGCAGGTCTGCCGGTGATCGTCACCGACACCTGCGGATTCGCCGGGCTCGTCGCAGACGCCGACGCGGGGCTCGTCGTCGACGACACGGTCGGGAGCCTGATCACCGCACTCACCACGCTTCTCGCCGATCCCCGGCGCGCACGCGACATGGGGCGACGCGGACGACGTGCCGTCGAACAGCACTGGGGAATCGCGTCGATCGCAGAAGAACTGGAGAAGCGTTATGCCACAGCTTCTTGACACCGTGACCTTCTCGATCCTCGTACCGTCGTTCAATCCGGGCCGGTACTTCGAGCACGCCATCCGGTCGGCGCTTCACCAGATGGGTGCCGGCGACGAGATCATCGTGCAGGACGCGTGCTCGACCGACGGCACCCAGGACGTCCTGGCTGCGCTCGTCAACGAGGACCCGCGGATCACGGCCGTGATCGAAGAGGACGGCGGCCAGTCCGACGCCCTCAACCGTGCGCTCGCACGGGCCACGGGGCAGTGGGTCATCTGGCTCAACGCCGACGACATCCTCCTCGACGGCGCACTGCCCGCCGTCCGTGCGGCGTTGCGCGAGAACACCGACGCGTGGGTCCTGACCGGTGATCATCAGCTGCTGCGCGCCGACGGCGACGTGGCGGGCACGTTACGCGGACGCCCCATCGAGACGCGAACCCTGTTGCGGCGCTCCACCTGTGCGTCGTTCTCCGGTTCGGTGATCCTCCGTCGCGACTTCCTCACCGAACTCGGCGGTTTCGAGACCGAACTGCACTGCACGATGGACTACTCGCTGCAGTTCCGGATCGCCGAGGCTGTGCCGCGGCAGAGCGCGATCCCGGTGCCGATCGGTGCGCTGCGCTTCCACGACGCGTCGAAGTCGGCGAACCTGTGGCGGACGTTTCTGAGCGAATCGTTCCGGCTGCGGATGCGGTACGCCGGGTCGGTCACCGAACGCGCCCTGGGCGTCTTCGGCACCGCCGAACAAGCGTTGTCGTTCCTCGTCTTCCGTATTCGCCTGACACCCACGTATCGAAGGTTGCGCGGTGTCCTCCACCGTTGAGCAGCGTCGGGACAGCACCCGATCCGGACTGGCCGGTGACGCCGCCCGGCGAATTCTCGCCAGGGTGGCGAGCTCGGCCATGCTCGGGATCTTCCTGCTGCTCCTCGCGCGCCAGCTGACCGTCGACTCCTTCGGCCAGTACATCCTCGCCTACACGGTGGGGATGGTCATCGGACTCGCCGCCGGGTTCGGCGCGCCGGTCCAGGTCATGCGGGTCAGCGCGGCGGGCGGTTCCGCGGCTGCCGCGCGGCTGTATGTGGTTCATTCCGTATCGGTCTCGGCCGTGTTCCTGATCGCCGCCGGAGGGTTGCTGTACTGGGAGCCACCCGCGATCGTGGTCGCCGGCGGGGTGTTCGCGTACTCCGACACCGTCGGGAACTTCGCCCAGAACTTCCTGGCGGGCATCCGGGCGCACACCGCCGCAAGCTGTCTCGTCGTCGCGCAACGGGCTCTGCCGCTGATCGCGTGGGGCGCCCTCGTCGCCGACGGTCGCGGCATCGACGCCTCCTCGCTCATCTGCATCTTCGGGGTCACCGCGGCCGTCGCCCTCCTGGTACCCGCCGTCTCCGCCGGACTCCGCGTCCTGCACCACGCGATCACCGCGTTCGACGACCGGTCCGAGCGGCCCACCGCACCGTTCTGGGCGCTGTCGGTGTCCGGAGTGCTGTCGCAACTGCAGGTTTCGGCGCTGGCCTTGTTCGCGCCCCCGCTGACCGTCGGCTACTTCGCGATGGCCACCCGGGTCACCGGTCCGCTCACGCTGTTGTCGGCGGCGATGTCCACCGTGGTGGTCCCCGAGCTGTCCGACAACGTCGACGACGGGTCGACCTTCTCCCGGATCTACCGTCGCTACCGCAACGGCATCATCGCCTACTGCGTCCTCGTCGTACTCGCGGCGTGGCCGATCTCATGGGTGATCCTCCAGATCATCGGAACCAAATACGCTCCGGCGCAGCCGATGCTGGTCGGCATGATCGTCGCCGCGGGGATCTCGTCGATCTCGCAGGCGATCAGCGCGAAGTACATCGCCGTGGGGCGCCCGAACATCGTGACCACCGCCATCGTCGCCGGCGGGTCGGCGACACTCGCCCTGCTGGCCCTGGCCGGACACCTCGACCGTCTCGACATCATCTGGCTGATCCCGATCGCCGGCCAGTTGCTCGTCCTCGCAACCATGCTCTCCGACAGCCGCACACGTGGAACCGTGACACGCTCCTACCCGACGCCCCCCGCTCTGACACCCACCGCTCTGCCACCCTCCGATCCGACACCCCCCAACCGGCAGCACGCCATCCGAAAGCACGGGGAGAAGGTTCTTCTGCTCCTCGCGGTCGTCGCGGTGGCGGTCACCGTCGTACTGACCCTGGGAGGGCATCGCGAGCGCGACCAGCCGGCCGTCGCCGCCGAGACCGCCGCGGTCGTGCCCACCGCCACCGGCTCCGACGCCCCTGTCGTCAACACCGCAGGTGAGTCGGTCACGATCCTGGTGGTCGGCGACAGCTTCACCGAGGGAACGGCGTACGGCGGCAAGGGCAGCTCCAACTGGACGCGGATCGCCCAGTCCCGGTTGTCCGGCGAGCGTCTCAACGCGTGCCCGGTGCTGCTGCGGGTGTCCGGACGCGGCGGTGCCGGCTACCTCACCGCCGGTGTCCGGCACACCACGTTCGTGTCCGAGGCCGAACGTCTCCTGACGCGTGACGTCTCGGCGATCGTGGTGGTCGGCAGCGGAAATGATCTGTCGCACCCGTTGCGTCAGTACCGCACCGCGGTGAACGGCACCATCCGCGCCATCAAGAAGGCACGCCCGCGAATCCCCGTCGTCATCGTCGGGCTGTCCTGGATTCACGATCAGCCGGTGGCCGGTGAGTACCGCGACGCGAACGCGGTTCTGGCCGGCGCGGCGAAACGCAACGGCGCCACCTTTGTCGATCCGATCACCGCAGGCTGGTACTCCGCATCTCATGATCACTCGATCGTCGGATCGGACCTGCGCCACCCCACCGACGAGGGGCACGCGATCATCGCCGACCGCATGACCCCGATCCTGGAGAATCTGGGCCGTCAGGGGACGTGCGAATGATGTTCGTACAGAGAACTTCTCGACGCTTCGGGGTCCCGACGCCTGTGCTGGTCTTCGGCGTGCTCGGATGCCTGGGTCTCATCGTCGCGGTCGCGGTGTCCACGTTCGCCGCTCAGAACAGCATGGTGCAGGCCACGTCGCGTGTGGTGCTCACCTACGAACGTGACGCCCTGGACCAGCCCGGCGACTTCGATCCGACGCCGACGATGTTGCTCACCAAGAGCATCGAGTCGTACTCGTCGCTGGTGACCAGTGAGAACTTCCTGCGCCGGGTCATCGACACCCACGACATCGCGATGACCACCGGTGAACTGCGTTCGGCGGTGTCGATCACCTCGCCGCGGGACACTACGATCATGGACTTCACGGTGCGGGGCGAGGATTCACGGGTCGTCGAGGCCGCTGCCCTGGGCATCGGCCGGGAGTTCACCGCGGCGCTGGCCGAACTCGAGGCGCCGTCACCGATCGAGTCGCTCGTGCTCGCGCCCGTCGAGGTGGACCGCACGTTCCCGAACGCACTGCTGCGCACCACGGTGCTTGGCGGTCTTGCAGCGCTCACCACGGTCCTGCTCGCCGTGATGTTCGTTCGACGCCGCTCCCACTCACACTCCCCCCTCACCACACACGCCACTGACATCTGGAGGACACGATGAAGCGACCCAACAAATGGCTGAGCCTGCTCGTCTGGCTGCTCCCGCCGTCGGGGGTGAAGAACACGCTGCTGCGCGTGCTGGGCAACTCTGTCGGCGACGACGTCACGATCGGGCCGAATCTCGTTGTGGGATGCGGCTTCTTCCACATCGGTGACCGCTGCGTGATCTCCCCGTTCAACGTCTTCCGGCAGCTGGCGGCGGTCCAGATGGAGAAGGACAACTTCATCGGCCGGCTCAACCAGTTCACCGCCGCACCGTCGTATCAGAAGTTCAGTGATCGCGCGGGTGTGCTGTCGATGGCCGAGCAGTCCGCGGTCACCAATCGCCACTACTTCGACTGTTCGGGCCGCGTCGACATGGAGCCCTACAGCGCCGTGGGCGGCACCCGCAGCATCCTGCAGTCCCATGAGATCGACATCGTCGAGAACCGCACCACGATCGGCACCATCACCATCGGCGAGCGCAGTCTCACGGCGACGGCGTGCCTGGTCCTGAAGAACGCTCGGATTCCGGCGTTCTCGCTTGTCGCGGCGGGTTCGGTGGTGACCGCCTCGTCGGATGAGTCGCCCGGCGACGCCGGACTCTACGCCGGCGCGCCCGCCAGGTGGCGTCGCGAGCTGCCCGAATGCAAATGGTGGTACCGCACCTCGTACGCAACACCGGTGCGAGAGGTCCGGGATTTCTGATGCCCCGCCTTCTCACGCTGTGCGTCGCCCTGGCCGCGGCCGGCGTCGTCGGGTTCAGCTCGGCGTGCGCCGTCGAGTCCACCGAACGCGTCGACGACAGGGTGGCGTCACCGCACGGCGCGGCGGTCCAGGTGGACTATGCGACGGCGTCCGCAGTGCCACCGGGGTTCGTCTCCATCGAACGTGGTCGCAGCACCCACCCGTTGCGGGTCTCCGATGGCCGGATGCTGCACGGGAACTCGACCGGCCCCAACGCCGCGTCGTATGTGGCCACCGACCTCTCCCCCGCCCGGGTGACGCGCATCGGTGCCACGGTGAGTTTCACCGGCGACGACGACGCGTCGATCGCGCTGCTCGTCAGCGCCGCCCCGGTCCCCGAGAACGAGTCTCAACCGGCCCCGCATGCCGCGGTGCACTTCGTCGCGAGGCGCGCGGGCTGGTCGTATGCGATCTGGGAGGCCGGTGACGCGAGCCAAACCGTTCTGGGACAGGGCACTTACCAGACGGCGTTCGATCGCGACGGCGCGCGGTTCGAGATCGAACTCGCCGGTGACCGGGCGAAGGTGTACCTGCCCGATGCGACGTCGATCGTGTTCTCCGACCCGCGAATCGCCGAGTTCGCCGGCGGCTGGGCCACCTGGGAGCTGTACGAGGCTTCCGCCGGGACCGCGCCCGCCTCATTCCGGGAGTTGTGGGTGTCGTGACCGTGATCGTCGCGACGCTGTTCGTCGCCCTGGTGCTGTTCGTGCTCGCCGCTCGCGACAAGGACTGGGTTCAGCGCGTCGACCCGTTCCTGTGCGCCTGGTTGAGCTCCATCACCGCCTGGCCGGTGATCGTCATCTACGCTGCGGCACCGGCGATCTGGGCGTCGGCCGACGCGGCCGGGCCGGTCTTCGCGGTTCTGCTGTACGGTCCGGCTGCCGGATTGAGTGTGGCGGCGGCGCTGCGGGCTATTGCGACGCATGGCTGGCGGATCGATCACTCGGCGGTGATCCTCGGGCTCCTGATGGTCTACGCCTGTGCCGCGATGGTGATCGACGGCTCCGGCCGCATCATCAACATCGGCATGTCGATGGCGATGCTCGTCGGGTTCATCTTCCGCTACCGGTCATTCGGGCTCGACGACGTGGCCCGCGCCGCGCGTATCGCGCTGGTGGTGACGTCGGCGAGTCTGTTGATGTCGGTGGCGTTCAACTCTTCTCGCGTGGTCGGTGCGTGCCGGATCGACAAGTGCACCGACCTGGGTGCGGTGCTCACCTCACCGTTCGCCGGTAACGGCAACCTCGCCGGCATCACGATCACCGCACTGCTGCCCTTCGCGGTGTATCGCATCGCGATGTGGCGGGTGCTCGCCGCGGTGGGCGGTGTCGCGCTGATCGGCATGCTCGCCGGTAGCCGGACCGCTTTCGGCGGTATCGCGGTTGCGGGTTTCCTCGGTGTGCTGCTGGCCATTCCGTCGGTCACACCGCGGTTGCGGAACCTGCTGCTGGGTCTCGCGGTGGTGGCCAGCGCGGTCTACTCACTGTTCCCGCTGTACATCGGATACACCAACGCCGACTACAGCCTGCGCGGCTACCTGTGGAATCAGGCGCTGCGCGAGATCCCCGACCAGTGGTTCTTCGGTCACAACCCGGCCTACTGGGTGGAGTCGGGTGCCTCGCTGCTGTTCAAGGCCAACTACTCACCGCACAACGGCTGGCTGGAAATCCTTTTGTCCGTGGGCGTGTGGGGCGTCGGCCTGATCATTCTCGCCGCCGTCGTCAAGGTGGTCGAGATCCCCGACGGCACAACGCGTGCCTACCTGCTCGCGTACTTCAGCACGATCCTGGCTCTCAGTTCGCTCGAAGCGGTCTACGTGCCGTACTTCCTCGGCATCGCCCCGTTCGCGGCGTTGCTGCCCTATTTCCTGTACCACCACCCTCCGGCCCAACCCCCTTCGCCCGTGGCCCGCCACGAGGTGCTCACCGACACACAGATGGAGTCCCGATGAAAGTCATCAGCGCTATCGCCGGCAAATGGATGCTCGTCGTCGCATTCACCCTCCTCGGGCTCGTTGCCGCCATGGGGTATTCGCTGCTGCAACCCCAGACCTACGTGGCGACCGTCCGCACCTACATCGCCACCGGAACCTCCGACATGCTCGAGGCCTACCAGGGCAATCAGGCCGCGCGGGCGAGCATTCAGACCTTCGCAGTGCTGGCCACCGACCCGACGGTGGCTCAGCGCGCCATCGAACGCTCCGGGGTGGACATCTCGCTGCAGGAGTTCCTGCCCGAGATCTCGGTGAGCGTGCCGCCGCAGACCGTCATCCTCGACGTCTCGGTACAGGACGCCTCCTCGCAGGACGCCGAGAAGCTCTCCACCGCCCTCGCCCAGGAACTCGTCGGCATGGTGACCGACCTGCAAGAGCCGACGAGCGGCGGCCCGGGCGCGCTACGGCTGGTGGTGGTCGACCCCAATTCCCAAGGCGCCGTTCGCCAGCAGCTGATCGATCCGATGCTGCTCGCCGTCGGCGCGATCGCCGGTGCGCTGCTCGGCACGGTTCTTGCGCTGCTCCTGCAGCGGCGGGGCAAATCGGGTGCGGAATCCAGCGAGCCCGACGGTCCGGGCACAGATGAAGCGGAGGTGACGATCAACCGCAACCCCGACCTGATGGTCCAGCCGGCGACGAGGTCCAACCTGCTGGTTGAGCCCGCCACGAGCCCCAACCTGATGGTTGAGCCGGCGACGAGCGAAGCGAGGAGCCGAGTCGAAGCCACCCCCACCGACCGCCCAGTAGCCGCCCCCTACTCCGCACGCCACACCGTCAGTCGGCACTCGGCGACGCGGCGCGCGGGAATCCACGCCGGGACGGGGCGACACGGCTGAACTGCACTCAGGACTTCTCGACCAACCGAGCCGGGTTTCCGGCGTACACCGAGTTCGGAAGACAGTTCTCCACGACCACCGCGTCGGCAGCGATCACGGCACCCTCACCCACGGTGACGCCGGGCAGGATGACAGCTCCCGCCCCGATCCTGGCCCCCGCTCCGATCAGAACCGGACTTGCGGTGACGTGCCCGCCGTCGCGGCTGGGCACGTCACCGAGAACCGTTCTGCCCGTGACAATTCGAACACCCGACCCGATCCGTACGCCGTTTCCCACGTAGATCGGCGCGACGGCATCGAAGTAGGCTCCCTCGCCGATTGAGACATCACGCCCGCCGAAATAGACCTGGGGATCGACCGTGCTGGCCGCGACGTCCAGACCCAGGACCTTCAGGAGCCGCCACCGAAGGCGCCGCGGCACCAGCGATGACGCCACCACCCCGTTGACGAGTCCGTCGCGCCGTCCAACCCCCGACATGCCCCTGTCTGCCCCCATTCGACCATCATCACCGACGGGGGCGTCCTGGGCTACGTCGCATCTGTCCCCTGTTCAGACGGATTCACTCGCTCGAGACAGGACAAGGGTTCGCCCGGTCGTGGCCGCGTACCCCATGACCGCGCGTATCGACACTCAGAGCCGCGCCGGGCCACGAGCATCGGTTACCGCCGTCACCCCCGTGGCGCTGCACTCTCGGCGGCTGCCGTCGGCGACTCCGCGTCCTGTGAGCGCACGTCTGCGCGCGCTGCACGCCGGTTGCGGAGCTTGTCGTACTGTCTTCGTGCCGGGACCTCGACGACCCAGTAGAGCGCCACGCCGACAGCGACTGCCAGCGTCACAGCGATCGCGGCGGTGACGGGTAGCGGCAGAGACTCCGTGTGGTCCAGGACGATCCTGACGATGCCGAGATGGACCAGGTAGACGCTGTAACTTGCAAGGCCGATGGTTTGCACGATCCGCAGGTTGGAGACACTCGAGAACCATTGGTGGACACGGGTACTGGTCGCCAACATCCCGTAGAGGATCACGATGCATGTCGCGACGCTCTGCATCGTGTACCGGAACGTCTGCTGGAACCACTCATCGCGCAGACCGACACTGGCCAGGAAGATCGCGGCCGCGCCGAACAGTGCCCATGTTGTGCCCGACAGTGTTCGCCATCTGCTGTCCGATTCGCTCTGCTGCCACCGGTAGAGGATGACGGCCGCAATGATGCCCCACGCCAGACTGTCGGCCCTCGTATCTGACCCGTAATAGATGCGATCGGCCACCGCCTCATTCCCCGGCTCGGCGAGCATGACGCGTAGGACGGTGGCCCCGACAACCGTCGCAATCGCAACACCGGTCAGCCATGGCACCGCACGCCGGCTCCTTGCCAGCCACACCCAGAGGAGTGCGAACACGATGTAGAACTGTTCCTCGATCGACAGACTCCACACCGGCCCCGACCCCGGCAGTACATCCGGGTCGTTCGGCATCATCCAGTTGAAGTAGAAGAACGTCTGGCCGGCGAATGCAGCCCAATCAATGTGCGCGAACATGGAGTAGATCAGAGTCGGGATGATCAGCACCACGACCAGCGGTGGAAGTAACTTCACCATCCGCCGTATGTAGAACCCGCCGAGGTCGAATCCGTCGGTCTTCTGCCACTCCTTGAGCAGGACGGTGGTGATGATGAATCCGGAGATGGCAAAGAAGATGGTCACCCCGGATCCACCGGGAACGATGTGCCCTAGACCGGCATGACCGACCACCACAATGAGAACAGCGAACGCGCGCAGTGCATCGACATGCGCATAACGATTCTTCATACGGATTACCCGACAATCTTTTCGTGGTTGATCGAATTATTCACCCGGCGACGGTGATTCGCAATCCGAATGCCTTCGCTCCGACTAAATATAAGCCGATACCCAATAGCTCAAGGACCTGACGAATTGCCGGCCAGCTGAAGTACTCCGAGGAGCCGATTCGCAATCGCAGAATGGCCTCGGTCATTGGGGTGAAAATCATCGCCTTCACCGTTTGTGCCGAGCGCTTCACGCCCTGCCGGCCCCCGAAGTTGGGTGTCTTGGAACAGATCACTCAGCGGTAGATACCTGGACCGAGCAGAACCGCATTCATCGGCGATCACCGAGTCATACGGCTCAGCCTTCGACGGCGGCCGCCACACACCCATGCACACCACGGCCGCCGAGGGGTTCACCGCCCGAACCGCGCCGATCAGATCTCGGTACTGACGACGGAACTCGTCAATGGGGGTTGGTGGCGCCAGCAGGTCGTTGGTGCCCAATTCGATGACCACGAGCTCAGCAGGCACGACGGGCGTCGCCATCGCAGCGACTTGGGCCAGTCGGGCCCCACCTTTCGCGACAGAATGATCGTCGGTGGCCAGGGCCTGCTTCATGGTCGCTGTCGCCACCTCGCGGAACGAGTCCGCATAGGTGGCCGCGCCGGACCCTCTGGTTATGGAATCGCCGAGATACAGAACTCGAAGGTCACCACCGGCCGTGGCGGCGACGTCGATCGGGTCCGGCAGGCGCGTAACGGACTTCAGTGGTTGTGCAGGCTCCTCCGAACTGCCGCACGACACAACCGCAGCGCATCCGACCATCACGAGTGTGATGAGGACGTATCGCAGACGACCTCGAGAGGCGGGGGTGGAACCTGATCGGCGGGCGGACACCGGACCCATCAGCTCGGCGCCCCCAGGACTCCCTGCAGTGCGCCGACAACAGGCTTGGGCGAGCCGTTGAACCGGTACAGGCCGAAGTTCATGTTGTCGTCAGCCTTGTTCGCCGACAGATCCTGCGAGTTGAAGATGAAGAATGCTGCTACCCATGGGAGCGCATTGGCCCGATTGACCGCGTCGGTGATGATGGTCGCCTGTACGGCTTCTGTGGTCGAGCTCGGCGTGGTCCCGGTCGGCTGCCCGAACTCGGTGACCCATATCGACTTGCCGGAGTCACCGTTCGCCACCATCGTCGCCCGTGCGGCAGGCAGGACCGCCGCGCCCCCACCATCCCCACCGCGAGGATCTCCGGTGATCGGGTACGGAAGTGTGTAGGGGTGGACGCCTATGCCGTTGAAGTAGTTCTTCGCCCCGAGCGCATACAGGCCGTTGACGAATGCCGTGTCCCGCGTCTCGGCACGTGAACTCGACAGCCCTCCAGTGATCACCGCCTGGTGACCACCGGCGGCGCGGATGCCGTTGAATGCCGCCTTCAGCAGCGGAACGTACTGATCCGCGGTGGGCGGGAGCAGATAATGGGAGAGGTTGGGCTCATTCCATATCTCCCACGCGGCGACCCGTGGCGAATACCGCAGAGCCACCTGACGAGCGAACTCCCCGAACGTCGCGGGATTCGCCGGAGCGTTGCCATTGGCGAACGGGTTGGCACCCGGCTTCTGCGCCCAGACCGGAGCGGGGCCCTCGAGGTTCATCAGAATCGACAGGCCCCGGCCCCGTGCGGCGTTGACCGCGGAGTCGAGCCTCGTCCACGAAAATGACGTCGAATTCGACGGTTGGATGAGATTCCATTTCGCCGAGATTCTTATCGCGCTCGCTCCGGTCGCTCGAATCTTCGCAGCCTCGTCCTCGAAGTCGGCGCCCGAATACTGCGTGGAAACCGAGGCAACACCTATCGGAATACGTGTCGCGGCGTGCGACGTCGTCGGCGTGCCCACCATGGTGAGGGCCACGCCGACGATCGTCATGATCGAGATCCCGAGACGACGCACTCTGTCCTCCAAATCAATCCACGCGGTCCTGCCTCCGGCCCCTCAGTTCTGGGACTGGAACGCAGAATCATCGAAACCCATCCGCTACCCCGCCATCGTCTGATGAGCGAGGAAGCGAATGGTGCCTATCATTGCCGACGCAGCTCAGAAAGAGTCCGTCAGGCGTAAATCCGCGGGATCTCCACAGATCACTTACGCGCCGACCTCGTCATGTTTCCCGAGTCGGAGTGTGCACCCTGTGAAGCGGTGTCAACGCTGATGGTGTGATCCGAGCTGGCTCCCTTGGCTTTGGGGAGGTCCGAACCGTAGTAGGCGTAGCGGTACTCGGTGTCCCGGACCGCTGCGTCGTTGAGCACACAGCCGAGCACCTTGAGGCGCGCCAACGAGAGCTGTGACATGACCTGCTCGAGCTGCGGGCGAGTCGTCCGTCCCGAGCGGGCCACGAGCAGCACACCGTCCATCCACTGGCCCACGGCCACCGCGTCGGCGACCGGGAGCACGGGCGGGGTGTCCACGATCACGTGGTCGTACCGTGAGGCGAGCTCGTCGAATCCCTTGCCGGCTCGCTCGGATGCCAACAGTTCGCCGGCGTTGGGCGGGATCGGACCGGAAGCAAGGATGTCGAGGTTGCGGAACCCACTCGGCTGCACGACGTCCTGAATGCCTGCATCCCCGCGCAGGTAATCGGTCAGGCCGATTGCGCCGTCGACCGCCAGCCGGCTCCCCAGTCCCGGCTTGCGCAGGTCTGCGCCGACGAGGATGACACTGCGACCGAGTTCGGCCAGTGCGAGGCTGAGATTGACAGCCGTCGTCGTCTTCCCGTCGCCGGGCGCAGGGCTGGTCACCAGAATCCGCGGGCAGTCAGCGTCGACCGCGACGAACTTCAGGTTGGTGCGCAGACGCCGGTATGCCTCCGCCGTCGGCGATGCACCGCCGGCGAAGTCAGCTGTGCGGTCCGAGTCCAACTCGTGGGAGGTGGGCACCGTCGCGAGCACCGGTCCGAGCCCGGTGGATGTGAGGTCCTCCTCGTTGCGGACGCGGGTGTCGAGTCGGTAGAACGCCAGCATCGCGAGAGCTGCGATTGCCAAGCCGCCCAGGACACCCAGCGCGATGTTCAGCGCTGTGTTCGGGGACACCATGTCATTGGTGGAGGACGCGGGCGTGATGACGGTCAGTGTGGCGACCGGCCGACCACCGTCGATCGGCCGCTCCAGGGAGGACACGTAGCCGACCATCGAGCTCGCAACCGCGTTCGCCAACTTGGCGGCCTCGTCGCTGTTCGAATCGACAGCCGCGATGGTCAGCAGGACGGTCCCCGGCTTGCTGGTCACCGAGATCTGCGAGCGCGCATCGGCGATGGACAGCGGGAGGTCCGACTCCTCGATGGCGCGACCGAGTACGGCATCCGATTGGGCCAGTTCGGCGTAGGACACCATGCGTTGCTGCGACGCCAGCGAACCCTGGTAGGCGCTCTGCGCATTCGTATCAGTTGCCGAGGTCGAATACAGCACCGCCTCGGACTGGTACTTCGGGGTGGTGAGCAGGCTCGCGCCGAGCCCCACGAGGGCACCGACGACAACGCAGGCGACCACCACCCACCACCGGCGCACCACTACAGCGCGCACTCGACGCAGAGTCTGTTGCGCTTTGCCGGCCGCGGAGCCTGGCGATTCACCTGGGGGCGAGGTCGCGGGCGCTGGTCCATTGAATACCGCAGTCATAGTTGCTCTCCTTGCGAAAAACTCGGGCCGGCCGTTTGCTCAAGCCGGTCAATCATTGGGAAGAGAGCCGCCATGGCCCGCATCCTCGCGTATCTCATCGAACGCTGAAAACCTCGGAAATATCCCGTCGGATACTCGCCGGCACAACACCATCCGGTTCGGGCACACCGAACGCGATACCCACCGCGATCCGCTCACCGGGCTGCAGCGACAGCCCCTCGGCCAGTGCCCTCTCCTCGGCAAAAGTGTTGCCGAACTGGAGCAGACACGATCCGATTCCCTTCCACTGCAGCGCGTAAACCAGTGTCATCGCGAACAGTCCGGCGTTGAGGTATCCCTGGTTGCGTTCGCCGTAGAAGTCGAGACTGCGTGTGTCGAAGGTGACCACCGCGAGACGGCAGGTGTCGAAGTCGACCCCACCCGTGCCGTGCAGCGTCCGGTACAAGAGTTCTTTGGACTTGGGATCGTCGAAGACCCGCAAGCCGACCATCTGCCGGTTACATGCCGACGGCGAGCGCATGGCCAGTTCGATACACAGCTGCAGGTCGTCGTCGGAAACGGGCAGGTCCGTGAAGCGACGGGTCGAATGCCTGCCGCGCACAAAGTCTTCGAAGGGCAGTTCTTTCCACGAGCTCGAGTCGAGTTGGGTTGCGGTGGCAACGCCGCCACGGAACCCGCGATCGCTCGGGGTCGCAACTTCGATCAGTGCGTCGAGCCTGCCGCGGATGGAGGCGGCCTGCACATCGTTCTCGCGGGACTTGATGAAGTCGGTCCAGGAGCGCAGCACCTCGACCCCGATCGAGAAGGCCGACGACGTCCGCGTCTCGGGCGACGACTTCTCGAGTCGTGCCATGAGATCTTCGGCTTTGCTCCGGCCGAAGACGCGTGCGTTGCGGTACGAGAGACCCTTCTCGAGCGAGTGCGACAAGATCATGATCTTGTACTGCTCGTGTTCGGGGTCGGGGCCACCGTCGAGCAGATGGCGGCTCATGAACGTCGCGTCGGCGAAGTACTCCTTGTAGACCTTAGCCCTCTTCACGGTTCGACGAAGAGCCTGCGACTGCTTTAGGCGTGCTTTCAGATTCATTGGTCACCTTCTTTCGGATGAGTCTGAAGACAAATGGTTCGGTCGCCAGGACGGCGAGCGAAATAACTAGGAAGAAAACGATTTTGAGTACAAGAGTCCACACGCCGCCGAACGGCTGGGATACCGCGGGAACCAGGAACATGGCGAAGGCGACACTCAGGACCCCGATCACTTGCAGCCGCAGGACGCGGGTCCAGGGGATCCCGGCGCCGTCGGCTCGGAGCGCGAGTCGACAGGCGAGTCCGCTCATCATCAGTCTCTGAACGAGTTGTGCCACTGCCACCCCGGTCAAACCCCACATGAAGGCCAGCGGGATCGCAGCCGCCAGCGAGACCACGCTGGAGCTCGTGGAGACGACCATCGCGGGCCGTGTGCCCCGTTCGAGGAACAACAGCTCGGTCAGAGACGGGTAGTAGATCGATTTCACCATCATCGACAGTGCAAGGATCGGGACGATCGACGCCGCGTCGTGAAACGACGCCGGAGTGAGGATCGCCAGTGCTTCCTCACTGAAAATTGCTGCGGCTGCCGCGATCACGACGTTGACTGCCACGAATCCGGCGATCAGATCGTGGATCCGCACCCGCCATCCGGGAGCGGCCCGTTTGGCTTCGGTGAAGTAGAACGGCATGAATGCCCGGTGCATCGCGGTCTGCACCGCGTCGATCACGTTGACCACGTACATCGCGATGTTGAACAGGCCCACCGCGGTCGCATCGAGAACCCGGAGAATGATGAGGCGCGTGGCAAATGCCGTGGCCTGCAGGGAAACCGCGTGCGGCATCATCGGGAGCGAGTAGGACAGGATCTCCCGAACATCGGAGAGTCGGAACCTCGTCCACAGCGCACCTGTCCGCATGGCGTCGACGATGCACAGCAGCGCAGTGACACCGTTGGCGCAGAGCAGTGCCAACGACGTTCCGGCAACGCCCATCTCGGCCGGACCGACGAAGGCGATCGTGAACGCCGCGTTCATCAGGAAGTACCCGACCGAGCAGACGACGAACCGATTCGGCTTCTCGGAGGTCTGCAGGAATGACAGGTAGACCAGGGTGATCGGCTGGAAGACGACGGCGACGATTGCCAGGGCAACGGCAGGATAGAAGTCGAGCCCGGGGAAGACGGCGTCGCCGTACAACGGCGCACCGAGGAGCAGGACCACCGCGAGCAGCAGGCCGGTGGACGTGAGCACCGTGACCACCGCCGTCAGCGCCACCTTGCGGCGGCGTAGTGCAGCGGCATCGTCGCGCTCGGCCTCACTCAGGTGGCAGTAGCGCATCACACCGTAGTCGAGGCCGAGGGTGGCGATGGTCGACATCAACAGCGTCGCCGTGACGAGCATGCTGAAGTAGCCGTACTCGTCGGGGGTGAGCAGTCGCGTGTAGACCGGCAGCAGGATTGCCGACGACAGCTTCTGCAGCAACGATGCGGCGATGTAGATGGTCGAGTTCCTCGCCACCGTCGGGCGAACGCTTGCGGTCATAGACGGCTCCGCAGCGTCTCCACCATTTCCTTGGTGATGGCCGTCGCATGACCGCGCTCGCGTTCCAGGTTGGCCTCGATCACCTCGCTGCCGAGCGGGTCCGGGGCAAAGGCCAACTGCTCGATCCGGTTGAGCATCGCGTTCAGTCGCTCGGGACTGATCGTGGTGAGGTCGAAGTAGCGGTCCAGGCAGTCCATCTTGCCGAGGATGTTCTTGATCTTGCTCTCGTAGCGGCCATAGGTCGACTCGGTGTCGAAGGACACGAACCTGGCGCCCGACCGGATGCTCATGCAGGTTCCGTGGAAGAAATCCGTCACCACACAGTCGAAGTCACCGAAGGCGTCGACGAACTCCTGCGGTGTCAACCGGATGAAGCGGGTGTTGTCCTGCCGGGTGAAGCAGGAGTAGATGTCTGCTCGTCCACCGAGCCGTTCCGCGATCTGGCTGCCGATACCGCGGTTCTTGACCATCACCAGAATGCGTGGCCGCCGCGATACTGCTTTGGACTCTTTTCGCGCGTGGTCCACGCTGCCGAGTGGACGATATTGCAGTGTCGGGTCGATGATCTCGACCACCGGCCGGGCGATCAGTTCGTCGACCAGTGTCCGGGTGGTGGCGTCACGCACCGTGATGTACGAGTAGTCCTCGAGCGAGCTCTTCAACACGTCCCGGTCGGCAGGCTTGAGCGTGCTGATGTCCAACCGGTTGGCCGACGTCGCGAAACTGGCTTTGGGTCCGGGTAGACGGTTGGGCAGGTAGTAGATGCTGTCGATGCCGATGTGGGCGAGATTCCACACCTCGTCCGACCCGGTGATGTAGCCGTCGTAACGCTTCTCGAGAAAGTCTGTCGCGGACTCGCGGTCCTCGATGTTGATCCACCGCGAATCAATCTGCGGCAGCAGCGGTTTGATGTACCGACGCATCGCAGCGAAGTTCCTCACCCGCGACACACCGAAACTAGGGTTCCTCGGGTTGGCGATCGACATCAGGCGGCGACGTCGCACCGCCCCCACGTCGGTGGGGACGAGTTCGAAGTCGATGTCGGGTGCACATTCCGACAGCACCTTGTGGGTGGCGTAAGCCTGGAGAACCGTCCCGTAGTTCTCCGACTGTGTCAGGGTCACAATTCCGACCCTGGTCTTACCGTTCGGCGACTTCACGACCGACATCGCTTCCTTCCTCGAGACGAGCCGCGACCGCGCGCTCATGAATCCACCGTTCGATCAAGGCGAGCACCAAGAACAAGGCCACCCAGTACGAGGTGTGCGTGATCAGCCGGGACGTGATCAGGACAAAGACGGTGTAGGTGATCAGGAGACTCGCCATTCGCGAACTGCGGCCCAGGTATACGAGTGCACAGACGTACACCGCGATGCCGATGAACCCGACCTCCATGTAGACGCGCAGAGTGTCGTTGTGCAGCTGCGAGTTCCAGTAGGTGCCGAAATGGCTGTCGACGAGGTTGGTGAGCAGAGGGTTCAGCGACCCGAAACCGGTTGTCTGGGGAAGAAGTCCGGTGGCGATCTGATAGATCTCCCAGCGCCCGGTGGTGACCGTGTTGATGTCGATGCCGAAGCGTTCGGACGCCATCTCGACGAAGCCCTGCGAGTACACGTATTTGACCATGAACGGGCTCGCCACACCGACGGCTGCGAGTGCGTACAGGTAGCGGCGAGACGCGGGCTTCGCGGACCGAAGCCAGCGTGATGCGACGATCATCGCCGGCGCCAGCACGAACGATGCCCGCTTGAGAGACAGCATCGTCATTCCGGCGGCGACGAGCGCCAGTGCCTTGCGATTCCGGAACACGAAGTACGCCTCGACGATCAGCAGGTCGTGCGCGAACGACGACTCGAACGGCGAGCTCGACGACGACCAGCTGACCTCCGTGAGGCTCGCCAGGCTGAAGTCGGTGGAGAACGCGAGTACGAAGTACACCGCGTAACGCGCGAGCAGAATGATCGCGTAGCCGTCGAGCTGTTTGGTCGAGGCCGTGTTCACGACACACAGGGCGATGAGCGCGGGCCCGAGGATGAAGAACACCTGCCCGGCCCCGGTCCAGGTGAGCGTCTCGGTGGCCGAATACTCGCGAATCCAGGAGACGATCATGATCACCGCCGAGGCCCCGGCGAGTACCGAGAACGAACGCAGGAAGTGGAGTTCACCGAGACTGTGCCAGCGGGTCACGACGAGCCATGCGATCCGCGCCGCACTCGCTACCAGCAGCAACCCGAATGCCGCGTAGTACAACCCCTTCGGCGCATACCCCGTCATGTAGATGACGTGCAGGAACGCATAGAGCGTGAACAGTGCCAGGAAGGTCCACTGGACAGCCCGGCCAGTGGTGGCACGCCGCGGTTGCGCGGCGAGCGGCACCGGGTCGGCGACGACCGGTCCCGGTAACGGCAACGATCTGGTCATGAGGCGAGTCCCCGCACGTAGTCCCACGACTCGTCGGCGAGAGCCTTGAGACGTGCGCTGACCTCGGCGGCGTCGTAGTCGGCCGAGGACGGCAGGTCCTGGCTTCCGGTGACGGCCAGGCGTTCGAGGCCCACGGACTGAAGCAGGTCGGTCAGCCGGGCGGCGCCCTTGTCCGGTAGCACCGGGTAGACCGGACGTCCGAACATGAGGCTGAAGGACAAGCCGTGGAACGAGTCGGTGATCACCGCGTCTGCGTCGCGAAAGAGTGCGACGAAGTTCTCGGGCGGAACCAGGTAGTGGCTTCGACCGCGCGCGCCGACGAGTCGTTTGACGTCCACGTTCACCCGTCGCAGCGGCAATCCGGTGCGGCGGCACAGCTCTTCGGCGCGGCGCGTGAACTCGGAGGTGTTGTGCAGCTGGTAGGCCAGCACGTAGGGCCGGGCCGGCCGCTTGACCTGTGCGGCGAACTTCGCCCAGAAGTCCCGTCCGTGAAGAAGAACCGGGTCGACGTCTCGACGAACCGTGACGCCGAACTCATTGAGTGTGGGGACCGCGGACGGTTCCCGGACCGAGACCGACTGGAAGTCGCCGAGCAATCGCCGTGTCTCGACATCATCGGTGGGTACACCTGATCCGAAACTGGCTGCGTAACTGTACTTCTTGTGCGCGTCCCGGACTGGCTGCAGGAAGTAGGCCTCGTCGAGGGCGCCGTGGATGACATTCCAGACCTGGTCGCTGCCCACGACGATGCGATCGAAGTCCTCGGCGATCGCGTGCACGTCGGTTCCCGCGGTGATCTTGCGGGTGAGACGCAGGTTCTTCTTCTGGAACCCGCGGAACCGGCTCGCCATCACTGCGTAGTTGGGCCCCTGGATTGCCAGGTAGGCGGCGCTGCGCAGAGCCGAGTTCCGCATGCGGGACTCGCGGAGGCTGGCGGTCGCCAACCCGAAGCGACTGTCGGAGGGGGGCACGTAGTCGACGACGCGGACGTCGGCTCCCGACTTGGCCAGGGCCTCCTGCAGCGCGATCGCCTGCAGGAGTGAGCCGTAGTTCGGATAGCAGTGCCGAGTCAGTATTCCGACCCTGCTCATCACGCAGCCCCCTTCGAGCGAGTCGTCTTGGCCACGTCGGTCCGGCTGGCGCGAGAAGTCCACGAGACCGGCGCCTTCGGCTGCGACTCGTACACCGAGCGGAGCACGTCGGAGACGACCGCGGTGGACACGTGGGTGCGCGCCCATTCGCGGCACGACTCTCGTACCGCCTGGCGCTCTTCACCTTCACGGGCACAGCTGATCATCGCTTCGGCGAGGACCTTCGATGCCTGGGTCTCGTCGATGTCGCCGAGGCTGACCAGGGTCACCTCGTCGAGACCCTGGAACGTCTCCCACTCCCCCACGTCGGAGTACACCGCGGGCGTGCCGCAGGCGAGCGACTCGAGGATCACCATCGGAAGCACCTCGGCGCGGCTGGGCAGCACCGTGGCCGTGGCTGCCGCCAGATGGGCGGTGACGTCGTCGCGGTCGAGCCGGCCGATGTAGCTCACGTTGCGCTGCGTGCTGGCGAGGAGCTTGGTCGCCACGTCCGAGTTGCCTTCCTCGAGCGGGCCGGCGATGAGCAGCCGCGCGTCGGGCATGGCCTCTTCGACGAGCGGCCACGCGTTGAGCAATCGGTCGATTCCCTTGCGGTCGCCCACTTCACCTGCGAACACAAAGGTCGGCGGGGTCTCGTCGGAGCTATCACCATGCGGCGCATCGTCGGTCATCAGCGACGACGAGATCGGGTTGAGCACGATGGCCGTGTCGATCTCGGGGTCGATCCGCTCGACCAGACGCTGATGGCGGCGCCCCAGGCATATCGCTGTGGTGGCCGACTTCAGGATCAGCTTGGTCAGGCGCGGGTACTTCTCGACGTGACGGTCGAAGTCTGCGCCGTGAAGAGTCACCACGCAGGGCTTCCGCAGCGCGCGAGCCACCAGAACGACCATTCCCTCGCGGATGAAGCTGCCGAACTCGCTGAGGTGGACATGCGCAATCGTCCAGTCGTTCCTGGTGAGGATCAACCGCAGCGACACGTGCGCCGCCAGTCCCAACGAGGCGATCCCGCGCTTCGATCCCCATGTGGGCATCGCGATCTGTTCGTAAGGGCCGGAATCCATCTCGATGTACTCGCGGATCACGGTCGCCATGCCGCCCGCCCCGGTCGGTTCGGGTCCGATCTGGACGACGACCTGACTGTCGGCAGCCGGCGAATCCTCGCCGGCCTTACGGCCGGCGCCCTTGGCGGCCAGCTCCCGCTGCACCACCGAAGTCTCAGATGCCCACGCCGCCTGAGCAGCGATCGGGAGGAACTTGGGTCCCTCGAGCAAGTAGCGGCGCCACAGCCGCTTCGGCTCACTGGCCAGTCGCCACAGCCATTCGAGGGCGAGCCGTTGAACGATCTGCGGTGCACGTCGAACCTTGAGCGCCGCGAAGTCGACCGCCGCTCCCGACCCGACATACACGGCCGGGGGGAGGCTCTCTTTCCACTGCGCGTACCAGCTCTCCTGCTTCGGCGAACCGAGGCAGAGGAACACCACGTCGGGCTTGAGCTCCTGGAGCCGGGCGACGACCTCTTCGCTGGCAGGGTCGTCGACGCCGTCGACAAAGGGGAACGGGACCGCGAGCACGTCGGCTCCGGTCATGTCGCGGAGATTGGACGCGGCCAGGTTCGCGACGCTGGTCTCACCGCCGGTGATCACGATCCGCCAGCCGGTGTCCCCGGCTTTTCGGCAGACGTCGAAGAGTAGGTCGGCACCGGTGTTGCGTTGAACCGGCCGCGACCCGAGGAATGATGCGAGCTTCGCCACCGGGACCCCGTCGAGTAGCGCGAGATCGGCGTGTGCATAACCCTTTCGGGACTCTTCAGAGGTTTCCAACCGGATCAGATGATCGACGTTTGGGGTGACGACGAGACTGGTGGTCTGTGACTGCACCAGTGCCTGAACACGGTCGAGCACGTCGTCGATGCCCCCGACGACCACCGGCACCCCGCCGATGTACAGGTTCTCCCCGGCCCACGTAATTACATTCGAATCGTTCATTTCATCCTCAAAGCTCGGGTTCAGCACGCACAAAGCACGTAGAAAAACTGGGTTTTCAGTACGCGCCTTCTTTGGCGAACACCGCCTTCACCGTCCGCCAGAGGATGATGAAGTCCTGCATGATCGACCAGTTCTCGACGTAGGAGAGGTCCAGTCGGACCGATTCCTCCCACGAGAGATCCGATCTACCCGAGACCTGCCACAGGCCGGTGATGCCGGGCTTGACGAGCATCCGCCGCGCAACCCGGCCGTCGTAGCGTGCGACTTCCTCCGGCAGCGGAGGTCGCGGGCCGACCAGACTCATCGACCCACCGAGCACGTTGAGCAGCTGAGGCAGTTCGTCCAGGCTGTACCGGCGGATGAATTTGCCGACTCGGGTGACCCGCGGATCTGCCCGCATCTTGAAGAGGACCCCAGCACCTTCGTTCTGTGCTGCGAGGTCGTCCTTCTGCGCTTCCGCGTCCTGGACCATCGAGCGGAACTTCCACATCAGGAACGGCTTGTTACCCACACCGACTCGCGTGGCCTTGTAGAACACCGGCCCCTTCGAGTCGAGTTTGACCGCGATGGCGACTGCCAGCAGCACCGGCGATATCGCGATCAGAACCGCCGCAGCCACCAGCTTGTCGAGCATCAGCTTGCGGAAGCGGTTGGCCCCCTCGTACCGGGGCTTGTCGATGTGCAGCAAGGGCAGTCCCGCAACGGGTCTGACCAGCATCCGGGGACCCGCCACGTCGGTGACACCCGGCGACACCAGCATCTCGACGTAGGCGTCCTGCAGTTCCCAGGAAAGGTCCTGCATCGCTCGATGACCGATCGCTTCGGCCGAGGTGACCGCGATCGTCGTTGCACCGGAGGCGAAGATGGCCCGCGTGACGTCGTCGAAGTCGCCATACACGGAGACCTCTTTGTCTCCGACAGTGACGTGGGACATCCGAGTTGATTCGCCTGGTGGCAGGCACACACCGACCACTTCGAACCCCAGTGCCGGGTCAGCGACCAGACGTTCGATCAGTGGCTTGGCCGACCGTTCGGTGCCGACAACGAGGAGCTGATCCAGGTGGATTCCTTTGAGTCGTTGCCAGCCCAGGCGCTGACGCCAGGCCCAACGGGACACCAGCAAGCCGAAAGTTCCGAGCGGAAGCGCGATGGCCAGGAATCCTCGGGCTACGTCGAGCTTGAGGAGCAGATCGACGATCGCGAGGGTTCCGAAGACTGCGAGGCATGAGGTGGTGACGCGGCTGTACTCCTCCGAACCGGAGCCGACAATCCGTCTGTCGAGCGTGCCGCCGACTCGCAAAGCGACCAGCCAAGCCGCGATGAGGCCCACGGAGATAAGGACAGACGAAACGCCGAACTTACCCGACGCCGGGGTCAAGCTCCCGGGGCCGAACCTGAAGATCTGCGCGAACGCCACCGCCCCGATGACGAGGATCGCGTCGGTCCAGGCCAGGCGACGGACGTACCTCAAGGTCCACGACCGGGCGTTGGCCTCGCGTCGCGCAAGAGGATATAGCCGCCGGCTTCGCGAACCCGGCTGGCCCGCAGCTCTCTCCTCTATCTGACGACCGGTGCTCACGCCGGTCGCCCCATTTCGAACCCCCGCCCCCCGACCCTTCTGCTGGTCATAGCAGGACGTCCTTTCAGACCTCAGAACAAATCCGCTCGTGCGGAATGCAGCAACATGGCAACCGAGGACTTGGCCTCTCGACTCTGCAATACCCCGATGTGGGATTGCTTTCGAGACACCGGACGCCCTCAGCCTCATCCCTCAATGGATGTCCCGACAGTAATGCAGGCCCACATGGTTAGCAACAGAAAGGATCATTAATAGAGCACGTGAGGATCGCTAATGCTGCCAATTTTGACCGCTCCCGAAGTCCGTTGCAACCAGGTTGCGGACGGATTGAATACAGCTGCACAGCAGCACCTTTCGATGCGATATCCGATTTCGGGATACGCTGATCATCCAGCAGGTGCGTAACTGCGCAGAAACACTGAACAGCATGACGGCATCCAGAATTGCGCTGAATGTGGTCTTCAAGACACACAAGATGGCACAATTTGTTCGAGTTAATCGAAGTCGCATCCTGTTAGTTCTTCGTTTCTTCAGGTACAGGGTATGCTGCGCATCGTGCTTTGGAACCATTCACAAAACACTCTCGATCTTCGGCGGCCACCGCACTAAATCAACGCGCTGGTTCCGTCCGTGCCGGCCACCGCCCGCTTCGACCGTCTTGCCGGCTGGTCGACCCCGACACTGCGATGGTGAAGTTGAGATCAGTGCGTGAGCGTTCGACGATGCCGCAACAAAGCGGCCGCCTGATGCGGCGAGCACCGTGGCGCAGACTGCTGGCCGTTGCCGTCGTGGCGGCCCTGTTGGCAGTGACCGCGTTCTGGGCGGTCGGGTATCAACTCTTCTACCGCGAACACCAGGACCCGCTCCAGCGCGTGGACGCCATCGTCGTGCTGGGTGGCGACGATGACGGACGCGAGGACTACGGACTACAGCTCGCCCGCGCCGGCTACGCCGACACTCTCGTCATCTCCAACCCGCACCGTTACCACAAGGGCTCCGATCCAGTCCGCCGCGCCCACATGAGGACGCTGTGCAACTCGAGCACCGCCGAGCGCAAGGTCGTGTGCTTCGAACCCGAGCCGACGACCACACGTGGCGAGGCCATGTTCGTCCGCGATCTCGCCGCCAGCCGCGGCTGGACGTCGGTCATGGTCATCAGCTGGCGCTACCACCTCGTGCGGGCACGCTACATCTTTGGACAGTGCTACTCGGGCGAGGTAGTCATGCGGAGCGTGCCGCGGTCCTACGCGAGATCGGCTGGTGAATGGACGAACGAATTCGTCTACCAATACGCAGCACTAGCCAAAGCAGCAGCTGTAGCGTGTTAGAGCCGTCACTAGGCAGAATCGTCACCACACCATGTGCGAGCAGCGCTGCGTCACGGCAGACAAACTACGGCCGCGCCTGATCATCACGATGCACCCCTACGGTTGACACCCAGTCAGCACAACACGCTGGGATTCACCCGACGACGCACCGTTCGTGGCTGGTCGGATCGATCAGCTGACGGCGGGACTCTCAGCTTTCATCAATGGAATCGGCGAGCACCCAACAGCTGAAGCCACCGCCCGCACAGTTCTCCGCCGCAGTTGATCGGCAGGCTGCGAGGGGTTGGTACAGCCCCATTGCACTGGCACACAGAAATCAGTCCACGGAGACCCGACGCGGGTCGGGCGGTCCTGCGCGAGCGCTGACACTGCTCGACGCAGCCTAAGCCCAATCCGCAAGGTTGACGTCCACTGCCTGAATAGTCCCCACGAGTAACCCATCACGCCGAGCGCGGCATATTCAAACGGACGATCCCACGTTCCGCCAGAATCTTCCGGGCAGGCGTTGTGAACAGAACTATCAACATCAGAAACAGGCCAGCCGTTCCGACCAATAGTAGAATAACGCACCCATTTAGCGTCGATGAATCAATCGATAATAGCGCTCTAGACGCCATATAAACAACGAGGGCTCCACCGCCATTCACGAGAATTACAGGAATCACCTGAGCAACAAGCTGGCGGTATCTATTGGCGAAGATCGGTTTACCGCCGATACGACCAAAGACGAGCAAAGCGAACAATCCCACCCAAGCCGATGTCGAATGCGCGACGGCCGCCCACACCGGCTGATGCGTGAAGTACAGCGCCCCGAGAAAAGCGACCATGGTTGCGAGGCCAGAACCGATGGACACCCGGACAGCAGACAGATTTCTGAGCATCTCTAATGCGTTCGTCACCAGCCCGGTGAGAACCTGCGCAATACACCCAAGAGAAAGTATCGCACAGAGCTGGATTGCCGGGTCCCAGCCCGGGCCCAGCCATATAGGAATCAAAATCGGAGAAACTATAGCAAGGGTGATATAGGGCAGTGCAATTATTGGAATCGCGACCAAGAACATGTCGCCAACCGCATCACGCATTCTCGATGCGTCCACAGTTCGGTATACGGGAGCAATTACGCGATACAGCGCACCCAACACTGTCGCTGAAACCGTTATAGTAATCGAAGCAGCCCGCGAGAACTGACCGACAGGCTCTGGGCCTGCCACGAAACCCAATGACCACGTTGGCAGAAGAGACAGGACCAGAAAGCCAAGGTTCTGGATCATCACACCGATACCGTGAAGGTGCGTTCTACTAGCCCCGCGAAGAACAACCGAATAACGGCGATCTCTGCAAATCGACGAAAGTAGCCCGCCGGCCGCGGTCGAGATCAGCGGTACAAGCGCAAGCCCGCGCGCATCCCTCGTCACATAGATGACTGTCGCGGCCACACCAGCGGAGAGGATATACCCGGTGATGAGTATCGCGGCATCAATTCGCGCATGCGACTCACGCCTGAACAGAGCACCTTCTAACGCGCAAATTGGGCCGGCAAACAGAGCTATAACAAACACTTGCGTGTATATTGCCGACCCTAAGGAACCAAAGAGTTCATAGCATCTACCGCTTACAACAAGGAGCAACAGCGCTGCAAAGAGGCCCCCACACGCGGCGAAAACACGCATTCGAAAGACAGTTGCATCGCTCAAATCACGCTCGGACAGAATTACCGAAACCACAGCAGACGATACCGGTAAGTTCAACAATCCGTATAACGAAAGCGCGATTGCAAACTCACCAAAATCCGTCGGCGAAAGGACCCTTGCGGTGAAAGCTGAGTACACAAACTGGCCCACAACAGTACTCAATTGCGCCGTAAGCATCGTCGCGGCACCCGTCCATACTGTCCAGCTACGCGTCCTTGCCACGACCACCACCTTCTTACGCCCAGGCCTTCAACCCAGCGGCACCAAAAGCACTATTCTTGGTTAAGATAATCCCGAAATAGACTTCTTCGACGCAGTAGTCGATTCGCATTCATGGTCGAATTGACCTGGTCTTAAACCTGGGATGTGGTGAGACACGTCAGAGTCGATTCTCGCCTGTTGAAGACCGCGACGATTACGCGCACCACCTCTCGTTGTGTCGAAACCATGACTACCCCTGCGCACCGATCTCTGTTCGCTCTCTTTGGGCATACTGAGCGAGATCCTCAATCCGCAAGTGAGGCCTCATCCCTAGATCCCCAGATCCGCAGATGCGTCGTTTCGACTGCAAATCCATCACGTGTGAAATCGTGGAGCCTGCAGTCCGGTCGGTGCAACCAATTCCGAACAGTACTCCAAAATATTGCCTCAATCCCAGTTATCACTCATCACTCTCCTGACCGGTCGCCCATGCTTGCAGCCTCTCGGCGCGACTTCGACCCGCCAATGACAATCCAGAATCCCAGAACACTACAAGTACCATTGAAGGAGGTAAACCCACCGAAAGACGATCAGCAAGCGGAGCAAAGCAACCACGGGAGTGTATCGGGTTCACACGGCCCTGGCCACGCAAACTTACGAGCAGCATTGTGAAGGCCAGGCCGCATAATCAACCCTGTCCGCAAGACAATCATGCCCTCTATTGCCAGGAACGCTTCGAAAGATCCGTTTCTCACCGGTCGGACCCGGTTCCGCTATCGTGGCAGGACGCGTGTGGCCTGCCGAAATTCTGATCAAGCGGAACGCGACGTCGGCGCCGCTCTAGGCATGGATGGTCATGCTCGTGTGCGTAGTCATCCTGGTTGCATGCTTGGTGCTGGCGTCCAACAAAGATGCGCCGACAGTCGCGTCCGAGGCCGCCTCGGCCACCGGAACCATTTCTGTGGTGCAGGCGAAATCGGCGACCATCACTTTCGCGACAGTGCGGAGCGCGGCCTAAGTCATGCGAAGACCATTCCGTGCTTGGCGACTCTCATGGGTCCGACCGCAGCGGCTGGACGTCGCCCCTCGGTTCGGCAGTCAGCGCGCCCTGGGACCGGCCCTGTCCCCGCGCGGTATTGGAAGACCACCGGAGCGGATCAGGGCGTCGTGACTCAACTCCGTGATGGAACCACCCATAACTGTCGGCCCCCCGAAGCGTCGCTCTGTTGGTCGATGGCGCGCCATCGAGCGCCGAAGGTCAGATGCTGTGGAACGAGAACGTGCTGGAGGCGTTCGGACTACCGGTTCCTGTGCAACGAGTGACAGCGCGGGATTATTGGATCGGCGCCTCACCGTCGCTACTAGAGCTTGACAGACCGACGCGCGTGTCCCCCGGCCACGGGATAGGCATGCCCCGGAGGAGGTGACCATACTGTCCTGATGCCGGACCCCTTCCATTCCCTCGTGATCATGAATCTGCTCTTCGTCGTGGGGGCATGGTGCCTGGCTCGACCGAGCTACCCCGCGGCAGCAGCCCTCGTGGTCATCGCAGTCGCCTGGTTGTTCCTGAACGACCCCATCGAAGGCCGGGTGCTCGTGTCGTTCACCGTCGATCACGGGATCACCGAATCCGACATCCTGTCCCTCGCGGCGGTCGTCGTTGCAGCCGTCACCGTGCGAAGGCTGCGCGTGCGCCAGGAGTGATCCAGGCGGTCGGAGTCGCTGACCCACCTGCCTGCCTTAACTCCGAAGCCCTACGCACCCACAATCCGGTAGATCCGGAACTGCGGCGTCCCGCTGGGCGTCATGACCGTCATCGCCACCGTCGCGATGCCGGCACCGTCGGCCCAGAGCGTCGGGTAGCGGACGTTGATGGCGTCGAGTGAACCGAGGCCCGTCGGGCGCTGCGTCAGGATGTACTGCACCCCCAGTTCCGCAGGGTTGTTGAGCTTGGCGAAGAAGTCGAAGTCGCTGCGTACCACGAACTGTTCGGGTCGGTCGGAGGACAACCACACGCGTGAGACACCGAAGGTGTCGACGAGGACGGACCCTTCGGGCAGGTTCTGGTTGTCGAGCCAGGCGGCGACGTTGCCCGACACATCGCCGAACCAGTAGAACCAGAAGTCCGACGGCGGGTAGCGATCCGGCCAGAACGCAGAACGCAGCCCGTACTCCTCCTTGCCGATGGCAGGGTTGAGCATCGAGGTGGCGGTCACCGGGAGCGAGGTGGCCAGGGCCGCCGCCATGAGCGCGGTGAGGAAGGTCCCTTCGATACGCGGTCTCCGCAAGCTCCGACCGCTACTCAGGGAACGGAGGGATCTCTGCCGGGTGACCACGATGATGGCGATGATCGCCAGCGGGGTGGCCGTCAGATAGAACCGGAACCACCCGAACGTGGAACCCAGGATCACTGCCGACATCTGGAACAGCAGGACCGAACCGAAGATGGTCGCGACCACCGCCGCGTCGACCCTCCTGCGTCGGATCGCTCTCCAGCCGACGATCGCGAGCACCGCCGGCAGCAGTGGCTGCATACCCAACAGGTTGGCGGCGATGACCTCGACCAGAGGGCCGGCACCGACATCCTCCGCCGAGATGATCCCGGCGACCGCCACCTGCGCCGAGTTGCCGTACTGCGAGGAGAACTGCGAGAACGCACTTCCGTCCAGTAACCACCCGACGACTGCCCACAGGACGAAGGCGGTGGCCGCGGGCATGGCGACGATGGTGGCGTCGTGCAACCCGAAGGCCGCGCCCTGACGCCACGCCGCCCGGTCCCCTCGCCCACCGGGACGGTTGTGGAGCGCCGAGACGACGAACACCCCGACCGCGACGGCGGCCGCCACCGGGAGTGCCTCGTAGCGCGTCAGGTACGCCAACCCCAGCGCGACACCGGCCACCACCAGGTCGATGACGTGATACCGGTTGACCCACTTCAGCATTCGCCGACAGGCCCACAGCAGGAAGAACAGGAACGGCGCCTCGCTCATGCCCATCCCGGCGTAGAGGACGATCATCGGATTCAGCGCAAACGCCGCGACCGCGGTCCACCTCATGATCCGGCCGCACCGGTAGTCGAGCGCGATGCGGCGAACCTGCCAGCCGGCACCGGCCATGAAGAACGCGCTCATCACCGCACCGACGAACCCGACGCGCCGCACCTCGGGCCACTGGTTCAGCGGCCAGTGCGCAGACAGTTCGACCAGCGGGATCTCGACCAGGCTCGGCAACGGATTCCAGACGAAACCGATGGCCCCTAGATGCGGGTCGCGACTCCAGATGGTGAACGCCGCGTTGCCCACCCGGCTACTCGCATCCGGATTGATGTACCCCACGACGAGGTACAGGTAGACACCGACAGCCAGATACCCGACCAACAGCGTGACGAACAGCGCGACACCCCACCACTGCCCCGGCGTCACCCGCCGCGCGCGGCCCTCGGGGGCCGCCCTGACGGAGACGTCAACTGCGGGTGCGCGGTCGCGCAGCGCAGTGGTCATGGTCGTGCGTCGTCGCCCTGGTCGGTTGCACCTCTGCCGCGCAGTCGCTTTCGCACCACCAGCGAACCCAAGGCGATGAGCACCGCGAGCGCAACCACCGCGACGCTGATACCCAGCCACAACACCCAGCTGGTGCCGACCTGGTCGACTTCGGTCCTCGGCCCGTCGGCTCTGACGGTCATCAGTTCGGTCTGACCGGCCCGCCCGGCGGCCAGGACGTCGCCACGAAGGTTGGCGAGTTCACCCTCCTGCTCGTCGAGGAAGGTGAACAGCGGGGCGACGAGGTCCCACGAGCCCGACGTGCTGACCAGCACAACGTTCCGGGAGTTCTGCGCGAACGCCTGAATCGTGCCCAGCCCCTGCGGGATCGACGCACTGACCTGCGATGCGAGATCGATGACGTTCGAGGAATCCTCGGTACCGAGGGGCGGATCGAGCGCTTGAGCGTGGGCGGCGTCGGCCACGATGAGTGCACCGTTGCTGCTGTTGATCGCCTGATCGAGATCCACCAGGACCGGCGACAACGCCATCGCCGACGAGCGCTGAACCGAGGAGATGAGCTGCGCGGCGGCGTTGAGCTGACCGGGGTCGGTGCCGTCCATCGCGACCTGGACCGTCGGCTGCCAGCCCAGCGGTATCGAGGAGAAGCCGCCCATCCTGACCGGGGTCTCGTCGCTCGACGCCGTCGACGACGGGTCGATCTGGAAGGTCAGCGGCACACTGTCGCGGAGGCAACCGCCCGATCGCGGCTCGTAGGAGACCTTGAACTCCAGCGGCTCGTTGGCCGCGACCTGCGCTGCGGGAATGGTGAACTGGGAGTCCAGGGTGCCGGATGAGTTGAGGACGGTCGTGTACAGCACCTCGCCGCCGCTGATGGCGGTCACGGTCGCGTACGCGTCGCCGACCACCGGGGTGTAGCGGGCCCGAAGGTGGACATTCACCTCACCGGGCCGTCCCAGTGCCAGCGTGGTCGGGTCGAAACCGGGGACGAGCGTCGCGGTCCCGAGGACGTCGGCGGACTGCCGACCCGAGAACTCGCCGAATGTCACCGAATCCGATCCCTGAATCTGTCGCTCCCCCACCGCGTTCACCGCCGCGCTGGTGGTCTGCGCGAGGCCGGTGAGATTGTCGCGGAACAGGGCGACCTGGTTCGGCAACGACGTCTGGTCACCGGAGACGACGAGAGTGGCATCGGGACGCCCGGCTGCCTCGAGGCGGACGCCACCCGGGCCGGACTCCTCGCGAACGACGATCGTGCGTTCCAGCGGGTTGCGTGATCGCGGCGTCATACCGCCGGACACCTCGACGACGTTGACCGAGACCCGCTGCGGCCGATAGTGATCGGCGATGGCTGCGACGAGTCCCAGCGTGGTCTGCGTGACTGCGGCACTCGGCTTCTGGGGCGTGTAGATCGTCACCTCACTCACCACCGAGCCGAAGACCTCGTGAATGCTGTCGGGCACCTGGGCGGTACCCGCATAGGAGACGGAGAGATTCGTGAACGTCACCTCCGGGTCGGGCCCGCACACCGTGGCGTCGTCGAAGTTGCGCAACGTCAACCGGAGATCGGCGCGGCCGTTGGACACCGGAATCGAGGTCAGCGGCACCGAGAACGGTGTGCTGAGCTGCTGCGGACCGAAACGCGGCACCCGAATGGTGGCGACGATGGTCCCGTCGGTGCGGGCCACCTGGACAAAAGAATCGGTGACGTTGGTCGCCGAGGCGACGACACCGCTCAGCGTCGTCGGCGTCATCCCCTCGGGGACGGGCACGCTCACACTCGTGGCAACGTCCTCGGTGTCGATGTGCACGGAGGTGCCCAGGCCCAGCTGGCGCCACTGCAGCGTCGTCGTGGCGCCGTCGGGTGCGGCCGCAGCCGGTGCGGCGAGGCTGCCGAGGACGAGCACCGCCACGGCAAGAATCAGCAGCCTGGCACCCCAGGACCGACCCCGCGCGGATCGGCCACGCGGATACCGCATCCGATGTTGCTCACGGATTGCGTTGGACATCGTCAGACCCCTTCATCGCGCCGGGAGTGCCGGGCATCGCCGACAATCCGTGCACGGTCTTCTCCCAGTAGGACGGTTTGTAGATGAGTTGCGCCACGCTCTTGACCGCGGCCATGGACTGCAAGAACCAGTAGCCGGGAACGATCAACGCGGCGCCGAGCAAATAGGGCTTGTCCCGGGTGCGGGCCGACACCACACCGAGCATGACGGTTGCGAGGTTCCCGACCGTGAACATGAACAGGCACAGGTAGAACACCGGACCGGGGAACAGGTCGCGCATGAAGTCGGGCTTGCCGGCGAACCACACCAGGAGCAACGTCCAGAACGCGAGGTTGAGGGTGTTCGCGATCGGCATGCCCGCCGTCAGGTTCGCGATGCGCAACGTCGGCACGATCCCGAGTTCACGCACCATCGCGAACGGCCGGCGGGTGTGGACCAGGAAGGTCTGCAGGTAGCCCTTGTACCAACGGGATCGCTGTCGGACCCAGTTCACCACGTCGGCGTTGGCCTCTTCCTCGGTGAGCGAGTCCAGCACCAGCGTGCGATACCCGTACCGGGCGAGACGAATACCGAGGTCCGCGTCCTCGGTGACATTGAACGCGTCCCAGCCGCCGACTTCGCGCAACACGTGGGTGCGGATGTGGTTGGACGTACCACCCAGCGGGATGACGCACTTCGACGCACTCAGTGCCGGCAGCATGTACGAGAACCACTGGTCGTATTCGATGGCGAACCAGCGGGTCAACAGGTTGTCGCGCTCGTTGAAATAGCCCAGACGCGCCTGCACGGAGGCCACCTCGGGCGGGCTGGCTGCGAATATCGCCGCTGCCCTGCGTAGTTGGAGTGGATCGGGGATGTCCTCGGCGTCGTAGATGGTGACGAGTTCACTGCGTTCCGACGGCAGGCTCATCGCGTGGTTGCACGCCTTGGGTTTGGTGCGCGGTTCACTCGGCGGCACCAGGACCGGGGTGATGCCGTCGAGGTCGGCGTGTTCGATCGCTTCGATGGTGTCGTGGTCGTCCATCTCGAGGACGAGCAGGATGTCGAGCTTGTCCGCGGGGTAGTCGATCTTGCCTACGCCGGCAACGAGATTCGCGACGATCTCGGGTTCCCCGTAGACCGGCAACAACACCGTGTAGACGGGTAGGTCGGCGTCGGGGATCGCGCGAGCTTCGTCGTCGGTCACGGTGAGCATCCCGCGTCCGGACATGCCGCGCGCGACGAGTACGAACTTGTCGACGCTGGAGACCAGAAAGTACACGGCGCAGATGCTGAGGATGACCGACAGAGTGTCGTCCCAGGACACGAGGAATCCGATCGTCACCGCGAGAGCGACGGCGATCAGGATGAGCCGTTGTGCGGTGCTCAGAGGTTGCCGCGCCGACAACGCCGACACGCTCAGATCGATCACACCACTGGTGGTGGTGCCGGGGGTGTGAGAAGCGCCGGCAGCGTCTCGCACCGGGCGGAGAGGCCTCACGCCATCGGTCGTTCCACCGAGCGGATCATCGACCACGCGAGTTCGGTGAGTGCGGTATCGAGCGCGGAGCTGTCGGCGTCCATGCCGTCCTCTTCGCCACCGCCTCGCACGAGCCAACCCAGAGGTCCGGTGACCGTGGTCGAGTAGCTGGGCGCTCGAGGTGTGGCAACTTCTTCGGTGCGCGACTGGTCACGGGCAGCCATGAGATACACGGCCATGTACCGATCTCCTCCTGCCGTCTGGACGCGCCATCCCCAGAAGCGGCCCGTCCACAACGCATCGTCGGAGGTGCGGACGGCGTCGAGGGTGTTTGCGATGACGCCGATCTCGCGGTGCTGCTCGTCGACCGACGACGGCGTCGAGGTGATCGATGCGGGCGGCACGGTCTCGTACCAGAGGCCGCGGCGGTAGTTGGCGAAGCGCCCGTAGTCGGCGGTCGAGTAGACGTCCAGATAGGCCGCGGTCAGCGGGGTCGACGCCGCGCCGGTCCCTGCGGAGGGAGTGACGCGATAACGCCGAACGTCGCCATCGGAGCCCATGACGCCCGAGCCCCAGTCGAACAAGCGCGGGTCGGAGATGTCCATTCCCTCGGCGCGGAGCTGGGTGACCCAGTCATCGGCGATCAGCGGTGGGCCATCGGGATTGAAGGCGTTCTGCGGGTGGGGTGCCACTCCGAGGATGACCAGCGCAACCAGCCAGCCGGCAGTCAGGCCGACGACCGTCTGCTTCGGCAGCACAGCGGGCGACTGCTGCTCGGTTCTGCCGGCACGCAATCGCACGACGATCGCGATCGCGGTCACAGCCCCGGCAGGCACGGAATACGCGAGGGCCGGGGTGTCGTCGAACGCGGCGACCAGGGCGAATCCGACCACGCCGGCGACCGCTGCAGTGATCAGCGCGACCCGCACATGAGCGCGCAGCGACATGTAGGTCACCACGAGGCCGAGGCCCACCGTCAGCGATCCGAAAACCGCCGTCGTACCGCCCAGCATCTGCCCCACCAGCAGGAAGTTCGGTGGGAAACAGATGAGGATGAACAGCCAGACGAGGTAGTCGCGCACCACGCGCCGGATTCCGAAGGTGACGATCGAGGCGGCGAACACCCAGAGAAGCAACGGGATCACGTCGGCGTGCCAGAACGCCGCGACGGCGGGGATTCGCGGGATCACCAGGGCGGCGGTCAGCCCGAGTGCACCCCCGACCACAACGACCAGGATGCGGTCGAACTCGGTGTCGCCGATATCGCGTCCACGGGAGCTGACGTCGAGACCGAAGGCGATCATCAGCCCCCACACCGGCACGAACAGCAGGTATGCCGTCGGTGAACCCTTGACAGCGGCGTCGAAGATCATCGCGAGGGCCGGCGCGAAGGCCAGCATCGCGGGCCCGACCGTCGCGAGGTACCGAACTCCCAGGGACATCTCGCGCTTGGCGGTGATCGCCGCCCAGGCGTCCCGCGGGCCACCGAATCCGCTCGGTCGGTGAGTACGAGCTCGAGTGGCGTCGACGTACGGCGCCGCTGTCGGCACGTCAGGCTTCAGAACAGTCACGGTCCCTCCCCAGGACAGCGCCCAGCGAGTGAGCTTCGGCGCCACACGCGATCCGTCGCCAACCTCTGGAGGTCTCCCCTGACGAGCGAATCACGATCAGTAGGAACACTAACCGTCAAAAGGTAGATACACCACGCAATTTCGCGACCATTGGTCTGAACGAGTGAACAGTGACGTCGGGTGCCATATCGTCCCCGGGCACCGGTTCGGTCCAATCATGTTGCTGTTGTGGATGTTTGGGTTGACAGGTTCGCCCACGTGTGGCTCGCCCCTGTATCGATCGTGACCGACCTCACCCGCCCAGACGTCCCCGCTGCGCACAGGCCTCCCGTTCACCGGGACACCGAAGCGACGATGAAATTACCAGTGACACAGCGAATCACAACGCATGCTTGTCGTCGCGCAACCAAAGCGGGATGGTCAGGCTTGGCCCGCCGCCGTGTTGTGAAGTGGGTGTTGGATCACATCCAACTGAGTCGCTCGACCCAGATATGGCGAATCACAGGAGTATTCACAATCCAGGCTTGTCGTCGCGCAACCAAAGCAGGACGGTCCGATCCCCCCAAGGCTGCCGTAGTCCTTCAACAGTGGCGTAACCCTCGACAGCTCGGTCACGTACCCAGTCGGGGCGGCGGATACCGCAGCGATCTCGATTGCTCACAACCGTGGCTTGTTGTCCCGCAAGAAATGCGGGTAGGTCTGGGCCGGGGGAGCTTCGACAAGCTCAACCGACAGAGGAGCGCTCAACCGACAGACAGAGCCCTCAACCGACAGGCGGGGCGCTCAACCCACAGACGGACGCTCCGACAGTCGGGCCCGGGCGTGTACGGCGTCGACCGCCTCGAGGAACGGCGGGATGAAGAACTTGGCACCAAGGACGCAGCAGGCGTGGCCGCCGTCGACCTCGAAGCGTTGGGCGCCGGGGATGCCGTCGAGCAGCAGTTGCTGGCGTTCGGGCTCCACCACGCGGTCGCGGATGGAGACCACCACCGCGGTGGGGACGTCGATCTCGTGCAGCCAGCTGCGAGAGTCGAACTGCCCCAGTCCGTTTCCGAAGTCGCCGAGGTGTGACAGCGGCGTCGAGAAGAACTGTCGCAGAGCCCAGATCGAGGTGTGCGACGTCGTCTTGTTCAGGCTCTTCTCCGAGACGCGCGGCAGCAGGCGGTAGATCGGGTTGAGGATGCGTCCCGTCCGCGCGGAGGATGCGCGGTGGCGGGGGTCGCGGGTGCTGAAGAACGGGCCCGTCGAACACAGCACCAGACCTGCGACCCGCTCGGGATGGCGGCGCCACACGAGCTGCGCGATGCCCCCGCCCATCGAGAAGCCGGCGGCGATGAAACGGTCGATGCCCAGCACGTCGGCGAGGGCGACCACGTCGTCGGCGCAGTCGCGCAGGTCGAAGTTCTCCGACTCGATGCCACGGCCGTGCCAGCGCGCGTCCATCGTGATCACGCGGTAGCGCTCGTTGAGCGCCGGGATCGTCGGGTACCAGCACAGCAGCCCGGTGGTAAGCACCGAATGCAGCAGGAACACCGCGGGGGCGTCACGCGGACCCGAGTCGGTCACGTAGGCACGACCGCGTCCGGGGAGCTCGACCATCCGGCCCTCCGGGATATCCGTGGCCGGGTAGGGCGTGAAGACATGACGGGCGGCGCGTGCGGCACCGTGGACAAACTCGGGGATCACCCTGACAACGGTACGTGAGATGCTCATCACATGATCGACATCGCCCGTCCGAAAATCGAGGGATCGATCGGCGTCGCCGACGGTGGTCGTCGAATCGGGTTCGCCGAGTATGGGTCCGCCACCGGACGAGCCATCATCTGGCTCCACGGCACGCCCGGCGCACGACGCCAGATCCCCGTCGAAGCGCGTGCGTACGCCGCTGACCGGCATGTACGCCTGATCGGGCTGGACCGCCCGGGTGTCGGATCGTCGACGCCGCACCGCTACGCCGACGTCGCCGACTTCGCCCCAGACCTGGAAGAAGTCCTCGAAGCGCTGGGCATTGACGAGTTCGCGGTGATCGGACTGTCCGGCGGCGGACCGTACGCGCTCGGCGTGGCGCACGCGATGCCCGACCGGGTGGTCGCGGCCGGAATCCTCGGCGGCGTCGCCCCGACGGTGGGGCCCGACCGCATCGGCGGCGGCGCGATGAAACTCGGGTCAATCCTGGCGCCGATCGTCGATCGCGCGGGCGCCCCGATCGGCAAAGTCCTCAGCACCGCGCTGGGGTTCGCCCGGCCCATCGCCGACCCCGCCATCACCATCTACGGCCGGCTCTCACCGCAGGCCGACCGCGAACTTCTGGCGCGCCCCGAATTCCGGGCCATGTTTCTCGACGACCTACTCCACGGCGGCAGCCAGCGGATGGAAGCACCCTTCGCCGACGTCGTGGTGTTCGCGCGGGACTGGGGCTTTCGCGTTCCCGACGTGCGCGTCCCCGTGCGCTGGTGGCATGGCGACCACGACCACATCATCCCGTACGCACACGGCGAACACATGGTCTCGCTACTCCCCGACGCCAAGCTGTTCGAGCTGTCCGGCGAAAGTCACCTCAGCACGCTTCACATGGCCACCGACATCATCGACGAACTGCTCACGCTGTGGGACCAGTCGCGGCCGGTCCTGGGTGAGTAGTCGGTCCGGTGTCGTGCGAGCTGGCCGCAATCGAATCCCCTACGGCGCCGTCGCCGACAACCCGGCGGCAAGGCCCAGTGCCACGGCCATGAGGACCAGCTCGATCGATGCCGCGCGGATCGACGCGGCCTCGGTGGTGCGGTGACGTTGCACCGCGGGTAACCAGCGGCGTCGATGCCAGGCGGCGACGCCGATGAGCACAGCCAGCACCACCACCTTGGCCAGCAGGACGCGACCGTAGCCGGTGGTGACGAGGGCCGGCAGGTCGTCGACCTCGATCAGTCCGGCGATGATGCCGGTCAGTGCGATCACACCGACCGCCCACGGCGCGCGGCTGGAGAAGGCGGGCAGGCTGCGCGCCCACCCCGACCGTCCGCGCACCGACATCGCCAGCGCCGCAAGCAGCCCCACCCACCAGGCCGCGGCCAGCGCGTGGGCGCCGACGAGCACTGGGCCCCAGGCGGAATTGCCGGCGTGACCGGTGATCGAGGTGGCCAGCACCCCGATCGCCGCGAGCGCCCCCACCACCAGGACCGGGATCTCCACCCCGGTCAGCAGATCGAGGACCGTCCACCCGAGGATCAGCAACCCGGCCACCAGCGCCACCATTTCGGGGGCGTCGGAGGTGAGGACGTTCCCGAAGTCGCCGGCCGTCACGTCGAGGACGTCGATGCCCGACCGTTCGGCGGTCCGCACCCACGCGCTGATCAGCACGGCCAGCACCCACACGCCGGCCAGCGCACCGATCACGCGTGACGACGGCGCGGCGTCGACCGTCGGCAACACACCGAGGCCGAGCAGCACCACCGAGACGCCGAGCGCGACGGCCGCGGGTACGGCGACCATGTCGGGTCCCGCGGGTCGGGCGAGCAGCCAGCTCACCGCGAGTCCCCCGAGGAGGGTCGTGGCACCGAACAGAACCGGCACCCCGGCCACGACCCTCACGCGTCAGCTCTTCTTCGACGAGGGGCGTCGACTCAACCAGAACACGACACCCAGACCGACGACGAGAACCACGGCGGCACCGATGATGAAGTACCACACCGGAATACCGTCGTCCGACGTCTCATCGGCAGCCTCGATCGCGGGCCCGGGTTCACCGTTGCCCTCGACAGCGAGGTCGAAGCTGCGCTGCCCGCTGATCACATGCCCATCGGCGGAGGTGACCCGGTAGTTGACGACGTACGTGCCCGCCGGACCGAGTTCGCGCACCCCGACCCGGAACTGTGTTCCGTCGACGGTCGGCTCACCGGACTGCCAGTAGTGATCGTCGGGGCCGACGACATTGAGCACCGCATACGACGACTGGACCGGCTCGTTGAACGTCAGCGTGATGGCCTCGGGGCCGGTCTGCAGTGTCGCGCCGTCGGCAGGATCCGACGACACCAGACGCGAATGCGCCGACGCCGCGGGCGCCGCCCAGGTGCCTACCAGTCCGAGGCAGGCCAGCGCCGCCAGAACGAGGACGACGGGGCGTCGAACCCGACGACCGTTACGCATTGCCGCCACGGCCGTTGCGTCGAACCGCCATCAGCGCGGCCACACCGAACACAGAGCCCAGCACGCCGACGATGAGTCCGATGCCGCCGAGCCAACGGGCTGCGGAGTCCTCGGAGGAGCTCGACTCCGCCGACGCCGTGTCGGTGGTCTGCGGGGTCGCCGAGGCGTGGTGGCCGTCGGCGCTCGCCGGAGCCAGGGTCAGTGTGGGCGCGGGCTTCTCCGGCTCCTCGCCGTCCGCGGGGGTCGGCTGATTCCAGTCGGCCTTCTCACCGTCTGCGTAGGTCTGCAGGGTGGGGAGCTCGACGGTCTCCTGCTCGGGGAACGGTCCGCCGGAGAAACGGAACTGCGCGAACTGTCCGACCGGGACGCCCGGCGATCCGGGGTCGGCGGTCCAGGTGATCTCGGTGACGAGGTCGTCCTTCTTGGTGACGACCGTCTTCCACCCGGGCATCACCTCCGGACGCGCCGACTTCAGACCCGGCAGCGTCACCTGCAGCGACGTGGTGGGTGCGACGTCGGACTCGTTCGGGACCACCAGCGACACGACGCCGTAACCGCCCTGGGTGAGCGTCGGGGCGTTGGCGGTGACATGCGCCGACGCCGCGCCGACACCGGTCAGCGAAGCGAGACCCACGACAGCGGCGGCCGTGGCGGGCAGGACGATGCGGCGGGCGATCACTGCCCGCGGAGAACTGATCTTCATGTGTGTTCTTTCGATGAGGTCGGATTCCGACGAGGTCGGATTTCATGGACGAGCACGCGCGTGACGACCCCAGGCCTGTTGACCTGGGGTGAGTCGTCAGAATCCGCGGGGAGGTCCCCGAACGCCGGTGCCGCCGAGCGCGGGTACGGCCAGAAGAAGCGGCTGCGTCCAGAACGTCCGGGGCGCGGCGGGTGCGCGTGACGTCACCGGCGGGACGAACGAGCGGATGACCGACCCGACGGACGCGAGCAGATGCGCTCCGACGACGATCAGGACCGCGCTGAGCGGGATCGCCAGCAGATGCGTGATCAGCATCGACAGCGCCGACGGGGCATGCACCGCGTGCCCGGCGTCGACCGTGAGCGTGGCGTGGCAGGCGACCTGCGCGGCGGTCAACACCGCCGTCGTCGACGCTGCGGCCGGAACCAATCGTCGACGCCGCGTCATCAGCAGCATCGATGCGACCACGCCGATCGCGACGCTCAACACCACGCCCGACGAGCTGGGCATCGCACCGCTCGCCGCACCGTGCGCGGCGACCGCGACCGTGGGCACCACACCGACCGCGGCGACGCGCGAGAACGCATCGGGCGCGCGGACGGTGTGAGGCATGCCTTACATCCTAAGGAGTGGTCTCGCGAGCGGAGCGAGCAGAGGTCGCCTGAGCGGAGTTGGCAGGCTCGCAGATAGGGCGAGCGGTGGTCGGCTACCGAGCGGAGCGAGCAGTGGTCGGCTACCGGGCGGTGAGAGGGGCTGGCCGTGCGTCGACGTGACCGACTCAGCCAACCCGACCACCGCATCGGGCCGCGATGAAAGAATCGGGCCATGTCGCAATCACCGCCGGGCGTCGAGGTTCGCGAGCTCTCGTCCCCCGACGAGCTCGAAGAGCTGATGCGGATCTTCGACGACGTGTGGCGGCCCGACCCGACCAACCGTCCTGTCGGCACCGACATGTTGCGCGCACTGGTGCACACGGGCAACTACGTGGCCGGCGCGTACATCGGGGACGACCTCGCCGGCGGAAGCGTCGGGTTCTTCGCCACCCCCGTCGGCGAGGCGCTCCACAGCCACATCACCGGGGTCACCCGTCGCGGCCGCGGCCATCAGGTCGGTTACACGTTGAAGATGCATCAGCGGGAGTGGGCGTTGAGTCGCGGATTGTCGACGATCACGTGGACCTTCGATCCGCTCGTCGCACGCAACGCGCATTTCAACATCACCAAACTCGGGGCGACGCCGGTCCACTACTACGAGGACTTCTACGGCGAGATCGGTGATGAGCTCGGCGGAGACGCCGACTCGGATCGTGTGCTGATGTCGTGGGATCTGGGCTCGGGTGATTCTGGGTCGGGCGTGGGCGGTTCTGGCTCGGGCTCGGCGGGTTCGGGCTCGGTGGGTTCCGGCTCGGCTGGTTCTGACTCGGTCGACGAGTTGCTCGCCGAGGGTGCGGTGTCGGTCATCGACGTCGACGATCCGTCTCGTCCCGTGGCGCACCATGAGCGAGTCACCCCGGAGACGGCCGTCGTCGTCGCAGTGCCGCGCGACATCGAGGCGATGCGGGTGAATGCCCCGCTGGAGGCCGCGCGGTGGCGGATTGAGTTGCGAGACGCGTTGTCGCCGTTGCTCGTCGAAGGTGATGGCCGGCGTGCGGTCCGGTTCCTGCGGACGGGGCACTACGTGTTCGGCCCGGCAGGCTCGGGGGTTCGGTGAGCGACGAGCTGCTGCCGTCCGACTGGCATCGACATCCCTTCACCCTGGCCGACGTACTGCCCGCCGCCACCCGCTCCCTGGGGATCTCCGACGCCGACGTCGGTCTGGTTGTGCCGCCGGGTGATTCGGTGGTGGTGCTGTTGATCGATGGTCTGGGCGCGACGCTGCTCGAGGAGTACGCGGAGTTCGCGCCGACGCTACGCGAACTGTCGTCGACTACGCTGCGTGCCGGCTTTCCCGCGACCACCGCCACGAGCATCCTGAGTCTGACGGTCGGAGCGTCGTGCGGGGTGCACGGGATCATCGGCTACAGCTTCCGGCCCGACGACGACTGCCGGACCCGCGGCTCGCGGCGCGTGCTCAACTCGCTGCGCTGGAGCCTCGACGACGCCCAGGGCCCCTCGGCACTGATGACCTACCCGCCGGCGCTGGTGCGCACCGAGCCGGGTTGTCTGGAAGCGCTTGCCGCCGAGGATGTTCGGGTGACATATGTGATGCCTGCCGAGTTTCGGGGCACCGGCCTGACGATGGCCGCATTCCGCGCACCCGGACAATACCTGCCCGCAGTGACACCCGACGGGATTCGCGAGGCAGTACTGACGACGGTGCGTCGACGCAACAGACACCGGCGATTCGTCTACGCCTACTACAGCGAGCTCGACACGGCCGGCCACATTCATGCACCCGGGTCGGACCCGTGGTTGCAGCAATTACGGACCGTGGACCGACTCGTCGCCGATCTCTCGACGGAACTGCCGGTCGGGACAACGCTTCTCGTGACCGGTGATCACGGGATGATCACCGCCGACCGCGCGATCGACATCGACACCACCCCTGCCCTTCTCGAGGGAGTCGACACAGTGGCCGGCGAGGCACGCGTGCGGCACATCTATACGGGCTCGGGTGCGGCCGACGAGGTACTGAGCGGGTGGTCGGGATATCTGGGCGACTCGGCGCACGTCGCCTCACGTGAGCAGACCATCGACGAAGGCTGGTTCGGGCCGGTGGTGACCGACCAGGTGGCCCGCCGGATCGGCGACGTCGTCGCAGTCGCACGCGGTTCGACGACCCTGACGCGCAGCAAGAACGAGACCATGGAGTCGATGATGCTCGGCCACCACGGCGCCTGGACGGCCGCCGAACAGCTCGTGCCGCTGATCGTTGCGGCGGGATAGAACTTTTTTCTTTAGGGATTTTCCTGGTGTTTGTCCGGGGCGTTTATGGACGGATCCGGTCATATTCTGGTGCAGTTGGTAACTCCTGTGACGGAACCGGTGAGCGTATAGCCTTCCCATCCCAAATTCTGGGATTTCGAACATGTTGTGGCGCAACCAATTCCCTGTGGAGAGTTCTCGCCATCGCTCAAATGTTCGGCTACCTTGGAGTCATGCCCGAACTCGCCCACCTCCTCGATTCCCTCATCGAGACCGAACTCCCCACAGACGACTCCACCGGTCGCGCGACGTTCACCGAACTGGATACCCTCCGCCTGATGCGTAACGCGGTTGAGCGCCAGATCGTGGTGCGCGCAGCAGAACTCGCGCGATTGCGCGTGGCTGAACGCAGCCACTCGACGCTGCCGAAACTGTTGATCGAGATGGGTTTCGCACCCGCCGCCGCCGCACGTATCGTGCGGATCGTCAACGGGCTGGGCCGACTGTCCGCAGTCGCCGGCCATGCTGCGGACGGGCGCCTGTCGGCCGAGATCGTCGACGCCATCATCCGAGGGATCGCCCACATCGAACAACGCTCCCCCACAAATCTTTCCGACGACGAGGTGTCGGTCTTCGAAACCGAACTGCTCACCCAAGCGCTGTCCGGGGCCACACCCGCCGAAGTGCTGGCCCGAGCACACACGTTGGGCAACATTGTCGCCGAGGCCGACGGTGGCATTCCTGCCGCCGAGGACCCCGCACTCAACAGCGTCTCCCATATCCTGACCGACGACGGTCGCGTCGAGATTGCTGCCGATCTCACCCAGGTCGTCGGCGAGAAGTTCATCGCCATGATCGACCAACGCTCCACACCCCGCCCCGAACCCGACGGCGCCGAGGATCGCCGCTCGGCCGGGCAACGACGCGCCGACGCCTTCGAACTCATCCTCGACCACGCTGCCCTCGGTGCCACCCTCGACACCGCCGGAGCACCACGCACCCAACTGATCCTGACCATCCCCGCCGACGCCACAGACATGAGCGCGCTCCCGTGGACCGGCACCATCACCGACGCCACCGCCCGCGCCCTCTCCTGCGACGGGACACTGACCGAAGTCATCATCGACGCCGACACCGTCCCGCTACAGATGGGACACGACAAACGAATCTTCCCGCCTCACCTGCGCAAGGCCGTAGTCATCCGGGACCGATGCTGCATCAAATGCGGTGCACCACCGTCACATACCCAGGTACACCATCTGCGGCATTGGGCCGACGACGGGGACACCTCCCTCGACAACGGATGTCTCCTCTGCCAGCGCTGCCACACCCAAGTCCACCACAACGGCTGGGACATCATGATGGGCTTCGACCGCCACCCCTGGCTGATCCCACCGGTCGACATCGACCCACAACGCCGACCGCTCCCCGCCTACAACCGCCGCACCATGCGACTCGACGACGCCGCCTGACAGCCCACACTCTTGCGGCAGTGTGAACCGCATACCGGACCATACTGCCGCAACAAGCGTTCTCGAAAACCGGGACCGCGCACGATCATTGACAACTCCACAGTGGAAAGGGTGTCCTGGGCCTGGAGCCCGGGTCACCCGGTGGATTCGACGCGGCTCAACCCGCGGTCGGGGGCGACCAACCCCCGCTGGCCGAGTAGGCCCGAGGGGCCACCCGAGGTCCGCGATCGAGGCCACCCCACCGCTCAACCAGCGGTCCGACGCGGAGTCAGTTGCCTGCGTCGTCGTCGGTCACCAGGTCCAGGCGCACACCGAGCAGACGGACGGGCCGCTCGAGTTCGAACTTGCCGAGGAGGTCGGCGACGACGGCCTCGAGTTGGTCGAAGTCGACGCTCGGGTTGGGCAGCTTCCTCGATTTGGTTCGCGTGTAGAAGGTGGTGGTGCGTACGGTCACCGCCACACGGAAGGGCAGTCGTTCCTCGGCGAGGACCTGGTCGAGCAGCTCGCGGAGCAGCCGGGCGGCTGCCGCGCGCATCTCGGTGGGGTCGGTGAGGTCCGTGGCGAAGGTGTGCGATTTGGAATGCGAACGGGCGAGCCAGGGTTCGGCGGTGATCGCCGAGTCCCCACCGCCGCGACACAGCACGTACAGCCAATTGCCCTGATGTGGGCCGAAAGTGGCGATCAGGTCGTCGCGGGGTGTGGCGATCAGGTCGTTGACGGTGTCGATGCCGGTTGCGGCGAGTTTGGCCGACGTCTTGGGTCCGACGCTCCACAGGTCGCGGGTGGGCCGCTCCCCCATCAGGTCCAACCAGTTGCGGTCGTCGAGGAGGAAGACGCGCGGGGCGTCGACAACGGTGCCGGGCACCGCACCCGGCGGGCGCTTGGCGAAACCGGTGGCCATCTTCGCGCGTTGCTTGTTGTCGCTGATCCCGACGCAGCTCGTCAGGCCGCTACGGGCGAGGATGTCGCGCCGGATTCGTTCGGCGAGGTCGATGATGGCGGCGTCGTCGTAAGGATCATCCTCGGCACCGCGGGCACTCACACCCAGGAATGCCTCGTCCCAGCCCCACACCTCGACGGGATGGCCGGTGGCCCGCAGGACGTCCATCACGTCGGCCGACGCGGCGTCGTAGGCGCCCATGTCCAACGGCAGATAGATCGCGTCGGGCAGCTTGCGGTAGGCGGCACGCAGCGGCATGCCGGCGCGAACGCCCACGTCACGCGCCTCGTACGACGCGCACGTCACCACCTTGCGTGCCTCGGTGGGGTCGCCGTTGCCGCCCACGATGACCGGCACGCCGGCGAGTTCGGGACTGCGCAACCGCTCGACCGACACCTGGAACTGGTCGAGGTCGACGTGCAGCAGCCACCGATAGCGTTGCGGAACCGACGTGGTCACCTCGCCCAGGGTAATCACCGATGAGCGAGATCCGATGGACGAACGCGGACCAACCCGGCCGCCCCCAGAAGAACCCGGCTCGGGGTCAGCCGGCGATCCGCACGTCCACGTCGCCCATTCCCGCCGCCCGGCACGATGTGCGCAGCGAATGAGGGTTGTAGCGCAGCACCGACAGCTGATGGTCCGCATCACTTCCCTCGGCGAAAGCGGCACTCGCCGCGGTGATGTGGCCGGCCAGACCGGCGAGCGTCGTGGCGTCGAACATCGACACCACGCGGGTCAACACCTTCTCCAGCAGCGCGCGATCGCGATGCAGCGGCGGTGGCACCAGATTCAGTGCCGGAGAAGCTGTTCCGCAGTTCGTGGGATCGGTCAGCGCATGCGTGGCGACGAGCAGGAACGCGACGGCGACCATGACTCGCGCCCGACCGTCATCTGCCCGATCCAGATCGGCCGCAAGGGCGCCGTACACCCGCACCGGCGGCGACGAATTGCGTTCTGCCACCTCACGATCTGCCTCGAGCAGGCCGATCGAAGCCAGTGCCTCGTCGCGCGGCGACGAGATGGCCGCGGCAGCAGTCGCATCCGACAGCATTGTCCGCAGATGGCCGACCACAGCCTGATGCCGACGCAATGCGGCGTCGATCTCATCGGCGATGTCGACGGTCACGCCGAACGAGGATGGAAGCTCCGAGAGCGCCCGGTATCCGGGCAGGACGATGAGTTCTTCGATGTCGATCGCCTCGACGATCGCTGACGGTTCAAGAAACTTTCGTGCGCCACGCCTCGACGCGCGCACCGATAAAGTGCTGGTCAACTGAGCCCCTCCACGTAGACCACAACCGATGCCGAGGAGCGAAGCGCCCGCCCCCCAGTTGACCCCCATGCGCCCCGACACCCCCCGCGTGGTGTCGGTCATACAGCGCACACTGAGAGTACGCCTTTTCGCGCTCCTTTGTGAGTCGAATGACTGAAACGCCCGAATATGACGCCGGGCACGCCTAACCCGGCCGCACCTGCCTGCCGCTCGGCGCCAGTCGATCTAGGGTCGCACCATGAGGCATTTCAAGGTCCGTGTGGCCGGCGGTCGCTCGGTGATGGTCCGGGACACCGGCGGACCCGACAGCGGCGAATCCACCGTGATGTACTTCCATGGCACGCCGGGTTCTCGACTGGAACCCGCGTTCGGGGACGCGATCTCACAGCGTCTCGGCGTCCGCGTGATCAGCTTCGATCGGCCCGGATACGGTGAATCCGATTCGGCCGCAACCACACTGCGCATCGTCGCCGACGATATCGGTGCCATCGCGGACGCAGTGGGAGTCGAGCGTTTCGCCACCTTCGGATGGTCCGGCGGCGGACCGTTCGCCCTCGCGAGCGCTGCGGCGCACGGCGATCGGGTGACACGCGTCGGGGTGTCGGGCGGACTCGCGCCCATGCAGGAGATGCCCGGTGCGCGCGACGCCCTGACCGAGAACGACCTACTGGCGCTGTCCCATCTGCCCGCCGAACCGGAGCGGGCCGCCGACGAGTTCCTCGCCGGGAACCGGGAGTTGCTCGACGGCATGATGTCGGTGCGGGACGACGCCGCGGCACCCTGGGTCGACTGGATGTGGGCCGACAGCGATCCCGAGGTGGTCGCCGACAAGGACGCACGGCGGTCGCTGTGGGTCTCGTTCCGAGAAGGATTGCGGCAGGGTCCGATGGCGATCGCCTGGGACAACGTGGCGTTCGTCGGACCGTGGGGGTTCGAGCTCGCCGACGTCGTGTCACCGGTTCACCTCTGGTACGGCACCCGTGACGCGATGGCACCTCAGGCCAACGGCGAATGGCTCGCGAAGACACTCCCGCATGCCGAGTTGACGCTCGTCGAGGGAGAAGGACACCTACTGCCGCTGCAGCATTGGGAAGAGATGCTGCAGTCGGTGACCGCCGGCGGTTGACGTGGGGAACGCACTTGCCGGGGCGATTGAGATCAGGAAGTGGCCGGTGGCCGCTCGTTCAGCGCGGCGTCGACGAGCAGCCGGCGTTCGGCGCGGGCCACGTGGAGCCGGGTCGCGGCGACCGCGTCGGGATTGACCGACACCGACGTGATGCCCATCTTGACCAGCAGTTCCGCGAACTCCGGGTTCGTCGACGGCGCCTGCCCGCACAGCGACGACGTGATGCCGCACCGGCGGGCCGTCGTGATGATCGTCGAGATGGCGTCGAGGACAGCCGGGTCGGTGCCGTCGAACAGTTCGGCGCACGATTCGGAATCGCGGTCGACGCCGAGAATGAGCTGGGTGAGGTCGTTGCTGCCGATCGACACCCCGTCGATCCCGGCGGCGACATACTCCGGCAGCCAGTACAGCACCGAGGGCACCTCGGCCATCACCCACCGGTGCAGGCCGCGCTGGTCGCCCAGTGGGCTCTCGTCGATCAGCTCCAGGCATCGTTCGAGTTCCCAGCGGGTCCGCACGAACGGCAACATGACGTGGATGTTGGGGTGCGTCTCGCGGGCCCGCGCCAGCGCTTCGAGCTCGAGCCGGAAGACGTCGGGCTCGCGGACGTAGCGGTAGCAGCCGCGGAACCCGATCATCGGATTGCGTTCCTCCGGCTCGAAGGCCTCACCACCTTCGAGGCCACGGAACTCGTTGCTGCGCAAATCGGTCGTGCGATACACCACCGGCCGTGACCCGAAGGGACCGGCGATGCGGCCCAGAGCGTCGGCCATCGCCGACACGAAGCCGCTCGACTCGCCGTCGGCGATCACCGCCCGCGGGTGCCGACCCGACAACGCCTCGGTCAGCAGGAACTCGGCGCGCAGCAACCCCACCCCGTCGACGTCGGTGGCGCCGACCTCGGCGGCGTGCTCGGCCGAGGCGAGGTTGACGTAGATCTTCGTCGCGGTCACGAGTCCCGAGGGTTGCTGCGGTGCAGCAGGTCCGGCGTCGACCCTCGCCGCCGGTCGCGCGGCGACGCGGCCGGCCAGTACGTCGCCGGACGCGCCGTCGACGGTCACGGTCGAACCTTCCTCGAGATCGTCGGTGCCCGTGCGGGTTCCGACGATGCACGGCACGCCGACCTCACGGGCGACGATCGCGGCGTGGCAGGTCACCCCACCGCGGTCGGTCACCACCGCCGACGCGCGGCGGATGGTCGGCAGCCAGTCGGGATCGGTCATCGGCGCCACCAGCACCTCGCCGTCGACCAGCAGGTGCCCGTCGCGCGGCGAGTGCAGGATGCGCACCGCGCCGGTCGCCACCCCGGGGGCCGCCGCCAGCCCGTGCAGCAGCACCTTTCCCGACGACGTCCCTTCGCTGCTCACCGGTCCGGACGAGGCGTCCTGCGCATCGGATCCGTGGCGGTCCAGCGTGGTGATCGGCCGGGACTGGACGATCCAGATGCGTCCCCGCGGGTCGATGGCCCATTCCATGTCCTGCGGGCGGCCGTAATGGCGTTCGGCCTTGATCGCCAGCCGTGCGATCGTCTGCACCGCGGCGTCGTCGATGACGGCTGTGGACCGCCCCGACGGCATCGGTTCTCGACGATCGTGACCGTCGGCGCCGCGCACGATCCGGTACTCCTGGTTCCCGAGACTGGTCTCGAGCACCGCGCAGTCCGACTTCGAGACGACGAACGTGTCGGGGGTTACGGCTCCGGACACGACGGCCTCGCCCTGACCTGCGACCGCCTCGACGACCAGATGGTCGAGGTCACCGGTGACGGGGTCGGCGGTGAACACGATTCCCGCGGTCACCGATTCGACCATCTTCTGTACGACGACCGACATCAACGGCTCGGTGGTCAACCCCTTCTCGGCGCGGTAGGTGACGACCCGCGGGGAGTACAGCGACGCCCAGCAACCCACGATCGCAGTCGTCAGGTCCTCGTAACTGCCGATGTTGGTGAACGAGGCGTTCATGCCCGCGAAGGAGGCGTCCTTGCCGTCCTCACCGATCGCCGACGACCGGACCGCCACGTTCGCGTCGAAGCCGTCGTCGCCGCGCAGACTCCGGTAGGCGGCGAGCGCCTCGTCGGCGACCTGCGGCGCGATGCCGGCCTTGGTGACCATGTCGGCCATCCGCCGGCTGAGTTCGGCCATTCGCGCGTCGTCGCCGACAGCGTTCAGCGCCTCGCGGTGGGCGGCGAGAAGCTCCGCCCGAATCCCGCCGTGTTCCATAGACGTCGCGAACGCGTCGGCGGTCAGGGCGAACCCGTCGGGCACCGGCAGGCCCGCCGAGACGAGCTCACCCAGGTTCGCCCCCTTGCCGCCGACGAGCGACACCTGCTCGAGGCCCAGTTCCGCGAAGGTCAGCACATGCGTCATGTACTCACGATGGTCCACTACGGACGTCTCCCCAAGTGACCAACGGCGGGGACTGAGATGTCATAGGTCCCCAGCGGCGACCGGCGCTCACACCCCTGCGGGTTCAGGTGCCTCGGCGTTCAGGTCCCGCGCGATCGACTCGATCAACTGGTCGACCTCCGCGTCCTCACCACCCGGATAGTCGGCAACGTACTGCTCGAGTCGCTCTCGTTGTGCATCCAGCAGTTTCTGGGCCTCCTTGGCTCCGGCCGGGGTGATCATCGCCAGGCCGTGGCCCACGGTGATCAGCCCGCGGTCCTGGAGCCGATGGGCCGTCTCCTCGACCTTGTCCCTCGGGGTATGCGAGACCTTGGACATCGAACGCACGTCGAGCGTGCCCTCCTCGGCGACCCTGCTGACCATCCACGCCTCCCCGCGCGACAACCGGCTGCCCGCGGTGTCGGCCACCACCTCCCACGCCCGCAGCTTCTCGTCACGGGAGAGTGCGCGCCACAATTGAAGCCGCAGCTCCTCCACGGACGACCGTCCGCTCGCCATCCCGAACGATGTCCCCACGTCGGGCATCTTGGTCACCTCACGTAGCGGGACCTCCGGCCACAACCACAACAGCGCGAAAGCCAGCACCCCGATCGGAACGGCTACGAGGAAGACGGTCTCGAATGCGTGGGTGTAGCCGTCCAGGAACCAGTTCTGAACATCCGCCGGGCAGCTGCGCAGCGTTATCGTCGAGGCCTGCAGAACCTCCTCCGAACATCGCCCGACGGCGCCGACGGGCCGGGCATCGGACAGCTCCGCGCCCAGTCGCGCGTTGAAGACCGCGCCGAACGCGGCCACACCGACCGCCGATCCGATCGTGCGGAAGAACGTCACCCCGCTGGTGCCGGTCCCGAGGTCCCGATACGCGACCCCGTTCTGGACGGCGAGGATCAACACCTGCATTACCATGCCGAGACCGAGGCCGAGTACGAACAGGTACAGCCCGATCATGAGGTCCGACGACGACCGCTCCATCGTGGACAACAGGTACAGACCAACCGTGAAGACGGCGGTCCCGATGATCGGGAACACCTTGTAACGCCCTGTCCTGCTGATGATCTGGCCGCTGCCGATCGCGGTGATCAACAAACCGATCATCATCGGGATCATGGTCAGACCCGACTCGGTCGGCGACTCCCCACGCACGTGCTGCAGGAACATCGGCATGAACGTGATGGCACCGAACATCGCGAAACCGACGACGAAGCTGACCGCCGACCCGACCGAGAACACCCGATTGGCGAAGAGCCGCAACGGGATCACCGGCTCCGGCGCAAACCTCTCAGCGAAGACAAAAGCGACAATGCAGACCACCCCCAGTGCGCTGAGCCCCAGAACCAGGGCCGACGACCAACCCCAGGTGTCACCGAAACTGGTCACCAGAACGATGCAGGTCGCCGCCGAGGCGAGGAGGAAGACCCCGAGGTAGTCGATCCTCGGCTTGGTCTGACCCGTCGTGGTCGGCAGCAGGAAGACGATTGCCACCAGTGCGATCGCGCCGACCGGCAGGTTGACGTAGAAGACCCACCGCCAGCTCAGATTGTCGACGAGGAAGCCGCCGAGCAACGGTCCGGCGACACTCGCGATGCCGAAGACCGCGCCGAACATGCCCTGGTAACGCCCACGTTCACGCGCCGAGACAACGTCGCCGATGATGGCCTGTGCCAACACGATCAGGCCTCCGCCACCGACCCCCTGCAGCGCCCGGAACGCGATCAGCTGCCACATGGAACCCGCCACGCCGCACAGGGCGGAACCGGCCAGGAAGATCACCACGGAGAGGATGAACAATGGCTTGCGGCCGAGCAGATCTCCCAGCTTGCCCCACAGCGGCGTCGTAACGGTGGTGGCCAGCATGTAGGCGGTCACGACCCAGCTCAGATGAGCAGCCCCGCCCAGGTCATTGGTGATCGTCGGCAACGCGGTCGAGACGATCGTCTGGTCGAGTGCGGCCAGGAGCATCGCCAGCATCAGTCCGGTGAAGATCGCGTAGATCTTCCGCTTGTCGACTTCTTCCGCCGGCGCACTCGCGTCCGCACTCGTGGCTTCGGTCATGTTCCGGTCCTGTCCTCGACGGCCCCCGGTGTTGACCTTTCGAGTCTCGCAGATGACCGCCGCGCACATGCCGGAAAGCGAAGCTCACCGCAGCGCGGTCGTGCTCAGTGACCGTCCTGCGGCGGGGCCGCGGATTGTTGATCTGCGAGAATCTGCCGGGTCCAGCGGTCGACGTCGTCCCAGTCGCGGGCGTCGCCGTACTTGCCACCCATCAGCCGGAAGACGATGCGGCCGAACCCCGGCCAGTCGCCGCGCGCGATGGCGCCGGCGAATGCGCGGTGGGCGCGCAGCGAGCCGGCGGTCTCCAACGCCGCGACCGCACGCGCGAGTGGTGTCCGTGGACGCAACAACTTCGCGACGCGCGGGGACAGGAACGTCGACGTGGCGCCGACCGAGGACACCGAGAACGCCCACACCGGCGCCGAGGCCGAGGACGGGGAGGAGTTCGGGGATGCCAGCGTGTCGGCGATGCGGCGCGCGATCCCCTCGGTCGACCCGTGGGCACTCGCGTAGGCGACCACACTGCGCATAGTCGAACACCTGCCTGTTTGTGTGCGCGGTCAGCTCTCGGTCTGGACGACCATGACCGGGCAGGGCGCCACCTGGATGACGGCCTGGCTTGTGGAGCCGAGCAACAGCCCGCGGAATCCGCCACGGCCACGGGTACCGACGACGACCAGCTGAGCCGATTGTGCGGCGTCGACGATCTCGTCCGCGGCATTGCCGATCGCGACGTGCCTGTCGACCTTGACGTCGGGATGGACCTCGACATAGCCGGCGAGCTGCTCACCGAGCAACTCTTCGGCTTCCTCCCGCAGACGTCGGATCACCTCTTGTCCCCCGCCGAAGAACGCGGCGCTGGAGAAGCCGCCGAAGGCGTGCACGGCGAGCAACGAGGTCTGCAGCAGGTCGGCCTGGACGAAGGCGGCGGCGATCGCGGCATGGGAGGTCGGCGAACTGTCGACCCCGACGACCACGGGTCCGGCCACGGGCGGCTCATCCGCCACGAGCACCACCGGGCAGTGCGCGTGGGCGGCCGCGTCGGTACTGACCGATCCCAGCAGCAGACCGCTGACACCGCCGAGACCTCGCCTGCCCATCACCAGCATGTGGGCATGGGCCGAGGCGTGCCGGAGTGCGAGCGCAGGTGATCCGGCGACGATCTGGCCGTTCACCGACACGCCCGGGTCGACGTCCTGCGCCAGCTGCACACCGGCCTCGATGGCACGTGTTGCGGCGGCATGCATCTCGTCGACGACGGTTTGCGACGGCATCATCGCCATGGGCGCATATCCTCCGGGCACCGTGCCGACGGCGGAAACGACTCGCAGTTCGCGCTTCTCGCGCGCCGCCGCATGCACGGCCCAGCGGACGGCGAGCAGAGCGCAGTCGGAACCGTCGACCGCGACCACGATCGGCCCGAGTGATTCTTCCGGTGAATCTGCCATCGGTAACTCCCTTGTCGGTGTGTTGTCCCCTCACCGCGCCTGTCGTCGGTGGTGCCGTCGACTGGCGTGTGCGAGGTCGGGATTCGCCGCTCGGGCGGCGTCCGGCAGGCCGAACTGATCGGCGTGCTGATGTGACACTCCGTCGCGAACTCCGCGCGCGAGAACGACGATCATCGCGACGACGGTGCCGGCCATGCCCGCGATGAGGACGACGCGCGCGATCGTCGACCACGGGACGGTGCCGTCGTCGAAGTCGAAGGGAAACACCTGCCAGATCCGGATGAGCGCGGAGAGCGAGATCGCATTCGCGACCAGGTCGCCGGCCGCTTTGACCAGCGGACGATCGACGACGAGATAGACGGAGTTGGTCACGATGACGGCGATCAGCGACGCACTGACCCAGCCGACGACCTGATCGACTTCGCCGGTGAGGAACGGAATCCGTTCCCAGCCCGGCCACCCGAGAAGTGCGACGAGGAGCACGACGTTGACGGCCACTGTCGCCGAATAGCCGATTCGCTTGCGTGAGAGCGTGACCCGGTCAGACTGCGACACGCCGCGCCGGTCGCGAGAACTGTGCGATTCCGACGTGGTCACGGTCTGCACTCCGAGTTCGAGGGGCATTGCCGAGGAGCCTACGCCCGCGGGCACCTGCGGTCTCTCTCATCGTCGAATCGGTGCGGAGGTGGGTCCTGAGTCGGAGGTCACGACTTGGCCGCCGAAGGTCCCGCTCCCGCCGCAGGCCACCCCGGCACCGGACTCAGCCGCTGACGGCCGCCCAGATGAAGAACACGATCCACGCGATCGCACCCAGGATGGTGATGACCATCGTCGTCGTCGTGAGCGCGTCGAGCCGGCCACCGGCACGACTGATACCGCGGTCACGGTGAACCCGTCGGCGCCCTCGCGGACGAGGACCGCCACGTCGCAGGTGCCCGCGCCGAAGTCGAAGACAGACATGCGTTCGTCGCCGCTGACGTCGTGCCCGCGGTGCACGTATTACCAGGCTGCGGCAAGGGATTCCGAGGCGATGCGCAATCTGTCTGCTCGGATGCCCGCGCGTTGCGCGGCGCGTCGCAGAACACTCTTGCGTCGTTCACTCCAGCGGTCCGGGTGGGTCAGGATGGTCGAGTCGAACCCCGGCAACCCGCTGTGTCGCAACGCCTTCTGATGCACATGCGCCAGCACCGCGCCGATGAGGTCCTCGATCGGCCAGAACGAGTCGACCAGTTCGCGCCTACGACACCGACTCCGACGGCACCTTCGACACCGCCGTCTGAAGGCCTGGCACACAGACCCTCACCCCGAATCCTGGTCGTGATCACGCGGCCGGGATTTCGGCTGTCGATCGTCGAGCGGCGGTCGTTCGACATACTGTCCGATGTGCGAACTGACCTCACTCTGGCCGACGACGGCCGCGGAACCATCGGATCACTGGAGTTCGCGATTCCGGTATGGGCCACCGCCACCGCCCTGGTACTCGTCCTGATCGTCGCCTGGCTGTTCGGTTCCATCGCCAAGTGGCTGCTGCGGCGCCGCGCGCGCCTCAACACGACCACCTGCATGGTGCTGTCGATCCTGGGCACCGCCGTCGGCCTGTTCATCGCCGGTGCCGTCGACCACCGGTTGGACCTGTGGAGCCTGGTCACCGTCGTTCTCGGGCTGGTGAGTTCCATCGTGGCCGTCGCCACGTACGGCACGGTTGCGGCGCGACTGCAGAGTCCGCCCGACATCACCATCGCCGAGCTGCTCTCCTCCGGCGAATCCGAACGGGTGGAGTTCAAGTCGACTGCCCGGGTGAACCTGCGGAACAAGCAGAAGGACCTCCAGATGGAGCAGGTCATCGCCAAGACCGTGTCCGCCTTCCTCAACTCCGAGGGCGGGAACCTGCTGATCGGGGTCGCCGACGACGGCACTCCCCTGGGCCTCGATCCCGACTTCGGGACCCTGCGTTCGCCCGACGCCGATCGGTTCGAACTGTGGCTGCGCGACATGCTCACCGCGACCCTGGGCCAGAGCACGGCAGCGGCCGTGGGAATCACCATCGAGCCGGTGAAGGCTGCCGGTGCCGACGAGGCCGGCGGCGCCGACACCGCCGATGTTCTGGTGTGCCGCATCGAATGCGCTCCGTCGCCGCGGCCGGTGTACCTGCGCGGACCGAAGAACAACGCGCAGCCCGAGTTCTGGGTACGGGCAGGCAACTCGACGCGGCAGCTCAGCGTGGACCAGGCCGCCGAATACGTCATGCACCGCTGGCCCCTCGGCGCAGGCCGTGCCGTGGCCGCCCAGATCCGCGCGGCCGCCCGGTTCTCGGCGAGCTGAGCTGGCACGAGCAGCCGCCCCGCTGGGTATGCCGGGTCGCCCCTGAAAACCTCGTCCATCTCAGGGTGTTCCGAGGGCAATTTTCCCTTTGAGCAGCCTCAGGAGGCTGAGATTTCACGGCGCCTCGGGTCATCGCGGCGTCGAATACGGTGCCGGTCGGGTCCGGTGACCGCGCGGATCTCCTGGAGGACCTCATCCCAGCCGTACAGGACATCGTCGTAGGTGAGCCGCATGGTCATCCAGCGATCGATCAGCGTCATCCGGTCTCGCCTGCGATCGTTGCGGAAGGTCTCCTCGTCCGAGTGATACGACCGGCCATCGCATTCGATCAGCAGTGCACCGGTGCGCAGATCCGCGCGCACGTGCCCGCCGATCGACGGTTGGACCTGCACGTTGAATCCGGCACCGATCAGTCGGAGACGCGCGATGGTCTCCGTACCCGATTGCGAGCGTTCGTCGCAGCGTCCGAACAGATCCATCACCGCCTTGGCGACCCGACCCATGTCTGCCTGGATGTCCGGGATGGTCAACTGCGTGGTGTTGAGAACCGAATCCACGGTGGCGATCCAGTCCTCCGCGGTCAGACATCGCGCTGCACAGTTGAGTGCCATCGGGATCGAATCGACCGCGGTCGTCACGGGTAGCGCGCTGCCATATCCCTGACACCACCGGAACGGTCCGCCCGGGCGGGCCCTCGACTTCATGTGCTTGCTCAGCCGTACGTGAGTCTCGTTGTACCCCTGAGGTATCCAGATCCCGGTCGCCCCATGACCCTTGTGAAACCGCAACGCGCTGACGCACGTCAGCGCGCCGCCTGCGGCGACAGCCGAGACAACGCGCGGGTCGGCGGCGTCCGTGCGGACCCACCCGTGGGCAACGGAGACCAGCCGTCCGGCGTGCCGAGCGTCCCTGACCGCCGTGGGCGACCACCCGATCGACGCGAGTTCCTTGAGCGAGTAGACACCGGATTCTTCGATCATGCTTCGTTGGACGCAGCCGGCCGCCCCGCGGTTTCGGTATCCGGGCGGGCGGGACGATCGGGCCGTGGCAACAACTCCCGATGAGGACCGGAACTGTCCTCGATCCCTGAGATCGTGGTGACATCACCACAGCAGCTCAGGAGGAAAGCCATGAACTGGACACTCGAACTCGTCATCCTGCCCGTCAGCGACGTCGACCGAGCAAAGGACTTCTACTCGAAGATCGGCTTCCACGCCGACCACGACCAGGTCGTCTCCGAGGACATTCGCTTCGTGCAGATGACGCCGCCCGGCTCGGCCTGCTCCATCGCCTTCGGCAAAGGACTCACCGACGCCGCGCCCGGATCGGTGAAGGGACTGCAGGTGGTCGTACCCGACATCGACGAGGCCCGCGACCACCTGTTGTCGGTGGGCGTCGACCCCGGCGAGATCGACCGGCAGGCCTGGGGACATTTCGTCCACTTCGACGACCCCGACGGCAATCACTGGGCCGTGCAGTACATGCCGTACCGCCAGAACTGACACCCGAGGCGACCGGCGCCGGACCGGCCCCTCGCTACCGTGGGGTATGCGTTCCCCCATCGACGACTATCTCCAGCGGGTGCTCCGAGAGTGCCGTGACGACGGCGGCGGCGAGATCGCTGCCGGCAACCGCGAACTCGAGCGGGCGGACCCGTCATCCTTCGGTATCGCGCTGGCCACCATCGACGGCACCGTCTACACCGCGGGCGACGCGGACCACGAGTTCTCCATGCAGTCCATCGCCAAGGTGCCCGGCTACGCTCTCGCCCTTCGCGACCGCGGACTCGACGGCGTGCTCGAGCGAGTCGACACCGAACCGTCGGGCGACGCCTTCAACGAGATCTCACTCGAAGCCCAGACCGGACGGCCGCGCAACGCGCTGATCAATGCCGGCGCGGTCGCCGTGCACGACATGATCGCGGGGGCCGACGCGTCCGAACGGGTGGACCGCATCGTCGACTTGGTGAGCACTCTTGCCGGCCGCGAGGTGTCGGTCGACGAGAAGGTGCATGCCGCCGAGCTGGAGTCCGACGACCACAACACCGCGCTGGCATACCTGTTGCGCGCGGCCGGGAAACTGGACTGCGAACCCGAAGAGGTGGTCGACGGTTACGCCGCCCAGTGCGCGATCCGGGTGAGCTGTCGCGATCTCGCCGTCATGGGATCTGTCCTGTCCAACGGAGGCCTCTCGACCACCAGCGACGAACGACTGCTGGACGGCTGGATCGCCCGCCACCTGCTCTCGGTGATGGCCACCTGCGGGATGTACGACGGAAGCGGCAGCTGGATGGCGAGGGTCGGCATCCCCGCGAAAAGCGGCATCAGCGGCGCCATCCTCGGAGTTCTCCCCGGCCAGGTCGGGCTCGCCGTGTGGTCGCCGCGACTCGACGCGCAGGGCAACAGCGCGCGTGGCGTCGCGGTGTTCGAGCGCCTGTCGCGGGACATGGAACTGCACATGATGCACGTCGCGCCCTCCGGCCGGCCCGCGCTCCGATCGGTCTCCGAACGCGACGGCGCGACCTTCGTCGAACTGCAGGGCGACGTACGGTTCGCCGGCGCCGAGATCGTCGCGAGTCGTGCCTGCGAAGGATTCTCGACCACGGCCGTGGTCATCGACCTCACCCACGTCCGGGTGATGGACGACGCCGCGCGTCGCCTGGTTCGTGAAGTGGAGCAACGGCTTCCGACGACCACGACACCCGCATCGAGGATCCGCACAACCTCATGGACGACGCGCCGGACGACGACCAGCGCTGAGCCCTGACGCGTCGCGGTCCGGGCGGCGCAGAGCCCGATGAATGTGGCCAGAAAGCACCCGGCATCCGCCCACCTAGACTGGGTGGATGTCGGGGCAGAGGTTCCAGCGTCTGTGGCTCGCGACCCTCGCGGTGATCGTGGTCTTTGTCGGTGTCACGCCATCGGCCGTCGTCGCCGCCCCGGGCACCCGCCCACCGGTGGTCGTCTCGTCGTCGTCCATCGCCACCCAATGCGCGGGCAAGCCCGTCCGGGTCGCTGCCCGCTGGTACTTCCCACCAGAGCGACCCACGGCGCTCGTCTGGCTCCAGCACGGCTTCTCCCGGACCGCGGCCAACCTCGACACCCTGGCCCGCTCGTACGCGAACGCCGGCTTCCTCGTCGTGAGCCCGACGCTGGACTCGGTCAACCTCGGCGGATGCACCGTCGCCCACAACATCGCCGACAATGCGGCATTCGCCCGGACCATCGGCGGCGTGTTCGGGTCGGGCCGGGACGCCGACAGCCCGCTTGCGGCAAGCCTCATCCGAGCACGAGACGTCGCCCATCGCCGCGACGTGACGATGCCGTACCGGATGGTCTTCTCCGGGCATTCAGCCGGTGGCGAGTTCGTCGTGGTGGCGGCCGACGCGCTCCGCCGCGCCGACCCGCTCGCCTACCGACGCCTGGCCGGGCTCATGCTCCTCGACCCCGTCAACTCCTTCTTCGGCACCCACTTCGCTTCCGCCGCAGCATCTCTCGACGCAGCCCGGCTCCCGATCCGCGTCGTGGCGTCGCAGCCGTCGGTGTCCAACTCCTTCGGGTCCGGAGTGTCGATCCTGCAGCGGACGACGCGGCAGGAGTTCCTCGGCTCGCGGCTGGTCACCGGTATCCACATCGACGCCGAGGGCGATTCGACCGACCTGATCGGCGAACTGTCCGAGCTGGGCGTGCCGCGTCCCCGCAACGGCCGGGTTCTCCGTGCTCTCGCCACCGGATGGTCGTCGGACATGGTCACCGACTCGGTGACCGCGACCTACTACCCCGGCGGCCGCTACTACGACCTGTTGCTCGGCACCCGCACCGTCACCACACTGGACACAGATGCGCCCCGCACTCGATGAGTGCGGGGCGCATCTGCGCTGGATTCGTAGCGATAATGCGGCAATAGCGCGCATTATCGCTACGAAATCCGGCTACCGGTATTCGTTGGAGAAACCGTAGTCGTCCAGCGGCACCGCAGCGCCGGCCGGAGCACCGAAGGTGCCGTCCGGGCTGTAGTAGGTGTCGTCGTAGGACGGCACCGCGTACGCCGCGGCACGTGCCTCTTCGGTCGGCTGAACCTGGATGTTGCGGTAACGGTTGATACCGGTACCGGCCGGGATCAACTTGCCGATGATCACGTTCTCCTTCAGACCGATCAGCTTGTCGCTGCGGCTGTTGATCGCTGCGTCGGTCAGGACACGCGTGGTCTCCTGGAACGACGCCGCCGACAGCCACGACTCGGTTGCGAGGGAGGCCTTGGTGATACCCATCAGCACCGGACGTCCGGCGGCGGGCTCGCCACCCTCGGTCACGACCTTACGGTTGGCCGCCTCGAACTCGGCGCGCTCCACGAGCGAACCGGGCAGGAACTCGGTCGAACCGTGATCGATGATCGTCACGCGACGCAGCATCTGACGCACGATGGTCTCGATGTGCTTGTCGTGGATCGACACACCCTGGCTGCGGTAGACCTCCTGGACCTCGTTGACCAGGTGGATCTGCACCTGACGGGGACCCATCACGCGAAGCACCTCGTGCGGGTTGGCCGAGCCCTCCATGAGCTGCTGGCCGACCTCGACGTGGTCACCGTCGGCCAACAGCCGCTCGGAACCGTCGTCGTGCTTGAACACGCGCAGACGCTGACGCTTCGAGATCTTGTCGATGACAACCTCTTCGGAACCGTCGTCCGGGATGAGGGTGATCTTGTAGAAGCGGTCGTCGTCCTCGAGACGCACCCGGCCCGAGACCTCCGCGATCGGCGCGACGCCCTTGGGGACGCGAGCCTCGAAGAGCTCCTGGACGCGCGGCAGACCACCGGTGATGTCGTCGCCGACGCCACCCTGATGGAACGTACGCATCGTCAGCTGGGTACCGGGCTCACCGATCGACTGGGCCGCGATGATACCGACGGCCTCGCCGATGTCGACGAGCTTGCCGGTGGCCATCGAACGGCCGTAACACATGGCGCACACGCCGGTGCCGGTCCCACAGGTCAGGACCGAACGGACCTTGACCTGCGTGATCCCGGCAGCGAGGAGAGCCTCGATGGTCGGGTCGCCCAGGTCGTGACCGCGCTCGACGATGACGTTGCCGTCGGCGTCGAGGGCGTCGGACGCCAAGGTGCGGGCGTAGGTCGAGGTCTCGACATGCGCGTCGCGGATGAGCGTGCCGTCGGCCTGCTTCTCGGCGATCGTCGTGGTGATGCCGCGCTCGGTACCGCAATCGGTCTCGCGCACGATGACGTCCTGGCTGACGTCCACCAGACGACGGGTCAGGTAACCCGAGTCAGCGGTACGAAGTGCCGTGTCCGCCAGACCCTTACGGGCACCGTGCGTGTTGATGAAGTACTCGGCGACGGTCAGGCCCTCGCGGAACGAGGACTTGATCGGCCGCGGGATGAACTCACCCTTCGGGTTGGTCACCAGACCCTTCATGCCCGCCAGCGAGCGGATCTGGGTCATGTTGCCCGCCGCACCCGACTTGACGATCATCGGGATCGGGTTGTCATCCGGGTAGTGCGCCTCCATGGCCGCACCGACCTCTTCGGTCGCCTGCTTCCAGATCTCGACCAGCGAATCGCGACGCTCGTCCGGGGTGAGGGCACCACGCTGGAACTTGCGCTCCAGACCGTCGGCCCGCTCCTCGTACTTGTCGAGGATCTCCGCCTTCTGCGGCGGCACCAGCACGTCGGCCATCGAGATGGTGACGCCCGAACGGGTGGCCCAGTGGAAGCCGACGTCCTTGAGCTTGTCGACGGTCTGGGCGACCACGATCATCGGGTAACGCTCGGCGAGATCGTTGATGATCACGGCCTGACGCTTCTTCGGCATCTGCTCGTTGACGAACGGGTACTGGATCGGCAGCAGCTCGTTGAACATCACGCGACCCAGGGTCGTCTCGATGTCCCACGGCTGACCGAACTTCCAGCCGTCCGGGAACTGCTCGGCCTCGATGTCGGCCGGCGGACGCTGATCGGTCAGACGCACCTTGATCTTCGAACGCACGGTCAACGCGCCACGGTCGACGGCCATGATGGCCTCCGACGGGGTCGAGTAGACACCGCGCTCGACGTCGTTGTCGGTTGCCGGCGTGTACTCGCCGATCGCACCCTCCTGGAGGGTGGTCAGGTAGTACAGACCGGTCACCATGTCCAGACGCGGCATGGCCAGCGGGCGGCCCGATGCCGGCGACAGGATGTTGTTGCTCGACAGCATCAGGATGCGAGCCTCGGCCTGCGCCTCCGCCGACAGCGGGAGGTGCACGGCCATCTGGTCACCGTCGAAGTCGGCGTTGAAGGCCTCACACACCAGCGGGTGGAGCTGAATTGCCTTGCCCTCCACCAGCTGCGGCTCGAAGGCCTGGATGCCCAGGCGGTGCAGCGTCGGTGCACGGTTCAGCAGCACCGGGTGCTCGGAGATGACCTCTTCGAGGACGTCCCACACGGCCGGACGCTGACGCTCGACCATGCGCTTGGCCGACTTGATGTTCTGAGCCTGGTTCAGGTCGACCAGACGCTTCATCACGAACGGCTTGAACAGCTCGAGAGCCATCAGCTTCGGCAGACCACACTGGTGCAGCTTGAGCTGCGGACCGACGACGATGACCGAACGGCCCGAGTAGTCGACGCGCTTACCGAGCAGGTTCTGACGGAAACGACCCTGCTTGCCCTTGAGCAGATCGCTCAGGGACTTCAGCGGGCGGTTACCCGGTCCGGTGACCGGACGTCCACGACGTCCGTTGTCGAACAGGGCGTCGACCGACTCCTGCAGCATCCGCTTCTCGTTGTTCACGATGATCTCGGGGGCACCGAGATCGATCAGACGCTTGAGGCGGTTGTTGCGGTTGATGACGCGGCGGTACAGGTCGTTGAGGTCGGAGGTCGCGAAGCGGCCACCGTCGAGCTGCACCATCGGACGCAGCTCCGGCGGGATCACCGGCACGGCGTCGAGGACCATGCCCAGCGGCGAGTTGCCCGACTGCTGGAACGCCGCGACGACCTTGAGTCGCTTGAGCGCACGCAGCTTCTTCTGGCCCTTGCCGCTGCGGATGGTCTCGCGCAGCGACTCGGCCTCGGCATCGATGTCGAAGGTCTCGAGGAGCTTCTTGATCGCCTCGGCACCCATCGAACCCTGGAAGTACTCGCCGTAGCGCTCTTCGAGCTGGCGGTACAGCTTCTCGTCGATGATCAGGTCGCCCAGCGAGAGCTTGACGAACTTGTCCCAGATCTCGTCGAGACCGTCGAGCTCGCGCTGCGCGGAATCACGCATACGACGCATCTCGCGCTCGGCACCGTCACGCACCTTGCGGCGCACGTCGGCCTTGGCACCCTCGGCCTCGAGCTCGGCGAGATCCTGCTCGAGCTTCTGCTGACGCTCGTTCAGATCGGCGTCGCGCTGATCGGCGACGTTCTTCTTCTCCACCTGCATCTCGGCCTCGAGGGTCGAGAGCTCGTTGTGGCGAAGCTCGTCGTCGACCGCCGTGATCACGTAGGCGGCGAAGTAGATGATCTTCTCGAGATCCTTCGGCGCCAGGTCGAGCAGGTAGCCCAGCCGGCTCGGCACACCCTTGAAGTACCAGATGTGCGTGACCGGTGCGGCCAGCTCGATGTGGCCCATGCGCTCACGGCGCACCTTGGCCTTGGTCACCTCGACGCCGCAGCGCTCACAGATGATGCCCTTGAAGCGGACGCGCTTGTACTTGCCGCAGTAGCACTCCCAGTCACGGGTGGGGCCGAAGATCTTCTCGCAGAACAAGCCGTCCTTCTCGGGCTTGAGCGTGCGGTAGTTGATCGTCTCCGGCTTCTTGACCTCGCCGTATGACCAGTTGTGGATGTCGTCGGCCGTGGCCAGGCCGATCTTCAGTTCGTCGAAAAAGTTGACGTCGAGCACTTGTTACCTTTCCAGAGCTCTGTTGTCAGTGGGCGCGGGCGCCAGGGGTGAATCCGGCGCCCGGCCCGGGGTGGTGAGGGTCAGTTCGCGAGATCGTCGACAGTGGCCGACTCGTTGCGCGACAGATTGATACCGAGGTTGGCAGCTGCGCGCTCCAGGTCCTCGTCATCGGTGTCGTGCATCTCGATGGCGGCACCGTCGGAACTGAGCACCTCGACGTTCAGGCACAGCGACTGAAGTTCCTTCAGCAGCACCTTGAACGACTCGGGGATACCCGGCTCCGGGATGTTCTCGCCCTTGACGATCGCCTCGTAGACCTTCACGCGGCCCACCACGTCGTCCGACTTGATGGTGAGCAGCTCCTGCAGGGTGTAGGCGGCACCGTATGCCTGCATCGCCCAGCACTCCATCTCACCGAATCGCTGACCACCGAACTGCGCCTTACCACCGAGCGGCTGCTGGGTGATCATCGAGTACGGGCCGGTCGAACGAGCGTGGATCTTGTCGTCGACCAGGTGGTGCAGCTTGATGATGTACATGTAGCCGACCGACACCGGGTACGGGAACGGCTCGCCGGAACGACCGTCGAACAGCGTCGCCTTGCCGTCGCCGTTGACCATCACATCGCCGTCGCGGTTGGGCAGCGTCGAGGACAGCAGTCCGGTCAGCTCCTCTTCGCGAGCGCCGTCGAACACCGGGGTCGCGGTGTTGGTGTCGGGCTCGGCCGAGTACATGTCCTCGGACAACCTCGACGCCCACTCCGGGACGCCCTCGGCCACGTTGATGTTCCAGCCGGCCTTGGCGACCCACCCGAGGTGGGTTTCCAGGATCTGGCCGATGTTCATACGACGCGGCACACCGTGGGTGTTCAGGATGATGTCGACGGGGGTGCCGTCGGGCAGGAACGGCATGTCCTCCTGGGGGAGGATCTTGCCGATGACGCCCTTGTTGCCGTGACGGCCGGCGAGCTTGTCGCCGTCCTGGATCTTGCGCTTCTGGGCCACGTAGACGCGGACCAGCTCGTTGACACCGGGAGCGAGATCGTCGTCGTCGTCACGGCTGAACACGCGCACGCCGATGACCTTGCCGGTCTCGCCGTGGGGCACCTTCAGCGAGGTGTCGCGGACCTCACGGGCCTTCTCACCGAAGATGGCACGCAGCAGACGCTCTTCCGGGGTCAGCTCGGTCTCGCCCTTGGGGGTGACCTTGCCGACCAGGATGTCGCCGTCACGGACCTCGGCACCGATACGCACGATGCCGCGCTCGTCGAGATCGGCGAGGACCTCGTCGGAGACGTTCGGGATGTCCCGGGTGATCTCCTCGGCACCGAGCTTGGTGTCGCGGGCGTCGATCTCGTGTTCCTCGATGTGGATCGAGGTGAGCACGTCCTCTTCGACGAGGCGCTGGCTCAGGATGATCGCGTCCTCGTAGTTGTGACCCTCCCACGGCATGATCGCCACGAGCAGGTTCTTGCCGAGCGCCATCTCACCGTTCTCGGTGCAGGGGCCGTCGGCGAGGACCTGGCCGGACTCCACGCGCTGACCCTCGTCCACGATCGGACGCTGGTTGGCACAGGTGCCGTGGTTGGAACGCGCGAACTTCCGCATGCGGTAGGTGTCGCGGGTGCCTTCGTCGGACATGACGGTGATGTAGTCGGCCGAGACCTCTTCCACCACACCCGTCTTCGACGACACGATGACGTCACCGGCGTCGATGGCGGCACGGAGCTCCATGCCGGTGCCGACCAGGGGCGCCTCGTTGCGCACCAGCGGCACGGCCTGACGCTGCATGTTCGCACCCATCAGGGCGCGGTTGGCGTCGTCGTGCTCGAGGAACGGGATCATCGCGGTGGCGACGGACACCATCTGACGCGGCGAGACATCGAGGTACTCGACGTCGGTGGCGCCGACGAACTCGACCTCCGAGCCCTTCTTGCGCACCAGGACGCGCTCGTCGGTGATGAGACCGCTGCCGTCGAAGTTGGTGTTCGCCTGACCGATGAGGAAACGATCTTCCTCGTCTGCGGTCATGTACTCGATCTCGTCGGTGACGACACCGTCGACGACCTTGCGGTACGGGGTCTCGATGAAGCCGAACGGGTTGACCCGTGCGTACACCGAGAGCGAACCGATCAGACCGATGTTCGGACCCTCAGGGGTCTCGATCGGGCACATGCGGCCGTAGTGCGACGGGTGGACGTCGCGCACCTCGAGGCCGGCACGCTCACGGCTCAGACCACCGGGGCCCAGCGCCGAGAGACGACGCTTGTGGGTCAGACCCGACAGCGGGTTGTTCTGATCCATGAACTGCGACAGCTGGCTGGTTCCGAAGAACTCCTTGATCGCCGCCACGACGGGACGGATGTTGATCAGGGTCTGCGGGGTGATCGCCTCGACGTCCTGGGTGGTCATGCGCTCACGCACGACACGCTCCATACGCGAGAGGCCCACGCGGATCTGGTTCTGGATCAGCTCGCCGACGGTACGCAGACGACGGTTGCCGAAGTGGTCGATGTCGTCGACCTCCACGGGAACCTCGACGCCGCCGGGCACCGTCATGTAGGTGGTGGCGTGCGGATCGGCCTCGTGCAGACGCACCAGGTACTCGACGGTCGAGATGATGTCCTCGCGGGTCAGCGTCGACTCACCCACCATCGGGTTGCCGGTCAGACCCAGCTTCTTGTTGATCTTGTAGCGACCCACGCGTGCGAGGTCGTAGCGCTTGTCCTTGAAGAACAGGTTCTCCAGCAGGTTCTCCGCGGACTCCTTGGTCGGCGGCTCACCCGGACGCAGCTTGCGGTAGACCTCGAGCAGAGCCTCGTCCTGGTTACCGGTGCTGTCCTTCTCCAGGGTCGACATCATGATCTCGGAGAAACCGAAACGCTCGGTGATCTCCTCGGTGGTGAAACCGAGCGCCTTGAGCAACACGGTGACCGGCTGGCGACGCTTGCGATCGATACGCACGCCCACGGTGTCGCGCTTGTCGACGTCGAACTCGAGCCACGCACCGCGGCCCGGGATCACCTTCACCGAATGCAGCGTCTTCTCGGTGGTCTTGTCGATCGCCGAGTCGAAGTACACGCCGGGGCTACGGACGAGCTGGCTCACCACGACACGCTCGGTGCCGTTGATGATGAAGCTGCCCTTTTCGGTCATGATCGGGAAGTCGCCCATGAAGACGGTCTGCGACTTGATCTCACCGGTGTTGTTGTTGATGAACTCCGCGGTGACGAACAAGGGCGCCGCGTAGGTCATGTCCTTGTCCTTGCACTCCTCGACGGAGGCCTTGACCTCGTCGAAGTGCGGCTCGGAGAAGGACAGGGACATGGAACCGGAGAAGTCCTCGATCGGGGACAGCTCGTGGAGGATGTCCTCGAGGCCTCCCGTCGGGTTGTCATCTCCGCGGGCAATCGCCTTGGCGCGCCACTCGGGCGAACCGACGAGCCATTCGAAAGAATCGAGTTGGAGGTCGAGGAGGCCGGGAACCTCCAGTGGCTCACTGATCTTTGCAAACGACGCGCGATGCGGCGCGCCGGGGATTGTTGAGGTGGACTGGCGGTTGACTGCCAAGATGCGTCCTTCCAACACGACGTTATTCACAACCTAGATGTGCGGTACTGGCTTGATGGGCCGTTCGCTGGTGACACCTGTGGAATCGGCGATCACCGCAGCACACACAAATAAGAGTGGCCGTAGAAGGATCGGTAGATGGACAGGAGGCAGCCAGCGCAACGTCCAACTGTAGCAGAAAATAGACGCACTTTGTCAAGCCCGTCTACGAAGCGATTTCGCGCGGGTGGCTGCCTGCACGTCGATCGCTGGTGACAGCGTGGCCCGACAACGCCTCCACGTCAAGCGCTACGCGCGAAATTCGCGAAGATTTCCGCGCTCCTCGCACGATGCCCGCGGAATCGTGCGAGGAGCGTCCGACTCAGAACGGTTCGACGGCCTCGATGCGCCACTGTTCGCCCTCGCGGACCAAGGTGAACTGGGCACGCGGAGCGCCGCTGTTGGTCGCCATGCTGTTCTGGGTCTCGCTGACCACCAGGTTGGCGATGACCGTCGCGCGTGCACCGTCGTCGGCGCCGGAGAGGTCCTTCACGCCGATGGCGTCGACCCGGCACTCGGCGCCGGTCTTGGTCTGCGTGATGAGGTCGCGCTGAGCCTTGAGGGTCTCGTCGAACTCGGTACGGGCCTGACCCGTCAGCGCGTCCTGCGCACGCTTCTGCCAGGCGTCGAGCTCGGTGTGGTCGTAGCCGAACACCGCACAGATGCGGTCCTGCGCCTGCGAGGTGAGCTGCGACGTCGCCTGCTTGTCGACGAAGGCCTTGTTGGGCCCGATGCTCGCACCGGGGTGGAACGCGAGGATCGCCGCGACGATGCCCAGCACGACCGCGGCAGCGGCCAGGATGCGCGTGAGCGAGCCGAGCCCACTCCCCCGCCTGCCCCGGCGCCTCTCGGTGGGCGGCGCGGACTCCGACATGCCATGCGGCGAGGTTCCGCCCGGGCCCGACGGCGCCGGGTCGCCCCGGCGCAGAGTCGACACCCGCGACACCGGCCGCTTGGGCTTGGTGATCGAGACCTTGCTCGTCTCGGGCTCACCGGTCTCAGGCTTGCTCGTCTCGGGCGTGCCGGTCTCGGGCTTGCTCGTCTCGCGCTTGCTCGTCTCGGGCTTGCTCGTCTCGGGCTTGCTCGTCTCGGGCTTGCTCGGGGGCGCGTCGACAGGCGTGTCTTCGGCCGGCGTGCGCGTCTCGGCAGTGCGGCCGGCGACCTTGGGCGTCGGTCGGCGCTTCTGCTTCTTGCCGTTGCGTTCGGGTGCCATCAGTTACCGCCTCCTGTGGCGGGGGCCGGCGCCGCAGCGCCACCCCCGTCGGCGTAGACGATGCCCTCCAGGCCGACGATGTTCTCGGCCTTCCAGGCGTCTCCGTCCTTGGTCATCGAGACGTCGAAGCCGCGCGTCTCGTCGACGCCGGGCTGGTTGGGACGCTCGAGAGTGGTCACCACGTACACGAGGACCTTGGCCGTCTGCTCGTCGGCGTTGACCTCGCTCGGCGCGCTGCGCAGGAGCCGCGCGTTCAGCTTGGCGGTGCCGGGACCGGCCTGCCCGAGCATGTCGAGCACGCTGCCGTCCTTGCCGCCGAGGACCTCGTCCTTGGCCTTGCCCGTCAGCGACGCCTCCGCGCGGCTCTTGAAGCCGTCGAGGTCGCCCGGGTCGATGGTGGTGACGTTGAGGACGGCCTGCTCGGCCGCCTGGGTGGCCGCATCACGCGTCTGCTGCGCCGGATACTCGTCGAAGTAGACGTTCCAGGCACGCACGCCGAACACGGCCACTGCCACCACGGCCACGAGCACGGCGGCACCGGCCAGTACGACGGGTGCACGCTCCGCGGCCCGTCGAAGGGCCGGGCGACTGCCGGAGGGCTTCTTCTCTGTTGATTCAGGGGTGCCAGTTGATTCAGGGGTGCCAGTCATCGCAGAACTCACTGTATATATCGCTCCTGAGCGCAAGCCAAGGCCCGCCGACCGCTGCACTTGACGCAGATCGGCCGGCGACGCCGGGGCCTCGCCCTACTTGGGCCGCACGCCGAGGAGCGCTGCGAGCTGCTGGGCGAGCGGGTTGAGGTTCAGCCTGTCGGGGTCTTTCTTGGGGGTGTTGTCCCAGGGCTGCGGGTATGCCGGATTGGCGTACTGCGCGCGCTCCGCACCGCGGACACCCGTCGGGTTGCCCAGCGGCACAGTGCACTTGGCCTCGGTGTTGAACGCGAAGTCGTCGTAGTGCACGTCGAAGTTCGGGTTCTTGCGACGGGCCTCGGCCAGCACGGCGTCGGTGCTTTCGTAACCGCGGGTACATGCCGCCGGGTTGTTGGTCTCGAGCACCACACCGAAGTGGATCTGACCGTCGCCCGGGGCAGGCGCGTGGCTGCCCGCCGACAGCGCCGACAGCATCGCGAACGTCGTCGAGGTGTTGTAGGTCGCCGGTTCGATGGTGCGGGCGACCTCGGCGAGATCTCCGACGACCTTGGAGAGGTCGTTGCCGTTCTTCTGGATCAGCTCGGAGATCTGCGTCGCCGACAACGTGCCCGTCGTCAGCAACCGGCGCAGGTCCGGGTCGGCCGAGGCCAGTGTCGCGGTCACCAGATTCAGGTTGCGCGACCAGGTGAGGATCGCGTCGGACTGATCGGCTTGCGTGTCGAGCACGACGTTCGAGCTCTGGATGAGCGCAACGGTCTCGCTCAGATTGTCGACGCCGGCGCGCGAGAGCTTGCCGAGCGAGTCCACCAGGCGGGTGAGGTTCTCGCCCTGCCCGTTGAATGCCCTGCCGAGTTCGGTGATGACCGTGTTCAGGTCGTCCACCGGGATCGAGGAGGTGAAGTCGATCGCCGAGGCGACCACGTCTTCGAGGGGTTCGGGCAGGGAGTACTTCGTGATCGTGTCGCCGCCCTTGAGGTACGGCCCCTCCGACGACGTCGGCTGCAGATCCACGAACTGCTCACCGATCGCCGACCGTGAGGCGACGACCGCGGTCGCCGACGCCGGGATCTCCGGACCGCCGGTGTCGATGTCGAGTGCCACGTCGACGCCCTCGGGCGTGAGCGTCAGCGACCCGACCCGACCCACCGGTACACCCTGATAGGTGACCTCGGCGTTGGTGAAGATGCCGCCGGAATCGGGGAGCTGCGCGGTCACCGTGTACATGCCGACACCTGCCAGCTTGTCCAGCCGCGCGTACTTCGCCCCGACGTAGACCAGGGCGACGAGTCCGACGACGACGAACACGATCAGCTGGATCTTGACCAACTTGCCGATCATCGACCTGCTCCTGTCGGGTTCGACTCCGCCGACGGCTTCGCCGGTGACTGACCGGGCGACTTGGGCGAGAGTCCCATCGCGGCCAGCGGGCCGTCGAGAATTCCCTGCCCGGGCGCCGCCGGTGTCGGCATCGGACCCGCCTGGTCGGCGGACCGGGAGAACGACGTGGGGTAACGGCCACCCGACGGCGGCGTGTTGGGTCCCGGACGTGAGTTCGGGGCCGGCGGCAGCAGGGTGATCGTCGGCCAGCCGTACCGCGGCCCGTTGCCGCCGTAGTACGGGTTACGCGGGTCCACGGGCACGTTCACGCGGGCCGGGGGCGAGTACTTCGGAGTCCCCTGCCCCACGCCGAGCGCCTCGAGCTGGTTGAGCACGCGGAGGTCGAGCGTCATGAACAGGTTGGTCGCATCGCCCTTGACGCCGGGCAGCAGCCAGTCCGGGAACGGGTGCGTGAGCAGCAGCGGCGCCGCGGTGATGATGTCCGGGGCCGCCGCGGCGAGCTGGGTCAGCACCGGACGCAACGCCTTGAGGTCGTTGATCAGGGCCTTACGCGACTTGCCGAGGACGTCGGTGCCGACCTGACCGAGCTGGTCGAGTTTGGTCAGCAGTTCGACGAATTGCGGACGCTGCTCCTCGAGCACCTCGATGCCCTCGGGCAGCTGCTTGAGGATGCGGTCGATCTGCGCGGTCTGGGCCGCCGTCCGGGTCGACAGCTCGGCCAGCCCGTCGATCGCGGTGACGATGTCGTCGCGCTGCCGGTTGAGACCGGCGATGAGATCCTCGGTCTGGTTGATCAGGCTGCGCACCTTGTCGGTCCGGCCGTCGAGAGTCTTGTTCAGCTCGGTGACGATCGGCTGCAACTGGTTGAGGCCACCGCCGTTCAGGAGCATCGCGAGTGCACCGAGGACCTGCTCGATGTCGGTGGCGGTGCGGGTGCGCGACACCGGGATCGGCTCGCCGGGGTTCTGGCGCGGTGCGTCGGCACTGCCGTCCGGCTCCGACAGCGAGACGAACTTCTCGCCGAGCAGCGACGTCTGCTGCACGCTCGCCTCGGCCTCGTCGGACAGGTCGACGTCGTTCTTGACCTCGACGGTGACCTGAGCGAACCACTGGTCCTTGGGCACCTCCACCTTGGTCACGCGACCGACGGGGATGCCGTCGCGTTTGACCATCGACTGCGGCACCAGGTCGAGCACGTCGTCGAACTGGATCTTGTAGGTACGTGCGTCGCCGCCGGTGTCGACGCCGCCGGGTAGCGGCAGCGACTGGATGCCGCCGGACATACAGCCCGACACCAGCAGGGTCAGCGACAGCGCCGCGCCGGCCAGTGCCGTGCGCATCGACGTTCGGTTCATCAGTTGCCTCCGCGGGGTCGCGGGGTCGTCGAGGCCGGGGCCTGCGACGGCTTCGGGGTCGACGTGGCCGCCGGGGTACGCGAGGCCGACGGGGACCGGGAAGCCGACGGGGTGCCGAGCTCGGGATCGGGGTTGCCCTGGACGGTGCCGGGCACCGGAGCACGCTGCAGCTTGTTGTTGCTCATGATCCCGAACGGCAGCACCGGCAGAAGCGGCTCGAGTACGCCGCTCTGGATCTGCTTGCCGATGGCCTCACACTGGCTGATCAGCGGTCGCAGGGTGTTGCTGAACTGGTCGGCCGCCGGATTGCCCGGCAGCAGCGCGCCCAGGTTGAGCAGACGACACTGCGCACCGATGAGATCCTGGAGGTCGGGGATGGTCAACCGCATCGAGAGGGTTCCCGACTCGGCGTCGTAGGCGTTGATCAGGTTGCTGACCGTGACCGGCAGAACCGTCAGGACCTCTTTGAGGTTGTTCTTCTGGTCCAGCAGCGCCTGGGTCGTCGGCTGCAGATCCTTCACCGTCTCCCCGATCTGCTCGCGATTGTCGGCGAGGAAGGTCGCCACATCGCCGAGCGCGATCGAGAGCTTGTTCAACGACGCCGCGAGCTGGTCGCGTTCACCGGCGAGGAACTGGTTGAACGACGCCATCTGCGTGTTGAACTGGCGCACCTGGGTGTCGTTCTCGCGCAGCGCCCCGACGAAGGTGTTGAGGTTCTTGACCGTGTCGAACAGGTTGCCCCGTGAGTCGCTGAGCGTCGTCGACGCCTTGGACAGACCTTCGATGGCCCGGCCCAGCGCCTCGCCGTTGCCCTCGAGGTTGGCGGCACCGGTCGTGACGAGCTCGCTGACCGCGCCCTGCCGGCCGGTCCCGTCGGTCTTGTTCGCCCCGTCCGGGCCGAGTGCGTCGGACAGCTCCTTGACGCTGGCGTAGATCTGGTCGATCTCCACCGGCACCATCGTCTCGTCGACGGAGAGGGTGATGTCGTGCGGCGCCTTCTCACCACCGGAGTACGCGGGGGTGAGTTGCACGTACCGGTCGGCGACGACCGACGGGATGATCTGCACCGCACGCACATCCGCGGGCAGTTCGACGCCGCGGTCGACGGTCATCGTCACCTTGACGGTCTCGCCCTGCGGCGTGACCGAGTCGACCTTGCCGACCGCGACGCCCAGGACGCGGACGTCGGAACCGGAGTAGATGCCGACCGAACGCTTGAAGGTCGCGGTGATCTTGGTGGTCCCGACGGAGGAGAACACCCACCACAACGCACCGGCGATGACGAGCGCGAGGATCAGTCCCAGAACGATCATCACGATGTGTCGCGGCGTGAACCAGCGGCCGGGGCCCGAGGTCTGGGTCAGGTCTGGTGTGGTCATCAGCCTGCCGCCGTTCCGCCGTTGTTCTGCAACTGCTGCTTGTTCGGCGGCCGCGTCGTGTTCTGCTGCGGCAGCGCAGGCGGCAACAGGTTCACGACCGACGACTCGAACCAGCGGCCGTTGCCGAGCACGTTGGCATAGAGGCGGTAGAACGGCGCCATGTACTTGATGGAATCCCGGATGTTCTGGTTCTGACGGGTGAGCAGCTCATTGACGCCTTTCAGCGCGTCGAGCGCCGGTCCGATCTGTTCCTCGTTGTCGCGCACGATGCCGGTCAGCGAATCGCCGAGGCTGGTGGTGCTGGCGAGCAGCGCGGAGATGCTGCGCTGACGGTTGTTGAGTTCGTCGAGCAACTGTCCGGCACCGCCGATGAGTCGCACGAACTCCTCGTTGCGGTCGGCCAGGATCTTCGAGGTGTCCTTGGTGGCCGCGAGCAGCCGCTGCACTTCCTGGTCGCGGCTGGCGATCGTCTGCGAGAGGCGGGCGATGCCGTCGAGCGCGGGACCGGTGTTGCCCGCGGTTCCCGAGAAGGTGTCCGACAGGACCCGCATCGACTCGGCGAGCTGGTCGTTGTCGAGGTCGCCGATCTGCTCGGCGGCCCCGGAGAACGCCTCGATGACGTCGTAGGGCGCGACGGTGTCGGTGAGCGCGACGTCGGGGTCGGCCGGTTCGCTGCCACGGGGATTGAGCGACAGGAACTTCTGGCCGAGGATCGTCTTGATCTGGATCGACGCCTGGGTCTGGTCGCCGATCCACGTGTTCTCCACGCGGAAGGTCACGTTGACGCGGTCGCCGTCGAGTTTCACACCGTCGACCTCGCCGACCTTCACACCGGCCACGCGCACCTCGTTACCGGGCTTGAGCCCGGCGGCCTCGGTGAACTTCGCGGTGTAGCGCGCTCCGGCGCCCAGCAGGGGCAGCTCGGCGAGGTAGAACGAACTCAGCCCGAGCATCAGCAGGATCAGGATGCCGATGGCACCGATGCTGACCGGGCTGCGTCGACCACCGAAACGGCGATGCGGATGTTGCTTCGGCGCATCGGCCTCGTCGTTCGTCTCGGCATCGCGCCCGGAGTTCTCTGCATTGTTGTCTGCCATCGTGGTCACCCCCCTGGCCGTTCGTCGGCCCAGCAACGTGTTGCCGCGCTGGTGTAGAGCACATGATTGATGTCGGGCAGCGGCACCAGCGGCTGCGTCAGGACCGGCGACTTGCCGTTACCCGCCACGACGTCGATACCGCACAGATAGAACTGGAACCACGACCCGAATGTCGCCGCCCGACCGATCTTCTGGAGCTTGATCGGAAGGTTGGTCAGGGTCTCCTCGATGTCGTCGTCACGCTTGTTGATCTGGTCGGCCAGCGACTTCAGACCCGCGATGTCGCCCTGGATGGACGGACGTGTGGCGCCGAGGATGTTGGCGGTCACCGAGGTCAGGTTGGACACCGAGGTGATTGCCGACCCCACCGAACCGCGTTGTGCCGCAAGGCCGGTCACGAGCTTCTCGGTGTTGTCGAGCAGACTCGTGAACTCTTTGTCGTTGCGGTTGACGGTGTCGAGGACCTTGGTCAGGTTGGTGATCAGCTCGCCGATCACCTCGTCCTTGTCGGCGATGGCGTTGGTCAGATCCGCGGTGTCGCTGACCAGGCGCGTGATCGAACCGCCCTGCCCGTCGAAGACCTTGATGATCTGTTCGGTCAGCTTGTTGACGTCGGATGCCGACAGCTGCTGGAACAGTGGGCGGAACCCGTTGAACAGCTCGGTCAGGTTCACCGGCGGATGGGTGTCCTTGCGTCCGGCGACCAGGCCGAAGGTGTGACCCTGCGGCACGGTCTGCGACGGGTCACCCGCACCGCGCTCGAGCGCGAGGTACCGCAAGCCGGTGAGGTTGCGGTAGCGGATGTAGAGCTGGGTGCCGTCGGGCAGTCGGTCGCGATCGACGTTGAACGAGACCATGGCCCGGTTGCGCTCGTACACCTCGACCTTCTCCACCTGTCCGATGCGCACACCGGCGATGCGCACATCGTCGCCGGCGTTGAGCAGCGTCGCGTCGGTGAAGACGGCCTTGAACTTCGCATCTCCGCCGCCGCCGGCGTTCGCGATGGTGACGGCGAGCAGACTGGTGGTGACCACGGTGACCACCCCGAAGACGATCAGTTTGATCAGCGGTCCGACGATCGACTTCATTTGATGTCGACCTTCGCACCCTGCAGGGCTCCCCCACCGATCATGGTCACCCAGGTCGGCACGGATTCCGGCGACTTACCGCTCGTCGCCCCGTAGATCACCTGCAACTGCTTGCGGTACTCCGGATCGTCGAACGGATTGGACTTCACCGCGACGGGCTTCGCCGCGGGACCGACCGATCCGGCGGGCACGCCGCTGAACTGCGGCTGCGGCAGCTCGGTGACGGTGCGGGAGCCCGCGTTGCGTGACGGCGGCTGGTAGCTGCCGTCGGCGAGGCCACCGCCGGGGTACTGCGGGAACGGGCGCCCGTTGGTGGCGGGCTCGTAGCACACGGCGGGCGGATCGAGATCCATGAAACGGGGTTCGTCCTGGTTCGGTAGGTAACGGCCACGGGGATTGACGAACTGCAGGTTCACTCGGACACCGGGGTTCTTGGTGCCCTGGCCGACGATCTTGCGCGACTCGGGGACCAGACCCGCGAAGTTGCGGAACGTGCAGACGAAGGTCGGCGACTGCTTGGCCAACCCGACGAGGAGCTGTTCTGAGTCGACGGCGAGGTCGATCAGGTTGGTGCGGTTGGCGCGCAGCCAGCCGGTGAGGTCGTCGGAGGCGACACCCAGGGTGGCGATCAGCGTCCGCAGATCGTCCTGACGCTCGACGATGGTGTTCGTCGTCGTGCGCAGCGAGTCCAACGCGTCGACCACGTCGGGCAGTGCCTGCGAGTAGGTCTCGGAGAAGGTCGCCAGGCCTTCGATGGTGCCCTCGAGGTCGGGCAGGTTCTCGTTGATCTCCCCGAAGATCTGGTCGAGTTCCTCGAGCGTCGTGCCGAGTTGCTCGCCGCGACCCGACAGCGCCGACGACAGCGACGTGAGGGTGGCGTTGAGGTCCTGCGGCGGGATGGCCTCGAGAACGGGTAGCAGCTTGTCGAACAACTGCTGGACCTCCATGGCGTTGCCGCTGCGGTCGGTCTGGATGGTCGCGCCGTTGCTCAGGGTCGGTCCGGTGTTCTCCTCCGGGACCTGCAGCGCGACGTAGCGCTCGCCGAACAGCGTCTTCGGCAGGATGCGGGCGGTGGTCTTGTCCGACAGCGTCGAGGCCTGGTCGGGGTTGAGTCCCAGGACCACCTCGACGGAACCGTCGGGTCCGGGTTTGACCTCACGCACCTCGCCGACGGTCATGCCGCGCGCCTTGACGTCGGCGTTGGCCGGCAGCGCGTTGCCGGTGGAGTCGGTCAGCAACGTCACGTCGGTGAACTCGGTGAACGTCTTGTTGAACTTGGTGATCGTCGCGGTCAGGAACAGCGCTACCACGAGGAAGAAGACGATCCCGAGAAGCCGTTTGCGCACTACCGACACAGCTAACCCCCCACCCGAACCGTCGTCGTGGTACCCCAGATCGCCAGACCCAGGAAGAAGTCGAGAACCGCGATGAGCACCAGGGCCGCACGTACCGCGTGGCCGACCGCCACACCGACGCCGGCGGGACCGCCCGATGCGTAGTAGCCGTAGTAGCAGTGCACCAGGATGATCACGAAGGCGAACACCAGCACCTTGCCGAACGACCACAGGACGTCGGCCGGTGGCAGGAACAGGTTGAAGTAGTGGTCGTAGGAGCCGCCGGACTGACCGTTGAAGACCGTCGTCACCACGCGTGAGGCGAGGTAGGCCGACAGCAGCCCGAGGACGTAGAGCGGGATGACGGCGATGAAGCCTGCGATCACGCGGGTCGAGACCAGGAACGGGATCGACGGCACGGCCATCGTCTCGAGGGCGTCGATCTCCTCGGAGATCCGCATGGCGCCGAGCTGGGCGGTGAAGCCACAACCGACCGTCGCCGACAGCGCGAGGCCGGCGACCAGCGGCGCCACCTCACGGGTGTTGACGTAGGCCGACAGGAAGCCGGTGAGGGCCTGCGAACCGATCTGGTCGAGCGCGGCATAACCCTGCAGACCGACGACGACGCCGGTGAACCCCGACATCAGCACCATCACGCCGATGGTGCCGCCGATGACCGCGAGTCCGCCCGAACCGAACGCGACTTCGGCGAGAAGGCGCAGCACCTCGCGGGTGTAGTGCACCAGGGTCTTCGGGATCCACGCGAGCGTGCGCCCGTAGAACGACATCTGCTCGCCGGCACCGTCGAGTACCTTCAGCGGTTTGCCCAGCTGCTTGCGGGCCTCGTACATGAGGTACTCGGGCCTGCTCTTGGCGATCGTGACGCCGCCGCCTTCGGTCACGTCTAGCTCCCCTTCGGCGGGACGACCTGCAGGTAGACCGCAGTGATGATCAGGTTGGCCAGGAACAGCAGCAGGAAGGTGATGACGACGCTCTGGTTGACCGCGTCACCCACGCCTTTCGGTCCGCCCTTGGGGTTGAGGCCCTTGTACGACGCGACGACGCCGGCGAGAACACCAAAGATCGCGGCCTTGAGGGTCGAGACCCAGAGGTCGGACAGTTGGGCCAGGGCACCGAACGACGCCAGATACGCGCCGGGCGTTCCGCCCTGGACCACCACGTTGAAGAAGTAACCACCACCGATGCCGATGACGGCGACCAGACCGTTGAGCAGCATCGCCACCAGCACCATGGCGAGCACACGGGGCACCACCAGACGCTGGATCGGGTTGATGCCGAGCACCTCCATCGCGTCGATCTCCTCACGGATGGTGCGCGAGCCGAGGTCGGCGGCGACCGCCGACCCGGCCGCACCCGCGATGAGCAGCGACGTCACCAGTGGTGAACCCTGCTGGATCACCACCAGCACGCTGGCCGCGCCGGTGTACGACTCGGCACCGAGCTGCTTGATGAGCGAGCCCGTCTGCAGCGAGACGATGGCACCGAACGGAATCGCGATCAGTGCCGTGGGCAGGATCGTCACACTGGCGATGAACCACGCCTGCTGGATGAACTCCCGCCACTGAAACGGGCGCACAAAGGTCTGGCGTGCAACATCGACGAAGAGCTGAACAATATTGCCGGTCTGTGCGAGAGCACCTGTTCCGGCTTGTGCGATTCGATCGACGCCACGCGTGGTGGCACTGGTCATCCCTGCGGTGTCCGCCCTTCGTTCCCGTCAGCACGGTGAGCGGGCCTGGTCAACGTCTCACCGGGTGTGTGCCACTGCTCGGTCGGTGCATCGCTGCCGCCGTAGTCGATCACGTCTGTCTTGGAATCTGCCACCGCGACATTTCCTTCGGGCGCCGCAGTCCATTCGTTGCCGCCGTTGTCCCCGGGGTCCCGGCCGCTGGCCATGTTGTCGGCGTGGGCGCGCCCCTCCGCACGGATCTGGTCCTCTTCCTCCATGCTGCGGCGGATCGCCTCCTGCGCGTTCTGCGGCAGTTCGGGCAGCAACTCGTGCACCCGCTCGCGGTGGCGGGCGACGGCCTTGCGTTCGGGCATACCGGGATTGGGCTGCACCTGCGGGATGATCTCGGTGAAGTCCTCCTTGGTACCGCCACCGGAGATACCCGCGGCCTGCATGGCCTCTTCCTGCTTCTGGACCGCTGTGTCCTTCTCCTCCGACATACCGATCGGACCGAACCGGTCACCGGAGAGGAACTGCTTGACCACCGGCTGCTCCGAGGTCAACAGCTGCTCACGCGGACCGAACATCACCAGCTCCTTGCGGAACAACATGCCGATGTTGTCCGGGATGGTCCGGGCGATGTTGATGTTGTGCGTCACGATCAGGATCGTCGCGTCGATCTGCGCGTTGATGTCGATCAACAACTGCGAGATATAAGCCGTACGCACCGGATCCAGACCCGAGTCCGGCTCGTCGCACAGGATGATCTGCGGATCCAGCACCAACGCCCGCGCCAGGCCGGCACGCTTGCGCATACCACCGGAGATCTCACCGGGAAGCTTGTCCTCGGCACCGGTCAGACCGACCAGGTCGATCTTCTCCATCACGATGTCGCGGACCTCGTTCTCCTTCTTCTTCGTGTGCTCACGAAGCGGGAACGCGATGTTGTCGAACAAACTCATCGAACCGAACAGCGCACCATCCTGGAACAGCACGCCGAACAGCTTGCGGATCTCGTAGAGCTCCTTGGCCGAACACTGCGTGATGTCGGTGCCATCGATGATCACCGAACCCTGCTCCGGATGCAGCAACCCGATCAACGTCTTGAGGAACACCGACTTACCGGTACCCGACGGACCCAGGAGTGCAGAGACCTCACCCTCAGGCAGAGTCAGGGAGACATCACGCCAAATGTTCTGAGAACCGAACGACTTGGTGAGTCCTTCGACACTGACCTCAACACCCACAACTTCCTCCAGACGATCGCTGCCCCCGAAGGCGGCCACGGTGTGACCGCACACCAACCGGCGGCATTGTGGTTGGGGTCACTGTAACCGACGGGACCCCCACGACAACGCGACCGGAGTTCTCCAGCGTTGGCCACGGGAAAGCTACCAACGAGTAACCCTCTCCGCGTCGATGACAATATCCGATGGTGCGCCGTGAGGGAAGTCGGGTGCGACCCTCCGTGTGACGTCCACCGCAACGCCTCTGCCGACCTGCACGACAGCCGCCCACGCACTGCCAGACCTCGTTTCGAGGCTGCGACGTCGATCGAGGTCGTGTGTTCGGAGTGAGGTCGCGGGCGACTTCGTTTCGAGTCTGGTGACCATCAGTCGACCAGCCCTATGGCGACCAGCCTGGGCCGCAGCATCTCGACGAGTTCACCGCGCTCCAAGTCCGACCATGTCCAGCGCACCACCATGATGCCCAGCGCCCGCAGCGCGTCTTCGCGTTTTTTCTCTCTGACCAGTGCGTCACGGGCGCTCTCGCCGGGCCGGAGCAGCCGGTCGTACTTCTGTAAGCCGTCGAATTCGCCGACGAGGAGCCCTTCCCAGTCGAAGTCAGCCCTGGCCTCGCCCGAGGATGTCTGGAACCGATGCTGGAGTCGGGGCGTCGGTAGACCGGCGGCGATCATCTGTGCGCGGCTCCACGACTCCCCCACACTCTCCGAGAGCACATCCGAGCAGGTGAATGCTCGACGGGCGACGCCGACGTTCTTCCACCCCGCGCGATCTTCGAGCATGGCTTCCATCACGGCCGCGTCCGCGCCCGTGGCGAGCGCCCGGTCGAACGCGACCAGCGCCCGTGCGAAGTCGCCGCCCATCGCGATGTCCACCGCTGTGCGTTCGAGACTCGTCACTTCGACCCCATCGACGATCACGATCTCCTCGGGAGGCAGCGGACCGTTGTGAACGTGGCGGTGCCCTCGGACGAATCCACCGGTCCCCGAGCGTTTGGTGAGGTGGACGGTCTCACGCTCGGGATGCAAGGTGTCCAGCCCGTGCACTGCGGCCGCCGATTCGTGACTCAGTGTCGAGGTCCCACGGTCCCTGGCCGAGGTTGCCACTGCGATCGAGCGACGACGGTAGAGAAGGTCGGAGAGGTCCGGGCCGTCGAGATCAGTGCTCGCCGGCACCCAGACCCCGGGCGCCAGCCGGAGAAGCTGCCCGCGGCGAACCGCGTCGGCGACGGTGTCGTCGGCGATCCCCATCCGGAGCGTGGCCTCGCGGCGGATGAGACCGTATCGATCCGACGGGAGCTTCTCGGGCGGGGGCAGGGTCATGCGGGTTGGACGCAGCGACAGCCGGTCCGGGTTCCCGGAATTGTCGTCGAGAAGGTCAATGGCGACTCGCGGGTCGGAAACGATGTCGCGTGCGACATCGATCCGAATATCCGACGTCGATCGAAGTCGGATCGTCGAAGCGAAGTCGCGCGCGACTTCATTTCGCCGGGTCAGGCACCGACCCCCGACAGCAACGAGCCCGGAACAGCGATGCTGTTCCGGGCTCGTGAACGCTTGACGCGTGAAAAGCGGTCTTACTTGATGGAGACCTTGGCGCCGGCCTCTTCGAGCTTGGCCTTGGCAGCCTCGGCGGCGTCCTTGTCGACCTTCTCCAGCAGAGCCTTCGGAGCGCTCTCGACGAGGTCCTTGGCTTCCTTCAGGCCCAGGCCCGAGACGACCTCGCGGACGACCTTGATGACCTGGATCTTCTTGTCGCCTGCGCCCTCGAGGACGACGTCGAACTCGTCCTGCTCGGCAGCAGCCTCGGCAGCAGCCGGAGCACCGGCAGCGGCGACGGCAACCGGAGCGGCAGCGGTGACCTCGAAGACCTCTTCGAACTTCTTCACGAAATCGCTGAGCTCCAGCAGAGTCAGTTCCTTGAACTGATCGATGAGCTCGTCAGCGGTGAGCTTCGCCATGGTGGCGTCCTTCCTGTCTGTCCCCGTACGGGGGTTGGTGTACATCCCCGTACGGTTCGGGGATTGGCTTGGTGCGGCGAATTATTCGCCGGCTTCGTTCTTCTTCTCCTGCAGGGCCGCGGCGAGACGCGCCACCTGCGATGCCGGCTGGTTGAACAGACCGGCTGCCTTTGCCAAGTTGCCCTTCATGGCACCGGCGAGCTTGGCCAGCAAGACCTCACGGGTCTCAAGGTCGGCGATCTGCTCGATCTCGGCAATGGACAGCGCGCGGCCGTCCATGTACCCGCCCTTGATGACCAGAGCCTTGTTGTCCTTGGCGAACGTCTTGATCGCCTTCGCGGCCAGAACCGGCTCACCTTCGATGAAGGCGATCGCGGTCGGACCGGTGAACAGCTCGTCGAGCCCTTCCACGCCCGCCTCTGCGGCGGCACGCTTCACCAGGGTGTTCTTGGCGACGGAGTAGGTTGCACCCTCACCGAGGGAACGTCGCAGTGTGCTGATCTGGGTGACGGACAAGCCACGGTATTCCGTGACAACCGCCGCCGTGGAGCCCTTGAACTGCTCTGCGATCTCCGCAACTGCGGCGACCTTTTCGGACTTGGCCATACTTCGCCTCCTCTCCTCGTCACTTGAGTTGGTCGAGTTCAAACCGGGGAGCGACGGGCTTCGGGGAGGCGAGCGAGGGCTGAGACGACAAACGCCCCGGCACACAGAAGGCACGGGGCGTGGAACGCGCACACTCGAAAGTGTGGGGCTACATCCTCGTTCATCCTGCGTGGGCCGGCGACCTCGTCGCGCCTTCGTCCGGGAAATCCCGACGACCAACGGTCTCTGGTTGAACCGATACGACGCACGGGTGTGCGCCACATCGAGGACTAGGCTACGCGGACGTGGGCGTACACACCAAATCGTCGGACATGCACGGCCCCGGTGACCGGGCCCAGGCCGCCGCGGACGCCATCTGCGGACGACATCTCCGGCGTGCCCTGTGGCTGCCGGGCACGCGAATGGCGGCCGTCGCCTGGCCCCTCGGCCGGGTCGCGTCACAGTTCGGGTCGTGGCACTACTGGTGGCACGCGCACCTCGTCGACCTCCTCGTCGACGCCGCGATCCACCGGCCCGGAGCCACGCGCCACGGCGACCGCTCCTTCGATCCCGACCGCTCTTTCGATCCCGACTTGGCCGACGACGTCGTACGCCTGTTGCGCGGGATCAGGATTCGCAATCTGGGCCGTTGGACCAACGACTACTACGACGACATGGCATGGCTCGGCCTCGCGATCGAACGCGCCGACCGCCACCTCGATCTCGACCACAGCCGCGGCCGGCGCGTCCTGACCCGGCGGATGCTCGACGCCTGGTCCCCCGAAGACGGCGGCGGGATCCCCTGGCGCACAGCCGACCAGTTCTTCAACGCCCCCGCCAACGGTCCGGCGGCGATCCTCCTCGCCCGAACCGGTCACGTCGAACGCGCGGTCGCCATGTGCGACTGGATGGATGACAACCTCATCGACCCGGACACACACCTGGTCATCGACGGCCTCAAGAAGCAGCCCGACGGGTCACTGAAGGCCGAGACCGGCACCTACACCTACAGCCAGGGCGTGGTGCTCGGCGCCGAACTCGAGGCGTTCCGCGCAACCCGCGACCAGAGGCATCTGGACCGCCTCGCGCGATTGCTGGGCGCCGTCGAACGCCACTCGTGCACCGGCGGGGTGATCAACGGCGGTGGCGGCGGTGACGGCGGCCTCTTCCACGGGGTGCTCGCCCGTTACCTGGCGTTGATCGCGACGGACCTGCCCGATGTAGTCGGATCGGATGAATTGCGGGCACGCGCAGCGCGAATCGTGACCTCGAGCGCCGAGGCCGCGTGGACCAACCGGAACGCGGTCGACGGGCACGTCATCTTCGGCAGCGAATGGCGGCGCAAAGCGGTGATCCCGACCGAATCGGGCGCGAAAGCCCAGTTCGTGGCCGGTGCGGTGAATCCGTCGGAGGTCCCCGAACGCGATCTGTCGGTGCAGCTGTCGGCGTGGATGGTCCTCGAGGCTGCGGCGGCGATCGATCTCGCACTGCCCGAACACGACCCGCGACGACCGAGCATGGCCAAAACGAGGCCGCCTGGTTAGCCATCCGATACCTGAGTTGGGTTATTGTTCAGCCAACGCGTGAAGTGACCTGAAACACACTGGATTCCGTGCCACGGGAGACAGCCCAGGAAACCCACGACCGACACGAGGGGTGTCGGTGTCCACCCGGCCATGTCGATCCGTGCACGTCAGACAGCGCACACGCGGTGTACACCCGACCCCAGGCAGGGTGATGCACCATGACGTACCAGTTGGAGCCGGCAGAATCGCGTGTCCGCCGCGTCCCGTCATCACACCCCCGCACCACCGGTGCGCCCCGTTTCGGCACCCTCCCGCTCGGCGATCCGACCGGCGGCGCCGACGGCATCCGCTGGCGCGAACAGGTCGACGGCAAGCAGCTCTATCCCCGCGTCGTCATCGACCGGGACGTCTCGGTCACGATGAGCGACGGCGTCGTCCTGCGCGCCACCGTCATCCGCCCGGCCAACCGGTTCGGCCAGACCGTCCTGACCCCCTATCCGGCCATCATCAACATCAACCCGTACAACCGCGCGGCGATCGACTTCATCGACCAGACCCTGCACGCACCCGGCCTCGGTAAGGCGCTGCACACCGCGTCCCGCTCGATCGACGCGACCGGCACCGCCCTCGAAGGCCTGACGACTCTCACCAAGACGTTGTCCGGCGGCGTCTTCGACGTGTTCGGCATCAACCGCAACCTCGTCCGCAGCGGCTACGTGCAGGTCGTCGTCGATGTGCGCGGAACCGGCGCCAGCCACGGCAAGTGGGAGATCCTCGGTGCCCGCGAGCAGCAGGATTCGGTCGAGATCATCGACTGGGTCAGCGAACAGGAGTGGTGTGACGGCACCGTCGGACTCGCTGGGTGGTCCTATTCGGCGATCAACTCCCTGCAGGCCGCCGACAAGAAGCCGCCGCAACTGAAGGCCGTCTTCGCCGTCGAGGGTTGCGACGACATCGTGCGCGACATCTACATCACCGGCGGCATGCCGTCGGCGTTCATCCCGGTGTGGCTGTCGGCGGTGAACTTACTCAAGTGGGTGCCCAACCCCGCCAACGTGATCCGCGACATCGTCCGCGGCGACGCACTGCGCTGGGTCATCGACCGGATCAAGTCCCCGGCCACCGAACTGCCCTCCCTGCTCTGGGGTTTCCTCACCGCCCGCGACCCACGGATCTTCGACGACCCGTACTTCGACGAGCGCGACCCCGTCGTCGACCGTATCGAGGCGCCGACGTTCACCGTCGGGGCCTGGCATGATCTGTTCGGCCGCAGCGCAACCGGCGTCTACGAGCGCCTGCAGATGGAACCGGGCCGCAAGCAGATGATCGTCGGCGACGGGTATCACCTCGATGTCGGATCGGGTTACGGCGGCAGCTTCGCGCCACCGCGCCTCGACGTCCTCGAGCGCGCCTGGTTCGACCGCTGGCTCAAGGGCCACCACAACGGGATCGAGTTCTACGGTCCGGTCACGATGCTTCAGCAGGGCGGGGCCTGGACCGCCGGCGAAGACTTCCCGCGTCCGGGCGTCGAACCCACGCGGCTCTACCTGCACGCCGAACAATCCGCCACCGCCGAGCACGCCATTCACGACGGCTCGCTGAGTTCAGCTCCCGCTCAGAGTGTTACGTCGTTGCACATCCGTCCGGACACCCGCGGGCTGCGCTCGCGCGACATGACCCAGGTGACCGCGGGCGCGACGATGGTCCTCGGCGCCGACTTCGCCAAGGACGCACGATTCCAGGAGCGGGGCGCGCTGTCGTTCACCACCGCCCCGGTCGTCGCGGCCACCCCGATCAGCGGCGCGATGAACCTGCGCCTCAACGTCGCGACCACCGCGCACGAGGCCATCTGGGCGGTGACCGTGAATGACGTTGCGCCCGACGGCACGTCGACGGTCCTGACCAACGGTGCGCTGTCGGCGTCGAATCGGGCGCTCGACCGCAGCAAGTCGAAGTACGACGCGGCGGGCAATCTGCTCTCGGCCCACCACTACCTGTCACGTAAGCGCAAGCTGCCGGTACCCGCCGACGAGCCGGTGCGCATCGACGTCGACCTCGTCCCCACCGATGCGGTCCTGCAGCCCGGCCACCGGCTGCGCGTCGACGTCTACGCCGCGAGCCTGCCGCGCTACCTGACGGTCGTCCCCGACCTGATCAAGGCCCGGGGCCGGAGGCAACGCCTGGTCCTCGACCCCGAACACCCGAGTTATCTGACCCTGCTGGCGGGCAGCGGGTTGCGCTGAGGCGGTGTTCCCACGGTCCGGGGAGAACCCACAGACCGCCCACGCACCACTGATGGGGTTGCCGAGTCCGGCGTCACCGGTCGTCGTTCGGGTCGGGATGTCGAACGCACGGGGAATCGGAGGAGACGTCGACGGTCGGCGCCGCGCCTGCCGGGGTGTCGTCGACGGAGATACTGACGCTGAAGCCACGCGCATCCACGGCACTCACATCACGCAGACCGTCGACGGACCCGACCTCGGGAACCTCGAAACCCACGTCTCGTAGCGTCTCCAGCCCGGCGAGGAGCCGCGGGAGGTCGGCGATGGGATGGCTGACCTCACGTACCTGGTAGCGCCATGGCGGACCGTCCGGCATCAGAGTCTTCCGGCTGGTCGCGCAGCCGTACCGGACCACCAGGTTGACGTTCTCCGGGGTGTTCTCGATCCGGATGAACTCCGGGTCCACCAGTGCCATGTTGTCGTTGATCGCCTGCCACACCTCGGCTTTCGACATCGAGGGCGCCGACTCAGCCGGCGATGACTCCGACGCCTCCGGCCGCTCGTCGGGTGTCCCGGTGCAACCGCCCGCCACGCCGGCAAACAATGCGACGACACCCGCGAGCATCCACCGGGAAGTCCTGCCCGGCCCGCCCCGGGTGGACATGCGTGCCGCCCTCATCGCGGGAAGGGTCCCGGCGCAAGGATCTTCGGCGGCTGCGGCGGTTCCGGATCGCCACCCAGCGATTCCAGCACGAGGTCCGGCCCGCGCCGCCAGTACGGCGTCGGGTCCTCACCCGTGATGACCTTGACCATGTTCGCGAACGCGTCCGAGGCCGGATCGTTCCAGTAGTTGCCGTGACCGCTCGGCCCCCACACGAGTTCACCGTCGTGTTCTCCCGACCCGTACAGGCCGGTGTCGAGACGCTTCACGCCCGGCGTCGAGTCCGGGTCTCCTCCGTGCTGACTCCCGCCGGCGCTCTGCGAGAAATGCACGGGATCACCGGGCGCGGTGAGCGAGTACCTCTCGACGTCCGGATTCGGGTTCTGCCACGGGCCGTCGAGGACGCCGGTCCCGGCCGACGACGCGTAGATCACCCGATCGGCGTTGAGCCCCAACTGTTCTGCGGTACCCACGACGGCTCCCCCGTAGGAGTGCCCGATGAACGTCGTCTTCGCGTCGGGGGCCACCGCGTCCAGTGTCCGGTCGAGTTCTCGTCCGAACTCGACAAGTCCCGGTGCCATGTTGTTGGCGGGTGTCGTGTCGAAGGCGTGATTGTCCGACAGCAGGGGCCAGGGCAACAGATCCTGTGGGAGGTCGCCGTTCATGTACAGGATCACCGGTCCGTCGGTCGCGTTCGCCAGATTCCATGCGGCCGCGTGATTGGTGTTGCTGCCGTTGAGATTGGTCCCGGTGCCGGGTACGTAGACGGCCGCGTTTCTCGTTCCCGGCCCGATCCCGCCGATGATCTCGATCATCCGGCCGGTTGTGGTGTTCTCGAAACCTAGGAAGGTGCGTTCCACCTGCCGTCCGGTCACCGGATCCTCCACGCCACCCAGCATCTTCACCAGCTGATCGATCCGGCTCTGGTCGGGCTGCTGCTTCTGCCTCTCGTCGATCAGCGCGTTGCGGATGTTCGTCTCGTTCGCATCGATGCGCACCGGGAACGGCACACCGTTCATGTTCCCGATCGCCTGCGGGTCGGCCTGCCCCAGTCGTCGTAGCTGCTCGGGGGTCAGGCTCGCCAGCAGCGACGCGCGTTGATCCGGTGTCAGCGTCCGCAGGTGGGTGACGAGGTGGTCGGGGTCGCGCGGCCCGAGACCGGGGATGTGGATGTCGGGCTGGCCGTTCACCATCGACGCGAGGTCGCCCGAGAGGGCCTCGAGTCGCGTGCCGTAGGTCTCGTCGAGCTCGTCGACCGTGCCCAGGCCGCCACTGATCGCGTTCTGGATGGTCCTGACCTCCTCGGCCTTGTCCGGGTCGGGGTGCGAGACCGTGCCGTCGTCGGCGACGGTGAACCCGCCGGCGACGGCGGAGTCGACCGCGCGCAGGAGGTGCTCCCTGGCGAAACCGAGATCCCGTGCGGCATCACCGGTTTCGTCGGCGATCTGGTTCAGCACATTGCGGACCTCGCCACCGTGGTCACGTTCCTGGTCCATCCTGGTGTTCGCCGCGTCGCGCGTCTGCCCGAACCAGGACCCCGCGCCGTCGATGGACCGGACCGCGGAGTCGAGCGCACCGTCGAGGACCGAGGCGTTCGCCGCCGCAACACCGCCGGCCGACCCCAACGCACCGGTGTCCCAACCGCGCAACTGGGAGATGGTGGGGCGCATCAGCGTTCGGAGAGGCCGCGCAGGCGGTCGGCAGCGACGCCGTCGGTCTCCTGCGCTCGCGAGTTGAAGGTGCTCAGCGCGTCGCCCAGTGCGGTCAGTCGGGTCCCGATGGAGTCAGTGCACTGCTGTGCCGGACCGCCGATGCTCCTGGCGGCCGCCAGCGTCCGGCTGCCGGTACCCGTGATCGCCGCAAACGCCGAGAAGTCGGCCCGGCCCACCGCATCGCCCTGCGAACGCCAACCGGCGGCGATGTCGGACACCTCGGACGGCAGGATGCCGAAACGTGCGGACGGGATCGTCGGCTCGCCCGGGGGCGCGGGTACCGGTCCCGGTTCGGCCGGCATGGGGTGCCGAGGCGGAGTCGTCGACGGCGGCACCGATGTCGGTGTCGCAGGTGTCGTCGGTACCGCAGGTGTTCTCGGTGTCATGCGCTGTGCCCCGTTCACAGTGCGCGGGCGATACCGCGCTCGTATGTCGCCGTCACGATACAGCGATGCGACCTCGGCGGGGCGAACACAACGCGCCACCGGTCATCCGGTCGGCGGAGGGACCGCCGTCATCCGACCCCGGAGTCGGCGAGGATCACGCGGTAGACGAACGCGGCCTCCGGCCCCAGGACCAGTCCCACCAATTCCACGAGTGTCAGCACGAAACCCCGGCCGTGGGCCGGGCCGGTCGTCCCGTCGAGGTGGTGGGCCAGTTCGTGCAGGACGACGAGTTCGCGCAGCGCCCACCGTCCCTCCCCGGTCACCGGGATGGCGATCTCCCCGCCGATCCGCACGCCGTCGGAGTGCCGGACGGAGGCGGCATAGTGCGCGGAGGTCTCGCCGCGTCGTGCACGCACCGACACCGGCAGGGCCGCTCCGGGAAAACTCGCCCGCACGCCGCGCAGGTCCAGCACGCGACGCACGTAGTCCTCGATGGCCTCGATCGTGGCGAACCGCGCCTCGGCCGGGAGCGTGAGCTCGGTTCCGGCCAGTTGCACCACACGCGACGACGACGCGGTGTCGAAGAGCCGGTGCACGAGATGTTCGGCCTCGTAGAAACGGGCACGCCCGGTGTCGCGCTCTCTCACGGCATCACCAATGATGGTGGGGATCCACCGGAGTCGGGGGTCGACGACACCCCGCAGTCCGTCGCGACCTTCGGGGTCCTCGGTGCGCTGATGACCATCGCGGGCGCCACCTCCCTGTCGCGAGCTCTCGGCCGAATGTATGTGTCGATCTGGGATGTCACCAAACTGCCACTGCGCGCCTTCCGGCGCCGGATCGTCGTGCTCTTCCTCATCCCCGCTGCGGTCGTCGTGCAGGGACTGTGCACCGGCAGCCGGATCGCACTGCCGGCGCCGGCCTCGGCCACCATCGGCAATTTCGGCACCCTCGGCGTCGTCTTCATCACGATCACCTGGCTGTTCGTGTTCGCCGCGATCCTGGTGATCACCGCGATCATCATGCACGCGGTGGTCACCGACGACGGTCGCGTGGGGCGACGCCTAGGCCTCGAGAGCGCCTCGGGTCCCGCCGAACTCGCGGTCGGCGCCGATCTTCGCCCGACGACCCGCGTGATCCCCCGCCCGCCGAGCCGCCTCGGAGTAGCCCGCCGACGCACTCGACGGCCGCCACGTTCCGCGCGCCGTGGACTCGCTGCGATAGAAGTCGGTCACCTCGAGTTCCTTGTTGCGCAGGGCGAGCGCCGTCGAACGTGCGGTGTCGCCGGACTCCCGCTCGGCCGCGATCGCCTCCTCGCGCGCGGCGTCCCGGGCCTCGGCGAGCCGCTTTCCGATGCGTTCGGCGAAGGCCGACTGGAAGTTGAGGCGAGCGGTGATCGGCGAGAGCGGCTTCTCCTCGATCACGCGCCGGTTCCGCCAGCCGGTCTTCTGGGTGACGACCCGCGCGAACGTCTCCCCCTTGTAGGCACCGGAGCGCAGGTAGGCGTCGCTGGCGGCGACCATCTGCACGATGAGGGACGTGTAGAGCGCCTCGCTCGCGTCGATGTCGGCCTCGTAGCCGTAGGCCAGGACGAAGGTCGAGTTGCCCGCGACGTCGACGGTCACGTCGTTGGCGGCGGCGATGGCCACGAAGAGCTGGACGTAGGTGCGCAGTCCCCGTTTTCCCGGCTCGCCGATCGCGATCTGCCGCGAGATCGGGGTGACCTGCTTACGGGCGGCCGGGTCGTGGGCGCGCGCCACGGCGAGGTCGATCGACGACGCCGTCGCCAGCCGCTGGGCGGCCTGCATGAACGTCTCCGCCTCATGCTCGTTGTCGGTGTTCTCCGCCTGACGCAGGAGAGCCGAGATCCGGGTGAGCAGCTTGTCGTCGCGCATATGTCTCAGACTATCCAGCGCCCGATTCGGTTCCATCGGGCCGCGGATCGGCCGGCGACGACGCCTCGACCACCGTCAGCACCAGGGCACTGCCCGCGAGCGCGATCGCGACCCATAGGCCGGCGACGCCCCAGTGCCGCTCGGCGAAACCACCGCCGACCGCACCGAGGACGAACACCGGCCACATCCAGAACACGGCCAGCCATGCCCAGGGCCGGTCGGTGCCCAGCGACGCGACGAGTGCGTGTGCCGATTTCACCAGTGTCCCGGTGACATAGGTGAGTCCCCCCTCGACCGACGACGTGTGCGACAGCGCCGAGTTGATCGCCCCCGTCGCGTACGCGATCACGATCATCCCGGCGGTCGGCGACACCGTGACCGCGATCAGCGTGCCGAGAAGGAGCGTGCCGGTCACCGTGACGAGAACCCAGACCGGGGAGCGGGGCCCGCCCCACCTGCTGATCGCGCCACCGCCCACCGCGCCGGCGAAAAAGGCCACCACCAGCCCGGCGACCAGCGCCAGCGTCGACCATCGCGACGCCGCAACCGATGCGCCCATGATCGTGGAGTTACCCGACATGAAGGCGACGAAGCTGCCCTTCAGGACGACGAACGCGATGGCGTCGATGAACCCGGCGAGAAACAGCAGCTGCGCCGCGATCGCGATGTCGGAGTGCCTGCCGGCCGGGAACGCCATGGGCACGAATCTACGTCGCGCGCCGGCCCGGCGTCGCGGTCGCGGACCGGCGTCGGGTCGGTGTCGAGCGGTTGTCGCGAACCGCCCGGGTCAGCGCTTCTCGCAGGCGATGCCGTCGCCGTCGCGATCGCTCTCGTCGTTGGCGTCGTAGAGGGCCTGGTCGACGGTGAAGCCGGTGACCGGAGTGCCCGACGTCGAGTCGACGGCACCGGGCTCGCCGACACCATGCGGATAGTCGGCGTTGAGGGCCGAGCAGTTGGCGTAGTCCGTCGCGGCCGCGGCAGGCGCCGCCACCATCAGCGGGGCCACCGCCATCGATGTCGCAGCCAGGAATCCGAGGACGATCTTTCGCGAGCAACGCATTGTGCTTGACCTTCTTCTGTGTGTCCCCCGACACCTCATCTCGATGACGTCACGCTACGGGGCCGCGCTCCGTTCATCGGCACACATCGGCAAGATTGGTCCGGCCGACGGACACGCCGAGACCACGCACGATCGCGACCTCCGGTGATTCTCGACAGCGCGGAAACCCGCTACAGCCCGAACCGCGCCTGCATCCCGCGCAACGTCTCGGCCGATGCGACCAGCCCGGCCCGCTCCGACTCCGACAACGGGATGTCGAGCTGGGCCTGCGCGCCACCACGGTCGACGACCGTCGGCAACGACAGGCACACGTCGCCGAGGCCGTCCACCCCGGTTGCCAGGGTCGAGACCGGCAGGACCCGGTGCTCGTTGTTGAGGACCGCTTCGACGATGCGCGTCGACGCCAGGCCGATCGCATAGTTGGTGGCACCTTTGCCCTCGATGATGGTGTAGGCGGCGTGCACCACCTCATGCTGGATGAGTTCCCGCGCAACGGCGTCCATGGCGGGCCGGCCCGGCAGCGGCTTCCACTGCAACAGCGGCACACCGCCGATCGACGCCGAACTCCACAGCGGGATCTCGCTGTCGCCGTGCTCGCCGATGATGTAGGAGTGCACGCTCTGCACCGCGACGCCGCAGTGCCGGGCGATCAGGAACCGCAGGCGCGAGGAGTCCAGGACGGTGCCGGAACCGAAGACCTGGTTCGGCGGGAGGCCGCTGATCTTCTGCGCCGCGTAGGTGACGATGTCCACCGGGTTGGTCACCATGATGTAGATGGCGCGGGGGGCGGCCTCGATCACCCCGGGCAGGATCGACCGCGTCAATCCGATTGTCGCCTCGGCCAATTCCAGCCGGGACTGCCCTGGTTTCTGTTTGGCACCCGCGGTGAAGACCACGACGTCGGCGTCGGCGCACACCGACACGTCGTCGGAGCCGATGACGTCCGCGCGCGGCACGAACTCCAGGCCGTGGGACATGTCGAGCACCTCGGCGGTGACCTTGGCCGTGTTGATGTCGAGCAGGGCGATGGTGCGCGCCACACCCCTGATGAGCGATGCGTAGGCGATCGAGGTACCCACCGCGCCGGCGCCGACGATCGCCAGCTTCGTGGGTCGGGCTGCTTCCATCCTGCTCCACCTCCATGGGTCTCGCGTGGACCGGCGCGAGTTCGACGCCGCCCGCGGACGACCCCATTCTCACCGACGCGGCTCCGTGGCGCATCGCGGTTGCCGTGTTCTGGCCTCCGTCCGCGTGCCGTCAGGTCGGGTTGCCCGGTCGGGAGGCCGACGACACTCGTTCATAGATGCGAAATACCTTCGACCGGACGACGAAAATCGGACATACTCTCGCATACCGTGTACTGGCCGATTCGGACATTTCCGACGCCGATCCAACTTCGAGGAGACGACCATGAGACGTTCGCCGGGACTCGCCGTCGTGACAGTTGCCGCCGCCGCGACCATCGCTGCCGCCACCATGACCGCAGCCCCCGCCGTCGCCGCGCCGGGGACGTCGCCGATCGACTTCGGAAGCCTGTCCCTCCCGCTCCCCGGGGCACCGGGCGGCAACCTCGGTACGGGCCACCCCCTGGGAGTGGTCGCGATCAGCACACGGGTGACGAACAGTCTCGGCCGCGAACTCGCACCGAACCGCTACAGCAGACCCTTCGCGCCGACGGTGACGTGGTCGACGCACACCCGCAGTGCCGCGCCGGTGCGTGGCAACAACTGCCAGATCGAGGTGACGTTCACGGGTACGACGCATCCGACCCATAAGTCGACGGCATGCCAGGGCAGTGTCGAGATCCCCAGTTCGTACTACACGCAGCCCGGCTTCTACACCATCACTGCCGCCGAACGGATCGCCTTCGTCAAGAATCCCAAGTCGTTCAGCATCGAGTGAACCTCCCTGCCTGACGAAGCCCCCTGGAACAGACCGTGTGCCAGGGGGTTTCGTCGTATCCGCACCGTAGTCGGCGTACCGGCACCCGGCCGCCGCCTGCTAGAGCGACTCGAGCAGCTCCGGCAGCTTCTCGTCGATCGTGCCGGTGTGGAAGTCGGCGTCCTGGAACCACTCGGTGCCCAGCACATCCCGCAGGAAGCCGAGCGTGGTGATCGGCCCGTCCCACAGGGTCTCCCCCGCTGCACGCGTCGCGCGTGCGATCGCCTGCTCCCGCGAGGCGCCGGCCACGACGACCTTGGCGACCATCGAGTCGTAATGCGGTTGGATCGTCGAACCGGAGACGACGCCGGTGTCGACACGGACACCCGGCCCGGCCGGGAACGTCACCGAGTTGACCGCGCCCGGACAACCGAAGAAGTGGAACTTCGGGTTCTCGGCGTTGAGCCGGAGTTCGATGACCGCGCCGCGCATGGCGATCTCCTCCTGCTTCACCCCGATCGGCTCGTCGAACGCGATCCGCAGCTGCTCGACCACCAGGTCGACGCCGGTGAGTTCCTCGGTCACGCCGTGCTCCACCTGGATTCGCGTGTTCATCTCGATGAAGAAGTACTCACCGGACGGATCGACCAGGAACTCCACGGTGCCGGCAGAGGTGTAGCCGACGGCGGCGGCCAGAGCCACGGCCGACGCATGCATGGCCGCGGCGACCTCCCGGTCCAGGGTGGGGGCCGGAGCCTCCTCGATCACCTTCTGGCGGCGACGCTGCAGCGAGCATTCGCGTTCGAAGAGGTGGACGACGTTGCCCTGGGAGTCGCCGAGGATCTGCACCTCGACGTGCCGCACCTGTTGCAGGGACCGCTCGAGGTAGAGGCCGTCGTCGCCGAAGGCGCCCTTGACCTCACGACCGGCTTCCTCGAACTGCTTCGCGAGCTCCCCGGCGTCGGCGGCGGCCCGGATGCCCTTGCCACCGCCACCGGCCCGGGCCTTGACCAGCACCGGATAGCCCACCTGCTCGGCGGCGGCCAGAGCGGCGTCGGCGTCGGCGAGCAGGTCACTGCCCGGCACCACGGGAACCCCCGCGTCGCGGGCGGTGCGTCGTGCGGTCTCCTTGTCCCCCATCAGCGCGATGACATGCGGGGACGGGCCCACCCACCGGAGTCCGGCATCGATCACGGCCTGCGCGAAATCGGCGTTCTCCGAGAGGAATCCGTACCCGGGATGGATCGCCTGCGCACCGGTGCGCCGTGCGGCGTCGAGAATCGCCTCGGGGCGCAGGTAACTCTGCGCGGCGGCAGCGGGCCCGATCTCCACGGCCTCGTCGGCGAGCCGCACGTGCAGGCTGTCCGCGTCGACGTCGGAATGCACCGCGATGGCGGTCCAGCCGAGGTCGTGGCACGCACGGATCACCCGGACCGCGATCTCGCCGCGATTGGCGACCAGGACGCGCCGCGGAGGCGTCGGCGGTTGCGGCGACAACCCGGACATCACGGCACCTCGAAGGTGGCGATGACCTGCCCGGCGTCGACCTGGGCGCCGTTGTCCACGGCGTATCCGGTGAACACCCCGGCGAACTCGGCCTCGATCGGGGCGAACATCTTCATCACCTCGACGACGCCGATCTGCTGGCCCACCTCGACGGTGTCACCCGGCTTGCAGAACGCCTCGCTGTCGGGATCCGGGCGGTGCCAGAACATTCCGGGGGTGGGGCTGAGCATCTCGGTCATGGTTGTTATTCCTTCGGTCGGACGGCGGGTGGAACGGTGGAGCGGTCGGAGGACCGACTACGCGATGGCGGCGACGGCGTTGTCGACGTGTTCGGCGTGCTCGCGCCGCAACCGCAGCGCGGTGTCGATGTCGACGGGGGTGAACGTCACCCGGTCGGGCGCCTTGGCCTGGGCGAGGAGGTCGAGATCGGCGGTGATCACAGTGCCCAGGGTGACGAACCCGCCGCCGGTCACCGCATCGCGCAGCAGGCAGATCGGTTCCTCGCCGTTGGGTACCTGGATGGACCCGAGCGGGTAACCCAGCGACACCACGTTGCTCGGGTTGTCGCCGGCGCCGAACGGCGCTTCCCGCTCGACGAAGTCCAGCGGCTCGCCCCGGAAGCGGTAGCCGGTGCGATTCGATTCCGGTGACAGCTGGTACTCGCGTTCGGTGAAGTCCCGCAACGACTCCGAGACGAAGCGGTAGGCCGCGAGGCCCAGCACGGTCCGCACCTCGAAGTGCGACGAGGGCACCGGACGGAACCGCGTCGGCAGGTGACGCCCCTCCTCGACCGCGCGCGTGCGCGGACCGATCGGCAGCACGTCCTTGGGGCGCAGGGCCCGGCCCTGGAATCCGCCCACACCCGAGGGCATGTAGGTCGAGCGGCTGCCCATCACCAGCGGCACGTCGATCCCGCCGGCGAAGGCGATGTACGCGCGTGCCCCGCTGCGGATCGGCCCGAGCCTGAGCTCGGCACCGGCGGGCAGCCACAACGCCGTCCAGGACGGGTGCACCGCGCCGTCGATGATGACGTCGACGTCGGCGCCGGTGACCGCGACCGTGCAGTCGGTGTCGGAGACCACCGACGGACCCATCAGTGCGGCCTCGAGTGTCGCCGCCGACGGACCGTTGCCGACCAGTGCGTTGGCGATGCGATGCGCGAACTGGTCGAGCGCACCTGCCGGCGGCATCGCCATCGCGAGCCTCCCGGGCCGACCGAGGTCCTGGACCGTGGTCTGCAGTCCGGGTTTGACGATCGTGATCATCGGAGTTCTCCTACCAGGGATCGGGTGTACCCGAGCGGATCGGCGGTGAAGGCCTGGAGATCGAATTCGATGGCCGCCCGGTTCATCTCGTAGGTCCCCGCCTCCACGGCGGACTCGACCTCGTCGTAGCCGGACTGATCCACCGGCCGGTACTTGACGATCGTCGGCGCCGGCAGCAGCACCGGGGACTCGGTGAAGCCGGGACGTGTCATCGTCAGATCGACGACGGGCACCGCGGCGCGGCCGAGGAGCTGGAATCCCCCGGGCGCCTCCGACGGGTAGATCGTGGCCTGGTTGCCGCCGTGACCGAGAGACCTTGCGGGGGTCTGGGTTCGGGGACGAAGGTACTTCGGCACGTCGATCTGCATGTCCTGCGGCACGAGCTGCACGCATTCGGCGTTGCCGGGTATGAAGTTGTTGAAGGTGACGATGAACGGATACGCCGAGTGCGCGGCGATCAGGTCGTCGACCTTGTCGAAGCCGTTGACACGCGCGGTGTAGGCGAGGTCGGTCTCCTCCGGGGAGGGGTGCCGGTCCCGGAACTTCGCGGTGACCTCCCGAGTCCACGGATCGTCGTAGAACACCGGGATCTCGACGATCGCGGTCGGGATGGTCGGCGCCTTCTGACGGTCCGACTCCACGATCCGCTGGTGGAGCCCGATGAGCAGCGGGACCACGTCCCGGGGGTCGAGATCCTCGGGGCGAACCCGGATCATGTAGCTCACGTGTGCGGGCACGACGTCGACGACGCCATCGACGTCCATCGCGACGATGGACGCCGCGATCGACTGAACCTGCAGTGCCACTTCGAGATCCATTGACTCGGACAGTTCGACGAACACGAACTCGTCACCGCCGAAGCTCAGGCGTGCCCCGCCGGGCAGGACGAAGTACTCCGGTTTCACCCCTCGCCTCACTTCCGGCCGACGGGACGTACGTCGATGCCCTCGGCCTCGAGACGGCGCCGGACCGCGGTGGCGACCGCGACCGCGTTCGGGCGGTCGCCGTGAATGCAGAGCGAGGTCACCGGCATCGGGATCGTCGCACCGGTCACGGTCTCGACGGACCCGCGGGCCATCTGTACGGCACGCGCGGCGACGGCCTCCGGATCCTTCTCCGCCGGAACGGGTTCGATGACGTTGAAACCGTTGTCGTCGAAGTCGAGGTCGGCGGCGTTTTCCGGCGTGACGGGCAGACCCGCGGCGACGACCGCGTCGAGCGCCGCACCGGGCGACATCACCAGCGGGATCCCGGCCTGCACGCTCTGGATCGCGCGCGCCATGGCGACGGCGAGTTCGGCGTCGCGCACGGTGGTCCCCATCAGCGAGCCGTGCGGCTTCACATGGGTGAGTTCGATGCCCTCGTCGGCGGCGATCGCGGTCAGTGCCCCCACCTGGTAGAGGACGTAATCGACGGTGTCGGAGACGGTTGCCGGGATCGCCCGGCGGCCGAAGCCGAGGAGATCGGGGTAGCCCGGGTGCGCGCCGACGGCACAGCCGGCGTCGCGGGCACCCGCGACGGCCTTGCGCATGTTGACCGGGTCTCCGGCGTGGTAGCCGCAGGCGATGTTCACCGTCGACACGACGGCGAACAGTTCCTCGTCGGCACCCAGCTTCCACCGACCGAAGCTTTCACCGGCGTCGGCATTGAGATCGATGGACAGAGTCATTTCATCTCCCTATCAGGACTGTTCGGAGCGGTTCGGGTGTGGGCCGGCGGGCGGGGAACTCGCCGGCCCACACCCTCGGCCATGACGGCCGAGGCCCACATCGTGCCGCGGGTCACAGGGGGTGGGAGGACCCGCGGCACGACGTGGGTGGTTCATCACTGCTGGACGCAGCCCTTCAGACCCTTCGGGGTCTGACCGGCCTCGACCAGTCCTTCCTTCCAGCCCTCGTCGCACGACGCGCGGGTGTAGATGCGGCGGCTCTCCGGCTGGGCGAAGTCGTTCATGTCCGGCAGCGGCTGCACGGTCGGGAACGGGTCACCGGTCCGAGCAGCGTCGATCGTGGCCTCCGGCAACAGATCCTGGTTGAAGATGATGGTGACGAAGCTGTCGTCGACGCCCTTGAAGTAGTTGCAACCGTCCTCGAAGGTGGTGCCCGGGCATTCCTTCGCGGTCTCGGTGGTGGTCCACGGCATCGGCATCTCGATGTTGTTCGGCACGCCCTCGGCGCCGTTCTCGAGGATGTGGAGGCCGACCTTCATGGCCACGGCACCCTGTGCGGGCGCCGAACCCGAGGCGACGCCGGGCCAGCCTGCGCCGAGCTGCTTCACGAAGTAGTTGCTCGACTCACCGGTGACCGGGACGCGCTTGCCCACGGCCTGCAGTGCCTTCACCACGCCGGCTTCGCCGTCCTGCGACCACACGCCGTCGACGTCGGGATGCGCGGCGAGCGCCTTGGCGGTCTGCTGCTGGCTGACCGAGGAGTTCCAGTCGCCGTGGTATTCGGAGATGACCTGGATGCCCGGGTACCGGTCGAACACGGCCTTGGCGGTCTCGTAGTGGACGGTGTCGGTGGCGGTGCCGGCGACGCCGCGGTTCATGAAGATCTTGCCCTTGCCGTCGAGCAGGTCGACGAGCGCCTCGGCGGTCTGCGCACCGAAGAACGGCTTGGTCTTGTCGTCGACGCGCGGTCCGGTGATGAAGGCGACGTTGTAGGCGCAGGGGGCGTTGACGGTGGAGTCGTAGAAGACGAAGGTCACACCCTGCTCACATCCCTGCGCGACAACGGGATCGAGCGCCGTCGGGGACAGCGGGTAGGACACGATCAGCTTGGCGCCGGAGGAGATCATCGACTGGATGTCGGAGATCTGCTTCTGTACGTCGGTGCCCGAGATCTGCTTCTGCACGGTGTACTTCTCGGCGTACTGCGGCGACTTCGCGACCGACATCGCGAGGTTCGCGGCCTCGTCCTGCCAGTTGTTACCGCTGTAGGAGAGGTTCAGGAAGACCTTTTGCTGGCCGTCGTCGGAGCCGCCCCCGCACGCGGCGATGCCGAAACAGGCCGCCGCGGCCACGGCGACCGCGGCCACCTTCCGGAAGTGCTTGTTCATCGTTCTTCTCTCTCTCGGTGGGGAATTCGGTGTCGCCGCGCTCTGCGTGTGGAACACCGGAACGACGGCGAGGCGATTGCGACACAGCCGGAAGGCCGTGTCGCAGGGAAAACTGCGTCAGCGCTTGGCGGTCTGGAACACCCGGTTGCCCAGGAGCGCCGCGACGATGATGAGGCCGTAGAGGACCTGCTTCCATCCCTCGGCGAGGCCGGCCGCACTGATGTCGGTACCCAGCAGCGTGATCAGGATCGCGCCACCGATGGTGCCGATGACCGAGCCGGCGCCGCCCCGGATCGACGAACCGCCGACGACGACGGCCGTGATGCTCGGCAGGAGCCAGCTGTTGCCGATGCTGAGGTCGGCTCCCGAGGAGTACCCCAGCAGGGCGATCCCGGCCAGTCCGTAGGCGATTGCGGCGACCGCATAGGTCAGGACATAGGTGCTGATCACGGGCACCCCGGACAGCCTTGCGGCAGTGGGACTCCCACCGACGGCGAAGGCGCGGCGACCGAGCACGGAGCGGTGCTGGATCACCCAGGCGAGGATGCAGACCACCAGCAGCATCCAGATCGGGGTGCTGATGCCGAGGATCGAGGAGTTCCCGAACCACGACGCGAGCTGCTCGGGCGACTGCTGGGCGGGGGCACCGCGACTCACCCCGAGCAACAGCGCCGCGACGATCGAACCGGTCGCCAGCGTCACGATGAACGCGGGGAATCCGGCGAGACCGACCAGCAGTCCGTTGACCACGCCCACCACGGCACATCCGGCCAGGGTGAGGACGACGGCGACAGGCAACGACATCCCGTCGGAGACCAGCCGACCGGTGAGGTAGGCGCCGAGGGTGACCACCGTTGCCAGGGACAGATCGATTCCGCCGGTGAGGATCACGATCCCCTGCCCGAAGGCGACGAGCACCAGGAACAGGCTGAGCACCAGTGTTCCGTCGATCAGGGACCAGGACGGGAAGTTCTCACTTGCCAGGCGCGACAACGGGATCGCTGCCAGGAGCAGCAACCACACGATGGCGGTCTGGGAGCGCAGCCGTTCCTTGAGGGCCGGGCCCGAACTCGTGATCGTTGCGACCATCAGCTCCGTACTTCCTTTCGCGTGGCGGCCCCGGCGAGCGCCGGATCACCGGAAACGCTCGCAGATGACACGGATTCGACTGTGGCGCTCCCGCTCTCGGAACCGTCGACCTGTGCACCGTAGGGCCGGGCGTCGTCGGAGCCGGATTCGGCCGCCGGGCGTCGCCGGGTGGTGAGGAATCGTCCGGCCAGCGGGATCGCGAGCGCCAGGATGATGACGATGCCCTGGCAGGCGCCGACCCAGAAGTCCGCCACACCGAGACCGAACAGCACCTTGGGGATGGCCATCAGGGTTGCCGCACCGAACATCGCGGCGATCACGCTGCCCCGTCCGCCCTTGAAGCTGATCAGGCCCAGCGCCATCGCGGCGAAAGCCGTGAGCTGGAACGGGGTGCCGGCCGCCGGGTTGCCGGTCGCCGTGGTCCCGGCGAGCATCGCGCCGGCCATTCCGTAGAGCAGGCCGGCGAGCACCCATGCGGAGAACTCGGCGGCACGGACCGGGACACCGGACAGGCGGGTCGCCTCACGGTCACCGCCGAGGGCGACCACGGCGACACCGGTCCGGGTGTTGCGGAAGACGAGCCAGGCCAGCGCCACCACCAGCATCACGATCAGCGCCATCGGCACCGTACCGCCGACGCTCTTCTGCACGAACGAGGTGAAGTCGAGTGGGATCGTGCCGCCCGGGGCGGGCAGGACCACCAGCGCGAGACCGGTCACCACGATGTGCACCGCCAGGCTGACCGCCAGGGACTGCAAGCCCAGGAACACCACCAGGAATCCGTTGATCGCACCCGCGATCATGCCGACGGCGAGGACCAGCGCGACGATCATCCACGGCGACGACGCCCCTGCCATCTGCGTCGCGCAGATGACGTTGGTCAGCGAGATGACACCTGCCACAGACAGATCGAATCCGCCGGTCAGCAGCACGAGGGTGGTTCCCGCGGCCGCCAGTGCCAGCGGCGCCACCAGCGCCATGAAGTTCCCGAAGGAGTAGCTCGTCCCCTCCTGCGGAGAGACCGCCAGCAGGATTCCGTAGACCACCGCGAAGATGCCCACCGCGGGCAGGGTGACCGACCAGCGACCCCACAACTGCCTCAGCACATCTGTACTCATGCCGATTCCTTTCCGGCGGGTTCCTGTTCGGCCGCAGCCGAACCCTGCTGTGTCGATCCGTGCTGTGTCGATCCGTGCTGTGTCGATCCGTGCTGTGTCGACCCGTTCCAGGCGAGCGCCGCGCTCATCACCGCGGTCTCACTGATGTCCTCGCCCACCAGCTCACTCACGATGCGTCCGCCGGCGACCACGTAGACGCGGTCGCACAGGCCGACGAGTTCGGGGATCTCGGTCGAGTAGAGAACCACCCCGCGGCCCTTGTTGGCGAACTGCCTTGTCATCTCGTAGATCTCGAACTTCGTCGCCGCGTCGACGCCACGCGTGGGATCGAAGAGCAGCAGGCATGCGGGATCTCGTGCGACGGCCCGGCCGAAGATGACCTTCTGCTGGTTTCCGCCGGACAGGTCCGAGATGCGCTTGGCGAGCATGGGTTCGGGGAGATTGACGCGTCCGGCGGCCTCGAGCGCCACCTTCTGTTCGCGGCTCCGGTTGATCACCGGACCGGCCGAGAAGGTCCGCATGCTCGCGACCGTCAGGTTGAACTCCGAGCTCATCTCGGCGAACAACGCCTCGGTCTTGCGTTCCTCGGGAACCAGCGACGTGCTCACCGACGCGTCCCCGCGGTCGATGTCGATGGACCCGCCCAGCCTGCGGACCTGCCCGTGCAGGGCATAGACGAGATCCTTCTGGCCCTGGCCCTCGAGCCCGGCCAGTCCGACGATCTCGCCGCGTCGTACCTCGAGATCCGCCTCGCGCAGACGATCGCCCGCGGCAAGGGATTTCACACTGAGGACCACGTCGTCGACATCGGTGTGGTGCCGGCGGGCCGGGAAGCTCTGCTCGAAGGACCGGCCGATCATCATCTCGACGAGCTCGGTCTCGTTCACCGATCCGCGCTCGAACTCCCCGACCGTACGCCCGCTGCGCAGCACTGTGCCGCGGTCGCAGATCTCCTCGATCTCGGGCAGCTTGTGGCTGATGTAGATGACGGCGGTGCCGGCGGCGGCGAGCCTGCGCACGGCGTCGAAGAGCCAGTCGGTGTCGGGCAGCGCGCCGGTCGGCTCGTCGAGGACGAGTAGCTTCGGGTCCTTCGCCATCGCCGCGACGATCTCGACCCGCTGCCGGGTCGCGAGATCGGCGTCGGCGATCAGCAACGCCGGGTCGACGGATTCGAGCCGGAAACGAGCGAGGATCTCACTCGCGCGCCTGCGCATCGCCTTGCGGCTGACCAGGCCCGCCCGTCCACGGGGCAGCTCGGGCCAGCACAGTTTGGTGGCGACGTCGACGTTCCCCGGCGAGCTCAGTTCCTGGTACGCGATACCGAGACCGGCCGCGCGAGAGGCCGCGGGGCGCCCGAGTTCCAGTGTCGCACCGTCGATGCCGACGGTTCCCGCGTCAGGGGTGACCACACCGGCGAGCACCTTCATCAGGGTGGACTTTCCCGCCCCGTTCTCCCCCAGCAGCCCGTGCACCTCACCGCGGGCGAGGGACAGATCGACGCCGGCCAGTGCCCGCGTCGCGCCGAAGGACTTCTCGACCCCCTCGATACTGATGTATCCCATTCGATCCTCACACTTCGCTCGTCTGCCGGACAACACCATTGCAGAACTGTCTTTCTGTTCAACAGTCAACCAGCGATTGTTTTCGCCCGCGTACTTTTCGTGTTTCCACCGTGTTACGGCGGCTGGTCGTGTCCCAAATTCGTCCCCCCGAGACCCTGCTGGCCGCGCCGGATCGCCCCACTGTTGAACAAATGGCGCTATCTTAGCCGCATGGATCTCTCAGACTTCGTGACGCTTCAACGCACCACGACGCCCCAGCAGGTCGCCGACGGACTCCAGGACATGATCCTCAAGGGCGCACTGCTTCCCGGCGATCGCATCAACGAGAGCACCCTGTCCCGCGACCTCGGAATCTCCCGCAACACCATGCGTGAGGCCGTGCGCCTGCTCGAGGCGACAGGCCTGTTGCGGCCACATCCCCGGCGCGGGATGCAGGTCTGGGACCCCACCGACGCCGAGATCCTCGATCTCTTCGCCGCGCGGTTCCACCTCGAGACCCTCGGGGCCCGGCAGGTCTCCGACGACATCGACCTCGGCGGCGTCCGCAAGGCCTTCGACGAGTTCGCCGCAGTGCTCGCCGACCACGATCCCGACCGCATCGTCGAGAAGGACCTCAAGGTCCACGAATCGATAGTTGCGTTGTTGGACAATGCATTCCTGACGTCGGTCTTCGAGCAGTTGCTACGCCAGATCCGGTTCTTCGCGTTCCTGTTGTCGATCGAGGAGCGCGAATACGAGGACCACGACAAGCTTCGCGCCGAACACGAGGCCATCGTGAAGGCCATCGAGTCACGCAATCCTGACCGTGCCGTCGAGGTCGTCGGTGACACCGTCCTGCTCACCCGCGACGAAGTTCGCGAGGCCATCCGCAAGCGCCGGGCCCGGGAGTCGACGGTCTGAGACGACCCCGGGGCCCGGCGTCGCGCCGGGCCCACGGTGTCCATCAGCCCTTGAGCACCGGGCCGGCGGCCGCCAGCTCGGTCAGGAATCGGTCGGCGTCGGCGGCCGAGAACGCCAGCGGCGGACGGATCTTCAGCACGTTGCCGTCCGGTCCGCTCGCCGAGATCAGCACCCGACGGTTGCGCAGGTCGTTCACCAGGTCGGCGGCCCTGACCGGATCCGGGTCGCCCGCCGCGTCGACGATGTCGACCCCGAGGAAGTAACCGATACCGCGCACCTCGGCGACCGCGTCGTACGGCGCGAGCACCTCTTCGATCCCGCTGCGCAACGTGGCACCGACGGTGCGTGCGCGTTCCTGCAGTCCTTCCTGCTCGATGACGTCGAGTACCGCGTTCGCCGCCGCGATGGGAACCGAGCTTCCGCCGAAGGTGTTGAAGTATCTGACATTACGACCGAAATCCTCGGTCACCTCGCTCCGGAAGATCACCGCCGCGACGGGGATGCCGTTGCCCATCGGCTTTCCGATGGTGACGAGATCGGGGGTGATGCCGTGCCGCTGGAATCCCCACCAGGACTCACCGAGTCGGCAGAACCCCGGCTGCACCTCGTCGGCGACGTAGAGACCACCCGCGTTGTGGACCTCCTCGACGATCGGCTGCAGGAAGCCCGCCGGGTCGGAGAAGACGCCGTCACTGGAGAAGATGCTGTCGGCGAAGAAGGCGGCGAGACCGTAACCGTGCCGCTGCAGATCGGCTATGGCGCCGCGGATCTGGTCGCGCATGTAGTCCTGCATCGAACCCGGCGCGAGACGCTGGTCGGGGGCCTTGATCGTGCGGACGTGTGATCCGAGCGGAGAACCGATGCCCAGGGACGGCGAGAAGGCAGCAACCTCCGACGTGAGGCCGTGGTAGGCACCTTCGGTGACGATCACGCCCTGGTTGCCGGTGTGGTACCGAGCGACGCGGAGAGCGAGGTCGTTGGCCTCGGAACCGGTGCAGGTGAAGGTCACCCGGTTCAGTTCGTCCGGAAACGTCGCGACGAGGCGCTCGGAGTAGGCGACCAGCGACTCCTGGACGTAGCGCGTGTTGGTGTTCAGACGCTGCATCTGCGCGTGCACGGCGCCGACCACGTGCGGGTGACAATGCCCCACGCTCGGAACGTTGTTGTAGACGTCGAGGTAGTCGTTGCCGTCGGCGTCGAACAGGTGCGCCCCTTCCCCACGCTCGACCGCCAGCGGCTCCCGGTAGAACAGGCGGTAGCCGGGCCCGAGGACGTCCTCGCGCCGCTCGATCAGCTTCCTGGTACGCGGCTCGACGCGGTCGGCGTCGGCCGGATCGTAGGCGTTGACCATGACGGGCTTGCTCATCGCTGGTGTGCTCCTTCAGGTGATTCGAGTTCGGAGTTGTCTGATGCCACAACCGATGCCGCCTCCGCGCCGCGACGTGCGCTCCGCTCGGCGGCGGCACGCAGGCGACTGCGCACGTCGCCGGCGTCGACCTCGTGGGCACGGCGCAGGTAGGTCCAGTCACGGGCTGCATGGGTGACGAGATAGGCGTGTCGCTCGGGATCGCCGTGTGCGCGCCAACGCACGACGAGGGCCCGCAACAACAGGCGCCCGAGAGCGATCTCGCGCAACAGTTCGACGGCGTCGGCCGGCAGCGGGCGGGTCTCGAGGTAGCCGTCGAGAAAGTCCAGGGCGTGCCCCCACGGATCCGTCTCGTCGACGCCGATCAGGTTCGCCATCCCGACCGCGACGTCGAATGCCACGCAGGTGTGCACCACGTCACCGAAATCGATGATGCCGGTGACGAATTGCGGGTCCTGTGAGTCGACCACGGCGTTGTACGGACTGAAGTCGCCGTGGATCACCTGGCGTTCGAGGTCGTCGAGACGCGGCGCGACCGTGTCGCAGTACTCGGCGAAGACGGCATCTGCCAGGGTTCGTGAGGGCTCGTCGTCGACGAAGGTCAGCAACTCCGACAGCTTGTCGAAATTGCCCATGTCCCAGAGCAACCGGCGCTTGTCACGGGGATGGGAGAACCCTTCCATCGCCACGGTGAGCCGGCCGAGCATCTTGCCCGCCGCGGACCAGTGCGTCGCGGTCCGGGCGCCGTCCTTGAGGAGGTCACCCGGAACGTAGCTCAGCACCCGCAGGATTCGGGGGTAGGGCTCGGTGCCGGGGATGACGACCTCGCGGGCGGAGTCCCTGGTCGGGATCACCCGTTGGACCGGGAGGTCGGGACTGGTCACCTCCAGATGGACCATCGCCGCCGTCTGCAGGTCGACCAGTTCCGGATCCTCGGTCGCCGGCGAGCATTTGACGAGGTAGTCACGATCATCGCGCAACCGGAAGGTGTCGTCCTTCTCGGTGGCGATCGGTTCCAGATGCCCGCGGAGGCCGTAGTTCTCGACGAGCAACTGCTCCACCAGGGCGCGGTCGACGGGCTGTTGCGGCGCGGCGACCGCGGTCTCGACGAGTACCTGTTCGAAGAAGCTCATGGTGCGTTCGGTCATCGCCCGCGCACCACGGAGAGGTAGCGCAGGTTCTGGTACTCCTCGATGCCCTCTGCTCCGCCTTCGCGACCCACTCCCGAGTCCTTGACACCGCCGAAGGGAGCCGCGACGTTCGAGATCAGACCGGTGTTGATGCCGACCATCCCGGCGTCGATGGCCCGGCCGACGCGGCTCGCGCGATCGATGTCCTGGGTGAAGACGTAGGACGCGAGCCCGTAGGACGTGTTGTTCGCGGCGGAGATGACCTCGTCCTCGTCGTCGAAGATGCTGACGATCGCGATGGGACCGAAGATCTCCTGATCGCGGAGCGGCGATTCCAACGGCACGTCGACGACCAGGGTGGCGGGCACGAAGCTACCGGTCGAGGGGACCGAACTACGCGCGCGGACCGTGCCGCCCGCGGCGACCGCGGTGTCCACGATCTGTGCGCACTTGGCCTGTGCGCGTTCGTCGATGACGGCGCCGACATCGGCGCCGTCGGCGAATCCGTCGTCCACACGCAGGGCATCGATGCGCTCCGCGAGCTTGTCCACCACCGGTCCGGCGATGCTGCGCTGCAGGTAGATCCGGTTGGCGGCCACACACGACTGCCCGGAGTTGCGGAACTTGGCGAGCATGATTCCCTCGACCGCGCGATCGACATCGGCGTCGTCGAAGACGAGAAGCGGTGCATCACCGCCGAGTTCGAGCGAGGTCTTGGCGAAGTGCGCCGACGCCTGCTCGTGCAGGAGCCGTCCGACACCGGTCGATCCGGTGAACGACACCTTGCGCAGCCGTGCGTCGGACAGCAGCGGCTCGCTGATCTCGGCGGGGCGGGTGGTGGTCAGCAGCGAGACGACGCCGGCGGGCACCCCGACCTCGAGCAGCACGTGGACGAGCACATACGCCGACAACGGGGTCAGCTCCGACGGCTTGAGGATCACCGTGTTGCCCGCCGCGAGGGCCGGGGCGACCTTGCGGGTGACCATGGCGAAGGGGAAGTTCCACGGCGTGATCAACAGGCACGGACCCACCGGACCACGTTCGACGACGATGTCGGTGGAACCGTCCGGAGAAGTCGCGATGCGACCGCCGAGTCGGACGGCCTCCTCGGCATACCAGCGGAGATACTGTGCACCATAGGCGACTTCACCCTTGGCCTCGGCGAGCGTCTTCCCGGTTTCGGCGCAGATCACGACGGCGAGATCGTCCGCGACCTCGAGGACCCGCGCATACGCGGCCATCAGCAGGTCGGCACGCGCGATCGGGCTGGTCGCCGACCAGCCGGCCATCGCGGCCACCGCGGTGTCGAGCGCGGCACGCGCGTCGGCCTCGCGCGCGTCGGCCACCGTCGCGATCTCCGCACCGGTCGCGGGTGAGGTGACCGCGAGCGTCCGCGGTTCGGCAGGCGATCGCCAGTGCCCCACGTGGATACCCGTCTCGAGATGCCCGAGCAGCTCGCTACCCGCCCAACCAGTCATCGTTTGCGCCTCTTTCCTACTGTTCAACAGTCCAACTGTTAGTCGAACAGTACTGGAGGGTCGACGTTCGCGCGCGGTGAACCTCGAAAATTCGCGTTCGGAGCGCACTCAGGGGGACGAGAGAACTGCGGCGTCGGGTTTCCTATGGGCGGAATGCCTCACCGGATGGTGAGGGCCTGCCCGGCGACCATCAACACCACCGAGTCGGAGGTATCTGCGATCGCGGCATTGAGACGGCCCAGCTCATCTCGGAACAACCGGCCCGACGCGGTGGCCGGCACGACGCCGCTGCCCGCCTCGTTGCTGACCGCCACCACCGGCGCTTCGCACGACTGCCAGGCATCGAGCAGCTCCGCGACGTCGCCCCGGACACCGGTCAGATCCCCGCTGTCCCATACCTCGTGATGGTCGAGTCGCGCGGTGAGCCAGGTGCCCAGACACTCGATGAGAATCGGACTGCTCGCCGAACGCAGAACCCCGGGCACGTCGGTGGTCTCGAGCGTGGTCCACGACGCCGGCCGGCGGGCGCGGTGCAGTTCGACGCGCCGGGCCCAGTCGGGGTCGTCGGCGCGGCGTCCGCCTGCGGCCACATAGACCACCTCGGCGGCATCGCCGAGAAGAGCCTCGGCGTACCGCGACTTACCCGACCGCGCACCCCCGGTGACAAAGGTGCGGTGGCCGCGCGTCGTGCCGTCAATCGACGCGACACCACCCACGGTCACGGTTTCCCCATCGCGCCCCGGCCGCGCACCGACCTCCGCGAGTCGTCGGCGTAGCTCACCCACCGGCGGATTGTGATGGCCGAGGTGCACCGCGACGAGGTCGGTGGAATCGGTGGCCGCGCCCACGGCGCGCATCGACTCGACCATCTTCCGAAATCCGTTGAGGCCCAGGTGGCCCGATGACAGGTCGTCGTGGTCACCGAAGGTCTCCTCGAGGAACACCGTGTCGTACCGCGCTCCGGCCACAGAGTCGAAGAAGGGCCGCGGCCACATCCCGGTGTCGGTTGCCCACAAGAATCGCGCACCGTCGGCGCCGGTCACGTCGTAGAGTACGGCGTCGCCGTCGGCGAAGACCCGATGCCGCGCGGGCAGCACTCGAACATCGTAGTCCCCCAGTTGAATCCGGTCTCCCGCCGCAACCGGCACGAACGTCACCGGATCGTCGGGGCCCACCCAGTCCCGGCAGGTGTCCAACGCCTCGGCGGGTCCGACCAACTGCAGTTCGCCCAGCCCGTGAACCCACGACCGCGACAACAACATCTGCGGTCCGAGATGGTCGGAGTGCGCGTGCGTGACGAGCACATACCGGACACCGGCGAGGGATCGGCCGAATCGTGCTGCAGCTCCAGGTATCTCGGGACCGCAGTCGAGCATCAGGGTGTCGTCCACGAGCGCTGCGGTCTGGCCTCGGATCTCCGAGGTCGCCGCGGCGTCGACGCAGGACGCGCACCGGCAGAACGGATTCGGCCAACCGTCGGCGGCACCGGTGCCGAGCAGCACGACCTCCATCACTCCGGCCCGTCCGCGACGTCGGGCGGGGTCGACCGCAGCGGCAGCACCGCGGGACCGCTCCGCCGGTCGAGTACCTCCACGCGCGCGGCGTACACCTCGTTCAACCGGGCAACGGTGAGCACCTCGGCGGGCGGCCCGTCGGCGACGATGCGCCCGCGGTCGAGCAGCACGAGACGTTGGCCGTACTGCGCCGCCGAGGTCAGGTCGTGCATCGCCGCCAGCACGGTCAGCTCCCGGTCTCTGCGCATCGAGTCCACCAGGTCGAGAACCTGCTGCTGGTGGCCGATGTCGAGTGCGCTGGTCGGCTCGTCGAGCAGCAACACACGCGGCTGCTGGGCGAGCGCGCGGGCCAGCACCACCCGTTGCAACTCGCCGCCGGACAGCGCGGACGCCTGACGCGGCGCGAACTCCCCGAGTTCGAGACGCTCGATCACACTGTCCACCACGGCCAGGTCATGCTTGGTCTCGCTGCCGAACCTCGAGATGTGCGGGGTACGGCCCAGACCGATCAGCTCACGCACCGTCGTCCCCTCGGGCACGACGGGCCGCTGCGGCATCAGTGCGACGGCCCGCGCGATCTCGCGCCGCCGCGCACCCCGGGGCTGCACACCGGCGACGTCGAGATGGCCGCTCGCCTCGACCAGACCCGCGAGTGCGTGCAGCAGCGTGGTCTTCCCCGATCCGTTGGGCCCGACGAGGGAAACCCAGGCGCCGGACGGGATCTCGAGGTCGACGTCGTGCAGGACCTCGACCCCGCCCCTGGCCGCCGAGACACCCCGGCACACCACCGCGGGGTCCGATCGGCGGGTGCTCATACCGCCGCACCCCGACTGCTGCGCCGCAGCACGAACAGAAAGAAGGGCGCACCGATCGCGGCCGTGACCACCCCGATGGGCAGCTCGGCCGGGGACATCGCGGTCCGCGCCACGACGTCGGCGAGCACCAGGAACGCGGCACCCACCAGCAGCGAAAGCGGAAGCAGCAGACGATGACCCGGCCCGACGAGCAGACGAACCGCATGCGGGATCACGATGCCGACGAATCCGATGAGTCCGCTGACCGCCACCACCGCCGCGGTCCCCAGTGTCGCGACGCAGACGAGCAGCAGCCGCACCCGTTCGGGACGGATTCCCAGGCTCGACGCCTCGATGTCACCGACCGCCATGACGTCGAGTGTGCGCCCGAACAGTGCGATGACCGCGACACACACCAGCACGTACGGCGCCACGGCCACCACCTCCGACCATCCGTCGGTGCCCAGGCGTCCCAGCATCCAGTTGTAGACCTGCCGCAGGGTGTCGTCGTGCTGCTGCATCAGGAAGGTCTGGATCGCGTTGGCGAAGGCGGCGACCGCCACGCCGGCCAGGATGATCACCACCTCGGAACGACCGCCTCCCACCGTGCGCCCGAGGGCGTAGGTCGCGGCGACGGCGACCAGACCTCCGGCGAAGGCCACGATCGGCAGGCCGACGGAACCGATCACCCCGCCCGCCACGATCGCGACCGTGGCCCCGAGCCCGGCGCCGCTGGAGACACCCAGCAGATACGGGTCTGCGAGGGGGTTACGGAAGACGCCCTGGTACGCGGCACCGGCGATCGCGAGCATCGCGCCGACGATCACGCCGAGCACCATCCTCGGCATCCGAACCTCCCACAGGATGGTCTGCTGACGTGCGGTCAGCCCGGAGTCGATGTCGATCAGCGGCAGCCGGTCCAGAAGATCGAGGATCACACCTTTCGCCGTCAGGCCCGCGGGTCCGACGAGGACCGCGAGCAGGCACGCGCCGAGCAGCCCGACGACAGCGCCGCCGAGCACCCAGTACCGGCGTCTCACCATCGACGGGCGACCTGTGATGGTCTCGAGATCCGTGAGCGCCCGGGGACCTGCGGCGTCACGGCACCGGTTGCGCGTCGACCCCGGACACGACGCGGGCGATCTCACGGACCAGGTCGACGACGCGCGGCCCCCACCGGCTGGCGATGTCCTCGTCGAGCACGTGCACCTGCCCGGTCTCCACCGCACGCAGGTCGCCCCAGCCGGCCCGCCCGGCGACCTTCTGCGGTGTCACCGCACAGCACTGGGAGTCGGCGAGGAAGATGAGTTCGGGGTCCTGGGAAATGATGTGCTCGGCGGAGAGCTGCGGGTATCCGTTGCCGCCGGTGGCGATCGATCGCAGACCGAGGAGCCGGTAGATCTGGCCGAGGTAGGTGTCGTCGGTGACGGAGTAGAAGGTGTCGTCGAGCTCGTGATAGTAGGTCAGCGGGACCTCACGCAACGGCAGGGTGCGCACTATCTTCTCGATCTCGCCGCGCATCGACGCCGTCAGATCCGTGGCGGTGTCCCCGTGCCCGGTGGCCGTGCCGACCTGCTCGATCTGCGCATACGTCTCGTCGAGGTCCTTCGCGGCCGGGATCTGCAGTACCTCGACGCCGACGCGGTCGAGGCCGGCGGCGATGTCGTTGTTGTCGTCGGAGAGGACGACGAGGTCCGGATCGTGGGCCAGGATCGCCTCGAGATTGGGTGTGTACCCCGACAGCGCGGTCCGCGGTGCGTCAGCCGGGTGATCCGACTGGTCGTCGACCGCGACGACCTGGTCCCCCGCCCCGACCGCGAAGAGCATCTCGGTGGTCGTCGGACTCAGCGAGACGATCGACCTCGGTGTGCCGGAGGAGACGGCGGAATCGCCGTCGGACGTCGGAGTCGAACTCCCGCAACCGATCACCGCAAGCAGCGTCGACAACAGAACGATCACCGGCACGGCAGTACGAACACGGATCTTGGCCACGAGGCCCGACCTCCCGAAATGTGAGAACAGGGGCAGACAGAGCACGAGGGGCCCGGCACTTGCTGCCGGGCCCCTCGTGGGAATCTCGTTCTGCCAGATGAGCGCTGGGGTCGGTCAGACCTGGGGCGCGTCGGTGAAGTTGCGGCTCACCTGCGGGTCGACCGGGATACCCGGGCCCGTCGTGGTGGAGACGGTGACCTTCTTGATGTAGCGGCCCTTGGCAGCCGACGGCTTGGCGCGCATGATCTCGTCGTAGGCGGCGCCGTAGTTCTCGGCCAGCTGGGCCGGATCGAACGATGCCTTGCCGATGACGAAGTGCAGGTTCGCTGCCTTGTCGACGCGGAAGTTGATCTTTCCGCCCTTGATGTCGTTGATGGCCTTGGTGACATCGGTGGTCACCGTGCCCGTCTTCGGGTTCGGCATCAGGCCACGCGGTCCGAGGACACGCGCGATGCGGCCGACCTTGGCCATCTGATCCGGGGTCGCGATCGCGGCGTCGAAGTCCAGCCAACCACCCTGGATGCGCTCGATCAGATCCTCGGCGCCGACCTCGTCGGCACCGGCGGCGACGGCCTCGGCGGCCTTGTCGCCGGCGGCGAAGACGATCACGCGGGCAGTCTTACCCGTGCCGTGAGGCAGGTTGACGGTGCCTCGAACCATCTGGTCTGCCTTACGGGGGTCGACGCCCAGACGGATCGCGACCTCGACGGTCGCGTCGGTCTTCTTCGACGACGTCTCCTTGGCCAGCTCGACAGCCTCCAGCGGGCTGTAGAGCTTGGACTTGTCGACCTTCTCGGCCGCGGCCGCGTAGGCCTTGCTCTTCTTGCTCATGTGCTCTGTTCCTTCTCCGCCGTCACTGCGGCGGGGGTTTGTGGTGCGGGCCGAGCCGGCCCTCCCACGTGGGGTTCTTCAGGTCGAGTGGTCCCAGGCGTCAGCCGAGGACCTGACGAGACCGATCAGCCTTCGACGGTGACCATGACGCGAGTTCGCAAGCTCACTCGACGGTGATGCCCATGGACCGAGCAGTACCGGCGATGATCTTCGCGGCCTGGTCGATGTCATTGGCGTTCAGGTCTTCGGCCTTGGTCTTGGCGATCTCACGGACCTGGTCCATGCTCACCTTGCCGACCTTGTTGGTGTGGGGCTCGCCGGAGCCCTTCTGCAGGCCTGCGGCCTTGAGCAGGAGCTTCGCAGCCGGCGGGGTCTTCAACTTGAAGTCGAAGGAGCGATCTTCGTAGACGAAGATCTCCACCGGGATGACGTTGCCGCGCTGCGACTCGGTCGCGGCGTTGTACGCCTTGCAGAACTCCATGATGTTCACGCCGTGCTGACCAAGCGCCGGACCCACGGGCGGGGCCGGGTTTGCCTGGCCTGCCGAGATCTGGAGCTTGATGATCCCGGCGAGCTTCTTCTTCTTGGGAGGCATCTTCTGTTCCTTGCTTGTTTCCTTGCGAATTCACGCCCGCTGGAGACGTGAAAGTCTGTATTTGTCTGCTTCTCGCTCCCTGAGGTGCGAGCGAGCCCTGCCCTCCCGCTCCCTGAGGTGCGAGCGGAGCGAGCCTCGAAGGGTCAGATCTTCTCGACCTGGTTGAAGGCGAGTTCCACCGGGGTCTCGCGACCGAAGATCGACACGAGCACCTTGACCTTGCGCTGCTCGGCGTTGACCTCGCTGATCGACGCCGGGAGCGTGGCGAACGGGCCGTCCATGACGGTCACCGACTCGCCGATCTCGAAGTCGACCTCGATGGAGTTCGACGCGGCAGCGGCTGCTGCCTCGACACCCTCGGCGGCGGAGCCACGCGAGGAGGGCTTCTTGGCCTCGGTCCGCGGCATCAGGAACTGCAGCACCTCGTTGAGCGAGAGCGGCGACGGCTTGCTGGTCATACCGACGAAACCGGTGACGCCCGGAGTGTTGCGCACGGCGCCCCACGACTCGTCGTTGAGTTCCATGCGGACGAGGATGTAGCCCGGCAGCACCTTGCGGTTGACCTTCTTGGGCTGGCCGTTCTTGATCTCGGTGACCTCTTCGGTCGGAACCTCGACCTGGAAGATGTAGTCGCCGACGTCGAGGTTCTGCACACGGGTCTCGAGGTTGGCCTTGACCTTGTTCTCGTAACCGGCGTAGCTGTGGATCACGTACCAGTCGCCCGGGGCGCGTCGAAGCTGCTTGCGGAGCTCCTCGACCGGGTCGACCTCTTCGGGCTCGGGCTCCTCGGAAGCGGCCTCCTCGGAAGCAGCGTCCTCGTCGCCTTCGGCGGTCTCCTCGGTGCCGTCGGTCTCGACGTCCACCTCGGACTCGACGTCCACCTCGGTCTCGACGGCGTCAGTCTCTGGCGCGTCGACATCGACGTCGGCCACCTCGGCGGTGTCGGTCGATGCGAGTTCGTTCTCCGGGGTGCTCACTGCAGCCCACGCTCCTTATGGTTCATCTGGCGATCGTTCCGTCGCCCGGCCGAGCCCACCGCGTGGGTCAGCCGAACAACCAGAGGACGCCCTTGGCGAAGGCGAGGTCGAGGCCGGAGATGAACGCGGTCATGATGATCACGAACACGAGCACGACGATCGTGTAGGTGATCATCTCGCGCCGCGTCGGCCAGATGACCTTCTTCAGCTCGGCGACGACCTGAGTCAGGAACAGCCAGATCCGAACGAACGGGTTCCGGCTCTCCCCGGCAGGCGCCTTCTTCTTTGTCTTGCGTTCCTTGACGGCAACCGTGGATCCCGAACCGGAATCGGTGTCACCGTCGGTCGCACCCGTCGACGTTCGACGCCCACGAGCCGAGCGCTTACCGGACGGACGCAGCTCCTTGGCGGTGTCGGTCGACTTCTCGTCGGCCCCCACCGCGTCGGCGGCTTCGTCGCGACCGTCGAGCTCGGCCGCAGCCGAATCGGCCGAAGAACCCTCTGCGGATTCTTTGGCGCGGGCAGCCCGGTCTCGCTTGCTCAACTTCGCGGTCCTCTCGTCAACGTGTGCCCTTCACCAGGGCAGGGGCGACAGGACTTGAACCTGCAACCTGCGGTTTTGGAGACCGCTGCTCTGCCAATTGAGCTACGCCCCTTTGCGACTTCCCCACCGGGGTGGTTCCGCTGCCGTCCTTCTCGATCCCGGCCTCGCGACCGTGCCGGCGATTCTTCGCCGACAAAACCAACGCGCCACCCTATGGGTAGCGCGCAAGCCTGAATCAATCAGACACTTCAGTGTAGATCACGGGGCCCTCGGAACCCAAAACGCCTGTCCTCGTGCCCTCGACCGACCGTACACGTCCAATCGGGCCACACCGTCGAAACGCCTGATCGGCAAACCCGGCACGTGTTCGAATTCAGGTGCGGCGGAGAGGTGTTCGACGGCACGGGTCAGTTGAACTGGATGACCGCCTGGGCCCGGCCGAAGATGCGGCGGTCGCCCTGTTTGGCGGTGATCGCGATGGTGCCCCGACGTGTCTGCGGGTCCAGCGACTTGATCTTGCCGCTGAAGTCGACGGCCGCGCTGTCGTCGGCGGGGACGTACACCGGGCTCGTGAAGCGCACGTTGTACTCACAGAAGGCCGCCGGATCGCCGATGAACCCGGAGATGAAGCTGGCCCCGAGACCCATCGTCTGCATGCCGTGGGCGACGACGTCGTCCATGCCTGCGGCGCTGATGACGTGATCGGAGAAATGGATGGGGTTCGGGTCCCCGGCGACGCCGGCGTAGTTGGTGAGGTTGCCGCGCGTGAGCAGATAACGCTTGCCCGGCAGCTCCTGCCCCTCGGTGAGTGTGTCGAAGTCGATCGCGGCGTACGCGCCGGGCCGCTGTGTCGGGTCGGGCAGGTCGTAGCGGCCGGTCTCGGGCTCGACGGTCCGGGCGGGCTGCCCGACCTCGTCGATCTTCATCATCACGTGATCGAGGGAGGCCTCGAGTTCGGGGTCGACGTCCATGCCGGGACGGGCGGCGAGCGACGTCCAGGTGGTCATGACCGGCTCGCCGTGCTGGTTCCAGATGATGTTCTTGGTGACCATCAGGTCGATCATCTCGGGACTTTTGACGTGACGGAAGGACTCGAGCGAGACGTCGCAGATCAGGCGATCGCCGACCTTCATCGGCTGGTGGTAGACCAGCCGCTGGTCGGTCTGCATGATCTGCCACAGGTCGTAGCCGGTGATCACGTCTTCGAAGAGTTTGCGCTGGGCGATGATGCCGAAGACGGACACGTAGGTCGGTGCGGCGATCAGCGTGTCGTGGCCGAGGGCGCGGGCGGCGTCCTCACTCCAGTGGGTGGGGTGCGCGTCCTGCACGGCCATGGCGTGCTTGCGCACCTCCTCACGGCCGATCTCGTAGTAATCCTCGACCGTGTAGTGGAAACCCACCAGCGATGCCGTGTGCGCGGCGATCTCCTCGGGGGTGGGTTTGGTGCCGCTGCTCTCGGACTCCGCGATCCGGTCCTGGTCGGTTCCGCCGCTGTGTGACATTGCTGTCGCTCCCTTCGCCTGACCGCCCGGGAGGCCCGGATCGGGGTACGTGGATCACCGCCGGTGATCCACCGCGCCGCGGTGCGCGTGTGAGTTCGGTTGGTGGTGCGCCGAATTCTCGACGCGGCCCTACGGCCGGGGCGGTTGCGAAACGAACCGCCCGGGCCGAGGTCCGGTCACAGCAATACGGGCTGCCTCACTGGGAGGCAGCCCGTATTGCTGGTCTTTACCGGAATGGCCGACGAGGTGAGGCGTCAGCGCGATTCCTTGTGCGCCTGGTGCTTGCCGCAGTTCGGGCAGAACTTCTTGATCTCGAGACGATCGGGATCATTGCGGCGGTTCTTCTTGGTGATGTAGTTACGGTGCTTGCACACCTCGCATGCCAAGGTGATCTTGGGGCGAACATCTGTTGAGGAGGCCACTTGGTTGCCTTCTTTCGGGTGGTACGTGTGGTCGGGTTCGGCAGTTCCCTCAGGGCTTGCGACCCTTGCGCTCGGTTCCGGACGGACCCGATGTGTAGCGGTGGAGGGACTCGATCCCTCGACCTCACGATTATGAGTCGTGCGCTCTAACCAGCTGAGCTACACCGCCCCGCGGACATTCTCGTCCAGCGAGCCCCCTGACGGAATCGAACCGTCGACCTTTTCCTTACCATGGAAACGCTCTACCGACTGAGCTAAGGGGGCGTGCCCGAACATCTGGTGTTCGGAGCCTTAACGAGGTTACACACTTCCATCCGTGCTAGACAAATCGCTGGTCAGAGACTGTCCGTTGCGCACTTCTGGGTGGGTGTCCCACGTCGTGGCAGGTATAGGATTCGAACCTATGTAGCTTGCGCGACGGATTTACAATCCGCTCCCTTTGGCCGCTCGGGCAACCTGCCGTGCCGCTCTGCAGGCCGTGTGTGACAGCCGTTTGAACAACGCCGTGAAGGATACAACGAACCATACGGCCACACGCAAACCGGCAGGTCGCCGCACGGGTTTCCGCAGGTCGCGATCCGCGGCCCGCGGTGGTCGCACTCGTGGCCACCGTCGCCGGCGAGCGGTCGCCGGACACAGGACGGCGCCGTGTGGGACACAGGACGGCGCGGTGTCGAAACCCCCATGGCATACCCTGTCGTCCATGGCTGATTCATCGTTCGACGTGGTGAGCAAGGTCGACCGCCAAGAGGTCGACAACGCCCTCAACCAGGCCGCCAAGGAGCTGTCGCAGCGTTACGACTTCCGCGGCACCAACACCGGCATCGAGTGGTCCGGCGAGGAGAACATCGTGATCACCTCCGACGCCGAGGAGCGCGCGCAGGCGGCCCTCGAGGTGTTCAAGGAGAAGTTGATCCGCCGCGACATCTCCCTGAAGGCGTTCGACGCCGGTGAGGTCGTGGGCTCGGGCAAGACGTTCAAGATCAGCGGTTCGCTGGTGCAGGGCATCGACTCCGATCACGCCAAGAAGATCTCCAAGAAGATCCGCGACGAGGGCCCCAAGGGGGTCAAGGCACAGATCCAGGGCGACGAGCTGCGCGTCTCGAGCAAGAAGCGCGACGACCTGCAGGCCGTGATCTCCCTGCTCAAGGGCGAGGACTTCGGTATCGCCCTGCAGTTCGTCAACTACCGCTAGGCGCCACCCCCGCCCGCCGAGCGGGTCCTTCGATGTGGTCGAGATCGCACCGCGGGGGCGTCGGAAACCGAATCGCGCGTTGCGTCGTTCGAATGAATGAGGCGCCCACACTCCGCGGGCGGCAGCCGGGTCGACCCCGCAGGCCGCGCGCGGAGTCCCAGTCCCCGGGCGCCGGACAGACGAGGACCCGATGCATTTCAACGGATTGAAGACAGCGGCCCTGCTGGGTGTGATGTCGGCGATCATCGTCGGCATCGGCGCACTGTTCCAGAGTCCCCTGATCCTGTGGGGCTCGGTGATCGTCGCCGTCGGCGTGAACGCCTACGTCTACTTCAACAGCGCGAAGATGTCCCTCAAGGCGATGCACGCCCAGCCCGTGACCGAGCTGCAGGCGCCGGTCATCTACCGGATCGTGAGGGAACTCGCGACGGCGGCGCACCAGCCCATGCCCGCGCTCTACATCTCCCCCACCGAGTCCCCCAACGCCTTCGCGACGGGCCGTAACCCCAAGAACGCCGCGGTGTGCTGCACCTCGGGGATCTTGCAGCTGCTGAACGAACGGGAGCTGCGCGCCGTGCTCGGCCACGAGTTGTCGCATGTGTACAACCGCGACATCCTCATCAGCTCGGTCGCCGGTGCGATGGCCGCGGTGATCAGTGGACTGGCGAACTTTGCGATGTTCATGGGCGCGTTCGGGGGCCGCGACAACGCCCCGAATCCGTTCGCGATGCTCCTCATCGCCCTGCTCGGACCGATCGCCGCGACCCTGGTGAAGTTGGCGGTGTCGCGGTCCCGGGAGTTCCAGGCCGACCAGTCCGGCGCCGAGCTCACCGGTGACCCACTGGCGCTGGCGTCGGCACTGGCGAAGATCTCCGGTGGCATACAGGCGGCACCGCTGCCGCCTCAGCCCGACATCGCGGCTCAGTCGCACATGATGATCGAGAGCCCGTTCCGCGCCACCGACCGAATGGCTCGCATGTTCGCCAGCCACCCGCCGACCGAGGAGCGGATTCGCCGCCTCCAGGAGATGGCGCGCGGCGGTCACTGAGGGCGGCGGTCACCGAGGGCGGCGACACACCCGGCCCCGCGCCGCTGGGTGAGCGGCAGGCGGGTCTGGCGGCCGGGCGAATCAGCCGACGCGCTCGATGGTGTAGTCCACCAGCGACGACAACGCCCGGTGCGCAGGCGACTCGGGAAGCTCGGCCAGCATGCCGTGGGCCTCGTCGGCGAATTGCTGCAGTCTGGCGCGGGCAGCGGCCATCCCGGCCGACCCGGCGAGCAGGTCGATCGCCTCGGCCACCTCGGCGTCGTCGGTCAGCGGGCGCGGCGACCCGCCCTCGCCGATCAGCAGCTCACGTAGTCGCGCCGACGTCGCGTCGTCGCCGGTGATCGCGTACAGCACCGGCAGTGTGTGGACGCCCTCGCGCAGGTCGGTGCCGGGTGTCTTCCCCGAGTCCAGGGAGACCGAGCTGATGTCGATGATGTCGTCGGACACCTGGAAGGCGACGCCGACGATGTCGCCGATCCGCGACAGTCGTTCGATGTCGTCGGCGGTCGCACCCGACGCCATGGCGCCGAAGCGGGCCGCGGCGGCGATCAGCGACCCGGTCTTCTCCCACACCACCTGCAGATAGTGCTCGATGGGGTCGGCTCCGGGCTTGACCCCCACCGTCTCGCGCATCTGGCCGGTGACGAGTTCGGCGAACGTCTCGGCGATGATGCGCACGGCGTCGGGCCCGAGTGTGGAGACCAGTCGTGAGGCCCGCGCGAAGAGGAAGTCGCCGGAGAGGATGGCCACGCTGTTGGTCCAGCGGGCGTTGGCACTGGGTGCGCCGCGGCGCATCTCGGCCTCGTCCATGACGTCGTCGTGGTAGAGCGTGGCGAGGTGGATCATCTCCACGACGGTCGCCGAGGTGATGACCTCGTCGGATCCCGGGCGCGGCCCGAACTCGGAGGCCAGGATCGCGAACATCGGCCGGAACCTCTTGCCCCCGGCCTTGGCCAGGTGGGTCGCCGCCTCGGTCATGACGTCGTCGCCGGAGGAGAGTTCACTCAGCAGCAGGTCCTCGACCTTCTGCAATGAGGAGCGCACCGTCTCGGCGAACTCATCCGACACCAGGTCCACCCCGGCGAATGTGGACTTCACGTGAACGCGGCCCCATCTCGTCTGATCCGGCAAATTTTCTCGTCGGCGGATGGCGGGTCGCCCCGTCCACCCCACCTGCCTGCTGAGCCTAGCCCGTCGGGCGTGCGGACATACTGGTCGGGTGAGTAGGGACACGGCGGGTACGGACATGACGACACGCGACGCGAACACCTTGCCCGAGCATGCCGACGTACTCGTCGTCGGCGCGGGCCCCGGCGGCTCGGCCGCCGCGGCGCACGCGGCCGCCGCCGGGCGCGAGGTCGTCCTCGTCGATGCCGCGGTGTTCCCCCGCGACAAGACCTGTGGTGACGGACTCACCCCGCGCGCCGTCGCCGAGCTCGACGCCCTGGGCCTGGGCGCATTGCTGGCCGACCGCCCGCGCCTGGACGGTCTGCTGCTCAACGGCTGGGGTGCGCGGCAGCAGATCCGCTGGCCATCGGGACGGTTCCCCTCCTACGGCAGCGCGATCGCGCGGACCGAGTTCGACGACGCGATCCGCAGGCATGCGGCGTCGGCCGGCGTGCGAATGGTGCAGGGCGCCAAGGCCGTCGACGTGACGATGGACGGTGACCGGGTCGGTGCGGTGACCTTCTCGACTCCCTCCGGTACCCGACAGGTCCGCATCCGTGACCTCGTCGTCGCGGACGGTGTCCGCTCTGGTCTCGGCAAAACCCTCGGGCGGCAGTGGCATCGGGACACCGCCTACGGTGTCGCCGCGCGCGCATACGCGCCGTCGGCGCGGGCCGACTCCCACTGGATGGGTTCACATCTGGAGCTCCGCGGCCCCGACGGCGCCCTGCTACCGGGCTACGGCTGGGTCTTCCCGCTCGGCGGGGCGGGCGGCGGCCTGGTGAACGTGGGCGTCGGTGCGCTGGCGACCTCGAAACGACCGGCGCAGATGGCACTTCGGCCGATCCTCGAGCACTACGCCGCGATGGTGCACGACGAGTGGGCCCTGGACGGCCCGCCCGTCCGGATCACCTCGGCACTCCTCCCGATGGGCGGGGCCGTGACCGGGGTGGCGGGCCGCAACTGGATGCTGATCGGCGACGCCGCTGCCTGTGTCAATCCGCTGAACGGCGAAGGCATCGACTACGCCATGGAGACCGCGCGCCTGGCCGTCGAACTCCTCGGAGCCGACGACTACACCACCCGCTGGCGCGACACCCTGGTCGGCCACTACGGGCTCGCCTTCTCCGCAGCACGACGCCTCGCCGGCCTGCTGACGATGCCGCAGACGGTTCCCCTGCTGGGCCGCCCCGGCATCCGGTCGCCGCAGCTGATGTCCCTCGTCGTGCGGGTGATGGGCAACCTCATCACCCCCGACGACGCCGACCTCGTCGCCCGGGCCTGGCGGACCGCCGGACGGCTCTCCACCCGCGTCGACCCGCGTCCGCCGTTCTCCTGAGGACCGGCCGAACGTGCGCGCGCGGCGTATCGTCCCCGGTCAGAGACCCCTTCCCCCAAGTGGGAAGGAAACGGAACCGCGGGCATGACCGACCCGACCTACCCCTGCGACAACCTTCTCCGCAGGACGAAGTTGAAGTATTTGTTCAGCATGTAGGCCTTGCTGAGGTTGATCGGTTCACCGGCACCGGAGTAGGTGACCTCATCCATCAACATCGCGGGTGAGCCCGGCTCGACGCCCAGCTTCTCGGCGATCTCCTCCGACAGCGCGAGAGCCAGCAGGGTGCAGTCGCTGTAGATACTGCCCATGTCAGGGAGCCCGGCGAGCACGTCGAGCACGGAGCCGTCGAACCGTTCCTCGAGCATATCGCGCGACGCCACCTCGAGAGGCACGATGTCGACGATCCAGCCGATACGCTTCCCGCCGAGCAGCTTCACCCGGCGGATCTCGACCGCAGGCGTTCCCGGGCGCAAACCCAATGCCGCCGCCGACGCCTTGTCCAGACCGATCTCGGTGACCTCCAGATCCCTGGTCGTCACCTTCTTGCCCTGCGACGCCGCGTAGGTCTCGACCGACGCGAGCTGGGACAATCCGGAGGACAGGACCTCCGGCGTCCCGACGACAACACTTCCCCGGCCCTGCTGGGACCGGATGTACCCGGCTTCGTTGAGCCCGGCGAGCGCGGCCCGGACGGTGATGCGGGAGACGTCGTATCGCCGACACAGGTCGGCCTCGGACGGCAAGTACTCCCCGGGCGGGACCAGGCCCGACAAGATGAGGTCCTCGAGCAGGGCGGCGCGGACCTCGGTGGCGAGGTTGCGGCCACGGCGAGATCCAGACCTGGACGTGCGGCCGGCGCCGTTCATGGGCACATGGCTCTGTGGCATGGCGCCATTCTGACACGCCGAATGTCCCGGATCCGTGCGTGAAAAGCGCGATACGTGTTGTTAACAAAGAGAAACACAACTTGTAATACAAGTGCAGGACCCTTCTTCCGTGCCCAGTTGTATTACAAGTAGAGGAGTCCCACGGTGAATGACCTGGTGCGTGGAACATTCACCATCGCAGGCGCTTTGGTGATCGACGATGCACGGGTCGAACAGCTCGACGTCGACGTCACCGACGGCATGATCGTCGGACTGCGCGGACACCAACACCCCGAATCCGCCGGACGCACCAACGGGATCGACCACGTCATCGACGGCCGTGGCCGCGTTCTCGTGCCCGGATTCATCGATCTACACGCGCACAGTGCGATTCGGCTCTTCTCCGATCCCGAACTGGCACCCAAGATCGCCTCCGGGTTCACCACCGAACTCCTCTGCCCCGACGGCCTGGGCCCCGCCCCCGTCCGGGCCGACGGCATCGAGGACCGGCGCACCTACCTCGCCGGACTCGAACCCGGTGCAGCTCCGTGGAATTGGAGCGGACTCGCCTCCTACCTCGCAGCCGTGGACGTGGCGCGTCCGTCCACCAACATCGTCACCTGCGTCCCACACTCGGCAGTGCGCGAGGTCGTCATGGGTCCGGCGGCACGACGCCCGTCCCGTGCGGAGCTCGACGAGATCCAGCAACTCGTGGCCGAATGTCTCGATGCCGGAGCACGAGCGGTGTCGTTCGGCCTCATCTACGCGCCGGGCCTCTACGCGGAGTCCGATGAGCTCGTCGCCGTCGCCGAGGTCGCGGCGTCCTACGGTGTGCCCGTCGTGCCGCACATCCGCAACGAGGCCTCCAAGATCCTCGACTCGATCAGCGAATTCGTCTCCGCCGCCGAGAATACCGGTGCCCCACTGCACATCTCGCACTTGAAGCTCATCGGCAACCGTGAGCTCCTCGATCAGCTGATGGACCTGTGCACCGATGCGGCCGACAAGATCTCGCTCACCTTCGACCAGTACCCCTACGGTGCGGGCAGCACACTGTTGTCCGCCCTGCTGCCGCCGCATGTCTTCGCCGAGGGTTCCCGCGGTGTGCTGGCACGTGTCTCCGACGACGCAGAGCGCCGCCGGATGGCCGGCGAGATGCGCAACGGCCTCGACGGGTGGGAGAACATCCTCGGCTCGGTCGGCCCGGAGAACGTCCTCATCGTGCAGGCCGCGGGCGATCGCGGCGTCGAGATCGGCAAAAGCGTCGCCCAGATCGCCGACGAACAGCACTGCTCACCCGAGGACGCGGTCTTCGACCTCCTCCTCGACACCAATCTGGACGCGGCGATGATCGACCACTACGCCACCGAGGAAGTCGTGACCTCGATCTTCGGCCATCCCCTCGCCATGGTCGGGTCCGACGCCGTGTTCGCGCCGCGCCCCCACCCCCGCCTGTACGGGACCTCGGCACGGGTCCTGGGGCGCTATGCCCACCGCGATCACCTGATCTCGGTCCAGGATGCGGTGCGCCGCATGACCAGTCGGCCGGCCGACCTCCTCGGACTCACCGACCGCGGCCGCATCACCGAGGGCTTGCGTGCCGACCTCGTCCTACTCGACCTCGACGAGTTCGTCGACACCGCAACCTACGACGACCCGTGCAGCCTGAGCCCGGGCGTCGACACGGTGTTCGTGGGCGGCGTCGCCGCGTGGCGCAACGGTCGCCACACCGGTGCGCGCACCGGGCAGGTCCTCACCGCCCCCATTCCGCACTAGAACACCGCTCCGCGCCAGACCACATCCCCTTTCCCAACCAATCCGCATGAATGGAGCACCAATGACGGTCCCCGCGTACGCGATCGACGAAGCGTCGATGATCGAGTTCCTCACCCGCTACGTCGCGGCCCGCAGCTACTCCACCGAGGAGTCCGCCGCCGCGACGCTGCTGACGGCCGAGATGGAGAAGCTCGGCTTCGGCGTCGAGGTCGACGAGTGGGGAAACCTCATCGGCACCATGCACCTGGGTGAAGGCCCCACGGTCCTCATCGATTGCCACATGGACACCGTCGTGGTCACCGACGAGAGCGTGTGGGAACACCACCCGTGGGGTGAGATCGCCGACGACGGACGGTTCTACGGCCGCGGTACCGCGGATATGAAGGGCCCCACCGCCTCCGCGCTCTACGGGCTGGCCGCCCTGAAGAACGGGAGCGTCGGCACCTTGGTGCTGTCCGGCACCATCGCCGAGGAACTCGCCGAGGGCCCCGCGCTGATCAAGGTGTGTGAACGGGTCGAGCCCGACTTCGTGATCACCGCCGAGTCGACGAACCTCAGGCTCAACCACGGTCAGCGCGGCCGCGGCGAGGTCCTGGTGAGCGTGCACGGCAAGTCGAGCCACTCCGCCCACCCGACCGCGGGCATCAACGCCGCGCAGGTGATGGCAGACGTCATCACCGCACTGCGCGACATCCCGGTCCCGCATCAGGAGGAGCTCGGCGACGGCATCCTGGTCCTCACCGACATCATCTCCCGCCCCTACCCAGGCCTGTCGGTCCAGCCCGATCTGTGCCAGGCCACCTACGATCGCCGGCTCCTGGTCGGCGAGACCGAGGAGAACGTCCTCGGACCGATCCGCGAGATCGTCGGCGAGATCTGCGCCAAGCACGGCACCACCGGCACCGTGGAGATCGCATACGACGACTTCACCACCTATAACGGCACCCACGTCCGGTTCCCGAACTTCGCCCCCGCATGGCTGACCGACCCGGAGAGCGCACTCGTCACCGAGGCGCAGGCCGCACTCGCTGCGGCGGAACTGCCGTCCGAGCTCGGCACCTACAAGTTCTGCACCAACGCATCCGGTTCGGCCGGCAAGCTCGGCATCCCGTCGATCGGCTACGGTCCCGGCGAAGAGGACCAGGCCCACACGGTCGACGAGTCCATCTCCGTCGCCGACCTCGCCCGTGCCGCCGTCGGATTCGCGGCCATCGTCGACAGCATCCTCACCTCCGGGGCACGTGCATGACCGCCGCGTCACAGGTCATCGTCAACGACACCCACGACCCGACTGCGGTCGAACCGCTCGAGGGCGCGGCTGTCCGCGACTTCCACCGCGGCCTGCCCGGATACGAGCCCACTCCTCTTCTCGATCTGCCGATGATCGCCGAGAGACTCGGTGCTGCACGGGTCTCGGTGAAGGACGAGTCGAGCCGCCTCGGTCTGCCCGCCTTCAAGATCCTCGGCGCGTCCTGGGCGGTGGCCCGCGAGGTGGACCGGCGTCTCGGTGGCGCCGGCTTGCGGACCGTCGATGAGCTCCGGGAAGCAGTTGCTGCGCAAACTGTCTCGCTGTCCCGCCTGACCACGCTGGTGGCGGCCACCGACGGCAATCACGGCCGCGCCGTCGCCCGGATGGCGGCGCTGCTCGGACTCTCGGCGATCATCCTCGTGCCCCGCGACATGGTCCCGGCACGCATCGACGCCATCGCGAGCGAGGGTGCGGAGGTCATCGTGCACGACGGCGATTACGACGAGACCGTTCGTCGTGCCGCGACGATGGACTCCGACACGCACGCCGTCATCGCCGACACCGCGTGGCCGGGCTACGACGAGGTTCCGCGCTGGGTCGTCGAGGGTTATGCGACGATCGCGAACGAAGTTCTGGAACAGCTGTCAGCCCAGAACATTCCGGCTCCCACGGTCGTGGTCGTGCAGGTCGGCGTCGGGTCCTTCGCCGCCTCGATGGTCCGGTCGTTCGCACCGACCGGCGCCCGGATGATCGCGTCCGAGCCGGTCTCCGCCGACTGCCTGGCACCCAGCATCGCGGCGGGCACACCGACGCATTCGAGCGGCACGATCGATTCGATCATGGCCGGCCTCAACTGCGGCGAGATCTCGCCCATCGCCTGGCCGACCCTGCAGGCCGGAGTCCAGAGCGCCGTCACCGTCACCGACGACGGCGCCCGCGACGCGATGCGCCTGTTCGCCCGCGCCGGCGTCGAGTCCGGGGAGAGCGGCGCCGCAGGCCTCGCGGCCCTGCTGGCCCAGCCCGGACTCGTCCGCTCCGATGATCATGTCCTGCTGATCAGCACCGAGGGCATCACCGATCCGGTCGCCTATGCCGAGATCGTCGGCGCCATCCGAGCCGAGGTCTCCGCATGACCCGTCGAATCCTGTTGCGCGGTGGCCATGTCGTCGACGAACAATCGATCACCCACGTCGACGTGCTGATCATCGACGGCGCCATCGCCGAGATCGGCCAGCTCGGCGAGATCGCAGACGCCGAGATCGTCGACTGCACCGGCAAGCTCGTGCTGCCCGGCGGCGTCGACGCGCACACCCACATGGACTCGAAGTCCTTCGACCCGGCAACCTCCGACGACTTCTACACCGGCACCCGCGCCGCGGCCGTCGGCGGCACGACGACGATCATCGACTACAGCGCCCAGCTGCCCGGCCTCGACGTCTGGGACTCGGTGCAGTCGCATGCGGCGGACGCCGCCGACAAGGCCGTCATCGACTGGGGACTGCATGCCCAGATCGCGCGGTTCGACGACACCCTGCCCACTCAGCTCGGCGAGCTGGCACGGTCCGGTGTCACCAGCGTCAAGACCTTCATGGCCTACCGCGGCGCGCTGATGCTCAACGACGGCGAGCTGTTCGAGGTGCTGCGCACTGCTGGGTCGGCCGGCATGCAGGTGTGCGTCCACGCCGAGAACGGCGACGTCATCGACGTCCTGGCCCGCGATCTCGTGAACAAGGGCGTCACCGGTCCGCGTGGACACCTGCTCTCCCGCCCGCCGGAGACCGAGGCCGAAGCCGTCTCGCGCGCCATCCGGATCTCCCGCATGGCCGACGCCCCGCTCTACCTCGTTCACCTCTCCACCGAGGAGTCCGCACAGCTCGTCGCCGAGGCCCGTCGTGAGGACTGGCCGATCACCGCCGAAACGTGTACGCACTACCTCACTCTCGGCCCCGAGTTGTACGACGCCCCGGACTTCGAAGGAGCGAAAGCGGTACTCACCCCGCCACTTCGGGAGAAGCACCATCACGATGCCCTCTGGTCGGCCCTGGACACCGGCGTGCTCGGCATCGTCAGCTCCGACCATTGCCCCTACTGCTTCGACGGCCAGAAGTCGCTGGGCCGCGACGATTTCCGTCGCATCCCCAACGGCGGCCCCGGCGTCGAGCACCGGATGATCGTCACCTGGTCCGAAGGTGTCGCGTCCGGCCGGCTGACGCCGAACCAGTTCGTCAAGGTGACCGCCGCGGAACCGGCCCGACAGTTCGGCCTCTACCCCCGAAAAGGCGTTCTGGCACCGGGTTCCGACGCCGACATCGTGATCCTCGACCCCGAGGGCACCACGTCGGTCAGCGCCGAAAACCAGGTCCAGAACGTCGATTACACGCTCTGGGAGGGATGGAGCCTGACCGGACGGATCGACGCCGTCTACTCGCGCGGCGATCTCATCGCTCACGACGGTGTCCTGACCGCCGAGGGCGACCGTGCGGGCCGCGGCCGGTATCTGACCCGCGCATCCGCCGGCACCGGTCTCACAACCCCCTGAAAACCGTTCCCCGCCCCGACCACCTCAGACCCAGGACATCGACCATGACCACTTCCGACCTCGAGCTGCGGCTCGCGCGGATCGAAGCGAACACCGCGATCGACCACCGCATGTCGTCATATCTACGCTCGTGCGACATCGACAAGGACGTCGACGACATCGTCGCCCATTTCACCCCCGACGCAATCTGGGAAGGCGTGGGCCGCAACGTGTCCTTCGGCCGGGCCCAGGGCCGCGAGGCGATCGCCACGCACTTCGCGACCGTCTTCACCCGTCAGCCGTTCACCCTGCACTACATCGCCAACACCATCATCGACGTCGATGCCGGCGCAACATCCGGCCGCGGTCGCTGGATGTGCATCGAGCCCACCGCGATCCGGAACGGGACACTGCCGGCCTGGGTCGGCCTCGACTACGACGTGACGTTCACCCTCACCGACGGCGCGTGGCTCATCAGCCATCTGCAGGTCGACACCCTCTTCGCCTCGCCCTACCACATCGGTTGGGTCGCAGACCGTTTCACCGATATGACCGCAACCGAGCCCTACCCTGGCCTCGACTCCGCACTCCTCTCCCTGCCGAACACCGAAGGAGCACAGCTGTGAGCACTTCAGCGGACACCCTGACGTTGGCCGACATCCCGGTCATCGACATCTCCGGCCTGTCGTCGCCGAACATGGCCGACCGCCTGTCCGTGGCCGCCGAGATCGACGAGGCCAATCGTCGCGTCGGCTTTCTCGTGATCACCAACCACGGCGTCGAAACATCGCTGATCGAGAAGATGCACGCCGAGTCCGAGGCCTTCTTCGCCCTGCCCGCCGAGGCGAAAGAAGCCGCCGCCGTGTCAGACCCGGACATCAGCCGTGGTTACATGCCGCCGCGGGCCCGTTCGCTGGGCGCCTCGACCACCGGCATGGGTGAGCGTGATTACGTCGAGTACTTCTCGATGGGTTCCCCGCGATTCAACGGAAGCGGACTCTTCGACCACGGCAACGTGTGGCCCGAAGGACGCGACGAGATGCGTCAGACCTGGGAGACCTACTTCGCCGCGATGGAGGATCTCGCCGACCGCCTCCTCCGGGGATTCGCGCTCGCGCTGGGAGTGGAGGAGGACTTCTTCCGCGCCTCCTGCGACGAGCACTGCTCGGTGCTGTTCGCCAACGGTTACCCACCCGTCAGCGACCAGACCGTGCCGAACGAGGTCCGCCTCGGTCAGCACACCGATTACGGCAGCGTCACCATCCTCTACCGCGACGAGCGCCCCAGTGGACTGCAGGTGCTGCAGAACGGTGAGTGGCTCTTCGTGCCGGACATCCCGGGCTCCTACGTCGTCAACATCGGCGACCTCATGGCGCGGTGGACCAACGACCGCTGGGTCTCTACCCAACACCGCGTCGCCAACCCGCCCGTCCTCCACCTGGGCAACCGCCGACTGTCGATCCCGTTCTTCCACCAGCCCAACGTCGACGCCGTGATCGAGGCGGTTCCCACCACCGTGGGACCGGAGGGTCCGAAGTACCCGCCGATCACCTCGGGTGACAACTACCTCGAGAAGACCCGAAAATCCACCTCTGCCTACTGAATCGACGAGAACCATGACCCGACGTGTCCTTGTCATCAATCCCAACTCCAGCGAGTCGATGACCGAGATGATCGCGACCTCCGCCCGTAACGCTTCGCCCGGCAGTCACATCGAGGTCCTGCGAATGACCGCGTCGCCGGAGGGCATCAACACCCGTGCCGACGAAGAGGTCGCCGTCGGGGCCATGCTCGACCACGAGGTGACCGGTCGGCTCGACGACTTCGACGCGATCGTCGTCGCATGTTTCGGCGATCCGGGTGTCCCCGAACTCCAGGCGCGCACCACTCGCCCGGTCCTCGGGATCGCCCGTAACACACTGGAATACGCTGCGGCGACGCACGGCGGATTCGCGATCGTCGCGGCGTCGAAAGATGCCGAACCGATCATGAGCGACCTCGTCGTCGCCTACGGGCTGACGGATCGATGCCGATCGGTCACCTCCGTGGGCATCGACGCCGCCGCCCTGGCCCGCGGGGGCACGCAGCACCGTCCGGCGATCACTGCCCACATCCGCGATCTCCTCACCACTCTCGACAACGGGGTCGAGAGCGTCGTACTCGGCTGCACAGCTCTCGCGCCGCTGGCGCAGGACCTGGAAACCGAGCTCGGCATTCCCATCCTCGATCCTGTGAACAGCGCGGTTCGCTCGATCGTGTCCTAACCCACGGAATCCGTTCGAAACCAACCTATTTCCACGGATTCCAACTGCCCGAAAGGACCCCCATGGCCATCATCGACCCCCCTCGGGAGGCCGTGGACCCGCCGCCCGGCGGGCCCACCCAACTCAAGAACGACGACCTCGCACCGGTCCCCACCGGAAAACGCACCTGGGGCGCGTGGAGTTACACGGCGCTGTGGCTCGGCATGGTGCACAACATCTTCGGCTTCGCCGTCATCGGCAGCCTCATGGGAACCGGCCTCACCGCGGTCCAAGCCCTCGTCTCGGTGCTCATCGCCTGCCTCATGCAGGTCTGCCTGCTGGTGGTGACCGGACGGATCGGCAGTCGCTTCGGCATCCCGTTCCCCGTCTGGGCCCGTTCGGCATTCGGCATCTGGGGCAGCAACATCCCGGCCATCCTGCGCGGCATCACCGCGGTCTTCTGGTTCGGTATCCAGAACTATCTCGGCGCGTCTGTCCTCAATGCACTGTTCAGCCAGGTCTTCGCTTGGTGGCGCGACATGAGTGGCGAGTTCATGGGTCTCAGCTCCAACATGTGGCTGTCGATCCTGATCTTCTGGTCGATCAACTTCATCGTCATCCACCACGGCATGGAGACGGTCCGCCGCTTCGAGGTCTGGGCGGGTCCGCTCGTGCTGGTGGTCATGGCCGTCCTCGTCGGGTGGGCGATCGACGCCGGCAACGGACTGGGTCCGGTGTTCGACACCTCCGACGCCACCCACGACACCGTGCCGGCCTTCGTCGCCTACGGCCTCATCCCGGCGGTGGCGACATTCATGAACTCCGGCTTCATCACGATGATCCTGAACTACCCGGACCTCGCCCGCTTCGCGAAGTCGAACAAGTCACAGACCATCGGAACCCTGATCGGCCTCCCGGTCGGCACCTTCGTCTACTACGCCATGTCCGCGATCGTCGTGTCCGGGACGCAAGCGAAGTACGGTGAGGCGCTGTGGGATCCGGGTGCCGTGCTGACGGCCATCGGAATCCCTTGGGTCACGATCGTCGGCGCGATCCTGCTGACCATCGCCACCATCTCGGTCAACATCCCGGCGAACCTCGTGTCTCCGGCCTACGATCTGGTCAACCTGTTCCCGAAGGTGTTCACCTTCAAGACCGCTGCAGTGACAGCCATCGTCGGCGCCTTCCTGTACTGCCCGTGGTATTGGATGCGTGACGCGGCAAGCTTCTATGACCTGCTGGCCAACCTGGGCACGTTCCTCGGACCGGCCACCGGCATCATGGTCGCCGACATCGTCATCCGCCGTGGTCGCCTCGACGTCGACGAGCTGTACCAGGTACACGGACGCTATCGCTTCTTCAACGGTTTCAATCCGGTGGCCGTAGGCGTGCTGGTCGCGACCACCGCCGGCGTGCTGGCGCTGAAGCTGATCCCGTCGGTGTCCGACCTGTACCTGTACAGCTGGTTCATCTCGGTGGCTGTTGCCTTCGTCGCCTACGCCGCGATCGCGTCGTGGATCAATCGCAACACCGACGGCGTCCTGCGCCGCGGCATGGAACCCAGCGGAACCAAGGGCGAGGAACTCGCCGAAGGCGCCATCTGGTGACCTCCTCCTCGAGCCGGGGCGGGGACGGCATCGCGATCAAGGTGATCGTGCCGTTCCCGCTCCCGGCGGATGCCGTCCGCAGACGGGCACACCAGCTCTCACCGGAGATGCTCGGTGAGAACGTCACCGTCACCTACGTGCCGGTGCGCGGGGGCGGGAGCCTCGCCGACAGCGCCTATGACAACTTCCTGATCGAGTGGGGCGTCATCGAGGCCGGGCTGACCGCACAGGACGAGGGATACGACGCGGTGTGCATCGACACCGCCTCCGACTCCGGCCTGGCCGTCTTGCGCTCTCGCCTCGACATCCCGGTGGTCGGACCCGGCGAGGTCGCCATGCACGTGGCGACGATGCTGGGCCGGAAGTTCTCGATCATCAGCACCTTCGATCGCTGGGCGCACAACTGCCGGCGCAACGCCGTCACCTACGGCATGACCCACGCGCTGGCGTCGACCCGGTCCCTGTCCGACGATGCTCCCGATGTGGAACGGCTCCTCACCGACAAACCCGAGGTCATCGACGCCCTGTGCGCTCTCGCCGAACGAGCGGTCGCCGAGGACGGTGCGGACACCGTCGTGCTCGCGAGCACGACGATGCATCAGGCCGTCCCCGTCCTGCGTGAGCGGTTGACCGTGCCGGTCGTCGATCCGGGTCCGTGGTCGGTGCGACTGGCCGTCGACATGGTGTCGCTCGGGGTGACCCACAGCCGTCGCGCCTTCCCTGCACCCGGGGTGCTCGACGACGCGATGATCAGACTGCTGCCCGGCAACCCCGTCGGGGCCGAGGGGTCGGCCGCCATCTCCGGAACGAGCCAGCGCCGGAGATACGACGACAAGACCGGCGTCACCGACTAGCCGGGACCCCTCAGGACTCCAGCGTGACCGTGGGAGGAGACGCCCCACCGACGCCACCGGTCGGCAAACCTGCAACGTCTCGACACACCCGGCCGCACCCGAAGAGACATCGTCTCGGTATCGTTTCAACAAAATGTGGCGCCCGCCACAGTGTGCAAGAATCAGGCCACCCGTCGACCCAGGAGACGCCGCGATGTCCACCGCATCCACCCTCGCCACGCGAGCCAAGCACGCCGTCCAGAACCGGGTGGCCAAGCGCTATCACCTCCGCGGCGAGATCGACCACATGGATGCGGTCGCCGACCCGAGCGCCGTCGCCCGCGCACTGGCCACCCGGGAGTTCCCCTGGGGTATCACGCAGGCGCTGAGTTTCGCACTCTTCCGCACCTACGCGGTGCCGTCGGTCGGTGACCTGCTGTACAGGACGAGCCAGTTCACCGAATCGACGCAGAAGCGCTACGACGACACCGTCCTCCTGCTCGACGCCCCACTCGAGCACGGCGTCGACAGCCCGGCCGGGCGCGCGGGCATCCGGCGCATCAACCAGATGCACGGCATGTACGACATCCCCAACAGCGACTTCCTCTACGTGCTGGCCACATTCGTGGTCTGCCCGGTCGAATGGGTCAACGCCTACGAGTGGCGCAAGCTCACCAATCACGAGATCCTGGGCCTCACCAACTACTACCGCCGGCTGGGTCAACTCATGGGCCTCAAGGACATCCCGGAGACCTACGACGAGTTCAAGCAGTTCTACGAGGACTACGAGACGGCCAACTTCGCCTTCAGCCCCGACGCCCTCGCGGTCGCCGATTCCACCCTGGATCTACTGGGCACCTTCATGCCCTACAAGCTGTTGCCCCGGCCCGTGGTGCGACGGATGTCGTTCGCGCTCATGGACGATCGGCTACTCAACGCCTTCCGGTACCCCAAGCCGACCGCGGTCGAACGCATCCTGGTGCGCGGTGGCCTCAAGGCCCGCGGACTCGCGATCCGGCTATTCTTCCCCCCGCGGACCGAACCGCTCTTCGGCCGCCAGACCAAGCAGATCCGCAGCTACCCCAACGGTTTCCGGCTCGACGAGCTCGGCACCTTCGGCCCGGGCTGCCCGGCTCCGAAGAGCGAAAAACCCAGCACTGCACCACAATCCACCGGCTGCCCGGTGCCGCATGACCTCCTCGCCGAGGAAGTACAGCAGGCCGCTGGTTCCTGACCCTTCGAGGCTCGCTTCGCTCGCACCTCAGGGAACAAAAGGCAGCTTTCGCTCGCACCTCAGGGAGCGAGTTGATGTCGCCGCGACCCCGCCCCTACCGGCCGCAGACCACGGCAAAGTCGAACGGTTCCACCGCACCCTCGCTGACGGGTGGGCCTACGCCCGCCACTATCACTCTGAGGCTGAACGCCGAAACGAACTACCCGGCTGGTTGCACTTCTACAATCACCACCGAGCCCACTCCGCCATCGGAGGCCAGCCCCCGATCACCAGGCTGACCAACCTCCCTGGACATCACACCTAACGACCGAGAACTTCGTCCACCTCAGGGACATCCAAGGGCAATATGCCCTCGGATGGCGCTCACGGGGACGGAATTTTCGTCGGCTCGGGCCGCTGCCGCCCACCCGACGCGACTTCTGCGTGGCTCTTCGTTCGCACCTCAGGGAGCAGCCGGCGACGAGGCCGGAATCAGGCCCGCGCGGAATGGATGGCCGCGACCCCTCCGGTCATGTTCTGCCAGCGCACGTGCTCGAAGCCCGCCTCGCGGATCAGGTCGCCGAGCGCGAACTGGTCGGGCCACGCCCGGATCGACTCGGCCAGATAGACATACGCCGCCGGGCTGCTCGACACCTTGGTCGCGACCGCGGGCAGCGCCTTCATCAGGTACTCCATGTACACGGTGCGGAACGGCTTGAGGGTCGGCGTCGAGAACTCGCAGATCACCAGTCGCCCACCGGGTTTGAGTACGCGTCGCAACTCGGCCAGGGCCTTGGTCACGTCGTTGACGTTGCGCAGGCCGAAGGAGATGGTCGCCGCGTCGAAGGAGTTGTCGGCGAAGGGCAACGCCAACGCGTCGGCCGCGACCTTCGGCACATCACGGTGCGCGCCTGCCTTGAGCATGCCGAGCGAGAAGTCGGCGGCGACACAGTGCGCACCGGAGGAGGCGAGCTCGACTGTGGAGACGGCGGTGCCTGCGGCCAGGTCGAGGACGATGTCGCCGGGCCGCAGTTCGAGGGCCTTGCGGGTCTTCTTGCGCCACCCGCGATCCTGCCCGAACGACAGCACCGTGTTGGTGAGGTCGTAGCGACGGGCCACGCCGTCGAACATGGCCGCAACCTCGGCCGGATCCTTGTCCAGACTCGCTCGTTCCGCCAGACTCGCTCGTTCCGATGGTGTCGCGCCCGTCGATGCCATGCCGCTCACGCTACCGCGCACCGCGGCCGGAACGCTCAGGCAGGTCGGCCCACCCCGGTCGCGACATCCGCGCCGGTCACCGAGGTGTAGTGCCCCACCAGCTCCGCGCAGACCGACGACCACGTCCGTGACCGCACCGCCGCGACAGCGGCCCGGCCGAATGCGGCGCGCACGGACTCGTCCAGCAGGGATTCGACGATCCCGGGCAGCTTCTCGGCGAAACCGGACACCTCGAGCAGATAGCCGGTCCGGAACGGCGACACCAGGTCACGCGGTCCGCCCGCATCGGGTCCGACGACCGGCAGTCCGCTTGCCATCGCCTCCTGGATCGTCTGGCAGAAGGTCTCGTGCTCGCCCGCGTGCACGAACACGTCGAAGCTCGCGTAGGCACGTGCCAGTGCCTCGCCGCGCAGTTCGCCGGTGAACACCGCACCGTGCAGCAGTCGTTCGAGCCGTGGCCGCTCCGGACCGTCCCCGACGATGACCACACGAACCCGCGGGTCGCCCATCAGCCCGGACAGCCGTTCGACGTGTTTCTCCGGTGCCAGCCGTCCGACGAACCCGACCACGAGCCGGTCGCGCGGCGCGCCGGGGTCGAGTTCGCCGGCGTCGGCCAGCCAGCGCGCGCGCATCGCGTCGTCCCGCTTGTCCGGCGAGAACAGCCCGACGTCGACGCCGCGTCCCCACCGCCGCAGCCGCGGCACGCCATGCGAGGCCAGGACCTCCATCGCGGCCGTCGACGGCGCGAGGGTGAGGTCGCACATCTCGTGCAGCCTGCGCGTGTACCGCCACGCCATCTTCTCGACCGCGCCGAGGCGATACGCCGCGGCGAAGCCTGCGACGTCGGTCTGGAACACCGCCACCACCGGTACCCCCAGGGCGCGGCCGGCGAGTGCGCCGGCGGCGCCGACGACGAACGGTGAGGCCAGGTGCACGACGTCCGGCCCGAAGTCACGCAGCGTGCGGTACAGCACGGGTGCGGGCACGCCGACCGGCAACGACGTGACCCGCGGAACCTTGACCGCGGGCAACAGGTGCACCGGCGTGCGCCGCCCGACCTGCCGCCGTTCGACCTGGCCCCGCCCGAGTTGCCCCCGCCCGCCGGGCGCACCCCGCGGCGTGTCGGGTGCGATCACGACGGCCGTGTGACCGGTGGACTCCAGGTGGTCGACGACCCGCAGGACGGAGTTGACCACCCCGTTCATCTGGGGCAGGAAGCTCTCGGCGACGATCGCGACGCGCATGTCCACATGGTCGCGACGCCGCGTGACCTGCTCGCACGATCGACGTGTCGGGGCGTCGAACTCGTGGTGAATTCGTTGTGGGCCGGCCCACCCGGCGCCGATCGGCGGTACCGCGCACCGCGCTCACCGTGCACAGTGGATGCGTGCCCGCCCCCGACCTGCTCCTGCTGAGCCGCTGGCTCACGCCCGTCCCGGAGTTCCTGCGCACCCGCACCGGCGCGGGCGGACGCATCGGCTACCTGCCGACGGCGTCGTCGATCTATCCCGACCAGGCCTGGCTCGATCTGGAACGCGCGACCCTTCGCGACCAGGGCTTCGTGGTCTGCGAGCTCGACCCCGAACTCGTCTCCGCGGCGGCGTTCACACGCACACTCGGCGAGATCGACGCCGTCTTCGTCGCGGGCGGCAATGTGTTCCACCTGCTCGGCGCACTGCGTCTCGCGGGCGCCGACCGTCCGCTCGTCGACGCCGTCCGTGCCGGCCTCCCCTACATCGGTGTCAGCGCGGGGGCCGCGATCACCGGACCGGACATCGCACCACTGTCGCTGCTGGACAACCCGGGAGAGGCCGCACCGCTGGCCTCGACGCTGGGGCTGGGTCTGGTCGACGTCATCGTCGTACCGCATGCGGAGGGCACGGTCGGCGGACGAGGTCCGGTGGACGCGACCCGGGAGCGGTTCGCGGCCGAGCACCCGCTGCACTTCCTGCGCGACGACGAGGCGCTGGTGGTCTCGGGCGAGACCCGCACGGTCATCTCGGGCTGACGGTCTCGTCCCGGCTGGTGTCCTCGGCCTTGGTGTCCACGGCCTTGGTGTCCTCGGCCTTGGTGTCCACGGCCTTGATGTCCACGTCCCCGGAAGTCTCCTCGTCGGCCCCGGCGGTTCCGTCCCGGCGGGTCCACCGCCTGCTGGCCTCGGCGACCCCGACCATCAGCAGCCCGATCACCACCCACGCCCCGACCATCACCGACAGCGCCGGGATGATCGACAGCACGGCGGTCCGGCCGGTCGGTCGCGCGAGGTCGGGGTTGTACACCGCGTAGTCGACGCTGATCCGCTGTCCCTCGCTGAGCTCGGTGGGGTACAGCAGACCGAACTTGGGACTGTGGAACGACCCGTCGGGCGTCTGGAAGTTCACCGCGGCGTGGAGACTGTCGACAGAGACGACCTCGGCCATCACGGTCGCCTTGCTCTCCTCGATCGAGGAATCGTTCTTGAAGCAGCCCGCGATGAGGGTCAGCGCCATGAAGGTGATCGTCACCCCGACGACGAGCAGCCCGAGCTGCACGCGTCGCTGGATCACCGGATTCATGCCGTTCAGCGTAGCGGGCACGCCATCGGCGGCACCCGCCTACCGCAGGCGAGCGGCGATCGACGCGTGCACCGTCCGCAACCTCTCGCGGTCGGTCGCGACCTCTACCACCTCGATACCCCCGGCGGCCGGCTCCTCGCCCAGCACCGCGGCCAGCTCGTCGACGCCGACCCGACGATGCGGGATGTGGAAGCCGGCGCACATCGACGCGATGTCGGTGCGGTGCGGTGTGCCGAACACCCGCTCGTAGGCGCCCGCATACTGACCGGAGTTGTAGCGCGGATCGCCCTGCTCGAGCAGCCCGAAGATCCCACCGCCGTCGTCGTTGGCGACGACGATCCGCAACGACGACGGACGCGGCTCGCCGGGCCCGATGACCAGGCCGGTCGCGTCGTGCACAAAGGTCAGGTCGCCCATCAGCGCGATGGTGCGACCCGACGGGTTGTCGCGGTCCAGTGCCAGCGCGGCGCCGATGGCCGTCGAATTGGTGCCGTCGATCCCGGCGACACCGCGGTTGGACAGCACCCGCACCCCGTCGGCGACGCGTCCCGCCAGCGCGACGTCGCGGATCGGGTTGCTCGCCCCGACGACCAGCTGGTCACCGGGGGCCATCGCGTCGCTGACGGCCCGGGCCACGTGCAGTCCGGTGGTCGGTCCCGGCTCGTCGAGCTCGGCGGTCACCGCGAACGACACGCGCTCCTGTACCGCCGCGCACTCCTTGAGCCACTCCTCGCGCGGTTGTCCGACGACCTCGATGCGGGTGCCGGTGGCGTAGACGTTGCCGGAGACATCCGGCCAGCGCGGACCCGTGGTCAGGGCGTACACCCGCACCTCCGGATCGGCCAGCAGCCGTGACACCCCGCGGTGCAGCGTCGGCCGGCCACAGATGATGGCCTGCTGCGGTCGCACCGAACCGAGCGCCAGCGGATGAAGCGGGGTCACCGCGCGCGGAGCGGTCGGCTCGGCGACGGTCGGCACCCCGGCCAGTCCGGGATGCACACCGGACCCGTGACCCGACACCACGACGGTGTCCAGCGACAGGTCGATGGGCAGCGGGACGTCGAGTCTGCCGACGGGTGCCTGCGTCCACGGCAACCCGCCGGGTCGTCCGGCGAACGCCCCGAGGGCGGTCGGCGAGGCCGGGTCGGCGATGTCCTCCGGGTCGGGAACCAGCGGTTCCCGCAACGGGATGTCGAACTGCACCGGTCCGGCGTTGCCGGTGCGCGCGCCGCGGGCAGCTGCCAGCACCCGGCCCACGGCCGAACGCCACTGGCTGTTGGTGTCGAGGTCCTGTTCGGCGAGGCCGAGGCTGATCGCCGCGCGCACCTGGGTGCCGAAGATGCCGAACTGTTCGACGGTCTGGTTGGCGCCCGAGCCGAGCAGCTCGTACGGACGGTTGGCGCTGACCACCACGAGCGGCACGCGCGCATAGTTCGCCTCGAACACCGCAGGCCCCATGTTCGCGACCGCGGTGCCGCTGGTCATCACGATCGGCACCGGACGGCCCGACGACACCGCCAGGCCCAGCGCCAGATAGCCCGCCGACCTCTCGTCGATGCGCACGTGCAACCGCAACCGGCCCGCCACATCCGCGGCGTGCAGAGCGAATGCCAGCGGCGCGTTACGCGACCCGGGACACAGCACCGCCTCGTCCACCCCGCACCGGATCATCTCGTCGACGATCACCCGCGCCTGCAGTGTCGACGGATTCGGGGTCGACGGATTCGGGGTCGACGGATTCGGTCCGGAACCGTGGGCCGTTCGATTCATTCCACAAGGTTAGGGACTCGAAGTCCCGGCCCTGCGCCGGGGAGCGGCGTTACCCTCGCCACGTGGGCTTTTACGACGACCGAGTCCTGCCGCACCTGATCGAGGCCACCTGCGGGATGGCAGCGCTGACCCCGCTGCGGAAACAGGCGTGCGCACCCCTGTCCGGCCGGATGATCGAGATCGGATTCGGTTCGGGCCTCAACGTGGGCGTCTACCCGCCGGCGCTCACCGAGGTCGCCGCGGTCGAACCGTCCGACGTCGGCTGGTCGATGGCCACCGACCGCGTCGCCACCTCCACGGTGCCCATCGAGAGAGCAGGCCTCGACGGCCAGAAACTGCCGTTCGACGACGAGTCCTTCGACGCTGCCCTCACCACGTTCACGCTGTGCACCATCCTCGACGCGTCGGCCGCGCTGGCCGAACTGCGACGCGTGCTCCGTCCGGGCGGCACGCTGGCGTTCCTCGAACACGGCCGTGCGCCCGACGCGAGCGTCCGACGCTGGCAGGGCCGCCTCGAACCGATCCAGAAGCGTGTCGCCGGGGGCTGTCACCTCACGCGGGACGTGCGGGCCGAGCTCGCCGACGCCGGCTTCGCAGTCGGCGCCGTCGACGCCTTCTACCAGCCGGGAGTCCCGAAACCCTTTGGCGCACTGAGCCTGGGGACAGCGCAACCCGCCTGAGATCCGCGACCGCCGCACGGCCCTGCCCCAGCGCACGCGGGACCGGCGTCTTACTGTGTACACGATGCGTCGTTGGATCCTGCTGGCCGTTCTCACCGCCGCCGCGACGCTCGTGCTCGAGACCTTCGACGTCGACGCCGCCGCCCTGTTCGCCGGCCTCGTCATCGCCGGAGCGTTGGCCATCGCCGGGCGCGCGCCCCGGGCACCCGGCAGCTCCCAGAGCGAGGACACCGACGACCCGCCGATCGTCCCGCGCTGGGCGTTCGTGGCCTCGCAGGGCGTGCTGGGCGTGTACATCGGGACGATGGCCGACCCGCAGACCGTGAGCGGACTGGGGACATCGTGGTTCCCGGTGCTCGTGATCGGTGTGGCCACCCTGGCCATCTCCGTCGCATGCGGGGCGCTGCTCGGTTTGCACCGCGACGTCGACCCGCTGACCGGGTCGCTCGCGCTGGTCGCCGGCGGCGCGTCCGGGCTCGTCGCGCTCACCCGCGAGTTCGGCGGCGACGAGCGGATCGTCGCGGTCGTGCAGTACCTGCGCGTCGCGCTGGTCACCATCACCATCCCGCTGGTCGCCACCCTCGTGTTCGGCGAGCAGGGCGGTGCGGTCGGGGACGGACCGGCGTCGTGGACCGACCAGGCCTGGGGCCTGCTGCTGCTGGCGACATGTCTCGGCGTCGGCATACCTCTGGGCCGGTTCCTGCACCTGCCCGCGGCGGGTCTGCTCGGCCCGCTCGCCCTGGCCACGGTCGCCGAGCTCACCGGCGTCGCCGGCGACGCCGAGGTGTCGGCCGCACTCCTCACCGTCGCCTATGCGGTCATCGGCTGGCAGGCCGGACTCGGGTTCACGATGGAGCGGTTGCGTGCGATCGGCCGCATCCTTCCCTACGCACTGGTCCTCATCCTCGCCATCGGGGCCGGCTGCGCGCTGCTGGGCGTCGCGCTCTCCGTGTGGACCGGCGAGTCGATGTTCGACTGCTACCTCGCGACCACCCCGGGCGGCATCTACGCGGTCCTCGCCGCGGCCACGGGCGCCGGCGGCAACGTCGCCTTCGTCGTCGCCGCCCAGATACTGCGAGTGCTGCTCATGCTGTTCGTCGCACCCTTCGCGGCCCGGTTCGCCGCCCGGCGCGCCTGATCGGCAACGGCGGTGACCGACTCGGCGGGTACCTGTGACCGGCGTCCCACGTAAGGTCGGGAAGATGAGCGGGGAATCGACCACCGAGACCACATCCACCTCCCACGGCCGCGAGTTCGACGTCGTCGTCTACGGCGCCAGCGGCTTCGTCGGCGCACTCACCGCGCGGTACCTGGCCGATCACGCACCCATCGGCACCAAGATCGCGCTGGCGGGGCGCAACGAGGCCAAGCTGAGGCAGACCCGCGAGGCTCTGCCGCTGCGTGCCCACGACTGGCCACTGGTCATCGCGGACGCGAACTCGCCGGCGGCGCTCGACGCGATGGTCGCGCGCACCCGGGTCGTCTGCACCACGGTCGGTCCCTACCTCAAATACGGCGAGGCACTGCTGATCGCCGCCGCCACCGCGGGCACCGATTACGTCGACCTCACCGGCGAGGTCCCCTTCGTGCGGTACTCCATCGACAAGGCCCACGACGTCGCGACGGCGTCGGGCGCCCGCATCGTGCACTCCTGCGGTTTCGACTCGGTGCCCTCCGACATCACGACCTACGCGCTGCACAGGAAGGTCGACGCCGACGCCGCCGGCGAGATGACCGACACCACGCTGGTGGTGGCGTCGATGCGCGGCGGCATCTCCGGCGGCACGATCGACTCGATGCGCGTCATCGCCGAGGAGGCCAGAAACGCCCCCGCACGACGCCTCATGCTCAATCCGCAGGCCCTGTCCAGCGGTCCCGGCGACGTCCCCCGCGTCAGTCTGTCCGACGAGCCGAGCGACCTGTCCATCATCAACGCGAAGAAGGTCGACCCGTCGCTGCGGGGCACGCTGGCCCCGTTCTTCATGGCCGCGCACAACACCCGGATCGTGCGACGCTCGAATGCGTTGCTGGACAACGCTTACGGCAAGAACTTCCACTACGCCGAGACCATGAGCGTCGGCGGCATCCCGGCGGTGTCGACCCTCGCGGCCGGCGCGGTGGCGGTCGGCACCGGCGCGTTCATGGGCGCGATGAGCTTCGGACCCACTCGACGCATCCTCGACCGGCTGCTCCCCAAGCCCGGCGACGGTCCGAGCGAAAAGGCCAGGGAGAGTGGCTACTTCGTCGTCGACACCTTCACCCGGACCACCACCGGCCGGCGCTACCGGGCCCGGATGCGGGCCCAGGGCGACCCCGGCTACAAGGCCACCGCGGTGATGCTCGCCGAATCCGCGCTCGCCCTCGCGCTCGACCGCGACCGATTGCCCGACCGCGTCGGCGTCCTGACGACCGCCGTGGCGATGGGCGACGCACTCATCGATCGCCTCCGCAACGCCGGATTCACCATCGAGGCAACCGAACTCACCGATTAGGCCCCTCGGGGCACCCCTGCCGAAAGCGTCGAAAAAAACTGGCACTCTCTTGCCGTGAGTGCTAGACGAGTGTCGGAACCGGTGCTATCTTCGTTGTCAGTACAGCGATGAACTGCTCGTCAAACGGGTGGCGAGCAGCCTTGTGACACAGGAGGTGAAGTGCTGTGCTTCGTTTCGATCCCTTTTCCGACATGGATGCCTGGACCCGAGGCATGATGACCGGTTCAGCGGCCGGAACCGCGCGTACGCCCCGATTCATGCCACTTGACCTCTACAAGGTCGCCGATCACTACATGCTCGTCGCCGATCTCCCCGGGGCAGACCCGGGCTCGATCGACGTCAGCGTCGACAACGGAGTTCTCACGTTGTCCGCACAGCGGAGCACCCCGTCCGACGAGGGTGTCCAGTGGCTGACGAGCGAACGATTCTCCGGCACCTACCGCAGGCAGCTCACGCTCGGCGACTCCATCGACAGTTCCCGCATCTCCGCCCGCTACGACAACGGCGTGCTCACCGTGACGATCCCGTTGGCCGAGAAGGCCAAGCCGCGTCGCATCGAGGTGGAGAGCTCCAGCAGGCCGCAGGCCATCGAGACCGGGACGGTCACGTAACGCCGGACCTCATCGACCAGGGGTTTTTGTTTCTCTGATCCATCGGGAGGCGCCATCGATTCACGACACAACCTGAACACAGAACACTGATCCGAGCCGGGGCGGTCGGCTCGCCGGACGGCGAGCGGGCCGCCCCTCTACTGTGTGCCGAACAGTTCCTCGAGCGGCTCGGGACGGCCGAACAGGTAGCCCTGGGCATAGTCGAACCCGAACTCCTCGAGCATCGGGACCATGTCCTCGGACTCGATGCCCTCGGCCACCATCCGCACCCCGGTCGCGGCGGCCATCTCGCCGATCGCGCGGACGACGGCGCGATCGGATGCGCTGTCCCCGAGCTGCGCGATGAGGGTCCGGTCGACCTTGAGCACATCCACGGGCAGGTCCCGCACATAGCGCAGGGCGGAGAAGCCCGCACCCAGGTCGTCGATGCAGATCGTGCATCCGAGGTCGTGAAGCGAGTCGATGGCGCGGGCGGCCGAGGAGTCGACACGGATCGCCTGATCTTCTCGGACCTCCACCCACACGCGTGACGGATCGAGGTCGTGCTCGGCGATCAGGCCACCCACATAGGCCACGATGCCGTTGTCCCACAACTGCTGACCCGAGAGATTGATCGAGACGAAGGTGTCGGGCCCGCTCGCCTGGGTGATACCACCGGCGAGATCGCGGATGGCCTCCCCGATCGCGTGCCGGCCGATCGGCGCGAGGAGCGAGATCCCTTCGGCGACAGCGAGAAACGAATCGGGCGCGAGAACGCCGGACTCGGTGTGCCACCGCAGGAGCGACTCGTAGCCGACGACGCGGCGGTCCTCCACGGCGACGATGGGTTGATAGAAGACCGAGAAGTCACGTTCCACCGACCGGGTGAGCCATCCGGCGAGATCCACTTCGGCACGGATTCTGCGCCGCATGTTCGGCCGGGCGAAGACGACCGCGACCCGCTGGTCGAGAGCCATGCACAGTGCCGCGTCGGCGTGGCGGATGAGATCATCGTCGTTCTCGGTGCCGGCCAGGTCGTCCCCGACCGCGACGCCCATGCAGACGTCGAGGAACCAGCTGCGGTCGCCGGCGCTGACCGTGTGCGCGCCCAGCTTTGTACGGGCCGCATCGATGAGGGCGTTTCGGCCGCGCGCGTCGTCGTCCCCGTCGGCGGGAGGAAGGTAGATCAGCCACTGCAGGTCCGAGCGGCGGCGGAATTCCGCACGCGGACTGATGGGCTTGAGCACCTGCTCGACGAACAGATCGGCTATCGCCACCGACTCGTCCTGTCCGTAGGCGACGGCCGCGCGGTGGTAGGGGTCGACGGACACCGCGATCACCGACGTGCCAAGCCTCAACACTTCTTCACGCGCTGCGTCCGATCCCCCCGGGCGGCGAACATCGAACGCCGCAGTCAATCCCCCGGGGGCACTGTACCCGGAACCGGCACATTTCGGTCGCAGAACAGTCGGCAAGGCTCAGCGCCGCAGTGACCGATATGACCGTTCTCACATTAGTGATGCGGCGTGGCGGTTTGCCGTAAACGCACCAATACCTGAAGTCGCCGCGACGTCTGCGTTGTTTGTTGGTTTAACCCGTCGTGACGAGCCGGGACCTGCGCGACACCCCGGAGAATCGATTAACTCGCGACGCGAACGACAACTTCTCCCTTATCCCCGATTAGTTGCGGAACACAGTTTCATTTCGGTGATGACAGCACGGCTAACGATTCCCTGGTGGGCCACAAAACTGCTGGTAAGGTACATCCATTGCCTGGGAGTAGGTTGGTTTCCAAAGCCTTCGATTTCACCTATGACAACTCAGCTGCAGAAATTCGACAGTTCGACAACCTCGCGGCTGACCCGTCGGCCGCCGACGGAAAGCGGTTCCGATACATGGGCTTGATCAGGAGGGTGCTCCGCCGTTACGACGCGCGGTCGATGGCCACGCTGATCAGCACCGGCGGAGTGCTGCCGCTCCCGGTCATCAGTCTGCTGGCGCCGGACACCCTTTATCCGGGCGGCATGCCGGTTCTGCTCATCATCTGGTCGTTCATCGCCGTCGTATTCGTCGTCACCACGATCCGGGCCCGGCTCTCCGACGTCGAATTCGCTCTCCTGGGCGGTCTCGGGATCATCGGCATCGGCGGCACCTCGATGATCCTCGCGTCCCCGCGCTCGTCGGCCCTGGTCCTGGCGATCGTGGCCGTCGTCCCCGCCATCGGCGCGATCTCCGCGACGCACAAGATGATCCTGTCCCACCTGACTCTCGCGGTGGTCTGCAGCGCGATAGTCCTGGGTTTCACCACCGGCACCGGTCCGGAGTTCCTGATCAGCTTCGGTTCGATGGCGGGACTCATCGTCGTGCCCGTGTTCCTCGTCGTCGCCCTGCGCAAGTCCATGGAGGCGGTGCTCGACCAGCAGACGCGGCTGGTCGGTATCGACCCGTTGACCGGACTGCTGAACCGCCGCGGATTCCTGATCCGCGCCTCCCAGCTGCTGTCGGCGGCCCGTTCGTCCACCGGCCGGATCGGCATCCTGCTCCTCGACGTCGACCACTTCAAGAAGATCAACGACCAGTACGGCCACCTCGCCGGCGACGGCGTGCTGCTCAGCGCATCGGCGGCGATCCGCGAACACGCCCCGGTCGGTTCCGAGGTGTGCCGCTACGGCGGCGAGGAATTCCTGATGTTCCACGTCGTGCACGACGAGGACGAACTGTGGCTCTGTGCCGAACGACTCCGCGCCGCGGTCGCGGCGGCGGCCCCGGTCACCGTGAGCGTCGGCGGTGTCTGCGCGCCGCTGCTCGCCGCCAGGGACCACCCGGTGGGCACACCTCTCGACATCGCCTACTCCACCGACGACGTGATCGGCAACCTGCTCGGCAGCGCCGACGAGTGCGTGTACCAAGCCAAAGAAAAGGGCCGCGACACCACGGTGATCACCTCGGTCGACGCCGTCATGTGGAACGACGGCGCCCCCAGTGCCCACGCGGCCGATGCCGAGCGGACGGCGTCACCACCGTCGGCAAGCCTGTACGAGGTCTTCTATCGGCGTCCGGCCGACTTCGTCGAGATCGAGACCCGCACCAGCGGCCGGTGAGTCTTCGCATCGGACTGCAGCGCGTCGGCCTCGTCGCGCATCCGGCGCCACGTCTCGGGCGAGGTGTGCTCGGTCAGGCGGGCACGGTCCCACCACATGAGCCGAGTACGGTACCGCTCGTCCGGGAACGGGGTCGGGGACACCGACTCGTCGACGCGTCCGCCGCCGGACTGCCAGCGCCGGAGCACGTGATCGGCCGCGGTCGCCATCATGTGGTCGACGCCCGCCATCTCCATGATCACCAGGCCCAGCCGCGAGAGCTGCCCGGCGACGGTGGCGGCGATCGGTGAACGTTCGTCCACCCACGCCGTCTTGACCTCGACGATGCCACCCGCGAGCCGCTCTTCGATCGCGTTGACCAGCTGGACCTGACCCGGCTGACCGGCCCACTCGACCAGCGCGTGCGACTGTGCCGCAGCGTCGAAACGGGGCTGTACCCGCAGGCCACCGACAACTTTGCCGGTCTGGTCGAGGACGGCGTAGAACAGCGCGGTGCCCACTCCGGTGACGACCTCGTCGTACTCGAGCGCGGCGGCGCATCCGTGCCGGTGGTAGGAGGCGTCGGCTCCCGAGAGGTACTCGTGCCACAGATCCGGCTCGCGGCGCGGGCTCGCGGCCACCACCGAATACGCGGTGCCGGTCTCTGGTGCGACCGATCGCAGCGTGCCGGTGCGGACCACATCGTCGGTAGTGGTGATCGTATTCATCGCAGTATTCTGCCTTCCGGAAATAGGAAATTTAGAGACGAGATCTCCCCTGACCCCGCGTGTAATGCTGCCACATTGACACATTTGTGCACTGCCTCAAGCGCACTTTCTTATGTAGATCCGGTGCATTGCCGTGTTGGCACCGCGCAATCGGGTGCGCCACCATGCTTGTATGCACACCTCGCCGGCAACTGCTGCAACCGTCTACCCGCAGGCCGAACTCCCGGCTCTGCTCACCGACGATCCGACCGTGATTGTGTCCGACATCACGCCGCAAACGTCTCGGGCGCTCGACGAGCTGCTCCCGGCGGTCGAGGCCACGCTGCGCGACGAGCCGCCCCGGTTTGTGCACTTCCCGTGGCGCAAGACCGTCGTGAAGATCCCCGGACCGCTCGCTTTCCGTCGACTCCGACTTGACCGCAACCGACACAAGATCACGTGTACCCAGCTCGAAGCCGCCGGTAACCTACGGATCGGTGTCGTCGGGCTGAGTGTAGGCCACGCGATATCTCTCACCCTCGCACTCGAAGGTCTCGCCGGCGAATTGCGCCTCGCCGATTTCGATGATCTCGAACTGACAAATATGAATCGAATTCCAGCGACGCTGATGGATATCGATTCCAACAAAGCCGTGGTCGCCTCCAGGCGGATTGCAGAAATCGATCCCTATCTGACCACCGCGGTCTTTCCGGATGGCATTACAACCGAGAACATCGATCAGTTCCTCACCGGACTCGATCTCGTTGTCGAAGAATGCGATTCGTTCGATGTCAAGGTTATGGTCCGCGAGAAGTGCCGATCTCTGGGTATCCCGGTTCTGATGGAAACGAGCGACGGCGGAACCCTCGACGTCGAGAGATTCGATCTGGAACCCCAGCGACCCCTCTTCCACGGCCTCGCCGGTGATCTCTCCGTCGAGGACCTCGTCGGCCTCAGCCGCGCACAGCTCACCCCCCTCGCGGTGAAAGTGCTGGAACCGGCCAAGGTGACCGCGGCGATGGCAGCCTCGGCCATCGAACTCGACCACACGGTCACCGCGTGGCCACAGCTTGCAGGCGATGTCCTGCTCGGCGGTGCGACGGTCGCCGCTGCGGTCCGGCGACTGGTGCAGGGCAGGCCGTTGCCCTCGGGCCGAGTGCGCTTCGACCGTGACCGCTGGCTCGACGGCCTCGAGGATCCGTTCGTCGCGGCGAGTACCTCCGGGACGACCGGCACCTCCGCGGACGACGCGGCCACCGGCACCGTCGTCGTGCCCACGCCGGAGAACGCGATCGCGGAGATGACCGACCGTGAACTCATCGTCCATGCCGCGACCCGGGCACCGTCGGCGGGCAACCAGCAACCGTGGCGGATCACCGCCGACGACGACGCGGTGACGATCACCCTCGACCCCGCCCGGACCTCGACGCTCGACGTCGGTCATCGGGCCTCGGCGGTCGCCGTGGGTGCCGCCCTGTTCAACGCGCGGGTCGCCGCAGCGAGCCGCGGTGTCCTCGACGACGTCGAGATCTCCGGCGACGAGACTTCGCTCGCCGGGAAAGTCCTGCTCAAGGGGATCGGGACCGGGACCCGCTCCCCCGAGGCCGAGGCGGAGCTCGGTGCTCTGCTCGCGCGGAGTACGCGACGCGGCAACGGCGACGCGTCGCAGCCGTCGGCCGTCGAACTCGCGAGCCTGCAGGACGTCGCCGGCACCGACACCACCCGGCTGTTGGCTCTCACCGATCGCGACGAGATCGCGCGTTACGCATCGATCATCTCCCGCTCGGACCGTGCGCGGTTCCTGACCCCCGAGCTGCACCGCGAGATGTTCCAGGAGCTGACCACCGATCCGGCCGCACCGGAAGGCATCGCCGTCGCCTCGCTCGATCTGCCCCCGGCGATGGCCGGCATGCTCGACGTACTGCGCCGGGCCGACGTGATGGCGTTGCTCGACGAGTGGGGTGGCGGCGAAGCGCTCGGCGCGGACGCCGCCAAGCGGGTCTCGTCGTCGTCGGCGATCCTGCTCCTCGCCCAGCGTGGGACGGCACCCGCCGACTACCTACGGGCCGGTCTCGTTGCCGAACAGCTCTGGGTGACCGCCGAACGGCTCGGTTACGCCGTCCACCCGATGACGCCGACGTTCCTCTACGCCCTCGACGACGAGACCGCCCGCACGCTGTCGAGCAATCGCGGCGACGAACTCGCCGGACTGCGTCGCGAGACCGGTGAGCTCTGGCCGCTCGGCGACGACGAGGCGCCGACGATCGTGCTGCGCCTGTCGCGGACGAGTGTTCCCGTGGATGTGAGCCGGCGCATCACCTTCTGAGGAGGTGTGTTGCCGGACCGCGGGACTCCCAGACCTCTAGGCCTGGCCGGGGTTGAGCTTGATGAACAGCGCGTCCATCTCGGCGCAGAGCCGGTCGCCGTCGTGCAGGGTGCCCTTGATGAACACCTTGCGGCCGTCGACCTTCTCCGCCCAGGCGCTGATGCGCAGCGGCTTGTTCAGCGGGGTGATCGAGCGGTACTGCACGTTGAGGTAGGCGGTACGGCTGACGTGCTGCACCGCAACGGCCGAGGCGAATCCACCGACGTCGTCGAAGGCGACCGCGACGTGCCCGCCGTGGGCGGCGTTGTTGCCGCCGAGGTGGAAGTCGCGGAACGTCAGCTCGGCGACGACACCGGCGTCGGTCACCTCGGTCACCTCATACGGCGGCAGCGTGATGTTGCCGCGTGACGGGAGGTCGATGCGCGTACCCGCGGGCGACTGCCATTCGTCGATCCGGGCCTTCGCGAGCCGCTCGTTGACGGCGGTCAGATGGTCGATGAGTTCGGCCACCTCCGAATCGTCGGGGCAGGCGTAGCGCGCGTTGTCCATGAGCAACCGGACCTGCTCGCTGAACTCGCCGTACCTCGGGCCACCGCGCTCGGTGGTGATCGCCGTGTGCGCCCGGAAGCCACCTTCGTGGGGGTCTTCTTCGACGGTCTCGACAGCGCGATCGTTTGCATCACTCACCCGGCAACCGTATAAGAAGCCCGGGATCAGCCAGTGGCGAGGGAGCCCCGCGGGGCCGGTCCGCCGCCGGCAGGTGGCATGGCGGCTCCTGGGTCCGGTCAGGCCCCACTTCGGTGCGTGTCGTCGTTCGCGCCATCGGCCCGCCGGTGATCGGCGAGGTCCACACACACCGCACCGCGGGCCAGGCGTCGCGTCGAATCCGGGACATAGTCCGGAACCCCGCGCGGCCCGCGCTCCTTCTCGTCACGGATCTTGACCGCTCGCCCGATAACGACGGCGATCACCACCGACAACACGCACCAGCCACCCCCGATGACCAGAATCCACCCCCATACAGCCATGAGGACAGCTAACCACCCAAAACTGAGATTCTGGTGATGTTCGAGGTAAGTTCGGCAGCTCAACGGCGAATCGGCAGTGATCTGCGCCCAATTCGTGCCGTCATCGTGACCAAATGCGCATTCGCGCGGCCTTGCGGCTCCGCCCGTGCACCCCATCGCCCGACCGTCGGTTCGCACCGGCCCGCGATTAGGCTGAGCGCATGAGTGCGACGCCCGACACCGAGACCACCGCTGACCAGCCGCAGCCGTTCGATCCGTCGCAGTGGGTCGACGTGCCGGGATTCGCCGACCTCACCGACATCACCTATCACCGCCACGCGGGCCAGGGCCGCGAGTACGGCATCGTGCGGATCGCCTTCGACCGGCCCGAGGTCCGCAACGCGTTCCGGCCGCACACCGTCGACGAGCTGTACCGAGTCCTCGACCACGCTCGCCGCAGCCCCGATGTGGGCACCATCCTGCTCACCGGCAACGGACCGAGCCCCAAGGACGGCGGGTGGGCGTTCTGCAGCGGCGGCGACCAGCGCATCCGCGGCCGTTCCGGCTACCAGTACGCCACCAGCCATGATTCCGACGTCGCCGGCGCGGGTGCCGACACCGTCGACGCCGCACGGGTGAAGGCCGAGGGCGGGCGCCTGCACATCCTGGAGGTCCAGCGCCTCATCCGCACGATGCCCAAGGTCGTCATCGCGGTGGTCAACGGCTGGGCGGCCGGCGGCGGCCATTCGCTGCATGTGGTGTGCGACCTCACCCTCGCCTCGGCCGAACACGCCCGGTTCAAGCAGACCGACGCCGACGTGGGTTCGTTCGACGCCGGTTACGGCAGCGCCTACCTCGCCAAGCAGGTCGGCCAGAAGTTCGCCCGCGAGATCTTCTTCCTCGGTGAGGCCTATGACGCCGACACCATGCACCGCATGGGCGCGGTCAACCGCGTTGCGCCGCACGCAGATCTGGAGACGACCGCCATCGAGTGGGCGCGGAAGATCAACGGCAAGTCGCCGACGGCACAGCGCATGCTGAAGTTCGCCTTCAACCTCACCGACGACGGGCTCATGGGCCAGCAGGTGTTCGCCGGTGAGGCCACCCGCCTGGCCTACATGACCGATGAGGCCGTCGAAGGGCGAGATGCGTTCCTGGAGAAGCGCGATCCGCGGTGGGACGACTACCCGTACTACTACTGAACTCTCACCACCGGTCGAGCACTACCGGTCGAGAAGCATCGAGATCACCCGCGGGACAACAGCATCGCACCCGCTGCGCGTTGGCTCGAGTGCCGATCGCCGCAAACCGTCGCCGCGCCGCCTCGCCTGAACCGACGCGGAAATCGCGTCCGCCTCAGCACCACCGAAGGGCAATCTGCCCTCGGAATCCGCTGAGATGGATGCGATTTCACGGAGATCCCCGGGAATCGCCGACCCCTCCGACGGCTAGTCCTCGGCTCCGCACGCCGGCACATCGACCTTGACTGTCGGGTCGTCGACCAGCGGCTGGATGGGCACCTCGGCCTCACCCTTCGCAGTGGTCGGCTCGTCGATCTTCAGCGTGATCGTCACGGTCTGTCCCGGTGGGATTCCCACGCGCGTGGAGTAATACGGCCGGTCGTGCAGTGTCTGCTCGACGTAGAAGGCACCACCCTCGCCGAGTGTCATCTCCTTGAGCACGGCGCCCTTGGTCGTCAGGAACTCGACGTTCGCGAGGTTGGTGCCCTTGTTCACCGACAGGTCGGTGCCCAGCCCTCCGGCGACATAGTCGGTGAGGTCGGTGGTGTCGAGGGTGTTGGTGAGCTTGACCGTGATCGTCGATTCGCGCGTGTCGCCCGTGCACGGCCCGGACGTGTAACTGATGTCGCGTCGTAGGTAGTAGTCGAGTTTGGTGCCCGAGGCGTTGCCGATCGCGACCTGCAGGTAGGGCGAGGTGGTGTCGGAGATCTGATGGCCCAGATTGGTGGTCTCGAGGATCTTCTGTTCCTCGCCGGTCGTGCTGTAGACCATGATCCGTCGCTCGTGCACGCCGCGCCCGAGCGCCTCGAGCAGCTTGCGCGTGCTGCCCCCGGACGTGATGAGCTTCTTCACCACGGCTCCCGAGATGTTCTGCAAGTAGTCTTTTCGCGCCTCGTTGTCCGTGGCGTATCGCTGATACGCGGTGGACAGCGTGATGGGTACGACGTTGTCGGCGGTGATCTTCTCACCGTCGGGCAGCGTCACCGTCCCGACGACCTCGAGGACATACTTCAGCGCGATCGGGTCGAGCGCGATCGCGCCGTCGAGCCGCTGGCCGGTCTGCGCCCTCCAGTTGGCGATCCAGATCTGTGCGGCGTCGGTGAAGTCGGCGCTGAGGTTTCCGTTGCGGAAGTCGGTGTAGGGCTTGTAGTACGAGTAGATCGCGTCGTACTCCGGACCCAGGTTGATCGTCGGTGTCGCCGGATCGCGGAACTCCGAGTTCGCACCCAGTTCCGGTATGGTCACGCGGCCGTCTGCCGCTCTGAGCACCGCGAATCCGCCTACGAGACCGCCGGTTCCGCGTGCTTCCGAGGGGGTCTGGAACGCCATGAAGTAGTTTCTCGGCCCGGTCGATCCCAGCATCGACGGGACCAGCTGTGCGGCGATGTTGGTCGCCTGGACGGTCGAGTCCGCGGCGTCGACCTGGTCGGCCAACTGGGTCTTGGCATCGGCAACCACACCGAGCCAGCTCGGGTTGATCGAGGACACCTGTTCGGCGACGGCGGCCGACTTCTCGGCCACCGACTGCAGGGCCGGCTGGGCGTCGCGGAGCAGCTCGAGGTTCACCGTGTTACCGGTCCGCAGCTGATCGGGGTCGAGGACCGACGCGAGGTCGGCCGCCGGAACCAGGACGTCGGCCGACAGCGACTCGACCGCATCGCTCATCTGCTGCACCGACTTCAGCGGCGATCCGAGCGCGGGAACCGCGGCGACGGCCGACCAGAGCAAGCCGTGCGACCTCTCCGAGGCGTCCTCCGCCCGCGCGGCCGCCGATTCCGCCGCGGCCCGGGCGCCGGCCTGGTCGCCGTCGAGCATCAGCGTCCTGGCCTGACCGGCGTCGGTGCGCACCGATTCCAGGTCGCCCTTCACCTTCAGCGCCGAATACGCGAGCCAGGCCACCGCGGCGGCTGCGAGTACGACCACCACCGCGAGGATCTGTACGGCGCGGTTGCTCACCATACGGCGGATCATCGGCTCTCCCCCGTCGACCGCTCACCGGCGGGACCGGACGCATGGACCTGCCCCGCAAGCCATCCGGTGACCGTTTCCACCTTGGGTTCGATCTCGGCGAACACGCGGTCGAAGTCCTCACGCGGGCGACCCATCGGATCGACGATGTCGAGCAGGCCGGAGTTGGGATCGATGCGTCCGCGGCCGGCGATGATCTCCGTCAGCGAACCGATGTCGGTGAGCGCCGCGAACTCGGTGAGGGTGAACACCCGCTTCCACCGGACCGGCGCCATCTGCTGAACGGCGGCACGGTGTTCCCGGCTCATGCACAACACCAGGTCGGCATCGCCCAGCATGGGAGGGCGCAGGTATCGGGCCTCGAATCCTTCTGCGTTGTAGCCGTTTTCGGTGAGCACTGCGGCGGAGTGCGGATGGATCGGCGCTCCGTTGAGCGCGCCGACACCCGCACTGGTCGACGAGACCGGCACGCCCGCCCTGGTCGCCAGGGCGTCCAGGACACGCTCACCGATCGGCGAGCGGCAGATGTTGCCGGTACAGACGAACAGGATCGACATCTGCCGGGCCGGTTCGTCCGGGGACGACCCCTGTCCGGACGATCCCTGTCCAGACGATCCCGGCCGATCGGATTCGGTCACCATTCCTCCTCGATTCTGCGGGCCATCCGGCGCATCACATCCGGATGCCCCAGCTCCGCGTGCGTCGTGCCGGCGGTCATCACCTCGACACTCGTCCCGTCGGCCGCCTCGACGGCCCTCATCCAGCGTGTGCTGTCCGGATTGTCGTCGGCGGCAACGTAGATGACCTTGCCGACGCCGATCGGCCGCAGGTCGTATGCCCGCGCCGCCGCCGCCATCGCCCGCGTTCGATCTTCGAACCGTTGCAGCGCTTGCGGATCGTGCTGCTCGGCGGCCGCGCGCAGCGGATGATCGTCGGGCAACAACTCGTCGTCGCCGACCTCCCGCAGTTCCGCAGGGGTGCGCGAGTCGAGGATCATCAGGGTCGCGACCTGTTCGCCCGCGTCGACGAGCCGGCGGGCGACCTCGTGGGCGATCAGCCCGCCGAGCGACCATCCGACGAGGGTGTAGGGACCCTTCGGTTGCGCCTGCCGCAGCGCGGCGACATGCAGGGCCGCGATCTCGTCGAGAGTGGACGGGAGTTCGCGGTCGGCGAGCACGAGTTCGGGCAGTTGCAGTCCGAAAGCCGCGGCCGAGCGCAGGGATTCGCCGAGCGCGCGGAACGGTTCGACGGTGCCCGCCGCGGTGTGCACACACCAGACCACCCGACGCCCTGTCACGCTGTCGGTCTCTGTCACGCTGTCGGGCAGCGTGGTTCGCGACAGCGGCACCACGCGTCGAGCGAGCGGCCCGGGCTCTCCGGCCGTTCCCGCCTCGAGGGCGCGGGCGATCTCGGCGGGCGTTCGGCAGGTGAACAGGCGTGCGGCGTCGATGGTCATCCCGGTGCGCCGGGCGAGTTCGTCACGCAGCACCAGCAGTGCGAGGGAGTTGCCGCCGGCTGCGAAGAAGTCGTCGTCCATGCCGACCTGCAGGGCGGTCTCGTCGTCGGCGAGCACGGTGCGGAAGGACTCGAGAACAGCTGTCTCGAGCGGGTTTTCGGGCTCCCGTGCCGAACTCGACCACACCGGTTCGGGCAGGCGCTTCTCGTCGATCTTGCCCGCACCGGTCAGCGGTAGCCCGTCCATCTCGATGAAGCGGCTCGGCACCATGTGGCGGGGCAGCACCGCGCGGCATTCGGCGGCGAGGTCGTCGGCGGGTACCGGCGAGACGACATACGAGACGAGCGCGGGGCCCACCGGACCCTTCCGCAGGACGGTGACCGACCGTCGGGCGCCGGCCCGAACGATCACCGCATCGATCTCGGCGGGTTCCACCCGCTGTCCGCGGATCTTGACCTGACGGTCGGCGCGGCCGAGGTAGACGAGCTCACCGGTGTCACGGTCCCACCGCACCAGGTCGCCGGTGCGGTAGCGGCGCCGGCCCTCGGGTCCGGCGACGAAGGTCGCGGCCGTCGACTCCGGATCACCGAGATAGCCGCGGGCGAGCCCGGTCCCGCTGATGTACAGCTCGCCGACGACGCCCGGCGGCACATGTCGCAGCCGGGTGTCGAGCACCTCGGCCCCGATACCTGGCCGCGGATGCCCGAGGCGGATCGGGTCGCCGTCGCGGTAGGCGCTGGTGGAGACCGTCACTGTCGTCTCGGTGGGCCCGTAGATGTTCATCACCTGGGCGTGACCGGACCAGGCTGCGGCGAGGTCCGCCGGCAACGCCTCACCGCCGATGTAGACCAGACGCAACGAGGTGATGGCCCCCGGTTGCAGTGTTTGCATCACCGACGGGGTCGCGGTGAACACGCTGACACCCGTGTCGTCGAGGAATCGGGACAGATCCCGGCCGCCGGAGACCTCGGCGGGCACGACGACCAATGTCGCTCCCGCGGCGAGCGGCAGCAGCATGTCGTGCAGCGTGGCGTCGAAGCCGGGGCTGATCGCCATCCCGACCCGATCCGACGGTTCGACGTCGCCCAGGGACGCAACCCGGTGGACACCGCGGTGGGTGACCCCGACGATGTTCGGTGTGCCGGTGGTACCCGATGTCGTGATGATGTAGGCGAGGTCGTCGCGCGACACGCGTGTGACCGGCTCGGGCACAACGTGTCCCGACTGATCCTTCGGGGGTTGCGGCGGGATGTCGGATGGTCCGATCGCGGTGGCGCGCGCCCCGGCGATCACGTGATCGATGCGTGCGGCCGGGTAGGTCACGTCGACGGGCACGCAGATGCCGCCGATGCGGCTCACGGCCCAGATCGCGACCACCGATTCGACGGATCGGGGCACCACGACGGCCACCGCTTGCCGCGCACCGAGGCCACGTGCGATCAGTGCCCGGGCGGTGACCGACACCCACGCGTCGAGTTCGCGATAGGTGAGGGTCCTGGTGCCGTCGGCGATCGCGGGACGATCGGGGAATGCCGCGACAGCGTCGGTGAGCAGTTCACCGAGCAGGGGCTCGGCATCGGTCGTCGACGCCGGTTCCGCCCGGCGCAGGACGAATGCGCGTTCGGCCTCGGTGAGGGGTTCGATCGCCGCCACCCGGCACGAGGGGTCACCGGTCACCGCCTCGACGGCCGCGACCACACGCTCTCCCAGCCCGCGGATCACGCTCTCGTCGAACAGATCTCGTGCGTGGTGAAGTTGGATCCGCCACCCGCCGGAATCGGCGACGGCGACGATGTGCAGGTCGAACTCACTGCGGGGAGCCATCTGATCGAAACCCGCCCCGACGGCGGCGAAGTCGGGTGAGGGCATCACGCCGGCCGATTCCGGTTCGACCACGGAGAACGCCACCTGCACGAGAGGGTGACGACCGGGCACTCGCGGCGGATCGACGAGCGCGACGACGTCGTCGAGGGCGATGGCGGCATGGTCGAGCGCGGCGAGGTCGTCGTCGCGGACCCGCTCGATGAGTTCACCGACCGTCGCGTCGGGGGCCACCCGGGTGCGCAGCACGACGGTGGAGATGAGCATGCCCACCGTGGCGGCGCTGTCGGCGTCGCGCCGCAGCGACGCCGGTGTCGCGACCGCGATGTCGTCGGAGCCGGCTTGGGCTGCCAGCGCGAGGACCGTGGCGGCGTGCAGGACATGGAAGTCGGTGGCTCGCGCTCGCCGCGCGGTCGATGAAACAGCCTGGGCAGCACCATTTGTGAGCCGGTACTCGACCATCGAGGTCCGCAGATCGCGCTGTTCGGGCCGACGCTGGGCGAGGTCGAGTTCGCCGCTGTACCCCTCGAGCGCGTGTCGCCAGTGGTCGAGCAGTTCGGGACGGGTGCGGTCCTCCTCGACAGCCATCCGCCGGGCGATGACATCGAAGCCGACCGGTGCGGGTCCGAGCTCCTCACCGGCGAGGAGCTCGCCGAGCTCGCTCGCCACGATGGCCGCGGACTCGCCGTCCAGGGCGATGTGGTGGGCCACGATGATCACCGCGACCGGGCCGTCGATCCCGTGGCCCGTCCGGCCGGTCACCAGCCACGCCCGGACCGGCGGGTCGCCGGCGAGATCGAATGGTGCGGCGAGGGTTTCCATCACCTGGGCGGCGGCACCGGACTCCTCGCCCGGGGCGTCGAGCACGGCGGCGGCGAGCACGGCGGCGTCGAGTTGCCGGACCACCGGCCGCCATCCGTCGAGGACTCGCTGGCGAGGCCCGGCCGGAGTGGAGAGGTAGCGGGTGCGCAGGGCGGGGTGGCGGCCGATGACCGTCTCGACCGCGGTGACCACGTCGGACTCGGCGATGCCCGCGGGCACGGGCACCACCACGGGCACGGCGTAGATGGCGACCTGACCGAGCATCTGTGCGCCCACCCACATCCGTCGCTGGGTGGGAGCCAATGGTCCGTCGGCGGAGTCGGTGTCGCCGGCCACCGGGGTGCCGGCACGTGAATGCCCGGGCGCGCCGGTGTCCGTCGCCTGCTCGCGATCGAGTTGCGAGACGGCGCCCGCGAGCGCAGCAGGCGTCGGGTGCTCGAAGAGCAGACGGGTGGGGATCCGGATGCCGAGGTGGCGTCCCAGCGCCGAGGTGACCCTGGTGGCCGACAGCGACGTGCCGCCGAGCGTGAAGAAGTCGTCCGTATCGCCGACCTCCGGCGCCGCCGTGCCGGGCACACCTCCCCCGAGGACGTCGGCCATGATCGTGGCGATCTCGTCGGTGAGCCCGGCGTCGACGGCGGCGTCGACGGCGGCGACCACCGACGACTCGGAATCCACAGGTGTGGCCGCCGTGCCGAACTCGTTGCCCGCGGCAACAGGGAAGACCTGATCGGGATCCTCGGCGGCGGCGAGCAGCATCGCGCGGAAGTCGTCGAGCAGGGCGCGCGCGACCTGCGCCGGGATGTGGCCTGAGTGCACCACGGTGATGTGCAGTTCGTCGTCGTGTTCGGCGAGGACCACCTCGACGTCGAACTTCGCGTCGACCGTCGTGGTGGCCTCGGAGAGGAGCGTCGCCGACACCCCGGACAGGACGATGTCCCCGGATGCCTGCGGCAGGACGTCCTGATTGACCAGCAGGACCGTGATCAGCGGATCGACGCCTTCCCTGGCGTCGGGACGGACCGTCCGCGCGACGTCCTCATAGGGCACCTCGCTGTGCGGGAGCGCGGCCAGTGCCGCGTTGCGCGCCTGCTCGACGAACTCGCGGATGGGTGCGTCGGGGCGCAGCCGGGTGCGCAGGGCGACGGTGTTGACGAACATGCCCACCACCGATTCCCATTCGGGTGCGTGGCGGCCGTGCACCGGCACACCGATCACCGTGTCCCACTCCCCCGTCCACTGACCGATGACCGCCGTCAGCGCCGCGTGCGCGACCTGGAAGACGGTGGCCGAGAGCGACTTCGCGGTCTGACGGAGGGATTCGGTCCCGTCGATCGACCCGTGGATGCGGCCGGTCACGCCGGTCGTGTCGACGTCGCGCCGGCCCGGGAGTCGCAGCGGCCCCGGCGCATCCCCGAGCGTCGAGGTCCAGAACCGCAGTTCCCGCGCATACCGGCCGGCGGGGTCGGACGGGTCACCGAGCCGGTGGAGTTGCCACTGGGTGAAGTCGGCGTAGGTGAAGGCCTCGTCGGCGGGCACCGCCAGCCGCTCCCCCTCGTACGCGCGGATCAGATCGGCGAGCAACACACGCACCGACCATCCGTCGATGGCGATGTGGTGCAGAACCGCCGCGAGGTACAGCTCGGAGTCCTCGGCCCCCTCGACCTCGAAGACCGCCGCGCGGAAACCGGTCTCGTTCTCGAGATCGAACGGTCGGCGCAGATAGTCGGTGATCTGTTCCTCGAGGCCGTGGGGACCGGCGGCGGCGTCGACGACGCGGTGCCGCAGCACCGGACTGCGGTGTTCGATCCGTCGCTGCAGCGGGCCGGTGGCCGAGTCCGGGTAGACGGTGCGGAGTACCGCGTGCGCCCCGACGACCTCGTCGACCGCCTTGCGCAGGCGTGCGAGGTCGACGCGGCCGTGGAACCGCAACACCACCGGGACGTGGTACGCGGTCGATCGCGGATCGATGTGATGGTGAATCCACATGCGTCGCTGGGGATATGCCAGCGGCAACTGTTCCGGCACGGGCAGTCGCGCCGGTGCCGGCGACGAGCGGCGCTGGTCGGTGTCCGGATCGTCGAGGAGCTCGGCGACGCGGCCGGCGACCCCACTGATCGTCCGTGCCTCGAACAATGTGCGGACGCCGATCTCGGCCCCGGTCACCGACGACAACCGGGACGTCACCTGTGTCGCCGACAGCGAGGTGCCGCCCTCGGCGAAGAAGTCGGAGTCGGCGACCATCGACTCGGCCGGTCGCCCGAGGACCTCGGCCCAGACCGCTGCGACGAGTTCCTCGGTCATCCCGGCCGGTGCACGACCGGCACCAGGACGTCCGTCCGCCGTCGGCCCGGAGAGGTCGGGGTCGGGCAGGGCGGCCATGTCGATCTTGCCGTTACGGCCGATGGGCAGGTCGGGCACCGCGACGAACGCGCCGGGAATCATGCTGCGCGGCAAAATATGTGACAGTTGTGCCGGCAACTCGTCGAGGCCGGACCCGGCGGCGGTGTCGCCGACCACCCACGACACCAGGATCTTCTCCCCGGCGGCGGTGGTGCGGGTGCCGGTGACCGAGGTCGCGACACCGGGCAGGCCCGAGAGTGCGGCGTCGATCTCGGCCGGTTCGAGCCGGATGCCGCGGATCTTGACCTGATCGTCGGTGCGGCCGTGGATGACGTAGGTGCCGTCCGCGCGCCGGTGCACGAGGTCACCGGTGCGGTACATGCGGCGTCCCGGACCGGTCGGGTCGGCGACGAAGGCGGCGGCGGTGGTGGCCGGATCGTCCAGATATCCACGGGCAAGGCAGTTCCCGGCCAGGTACAACTCGCCGACGGTGTGGTCGGGCACGGGCCGGAGAGCGGAATCGAGGACGTGCATGGTCACGCCGGCCAGTTCTCGGCCGATGTGAACGGGCCCGGCGGGGCTCGACGAATCCCCGGCATAGCGTGCGCTGCTCACCGCGACGGTCGCCTCGGTCGGGCCGTACTCGTTGCTCAACGCGCGATCACGTGCCCACTCGCGGACGAGCGCAGTACCGAGCGGTTCGCCGCCGACGGCCACATGGCGCACCTGCGGCAACTCCTCCGGCCGCAGGGTCGCCAGGACCGACGGGGTGGTGAGCAGGACCGTGACGTCCTCGGCGTCGACGAGGTCGGCGAGCTCGTCGGCGGCGATCACCTCGGGCGGGCACAACACGATGGTCGCGCCGACGATCCGGGGCGGGACCACACCCATCAGGTGAGCGTCGAATCCCGTTGCGTACGTGTGCAGCACGCGGTCGTCCGGGGTGAGCCGCAGCCGGTCGACGGTGTCGCGCGCCCAGTCGGCCAGGCCTCGATGGGTGACCTGGACACCCTTGGGCGTGCCGGTCGTGCCGGAGGTGAAGGTGATGTAGGCGATGTCATCGAGCGACACCGGACGCACACGCTGGTCGTCGTCGAACGGCTCGCCGGTCACCGAACTCGTTGTCTCCGAAATCAACTCGTCGACCGCCCAGACCGGCGTACCCGCGGTCACCTCCACGTCCGACGCCCCGGCGAGGGTGAACACCGCCGCGGGGCGGCAGCGGTCGATGATCATGCGACGACGCTCGGGCGGATCGGCGGGGTCGATGTTGACGAAGGCGGCGCCCGCGCGGGCGATCGCTGCGGTCGCGAGGACCCCGAACACCGATCGCGGCAGCAACGCCACGACCACGTCACCGGCGCCGATGCCGTGCTCGACGAGCACGCGAGCGAGAGAGGTCGAGAGGCGGTCGAAGTCGGCGCGGCCGATCTCGGGGCCGTACCCGGGGACCGGGTACCGCCGGTCGACGACGGCGACCGTGTGGGCTTCGGCGGCGCCGGCTCCGACTGGTCGCCCGGACAGGAGCGTGCCGAGCGTCTCCGGCTGCCGGCGAGCCGGTTGTCCGGTGTGCACCGACGATTCGGGAGCCAGCAGCGACACGACCGGACGTTCGGGGTCGGCCACTCCGAGGCGCAGCGTCTCGACGACGAGTCCACACAGCGCTTCCAGTCGGTCCGCGGTGGCCACCGTATCAGTGCAGGCCATCGTCAGATGCAATGCGCCGTCGCGCCGGTACATCGACACGTCGACTCCGAACAGAGGTACGCCGAACGCTCCCGCGCTCCCCAGCTGCGAGGTCCCCGGCGCCGAACTCCCGGCAACCGGAGTCTCGGACCCCAGCAGCCCCGCGGCGACCACCTCATCCGGCACCGCCCCGAACGACACCTCGAACAGGGGCGTTCCCGCTCCCGCGCGGCGAGGGTCGGCGATCTCGGTGATCTCGGTGAGCGGCAGGTCGGCGTGGGCGAACGCACCGAGGTCCACCGCGGTGACCGCGGCGATCAGCGCGTCGAACGAGATGTCGAGATCGACCGGGGTGTGCAGCGGCACCGCACGGGCGAACAGTCCCGGCACCGGGATCAACTGCGGATCGATCCGCCCGGACAGGGCGGTGCCCACGGTGACCACGTCGGTGTTGCCCTGACGTGCCAGCACGGCCGCCAGCGCGGTGTGCGCGACGATGAACGGGGTGGTGCGCCGCACGACGGCGAGATCGTCGAGGGCAGTGGTCGTCGTCTCGTCGAGGGCGGCGTGCGCTCGGTGGACGGTGACGTCGCCGCCGGCGTGCGCGTCCGTTGCCGCCTGCAGGTTGACCTCCGGCAGCCGCAACGGTTCGACGGGACGCGCGAACGCCGACTTCCAGTGCGCGACCAGTTCCTCATGCCTGTCCGCCAACGTGGCCTGCCGCCATGCCGAGTAGTGGCGGTAGTCGACGTCGTGGGATGCCGGCAGTGTGCCGCCGAGCGCGGCGTCCAGCTCTGCGGCGAGGATCGGGAAGGACTCGCCGTCGACGGCGATGTGATGAACCACGACCAGGAGCCATGTCACGCCGTCGACCTCACGGAGTCGCAGGCGCCAGGGCAACGACGTCGCGAGATCGATCGGACCGAGCATCGCGCCGAGTTCGTCGGCCACATCACCCGCGGAGAGCCGCCGTGCGTCCGCCCCGAGCTGCGCGTCCAGGTGGGCGAGCACGTCGGCGTCGCTCCACCGATTCTGCACCGGAACCCGTTCGCGCACAACGAAGGAGGTGCGCAGGGCGTCGTGCCTGGTCACGATCTGCGCCAGCGCGCGGCGAGTGTCTGCGGGCGAGGCCTCGACCGGTAGCGCCAGCGGCATGAGGTAGCCGGTGAAGTCGGGTTCGGTGCGCCACCGCAACCACAGGTCCATCTGTTCCGGGGTGAGCGGCATCTGCTCCGAGACGTCCCGATGGTCGGCCGGGCGGGACCGCGCGTGAGCGGATGTGCTCGCGGACAACGTGTCCGGGAGCTGCAACTCGTCGTGAATCCGCGCCGCGAGCTCCGCTACCGTCGGAGCGTCGAAGACGTCGGCGACGCTGACCCGGTGGCCCATTCCGGCGAGGGTGGCGGCGAGCCGGGCGGCCGACAGCGACGTACCGCCCGCCGCGAAGAAGTTGGTGTCCGCGCCGATGCCGGTGGTGTCGCTGCCGGTGACCGCCCCCATCGCGGTGGCCACGACCTGCTCGTCCGGACTCAGTGCCCGAGACCGGGCGGCGGAGTTCTCGGCGAGCACACCGATCAGCTTGTGCCGGTCGAGCTTTCCGGTCGAGGTCATCGGCCAGCCGTCGACGATGGCCAGTCGCGCCGGGACGGTGTGCGCGGGCAGCCGTTCGGCGCATGCGGTCAGGATCGATTCCTCGTCGAGCCCGTCGAGGACGTCGAAGTCCGCCAGTCCGTCCTCGGTGACGAAGGCGAGGAGGCGTTCGTCACCGGCACGACGCCCTTGGTCGACCAGGACGCGAGCGTCGCCGACACCGGGGATACCGCGCAGTACGGCGACGATCTCCCCGAGCTCGATGCGGTACCCGCGGATCTGAACCTGATCGTCGTTGCGGCCCAGGTAGATCAGGCTCCCCGGCGCGATCTCGCGCACGCGGTCACCGGTGCGGTACATCCGGCGGCCGCCGCCCGCGGGGTCGGCGACGAACCGGGTCGCGGTCAGCCCCGACGCATTGTGATAGCCGAGCGCCAGCTGGTCACCGACGACATACAGTTCGCCGACGGCGCCATGCGGCACCGGTCGGAGCTCGCGGTCGAGGACCATCACGTCGGCGCCGTCGAGCGGTGCACCGACATGGCTGCGTTCGTCGTCGACGTCGACGTCCACCGCGGTGAGGTGCACGGTGGTCTCGGTGATGCCGTACATGTTGACCAGCCGGACATCCGGATGTTCGGCCGCCCAGGTACGCAAGGTGGCCGGTGCCAGCGCTTCTCCGCCGAACACCACGGCGCGCAGAGACGCGGGCGGCTCGGGTACGCGCACCGTCGGGTCGGTGAGAAGTGCGAAGGCCGTGGGGGTCTGGGACAGGACCGTGACACCGTGGCGATCGAGCGCCGACGCCAGGAGACGTGGGTCGCGGACTGCGGTCTGCTCGACGGCGACCACGGTGCCGCCGGCGGCCAACGCTCCCAGGATCTCCCAGACCGAGAAGTCGAAGGCATACGAGTGCGTCCAGCTCCAGACGTCCTCACCGGTCGCGCCGATGGCGTGCAGGGCGGCTCCCAGCATCGCCGCCAGGTTGCGGCGGGTCACCATCACCGCCTTCGGCACCCCGGTCGACCCGGAGGTGTGGATCACGTAAGCCGCACCCGGGATCGGTTGCGCCACACCCATACCCACACCAATCGATACTGTCGGTCCGTCCTCGATGAGTGCGGCCGGTGCGGTGGTGGCGAGAATCAGATCGATGCGGGATTGCGGATGGTCCGGATCGATCGGTACGTAAACGGCGTCGGCCATCAGGGTGCCGATCATGGCCACCACCGTGTCGGCACCGCGACCCATGATCAGCGCCACGCGGTCACCCGGCCGCACCCCCAGCTCGCCGAGCTCCGACGCTATCGCGCGAGCACGCTCGACCAGCCCGCCGTAGGAAAGCCGTTGCTCACCCGCGACGACGGCCGGGAAATCCGGGGCGAGCGCCGCGCGACGCACGAGGGCATCGACCGGATCGACCGGCGCGGTTCGGCGCTGTCCGTCGCCTGCGCGCGGTGACAGCGAGCCTGCCGGCACGCAGCGCGCGATCCGGTCCGGCGGTGCCGCCGAGCCGAGCGCGGCGACGGTCTCCACGAATCGGTCCAGCAGATGTTCGGCGGCCACCGGGTCGACGCGGTTCTCGGCGATCGTCAGGGTGAGCGACAGGCCCTGCTCGTCGTCGATCAGGCTGAACTCCAACGCCGTTCGCGCCTCGCCGGTCGGGATCGTCTGCACCCGGTCGAACACGTCCGACCCGGCGGGATCGGGGCGGGAGGCGTGGTAGGCGAAGATGACGTCGGCCAGCCCGGTGGGTGCCGCGTCGGCGTGGGCGATCGCCCCGGCGAGGTCCTTCCCGACCGTGGCGAGTGCCTCGTCGACGCCACTGCGCCGAATGCCGACGGTCCGGACGGGCACGGTTTCGACGAACATGCCGACGGGGCGCAGTTCCTCGGTGGTGAATCGTCCGGAGACCGGCATCGACATCACGATGTCGTCGGTGTCGCAGTACTCGGCCAGCGTCGCCGACAATGCCACGCACAGGAGTGTGTTGAGGGTCGTCCCGGCGTGTGTCGCGCGCGCGACGGCGGCCTCGCGGACATCACGGCCGAGGAGGCGGTGCCGGTAGGTCGCCGGCCCGGCGGTGAGTCCGCCCGGTGCGGCGCGGGCCGGTTCGGGTAGCGACAGGCCGGCGGGCGCGTTCCGCATCGTGCGGGTCCAGAAGATCTCGGCCGCAGAGGTTTCGGCCGCAGGGGTCTCGGCTACGCCGCGTGCCTGCAGAGCTGCACTGAAACCGGGTGCCTCATCGGTCCACACCGGCTCGACGCCCGCCGTTCGCGCGCGCACCGCGTGAGCGAAGTCCTCGACCATGATGTGCAGCGACCACTCGTCGATCGCGATGTGGTGGGCGACGAGCACCAGCTCGGTCCGTTCGCCGGTGGCGTCGATGACCGCGCGCCACGGCGCATCCACGGTGAGGTCGAACGGCGCCGACACCGCGATCTCGGTGCCGGTGGAATCCAGTGTGGCGCTGGTGATCGGCGCGGCGGCGCGTGCCTCGACCTCGTCGCGGACGCTTGCCACGGGCTCGCCGTCGACATCCGGATACACCGTCCGCAGGGCTTCGTGTCTGGCCGCGACATCGATCAGCGCGGCGCGCGCGGCGTGAGCGGAGACGTCCGGCGCGAGGGTGAGGCGGACCGCGAGGTGATACACGCTCGCCCGCCGGTCGGCCCGGTTGAGCAGCCAGATCTCGTGCTGGGCGCGGGTCGGCCGGTAACTGACCGAACCCGACCCGCCGAGCCGGCGCGGGGCCGCGGCGTCGATGACGGCGGCGAGTTCGGCCGGCGTCGTCACGTCCGCGAGATCACGCACGTTGACGACGACGCCCAGCGAGTCACCGAGATGGGTGGCGAGTTGCAGAAAGCCCAGCGACGTGGCGCCGAGCTGGACCAGTTCGTCGTTCATGGACGGGCGTGCCACACCGAGAACATCGGTCAGTGCCCCGGCGACCGCCACCTCGGTCGGTGTCTCCGGGTCACGATGTGCCGCATATGTGTCGGGCGTTGCGTCGATGAGCCGCGCGACGGTCCCCCGGTCGATGTTCCCCGACCGGTCGGTCGGCACCGCGTCCAGGACGACGACGCGTCGAGGTCGCGCGACCGCGGGGACCTCGGCGTTGACCCGGCGCCGCACCGCGGCCCGCACCCGCCGGGCGTCCTGCACCGGCCCGGCTCCATCGGCGGTCGCCTCCAGCACGACGCCGACGTCGATGTCGGCGTCGGCCCCCGGTCCGGACACCACCACCGCCCACGCGACGCCCGCGACCTCCGCGGCGGCGCGTTCGAGTGCGGCGAGATCGACTCGTGCGCCGTTCACGGGAACGACCTCGGCTGCCCGGTGATCGACGACGAGGGTCCCGGTGCCCGGGTCGAGGTGTCCCCGATCGCCAGTGGCGATCATCCGTTCACCCGGCCGCCACGGGCAGGCGACGAAGCCTGCCGCGGTACGTCCGGGTTCGCCGGTGAAGCACTGGGGCAGAGGTTGTCCCGCGACGTAGATGTCTCCGGCGACCCCGTCGGGCACCCGCCGCAACCGGTGGTCGAGGACAGCGATGTCGACGCCCGGCCGCGGCGGTCCACTCGCCAGCGGACGATCTGTCGACGTATCGGGAGAGATGCGTCCCGGCAGGGTGTACGGACCGAGCGCGCCGAGCGGGAAGTAGGGCGTGAAGACGTCTCGGCCGAATGCCAGGCGCACAGTCGGGGCGGGCGCGAGATCCTCGCCGACGACCAGCACCGTGGTGGCCCGGATCGCATCCCCGTCGCCGGGCGTTCCGCTCCCCGCGATGCCGAGAAGGTCTCCGGGAGTGACGATCACATGCGTGTCGTGGTCGGCGGACCGGTCGACCAGCCGGAGTCCGTGGGCCGCTGCGGCGATCAGCTCCAGGTGTGCCGCCCAGGATGAGTCCGACGCACCGAAGGCGAGGCGACCGTATCCCAGATCTGTTGCAGCGGAGTCGAACACACCCTGGTCGAGGAGCGCCGCGAGTGCGCGCTGCGGGACCGCGACGACCCCTGCGCGCGACGCCCGGCCACCGCGTACGGCGACGTAGCACGCGACGTCGTCGGCGGTCGGCTGTCCGGGCGCCGACGTCGACGGCGCGGTCTCGGCAATATCGGCGAGAGTACGGACGGCGACTCCACTCCCGCCCATGCCCGGCGTGTCGCCGTCGGCGATGACGAACAGCGGCCGGGAGGCATCGACCATCTCGTCCGTGACCGCGTGCGGCGCCTGCGGATCCAGCAGGACGACCGCGGCTCCGCTGGTCGCGACGGCCCACCATGCCACCAGGCGGTCGATGCCCGGCGCGAGTGCGATCGCGACCGCAGTGCCGGGGCGCGCGCCGAGCGTGTGCAGCCGGGCCGCGAGGTCGCGCGCTCGCCCGGCGAGCCGATCGAAGGGCAGCATCTGCCGCGTCGACGACGCACCGGCGGTCTCGACGGCGAGCGAGCGCCCGTGCCGTGCGGCAGCGGCCGCGAGTGCCTGCGGCACGGTGTCCGGCCTCGGTGACGTCGAAGTGAGCTCCCCGCCGCCGGCCGGCGGAACGTACAACGGAAGATCGTCGATGCGGCTTTCCGGGGCCCGCAGCAGTGCGTCGGTGAAGGTGTCCAGCATCGCGAGGAACTGGCGATGGTGCTGGCCGACCTCGGCGTCGTCGTACCGGTTGGGATTGGCCTCCACGCCGATCATCAGCGACGGCTGCTCGCCGTCACCGGGCACCGGGTAGATGTTGATGGTGAGGTCGTCGGCCGGCCCCACCGTGAGGATGTGGAACGTGGCTGTTGCTTGCCCGCAGGGGAATTCGCGGTCGAACAGCATGAGGTTCAGCATGGGTCCGGAACGTTCCTGCGCGGCGGTGCGCGGGGTCGCGCCGCTCGCCTCGTCGGCGGCGACGTCGGCCCAGATGTCCTCGCCGCGGAACCGCTGATGCCGCAGGGCGCCCATCAGGGCGGCCTGAGTGGTGCGCAGCGCGTCGATGACGGTGGCCTCACCCGTGACGCGGGTCCGGAGCGGCACGATGTTGGCCACCGGCAGCGGTGTGGCCCGCAGGGCGGCCGTGGTGCGGGCGGCCACCGGGAACTGGAAGATGACCTCGTCGCCCTGGGCGGCGGCGCGTCCGAGATAGGCGGCGAAGGCCGCGACGAGAACGTTGGGCAGGATCGTCGACCGTTCCTGCGCGACCTGGCGCAGCCGGGCCATGGTGTCCTCGGGCACGGCACCGGCGACGCGGCGGGCGACGGCCGCCGGACGACCCTGGCGGTGTGCGAGCGTGGCGGGGATCCCGACGCCGGACATGGTCTCGCGCCAGTACGCGCGATCGGTGTCGAAGCGCGTGGAACCGCGGTATTCGGCGTCGGCACGCGCGGGCAGATCGAGGTCGACGGGCGCGACCTTCGGGGCCGGTTCGCCCGTCACCGCGGAGTGATAGGTCGCGAGCGCCTCGACCGTCCGGTCCTTGCCCCCCATGCCATCCGAGAGCAGGTGATGTCCGCGGATGTAGAGCAGGTACTTCTCTTCGGCGAGCCGGAACAGGCAGCCGCGCGCCGTGCGATCCACGCGCGGATCCAGGGCTCGCGAATAGTCCTGCTCCATCATGGCCTCGGCTGCCGCGCGGGGGTCTGCTCGATCGCGCAGGTCGATGATGTCGGGCCAGTAGTGCAGCGACGGATCATGAATCCCGACCAGCCCGGACTCGGTCTCCTCGAACCGCAACTGCGTGAACTTCGCACCCTGGACCGCGGCGCTCGTGGCACGCAGGAACAGCTCGGCGTCGATCGGACCGTCGATCTCGACATACTGGGCGACGTTGATGGGCACATCGGGCGCAGCCTGCTGCGTGAACCACAGGGAGCGCTGGGCCGCACTGAGAGCGAACCGCCGCGCCGGGTCCGGTGTGGACATCTCGGAGGCCGGCGAGTCGTTCACGGGCGTCCCGCCCGAACGCTCACCGGGTCCGTGGGACCGCGACCTCATGGGCCAGGCCGACCGTCTGTTCCCCCCGGTCCGGCATTGCGCACCCTGTCGACACCATCGGCGGATGGGTCGGCCTCACGAGCAATGGGGTCCGCCGCACAAGAAAATGGCATGGATCGGCCGCATGAACGAAACTTCGGCGTGGAAGAATTCAACGCCTTGCCTCACCACTCACCATGCGCCGTCCTCTTTCACATTGACCGCCGTCGACCTCGACTGATCAGTCCGGCCTCTTCACCACCGAGCTCACGTGGCCGTTGCCTACCGATCTCCGGTAAGCGCCGATAACCGCCGATTTCGGTGGGGTCCACGACTGCTCGCATTCCCCGGCAATCGACCGTTGATCTCTGCACCAGCACTTTTGGGCGAATGCCGTTGCGTGCCGGGCGCGGATACCAAGAGCCTATGGGACGGGTTGGCGCCTCACAACTTGGGGCCGCGCCCACCGATACGACCATTAGCGGTGTAATGGAGAAATGCATTCCGCGCAATCCGGGGAAAGCGGAAATCGCATGTGGTTAATTGGCTGAATTCACGTTCTCAGATGGGTGTCGAACTCTGGTGAATCCGAGCCGGAAATGCCGAGCACTCGGCTCCGCAAACCGCAACGGCGGCCTGAGAATCCAGGCCGCCGTTGCAGAGTGCGAGGAGTGAACCCCGCGGAAGATCGCTCGGGTCTCAGCCGCCGAAGACGTCCCGCAGCTGCTCGACCTCGGCGACACGCTCGGCGTGCGTCGGAGCGGTCGGCGAGGCGAGAATGCAGGTGACGCCTGCCTCACGGAAGGCCGCGACCCGCTCGGCGACCTGCGACTTGGAGCCGATGAGCGACATCGCGTTCACCAGGTCCTCTGGGATCGCCGCGGCGGCCTCGACCTTCTTGCCGTCGAGGTAGAGGTCTTGGACGAGCTTGGCCTCCTCGACATATCCGTAACGGACGGCGAGCTGGTTGTAGAAGTTCTTGCCGCGGGCCCCCATGCCACCGATGTAGAGCGCGGCGTGATGGCGGACGAGTTGCCTGGCGTTGTCGATCTGCTCGGCGTCGTCGGAGATCCGGGCGGTGGCCTGGACAACGATGCCCAACTCGCCCAGGGACGGGTCGCGCTTGGCCCGGCCCGCGGCGAGCGCCTCGCCGAACGCGGCGTCGATGTGCTCCGGATGGAACAGGATCGGCTGCAGTTCGTCGAACATCTCCGCGGCGAGCTCGATGTTCTTGGGCCCGATGGCGGCCAGCAGCAGCGGGATGTTGTCGCGCACCGGATGGTTGATGATCTTCAGCGGTTTGCCCAGGCCCGAGCCGCCGTGCTCCTTGTCTAGCGGGAGCGTGTAGTGCTTGCCCTGATAGTTGAGCTTCTCGCGACGCCAGACCATCCGGCAGATCTCGGCGTGCTCGCGCGCCCGGCCCACGGGGTAGTCGTATTTGACGCCGTGGAACCCCTCGATCACCTGCGGGCCCGAGGCGCCGATACCCAGCACGGCTCGGCCGCCGCTGATGTAGTCGAGTCCGGCTGCGGTCATCGCCAGGTTGGTGGGGGTACGCGAGAACATCGGCAGGATCGCCGTCTGCAGTTCCATCTTCTCGGTCTTGGCGGCGATGTAACCGAGCTGGGACACCGCGTCGAAGCTGTACGCCTCGGGTACGGCGATGCGCTCCACCCCCGCGGCCTCGAAATCGGCCAGGTTGTTGATGGTCTCGCGGAAGTCGCCCGCGTAGTTGATCGGCATGCCCAGCTTCATCGATGTCATGCCGTCGGATTCTTCCACAGCGCGGCGAAGTTTCCGAGGGCCCTGCCGAGCGTTCGATCGCTGTGCGCTCTTACCTCGTTTGCGCTGCGAAGATGTGCCGACAGGCCGGGAACCGGAGGGTGATGTTCGCCGTAACTGCGCCAGGTATTTAGGAATTTGAGCGTCCAGCACCCACAATTGGGGACATGAGCGGCGAGATGCTGATCCTGGTGCTGTTGGTGATCACGGCCCTCGGCTTCGATTTCACCAACGGTTTCCACGACACCGGCAACGCCATGGCCACCTCCATCGCGACCGGCGCGCTCAAGCCGAAGGTCGCCGTCGGTCTCTCCGCGATCCTCAACCTGGTCGGCGCCTTCCTCTCGGTGGAGGTCGCGGCGACCATCACCAAAGACGTCCTCGAGATCCAGCAGACCTCGGGCCCCGACGCAGGCGAACTCGTCGGCGGGTTGTCGGCGACGACGGCGTTGCTGATCATCTTCGCCGGGCTCATCGGCGGCATCCTGTGGAACCTGTTCACCTGGTTGTTCGGTCTGCCGTCGAGCTCCTCACACGCATTGTTCGGCGGCCTGATCGGCTCGGGTCTCGCGGCCGTCGGCGTCGGCGGCATCAACTGGTCGGGCATCACCTCGAAGGTGTTGATCCCCGCACTGCTCGCACCGCTGATCGCCTGTCTCGTCGCCGGATGCGGCACGTGGCTGGTCTTCAAGATCACCCGCAAGATCGCCGACTCCGACAAGGAGGGCGGCTTCCGGTACGGACAGATCGCGACGGCCTCGCTGGTCTCCCTCGCGCACGGCACCGGCGACGCACAGAAGACGATGGGCGTGATCGCCATGGCGCTCATCGCGACCGGCCACCTCGAGGCGTCGAGCGTCAGCCACGGACTCCCCTTCTGGGTGGTCTTCAGCTGCGCCGCGGCGATCGCGATCGGTACCTACCTCGGCGGCTGGCGCATCATCCGCACCCTGGGCAAGGGGCTCGTCGAGATCACCTCACCGCAGGGCATGGCCGCCGAGGCGTCATCAGCGGCCATCATCCTCACCTCGAGCGCCGCAGGCATGGCGTTGTCGACCACCCAGGTCGCCACCGGGTCGATCCTGGGTTCCGGACTGGGCCGCAAAGGCGCACAGGTCCGCTGGTCGGTCGCGGGCCGGATGGCGGTCGCCTGGGTGACCACCCTGCCGGCCGCCGGCGCGGTCGGCGCGATCTGCTACTTCCTTGCCCATCTGCTCGGTGACGTGACGGGGGCGCTCCTGATCTTCGGGCTGCTGGTCACCGCGGCGGCCTACATGTACTGGCGGGCACAGCAGAACAAGGTCGACTCCGAGAACGTCAACGCCGACTGGGTCGAGGAGGCCGAGCCCGGCCTCCCGCTGCCGACGACGCCGGCCGAGATCATCGAGCAGCGCGACCCGGAGAGGACCGCGTAGCCGTGGAGACCATGGAAGCGATCGTCAAGGTCCTCATCGTCGGGCTGGTGCTCGGTGCCGGCCTGCCCGCGCTGTTCGCCGTCGGAATGCGCCTGCAGTCGACTCCGGACGGTGCGGGGTACGGCGGTTCGGCAACGGACGCGCAACACCGGGTCCGACGACTCCTCGCCTACGCGATCTACGGGTTCGTCGCACTGGTGATCATCACCGGAATCCTCTGGATCACCCGGCAGACGATCTACTACTACACAGGCATCAAGATCTTCCCCTTCGGGTACAAGTGACATCGTCGTCACTGCCGAAGGCCGCCCAACGCACACCGTTCCGGCAGTTGTCGGAGACGTGCGCTCACCGAAGAACGGAGATCCGCCCGTGGACCGCCCACAGTTCCTCACGAGGGTCGTGGAATGGTTGCGCGACGGTTACCCCGACGGCGTCCCGCAGGGTGACTACATCCCGCTCGTCGCGCTGCTGCGCCGGCAGCTGAGCGAGGACGAGGTCGTCCAGGTGTCCTCGGAGCTCATCCAGGAGTCACCGCCGCCACCCGAGCCGATCTCGAAGGTCGACGCGGGAGTGAAGATCACGCGCTACACCCATGAGTTGCCGCACGAGGACGACATCGCCCGGGTCAGGGCGCACCTCGAGGGTTCGGGCTGGCCGTTCGGCAACGAGGCCCCGTCCTGAGAGTTCTGCGGCCCCTGGAGATGCCGTCGACGCCCGACGTCCTCGGACGCCTCGACGACCTCGCGGCAATCCTGGACGGCTCGACGACGGTCCTTCCCGTTCCCGCCGACGTACGTGCGGCCACCGAACTGGGGACGGCACTCGGCGCCGACGAGCCCATCGACGACGCCTTCTCGCTGGTGATCTCGACCTCCGGGTCCACCGGAACACCCAAGGGCGCGCAGCATTCGCCTGCGACCCTGGCCGCCTCGGCGCGGGCGACCGCCCGCCGACTCGGCGGCCCGGGCAACTGGCTGCTCGCGCTGGCACCCCATCACATCGCCGGCCTGCAGGTTCTGCTCCGCGCAGTCGCCGCCGGTCACACCCCCGCCGTCCTCGACATGCGCGCCGGATTCGATCTCGAGTCGTACGTGCGTGCCGTCGAGGAGTTCGACGCACCGCGGCGGTACACCTCGTTCGTACCGACCGAACTGATCAAGGTCCTCGAACATCCGGCCGCGACCGCCGCCTCACGCGGATTCGACGCGATTCTCGTCGGCGGTGCCGCCACGCCGAAACCGCTGCGGGACCGCGCGCTGGCGGAGGGGTTGCCGATCGTCGCGACCTACGGCATGAGCGAGACCGCGGGCGGCTGCGTCTACGACGGCCTCCCACTCGAGGGCGTCGAGGTGCACATCGTCGACGCCGGGCCCGACGGTGTGGGCCGCGTCGTGCTCGGCGGTCCGGTCGTCGCGCACGGATACCGGTATCTGCCCGGCCATCCCGCCTTCGCCGAACCCGGCCGGTTCCGCACCGACGACCTCGGCTCCGTCGACGAGAACGGCGTGCTGACCATCGTGGGCCGGGCCGACGAGGCGATCTCCACCGGCGGGCTGACCATCGTGCCGCAGGTGGTCGAGGCCGTGATCCTCGACGATCCGGCCGTGAGCGACTGCGCCGTCGTCGGTCTGCCGGACGACCGGCTGGGCGAGAAGGTGGTGGCGTTCGTCGTGGTCCGCGCCGGGGAACGTCTGGATCCGAAGCGGATTCACGACGCGGTGGCCGAACGCCTCGATCGCTACGCCGCACCACGGGAGGTCATCGAACTCGACGAACTCCCCCGTCGTGGCCCGGGAAAGGTCGATCGTCGCGCACTGCGGGCCCGATTCGGTTCGTGAGGGCCAGGCCCCACGTCGCGGTGGCGACGATCCGAGAGGCCACTCGGCATCGGCGCCGACCGTCCCTCGTGAAACCATGGCGTGGTGGCAACCCCGAAGCAGTGGATCGAAGGCGCACGTCCCCGCACCCTGCCCAACGCGATCGCCCCGGTGGTGGTCGGTGTCGGCGCGGTGCGCGAACTCGGTGACGTCACCTGGTGGAAGGCCGTTCTCGCGCTACTCGTCGCGGTCGCCCTGATCATCGGGGTGAACTTCGCCAACGACTACTCCGACGGCGTGCGCGGCACCGACGACGACCGCGTCGGCCCGATGCGGCTCGTCGGCTCGCGGGCAGCGACACCGGACGCGGTCAAACGGGCCGCCTTCCTGTGCTTCGGGATCGGCGCGGTCTGCGGACTCGCCCTCGCGATCACGACCGCGTGGTGGCTGATCGTCGTCGGCGCCGTCTGCATCGCGGGCGCCTGGTTCTACACCGGCGGCAAGCGACCGTACGGCTACATCGGCCTCGGTGAGATCGCGGTGTTCACGTTCTTCGGCCTGGTCGCGGTGATGGGCACCCAGTTCGTGGTGAGCGGTCGGGTCGACTGGATCGGGCTGGTGTGCGCGATCGGTGTCGGCGCCATCTCGACGGCGGTGCTGGTGGTCAACAATCTGCGCGACATCCCCAGCGACACCGAATCCGGCAAGATCACCCTCGCGGTCCGCCTGGGCGACAAGCGCACTCGTCTGTTGTTCGCCGCTTTGGTCGCCGCACCCCTCGTCGTGAGCATCGTGCTCGTGATCGCGACCCCGTGGGCGCTGCTCGGACTGCTTGCCGCACCGCTGATGTGGATCGCGTACCGCCCTGTGCGCAGCGGCGCCGTCGGGCCCGCGCTGATCCCGTCGCTGGGTGCCGCCGGACAAGCGATGCTGGCGTGGGCGGTACTCACGGCGGTCGGGCTCGTCCTGCCCTGAGTCACGACGCAGGTGCCTGATCGGTTCTGACGATCAGACCCCGGCCGATCAGACCCCGGCGTCGACCTCGGGCAGGTCGGCCCAGACTGCGGCGCGGAGATCGTCGGCGGTCGTGGCCGATTCGATCAGGGTGCGCGACGCGTCGTCGGCGGTGTCGATGATCCCGAGCAAGAGGTACTCGGCGCGCAACTGACGGTCACCGCGTTCGCGGGCGATCTCCATCGCCCTGCCGAACGCTGCTCGGGTGTCGGACGAGAAACGTGGACGCGACCCGCGACCCCGCGGTCCCCGACGTCCACGGCCGGGCTCCCACGGACCGCCCTCACCGGGAAACGGACCGCCGGGCCCGAAACCACCTGGCCCGAAACCGCCCGGCCCGAAACCGCCCGGCCCGAAACCGCCTGGGCCCCAGGGGCCGGCACCGAGAACGGCGGGGTCGCAGTCGGGGCGCGATCCTCGTCCACGGTGCGGTCCATGCCCATGCCCGTGGCGCCGGCCGTGACCCCTGCGACCTTCTCCTCTGCGACCCTCTCCTCGTCCCCTGGGACCCCGCTCGCGGCGCTCGCCCCAGCCCTCGGAGAGGTCCTCACCGAAGCGGCCACGCACGGCCTCGCGGACCTTGTCCAGATCGATACCGATGCTGCGCAACGCTTCTCGATCTTCTTCGTATCGCTGCGTGGCCGACTCGTCGTCGGAGGACGATTCGCCATCGGCCGGGTCGGCGTGGTCGGCGTGGTACGCACGCACCACTTCCCTGGCCGATGCGAGGGTCAGTCCCCGGTCGGCAAGGAAATCGAACAGCGGACTCCGTGCGTTGCAGAGCATGCCCAGGATCAGGTGGTCGTTGCCCAGCTGCCGGTGACCCAGGTCGCCGGCCTCCTGCGTGGCGAAAGCCAGCAGCATCTTGTCATCGCGACTGATTCGCTCAAACATCTGTGTCTCCTTCTGGCCCACTTGCGCGGGCCTCACGTTGTGAGTGCTTCTGATGCACGGCCTGGCGGCTGATCTGCAGCACTTCCGCGATCGCCTGCCAGCTCCACCCGTTGGCCCGGGCGTTGGCCACCTGCACGTCTTCGAGCCGGTCGGCCAAGGTGCGCAGCGCACGGACCGCAGCCAGCCCTCGGGCGGGATCGCTGCTCGCAGCGTCCCCTGCCAGGTCGGCGCTCTGTGCGTCGTGTGCGGTGTCGGTGCTCTGGTCGTCGTGCATGATGTCAGGTTATGTTGACATCATGGCGCTGTCAACATTTATTGACAGCCCTCACCCACGAGGTCCGCGCCGGACATGCCGCAGTCGTGTTGCGCTTCCCCCGGCAGCCGGGCACGAAAGCAACACGATCCCGCGGGGAACGGGCAGATTCAACCAGCAGATCGGGCGAGCTCACGGCAGCCGGAGAGCACGCTCACCCACGTCACTCGTTCTGGATCGATTCGCTGATGTTCATCCGCGCCGCACGGACGGCCGGCACGAATGCGCCGATGAGGCACAATGCCACCGCGATGCCGATGAACAGCAATGCCGATGGTCGCGGTGAGTAGATCACCGTCAACGAGGTTGTGATGCTGAGGATCTCATTGCTGAGCAGATGCATCAGGGTGCCCAGCACGGCTCCCAGCACCGAGCCGACCAGCGCCACCGCACCCGCCTCCGCGAGGACCATGCGCGAGATGAACTTCCGTGACGCACCCATCGCACGCAGGACGCCGAGCTCGCGGCGTCGTTCGAGAACCGACAGCAGCAACGTGTTCAGCAACGCGATCGCCGCCGCACCCGCGACGATCCATTGGATCGCCACCGCGAAGGCGCCCGCCTGTTGCACCGTTGCCTGCGTCGCCTTCAAAGCCTCGGCGCCACTGTAGACACTGATCGGCTTGTTTCCGGTGGTCTGGATGTCGGCGACCAGCAATTCCAGCTGCCGCTGAATCTGTTCCGGATCGGCACCCGGCGCAGTGATGACCTGCAGATAGGTGTCACCGGCACGGTCGTACCACTCCCCCAGCAGCTCCTGCGACATCGCCGCGACCCCCGAGTCCAGCGACACATAGTCGACGGTGTCGCGCACCACGGCCTGCCGCGGCCCACTCGGCGTGGCGAGTTCCACCGTGTCCCCCGACGTCACATCGAGAACGCGCGCAAGCACATTCGACAGCAGGATGCCGTCGCCGGCCAGAACCTGCGCCACCGCCTCGGGAGATGCCTTGCGCATGAACGGGGCCCGCGAATCGGGCTCCAGGCCCTGTACGTTCGCCTTGCTCTCACCGATGTTGACCGCAGCCCACTGGCCGCCGACGACCTCGGTCACGCCCGGCACCGCCGCGACCTCCCCGGCCAGCGACGCCGGCAGGATCGGCCCCAGCGGAAGACCCGCCGCCGACGACGAGGACACATAGAAGTCAGGGTCGCCCAGACCGTCGAGCGATTTCGACATCGACGACACCAGGTTGTCCAACGCACCCGAGGTTCCGATGCCCACCGCGATCGCCACCGCGACCGTCATGAGCGTCGCCCAGGCACGTCGCGGCGCCCGCTCGGTGTTCACCGACGCCAGCCGGCCGGGTCCGGCGAACCAGCGTGCGACCCGAACCACCGCCCACGACAACGGCTTCGACACCGCGAAGCAGACCAGCAGCGCACCGACCAGGTAGAAGACCCCGGCGAGGATGGCCGGCCGCCCCGGGACGGTGGACACGATGACCCAGGCCGCGATCACTCCGGCGACACCCACCACCCCGGCGACGACCACCGCGGGACCCCGGCGGGCAGCCGAGTCGGACACCTCGACCGGCGCCATCGCCTCCACCGGCGACACCGAGAACACCGACCGCGCCGCGAGCGTCGTCGCCGCCACACAGGCCAGCACGCAGGCGATCACCGCCACCGCCGGCGCATACCCCGGCAGGTGATAGTTGATGACCGTGCCCACCGTGTCGGGCGGCGGCTCGGGCAGGCTGCTGATCACTGCCCGCCCGGCGAGGATCCCCAGCGGGATGCCGAGGACACCGCCGACGAGGCCCATCAGGGCGGCCTCGCCGAGCATGTCGCCGACGAGGTGAGATCGCTTGCCCCCCAGCGCCCGGATCATGGCGAGGGATCTGCGCCGCGAGGCGACCGCCATGTTCATGGTGTTGAACACCAGGAACGCCGCGATGACCAGCGACACCAACGAGACCAGCAGCGTGGCGTCACGGGTCACCGAACTCGCGACCTCGGCCTGCTTGGCCCGGAAGTCCGGATCGACCACGACGGCACGGCCGTCCACGATCCCTTCGATCTCGGAACGCACCGCACCGACATCCGCCCCCGGCTCGGTGACGATCAGGATGGAATCGAGCCGGCCCTCGAGTCCGACGAGGCGCTGCGCCAGATCGACGTAGGCAAAGATGAAGCGGCCGTTGTTGAGTCGCGCCGCCTGCTCGTTGTCGATGACCTCGAGGACTTCCACCTCGACGCCACTGACCGTCAGCTTCTGGCCACGTTCCAGGCCCAGCCCGGGTCCGGCGAACACCCCGGTGCGGAGACGGTCGACGTCGATCGTGCCGGACTGTTCCTGCGCAACGGCCGCACGCAGGTCGCCCGACAGCTGGGTCACCCGCTGATCGGAGCCGAGCAGCGGAACCGACGAGTCGTCGATGACCACCGATCCCCGGATCATCGGCACGACGGCCTTCGCGCCGTCGACATCGCGCCGGATCTCACCGGCCAGCGACTGGTCGACGCCGGACGAGGTGATGCCGGCGACCTCGATGTCGGCGGTTCCCGACACGGCATTGTTGAAGTCGCGCACCGACTCCGACGTCGAACCGTAGGTCCCCAGCACCGCGATGAGCAGCGCCGACGAGACGACCACCACGGCGAGGGAGGTGAACAGCCGCAAGCGGTGGGTCCGGATCTCCCGGAGGTTGAGCAACCGGATACGGGTGAGACCGGCGATCAGGGCTTCGACGCGGCCAGGCTCCGCACTCCCCCGCCGGTCTGACGGGACATCGCCGGGCACTAGGCGATCTTTCCGTCGCGCACCGTGATCGTGGTGTCGGCGACCTCGGCGGCCTTGGGGTCGTGGGTCACCATCATCACGAGCCGGTCGGCGGTGTCGTGGGCGACCTCCGAGAGCAGCTCGAGCACCGATTCGCCGGTCTTGGAGTCGAGGTTTCCCGTCGGCTCGTCGGCGAGCAGGATGGTCGGGTCCATGATCAGCGACCGCGCGATCGCGACACGCTGCATCTGACCACCGGACAGCTCGGACGGCCGGTGGTCGACTCGGTCGGCGAGCCCCACACGCGCAAGCAGTTCGACGGCACGCGGTTTGGCCTTGCGCAGCGACTGGTTGTCCAGCAGGCGCGGCAGCGCGACGTTCTCCCACGCCGACATCGTCGGTACGAGGTTGAAGAACTGGAAGACGAAGCCCACCCGGTGACGCCGGAACTCCGACGCGGCGGTGTCGTCGAGTCGGCCCAGGTCGACCCCGTCGATACTGATCCGACCCGAGGTCGGCGTGTCGAGCGCGCCGACGACGTGCAGCAGAGTGCTCTTTCCCGCTCCGGAGGGACCGACCACGGACACGAACTGTCCGCCCTCGATCGAGAGATTCAGGCCGTCGAGGGCGCGGACACGTTCCTCACCCATCTGGTACTCGCGCACCAGGTCGACCGCTTCGACCAGCGCACCACGGGGTTCCACCGACATCCCCGGATCGTAGCCCACCCGGGGTTGCGGGCCGGGTCGGGTCAGTGTGTCCAGCGACCCGTCGCGAAGAACTCGTCGAGCACATCCTGCGCCGGGGACAGGTCGAAAGACTGTGCAGCGAGCCATGTGTCGTCGAAGTAGGTGGTGGCGTAGCGATCCCCGTGATCGCACAGCAGCGTCACGACACTTCCGGCGGTACGCGAGGCGACCATCTCGGCGACGAGTGAGAACGCGCCCCACATGTTGGTGCCCGTCGATCCGCCGACTCGTCGGCCGAGGAGGTCACTCACCCGGCGTGCTGTCGCGATCGACGCCTCGTCGGGGACCCCGATCATGCGGTCGATGACCTGGCTGATGAACGACGGTTCCACGCGCGGGCGACCGATGCCCTCGATCCGTGACCCGACCTCACCGGTGAGTGATCCGTCGGCGGTCTCATAGGCCGGCAGGAACACCGAGTTCTCCGGGTCGACCACCGCGAGCCAGGTGTCGTGCCGTCGATAGCGCACGTACCTCCCGAGGGTTGCCGAGGTCCCACCCGTACCCGCTCCGACGACGATCCAGGTGGGGATCGGATGGTCCTCGTCGGCGAGCTGCGCGAAGATCGATTCGGCGATGTTGTTGTTGCCGCGCCAGTCCGTGGCACGTTCGGCCATCGTGAACTGGTCGATGAAGTGTCCGCCGAGCTCGGCCTCCAACCGAAGCGCCTCGGTGTACACCTCGCCGGGATGGTCGACGAAATGGCAACGCCCGCCGTGCCGTTCGATGAGGGCGGTCTTCGCCGGCGACGTGGTCCTGGTCATCACCGCGATGAACGGGACGCCGATCAGTTCGGCGAAGTATGCCTCGCTGACCGCCGTCGACCCCGACGACGCCTCGATGACCGGTGTGCCGGAGACCACCCAGCCGTTGCACAGCGCGTACAGGAACAGCGACCGTGCGAGCCGGTGCTTGAGCGAGCCCGTCGGATGTGTGGACTCGTCCTTCAGATACAGGTCGACGCCCTCCTCGCCACCGGGGCCCGACCAGCGCGACCAGGCGGGCAGCGCGACGCGCAGCAGGTGGGTGTCGGCACTGCGACGCGCGTCCGCCTCGATCAGGCGGACGGCGTTCTGCGCCCAGGCGCGGTCGGCACGCCGGTCGACGACCCGCGTCGGCCTCATCGGACCCCGGCCGACGTCATCGCCGTGCCGCCGGAATCAGTTGTCGCCACGGAGGCGGGACTGGAGGTCGTCGTGCTTGGAACGGCGACTCGCCTCGAGCGCCGCGATCTCGCCGTTGACCTTCAGACGCAACGTCTTGAACAGCACCATGCCGAGTGGCAACGCGATCAGGACGCCGAAAACGGCGGCCACGAGGAAGGGCACCTCGACACCGACCAGGCGGCCGCCGAAAAGGATGATCGCCGCGACCGCGACAACGAGGAGCAGCCTCGCAAACGTGTAGGCGAACAAGGCGAGCGCCAGAGTCATCGGACGGCCACCCGCGGACGGGGTGGGGTCTCTACGGGCAGTGTCTTTCCGGGCAGCGTCATCGGAGTCTGCGATCGGGTCCAGCGGTTCACTCACGCCTCCAGCGTACTGGGCACCCGTCGCCGCCCCGCAGGTCGCAGGGCTTTGCACGCTCTTTACCTCCCGCTGACGGTTCGAGTACCTGGGCGATTTGCGTGTATTCATGAAGAACTCGTCCATCACGTTCCGAGCCGCATCGCCTCCACCGGCGCACCGACCGGGCACTTAAGCACCAGGAGGAATCGTGACCAGCATCGAACCCGCAGCACAGGCGGCCTATATAACCCCGGGCCTGGCAAGCCAGCACACCCTGACTCCCGGCCAGGTGGCCGCCATGTTCAACGTGAACCCCAAAACCGTCGCCCGGTGGGCCAGTTCGGGCATCCTCGGTTCCATCCGCACGCCGGGTGGTCATCGTCGCTTCCGCGAGGAGGACGTCGTCGCACTCCTCAACCGTCGCACCCACTGACCTCGCGACCACTCGCCGGATCGCTCGCTCCTGGCGGAACCGGACTCATCCGGCCGGTCCGGATCGGACACCGGACGGCGGAGATCTCACCGGCCGATCTGCGACTCACGTAGGCTGGTCGTCGGGAGGTTGCCATGACTTATCTGTTCGCCGTTCTCGGTCTGCTCGCCATCGGTTTCCTGATGTGGCGAGCCTTCGGACCGCAATCCGACGGCACCGGCGACGCGCCTCCGGCCGGCGGTCACCGCGGGCGCACCCGAGGCCCTGTCGGCCCCGACGATGATCCCGATTTCCTCCGCGACCTGGACAACAAAACCCGCGGAACCAACGGCACCGACGGCGACGAACTCTGACGCGTGACGCCCGCCGATCAGCCTGACACCGGATTCAGAATGCCTCTTCGGAACATACCCAAGGGTAGGGTAAGGTCCATTCCACCATTCACTCCGCGAGGGCTGATCCGAGAGAAGGCGCCGTTGAACCCGGGACGATCTCCGCATGGGGCGTCGACCGATGACGACCAGAGTTTCGCCGAGAAGATCGGTTACCTGTTCGAACACAGCCGTGACGAGAACGGCATCCGCTACACCGGGAAGAAGATCGCCGAGAAGGCGAACCGTCTGGGCTACTCCCTGTCCGACGCCTACATCTCCCAGCTGCGTACCGGCAAGGCCCGCACCCCGTCGTTCCGCACGGTCGAGGCCATCGCCCGCGCCTTCGACGTGAGCGTCACCTACTTCCTGTCCAACCCCGACGAAGATCTGGAACGCGTACGGCAGCAGCAGAATTACGTCGAGATGCTCCAGATCACCGGGAGCCATCTGTCAGGTATCGACATGGGTTCACTGAGCACCGGCACCATCGACGCCCTGATCGATCTGCTGAAACTGGTGAAGTCGCAGGCACTCGCCAAGCAGACCGAGACGGCGACGACCGACGTTCCCGGCTGACGTCGACTCGGCCGGCTCCGACTCGGCCGGCTCCGGCTCAGCCGGCTCCGGCTCAGCCGGCTCCGGCTCAGCCGGCTCCGGCTCAGCTGGTCCCAGGCTCAGCTGCCCCGACCCCGAAAACCCGGATGACCACCCCCGCAGATGTCGCGGAGGTGGTCGGCTGCCGTTCGGGGTGGTCTACAGGCCCGCGTAGGAATGCAGGCCCGACACCACCAGGTTGATGATGAACAGGTTGAACAACATCGCCACGAAGCCGGCGACGTTGATCCAGGCCGCGGCGTTGTTCCGCCAGCCGGCCGTCGCACGTGCGTGCAGATAGGCCGCGTAGATCACCCAGGCGATGAACGACACCGTCTCCTTGGGGTCCCAGCCCCAGAATCGGCCCCATGCCGCCTCGGCCCAGATGGCTCCGCATATGACACCGAGTCCGAACAGCGGGAAACCGATCACGACACACTTGTAGGCCAGCCGGTCCAGGCTCTCCGCCGACGGCAGGTGTTCGACGATGCGTCGCACCGCGCCACCGATACCCGGACGGCTCGCCAGGGCCGCGGACTCCTCGGGCGTCGACGCCGCCCACCGGAGCTTGGCCAGGTACAGGATGCTCGCGACGCCGGAGACCAGCAGGATCCCCGATGAGACCGAGATGATCGACACGTGGACGGCCAGCCAGTAGGACTTCAGGGCGGGCACGACGGGTGCGGCCTGCGTGTAGAGCCAACGGCCTGCGATGAACATCAGCAGGATGACCGGCAACAGCACGAAGGACAGCAGCGGACGATGCTCGCGCTTGCGCAGGATGATCAGGCCGGCAATGACGCCCGCGGCACACGTCATCGAGATGAACTCGTACATGTTGCCCCACGGCGCACGCTCGGTCGCGATGCCGCGCAACACGATCGAGCCGATGTGGGCGGCGAGTCCGACGACCACGACCGGCAGCGCCATGTTGCCGAGCTTCTCGCCCAGGGTCCGTCGCGTCGGACCTTCGAGGCGGCCCGGGACACGCGGTTGCTCCCCGGCGGCGCCGGTAGTGCCGGCGTTCACCAGTTGCTTCTCTTCGAGGCGCCGGCCACGAACGGCGGCGAGCGCACCGAGGAACAGGATGACCGCGACGACGTAGATCGTGATCGCCGTGCCGAACAGCAGATCGGAGTACCGCGCGAGCGTCTCGTCGATCGGCATCGCGTCGACGGGAAGTGCGGTCGTTAGGACGTTCATGTGGTTCCTTTCGCCGGCTGCTCAGAGCCGCCGGGTCGTCCGCCGAGAGACGGCGTCGCCATCGGCGACGAGATCGGCCGCCTGCTCGTCGAAGCCCTCACCCCAGCCGGCCTGATCGGTACGAGCCAGCCCGGCAATCTCTACTACAGTACGTCGTTGCGAATCGCTCCGGTCACCGTCGTCGGTGGTGGTGGCTTCGGCGGCGGTGGTGACAGGGACCGGAACCAGCCGCGCCCAGATACGCCGGCGCCGGATCAGCAGCGACACGAGCAGCCCGCCGAGCATCACCACGGCGCTGACGAGCACCCAGACCTGGGCGGGGTCGTGCGAGACCTGAACCGACACCCAGCGCTCGTAACCGTCGAAGGTCACCGTCGTGCCGTCGGCCAGGGTGTGGCTCTGCCCGACCGCGAGGTTGACCTGCGCCTGGCGCTGGAGACGGCCCTGTTCGATCAGCTGCTGGTCGAGGGAGTAGACGTTCTGCGGTTTCCCGGTGTCCAGGCCGGTGTCGCCCTTGAAGATGCGGATGGCGACGAACGGATCGTCGGGCACGGGAGACGACGACGACAACAGCGTCCCGTGGAACGACGCGGTCGGCGCGAACAACCCCTCGATGGCGATCTGGTTCTTTCGGCGCTCGTCGGCGTCGGGGTAGAGACCGGCGGGGGTGTCGAAGCGCGCCGCACCCGAGGACAGCATCGTCTGGAGTTCGTCGGGGACGAACGGTGTGGTCTGCGTGCGCTTCTCCCCGTTGGGGAAGGTGACCGAGAACGTCGGCGCGAAACCGTTGCCCAGCACGTACACGCGGTCGCCGGCCACCCGCAGCGGCTCGTTGACACGCACCGAGGTGGAGTCCCAGCTCGCCGGGTCGCCCAGGTTGTTGACGTTGCCGTCGGCGCCCTCCGCGTAGCGGATCGTCGCGTCGTACATGTCGGGCTGACCGCTGGGCAGGAAGGTCGCCGAGAAATCGTCGACGCGGAAGCAGAACGGCGACAGGTCCGTGCCGTCGACGAGATTCCCCGCGCGGAAGGAGTCGTAGACGGCGGTGGAGGTGTTGCACATCCCCTGCTCGCCGTCGGCGACGAGGCTTCTCGTGCCCTCGTAGCCGTACATCTTGCCGACCGCGATCGACACCAGCAGGGCCAGCAACGCGAAGTGGAAGACCAGGTTGCCGAACTCGCGGAGGTAGCCCTTCTCCGCGGACACCTCGACGCAGCCGTCCGGGTGGGCCTTGGTGGGTTCCCGGACGACCACCTCGCGGCGCCAGCCGCGCAGCCTGCCGTTGATGCGCTCGGCGATCTCCTCCGGCGTGCCGTCGACGGTGTGCGTCACGTGGCGCGGTAGCCGCGACAGATTCCGCGGTGCGGCAACGGGTTTCGCACGGAGGCTGTGGAAGTGCTCGACCATTCGCGGCGTGAGGCAACCGACGAGCGAGATGAACAGCAGCACGTAGATCGCGGTGAACCAGGCACTGGAGAACACGTCGAACAGCTGCAGCCGGTCCATCCAGGTGCCGAGCGTGCCACGGCTGTCGATGTACTCGAGCGTCTTGGTCTCGTTGAGCTCGCGCTGCGGCAGCAGTGCGCCCGGGATCGCGGCGAGAGCCAGCAGGAACAGCAGGAGCAGCGCGGTGCGCATCGACGTCAGCGACCGCCACAGGTTGCGCAACGGCCACAACACGCGGCGCCTGACCCAGTGCGGCTTCGGTGTCCCCGGCTCGGGGGTGTCCACCCGGGGACGGTCGGTCACATCAGTCATCGGTCACATCAGTCATCAGGGAAACACACTCAAATCGGTAGTTCGGTGTCGGTGACGAAGCGGACCTGGACCCAGACGATGAACTGATCCCACCATCCCGTCAGCAGGGCGACGCCGACGGCGATGAGCATCACGCCGCCGACGACCTGGATGGTGCGGGCGTGGTTGCGCAGCCAGCCGAGGCTGCGCAGGGCCCACGCCGAGGAGAACGCGAGGACGACGAACGGGATGCCGAGTCCCAGGCAGTAGGCGACGATCAACGTCACGCCCTTGGCGGCGGTGGACCCCTCGGTCCCGCTGACCGTCGCGATCACCGCCGCGAGTGTCGGCCCGAGGCACGGGGTCCATCCGAGCGCGAACACCGCGCCGAGGAGCGGGGCGCCCACGATGTTGGAGATCCGACGCGGCTCGAGACGCACCTCGCGCTGCAGCGCGGGGACCAGACCGATGAACACCAGACCCATCAGGATGGTGACCGCGCCGCCGATACGCTGCAACAGTTCACGATTCAGGACGAAGGTGCTGGTCACACCGAGGACGGTCGCGGTGGCCGCAACGAACACGACGGTGAAGCCGAGCACGAACAGACCGGCCGCGAGGGCCACTCGTGACCGGCCGCTCTTGATGCCCTCCCCCACCTTGACCGCGGGCGCCTCCGCGCCGACGAGGCCCGCGAGGTACGACAGGTACCCCGGGACGAGCGGGACGACGCACGGCGAGGCGAAGGAGACCAGGCCCGCCAGCACGCATGCGGCGAAGGCCAGCAGCAGCGGTCCGCTGGACACGGTGTCGGCGAAGGTGTCGCCGATCGACGACGCCACGACGACGGTGGAGAGCTCAGGCGACACGGTTCACCCCGAACCCGTCTGCTCGGCCGCGACCCGCTTGACCGTCTCGTCGAGCTCGTTCTCCGAGATGGCCTTGAGGAACACCGCGGCCGGCCGATGCTGCCGGTCCAGGACGATCGTCGTCGGCACCACCGACGTCGGGGTCGTCAGCGCCGCCAGGGAGATGCCGGGGAAGTCGTAGATCGACGGGAAGCCGACGTTGCGGTCGATCACGAAGTCCTTGGCAGACTCACGGTCGTCGCGCAGGTTGATGCCGAGGAACTCGACGCCGTCGGCACGGTTGTTCTCGAAGACGCGCTCGAGGTCGTCGGCCTCGCCGCGGCACGGCCCGCACCAGGAACCCCAGACGTTGACCACCACGACCTTGTCGGCGAACCGCTCGTCGGCCAGCGACAGCGGCGCCTCGGTGACGAGGTCCTCGCCGGTGAGCTCCGCGATCGGCTTGCGCTGCTCGGGGGCGTAGGTGATGACGGTCTGACCGCCCGGCGAGACGAACTGGAAGGTGTTCCCCTGGGCGACCGCGTCGTCGCCGGTGCCGCAGCCCCCGACCACCAGGACCAGGGCCGCCAGCACTACCGGCAGGAGGAACTTACGCACTACTTCAGACCTTCGGGCTCGAGAATGTGGATCCGCTCACGCACCGGTGACCAACGGGTCGGAGGCCCCGGCCGGTTCGGAGTAGATGATGTCGACGAGGGCGTCGTCGTCGTAGATGAGGCTGGTCAGCGAGGCCAGGGAGCACTGGCGGCGACGCGGGTCGTGCCAGAGACGCTGACCTTCGAGGAAGCGGCGCAGCGTGTACACGGGCAGCTGATGGCTGACGCAGACGGCTTCGTGGCCGCGGGCGGCGTCGCGGGCCTTGTTGGCCGCGGCGAGCATGCGGTGCGCGAGCTGGATGTAGGGCTCACCCCACGACGGTGTGAACGGGTCGCGCAGTTTGGGCCAGTGCCGGGGCTTGCTGAGGGCGCCGTCGCCGACGGAGACCTTGAGGCCTTCGAAGACGTTGTCGGCCTCGATGAGTTCGTCGTTGGTGATGATCGAGAGGCCGTGGGCGGCGGCGATGGGCGTCGCGGTCTCCTGTGCGCGTTGCAGCGGGGACGCGAACACGGCCTTGATGTCGTGATCGGCGAGGGTCTCGGCCACCTTGTTCGCCTGTGCGCGGCCGGTGTCGGAGAGCCGGTAACCGGGGAGGCGGCCGTAGAGGATGCCCTCCGGATTGTCGACCTCTCCGTGGCGCATCATGTGGACGATCGTGTGCATCAGGCGTTGTCCCCCGGGGTGGCTGCGGTCGCGGCGGCCTGCGCTGCCGCGGGCAGCGCGTCGGCGATCTGCGAGAAAGCATCCTCGTCGAGTGCCGCGGACACAAACCAGGCCTCGAAAGCGCTCGGCGGAGCGTACACGCCGCGTTCGAGCAGCGCGTGGAAGAACGGCGCAAACCGCCAGGTCTCGCTGGCACCGACACCCGCGTAGTCGAAGATCGGGATGTCGGGGTCGGTAGTGAAGAACACACTCAGCAGGTTGCCCGCCTTCTGCACGCGGTGGGTCACCCCGGCCTCGGTGAGCGAGTCGGTGAGCAGCGTCGCGAGGCGGTCGGCGTTGGCGTCGAGCCTGCGGTAGACCTCGACGTCGGCGTGGCGCAGGGTCGCGAGCCCGGCGGCGACGGCGACGGGATTACCCGACAGCGTGCCCGCCTGGTAGACCGGCCCGGTCGGGGCGAGACGTTCCATGACGTCGGCCCGCCCGCCGAACGCGGCGGCCGGCAGGCCTCCGCTCATGACCTTGCCGAAGGTGTACAGGTCGCCCGCGACGCCTTCGAGGCCGTACCAGCCGCTCGGGCTCACCCGGAACCCGGTCATCACCTCGTCCATGATGAGCAGCGCCCCGTGGCGGCGCGTGATCTCACGCAGGCCGGCGTTGAAACCCTCCACCGGGGCGACGGCACCCATGTTGCCGGCGGCGGCCTCGGTGATGACCGCGGCGATGTCGTCGCCGAACTTCTCGAACGCCTCGGCGACCGCGGTGAGGTCGTTGTAGGGCAGGACGATCGTGTCGTGCGCGGATGCACCGGTGACCCCGGGGGTCGTCGGCAGGCCCAGCGTGGCGACGCCGGACCCGGCGGCGGCGAGCAGCGCGTCGACGTGGCCGTGGTAGCAGCCGGCGAACTTGATGATCTTGGAGCGGCCGGTGTAGCCGCGGGCCAGGCGGATCGCCGACATCGTGGCCTCGGTACCCGAGTTCACCAGGCGCACCCGCTCGACGGGGTCGACGCGGCCGATGATCTCCTCGGCGAGTTCGATCTCGGCCTCGGTCGGCGCACCGAACGACAGTCCGCCCGCCGCGGCCTTCTGAACGGCTTCGACGACGGCGGGGTGCGCGTGACCCAGGATCATCGGACCCCAGGAGTTCACGAGGTCGACGTAGGTGCGCCCGTCGGCGTCGGTCAGGCGACAGCCCGCGGCGCTCGAGATGAAGCGCGGCGTCCCGCCGACCGCCGAGAAGGCACGGACCGGGGAGTTGACGCCACCCGGGATGGCCTGCGACGCGCGGGCGAAAAGCGCGGCCGAGGCGTCGGCGCCGGCGGCGGAGGGGGCATCAGCGGAAGGGGTCACGGCCTACAGTGTTCCAAACGGCACCCGGTGACCCAAATCGCCGCTGGTCGGAGCGGTCTTGAGCGTGACGGGGGCGTCAGTTCGGCGTCATCGCCAAGGCCTTGCGCACCTGTTCGGCGATGGCCTCCTGGCCGCGCTCGTTGGGATGGACGGCACCCGGGCCCGGGGTGGTCATCGGCTCGATCCAGCGCTGGTCGCCCGCGCACGCGTCGTGGCCCTCGGACTCCTGCGACATGTCGACGAAGCGTGCTCCGGTCTCCTGCGCGGCGCGTCGGCCGTAGGTGGTGAGTGCCGTCTGGAGGTCGCGGATCATCGCGACGTCGCCGTCGGCGATGCGCATCTCCGGGTAGCAGCCGATGGTCGGCGGCAGAAGCCACGGATAGCCGGCGAGCAGGATCTCCGCGTTCGGCGCCTCGGCCTTCACGTCGCGCAGGGCCTGACGCACCGCGGGATAGATGTCTTTCTCCACCGGATCGATCAGCGACTTCCCGTACTTGTCGGTGCAGGGCGAACCCGTCAGGTCGGTGGCCGCGACCTCGCCGCACAGTTCGATGGCCCGGCCGTAGGTCTTCTTGTCGTTGCCGCCGATCATCAGAGTGACCACGTCGACGTTCTCGTCGAGGGCGTCGAGTTGCGGCGGGATCCCCTCCTGCTGGGAACCGCGGAAGTCGGCGGTGTCGGCGCCGGCGCAACTGACGTCGGTGAGGTCGTATCCCTCCTCCGCGGCGACGATGTGCGCGAAGTTCTTCGACGACCGCTGACAGTAGATCGGGGAATCCTCCACCAGGGGACCGGTTCCGGTACCCGAGGCGAAGCTGTCGCCGAGGTTGACCAGGCGCACCCGGTTCTGCTCGCTCACCGCCGAACTCCCGGGCGGGCCCTGCGCCGAGGTGACCTTCGCCGGGGACGGTGTCGCGGCCTCCCCCGATGTCCCGTCGCTCGAGCAGCCCGCTGCCGCGAGGGCGACGACCGCGATCGCGACGACCACCCCTCGCGTCGACATGGGCGATCGGCGGCGACCACTGCTCCTGCGTGCGTCCATCCCGCCATCGTGCGTCCGATCCGAGTCGGTCGGCAACCACCACCTGTCCGAGTAGCGTGAACCCGGCAGGGGTGACCCGCCGCCGCGGGGCCCACAGCCGAGCAGTGAGGATGTGAATCCGCATGAGCGACCGCCCAGTTCCCGGCCGGGCAGCAGTTCCCGCCCAGACAGCAGTTCTGGACCCGCAGGCAGTTCTCACCGGGGTGCCCACCGGCCTGTGGATCAACGGACGGTCTACACCCGCCGCCGACGGCGCCACCTTCGAGGTCTACGACGCGGCGACCGAGGAATCGCTGGTGTCGGTGGCCGACGCCGGGGTGGACGACGCGCGTGCCGCTCTCGATCACGCGGTCGCCGCATCCGCCGACTGGGCGGCCACCGCACCTCGCGAACGCGGCGAGATCCTGCGTCGGACCTTCGACCTGCTCACCGACCGGGCCGACGAGATCGCCATGCTGATGACCCTCGAACTCGGCCGCGCCCTACCCGACAGTTGTGCCGAGACCAAGTACGGCACCGAGTTCCTGCGCTGGTTCGCCGAGGAGGCGGTCCGCATCGACGGCCGGTTCTCCCGGGCTCCGGCGGGCAACGGGCGAATCCTCGTCGCCCACCAGCCCGTCGGGCCGTGCCTGGCGATCACACCGTGGAACTTCCCGCTCGCCATGGGCACACGCAAGATCGGGCCGGCGCTGGCGGCAGGCAACGTGATGATCGTGAAGCCTGCGCGCGAGACACCGCTGACCATGCTCGCGCTGGCCGAGGCGTTCGCCGAGGCCGGTCTGCCGCCCGGTGTGCTGTCGGTGCTGCCGACGAGTTCGAGCGGCGAGGTCTCGTCGGCGCTGATCACCGACGATCGGATTCGCAAGATCAGCTTCACCGGTTCGACGCCGGTGGGACGCAACCTCCTCGGCCAGGCCGCCGAGCGTATCCAGCGCACCTCGATGGAACTCGGCGGCAACGCACCGTTCCTGGTGTTCGACGACGCCGATGTCGATGCCGCGGTCGAGGGCGCGTTCGCGGCCAAGATGCGCAACGGCGGCGAGGCGTGCACCGCGGCCAACCGGTTCCTGGTGCAGTCCGGCGTCGTAGAGGAGTTCACCGGCAAGCTCGTGGAGAAGATGGCGGCGGTACGGATGGGGCCCGGCTACGAGCAGGACGTGACGCTCGGCCCACTGGTGAACGCCGACCAGCGCGACAAGGTCGCCGCGGCCGTCGAGCAGGCTGTCAGCGACGGCGCCCGGGTTCGCCTGGGGGGTGAGCGTCCGGAGGGACGCGGATTCTTCTATCCCGCAACGGTTCTCGACAACGTCGACCCCTACGCCGCGGTGACGCGCGAGGAGATCTTCGGTCCGGTCGCGGTGATCAGCACCTTCGACGACGAGGCCGACGGCATCGCGGCCGCCAACTCGACCGAGTACGGATTGGCGTCGTACTTCTACAGCCGCGATCTCGAGCGCTGTATGCGCGTCGCGGATCGACTGGATTCGGGCATGGTCGGGGTCAACCGTGGCGTGATCTCCGATGCCGCAGCACCGTTCGGTGGCATCAAGCAGTCGGGCATCGGCCGCGAGGGCGGCAGCGAGGGCATCGACGAGTATCTGTCGGTGAAGTACATCGCCCTGACCTGAGGCGTAACGGCCCGATTGACGGTCGTTCGACGACGATTTGACGTTGTTACGTATGTGACTGGTGATGCAGGTGTTATCGATCCGATACCTGTGTGGACGTACTCATCCCTAGACTCGGACACCATGCGCCGAAGAACCCTCATGTCCACGGTGGCCGCGGCCGCGGTCGCCGCGACGGCCTCGGTCGCCATCACATCCGCACCGAACGAGCCCGTTCGGAGCATCGAGAAAACCGCGATCAGTACCGATTTCGGCAGCGTCGACCTGGGCAGTTCCGAACTGGGAACGCCCAACAGCGTCTTCCTGTGGGAGAACCCGGGTGCGCGCTACATCGTCGTGCTGGGCGCGAAGTTCGGCACGCTGGGCCAGACCCCGCAGATCCTGACCCAGCGACTCAATGTCGCCGCGAATCTCGCGAAGAAGCATCCCTTCAACCGCATGATCGTCTCCGGCGGCGACACCCACTGGCTGCCCGTCTCCGAAGCACAGTTCATGAACCTCGGCCTGATCCGACGCGGAATCCCCATGTGGCAGATGGTCAACGAGGGCCGCTCGACCTCGACCGTGCAGAATGCGCAGTACACCGTCGGCATGATGAAAGCGATGGGCGCCTCCGGCGCGGTCATCGTCACCAACGGCTTCCACATGGAACGCGCCATGAAGAACTTCCGCGACGCCGCCAAGAAGCAGGGCGCACGGATCACCTTCCGTCCGGCCTACGCGTAACCGATTCCCCGCGTAAGGGTTTCGTTCCCGCCGGATCGCTTCCCTCCCGCCCATTGGATCCAATCAGCGGGAGGGAAGCGACACCGCGGGAACGTTTTCGGCATTCTCAGGATGTGGCGCCGAGCGAGCCCAGAGCTCGTTTGAGCGGGCCCAGCAGGCCCGACTCGCCGTCCATGTCGGCGGCGAGGTCGCGAACACCGCGGACGACGTCACGATCGCGGTCGACGAGTAGACCGTCGACGCGCTCGTCCAACAGCCAGTGCGCATCGGTTGCCGCGAAAGCAGCGACCGCGTCGAGAACCATCTCCATCCGGCGGACGCGTGAGGGCCCGCGCCTTCGCAGACAAACCACCGGAATCGGTTCTTCACTGTATCCGCGACTCCCCGAATACCAGCCCGGGACCACGGGACGCGGAACTAAGAATCTCCACCCATCGTCAACCAGAAATCGCGACCGCCCGGTTCCGCGCGAGGATGCGCAGAGCATCTCGGCGCCCGACGTGATTGGGCACGATCACGGTCACCAGATCGATCGGTGCGCTCGCCATGCGCGCACCGGCGCCGTCAGGCGGTTCATCACGGGAGTCATGGCGACATCATGCCGGGTGGTTGTGACACGGCGATGCGAACCCGCGCGTCAGAGTCCCATCGAACTAGTGCGACATCCTCTCCGCTGATGCCATGGCGGTCATACTCGGCCGACCGCCACTACGCGTCGGACTCGGCCAGCTGATTCGAGTCGCCGCCCATTCCCGAGGGTTGGGACAACAACCTCTCCCGTTCCTTCGCCACCACCTCACGTGCCAGCTCGGCCTCGGAGATGTCGACGGCCTCGGGCGCGATCTTCGCTATGTCGCTTTCGCGCGCGAAGTCCTGGAACAAGGCGCTTTTGGTTTCCAGGATCTCGGTGATCCGCCGATCGACTCCTTCCTCGCTGAGGAGGCGATGCACTTGAACGCTTTCCAGCTGTCCCATACGGCGGGCGCGAGCGATCGCCTGCCACTCGGTGGTGGGTTTGAGTTGCGGTTCGCAAATCACGACCATCGACGCCGCCTGGATGTTGAGCCCCACGCCACCGGCCACAATCTGTGCGACAAGAACCGCGCCGTGTCCTGCAGCCGAGAATTCGTCGACCATCGCCTGACGACGAGCTGCCGGCACCGAACCGGTCAACGGACCGAACACCTGGCCGGGGAGCGCTGCGGTGACATCCTCGAGCACCTGACGGAAGTGGGAGAATACGATGACCCGCCGTTCGTTCGCTTTCGCTTCGGACACTAGGTCCAGCAGACGCGAGATCTTGATCGACTTGGCACCCCGGGCCATCGCGGCCTGCCGCATGGCCATGAAGTTGCCCTCGCTCACTGCAGATCGATAGGCGGCGAGGTCTGCGGGTGACATCGGGAGCCACTCGTTCACTTCCACCAGGTCGGGTAACTCGGTGAGGACGTCTTCCTGGTTGCGACGAAGATATGCCGGCGCAACCTGCTGACGGAACCTGCGGGGAGAGAGTTCAGAGTCATCGACCGTTAGATCCGGGCGGAGATATTCGACGAGGCTTCGGAACTCGCCGATGCGATTCTCCAGTGGCGTACCGGTGAGGAGAATGGTCCGTGGAACGGCGTCGATGAGCGCAGCCACCCTCCGCGATCGTTGCGCGCTCGGGTTCTTGATGTAATGCGCTTCATCAACAACGACGCAGGCGATGTCGCGAGTGCGGAACGTTTGCTCGTTCAACCAGGCCAGGGTCTCGAAGGTCGTGACCGCAACTCCACCGTCCCGAACCCACTGTCGCAGTGCGGAACCCCGCAGAGGACCGTGAAGTCGGTGAGGGTGCAACGTCGATTTCGCCGAGACCTCGCGCATCCAGTTCGTCACGACAGCAGCCGGGCAGATCACGAGTGAATGATGAAACCCTTTTGCCCGTAGGTGTGCGAGCACCGCGAGGGCCTCGACTGTCTTGCCGAGGCCCATCTCGTCACCGAGGATGACCTTCTTCTGGGTGATCGCGAAGCGCGCCCCGAAGCTCTGGTAGCCGCGCAACGACGCCTGTAGGTACTCCGTGTCGAGCTCCTGCTTGCGCACCGCAGCGATGATTTCCTCGGACAGATCTCCGTGGATCTTGGTTTCGTCTTCGACGACCAGTCCGAGTTCGGAGAGCATGGCGAAGTAGTCGGCCGGTCGGGCAAGGAAGTCGTCCCATGGATCCCGCGCGGAACCGCCGGCTTCCTCGACCTGCTGCTGGTAAGCGCACACCGAGACTGCCTCGTCGACGAACGCACGCGAGGTACCCCGCCCCTCGCCGAACACAACGAAGCACTCGGGCCTCGCCCCCAGCTTCGGGATCAGCGGGGCCAGCGACCGCGCCGCCGCGATCTGCCCCTCGGTGGGCTTCGTCTTTCGATAGACATCCCAGCGCGCGAGCGCCGACAGCAGTGACGTGGTGTGCTGCTCACGACTCTTGATGTCGATACGGACCGGCATGTCGTCGTAGACGGTCTGCCAGAGGGTCTGGGCGGCACCCCGGATGTGCTGTGCGCTGGTCTTACCGATGCCCGGCAGCGACTCGAGGGAATTCGTCTGTCGCAGCACCTCTCGCACCGTCGTGATACCGGCGTCGGTCAACGCAGACACCCGCAACCGGTCCCGCGTCGCTTCTCGGAGTCGCTCGACCGGCATTTCGCGAATGAGTTTTTCGGTCTCGGCCCGTCGAACACCCGTCCCTGCATCGAGAGCTGCCTTTCGGGCAGCAGCCTCAAGCTCAGCAGCCTGGGTGACCGAAGCAATCGCCGCAGGTAGTTCCTTCGTCACGGCGGCGCTGATGAGACCAGCCGCACTGAGGCTGGGCCAACGAGCGGTCAGGCCCACCAAGTCACTTGTGGCGAGATCGAGGTCGTGGACCTCCACGTCGCCGACCGGGTTGGACAGCTCGCTCAGCTGGTCCGCAATCCGTGACTCCTCGATCCACGTGTTAAAGCTTTCCAGCGCCCCGCTGGCTGTGACAGCGGTTGCGCGGCGTGTCGGGCCGGCGAAGAATCGGCGCGCACCGAGAAGGACCTGCGCATCACGAAGGGCAGCGGCCGCGTCACCGGTGAGTGCAGCGATCGCCTGTTCGGCGTCGGCGGCCAGCGGAGGTAGCTGCGTACGCCGCGCGATCGCAGTCAGCGCGGCAGTGTCCTGCGCGAAGAGGGGTAGAACCCGTACCACGCCGGAGTGGCCGCTCGGGGCGACGACGCGTGCAAAGAGTGCGTCTAGCGCTGCGGCGCCCTCGTCGGCAACCTGCCCTCGAACCGCGGTAACCGTCTCGGCCTGCTGGATCGTGTGCCGGACCGCATCGGACATTGCCCGGATGCGATCGCGTTCGACTCGTCTCAATTCGCTACTACCTCGCTCTACGTCGAGGTGAGGATATCCAAGCGCCCTGACCACTCTGAAGCTCCCTGACCGCCGTAGGGCCTAACCAACGCGGCTAGGCTTGGCCGTCGACGTGGAGGATGAAGTTGCTGCTCGAAGATCTGAAGGCCGGCCTGCGGATACAAGGTGTGATTCCCGGCCAGGTTGTCACAGTCCTCGCCGCCCAGGCCCACGGCGCCGACGCTGTCGAGCTCACCTACAAGACCACCTCCGGCGGGCTGGGACAGCAGGTCGTCTTCCGCAAGGACGGAGGCTGCCCTGTCGGTCGCAACCAGCGGCAGTCGGGCGTTCGACGCGCCGGCGGCGGACTTCAAGCTCGTCGCGGAAGTTCAGCGAATCCAGCTGGCGGGACTCTTCGACCCCATGCTCGCCGTCGCGACCAGTGATGTCCGTCCCCTGCCGCATCAGATCCGTGCTGTCTACGGTGCACTCCTGCCTCGCACCCCCTTGCGTTTCCTTCTCGCGGACGATCCGGGTGCAGGCAAGACGATCATGGCAGGCCTGTACATCAAAGAGTTGGTCCTTCGTGACGACGTGCACCGGTGCCTGATCGTCGCGCCTGGCGGCCTGGTTGAGCAATGGCAGGACGAGCTGTACTTCAAGTTCGGGTTGCGGTTCGAGCAGTTGACCACGCAAGTCTTCGACAGCCCCGTCGACGTCAATGCCTTCGATAGCCATCCGCTGCTCATCGCGCGAATGGATCAGCTCTCTCGCAACGAGCAGCTCCAGAAGCAACTCAGAGAAACCGAATGGGACCTGATCATCGTCGACGAGGCGCACCGGATGGGTGCCCACTACTTCGGCAACAAGGTCGAGAAGACCAAGCGTTTCCTGCTCGGAGAGATGCTCGGCACCATCACCCGCCACTTCCTCCTGATGACCGCCACTCCCCATTCCGGCAAGGAGGAGGACTTCCAGCTCTTCCTGAGCCTGATCGACCGCGACCGCTTCGCAGGCAAGAACAGCAAAACCGCGAACACGGACGGCATCATGCGCCGCATGGTCAAGGAAGACCTGCTGACATTCGAGGGCAGGAAACTCTTCCCCGAACGCATCGCCCAGACCGTTCCGTAGGAACTCACCGAACGCGAGTACGACTGTATGAAAAGGTCACCGCCTATGTCCGAGAGGGCATGAACCGAGCCGACCGGCTCGATGGCAAGCGCAAGAACACAGTCGGGTTCGCGATGACCGTGCTCCAACGGCGACTCGCATCGAGTCCCGAAGCCATCTACCAGAGCTTGCGACGGCGCACCGCCCGCCTCGAACGGCGCAAGATCGAAATTCAGAACGGTACGTTTCGCGAGGCGGCCCCGCTCATCAACGAGGACAGCATCTACGCCGACGACCTCAACTCAGAGGAACTCGAAAACCTCGAAGAATTGTTGCTCGACTCCGCCACCGCGTCGCAAACCCTGGCGGAACTGAACGCCGAGCTCGCCGAGCTCGCCGAGCTGACCGGGGTCGCCCGGCAGGTGCGCGATTCGGGGACGGACCGCAAGTGGGCAGAGCTGTCGACGATCCTGCAGGACCACGCACTCATCGTTGACAGCAACGGCGTTCCTCGAAAGTTGATCGTCTTCACCGAGCACCGCGACACTCTCGAGTACCTCCAGCGCAAGATCGGCGCACTCTTCGGCCATGCCGGAGCGGTTCGGGCAATTCACGGCGGTGTCCGTCGTGCAGATCGACGGCGGATCACCGATGAGTTCACCAAAGACCCCAGTTGCCGGATCCTGATCGCCACCGATGCTGCCGGCGAAGGCCTCAACCTCCAGGCTGCACATCTGATGGTCAACTATGACCTGCCCTGGAACCCCAACCGCATCGAACAGCGCTTCGGGCGAATCCATCGCATCGGACAGGAGGAGGTGTGCCGCCTGTGGAACATCGTCGCGCACAACACACGTGAGGGCGAGGTGTTCACGCGGCTCCTGGACAAGATCGACGAGCAGCGGAAGGCTTACGGCGGCAAGGTCTTCGACGTTCTCGGTGAAGCGTTCACCGGAACACCGCTTCGTGAACTGCTGAAAGAGGCAATCAGATACGGCGACCTGCCAGAAGTTCGGTCAAAGATGGACGAGATCATCGATCAAACGGTGGGCGAAGGCCTGACCGAACTTCTCGACGAGGGCGCCCTCGCTGCCGAGCATCTGACAGATGCGGACTTGGCGACGTTGCGCACAGCCATGGGCGACGCGCACTCGCGGCGGTTGCAGCCTCATTACATCGAGCTAGCGTTCAAGACCGCGTTCGCCCGTGTCGGTGGACGCACCGTCCGGCGCGAGCAGGGTCGGTACGAAATTCCCGTTGTGCCCCAACATATCCGGGCAGGAAAACACGGTCCGATCGCCAGTCACTATCAGCGTGTGTGCTTCGACCTCTCCCGGGTGAAGCCCGACAACCTCGCCCACGCAGATCTCCTCGCTCCGGGTCATCCTCTTCACGACGCCATGATGGAGAGCGCCATCCATCAACTTGGTCGGGCCCTAAACACCGGAACCGTTCTCGTCTCCCGCGATCTCGAACAACCCCACCTGCTTGTCGGAGTGATCGAGGAGGTGGTCGATGGGACCGAGACCTCCGTGGCGCGTCGCTTCGGCTACGCGTATGTCGACAGCCAAGGCACGGTTACCCCCGCTGGCCCGGCTCCCTACTTGGATTGTGCTGCGGCACCTAATGTTCCCTCGGTCGATCACGCGCGGGCGCTGCCGTGGCTCGGGGAAGCCGAAGACAAGGCGACCAGCTGGATCGTCTCCAACCGTCTACCGGAGTATCTAGCCGAAGTTCGCCCACGCCGCGCGGCTGAGCTCGCCAGGACCAGGACCCTTGTCACCGAGCGGCTGTCCGCCGAATCCGAGCGTCTACTCCTCGACGCGACGGCCGCCGCGTCGAAGGAACGCGCAGGAGAGCTGCCCAGGGAAACCTCAGAGAGCCTCAAGCGGAAGGCTGTCGAGATCGATCGCCGTCTGCGCGAACGTCTTTCGCTCCTCGACCAGCAAGAGCACATGAAGACCAAGCCTCCGCGACTGCTCACCGCAGCGCTGGTCCTCCCCCTGCGGATGGTCGAGAACGATCTACCTCCGACTGCTCTCCTGCAAGCCAGGGACGGCAGCGCGGTCGACCGGCGCGGCGTCGAACGCGTGATCGCCGCTGAGCGTGCGCTCGGACGCAACCCCGTCGTGCAAGGTATCCAGAGCTCTGGCTACGACATTCTCTCCATCGACTCCAGCGGCACCACCTACCGGATCTCGGTGAAGGCCGCGGTGTACGGCACCACCGACATCTTCGTCTCCCACAGCGAAGTCATGGTCGGTAAGAACGTCGGCCCCGACTATCGCTTGGCCCTCGTGCTTGTCCATCCGGACCATCTCGGACGCGACGAGATCCGATACGTCGAGAATCCTTTTGAGCACACGAATCTCGGCGACTTCGAGAGCACCGGGGTTCGCGTCGACTGGAACAAGAGCTGGGTTAAGGGCAGCCACCCGTTCTAGTCAACCGACGCGGTCGAGCGCGCGCCACTTCGACGGCCACCTTCCCGTCGGCGACGCACGCGGCGGCAGGAGCGAAACGACCCCTCTCGCTCGACCACAAAGCACTCGAAGCATCAGAATCCCGGGTACTTTCGCCAAATCGTCCCGCCATCTCGACCGTCGAGATCCCAGTGGGTGAAGTCGAGTAGGTCTGTGGCAACTTCTGTGATGACGTCGCGAAGTTCCAGTTGTTCCAACCACGCGGCCGGAATCGCATTGACACCGTACTGCGCACCCAGGAGGCTTCCTGCGATCGCGCCGGTGGAGTCGGAGTCGCCGTCGTGGTTGACGGCGATCACCACCCCTTGCTCAAGGCTGTCCGAAACCAAGGCAGCGTAGATCGCGATGGCGAGCGCCTCTTCAGCAACCCATCCCTGGCCAATTCTGGCGATCGCTTCCGCATGTGGTGCACCGGAATCTGCAAGTGCTAGCGCTGCGGTAATCGCGCCGAGCGTTTCCTCGTGGTCCGATTGTTCAATGAGTACGGCTGTCGCGGCGTCAACGGCTTCGCGCAAGCCGACGCCGTGAACCAGCGAACAAATAACCGCAGCAAACACACCCGCAGTCAGCCTGCCAGTCGGGTGTCCGTGAGTTAGTGCCGCCAACCCGTCGCCAAGCTCGAATGCTCTGACGGAAGAAGACTCCGGATATCCGTCACCGAGGGTCGCGGTAAACAGACCCGCAGGAGCTACGCGCATCACTCCCCCGCATCCTTTGCTGTCGTTGCGAGCCGACTGCCCGAGATGGCTCATTTCACGCAGGGCGGACAGGCAGGTGTTACCAGGCTCCCGCCTGTGATGCAGTTCAGGGTGTGCGACCAGCCATCCCGGATCCCCGTCGATCATCAAATCCCTCGGCGACTCCTCACCCTGTGTCTGTAACCACCTCAGGTAGGCGTGCGCGGTGACACCCACTTCAGAAGTGACTCCTTTCAGACACCCCCGAACCCAGCTTCGCAGCAGTCCCTCCGCGGTGAACAGCGTCATCTGCGTATCGTCGGTGACCGTGCCGGTCCCGCCGAATGCGGGCTCAAACTGCCTGATTCCGTCCGGACCGAACGCACTGAGAATCTGGGTTCGGGACATGAACTCGACTGGCGCACCCAGTGCATCACCGGCCGCTCCGCCGAGCAGGCAGCCGAGGTATCGGGTCCGAGTATCTACTGCTGGAGTAAGTTCCGACGAGTGTGTGCTCGAGATGTACGGATGCCATCCGTGCTGGCGCCAACGCCCACTTGGCCGACGCGCCTTGACCTCTCGCAGACTCTTGCCGACGTACTTGGCTTCCAGCTCGGCGTCTGGCGCGCCGGTGTATCGCCATAGTTTCGGAATCGGGCGACCCCGGTCGTCGCGCGTGTGATCCCAGCTTTCCGCGCGATGAACTGCACGGACGATGTCGTCGGCGAATACAAACACCGGCAGATCAGGGACGTCTCTTATCGCTCCAGCCCTCCAGTCACCGCGCGCCCAGGCGTAGATTTCGTCCGGTGTCGCATCGGGGCGCGATGCCGCGTTCACCTTTATAAGCGCGCACGTACGCGGAAGGTCAGGTACCGGCTCGGCCGAATACAAAGTCACAAGTTCTTCGGCGCGACGAAGACCGAACTCAGCCGACACATGGCCACCCTGGACGTTGGTGAGGGTCGTCCCTGCCACGGTCATCAGATCAATCATGGCTTGCTCGATTGCAAACGCCTCACTGTCCGGGGTCGAATTGCCTCCTATCGCGTGCCGCAAAATCCAGTGTTCGACGCCGAAGCCCTCTTGGAAGATCTCACGAATACGGCCCTCCTTGGCTGAGCGGGTGGTCTCCGAATCCTCGGAGCCGACCAGTTCAGACCGGTCTGGTTTCGCATTGCCGATCGCCGCTTGGACGTGCTGATAGACCCGATTACCCTTGCCTTTGCCGACATAGAAGACCTCACCGTTTCGTGAGTCGACGAGCGCGTATACGTAGACACCCAGTTTGGTCCGCACCTCGACCGGAACACTGTCCGGAACAACAGCTGCGGGAGCATGCGCAGGGCGCAGTAGTGACACCATCAGATCACTGAGAGTCCCGATGCCATCGCCTTCTCCAGCAATTCCCGCCCTGAGCGAGGCGACCGCACTACTGGAATCGCGGAAGCGTCGTCCCGAAGATCGGGCCATCCACGCGGCGGTTTCGAGGACGTTCTCGGCACCCGTGGTGGCCTGCCCACCTTCCATAGCAAGAGTCTTAGTGAACTCGCTGACTGCGTCAGCCGGCAGTTCCACGACTGCGATTCCCGTCATCGGTTCTCCTTCGTGTCCATCAGTGGTGGCTTCTGTCCGCTGCCAACCTCGCGCGCGACGACCCTCGCGATACTCGGCATGATCCCTCGCCGCAATCTCGAGTGCAGAGCCCCAACCTCTAATTCGTCGGCCACGGCGTCAGTAAAATCCGACGGACCAGCGCCCTTCATGGTAAACCGGCGACGAAGTGCGGAAACTGTAGGCATCACACGTCAGATAGGCCACAACTTTCGCCGCCGCCTGTTCGTGTTTCCACCCCTGTTCTCCCGTGACCCGAAGGGATTTCGCTTTCAGGGCACGCGCTCGTTGTTTCGTTCCTGTCAGGACGTCCTGCCACGACTCCTTCGACACGTCGGCTCGGACGATATAGATCGCGTCCTGACCCGCCATGGGGCTCACAGCCACCGCGTGCTCGGAGCCGCCAGACATGATGACCAGGACGTGGTAGTCGGATAACGCACCGCTCAGGGTATCGCGCGCTTTCAGTGACGGGTCAGGGCGAATGAGCCGAAACTGGAGGCCTACAACCCCAGTCATCTTTGACTGAACCATTTCGAGCACACTCAATCTGTCCTCGTCGTAGGCCACCGGCCGAGGCCGACGTAGCCGGCGCGTCTCCTCGTCAGCCTTGATCTGCTGAAACGCCGACCGGGTGCCCGGGGGGAGTATTTGCCGATCCAGGTACTCGGCGGGCGGTTTGGGTGGACCGAGTTGTCGCGCGAGGCTCGCGAGCTCGTCGAACTCTCCGGACAAGATTTGGTCAGTATCGACGATTGTCTGCCACCTTCGGTCTTCGAACTGACCAAGTTCTCGAGTGACATAACGATAGGCTTCGCGAGCGTTGGCAGATAGTGGCGTGCCAGACCCTTTACCCTCTAATCGCGACACCCGGTCGGCAGCGGACTCCACAGCCCGGGTTGCATTGTCTATCCACGTATCATCAGACGTCATCGCAACGGCGACCAACGAGTCAAGCAGTTCGTGCGCTTGATCAACGTGTTGTTCGTCGGCGGACTTGATTTGGTTCACGAGGCTTCCAAGAGTCAATTCAGGATTCGAAAGCGGCCCATGCCAGCCAACATCATCGCGTAGCGCGCAGACCCTCTCGCGTTCTCGATTGACAGTGTCAGCAATGAGACGCAGCTGCTCTGTGGGATCGTCTGGATACCGGACTTTACCCTCTCCGTGATCCCGAATGAATCGCCATCCGAGATAAGTACCAGCCTGCTCTGGGCTGAACCGCGAAAGTTTCGCTGACATCGATCGATCTGCTTCGCAAATCGCGGGAAGTGCGGCGAGCAAGCGATTAATGTTGTACATCGCGCACGTTAACCTCTGTCCTGTTAATTTGTCCCGCTCGCAATCGCTACTTGGTTGAGGTAGCCGACAGCCGCCTTCATCAGCTCGGCCAGCGTGTCGGCCGAGATCCGGGACCGTTACCGGCTGCATCGATAGCGTCGAGCCACATCTGCAACATTCGCTCCTTCGCGTCAGCCCCCGGACGCACCGTGGGTGTCCGTGTCAATTCAGCGTGGGGCGCCGGAGCACACACGGTGGGGTTACCGTAGTCGACGACGCTGACATTCGCCGGAGGAGCGCGCCCCGTTCAACTGTCCGGGCGACGCCTACCCGATGTCGTGCCCGAGCCCCACACACGTGGGAGACCCGGCAGCCGTGGACTGACGACACGTAGATCCTCATCGCTCGGCCGCGCGCAGAGCACGTTCGCCGACCGCCGCTTACCCGGGCCGACAGAACACCAGCTCCAGCCGAGACGCGGAAAAACCCTCCAGCGCAACCTCAAACCACTGTGCCGGTTTCACCACCGCATCGAAACCTTCGGCAGGTGGCGCGACTCCCAGGACGAGTACCTCGCCGTGTGGTTCGAAGCTCCCACCGGCCATACGTACCTGGGCAACCCATACTCCGGCGAGACCTGTTCGCGTCGTTGAAGACCCAGCCACCCGATCACCCGGCGCGGCAGAGACTTACCGACGACGCGACCACCGCACCGACACCCATCGTCGACAGCAAGACGCGTGGGACCGAAACAACCCGCCACCGTTCTGACACAGAACAAGTGCGCGGGCGGCTGAAGGCCGACGTCGATCCGCCGAAGTAATGAATCCGCTCAGGGGTAATTCTCGAAGCGGTATTCGACACCGCAGGCACGGATGGCTTCGTCGAGTCGGTAGGCGTTGTCGCCGGACCAGCGCTGTTCGAGCAGATCGATGACATCGGCGTCGGGTTCCCCGCCGAGTGCAACCACTAGCGCCGGCACGTCCTCCGCGTTGATCGAATAGAAGTATTCGTATTCGCCATCGTCACTCATGCTCGCCGTTACCGGGCCGAGGTCTTGTCCGCTGATCAGAAGCGAGCCGTCGCGTTTAATGCGGGCGTCGAGTTTAAGGCAACTCCCGTCCGCGCGGCGCTCGTTCAGGAGGGTCACGCTCCGGCTCGCGTCGCGTTGCTCAACAGGAGACGCAGGGGCCGGGGCGGGATCGACAGTGTCGGACGTCCAGCCAAACGTAGCGGCGGCGGCGGACGCGGACCCGCGTCCCCACAATGTCAGTCCGCTCGTACTTGGAAACCCGACAAGATCACGGAGCAGCCAGTTGAACTCAGCGGCAACCTTTGCCGCGTCGCCAACTGTGACGGTCTTGTGGAAGCTCTCGGGCGCGTTCTCGAATTGTTCCCAGCCGCGTGCCAAGAGTTTTCGAACAGAGTCATCATCGAAGCCCGACTGGGTGAAGTCGAGGTTGATCTCACCGGATCGAGCCCATGCGCCGATGCGTCGGCCGATCAAGGGGTTCCCGTCCAACCCGATCAGGAGAGCGTCCCCGTAGTCGAGTCCGGCTTCGCCGCTGAATCGTGCGAGTGACAAAACAACGAACATTTCGAGGTCGTTCCAGTCGATCCCGCCGCCCTCTGAAAGCGTGCCTTGAAGAGGCCAGAGGTCATCGGACTCCACGTCCGCGTCAGCCATCGTGAGGCCCATCGCTTCAGGGAACGCCTGAAACACCAGGCTCGCCGTTGTGTCCACCATCTCGTCCACTGCATCGGGTTCGAGCGCGACATACTCGGCTAGAATCGACGTCAACCGATTGGCCTCGTCAACGCCGAATCGGTCGACGAACTCGTCGATCGCAGGCTGGGAAAGTTCGTTCGGAAGGTCCGGTCGGCCAATGACGATCGCGGCGCGCGGGTACAGGTCGAATGTCGGATGCGATTCGAGGTCAAACTGGACAAGTTCCGCCAGTCGAGTACCGGCGCCGGGAATCAGATCGCGGACACGCTGATCCAACCGGTGGTTTTCGAGGATCTGGTTTGCCGCAGCGAAGGCCCGAGCGTAATCCTCGTCGAGCCCCTGCTCCTGTTCGGAACGGACGTGCAACTCGGCAGCTTCCCGCCACTCGTATGCCGGCGGGCCGAACTGCAAGGCAGCGGCCGCGCGCAGTGCGAGTGCCGCGAAGCGTTCTTCAGCCTCCTTCCAGGACAGGCCGCGGAGCCATTCCATCACCATGTCGCGGTTGAGGCCAATTGTCCTCGTGGACTGGTCGATTCGGTACGGACCGGCGGCCTCATTTTCCGAGCCGATCTGGAACCATTCGACCGAAGCGCTCCCTGCGCATCCGGCCGCGCCCAACACCTCGCCGACCAGACTTGACGCACTCTCTCGAAGTGCGTCCCAGTCGTCGTTCTCCATTAGGTCTCCTTGCTTCGGACTTGCCTCGTCCTCGTCCTCTACCTCTTCGTACTCCGCACATCACGTTCGACGACGGTCGCCTGCCCTGGCCGGCAGAACACCAACTCCAGCCGAGACACTCTCTCCCCGGTTGCATTTCGCAGCAGATCGGCGTAGATCGCGAGTTGCGCCCAGTACGCCTCGAGGGTGTCAGCGGACACTCCGACGTCGGTCTTGTAGTCGACGATGACCAACGAACCGTCGTCGTCGCGGTACACCAGGTCCGCGATGCCCTCGACCACGGTGACACCGTCGGGCCCGGGACCGGCGAGCTGCATCTCCTGCCAGTACTCGCGGACGGCAGCCCGCTGAACCGGTGCCGACTGCAACGCCGACCGAGCCAGCGCCACGAACTGATCCGCGTCGACGACGCCCGCGAGTGCGGCCGCGCGCCGGGCAGTCTCGTCGAATTCGTCATCGACAGCAGTACCCAACCCGACCTGTTCGAGCAGCGCGTGCAGGGCGGTACCCAGCGTCGCGCCGCTGTCAGGGCTCGCGGTGCCGACCGGGACCTGTTCGGCTACCGGCGCCGTCAGCCGTCCGGAATCTCGGTACCCCTGCAGAACAGAGGCTTCGGCGTCATCGACGCCGTGGACGATCCGCGTCGCCGAGTAGGAGGCCCGGAGCGACGAAGCCGTCTCGATCGCAGCGGTCTCTGCCGCCCAGTCGACCCAGTCCTGTCGTTCGTGCTGGGCGATCGCTTCGTCGTCGCGCCTGACCGGTTCGACGAGCTCGGGGACGTCGTTGGGCAAACCCTCCAGTGCGGGTGCGAGCGCGGCTCCCCAGGATGCGTTCTTCCCGACGTATCCGGAGACCGCGAGGTGACTCTCGGCGCGCGTGCACGCGACGTACAACAGGCGCTTCTTCTCCGCCTCGGCGTGCGCCTTCTCGGTCTTTGCCGCTGCCTCATAGCCTTTCGACGTCACGTTCTTCGACGCGCATGCCTGCAGCTGCTCGTCATAATCCCACAGCAGCGGTTCGGGCTGGCTGCGGAATCCGCCGCTCATGCCGGCGACGACGACCATCGGGAACTGTAAGCCCTTGGCGGCATGGATGGTCATGATGCGCACGGCGTCGACACCGATCTCGGGGAGGACGGTCTCGGCGACGCGCGCGTTCTCGTCGGCCTGGGTGGCGGCCCAGTCGATGTAGTCGCGCAGCGAGCCGCGGTCTTCGGCGTACCAGGCGCGGGCCTGGTCGATGACGAAGCGGAGACGCCGCCAGACGTCGCGGTGACGGGGCGAGTCCATGGACACCTCGAACACCCGACGATCCGTCGCCTGGCGGCTCAGCAGTGCGCCCGGGTTCAGGCCCCCCAGTTCCAAAGACAGCGCCCTCAGGTATGCACATGCGGCCGCCACCGGCGACCCGGCCAACTCTGTGGTGGGCGCGTCGGCGTAGATGCTCCATCGGCCGTCGGCGGCTTTCCAGCGGAGCAGGTCGTCGTCACCGCAGCCGAACAGTGGGGTACGCAGGGCGGCGACGAGTGCGGCCTCGTCTGCCGTGTTCGCCAACGCGCGACAGGTGACGAGGAGGTCGTGCACCTCTTGCGTCGAGTACACCAGACTCGATGCCTCCGAACGGAACTCGATGCCCGCGGCGTCGAGGCTCTTCTCCAGGAACGGCAGTACCGCGCGCGACGGGATGAGGATGCAGATGTCCTTCCAGCGCAACGGGACATGCTGGTACGCATCCCCGTCGAATGTCTCCTTGCACCAGCCGTTCTCGATGGCGGTGGCGATGATCTTCGCGACGTCGCGCGACTCGCGTGCGCGGAGGGCTTCGGCGGGAGAGAGTGCGTCCTCGTCATCGACGGGTTCCTCGGTGTCGGGGAAGACGAACGGCTTGGGCCCCCAGGAGAGGTCCCAGCGGGGTCGGCCCGGGGCCGGGTCGAGCGGCGTGTAGTCGGGCTGCACGTGATGCTCAGCGACGATGAGCCGGCCGAAAACAGCGTTGACCCAGTCGAGAACGGGCCGCGTGGACCGGAAGTTGGTGGTCAGCTGTACGACATCAGCGGGCGGGGTGCCATCCCGCGCGGACATGTACGCCGCGATGTCGGCGCGCCGGAAGCGGTAAATGGACTGTTTTGGGTCGCCGACGGTGAAGAGCCGGCCGGCTTCGTCTCGACCGGCGACGATGCGTTGTGCCAGTGTGAGTTGCAGCGGATCGGTGTCCTGGAACTCGTCGAGGAGGACGCGCTGGTAGCGCTGATGGGCGGTCGCGGCGACCTCCGGCTTTCCGAGTACGTCGCGGGCCAGGACGAGCAGGTCGTGGAATTCGAGCTGGCCGCTGCGCTGCCGCTCGCGCGCCTCCTCGAGGACGATCTCCGACAGGTGGCGGACCACGACGCGCACCGCGCCGTCGACGTAGGTGCCGACCACGTCGGAGCAGATCTCCTCGCGCAGCGCCTTGGCGGCGGCCTTGATCTCTTTGCATTGCGCCACACCACCGCGCCACGCGGACCCCCGACCCACGTTGCCGAGCTTCGGGCACAGGTCCACCATCGGAACCCACCCGAAGGAATCGCGTTCCGCGGCAACCAGGATCCGCCATTCACGGAGTTCCTCGAGTTTGACCGCGAGCTTGTCCTCCGGATCGAGACAATCGTCGAGCTTGTCGATGATGGCGTCGGTCTCCCACAAGATGCGGTCGATGTCGGCGGGTGCGATGCCCTGCGGGTCGTCGTCGAGAGTCAGGCGATCCCAGTTGCGGTCCAGCGCGTCGGCGAGTGTGCGCATCTGGTCGAGCGATGCTCCGGCGGCCATCACGATGCCCATGGCGTCGACCAGCATGGGTGGGGCGTCGTCGGTGAACAGTCGGGTGCGCATGCGACGCCAGCGGCGTTCGAAGGACAGCTGGGAGCCCATGGCGTCGACGACCGCGATGTGTGGTGGCACACCGGCTTCGAGGGGATGCTCGCCGATGATGCAGGCCGCGAACGCGTGCAGCGTCCCGATGGCTGCGGTGTCGATCTGTTCGAGAGCGGCTCGCGCACGGTCGGTGTCGTGTCTGGCGAGTTCGACACGCACGCGTTCGCGGAGTTCGGCTGCGGCTTTCTCGGTGAAGGTGATGGCGGCGACGGCGTCGAGTTCGATGCGGTCGTGCAGCACGAGGTGACAGATGCGGCCGACCAGCGAATGGGTCTTGCCGCTGCCGGCGCCGGCTTCGACGAACAGGGTGGCGCCGGTGTCGGTGGTGATGCGATCGCGCGCAGCCTGGTCGGCGAGTTGTGCTGCGGTCATCTCAGCCTCCGTACTTCTGCACGTAGTCGGACAGTTCGTCGACGTGTTCCAGTGCGGCCCAGGCGCGTCGCAGCCCGGCACGTCCGAGGAGGTCGATGACGGGCAGGTCCCAGTGGGTGTCTTCGATCTTGGGCGGGAAGTAGCCGGCCCGGATCGACTTGTGCACGAGCGTCATGTCGTCGATGAGGGTGGCGACGACATCGGCGGTGACGGGGTAGCCGACCGAGGCGAACTTGCCTTTGCTGGTGATGAACCAGTACCGAGCTTCGACGTCGGCGCCGAAGGTGCGGGCGAACAGTCCGTAGACGGGAAGCTGGAATTGCAGACCCGAGTTGGTGGGTGTGCTCTCGGCGAGGTCCTTGTACTTGTCGGCCTTGCCGGTCTTGTAGTCGGTGACGCGGATGCGGCCGCCATGGTGGCGATCGATGCGGTCGATCTGCCCGCAGAAGCGAATCTTGTTCTCGCCCAGTGCCAGCGAGACCTCGTGAGTGCCGGGCGCGTCGAGGCCGAAGTCCGCCTCCGCGTGAGTCGGCCGCCAACCGTCGGCGGCGTCGGTGTGGTCGTGGGTGAACCATTCGTCCAGGTCGCGCATGATGGTGCCGCGGTCCTTGGCCCACAGCTGTTCGAGCCAGCCCGGACTGTTGGCCTGCGCCTCGTCGAGAACTTTTTCAGCAACAATCCGCAGGCGGGCGAGATCGAGCTCTGCGCCGTCCATGGTCGCGCGGACGTACCGCTCGAGAATGGTGTGGATCAGGGTCCCCCGCGTCAATGCGTCGATCTGGGCGATCTCGTCGGGGTCGTCGAGGGCACGCAGGCGCAGGATGTGTTCGAGGAAGTACTGGTAGGGGCTCTGCACCCACAGTTCGAGGCCGGTCGGCGACACCGGCTGATCGAAGGTGGTGATGAGTCCGCTGACCGACGACAGGTTGCCGTTGAACCGGGTGAAGCGGCCGTTGAGGCGGTCGCTGCGCATGTGCATGCCACGGTTGATGATCGGATCGTCGAGCGCGCCGCGACGACTGTCTGCTGGGACGGCGGCGAGTTCGCGGAGGCGCCATTCGGTGTCGGAGGCCGCGGAGGCGCCGATGCGCTCGTCGGCGCGTTGGGCCGCGACGTCGAAGGAGTCGACTGCAACGATCTGCGGCGAATTCTCCGTCGCGCGTTGCCAGTTGACGACGTCGACGTCGCGCCCGGCGAGATCGGCCAGCGCCGGGAGTAGCCAGCGGGACGGTACCTTCTCGGCGCCGCCGCGCAGGTTACCGCGCGGGAACGTGACGACCCGTTCGGCGCGGCCGGCGCTCACAGCACCGGCGAAGGCGAGGCGTTGGCGTTCCATGTGATCGCGGGCGGTGATGCCGATCAGTTCCGGCGGGAGAAGCGGGTCGTCGCGGCGGGGTGTGGGCACGATGCCTTCGGCAGCACCGACGACGACGCAGACGTCGAGGTCGCGGCCGACTCCCGATGAAATCGGTGCGACCGTGACGCCTGCACCCGACGTCCCGTGCATGCCTCGGTGCGCGTTCAGCCGGATCGAGACCGCGTCGAGCACCCGAGCCGCGGTGGGTTGCGGTGCGATGCCGTCCATCAGGGCGATTCCCGCGCAGTCGGCGCGGATCGCGGCGAGGTCTGCGACCGCGGTCTCGCGTTTCGGCGTGCGAAAGTAGGTGGCGAGCAAGGTGTTCAGATGTCCGGCGACGGTGGCCCAGTCCGGCGCGTCGACGAGAGCGCGCAGGTCGGCCTGCAGGCGACGGACGTAGGAGTGGACGGCAGCGGCCCTGGCGTGGTGCTTCTCGTGCGCGGCGACGCGGGTGAGGCGCTCCCAGTCGTCACCGCCGACGATGGGTTCGTCGCTGCGCGTGAGGCGTTCGATTTGAGGCTGCGTGATCGGCGTGTCGTCGAGTTCGGGGCGTCGGAGTGAGCCTTCGGCGAGGAGGGTGAACAGTTCCCGTCGGGGCATCGCGTCGTGGTCGAGTGCCAGCAGACCGAGTAGTGCGCGACCGGTGGGACGGTCGACGAGGGTGTGGCATTCGGGTCCGGTGAACGCGATGTGGCCGGCGGTGAGGTGCTCGTGGAGCAGCGGCAGGTAGGGGTCGTCGGTGCCGTAGAAGATGCCGATGCGGTGGCCGGGCACCCCGCTGGCGAGGTGTTTGCGGACCAGCCGGACGACAGCGCGGATCTCGTCGTCGGCGTCGGAGGTGTGGATGACCTGGGTGGGTGAGACGTGGGTGTTCGCGTCGATGGTCTCGCCGCAGCGCCGGAGCTCACGGAGAAGGGCTTGCTCGGCGGGCGTGTGAGCGGCCGGGTGATGGACGATCACCGACCCGAGCTCGTCTAGTCGTTCGGCGGCGACCGAATACGCCTCCTGCTGAGGGTAATACGAGCCGGTCAAACGCTCCGTGGTGGCGCGATGGATACGCAGCAGATCGGCGACGAGGGGCGTCGGCGACTGCATCGCCGGCTCGGCGATACCGGTGAGTTCCCAGGCTGCGCTCGCGAGCGCCTGTGACGTGATGGGCTCGTCGGCAACGTCGGCGAAGACGCCCGGCGCGTCGGCGAGGACCCGCTGGACCGCCGCCTCCAGGAGCGGATACTGCAACGGTTGGCGAGGCGCGAGAGCGGGTGCGGCAAGCTTGTCCACCACCTGCGCAAGCGTGAGGACGCTGGTGTTGGCCACTCCCTGCGTCCGCGCCAGGTGATGCAGGACGTCCCGGCCGGAGCCGTGGCTCGGCACGATGACGGTGACCTGGGTCAGCGGTGAGCCGGACTTGGCGCGGGACACCGCCTCCGTCAACTGGTCCATCACGGTGGGCATGGGGTCATCATGCCTGGTGGGTGTGACATGGTGACCGAACCTGCGAAATCCTCTCCAGCCCCATCGAGCGAACAAAGTGCACGACACGTCTGGGCAGCAGACTCGTTTAGCGTCGCGGGAACGCTATTCCCCGCTCGACGCCCCCGTTGCGATTCCGGTGCCAACAGAGTTATAGATTCGTTTGACGGCAGTCGTTCTCGTACCGGGTTCCGAAGGAATACATGCATGGGTTCATCGCTCGAGGTTCCGAGTGTCAGCAGCATTCGGTCTGCACTGCAGGACATCCCAGGGGCCATGCGGGAAGACGTGCCTCTCCCCGAGTTCGTCGAGATCGGCGGCGATCCGGCGCTCGAGGTACCGAACTCCACCGACCTATCGGTCGTGGGTGTCGACACCGAGGACTTTGAGATCGAGGACCAGACGTTCGCCGACGACCCCATGGTGTTCTTCGAGGTTCCACCGGAGATCACCGACGACGACCTCCGGAACGCGCTCGGAAAAGAGCGCCTGGAGCAATTGCAGCGTCTCGAACAGATCCACGGCTTAGACGCTCTCGGATGGTACGTCACATTCCACCAGCGCTCCTATCAGCACGGCGTTCACATTCCGTTCGACGGTGTTGTCTACCTGGCCATCCGAGCTTTCAGTACCCTCCCACTACCGACGTCACGAAAGGTGGAACTCGCCTTCCACGCAATCGCACGACACGAGCTGTTTCACTTCTCGGTGGACTGTATGGCGGCGAACTGGGAGCTTGCCACCGGAGTGAGCGTGTTCTGGCCTGCGGCGGCGGAGCTTCGCAATTCGAACGGGTACGACGAATTGGAAGAAGCCCTCGCCAACGCCTACATGTTGCGCGGCTTCCGCCACCCGAGCCAGGTCCTGTCCAACTCGGGTGGCGCCTACGGCGCACTTAAGGAGTTCTGCAAGCAGCAACCCGCCGGGTACTGCGACGGTCCGGATTACGCGCGGTCCCGCAGCCATTACCTCGACCACTGTCGCCAGCTCTCGCGCGATCACCACAAGTCCTCCGCGCCGACTTGGCGTGCACCCGACGCTCTGGACCCCCTGATCTTCTACCCGGGGCTGGTGCGCGTCGACTGGACCCGCTGCCCGATCATCGTCCACGATCGCGACGATCTGCTGATGACGCTCGGGATCGGGATTTCGGCGTTTCGCACGATCCTGGAGATTACGGAAACGTCAGGTTTCACACGATCACTGCGCAAACTCGACAAACGCTTGCAGAAGCAATGGCAAATACGGAAGGCCGACTTGAAGAGGTCGACCGCACTTAAGAGTCTTGATTTCAAACGCTGGAAACCGGGTGGCCCGAACTACTACTCGGTGCGGGTGGACAGCAACTTCCGAGCCCACCTTCGCTATAATCCGGATGAGACAGTCTGGGCCGCAGAGGACATCGGCAACCATAAAGCCATGGGGCACGGCTGAGGACACCTTCTCGACGAGTCCGCGCGGCGCCATGTTTGCTCTGGAGTCCGCGCCCACCGGCGGGACGATCAGAGGTTACTTCCCTCCTGTACCGCCGTCTCCAAGTCTTGGACTATCCTTCGTAGACTCTCGTCGAGCGCCGCCTGCTCACCCGACTCGGCGTCGATCAATGCCCGTACGTCTTCGACGAACGGGGCCCACGCATCGTTCGCCTGACGCGTACATTCACTCACCGCTTCCGTCAGGCTGTAGGCAGCCGCACCCTGACCACCCGCCATGGCGGCATTCCGGTCATCCACGATCTTCGCGATGTACAGTGCGACGGGAAAGGCCGCTTCCGCGATGGCAACACCTCGCACAGTGTGGTTGGAACCCTTTGCAGAAGAGGCTTTCTCTTGGACACCCTGCGTCGCCTTCAGCAAGGCGATCAACATCGGCCCCAGGTCCTCCACGTGACGCGAGTATCCACTGTTCGGATCGACTGTCGGCGCCGAGTCAACCGAAGCGACAAGCGAGACGAAGCCATCCCACGAAGGCCTGGCACGGTCCCGGTCGCCCGCCTTGCCGATCGATGTTTTCAGTCTCTGGAGGCGTGCTTCATGCTTGGTGAACCAACGATCAAGTGCGATCTCGATCTCGCGCTGTAGATCTCGGGCTGAATTGTCTTGCGCGGTCCACGATTGGTCGAAGACCTCTTCGACCAGACCGTTCAAGTCCGCGCGCGCTGCTCGGTCCAGGACTTCGAGCTCACTCAACCAACTGTTGCGTCGTGCCACGCCGTGCGACGCGACTTCGGCACTGGCCGTGAACTCGGCCAGCCGATCGTGCAATTCCCGAAGAACCTCAGAGACAACCGCTTTCCAGTACCGCTGACCTGCTGCGCGTCGGAGTCCCGATAGCGACGCCGTCGAGATCTGCTCGATAGCGTCGGCCAGTTCGCGCATGCCGTCCCAGTCTCGATAGGCATCCCATTCCTCGCGATCCACGTCGAGGTCGGGACCTGCCGTCTGGAAAGGGTCTTGAGCCACGACATACACTCGTTCGCGATCCACCTGATCGAACACGTCGAGAAGCTCCCGCACCTTGCGGTCGCCCAGTTCACGGTAGCCATCCGCGTCGTACTCAGGATTCGCGCCGGCCTCGTCGAAACGCGAGATGACGAACCACAAGGCACCCTCTGGCCATCCAGCGCAAGCGACCTCCCGAAGTACATCGCGCTCAGCGGTGGCGAGTTGCGGTGTCAGAACCGCAACCCCGATGTCGGTCAATCCGACTGCTGCCAGCGCACGTTCGGAGTTGTTCTGGGCGCGAATATCGGATGCGCCGACCACGAAGCCCGGTGTGTCTCGTGCGATGCAGCCGGCGAGTTCCACCTCGTTCACTTCGAAGGTCTCGTGGCGCGCGCTGATCGTCAGCCATTCGGGAACCTGGGCTCCCGCATCGATGAGCAGACGACGCAGGAGCGAACTCTTACCCGTGTCATACGCGCCGAAAAGAGTCACCACAGGACGATCCAGCCGCTCGAACGCGGTCCACTCTGTCTCATACCGCTCGGCCAGCGAGCCGCCAGGGATGTGCTCTAGCCACTTTCGTACTGCGGTGATGTCGATCTGGTTCACGCCCGCCCACTTTCTGTGCCGGTCAGTTCATCCGCGGAGTCCAGTAACGCCTCGACTCTGCGCGCTCGGGCGGACGCAGAACCCACAAGGTCCTGAAACACCCTGGTGCGCTGGGAGTGCTCGTCAAGCAGCGCTTCGAGCTCTGCCATTCGCTCGACGAGGAAGCGGACGGGACCGGGTTCCTCGTCACCGTCCACGATGCCGACCAGTAGTTCCTCAGCGCGCCTGTCGATCGCCTCGGCGGCACGAGCCTGCTGGTCTTGATGCTCGTTAGCCTTGCGCGCGTCATTCGCCATCGCCGCAGCGTCGGCCGCGGCGGCGACGACTGCCAGGACCGCACCAGCCTTCGCCACCTTCGCTCCGCCTTTCACCGCGCCCCAGGGTTTGAACTTGTGGCCGAGTTGCTTACCGATCTGGTAGACCGCGTCGCGGCTACCAAAGGCTTTCACCAGCGGCGCGAGGTTTCCGGCTGTCTCGCCCACACCCTCGGCCACGTCGTCGAGCCAGTCGCGGTCGGCGGTCTGGAAGCCGACGCCGTCACCGGTCATCACCTCGAACTGGGCTGAACGGCTCTCGCGTCCGATGGCCGACTCGTGTTCACTACGCCATTCGTCGATCGTCTTCGCCGCCTCATCGAGGAACCGCTGCAAGTCCGTTTCGACTTGTGGCTCCCGCCACCAAGTTTCGACGAGGTCCCTCAGTTTGGCGTTATCCTTGCGGTCGATCCCGTGGACTCTTGACTTCGCGTCCGATGCAAGACGCTGGATGATCCTGTGAGCTCGCTCGCGGAGAGAATCCGAAATGATCGACGCATCCGTATGGGCCGCCCGCACAGCACCCATCAGTGGTTCGAGTCGATGAATATCGGCACGGACTTCGTCCTGCTGAAGATGAAGGTCTCGCATCCTGCGCTTCAGCGCCGTGACAGCGCTATCGAATGCAGCGGCGACACTGGCCGAAGACACCACGTCGTCAGGCAGCTCCGCAATTGCCTCGATCAGTGCACCGACACCGTCCCAAGCTCTGTTCCCGTCGAAATCATGCTTGTCGAGTTCGTGGTCTCCGCCCGCAAGTCCATAAGGATCTCCCGACAGGACATGTACCCGGTCGACCCCGACGTCGATGGAGCGCCGCGCGAGAGCCGCGCACAGCTCCTCGCGTTTCCGCTGCGCCAGATTGAGAAAGGTGTCGGGCGTCGTCAGCGGGTCCGCACCCAGCTCGTCACAGCGGTTGATGAGAAAGATCATCCGGTCTCCTTTGGCAGCGTGTTCTGACGAACCACGCGCAAGTTGCTCCAAGAGCGCGGTGTCGCCGACGAGGAGGTTGATATGGACGACAACGAAGACGAGTGCCGACTCGACAGCCGACTGGACCGCGTGCTGCGCATGCCCGGGATCTCCGCCCTGCAATCCAGGCGTGTCGACGAGGTCGAATCGGGGCAGCTCGTATCGGTCGGATGCTTCGGTTGCGGGGACCGCGCGGATGTCGATCGATTCGGTCGCACGCACGTCGTTCTCGAGAAGTATGCGGCGGATCAATGACGATTTACCTGAGTTGTAGTCACCGAAGACAGACAGGACGGGTTTCGCGCGTGCCACACCCGAAAATGACTGTGTCACTTCAAGAAGGCCAGGGTCTCTCAGCGCCTCCGCTTCGACCTCATCCCGCCAAGCTCTGATGCTCACGGTCGGCGGTGCCGCCCACAGTTCGATGATCGCGTCGCACAACCTGCGTTTGTCTGATTCGTGCCGCTCCGCATACATGACTCGTGTGCCGGGGTCCACTTGTGGGACGTGCCCTGAGGAATCAGCACTGTCGAGCCAGTCCTCTCCCAACAGAACTCGAGTCAAGTCGGTGCGTGTATCGGCGAGTTGCTCCTGCGCGCGAATGAGGACGTTTTGCGGCGCACGAGAAGCCCCGATCGAGTTAGCGCCGACGTTCAGCGCGTCAACCAACTTTTCGACCCGGCCACGTGCCCTTCGGAGAAGGACTGTTTGTGTGAGCAGTTCGATGGCCGACTCCGACACGAGTACCCACGCCGCTTCACGACTCCCACGGACAACGAGATTCTCGTAGTCATCGAAGGTCTGGTTCACCGCGCGATGGCTATTCGCGATTGCCTCGACTCGCGCTTTGCGCGCGGCCTCTTCAGACCGTTCACTCAGACGTTTACCGAAACGCTGCTGAAGCTGACCTGCGACTCCGACGCCAGCGACAGCCACACCGGCGACCCAGCCAGCGGGATTCCAGAAGTTCGCGATCGCAACCGGCACCGCGAGCGCACCGAGACCGACGGCAATGCCCCCACCTTGGACGAACTTGCCCGCCGCCCCGCTGCCGTCCGAACCTCGGATGGCAGCGGCACGCGCGGTCGCAGAATGGTCCAGCACAGACTGTTGCCCTGCCGCCATGTCGAGTTCACGCTCGAGGAACGTCTGCCGGTCGGTCCACACTGTGTCGATGGCCGTTCGGATCGCAGTTTCGTCGAACACGGCCTTCGTGAACTCCGCTTCATCGATGGTTCGATGGTCGTTAAACGCATTCTCAATCAGCTCATCTGCTGCGGTTCGCGCCTTCCGGCGACACTGCGCCAGATGAGAGGCGCTGAGGTACCGGACGTAGCGATCCAACGAGCCCTTGGCCGGGGACGTGTACGGGCGGCCCCTGGTCGCTTCCGCAGCTGCGACGAGATCCACTTCCGCGGGCTGCAGCCATTTTTCCCGTTCCTCACCCTCCGGATACCCGAGGATCGCGAACAGGGATTCGATCTCGCGATCGAGTGCACCCGCTTGTTTCTCTATCGCACCTGCCAGCCGGCTCAATTCTTCGGCCGACCGCTTGCAGCGCGCCCGGACATCCTCGCGCAGCGCGTTGAGACGCAGGTCCGCGGCGCCCTCTACGATCGCCGCGGTGATCAACCGTTCCAGAGTCTCGAAGTTCGACCAGCGCGTAAGCGTCTCGGTCCCGAATTCCTCTCGTTCATGAAGGAAGTCCTCTCGGCCCGGTCCGTGAAAAGGCGTGGCCGCCCGTGCGAAAAGGGCACGCCGACTATGCACCGCGACGACGGGGGTGTCCGGCAGCCCGATGTTCGCGAGCTCGGTCCGAATGTTGTCAGCATGCTGGCGAACCGATTCAGACAGGTTCTTCCGCCGTCTCCTCGGAACCTTGATCGGGTCCCGCCATCGCGGATTGCGAACGTTGAGCACTACCGCAACCGGCTTCCCGTAGTCGCGGACCCAGTCGGCGATCTTCGAGAACTCCATGGCTTGCTGGCTCTGGTTGTCGAAGCACAGGAGCACGATGTCAGCGATTTCCACCGCTCTACGTGCCCTCATCTCGAGGTCATCACGGCTTTCGGTCCTGCCCCAACCGTTGATCCCGGGAGTGTCGTAGAGCCGGCAACCGCGCCACTCGATATGCCGGACGTCGGTCGTCCAGTCACTCGCTCCGGGCGATACATAACTGCCGTCGAGTTCGCCGAATGCCGACAGGAGAGTGCTCTTGCCCACTCCGGTGCGGCCGAAGAACGCGATGTTGAACGTTCCGAGCGCGTCCCGTTCGCGGTCGAGGTGTGTTCGCAGCTCACGGGGTATCCCCCGAACGATGTCTTCGAGCTCTCGGATCAACGGAGGCTGCTCGCCCGCGTTATCCGCGCTTTCGTCCACGGTCTTAGCGAACGCGGCCACCAGGCGGTCTACGACGTCATCCAACAGGGACAGTTCCGCGCGACCTCGTTCAATCGCACCGCTGACGGCGTCTTGCAGGGACGTCGGTTCGGAAGTCATTCACCAACCCGTTTTCCGACTCCAAAGGCGGTTCCCCCACCCTCCGGCATTGTCGCCGACACCTCGCCCCCGCTTCCTTCCACCGAGCCCGTCACGAGCCTCCCACACAGAATGCACCAGAGGTCTGACAACAGCACCGGGTACCGCAAATGCGGCTCGAACCCGCGTGGATCGCAGCTGGCCCCTACGCACGGCTTCCTGTCGGACCACCGGCTCAACCCCCTAACGCTGCGCCGCCTCCGACAGCGCAGCGGGTAGAGGCAGATCACCCTGCAACGCGGCTAACGCATCTACGGCTGGACTTGATCTAGTCGGCCTCGTCAGGAAGTTCTTCGATCTCGGCAATCTCAAACTGGGTCGAGTCTTCTGAAGCGCCATGACCTACGTCTCGTGGAACCGCCTTACCCATCGCTTCCTCAACCAGGTCGCACAGACGTTTCCGCCGCTCGACGAAGAACGTATCGAAGTCATCGGTCCGGAGTGCCTGAGAGGGAACGAGGTGCGCCTCGAGCAGACCATCGACCTTACTTGCGTCGATCTGCGCCTTCTGCTCGATCTTGGACAGGTAGCTGGATGGCGCCGCGCCGCCGATCGTGCGGTTGGTCACCGCAGAAATCGCCGTCTTGTTTACGATGCTCTCCCGACGTTCGTCATCAATCGACTGGCTCTCGCACCATTTCTTCGGGAAGATGTGATGTATGTCGACCGCAAGGCTCACGTACTGCACTTTGTCGAGAGCCTTGTCCTCCATCCAGTCCCGAGCACCGTTGCCGAGCAGTAGAGCATAAATTCCCTTGTAGGCGGCCGCGTTACGCGTCCTAAGGGAGTGGAGCCTCGACTCGACGAACGTGGCGTCGTTGACAGTATTGGGCGTGACTGATCCGGCCTCGCCGGTCGCCCATTCCGGCACTTGCTCAAGGTCGCGAACGAACCGTGTCTCGATCGCACCGCCGTATAGCTCACCCAAGATGCCACACCAGAACCACCGCACCAGCTTCCCGCAGGGTCCGAGAAGATCGGCGTCGTGACCCATAACCACTCGGATGGCAGCGAGGGGTACGAGCTGCTTCGGATACGGTAGAAACTTGGTGTCGAACACATGGCGGTCAGCCAGAAAATCCGACGCCCAGACGAAAGCTTCCCGTAACGGACCGACCCACTCCAAGTAGTCGTCGAGCGTCAACTTCAATACGTACGTCTTCGCGCTTCGCAGATACGGCAGGCGGGCGAGGGCCGATGTGCGCAAGGTTGCGCTTACGAGTGGTGAGGAGCGTTACAGCCTGCAAGAAGTCGGTATTCTCGATGCCCGCGAGTACCGGATAGGCGGCGAACTTCGCCTGTGTCTCCTTCCAGTCATCGTTGAGCCGAAAGTCGGTGCCATGGGACTCGTAGTAGGCGGGGTCTCCGGCGAACGTCGCAGTCAACAACTCGAAAACATTGAGAGGGAGGCCACCGACATTGACTTTCTCAAACACTGTGGCAACGGCACCCTTGCTGGTGTCCTTGTCGAGTTCGATCGCCGGAATGGTGTAGGTACCAGTCGGTTTGATAACTTCGTCGTTGAACGCCTTGATGAGGCCGAGGTCATTCATGTCGGTCAAGAGCCATGTCATCGAATCCCCGAAGATCAGGTTCACTGGAAACAGGCCTGCTGCTCGCTGCTTCTCGGGTGTCGAAACATCGAGAACGATGTCTTTCCCAAAATTGGTTCGCTCTATACCGTCACCGGGCAGCGACAACACCGCCTCATCGATCCGGTCGTCACCTTCCACCGCCAGACGCATGTCAATGAAGTAGCGGCGGTCTATGCGTTTGCCTCGACTGTCCATCGTGTGCACGACACCGTCGCCGGTAAGTGCCTGGGTGAGCGACGTCAACCGCTGCTGACCGTCGAGCAACAACAGCTCAGCCTTCGTGCCGGCCGGCACACTTGCTCCCTCGATCGGGCGAGGTTTGAATCGAATTTGGTCGTTGCTTGTGTTGAGCAACATCACTACACCCAGCGGGTGCCTGCGGAGGACGGTCACGAGCAACTGGCGAATCCGCTCGTCTTCCCACTTGTAACCACGTTGGAAGTCGGGCAACTGAATCTTTCCGGACTGTGCCCACTTCAAATACTCGCTGAGCTCATACAGCGGTGTCTGAAACCCCATAAGTAGATGTTCCTTTCGCTCCAGTACACCTCGATTGGCGCCGGTTCGGTTACGCCGGTTCAGCCCGCAGACGTCGGTAGATGGCCGGGACAAGCTCCGACACCAACTTGTCTCGGATCACTGCGTTGTTCAGAATCTGGGTGGAGAGGTCGGCGTGCGCATCCATAGCCTCGATCACGGCTCCGTTGAACTCGACGTCGATGTCGGGGCTCGCCTCGAACTGGGATTGGGAGTTGTTGCGGGCCTGCATCTTCAAGTTCTCGCTCTCCTCAAGCTTGTTACGCAGATGCGAAATGACGCCCCGCACGTCGGCATCCGTGTGATCGCCTTCGAAGAGGTCGTTGATGGTGGCGATGACCTCGTCGAGCTCGACAAGGTCAGGGTCACGCACGATACCGCTGCCACCACCTTCTCCCGCCGGCTGCAGCTGCGCACCCCCCGGCAAGGGTTGCACTGCTTGTGGCTTGTTGGTTTTGCCGCAGATACTCGAAGTCCACGCCGGAGAGGTCGATGGCGTGCTGCACGTTTTCACGTCGGATGACCGGGGCCAGGTAGCGCAGGTAGATCGACAGCTTTTCCAGGTCGGGGTCTTCATAGTCGAACAGCTGAGACAGAAAGTCGTACTGACGAAGGAACGTGCCCACGTCCTTGCGGAACAGGTCGAGCTCGTCGGCTGCGACCGTGTCACCCTTGTCGACAGCCTCGCGTTCACGATCACGGAATCGGTGCTGCTCGATACCGCTTATCCCCATTAACCCACCACAGCTCCCCTGGATGTCGGGACTGTCTGCAAGACTGGTGTCGTCCAACCCGAAGAAGCGGCTCCGAAGGAATTTCCAGTGCCTCTGCCAAGTATTGACGTGCATTACCTCGACGTCATCTACTCGCCATTCAGCGGTCGTCCCGCAGAGGGCGACTTCGACCCCGACAATGAGGACCCTACTGCCCTTTTCGTCTACTACGGTGAGGCCACCCACTGGGGATACCTCAACCCAAAGCTGAGGGAAATTCTAGGAACAGACGAAGACGGTCTGGAACTCGAACCGGAGGACCTCGAGGCACGACTCAACGTTGACGGCGGCATCGTTTTGCGCGTCGACACCGACTGGTCTGGCGTCAACACCTACGGGTTCGCACCTGCGGTGAGCACGATCGAGTTCACACCGAGGCCGTGAGAAGACACCATCAGCCCGATGGTTCACCGACACCCTGGTGAAGTACGTCGATAGAGGAGACGCCGCGTGAGCCGCGACCACGCTCTTGCCCGCTTCGAGCAGCTCAGCCAACTGCTTCTCGCGACGCGTCGAGAAGGCCTGACACGCACCCTGACTCCTTCAGAAGTGTCACACGTCGACCGGTGGGAGAAGGAGCGCGCCCAGTTGCGCGAGCAGTTCCCCGACGTCGCCTTCGGTCGCGAGCAGCCGAAGCGCACCATCCGGATCCGCGACGCGAACGCAGAACCGCCCCGGCCCACATCAGCGGTAAAGACGCGCCCTGCCAAACCAAAGGCCAAGGTGAGCCAGAGATCAGATGGCTCAAAGAAGGAATCCGAAGCCCATTCCGCTGCGACGACGAAAGCAACCAAGGAATATAGAGCCCGACTGCTTGAGGAAGTGCATCGCGAAATCAAGCTTCTCCAGACAGCTAATATTCGGACCGGCCTAACCGCGGGCCAACAAAGCCGATTGCGCAAACTGAAATCGTTGAAGCGCCAGCTAGAGTCAACGCCAGCGAAGAAGGCGAAGCCAAAGAAGTTTGTCGTCGACAACACCCCTTCGCGGAAGACTTCTTCCAGTGGAGGCGGACGGATCGGGCTCATCAAGGTGGCACGCGGCGGCTTACGCCAGACCCGCGGGCGCTGAAACTCTTTCGGGCCCTCCCGCGGTGTCCGTTTCCTTCCCGCTCAGCAGATCTGCCGAGCGTGAAGGAAACGGTTGAGAGGGAACGAAAACGCCCCGCCGGTCGAAACCGGCGGGGCGAATCTTGTTGGTTTCGACGCGGCTCCTCGCTGCGCTCGTCACCGGCTCAACCAGCGGGGTGGGCGATCAGCGCAGCAGCGCGCGGCTCATGACGACGCGCTGGATCTGGTTGGTGCCCTCGTAGATCTGGGTGATCTTGGCGTCGCGCATCATGCGCTCGACCGGGAAGTCGCGGGTGTAGCCTGCGCCGCCGAAGAGCTGTACGGCGTCGGTGGTGACCTCCATGGCGACGTCGGAGGCGAAGCACTTCGACGCCGAGGAGATGAAACCGAGGTTCTTCTCGCCGCGCTCCGCGCGGGCAGCCGAGGTGTAGACCATGAGGCGGGCGGCCTCGACCTTCATCGCCATGTCGGCGATCATGAACTCCACGCCCTGGAACGAGCTGATCGGCTTGCCGAACTGCTTGCGGTCCTTGACGTATGCGATCGCCTGGTCGAGCGCGCCCTGGGCGATGCCCACGGCCTGCGCGCCGATGGTCGGGCGGGTGTGGTCGAGGGTCTGCAGCGCGGTCTTGAAACCGGTGCCCTCGTCGCCGATGATGCGGTCCAGCGGGATGGTGCAGTCCTCGAAGTACAGTTCCGCGGTCGGCGAACCCTTGATGCCGAGCTTCTTCTCCAGCGGTCCGACGGTGAAGCCGGGGTCGTCCTTGTGGACCATGAACGCGGAGATGCCGTTGGCCTTCTTCTCCGGGTCGGTCACGGCCATCACGGTGTACCAGGTCGACTTGCCGCCGTTGGTGATCCAGCACTTGGAGCCGTTGAGCACCCAGTTGTTGCCGTCCTTGCGCGCACGGGTCTTCATGCCCGCGGCGTCGGAACCGGCCTCGCGCTCACTCAGCGCGTAGGACGCCATGGCCTCGCCGGAGGCGATACCGGGCAGCACCTGCTGCTTGAGTTCCTCGGAGCCGTTGAGGATCAGGCCCATGGTGCCGAGCTTGTTGACCGCGGGGATCAGCGACGACGACGCGTCGACGCGGGCGACCTCTTCGATGACGATGCACGCCGCGATGGAGTCGCCACCCTGGCCGCCGTACTCCTCGGGCACGTGGATGGCGTTGAAGCCCGACGCGACGAGCGCGTCGAGAGCTTCTTGCGGGAACCGCGAGTTCTCGTCGACGTCGGCGGCATGGGGTTCGATCTCCTTCTCGGAGAGCGCGCGGATCGCTTCGCGCAGCGCGACGTGCTCCTCCGGGAGCTCGAAGACGTTGAAGTCGGGATTTCCGTAACCCATGACAACTCCTCACGGCACCGCGTGCCAATAGTGAATGGTGACCAGTGCAGCACGGCACTCAGTGCCATGTCAATCCACGGGGGACCTCTCCTCGCCGATTGTCCTCGAATCGGCGGGCAATGTCCCGCCCGAGTTCGTCGAGATCAGGGATTGCCCAGCTCATCGGCCACCCGGCGGGCGATCTCCGCGGGCGATGTGCCCGCCGGATAGGTCACCACGGTGACCTCGCGCCCGGCTCGTTCACCTGCATCGTCCGACAGAGCCGACGCCACCGATCGTGGACTCTCGACACCGAGTGCCACGGACACCCGCGCCAGCTCGGCGCGGAGCCGATCCGGGGTGGCGGCGGCGTCTCCCCTGATCATCTGGCGGAGCAGGTAGTTGTGGGTGCCGGTGATCGCCGCGACATAGGCGACGATGTGCACGGGCGGCTCGTCGGGCAGGCGTCGTCGCAGGAAGTCCTCGAAGGCGCCCTGGTAGCGGTAGGTGGTGACCAGTTCGCGGTCGCGCAGGGCCGGCACCTCCTGGACCACCTGTGCGCGGCGGACGGCGAGTTCGCGGTCTCGCCGGAAGTGCGCGAACACCACCTCGGCGGCCCGGCACACCGCGGTCCAGGGGTCGCCGGTCGAGGAGTCGAGCGTTTCGCCGACCTGCGTGAGCAGCGATTCGTGATCGGCGAAGATCACGTCCTCCTTGGACCCGAACTGGCGGAAGAACGTGCGTCGCGAGATCCCCGCCGCGGCCGCGATCTGCTCGACGGTCGTCGACTCGTATCCGTGCTCGCCGAACAACCGGATGGACTCGGCCACCACCAGCATGCGGAAGCCTGCGGGGTCGGTATCGGCTACGGACATGGGTCAAGTATCACCACACCGCGTGCCGACGCCGGCACGCGTGCGAGAAATCGGTGTCAGGAGCCGGCCGCCTGCTGTCGCAGTTCCGCCTTGAGGACCTTGCCCGTCGGTGTGCGCGGCAGATCCTCGGAGAACACGATGTCGCGGGGCACCTTGTAGCCCGCGAGCAACCGCTTGCCGTGTGCGATGAGGTCGTCGGAGGTCACCGTCTGACCCGCCACCACCAGGACGTACGCGCGGGGCCGTTCGCCCCACTTCTCGTCGGGCACACCGATGACCGCGACGTCGGCGACCGCGTCGTGGCTGACGAGGGCCTGCTCGACCTCGATCGTCGAGATGTTCTCGCCGCCGGAGATGATGATGTCCTTGGCGCGGTCACGCAGCTGAATGTAGCCGTCGGGATGCATCACGCCGAGGTCGCCGGTGTGAAACCAGCCGCCCGCGAACGCCTTCCGCGTCTCGTCGGGATCGCGGAAGTAGCCCGCCATCACGTTGTTGCCGCGCAGGACGATCTCGCCCATCGTCTCGCCGTCGGCGGGCACATCGGTCAGCGGCAGCTGCTCCTGCACGACCACCCGGGCGGTCTCGGCCTGCACCATGCCAACCCCCTGACGGGAGAGTTTGGTGGCTCGTTCGCCGGGTTCCAGTGCGTCCCAGGCCTCTTGGTACTCGCAGATCGTGTACGGGCCGTACACCTCGGTGAGCCCGTACACGTGCACCACGGTCACGCCGATCGCCTCGAGCGCACCGATCACGGTCGGCGACGGCGGCGCGCCCGCGGTGGTGATGCGCAGCGGGGTGTCCAGCCGGTGGGCGCGCGGCGAGCCGACGATCGTCGTACACACCGTCGGCGCGCCGCACATGTGAGTGACCCCGAGCTGCTCGATGGCATCCCAGATCGCGTCGGCGCGCACGGCACGCAGGCAGATGTGCGTCGCGCCGGCATGGGTGACCGCCCACGGGGTGCACCAGCCGTTGCAGTGGAACATCGGCAGCGTCCACAGGTACCGCGACGCCCCGGTGAACTGGTTGTGGAAGGTCTCGCCGAAGGAGTTCAGGTAGGCACCGCGATGGGTGTACATGACGCCCTTGGGTTTTCCGGTGGTCCCCGAGGTGTAGTTGATCGCGATGATCGCGTCCTCGTCGTCGACGACCCACGGGATGGGCGTCGGGTCGAGGGCATCCGCGCCTGCGAGGTGGTCGTCGTAGGACACCAGTCCGGGTATGCCCGCATCGGCCACCGGCCCGGGTGTCTGCCCGAATTCGGGGTCGGCGATCTCCACGACGGTGCCGACGGCGGGCACGTCGTCGATGATCGCGGCGACGGTGTCGCGGAACTCGGCATCGAAGTAGAGGACCGTGGCGCCGGAATGCTGCAGGATGTAGACCAGCTCGGGACCGGCGAGCCGCGAGTTCAGCGCGACGAGGATCCCGCCGGCCAGCGGCACCGCGTAGTGCGCGATCAGCATCTCCGGGATGTTCGGAGCCAGATAGGCCACGCGATCTCCCGGTGTGATCGCCTCGCGCAGCACCCGTGCCAGGCGCTGGACGTGGTCGCCGAACTCGGCATAGGAGTACCGGCGCTCGCCGTAGACGATGGCCTCGCGGTCAGGGAAGACCGCCGCGGAACGTTCGAGGAAGCGGAGCGGGGTCAGTTCGGAACGGTTCGCGCCCTCCCAGTCGGCGGTCGCCGGCCCCGCGTCGGCCGCGAGTGGATCTGGGGTGAACTCCGACATCTTTCCTCCGTGCCTCGTGTCACCGGTTCCGCCGATGTGACGGCACCTTGCTACGACGGGCATGAAGGGTATCGGTCACACCACGACGCCGACACCCCCCGAAGAGGGGGTCCGACGCCGCGAACGTGACCGGTTTGGTGCGTGGCCGCAGGCCGTAGCGGGTACCCCAAAAAGCGGGTTTCCCGGCGGAGGACCTGTGAGCACTACGTACGGTGGATACATGGCAACTCCCACCGAGAGTCCCTCACCGACGACCACCCCGTCCACCCCGATCGCGAAAGAACCCACCATCGACGATCCGGTGCCCACGGCCGATGTCTCCGCCGACGACGAGCTGTCGGCCGAGGAACGCGCACTTCTCGTCGACAACCTGCGCTACGTCCTCGACGGCCGCTGGCGCTCGACCAGGGACACGGTGCGCGAGAACTCCAACCGCGCGGACCTGCTCCCCGACCCCTCGCGCACCCTCGAGCAGGCCCGTGCGCACACCCTCGAGGTGATGCGGGAGCTGGCATCACAGGGCTTCGCCGCGGCAGGATTCGCCTCAGACCACGGCGGCACCGGCGACATCGGTGCGTCGATCACCGCCATCGAGATGCTCGGCTACGCCGACCTGTCACTGATGGTCAAGGCCGGCGTGCAGTGGGGTCTGTTCGGCGGGGCCGTGGAGAACCTCGGCACCGAACGTCACCACCAGAAGTACGTGCCCGGCATCATCGACCTCGACGTCCTGGGCTGCTTCGCGATGACCGAGACGGGCCACGGGTCCAACGTCCAGGCGATCGAGACCACCGCGACCTACGACCCGGCCGCCCGCGAGTTCGTGATCAACTCCCCCACCCCGTCGTCGCGCAAGGACTACATCGGCGGCGCCGCCGAGCACGCCCGTTACGCCGCGGTGTTCGCACAGCTGATCACCGGCGGCCCCGACGAAGAGCCGTCCGGACGCGGCGTGCACTGTCTCGTGGTGCCCATTCGCGACGAGGACGGCAACGATCTGCCCGGTGTCACCACCAGCGACTGCGGCTACAAGGGCGGGCTCGCCGGTGTGGACAACGGTCGCATCATGTTCGACAACGTCCGCGTCCCGGCGGAGAACCTGCTCAACCGCTACGGCGACGTCGCCGACGACGGCAGCTACAGCTCGCCGATCGAGAACGCCAACCGCCGCTTCTTCACGATGCTCGGCACCCTCATCCGCGGCCGGGTGAGCGTCGCGGCCACCGCAGGTGCCGCGGGCCGCAAGGCCCTCACCCTCGCCACCCGCTACGGTCTGATCCGCAAGCAGTTCGAGGCGCCCGACGCCACCGACGAGATCACCGTTCTGGACTACCTGGGTCATCAGCGAAAGCTGTTGCCGCTCATCGCCAAATCCTATGCGATCGCGTTCGCCCAGAACGAGATCGTCGCCGAGCTGCACGAGGTCCAGTCGGTCGCACCCGACGACTCCGACGCCGGCCGGCAGCGTCAGCTCGAGGGCCAGGCCGCAGGCCTGAAGGCCTACGCCACCTGGCACGCCTCGCATGCGATCAACGTCAGCCGGGAGGCCTGTGGCGGTGCAGGCTATCTCGACGAGAACCAGCTGTCGATCATGCGCGGCGACATCGACGTGTTCACCACCTTCGAAGGTGACAACACGATCATGACGCAGCTGATCGCCAAGGAACTGCTGTCGGCGTATTCCGAAGACGTGCAGGGCCTTTCGGCCGGCGGCTGGGTGCGGTTCATCGCCGGCATGGCGCGCGACGTGGTCGTCGAGAAGACTGCGGTGCGCCAGGTGGTGCAGACACTGCTCGACAGCTCCGACGAGGACACCGAGAAGTCGGCACTGACCGACCGCAGCACCCAGATCAGGCTGTTCCGCGATCGCGAGGACCACCTCGTGCGCACCTGCGCCCAGCGCTTGCGCCGGGCGCTCGACGACGAGAACGACGATTTCGAGGTGTTCAACAACGCGCAGGACCACCTGCTCAAGGTCGGCCAGGCACACATCGAACGAGTCGTACTCGAAGCCTTCATCGAGGCGATCGGGAGCTGCGATTCCCGTTCGGCCGCTGAACTTCTGGGCAAGGTCTGCGACCTGTTCGTCTACTCCGCACTCGAGGACGACCTGTCGTGGTTCCTGATGCACCGGCACATCTCGGTCGAGCGCGCCAAGGCGATCCGACGCGGTGTCAACGAGCTGTGCCAGGAACTGCGCCCGCACGCGCGGTCGCTGGTCGACGCCTTCGGCGTGCCCGAGGAGTTGCTGCGCGCACCGATGCTCGTCAACGGCTAGAGCGCACGGCTCAACCCGGTAGCCACGTCCTCACCGCGAGGATGAGGGCGCGCACCCCGATGGTCAGCGTCGGGTCGATCACCGGCGCGTAGTGCGGTGAGTGATTCGACGGGATGCTCAGCAGGGCGGGGTCGGTCAGGATCGACTGCGCCGGCCCCGTCCCCAGCGTCGTGAACAACGTCGGGTCGGCGCCGCCCAGCAGCCAATAGGACAGCGGCGCACCGGAGCTGGTGGCGAGGATGCCCACGTCCTCGCTGCCGGCCCCGGCACCCGGGTCGAAGATCATGTTCTCCCCCAACCACTCCGCGAACGCACCGAGCGTCGTGCCCAGTGCCGCGGCGTCGTTGGTGACGACGGGAAACCGTTCGATCTCGGTGATGGTCGGGTCGTCGGGCGCACCCGCTGTCGCGGCCTCCCCCGCCACGATGCGGCCGACCGCGTCGAGGATGCGTTGCCGCACCGCGGCGTCGTAGCTGCGGATGTTGAGCTGGATCTCGGCGGTGTTGGGGATCACGTTCGCGGCGTCGCCCGCGTGGATCGACCCGACGGTGAGCACAGCCGTTGCGGTACTGGGTATCTCGCGGGAGACGATGGTCTGCAGGCGCATCACCGTCGACGCGGCGAGCACCACCGGATCCACCGACGCCTCGGGCATCGAGCCGTGGGCGCCCCGCCCCACCAACCGCACGCGGAGCGAATCCGAACCGGCATAGGCCGGGCCGGGGTGGGCGGCGATGGTGCCTGCGGGCAGCGGTGCCACGTGCTGGCCGAGCACCACGTCGGGCTTCGGGAACCGGTCGAACAGCCCGTCGTCGACCATGGACTGGGCGCCGGAGCCGAGTTCCTCGGCGGGCTGGAACACGGTCAGCAGCGTGCCCCGCCACGACGACCGGTCCCCCGCCAGGATCGCTGCGGCGCCGAGCAGGCAGGTGGTGTGCAGGTCGTGACCGCACGCGTGCGCCACCGGCACGGTCTTGCCGGCGGCGTCGGTGTAGGTGACGGTGCTGGCGTAGTCGAGACCGGTGTCCTCGCGTACGGGCAGCGCATCCATGTCGGCGCGCAGCAGCGCCGTGGGCCCGGTCCCGTTGCGCAGCACCCCGACCACGCCGGTCCCGCCGACGCCGGTGGTCACCTCGAATCCGGCCGCGCCCAGCCGTTCGGCGACGATGCCGGAAGTCCGGTGCTCGGTGAAACCCAGCTCCGGATGCCGGTGCAGATCCTTGTACAGATCGACCAGGCCCGGGTCGATGGCGATGTCGGAGATTGTGGTGGCACCGGTTGTCGTCATGTGAGCCTCGAACTCTGCCGGGAGGAGAACCCGGCGGCTGGTCGGCGTGCGGGCGAGGTCCGCGGGCACGGTGTGCGTACATCTGCCAGTGTGCCCGCAACCCGCACTTCACGATCGCGTTTTCCGGGTTCGGGATCGGCATCCCCCGTTCCACGATCCGAATTGTTTGAACCCTGTCGCATCGGGCATCCCATGGAGACCGACGTCGTGCAGCAAACCGCCGCGTCGGGTGTGCAACATGGCGAGCCGCCGTCTCCCACCCCGACTTCGCCGATGCCGCCGAACGACCCATCTCGGGTGACAACACCATTTCGTGAGGGGAATTCATGTTCCGCCACACCGATTACATGCAATTCGACGTCAAGCCGGAGAAGCCGGACCCCGTCTACGCCCGCAAACTCCAAGAGCTGCTCGGCGGGGCCTACGGCGAGATGACCGTCACCATGCAGTACCTCATGCAGGGCTGGAACTGCCGCATGAAGGGCAAGTACAAGGACATGATCATGGACATCGCGACCGAGGAGATCGGTCACGTGGAGATGATCGCCACCATGGTCGCCCGCCTGCTCGAAGGTGCTCCGGTCACCGATTCCACCGCCAACGCCCTCGGCGATCCGGTGGTCGCGGCGGTGCTGGGTGGCTCGGATCCCACGCAGGCCGTCTTCTCCGGCGGCGGACCCCGCCTTGCCGACAGCAACGGCGTGCCGTGGAACAGCGGCTACATCACACACAGTGGCAACCTGCTCGCGGACTTCCACGCCAATGTGACCGCCGAAGCCCAGGGTCGTGTGGCGACCGCACGTCTCTGGCACATGACCGACGACCCTGGCGTCAAGGACATGCTGCGCTTCAACCTGGCTCGTGACACCTTCCATCAGAATCTCTGGCTCAAGGGCATCGAGGAGCTGAAGGCCGACGGCCTGGAGGGCACCATCGCTCCCAACGACCTCTTCGACGAGGAGTACAGCGAGCACGCCAGCACCCTGTGGCACCTGTCCGACGGTGCGGACTCGGACAAGGGCGGCTGGGCCAGCGGCCCCACCCCCGATGGCGCGCACGAGTTCAAGTTCCTGGCCGATCCGCAGCCGCTCGGCGACCGCCAGTCCGGTCCCCCGCCGGACCCGAAGCTCTACGTCACCTACGACGGGTCGATGGGCACGCCGCAGAAGCCCAAGTTCGGCACGGAGAAGGGCCTCATGGGCAAGATCAAGGACGTCGTCGATCCCGATCCGAGCGGATAAGTCAGTTCGGTGACGCAGTGCGCGCCCGGTCGTGAGCCCGCATGGGTTCACGGCCGGGCCGCGCTCGTCCTCCCTCGACCACCCGGAGTTGACGATGAACACACTTCCTGACCTGATCACCGCGCCGTTCGGCTGGCTCAGCGCGCTCCGCCACGCGCGGGTGTTCCACCCCGACGGGCTGCTCTGCGGCGGTAGTGCCGCGGTCTCCGGCGACCATCCGCTCCCCTTCCGCAGCGGCCCGGTGTCGGTGCGGGTGTCCAAGGGGATCGGCACGCCCGGCGGGCTGCCCGACATCGTCGGCCTCGCCATCCGTTTTCCCGCCTCATCGTCGCCCGCGACCGACACCGCCACCGCCGCGCGTTCGCCGGGCACCACCGCGGCGGGTGCGTGGGACCTCCTGCTCGCGGGGCCGGCACCGCTGTCCGGACGGCTCCCGGTACCGCTGCCGACCACTCACTGGGCCACCGAGGTCTCGAGCCTGACGCCGTACCGCCACGACGGTGAGCTGTACTGGATTCGCGCCCGCATTCTCGAGCCCGCCGACGCCTCGGGACTCTCGATCGAGGATCTGGCCGCCTTCGTGCGGCAGAACAAGCCGATCGTGATCATCCTCGAAGCCGGCAGCCGACGTTTCGTACCGATCGCGCGCATCGAACTCGATCATCTCCTGACCGGTCTCGACGTCGACTTCGATCCGATCCTGCACAAACCGGACGGCGTCGAGTTCGCGCCGTCGTGGCTGGGCGACCTACGACGCCGCGCCTACCGCGACAGCCGGGCCGGACGTCATTCGGTGGCGTCCTGATCGGTCGGCTTGTCCGGGAGGCGTTTCCCGGAAGCCTTCGTTGTTCCCTTGGGAGGTAATCCCAGGCGCACGGCCTCGTGGGCCTGGGTGAGTTCGCTGCGGAGCCGCTCGACATCGCGCGCCCACGCCTGTGCGAGCCGGCCGTCGGCCAGTTCCACACCGATGCCCCGGCGCCTGCGCGGTACGCCGTGCAGCTCACCGAGCGCCGAGCTGCTCTCCCAGTCCTCGGGGGCGTGGCCGTGGTTGGGCGGGAAGATCTTCTCGATGTCGGCCAGCGGGGTGGTCACGGTGCCCTGACGCAGGGCCGTCTCGGTCAGTTCGACGCTGACGTGGCGTCGCGCCGCGGTGACCTGCACGAGCGAGAACCCGAACAGGACCACGAAGAACACCGCCAGCACCGGCCAGTGCACCTGCCCGGGACCCAGGATCTCCATCAGGAGAACCGCCCCCACGAGCAGCGGTCCGATGAGGACCACCCAGCGACTGCCGCCGGACTCGTGGAACAGAACCTCACCCGGGTCCGCGTCGGAGATCTCGTCGTCGCTCACGGGTTCTTCTTGCGCGGACGCGACTTCTTGGGTTCGGGGGCTTTGCCGGTGTACCAGGTCTCCGGGTCCGGCCGGTAGGCCAGCAGCGACCCGAAGAGGCCGATGAGCGCGGCGATCAACGCAAGGGCGAAGAGCGGAGATCCGAGACCGACGCTGAGGAACAGGAGCATCGCGACGACGACGAGCGTCAACGCCGACAGCGACGACCGCCATCGCACGTCGCCGGTGAAGGCCTTGCTGCCGAGCAGGACATAGGCGACGCCCACGACGATGACCATCACACCGAGCACCCCGGAGGCGACGGTGCCCGAGTCGGCGACCGCCGACAGGATCACCACGAGCGCGCCCAGCAGGACGAGCAGCGCACCCGATGCGAGCCAGCACCGGTAGGCCCAGACGACGAGTTTCGGACGCTGCTCCGGGTCGGGACTTGTCACTGGTTCTTCGGTCCTTCGCTCGGGCTGTCGGGATGCCGCTCGGAGGCGTCCTTCTCACGATGTTCGCTGTCACCATACGGGCTGTCACCCGGGGGCGCGGCGTGCTGGGACGGGGTGCCGGACCGGCCGTACGGATTCTGGCCGTACGGATTCTGGCCGTACGGGTTCTGGCCATAGGGGTTCTGCCCGTAGGGGTTCTGCCCGTACGGATTCTGGCCGTACGGATTCTGGCCATAGGGATTCTGGCCGGGTGCGCCGGGATACGGCGTCGACGACGGGAGGACCGGCTGTGGCTTGCGTGCGGCGGCCATCGTGCGGCAATACGTCTCCGAGTCCCCGCGCATCAGCAGCACGGTCGCACCCAGCGCCGCGACGCCGCTGATCACCAGCGGGACCATCGCCCACGCCGGCGAGGTGTTGCCTGCGAAGAGTGAGAACAGCAGGCTGACCGCGACGTAGACCCCCATCGCCGACAGCACGATGCGCGCCCAGTTGTACCCCTTGCGGGTGAACCACACGATCAGCGCGGTGATCGCGGTCAGGAAGACCGACATCGCGACCAGGACACCGACCACGAAGCCCGACGACGTCATGAACTCGAGCTGGTCGGACGTCACACCTTCCGGGGGCGCCGAACGGACCTGGTCGCGCACGGTGTCGACGAACGTTCCCGTCTGCGCGAACAGCGCCACGATCTGCCCGACGACCACCGCCACCCACAGCTCGACGGCGATGGAGACGGAGTCGGGGATCTTCGGTTTCGACGACTCGAACGGATCGGGTGGCATGCGGGCCGGGTCGAACGGTGCGGACATGGGTCCAGCCTAGTGAACCCCACCCGGGACAGCGTCAGGCCGCACGACGGCGGGCCGGCCGACGTCGGTCAGGACGACCGCGGTCAGGACAGCCGCTCGGCGACCTCGGCCGCCCAGTAGGTCAGGATGATCGACGCCCCGGCCCGGCGAATCGAGGTCAGCGACTCCAGGATCGCCGCGTCCCGGTCGATCCAGCCCCGTTCGGCGGCGGCGGTGATCATCGAGTACTCGCCGCTGATCTGGTAGGCCGCCACGGGTACGTCACTCATCTCGGCGACGTCGCGCACGATGTCGAGGTAGCTCATGGCCGGTTTCACCATCACCATGTCGGCGCCCTCCTCGAGGTCGAGCCGCACCTCGCGCAGTGCCTCGATCCGGTTGGCGGCGTCCTGCTGATAGGTGCGCCGGTCACCTTCGAGCGACGACCCGACGGCCTCGCGGAACGGACCGTAGAACGCCGAGGCATATTTGGCCGCATAGGCGAGGATTCCGGTGTCGGCGAACCCCTCGGCGTCGAGCGCGGCGCGGATGGCGGCAACCTGGCCGTCCATCATCCCGCTCGGACCGAGCAGATGTGCACCGGCGCGTGCCTGCGCCAGCGACATCGAGATGTACCTCTCGAGGGTCACGTCGTTGTCGACCCGACCGCGGCCGTCGACGACCCCGCAGTGACCATGATCAGTGAACTCGTCGAGGCAGGTGTCGGCCATCAGGACGGTGGCATCGCCGAGGTCGTCGGACAGGATCCGCAGGGCCCGGTTGAGGACGCCGTCATCGGCGTCGGCCCCCGAGCCGGTCGCGTCCTTGTCCTCCGCGCGCGGCACCCCGAACAACATCAGCCCGCCGACGCCGGCCGCCACCGCCTGCGCGGCGGCGGCCCGCAACGAGTCCATCGTGTGCTGGACGACGCCGGGCATCGAGGAGATGGGACGCGGGGCGTCGATGCCGTCGGCGACGAACATCGGCAACACCAGCTGCCTCGGTGCCAGCGTGGTCTCGGCCACCAGCCGGCGCATCGCCGGGGTGGTCCGCAGTCGCCGGGGCCGGATCACGGGTGACATGTCAGGAACGCGACCGACGAGACTTCTTGCGCGGGGGCGGAAGTGCACCCTCGGCACGCAGTCGGGCGGCATGCTCGGCGAGCGCGTCGACCAGTTCGAGCACCGACGCGTTCTCCGGCTGCACATCCACGCGCAGACCGAATTCCGTTGCCGTCTCGGCAGTCTTGGGGCCGATGCAGGCAACGATGGTGCGCGCGTGCGGCTTTCCGGCGATACCGACCAGGTTGCGGACCGTGGAGCTCGAGGTGAAGCAGACCGCGTCGAAACCGCCGGTCTTGATCATCTCGCGGGTCTCGGCGGGCGGCGGTGCCGCCCGCACGGTGCGGTAGGCGGTGACGTCGTCGATCTCCCAGCCGCGGTCCCGCAGACCCTCGGAGAGGGTCTCGGTGGCGATGTCGGCGCGCGGCAGCAGGATCCGGTTGACCGGATCGAACACGTCGTCGTAGGGCGGGAACTCCTCGAGCAGCCCGAGTGAGCTCTGCTCACCCGACGGCACGAGTTCGGGGTTGATACCGAAGGAACGCACCTTCTCTGCGGTGGCCTCGCCGACGCAGGCGATCTTCACCCCGGAGAAGGCCCGGGCGTCGAGACCGAACTCGGCGAACTTCTCCCACACCGCGCGGACCGCGTTGGTCGAGGTGAACACGACCCACTGGTAGCGGCCGTCCACCAGACCCTTGACCGCGCGTTCCATCTGCGCGGGACTCCGGGGCGGTTCGACGGCGATCGTCGGCACTTCCTTGGGCATCGCGCCGTGACTGACGAGGCGCTCGCTCATGTCGCCGGCCTGGTCCTTGGTGCGCGGCACCAGCACGGTCCAGCCGTACAGGGCGCGCGACTCCCACCAGGAGAGCTTGCCGCGGGCGCCGACGACCTTGCCGATGGTGACGACCAGCGGACCGGTCAGCGCGTTGCCCTGCTCGTTGAGGGTGGCGAGGGTGGCCTCGATGGTCCGCTGGGCGCAGGTGGTGCCGTTGATGGTGATCGCGGCGGGGGTCTGCGGAGCCATGCCGTGCTCGGTGAGTGCACTCGCGGTCTCGGCCAGGTGACCCGACGTCGCGTGCAGCACCAGCGGGCCCGGTGCGGCGGCCAGGGCCGCCCAGTCGACCTCGCCGCGCACATCGGCCTCGGTGTGCGTGGAGCCCAGCGGCATGCCCGCGTAGCTCGGGACCACCGACGCCGCGGGCAGGCCCGGGAGCACCTCGAAGGTCACCGAGGTCCGCGCGACGGCGTTGACCTCGGCGAGCACCGAGTCGGTGGTCAGCGGGTCACCGGCCACCACCCGCACGACATCGTCGCCGTTGCGGGCCGCGGCGACCAGGGTCTTGGCGACCTCGGCCGGGTCGCCGAGTGCCGGGCGCACCACCGACTCCTCCTCGGCCGGGGCGTCGGCCTCGGGGGCCGGCACATCCTTGGCCTCGGCGGCGTCACCGGTGTCGGCGTCGTCGGCGGGCTTGTCGGCCTTCTTGGTGGACCGACGGGTGTCTGGGGCTGGTTCATCGCGATGTGCACTACCGATCAGCGACACCACCGCTGCGGGCACATCGGGGTCGATGTAGGCCGTGGTCGCGTTGATGATCACGGTGCGTGCCCGCACGGTGAGCAGGTCAGGATCTCCTGGACCCGACCCCACGAACAGGATCCGTCCGGGGTTTGCCTTCTTCGTACGGCTCATGGGTTCGCACTCTCCTGCCCTCCTCAGAGGGCTGCAGTTCGTTCTCTGCTAGGGAGAGTTGACGAGTTCGCCCGCTCCCAGCTCCAGCAGTTCGGCGGCGAGACCCTTGCCAAGTTGAACAGCGCGATCGACCGGACCCACCACCGAGGCGCGGATCACATCCGATCCGTCCTCGGCCGCCACTGCCGCGCGAAGCGACAGTTCGGCGAAGATGTGCCCATCCTCATCGATCGACTCGACCACCTCGGCGATCGCACCGACCGGTGCGGTGCAACCGGCTTCGAGAGCCGACAGCACCGCCCGTTCGGCCTCGATGGCCGCGCGGGTGGACTCGTCGTCCAACTCGGCGAGAATTCTCACCAGTTCGGCATCGTCTGAGCGGCACTCCACAGCGAGTGCACCCTGCGCCGGAGCCGGCAGCATGACCACCGGATCGAGCGCCTCGGTGACCCTGTCGGTCCGCCCGATGCGCGCAAGTCCGGCGCGGGCGACCACGACTGCGTCGAGTTCGCCGCTGGCGACTTTGCCCAACCGAGAATCTAGGTTGCCTCTTAGGGGGCGGATTTCCAAACCGAGACCCAATGCCCTAAGCTGTGCCGCCCTGCGGGGCGCCGAGGTTCCGATGACCGATCCCGGAGGCAGCTCCCCCAGCACCAGTCCGTCCCTGCTGACCAGGGCATCCCGGGGATCCTCGCGGGTGGGGACGGCCGCGATCGTGAGGCCCTCTTCGGGCGCGGTGGGCAGGTCCTTGTAGGAGTGCACCGCGACGTCGACCTCGTCGTTGTGCAGCGCGACGCGGATGGCGGTGGTGAAGACCCCGACGCCGATCTCGGCCACCGGTGCCGCCGAGGCGTCACCCGCGGTCTTGATGATGACCAGCTCGGCCGGGTGCCCGGCGGCGGTCAGCGCGTCGGCGATGGTCTGCGCCTGGGTCGTGGCCAGCAGGGAGCCCCGCGTACCGACCCGGATCGGCGCGGTGGGAGTTGTGCTCATCGGTCACCCTGCTCGACGACGCGGTCCGTGGGACCTGATTGCGGACCGAGGTGATCGGGAGCCGAAACCGCCTCCGCCGCACCTGGTTTGAGTTCGAACAGCTCGCGCAGCGCCTCGGCGTAGTGATCGCCGGCAGGGGTCGACGCCAGCTGCTTCACACGCACCGTCGGCGCATGCAGGAGCTTGTCGACGACGCGACGGACGGTCTTGGTGATCTCGTCGCGCTGCGTCCCCTCGAGGTCGGGCAGCCGGGTCTCGAGACGCAGGATCTCGGCCTCCACCACGTCGGCGGCGCGCTGACGGAGTGCGGCGACGGTCGGGGTGACCTCGGCCTGACGCTGGTGGGTGAGGTAGTCGGCGAGTTCGGCGGCGACGATCGACCGCGCGGCGAGGGTGTCGTTCTCGGCGGCCTGGGTGGCCGAGTCGCCGCGCAGACCCTCGATGTCGACGACGTGCACGCCGGGCAGTCGCCCGGCGGCCGGGTCGACGTTGCGTGGGAGGCCCAGGTCGCAGATCACCAGCGGCATCGGGCGGCCCTGAGTCCGCCCCGTGCCGGCGCCGGCGCGGGCCGCGAGGGCCTCGTGCACGTCGCCGACGCTGACCACCGCACCGACGGCACCGGTGCAGGTGACGACGACATCGGCGGCGGCCATCGCGGCGGGCAGGTCGTCGAATCCGACGCCGGTGACCTTGATGCCGTGATTGGCGCTGATGTTCTCGGCGAGATGCGCGGCGTTCTCGACGGTCCGGTTGACCACGACCATCTCGGTGACGCCCTCACGGGCCAGCTGAGCGGTCGCCAGGCCACCCATGGCGCCTGCGCCGACCACCACGGCGCGGCGCATGACCGGCTCATCGGATGTCGGGTCGGCCAGGACCGTCTTCGCGCGGTGCAGTGCGACGGACACGACGGAGGCCCCCGCGCGGTCGATGCCGGTCTCGGAGTGCACCCGCTTGCCGACGCGCAACGCCTGCTGGGCGAGCTCGTGCAGGACGCGCCCGGCCGACGCGTTGGTGTCGGCACTGAGGTAGGCGTTGCGGATCTGGCCCAGGATCTGCTGTTCACCGACGACCAGCGAGTCGAGGCCCGCGGCGACGGTGAAGAGATGCTCGACGGCGGCCTCGGAGTACCGGACGTAGGCGTGGCGGGTCATGTCGTTGACCGTCATGCCGGAGTGGTCGCCGAGGACCGCGCCCACGGCCTCGAGCGCCGGGTGGAAGGCATCGACGACCGCGTATATCTCCACGCGGTTGCAGGTCGAGACCAGCATGGCCTCCGATATCGCCCGCGACGAGAGCAACTCGTCGACCAGTTTGGGGCGGTCGTGGTCGGAGACCGCCAACCGCTCGAGCACCTCGACCGGCGCACTACGGTGCGACACCCCGAACAACAGAACACTCACGCTGTCACCGTTTCTTCACCCATTGCATTTCCCTGGCGTCCGTCGGCCGCCTTCACCCCGCGCGACGACTTGATGTCGCTGCGTGAGGAGTCCTTGAGGTCGTTCCGTCGAGCCTGCGTGGGGGCCTGTGTGGTGCCACGAGAGGCCTGGAACGCCAGTACCTGTAGTTCCAAGGCTAGATCAACTTGTCTGACGGCAACATCCGACTCCGTCGTCAGCGCCACCGGCGTGACGTTGAGCACCTGCCGGACACCCGCCTCGACGAAGGCGTCGAAGGCCCGTTGGGCGTCGTCGTCGGCGGTCGCGACGACGGCGATCTCGATCGCGGGCGACACCCGGGCACAGGTCGCCGCGATGTCGGCCAGGGGCGCGACCACGGGACCTTCGGGTTCCAGGGTGGTGCCGGCGAGCGCGGGATCGGCGTCGAACATGGCGGCCACCCGGAAGCCGCGGCCGAAGCCCGTGTGGGCCAGCAGCGCACGGCCGAGCTGACCCGCGCCGGCGAGGGCGACGGTGTGGATGCTGTCGGTGTGCAGGGTCATCGAGATGCGGGCGGTGAGCCGTCCGACGTCGTATCCGACGCCGCGCACACCCTTGGCGTCCACGTACGAGAGATCCTTGCGCAAGATCGCGGGGTTGACCCCGGCGGCGGTGGCCAGCTCGCCGCTGGAGGCGACCAGGACGCCGCGGCGGCTGAATGAACGCAGCACGTACAGGTAGGTGGCGAGCCGCGCGACGGTCGGTTCGGGGATCGTGCCGGCGTCCGCGACGGGCGCGGGAGGGTCTGCATCGGCTGACTTCGGACGATCGGCGCCCACGCTCACCCCCACGTCTCCCGACTCACTCCCGGCTTCCACCGCGATCGTTCGAGGATATAACCCCGCGTGTGAATCTGTTCACATGGGGGCACGAGGTTCGCGGGAGTGTGTTAGCGCCCGCTCACGCCCGCGCGGCGAGGTCGGCCCGCAGACGGGGTTCGTCGACCTCCCAGTAGCTGTGCTCGTCGCCGTCGAGCAGGACCACCGGCAGCCGGTCGCCGTACTCGGCGCGGATGTCGGGGCTTCCGTCTGCGGCGGCACGGTCGACGTCGACCTCGGTGAACTCGACACCCAGGTCGGCGCAGATCCGCGCCAGGTCGAGGCGGGCCGCCGCACAGGCCTGGCATCCCGCACGGGTCAGCAGTTCCAACGTCATGGGAGACCATTTTCGCAGCGTCGCGATCCGCCTCTCGCGCGGGTGAGCCGAACGCGTCCTGCCTGTGTTCCCCGACACCCCGGACGGGCGCCGGACCGTCGAGGCAGGCCGCTAGGCTGGACCGCGCAAGCAGTGCTGGCGCTACGCGTGGGAGGTGGGCGGTGGGCGAGACCCCGGGCCCGGAAGACCGACGATCCGACGACACGCCAGGTGACCCTGCACCCGCTCCCCCGCCCAACCCCGTGCAGGGCGACGGCCCGACCGGTGACGACTGGGAAGCACACGCCGCCCGGGTCGAGTTCACCGACGACTTCGACGAGGACGCCGAACTCCACGGCCTCACCGAGGACGAGACCAGGCGCGTCAGCACGTGGATCTCCCAGCGTGCGAGCGCCGCGACGGGCCGGTTCCGTCAGACCGCGCACGAGCTCCGCCAGACCCTCGCCGGCGAGGCGAGCGCCAAGGCCGCGGTCGACTCGCTGCGGTCCCGCGAACCCTCCGAGATCCCCGGCGAGCCGGCGCGCGACCTGACCGCCGCAGCCTTCTTCGACGTCGACAACACCCTGGTCCAGGGCGCGTCGATCGTGCACTTCGCGCGCGGGCTCGCGGCGCGGAAATACTTCACCTACAGCGACATCATGGACTTCGCCTGGACCCAGGCGAAGTTCCGGATCACCGGCAAGGAGAACGCCCGCGACGTCGCCGAGGGCCGCGAGAAGGCGCTGTCGTTCATCGCCGGGCGCCCGACCTCCGAACTCGCCGAGCTCGGCGAGGAGATCTTCGACGACTACATCGCCGACAAGATCTGGCCGGGGACCCGGGCGCTCGCGCAACGTCACCTCGACGCCGGACAGCAGGTGTGGCTGGTCACCGCGACCCCGGTGGAGCTCGCGCAGACCATCGCCGACCGTCTCGGCCTGACCGGTGCGCTCGGCACCGTCGCCGAGAGCGTCGACGGCGTGTTCACCGGTCGGCTCGTCGGCGACATCCTCCACGGGCCCGGCAAGGCGCACGCCGTGCGTGCACTCGCGATCCGGGAGGGACTGAACCTCAAGCGCTGCACCGCGTACTCCGACTCACACAACGACGTCCCGATGCTGTCGCTGGTCGGCCGCGCGGTGGCGATCAACCCCGACCCCGACCTGCGTGATGTCGCGAAGGTCCGCGGCTGGGAGATGTACGACTTCCGCACCGCCCGCAAGGCGGCGAAGTACGGCGCGGGCACCGCGATCGTCCTGGGTGCGGCAGGGGGCGGCGCCGCGGCGGCCGCGCGGTTACTGCGTCACCGCTGAGTCGCGATCGGTGGTGGATCTGCGGACCGGCACGAAGGCCACGAATCCGCCTCCGCCGGTTCCGAAGTGACCTCGAGACCTCACTTCGACGACGCGACCTCGATCGAAGTCCAGCCGTCGAACCGACGTCGCATGCGACATCAATCCGGTTCGGGGACGGCCTCATCCAGGCGCAACTGCTCACACCCGTTCAGAGCGAATCGATCTCGCTCATGGGATCGATGAGCACCTTCGCGTGGTGCTCGGCGGTACCCAGTGCGTCGAAGGCCGCGGCCACCCCGTCGAGGCCGACGGTCGCGGTGATCATCGGCGCGACGTCGACCTTCCCCTCGGCGATCATCTGCAGGGTCTCGTAGAACTCGGCGGGGTCGTAGACGAACACGAACCGCAACTCGTGTTCCTTGTTCAGGGCCATCGCCGGCCGGAAGGTGTCGGGCTCCATGCACACCCCGACCACGACGATGCGTGAGCGGAACGGCGCATCGGTCACGATGCGTTCGATCATCCCGGGTGCCCCCACGCACTCGAAGACGACCGGGCCCTTCGGCGTCGCACCGAGACGGTCGGCGATGCGGAACAGCGACGACCACGGGGCGAGCGGGATCCGCCGCAGCGTCCGCATCGCGTCGAAGGCAGTACCCAGCAGGTCCTGCGCCTGGGTGACGTACCCGCCGACCTCCGCGCAGCGGTCGAACGGCGAGGTCTCCGCCGGATCGACGACGATGTCGGCGCCGACGCGGGCGGCCAGTGCCCGCCTCCCCTCCGACAGGTCGCTGGCGATGACCGTGCGCACGCCGTCGGCCTTGAGCATCGTGATGACCGCGAGACCGATCGGGCCGCATCCGATCACGACCGCCACGTCGCGGCGCCCCACCTCGCCCCGCCGGACCGCGTGATGGGCGACGGCCATCGGTTCGGTGAGCGCGGCCTCTTCGACGGACAGACCCTCCGGGATCTCGAAGGTCATGTCCTCCGACACCAGCACGAACTGTGCGTACCCGCCCGGCGCCGACTCCGACAGTCCGGTCATGTGCGCCTCGTCGCCGTGGCGGATCATCGGCAGCGACACCACGGGCGTCCCCGGCGCCCACCGCTTGCGGCATCCGGGTCCGTAGGAGACCACCTCGCCGGCGAATTCGTGTCCCATGACCACCGACTGCCCGGACCGCATGAACGCGTCGTAGCCGACCTCGGAGGACACCTGGGCGGTGGCGTCGCAGTGCACGCGCGCATGGAGATCCGACCCACAGATCCCCGAGCGGAGGACTCGTAACAACACCTGGCCCCGGCCCGGTTGCGGGGTGGGTACCTCTTCGACCGTCAGCTCACCGGCTCGACACACGACTGCACGCATGCTCAATGGTTAGCAGGCGCGGACCCGGCGTGGCGTGTGACGCGGCCGGACCCGTCGGAGTATCAGCCGAAGTAGACGCTGCCGCGGCGGCTCAGCATCCGGAAGAGCGTCTGCTGGATCTCCTCGCGCACGTGATCGGTGAGGTCGAAGACCACCATCGGGTCGTCGGCGGACGACTCGTCATAGGAACCGGTCTCGATGGGCCGGCCGAAGTGGATGTGCCACTTCGACGGCAGCGGCACCATGCCGAGCGGTCCGAGCAACGGGAACAGCGGCGTGACCGGGAAATACGGCAGGCCGAGGACCTTGGCGAGCGGTTTGAGGTCGGCGACCATCGGATAGATCTCCTCGGACCCGACGATCGACACCGGGATGATCGGTGCCGCGTTGCGCAGCGCGGTGGTGACGAAACCGCCGCGACCGAATCGCTGCAGCTTGTAGCGGTCCTTGTACAGCTTGCCGATCCCCTTGAAACCCTCCGGCCAGACCGCGGTCAGTTCGCCTGCCCGCAGAAGGCGGTCGGCGTCGTTGGTGCAGGCGAGGGTGGCGCCGAAGCGCCGGGCGACCTCACTGATGCCGGGCGTGTCGAACACCATGTCCGCGGCGAGAACCCGCAGGTACCGTCCATCGGGATGGTTGTCGCGCACCGCGAGCGAGGTGATGATCGCGTCGACGGGGATGGTGCCGGCATGGTTGGCGACCAGCAGCGCACCTCCCTCGAGGGGCAGGTTCTCGATGCCGGTGACCTCGACGCGGAACCACTTCTCGTAGATCTGGCGGATCGCCGGGAACCAGACGGCCTCGGTGAAGTGCGGGTCGAAGCCGAACTCGTCGACCTCGTACTCGCCCGCCATCCGCTCACGGATGAATCCGGCGGTGGAGGTCAGGGTGTCGGCGACAGCCCCGCGCAGACCACCCAGGCTGAACAGCGGACTCGACTTCGACGGTCCGCGGTGTTCGACGCCGAGCGCCGCGTCGGGCAGGGCGATCTCATCGCTGATGGGGGTCACCCGCGCGGTCGGGCTGCCGAAGCCGTCGGTGTTGGGATGACCGGGAGCTTCCGACGATTCTCGTTGCGTCACTGAGCCTTTCGCGCGACTCTGGGGGCCGGTCTGCTGACTCGGGTGGCGTCGACGTCCGGAGTCCCGGGCCCCGCGCCGATCGCCGGTGGAGTCCGGACCCGACGTGTAGAGCTGAATGACTTTCGCGGTTCGCGCGTCGGTCGCTCCGCTACCTGCCAAGATGCTCACCCCTAGTCCGTGTCCTCGGTCGACGATCGCTGATCCACGTCGGGTGGCCGATCGCTACTGCACTGCTGGTTTCCTGCCGCCACAGACACTCTTCGAGCCTGACGACGAGACGTCGGGTCTTCGGTGACCTTGACTTGCTACCCATCACATCGTCGTCGGCGATCGTGCTGCCTGCGACGTTACCGCCCGCGACCTGCCATCGGTGACACTGCCATCGGGGACACTGCCATGGGTGACACTGCTGCCATCGGTGACAGTGCTGCCATCGGTGACGCTGTCGTCGCACTGTCGCCGTTGACAGGAGACGTCGCAGTCGGATCGCAGGCATCGACTCGGAACCGCGGTCCGGCCCCGCCCAGATACCTCTCTCGAATCATTCTCGCCGCGCCTTGTGCGATGTGGGTCTGGCGTCCAAGTCTAGAGGTTGCGGTCACGTTGCGCACGCTCGGATCGACTTCGTCACCATCATGACTCAAAATTTCACTGCAACTGGTGGGCGGCCGAAACCACCCGCCGCTCCAGGGACCGCCAGGCGTCCGCACCGATCACCGGAGTCACCCCGCTGCGCTCGACGAAATCGTCGAGGGTTTCCAGCGTCGTGTACCGCGGGACGAAGCCGAGTTCGGTACGCATCCGGGTGGTGTCCAGCACACGACCGTAGGTGAGGAACTCCGTCTGCGACGACCGCAACTTGGCCGAACGGAGGTCTTGGAACACCCCCGCGATCGGCGCCAGCAGGCCGCTCGGCACCGGCAACTCGACATGTCCGACCCTGCGGATGGCCTGGGTCAGCGTCACCACACCCTCGCCGGAGATGTTGAAGGTGCCCACCTTGCCGGCGAGCGTCACGTACTCCATGGCAGCAAGCGCGTCCTCCTCGTGCAAGAACTGCAACCGGGGCTGATAGCCGAGGACGGTCGGCACCACCGGCGCCGCGAGGTACGAACTGATCCGGGTGGTGATCCGCGGACCGAGCATCGCCTGCGGCCGGACGATCGTGATGTCGATGTCCTGACGCCGGCGTCCCAGGCCACGCACATAGCCTTCGACGTCGAGCAGATCGCGACCGTAGCCGCGCGTGGGTTCACGGCGTGCGCGCGTCTCCTCCGCGAAATGCGACGGGTCGTGGCTGCTGGCACCGTAGACCATGCCCGTGGACCGCAACACGAGCCGCTTGACCGACGGCGTGCGCTGACAGGCCGCGCAGACCTGCATCGCACCGACGACGTTGAACTCCTTGATCGCCGCCGAATGCGGGGCGGTGTCGGCGATCGACGTCGCCGCGTGCACAACGGTGTCCACCTTGTACGACGCCAGCGCCTTGGCGATCGTGGGTCGCCGGATGTCGAGGCGAAGAAACTCCGCCCGGCCCATCCGACGCAGCAGGTCCTTGCGCGGAACACGCGAGTCGACGGCCAGCACGCGCTCGATCTCCGGATTCGCCGCGAGCCTTGCGACCAGGTAGCCACCGAGGAATGTCGACGCCCCCGTGACCAGGACTACCCGGGGCGGGGCGGAGGTGGGTTCGGCCATGCCCAGAGGCTATCGGGGCCGAGCTGATTAAGCCCGCCGAGACGACCCAGAGACGACGAAGGTCCCCGCCCGAGCCGACGCCGATGGACGAAAGGCCTCCCGGCAGCAGCCGGAGCCGGTCACACCAAAGGACCCGCCGAGGCGGGTCCTGACACACCAAAGGACCCGCCGAGGCGGGTCCCGACACACCAAAGGACCCGCCGAGGCGGGTCCTGGTGCCAAGCGGAGTGCTTATTTGCCGAGTTTGCGGCGCTGCACGCGGGTCCTACGCAGCAGCTTGCGGTGCTTCTTCTTCGACATGCGCTTGCGGCGCTTCTTGATAACTGAACCCATCGGGGCGCTTCCTCACGATTGACACTGATGAACTTGATCGACCCTGGTCTGCACTGGGCCGGGACGGAGCCGGGAGCGAAGCGAGCGACCGCAAAAATAGGTAGCGGAGTGCTCACCGGCGCATCCAGGTACGCGACCACCGAGCCTACCGGCCACACATCGGATCAGGAAATCGCGGTACCCATAGGGCCCTTCCGCCACCTGTCCGCAGCCCCGGTTGCCGCACACTCCACGCCCGCCCCAGAGCAGAGATCCCCCGTGGCCGGCACCTGGCCGGCCACGGGGGACCACTGTCTCGAACTGCCTTCAGGCGTGTAGCCGGGCTGCGATCAGCCGGCGTCGAAGTACGACGTCTCCAGATAATCGTGAACCGCCTTCGCGTGCACACGGAACGAGCGTCCGACCCGGACCGCGGGCAGTTCGCCGCTGTGAACGAGACGGTAAACGGTCATCTTCGATACGCGCATCAGCGACGCAACTTCGGCGACGGTGAGAAACTGCGACCCTGAAGTCGCGTTGCTCACTGCGCCCGTCCTGTCACCAGGAGTGTCTGCAGGTGCCATGAATCACTCATACCTCCGTGCACGCGTCGCGGCCGCAGGCTTCCCCTCCTGCGGACATCAGACACGCACGTGCTTAAAGGAGCTTAGCGTGGCGGATGTGAAAAAAGCGACGTGAGGGACCAGGATTTCTGAGATTCCTGTGACTCGACCCCTACATGCTGGGGTTTATCGGCCCGACGACCACAACTCATGGTGTGTCGGTGACCGCGTGTCCCTGACCCAAACCCTCGACCTCCACTCGACGTCCGCCACGCGCGCTGGCCGCCGCGCAGGCACGAGTTGCCTGATAGACGGCGTGCCGGAAGCCGTTCGCCTCGAATTCCCGGATCGCCTCGGCGGTCGTGCCCCCGGGAGAGGTCACCGCGGCACGCAGATCGACCGCGGACAGACCCGAATCGCTGAGCAGGATCCCGGCCCCGCGAATGGTCTGGACGGCCATCTCCGACGCCTGCGCCCGGGTCAGCCCGAGGCCCACACCCGCGTCGATCATCGCCTCGGCCAGCAGGAAGACATAGGCCGGTCCCGAGCCCGACACCGCGGTCACCGCGTCCATCTGCTTCTCGGGTACCACCGCCACCTTGCCGACGGTCTTGAGGATCTTCACCACGGCCTGCAGTTGCTCGTCGGCGACGTAGCGTCCGGCCGACACAGCCGACATCGCCTCGTTGACGAGCATCGGGGTGTTGGGCATGACGCGGATGACCGGGGACCCCGCCTGCAATGCGGACTCGTAGCGCGACAGCGGGATGCCTGCGACCAGGGTCACGGTGACCCGCTCGGTCTCCGAGTCGTCCTCCGCGGAGGTCAGGACACGCAAGATGGAGTCGACGTCGTCGGGCTTGATGGCCAGGAACACGTACTGAGCGGACTCCGCGGCGGACTTCACGTCGGTGACGAGCACGCCGTACTCGTCGGCGATCTCGGCGGCGCGACTCTCGATCTTCTCCGCCACGACCAGGTCCTTGGTCGGGGTGCCTGCACCGATCAGACCGGCGAGCAGGGCTTCACCGATCTTGCCTCCGCCGACGATGGCGATGCGTTGAGTCACGAATGTCTACCTTCCTGAAGGAATGAGGGCCAGCTGCCGGGACTGCGCGACGACCGTCCCGGTCGAGTCCACCACGAGATGATCCTCCTCGAACATCCCGGGGCCGACCTCGGAGCTGGTCGCGGCGAAGCGCAGCCACCCCGGCGCCGGATGCCGGCGGACATAAGTCGTGAGCTGCACCGTCGGCGCCCAGCCGAACAACGCGAGATTCATCACCACCGGCGGTGAGATGTCGCAGACGAGGACGGAGAAGTACTCGTCGGGTTCGATGCCCTTCGGGCGTATCCAGCCGCGAACCAGCGGCTCGCCGGTCTCACCGCGGACGATGGGGAACGTCTCGGAGTCGAGGACGAGATCGATCGCCGCGCCGAGATGGTTGACCTCGGAGATCGGCGACCCGTCGAGCGGGATGCCGGTCGGCGTCGGCTCGGGCGGTGTCCCGTCGAGCACCGTCGGGCCGGAGTGGTGGGGTGCACCGCTGTCCGGACGCGCCATGGTCACCGACGACGAGACGACGGTTCGGCCCTGCTGGACGGCGTCGACGGACAGCACCGTCACGGTACGTCCGCGCTTGCGCACCGAGACCACGAAGTCGACGTCGGCCGCGTCGGGGGCGGTCAGGAAATCACTGGAGATGGCCACCGGGATCATCGCGGCCGCCGCCTCGGCGAGCTTGTCCCCTGCCGGGGTCAGTGCGGTCAGCGCGGTCCGCGCCGCCTTCGCGACGATCATCTGCAGAGTTCCGCCGTGCACCTTGGGCCCGATGGTGAACGTCTCGTCGATGCAGGCGCGCAGCGTGATCGCGTCCGGCCCACCCCGGTCCACCTCGGTCAGCGCCTGAACCTGGGTGATCTTGCTGGTCATCGTCCCGCCTTCGTGGTTGCCCCGGCGCACTCACCACCTGGACCGAAGGAGTCAGTTGCTGATCTGGCCGGTGGGCTCGGGGTGCAGCTCCCGTTTGAGATGCCGCCGGGCAAAATCTAGCGAACGCGCCAGCAGCGCGCTCCGCTCGGGTTTGGTACGTGCGCCGCCCGTGCTGACCTCCAGCACAACCGCACCCGAGAAGTCGCTCGACGCGATGCGGCGACACACCTCGACGCAGGGCTGCGCACCGTCTCCGGGGATGAGGTGTTCGTCCGTCGACGCACCGTCGCCGTCGGCGAGGTGCAGATGACTCAATTGCGAACCCATGCGCTCCAGCAGGTCGAGGGCATCGACTCCGGCCGTGGCGGTGTGCGACAGGTCGAGGGTGTAATGCGCGTAACCGTCGTCGGTCGGATCGATCGACTTGCCGAACGCCGACGCCGCCAGCCCCGGGCCGCCGCCGCGCTTCTCGAGTCGACGCACCGACGACTCCCGCGCCCCGAAGAACCGGTCGGCGCGCATGGGGAACATGTTCTCCACCGCGATCGCGACGCCGCTGTCCTCCTCGAGTTCGGCGACGAGGTCGTCGAAGGCGGAGACGTAGCCCCGCTGCCAGCGGAACGGCGGATGCACGACGACGGTCGGGGCACCGAGATCCTCGGCGGCCTCCACCGAGCGGGCCAGCTTCACGATCGGATCGCGACCCCACACGCGCTGCGAGATGAGCAGACACGGTGCGTGGATCGACAGCACCGGCACCTGATAGTGCTCCGACAGATACTCCACGCGCCGGATGTCCTGGCTGACGGTGTCGCCCCACACCATCAGCTCGATGCCGTCATATCCGAGGTCGGCGGCATACGCGAACGCCGCCTCGGTGTTCTGCGGATACACCGAGGCGGTCGAGAGCCCGACGGGGATCTCGGGCGTCGGCGACGGGACACCCGGCGACTCCGCATCGGGCACGGGCGAATTCATCGGTTCCGGGGGGATCACGCGGCCAACAACACCAGTGGACCGATGGTCACCAGCAGACCCACACCCAACGCGAGCAGCGTCGTCGGCAGATCCTTGGTACGCCGCACGACATGCGAGAGCGTGACGATACCGAAGATCACCAGCACCGCGAGGACCAGCGCGAAATAGGGGTTCCAGCGCCACAGTTCGGTGAAGCCCCAGAACAGGCCCACCCCGATCGCCAGTCCGGCGATCGCCTGACCGAACAACAGCAGCCACGCCGTCACCGGCGAGCCGTCGTCCTCGCGGTCGGTGTCCTGGGCTGATCCGTCCGGGCCTGATCCCTCGGGTTCGGTGACCACCTGGCCCGACGCTGTCCGACCGGCGTCCGCGGTCGCGGCGCTGTCCTCCCGCGCCACGTCCCCACCCGATCCCGGACCGGGGGTCTCGTCGATGTCGGTGGTGTCCTGCAGGGTGTGCGGCCCGGGCGGGCGGCCCGCGGCGTCGTCGGATTCGACGTCCTTGACCAGGTCGACCCGGTCGGTCGCGTCGGACCGATCGGGATCGGACCACGCCCGCGGCGCGGCCCACGCGTGTGTCCGGTCCGACTCGTCCGCATCCGACGCGTCTGCGCTCGACTCGTCTGTGCTCGACTCGTCTGTGCTCGAATCCCCTGCGCTCGAATCCCCGGTGTTCGGCTCGTCGGCGCTCGACCCGTCCGCGTTCGCTTCTCTCGGGCTCGACTCGTCGGCGTTCGCTTCGTGTGCGTTCGAGTCTTCTGCGTGCGACTCTTCTGCGTGCGACTCTTCTGCGCTCGACTCTTCTGCGCTCGACTCGTCCCGGGGCGCGTCGTCGATCGGCTGGATCGCCTCGGTCGGGTGGTCGTCGGTGCGCGACGCCGCCAGAGCCGCAGTCGCCCCACCGGCAGTCGCTGCGGCCGCGGCCGTGGCCATCCAGTCCGAATCCGCCCAGTCCGAACCCCCATCGCCCCGGGCATCAGACGCCGGGTCGTGCGGGTCACGAGCGGCTGCGCCGTGGGCCCGGTCGTCGCCGTGAGTCGGGTCGTCGTGGGTCGGGTCGTCGTGGGTAGGGGCAGCCTTGTTCTTGCGGCCGAACAGCCGCTGGATCAGGCCGCCCTTGCCCTTCCCTGCGGCCTTGGCCGTCGCCGCGGCCCAGCCCTTGGTCGCCGGCTTGTCGGTGTCGCTCTCGACATCGGCGAAATTGCGGTAGGCGTCGAAGTCCATGACCTCGGAGAAACCGCGGTCGCCGCGTTCACGAGGACCGCGGGTGCCGGGGTCGACCTCGGCGAGGTCGTGGGTCACGACGTCTTCGGAGTCGACGACGGCCAGACCCTCGGTGTGACCACCGTGGTCGGGTCCGTCGACGAGCGGGATGATCCCGGTGACCGCGTTGGCCGACTCCTCGTCGACGGGTGCGGTGTCACGCGGCGGGTTCTTTCCCAGGCGACGCGCCACGGCGTCCGAGCTGAAGTCGCGCGTCGACATGGGCGGCGCCTCGCCGAAGGCGGGCATACCGCTGGCGGTCCAGCCGCCCGGGTGGGCCTGCGCCCGGCCCGGACGGGGACGTTCGACGATCGGCCGGTCGTCGGCGGGGCGTCGCGGGATCGGGTTCGTCGACCTCGGGAACGGACCGCTGGGTGCCCCGGACCTGGTCTGTGTCCACGAGTCGGGAGCCGGCCGGGACGGCGCGGCCTTCTCGGCGGCCCGGGACTCGACCTGCTCGGGCTCGGCCGTCGATTCGGGCTCGACGCTCGATTCCGGCTCGGGCTCGACGGTCGCTTCCGGCTCGACGGCCGGTTCCGCGGCCCGCCGGCTGGTCGGTTTCCTCGTCGGTGCCGCGGCCTCCGCCGGTGCTGCTTTCCGCGACGCCGTCTCGGGGCCTGGAGTGTCGGTACCGGACGCCGTGGTGGCGTCGGTGATCTTCGGGATCTCGCCGGTCAGCTCCGATACCGAGACCGACCCGTCGCGGCCCGCGCGACGGCGACCGCGACCGTCACGGGCGCGCGTCGGGGTGTTTCCCCCACCGGCGCCCTGTGACCGGGCGAGCAGTTCCGATACCGAGATGGGTCGAGATTCGGGTTCCGAATCCTTCGACATGAAGTGGCTCCGTCCTCGAACGTCATCGGATGCTTCGTCGAGCGCATCCGCTTGCGGTACTTCTCGGCGTTGTGTCGTCGCCGACCGGCAGACCTCTCCCGGCGTCGCGCCGCGGCGCCACGAGTCCGGCTCAGCCGACGCCCTCCCGGGTGCCGAGCGTCTGTGAGGGCCCGATCGAGTCGGCCGGTTCTGCATCGAGTCGGCGCAGGATCACGCCCTCCCGAAGGGCCCATGGGCAGATTTCCAGTGTATCGACAGCAAGCGCCCGCATCGTGGCCTCGGCGACGAGGGCACCGGCGACGAGCTGTCCCGCCCGATCCGAGCTCACGCCTTCCAGTTCAGCACGGTCGTCCCTCGTCATCCGCGAGATGAAGGAGATGAGCTGTCGCAGCCCACTCGTCGTCAGCACCCGCCGGACCCGCGGTCCGGCGCTCGACGGCGCCGCGCCGGTCAGCCGCGCGAGACTGCGGAAGGTCTTCGACGTCCCGACGCACAGGTCCGGCGCGCCCGGGGCGAGCAGCTCACGTGCCGGAGCGCGCAGCTCGGCGTCGAGCCAGTCCCGCAACACCCCGACGCGGCGCCGGTCGGGCGGGTCGTCGGGCATCCACTCGCGGGTGAGGCGACCGGCGCCGAGCGGGAGCGACAGGGCGACGTCGGGCTCCTCGTCGACCCCGTTGGACATCTCCAGGGAACCGCCGCCGATGTCGAGGGCGAGGATGCGTCCGGCGCTCCACCCGCGCCAGCGGCGGACGGCCAGGGACGTGAGCCGGGCCTCGTCGCGGCCGGAGAGGACCAGCACGCGAACCCCGGTGCGTTTCTCGACCTCGGCGAGCAGCTCGTCGGAGTTGGTGGCGTCGCGCACGGCCGACGTCGCGAACGCCATGATCTGTTCACATCCCGACGTACCGGCGATGTGGGTGAACTCGTCGATCGACTCGATCAGTCTGGACACCGCGCGGTCATTCATGCGGCCGTCGGCATCTATGTGCTCGGCGAGACGCAGAACCGCCTTGGTCGAACTCATCGGGGTGGGGTGGCCGCCGCGATGAGCGTCGACCACCAGGAGGTGGACAGTGTTGCTGCCCACGTCGAGAACTCCTAAGCGCACGCGACAACCGTAGTGCAATCGTCCGGCTCGACCGATCCCGGCTACCGTGTAGTGGTGACCGCCATCTCGCCGTCCGCGCCCCGAATCACACCAGCTCCGGAGGTCGAACTCGACTTTCCGCGCGAATGGTACGAATTCGCCGATCCGGCCGATCCCGAACACGTCGTCCGAGCCGACCTCACGTGGCTGCTCTCGCATTGGACGTGCGTGTTCGGCACCCCCGCCTGCCAGGGCATCCTGCCCGGCCGCGAGACCGACGGTTGCTGCAGTCACGGCGCCTACCTGTCCGACGACGACGATCGCAACACCCTCGCCCGCGGCGTCGCGATGCTGACACCCGAGGACTGGCAGTTCTACAAGAAGGGATCGGGTAAGGATCCGCTGGGACCCAAGGGGTACCTCGAGGAGGGCGACCTCGACGACGAGCCCGCCCTGAAGACACGTCTTCTCAAGGGCGCGTGCATCTTTCTCAATCGTCCCGGCTTCGCCGGCGGCGTCGGCTGCGCGCTGCACTCGATGGCTCTGCGCAAGGGCCTCGAACCCCTCACCGTGAAACCCGATGTGTGCTGGCAACTGCCGGTGCGTCGCGAGCAGGACTGGGTCGAACGCCCCGACGGCACGCAGGTACTCCAGACGACGATCACCGAGTTCGACCGCCGCGGCTGGGGTGAGGGCGGCCACGACCTCCAGTGGTACTGCTCGGGTTCTCCCGACGCCCACGTGGGAGCCAAGCAGGTGTGGGAGTCCTACGCCCCGGAGCTGACCGAACTGATCGGGGCCGCCGCCTACGCGGCGCTCGCCGCAGCCTGTCGACGCCGAAACGGATTGGGCCTCATCGCGATTCACCCGGCCACCCAGGCCGCCACCACCCGCCGGGATACCGACGTCAAGTACGAGCTGCAGCCCCCGGAGTAGCCGGGGGCGCCGGCCCCTCAGGCCTCGAGCTTGTACCCGAGGCCGCGAACGGTGATGAGATGCTTGGGATTTGCCGGGTCCGGCTCGATCTTCGAACGCAGACGCTTGACATGCACGTCGAGCGTCTTGGTGTCGCCGACGTAGTCCACACCCCAGACCCGGTCGATGAGCTGCCCCCTGGTCAGCACCCGCCCAGCGTTGCGCAGCAGATACTCGAGTAGGTCGAACTCCTTGAGCGGCAACGTGATCGGCGCACCACTGACGGAGACCGTATGCCGCTCGACATCCATCCGGACGGGACCGGCCTCGAGCACCCCGATCTCGAGGCCGTCATCGACGGTCTCGCTGCCACGCCGCAGCACCGCGCGGATGCGCGCGATGAGCTCGCGAGCCGAATACGGCTTGGTCACATAGTCATCGGCGCCGAGTTCGAGCCCGACGACCTTGTCGATCTCGGTGTCGCGCGCAGTCACCATGATCACCGGCACATTGGAACGTGTGCGCAGGGCCTTGCAGATCTCGGTACCCGACATCCCGGGCAGCATGAGGTCGAGGAGCACGATGTCGGGGCTGAGGCGGTCGAAGGCCGACAACGCCTGCGCGCCATCGGAGATGACACTGGCCTCGAACCCTTCCTTACGCAGCAGGAACGCCAGCGGGTCCGCCAGCGACTCCTCGTCCTCGACGATCAGTACGTGGGTCAACTCTTGTTTCCTTTGTCGTCGTCACCGGAAGGTGGATTGACCGCAGGCCGGCGGGCCGCCGGCTCCTGCGCGTATTCGGTCTCGTCGGGCCAGCCCGCGTCGGAGAGGTCCTCGGGGATGCAGAGGGTGAAGGTGGAGCCGGTACCCGGCTTGCTCCACAGGTTGATGGTGCCGCCGTGGTTGGCCGCGACGTGTTTGACGATCGCCAGGCCCAGTCCGGTGCCGCCGGTGAGGCGCGAGCGCGCCTGGTCGACGCGGAAGAACCGTTCGAACACGCGCTGCTGGTCGGCGGGCGCGATCCCGATGCCGCGGTCGGTGACCGCGATGGCGACCATGGGCCGGCCGTCGATCTTGATGACGCGACGGCTGACCGACACGGTGGTGCCCGACGGCGAATAGGAGATGGCGTTGGCGATCAGGTTGTTCAGCGCCGTGAGCAGCAGCAGACGGTCACCGCGGATCGTCACCGAGATGGGTGCGTCGGCCCGCAGCTCGATGGCGGCCGCCTCCGCTGCCAGGGTCGACGCCGCGATCGCGTCGTCGATGAGGGCGTCGACGTCGATGCGGGTGAACTCCGGGGTGTCTCCGCCCTGCAGACGCGAGAGCGCGAGCAGTTCGCTGACCATGTTGCCCATGCGTTTGGTCTCACCCACCACCCGGCGGCCGAAGTGCTGGACCGAGTCGGTGTCGTCGGCCGATTCGAGCATGGCCTCGGCGAGCAGGCCGATGGCACCCACCGGCGTCTTGAGTTCGTGCGAGACGTTCGCGACGAAGTCGCGGCGGGTGGCCTCCACGCGCTTGTGCTCGGTGTCGTCGAGGCCGTAGACGACGGCGTAGCGCTCGTCGCCCTGGGCGACCAGGCGGGCGAGGCAACGCACGTGCTCGACGGTGGGCCGCGGGGTGCGGCCGGTCGAGACGAAACCGAGGCTCGACGTCGGTGGACTGAACTCGAAGTGCCGTTCGGCGCCGGTGTCGAGGATCTCTTTCACTGCATCCCAGACCGGGTCGGCGAGGAGCATCTCGCGCACCATCCCGAGCTCGACCGCACGCTGGTTGTAGAGGACCACGTCGCGGAACTCGTCGACCACCGCGACCGCGGTGGACGAGTTGCGCACCACCATGCTCAGCAGGCCTGCCTTGGTCATACGACCGTCGGAGGTCGTGGACCGGACATCGGAGTCGCGGGCCTCCGCGGACGCGGGGACCTCGCGCGAGGTCGGTTCCGGACTGCGGGTGCGGGGGGTGGCGACGCGCTGCCCGCCGTCACCGGCCGCGGCTCTGCGCGGGAAGAACCTGGCAGGCACGAGTCCCCGGGGCCACCCGCTGTCGCGGATGTGCCGACCGATGAAGACACCGAGGAAGAGCGCGAGTACGAACGCGATCGTCGCGGCTGAGATAGCGGCGGTCACGTGTGCAGCTTACGGCCCGACGAACACCGGACGCACATCTGACAGGGGTGTTCGGCAGCTGTTCACGCGGTGTTCGCCGGAGTCCCGGCGGGAACGCGGGACGGCCGTGACCTGGCTCTCACCGCGCCGAGCTCTCGCTACCGGAACTCACTGCCGACCCCTCACTGCGGGACCCGAACCGCCAAGTCGGCGAACTCGGGATGGCGTTCGATGAACCGCTGCACGTAGGAACACACCGGGACGACCTGCTTGCCGCTGCCACGGATGTCCTCGAGCACGACCCGAACGAGTTGGGCCGCATAGCCCTTACCGCTGTACTGCTCCCGGACCACGGTGTGCGTCAGCACCACCTGATACGGCTCCGAGACATAGTCGACGTAACCGACCACCTCGTCCTCACCGAACTGGTCGGTCACGAGTACCGCCTCATAGCGTTCCTGGGCAGGTGAATGGTCGAATCGCAAGGTACCCACATCCGCCATGCCGTCTAATGTAGCGCGCGTCACACTATCGGCGCCATGGCGAGATGTGTTACAAGTCCCGAATTGCGTCGTCGGCGGTGGACACGTCCTCCCGTGCGGCCCGTGCCCCTACTTCTGGCCCTGCGCGGCGACCGCGGCCGCACCGGCGGCGGCGGCTTCGGGATCGAGGTAGGTGCCGCCCGGATTGAGCGGCTTGAGGTTCTCGTCGAGGTCGTAGCGCAACGGGTTGCCGGTGGGGATGTTCAGGCCGGCGATGTCCTCGTCGGAGATGCCGTCGAGATACTTGACGAGGGCACGCAGCGAGTTGCCGTGCGCGGCGATGAGCACCGTCTTGCCCGCCTTGATGTCCGCCGAGATCGTCTCGGTGAAGTACGGGATCATCCGCGCGACGACGTCCTTGAGGCACTCCGTCAGCGGCACCTCGTCGAGGTCGGCGTAGCGCGGGTCGCCCACCTGGCTGTACTCGGCGTCGGGCTCGATCGCCGGGGGCGGGGTGTCGTAGCTGCGACGCCACAGCATGAACTGCTCCTGGCCGTACTTCTCCAGCGTGTCGGCCTTGTTGAGCCCCTGCAACGCCCCGTAGTGCCGTTCGTTGAGGCGCCAGTCGCGGACGACCGGAATCCAGTGCCGGTCGGCGGTGTCGAGCGCGATCTGCGCGGTCGAGATCGCACGACGCAGCAACGACGTGTAGAGCACGTCCGGCAGGACGTCGTGTTCGACGAGGAGTTCACCCGCGCGGACGGCCTCGGCCTTGCCCTTCTCCGTCAGCGCCACGTCCACCCAGCCGGTGAACTGATTGGACGCATTCCATTCGCTCTCGCCGTGACGCATCAGGATCAGGGTGCCGTTGCTCATGGCGGATAGTTTTCCACAGTCCGCGCGTGCCGTCGGGGCGGGATGGTGGGCAAGCGCTCGATTCGACGCGCAAGTTCGACGAGGTGGGTCTAGCGTAAGCGCATGACAGCCAGCACCAGCGCCGGCGAGACCGGTCAGAATGCCGAAAAGCAGCCCGAGCTCAAACGCGTACTCGGCTGGAAGTTGTTGTTGTTGTTCATCATCGGCGACATCCTGGGTACCGGCGTGTACGCGCTCACCGGCCAGGTGGCCGGCGAGGTCGGTGGCGCCGCATGGGTGCCGTTCCTGATCGCATTCACGGTCGCGACGCTCACCGCGTTCTCCTACCTCGAACTGGTGACGAAGTACCCGCAGGCCGCGGGTGCAGCCCTGTACGTGCACAAGGCCTTCGGCATCCACTTCATCACGTTCATCGTCCTGTTCACGGTGATGTGTTCGGGTATCACCTCGGCGACGACGGCCTCGCGGGCCTTCGCGGTGAACATGCTGACCGCGTTCACCGGTGACTCCCCCGACGCCACCAACCCCGCGCTCTTCGCGATCGCCATCGGCTTCCTGCTGCTGGTCATGTTCGTCAACTTCCGCGGTGTCGCCGAAGGTGTGGGCACCAATGTGGTCCTGACGCTGGTGGAGCTGACCGGTCTGCTTCTCGTGTTGTTCATCGGCTACTGGTTCATCGTCGGCGGCAACGCCGACCACTGGGATTCGGTGGTGGCCTTCGACAGCCCCGACGACAAGAACGCCTTCATCGCGGTCACCGCGGCCACCTCACTGGCCTTCTTCGCGCTCGTCGGATTCGAGGACTCGGTCAACATGGCCGAGGAGTGCAAGGACCCGGTCCGCATCTTCCCGAAGGTGATGCTGAGCGGCCTCGGTATCACCGCCGTGGTGTACGTCCTCATCGCGATCTGCGCGGTCGCCATCGTGCCCGTCGGCGTGTTGGCCGAGAGCGAGACACCGCTCGTCGACGTCGTCCAGACCGCCGCCCCGGATTTCCCGATGTCCGATCTGCTTCCGTGGATCTCGATGTTCGCCGTCGCCAACACCGCGCTCATCAACATGATGATGGCGAGCCGTCTCCTGTACGGGATGGCCAAGCAGGGGGTGCTCCCCAAATTCCTCGCCTACGTGCACCCGGGGCGCCGGACGCCGTTCGCCGCGATCATCTTCACCACGGTCGTCGCCCTGTGCCTGCTGGCCTACGTCAGCGCCGACCCGAAGGGCTCCATCGTCGGCCTGCTCGGCGGCACCACCGCATTGTTGCTCCTGGCGGTGTTCACCGTGGTCAACATCGCGGTCCTGGTTCTGCGCCGGGACAAGGTCGAGCACAAGCATTTCCGCACGTACACCCCGATCGCTGTGGTCGGCGCGGTGACCTGCGGGTACCTGACCCTGCCGTTCACCGGCCGCGATCCCGAGCAGTACGTCGTCGCCGGCTGGTTGCTCCTCTTCGGCGTCATCCTGTGGGGTCTCACCTACTGGTGGAACAAGCGCACCGGGGTGGTGGAGGTCGCCTATGACGACATCCCCCCGCACGAGATCCCCTGAATCGAACCGAACCCGATCGCCCCATGACCCTGATCGCCTAGACCCCGATCGCCTAGACCCCGATCCCTATGACGTTGTGCCCGGAAACCGGGCACAACGTCATAGGGATTCCAGCAGGACTACTTCCGGAGATCCTTGCGCAGGATCTTGCCCGACGCCGACTTCGGGATCGCCTCGATGAACTCCACCGCACGAACCTTCTTGTGCGGAGCCACCTTCGACGCCACGAACTCCATCACCTCATCGGCAGTGAGCTCCGCACCCGGCTGAGCCACCACGAACGCCTTGGGGATCTCCTCACCCTCGGCATCGAGCACCCCGATCACCGCCGCATCCGCGATCTTGTCGTTTGTCAGCAGCAACGCCTCCAACTCCGCCGGCGGCACCTGATAACCCTTGTACTTGATCAGCTCCTTGAGCCGATCGACGATGTAGACACACCCCGTCGGATCGACCTGCGCCATGTCGCCGGTGTGGAGGTATCCGTCGGCGTCGATGGTGTCCGCGGTCGCCTGCTCGTTGTTGAGGTACCCCAGCATCACGTTGGGTCCCTTCACCCACAGCTCACCGGGCTCGGACAATCCCTCGCTCGGCAACCCGATCTCGGCACCCGTGCCCGGGTCGACGATCTTGTTCTCCGAATTGGGTACCGCCCACCCCGTCGAGGACAACGGCGGGTCCTGCCGGCCCAGCAACCCCGGGGTATCGGCCGGGATGATGTGGCTCACCGGCGAGAGCTCGCTCATCCCATAGCCCTGCAGCATGTGCAGATCCAGCCGCTTGGCCACCGCCTGGCCCAACTCGTCGTCCAGCGGCGCGGCCCCCGACATCATCGTGTGCAACGAGCTCAAATCGTAGTTGTCGATGATCGGATGCTTGGCCAATGCCACCGCCACCGGCGGCGCGATATACGCCATCGTCACCTTGTGGTTCTGGATGTTCTCCAAGAACTCCACCAGATCGAACCGCGGCATCACCACCAGCGACGCGCGATTGAACAACGCCGCATTCAACAGCACGGTCATCCCGTAGATGTGGAAGAACGGCAACACCGCGATCACCACATCATCGGCACCCATCCCCTGCAACGGGCGGATCTGGGCGACGTTGGCCACCAGATTGCGATGCGAGAGGGCCACACCCTTCGGATTACCGGTCGTGCCCGAGGAGTACGGCAACACCGCCACATGGGTGGCCGGATCAAACGACACCTCCGGCGCCGCCAGCCCCGCCCCCAGCAGATCCGCCGCATTCGGGTGCCCCGACGCATCCTGCCCGTCCCCGTCCAACACGATCAGATCGACATCGGCCAACCCCACCTCAGCGGCGGCAGCCTTGGCCTGCTCGAGCATCGGCGAGATCGTCACCAGCATCTTCGCGCCCGAATCCCGCAACTGCTTGGCGATCTCCGGGGCGGTGAACAACGCATTGATCGTCGTCGCCGTCCCCCCGGCCCGCAGGATGCCGTGGAACACCGTCGCGAACGCCGGAATGTTCGGCGACAGAATCCCCACCACATCACCCACGCCGACGCCCCGCGACGCCAACGCACCCGCGGCCGCCTCGATCTGCGAGATCAGCTGCCCATACGTAGTCGTCGCACCCGACTTCGGGTCCACCAGCGCCGTACGTCCCAGATCCCCCTCGGCCATCGAGCCGAACAGAAACTCGAACACGCTCACATCAGGGATCTCGACATCGGGAAAAGGACTGCTGAAACTCATGGCACCTCCGTTGATGGGTTCTCGCGCCCGCGCATCGTACCAACCAGCGTTGACACGGTGTGACGTGGACCTCGGTCGAATTCTACGACCCGACGCAGCTCCGGCAGCGGAATGGGCCGACCACCCGCGCCACGGGACACACGCACGCTCGGTCAGTCGGCAGTGCCGGACCGGGCCTCGCTCGAACTCTGCGCACCCTCGACGACCGATTCGCCGGGCACATAACGGCCTTCGAGGGGAGCGCCCGCCTCGGGTAACGATTCCTTGTCGATGAGATGCTCGAAGGCGAGGAGGTTTCGCAGCGATTCACCGCGCGAGACCCGCCACGCCCACTCCCGCTGGATGGAGGCGAGGAAGCCGAGTTCGAGAAGGGTGTTGAAGTCGCCGTCGGCGGCCTCGAGGACCTGCCCCAGGATGCGATCGACCTCACCGGAGCTCAGCGCGTCCGCCGAGATCCGGCCGACCAGGTAGATGTCACCGGTGTTGTCGATGGTGTAGGCGACCCCGTACAAACGGCGGTTGCGCTTCAGCAGGTACTTGTAGACGCCTGCGTGGTTCTCGTCGGGCCTGCGACAGACGAACGCCTCGACCCGGACCCCGTGCTCGCTGGCCGACAGCAGCACCGTGGTCTTGAGTTTGCGTTCGCCCGGGAGCTCGAGGACGACGTGGTCGATGTCGGCCCCACCGCCGTCCTTGCGCGTGTAGGGGATCTCGTTCTCGGTCAGTGTCTTCTCGAGCAGGTCGATGACCTCGGTGCGGCTCACGCCCGTCCTCTCCTCGATGGTGCTCCGGTGAAACCTCATGCCGTGGCCGCCCGTTCGCCGGGCGTACGCCTCAGACGCTCGCGCGCGAACGCCGTCGCCGCCAGCGTCGCCGGACCCGCGTCGATCCGCCCGGCGCCACAGCCGCGCCGGCCCGGTCGGCGTCGCGACGCTCGGCGAACGACGTCATCGCCCGCCCGTAACTCTCGATGAGTTGATCGACGGTGTGCTCCCACGAGAACTGCTCGGCGTGCAATCTGGCGTTCTGACCGAGTTCACGGAGCAGGTCCGGTTGCGCGAGAAGCTTTTCCAGGGCGTTCGTCCAGTCACCGACGGCGTGCCCGTTGACGAGTACCCCGGTCCGGCCGTCGGCGACGGCCACCCCGAGACCGCCCACGTTGGCGGCGATGACCGGCGTTCCGCACGCCTGCGCCTCGATGGCGACGAGACCGAAACTCTCCGAATGACTGGGCACCGCGACCACATCCGACGCCCGGTAGACCTGCACCAGCCGATCCGAGGGCTGCGGCGGCAGGAACGTCACCGAGTCGGAGATCCCCAGTGCGGCAACCTGTTCCATCAACGCTGTCGGCCGCTGGAGCCCGGAACCCGACGGCCCGCCCACCACCAGCACACGCAGCTTGCGGCCGGTGGCGGCAGCCTCGGCGATCAGCGGCGCGGCCGCCGAGACCAGCAGGTCCGGCGCCTTGAGAGGCTGGATGCGTCCGACGAAGGTCACGATCGTCTCGTCGGGGTCGAGCCCCAGCGCCGCGCGGGCGGCCGACGAGGAGCCCGGCGTGTAGCAGTCCAGATCGGCCCCGGGCGTCACCACGTCGATACGCTCCCCGGCGGCGTCGTACATCGAGAGGAGTTCGGCTGCTTCGGTTTCGGTGTTCGCCACCAGACGGTCGGCCTCGCCGACGACCTGTTGCTCACCGATCACGCGGAGCTGCGGTTCAGCGGTGTCCCCGTCCGCCAGCGCCGCGTTCTTGACCGCCGCCAACGTGTGCGCGGTGTGCACCAGCGGCACGCCCCACCGGTCACGGGCGAGCCAACCGACCTGCCCCGAAAGCCAGTAGTGCGAGTGGATCACGTCGTAATGACCCGGCGCCTGGGCGGCCTCGGCGCGCAGCACCCCGGCGGTGAAGGCACACAGCTGCGCGGGCAGATCACGCTTGTCGAGCCCCTCGAAGGGCCCCGCGACCACGTGCCGGACCGTCACACCGGGTGCGGCCGCGACCGTGGGCGCGTCGGTCGAGGAAGTCGCCCGCGTGAAGATCTCGACCTCGACGCCGCGTCGCGCCAGCCGGATGGCCGTCTGCCAGACGTAGACGTTCAGGCCGCCGGCGTCCCCGGTGCCCGGTTGCGCCAGCGGCGACGTGTGCACGGAGATCAGCGCGACACGCCGCGGCAACGGGCTCGAGGTCATGGTGTCCACCATAGAGAAATGGCCGAGACGAAGGTGCCACGCCCTGGTCGGGCGACCACGCCCTTCGCGCTCAGCCCGGACATCACCTAGACTGCTTTCGGTAACGATTGTCATTTGCGTAAAGGTTGGCGATGAGGAAGACACTGTTGGCTGCGGCCGGCGCGCTGTCCGCGGCGGCCCTGGTGCTGTCCGGATGCTCCGGGAACCCCGGCGACGGCGACGGCACCCCGACAGTGGTGACCTCCACCAACGTCTGGGGCTCGGTGGCGGCCGCGGTGGCCGGCGACAAGGCCACCGTCACGGCGCTCTACACCAACGCCGACGGCGATCCCCATGAGTTCGAGCCCTCCGCCGCCGACACCGCGACGGTCGCCGACGCCGACATCATCGTCCTCAACGGCGGCCACTACGACGCCTACATGGAACGGGCCGCCGAGTCGTCCGGCGCCACGGTCATCGACGCGTACGCCCTCACCGGCGAGCAGGATGACCACGACGGACATGACGGCGACGGACACGACCACGGCGACATGAACGAGCACGTCTTCTACGACCTGCCCGTCGTCGCGAAGGTCGCCGACCGGGTCGCCGACGCCCTGTCCGACAAGGACCCCGCCAACGCCGAGACCTACCGGGCCAACGCCGAGACCTTCACCACCGGCATCGACGGCCTGCGCCAGCAGCTCACCACCATCCGGGAGCGCCACGACGGCACGAAGGTCGCGCAGACCGAACCCCTGGCGGGTTATCTGCTCGACGAGGCCGGACTCGTCGACATCGCTCCGGCCGGCTTCACCCAGGCCGTCGAAGAAGGTCAGTCACCCTCGGCAGCCGATCGTGCCGCGATGCAGGACCTGCTCGCCGCCCGCACGGCGAAGGCACTCATCTACAACACCCAGGCCGTCGACCCGGTGACGCAGGCGATGCTCGGCGTCGCGGAGTCCGCGGGTGTGCCCGTGGTCGAGTTCACCGAGACCCTGCCCGACGGCGTCACCGACTACCTCGCCTGGCAGGCCGCGCAGATCGACGCCCTCGCCGCCGCGCTGGACGCCGGGGCCAGGTGAACGCGGTGACAGCCGGAACCGACCCGGTGGTCTCGTTCTCGGGCGCGCGGCTCGGCTTCGGCGACCGCGTCCTCTGGGACGATCTCGATCTGACGATCCGGCCGGGCGAGTTCGTGGCGGTCCTCGGTCCCAACGGCTCGGGCAAGACGTCGTTCCTGCGGGTCCTGTTGCGCCAGTACCCCCTCGACCGCGGCACCGTCACCACGACCGACGCGATCGGCTACATCCCTCAGCAGCACGCCGACGAGTCCGACCCGATGGCACTGCGCGGCCGTGATCTCGTCGGCTTCGGCGTCGACGGGAGCCGGTGGGGTCTGGGGCTGCGGGGGCGTGCGCGCCGTCGCGAGCTGGTGGACAGCGCGCTGGCCGCGGTGGGTTCCCTCCCCTACGCCGACGCCCCGCTCGGCGTCCTGTCGGGCGGCGAGCAGCAGCGGCTCCGCGTCGCGCAGGCCGTGGTCAGTGATCCCGAGCTGCTGCTCTGCGACGAGCCCCTGGCCAGCCTCGACCCGACCAACCAGCACGTCGTGGTCGATCTCATCGACGATCGTCGACGCCGCGCGGGGACCGCAGTCGTGTTCGTGACCCACGAGATCAACCCGATCCTCCCCTACGTCGACCGGGTGCTGTACCTGGTCGGCGGCCGTTTCCGCATCGGGACGCCCGCCGAGGTGATGACGACGGAGACGCTCAGCGAGCTGTACGGCAGCGACGTCGAGGTGTTGCGGGTCAACGGTCGTCTGGTGGTCATCGGCGGCGAGGACGCCCACCACTGCGTCGACGACCACGCTGTGCCCGGCGGACACGCGTGAGCGCGGCCACCATCGCGTCGGGAGCCACGCTCGCCGCCGAACGCGACTTCAGCGATCTCTGGGATTTCTCCGAGACCGTCAACCTGCTCGGCTACGACTTCATGCAGCAGGCGTTGCTCGCGATGGTCTTGCTGGGCCTACTCGGCGGGCTGCTCGGTCCGCTGATCGTCGCGCGGCAGATGTCGTTCGCGGTGCACGGCGCGAGCGAGCTGTCGGTGACCGGTGCCGCAGCCGCGCTGCTCCTCGGGTTCAGCGTCAACCTCGGCGGTGTCATCGGTGCGGTGATCGCCGCCGCGGTCTTCGGGTTCCTCGGGAACAAGGCGCGCGAACGCGATTCGGTGATCGGCGTGGTGATGGCGTTCGGACTCGGCATCGGCGTGTTGTTCCTCGCGCTGTACGGCCGCATCGGCACCGGTTTCGCGCTGTTGACCGGGCAGGTGGTCAGCGTCGGACTCGACGGCCTGGTCGCGATCGCGATCACCACCGTCGTGGTGGTCGCCGTCCTCGCGGTGATCTACCGGCCGCTGCTCTTCGCCTCCACCGATCCGCGGGTCGCGCAGGCGCACGGCGTGCCGGTGCGGGCGTTGTCGGTGATCTTCGCGGTCATCATGGGCCTGGCCTGCGCGCAGGGCGTCCAGATCATCGGCGCGCTGCTGGTGATGTCGCTGATGATCACCCCGGGTGCCGCCGCGGCGCGCGTCACCGCCAATCCGGTACGCGCCCTGGTGCTCTCGGTCATCTTCGCCGAGATCGCCGCGGTCGGCGGCCTGCTGCTGTCGTTGGCCCCCAAGTTGCCGGTGTCGGTCTTCGTCACGATCATCTCGTTCGCCATCTACGTCGTGTGCCGCGCCATCGGCAGTCGCCGCGTGCACAGCACGCGCTGACCGCAACGCCGGAGTCCGGGCCGCTCAGTACTCCTCGGCGAATCCGGGGTTGCAGCGAGAGCCGACCATGTCCTCGTCGGTGACGACCGGTCGTCCGGGTTCGAGGTTCCAGCTCGGTTTCTCCGGTTCGACGAGTCGCGCGTAACGCCAGTGGCAGTCGAACTGGGCCTGCATGCCGGGTGTGTCGGCGCCGGGGTCGAGTGCGAGCACCTCGGCCCAGGCCACCGTCTGCGCCCCGACCTCGTCGGTGTAGCGGCCGGAGGTCGTGGGGAAGACCGACAGACTCGGCCCCACCTCGGTGTCCGTCCAGGCCACCCGCTCGACGTATGGGGGCCGATGGACGACCGTCGTGGTCGCCGGCCGGCCGGCCGGCGCCGACGGATACGGCGTCACCTCGGGCACGGACTCCGGCGCCGTCTGAGCGGTGGGAGTGGTCGTCGGGTTGCTGATTCCGGCGGCGACCTGATCCGACGATCCGCCGCATGCGGCCAGCACCACCGCGAGGGCGATCATCGCGGTTCCGGTCACCGCCGATCTGGTCAGCCGTTGGATCCTCGGTGTCGGACGGGGCAGGCGCATGCCCCGATGCTAGTGGCGCCTGCCATGCTCAGCCGTCGGTGTGCCCCGGTGCCGGATCGACGACGGGATGGCCCTCGAACTCACCATGACGGCCGGCCCCGGACGAGAATCTCGACGCCCCGGCCGCCGCGCTGTCGCCGAGTGACACCAGCCCGTGCCGGAACTCGTTGAGCAGGGCCTCGTCCTCGCCGAGGGAGTGCTGTTCGAGAACGGAGAACCGGTCGTGCCGCAGGCACGTCTGCGGGAACGCGGCCAGGTCGGCGGCGAGTTCCTGTGCCGCGCGCAGGGCAGTGCCTGCCGGGACCACCCGACTGACCAGACCCATCCGGAGCGCCTCGTCGGCGTCCACCGACCTGCCGGTCAGGATGAGGTCCAGCGCCGGGCCGGTGCCGATCAGCCGCGGCAGGCGCACGGTGCCGCCGTCGATCAGGGGAACGCCCCAACGACGGCAGTACACGCCGAATACGGCGTCGGAATCGGCGACCCGCAGATCCGCCCAGATCGCCAGCTCGAGGCCGCCGGCAACCGCGTGGCCGGACACGGCGGCGATGACCGGTTTGGACAATGTCATGCGCGTGGGCCCCATGGGACCGTCGCCGTCGGCGGCGACCCGGTTACCGTCACCGGCGCTGATGGCCTTGAGATCGGCTCCGGCACAGAATGTCCCGCCTTCTCCGTGGAGGACGGCCACCGCGGCGTCGGGGTCGTCGTCGAAGGCCCGAAAAGCACTGGTCAATGCCTCGGCGGTGCTCCGGTCGACCGCGTTGCGGACCTCCGGCCGGTTGATGCCGATCGTGGTGACCGGCCCGCTCCTGCTGACGCGGACGACGTCGTCTCCCATGGCAGTTCCTCTCCTCGCGGTCGCCGGACGAAATGGCCACCACGCGTGCCCATCATCCAACACCGGTGCGGAACCACGCCTGACTTGCGACGACGACGCTCCTGTCGTTTCGATTCGCAAACGTTCCGCCGCGACGAAGCCGATGTCTGCCACCATGGCGAGAGAGCGACCATGGCAGTCATGGCCGGCGGCCCGGAGGCCGACGATGTCCGGCGACTCGAGGAGCGGTATGCGGCAGGTTCACGCCGGCGATCACGTCGACGGCGGCGAGTACGTCGACATCGCGGGCGCGATGATCTGGCACTTCACCGCCGGCGAACCACACGGTCCACCGACTGTGCTACTTCACGGACTCTTCGCCTCGGCGTCGACATGGGGCACCCAGATCGCCGGGTTCCTCGAGGCCGGTCAGCAGGTCTTCGTCCCCGAACGCACCGGACACGGACACAGCCCCGATGTGCCGGGCGATTTCAGCTGCGAGCAGGTCGCCGAACGCACCATCGCCTACCTCGAGCAGGTCGTCGGACGGTCGGCCAATCTCGTCGGCTGGGCCGACGGCGCCGCGATCGCTCTGCTCGTGGCGCGCGACCGTCCGGATCTGGTGAACCGGCTCGTCTTCGTCGGCGGGTACGTCAACAGCGGGGGCCGGATGGACGCCGAGTTCGTCGACCGGATCGCGCGCCGGGACCCGCTCGCGGTGGACTACCTCCGCGTCCACTACGACGCCACGTCGCCCGACGGTCCTGAGCATTTCGCCGTCATCTACGACAAGACGATCCGCATGCTCGCCGCTGAACCCGAGTACGACATCGCCGAGTTCGCGCACGTCGACGTGCCGACGCTGGTGGTGGTCCCCGACCGCGGGATAGTGCGCCTCGAACACGCACTCGAACTGTCCCGGACGCTTCCGCGCGGACGGCTCGCGGTGATCCCCGGCACCTACATCCTCCCGGTGGAGTCGCCGGAGTTGTTCAACCCGCTGGTCCTGTCGTTCCTGGCCGCCGACCCGCCGTCGGTATGGGAGTTCAGCTGACCGTCCCGGCCCCAGAGCGTCCCGGCCCAGAGCGTCCCGACGCTCGCACCGCAGGGCCGCTCAGGCGGTCTGGCCCGAGTGCACCCGATACCAGGCCTGGCGCCGCAGCGTGTCGGGATCGGCGACGACGCGGTCGGGGTCGTCGATGACCAGGACCTTGCGGTCGGCGGTGGTGTACGCCGGCCAGCCGAGCCCGGGGTCACCGGTTCGGGCGAACCCACCCCAACGACCCTGTACGCCCTGGGTGATTCGGCCGCTGCCGGGCCAGTCCGCGATGGCCAGACCCGCGCCCATCGGGGCGCGGTAGGCGCCGAAGACGCTGAAGAGTTCGGTGGCGTGGGTGGCGCCGAAGCCGGTGACCCCGAGGATCTTGGTCTGGTAGTCGTAGCGGTACACATAGGTCGGCGCGACCGCGCTGTGCCCGTCGGCGAACGCGGTCATCGGCGCCCAGAAGATCGAGTCGCCGGCCAGCCGGATCCGGTCGCGGTCGCCGTCCTCGTAGTGCGAGGCGATCTCGCGCCGGACCTCGTCGTCCTCGACCCTCATCAGGGTCCGTTCGGCGTCGGGCAGGACGTTCCAGAGCTTGGCGAACAGCTTTCCCTCGTCCTTGTTGCTGCCGATCACCAGGGGTACCGGCTGCGTCAGGCCCTCGGTGGCGGCCTTCAGCGGCGAGCGCGGCAGCAGGTCACCGTCGACGACCGGGGCGAACGGGATCGCCCCGCCGGCGGTCTTGGTCGCGAACCGCATCAGCCGGTTACCCGCCTCCAGCAGCAACGCCGGGTTCGGCACGGTGAGCAGTCGTTGCGCCTCGGCCGGATCGACGGGCGGCTCAACGCGGTCCATCGACGTCGCACGACGCTGCGGGTCCCGCAGCAGCCGGACGAACTCGTCGGCATAGACCGTGGCGGCATCCTGCTCGACGATGAGTTCGGGTGCGGGGCTCTGGGCGATCGCATGCTGGTAGAGACCGGCGGTCGAGGGCGCCGACAGCAGTGCGAGCACCGAGGACCCGCCGGCACTCTCGCCGAAGACGGTGACGTTGCCGGGGTCACCGCCGAACGCGGCGATGTTGTCGGCGACCCATCGCAGCGCCGCGATCTGATCGCGCAGACCCACGTTGGTGTCGAACGGGCGGTCGTCGGTCGCGTACTGGCTCAGGTCGAGGAATCCGAAGGGGCCGAACCGGTATTGGATGGTCACCACGACGACGTCCTGCGCGCGGGCGAGGAATGCGCCGTCGTAGAGGGGCGTCGCGGCCGTTCCGAGGATGAAGGCACCGCCGTGGATGAACACCATCACCGGACGCGGCTTCGACGAGGTGACATCCGGTGAGAACACGTTGAGGGTGAGACAGTCCTCGGCCATCGGCGCGAACTTGCCGGGCGCCACCGCGGTGAACCGCTTCTCCTGGATCGCCGCCTTGGCCAGCTTGGTGCAGTCGCGCACGCCGGGCCAGTCGTGGGCCGGTTCCGGGGCGCGGAACCGCCGATGCGCCACGGGCGGCGCGGCAAAGGGAATGCCCCGCCAGCTGATGGTCCCCCTGCGCAGACGCTTGCCGCGTGCGCCCCCGACGACGCCGTTGGCCGTGGTCACCTTACTGTCCAGTAATGCCATGTCCTTCACCGTAGACGAATGGGCCGCCTTCCCGGCGGGAGAACCGTGATCGACACCCGGCACCGATCGTCCGGACCTCCCGGGCGCGCCCGTAGGATGCCCGCATGGACGCCGCCGGCCCGCGCATCGATCTCAACGCCGATCTGGGCGAGGGGCTGGGCGACGACGCGGCGATGCTGACGATCGTGACGAGCGCGAACGTCGCCTGCGGCTTTCATGCGGGCAACCCCGCCGACCTGCTGACGACCTGCCGGGCGGCGGTGGCCGCCGGGGTCCGGATCGGCGCCCAGGTCTCCTACCCCGACCGCAGCGGCTTCGGCCGCCGGTTCATGGAGATGACCACACCGGATCTCGTCGCCGACCTGGTCTACCAGATCGGCGCACTCGACGCTTTGGCCCGATCCGTCGGCGGCGCGGTGACGTATGTGAAACCCCATGGCGCGCTGTACAACACGGTGGTCCATCACATACAGCAGGCCGATGCGGTGGTGACGGCGGTACGTGATGTGAACCCCGGGCTCGCGGTGATGGGACTCGCCGGCTCGCAGGTCCTCGCACGCGCCGAGCGTGCCGGCCTGCCGATCATCACCGAGGCCTTCGCCGACCGCGCCTACACCCCGGAGGGCACGCTGGTCCCCCGCGGCGAGCAGGGCGCGGTGCTCTCCGACAGCGCGGCGATCGCCGGCCGGGTCGTGGAGATGACGACGTCGGGGCGGGTCACCGCCATCGACGGCACGGTGATCGGCGTCGACGCCGAGTCGATCTGCCTGCACGGCGACACCCCGGGGGCGCTCGGACACGCCCGCGCGGTCCGCGAGGCCCTCGCCGAGGCCGGGGTCCTCATCAGAGCGTCCTGAGTACCCCGGACCCTGAGCAGCCCGGGCCCTGATCGTCTGCGCGCGGATCTGCCTACCGGCGGCGCTGGCGGGCGAACTCGGCGAGCACCACGCCGGCCGCGACGGAGGCGTTGAGGCTCTCGACGTCACCGGCCATCGGGATGGACAGGATCGAATCGCAGCTCTCGCGGACGAGCCGGGACAGTCCCTTGCCCTCCGAACCCACCACGATGACCGTGGGTCCGCTGCCGTCGTAGTCGTCGAGGGTGACGTCGCCGTCGGCGTCGAGGCCGACGAGCTGGGCCCCCGATTCGGCCCAATCCTTGAGCGTGCGAGTCAGATTCGTCGCCCGCGCGACCGGGAGCCGAGCCGCGGCGCCGGCGCTCGTCCGCCACGCGACGGCGGTGACGCTGGCACTGCGACGGGCGGGGATCAGCACACCGTGCCCGCCGAACGCGGCCACCGAACGGATCACCGCGCCGAGGTTGCGCGGGTCGGTGATGTTGTCGAGCGCCACCAGCAGCGGCGGGGTGCCGCTCGCCTTGGCCTCGGCCATCAGATCGTCGGGATGGGCGTACTGGTATTCCGGCACCTGCAGGGCGATACCCTGATGTAAACCGTTGGTCGACAAGCGATCCAGCTCCGGCTTGCCCACCTCGAGGATCGAGATGCCCGCGTCGCCGGCCATCCTGACCGCTTCCGCCACACGATCGTCGGGTTCGGAGTTGGTCGCGATGTAGAGCGCGGTCGCCGGGACGCCGGCACGCAGGCATTCCACCACCGGGTTGCGCCCCAACACGTATTCGGGTCCGTCGTCCTTGGCGCGCGGGCCGCCCCGGCCGCCGGCAGGCTTGGTCGTGGCCTTGGCCCGCTTGTGCGCCGCGTGGTACGGCCGGTCGACGGCCTTCGGCGTCGCTCCGCGGGCCTCGAGACCGCGGCGGCGCTGGCCGCCCGACCCGACGGTCTGCCCCTTTTTGGTACCCGACTTGCGGATCGCACCCTTACGCTTGGAATTCCCTGCCATCACGCCTCACCCTTCAATGCCCATTGCGCGCCATCGGGGGTGTCGGTGACCTCGATGCCGGCCTCGGCCAGCCGGTCCCGAACCGCGTCCGCGGTGGCCCAGTCCTTGTCGGCGCGCGCGTCTGCGCGCCGCTGTAGCTCGGCCCGCACCAGCACGTCGAGTGCCGAGGTGGCGGCCGAATCGTCGGTGGCGCCTGCCCACTGGTCGTCCAGCGGGTCGACGCCGAGAATGCCCATCATCGCCCGCACCGAGGAGGCCGCTGCCAGCGCGGCGGCGCCGTCGCCTGCCTCGAGTGCGGTGTTGCCCTGGCGGACCACGTTGTGCACGACCGCAAGAGCCGCAGGCACGCCGAGGTCGTCGTCGAGGGCGGCGGCGAACTCCGCGTCGATGTCGCCGATCACGACGTCGGCGACCCGCGCCGCGACACGCTCGACGAAGGACTCCACGCGCCGGTACCCGGCAGCAGCCTCGGTGAGCGCACCCGGCGAGTACTCCAGCATCGACCGGTAGTGGGCGCTGCCCAGGTAGTAACGCAGTTCCACGGCGCGCACTCGCTGCAGCATCGCCGGGATCGACACGACGTTGCCCAGCGACTTGCTCATCTTCTCGCCACCCATGGTGACCCAGCCGTTGTGTAACCAGTACCGCGCGAACCGATCTCCGGCGCCGTGCGCCTGGGCGATCTCGTTCTCGTGATGCGGGAAGATCAAATCCATTCCACCGCAGTGGATGTCGAACTCAGAACCGAGGAGACTGGTGGCCATCGCCGAGCATTCCAGGTGCCAGCCCGGACGGCCGGGGCCCCACGGGGTCGGCCACGACGGCTCACCCGGCTTGGCCGCCTTCCACAGCGTGAAGTCACGGGGATCGCGCTTGCCGGTACCCGCACTCTCACCCTGGTGCACGTCGTCGAGCCGGTGCCCGGAGAGCGAACCGTAATCGGGCAGGCTGCGGACGTCGAAGTAGACGTTGCCGTCGGCGACGTAGGCGTGACCGCGGTCGATCAGCCGTTCCATGTACTCGACCATCTGGGTGACGAAACCGGTCGCACGCGGTTCCGCCGACGGCGGCAACACACCGAGCGCACGGTAGGCGTCGTCGAAGGCGCGTTCGTGGGTGGCCGCCCACTCCCACCACGGACGTCCCGCCTCGGCGGCCTTCCGGAGGATCTTGTCGTCGATGTCGGTCACGTTGCGCACGAACAACACGTCGAGGCCCTTGTGCGCCAGCCAGCGACGCAGGATGTCGAAGGCGATACCGCTGCGGACGTGACCGATGTGCGGCACCCCCTGGACCGTCGCCCCGCACAGGTACACCGATGCCTGGCCAGGGTGCAGCGGCACGAAGTCGCGCACCTCTCGGGAGTCGGTGTCATACAGGCGCAGGGTCACGACCGGCAATCCTACCGGACCACGACCGAGCCTCTGACCGCCCGCAGCCGCGGCCAGGGCGTTCCCCCCGGCGCCCGACGACCTGCGGACATCAGCGCCGGCCGGACCCGACGACCCGCTCGGTCACCTCGATGACCAGCCTGCTCATCGTCTCCAGGGTCTCGGTCAGCACCGCGACGGCACGCTCGGTGTGCGGATGCCGCACCCGCACGTGGATACCGTCGTCGTCTCGCCAGAACCACCACTGTGCGGTGTCGGTGGACTTGTGGCTCGAGATCTGTTGTGCCCGTACACCGGAGTGCGGCGCGGGGAGGCGCGTGTAGTCCACGTACGACATCATGAAGACGTCGCTGCGACCGGCCCGCAGCCTGTCGCCGAACGCGGCGTACACCGGCGTCAGACCGATCTCCGCGAGCGGCAGGGCCGCCGAGAGCCGGGCGGTGTTGCGGTGCATCGCGGTGAACAGATCGTCGGCCGCGCTGATCCACATCGGCGCGTTGCCCACCGACCACCCGACGCAGCCGGGTCCGGCCCCGGTTCCGGTGGGCACCACGGTGGCCACCTCCTCGGGACCGCCGGCGAGGTTGATCGCCATCGCGGCGCAGGTGAGCACCGCCGGATACGTGCGCCCACCGTGGTCGTGGACCACCGAGCTGAACTCCCGGGCGGCGTCGCCGGAGAGCAGGGTGGCGACCATCGTGTGCATGTCGGCGTCGGCGCCCTCCGGCACACCGAGATCGAGGGGGAACTCCGGGACCGTCCACCCGGTGGAGGCGAGGAACTGCGCCCAGCCGTCGAGCCGGGGGTCGTCGGCCGTCACCGAGGCCTCCCTGTCGGCGACCCGGCACAAGGCGTCCAGGCCCGACGCCGCGGGCGCGAGGCCGCGGCCGCCCAAGAGCTCGCAGATCTCGTTCGACAGCAGCGCCAGGGATCGGGCGTCGACATAGCAGTGGTCGAATCCGCAGACCAGTGTCGTACTCGCGGGCCGGATGACCGCGGCGAGGTAGTGCGGCATCGGTTCGAACGGATTGCAGGTCGCGGTGATGTCCGCGGTCAGCTTCGCGGCGAACGCATCGGCCCGCAGGCCCGCGTCGGCCTCGCGGCCTTCCTCCTTGACGTCCACCCCGGCGTGCAGGAGACGCTGGTACCCCGCCTCGGTGCGTACGTAGTGGCTGCGCAGCACATCGTGCCGCGCGATGACGGTCGCCGCGACCTCGCCGAGGAGGTCGTGGTCGAGCTTCTCCGGGAAGTCCAGCGTCAGGGCGATCCAGCCCGGCTGCCCCTGCGACACCGAATCCAGGTGGAAGCGTTCGTTCTCCGACACCGGGGCGATCGCGCGTGCCGCGCAACCGCCCGGGACCGGCCGCCACCGGACGAGTTCACCCGGCTCGACCTGCCAGGCCTCTGAGCTCGAGAGCTTCATCGGGCACTCCTCGCATCTCTCGCGTAATCGGTCAGGATGGCCCCGACACGTGCCAGGTGTTCGACGATCGACGCACGGGCCACCTCGTTGTCCGGGACGTGCGACCGCACGACGAGGCCTGCCTCGGTCCGCGTGAACCAGAGGTTCGCGTTCCGCGTGGCGCCCACGCCGCTGAATGTCTGCATGGCCGGCAGGGCGGGGTCGTCACCGACCGGCAACCGCCCGAGATCGGTGTAGGACACCATGTACGGACTGCCGTCGAGTCCGCGGAAGACACCTTCGGCGGCCAGCTTCGCCAGCACGGCGTGCGCGGGCACCGTGGCGGCGCGGCGGGCGACCCGCACGCTGTCGGTGGCAGCTCGCACCAGATCGTCGAATGAGGCGTCCCCGCAGTCCGGGACGGCCACGACGATGGGCGCGAAGTTGCACAGCCAGCCCTGCGTCCACTGGTGGCCGGATCCACGTGTGGCCAGCACCGTGGACACGAAGAACTGCGATTCGCCGGTGAGCTCACGATGCCGGGTGGCCAGCGCCGCATACAGAAGACCCGCGAAACTCCCCCCGTCGGAGGCGATCCGGTTGTCGCAGGCGGCGAGCATCGCCGGATCGAGGAGCCACTGCTCGAGCGCGACCCCCGGTTGCGGGTTCTCGTCGGTCAACCCGAGCTCCAGCGGGCAGCGGGGTGCACGACCGTCGTTGGCCACCAACGCATTCCGCCATACGTCGAGGCGTTGGTCGGCGGAATCCAGCGCCGCCGCGGCGGCGCGTTCGTCGAGTACCGCCTCGCCGAATGTTCCCGCAGGCGCCAGTTCGGCGGTTTCGCCCGCGGCGTGCGCCCGGTACAGGGTGGCGATCTCGATCAGCGCGAGCGCCGAGGAGTACCCGTCACCGTGAGCATGATCGGTGGCGACGAAGAAGGTGAATCCGTCGTCGGCCGTGGCTGCACCCCACCATGAACCCGGGATCAGTTCTGCCCGAGCCGATTCCGACGCCCGACGGCCCACGAACGCACCGAGTTCGGCGTCGCCGACGACAACCGGCGTGCGGTCGGCGACGACGATCTCGAAGCATTCGGGCGGCGCCACCCACCGCTCCGGCCCGGTGGGGCCCGCCCGATAGTGGGCACGCAGCTCCTCGTGGCGACGGACGAAGTCGGTGAGCGCCCGGCTCATCGCCTCCTGATCGAGAGGAACATCGAATCGTGTTGCAGCCGTTAGGAAACCGGTATGGTCCTCCCCACGGGTCCGCTTGTCCGCCATCGTCGCGAGATGGTCGGACTGCAGAAACGACACTCCCTCGCCCCACCGGTGGGATGCACCGGCGACACGCTCGGCGTCGCGCAGCTCCCATTCGACGATCCGCCCACCGACCAGGTGCGGACGGAGCCGGGGGGTCAGCGCCCCGGGCTCACCGAACCCGGGTGCGGAGGGCGTGAACTGCAGGGTACGGGTCATCAGTCGCCGAAAGCTGCGGACGAGCCCCCGGTCAGTCCTGCGATCGGCATTCCCGAGGCCACCGAATCCGCCGGGCGGTAGGTGTACTCGCAGTCGCCGTCGGCGACGACCGTGTTCAGGATCGCATGGAAGGTCGAGAGAAACACCTCCACCGCGGGCGCCATCTCACCGGACGGGAAACGCGCGGACACGTTGACGCCGTTCGGGATGCGGTTGATCCAGAAATACACCTCGTCGGCGTCCCGCGTTGCGCTGCGCAGAACCCGGGCCTGACGCGGCGACCACTGGGCCGCACCTTCGGCGTGACGCAGGTCGATGTAGGACACCACGAATCCCGGCGGTGTCACGTCGCCGCCGATGAGTTCGGCGACGGGCGCGAACGGGGCCGCTCCCACGTCCTTGTACTGGGCCGTGGTGGACGCGACGGTCGTCAGCGCGTCGGTGAACTTCAGCGGCCGCCCGGGGCGGATCGCGACCGGGATGATCCCGACGAACCATCCCACGGCCTCGCCCCACTCGATGGCGTTGCGGGTGTGGACCGGGCCGATGAACCGCAGGTCGGCGCTGCCGGTCAGGGCCGCCGACGTCATCGACAGCGCGGTGTAGATACCGGCCGTCATCGACGAACCCGCACTCTTGCACACCGCCTCGAAACGCTTGGTGTCCGCGGCGTCGAGCAACCAATGCGACAGCGTCGTCTGGAAACCGTTCTCCGGCTCACGATTCGGCGTGATCGTGCGCGGCGCACCGGCCGGGACGTCGAACCGGGGAAAACGCGGGATGGGTTCGGGCTGCACGTCGGTCGCGGTGTCGTCGAAGAAGTTGCGCCACTGGCTGACCGCGACGTTGTTGGCGTCGATCTGCGCGCCCAGTCGACGCTCTGCGTCACTGAAGTCCAGGTAGCTGCCGAATTCGGCCAGGCCGTGCGGCGCGTCGGCGACCTCGGCGTCGTAGAGCGCGGTGAGCTCGCGGATCGCGAAAACCTGGGTATAGGCGTCCATCACGGTGTGGTCGGCGGCGAACACCACAAGGAAGCCGTCCTCGTCGCCGGGCGGCTCGATGGTGACCGCGACGCAATGGGGCCAGCTCAGCGGGGTGATCGTGCGGTTGAAGTAGTCGGTGACGAGCTCGGCCACCTCGTCAGCCGGGAGGTCGGACCCGAATGCGTTCTCGCGCACCGAGACCGCGTCGGCTGCGACGGTGATCCGGGTCAGGTCGCCCTGCGGATGGAGCGGTTCGTGGACTCGGACCGAGGTACGGAAGGCCTCGTGGCGGCGGTACCACGCGATGATCGTGCGGGCGAACGCATCGCGATCGAGCGGGCGCTCGATGCGGAACGCGGTGCCGATCCACTGGCTGTGCCAGTCGGCCCCCTCCCGAACCGCCCGGCGGGCGTGCTCGAGATGCATATACGACAACTGTCGAGAATCGGTCTGCCATTCGGCTGCGTCGACCGCGGGCTCCCACGCGGTCACAGTGCCGCCGGGCATCGAATATTCGGTCAGCTCAGTGTATTCCATCACAACCTCCCGTGTTCACACACGTACCGGCCCCCGACAGATGGTCTTGCTCGGCCCCTCCCCTGAGGCCTGACGCGTCAGCGTCGCGGATGATGCCTACGCCGGCCGACGCCGGCGCGGACACACCCGTTCGACATCGAAGGCGTCTCCCGGCCCGGGGAATCCGGGCGATCGGCGAATCGTCTCTGGTGTCATTGATCACAGGCCCCGATCCGCACCGCGATGCCGGCGGACCGCTGGTGTGATGCGTCTCTCTTCGGCGGGACTGCCCACCCGATCGCCGGACCCGACGCCCGCGGCGTCTCGGCCCCGGCTCTGACATGAGGCCAGAAGCGTTGTCGTGCGCATCTTTACGCGGCGATCTGTATTGCGGCGGGTAGCACCCGTCATCCGTCGCGTCCTTTCGGATTCTGCAGGAAGAATGTGGTCGATGGAGAAGAGTCGTGACAAGGATCTTCGGGCCCACCGGTCCAGCGGTCCTTCACAATGGTCACGACAGTAACCCGATTCGGCTGCAATTGATAGTTCAGCGAGCGAAATAAATGTTCGCAAGTGGCCGTCGAACGATCAGCGGAAACAATGGTCGAGGACTTATTTGTCTTCGCAACGGTGCCGAGGCTCGTCGATCGGCGCCCACCGCGGCCCCTCCGGTATGGTTTGCACGTCTTCGCGCTCCGCGCGGCCTCGGAGGTCCGCGGCGTGAACGCTCGTCCACAGGTCACCGACCCCATCGGTATGCACGAACGGTAGGTGCACATGAACTTCGGATCCCTCGTCCGCCACGCCCCCGGCGTGGCCCAGGACGCCACCGTCGACCGGCTCACCGCCGACGACGACCTCTTCGTCCGCATGGACGTCATTCTCGGTCTCCCCGTCGTGAACCAGACGCTGTGGAGGTTTCCGGGCACCACCGACGTCGACGCCATCGCATCGCTCGCCGAGAAGCTGCGCCACGGCCGCCTGAGCAGGCTCGTCGCGAGGCACCGCGGGCCCGGCCGCGCGTACTGGCGGTACACCCCCGATGCCGGCGATCTCTCCGTGCAGACCGACCCCGTCCCGGTGGGTGAAGAAGAGGCGTGGGGGCGCGCGCAGGCCGACGCCCCACTCGACGTCGTCAACGGGCCGGCGTGGCGACTCGCCGTCGCCCGGACCGCGGATGACAGCTCCGTGCTGGTCTCGCTGATCATCTCCCACGTCATAGCCGACGGCGGTACGGGCGCGGTCGCGGTCATCGAGGCCGTCCACGGTCTCGACTACGCCCCGGGCGCCACGCCCGGCCTCGTCGACAACGTCCGCGACGCGGCGGATCTGCTGTGGACGGCCGGCAGGACGGCCTTCGGCATGTGGCGGGCCGGGCGAGCCGGACCGCCGGCCTCACCGGTCCGCGTCACCGCCGGCACCCTCCCGACGACCGACCTGTCCGCCGCCGAGACCGCACCCAACGTCACCGTCCTGATCCCGCTCGCGGACTACACCGCCGCCGCGACGGCGCGCGGCGGCACCGACAACAGCCTCTTCGCCGCCCTGATGGTGGGGATCCTCGAGCGCTGCGGCCGCGTGTCCGCCGGCGACGTGGTACCGGTGTCGCTGCCCGTGTCGTCCCGCACGCTCGACGACCGGCGGGCCAATGCGACGTCGGGGGCCACCGCCTTCGTCGAGGTACTGCCCGGACGCTACGACGACCTCACCGATGTGCGCGTCGCCTGCAAGGATGCCTATGGCCGGCTGTCCGCCAACTCCGGTGCGGTCGCCCAGCGCGCCGTGGTCCTGCAGGCGCTGAGCGATTCGGTCACCCGCCGCCTCACCGCCAACGTGACCACCCCGCTGTGCCTGGCGTCGAATGTCGGACAGGTGCCCGACGAGTTCGCCACGCTCGGCACCGAACAGCGTGCGGCCGTGTCGATCCGGGCGATCACCGCAACCAAGGACCTCACCCGGCTGCGTGACCGCAAGGGCGGCATCAGCGGATGGTTCGCGATCAACGCCGACCACGTCATGTTCAGTATCAGTTCACTGGATCCGGTGCGCCTCCCCGACGTCGCCGCTGTCCGCACCCTTGTCGACGACGAGCTCGCCGCGTGGGGACTGCGCGGAACGTCCTGGGGCGCATGAGGTTCGCGTTCGCCGTCCACGGCAGCCGAGGGGACATACAGCCGGCGGTCGCGATCGGTGCCGAGCTCGCCCGCCGAGGGCATGAGGTCCGGTTCGCGGTCCCCGAGGATCTGGTCGACCTGACCGCCGCGACCGGTCTGCCGACCCGGACGCTGGCGCCGTCGACCGCCGAACTCCTGGCCAGTCCGTTGGTGAAGGAGCGGTTGAAGTCCAAGAATCCGCGGGTTCGACTGCGGGCACTCGGGGAGGTCTCCGAGCACGGACGCGCGACGTCGGAGCAGGTGATGGGTGAGCTCGCCGACATCTCCGACCTTCTCGTCACCGGACCCCTGGCACAGGACCGGGCGGACGCGATCGCGCAGAGTCGCGGAATCGCTTTCGTGCCTCTGCATTACTGCCCGCTCCGCCCCAACACGAGCCTCGACGTCCGCTACCGCACTTACCCGCGCCCGGTCTCCCGGGCGATGTGGCGGCTGGCCGATCAGACGTACTGGATGACGGTGCGCGGCGCGGACCGCAGGTTGCGCGACGAACTCGGGCTCCCGCCGGTGAAGGGCCCGCTCGGCGGCCGGCTCCGAGGCCGCGGTGTGCCCGAGATCCAGGCCTACGACGCGGCACTCTTCCCCGGTCTCGCCCGGGACTGGGGTTCTCAACGTCCCCTCGTCGGATTCCTGTTGCCCGACAAAGATGTTCGCGAGGCAATGACTGTGGGCGGTGACTCGACGCAGCAGGCCACCGACTGGGCCATCGCCGACGAGCCGCCCGTCTACGTCGGCTTCGGCAGCATGAAGATCACCGGCGAGCAGATCAACGGCATCGTGTCGGCCCTGCTCGACCGCGGTCTGCGGGTCATCGGGCACACCGATCACGCACTACCCGGTCATGATCGGCTGCTGCACATCGACACCCCCGTCGACCACGAGGCCCTGCTGCCCCGTTGTCGCGGGGCGGTGCACCACGGTGGTGCGGGCACGACCGCGGCCGCGACCCGCGCGGGCATCCCCTCGGTGATCGCCTGGCTCAGCGCCGACCAGCCGATGTGGGCGGCGGCCCTTCGTAAAGCGGGTGCGGGAGCGGGCAATCGGCTCACACGGTTCTCACCGTCGGATCTGGACCCGCTCACCGACCCCGCGGTCGCGACGAATGCCGCGCGTCTCGCCGGACAACTCACGCCGCCCGCCGAAGCGGTCGACCGGGCCTGCGAGATCCTTCTGGGCGCCTGCGCGTCGAGCTAGGAGGCGGCGGCGAGAAGTGCGGTCGCCACCGCCGCGATTCCCTCGCCGCGGCCGGTCATGCCGAGTCCGTCGGTGGTGGTCGCCGACACCGAGACCGGCCCGCCGAGCGCGTCGGAGAGGACTTTCTGCGCCTCGGCACGACGCGGCCCGATCTTGGGCCGGTTGCCGACGACCTGCACCGCGGCATTGACCAGCTGCAGCCCCTCGGCCTCGAGGAGTGTCCGTACGTGTTCGAGCATCGCAACCCCGGAGACGCCCGCCCATTCGGGTCGCCCGGTGCCGAACACCGAACCGACGTCGCCGAGTCCGGCGGCGGAGAGAACCGCGTCGCACAGCGCGTGGGCGCCGACGTCACCGTCGGAGTGACCTTCGCAGCCGGGTTGGTCGGGAAAGTGCAGACCCACCATCCAGCACTCGGCGGACGCGTCGATGCGGTGGGCGTCGGTACCGATCCCGACCCTCATCGTCGGCCCACGATGCTGCGCACGATGCGTAGGTCCCACGGTGTGGTGATCTTCATGGCGAGGGGGTCTCCCGGGACGATGTGGACGTCGATACCGCATCGCTCGGCCAGGCCGGCGTCGTCGGTCGCGAGACCGGAGTCGTCGGCATGTGCACGCAGAAGCGCATCGCGGGTGAACCCCTGCGGGGTCTGGACGGCGCGCAGCTGATCGCGGTCGACGGTCCTCGACACACGTTCGAGGCCACCGTCGTCCGGTGTGACCTGCTTGAGCGTGTCGACGACCGGTATCCCCGGCACCACAGCGGGATGACCGGCGAGCACGGCGTCGACGACGCAGGTGAAGACAGAAGCGGGGGTGAGCGGCCGGGCGGCGTCGTGCACGAGGATGACCTCGGCAGCTCCCGCGGCGGCGATACCGGCGCGGACCGAATCCGCTCGATGAGCCCCGCCGGCCACCACCGTCACCTCGGGCAGCAGAAAACGGGTCCGGGCGACCATGTCGGCGGGCACCACGACGACGATCGACGCCCCGAGAGACTCAGGGACATTGTCGACGCAACGTTCGATGATGCTCCGACCACAGAGGTCGACGAACGCTTTGGGGACCGGCTCGCCGAGTCGGGTGCCCGACCCGGCAGCCGGAATGATGACACAGACATCTGCGCCGGAATTCTCCGGCGTAGTGGTCACTGATGATTCCTGATCCAGGTGGACCCGACGTCAGGAAGCCGCGGCGAGGACCTCGTCGAGCATGAGTGCGGCCTTCTCGTCGTCGGTGTTCTGCGCGAGCGAGAGCTCGTCGACGAGCACGCGACGTGCACGGGTCAGCATCCGCTTCTCACCGGCCGACAGGCCACGATCCTGCTCACGACGCCACAGGTCGCGCACGATCTCGGCGACCTTGATGATGTCGCCCGAGATCAGCTTCTCCTGGTTTGCCTTGAACCGGCGAGCCCAGTTGGTCGGCTCCTCGGTGTGCGGAGCCCGTAGGACCTGGAAGACCTCGTCGAGGCCCTCTCGTCCGACCACATCTCGGACGCCCACGTAGTCGAGCTTGGTCGAGGGAATCTGAACGGTCATGTCACCGTCGGCAACCTTGAGAACAAGGTATTCGATCTGCTCACCCTTGATGGTCCGGGTCACGATGTCTTCGACCCGAGCAGCACCGTGATGGGGGTAAACGACGGTGTCGCCAACTTTGAAATTCAATGTTCCTTGCCCCTTTCGAGTAGAGCCAGTCTAGCACGGGTGTTCCGAGGGACCCACCCAACGGTGCAGGTCAACGCGGTGAACACGTTTCACACCCGGCTCTTTCGAGGTCGCGAGGGGTGTCGGCGGAACACGCGACACCCCTTGCGGCACCGCTCCGGAACTGTTGGGAACATGACGGCGGACACAGCCCGCGACGCCACCGCCTGCACCCCGGAACCCAACGCGCGACGACGAATCAGGCACCCGGGGGGACTTTTCCATCACGCGCCCACTACGCTGCGTAGTGCAGGGTGTCGCGCGCTGCATGTCGGCTTCGTATGACCTTGGAGGATCGGGTGTCAGTGCTTTCACTATCCGCACGGCGGTCGGCGGTTCGGCCATCTCGTCTGGCCACCGCGGTGGCCGCGATCGGCATGGCGGTCGCCCTCGGCACCACCGGGTGCAGCGCGGGGCAGATCTCGCAGACCGCCAACCAGCTGCCCGCGGTGAACGGCGCCAACGTGAACTACGGCGCACTCGAGCTCCGTGACGTGCAGATCCTGTTCCCCGAGCAGGACGCACCGACGGTCTTCGGCAACGGCGGACCCTTCGAGCTCGCGTTCGCGGTCGCGAACTCCGACGACCTCGATTACTACCGCCTGAAGGAGATCACCGCCGAAAAGGGCAAGGTCGAGTTCACCGAGGGCGCCGACTCCGACGACCGGATCATCCCGCCGGGACAGGCGCTTCGCGGCGGCCTCCCGGTCGGTGCGAACACCGCGATCGAGAAGAAGGTCACCGCCGAGCTGACCGGCGCGGGCAAGACCGTCGCCGCCGGACTCACCACGGACCTGACCTTCCACTTCGAGAAGCGTGACGCCAACGGCTCGTGGATCGATGCCGGCGAGACCACCGTGCAGACCCCGGTGGACGCGGGCGCCGAACTCGAGCGCGTCAACGTCCCCCGTAACGCAGAGCCGACGTTCTACAACCAGCACCACGATGAGGGCGGCGACGCGGGCCACGAAGGTGGCGACGAACACAGCGAAGACGGCGGTCACTGACCGTTCGACGACTTTTCCGAACGGGGCCCGGCGATTGCCGGGCCTCGTTCGTTGTTCTGTCGGGCCCCACCCCTAGGCTGTCCGGGTGGCCAAACCCAAATCGTCGTTCCGATGCACCGGTTGCGGCCATCAGGTCGCCAAATGGGTCGGGCGGTGTCCCGAATGCGGCGAGTGGGGAACGATCGGCGAGGTCGCGACCGGCCCGGCGTCGTCGAGGTCGACGCCCGCGGTCGCGCCGACGAGCCCCGCCCTGCGCATCACCGAGGTCGACGCGGAGTCCTCGGCAGCCGTCCCCACCGGCATCGGCGAACTCGACCGGGTACTCGGGCGCGGCGTCGTGCCGGGTTCGGTCATCCTCCTCGCCGGCGAGCCGGGCGTCGGCAAGTCGACGCTGCTCCTCGAGGCGGTCAAACACTGGGCGGCCGCCGACCGTACCGCGCTCTACATCACCGGCGAGGAGTCGGCCGGACAGGTCCGCATGCGGGCCGAACGCACCGGCGCGGTGCACCCGAATGTGTATCTGGCCGCCGAAACCGACCTCGCGACCATCCTCGGCCACGTCGACTCGGTACGTCCGTCACTGATGATCGTCGACTCCGTGCAGACGGTCGTCGCATCCGGCGCCGAAGGCGTCACCGGCGGCGTGACCCAGATCCGTGCCGTCACCACCGCGCTGGTCTCGCTGGCCAAGAATCGCGGCGTCGCGGTGATCCTGGTCGGGCATGTCACCAAGGAGGGCGCGGTCGCGGGCCCGCGGTCGCTCGAGCACCTCGTCGACGTCGTCCTGGCCTTCGAAGGTGACAAGCATTCGACGCTGCGCATGGTCCGCGGCGTCAAGAACCGCTTCGGCGCGGCCGACGAGGTCGGCTGTTTCGAGCAGCGCGACGACGGCATCCACCAGGTACCGGATCCGTCGGGCATCTTTCTGCATCAACGTGATTCCGATGTCAGCGGCAGCGTGACGATGGTGACGATGGACGGCAAGCGCGCACTCGTCGGTGAGATCCAGGCGCTCGCCAACGGCACCGAGATGAACAATCCGCGTCGCGCGGTGTCCGGCCTGGACATGAACCGGGTGGCGATGGTGCTCGCCGTCCTCCAGGCGCGGGGCGGACGCAAGGAGCTCGCGAAATCCGAGGTCTACCTCTCGACGGTCGGCGGCATGCGGGTCACCGAGCCGGCCGCCGACCTCGCCATCGCGCTCTCGGTCTATTCGACTCTCACCGGTCGGCCCGTCCCCCAGTCGACCGTGGTGATCGGTGAGGTCGGCCTCGGCGGCGAGGTCCGCCGCGTCTCCGCGGTCGCGCGGCGCCTGGCCGAGGCCCGACGACTCGGTTTCCGCGAGGCGATCATCCCCGCCGCCACCGACGAGGAACTCCCCCGGGGCATCAAGATCGTCCGTGTCGCGAACCTGGCCGACGCGATGGCTCGACGAGCCGCCGACCCGGTCAGCGCGCCGTTCTGACCCCCCGGCCGCCCGACGTATCCGCAAAGCCCTACGGGCGGTGCATGCGGTCCTTGTACTCCTGCGCCTTCGCACTGTTCTCGACGTGGTCGGCGAAGTGCTCGCGCACGTCGACGGTCACGAACACTCCGTTGGCGCGGGCGACGGGACGGTCCGGATCCCCGAGGTGCGCAACGGCTTCGGCGTAGATCTTGCGGCGCTGCTTGCCCAGGATCGAGGCCTCGATGTGCAGGGTCTTGCCCACCGGGATCGGCGCGAGGAAGTCGACCTGCAGGTGCACGGTCACCCCCGGCGGGCCGATGAGGCGCGGCAACATGCCCATCACGTCGTCGAATGCGCTGGACAGGATCCCGCCGTGGATGACCCCGGGCCCGCCCTCCATCCACTGTTCGACCGGCATCCGGGCGTCGACGGTGAAACCCTCGCCCGCGTGCACCGTGAGATGCAGGCCGCGGGGGGAATCGACGCCACAGCCGAAGCACGACTTGTTGTGGCTGCGCATGGGCTCGCCCGGCTTGGACGTCTTCGGGTGGCGTACGAGCTCGTCGAGTTCATCGGGCACCACAAAGCTGCTGCTCTTCACATCCCGGTACCCTAGTCACATTGCGGCCGCCGGTGTCGCGGGGTGTGCGACCCCGCGAGGTGCCGGGCCGGCATCGAAGGGGAGACATGGTTGCCGAAGCGGTGAAGTCCGAGCTCGCCCGCGAGACCCTGGCGCGCGTCGCGCCCGGCACCCCGCTCCGCGACGGGCTCGAGCGCATCCTGCGCGGCGGTACGGGCGCCCTCATCGTCCTCGGACACGATTCCGACGTCGAGAAGATCTGTGACGGCGGGTTCCACCTCGACGTCGAGTTCGCCCCCACCCGGCTGCGTGAGCTCGCCAAGATGGACGGCGCCGTGGTCATGTCCACCGACGGCAAGCGCATCGTGCGTGCCAACGTCCAGCTGGTCCCCGACCCGTCCATCCCCACCGAGGAGTCGGGCACGCGGCACCGCGCGGCCGAACGCACCGCCATCCAGACCGGCCACCCCGTCATCTCGGTGAGTGCGTCGATGTCCATCGTCAGCGTCTACGTCGACGGTGCTCGTCGGGTGGTCGAGAGCCCCGACCCCATCCTGTCGCGCGCCAACGTCGCGCTGGCCACCCTCGAGCGATACAAGGCCCGCCTCGACGAGGTGATCTCGGCCCTGTCCCGCGCCGAGATCGAGGATTACGTCCTGTTGCGCGATGCGATGTCGACGGCACAGCGCATGGAGATGGTCCGGCGGGTGTCGGTCGAGATCGAGGAGTACGTCCTCGAACTCGGCGTCAACGGCCGGCAGGTCAGTCTGCAGCTCGAGGAACTCATCAGCGACAACGACACCATGCGCGAGCTGCTCGTCCGCGATTACTACGCCAGCCCGGAGCCCGCCACCGCCGAAGACGTGCGACAGACACTCGAGGTGATCGAGAACCTCAGTGACGCAGATCTACTCGATCTCACACTGCTCGCGGGGGCATTCGGGTATCCGACGACGATCGACGCCCAGGACACCGCGATGAGCCCGCGGGGCTACCGGCTGCTCGCGCGGATCTCGCGGCTGCAGTTCGCCCATGTGGACCGCCTCGTGCGCAGCTTCGGCACCCTGCAGGCGTTGCTGGCGAGTTCCTCCGCCGATCTGCAGGCCGTCGAGGGCATCGGCAGCATCTGGGCCCGGCACATCCGTGAGGGATTGTCGCGGCTGGCCGAGACCAGCATCGAACGCTACGACTAGAGAACCAGGGTTCCCGACGATCGGGGTTCCCCGACGACTGGGGTTCCCGACGACTAGGGCTCTTGCGCCGGTGCGACCACGTTGAACGTGATCGGGAACGACTCGCGCTCGCCGATCTTGCCGATGGCCGAATACGACCCGGCGGGGATCTGGGTGCGGGGACGCTCGCAACCCGGGCTGCTCGTGGTGCCCGACCAGGTGATGTCGTCCTTGACCTGCTGTGCGGGCTTGAGCACCACGTTGTTGACCGTGTAGAGCGGCGAACAGTCGCGGGCCGACCACAGTGTGCGGGTCCCGTCGAGAGTCCGCACGATGACGTTCTGTACGGACTTGCCGACGTCGCGGGTGCATTCCGACAGCCCCGCGTTGGTGGTCACGATGGTGAACACCGGCTTCTGGCCGATCGTGTAGGTCGGCTTGTCGGTGTAGAGAACCACCGAGATCGCCTGATCCGGGCAGAGGTTGGGTCCCCCGGGAGCGCCGGGAACCCCTGCGGGACTCGCCGATTCGGGGGGCGTGGTGGCACCGGCGGGCGGACCTGCGGGTGTGCCACCGCCACCGCCGCCGCCCGAGCCGGAGTCGGGTGCGCCGGGCGCACCCGACTCACCACCGGCGGGCGCTTCCGATGACGGCGGAGCAGAAGCCGGGGTCGACGCCGAGGCGCTCGCCGGAGCGGAGCCCTTGGCGGCGGTGTTCTGCGGATCGCCACCGCTCGACGTCATCCAGACAATCAGCGCGACAACCAAACCGACGATGACCACGGCACCACCCACGGCGACGACGCGGCGTCGCCAATAGATCTCGGGTGGCAGCGGGCCCTGGGGTTCGATCACGCCTCCCACGCTAACGGCCGGGTCTTGACTTCCGGCTGATCACGTGCGGCGTGTCGCGACCGAAAAACGGTCCCCAACAGGCAAAGTCTAGAGTTCGCCTTCAGGTTCTGGAGGTTTCCGACGCTCTATGCGGTCTCGGCCTGCGGCACGGCGCTGGGCCGTTCGCCGATGTCGCCGTACACGCCCTGCAGGCTCACCTTGCCCTCGTTGAGCTGGTAGGTGAGGCCGACGATGGCGAGCCGCCCGGTGCTGATCTTGTCGGCGATGATGCGGCTGCGCTGCATGAGCAACTGTCCGGTCTCCACGACATGCCGCGCCTCGAACTCATCGACACGGGTGAGGCCTTCGCTGCGGCCGGCGAGGATGCTGGGGGTGACCCGCTCCACGACGTCGCGGATGTAGCCGCCCGGGATCTGCAGATCGTCGAGGGCGTCGAGCGTGGCCTTGACCGCCCCGCAACTGTCGTGTCCCAGGATGACGATGAGGGGAACGCTGAGCACCTCGACCGCGTATTCGAGCGACCCCAGGACCGCCGAGTCGATGACATGACCGGCGGTGCGCACCACGAACATGTCGCCCAGACCCTGGTCGAAGATGATCTCGGCCGAGAGCCTGGAATCGGCGCAGCCGAACAGCACCACGTGGGGGTGCTGCCCGCCCGCGAGTCGCGCGCGATCCTCGATACCCTGGCTCGGATGCAGAGATTCTCCCGCCACAAAGCGGTCGTTGCCGTCACGCAGAATGTGCCACGCCTCACGTGGTGTCTTTCCGATCATGCTCAATAGTGTGCCACCGGGCCGTCTGCTCGGTTGGTTCGATACCCATGAACGCGATCTCCCGTGGCGGGACCCGGCGTGCAGCGGCTGGCAGATCCTCATCAGCGAGATCATGCTGCAGCAGACCCCGGTGGCGCGGGTCGTCGGGCCGTGGCAGGACTGGGTCCGCCGCTGGCCGGTGCCCTCGGCGATGGCCGCGGAGCCGGCCGGAGAGGTCCTGCGCGCCTGGGGCAAGCTCGGCTACCCGCGACGCGCGCTTCGTCTCCATGAGTGCGCGAAGGTCCTGGCACGCGATCACGACGACCGCGTTCCCGACGACGTCGAGACGATGCTGACCCTGCCCGGCATCGGCGACTACACCGCGCGGGCGGTCGCCTGTTTCGCCTACGGCCAACCGGTTCCGGTGGTCGACACCAATGTTCGGCGCGTGATCGCGCGTGCCGTCCACGGACGCGAACAGCCGGCGAACCCGTCGCGGCGCGATCTGGCCGACGCGCAGGCGCTCCTGCCCAGATCCGACGACGGCTCCTATACAGCCACCGCGCCGCGGTTCTCCGCGGCGCTCATGGAACTCGGCGCGTTGGTGTGCACGGCCCGAAACCCCCAGTGCGACAACTGCCCACTCGTCGATTGCACCTGGGTTCGGCTCGGCCGGCCGGTACACACCGGACCGCCCCGACGAACGCAGAAGTTCGCCGGCACCGACCGCCAGGTCCGCGGCCTCCTGCTGGACGTCCTGCGCGGAACGAACGTTGCGGTGGACCGTTCGAAGCTCGACGTGGTGTGGACCTCCGACACCGCCCAGCGCGATCGCGCACTGGATTCCCTGCTCGTCGACGGCCTGGTCGAGCTCACCACCGACGGGCGCTACTGCCTGGCGGGCGAGGGCGACTCGTGACCGACGCGGCGGCAACGGCCCCCGGACACGGTGCGGCCTCGTCGACGACGAGCAGGCCGACGGGCGCGCATAATTCGTGTTGCGCCCATTGACCAGTCGTTTGAACGTTCGGAGATAGCTTCCCGCAGCGGTCGAATCGTTGCTAGTGTCCCGGTCCATGAGCCAGCCGCCGTATCCCCCTGTCCCGCCGCCGGACCCGCAGCAGCCGGGGGGCTTCCCCGGTCAGCCGCCCCAGTACGGCCAGCAACCCCAGTACGGGCAACCGCCCCAGTACGGGCAGCAGCCACCGCCCCCTCCCCCCTACGGCCAGCAGCCGCCGCCCCCGCAGTACGGGCAGCAGCCACCGCAGTACGGGCAGACGCCTCCTCCGCCGGGCGCGCAGTACGGGGACGCCGGCGCCTACCCCGGCGCCCCGATTCCTCCCGGCGGCCCCATGGACACGGGCAAGATCGATGTGGGCACGGCGTTCTCGTGGGCCTTCGGCAAGTTCAAGAACAATGCCGGCGCGATGATCCTGCCGGGCCTCGTGGTGTTCCTGCTCGGCGCCGCACTCATCGCGGTGGGGTTCTCCGCGGCGGCGCTGTTCGGCACCACCGAGACCGTCGATTACGGCAACGGTTACACCTACCAAGAGACGTCGCTGGGTCTCGGCGGCTCCATCCTCTTCGGCCTCGTGTACCTCGTGTTCATCCTGGGCCTGCTCTACATCCAGGCGAGCATCATCTCCGGCGCGGTCCGCGTCGCCAACGGCGAACCGGTCACCGCGAAGTCGTTCCTGACCCCAATCCGCTTCGGGCCGGTCGTCGGCACCGCGATCCTGGTCGGCATCATCACGGGGATCGGCTACGCGCTGTGCATCATCCCCGGGCTCGTCGCGATGTTCTTCCTGATGTTCTCGGTCGTCGCGACCATCGACAAGAGCCTCTCGCCGATCAACGCGATGAAGACGTCGTTCGAGCTGACCAAGTCGAAGGTCGGCGACTCGCTGATCACCCTGCTGGTCACCTACGCGATCAACCTCGTCGGTGTACTCGTCTGCTACATCGGGCTCATCGTCGCCGCACCGATCGCACAGTTGTTCCTGGTGCACTGCTGGCGCCGGCTCACCGGTGGCCCGATCGCGCCCGCCGACCCGACCTGACACCACCTCCCACCTCTTCGGGGGCGCACACGATTCGTCGTGTGCGTCCCGAATTACGTTGGGGCCCTTCCTCGGTGAGCTTCCGGGAATGGTTCAGGAGTCCAGGCCCGACAAGAACGCCTCCACCGCACCGCGATACACGTGTGGGGAGTCGTCGTGGACGAGGTGACCTGCACCGGGCACCCTCAGATGCTGTGCACGTTCGTTGACCGCGGACATCTGCTCCATCTGGCCGGGCGGGGTGACCGTGTATTCGGCCTCGATCAGCAGCGCGGGCACCTTCACCGCGCGCCACTGCGCCCAGAAGTCGCGGGTGCCCCACTCCTCGGCGATCGCGCTCCACACCGGGATTCGCCCGTGGAGCCGACCGTCGTCGAAGGCCTCGAAGAAGTAGCGGCCGGCCACCGGACCGAACATGGCCACCGCCTCCTCGGCGGAGCCGAAGCGGTCGGGCCACGACTCGAACCACGGCGTCCAGTTGGCGGTGGTCCGGCCGCGGAAGTCCGGCGCCATGTCCTCGACGACCAGCGCCGAGACGAGTTCGGGATAGGTCGCCGCGGCGCACCAGGCGTGCAGTGCGCCCATCGAATGTCCGACGAGGACGGCCGGCCCCTGGTCGATCCAGGTGAGGATCTCCGCGAGATCGGCGACGAAGCGATCGGTCGAGAGTTCGGTTGCGCGATCCGGGTCCCCGGCGTCGTGGAATTCGGCGCCGGTGTGGAACGCGGCGTCGTAGGTGAACACCCGACCGTACCGACGCAACCACGGGATCTGCCGACGCCACGTCCGCCCCCGGCCCATCAATCCGTGCAGCAAGACGATGGGGCGGGTCGCGGGGTCCGCGGGGTCGAGCGCATCCGGACCCCCGTGGTCACGGAGTCCGGTCTCGGCGTGGGCACGGCCGTCGAACATGCCAGAAACTGTAGACCGGAGCGCGGCGGCGAAAAGTTCGGGATGGAGCGCGGCGGAAGTGTCACATGATGTGCGCGAACGCGACTCCGACAGCGCCTATGGTGGACGCATGTCTGTTGTGAAGATCAACGCAATCTCTGTTCCCGAAGGTGCCGGCCCCGAACTCGAGAAGCGGTTCGCCAACCGCGCGCACTCGGTCGACGGGTCCAAGGGTTTCCTCGGATTCCAGCTCCTGCGCCCCGTCAAGGGCGACGATCGCTACTTCGTCGTGACGCAGTGGGAGTCCGAGGAGGACTTCCAGGCATGGGCGTCGGGCCCGGCGCGGGAGGCTCACGCCGGCGAGCGCGCCAAGCCGGTCGCCTCGGGCGCCGATCTGCTGGAGTTCGAGGTCGTGCTCGACGCCAGGCCCCGGTCCTGAGTGAGCCCGTCCTGAGTTCCGGACCGGCATCCGAGGAGACCTTCGTCGCCCCGATGTTCCCGCTCGGCACCGCACTGTTGCCGAGCGCGGAACTGCCGTTGCGCATCTTCGAGCCGCGCTACCGACAGATGCTGTCCGATCATGTCGACACCTCCGCAGATCCTCCGACCGCCAGCTTCGGCGTGGTGCTGATCGCGCGCGGTGTGGAAGTGGGCGGCGGGGATGTGCGCTGCGACGTCGGCGCGATGGCCCACGCGGAGATCACCGATCGCTTCCCCGACGGCCGCGCCGACCTCACCTGCACCGGCACGTACCGGTTCCGGATCGTCGAGTGGTTGCCCGACGACCCGTATCCCCGGGCCCGCGTCCAGCGGTTGCCCGAGCAGACACCCACCCCCGCGGACTTGGCCCGCCTCGATGCGATGAATCAGCGTCTGTACTCGTTGATGCGCCAGAAGTTCGAGTTCGAGGGGCAAGACCCCGAGCCGGTGATCGCTGCGCTGGCCATCATGGACGCCGATCCCGCCATCGCCGGCATCTCGCCGATCCACCGGTTCGCCGGCCGGGTCACGTCCCAGCCGCACGATCAGCAACGTCTTCTCGAGGCCGACGCCCCGGCCGGTCAGCTCGATGTGCTCGACGACGTACTCGACGGGATGGAGGCCCGGCTGCACTTCGGCCGGTGAGGTTCGCACTCCCCCTGGCACAAAAGTTAGAACGTGTTCTAGTATTGCGTGTGCTGTAGTTCACACTTGCCCGCCGAAGGTCAGTACCACTGCCGGCGCAGGCAAGGACCCGCCCTTTTGAGGAGCCCACGCGCATGACCGAGACCGTCGAGTCCCACTCCACAACCCTCGCCGGTGGCGGCGACCAACCCCAGCTGCTCATCGGGGGCCGATGGGCCGACCCGCATTCCGCCGAGACCCTCGAGGTCTTCTCCCCGGCCACCGGCGAACGCGTCGGCTCGGTCCCCGAGGCCGACGCCACCGACGTCGACACGGCCGTCCGGGCGGCCCGCGCCGCCTTCGATTCCGGCGTCTGGAGTTCGACGCCTCCCGCGCAGCGCGCCGACATCATCGGCAGGGTCGCCGACATGATCGACGAGCGTGGTGACGAGATCACCGCGCTGGTGTCGGCGGAGATGGGCGCACCGCCGAGCGCGATCGCCACGTTGCAGCAGCTGCCGGGCACCGGCGTCTTGCGGGCGTACGCGAACGCCGCCCGCAACTACCAGTGGGAGGAGTACCGGACCGGCCTGTTCGGCACCACCCGCATCACCCGCGAGGCGGTCGGTGTCGTCGGCGCGATCTGCGCCTGGAACGTCCCGCTGTTCATCACCTGCAACAAGATGGGCGCCGCGCTGGCCGCCGGCTGCTCGGTGGTCCTCAAGCCCGCCCCGGAGACCCCGCTGACCGGCAACTACGTCGCCCAGTTGTTCATCGAGGCGGGTGTGCCCGCCGAGGCCATCTCGGTGGTCACCGGCGGCACCGAGACCGGACAGGCGCTCGTCGCGCATCCCGACGTCGACAAGATCACCTTCACCGGCTCCACCGCCGCGGGCAAGGCCATCGGCGCCGCCTGCGCGGAGACACTCAAGCGGTGTTCGCTGGAACTCGGCGGCAAGTCCGCGGCCATCGTCCTCGACGACGTCGACATCGCCGCCAATGCCTTCATGCTCACGTTCCTTGGCCTGTTCAACACCGGGCAGGCCTGCGTCGCGCAGACCCGAATCCTGGTGCCGCGCAGTCGGCAGGACGAGATCGTGGCGGCCATGGTCGAGGCCGCCAAGGCGATGAAGGTCGGGCTGCCGTCCGACCCGGAGGCCCAGCTGGGCCCGCTGATCACCGAGAAGCAGCGCATCAAGGTCGAGGAGTACGTCGAACTCGGCAAGAAGGCCGGCGCCACGGCGGTTCTCGAGAGCGAGCGACCCGAGGGCCTCGACTCCGGCTACTTCCTCACCCCGACGATCTTCACCGGCGTCACCAACGACATGGCGATCGCCCAGGAGGAGATCTTCGGGCCCGTACTGTCGGTGATCGCCTACGACGACGTCGACGAGGCCATCGCCATCGCCAACGACTCCAGCTACGGACTCGCCGGCACGGTGTGGACCGACGACGTCGAACGCGGCATCGAGATCTCCACCAAGATCCGCACCGGAACCTTCGGGATCAATTGGTACGCAATCGATCCGGAGTCGCCGTTCGGTGGCTACAAGAACTCCGGCATCGGCCGCGAGAACGGCCGCGAGGGCCTCGAGTCATTCCTCGAGCACAAGTCGACGATGCTGCCGATGGGGTACGAGGCGCCCACCAGCTAGAACCCCGCACTCTCACAGGGCGGTTCGCTCCACCCACCCCGATCCGTGTGACGTTGTGTCCGGGATCCCGGACACAACGTCATACGGATCGAGTCTCGGCTCCCGTCAGGTCCAGCACATTCGCGGGGTCCAGCTCGGCCGGCGGCTGATGGGTCACCACCACGACGATCCGGTCGGGTCCGAACAGATCGTCGTCGATACCGAGGAGACGGCGGAGCAGGAGCTCGGCGTCGTCGGCGTCGAGGTGTTCGGTCGGTTCGTCGAGCAGAACGACCGGCGCCGGGTGGAGCAGTGCTCGCGCCAGCAACAATCGTCGACGCTGGCCGCCGCTGACGGCGTCGGCACCGCCGGCGATGGTGGTGTCCAATCCGTCGGGAAGTGTTGCGGCCCAGGGGCCGAGTCCGACGGCGGCCAGCGCGTCCGTGATCTGTTCGTCGGAGGCGTTTCCGCGTGCCACTCGCAGATTCTCCCGGACCGACGTCGAGAAGATGTGCGCTTCCTCGGCGAAATAGCAACCCGCCGAACGTAACTCGACGTCTGAGTCATCGGCGTCGTCGACGCAGACGATCCCGCCCGCCATCGGCGGGAGCAACCCGGCGAGGGTGAGCAGCAGCGTCGACTTGCCGACGCCGCTGGGCCCCACCACCGCAAGTCGCGAACCGGGACGCAGATCCAGGTCGACGCCGGTCTGCGGACCCAGGATCCCGCGGTCCTCTCGACCCCACCGCAGACCGGCCGTCGACAGCCGCACCGGCGAATCGTGTACCTCCACGTCGGGGACGGCGACACCGTCGGCACGCGCGCCGTCGACGAGCGCCATCACCCTGGCTGCGCTCTGGCGGCTGCGTTCGATCTGCAGGCCCGCCTCGGTGAGCGGTGCGGTGGACTCGAAGGCCGACAGGGGCAGGAGGACGAGCACACCCAGGATCATCGGGGTCAGTCCCTCTCCCGACGCCACCCCGGCGAGCGAACCGGCGTTCTCGGATGCGAGCTGGATGGCGATCACACATGCGGCGAGTAGCGAGACGCCCATCGCGATGGGGGTGGCGGCAGCCGCGGATGCCTGCCATCGGATCCCGCGATCGGTGGCGTCGAGGTGCCTGCGGTCCGCCTCCGCGGCCGCAGCCAGCACCGCGGACCGACGGCGTGCGACGACGAGTTCGGAGGCGTGCCACAGCGCCGCGGTCGACGCCTCCGCGGAGTCGGTCGCGGCGCGTGCCCCGTCGCGGACGGTCTGTGCCCCACCGCGGGCGGCCAGCCACGGCGCGAGGCAACCGCTGACGATCAACGCGACGGCGAGCACCAGCGCTGCCGGCACCGACACCAGTGCCATCACCACCACCGCGGCCACCGCGGTGGTCACGCCGACACCGATCGGGATCAGTCCGCGGATGAGCGCGTTGCCGATCTCGTCGATGTCGTCGCCGGTACGGGTGAGCAGGTCGCCCCGGCGCAGGGTCACCGAATAGGCCGGCGAACCGGTCGCGAGAGCGGTGTACAACCGTTCGCGGCAGGTGGCCATCGCATGTAGTGCGAGATCGTGGGTGGCCAGCCGTTCGAGGTAGCGGAACACGCCGCGTGAGATCCCCAGCGCCCGAACCGCGGTGATCGCGACCGACAGGTAGAGCACGGGCGGCATCTGCCACGCACGGGTGATCAGCCATGCGGACAGCGCGGCCAGACCGAGGGCCGACAACGCCCCGCCGACCCCGAGCATCAGTGCCTTCGCAACCGGCCGTCCACGCAGTCCGAGGAAGCCCAGCGCCCGTACGAGTGGGTCATCGCGCATGGAGCACCTCCGGGAACTCGATGACGCGGTCGGCGTATTCACGCGCGACGCCGCGATGGGCGACCACGACGACCGTGTCGCCTGCGCGGGCACGGTCCCGGAGCGCTCGGAGCACGTCGCGTTCGGACGCCTCGTCGAGGTGCGCGGTCGGTTCGTCGAGCAGCAGCAACGGGGCCGGCGACGCGAGCACCCGGGTCAGTGCGAGCCGCTGCCGCTGTCCGGCGGACAAGCCGACCCCGCCGGCACCCAGTCGGGTGCCGAGTCGCCGGGGCAGTTCGGACACGACGGCGTCGAATCCGCTGGCGGCCGCGGCACGTTCGGCCGCATCGCGACGCAACGCACCGAAGAGTTCCACGTTCTCCCCGACCGTCCCGGGGACGATGACGGGCTGCTGGGGCAACCAGGCGATCTGTTCGTGAAGCGTCTCGTGGTCGGCCTCGGCCACCGGGATCGACCCGATCAGCACCGATCCGTCGTCGGGTGCGATCAGCCCCATGATGGCGGCGAGCGCGGTCGACTTCCCCGACCCGTTGGGCCCGCTGAGCACGGTGAGCGAACCCGGTTCGATGGTGGCGCGCAGGCACTCCGGCGCCCAGCCGTCGCGGCCGTGCACCCCGAGGTCGAGCAACGAGATCGGCTCCCCGGCAACCGAGATGCCCCGCGCACCCGTCCCGGTCACCCGATCAGCGGCGTTCTCCGCCTCGCCTGCCGAGGCGTCCATCAGCTCGAACACCTGCCCCGCCGCGGTGAGCCCGTCGGTCGAATTGTGGAACTGCATGCCGACCCGACGCAGCGGAAGATAGGCCTCGGGCGCCAGGATCAGCGCGAAAACACCGGCGTAGAGCGACATCTCGCCGTAGACCAGGCGCAGGCCGATGCCCACCGCGACCAGCGCGACGCACAGGGTGGCCAGGAGTTCGAGGACGGCTCCGGACAGGAACGCCACCCGCAGCGAACTCATCGTGCTGCGACGGTGCGCCTCACCGAGTTCGGCGACCCGGGCCGCGGGTGCCCCGGCCCGGTTCAGTGCGCGCAGCGTCGGCAGACCGGCGATCAGGTCCAGAAGCTGCGCACTGAGCCTGCTCATCGTCTCGAGTTTGCGCGTGGTGCGATCGCGTGTCATCAATCCGACGAGAACCATGAAGAGCGGGATCAGAGGCAACGTGATGAGGATGATGAGTGCCGACGGCCAGTCGGCGAAGGCGATCACCACCGTCACCGTCGGAGTCACGATCGCCGACGTGACGAGGGCGGGCAGATACCCGGACAGGTACGGCCCCAACGCATCCAGCCCCCGCAGCAGCACCGTTCCGGCGTGGTCGCGGATCGCCGACAGCGTCCGCGGCGAGGTCCGGCGCGGATCGGTGAGCACGTCGAGGGCCTCGGCCCGCAATTCGGCGATGGCCCGCTCGGCGGCCCGGTGTGCGTAGCGGTCGTGGCCGTAGGCCATCGCCGCCCGCGCACCCATCGCCGCGGTCAGGATCACGAGGTGGGTCCACTGCGCGTCGAAGGAACGCCGCCCGGGGAAGACGATCAGTTCCGACAGGATCGACGCCACCATCCCCGCCGCGACGATGATGGCGATCACCTCGGCGACCGCGAACACCGCGGTGACCGCGACGTAGCGTCGGGTCGTCGGCGAATACCGCAGCAGACGCGGGTCCACCGGCGGCCCCGCGGAACCCGGGGCGGAGACCCGCGGCCGGGGAGGTCTCACTCGCCGAATGCCCGCAGCGACCGCAGACCCGAGGGCTTGGGCATCTGCTCGACGGACAGTCGCTTGCGGAACACCCAGTAGGTCCAGGCCTGGTATCCGATCACCACGGGGGTGACGAGGACAGCGGCCCAGGTCATCACGACGAGTGTGTAATGGCTCGACGACGTGTTGTCGATGGTGAGGTCGAAGGCCGGATCGGTGGTCGAGGGCAGCACCTCGGGGAACAACGACCCGAACAGCGCCGCCACGGTGGCTGCGATGGCAATCGAGGTGGCGGCGAAAGCCATTCCCTCTCTGCGCATCTGGGTGGCCGCCACCATCACCAGGGCCGCCACCGCCGCGATCAGGACCGGTATCCAGGTCCAGGTGCTGCCGTAGGCGAACTGGGTCCACAGCAGGAACGACGCCGCGACGACCAGCGTCGGGATCGCCAGACGCGACGCGTACCGCATGGAGTCCTCCCGCAGAACGCCACCGGTCTTCAGGGACAGGAAGACCGCGCCGTGGGTCAGAAAGGCCAGCAGGGTGGTCAGACCGCCCAGCAGCGCATACGGGTTGAGCAGGTTGAAGAATCCACCGGTGTACTGGGCGTCGGCATCGATGGGCAGGCCGCGGATCACGTTCGCGAACGCGACTCCCCACAGTATCGCCGGAATCCACGATCCGAGTCCGATACCGACGTCGCACCACATCCGCCACCGCGGGTTGTCGATCTTTCCGCGCCATTCGATCGCGCAGACCCGGGTGATCAACCCGATCAGGATCAGGAACAGCGGAAAGTAGAAGGCGGAGAACATGGTTGCGTACCATCCGCCGAAAGCGGCGAACAGTGCGCCGCCGGCGGTGATCAACCACACCTCATTGCCGTCCCAGACCGGTCCGATGGTGTTGAGCAGCACACGACGCCGGGTGTCGGGGTCGGCTGCCGGCTCGTCGGGCGACACCTTCTCGTCCCCGCCGGTGTGGCTGCGGCCGAGGACGGGCATGAGCATGCCGACGCCGTAGTCGAATCCCTCGAGGACGAAGTACCCGACGAACAGCACTGCGATGATCAGGAACCAGATCTCCGGAAGTCCCACTGGTCTCTCCTATTCTGGGTGTGACGCTTCGGGTGTTCGCCGCTAGTACGCGAACGAGAGCTGTTTGGGCTCATCGCTGTCGGCGTCGGGGTCGGAGTGACCAGGTGGTCTCGAGTCGTAGGTGGCGGGACCTTCGATCACATACCTCCGCTGGAGCATGAACCACACCACGCCCAACGCCCCGTACAGCAGGGTGAAGCCGATCAGTGTCACCCACACCATCCCCGCCGAGTGATTCGACACACCGTTCTGCACGAGCATGTTGATCCGCAACGGATCGAGGTCGTTCTCCCAGTTGGGTGCGACGACCCACGGCTGGCGCCCCATCTCGGTGAAGATCCAGCCGGAACTGTTGGCCAGGAAGGGCGTCGGGATCATCCACAGCGCCAGCAGCCCGAACTTGCGGGATTCCACGACACGCTTGCGGCGAGTGAGCCACAGTCCGCCCAGGGCCACGACCACGGACCCCAGCGCCCAGGTGATCATGGCGCGGAACGCCCAGTAGGTGACGAAGAGGTTGGGTGCGAAGTTCTGGCCGGGCGCCACGCCGGGTTGTCCGGCAAGCGCTTCGGTGTATTGCTGCTGTAACTCCTCGACCCCCTGCAGGGTGCTGTCGAAACTGTGATCGGCGAGGAACGACAGCATCTTCGGGACCTCGATGATGTGCTCGATGTTCTCGCAGTTGTTCTGTCGCCCGATGGCCAGCACCGAGAATCCCGCACCGGTCTCGGTCTCACAGAGCGATTCCGCCGCAGCCATTTTCATGGGTTGCTGATTGAACATGATCTGGGACTGGAGGTCTCCGGTGATGAACAGTGCCACGCCGGACACGATGGTGACCCACAGCGCGAAGCGGGTGACGGGCCGCCAGAAGTGCCGGGCGTCGCGCTCGAGATCCTCCGGCGTGGCGTCGATGTGGCTCGGCGAGGTGGTCTTGGGCATCTCCGAGGTGTCGCCGGTCTCGATGGCCTCGCGAAGTTTCTTGGCGCGCCAGGAATTCCGGGCCATCCACCAGCAGCCGATGGCGGCGACGAAGGTGCCCGCGGTGAGGAACGCGCCGGCGATCACGTGCGGGAACGCCGCGAGCGTCGTGCTGTTGGTGATCACCGCCCAGAAGTCGTTCATCCGCGGCCGGTCGCGGGTCTCGTCCCAGACCACGCCGACCGGGTGCTGCATCCATGAGTTCGCGGCGATGATGAAGTACGCCGAGGCGATGACGCCTGCGGATGCCAGCCAGATGCATGCCAGATGCACCCTGCGCGGTAGCCGGTCCCAGCCGAAGATCCACAGTCCGATGAACGTCGACTCCAGGAAGAACGCGACGAGTCCCTCCAGGGCCAGCGGGGCCCCGAAGACGTCGGCGACGAATCGACTGTACTCGCTCCAGTTCATGCCGAACTGGAACTCCTGCACGATGCCGGTGGCGACGCCGAGCGCGAAGTTGATCAGGAAGAGCTTCCCGAAGAACTTCGTCGCACGCAGCCACTGCTCGTTCCCGGTCACGTGCCACACGGTCTGCATCACCGCGATCATCGGCGCGAGACCGATGGTCAGCGGCACCAGGATGAAGTGATAGACGGTCGTGATCCCGAATTGCCATCTGGAGACGTCCAGAGCGTCCATATCTCGCCTCGAATCGAGTTGCCGTTCCCGGGCCGGGGTGGGCGGAGCGGGTCGAAAGATCCCTACTACTACCAGTAGTAGTAGGGCTTGGGCGCGACGTTACCCCTGGTCACGGAGGGGGACAAGCGCCAAAGGTCCCGCGACGGCGCGGTCGCGGGTGTGTTCGCTCTCATCGCCGCGGCGGTGTGCCGGGCTACTTGCGATCAGTGAGGAGTGACCGAGATCAATTGTGATCGACGGAGATCGCGCGGTCTACCAAAGCGGAGAATTTCTTCGAGTCCGACGGGACGGGCATCACGTACCGGTTGAGGTGGGTGACCCGGGCCGCGAGGGTCACGCTGCTGACCAGCCAGACCGAATCGGCCGCGACGAGGTCTTCGGGCCGCAGGACCTCTGCCTTGGTCTTCCACCCCTCCTGGACCGCCAGATCGAAGACGGCCCGGACCGTTGTCGATTCCAGGATCCCGGTCTCGGAGGGCGGGGTGACCAGCGTGTCCCCGTAGACGGCGACCACGGTCGATCGGGGCCCCTCGAGGACGACGCCTTCGCTGCTCACGAAGATCACGTCGTCGTAGCCCTCCGACGCCGCATGCCGCAGCGCGGCCATGTTGGTGGCGTAGCTGAGCGTCTTGACGCCGAGCAGCTGCCAGGGCGCACGCGCGGCGAGGTCGATCGAGAATCCCCGGTCGAGGGTGATCACCGAGACGCCCTCGGTCCGCGCCGTGACGACGCGCTCGGGCACCGCGTCGACGGTCACATATCCCGTCGGCGTCGAACCGTGTTCGCGCCCACGCGTGTAGACCAGGCGCAGCAGGGCTTCGCCCGACGTCCCGTGGGCCTTCGTCCACGCCTCGACGGCGGCGTCGACGGCGTCGTGCCACACGTCGAGATCCGGCTTGTCCAGGTCCATCGCGGCCGCACTGCGGGCCAGCCGCTCGAGGTGGAGCCGGACGCAACGCGCCCGCCCCGAGCGGACGAGCAGGGTCTCGAAGATGCCGTCGCCGCGGACGGCGGCGAGGTCGTCGGCGTGCAGGAAGGGTGCATCGGCGTCGTGCTGCGTGCCGTCGAGCGTGACCAGGATCGAATCCGACATGGCTAGAAGGCTGCCATGTGTCCCCGGCCGGTGCTCCCCGCCCCCGGGGCCGCAGTGACCCGTAGAATCGACGCGTGAGCCGTTCACCCATCCTGACCAGGCATTCCGAGGGCGGGGCGGTCCCCGGTCCCGGAGAACTCAACTCGACCGACACCGCGTGGCACTACGGCGACCCGCTCGGCGAGCAACGCGCCGCATCCTCCGGGGTGATCATCGTCGACCGTTCCGACCGCGCGGTCATCGAGATCGCCGGCGCCGAACGTCTCAGCTGGCTGCACACGATCTCCAGCCAGCACATCGCCGATCTCCCCGACCGATCGAGCGCGGAGAACCTGTCCCTCGACGCCAACGGCCGCATCGAGGAACATTTCGTCGTCACCGACGTCGACGGCGTCACCTGGATCGACACCGAGGGCCCGCGCGGCGAGCCGCTTCTGGGCTTCCTCGGCAAGATGGTGTTCTGGGCCAAGGCGCAACCGGCGGCACGTCCGGACATGAAGGCCGTGACCCTGATCGGCCCGGGCGCCCTCGACGGCCCGGTCGCAGATCTCCTCGAGATCGGTGCCGACGCCCGGATCTACCAGGCCGGCTCACTGCCCGAGTCGCACCACGAGGACGAACCCCTCGGCTTCTGGCGACGGATGCCGCCCTTCGGCGAGCATGCCGGCCTGCCGGTCGTCGACCTCCTCGTGCCCGAGTACGTACTGATGCGCTGGTGGGACACGCTGACCGAGGCGGGCGCACGGATGGCGGGCAGCTGGGCATACGACGCCCTGCGCGTCGCGGCGCTGCGCCCTCGCCTGGGAGCCGACACCGACGAGCGGACGATCCCCCACGAGGTCAACTGGATCGGCGGACCCGACGAGCTCGGCGCCGTTCACCTGGACAAGGGGTGTTACCGCGGCCAGGAGACGGTGGCCCGGGTCCACAACCTGGGCAAGTCACCTCGGCGCCTGGTGCTGTTGCACCTCGACGGCAGTTCCGACGAGCGACCCACCACCGGCGACCCGGTCACCGCGGGCGGGCGCACCGTGGGCCGGGTGGGCACCGTCGTCGACCACTACGAGTGGGGACCGATCGCGCTCGCCCTCGTCAAGCGCAACGTCGGCGCCGACGTCGAGTTGACCGTCGGCACCGACGCCACGATCAGCGCTCGGATCGACCCCGACTCGGTCCGCGAGGACGAGCGCGTCCAGGCCGGCCGTGCGGCCGTGGAGCGGCTCCGCGGCGGCTCGTCGACGCCGGGAGCCTGAAGAGTGGGCACAGGCTCGGTCCTGGCGGTGTGCGCGGCCGTCGAGGACGTGATGCTCGACGGCATCGGCCGCTCGGCCATCGACAAGCGCCCGCAGTCCGGTCGGGTCGAGGTGAACGAACTCGGACTCGTCTCCGACCACGTGGGCAACAAGCGGTATCACGGCGGCATCGATCAGGCCGTCTACGCCTACTCCGACGCCGAGGCGCGGCGGTGGTCCGACGAGCTCGGACGTGAGCTTCCTTACGGGTGGTTCGGCGAGAACCTCCGGATCGACGGCGTGGAGGTCAGCGGCGCACTGGTCGGCGAGCGGTGGGCCGTCGGGAACGACGGACTCGTCCTCGAGGTCACCATCCCGCGTGTCCCGTGCAAGACCTTCGCGGTGTGGGCGGGTGAGCCCGGGTGGATGAAGCGCTTCATGAGCCAGGCGGATTTCGGCACCTACCTGCGGGTTGTCCATCCGGGCACCGTGGGCGCGGGTGATCCGGTCTCGGTCGTGGCGCGTCCCGACCACGGGGTGCGGTCGCGGCATCTGCTCGTCGGCGGCGATCCCGAAGCCATCCGGAAACTGCTCGAGCGAGACGATCTCCCGGTCAAGGTCCGCCGCGAGGCTCGCAAGGTCGTGGCCAAGTCGGAACGCCGCGACGGCGTGGCGAGGCAGGGCGGACAACACAAATCCTAGAGGCGCGCTAGACTGGTCAGCACGACAGAATTACTTCAAGAGAACGGGGCCGCCAAGTTGTTTGGCCGCCCCGTCATTGTGCGAGGGGGTCCCATATGGGCCGCGGCCGGGCAAAGGCAAAGCAGACGAAGGTTGCACGTCAGCTGAAGTACTCCACGCCGAACACCGATCTGGAAAGTCTGCAGCGCGAACTTTCCGGGCAGAGCGATCCGGTTGTACGCCGACCGGATCCGGTGGACGAGTGGGTGGACGAGGAGGAGTGGCGACGCGCGTGACGCGCACGCTCCACGGGCGCAGTCTCGTTCCTCGCACCCGGCATCACCCCAACATCTTTTCCGTGTGAACGGGCCCGCGGCGACGCGGGTCATCTTCACGTACGGACCCGTGGCTCACCGCCTCCCAAGGTCCGTACCGGGGTGATCCGAACATCAGCGACAACTGAATATCGAAGTTCGAACAATTCCATTCGCACAACGAAGAAGCTCGCCGTGGGAGATCCCATCGGCGAGCTTCTTCGTTGTGTTTGTCGCTGTGCGTGTTTGTCGCTGTGCCGGTGGTGAGACCGTCCCGCCCGCCTAGAAGCGCGGGTGCTCCCCCATCAGGGAGACGCGCGCGCCGGCCTCGGCGCTCTTGGGCTCGTTCGACCGCTTGATCGTGCCGAGGACCCAGTTGTCCACGTGGCGGGCGGTCAGGACCGCCTGCGCACGATCGGTGTCCTCGGGGGCGACGACGGCGACCATGCCGACACCCATGTTGAAGGTGCGCTCCATCTCGAGCTGTTCGACGCGGCCGCGCTGCGCGATGAGCGCGAAGATCGGTGCGGGAGTCCAGGTGTTGCGTTCCAGCTCGGCCACGAGACCCTGCGGGATGACGCGTGCCAGGTTCTCGGCCAGTCCACCGCCGGTGATGTGCGCGAAGGTGCGAACATCGGCCTCGGCGATCAGCGCGAGGCAGTCGCGGGCGTAGATGCGAGTGGGCTCGAGCAGCTCTTCACCCAGGCTGCGCCCGAACTCCTCGACGTGGCCGAAGAGGTCCATGTGGCCCCACTCGAGCAGCACCTTGCGTGCCAGCGAGTAGCCATTGGAGTGCAGTCCCGACGCTCCCATGGCGATGACGACATCGCCGGCACGGACACGATCGGGGGTGAGGACGTTGTCGGCCTCCACGACGCCGACCGCCGTGGCGGACAGGTCGTAGTGGTTGTCCTGCATCAAACCGGGATGCTCGGCGGTCTCACCGCCGAGAAGTGCGCAGCCGGCTTCGACACAGCCGTCGGCGATACCGGCGACGATCTGCGCGACGGTTTCCGGGACGACCTTGCCCACCGCGATGTAGTCCTGCAGGAACAGCGGTTCGGCACCGCAGACGACGAGGTCGTCTACGCACATCGCGACGAGGTCGCGGCCGACGGTGTCGTGTTTGTCGATGGCCTGGGCGATGGCGAGCTTGGTACCCACGCCATCGCTGGCGGCGGCGAGGACCGGCTCCCGGTAGTTGCCCTTGAGCGCGAACAGCCCCGAGAAGCCGCCGATACCGCCGAGCACCTCGGGCCGCGACGCGCGCTTGGCGTGCGGTGCGATGAGCTCCACTGCTCGCTCGCCGGCGTCGATGTCGACCCCGGCCGCCGCGTACGAGGCCTGCGTCCCGCCCTCAGGCGTCGAGGTCGACGCGGCGCCTGCCGTCTCATCGGCAGCAGCATCCCGCTCCGTCATCACCGCAGCACTCCCTGTCACAAGCTTGTTCTGGGTCCAAAAAATTCTCTCGGCGGGTTCGCCGACGGGTCACACGGTACCGGAGCGCCGATCGAGCCGGACCTACGGCCGCATGACGGCACTGACGTTGTCATTCGGCTTCGACAGCGGGTCCACCGTCCGATCGCCTGCGGCACTCGCGAGCATCTGCTCGAGGACGGCCTTGCCCATGGAGGTCTCCTTGGGCAGCTCGATCGGGTATTCGCCGTCGAAACAGGCCGCGCACAGTGCCGACGCAGACTGGCCCGTCGAGTTGATCATCTCGTCGGTGCTGATGTAGCCGAGCGAGTCCGCGCCGATCGCCTGGCGAACCCCCTCGACCATCCCGGCCTCGGATTCCATGCCGTTGGCGATGAGTTCGGCAGGCGAGGCGAAGTCGATGCCGTAGAAGCACGGCCAGCGAACCGGACTCGACGCGATACGCACGTGGACCTCGGTCGCACCGGCCTCACGCAGCATCCGGATCAGGGCGCGCTGGGTGTTGCCGCGCACGATCGAGTCGTCGACGACGATGAGCCGCTTGCCGCGGATGACCTCGCGCAGCGGGTTGAGTTTGAGTCGGATGCCGAGCTGACGGATCGTCTGCGACGGCTGGATGAAGGTCCGGCCGACGTAGGCGTTCTTCATGAGGCCCTGGCCGTACGGGATTCCCGACCCCTGGGCGAAACCGACGGCGGCGGGCACGCCCGACTCCGGCACCGGGATGACCAGGTCGCCCTCCGCGGGATGCTCTTTGGCGAGTCGCCGCCCGATCTCCACGCGCGTGGAGTGCACCGACCGGCCGTTGATCACCGAGTCCGGCCGGGCCAGGTAGACGTATTCGAAGACGCACCCGCGCGGGGTGGGCTCGGCGAAGCGCGAGCTGCGCACGCCGTCGGCGTCGATGGCCAGCAGTTCGCCCGGCTCGATGTCACGGACGAAGGACGCACCGACGATGTCGAGGGCGGCTGTCTCCGAGGCGACGACCCAGCCGCGGTCGAGGCGGCCGAGGGACAGCGGACGCACGCCGTGCGGGTCACGCGCGGCGTAGAGCGTGTGCTCGTCCATGAAGGTGAGGCAGAAGGCACCCTTGAGGGTCGGCAGGAGTTCCATCGCGGCCTGCTCGATCGAGCTGTCCGCGGCGCCGTGCGCCAGCAGCGCACCTACGACGTCGGAGTCCGACGTCGCGGCCGAACTCTTGATGCCGTGTTCACGGGCGCGAGCGGCGAGCTCGGAGGTGTTGACGAGGTTGCCGTTGTGACCGAGGGCGACACCGGTTCCGGCGTCGGTGGTCCGGAAGATCGGCTGGGAGTTCTCCCACGTGGTCGAGCCGGTGGTGGAGTAGCGGCAGTGCCCGATGGCGACGTGTCCGCTCATCGCGCCGAGCGTCTGCTCGTCGAACACCTGGCTGACCAGACCCAGGTCCTTGAAGACGACGACCTGGCTGCCGTCGCCGACCGCGATGCCCGCGGCTTCCTGACCACGATGCTGCAACGCGTAGAGGCCGTAGTAGCTCAGCTTGGCGACGTCCTCGCCCGGGGCCCAGACCCCGAAGACACCACACTCTTCGCGGGGTTCGTTCTCGGGTTCGTCCAGCGGGGCCGGGTTGCCGGCGCGCGCCGAGCACCCACCGGTCGGCGTCGTGGGAGCGAGCAGGTTCACGTTGGCGATCGAACGATCAGTCATCGACTAGCTCCCTGGGGCTGCGAATCGGTACAACACGGCTGTGAAAGTGAATGGGCTGGGAGACAGTTCGCAGTTTACGTGCCCGTCGCCTCCCATTGCGAATCTTGCAGCGGTGTGGAGGCGGACGGAATTCCATACGGACATCGGTGAGTGACCGATCACACTCCCCCTCAGGCACCCGGCGCCGGCCCGTCGGCGGCGACGGGGACGAGGGGCAGCAGGTCGGCCACCAGCTCGGCGCGATGCCCGGAGGAGTCCACTCCCCCGGCGGCGAGTGCCTCGTCGTAACGCAGCAGCCCGGTCACGAGCAGCAGCCAGGTGCGCGGCGAGGTCTCGACGACGTTGGGCGGCGTTCCTCGTGTGTGACGGGGACCTTCGATGCACTGCACCGCGACGAACGGCGGCACCCGCACCTCCACGGAGTTGCCCGGCGCGATCTGTTCGAGGGTGCGGGCGGAGAGTCGGACCGCGGCGGCGATCGCCGCTCGCGACGGTGCGGGCGCATTCTCGTCGACGAGCCAGTCCGCGACCGCGAGGACGGCGGCGCGGACCTCGGTGGGGTCCACTCTCTTACGCGTCGGCACACACGCCATCTTGCATCAGGGTCCGAACGTGCTCCAGCAGGGTTCGGCACAGCCCGCATCGGGCAGTATTGACCGCATGGGTGCCGAGGTGACCAAGCAGCAGTTCACCGGTGAAGACCGGGTCCGCTTCCGACGGCAGGTCGGCCGGGGAACCGAGGCGATCGCCCGGATGCTCGCCGACGGGTTGTTCACCGATCAGGGCCGACCGCCCAGGCCGTTGCTCGGCATGGAAGTCGAGCTCAACCTCGTCGACGAACACATGCGACCGTCGATGGCCAACGCCGAGGTGCTCGAGGCCATCGCCGACCCCGACTACCAGACCGAGCTGGGCCAGTTCAACATCGAGATCAACGTCGCGCCGCGCCCTTTCACCACCGATGACACGATCTCCCTCGAAGATGCGCTGCGCCGGTCGTTGAACCGCGCCGAGGAGCGGGCGTCGCAGACCTCGAGTCACCTCGTGATGATCGGCATGCTGCCCACCCTCAAGGCCGAACACTTTGCCCATCACTGGATCTCGGCCAACCCCCGCTACGACCTGCTGAACGAGCAGATCTTCGCCGCACGCGGCGAGGACCTCGAGATCGACATCAGCGGAATGCCGCTGACCGAACGCCACGACCCCGAGCACCTGCACACCTCGACCGACTCGATCCTGCCCGAAGCGGCCTGCACCTCCCTGCAGCTGCACCTTCGTGTGGCGCCGGAAGACTTTGCCGCGCATTGGAATGCGGCGCAGGCGATCGCCGGGGTGCAGGTGGCCATCGCCGGCAACTCGCCGTTCCTGGCCGAGACCGCACTCTGGCACGAGAGCCGGATACCGGTCTTCGAGCAGGCCACCGACACCCGGCCGCTCGAACTGAAGAACCAGGGCGTGCGGCCCCGGGTGTGGTTCGGCGAGCGCTGGATCAACACGATCTTCGACCTGTTCGAGGAGAACACCCGGTACTTCCCGGCACTTCTCCCGGTGTCCACCGACATCGACCCGCTGGCCGAACTCGAGGCCGGACGTACCCCGGCCCTCGACGAACTCCGCCTGCACAACGGCACCGTGTACCGATGGAACCGTCCGGTCTACGACGTCGTCGACGGCCATGCCCACCTGCGGGTCGAGAACCGCGTGTTGCCCGCGGGTCCCACCGTCGTGGACACCATGGCCAACGCGGCGTTCTACTACGGCGTCGTGCGCGGCCTGTTCGAGGCCGAACGGCCCCTGTGGTCGCAGATGTCGTTCAACGCCGCCGCCGAGAACCTGCAGTCCGGCGCCCGCTCCGGTTTCGAATCGCAGCTGTACTGGCCGAACGTCGGCTGGGTGCGGCCCGACGAACTCGTCCTGCGCAGATTGCTGGAGCTGGCCGAGCAGGGACTGACCTCATACGGACTGTCGGAGAAGGCGCGCGCCCGCTACCTCGGAGTCATCGAGGGACGCTGCGTGTCCCGCCAGTCCGGCTCGGTGTGGCAGCGACACGCGGTCGCCGCCCGCGAGAAGGCAGGCGAGAGTCGTGCCGAGGCACTCAACGGCATGCTGCGGGACTACGTCACGCACATGCACGAAGGCGAACCCGTCCACACCTGGGAGGTGTGAGCCACCGGCTCACCTGCCGGCGACGAGCCCGCGCCCGGTCACCAGCGGCAAATCCAGCGCAGTGACCAGGCCCGGTTTCGCATCCACCACGGCGGCAACGGAATTCACCAGACGCATGGCGGTGACGATCATCCCGGAGACGTTGTGGTCGCCGTGCTCGCCGTGGTGGGAGAACTCGACGGCCATCTCCGGTTCGCCGGAGATCGCGATACGGTAGCAGCCGTCGCCGTCGTTCGGCGACGGCCACTGCGGGCACTGCTCGGGATGTGTGCGCGTGTAATGTTCCAGCACAACACGATCCACGCCGTCGACCTGTCCGGCCACCTCGAACCGGAGCGCCGCCATCGTGCCCTTGCCGATCTCGACGGACACCGTCGAGTAGTCGCGGTCGGCTTCCACCCGCTCCACACGTTCGAGCAGCGGCTCGTCGAGCACGAGGTCGAGTCCGGCGGCGATCTGCCGGACGACGCTTCCCCACGCCATCGACAGGATGCCCGGTGCGAGCAGCAGCGGGGTGGCATCCATCGGTTGCCCGAAGCCGAACAGGTCCCGCATCACGACCGGCTGATAGTAGGTCGAATAGTCGGCGATCTCCTGGCAGCGCACCTCGTCGATGCGTTGCGAGAGACTCGTCATCGCCAGGGGCAGAGCATCATTGGCGAAACCGGGATCGATGCCGTTGACGTGCAGACTGGCGTTGCCCTTCCGTCCGGCGTCCTCGATGCGCTCGAGCAGCGAGTCGGGCAGGATGCCGTGCGGGAACTGCAGCACCACCGGCCCGCTCGACACCACGTTGATGCCGTTGGAGACGAAGAAGATCAGGTCCTCGATGGCCTCCATGACCCGGTCATCGGTCATCGCGGTGTGCACGATGCAGTCCGGCTTCAACGCGATCAGCGCGTCGCGGTCGTTCGTCGCCTCGACACCGAGTTCGCGCCCGAGGCCTGCCAGTTCACCGGAATCCCTGCCGACCTTGGCCGGGTCGGACACCCACACCCCCACGAGGTCGAGGTCCGGCCGGGCGTCGATCCCGGCGATGGCATGTCGTCCGACTGTTCCGGTCGACCATTCGACCACGCGCAGAGTCATGTCCCTCAAACTAGAACACGTTTCAACTCCGGCGTGGGCGTTCGGCGAGAACGCCTCTGCCGCGCGCAGAGTTCCTCCCCACCTGCCCCTGCGGAGCTAGGCTCACAGGCGATGACCCCGACACCGCCGGGCCCGGCGCGGGCCCCTCTGTACATCGACCACGCCGGCCACCGGACCATGATCAAGTGGCACCGCGCCCGTCGTCGCGCCGACGACCCGGCCTTCACCGCGAGCCGGATCGTCGAAGGCATGCGACTCGGTGCGAGTGTCGAGATCGACCTGGTCATCCATGCCGACCGCGGCTTCGCCGTCTTGCACGACCGCATCGTCGACCGGGCCACCACCGGAACCGGCGCGGTGTCGGCTCTGCCCGCGGCACACCTACGGGAACTGTCCCTGCGCGACAACCACGGCCGAGCACTCGACGAGCGGGTCCTGCTCCTCGAAGATCTGACCGGCCTGTTCACCGGCATCGACATCGCACCCGGCGCGCTCCTGCAACTCGACTTCAAGGAGGACGACGCGGCACTCGACGCCGCCGCCGTCGACACCTTCGCGAGGAGCGTGGCACCCTTCGCCTCGCATTACATCCTGTCGTGCGGCGACGCCGCGGCCGTGGAGACGTTGACCTCGGCCGCGCCGGGAATCCGGATCGGTTACGACCCTTGCCATCACGGCGCCGCCGAGGCAGCGATCAGATCCGGCGACTTCGACGGCTTCGTCGACGCCGCGGTGGCAGCCTCACCGAAGGCCGAGATGATCTATCTCGAGAACCGGCTGATACTCGCGGCGGAGGGTCGCGGTCACGATCTGGTAGGCGCATTCCACGATCACCACCGCCTTGTCGACGGATACACGGTCACCCGAGTCGGCCCGCAGGTGGCCCCGGACATCAAGCGGCTGTTGGAGTTACGGGTCGACCAAATCACCACCGACGATCCCGAGGCGCTGGTCGCACTCGATCTCCGCGCCCCGTCGCCCGGTGCGGGTTGCCGCCTCATCCGATGGTTCCGACGCTCAGACATGTAGCGACCAGAGCGGTTCGACGGGGATGTTGCGGACGACGAACCATCCGAGAACCACGATGAGGGCGACAACGCCCGAGTACCTGAGGTTCTGCCAACCGCGGAGGTGACGACCCGTCCACAACCGCACGCAGTAGGTCCCGAATGCAAAGAGCAACAACCCGATTGCGAGGACACCGAACGCGTTGTAGTGGAGCGCCGCCGGGACATCGCCGTGCAGCAACGAGTAGATCGCCCGCAGTGAGCCGCATCCGGGACAGGTCACCCCGAAGATCAGCTTCGTCGGACATACCGGGAGGGCACCACCCGGTGTCGTGGGATCGCCGAACCAGACGGCGGCACAGAGCATGCCGGTACCGGCGACGACGGTCGCCGGCCCGAGGACACGATGTTCCGAGAGGGCCGACACCCGTCGCAGGACGGCCCCCTCGAAACCCTCAGTACGTCGACGTGGACGATGCGCCGAGGAGGATGACAAAGAAGATGACATAGACGATGACGAACAGGACCCCGAGAACGAGCGAGGTGATCGCACTCCACATCGCCCACTTCTTGGCCTCGTCGGCGGCGCGCTGCGCACCGGCGTAATCGCCTGCGGCCCAGAGCTTGCTGACCGATGTCGACTTGACGATCGACACGATGCCCAGCGGCAGACAGCACAACACCGTCGACAGGATCGCCCACACGAGATTGTTGTCCGGCTCCGGCCCGGCCGGGTTCCCGCCCGGGAAACCCCCGTAGGGCTGCTGCCCGTAACCACCCGCACCGTAGTTCGAAGGCTGGTTCGGATCATAGGGATAACTCATCGGGGCCCTTTCACTCTTGTCAGAGAACCCCAGGAGCGTAACCGAGGCGGCAAGCGCCGGGATACTCCTCGCACCGAGATTGATTCCATTGACTTACGCACACATCCATGCAGGTAAGGACGTTGCGAGCCGCAACTACGCGGTGTCGCCGAACAGTCTCGGCAGGGTGCCCTCGTGCGCCTCGCGGAGTTCGGTGAGCGGGACCGAGAAGTAGTCCTGGACCTCGACCGAGTCGCTGCCCTGATCGACCACACCGATCCGCGTCCACGGCATCCCGCGGGCGTCGAGCATCGCCACGAAGCGCGACTCCTCGGTGCGCGGCACCGCGACGAGCACGCGGCCTGCGGATTCGGAGAACAGCCACACGAACGGGTCGGCGTCCTCGGGCAGCAGCACCCGGCAGCCGGTCTCGCCGGCGAGCGCGGCCTCGACAACCGTCTGGATGAGTCCACCCTCGCTGAGATCGTGTGCGGCGGAAACCAATCCGTCGCGCGACGCCGCGGCCAGGATGTCCGCCAGCAGACGCTCACGTTCCAGGTCGACCTGCGGGGGCACACCGCCGAGGTGGTCGTAGGCGACCTGCGCCCAGATCGACCCGTCGAACTCGTCGCGGGTCTCCCCCAGCAGGATCAGGGTCTCGCCGGGTTCGGTGCCGATCCCGGTGGGGATACGGCGGTGCACGTCGTCGATGACACCGAGCACACCGATGACCGGGGTCGGCAGGATGGGCGTCGCACCGGTCTGGTTGTAGAAGCTGACGTTGCCGCCGGTGACCGGGATACCGAGTTGCGCACAACCGTCGGCGAGTCCGCGGACGGCCTGCTGGAACTGCCACATCACCGCCGGGTCCTCCGGTGAACCGAAGTTGAGACAGTTGGTGACGGCCTTCGGCGTCGCACCGGACACGGCGACGTTGCGGTACGCCTCCGCCAGTGCGAGCTGCGCACCGCGGTACGGGTCGAGGAAGGTGTAGCGGCCCGACGCATCGGTCGCCAATGCGATTCCGCGGCCGGTCTTCTCGTCGATGCGGATCATGCCCGAGTCGGCGTGCTCGGCGAGAACGGTGTTCCCGCGGACGTACCGGTCGTACTGGTCGGTGATGAACTTGCGGCTGCACAGCGCGGGCGAGGCGAGCATCGACAGCAACGTCTCGCGCAGCTGGTCGGGGGTGCTCGGGCGCTGCAGCGGCTCGGTCGTCGACGCCTCGACGGTGTCCTGCCACTCCGGACGCGCCACGGGGCGCTCGTACACGGGACCGTCGTGGGCGACGGTGCGCGGCGGCACGTCGACGACGGTCTCGCCGTGCCACTCGATCACCAGGTGCTCGCCGTCGGTGACCTCGCCGATCTCGGTGGCGAGGACATCCCACTTGCGGCAGACCTCGAGGAACTTCTCGACGTTGTCGGGGGTCACGACCGCACACATGCGTTCCTGCGACTCGCTGGAGAGCACCTCCGCCGGCGTCATCCCCTTGGCGCGCATCGGGACCTTCTCCAGGTCGATGTGCATGCCACCGTCGCCGGCGGCCGCGAGCTCGCTGGTGGCACAGGCCAATCCGGCTCCGCCGAGGTCCTGGATGCCCACGACCAGTCCGGCGTGATACAGCTCGAGGCAGCACTCGATGAGCACCTTCTCGGTGAACGGATCGCCCACCTGCACGCTCGGCAACTTCTTGCGGTTCGGACCCGAACCCTCGCCCTCGTCGTCGAAGGTCTCCGACGCCAGGACCGAGACACCGCCGATGCCGTCGAGGCCGGTACGCGCACCGAACAGGATGATCTTGTTACCGGCGCCCGAGGCGAAGGCCAGATGCAGGTCCTCGGTGCGCAGGACGCCCGCGCACAGCGCGTTGACGAGGGGGTTGCCCGCGTAGCTGGCGTCGAAGACGGTCTCGCCGCCGATGTTCGGCAGGCCCAGGGAATTGCCGTAACCACCGACGCCGCGGACCACACCGTCGACGACCCGGCGGGTGTCGGGGGCGTCGGCCGGGCCGAAGCGCAGCTGGTCCATCACCGCGATCGGGCGGGCACCCATGGCCATGATGTCGCGCACGATGCCGCCGACACCGGTGGCCGCACCCTGGTAGGGCTCGACGTAACTCGGATGGTTGTGCGACTCGACCTTGAAGGTGACCGCCCAGCCGTCGCCGATGTCGACGACGCCGGCGTTCTCGCCGATACCGGCGAGCATGCTCGCGCGCATCTCCTCGGTGGTGGTCTCGCCGAAGTACCGCAGGTGCACCTTCGACGACTTGTAGCTGCAGTGCTCGGACCACATCACCGAGTACATGGCGAGTTCGGCGTCGGTGGGCCGGCGGCCCAGGATCTCGCGGATCCGCGCGTACTCGTCGTCCTTGAGACCTAGTTCGCGGAACGGCTGCGGATGATCCGGGGACTGGGAAGCGGCTGAGACGGTATCCACCTGGGCACTCACGCTGACAAGTCTAGGCGGGGCCGGGAGGTTCCGGCCGACGGGGCATCGCGCGGACGTATCGGCTCCCCCGGCGGCGTCGGACGAACCGTCTGGGAGATCTGTGACCGGCGTCGCGCCGATCTAGCGATAGTCTGTTCACCTGAGCCGGACGGGTGCGCCCCGGGTGGGCTGCGCACGGCAGCGTTTGCGCAGCGCCGACGGCCGGGCCGCGCAGGGGATGCCAGGGAACACAGGGGGGAAGCGATGGCCGATGTCCGCAAGGCGAGGGCACTGTTCGAACTCGGCGTCCTGTCCCTGAACATCCCCGTCGAAGGTCAGGAACCGATCAACAACCCGGCCCAGGCCACCAAGGCGTTCACCCGCGCCACCGAATGGGACCCGACACTCGGCGACGCCTGGATCGGCAGGCTCGCCTGCGGCGACAACAGCAACGAGGTCCTCCTCGGTCTGTACCGGGCACGTGCCTCGATCGGGGCCGCGCAGCGCAGGCTCGGCCTTCCGCCGGGCACGATCGTCGGCCGGTGGTACACCGGCATGTTCATCGACTACCCGGCGTCCACCCCGGTCGAGGCCACCGCCGCCTATGCATCGAGCCTGATCCGGGGGGCCGATTTCGCCGGGGCCGAGGAGGCCCTCGACGAGGTCCCGCCCGCGCACCGGATTCCGGTTGTGGACTTCGTCCGCGCATTCCTGCACTTCACCACCCAGCGCTGGCCCGATGTCCTGACCGCACTCACCCGCTCGGACCGCTGGGGCGACCCCTACATGCAGGCGGTGGCCGACTTCATGGCCGGCACGTCGTGCGTCCACCTCGGCATGCTGGGCGAGGGCATGCGCCGGCTGCAGAACGCGATCGACGGCCCGATCGCGGCCTGCGCGACGCAGGCGATGTTCGCCTACGGTCTCGCGCTGCGCGCGCAGGGGCACGAGGAGAAGGCCAAATCGATGTTCGAGCAGGCCTATGCACGCGATCCATCGCTGTCGGCGGCGGCCGAGGCCTTGCGATCGCCGTCGATGCGCCTGACCGCGACCACCCCGGAGGAGATCGCCGAACGCACCGACCGGTGGGACCCGAAGTCGGTGCCCGATCACACCGAGACGCTGGTCTCGACGTCCGCGGCGTCCGGTGAGATGGGCGCCCTGGTGACCGACGCGCAACGCGAACTCGACGAACAGATCGGCCTGGAGTCGGTCAAGCAGCAGGTGGCGAAGCTCCAGTCGTCTGCGACCCTCGCCAAGGTCCGCGCCGATCGCGGCCTGTCGACGTCGGCGCGCAGCCTGCATCTGGCGTTCACCGGGCCTCCCGGTACCGGCAAGACGACGGTGGCGCGCATCGTCGCCAAGATCTACTGCGGACTCGGCTTCATCAAGACCGACAAGGTGGTCGAGGCGACGCGCCGCGACCTGGTCGGCGAGCACCTCGGCAGCACCGCCATCAAGACCTCGGCACTCATCGATTCGGCCATGGACGGTGTGCTGTTCATCGACGAGGCGTACACCCTCATCCAGCAGGGACTCTCCGGCGGCGACGCGTTCGGCCGTGAGGCCGTGGACACCCTGCTGGCCCGCATGGAAGACGACCGGGACCGCCTGGTGGTCATCATCGCCGGCTACGACTCCGAGATCGACCGGTTCCTCGCCGCCAACGACGGCCTCTCGTCACGCTTCGCCCGCCGGGTGCGTTTCGAGTCCTACACGCCCGGTGAACTCGCCCGCATCGGCGAGTTCATCGCCCGCAAGCGGGACTCGCTGCTCACCGATGAGGCGATGATCGAGATCGAACAGGCCTGCGGGCCGCTCTATCACGACGTCCGCGATCACCGGGGGACGACGCGACGAGCCACCGACCTGGCGGGCAACGGCCGTTTCATCCGCAACATCATCGAGGCCGCCGAGGAAGAGCGCGAGTTCCGGCTCAGCACCGCAGGCGATTTCGACGCCCTGACAGCCGACGACCTGATGCGCATCGAGACCGACGATGTGAAGGCGGCCATTTCCGGGGTGTTGTCGGGGCTCGTGCGCTCCGAACGCCCGTCCCCTTAGCCTGTTTCGATCCCCGTCCGAGCTCTGCGAGAGGTTGCGTCATGCCCACCCCCGATGTCCGTCTTCGACGTCCCGGTACACCGCGGACGGTTGCCGTCGCCGGACTGATCGCGGCCGTGGGCCTCGCCCTCGGCGCCTGCTCCGCCGACCCCGAGCCCGCATCCTCCCCGTCCACGACGCCCCTGAGCTCGACGGCCCAGATCTCACCGCCCCAGTCCTCGACGCCACCTTCGTCCCCCGAGGCGTCGAGCACCGCGGCCACCGCGAACACGACCGCGACCCGGACCGGCGACGGCGAGGCCACGTCGTTGACGTGCAAGCAGTTCCGGGCGCAGGACGACGCCGCGCGAGAAGAGACCGTGACGCAGCTGGGCGTGACGTCGAATGCGCAGCAGGTGGCCGCCGTTGCGGCGACGGTCTGTCTGAGCCGCCCCGACGACAAGATCTCCGACGTCGTCGACGAACTCGTCCCGCGCTGATACTTTCTCGAACCATGACCGCCCGCCCGTGGACGCTGCTGCACGGCCCCTTGTTCACGCGCAGCAACCCGCTCGAGCGAAAGCACGCGGCGCAGCGGATCAGCGCCTACATCTACGGCAACATCCTGATCCTCGCCGCGCTGATCCCGCTGCACGTCACCGATGACTTCGTCGGCATCCTCATCCTCCTCGGCACCGCGGGATCGACCTTCGTCGCGCACGTGTTCGCCGAGGCCGTCGCGCGGCGGGTGAACGACGGGACGCCCGCGCCGTCGAAGGCCAGCGTGCTGGGACACCTACGCGACTCGGTGCCCATCCTGACCTCGGCGTCGGTACCGTGCGTGATCCTGGCGATGGGGTGGCTCGACTGGATCGAGCCGCGCACCGCGCAGCTGGCCGCCGAGATCGTGATCCTGGCGCGCATCGGCGGGACGGTGTTCGTCATCGATCGCCTGAACAACGAACGTCCCGGTCGGGCAACGTTGCTCGGGGCGTCCGCGGTCACCGTGGTGGCGACGGCGATCGTCGTCATCAAGGTCATCGTGACGCACTGAGACCCGGCCGGGCCGGCGATCAGCCTCCGGCGCCCTCGGTGGTCACCGTCAGGATCGCCTCGGTGTATTCGGGACGGCAGATGATCAGGTCGGGCAGGTAGGTGTCCTCGTTGTTGTAGACCAGCGGCGAGCCGTCGATCCGGCCGCACCACAGGCCTTTCGCCTTGGCCACGGCGACCGGCGCGGCCGAATCCCACTCGTACTGGCCGCCGGCGTGGACATAGGCTTCAGCCTCGCCGCGGACCACGGCCATCGCCTTGGCACCCGCGGACCCCATCTGCAGCACCTCGCCGCCCATCGCGGCGGCCACCTCATCGGCGAAAGCCGGGGGGCGAGAACTACTCACGACGACGCGCGGCACTCCACTGCGGGGTCGCGACGCCAGCCCTTCGGCGGGTTCGACGGCGGTGTCGTCGTCGAGGTAGGTCACCCCGAGCGCCGGCAGCGCGACCGCCCCCGCGATCAGTCCGTCGGTCGCCGACCACAGGGCGACGTGCACCGCCCAATCGGTGCGATCGGTCGTCCCGTACTCGCGGGTGCCGTCGACGGGGTCGACGATCCAGACCCGGGAGGCACCCAGGCGAGATTTGTCGTCCGCCGATTCCTCCGACAACACCGCATCGTCGGGCCGTTCCTCGGCCAGCCTGCCGAGGATGAGGTCGTCGGCCTGCCGGTCTCCGGCATCGCCGAGTTCCCTGCCCGACAGGCCGCTGTTGCGGCGGATGTCCAGCAGGAGTTCGCCTGCGGCGGTGGCGAGTTCACCGGCAAGTGCGCGATCGTCGGTCACGAGTTCCCTCTCGGTTGGTTCCCCGGGCTCCGGTGAGCTGTACCCAGCGGCACCCGTTCGCAATCACGGGCCTGCGGATCGAGGTCACAGTCCGAGGTTACGGAGCACCAGATCGGCGGCGTCTGTGGGCGCACCGTCGTCGGGGGTGATGATCAGTTCGGCGTTCGTCGGCCGTTCGTAGGGCGAGTCGATGCCGGTGAACTGGCTGATCTCTCCCCGCCGCGCCTTGCCGTACAGCCCCTTCGGGTCTCGGCGCTCGCATTCCTCGATCGGGGTGTCGACGAAGATCTCGTAGAACGGCAGACCGCGCTGGGCGTGGATCTCGCGGGCCCGTTGCCGTTCCTCGGCGAACGGACTGATCAGCGAGACGATGGCGATCGACCCCGAATCGGCGAACAACGCGGCGACCTCACTGGTCCGGCGGATGTTCTCGCGCCGGTCGTCGTCGGAGAAGCCGAGGTCGGAGTTGAGTCCGTGCCGCAGGTTGTCACCGTCCATCAGATACGCGGGGCGCCCCTCCGCGACGAATCGGCGTTCGAGTTCCACCGCCAGCGACGATTTGCCCGACCCCGACAGCCCGGTCAGCCAGATCGTGGCGCCCTGGTGTGGCCGGTGTTCGCGGGAGACCTTGGTGGACTGCCAGACGACGTGACTGTCGTGGCTGACGGGCGCGGTGATCATGCCCGCGCCGACGGTGCGGTTGGTGACCTCGTCGATCAGGATGAAGCTGCCGGTGTCCCGGTTGCGCCGGTAGGAGTCGAACATGACCGGGTCCTGGGTGTGCAGGGTGACCCGGCCGATCTCGTTGAGCGACAACCCTTCGGCCTGCTCGTCACGATGCAGCGAGTTCACGTCGAGCCGGTAATTGAGCCCGCTGACCTGTGCGCGGGTGAGGCGGGTACCGCACAGCAACTGATAGCGGGTCCCCTGGCTCAGTTCGGCGTCCTCGGCGAACCAGCACACCATCGCGTCGAGGTCGCGGCCCACATACGGACGGTTGTTGGGCCGGGCGAGCATGTCGCCGCGCACGATGTCGATCTCGTCGGCGAGCTCCACCGACACCGCCATCGACGCGAACGCCTCGTCGACCCGGACTCCACCCGGAGCCCAGATGTCGGTGATGGTCGTACTGAAACCACTTGGCAGGACGACGACTTCGTCACCGATGGCGAACACGCCGCCGGCGACGGTACCCGCGTACGCGCGGTGATCGTTGCCGTCGCTGCGCTGGGGACGGATCACGTACTGGACCGGCAACCGGGCGTCGATGAGGTTGCGGTCGGAGGCGATGTAGACGTTCTCGAGATGGTTGAGCAGCGGCCGTCCCTCATACCAGGGCATGTGCACCGACTGCTCGACCACGTTGTCGCCGCGCAACGCCGACAACGGGATGAACGTCAGGTCGACGACGTTGAGCTTGGCCGCGAAATCGACGAAGTCGGCGCAGATCTCGTCGAACCGTTCCTGAGACCACTCGACGAGGTCCATCTTGTTGACGCAGATCGTCAGGTGCGGGATGCCGAGCAACGACGACAGGAAGGCATGGCGCCGGGTCTGTTCGAGGACCCCTTTGCGGGCGTCGATGAGGATCATGGCGAGGTCGGCGGTCGACGCCCCGGTCACCATGTTGCGGGTGTACTGCACGTGCCCGGGGGTGTCGGCGATGATGAATTTCCGCTTGGGCGTGGCGAAATAGCGATATGCGACATCGATGGTGATGCCCTGCTCACGTTCGGCGCGCAGGCCGTCGGTCAGCAGTGCGAGGTTCGCGTACTCGTCGCCGCGCTCGGCGCTGGTCCGCTCGATGGACTCGAGTTGGTCGGTGAAGATCGCCTTCGAGTCGTAGAGGAGGCGGCCGATGAGCGTCGACTTGCCGTCGTCGACCGATCCCGCGGTCGCCAGGCGCAGCATCTCGGTGGCGCCCCCGGGCACGCTGCCGATACTCATCAGAAGTACCCCTCTTTCTTGCGGTCTTCCATGCCCGACTCCGAGATCCGGTCGTCGGCGCGGGTAGCGCCGCGTTCGGTCAGTCTCGTCACCTCGATCTCCTCGATCACCTTGGTGACGTCGTCGGCGCCCGACAGCACACAGCCGGTGCAGGTGGCGTCGCCGACCGTCCGGAACCGCACGGTCTCGGTCCGCGCCTCCTCACCGGGAAGGGTCTGCAGGAAACGGGTTTTCGCCAGCAGCATGCCGTCGCGCGGGATCACCTCGCGCTCGTGGGCGTAGTAGATCGACGGGAGATCGATGTTCTCGGCGGCGATGTACTGCCAGATGTCGAGTTCGGTCCAGTTCGACAGCGGGAAGACCCTGATGTGCTCGCCCTTGGCATGACGTCCGTTGTAGAGCCGCCACAGTTCGGGACGTTGCTCACGCGGATTCCAGGCCCCGAACCGGTCACGGAAGCTGAACACCCGCTCCTTGGCGCGCGCCTTCTCCTCGTCGCGGCGCGCACCGCCGAACACCGCGTCGAAGCGGTTCTCGGTGATGCCGCGAAGCAATGCGGCTGTCTGCAACCGGTTACGGCTGGCACCGGGCCCGGTCTGTTCGACGACGCGTCCGGCGTCGATGTCGTCCTGGACCGAGCTCACGATGAGCCGGACGCCGGTGTCGGCGACCACGCGGTCGCGGTAGGCGATCACCTCGTCGAAGTTGTGGCCGGTGTCGACGTGCATGAGCGGGAACGGGATCGGCGCGGGCCAGAAGGCCTTGCGGGCGAGGTGGAACATGACCACGGAGTCCTTGCCGCCCGAGAACAGCAGGACCGGACGTTCGAAGGTCGCCGCGACCTCGCGGAAGATGTGCACCGACTCGGCCTCGAGTTCGGCGAGGTGCGACAGTTCGTAGCCGTGCTGGTGGACGTGCCGGTTGTCGGTGTCGGTCCTGCTCGTCACCATGCGCCCCCTTGACATGTCGAATATTCGACACTAAGTGTTGACAATGTGACACAAACCGTAGGTGACCTTTCGGAGCCGCGTCAACCGGCGCGCGCCGCGTCGCCGCCGACATCGCGGGTCGTGCGCATCGTCGAACTCCTGGCCGGTGCGGGTCAACCCCCTCTGACCCTGGCCGAGATCGTGCGTCGGACCGGACTGTCCCGCGCAACCGCGCACGCGATCGTGTCCGAACTCGTCGAGCAGGGATGGCTCGTCCGCGATTCCGTGTCGGGCACATTCGCCATCGGTCCCGCCTTCGTCGCCCTCGCGCGGATCGCCGGCGGCGCCGACCACCTCACCCCCTGGGCCGCAGCGGCGGCGCGCGACCTCTGCCATCGGTTCGAGATCCCCTGCTTCGTCGCCCGGCGCACCTCGCCGGACATGGTGACCCTCACCGCGCACGCCTTCCCGCCTCATCTGGCCCCCGACTCCGAACCCCATCCGTGGCTGCGCAACGGCAGCCGCATCCGGCTCCGGCCGCCGATCTGCCGCGAGTTCATCGCCTGGGATTCCGCGGACTCACAAGCGGCCTGGATCGCGCAGGCGGCCGAGTCCAGCCGCACTCGTCTACGACTGGTCCTCGACGTCGTCGCCGAACGCGGCTATTCGATCGAGCGGATGACCGACGACCATGCGGCGATCATCGGGGCACTGGGCTCGCTCGACACCGTCTCGGACACCCTCCGCGCCCGGGTCGGCGATCTGCTCACCGAGCTGTCGTTGATCGACTACCTCCCCGAAGAGGTCGACGCCTGCGCCGCCACCGGCGCCGACATCCCGGTGGTCACCATCGGCGCACCGATCTTCGACGCCGGACGACGCGTGGTCGCCGCGCTCGTCGCCTGCCCCAACAACGCGCTCGGCGCCGACGACCTGCACGAGCTCGCCGAGTCGGCGCGACTCGCCGCCGAGGCGGTCTCGGCCCACCTGCGCTGAGCAGCAGGCAGGCACCCCATCGAATGACCGACTCGGAGCGGAAACCAGTACGAATCATTCCGACTGCGGGAAACTGTCACCACCAGAGTCACGTCATCTTCGAGGAGTCGGCCCATGTCCAGCACCAAGACGATCACCCGATTGGCCTCCGCCGCCATCGCACTGGCCTCGGCAGCAGTTCTCGGCGTCGCCGGAACCGGCACCGGCGACGCCGCCCCGGTGTCACGCGAGTTCCCCCTGTCGAACTGCGTCGGGCTGAGCCCGAACGTGGTCGACGTGCCGTTCCTGGCGCGACGCACCATCGTCAGTTCTTACGGTGGCAACGCCTATATCGCCGTCGACTTCCCCAGCTACTTCCCCGGCGGTTACCAGTCCGCCGCCCGCCTGGACTGGCGCAACCCCGGCACCGGCAAGCGCGGCACCAAGATCAGCAATGTCCGGGTGAACCCGCCCTACCAGGGCGTCCACTACTTCGTTCTACCGCAGAAGCAGATCGGCAAGGGCCGCGTCGACGTCACCTTCAGCGCGGTCAATCGCAACGCGTTGTGGGCCATCCCGTCGACGAGCTGCACCGGGACGATCGTCGTGCCTTGAGGCGTCCGGGCACTCCTTCGGGACCGGGCCTTACCAACCAAGCACTTGCTAGGTTAGTCTCGTGGGCATGAGCGAAGCCGTCATCCCGCCCCCACTCGGACCCGACGATCTGGGCCCGGACACCTCACCCGTCGCCTATGAGACCGGTGGACCCGAGGGCGCCGTCGCGTATGTGACGCTGAACCGCCCCGAATACCGCAACGCGCAGAACTCGGTGATGACCTATTCGCTCGACGCGGCCTTCCGCAAGGCGGTCGAGGACTCCTCGGTCAAGGTCATCGTGCTGCGCGCCAACGGCAAGCACTTCTCGGCCGGACACGACATCGGCACCCCCGAACGCGACTTCGACACCTACTACGAGAACGCCGCGGTCCTGCACTGGGATCACACCGACAAGACCGGCGCCGACCAGCGCCTCGCCCGCGAGATGGAGGTCTACATGGGGATGTGCCGCCGCTGGCGGGAGATCCCCAAGCCGCTGATCGCACAGGTGCACGGCGCCTGCATCGCCGGCGGCCTGATGCTCGCCTGGATCTGCGACTTCATCGTCGCCTCCGACGACGCATTCTTCTCCGACCCGGTGGCACGCATGGGCATCCCCGGCGTCGAGTACTTCGCACACGCCTACGCACTCGGCACCCGGCGGGCCAAGGAGATCCTGTTCACCGGTGAACGTTTCACCGCCACACAGGCCGCCGACTGGGGCATGGTCAACCACGTCGTGCCGCGAGATGACCTGCAGACCAAGGTCAACGAGATCGCCGAGAAGGCCGTCGCGATGCCGATGCAAGGGCTCTTCCTCAGCAAGAAGGCCGTCAACATCTGCGAAGACCAGATGGGACTGCGCAATTCGATGGACTCGGTCTTCGGCTGGCACCACTACGCGCATTCGGCCAACGCCGAGGCCGGTGGCGACTCACTGGGCGGCATGGACGCGAAATCGATGAAGGCCGGCGCGACAACGCCTTCGGGATCGGGGAGCTGACATGGACCTGATGTTCGACGACGCCGCCGAGGCGTTCCGCGCCGAAGTACGTACCTGGATGGCGGACAACGTTCCGCAAGAACCCCTCCCGTCGATGGACACCGCCGAGGGTTTCGAGGCCCACCGTGAGTGGGAGCGGAAGCTGGCCGCCGATCGCATGTCGGTGGTCAGTTGGCCGGAGGAGTTCGGCGGACGCGACGCACCACTGCTGCACTGGGTCATCTTCGAGGAGGAGTACTACCGTTCCGGTGCGCCCGGCCGCGTGAGCCAGAACGGCATCTTCCTGCTGGCACCCACCCTGTTCGAACACGCGAGTCCCGCACAGCTCGAGAACATCCTGCCCAAGATGGCCAACGCCGAGGAGATCTGGGGCCAGGCGTGGAGCGAGCCGGAGGCCGGCAGTGACCTCGCGTCGTTGCGGTCGACCGCGGTGCGCACCGAGGGCGGCTGGCTGCTCAGCGGCCAGAAGACCTGGAGCTCACGCTCGAGCTTCGCCGACCGCGCCTTCGGTCTGTTCCGCACCGACAAGCAGGCGCAACGGCACAAGGGCCTGACCTATTTCATGTTCGACCTGCGCGCCGAGGGCGTCACCGTCCGCCCCATCGCACAGCTCGACGGCGAGGCCGGATTCGCAGAAGTGTTCCTGGAGAACGTCTTCGTCCCCGACGACCCGTCCGACCCGGGCGCGTCCGGGGTCATCGGCGAGGTCGACAACGGATGGCGGGTGGCGATGAGCACCGCCGCCAACGAACGCGGCCTGTCGCTGCGCGCGCCGGGACGGTTCCTCGCCACCACGGACCGTCTGGTGGAGCTCTGGCGTTCCAACCGCGACGACGTGCCGTCGACGGCGAACGCCGACGCGCGTGTCGCCGACGCGTGGATCGGTTCCCGCGCCTACGAACTGTCGACCTATCAGACGGTGAGCCGTCTCGCCGCCGGCGGCTCACTGGGCATGGAATCGTCGATCAACAAGGTCTTCTGGTCGCAGTGGGACATCGCCGCCCACGAGACGGCCCTCGACCTGCAGGGGGCCGCCGCCGAGCTCGACGACCCGTGGATGGACGGTTACCTGTTCTCCTTGTCCGGCCCGATCTACGCCGGCACCAACGAGATCCAACGCAACGTCATCGCCGAGCGACTCCTCGGCCTTCCTCGCGGAGATCGGTAGAATCCCATGGACTTTCAACTCTCCGACATCCACACCGACCTGGCATCGACGGTCGACGCGATGCTGGGCAAGGCCGACATGCCTGCCGCGGCACGTGCCTGGGCCGCCGGTGATCGCACCGCGGTCGCCAAGGTGTACTCCCAGCTCGCCGACGCCGGGATCAGCGGCTTGCTGATCGATGAATCGCATGGCGGGAGCAGCGCGGGCGCCGTGGAGATGGTCGTCGCGGTCGAACAGCTCGGACGTCACTGCGCGCCCGGGCCGATCGCCGAGAGCGTTGCGGTACTGCCGGTCCTGTTCCGTGACGCCGACGTGTCCGGCCGGTACCTGAGCGAGCTCGCCGAAGGTCGCCTCGCGACCTGTGCGATCGCCCCGCTGCAGCCGATGGCACCCGACGTGGCGTCCGCGGATGTGTATGTCGTCGTCGACGGTGTGCTGTCGACGGCTTCGGTGGAGGGCACCGAGGCCTCCGTCGACCCGACACGCACACTGTCCCGGGTGGCGCCGGACAAGCAGCTCGCGTCCGGGGTCGACGCCTCCGATGCCGCCGACGCCGGTGCACTCGCCACCGCCGCACAGCTCCTCGGGCTCGGCCAGGCGATGCTCACGATCGCCGCGCAATACGCGCAGTCCCGCAAGCAGTTCGGCAAGCCCATCGGTTCATTCCAGGCGGTCAAACACCACCTCGCCGATGTGGCGATCGCCATCGAGATGGCCCGCCCGCTGGTCCATGCCGCCGCACTCGGGATCGACGGGCAGGTTCCCGAGGACACCGATGTGTCCCGGGACGTCTCGGCGGCGAAGGTCGCCGCGGCCGACGCCGCACACCTGTCGGCGCGTCGCTCACTGCAGGTGATGGGAGCGATCGGCTACACCGCCGAACACGACATCTCGTTGTACATCACCAAGACCCGCGCGCTGCTCAGCGCCTGGGGCGCTCCCGCCGTGCACCGCCAACACATCCTGGAGACGTTGTGACCGTGAACGTTGACTCCGGGACCCTGTCCCCCGCGATCTCACCGGAGGAGCGCGAAGCGCTCGCCGAGTCGGTGCGCGACCTCCTCCGGCGCCGAGGGGATTCGGCTGCGGTCCGCTCCGCGATGGCCTCGCCCGGCCGGATCGACGCGAGTCTGTGGCAGACCCTGTGCACCGAGATCGGGGTCGCCGCACTCCCGATCCCCGAAGCGCACGGCGGTGCGGGTGCGAGCTGGCTGGAAACCGCCGCCGTCCTCGAAGAACTCGGCGCCGCGCTGAGCCCCGTCCCGGCTTTCGGCTCGGCGGTACTCGCCACCTCGGCGGTGATGCTGGCCGCGGATGACGACGCCTCGTCGAGGTTGCTCGGAGATCTGGCCGCCGGTGAGCGGATCGCCGCACTCTGTTGGGCCGGCGAACGCGGCTGCGACCGCCCCGGCGTGCACGCCGACGCCGGACTGCTCTCCGGCACGGCGCATTACGTCGTCGACGCCGAGTCGGCGGATGTGTTCCTCGTCTTGGCCTCCGGCCCGGGTGAGCACGTCACCCTGCACGAGGTGGCCGCCGACTCCCCGGGCGTGACGGTGTCACCGATGCCGGTTCTGGACCCCACCCGCGCGCTGGCCTCCGTCCGCTTCGACGAGGTCGCCTCGACCGTGATCCCCGCCCCCGCCGACCTCGCGGCACGCCTGCGAACACTCGCCTGGGCACTGCTGTCGGCCGAACAGGTCGGTGGCGCGCAGCGCGCACTGGATCTCACCGTCGAATACACCAAGTCGCGCAAGCAGTTCGGTCGCATCATCGGATCGTTCCAGGCGCTCAAACATCGCATGGCCGACATGTATGTGCTCGTCGAGACGGCCCGGTCGATCTCGCGGGCGGCCGTCGCGGCGGTCGCCGCCGACGCGCCCGACGCCGCCGAACTCGCTCTGGCCGCGCACGTCTACTGCTCCGACGCCTACCGCAGCATCACCGGCGAGGCGATCCAGTTGCACGGCGGCATCGGCATCACCTGGGAACACGACATCGGCCTCTATTTCAAACGCGCACAGAGCACCTCACAGCTGCTCGGTGCGCCTCACAGCGCGGTCGCGCACGCCGCCGCAGGTCTTCGTTAGAGGAACGTCACCGACGGGCCGTGTTCGGGCTCGACCCCTCAAACGGCCGGTTTCCGAATCCGGTCGAGCATCCGCTCGGCCGGATCGGTGAGGACCAGCAACAGCAGGGGTACGTTGCCGCTGCGCGGGAACACGATGGCGATGATCAGGGCGACCGCCAGCACCAGCAGGGTGCCCAGTCCGCCGGAGAACTGCCTCCACCGTTCGGTCTGCTCGTCGTCGACGAGCAGGTCGCGATGACGCTGGCCCCATCGCGCAATGGCGACCAGCGCGGCCACCGACACCGCGAGGACTCCGATGTAGAGCACATTGGCCTGCTCGACGTGCTCGCCGTCGACGAGTGCGGTGGCGAACGGTAGCGCCACGATCGTCAGCAGCCAGACGAAGTGCAGGTTGACGATCGTCCGGTCATAGGCACGGAAGTACTCCATCGTCTGGTGGTGCTGCCGCCACAGGATCCAGATCACCACGAAGCTCACGAGGAAGCTGCCGAGCTCGACGGACTTGTCCGACACGACGTCGGCCACCGTGGTGCCCTCGCGCAGTTCGCTCGCGATGTCGACGAGCGGCAGCACCAGCAGGGTGAGTGCGATGGCGACCACGGCATCCGCGAACGCGATCAGCCGGCTCAGACCCTCCGCGGACCGCCGGTTCTCCGGTGCTGGCATGGGTTGCACTGTAGAACCGAAAGCGCACCGGCGCCCGGCGATCGCCGGACTGCACTTGGCGGCCGTACGCTGTTCAGCGTCCGAACGCCGCCTCGACCATCTCTTCGTCGAGCCCGTAGTCGGCCAGTTGGTAGCGGTGCTGTGGTTTTCGCGCCCCCGAACGGCTCTCCTCGTCGAGCGCTGCCACCGCGCCGCGCGCGGCGTCCGACATCGGGATGTCGAGAGCGGCGTACACGCGTTCGACGGTACCCATCGGATCCGAACGCAGATCGACGAAGTCGATGTCGAGGAACTGGTCGCGGTCGTATCTGGTTCGCGCGGCGGAGAACTCCCGCAATCCGCGCGACCACAGCTCCAGCTGATCGCGGCCGATCTGGTCACCGGTGAAGGTCGTCGACCATCCCGGGGTGGCGTGTTCGGCCAGGCTGCACATCGACGCGATGATGGTGCTGGGCTCCCGATGCGTCTGGATGACCAGCGCGTCCGGGTACGCCGCCATCAAGGCGTCCAGCGCGAACAGGTGACTCGGGTTCTTGAGCACCCACCTTTTTCCCGGGTCGTTCAGGCCGATCAGTTGCAGGTTGCGCCGGTGACGCCGGTACGCCGGCGTCCAGTCCTGCGCGGCGAGCCACTGTGAGTAGGTGGGGATGTGGGCCAGTGATTCGTACGAGATCGACATGACGCTCTGGCGCAACAACTGCCAGCATTCCTCGACCTCGCCCGCATCCATGTAGTGCAGGCCCATGAACTCCGGATTCTCCACATGGTGCTGCTCGAAGCCGGACTGGATCTGCTGGTAGACCGGGTTGTCGGTCCAGGTCTCCCGCGGGGGCCGGGGCTGCGGGAACTCCGCCAGCCACATCTCTAGGCCCTGATGGTTCGGGTCGGCGGCGAGAAGACGGTGCAGCGCAGTCGTTCCCGTGCGCGGCAGGCCGGTCACGAAGATCGGCCGGGTGACCTCGACGTCGGCGTGCGCCGGATTCGCCTTCCACGACGCCTCGCTCAGCAATCTGGCGATCAGGGCGCCCTTGAGGAAGAAGCGGAACATCTTGCTGCCCAGCTCGGTCAGGCCGGCCTCGGCCCGATACGAGTCGAGCAGGATGCCCAGCGCTTCGAGGTAGTCGGGGTCGCCGAAGTCGTCCAGGCCGGTGGCGCGTGTCGCCGAGGAGTGCAGATCCTCGATCGTCCCGACGTCGGTCCGAGCCGCACTAGTCATGGTATTCACCGCAATTCACGTCCAGCGTGTGCCCGGTGATGGCCCGCGCCATCGGGGAGGCGAGGAACACGACGGCGTCGGCGATCTCGTCGGGTTCGGGCAGACGCTTGAGGTCCGACTTCGAGGCGGTCTGTTCGTAGACCTGCTCGGGGGTGATCCCGTACTTCTTGGCGACCTCGCCGAAGTACCACTTCAGCTGGTCGTCCCAGATGTAGCCCGGTGCGACCGAGTTGACGCGGATCCCCTTGTCGCCGAGCTCGGTCGCCAACGACTGGGACATGGCCAGCAGTGCCGATTTGGCGATCTTGTAGCTGCCGTACCGCGGTTCGGAGTGCCGGATGACCATCGAGTTGATGTTCACGATCGAGCCGTCGGCGTCGGCCAGCGTGTCGGTGAACGCTCGGATGACGCGCAGCGTACCCAGCACCGTCACGTCGATACTGGCGGCGATCTGGTCGAGGTCGGTGCGTCCCAGCGGCTTCATCGACGGCAGGGCGAAGGCATTGTTGACCAGCACGTCCGCCCGCCCGAACTCGGCGACGGTGGTGGCCACGAGATTGTCGACCGCGGCGTCGTCGGTGATGTCGGAGGGCACCACCAGACTGGTGCCGCCGGCCGCATCGATCTCGGCGGCAACCTCTTTCAACCGGGACTCGGTACGGGCCGCGAGCACCACCCGTGCGCCTTCGGCGGCCGCGCGCAGGCAGATCGACCGCCCGAGACCCGGTCCCACCCCCGATACGACGACCACCTTGTCGTCCAGCAGTCCGGCACCGGGCACTCCAGCACTCATCCCAGCATCCTCTCCGCGAACGCGCGTTGCCGCGCCGCGATCCGCTCCGCCCAGCCGTCGGCGTCGATCTTGTTGTGCTCGAGATACGGCAGGTGCGTGTGCACCTCGTCGAAGCCGACCACCTCGGCGGACGGCCCGAGGTCGGGCCCGATCGGCGAATCGGTCCGCTGCCAACGGAACTGCAGGATGCCCTTCGACCGCCCGGTGGTCTCGATCCAGTTGGCCACGCCCGGATCGCGGTGCGCCACCACCATCCGGATCATCCCGTCCGGATCGACCTGCGCCTGAGCCGAGTTGAGGCTGGTCTGGTGGTTGACGTAGTCGAGCGAGATGTACCACATGCTGCCGAGCTGAAAGCCCTGATAGGGCGCATCCGAACGCGGGATGGTGATGACCATGGCCTCATCGGGCCCCAGCCGGAAATGCCCGACGGACGAGAACTGGGTACTCAGGCCTCCCGGCGTCTGCCGCGGCGGGGTGAAGGTGTTGACCGGCTCGTCGAGGTAGAACCACTTGGGGAAGTTGAACCAGGTGTTGATGCGCGCCGTGAGCATCTTGCCTGCGGTGGCGTAGCGCCTGGAGACGCGTGCCAGATCGGGTTCGGCCGGCGCGGTCCCCACCGTGTCGACACGTTCGACGGTGATCGACCCCTTGCGCTCGGTCCAGTCGGAGTAGACCTCGCGTACCGCCAGCATCGACGCCCCGTCGCCGAGCGCGAAGTAGCCTGCGGGCGGGTCGGCGATCGGCGGGCCGAACGTGAGCTCGAATGTCCCGTCGTCGGCGATGTCGAGGCGGCGGTCGTCGAACGCGTCCTCACCACCGGGAACCGCCGACGCCGTGTAGTCGCCGCGCAGGACCTGGAAGCTGAGATCGGTGGTGGTGCCGCGGCGGCCGCGGACCACGTAGGTGCCCGACGGTTCGACGTCGGCGTGGTAGTAGAGCGTGTCCGGGTTGTCCAGCCCCATCTTGGTCGCCGGCCCGGTGGAGGTGACGAAGTTCGGGTGCGACAGCGATCGCGCCCGGACGAGCTGGACGATCGCGGCGATGCTGCCGGCCAGATAGTCGTACCCCTCGGCCAGATCCTGCTCGGTCTCGGCGAATTCGGCTGCGGTGACGAGCTTCTCGGCCTCGGCGATCGCGTCGGTGAGCGGCTGGGTGACCAGAGGCCGGGTCACCGGTGTCTGGGGGGCGTCGTCGGTGTCGGTGGTGCTGTCCGGACTCACAGCCACGTGTCCCCGCCCGTCCACGTCAAGAAGTTCTCCAGTTCTGCCTGCGCGGGGGTGACCCGCGGGTGTTCGGTCGAGAGGTAGCCGCCGCGGTAGAACAGCAGAGGCTTGTCCTGCAACACCTCTCCGAGCGTGAGTGCCCGGCCGATCACGATGTGGTGGTCTCCGCCGTCGGTGACGCTCTCGACGTCGCACTCCACCCAGGTGAGCCCGTGCCGGATGACCGGCAGACCCGCCGGTGACGGGTCCCAGGTGATGTTGGCGAACTTGTCGTCACCGGGCGCACCGAAAGCCGCGCTGACGTCCTGTTGCCGATTGGAGAGGATGTTGACGCAGAACTTGCCGGTCTCCTCGATGACCTTCCAGCTCCGCGAGGTCTTCATCGGACAGAACAGCACGAGCGGCGGGTCGAGGGAGAGCGCGGCGAAGGACTGGCAGGCGAACCCCACCGGGCCGCCGTCGGGGCCGAGGGTCGTGATGACCGTGACACCGGTGCAGAACTGACCCATCGCGGTGCGGAACTGCCGGGAATCGAACTCGGCGGAACCGTAGGGCGTCCGCGTGGAAGTCCGCTGGGTCATGTCAGCTCTTGAATCCGACGGTGAAATCGTGTCCCCACAGGCTCACCGCGGTGCTTTCCCGCGCGATCCACTCGTCGTCTTTGACCGTTCTTCCCTCACAGCCGAATTCGACGTCGAATCCGCCGGGGGTCTTCATGTAGAAGGAGAGCATCAGGTCGTTGACGTGCCGGCCCAGCGTCGCCGACATCGGGACCTTCTTGCGCAGCGCGCGGTCGAGGCACAGGCCGACGTCGTCGGAGTTCTCCACCTCCACCATCAGGTGGACGATCCCGGTGCTGTTGGGGATCGGCAGGAACGCGAGCGAATGGTGCCGAGGGTTGCAGCCGAGGAAACGCAGCCACGGGACCTCGTCACCCTCTTCCCGTCCGACGACCTGCGGCGGCAGCCGCATGGAGTCGCGGAGCCTGAATCCCAGGACGTCCCGGTAGAACTCGAGTGCCGCCTTGTCGTCTGAGCAGGTGAGCACGACGTGGCCGAGGCCCTGCTCTTCGGTGACGAACCGATGACCGTAGGGGCTCACGATGCGCCGGTGCTCGAGTGCCGCACCGTGGAAGACCTCGAGGGTGTTGCCTGCCGGGTCGTCGAAGACGATCATCTCCGCCACCCGACGGTCGGCGACCTCTTCGTCCTTGCCCTCGCGGAACAGCACACCCGCACGCGACAGGCTGTCGCGAACCTGCTGCAGCGCTGCGGCGTTGGCGACCTCCCAGCCCGCACTGGACAGCCGGTCGTGCTCGGACGGGACGATCACCAGTCGCGCCGGGAAATCGTCCATCCGAAGGTAGAGCGCGCCTTCGGTGAGCCCGGACCCCTCGATCATGCCGAGTACCTTCAGCCCGTAGGTGCGCCATGCCTCGACGTCGGTGGCCTCGATCCTCATGTATCCCAGCGACCGGATCGGACTCTCACTCATCTGATGACTCCTGAAGTTGTGCCTGATCGAGCGTCTGTTGCACCCTGCTCACACCATCGTGTCACCGATGGGAATCCCGAACTCGCCGTTGCCGAATGCCACGTATGCGCGTTCGGGATCGTTGGCGGCGTGCACACGACCGGCGTGTGCGTCTCGCCAGAACCGCTGGATCGGGGTGCCGTTCTCCAGGGCATGCGCGCCGGAGTTCTCGAAGAGCCGGTCGATGGCCGAGATGGCCCGCCCGGTGGCGCGCACCTGATCTCGACGCGCGGCCAGCCGCAGTTCCATCGGGACCTCCTCGCCCGCCACGATGAGGTCGTATTCGGCCTGCAGGTTGCCCGACAGCTGGCGCCAGGCGGCGTCGATGTCGCTGGCCGCCTCGGCGATACGGACCTTGGCGAAGGGATCCTCCTTGGCCTTCTCGCCGGCGTACGCGGCGCGGACACGCTTGCCCTGATGCTCGACGTGGGCGTGGTAGGCGCCGTAGGCCATGCCGACGATGGGCGTCGCAATGGTGCTGGGATGAATTGTGCCCCAAGGCATCTTGTAGACGGGCGCGGTGTTGATCTCGAGCCCCGGACTCTGGCCCATCGACATCGTGCGCATGCTCAGCATGCGATGCGTGGGCACGAAGACGTCCTTGACCTCGATGGTGTTGGAGCCGGTACCGCGCAGGCCGACGACGTTCCAGACGTCCTTGATGGTGTAGTCCTCGCGCGGGATGAGGAAGCTGACGAAGTCGACGGGCTTGCCGTTCTTGATGACCGGACCGCCCACGAAGACCCAGTCCGCGGTCTCGCAACCCGACGACCAGGCCCAGGAACCGTTGACCTTGTAGCCGCCGTCGACCACCTCGCCCATGCCCATCGGGGCGTACGACGACGAGATGCGGACGTTGGTGTCCGATCCCCAGACATCCTCCTGCGCCCGCTGGTCGAAGAGCGCGAGGTGCCAGTTGTGGACGCCGATGATGCCCGACACCCAGCCGGTGGAACCGCACGCCGAGGCGATGCGGCGGACAGCCTCGTAGAACGTGACCGGATCGACCTGATGGCCGCCCCACTGCTCGGGCTGCAGCAGCCTGAAGAAGCCGGCGGTCTCGAGGCTCGACACGGTCTCGTCAGGGATGCGTCGCAGGTCCTCGGTGGCCTGTGCGCGCTGCTCGATCTCCGGGAGCAGCGCGTTGATCTTCTCCAGGACCTGCTCGGCGGCTTCGCTCCGTTGTGCTGGCATCTCGCCTGCTCCTACTCGTCTCTTCTCGACCGGACAACGCCGGCCGCTGCACTCACGAGTTCGAGATTAGAACACGTTCTCATTTCTGTCGAGCACCGGGACTTTGTGCCCATGTACAGGCCCGATCGCGCTTACGGGACGCGTTCCGCCTGACAAATCTGAAACGTGTTCTAGTATTGAACGCATATCCCCGACGCGACACGAGTCACAGACAGGAGAGGGCACATGTCATCAGCACCCGACACGATGACCCCGAACACAGGCGCAACCGGTGGCGCCGCCCCCGACCACGCCGACGTGGGCATCCGCGAGATCGACACCGGCGCCCCGCCCACCCGGTTCGCCCGCGGGTGGCACTGCCTGGGCCTGCTCGAGGAATTCTCCGACGGCGAACCCCACTCGGTGCAGGTGTTCGGGACCAAGCTGGTGGTCTGGGTCGACACCAAGGGCGAGGTCAACGTGCTCGACGCCTTCTGCCGTCACATGGGTGGCGACCTCTCCCAGGGCAGGCTGTCGGGGGACAACGTCGCCTGCCCGTTCCACGGCTGGATGTGGAAGGGCAACGGACGCTGCGCGGGCGTGCCCTACGCCAAGCGCAATCCCAAGCTGGCCAAGACCCGCTCGTGGCCGTCGATGGTCCGCAACGGCCAGGTCTTCGTCTACAACGACCCCGAGGGCAACCCGCCGCCCGAGGAGTGCATCATTCCCGCGCTCGAGGAGTTCGGCTCCGACGAGTGGACGCCGTGGACCTGGAATCGCATTGTCATCGAGGGTTCCAACTGTCGCGAGATCATCGACAACGTCGTCGACATGGCGCACTTCTACTATGTCCACTTCGCGCTGCCGGACTACTTCAAGAACGTCTTCGAAGGCGAGATCGCCGCGCAGTACATGAACTCCCACGGCCGGCCCGACGTCACCCTCGGCACCAACTACGGTGACAGCCGGCTGGAATCCATCGCCGCGTATTACGGGCCGTCGTACATGCTCAACCCGATGATCCAGTACTACGGCGGGTACGCGGTCGAGACCATCCTGACCAACTGCCACTACCCGATCGACGAGAACTCCTTCGTCCTCATGTACGGCGTGATGGCCAAGGTGCCCGAGGGCCTCACCGCCGAGCAGGCCGCGAAGATGGCCACCAAGATCAGCGCCGGCGTCGAGGTCGGCTTCCTCCAGGACGTCGAGATCTGGAAGAACAAGACCCGTATCGACAACCCCCTCCTCGTCGAAGAGGACGGGCCTGTCTACCAGCTCCGCCGCTGGTACGACCAGTTCTACGTCGACAAGGCCGACGTCACCGACGAGATGACCGGCCGGTTCGAATACGAGATCGACACCGCCAAGGCTCTCGAGAGTTGGAACGAGGAGATCCAGGAGAATCTTCGACGCCAAGAAGCCGAGAAGGCCGAACAAGAGCAGACCGAGACCGCGGCGGACACCACCAAGGCCGAGGTGTGACGATGACCCGGGCTGTGTCGCGATCACCCGGGTGGGCCAAGGCACCCGATTTTCACGACGATCCCGACCGGGCGGCCCGGGTCCAGGCGGCCACCGAGCGCGACCGCGAGCACTACCTGTCCGGCGGCATGCGCGAGATCGAATGCCGCGCATGCCATGCCTGCGTGATGGTGAAGAAGACCAGCTCGTTCCACACCAGCGTGCAGTGGAACGCCGACGCCCGGAACCGCTGCCACGGTCTCGAGCAGATGCGCGCCGGCGGGGACGAGACGAGCGGCACCGGGGGTAACGGACCGCTCCTGCCGGGCGCGATGATGCCCACCTGCGCACGACTGTCCGCGAGTATCGACCACGGCGTCATCGAGGGCATCATTCCCGCCGGGTCGCCGGACACCGATCCCGACGGCTACTGGTGATCTGCCGGGAGAATTTGCCGGCACCGCAATCACATTAGGCAACACAAGCCTCAGGCATCACATCAGTCACGCGTGCGTCACGTGTCGAGAACGAAGGGCGACACGCCGCCCGCGCTCGGTCACGCTGACGTCATGTCCGATTTGCGAACCCGCTGTACGCGGGTCACCTGCGCTGTTGCCATTTCCGCCGCTCTGTCCGTCGCGGCGCCGTTCGCGGGTTCTCCTTTTGCCGATGCCGGTCGCGCCGCCGCGGCCGGTTCCAGCTCCGGCTCCAGCGACTCGACAGGCTCGGTGCCGATCTACCTCCCCATCCCCACCCCCACCGGCCTGACCGCCCTCGCCGCGGCGATGACTCAGATCGGCAAACCGTACCGATGGGGTGGCACCGGCCCCCACTCCTGGGACTGCTCCGGCCTGATGCAGTGGGCCTTCTACACCGCAGGCGTCAAACTGCCCCGGACCAGCCAGCAACAGGCGAGGGTCGGCAATGCGATCCCGCTCAGCGCCCTCGCCCCCGGCGACATCATCATCTTCGGCCGCGACGCCGGTCACGTCGGCATCTACGCCGGCGGCGGCCGCCTGTTCAACGCCTACACCACCGGCAAACCCATCGGCTTCACCAAGGTCAAGGACATGGGTCCCATCAAGACGATTCGTCGTTTCGGCTGACCCGCGCAACACCGGCCGCACCCCCTGACCACACCGAGGTCACGACCGCGAACCCCACGACGACGAGCAACAGCACCGCGACAACAACGGTGCCGACCAGCCCGTAACCCGGCTGCATCGTCGGGAGGTCGAGGTCGAGTGCCTGCGACACGCGTTCGGAGAACAGGTGCGCGGCGGGGTCGCTCAGCGTCCGGATGCCCACGACAAGTGCGATGACCGACGCCAGACCGATCAGCCCGATGGCCGCAGGCCGGAGCCGGGCGCGCCACCACGCGAGTGCGGCGACCACGGCGATCACGGCGCCGAGCAGGATCACGCTCAGGCCTGGGCGATCGGTGTTGTCCTCGAAGAAGAACGCCACGTCTTCGTCGCTCGCACCCGGCACGGTGACGCGGCCGAGGCCCGTGATCGACGGCTGGACCCCTTCGTCGGTGCTGCCCCACTCCACCTGCGCGAGTAGCACGAGCAGCAGTCCCCCGACGAGTGCGGCGGGCCACACGAAGCCGCGGAGCCGGTCGACGGTGAGGTGTTGCGTCGTCATCCGACAAGAGTGCCACGCGCCCCCGGCGTCGATCCGGCCACGCCGCCGCCATCGGTGGTTCCGGGCGTCGATCCGGCCTGGGTGCTCCCTCGGACGGCTTGGGCGAATCGTTCCGCGACCGATGAGTTTGCGCGACCCTGGAGGTCAGAAGTGTCAGCAGCAAACACAACCGAGTAGTGACGAGAGGACGCGACGATGGCTGAGTACGCAGCCCCCTCGGGGGCGCCGATCTGGTTCGACCTGATGAGCAGCGACACCGCGAAGGCCGAGGACTTCTACGGCCAGATCTTCGGCTGGGAGGCCGAGACACCGAACGAGGAGTTCGGTGGCTACCGCAACTTTTACAAGAACGGCAAGCGCGTCGCCGGGCTGAGTCCGACGATGGAGGGCGCCGGGCCGCCCAACATCTGGTCGGTGTATCTGCACGCCGAGGACGCCGAGGCCACCGCGAAGGCGGTCGAGGCGGCGGGCGGCAGCATCATGGTGCCGCCGATGGCGATCGGCGACGAGGGCACGATGATGGTGGCCGTCGACACCGCCGGCGCGGTCATCGGGTTCTGGCAGCCGGGCACCCACCAGGGTTACGCCGAGTACGGCGACCACGGCACGCCGTACTGGTTCGAGTGTCAGAGCAAGGACTACGCCAAGTCCCTGGACTTCTACCGCACGGTGCTCGGGGCGCGGATCGAGGAGGTCGGCACCGGAGGCGACCCCGATGCCGTCGGACCCGACAATTACGGTCAGATCTTCTACGGCGACCTGTCGTACGCCGGGATCATGGACGCCGCCAAGATGTTTCCGCCCGAGGTGCCGTCGTTCTGGCAGCTCTACATCACCGTCGACGACGTCGCGGCGAGCGTGAAGCAGGCCGAGACCCTCGGCGCCGAGATCCTGATGCCCGGCGAGGACACCCCATGGGGAACACTCGCCGCGATCAAGGACCCGCTGGGTGCGTTGATCTGCCTGGGCCATCCGCCGGCAGGCATGTGATCGCAGCCGTACGTGGCCGGACCGGAGCTCCACCGCCCGAGTCCGGCCACGCCGGTAGGCGTCGCATTCACTGATTCGCTGTTGAGTTCTCAAAGGACACACACGATCCCGGACATCCGGGAAGCTCTTCACCTCTGCCGAACCCGCCTTCTGGGGCCGGCGTACCCCCGTGCTTCTGGCGGCCGAATCGGCCCAAGCAGTCAGGCGAGTACCGCGATCGGGGCACCACCCCTCCGCGCTACACAGTCAGGTCGTCGAGTCGCATGGTGCGCCCTACGCAGACCCGGCGGTGGTGACGGTCGCGCCGATCGCGGCCTGGTCGAGCAGCACCTCGAAGCCGTCGGCCCACCGCTGTTCCCGCGAGCGGCGGTCTGCGGCGCCGTCGGGTTCGGGCCGGGGACAGGAACGTTCATCGATCATAGACAGGAATTTCTCGCCGATCACCGCGGTCACGTCCGCGGCGATCGCCACCCGACCGTCCCCGGTGACGTGTCCGGTCACCGAGTTCAGCGTGGCATCCTCGGCCGCGGGGACACCACCATCACCAGCGTCTGCGATCCGATGCCCGATGCTCCGGGCGTGCTCATCGATCTCCGCCGGGGTGGCACCGGAGAATGCTTGCGTGAAGAATTCGGCTTCGTAGATGTCGCGGTCGCTTTCAGAAATCGCTGACGGTGAACGCTTCTCGATGTGGTTGACTCCGCGGACGATCGCATCGACGCATTCACAGGCCAGGTAGCCCTCCGCCGCGCAGCCGGCTACCTTCGACAGCGACTCGAGGCTGCCACCGATCCGCAGATACCGCTGTGCGACCGACGGCGGCATACCCATCTCGATCAACACCCCCCGCGTCGTCGACCCCGCCTTCTCGGCAGCGCCGGAGTCGTCGAAGGCCGAGACGTGGACGGCGATCTGGTGGTCGATGACGTTGCGCAACAACCGAAGCTCGTTTATCGCATCGAGCACTGCTTTCCCGGTCGGATTGGCCGGGACGCCGAGTGTTGAGATGATCGCGGATCTCGGTGATCGAGGGCATGAATTCACAGTACGGGCACATCCGTTCGATCAGCCACAACTCTCCACAGGGCAATCACGGCGAATCATGGTTCTTCACAGACACTTTCACTCACACCACACCGGTGAACCCCAGTGGACCGTGGTGAACAGAAGCCCCACCAGTCACACCGGCACCGGCACCGGCACCCGGAGCAGTTCGCCCGACGCCATGCCACGCACGGTGCGCGCGGCGACGACCGTCCATGCGGTCACCAGGATGACGAACCCGGCGACGGCCGCCACCTGGAAGACCCTCCAGCCCAGGGTGAGTGCGAGCGCGCTCGACGCCGTGACGTAGGTGCCGACCGGGAAGGTGAAGGACCACCACGTCATCGCGAAGGGCATGCCGGTGCGCGTCGTGCGCACGGTGAGCCGCGCGGCGATCCCGATCCAGAAGGTGGCCGCCACCCAGACGACCAGCCCATAGGTGAGAGAGAAGTCGTGCATCGCCGCGGCGATCGGCGTCGAGACGACCTGCGGCGCAACATGCGCCAGAAGGCATGCGGCGGTGACCGACTGGCCGAGCGGACCGAGCACGATCCACCAGGTCGGCATCATGTTGGCCGCACCGAGGTCCCCGGTGCGCAGACGGGCCACCAGCGCCACCATGATCGGCGTCGCCGCCAGGAGAGCCAGCGCGAACATCGCGCAACCGATTCCGACTACCAGGTCTCGCGCCCAGCCGGCGTCGAGTTGACCGACCAGGACCGCGGCGGCCGATGCCGACACCATCGGCGGTACGACCGGCATCAACCACCCGCCGAAGGCCTCGCCGACACCCGGCCGAGCGGCGATGAGGTGTCGGTACGGGATGACCAGCGCGGTCACCACACCGCCGAGAGTGCCGACGATCCAGCAGACCACGTCGACGCCGAGTGCCGCCTCACGACCGATGATCGCCGCACCCACGACCATGGTGCTGGTCCCGACCGTCATGACCGCCATCGGCACGGCGCCGTAGAAGTGCGCGACGACACGATGCCCGTGATGACCGCGGGCGACCTGCGGATCGCGCACCCAGTGGCGGATCGTGGCCGCTACCACGCCGATGAACACCGCGCACGCCAGCAACCAGAACCCTGTGGCGACAACGCGCAGACCGGCCGGCTGCCACGGCAGACTGTGCGCTGCGATCGCGATGATCCCCGTGCCCATCACCGCCGCGAACCAGTTGGGCGGAAGGTAGGTCGCCTGCCGAACGGATACGTCGGTCCGGCTCCGGAGGAGGGTCGTCGTGGTCATGTCCCCACCTTCCCGCGGCCGACGGCCCGCCAGTAGGGGCCGAATCCTTGGGAGGTTACAAACCGAGGTTGTAGCCTCTGGGGATGGTGCTCAGTCCGCGGATGCCCGATCTCGCGTCGTTGGAGACGCTGCAGGCGGTCGTGGACACGGGGAGTCTCAACGCGGCCGCAACCGAGCTCGGCGTCACGCAGCAGGCGGTGTCGGCGCGCATCCGCGCGATGGAGACCCAGCTCGGCGTCGCACTGCTCACGCGAACGCCACGCGGTTCGGTGCCGACAGAATCCGGGAGGCTCGTCGCCGAATGGGCCGACAGGTTGCTGACCCTCGCCGGTGAATTCGACGCCGGGCTGGCCGCACTACGCCTCGAACGCCGTGATCAGCTGCGATTGGCTGCCAGTCTCACCATCGCCGAGCACCTGCTCCCCCGCTGGCTGGTCTCCTTCGCGGCCCAGCACGAGCACGCACCGAAGGTCTCGTTCACCGCCACCAACACCGAACAGGCTTGCGCGATGGTCCGCGCGGGCGATGTCGAACTCGGCTTCGTCGAAGGGTCACGTGTCGCTGCGGGAGTCCGGAGCAGAACGGTCGCCCGCGACGAGTTGGTGCTCATCGTTCCGCCCGATCATCCGTGGACGCGAACCCGTAGACCGATCACCGCCGCCGACGTCGCCCGCACCGCACTGGTGACCCGCGAAGAGGGATCGGGCACAAGGGAATTCCTGGAACGCTCGCTGACCTCAGCGCTGGGGCCGGACCGCGAGGTCACCCCGCCGGTGCTCGAACTGTCCACCACGGCATCGGTCCGCGCGGCGGTCATCGCCGGTGCCGGACCGGCGGTGCTCAGCAATCTGTCCGTCGCAGACGATCTCGGGCGGCGGCTGACGCGCATCCCGGTCGAGGACCTCGATCTCGAACGGTCACTACGCGCGGTGTGGCTCGCGGGCCCGCAACCCGCCGCGGGCGCCGCCCGGGACTTCCTCGCGCACATCGGCCGTCACTGAGCCCGACGCTTCGCCGGAGCCCGCGATGGCCATGCCCGCGCCCGTGCCTCAGGGAATCGCGACGGCGTCGTGTTCTCCCCTGCGCGGGAACAACTTCGACATCGCCTCGTGCTGGCGGAGGATGAGCTTGCGGCGGTCGGGGCCATTGATCTTCTCGGCTCGCGCGGCGTTGCCGCCGGCAATCCACACCGGACCGTCGGCGAGATGCTCGAGACCTTCGCGTGCGACGTCGTCGGGTTCGCTCACCCCCATGGCCGCACCGAGGTTCAGTCCGGCGCGCTCCATGGCGGGCGTCCGCGTCACGCCCAGAACCAGCTCGAGCACATCCACTCCGTGATCGCGCAGCTCCAGCCACAACGACTCCGCGAACACCCGCCCGAATGCCTTGACGCCGCCGTACACCGAGAGGTGCGTGCCACCGAGGTAACCGCTCATCGACCCCACCAGCAGCAGACCGCCTCGCCCGCGATCCCGCAGGCGACGACCGAAGTGATGGACCAGCGCCAGCTGCGCGGTGATGTTGAGGTCGATCACGGTGCGGAATCCGTCGAGATCGCCGGTCACGAACTCACTGCCGTAACTGTTGGCCCCGGCATTGTAGACGAGGAGTCCGACGTCGAGATCGGCTGTCGCCGCGATGATCTCGTCGATCGCCGACGACTCGGTCAGATCGACCGACAGGGTCACCGCCCGTACCCCGCGGGCGCGGACCGCCTCGGCGGTCTCTTCGAGCGGGCCCGGCTTGCGGGCGATCAGCACCAGGTCCACACCGGCGTCGGCGAGTTGCAGCGCGAAGGACGCACCGACTCCCTCGGAGCCTCCCGCGATCACCGCCCATGGGCCGTATCTCGCGGGGTCGAAGCCAGCGGGGTCAAGGCCAGCGGGGTCGGAGCGTGCGGTGTCAGACACCGGCATTCGCGTCCTGCTTCTTCTTGAGCTCCAGGGCGATGTCGATGAGCTGGTCTTCCTGACCGCCGACGAGTTTGCGGTTGCCGGCCTCGATCAGGATCTCCGCGGCCGACACCCCGTAACGCTCGGCGTGGCCCTCGGCGTGCTTGAGGAACGAGCTGTAGCAGCCCGCGTAGCCCATCATCATCGCCGAGCGGTCCACCAGGCATTCGGTCGGCATGACCGGACGGACGACATCCTGGGCGGCGTCGGCGATCTTCATGAAGTCGATGCCGGTGCTGATGCCGAGCTTGTCGCACACACCGACGAACGCCTCGGTCGGCGTGTTGCCCGCACCTGCCCCGAAACGGCGGATCGATCCGTCGATCTGTTGCGCCCCGGCACGAATCGCGTTGACGGAGTTGGCCACCGCGATGTCGAGATTCTCGTGACCGTGGAAGCCGACCTGTGCGTCGTCGCCGAGTTCGGCGACCAGTGCCTGCACCCGGACGGTGACGTCCTCGAGCACCAGGGCGCCCGCGGAATCGACCACATACACGCACTGGCAACCGGCGTCGGCCATGATGCGTGCCTGCTGGGCGAGAACTTCCGGGGGCTGGCTGTGACTCATCATCAGGAATCCGACGGTTTCCAGACCGAGCTCGCGCGCGAGCCCGAAGTGCTGGATCGACACATCGGCCTCGGTGCAGTGGGTGGCGATCCGGCAGATCTGGCCGCCGTTGTCCTGGGCCGCCCGAATGTCGTCCTTGGTACCCAGGCCGGGCAACATGAGGAAGGCGATCTTGGCCTGCTTCGCCGTCTCCGCGGCAGCCTTGATCAGTTGCTGTTCGGGCGTTTTGGAGAACCCGTAGTTGAACGACGAGCCGCCCAGACCGTCGCCGTGGGTCACCTCGATGACCGGCACGCCTGCGTCGTCGAGGGCGCCGACGATCGATCGCACCTCGTCGGTGGTGAACTGGTGGCGCTTGTGATGGCTGCCGTCGCGCAACGACGAATCGGTGATCCGGATGTCGAGCGCGTCGGAGTACTTGCGTGCGTTCGCCATCAGTCCCGCATCGCGCGGCGTCGTGTGCACATTGGTGCTCATGCCGAAACTCCCAACTTCTGCTTGGCGATCTCCTCGCCGACCTTGGTGGCGGCGGCGGTCATGATGTCGAGGTTTCCGGCGTACGGCGGCAGGAAGTCTCCCGCGCCCTCGACCTCGACGAAGATCGACACGCGGGCATGTCCGCCGTTGAGCACGCTCGGCGGATCGAACTGTGGGTCCTGCAGCAACCGGTACCCGGGCACGTAGGCCTGTATCTCCTTCTCCCGCCGGTGGATCGACTCGGCGATCGCATCGGTGTCGGCATCTGCCGGGATGGCACAGAAGATGGTGTCGCGCATGATCATCGGCGGGTCGGCGGGGTTCAGGATGATGATCGCCTTGCCGCGATCGGCCCCACCGATCGTCTCCACGCCTGCCGACGTGGTGCGGGTGAACTCGTCGATGTTGGCGCGGGTACCGGGCCCCGCGGAAACCGAGGCCACCGACGCGACGATCTCGGCATAGGGAACCGGCACCACCGAGCTGACCGCGTGCACCATCGGGATGGTCGCCTGTCCACCACACGTGATCATGTTGGTGTTGGGGGCGTCGAGGTGTTCCCGCAGATTCGCCGGCGGCACGACGGCCGGCCCGATAGCCGCGGGCGTCAGGTCGACCGCGATGATCCCCGCCTCCTGGTATCTGGGTGCGTACTCGCGGTGCACGTAGGCCGAGGTCGCCTCGAAGATCAGATCGGGCTTGTCCGACGACGCGAGCAGTTCGTCGGCGCCACCGCTCATGGTGATCAGGCCGCGATCGGCCGCCCGCTTCATTCCTTCGGAGTCGGCGTCGATGCCGACCATCCATCGCGGGTCGATCACCTCCGAGCGCTCCAGCTTGTACATCAGGTCGGTGCCGATGTTGCCCGACCCGATGATCGCTGCGGTCAGCTTGGCTGCCACAAGTGCCTCCTCATGCTCGGTGAGTTCGTGTTGTCTAGGTGAAATCGAGTGTGACGCTGCCCAAGCCGGCGAAGTCGGCCACGAAGTGGTCGCCCGGGGAGATGTCGATGGCCCGGGTCGCGGTGCCCGGGAGGATCAGGTCGCCCTTGCGGAGCCGGACCCCGAAACCCTCGACCTTGCGCGCCAGCCAGCTGACGGCGTTGAGCGGATGCCCCAGCACCGCAGACGAGTTGCCCTTCGCCACGATCTCCCCGTTTCGGTGCAGCACCGCGTCGACGTCGCCGGTGTCGATCTCGTCGATCGGCACCCGTTGCTGTCCGAGGATCCAGCCGCACGACGACGCGTTGTCGGCGATGGTGTCGCAGAGGGTGATCTTCCAGTCCTTGATCCGCGAGTCGATCAACTCGATGGAGGGCACCACCCAGGCGGTCGCGTCGATGACGTCCTGATTGGTGCATCCCTCACCGGGAAGGTCCTCGCCCAGGATGAAGCCGACCTCCACCTCGACGCGCGGAAAGCACAGCTTCCCGGTGTCGATGGGAGTGTGCTCGAAGTACTGCATCTCGTCGAGGAGGTGGCCGTAATCGGGCTCGTCGACGCCCATCATCTTCTGCATCGCCTCCGATGCGAGGCCCACCTTGTGACCGGAGATCTTCGCCCCGTCGGCCAGGCGTTTGCCGATGTTGAGGAGCTGGATCTCGTACGCGTCCACGACGTCGAGATCGGGATGGCTGTCCGTTGGGCGGTCGATGGCGGTCGCCGACTGCTCCGCGTTCCACAGGTCTGCCGCGATGCGCTCGCGTATCGCCTGGTCAACCGCCATATCGGCCTCGCCTCCCGGATGTGAACCTGTTCTAGTTTAGAACACGTTGCAGTGATGCGACACCGGCAACCGCTCAACCGATACGAGGACGATTTCCACGCACGACGACGTGACGTCACACCGTCGCGGCTGCCTCGACTCCCATGTAGGCCTGTTCGATGCGCCCGGGGTTCGCCTTGAGCGCCGACGCCCGATCGTCGATGGCAATGGCGCCGTGGACGAGAACGGCAGCCTTGTCCGCCACGCCGAGGGCGAGGTGGACGTGCTGCTCGACGAGCAACACACCCATGCCGGTTTCGGTGGCGAGGCGGCGCAGCACTGCGAGTATCTCGTCGACGACAACCGGGGCCAGACCCATGCTGAGCTCGTCGATGAGCAACACCTTGGGCCGTTGAACTATCGCTCGGCCGATGGCGAGCATCTGCTGTTCTCCACCCGAGAGCCTGCCGGCATCCACTTTGAGACGCCTCTCGAGTGACGGGAAGTACTCGAGGACCTGGTCCACGGCGGCGGCGCGACGGGCCCGCTCCCGGACGGCCAGACGCAGGTTCTGCACCGTGGACAGCTGCCTGAACAGAGCGCGGTCGTCGGAAACCAGCACCATCCCCGCCCGCACCGTGTCACGAGGACGTCCGCTCCCGAGCGATGTTCCGGCCACCTCGACGACGCCGTCGAATCTCGGCAGCATGCCGGCAAGAGCCAACAGCAGCGTCGTCTTGCCTGCGCCGTTCGGACCGAGCAGGCACCGGATCTCACCCGGCTCGACCACAAGGTCGACGTTGCGGACACACGGCCGTTGCTTGATGTAACCGGTCGACAGTCCGCGACAGTTCAGAGCGCTCATGACAGGACCTCCCGGGTGCTTGTGACCTCGGTTGCTGTGTGTAGTTCCGGGATCGCCTCGTGCTCGACGTCGAGCTCACCACTGGGCATCCCCAGGTAGGCCCGGATGACGGACTCATCGGTGCGGATCTGCTCGGGGGTTCCGATCGCGATCACCTTGCCCAGATCGAGGACCACCACGCGGTCACAGATCGACAGGACGAGGTCCATGTCATGGTCGACCATCAGGATCGACGTCCCTGCGTTCCTCGCCATCCGCAATCGTTCGCCCAGCCATTGACTCTCGGAGGAGTCCAGTCCGGCAGCCGGCTCGTCGAGCAGCGCGACGCGCGGTGACGCCGCCAGCACACGTGCCACCGAGACCAACTGTCGTCGGCCCTGTGACAGGGTGGCGACCTCGACGTCGGCCACCTCGTCGAGTCCCACCATCTCCAGCACATTCGCCACGCGCCTATCCGCCGGTACGTCCGACCGCGACCGGCTCGCGCCGACCGTGACGTTCTCGATCACCGACAGGTCGTCGTAGAGTTCGACGTCCTGAAAGCTCCGGCCCAGGCCTCGGCGGCTGCGCACATGCGGGCGCAACGCGCTGATCTCGCAGCCGTCGAGCCGGACCGTACCGGTGGACGGCGCGAATCCGGTCAACGCATCGATGACGGTGGTCTTGCCGGCACCGTTCGGTCCGATGAGCCCGACGATCTCCCCCGCAAAGACCTCGAACGAGACGTCCTCTGCGGCAACCACTGCGCCGTAGCGGACACCCACCCGGTCCACGGCGAGGACAGGACTGGTCCGGTCGATCGCCGGCGCGGGAGCTCCCGCGGTCGCGGGAGCAGCGACCGGCGCCACCTCCCCGGCCGGCCGGCGATGCATCGACGGCAGTGCAGGCCACGGGACGTGCGGCAACCGGCTCGCAATACCGTCCGGGTTGACCATCACGGAGACGATCAACAGGATTCCGCTGATCAGCGTGTAGTACTCACCGATGTCGGCAGTCCGGTCGAGGACGATGTAGAGCAGACCGCCGGGCGCCATGATGCCGGCGAGGATACCGCCGGTGATGGAGGTGATACCGGCGATGTACATGACCGCGAACAGGCTGATCCCCAGGAACACGGTGAAGGATTCGGCGGTCGCAAGGGTCTGCTGATAGCCGAGCAGGGAACCGCCCAGGCCGGCGATGAAAGCGCCGATCCCGAAGGCGGCCAACTTGGTTCGCGACACATTGATCCCGGTGGCCGCCGCCGACCGCTCGTTGGCACGGACGGCCAGCATGTCGGTGCCGAGTGTGCTGCGGCGCAACCACACCACGCCGAGACCCACGACGACCAATACGAGCAGAGACAGGATGCCGAAGGCCAGCCGCGGATAGCCCTCCCCCGCGCCGATCCCGAGGTCGATCCCGAAGATCCGCGGCGTGTCGATGGGCGCGCCGGCCATGCCGCCGTTGAGCGACGGGTTCCGGAACCAGAACGCCTCCAGGAACACCGCGAGAGCGAGCGTCACGACCGTCAGGGGGAGGCCCCGGACGCGCAGAGCCGGGAGACCCACGACGACGCCGAGCACGGTGGCGAACACGGCTGCGATCAGGGGCGCGAACGGAAACGGGATGCCCAGGTGGGTGTTGAGCACCGAGAGTGCGTAGGCGCCGACACCGGCGAGGGTCAGCTGCGCGAGAGACACCTGTCCCGCGTACCCGGTGACGACGACCTGCGACAGGGCGACGACGGCGAAGATGATGCTGGTGATGACTGCGGCCCGGTAGCTGCCGGTGGTCACCATCAGTGCGATGACAGCCACCACGATCGACACCAGCGCCGGGAGCAGGATGTGCTCCGGTCGCGGCGCCCGCCCCAGTGCCTGCCTCACGACCGCGCCACGGTCGGGCAGCGGCCGCCCCTTCACGACCAGGAAGCCGAGAATGAGGAGGAGTGGAATCGCCTCGGAGAGGCCGGTTTTGGGGAGAAAGTCGAAGGTGTTCTGCAGATTCGTCGCCTCGGACTGCATCGCCCCGATCGCGATGCCTGCGGTCACCGTGAGCCAGATGGACGAGAAGTTCCCCACGAGCGTCGCGGCCAGCGCGGGCACGATGAACATCGTGTAGGCGACCGGGTTCAGTGCGACCAGCGGCGCGATCAGGATGCCGCCGAGTCCGGCGAGCACCGACGACAGCGCCCAGTTGCTGAACGCGATCTTGTCCGGTGAGAGTCCGGTCAGGTAGGCACCCTTCTCCGACTCCGCAGCCGCTTCGGTGGCGACGCCGAACCTGGTGTAGCGGAAGGCGATCGTGGTGACGATCGCCAGGCCGACGACGCAACCGGCAAGCCACAGGCGGTCGGTCGGTGCGACGCTGCCGCCGATGGGGATCGTCTTCATCGGGAAGATCGGCTCCACCAGCGGGATCTCGGTACCGACCCGCTGTGCGATGACCGCCTGCAGCACGATCATCAGGCCGATCGACGCCACCGCCTTGGCGACGACCGAGGCATTGCGCATCGGCCGGAAGATCAGCGCGTAACACAGCACGCCGAGCAACGCGGCGATGACGAGCGCGATCAGCATGGCCGGGAACACCCCAAGAGGTCCACCGAGCTGGACCGTCTTGGGGAGTCCCGGTATCGGGACCATCAACTCCCCGTCCCTCAGCAGGACGTATGTGTACGCGGTATAGAGCGCGACCGCGCCGGTCGCGAAGTTCACGACGCCGGAGCTTTTGAAGGTCATCACGAGCGCGAGCCCGATCGCCGCATACACAGCACCGTTGCCGAGGCCGAGTACGAGATATGAGAGATGGTCGGTCATGTCACTTCCTTTGTGCCCTCGGTGCTTACGCTGACGGCTTCTGTCCGGCGAGCTTCAGGTCGACCGGGACACCATCGTCGTTGAGGGGGCCGTAGAGCATCTGCGTCGAGCACAGGGTCGGCATCTGAGGGAAGGCGGTGCCGTCGCATGTGAAGGTGATCCCGCCGCCGGCCGGCATCTCGACGTCCTTCGCCGACTTCAGTGCCTGTGCAATGGACGCCGCGTTGACCTCACCCTGGACATCCTTGGATGCACGGACGAGTCCGAGAACGACTTGGTAGCCGGACGAACCCGCTCCGGTGATCGACAGGTCAGGTGCGTACTGCCCCATCACGCTGCGGTAGAGGACGGTGTCGGGCTGATCGGAGAGATAGTCGGTTGCCGTGATGCCGATGTTGCCCTTGATCGCGTCCATTCCGACGACCTTGGTGACGTTCGGGTCCAGGCACGTCGGGATCAGGAGCTTCTTCACATTCGGGTCCTGTGTCTGCACCGCCTTCAGCACCGAGGCGCAGGTGCCCGCGTCGGCGACCACGCTGATCCCGTCCGGCTTCTCCGACAGGCCTGCGGTCACCATGGGCGTCGGGTCGGGCACTCCGAGAGGGATCGGCACGACCTTCAGATCGACACCCATTCCCTGGAAGATGGGGCCACCCATCTGGCTGATCACGGTGCCGATCCCACCGCCGTCACTGGCGAAGATGGTGACCTTCTTCAGGCCCGCATCTTTTGCCGCAGTGGCGGTGGTGGTCAGCGACCCCGGAAGACCCGAGGACAAGGCCGACACACCGGGCGAGGACAACTCGGCCGCGGACACCGCGTTGAGGGTGACGTACGGGATCTTGGCGCCGGAGATGATCGGTACGATCACCTGCCCCATCGAGGTACCGGGCGTGAGGACGGCCGCGACCCCCTGCTCGACCAGCTCGTTGGCGCATTTGGTGGCCGAGGTCGGCTCCTCCTGCTGCTTGCACACGACAAGCTCCACCGGTCGACCCGCCAGACCGCCGGCGTTGTCGTTGACGTACTTGACCGCGGCCTCGGCACCCTGGCGGTACTCGGGAATCGACACCGCCGCACCACCTTCGGGAGAGATGAAGCCGACCTTGACGGGCGCGCCGTCGGCCGGGTCCGCAGGCAGGGACGTCGTCGGAGCCGCCGAGGCATCATTGCTCGACGACTCGTCACTGCCGCATGCCGTCAGCCCCGCCATGCTCACCAGCGCCAACGCGCTCAGGCCGGCAATCGCTCGCCTATGGCGAGTTTGTCCACCCAGTTTCATTCCAGGTACTCCTTCACAAGAACTGCGAGGCGCGCGTGCCGAACGGGACATCCAACACATCGGCTCCCCCCGCGGAATTCGCATCACCCATCGATGCAAGCAGTGAATTATGTACGGACGGAACGACGATGCGGAGACAGCGTTTCCCGGTGACCGGGAGGTTCGTCGGCAATCCATCCGTCGGCTCGATGACGCTTCGCACATATTGACAGGTTGTGACAAAAATGGTCACCTCGATACGTGCTCACCGCCGACGACCCAGCCGCCTCCGCGTCCGGTGCCTCGCCCCGCGGACGCGGACGGCCGTCGGTGATCGATTCGGGAGCGGTGGCCGAGGCCGCGTTCCGGCTCTGGCGTGAACGCGGGTTCCGCGACACCAGCTGGGCCGATCTGGCCGATGCCACCGGCGTCAGCACCCGGACCCTGCTCCGCCACTTCCCCACCAAGGCCGACATCGCCTGGATCGGGGTGCCTCGAGCCACCGCCCGCCTTCGGGATGCGCTCGCGGCGACTTCGCCCACCAGCGCCCTCGACGACGCCATCCGCACCGGCGTGGTGAGTTCGGTGTCCCACGACCCCCGCGTGCAGCGCGTCAACCCTGCGTGGCTGCGCCTGATCGCCGGCGAACCCGAACTGATCGCGATGGCACCCGCCGCATACCGCCCGTGGATCGACGAGCTCGCGGGATTCATCAAGCGGCGGGTTCCTGCTGCGCCGCAGGCAGTCTGCCGTGCACTCGCCTCCGCCTACCAGGCCGCGGCGTTCGCCGCCCTCACCGAGTGGGCCGACGCCGGCGCACAGGGAGATTCCGCGGACGCCGTCGATGCGATGCTCGCCTGGATCGACATCCGGATTCCGGACATACAGACCGGTTCGTGAGCCCCGTATCCCAGCGGTTTTCGCCTTCCGTCCGAACACAGCCCCCGCCCCACCGTCACCCCGATACTCAGCCCCAGCCCGAACCGAGGAGATCCCGATGTCCGACAACAACCCACCACCCGTCTCGGCGACGACCGCTGTCGACCCACTGGCACCGGCCCGCCTGGGGCCGGTGTCGATGCGTAACCGCATCATCAAGTCCGCGACCTTCGAAGGTGTCACCCGAAATGCCCTGGTGACAGACGAACTCATCGACTTCCACGTCGCCGTGGGCAAGGGCGGCGTCGGCATGACCACCGTCGCCTACCTCGCGGTGGCCCCGGAGGGACGTACCGAGCGCGACCAGATCTATTGGCGACCGGAGGCTTTGCCGGGCCTACGACGATTGACCGACGCGGTGCATGCGACCGGCGCCAAGGTGTCGGCCCAGATCGGACACGCCGGGCCGGTCGCGAACTCCCGGTCCAACGGGTTGCCCTCCATCGCCCCTTCGTCCCGGCCCAATCCGCTGGCGATGGGATTCGATCGCGCAGCCTCCGAGGGCGACATCGCCCGGGTCATCACCGCGCACGGGCAGGCCGCACGCATGGCCAAGGACGTCGGCTTCGACGCCGTCGAGATCCACCTCGGACACAACTATCTCGCCAGCTCCTTTCTGAGTCCGAACATCAACCGCCGCAAAGACTCCTGGGGAGGGCCGCTGGCCAACCGCGCGGAGTTCGCGCGTCGTATCGTGGCCGAGGTCGGCGAGGCGGTCGGAGGCGAGATCGCCGTGCTGGCCAAGGTGAACATGGCCGACGGGGTACCCGGAGGCCTGTGGCTCGACGAATCCCTGCAATTCGCGCAGATGCTCGAGACCGACGGGCATCTCGACGCGATCGAACTGACCGGCGGTTCGTCGCTACTCGACCCGATGTACCTGTTCCGCGGCGACGTGCCGGTCCGCGCGATGGCCGAGACACAGTCCGGCATAGTCAAAGTCGGAATGAAGCTGTTCGGCCGCTTCGTGTTCAAGAAGTACCCGTACCAACCGCTCTACTTCCGCGATCACGCGCGCCAGTTCCGTCAGGCACTGAACATGCCCCTCGTGCTGCTCGGCGGAGTCACCGACCACGCAGGCATGACCACCGCGATGACCGACGGCTTCGAGTTCGTGGCGATGGCCCGCGCACTACTGCGCGAACCGGACCTGATCAACCGCATCCAGATGGATCTGGCGACGACCTCGCTGTGCATCCACTGCAACCTCTGCGCAGCCAGCATCTTCACCGGCACCCGGTGTCCGCTCGCGGTCGGCACCAGGGAGTGACCACCGGAACGCCGGCATCTTTCTGTGCAGCATTTCCGTGAGCTACTTCACATCGTCCACTCGATGTGGTTCTATTCCTAATAGAAACAGCCACGTCAGGGCGATCTTGCACATCAAGGTTGCAGCCCTAGAGGAGGACCGACCGGCATGTCCATTCCGACCGAGATCGTCGACGATTCCCCATCAGCGCCGAGCGCCATCCTCGATCGGCTGTCGCTCGTCCTCGACGCCTTCGACGGCCGGGGCAGACTCAGCCTCGCCGAGATCGTGTTGCGCACCGGACTCCCCCGTTCCTCGGCACATCGGATGCTCGACCGTCTCGTCGCCCTGAAATGGCTGAGCCGAGAGGGCCGCAGTTACAGCCTCGGCATACGGCTCGTCGAACTGGGGTCGCTCGCCGTTCACCAGGACCGTGTGCACGCTGCGTCCATGGAACACCTGCACCACCTCTATCGCACGACCGGCATGGTGGTTCACCTGGCCGTCCTCGACGGTGAGGACGTGGTCTATCTGGAGAAGATCGGCGGGCGACTCGCGCCCCTCGTACCCACCCGGATCGGCGGGCGCCGGAACGCGCACAAGTCGGCGCTGGGCCGGGCGCTGCTGGCCTACAACGGACAGCAGATCCCCGGTGCCGACCTGATCCTGGAACACGGAATCGCTTACGAGCGCAACGAATCCCTGAGCGGATTCGGATGCATCGCCGCGCCGATCGGCCCGATCGGCGAGGCGACCACGGCGGTGTCTGTGTGCGGGCCACTACGCGACCTGACCTTCGATTCCACGATGATCACCCCCGTACGCCTGACCGCCGGCGCGATCTGGCGCAGCATGAGCAACGGAACCCGGGTCACCCCGACCCTCCAGCGTCGCAACATGATGCGCTCGATGCCCACCGCCGCCCGCGTCCTCGCCGAAGGCTGACCCGGCGCCGGCATCATCCAGGCTCGCCCCGCTCCGCAGGGAGATCGCGCCACACGCCGGGGTTCTTGGGGATCGGCAGACCGCGCTCGTCGCGCTCAGCGATGGTCTCGAATCTCTCTGCGGCCGCGTCGATCTCGCCCAGCAGCTCTTCGGCGAGCTCGATCTCCGACTGGTAGTGGCGGTGCGCCCAGCGCAGACTCAGCTGAGAGAACGCCCAGCCCGGCTCGGCTTCGGAATGCTCGGCGTGCAGCGCAGCACGTTCCGCTGCCGCGCGGAGATTCGCGATATGTGCGTGCACAACACGTTTGAGTTCCTCGGGCGTCTGGAGATGGCCCATGTACATACGGAGCATCACACCGTCTTTGAGAACCGGGATGTCGATGTCCGCCGAACGCGACCAGCTGCGGAGCGCCTCGAGTCCTTTGTCGGTGATTCCGTAGACGCGCCTGCCGCGCACACCTTCGTCGGACACCTTCCGCGACACGACGAGCGACTGATCCTCGAGCTTCTTCAACTCGGCGTACACCTGACTCACCGAGGGACTCCAGTAGAAGAACCCGATGCTCCAGTCCGCCCACTTCTTCAGATCGTTGCCGGTCAGCTCCTCCCCGAACGACAACATGCCGAGCACCGCCCAGCTCGTAGCCGGCAGGTTCGGGTAAGAATCGTCGCTCACCAGCCGAGACTACCAACGCGACCCCCTCTGATCGGCCTCCGCTTTCCCGGCCACCGGGAGCCCGCCATGCCCGGCCGGCGCATCTCCCGTCCACCGGGAGATCAGCACGCGCGTGGTCCACGACCCGGTTAGCGTGACCATCCATGAACGACCGAACCATCTTCATCGTCGATGAGGTCGTCCTCAAAGCCGGTGCCGCACGCGATTTCGTCGCCGCATACCTCGATGAGTACGCACCCTCCGCCCAACGACGAGGCCTGACGCTTGATCGGGTCATCGTCACACCACCGATCTGGCTCGACGACGACAGCAACACAGTGACCGCAACATGGTCGGTACCGGGCACCCGAGCGTGGTGGCAGACGATGATCGTGGCCAGACACGACCCCTCCCCCTCACAGTGGTGGGCGGACATGGCTCCGCTCATCGTCGAGCGCTCCCGGTCCATGGCCGCGGACGTCGGCGATGTGGATGGACTCTGCATGGCGGAAGGACTGGACGTGGTGGAAGGACTGGACGATGTATGAGGTCACCCGACTCGTGAACGTCGTCGAGCCCGGCGACGAACAGGTGGTGGCCGCGGTCGCCGACCAGATCTCCGCCGCCGCCACCGCCACCGGTGCGCGTACGACGCTGGTGTCGCCGACCCTGCCCGGAGCACGCAACGGGGGTGACGTCGTCGCCCACCTGCAGTTCGACTGCGAGGATCAATGGCGGCGCACCCGCGCCGACTTCGACCTGGCCACCTCGAGCGCATCGGTCGCGCGCATCAACTCGGTCGAGTACCACGGTGGGAATACACGATGGGCGGTGGACTCCGGCCGTCGTCATCCCGCCTCTCACGGAACCGTCTACCGCACACTGTTACTGCGCGTCGACGAGACGGCCACGTGCGCTCAGATCGACGAGTTCGAGGAAGCCCTGCTGCGCATGCCGCGGTACATCGGCTCCATCCAGGCATGGCAGCTCAGCCATGTGGCCGTGGCGCACGGCGACTCGCGGTGGACGCACGTATGGGAGCAGGAGTTCGCCGACGTCGACGGTCTGCTCCGCGAGTACATGGACCACCCTTTCCACTGGGCTTCGGTGGATCCGTTCTTCGACCCGGAAAATCCCAAGTGCATCGTGAAAGACCGGGTATGTCACAGCTTCTGCCTCACGGAGGACCACGTGGTGGCGCCGGCGGAACCAGCCCGATCGGTGGACTCGGCGCTGTGACGACTCCACGCGCGGCGGCCTCTCGCGCACAGAGAAGCCGCCACCGCGATAATGGTCGGTCAGCGTGTCAAGAATGCGAGAACCGCTGACTCCCAGGCTTTCTGTTGTTCGATCATGACCCAGTGACCGCAGTTGGGGAAGATGTGGACCTCGCCGAACGGCAGGGTTCGCATCGGGATGATCGACATGTCGACAGGACTCACCCGGTCGTCACGTCCCCAGGTGATCAGGGTCGGCACCTCGAGCCGTCGGAGATTCGCCCAGCCGGGCGACGCCTCCGAGTTCCGCATCGCATCGGTCATGCGCTGCAGCGCAGCCGAGCCGTACATGGCGCGCGAACTCGCCAGCGTGTCCGGATCCGTGGCCTGCTCCCACCTCTCCTCGACCATCTCCTCGGTGATCAGCGAGCGATCGAAGACCATCGAATTCAGCCATGCGACCAGGGATTCGCGGGTCGGGTTCTCGACGAACTCGCTGAGGCGGATGATGCCTTCGCCCGGTTGCGGACCGAAGAGGTTTGTACCGGCACCGCCGACCGTCACCAGGCGTTCCACCCGGTCCGGCGCGGCGAGGGCGAAGTCGGTGGCGATGAAGCCGCCCATCGAGTTGCCGATCATTCGGACGCGTCCGAGGTCGAGACCGTCGAGGAAGGCCCGGATTGCGGTCTGCGCGGACTGCATCGGGTGCGGAACCCCGAAACCGTCACTGACGCCGAAGCCCGGCAATTCGAGTACGAAAGTCCGGAAATGCTCCGCCAGGGCCGGGAGATTGTTCCGGAAGTTCCGCCATCCGGTGACCCCGGGCCCCGAGCCGTGCAGCAGGACCAACGGCGGCCCGTCGCCGGCCTCTCGATAGCGCAACACACCGTGTTCGGTGGGCAATTCGAGGAGCGCCGGCCCGGTCTGGGTGTCGGCAGTCCGGGTGTCGGCGGTCTGGGCGTCGGCGGTCCGGGTGTCGGGGTTGATCGTCATCTGACGAGCGTGCCACCGCCACGTCGGCGTGACCGTCGACGATCCCGTTCACCGGCACACGCGCGACGCCGGGCCGATCGAGGCGCGGCGGGCGACCCGCCACGGCGTCCTCGATTCAGTGGAGTCTCGGAAGGTGTTCCGCCGACGGTAATTCGAGAGTCGACTCGGGAAGTTCATCGTCGAGCACGGCTTGGTCGATCGTCCGGCGCAACTGGTCGCAACTGCGAGAGTGCGACCCGAAAATGTCGGAATCGGCGAGCGCAGCGATGAAAGGACATTCGCGAGAGTCGAAGGTCCATTCGACGGATGTGTGTGCCGCGCTGAACTTCTCGACGCGAACGACCCTGCCGCAGCCCCGGCAGTTCAAAGGTGTCATCGTCATGGCAGTCCCCGGGCAAGTTCCGCGGCTGGAGGCAGTCGGCCGGCTGCCGCGAGGGCAGCGATGTAACCGTAGACCAGCCCCTGGCCGATCGTCGCGCCCGCGCCGGGATAGGTGGAGCCGAAGGCGTTCGCCGCGGTGTTACCGACAGCATAGAGCCCCTCGATCACCGAACCGTCCTCACGCAGCACACGAGCGTGGTCATCGGCGCTCAAACCGCCGCAGGTTCCCAGGTCGCTGAGTACGACCCGGACCGCGTAGAGCGAATCTCGCTTCAATGTACGAAGATTCGGGTTCGGACTGATGGTCGGATCGCCGTAGTAGCGGTCGTACGCACTCGAACCGCGACCGAAGGCGTGGTCGACACCCACCTCGGCGGCGGCGTTGAACGAGTCGAAGGTGTCGACGAACCCGGACTCGTCGACCCCCATGCGCACCGCCAGCTCCCGCGGATCGCCGGCCGCGACCGCGATGCCCTCGTCGTACCACTGCTGTGGCAGCGGCTGCCGCGGGAAGAGTCCACCCGCCATGACATAGCTGTTCCGGTACTTCTGGTCGAAGACGAGCCACATCTCCCCGACCGGGTCCCCGGCGCGCTCGCGCTCGAGCACGCACTGACCGAAGCTCATGTAGTCCACGGCTTCGTTGATGAACCGGCGACCCGAGGCGTCGACGATGAACGAACCCGGCAGCGACCGTTCGGCCAGTAGGACCGACGGCGACTGCCCCGGGACGGCGGCGACGGCGGGAAACCACCACGCCTGGTCCATCGAGGCGGTCCCGGCGCCGAGCTCCTGACCGACCTTGATCGCGTCGCCGGTGTTGGTCGTGGCACCGAGACTGACCCCGTCGATCAGGCGCTCGGACTGGAACTTGTGGCGCATCTCCATGTCGTGATCGAATCCGCCTGCTGCCAGGACCACACCCCTGCGGGCATGCACGACGGTCTCGACGCCGTTGCGCCGCACCACCGCGCCTGTCACCTGCCCTCGGTCGGAGGTCAGCCGCACCATCGGCGAGTCGGTCCACACCGGGATACCGGCACGCACGACGCCGGCGAACAAGCCCGCGGCCAGGGCCTGTCCCCCGGCCACGTACTGCTTCTTCAGGGCCAGTCCGCCGACACCGATCGCGAGCGCTTTGGCCATCCGCCACATCGCCTTTCGCGGCACCCTCGTGAGCAGGTTGAGCCACTTGTAATCGGCTCCGGTGATCGGCACGGGCAGCGGCGCCTCCATGAGGCCCGGACGCAGCCGCGGGCGTTCCGGCCCGAGCTGTGCCACATCGAACGGCTTGCACTCACAGGTCCGGCCAACCGCGGAACCTCCCGGCAGTTCAGGGTGATAGTCCGAGTACCCTTCCGCCCACATGAACTTCATCGGCGTCGTGCGCGAGAGCATGGCGACCGCGGCCGATCCGTGGTCCAGGAAGGCGGCGCCGCGCTCCGGCGGCGCGGAGTCACCGACAACCGACTTCAGATATGTCGCGGCCACCCGAGTCGTGTCCTCGGGCTGCTCGCGCGCGAGAACCGGGTTCCCCGGAATCCAGAACGCACCACCGGACCGTGCCGTCGAACCACCCACGTATTCCGACTTCTCGACCACGAGTGTGGTGAGTCCGAGCTCGTGTGCGGTCAGTGCTGCAGCCATACCGGTTCCGGCACCGATGACCAGGAGGTCGACGGTGTGCGCCGGCGATGACCCGCTCATCGGGCCGTCTCCGCTGCTGCGCGCGCCACGAAGGTCATGTCCTCGGCAGCCGGTTCGCGCATCATCGTCCAGTAGTCGACCAGTCGCCAGGGACACGGCACGATGGGCCGTCCGCTGCTGTTCCGGTAGTAGCTGTTGACCGGTCCCCCGGTGTGCACCCAGACCGTCTCGTCGAGGGCCTTGTCGACCTCGGCGTTGTAGTCGTCGAGCACATCCTGTCGCACATCCATGGAGGCGTAGTCGTGCTCCAGCAGATACTGGAGGCATTCCACGACGTAGTGGACCTGTTCCTCGCTGGTGATGTTGTGTCCCGCGCCGTGATTGGGCGCCGAGTTCGGCCCCGAGGTCACGAAGAGGTTCGGGAAGCCGGACACCTGCACACCCTTGTACGCGCGCGGGTCCTCCCCGCCCTTCCACACGTCGGCCAGCTTCTCGCCGTTCCGGCCGACGATGTCGATCTTCGTCGTGAAGTCGAGCGTGAAACCGGTGGCCAAGATGATCACGTCGGCCGGGATGAACTCGCCGGTGGTGGTATGCACCCCCTCGGGGGTCACGCGCTCGAACGAGGCCCGGTGCAGCGAGACATGGTCGCGGGTCAGGGCGGCGTAGAAACCGGGGTCCTTGACGATGCGCTTGGCGTAGGGACGGAAGTCCGGTGTCAGCTTCTCGATCAGGTCGGGACGGTCCGGGAAGCTGTCCCGCAGGTACTTCTGGGCGTTCTGCAGGACCATGTCGTTCTCGGCGGACGCCGAGAAATGGCTCGCCGCCCACTCCGGGTCGACCCGCGGCAGCCGGTAGAGGTTGTCCGAGGCGAACCAGTAGGACCGCAGGCGGAACCACTGGTTGTAGAACGGGAGGTGTTCCAACGCCCACCGCTGGCCGGCCGGCACGTCCCGGACGACCGTGCGCTCCGGAACGATCCAGTGCGGGGTGCGGACGACCACGTCGAGGGCCGACACCTTGTCGACGATGCTCGCGACGACCTGCACCGATGTACAACCGGTGCCCAGCACGATGACGCGTTTACCGGCGACGTCGAGGTCGGCGTCCCACTCGGCGGTGTGGATGACACGTCCGCCGAAGGTGTCCAGGCCGGGCACGTCGGGGATGTTCGCCGAATTCAGCATCCCCAGTGCCGAGATGACGGCCTTCGCCCGATGATGCTCGACGCGGCCGCGGCGATCCCGGGTGGTGACCTCCCAGACCTGGTCCTCTTCGGACCACGTCATCGACTGGACCGAGGTCTCCAGCCGGATGTGCTCGCGCAGCTCGTACTTGTCGACCACGTCGAGCAGGTACCGCTGATACTCCGGCCCCGTCGGGTAGTACCGGGACCACTCGGGGTTCAGCTCGAACGAGTACGAGTAGTAGTGGCTCGGCGTGTCGACGGCCGCACCAGGATAGGTGTTGCGCGTCCAGGTGCCGCCGATCTCGTCGCGGGATTCGAAGACGGTATAGGAAAAGCCTGCCTGGCCGAGCTTGATCGCGGCGTTGATACCCGTGATCCCGGCACCGACGACGATGATCTCGAAGTCGTTCGGCGGCGTCACGGTCACCGGAACATACCGCTGGTCGGTGACGAAACCGGCTTGTTCACGAAGCAGCGGGATGAACTCCTCGTCGACCTCCTGGGAGGTGGCCACCCGGGCCATCCCGGCGAACACCTCGGGCGCCGGCACTTCCAGATGCGGCACGAGATCGGAGTCGGTGAGGATCTCGAGGGCCCGGGCCCGGATGTCGTCCGCCACCTCCTGTGGGTACTGACCTGCGGGCAACGAGTTCGGCGACGGTGTCCCGTAATGCGTTCCGGGACGGGAATATTCGATCCGAGACCCGAACTCCTCGAGGAGTGCGGTGTCACCGGTGAGGTGGATCAGCGACATGAGCAACGGCGCGGGGTCGCATTCGGCGAGCACGTCGCGCAGGACCTTCGGGTCGATCCGGACGCCGAGTTCTGTTCCGGGGGTGATGGTCTCGGTCATGGATTGCCTTCCGGGAACGGCACACCCATCCGGGTGAGCATGTCTCGTGGATCTGATGGCGGGAGGAGGTCGAGGAGCTGACGGCCACGACGACGCGCGGCGGCCGTGCACATCTCGTCGTCGGAGTGAATCCAGAACTCGCCCTTCGCGATCTGCTCGAGCATGTGCTCGGCAGCATCGAGGGGATCGAGACCCGTGGTCGCGTTGTCGCGTTGCATGGCGGCGAAGACCGCATTGGCGGTCGGGTTGTCGGTCGGCGCCTCCCGTTGGGCGGCGAGGAAGATCTGACTGCGGACCGAGTGCGGGATGATCGCGCTGACCTGGATCGGGGCACCGACGATCGACAGATCCTGGTGGAGACACTCGGTCATCGCGAGCACTGCGTGCTTGCTCACGATGTAGGGCGCCTGCACCGCGACCGCGTTGAGACCGCCGACCGAGGACATGTTGGCGATGCACGCGTGCGATCCCGCCGCGATCATCCGTGGCACGAACGATCGGAGGCAGTAGAACACCCCGTCGACGTTGATCTGCATGAGGCGTCGCCACCGGGCGTCGTCGATCTCCCAGAGCAGACCGGCTGATTCGATCCCCGCGTTGTTGATGAGCAGTTCGACGCTGCCGTATCGATCGAACACCGACTCGGCCAGTGCCTCGACCTCGTCGGGGCGACTGACGTCGACGCCGCGCCCTTCGGCATGTCCACCGCAGGCGGAGATGTCGGCGGCCACCGAGACCGCGCGATCGGCATCGATGTCGGCGACCACAACCGTCATCCCGAGAGATGCCAACCGGCGGGCAAGTCCCTCACCGATGCCCGCAGCCGCACCGGTGACCACCGCCGTACCCGTAGAGAACCTCTGTTGCGCAACAGCGCCCATCGTCGTGCTCACTCCTCGGGCGTCAGAGCCCGGTCGGGCGGATGTTGGGATTACTCCATGACGGCGGCTCCCGGCGCGGCAACTCGCCGCGGCCGTCCAGCGTGCGGACGGTGGTCTCGGTCGCCCACGGGTAGTGGAGACTGAATGCGATCAAGCCGGTTCGCTCCGCGGCCGGTTCGGTGCACATCTCCAGGACGGTCTGGGCGAGGTATTCGACGGGTTCGGTCTCGTAGCCCTCGGGCAGCAGCGCCGCCGCCCCGGGAGTCCTGATGGCGGTCGACGGACCGACGGCGTTGACCGCGATGTTGTCGTCGAGGAGTTCCGCTGCCAGACCCTGGGTGAACCGGTGCTGCGCCGCCTTGGTGGCGGCGTAGATGACGTCGCCGGAGGTCTTGTTGTACTCACGGAAGGGTCGGATCGGGCTCATCCCGGTCGAGGACCCGATGTTGACGATCCACCCCGCTCCGCTCTTGCGCATATGCGGTATCGCACTCTGCGACAGCAGGAACGGAACCTTCAGATAGTGCTCGACGGTGCGGTCGAAGGTCGCCTCGCTCATGTTCTCGATGCTGCTGTAGTCGGCGAATCCCGCGTTGTTCACCAGGATGTCGATGCCGCCGGCCGCCTCGACCACGGCGTCGACGAGGCCGTCGCGGTCGACCGGGTTCTCCAGGTCGGCCGGGATCGCGACAGCGGTACCGCCGTCCTCCTCGATCGCCTGGACAGTCTCGGTCAGTGTTCCCGACAGCACCTGGGTCTCCCCGTTGCGCACCGACGGTGACGGCTTCGCCGACCGTGCCGTGACGACCACCGTCGCACCCTCCGACGCCAGCCGGCGGGCGATCCCCCGACCGATGCCGCGACTGCTGCCGGTGACCAGGGCGACCTTGCCCGTCAACCGACGGCCCGCCACCTGTTCTGTCATGACCACCTCTGCGCATTCTCGTTGTTCGGCTTCACATCTCGCCCCATGCTCGGCCGTCGGCTGCGGCATCGGGCCGCACCGGCCCACTCAATGGGAGGTGGATTCACGGCTCCGGGGCCAGGACATCCCGCATCATCTGCCAGACCTTCTCCCGCGCAGGCGGTGTCAACGACAACTGCGGAAAGGTCAAGAACCCGTGGAACAGTCCGTCGAAGCGGTGCTCGATCACCGGAATCCCGGCCTCGCGCAGTCGATGTGCATAGTCCTCCCCCGCCGAACAGGGAGGATCGAGTTCGGCGGTGGCCACCACCGCCGCCGGCAGACCGGACAGCGAAGACGCACGGGTCGGGATGATCAGCGCGCTGTCACGCCCCTGCGGCGCGTACTGCTCCCAGTACCAGCGCATCGCCTTCGTGGTGTTGTAGTAACCGACTCCGTAACGACGGTACGACTCGGTGTCGAGGTCGTCGTCGATGACCGGGTAGAGCAGGACCTGGGCCGCGATCGCCGGTCCGCCGCGGTCGCGCGCGGCGATACTGGTGGTCGCGGCCAGGTTGCCGCCGGCGCTGTCGCCTGCGACGGCGATCCGAGCGGGGTCGCCCCCGTACCCGGCGATGTTCTCCGCCGTCCAGCAGACCGCCCGGTACATGTCCTCCATCGCCGCCGGCGCGGGATTCTCCGGCGCCAGGCGATAGTCGACCGACACCACGACGACGCCGACCTCGGCCGCCATCGTCCGGCAGAATTCGTCATGGCTGTCGAGATCGCAGAAGACGAAGCCACCGCCGTGCGCGAACACCACGACGGGCAGGGCGTTCTGCCGGAGCTGAGCATCGGACTCGTCGGAACGACTGTGCGGGACGAAGATCCGTAATCCGAGACGGCCACCGGGGCCGTCTATCGCGATGTCACGAGCGAGCGCCATGTCGGGTTGTCGCGACAGCGGCGCCCGCCTGGACACGATGATCTCGCGGAGTTCGGCGGCATCGTGCTGCGTCACGTCGGGGAAGCCGGCCTCGAGCGCGGACAGCATCGCCTCGACGTCGGGGTGCAGATCCTCTCTGCGTCCGCTCATGGTGTCATCGTCTTCCCGTCTCACGAGATCACGAATCCCTTGTAGCCGGCCTCGGCCACCTCCGCGCAGATCTTCCCGTAGTTGCCGAATCCGCCGATGTAAGGCATGAACACACGCGGCTTTCCCTCGATGTTCGCGCCCATGTACCACGAGTTCGCGGTGGGGAAGAGTGTTCCGGCAGCCTTGGCGTTGCATTCGGCGACCCAGGCGTCGACGGCTTCCTTCTCCGCCTCGATCGCCGCCGCGTTGTGCGCGTCGACATGGGCGATACACGCTGCTATCCAGTCGATGTGCTGCTCGGCGCCGAGCACCATGTTGGCGAGCACGCTCGGGCTTCCGGCTCCGGTCACGAAGAACATGTTCGGAAACCCGTTGACGGCGAGCCCGATGTAGGTGCGCGGGCCGGCCGACCACTCCTCGGCCATCGTCCGTCCACCCCGACCACGGATGTCGATACGGGACAAGGAACCGGTCATCGCGTCGAATCCGGTGGCGAAGACCAGCATGTCGAGCGGGTACTCCTGCTCGGTGGTTCGCACACCGCGCGGCGTGATCTCCTCGATCGGGGTGGCGCGCAGGTTCACCAAGGTCACGTTGTCGCGGTTGAACGTCTCGAAGTAGCCACTGTCGGTGACGATCCGCTTGGTTCCGATCGGGTGATCGGTCGGGATGAGAATGTCGGCGACCGCCGGGTCCTTCACGATCTCCCGGATCTTCGCCTCGACATACTCACGTGCGGTGTCGTTGGCCTCGAGGCTGGTCGTCTGGTCGGGGAACGCCTTGGCGAACAGATAACCGCCGCGGTGCCACCACTCGTCGTACACGCGCTTGCGCTCGGCTTCGTCCACCTCCAGAGCGCTCTTCGGGTACGGGGAGTTCGGGGTACCGCCACCGCTCTCCCGCGAGAGACGCCTGCGCTCGGCGTAATTCGCCTTCACCTCGGCGATCGATTCGTCGGTGAGTGGCCGGTTGCCGGCCGGGATCGAGTAGTTCGGGCTGCGCTGGAATACCACGACCTGTTGCGCGGTCTCCGCGATCACCGGGATCGACTGGATACCCGACGATCCGGTGCCGATGACGCCGACGCGCTTACCTGCGAAATCGACTTCGTCGTGCGGCCATTCACCGGTGTGGTAGTTCTCCCCCTCGAAGAGGTCGAGGCCCGGGATGTCGGGGCGGTTGGTTGCCGACAGGACACCGGTTGCCATCACGACGAAGCGGGTCGTCGTGGTGACCCCGGTGTCGGTGGAGATCGTCCACCGTGCGGTGTTCTCGTCGTAGACGGTGGAGGTGACCCGGGTCAGGAAGTCATAGTGCTTGCGCAGGTCGAACCGGTCGGCGACGTGTTCGAGGTAGGCCAGGATCTCGGCCTGCGTGGCGAAGCGTTCCGACCAGGTCCACTCCTGCTGCAGGTCGTCGTCGAACGAGTACGAATAATCGATGCTCTCGACGTCGCAGCGGGCGCCCGGGTAGCGGTTGTGATACCAGGTCCCGCCCACGCCCTCGGCGGAATCGAACCCGTGGACGCTCAGCCCCTGTGCGCGGAGTCTGTACACCGCGTAGAGACCGGACAGCCCCGCGCCGATCACCACGGTGTCGTAGTCGGAGTCTTTGGTCGTCACGATGCCACTTCCTCGTCCTCGGCTGCCTTGCGGGCGGCCTCTTTCGCCTCACGGGCCCACATCCACTCGTGACCCCAGTAGCTGTCGGCGGTGATTTCCTCTGCGGTGTAATAACTTTCGTCGACAAGCTGCCCGCCGGTGCCGTACTCGATGTCCCAGCCGCCCGGCACGCGGACGTAGAACGACACCATCTTGTCGTTGGTATGGCGGCCGAGTGTCGAGGACACCGGGAAGTCGCGCGCCATCACCTGGTCGTAGGCGCGCCCGACCGCGTCGAGCTCGTCGACCTCCACCATCACGTGGATCAGTCCGGGGTCGCGACCTTCGAGACTCGGCATGATCGCCAGGCTGTGATGCCGCGGGTTGACACCGAGGAACCGGATTCGCAGCGGGCCGACACCGGGGGGCGACGGCATGCGGAAGGCACCTCGCGGAAGGAAACCCAGTGTCTCGGTGTAGAACCGGTAGGACTCGTCGAAGTTCGTGGTCGGCATGACCACGTGTCCGAGACCCTGCTGACCGGTGACGAACTTCTGGCCGTACTTCGTGTTCACCGGACTGTGATCGAGAGCGGGCCCGTAGAAGATCTCCAGCGGTGTGCCGCCCGGATCCTTCAGCGAGATACCGCCTTCGATCCTGCGCGCATCGCAGAGGTCCTGCGGCATCTCCGTGTGTTCGATGCCCTCGGCGTCGAACATGGACGTCAACCGCCGCAGGGCGAGGTGGTCACGGACCTCCCAGCCCACCGCGCTGACGCGATCGACGTCCGCACGCTCGACGGTGATCCGCGACGGCCGTTCGTCCATCCGGAAATGCAACGCGTCTTCTTCGGGGCCCGAACCGGGGGCGAAGCCGAGTACGTCGTAGCCCAGTTCACGCCAGCGGTCCATGTCGGTGGCCAGAACCCGTACGTAGCCGAGCCCCTTGATCTCTGTCATGTCGTTGTGCTCCCTGTGATTCGCCGGCTCAGATCATCACTCGCAGTGGACCCGCCGGGACGTCGGCGCCGAGCGAGGCCAACGCGGCCGCGTGGTAGGGCGTGCTGGTGACGTGGATCGCGTGGTGCAGGCCCGCGTGCGCGTCGCGCCAGAACCGCTGGAGCGGGTTGTCCATGCGCAGTGCGTTTCCGCCGGAACGGTCGAACACCTCGTCGGCCGCGCGGACTGCACGCCAGGCCGAGCGGATCTGGTTGCGCCGCGCGGTTGCCCGCGTCTCGAAGTCGACGTCCTCGCCGGCGTCGACGAGATCCCAGATGCGGTCCACGTTACTGAGCAGTTGCTGCCGCGCCGCGTCGATCTCCGATGCCGCTTCCCCCAATGCGTGGAGGACATACGGGTCGTCCTTGATCCTGGTGCCGGCGGCCCCGACCCGTTCCCGCTGGTAGTCGACACCCGCGGCGAGTACACCCTCGCAGATGCCGATCGTCGCCGAGGTGATGCCGAGCGGGAACATGGTCGACCACGGCATCCGGTAGAGCGTCTCGGTGACGCCGTACTCCTTCGCCGCCACACCGTCGATGACGTCCTGCGACCTCATCACGCGGTACTCCGGGATGAACGCGTCGGTCACCACGATGTCCTTGCTGCCGGTGCCGCGCAGACCGACCACGTCCCAGGAGTCCTCGATGATCTCGTAGTCCGACCGCGGCAGGATCACGTGCAGTCCGGTCGGGGGCATCATGGGCTTGCCGTCGTCGCCACCCACCATGGCGCCCAGGAAGATCCAGTCACAGTGATCGGTACCCGACGAGAACTGCCACCGACCCGACATGCGGTATCCGCCCTCGACCGGGATCGCGACGCCGCCGGGCATGTACGGCGACGCCTGCCAGGTGTCGGAGTCACTGCCGAGAACCTCGTCCTGGACCTTGGGGTCGGCAAAGGCCAGCTGCCAGGGGTGCACACCGACGATGCCGCCGACCCAGCCGGCCGAACCGTAGATGCTCGCCGTCTTCATGACGGTCTCGGCGAATTCCCTCGGGTGGGCTTCATACCCGTCGTACTTCTTACGCTGCAGGAGTCGGATGATCCCGGACCGCTTGAGACCTTTGGCAACATCATCGGACAGCCTCCCGAGGCTCTCCGATTCTTCGGCGCCGGAACGTAATTCATCTGCGGTCTCGACGATCTTGTCGAGGACTTCGTAGCTCATGGGGTTCTCCTGGGGTGGTGTCGGGTCGACCGCGCGCCGGCGGTCAGGAAGCCGAGTCGGCGGACGCGGGCGAGGCCGACGTCAGATTCGGCGCGAAGGCGCTGCGCCCGGCGGCGAGGTTGTCGTCGACCTCCGCCTGCCACGACTGCAGCGCGCGTTCGGTGTCGATCTCGTACTCGAAGCGGTTCACCATCTCCGGGGTCACGTCGTCGACGTCGACGTAGAACTGCTCATACCAGCGGCGGAGCTGGTAGACCGGTCCGTCCTCCTCGCAGAGCAGCGGGTTGTCGATCCGTGACTTGTTCTTCCAGATGTGCACGTCCTGCTCGAAGCCGATCGCGACGCCCTTGGCCACTGCCTGGGCGATCTGCTCGGCCTGCTCGTCGGCGAGTCCGGCAGGCTTCTCGACCATGACGCCGTATTGGAGTCGGAACGATGTCGCCGAGATCGGGTAATGGCAGTTGATGAGGTAGATGTTCGGGCCACCCTCGTGGTCGCGGCCGCCGCTCCACAGTTTGTCGATCATGTAGGAGGGGCCGTAATAGGTCGCGTCCGACTGACTTTCGAGGCTGTAGTTGGTGGTCTGGCTGACTCCCACCGCATCCGGCCGGGGCCGCGTTCGCATCGACTGCGTCGCCGTGTGGCCCTCGAACACGTTCCGGAAGTAGGTCGGCATTCCGTAGTGGACATAAAAGAAGTGGGCCATGTCCACGACGTTGTCGACGATCTCGCGGCAGTGTGAACCGGTGACCTCGATCGAGTTCCACACCCAGTCCGTCCAACCCGGGTCGCCGTATGTCGGGATCTCGGGAATGGCGAGTTCGGCTGTCGGCTTCTTGTTCTCCGGGTCGTGCCAGACGAACAACTGTCCGCTGACCACCGACGCGTGCCACGACCGCGTCCGAGCGATCGGGGGGACGCGCTTGGCGTACGGGATTCCGGCGCATTTGCCGTCACCCCGCCAGCGCCAGTCGTGGAACGGGCAGGCGATGGCATTCCCCTTGACCTCTCCCAGCGCGAGATTGCCACCCATGTGCCGGCAGAAGGCGTCGAGAACGTTGATCTTGCCGTCCTCGCCCGCGAACACCACGAGTTCGGTACCGAACGCGGACACCTGATGCGGCCGGCCGTCTGCGAAGTCGCGCGCCAGTCCGAGACAATGCCAGCCGCGGGCGAATCGTTCCGGCGGCGTCCCGGCGTCGATGACCCTGACTTCGTCTTTGATGTCGGTTGTGGAACTCATCAGGCCTCCTGATCGGATCGGATTCCGGCGACCTCGGTCGCCGTCCCGCAGTGTGATCAGCTTGGCAACGCCCGGGTTATCTGTGATGTCCGTCTCCCACCGAATGGGAGGCCGAACGGAACCCGCCGTCGGTCGCCTGCCCTTCTGACCCAGTACGACAGCCGGCCCCGACGTGCGGTTGTTCCGCTGGGCGGGAGCACGAGGCGACAGGAGTTCGCGTCCTCTGCGACGGTCGATGTTCGCGCGTTTGCGATCTGGCTGATCGCGTACGCGTATCGTGACCGGTGTCACATCGAGGAGGGCACGACAGTTGAGGACGACACATACAGGTGACACCCCCATCTCCGTCGTGGATCGGGTGTCGACTGTGCTCGAGGCGTTCAACGGTTCGGGTCCGATGACCCTGGCCCAGGTGACCGCCCGCACGAAGTTGCCCAGGTCGTCGGTCCATCGACTACTCGAGCAACTCGCCGGTGCGGGCTGGCTCGCGCGGTCACCCGAACAGACCTACGAGCTCGGTGTGAAGGCGTACGAACTGGGTCAGGCCGCTCTCAACCAGAACCGTCTGCTCAAGGGCGCCCGACCCGTGATGCACGCTTTCGCGCAGCGCACCGGCTACACGGTGCAGCTCGGCGTCGTCGATCAGGGGGACTGCGTCTACCTCGCGAAGGTGAACGGGCGTCGGTCGGGGCCCACCCCCACCGCGGTGGGGCAACGTCTTCCCGCGCACGTCACGGCCCTCGGCAAGGCCATGCTGGCCAACCAGGATGCGCCGCCCGACCGCGACTCACCGCGCGGACTCCACTTGGAGGACAACGGTTCGCTCGTCCGGCGGACGGCACTGAGCATCACCGACATCGGTCAGCTCAGCACCGAGCTCGGGCACATCCGCGATCGCGGCGGGGCGTTCGACCGGGGCGAGGCCTTCGCCGGCATCGGATGCGTCGGCGTCTCGATCGGGCCGGCGGACCACGTCTACGGCAACCTGGCCGGTCTCTCCATCTGTGGTCCGGTCGGCGCGCTCGATCATCGCAAGCTACTCGGTCCGGTCCGGATCGCCGCACGCGAGATCTGGGATCACTGCGTCGCCGCAGATCTCGCCGAGCACTGACGCGATCGGCGTTGCGTCGCCGACGACCCACCGAGTGGGAAACGGGGGCGTCGGCGCCTCCTCGCGCAGGCACCATCGAGGCGCACAGACCCTGTGCGGCCCCGACCCGGGGCCATCGACGAGGAGGACAGATGCAACGATTCGACGGCCGACGGGTCCTGGTCACCGGCGCGGCCTCGGGAATAGGGAAGGCGACGGTGCTCCGCCTGTTGTCGGAGGGCGCGACCGTTGTCGGCGCCGACGTGTCGGCCGACGGACTGGCCGCGACCGCGCAGGTCGCCGCCGATGTCGCCGGACCGGACCGGCTCGTCACGCATGTCATCGACATCGGGGACGAGGCCGCCGTGCGCGATGGTGTCGCGTTCGCCACCGATCATCTCGGCGGGCTCGACGTGCTGGTGAATGCCGCCGGAATCCTGCGCAGCGGGCACACCGAGCAGGTCACGCTGCAGGAATGGGATCAGATCATCCGCGTCAACCTGACCGGTACGTTCCTCATGATCCGCGAGTCCCTGCCCGCGCTGATCGAATCGGGACGCGGGGTGATCGTCAACTTCAGCTCCACCTCTGCGAGCTTCGCCCACCCGTACATGGCCGCGTACGCGGCGAGCAAGGGCGGGGTGCAGTCGATGACCCACACCATCGCGTTGGAGTTCGCCGAGTATGGCCTCCGGGCCGTGTCGGTGGCGCCCGGAAGCATCTCGTCCGGAATGACTGCCGCACCCGGTCTGCCCGAGGACTCCGATGTGAGTCTGTTCGCGAAGATGCAGCCGGTCGTACGGGTGGAGCCGTCGGAATCCGACGACGTCAGAATCCCGGGGATGGCGGGCCCGGACAGGGTCGCCGGAGTGGTCGCCATGCTGGCATCCGACGACGGGGCCTTCATCAGTGGCACCGAAGTCCGCGTGGACGGCGGCAGTCACATGTGACTCGAACCCACCCGCGAACATGAAGCCGGGCCGTGGTGCGCATCGCGCAGCACCACGGCCCGGAGTTTGGGGGGCGGAGTTCTAGGCCCGGAACTCCGAGCCCGCAGGCCTTTCGGGGTCAGGCCGGCTCGACAACCGCTCTGGCGCCGTCGAGCTGCGAGGCCATGTCTGCCACGGCTCGGTAGGCCATGACCATCCCGGAGCCGAGCGGCGTTCCCGGACCCGGATAGACCTCGCCTGAGATCGAGGCCGTCGAGTTGCCCGCCGCGTACAACCCGGCCACCACGCCGTTCCCGTCGGACCGCAGGACCGCACCATCACCGGTGATCACCGCTCCGCCCTTGGTGCCGAGGTCGCCGAGGACCATCCGGACCGCGTGGAAACGCGAGCCGTCGAGCGCCACCAGACATTGCGCTGCCGTCTGCGCACCGAGGAAGAAGCGCCCGTAGGGATCCTCGCCACGACGGAAGTCGTCATCGATCCCGTTGGCGGCGAACCGATTGAAGCGATCCACGGTCTCGACGAGCGTCTCCGCATCCACGCCGATTGCTGCCGCGAGATCTCCGATCGACGACGCGCTGTGCCACAGCCCGGCCTCGGTCATCGCGTCCCGATCCGGCAACGGCGCACAGATCGCCGGCAGGTCGTCGCCGAACCGGTCGTCGAAGATGTACCAGAACCCGTCACCCTTGCCGGCCCTCATCCGTTCGCGCAGGGCCCGACCCATCTGGTCGTACGGCAACAGCTCGTTGGCGAATCGGCTCCCGGTCTCGTCGACGACGATCCCCGCGCGCAGCCCAAGCGTGAAAACGGCGTGTCCGTTCGGGAAGAGGGTGGCCGGGCACCACCACGCCTGGTCGAGCAGATCGAGTTTCGCTCCGACATCCCGCAACATCGCGATGGCGTCCCCCGAACCGGTGGACGGATGTGACGAGGTCCAGTCGGCGGACGGCATCTGCTGAAGGTCCTGCCGAAGTCCGGTGTTGCGTTCGAAGCCGCCGGCCGCGAGTAGGACGCCGCCCCGCGCATGCAGTCGCCGTTCGCCCTCGGCGGTGCGGACCACCACGCCGGTGACGCGTCCGGAGCCATCGGAGACGAGCGATTCGGCGGCGCTCTCCAAGTGCAGTTCGGCGCGCCCGGACGCGTCGAGAGACAGCAGCATCCGTGCGATCCACGCCTGTCCGCCGTCCAGCACCCTACGGTCCATCTCGATCCCGAACTGGTCGGCGGGGACCATCGGACGGATGTCGTCGATCCGGGGGCCCACCTCTCCGGCCGTGATCGGCTTGGCAAAGATGCTGCGGCCGTGGTCCTTACGACCCGGGGCCGCGAAGTAGTCCGGGAATGGCCGGTGCTCGAGGGGGATGCCGACCTCGTTCTCCAAGAACTCGGCGACCACCGGTCCGGTCTCCAAGAATGCGCGCTGCACAGTCGGATCGGTCCGGTCGCCGACGGTCTCGCGGAAGTAGGTCAGACCCGCCTCCACCGAGTCGTCGACCCCGTCACGCTCGAGGACGTGGTTACCCGGTAACCACACACTGCCCCCCGAGTAGGCCGAGGTCCCCCCGAACCGATCCGTCTTCTCCACCACACACACGGTCAGCCCACGGGCGACCGCGGCGAGTGCTCCGGCGAGCGCGGCCCCGCCCGACCCGACGACGACCACGTCGAAACTGCTGTTCCATGTCATTCCCTGCGCACCCCGTGCTCTGGTCATCTCTGATGCACTCCTTGTTCGTGCCCGGCGATACATCCCGGGGCGTCGAGGCGTCCGACGAACTCCAACTCGTATCCGTCGGGGTCGGTGATCACACCGATCGTCATCCCGTACTCGGGATGGTCGGTCGCCGCGGTGATCTCGGTGCCGCCGAGCGCACAGGCACGACTCATCACCGCCGCCGGGTCATCGGTGTTGAGCACGAACTTACGCAGCATGGACCCGTGATCCGCGGCCGCGGAGGCTGTTTCGGCTGGGAGGATGAGTTCGAGGCCGGCTGAACCCGCGCGCACGATGGCCGCGGTGAAGCTCGGCGTGGTGAACTCGCGCTCCATCACGAAACCGCATCCGCTGGTGTAGAAGGCGACCGACCGGGCCAGATCGCTGACTCTGATCGCGGTGAGCGAGAGGGTGATCGCGACGCTCATCGCGTCTGGGATCCGCCGTTGAAGTCGAGGGTCTGCCCGGTGATACCGCCGGCCTCCTCGGAGGCGAGGTAGGCACAGAAAGCCCCGACCTCGGTCGGATCACCGAGTCGGCCGATCGGGATCGTCGTCAGGATGGCCTCGATCATGTCCGCGGGCATCTTGTCCTCGAGGTTCTTCTGATGACCGAGGGCGACGATGTTGGCGGTGACACCGTACCGGCCGGTCTCGGCCGCCAGGTGACGAATGAAACCCTCGATACCGCTCTTGCCGGTGGCGTACATGGTCTGGTTGATGTTCTGACCGGTGCGCGCCGACCCGGACGAGATCTGCACGATCCGCCCCCAACCCGCGTCACACATCCCGTCCAGGACGACCTTGATGCAGTTCATCGCCCCGAAGATGTTCAGGTCGATGGGGGCCCGCCAGTCCTCCGGCGACAGTTCGCGGAACGGCTTGATGATCCGGCCTTCGGCGACTCCGGCATTGTTCACCACGATGTCGACCGGCCCACCGAGTTCGGCCTCGGCGGCTCGGATGCCGTCCCGGGTCGCGTCGAAGTCGGTCACGTCGAACGCCGCGGCAACCGCGCGGTTGCCCTCCTCGGCGATCGCAGCCGCGACCTTCTCCGCGCGATCACTGTGCAGATCGTTGACGATCACGGAGGCGCCCTGCTTTCCAAGGACTTTCGCGATCCCTTCGCCGACGCTCTGCCCCGCACCGCTCACGAACGCGATACGTCCCGTCAAATCGAACATGTCGTACTCCTCCTTGCCGGCCGCAACGATGCGACCGAATCGAACAGCGACGTCTTCACGCTCACGTGCCGAACGCGCGGGAATCTCGACTGCGGACATTAGTGACGAAGGCAACACTCGCCGTCCGGCTTCCCACTCAGCGGACGCCCACCTGACCTCGTTCGAGAGATTGGATGTGATTTTGTATCCAATCTTGTAGGGTCGGCGACATGACCTCAGAGCCGATAGATCCCGGAACCGCCACCTCCGAGTCAGCTGACACTGAATCACCCACTGTGATAACGACTGTCGTCGACGGCGTCGCGCGGCTGACGCTCAACAACCCGCGCCGCAAGAATGCCATCAGCCTCTCCATGGCTGCAGCGATCGACGAGTTCTGCGACCTGGTGGCGCACGACCCGAGCATCGGGGCCGTGGTGGTCGATGCCGCGGGACAGTACTTCTGCAGCGGCGCCGACACCCATGATCTGGCCACCTCCTCCTCGGATCCGGCCTCGCCGGAGGCGGTCTCACGTACCTCTGCCGTCTACGGCGCATTCGTCCGGGTGGGTTCACTGCCCGTACCCACCATCTCGGTGGTCGTCGGCGGCGCGGTGGGGGCCGGCCTGAACCTGGCCATGGCCACCGATGTTCTCGTCACCACGCCGGACTCGGTCCTCGACAGCGGGTTTCTCGCGCGGAGCATCCACCCCGGCGGGGGTCACCTGTCGCTCCTCGGGCGCGCCGTGGGCTGGTCGACGACCATCGCCATGGCCGCGTGCGGTCAACACCTCACCGGCACCGAGGCGGTCGCACGCGGCCTCGCGTACGCGGCCGTACCGGTTGACGAACTACCGGCGCTCGTGGACGGACTGACCGGCCCGGCCGCGCGTGATCCGGAGCTGACCCGCAGGATCATGACCAGCGCCCGGCTGGAACTCGGACCGCCCGCGGTCAGCTGGTCGTCGGCACTGGAGATCGAACGCGGCGTTCAGATGTGGTCGATGTCCCGAAAGGGCAAGCAGGCCTGGTCATCCCGAGGCCCGCAACAGTGACGGCAACGACCTCCGGAACGAGCCGCGCGGTGACCGCAGACGACCTCGCCGCACTGCGTGCCGAGGTTCGCGCGTTCCTGCGCGAAGAGATCGACGACAGCGCCTTCGTGCCCGATGTCGACAGCTGGATGACGGGGTTCGATCCCGACTTCAGTCGACGCCTGGGTGAGCGCGGGTGGGTCGGCATGACGATTCCGACCGAGCACGGCGGGCACGGCCGGACCCCCGTCGAGCGTTTCGTGGTGACCGAGGAGCTCCTCGCGCACGGCGCCCCGGTCGCCGCCCACTGGATCGCCGACCGTCAGATGGCGCCGGGCATCCTGGCGAACGGAACCGACGACCAGAAACAGCGATACCTACCCGGGATAGCCTCCGGTACGGCCTTTTTCGCGATCGGCATGAGCGAGCCCGACGCCGGCTCCGACCTGGCAGCCGTCCGCACGCGCGCTGTCGACAACGGTGACACCTGGACGATCACCGGGACCAAGGTCTGGACCACGGGCGCCCACCTGGCCCACGCGATGGTGCTGCTGGCACGCACCGACGGCCGCCCGGACGATCGCCAACAGGGACTCTCGCAGCTCGTCGTCGACCTGCCCCACCCGGACATCGAGATCCGGCCCATCCGCAGCATCGACGGGCAGGCGCACTTCAACGAGGTCATCTTCCACGACGCGGTCGTCGACAAGTCCGCGTTGCTCGGCGAACGCGGGCGAGGATGGGCTCAGGTCATGGGCGAACTGGCCTTCGAGCGCTCCGGTCCCGAACGGTACCTGAGCACGATGCCCCTGCTCCGGGCGTGGGCGCGGGACCTGCGCGAGAACGGGTCGACGCCCGAGCAGCGGACGACCCTGGGCACGCTCACCGCTCAGGCGTGGGCGCTGCGCGGGATGTCCCTGCAGGTGGCCGACGAACTCTCCGCCGGCCGCAACCCCGAGGTGCTCGCCGCGATGGTCAAGGACCTGGGCTCCACCTTCGAGGGCGATCTGGTGACCGCGGTCCGGAACGCCTCGGGGATCGTCGCACGCCGCGAAGGCGGAACACCGCTCGAACGTTTACTGGCGCAAAGCGTGCTCCACACACCGGCTTTCACCCTCCGGGGCGGAACCAACGAGATCTTGCGCGGCATCGTCGCGCGCGGATTGGGGATCCGATGAGCGAACTGGCCGACGAACTGACCACCGCCACCCGCTCGATGCTCGAGCGTATCGAGATCGACACCGAGACCCCCGCAGACGGCGTGTCCGACGAACTCTGGAATGCACTGGTGGCGGCGGGCTTCACCTCGGTCGACGTCCCGGCAGAGGCAGGCGGCCACGGATGCGAGACGACCGATGCGGTCGCCGTGCTGTCCACCGTGATCGCGAGCGGCGCACTGGTCCCGTTCATCGAGCACGCGATGCTCGCCGCCTGGCTGTCCGGCACGATCGGACTGGGCCTCGGCGAGGACGTCACGACGATCGGGGTCGCCGACGCCGGATTCGTCGTGGACTCATCCGGCGACGTCATCCGGGTGACGTGCACGGTCGGCGATGTCGTCCACGTCTCCCCCGCCTCCTCGCTCGTCGTCCTGCTACCCGAGAACGAGGACTCCGGCGCCCTCGTGGCGACTCTTCCGCTGGCCCACGAAGGTGTGTCGGTGACCGTGGGCAGCGATCTCCTGGGTGCCTCGATCGGGACCGTCACGCTGGACTCGGTCCCGGCGATGTCCGTCGCGGAGTCTTCGGTCACCGCGGCGGAGCTGAGACAGCGCGGCGCCCTGGTGTACGCGGCGGCGATGTCGGCGGCGGCCGGAGCGGTTCGCGACCGGACCGTGCAGTACGCGTCCGAGCGGACCCAGTTCGGTCGGCCGCTGACGAAGTTCCAGGCCATCCAGCAGCGACTGGCCTCGATGGCCGCCTCGACGACGATGATGGAGATCGGGGCCCGTCGCGCCGTCGCAGCCGATTCGAGTGATCCGCGGATCGCCCGCAGCGCCACGGCGGCAGCGAAGGTCGTCACCTCGCTGCACAGCCACGAAGTCGCTGCCGCGGGACATCAGATCCACGGCGCGATCGGGTTCACCTCCGAGCATCCGCTCGGACGTTCGACCACGGCGTTGTGGGCATGGCGCGACCGCTTCGGCACCGAACGGGAGTGGGCGGGTGTGCTCGCCGCGCAGATCCTCGATGACGAGCTCGATCCGTGGGACCTGATCACCGGCACCACATCCGGGCCTGGCCCCGAACATGCCGAACCGGCACCGACAGAGCGGACTTCGCCGTGAGTACGACCTTCACCGTCGGAGACGACACCGCCCCCGACCCGTCGCCCGCGGTGAGCCCGCGGGGCGCGTGGCGCGCCGCGGACTCCGCCGACGGCAATGGCGTGCTGACCGGCGTCCGGGTGCTCGATCTGAGCCGGGTGCTCGCGGGACCGTTCTGCGCCCAGACACTCGCCGACCACGGCGCCGAGGTGATCAAGGTCGAGGCACCCAGCGGTGACGAGACCCGCGGCTGGGGCCCGCCGTTCGTCGACGACGGCGCCAGTAGTGCCTACTACGACAGCCTCAACCACAGCAAGGAGAACGTCTGCCTGGACCTGCGAACCGAGCAGGGACGCGCAATCCTGGCCGATCTCATCGCCGGTGCCGATGTGCTGATCGAGAACTTCAAAGCGGGCACGATGGCACGCTGGGGCTTCGACTTCGAGACCGTTCTGGCCGACCGTCATCCCCACCTGGTCTACTGCCGCATCACCGGTTTCGGCGTGGACGGACCCATGGGCGGCCTCCCCGGATACGACGCGGTACTCCAGTCGTTCGGCGGGCTGATGAGCATCAACGGTTATCCCGACGGCAGCCCGTTACGCGTGGGCGTGCCGATCGTCGACATCGTGGCGGCGAACATGGCCGTGAGCGGCATCCTGCTCGCGCTGCTCGCGCGTGAACGCAGCGGCCGCGGTCAACTCGTCGACATGACCCTGCTCGACTCCGTCGTATCGATCCTCCACCCCCACGCCGCGAATTGGATCGCGGGCGGCGGAATTCCGCAGCGCACCGGGGACTTCCATCCCACGGTCGTGCCCTACCAGGTGTTTCCCGCGCGCGACGGCGACTTCTTCGTCAGTGCGGCCAACGATCGTCAATTCCGGTCGCTGGTCGAAACACTCGGCGTCGCACATCTCGCAGACGATCCGCGCTTCGCCTCCAACAGGGACCGCTCCGCCCACCGCGAGGTCCTCGCGGCAGCACTGGGGGAACGCATCGCCGAGTACGATCGCGTGGATCTCGCCGCACGCCTCGAGTCCGCCGGGGTGCCCGCCAGTTCGGTGAACACCATCGACGAGGCCCTGACCTCCCCGCAGGTCCGGCACCGCGGACTCTTCATCGACACCGACGACTATCGCGGTGTCGGCGTGCCGATCTCACTGAGCAGCTCGTCACATCGGACGCCGCGACCGGCAGCGGCCCGGGGCGCGCACACCACCGAGGTACTCGAGGCCATGGGATACGACCCCGAACAGCTGGCCCGGCTACGCGCGGCGGGCGTGTTCGGCGACCCAGGACAGGAAGGGTGATGGGCGGCGATCCGACGGCCGCGCATCCGGTTGCGACGGGATCGGGCACGCCCGAGGTGTCCCGGGCGGCCAATCGTGTCGTCTCCGAACTCGAGCGGATGATCGTCACCGGCGAACTCCTTCCCGGACAACCGATCCGGCAGGAACTGATGGCCGAACGCCTCGGTGTCAGCCGGCTGCCCGTCCGCGAAGGACTCCGCCAGCTCACCTCGGAAGGCCTCGTCAAGCACCAGCACAACGTCGGCTACACCGTCGCACGGCTCGATCAGTCGGAGTTCGATCAGATCTATCTCATGCGGGCCGCACTCGAGCGGGAGGTGCTCGCGGTGTTGCCACGCTTCGACGACGCAGCCCTGGACGAGATCAGCAGGCTCCGTGATCTCGTCGAGGACGCGGCCGACACCGCCGACATCCTCGAGATGCGACTCCGCAACCAGGAGTTCCATTTCGCGGTGTTCGAGCGGTCGCCGCTGTCCCTGGTGGTCGCCGAGTTGCGGCGGCTCTGGAATCTGGCAATGCCGTACCACGCAGCGTATCTCTACGACGCCGAGGTGCGCGCCAGGGTGTGTGCCGAGCACGACGACATGGTCGATGCACTTGCCGCCGGCGACAACGAACTGCTGATCGAGCTGATGAACGTCCACCGTAAGGGCGGAGAGACGAGTACCGGCGTGATGCTCGGCAAGAACCCGCCGGACTCGGCACATCGACGACCCGACAGGAGCCGGACGAGATGACGACGAACCCGACACGCGATGCCGGCACCGTCTGGGATCCGGACGTCGCCGCGATCGTCGACCGTATGGCCGCGGCGGGAGCTCCCGCCTCCTGGCAGCGAGGCGTCGAGAAGACCAGGGAGATGCTCGAATCGATTGTCCGGCCGCCGGGTCCGGACATGGCGTCGGTCGAGGACGCGACCGCCGTCGGGCCGCACGGGCCCATTCCGCTGCGGATCTATCGGCCCCACCGCGCGCCGACGGTCGACGCACCGGCGCTCCTCTGGTATCACGGCGGCGGCATGATCATGGGGACGCTCGACTCGTTCGACCGACTGGCCCGCGACGTGGCCGACGCCACCGGCGCAGTGCTCATCAACGTCGACTACCGCCTCGCCCCGGAACACCGCTACCCGGTGGGCAATGACGACGCCTACGCCGCACTAGAATGGGCGCACCGGATGGCCGGTGAACTCGGGGTCGACCCGCAACGGATCGCGGTGGGCGGCGACAGCGCCGGGGGCGGGCTGGCCGCCTCCACCGCGCTGCGCAGCCGAAACATGAACGGGCCGCGGATAGCTCAACAGGTTCTGTTCTACCCGGGCCTCGCGCGCCGCGGGGACACCCCGTCCATGCGCGAGTTCGGCGACAGCGTGTTCCTCACCGCCGAAGACATCGACTGGATGAAGAACCTGTACTTGGGCGACGATCCGGTGCGAGACGACGAGTACGGCACCCCGGCCCTCGCCGAGACGCTCGCCGGCCTCCCGCCGGCGATCATCGCAGTCGGACATGCCGATCCGCTCCGCGACGACGTGGAGGCGTACGGAGACCGGATGCGTGACGCCGGCGTACACGTCGCGCAGATACGGTATCCCGGTGTCGGACACGGCTTTGCCATGCAGACGGCATCTGTGGCCCGGGCCCGCCTCGCAGTCGTCGAGGTCGGGGCACTCGTCGCCGCGCGGTTCGCGCACCCGATGGCCTGACCGGCCGCCGGGAGTGCGTCAGGTACGAACCGGCGCCAGCAGCTTCTTCAGGGGCACCGACGTGTCCGCCAGCATGTCCGGCGACGGACGGAATCCGCGGCCGAGAGCCGAACGGAGGGCGACGAAATCGGCGGGCGAGTTCAGACATTCGGCCGCGACCAGTTCGTCGTCGGCGAAGTACAGGGCGACCCGGCGACGCGGACGGTCGGGATCGACCCGGACCAACGCCGACGTATGCCCGCCGATGAGGCCGACGATCTGCAGTTTCTGGTCACCCTGATCCGACCAGAACCACGGCGCCCCACGCGACGGGACCTCGAGACCGGCGATCACGTGCGCCGCGGCATTCGCCTGTTCGGTGGCGTTGTCGACCGATTCCAGACGGAACCGCCGGCCGGTCCCGGAGACATGGACGGCGCAGTCGCCGATGGCGAGTGTGTGCCCATCAGACGCCAGACAACGGGCGTCGACGACGACCCCGCCGTCGACGTCCAGTCCGAGTTGCCCGGCCAGTTCGGTACGCGGGATCGCCCCGACACCGACGAGAACTGTTGTGGCCGGGACAATCCGGCCATCATCGAGGCGAACACCGCGCAGATGTCCGTCGTCGGTGACGATCTCGACCGGCACCGCCCCGAGTTCGACGTCGGTCGCCATCGACCGGTGGGCGGCGAGCAAGCTCTCGGCGGTCGACGGTCCGACGGCCCGTGTGAGGAGACGATCGCCCGCCTCGATCACCGTGACCTCGGCGCCGAGTGCGCGTGCGGTTGCGGCGACCTCGAGACCGATGAATCCGCCGCCGATGACCGCGACGGGACCTTTCGCGACCCGCGAGAGGAGCCGATGGGCGTCGTCCATCTCACGGAGCACCAGGACGTCGGGATGGTCGGACCCCGGGAGATCGAGGGTTCGTGCGCGTGCGCCCGTCGCCAGGACCAGACGGTCGAATGAGTCTGTCTCCGTGCGGTTCTCACATCTCATCGCGAGGGTGTACCGGCCGCCGGCGCGTGTGCTCCCCGTGACGTGGGTCCCGGTGCGGAGCTCGATCCGGCTGTCGGCGTAGTACGCCGGGTCGCGCAACAGAACCGAGTCCGCGGATGCCTCGCCCTTGAGTATCGCCTTGGACAGCGGCGGGCGCTGGTAGGGCAGACGGTCCTCGTGGGAGATCAGGGTGATCTCGCCGGTGTATCCGATCGCCCGCAGCCGGTCGGCCAGATGCACCGCCGCATGCGAGGCGCCGACCACCGCGACACTGCGCGGGGCCTGCGCCTCGGGGCCGTCGAGTCCGTCGGTCACCTCAGACCTGCTCGTCCGGGATGGAGACGTGGACGTCGATGCCGTCGGACAGCGTGAGCTGGCAGGACAACCGCGAGTTGTCCTCCCGGTCGGACGCCGTGCATTCGAGCATGTCGTCCTCGTCCTCGACCGGTTCGGGATAGTTGTCCATCTCGGCGGGGTCGAGGTAGACGTGGCAGGTCGCACACGACAACGTCCCGCCACACTGACCGACGATCCCACTGACACCGTTCTTCACCGCGGTCGCCATGACCGAGTCGCCCGCCGTGCCGTCGATCACCTTCACGGCTCCGCCGGGTTGTGTGTAGAACACCTTGGGCATACCGAGCTCCTACCAGCTGACCGAAAGGTCGACGATCGGCTGGGTCAGGTTGTCGTTGTTCATGATCGGCGGGCCGGCGAGCTGCAGTTCGGGAAGCCGACGGAACAGCTCGGCGATGGCCACCTGCATCTCCATCCGGGCCAGCGGAGCGCCCAGGCAGTGATGCATGCCGTAACTGAGGGTCAGGTGAGGGTTGGACCCGCGGCGGATGTCGAAGGTGTCGACGTGTTCGATCGCCGCTCCGTCGTGATTGGCCGACGCGGGGTCGCCCATGATCGCCTCCCCCTTGAGCACGAGTTGACCGTCGAGCTCGACGTCCTCGGTGGCCACGAAGGGCACGAGCCCGCTGGGGCCGCCGACCTTGCCGTTCAGTTCGAAGCGTCCGTGTCGCAGGATCTCCTCCACCGCCGTCGGTGTCACCCCGTCGATGTCCTCGAGCAGCACGCGGAGCTGGTCGGGGTTGTGCAGCAGGGAGAGGACGCCGGCGCAGATGAAGTTGGCCGTGTTGTCGAACCCACCGATGATGAGAACCAGTGCGACGGAGAGGATCTCTCCATCGGAAAGGGTGTCGTCCTTGTCCTGTGCGTTGGTGAGGTCGCTGAGCAGGTCTTCGCGGGGGTTCTTCCTTCGCTCCTCGATGAGCGCCATCATGTACATGACCAGTTCGGTCATGTTGGCGGTGGCCTCTTCCTCGGGCATGTTCGCGACCGCGAGTGTCGCCGAGCTCCACTTCTGGAACTTCGGGCGGTCCTCCGGCGGCACTCCGATGAGATTGGCCAGCATCTGGATCGGCAGCGCCACGGCATAATCGTCGACGAGGTTGGTCGGTGCACCCTTGGCGAGCATGCCGTCGATCAACGTGTTCGCGAATGCGACCGCCGAGTCGCGCATCGCCTTGACCCGTTTGGGCGAGATCGACTTCTGCACGAGCTTGCGCAGCTTTGTGTGCTGCGGCGGGTCCTCGAATTGCAGTGTGGTCTTGAGGAAGTCGGGGAACTCGACGAAGTAGGGCACCACGCGCTCACCGGTACGAAAGGGTTCGCGGACGAAACGCGGGTCGCCGAGCATCTGTCGTGCGACGGCGTTCCGGTGGATGATCCAGGCGTCGCCGCCGTAGGGCATCGTGATCCTGGTCATCGGCCGGTCTTCGGCGATCGCCTTGTATCGCAGTGCCGCCTCGGACGGGGACACGGGCGCGAACGGGTACACCGTGTACTCCTCGCCCAGGTCGCTCGCGCCGGCGGTGGTTTCGGTACTCATGTCAGAACTCCAGTGCTGTGGGGGTGTTCGGTGCGGGTCAGACCGGCATCTGCGCCGGCGCGACGATCTGCGGGATCGCGTCGGGGGTGATGGCCATGATCCGGTCCCACTGCTCGGCCACCGTCTCGACCGTGAGCGACGGGTCGTGGATGCCGGTGGTGTTGACGAGGGCGAGCCGGTTCACGATGCCGCCGGCGACGTTGAACACCTCGCCGGTGACCTCACATGACGGGTGCACCAGGAACGCGGCGACGGGCGCGACATGCTCCGGCAGGAGCTGAGTTCGCATGTACTCCATGATCTCCGGCGACAGCGTATCGGCGGCGGCCTCGGCCATCCGGGTGCCCGCACCGGGTGCGATCGCGTTCACCTTGACGCCGGCTTCGAGGCCCTCCAGGGCGAGGTTGCGGGTGAGACCGAAGAGTGCACCCTTGGACCCGCCATAGTGCGACATGCCGGGATTGCCCAGCATCGCCTGAGAGATGGTGTTGACCACGCGCGGCGCGGGCGAGGAGAGCAGGTGCGGCCACGCGGCACGCAGCACCCGCATCGGTCCCAGGTAGTGCACATCGAGGTGGCGCTGGTACTCCTCGTCAGGCACCTCACGGAATGGCGCGGCACGCACGATGCCCGCGTTGTTGATCACGGCATCGAGGCTGCCGAAGTTCGCGATGGCGGCGTCGACCAGTGCCGCCGCGCCCTCGTCGGTCGTGATGTCGGAGCTGACCGCGACGGCCTTTCCGCCCGCGGCGACGATCTCCGCGGCGACGTCGGCAGCCGGGTCACCCGACTCGACGCCCGAGCCGTCGGTGGTGGAGCCCAGGTCGCCGACCACGACCGAGGCGCCCCGCGAGGCCAGGAGGAGGGCATGTGCGCGGCCGATCCCGCGGCCCGCGCCGGTCACGATCACGACGCGATCGGTGAAGTCGAGTTGTGCTGTCATGTTGTCGTCCTCGAATCGATTCGAAACAGATGGGTGGTTCGGAGATCAGGGCCGCGTCTGGCCGCCGTGGTTCTTGACGTCGGCGACCCAGATCCCCCCGAGCGCTTCGCGGGCGGATTTCTCGAAGTCGAAGACCTCGTAGCCGACCGTCATGTAGAGCGTGCTGCGGTCGGGTCCTCCGAGCAGGCAGGCGGATGCGATCCCGCCTTCGAGCGGCATCGGCACAGCGTCCGTCAGACCGTCCTCGGTGAACCGGGCGACGTATCCGCCACCGGGCATGGCCGCCCAGACCCCGTCTTCCTCGTCGAGCCCGATACCGTCCGGCATGAACGGACATGTGGCGAAATCCCTGGCATTGGACAGGGTTCCGTCGGCGGCCCGGTCGATCACGGTGATCTTCTGTGCCATCACCTCGGCCACGAAGACCTTCGCGCCGTCTGCACTGATCCCGATACCGTTGCCACAGTTCAACTCCGGAATCCCGGCAGGGGTGTGCACAGTGCCGTCGGGCTCGACGACGATCAGCGACGACGTGATCGGTGTCTCGCCCTGGAAGATGTCGAAGCCGAGCTGGGTGATGTAGGCACGGCCGTCGGCGTCGACGACCATGTCGTTGACGGCCTTGATCGCGAACTCGCCGACGTCGGCGTACACGCTGAGATCGTCGATCCCGTTGCCGCCGTGGACGAGGACCTTCTGCTCATGCATCGAGTTCACGATCAGACGACCGTCGGGCAGCCACCCGAACCCGCCGAGAACGATCGGAACATCGGTGTTCGCCGAACGCCCAGTGGCGTCGATGACCACGGTTGCGTTGCCTTCTGCGTCCAGGGTCTTGAGCGTCCCGGTGTACATGTCCGAGAACCAGAAGGCCCCGTCGTGCCAGCGCGGACATTCCGGCCAGGAGAACCCAGTCGCGATCTTGCGGGCCTCGAACGTGGGGGCATCCGCGGCGGCTACAGCCGCTGCGACGGCGTCGACAGGAGTGGTCATCGGTGAACCTTCCGGAGCATGGATTTCTGAGTTGTGTTGTGCGACAGAGGGTGCGGGCTCCGATGATCGCCGTGACATGGATCACAGGTCCGCATACAGACGTACGTTAAGTGCTCGGCGGCGGGGCGGCCGGGGCCGTCCCATTCAGTGGACCCCCCACCCGAACTGATCAGTCGGGGACGGTCTCGGGATACACCTGCTGGAACCACGCCCGCTGTTGTTCGTCGAAGGTCCCCAGCTCCATCGCACGGCGCCCCCACGCCTTGATGAGGTCCAGGAAGCTCGTGACGTCGTAGACGTCCCGCTGCTGACAGAACTTCCCGTCACCCGCGTAGGTGAGGACGCTGATGTGCGGAGCCCCGAATCGGCTCCCGTCGCCGGGATCGCTCATCACGTTGTCGAGCCGCGCAACGATCGTCGCGTTCGTCTCGTCGATGACATGCCAGTGCTCGGGGAAACTCTCGGTGTGCGAGCCCGGGAATTGCGCGAGGCTCGGTTCGGCCCACGCCCAGATCCCCTCCTTGCCCTTCAGTTCACCCGCCATCTGCTCGTGATAGACGACATCATCGGTGAACAGGTCGAGGAAGTCCCGCCAACTCCCCTCCCCCGAGCCCGCTCGATTGATGGTGGTGAACCACCGCTGGTACGCGTCTTCGAGTTCCTGCCTGGACCACGTGTTCGTCATGCCGGCACGGTATGCCCGGCGCCTCCGCCGGTCGTGGGCCTGATTCCACTCACCGGGAGATCGGAAGGCCTTGTCGCTCGACCTGTCCGACAACTCATCTCATCCGACCACGGTGCCCGTGACGTGGTTCCCATTCAGCGGAAGGGCTCGGCCACGACGGCTGCCGATGAATCACCATGCAGAAGGCCCCACCGCGGGGCGGACGGAACGAGTCGTCACCACAAAGGACTGAGACCCACCATGACCATCGACACGGGCACGGCCGTCGACACCACTGCGCTGGTGTCCCGATACCTGGCGACCATCTCGAACGGAAGCTCGACCGACATCGCGGCGCTCTACGCCCCCGACGCGCGTCTCGAGGACCCCGTCGGCGCCGAACCCCGGATCGGCCGGACCGCGATCGAGGAGTTCTATCGCGGGCTCGACGGCACAGACACGACCGCAGAGCTTCTCGTCGTGCGTGCGGTCGGCCGCGAGGCCGCATTCCACTTCCGGGTCACCACGAAGCTGCCCGAGGGTTCCTTCGTGGTGGAGCCGATCGACGTGATGACCTTCGACGCCACGGGTGCGATCACGAGCATGCGCGCTTTCTGGGCGCCCGGTGACATGAAGACGCAGGACAACCCCACGCCCATGAGTTCCGGCGACTGAGTCGACTCACCCTGGCGGCACGTTTCTGTAACGTGTTCTAATTCAGGTAGAACACGTTCCAGCTGCGTGCACGAAGGGGACCCCATGGCCGGCTCGACCGAACCACACTCGACCGATTCACCGCAGACCACCACCGAACCCGAGACCTATGACGTGATCGTCGTCGGTGCAGGTGGCGCGGGGTTGAGTGCGGCGATCACCGCAGCTCAGAAGGGCCTGAAGACCGTTCTGATCGAGAAATCGCCGTACTGGGGCGGCTCGACGTCGCGATCGGGCGGCGGCGTGTGGATTCCGAACAACTCGGTGCTCCGCCGCGACGGCGTGACCGATACGCCGGACAAGGCGCGCGAGTATGTCCACGCGATCATCGGTGAGCACGCCCCGGCCGACCGCATCGACGCCTACATCGACCGTGGACCCGAGGCACTGGACTTCCTCATGGCCCACGCACCGCTCGACCTCGAATGGGTGAAGAACTACTCCGACTACTACCCGGAGGCACCCGGGGGCCGCATCGGCGGACGGTCGGTGGAGCCGCGGCCCTTCGACGCGCGGCGCCTCGGCGACGACCTCGACACCCTGCACCCGCAGTACACCAAGGCACCTCTGAACATGGTCGTGCTGCAGTCGGACTACCGCTGGCTCAACACCGGCATGCGGCACTGGCGCGGCCCGCTGCGCATGGCCAAGGTCGGCAGCCGCTTCTTCTGGGCCCGTAGCCGCGGCAAGAAGCTCATCGCCATGGGCGCCGCGCTGGCCGCCGAGCTCCTCATCGGCGTGCGCCAGGCAGGCGTACCGGTGCGGCTGAACACCGGGCTGATCGACCTGATCACCTCCGACGACCGCGTGGTCGGCGTGATCGCCGAATCCGAGGGCAAGCGCTTCGAGATCCGCGCCCGGCACGGGGTGATCCTGGCCTGCGGCGGTTTCGAGCACAACGACGAGATGCGCAAGAAGTACCAGCGCGAGCCGATCGGCTCGGACTGGACCACCGGCGCCCCGAGCAACACCGGCGACGGCATCAACGCCGGCCTCAAGATCGGCGCCGCGGTCTCGCTGATGGACGACGCCTGGTGGGGCCCGACGATCCCGTTGCCGCGCGGCCCGTGGTTCGCGCTGTCGGAGCGGTCGGTGCCCGGCACGTTCATCGTGAACATGCGCGGACAGCGCTACATGAACGAATCGTTGCCGTATGTCGAAGCGGTACACCAGATGTACGGCGGGGAGTTCGGGCAGGGCGAGGGCCCCGGCGAGAACGTGCCGTCGTGGCTGATCTTCGATCAGCGTTGCCGCAACCGGTACCTGTTCGCCGGGATCACCGCGCGACAGCCGTTGCCCAAGAAGTGGTACGAGTCCGGCGTCGTCGTCAGGGCCGACAGCATCGCCGAACTCGCGGAGAAGATCGGCGTCCCCGCCGACGCACTGACGGCGACCACGGAACGGTTCAACGGGTTCGCCCGGTCGGGCACCGATGAGGACTTCGGCCGCGGCGCAAGCGGTTACGACCACTACTACGGCGACATCACCAACAAACCCAACCCGAGTCTCGGCGAGGTCAGCAAGGGCCCGTTCTACGGGGTCAAGATGGTCCCCGGTGACCTCGGCACCAAGGGCGGCATCACCGCCGACGCCTCGGGCCGCGCGCTCCGGGCCGACGGCTCGGTCATCGACGGCCTGTATGCGGCCGGCAACACCAGCTCGCCGGTGATGGGTCACACCTACGCGGGTCCCGGCGCGACCATCGGTCCGGCGATGGTCTTCGGATACCTCGCCGCCACCGACATCGCCGCCAAGGCCGCCGCCCAGACATCTTCAGGAGCCTGAACCCATGCCGATCGATCCTGCCGTCGCCGTCGGAGCCGAACTCCCCGAGGTGAGTTTCGAGTGGTCGGCGTCGGACGCCGCGCTGTACAACCTCGCGGTGGGTGCCGCGGCCGATCCGATGGACACCACCGGCCTCGGGTACATCCACGACGTGACACCCAAGGTGCTGCCGACGTTCGCGACGGTGGCGGCCGGGTTCCACACGACCGAACCGCCGAAGGTCTCCTTCCCCGGCGTCGACATCGACCTCGCCAAGGTGGTCCACGGGAGCCAGCAGGTCAGCGCCTTCCGACCGCTGCCGGCCCACGGGAAGGCGACCACCCGGACCCGGATCGCCGAGGTCCAGGACAAGGGGTCGGCCGCGGTCATCGTGCAGGAGTCGGTGACCTCCGACGATGCCGGCCAGACGCTGTGGACGGCACGCTCGTCGATCTTCGCCAAGGGCGAGGGCGGTTTCGGCGGTGAGCGGGGATCGTCGGCCAAGGTCGACTACCCCGACCGCGCGCCGGATCATCGGCTGCTGGTGGCCACGCTTCCCCAGCAGGCGTTGCTCTATCGGCTCTGCGGTGACCGCAATCCGCTGCACTCCGATCCCGGCTTCGCCTCGGGCGCCGGTTTCCCCCGGCCGATCCTGCACGGCCTGTGCACATACGGGATGGTGTGCCGCGCCATCATCGACGAGGTGCTCGGCGGCGACGTGGCCGCGGTCGCCGACTACTCGGCGTCGTTCGCCGGTGTGGTCTTTCCCGGTGAGACCCTGGAGGTCGCGGTCTGGGACGACGGTGCCCGGCTGCTGGCCACCGCGACGGTCGCCGAGCGGGACGGCGCCAAGGCCCTTGCCAATGTGGTCTGCGCGCGCAACTGACCCGCGCGGCGCAGCCCGGAGACGGAACGGTTCCGGGCCAGTACGCTACACACGCGGACCGGGATCCGGTCCGCGTGTTCTACGCACATCCCTGAGGAGACCGCATGAGCGATTCGCTGACGCCCCTACTCGCCGACAACCGCAGCGCCCTGGTGACCGACCTCGTCGGTGTCATCGACGCGGAGGTGGCCGACCAGTCGGGTCTGAGCGGCGCCGCTGTGAAGACCGCCTACGCGGCGGTGCAGAAGGTGAAGCCCGGTGTCGTGACCAATGCCACGAATCACATGGCGGAGGATTTCCTGGCGGCACTCGCACCGTTCTGGGATTCCAAGCCCGCCGGTGTGGCCTTCGGCGATCACCTCTCGGCCAACGGCGATGCCGCGGCCGAGGCCCTGCTGTCTGTCACCGATCAGCAGGCCGACACCGCCAAGCCCGCGCTCGCGAAGGCGTACAACTCGCTGCGCGGCAAGGGGAAGAAGTATGTGACCGCGGCGCTGCCGCGGCTGGGTGCCGCTATCGAGCGGCACGCGGCCTAGTCGGTCCCGCGTCGTCGGCGGTTCACGCCATCCCGACGGAGTCGGCCCAGACGATCCCGACGGAGTCGGCCCAGACGATCCCGACGGAGTCGGCCCGGACGACCCGTCTTGTCAGACCGCCGACGACGCAATGACCACGAGGACCATGACGATGCCGATGAGGGCGAACAGCATCGACAGCACGCGCCAGACATGGACGCGTGCGGGCGAGATCTCGGCACCGTTCACGTCCGAGACGGCCGATGTCGACGCGCCGGTTGTCGCCGCGATTCCTGTAGTCGACGCAATCCCTGTAGTCGACGCAATCCCTGTAGTTGACGCAATCCCTGCAGTTGACGCAATCCTTGGTGAGGCCATGACCTGTCACCACTTTCGGTTGTTCGGAGCCGATCGGACCGGGACGGTCACATGTTCGCCCGGTATCGGTACTGCAGTGACAAATGTGTCACAAGTTACGCACGTTGCGTGGGCGCGCACCCTGCGTGTCGCGATAACGAAACCGCAACACGATGATTCGCCCGGGCGATCGCACCACTGACCGAGCACGTCCCGAAGCAGACACGGAAAGCACAGGGCGCAGATGAAATTGCCGAATGCCATACGTCTCGACGCCAGGTCCGCGTGGCTCGTCCTCATCTCGTGCCTCTCGGTCAGCATGGTCGTCGCGGCCATGGCGGCACTGAACACCGCCCTGCCCGACATCGCCATCGACACCGGCGCCGACGCCGGCCAGATGACCTGGATCGTCGATGGTTACACGCTCGCGCTCGCCGCACTGCTTCTTCCGGCCGGCGCGATCGGTGACCGGTTCGGCCGCCGCGAGGTACTCATCGTGGGCCTGGTGCTGTTCGGCATCGCCTCACTCGCGGCCATCTGGGTCGACGGCCCGACGCAACTCATCGGAGTGCGTTGCCTCGCGGGTGCGGCGGCCGCCCTGATCATGCCGACGACGTTGTCGCTCATCACCTCCGGGATGCCCGAGGGCAAGCGCGCGGTCGGTATCAGCATCTGGTCGGCCATCGCCGGCGGCGGCGCCATCGCGGGCTTCTTGGTCACCGGTGTGCTCCTCGAGTTCTTCTCCTGGCACTCGATCTTCATCACCTTCGCCGCCTCCTCGGCGGTCGCGGCCGCCCTGTGCCTCACCATCGGGACATCCAAGGACGCCGACCCCGGCAGATTCGACATACTAGGAACCCTCTGTTCGGTCTTCGCCATCACCGGCGTCGTGCTCGGGCTCCTCGAAGCGCCACATCGGGGGTGGGCCGATCCACTGGTGCTGGGTTGCATCATCGGCGGTGTGCTGCTGGCGGCAGCCTTCGTCGTGGTCGAGCTCCGTTTGGCGTCACCGCTTTTCGACGTCCGACTGCTCCGCAATCGAGCATTCGGATCCGGATCGCTGTCGGTCGCGGTCCAGTTCCTCGCCTCGTTCGGCATGTTCTTCCTGATCCTGCAGCTGCTGCAGCTCGTCTTCGAGTACACGCCGCTGCAATCCGCCCTGGCGCTGATGCCGTTCGTCGCCGGTGTGGGTATCACCACGCTGATCGCGAACTGGCTGGCCGTCCGCCTCGATTCGCTCAAGTTCGTCATCGCCGGCGGGGCACTCGTGTCGGGTGTCGGGCTGATCCTGCTCGGCCTGTTCCGTTACGAGACGTACTGGGCGCTGGCCGGGGTGGTCGCGGTCATCGCGGTGGGCATCGGACTGGCGTCGGCTCCCGCGACGACCGCGATCATGTCCAACACCCCGCTCGACAACCAGGGCGTCGGGTCGGCGGTCAACGACACCGCACGCGAGATCGGTGCCGCGATCGGTATCGCCATCGCAGGCAGCATCGTCGCCGCCGGGTACCAGTCCCGGATCGGCGAGACCGCACAGCTGGCCCGCGATCAGCTCACCGCCACCGGAACGCAGCAGATCGCGGCCGGCGACACCGCAGCCGGCCAGGCGACGATCGCCCAGGCAGAACAGGCCGGCACGCTCATCGAGCGGTCACTGGCCGAGGCCAGCGTCGTCGTGGAGAGATTGTCGGGACAAGCCGCACCGCTCGCCGAGAAGATCGCCGAGGGCAGCCAGGACGCTTTCTACGCGCCGTTCGAACAGGCGTGCCTGGTACTCGGCGCCATCCTGCTGATCAATTCGGTGTTCCTGCTGTGGTTGACGCCCCGCCGCGTCGTGGAAGGTCCGGTTGTCGTCGAGCGCCGGGGCGAGCCGGACCCCGGCAATCCCACAGCTCACAACCCCACACCCGGCAACCCGGCGTCCGGCAACGCAGTACCCGCCGACTCCCCCGGCTCCCCGGACAGCGACGACAGTTACGCCCGCGACTGACTCACGTAACCTGTCCCGGTGATGCTCACCGTGGACAGCGTCGGCGGCACGGCCGTCAGCATCGCCGCCCTGGTGGTGGTGATCGTCACGACCGTTGTCGCGCAGCGTGTCCCGGCGGTGGTCGTGGCCGCGCCCGTCGCCCTGGTGCTGATCGCCCTCGGTCTCACCGACGTCGCGGACGCGGCCGACGAGGTCCTGAGGATGGCGCCCACCATCGGCTTTCTCGCCGCGATGCTCGTGATCGCCGACGCCTGCGCTCGCGGCGGCGTGTTCACCTGGATCGGTTCGGTCCTGGCGGCGTGGAGCCGCTCATCCCCACATCGGCTGTTGCGCATCGTGTTCGTCGCGGCGGCACTCACCACCGCCGTCCTCAGCCTCGACACGACGATCGTGTTGCTGACGCCGGTCGCCGTCGCCACCGCCCGCCGGATCGGGGCGCGCGTGACTCCGGTGGCGTTCTCGAGTGCGCACCTGGCCAACACGGCGTCGACGCTGATGCCGGTGTCGAACCTGACCAACCTGCTCGCCTTCTCGGCAACCGGGCTGAGTTTCCTCGGTTTCACCGGTGTGATGCTTGCGCCGTGGATCGCCGCGATCGTCGTCGAATACCTGATCTTCCGCTGGTATTTCGCACGGTCGCTCGCGGGCACGGTCGCCCCCTCGTCACCGGCGGCCTCACCGGCGGCCGGTACCGACTCCGATACCGGCGAACCGCATCGGCCCACCTTCATGCTGGTGGCACTGGGGGTGCTGCTCCTCGCGTTCGTGGTGACCGAGCCGCTGGGCATCCCGCTCGTCGCGGTGGCCGCGGTCGGCGCCGTCGTGTTCACGCTGCCGAGCCTGCTCGACGCCCCGCTGACGGCACTGCGGAGCACCGTGCGGTCGGTGAACCTCCCATTCCTGGGGTTCGTCGCCACGCTCGGCGTCGTCATCCTGCCGGTTCGCGACGGACCGCTCGGCGAGTGGATCGCCGGGCTGATCCCCGCGGAGTCGACGCTGCTCGGACTGCTCGTCGTCGCGGCGCTCGCGGCCGTCCTGGCCAACCTGGTCAACAACCTGCCCGCGACGCTGTTGCTCATCCCGTTGGTCGCCCACGAACCCGGACTCGTCCTGGCGATGCTGCTGGGTGTCAACATCGGACCCAACCTGGCCTACTTCGGCTCCCTGGCCAATCTGCTCTGGCGCGACATCATGCACCGCGACGGCTCCGAAGAGGGCAAGGGCTCCCCCACCTCGCGCGAGTATCTGCGGCTCGGCGCACTCACCGTGCCGGCGACGCTGGGGGTCGCGGTACTCGCACTGTGGGCGGGACTGCAGCTGACCTGACCGCACGTCCACACGAATCGACAAACGCACCCCCAGATGTGGACTCGGGGGTGCGTCTGTCCAGAACTGGTGGCTCTGCGGATCAGACCGGCGCGCTCTCCTGCGCCGCGGCGGCCTTGGCCCAGCGGTAGTCGGCCTTACCCGCCGGGGTGCGCTTGACCTCGTCGACGAAGATCACGGTCCGCGGCACCTTGTAGCGGGCCAGGGTTTCGCGGCAATGCTCCTGGATGTCGTCGAGGGAGGGCTCGGCCGCCCCGTCGGCGACCTTGACGACCGCGGCGACGCGCTGCCCGTACTTCTCGTCGGGAACCGGGACGACGAGGGCGTCGGCGATCGCCGGATGCGCGTGCAGTGTGGCCTCGACCTCTTCGGCGTAGACCTTCTCGCCGCCGGAGTTGATGCACTGCGAGCCTCGGCCGAGGAACACGATCGAGCCGTCGGCCTCCACCGTGCCCATGTCACCGAGGATCGAGATCCGGGTGCCGTCGGGCAGGGTCGGGAACGTCTTCGCCGTCTTCTCCGGGTCCTTGTAGTAACCGAGCGGCACGTTGCCGATGCGCGCGATGTAACCGACCTCGCCCGACCCGGGCTCGATCTTGTTGTTCCGCTCGTCGACGACCATCATGCGGTCGGTCGGCGGAACCTTCAGATTGCCGCTGTCGTCCATCATGATCTCGCCGTCGTTGCCCGACTCGGAGGCGCCGAAGTTGTCGCGCAGCACCAGATCCGGCTTCACCGCGAGCATCCGGTCGCGGACGTGCTGCGACCAGATCGCGCCGCCGGAGGTGATGGAGAACATCGACGACAAGTCGACCGAGTCCTTGCGCTTCTCCAGCTCCTCCACGAGCGGCATGCCCATCGCGTCGCCGACGATGAGCACGATGTTGACCTTCTCCCTCTCGACCTCGGTCACGATCGCCTCGGGGTCGAAGTCACGCTGGATCACGAGCCGGCCGCCGAGGGTGAAGAAGGTGAACAGCGAGTACGACGCCGCACCGTGCATCAGCGGCGCCGCCAGCAGGAACGCGATGGACGGGAAATCCTTGACCGCCGTACCGAGTTCGGCGAGATCCTGCCGCGGCTCGCCATACGGGTTGCCGCCCGAGAGCGGCTTGCGGAAGAAGTCGTCGTGCTGCCACATGACGCCCTTCGGGTAGCCCGTGGTGCCGCCGGTGTACAGCAGGTACAGCTCCTCACCGTTGCGCGGTTCGAAGTCGCGCCCGTCCGGCTGGGATTCGTGATCGGCGAACGACACGAGATCCACCGTCCGGCCGTCGGGTAGACCGGCGACAGCTGCGGTCAGCTCGTCGACGACCTGACCGATCACGAGAACCGTTCGCACGGTGTCGAGTTCGGCTAGCAACGCCGCGACGCTGCGCTGGTGCTCCGGGAGTTCGACGATGATGGCCCGCGAGTCGGAGTTGTCGAAGATGTACTGCAACTCGGCGTTGGTGTAGCGGTAATTGATGTTCACCGGCACCGCACGGACTTTCAGCAGACCGAGCAGGCTGGTCACGTGCTCGACACTGTTCTTCAGGAACAGGGCCACGTTGTCGAAGGCACCGATCCCGGCGCCGGCGAACAGGTGGGCCACCTGGTTGGACAGCGTGTCGAGTTCGGCGTAGCTGATCTGGCGTCCCTGGTAGCTGAGCGCGATCCGATCGGGAACCGAGTCTGCCACGGTCTCGAAGACATCGGCGAGGTTGAACTTCATCGTGCGCGCTCCTTGTTGGTGCGGAGTGGGTTGGTGGTGGGGGTTCGCCATCTGCTCCCTGAGGTGCGAGGAGCGATAGCGACGAGCCTCGAAGGGTCGTCCGGGGTTCTCGGATCGGCAGCTGTCATGCGCTCAGCACCAATCCGCTTGTGGGAACGCCGGTTCCGGCGGTGACGACGATCCTCTCGGCGCCCGCGACCTGGTTGACCGAGGTGCCCCGCAGTTGCCGGACACCCTCGGCGATGCCGTTCATGCCGTGGATGTAGGCCTCGCCGAGCTGGCCGCCGTGGGTGTTGAGCGGCAACCGTCCGCCCACCTCCAGGGCGCCGGGCTCACGGACGAAGTCCTTGGCCTCGCCGCGCCCGCAGAAGCCAAGCTCCTCGAGCTGCAGCAACGTGTACGGGGTGAAGTGGTCGTAGAGGATCGCCATGTCCATGTCGTCGGGACCGAACCCGGACTGCGACCAGAGCTGACGACCGACGAGCCCCATCTCCGGCAGGCCGGCGAGCTCGTCGCGGTAGTAGCTGGTCATGACGTACTGGTCGGCCGCGCTACCCGCTGCGGCAGCCGAGATCACCGCGGGCTTGTGCGGCAGGTCCTTCGCCCGCTCGGACGACACGATCACGAGCGCGACACCGCCGTCGGACTCCTGGCAGCAGTCGAGCAGATGCAACGGCTCGGCGATGTACCGCGAGTTCTGATGATCCTCGAGGGTGATCGGCTTGCCGTAGAAGAACGCGTCCGGGTTCACCGCCGCGTGTTTGCGGTCGACGACGGCGATCCGGCCGAAATCCTCACTCGTGGCACCGTAATCGTGCATATATCGTTGCGCGATCATCGCGACGAACGCCGCAGGCGTCGACAACCCGTGTGGATAGCTGAAGGCGTTCTCGGTGCCGGAGGAGTTCTCCTGGTTGGCCACCGCCGAGTTCACCTGCCCGAACCGGAGTCCCGACCGCTCGTTGAAGGCACGGTAGGCGACGACGACGTCGGCGACACCTGTTGCCACCGCCATCGCGGCCTGCTGCACCGTCGCGCATGCCGCGCCACCGCCGTAGTGGATGCGCGAGAAATAGGTGAGCTCACCGATTCCCACGGCGCGCGCCACGGAGATCTCGCTGTTGGTGTCCATCGTGAAGGTCACGAGACCGTCGACGTCGGCAGGTGTGAGGCCCGCGTCGGCGATCGCGGCAGACACCGCCTCGGCGGCGAGTCGCAACTCGCTGCGGCCCGAGTCCTTGGAGAACTCGGTGGCGCCGATCCCGGCGATCGCGGCCTGCCCGGACAGTGACCCCATCAGGACTCCCCTTCTCTGGTCTGGGTCGGGCCCCGATCACCGACGGTCAGCGTGACCGTCGAGATGACATGTTTGCCGAGCGAATTGGTGCCGGTCACCGCGACGGTGATCACCTCGTCGGAGACGTCGGTGACCTCCCCGGTGAAGGTGACCGAATCGTAGGCATACCAGGGCACACCGAGTTTCAGTGCAATCGAACGGATTCGGGCGCCGGGCCCCGCCCAGTCGGTGACGAACCGCTCCACCAGTCCGGTGTCGGTGAGGATGTTGACGAAGATGTCCTTCGACCCCTTGGCCTGGGCGAGGTCGCGGTCATGGTGCACGTCCTGGAAGTCGCGGGTGGCGATCGCCGTCGCGACGATGAACGTCGGACTGGCGTCGATGACCAACGGCGGCAACGTGGTTCCGACCGTCACGGGATCGGTGGCGACACTGGTCATGCGGACTCCCCTTCACCACTCGGGACCGGTTCCCACGCATACAGCGTCCACGCGGCCGCCCCGGTGGCGTCGTCGGCGGGAAAATCGAGGAACGTGGCACGGACCGGCATCCCGATCGACACCTCCTCGGGTTCGACGCCACGCAGCTCGCCGAGCATCCGGACCCCCTCGTCGAGTTCGACGAGGGCGACGACGAACGGCAACTGACGTCCCGGCACCTTGGGGGCGCGGTGGACGACGTAGCTGTAGACGGTGCCTGTTCCGGCGGCAACGGTGTAGTCCGTCTGCGGCACAGTGCCGTCGGGCTCGCGGGGCTTCCAGGTGGCGGGCACCGGCGGGTGGCGCAACACTCCGTCGCCGTCGCGCTGGATACGCAGTTCGTGAGCGGTCACGCCCTCCCAGAAGAAGGCGGTGTCACGCGACACACTGGGCTTCAGCAGCTTGCCCGCGTCCAGGTCGTCGGGCACGGTGCCGGTCGAGACCTGTTCGGGCTCTGTCTTCTTGGCCGCCGGACGGAACTTGAGGATCCGGAAGCGCATCTCGGCGACGACCTCGTCCGTCCCGTTCTCACCGGCAACCGACCACACGTTGCGGGTGGTGAAGAACCACCCCTCGCCGAGAGCGGTGTTCTTGGGGCCGACGACTTCGACGAGTTCGGCCGACAACGCCACCTCCTCGCCGGGCCGGGTGTAGCGGTGATAGACGGTGTCGCAGTTGGTCGCGACGACCGAGGTGAACCCGGCCTCGTCGAACAGCTCGGTGGCCCGCCCGAGCGGGTCGTCGGACGTGCGCACGCCGTGCAGGCCGCGCATCGTCCACACCTGGGCCATGGCCGGCGGGGCCACGATGCCCGGATGCCCGGCCTGACGTGCGGCGTCGGCGTCGGTGTAGACGGGGTTGGTGTCCCCCATCGCCTCGACCCAGTTGTTGATCATCGGCTGGTTGATCGGGTCACGCCCGCGGACCGGTGCACTCGCGCCGGAATCCATGATCGACTGCGCGGCTGCGCGAATCGCCTCGTCGCCGGTCAACTCGGGGGCGCTCACCGCTTGGCTCGCGGAAGTCCGAGACCGGCGGTCGCGATCATGTCCCGCATGACCTCGTTGACCCCGCCGCCGAACGTGATGACCACGTGGCGCTTCTGCTGGACGTCGAGCCAATCCACCAGCGCGGCGGTCTCCGGGTCGGTGAAATCCCCGTAGCGCCCGATGATCTCGTTGACCATGAGGCACACCTTCTGGATGCGCTCGGTGGCGAAGACCTTGGTCGCGGCCGCATCGGCCATCGAGATCGCCTCACCGGTGGAGGCGACCTGCCAGTTCAGCAGTTCGTTGATGCGACCGTAGGCGTCGATGGTCGCCAGCGCCCGACGCACGTCGGGGTGCTTGGCGATCACGGTGCCATCGGGTCCGGGACGCTGCGCCCAGGCGCGGACGCGCGCGGCCAGGCCGTCGATCCGGCCGGCGGGTCCGAGCATGACGCGTTCATGGTTGAGCTGAGTGGTGATCAGCCGCCAGCCGCCGCCCTCCTCACCCACGCGCATCGACACCGGGACCTTGACGTCGTTGTAGTAGGTCGCGTTCACGTGGTGCGCGCCGTCGGCGGTGATGATGGGCGTCCAGCTGAAGCCGGGATCAGAGGTGTCGACGATGAGGATCGAGATGCCCTTGTGCTTGGGGGCGTCTTTGTCGGTGCGTACGGCGAGCCAGATGTAGTCGGCGTCATGGCCGCCGGTGGTGAAGATCTTCTGACCGTTGACCACGTAATGGTCGCCGTCGCGAACCGCCGTGGTGGTCAGCGAGGCGAGGTCGGTACCGGCCTCGGGCTCGGTGTAACCGATGGCGAAATGCACGTCCCCGGCGAGGATCGCGGGCAGGAACTTCTTCTTCTGTTCCTCGGTGCCGTGGACCTGCAGGGTGGGGCCGACGGTCTGCAGGGTCACCGACGGCAGCGGCACGTCGGCTCGGACCGCCTCGTTGGTGAAGATCTGCTGTTCGATCTCCCCGAACCCTTTGCCGCCGAACTCCTTCGGCCACCCCACGCCGAGCCGGCCGTCGTCGCCCATACGCTTGATGACCTTGCGGTATGTCGGGCCGTGACGCTCCGTGAGCATCACCTGCGCCTCTTCGGGTGTGACGAGGTCGGCGAAGTACTCGCGGAGTTCGGCGCGAAGCGCGCGCTGCTCCGGCGTCAGATCAATGAACATCGGGCACCTCTGCGATCTGCTCGTCCGTGGCGGTGATGTCGGCGAGTTCGTCGAGGCGGACCCCGGAACCGCCGACGAGTCGCGCGAGATCTTTCGTGAGCGAGAAATACCGGTGCAACGGGTAGGTGATGTCGACACCGATGCCGCCGTGCAGGTGGGTCATCGTCCGCATGGTCGGCGGGATCTCTTCGGCCAGCCAGTAGGCGGCGATACCAAGATCTGTTGCGGCGTCCAGACCTTCGGACAGGCGCCAGGCCGCGGCGGTCGTGGAGAGTTCCATCGACCGGCCGATGACGTAGATGTCGGCGAGCTGCTGCCCCACCGCCTGGAACAGCGCGATGGGTTTACCGAACTGCTCGCGTGTGGAGACATGGTCGGCGGTCAGGCGGGTGGCACCGGCAACCAGTCCGTCGGCGTAGGCGCACAGCGCGAGCCGGTATCGGTCGCGGAGGATCGCCAGATCCCGGACCACGATGTCGGCGTCGTCGACCGCGACGTCGTCGAAGGTGACGGTGTACTCACCCCATCCGCTCGACGACGGTGTGCCGACGACGGTGACGCCGGAGGCCTCCGGCGACACGGCCACGACGCCGGCATCGGTGGCGACGAGGAGCAACGAGGCCCCCTCGGCGTGCAGGACGCCCACCTTGGTGCCGGTGAGGCGTCCGCCGCGGACGGTGGTCTGCGGTGTGGCGGTCAGGGTGTCGCCGTGTTCGCCGATCGCGATCGACGCCCAGTTGCCGCCGGTCACCGCCTGCCCCCACCTCGACCACACCGACCGATCACCGTCGGCCTCGGGCGTGTCGGCGTCGGCTCTGGCGAAGACCAGCGCGGCGGTCAGGGTGCCGAGCGCCGGGGTCACCGCCGCGGCGCGACCCATCCGGCGGAACAGCGGGAGCAGTCCCGACTCGTCGACCTCGTCGCCGTCGAGCGCGGCCGGTAGCGGCAGCGCGAGCAGTCCGGCCTCGACGAGGGCCTGCCATGCGTCGGCCTCGAAACCGCCGCCGCCGGGCTGCTCACCCGGCCCGTGTCGCTCCGAATCCCGCCTGCCGAACGTCGACTCCCAGTCGGGTTGTCGTCGTGCGAACACGTCCTCGGCCACATCGCGGACCGCGATCGCCGTGCCGTCCAGGGCAAAATCCACCCTGCGCCTCCCTCACCATGAACCGGTCAAGAACTAGAACCTGTTCTAGTTGTATCAGAGCCGATGCGCAAGGGTGTCGGAATCGGCGCTTATCTGCGCTTTCTCGCGAGGGCGAGCGGTCAGCCGCGCGGCAAACCGAGAATGCGTTCCGCGGCGGCCGTGCGGAGGATCTGCGTGGTCCCACCTGCGATCGACAGGCACCGGTTCTGCAGGACCGCCTCGGACGCCTCGGTGGCCGCGAGACCCTGCGCGCCGAGGAGCTCCAGCGCGAGATCGGGCACCGACTGGCGATGTTCGACGCCGATGAGCTTGCGCACGCTCGACAGCGCGCCGGGGTCCAGGCCCTCGAGCTGTTGCGTCGCGGCCCGCGCGTCGAGCACCCGGCCCACGTGCGCGTCGGCGAGCTGGGCGCCGAGCGCGGCCGATTGCGCCGGGGTCAGGGCGGCGGGCGTGTCCTGCACCTGCCGGAGCAGCGCCTCCATCTCCTTGCCGAGGCCGGTGCCGCCCATCGCCACCCGCTCGTTGGCGAGCGTGGTGCGGGCCAGTCGCCACCCGTTGTCGACCTCGCCGACCACGCACTCGTCGGGCACCACCACGTCATCGAGGAACACCTCGTTGAAGTTGGCCCGGCCGGTCAGCTCCCGCAGCGGCCGGATGTCGATGCCGGGCGAACTCATGTCGACGAGGAAGTAGGTGATGCCCTTGTTCTTCGGGGCGTCGGGGTTGGTGCGTGCGAGGCAGATCGCCCACTGCGCGTTGTGGGCCTGGGACGTCCAGATCTTCTGGCCGGTCAGTTTCCATCCGCCGTCGACCCGTTCGGCCCTGGTGCGCAGGGCGGCGAGGTCGGAGCCGGCCTCCGGTTCGCTGAAGAGCTGACACCAGACGATCTCGCCGGCCAGCGTCGGGGCGACGAAGCGTTCGCGCTGGGCGTCGGTGCCGTACTGCAGGATCGTCGGGATCGCCCAGGCCCCGATGACCAGATCCGGACGTTCGACGCCCGCGGCATCGAGCTCGGTGTCGATGAGCAGTTGCAGCGCGGCGTCGGCGCCGATTCCGTGCGGCGCCGGCCAGTGCGGGGTCAGGTACCCGCTCTCGGCGAGGAGCCGACGCCGGTCCGCCGGATCGGCGGCGGCGATCTCCGCGACGGTCGCGCGCACCTCCTCGCGCCGGTCCTCCACCTGCGAGAGATCCAGGCGAAAGCGGCGACGAGCACCGTCGAGGCCGAGCCCGGCCAGGGCGGCCGCGTGGGTCCGGGCGTTCTCGAGTCCGGCCTGCGCGGCCAGGGCGGACCGCAGATAGAGGTGGGCGTCGTGCTCGAAGGTGAAGCCGATGCCGCCGAGAACCTGGACGCAGTCCTTGGTGTTGGCGACGGGGTCTCTGCCGACGACGACATCGGCCGCCAGCCTGCTGATCTCCAGTTGCTCACGCGCCGTGGCGAGTTCGTCCTGGGTGGCCGCGGTGAGCACGTCGTCGACCGCGCGCGCGGCATCCCACGCGACGGCGGTCACCCGCTCGCTGCGGCACAACATCTCCGCGCAGATGTGCTTGATCGCCTGGAACGAGCCGATCGGGACGCCGAACTGCGTCCGGACCTTCGCGTAGTCGACCGCGGTGTCGAGGGCCCAGCGGGTGACGCCGCTCTGGTAGGCCGCGACGGTCGCCGACAACAGTCCGACGACGAGGGCGGCGTCGGGGAGCTCGATGAGATCGGCGGTCGAGATGCCCGACAACCGCACCCGCCCGACCGAGGTGGTGCCGTCCAGCGGCGCCTGCGGGGCGACGTCGGACGTCCCGACACCCGGCGGGATCATCCACCAGGCCGGCTCACCGTCGGCGGCGGCGATCATCGCGAGCACCGCGCATCCGTCGACGAAGCCGCCGACGAGTCCCAGGTCGAGCGAGCCGTCGACGAGCTCGGAGGCCGTCGACGTGCGGCTCCCCACGGGCGTCACCACCGGGACCGTGCCGCTCAGCACCCCGTCGAGCAGCGTGTTGGCGGCGTCGCTGCCGGACTCGGCCAGCGCGATGGCCGCGGTCACCGTCGGGGCGATCGGACCGGGGACCAGCTCGACGCCGCACTGTTCGACCATTGCCGCGACGTCGACGAAGCTCGCGCCGAGCCCGTCGGCGGCCTCCGGGACGGCGGCGGCGAACACCCCGAACTCGGCGAGCTGCGCGAACAGCCCGGTCCACTGATCACGGGGTTTGTCGATGTCGGCGCGGACGAGCTCGGTCGCCTTCTCCGCGCGGGCCCAGGACTCGATGCTGTGGCACACCGCTATTTGTTCGGACGACGTGGCGATTGTCACGGGGGATCCTCTGTATGTCGAGTTGTGACGCATAATTAGAACCTGTTCTAATATGCCATGGGTGGTTCCGGATCGGGTAGCCACTCGAATTTCACCCACCCGACGACTGATGACGTGAGGAAGCCCGAGCTCATGGCCCGTTCTGCACCTGGCAATGCCTCGGTCGATGCTCCCAACGGGACCACCGCTCCCGTCGCCGCGTCATCCGAAGCCGGTTCCACCGCACAGCGCGAACGGCGTCGCCGCATCCTCGACGCCACGCTTGCCCTGGCATCCAAGGGTGGTTACGACGCCGTCCAGATGCGCACCGTCGCCGACAAGGCCGACGTCGCGGTCGGCACGCTGTACCGCTACTTCCCGTCGAAGGTCCACCTTCTGGTGACCGCACTGGCTCGCGAGTTCGAACGGGTGGAGACCAAGGTCGATCGCTCACAACTGCGGGGCGACACCGCCATCGACCGCCTGCGCCACGTCCTGGACATGATCACCTTCGCCATGCAGCGCGATCCGCTTCTCACCGAGGCGATGACGCGCGCGTTCATGTTCGCCGACGCCTCGGCGACCGCCGAGGTCGACCAGGTCGCCGGGATCATCGACCGGCTCCTCGCCGGCGCGATCGTCGACGACGGCGAACCCACCGAAGAAGACCTCGCGATCGCGCGTGTCCTCTCGGACGTGTGGATGTCGAACCTCGTCCAGTGGCTCACGCGGCGCGCCTCGGCCACCGACGTCACCAACCGGCTGGAGCTGACAGTCCGTCTGTTGCTCAAGGACCGGGCCCAGTAGCCACGTCACAACTGCCTAACGAGAGCCGTCTCGACTTGGGCCCCCTCGAACATCTCGGCTACGTTTGTGAAGTCTGAGAATATTGTTAAGTAAAGGGGCTAGAGGTGCGATCCTCCTGGTTGCGGCGACTGAGTGTCGTCGGGTGTGCGGTTGCTGTCGCGATGACCGGATGGGCGCCTGCCGCCTTGGCCGAGCCAGAGCCCGACCCCGATGTCGCACGTGTCGACACCGTCATCCATGACTCCGCACAGCAGTCGACGCTCATCGTCTACTCGGCCGCTATGCGCAAACTCATCCCGGTCAACGTCCTGCGCCCCAAGGACACCACCAAGTCCCGTCCCACCCTCTACCTGCTGAACGGCGCGGGTGGCGGCGAGGACTCGGCGACCTGGGCGGCCAAGACCCAGTACGCGAAGTTCTTCTCCGACAAGCAGGTCAACGTCGTCACACCCATCGGTGGCGCGTTCTCGTACTACACCGACTGGCAGCACGACGATCCGGTGCTGGGCCGCAACAAATGGACGACCTTCCTCACCAAAGAGCTCCCGCCGCTGGTGGACAAGGAATTCGACACGACCCGCGTGAACGCGATCGCCGGCATCTCGATGGCGGGCACCTCGGTGCTGAACCTCGCGATCGCCGCACCGAAGCTGTACCGCTCGGCCGCCGCCTACAGCGGATGCGCACGTACAAGTGATCCGGTGGGACAGGCCTACATCCGGATGGTCGTCGCCGACCGCGGCCAGGGCAACCTGAACAACATGTGGGGCCCGGTCAATTCGTCGGGCTGGCGCGACAACGACCCGTACATCAATGCGGCCAAGTTGCGCGGCACCAAGGTCTACATGACCAGCGGCACCGGCATGCCGGGCATGTTCGATCGCCTCGAGGCACCGCTCGTCCAGGGCGATCCCGCAACGCTGGCCAACCAGATGGTCATCGGCGGCATCATCGAGGCCGCGGTCAACGAGTGCACCAAGCAGATGGTGGCGCGGATGAAAGCGCTCAAGGTCCCGCATCATGTGTCCCTGCGCCCCACCGGAACCCATTCGTGGGGTTACTGGGAGCGCGACCTCGAGACGACCTGGCCGATGATCGCCGCAGACCTGAGGTGAGCGACGACCCGGACAAGCTGTGGGCCGACGATCTCGCGGTGGGACAGGTCTTCGAGTTCGGCACACACCACGTCACCGAGGACGAACTCCTCGGCTTCGCACGCCAGTGGGATCCCCAGGACTTCCACGTGGACAAGGCCGCCGCCGAGAAAGGCGTCTACGGCGGCCTCATCGCGAGCGGACTGCACACGATGTCGATCTACCAGAGGCTCGCCGTCACCGGGGTGCTCGTGAAGTGGCGGGTGATCGCCGGAAAACGGCTGGGCGACGTGGTCTTTCTGCGTCCGGTCCGGCCCGGCGACACCCTCACCGGTTCGACGGTCATCGACGCGATCGACTTCGACGACCGTAACCGCGCGTTGGTCACCTCCTCGGCGGAACTGCGCAACACCGACGGAAAGCCGGTGATGCGCACCGTGGTCGAGGCATACGTCCACGCGCGACCCGACCGTACCGAGGACTGACGCACCTCAGCGCGGCTGACGGTGCACACATGTTCGGCGCGGCTGACCGTGCGGATGTTTCAGCGCGGCTGACCGTTCACATGTTTCAGCGCGGCTGAAAGCGCTGCGCCCCGTCGAGCCGGATGATCTCGCCGTTGATGTAGGTGTTCTCCAGCAGATGCTGGGCGAGCGCGGCGAACTCGTCGGGCAGGCCGAGCCGCTTGGGGAAGGGCACGCCGGCCGCGAACTTCCCGAGGGCGTCCTCGCCCATCGACTCCATGGTCGGCGTCCGCATCGTGCCGGGCGCAATCGTGTTGAGGCGCACGCCGACCGATCCGAGATCGCGGGCACCCGACAACGTCAGACCCATCACCCCGGCCTTCGCGGCCGCGTACGACGTCTGCCCGATCTGGCCCTCATAGCCCGCTATCGAGCTGGTCATCACGATCGCGCCGCGCTCCCCCGATTCCTTCGGTGCCCCGGCGGCGAGCTCGGCCGCGGTGAGACGCAGGACGTTGTATGTGCCCGTCAGATACAGGTTGATGGTGTCGGTGAAACCCTTCATGGGATGGGGCGAGCCGTCGCGGTTGACGACCTTCTTGGCCACACCGAAGCCGCCGTGCGCGATCACCGCGTAACGCAGCTGACCGAGACCACTCGCCTGCTGCAGCGCCTGGTTGACCGAATCGTCGTCCAGGACATCGGTGCGGGCGTAGATCACCCGCTCGCCGAGCTCGTCAGCGAGCTTCTTGGCCGGTTCGTCGGCGAGGTCGGCGATGACGACCGCCGCCCCCGCCGCGTGCAGACGACGCACGGTCGCGGCTCCCAGGCCGCCCGCGCCACCGGTGACCAGTGCGACTTCACCGTCAAAAGACATCTGTTCTCCTCGAATCGATTTGGTGGGTGACTGCTGGTGTCGGCGGCGAACTCAGGCGCCGGTCCATTCGGGCTTGCGCTTCTCGGCGAACGCGCGGGCGCCCTCGATCGCATCCTTGGAGGTGAAGACGGGAACCAGCAATTCCCCCTGGCGGTCCCACTTCTCGTCGTCGCTCCACGATTCGGACTCGGCGATGATGCGCTTGGTCACCGCGACGGCCAGCGGCCCGTTCTCGGTGATCCGTTCGGCCAGTGCCAGCGCACCGTCGAGCGCCCCGCCCTCATCGGTGAGGATGTTGACGAAGCCCCAGCCGGCTGCCTCTTCGGCGGTGAAGTTGTCACCGGTGAGAGCCAGTTCGAGTGCCTTCTGGTACGGGATCTTCTTGGGCAGGCGCAAGAGTCCGCCCGCACCGGCGACCAGGCCGCGTTTCACCTCGGGGATGCCGAACTTCGCCGACTTCGACGCCACGACGAGGTCGGTGGCCAACACCAGTTCGGTACCGCCGGCGAGGGCGAATCCCTCGACGGCCGCGATGACCGGCTTGGCCGGGGGCTTCTGCGTGAACCCCAGACCGCGCCCCTCGATCGCCACCGGCTCTCCGGCCGCGAACGCCTTCAGATCCATACCGGCACAGAAGTTCCCGCCCGCGCCGGTGAGGATGGCGACCGACAGCTCGGGACTGTCGTCGAGCTCGTCCATCGCATCGGCGAGCGCCTGACTCACCTCATGGTTGATCGCGTTCCGCGCCTGCGGACGGTTGATCGTGATGACCAGGATGCGCTCACGACGCTCCACGAGAACTGCTGCGTCCGACATGGACCACTACCCCTCACTCGACGACACGACGATCGCTGCGCAACGCGCGGGGCGTCGCAGCTCAGGTGTGATCGTAGAGACTCGGAACGCCTCGAATGGTCGAAATGAGTTAACTGGATGAGACAGGTCCGTTTCCCCGCGCCTCGCCCGTCAACCCCCGATCGCGTCGACGAGCCCCCACGACAGCGCCTGCGTCGCATCGATCTCGGCACCGGTCACGAACAGATGCAGGGCCCGCCACCGGCCGATTCGTCGCGGAACGCTCACCGTGCCGCCGGCCCCCGGGATCAGCCCCATCGACACCTCGGGCAGCCGGATTCGTGTGTTCGCCTCCGCGACAACATGACCCGCGAAGGCAGGGATCTCGATCCCGGCACCCACGCAGTGGCCGTGCAGCCGGGCCTCGATGCGATCGGACATCGCCGCGACCAGCCGACCGGCACCGCCGCGCGTGCGGATGAGGTGAGCGGTCGCCGCGTCGGGCATGTGACCGAACTCGTCGAGGTCACCGCCGGCGCAGAACGAGGCGCCGGCGCCGGCGAGGATGACGTGGTCGACGGTGTCGTCGAGGATCGCGATCCTGAGTGCCTCGACGAGGGCATCGCGCAATGCCGTCCCGTAGGCGTTGCGCCGCTCCGGACGGTTCAGGGTGATGCGCAAGGTGTCCCGGACGCTCCCGACCCCGTCTTTGTCGCTGAGACCCCGCTCGAGGAGGACGGGGTCGGCTGCGGGCGGCGGCGGGAGGGACCGCCCCTTGGCGCGACGTTCGTCGAGCCACCGGCCGAACTCGGCGCCGCCCTGCAACGTCGAGTACGCCAGGGATTCGACATCGATCGCGGGTACCGGGTCGAGCGGCTCGGCGACCCGCAGCACCTGGGCTGCCACCAGGGAGGCCTGCGGGCACCGCGCGGCTGCCTCGACGAAGGCGGCCACCGAGGCGTCCACATCGTCGGCCGAGACCCCGACCACGGCCCGATGTCCGGCTGCCGGGGCGTAGGCGACGTCGAGAGCCTCCAGCAGGGGGGTCAGCGCGCCCTGGATCGGGCTGCGAGCACACCCGACCAGGATGGTGTCCGACGCCGATGCACGGCCGGCGGCTCGGGCGATGTCCGCGGCGGTCGACGCCGCGCCGGTGTCGAGGTCCACGAGGGTCACGGGCCGGGCGATCACCGCATGGTCGCCGAGCAGGTCGCCTCCGGAGATGACCGGGGCATCGGCCAGTTCGGCGATCGAGATGCGGCGCGTGTCCATGGCGGTGAACCTCCTGAGCGTGTCGGAGCGGACGGTAGCATTTCGCCCGTGCCCAGCGACGCGTCCCGTGACCCGGTGCGCGCCTGGGCGGACAGCGGGATTCCCCACCTCACCGGTAGGCCCGACGGGCCGCCTCTCATCCCGCCCGGCACCGCAGCTGTGCGGGCCCGCGAACTCGCCGACTGGATACACCTGGCCGCCGACGGCGCCGTGCGGGTCGACGGCGCCGCGCTTCTGGGGGAGCGGGCGGCGCACACCGGGCACCGTCGCAGCGGCGTCATCTCCCCGGGCGGGTCCGGTCGTCTGCTGCCGGCCGCCGACGGGTGGGTCGCGGTGAGTTGTGCCCGGCCCGACGACCCCGCCCTGCTGGGCGCCCTGGCGCAGCGCACGGTCGGTGACGACCCGTGGCCGGCGCTCGAGGACTGGGTGGGCGGACACTCCCGTGCCGAGTTCGACGAACGCGCGAGGTTGCTGGGCGTCGCCGGCGGTGGTGTCGCCGCCGCCGGCGACGTCCCCGCGGCCGCACAGGGTGCATTGCTGCCGCGCGGAACCCCCCGATCGGTCGAGGGCATGCTCGTCGTCGACTTCAGTGCGCTGTGGGCCGGCCCGCTCTGCGCCCATCTCCTCGGCCTGGCCGGTGCACGGGTGGTCAAGGTCGAGACACCGCAACGCCTCGACGGCGCCCGCCGCGGGAACGCCGACTTCTACCGACTGCTCCACGGGGGGCACGAGTCGGTGGTCCTGGATCCTGCGGTGCCCGCCGAACGCGCTGCGCTACACCGTCTCGTCGAGGCCGCCGACATCGTGATCGAGGCGTCACGCCCGCGGGCCCTGCGCGGATTCGGGCTGGACAGTGCGGAATTCGTGGCAGGCGGCACCACCTGGGTCTCCATCACCGCCGCGGGTCGCGGTTCTGACCGCATCGGTTTCGGTGACGACGTCGCCGCCTCGGCGGGACTGGTCGCCGAAGATGTCGCCGGGCCGATGTTCGTCGGAGACGCGATCGCCGATCCGCTGTCCGGGCTGACCGCCGCGGCTCTCGCGATGTGTGAGACCGGATCAGCCGGCGCACTGTGGGACGTGTCGATGCGCGCGACGGTGGCCGCGACCCTCGACGATGAACCCGCACCCACGGCTCGTCGAGACGGACACCGCTGGATCACCCACTCCGACTACGATTCCGGGCCGATCGAACTGGCGCGTCCCACGCTACGGCTCCCGACCTCCGACGCCCCGCCGCCGGGGCGCGACACCTCGGCGGTGCTCGCGGGGCTGGGGATGTCCCGGTGACCCGCCTGGTGTTTCGCGAGGTGTCTCTGCCCGAGGGCATCCGGGATGTCGCCGTCGACGACGGGATCATCAGCGCCGTCGGCGAGTCGCTGCGGTCGCGGGACGCCGCGGTCATCGACGGGGCCGGCGGTGCACTGATCCCCGGCCTCCACGACCACCATCTCCACCTGCATGCGCTCGCGGCCGCGTCGGCGTCGGTGCGGTGCGGCCCACCGCATGTCACGAGTCCGGATGAGCTCGCCGCCGCACTGGATACGGCCCCCACCCGCGATTCGGGCTGGATTCGCGGTATCGGATACGTGGAAACGGTTGCCGGGCTGCTCGATTCGGTTGCCCTCGATCGGCTCCACGGTCGCCGTCCCGTTCGGCTCCAGCATCGCAGCGGGGCGGTATGGTTTCTCAACTCCGCGGCGGTCGACGCGGCGGGCCTGGCGTCGGGCGACCATCCCGGCATCGAGCGCGACGCCGCGGGCAAACCCACCGGCCGGGTGTGGCGTGCCGACACCTGGCTGCGATCGCGCGTCGGTGACGGGCACCCACCCGATCTGAGGCCGGTCGGCGAGACCCTGGCGCGGTTCGGGATCACCGGCGTCACCGACGCCACGCCCGATCTTCCCGGGGACACCCTGGACCACCTCGTCGCCGCGCATCGCAACGGCGATGTGCCCCAGCGCCTCCACCTCCTCGGCGTCGGGCCGGACACCGTCACGGACCTACCGCCGACGGTGACGGTGGGGCCGTACAAGATCGTGCTGGCCGATTCAGGCCTCCCCGATTTCCCGTGGTTGTGTGACCGAATTCGTGCGGTACACGACCGCGGGCGCGGGGTCGCCGTCCATTGCGTGACGCGCGAGTCGCTGCTCCTGCTGCTCGCCGCCATCGACGAGGTGGGCGCCCACCCTGACGACCGCGTCGAACACGGCGCGATCATCGCGCCGGAGACGGTGAACGAGCTGAGCAGACGCCGGCTGCCCGTGATCACCCAGCCCGGCTTTCTCACCGATCGCGGCGACGACTTCCTCGACCGTCTCTCCGCATCCGATGTGCCGGACCTCTACCGCTGCGGATCACTTGTGCGGCAGCGAGTTCCACTGACACTGTCGAGTGACGCCCCATACGGGCCGCTCGACCCGTGGACGGTGATCGCCGCCGCGGCGACCCGGATGACCCCCGGCGGGCGCGTCGCGGGGCGTGCCGAACGGATCGATCGGGCAACCGCTCTGGAGCGCTGTCTCGCGCCGTTGGACGCACCCGGATCGGCGCCGCGCACCGTGACCCCGGGACGCCCCGCCGATGTCGTACTGCTCGACAGACCGCTGCAGAAGGCGTTGGACACCGGATCGGAGTCGGTGCGCTGCACGATGATCGGCGGCCGCATCACCTACCGGCGGTGAACTCTCAGCCGACGCCGGGCACCGGGACCTGCGCGCCGGTCACCGCACTCGAGGCGTCGGAGACCAGGAAGGCGATCGTCTGCGCGATGGTTTCCGGCGACACCCAGCCCGAACGCGACGAGTCCGGCTGACTCTCGCGGTTGCCCGGGGTGTCGATCACCGACGGCAGGATCGCGTTGGCCCTGATGCCGTCCCCCTTGTACTCGGCGGCGAGCGCGCTGATGAACGCCCACACAGCGGCTTTCGAGGTGATGTACCCGGCCGCGCCGGAGAAGGGCGCGAACGCCGCCTTCGCCGACACCCCGACGATCGAACCGCCACCGGACTCGATGAGTGTCGGTATCGCCGCGGCGGACAGCAGATACAGGGGCCGGAGATTGAGTTGCAGCAACCGCTCGAACTCGGCGATCGGGGTGGCGTCGACACGCTCCCCCATCGCGAATCCGCCCACCAGGTTGACGACCGCGGTCACCGGGGCGGCCGCGTCGGACGCCGCCGCGGCCACCACCTCACCGACCGACTCCTCGTCGAAGAGGTCGGCACGCAGGGTGACGAGCCGGTCGGAGTCCGGCAGGCGGGTCAGCTCGTCTTCGGCGACCCACGGCACCACCACGCGCCACCCGTCGTCGAGCAGCTTCGCGGTGACCGCGGACCCGAGTCCGCCGGTTCCACCCGACACGATCACTGTCCCCGTCATCGCACTCCATCCCGTTTGTGCTGCTCACCGGCACGACGCCCGCCTGCCGCGCCGCTGACACTACTGTAGTTGGTTGAATGTCTGTATTGATCTCACCGATTGGAAACCACAGCGCCGATGACCGCGAACACCACCGCCGATGCACCGGAATGGTTCCGCGATGCAGTGGCCACGCCGCCCGACTTCGCCTCGGTCACGGTCGACGGAGCCCGCATCACCTACCGCTGCTGGGGTGAACCCGGCGCACCCGGCCTTCTCCTCGTGCACGGCGGAGCCGCGCACTCCGGCTGGTGGGATCACATCGCGCCCCGCTTCGCACCCGTCCGCCGGGTCGTCGCTCTCGACCTGTCGGGCCACGGCGACAGCGGCTGGCGGACGTCCTACAGCCTGGCGGCGTGGGCGGACGAGATCGCCGCGGTCGCTGCCGCCGGCCGCGCGCAGGAGAACGCAGTTCTCGTCGGACACAGCCTCGGTGGCCTCGCCGGCATCCGGGCGTCGCTCGACCACCCAGGCCTCGTCGGCGACCTGATGGTCGTCGATTCCCACATCGTCGACGCCGCCGGCCTCGACGAGATCCAGCGCAACCACCGCGACGGGATCTCCCGCGCAGACAAGCACTACCCGTCGAAGGAGGCGGCACTTCAGCGATATCGCCTCGTCCCCGACCATGCGAGTCTCGGGTACGCGAAAGACCACGTGGCCGAGCACTCGGTCGTCCGCGACGAGCACGGGTGGCGGTGGAAGTTCGACCGCGGCTTCGCCGACGAGATCGTCGACCTCCCACCCCGCCCGCCCCGCACCTGCCGGCTGTCGGTGGTGTACGGCGAACACGGTGTGATGACGGCCGAGATGGCGCGGCAGCTCGGAGCCGACCTCGACGCCCCGCCACGGATCGTCGAGTTATCCGACGCCGGCCATCACATCCCGCTCGAGCAACCCCTGGAACTGATGGCTGTGCTCGACGAGGTGCTCCGCGAGCAGTCCGATCGGCTCGACCTCCGGCAGGCCTGAGACGCCACCCGCCTAACATGGTCGTCGATGACCGACGACCGGACTCCCGAGATCAGCGACACCGGCTCCCGGGAACGAGGACCGTCACCGACCCCCTCCCGACCCGGACGCAGCGACACATTCGCGTCGCTGCGCAACGCCAATTACCGGATCTACTACGGCGGCATGGCCGTGTCGATGACCGGATCGTGGATGCAGGCCACCGCACAGGCCTGGCTGGTGTTGTCACTGAGTGGATCGGCGTCCGTCCTCGGACTGGTCGTCGCGCTGCAGGCCCTGCCGGTGCTGCTCATCGGCCCGTACGCGGGAGTGATCGCCGATCGCGTCGACCGTCGTCGCCTCCTGATCGCCGTGCAGGCCATGATGGGACTACTGGCGGCGATACTCGCCGCCATCACCCTCGCCGGTGTGGTGCAGGTGTGGCACGTGGGGATCCTCGCGGTTCTCCTCGGCCTCGGTCATGCATTCGAACAACCCGCCCGCCAGGCCTTCATCCATCAGATCGTCGGCATGGACCTCATCCGCAACGCCGTCACCTTGAACTCGGTGCTGATGAACGCGGCACGTGCCGTCGGTCCGGCCGTGGCCGGCATCATCCTCACGCTGGTCGGCGCCGGCTGGTGCTTCACGATCAATGCCCTGAGTTTTGTCGCCGTGATCGCCTCGCTCGTAGCCCTCGATGCATCGCGGATCACCCCGGAATCACCGGTCGCCCGCGCCAAAGGCCAGCTGCGCGAGGGGCTGACATACGTGCGAGGCAACCCCGCATTGTGGATTCCGCTCGCCACCATGGCGCTCGTCGGGTGTTTCGCCTACAACTTCCCGGTCACGTTGCCTGCGGCCGCGGATTTCGTCTTCGACGGTGGTCCCCAGGCATTGGGCTTCATGACGTCGGCCATGGGGGTCGGTGCGGTGTTCGGTGGGCTGGTGGTCGCCGCCCGCGGCACCACCGGCCTGCGCCCACTCACCCTGGCCGCCATCGGTTTCGGTGTCACGCTCGCGGTGGCGGCCTTGGCCCCGAATCTGCCGACGGTCATCTGCGCCCTGTTCCTGGTGGGCTGGCTCAGCGTCACATTCATGTCCACGGGGAACGCCACCCTCCAACTCAACGCCGACCCACAGATGCGGGGCCGGGTGATGGCGTTGTGGTCGGTCGCGTTCATGGGGTCGACACCGATCGGCGGCCCGATCATCGGCGCGATCATCGAAGCGACCAGCGCCCGTGTCGGCCTCGCCGTCGGGGCAGCCGCGTGTCTGGTCGCGGCGTTGATGGCCTTGCTGGTGCATCGCCACACCCAGGCCCGCACTGCCGCGACCCGTTAGACGAGCGGACGACCCAGCCGGCTCCGCAGACGGACGTCCCACAGGAGCAGGCGAAAGCCGATCTGGGACAACCGCAGTGGCTTGCGTCGTTCCTGCTCGACGAGCTGCGCGACGTAGGCGTCGAACCACCGCTGGTCCTCCTCGGTCCACTCCACGCGGAGTGCGTCCCGGAACGGCTGAGGTAGATAGCCGACGGTTCGTCGCAGTTTGACCGGCCCGTACTTCCCCTGGACCCATTCGGGCGCATAGCCGAAATTGGCGATGTCGAGCAGAAAATCCCTGATCTCGTCGCTGATCTCGATGCGCGACACCTGGTCGTCCCAATACGCGGTGAACTCGTCGCGGGTCGCGGGCCACGCCTCGGCGGGCATCTGCAGCGTGGTGCCGCAGACCATGCCCTGCTGATAGAACCGCTCCCGGTCGTGACCGGCGAGTGGCCCGTGGACACGCTCGTAGATGTCCTCCCAGCCGAAGTACAGGCAGGCCGCGACCCACAGCTGGAGCTCCGGATTCATCGCGTTGTACTCGACCGGGCTGTCCGGTTCTGAGCGGACCTGTGCGTGCTGACCGTTGACGGCCTGCCGGTAGCGGCGGCGGTCGTCGGCGTTGCCCATCATCGCGACGGCGAGGTACGACGCGGTGGTCCGCGCGCGCTTGATCGGATGCAGGTCCAGTCGCCCGTTCTCGACCTTGCTGCGCGCGACGCCGTACCCGACTGCGGGGTTGGCGAGCTGCATGATGACGTTGGTCGTGCTCATCGTCTGCCCCATCGACAGCAGCGACCGCGCGAAAAAGCTGCTGTCCAGGTTGTCCATCTCCACCCGCGACATGCGGTTCTCGCGCTGCGTCATCCCCACCCCATCTGATAACGAATGTTGCCTGATGGGTCTCAGGCTAGTGGCTTCCAACCGCCGCGGTCGGCAAAAGACGCAATCCGCTCCCCGGGGAGGTTCCCCGAGGAGCGGTACATGCGTCCCGCAAGCGGGTCAGCGCACGCGGATCAATAGGTGTAGAAGCCGCGCCCGGTCTTGCGGCCGAGGCGACCGGCGTCGACCATGCGACGCAGCAGGGCCGGCGGCGCGAGGTGCGGTTCGGCGAACTCCTCGTACAGCGAATTCGCCGCTGACAGCGTCACGTCGAGACCGATCGTGTCGAGCAGCGTCAGTGGGCCCATCGGGTAGCCGCACCCGCCCTTCATCGCCGTGTCGATGTCCTCCGCGGAGGCGTATCCGGAGTCGTACATACGGATGGCCTGGCACAGGTACGGGATGAGCAACGCGTTGACGATGAAGCCCGACCGGTCACCGGCGTTGACCGGATTCTTGCCCAGGGCGTCCTTGACGTAGGCGGTCACCGCGTCGGCGGTCTCGGGGGCGGTGGTCAGCGTTGAGATGATCTCGACGAGCGGCATCACCGGCACGGGGTTGAAGAAGTGGACGCCCACGACCCGCTCGGGGGTCGTGGTGGCCGTCGCGACCTTGATGATCGGGATCGACGACGTGTTGGTCGCGAGAATGGTGTTCGGGCCGGTCGCCTCCTCGAGGTCGGCGAAGATCTTCCGCTTGAGCTCCTCGATCTCGGGTGCGGCCTCGATGACGAGTTCGCGGTCGGCGAGGTCGGCGTAGTCGGTGGTGACCCGCAGACGACCGAGTGCCGCGTCGGCGTCGGCCTGCTCGAGCTTGTTCCTGCTCACAGCCTTGGCCAGGGACTTCTCCACCCGTGACCGCGCGGCGTCGGCGAACTCCTGTTTGACCTCGACGATGACGACATCGCTGCCGGCTTTGGCGCACACCTCCGCGATGCCCGCTCCCATGGTGCCTCCGCCGATGACGCCGATCTGTTGCACAGTGAACCTCCGATTCGAGTTGTCAGACAAACGGTAGCCTCCTCGCCGCGCACGCGAATCCGGTGGTCCGCCGACAACGGCGACGCCGACCCCGCGGACCGCGCCCTCGCGGACGGGAGGAGGTTTCGACGAATTCGCGACATCGTCTCAATCCGCCGGTTAGCGTGACTCAGATCACTATCGGGAGGACTTCGATGACGATGTCGCGCCGAGGGACACTCAGACGTCGGATGCGCGTGGCGACGTGCCTCGTAGCGGGCGCGACGCTCGTCTCGTCGATGACGGTGGGCGCACCCGCGAACGCAGCCACCCACTACTTTCCCGACATCTCCGAGGTGTCGGTCCCTAAGGCGGAGTGCGGTCCGGGGTCACGTCCCGAACCCGGACTGCAGGGCGACGTCAGCGCCGAAGACCGCCTGTCCGGGCGTAGCACTCGTGGCTACCACTGCAACCTGACGAAGCTCGGGAATGTGACCGGCGCCGGCGGCGGCATCGTGTCGGCCTCCTTCGAACACTGCAGTTACACGGGAAGCCTCTTCCCGGGCAACAACTTCGTCCCCCAGCCCGGTGTCCAGGTGATCGACGCCAAGGATCCGCGGAAGCCGCGAGTGGTCGGATCGCTCACCGACACCGCCATGCGCGGCGGCACCTGGGAGACGTTGAAGGTCAACAAGAAACGCAAGCTCCTCGCCGCGACCGGCGTGCCGTTGCTCTGGGGCGCAGGATTCTTCGCGGTCTACGACATCTCCGACTGTGCCCGCCCCAGGCTCCTCAACGCCCGGGGCGGCGGGCTCGCCTACCCGATTCCGTTCACCTCGCACGAGGGCGGCTGGTCACCAGACGGCCGCACCTACTGGGCGTCGGGCCTGTCCCCCGGTCACCTCAGCGCCATCGACGTCTCCGATCCACGGAATCCGCGCGTCATCTGGCAAGGCCTGCACAGCTTCATCGGCCACGGCTTCGGGATCACCCCGGACGGCAACCGGATGTACCTGTCGAACATGGCAGGCATCACCGTCCTCGACATCAGCGCGGTACAGCGCCGGGCGCCGTATCCGCACGTCCCGCATGTCGCCGCGTACCTGTGGCCCGACGGTCAGATCAACCAGCACTCGATCCCGATCACCTACCGCGGCCGCCCGCACGTCATCACCGCCGACGAGGGAGGCTCGGGCGGCGTCAAGATCTTCGACGTGACGCGTGTGAACAAGCCGCGCTACGCAGCCCAACTCAAACTGGAGATCAATCTCCCCGAACACCTCGACACCCAGTTCCGGTCGTCGATGGGTGGTTCGGTCTTCGGCAGCAACCCGCACTACTGTGCGGTGGACCGCCAGGTCGATCCCACCGCGCTGGCGTGCGCATGGGAGTCCTCGGGTATCCGGGTCTTCGACATCAGGGACCTCTCGACGGTCAGGGAGATCGCATATTACAACCCGCCCGCCCAGAAGGGCTCCACGGTCGTGAGCCGCCCCAACTCCCCCCACGTGCTGGGGTCCGCGGTCGGCGTCCCGGCCATCGAATTCTTCAGTCTCGGTATGGCTCTCGTGAACGGTCGGGCCAAGCTGCATGAGATGGTCGGTCCCCGGATCGGCATGGTGGTCGGCGGTGACATGTCGACCGACTGGTGTTTCTCCCCGCCGGAGTTCCACGGCGACAAGATCTTCACCACATGCTCGGACGGCGGGTTCTACGCGCTCGAACTCAGCCCGAGCGCCTACACCCCACCGCCCGACCAGAACTCCTTCCTCGGATGAGTGGCCGACTCCCACCTGCGTGGCTCCGGATGGCGGGGGCCGCCTCGGTGGCCGTACTGCTGCTCGCCATCGGCGTCGTCGTGGGATCGGCCTGGTCTCCGCTGTCTCCGCACGACGACGCGAAGGCGATGAACCCCGCCGACATCGGTTTCGCCCAGGACATGTCGACCCACCACGACCAGGCGATCCTGATGGCCCGCAGCATCGTCGCCGCGCCCGGGGTGGACCCCGAGATCCGTGGGCTCGCGGACAAGATCCTCGTGGCCCAAACCGCAGAGGCCGCCACGATGCGTGGGTGGCTGCAGTTCTTCGGGCACCCCATGAGCTCCGACTCACCCATGTCCTGGATGCCGACCGACTCCCACGGCCATCATGCCGACCGTCCCCCGCAGGGCGATCGTCCACCGATGCCCGGGTTGGCGAGCATCGACGAACTCGGACGCCTGACCACTCTCGTCGGCCTCGACGCCGAGAAACTGTTCCTGCAGTTGATGATCCGTCATCATCAGGGCGGACTGTCCATGGCTCAGGCCGCCTACAACGACGATCGGGCCGGGCCGGCGACGAAGCAACTGGCCCTGGCGATGATCGGCGACCAGGGCAACGAGATCGGGCAGATGCTGATCCTCCTGAAGGACCGCGGCGCCGGGCCCCTGCCGACCTGACCGGACGTCGACGGTGCGTCAGCGCCTCCGATGGACCTCGCCTCCGACGCCCAGACGTCGATCGACGTCTGCCAGTCGAGCCGAAGTCCACCGGAGGTCGCGGCGGCGACGGCTAGTCGGTCTGGCGATGCAGGGTGAACATCTCCCAGACCTCTTTCTGGTCCACGGCCCACGGGTCGTACACGAACGGCGCATGCCGCATCGCCATCCCCGCCTTGCGCGGCGTGCGGTCGGCCTTGAAACCGTTGCAGGACTTGCACGCCGCGACCTGGTTACCGAAGGTGCTGGGCCCGCCCTGCGACACGGGCACGATGTGGTCGACGGTGTCGGCGGGACCATCGCAATAGGCGCAGATCCATTGGTCACGCCGCAGGATCGTCGCGTTGGATGCGTAGGAGTCCATCGTCTTCCCCGCGAACGGCCGGTAGGCGTCCCGCTTGATCGCCACCACCTTGTGGATCGGCAACGACACCGTCGGGGAATGGACGACGCGCACCAACGGGGTGCCCTCGACGTTGCGCGCGACCTCGGTGGTCAACAGGACCGCGGCACGACGCCATGTGACGCGCGCCAGGATCTGCAGTCCGGCGTTGGTGACAAAGATGGTCATGACAGCTCCTCGATGCGTGGCGAGTGAACGCGCCGACCATCGAGGTTCACGACCTCAGGAACTGGTGACGCGCGATGTGATCGGTTCCGATCCGCCGTGGGTTTCTGACCCGTACCGGCAGTCGAATTCGGTCATCCGCCACTCGCAAGCGAATGCCCTGCTTCCCATCGACATCTGCGTCACCTCCTCTCGTGATCTGGCCTGCTCTTTCGCCACGATAACCGCGCTCCGGGGGACCTGCCACCGTTTATGTGCGGCGTGTTCGGAAGTTCACCCAGTTCACACGGGCTGTTTGCACGACTTTTTCATCGTCTCTCGGCGTGAGATCCCCGCCCGGGGGCCTCAGGGCTGATCGTCGAAGATGTCGGGCAGATCGGCCGACACGGTGTTGGGATAGGTTGCGGGCCGCTTCTCCAGAAACGACATCACGCCCTCGTAGGTGTCACCGGACTGTCCGCGATGGAAGATCGCGCGGGAGTCGGCGTGATGGGCGTCGAGTGGGCTGGGTGCGCCGGCCATTCGCCAGAGCAGCTGCCGGGTGAGGGCCGCCGAGACGGGCGCACTGTTGGCGGTCATCTCCCGCGCGACGGCGATCGCGGTCTCGACCACCTTGTCCTTGGGCACGACCTGCTGGATGAGACCACGTTCATGGGCTTCGGCGACGGGCACCATCTTGGCGCCGATCGTCCACTGCAGGGCGGTCGGCAGCCCGACGAGGCGCGGCAGGAACCAGCTCGACGCGGCCTCCGGGACCAGCCCGCGAGCTGCGAAGACGAAGCCGAACTTCGCATCCTCGGAGGCGATCCGGACGTCGGCGGGCAGCGTCATCGTCACGCCGACACCGGCCGACGGTCCGTTCACCGCCACCACGATCGGCTTCAGGGAGGCGAACATCCGCAACGTGAGCTTGCCGCCCTCGTCGGCGGGGATCTCGTCGGATTCGACCGTGGTTTCCCGGCCCGCTCGCTCCGCTCCCGGCGCCGACGACGACGCGTCGAACGTCGATCCCCCTGCCTCGAGGTCGGCACCGGCGCAGAATGCTCGTCCGGTACCGGTGAGCACCACCGCGCGCACGGTGTCGTCGGCGTCGGTCTCGTCGAACGCGGCGCGCAGCTCCTCACCCATCTGCACGGTGAACGCGTTCAGGCGATCGGGCCGGTTGAGGCGGAAGATCGCGATCTCCCCGTCTCGCTCGACGGTGATGGTGGGCTCGTCCTGCGTCGCCTTACGGCCGACCGCTGATGTATCGCTCGTCACACTCGCGATGCTATCCGGCGCTACGCCAGAAACGAACAACGGCGGCGCCACCCATCTCGGGTGACGCCGCCGTTGTCGGTTCAGTCAGGTCAGCTCGCGTCCGAACCGCCGTCGCCTGCCTTGGACAGTTCGACCGGAGCCTCGGGCACCATGCGGGGCCGCTCCGAACCGGTGAAGGTGAACTTGGCGTCGTCGCCCTCACCCTCGCCGTCCCAGTTCTCCACGTCGACGAGGACGATCTGCCCGGCAGCGATGTCGCCGAACAGGATCTTCTCCGACAACTGGTCCTCGATCTCGCGCTGGATGGTGCGACGCAGCGGGCGTGCACCCAGTACCGGATCGAAACCACGCTTGGCCAGCAGCGACTTCGCGCGGTCGGTCACCTCGAGAGCCATGTCCTTGTTCCGCAGCGCACCTTCCACACGGGTCAGCATGAGGTCGACCATCTGGATGATCTCGTCGCGCGTGAGCTGGTGGAACACGACGATGTCGTCGATGCGGTTGAGGAACTCGGGGCGGAAGTGCTTCTTCAGCTCGTCATTGACCTTCTGCTTCATCCGGTCGTAGTTCGACTTGGTGTCGTCACTCGAGGAGAAGCCCATCCCGACGGCCTTGGAGATGTCGCTGGTACCGAGGTTCGAGGTGAAGATCAGCACGGTGTTCTTGAAGTCGACCGTACGACCCTGACCGTCGGTGAGACGGCCGTCCTCGAGGACCTGCAACAGGGTGTTGTAGATCTCCGTGTGGGCCTTCTCGATCTCGTCGAACAGCACCACCGAGAACGGCTTGCGACGCACCTTCTCGGTGAGCTGGCCGCCCTCTTCGTAGCCGACGTAGCCGGGAGGCGCACCGAACAGACGTGAAGCGGTGAAGCGGTCGTGGAACTCGCCCATGTCGATCTGGATGAGTGCGTCGTCCTCGCCGAACAGGAAGTTGGCCAGCGCCTTGGACAGCTCGGTCTTACCGACACCGGACGGGCCGGCGAAGATGAATGAGCCCGACGGACGCTTCGGATCCTTCAGGCCGGCACGGGTACGCCGGATGGCCTTGGAGACCGACTTGACCGCCTCGTGCTGCCCGATGATCCGCTTGTGCAGCTCGTCCTCCATGCGGAGCAGACGGGTGGTCTCCTCCTCGGTGAGCTTGAACACCGGGATACCGGTCCAGTTGCCCAGGACCTCGGCGATCTGCTCGTCGTCGACCTCGGCCACGACGTCCATGTCGCCACTGCGCCACTGCTTTTCGCGCTCGGCACGCTCGGCGACCAGCTGCTTCTCCTTGTCGCGGAGGCTGGCGGCCTTCTCGAAGTCCTGCGCGTCGATCGCGCTTTCCTTCTCCTTGCGGGCGTCGGCGATCCGGTCGTCGAACTCACGCAGGTCTGGCGGCGCGGTCATCCGGCGGATACGCATGCGCGCACCGGCCTCGTCGATGAGGTCGATCGCCTTGTCCGGCAGGAAGCGGTCGTTGATGTATCGATCGGCCAGCGTCGCGGCCGCCACCAGCGCGCCGTCGGTGATCGAGACGCGGTGATGCGACTCGTAGCGGTCGCGCAGACCCTTGAGGATCTCGATGGTGTGCTCGACCGACGGCTCGCCGACCTGCACCGGCTGGAAGCGGCGCTCGAGTGCGGCATCCTTCTCGATGTACTTGCGGTACTCGTCGAGGGTGGTGGCACCGATGGTCTGCAGCTCACCGCGGGCCAGCTTCGGCTTGAGGATGCTGGCGGCGTCGATCGCGCCCTCGGCCGCACCCGCGCCGACGAGCGTGTGCAGCTCGTCGATGAACAGGATGATGTCGCCGCGGGTGTTGATCTCCTTGAGGACCTTCTTCAGGCGTTCCTCGAAGTCACCGCGGTAGCGGCTGCCCGCGACCAGGGAACCCAGATCGAGGGTGTAGAGCTGCTTGTCCTTGAGTGTCTCGGGGACCTGGCCGTTGACGATGGCCTGCGCAAGACCTTCGACGACGGCGGTCTTGCCCACACCGGGCTCACCGATGAGCACCGGGTTGTTCTTGGTGCGGCGGCTCAGGACCTGCATGACCCGCTCGATTTCCTTCTCCCGGCCGATGACCGGGTCGAGTTTGCCCTCGCCGGCGGCTGCGGTCAGGTTGCGGCCGAACTGGTCGAGGACCAGCGAGGTCGACGGCGTGCCGGATTCGCTGCTGCGACCCCCGGTACCCGCCTCCTGCGGCTCCTTGCCCTGATAACCGCTCAGCAGCTGGATGACCTGCTGGCGGACGCGGTTGAGGTCGGCGCCCAGCTTCACCAGGACCTGGGCGGCGACGCCCTCGCCCTCGCGGATGAGGCCGAGGAGGATGTGCTCGGTGCCGATGTAGTTGTGGCCGAGCTGCAGGGCCTCGCGCAGCGAGAGCTCCAGCACCTTCTTGGCACGCGGGGTGAACGGGATGTGCCCCGACGGCGCCTGCTGGCCCTGGCCGATGATCTCCTCGACCTGGCTGCGGACACCTTCCAAGGAGATCCCGAGCGACTCGAGCGCCTTGGCGGCCACGCCCTCGCCCTCGTGGATGAGGCCGAGGAGGATGTGCTCGGTACCGATGTAGTTGTGGTTGAGCATCCGCGCTTCTTCTTGGGCCAGAACCACAACCCGTCGCGCGCGGTCGGTGAACCGTTCGAACATTGTTCTCCCTCACATTGCTAGCGCCCCGGCCGCCACGAGGACCACGTCGATGTCCCGGTGGGACACCTGGTGCGGATGGACGACGACCAGCCTGCTTCCACTCTAGAGGTCGCCTTGGGTGCACCTGCAGTTAACGCCCGTGCACGGTGCACGGATCCACTGCTGCGGCGGGGATGTGCACTGTACAACTCCGCTGGCCGGGGAGGTGTTCCCCTCTCAGTACGCCGAGAGCGAACGGACCCCGCGGGGCGGCCCCATGCCAGATCGCCGATGCGCCGGATCGACCGGGTATCCGCCCGCGACGGCCCCCGATCGGACTAGGTTCGTAGTTCATGAGTGATGACGCCAGTCGTCTGTCCACATCCGCCGACGCCCCCGAAGGCCCGGCACCGTCGCGGCTGAGTTCGGTCAACTGGACGGTGTTCATCTCCTCGGGTGTCATCGTCCTCGCCTTCGCGATCTGGGCGCTGGCCACCCCGGACACCGCCGAGACGGTCATCGGCGACGTCCGCGACTTCATCACCCGCTGGTTCGGGTGGTGGTACTTCATCCTCGCCACCGCCATCGTCGGGCTCGTGGTGTTCCTCGGCCTCAGCAAGTACGGCCGCTACCGGTTGGGCCCGGAGGAGTCCCGTCCCGAGTACAGCCTGTTCACCTGGACGTCGATGCTGTTCGCCGCCGGAATCGGCATCGACCTGATGTTCTTCTCGGTCGCCGAGCCGGTGACCCACTTCCTCAACCCGCCCACCGGTGTCGCGGAGTCCAACTACGCCGCACGCGAGGCCGTCACCTGGACCGTCTTCCACTACGGCATCACCGGTTGGGCCATGTATGCGCTGATGGGTGGCGCTCTGGCGTATTTCGCGTTCCGCCACAACCTCCCGCTGACCATCCGGGCGGCCCTCTACCCGATCTTCGGCAAACGCATCGAAGGACGCTGGGGTGATGCCATCGACGTCGCGGCCGTCCTCGGCACCATCTTCGGCATCGCGACGTCGTTGGGCATCGGCGTCGTGCAGCTCAATTTCGGGCTCAACGAGATCTTCGGCATCGAGCAGGGCAAGGCGGCGCAGATCGGGCTCATCGTGTTGTCGGTGGTGATCGCGACAGCCTCGGCGACATCCGGTGTGGACAAGGGAATCCGGCGTCTGTCGGAGATCAACGTGATCCTCGCCATCGCGATGCTGATCTACATCACCGTCGCCAAGGACGCCGACTTCCTCCTCAACGGGCTGGTGCAGAACGCGGGCGACTACGTCTCGACCTTCGCCGACCGCACCCTCAACACCTTCGCGTGGGATCAGGTGAACCCGCCGCCGGGCAACGACGCCCGCGCCTTCGTCGACGGCTGGACGCTGTTCTTCTGGGCCTGGTGGGTCGCCTGGGCGCCGTTCGTCGGGCTGTTCCTGGCCCGCATCTCGCGCGGACGTACGTTGCGGCAGTTCGTGTTCGGCGTTCTGGTGGTGCCCTTCAGCTTCATCCTGGTGTGGATCTCCATCTTCGGCAACAGCGCACTCGCCGTGGCCCGCGGCGACCAGGACTTCGCCGAGACGACGGCATCGACCCCGGAGGCGGGCTTCTATTCGTTGCTCGAGCAGTACCCGGGTTCGACGCTGCTCATCGGCGTCGCGACCATCACCGGTCTCCTGTTCTACGTCACCAGCGCCGACTCGGGGTCGCTGGTGATGGGCAACTTCACCAGCAGGCTCACCGACCCGATGGCCGACTGCGCGCAGCCGCTGCGCATCTTCTGGTCGGTGGCGATCGGCTTGTTGACGCTCTCGATGCTCTTCGCCGGCGGTGCGGACGGGTCGATCCTCACGCTGCAGGCCGCCACGGTCATCATGGGCCTGCCGTTCTCGTTCGTCCTCGGCCTGATCGGCGTCTCACTGCTGCGAGCCGTGCGCAACGAGTCGGTCAAACTCGACAGCTACCGCACCACCCTGCCCAAGGTGATCGCCGTCGGTCGCGGGCCGACCGAACACGGCAGCTGGCGACAACGACTCATCGGCACGCTCCGCTTCTCGGGCCGCACCGCGACGCGCAAGTTCATCACCTCGTCGGTGATCCCGGCGATGATCGAGGTGGCCGAACAGTTCGGCAGGGAGGGCATCACCGCGACCGTCGACGAGTCGGCCACCAACGAGGGCCTGCCGTCGCCCCGCCTCATCGTCGAGCTCGCCGAGGTCGCACGATTCGAGTACTGCGTGTGGCCGGTCTCCGCGCCGACCCCCACATACGCGGTTCGTTCGCAGCGCTCGGACGACCGGTACTTCCGTTGCGAGGTGTACCTCACCGAAGGGTCACAAGGTTATTCGCTTTCCGGGTACACCCGAGAGCAGATCATCGGCGACATCCTCGACCAGTACGAACGGCATCTCGGCTATCTCCACCTCCGCGATGCGGCCGCCGACCACCACGACCACGCCGATCCCGACGCCGACCCCGACGCCGACCCCGACGCGGTCACCGTCGCAGACGCGCACACACCCGATTCCACCCCCGAAGGAGCTGCTCCATGAGCGACACCTTGTACATCGACGGCCGGTGGTGCGCCGCCGCATCCGGGGAGACCCGTGAGATCCGTTGTCCAGCAGACAATTCAGTGGTCGGAGTGGTGGCCGAGGCCGACGCCGCCGACACCGAGGCCGCCATCGCCGCCGCGCGCCGCGCCTTCGACGACGGCCGCTGGAGTGCCACGCCCGCCGCCGAGCGCGGCGACCTGCTTCTCCGAGTGGCCGACCAGATCGACACCCGCAGAGATGAATTCGTCCGAGCGGAGACCCTGGACACCGGCAAGCGGCCGTACGAGTCGGACCTGGACATGACCGACATCGCGAACTGCTTCCGCTACTTCGGCAAGCTCGCCGCGTCCGACGCCGGTCGAGTGGTCGACGCCGGCTCCCCCGATGCCGACTCGCGGATCGTCCACGAACCGGTCGGCGTATGCGGACTCATCACGCCGTGGAACTACCCACTACTGCAGGCCGCGTGGAAGGTTGCTCCGGCACTCGCCGCGGGCAACACCTTTGTCCTCAAACCCGCGGAGCTGACCCCGCACACCTCCATCCTGCTGATGGAGGTCCTCGACGGTCTCGGCCTCCCGGCCGGCGTCGCCAACCTCGTCCTCGGTGCGGGCGCCGGGGCCGGCGCACCGTTGTCGTCGCACCCCGACGTCGATCTGGTCTCCTTCACCGGCGGATTGGTGACCGGCCGGGTCATCGCCCGCGAGGCCGCCGCGACCATCAAGAAGGTGGCGCTCGAACTCGGCGGCAAGAACCCGAACGTCGTGTTCGCCGATGCCTGCGCCACCGACGAGCTGCTGGCCGCCGCCGTCGACAACGCCCTCAACGCCGCATTCCTGCACTCCGGTCAGGTCTGCTCGGCCGGCGCACGCCTCATCATCGAGGAGTCGGCCCACGATCGGTTCGTCGACGAACTGGTCCGCCGCGCAGAACAGATCAGGCTCGGCCTCCCCTACTCCGAGGGCACCGAGACCGGCCCTCTCATCTCCGAGGCGCACCGGGACAAGGTGCACGCCTACGTCGAACAGGCGCGCGCCGAGGGCGCGATCATCCGGACCGGCGGGGCCTTCGCGACCGGCGATCACGGATCGGGCAGTCTCGACGACGGCTGGTTCTACCTTCCCACCGTGATCGATCGCGCCGACCGTTCGATGGCGTGTGTGCAGGACGAGGCCTTCGGACCCACCGTCACGGTGGAGACCTTCACCACCGAGGACGAGGCCGTGACGCTGGCCAACGACACCGTGTACGGCCTGGCCGGAGCGGTGTGGTCGGCCGATGCCGCCCGCGCCCGCCGGATCGCTGCGCGTGTTCGGGCAGGAACCGTGTGGGTCAACGACTTCGGGCCGTACCTACCGGAGGCCGAGTGGGGTGGCTACGGGCAGTCCGGCTTCGGGCGTGAGCTGGGGCCGTCGGGTCTGGCGGAATACCGCGAGACCAAGCATGTGTACGAGAACCTCCGGCCGGGAGTGACCGGCTGGTTCGCCGACAGGGACGAACAGGGCCGGGGTCACGACCAGCGAGGGAGTAACCAGTGAGCAACGCCCAGCGCACCGAGACCTACGACTATGTGGTCGTCGGGGGCGGTTCGGCCGGGGCGGCGGTGGCGTCGCGCCTCTCCGAGGACCCGTCGGTCACCGTGTGCCTCCTGGAGGCCGGACCCTCCGATGTCGGCGACGAGGCGATACTGCGTCTCGACCGGTGGATGGAGCTGCTCGAATCAGGGTACGACTGGGACTATCCCATCGAGCCGCAGGAGAACGGCAACGACTTCATGCGGCACGCACGCGCGAAGGTGTTGGGCGGGTGCAGTTCTCACAACAGCTGCATCGCCTTCTGGGCGCCCCGTGAGGATCTCGACTCGTGGGAGCGGGACTTCGGCTGCGCCGGCTGGGGGGCGGCGGAGTTGTACCGCCTCTACCCGCAGATCGAGACCAACGACGCGCCCGGTGATCACCACGGTCGCAGCGGACCCGTCCACATCATGTCCGTGCCGCCGAACGACCCGTGCGGCGTCGCGGTGCTCGACGCGTGTGAGTCGGTCGGCATCCCGCGCGTCGAGTTCAACAGCGGGACCACCGTTGTCAACGGCGCGAACTTCTTCCAGATCAACCGGCGTCCCGACGGCGTCCGCGCGTCGTCGTCGGTGAGTTACCTGCATCCGCATCTCGACCGCCCGAACCTGACCGTCCGCACCGGCTCCTGGGCCAAGCGCATCGTCATCGACAACGTCGACGGGGAACTGCGTGCCGTCGGGGTGGACATCACCGACAACGCCTTCGGGCGGACCACGCGCATCGGGGCCGACCGTGAGGTGATCCTGTCCGCCGGCGCGATCGATTCTCCGAAACTGTTGATGCTCTCCGGGATCGGCCCGGCCGACGATCTCCGCGAGCACGAGATCGACGTCCTGGTGGACTCGCCGGGCGTCGGCGAGCACCTCCAGGACCACCCCGAGGGTGTCATCGGCTTCGAGACGAAGAAGCCGATGACGCAGGAGTCCACGCAGTGGTGGGAGGCAGGGATCTTCACCACGGTCGATGACAACCTGGACCGGCCGGACCTGATGATGCACTACGGCAGCGTCCCGTTCGACATGCACACGCTGCGCCAGGGCTATCCGACCAGCGACAACACCTTCTGCCTGACCCCCAACGTCACCCACGCCCGATCACGGGGCACGGTTCGCCTGCGTTCCCGCGACTTCCGCGACAAGCCGCGCGTCGACCCCCGGTACTTCACCGACGTCGAGGGCTACGACATGCGCATCATGATCGCGGGCCTACGCAAGGCACGCGAGATCGCCGCTGCCGCGCCGTTGTCGGAATGGGTTGCGCGCGAGCTCTATCCGGGACCGGACACGACGAGCGACGCCGAACTCGCCGACTACATCACCCGCACACACAACACCGTCTACCACCCGGTCGGCACCGTCCGGATGGGTCCGCCCGACGACGAGCTGTCGCCACTCGACCCCGAACTGCGGGTCAAGGGCGTCGCCGGCCTGCGGGTCGCCGACGCGTCGGTCTTCCCCGAGCACACGACGGTGAACCCGAACATCACCGTCATGCTCGTCGGCGAACGGTGCGCGGAGTTGGTCGCGGGGAGCCGCTGAACAGTCATACTTCCGGTCCGCTTCGTCTGGGGCGCGACGATCGCTGATTCACCGTGGCACACCGGCGACGCTTCGCCGCGGTGTTCCCCGATGCGCACTTCGTCGAGGTGCCCGACGCCCTGACGTTCGTGTCGCTCGACGCGCCGCGAGCCGTCGTCGAAGAGATCATCACCGGCACCACCCGATCGGCCACGTAGAAATACTTTTCCGATCGACCGTCGGATTGTGGGGCCCACGGACGACGATGAGGGTGTGAGCAACCAAACGGGTCTCCGGGGACAGGGACCAGAGGGTTTGCTGGCGGTGTACGACCAGGCACTGCCGGCAGTCTACGGTTTCGTCATCCGACGATGCCCCGACCGCCGAACCGCCGAGGACATCACCTCCGAAACCTTCCTGGCCGCGATGGACACCGTCCGTCGGCATCGCACCACCGAACCCAGCACGCCGTGGCTGATCGGCATCGCCCGCCACAAACTCGCAGATCATTGGCGGCGCGCACAGCGCACCCCCGAACCGGTCGACGAGCTACCCGAGCAGCGCGACGACCCCTGGGACACCGAACTCGACCGGCTGGTCGCCCACCAGACACTCGGTCAACTGTCGCCGATCCACCGCTCGGTACTGACGCTGCGCTACGTCGACGACCTACCCGTGGCCGACTGCGCCGAGATCCTCGACCGCACGGTCGGGGCAACCGAGGCACTGCTCACCCGGGCCAAGCGGGCGTTCCGTGCCGCCTACCCCGAACAACAACCTCAGACCAGCGGGAGAGGGGGTCACGTATGAGCACCCGGAACAACACCAGGTTCGGTGAGTCGCGGGAGCCGTTGCACGCCCTGCGCGCCGCCGACACCCCTGGTTTCGACGCACCCGTCGCACCCGACGCCGGCTTCGCAGCCACACTGCGCGACCGGCTCGAGCGCGGGGCATCACTACCCGAAGGAGTCATCATGGCCACCGCAACCCAACTGGACGAGCCGGCTGTCGCGACCTCGGCCGAATCCCCGAGCGTCGTCGAACGCCCCGGCGCCCTCCCCTATCTGGTCGTGGCCCAACCCCAGGCGGCGATCGACTGGTACATCGACAATCTCGGTGCACGCCTGCGCGGCGAACCGATCGTCATGGAAGACGGCGTGATCGGTCATGCCGAACTGGAGATAGGCGGTGGTGCAATCTATCTCGCGGCCGAGTTTCCCGACCTCGGTCTCCGTTCCCCCGCGCCCGGCCACGTGTCGGTGAGCCTGATGCTCGCCGTCGACGACACCGACGACGCCGCCGCGACCGCGGCCCGTGGCGGCGCGGCAGTGACCCGCGAACCGTACGAGGGATACGGCGCCCGCACAGCGGTCATCGTCGACCCGTTCGGGCATCGCTGGATGTTGAGCGGGCCGTCGAAGACACAGCTGTCCAACCGGATTCACCAGGGCGACATCGGCTACATGTCGATCAACACACCCGACGCGACGCGCGCACGCCGCTTCTACGGCAGCGTCCTCGGCTGGCAGTTCGATCCGCAGGGCCGGCGGGTCACCAACGTCGGACACCGGTTGGGTGTCTTCGAGATCGAGGGTGTGCCAACCGTGTTCTGCGCCTACGCGGTCGACGACCTCGAGGCCGCGTACGAGCGCATCGTCGCGGCCGGCGGACGCGGCGAGTTCGGGTCGAGTCCGGATGGTCGACGAGTGATCGATGCCGTCGACGACCAGGGCGTGCGTTTCGCGGTGTACGCCGCCGAACCCGGCGACGTCCGGCCCGACCAGCACTCCCGCAACCTCGGCGCGATGACCTATCTGACCGTCCTCACCCCCGACAGCGTCCGCTACCGCGCCTTCTACGGCACGGTCCTCGGCTGGACGTTCCACGGCGGCCGGATCGACGACGGTTGGGAGGCCGACGACTCCCGTCCCCAGGTCGGGATCGCCGGCGGCGCCGACACATCGGTGGCGGTCCCGATGTGGGTGACCGACGACGTCGTGGCGGCCGTCGAACGCGTTCGTGCCGCCGGCGGAACCGTGCTGGAGGAACCGAGCACCGCCCCCTACGGGATCTCGGCACGGTGCACCGACGACCAGGGGGCCGAGTTCTACCTCGGGCAGTTGTTCTGATGCAGGACCGATGGAGCGACGACAGCCGAGCCCGCTGCTGGTCGGGGCGTCCGGTTCAGCACCCCGGGGTGGCGCTGAGGACGTTGCGCAGTGCATTCAGCGAGTCCGGCCGCGCGCGGTAGTAGACGTTCATCCCCCGCCGGTCGGGTGTGACCATGCCCGCTTTGCGCAGCTGACCCAGGTGGTGACTCGTCGTGGCTTCGGTGAGTCCGACCGCGGCCGCGAGGTCGCACGTGCAGATGCCGCCGCCGTGGTCCGCGAGCAGGATCGAGACGAGCTTGATCCGCACAGGGTCGGCAAGCGCCTTGAGCCGCAAGGCGATCTCCAGCGCGGCATCGTCATCGAGCGGCGCCGCCGACACCGGCGCGCAACAGATCGGGGAACTCATATCGACCATCGGCAAGGTCTTCGGCATGACCCGACCGTACCCGCCTTATTGACATATGTCGAAAAGGTGAGCACTCTGCATGGTGACCGTAGTTAGATATATGTCTCAGAGGTGAAGGTGATGGCCATGTCCCGTATGCAGCTCGCGCTCAACGTTGATGATCTCGATACCGCGATCGAGTTCTACTCCAAGCTGTTCAACACCGCCCCGGCCAAACGTAAGCCGGGGTACGCCAACTTCGCGGTCGTCGAGCCTCCGCTGAAACTCGTGCTTCTGGAGAATCCCGGCCGAGGCGGCACGATCAACCACCTCGGCGTCGAGGTCGAATCCAGCGAGAAGGTGCACGCCGAGATCGCCCGGCTGTCCGGCGAGGGCCTGTTCACGCAGGAGGAGATCAACTCCACCTGTTGTTTCGCGACCCAGGACAAGGTGTGGGTGACCGGGCCGGCGAACGAGAAGTGGGAGGTCTACACCGTGCTCGCCGACTCCGACACCTTCGGGACCAGCCCGAAACTGTTGGAACAGAACGCCGTCGATGACGCCGACAAAGGTCCGGCGTGCTGTGGGGGCAGCTCCGCCGACCCGGCCGAGGCGCGCACAGCCTGCTGCTGACGAGCCGCAGCTCGCGCTCTCGCCTACCGCGTAATGCGGTCGGTGAGGGCGCGGATCCGGTCGGTGATGTCGTCGCGGATCAGGCGCATCCGTTCGATGCCGTCAATGCCACGTTCGGAGGGTTCGTCGGTGTTCCACACCTCGAGGGCAATGCCCTCCGGTGCGGTGACGTCGGCAGTGCCGACCACCACGACCAGATCCGCTGCGCGCATCAGATCGTCGGTGAGTTGCCGCGGTTGATGTCCGGCGACGTCGGCACCGACCTCGGCGAGTACCCGGGCGGACAGTTCGTTGACCTGGCCGCCGATCTTCGCACCGGTTCCAGCGGACGACGCCGCGATCCGATCGGTGACCGTCGGCGTGAGATGTTCGGCCATCACGGATTTGCCGCGGTTGCTCACACACACGAAGAGCACATCGATGGGTTCAGGCATGGCGAACGCGCTCCCCGGTTGAGTTGGTGTTTGCGGTGAAGCGTTTCCGCAGTGCGAGGGACACGTAGACGAGGGCGACGAGGACCGGGACCTCGATGAGTGGTCCGATGACCCCGGCGAGGGCTTGGCCGGAGGTCGCACCGTAGGTGGCGATCGCGACGGCTATCGCGAGCTCGAAGTTGTTGCCGGCGGCGGTGAACGCGAGTGTGGTGGTGCGCTCGTACCCCAATCCCATCGCGGCGCCGAGAACGAACCCACCGCCCCACATCACCGCGAAGTAGATCAGCAGCGGTACAGCGATCCGCACGACGTCCCAGGGCTCAGAGGTGATTCGCTCACCCTGCAACGCGAAGAGGATGACGATGGTGAACAGCAGGCCGTAGAGCGCCCACGGACCCAGGCGCGGCAGAAACGACGACTCGTACCACTCGCGGCCCTTGGTCCGTTCGCCGATGCGTCGGGTGAGATAGCCCGCGGCCAGCGGGATTCCGAGGAAGATCAGCACCGACTTCGCGATCTGCCACGGCGAGGCGTCGATGGTCGTCTGCTCCAGGCCGAGCCAGCCGGGCAACACCGAGAGATAGAACCAGCCCAGCACGGCGAACATCACCACCTGGAACACCGAGTTCAGGGCGACCAGCACCGCAGCGGCTTCGCGGTCGCCGCACGCCAGGTCGTTCCAGATGATGACCATGGCGATACATCGGGCCAGACCGACGATGATCAGTCCGGTGCGGTACTCGGGCAGGTCCGGAAGCAGAAGCCAGGCCAGCGCGAACATCAATGCCGGTCCGATGATCCAGTTGAGCACCAGCGACCCGAGCAGCAAGCGACGATCACCGGTGACCGAGTCGAGTCGGTCGTAGCGCACCTTGGCCAGCACCGGGTACATCATGATCAGCAGTCCGAGGGCGATCGGCAGCGAGATGCCGTCGAGCTCTACCGACGCCAGGGTGTCTCCCAGACCCGGGACAGCCCGGCCGAGCAGCAGTCCGGCGACCATCGCCGCGCCGATCCACACCGGCAGGAACCGGTCCAGCATCGACAACTTGCCCGCGACCGCGGTGTCGGCGGTGTTCACTGGCCCGCCTCGCACGAGCGGGACTCCCCCACCACCGACGCGAGGCTGTCCATGAGGCCGGCCAGTTGTTGCAGCGCAGAGGTGTTCACGCGGTAGTACACCCAGGTCGCCCGGCGCTCGCTGGTCACCAGGCCTGCTTCCCGGAGCACTTTGAGATGGTGCGAGATCGTCGGTTGCGACAGGTTGAACGGTCCGGAGATGTCACACACACACGCTTCCCCTCCCGGGTGCGCGGCAACCTCCGACAGCAACCGCAACCGGACCGGGTCCGCGAGCGCCTTCAACAACGGGGTGACAGCCCCGATCTCGTCACCACTCAGGCCGCGGGCCGGTGAGAGGAGCACATTCTTATTCGACACCTGTCAATATTGACACACGTCGATTCAGTTCAGGACGTCATCCCACGAGCAGACCGGCGACCAGGACCGCGACCGCGGCGGTGGTCAGCAGAGATCGCGCAATGTTCCAGGGCACCCAGACGGCGGTGAACTCCGACCACATCCGGACCGCTTCCTCTCCTCGTACGTCACCGGCGGCGTCGAGGCGGTTGTTGGCCGGAACGTTGACCGCCATCGTGATGACGACACCGAGGAGTGTCAGGAGTGTCGCCGCGACCACCCACCATCGCAAGCCGGTGTCCCATGACGTCCAGGCACTCAGCACGCCGAACACCACGCCGCCGCCGAAGATGACGGCGAACAGCGGGTTGAGAATGGACCTGTTCATCCGCTGCATCGCAGGGACCGCTATCTCGGCGCCGGCGCGGGTGAGTCCGGGGATCACGGCATAGCCGAACCCGGCCAGTACGCCGGCGCTGAGCCCGGTGGTCACGACCGTCAACGTCACCAAGACGTCCCGCAGCAGATCCATGGGACCAGTTCACCGTGTCCGGCCTCGAAACGCCATGGTCATATCGCCGGCGATTCGCGGTCCGGCCCCGACGGCACCGGGCCCCGAACCGTCCGTCAGCGGCCATGGTTGACTCTTAGCCATGTCCTCTCGCTCCCGCGCCCGGACCCTTTCCGCGCGCCTGCCGTTCGGCATCGGGACCGTCGTGTTGTTCCTCTGCGCCGCGCTGCTGATCACCGGCGGAGTGGTTCTCGCGAGCGGCGATTCGCGGGTCGACAACGCCGACTACGCCTACGGCGAGCTGCGCGACTATCACCGTGCACCCACCATCGGGTGGACCATCGTCGGCCAGGAGGACCTGCCCGATTACCGCGGTGAGGTCACGATCGAGGTTGCCGACACCTCCGACGAGGGCTGGCTCATCTCCTATCCGTCGGGCCTGGGCCGCTCGTTTGCGATGGTGGATCGCCGCACCGGAAAGATGCTGTGGGACAGCCCCGTCAACGCGGGTCAGGGCGACTGCGCGGTCAACGAAGCAGGCCAGGTGGGATGCGCGGTCCAGCTGGGCAACCTGCTCGACGACGGCTTCTACCTCGTCGACGATGCCGGCGTCCCCACCCAGACCTCCGAGTACTCCGACACCAAGAAGGTGGAGGGACTCGGCACCAACTTCCTGCGCGTCAACAAGGTGGGACATCAGGTCTCGCTGAACACGCCGAGCGGCAACAGCATCTGGGCCCGTACGTTCGCGGCTCCGGTCATCGAGATCGACGTCACCGGTGACATCGTGATCGTCAAGACCGCCGACGCCAGCCAGCACCTGGTGAACCCGACCACCGGCGACGACCGGATCGGCTGCGACCAGTGCACCATCCGGCTCTACCCGACCGGCGTGGCCGTCCACCATCAGGAGTACGGCAACGAACGGGTGGTGACCTACGCCACCGTCAACGGGCGCGTCGACCCGGACCCCGTCGCCGAGGCCGACGGCCTCCAGGTGCTCGCCGGGCCGTCGACGCTGCCGGTACTCAACGCCGCCAACCGCATCTTCGCCGCGGAGGGTCAGTACGAGGTCCGGGACCCGGCGCGGTCGGGCGCCCTGTGGCAGATCAGCGACACCGAACTGTCGAAGGCGAACGCCGTCTCCTGCGGGTCGCTGGTGAACTTCGGTCTCCGTGACGGCTCGCGCACCACCTACGCGCTCGCCGACGGCCGGCACGTCGGCATGGGGCCCCCGCCGGGACCGGAGCAGCCGATCCTCGCGAACCCCGCGTGCGTCGGGTCCACGGGCACCACGATGATCGTCGCCAATCAGGGCGTGCTGACGGCGCTCACCCCGGAGAACACCGTGGCCTGGGAACAGAGCCTGACCACCCCCGGTCTGATCCGCGTGCTCGACGGTTACATCGTGGTCAGCGAGGGCAGCACCCTGTCTCTTCTGCGCCCGAACTGACGACTTCCGACGGCCCGCCGGGACCTGTTTCGGGACCGTATGTGCCCCGTCTCACAGAGATGTCCCGATTTTTCGCTTACCTGCATAGACACAAAGCAGCGTCGGCGTCCAGACCATTATTGATCACAGGATCATAACGCTTTGCTCACATTGAGGTGTACGGTCGGTCCGGTTCAGAGAGCACGAACCACCAGATGTACACGCGAGGTCGATCAGTTTTGGGTAAGCACTCCAAGCCACGGGGAAAATTCGGGCCACGGGGGAAACTCGGGCCACGGAACTTCGGGCCACGGCAGAAGAGACGGACAGCGTTGTGGGCCACGGCCCTGCTGCCGGTCGGCGTCCTCGCCGGCGCCGCCACTGCCGGCGCGGAGCTGTCCAGCCACACCGCAGCCCCCACCCCGGTCTCCGCTCCCCAGTCGAGCGTCGACTCCACGACGACGCCTCCCACGGTCACACCCGTGGTCGAGGCCCATCCGATCGCTCCGCCGCCCCCGGTGCGCCCCGCGAGTGTGACCACCGGTGCGGTGCCTGCGACGAACTACGACGCCTACGAGGCCGCTGCGAACTCCGTGAAGATCACCCACCCGCGATGCAACATCGACTGGAAGGTCATCGCCGGGATCGGCAAGGTGGAGTCCCATCACGCCGACCACGGCAACGTGGCGCCCGACGGCGCACTGCGCAGCGCGATCTTCGGCCCGCGCCTCGACGGCACCCTGGCGGGCAACGAGGTCATCAACGACACCGACGGCGGCCAGCTCGACGGTGACGCCGCCTACGACCGCGCAGTCGGCCCCATGCAGTTCCTGCCGTCGACCTGGAAGGCGTACGCCGCCGATGGCAACAAGGACGGGAAGTCCGACCCGCAGAACATCTTCGACGCCGCGTTGACCACCGCGAACTACCTGTGCGACGGGAACCTCGACCTGCGCGACCCGTCGTCGCTGGTCACCGCGGTCCTGCGCTACAACAACTCGATGGACTACGTGAACAAGGTCCTCGGCTTCGCTCGCGTGTACTGATCGTCCCCGCCTGAACGCCGGTCAGTCCTGAGACAGAAACGCCTGCAGCGCAGCGGAATACATGGGCACATCGGCGACGCCCATCAGTTCGCGCGCCGAATGCATGGCGAGCTGGGGCGCACCGACGTCGATCGTCGTCAACCCGGTACGGGACGCGGTGATCGGCCCGATGGTCGATCCGCACGGCAGATCGGCCCGATGCACGTACCGCTGCATGGGCACCCCGGCGGTGTCACAGGCGAGCGCGAAGATGGCCTCGCCCAACGCATCTGACGCATAGCGCAGGTTCTGGTTCACCTTGAGCACCGGTCCGCCGCCGATCGTGATGCGGTGACCGGGCTCGTGCCGTTCGGGATAGTTCGGATGGGTGGCGTGGGCCATGTCGCCCGACAAGCACACACTCGCCGCCATCGCCTGCAGGAAGTCGGCGCGAGAACCGCCGCGTGCCAACACGATCCGCTCACAGATCGAGGCCAGAAAGTCCGATGCAGCCCCACGCTCGGACCCGCTGCCGACCTCTTCGTGGTCGAACAGCACGAGCATCCGGGTATGTGTCGTCGACGACCCGTCCAGCAGTGCGCGCAGCCCGGCGTAGCAGGTGCCCTGATTGTCCAGACGCGGTGCGCTGAGCAGGTTCTCGCCGGCACCGACGATCGCCGACGGCGCGGCGTCGTGGGTCATCAGCTCCCACCCGAGAAGAGCGTCGGGATCGATGCCCGCATACTCCGACACCCAGCGCAGGACATCGGGGACGGCGTCGCCGAGACCCCAGATCCCATCCACGTGGCGTTGCGGGTCGAGCGTGACGCCCTTGCGGTCCTCCGACAGATGAATCGCGAGTTGCGGCACCCGCAGCACCGGCTCGGTCACGTGAACCAGCGTGTGCGCCACGCCCTCTGCCGATCGATATGCGAGGCGACCGGACAGGCCCAGATCGCGGTCGAGCCATGAGTTCAGCCATGCGCCGCCGTAGGGTTCGAGCGCGACCATCGCCACCCCCGCCGAGGACCGGTCCGGATGCTGTTTGACCCGCAGGTTGGGGCTGTCGGTGTGCCCACCGACGATGCGGAACGCCCCGGCCTCACCGGCCTGCCAGGCGATGATGGAGCCGCCCCGGATGACGTAGTGACGCGCCGCCGGTGCACTCAGCTCGGTCGACGACCATTCCCTGTCCTCGAAAAGCCGTGTGTAACCGGCGGTCTCGAGCTCACGGGCCACGGTTGCACAGACATGGAACGGCGACGGCGAGGCGTCGACGAACTCTCCCAGCCCGAAAGCGGTTGCGCTGGTCGGCAGCTTCGGAGACGGGGTGCGCGGTGACGATGCCATGGACCCGGAGCCGCTCACGCCGAGGCGAGTACCGAGTCGATCACCGAGTAGAACAGACCGAGACCGTCATCGCTGGGACCGGTGAGCGCCTCGGTGGCGTGTTCAGGGTGGGGCATGAGCCCGACGATCCGCCCGTCAGGACTGGAGATGCCCGCGATGTCGAGTGCCGACCCGTTGGGGTTGCGCTCGGGGAACCGGAACACGATCTGCCCCTCGCCCTCGAGCTCCTCGAGCTTGCGCTGCGACGCCACGTAGCGCCCCTCGCCGGACTTGAGCGGGATGAGGATCTCGGCGTTCCGCTCGAATCGGGTGGTCCACGCGGTGGTGTTGGACTCCACCCGCAGCCACTCGTCGCGACAGATGAAATGCAGCCCCTCGTTACGGGTCAGGGCACCGGGCAGCAGTCCGGCCTCACACAACACCTGAAAACCGTTGCAGATGCCGAGGACCGGCATGCCCTTGCCCGCGGCCTCGACGACCGAACCCATGACCGGCGCGAAGCGGGCGATGGCTCCGGCGCGCAGGTAGTCACCGTAGGAGAAACCGCCCGGCACGATGATCGCGTCGACCCCTTTGAGGTCGGCGTCGCCGTGCCACAGGGCGACGGGCTCGGCGCCCGCCAGCCTGACCGCACGGGCGGCGTCCACGTCGTCCAGGGTTCCGGGGAAGGTGATGACCCCGATGCGTGCTGTCATCGCGGCGCTACTCCGCGACTCGGGACACGTTGAAGTTCTCGATGACCGTGTTGGTCAGGAGCTCTTCGGCGATGCGCTCGAGGGTGGCGTCGTCGACCGAGTCGTCGACCTCGAGTTCGAATCGCTTGCCCTGACGGACGTCGCCGATGCCGCTGAAACCGAGTCGGCCCAGGGCGCCGACGATGGCCTGCCCCTGCGGATCGAGAATCTCGGCTTTGGGCATCACGTCGACCACCACTCGCGCCATGGCACGGCTCCTCAATGTTGCTGTCAGTACTCGCTGGTCACCTTACCGGGTGCGCAGATGCACTCAGAGCACGGATTCGATGGCGGCGATCACCGTGGGATCGGTGGGCTCGGTGCGGGGGCGGAACCGGTTGACGACCTGTCCGTCGGCGTCGACGAGAAACTTCTCGAAGTTCCACTGGATGTCGCCGGCCTCGCCGTCGGCGTCGGCGTGCCGGGTCAGCTCGGCGTAGAGCGGATGCCGGTCGTCGCCGTTGACATCGGTCTTCTCCAGCAGCGGGAAGGTGACGCCGTAGGTGGTCGAGCAGAAGGTCGCGATCTCCTCCGCCGTGCCGGGCTCCTGACCCATGAACTGGTTGCACGGGACGCCCACGACCGTGAGCCCCTTGTCGCCGTAGGTCTTCGCGAGCTCCTCGAGTCCGGCGTACTGCGGGGTCAGACCGCATTTGCTGGCGACGTTGACGACCAGCAGCGGACCGCTGAAATCGCTCAACGAGACGTCGGAGCCGTCGAGGGAGGTGACCGGGATGTTCTTGATGTTGCCCATGAACGCAAGGCTAGCCGCCGTCGCCGGAAACGGATCACTGAGACGGGGATCACCCGAGCCGTTGGATATGTGCGATGTCACATCACTTGCATTATTGCAATAGTTGCATCCGCGTTAGCATTTTCGGGTGTCTCGGAATTCCACCTGCGCTTTCGGCGCCGACGATCCGGTGAGTGCCGCATCGTCGGCTCTCATCGCGTTCCTGGACAAGCTGACCGACGTCAGCCGGCCCGAGACCATGGAGAGCCTGGCGGCCACCGATCTCACCTTCTCGCAGTTCCGCACACTCTGCGCGCTGGGCTGCCATTCCGGCCCCATGCCCGTCAACGCGCTCGCCGACCGGGTTCAACTGTCGTTCGCGGCCGCGGGGCGCACCGTCGACAAACTGGTCAGCAGCGGCCTGGTCGATCGACGCGAGGACCCGGCCGATCGTCGGGTCAAACGGATCTCCCTCACCGCCGAGGGCCAGAGCTTCCTGGAAAGCCACTTCGCCGTGGCCCAGGAACCCGTTCGCCGGTTCGTCAGCGCCCTCCCCGCCGAACTCAGAGACAACCTCCGGGCGGCGTTGAGCCCCATCGTCGACGACGAGGTCGACTACTTCCGAGCACCCGCAGAATCCGGCCACCGGGCGCCATGACCACACCGAATCGCCCGCAGCCGCACAGTTCTACGTCCGACCGATAGGAAGCACTCCCATGACATCCTCCACCGGGGGCCACCTGCACGAGGGCCCACCAGACACCAAGCTGGACAAACGTGTCCTGATGATCGCCGGTGTGGTCGTGCTCGGCGCGATCATGTCGATCCTCGACGTCACCGTCGTCGCCGTCGCACAGAACACCTTCCAGCAGGAGTTCAACACCGACGCCGCCGGCGCCGCATGGACCGCGACGGGTTACACGCTCGCGCTCGCCGCGGTGATCCCGCTGTCCAGCTGGGCGGCCTCGCGTTTCGGCACCAAAAAGGTGTATCTGGTCTCGCTGGTCCTGTTCACCCTCGGTTCCGTGCTGTGTGCGCTGGCCCCGAACATCGGCATGTTGGTCGCGTTCCGCGTGATCCAGGGTCTCGGCGGCGGAATGCTGATGCCGATCGGCATGATGATGCTGACCAAGGCCGCGGGCCCCGAGCGCGTGGGTTCGGTCATGGCGGTTCTCGGCATCCCGATGCTCCTCGGTCCGATCTCGGGTCCCATCCTCGGCGGCGTCCTCATCGAGCAGCTGAGCTGGCACTGGATCTTCCTGATCAACGTCCCCATCGGTATCGGCGCACTGATCTTCTCCTGGATCGTCCTGCGCGACGACGCGGTGCCCACCCGTTCCTCGATCGACGTCGTGGGTCTGCTCCTGCTGTCCCCGGGTCTGGCGCTGTTCCTGTTCGGCATCTCCTCGAGCGCCGAGCACCGTACCTTCATGTCGGGCACGGTGCTGATCCCCGCGATCATCGGCGCGATCCTCATCGTGGCGTTCGTCTTCCACGCACTGCGTAAGAAGAACCCGCTGCTCGATCTGCGCCTGTTCAAGAACCGCACCCTGAGCATCTCGGTGATGACCATGGTGCTGTTCATGATCGCCTTCTTCGGCGCGGCACTGCTGTTCCCGCAGTACTTCATCGGCGTGCGGGGCGAGTCGACCCTGATGGCAGGCCTGCTGCTGGCACCGCAGGGCCTCGGCGCCATGCTGACCATGCCGATCGCCGGGCGTCTCACCGACAAGATGGGACCGGGCAAGTTCGTACTGGCCGGCATCGTCCTGATCGTGCTCGGGCTGGGCACGTTCATGTTCCTCGGCGCCGACACCTCCTACTGGCTCATCTGCGGCTCGCTGTTCGTCCAGGGCCTCGGCATGGGCATGACGATGATGCCGATCATGTCGTCGGCGCTGGCCACCCTGAACAACAAACAGGTGCCCGACGGTTCGACGCTGCTCAACGTGATCCAGCAGTCGGCCACCTCGATCGGCACCGCCGTGATCTCGGTGATCCTGGCCAGCAGCCTGGCCAGCCACCCGCAGGCCGGCCTCGCGATCATGGCCAACACCTCCGACGGCCCGCTGCCCGAGGGTGTCCCGGATCCCCTGCCGGAGTCGTTCTTCGAGACCGCCGCGGACGTGTTCTCCAGCACCTTCACCATCTCGGTGGTCCTGATCGTGCTCACGCTCATTCCGGCGTTCTTCCTGCCGCGCAAGAGGATCGCCCCGGCGCTCACCGAAGAGGACGCGGACCGCGGTCCGATCATGATGCACTGACCGGTTCGACGAACAAGCCCCACCGACCCTCGAGTCGGTGGGGCTTTTTCGGTGTACTCAGCTCTCGAGCGCGCCCGACTGCTGCAGGATCCACGCGATCTCGAAGGCGACCTCTTCCCACTGCTTGTACCGGCCGCTGACTCCGCCGTGGCCTGCCGTCATCTCCGTCTTCAGCAGGATCGGATTGTCCGACGTCGACTTCTCCTGCAGCCGGGCAACCCATTTGGCGGCCTCGGTGTACAGCACGCGGGTGTCGTTGAGCGAGGTGAGCGCCAGGATCGGCGGGTACGGTTTCGCCTCGACGTTCTCATAGGGCGTGTAGGTCTTCATGTACTCGTAGACCTTCGGGTCGTGGAGCGGATCGCCCCACTCGTCCCACTCGATCACCGTGAGCGGCAGCGACGGATCGAGGATCGAGTTCAGCGCATCCACGAACGGCACCGACGCCAGGATGCCGTTGAACAGCTCCGGCGCGAGGTTGGCGACCGCACCCACCAGGAGGCCGCCCGCCGAACCACCTTCGGCGACCATCTGCTGCGGTGTGGTCCACCCTGATTCGACGAGATACCGGCCGGCGGCGACGAAGTCGGTGAAGGTGTTCTTCTTGCTGAGTTCTTTACCGTTCTCGTACCAGTACCGGCCCATCTCGCCACCGCCACGGATGTGGGCGAGGACGAAGACCATGCCGCGGTCGAGCATCGACAGCCGCGCCACCGAGAAGTACGGGTCGATGCTGGCCTCGTAGGAGCCGTACCCGTACAGCAGGAGCGGAGCAGGCTTGGCGGCGTCGGTCTCCTTGCGCCGCACCACCGACAGCGGGATCCGGGTGCCGTCGTCGGCGGTCGCCCATTCGCGGGACTGGACGTAATCGGCCGGGTCGTAGCCGCCGAGCACGGGCTGACGCTTGAGCAGCGTGCGTTCACCGGTGGCGACGTCGAGTTCGAACAACTCGGCCGGTTCGATGAAGCTGCCGTAACCGATCCGCAGCTTCGGCGCACTCCACTCCGGGTTGGCCGCGAGGCCCGCCGAGCTGAGCTCCTGGGTGAAGGCAACCTCGCGGAAGTCCGACTCGACCGGGAGGCCGTCGATCTGACGGAGGTCGGCGATGGCCAGGCGCGGCAAGGCATCTCGCCGATATGACAGCACCAGGTAGTCGGCGAAGGCATCGAGGTCCTCGACACGACGTTGCGGGTCGTGCGCGATGAGCTCCGTGCGGGCGGTCGGGTCGTCGACCGGGGCGAGATCGATGGCGAAGTTCTCCGCCTTCACCCCGTCGCGGACCTCGTTGTGCACGATGACGAGGTAGTCCTCGCCACCGATGACCGCATGTTCGACGCTGTACTCCACACCGTCGACCCGTGGTGCGACACTCCGGAATTCACCGGTCGGATCGTCGGCGGCGAGCAGGTAGCTCTCCGAGGTGATCTTCGATCCGACACCGATCACGAGGTACTTGTCGCTGCGGGTGGTCCCCATGCCGACCCAGAACCGTTCGTCGGGCTCGTGGAAGACCTTGACGTCGTCGGTCCCGGCGCCGATGTCGTGGCGCCACACGGTGTCCGGACGCCACGCGGCGTCGACCGTCGAGTAGAAGACATGTCGGGCGTCGGACGACCACACCGCGCTGCCCGAGGTGTCGGCGACCTCCTCGGCGAGGACGTCGCCCGTGCGAAGGTCCTTGATGCGCAACGTGTATCGCTCGTCGCCGACGAGGTCGGTGCTGTAGGCGAGCCAGTTTCCGTCGTCGCTGACGGTCAGTGCGCCCAGGCTGAAGAAGTCGTGCCCCTCCGCCTCCACATTGGCGTCGAGCAGGATCTCCTCCCCCGGTAACGCATCGTCGCCGACCTCCGGTGGGGTCCAGTCGTCGTCGGAGCGGATGGGGCACCGGCAGGACGTCGCGTACTGCTTGCCCTCGTGGGTGCGCCCGTAGTACCAGTACTTGCCGCGCCGGTTGGGCACCGACATGTCGGTTTCCTTGGTGCGGCTCTTGATCTCGTCGAAGATCTGCTTGCGCAGGTCGGCCAGCTGTTCGGTGTGCGACTCGGTGAAGGCGTTCTGCGCCTCGAGGTAGGCGATCACGTCGGGATCGTTCTTGTCGCGCAACCATTCATAGTCGTCGACGAAGGTGTCGCCGTGATGGGTGCGTTCGGTGGGCACCTTTTTGGCCACCGGCGGGGTCACGGTCTGGGGGGTCACGGGCATCTGCTCGTCGTTCACGGTCGAACCTCCGCATCGGGCCAGTCGGCAAAGGACTTCTGCGAAATCCATTCGTACGCGTCGATGTAGCGCTGTCGGGTACGCGTGACGACGTCGTCGGGCAGTGACGGCGGGGCGACATCCGACGCCCGGTCCCACCCGGATTCGGGACCGGTGAGCCAGTTCCGGACGATCTGCTTGTCGAAACTGGGCTGTACCTTGCCAGGTTCGTAGGCGGCGGCGTCCCAGTACCGCGACGAGTCCGGGGTCAGCACCTCGTCGGCGAGCACCAGCTCTCCATCGACTCCGCGGCCGAACTCGAACTTGGTGTCGGCGAGGATGATCCCGCGTTCTGCCGCCACCGCCGCGCCGCGTGCGTAGATGTCGAGAGTCGCCGAACGCAACGCCTCGGCGAGCTCGGCGCCCTCGGTCTCCACCACCCGCTCGAAGCTGATGTTCTCGTCGTGCTCACCCTGCTCGGCCTTGGTGGCCGGGGTGAAGATGGGCTCGGGCAGCTTGCTCGCCTCGGACAGTCCCGCCGGGAGTTCGACGCCGCACACCGCGCCGGTCGCCTGATAGTCCAGCAGCCCCGACCCGGTCAGATAACCGCGGGCGACGCATTCGACCTGAACCATCGGCAGGCGCCGCACGACCATCGACCGGCCGACCACCTCGGCCGGGATACGTGCGTCGGTGGGGCCGCCGGCGAGGTGGTTGGGAACGCCGAGCTCGTCGAACCAGAAGAAGCTCATCGCCGTCAGGATGCGTCCCTTGTCGGGGATCGCGGGGGTCAGGATGTGGTCGTAGGCGGAGATCCGATCCGTCGCCACCAACAGGAGGGTGTCGGCGTCGATCTCGTAGATCTCGCGGACCTTCCCCGACGCCAGATGTCGGTAGGACTGCAGTTCAGGACGCATGGACTCGACCCTAGAGGTTCGGCGGGCGACGGGGGACGGCAGGCTCTGACATTCTTGACCGATGACCGCACCCCACATCACCATCACCTACTGCACGCAGTGCAACTGGTTGCTGCGGGCGTCGTGGATGGCGTCGGAGCTGCTGAACACCTTCGGCACCGAGATCGGCTCGGTGACACTGGTCCCCGGCACCGGCGGGGTCTTCCACATCGACGTCGACGGCACCCAGATCTGGGAACGCAAGCGCGACGGCGGTTTCCCCGGCGCCCCCGAACTCAAGAGGCTGGTCCGCGACGTCGCGCTACCCGACTGGAACCTGGGGCACGCGGACGCCACGACACCTGAGTGACCTCGATACGCGGCGTCCTCGCTACTCGGCCGACGCTACTCGGCCAGCGGAGATGCACCCGCCCCCACGCTGGTTGAGTAGGCGAGGAGCCTGCGACGAGCCGTATCGAAACCAGCCGCTACAGGATCGGTGCCGGCGTGTAGGCCGCTGCCTCCGGATACTGGCCGATGATCTTCTCCGCGGCCGCGATCACATCGGCGACCTGCTGCTCGGCGGCGCCGACGAACACCGACTTGTCGGCGAGGAGCTCGTCGAGCTGTGCCCGGTCGAGCGGGATACGGTCGTCGGCGGCGAGGCGGTCGAGCAGGTCGGGTTCGCGGCCCTCCTCGCGCATGGCCAGGGCCACGGCGACGGCGTTCTCCTTGATCGCCTCGTGGGCGGTCTCGCGACCGACACCCGCACGGACCGCCGCCATCAGCACCTTCGTCGTGGCCAGGAACGGCAGGTAGCGGTCGAGTTCGTTGGCGATGACCGCCGGGTAGGCACCGAATTCGGCGAGGACGGTCAGGAAGGTCTCCATCAGGCCGTCGATCGCGAAGAATGCGTCCGGCAGCGCGACGCGTCGGACGACCGAGCAGAACACGTCGCCCTCGTTCCACTGTGCGCCGGCGAGTTCGGCGACCATGGAACCGTAGCCACGAAGCACCACCGCGAGACCGTTCACACGTTCACAGCTTCGGGTGTTCATCTTGTGCGGCATCGCCGAGCTGCCGACCTGGCCGGGCTGGAAACCCTCGGTCACCAGTTCGTGGCCGGCCATCAGGCGGATGGTGTGCGCCAACGACGACGGCGCGGCGGCGAGCTGGACGAGGGCGGACACGACGTCGTGGTCCAGCGATCGCGGGTAGATCTGGCCGACCGAGGTGAACGAACGGGCGAAACCGAGATGGTCGGCGACACGTGACTCGAGGTCGGCGAGCTTGACCGCATCTCCGCCGAGGAGGTCGAGCATGTCCTGCGAGGTACCCATCGGCCCCTTGATGCCACGGAGCGGGTAGCGGTCGATGAGCTCGCGCAGCCGGGTCAGCGCGATCATCAGCTCGTCGGCGGCCGAGGCGAAACGCTTGCCTAAGGTGGTGGCCTGCGCGGCGACGTTGTGGCTGCGGCCGGCCATGACGATCGACGAATAGTCGGCGGCACGGGAGACGATCCGCGCCAGCACCGCGACGCCGTGGGCGTGCACATGCTCCAGCGAACGCAGGACCTGCAACTGCTCCACGTTCTCGGTCAGGTCGCGGCTGGTCATGCCCTTGTGGATCTGCTCGTGCCCGGCGAGCGCGTTGAACTCCTCGATGCGGGCCTTCACGTCGTGGCGGGTGACGCGCTCACGCTCGGCGATGGAGGCGAGGTCGACCTGGTCGACGACCCGCTCGTAGTCGGCGATCGCATCCTCAGGGACGTCGATTCCGAGATCGCGCTGGGCTTTGAGGACTGCGATCCACAGCCGCCGTTCGAGTTCGATCTTGGTGCTCGCCGACCACAACTCGGCGAGGTCGGCGGAGGCATAGCGGCTGGCCAGGACGTTGGCAATGGCGGGCTTCGACACCCGCTCAGTGTAGGTCGACGCCGATCGGATACCGAAACCTCGTCCGATGCCCGGCGGCGGAGACCCGGCGCGGGTCAGAACGCCAGGCAGGCCCCGTTGGAACCGTATCCCTGCCGGACGCGCACCAGGGTGGGCGCGGAGACCTTCCCGTTCTGCACCGCATACAGGTATTTGTCGCCGATCCGGCGCGGCACCCACGTCGTCGACGCCAAGGCGCCCGACGGCAGGTCACGGCCGACGAAGCGCGGCGGAAGACCTGCCTTCACCTCGTAGAACTCCACCCAGCCGGAGGAGTTCACCGCAACCGTGAGCGGATAGGTGCAGCCGGTGCCGTACACGGCCGAGGACAGCGGCACCGACGCGTCGACCCGACCGGCGGGCGCCGCATGAGCCGACGGCGAGGCGAGGGTCGCAGCGCCCATCAGCACGGCCATGACCATCGCCGCGAGTCCGGAAATCACCATCGACCGACCAGACCTGCGTGGACGTTCCCCGCCGTGCGATTGCCCCACCGACATCCGATCCCCTTCCCCCGAACCCTTGACCTGACGTCCCATCGTGTCATCGACCCGTCATCGGCGCGGGAGGTTCGGCGCAGTCACTCCTTGGGGGCCAGCACGTCGACGACCTCGAGGAGGGCCTCGCGCACGGCGTCCACCGGGTGCACCGCGTTCTTCCCGAGGGCACCGACGATGGCACCGTCTTCGATACAGATCAGCTGAGCGATGTGGACCGGGTCGGCGATCCGGTGGGACCTGTCCAGGACGTCGAGGTGGCGCAGTGCGAGTGACTGCCAGCGCGCTCCCACCACCTCGCGCAGCTGCGGGTAGCGCGCCGAGAGCGCGATCATCTCGTAGCGCGCCGACAGTTGCTGGATCGTCGTGTCGGGTCCGACGAAGACTTCGGCGAGCGCGCTCGCGGTCGCGCTCCGGCCGCGTCGCCGACGCGGGAGCGCGTTGCAGCGCGCGCCGACCTCGGCTTCGTCGTGCCCGCACAGGCTGGCGGCGGCCTCGGCCATCAGGTCGTCGAGCGAGCCGAAATAGTAGGTCGTCGAGGCCAGCGGGAGCTGCGCGCGCTCGGCCACCGCGCGATGACGTACGGCGTCGAAGCCGCCTTCGAGCAGCAGCTCGCCGGCAGCCTCTATCAACAGAGACCGCCGTCGCGCACCCTTCGGTGTCGCCGCCGACGTCATCATTCTGTTCATGCTGCCAAAGTGATCCGTACCACCGGGTTGCTTTTGACCAAAGCAATACACGCCCAGTCGGATTCCCGTATAAGCACGCGTGACCTGGGGCGGGCGTCTCGCGGGGGACGACGTCGGTCGGATCGGACACGAGCTCGGCGCGGCCGCGCCCCCGGTCGACGTGCACCGTCATCACGGCCGGGTCAGCAGGACTGTCGTCTGGACGAACCTCCCGGTGGGATCAAGAGTGAGACAGATCTCTCAGGACGCGGCGCGTCTGCAGATCTGACGTTGCGGCGGGGAGGGGGTCGGCCACTACCCTGTTGAGTCGATGAGCAGTATGCGTTTTCCCTCCGATGCAACCGACCGCGATCTACCGCGGGTCGGCCGTCGCGCTGTGCTCGCGGCAGGCCTGGGTGCAGCCGCGCTGACCGTCGCGGCCTGCTCGGACTCGGTGCCGCCGACGTCGGTGGCACCACGGAACCTCGAAGGTCGCGCCGCCGACGACGAGCTCCCCGTCGAGGCGTCGCCGCCGCCGGTCACCGGCGGTCCGCCACTGGTCACCGGCAGCTTCAAGTCCGCCCGGATGGGTGGGCGGGACACGCGCTGGGCCGTCGCCCGCCCCACCGGGGTGACCGGCAAGTTGCCGGTCGTCGTCGTGCTGCACGCCCTGAACACCAACGAGAAGACGATCTTCGCGCCGAAGCTCGAGATGCAGACGGTGATGCAGGAGTACGTGGACGCCGGGAATGCGCCGTTCGCGCTCGCGGCAGCCGACGTCGGCCGCAACTACTATCACCGCCGCGCCGACGGCACCGACGGCGGCGCGATGATTCTGGACGAGTTCCTGCCGATGCTGGCCGGCAACGCCGATCTGAATCTGTCCACCGACCGCATCGGCCTGTTCGGCTGGTCGATGGGCGGATACGGTGCGCTTCGCCTGGCATCGATGCTCGGCGCCCCGCGCGTGGCCGCGGTCGCGGTGAGCTCACCCGCGATGTGGGCCGATCCGCGGAACTTCCCGCCGCGCGCCTTCGACGACCTCGCCGACTATCAGGCCAACTCGCTGTTCGGGGCGCAGCCCTCGTTCGCGAAGATCCCGCTGCTGATCAACATCGGTTCGAGCGACCAGTTCTACACCTACACCCGCCAGTGGGCCGCGGGCCTTCGCCCGCCCGCCGCCTTCGGGACCGCCGCGGGCGGTCACACCAACCGCTACTGGCGCAGCGTGCTGCCCGAGCAGATCGAGTTCCTGGGCCGCAACCTCGCGGTCTGATACGCCGTCCGAGAGTTCCACTCGCGGATCTTCCCGCTCACCCATTCCGTTCCCGCTCACCGAACTCTGGTGAGCGGGAACGGAATACGTGAGCGCTTCCGGGCCGGCCTCAGATGGTGATCCGGCCCTCGAGGGCGTTGCGGCCGATGTCGGTGCGGAAGTGCGAGCCGGGGAGCTTGATCTTCTCGATGCGCGCGTACGCCTGCGCCCGCGCCTCGGCGAGGTCGGCTCCGGTACCGACGACGGAGAGCACCCGGCCACCCGCGGAAACCACGGCTCCGTCGGCGTTGCGGGCGGTTCCGGCATGCAGCACGCCGTCGGCGTCGGCGCCGGTGATGACGTCGCCGGTGCGCGGCTTGGCCGGGTAGTACTCGGCGGCGACGACGACAACAACTGCCGCACCGTCGCGCCATTCGAGAGGCGGCAGGTCGGCGAGAGTGCCGGTGGCGGTGGCGTAGAGCGCCTGCCCGAGAGGAGATTTGAGCAACGCGAGCACCGCCTGCGTCTCGGGATCACCGAAGCGGCAGTTGAATTCGACGACGGCCGGGCCGTCCGCGCCGATCGCCAGACCTGCGTACAGCAGCCCGGAGAACGGGGTTCCTCGTCGAACCATCTCGGCGGCAACAGGTTTGCAGACCTCGTCGACGATCCTCGCGGTCATCTCGGCGGGCAACCACGGCAGCGGGGTGTAGGCACCCATGCCACCGGTGTTGGGGCCGGCGTCGTTGTCACCCACCCGCTTGTGGTCCTGCGCGGGCAGCAGCGGCACGACCGTCTCACCGTCGACGAGACAGAACAGCGACACCTCGGGGCCCTCGAGGAAGCTCTCCAGCAGCACCGGATGCCCGCTCTCCAGGCATTCGGCGGCGTGGACGCGTGCGGCGTCGCGATCGGTGGTGACGACGACGCCCTTGCCTGCGGCGAGGCCGTCGTCCTTGACCACCCAGGTGGGGCCGAAGCGGTCGAGTGCGGCATCGAGGCGGGCGGGGCTGTCGACCATCTCGGCATGCGCGGTCTTCACACCCGCGGCTGCCATCACATCCTTGGCGAACGCCTTCGACCCCTCGATCTGCGCGGCCGCCGCACTCGGACCGAAGGTCGCGACACCCGCCTCGCGCAGCGCGTCGGCGACACCGAGGACCAGCGGAACCTCGGGGCCGATGACGACGAGATCGGCCTCGAGCCTGCGCGCCAGCGCCACCACGGCCTCGCCGGACACGACGTCGACGGCGTGGTTGGTGGCAATCGTCGAGGTCCCCGCGTTGCCGGGGGCGACATGTAGGTCGGTGACCGTCGGATCGTTCTTGAGGCCGATGAGAAGGGCATGTTCGCGGCCGCCCGAGCCGATCACCAGTACGCGCACGCCCATGACTCTAAACCGTCGGCGCACGCCTTTCCGCAGACGGTCCGGGCCGGACCGGACGCGATCAGCAGCGGGTATGCCCCACCGGCACCCCGGTGAGCAGTGCCCCGGTTCGTCGGCTGGGTCAGGTCGTCCAGGGTCACCCCGGCGGCCGTGTCGGCGGCGGCCACTAGATTGGGGCGCATGGCCTCGACCCTCGCCCCGGACCAGCTGACCGCCGCCAACCGCGTCATCACCAGCCTGGCCGGTGAGGGTGCCGAGCTGCGTGAGGATCAGCTCCGGGCGGTGACCGCCCTGGCCGGCGACGCCGGGGCACGCGTGCTCGTGGTGCAGGCGACGGGGTGGGGCAAGTCGGCGGTCTACTGGTCGGCGACGGCCATCATCCGTGCCGCCGGCGGCGGCCCGACGCTGATCGTGTCGCCGTTGCTGTCGCTGATGAGAGACCAGGTCGCGGCCGCGGCGCGCGGCGGACTCGCCGCGGCCACCCTCAACTCGTCGAACGTCGACGAGTGGTCGACCATCGAGGCGCAGTTGCGGTCCGGCGAGCTCGACGTCCTGCTCGTGTCGCCGGAGCGGCTGGCCAACCCCGGTTTCGGTCGCCGAGTGCTCGACGCCCTCGCGGGCAACCTCGGCCTGCTGGTCATCGACGAGGCACACGCCGTCTCCGACTGGGGTCATGATTTCCGGCCCGACTACCGCCGCGTCGCCGATGTGCTGCGCACGGTCAACCCCACCACGCCGGTCCTGGCCACCACCGCGACCGCCAACGCCCGGGTCACCGACGACGTCGCCGCACAGCTCGATGCCGGCTCGAACGGCGGACCCACCCTCGTCCTCCGCGGGCCACTCGCTCGAAAGTCATTGCACCTCAACGTTCTCGACGGCCTGTCGCCGGTGCAGCGGTACGGCTGGGTGGCCCAGTCACTGCCCCGGCTCCCGGGATCGGGCATCGTCTACGTGCTGACCGTCGCCGACGCCGACCGTCTCGTCGAGGCCATCCGCGCGGTGCACGGCGACACGATCCCGGTCGCGTCCTACACCGGAGCGCTCGACGCCGACCGCCGACACGAGCTCGAGGATGCGTTGCTGCGCAACGAGGTCAAGGCGCTGGTCGCGACGTCGGCGCTGGGCATGGGCTACGACAAACCCGACCTCGGCTTCGTCGTGCATGTGGGGTCGCCGCCGTCACCGGTCTCCTACTACCAGCAGGTCGGTCGTGCCGGCCGCGCGCTCGACGACGCCGTCGTGATGCTGCTGGCCTCGCGGACCGACGACCGCATCTGGGACCACTTCGCCACCGCCACCATCCCCGACCCGGACAAGATGCGAGATCTGCTGGCCGCCCTCGACGCGGCAGGCGAACCCCAATCGGTCATCCAACTCGAAGCCGCAACACGGTTCCGCCGCAGCCGGATCGAGCTGATGCTCAAGCAGCTCGCCGTCGACGGTGTCACCGATCGCACCCCCGACGGCTGGGTCGCCACCGGCACCCCCTGGACCTACGACGCGGAACACTACGACGGCGTCCTGGCCGTCCGTCGCCGCGAGGCCGACATCATGCGTGCCTACATCGCGGGACGCACATGCCTGATGCGGCTGCTCACCGAGTCGCTCGACGACCCCGAAGCCCAGGACTGCGGACGCTGCTCGGTCTGCCGAGGCACGCTGAGCGAAGGGCTCACCGACACCGTCGACGACGAGATCGTGCGCACCGTGACGTCGACACTTCGACGCACGGCGCAGACCCTGGAGCCCCGCAAGATGTGGCCGGGCGGTGACTTCGGCCGTCGCGGCAGGATCCCGGCTGACCTACTCGCCGCACCCGGTCGGGTCCTCGCCCACGCCGACGCCCCCGAATGGGTGGAGGTGCTGGCCTCGGCCCGCAACGGTGACGAGCGCGCGCTGGCCGAGCTCGGCGACGCCGCGGTGGCCACGCTGTCGGCCTGGGTGCGCGAGACGGGTGTACGCGCCGACCTCATCGTGTCGCTGCGCCTGACCGGCACCACCCTGGCCGAAACGCTCGCCGAGCATCTGCGCGCCGTCGGAAAACGCGAGGGCGGGGTCTTCCCGGTCCATCTGGGCGATCCGCCGACCGACGCGCCGGGTGCGGTCGAGGCGGCCTACTGGCGTGACCACCTCGGTGACCCGCCCGAGGTCGCCGGCCGAAACGTCATGCTGGTCGTCGACGCCAACGGTTCCGGCTGGCCGATCACGCTCGCCGCCGCGGCACTACGCGAAGCGGGCGCGAACGCCGTTCTGCCGCTGCTCATCCACCGGACGGTGTGAGGTGACGAGAGGTCAGTCCGCGACGTACTCGCCGTAGCCCAGCGACCGCAGGCTGCCGCGGATCTTCTCGGCCGCGGCGTCGAGCTCCTCGGGACCGGCGTTCTTGTTCGCGTTGGCGAGGTCGAAGGTCTCCATCGACAGTGCCGGGAAGACGTGCAGGTGCACATGAGGCACCTCGAGTCCGGCGATGAGCAGGCCCATGCGCGGCGCGTCGAAGGCGTCCTTGACCGCGCGGCCGATGTTCTGTGCCACCGACGTCAGGTGCCCGAACGCCGCGCTGTCCATCTGCTCCCAGTGGTCGACCTCAGCGCGCGGCACCACCAGCACGTGGCCGGGGGTGACCGGCTCGATGGTCAGGAAGGCGACGGCCGACCCGTCCTTCCAGACGAACCGACCGGGGATGTCGCCGTTGATGATCATGCTGAAGACCGATGCCATGCGCCCGAGTCTAGATGTTGACCCCTTCCACAGAGTGATGCCGCACACCCGCGCGGTGTCGGCGCAGGAGCCGGCCGTGTTGTCCCGAGAGCTGTCGGGGGTCCATGAGACTCTTTTCGGTGTGAGTGGGCCAGAATCATCCCGACCGGGACGCAGCGTTCGACCCGCTGTCGGATCCAGCGACGTCCTCGCCCGCGCACAGCGCTTTCCGCGGCTGCGGTACATGGGGTCCAAGTACCGCCTCCTCCCCCACCTCGAACGCACCTTCGCCGACATCGGCGGGTCCACCGCGGTCGATGCGTTCTCCGGCTCGGGGGTCGTGTCGTACCTGCTGAAGGCCCAGGGCTTCGAGGTCCTCAGCAACGACTTCCTGAACTTCCCGCACATCATCACCCGTGCGTCGGTGGCCAATTCCAGTGTCCGGCTCGAACCCGACCTCATCGAAGAGATCTGCGGCCCGCCCGCCGACGACCGCGACTACATCGCGCGCACCTTCGACGGCCTGTACTTCACCGCCGAGGACCGCGAATTCCTCGATTCGGCGTGGTCGCACATCGACGCGCTGCGCGGCTACCGCCGCGACCTCGCGATCTCGGCGCTGGTGCTGTCCGCGGCGCGCAAACAGCCGCGCGGGGTGTTCACGTTCACCGACTCCACCCGCTACGCCGACGGCCGCCGGGATCTGACCATGTCGTTGCGCGACCACTTCCGGCTACGGGCCGCCGCGGACTACAACTCGACGGTCTTCAGCAATACCCGCAACAGCCGCAGCACGCAGGGCGACATCTTCGATCTCGAGATCCCGTGGGCGGCGCCTCCCGACCTCGTCTACCTCGATCCTCCGTACGCACCACCCACGGACGACAACGACTACATCAAGCGCTACCACTTCCTCGAGGGGCTGTCCGCCTACTGGCGCGGGATGACCATCATGGAGAACACCAAGACCAAGAAACTGCCCAAACGGTTCACCCCGTTCGCCTACAAGCGGACCATCGAGGACGCATTGCTGCGGACGTTCGAGCACTTCGAGGATGCGGGGGCCATCGTGCTGTCGTACTCGTCGAATGCGTTGCCCGGCAAGGACCGCATCGTCGATCTGCTCGGCAAGGTGAAGCCGTCGGTCGAGGTGATCGCGATCGACCACAAGTACAGCTTCGGCACGCACGCCGCCGCCACCCGCCGCGACGTCAGCGAGTTCCTGTTCATCGGCCGGGACTGACACGGGCGGGACACGACAGACACATGAGCACCGCAGTTGACTTCGACGATTACCTGAAGTCGTTGGGACGGTTGTCCTCTCACGTCGACCCGACAGCGTCGACGCCGGAGGCAGAACGCATCGTCGAGGCCACCGCCCGCCTCGGCGGACTCCTCGACACCGACATCACCGGCCTGGCCGCCTGGGTCCGCGACAACCCCGCCGACGTCCCGGTCCTCGGCCTCGCGGTCGGACTGTCCCAGGAGAAGCTGAAGAACGCACTTCGCGACAGATTCGACACCAGCGGCTGGCAGAGCCTGGCGCGCACTCAGCCCGTCGAGCTGGTGACCTGGCTCGACACCGAATTCGACCTCGTCCGGATGCTGCGCACCCAGCTGAGCCGAACCTTCACCTTCGCCGACATCCTGGTGGCGCGCGCCGGGACCCGGGCCACCGCGACGCGGGCGGGGGCGTCGGGCCGCCGCATCGAGGACGAGATCGAGGACATCGCGCGCGACATCGGACTCGACTACGTCACGCGCTCACGCTTCGTCGGCCGCAACGGCCGCACCGCACCCGCCGACCTGATCGTCGGCGATCCGGGAACCGCCGACATCGTCGTCGCGGCAAAAGGTTTCGATTCGACCGGGTCCAAGCTCACCGACGCGGTGCGTGAGATCGAGGAAATGGCCGAGGTCCGACTCCCCACCCAGCTCGTACTCGCGGTCATCGACGGGATCGGCTGGAAATCACGCCAGGCCGACCTTCGCCGCATCCACCAACTCTGGGTCACGCGCCAGATCGACGGCATGTACACACTCGTCGGTCTGGACCGTTTCCGCGCGGATGTCACCGAGTTCGCGAAGTTGCGGCGGCTCATCGACTGACACCTGGTGGCGGGTGCGCCAGGTCACCGGTGGTGTCGACGGCTCGATGAGCGGAGATAGCGCTCAACCCGCGCCGGGGTCCGCCAGCGGCAGACGGACCCAGAAGGTGGCGCCCGCACCGGGACTCGTGTCGACGCCGACGCGCCCGCCGTGGGCAGCCACCAGTGCCGCCACGATCGACAAGCCGAGTCCGTTGCCGCCACCGGCGCCCCGATGACGTGACTTCTCACCGCGGTAGAACCGTTCGAAGACGTGCTCGGCATCCTCGGGAGTCAGCCCGGGACCGGTGTCGGCGACGGTCAGCACCACCTCGCCCCGGTCGCCGGGGCCGTCCTCGACGGCCACGCCGACGGTGATCGACGCGTCGTCGGGCGTATGGTTCACCGCATTCCCGATGAGGTTGCGCAGGACCTGCACCAGACGTGGCGCGTCACCGGAGACGACCGGCGGACGCTCACCGGCGACCACCTCGAGCCGGATGTCGCGGCCGGGTGCGGTCACGCGTGCATCGCTGACGGCGTCGGCGGCAAGACCGAGCATGTCGACCGGTGCGGTGCCGAGGGGACGCTGGGCGTCGAGACGCGCGAGCATCAACAGGTCCTCGACCAGCAGATTCATCCGGTTGGCCTCCTCGTTGATGCGGCGCATGGCATCGGCGACGTCGGAAACCCCTCCCTGCGAATACAATTCGGCGAAACCCTTGATCGAGGTCAACGGAGTGCGCAGTTCGTGGCCGGCGTCGGCGACCAAGCGTCGCATCCTCTCCTCGGAGGCCCGCGCCTGTTGTTCGGAGGCAGCGGTGGAGGCGAATGCCTGCTGGATCTGGCCGAGCATCCGGTTCAGCGAGTTCGACAGACTCCCCACCTCGGTGTTCGGCGGGGCAGGCGGAACGCGTCTCGTGAGATTGCCGTCGGCGATGGCGTGCGCCGTCTCCTCGACCCTGCGCAGCGGGCGCAGGCTGTTGCGCACCAGCAGATAACTGAGCACACCGATGAGCAGCACCACGATCGCGCCGATCGCGAGCTGCAGCCGGATCAGCCGGCTGACCGTGTCGTCGATGTCGGACATCGGCGTGGCCACCACCGTTTGGCCGGAACTGTTGCTGCGCTTGATGACCCGCCATGACGGCCCGCCGGACTCGACGGATGACACCGTCACCGGGCCGACGTCGTCCCCGGTGAGTCCGTCGAGGTCGGGCGTATCGTCGAACTGGTTGTAGACGTAGTACGTGGACACCCCGCCGGGCCCGTCGAGCACCGACTCCACGTAGTAGGGCGACGGCGGGCGGCGTGGTCCGGGCGGCCCCGGACGCGACTCGTCGGCGAGCCCGCGCGGCTCGGCCCAGGTGCGTGCCGCGTCGATCAGGCCCTCGTCGGTACGGGAGATCAGGTCCTGCCGCATCGACGAGGTGACGGCCACCCCGGAGGCGAGCAAACCGAGGACCACCAGCAACACTGTCAGCAGGACCAGCGAGATCCGTAGCGGGACACCACGTGTACGAGCGTTCGGCCGGGGACGGTCCACCGCGGTGTCGTCGTGGTCAGTCACGCGGCTCACGCATCACGTAGCCGACCCCCCGCAGAGTGTGGATCAGGCGTTTTTCGCCGGTGTCGATCTTTCGCCGCAGGTAGGACACATACGATTCGACGACGTTCACGTCGCCGCCGAAGTCGTAGTTCCAGACATGGTCGAGGATGCGGGGTTTGGACAGGACCGTGCCGGCGTTGACCATGAAGTAGCGCAGGAGGGTGAACTCGGTGGGCGAAAGAGGCACCAGCTTGCCGGCCTTGAACACCTCATGGGTCTCGTCGTCGAGTTCGATGTCGGCGAAGGTGATCCGTGACGACGTCCGTTCCTTCTCACCGAAACCACTGCGCCGCAACAATGCCTGTATTCGGGCGACCACCTCTTCGAGACTGAACGGTTTGGTGACGTAGTCGTCACCGCCGATGGTGAGGCCGTTGACCTTGTCCTCCACCGAGTCGCGCGCGGTGAGGAACAGCGCGGGCGCCTCGACCCCGTCGGCACGCAACCGGCGGAGCAATCCGAAACCGTCCATGCCCGGCATCATCACGTCGAGGACCAGGACATCGGGTTTGAAGCTGCGACACCGGTCGATGGCCGCGGGGCCGTCGGCGGCGGTCTCGACCTCGTAGCCCTGGAACTTCAACGACACCGACAGCAGCTGACGGATGTTCTCCTCGTCGTCGACCACCAGGACCTTCGCCCCGCGTGTGCCGTTCTGATTCGCCGGTTCACTCACCCCACCATGTTCCCAGGGCGACCTGGTATGTGTCTGGCATCTGGCTGGGGGATTCCTGTGAAGTCTGACCTGCGGGGATTCCAGCTGCGGTCACCATGCCGGATCTCCGTAGGCAGCGGCGATCGTCTCCGAGTCGCGCCAGCCGGAGTAGGTCGGGCGTTGTGGCCAGCCCTCGGGCGAGTCCTGCCACTCCTCCTGACGCCCGTAGGGCAGTGCGTCGAGCAACCCGAAGGTGAACCCGAGCTGTTCGACGCCGCGGCCGGTCGTGTGCCAGGTCCGGTAGGCCGTATCGCCGTCGCGAAGGAAGACGTTGACCGCGAAGCCCTCGCCCGGTGCGGCGTCGACGTCCGCGGAGAACGTCGTCCCCGCCGAGGAGTACCAGTCCATGCGGTTGCCGACGCGGCGCCGGTAGGCCAGCGCCTCCTCGATGGGGCCGGGCGTGACGACGACGAAGCGGGCGTCGTAGTCGCCGAGGTAGTCCAGCCGGCTGAACTGGGTGGTGAATCCGGTGCAGCCGGGACATTGGAACTGCGCACCGTCGGTCCACATGTGGTTGTAGACGATCAGCTGCCGGTGGCCGTCGAAGATGTCGACGAAGCGGATGGGGCCGTCGGGTCCGGTGAGTACATGGCCCTCCAGCTCGACCATCGGCAACCGACGGCGCTGCGCGGCGACGGCGTCGAGCTCCCGGGTCGCCGCCTTCTCTCTGGTGCGCAGTTCGGCCAGGGCGGCCGCCCAGGTCTGCGAATCGACGACGGGTGGTTTCGGTTGGCTCATGACGGGCCCTCTCCTGGCGGTGACATGGCTGGCGCGGGCATGGCAGTTCCCTGAAGAGTCAGACCGCGCCCGGGCCCCGAAGTCATCGCCCGTGGAGAGTCCCCCGCGCATACGGAGCCGGGTACCCGGTCTTCAGCGGCTCGTCGCCGAGCCAGCCGGCGAGCTCCTCGGCCCGGGCGTCGAGCGCCCGGCGGGCGTCGCGGGGCAGGCTTTCGAGCGGGTGCACGGTGACCGACCCGTCGGCACGGCGGTACCACCCGCCGACGATCCGGCCGTCCCACCACGCGGTCTGACCTCCGTTTCCCGTGGTGTCGAACACCTGCGGGCCGTGACCGCCCAGATAGAAGTCGCGTTGTTTGTAGCCCATCGTGACCGGGTCGAGTTCGGGCAGCAGCGCCGCCTGCGCCTCGCGCGGCGCGGTGTCGTCGGCGTCGCCGGGAAGGTCGTCGGGCAGCACATAGCCGACGCCACCGCCGTCGAGGTCCACCGCGACCGCCTCGAGGCCGGCAAGGGCTGCTCGTACCGCGGTCTTGGTGGAGCCGAGCCACCACACCAGGTCGGTCTCGGTTCCCGGGCCGTAGGTGCGCAGCCAACGCCCGATCAGGGCCCGGTGCCCGTCGGCGACGGTCATCGGGGGCAACGACTCACCGAGCCATCGCGGCATCGACGTCCACGCGGGCCGGGACAGGTGCCAGGCGAGCCGGTTGGGTCCGCGGACGATCTCACCCGCGGCGTCGAGCATGTTCAGCACGCGCGGTCCGATCGGGGCGCGACCGGCCCACGCCGTGCCTTCGCCGTGGGTGAAGTATCCGTCGAGTGCCGGCAGCCGCTGCCGCAGTTCGGTGGACGTCAGGGAGTCGCCGTTGGCGAGTTCGGCGAGGACGGCGGCGCGGGCGGTCTCGATCCAGCCCTCCGGGTCGTCGAAGTCGGGGCTGCGCCGCAGATCGCGGAGCATGTTGGTGCGTTCCGACGCCGAGATCCGGGGGCCCAGCGCCCCGACCGCCTCGGCGAGGATGTCCCGGGGGAACGCGAACAGCGTCCGACGCATCGCGAGGTGTTTGACGAGGGACCGATCGTCGTAGAGAGCGGCGTCGAGATCCGTGCGCTCGAACCCCGTCCCCGAACCGACGCGTGCCCATGCGGACAGGTAGACGGTCGAGGGGGTGGTGGAGTGCAATCCGACCAGTGTCGAGGCGACCTCGACGGCCGAGGCCGCACGGAAGCCTGCGTCGAGGTGTGTGCGGCGCATGAGCCGGGACCGGCGCTCGGCGTCGGTGATGGCGGGTCGTGGGGTCACCGCGCCAATTGTGGATGACGTCATGCGTTTCGCCGGTCGCGTCACCGGAAACCCAGAACCTCCTCGCCCCACGCCTCCCACAGATCACCGTCGAGGTTCTCCACCACGCGATCCTCGGCATCGATGAGGAGCACCGGGCGGTTGCCGGTGTCATACGTGGGCCACCGGTCACCGAGCGAACCGGCGTCGGGCCCCTGGCCGTGCGCGAAGGCGGTCCACCGACGCATCATCCGCTCCGACACCACTTCTCCGTGTTTGCGTCCGCCGAGCAGGAACGTGATGTCGCGGGACCCCGACCCGAGATTGCCCCACACGTAGGGCACCTCGGTGGCGTGCGCGGCGCCGAGTCCCAGAAGACGGAACATCCGCGTGGTCCAGTCGTATCGGTAGACGTAGACCGGCGCATGCCGTGCCTGCGCCTGCGCGAGCCACAGGGTCGGCATCCGGAAGGCGACATCGCGCGCCACCCCGAGTCCGGTGACCTTGGGACGCAGACCCGAGTACGCCGAGAGCACCTGCGCGCGTTCCGGAATCTTCACCTCGGGATACTCCTTGGCCATACCGGCGAACATGCGCTCGATGTCGGAGGTGGTGATCGGCATCAGCGGGGACTTCATGTACTTGAAGAGGTTCGCCTCGTCGCGGTTGGTCCCGATGATCAACGGCACCGGCAGCGCACGGCCTTCGCGGTAGACGTCGAGGGGGTACTCGGGTAGCAGATCTCCGTCGACGACCGGCGCGAAAGCTATGGTTCCCGGTGTCTCGGTGGGGATTTCGGCGAACAGAGTCGACGTCAACGTGGCACATGTTGCGGCATCGAGGGATTCGAGACCACGCACGGCATCGGCCCGGTGGATGCCCGCGGCCGCGAGGAGTCGCTCGGCCACCCGGGCGGCGCGGTCGGCGCCGTACATCGAGGTCACCGGCGAGCTCTGCGCGATCGCGCGGCCGAAGAGCCCCTCCGCGACCGGCATCGTCAGCAGCGCGGTCACCAGCCCGGCACCCGCCGACTCCCCGAACACCGTGACCCGCTCGGGCGCGCCGCCGAATGCGGCGATGTGATCGCGCACCCAGCGCAGGGCGGCGAGCACATCGCTGAGTCCCACGTTCGACTCGAAGCGGGGATCGATCGAGGAGAGATCGGCGAAACCGAGCACACCGAGCCGGTAGTTGAGCGTCACGACGACCACATCGCCGGTCGCGGCGAGGTTCTCGCCGTCGTAGAACGGCTGGCACCCGGACCCGAGCACGTACGCGCCGCCGTGCAACCACACCATGACCGGCAGACCGACGGCGTCTCTGGCGTGTTCGGATGCCCCGGGCGGTGTCCACACGTTGAGGAACAGGCAGTCCTCGTCCATCACGGCATCGGGACCGAGCTTGATCGCGGGGTTGAGTTCCTGCGGGCACACCGGACCGAACGTCAGGGCGTCGACGATCCCGTCGCCGCCCCGGACATCGTCGGCCGCGGGCACGGGGACCGCCCGGCGCCAGCGCAGATCACCGACCGGAGCCTGCGCGTACCGGATGCCGCGCCAGACATCGGCACGTTCGCCCGCGGTGCCGCGAAAGGTGCCGACGGCCGTACGGGCGAGGGGGCCCCCGACTTCGACGGTCGGGGTACCGGGTTCGAGGATCGGGGCGTCGGGTTCGTTCTGGTCCACCCGCCCATCCTCCCACCGCCGGCGCGGTGTCGGTCGGCTCCTTCGGGCGCGTCACATGGGTAAGCTCTGCGCCATGGAAGTACTACGCAACGTCGTAATCCTGCTGCACATCGTCGGCTTCGCCGTGACCTTCGGCGCCTGGGTGACCCAACTGGTCGCACGCGAGTTCCGCTTCACCCGCGTGATGGACTACGGCATCCTGCTGTCGTTCCTGACCGGACTCGCCCTCGCCGCGCCGTGGCCGGCCGGGATCGACCTCAACTACCCGAAGATCGGGATCAAGCTGGTCATCCTCGTGGCCATCGGCGCGATGCTGGGAATCGGCAGTGCGCGTCAGAAGCGCACCGGCGAACCCGTCCCCCGCCCCCTGTTCTGGGCGGTGGGTGCGTTGTCGCTGCTGGCCGCGGGTCTCGCGGTCATCTGGTGACGCCGACGGCCGGGTCGCGAGCGACCCGGCCGTCGAGGTGGAGCCCCCTGTCAGGATTGAACTGACGACCGCTCGCTTACAAGGCGAGTGCTCTACCACTGAGCTAAGGAGGCGTGCGTGCGCGAGTATATCGACCGCGCACTCGGCTACCGGCCGCCGGGTCAGGCGGGAACCGCCGCCACCGCCTCGATCTCCACGAGCTGGTCGTCGTAGGCCAGCACCGAGACCCCCAGCAGACTCCCGGCGGGCCGGTGGTCGCCGAAGAACTCGGTCACCACATCCCAGGCGACCACCAGATCGGCCTGCAGATGTTCGGCGACGAACACCGTGACCTTGGCGACGTCGGCCAGCGAAGCGCCGGCCTCCGACAGTGCGGTTTCGAGGTTCACCATGCACTGCCGCGCCTGCTCGCTGACGTTGCCGGGCGCAACCGTGGCGCCGAACTCGTCCACGGGGGCGGCGCCGGCAGTGAAGATCAGGCTTCCCGGAGCCACCGTCGCGCTACGGGTGTGACCGTCGCGGGGGCCGTTGATCTGCACCGGCGATCCGGTCGGCCGGGCGGGGGAACTGACGTGTTCATCGGGGTTCATCGGTCCATCGTGCCCCAACCGCGGCGTCCACTCGTCATCGCCGGACGACCGGACGGCACCCTCGTACGAGGTGTCACGACCCCCTGTCAGGATTGATTCGTCCTCCCGCCTCCATCCCGAGGGGACACCTCACCACTGACAGAGGAGGTCTGCGTGCGCGAACGCCTCGGCCCTGTTCTTCGTCGACTCACCGGCACCCGGCAGGCGACGATCGACACGATCGAACCCGGCAGCATCATGGTGTCGCCGCGCAAACCGATCGAGCGGTTCGACGTCGCGGCGATCACCGAGGTCCTCGACCTCGCCACCAAGATCGGTGCGGTGCTTCTGGACTCGGGTACCGGCGCGATCGACACCCAGACGCAGATCAAGTTCGTCGCCGGGGTGTACGGCCTCGAGGACGTCGATGTGGACGTCACCTACAACACCATCGTGGTGAGCGCACGGCGCGGCGCGACGCTGCCGCCGATCACCACGATGGAGCAGGTGTACTACCGCTCGATGGACTTCACCCGGCTCGCCGAGGTCGACCGGGTGATCCGGAGTATCCGCGACTCGTTCATCAGCCCGTCCACCGCGCATCAGATGGTCGACGAGATCATCACCGCGCCGCACCCCTATCCCCACTGGGTGGCGACCGTTGCCTGGGGGATCATGGCGTCGGGCATCTCGGTGCTGCTCGGCGGCCAGTACCTCGTCGCCGCTCTCGCCTTCCTCACCACCGCCGTCATCGTCACGGTCAACCGCGGCCTCAACCGGATCGGCACCCCGGTCTTCTTCCAGCAGGTCGCCGGCGGGTTCATCGCCGTCGTCCCGGCCGCCCTGGTGTTCGGCGCAGCCGAGCAGCTCGGTGTGTCGATCGCGCCGTCGCAGGTCATCGCCGCAGGCATCGTCGTCCTGTTGTCGGGGTTGTCGCTGGTCGGCTCGGTGCAGGACGCCATCACCGGCGCACCGATCACCGGCGTCGCCCGATTCTTCGAGCTCCTGCTCATGACCGGCGGGATCATCGCCGGCGTCGGCATGGCCATCCGCATCCTCGAGGCCGGCGGCATCTTCTTGCCGACGATCACCACGACGACCAGCTTCGAGGTGGTCGAGCTTCCCATCCGGGTGATCGCCGGCGCGGTCGCGGCCTGCGCATACGCCCTGGCCAGCTATGCCGAGACCCGCGCCCTGTGGGTCGCGTTCCTCGGCGGCCTCATCGGTACGGCGGTCGCGGCGTCGGCCACCTTCACCGACGTCGGCGACGTCATCGCCAACGGTCTCGCCGCCGCCTTCGTGGGACTCGTCGGTGGTCTGCTCGCACGACGCGCACTCACCCCGCCGCTGGTCGTCGCGGTCGCGGGCATCACGCCGCTGCTGCCCGGCCTCGCGGTCTACCGCGGTCTGTACGGCATCCTCGGCGACCAGACGCTCGACGGCTTCACCTGGATAGCCAGCGCACTGGCCATCGGGTGCGCACTCGCAGCCGGTGTCACGCTCGGTGAGTTCATCGCGCGCTCGCTGCGCCGCCCGCAACTACCGCCGAAACCCGATTGGCGCCTGCGGCGACTCCTCATCCAGCGTGAGGGGCGCGAGGGCAGGCGTTGGCAGCCGCCGCGTCGCTGAGTGCCCGGGCCCAGGCAAGTCGATGTCCGGGTAGAATACGAAGTCGGGTGCGCCGTGGACACGGCCGCCCGCACCGCATGACCACCCGATCCGCACAGCCGAGTCAGCGCACCGCGGATCGGATCGCACCACATCGCAGCCGTACGACGAGGGGACAACCCATGCCCGCGAAGACCACCGACATCCCCGACGAAGAACTCGAACCGGTAGCCGACGAGACAGCCGCTTCGGCCCGCCGCGTCGTCGCCGCCTACGCGACCGACGCCGACGAGTGCCGGATGCTGTTCGCCATGCTGGGGATCGCACCGGGCGAGAACGCCTGACCCGGTGACCCGGCGACCGGTAGAGACCGTGGCCGACGCAACCCCCTCAGACTCCGCGGGCGAGGTACACCGGCCCGCTCATGACGGCGCCGAGTTCGTCGTCGTCGCGAACCGTCTGCCCGTCGACAAGGAAGTCCTTCCCGACGGCACGGTCAACTGGAAGCGCAGCCCGGGTGGGCTCGTGACCGCGCTCGAACCGATCCTGCGTGCCAACACCGGCGCGTGGGTCGGCTGGTCCGGCATCCCCGACTCCGACGACAACCCGGACGTCGAGGACATCGACATCCACCCGGTGCCCTTGTCGACGCAGGAGATCGCCGAGTACTACGAAGGCTTCTCCAACGCCACGCTGTGGCCGCTGTACCACGACGTCATCGTCAAGCCCGAGTACCACCGCGAGTGGTGGAACACCTACGTCGAGGTGAACCGTCGCTTCGCCGAGGCCGCGTCCAAGGCGGCCGGCGAGGGTGCGGTCGTGTGGGTGCAGGACTACCAGCTCCAACTCGTCCCCAAGATGCTGCGGATGCTGCGGCCCGATCTGAAGATCGGCTTCTTCCTGCACATCCCGTTCCCGCCGGTCGAGCTGTTCATGCAGCTGCCGTGGCGCACCGAGATCGTCGAGGGCCTGCTCGGCGCCGATCTCATCGGTTTCCACCTGCCCGGCGGTGCGCAGAACTTCCTCTTCCTCGCACGCCGGCTCGCGGGTCAGGCGACGAGCAAGGGCTCGGTGGGCGTGCGCTCCCGATTCGGCGTGGTGCAGGCCGGTTTCCGCACGGTGCGGGTGGGCGCGTTCCCCATCTCCATCGACTCCGGTGAACTCGCCGCCCTGGCCAAGACACGCAAGATCCGCGAGCGCGCCGCCGAGATCCGCAAGGAGCTGGGCAATCCGAAGACGATCCTGCTCGGCATCGACCGCCTCGACTACACCAAGGGCATCGACGTCCGGCTCCAGGCCATCTCGGAGATGCTCGCCGAGGAACGACTCGATCCCGCGAACACCGTGATGATCCAGCTCGCGACCCCGAGCCGCGAACGGGTCGAGAGTTACATCCAGATGCGGGCCGGCATCGAGCAACTGGTCGGCAACATCAACGGCACCTACTCCGCCACGGTGAGCCGGCCGGTGGTGCAGTATCTGCACCGGCCGGTCCCGCGCGATGAGCTGGTCGCGTTCTTCGTCGCCGCCGACGTCATGCTGGTGACCCCCCTGCGCGACGGCATGAACCTTGTCGCCAAGGAGTACGTGGCCTGCCGCAGCGACCTCGGCGGAGCACTGGTTCTCAGCGAATTCACCGGCGCCGCAGCCGAATTGCGCTCGGCGTACCAGGCAAATCCGTATGATCTCGAAGGCGTGAAGGATGCCATCGAGGCGGCCGTGACCCAGAGTGAGCACGAGGGCAGACGACGCATGCGTGCCTTGCGCCGGCAGGTCCTCACCCACGACGTCACCAAGTGGGCGCAGAGCTTCCTCGGCACACTCAGCGCCGACTCCGAGACCGAGCAATGGGCCAATCGCGGAGTGCACCTGGTGAATTCGGAAACGGGAGCGGACGCAGATCCTGGTTCGACGGACGTCGACGCCGAACTCGCCGACGAGAACGGATGAGCGACACCGGGATTCCCGACGGCCTGCGAGCTGCGCTCACCTCGGTGGCGCGTGTCCCCCGCCTGCTGGTCGCGTCGGACTACGACGGGTGTGTCTCGCCGATCGTGTCGCGCCCCGAGGACGCCGTCCCCAACCCGGCCTCCGTCGCCGCTCTCGTCGCGGCGGCGGAGTTACCCGACACCGCCGTGGCCGTCGTCTCCGGCCGCGAGCGCGCGGTCCTGGCCGGCCTGTCCGGGCTCGTCGCACCGGTGACCCTGGTCGGGAGTCACGGCAGCGAGTTCGAGTCGGGCTTCGCCGTCGAGGTCACCGACTCCGCACGCGCACTGCTGACGCAACTGATCGATGAATTGGACTCCATCGCAGCCGATTTCCCAGGGACGACGGTCGAGGTCAAGCCGGCGAGCACGGTGCTGCACGTACGCAACGCCTCCCCCGCCGATGGCGACACCGCACTCGAACGCGTGCGCACCGGCCCGGCGTCGAAGCCGGGTGTGCACATCACCGAGGGCAAGTCCGTCATCGAACTCGCCGTGATCGAGACCAGCAAGGGACATGCGCTCGACACCCTGCGCGAGCGTCTCGACTGCGACGCCGTGATCTACCTCGGCGACGACGTCACCGACGAGAAGGCCTTCGCACATCTGCACCCGGAGACCGGCGACGTCGGCATCAAGGTCGGAGCCGGTACCAGCGCCGCACAGTTCCGCATCGAGGACACCGACGACGTCGCGTCGGTTCTCGAGTTCGTGGTCGCCGAGCGGGCCGCTAGCCGAGCTTGACGCGCATACTGCCGTCGTCGTAGGGCAGGTTGCCGCGCACCGTGGCGGTGACCTCGTAGGAGTTCAGCGAGATCGAGCCGCGATGGTTGTCGAGGAACGCGGTGTCGGCGGCGTCGCGGCCGGTCGAGATCCGCACGAGGCTCTGTCGCGGAGCCAGCCCGGTCGCGTCCACGGCCACCCACTCACCGTCGACGATCGCCTCGGCGACGGCATGGAAGTCCATCGGCGAACAGCCCGGCGCGTACACCGCGACGAGACGGGCCGGGATGTTGAGTGCACGCAGCAGCGCGACGACGAGGTGCGCGTAGTCCCGGCACACACCGGCGCCGGCCAGCAGCGTGTCGGCCGCACCGTCGATGGGGTCGCTGGTGCCGGGGATGTAGCTGAGCCGATTCGAGACGAACTCCGCCACCTGATTGAGGATCTCGCCGTCGGACAGCGAGAAGTCGAACTGCCCGGCGGCGAAGCCGAAGAACTTGTCACATTCGGCGTATCGACTGGGCCGCAGATATATCGAACGGTCGGTGACGTCCACCGGCAACGGATCGGCAGGCGTCAGGACCGACGCCCAGTAGTCGATCGTCAGCAGACCGCGGTCGAGTCGGAGTCGATGAATCCGGGAACCGTGGGGCGCGATGATCTCCTCCGGGGTCAACGACCGCCCGTCGAACTCGATCTTGAGTTCTTCCTCCACCCGCAGGCCGGGCAGCTTTGCCACCGCGATCTGCATTTCCAGTTCGGTCGGGTCGTCGACCCTGACCTCGAGTCGCGCGGACACATCGCGTGGCGTCATGGGTATCACCGTAGGGGATACTTGCGCCGGTGGCAGCCTCAGGTGTGCGCCGACGCCGCTACAGGGTCGCGACCGCCGCGACCGGGTCCGCATAGATGACGCTGAGCGCCACCACGATCGCCGCACTCTCCTGCACGCGCACACCGAATCTCGACGGCGCGATCTCCAACGGCCAGGTCAGGGTGGTCGCCTCGTCGAAGGCGGCCTGTACCGGCGCGAGACCCCGCGGATGCGCGGCGAAGGCATCGCCGGCCACGACGATGGTGTCGGGGTTGATCACGTCGCGGATCAGCGCGACGGCCTCGCCCAGCACACGGGCACGCTCGTCGACGATGCGCGAGTCCGCCGGGTCGATGCCCAGGCGCCGGGCGGCCGCCTCCGCGGCATCGTCGCCGATCACGTTCTGCAAGCGGACCCGCGCGAGGCCGGGAGCGAGGACCGGCGCGGATACCGGCAGGTGCGCGATGGTGCCCGCTCCGCGTTCGGGGACATGCACCCGGCCCTCGAGAGTCATTGCCATACCGGCGGTTTCGCGAGCGTAGAAGAACAGCCCCGATCCGGTGTCGTCCCGGGGGTGGGTGAGCAGCAACTCGGCGGCGGCCATCGCCTCGACGTGCTCACAGACCGATACCGGAGTGCCGAGGCGGGCCGCAAGCGTTGCGCCCACCGGGAGTTGATGCCAGCCCAGGACACGGTGATTCACCACACCGGTCTCGGCATCGACGGCCCCGCCCGTGGCGACGCCGCCCCACAGCAGGCGGCGTCCGCCGAAGCGCGCGACGAGCTCGGCGAGGAGCCCGCAGAGGTGTGCGAGCGCCTCCTGCTGGTCGCCGGTCGGGGTGAGGACCGCATGGCTGTGCAGGGTCCGCCCGCCGAGGTCGGCGATGGCCAGAACAGTTCGCCGGGCACCGATGTGCATCCCGGCCACACACAGCGAGTCATGATCGATCGTGAGCGGGTTCTTCGGCCTGCCAATCGATTTGGGGCCGACCAGATCGGGCCTCTCGGCGACCAGCCCCTGCGCGGCGAGTGCGTGGACCTGACGGTTGATGGTGGCCGGGGACAGCCCCGTCGCCGAAGCGAGTTGATCCCGTGTCACCGGCCCGCCGACCCGGATCGCGTGCAACACCGCGGCCGCCGGAGTGGACGTCAGTTGCAGCGCCGCCGGGATCACTCCCCCTCGCATGGGACGAATGTAGCAGTGCAGGTGCGGCCACCGAGGCGACGTGGAGTCGCCGATGACGAGTCGTAGAGTGAGCCCATGAGCCCAGACACCGCTTCGCAGCCGACCGAATCCCGACCCATCGCCGTGGTGACCGGCGCCAGCTCCGGCATCGGTGCGGCAACCGCGCGTCAGCTCGCCCGGCAGGGCTATCACGTGGTGGTCGGCGCACGCCGCGTCGATCGGGTGGAGGCGCTGGCCGCCGAGATCGGCGGTACGGGCAGGCAACTCGACGTCACCGACGAGGCGTCGGTCGCCGCTTTCGTCGAGGGCCTCGACACCGTCGCAGTGCTGGTGAACAACGCCGGCGGCGCCAAGGGTCTCGACCCGGTCGCCACCGCCGACCTCGACGACTGGCGCTGGATGTGGGAGACGAACGTGCTGGGCAGTCTCCGGCTCACCAAAGCGCTCATCCCGGCGCTCATCGCCTCGGGTGACGGGCTGATCGTCGCGATCACCTCAGTCGCCGCGCTCGAGGTCTACGACAACGGCGCCGGCTACACCTCAGCCAAGCACGCGCAGGCGATCACCCACCGCACCTTGCGCTACGAGCTGCTCGGCAAGCCGGTCCGGCTCACCGAGATCGCACCCGGCATGGTCGAGACGGACTTCTCGCTCGTGCGCTTCGAGGGCGACCGGGAACGCGCCGACGCCGTGTATGAGGGGCTCACCCCGCTGACCGCCGACGACGTCGCCGAGGTCATCGGATTCGTGGCGTCACGCCCCCCGCACGTCAACCTCGACCAGATCGTCCTCAAGCCGCGCGACCAGGCATCGGCCCGCCGCAACATCAAGACCGGCTGACCCCGGGAGCCGGCGAGAGTCTCGAAGGGTCAGCGTGGCGCGGGTGCGTTGGACGTCGGTGCGTTGGACGTCGGGGCGCCGCGGGGTGTCGCCGGCACCGACGACTCGCGTACCTCACCCTTGATCGCCGACATCCCCTGCCAGGTCTCCCAGTCGAAGATCCAGTCGTAGATGTCGCCGTCGGCCTCCGACAACGGGATTCGTGTCCCGGTGACCTCGACGGGGTCGCCGTAGATCGCCTCCCGGAAGTAGCGTTCGGCGTCGGCCTCGGACAGGTTGATGCAGCCGTTGGTGACGTTCGCGGCGCCCTGGACGTTCACGGTCGCGGGGTTGGCGTGGATGAACTCACCGTTGTTGGAGATGCGCACGGCCCAGCGCTCCCGGATGTTGAAGTAGCCCGCCGCCGGGTTGCTCATGAAGAACTCTTCGTACTTCTCGGTCACCACGTGGATTCCGGAGCGGGTGACGTTGCGGTCGAGGTCACCGCCGCCGTAGCTGCACGGCAACGACATGAGCTCCGCACCGTCGCGGAGCACCACGATGCGGTGCGAGGACTCCACGGCCTTCACCACCTGTGCGCGGCCGATGGAGAAATCACTGGTCACGTCGGCGGCGCCGTAGGCTCCCCCGCCGTGATCGAGCCCATAGAGCTTGGCCACCATGTTGACCTTGGTGCCGGGCGCGAAGTACTCGCGCGGACGCCAGTGGACCCGCGATCCGTTGTCCTCCCCCAGCCACGCCCAGGAACCCTCGGTCGGCGGGGTCGTGGTGACGGTCAGCGCGCGTTCGACCGCCGCTTTGTCCTCGACGGTCCCGTTGAACTTCAGGATGAGCGGCGCCGCGATGCCGACCTCCTGGCCGTCGCCGATGTTGACCACGACGTTGAGCTGGCTCGACGGTTCCAGGGTGGTGAAGGTCCCGGCCACGGGGACGACCTTGCCGTCGGTGCCCACCGCGGTGCCGCTCCAGGTGTAGTCGGTGCCGTAGCCCAGGGGTTCGCCGATGGTGTAGGTGGTGCGGTCCGGTGAGAGTGCGCCCTCGACCACCACACCGCGCGGGTTCGTCAGCTTCACGTCGGGATTGAGGAATCCGTCGTCGGCCCGGACCGAGATCTCGGCGATCGGGCTCGGCGCCTCGGCGTCGAGAGCGGGAGTGAAGGTGAGGCGGACGGTCGGGTCGGCGGGCTTGTCCTCGCCCGGTCCGGTGCCGGATCCCGCACAGGCCGCGACCGCGACCCCGAGCACGCCGACTCCGGCCGCGGCGAGCACGGAGCGTCGGTTCACCGAGGTCTGAGGGTTCATCACCGCATCAACCCTACCGACCGGCGGGGCACCTCTTCCCGGTGTGCGCATCAGACGTCGTCGTGTGCGGAAGGACCATCCGCGCTGCCCGGTCTCGCGGCCCCGGTGGGCACGTGCGCGCGCTCACCGGCGTGATCCATGATCGACAGCACCTCCGCCGGTCCCTCGTACGCGCAGATCGCATGCGGGATCATCGTGGAGAACTCCGCGGCATCACCTTCGGGCACGACGATCGTACGGTCGCCCAGCCAGAGTCTCACCGTCCCCGACAGCACGGTGAACCACTCCCAGCCCGGGTGGACACGCAGCTCCCCGACCGGCTCCTCCCGCTCGAAACGCATCTTCGCGACGGTCACCCCCTGCGGGGTGTTCTCCCTGGACAGCAACCACATGGTCATGCCCTCGACGGTGTGCGGCTGCGGCCGGATGACCACATCGGTGTCGTCGGCCGGTTCCACCAGCTGGTCCAGGGTGGTCCCCAGGGCGCGTGCGATCGGCACGAGCTGATCCAGCGCGACGCGCCGGTGACCGGTCTCGATCCGGCTCAGAGTCGACGGTGACAGGTAGCACCGGGCGGCGAGAGCGTCGAGCGTCCAGCCCTTAGCCACCCGGAGTCCACGAATGCGCTGGCGTACAACCACATCCAGTTCTTGCGTCATAGGCAAGAGGGTATGCCAATACCGCATCATCGCACTACTGTCGGGTCCATGACCCAGGCTCACCGGCACACAACCCATCAGCACGGCACCCACGCGCACGGGGATCATGCACACCTCGCGTCCGTGCTCGACCTCGACGCCGAACTCCTCGGCAGTCATATCGACGACGCGGCCACACTCATCGAGTCCGCACTCGGGCGCACCCCGGCCCACATCGTCGATCTCGGCGCGGGGACCGGCACCGGCACCGAGGTGCTCGCCCGAAGGTTCCCGCACGCCCGGCTCACCGCCGTCGACAGCTCGCCCGAGATGACCGCACTCATCGAGCAGCGGGCCCGCACCGCGGGTTTCTCCTCGCGCCTGGCCACCGTCGTCGCCGACCTCGACGACGGGTTGCCCCAGGTCGCCTCACCCGATGTGGCGTGGGCGGCCATGTCGCTGCATCACGTCGCGGATCCGATGAGTCTGCTGCGGGAGATCGCGGCGGCGGTCGGTCCGGACGGCGTCGTCGCGATCGTCGAGATGGCGGGCGTACCGCAATTCCTGAGCGGCGTGGAGGACGACGCTCTCCGCGCCCTCGAGGACCGTTGTCATTCCGCCTCGGCGACGGCCGGCTGGGAGGCCCTCGTAGACTGGACGGACGCGCTCGACGATGCCGGTTATGACGTGCTCCGCCACGAGACCATCCACGTCGAGCGCGACGGCCCGAGCCAGGCGGTCGCGCAGTACGCACGGCATTGGTTCGGCCAGTATCGGCACCGCTTGGCCGATGACCTCGAACCTGCCGACCTGACCCTCATCGACGAACTGGTCGACCCCGCCAGACCCGCGGCGTTGCACCGGCGCGACGACCTGACCCTGCGCGCCGGGCGTCTGATCTGGATTGCCCGACCTCGGCCCGCCGAGACGCGCCCCGCCACCACCGATTCCCGGAACGAGGCATCATGACCGCACTTGACTCACGCGAAACCTCCACCACCACAACCGATTACGACGTAGCGATCGTCGGCGGCGGGGCCGCCGGCCTCAGCGCCGCAACCGTGCTCGCCCGATCACTGCGCAAGGTCGTCGTCATCGACGCGGGGCAACCGCGCAACGGCCCGGCCGCGGGTGCGCACAACGTGTTGGGCCAGGAGGGCATCGCACCGGCCGAGCTGCTGGCCCGAGGCCGCGCGGAGGCAACCGGTTACGGTGCCGAGATCCGCTCCGGCACCGTCGTCGACGCGCGCCGTGACCCCGACGAGGAGGCCGATCGTTTCACGCTGGGTCTCGCCGGAGGCGAGACGGTGAGTGCGCGGCGGCTGATTCTCGCGACGGGTCTCGTCGACGAGCTCCCCGAGATCCCCGGCGTCGCCGAACTGTGGGGTGGCGACGTGCTGCACTGCCCCTACTGCCACGGCTACGAGGTTCGCGGCACACGGATCGCGGTGATCGCGACCAGGCCGATGTCGGCGCATCAGGCACTCATGTTCAGGCAGCTCAGTGACCAGGTCACGGTCATCGCACATGACCCCGACGCCCTGTCGGACGAGGATCGCGCGCATTTCGACGCGGTCGGCATCGACGTCGTCGACCAGCCGGTCGAGCGAGTCCGCACCCGCGGCGAGACCACCCCCTCCCTCGACGGTGTGCTCCTGACCGACGGCACGGTGCACGACGCCGATGCGGTGGTCGTGTCGCCCCGATTCGCCGTGCGCGGCGACCTCTACCTGCAGCTGGGTGGCACGCTCACCGACGGCCCGATGGGCGGATCGATCGAGACCGGACCGATGGGCGAGACCGAACTACCCGGCGTGTGGGCCGTCGGCAACAGCACCACCGTGCACGCGATGGTGACGGTGGCGATGGGCGAGGGAGTGTCCGCGGGCGCGGCGGCCAACGCCAGCCTGGTGTCGGCCGAACTCGAGGCGAAGGTCGCCGCTCTGGCATGAGGCGTGCAGCGTCGGCCCCTCCGGCGAGCTACTCGGGAAACCCGTCGAGGACGGTGGCCGATGCCGAGAGCCCGAGACGGGTGGCGCCGGCGGCGATCAGTTCGGCCGCGAACCCGGCGGTCCGGATGCCCCCGCTCGCCTTGACCCCCACGCGGGCACCGACCGCGGCGCGCATCAGCGCCACGGCCTCCACACTCGCGCCGCCCGCGGGATGAAAGCCGGTCGACGTCTTCACCATCGACGCGCCCGCCTGCTCGGCTCGCCGGCACACCTGCGTGACCGTGTCGGGACCGGCGAGCTGCAGCAGCGCGGCCGATTCGATGATGACCTTCAGCAGCGTCGAGTCCCCGATCGCCTCGCGGACGGTGAGTACGTCGGCGAACACCTCGTCGTAGCGACCGTCCACGGCGGCGCCGACGTCGATGACCATGTCGATCTCGTGCGCCCCGGAGTCCACGGCAAGACGCGCCTCGGCGGCCTTGACCAGCGAATGGTGTTTACCGGAGGGGAAACCCGCGACGACGCATGTCCGCTGTTCTCCGGTGTCGATCGGCAGCATCGACGGCGACAGACAGACCGCGAACACGCCGAGCCGGGCGGCTTCGGCGACGGTGGCCTCGGCGTCGGCCCGGGTGGCCTCGGGCTTGAGGAGGGTGTGGTCGATGAGCGCAGCGACGTCGCTACGCCGTAGGTCCTTGTTCGTCACACCGACGAGCTTGGCACACTGACAGTCGTGGCCACCGGACAGACGACCTCGACAGACCAGACCGAGCACCGCTATGTGTTGACGCTCGGCTGCCCAGACCAGACGGGCATCGTCGCCCGGATATCGACCTTCCTCACCGACATCGGCGGCTGGATCACCGAGGCGGCATATCACTCCGACGAGGAGACCGGGTGGTTCTTCACCCGCCAGGCGATCCGCACGGATTCGGTGTCGCTGAGCGCGACCGAACTCCGGGCGAGATTCGCCGCCGAGGTCGCCGCGGAGCTCGGCGACGAGACCGAGTGGCGGCTGACCGATTCGCGGGAGACCAAATCCGCGGTGTTGCTGGTGAGCAAGGAAACCCACTGCCTCATCGACCTTCTCGGACGCGCACACCGCGGCGAGCTACCCGCGACCATCCGGGCGGTCATCGGCAACCACCGCGAACTCGAAGATCTGTCGACGCGTTTCGGTGTCCCTTTCCACCACGTTCCTTTCGCCTCCGAGCGCAAGGCCGAGGCCTTTGCCGAGCTCGGGCGGATCGTGGAGGGTTATCGACCCGACGCCGTGGTGTTGGCCCGGTTCATGCAGATCCTGCCACCGCAGTTGTGCGACGCCTGGGCCGGCCGCGCGATCAACATCCACCACAGCTTTCTGCCGAGTTTCATCGGCGCCCGGCCGTATCATCAGGCTTTCGCGCGGGGCGTGAAGCTGATCGGCGCCACCTGCCATTACGTCACCGCCGACCTCGACGCCGGGCCGATCATCGAGCAGGACGTGATTCGCGTCGACCACAGCGATTCCGTCGCCGACATGGTCCGACAGGGCCGCGACATCGAGACTCTCGTCCTCTCCCGCGGCCTGCGCTGGCATCTCGAAGACCGCGTCCTCGTGCACGGACGAAAGACCGTGATCTTCAACTGAGGCAAAGCAAGCCGCCCCGCAACAGAGGTTGCGGGGCGGCTCGAGGAATCCGTTGACTACGTGGTCGGGGGGGTCTCCTCGGACCCTCCGCCGAGCGAGCCGGTGACCAGGTCGCCGAGGATCTCTTCGATGGCTCCGGTGATGCCGCCTTCGATGATGTCTGCCATGGGTTTGTCCCTTCGTCAGTGGTGAGATTGTTCGTGTAACACCGTCCGCTCTCACCCGGGGCGTCGGCTCGTATCCGACGTTACCCATTCTTTTCGAAAATGTCCGCCCGAATGCGACGTTATTTTCCAAACAATCATTAATTGAACACTAATGATTGTCGTGAATGCGCAGATAACGGCTACATATTCGATTGAACCGCACCCGGAAAATAGAACTCCAAACAAGCGCTATTGCATCGAGAATGCAACGTTGCGCATCGCCAAGGGTATTCGACGGTGCCCGGAAAACGCTTCAGCGGTGGGTATCGCCGCGCGATACCCACCGCTGAATCGGAGAACGTGGACCGGCTACCCGACCACATGGGCCCAGTCGGCTGGTCAGATGGAGCAGCCGCCCTCGTTCGACGACGAGCCGGTCATCTCGTTGGTCAGCTGGACGTCCGAACCGCTGATCGCGAACTCGAGGCCGGTGTCGGTGACCTTGAGTCCGTCGACCTGCACCTCGTCGAAGAACGGTCCGAGCGCCGACGTCGTCACCTGGTCGACGATCTGCTGTGCGAAGTCCGGCGGGATACCGAAGACCAGCGCACTGGCCTTCTCGACCTTGAACTCCACCCGGCCGTCGGGAGTGTTTATCGGTTTGACGGTCGCCGAGACAGGCACCGAGAAGAACATCACCGGGAACGAGGCCTGCACCTCGAAGGTGCCGTCGGCGGCATTGCCGGTGATCTGATCGACTGCGACACTGCCGCCGCCCCCGACGCCACCGCCCTCGCTGCCGCCGGAGGACTGTCCCGATGCGGCCGCCTGTTCCTTGCTCAGCTCGATGATCCGCTCGAACGGGATGAAGCCGTTGCCTGTCAGCGTGCGGATGTCGGTGGTGTTGTCGGTGCTCGAGATCCCGTCGGCACGCATGTGCAGGCGCACGCCCGCGGCACTGTCGTCGGTGTCGACCTGGACGAAGGGGATGTCCCCGGTCCCCTGCAGCAGGATCGGCTTGCGGCTCACCTCGACCGAGGTGGGGACTCCCGTCAGACCGCTGAACGACTCCTCGAGACAGCCCGTCACCTTGTTCCGCAGGTACAGCTCGCTGCCCACCGCGCCGATGACCACGAGCAACAGCACGCCGACGAGACTGAAGGCCACGATCTTCGCCGTACTCCGCTTCTTGCGCGGCGAGGTGATGACCGGACCGCCCGCCGGGGCGTCGATCGGCCCGGACTCGATGGGCCCGGATGCGAACGGCTCCTCGCCGGGTCGGAACTGAGACGTGCCGGGCGCCCCCAGTCCGTGGCCGCCCAGGTCGGTGGTGTCCGCCTCCGACGGGGGAACCTTCGAATACGCCTGTGCGCCCGGAGCGATCGGCGTCGTCGGGAACTGTTCGGTGGCCGACGGCTCCGCACCCGGGACCGGCCGCCACTCTTCTCCCGGCCTACCGCCTGCGCCGCCCTGCGTGTCTGGAGCGTTCGGGGCGTCTGCAGCATTGGGGGCTGCTGCGGCACTCGGGGTGTCTGCGGCGGCGTCGTCCCTCGGAGTCTCCCCGGCTGGAGGGTCGATGCGCTCGGTGTCGCCCGCGGGTTTTTCCCTGCGCTCGGTCTCGCCAGAAGGCGTGTTCCCGGCAGGTGTGTCCCCGGAAGGAGAATCGGGGCGGGGGGTGTCGTTGTCGCTCATGGATTCCGTCCTCGGTCTTCGGACTCGCGGGGCCGCGCGCCGGTTGGGGGCACGTCGGTGTCCACCGCTGCGCCGGCCGGCAGGTGTCGCTCGTTGGCGAGGACTGCCAGCTGCGTACGGGCCTTTTCGACCAGTTCTAGGTCGAGGTCGTGAACGTCTACCCGGATGCTCTCCGGGTAGACGGCGACCAACGTACCGAATGGGTCTGTGATTTGGCTGTGTCCGATGCCTGTTGGCGCGCCGGATGATGCGACCTCGTCGTCAGTGGGAAGCGCCTGGTCGACAGCCACGACGAACGTCGTCGAATCCAGCGCGCGTGCAGCCGAGAGCAGCTCCCACTGCCGGAGCTTACCGGGGCCCGCCCCCCATGACGTCGGTACGACGACGACGTCGGCGCCCATTCGGGCGAGATTGGTGAACAACGCCGGGAATCGGATGTCGTAGCAGGTGGCGACACCGACGGTGGCGCCGCCGACCTCGAAGGTGACCAGTTCCGAGCCCGCCGCGACGTTCTTGGACTCCGTGAATCCGAAGGCGTCGTAGAGGTGGATCTTGTGGTAGCCCTGCCGTGTCCCGTCCGGATGCGCGATGACGACGGTGTTCCGCACGCGGCCGTCATCCGACGGGGTGAACATCCCGGCCACGACGGTGACCTCCGCCGACGCCGCCACCTCCGAGACACCACGCGCCCACGGCCCGTCGAGGTCCTCGGCGACGGGCTTCAGCGGCACCCCGAATCGGCACATCGTGGCCTCCGGGAACACCACCAGCTCGGCACCTCGCGACGCGGCCTCCTCGGTTGCCGTACGCAGCGTCGCCAGATTGACAGCCGGGTCGTCGGTGGAACTGATCTGGGCCATTGCCACACGCATAGCGCAACAATAATGCCCCGCACGAGAGGCGAACCGGCACCGGGTCGAACCGGCACGGCCGAACAGACACTGGGCCGCAGGCTCCCTACGGCGCGACGACGTCCCACGGGACGGTCAGGACGTTGTCCGCCATCCGCCGGCGCGACACCGCACAGTCGACGCCCCGCTGCCGCAGCAGCCCCTGCGCATGGCGCCACCGGGCACGCGGGCCGTAGGGGGCCAGCGGTGCGGCTGAATCCCAGCACTGGTCGGCCACGCTCAACAGGTCATGAATTCGCTCGCCGGTCACATTGCGGTGGATGAGGGCCTTGGGCAGCCGCTCGGCCAGGTCCGAGGGGCGCCCGGCATGTTCCGGCGACCAGCTCAGTGTCAGGCTGACGGGGCCGTCGGCGTCGAGCAGGACCCACGCGCACCGCCGGCCGATCTCGTCGCAGGTGCCCTCGACGATCACCCCTCCGGGTGCGAGCGCAGCGCGCATCCGCGCCCACGCCGCGTCGACCTCGTGCTCGTCGTACTGTCGCAGCACATTGAACGCCCGGACCACGCGGGGCGCGAGCCCGCCGAGTTCGAATCCACCGAGCGCGAACCGCACACCTGCACGCGGTTCGACGACGCGGTCAGGATCGATTTCCAGACCCACCATCTCCAGGTCGGGGTTCACTCTGCGCAGCCAGCCCGCCATCTCGACGGTCGTGTCGGGACGGGCGCCGTAACCGAGATCGACGACCAGGGGGCGAGGGCCGTCGAGCGCGCGCACCACGGCGGGCTCGTGCGCCATCCACCGGTCCACCCGCCGGAGGCGGTTGATGTTCGTGGTGCCGCGCGTCACCCTGCCGATCGGCCGAGCCGACCGAACCGCGCGACTCACAAGTTCTTGTCGATCCAGTCCTTGGCGTACTCGGCCTCGGCGCGGAACAGATCGACCAGGTTGATCAGGATCATCTGCTCGAGCTTGCCGTTGACGAACGGGACGAAGACCTTGGCCTCGCTGGTCTTGCGGATGGTGCAGCCGCCGTTGTCGGTGGGGAACAGTTCCTGCCACCCGTTGAGGCTGCCCGGACCCGCGGGGATCGACGCGTTGTAGGTGCCCTTGGTGTTGTCCGCGTCGAACGGACCCAAGGTCTCCTCACGCGTGATGACCATGTCTTTCATCATCACCGACTGCGCGAGCGGTGGCAGCTGGTCGCGGCCGATGGTCTGCTTCAGAACCACCCGGACCCCGGTCTCGTCGGAGGTGAAGGAGGCCACCTCGCAATGCGGCGAGATCATCTGGAAACCCGCCATCATGTCGTCCCAGTACTGCTTGATGCTGTGCGCCTGGTAGAGCTTCTCCGCCGGATGCGAGTAGCGAGCGGAGTAGCTGAGCCGTCGTGCCATGCTGACAGGCTACGTCAGCGGATTTTCGGCCTCCCAATCGACGGTGTGTCCGCGCTCGGCGTCGAGCAGACCGGACAGCTCGCTGACCACCGCCTTCTCGATCTTGCCGCCGAACATCGGCAGGTTCACCGACACCTCGGCGTCGTACTGGGTGGTCGCCGGATCACCCGCGGTGATCACCGTGCCGTTCACGTTCACCGGCACCGGGGCGCCGTCGACGGTGGCGTGGATCTCGCCCTCGATCTTGTCGCCGACCAGGCGATATGTGTTCTTCCGCGGAATCCCGAGGTCACCGGGCATGATCTTGGTGACAGCCGAGGGCAGCTTGTCCGAGGGGATGCCCTGCTGCATCTGGACGGTCACCGTGTCGCCGTCGATGGTCACCTTCTCGACGTGCCCGTGACCGGCGTTCATCCGCTCCACCAGGTCATGCCAGTACTGCTCGTTGGTGTAGATCGCCCACAGTCGCGCGGTGGAGAAGGGATAGGACACCGAGTGCTGCAGCTTGCTCGCCATGACGTGCACGCTACCGGCCGCCGGTTAACGTCTACTACGTGACCGACACGCAGGCGCCGCTGAGCGCGCCCCTCGCCGAGCTGACCACCCTGCGCCTGGGCGGGCCCGCCCGCGAGATCGTCCGTTGCGAGGACACCCGCGGCATCGTCGAGACCATCATGGAACTCGACGAGCAGTCCGAGCCGGTCCTGCTCATCGGTGGCGGGTCCAACCTCGTGATCTCCGACGACGGGTTCGACGGCACCGCGGTCGTCCTGGCGAGCGGCCGCGTCGAGTTCGGGTCGGGTCGCGAATCCGGCCGCACCCATGTGGTCGCCGACGCCGGCGTGGGCTGGGACGAGCTCGTCGCCGCGACCGTCGACGCCGGTTACGGCGGACTCGAATGCCTCTCCGGAATTCCGGGCGCCGCCGGTGCGACACCGGTACAGAATGTCGGGGCCTACGGCGTCGAGGTCGCCGACGTCCTCCGGTCGGTTCAGGTCCTCGACCGCCGGTCGGGCAACCTGCGCTGGGTGGCCCCCGGCGAACTCGGACTCGGCTATCGAACCAGTAATCTCAAGCACCGCAACGATTTCGTGGTGGTCGCGGTGTCGTTCTGGCTCAACGACGACCGCACCAGCCAGCCGATCCGCTACCGCGAACTCGCGACCCGGGTGGGCGTGGAACCGGGCGATCGGGTCGACGCCGCCGGCGCGCGGGAGGCCGTTCTGGGGCTGCGGCGCGGCAAGGGCATGGTCCTCGACGCCGACGACTTCGACACCTGGAGTGCCGGTTCGTTTTTCACCAACCCCATCATCGCGGGTGACGACGCGCCGGCCGTTCTCGAGCGCATCGCGGCGCGCGTCGGAGACGACGTGGCCGTTCCGACCTATCCGGTCTCTTCCGATGACACCCCGACGTCGATCAAGCTGTCAGCCGGGTGGCTGATCGAGCGTGCCGGGTTCGGCCGGGGCTATCCCGGACTCGACGCGCCGGTCCGCCTGTCGACCAAACACACTCTGGCATTGACCAATCGGGGATCGGCCACCACCGCACAGCTGCTCGACCTCGCGCGCGAGGTACGCGACGGCGTCGTCGACGCCTTCGGGGTGACCCTGCATCCCGAGCCGGTCCTGGTCAACTGTTCCCTCTGACCCGAGCCGACGGTTCGACACCCGCCTCAGCCGATCGACTGCGTCTCCCGCGAGCTCTCGGCCACGACCTCGTCGAGGAGCGCATTGAAGGATTCCGCCGCCTCGATGCTCGACATGTGGCCGACACCCTCGTAGACGACGAGGTCGCGCAGATTCCCGTTGCGTCGCAGCACATCAGCGATCTGCTCGGCATGGACGCGCGGAGTCAGACGGTCCTCTGTGCCGACGACCACGGTGGTCGGCACCGTCAGCGCCTCGAGGCCTGCGGTGACATCGAGTTTGCCCATTGCCGACCCCCAACCTGCACGCGAACGCGGCGGGCAGGCGCCGATCATGTCGTCGACGAAGTCGACGTGCGCCTTGCGCGCGTTCGGACCGAGCGCGATGTAATGCGAAAACCGCACGCCGTAGGGCGTTTTCGGGATCGGCACCGGTACCGAGGTGATGACCTTCGAGACCGCGGGGGCGAACGGTTTGGCGTACACCGGCAGATCGACCGGGATGAGGGTGTGATTGTCCATGACCGCCTTGGCCGCGGTCGACACCAGGACCACCGCCGACACAAGCGAGCCGACCTTCTCGGGATTCTGCGCCGCCCACGACATGATCGTCATGCCGCCCATGCTGTGCCCCACCAGGATCGCGCGTCGCCCGGCAGGCACGGTGGCCTCCAGGACCGCGTCGAGATCCTCGCCGAGCATCGCGATCGTCGGGCGGCGTCGTCCACGTTCGCTGAGGCCGTGGCCGCGCTGGTCGTAGGCGATCACACGACGGGAGCCACCCTCGGAGGCGGCGAGGTGGTTGATCTGCGGGTACCAGTACGCGGTGTTGCAGGTCCAGCCGTGCACCATGACGATGAGGTCGCCCTCATCGTCGGCGTCCCCGTACACCTCGACATTGAGCCTGGTGCCGTCGGGAGTGCGGACGTCGAGCCGCTCGGGCTCGGCATCGGGCTTCGTCAACAGTTCGTCGGGGCCGTCGTCCACGGCGAGCTCGGCGCGCAGCGCCGCGCGGCCGATCCCCGCAAGGATGGTCCCTACGCCCACTCCGACCGCTCCGGCTCCGACCGCAGCGGCGATCCCGCCCACGCTTGCCAACGACTTCCTGTTCACCGGAACTCCTCACCTCGGATGGGCCGCCCGCTGCGGGGACCCGTCGAGCGCACCGAGATCGAACTCAGTGCCCCGTCTCGGTGTTCAATGTACCAATATCCGTTGTCGCATAACCCGGCTGTGCCTGGTCATCGGTTGCCGAGGTCCCCGATGGTCGGCGCATCGGCATGTCCGTCGTCGGCAGGGCCATCGTCGGCAGGGCCATCGTCGGCAGGGCCGTCATCGGAGGGTCCGTCGGTGTCGGTTGCGGTGGGATCGGACACCACGTGTGCGGGAATCTCGGCGTCGAAATAGGTGGCGGCCTGGCCGATCGCCTTGGAGATCTGCTCGTCGAGTGCCCTGCGGAAGGTCGTCTCGACGATCTCGTGCGCGATCGGGCGGACGGTCTGGATGAGGTCGGCCATCGCACTCACGCCGGCCTCACCCAGGTCGGGCAGGTTCTCGTCGAAGTACTTGTCGGTGATGATCGACACGAAGCTGGTGGCGACGTCCTCGAGATCTTCCTGGACACGCACCCACCGGTCGAGCAGGACGTCGATGTCGACGCCGCTCTTGACCAGGATCTCGGCACCTTCGAGCAACTCGGGGTTGCGGATCGCGTAGTGCGCGCCGTCCTTGGCCAGCAACCCGAGCTTCTGGCTCAGTGCGATCGACCGGTCACTGGCGTTGAGCGTCTTGCGCAGCTCGGTGATGGTGATCGTCGCGGCTCGTTTGAAGTTGCGGAATCGGCCGCCCTTCGGCGTCCCGCGCAGGACCTGTTCGACGCGCATGCCGTGGTGAGCGGCGTGCAGGAGCTCACTGATGGTGGCGAAGGTGTACCCGCGTTCGAGCATGCGGGAGATCAGGTTCAGCCGGACGAGGTGCTGATCGGAGTACCAGCCCGCCCGTCCTCGGATGGTGGGCGGCGGAAGCAGTCCGCGGTCCTGATAGACCCGGATGTTGCGAACGCTGACTCCCGACGCGTCCGCGAGCTCATTGATCCGATACTCCGCCACGACCCGTCAGGCCCTTTTGCTGAACCAGGATTTGCCCTGGATGTCGTCGACCCGCTTGCGCACGTCGACGAGGTACACGAGCATCGCGACCACGCCGACGATGTACAGCAACGACGGCGCCTGGAAGAACCAGATGAACAGCGACGCCGCGGCCAGGATCGCCACCCAGATCACCTTGGACTGCCGGTCGACCGCGGTGAACGCGTCCGGACGCTGTATGGCCGCATGGATCAGTGCGACCACCGCCGCGACGCCGGCGACCACCGTCAGCGCCCACAAGATCAGATTCTGGCCCGCTGCCATCACATCGAAGAATCCCACGCCGAACACTGTAGTCGCGTGTGCCCCGCTTACCGCAGCACCCTACGACGCGCGCACCGCTTGCAGGTGTTCGACGGCAGATCAGCCGGCGTCGGGAGCCGCTTTCTTGGCCGCTGCCTTCTTTGCCGGCGACTGCTTGGCCGGGGCCTTCTCGGCGGCGGTTTTCCTGGCGGTCGAGTTGCCGGCTGTTGCCTTCTTGGCTGCTGTCTTCTTGACAGGCGCCTTCTTGGCTGTTGCCTTCTTGGCGGGGGCCTCGGCAGGGTTAACCTTTTTCGCCGCAGTCTTCTTCGCGGCGGTCTTGGTCGCTGGAGCTTTCTTTGCCGGGGCTTTCTTCGCGGCAGCCTTCTTTGCCGGAGCTTTCTTCGCGGCAGCCTTCTTCGCCGGAGCTTTCTTCGCGGCAGCCTTCTTCGCCGGAGCTTTCTTCGTGGCAGCCTTCTTCGCCGGAGCTTTCTTCGCGGCAGCCTTCTTTGCCGGAGCTCTCTTCGCGGCAGCCTTCTTTGCCGGAGCTTTCTTCGCGGCAGGCTCGGCCGCCGTCGGCTTGGTCGCGGCAGCCTTCTTCGCCGGAGCCTTCTTTGCGGCAGCCTTCTTGGCGGCAGGCTTCTTCGCGGCAGCCTTTTTGGCGGCAGCCTTGCCGGCGTCGGCCCGCCCGCCGGTGACCGGCGATCGAGAAGGCTTGTCCGCCTGCGCCCTGTCCACCACCGCCCTGGCCTCCGCGACCATCGCCGCCGCCTTCGGCGACAGCGACTCGGGGACAACACTTCCCGCAGCCTCGGGTTCGGAGGTGTTCGTCGGCCCCTCGTCGCCACCGTCGGTGAGGTTCGCCAGCTTCAACGCCCGTTCCCCGACGGCGCGCGTCTGCTCGGAGATCGTTCCCAACGCATCCTCGGTGAGCCCCACCGCATCGCTGTACACCTTCTCGAGCTTCGGCAAGCTATGCCCGACCAGCGGCTGCGCCTTGATCTTCTCCACAGCCTCATCGCGCCGCTGAGACAACGCGGTCAGCAAACCGGCGGCAACCGCGAGATACGCCTCGGCAACCCTCCGCAACTCCTCCGGCGAGAACCGGGCCCTGAGTTCCTCGATCTCCGCGGGCAATTCGACCGGCAGAGCCGACAACCGGGTCTTCGCATCCTCGAAGACCGCCGACGCAGTCACCAGCGCCTCATCGATCCGGGCCTGCGCATCGTCACGAGAACCGGCAAGCTTCGCCTGTGTCGACCCAACAGTCTCGGCAAGCCTCGACTGCGTCGACCCAACAGTCTCGGCAAGCCTCGACTGGGCCTGCTCGCTCGCTGCCTCACCACGCTCACGCGCCTCGGCCAGCAAGGCGGCCACCTGACCCACGGCTGTCGTCAACGGGTTCTCGCTCATCAGCTACTCCTTGCCGGTCGACTCGATCGTGTTCTCTTTGCGAAATGACTCATAGATCTCCAGCAACATCTGCTTCTGACGCTCGTTGATGGAGTCATCTGCGATAAGAGCATCACGAACCGGGCTCGCGGGCCGTTCTTCGAGAATCCCCGCTCGCACGTACAGAACTTCCGCGGACACGCGCAGGCCCTTGGCGATCTGCGCGAGAACATCCGCGGACGGCTTTCGTAGTCCACGTTCGATCTGGCTCAGATAAGGATTACTGACACCCGCCCGTTCGGCGAGCTGACGCAACGACACCTTGCCCGCCACCCGCTGCGACCGGATGAAGGCACCGATGTCCTGCGCCGCATTCGCCACCGCTTCGACGGCCTCCACCGCGATCGCAGTCGTACCCTCCGCGCCGCCCTCCGAGTCCTCTGAGGACTCCGAGTCGTCTTTGGACTCGACCGCTTCCGACGCGGCGGGGTCGGGTTCACCGGCCGAGGCGTCACCGTCGTGGGGCACCTCGTCGTTATCGGGCTGCATCAACGTTCCCTTCATCCGGTGTCCGCGCGGAGTACCGCAATCGGGTGTCCGGCGTTGTCCGATTCTCGACCCGTCCCCAGTATCGGCGCCACTGCTAACACGTGCAAGCACACAGCTAATGCCGTGGCTGAGGTCGGTCGAATCGATGTCAGGAGAAGATCAGCACCGACGTCGAGTAGATGACCAGGCCGGCGAGCGCGCCGACGACGGTGCCGTTGATCCGGATGAACTGAAGATCTCGACCCACCTGGAGCTCGATCTTGCGGCTGGTGTCGTCGGCATCCCAGCCGCGCACGGTCTCGGTGATGACGGAGATGATCTCCTGGCTGTAGTTCACGGCGACGTGATGCGCGACGCGCGCCACCCAGCCGTTCATCTTCTCCTGGAGCGGCCGATCGTCGCGGATCCGCTCGGCCAACTGGATGATCGAGTCCGACAGCGTGTTGCGCAGCGTGCTGTTCGGGTCGGAGAGCATCTGCTCGATGACGGCCTTGCCGGTCTTCCAGGCGGTCGACGCCGCGCCGGTCACCTCGTCGCGCCCCACCAGCTCGAGTTTGATGGCCTCGAACTTGGCGATCATCTCGGGATCGTTCTGTAGGTCGTTGGCGAACTTCTCGACGAATTCGTGCATGGCACGGCGCAATTCGTGGTCGGGATCGGCGCGCACCTTGTAGGTGAACTCGACGAGTTCGCGATAGATCTTGTCGCCCACCAGATTGTTGACGAACTTCGGTGTCCACTGCGGTCCGTCACGATCGAGAACCCTCTCGACGAGGTCCTGGCTGCCGACCGCCCATTCGTGGGCGCGGTCGCACAGCATCTGGAAGACCGGCTCCAGACGATCCTCGGCGATCAGCTGTTCGAGGATGCGGCCGGTCGGCGGCGCCCACTGCGGTTCGGCCGCCCACTTCAACGCGGCCTGGATCAGTTGTTCGACGTCCTCGTCGCGCAGCATCTCCGATGCGAGCTGGATCGCACGCGCCGCCTCACCGGACACCCTCGGGGCATTGCGCGGATCGGCCACCCACGTCGACAGTCGCCGCGGCAGATCGAGCTGTTCGGCACGGAAGACCACCACCTCGGGAGTCATGAAGTTCTCTTCGATGAAACCGCCGAGCTGGTCGCCGATGTCGTCCTTCTTCTTGCGGATCAGCGCGGTGTGCGGGATCGGGATACCGAGCGGGTGCCGGAACAGGGCGGTCACCGCGAACCAGTCGGCGAGCGCGCCGACCATGCCCGCCTCCGATGCCGCCCGCACATACCCGACCCAGCCGGCGACGTCGGTGCCGTCGCGGTGCTCGAGGTAACGGGTGAACAGATAGACGATCGCCGCGAAGACCAGGAACCCCGTCGCGACCACCTTCATCTTGCGGAGGTCTTTGCGCCGGCCCGCGTCCCCGGCGCTGTCCGCGCCGAAACCGGGCGAAGAACGCTTCGCCGGGCGGTCGTCGCGCTGACCGGCGACTTGTGAGAAGACTGTCGATGCCATGGAACCAGTGTCACCCATCGAGCGACTACGCTGGCGGCGTGATGGCCAACCGCCCGAATCCCGCAGCCGCCGCGCGCGCAGCAATGGCGGCCGCGGCCAACGTGACGCGTGGCCTCGAACAGGTGCTGACCACGGTCACCGAATCAGTCGCCGAGACCGGAGCCAAGCCCGACGGACGCAAGCAGCGTTGGGAGAAACACAAGCTCGCCCGGCGCACCGAGTTGACCGACGGAGTGATCGCCGCGGTCCGCGAGCTCGGCGCCGACGTCGGAATGGACGAGATCGCCGCCCACATCGGGGTCTCCAAGACGGTCCTCTACCGCTACTTCACCGACAAGAGCGATCTCGGCGTCGCCACCACGGTGCGGTTCTTCGAGACCACGATCTGGCCGCGACTGACCGACGCGATCTCCGACGACGTCGACGAGTACACCCTGACGCACACCATCATCGGGGTGTACGTCCACGCCGTCGACGACGAGCCGAACATCTATCGATTCGCACTTGCCAGTTCGCCCACATCGTCGCCGGCACCGGCGGATTCGGTCCGCCTGGTCTCGCAGCTGGTGATGAGCAGCATCACGATGCGGATGGACGAGCGGGGCGCCGACACCACCGGCGCCGAACTCTGGTCGCACGCCCTCGTCGGCGGGATACAGCATGTCGTCGACTGGTGGATGACCAACAGGACACTCGACGCCGACCAGGTCGTCGACTATCTGACGATGATGGTGTGGAGCGCAGTGGTCGGAGTGTGGAAGGTCAACGGTTCTCGAGAGGCGTTCCTCGCTTCTCCGCCAGCTCTTTTCGACCCGCCGGAAGACGGTTCGCCGGCGGACGTACGGGCGCCGGAATTCCCCGCGGCGGATTTCCCGGCACCGGATCACCCGGCCTCCGAACCCGCACCGCCGAACGCATCATGACTCGCGTCGCGCTGGTCACCGGCGGCAGTCGTGGCGTCGGGTTCGGGATCGCCCGGGCGCTCGTCGACGACGGATGGACCACCTACGTCACCTCACGGAAGGGCACCGGGCCCGACTGCGCCATCGCCTTGCCGTGTGACCACACCGACGACGACGCCGTCGCCGGAATCTTCAGCGAGATCTCCACCAGAAGCGGCCAACTCGACCTTCTCGTCAACAACGCCTGGGCCGCGCCGCGCGGTTTCGGCGGCTTCTCGGATCCGTTCTGGAAACGTCCCGTCGACGACTGGGACACCCTGATCGGCGTCGGGCTGCGCGCACATTATGTGTCCTCGGTGTTCGCGGCGCGTCTCATGACGACGACAGGACGCGGACTCATCGCGAACATCTCGTCCTTCGGTTCGCGCGGCCACCTGCACTCGGTGTTGTACGGGATGAGCAAGACCGCACTGGACAAGATGGCCGCCGACATGGCCGTCGAATTGCAGGGCACCGGCGTCAACGCGGTCTCGTTGTGGCTCGGCCTGATTCGCACCGAACTCCTGATGTCCCTCGGGATCGACGAGTTCGCGGGATTCTCGCTGGCACGAGCGGAGGACCCGGAGTTCGTGGGCCGGGTCATCTCTCGACTCGCCACCGACCCCGCCCTCGCCGACCTCAACGGGCACTCCCTGGTCACCGCCGAACTCGGCGCCTCCTACGGCGTCGTCAACAACGATGGCACGCCTCCGGATTCGCATCGCGCCGCGTTCGGCGGCGGTCCGCTGTTCCCGCCGGCCTCGGCCCCCGCGCCAACGCTGGTGCCCGAGAAAGACACCCGATAGGCAAGGACCGACCCGTGCGCGCGGTCGAGGGTCAGCACATGGACACCGCGGGCAACGGCGGCCACCCGGCACCGCCGCCGGCGATCTCTGGTCACCCCCGCCGCCGCAGAATTTCGTGCGACACCAGGCCGATGACGAGCGCCCAGAAGGCACCACCGATACCGCCGAACGTCACCCCCGCGGCCGCGGTCACGAACGTGAGGGCAGCAGGGATACGGAACTCGATCTGCTCGAAGGCCCCCATCAGCGCGGCGACGAAGGTCGCCAGGAGGGCCAGGCCGGCAACAGCTTCCAGTAGCCCATCGGGCGCAATGGCCGTGATGGTGACCAGCGCGCCGGAGAGCACGGCGAGTAGCAGGCTCGTCGACCCGGTCGCCACTCCCGCGACCCAGCGTCGTGACCTGTCCGCCCCCGCTTCGGGTCCCGCGGCGAGCGCGGCGGACAGTGCGGCGAGGTTGACCGCATGCCCGCCGAACGGCGCACCGATGACGGTCCCGGCGCCGGTCACGAACATCGCAGGCCGCCAGGGCGTTTCATAGCCGAACGACTTGAGCACCGCCACCCCCGGCACGTTCTGCGACGCCATCGTGACGATGTACAGCGGGATCGCCAGACCGACAAGCGCTCCGGCGTCGAAGGTCGGTGTCGTCCAAGCGAGTTGCGGCCACCACGATTGCCCCGCCCAGCCGTCGTAGCCGTCGAGCGCGAGGTGGACGCCGATCACGACGAACGCCGTCACGAGCGCGAGCGGCAGCGCCCACCGGGTGAGCCAGCGCATCGCGATCAGCCATACCGCGAGAATCGGGATCGTCGACCAGGGTTGTGCCGCCAGCGAAGTCATCGGTGCCAGGCAGAGAGTGAGAAGCACACCGGCCAGCATCGCCTGGGCGATGGGCGTCGGTATGCGTCCGATCAGTTCACCGAGCGCCGGTACCAGGCCGGTGGCGAGGATGAGCAGGCCCACGACCAGAAACGCGCCGACCGCCGCCGACCAGCCGGCGTCGTACGACGCGCCCGTCGACGCGAGTAGTGCGGCGCCCGGCGTCGACCACGCCAGAGTGACGGGTCGGCGTGTGCGCAGTGACAGCAGGATCGTCCCGAGCGCGAACATCACCGTCAGCGCGAGCAGACCGGACGCGGCCTGGACCGGCGTCGCCCCGACCGCCCGCAGACCGGCCACCACCACGACGAACGACGAGGTGAACCCCACCAGCGACGTCACGACACCGGCGATGATCGGCTCGCTCACGGAGGTCGGGCTGCTGGTCATGTGGCGAGCATAGCGGTATCGTTCCGTAAACAGAACGAAGTAGTCCAGCGGACACCACTGGCGGAGTTGAGGCGATGACGCACGGCGACGACCGACGACGCACCGTCGGCACCCGGATCGCGACGTTGCGGACCCGCCGCGGCATGAGCCTGTCCGCACTGGCCCGCGAGGCCGGCATCGGCAAGGGATCGTTGTCCGAACTCGAAGCCGGACAACGTAATCCCACCCTGGATACCCTCTACGCCGTGGCCGGCCCGCTCGGGGTTCCGCTGACGGCACTTCTCGGCCAGGAGTCCGGGGCCGAAGGCGCAAGCCCATACCTCGCCGCGCGACTGCTCCACGTCGAGCACGTGCCCGACGCCGGCACCGTCGAGGTGTTCTGGCTGCAGGTCACCCCCGGCGGTGTTCGCGAATCCCCCGCACACGGCCCCGGCGTCGTCGAACACGTGCACGTCGTGAGTGGTCACCTCGTCGCCGGTCGCGTCGGCGAGGAACGGACCGCCGGGCCCGGGCACTCGCTGCAGTGGATCTCCGACGTCCCCCACACCTACCGCAGTGACGACGGCGCCCTCGCGGTCCTGACCATCCGGTCTCCCGAGACCCCCGCGGGCTGACCTCCTTCCCGCCGGGTGGCTTCCCTCCCGCTTATTGGAGCCAATCAGCGGGAGGGAAGCGACCCGGCGGGAACGAAAAGCGAATGGCGCATGGAGCCGATCTGCCCTCCGTTGCGTCGAACAGAGATGACCAGTTATCCCGTGGACCGGTTCGGTCTCATCCGTCGCGGCGTCGCCCTCGCGGCCGCGTTCTCCGACAATCAACTCGCCGCCGCGGTCAAGAACGGCGACCTCATCAGGCTTGTGCCGGGAGTCGCGGTCGAGAACTGCACCGACTTCGGCGGCCACGAGGGAGCGCAGAAACTCCACCGGCTGACGGCGATCGCCGTCGTGACCTCTGAGTACTCGACAGGACGAGCTCTCCCGTTGAGTCACGCCTCCGCGGCAACCGTGCTGGGCGTCCCCTTGCTGAACCCCGAGATCGATCGCGTCCACGTCACCAACGGCAAGCACTCCGGCGGGGCGGTCCTGACATAGCGGCACGTGCACGCCGCGCCGGTCGACGACGATGAGATCGTCGAGGTCGACGGGATCAGCGTGACAAGTCTCGAACGGACGGCCGTCGATGTGGCAACCACCGGAGACTTCGCGCAGGCACTCACCGCGATGGATCAGGCCCTGCGAGCGGGCTCCGATCGGGCCGTCATCGACAGGATCCTGGCGTCGCGTCGCCGGAAGGGCATCCGGGTCGCACGACGCGCACTGGCGCTCGCCGACGGTGCGTCGGAGAGCGTCGGCGAATCGTGGAGCCGTGCACAGATGATCGAAGCCGGCCTGCCGACACCACGACTCCAGCATCATTTCCACTGCCGCACAGGTAGTTATCGAGCGGATTTCGATTGGGACGAGTTGCTCATCGGCGAGTTCGACGGGATGGTCAAGTACGGACGTCTCAGAGCGCCCGGACAGACCGTCGCGGATGCGGTGATCCAGGAGAAGTTGCGCGAGGACGAGCTCCGCGCGCTGGGTGCGGTCGTCGTGCGCTGGACCTGGCCTCTACTCGAGAGCGGTGGGCTCGTCGAACTCCTGCGGCCCTGGCTGGTGAAACTGGAGCTGGCTGCTTGACCCTGCCACCTTTTGACCCCGCCACGTTCCCGCCGGGTCGCTTCCTTCCCGCTAATTGGACCCAATAAGCGGGAAGGAAGCCATCCCGCGCGAAGGAAGACGAAACAACGCCCCCGCGTGATGCGGGGGCGTTGTGTTCGACTGTGCGAGAGACTACTTCGCGGTGGTCGGCTTCTTGGCCGGAGCCTTCTTGGCCGGCGCCTTCTTGGCGGTGGTCTTCTTGACCGGGGGCACCGGGGTGGTCTTGGCCTCGGCGACCTTGTTGGCCGGCGAAGCCTTGGCAGCGCGACCCTTGGCCTCGACAGTGCCTGCGGCGCCGTCGAGTTCCTTGGCCGCGTCGTTGGCCTGCTCCTTCACGACACCGCCGGCCTCTTCGATCGCGACCGCGACGTCCTCGACCTCTTCGCTCACGCGACCGGCCAGCTTGGCGGCACGATCACCGACGAGGCGGGTCTGGGTGGACACGACGCCGAGGGCGTCCTCGGTGAGGTCGACCGCGTCGTTGTAGACCTTCTCGGCGCGGGTCAGGTTCTCCTGGACGACCGGCTTGGTGCGCAGGCGGTCCAGGGTGGCCTCGCCGCGCTCGGCGAGCGAGGTGTAGAAGCCGTAGGCCTTCTCCACGTACGGGTCGGCGAGACGCTTGAGCTCGTCGGCGGTGAGCTTGCCGCGCAGCTCCTCGAGGTCTCCGGGGACCTCCTCGGAGAGCGACTCGATACGGGTCTTGGCCTCGCCGATCCGCGACTGGGCGGTCTCGGGCAGCTCGTTCAGCAGGGTCTTGGTCTCGCTGTAGCGGGCCTCGAGACGCGACTGAGCGGTCTCGGCAGCAGCCTCGGTACGTTCGCGCAGCTCGGTGAGCTTCTCGGTGACCTGGGTGAAGGCGTAGTCACCGGCGCCGACCGCGGCGTAGAGGGGGGCGTAGTTTCGTTCGGTGGTGGTCACAGTGGACTCCTTTTGGTTGGGTCACCAATCGCGCTGCAGCACATGCGGTCTCGCTCATCTCGGCATCATCGCCGGGCGCATGTCGGGGGATTCCGTCGCCTGTCGCTTGATTGTGCGGTATCGCAGACCATCGGTGCTCGGGTCCGCAACCGCGCGAGAGAAGGGGAACCGCGGCGCCATCGGTATTGGTGTTTCCATCCTCAAGTATCCACGCCGTGCTAGCAAATGCAAGCATTCTGCTAACACTGGTGGCGTAAGTCACTTCCATCGACCGGTTCCGAACGGCAATCCAGACATCGCCGCAGGTGAGCGGCGTCAAGGGTCGCTGATCGCGAACTACCGGCCCGAGCCGTTCTGCTCGTACCGGTAGAAGCCGCGGCCGGCCTTCTTGCCCAACCGGCCCGCCTCGACCATGCGCAGCAGCAGTGGCGGGGGCGAGTAGAGCGGCTCCTTGAACTCCTCGTACATCTTGTCGGCGATCGCCTTGACGGTGTCGAGGCCGACGAGGTCGCTCAGTTTCAGCGGCCCCATCGGGTGGGCGCATCCGAAGACCATCGCCTTGTCGATGTCCTCGACGGTGGCGAAACCACTCTCCACCATCCGGATCGACGAGAGCAGGTACGGAACCAGAAGTGCGTTCACGACAAAGCCCGAGCGGTCGGCGGATCGGACGACCTGCTTGCCGAGGATGTCGTGGGCGAAGGCTTCCGCCCGCGCGGTGATCTCCGGTGTGGTCATCAGGGTCGTGACGAGTTCGACCAGCGGGAGCACCGGCACCGGGTTGAAGAAATGCATCCCGATCACGCGTGCGGCATTCTGAGTTGCCATGCCCAGCTTCATGATCGGGATGGAGGAGGTGTTCGACGCCAATACCGCGCCAGGGTCGGTGACGACCTTGTCGAGCGCGGTGAAGATCTCGGTCTTGACGACCTCGTCCTCCACGACGGCCTCACATACGAGTTCGCGGTCGGCGAAGTCGCCCAGATCCGAGGTGAAGCGGAGACGGCACGACGCCTGCTCGCGCTCCCGCTCGGTCAGCTTGCCGCTGGACACCCCGCGGTCGAGCGAGCGCAGGACACGCGTGCGTCCCTCGGCCGCGAGTTCGCGGGTCGATTCATAGACCAGCACGTCCACGTCCGCGCGTGCACACACCTCCGCGATACCGGCGCCCATCTGGCCGGCGCCGACGACGCCGACACGGGAGATCTTCTGGCCTGTCATGTCGACTCCTTGGAGAACTGCTCGGACCGTGGTGACCACCCGGAAGGGCCGAAGCGGTTCGCGAGGTTGGAGATCAAACGATCTCGAGTCGAGATCCGTTGCGGGCGAGCCGGTGTGCTCCACCCAGGTGTTGAGATGATTCGGCCGCGGATAAAACGAGCCCGGGGTGAGCGGGTCTGAAACCTGCTCACCCCGGGTCGTCTGTCAGCCACGAGCACACCTCACACAAGGTGCGACGAGGAGTTCCTAGTGGAACTGGCCTTCCTCGGTCGAGCCCTTCAGAGCTGCGGTCGAGGTGTTCGGGTCGACGGTGGTGGCGATGCTGTCGAAGTAGCCGGCGCCGACCTCACGCTGGTGCTTGACGGCGGTGAAGCCACGCTCCTCGGCGGCCTTGAACTCGCGGTTCTGCAGGTCGACGAAGGCGCTCATCTGCTCGCGGGCGTAACCGTAGGCCAGATCGAACATGCCGTAGTTGAGCGAGTGGAATCCGGCCAGCGTGATGAACTGGAAGGTGAAGCCCATGGCGCCGAGCTCGTTCTGGAACTTGGCGATGGTGCTGTCGTCGAGGTGCTTGCTCCAGTTGAACGACGGGCTGCAGTTGTAGGACAGCAGCTGGTCGGGGAACTCGGACTTGACGGCCTCGGCGAACTTGCGGGCGAGCTCGAGATCGGGGGTACCGGTCTCCATCCAGATCATGTCGGCGTAGGGCGCGTAGGACTTCGCACGCTCGATGCACGGCTCGATGCCGTTCTTCACGTGGTAGTAGCCCTCGGCGGTGCGCTCACCGGTCACGAACTGCTTGTCGCGCTCGTCGACATCCGAGGTGATCAGGGTGGCGGCCTCGGCGTCGGTGCGCGCGATGACCACGGTGGGGACACCGGCGACGTCGGCGGCCAGGCGAGCCGAGTTCAGCGTGCGGATGTGCTGCTGGGTGGGGATGAGCACCTTGCCACCGAGGTGGCCGCACTTCTTCTCCGAGGCGAGCTGATCCTCCCAGTGGGTGCCTGCGGCACCCGCGGCGATCATGGCCTTCTGCAGCTCGTAGACGTTGAGGGCGCCACCGAAGCCGGCTTCGCCGTCGGCGACGATCGGCACGACCCAGTTGTCGACGGAGTCGTCACCCTCGACGCGGGCGATCTCGTCGGCGCGCAGCAGCGCGTTGTTGATACGACGCACGACGTTCGGGACCGAGTTGGCGGGGTAGAGCGACTGGTCGGGGTAGGTGTGACCCGACAGGTTCGCGTCACCGGCGACCTGCCAGCCCGAGAGGTACACGGCCTTCAGGCCGGCGCGGACCTGCTGCACGGCCTGGTTACCGGTGAGGGCGCCCAACGCGTTGATGTAGCTGCCGTCGCCCTTGGTCACGCCGTCCCAGAGGATCTCGGCGCCACGACGGGCGAGGGTGTGCTCCTCGACGACCGAACCCTGGAGCTGGGCGACCTGCTCGGCGGTGTAGTCGCGGGTGATGCCCTTCCAACGGGGGTTGGTGTCCCAGTCCTGCTGGATTTCCGCGGCGGTACGGGGCTTTCCGACGTTGCTCATTGGCTACTTCGCTTTCGTTGTCCTGCTCGTCCCGACCGGGTCGGATCGGGCGACCGGCCCGGCGTGCGCCGGGGCCTGGAGTGCTGACAGACATCCGACCTCGTTGCCCGAAAGGCGGGAGCTGATCCTCGGCGTCAGTCTCGGCCGAAAATTTGCGAACCCTCGTGCGTGAGTCGGTGGTGCCTGAAGCAAGGGTGCCACACAACAAAGTCGCAGGTCCAACCCTCGATAGCTGTAAATCTGGGTTATTTTTTGACCACGGCTTGCAAAGTTTGCAAATCTTGATCTGTGAAAGACCCCGGCTCACGAGCCAAAAAGTACGTCCGTACTGGGATTTCCTACTCGCGAGTAGGCGCCACACAGACGAGGAAACCCCCACGCCCCGGAAGGCGGGCGGGCGCCGATACCGGCCCTTCTGTGACGTCCTTCACACTTCCATTACGCCGCCATGCGGCCGTGCGCGTCGTCGATCAGGGGGTGGTGACGCGTTCGACAGCCGCGTCGAAGAGGTTGGTGAAGGTCTCGGCGTCGACGGGTTCGGCCGGCTCGGTCGGTGGTGTGGTCGCCGGTGTCGCGGTTCCCGACACCGTCAGCTGCACGGTGACCCGGCCCGACGTCGGCCGGTCGAGTGCGGCGTATCCGGCGAAACCGATCTGGCGGCGGACACCCCCGTCGGGCAGCGTCGTGGTCACCTCGGACCGCGTGAGCAACATCTGCTCCCCCGCGATCAGCCCACCCTCGATCTCCGGTGCCGGCAGCTCGGTGTACTCGGTGACCACGCGACTGCCCGCGAGGTTGCCCGAGGTGATCTCGGTGGTGGTTCGCGCGCAGCGGCCGGTTGTCGTGAGGCGGTCGGCGTCGATGTCGCGAGGCGCGGTCGTGACCAGTTCGACGAGCCCGCCAGAAGCGCCGTCACGCGCGGCGAGAACCGCAGAGTTGTCGGCCGACAACTGCCCGTTCAGCGCGGCATCAGCGGTCGGCCGGCAATACTCCGGCGTGACCCTGGTGGATTTCGCGGCCTCGATCCCGGCCCGGTTGCCCGCCGTGAGCTCGCTGACCGACAGCGGGGCGAGGGTGAACCCGGCGGGGAGGACCGACGCCGAGAGAAGCAGATCCGCAGCGGCCCGCGGCGCAGGTGCGGCGGCGGGCTCGGAGGAGCATCCGCCGACCACGGTGAGCGCGCACACCGCGATGACGCTCGGCGCGAACAGTCCCGTGGGGACACGACGTCGGCCGGCGAGGGAGCGCACGCGGTCACCGTACCCTGTAGAAGGCCCTCGACCCGGGGGCGCCTGTCCGGGAGGTGGACGATGAGCAGGACCTATGTCGGCTCACGGTTGCGCCAGCTGCGCTCCGAACGCGGACTCTCACAGGTTGCGCTGGCCCAGACCCTGTCGATCTCGGCGTCGTATCTCAACCAGATCGAGCACGACGCCCGCCCGCTGACCACATCTGTGCTCCGCAAGATCACCGAGGCCTTCGGGGTCGACGCCGGATTCTTCGACTCCCAGGACGACATCCGCCTCGTCGCCGAGCTGCGTGAGGTACTGCTCGACGACGACGTCGAGGCCTCGCCGGGCACCCTCGACGCCCAGGGCATCAGCGCGATGGTCTCCACCCATCCGGAGATGGCGCAGGCGATGGTGAACCTGCACCGGCGATATCGCATCGCCACCGATCAGCTCGCGGCAGCCACCGACGAACGCGGCGATCGCAGCATGCGCGGCACCATCAGTGCCCCGCATGAGGAAGTTCGCGACTATTTCTACCTGCGCCGCAACTACATCCACGAACTCGACGTAGCCGCCGAGGAGATGACCACCCGCATGCGCATGCACTCCGCGGACATCCGGCGCGAGATCATGAACCGCATCGAGAACGTCCACGGTGTCAGCATCGTGCGCCGCGTCGACCTCGGGGATTACACCCTGCACCGGTTCAACCGGGAGGAACGGCGCCTCGAGTTCTCGGCATCTCTGTCGGCGGGACAGCGGACCTTCAAACTCGCCAGCGAGCTCTGCTACCTCGAATACCAGGATCTGCTGGACAAACTCGTCGACGAGGCCAACTTCAGCAACTCCGACGCCCGCGCACTCGGACTGCTCGGTCTCGCCAACTACTTCGCCGCGGCCGTCGTGCTGCCCTACAGCCAATTCCACGGTGCGGCAGAAGATTTCCGCTACGACATCGAACGCCTCTCAGCGTTCTACGCGGTGTCCTACGAGACGATCTGCCACCGGCTCTCGACTCTGCAGCGCCCCAACCTGCGTGGCATCCCATGGTCGTTCGTCCGTGTCGACCGCGCCGGAAACATGTCGAAACGCCAGTCCGCCACGGGTTTCCACTTCTCGTCGAGCGGCGGTACCTGCCCGCTGTGGAACGTCTACGAGACCTTCGCCTATCCGGGCAAGATCATCACCCAGATCGCCGAGATGCCCGACGGCCGGAACTATTTCTGGGTGGCACGCACCGTCGAACGCCGCGCCACACGTTATGGGCAACCCGGGAAGACCTTCGCGATCGGCATGGGATGCGAACTGCGCCATGCCGCCCGCGTGATCTACTCCGACGGCCTCGAGATCGGACCGCAGGCGCATGTCACCCCGATCGGCGCCGGCTGCCGGGTGTGCGAGCGGACCAACTGCGCGCAGCGCGCGTTCCCCGCGGTCGGCGCGTCGTTGAGCATCGACGAACACAGCAGCAGCGTCTCGCCGTACATGAGTCTCACCGAAAATCGTTGAGCTGCAGGTCCTCCTGCGTCAGCGCCGGCACTCGTCACGAGCGGGGATACCGCGCAGCCGGTTGTCCAACCAGGTCGCGGTGTCCGGGAAACCGGCGAACGCGCCCGACACATGCTCGGTCGGGTACTCGCGGTAGATCGCCGTCGCACCGAGCTCGCACTGCTGGTGGAAGAGTGCGCGCGCCTGCGACGCCGGAACCCACCACTCGTAGTGTCCCTGGTAGATGAGCAGCGGCATGGTTGCTGCGAGGTCGTGCATCGAGGTGACCTCGAAGAGCCGATCGGCGACCGGGGAATGGAACGGATCGGGATCGTTCGACAGCACCTGCGTCGGCAGGTGTGAGATCCCGACGTTGCCCATGTCGTCGGTGCACATGTTGCGCAACTCCGACGTGGCGAGCCAGCCCGCGAGATGATTGGCCATCCCGAGTACTTCCGGCCGCTCCCGTGCCACCCCGAGGATCGCCGAATGGAACACCCCGGACGCGAGGTTGGCGTTCATTGCCCCGGCGATGGCACGGAAGTTCGCCGGAACGCCGCCGACGGCCGCGCCGACGAAGCGATCCGCGATGTCCGGTGCGTAACTGCCGGCGAGTTTGGCCGCCCCGTGGGTGGCGATCGCGCCACCGGAATAACCGACCATCGCGATGGGCCCTCGGGCGAGTTCGGTCGGGTCGAGCCGGGCGGCGGCGCGCACCGCGTCCAGGATGACGTGAGCTCCGACGTACGGTTCGGCGTAAGCCATCCGGGGACCGGTGTGATCGGGCACGATCACGGCATAACCACGATCGAGCGCCAGCTGGGTCATCGGCGGGATCAGGTCGGTCTCGTTGGTGTTGTTGGTGAAGCCGTGTGCGTAGGTGAAGCCAGTCGTGCACTTGGTGCCCAGTGCGACGATCGGCGAGTTGTTGATGAGGATCGGGCGCGCTCCGGGGCCCGTCCACGCCTTGCGCGGGAGCAGCAGCGTGGCGGTACCGAACATCGGACCACCGGTGGCGTCGACGGTGCGGAACTTGACCTGACGAGCCGAACGCAACGGGACGAAAACCAGCTGCTGGGCCGTCCCGGTGACCCTGCGCGTGGTCAGCACCTCTCCCGGCGTGCGCTTGGCCAGCCCGGCGGGCCAGTGGTCGAAGAACCGGTCGCCACTGGGCGAGGGCATGATCGCCTCGCGCAGTTCCTGCAGCTCATGGGTGGCGCCGGCGATCCGCGAACGTTCGGGGATGCGCTGGAGCTTCTTGATCGGCGGAGGCGGGATGACAGCGTCGAGGTCTTTCGGGAGCTGCGACGGCACCTCTGCCAGATTGGGCGGCTCGGCGCGCGCCGTCCCGACACCCACGCTTCCGGTCGGATCGATCCCCGTCGTGCTCATCACCGTCGCCACGACGACGCCGGCGATCATCGCCGCGCGCAGCATCGATCGCCGCATTACACCCCTGGTCGGCATCGCCAACCCCCCCTAATCCCATCGGTGAACTCCCGGTCGTCTGTCCCCCGACAGCCCACCGCAGCAGTTCACGCCAACCGCGAACCCCGGCTAATGCTAAACGGCCGCGCCCATCTGTGCGTCCGCGATTCGCCGCAGCGGCCCCTTTTTCGTTGCCGCGACCGGCAGACGAATGAGTCGGATGGCGATAAATCACAGTTGAGTCTCGAGCGGAACACCATCAGTGCGGCATCACTGCCCGACCTGGTCATATGTCCTACTGTCGCGACAGAGCGCACGCGACGACGCGTACGCAGCGCGCGAAGGAATCCGAGGACGAGAACCTCGCACCGCAGGCGACGCGGAATCGCCGTCCACCGCCTGCCGTCGGTCATGATCTGCGTCCTGCTCGCGCTGCCACTCGGCGTCGTGTCCGCCGGGCACGCATCCGCCGACCCGCCCAACATGATGCCGCTGCCGCCGCCGGTGGCCGAGGCCGTCGACCACGCAGTTCCGCCGCCGCCGATCCCCCGTCTGCGAACCATCCCGCCGCGGGCACGCGCAGCCGGATTCGACCACCGCACAATGGAACTGCGGGAGGCGATGCTGCCCTCCCCCACCGGGGACCCGATGTTCGACCGGTGGCCGGCCGACCTGGAGGCACGCGCACCCGGAGAGGTGATCGCCACCCGCGACGTCACCGGCGCCGCCGGACCGGTGGTGACGGTCCCACTTCGTTCGGCGACACTGATCAAGTTCCGCAGCACCGACGCCACGGATGCGGCGATCTACGGCACCGCCACGTTGCTGATCCCGCGCCGGGCCTCCCGGTCCCCGATGCCGCTGCTGGTGAACAACCTGCCCATCGACTCACTCGGCGCCGCCTGTACTCCCGGTTACACACTGGCGCACGGATTCTCGATAGCCACGGGGATCACCGATCTGATCCCGCCGACCACGCAGTTCGCCCTCGCCGACGGCCACGCAGTCCTGATCCCCGACCATCAGGGGCCGCGCATGGCCTACGCCGAGCCGGTCCTGGCCGGGCACGTCGTGCTCGACGCCATCCGCGCCGCGGTGCAGCTGAAGTCACCGACGTTGGGCCGCAGCCGAATTGCGCTGACCGGTTACTCCGGTGGCGCGATCGCCACACACGGGGCGTCGAAGCTCATCGGCGAGTACGCCCCGGAGCTGACCGGCCGGGTCGTCGGCGCCGCACTCGGTGGCGTGCCCGCAGACTTCCGGATGCTGGTCGGCAGCATGAACGCCAACCTGGCCACGGGCCTGTTCCACGCGGCCACGTTCGGCATCGCCCGCGAGCGGACCGAGATCCTACCGCTGGCGAACCGGCCGGCACGCTGGCTGGCGACCTCGCCGCTGAAGAACGTGTGCGTGATCCCGGAAGCGTTGGCAGGCGGGACCTTTCTGCCGATGCAGCTGATGTCGAAGGATCCCGACCCGTTCCGCTCGCCGGTCGCCGAGCGCATCTACGAGATCACCCGGATGTCGGACCGCACGTCCGCGATTCCCCTGCTGATCTACCAGGGAACCCACGAGTGGTGGATCCCCGCGGCCGGCGCCCGCGCGCTCTACCGCCAGCAGTGCGCCCGCGGCGCGAACGCCGCGTACCGCGAGATCTTCGGCGAGCACGTCACCGGCGCTCTCCTCGGTTTCCCGGTGGCACTCGAATGGTTGAATCGCCGCTTGAACGGCGAACCGGCGGCCAGCGAGTGTCCTCGCTGACCGCCGGGAAGTGAGACTGCGAAAGCCGGAGACCGTCAGTAGACGAGAACGCGGAGGTTCTCGGCGACGCAGGCAGGCTTGGCCTCGCCCTCGATCTCGACGGTGTTGGTCACGACCATGCTGACGCCCTTGGGTGTCTCCTCGATGGAGGTGATCACCGCGTTGGACCGGATGCGTGCGCCCACCTTGACCGGGTTGGGGAAGCGCAGCTTGTTCATGCCGTAGTTGAGGACGAGCTTGGGGCCCTCCACGGTGAAGATCCGGCCTGCGAGCATCGGCAGCAGCGACACGGTCAGGTAGCCGTGGGCGATGGTCGTGCCGAACGGACCCGACTTCGCGCGTTCGGGGTCGACGTGAATCCACTGGTGATCGCCGGTGGCGTCGGCGAACGCATTCACCCGCTCCTGCGTGATCTCCAGCCACTCACCGGAGCCGAGGTCTTCCCCGATCGCGGCCTTCAACTCGTCGACACTCGTGAACGTCCGTGTGGTATCCGTCATAGTCCGCGTAGTCTACCGTGGGCCCATGAGCACACCTCGCGTCACACCGGGTGGTCTACGGGAGCTCGGACCGTTCAACTTCGTCTTCGCACGCGGCGCGGCTCGGGTGATGGGCGTCGACGACGCCCACATCTTCTCCACCCTCGGCCGGGCGAAGGGACTCTTCCGCGGCTGGCTGCACTTCAGTGCCCGCCTGATGCCCTTCGGTACCTTGTCGCGCAAGGACTCCGAGATGATCATCATCCGCGTGGCACACCTGCGCGGTTGCGACTACGAGCTCGACCACCACCGCCGCCTCGGACGGCGCGCCGGCATCGCCGACGCGGAATTCGAACGCATTCTGGAAGGCCCCGACGCCGGGTGGGGTGACCGGGAGCGCGCGATCCTGCGGGCCGTCGACGAGCTCGTCGAGAACAAGGACATCTCCGACATCGCCTGGGCCGGGATCGCCCGGCACCTCGACGAGCGCAAGCTCATCGGTTTCACCCTGCTCGTCGGCCAGTACGACAGCCTGGCCACCACCATTTCCACGCTGCGCATCCAGCGCGATACGCGCGCCTAGACCGGAGGAAGCGATGGAGTCGGTCGCGCAGCGCCTGATGCATAACGCGCACTTCGCCGAGATCTACGAGCATCTGTGGCGGCCCACCTTCACCCGGCTGTTCAGCCTCGGCGGTCGTGCCACCGAGGACTTCGACCGCGCGCTGCGCGCCTACCTCGCCCGACCAGGTGAACGTTCCGTTCTCGATGTCGCCTGCGGCCCAGGGAATTACACGCGCCGCATCGCCGACGGCCTGACCGGTGACGGCCGATGCGTCGGGCTGGACTTCTCCGCACCCATGCTCACCCGGGCGGTTCGCAGCAACAACGTCGACCGCGCCGCGTTCATCCGAGGTGACGCGCACGCGATCCCGTTCGGCGACAACACCTTCGACGCCGTCACCTGCCTCGCGGCACTCTACCTCATCCCCGACCCCCTGCCCGTCGTCGACGAACTGGTGCGGGTGGCCAAGCCGGGCGGCGAGATCGTCGTGTTCACCTCGGTGGCCACCGAGGTGACATCCCTGCCGGGCGTCCGGCGGATCGTGGGGATGAGCGGATTCCGCATCTTCGGCGCCCACGAGATCGTCGACCGCCTGCGGGCCGCAGGGGTCGTCGACATCGAGCAGAGCATCACCGGTCACGGCCAGTACGTGCTGGCTCGAAAACCCCGTTGATCGCACCTGGTAGGTGCGGCCGGCCGTGCCCGAATCCCTGACGGCGCTACCGGATCGCAACGCCATCGACGGTTCGGCCGCATCCCTGCGCCGGCACCGTGGTCAGACTTCGGCAGAGACGCTCCGACGGCCGTCTACGTCTCTCAGTACGACCAGGTCCGGGTTGAGCTCATCCACCGACTTCACCCCGAGCAGTTGCATCGTGGCCACGAACTCCTTCCTCATCAGTTCGATGGAACGGTCGACACCAGCTTCGCCGCCCGCCATCAACCCATACAGATAGGACCTGCCGATCCAGACTCCGCGAGCACCCAGCGCGACTGCCGCGGCGACGTCTGAACCCGACCTGAAGCCGCCGTCCACATAAACCTCTGCGCGCTCACCAACCCGGCGAACGGTGTCCGAGAGCTGTTCGAGTGGAGTGGCGGCACGATCGAGCTGTCGGCCCCCGTGGTTGGACAGCACGACGGCGTCAGCGCCTGCATCTACGACCATTGCCGCGTCTTCAGCGTGCTGGACACCCTTCACCACCAGCGAGCCCGACCAGATGTCGCGAAGCCACGCCACGTCGGCAACCGTCGACGACGGGTCGAAGATGAGGTTGGTGAGTTCCGCCGGCGAGCCGTCGAAGTGCGAGAGCGATGCGAATTCCAATGGTTCGGTGGTGAGGAAATTGAGCCACCAGTGCGGATGCCGAGCCCCGTCCACGACAGTGCGGAGAGTGAGCGAGGGCGGAATTGTCATGCCATTGCGCTGATCCCGTCGGCGAGAACCACCAACCGGCGTGTCGACGGTCAGAACCAGCGTGTCACAGCCCGTCTCGGCCGCGCGCGCCACGAAGTCCGCGCTCGCGGCCCGGTCCTTCCACAGGAACAACTGAAACCACCGGCGCGTCTCGGGAGACGCTGCTTCGAGGGCCTCCAGGCTGGTGGTGCCCATGGTCGACAGCACGTAGGGCAGGCCTGCCCGGCCTGCAGCCCTGGCCACCGCCGGTTCGCCGCTGTGGTGCATCATCCTCGTGTAACCGGTGGGTGCCAGTACCACGGGCAGTTCGGCGGGACTACCCAACATCGTCGTGGTCGTATCCACGCGAGAAACGTCGCGGAGCACATTCGGCCTGAACTCGATCCGCTCGAGCGCCGCACGGCTCCGCTTGAGTGCGACCTCGTCTTCAGCACCACCATCCGTGTAGTCGAATACAGCTCTGGGAGTCCGCTTCTTGGCGACCGTGCGCAAATCGTCGACCGACGTCGCCTTCCTGAGGCGACGCGCAGTCGCGGAGAGTTGCACCGGCGGCGGCTGCAGTAGGGGTTTGAACTCAGACCAGCGGGGAAAACGCCTCTTGACCATGCAGCGATTCTGCATGCAGAATGCAGAGAGGTCAACCCTCGCTGGCCGGCAACTCGACCAGACGTTTCGGAAGGTGTGCGATGCCACTCGTCCCTGTAGAGCAGCCCGCTTCATTGTCGGAGATCGCGTACACGCAGATCCGGACGAGTTTGTTGCGGGGCGAACTCGCAGAACAGAAGTCGATCAGTGTGGTCGCCCTCTCCGCGCAGTTACAGATGAGCAGGAGCCCTGTAGCCACGGCGGTCGTACGCCTGGTCAACGAAGGCCTGCTGGTACAGAACCCAAACGGTAGTGCCGCGGTACGCACGCTCGACAAGGACGAGCTCCTCGACGCCCTGCAGGTTAGAGCAACCTTGGAAGGACTGGCCGCGGAGCTGGCGTGCCCGTTGCTCGACGACGGCACGATCGACGAGTTGGATGAGATCCACTCCGAGTTCAGCCGTGCAGTGAAAGCACATGATGCGCGCACCGCCCGGATTGCCGACCTGACCTTTCATCAGTCCATCCAAAGAGCTTCGGGGAGCGCGGTTCTCGACGAGCATCTGTCCCGGCTTCAGGCTCAGGTACTCCTCACCACCTACACCGAGTCCTGGGCCGTGAGTGGACCACCGGCACTTGTGGAGCACGCTGCAGTTCTCGAAGCGCTCCGCAACGGCCGTGCAGCCGATTCGGCCAGGCTGGCCACAGAGCATGTCCTCGCTGCCCGGTCCCGCGTCAGCCGGACGTGGAACAAGTGACGCACTGACGCGCGCGGCGCGTGGTCATCGGGGCGTTGGAATGTACACCGGACCCCGTGCGGCGACGCGTGCCGTCACCTCGGCGATCTCGTCGTAGTCCGGAGTGTCTCGCAACGCCTCCTGCCCCGGATAACCCAGCGCTGCGGTGACTGCGGGGTTCAGGAAGTAGGCTCCCGCAATCATCCGTGTGACCATGTCGAAAGCCGGCTGACCAAGCCCCCGGATGGCGCCCAGGGGATCAGCAGGCGCATCAGCCGGCAGCTCCGCGAGGGTGTTCAGAAATGTCTCACTCAGGTCGTCCCGTGCTCGCAACGCGCGTGGAATCAGTTCGGTCACAATGCCGGCCTCGGTGGCTGACGGCATACCGAGGTCCTTGTCTGACGGGATCAAAGTATCCGCAACCCAGGCCAATTGCGCTCGAACATCATCGATGGTGATCATTTTCTCAGCCTCTTCCCTACGACCTCAGGCCCCGATACCGAACTTCTGCGAACTGGCGGTCTTGATCGCAGCTTCCGTGCTGCGCAGCGCAAGCGCGGCGACCGTGCCGGTCGGATTGACAGCGCCCGACGTCGGCATCACACTTCCGTCCATCACGAACAGGTTCGGCACGTCATGGGATCGCCCGTATCCATCCACAACCGATGACTGCGGATTCTCTCCCATCCGAACCGTACCCAGCAGGTGCCAGCCGGTCTCCCGCACGATCGGCGACACCAACGTCTCATAGGCACCCGCCTCGCGCATCGACTGTTCCGCCAGCGCGTGGTTGAAATCGAGTAGAGCGCGTGTGTTCTCGGAGGCCCGATAGGTGACCTTCGGGGCGGCGAGCCCACTCCCGTCGACCAACTCCGGGTCGAGAGTGACGGCATTCGATTCGTCGGGAAGATCCTCCGCGAGGATCGCCCAGTAGGCTGAGTGCGCAAAGCGGCGTTGCACCTCTTTGTGGAAGTCCGGCCCCCAGGCTCCGGCCCCACCCCAGGGGAAGGACCCGGTGGTGTTGAGCGGTCCACCTGTACCCATGAGCTGCCATTTCGCACCTCGAAGAAATCCGCGACCGGGTTGCGTCTCGGCGAATTCCAGGGAATAGGCCCGCTGCCCGAAGGGGCCCTGCCAGTTCTCGAAAGCCTCGTCGAACAGCCCGACGACGGTGCTGTAAGGGTGCATCATCAGATTCTTCCCGACCAGACCTGACGAGTTCGCCAGACCGTCAGGATGGGTCTTGCTTGCCGAGGCGAGCAGGAGTCGCGGTGTGCCGATGCCGTTCGCAGCGAGGACCACCGTGCGTCCGCCGACGAAATGGTTGGCCCCGGTGGCGAGGTCGACGTAGGTGACGCCGGTTGCCAGCCCACGCGAGTCCGTCTCGACCCGTAGCACGCGTGCCCTCTGACGGAGTGTCACACCGAGTTTCAGCGCAGACGGCCAGTGCGTGCGGTCAACCGACGCCTTGGCGCCGTCGAAACAGCCCCACATACAACTCGCCCGACGAACACACGGCTCGAGCGCGCCGTGTCGCACCGTGGCGATCGAGTTGGACCCAGGCCACCAGTGCCATCCCAGCCTGTCGTGGGCTGCGGCAAACCGTCGCTCGAGGTCACCGAGTGGGAACGGGGGCAGTGGGATGTCGAACCCCTCGGGGAATGCGGGATCGTCCGGGACCCCCGACACGGAGAAGTCATGCTCGACGCGTGCATAGAACGGTGCCAGTTCCTCGTACGTCAGCGGCCAGTCAGCCGCGACACCGTCGAGCGTCTTGACCCGGAAATCACTGGGCTTCAGTCGGTGCCAAGCGGCGGCGTAGAGAATCGAACTGCCGCCGACACCGTTCCACATCAGTGGCGCCACCTCGGACTCGGAATCGTTCACCGGGTAATCGCTGACGGCTCGACGCTTGTTCGGATTCCAGGAGAAGTGCTTGTCCTTCGTGAGCTCGAACTCAGGCTCGGCACTTCGGATCGTCGTGTAGTCGGGATACTCACCCTGTTCGAGACATAAGACCGAGTACCCGCTCTCGGCAAACCTCTTCGCGGCCACTGCACCACTCGGTCCCGAACCGACTATCACGACGTCGTAGGTGTCTGCGGATGATTCCAAGAGATTCACAGTGTCTCCAATAAGGGGCCGTGTCATGGGGCTGGAGGGGTCGCGAGACCTGGTCGCGCGGATGTAACCGCCGTCACCATATTGTGCATGCAGCACGCATTCGGTGTCAACGTTCGCGCGGAGCCACCGTTTGCACCCAACGGATTCAGCACCTAAGTAGCTGCAATTAGCCATTTTTCACGACCACATGGCAATACGCCCGTTGAGGTGGGTCAACCTCTGAAATCGGGCAATGCCGTGAGATGAATCCCCGCTGCCGTCGCAGAAACTGGACTTCAAGTCTGCATGCAGCATACGATCCAGAAATGGCTACCGATCGTCCGGCAAGAAACACTGTTGTCATCGTCGACCACCCTTTCGGCGACGTCGAAGCGGAGCGCGAGGTGGCAACCCGTCACGGCTACGAACTTCACGTCCACCAATGTGCGAGCGAATCCGAAGTCATTGAAGCAGTACGCGACTCGAAGGTTGCACTGGTCAATCAGGCACCCATGACCCGCCAGGCGATCGCAGCCATGGCGAGCGGCGGAACTATTGTTCGATACGGTGTGGGCTACGACAATGTCGATGTCTCCGCGGCCGTCGAGCACGGCGTGGCAGTCGCGAATGTCCCCGATTATGGCAGCGGGACGGTGGCAGACCACGCCGCAACTCTCCTGCTGACGATGCTGCGCAAGGTACCCGAGTACGACGACGCAGTCCGCACGCGTGGCTGGATTGCTCAGTCCGAGGTCGGCAGGGTGCGTGACTTCACCGTTGCAACCATAGGCATGCTCGGTTTCGGACGAATCGGTCGCGCACTTCATACACGTCTTGCGCCATTCGGTTTCGAGATCATCGTCCACGACCCGGCCGCCGACGAGGAGCAGTTGCGGGACTTGGGCATTGGCCTCGTCAGCTTCTCGGAACTGCTCGAGAGAAGCAATGCGATATCGCTGCATTTGCCACTCACTACCGATACCCACCACATCATCGACGAACGATCACTGCGCCTGATGGCGCCCGACGCAGTCCTGGTCAATACCGCGCGCGGCCCCCTGGTCGACTCGGCCGCCCTCGCTCAGGCGCTCAATTCCGGCACCCTGGGCGGCGCCGCACTTGACGTCTTCGAGAGCGAGCCCCTACCCAGCGACTCTCCACTGCGTACCGCACCTCGTCTCCTACTGACACCGCACACTGCCTTCTACTCCGACCAGTCACTCACCCGCCTTCAGGAATTGGCTGCAGACGAAGTCGGTCGCGCATTGCGCGCCGAACCCCTCCGTTGCAGAGTCGCGTGAACCAGTAAGGACCCAACCGGGTAGTAGGTGGTCAGCCGGCTGACGTCAGCTACGTCAGCCGGCTGATCACCGTACGTCAAGTGCGTTGTGATCAGTCAGTCCAGAAACGCCTCCGCCGCGGCCGTTGACACCGCCGCGTCGACGACACAGCGTCGCGCTCGCTGACTAACCAGATTCCTGGACAGCACGCTCTTCGTAGGGCCACACCGAACGCTTACGCAAGTTCCGTACCGCCGGACCAGTTCCTCCCTGTTCCGCAGCAACACCTCCGGGTGGTGTCGAATCACGTTGTGCCACCACACTGAGTCCGGACGGTCCGACCGGGAATGCTTCAGAGAAACCCTGTATGCCGCCCAGTGCGTCGAGCAGGTCGCGCTCGTCAGCCTGTAGCGATCGATTATCTGGGTCCCTCAGCAGAGCATGCACAATCGCAACGGCACGACGTCGAGGTATACCGAAGTCACTGATGAGGTCGTCGGGAGGCCCGCCGAAGGGCAACCAGTCCCTGAACAATCGACACAGCTCCCGCTCATATGTATCCATGCAACCAGCCACTACTCGGGACGTTCTCGGCGATCATCAGTGAATTTCGATCAGCAGGTCTCCGGGTGTGACCTGGGTGACCGATCCGATTGCCAGTCGCGCGACTTTGCCCGCGACCGGAGCGGTGATCGCGGCTTCCATCTTCATCGCCTCGATGGTGCCGATGGTGGCGCCCACGGCAACGTCGTCGCCGACGTCCACCGACAACGAGACGACACCGGCGAACGGTGCGCCCACGTGGTGGGGGTTGGATCGATCGGCCTTCTCCGCCGAGGCGACGGTGGAGTCGATGGCGTGGTCACGCACGGCGATCGGGCGTAGTTGACCGTTGAGCACACACATCACGGTGCGCATCCCGTGCTCGTCGGGTTCGCTGATCGCTTCGAGTCCGATCATCAACTCCACACCCGGTTCGAGTTCCACGCGATCTTCCTCGCCGTAACGCAGACCATAAAAGAACTGGTTCGCCGACAACCGGGAGGTGTCACCGTAGATCTCGTAGTGTTCCTCGAATTCCTTGGTGGGACCGGGGAACAACAGATGATTGAGCCGTACCTGACGGTCCTTGCCCGGCTTGTCGAGGATCGCCTCGTCATCGGCCGAGAGTTCGACCACCTCGGGCGCCGGTGCACGCCCCTCCAGTGCGAGGGTGCGCAGTGGTTCGGGCCATCCGCCGGGCGGGTCGCCGAGTTCGCCACGCAGGAACCCGATCACCGAGTCCGGGATGTCGTAGGAACCCGGGTCGGCAGCGAAGTCCGAGGCGGTGATCCCGCGGCCGACCAGCGCCAACGCCAGATCACCGACGACCTTCGACGACGGCGTCACCTTCACCAGGCGACCCAGCATCGCATCGGCGGCGGCGTAGGCCTGCTCGACGGCCTCGAACCGGTTACCCAGCCCCAACGAGATGGCCTGTTGCCGCAGATTCGACAACTGCCCGCCGGGGATCTCGTGGGAATACACCCGCCCGGTCGGGGCCGGTAGCCCGGACTCGAACGGCGCGTACACCTTTCGCAACGCCTCCCAATACGGTTCGAGGTCACACACCCGCGCCAGCTCCAGGCCGCTGTCACGCTCGGTGTGGGCGGTCGCGGCCACGATCGCCGACAACGGCGGCTGACTCGTCGTGCCGGCCAGTGCCGCACTCGCCCCGTCGACGGCATCGGCACCGGCCTGCCACGCCGCCATATAGGTGGCGAGCTGCCCGCCCGGGGTGTCATGGGTGTGGACATGGATCGGCAGATCGAAGTTGGCGCGCAACGCCGTAACCAGCGTGGCCGCCGCCGGAGCCCGCAACAACCCGGCCATGTCCTTGATCGCGATGATGTGCGCACCGGCGTCGACGATCTGCTCGGCCAGACGCAGATAGTAGTCGAGGGTGTAGAGATCCTCGGCCGGGTCCGACAGATCACCGGTGTAGCTCATCGCCACCTCGGCCACCGCGCTACCGGTCTCACCGACCGCGTCGATCGCCGGGCGCATCGCATCAACATTGTTCAGCGCGTCGAAGATCCGGAAGATGTCGATACCGGTCGCCGCAGCTTCCTCGACAAACGCCGTCGTCACCTTGGTGGGATACGGGGTGTACCCGACGGTGTTGGCGCCGCGCAGCAACATCTGCAGACAGATGTTGGGAATCGCCTCGCGCAGCTGCGCCAACCGATCCCACGGATCTTCCTTCAAAAAACGCAGCGCCACATCATAGGTGGCACCACCCCAACACTCGACCGACAACAACTGCGGGGTCAACGCCGCCACATACGGGGCGACGTTGAGCAACCCGTTGGTACGCACCCGCGTCGCCAGCAACGACTGATGGGCATCACGGAAAGTGGTGTCGGTGATCCCCAACCGCGGGGACTCCCGCAGATCCCGGGCAAACCCCTGTGGCCCCAACGCCAGCAGCCGCTGCCGCGAACCCTCGGCCGGCGAGGCGAGCACCGACCGCTCCACCAGGGGCAGCTTGTCGCGCGGGTACGCCCTCGTCGGACGCTCACCGTGAGGCTTGTTGACCGTGACATCAGCCAGAAACGACAAGATCTTGCTGCCACGATCGGCCGACGAGCGTGAGGTCAACAACTCCGGGCGTTCATCGATGAACGACGTCGTCACCCGCCCGGCCCGAAAATCCGGGTCATCGAGCACCGCCTGCAAGAACGGAATGTTGGTCGCCACACCACGAATCCGGAACTCCGCCACCGCCCGCCGGGCACGACGCACCGCGGTCGGGAAATCCCGTCCCCGACACGTCAACTTGACCAGCATCGAATCGAAGTGACCACTGACCTCCGCACCCAGATTCGCCCCACCATCCAGACGCACACCGGCACCACCCGGGCTGCGGTAGGCGGTGATGCGCCCGACATCCGGACGGAAACCGTTCGACGGATCCTCAGTGGTGATACGGCACTGCAACGCCGCCCCCCGAATCCGGATCGCGTCCTGACTCAACCCCAGATCGGCCAGCGACTCACCCGCCGCGATCCGCAACTGCGAACTCACCAGGTCCACATCGGTGATCTCCTCGGTCACCGTGTGCTCGACCTGGATACGCGGATTCATCTCGATGAACACATGCCGACCCTGCTCATCGAGCAAGAACTCCACCGTGCCCGCACACGAATACCCGATATGGCGAGCGAAGGCCACCGCATCGGCACAAATCTGCTCACGCAACTCCTCCGACAGATTCGGGGCCGGCGCCAACTCGATCACCTTCTGATGCCGACGCTGCAAACTGCAATCACGCTCATAGAGATGGATCACCTCGCCGTGGGTGTCGGCAAGGATCTGCACCTCGATATGACGCGGATTGATCACCGCCTGCTCCAAGAACACCGTGGCATCACCAAACGCCGCCTCGGCCTCCCGAGACGCCGCCGCGATCGCCTCGGCCAGATCCGCACGCTCGGCCACCCGCCGCATACCCCGGCCACCACCACCGGCCACCGCCTTCACAAACACCGGGAACTGCATGTCCTCCGCAGCGGCGAGCAACTCATCGTGATCAGCCGACGGCTCCGAAGACGCCAGCACCGGAATACCCGCCGCCTTCGCCGCGGCCACCGCAGTCGCCTTGTTACCGGTCATCTCCAAAATCTCGGCACTCGGCCCGACGAAAGTGATACCCGCCTCCGCACACGCGGCAGCCAAACCCTGATTCTCCGACAGAAAGCCATACCCCGGATAGATCGCATCAGCACCACACCGCACCGCGGCACCGACCACCTCCTCCACCGACAGATAAGCGCGCACCGGATGACCAGGCAACCCGATCTGATACGACTCATCAGCCTTCAACCGATGCACCGAATTGCGGTCCTCATAAGGAAACACCGCAACCGTTCGAGCGCCGAGCTCGTAGGCGGCACGAAAAGCACGAATCGCGATCTCGCCGCGGTTGGCGACCAGGACCTTCTCGAACATCTGGTGTCTCTCTTCTCTCAGCGGTTCAACCGCCGATGCGGCCGGTCTTCGAGATCGCTACGGGCCCTCCTCAGACGACGAGTTCGTCGTCAGGCGGGGATGTACACGGACTTCGTCTCCAGAAATTCACGAAGACCGTGCGCTCCGAATTCACGACCGTTCCCGGAGTGCTTGTACCCACCGAATGGAGCTCGATTGTCGAGGGGCGCACCGTTGATGTGGACCATGCCGGTCCGTAGACGACGCGCGAGATCCCATGCCCGATCTTCGCTGGCGGAGTACACCTTTCCGGACAGGCCATACTCGGAGTCGTTGGCCATGGCAACAGCCGAGTCCTCGTCGGTGTAACCGGCAACGACCAGGACCGGCCCGAACACTTCCTCGCGCCAAATCCGCATCTCGGCCGTCACGTGACTAAATACGGTCGGTCGCGCGTAGTAGCCCTCCTCCAGGCCATCGGGTCGCCCCAGTCCGCCCACCACCAGCTCGGCCCCTTCGCGTATGGCCGAGTCGATCAGGTCCTGCACCTTGTCGAATTGCTGCTCAGACACCACTGGGCCCACGTCCGTGGCGGCGTCCCGAGGATCGCCCACCACGACTGCGGCAGTGGCCTTTCGCACGATGGCTTCAACCTGGGATACGAGATGCGCGGGAACCAGCATCCGTGATCCGGCATTGCAGGACTGACCCGAATTCTGGTACATCGCCTGAACCTCGGCGGTGACGACCTGCTCCAGGTCCGCATCGTCGAGAATCACCGTCGCCGACTTGCCACCGAGCTCCTGCGAAACTCGCTTGACCGTGCGCGCGCTCGTGCGGGCCACCTCAATGCCTGCACGTGTGGAGCCGGTGAACGACATCATTGCCACGTCGGGATGTTCCGCCAAGGCTGTACCCACGGTCGGCCCGTCGCCGTTGACGAGATTGAAGACGCCGGCGGGCACACCCGCCGCGGCAAGCACTTTGGTGAACACGATCGCGTTCAAAGGTGCGATCTCCGATGGCTTCAGGACCATCGTGCATCCGGTGGCCAACGCCGGGGCCACCTTTGCCGCGATCTGGTTGAGCGGCCAGTTCCACGGCGTGATGAGGCCACAGACGCCGATCGGTTCGTGCACCACCCGGGTCGTACCGATTCGCTCTTCGAAAGCGAAGCTCTTCAGCGCTTCGAGCGTGGCGACGAAATGGCCGAGACCGGAAGGCACCTGCGCCCCGGCAGCCAACGTCACCGGCGCTCCCATTTCTGCGCTGAGGACAGAAACCAGCTCATCTGAGTGAGCCTCGTACGACCTGATCACTGCTTCGAGCAAGGCGATCCGTTCGTCGACGCCGATTCGACCGAAACTCTCGAATGCCGTGCGGGCAGCTGCAACCGCACGTTTGACGTCGGCGGCGTCACCCATGGACACAACTGCGCACACCGTGCCGTCAGCCGGATTGATGACATCCAAAGGTGTACCGGTCAGCGGACGGGTCCACGTGCCATCGATGAATAGTGAGCGGTCGACCTGCATAGGGCCCTCCATCGTCGTCCCTACGTAGCCTGCGGCACGTATTGTCAAGGATTAACAATCAGCCTAGAGTGATCCCAGCACTCGGTCAAGAATTAATCGGTGGATCACTGATTCGGATTCCGAACGCCACTCGACATGCGGTCCGGACGTTTCAGCGACGAGTGCTGACTTGTAACGAACCACGGAGGACACATGAAGATAACCTCGGTCGAAACCTTCGCCTGTGATGCGGGGTGGCGTAACTACCACTTCCTGAAGATCGTCACAGACGAAGGCGTCACGGGATGGGCGGAGTTCGACGAGGCGTTCGGTCCGCCGGGACTGACCGGGGTGATCGAGAACTACGGCCGTCGACTGATCGGTCGTGACGCGTTCGCCCACGAGCAGCTGCACGTCACTCTGGCCTCGACAGCACGGCCAGCGCCACACGGGATGACCGCGGAAGCGTTCGGCGCGATCGAGAACGCCCTGCTCGACATCAAGGCCAAGGCCCTGGGCGTGCCGGTGTATGAGCTGTTGGGCGGGAAGGTGCGCGATCATGTACCGATCTACTGGTCGCACTGTGCGAGTTGGCGGATCAATCACCCGCAGTACTACAGCCCCCAGATCCGGGATCTGAACGGTGTGCGAGAGGCCGGCGTCGAGGCGCGGGAACGTGGCTTCAAGGCAGTCAAGACGAACATGTTCGTTCATCATCCCGACGGAGCGCGAGCGTGGATGGCCGGCTTCGGGGCGCCGTTCGAGCCGGGCCTGAACATCGACCGGAAACTCATCTCGAGCGTTGTCTCCCACATGGAGGCACTTCGCGACGGCGCCGGTGACGACGTTGAGCTGCTGCTCGACCTGAACTTCAACGCTCGCACCGAGGGGTTCCTGAAACTGCTGCGCGCGCTCGACGACTTCGACCTCTTCTGGGTCGAGCTCGACCTGCACAACCCGGAGGCTCTGGCCTATATCCGCCAGCACACCAAACATCCGATCGCCTCGCTGGAGACACTGTTCGGAGTCCGGCAGTTCAACCCGTATCTGCAGGCCCAGGCTGTCGACGTCGGCATCGTCGATGCGATCTGGAACGGCACCTGGCAGGCCATGAAGATCGCAGCCGCGGCGGAAGCACACGACGTCAACATCGCGCCGCACAACTTCTACAGCCATCTCGCGACCATGACCAATGTGCACTTCGCCGCAGCCGTCCCGAACCTGCGGGTGATGGAACACGACGTCGATCGTCTCCCCTGGGACGATGAGCTGTTCGACACGGCTCCGCAGATCGTCGAGTCGGCACTCGTCGTGCCCGACGCACCCGGCTGGGGCATCACACCCAACGAGGAAGCCATCCGCGCACATCCACCGAAGGTTCACGCCGACTACCTCGGCTTCTCGACCACGTGATCGGCAGCCTATTGACTTCCAATAGTGATACACGTAACACTCACGTTGTTAACTGTTAATTCTCGACAAGGAGACGGTTTTGAAGACTCAGGGAGCTATCTGCTGGAACCCGGGCAAGCGTGAGGGGTGGAGCGTCGAAGAGATCGAGATCGACGACCCTCAGCCCGAAGAGGTGCTGGTGCGACTTGCCGCTTCAGGACTGTGCCACTCGGATGACCACATCGACGCGCCGGTCTACCACGATGGCTTGGGCCCCACGCTCGGCGGTCACGAGGGAGCCGGCATCGTAGAGAAGGTCGGCTCCGCGGTGACAACCCTCAAGCCGGGCGATCACGTCGTGTTGGCCTTCATCCCCGCCTGCGGCCGTTGCGAACCGTGCGTCAACGGCCACTCCAACCTGTGCGTTCTCGGCCAGCACAACCTCACCGGCGTCGAGATCAGCGACCTCAAGCCGCACGTGCATGCCCGTGGACAGGGCATCGGAACCATGTGCCTCCTCGGCACATTCAGCCCGTTCGCGCTGGTACACGAGGCCTCCGCGGTCAAGATCCGCGACGACGTCCCCCTGGACAAGGCCGCGCTCGTCGGCTGCGGCGTGACCACCGGGTGGGGTTCGGCAGTCAATGCCGCGGAGACGCGGGCGGGTGACACCGTCGTGGTGATCGGCGTGGGCGGTGTGGGCATGAATGCGGTCCAGGGCGCGCGGATGGCCGGTGCCCGTCGGATCGTCGCGGTCGACACCGAGGCGTGGAAGGTCGAGAAGGCCAGAGAGTTCGGCGCGACGCATACCGCCACCAGCATCGCGGAGGCACACGAGCTCGTTCGGGAACTGACCTGGGGCAAGATGGCCGAGCGCGTCATCCTGACCGTCGGGTTGGCGGAGAGCCATCTCATCAACCCGGCGATGGAACTTGTCGGCAAACGGGGAACCCTGGTCGAGACCTCGGTCGCCCCGGCGAGCCAGAAGACGATCGAACTCGATCTGTTCACCTTCGGGACATACGAAAAGCGTCTGGTCGGAACGCTTTTCGGAAGCGAGAACGCTCGCACTGCGATCCCCAAGTTGCTCGACTACTACATGGACGGTCACCTCAAACTGGACGAACTGATAACGCGGACGTACAAGCTCGAGGAGATCAACGAGGCCTACAAGGACATGGCGGACGGAAAGCTCATCCGAGGCGTCATTTCCTACGATTCCGCGCTCTGACATCTCGAGGAAGACACTCACATGAAAACTATTGCGTCAGAACGTGACGTCTACGATGCATACGACGTCGGAACACCCTCGGACCGGATGAAATGGGTCTGGATCCTCGGTCTCGGCGGCGTCTTCTTCGAAGCGTACGCCGGGGCGGCGCTGGCGACCGGCCTGGACCCGCTTCAGCGTCAGTTGAACCTCAGTACCACCGAGGTCTCGCTCATCACCAGCTCGTACATGCTCGTCGCAGTCTTCCTCTGCCCCTTCGCAGGTGCGTACTCCGACAAATTCGGCCGTGTCCGCATCATCATCCTGGCAAAGGTCATCGCCTGCGCCTCGATGATCATGGCGCTCAGCGCGCCGAACTTCGAAATGCTGCTGGCGAGTCGGGTCCTGCTCGGCGTGGCGTGGGCCATGGACTTCGGTGTCGTCCTTGCCTACATCGCGGAATTCCTTCGGCGACGGGATCAGGCAAAGCTCAGCCGTTGGCAGGGCGTGTGGTACGTCGCGACGACCGCAAATCTCTTCGTCGGATTGATCATCTTCCAGTTCCATGTCGGCGACTCCATCTGGCGCTACCTCATGGGCACAGGCGCGGTTATAGCCGCCGCGCTGGCTGTGGCCCAGATCGCGCTGTTGCCGGAGTCCCCGAGATGGTTGGCTTCGCGCGGCCGCTACACCGATGCCGTCGCTGCACTGAAGAAGGTGTACCACGTCGATGTCGTCGCAGGGGACTCCGCCCCGGTTGGCGGTGAGGTTGCCACTGCGACACCGTCTGCCGACAGTCGTCAGACGAGCCCGATGCAACTGTTCCAACGACCGCTGTTGGGACGCACCGTCCTTTCCACGGTCAGTTTCAGCATGCAGGCGCTGCAGTACTACGCGATCGGGTGGTTCCTGCCGGTCATCGCATTGCAGCTCTTCGGTGAGAGTTTCCAAGCAGCAACAGTCGGCGCAATGGTGTTCAACGCAGTGGGAATCATCGGCGGATTCAGTGCGGCCGCGATCTACCACCGGTTCGGGATTCGCCGGTCGGTCCGTGTCGGGTTCGCTGCGTGCGCGGCCATTCTGGTCATCTTCGGTGTCGGGTTCGATCACCTACCACTGTGGGCCGCTGTCCTACTGCCCACGGCGTTCATCTTCTTCCACTCGGCATTCGCTGCTTCCGGTGGAGCGGCCTTCTCCGCGTTGGCCTATCCGAGCGCGGTGCGCGGATTCGGCATGGGATTGTCCACGACCGCTTGCAACATCGGTGCGTTCGTCGGCTTGTTCGCCTTCCCGTTCCTGCAGGAGAGTTTCGGCGACGGCGGCGCCATCCTGCTGACCGCAGCCGTCCCGCTCGTCGGATTGGTCGTCGCCTCGGTGATCCGATGGGATCCCGAAAAAGACCTCGACTCGGAACACGACGACCTCGCCGTCATCGCACACTGAGCGCAGGTCCTCATCCCCCGCCCGTGGTCGCCCCCGGGCCGGCATCACAGCCGGCTCGGGGGCGACGAACCGACACTTGACAGAGCTTCGATGATCACAGACACTTCGGGCCTCGAGAACAGCCGGACGGCATCACGGTCCCTCACGCAGAGAGCCCTCATCGCGCTCGCGCAGGTTCTCGGACTGGCCGTCTGGTTCTCCGCGTCTGCGGTTCTTCCTGCGGTACAACGTGATTGGAACATCGGCTCGGCGGCTTCGGTCTGGCTGACCACTTCGGTCCAGCTGGGCTTCGTGGCGGGCGCCATCCTCTCGACCGCTTTGAACCTCGCAGACCGTATTCGTCCGCAGGTATTACTTGGGATCAGCGCCCTCGGTGCAGCGACGTGCACCGCGGCGCTCGCCGTGTCACACGGCCCCTGGGCAGGCATCCCGCTGCGTCTGCTGACCGGAGTCTTCCTCGCCGGCGTCTATCCGGTGGGGATGAAGTTGATGGCGTCGTGGTCGACCGTCGACAACCGGGGACGGTCGCTCGGACTGTTGATCGCCGCCCTCACACTCGGGTCAGCACTCCCGCATCTGATCAGCAGCCTGGGTGACCTTCCGTGGCGGACAGTTCTTCTGGTGGCCGCCACGATCACCGCCCTCGGTGGAATCCTGGCACTCACACTGATCCGAACCGGGCCGTTCACCACGGGCGCCCCCGCCGCCTTCCGTCCGCGTTACGCGCTTGAGATGTTTCGCTCCCGCCGCGTTCTGTTGGTCAACCTCGGCTATTTCGGCCACATGTGGGAGCTGTATGCCCTGTGGGCATGGCTACCCGCTTACCTTGCCGCCAGGCAAGAGTTTTCAGAGTCACCGCTGAGCCCGTCGCTGACCACTTTCCTGGCAATCGGTGTCGCCGGCATCGCCGGTTGCCTGGCCGGCGGCTGGGCAGCGGACCGATGGGGTCGCGCACCCGCCGCAATGACGGCGCTGGCGATCAGCGGCGCGTGTTGCGTCTTCTCCGGACTCTTCTTCAGAGCACCGTTCGCGGTGGTACTCATATTTCTCGCCGTCTGGGGCGCTGCGGTGATCGCGGACTCCGGGGTGTTCTCCGCCAGCCTCACCGAAGTCGCAGACGCAAGGTACATCGGCACCGCCCTGACCGCGCAGACTGCGATCGGATTCCTGTTGACGGTGGTCTCCATTCAGATCGTCCCGTACTACGCAGAGCTGGTGGGGTGGAGGTACGCGTTCACGATCTTGGGTCTGGGTCCGATCGTCGGGGTCGTAGCGATGGCAATCCTCAGACGAAGCACACTCAGAACTGCTACGCTCTGCTGTTAACAATTAACTCAAACTGGAGTAGGTGAGTCGTGACCGGCAACACTTCTCGCGTCCGCTCTGTTCCAAGGCGTGAGAGCTTCGACAAACAGGCGGCAGAGTGGTTACGCGGCGCCATCATCGATGGCCACTACGTGCCGGGTCAACGTTTGACCGAGGCGTCGCTGGCTCAGGATGCGCAGGTGTCCCGCTCCACGATGCGCACAGCGCTACTGCACCTGGCTGCCGAAGGTCTTGTCGTGCAAGAGGCGTACTCCGGGTGGAAGGTCACCGAACTCACCGCCGTCGATGCGCGCGAGGTCTACACGCTTCGCTGTGCGCTCGACGGGCTGGCCGCACAGCTGGCCGCCCAGCGCATGACCCCGGCCGGTGCTGACTATCTGCGAGAGCGACTGGACACCCTGCTCGACGCAGCCCGGGAGCGCATCTCCACTCGCCAGCTGGCTGAAGCGGACATGGCATTCCACTCGTGCATCGTCGATCTCGCGGACAACCGCAGACTCCGTGACCACTACAACCGCGTCACGGGCGCCGTGCTGCTCTACGTCCATGCCACCAATGTGCGCGCATCGACCGAGACAATCGTCGACGAGCACACCGCCATCTTCGAGGCCCTCCGCCAGGGCGATCCGGTGGCGGCGCGTCGCCTCGCCGAAGACCATGTGATGGCCCACGGGGCCGCCCTCGAGGCCGAGCTCGCCGGGTCACAGCACCCGCACTGAGGCAACCTCCAAGCAGGCGGAGGTCGTACCGCGGTCACTCCTGATACGCATACTGCCGGTCGACGGGGATGTGGTGCGCCATAAGTAATTTGCCGTAAGGTTCTCCTCGAAATAGGAGGTCAGGTATGACCAACGAACATGCGGCCACTGATGCGGGCCTGCCTTTCGCCCAGCGGAAGATCGAAGACATGCCGGGACCCCGGCTGCCGGCCCGGCTGGGAAAGCGGGTGCTGCGGCTCGGCGGACGCGAGCTGACCGAGAGGCTCCTCGACGACGCGGCCAAGTACGAGTCCCACCTGGCGGCCATCGAGGTCATCGCGACCACGCCGAGTGAAGCCGCATGAGCGACTGGACTGTGATCGAAGGCCTGACCGAGAACACCGGATCGGCCGGCGACCGGCCCGACATCACGGTGCTCTCGCGCAATGCCGGGGCCAATGTCGTCCGCATCTCGTTTCGCGTGGGGCAATCGATGCCCGACCACCGTGCGGGCCGTCCGATCCTGGTGATCGGGCAGACCGGTGAGATCGACTTCACCGTCGGAGACGCCACGACGCGCCTCGAGCACGGTGTCGCGATCCACGTCGACGCCCAGATCACCCATGCGCTCGACGCACGGACCGACGCGGTGGTCACGCTGTTGGTCTTGGAGAAACCTGCCACGCACTGAGTGATCAGGGCCCACGCGCCCGAGACGTCGGCACCGAGAGGAGCCCTCATGGCGACCGATCAGCGCGAGAAGATCATCGCCCTGCTGGCGGACTCGAGTTCGCCGATGGCCGCGGCCGACATCGCCGAGCGCCGACGGGGCACTTCTCACCCACTGATGACCCAGCTGGGCAGCACCGAGGCGGCGCGTGAGCACGCCGGGGCCGGTGTGAGATCGTCCCGCGGCTGGCTCCGCTACGCCGAGCGACGCCGCCGAATTCCACCTCTCGCCGAGATGAGGCTCGCCTTCGTTGATCGGGGATCGACTTACTCGAAAGGCGTTGAGGATCGACCCTCGCCGAATACCAATCGACGACCCAGGAGCGGCCACCGCAGAACGCAGTGAGGCGACGATCTCGCACGCCACTTCTCGGTTGCGTCGCACTGTCGGTGCGCGTCAGAAGGATCGGTAGTCGCGCACCGTCATCCGCGGTCCGCGGCGCTCTCGCCGGACGCCGCACACCTCGACCATCCTGATGATCCGGCGGCGTTGTCCCGCATACGGTTCGAGCAGTTCGAGCATGCCGTCGTCGTCGACGGGCTCGCCGATGAGGGTCATCCCGACCAGCGTCGGGATGTGGTAGTCGCCGACGGACACCGCGTCGGGGTCGCCGACGGCGCGCGCCCGGGTCTCGGCCTCGGTCCAGCGACCCACTCCGCGTAGTAGCCGTAGACGGTCGTGGTGGCGCTCCACATCCAGCGCCGTCGCCCCGCGGATGGTCCGCATGCGCACCGGTTCGATACCACTGCGGTGCCATTCCCAGGACGGGATCGACGGCCACTGCGATTGCGGCATCGGCACCCGCATCGTGTCGGGCACCGGCCCCGGTGCCGGTTCCCCGTACCGCCGCAACAGATAGCGCCACGCGCGGAAGGCCTCGGCCCCGACGACCTTCTGTTCCAGGATCGCCGGCACGAGTGCCTCCCAGACCCGGTCGGTGCGCCCGATCCTCAGCCCCACCGACCGCTGGACGAGACCTGCCACCGCGTCGTCGTGGACGGTCATCGCCTCCGGCTCGTCGGAACCACCGAGGAAATCCGGTAGTTGTTCGAGCAGCCAGTCGGCGCCGGGTCCCCATGCGCGTCCGAGCACCCGGGACCCGTCGATCCGCAGGGTCACGGTGCCGGGCCCGTCGGGAGTGTGCACGGCCCGCCAGATCGATCCGTCGTTGCCGTAGACGAACGCCGGATCGCCCGCCCCGCGCCGGAGGTGCCCCACCGTGGCCCGGAGATCGAGCGGCCACGGCAGCTCCCACTCCCGGACACGCTCGACCGCTCTCACGGGACCGAGGGTAGTCGGAGTACTCGCGCGCGGCCTCGCCGCCGACCTGGCCAGATCGCGGCGTCGGTCAGATCGCGCGTCGGTCAGATCCCGTAGTCGCCTCGGTTGCTGGCGGTCTTGCCCTCCTTGATGACCAGCAGGATGTTGTCGTGGTCGGCCAGAGAGTCGATGTCGACGAGCGGATCGCCCTTGACGACGACCACGTCGGCGACCTTGCCTGCCTCCAGGGTGCCGAGCGTGTCGGCGACGTCGCAGAGTTCGGCGGATGTGCGCGTGCCTGCGACGATGGCCTCCATCGGGGTCATGCCACCGAACTTCACCAGGCAGCCGAGTTCGGCGAGGGTCGCCCCGTGGTCGGGGACCAAACCGGCGTCGGTGCCGACGGCGACCTTGATCCCGGCCTCGATCGAGGCCGCGATGGACTCGTGAGCCAGTTTGTGCCACTTCTCGGACTTGGCCACCGCCTGCGGGGTCGCGGTGTCCGGCTTGAGTGTCTCGATGAGGGTGGGAACCAGGAACTGGCCGCGCTCGACCATCTCGGTGCGCAGTTCGTCGGTGAGGGCGTAGCCGTGCTCGACGCTGTGCACCCCGCCCTGGATGGCCGCCCGGATGCCCGCAAGACCGATGGCATGGGCGGCGACCTTGCGGCCGCCGTAGTTGTGGGCCTCCTCCACCAGAGCCGCGACGATCTCGGTGCGGGCGCCCAGCCAGTCCGGGTCATCGCTGGGTGAGGAGACACCGCCGCTGGAGGCCACCTTGATGACGTCGACGCCGCTACGCAACAACTGGCGGACCTCGCGTCGCGCCTCGTCGACGGAATCGACCAGCAGGCCGCCGATCAGGCCGGTGCCGTCCAGACCGGACGGGATGTGGAAGTCGGCGTGGCCACCGGTCTGACTGATCATCTTGTCGGCGACCAGTAGGCGCGGGCCGGGCACCAGGCCGTGGGCGACCGCGTCGCGGACCCCGACGTCGACGCCCATGAGGTCACGCACGGTGGTCACACCGGCACCGATGGTCGTCTTGAGCCGGTCGATCAGTTCGAAATAGCGGTACGACGGCGGCACCATCGCAGCCGAGATAGGAGACCCCTTGGTGCCGGGCAGCGAGAGATGCACGTGGCAGTCGAAGAAGCCGGGGCAGACGGTGTTGCCCCCGACATCCACCTTCCGCGGCTTCGCCGACTCGTCGATCCGCGGCGCACCGGAGGCCGCCCCGGCGTAGGTGATCGTGCCCTCGTCGATCACGACGACCGCGTCAGAGATCGCGTCGGCCCCGGTCCCGTCGATCAGACGAGCGTTGTGCAGGATGGTTGTCGTCATAAACCTTGGTTATACCGTGGATTCGACCGCCCTCAAGGAGGCGCTGAAAGCGCCCACACCAGCGCCGGACTGCTCTGCGGAACAGCACACATCAGCGAAAGTCGCTGCGCCCCCGCCACATTCGATCGCCGACCCACAAGCCGGGTGCGAGCAGTCCTCGCGCCCCGGCCGGTGTCACCCCTCACGTGTGCACAAATTTGCCCCTCCGTGCCGAGAACACGTCACGAAATTGCCTGCCCGGACGGGTTCGACGCACGTTCCCGCCGGGTGGCTTCCCTCCCGCTTATTGGATCCAATAAGCGGGAGGGAAGCCACCCGGCGGGAAGGAGATCAGCCCTTCGTGGCTCGGATCGCGAGCACCCTCGGGAGACGAAAACTACAGGTTGATCATGTGCCCGATCGCGCCGTGGAACGTCTCCTGCAACGCCTCGGACATGGTCGGGTGGGTGTGCACGTTGCGGGCCAGTTCCTTGGCGGTCAGGTCCCACTTGTGAGCCAGCGTCATCTCCGGGAGCATCTCGGAGACGTTGTCGCCCACCAGGTGTCCACCGAGCAGCTCGTCGGTGTCGGCATTGGTGACCAGTTTGACGAAGCCGGCGGTCTCACCGAGTCCCTGCGCCTTGCCGTTCGCGGAGAACGGGAAGGTCGTCGCCTTGACGTTGTAACCCTCGTCCTCCGCTTGCGCCTGGGTCAGACCGAAGGACGCGACCTGCGGCTGGCAGAAGGTGGCGCGCGGCATGAAGCGGTAGTCGCCCAGCGTCATCGTCTCGACGCCGGCCATGGTCTCGGCGGCCACCACTCCCTGAGCCTCGGCAACGTGCGCGAGCTGCAGCTTGGCGGTGACGTCACCGATGGCGTAGATGCCCTCGACATTGGTGCGCATGTAGTCGTCGATCGCGATGGCACCGCGGTCGGTGAGCTCCACACCGGTCTTCTCCAGACCGAAGCCCTCGACACGCGGGGCGAAGCCGACGGACATGAGGACCTTGTCGACGGTCAGCTCGCCTTCTTTGTCCTTGGCGTCGGAATAGGTCACGGTGACGCTGTCACCGTTGTCGGTGACCGACTGCACCTTGGTGGAGGTGAGCAGCTTGATGCCGAGCTTCTTGTATTCCTTGGCGACCGCCTTCGACGAGTCGGCGTCCTCGTTGGGGAGCACGCGGTCGAGGAATTCGACGATCGTGACGTCCACACCGTAGTTGGCGAGCACGTAACCGAACTCCATCCCGATGGCGCCCGCGCCGACGATGACGATGGATTCGGGCAGCTCACGGGTGAGGATCTGGGTCTCGTAGGTGACCACGTTCTCCGACAGTTCGACGCCGGGGAGCAGCTTGACCGTCGACCCGGTGTCGACGATGACGTTGTCGAAGGTGATCTCGCGATCGCCCACCGTGATCGTCTTGGCGTCGGTGAACACGCCATACCCGTCGATCTCGGTGATCTTGTTCTTCTTCATCAGGAAGTGAACGCCCTTGACGATGCCGTCGGAGACCTTGCGACTGCGGTCGAAGGCGGCCCCGAAGTCGAAGGAGACGTCACCGCTCATGCCGAAGGTCTTGGCCTGATGGTTGAAGATGTGCGCGAGCTCGGCATTGCGGAGCAGCGCCTTGGACGGGATACATCCGACATTCAGACACACACCGCCCCAGTACTTCTCCTCGATGACGGCGGTTTTCATGCCCAGCTGAGCCGACCGGATCGCGGCAACGTACCCACCTGGACCTGCACCCAATACAACTGTTTGAAAGTGTTCAGCCACGACTGCCAGCCTACGTCGCGTCCCGGCATCGCCGCAGAGTGTCCCACTACTCGCCGGTAGCAACCGCCGGAATTCAATCACTGATTGAAACGGTGATTGAGATGTGGTTTGATCGACGGTGTGACCCAGACCACCGATACTCCGGTGGGTCCGATACCCCAATCGCACCCGACGGCCACCCGCGACGCCCTCCTCACCGTCGCCGAGCGCCTGTTCCTGACCGAGGGTTACGACCGCGTCTCCGTCCGCGCCATCTGCGCCGCGGCCCAGGCGAATCCGGCTGCCGTGCACTACCACTTCGGCACCAAGGACGACCTCACCATCGCTCTGCTCGAGTCCCGGCTGGCCCCGCTGTGGGCCGATCCGCTGGGCGCGATCGATGCCACGGGCTGTTCACCCGCACAGCTCGTCGACGTGCTGGTCGCGCCCTTCGTCGAGCTGCAACGCGATCCGACGGGCCATCTGCATCTGCGCCTGCTCTCGCGGTTCGTGCTGACGCGCCCGACGGCGAACTGGAGCTCGCGCTGGTTTGATCTCGGCCCGTTCGCCGACATCCTCACCGACGCGATACCGGGGCTGAGTGCAACCGAGGCCCGCCGGCGCTGGGCGCTCGCCTTCCAGCTGATCCTGTTGCGCTTCGGCGGCACCGAGCCGCTGGGCAAACCAGCGGTGAGCGCCCTGACCGGCTTCGTCAGCGCAGGCCTGTCCGCGCCGCCGCACTCCACCTGAAGCCGACCCACTGATCTCACCCGCCTGATCCCACTCACGCCGACAGCCCCGCCGACACCGACACCCGACGAGAGGACCTGTTGTGGACAGCCCCACCACCGGACCGTTCAGCCCCGCGAAGCTGGGACCGCTCACCCTGCGGAACCGCCTGATCAAATGCGCCACGTTCGAGGGCATGACGCCCGACGCGGTGGTGACCGACGAGTTGATCGAGTTCCACCGGGAGGTCGCGGCCGGCGGCGTGGCGATGAGCACGGTCGCCTACTGCGCGATCTCGCCGGAGGGCCGGACCGACCGCCACCAGATCTACATGCGCCCCGAGGCGGTGCCGGGCCTGCAGAAGCTGACCGACGCCATCCACTCCGAAGGCGCACTCGCCGCCGCTCAGCTGGGACACGCGGGCGCGGTCGCCAACTCGGTGTCGAACCGGGCCAAAGCGCTCGGGCCGTCGCACATCCCGGCACCGATGGGCATGTCGGTGACGCGCAAGGTCACCGCCGACGACATCGCCGAGCTACGGGTAAAGTTCAGACGCGCAGCGCGCCTCGCCGTCGACTCCGGCTTCGACGGCCTCGAGATCCATTGCGGCCACAACTATCTCATCTCCAGCTTCCTCTCCCCGTTGTTGAATCGTCGTCGCGATTCCTACGGCGGCAGTCTGGTCAACAGGGCGCGCATCGCCCGCGAGGTGGTGGAGAGCGTGCGAGAGGAGGTCGGCGACGAGGCCGCGATCTGGGTGAAGCTCAACACCTATGACGGTGTCGGCCGGCCCGACATCGAACGGTCGCCGAAGGCGCGGGCGCGCGGACGCGCGAAGCTGAGCGGTTTCAACATCGACGAGGCGTGCCAGGTGGCGCAGCTCCTGGAATCCGACGGCCACCTCGACGCCATCGAGCCGACGGCGGGCAGTTCACTGCTCAACCCGATGTACCTGTTCCACGGCGACGCTCCCCGCAAGGAGTTCGCCGACGCGTTCTCCGGAGCGATGAAGTACGGGCTCAAGGCTTTTGCGCCGGTCTTCCTGAAGAACTACCAGTACCACGACGGCTATCTACTGCCTCTGGCACGTGAGCTGCGCAAGGCCGTCGACCTGCCGATGATCCTGCTCGGCGGCATCACCGACCGCCCGTCGATGGATCTCGCGATGGCCGAAGGCTTCGACTTCATGGCGATGGGTCGCGCCATCCTGCGCGAACCCGACCTGCCGTTGCGACTCGCCCAGGACCCGGCCACGCAGTCCAAGTGCATCCACTGCAACCTGTGCATGCCGACGATCTACTCGCAGACCCGATGCCCCATCCGCACCGGTGAGGTGCCGGACCCGCTGGCCGCCGTGTCGTCGTAGGTGGGCGGCGCAGCGAGCTGAACAGAACGTCAGCGCCTGAGGAAGACCCCGTCGCTCTCCTCGTCGTCGTAGTACTCGACCGTCATCCGCGGGCCGTCGAACCTGACCTGTGAGATGGTTCCGGGTTCGGCGTTCTCGTCGTGCAGGGTGAAGGTGAAGGTGTTGCCGTCCCAGTGCGTGAGTTGGTGCTTTCGGACGCCGCCGGGGCCCATCTCCAGGACCAGTGCGCCGTCGCGTTCGACGACCTCCGCGGGCCCGTACACCGTGTTGGCGTAGGTGCCCACATACGACGGGAGCGGCTGTGCGGGAGCCGCGTCGGCGGACGGTTGCTTGCCCACGAGATCACCGCTGGGTTCACTCATCGCCGCGTAGGCGTTGCCGTACAGCGCCCGCCAGTCGCTTCGGATCTCGCCGAACTGCACCAGGTCCATGAACTCGCCGGCAAGCGCGTCGACCGCCCCGACCGGAGCCGCATTGGAGAGCACCACGATCGCGGTGTCCGCGGACGGCAGCACCGAGAACACGGTTCCCGCACCCGAGGCGAACGCCCCGGCGTGACTGAACTGCGTTCGCGCGTCCTCGGTCACCCCGACGTTGAACCCGAAGCCGTACGACCCGGGCCGAGCCCCCGGGGACTGCGGCGGATTGGACACGATCTGTGGCGACACCGCAGGGAGCAACGCGTCGGGTGCGACGATCTCCTGGCCGTCGTGTTTGCCCTGCGCGAGCACCATTTTCAACCAGATGGCCATGTCGTTGACCGAGGAGCTGACACCGCCCGCGGGCGACTGTGCGTCGGGTTCACGAGGGATGGGCGACTTCACCCAGTCGCCGTCGACCTTGACGTGTCCGACCGCACGATCGGGCCGCTTCGCGAAGTCGACGAAGCGAGAACTCGTGCTGTTCATGCCCAACGGGCCGTAGATGAGGTCCTGCGACAGCGTCGCCCACTCCTTGCCCGCTTTGACCGCCACCGCCTCACCGCCCGCCGTGACGCCGTAGTTGGTGTAGGCGTAGCTGATCCGGAACGGATCCAGCGGCATGAAGCGCAGGCGCTGGAGGATCTCGTTGCGCGAATAGCCCATGTCCTCCAGCTTGTCGCCGGCGTGGTCCGGCAGTCCCGACCGATGGGAGTACATGTCCCCGACGGTCACGGTGCGGGTGACGTACGGCTCGGCGAGCGCGAACCACGGCAAGGACTCGACGATGGGCATGTCCCAGGTGACCGTCTTGTCGGTGACCGCGGCGCCGACGACCGTCGAACCGACCGACTTGGACACCGAGGCGAGCTGGAACACCGTGTTCGGGTCGACCTTCGCGCCAGTGGTCACGTCCTTGACGCCGAACCCCTTGGCATACTTCGTTTCTCCACCGGACACCACCGCGACCGCGATACCCGGGATCTTCGTCGACTCCATGAGCGAGGCGACGAGACCGTCGAGCTGCCCGACGGCCTTGTCGACGGCGTCGGCCGGCAGCGGCTGGGCGGCCACGTCGTTCGGGTTGACCATCGCAGACGACCCCGACGGCTCCGACGGTGCCGCACCGGTACCCGATGACCCGCTGTCGCATGCGGCGACGAGCGCGATCACCGACAGGGCCGAGCAGGCCGCCAATGACAGTCGACCCCACCTCGGCGCGCTCGGCGCCGGGTGTCCGGCGCGGCGGGCGGGGGCGGATTCAGCAGGGGCCATGGGGATCTCCTCGAGTCGCTGGGTCACACTACCCGCCGATCGGACCGTATATCGGCGATTCGCGCAGTTCACACTCGGTTTACGCGAAGGCACCAACGGCCGTGTCCGATGTGCCCGCGTAAATTGGACGCCATGACCGCGCGCGACGATGCCAGTGCTCCCGACGTCTCCACCGACGATCCCTACCTGTGGCTCGAAGACGTCACCGGCGAGGAGGCGCTGGCGTGGGTCCGGGCGCACAACGAACCGACCGTCGAAGCACTGACGTCATCGGATCGGTTCCGGGAACTCGAGGCCGCGACCCTTGCCACGCTCGACACCGACGACCGCATCCCCTACGCCAGGCGCCGCGGCGAGTACCTCTACAACTTCTGGCGCGATGCGGCCAACCCGCGCGGGCTCTGGCGCCGTACGACACTCGAGTCGTATGTGACCGACGCGCCCGAGTGGGACGTCATCATCGATGTCGATCAGCTCGCCCGCGACGAGGACGAGAACTGGGTCTGGGCGGGCGCGACCGTGCTGCGTCCGGAGTGGGAGCGCGCACTCATCTCGTTGTCCCGCGGCGGCGCCGACGCCAGCGTGGTCCGCGAGTTCGACATCCCGTCCCGCACCTGGGTCACCGACGGGTTCGTGCTGCCGGAGAACAAGTCGAGTGTCGGCTGGATCGACCGGGACACCGTCTTCGTCGGAACCGATTTCGGTGAACAGCCGGACGGCATCGGCTCGCTGACCGATTCCGGGTATCCGCGCGTGGTCAAGCGCTGGACACGCGGCACCTCGCTCGACGACGCCGTCACCGTCTTCGCCGGCGAGAAGAGCGACGTGTCGGTGGGCGCCTACCACGACAGCACACCGGGATTCGAACGCGACTTCGTCAGCCGTTCCACCGACTTCTTCAACTCGCTGACCTACGAACTGCGCGACGGGGTACCCGAGCTCCTCGACGTCCCCACCGATGCGCACGCACATGTGCGGATGAACTGGTTGCTGGTGATGACCCGCTCGGAGTGGGCGGTCGACGGCACCACCCACGCGCCGGGAACCCTCCTGGCCTTCGACTACGAGTCGTACCGGTCGGGCAACCGCGACGCGGCCGTGCTCTTCACACCCGACCCGCACACGAGTCTCGTCGACTATGCCTACACGCGTTCACATCTCATCATCGTGACGTTGCACGACGTGCACACCAGGGTCGAGGTCCGCGAGCTCGGGACGTGGCGGGAAGTCGACATGCCCGGCCTCCCCGACCTCGCCACCGTCTCCGTTCTCGACACCGACGCCGACGAGAGCGACGAGGTGTTCTGGTCGGCCTCGTCGTTCACCGATCCCCCGAGCCTGCTGCACGGCACCAGCGGCAGCGCCCCCGAGGTCATCAAGCGAAGCCCCGCGTTCTTCGATTCCGACTCCGTGGTGGCCGAACAGTTCTTCGCCACCTCCGACGACGGCACCGCGGTGCCGTACTTCGTGGTCCGACGCCGGGACGTGACCACCGGCCCGACCCTGCTCTACGGGTACGGCGGCTTCGAGAACGCCCTGACACCGGGCTATGTCGCCGTCGCCGGGCAGAGCTGGATCGAGCGCGGCGGCATCTATGTCATCGCGAACATCCGCGGTGGCGGCGAGTACGGACCGTCGTGGCACACCCAGGCGCAGAAGTCGGGCCGGCACAAGGTGTACGAGGATTTCGCCGCCGTGGCGCGCGCACTCGTCGACGCCGGACTGACGACGCCGGCACAGCTCGGCGCGCAGGGCGGTTCCAACGGCGGCCTGCTCATGGGTGTGATGCTCACCAGGTACCCGGAGTTGTTCGGCGCCTTGGTGTGCCAGGTTCCGCTCATCGACATGAAGCGTTACCACCTGTTGCTGGCCGGGGCGTCGTGGGTTGCCGAGTACGGCGACCCCGACGACCCCGAGCAGTGGGAGTTCATGAAGCCGTTCTCGCCGTACCAGAACATCGACGCCGACGCGACGTACCCGCCCATCCTGGTCACCACGTCCACCCGGGACGACCGTGTCCACCCGGGCCATGCGCGCAAACTCGTTGCGCGGCTGGAGGAAACCGGTCACGACGTCCGATACTACGAGAACATCGAAGGTGGTCACGGCGGGGCCGCCGACAACAAGCAGGCCGCGTTCAAGTCCGCGCTCGCCTATGAATTCCTTTGGCGGACACTGTCTCCCGAGTCCTGATACCGATCGAACACCCACCGGTGCCGAGGCGGCGAGCGGATCGCGTCGAACGCACCGGGCACGCGGGTGAACGAACCACCAGATCGTCGGCAGGGACCGGCCTCGCCGAGCTGCATGTGAGGCCGTCGCGCCGGCCGAGTCGCACCGCGCCGCCCGGGTGCGGGCCCGCAGGCCCACACCCGGGCGGAAGCGAGCGAGGCCGCCGGCCAACTCCGTTCCACTACCCTGGAGCGGGAGATCACGTGACCGACGACGATGTCACAACGACGAGATGAGGAACCACAATGGGGATCGACTACACCAAGCGACCGAAGGCGCAGCCGCCGCAGCCGCCCGCCCAGCCCCCTTCGGCACCGCCGGCGCCGAGTCAGAGTCAGCAGCCGCCCGCCCAGCCGATCTCGCTGTCGAAGATCACGCTGACCAAGTCGGCGCCGAGCATCTCGCTGAGCAAACAGGGCGCGACCACCGGCCAGGTGCGCGTCAACCTGAACTGGACGACGAACTCCAGTGGCGGCGGATTGTTCCGCAAGGCCAAGGGCATCGACCTCGACCTCGCGGCGATGTGGGAGTTCACCGACGGCAGCAAGGGCATCGTCCAGGCCCTGGGCAACTCGTTCCAGGCACCGCGCCAGGGCAAGCCGATCATCTACCTCGACGGTGACGACCGCTCCGGCAAGGGCGGCGAGAACATGTTCATCGACCTCTCCGCCACCAACCAGATCCGGCGCATCCTGATCTTCGCCTACATCTACGAGGGCACCCCCAACTGGGCGACCGCCAACGGCGTGGTCACCTTGTTCCCCGCGAGCGGACCGGAGATCGAGGTCCGCCTCGACGAGGCCGACCAGTCCGCCATCTCGTGCGCGATCGCACTGTTGGAGAACCGTGGCGGCGAGCTCGTCGTCAACCGCGAGGTGCGCTACATCCGCGGCGCCCAGGACAAGGTCGACGAGGCGTACGGCTGGGGCATGAACTGGCGGGGCGCACGCAAGTAGACGTCTCGCCCCACTCGTCTCGCCCCACTCGTCTCGGCGCGGTCGTCTCGGCGCGGCTCGTCGCTGCGCTCGTCACCGGCTCAACGGGCAGAAAGATGGTACGGCCCAACGCGCAAGGCCGATACGAGTGCGCGGGCCGGCCGTCGGCCTGGCATCATCAGCGGAACCCCGTAAGGGATTCCGCCGAAAGGACTTCGCCATGACCGCCACTCCCCTGTCCGGCTTCGTCGACGGGCTCGCCGACGGTTCGCTCCGCGTGATCGACCTGACCACCCCGTTGAGCAGCTCGACACCGGCACTGCGGTTGCCCGCCCCGTTCGCGAACCTGATCGACTTCAGCCTCGAAGAGGTCAGCGCCTACAACGAGCCGGGACCTTACTGGCGGCACAACAACATTCACACCGGTGAGCACATCGGCACCCATGTCGACGCACCCATCCACTGGATCAGCGGACGCGACGGCGACGACGTCTCGCAGATCCCGGTGCAGCGCCTCATCGGGCCCGCCGCGGTTCTCGACCTGACCGCCGCGGTGGCCGACGACCCCGACTACCTCCTCGCCGTCGCCGACATCGAGTCCTGGGAGGCCGAACACGGCACTCTGGCCGCAGGCGCCTGGCTACTGCTGCGCACGGGCTGGGAGGTGCGGGGCGGATCCGAAGCGGAGTTCCTCAACGCCGACGACACCGGCTCGCACACCCCCGGGGTGTCGGTCGAATGCGCGCAGTGGCTGGCCACCGAGCGTCAGATCGCGGGCCTCGGCGTGGAGACCGTCGGTGTCGACGCCGGCCTCGCAGGCGGTTTCGATCCCGCCTTCCCGGTGCACTACTTCTTCCTCGGCAACGACAAATACGGCCTGACCTCCCTGCGCAATCTCGGCTCCCTGCCGCCGACCGGCGCGGTCGTCGTCGTCAGCCCTCTTCCCATCGTCGGCGGAACCGGAAGCCCCGCACGGGTTCTCGCGATCGTCGAGGACACAGTGGCGTGACGGCCACCGCCGCACACGATTCCACCACCTCGTCGGACGCCTACGGCCCCACGGTCGCCGATGTGGTGGGGCGCGTGCTCGCCGACCTCGGCGTCGGACATGTTTTCGGGGTCGTGGGCAGCGGCAACTTCGTGATGACCAACGCGCTGCGCGCCGGCGGCGTGCCGTTCACCGCCGCCCGGCACGAAGGCGGCGCGGCGAGCATGGCCGACGCGTACTCGCGCATGTCGGGGCGGGTCGGCGTGCTGTCGGTCCATCAGGGCTGCGGGCTGACCAACGCGGTCACCGGCATCGGCGAGGCGGCCAAGAGCCGAACGCCGATGATCGTGCTCACCGCCGACGCACCGGCGGCGGCGTTGCGGTCGAACTTCCGGATCGACCAGTCCGCCCTGGCAACGAGTGTCGGTGCGGTGAGCGAACGAGTCCATGGCCCGGGCACCGTGGTCGCCGACGTCACCCGGGCCTTCCGCACCGCGGTGACGCAACGACGCACCGTCGTGCTCAACGTCGCGATCGACGTCGCGGCCGCTCCCGCGGAGGTGGCCGGCCCGATCGCGATCGCCGTCGAAACACCACACTTCAGGCCCGACGCCGCGTCGGCCGCCCGGCTCGCGGACGCGATCCGCACCTCCGCGCGTCCGGTCTTCGTCGCCGGCCGAGGCGGCCGGGGTGCGGGTCCCGAGATCGCGGCACTCGCCGAGGCGGCGGGGGCGCTGGTCGCGACATCGGCGGTGGCCAACGGCCTGTTCGCCGGAAACCCGTTCTCGCTGGGCATCTCCGGTGGTTTCTCCTCGCCCACCACCGCCGAACTCATCAGCGACGCCGACCTCATCGTCGGCTGGGGTTGCGCACTGAACATGTGGACGATGCGGCACGGACGCCTCATCGGCGACGGGACCGTGGTCGCCCAGGTCGACGTCGACGTCGATGCCATCGGCGCGCACCGCGGTGTCGACCTCGGCGTGATCGGCGACTGCGCGTCCACGGCGGCCGACGTCCTCGCACTGCTCGCTCAGGACAGCCCGCCGACCGGGTACCGGACCCCGGCGGTTGCCGAGCGGATCGCGACTTCGGCTCGCTGGCAGGATGTTCCGGTCACCGCCGAGCCGGATACCGGTCGGGTCGATCCGCGCGCGCTGACGATCGCGCTCGACGAGATCCTGCCCGCCGACCGCATCGTGTCGATCGACTCGGGCAACTTCATGGGCTATCCGTCGACGCATCTCTCGGTCCCCGACGAATTCGGTTTCTGTTTCACCCAGGCATTCCAGTCGATCGGCCTGGGCCTTGGCACCGCGATCGGCGCGGCCTTCGCACAACCGTCGCGCATCCCGGTTCTCGGCACAGGAGACGGCGGATTCCTCATGGCCATAGCCGAATTGGAGACCGCCGTCCGCCTGGCCCTCCCGCTGGTCGTCGTCGTCTACAACGACTCCGCCTACGGCGCGGAGGTCCACCACTTCGGGAACGCCGACATGACCACCGTGACCTTCCCGGAGGTCGACATCGCCGCCATCGCCCGCGGTCACGGCGCCACCGGCGTCACGGTCACCGGCCTCGACGACCTGGACGCGGTCCGACGCTGGGTCGAGACACTCTCGTCGCCAGAGCCTTCCGGTCCCCTGGTCATCGACGCCAAGATCACCGACGACGGTGGCGCATGGTGGCTGGCCGAGGCATTCGCCGGGCACTGATCCTTCAGGAAGCAGGCAGAGTGAGGGATGCGTATCGCCAAACCGATGCACATCCCTCACTCTGACTTCAGAAGTCAGACCTGTGCACGGATGCCGCGGGCGGCGAGTCGCGGCATGACCTCGGCGGCAAAGTACTCGAGTTCACCGGCGTAGTCGACGAAGGCCATCGTGATGCCGTCGAATCCGGCGGCGGCGAACTTGACGATCTCGTCGGCGACATCGTCGGGGGTGCCGATCATCGGGCAGGTGCCGTGGCCGGCGGCGAAGCGACCGCGGAACGTCGCCAGCATCTCCTTGGTGAACGACTGAGCATGCATGCCCTGCAAGGTCATCAGGTTGTCCACGGCCTCCCAGTCGGCGTTCTCCTCGGCGTAGTAGTGCAGGTACTCCTGCGCCTCGCTGCGGGTCGGCCTGCACACCACGTGTGTCGGCGAGACGACGCCCGCGCTGCGCCCCAGCGCCGCCGACTGAGCCCGGATCGAGGTCACGACGTCGGCCCCCTCTTCCGGGCTGCCCACGATGGTGAAGACGACGTCGGCGTTGCGGGCCGCGAATGCCTTGCCCTGCGCACTGGACCCGGCGTTGAGGACGGGGACACGACCGCCCGCGGGCTTGGGAGCTCCCTCCAGACCGTGCAGCGTCCAGAACTTGCCGTCGTGGTCCCAGCGACCCTCCCGCGTCCACAGGTCGGTGATGATGTCGAACCATTCCTGGGCCATCTCGTAGCGCGCGTCGTGGTCGGTGGGCAGCTCCGAACCCATGGCCACGTACTCCGGTTGGTTCCAGCCCGCCACGACGTTCAGCCCCGCGCGGCCGGGCGCCACCTGATCCATGGTCGCGATCTGCTTGGCGGTCACCACCGGATGGTTGAACGCGGTGTGGACGGTGGCGAACGCCCGAAGCCGGTCGGTCTTGGCGAGAATGGCCGTCGCCCACGGGATCGGTTCGAGTACGCCCTCGTGGAAGTTGGTCTCGCCGCCGTACCCGATCCAGCGTGCGATCGGCAGCATGAAGTCGATGCCCACCTCGTCGGCGATGCTCGCCAGACGCAGATTGTCCTCCCAGGATCCCGACCATCGTTCGGGAACCTTGGTCACGGCCAGACCGCCGGAGCAGTTCGAGGAGAACAGCCCCAGCTGGAAGTGGTGAGAGGCAGGGTCAGAGGAGGGCATGGGGTTCCTTCGTCGAGTTCGCGAATCGGACTGCGCGCCAGTCTGACACGGGCACCAGCCGAACGCGGCGCAGACCTGCGGACCGGACCGCATTGGACGTTCGTACCACTTTGAACGCCCGAGCCGACGGTTGGCTCAGCGTCGTCCCGCGAAGACCAGCCTGCCCAGGACACCCACCGCGAACATCGCGACACCCACACCGCCGACGATGAGCGCCACCCTGGTGACGTCGTCGTAGGCGCCGTCGATGATCAGTTCGGCCACCTCCCGGCCGGACCGCTCCGCCCCGGCGACCTCCTGCTTGGCCCGATCGGCGAAGAACACTCCGATGGCCCACGTCGACGCGCCCGCCGCGACGACGCCGACACCCAGCCACGCGAAGACGGTGCCGCGGCGTCGTGCGACCAGCAACGCGACCAACGCCGCGAGCACGGCGACCGCCGCGGCCGACCAACCGAGGAGCGTGATCTGCTTGCCGACCTCGGCGTAGCGTCCCGCTTCCAGACCCGAAGCGCCGTTGGTCAATTCGACGACCACGGGGCCGGAGATCTCGTTCCCGGTGCCGGTGAGGTTGAGCGCGCGGTTGATCATCGCGGTGATGTCGAGCTGCATGACGGAGGTGTCGGCTCCCGGCGCAGGCTCGGTGAACAGCCACTCGTGCTGCTGGCCCACCACGTCGGCGAAGTCGAGCCGGAACTGCTCGGTGTCGGTGTAGCGCGCGGCCAGCGGCCGCACCAGCGCCCCGGCGATCGGCAGGTCGGTGCGCGCGGTCGCCTGGGCGGCGATCTCGTCTGCCAGGTAGTCCTTGACCTTCTGGTTCTGCGCCATCGGCGCCACCGTGGAGACGAATCCCTCCTGGTCGACGATGCGCTGATCCAGCCAGATCGACGGAACCGCGACCACGGTCGCCGCCATCGCGACGAGCGTCAACAAGAAACTCAGAAAGCTACGCACAGCCACGAGGCTACCGAGCCCGCGAAAGTAGCCGTCGCCGTTACTCCCCGATCACGTCCGCGGCGCGCCCGACGATCAGCGGGTCCGGTGTGCCGACGAAGTCCACGTTCTTGCCGTCGTAGTCGAACAGGCTCAGCACATGACGCATCGCGTTGATGCGGGCACGTTTCTTGTCGTTGGACTTCACCACGGTCCACGGCGCGTGCTGGGTGTCGGTGGCGGCGAACATCGCCTCCTTGGCCTCGGTGTAGGCATCCCACTTGTCCAGCGACGCAAGGTCCATCGGCGACAGCTTCCACTGGCGCACGGGATCGATCTGCCGGATGGCGAAGCGGGTGCGCTGTTCGAGCGGGGTGACCGAGAACCAGAACTTGACCAGGTTGATGCCGTCGTCGACGAGCATCTTCTCGAAGGCAGGCACCTGCGAGACGAACTGTGTGTACTGCTGGGGGCTGACGAACCCCATCACCCGTTCGACGCCCGCGCGGTTGTACCAGGACCGATCGAAGAAGACCATCTCACCGCCGGCCGGCAGGTGCTGGACGTAACGCTGGAAGTACCACTCGGTGGCCTCGCGCTCGCTGGGTTTCTCCAGCGCGATGGTGCGCGCGCCACGGGGGTTGAGGTGTTCGTTGAACCGCTTGATGGTGCCGCCCTTGCCCGCGGCGTCACGCCCCTCGAACACCAGCAGGTGCCGCTGACCGGTCTGCTTGGACCACTTCTGCAGCTTGAGGAGCTCGATCTGCAGGCGGCGTTTGGTCACCTCGTACTCGCGACGACTCATGCGCTCGTCGTAGGGGTAGTCCTCACGCCAGGTGTCGACGACGTTGCGCTCGGGCAGGGTCAGCAGGACGGGATCGTCATCGTCGTCGTCGTTCACCGTGAAATGGGTGGTGTCATGCAGGTCGACGAGCTGCTGAAGGGCCTCGCGGCCGTTGAGCACACTGAAGTCGGGGCCCATCTGGGCGTCTGCGGAGTGGAGGTCGGTCACCACCCAACGATAGGGCCAACCACGAAACAACGCCCGACCCTCCGGTGAACGGAGCGTCGGGCGTGTTCCGGGCTTCTCGCGTGTGGAGGTGACCGGTCAGATCAGTTCTTCAGATCGATGCTCCCCGAGCGCAGGCATGCCTTGCCGGTGCTGCTGTCGAACGCTGCGGCGAACCCGCCGCTGCAGTGGGCGCCGTCGGGGCCGCCGTATGCCTGTCCGCCCCAGCCACCGACCGACACCGTGGTACCCCCACGGCGGGCCTGTGCGATCGAGAGGGCGCTCGGTCCGGTCGTGACCGAGATCGCCGTTCCGCGACTGTTGGCCCCGGCCAGTGCCGTCGACCCGGGCTGCAGGTTGTACGCCATCGCGTTCGCGCCGTTGTCGGAGACCGCGACGGCAGTACCGCTGTTGCTGTAATCGTCGGCGCTCGCCCGACTACCCGCGCCGGCCTTGGCGCCACACCCGCTACGTCCCTCGACCCGCTCGACCTGATGTCCGTTGGACACCGAACAATGCGCCGACGCCGCAGCGACGCCCTCCCCGGACAATCCGGCGAATGCGACACATCCGGCGATTCCGGTCATGAGAAGCACGCTTCGCGCGGCAAACTTCTTGATTTTCAACTGATTTGGCCTCCATTGCACGGGCACCGGGTAGATGAGCCCTCAGCGTACCTGCGGCGCGCGCCACGGTCCGGCCATCACCCGGTCACGTACGGGTCACGAAATTCCTCAGCCCGCCGCCCGCTTCTCCGCCTCGGCGGTGAGTCCCTTGCGCGCGGTGTCCACGGCCATCTTCTGGGCACGCCTGACGATGAGCCCGGGCAGTTTGATCTTGAGGTCGACGGCGAGATCGAAATGCACGCGGGTACCTGTGTCGGTCTCGGAGACGGTGTACTTGCCGCGCTGCTCGCTCAGTTGGTTGGACTCGAGCAGATGCCATTCGCAGGAGTTGTCGGTCCACTCGTAGGTGCACGTCTGCTCGTCGGAGATACCTGCGGCGGTGACCACCATGCGTACCTTCTCCGGGGTGCCGTCGGAATACTCGGTGAGGATCTCGGCCTCCTTGTGGGGACCCGACCACTCCGGGAGGGACTCGATGTCCATGAGCACTTCCATCACCACCGAGACCGGGGCGGCTACGTCGAATTCGATATTCGCTGAGACAGACATGGGGCGAACCTACCGCGAGCTCATCCCGGTCATGCAACGAACGTCTCGAAGTATGCGGTGGGCGCTCAGTTCTCGCGGTCGACGAGGTTGACCGGCCACGCCTCGTCGGGGATGTCGCGCAACGCGCAGGCCTGGTCCACCGCGGTGAACCAGCCACGGAAGTGCATGATCTCGCCGATCACCGGGTTGCGGACGGTCATGTCGCAGCGGAACCGCTCCCGTCGCTCATCCCAGCCCTCGATGTACTTCATCTGCGCGGTGAACAACCCGCGCATACCCACCTTGGGGCCGCGGCCGAGCCAGCGCATGGGTCCGGTCTCGAGGAGCAGCTCACCGGACGGGGTCACCGACGGTTCGATCGGATACAGGAACTCGGGGCCGTCGCCGAAGTAGTCGACGATCCCGCTGCGGCCCGCGACCAGCAGCGAGTTCAGTTTGCGCGGGCCCGTGGTGTACCGGAAGGTGCGCAGCACCGCGAGCGACTCCCGCTCGAGCTCGTCGCTGTAGCAGTAATACCCCTGGGTGAACGGCACCATGCGACTCGTCTTCGAGGGCAGCGCATTGCGTTTCGCGTAGTGCCAGAGCGCGGGCGGCGGTAACGCCGAGGAGATGTAGACCGACTCATAGATGCCGGTGCAGATCTGGGCGACCCCCGACGTGGAGTCGATGCCGTAGCGCCATGCGACGTTGGGGTGGAGCCGATCGAATTCCGAACCCAGCGCATGCCGGAAGACCGGCGTCATGGCGTCACCCTCCCCGAGCTCGGCGCAGTGCGAATCACTGCGGCCCACTCACCGCAGGTCGTTTCACCCCGGCGGGGACGACACCGTGAACCTACTACGAACCGGACGCCGGTCCAACGCCCCCGACGATCAGCGCCGATCGACCGCGGCGTCGCACAGTGCGGCGAGTTCGGCGATGACGCGATCGAGCGGTTCGACACTGCGCTGCGTCTGACAGAGCCCGACAGCGCCTTCGACGGCCGCGATGGTGAGGTTGGCCAGCGAATCGGCCCGGTCGCTCTCGACTCCGTCGACGATGAGCCGGGCGGTCACGACCTCACGCCAGCGGTCGAGGACCTCGGCGGAGACATCGGCGACCGCGGGCTCGCTGCGCCGGGCGAGACCACCGGCGAGGACCGGGCACCCGAACTGGAAGTCCGTGTTGACCAGCAGTCGACGCCACACTCCGCCGATCTCGCGCACCGTCTCGGCCGGTGTCATCGTGGTGCGACGACCGATCCGCTCGGCGATGAATTCGCCCGCGTAGCGCACGGCCTCGGTCATGAGCTCGGTCTTGCCGCCCGGGAAGTGGTGATAGATGGAACCGCGCGGGGCCGAACTCGCCGTGATGACGTCACCGATGGATGTGGCCGCGACACCGTCACGCCCGATGAGGTCCGCGGCGTGGACGATCATGCGCTCGCGCGGACCGCGTTCGCCAGAACCGGTGGTCACGGACTCGGCGGGGTGTGTCGCCATGGACAACTCCTATGCAGGACTTCAACTACCGAGCTTCTATGCCAGCTTACATAGGGCGGCGTCGAACTGTCCGATTCACCGGGCGCCCGGCCCGACCTATGCAGGCCTTCATAATCGCAGCGGAGTATGCAACCATGCATAGTCATGACGACTTCCACAGATTCACACGCCGACGCCGAGCCGACAGCGATGTCGGGCCTGGAACTCCTGCGGGCGTGGCAGGCCGGCGGCGCCGGAGCCGACCGCCCCAGCATCGGCCGGCTGCTCGGCATGGTCCCCAAACAGATCGACGAGGGATCGGTGACCTTCGCGGTCACGCCGCAACCCGACTTCGCCAACCCGCTCGGAACCGTCCACGGCGGCATCTGCGCCACCCTGCTCGACTCGGTCATGGGGTGCGCCGTGCACACGACACTGCCCGCCGGCGTCGGGTACACGACGTTGGAACTGAAGGTGAACTACATCCGCTCGGTCGCCGTCGATGCCGGGGAACTCACCGGGGTGGGCACCGTCGTCCACGCCGGACGCACCACCGCGACCGCCGAGGGCAAGGTCTTCTCGCACGACGGCAAGCTCGTCGCGCACGGCACCACGACGTGCATCGTGTTCCGCTGAGAGACAGCCTGCTTCGCGCAGGCCAGTCGGCAGTCGAGCCGAGCGCCGGGTTCAGGTGCTGAGGAATCGCGCGCGCAGCTTCTCCTGCTCGTCGGCGCCGAGCCCGAGAGCATCGTCGAAGTAGCCCTCGATCCCGCCGAAGCGCACGTGCACCTCGTCGAACGCGGCGTCGAGGTAACCGGCGTCGACGCCGAGGACGCCGACGAGGAGTTCGGGGTCTCCCCCGGCTGCGGCGAAGCCGTCGAAGATGGGCTTGAGCGCGGGGATCAGGCGCTCGTTCGTGAGGAGGTAGTCGCGGTAGACGTCATCCTTCGACACCCCCATCAGGGTGAGGAAAGCGGCTGCGGCCCAACCTGTTCGGTCTTTGCCGGTGGTGCAGTGCACGAGCGCCGGGGTCGGGGTGTCACCGGCCAGACCCCGGAAGAACTCGGTGTACGCGGCGGTCGAGCTCGGCAGGGTGATCATCTCGCGGTAGGTCCCGCAGATCATGTCGCGGGCCTTGCCGCCGGACAGCGCCTCGTCGGCCTGGGCGACGACGGCCGGGTCGGCGAGCACCGCACCGATGTTGGCCGGAATCGACATCTGCGCGTCGGCGAGGACGTCGAGTCCGATGTTGGCGACGCCGGGCAACGCGGGGTCCGGGATGGCCTCACGTTCGTGCGCTGAGCGCAGGTCGAAGATCGTGCGGAGGCCGAGCGCCTCGAGCGGGGCCACGTCGGCGGCGTCGAGCGAGGAGAAATCGGTCGACCGGAACAACATGCCCGAACGCACCACCCGCCCGTCGACCGTCGGCCATCCGCCCACGTCGCGCAGGTTGGGCAGGCTCGCGATCGGGCTGGGCGCGCCGGGGGTCGCAGTCACGTGCCTCATCGTGTCAGACGTCCGACGGAAAAGCATCGGCCCGGTGTGCGGTCAGCCGAGTGCGTGTTCGCCTGCCACCGGGACCGGGAACATCGTCCGGGGATTCTGCAGCAGTGCCGGCGGGGTGACGTCGGCCCGATCCAGGGTGCCCGTCCACTCGACGGGCCGTCGGTGCGGCACGAGGGTCCGGGTCGGCTGGTGAACTCGTCCGCTTGCGGCGAAAAGAATTTCGCGCCTTGGTGGGCGCGGGTGGAAGACATACGATCGGAGGTGCAAAGCGAACCGGGACCAGGACTGTTCCCAGTGCGGCGTAGCCGCTTCCGATCCAGGTGACGGCGCAGCCGGGCAGGGTCACGCTGCACCTGCCGTACTGCCAGCAGTGCAGCTCGACGCAACCACCCCGGACGCAACCCCGCAGTCGGGATTTTGCGGGAGCGACGCGGGTTCGGGAGGGCTTGGTGTCGCGGCAGCGCTGATCGTTTGGGTGATACTACTTCGCATGGGAATGACGTGGACTGACTGGGTTCGGTTCGTGCTGGCACCGCTGGCGTTCGCGCTCATCGCGGCATATGTTTCGACACGAAATGCTCGAAAGACCCCTCATGAGCGTTTGAAGAACCTGGTTGATATCCATGACAAAATGTCGCCGGAGATGGACCAGAGAAGGGTAGTTGAGGCCGCCATCGCGCGCGAGCTTGTTGACTTTGATCGTCGAGTGGCGGCGGACCAGCGAGGCTTATGGGCGGGGATAAGGGAGAGAATCGCGCAGTATTCCCACTTGACTATCCCGGTGTTTGGGTTCGGAGGTGCGGTCACTGCCTTTGTTGTTGTCGTTCTTGACGGCGAATCGACGGACGGGAAGTACGCAGCTACGGTCGCCATGGCCGCTGCCCTTAGTGCGCTCGTCGGAGTTATTGTCTCGGCGGTTGCGGGGCTCTTAACTAAGCGACCGAAGAAGGAATTATCAATGGAACGAGTTTCGGCCCAGATTCGCGCCACCCTCCCTCGGATGGCACTCCAGGACGTCGTATTTAATAGCCCATTCACGACCCGGCCGGGTGAGTACCATTATGAAGTAGGTGAGCGGCTAGAACAGTTAGGCGTAATGAGCCGAGCTGACGGCCCAACAGGTGGATCCGTGGTATTTTCCGCAACCCAGTTTGGTAGAAATGCCTTGAAGAAGAGTCTGGAGCAAGCCGATCGCGAGCACATAGCGCATTGGGAGTCGGTAGCCAGGGAGAGTGCGGCGGAGGGTGATGAGGGCGACTCGAACGGAGAGGATGGGCGCGGAGCGCCCATCCAGTGAGTTGGAGCGGTCATAGACCACCGGACGGACGGCGCCAGGCTCCCTCGCTGAGAGGCCGCTTCGACGGAATCCACTTCCGACCCCACGACTCCCGCCGCCCGTTCGCCACCGAACTGGTCAACAACGGCCTACCCATCCACATCGGCGCTGCCCTGCTCAGGCATCTCGATCTGGAAACCACCCGCGGCTACGTCGCCGTGTTCAACGAAGACGTCACCCGCCACTACCAAGCCCATCTACAACGCCCGCGCGCGCTACGTCCTCCGGACGAGTACCCGCCCGTCACCGCCGCCGACTGGGTCGAGTTCGAAGCGCACTTCGACAAACGCAACGTCGAACTGGGAGGTTGTGGCCGCCCCTACGCCAGCCATGCAGCCACGAACACGCCTGTATCCGCTGCCCCATGCTCCACGTCGACCCCAAGATGCTCCGCGCCTCGACGACATCGAAGCCAACCTTCTCGAACGCCGAGACCGTGCCCACACCGAAAACTGGCTCGGCGAAATCGAAGGGATCGATCTCACCCCCTCATTCCTCCGCAGCAAGAGAACCGAGGTGCAACGCCGACTCCAGCGGCATACTGCTCTCGAACTACCCATGATGCCTGCTGAAGCGATTAGGCGAGCGCCTTGACGGTGGCGCCGCAATCGTCCACCGAAGTGGCTGTGTCCACTAGAGGCGGTAAGTTCCCATAGATGGCTAGTGACTGGGCATTCGAAGAACTCGGGCCACGTGCATTCGAGCAGCTCGCAGTAGCCCTCGCCGTCAAACTGATTGGTCCCGAGGTCGCCGTGTACGGGTCGGGCAGAGACGGCGGCCGCGAAGCCACCTACACCGGCGTCATCGAATGGCCAGAGATCCTAGACAAGAAGACTGGACCCAGCCAACGGTGGACCGGTTACACGGTCGTCCAGGCCAAACAACGCGAACGCGTCGGACCCCCGGCGCAGGATCTCGGATGGCTCAAGGGGCAGATCCGTAGCGAGCTGGATGACTGGGCCGCGGGCGGACGAAGCAAACTCCCCGACAACCTGCTGTTCGTGACCAACGCGAGGCTGTCGGCCGAGGACGACGCGGGGGGCGTGGACCAGATCAACCGGTATATCGCTACGAAACTCGATGAGCATCGACTTGACGCGTACGGCGAGCCAGCAGAAAGTCTGCGGATTCGTGGGCTACGCAACGCATATGTGTGGCACCGCGACACCCTCAACGCTCTCGTGTCCGATCAAACGGCCATCCGGGACGCCTTCCCCGCTCTGATCACGGTCGGTGATTTGCTCACGCGGTTGACGACACTTCTCCCCGGCGTAATCGATCCCGAACAACTTGCCCCTCTGCTCGTGGACCACGCTCAAAACACCCTCCGCCACGAGCAATGGCTACGGTTCGACGAAGCTGGCGATACCCCCGAAACCCGCCATCAGATCGACGGCGCCATCGTCGATCTCCCGGCTATCTACGACAGTCGCCGAGTCCACTCGCTTCTATCGCGGATCATCGAGCGCGCAGACCAAGTCACTCGGCCATCGGTATGGCAGTCCCCGCACCCTCGTCACCTTGTCATCACTGGTGCACCCGGAAACGGCAAAAGCACGGTGGCCAAGTACATCACCCAGGTCTATCGCGCGCACTTTGCCCGTCACGAAGCCAACCAGGCCGGAGTGCGGGAGATTATCAACCGCACCAACGAGTCACTCGAACGAATCGAAGTCAGGAGCCCGAAGAGCCCTCGATGGCCACTACGGGTCGATCTAGCCACCATGGCTAGCGACATGGGCCCTGAAGGCGGGCCGGGTATAAAGCGGTGGCTGGCCACCGTCGTCACCAGCAATACCGACCTTGCAGTTGAACCAGCCTCCCTGACTAGATGGATGAAGGCTTGGCCGACCCTGCTGATATTCGATGGATTTGACGAGGTCACCATGCCTCAACACCGTCAACGGATCGTCGATGAGATCGGCAGTCTTTTGGACTGGGCAGACAGCCAGGAGGCCGACCTCCTCATGATCATTACTACCCGAAGAACCGGCTACACCGAGCGTCTGCTTCCCGACCACTTCGATCAGATCGACCTTGACACCTTCACCCCTCAAGAATCGCTCCTCTACGCTCAGCACATCACGGCGCAACGTCTCAGCGACGATGTGCCCCATCGTGACCACGTGCTCGCCCAATTTGGCGATGCCATCAAGAACCCATCGATCGAACGCCTACTCAAGACCCCGCTGCAGGTGTTGATCCTGACCATCATCCTTGGAGGCTCCGGATCACTCCCCACAACTCGGTATCAGCTCTTCTGGAACTACTTCGACACGGTATTCAGGCGCGAAGCGAACAAGAACACCGCCAATAGGACGTTCTTTCGCGATCACCGCACAGCGATCATTGAACTACACCAGATGGTCGGTGCGGTACTACATATTCGTTGCGAAACAACGGACGAAGTGGTCCCTAAGATGCCCCGATCCGAGCTTTCAGCGCTTGCCGCGCAGTACATGCGCGAGGGAGGACATGACGAGGACACGGCGACAGCATTCGCGGGAAGGATCTTTGCTGTCGCTACGCAACGGCTCGTGCTCCTCACCGCGGACGAGAACGACACTGTCTCGTTCGACGTACGCAGCCTGCAGGAGTTGATGGCCGGACGACGACTCGTTGATGGCAGCGACGCCGAAATTCGCTCCAACCTCGAGATAACAGCGCTGAGTCCTCACTGGCGAAACGCCTGGCTATTTGCGGCGGGCAAGCTCGCGACCGACAGCCGGCACCGCAGTGAGATGCTGATCGACATCGTTGAGCACTGTGATGATGCGAACCGCTGGCCGGCATGGCTATGTCCTGCGGGCCCCGAACTTGCCGCCTACCTGCTCGACGACGGCCTCGCCGCCGAAAGGCCCTACGACCAGACTCGCCTCATCGACGTCGCCCTGCGCTGCCTTCAAGGCCCGTTTCCGCAGGAACCGCAGACCATCGCCGCGGCGTTGCAAATTGCCTCCAGCAGAAGGACACTCGACAGTCAGCGCATTCGCAACGAGATCGGCAGAGCACTAGAATCTAGTGGAGAGCGAAGAGCGATCGCCCAAACTCTCGTTTACCACGGACAGTATGGATCAAGCCGTGTCCCAGGGCACTACACCCCCGAGGACCTCCAGCGCACCGTCGACATGTGGAAGGTGCAACTCCCCGGGCCCCAGGCCAAGACCTCGATTGGAGAACTCATTCGCCCTGTCTTCGGCGACATGGCCGGCGCTATTGACCCATCGGATGCGCAGCTCGTCGAGAGCGCAATAGCCGACCTCACGAACCTCATATTGAAGCGCACAGACCACGGCGATCTCTGGCCGGTTACGGCTATCCGTGCTGGACAAGCACCACGTCTCGACGCAGCCCTTGACAACACCGAGGCAGCCGAGCTTCTCAGAGTCTGCCTAGGATCACTACCACCACAAGAATGGACGGCACAATCGATGGTCGCGCGCCTCATTGCTGCCACGCGATCACGACAACCGGTCGGTCATCTCCTAACAATCGGCGGCCTAGCGGAGCAACTCACAACAACTGCTACCCGTCAGAGTTGGGGTACTGGACTTTGACGCCGGACAGACTGTTATCGAAGAGTCGCGATCATTGCGATGGAGGAGTCCAGCGCCCCCAAATTGGTCGCGACATTGTCGCACTCGTAACGCACTCGGCTACCGATTAGCACACCGATCGTTCGATCGCAACCTGCTCTCGTCCAATCATCATCTATGATGATCCGTCCACAAAGCTTGGGACTGCTGCACGCGTAGGTGACATCTGATCTGGCTTGCCTTCGGGCGGTCGGGAAGGATGTAGCTGTGCCCAAGCGGTACCCCCAGGAGTTCCGTGACGACGTGGTCCGAGTGGCCCGTGACCGTGGAGACGGCGTCACGATCGATTTCACCGCCGACAGACCGAATCGATTGTGGCTCACCGATATCACCGAACATCACACCGGCGAGGGCAAGCTCTACCTCTGTGCGATCAAAGACGTCTACTCCCGACGGATCGTCGGCTACAGCATCGATTCCCGCATGAAGTCGTGGCTGGCCGTGGCGGCACTGCATAGCGCTGTCGCCCGTCGCAGTGAAGTCGCCGGCTGCATCGTTCACTCCGATCGAGGATCGCAATTCCGGTCCCGAAAGTTCCAGCACGCCTTGAACACTCATGGACTAACGGGGTCGATGGGCAAAGTCGGGGCCTGCCGGGACAACGCGGCCATGGAGAGTTTCTTCGCGCTTCTGCAACGCAACGTCCTCGACCGCCAACGCTGGGACACCCGTGAGCAGCTGAGGATTGCGATCGTCACCTGGATCGAACGGACCTACCACCGCCGGCGCCGACAAGCCCGTCTCGGTCGGTTGACGCCCGTCGAGTTCGAAGCAATGATCAACACCGCCGCTGCCGCGGCATAACACCCCAACTGTCACCTATCCGTGCAGCAGTCCCACCCACACGCCAGACACCGTTCCGATAGCGGCTAGCCATGCCGGCAGCGTTCCCCAGTCGAGTGACCCCACGAACCCAGTATCGTCGCGGACTCGACTTAAACCTACTCCCGCGCCGGGGCGACCAGGACAACCAGTTCGGTACGCACATACGTTCGAACCCCTGGTAGTCTCAACACCGGCTGGGCGCGACCACGCCGAACGACGGGGAGCGAGAGGTGACGGGAGCGCCCAGCCACTCGAAGCGTCGACTCACTCCCGCATCGTGCAGTCGGATGTCTTCCACTCTTCACCGACGAGCACCCAAGGCATCCCAGTGTCGTTCTGACTCGTGTCATTGAAGTGCAGATCCACCGTCCCGGTGTTCCCCTTAACGGTGGCATCCACATGCTGGAGTTCCCGAGTCGGCTCGCTGTCGTTGAAGTCCGACATGGCCTTGAACTGGTCTTCCGTTAGGTCTTGCTTGCACTCATCGGTGAACAGGGCGTATGCCTCTACCCCGTCACCACCATAGAAAGACTCCGACCACTCCCGTGCCGCGTCCTCGAGTGAAGCCTGCGGGTCTTGGGTCGCCACAGTTGTAGGGCTCGAAATGTCACTACCACCCCCGCAGCCGGTCACGATGAAGCCAGCAGCAACGATCAGCAGGCAGATGTACTTGAAGTGTCGCAATACGTTCTCCTCAGTTCTCGGTCCAGGTGATGACCTTGTCGCCCATCGGACTGTCGCACTTATAGTCGTAGCCCGCCGAGTCGGACACCGCCGCGCCAGCGATATTGCACGCATACTCGGTCACGCCATTGACCTCGTAATAGACGCCTTTAGCCCCTTCCGCTACGAGCTGCTTCCAAGAGTCGATGATGACTTGCTTTGCCTTGTCACAGTCCACCTCGCCGACACGAACCTCGATCGTGCCCTTCTCACCTGAGTCGTTCAGCGCCAGTTCTCCACAGTCGACAGGGATCGGAGGCGCTTCACCAGCCACATCCGGGCATAGAATCTTCGAGCCCATGACCGAGAGTCGCAGCGCAGCCGCTTCCTGATCTTCCTCGGCTCCCATGGCGGCAACAGACTCTCCGCTCGCACGAGCGCCCGCACATACAACAAGAGGAAGAGCCACCCTGACGACCACATACTCGTCGGTTACTTCGACGACCTCCTTGCCGTAAGCATCGAAGTCGACGTGCGCATACTGCGGGTCTTGTTTCATTTTCTCAAGCTGTTCCAGAGCTTGATCAGCTCCATCACGACCCAGCTTCACGAGGGCCGGGTCGAAATGGCCTGGATCGCACAGGAATTCAGTGTATCGCTGGAACGAACCCGCAGGCGACCGCGGAATCTCTTCCGCGAGCGTATCGTAAAACCCGGACGCCTCTCTCTCCGCAAGGTCGCCCATGTCATTAAAGCCAGGCATGCCGTACTTCTGACCGATAGCGATCTGTTTTTGCGCAAGCTCCAACTGCTGTTGTCGGAGTTGATCCACCGTGAGATTTGGACCTTCGTAGGTCACACATTGCGACTCCACTGGTATGCCTAAACCCCCGGCCGCGTTCCCCCCTCGGTCCGGCGTCGAGCTGGTATCTCCCCCACCACACCCGGCCAGGAGAAGTGCGACGACCAAGAGCGTTAGACTGGGATACTTAAACTGCCGCACAACCGCTCCTTAGTTCGCCGACCAGGTAATGGTCTTGTCGTTACCCGCGGTCTCGCATTTATAGTCGTAGCCTTCTTCTGCAGACTCACCGACTCCCGCCATTCCGCAGGTGTACTCCGCACCATCGACTTCGTAGACGATGATCTTCTGTTCTATGGCCAGCAGCCGCGTCCAGGATTCACGGATGATCTTCGTTGCGTCGTCGCAGTCGACATCGCCAGCGACAACTCTGATCGCCCCCGACTTCGATACGCTCTCCAGAGACGTTTCACCGCAGTCGGCTGGAGCGGCCGGAAGCTCACCGGCTTCATCAGGACACACGATCGTTGATGACTCGACAACAAATCGTGTATTGTCATCGACTTCCATACCATCGCCGCTGTACATCCCAGCGATTGTCGTTCCAGCGGCGCGAGCCTGTGCACAGGTACTAAGTGGCGTCGTGATAAAGGTAACCAGATACCTATTGTGTAGCTCGTTTTGCTCTCTGGCGTAGCCAACGACGTCGATGCCCTGATTCTTGGGATCGTTCTTCATCTGCTCAATCTGCTCGGCAGCCTTTCCCCTGGCCTCGTCCGGTGCCAGCGCACATTCCGTGCTCGACTCTTCAGCAATCCACTCGCATACGAACTCGAAGTGTCGTTGAAATGAGCCGGCCGGCGCATTTGGGATCTCTGACCTCACTTGATCTATCGTGAGGTCCACGCTCGACTCAGGGTTGCTGTTCATCTCCGCAGCACCCGGGAACTTGTACTTTCGTAGAAGCTCTTCACGTTCATAGTGAGCTTCCACAATCTGCGCGCGAAACTCTTGCGCAGTCAGGTTCGGACCCTCATAGGTCGCGCAGTTCGACCCACCTGACGAATCTCCCCCACGGGCGATGTCAGGGACAGGGTTGTCGATGCCGCACGCGGACGTAACCAACATGACGGCGAAGCAAGTGCCCGCCAGCGAGTGGAGTTTCATCGGCTCTCCCAGACCTCGGCCCGAAGAAGGCGAGGCTAGCACGTGGCGACCGGTGAAAGCACTGGCTCGCAACAGGTTCGCCTGTTTGGTGGAACGTCGAGGAAGTCTGTGGATAACCCGTCGAGCGATGGCCTGTCGGGACTGCTGCACGCATAGGTGACATCTGATCTGGCTTGCCTTCGGGCGGTCGGGAAGGATGTAGCTGTGCCCAAGCCGTACCCCCAGGAGTTCCGTGACGACGTGGTCCGAGTGGCCCGTGACCGTGGAGACGGCGTCACGATCGAGCAGGTCGCCAACGACTTCGGGGTGCACCCGATGACGCTGCACAAATGGATGCGACGCGCTGACATCGAAGAGGGCCGCAGCCCAGGCGTGAGTTCGACCGAGTCCGCTGAACTGCGCGAGGCCCGCAAACGGATCCGGTTACTCGAGCAGGAGAACGAGGTGCTGCGTCGCGCCGCGGCGTATCTGTCCCAGGCGAACTTGCCGGGAAAAGGCTCTACCCGCTCGTGAGAGAGCTCGCCGCCGACGGGGTTCCCGTGGCGGTGTCGTGCCGGGTCCTCAAGCTCTCCCGCCATCCCTACTACCGATGGATGGCCAATCCAGTCACCACCGCAGAGTTGACCGCGGCGTACCGGGCGAATGCCCTATTCGATGCCCATCGAGACGATCCGAGTTCGGATACCGGTTCCTCGCCGGCGAAGCAGAGCGGGTCAAGGAGCCGATGAGCGAGCGGACTGCGTGGCGAATCTGCCGCGACAACGGTTGGTGGTCGGCATTCGGAAAGAAGCGAGGCCGCAACGGCCGCCGATCGGGTCCACCAGTTCACGACGATCTGGTCCAACGCAATTTCACCGCCGACAGACCGAATCGATTGTGGCTCACCGATATCACCGAACATCACACCGGCGAGGGCAAGCTCTACCTCTGTGCGATCAAAGACGTCTACTCCCGACGGATCGTCGGCTACAGCATCGATTCCCGCATGAAGTCGCGGCTGGCCGTGGCGGCACTGCATAGCGCTGTCGCCCGTCGCAGTGAAGTCGCCGGCTGCATCGTTCACTCCGATCGAGGATCGCAATTCCGGTCCCGAAAGTTCCAGCACGCCTTGAACACTCATGGACTAACGGGGTCGATGGGCAAAGTCGGGGCCTGCCGGGACAACGCGGCCATGGAGAGTTTCTTCGCGCTTCTGCAACGCAACGTCCTCGACCGCCAACGCTGGGACACCCGTGAGCAGCTGAGGATTGCGATCGTCACCTGGATCGAACGGACCTACCACCGCCGGCGCCGACAAGCCCGTCTCGGTCGGTTGACGCCCGTCGAGTTCGAAGCAATGATCAACACCGCCGCTGCCGCGGCATAACACCCCAACTGTCACCTATCCGTGCAGCAGTCCCACCCACGCCGCCGCACCGACCGAGTCCGTACGAAACACGACTGACCTAGGGAAGCGCGATCTGATGACCTTCGTGATCGCGAAGATTGTTGACCATCATGCCGGTCGAGTTATGTTGCTTGCGGACACCAAAATGACGCACCGCAACGATGAGAAGCTGACAAGGCATGCTCTGGTCAACCCCCTGCAGAAGGTCGTCATCGTCAACGACAATGTCGCTGTCGGCTTCGCGGGTGATAATCCGGAGAATGCAATCCGCGCAGTTGTCGACCTGCGCGGCAACACCGTAAATGACATAAAAACGGGCCTGCTTGACTACACACGCAGCAAGGCAACAGTAAAGGATGCGTCGACTAGCTTTCTGCTGACCACCCGTGGCCCTGCACCTCAAATCGTTGAAATCAGTAATGGGATTGTCGAGGACCGTACCGCTGTCGGGACGGGCTGGATCGGGGACGCTGACGCGCACCGCGCATATACCAAGACGTTCCTCGACCTGCAGCATATGCCCGATCTTGGCGGGCGGTTTGTCGGCGCAATGGCGTCAGTTGTCACGAGGGAGGAAGTTGCCTCTGTAGGCGGGCACATGGTCCGGGCTACAGGCTGCAGCGAGACGCCCATGCGCTTCCACGGAGATCCCGGCTTCGTCATGCCTTGGAGCATGGCAGCTAGCCTCACAGCGCTCGCACCGGGACAGGTCAATATGAAGTTCTCCTTACCCAAAGGTCATGACCCGACACGCAATTCGCGGATTCCCGTCGCGGGAAAATGGCCTACTTTTAGCGCGTTGGCGCACTTCGTTCCGGAACTTAATACAGCTTGGCTACATACTCACGAGCAGCCATGGCAGGCGCCCATCCGAATCGAAGCATCCTCGGTTAGCGACCTCGGCGATATTGCCAAGTCAGAGTATCGTCAGCTCCTTGACACCGACCGAGCCGCGACAATCCTCGAGAAGAATCTCGGTGACCGCAGCTAGAGGCACCGAATCGATCGAGGGCGGTTGTTCTTGCGGAGCAGCGGATAGCCCGACCCGTGCACAGCCCTGACTTCCCCGACCCTGCCTGCAGGCGCCGCTCAACCTGGACTCCTCATGTACTCTCCTAGTTCGAGAGCGCACCGCTCTCCGTGTGGCACATCAAGGGATGCGCTCTGCCGCACGCTAGGACACTAGGAGTTCCGATGACCCTCTCTTTCCTGGCCGCGCACATGGCCGCCGAGATCAACGCCCACGACTGGAGCGACGCTCCGTACCGCTTCGACCGGGCGGGTCACCGACGTGAGAAGGACACTCCCTCACGACGCAGTGGTTTGGCGCTCACCGCCGACGAGACTCAGCTTGTAAAGGCGAACGCGGCCATGGTTGCTGCCCAGGTCATCGGATACCTGGAGGGTGAGAGCTTCGACCCTCACGAGTTCGCACTGATGGCGGGAGTCTCGCGGGAGATCCGTCTCACCGCGAGGGGACAGAGGTCTGGATCCATCGATGCCGCACTGCGCAAGGACAACGGTTGTTTCGACACTCCAGGGAGCACCCTGCGACACGTGGACGGCCTAGCGTACTCCTTGGAAGACGCCATGGCGGGGGTGCTCCGGTTCCCCGAGGGAGACGCTCACAGTCTCTCTGCCCGCACCAGCGTGACCCTCTTCTTCAAGGGTCAATGCTACGGCCATGGAGTGGTGAGCCGCGTGGAGTTACGTCATGGCTGGCAGGTCGTAGTTTGGGATCGATATACCACATACGCCATTCCGCGCTGACCTGGAGTCCGGAGTCGGCTACCGACAGCGAGAAGGTGGACCGCTGGGCCGGCCGTCAGCAGCGGGCGCTCGCCGAGACCTCCATCCGCTCGGTGCTGTCGTTCCAGCTCTTCGCCGGCACCACGACGATCGGCGCGCTGAAACTGTTCGCCGACGACCCCGGCGTCGTCTTCGCGACACACGCCGCGATCACGTGGAACACCTGTGCACCTACCGGAACTCCGCATACTGGTCGGGCGACGTCGGCCTGATCACCCACACTCTGCGCCCGGATGTCTCGACTCGGGTCGCCGTGACGGGCGGCCCCGGCCAGAAGTACGGGAGCTCGTCGGGTGTGTCCCCGAACTCCGCGGCGTAGAAATCCGGATCCTTGCGCAACAATGCCGACCGGTGGCTCCGATGGAGACGCTCATCGCCGAGCCACGGCGGCATCAGTCCCTCGGCGGTGAGCTCGGACTGTGAGCGGTCGGCGACGTCGGGCGCGAACTCGGCGATCATCGGCGCGGTGGTGTCCGCGCGTCCCTCGCGCGTCCACACGTCGACGAACGCGAGGCCGTAGCAGACCAGGGCGGGGGTGTGACCGCGCCACATCGTGACCGCCGGGTGGTTGCCCCAGCCGTAGTCGAACAACTCCAGCGCCCGCAAGATCTGCAGGGTCTCCACCCGCGGTTTACCGAGCCGTGCGGCGTCGAGAACCTCTGCGGATCGACGGAAGTCCGCGTAGGGCAGGAACGTCTGCATGGCGCAGGTCTACCCACTCACCCCCGCGGCCCACACACCGAACCTGCGCGGTCAGTCCTCGGTCTGGTCCTCAGCAGCGGTCTCGACACCGGGGACCGCACACACCCCGTCCACGCACACCGCCGCGTCGGCGTCGCCGATCATCTCGAACTGCGGGTGCGGCTCAGACATGACTGGACTCTTCGGCATCGCTGCGTTCGGCGCGAACCTTCGCGAGCACCTCGGTGAACGTCTCGGGTGACTGGGCGCCGGAGACGCCGTACCGGCCGTCGAGCACGAAGAACGGCACTCCCGAAATGCCGTACGCGCGGGCCTGATCGATGTCGGCGTCGACGTCCGCCGCGTACCGGCCCGATGCCAGCACTTCCAGGACCTCGTCCCGATCGAGCCCGACATCTGCGGCCAGATCGGCGAGCACAGAGTCCTTGCCGACGTGCTCGCCCTGCTCGAAGTAGGCCTTGAACAGACGTTCGGCGTACTCGAGTTGCTTGCCCTGTGCCTTGGCGTGATGCAGCACCTGATGCGCTTTGAGTGTCTTGGTCTGCAGTACCGCGTCGAAGTCGAAGGCGAGCCCGACCTCGGCGGCGATGTCGGTGACGCGTGTGAGCATCTCGCGAACCTGGGCAGCGGGCATGCCCTTGTGCTGCACCAGGAAATCGACCGACGAGCCGGCGAAATCCTCCGGCGTATCCGGCGAGAGCTCGTAGCTGTGGTACGTCACCGCGACGTCGTCGCGGCCGTCGAATTCGGCGAGGCCGGCCTCGAACTTGCGTTTGCCGATGTAGCACCAGGGGCAGGCGATGTCGGACCAGATGTCGACGGTGATGGGAGCAGGCATACAGCCTTCAACTCCTCGCCGGCACTCGCCATTCCGCAGTGCCGCAGGCCCCATACCGCAGGGCCGGATACACCAAACCGGCCCACCCCCGAAGGAGTGGGCCGGCCTGTGGTGATGGAGAGCGGGAGAGCGTGGACTAGAAGCCCATGCCACCCATCTCGTCGCCACCCGGCATTGCCGGTGCGGAGTTCTTCTCCGGCTTGTCGGCGACGACGGCCTCGGTGGTGAGGAACAGAGCCGCGATCGAGGCTGCGTTCTGCAGCGCCGAGCGGGTGACCTTCACCGGGTCGTTGATGCCGGCGGCCAGCAGGTCCTCGTACACACCGGTGGCGGCGTTGAGGCCGGTGCCGATGGGCGAGTTCAGGACCTTGTCGGCGACGACGCCCGGCTCGAGACCGGCGTTGATCGCGATCTGCTTGGCCGGAGCCGAGAGCGCGACGCGCACGATGTTGGCGCCGGTCGCCTCGTCACCCTCGAGGGAGAGTGCGTCGATGGCCGGACCCGACTGCAGCAGGGCCACGCCACCACCGGCGACGATGCCCTCTTCGACGGCAGCCTTGGCGTTGCGCACGGCATCTTCGATGCGGTGCTTGCGCTCCTTGAGCTCGACCTCGGTGGCCGCGCCCGCCTTGATGACCGCAACACCGCCGGCCAGCTTGGCCAGACGCTCCTGCAGCTTCTCACGGTCGTAGTCGGAGTCGCTGTTCTCGATCTCGCCACGGATCTGCGCCACGCGACCGGCGATGGCGTCGGGATCGCCCGCGCCCTCGACGATGGTGGTCTCGTCCTTGGTGACGACGACCTTGCGGGCGGTGCCCAGCAGCTCGACGCCGGCGCCCTCGAGGGTCAGGCCGACCTCTTCGCTGATGACCTCGCCACCGGTGAGGATGGCGATGTCGGCCAGCATGGCCTTGCGGCGGTCACCGAAGCCCGGAGCCTTGACGGCGACGGACTTGAAGGTGCCCTTGAGCTTGTTGACGACCAGGGTCGAGAGGGCTTCGCCCTCGACGTCCTCGGCGATGATCAGCAGCGGCTTGCCGGCCTGGATGACCTTCTCCAGCAGCGGCAGCAGGTCCTTGATGGTCGAGACCTTGCCCGAGACCAGCAGGATGTACGGGTCGTCGAGGACGGCTTCCTGGCGGTCTGCGTCGGTGACGAAGTACCCCGAGATGTAACCCTTGTCGAAGCGCATGCCCTCGGTGAGCTCGAGCTGCAGGCCGAAGGTGTTGGACTCCTCGACCGTGATGACGCCTTCCTTGCCGACCTTGTCCATCGCCTCGGCGATGAGCTCGCCGATCGAGGGGTCGCCGGCCGAGATGCCTGCGGTCTGAGCGATCTGCTCCTTGGTCTCGACCTCCCGGGCGCTCTTCAGCAGCGACTCGGTGACGGCCTCGACGGCCTTCTCGATGCCGCGCTTCAGACCCAGCGGGTTGGCACCGGCAGCGACGTTGCGCAGACCCTCGCGAACGAGAGCCTGGGCCAGAACGGTAGCGGTGGTGGTGCCGTCGCCCGCGACGTCGTCAGTCTTCTTGGCGACCTCCTTGACGAGCTCGGCACCGATCTTCTCGTACGGGTCCTCCAGCTCGATCTCCTTGGCGATGGACACACCATCGTTGGTGATCGTGGGGGCGCCCCACTTCTTCTCCAGCACGACGTTGCGACCCTTGGGTCCCAACGTCACTCGGACTGCGTCGGCGAGGCTGTTGAGGCCCCGTTCGAGGCCGCGACGGGCCTCTTCGTCGAACGCGATTTGCTTGGCCATGGGTAAGTGATCCTCCGAAGGGGGTGACACTAGGTTCGTATGGCCGGAACTCGGTGCCCGCGACGGACGACCGGTGTGTCTCGGTACCGGTCTCACCGTCCCGACCTGGCACTCACAGCTCGCGAGTGCCAACCTTGTTTTTAGCACTCGACCAGTGCGAGTGCAAGGTAGGCTCGTCACCGGCACCGCCACGACCGCATCATTCACCTCGCCGACCTGACTGTCCTGGCGAATCCCGATAGGGTCTGCGGCGTGGAGTATCTGCTGATCATCATCGTCGCGCTGCTCGCGATCATCACGGTGATCGTCGTCTTCAACTTCCTCGGCAAACGCAAGGCGGCGCAGGCCCAGGCCGACGCCCTGCGCGACCGCACCTACCGCCCGGGCGACCCGTTCTCCTCGGCCGATGACGACTCCGTCTACGGCGATCCGCGCAACCTCAAGCCGAGCGACCTCGTCGAGCTGCGCGGTGAGACCTACGCCGTGCGCGGCACGGTGCGGCTCACCCAGGACGGCTACACCTGGACCGAGAACTTTCTCGACACCGGCCTGGGCACCAAGGCATGGATCTCGGTCGAGGACGACCCCGACCTCGAGGTCGTGCTGTGGCAGGAACTGACGGGGGTCGCGGTGACACCGGGGGCCGACACCGTCGAGATCGAGGGACGGAGCTACCGATCCGAAGAGGCCGGGACCGCACGGTTCACCTCGGCGGGCACGACGGGACTCGCGGCGTCGGGCCGGATGGCCTATCACGACTACCAGGCGGGTGATGACCGGCTGTCCTTCGAGGACTACGGCAGCGGCTGGGAATGCGCGCGCGGCGAGGTCCTGCAGCGCGCGGACTATCGCATCTATCCGAGCAACCCGGCGCCCGAGACTCCCTGAGCGCACGCCCGACTCCGCCGCCCATCCCGCACGCACGTCTGATCAGGAAAGACACCCCACCCTCATGTCAGACCTCCCCGAAAACGCCGAACACCTCGGTGACCCGGCCGCCACGCTGGCCGTCACCTACGCCGACACCAGTGCCGCGCAGCTCGGCTTCTCCCTGAGCGCGCCACTGCAGGAGCCCCTCGCCCAGGAGGACGGCGAGATCGACGGCATCTCGGTGTCGGTGCGGCTACTCGGCGCCAGCCACCAGGTTCTCGTCGAAGATGGTTCGCAGCGGATCTGCGAGACGGTCGCCTGCCTCCCCGAGGTCACCTCGGCCCTGCCGCAGAGCTTCCAGGAGAGCGGTTACTACTTCAGGTCCCGCATCGAGCAGGCCACGCCGGATCAGTTCGCCGCGCTGGTCGAGCAGCTCGCGGCGCGGGTGACCGAGCAGATGGCGACCGGGCATCCGAGTGTGATGGGACGGTTCCCCGGTGAACCGCTCGCCGTCACCGTGATCGTGACCGAATCGTCGGACAACACGGTCACCTGGCACACGTGGCACACCTATCCGCAGGCCGGCGAAGTGGTGATCACCTCCAGCCGGATCGACCGGGGGCCGATCGACCGCGGCCCGGCTGCCCGTCCATGACCCAGCCGCCGCCCGGCGGTCCGACCCCGGACCCACGTCGCCGCCTGAACAGAATCCGCAACATCATCATCGGCGTCATCGTCGTGGTCACGATCTTCGCGCTCCTCGGCGCATGCGGCACCCGCGCACTGCGCGGCGACGGACTCGGCGGGTCGGCGCGGGACCACATCACGCAGAACTATCAGCGTGAGACGGCCCTCGACGACGGTGACGTGGACGCCTACATCGCCGACGGCACACCGGCCGAGGTCGCCGACGAGCTCCGCGATGCCGAGCGGCCCGCCGACCAGCGAGGGGGTGCGGCAGGTGCAGGCAACGTCGCCGGCACACAGTTCCTGCAGTACCCCGACTACCTCGTCGGCCTGTTTCCCTACGCGGCCGGTCAGACCCGCGTGATGCTCAGCCGCGACTACCGGTCGGGCTACAACCACTACCACAGCTACGTCGGCGCCTTCTGGGTCCCGACGCCGCGATATTCCGGCAGCGGCAGCGGAAATCGCGGCGGCGGCAGCGGAGGCGGCGGCAAATGACCCAGCCCGATCCGGCAACCGGACACCAACCCCCTCGATCAACCCACGGAGATGATGATGCTCGCTGATATCGTCGAGAACGCCTACGCCGCAGGCGCTTACGCCGGTGTCGGCGTGATCCTGATGATCGTGTCCTTTGCGATCATCGATCTGCTGACGCCCGGCAAGCTGCGGCATCAGCTGTGGGCCGACCGCAATCGGAACGCCGGAATCCTCGTGGGCTCCAACCTGTTCGCCGTGGCGATCATCGTCACCGCGGCGATCGTCGCCAGTGAGGGCCGCCTCGTCGAGGGCCTCACCTACACCGTCGTGTACTCGGTGATCGGCCTCGTGGTGATGGCGGTGACGTTCCTCGTCATCGACCTGCTGACCCCCGGCAATCTCGGGGAACTGCTGGTCCATCCGGAGAGTCACCCGGCGGTCTGGGTCCAGGGCATCGCGCACATCGGCGTGGCGATCATCGTCGCCGCGTCCATCTTGTGACACCGGCACCGCACTCCCCCGTACCCGTATGACCGTCGACGACGCCACCGGCGAACCAGCCGCCGAAGCATTCGACGCCGCAGCATCCGACGCGCCCGTCGACGCGCTGGCCACACGGCCGCGGTTCGCCCGGACCGCACTGCTGGCCGTCGTGTTCGTCTGTGCCGCCTGCGGTCTGGTGTACGAGCTGGCCCTGGTGTCGCTGGGTTCGTTCCTGATCGGCAACACCGCCACGCAGGCGTCGATCGTGCTGGCCGTGATGGTCTTCGCCATGGGTATCGGCTCGCTCGCCGCCAAACCCCTGCAACCGCACTCGGTCACGTCGTTCGCCGTCATCGAGTTGCTGCTCGCACTGCTCGGCGGATTGTCGGTGATGGCGCTGTACGCCGCCTTCGCCTACCTCGAGCTGTACACGCCGGCCCTGATCGTGGTGGCCTTCGTGCTGGGTCTGCTCATCGGTGCCGAGATCCCGCTGCTGATGGTGCTGCTGCAACGGATCCGACGGCAGGAGGCCGGCGCGGCGGTCGCGGACATGTTCGCGGTCGACTACATCGGCGCGCTGATCGGCGGCCTGTGCTTCCCGTTCCTGTTGCTGCCGTTTTTCGGGCAGCTGCGCGGTGCCCTGGTGGTGGGACTGGTGAATGCGGCCGCGGGATGCTTCCTCGTCTTCGTGATCTTCCGGAAGTCGTTGCGTCGCACTCAGCTGGTACTGCTCTCCGCGGCGGCGATCGGTGTGGTCGCCGCTCTGATCGCCGGTCTGGCGCTGTCGTCCCGGTTCGAGGTCACCGCCCGGCAGGCCCTCTACCGCGACCCGATCGTCGCCGCGCAGCGCAGCGCCTACCAGGACATCGTGATCACCGAGAGCCGTAACGGCGCGGGGGCCGACACCCGCCTCTACCTCAACGGCGATCTGCAGTTCTCCTCGGTCGACGAGCACCGCTACCACGAAGCCCTCGTACACCCGGCGATGGCGGGCAGGCACTCGTCGGTCCTCGTCCTCGGCGGCGGTGACGGACTCGCGCTACGTGAGGTTCTCACCTACCCCGGCGCCACCGACGTGACCCTCGTCGAGCTCGACGCGGAGATGATCCGGCTGGCCCGCACCGACTCCCGGCTCACCGCCCTCAACCGGGGTTCGATGACCAGCCCGCGCGCAGATGTGGTGACCGCCGACGCCTTCAACTGGCTGCGTGGGTCGGATGAGCGATTCGACGTCATCGTCGTCGACATGCCCGACCCCGACGATTCGGCCACCGCCAAGCTGTACTCCACCGAGTTCTATGCCATGGTCCGCGCCCATCTCGCGCCCGGAGGACGCGTCGTGGTGCAGGCGGGATCGCCTTACTTCGCGCCGAAGTCGTTCTGGTGCATCGCATCCACGATGCGCGCAGCGGGCCTGCCCGCCACGCCGTATCACGTCGACGTCCCGGCCTTCGGCGACTGGGGCTTTCACCTGGCCGGAACCGACGGGCCCGTCGCCCCGATGGTGGACGCCCCGACCCCGTTACGATTCCTCAGCCCCGAGCAGCTCAGCGCGGCAACGGTGTTCCCCATCGACCGCCAACCCCTGGACCTGCCACCGTCAACCCTGATGGACCCGCGCATACTGCGCTACGCCCAGGGCGAGTGGGCCACCTACTGAGATCGGGTGCGGTTGCCTCCGCCCGGCGACCGGCGTTCGGTCGCCCACCGCCGACGGTATGGTTGGGCGATGACCTCCCCCGAGGCAGCGGTGCGCACCGCCGTGGTCTCGACGATCACCCCGGTCTCGACGATCGCCGCTCCGTCGAGGCGCGCCGATGTCTAGCGGCGTGGCCATCGCGCTGGCGGTGCTCGGCGCGCTCGCGTGTGCCGGTGTGGTCGTCCTCATCCGCACCCGCCGGGTCGTAAGGACCCCGACCGAGCGGGCCGTCCATTCGGCCCTGCACACGGCGTCGCTGGCTGCGCGTTCACTACGGACCGGGCTGTCGGCGGAGTCCGCCCGTGAGGCGCTTCCCCATCTGCACACGCTGACCGGCGCCGACGCGGTCGCGCTCTACGACGGCGAACCCGATCGCCTGGCCCACAGACCCGACGGCGAGGACATCTGGGACGCCGAGATGCTGGCGCATGCCGATCGAGCGGCGGCGTCGGCGCTGGGAGACCTGCGACGCGTCCTGCTCACCGACCCGAGCGGCGCCGACTCCCCGGTGCGCGCCCTGGTGGCGCAACCCCTCGTGGCCGACGAGGCAGGCGTCGGTGTGCTGGTGGTGGCGACGACGCACCGCCCCGGCCCCGGCATGCTGGGCGCCATCGCCGAAGTCGCGCGGTACGCGTCGAGCCAGATCGAACTCGCCGACCTCGACGCCTCACGTGCCAGACTCAACCGCGCCGAGGTTCTCGCCCTCCGCGCCCAGATCAGCCCGCACTTCATCTACAACGCGCTCAACACCATTGCGTCGTTCGTGCGCACCGATCCCGACCGCGCCCGCGAACTCGTCCTCGACTTCGCCGACTTCACCCGCTATTCGTTCCGCGCCGCAGGCGAATACACGGTTCTGGCCGACGAGTTACGCAACATCGACCGCTACCTGACGCTCGAACGCGCGCGATTCGGCAACGCTCTCGATGTCAGACTTCACGTGGCGCCCGAGGTCCTGAACGTCGCCGTGCCGTTTCTGGCACTGCAACCGCTGGTCGAGAACGCCGTGCGCCACGGCCTCGCGTCGAAGGGCGGGGGCACCATCACGATCGTCGCCGCCGACGAGGGCTCCGACTGTCTGATCACCGTGGAGGACGACGGCGTGGGCATGGACCCCGAAGTCCTGCGCAGCGGCGCGCTGGACGCACTCGACCACAGCGAGGGCGCGCACGTGGGCCTGACCAACGTCGACCACCGGCTGCGCGCCGCGTTCGGCAACGACTACGGACTCGTCGTCGAGACCGCCGTCGGCGCCGGCACCAAGGTCGGCATGCGCGTGCCGAAGTTCCGTGCGGGCATCCGGGCGTGACCACGGCACCGCCCCGTGCACCCCGTCCCGGGCCGCGCGAGATGAATGGACCGAACGGCTCGGCGCCGTTCGGTCGTGACGGTAGGCTCCCAGGTGTCGATCGGGACGCAGGTGGCCCGTAGAGGTCGGGAGGTGGCAGATGACCGCGATGGTGGTCCTCGCCGTCGACGACGAACCGCCCGCCCTCGACGAACTCCGCTACCTGCTCGACCGGCAGGACGACGTCGGTGAGGTGCTCGTCGCCTCCGACGCGACCGGCGCGCTGCGCGAACTGAACGAGCACCGCGTCGATGCGATCTTCCTCGACATCAACATGCCCGGTTTGTCGGGCCTCGAGCTCGCCGGAGTGCTCGCCAATTACGCCTCACCGCCGGTCATCGTGTTCGTCACCGCGCACGACGACAAGGCTGTCGACGCCTTCGAGGTCGGGGCCGTCGACTATCTGCTCAAACCTCTTCGCGAGCAACGTCTCACGCAGGCGATCGTCCGGGTTCGGGCCGGCCTGGACCGGCGCGGCCACACCCGTGACGAGTCCGGCCCCACCACGCAACCACGACCGGCGACCCGCGCCGATCAGCGCGGCGGGCCCGACGAGGTCATCCCGGTGGAGATGAGCGGCGTCACCTCCCTGGTCCGACGCGACTCGATCTCCTGGGTCGAAGCGGTGGGCGACTACGCCCGCCTCCACGCCGAGTCCGGCGCCCACCTCGTTCGCATACCGTTGTCCACCCTCGAATCACGCTGGCAGGAAGAAGGGTTCGCGCGGGTTCACCGCTCCTACCTGGTCGCCCTGTCGATGGTCACCGGCCTACGCACCTCGGGCAACGCCACCGTGGTCTGCGTCCGATCCAACGGCGCGTCGGAGGCCACCGAACTCCCGGTGAGTCGACGCCAGGTCCGCGAGCTCAAGGACCGGCTGATCCGTGACCCGTTGCGCAACTACCGGTCCGCCGCCGGCCGGGGCGATGACTGAGTACCCACCCCAGCGCGAACGCGTCGTGCTCTCCACCCGCCGCGGGGCGCGCATGGTCCGAACCCGCGTCGAGGTGCAGGAACAGACCGAAGTCGGTGACGCACTGGTCCGCGGCCTGATGCGCGCCCAGCTCGGGCTGGCGCTGCGCCTGGGCGGCAGCGCGCTCGTACTGTTCATGGCGCTCCCCCTGGTGGCGTACGTGTTTCCCGGTATCGCGGAGGCGACGGTCTTCGGGATACGCCTGACCTGGATCAGCCTGGGCCTGCTCGCCTTTCCGGTCCTCTACCTCACCGGCGCGCTGTACGTGCGCCTCGCCGAACAGGCCGAACGCGACTTCATGGGACTCGTGGACGACGACATGACCGATTCCGCGGGCGACGACCCGGCCGCCCCGGCCGACGGGTCCGGGCTCGACGGGTTTGGGCGGTCGTGACAGGCGGGGTCGACCCACTCACCGCCGTGGGTCTGTTCGCCGCCGCGATCACCACGATCGCCGTCGGCGCATGGGGCGGACGCTTCTCGCGGACCACCTCGGACTTCCTGGTGGCCTCACGCACCGTCGGCTCCCGCTGGAACGCCGCGGCCGTGTCCGGCGAGTATCTCTCGGCGGCATCGTTTCTCGGCGTGGCCGGCCTCGTGGCCAAATACGGCACCGACGCGCTGTGGTATCCGGTGGGTTTCACCGCCGGATACCTGGGCCTGCTGCTGTTCGTCGCGGCCCCGCTGCGTCGTTCCGGGGCGTACACGGTGCCCGACTTCGCCGAGTTCCGGCTCGCCTCGCCCGCGGCGCGCAAGACCGCGATGGTCGTCGTGGTGATCGTGTGCGTGCTGTACCTCATCCCGCAGTTCCAAGGCGCGGGCCTCACTCTCAACATCCTTCTCGGCGCACCGGTCTGGGCCGGCGCGGTGGGTGTCGGGCTCATCGTCGTGGTCAACGTGGTGGGCGGCGGGATGCGGTCGATCACCTTTGTCCAGGCATTCCAGTACTGGCTCAAGCTGACCGCGATCGCGGTGCCGGCCTTCGTGCTCATCGGGGTGTTCGCCAACGACCCCGCCCCCGTCGGAGAGCCTGCGCCGCCGCGCATCACAGCCGCCACCACCGTCGACGTCACGACCGACGTGTCGGTGACGGTCGCGGAGACCGACGGTGTGCGGGTCACCGGCACCCTCGACGGCGTCGCGGTCCACAACGCGCCGATCGCCGAGCCGGGACGACACGACATCGGCGCGCACTCCACGATCTTCCTCGATGCCGGCGCCGCGACCCCCGTGGTCGCAGGCGCCCCCACACGCGGCTCGGACTGGATCTCCCCCGGCGGCGGTTTCGGCGGCGATCACCCACTGTTCCAGGTGCTCTCGCTGATCATCGCGACGTTTCTCGGCGTGATGGGCCTGCCCCACGTACTCGTGCGCTTCTACACCAATCCCGATGGCCGGTCGGCGCGTCGAACCGCGCTCGCCGTGATCGCGTTGCTCTCGCTGTTCTATCTGTTCCCCATCCTGCTCGGGGTGTTCGCCCGGCTCTACATACCCGAGTTGCTGATCACCGGCACCGCCGATGCCGCGGTCTTGTTGTTGCCCAGCGCCGCTGTCGGCGGCCTGGCCGGTCAGATCCTGGCCGCCCTGGTGGCCGCGGGCGCGATCGCGGCGTTCCTCGCGACGTCGTCGGGCCTGCTGGTGTCGGTCGCCGGCGCACTGGCCACCGATGTCCTGCGCGGTCGCGTGCGGGACTTCCGGGTGGCCGCCGTCATCGGCGGACTGATCCCGATCGGACTGTCACTGGCGGCGTCGTCGCTGGAACTTTCCCGGACCGTCGGACTGGTGTTCGCGGTCGCCGCGTCGACGCTGTGCCCGCTACTGGTGCTGGGTATCTGGTGGCGCGGCCTGACATCCGTCGGGGCGATCGCCGGGCTGGTCGTCGGCGGGGTGTCGTCGGGATCGGCGACGATGCTGGCCATCGCCGGCGTCGTCGACGACGACGCACTGGGCGGCTGGCTCGCCGTCGTGATCGGCTATCCGGCCGCCGTGACCGTGCCCCTCGCGTTCGGGACGATGGTGCTGGTCAGTGCGGCCACCCGGAGTCGTGTGCCCGGCGACCTCGCCCGCACGTTCGCGCGGATGCACGTACCCGAACGGGTCGGCATGGGCCTGGACCGTACTCCAGGACGACCCCCGGAGAACCCGGGAAGCGACTGACCACTCGCCGTTCGTCGGATCTGATCGACCGTCCGTCGCACAGTCGGCGATCTTCACCGTGTGACCCAGGACACCTTCTTGCGGTGTGATCTGTCACTCAACGACGCTTTCCTCCGAAGTGCCATCACAAGTGGCCCCATCACTCTGGGAGGAAATGTGTCGACCACCGACCAACCACCACCGGCGCCGCACGCGCCGACCGGCGAGGAATTCGTCGACATGCAGGCGAGCCCGGAGTTCCAGGAACTCCGGCGCGCCCTGCGCAGGTTCGTGTTCCCGCTGACCGCGTTCTTCCTCATCTGGTACTCGATCTACGTACTGCTCGGCGCGTTCGCCCATGACTTCATGGCGATCGAGGTGTGGGGCAACATCAACCTCGGCCTGATCCTCGGCCTCCTGCAGTTCGTGACCACCTTCGTCATCACCGGCCTGTACGTGCGCTTCGCCAACCGCGAGCTCGACCCCCGCGCCGAGGCCATCCGCACCGAGATGGAAGGCGGCCCCTCGCTGTGAACACCACTGGAGTAACCAACCTCGCGGCGACCGTCGGCAGCCCCGTCGCCAACATCGCGATCTTCGCCGCCTTCGTCGCGGTCACCATGTTCGTGGTGATCAAGGCGAGCAAGAACAACAATTCCGCCGCCGACTTCTTCACCGGAGGACGCGGATTCACCGGTCCGCAGAACGGTATCGCCATCGCCGGCGACTACCTCTCGGCGGCCAGCTTCCTCGGCATCGCCGGCGCCATCGCGGTCTACGGCTACGACGGCTTCCTCTACTCCATCGGCTTCCTCGTGGCCTGGCTCGTCGCCCTGCTGCTCGTGGCCGAATTGCTGCGCAACACCGGCAAGTTCACCATGGCCGACGTCCTCAGCTTCCGCCTGAAGCAGCGTCCCGTGCGGCTGGCCGCGGCCATCTCCACCCTCACTGTGTCGCTGTTCTACCTGCTCGCCCAGATGGCCGGAGCCGGTGGCCTCGTGGCCCTGCTCCTCGACATCGAAGGTCGTGTGGGGCAGTCGATCGTGATCGCGGTCGTCGGTGCGCTGATGATCGTCTACGTCCTCATCGGCGGCATGAAGGGCACCACCTGGGTGCAGATCATCAAGGCCGTTCTGCTCATCGCCGGCGCCGGCATCATGACCTTCATCGTCCTGGCGAAGTTCGGCATGAACCTGTCGTCGATCCTCGGTGCGGCGCAGGATGCGGTCACCAGCTCGTCGAGCGAAAAGGTCGCTTCCCGAGACGTTCTCGCACCCGGTGCGCAGTACGGCGGTTCGATGACGAGCCAGATCAACTTCATCTCGCTGGCCATCGCCCTGGTCCTGGGTACCGCGGGTCTGCCGCACGTGCTGATGCGTTTCTACACCGTGCCCACGGCGAAAGAGGCTCGCAAGTCGGTGGTCTGGGCCATCGCACTCATCGGCGCCTTCTACCTGTTCACCCTCGTCCTGGGTTACGGCGCGGCCGCCCTGGTCGGACCGGACAAGATCCTCGCCGCGGCCGGCGGACAGAACTCCGCAGCACCGTTGCTGGCGTTCGAGATCGGCGGCGTCGTCCTGTTGGGCGTCATCTCGGCGGTCGCCTTCGCGACGATCCTCGCCGTGGTCGCCGGCCTGGCCATCACCGCGTCGGCGTCGTTCGCCCACGACATCTACGCCTCGGTCATCAAGCGCAACAAGGTGAGTGAGGACGACCAGGTCCGGGTGTCGCGCTACACCGTCGTGGTGCTCGGCATCCTCGGCATCGTGCTCGGCATCCTGGCGAACGGCCAGAACATCGCCTTCCTGGTGGCGCTGGCCTTCGCCATCGCCGCCGCGGCCAACCTGCCGACCATCGTGTACTCGCTGTACTGGAAGCGATTCAACACCCGCGGTGCGCTCTGGAGCATGTACGGTGGCCTGATCTCCACGATCGTGCTGATCATCTTCTCCCCGGCGGTGTCCGGGTCGTCGACCGCGATGCTCTCCGGCGCCGACTTCGCCTGGTTCCCGCTGGCCAACCCGGGTATCGTCTCGATCCCGCTGGCCTTCGTCCTCGGCATCGTCGGCACCCTGACGAGCCCGTCGGACAACGGTACGCCGGAACGCAACGCCGAGATGGAGGTTCGCTCCCTCACCGGTATCGGCGCGGAGAAGGCCGTGCAGCACTAGCGGATTCCGCACGCACCACCATCGACACACCCACTCCCTGATTTCGGGAGTGGGTGTGTCCATCCCTGTGGGGCGTGCGGCCATGAGCGGTCAACATAGGTTGACATGCGCGACGACCACGGGCACCCTGGATCGTATGCGCACCGCAGTGGATTCAGACGATCAGGGCGAGACACCCATCGACGCCCTGCTACGCGTAGCCGCGCATCGACGCGAGGTCACCCGCGACGAGGAGGTGGCGGTCCGCCGCGCCCGCCTCGCCGGCATGACTTGGGCCGAGATCGGCACGTTCCTCGGGGTGTCGAAGCAGGCGATGCACAAGAAGTACCGGAAGGTCGGCTGACCCTACCCGCCGGCGCCGTCCTGGATCCGCGCGAAAGGTTGCGCCGCTTCGAGTTCGAAGGCCAGCTCGAGAAGTGTCCGTTCGTTGCCGAGGTCGGCCGCGAAGTGGACCCCGATCGGCATACCCGACGTCGACTGTCCCAGAGGCAGACTGATGGCCGGGGTGCCGGCGGTGTTGTTGGCGGGGGTGAACGCGATGAAGCGGATCAGGCGATCCATCGCCTCGTCGAAATCGAGTGCCGGATCGAGGTATCCGAGTTCGGGTGTGGCGTGCACGACGGTCGGGGTGAGGATCACGTCGAACCGATCGTGCAACGCGCGGAATGCGGCCGTCGAACGGCGCAGCCCGCGGATCGATCCCGGCATACGGTAGAAGTGCCGCACACAGTTTCGCGACAGTCCGCGCGTGAACGGGTCGAGCTGCGAGCGGTCGAATCCCTTGTCGATGACGCGTTTGCCGAATCGGTCGAGCGCGAATGCCAGCAGCGACCAGTAGTCGACGAACTGCTGGACGTAGGCGCGGTCCACCGGCGGCGGGACCATCTCGGTGCGATGGCCCAGTGATTCGACCAATTCGGCCGCCGCGGTGACACATCGCTGTGTGTCACGATCGAGGAGTCCGCCGGTCAGCGGTTCGGTGATCAGCGCGATGCGGAGACGTGTGGTTCCCGGGCCCTCGACGAGGCCAACGGGAGGCAGGTCGGGAGCCGGATGGAAACCCTGCGTGTCGGCGAGGAAGTGTGCGGTGTCCCGTACCGACCGGCTCACGATTCCGTTCGAGATGAGGTCGATGGGCGCATCCCTGCCCTCTTTCGACGGTTCGACGCGGCCGCGACTCGGCTTGAGGCCCACCAGGCCGCACATGGCAGCGGGGATCCGGATCGACCCGCCGCCGTCGTTGGCGTGCGCGATCGGCAGGGCGCCGGCGGCGACGAGCGCAGCCGACCCGCCCGACGACCCGCCGCTCGAGTAGTCGGTGTCCCAGGGGTTGCGTGTCGGTTCGCGGTCGACGAACTCCGTCGTCGAGGTCAGCCCGAAGGCGGGCATCGTCGACGCCCCGACCACGTTCACCCCGCTGGCCAGGAACTGGTTGGTGAAGGCCTCGTTCGCCTGTGCCGGGTGAGCGGGCACCGCGGCCGATCCGTGACGGGTGGGCAACCCGGCGAATTCGGTGTTGTTCTTGATGATCGAGGGCACACCGATGAACGAACCCAGCGGGAAGTCGTTCTCGACGGCGCGTTTGCGCGCCCGTTCCCGATCGTCGAAGGCGACCGCGTTCAGGTGCGGGTTGACGGCGTCGATCCGGGCGATGGCCGCCTCGGCCGCCTCGGCCGCCGAGATCTCACCGGAGGCGATCGCGGCCGCGATGCCGACGGCATCACGATCGCCGAGCGCGTCGTCGCCGAAAGCGTGGACGTTCTTCATGTCCGGAGACCCTATCGTTCCCGGGCTCGCCCCCGGGCGCCTTCGGACATCGACAGGACATCGCCGATCAGCACGGAGACGTAGTCGGAGTCGAGGGCCAGGCCGAACACCGCGTGGTGATAGAGCGGAGCGATCACGTGGTCGAGGAGCTGCTGCACCGTCGGCGTCGTCTCGCCGCGCGCCTGCGCCCGCTCGATCATCTCCGCGGCCTGCTCGCGGCGGATCTCCCAGCACGGGCACACCTCGACGAGGCCGTCGCGGGCCGCGACCATCGCCCGCAGATAGGCGCGGCGCTTCGGACGACCGATGTCGGCGGCGATGATCTGTGCCCACTCGGCCAGGTCGGCGTCGAGCGCGCCGTTGTCGGGGAGCGGTTCCCCCTGCGTCAGGGCCGCGACGGCGACCTCGCCGAGCAGGTTGTCGATCGATCCCCAGCGCCGGTAGATGCTGGTCGGGTTGACCCCGGCCAGGTCGGCGACCTCGGGGATGGTCATCGTGTCGCGCTGACCGGCGCCGACGAGTTGCCCGACCGCCGCGTAGACCGCGGACTGCACCCGGGCACTGCGACCGCCGGGCCGCTTGGGCCGGGACGCAGGTGCGTCGGCACTGCCGGGCGCGGGTGTGCTCGCCGTCGTCATGCGTGCCATTATTGCAAAGACAATTGCTTTTGCGCACAGACTCCCGTTAGCTTCTTAATGCAACAGTGCTTGCGTTAAGGAGACGAACTTTGGCACCGCTTCATCCGCACCGCGCATTCTGGCTGATCGCGGCGACCTACCTGATGGTCCTGTTCGCCTCCGCGGCGCCATCCCCGCTGTACCCCGTCTATCAGGAGCTGTGGGGATTCTCCGCCCTGACCCTGACGCTCGTCTTCGCGGTCTACGTGGTCACGATGCTGATGAGCCTGTTGACCGTGGGGTCGCTCTCCGACCACATCGGCCGACGCCCCGTCCTCGCCGTCGCGCTGGTGCTGCTGATCGGCAGCATGATCCTGTTCGTCGTGGCCGAGGACGTGGGCACCCTGATGGCCGCCCGCGCCCTCCAGGGACTGGCGACCGGCGCGGCGATGGGCACCCTGACCGCGACCACCGTCGACCTGCAGCCCACCGTGCGCCTCGGGTCGGCCACCGTCGGCGCCGCCCCGGCGCTCGGTCTGGGTTCCGGGGTGGCCGTCGCCGGGCTGCTCGTCCAGTACGCACCCGCGCCCCGAATCCTGATCTACGAGGTCATTCTCGGCCTCTTCGCCGCGCTGCTGATCGCACTGCTCGTCGTCCCCGAGACCCGCGAGCGGGTCGGCTTCGACTCCCGGCGCCACCTCGCGTCGACGATCGCACCGCAGGTCGCCGTCCCGCGACCGGTTCGACGCGTGTTCCTGGCCGCGGCCCCCGCGCTGGTCGCCACCTGGTCCCTCGGCGGGCTGTACCTGTCGCTCGGCTCGTCGGTGGTCTCGCGCGTCTTCGGCGTCACCAATCACGCCACGGCAGGCGTGCTCCTCGGCACGTTCTTCGCCTGCGCGGCGCTCACCTCGCTGCTCATCACCGGCCGTCCGTCGACCACAAAGCTCGCGTTCGGTTACCCGGCGCTGGCAACCGGTGTCGTCCTCTCATTGGCCGGCGTCCTGGTCGAGTCGCTGCCGTTCTACGTGCTCGGATCGATCGTGGCCGGATCCGGTTGGGCGGCCACGTTCCTCGGCGCCATGGACAGCATCACCGCCGCGACCCCGCCCACGCAGCGCGGTCAGGTCTACTCCTCGGTGTTCGTCGCGAGCTACCTGGCCTTCAGCGTGCCGGCCGTGATCGCCGGAATCCTCGTGTCCCACATCGGCTTACGCGACACCATCGTCGGATATGTCTGCTACGTACTCGCCGTGGCGGTGATCGGAGCGGTGGCCGCCGCGGTGGTCAGCCGACGCCGGGGAACACCGGAGACCCTCACCGACATCGCCGCGGACACCCCACCGCGTCGACCGGTGCCGTCCGGCGAGGTGTGACGGCGCGCGTTCGCCGCGCCGGTGCTCACCCGTCCGACGGCGCGGGCCCCGGTCGCCAGCCGACCATCCGGATCGCGAGATCGGCGTAGAACTCCCCCATCTGATCGGGAGACAGCGAGCCGCGGGAGCCGTACCACCGGGCGACATCGATCCCCATCGACAGCATGGCGTTGGTGGTGGCGTGGGCGTCGACCACATCGAACTCGCCCGACACGATGCCCGCGTCGATGATCTCGCGCACGCGACGGGTGATCTCGCGCCGCAACGCCATCACCGTGTCGAGATGGTCGGGCGCCAGCGACGCCAGCTCGTAGTTCACCACCCGGGCCCGGACGTGCTCACTGGCGTGGTGTGAGGTGAACGCGCCGACGACCGCACGCAGCCGATCGGCGGGCGCGGCGGCCGGGTCGTCGGCGTCGTCGATGATGCCGAGGATCGCGCGATGGCCGGTCTCGGAGATCTCGAAGAGCAGCTCTTCCTTCGACCGGAAGTGCACGTACACCGCCGCCGAGCTCATCTGCGCGCGGCCGGCGATGTCCCTGGTCGTCGTCGCGTTGAAGCCCTTCGCCGCGAACGCCTCGACCGCGGCGCGCAGAAGTCGCGGCCGCGCCGCCATCGGCTGCACGCCGGGCGTCGAAGACGCTGATGAGACCACGTTCACCCCTCGGTTCCGCTCGGACAGCACCCGCACCACGGACGTTGACAGCGTCCGGGCAGCGGGGCATAGTGCAACCTATCACTAAGCAAGCGCTTAGTCAGCGGTCGTTCACGTGGGCTTTCACCCGTACGAGCGCCGCGAAAGTTGCCGCTGTCACCGGCAAGCCCCGACAGGAGTAGAGAAGAACCCATGCACCTGAAGTTCAGCCCGGAAGAAGAGGCGTTCCGCGAGGAACTGCGCGGCATCTTCGCAAAGGTCCCCGAGGACGTCCGCAATCGGAACGAGGAAGGCAACCTCAAGTACCCCGATGACGTCGTCGCCTCGGCACGCGTTCTCAACGAGCACGGCGTGCTCACCCCCAGCTGGCCGAAGGAGTGGGGCGGCAAGGACTGGACCCCGATCCAGCACCACATCTACCGCGAGGAGATGAGCCTGGCGTTCGTCCCCGACCCGCTGCCGTTCAACATCAGCATGATCGGTCCGGTCATCGCCCAGTTCGGGTCGCAGGAGATGAAGGAGAAGTTCCTCCCCAAGACCGCCAACCTCGACATCTGGTGGTGCCAGGGCTTCTCCGAGCCCGAGGCCGGCTCCGACCTCGCCTCCCTCAAGACCCGCGCGGTGCGCGACGGCGACCACTACGTCATCAACGGCCAGAAGACCTGGACGACGCTGGGCCAGTTCGCGGACTGGATCTTCCTGCTCGCCCGCACCAACCCCGATGTCAAGAAGCAAGCCGGCATCAGCATGTTCCTCATCCCGATGGACACCCCCGGCATCGAGCTGCGCCCCATCCAGCTCATCGACGGCAGCTACGAGGTCAACGAGGTCTTCTTCAACGACGTCCGCGTGCCCGCCGAGAACATGGTCGGCGAGGAGAACAGCGGCTGGACGCAGGCCAAGTTCCTGCTCGGCAACGAGCGCAACGGCATCGCGCGCGTCGGCTACACCAAGTCCAAGCTCGCGCGCGCCAAGGAGCTGGCCAGGCAGACCCGCACAGCCAAGGGCACACTGCTCGACGACCCGCTGTTCGCCACCCGCCTCGCGGAACTGGAGAATCAGCTGCTCGCCCTCGAGATCACCCAGCTCCGCGTCGCCGCGTCGTCGGCCGACGGCAAGCCCAACCCGGCGTCGTCGCTGCTCAAGCTCACCGGCAGCCAGCTGCAGCAGGCCGCCATGGAGCTCATCGCCGACATCGCCGGCCCCGACTCGCTCCCGGTCGCCGAGGTCGACGCGGAGGCCGCGAACGGCACCGCCCAGGTGAGCTCCCCCGAATGGGCACAGCTCTCGGCACCGACCTACCTGAACTACCGCAAGGTCTCGATCTACGGCGGCTCCTCGGAGGTCCAGCGCCAGATCATCGACAAGGCCGTCCTCGGTCTCTGACCGTCGGCTCCGGCCCGCCAAGACCTTCCAGACGACTTCATAACGCAAGGAACACAATGGATTTCGAGCTTTCCGAAGAACAGGGGATGCTGCGCGACACCGTTCGCGAGGTCCTCACCAAGACCTACGACGTGGAGACCCTCCGCAAGGTGACCGACACCGACCTCGGCTGGAGCGAGAAGGTGTGGAAGTCCCTGGCCGAGATCGGCATCCTCGGCCTGACCTTCCCCGAGTCCGAAGGCGGAATGGACGCCGGCCCGGTCGAGTTCACCAGCGTGATGACCGAGCTCGGTCGCGCGCTCGCCCCCGAGCCGTACCTGGATTCGGTTCTCGTCCCCGGCTCGCTCCTCGCCATCGCCGACGACGAGACCCGCGCCGAGCTGCGTGGCGGCCTGGCGTCGGGCGAACTGCTGATGGCGTTCGCGCACACCGAGGCCGGCGACCGCTGGCCCGAGGCCAAGGTGGAGACCACCGCGACCGCCGAAGGCGTTCTCAACGGCACCAAGACCCTTGTCGGACATGGCGATTGCGCACACAAGCTGATCGTGTCCGCTCGCGTCGACGGCGAGGTGGGACTGTTCCTCATCGACGCAGACAGCCAGGGCGTCACCCGTACGCCGTACCGCACGCATGATCGTCGGCGCGGCGCAGAGTTCACCTTCAACGACGCACAGGCCACGCGCCTGGGCACCGGCGACGCCTCACAGCTCATCGCCGACGCCGAGGTCGGCATCCAGACCGCGCTGTGCGCCGAGGCCGTCGGAGCCATGGAGCGCAGCCTCGACCTGACCGTCGAATACCTCAAGTCGCGCAAGCAGTTCGGCGTTCCCCTGTCCACCTTCCAGGCACTCACCCACCGCGCTGCGGACATGTACGTCCAGCTCGAGCTGGCGCGCAGCATGAACCTGTACGCGACGACGGCACTGTCCGACGGCATCGCCGACCCGGCCATCGCCTCGCGGGCCAAGCTCCAGATCTGCCGCTCGGCGCGTCTCGTCGGCCAGGAGGCCATCCAGATGCACGGCGGTATCGGCATGACCGCCGAGTACCCGATCGCCCACTACGTGAGCAGGCTGACCGCCATCAGCCACACCCTCGGCGATGCGTCGGATCACCTCACCCGGCTGGCAGCGGATCTCGACTCCTACGAGATGCTCACCGTCGGCTGAAGCAGGGCGCGCGTCCCGCGTTCGACGCCGGATGACAGACACGCGGTAGCGGGCTCTCCGGGCTCGCTCACCGATACTGTTCTTCAGCGAAGGTCGGCGAACGAGAGGGACTCGGATGGAACTGTTGCGGAACAACCTGGCCGCTGGAGCCTCTTTCAGCCTGGTCGGGATCACCCTGCTCGTCGTCGGTTTCGTGGCGCTCGACGTGGTGACTCCCGGCCGGCTGCGGCGGCTGGTCTGGATCGACCACAACCGCAACGCCGTCATCCTGACGACCTCGATGGTGATCGGACTGTCCATCGTCCTGGTCTGTTCGGTCGTCGACACCGAACTGCTCGAGTTGTGGCGGGCACTGCTCTACACCGTCGCCTACGCGGTCCTGACGATCGCGGTGATGATGTGGTCGTTCGTCCTCATCGACTGGCTCACCCCGGGCAAGTTGGGCACCGTCCTGCTCGACGACGACGAACACCCGGCCGGCTGGATCACGGCCGCGGTGTTCGTCGGCGTCGGCGCGGTCATCGGGATGACGTTGCTGGTCTGACGCGTTTTCGCCGGCGGGCACGACGCCGGGACGCCTTATTGACTGTCCGCCAACAAGCTATTGACGGTCCGCCAACAAGCCCATAGGGTGAGCGACCATGACCGCAGCACTCATCGAAGAGTCCATCGACATCGACGCCACCCCCGAACAGGTGTGGTCGGTGATCTCCGACCTCAAGCGCATGGGCGAGTGGAGCCCGCAGTGCAAGAAGATGATCATCCGCGGCGGCTCCGTCGGGTTGGGCACCAAGACGATCAACATCAACCGCCGCGGGCCGCTGGTGTGGCCGACGACCTCGAAGGTCATCCGGTTCACCCCGAATCAGGAACTCGGCTTCCGCGTGGTCGAGAACCACACGGTGTGGAGTTACACCATCACCCCGAAAGACGGGGGCGTGACCGTGACCGAACGCCGCGAGGTCAACGGGTCCACCACCAAGGTGTCCTCGGTCCTCGTGGACAAGCTCTTCGGCGGCGCGGACTCGTTCGAGGCCGAACTCAAGGTCGGGATGGCCGAGACGCTCGGCAAGATCAAGCGCGCGGCCGAGGCCACCAACCGCCAGGCCGCGTAGGCGTCCGAGAGGTTCAGGTTCCGCTGATCTTCGCGATCAGTTCGGGGAGGTCGGCGATCGAGTCGATGACGTGGTCGGGATAGGGCCCGAACTCGTCACGCTGCAATGCACGCAGCGCCTCCTCGCGGAACTTGCCGGTGCGCACCAGCACACCGATCAGCGCCGCGGCCTGCGCACCGAGGACATCGTTGTGCATGTCGTCGCCGACCATCACCACCTGGGTCGGCTCGAGCCCCAACAATTCGGTGGCCGACCGGAATCCCACCGGCGACGGTTTGCCGATCGCCTTGATCTTCTTGCCCGACGCCTTTTCCAGACCTTCGAGGTAGACGCCGGTGTCGATGCACAGACCGCCGGACGTCGCCCAGGTCATCGACCGGTGCATGGCGATGACCGGCACGTCGGCGAGCATCATCTCCAGCACCTTCGACAGGGTCGCGTGGGTGAACACCGGACCCGCACCGCCGAGCACCACGACCTCCGCGGCCGACGGATCTTCGGTGAGTTCGACGCCGCTCATGTCCTCGGCGATCGGCCCCTCGTTGAGCACCCACACGCGTTTCCCGGGATAGGTCGACGCGACGTACTCCGCCGTCAGCTTCGCCGCGGACAGGATCTCCTCCGCATCCACGTCGAACCCGCATTCGCCGAGGGCCTGCGCGATCTCGCCGCGCGAGCGGGACGTCGTGTTGGTCAAGAACATCCGCGGAATCCCCAGCTCGGCGAGTTCGGTCACCGCCTCCACCGCGCCGGGCAGCGCCTTCCACGAGGTGACCATCACCCCGTCGATGTCGAGCAGCAAACCCAGTGCCATGGGCACGAATGTAGTCCGCGAGTTGCCGGGCCGCAGAACGGCCTCACCGCGGTCTGGGCCGACGGCGGGGGCGGAACCCGAGCACCTGGCATGCTGAGCGCATGCGTTCCGTCGTAGAGCATCAGGCCGTCGTCGCGGCACTGTTCGACACTCCCCGGCCCGTGCGGGTGTCCCTGCCCGAGGCGCTCGGCCTGGCATCACTGGCCGATGTCGAGGCGCCGCTCTCGCTACCCGGTTTCGACAACTCGGCGATGGACGGATTCGCCGTGCGCGCCGCCGATCTCGCGGACGCGACCGAAGCCACCCCGGTCACCCTGCCGGTCGCCGCCGACATCCCGGCCGGCCGCACCGACGACCTCACTCTCGCACCGGGTACCGCGCATCGCATCATGACCGGCGCCCCGATGCCCACGGGCGCCGATGCGGTGGTTCCGGTGGAGCTCACCGATGCCGTCGTCGGCCCGGTCGCCGCGGCCGCGACGGTCACCTTCACGGCCCCCGTCGAGGCGGGCAGGCACATCCGCCGCGCCGGCTCCGACATCGAACGCGGCACCAGGGCACTGCCCGCGGGCACCGTGATCGGCGCACCGCAGATCGGACTGCTCGCCGCTCTGGGCATCGCCGACATCACCGTCGCACGGCCCCTGCGGGTGGTGGTGCTCTCGACCGGTTCCGAGCTCGTCGAACCCGGAAACCCGTTGCGGCACGGGCAGATCTACGAGTCCAACGGTGCGATGCTGACCGCCGCCGCCACCGAGTCGGGCGCGCTCGGACGTCACGTGCACTTCGTCCCCGACGACACCGGCGACTTCCTGTCCCGCCTCGGCGAGGTGGCCGACTCCGCAGACCTGATCATCACCTCCGGCGGCGTCAGCGCCGGCGCGTTCGAGGTCGTCAAGGATGCGCTGTCGGCGACCGGTTCCGTGGACTTCGTGAAGGTCGCCATGCAGCCCGGCATGCCGCAGGGCTGCGGCCACTTCGCCGGCCCGCGGGGGTCACGGGTCCCGATCATCACCCTGCCGGGTAACCCGGTGAGCGCGCTGGTGTCCTTCGAGGTGTTCATCCGGCCCGCGCTGCGCGCCGCCATGGCTCTGCCCGCCCACCGGGAGCGGGTGTCGGCCCGACTCGGCGCCGACATCCGATCGCCCAGGGGCAAACGGCAGTTCCTGCGCGGAGTGCTCGGGGAGGCACAGCCCGGGTCCGGCATCGTCGTGAACCCGATCGGCCCGCCGGCGTCGCACCACCTGCGCTACCTCGCCGAAGCCGACGCCCTCATCGACGTGCCCGCCGACGCCGACGGGGTGGCCGCGGGTTCGCAGGTCGACGTGCTGGTACTGCGCTGACCGGAGGGCGCCGGCCGGAGGTCGACGGCCCGGGCCTCTAGAGTGGACGCCGATGCACCAGGCGATGTGGTGCACTCCGTTCCCATCCGGCCGTCACCGGCCAGAGGAGGTTGATCGTGGCCCGACGTCCGCGTCCGGACGGCACCGGCGACACCGGCCGTGTCGTCCATTTTCTCGACCTGGCCCGTGAGACCATCCCACCGATCCACCCCGCAGGGGTGCCGTTCGTCGCGGCGCCCGCCGCGGTGGCGCTGCTCGGTCGCAAGCACAGCTGGATCGCGCGGCCGGCCGCGCTGACCGCAGGCGCGTGTGCCGCGTTCTTCCGCCATCCCAAGCGGGTGCCCCCCACCGAGCCGGGCGTGGTCGTCGCCCCTGCCGACGGGACGATCGCGCTGGTCGACGAGGCCGTTCCGCCGGCCGAGGCCGGACTCGGGACCGAACCGCTCCCCCGGGTCTCGACCTTCCTCTCGATCTTCGACGTGCATGTCCAGCGCGCGCCGATCGCCGGAACCGTCACCGGGGTCACGCACACGCCGGGCGCTTTCCTCTCCGCCGACCTCCCCGAGGCCAGCCGCGACAACGAGCGCACCACCATGACCATCCGCACGACGAGCGCCGACGGCGCGCCGGGACCCGAGCTGGCGGTCGTCCAGATCGCCGGACTGATCGCCCGTCGTATCGTCTGCAAGCCGCAGGCCGGGGATGCGCTGCGTATCGGCGACACCTACGGTCTCATCCGATTCGGGTCGCGCGTGGACGTGTACTTCCCCGCGGGCACGCGGCCCCGGGTGTCGGTCGGACAGCGCGCGGTGGGCGGCGAAACACCGTTCGCCCACCTGGACCACTAACCCGAGCCCGCGGTGACCCCTCCTTCGATGAACCCACCCGGACCTGCCGCCGGGCGCCGGTCGAATGCGCGTACCTCGCGGACCCCGACGGCGCGCTCGGCGCGACGCCAGGCCCAGTCCACCCAGTCCGCCGCGCCGGAGGTGCCCGAACGCCGGCGTCTGCGTCGGCAGGCGCAGGCCGGTCGCATCCTGGTGCCGTCGTCGTTGACGATCCTGGCCATCTGCGCCGGCCTGACCGCGATGCGAATGGCCACCACCGGCGAGATCGCCGCCGCGATGGGACTTCTCGTCGCGGCCGCGTTCCTCGACGGCATCGACGGCCGGGTCGCGCGGCTCATGGGCGCGACCAGCCGCATGGGCGCCGAGATCGACTCGCTGGCCGACGCCATCAACTTCGGCGTCGTCCCCGCGATGATCATCTACTTCCATCTGCTCGACGGCCATGACCTCGGGTGGGCGCTGGCCCTGGTCTACTGCTGCGCGATCGTGCTGCGTCTGGCCCGGTTCAACACCCTGCTCGACGACGACGAGGCACCGGCCTACACCCGCGATTTCTTCGTCGGCGTCCCGGCACCGGCCGCGGCGATCTGCGCACTGTTGCCGATCGGCCTGGAACAACAGTTCGGCGAGGGCTGGTGGACGTCGCTGCCCGCGGTCGGCGGCTGGCTGGTGCTGCTCGCCTACCTGGCGATCAGCCGCATCCCGACGTCGTCGTTGAAGACGGCGAAGATCCCGCCGGGCGCGATCGCCGGACTCATGGTGCTCGTGGCCGTCTGCGCTGCTCTGCTGGTGACCTTCCCTTACGTCCTGATGATGATCGTGATCGCCGGGTACGCGATCCACATCCCGTTCGCGTGGCGCGCACGACGCTGGGTGGCGTCCCGGCCGGAGTTCTGGAACGACAAACCGGCCGAACGCCGCGCCCAGCGTCGCGAGCTCGCCCGCACATCCCCGGGCGGCCGGCGCCGCCGACCGGTGCTCAATTCGATGGGACGTCTGGGCCTCAACCGCCCGACGGGAGCGTCCGCCCAACGGCCGGGAACCGAGAGTGATCGCGGATGAGCTCACCGGTCTCGCTGACCCTGACCGCGCGCCACAACCCGTCGGCCGCCGAGGCCCGCCGCGGCATCATCCGGGTGCATCCCGAGGTGCTGACGGCGTTGTCGTTGCGCGAGTGGGATGCGGTGTCGATCACCGGTGCCCGCGTCACGGCCGCGGTGGTCGCGGCGACCGACGCGTCGGCGCCGACCGGCGTGGCGTTGCTCGACGAGATCGCCTTCTCCAACGCCGGTGTCCGCGAGAACTCGCCGGTGGTGCTGGCGCCGGTCGTCGTGCAGGGTGCGGGTCGTGTGGTCGTCAGCGGTTCGATCCTGGCCACACAGTCGATCACCGAGTCGACACTCCGCCGCGCGTTGCTGGGCAAGGTGCTGTCCGTCGGCGACGCGGTGTCGTTGCTGCCCCGCGACCTCGGTCCCGAACTCGCGGCGACCGAGGCGACCCGCGCACTGGCCCGTTCGGTCGGAATCACCTGGACCACCGAACTGCTGACCGTCACCGCCACCGATCCCGGTTCTCCCGTCAGCGTGCAGACCAACACCGCCGTGTTGTGGTCGACGACGGCAGGTGAGGTCCCGCCGCTGGTCGACCGTGCCCGCCCCGGCTCGCCCGGAATCCCCGGCGCCCTCGGCATCGTGCCCGACGCCGGGCCCGGCCGTTCGGTCTCCACCGCGTCGACGCCGACTCCCGCCCCCCGTCCGGCCGACGACGTCCCGGTGCGGCCGGTCGCGGAGCTGGTCGGGGTCGACTCGCAGGTCACCAAGCTGACCGAATGGCTCGCGATCACCCTCGACGAGCCCGACGTCCTGCGCGCCCTGGGAGCCGCGCCCCGTCTCGGCGTGCTGGTGACCGGGCCGGCGGGCGCGGGCAAGGCCACGCTCGTGCGATCGGTGTGCGCCCCCCGGACGCTGGTGACGGTCGACGGCCCGACGACGGGAGCGACCGAGCCGAACGCTCGGCTGCGGACCGTCGCCGACGCGGTGGCCCGTGCACGCTCGGCCGGCGGGGTCCTGCTCATCACCGACGTCGACGCACTGCTGCCGTCCGAACCGGAGCCGGTCGCCACCCTCATCCTCGACGAGCTGCGGGCCGGCATCGCCGACGGTCGTATCGCGCTGATCGCGACCACCGCCGAGCCGGTCCGGCTCGACGCCCGGCTGCGCGACCCGGCGCTGTGCGACCGCGAACTCCTGATCGGGCTGCCCGATGCCGCCACCCGCGCGCGCCTGCTGTCGGCGATCCTGTCCGCGGTCCCGACCGAGGGCGACCTCGACCTGACCTCGGTGGCGGCACGTACGCCGGGCTTCGTCGCCGGTGACCTCGCCGCGCTCGCCCGCGAGGCGGCGCTGCGCGCGGCCACCCGGGCCAGCAGTGAGAAGTCGAAGCCGTCGCTGCGCACCGAGGATCTCCTCGGGGCGCTCGATGTCATCCGTCCGGTGTCGCGGTCCGGTTCCCCCGAAGTCGCGTTGGGTTCGATCACCCTCGACGACGTCGGCGACATGGTCGAGACCAAGCAGGCGCTCACCGAGGCCGTGCTCTGGCCGCTGCAGCACCCCGACACCTTCGCCCGGCTCGGCGTCGACCCGCCCCGCGGTGTGCTGCTGTTCGGTCCACCCGGCTGCGGCAAGACGTTTGTGGTGCGCGCGCTCGCGGCGTCGGGTCAGCTGTCGGTGCACACCGTCAAAGGTGCTGAGCTGATGGACAAATGGGTCGGATCTTCGGAGAAGGCGGTCCGCGATCTGTTCGCTCGCGCCCGGGAGTCGGCGCCGTCGCTGATCTTCCTCGACGAGGTCGACGCGCTCGCCCCCCGGCGCGGTCAATCCAGCGATTCCGGCGTCGGCGATCGCGTGGTCGCTGCGCTGCTCACCGAACTCGACGGCGTCGAGCCGCTCCAGGACGTCGTCGTGCTCGGTGCCACCAACCGTCCCGATCTCATCGATCCGGCCCTGCTGCGTCCCGGACGGCTCGAGCGGCTCGTCTTCGTGCCACCGCCGGACGCCGCGGCGCGCGGCGACATCTTGCGCGCCACCGGCCGTGACGTCCCCCTCGACGGCGTCGATCTCGACGAGCTCGCCGCCGATCTCGACGGGTACTCGGCGGCCGACTGCTCGGCGGTGTTGCGCGAGGCCGCGCTCTCGGCGATGCGTCGCGACATCGACGCCGCCGCGGTCACCGCCGTCGACGTCGAGGAGGCCCGCCGCCGGGTCCGGCCGTCGCTGGACGCCGCCCAGGTGGAGAACTTGCGAGCCTACGCCGACAAGCGACTCGACTGAGCCTGCGCTCGCTGCGGCCGCCCGGCTGGAATAACCCTCGATAGTTGTCGGTTGCAACCAACACCTATATAGTTGCACCGTTCAACAAATCGGACGTCGCCCGACGCGCGTGCCGGTTGCCGGAGGCCCGCTCGCACGGGCTTCCCCACATCCCGGAGGTAGTTTTTCCATGAGTTCACCCGCCTCGGTGGCGGCGCCGGCCGTAGACGTGCCGATGACCCACCGGCAGCGCATCGAGGCCCTCATCGGCCTGCTGCTCGGCATGTTCGTCGCATTCCTGTCGTCGACCATCGTGTCCAACGCCCTCCCGACGATCATCACCGACCTGCACGGCACCCAGGACCAGTACACGTGGGTCGTCACCGCCACCCTGCTCGCATCCACCGCGACGACCCCGATCTGGGGCAAGTTCTCCGACCTGGTGAGCAAGAAGCTGCTGGTCCAGGCCGCCCTGCTCCTGTTCACGCTCGGATCGGTCCTCGCCGGATTGGCCCAGTCGGTCGACATGCTGATCGGCTTCCGCGTCATCCAGGGCCTCGGCCTCGGCGGCCTCCAGGCGCTGGTCGTCATCGTCGTGGCGACTATGTTCAGCCCGCGCGAGCGCGGCCGCTACCAGGGCCCGATGGCCGCGGTCATGTCGGTCGCCACCGTCGCCGGCCCGCTGATCGGCGGCGTCATCGTCGACACCAGCTGGCTCGGCTGGCGTTGGACCTTCTACGTCTGCGTGCCGTTCGCCGTCATCGCCCTGTTCGTCATCCAGCGCACGCTGAATCTCCCCGTCGTCCGCAAGAAGGTCGCCATCGACTACGGCGGCGCACTGCTCATCGCCTCGGGCGTGAGCACGCTGCTGATCTGGGTCACCCTGGCGGGCAAGAACTTCGACTGGGCATCACTCACCTCGTACGGACTCGTCGCGCTCGGCGTCGTCCTGCTGGTCGTGGCGGTGATCGTCGAGTCGAAGGTGTCCAGCCCGATCATCCCGCTGTCCATCTTCCGGGACCGCACGACGACGCTGGCCACGCTGGCGAGCATCGCCGTCGGCGTCGCCCTGTTCGGCGGTGCGGTGTTCCTCGGCCAGTACTTCCAGATCGCCCGCGGCTACTCCCCGACGGCGGCGGGCCTGCTGACACTGCCGATGGTCATCGGCTCGCTGCTGTCGGCCACGGTGTCGGGAAGTCTGATCACCCGGTTCGGTCGCTGGAAGCGGTTCCTGGTCCTCGGCGCGGCCTTGATGACAGTCGGCTTCGGACTCCTCGCCACGATCGATGCGCACACCGACATGGTCGTCCTCGGGGTCTTCCTGTTCATCCTGGGCGCCGGCATGGGCATGACGATGCAGAACCTGGTCCTCGCGGTGCAGAACAACGTCGGTCCGGAGAACCTCGGCGCGGCGACGTCGACGGTCACCTTCTTCCGCTCGCTCGGCGGCGCAGCGGGTGTGTCGGTGCTGGGCGCGGTGCTGTCCAACCACGTCACCGACCTCATCGCCAAGGGGCTGGGCGCCCTCGGCATCGGTACAGGGCAGACAGGCGGCTCGGCGGCCGGGCTGGCGAACCTCAACGAGCTCCCCGCCCCGATCGCGGCCGTCGTCCGGGGCGCCTACGGCGACGGCACCGCAAGGCTCTTCCTGGTCGCAGCGGTGATGTCCGCGCTGAGCTTCATCGCGATCGCCTTCATCAAGGAGGTCGCACTGAAGACGATGAGCAGCGACGAGGAGCGGCGGGCGCAGGCCGCCGCCGCGGTCACGCCGGATGCCACGGCCGTCACCGGCATCTCGACCGATGACCGGGTCACCGCAGGCGCGGCCCGCAGCACCGCACCGGGCGGCACCGACGGGGGCAGCACCGACGGCGGCAGGGGCAGCATGGGCGCAGTCGACCCACGTCCGCGATGACCACCATCGCCGTCGGGGTGGACCTGAGCGACGAATCCGAGGCGGCCGCCCAGTGGGCGGCCGCCTCGGCCCCGCATGAGCACCTGCTGCTCGTCCACGGGTACGCGGCGTCCATGGCCCTCGCGCCGCTCACCGAGTTCGACATCGACTCCACCCGTGACGCCACGGTCGCCCACGTGGCCGGTATCGCCGATCTGCTCCGCGCCGAGCATCCCGGGCTCGAGGTCAGCACGGTCGTCGAGCACGATTTCGCCATACCCCTGCTGACCCGGCTGTCGCAGCACGTCGACATGCTGGTCCTCGGCCATCACCGGCCGGGCCTGATCGAACGACTGACCACCGGCAGCATCAGCGCCGCGCTGTCGGCACGGGCGCGGTGCCCGGTCGTGACCGTTCCCTACGGCAATCTCACCGCGCGCGGTCCGGTCGTCGTCGCCGTCGACGTCGACGCTCCGTCGGATCTCGCACTGGACGCCGCATTCGAGTTCGCCCGTACCACCGGACACCCGATCTCCGTGATCTGCGCGATCCCCGACGCGGCGACGCCTGCGAGGATCGCCGACATCTACGCCCGGGCCGAGGCGGTGGTCGAGCCCTGGCGTCGACGGTTCCCCGAGTGCACCGCCACGCTGCAATTGGTCAACGGTGCCCCTCATCGTGCGGTGGTCCGGGCCGTCCCCCAGGCCTCACTGCTGGTGGTGACCCGGCCGCGCGGCGGGACCTCATTCCCGGTGTGGGGCAATTCGGTGACGCGGGCCGCGCACGGCGCCTCGTCGTGCCCGATCGCGGTGGTCGATCACAGCTCGTAGCCGGCCCGGCGACCCGGCGCCCACGTGGACATAGACTGGGCCCGAAACTACGCTTGTTAGGTCAGATGACCGGCGCCGAGAGGGGCAGAAATGGCACGGCCGTCCAAGCCGTTGATCAGTCGCGATGCCGCCGTGACGGCATCGATCGAGATCATCGACTCCGAAGGGCTCGACGCCTTCAGCCTCCCCAAGCTCGCCAAACACCTCGGGGTGCGCGCTCCGTCGCTGTACCACCACTTCGACGACAAGAACGAGATCCTCACCGAGGTCGCCCGCTACATCGCCGGTACCGCGGTCCGACGCCCCCGGATCAAACCCGGACCGGACTGGCCGGAGTTCTTCGTGAGCCTGGCGCTGAACTTCCGGCAGTCGATCCTCCGTCACCGCAACGCCGCGCCGGTTCTGCTGCAGTACCTGCCCCGCGACCTGTTCACCGCCACCTACGAGGACACCGCGAAGTTCCTGCTGGAGTCTGGAGTGCCGGTCGATCTCCATGTCCGCATCCTGGACGGCATGGAGACACTCGCCATCGGCGCGGTCCTCATGGAGGCGACGCGGCCGCCGCGTCCCCGTTCGGCGATCTTCCCCAACGTGTCGGCCGACTCGCAACCGCTTCTCGCAGAGGCGTTGTCGAAGAACGAGCTCACCCAGAAGCAGCTGTTCGAGACGATGGTCCGAAGCTTCCTGCACGGCATCATCCGGGACCACGGGCTCCCGGGGGCGGAGGGGCGCTTCTCTGCTCCCTGAGTAGCCCCGGAGCTTGCGGAGGGGCGTATCGAAGGGACGTCAGAGATCGAGCACCAGCCGCGCCGAGCAGCTGCGTGACACACACACCATCATGCAGTCGTTCGCGGCCTGTTCGTCGTCGTCGAGCACGGAATCCCGATGGTCCGGGACGCCCTCGAGAACCGGCTGTTCGCAGGTGCCGCAGGTGCCCTCGCGGCAGGAGAAGTCGACGTCGACGCCGTCCCGCAGCAGCGCGTCGAGCACCGTTTCGTGGGCCCCGACGGTGACCGTTCGTCCACTACGGTCGAGAACCACGTCGAATGTTGTTGCCTCTGAATCCGACCCCTCCGGCACGGCCTTGGGTGCGAAGCGTTCGAGGTGGAGTTCGATGCCGCTGCGAGACCCGCACTTGTCCTCGATCGCCGCCAGCAACGGTTCGGGACCGCAACAGTAGACGGCGGTGCCCGGGCTCGCCGCGTCGAGCGCTCCGTCGAGGTCGAGCAGACCGAACTCGTCCTGCGGTCTCACCCGGACGCGATCGGAATATCGTTGCGCCAGCACATCGGCGAAAGCCATTCCCGACGCGGTCCGACCGCCGTAGAGCAACGTCCACTCGGCACCCCGCGCGTCGACCTCGGCGATCATCGGCACCAGCGGGGTGATGCCGATGCCGCCGGCGACGAACAGATACGACGGCGCATCGACGAGCGGGAAGTTGTTCCGGGGTCCCTTGACCGCGATCAGGTCCCCGACCGAAACGTCCTCGTGCACACTTTGCGAACCGCCGCGACTCGCCGGTTCGCGGAGAACCGCCACCCGGAGACAGCTTCGGTCGTACGCGTCACCGCACAGGGAGTACTGGCGGATCAGGCTCTCGCCGAGTACCAGGTCGAGGTGGGCACCCGGGGACCACTCCGGCAGATCGCCGCCGTCGGGCTCGGCGAGGACGAGTGACACGACCCCCTCGGCCGCAACCTCTTTCGCAACCACGCGCAGCTTGTGGTTGTCGAGCGCGGCTGCCTCGGTCCGGTTGTCGTTCATCAAGGCCTTCTCACATATCGGAAGTCGTGTCAGCGAAACGTCGGCGGCGGGCTCGAGCTCTCGCCGAGCTGGTAGCAGGAGTGCACATCTTCCTGCTCGTAGCCGAGCAACCTGCACATCCGGACCGCCCCCGCATCGTCGGGATCGATTCGTAGCGTGGACACCTTGACGCCGGCGTCGAGTTGGTGCCAGAGCGCACCGAGCAACAGGGCGGTCCCGATGCCTCCGCCCCGCGCGGCCGAGGTGAGCACCAGCGCGTCGACCGGTGCGGCACGCAGTTCGAGGTGGCGGCGATGCTCGGTCGAGAACCACACGAACCCGAGAACTTCCCCGTCCTCGTTCCGCGCGTCGACGACCAGCCCGCCACCGAGGCGCAGGTCGTCGGAGATGCGATCACGATGCCGCGGTGCGAGTTCCGAGGACGCGAGGACGCCGGCGATCACCTGATCGTCGGCGGCGAGCTCCCGTGGCTCGGCGACGCTGACCCCGGCCGGGACCTCGGGCTTGTCGAGCGGCAGCGCGAAGGGGCCGGTCAGGTGCCGGACCAGCGTCCACTGGCGGCTGACCGCCGGTATCCCGAAGCGGCGCGTGAGGCGTCCCGACGCGGGGTGCGTCGAATACGCCCAGCAGCGAAGTGCTCTGGCCCCGGTGTGGTCCCAGCCGGCCACTCCGTCGGTCTCGAGACCGATCTCCTCGACGAGCAGTGTGGTGATGCCCCGGGACCGATACTCGGGGTGGACCACATAGGCGACGGTGCCCAGCCCGTCGGCGTCGACCGCAAGATGCAGGTACGCCACGATCACCATCGGGGCATCGTCGAGCGGGCTGAGGTCGCGCCGCGCCTTGATGGGCAGGTGCGCGACGGTGCGGCTGCCGTCACCGACCTCCCGGACGGTGGTGGGATCGATATGCGAGAACCCTGCCTCCTCGTCGTATTCGGCTGCTGCAGTGACGAGTTCGATCACTTCGTCGAGCTCGTCACCCTCGAGGCGAGGCCGCCATTCATACGTGATCATCGTGCACTCTCCTCGAGTGGCTGGAGGATACCGGCGGCGACGCATCGCTCGTACTCGGCTTCGTCGAGGCCGAGCAACCCGACCGCGACCTCATGCGTGTCGGCACCGGGCAGGGGTGCCGGGTGCAGCGGCGCATCGGGGATCGACGTGAACCGTGCGACACGCACCGCCGTGGGCAGCGGCGCCGGGAGCAACGGATGTTCGAGCGAGGTGTAGGCATCCCGCGCCACCAGATGGGGGTCGGTCAGCAACTCGGGTAGGCGGACCATCGCACCGGCGGGGACGCCTGCCTCCTGGAGTGCGGTCATCGCCTCGGTGGGCGTCCGCTCCGACAACCATTCCGTCAGGACCTTGTCCGCCTCGTCCCGATTCTCGATCCGCCTGTCCGCGAGCCCGAATCGGACGTCCTCGGCAAGATCGTCACGCCCGATGACACGGGTGAGGTTGCGCCAGTCACGATCGTCGCGGACCGCGACCACGCACCACTCGTCGTCGCCGGTACACGGGTACACGCCGGCCGGTGCGGCGAACGGATCGGTGTTACCCACGGCCGACACCGATCCCGGTGCCAACGATTCGCGGACGAGCTGGCCCCCGAGCGCGACGAGAGCCGTATCGGCCTGTGCCACCTCGATCTCGGCACCGCGTCCGTGCGCCAGCCGGGCGATCAGGGCGGCGAGCACGGCCACCGCGGCCACCTGTCCGCCGATGTGGTCGGGGTACACCGTCGAGCCGTCGCTCAGTCCCGTGTCGGAGCCGGAATACCGCCACAGCGCCGAGACGCCGCAGGCCGCACGTACGAGAGGACCGTAGCCGAGTCGGGTGTTCCACGGGCCGGTGCTACCGAAGGCGCTGCCGTCGGAGACGATGATGCGCGGATTGATCTCGCGCAGTTCTTCATAGCCGATCCCCATCGAGTCGAGGGTCCCGGGTTTGAAGTTGGCGAGGACCACGTCGGCGTCCGCGGCGAGCTGCCGGAACAGCTTTCGGCCCTCGTCGGTACGGAGGTTCACACCCAGAGAGCGGCGGTTGCGGTGACCCCAGGCGACCGACGCGGCGAGCGAGGACGCCTTCTTCGACTGCCGCAGACCATCCGGGAAGTCTCGGTTCTCGACCTTGATCACGTCGGCGCCGTGGTCGGCGAACTGCCGTCCGAGTTCGGCCCCGAACACCACGACCCCGAGATCGAGCACGCGCAGTCCGGTGAACGGATGGGTGCCGGGCTCGCCCGCGTCCGGTGTGAGATCGCGGGCGTCGGTCGTACCGGACCAAGCGTCCACGACCTCGACCGCCTGCGCATGGTGCCGGAATCCCGCTCGCTGTCCATCGATCTTGACGTAGCCCGACGGGATGCGGGCCGTGACACCGGGTGCGAGCTCGGCGTCGACGAGTGTCCCGGCGGCGGCGAAGTGGTCGTTGTCGAGCACCTCGGAGGGACGCAGCACGCCGCCGATCGGAATGCCGCGCACGGCACCCTCGGCGACCAGCTCGTCGCGCGTGTGTCCGGCGAACAGTTCCTCGATCAGCGGATGCAGGCGGTCCGCGGCCGCGAAACGTGCCGGGATGGTGTCGAAGGCGGGATCAGCGAATTCGGCGGGCTCGCCGAGCCAGGAGAACATGGCGCGCCACTGACGCTTCGCCAGCAGGCAGATCCGCACCTGTCCGTCCGCACAGCGCAGCACCGGGTAGAAGTTCGCGGCGTCGGGGCGGCCGCGCGGGAAGTCGTCGCGGCGACCCGCCGCGGCCGAGCCCTGCACACCGAAGCCGGGATCGAAACCGTGGACCACCGCCTCGAACGCCGAGATGTCGACGAGTTGTCCACGGCCGGTGCGCAAGCGGTCGTAGTACGCGAGCAGCGCCGACCAGGCCGCGTGCACCCCCACCGACTGTTCGACGAGTCCGGCCGGGGGCAGCAGCGGCTCCCGGCCCGGCTCGCCGGACCGCGACAGCACTCCGCTCATCGCGTAGATCACCGATTCGGTTGCGGCCCAATCGCTATAGGGGCCGGTCTGACCGAATCCGCTGATCGAGACGGCGACGAGTTCACGGTGGCGATCCAGGTGCTCGGTCGGCGACAGTCCCAGTCCGGCAGGCGATCCGGGCGGTGTGGTCTCGATGAGGATGTCCGCATCCCCGACCAGATCGACGAATCGGGACCTGTCGGCGTCGGAATCGAGGTCCAGCACGACGACCCGCTTGTTCGCGTTGTTCAGTGCGAAGGGAATGCTGATCCCGGACTCGATCGGCTCGTTTCGACGCGACGCCGAACCCCCCGGAGGTTCGACACGGATCACCTCGGCGCCCAGGTCGGCGAGGAACCGTCCGCACGACTCGCCGAGACCATCGGTCACGTCGACGACCCGTACTCCGTTGAGGGGCAGACCCAACATGTCACTCCTGTCGAAACTCAGATGATCAGCGGGTGGCGAAATACACCGATTTGGGGGCGAGGTAGGGCGCGAGGCCCTCCGGCCCGAGTTCGCGTCCGAGACCCGACGCCTTCACGCCGCCGAACGGTGCGGTGAGCTCGAGGGCGTAGTGGTTGACGCCGACGGTCCCCGTCCTGATCCGGCGGGCCAGTTCGAGGCCGCGCCCCTCGTCCGTCGTCCACACCGTGCCGCCGAGTCCGTACACGGAGTCGTTGGCGATGCGCACCGCGTCGTCGATGTCGGAGTACTCGGTGATCGTCAGCACCGGACCGAAGATCTCCTCCTGCGCGATGGACGCAGAATTGTCGACGCCGACGAACACCGTCGGTTCGACGAACCAACCCTGCGGGAGATCGCCGGGAACACCGCCCCCCGTCGTGATCTGGTAACCGTCGGCCCGGCCCGCCCCGATGTGGCCGAGGACCCGGTCGCGCTGTGCAGCGCTGACGAGCGGACCGATGGCGGTCGTCTTGTCGAGCGGGTCACCGACGCGTAGAGCGCGGACGGTCTCGGTGACCGCGTCGACGACCTCGCCGTAGCGTGACCGCGGGGCCAGAATTCTTGTGCTGGCGTGGCAGGTCTGCCCGTTGTTCACGAGCGACACCTCCAGCAGGTGACCGGCGAACACATCCAGATCGGCGTCGTCGGCGACGATGGCGGCCGACTTCCCGCCGAGCTCCAGGGTCACCGGACGCAACAGGCGGCCGCACACCTCTCCGATCGCACGTCCGGCGGCGGTCGACCCGGTGAACGCCACCTTGTCGACGCCCGAGTGCTCGACGAGGTGCGCTCCGGCCTCACGGCCGCCCGGGACGACGTTGAGCACACCGGCAGGCAGACCGGCTTCCTGTGCCGCGTCGGCGAAAACGAAAGCGTCGAGCGCGGTTTCGGGTGCGGGCTTGAGGACGACCGTGCAACCCGCCGCGAGGGCGGGCGCGATCTTCATCGCGGCGAGCGGCTGCGGGTAGTTCCACGGCGTGATCGCCGCGACCACCCCGACCGGCTCACTACGGACGACGGTACGACCGCCCAACGCACCGGGTCGCACCTCTTCGTCCTCCGCGGCCCGGATCAGGCCCGCGTAGTAGGAGAGCATCGCCGCGGGACCGTAGCCGTTCGTCGGCTTCGCCAGGCTGATGGGCATCCCGTTCTCGCGACTGACCAGCTCGGCGGTGTCGCGGGCCCGGGCGGTCATCGCCGCGGCGAACCGGTCGAGGACATCGGCGCGCTCGGCCCTGCTCATCGATCCCCACGGCCCGTCGAGCGCGGCCCGTGCGGCCGCGACGGCGGCATCGATGTCCGCGGTCCCCGCCATGGCACTACGGCCGAGCACCTTCTCGGTGGCGGCCTCGATGACGTCGCCGTACTCCCCCGACGACGGCGGAGCCCAGTTCCCGTCGATGAACAGCTCGTTGCGATCCAACATGATGACCCTTCGGTGTCTGCGTGCCTGGCTAGAGCGTGTCTTCGTGGCCGAACAACACCGAGCTGACCAGCGGCGCCATCGGACCCCCGATGAAGAGCGAGCACTTGGCGTCGGAGACCTGGTTGGTCGAGGTGCCGCGGATCTGGCGCACGGCCTCCGCCGCGAGGTTCAGACCGTTGATGAACGAGTCCGCCAGGTTGCCGCCGCTGGTGTTCACCGGGAGCTTCCCGTGTGGTGCGGTCAGGTTCTCCACCGTCATGACCGTGCCTGCCGCTTCTCCGGGCGGACACAGGCGATGGTCGATGAGTGCCGCGACCGCCGGGCCGCTGAAGTTCTCGTAGACCTGCACGACGTCGACGTCGTCGGGGACGATCCCCGCGGAAGACCAGAGACGTTCGGCGACACCGGGTTTGCCGTTGTTCGCCGGGCCGAAACCGGCGGTCGAGTACTGCTCGTCGTTGTCGACGCGCTCGCAGTAGCCTCCCGGCGCGCCCTGCGCACCGGCGATGACATACGCCGGGTCGGAACGGAGTTCGCGTGCCCGGTCGGCGGAGACCAGGACGAGTGCCACCGCACCGTCACTCTCCCGCGAGCAGTCGTACAGATGGAACGGTTCGGCGATGAGCCTCGACGATTCGTAGGTCTCCTCGTCGAGCGGTCGACCGTGCCCCTGGGCCGTGGGGTTCTGTTGCGCGTGCTGATACGCCGCCAGCACGAGCGAGCGCATCGCCGATCGCGGAACCCCGTCGTGCTCGAGCATCCGCTGCGTCCGCATCGCACAGATCTGTGCGGGCGAGCCGACGCCGTGCGCCAGGAAGTGCGGGCCGTAGTGGTACTTGGCGTAGCCGAGTCGTCCGGTGTCGGCCTGCGACATGGCGCGGTACACGACGACGCAGTCCGCCTGCCCCGACGTGATCGCAACGGCCGCGTTGGTGATGGCCGCGGCCACGCTGCCTCCACCGCCGCCCCACATCATGTTCGACCACCGCAGCTCGTCGACCATCAGAGCCGCGCCGAGGATGGGGCCGTCGTTGGAACCGCCTGCGTACGAGACGAACCCGTCGATCTCCCGAGGCGATACCCCGGCGTCGGCACACGCATCGAGGATGGCCTTGATGGTCATCTGCTGCTCGGTCATCGGCGATTGGCCACGCTTGTAATGCATTTCGGCGACCCCGACGACGGCGGTCGCGCCGCGAATCGATCCGGACATCAGCGTCCTCCCCGCATCGAATCGGCTGCGGCCGAATCGTTCCGGCGCCACCTCAGCAGCGGCCAGGGTTCGCCTTCCTTGTGCTCGAAGACACCGATGACGGACTCACCGATCCTCGGCGTCCGCTCCACATCGTCGACGAGCAGGCCGAGGACACGGCGGCCACCGGCGTCGGCGAGTTCGACGAGAACGCTGATGTAGGGCATCCGGTCGGAGAGTTCCTCGATGTACGGATACCAGCTCCGACTCCAGCTGTAGACGGTGCCGACCGGTTCGACGCTGCGCCATTCGAGGTCGAAGCCGTGGCAGTTGCTGCACACCGACTGCGGGCTCCAGATCCAGGTCCGACACGTGCCGCAACACTGCAGACGCAGTTCACCTGCGAGGAGACCCTCCCAGTACGGTGCGTCGATACCATCCACAGCAGGACCCCACGGGACGTCGGTCGTCGTGGCGGTCATGCCCCATCACCCGGCGGGAAGTTCTCCAGGGCGGCGGCCAGCCAGGTGCCGTCGCGGCGTTCCCAGACCGAGCGGAGCCCGACCCGACGGCCGTCGAATGTGTAGACGGCCTCGCCGATCATCCGGTCGCCATCCGCACGGACACCGACGATTCGATGGTCCTCGATCGCGCCACGGGGCACGTCGACGCCCTCGAACACGGTCGGGAGGTTCTCCTGGACCATCTCCGCCAACGCGGATTTCATGTCTCCGGCGGCGACGTGGCCGACGTGCTGCGCATAGCGCGCACGAAAGTCATCGATCTCGCTCATCGCGTCTCTCCTTCACCGCCGGATGCCCGGCGTCTGTGCAATAAACCTTACGTCGTTAGGTATGTCGGGTCAATCGAGCCGGGCCGTCCCGGACTCCTCGACCCGCAGCGAGCGGCCGGCCATCTCGGCGTCGGCGAACTCGTCGAGGTCCCCCCGGTCGGTGACCACCGCCAGCGTCCGCGCACCGCCCGGCACCCGCGCCGCGACAAACGCCTTGTCGGGCTCACCCTCCCGGCCGAAAGCGACTGTCCAGGATTCGATCTCGGCTCCACCGTGATGGGTTTCGGCCACCGCCGTCGTGGGCTCGGCGTCCACCTCGGCCTGGACGTTCTCACGCCGGAAGCCGCCTTCCGGAGGCTCGGTGCTGTACACGCCGAAGGCGTGCTTGGTGAGGTACCCGCTGTTCGCGGTCACCAGACCGTAGGTGCCCGGCGATTCCCGCAGCCGCGACGCCACCGTGGCGATGGCGTGCGTGCTGTAGTTGTTCCACGGTCCACCGGCGAAGGTGAGGCCACCGGTGCAGGTGAGGGGTCGCTGAGTACCACTCGGATCGAGCCCCAGCTCGATGGCGGCCACCTGCACCGCGGACGGGAAGCAGGAGTAGATGTCCAGGAACGAGACGTCGTCGATCCCCAGGCGGGCCAGTTCCAGGGCGCGGTGTGCGCCGATCCTGATCGCCGCCGACCGGTCGAGCGCTCCGCGTGCCGCGACGGCGTCGGTATCCTTCGATTCGGTACCGCTGTGCGGGAACACCCATTCCGAGCGAGGCACACCGAGTCGCTCCGCGGCCCCGGCCGAGCACAGGATCAGGGCGGCGCCCTGGTCGACCATGTTGTTGGAGTTGAGCAACTTCAGGTAGGGAGTCGAGATCCAGCGGTTGTTCTCCGACGCCGTCGCCAGTTCGGTGGCGACGTAGGACCGCTGCGTCCAGGCGTACGGGTTCGTCGTGGCCACCTCACTGAACGACGACCAGAGCGCGCCGAGGTGCTGAGCATGCTCGACGATGCCCCGACCGGCCGAGATCCTCAGCGCCTGCTCGAACAGCGGATAGACGAACGACGGGCGGTCCAGCCCGATCCGACGCTCGCTCTCGGCCTCCATGGGCACGTCGGGCACGACGATCTCGGCCGGCGGCACCGAGTCGTCCTGCCTGGTCCACGCCGGACGCTCACCCCTGGCACGCAACTTCATCCGCGTCCGCCAGGACTCCGCACCGCCGATCAGGATGACGTCGGCCCGTCCCGCGGCGATGTCCTCGGCGGCGTCGTTGACCAGCACCTGTGGAGTACTGCCACCGTTGCCCGTGTAACCGGTGCGCTTCGGTGTCGCGCCGATGCGGTTCGCCACGAGCGCACCGGGATCGCGGTAGCGCCAGGAGAGCAAACCCACCACACGCACCGCGTCGACGACCTCGAGCAGCTTGGGCGCGCCGGCCTGCGCTGCGGCCTCTCGTGCGGCACGCACGATCAGATCGACGGGTTCGACCCCACCGTCTCGTTCGTTCACCTGCCCACCCCCCACGAGGACAGGTGTACGGGGATCAATTCTCATGAACGATTCGCCTCCACTTCAGGCATGGGTACTCGTGAGGAGTTCACGGCCCGGCACGGAACCTAAAACCTAACATCTATAGGTAGCGGGCGTGCGCGGGCCGCGACGACGACGCTGCGCCGGACGCGCTCTCAGACCCGGGGCAGGACCTGAGTGGGTCCGTCCTGCCAGTCCCGCCCCCTCGGCCCGGCGACGCCGCCGGCCACATCCGCCGCATGGGCGTCGCCCTCGGCACGGATGCGGTCCTCTTCCTCCATGCTGCGGCGGACCGCTTCCTGCGCGTGCGGCGGGAGCTCCGGCAGCAGTGCGTGCACCCGCTCGCGGTGGCGGGCGACGGCCTTGCGTTCGGGCATACCAGGATTGGGCTGCACCTGCGGGATGATCTCGGTGAAGTCCTCCTTGGTACCGCCACCGGAGATACCCGCAGCCTGCATCGCAGCCTCCTGCGCGGCAACCGCGTCGTCCTTCTCCTCCGACATACCGATCGGACCGAACCGGTCACCGGAGAGGAACTGCTTGACCACCGGCTGCTCCGAGGTCAACAGCTGCTCACGCGGACCGAACATCACCAGCTCCTTGCGGAACAACATGCCGATGTTGTCCGGGATGGTCCGGGCGATGTTGATGTTGTGCGTCACGATCAGGATCGTCGCGTCGATCTGCGCGTTGATGTCGATCAACAACTGCGAGATGTAGGCCGTACGCACCGGATCCAGACCCGAGTCCGGCTCGTCGCACAGGATGATCTGCGGATCCAGCACCAACGCCCGCGCCAGGCCGGCACGCTTGCGCATACCACCGGAGATCTCACCGGGAAGCTTGTCCTCGGCACCGGTCAAACCGACCAGGTCGATCTTCTCCATCACGATGTCGCGGACCTCGTTCTCCTTCTTCTTCGTGTGCTCACGAAGCGGGAACGCGATGTTGTCGAACAAACTCATCGAACCGAACAGCGCACCATCCTGGAACAGCACACCGAACAGCTTGCGGATCTCATAGAGCTCCTTGGCCGAACACTGCGTGATGTCGGTGCCATCGACGATCACCGAACCCTGCTCCGGATGCAGCAACCCGATCAACGTCTTCAGAAACACCGACTTACCGGTACCCGACGGACCCAGCAGCGCAGAGACCTCACCCTCCGGGAGTGTCAACGACACGTCCCGCCAAATGTTCTGGGAACCAAAAGACTTCGTCAGATTCTCGACACTGACCTCAACACCCATGGCGATTCACCTCCTCCTCAGTCGTGTTCAGTTGCCCGGGACCGCGGGTGCGGGCTGACCGGGTGCCTGCTGTGCCGGGGCCTGCTGTGCCGGGGCCTGCTGTGCCGGGGCCGGGGCTCCACCCTCGTTGGCGTCCAGGTTCGAGCCCGTGCTGCTGATGGCGGTGATGAGCCAGTCCTGACTCTTGTCCAGGGTCATCCGGTAGGTCGCCGTCGACTCGATGCCCGACGGTGCCTGCACGTTCTTGGTGCGCACGTTGACGAAGGCCACCACCTGGTAGGAGTCACCGTCGACCGATTCGACCTTCGCCGCAATGGGTTCCGCGGTCGATGACCACTGCAGCGGACGCAGCAGCTGTTCCATCTGGGTCGACGCCTGGCGCAGGCGTTCGGACAGTTCCGGCGAGGTCCCCTCGGTGAGGCGACTCCGCCAGTCCTCCGGGTTCTCGAAGCTCATGTTCGCGGCGCCCTGCGCGTAGTCGAGGGCGACCTGCTCTGCCTTCGCCTGATCCGCCGAGGCCGCCTTCAGGTCGTCGACCTCGTTCGAGGTGCTCCACAGCTGCCAGCCCATCAGCGCCAGGGCGGCCACCACCAGGACGGCGATCGCGCCCACGAGGACGGAGCGCAGCGACACCGAACGCCCGGCCAGACGGGACTTCGGCTCATGCGTCTTCGCAGCGGACTTCTTCGCAGCGGACTTCTTCTCGGCGGACTTCTTCGCAGCGGACTTCTCGTCAGCCGTCGTATCGGTGACGTTCTCTTCGACCACCGGATCGTCCGCGGCGGAGTCGGTCTGGTCGTTGGCGGGGCGAGCGTCGGTCTTCATGGGATTCTCATTTCAGATCAGGGGTTTCGACGTGGCTGCGGAGGATGACGGGGCTACGCCCGTCTGTGACATCGAGGCGACGGAGCCGAGGCTACGCCCGTCCCGCCTGTCTTCGACGCGGCATCATCGACCTCCCACCGGGATCTTGACGTCGATCGCTCCGGAATCCGTTGCGTTCAACAGGTTGTCGAGGAACCGGCCCATGTCGACGGTCCGCAGCGAGGCCGCACCGGACTGGGCCGCGGGCAACAGGTTGTCGCCGATGACCTTCAGATCCGCTCCGCTGTCATCGAGGAACTTCTGCAGAGCCGCCACGAGAGGCGATGCGCCAGTGGTGATGCCGGTGTACATCGGACCGCTCCAGTCGACGGCATCCTTGGTGCCTGATGCCATCGCCGAGAACCCCAGACCGAATCCCTCGAGGTTCGGCGCGGTCGCGCGCAGCAGGCCGGGGAGCGGTGTGGACCGCATCAGCAGCGGCTGCATCGTGGCCAGCAGCGTGGTGAGTTGATCGGCCTGCTGGATGAACTCGGACGTCAGGAGCCGTCCGGCGCGATTGAGGTCCTCGATGACCTCCATCCCGTCGGGCAGACCCAGGTCGAGTTCGGCGAACACCCGCTGAACCTTCTCCGGGTCGGTCTGGCCCAGCACCTCGGTCACCCGCTCGGAGAGTTCCTTGAACGTCGCCGAACTGGAGACGCTCTCGCCGTCGACCAGAGCGTTGTCCTGCAGGTACGGTCCGCCGGCCGTACTCGGCATGACGGCCACGTAGGCCTCGCCGAGCGCCGAGAGGTTGTCGACCCGGAACTCCGACTCCACCGGAACATTCTCCGATTCGTCGTAGTCCCAGGTGATCTGGGCTCCGTCCGCGGACTGCCGGATCGAGGTGACGTGCCCGATCTCGATACCGCGGAGCAGCACACGCGAACCGATGAGGATGCCGTTGGTGTCGGGGACGGTGATCGTCGCGTGCTTCGCCGACGGCGACTTGACGTGCAGTCCGACGTTGAGGATGTAGGCGATCGACAGGACGGCCAGCGCCAGCATGGCCACCACCGACACGCAGGTCTTCGTGATCATCGGATTGCTCCCAGCATGCTCAGCAGCAGCTTGGTGTCCCCGAGGAGCTGCTTCTTACCCGCCGTTCGCACCGAACCGCTGTCCGTGGCGGTGACGCGAACCGACGAGACGTTGACCGAGGGGTTCTTGGCGAACGGGATCAGCGTGTTCTCGAGGAACTTCGCCATCGCGGCGCCGGTGGACGGCGCCTGATCCCACATCCCGCGGCCGGCCTCGCCGGTGTCGGCGAGGGAGTTCAGCAGCGGCACGAGGAACAGCCCACCGGTGAACACCGACCCCACCGACGGGAGCAGCGTACTGATGTGGGCGACCAGCGATTTGGCCACGGTCTTCCAGTAGTGCAGGCCCTGATCGGAGAAGACGTGGTCGATCTGGACCCGGCTGTCGTCGAAGGACTGGGACACGGCGTTGAGCGAGTTGATCGTCCGCTCGAGCTCGTCGGTGTTCCGCGACAGGTCGTCGAGGTCCTTCGACACGATCGCCGCGAGCTTCCGGACATCGCCGACCGGCGGCATCGTGCGGTTCAGGGTCGCCATCGTGTCCTGGACCTTCTGGATGCTGCCGCCGTTGACGAAGTACGCCAGGACGGCGATGGTGTCCTCGAGCGGCGGAGGCGAGGTCGTCCGATCGACCGGGATGACGCTGCCTTCTCGGAGATACTCGCCGGAGCTGTCACGGGCCGGCGGTTCGATGGCGAGGTAGGTGTCGCCGAGGGGGGTGTTCTGCCGGATGATCGCGGACGAACCGGCCGGCACCGCACGGTCGTCGGTCAGTCCGACGACGACATCGATGCCATCGGGAGTGGGCTTCGTCGACTCCACGCGGCCGACCTGGATTCCGTTCATCATCACGTCGGCGCCGTCGGGGAGGTTCAGAACACTGGTGAACTGCAGGGTCACCCGGTAGTCGAGCGGCACGCTGCTCTTCACCGACGGAAGGCGATTCGGGCTCAGCGACGAGCATCCGGTCAGGCCGACGACGATCGCGCAGACCGCGATCGCCGCGACGAGGATTCGTTTCGCGCTCATCTAGAAACCAGCCTTCTGCAGCAGGATCGACAACGGATTGACCGAGGTGGTGCCCTTCTCCTGATCGCAGGCTCCGCCGAGGGCCTTGCACTCGGCCTTGCTGACCGTGACCTCGGGTACCTGATACGGCACGGACAATGCACCGGCGGCCGACTCCTGCTCGCGCATCGCCGCCGCGATCGACGGCGTGACGCCGAGGAGCTCGGAGAGTTCCGGCGCGCGCTGCGCACCGTAGGCGACGATGTCCTCGACCGGCCCGTGTAGCAGCGGCCACAGGATGTCGTCGCCGTAGTTGCGCTGGATGTCGTACAGAAGGGCGATGGTCCAGCCGACGCCCTGACAGAACCGGGCGACGTCGTAGAACAGCGTGGTGCCCAGCGCCGAGACGTTCGGCGCCTGGTTCATGATCGACATGATCTGATCCCAGTTACGCACCGCGGAGTCGGTGAGCGGGGCCATGTCCCGGATCGACGTACCGATGTCGGCGATGAACGAGTCCGGGTTCTGCGCCGCGCGCGCAGCATTCTCGAACATTTTCGCCGCCTGCGTCCCGGTCCCGGCGAACGCACGGTCGGCGCCTTCGAGAACCTTCTCGAGGTCGTCACCGCCGTCGTCCGACAGAGCCTTCAGGAAGTCCGACGCCGAGCCGGCGACCTCGGAGATGCTCTTGGGCGTGAAAGAGTTGTCGACACCGATGCATCCGCCCTCGACGAGTGTGGGCCCGCCCTGGTAGTTGCCGACGAGTTCCAGGCTGCGGTCGGCGAGCAGCGACTTGGATCTCGTCACCGCCTTGACGCCGGCGGGATACTTGCGACCCGGATCGAGCGAGAACGTCACGCGCACATGGCTTCCGCGGTTCTCGATCTTCCCGACCTCGCCCACCGGGATACCCATCTGCGTGACCGGGTTCCCCTTGTACAGACCGATCGTGTCCGGGATGTCGGCGCAGAAGCCGTCACCACCGGCCATGTCCGGACCGACATCACGTGCGGAGGCCGCGCTCAGCCCGACCGTCGTGATCACGGCGGCCACCGCCACGACCGTTCCGAACGCGATGGCGGCCCGGCGACGCTTGCCGGCACGGTCGGCCCCGAGGCCGGAGATGATGCCCCTCATCAGCAGTTCCTTCCCGGAATCGGAATGCACACGTTCTCGGTCCACAGCGCGCCGCCACCGATCTCGCGCATGCCCTGCGGAGTGATCCACTGCGCCAGCTGCTTCCGCGTGGAGACCAGGCCGTCGATGGCCGGCCCGAGCTGCTGCTGGAGCCGGATGATGGTGTCCTTCATCTGGTTCACGTGCTGGGCGACCAGATCACTGTGGCCGAGGTAGAAGCGCATGAACGGGGACAGCTTGTACAGCACGTTCGCGAACAGCTTGTAGGCGTAGTTGAAGCCCGCCGAATTCACGTGATAGGTGCTCACCACCATGTCTATCTTGCGAATCAGCTCGAAGACGAATTCACGGTTGCCGTTGAAGGTCTGGAGGTACTCCGCGGCCAGCCCGGCGATCTGATGGACCTGCCCGCGCTGTTTGTCGAAGACCTCGGTGACCGACTCCAGACCGTCGACGATGCCCCGCAGGGAGGTGTCGTTGGAGCCGAGCGCTTTCGCGACCTGGTCCAGGTTCGAGTTGACCTCTCCGGCGTCGACCTCGTCGGTGGTGCTCGGCACCGCCTGGATGATGTCGCCGATCGAGTAGGGCACGGTGACCCGTTCTGCCGGAATGGGTGTGGCCAGTTCTTCCCGCCCCATCGGGATCATCGTGATCGCGTAACCACCGACCGGCGTGAGCATCCGGACTTCGAGGCGGGTCCGGTCGCCGACGAAGATCTCCTCGTCGATCCTTGCCGTCACCGTGACCCGGTCCGGCGCAAGTGCCACCTCGCTGACCTTTCCGACACTGACGCCGGCGACGCGGACGTCTTCGCCCGGTTCGATCGCCGACGCGTCGGTCACCTCGAAGGTGATCGACTTCTGACCCGGCGGCCTCAGGTAGATGACCACGAGGGTGCCCAGCAGCGCTGCGACGACCAGCAGGACCACCGCGCCGATCACGCCGTCGTGTGTCGAGAACCGGTGCAGCCGGCTCTTCTTCATCGCTGGCACAGGACCACCTCACTACCACTCATGAGCACACGGACATCGGCGGGGAGCTGCGCACGCCCGTTCGTGCACTGCTTCGAGAACGACGCGCGGGTGTCGATCCCCCGCAGGCCGGCCAGTGCATTCGGCATGAGCTGGAACGAGTTCAGCGCCTCCTGCATCGACTTGAACGAGGTCTGGAGGAACTCGTCGACATTGAACTGCTCATTGATGCCCAACGCCACCAGGAGACGCTCGACGGGTTCGAACAGGGCCGGGCCGGCACTCGCCGTCACAGCGAACTCGTCGAGCACCGTCATCGCATTGCTGATGGGCAGGTCCACGGCCTCCAGGAACCCCATCACCTGAGGTGAACGGCCACCCATGGTGTCGGCGATGCGCGCGAGATTCGCGGTGAGGGTGGAGATCAGCTGCTGCCGGTTCTTCGCGTACTCCGCCAGTTTCTGGGTGCTGTCGAGCATCGGTCCGAGACCGGAACCGTCGCCCTGCAACAAGGCGATCGCGTTCTCGCTGAACTGGTTGACCTCGTCGGCGTCCATGGTCGTCAGCACCGGTTGGAGTCCGTTGAACAGACCGGTGATGTCGAAGGACGGCACGGTCTGGGAGGTCGGCGCGTGGCTGACCATCTGGCCGGGGGCGTCCCCCGGCCGGACATCGAGGTATCGCACGCCGGTGAGGTTCTGGTACTTGATCGCGAGCGTGGTGGTCGACGTCAGCTTCTGCTGGTCTTCCATCGTGAATTCGACTCGGGCAAAGGGCTTTCCGTCGGCATCGCGCTGCAGATCCACCGAGGTGATCTTGCCGATGCGCTTGCCGCGGAAGCGAACGTCACCGTTCTCGTGCAAGCCGGATGCGTCGGTGAAGTCGGCTCGGTACTTGATCACCTGGGCGTCGACGGGGTTGCGCATCGCGTTGATCACCAGGATGAACAACAGGACGGTGATCACCGCGACGACCGCGACCTTGATGCCGGCGAAGAGCGTGTTGCGTGAGGTCAGCATCAGTTGCCTCCGGTGCGCGGGCCGTCGACGACACCCATGCGGGCCAGCGGACCCGCGACGGCGGGCACGGTGTCGAGGAGCAGACGGATCTGCACGGTCTTGGCCTTCTCGTCGCCCTTGAACGTGTTGCGCAACTGTTCGATTGCCTTTCGTGTCTTTGCCATCGACGCACCGCTGCCGATCATCTGCGGCACCGGGTCGACCAGGTACTTGATCGAGGTGACCACCGGGGTCAGATCCGTGGCATGCGAGCCCAGCAGGGTGCCGATGGCACCGAACAGTCCGTCGGCGGCGACGGTGAGCGAGCGGTCCATCAGGTCGTGGTAGGCCTCGTCCACTCCGCGTGAACCATCAGGCAGCTTGTTGAGGACGTTGTTGCTGATCGCATCGAGGCTCTTCATCGCCTCCCGGTTGAAACCGGGAAAGGCCTCGGCGAGGTCGTTCATCTTGCCGAGCAGCGTGCTCGGCATCTGGCGCTGCGTACGCGCCACCTTGTCGGTGAAGATGATCGCGGTCTCGATCAGCGGCGACAGGCCGTTTGCATAGCGCATCACCTCGTCGAGGCTGTCGATCATGTCGCGGGTCAGCGTCCCGTCCACGACGATCGAGCTGCGTTCGATCATGGTCGACATGGTGAAATCCGGTGCGGCCTCACGGCGTACGGTCTGACCGCTGCGCAGGCTCTCCCCACCCGGCATCGCCACGAGATTGACCGCGGTGACACCGAAGTAGTTCTGCGGCCGGTAGTCGAGCTGGAATGAATCCGTGAGGCTGCCTGCGGCCTGCTCGTCGAGGACCACGTCGACGTGGACGACGCCGGGCTCGGTGGAGTCGATGCCCGTCACCTCGCCGACCTCGGCCCCGCGGAGCAGGACCCTGCTCCCGTTCTCGACGCCGGGTCCCAGTGCCGGGAGAACCAGGTGCAGATCGGTTCCCCGGGGCGCGGTCGCGCGGGGGTAGACCACCGCGAACACCGCGATGACGACCACCAACACCACCAGTGCCGAGAGACCGGCGGTGACGAGCGTCCGGGACTGGCCCCGGACATCTCCTCTGATGAAGTCCTGACTGCTGTTCACTGACACGTCAACCCCTGAACGGAAGGACCGGATTGAGGCCCCAGATGGCCACGGTCATGAGGAAATTGAGAACGACGATGGCGACCAGGCTCGCGCGGATGGCGCGCCCGGATGCGGCGCCGACACCTGCCGGCCCGCCGGATGCGAAATAACCGTAGTAGCAATGGATGATGGTGATCACCGCGCAGAAGATGAGTGCCTTGGCGACCGATGCGAGAAGATCCGGTATCGAGATGAACTGCGCGAAATAGTGGTCGTAGGTGCCTTCGGGTTGATCGTGGAAGAGCTTCACGATCAACCCGCCGGTGATGAAACTGACCACCAGCGCCATGAGATAGCTCGGCAGCACCACGAGCATTCCGCCGATGAGGCGGGTTCCCACCACGAACGGGATCGCCCGCAGACCCATGGTCTCGGTCGCGTCGATCTCCTCGGAGATTCGCATGGCGCCGATCTCCGCGGTCATCCGGCAGCCGGCCTGCGCCGCGAAGCCGATGCCGGTGATGATCGGCGCCACCACGCGGATGTTGCCGAACGAGTTGATGATTCCGGTCAGCGCTCCGAACCCCAGGAGATCGAAGGCCATGAAGGCCATGATCGCGACCACCGAACCCACCGCGATGCCAAGGAAGAACATCAGGCTGACCACACCGCCGTCGACGATGATCGATCCACTCCCCCAGGCCATGTCGTTCATGGTCTTGAGCGTTTGCTTGCGATAGTGGCGAATCGTCGTCGGCAGCAACGCGAAGGTCTTGCCGACGAACACCACGATCTGACCGAAGGTCGCGATGGCCGCGGTCACGCGCTCGTTCAACGCCCGGCCCAGGCGGGTGATCCCCGGGGTGGCCGTAGCACTCTCTGTCGTCATCTGAGCCTCACGCCAGTTGGGCCGGGAAGAACATGGCCTGCAGCTGACTGACCGCCATGTTCGTCATGAAAATACACAGGACACTGAGGACCACCGAGGCGTTGACCGCGTTGGCCACACCCTTGGGACCGCCTTTGGCCTCGAGGCCGCGCAGGCTTGCGATGACCACGACGATGAAGGCGAACAACACGGCCTTCAGCACCGAGAACATCAGGTCGGTCGGGGTCGCGAAGGTACCGAAGGACTGCCAGAAGCTGGCCGGGACAACGTCGTTGACGTTCGCCGCGATTGCCAGGCCCGCGCCCACACCGGACGCGATGATCATCACGCAGAGCGCGGGCGCGATGGCGAGCATCGCCAGGAACCGCGGCACGATGAGCCGCTGGACCGGGTTGACGCCGATCACCCGCATCGCCTCGATCTCCTCGCGGATCGACCGCGCACCGAGGTCGGAGGCGATCGCCGAGGCGGCCGCGCCGCTCATCAGGAGGCCGGCGGCCATCGGCGCGCCCTGGCTCACCACGCCCAGACCCGACGCCGCTCCCGCGAGGGAGTTCGCGCCGACCTGATCCATGACGCCACCCACCTGCACCGACACCTCGGCACCGATGGGAACCGCCATCAACAGAGCGGGAAGTGCGGTGACCTTGAACAGTTTCCACATCTGATCGATCACCTCACCGCCGGCCAGGCGGAGTGTGAACGTATCGGTGATCGCGAACATGATCATCTCCGCGGCCAGCCGCGCCGAACGCCCGATGGTCGCCAGACTGCGGCTGATCCGGTCGGTCACACCGGCGCCGACCTTGCGTAGCGCCTCGGCCGATCTGATTCCCGGACTGCGCTCTCCCAGAGCACTGACAGTCATCACGGTCCTCTCGAATTCTTTGGGAGTGGTGACACGTTCGGGCTGATGCCGACACGAATCCCACGACCCCGGAGCGGGTCCTTTGGGCTGAGCCGCGCGCCGGTGTCGTCCAGAGGGCCTGGAAGCCTCCCCCGACGTAGGGCGTCACCCTATGGCCTAAACCTGTTAGGCGTATCGGTGTGATGCCCACCACTTGAAGCTTGCTCAGGTTAGCAGACATGAGACGTTACCTGTCAAGTGTCAGCAGCTCGAAATTCGCCAGACCGGCCAAAATGCCTGCTCGTCGCGTGACTTGAGCCAGAGTCACCATCTACTACCGTTAGATTAATTCCGACTGAATCCAGACAACCACGGCGACACCGCGCATTCTGGGCCCACCCGAGAACCACGAACCGACTCCCACGATGAAACTCAAGCGCCGCGCCGCCGCCGACAAATGCACCGCGGTGATCGGCGAAATCTACTCGGAGAGTCTGCCGTAACCGAAAGCGCCCCTGAAAACTACCCTCGGCAGCCGCGCCGGACACAGTGTCATCGGGCGGTCTGTGGAGGATGGATTTCAGGGGCGCACTTGGTTTTCGGGTCAGCGCTTGGCTGCAGCGGCCGGCACCGCACTCGGTAAAAACGACGGAAGTACGAAGTTCCGCAACATCTCTCGATGTTCCGGGTCGTCCGGGCGGTCGAAATCCAAACGGCCGACGAGGATGAACTGGACGAGTGCGATCCACTCGGCCATCTTCTCCTTGTCGAGATCCCGACGGATCTCGCCGCGCTCCATCGCCTGTTCGATGACCGGATCCCACATCTCCGCGGTCAGCCGGGCGGCAAGCCCCGACGCTCCGACGAGGGGTTCGGCCATCTGCATGTGTTCGGGACTGACCAGGATGCGGATCAACGGATCGCGGCGTCCGCGGTCGACCAGGAAGATGAGACCCTCGACGAGCTGGTCGGCGAAGGACTCCTTCTCCAGCAGGAACTTTCGCGCCTTGGCGAACAGCATGCGCGACCGTCGTTCGATGATGGCCGAGATGAGAGTGTCGCGGTCGCCGAAATAGCGGTAGACAGTCGGACGGGACACGCCGGCCTCACGACCGATGTCGTCCATCGTCGTCTTGGATACGCCGAATCGCTGGAAAACCTTCTCGGCAGCGACCATGATCTGTTTACGGGCCTCGTCGACGTCCTCGCTCAGGACGTTGCCCGTCTTCCTGCGTGCCACGTGAGTGCACCTCCCGAAAGCCATGCTACAACGGACAAACTGTGTCATATGTCCGCGAGGCTCAAAAAACGAGACAGCCTCGTCGGCCGTCGCGCCGAGCAGGCCGGCAAAGAAAAACGGCCGAGGTGCGGATGTCCTCCGCACCTCGGCCGCCTCACAACCAGCGCGTACCCGTCTAACCCGCGCGCACCCCTCAGCGCACGCGCTCGAAGCGAGTGTCCACATCCTTGTACTCGTCCCGGATCACCGTCTTGGCGATCTTCCCGCTGGGGAGACGGGGCAGCGGGTCCTGACGGATCACGACGTAGCGGGGCACCTTGAAGTCGGCCAGGACCTTCTCGCAGTGCTCGACGATCGTCTTCTCGTCGACATCGGCGGCGGCCGTCACGATCGCCGCCGGGGTCTCGCCGAACCGGTCGTCGTTCGCCGCGATCACGGCAACCTCCTGGACACCGTCGATGGCGCCGATCGCGATCTCGAGTTCCACCGGCGAGATGTTGATGCCGCCGGAGATGATGAGGTCCTTGAGGCGGTCGACGAACTTCACCCGGCCGTCCTCGTCGGCCTCGCCGAGGTCGCCACTGTGCAGCCAGCCATCACGGAGGGCCTGCGCGGTCGTCTCGGGGTCGTTCCAGTAGCCGGGCGTGACGCCAGGGCCGCGGACAACGAGTTCGCCCGCTTCTCCGGGAGCCGCTTCCTCACCCTTGTCGTTGAAGACCTTGACCTCGGTGAAGATCGACCCCGTGCCGCACCGATCCGGGAACTCGAAGGCCTCCTCGCGGATCGTCGCGGTCGCGACACCGCCGGCCTCGGTCATGCCGTAGATCTGGCGCAACAGGACACCCTTGTCGGCCCAGCGCTTCAGCAGCGGCACCGGTACGGCTGCGCCGCCCACGATCGCGGTCTTCAGAGCGCTCAGGTCCGCGTCGGCGAACTCCGGGGCACGCGAGATGGCCTCGAAGATCAGCGGGACGCCGAAAATTGCCTCCACCGAGTGCTTCTCGAGGAGCTTCACCGCGTTCGAGGGATTCAGTTCGGGTTCGACAACCAACGTGCCGCCCAGAACCGTCGTGATGAGGAGGCCGTACACCAGGCCCGGGGTGAAGGCGAGCGGCAGGACCAGCAGCGTGGTGGTTCCCGGCCGGAAACCCTCCTCGGTGAGGGTGTTCTCGAAGACGATCGACATGAGCGTCCGGTTGGTGAGGATCACGCCCTTGGACAGCCCGGTGGACCCGCTGGTGAACAGCACGGTCGTCGGCTCGTCGGGTTCGAGATCGACGCGGAAGCTGTCCGCGCCGCCGGCGCGCAGCGCCTCGAGCTCGGCGTAGGTGACAACGCCGAACGGTTCACCGATCGCCGCGGTGTCCTCGGCCAGCTGCTCGAAGCCCGGGGCCACGATCACGACGCCGATACCGGCGTCGTCGGCGATCTTCCGGAGCTCGGCGGGACGGTAGCGACTGTTCAGCGGAACCAGGACGCCGCCGGACTTCAGCGCACCGAGGGCCGCGACCGGCCACTCGAGCGAGTTCGGCCCGAGCAGACCCACCCGGGCGCCGGGAGCGACACCCTTGGCCTCCACGAGGAGACGGGCGATGCGACTGCTCCAGTCCCGCAGCTCACGGTAGGAGATCTCGGAATCGGAGAAAACCACAGCGGTGGTATCGCCCTTGGTACGGGCCCACCAGTCGAGCGCCTTGCCGATGGTTGTGGTCATGATCGTACTTTCTTCTCTGTCAACAGGTTCGATACGGCCGAGGGGTGCGGCCGCCGCAGGCGCAGAGCCGGCGGATCAGCCGGCCCCCACCCACCTAACGGTTATAGGATAAATCGGACTTTGCGGTCGCGGGCCGGTTCCGACGAACCCGGCATCCCGGACATCACGAGCCTGCGGCACGACCTTCGGCCACGAGTCGCTTGGTCTCACGCCGGAAGACCTGGTTGGCGATCTCGTTGCGGCCGAGCAACATGTCTCCCGCGTCGGCACTGCCCATGCCCTGCTGCGAATCCCGCAGCAACGGGAAGTCCTCCTGATGCAGGACCGCGAGCAGGATCTCCCAGTTCTTGTTCCACAGTCGCTCCCAGCGCTCCTGCTCCATGCCGCTGTCCTCGACGGTCGGCACCATCAGGCGCTGTTCCATCCGGGACTTGGTCGGGTCGGTGGGATGCGGCCGGAACGTCAAGAGCTGGAAGTGATCCGGTTGACGAAGCAGGGTGCTGTTCGGGCCGAGCCAGTGTGTCTCGGTGACGTACTTGTCCAGCGGGATGTCACCCGGATCCTCTTCGAGGAAGCGGTCGATCGACTTACGCGGCGCGATGAATCGACAGTGCCGACCGAAGTCCTCGAAGGCCATCACGTTGGTGTGGATGATCTTTCCAGCTGTGTTCGGGTGCGCGTACTGGATGTGGTAACCATCCAGGAACGCATCCTGCATTATCTTCCAGTTCGTGGGTTCGTCGAAACCCGCAGCCCGGAAACAGACCAGCTTGTCCAAGTTGTACTCGGCGAGCATCGGGTCGATCTCGGGACCGAGCCAGGCCGCGACGTCGATCTCGGCCGAGGCATTGTCGACGACCCAGATGAACCCGTGACGTTCCTCGGTCGGGATCTCGATCAACCCGTGGTCGGAACGGTCCACATCGCCGAAAGTCGAATCGCGCGTGATGGTCCGCAGCGATCCGTCCGGGTCGTAGGACCAGCGATGGTAACCGCAGGAGAAGATCCGGCAGCGCCCCTTCTCACTCTTCTCCAGCATCGCCCCGCGATGCCGACAGAGATTGACGAAGGAGCGGACGCTCCCGTCCTTCTGCCGCACCACGATGATGTTGTTCCGCGGCATCTGGACAGTCACGAAGTCGTTGGGCCGCGAGATCTCGCTACCGTGCGCGACGATCGAGGGGACGCGGCCGAAGATGTGGTCGCGCTCCTCCTTGGCGAGCGCCGAGTCGGTGAACTCCTCGGGCTCGAATTGCACGATCTCGTCGAACTTGTCGGTCGTCTCGTTGCGCAGGAGGTCGAGCGCACGCCGGATTCGATCTTGCCGGGGAAGCGAAGTGGTCATGATTCCCTCCGTGGAGGAGCGGTTGTCTACGAGTTGGGACGCACCCGTCCGGGCCTGGGCTGGTGCTCCAGTAAACCTACAGCAATAAGTTTTATGTGGCAATGACCCGGCCGCTCCTGGGACCGGTGCGGCGGGCGGGAACACAACCCGCCACACCGGTGGTCAGGGCACGCCGGGCCCGGTCAGGGCTCCGGGGTGAACCGGATCGGCATGCGGACGCAGCCGCGCACCTGACTGGAGTGGAACACCGGCGGATCCGATTCCACGAGCTGGAAATCGGGGATGCGGCGCAGGATCTCCTCGAGGGCGATCGTGAGTTCGATACGCGCCAGGTGCGAACCCAGGCATCGGTGCGGACCACCGCCGAAGGACAGGTGACGGTTCGGCTTGCGGGCGATGTCGAGCGCGCCCGGGTCCTCGAACTCCTTGTGATCCCGGTTGGCCGAGCACAGCATCAGGATCAGCTGCTCACCCTCGGAGATCTTCATCCCGCCCAGTTCGACGTCACGGGTGGCACGACGCCCGGGGACCACCGCGGCCTCGATGCGAAGGATCTCCTCGACCGCGGTCGGGACCATCAGCTCCGGGTCGTCGATGATCGCCTGTCGCTGCTCGGGATTGTTCACCAGGTGGACGATCGCCCAGGCCAGCGAACCCTGCACTGTGTGCAGGCCGGCGATGAGCAGCAGGAAGAACATCCGGTTCAGTTCTTCGTCGGTCAGCAACCGCAGACCGTCCTCGAGCTCCACCTCCGTGTGGATCAGCTGCGAGGTGACGTCGTCACCCGGAGTCGCGCGACGTTCGTCGACCATCTTCTGGAAGTAGCCCAGCATCTGCATACCCGCGATCGCGCGGGCTTCCAGCGACTCCTGTTCGGTCCCACCGGGCTTGCCGAACAGCACGACGTCGGTGGCCTCGGTGAACAGCGGCGCGTCCTCGACCGGCCAGTCCATCAGTGCCAGGAAGATACGGGCGGGGAGTTCATGGGCGAACGCCGAGATGTATTCGGCCTCACCCTTCTTCGCGAAACCGTCGAGCAGGTCGTTGACCACGCCGCGGATGTCTTCGGACAGCTTCTTCATCCGGGCCGGTCCGAACAGCGGCTGCAGCGCCTTGCGGTAGCCGGCGTGCTCCGGAGGATCGAGTTCGATCGGGATGAACTTGCCGAAGGCCTCGTTCGTCACCAGGTTGTTGGGGTAGCTGGAGAAGGTCTCCGCGTCGCGCAGGACCTCATGTATCTCGTTGTAGGAAGTGACGATCCAGTGCCCGCCGTGGGCGGTCGAGTAGACGACCGGCCCCTTCGCGGCGAGTTCTGCTGCGTACTCCTGGAATCGATCGATCGGGGCTGCGATGGACGGGTCGTACACGTCGAAGTCGACGGTGACGTCCTCGCGGGATCGTTCCGCTGTTGTCATTACTGGTCCTTGGTGGTCGTGGAGTTGGTGGTGAGCAGTGCCAGTGCCCGCTCGGGACACATCGACACCGCCTCGCTCGCCTGAGCCGCCTCGTCCGGCGTGAGAGTGCGCTCCGGGATCACGGGGTCGCCCTGATCGTCGGCGTCGATCAGATCAGGGGCGACCCCGTAGCAGAGTCCGTGTCCGGCGCACGCCACGCGATCCACAGTGAGAGTGGTGGGCTGCGGGGAGGACATGGTCAGACGTTCGGGTTCTTCTGGTCGAGGTCCTCGGGGAACCACATGCCGACACGCGACAGGGTTCCGCCGTCGCCGGAGGCGATGACCTGGCCGGACATGTAGGCCGAGTCGTCCGAGGCCAGGAACAGTGCGATCTTGGCGTTGTCGACCAGTGACGGCGGGCGGTTCAGCTTGAGCGGGATCGGCGAGACGAACGGATCCCACGGACCGGACACCTCTTCGTAGGACTGACCGACGACCGGCGAACCCGCGGGCATCAGGAAGTTCGGCGACATGCCGTGGACGGGCGCGATGCCGTTGACCCGGATCCCGTAGGGGCCGAGATCCAGGCTCAGGCCGCGCACCAGGCCGTTGACGCCGGCCTTGGTGGCCGAGTACAGCGCGATCTGGTGGTAGGCGAGGAGCGAAGCGGCTGACGAGGTGGCGATGATGGTGCCGCCACCGTTGCGCTTGAGAGCGGGGACCGCGGCCTGAGCGGTGAAGATGACTCCGGAGAGGTTGACGCCGAGGACGTTGTTCCAGTCCTCCTCGGTCAGGTCCTCGAAGTTGACCTGCTCACCGCCGGCGACGGAGGGAACGCCTCCGCGCGAGACGACTCCCGCGTTGGCCCAGGCGATGTCGAGCTTGCCGAACTGCTCGACCGTCTGGTCCACCGCGGCCGTGATCTCGTCCTTCTTGGCGACGTCGGCGGTGATGGCGATCGCCTCGCCACCCTGCTGCTCGACGAGCTTCACCGTCTGCTCGGCACGGTCACCGTCGATGTCGACGACCGCGACCTTGGCACCCTCCGCCGTGAACAGCTGCGACGACTGGCGGCCGAGACCCGAGCCCGCTCCGGTGATCAGTGCGACTTTGCCTTCGAGTTTCATGTTCGATCCTTGCTCTGGGGTGAGTGGCGAGTACCCGCCGGAGTGCCGGTGACGCCGGGACATCAGGGGCAGGCCGACTGACGCCGTGAAACGAGGTGATCCGCATCGTGACGGGTTGAGTCGATGTGATGACCGCCACCTTCATCACCCACCGTAAAGCGTTGAACATGAGACGTCAAGTGATATTTGTCAGCAGCTCGGAGATTCTTCTTTCGTTGTAGCGCAGCGGTTCTCAACGACGACGACCAGGCGTGACAGTGTCACGCCTGGTCATCCTGACTCGGTCGCACGCCGCTGTGGCGCCCACGGAGGGTCGCCACAGCGGCGTCGTTTCAGTTGTCCGCCATGCAGGTGTGGATGGGGTCGACCCCCATCCGCATCAGGACGGCTGGGGCGCCGGCAGGTGCACGGTCTTGATCTCGAAGAACTCCTCGAGACCCTCTGCACCACCCTCGCGGCCGACACCGGACTGCTTGTAGCCGCCGAACGGAAGCGTGAAGTCGAGCACCGAGGTGTTCACGTTGACGGTTCCGGTCCGGATACGTTGTGCAAGTTCGAATCCGCGCTCCACATCGGCGGTGAAGACGGCGCCGGACAGGCCGTAGACGGAGTCGTTGGCGATGGCCACCGCATCGTCCTCGTCCTCATAGGTGATGATCGAGATGACCGGACCGAACACCTCTTCCCTGGCGATCGTCATGTCGTTGCGGACGTTGTCGATGATCGTGGGCTGCACGAAGAAGCCCTGATCCCCGACGCGACCGCCGCCGTAGACCACCTCGCCGCCTTCGGCCTTGGCGGTCTCGATGTAGCCCTCGACGCGGTCACGATGACGTGCCGAGGTCAGCGGCCCGAGGAAATTCGTCTGCTCCCAAGGGTTTCCGATCGGGATCATGTCCAGTGCCGCCTTGTACGCCGCGACGATCTCGTCGTGGCGCTCACGCGAGACGAGGACGCGGGTCAGTGCGACACACGCCTGACCGGACTGCATACAACCGGCCATCGGCAGGTTGGCCATCACCGTGTTGAGGTCCGCGTCGTCGAGGATGATCGCCGCCGACTTGCCGCCCAGCTCGAGCGAGACCTTCGCGACGCGGTCGGCCGCGAGGCTCATGATCCGCTTACCGACCGAGGTGCTGCCGGTGAAGGTGATGTGGTCGACCTTCGGGTTGACGACGAGCGACTCGGAGACCTCGCGGTCGGCGACGAGCACGCTCAGGACGCCTTCGGGGATCGCACCCTCCGAGACGAGTTCGGCGACCACGTCGGCGAACACCGACGGCGACAGCGGCGCCTCCGGCGAGGTCTTGAGGACGACCGAACAGCCGGCGGCCAGCGCCGGGATCACCTTGAAGGCGATGCTGCCGATCGGGCCGTTCCACGGGATGATCGCGGCGACCACGCCGGTCGGCTCCTTGACGATGCGCGAGACGCCGCCATCGGCACGCGGCCGCTCCTCCACGACGTTCACGGCACGCGCCTCGGCGGCGACGGCACGGAACAGGCCGAGGACCATCTGCTGGGTCATGGCGCTGACCGGGGTGGTGACACCGACCTCGGCGATGCCGAGCGTCGTCAGCTCGGGAACGCGTGCCTCGAGACGGTCGGCGATGGTGTCGATGACGTCGGCGCGCTCGGCGGGCGACTTACGCGCCCACACACCGCGATCGAACGAGGCCCGGGCCACGTCGACGGCGCGGGCCACATCCTCGGCGGTGGCGGCGCGGACTCGGGCCGCGATGCGCTCGGAGTACGAGTCGATCACCTCGATCCATTCGTCGCCACTGGATTCCACCCAGCGTCCGCCGATGAAGACTCGGTCTCGGTCGGCGATGGTGGCGAGGGGGTCGGTCACCTGTTCGGTCGTCGTCATGGAGCAACTCCTCGATCCTGGTTGTGCATCGCTGCGATCCATCGCGGTCGACACGGTGGCGCAGTTCTGTGAAGCGGGTCACAGAGGAGAGTAATAACCGAATGGCTTTAGGTCAACACCTGACATGTTCTGTCATTTGTATCGCAGCTCTGGGCATGAAGCAGCCCCCGCCGCAGCGGGGGCTGACGCGGTCAGTTATTCGACGTTGACAAGGTAGAACACCGACGAACCACCACCGGCGGCCTGCGGGGAGGCCCCGATCTGAACCCAATAGGTCGATCCGCCCTTGGCGGCGGACAACACCACCACCGACTGACCGCCTTCCGACGAGCGATGCGACTCGACGTAACCGTCCTCGGTGAGCTTTTCCGCGGCGGCGTCGAGCTGGTTGCCTGCGTTCACCGGCCCCTGCACGGTGACCTCCCAGCCGTCGGTGCGGGTGCCGCTCGCCGAGAGGACGTGACCGTCGATCAGCGGCACCTGTGTGACGGGGAAATCCGACGGCAACGGCACCCCGTCCGGACCGGCCTGTTCCTCGCCGCCGCAGCCCGCGAGGAGACCGAGAACCAACAGAGCTGCAGCGATGAGCACGGCGGGACGCCGGAGCCAGTCGAACCGGGACATAGGGGCAACGGTAAGGTAATGACGCGGGTGATCGCCCGTGACACCCCGCCGGGAGAAAGACGGAGTGCCCTTTTGATTTCCGTGTTGGCTGCGTTGGCAGTGTGCGCACTGGTCGCGCCCGCGGTCATTCATTGGATGGGCACGAGGGGTTTCTACGTCCTCGCACTCGCCCCGCTCGGCGCGCTGATCTGGGTGCTGACCCATTGGCCGGCCCCCGAGTCCGACCGCGCCGTCGTCGAGACCGTGCGCTGGGTCCCGTCGCTCGAGATGGACATCGTCACCCGCTTCGACACCCTCGCGGCGATCCTGTCCGTGCTCATCCTCGGTGTCGGCTCACTGGTGCTCTGCTACTGCGCCCACTACTTCGACGACGCCCGCCCCCGCGTCGCGGTCTTCGGCGGCGAGATGGTGGCCTTCGCCGCGGCGATGTTCGGCCTGGTCATCTCCGACAACATGCTGGTGCTCTACGTGTTCTGGGAGCTCACCACCGTGCTGTCGTTCATGCTGGTCGGCTTCTACGGCGTGCGCGCCACCGCCCGGCGCTCGGCCACGCAGGCACTGCTCGTCACGACCTTCGGCGGCCTGGCGATGCTCGTCGGCATCATCATGCTGGGCGAGCGCAGCGGCACCTACCTGCTTTCCGAGATCATCGCGACCCCGCCGACCGGCGTCTACGTCGACATCGCGATCGTCCTGCTCCTCATCGGCGCACTCAGCAAGTCGGCCATCGTCCCGTTCCACTTCTGGCTGCCCGGCGCGATGGCCGCCCCGACCCCCGTGAGCGCCTACCTGCACGCGGCCGCGATGGTCAAGGCCGGCATCTACCTCATCGCCCGTCTCGCGCCCGCGTTCTCGGTGACGGTCAGCTGGCAGGTCGCCGTGATCGGCCTCGGCTCGCTGACGATGGTCCTCGGCGGCTGGCGGTCCCTGCGCGAACTCGACCTGAAACTCATCCTCGCGTTCGGCACCGTCTCCCAGCTCGGTTTCATGGCGGTGCTGGTGGGCATCGGCGACGCCAATGTCGCGATGGCCGGGCTCACGATGCTGGTCGCACATGCGCTGTTCAAGGCGTCGCTGTTCATGACCGTCGGCATCATCGACCACGCGACCGGTACGCGCGACGTCCGTAAACTCGCCCGGCTCGGCCATCGTCTCCCGGTGCTGGCCGTCACGGCCGCGATCGCCGGCGCGAGCATGGCCGGCATCCCCTTCACGCTGGGCTTCGTCGGCAAGGAGACCGCCTTCGCGTCGGTCTGGGACACCGGCGCGCTCTCGTCGTGGCAGGCGCACACCGTCGACATCGTGCTGCTGGTCGGCTCGGTCCTCACGTGCGCGTACACCCTCCGATTCCTGTGGGGCGCGTTCGGCCGCAAGGTCCGCCACAAGCCGAGCCCGGCCGTCGCCAAGCTGCACCCTCCGTCGTGGGCCTTCTACATCTCGCCGGTGGTCCTCGCCGTGGCCGGTGCTGCCGCGGGCCTGCTCAGCCCGCAGATCGGCAGTCTCTTCGAGCCCTACGCCGAGACCCTCGACAGCTACGGCCACAAGATCGAACACCTCGCGCTCTGGCACGGCTTCGGGCTGCCGGTGGTGTTCTCGATCATCGTCGTCGTCGGCGGCGTGATCGTGTTCTTCGGCGTCCGCCGCGTCCGCGACCGCGTGTTCGGTTCCCCGCCGCTGCTCAACGCCGACCGCATCTACGACGCCGCGCTGCGTTCCGCGGACACGATCTCGCTGCTGCTGACCCGCAACACCCAGCGCGGATCGCTGCCGGTCACCCAGGGCGTCATCCTGTGCACGGCCATCCTGTTCCCGACGATCGTGCTGTTCGTCGGCGCCCGGGACCAGCTGAACATCGACTACACCAACTCGCCGGTCCAGATCGTCATCGGCGGCATCATGGTGGCGTCGGCGATCGCGGCGGTCATCCTGCGCAACCGTCTCGCGGCGACACTCGTCGTCGGTATCACCGGCTACGGGTGCGGCATGCTGTTCGCGCTCTACGGCGCCCCCGACCTCGCTCTCACCCAGTTCCTGGTCGAGACGCTGACGCTGGTCATCTTCGTCCTCGTGCTGCGCAAGCTGCCCGCCGAACCGGAGAAGCGCCACGCCACCGGCTTCAAGCCGCTGCGGGCACTCATCGGCATCGCGTTCGGCGCGTCGCTGGTCGTGATCGGCCTGTTCGCCGCGTCGGCCCGCTCGACCGAACCCCTGCACGTCGACCTCGCCGAGGCGGCCTACGAGTTCGGCCACGGCGCCAACGCGGTGAACGTGCTCCTCGTCGACATCCGCGCCTGGGACACCCTGGGCGAGGTGTCGGTGCTGATCGCCGCGGCCACCGGCGTCGCGTCCATGGTGTTCCGCAACCGCCGTTTCGGTGCCGCTCCCCGAGTCGCCGACGCGGCTCGCCTGCAGGCCGGGATCGGCGGCGGCGACACCAACGGCGATGACGACGACGATCCGATCCCGCCCGACCGCACCACCTGGTTGCTCGGATCGGGACTGCGCGATCCGCGCCACCGGTCGATGGTGCTCGAGGCCACCACACGGTTGCTGTTCCCGACCATGGTCGTGCTGTCGATCTACTTCTTCTACGCAGGCCACAACGCTCCGGGCGGCGGCTTCGCCGGCGGACTCACGATGGGTCTCGCGCTGGTGCTGCGCTACCTCGCGGGCGGCCGCTACGAACTCGGCGAGGCGCTGCCCATCGAACCCGGCCGCATCCTCGGCGCCGGCCTGGCCGTCTCCGGCATCACCGCGGTGGTGTCGTTGTTCCTGGGCGCACCGGCGCTGTCGTCGGCGGTCTTCGAGATCACCGTCCCCGTGCTCGGCGACATCAAACTGGTCACCGCACTGTTCTTCGACCTCGGCATCTACCTCATCGTCGTCGGCCTGGTGCTCGACGTGCTGCGAAGTCTCGGCGCGCGCCTCGATGTCGAGACGACGATCGCCCGCGACGCCGAACGCGTCGTATCAGCCAGATCCCTGCCGTTGAAGACGGCGGACACGAGCGGGAAGGAACAGGTGGCACGATGAGCACCAATCTCTCGCTCCTGCTGGTCGTCGGCGTGATGGCCGCCTGCGGTGTCTACCTGCTGATGGAGCGCAGCCTGGTCCGGATGCTGTTCGGGCTGCTGCTGTGCGGCAACGCAATCAACCTGATGATCATCGTGATCTCCGGCGGCATGGGTAATCCGCCCATCATGGGCCGGTCGTCGGAGAACCGTGCGGCCGACGCCGACCCCCTCGCCCAGGGCATGGTGCTCACGGCGATCGTCATCACGATGGGCGTCGCAGCGTTCGTACTCGCCCTCGTCTACCGGTTGTTCGTGATCAACCGCGACGACGACGACCTCGAAGACGACGTCGAGGACCGCAAGATCCTGGCCCAGTCGCTGGGGTCTGCACCCGACCGCGACCGCAGCGACGACCCGGTCACCCTCTCAGACACTCTGACCGGCGACTACTTCGACGACAAGGGCAACCCCATGACGCCCGAGGAGGTCGCGGCCAGGCATTCCGCCCTCTACGAAACCGACATCATGCCGACCGACTCCGATGTCATCGACGAGGTCGGGGGCGGGGACGAGGAACCCGACTCCGACAGTGCCGCGGAGACCGCGTCGCGAGAAGCAGGCCCGGACGTGCACGGCCCCGGCGAACTGGGTCCGGACGAGGTGGGCCCCAAGGGCAGCGACGCGGACGCGGCCCCGACCATCGAGGCCGACACCGACGACACCGCCGAAGACGCAGACGAGACCACCGACGACACGACCGAGGGGGATGGCCGATGACCCCCCAGCCGTCGTGGATTCCGGTACTGATCGCACTGCCGACGCTGGTCCCGCTGCTCTCCGCCGCGCTGTCGCTGCTGCTGGGTCGCAGCCCCAGGGTCCAGCGGTTCGTCGCCATCGCCGCGATCTCGGTGGCGTTGGTCGCATCCTGCCTGATGCTCTACCTGACCAGTGAGCACGGCACCTTCGCCGTCGCGATCGGAGGATGGGGCGACAAGGGATACCCCAACGGGCCGCTCGGCATCACGCTGGTCGTGGACCAACTGGCTGCACTGATGCTGGTCGTGTCGACGATCGTGCTGCTGTGCGTCGTCGTGTACGCGATCGGTCAGGGTATCCGCGACGGCACCGCGCAACAGCCGACGTCGATCTTCCTGCCGACGTATCTGATCCTGACCGCGGGAGTGTGCAACGCCTTCCTCGCCGGGGACCTGTTCAACCTGTACGTCTCCTTCGAGGTGCTCCTCACCGCGAGCTTTGTGCTGCTCACGCTCGGCGCCAGCGAGGAACGTGTCCGCGCCGGTGCGTCGTATGTGATGGTCTCGATGGTGTCGTCGCTGATCTTCCTCGCGGGGATCGCCTTCGCCTACGCCACCACCGGCACGCTCAATCTCGCCGAGATGGCCATCCGCCTCGACGACGTGCCCGACGGCACCCGCAACGCGCTCTTCGCGGTACTGCTCGTCGCGTTCGGGATCAAGGCGGCCGTCTTCCCGCTGTCGACGTGGCTGCCCGACTCCTACCCCACCGCGCCCGCCCCGATCACCGCGGTGTTCGCGGGCCTGCTGACCAAGGTCGGTGTGTATGCGATCGTTCGGGCGCACACGCTGCTGTTCCCCGGTGGTTCCATGGACACGGTGTTGCTGGTCGCGGGTCTGCTGACCATGCTCGTGGGCATCTTCGGTGCGATCGCCCAGTCCGACATCAAACGTCTGCTGTCCTTCACCCTGGTCAGCCACATCGGCTATATGGTCTTCGGCATCGCCCTGTCCTCCGACCTCGGGATGTCGGCGGCGATCTACTACGTCGCCCACCACATCCTCGTGCAGACGACGCTGTTCCTCGTCGTGGGTCTCATCGAACGTCAGGCCGGGTCGGCGTCGTTGCGGCGCCTCGGCGGCCTGATAGCCAGTCCGGTCCTCGCGGTCCTGTTCCTCGTCCCCGCACTCAATCTGGGCGGTATCCCACCGTTCTCCGGGTTCATCGGGAAGGTCGCCCTGCTCGAGGCGGGCGCGCAGAACGGTTCGGCGCTCGCCTGGATTCTGGTCGCGGGTTCGGTCGTCACGAGCCTGCTCACCCTCTACGTAGTGGCGCGCATCTGGACCAAGGGGTTCTGGCGGCCCCGCGCCGACGCGCCCGAGGGCGAGCTGGCCGATCAGGGCCCGTCCGCGCTCATCGACGAACGTGACGACGGCGCCTACTCCGACCGTGAGGACGTCGGCCGGATGCCCGCGATGATGGTTGTCCCGACGCTGGCGATGGTCGTCGCCGGTCTGGTCCTGACACTGTGGGCCGGCCCCATCTTCGACTTCACCGACAGCGCCGCGACCGACGTCGTGGACCGTGGCGTCTACCTCGAAGCCGTCCTCGGCGCCGGGGGCACCCGATGAGCGCGAAGCCGGGCACCGGCACGGGCAACGCGGGCGATCCCGCCGGCGCCCCGAAACGACGCGCTCCCGTGGTCTCCACCAAGGGACCGGTGCTGTCCCTGCTCATCAACGCCTGGCGCCTGGCCCTGCTGTTCGTCTGCTGGCACCTCATCGGGGGTCTGGTCTGGCTGCGTTCGCACATCCGGTTGCCTGCCTGGCTCGGCAGCGACAGCCGCGAGGTCGCGGTCAGGTTGTGGACCATCGGCTGGCTGGCCTTTGTCTGGGTGCTGTTGTGGGGCACCGTCTCCTGGGCCAACATCCTCGGCGGGGTGGTGCTGGCGATGGCGGTGGTGACCCTGTTGCCGCTGCCCCGCGTGCCGGTCGAGGGGCGTATCCACCCCCTGTCGGTGCTGCAGCTGCTCGTCCGCCTGATCTACGACTTCATGGTGTCGAGCGTCCAGATCGGTTGGATGGCCATCCGCCCCGGGCGTCCCCCGCTCGGCGCCGTGGTGCGCGTGCGCGTCGCGATCAAATCCGACATGGTCCTGACCCTGGCGGTCGACTACCTCAATCTGGTGCCCGGCACGATGGTCCTGGAGATCGATCACCGGCGTCGTATGCTCTACGTCCACGTCTTCGACGTGCGGTCGGAGAAGAAGGTGCGTGCGTTCTACGAGCAGGTCGCCTATGTGGAGCGCATGTTCGTCAAGGCCTTCGAGCGCGACAGCGAATGGCACCCGAGCCCGTACCACGGCATCGACGAGGACTTCCACCACGTGCGGCCCATCGAGCCCGTCGACCGGGCACCGGCACAGGCGTCCACCGACTCCGCCGCCGAGCCGGAGGAGATCGCGGACGTCGAACCGGATGGGAGGCGGCCATGAGTGTCGTGTGGACGATCGCGGCGGCGATGCTGCTGATCTCCGCGGTCCTGACGACGGTGCGCATCCTGCGGGGACCGACCACGCTGGACCGTCTCGTCGCGCTCGATGTCCTGATCGCGCTGTGCATGTGTGGTCTCGGCGTGTGGGCCGCCTACAGCCGTGATTCGACGGTGGTCCCGGCGATCGTCGCGCTCTCGCTGTTGAGTTTCGTCGGGTCGGTCTCGATCGCCCGTTTCCGAGTACGGGATGACCAGACATGATCACCGACATCATCAGCGCCACACTGCTCCTCATCGGCTGTCTCATGGCGGTCACCGCGGCCATCGGCCTCGTCCGGTTCCCGGACACGCTGAGCCGGATGCACGCGGCCACCAAACCGCAGACGTTCGGTCTGCTGCTCATCCTCATCGGCGCGATCCTGCGACTCGGCGACAATGTCGACGTCGGCATGCTCGTCCTCGCCGGCCTGTTCGCGATCATCACCGCGCCGGTGGTGGCGCATCGCGTCGGTCGGCTCGCCTATCAGGAACAGCGCGCCCGCGACGGCCTCGTGGACAAGCGCGACACGGAGGCACCCGAGCGCGACTGACCCCTTCATGCCCCTGGGGTCGGCAGCTACGGGGCGGGCGGTCGGCGGGTCAGGGATGCGGGCGGTGCAGCTCGTCGACCACCGAGGCGACCACGTCGCGCATGGATCGGGTGCTGCGGTACACGGCACGCTGACGCTGGTAACTGGCGCCCCGAGCGATGATGCGCGCGACCCCGGCCAGTTCGTCGACGCAGTCGAGTTGGCGCGCAACGGGTTCGAGTCGTTCGAGTAAGTCGTGGAGGTCCTCGGTGACGAGCCTCTCCGTGCAGGCGGAGTCGAGGATGACGATGGCGTCGAGACCGTACCGGGCGGCCCGCCACTTGTTCTCCTGCACCAGCCACGGCGCCATCGTGGGCAGCTTCTCACCGGCGGTGAGCCGCCGGTCGAGGTCGACGACCAGGCAGTGGATGAGTGCGACCACCGCCGACAGTTCGGTCGGGTTGGTCATGCCGTCGCAGACACGGACCTCGATGGTGCCCAGATGCGGGGACGGGCGGATGTCCCACCGGATCTCGTTGAGATGGTCGATGATCCCGGTCGTCATCTGGTCGGCGACGAAGCTCTCGAACTGCTCCCAGGTCTCGAACTGGAACGGCAGGCCCGCGGTCGGCAGCTGCTGGAACATCATGGCCCGGTTGCTCGCGTAACCGGTGTCCGCGCCGGCCCACATCGGCGACGACGAGGACAGTGCCAGCAGGTGCGGATAGTAGTTCAGCAGCGAATCGAGGATCGGGAGGACCTTGTCGCGATGGCTGATCCCGACGTGCACGTGCACACCCCAGATGAGCATCTGCCTGCCCCACCACTGGGTTCGTTCGATGAGTTCGGCGTAGCGATGCCCCTCGGTGAGCAGCTGCGTCGAATACTGGGCGAACGGGTGCGTGCCGGCGCCGTAGAGGTCGACGCCGAGCGGCTCGGTGAGCCCACGGACGATGCCGAGGGTGTCGGTGAGGTCGGCGATGGCCTCGCCGGTGGTCCGGCAGATCCCGGTGACCAGCTCGACGGTGTTGCGGAGCAGTTCCTTGTGGATCTTGCCCGCGTGATCGGGATGGTGCTCGCCGACCGCGGCGAACAGCGCGGCCGCCGAGTTCGACAGGTCGCCGGTGACCTTGTCGGTCAGGGCGAACTCCCACTCGACCCCGAGGGTGGGATCGGGCGACCCGTCGAACTCGATCGGTGACACGTGTGGCCGCAGCCGTGGCGGGACCAGGACTCGCTCTAGTTCTGCTCTTCGATGACGCCACACGCGATGCGCGAGCCGGCGTCACCGGTCTTCAGGGTCTCGGCGTTGGGTCCGCCCGGGTACTTGTCGGCCGGGATGTTCCCGAAGTTGTCCGCCTTCTCGTGGATCATGATCGACTTGCCGAACAGCTGCTCGAGCTTGACGGTGTCGGTCGTGGTGACGGTGCGCCCGGTGTGATCTTCGAGGATGTTGATCGAGATGAGGTCGCCGCTGGCGGGATGGCTGGTGTTGCCGTCGACCTGCAGGTGGCCGCCGGCCGAGGTGAAGGCCTGCGCCCCACCGGATCCGGCGTCGCAGGTGCCGTTCTCGTGGATGTGCATGCCGTGGAATCCTGCCGGCAGGTCGCCGGAGGTGACGCGCACGCTGACGGTGACCGGCTCGTCGCTCTCGGTGGGTGCGGTGAAGGTGGCCTCGCCGACGACCTTGCCGGAGGTGTCCTTGATCTCGGCGGTCGCGATCTGACCGGTGGGCTCGTCGTCGACGTCGTCCACGGCACCCGGCGGCAGCGGCTGGTCGCTGATGACCGACGGGGTCGTGCCGGGCACGTCCGTGGGGTTCTGGTCAGGACTACACCCGGCCAGCGCAACCCCGATCAGGCCCGCGGAAGCCAGTGCGGCGAGGGCGCGCGACGCGGCGAGTTTGGAACGTCCGGACATGTCACTCCTTGTTTCGCAAAACTGTTTTTCTGGAAAGCGGATCTGCTCCGAGGCGCCTCGCACCGCGGGTGCACTGTTCATTTGTCCGAACGGGCAGGACCGGTCGACGCGGCTCACGAGCCGCTGACCGCAGTCACCATGATCACCGGGATGCCGCCCTTGCAGCGGGTGAAGCTCGAGGGTCGTTCCTCGACGGAGACCTCGCCGCCGAGCGCTTCGGCGACCTCTTGTGCCTGACCCCTGTCGGCTTCGGCGTCGTAGAAGACCGTGTTCTCGCTGAAACCGCCGGCGGTGTAGTTGCCGGGCTGCGCCATCTGGTAGCCCTTGGCCTTGAGCAGGTCGGTCACGTCCGCGGCCAGGCCGACGACCTGACCGGCGTTGATCACGCACACCCGCTTGCCGGTCGAGGCCGGTGTCGACGACGATGCGGCGGAGGTCGAGGGGGTCGGCGACACCGTCGAGGCGGCCTCACCGGCCTGCGGATCGTTGCCCGCGGTCGCCGCGGAATGCCAGCCGAGTCCGATGAAGACAATGGCAACGGCGAAGAGCAGCATCGCCCCCGCGCGGAGCGGCAGGCGATTGGGCTCACGGTCTGCATTCATCACCGACGACCTTAACGCACACGGAGAGGGCGACCGGGGTCAGCGTCTCAGGTGACCTCGAAGCCCAGACGGCGCGCGGCACGAGCCTTCTGCCGCGACGCCCGCAGACGACGAAGACGCTTGACGAGCATGGGATCCGCGGCCAGCGCCTCCGGCCGGTCGACCAGCGCGTTGAGCACCTGGTAGTACCGCGTGGCGGACAGGCCGAAGAGTTCCTTGATGGCCTCTTCCTTGGCCCCGGCGTACTTCCACCACTGGCGCTCGAACGCCAGAACATCGTGTTCGCGGCGCGTCAGGCCGTCAGCACCCACTTCGTGCGGGTCCGGCGCGGCCCCCGCCGTGGCGTCGGATGTTCCGTTGTCGGGGGTGGGTTGCTCGCCCTGCTTCTGGCTACGCGCAGCTGCGCTGTCCATCTCACTCCCTCACCGATAAATCTCGACGACCCTCACACCACCGCTGACGTGCGCCGATCGAAGTGGATTGCGGGGCAATCGTCCCCGACGCAGCGAACAAATGACAACGGTGTGGTTCGCAGCCAATCTAACCACGGCTGCCCATCGGATCGCGCTGTGACTCGCCACGGCGCGAAGTCGGCGAACACATCGTGACCGCGCCCACTGTTAGCGTTGCCTGACCACTCCAGGTCTACTTCGCGGGGGTAATCGGATGGGTACAGGCACGTCGCGGTGCGGCACGGGACGCCGTGCACTCGTCAGGAGCTTCACGAGGGCCACCCTTCCGATGGCGATGGCGATGGCGATGGCCGCCCTGTCGCTGCCGGCCACCCTGTTCGCCGCACCCGTCCAGGCCGCGCCCGGCAAGCGGATCGTCGTGATCGTTCCCGGCCAGCAGCTCTACGCGGGCGATCGCCAGAACGAGGAGACCTTCCGCCCCTTGGCCGATGCCGTTCGCGCAGCCGGCCACACGGTGATCTACGCACACGCCGGCGGTCGGGACGTCGAGTCGGACGCCCACCTGATCGACAGGGTCATCGACGCGGTCGCCGGGAACGCGGAGTTCATCGGCATCGTCGCCCACAGTGCGGGCGGTCTGGGCGCGCGGCACTACCTGAAGTTCCTCGGCGGTTCCGCCGTCGTCGACGAGTACGTCGCGATGGGCACGGCGCAGTACGGCTCACCTGGTGGGTGTTCGCAGCCGCGAGACGCCGGTTACGACACCTGCATGTACGCCGATGCGATCACCGGGCTCAACCTCGGTCCCGACGCCCCCGGGCCCACCCGCTACTCGGTGGTGCAGAGCGACGGCGAGTGGGCCGACGGCCGGCTCGACGGGACACCGCAGTGCCGGACATATTCGCCGGTACCGCTGGCCAACACAGGTGTCGATCACGCCATCGAGATGCGTGACCCGACGATCATCTCGGGGGTCGTGACCTCGCTGCGCGGTGAGTGTGCCGGCCGGGTCGTCACCGACCGGGTCGACGGTTTCGGTTGGCAGTCCACGCTGTTCCCGGGTATCCCCGGCGCGGCGGGTGACGCCATCCGCGACGCCGTACCCGGCGTCGTTCCTGCGCCCTGAGCAGCGCTAAGGTGATCGCCATGGCGATTCTCCCGATCTGCATCGTGGGCGAGCCGGTGCTGCACCAGCCGACCACCCCGGTCCCACTCGACGCGGACGGCCGTCCCTCGGATGAGGTCATCACCCTCCTCGACGACATGTACGAGACAATGGATGCCGCGCACGGCGTCGGTCTGGCCGCCAATCAGGTGGGCGTCGGCTCGCGCATGTTCGTCTACGACTGCCCCGACGGCGATCGCACCGCGACGCGCCGCCGCGGCGAGGTGATCAATCCGGTGCTCGAGACGTCCGAGATCCCCGAGACCATGCCCGATCCCGACGACAACGACGAGGGCTGCCTGTCGGTGCCGGGTGAGCAGTTCCCCACCGGCCGCGCCGACTGGGCCCGCGTCACCGGCGTCGACCGGACCGGCGCCGAGGTCGTCGTCGAGGGCAACGGCTTCTTCGCCCGCATGCTGCAGCACGAGGTCGGCCACCTCGACGGTTTCCTCTACGTCGATGTCCTCGTCGGCCGCAACGCACGTGCCGCGAAGAAGGCGATCAAGAGGAACAACTGGGGCGTGCCGGGTCTTTCGTGGTTGCCGGGCACTGTCGAGGATCCGTTCGGCTACGACGACGAAGACGACTGACACCCCAAGGATGTCGTGAACGTTCCGCTGTCTGGTGCAGTCGTCGGCGACCGCGTCGTCGTGCGCTATCTGCGCGGCGAGGCGACGCCCGCGGACTGGCGCGGGAATCCCGATGCCGCACAGTCAGATGTGACAGGCGTGTTGATCGACGACACCGACCCGCTGCGGCTCCGACGGAACGGCGAGGACGTCTCGATCCCGGCGGGCGCCATCACCTCGGTGCGCCTGCTGTCGGCGAAACCGGTGCGCAACAGCGAGATCCGCTCTCTGGAGCATGTCGCTGCCCGCTCCTGGCCCGGTGTCGACACGGACTGGATCAGCGGTTGGTTCGTCCGCGCCGGGCACGGTTTCAGCCGGCGCGCCAATTCCGCTGTGCCGCTGGACAGGTCCGCACATCCGGACGCGACCACACTGCGCCGGATCGACCGGTGGTACGCCGACCGGGGCCTCCCTCCCCTGATGGCCCTGCCGGAGAGGTTGATGCACCCCTCGACCGTCGCCGGCGTCGAGGGGATCGAGGTGCAGATGCTGACATGCGACACCGCGATGCTGCGCGAACGCCTCGCCCACCCGGGTTCCGGCCGGGTACGGATCGCTGAGCGGCCCGATGACGACTGGCTCGCCGCATACGCCGGCGAGCGCTCCGCTCACACCGACGTCGACGCCGTGCGAGCCGTGGTGACCTCGGGTGAGCCACCCCTCGCGTTCGCGAGCATCTCCAATTCGCCCGGGGCGGGCCCGGTGATCGACTCGAACGGAACGAACCCGGCGGGTCTCGCGGCGATCGGCCGTGGGGCGGTGACCGAATCCTCCGACGGCAGGCGGTGGTTGGGGCTGTCAGCACTGTGGACCGACCCGGCGCGGCGTCGCACCGGACTGTCCGCCGCGGTGGTCGCCGAGCTCGTGGCGTGGGGCGTCGAACAGGGCGCCGACGCCGCCTACCTCCAGGTCGAGACGACCAATCGTCCGGCCGGAGCGTGGTATCGCCGGCTCGGTTTCGGTCTGCACCACAGCTACCGTTACCTCACTCCCGGCATCCCGCCCGCCGACTCCGAGGGGGATCGCTGATGAGGATCGCCACATGGAACGTGAACTCCATTCGCGCACGATCGGAGTCGGTCGTCGCGTGGGCGGAGAACGCCGGCGTCGACGTCCTCGCGATGCAGGAGACCAAGTGCCATGACGACGCCTTCCCGCTGATGAGCTTCCTCGCCGCCGGATACGACGTCGCCCACGTCGGGCAGGGTGCCTACAACGGCGTCGCGATCGCATCGCGGGTCGGGCTCGACGAGGTCGAGATCGCATTCGACGGGGTCCCCACCCAGCTTGTCGACGGACAGCCGATCCGGGAGGCCCGCGCGATCTCCGCACGGTGCGCGGGAATCCGGGTGTGGAGTCTGTACATCCCCAACGGTCGAACCCCCGACGACCCGCACTACACCTACAAACTCGCCTGGCTCGACGCGCTGAGCAGTCACATCGCATTACGTATGGCCCACGACCCGGCGGCCGAGACCATGCTCGCCGGCGACTGGAACGTCGCACAGACCGATGACGACGTCTGGGACCGGGAGTATTTCGAGGGACGGACCCACGTGACGGCCCCGGAACGCGCTGCCATACAGGCATTCCTCGACGGCGGGCTCGTCGACTCCGCGTTGCCGTACGCCCCTGGATACACGTTCTGGGATTACACGCAGCTGAGGTTTCCCCGCAACGAGGGCATGCGCATCGACTACGCCCTGTGTTCGCCCGCGCTCGATACCCGCGTGATCGGTGCGCAAGTCGACCGAGACGCCCGAAAAGCCAAGGGCGCCAGCGACCACGCACCGGTCGTGTTCGACCTCGCCGATTGACGTCGACGCCGGCCCGGTCGGCCCCGGAATCGCGGGGACGACGGGCCGCGCGTTGCCCTACCCACTTCGGCGAACGTCTCTGTCGCCCCGCCACCTTCTTGCCCGGTTCCGCCGATCGCCCGAATTCACCCGAGGAGATGAATCTCCGTCTGCGCAGTGGTGCGCCTTCTGACAATTCCAGGCCCGTTCCTGTTGCAGTTGGTTACTCCTGTGACGAAAACGGACAAATCGAAGGTGTTTGTCTCACTTCCTGAGATTCTGAACCTGCTGTGGCGCAACGGATTCCCTGTGGATAGGTGTGGTGATCGCCGAGATGTTTCGATTACCTTGGAGTCATGCCCGATCTCAGCCATCTTCTCGACTCGCTCATCGAGTTGGAATTGCCCGCGGACGACTTCACCGGTCGCGCGACGTTCACCGAACTCGACATCCTGCGCCTGATGCGCAACGCGCTCGAGCACCAGATCGTGGTGCGCGCAGCCGAACTCGCACGATTGCGCGTTGCCGAACGCAGCCACTCGACACTGCCGAAACTGTTGATCGAGATGGGATTCGCACCCGCGGTCGCTGCACGCATCGTGCGTATCGTCGACGGGCTGGGCCGGTTGCCGAAGGTTGCCGGTCACGCCGCCGATGGCCGCCTGTCTGCCGAGATCGTCGACGCCGTTGTACGCGGCATGACGCACATCGAGAAACGTTCCCCTACAGAGCGCTCCGACGACGAGGTGTCGGCTTTCGAGACCGAACTGCTCACCCAGGCGCTGTCTGGGGCCACGCCCGCCGAAGTGCTGGCGCGAGCACACACACTCGGCAACATTGTCGCCGACGCCGACGGCGGGATTCCTGCCGCCGAGGACCGCGCACTCAACAGCGTCTCTCATACCCTCACCGACGACGGCCGCGTGGAGATTGCCGCTGACCTCACCCAGGTCATCGGGGAGAAGTTCATCGCCATGATCGACGAACGTTCGATTCCTCGCCCCGAACCCGACGGCGCCGAGGATCGCCGCTCACCCGAACAACGACGCGCCGACGCTTTCGAACTGATCCTCGACCACGCCGTACTCGGTGCCACCATCGACACCGCCGGAGCACCACGCACCCAACTGATCCTGACCATTCCTGCCGAGGCAACCGACCTGGGTGCGTTGCCGTGGACCGGGACCATCACCGACGCCACCGCCCGCTCACTCTCCTGTGACGGAACGCTGACCGAAGTCATCATCGACGCCGACACCGTGCCACTGCAGATGGGGCATGAGAAACGGATCTTCCCGCCTCACCTGCGCAAGGCTGTCGTCATCCGGGACCGATGCTGCATCAAATGCGGTGCCCCACCGTCACATACCCAGGTACACCATCTGCGACATTGGGCCGACGACGGGGACACGTCCCTCGATAACGGATGTCTGCTCTGTCAGCGCTGCCACACCCAGGTCCACCACAACGGCTGGGACGTCGTCCTCGGATTCGACCGGCATCCGTGGCTCATCCCACCGGTCGACATCGACCCACAACGCCGACCACTGCCCGCCTACAACCGCCGCACCATGCGACTCGACGACGCCGCCTGACAAACCACCACTCTTGCGGCAATTTGAACCGCATACCGGACCATACTGCCGCAACAAGCGGCCCCGAAACCGGGACCGCGCACGATCATTGACAACTCCACAGCGTGAGGTTCGCGGGCCTGGGGCCGGGTCACCGAAGTGGCCTCGATCAGGCGAAGGACTTGCCGACTATCCAGTAGGCCTGCGATTTCAGCGACTTCTTGGGCAACCCGTAGTCAGTTTTGAATACTCCGCACACCGCCCGGGTGGACACCGAATCCAATGCGACCCAACCGAAGTGCCCATGTGCGTCGAAGGCCGCGGAACGAACCGCGTCGACGAGGGCCGCGCCGTCACGTTCTCGTGAGATCCAGTGAACGGTGTCCTGTTCGCGTGCGCGCAGCGGAAGGGTCTTGTCGCTCTCGTGCTGATACTCGAACCAGATGGTGGCGCCGGCATCCGATGTCTCGCCGATGGCGTCGAGCAACGAGTTGACGGCCGGGAGCGAGGCAGTGTCTCCTGCGATCAGCCAACCCACCGGTGCGGGTTCGGGTATCGCGAACTTCGAGCCCATCAGTGTGGCGGCGATGGTGTCGCCGGGTTGCGCCTGCTGCGCCCACCGCGCGGCCGTGCCGTCGTGGATCGCGAACTCGACGGCGAACGTGTCGGTCGCCGGGTCGGGATCGACGAGTGTGTAGCCGCGTTGGTGCAGCTTGCCGGCGTCGGCGAACCAGAGCCGCACCCACATCGTCGGATGCGGCGCGACCGCGGTGAGCAGTCCCCCACCGGTGAACCACAGCCGCACATAGTGATCGGTCACCGGCTCGGTGGCGGCCACGGTGAAGGAGTAGTCGTCGGCGCCCATCAGTTTCATGACCGCGCCCTGCCAGCCGCGCCCCTTGGTCGAGACCGGATTCATCTGCGGTGCCTCCTCTACCGGGCTCGAACGTGCCGACCGCTCCTACTTGAACTCGCCGTTCTCGACCATCTGGCGGGTCTCGAGGCGGCGGATCTTGCCGGACGTGGTGCGGGGGACCGAGTCGGGCGCCACGAAGATCACCTCGGCGGGCATGATCCCGCACGCCGACGCGACCTCCGAGATGACCTCGGCGCGGGCCTTGTCCTGGTCCGCACCCTTGTACTCGGCGAGGATCACCAACCCGGGACGCGCCGATCCCTCACCGCGCGCCATCGCGACGACGCCGCCGCGTCGGACGCCCGCGACCTCGGCGGCAGCTCGCTCGATCTCGATCGGGAACAGGTTGCGTCCGGCGACGATGATGACTTCCTTGGCACGCCCACAGATGACCAGCCGGTCATCGACCAGGTAACCGAGATCTCCTGTCGAGAACCATTCGCCCGGTGCGAGATCGGTGTCGCCGAGGTAGCCGCGCATCATCGACGCCCCGCGAATTTCCACGTGCCCGACGGCGCGGCCGTCGATGACCGGGACGTCGACGTTCGGCTCGACGATCCGGATCTGCATGCCCCCCAACGGCTTCCCCAGAATCGCATAGCGGCGCCGGATGGGCTCGCCACCGCCGGGCGGGGTGAGGGTGACCTCGTCGTAGTGCGCACCCTCACCGACGGCCGGCATCGTGACCGCGCAGGCGGATTCGGCCATGCCGTAGGCGGGCGCGGCGGCCGACGGGTCGAATCCGAACGGCGCCGTGGCCTCGAGGAATTTGTCGAACGCATCGGCGTCGATGGGCTCACCACCGCTGATCGCCACTCGCAGGCGGGACAGATCGATGTCGCGCAACAACTTTCCGTAACGACCGAGAATGTCGTAGGCGAAGTTGGGTGCCGCGGTCACCGTCGTCTCGGTCTCGGTGAGCCATTGCATCCACTTGAACGGCGCGGCCGCGAAAGCCGTGTTCGGTACGATGTAGGTCGAGATTCCCGTCGTCATACCTGCGAGCAGGAACATGAGCCCCATGTCGTGGTAGAGCGGCAGCCAACTGAAACCGGTGTCGCGGGTGCGGTGGAGGCCGAGGCGACTGACGAGCTCGATGGCGTTGGAATACACCGCGGACGCGGGGAGCACAGCGGTCTTCGGTTCACCGGTCGACCCCGCGGTCCCCTGCAGGACGGCGACGGTGTTGCCGTTGACATTTCGCGCCACAAAGCCTGCGGTGTCGGCCGAGAGACCGTATTCGCCGGCCCGCGCGATCTTCAGCTGCCCGTCGACCTTCGTCAACAGATCCAGTTGCGACCCGCTGCCGAGCACGGTTCCGACGCCGATGGACACGAAACGGGTGTAGGTGTTCTGCGCCCAGCGCTCCTCGTCGGCGCCGCGGATCGGTCCGGGCAGGATGCTGACGGGTACGCCGGCGAGCCATGCGCCCTGGATCGAGGCGATCAGGTCCACGGTGGGGTCGCCGATCAAACCGAGTGCCAACGGCTCGTGGCGCTCGCTGTCGGCGAGAAGCTGGACCGCGACCTGCTCGGCGCGCAGGTGCACCTCACGCCATGGGGCCGTCACCCATTCCCCGGTGTCCGAGTCAAGCACGGAAAGACTGGTGTCCCCCGCGAGCATGGCCTCGCGCACCATCGCCGCCAGGGCATTGGTGGAGCCCGACTCTTCCAGGATCACGCTGTTCTGCGGCATTCTCGTTCCGTCCTCGCCATGGTGGTGGCGTCGGCCTGCGGGTCTTGGTGCGCTACCGAACACGTTCGGAGTGTCACCGACAAGTTGGTCTCGGCGAACGAAAACCGTTCGCGCCATTTGGGTAGGGTAGCCTAATATTCACCGGACACAAGCCTCGCCGTTCGAGCCGGCTGGTCCGTGATTCACGTCATTCGACGGAACCACAAGCGCTGACTTAGGCTAGCCTAACTCGCAACGGTCCCGAGGGCTCGGGGGATGTGGGCCCACGATATTGGGCGGAGCGACTAGTTAGTATAACCTACCCTAAATGCGGGTTCCCCAGGCCTGAGTAACCACGACCCCGATCTGCGAGAGGCGCCCTGGCTGATGGCCATGAATTCCCAGACCACGGACCTCGACACCCCGGCGCACATCCGCGCCGAGGTCGCCGCGGCCCTCGGCCTGTCGCCGGAGTCGATCGACCCCGACCAGGACCTCATCACCCAGGGACTCGACTCACTGCGCATGATGCGACTGGCCGGCACCTGGCGCAAACGGGGCATCGACATCGACTTCGCACGTCTCGCCGCCAACCCGACGATCAACGCCTGGGCCTCCCTGATCGGAACGTCATCCGCAGAGAACGGCGTCGCCGAGAACCCGAGCAGCGAGGCGCACACCGGTGCCGCGCAGCGCAGCGGCAGCACCCAGAGCACCGGTGTCCATGCCGACGACATCCGGGCGGAGGTCGCCGCGGCCCTCGGCCTCTCGCCGGAGTCGATCGACCCGCACCAGGACCTCATCGCCCAGGGGCTCGACTCGCTGCGCATGATGCGACTGGCCGGCACCTGGCGCAAACGGGGCATCGACATCGACTTCGCGCGTCTCGCCGCAGCGCCGAGCGTCACCGACTGGGCGACGCTGCTCGGCGGCGGCGCATCGACTCCCCCAGCCGAAGTACCCGCCACGTCTGAAACAGCCGATCCCGCAGCACCTTTCCCGCTGGCACCGATGCAGCACGCGTACTGGATCGGCCGGTCGAACAGCCACGCCTTCGGCAATGTCGCCGCCCACCTCTACATCGAGTTCGACGGCCGCGACATCGATCCCGGCCGATTCTCCTCGGCGATGACCGCACTGCTGGAACGCCACCCGATGCTCCGCGTGCGAGTACTGCCCGACGGCACCCAGCAGGTCGGGCCCGCACACCCGGAAGCCATTGCGGTACACGACCTCCGGTCGCAGTCCCCGGAGATGGTGGAGCAGATCCTGGCCGAGAAGCGCGCACACGGGACGCATCGCACCCTGCCGGTCGACGAGGGCGCCGTCATCCGGGCCGAGCTCAGCCTCCTCCCCGACGGGTGCACGCGTGTCCACCTCGACGTCGACATGATCGCGGCCGATGCCATGAGCTACCGGGTGCTCGTCGACGACTTCGCCCGCCTCTACCGCGGCGAGCGCCTCCCCGAGCTGGGGGTCACGTTCGCCACGATCACTGCCGACCGCACCGGCCGGGAGATCAGCGACGCCGACCTCGCCTGGTGGCGCGAACGCATCCCGCATCTGCCCGGTGCCCCCGAACTGCCCCTCGACGAGCGTGCCACGCGCGGCGAGGCCGAGCCGCACAGTGTGCGGCTACACCATTCGGTCTCCGCGTCGGACTGGAAGCGTCTCGAAGAGCACGCACATCGTCGCGGGGTAACGCCCGCGGCCGCGGTGGCCGCCGTCTTCGCCGAAGCCGTCGGCACCCATTCCGCGAGTCCACGCTTCCTGCTGACCGTCCCGTTGTTCGATCGGCCGCAGATCCACCCCGACGTCGAGCAGGTGGTCGGCGACTTCACCTCCTCGATCCTCATCGGCGTCGATCTCGGCGAGCGCGCCACCCTCGCCGAACGCGCCCGTCAGATGCGGACGTCGATGCACGAGGCCGCCGCCCACGGTTCGATGAGCGGCCTCGATGTGTTGCGCGAACTCAGCCGTGACCGTGGCGAACCGGTCGTCTCACCGATCGTGTTCACCAGCGCCCTCGGCCTCGGCGACCTGTTCTCGCAGCAGGCCACCGATGTCCTCGGCGACCCGTCGTGGATCGTCTCCCAGGGCCCCCAGGTACTGCTCGACGCCCAGGTCACCGAGGTGGCCGGCGGTCTGCTCCTCAACTGGGACGTGCGCGCCTCCGATCTCGAACTGAACACCGCGCGTGCGATGTTCGACTATTACGTGCTGCTCCTCGGACTGCTCGTCGACGGCGAGTGGGATGTGCCGGCGCCCGACCCGCTTCCCGCTGAGGTTCGCGCGCAACGCCTTTCGGTGGAGTCCGCACTACCCGAGACCGACACCTTCGACGGAACCCTGCACGGCACGGTGTTCGCACGCGCCGCCGAGCGCGCCGACGCGCCCGCCGTCATCACCGACGACCGCACCTGGACCCACGCCGAGCTCGCCGACGAGGCGCGCAGGGTGGCCGGCGCCCTCACCGCATCCGGGGTCCGCGCCGGCGACACCGTGATCACCCATCTCCCCAAGGGCGGCGATCAGGTCGTCGCTGCACTCGGTGCCCTGGCCGTCGGCGCCGCATACGTTCCCATCGCACCGACGCAACCCGCTGCCCGACGCGAGCGGATCGTCACCGTCGCGACGCCCGCCGCCGTCCTCACCCGCGACACCTCGTCCTGGATCGGCTGCGAGGCAAACGTTCTCGACATCACGGCCGCGCGCGGCGCGGCACCCGCCGACCCCGTCGAGGTCACCGGTGACGCGCTCGCCTACGTGCTGTTCACCTCCGGGTCCACCGGTCTGCCGAAGGGCGTGCAGGTGCCGCACCGCGCCGCGGTCGCGACCATCACCGACCTGGTCGACCGTTACGACCTGGGCGCCGATGATCGCAGCCTGCAGGTGTCGTCGCTGGAGTTCGATCTGTCCGTCTTCGACATCTTCGGACTGCTCGCCGTCGGCGGTGCCGTCGTGGTGCCCGGTGACGACGAGCAGACCAAGGTCGACGACTGGGCACGCCTGCTCACCGAACACTCGGTGACCGCGCTGAACTGCGTACCGTCGATCCTGGGCATGATCCTCGACATCGCCCCGCTGCCCTCGTCGTTGCGCATGGTCATCATGGGTGGCGACAAGGTCGACGTCTCGCTGCTCGATCGAGTCCACGCCCAGCTCCCGGACTGCCGTGTCGCGGGCCTCGGCGGTACCACCGAGACCGCGATCCACTCCACGATCTGTGAATCCGCCGACGTACCCGCCGGGATGGCGTTCGTGCCCTACGGGATTCCGCTGCGCGGCGTCCGTTGCCGCGTCGTCGACGAGACCGGTCGCGACCGCCCCGACCTCGTGCCCGGCGAGTTGTGGATCGGCGGTGCAGGGGTGGCCGACGGCTACCGCGGCGACCCCGAACGCACCGCCGACCGCTTCGTCGTCCACGAGGGCCAGAAGTGGTATCGCACCGGCGATCTCGCCCGCTACCTGCCCGGCGGATTCCTCGACTTCCTCGGTCGCGCCGACCACATGGTCAAGGTGCGGGGCTATCGCGTCGAACTCGGCGAGGTCGAGGCCGGCCTGCTCGGCCTGCCGGAAGTGGCTGCCGCCGTGGCCTGGTCGGACGGACGTGACCTGCGGGCGGCCGTGGTCCTCGCCGATTCGGTGGCCGCCGATCCGGTCACCGACGAAGCAGCTGTCCGCTCCGCCCTGGCGCACACGCTTCCGCCGCACATGGTCCCGCGCTCCGTCACCGTCCTGGACGCCCTGCCGCTCACCTCGAACGGCAAGTACGACCGCAAGGCGATCGCCGCACTCGTCGACACCTCAGACGATGCGGCCGACGCCGTGGCACCGCGCAATGCGGTCGAGGAAGCGCTGGTCCTGATCTTCGGCGAGGTCATCTCGGCCCGGCCGATCGGCGTCACCGACGATTTCATCTCGCTCGGCGGCGACTCGGTACAGGCCACCCGCGTGGTGGCACTGACACGGCGGTGGCTCGACGCCCCGGGACTGTCGGTGGCCGACATCTTCACCCACCGGACCGTCGCCGGTCTCGCCGACCGGCTCGTCGAACTCGACGGTCCGCGCGCGACACACGTCGCCCAGACGCTCCTCGACATCATGCAACTCACCGACGAACAGGTCGACGCCGAGATCGCGCGCGATCAGACGCAACGGACACCGGCGTCCACGGCAGCAGACATCACCACAGCGAAGGCACCATGACCACTTCTTCCGCACCCACCTACGACCTGAGCTCGGTCGAACTCGACGACGTGTCGCACGCCGCGACGGTCCACGGGTGGCTCACCCACCCCAAGGCCAAGTACTGGGACATGCTCAACAGCTCGGTGGCCGACGTGGAGAAGATGATCGCCGACACCGCCGCGGCCACCGCCGGAACTCCGTACGGGATGCGCCTGGGGTATCACGACGGTGTCCCGCAGTTCCTCTTCGAACTCTACGACCCCACCACGAGCGAACTCGCCGACCCCGCAAGCGGATACGTCCCGGCCGAGGGCGACATCGGCATGCACCTCCTGGTCGCTCATTCCGAGCAGTCACTGCCCGGCTTCACCGGCGCGGTGATGCTGCACATCATGCGGACCGCGATTCTCGAGGTCGGCGCCGCACGCGTGGTCGTCGAACCCGATGTCCGCAACACCGCAGTACACCGGCTGAACGCGAGCGTCGGCTTCCGCGTCGACGGCGACTACCCGGTCGGCAACAAAACCGCCCACCTCAGCTACTGCACGCGCGCGGACTTCCTCGAGGTCACCGACAACGGACAGTCCGTCGGCGCCGTCGAGGTCACGGATCTGGGGGCGTAAGACCGTTGACCATCCAGGAATTCGCGGTGCGCTCGCCCGGCGAACCGACCGGCACGTCGGCCTCCGGGAACCACCGGCAGACCTATCACACCAGGATCGCCAAGAAGATCCTCGCCGAGTTCTCCCACGAACGGGCCTTGCATCCCACCGAGACCGGCGACGGCAACTACGTCGTGACCTCGGCCGACGGTTCCACCGCATATCACTTCCGCGCCGACCGGTTGTCCCTGGACAGCTGGGCGATCGACGAGTCGTCGTTGCGTCGCGTGCGCGACGGTGCCGAACTCCCGGTCGACGCGATCACACTCGTCATCGATCTGGCGCCGATGCTGGGAATCTCCCCGCAGGCCCTGCCGGACTACCTCGAGGAGTTCATCAACACCCTCGCCATCAGCACCGATCGTCCCGACGAACGACGCATCGCCGCAGCCGATCTCGCCCGCGCCGACTTCCAGACCATCGAGAAGACGATGACCGAGGGTCACCCGTGCATCGTCGCCAACGCCGGACGTCTGGGTTTCAGCGCCGACGACATCGACCGCTACGCCCCGGAGGTGGGCAACCGCTTCCGGCTCGTCTGGGTTGCCGCGCGCCGCGAGGACTGCGATGTCGCGACGGTCAGCGACGTCGACTACGACGCCATGCTCGTCGAGGAACTCGGCGAACACACGCTGGCCGACTTCGATGCCACTCTGCGTGAGTCGGGTTGCGATCCGGCCGATTACCGCTACCTGCCGGTGCACCCGTGGCAGTGGGTGGAGAAGGTCCAGAAGCTGTACGCCGCCGACATCGCCGAGCGGCGCATCGTCGCGGTCGGTGAGAGTCCGGACCTGTACCAGGCCCAGCAGTCGATCCGCACCGTCTTCAACGCCTCGACCCCGACCCGCAACTATGTGAAGGTCGCCCTGTCGATCGTGAACATGGGCTTCACCCGGGGAATGTCGGCGGACTACATGCGCACGACGCCGCTGATCAACAACTGGGTCCGTGGACTCGTCGCCGACGATCCGTACCTCACCGCCATCGGGTTCGAGATGATCTTCGAGGTCGCCGCGATCGGTTACCGCAGCCCCACTTTCACCCCCATCACGCAGCCGGGGTCGGAGTACCGCAAGATCCTGTCCGCGCTCTGGCGTCAGAGCCCGGTCACCTTGGCCACCGCCGACGAACAGCTCTCGACGATGGCCGCGTTGCTCCACGTCGACCATCACGGCGCACCACTGGTGGGTGCCTTCATCGAGCGCTCCGGAATCCCTGCGTCGGAATGGGTTCGGCGCTACCTGCGGACCTACCTGCACCCGATCACCTATCTGCTCTACCGGTACGAGCTGAAGTTCTCCCCCCACGGCGAGAACCTCATCCTCATCCTCGACGACGGCATCCCGGTCCGCGCCATCCTCAAGGACATCGGCGAAGAGGTGTCGGTGTTCGGTGAGCCCGAAGGACTTCCGGCGAACTGCGCGCGCGTGCTCACCACCGAACCCGACGAGATCCGCAATCTCGGTGTGCTCTCGGATGTTTTCGACGACTTCCTGCGGCCGCTCGCCGAGGTGCTCCACACGCAAGGTCTCGTCGACGACGCCGAGTTCTGGTCGCTGGTGGCGCAGAGCCTGCGCGAGTTCGTCACCGCGCACCCCGATCTCGAGGACAAGTTCGCCAAGTGGGACCTGTTCGCACCGGAGTTCGGGGCGGTGCACATGAACGGCCTGCAGTTGCGCAACAACAAGCGGATGGTCGACATCGAGGACTCCTACGCCTCGCTGATCGACGCCGGGCACCGGCTGACCAACCCAATCGCCGAACGCGAACAGGTGGCCCCGAGATGACCGGTACCCCCACGGGGACCGTCCCGGCGTCGGAGATCCTCCGCGACGCCCACGGAATCCCCCACGTGCTCGCGGCCACCCCGGTCGGCGCACTGTACGGACAGGGTCGTGCGTGCGCACAGGATCGCCGGTGGCAGATCGAGTTCATGCGACTGCGCGCCGAGGGGCGTACCGCCGAGGTGTTCGGCGAATCCTGCGTCGAATGGGACACTTTCGCCCGTCGCGCGCAACTCGACGCGGTGGCGAAGAGGATCTTCGGGGCATCGTCGGACCGGACGCGCGCCCTCATCACCGCATACGTCGACGGCGTCAACAGCACCCTCGGAGACTTCGGAGACCGCGGGGCTGATTCGGACGCACCGGAACTCGCCGCGCTGAACCACCGGCCGGAGGCCTGGCAGCCCTGGACCCCGATCTCGGTGTTCATCATGCATCACGTGCTGTTCGGCCGGTTCACCACCAAGTTGTTCCGACTGCACGCGTGCCGGACGCTCGGTCTGGATGCGTTGCGGTTCTGGGATTTCGAGACCAGAGATCTCGACCCGACGATGCCGCCCATGCCGGACCAGGCGTTCCTCGACGAGATTCTCGCGCTCACCGAGCCCTCGGCGCCGCGAGACCCGGCGCCCGCCGTCGACCTCGGTGATCCGATGTCGGGCAGCAACGCCTGGGGAGTGGGCGCTGCGCGCAGCAGCACCGGTTCCCCGATCGTCGCAGGCGATCCCCATCGGTTCCTCGAGTTGCCGGGGATCTACCAGCAGTTCCACCTGGCCGCGACCGAATCGGACCCGGCTGGCGACATGGCGCCCTTCGACGTCGCGGGTTTCGCCTTCGCCGGTGTCCCCGGTGTGCCCCACTTCTGCCAGGGCGACGAGATCGCCTGGGGCATCACCAACGCCATGGGCGACTACCAGGATCTCTACCTCGAACGGCTGTCCCGGGACGACGCGGGCGTCCTGGTCGTCGAAGTGCCCGGTGGCGGCCGCGTCGAGGCCGCGGTCCACACCGAACAGATCACCGTCCGGAACGCCGAACCCGTTGCGGTGGAGGTCATCACCACACCCAACGGTGCGATCGTCTTCGGCGGTCCGGACGAGTCGTTCGCGATGAGCCTGCGTTCACCGATGCTGTCGGAGGACGTCACCTTCGACGCCCCGCTCGACCTGCTGTTCGCTCGGACGATGGCCGACGTCGAAGCAGCGTTGTCCTCGTGGACCGAGCCGGTGAACCGCGCCGTCATCGCCCACGCCGACGGCAGCGTCGCAACCCATGTGGCCGGCCGGGTCCCGGTCCGCGCGTCCGAGAACTACTGGCTCCCGGTACCCGGGTGGGAGGCCCGGCACCAGTGGCAGGGCTACGAGGCGGGTTCGCTCGGTGACCCGGACTTCGACGCCACCACCCCCGGTGCGGGCGTCACCGTCACGGCCAACCAGCGGATGTCCGACGTCCCACCGCTGCAACCGATGACGAGCGAATGTGTGGAACCGTTCCGCTCGGTCCGGATCACCGAACTCCTGGACGGGCTCGACTCGGTGAGTCCGCAGGACTGCGCCGACATCCACGCCGACATCCGCCTCGAGCAGGCCGAGGTGGTCCAGGAGCTGCTCTCGCGGATTCGTGGCACCAATGCCGAGGCCGAGGAGATCCGTCGACGCCTCGTCGCCTGGGACACGACGATGGCCGCCGACAGCACCGATGCCTACCTGTACGCCGAGTTCCGCACCCAGCTCGTCCTCGGCGTCGCGCGCACCGATGTGCTGGCCCCGCTGCGCGGACCGCACGGCTTCCCGGCCGTGTTCCAGCCATGGTTCGTGCCCGAGCCCCGCCTGGCCACGGCACTGACATCAGTGGTCGCCAACACCGACAGCATCGGCATCGACATCGAGGCCGTGGCGGTCGAGGCACTGACCGCGGTCCACGCGCGCATCGAGGCGCTCGGGACCATTCCCACGTGGGGCAGCGTGCACGTGCTCGCGCCGATCCACGGCTTCGATCTGGTCGGCGCCTCACCGCACCATCCGGAACTGTTCGCCGGTCTGCGCCCGGTGCCGTTGCCGCTGGCGGGTGACGCCGAATGCGTCTTCGCCAACGCCGCCGCGGTGGGCTCGCACATGTGCATCACCGGTGCGGCCGCGCGCTACGTGTGGGACCTCGCCGACCCGGGTGCGAGCCGCTGGGTCGTGCCTCTGGGCGCCTGCGGAGATCCACGTTCCGACCACTTCCAGGACCAGGCCCCGCTGTGGGCCCGGGGGGAGCTCATCGACGTCGTACGCGACTGGGACACGTTGCGTGCGCAGGCTTCCGCCGACCACACCGACCGCCAACTCGAGGGGGACCCATGCCGGAGTTGACCGAAGCGCGATACACGCTGCTGCGGCAGCGTCTCTCCCGCGCCGGCACCGGAATTCCCGATCAGGTCACGACCGCCGAGCCCGCAACCGGGGGTGTGCCGTTCGGGGAGTTCGGCATCGCCGAACGCCGGATGTGGAAGATCTATGAGCTCGACCCGCAATCGTTGTCCCACAACATCGGTCTCGTCCTCGAGTTCGGCGGCACCCGCACCGTCGGCTCGGTGGTCGCCGCGGCCGAGCTGCTCGTCGAACGCTTCGACGTGCTGCGTTCGGTCGTCGAGGTCGACGACTCCGGGGTGCCGCGTCGCCGTCCCGTGCAGCGCGCGGGCGCCTGGGATGCGTCGGGTTCGGTGTGGACGTGGGGCGGCGGCGCGACCGATGGCCCGGAGCCCGCCCACGCCGAAGACATCGACACCGACATCGACGTCGACATCGACACCGTCGCCACCCGCCTGACCCGCACCGCCTTCGACCTGTTCACCGAAACCCCGCTGCGACTGCGGGTCTCCGGCGTCGACGGCGCCGTGACGATGATCCTCGTCGTCCATCACCTCGCAGTGGACGACACGTCCTGGCCGCTGCTGTTGGGAACCCTGGTGTCCGGGTCGTGGCCGGGCGACCTCGGTGCCGACGCCCGGCCGGGTACCCCGGATACCGCCACGGCAGCCGATGCCGCCGAACGCGCTGTGCGCCACGCACTCACGACGTGGGCAGCCGACGACGTCCGTCATCCGCTGTCGGGAGAGCTGCCCACCGAGAGCGCCGAGGAGAGCTGGCTCTCCCCGATGGACGACCGCGAGGGCATCAAGGCCGCCGTCCCGGTGGCGCACGACTCGCTCACGGCCTTCACCCGGGTCGCCCAGACCGTCGGAGCGACACCGAACGCTCTGCTGATCGGCGTCTGCTCACTGGCCACGTACGCGCTGACCGGAGCCGCCGACCACGTCCTGGTGGTCCCCGCCGACAACCGGCACCGAGCACAGTCGCCACAGCACATCGGCTACTGCGGCAACATCATTCCGATGCGCTTCGGGATCGACCCGTCGGCCACGGTCGAGCAGAACCTGCGTGAGGCCGGTGCGGTCATCTACCGCGCGATGGAGCACGCCGGCACGGACTTCGGGCCGATCCTGACCGCACTGCGGCAGCAGGGTGGCCGCTTCCCGATCATGGAGATCATGGCGTCGGTGCGTCCGGCGCCGCTGCGCGGCATCCCGCAACCCGCCGACGCCCCGGTGACCTGCCGGTCGGTGTTCAACGGGATCGCCAACTACCCCCTGTCCATCGCCTTCGAGGCCGACGACACCACCACGCACGTGGAGGTCGATCACCAGCCGGGCGTCGTCGCCGACGAGGTGGCCGCACGCGCCACCGTCGTGCTCACCTCGCTCGTCGACCTGATCCCGGCCTCGTTGACCGACACCGTCTCCGCGCTGATCGGAACCGTCGAGCAGCGCGTCGCACAGAAACTCACCGTCGGATGACCCGCCGTTCATCCCGACCCACCGCATCAGAGGCAGCAGAGGGGAACTCAGTGATCGAAGACCGCCAGTCGACTTGGGGTGCTTCACGATTCGCTCGGCCGGGAGGCGGCTGGGCCGATGTCGGTCGCAGTCTCGCCGAGGCGGCGGCCGCGGTCACCGAGCACCACCACGGCGCACCCCTGCCCCCGGGCGACCCCGTCGCGGTCCTCGCAGCGGTCACCGCGTTGCTCGGCCCGCACGGGGTCCCCGAATCCGGCATCGGCGAATCCGAGGCCCTCACCCGGCTGGCGCATCTGGTCGCGGAGTACGGCCTCGACCTCACCCATCCCATGGCCGCTGCGCATCTGCAGCCTGCCCCGCTGTCGGTGGCGGTCGCCGCAGACGCGCTGGCCAGCGCGACCAACGCCTCGCTGGACACCTACGATTCCGGGCCCGCGACGCTCGCGCTCGAGACCTGGACCGTCCAGTCGCTCGCGCGCATGGCCGGGTTCGGTGAACGCGCCGGCGGAGTGTTCAGTCCCGGTGGTTCGATCTCGAATCTGCTGGCGCTCATGATCGCGCGCGATCACACCGCCGCTCGCAGGGGAATCGACGTCCGCCATGACGGGGTCGGCGCACTGCGCCGTCCGGTGGTGTTCTGCTCGCGCGTCGCCCACTTCTCGGTGCACCGCGCATGCGCCGCACTGGGACTCGGCGAGTCCGCGGTCATCCCGGTGGACGTCGACTCACAGCACCGGATGATCCCCGAGGCCCTCGAGGCAGCGATACGCGACGCCGGTGCGGCCACCCCGCTGGCGATCGTCGCCACCGCCGGAACCACCGACTTCGGCACCGTCGACCCGCTGCCCGAGATCGCCGACATCGCCGAACGTCACGAGATCTGGCTGCACGTCGACGCCGCCTACGGATTCGGTGCGCTGTTCTCCGACCGGCTGGCCGGCCTGCTGACCGGCATCGATCGCGCCGATTCGGTGACCCTCGACCTGCACAAGGTCGGCTGGCAGCCCGCCGCGGCGAGCGTCATGCTGCTGTCGGACGCCAATCGCTTCGTCTCGCTGAACCGTTCGGTCGCCTACCTCAATCCCGACGACGACGTCGAAGCCGGCTACAACGGCCTTCTCGGCCAGACCCTGCAGACGACTCGCCGCCCCGACGTACTGAAAGTCGCCGCAACGCTGTTGGCCTACGGCCGGAACACACTCGGAGAGATGCTCGAGCAGTGCAACGACCTCGCGGTCTACGCCGAGCAGCGCATCGCGACCGAGCTCCAGCTCGAGCTGATCGCGCCGGTCTCGCTGACCACCATCGTGTTCCGCTACCGTTGCGCCGACCTCGACGCGGTCAACGGTGAGCTGCGACGCCGCCTGATCACCGACGGCAAGGCACTCATCGGGCGCACACAGGTGCGCGTGCCCGGCGAGGACGAACCCCAGACCTGCCTGAAGCTGACACTGCTCAATCCGGAGACCTCCGAGAGCGACATCGACGAACTGTTCGATGAACTCCTGCGAGTTGCTCTCGAGGTGGAATCCGAAGGCACCGCCACCCAAGGCGACACAGTCCAGCGCGAAGAAATGCTGCGCGAAGAGATGATGAGAGTACCCGAATGAGCCCTGTTGAGAATGTAGACGTACTCGCGATCGGTTGCGGCCCCTTCAATCTGGGACTCGCCGCGCTCGCCTCCACCCTCGACGACGTCGACGTGCTGGTCGTCGACTCGCGCGAGGAGTTCCGGTGGCATCCGGGCCTGATGTTCGACGACGCGACACTCCAGGTGAGTTTCCTGTCCGACCTGGTGACGCTGGTCGATCCGACGCACCCCCTGTCGTTCCTGAACTACATGGCCGACATCGACCGCATGTACCGCTTCCTGGTTCGGGAGGACTTCTTCCCGACCCGCATCGAGTACGAGGCGTACCTGCTGTGGTGCGTGAATCGTCTCGACTCGCTTCGATTCGCCACCACCGTCGAGGAGGTCGTGTGGGACGCCGGGGCCGACGCCTTCCGCGTGACCATCCGCGTCGGTACGACGACCTCGACGGTGCTCGCCCGCCACGTCGTGGTCGGCATCGGCACCGAACCATTTGTTCCGCAAGCACTGTCGTCGGACTCACCGTCGGTGATCCACAGCTCGGACTACCTGTTCAACCAGGAGAAGGCGCTCGCCGCCGACACCGTCACGGTGATCGGTTCCGGGCAGTCGGGCGCCGAGATCGTCGTCGACCTGCTCGAGTCGAACCTGCGTGGCGGCCCCGCCGTCCGCTGGTGGACCCGCACCCCCTGGTTCGCTCCGCTGGACTTCACCAAACTGTCGCTGGAGATGACCACGCCCGCGTACATGGACTACTTCCACAGCCTGCCCGAGGCCGCACGGGACCGGGTTCGCCCGCAGCACTGGCAGTTCCACAAGGGCATCTCCACCGACACCCTTGACCGGCTCCACGATCTGCTGTACCGCCGTCAGCTGCAGGACAAGCTGAACCCGGTGCAACTGCGGATCTCCGTCGAGGTCGACGGTGTGGACACCCTCGCCGACGGCAAGCTGCAGGTACGCGGACGCCACCTCGACACCGGTTCCCAGCTGGCGCACACCACCGACATGGTCATCGCGTGCACCGGTTACCAGGCCCGCAAGGCTCACTTCCTCGGCCCCGTCGAGTCGTTCCTGCACCGTGATTCACGCGGACGGCTCGTCATCGGCGCCAATCACGAGATCGAGACCGAGCCCGCACTGACCAACCGCATCTTCGTGGCCAACGCCGAAGAGCACGCCCACGGCGTCTCGGCCCCCAACCTCGACATCGGTGCGGTCCGCAACGCGCGCATCCTCAACACCGTCCTCGGTCGTGAGGCCTACCGCCTGCCCAAGCAGACCGCGTTCACCAGCTTCGGTGCCACGGACGACGACGACGTCGTCGCGCCCTAGCCCCCAGACCGGAAGCCGAACGGCCGATTCGCATCGCGGATCGGCCGTTCATCTGTGTGGGAGCGGGCTGCTCTGAATCGGTCTGGTCGCCAGGTGGTTTCGACACGGCTCGACCAGCGGGGGCCTCCCGCCGGCCGAGTAGGTCCGAGCCATCGCACCCCACGCCGAACCGCCCGGGCCCAAGCAGCGCACCCCACGCCGGCCGAGTAGGTCCGAGCCCCCAGGGCGAGGGCCGCGATCGAGGCCCCGGAACCACAAACCGGCCCCGGCGTCGCACTGGCGACACCGGGGCCGGAATGGTCTGGGATGGGCGGGATCAGGCCGCGGCAGCCGCGAACGAGGGCTCGAGCAGATCCAAGACGTACGGGATCGAGTTCGGCGACGGCGCGTTGAGCCCGGTGATCTGCGACTGGGTCATGAACGTGACGGCGTTGCCTTTCACCGCTTTCAGGTTCTTGTATCCCGGCAGGCCACGCAGGGTCTCGGCCTGCTGCGGGGTGGCGGTCGCGACGACGAGCACATCGGCGTCGAGCATCGGGATGTTCTCCGTGCTCAGCCCGAAGCGCGGCTGGCCGGTGCGCTGGTACTCGGCTGCCAGCTTGGGCGCCATCTTCAGGCCGAGCTCGCTGAACAGCTTTGCCGCACCGTCGTTCTCGTCCCCGAGAACAGACAGCTGATCGTTGCCGTACATGAAGGCGAATGCGTAGGTCTTCCCGTTGAGCCCGGGGTTCTCCTCGCCGACCGCGGCGATCTTCGCCTTGGCGCCGTCGATGATCTGTTTCGCCTTCTCGGGCTCGTGCAGCACGGTTCCCATGACGGTGACCATGTCCTGCCAGGGGTCGATCTCCTGGCCGCTGATGGAGTTGACCGTCGGGGCGAGCTTCTCGATCTGCTGGAACTCCGGGCTGTTCGACGCGAAGCCGGGCGCGAAGATCAGGTCCGGGTCGAGCTTGGCGATGGTCGTCGCGTCGTCGCCCTTGGTGGGGTCGACGAAGGTGGCGTCGGCGAGTTTCTCGCCGTACCAGGGCTGCATCTCCCCCGTGGCCGACTTGGAGTAGTCGTAGTAGCCGACCGGGGTGACACCGAACGACAGCACGACGTCGGTCCACTGATCGCCCAATGTCACGATCCGCTCGGGAGTCTCCGGAATGGTGACCGACCGCCCGTCGGGCAGGTTGAGCTGCACCTGGCCGCCGGCCTCGTCATCCGAACTCGAGCAGCCGGCCAGCAGGCCTGCGAACATCAGCGCACTGGCGATGAGCGCGCCGAGGCGAAGTCGTGAAGTCACGGTGAAGATCTCCCAGTGGGTTGTTCGGTGTCGTCAGAGCAAGTGCCAGTCAGGCAAGTGGCCGCAGGGCAGGTCAGAGCGAGCAGGGAAGCAGCAGGAAGCCGGCGATGGTACAGACGCTCTTGTTGGACAGCTGCCACTTGGTGCCGTTCCACACCCACGTCATGGAGCGGTTCTGGCTGCCGCGTCCGACGATGCTGATCTGCAGCGGAGCGGTCATCGTCGTACCGCTGACCTGGACCGGATTGATCATCTGGTAGCTGAGGCCGACGTTGCCGTAGGTGGTGATCGCGGCCGCGACGGCGTCGATCTGGCGCAGCGCGCGCTCCCCGCCCTCGAGTTCGGCGATCCGCGCGGCACGGCTTCCGCGGGCGTCCATGATGATCTTGACCTTGGTGTTGAGTTGTCCCGGCGTGAGTGCCGTCGGCGCGGCGGCCGCCGCGGGTTGCTGCTGCTGCGGCGCGGTGGCCGCTCCCGGTGCGGGCGCCGGAGCCGGGGCCGGGTTGGCGGCCGGCGGAGCTCCGACGGTGCCGCCGCTCTCGGGTACGTTCTCGGCGGCCGGCGCGGGGGCCGGTGCCGCTGCGGGAGCCGGCTGACCGGGGACGGCGCCGGGCTGGTTGGCGCCGGCGACCGCCTGCGGCTGCATGGGATTCGCGGCGGCACCGAGGTTCATGACGGTCGGCTGGGCCGAGGTCGACGAGTCGTTCCGCTCGCTGACCACGAGACCGACGACGCCGATGGTGACGATGAGTGCGGAGATGACGGCAGCGACGCCTGCCGACGCCAGCACGGTGGGGATGTTGATCCCGCGCGACCGCTTCTCCGAACCCGCGTCCGGTTCATGGGTGTCGCCCACGGTCTCCGGGTCCTGGTAGTTGACGTCGTTGCGCATGGTGTTGTCTCCGTTGTGATGTTTTCGGTCGCCGGTGGTGTGGCCAGGTAGTGCATCGCGGCCGGGAACCCCCGGGTTACTAGGTGAGCCTAAGCTCGGTCGTCCGTCATGCTGACGGTAGGGCCTCCCGAAGGACTTCGTCGAGTGTCTCGACGAACTTTTCGGCGTACCCCGGTAGGGCTTCGGAGTCGGTGACGATCCCGAAGGTGGTGGTGTGTCCGAGGATGAGTGCGGTCACCGACAGCGAGTAACCCGCGAGCGGCGACAACGGCGTCAGGGTGACGATCGACTTGCCGAGCACCGATCGCACCCGCGAGAAGCCGGGATTGATGCCGACGTGGATGTCCGGGTGCATGTGCGACATCGACGCGTTCACGATGGCGCGCTGCAGGCCCCACAGCGGCGCGCGCGGCAGATCGTCGGCGGCGGCCAGGTAAAGCTCCGGCTTGCGTTCGGCGATGGTGCCCAATTCGCTTCGCGCCCGGTCGATCTGGCGAGACAGGTCTTTCTCGTTGCCCGGCAGGTTGAGGAGCGCGACAGACACTGCGTTGCCGGTGTGGCGGAACTCGTCGTCGAGAGTGACCGGCAGTGTCACACGGACGACCTCTGCCTGCGGTGCGGCGGGTGGGTTGATGCTGAGGGTGCGTCCGATGGCCGCGAGCAGGAACTCGTGGACGGTGGCGTCGTTGCGTTTGGCCGCCTTGCGCAGCGTGCGGGTCGACGCGGTGAACAGGGCGTGTTCGCGTCTGCCCGACTTCGTCAGGGCGGGCCATGCCCGCTTCTTGCCGCCGCCGGCGGCATGCTGGTCGGCGTAGGCCGCCTTCGCCTCCTTGAGCTTGTCCGGGTCGATGCCGCTGATGCGGAACCGGGGACTGGTGGCGAACCGCTCGAACTCGGCCAGATCCTCTTCCTCGCCGTCGGCGAGGAGCGCCGCGAACGCCGCGCCCGCGATGCCGTCGGAGATGCTGTGGTGCACACGCAGCAGAACCCACTGGCCGATGCCCTCGGCGCCGGCGGACGGGGTGAACAGCGTGATGTCCCAGAACGGGCGCGGCCGCGGCAGCGGGGTCTCCAGCAGCTTGGAGACCCTGCGGTTCAGGTGTGCGCGATCGGTGAAACCGAGCTCCGAGACGTGCTCGCCCGCATCCCAGCCCGCATCGGCGAGCACCACCTCGGGCTTACGCCACCGGCCGTTTCGAACGCCCATCCGGAAGATGTCGAACAGCCCGGCGCGTTCCCGCACACGTGCCCGCACCTCGTCGAGGCCGAGCAGCTCGCCGCCGGTGTCGAGTTCGAGGATCATCGACCAGTGCATGGGGGCACTGTCGGAATCCATGTGGAGATACGTGAAGTCCGGAGGCGCGAGTTCGGTCACGCGGGCATCTACCGGGGTGCTGACTGGACTGTTCATGGTGACCTCTGGTCGCGACGCCGGGGCGTCTGTGTGTCGGGGTGGACGCTCAGGGCGTCTGGTTGTCGGAACCGGAAAGCAGGGAACGGTAACGCTCGGTGTCGGGTTTCATCGCCGCGGCGACCAGTTCCCACAGGACCTCGTCAGTGCCGCCGCCGACCCGCGCCAGCTTCATGTCCCGCCACCAGCGTCCGATCGGTACGCCGGTGTCCAGGTAACCGATGCCGCCGAAGATGTGTAAGCACTCCGAGGCGACCTCCTCGCCGAGGTTGGCCGCCGTCGCCTTGAGGGCCGCCGCGGTCCGCAAGTTGATCTTGCCCTCGGCGGCAACACCTTTCAACGAATAGTCCAGCACGTCGACGCGGGCCTGCAGGTCGGCGATCCGCAGACGCAACGCCTGGTGGTCGTAGAGCTTCTTGCCGAACTGGGTACGGTCCATCATCCGGGCGAGGGTCACCCCGATCATCACCTCACAGGAGGCGGCGATCTGCGCGGCCACCGAGTAACGCTCGTGCGCCAGGCCCCAACTGATGATGGCCAGACCCGTTCCGGGGCGGGCGATCAGCGCCTCCTCCGGAATCCAGGCGTCGATCGTGACGGGCGCGGTGTCGAGGGGGCCGGCACCCAGCTTCTGGTATGGCTCGCCGACCTGGACCGAGTCGATGGGCACCGCGGCGAGTGCCACGTTGCCGCCCGCGTTCGCCAGGCCACCGTCGGGGCCGTCCTCGACGCCACGGCACACCACGAACATGTGGTCGGCGATGGGCGAGAGCGACACGAACTTCTTGTGCCCGACGACGCGGTATCCGCCGTTCTCGGGCGCGATCCGGGTCTCGGAGTTCTGCAGGTCCGAGCCGCCCTGCTCTTCGGAGGCACCGATGCACAGCACCGCCTCGGCGGTCATCGCGCGCTGGGCGAGGTCTTTGAGGTAGTCGGTACGACCGAAGCGGCGGAGGATGGCGATGGCCGAGTCGTGCAGGCTGACACCGACCCCGATGGCGCCCGAACCCAGCGCACCGAGGTGGCGTCCGAGCGCGAAGTGGTCGTGCAGGTCGGTGAGCTTTCGGTCCTCCCACTTGCGGGTGAAGACCCCTGCCTCACCGAGGTGCTCGAGGAGCGGCCGCGGGAAGCGGTGATCGCTCTCGGCCTGCGCGGTCCACGCGGTGACCCTCTCGTCGAAGGCCGCGTCGAGCAACTCTGCGTACGTCTGCGCTGTCGTGTTCGCGCTCTGGGCGGTGTCCACGCTCATCTGGGAGTTGCTGCGTCGGCCTTCGACCGGATCAGATCCTCGAGATCGCCGACCGTCTTGGACTCGAAGAGCTCGCGCTCGGACAGCTTCACGCCGAGACGCTCTTCGATGGCCACCACGCCGATGGCGAACGCCACCGAGTCCAGACCGAGGTCGTCGATCAGCTGGGAGTCGCGGCTGATGTCACCGAGCGCGAGGTCGAGGTCTTCCTCGAGGATGCCGCGCAGGGCTTCGGTGATGTTGTCGGACATGTGGTGACTCCTGAGATGGTGATGGTCGAAGGAACGTATCCGGTGATCAGCGTGCGATCACATAGGGGGCGACGCTGCCGAGCTTCTCGCAGGTCTCGGTGAACTCGCGCTCGGGCGTCGACTCGGCGACGATGCCGGCGCCGGCACGCAGCCACGCCCCGTCGACGGAGGAGAAGATGGTGCGCAGGGCGAGGGTCGCCTCGAGTTCTCCGGTCGACGACGCGGTCAGGATCGCGCCCGAGTACAGACCGCGGCGACGCGACTCGAGGCGGTCGATCGCCTCGACGGCCGGGGTCTTCGGTATGCCCGACGCGGTGATCGACGGGAACACGACCTCCAGTGCGCGCCAGGGTGTTTCGTGGTCGGCGAGGGTGCCCTGGACGGTGGATGCGAGGTGCTGGACGCTACCGCGCTCACGCACCTCCATGAACTCGCTCACCGCAGTGGTGGCGTCGACGGCGATCGAGGCGATCTCGTCGAAGCAGGCGCGCACCGACATGGCATGCTCGGCGATCTCCTTGGAATCGGAGAGCAGCTCGGCGCGGGCAGCCGCATCGCGTTCCACCGAGACCCCGAAAGCCCTTGTCCCGGCGAGCGGCTCGGTGACCACGGTGCGGTCGCCGTGCACCGCGACGACGAGTTCGGGACTGAAACCGGCGGCCTGCAGGTCGCCGAGGGAGAGCAGGTAGGAGCGTGCCGGATTGTTGTCGGCGCGGCCGCGCGCATAGGTCGCGGGGATGTCGACCTCGAAGGGGATGTCGACGGCGCGCGAGAGGATGACCTTCTGGTACCGCCCGCTGTGGATCTCGGCGATGGCCGTGGCGACGCGGCCGCGGTAGTCGTCGGGGTCGGCACTGACATCGACCGGCCGGGACTCGCCGGAAAGCTCTGCCGCCGAGGCGATCTCGAGGAGTCTGCGCGCACGGTCGGGGTCGGCGGTGCCGGTGTCGACGCCGTTCGCGTCGACGACCGCCTCGATTTCGGGGACGATCAGGTGCGCGAGCACGGTGTCGGCGGGAACGCGATCGAGGATGCCGTGGTACGGCGCACAGAAGTCGAAGCCGACCCAGCCGTACACGCGCCAGTCGGAGTCGGACAGCGCCGCGGTCGCGGCGGCGAGGGCGTCGGCCGGGTCTCCGTGCCATGCGGTGGTCGTGCGGTTGCCCTGGTCGTCGACGATGACCTCGTCCCGGGTGATCACGACTCGGGCGCGAACACCGGCCGCGAAGGTCCAGCGCCGGTTCCGCTCGTAGACGACGTGGTCACCGAACTCCCCGGAGCCCGCCCAGGCCGCCGTGATCCGTGCGGCGTCGGCCTCACTCAGCGGCGACGCGGGCGCCGGCAGGTCGACGAACCCCGCGGCGTGCGATTCGGTTGTCAGCGACATGTCCTTCGTTCCTCCGGTCGTGATGCGGTGAGGCACCGATGATCCTAGGGATCTTAGGGCAGCCTAATCAAGGTATCCCCCTGGGTCGACAGCGGAACGAACCCCCACTCGCGACGACCAGTAAGGTTACCCTACCCTGCGGCGTGTTTGAATGAACTCATGCCGACGCACCTCGACCACGTGACCGACCTGCTCGACGGCTTCACCCCGTATGCCCAGGCCGAGGCCCAGCGATACCGGGACGCCGGGATCTTCCGGGGCCTTCCGCTGTTCGCGGGCCTCGACCTCGCCACCGAACGCACACCGGACTCCCCCGCGGTCACCGATGCCACCGTCGACGGACCGCGGACACTCACCTACGCCGAGTTCCGCCGCGCGACGCTCCGGCGGGCGGCAGGCTTCGTCGACGCCGGGCTGCGTCCCGGCCTGCGCGTGGTCCTGCAGCAGAACAACTCCCTCGACTTCGCCGTCACCCTCGTCGGCCTGCTCCGCGCGGGCGTCGTGCCGGTGATGACGCTGCCCGCCCACCGGATCACCGAGATCGCCCATCTGGCCGCGGGCGCCGACGCCGTCGCCTACATCGGCGAGGACGGCCGCCGCGGATTCGACTTCCGCGACCTGGCGACCGAGCTGCAGGCCCGCGTCCCCGGCGTCGCCCAGATCTTCATCTCCGGCGATCCCGGACCGTTCGCCGCGATCCCCGACGCCGACCCGTCGGCCGTCGAACTGCCGGCCGACCCCGATCCGACGATCCCCGCGCTGTTCCTGGTGTCCGGCGGCACCACCGGGCTGCCCAAGCTCATCGCGCGTACCCACGACGACTACGACCTCAACGCCCGCCGGTCCGCCGAGGTCGCACGCCTGACCGCCGACGACACCTACCTCGTGGCGCTGCCCGCGGCGCACAACTTCCCGCTGTGCTGCCCGGGAATCCTGGGGACGTTCCTCGTCGGCGGCCACGTGGTCTTCACCGACAATCCGAGCCCGGACAACACCTTCGACCTCATCGAAGCCCACCGCGTCACGGTGACCGCCCTGGTCCCGGCCCTGGCACAACTGTGGTGTGCGGCGACCGAATGGGAGCCCGCCGACATCAGCTCGCTGCGGCTGCTCCAGGTCGGCGGCGCCAAACTGGCCCAGCCCGACGCCGTCGCGCTCGATGCGGCACTCGGCGACGTCGTACAGCAGGTGTTCGGCATGGCCGAGGGCCTCATCTGCTACACCCGGCCCGACGAACCCCGCGATCTCGTCCACGAGGTGCAGGGTTCACCGATGTCGGAGTTCGACGAGGTTCGCGTCGTCGACGAGGACGGCGCCGACGTGCCCGATGGCGAGGAGGGCGAGCTGCTGGTGCGCGGGCCGTACACGATCCGCGGGTACTACAGGGCCGCGGCCCACAACGAGAAGTCCTTCACACCCGACGGGTTCTACCGCTCCGGCGACAAGGTCACCCGCCTGCCCTCCGGCCACCTCGCGGTGACCGGGCGCATCAAGGACACCATCGTGCGGGCCGGCGAGAACGTCGCCGCCGACGACGTCGAGGAGAACCTCCTCGCCCACTCGTCGATCCGTCAGGTCGCGGTGGTCGGCTTACCCGACGACGCCCTCGGCGAGAAGATCTGCGCGGCCGTCGTGCTCTCCCACGAGCACCCGTCGGAACGGCCGCTGGAGCTGAGAACGCTTCGCACGTTCCTCGCCGAGCGCGGACTGGCGTCGTTCAAACTTCCCGACGTGGTCCGCGTGGTCACGACACTCCCGGTCACCGCGGTCGGCAAGATCGACAAGAAGGTGCTGCGGGAGACACTGCTGGCCACCGCCGACTGAGCGCGCCGAAGCTGCTACCTCGGCCACTCACACCGGCGCGAGGTCGACCACTCCCGGGTGCGTGTCGAGGTAGCGCTTGGTGAACGTGCACACCGGCCTCATCCGCGCACCCTGGTCACGGGCGTAGTGGATGACGGTGCGGGTGAGTCGCGTGGCGAGACCATGGCCGCTGTACTCGTCGTACAGAACCGTGTGCAGCACGGTGATCGTGGTTTCGCCGTCGACGGTCTCGGTCGAGTAGCCGGCGACTCCGACGAGGTCGCCGGCAACCCAGAGTTCGAAGCGGTCGCGGTCTCGGTTGTGCACCACCTGCGAGATCTGCTGCAGAATCGACTTCGCCGATTGCGGTGGCCGGTGACGATACTTGCGCCGCACCTACCCCTCCTCACCTCTGGGACACGTTGTCCGATCACGTTGCCCGGTCACTGTGTGCGCCGCCGCTTCTCGCGATGGGAGCCCACTTGTGACACGGATCACATAGTACCTTACGGAACCGTAACCGCTGTCTTTCGCACCCGATCGCGCGAAACACCTCCCCGGCGCACGCCGAGCGCGATGGATCTCGCAGCAGCAGGATGTATCGTGGCTGACGCACGACAACAACTACACACCGCGGGGGCTCTCACGATGACCGAGGGCTGAGATGGCGACGGGCGGTCGCCGACCGCTCGAACCTGTCCGGGTAATGCCGGCGTAGGGAGACAGCCATGGGCACACGTGTATCCGGCACTCGCAAGACCAGCGCACCAGCCGATTCGGGGTATCTCACCCTCGGCCCCATCGAGGGCAGCACCAAGCACTACCTCACCGTCGACCACCTGCGCGTCCCGAAACGACGCGTGCATCTCACGAACGGCGAGCACCTCGATGTCTACGACACCTCCGGTCCGTACACCGACGCCTCCGCCGAGATAGATCTCGCTCGCGGCCTGCCGCCGACGCGGCGGACCTGGAACTGTCCGGAACCCGTGGACGGGGCGAGTACCCAGCTCGCCTGGGCACGTGCCGGGATCGTCACCGACGAGATGAGATTCGTCGCCGCCCGGGAGGGCGTCGACGCCGAGCTCGTCCGGTCGGAGGTGGCGATCGGACGCGCGGTGATCCCGGCGAACCACCGTCACCCGGAATCCGAGCCGATGATCATCGGCAAGCGGTTCGCGGTGAAAGTCAATGCCAACATCGGCAATTCGGCAGTGCGCAGTTCCATCGCCGACGAGGTGGAGAAGATGGTGTGGGCCACCCGCTGGGGCGCCGACACGATCATGGACCTGTCCACCGGCGCCGACATCCACACCACCCGCGAGTGGATTCTGCGCAACTCCCCCGTCCCGGTGGGGACCGTGCCGATGTACCAGTCGCTGGAGAAGGTCAACGGCGATCCGGCCTCACTCACCTGGGAGATATACCGCGACACCGTGATCGAGCAGGCCGAGCAGGGCGTCGACTACATGACCGTGCACGCCGGGGTCTTGCTACGGTACGTCCCGCTGACGGCGCGGCGGGTCACCGGCATCGTCTCGCGCGGCGGTTCCATCATGGCCGCCTGGTGTCTGGCGCACCACCAGGAGTCGTTCCTGTACACCCACTTCGACGAGCTGTGCCAGATCTTCCGCCGGTACGACATCACCTTCTCCCTCGGCGACGGCCTTCGTCCGGGATCCATCGCCGACGCCAACGACAAGGCGCAGTTCGCCGAGCTCCGCACCCTCGGCGAACTCACCTCGATCGCGAAATCGCATGGCGTGCAGGTCATGATCGAGGGGCCAGGGCATGTACCCATGCACAAGATCGCCGAGAACGTGCGCCTGGAAGAGGAGCTGTGCGAGGAGGCGCCGTTCTACACACTCGGGCCTCTCGCCACCGACATCGCGCCGGCCTATGACCACATCACCTCGGCCATCGGCGCCGCGATGATCGCCCAGGCGGGCACCGCGATGCTCTGTTACGTGACACCGAAAGAACATCTGGGACTACCCGACCGCGACGATGTGAAGGTCGGCGTGATCACCTACAAGATCGCCGCGCACTCGGCCGATCTCGCCAAGGGACATCCGCGCGCCCAGGAACGCGATGACGCACTGAGCAAGGCGCGCTTCGAGTTCCGCTGGACCGACCAGTTCAATCTCGCGCTCGATCCCGACACCGCACGCGAGTACCACGATGAGACGATGCCCGCCGAACCGGCGAAGACGGCACACTTCTGTTCGATGTGCGGCCCCAAGTTCTGCTCGATGCGGATCTCGGCGGATGTGCGCGCCTACGCCGAGGAGAACGGACTCGTGACCGCCGAGGACATCGACCGCACCATCGCCGAGGGCATGGCCGCCAAGTCGGCGGAGTTCGCCGAGGCCGGCAACCGCGTGTACCTGCCGCTCGAGGCCAGTTCCGGAGGTGCTGTATGACCAGCAGGCCGGTGGCGAACGGGTTCGAGTTGCTCCCTGTCGCCGCACCGGGTCTGACGCCGGTGCGTGTGCTCACCATCGCCGGTTCGGATTCCGGCGGCGGCGCCGGGATTCAGGCCGACATGCGCACGTTCGCTCTGCTCGGATTGCATGGTTGTGTCGCGGTGACCGCCGTGACGGTCCAGAACTCGCTGGGCGTCAGCGGGTTCCAGGAGATCGCGCCCGAGACCGTGGCCGCGCAGATCGATTCGGTGGCAGGTGACATCGGTGTCGGTGCGACCAAGACCGGGATGCTGGCCTCGGCGCCGATCATCGACGCGATCGTCGACCAGTGCGCCCGGAGCGGGATCGGCCGGGACACCCCGGTTCCGCTGGTCGTCGACCCGGTGTGCGCCTCCATGCACGGTAATCAGCTGCTCGCCGATTCCGCACTCGACACACTGCGCCACCGACTCTTCCCGCTCGCCACCCTGGTGACCCCGAACCTCGACGAGGTGCGGCTCATCACCGGCATCGACGTCGTGGACGCCGCCACCCAGCGTGACGCGGCGAAGGCGCTGCTCGATCTCGGTCCCCGGTGGGCGCTCGTCAAGGGCGGTCACCTGCGTTCATCCGCTCAGTCACCCGACCTGCTCTCCGACGGCGAGGACTTCATCGAGCTCAGTCATGAACGCATCGACACCGCCCACGACCACGGCGCCGGGGATACCCTCGCGGCGGCGATCACCTGCGCTCTGGCGCACGGGTTCTCGGTACCCGATGCGGTCGGTTTCGGAAAGGGTTGGGTCACAGCATGTCTCGCCTCGGCATACCCGTTGGGTGCGGGACACGGCCCGGTGAACCCGCTATGGCGGGTCGGTGGCCCGGTCCCCGACGCTGCAACCGGTCCGTAGGAGTCCGAGACCACGTCGCAACCACCACCCGCCGGGGCGAACGACGTCCCCGGTGAGCGGCGCTGCGCAGCAATCAGACTCGGGTGAGGAGTTCTTCGAGGCGTTTCTCGATGACCGACGATGCGGGAGTCGTAGGAGTCGGCTGGTCGGCTGGGCCGGCCATGATGAATCGTTGGTCGATGATGCGGCGGGCGTACAGGCGTGGAGCATTGCCGGACGTCTGGGGTCCGTGGATGTCGTTGCGCACCTGTGCCAGGTGGCTGGCCAGCCGATCCGGGATATCGGGGCGCCGGTTGATGTGTTCGGGGTTGGGTGGTGCTCCTGGCTCGGCGTTGAGCCGCCACACGCAGCGGCCTTCGTCGGGGCCGGAGCGTTGCATTCGGGTGGTCCATTGGCCGGGTCGGTCACCGACCATGCGGTTGTGTGTGGGGCATGCGGGGGTGAGGTCGTCGATGTCGGTGAGTCCACCGGCGGCCCAGTCGAGTTGGGCGTGATGGATCTCGACGTGGGCGGCGGGTTGGCCGCAGCCGGGGGCCGAACACACCTCGCCGTCGGGCCGGGCGAAGGAGACCAGTCTCTGCTCGCGGGTCGCGAGGCGTTTGCCCTGGCCGAAGTACAGCGGGACGGCGGTGGCGTCTTTGAAGATCGCCAGCCATGGCTGCACGGTGGTGTTCGCGGCCATCTCGATCAGGTCGGGGATGGGGATGAGGGTGCCGGTGACGGTGGTGGCCAGTCCGGCTTCGCGGATCAGATCGGTGAGGTCGGCTTTGACGATCACTTGCACGGGCAGTCCGCGGTGGCTCTCACCGAGCAGCCCGTCGTCGAAGACCGCGGTCAGCAGGGCGTTGAGGGCGTCGTGGTTGATCTGGGCCGGGGTGCGGTCGTCGCGGGCCGCGGCGGTGTCGAGTTGTGCGGGGTCGGCATCGGTGTAGGCCCCGTGTGGACTGAGCGGGTCTTGGGGGTTGTTCATTCCGGGTTTGGCCCACACCGCCAGCAGCATCGTCACCCGGGCGGCGAGTTCGGGGGTGAGGGTGGCGGTCATCTTGGCGGTGCCGTCGGCGCGTTGGCGGTTGACCCACAGTTGGCGGCGGCGTTGGCGGTCGGTGTCGTCGGCCAGGGTGCCGTCGGGGTCGAGGTGGGCCAGGAGTCGGGCGCCGAGGTTGGTGATGTCGGCGGGGGTGTGGGCGATGGCGATCTCGGTCATCTGTCGTTCGGCCGCGACTTTGACGTCGTGCTCGACCGCATGCGGGATCTGGTCGAGCACATCGATGACGGCCCGCACGTGGGCGGTACCGACTTCGCCGTCGGCGAAGGCCTCGGCAAGTGTGGGGTGCTCGGGGTCGAGGGATTCGCCGAGATGATTGGTGAAGGTGGCCAGGGCGTTGCGGTGTGTGGTGCGCCGCAGCGGATCAGACACCCGTAGCCGGTGGGTCATGAACTGCGTGATGCTGCGGTGCCCGGTCTTGCCGGGGATGTCGCGGTCGATGATCGCCACGATCTGCCGGTCGCCGGCGGCAGTGATCCGGGCGATGGCCCGTTCGGTGCCGGCGGCTACGTCGACGAGCTCGGTGTCGGTGCAACGGGACAGGTCGGTGGTCTGCAACTCTGTGGTGATCCGGTGCAGTTCGGCCACCAACTCCGACGCTCGCGACAGTGGAGTGTCGACGTCGTTCACCTCTGCGGTGTCGGACATGACGGTCACCCCCCGGAGCCGATAGTTCGAATGTAGGTTCGATGCTATACCGACTTTCATTGTCCTGCAACGATTACCGCCGAGGCCTTGATCCCCAAAGATGTCAGTGGCTTGTGGTAGACGGCCGGATTGTCACTTCTCCCAGCCGATGTCCTCGATCGGCCCGACGTAGAACTGGCCGGCACCGTAGTTCGCGAGACCGCTCTTCACCGCGACCATCGCCGGACCGTTGAACAACGGCAGGTTGGAGTACTGCTCGAAGGCCTCGTGCTCGACCTTGTTGCCCGCGGCGATCTGGGCCATCGGATCACCGATCCGAGACATCGCGCGGATCCGTGCATCGAGTTCAGGCGTTCCCGCTCCGGCCGGGTTGAACTGTGAATCGCTGCACCACACCTGACAGAAGTACGCCATCCCGAACGGGTCGCTCGATTGGAAACCCATCATGAACAGGTCGAACTCCTTGTTCACCACCACCTTCGAGAAGTCCGACGACGGCCGCTGCTGCACGACCAGGTCGATACCGACCTTCGCCAGAATCGCCTGAAGGGCACGTGACAGGTTCAGGCCGGTGGTGTCGTCGCCCACATTGGGAAGCGTCAGCGACAGACGCCTGCCGTCCTTGGTCCGGATACCGTCGTCGGTGTCGCCGCCTCCGTTGCGCCACCCGGCACGCTCGAGCAACGCCGCGGCCTGGTCGGGGTCATAGGAGACCACCCCTGCCAGGTTGTCCCGATAGCCCGGCTGGAACGGATACAGCGACAGCGAGCCGGGCAGCTCCTCGGTGTAGTTGAGGCCGGTGAACCTGATGCGGGCCAATGTCGCCCGGTCGATGGCCTTCATGACCGCCTCCCGCACAACCGGATCACCGAGGATCGGAGCGTCGAGGTTGAGGACGAGCAACGCCTGTTGCGGTGAGGCGGCGGTTCGGATGTCGACGCCGTTCATCGTCAGCACCCGTGCGCGGGCGTCCTTCGCCGCGACCCCGGTGGCGTCGATCTCGCCGTTCTGGAAGGCGTTCAACGCCGCCTGCGACTCGAGCTGACGGAACACCCGACGATCGAGTTTGCCCGGTTCACCCCACCATTTCGGGTTGCGCTCGAACACCACGGTTCCGGCGTTCTTGTCATACGAGGCGATCGTGTACGGGCCGGCACCGAACTCCGGGTGCGGATTCTGGACGTATCCCTTGTTGTAGGTGTCGGCGTCGGCGGCCTTCGGGTGCAGCACGAGGTTGAAGAGGCCGTCGGGCCAGGCGTAGACGCCGTCGAAGCGGACGACCGCCTGCCGGTCGTCGACTCCGCGGGTCACCGAGTCGATCTGGCTGTATCCGTCGGTCGAACTCACGATGTACCGGTCGTCGAGACCTCTGCTGGTGCGCCACGTCTCGACGAAGGCACGGTAGTCGATCGGGGTGCCGTCGTTGAAGAACGCATCGGGGTTGATCGTGTAGGTGACCACCGTGTCACCGTCGACGGTCTCCGTACGCACATCGGTCAGGTAGTCGGGGTTCGGTGAGTACACACCGTCGGGTGAGAAGTAGGCGAGGACCGGGTTGTACCAGCGCCACAGCGCCAGCGTGTACGCCGACCCGTCGGCGTGGAAGGTGTTCCACTGCGGGGAGACCTCCGTGAGGGCTGTGGTGAGACTCCCTCCCTCCCGCAGGTTCTCGCGTGGTTGGGGATTGAGCGACGCTCCTTCGGTGTGGACCGCCTCGCCGACGTCCACCGCGGCGCCACAACCGGCGACACACGCGACGACCAGCCCCACCGATGCGATCAGGCACCACAGCCGTGTCACAGCTCCGCCTCCTGGAAATGGCAGGCCGCCCGGTGATCGGCGCCGGCGGCTCGCTCCTCGATCGTCGGCTGCAGAAGGGGGATCGTGGTGCGGCAGAGTTGCTGCTGTCCGTCGGCGAGCCTGCTGTACAACGGGCACCGCCCGGCGAAACTGCAACCGAGGATCTCCTCTGTCGCACTGGGTTGTTCACCGCGCAGGACGATCGCACGGCGTTCCCGCTCGATGCGGGGATCCGGGACAGGCACCGCGGACAGCAGGGCACGGGTGTACGGATGCGCGGGCCGGCCGAAGACCGCATCCGTCGGACCGGACTCGACGATCGCCCCCAGGTACATCACCGCGACCCGATCGGCGAGGTGGCGGACCACCGAGAGGTCGTGGGCGACGATGAGATATGCGACATCTCCGGCGGACTGCAGACGGCGGATCAGGTTGACGATCCCGGCCTGGACCGAGACGTCGAGCGCCGACAGCGGTTCGTCGAGGATGATCAGCTCGGGGTCGGCCGCCAGCGCCCGGGCGATCGCGAGTCGTTGTCGCTGTCCGCCGGAGAACGCCGCCGGGAACCGGTCGGAGTGAACATGGTCCAGACCCACCCGGGCCATCAGGTCGGCCACCCGTCTCTCCGTCTCGTCCTTCGGAATCCCCAGGGCTCGCAAGGGTTCGGCGACGATGTCGAACGCGGTGAACCGCGGGTCGAGCGCGTCGGACGGATCCTGGAAGACGATGGAGACCTTCTGGCGGAGTGCACGCGCCTGCCGTGAGCGCACCGACGCCGGATCGACGCCGCCGATGCGCACCACCCCGGCGGGCTGGGCGAACTCCATGATCTCGAGCAGGGTGGTGGACTTACCACTCCCCGACTCGCCGACGAGTGCCATTGCCTCGCCGCGCCTGATGTCGAAGCTGATGTCGTTCACCGCCCGCACCGAGCCGACCCGGCGCTTGAGCAACCCGCTGGTGAGCGGGAACACCTTGGTCATGTTCGCGATGTCGAGCACCGTCTGCCGATCGTCGCGTTCCGCACCGCTCGTGCCGGCCGGCTCGGTCGCGTCGGAATGATAAGCGGCAGCGGATGGTTCAGGAATCTCGAAGACCGGCCTGCCGTCGAGGGTGCCGTCGGCGTCGATCTCACCGACCCGGATGCATGCCACCCGGCGGGCGTCGCCCGCATCACGTAACTCCGGCTCGGTACTGCGACATTCGTCGATCGCGACCGGGCAGCGCGGCGCGAACTGGCACTCGTCGGCCACATCGATGAGGATCGGAGGGGTGCCGGGGATCGGGATCAGCGCGTCGGTTCGCCGGTCCACGCGTGGGACCGCCCCGAGCAGGCCGATCGTGTACGGCATCCGCGGCCGGGCGAAAAGTGTGTCGGCGTCGGCGGTCTCGACCGCGCGACCGGCATACATGACCACGACGTCGTCGGCGCTGCCCGCGACCACCCCGAGGTCGTGGGTGATCAGCAGCATCGCGGCGGAGGTCTCGCGCTGGGCGGTGCGCAGAACGTCGAGGATCTGCGCCTGGATCGTCACGTCGAGCGCGGTGGTCGGTTCGTCGGCGATGATCACCGACGGATCGTTGGCGATGGCCATCGCGATCATCACGCGTTGCCGCATGCCGCCGGACAATTCGTGCGGGAACGCCTTGGCCCGGCGGACCGGATCGCCGATCCCGACGAGGTCCAGCAGTTCCACTGCCCGCCCCCATGCCTGCGTGGAGGTGATCGACCGGTGGGCGCGCAATGCCTCGACGATCTGCGCACCGACGGTGTAGACCGGCGTCAACGACGACAGCGGGTCCTGGAAAACCATGGCGATGTCCTGGCCGCGGATGGCCGACATCTCCTTGTCGGACAAGCCGATCAGCTCACGTCCGCGCAGCGTGACCGATCCCGATACCCGTGCCGATTCGGGGAGCAGCCCGAGAACGGCCATGGCCGACACCGATTTACCCGATCCGGACTCGCCGACGATCGCCGTCGTCCGGCCGGGCCGGAGGTCGAAACTCAGGCCGCGGACGGCGTCGACGATCCCGGCCTCGCTCCCGAAGTCCACCCGCAGGTCCCGCACGGAGAGGAGAGTCGCGTCGGCGGTCATCTGCTCGCCCCTCGTCTCGATGAATTCCGCGCGTTGGCTTTCCTTCTCGATGCGCGGGAGGTCGGGTCGAAGGCGTCGCGCAGGCCGTCGGAGATCAGTGCCATCGAGATCGTCAGCAGCGACAGCACCGCCGCGGGGAACCAGAACAGCCACGGCGACGCCGCCAGCGTGCCTGCCCCCGCCTGCAACAGCGAGCCGAGGGTGACGTCGGGGATCTTGACGCCGAAACCGAGGAACGACAACCCGGTCTCGGCGAGCACGGTGGCCACCACGCCCAGGGCGAAGTTGATCACCAGCAGCGACGCGATGTTGGGCAGGATGTGACGCTGGATGATTCTCAGCGGGGACACTCCGAGATAGCGTGCGGCGGTGACGTAGTCGCGCTCACGCACCGTCAGCGCCAGCGAGTGGATGACCCGCGCCAGCATCATCCACCCGAACACCGTCAGCACGACGATCAGCCATCGCCAGTCGCCGCCGGTGCTGTTGGAGACCAGCGCGAGGATGAGGAAGGTCGGTACGACGAGGAGCAGGTAGACGGTCCCGAGAACGATCCGCTGGACCCAGCCGCCGAAATACGCGGCGAGCCCGCCGAGGAGCGCGGCGATCGCGGTGGTCCCGACCGATACCGTCAGCGCGATGGTCAGGGAGCGCTGAAGACCGTGTACCACTTGGGCGTACAGGTCGTTGCCGGCGTCATTGGTGCCGAACCAGTGTGCCCCCGCCGATCCCTGGGCCCCCGCCGATCCCTGGACCGACGGCGGGAACCCGATGGCCAGGAAATCGGTGTCGGTGTAGGAGTACGAGGTGAACAGTCCGCCGCAGAGGGCGAACAGCACCAGTAGGACGAACATCGCCAGGCCGACGACGGCAGAGGTGTTGCGCGCGTACCGGCCTGCGAAGATCTTGACGCGCCCGACCCGTCGCCGGGCCAGCGGCGTCGTGGTCGCATCGGTCTCGGCCAGCAGCCCACCGGTCTCGCCCATGATGGGTGCGGTCGCGTTCTGATGACCGGACTGTTGACCGCGCGGTTCGGGCGGCATCATCGCCATGTCAGCTCACCCGGACTCTCGGATCGAGGTAGACGACGGCGAGGTCGGCGAGGATCGCCCCGATCGCCGTGGCGAGCGCGCCGAAGGCGGCGACCGCCACCACACCGTGCACGTCGTTGGTGTTGATCGAGGTCACGAAGTAGCGTCCCATCCCCTCCCATCCGAAGATGGTCTCGGTCAGAACGGCCCCGGTGAACACGGCGGGGACCGCGAAGGCGATCCCGACGGCGACCGGGATGATGGCGGTGCGCAACGCATGTCGGCGTACCGCCACGCCGCGGGTCAGTCCCTTGGCGCGTGCGGTGCGGACGTAGTCGGCGTTGATCGTGTCGAGCACCATGGATCGTTGCAGCAGGTGCAGTCCCGCGTACTGCACGATGACGAGCGTGATGGTCGGCAGGATGAGGTGCTGGATGCGATCGAGCAGTACCGGGAAGAAACCCTCGACACCGACGGTCGACGCCCCGGACACGTACACGACGGAGGAACCGGCGAACTGGTTGACGGAGATGGCGGCCAGCACGATGCCGAGGCCGACCACCGGGACGGGCAGATTGATGGTCGCGATGGAGATGAACTGCCAGGCACGGTCGGAGAACTTGTACTGGCGCAACGCGGTGTAGACGCCCAGGGCGATCCCGACGAGCGTGGAGATGATGGTGGCCGCCGCGAGCAATTGCACCGAGGACATCAGGCGGAACCCGATCTCGGCGTTGACACTCTCGCCGACCGGCGTCGATCCCCAATCCCAATGGAGTACAACGCCGGTCAGCCACTCCCACCAACGCTGGAGCAGTGGGGTCTTGTCATTGAGGTTGTAGGTCTCGAGTGTGGCGTCGACGACGCTTTCCGGCAACGGGGGTCGCCGGATCGCGTAGTTCGACCTCGGATCGAGAAACCAGGTGGCCAGGAAGTAGGTGAGGTTGGTCGCGATGAACACCAGGACAGCCCATGTCGCCATGCGCCTGCACAGGTATCCGATCACGCGGGCTCACTCCTGGTCGCTACGCTTCACCTCCGTGGAGCTGACCGTAGCGCGGTTCAGGCGGCTCCGCTGAGCGCTTTGGCCTTCAGGTGTTCGAACTCCTGCGGCGTGATGGCACCGGAATCGAGCAGCGACTTGGCCTCGGTGATCTGCTGGGTCGGCGAGGTTCCGGCGACCGACTTGATGTACTCGTCGGATGCCTGCTTCGCCTCGGTGAAGGCCTCGCGCTGCCGTTCGGCCATCCCCTTGCCCTTGACCAGGAGATACACGATGGCCGTGAGGTACGGGAAGACGATCAGGAAGACCACCCAGACCGCCTTCTGCCATCCCGACGCCGCCTTGTCACGGAACAGGTCGGCGATGATGTGCCAGAGGACGATCAGGTATGCGACGAACGCGAAGATGACGATGGTGTACCAGATGAAGTCCCAGAACGAATCCCACATCGGGGATCTCCTTTGTCTAGAAGACGGGGTCTGCCGAGATGGCCCCCGAACGAATATGAGCATGTCACCCGCACGCCCTCGGGAATGCGACGTTTCCGAAAAATGTTGCCGGTGTGGCACGTCCGTGGCTTGAACGGACACAGATTTGCGCCTTCCCCGACCGATCCCGCCCGACCGATGAGAGAGCCGATGGAATCACCACCCGCACCGCATGACCTCGAGCCGCATGACCTCGAGCCGCATGACCTCGAACTCGGCCTCGACACTTTCGGCGACATCACCGCCGAGTCCGACGGCACCCTGCGCTCGGGCGCACAGACGCTCCGGGATCTGCTGGAACAGGCAGTTCTCGCCGACGAGGTCGGCGTCGATTTCCTCGGTGTCGGCGAGCACCACCGCGCCGACTACTCGGTGTCGGCCCCCGAGGTCGTCCTCGGCGCCATCGCCGCTCGCACACAGCGCATGCGGATCGGCTCGGCGGTCACCGTCCTCAGCTCCGACGACCCGATCCGCGTGTTCCAGCGGTTCTCGACCGTCGACGCCCTGTCGTCGGGGCGCGCCGAGGTGATTCTGGGCCGGGGGTCGTTCACCGAGTCGTTCCCGCTGTTCGGTTATGACCTGGCCGAGTACGAGGACCTGTTCACCGACAAGCTCGCACTCTTCGCGGAGCTGCGGACCGGTGACCCGGTGACCTGGTCGGGATCCACGCGTGGACCGTTGCGCGCGCAGCCGGTTTACCCCGAGCTCGAGAATGCCCCGCTACCGACATGGATCGCCGTCGGCGGCAGCCCGGAGTCGGTGGTGCGCGCGGCGTCGTACGGTCTTCCGTTGATGCTCGCCATCATCGGCGGTGACCCACTGCGTTTTCGCCCCTATGTCGACCTGTATCACCGCGCGCTCGGGGAGCTGGGCCGCTCGCCGCTCCCGGTGGGGGTGCATTCGCCCGGGCACGTCGCCGACACCGATGCGCAGGCCCGCGAAGAACTCTGGCCGCATTACCGCGAGTATGTCGGCCGGATCGGTCGTGAACGCGGCTGGCCGCCGCCGACCCGCATCGAGTTCGAGCGGTCGACCGGCCCCGACGGTTCGCTCTATGTCGGCTCGCCCGAGACGGTGGCCCGCAAGATCGCCGCGACGGCGCGGGCGCTGGGACTGAGCCGCTTCGACATGAAATACTCGCACGGAACACTGGGCCACCAGGAGCAGCTGCGCAGCATCGAGCTCTACGGCACGCAGGTCATCCCGCGGGTCCGCGAGCTCCTCACCGACGCGTGAGCGTCACACCGGGCTCCGACGCGTGAGCGTCAGACACTCCCCCGACGCGTGAGCGTCAGCTGGAAGTCGCCTGCCGGGTCGGTCCATGACGACGCGACTTCCAGCCGGGACTCCTCGAGTTCGGCGCACAGGGCCTGCGGTTGGAACTTGGTGCTGATCTCGGTGTGGATCTCGGTTCCCGCGGCCAGTCTCCACGAACGTCCGAGGACGCCGAAGTAGGCGTCGATGTCGCGGCGCGCACGCAGCCACATCTCGATGCGGTGCTCCGCGGGATTCCAGCGGGCGATGTGCTCGAAATCGTCGGCGTAGAGACCGCGCGCGTCGAGGCCGGTCCGCATCACCTCGATCATGTTGCGGTTGAAATCGGCTGTGACGCCGGACTTGTCGTCGTAGGCGGCGACGAGTCGGCCGGTGTCCTTGACGAGGTCGGTGCCGAGCAGGAAGAAGTCGCCCGGCGTGAGCGACGCCGCGAGACCGCGGTAGAACTCGGCGCGGGCCGCCTGGTCGAAGTTGCCGATGGTGCCGCCGAGGAAGACCGCCAGTCGCGGGCCGTCGGTCTCCGGCAGTGCGAGATCGGGTTCGGTGAAGTCGCCGATCACCGGCACGACGTCGATCCCCGGATAATCCGCGGAGAGCACTTCGGCTGCGGCGGTGAGCGTCTCGGCGCTGACGTCCACGGGGACATAGGTGAATCGGCCGCCGCGGCCGGCGAACGCGTCGAGCAGCAGCCGGGTCTTGGTGGAGGTGCCCGAACCGAGCTCCACCATCATCGTCGCTCCGGTCGCCGCGGCGATCTCGGTGGAACGTGCTCGCAGGATGGCGGTTTCGCGTCGTGTCGGGTAGTACTCCGGGAGCCGGGTGATCTCGTCGAACAGCTTGCTGCCGCGTTCGTCGTAGAGCCATTTGGTCGGCAGCGTCGGCGGGTTGCGCCACAGGCCCGAGAGAGCATCTGCCGCAAGCCCGGTGGTGACCTCGCTGTCGACGGTCATCGAGCGAGCCGCAGTCCCGAGAACACCCACCGCGACGGGGCCGGAAAGAAGTTGCGGTAGGTGATCCGCTCGTGACCGGCAGGCGTCACCGCACTCGCGCCGCGGAGTACGTGCTGGTCGGACATGAACTTTCCGTTGTACTCACCCACCGCGCCGTTGGCCGGCACGAAGCCCGGATACGGCAGGTACGCGCTGGACGTCCATTCCCACACGTCACCGACCATTGCCGAACCCGCGCTGCCGGGGTGACATCGCGTGGGGTCGAGGAGCGTCCCGCGTGCGTCTCCGAGTGCCCCGGCAGCGATCTCCCACTCGAATTCGGTGGGCAGCCGCGCACCGGCCCAGCGCGCGTACGCGTCCGCCTCGTAGAACGACACGTGAACGACGGGCTCGTCGGGTACCACCGGCCGCCGGCCGGACAGGGTGAACGTCGTCCACTCGCCGCCCTCCTCGCGCCAGTAACCCGGTGCGTCCCAACCGGTCTCACCGATTCGGGCCCAGCCGTCGGAGAGCCAGAACTCGTGACGTCGGTAGCCGTCGTCGGCCATGAACTCCAGCCAGTCGGCATTGGTCACCGCGCGGTCGGCGATCTCGAAATCCTCCAGATACACACGGTGGCGGGGACCTTCGTTGTCGTAGGAGAACCCGCTTCCCAGCGCCCCGACCTCGTGCACACCACCGGCGAATGCCCGCCAGCCCATGGGTTTTCCGGCACCCGGTTCGTCCGGTTCACGGTCGAGGAACACCGGATCGAAAGCGTGCGTGGAGAACAGGTGCTTGATGTCCATGAGCAGCAGTTCTTGATGTTGTTGCTCGTGGTTGCAGCCGAGTTCGACGAGATCGAGGCCCGCGTCGTCGAGCCGTCCGCTCTCGAGGACCTCGACCATCGCGGCGTCGACGTGCTCGCGGTAGCGCGTCACGTCGCGGACGCCGGGTCGCGTGACCAGGCCGCGGTCGGGCCGCGGGTGTCGTGCGCCGACCGCCTCGTAGTAGCTGTTGAACAGATACCGGAAGGTCTCGTCGTACACCGCGTAGTCGGGATCCCGACGCAGGATGAACTCCTCGAAGAACCAGGTCACGTGTGCGCGATGCCATTTCGCGGGACTGGCCTCGGTCATCGACTGCGGCGTCTGGTCCTCCGCGGACAGCCGCTGCGCCAGCGCATCGGTCAGCGATCGGACGTCGAGGAACCGGCGCACGGTGTCGGCGTTGGCGCCACCGGCTCCCGGAGTGCTCGTGGCCCCGGGGCGGACGGTGGGTTCGGTGATGCTCACTGGAAAACCTCCCGTGGCAAGGACTGGGTGGGGCACGAACGTCAGTGGGCGGGCGGTGGCGTCTTCGGCGATCTCCGCATCCATCGTCACGACGACCGCCGCTGCTGTCAACGATCGTGACCTTCGCGTCCGACCTCCGACCCGGGTCGGGCCCATCGTCAACCCGGGGTTGACGATGGGCATGCGTCAACCTATGGTTGACGCATGCCCCGGAACCCGCCCCCGATCCGCCTCGACGACCTCATCACCGCGATCCGCACGGTGCACGACGACCCGCTCGACCAGCTGGCCGACGCCGTGCTCGCCGCCCAGCATCTCGACGAGGTCGCCGACAGCCTGATCGGCCACTTCGTCGACCGGGCACGCCGCTCGGGCGCGTCGTGGACAGCGATCGGCGCGAGGATGGGTGTCAGCAAACAAGCCGCTCAGAAGCGGTTCGTCGACCGCGTGTCCACATCGGGCGATGCCGGCGCGCTCGCCGGTGAGGCGAACCCGTTCTCACGCTTCACCCCGCGTGCGGCGAATGTCCTGATGGCCGCCAACAGCGCAGCCGCCGCCGACCACGCCGAACATGTGACCGCAGGCCACATCGCGCAGGCCCTGAGCACCGAACCGCAGGCGCTGGTGTTCGCCGTTCTCGGCGAGTTCGGCGTCGACGCGGACACGTGGTCCGGCGCGACCGCACCACTGGTTCCGGCCCCGCGCGACATCCCCGCTGCCGAGGCGTCCACAGTGGTGCCCTACGACGATCCGGCCAAAGCAGTCCTGGAGGCGACGGTCGGCGCCGCCATCGACCTCGGGCACAACTACGTCGGCACCGAACACCTACTTCTCGGCCTGTTCGCCGACGAGAAGGTGGCCGAGGTCCTCACCGGCCTGGGACTGGCGAGCGACGCCATCCGCGACACGATCGTGGCCGCGCTCGCGCAAGTCACCACGCAGGCGCCGGAGTAGGTCCGGCGCAACCGAAGTGGCCTCGGGCCCGCCGACTACCGCTCCGGCTCCCCATCCGGCTCCCGCTCCGACTCCGGAATGAGGTGCACGGCAGCCTCCTCGGCGGAGGCGCCGGCGCCATCGATGCCGGCGTCACTGGCGACGGCATCGGGCTCGGTGTCGATGCCCGACCCTTCGTCGGGCGCGATCAGCCTCCCGGCGCGCCGGTCCCCGACCTCGTCGCCTGTGTCGAACTCGTCATCGGTGTCGGAATCGTGTGCGCGCCAGTCGGTTCGGCTACGCTCCTCGGCGGTGATCTCGTCGAGCGGATCCACCGCCCCGACGTCGGGTTCCTCCTCGGCCAGTCGCTCGTCGAGCGTCTCGCCGTCGGCCTGCTCGCGGGCGGTCAGTCCGTGGACCGCGCCCTTCGGCGCGTAGTCGGGCGGTGAGTAGCCCTCGTCGAGGACGTCGTCGATGCCACGGTCGTCGAGGGTGTCCTCAGGCTGCAGTTGATCGTCCTCGTCGAGGCTGAACTCGCCGTCTGAACCTTCCGGGGTGCTGCCGATGTCGTCCTTCACCCCTGCCACGATGCCAGTCCGTCGGGACCGCCGCCAGGATTGTGCGACTTCGATCAAACAGCGCATGGCGGGGACGCCGATCGAGGACAATGTCGAAGGTGATCGAGGAAATGCAGGCCGAGGCCCAGGCCCTGCTCTCGGCCGGTGAATACGACCACGCGCTGGCCGAGTTCTCCGTGCTTCGCGAGATCAGGTCACGCCGCGAGGGACCGTACTCGGCGATGTACCTGTCCAATGTGCACGACTGCGTCCGGTGCATGTCGCACCTGGCGTTGTGGTCGGACTCCAGCCATCTGTGCCGCGAGTTGCACGGCAAGTACGTGCGCACGCACGGCCGGGGCGAGTCCGACACCGTCGACGTCGCCAAACACTGGGCGTGGGCGATGGTGAACCTGCACGACTACCCGCCCGCCATCCGACTCTATCTCCTCACCGCCGACGCGCTCTGGGACTCCGACCCCGGTCAGGCGCAGCGTCTGCTCGGCGCCGCGGTGATCCACCGCCACGAGACCGACCCGCTCGCCCTGATCGGCCCCGGGCTCATCGACGGTGTGTGCCTGCGTCACGCCGACGAGGAACGCGCGATGATCACCGGCCTGGTCGCCGCACTCGACGACGCCCGCACGGCATCGAGAAGTGCGACGACCATCGACGGTCTCGCGATCGTCTGAGACGTCGAAGCCTCAGACGACTTCCCGACGCCGCCGGGGCATGATGTAGCTGTCGGCGGCCGCACGACCGGCCGTGGTGAAACCGACCGCGAGGAGTCCGGCGATCAGTGCGAGGGGCCATTCGTAGCCGCTGTCGGCGTTCCAGAATCCGGCGTCCCAGTGCACGAACACGATGGCACCGATCATGTCCGCGATCAGCAATGTGGCAACTATCGGCAACAGCAGCCCGAGGATCAGCAGGATGCCACCCACCAGCTCCACCCAGGTGGCGTAATACGCCGCCAGCTCGGGGTACGGCACGTCCATTCCGGCCGGCCCGAAGGCCACCTTCGTGGCGTCCATCCCCTGGGTGACCAGCTTCTGCCATCCGTGGGCGATGAAGATGATGCCGAGTATGAGTCGAGCGAGAAATTGCGTCACACTGCTGATTCCAGTCATTCCCTGCTCCTCGCATTGATCGGGCGGGCCGGTTCTACCGCCGCCAGGTACTCTCACAGTGTCCGTGACGGCATCGTCGTCGCGGGCGATACGACGAAATCGGGACATCGCCATTCAACCGCAACCGCCTCGTAACCGCTCACACAACGTCTGCGGCGCGGTTCGACGAGGTGAGCCGGCCGGCACATGACCAGCCGAGTAGCGCGGAACGGAGTAGGAGTCGAGAGTGCCGGGAAAGTCTGGCCTGGGTTCGCGAGGGAACTCCCGGCAGCCCCTGTTGGGCGCACCGACCGACGTGCTCGATCCGTACCTACCCGACAACGGGAACCTGGGCTTCCGCATCTCCCGGTACGACCTCGAACTCGAGTACAAGGTGTCGAGCAACCGGCTCGAGGGCACCGCCGTCCTGACCGCGACGTCGTACGCCGAGCTCAACCGCTTCACCCTCGATCTCGCGAACTCGCTGTCGGTGCAGCGAGTGTCGGTCAACGACAAGCGCGCCCGCTACAGTCACCGGCGCAACAAGCTCACCGTCACACCCGACACACCTCTCCCGCCGGGCGGAGCGATGACGATCACGGTTCGCTACCACGGTTCGCCGCGGCCGATCCGCGGACCTTGGGGTGAGGTCGGCTGGGAGGAACTCACCGACGGCGCGTTGTGCGCCAACCAGCCCAACGGTGCGGCGTCGTGGTTTCCGTGTGACGACCATCCGAGCGCGAAGGCGCCCTACCGCATCGCGATCACCACCGACAGCCCCTATCACGCTCTGGCCAACGGGGTTCTGGAGTCCAAGCGGGTCCGCGCGGCCCAGACCACCTGGGTCTACCAGCAGGTGGAGCCGATGCCGACCTACCTGGCGTCGATCCAGATCGGCCAGTACAAGCAGATCTCGTTGTCCGCCAAGCCGATTCCCGTCACCGGACTCATCCCGTCGCATCTCGAGGAGAACTTCACGATCGACTTCGGGCGACAGACCGAGATGGTCTCGGCGTTCGTCGAGATGTTCGGGCCCTACCCGTTCCCGCAGTACACGGTGGTGGTGACCGACGACGAGCTCGAGATCCCCATCGAGGCACAGAGTTTCTCCACCTTCGGCGCCAATCACTGTGACGGCAGCGAGCACGCCGAGCGACTCATCGCCCACGAACTCGCACACCAGTGGTTCGGCAATTCGGTGACCGCGTCGCGGTGGCGCGACATCTGGCTGCACGAGGGCTTCGCCTGCTACGCCGAGTGGTTGTGGAGTCAGCGGTCGGGTGGCCGGAGCGCCGACGAGTGGGCTCGCCACTACTACGAGAAGCTCGCCGCGACACCGGTACGCGTGCCGCTTGCCGACCCCGGCCCGCGCAAGATGTTCGACGACTGGGTGTACAAGCGGGGAGCCCTCACCCTGCACGCTCTGCGACTGACCATCGGCGACGGCGACTTCTTCGCCCTGCTGCATCGTTGGACCGACAAGTACCGCTACGGCTCGGTGAGCACCGAGGATTTCATCGCACTCGCCGCCACCCACTCGTCCGAGCCGCTCAGGAGCCTGTGGGACGACTGGCTCTTCACCCCCGAGTTACCCCCGTTCCCGGGGCCGTCCTGACCGGTTCGATGGCCACCGGCGCGACACCGGAGAGGCCGGACGCGGTTCGGCCCGGCGAGGCCAACGACCTCGATGCGGGTTCGCTCGGGCGCGTCACCGTCGCAACCGTCGTCGCCGCGGCGTCGGGGTATGTGGTGTTGCTGTTGGCCGCACGACATCTCGGCGCCCTCGGCTACGGCGTCTTCGCTGTCTTCTGGGCAGCGTACGGACTGGTCACCGGCGCGCAGAACGGCCAGCTGCAGGAGACGACGCGGACCGTGCGCGCGGCGGCGTCCGATGGGGTCGCGCGGTCGCGGCCACTCGTCGTCAACGTATGGATCGGAGTCGGACTCGCCGCGGTCGTGGCGGTGACGTCCCCGCTGTGGAGCGGTCACGTCTTCACCGACGAACGCGCGCTGTCGGTCGTGTTGCTGGCGATCGGTGTCGCGAGCTTCGCCGTCTACGCGCACCTGTGCGGTGCCCTGTCGGGGACGCTGAACTGGTCGTCGTTCGCGATGCTGCTGTCGGTCGACGCGGTGATCCGGCTGGTGGGAGCCGTGATCGCGGTGGCCGCGGGATGGGGTACCACCGCCTTCCTGATCATCACCGTCGCAGGTTCGGCGTCGTGGTGTGTGCTGCTGCTGACGTCGTCCGCCGCCCGACGCGCGGTCGGCGTCGGCGGCGACGTCCCCCGGCGTCGACTCACCACCAACACCTTGACCGCGATGGCCGCGGCCGCCGCGAGCGCGGTCCTGGTCATGGGGTTTCCGGTGCTGATCAACCTGACCACCTCCCTGCGGGGAACCCCGGACGCCGACGAGGCGCGGGTCATCGGTGCGCTGATCCTTGCCGTCACGCTCACGCGCGCACCGTTGCTGGTGCCGCTGAACAGCTTTCAGGGTGTGTTGATCTCCCGGTTCGTCGACCGTCGGGACCACCGGGTCGTATCACTCGCCGCACCACTCGGGATCGTCGGGGTCATCGGCGGCATCGGGGTACTCGGCGCGTGGCTGCTGGGCCCGTGGTTGCTGCGCGCGGTCTTCGGCGCCGACTTCGATCTCGCCGGCGGCGTGGTCGCCATGCTGATGGTCGGGGCGACGTGCCTGGCGCTGCTGACCGTGACGGGCGCCGCCGCCGTCGCCGCGGGCGCGCACCGCTGGTATGCGGCGGGCTGGTGGGTGGCGACGCTCGTGGCGGTGGCGATGATGCTGCTGCCACTCGACGTCGAGACCCGCACCTGTCTGGCACTCGTCGTCGGACCGCTCGTGGGACTCGGCGTGCACGTCGTCGGCATACTGCGAGCCGGCCCGGTCGAAGCCCTCTGAAACCACCCTCCAGAGGACGACCGACGACATGTCGGTCGGAACCGTTCTGGAGGGTGGTCTTCGGGGGGTTGATCTCGGGGGTGGATTGCGGTGGCTCAGCCCCGCAGCCGCCCCAGGCCTGCCCCGACGCGGGCCTGCAGGTGATTCAGTCTCGACGTCGCATGGAGTCGCGCCGCGCGCTCGGCCTTGCGCCAGCCGCGGGCGGCGCATCGTTCCGCCTCCCCGGCGAAGAACCGGTTCTCCTCGGCGAACCGCCGACCGTCGACCGCCTGCACCGAACTCACCGAGGCGCGGTGCCTGCGGTAGGAGAAGACCACCTCGGGGTCGAAGACCAGGGAGCCGCCCTCGCCGGCCAGGTCGACGAGGAGCGCCAGGTCCAGCACGATTTCCAGCCCCGGCCGGAACCCGACCTCCCGCACTGCCTCCGTCCGCCACAGCAGCGACGGGAAGTACGTCCAGTTCCCGCGGTAGAGGCTCGTCGCGAGCCGCTCCCCCGACAGCACGGTCGCGCGATTCGGCGCGAGGACCGACTTCATCCGGTCCCCCAGCGGGCGGACCGGCTGCCCGTTCTCGTCGATCACCTCGACACCGGGAGCGATGACCGACGCGTCGGGATGATGTCCCGCCAGCGTCCGCACCGTCGCGAGATAGTCCGGGTGCATGATGTCATCGCACCCCATCACCACGAACCAGTCGGCGGTGACGAGTTCGACGCAGCGCCGGAAGTTGCCGTTGACACCCAGGTTCGCGTCGTTGCGCAGGTAGTGGATGCGCGCGTCGCGCAGCGAGGTCAGCCATTCACGCGGCTCGGGATCGGGATAGCAGTCGTCGACCACCACCAGGCGCAGCTCGGGGTCGCTCTGCTCGATGACGCTGGTCACGGCCTGCTTGAACTGTGCGACATCGCCGTAGAAGGGCATCATCACGTCGATCGGCACCCGACAAGACTAGCCGGGCCGGGGAGGTCCGGTCGGCGTCAGGAGTGCCGGGCGACGAGGCGCGCCGCTCACCGGGTTAGGGTTGTTCACCATGGCCGACCCCATCACCAATGCCGACGTGTGGCTGGTGGTACCCGTCTTCAACGAGGGTCAGGTGATCCGCGAGGTCGCGGCCAAGGCACGCGAGACCTTCCCCAACATCGTCTGCGTCGACGACGGCAGCTCCGACGACTCCGCCGACGAGATCCGCGCCGCCGGAGTGCACCTGGTGCGTCATCCGGTGAACCTCGGCCAGGGTGCGGCGATCCAGACCGGCGTCGAATATGCCCGCAAGCAGCCGGGCGCCCGGTTCTTCGTCACCTTCGACGCCGACGGACAGCATCAGGTCGACGATGTGTCGGCGATGATCGCCCGGCTACGGACCGAACCGGTCGACATCATCGTCGGGACGCGCTTCGCCGACGGCCGCAGCGAATCGGTGCCGCTGCTGCGCCGGATGGCGTTGCGCACCATCGTGTTTCTCAGCCCGCGGACCCGTCGACTCGGATTGTCCGACGCGCACAACGGACTTCGCGCCTTCAACAAGACCGTCGCCGACGATCTCGACCTGCTGATGAGCGGCATGAGTCACGCGTCGGAGTTCATCGCGCTGATCGATCACCACGATTGGCGCGTCGCCGAACAACCCGTCACCATCCTCTACACCGAATACTCGCGCGCCAAGGGACAATCGCTCATCAACGGGGTCAACATCGTCGCCGACGGGCTCTTCCACACCCGGATGAGGAAGTGAGGACACGGTGATCTGGTTCCAGGTTCTCGCGATCATCGGCCTGGTCGCCCTCGTCGGCTTCTTCGTCGTGAATCGCGGTACGGCCCGCTCGTCGGCGGGCGTCAAACTGTTGTTCGTCGCGTTCGTCGGCTTCGGCCTCTACGCGATGCTGCGCCAGGACGACGTCACGTGGGTGGCCAACAAGATCGGCATCCAGCGCGGCCTCGACCTCGTCCTGTTCCTGCTGGTCATCGCGTTCGCGTTCACCACGGTGTCGACGTATCTCCGGTTCCGCGATCTCGAGGTCAAGTACGCGCGCCTCGCGCGGGCAGTCGCGTTGCAGAACGCAGAGGACCAGAACCGGCCCGGGCGCGACGACACGACCCACAGCTGACCTCGACCGACCCATTCGAGGTGGCCTCCAGAATCCGGACGTGAACTGCACGCAGCCATTGCGTCTACGTATACGTCTACTTATAGTGGGTTCATGCCCAACAAGACCATCTACGTCTCCGACGACGACGTCGCAGTCCTCGAGCGCGCCCAGCAGGTGTCGGGCGGCAACCTCTCCGGCGCCGTCGTCGAGGCACTGCGCGCCTACGTCCGCGCCGCCGATTACCGCGACGCGGGGTACGACGAGGTCGTGCTCCGGGACGGACCCGACGGCGTGCGGCGCAAACGGTTCTTCGGGCGCCTCCTCGCCGAGGAGACCGCGTACGACGAGAACACCGGCAACGCCACCAAACTCGCCGCATACGAGGGCCGCACCGGCAAGATCGTGCTGTCCGTCCACTTCGTCGACTGGGCCAACTACGGGGTGACGCACCGGCAGAAGACCGGCCACTGGCTCAAGGACCTGACCGGAATCCCCAGCGTCCGAAGTCTTTTCAGCTCCGAACTCCCCGACTGGGGCGACTACACCGTCGAGATCGTCGATGACATCGACGATCTCCGGAAGTTGGTGCCGCAGCGGTTCTTCGAACGTGCTGCCGCCGCACTGGCACCCGACGTCGAAGACCTCGACGTGTAAGCCACCCGAGAGACCCATTCCGACGACGTCCGCAAGACGTTCGTCTACCGAAACATGCATATATGCGCATACATTGATGCACTCTCCGAAAGGAAACCCCATGATCCGACCACCCGTCATCAGCGCGTCCGGGCTGATGAAATCGTTCGGCGACACCACTGTCCTCGACGGCATCGACATCTCCGTGCCCGCGGGCAGCGTGTTCGCGCTGCTCGGCCCCAACGGGTCCGGCAAGACCACGACGGTCAAGATTCTGTCGACGCTCGCCCAACCCGACGCCGGCGAGGTACGGATCGCCGGGCTCGACCCCGGATCCGACCGCGACGCGATCTGCGCCCAGATCGGCCTGACCGGTCAGTTCGCCGCCGTCGACACCCTGATGACCGGTCGCGAGAACCTCGCGATGGTGGCCCGCCTCCGGCATCTGCCCAGGCAGCAGGCACGCGAGCGGGTCGAGCGGCTGCTCGCCGACTTCGACCTCGTCGACGCCGCCGACCGCCGGGCCGGCGAGTACTCCGGCGGCATGACCCGGCGTCTCGACCTGGCGATGACACTCATCGGCGAACCGTCGATCATCTTCCTCGACGAACCGACAACCGGGCTCGACCCGCGGTCGCGGCGGGCGGTGTGGGACACCGTGCGCGAACTCGTCAGAGGCGGCACGACGATCTTCCTCACCACCCAGTACCTCGAGGAGGCCGACCATCTCGCCGATCGGATCGCCGTTCTCGACCGCGGACGAATCGTCGCACAGGGCACCGCAACCGAGCTCAAACGGCTCGTTCCCGGTGGTCACATCAGGATCGCTTTCGCCGACGCGGACGACCGTCAACGGGCACGGCGCGTGTTCCCGTCGTCGGTCGACAGCCAGGAGGAGAACACCATCGCGGTCCCCGGCGCGGCCGGCATCAACGCCATCCGTGAGGTTCTCGCGACTCTCGACGACGCCGGAATCGAGGCGACCGGCATCTCTGTGCACACCCCCGACCTCGACGACGTGTTCCTCGCCATCACCGGCCGCTCGGCCGCCACCCACTAGGAGACCCGATGTCCACCACTCTCGCCCACACGCTGTCCGATTCGTCGGTCATGGTGCGCCGCAATCTCATCAGGCTGCGGCGCTACCCCACCATGATGTTCTCCACCATCGCGATGCCGGTGGTCATCCTGTTGATGATGACCTTCTTCTTCGGTGGCGCGATCGAGAGCGCCCTCGCCGCCGGCGGCCCGCTCGACGGCAAGTACATCAACTACCTGCTGCCGGGCCTGCTCCTCTTCGTGCCGTCCTTCCTCACCGTCGCGGTGGCGGTGGCGGTGAACCAGGATGTCACCGAGGGGATCGTCAATCGCCTACGGTCGCTGGCGACCCCACCGACGGCCATCCTGGCCGGCCACTTCGTCGGCGCGTTGATCCAGGGGGCTGTCGCCGTGCTCGTCCTGCTCGGTGCGGCCTTCGCGCTCGGCTTCCGTTCGGACGCGGGCGGTCTCGACTGGCTGCTGGCCGGCGGGCTGCTCCTGCTGCTGACGGCCGGTCTGGTCTGGATCGCCGTGGCCATGGGAGTGGTCGCACCGAACCCGGAGAGCGCCAGCAACATGCCGCTGCCCCTGCTGTTCCTGCCCTACCTCGGCAGCGGGCTCGTGCCGACGGACAGCATGCCCGACGGCGTCCGGCAGTTCGCCGAGTATCAGCCGTTCAGTCCGATAGCCGACACACTGCGCGGCCTGCTCATGGGGCTCGACATCAGCGGTCGCTGGCCGTGGGCCGTGGGCTGGTGCGTCGTGTTCCTCGTCGTCGGCTACCTCTGGGCCGTCACCGCGTTCCGCCGATCCACCACCGGCTGACCCTGGTTGCGGCTCACCCCTGAACTGCTCGGTCGCGAACTCCCCAGTCACGAACTCCCCAGTCACGAACTCCCCGGTCACGAACTCCCCGGTCACGAACTTCCCGGGCACGAACTCCTCAGTCGCGCTGCGGGTCTGCGAGTGAGCGCAGATACGCGGTCACCTCGTCGTGGCGCGGGAGCAGCCCCGACGCCGCGGCTTCGTGCAATCCTGGTGCGGCAGTGTCCTTCTCGGAGAGCTCGAACTCCAGCGTCGAACCGTCCCGTCCGACGGTCGGCCACTCGATGCCGAGGTCGGGGTCGAGCGGGTTGATACCGTGCTCGGCACCCGGGTTGTAGCCGGTGGAGCACAAGTAGGTGACCGTCGAATTGTCCGCCAACGAGCAGAACGCGTGGCCGAGCCCTTCGGACAAGTACACCGCGCGACGGTCCACGTCGTCGAGGACGACGGTGTCGTAGGTGCCGAAAGTCGGTGAGCCCACCCGGATGTCGACGATGACGTCGAGGATGGCACCTGACGGGCAGGTCACGTACTTGGCCTGCCCCGGGGGCACGTCGGCGAAATGCACGCCGCGCAGCACGCCGGCCGCCGAGACCGACAGGTTGACCTGCGCGAGGTCGAAGCGGTGACCGATCACCTCGGCGAGAAGATCGGCCTTGAACGCCTCGGTGAACAGCCCGCGCGCATCGCCGTGCAGTACCGGGGTGAACTCCCAGGCACCGTCGATGGTGAGGGGTCGAACCTTCATGAGAGAGCCTTTCGCGCCGGGAGTCGGGTCTTGCGCATCAGAACCCCTTGCCGCGCTCGAGGAGCCCGAGCAGATAGTCACCGTATCCGGATTTGCGCAGTTTCTCGGCGCGGGCACGGACTTCGTCGTCGTCGAGGAATCCTCGCCGCCAGGCGATCTCTTCGGGGACGGCGATCTTGAGGCCTTGGCGTTGTTCGACGGTGCGGACGAAGTTGCCTGCGTCGAGGAGGCTGTCGAAGGTCCCGGTGTCGAGCCAGGCGGTGCCGCGGGGCAGCACGGTGACCGACAGTTTGCCGCGTTCGAGATAGTGGGCGTTGATGTCGGTGATCTCGTATTCGCCTCGGGCGCTGGGCTTCAGAGTGCGGGCGATCTCGACGACATCGTTGTCGTAGAAGTACAGACCGGGTACCGCGAAGTTCGACTTCGGTTGCGCGGGCTTCTCTTCCAGCGAGATCGCGGTGCCGTGGGCGTCGAAGTCGACGACGCCGTAGGCCTCCGGGTTGGCGACCCAGTAGGCGAACACCGCGCCGCCGTCCACGTTCTCGAACCCCTGCAGCCGGCTGCCCAGGCCGGGACCGTAGAAGATGTTGTCGCCCAGCACCAGCGCCACCGATTCGTCGCCGATGTGGTCGGCGCCGAGGGTGAAGGCCTGTGCCAGGCCGTCGGGTGAGGGCTGGGTCTTGTAGGTGAGGTTGATGCCGAACTGGTCGCCGCTGCCGAGCAGCCCCTGGAAGGCCGGGGCATCGTGCGGGGTGGTGATGACGAGGATGTCGCGGATGCCGGCGAGCATGAGCGTCGAGAGCGGGTAGTAGATCATCGGCTTGTCGTAGACGGGCACCAGCTGTTTGCTGACCCCCTGCGTGATCGGGTGCAGGCGCGTGCCCGTGCCACCGGCCAGAATGATCCCTCGCATGCCGCCCAGACTAGTGCCCGGGGCCCGGTGACACGCGTCCGGCCGATCCGGCCACCGGTGGTGGGGCACGCGCACGCCCGGCGCCGATATGCCTCTCGTCGGTAGAGTGATCTCCGACCACGGCCCTGACGGAAGGTTCGACGTGCGTGTTCTCGTGACCGGTGGTGCCGGTTTCATCGGCGCCAACTTCGTGCTGCGCACCCTGGCCACCCGCCCCGACGTGTCGATCCGCGTGCTGGACAAACTCACCTACGCCGCCAACCCCGAGACCCTGGCCCCGGTCGCCGACCAGATCGAACTGATCGAAGGCGACATCGCCGATGCCGCCCTGACCGAACGCCTCGTCTCCGACTCGGACCTGGTGGTCCACTTCGCCGCCGAATCCCACAACGACAACTCCCTGGCCGACCCGTCGGCGTTTGTCCACACCAACCTCGTGGGCACTTACACCCTGCTCGAAGCCGTACGCGCCCACCGGGTGCGCTACCACCACATCAGCACCGACGAGGTCTACGGCGACCTCGACCTCGACGACCCCGCCCGCTTCACCGAGGCCACCCCCTACAACCCGTCGAGCCCCTACTCCTCGACCAAAGCAGGCAGCGACCTCCTCGTCCGCGCCTGGGTGCGCTCGTTCGGCGTCGCGGCCACCCTGTCGAACTGCTCCAACAACTACGGCCCGTACCAGCACATCGAGAAGTTCATCCCCCGCCAGATCACCAACGTCCTCTCCGGTGTGCGCCCCAAGCTCTACGGCGACGGCCGCAACGTGCGCGACTGGATTCACGTCGACGACCACAACGACGCCGTCTGGACCATCATCGACAAGGGCCGGATCGGCGAGACCTATCTGATCGGCGCCGACGGCGAGGTCGACAACCGCACGGTCGTCGAAACCATCCTCGAACTCCTCGGCCAGCCCGCCGACGCCTTCGACTTCGTCACCGACCGCCCCGGCCACGACCGCCGCTACGCCATCGACTCCACCCGCCTGCGCACCGAACTCGGCTGGACCCCCGCCTACGTCGACTTCCGCGCAGGCCTGGCCGCCACCATCGACTGGTACCGCGACAACCCCGCCTGGTGGCAACCCGCCAAAACCGCCGTCGAAGAGAAATACGCCGCCACCGAACGCGTCACCGGCTGACCTCGATACGGACCTCGGGTGGCCCCTCGGCCCTACTCGGCCGGCATGACGGACGTCTCCCGCTGATAACCCCGGGTCCTACTCGGCCGGCCGTGGTGACACCCCTTCGCTGGTTGAGTAGGCGAGGAGCCTGCGACGAGCCGTATCGAAACCAGGACCAGCGCCGACGAAACAGACCCATCCCCTCGTTTGGCGTTCTCCCAGCTCCGCCGCCTACGGTGTTCACATGCGCGTACTCGTGAGCGGCGGCGCGGGCTATATCGGCTCGCACACCGTCATCCAACTGGTCTCGGCCGGACATGACGTCGTCATCGTCGACGATTTCAGCAATGCCAAGCCGACCGTCGTCGGCCGGCTGGAGGCTCTGACCGGGAGGTCCATCCCCGTCCACGCCTTCGATCTCGCCGATGTCGACAAGACCGAGCACTTCTTCGCCCACGAGGACGTCGACGCGGTGATCCACTTCGCCGGCTACAAGGCGGTCGGCGAGTCGGTGGCCAAGCCGCTGGACTATTACCAGAACAACCTGGGCACCACCTTCGCGCTCTTGCGTGCGATGGAACGCCACGATGTCCACACGCTGGTGTTCTCCTCGTCGGCGACGGTCTACGGCGCCGAGCCGCGGCTCCCGATGACCGAGGACCTCCCGACGTCGGCGACCAACCCCTATGGCTGGACCAAGGTGATGATCGAGCAGGTGCTGCGCGATGTCGCGGCCAGCTCCGACGCCTGGCGCATCGCCGCGCTGCGCTACTTCAACCCGGTCGGTGCGCACCCGAGCGGGCAGATCGGTGAGGACCCGTCCGGCATCCCCAACAACCTGATGCCGTTCGTGGCGCAGGTCGCGGTGGGTCGGCGCGAGAAGTTGTCGGTGTTCGGTGACGACTACGACACCCCCGACGGCACCGGCGTGCGCGACTACATCCACGTCGACGACCTCGCCGCCGGACACGTCGCCGCTCTCGCCCGGATCAGTACCGGCGACACCGGTATGTCGACCTGGAATCTCGGTACGGGTCAGGGCGTTTCGGTCCTCGAGGTGGTGCACGCCTTCGAGAAGGCAAGCGGACAGCCGATTCCGTACGAGGTCGCTCCGCGCCGCGCAGGTGACATCGCCGCCTCCTACGCCGACCCGACCCGCGCCAACGCCGACCTGAACTGGCACGCCACCAAGACCATCGACGACATGTGCGCCGACACCTGGCGCTGGCAGTCGGGAAATCCGACGGGCTATCCGGACGCCTGACCGCTGGACGTCAACTCGACTGCCGGACTTCGATCGAGGTCTGGTGGTCGGATCGACGTCCAGCGGTGACGTGGCGGGTCACCGGGGCGAGTGCGGATCGTCGGGATCGACGATCTCGTCGGTGACCCATCCGATGTAGCGCTGCGCCGACGACTCCACCACCGCACGGGCATCTTTCTCGACGACAACCCCGAAAGCGTCGTAGAGACGGTCGAATCGGAGATCGGTGACGCGGTCGACGATCTGCCGAACGAGCCTCGGAGACAGCGGGATCATGTTCGGGTAGCTGCGCATGAACGTCACCATGCCCGGCTGCAGAACGCCTTTGATGGTGTCTCCGGTCAACAGCGCTCCCCGCCCGTCAGCGGCGTTCGGCAGGTGCAGTACCCCGCTCCCGGGGAAATGCCCGCCGCACTGGACGATCCGCACACCGTCGAGGACCTCCGCACTCCCGGACCAGAATTCGAGCACCGGGTCGGGGCGGGTCACCCATCGGCGATCGAGATCGTTGTAGAACACCGGAACCCGCCCGAAGCGGTGGCTGAGTGAAATGCTCGCACCGACGAGATGCGGGTGGCTCGCGGCGATGGCCGCGACACCGCCGTTGCGCTCCAACCAGTCGACGAGCGACGGCCCGATGAAACCCGGCGGCTCCCACAGAATGTTCCCGGCGGGCCTGGTGACGACGAAGCCCTGCTGCCCGATGCCCACCGATGGTCTCAGCGACAGCCTCGTCAGGCCGGGTTCGGCCTCCGTCGCGGTGAGGGTGTTGTCAGCGTTGCCGTCCAGGCGGGTCCAACTCGGGCCGCTGACCGGAACCCACTGGCGGTCGTCGTCGCAGATCGGGCAACGGTCAGGCGGGGATGCGCTCGCGGGAAACTCGTTTCCGCAGAACACACAGATCCAAGGCTGCATGAATCAAACGCTAGCCTGACTGCCACTCCCTGCGATCGTGTTGCGTTTTCACCCGCAAACCGGGTCAAAACGCAACGCGATTCACATCGCTGCGCTCGTCAGGAAGGGGCGGGAACCGGCTCGGCGGGCGGGTACACCAGGTCGTTGACCCGGTAGATCACCGCATCACCTCGGCGGAAGACCTCGGTCAGGCCGGGCGCACCGTTCTCACGGAGCGACAGGAACGGGTCGCCCTGATGGCCGCGCTCCGGGTCGGGCCTGCCGCGCTGGAACTCCCAGTAACTGGGCGGGGAGTCGATGACGTAGTGCACGTTCATGTCTCGGACGATCTGATCGATCGCCGGGTTGGCGCCGATCTCGGCGACACCCCAGAACAGGTCGCGCTGGCGCTCGGAGAACTCGTTGGCCCGATAGAACGGGAACATCGGGGTGACGCCGGTGACCGGGTACAGCCACCCGGTTCCCTGGTCGAGGTTGTTGAGTACGAGCACATTCTGGGCGTCGGGTTGGGAGGCCAGCCACTCGTAGGCCGCCAGATCGTCGGGCCCGACGTACTTGCCGCCCCGCTCCTTGGACGCGATCTGGGCGTCGGGCGGGTAGCGCACGACCCCGGCACCGGCGATCAGCGCGAGCAGCACCACGTACGTCGCCGCAGCCAGCCACCGCCGGCGCGTCGTCGACGAGGTACCACCGGCCGTGTTGTCGGCGTCTGCTTCCGGGAGGTCTGCTTCCGGGAGGTCTGTTTCCGGGGCATCTGATTTCTGGACGTCTGCTCCGCCGGCGCCCGACGACCCCATTCGACGCCCGATCAGCCCGATGAGGGCGAGCGCCGCCACGCCGATCGCGACTCCCGCGGCTGCCGCCGAGACGATCGCGACGACGAAAGTGAGGCGGTGCGGAGAATTGTAGAAGTATCCGCCTATCGCGCCGAGGGGATAGGACAGCGGACCGAGAGAGACCATCGCGTTCGCGGTGACCAGTGCGAACACGACCCAGGTCGCGAGCCCCGCCCAGCATCGCAGCCACACGAGGACACCGAGCCCGAGGATGGTGACGATGATCAGCGGCCAGATCGGGAAATGGTTGAGCTCCAACGGGATCGTTCCGTTGAACGCACCCCTGGCGAGGCCGTCGAGGACTCCGATCGTGTCCTCACGGAAGTCGAAGAACGGCAGTTCGTTGGTGTCGGCCACCCGGATGGTCCCCAGGACGACCGGCGCGACGAGTACAAGTGTGACGACGGCGGCAACGGAAAGGGTCGCGAGATCGGCAAGTCGGCCGGCCACCGGGCGCCACAATCCCTCGCACAGCCACCACAGTGCGACGATGAGACCGACCACGATCAGGCCCGACGGGTGCGTGGCCGTCACCCCGGCCACCGCGAGAGCCGCGGGCAGCACTCGCGATCGATCGCGCAGGACGCTCAGCACCAGCACCGCGGCCACCGGAGCCAGGCTCACTCCGACGGCGTTGGGCACCGAGGTCAGCTGCACCTCGACATAGGGCAGCGACGGGAACAGCGCGCTGACCGCACCGGCGGTACCGGCGATCAGGGCAGACGCATCGACGTCGTAGCGATGCCGGGCAAACCAATAGGCCAGCGCCGCGACACCCAGCGGGACCGTGACTGCCAGCACCGCAGGTGAATACGTGTTGTACAGCTCCACCGGGGTGGCACCGGTCAGGGGAAACAGCAAGGCGCCGAGCGCATGCCAAGTGTTCGGGTAGTAGTTGAAACCGTGGGTGTCGTAGTTCATCAGCTCGCCCATGCGCATCGCCGAGCCGATCCCCGTCTCGTGAATCCAGCGCAGGGAGCTGGCGTGCCACAACGAATCCCACACCTGCGAGATGTTGCCCAGCCCGGCGAACGCGGTGTTGGCGACCGGACGGATGCACGTGATCGCGATGATCAGACCACCGAGCCCGAGGCCCGCCGCCACCCGCAGCATCGCGGTGAACCCGACGCGCGGTTGCCCGGAATCCGCGGGCACCGGCGCAAGGCGTCGACCGATCCCGGTGCGCAGCAGCGCCGAGTAGATCCAGGCACCACCGAAGACGAAGAGCAGGCCCACCAGAGCCGACACGGCGTTCCACTGGAAGCCGACGGCGGAGTAGAGCACGGTCAGGATCGACACCAGGGCGAAGGTGATGGGCGGCCCCGACGCCAGCGCGACCGGCCACGGCAGATTCATGCGGCGACCGACGACAGCCCCGGGCAAGATCAGCATCAGTGCGGTCACGACGACGACCCACGCCCCAAGCATCATCGCCCGCGCCTTTCCACACTCGCCTGCTGCACTCCACGATCGGGCCCGCATCGACCCCGCCGACTGCGACCGATCAAACCCTCAGCAGGGTACCGGGTGCGCTCACCCCGGCGTCGTGTCACCGTCGCCGCCCGGCGGCGATGTCCTCCTCGGCGGACAGCGCGTCGCCCGTGACGGTCTGCTCGATCGCCGGGCCGTGGCGTCGATGCCCGGCCAGCGCCACCGCCAGACACACCGCGGCGGCGACCCCGCCGAAACCGAACATCATCGGGTAGGTGATCGACACCCAGGTCTCCGAGATCCAGGCCAGCAGCGCAGGCATCGCGAATCCCAGGTAGGTGACGCTGTAGAACACCGCGGTCAGGCCGGCGAGGTCGTCTGGACCGGCGATGCGCTGCACCTCCAGCAACGCCACGATCAGCGCCATGCCGTACCCGCAGCCGAGCAGCGTCGCCGCCACCAGCGACACCCAAACGGTGAGGATCTGCGCGGCGATCGCGGCGACCACCATGCCGGCGATGAGCGTCGTCAGTGCGATGACCACGCCGCGCGGGCTACCCGGGCGGTCGATGCGTCGGCCCACCGACTGGATGGCGAAGCCTGCGCTGAGGCCGAGCACGCAGCACAGCGCCGCGAACGCGATGGGTGCGCCGGCCGTGCGCGCCGACATCAGCGCCGGGATGATCGCGTACGCCGACGCCGCGGCCCCGAACACCCACGGCGCGAGCGGCACCACGACGAACAGGAATCGACGTTGCCCGGCGGCCGGGATGCGCAGGTCGTCGCGCAGTCGGCCCGGCGTGGCCTGTCGCGGCCTGGTCTCCGGGACCAGCGCGATCAGGTTGCCCGCGATCACCGCGAGCACGATGTTCACCACGTAGGGCAGCACATGCGGCCACGGGCCCCACTCTGCCAGGACACCCGCAACGCCCGCGCCGATGCCGAATCCCGCGGTGAGGCTCATCGCGGCCCGGCCCGCCCCGGCACCGGTGCGCGCACCGTCACGGTCGGACAACTCCTTGATCCAGCTTCCGCCGACCGCCATCGACAGCCCCAGCGCGATCCCGCTGCACACGCGCCCCGCCGTCAGCAACGCCGCCGAATCGGCCCCCGCGGCCAGAAGCCCCGAGCCGACCGCGGCGAACACCGGCGCGGGCAGCATCAGTGGGCGTCGGCCCAGGCGGTCCGACAGCGGCCCTCCGACGAGGAGAGCAGGCACGATGCCGAGCACGTACGCGAATAGCAGTGCGTCGATGACGACCGGTGACAGGTCGGTGATCTGGCGGTACATCACCAGCAGCGGCGTGAACTCGTTGCCGCCCCATGCGGTCGCGAAGACGGCGAGGGCCACGGCAGGCCAGCCGAAGCGGGTGCGGTCGGCGCTCATGCGGATGCTCCCGGGAGATCGTGCCCAGAAAGATCCTGCACAGAAAGATCCTGCACAGAAAGATCCTGCACAGAAAGATCCTGCACAGAGAGATCGTGCCCAGAAAGATCGTGGACGGAAAGATCGTGGACGGCGGCGAGATGCCCGGCCAGCAGTCGGTCGAAACGGTCGGCGTCGGCGGCTTCGATGGCGTCGAGGAGTTCGACGTGGTCGGCGATGATGCGCGCGGCGACTCCCGAATCACGGTGCACCGACGCGGTCGTCATCCGACGATGCCGCTCCCCCAGCGTCGTGAAGAAATCGGCGAGCAGGGGGTTGTCGCCCGCGGCGGCGATCAGCTGATGGAACTGCGCGTCGACCTTCGAGAACGCGGCGAGATCGGCGGTGTCGGCACGGCGATGGGCGTCGAGGTTCTCGCGGAGCCGGGTGACGAGGTCGTCGAGCGCACCGCTCCGCGTCACGACCGAACGCACCGCGTGCCCTTCGAGGAGTCGGCGTGCATCGACGACGTCGCGCTTCTCACGCTCACCGATCGGCACCACGAGCGCGCCGCGCTTCGGGTACAGGCGCATCCAGCCCTCGGTCTCCAGGCGCAGGAACGCCTCCCGCACCGGAGTGCGGCTCACCGCGCACTGCGCGGCGATCTCACCCTCACTGATCAGCTCACCACCGGCGATCTCGTTTGTGAGGATTTGCTCTTTGACCTCGGCATATACCCGCTCAGCAGCGGATTCAGAGGTCGGATGCAACATAGACACGAGATGCATCCTAACAACGCCCATTGGGCCCCTCACCTGGGCCGACCCACCTGGTACCCGCATCCCACTCGGTGAGACACTTAATGCGGCCGTAACGAGCGTCACCCCGCTCACACGCCCTGATCGCGTCCGCTGAGCCACCAGCTCGCGTCGATGCTGATCACCAGCTCGCGGGCAGCGTGGCCGGCGAGACGATGCAATCCGCGTTTCGCGGCATTCAGGAGGACCCGACCGTGACGACCACGGAGGACAAGTCAGCTATGGGGGACAAGACAGCGATGAACCAGAATCCCCACACCGAACCGACGATCGCCGATGTCCCCATCACCGACGAAGAGATCTTCTCGGCTCACGTCGGCGGCAAGCTGTCGGTGGAATTGCGCGCCCCCATCGACACCAAGCGCGATCTGTCGATCGCCTACACCCCGGGCGTTGCGCAGGTCTCCCGCGCCATCGACACCGACGCCACACTCGTGAACAAATACACCTGGACCGAACGCCTGGTCGCCGTGGTCAGCGACGGATCGGCCGTCCTCGGTCTCGGCGACATCGGTCCGCGCGCCTCACTGCCTGTCATGGAGGGCAAGTCCGCACTGTTCCGCAGCTTCGCCGGGCTCAACTCCATTCCGATCGTCCTCGACACCAAAGACCCCGACGAGATCGTCGAGACCCTCATCCGACTCCGTCCGAGCTTCGGTGCGGTCAACCTCGAGGACATCTCGGCTCCACGCTGCTTCGAGATCGAGCGTCGTGTCATCGAGGCCCTCGACTGCCCGGTCATGCACGACGACCAGCACGGCACCGCGATCGTCGTCCTCGCCGCCCTCAAGGGAGCGACCACCCACCTCGGACGTGACCTCACCAGTCTGCGCGTGGTCATCTCCGGCGCCGGCGCCGCGGGCGTCGCATGCGCGAACATCCTTATGGCAGTGGGCATCTCGGACGTCATCGTGCTCGACTCGAAGGGCATCGTCTCGCAGGGGCGCGACGGGCTCAACGAGTCGAAGACCGATCTCGCCGCGCGCACCAACCCGCGCGGACTGGCCGGGGGCGCCGTGGAGGCACTCGCCGGAGCCGACGTCTTCATAGGCGTCTCCGCGGGCCTCATCCCGGAGGAGATCATCGCGTCGATGAACGACGACTCGATCGTGTTCGCGCTGTCCAACCCCGACCCGGAGATCCACCCCGAGGTGGCCGCCAAGTACGCGGCCATCGTCGCCACCGGACGCAGCGACTTCCCGAACCAGATCAACAACGTGCTGGCGTTCCCCGGCGTCTTCAAGGGCGCCCTCGACGCCGGGTCGCGTCGCATCAGTGAGGGCATGAAGATCGCTGCGGCCGAAGCGATCTTCTCGGTGGTCGCCGACGATCTCCGCGCCGATCGCATCGTGCCCAGCCCGCTCGACGACCGGGTTGCCCCGGCCGTCGCCGCCGCTGTCGCCGAGGTCGCCCGCGCGGAGGGTCACTGCTCGTAGCTGTTGATCCGTCGCCGTTCCGGCGCCGTCACGTTTCTCGTGGCGGTGCCGGGCCGGAGTCACCCTGCTCGAATGGCGGGCCTCGGTTGATCCGCCACCGAAAAACGCCCTAGCCCAAACGTTTACCGCACATTCGTCGTCACCGCCCGCAGGGAGGGCGGTTTCCCGGGGCGGACCCCGGTGAGTGTCAGTCTGCTCGGGACTGCCAGGTGCACAGACAGACCTCGTTTCCCTCCGGGTCGGCGAGTACCCAGAACGACGGCGCATGGTCATCGGAGAGCAGTTGTCCGCCTGCGGTGATCGCCGCCCGCAACCGCTCGTGGACAACGTCGTGCGGCACCCACAGATCGACGTGCATTCGGCTTCTCTCGGGACGGGCTTCGTCCATCTGCTGGAACCAGACGCCGGGGAGGCGGCCCGACGGATCGGTCAGGTCGACCGGTTCCTTCTCGTCGGCCTCTTTGTAGCCGAGGACCGCACTCCAGAACGGCCGGACGGCGGCGATGTCGAGGGCATCGATGGCCAGATCGAACTGCGAGACCGGCGCAGGTAACGGTTCCAGCGCCATCTCGGCGGCGATGCCGGTGATCCGGTTCGCGAGCGCCACATCGGCTTCGGTGAGTTGATGTGCACTGTGCGTGGTGAGCACGAGATGCACTGAGCCGTAACGCAGGTCGACATCGGGATGATGGTCCGCCTCTTCGGCGGCCGCGATGATCCTGGTGACGAACTCGCCGCCGGTGACCATCGATCCGGTGCGATAGGCGGCGACGAGTTTGTCGGCGATGACGCGCCAGGGATCGGCGACGACGTCGGTGGCTTCTGCAGCGGTGAGCGGTGCGCGCGTTGACCCGGTCATGAGGCCCATGCTGCCCCGTCCGCGGGGAATCCGAAAGGGCTTACGGTCCCGGCCGCCCCTGCTGCACTCGTTGGTTTGCCGTCGGCGTTGGTTCGTCGTCAGCGTTGGTTCGTCGTCAGCGCGGCGAGCTTCGTGATCGCCTCGTGTGTTCCGGGCAGGAATGCGCGCCGGGCCTCCGAATCCAGATAGGTCCCTGCTCCGATGACGGGGTCGTAGTCGAGGCCGATCACGCCGCCGACCGACCCAGACACCACGCCGACCAGCATCTCGGCCAATCCGTCGCGCTGCAGAGCCGGCACCTGCGAGGCGATCACGACGATGGTCTGCTCGAGTACACCCGCACGGTCCCACTCGGTGAAGATGACGCGCGACCGGTTCAGCAGGTCCGGCCGGGGTGAGATCACCAGGACGGGTGTGAGATTGGGGAGGTCGTCTTCGGCGAGCTCGGGCAGCAGGGTGAGCGGGTGAGCACCGGCGTCGACCACCGGGACCGCACCCTGACGCCACGCCTCCACCACCGCGTCAGTCGTCGTCGCATCGTCGGGCGGCAACCACAGCCCGGTCCCCGAAGACGTGCGGAGCAGTTCAGGATTGCCGGAACCGCGCAACCGGAGTTCGATGTCGCAGTCGTTACCCGACGCGTCGACCCACCACGACAACAAGCCCAGCGTCGACGACGCACGCTGCTCGGCAAGCAGCGCCGAGATCACCGACGTACCGACTCCGCCGGCGGTTCCACAGACGACGACGGCCCGCTCGGTCCAAGACTGCGGGTCACCGTCGCGTGGTCGCGTGGGGTCGGTCATCGACGATCAGGGAACCGCCAGGAAAGCACCGAAACCCGCCGATTGCTGGTTGATCAGCTCGCCCTTGGCGTGCGTCGTGTTCACCGTGAACGACACGACGCCGGAACCGGTGTGCACATCCCAGGTGCGCTTCTCACCCGGACGAGGACCGAAGGACGCCGGAGTCCAGTGGTGAAGCAGGTATCCGCGTGCACTGGTGAAGATGGTCCGAAACACCACCTTGCATCGCGGGGTGCGCTTCCAGGAGGTTCCATCTCCGGTGAAGCCATGCGACGTGGCGGTCACGCGGACGACACCGGGCTTGCGCGCCGGCGCCTGCAGACCGATGTGCACAGACCCGCGGCAGAACGAGTGGTTGCCGAACGTTCCGAAATCATTTCCGGTCGTGGTCAACTGGGCAATCGGCGCCGCCGACGCCTGACCCATGCCGAGCAGGCCCGTCAGACACGTGACTGTCGCGACAACTGCAGCGATCGTCGTCAACGTGAGCTTCCTCATGTGAATCCTCTCTCTGAACGCGTGAGTGTCGCGAATGCCTCTGAACCCGAACGCGCTGGGGAGTCAAACAACCCCGAGCATCCTTGCCAGGCCCTGTGACTACCTGGCACTTTCCTCGGCCGGCCAGAGCACTTCGCTCCCCGGGATCGCGTTCTTCAGACCGTCGGACTGCGCTCGGGTCCAATCGCGCACCGACTTCTCGGCCTGCGGACCGAACACCGCATACGGCGAACGTGCCTGGGCACCCGACCATGTGAACGCTGACGCCCCGACCGTGACGCCGACATCGCCACGATGATTGACGACGTAGTCGACAGCGGGCAGTCCCGACCGACGCGCCTCCTCAGGCGACAGATGGAACTCGAACTGATGTGACCCGTCGACGTCGGGCGCGGCGTGACGCGGACCGTTCTGGCGCCACGGCTCAACCGGATTCGCGCCCGGGTCGCCCGCGCCGAGCGCGTAAGCGACGAGTCCGCCGGCGGTTCCGCCGATCGCAAAGCCGACCACGGCCCCCGCCGCACCGGCACCGGCACCTCCGACCGCTGCGCCGATGAGCGCGCCTGTGCCTGTGTGGAGCAGCATCGGCGGGACTGCCGCACCGATCGCAGCACCGACCCCGGCACCACCGACAGCACCGATCACCGCCGACGGGATACCCAGTGCGACAGCACCTGCCGTGCCTCCGGCCATCACCCCGATGATCGTCGCCGCTGCCCGACGAGAAGCCTCGTCTTCGGGCACACCGAGCGACAACAACCCCTGAGCGATCTTCGCCTCACCATAGGCCGACCAGGCATTGATCGAGTTCACATCCTTCGTCGACAATCCCTCCGGGATGTCGGAGACGAAGTTGCCCACCCGGATCTTGTCCGGCGGCGGCGCGATCGGACGGACCGGAGGCGCCACGCGCGGCGCCGCACGATTGTTGATCAACGGGGTGTACGGCTGCTCATAGCCCTGCGATTCCGGTGCGGTGTACGCCCGATACGGCGCCTCCACCGGCGGACCGGGAACACTGCCCGGTCCGGGAACGACGATCGGTGCCACAGTGGCATCCGGACCCGCCGAACCGGGAGCAACATCACTCGGGCTGGTGCCGCCTTGGCCTGGTGCGCTGTCACCCGGGTCGGTGCCGCCCTGCTCCGGCACCGCGAACGCCACCCCGGCGCCGGCGGTGATCGACATCGCCACCACCGCCGATGTCACCGACAACAACGGCCCACTCGGCACACGACGCCTACGATGCCGCCCCCGACTCGAACTCATCTGCAACTGCCTTTCTGTGACCCCTACAGCGGGGGCCCGACTGGTATTCATCCGACGGACCGGATGGACTGGATGTAGGTCTTGTCGCCCGACGTCGTCGTGCGGATGACCTGGCGGTAGGTGATGGGTGCGGCGTCGGGCTGCAGTTCGGTGAGGACCACGGAGTACTCCTCGGGCGCACGCTCCGCGATCGTCAGGCAGTGACGCGTCCCCATCGGCCGCTGGTCGATGTACTGCTGCATCACATACTCGGAGGCGACCGCACCCGGTGTGGTCACTGCGCGTGCCGCTCTCGCCGATCGCAGGGCGTAGTAGGCGTGGTTGAACGCGCGGATGGCGCCCGGACCGGATCGCTGATCACCGGTCCCGTTTCCCTTGGACCCCGTGCCGCCCGATCCTTCGGGACGCTGCGTGCAGGCCGGTTCGCGAGCCGCGGAGGACGTCGACGCAGCGCCGGGGATCGTCGTCGACCCGGTGGCCGGCGTATCTGCCGCGTCCGGTTCGGGATCACCGCCGCCGACCAGCGCCAGCGCCCCGATGAGTGTGGCGACAATCACACTGATGGCGGCTGCCGCGCCGGCGATTCGCCGTGGCGGGCCGAGCCGCGTGCGCCATCCCGCCCCGTTTCCCGAAACTGCCTTCCGCTTGGCGCGCACCGCTTGTTCGGCCTCGGCGAGAAAGGAATCGAGATCCGACGACGGTCGCACGACAGCAGGTTCGACGGCTCGCACAGCAGCGGGACCCGGCCGCTGGAACGGGACCGCCGGGCGGCCGAGGACGGCGACTGCCGACCCGGCCGACAGCCCGTGAGCAGCGGAGACCGATCGGGAACGGCCCAGGTGAGCCGCAAGATCTGCGGCAGGAGTGGCGTCGGTCGCCGGCCACGGAGCGACGTCGGGAAACCAGAGAGAGGGCACGCGCGGCGGCACCAGAGACCCCTCCCCCCGGCTGGTGGTCATGCGTCGACCTGAACTTGTTCGAACGACGTTGCGACGCAGCGGGTTCCCCCGATGGCGTCGGCATTGCCGCTGCTGATGCCGGTCACCCTACAACAGCTCTCAGCTTTGTCTCAGATGTCACCCACACGGGTGACACAGCCTTGGGCGCCGCCCTCGCTGCACCGCACCGACGCCGCGACTAGGGTCGCGAATGTGCTTCTCACCGCTGCCGTTGTCCGTGGCGTCGCCGATGGGACAGTCGACCTCGCATTCCGCCGGTGGGGGCAACCCCGCATCCGGCCGGGGTCGAGTTTCATCGCATTGACGTATGTCATCGAGGTGACGTCCCTGGCGCGGGTGGACCCGTCCCGAATCTCGGCTCTCGAGGCTCGCCGGGCAGGTTTCGAGGATGCCGACGCGGTGCGTGCAACGCTCTGCGTCAACACCCACAACCCGACCTATCGGATCGGACTCCGATGTATCGGTGAGGACCCGCGTATAGCGCTGCGCGCCGACGACGACCTCTCCGACGACGACGTGGACGACATCCGGAAACGACTCGACCGCCTCGACGCGCGGTCCAAGCACGGCGCGTGGACGCGCGAAGTTCTCGATGCCATCGCGCGACGGCCGGGTGTCGTGTCCACCGAGTTGGCCGCCGAACTCGGACGAGATCGTGCCGCCGTGAAGCTCGACGTCACAAAGCTGAAGACCCTGGGTCTGACCGAGAGTCTCCCCATCGGTTACGAGTTGTCTCCGCGGGCCGTCGAATTTCTTCGGCGGGACGCCGTCACCTGAGACCAGCCCCCCGGTGGGCCGAAGCAGCTGAAGGAGAGCTGTCGAACGAACAGTACTCAGAAGCGTCGCACAACCACTCTCACCTGGGCATAATCGATCCATGCCCAGCGCCCATCCCGCGCGCCATCTGTTGCGGGCCAAGGATCTCGCCGACGTCCGGTTCGCCGAACCACTCACCGTCGACGACATGGCCGCCGCCGCCAAGCTGTCACGCGCCCACTTCTCGCGGACGTTCAGCGCGGCGTTCGGTCAGTCACCGCACACGTATCTGCAGACCCGGCGACTCGAGCGAGCTGCGGCCATGCTCCGGTCCACGGACCGATCCGTCGCAGACATCTGCATGGGGGTCGGCCTATCGAGCGTCGGATCGTTCACCACGAGCTTCACGCGGGCCTTCGGCAAGACCCCGACCGCCTACCGGGAGTCATTCCCACCCGCGGTCACCTACGCACAGGTCCCCGCGTGCGTACTGCGTGCCCACTCGCGGCCGGGGCCGACGAGCCGCGTGCACGCCGAGCGACGCGACAACACAGCACACGGGAAGAAGACCGCCCCGTCGCGGCGGACGTAGTTTGGGTTCACCACCGGGGCACAGGACCTCGACGAGACACTGAAAGTGATTGGTGAACAACATGATTCGTATTTCAAGCGCCCAACTGTGGGTGCACGACCAAGACGAGGCGCTCGAGTTCTGGACCACCAAGGTCGGGATGGAGGTCCGCTCGGACGTCACACTTGCCGAGCTGGACGACTTTCGCTGGCTCACCGTCGGGCCACCCGGTCAGGACGACGTCACGATCGTCCTGATGGCGATCCCCGGACCACCGGCCCTCGACGCCGAGATCGTCGGTGAGATCCACAGTCTGATGTCGAAGGGGTTTGCCGGGACGGTGTTCCTCACCACCAGCGACTGCCGGGCCGACTACGAGGCGCTCTCGGCCCGTGGCGTCGAGTTCACCGAGGTTCCCGAGGAGCGTCCCTACGGCATCGATGCCGGGTTCCGGGACCCGTCCGGCAACAGCATCCGCCTCACCCAGCCAGCCGAGATGTTCGTCTGAGTCGCTCTGACGGTGGGTTCGCCGGTTCCGTCGAACCCACCGCATCGCGCTGCCGCAGTCGGGACAATTGGCCCATGTCCCGAGCCCGATTCGGCTTGGCCGCCGTGGCCACCGCACTCGCGTCCGCCTGCGTCGTGCTCGGCGCGGGCGGCGCACAGGCCGTCCCGTTCCCGGTCACCACCGACGCGGCGAGCGCCATCGCCACCCGGTACCTCAGCCCGGCGTCGGAGTCGCCGCCGGGCGCCAACCGCTTCGCGTGCCGCGACCGCGAAGGCCGCGATCCGGTGCTGCTGCTGCACGCCACCGCGATGAACCAGAGCGCCAACTGGGCCTACCTCGCGCCGACCCTGGCGAACGCGGGCTACTGCGTCTTCAGCCTGACCTATGGCCAGACCAGCTGGAGCGGCAACACCGGCGGGCTGGGCAACAAGGAGAAGTCCGCGCGGCAGGTCGCGGCCTTCCTCGACCGAGTGCTCGACGCCACCGGCGCCGCCAAGGTCGACTTCGTGGGACACAGCCAGGGTGGGGCGATCGCCCAGCTGGTCACGCAGCTGACGGGGCGTGCGGAACAGGTCGACACGATCGTCGGGCTCTCGGCGTCGAACCAGGGCTACTCCCGCGTGGGGGCGCTCACCGACCGATTACCCGCCCGAGCCCCTGGCCAGAGCTACTGGGGGCCGAGACGCCCGTCGATCCGGTACGTCAATCTCGCAACCCGGTACGACGAGATATCCACGCCGTACCAGCTGACCCTCATGTCGCCCGGCGGCCCCAACGTCGTGAACTCGGTGATTCAGGAGGTGTGCCCGGCGTCGACGATCGGTCACGTCGGCATGGCCTACTCCCCGACCGTCGCCGCGCTGGTCCGCAACGCCCTCGACCCGAGGCACCGGACACCCGTCCCCTGCGGTCAGGACTATCCCCTCTGAGAGCACGGTCCGTGCAGGATCTCACCCTCCGGGGAGCCGGTTTTTGCTGCCGGCCGCGGACTCGCTAGACTCATCTGCGCTGCCTCGCGTAGCACGCCGCCCTAGCTCAGTCGGTAGAGCAATTCACTCGTAATGAATAGGTCAGGGGTTCGATTCCCCTGGGCGGCTCCATCTCGACCCGGCGTTCTCCCCGACCCGGTCGCCAGGCCGCAGGCCCGGGGATCCACAGCCAACGCTCTCGCGGACCGGGATCTGGCAAGGTCGTGATCGGTCCACGGATGGCGATCGCGGCAGACGCCATCCGCCCCACTGTTGCGGCACCGTTCGCCGGATGAACCGGCAGGGCGTCTCAGCTTGCGGGAACTCCGACGGGTCGACGGCCGACGACTGTTCATTCTCGAGCAGAGCGGTCCGCACATTGAGGGAAAGAACAGCCGCACCGTCAGCATCACTAACAATTAGTGTTATCCACTTCATGGCCCCGGCGCATCGGATAGTCAGAGAAAGAACAACTCATCAGACCGGTCAGCCGTGCCCTCTCCGACGCCCCATCGTCGCCATAGGATCGCCACTCCTGTTGCTGCCCAGCCACTTCGAGCCATCGTTTGATTAGTCCGTTAGACGAACTGAGCACGGTTTGTCTGAATTGATTCGTTCAGAGGACAGTGGGCCACACTTCGGTCGCTTACGCTTCGACCGACTGAGGGGGCCACGCGTGGCAGCACACCGGCGCGGTAGACACCGCGCCCGCAAGAATGACGTCGCTCGGCAGACCACCAGGTCGTCGCGACTGACCGCGACTTCGGTCACCCTGGGCGCTCTGGCGCTCGGCACCATCGTTCCGACCGCACTGGCCACGACCAACGTCGCCGAGGTCGTCGACGCACTCGTCGAGAGCGCGACGGTGTACGACGCGACTCAACCCGACAACGTGCGCGACGGGTTCGGCGGACTTCCCGAGGGCACCGTCATGGTCCTCACCCCGGGGACCGACGACGGCACCCTGATCGCACGCAATCTCCCTGTCATCGGCGACCGCACCACCTTGGTCGTCAACTATCCGCAGGCCTTCGGTCCGATCATCGCCGGCCGATCCGGCAAGCCGTCGCTGCTGTCTCCGAGTTACGATGTCTCGAAAGCCGTTGCGATGGAGCAGAATCTCGCCGTGATGACGGCGTTCGCCGGGATGGGTGACGATCGGCCGTTCGTCGTCTACACCGGCTTCTCGCAGGGCGCCGACGCTCTCGGCGATGCGGCAGAGGATGCGTTCGAGACCGGACTGATCCCGGCGGAGTCGACGGCGATCATTCTCGTCTCCGACCCGCGAAATCCCTGGGGAATCAAGGCCTGGCTTGCGACGACGCCTGTCCTGCCCGAGCTGGCAGGTCTGATCGGGATCGAATCCAACGGCGCACGCGATCCTCGGGGAACCGGCGACGTCGAGGTCACGTCGATCATCATCGTCGGCGACCCGATCGGCAACTTCCAGTGGGTGTGGTACCGCCCGGCCACTTCCGCCGCCGTCAATGTCGCGGGCTTCCTGACCATCCACTCCGGCAACGGAAGTCAGACTTACGGCGAGATCGACAGCCTCGGCACTCCGACACTGCTCACGAGCCGCAACACCACCTACGCGGTGTACGACGCCGCTCATCCGTTCGCCCTGCTCTTCCAACTCGTCCACGACGAGCTCGGAATCCCCTATTCCTCAGATGATTTCGACAAGTGGGATCGTCTGGCCGAGGCGTACTATCCCACCCATGCGCCCACCCCGGCGACCGCGGCGCCCGGCGTCTCGGTGACCGCCGGTACCGTTGCCGGTTCGGCCACAACGACAGCGGATGGTTACAGCGTGACCGTGCCGGCCGCCGTCGCGACCGGAACGGACTCCGCGCTCCCCCAGCCCGACATCATTGCACCCGGACCCGTCGATGGAGACGCAGCGTCGGACGCCGGTGACGACCCGGCCGGAGAAGTACCCTCCGACAACTCACCCTACGATGTCGATGATGCTGGGGCACCGTCGGATTCGGGATCGTCCGGCGATGGCGACCCCGGAGATCCCGCCGGTGACAGCTCGGACGGGACCGACGCAGACAACACCGACTCACACAGCGCCGACACCGCCGACACCGACTCGTCGAGCGGGTCCGACGCCGGCTCCGCCTCCGAGCCTGACTAGGGTTCCCGACCGACGACCCCTACTGACGGTCCGGTGTCACGTGGGTCCGTCACGGGATGTCGACCGCGCGGTTTCCTGACTCAGAGTCCGGGGATGAGTGAGCCCAGACTGCCGGTAGAGCCGGGGGCATCGACCGGCTCACCGGTCCCGGTGACGGTGTAGACCTGAGCTGCGCCGACGCCTGTCGGCAGGCCCAGAAGGGAGTCGGTCGAGGCGCAGTCCTGGTAGATCACATACGAGGAGTCGGTGCGCCCGGAGTTCCACGACGCGGACGACGTCGCCGACGCTTCGATGGTCTTGTCGGTCCAGAGCGTCGCGAGGGCGCCCGCCGCGACACTCGAGCGCAGCGCGGCGAGGTTGGCGGCACCGGCAGCAGTGAGCACCGTTCGGGCGAGTTCCGCGTTGACGGCATCGACGGTTGTGGTCAGCTGCGTACTGTCGGCCTCCCGATGGACGGACAGCTGGCAGCGCACCGAACGGGCCGTCGAGTTGGTCACCGCGACGGAGAGGACGCCGGCGGTCAGCGACGCGGTGTGACCGAACTTGCTGGGGTCCACCGTCAGGGCCGACGCGTCGCCGGCCCCGGCACCCATCAACAGCGTGACCGCCGAGGCAACCGCAGCCGCAGCCACGCCGATGTGTCGAGGTATCCGCATCTCGTTCCCTTCATCATCCGAGCACCGCAACCGATGACATCGACACGCCGACTTCGGATTTCAGTGAATATCGAGGCAACATTAGCAGCACTAAGTAGATCGGGCTGTCCGAATTGCCGGAAAAAAACGACCCGCTACCCCATCGCCTGATCGATCAGCACCCGAGCGGCCGAACGAGCATCGTCGGCCGGCTGCGTCGAGCCCACGATGGCGGCAGTCGTCTGCGCCCCCTCGGCGAGAATGGACAGCTGCGCGGCAAGACTCGGCGGACCACCGAGTTCGCCGACGAGTCCGGCCACATATTCCTGGAAGTCCGCCTTCTGCCTGCGGACAGCGTCGGCGACCGACGGCATCTCGGCGCCGAGCTCTCCGTAGGCGTTGATGAACGCACATCCCCGGAACTCGTCGGCGCCGAACCACCCGAGCAGGAAGTCGAAGATGGCCAGCAGTTTCTCCCGCGGCGCCGTCTTGCCGTCAGCACATTCGGCGATCCCGGCATTCCACTGCCGGCTCCGATCGTCCAGCACCGCGAGGATCAGCGCTTCCTTGGACGGGAACATCGAATAGATCTTCTTGAGCGATACTCCCGCCGCATCACGCACCTTGTCCATTCCCACGCTGTGGACACCGTTGGCGTTGAACAGCTGATCCGCAACACGTATCACCAGGTCACGCGGATCGGCCACGTCGCTCACAAAGCACCTTCTCTCTCAGATGTCATCCGACCCTTGCGCGGGGAACGATCGTTCTCTACTGTAGCAACCACCGTAGAGAACGATCGTTCTCCCGGCCAGGACCCACACCGGCCCGATCGGGTCGCCTCAGAAGAGAGAAGTGATCGCAATGGGTTACATCACCGTCGGCACCGAGAACACCACCGACATCGAGCTGTACTACGAAGATCACGGGGCCGGTCAGCCCGTCGTACTGATTCACGGCTACCCACTCGACGGCAACAGCTGGGAGCTTCAGGCCCGCGAACTGATCGACGCCGGTTACCGGGTCATCACCTACGATCGCCGCGGCTTCGGAAAGTCCAGCAAGGTCGGCACCGGCTACCACTACGACACCTTCGCCGCGGACCTGAACACCGTCCTGGAAACGCTCGACCTGCGCGATGTCATCCTTGTCGGATTCTCCATGGGGACAGGAGAACTCGCTCGATACGCCGGCAGGTACGGTACCGAGCGCATCGCCAAGTTCGCGTTCCTGGCCTCGCTCGAACCGTTCCTGGTCAAGACCGACGACAACCCCGAGGGCGTCGACCGGTCCGTCTTCGACGGAATCGCCCAGGCCGCCAAGGACAACCGCTACTCCTGGTACACCCAGTTCTACAAGGACTTCTACAACCTCGACCAGACCCTCGGCAGCCGGATCACCCAGGAGGTCGTCGACGCCAACTGGATCACCGCCGTGAGCAGCGCGCCGGTCGCCGCATACGCAGTGGTCCCGACGTGGATCGAGGACTTCCGCGGAGACGTTGCCGCGGTGCGTGATTCAGGGAAGCCGACGCTGATCCTGCACGGCACCGGCGACAACATCCTGCCGATCGATGCCACCGGCCGCCGCTTCCACGAGGCATTCCCGGAGGCCGAGTACGTGGAGATCGAGAACGCCCCGCACGGCCTGCTGTGGACGCATGCAGCCGAGGTCAACGAGGCGCTGTTGGGGTTCGTCAAGAGCTGAGCACATCTGGCACAACGGCCGCCGGGTGGAGTCACTGCCCGGCGGCCGCCCGTGGAGTTGTTCGACTACTTCGGCGACTCGGTCTCGGCTCGAGAAGCGTCATCGGCGGCGTCGACGTCCTCTTTGTCGTCAGTGTTGTCATTGTCGTTGTCATTGTGGTTGTCGGCGAGCGGGTCGTACCCCGGGACACCTTCGAGGACCGTCAGCTCCTGGTCGATGGCCGCCGACACCGCTTTGGCCTCGTCCTTGATCTTGCGGATGAAGTCCGACATGCGCGCTCCTTTGCTCATCGACCCCGGTCACTGCCCGGCACCGTGGACCCATGATAGGTCGCAGACGCGGGGTCACCTCTTGAGATCGGGGTTCTCCTCGTAGACCTCTTTGATCAGTGACATGTCGAAGATCTGCGCCGGCTTGATGTCGTAACCGGCCTTGGCCAGGGCTTCGATGTTCTGAGCGATGAGTTCGTCGGTCATCGTGAGCAGGCCGTTCGCCTTGGTGTCGTCGGAGACGACGAGTGCGTTCTGCGCGATCGCCTCCTTCGTCTGCTCGGCCTCGTCGAGTCCCAAGTCCTTGCCGTATTCGGTCACCGCCAGACGTGCCGAACCCGCGGGGTCGGCCACCGCGTCGTACCAGCCCTTGATGTCGGCCTTGAGGAAGGCCTTCAGCTTGTCGCGTTCGTTGTCGATGGTCTCCTGCCGCACCACCAGTGTCTCGGCGACGAGTGGCAGGTTGAAGTCGGCGAACAAGAAGTTGGCGTTCGGGAAACCGCTCTCCTCCAACGTGATCGGCTCGTTGGTCACGTAGCTGACCCAGCCGTCGACCTCGCCGTTCTTCAGCGGTGTCGGGTCGTACTGGACGGTGATCTTCTGGACGTCGGATTCGGTCATGTTGTTGGCCGTCAGCAGCGCCTTGAAGACGTTCTCGTTGGACGCCTGCACACCGATCTTGCGGCCCTTCATCTCTTCCGGGCTGAGGATCGGCCTGCCCGCCGACGACACGATGCAGAACGGGTTGCGCTGGAACGTCGCCGCGACCGTCATCAGCGCGGCGCCCTGCAGGATGACCGGTGCGGTCAGCTGCGGTGCGGTCATGCCGATCCACACCTTGTTGGCCGTCAGACCGGTTTCGACGCCGGTGCCGGCACCACCGCCGGTGATGAGCTCCGGCGTACCGAGCCCCTCGGCGTCGTAATAGCCGTTCTCGATGGCGAAGTACTCCCCCGCGAACTCGATGTTTTTCTGCCAGGACAACTGCACTTTCGGGTTCATCGACGAAGCGCCGCCACCGGAACCGCTGTCGCTGCTGCACGACGACAGCGCACCGGTGAGGCCCAGCGCGCCCGCGGCGCCACCGGCGATCATCGAATAGCGCAGAAAGGACCGTCGGTCGAAGGAGTTGGACATGTGAGAGTTCCCTTCCGAGATGACAACTGGGTCGTGCAGGCGCCCGACCTCAGGTTTGTTGCATTCCCATCTGTGCCAGCACGACCGTCTCGAAAACGCCGACAATCGCGTACAGGACGATCGAGGCCACCGTGATGACCAGTACCGAGGCCCACAGTTCGTCGTAGGCGGCGGCGGGCAGGGCCTGCTGCAACGACGCACCGAGACCCTTGTTGGTCCCCAGCCACTCGGCGACGGTCGCGCCGATGAGCGCGCCCGGTACCGACACCTTGGCCGCGCTGAACAGAGCGGGCACCGCAGACGGAATGGCCGCCCGGCGCAACGCGGTCCACCGGCTGCCGCCGTAGACGCTGATCACGTCGGTGATCTGCCGCGGCGCGTTGGCCAGGCCCGTCATGATCATCACGAGCGCGGGAAAGAACACGACGATGCCGCCCATCACCGCGACCACGGCAACACCACGTCCGACGATGACGGTGATCAGCGGGGTCATCGCGACCAGCGGCACCGACCGCAACAGCATCGCGATCGGCATGAAGGTCTGCGCCGTGGACCGGGACACCACGAACACCGACGCCGTCGCGACAGCGGCCAGCATTCCTGTCGAGAAGCCGATCGCCGCGTCCTGCAACGTGATCCACAGGTTGTCCAGGATCTCCGCACGCGATTGCGGTGCACCGGGGGCGACGAACAGATAGTCGAACACGTCGACCGGCGTACGTCCGATTATCGGCCCGATGTCGGGAAACGCCAGCAGGAACAGCCACCAGATCACCAGGATCAGCACGAACGACAACAACAGAGACCCGAGGAAACGCGCTGTGGCCCACAGTCCGCCGACCCGGATGCTCCCGACTGTGGCGCTCATCGGCCCATCGCCGTTCCGGTCGACCAGGTGGTCGCATACCTCGCGACCACCGCGACCACCGCGTACCCGAGACCGGCGACGGCACCACTGATGAGCGCGATCGCCCAGACCTGCGGAATGTTCCCGCTCTGCTGAGCGATGATCATCGCCGGACCGGCGCCGGTCTCGGGCATCGCGAGGAACTCACCGAGCACCGCGCCGAGAACGGCTGCCGGAGCGGCGATCTTGATCGCCGCGAGAGTGTTCGGGAGTGCGGCCACCGAGCGCACCCGCCACAACTGCGCGAAGCGGCCGCCGCCGTAGACCTTGACGAGGTCGATGCTGCCCGAGTGCGGTGACCGCAATCCCGACAACGCACCGATCATCGTCGTGAAGAACACCGAGATCGCCGCGAGGAAGACGATCATCGTCGACACCTCGGCGAACGCGACCTGGATGATCGGCGCGACCGCGATGATCGGCGTGCAGTACGACAGGATCGCGAGCTGGGTGGCGAGGCCCTCCGCCGGCGGCACGAGGATCACGACCACCGCCAACGCGATCGCGAGGGCGTTTCCCCAGATGAATCCGCGGAGAGCGAGTTCGATTGTGAGAGAGAAGTTGTCGATGTAGTATGCCGAGCCGGTCTCACCGATCTGCGCGAGAACGGACCACGGGGTCGGAATGGTCCCGCCGAACCACTCCAGCGCACCGGCGATCCACCAGAGCGCGACGAGTCCGGCGATCCCTCCGAGCCCGGCCAGCCATCGGCCCGCCCCGAATCTAGCCACCCACGCCCTCCGCGATCTGCGCCTCTCCGGCAGCTCTACCGAAGAGCAGCCCCGACAGATGGTCGTGGATCTCGTGGAACTCGGGCGTGCGCATCATCTCCGGTACGCGGGGTCGCGGAAGGTCGATCGTCACCGTCTCGACGACCCGCCCCGGACGCGGGCTCATCACCGCCACCACGTCGGAGAGGAACACCGCCTCGGCGATCCCGTGGGTCACCATCAGGGTCGTGGCCGGTTTCTCGGTCCAGATACGGAGCAGTTCGACGTTGAGCCGCTGACGGGTCATGTCGTCGAGCGCGCCGAACGGTTCGTCGAGCAGTAGTGCCGTCGGTTTCACGACGAGGGCGCGTGCGATCGAGACACGTTGGCGCATACCGCCGGACAGGGTGGCCGGTTTGGATTTCTCGAAGCCCTTGAGTCCGACGAGGTCGATGAGGTCGGCGATGAGGTCGTCGTCGACGGGCAGGCCGCCGACCTGCAGCGGCAGCTTGATGTTGGACTCCACCGACCGCCAGGGCAGCAACGCAGAATCCTGGAAGGCGATGCCCAGCTCCCGATTTCGCTGCAGGTCCTGCGGCGAGTGGCCGTTCATCAGTGCCGTTCCCTCGGTCGCCGACTCCAGGCCGGCAAGGATGCGCAGCACGGTGGATTTGCCGCAGCCCGATGGTCCGAGCAACGACAGGAACGAGCCTTCGGACGTGGTCAGCGAGACATCCGACAACGCGGTCACAGTCGAGCTGCCACGCAGCGAGCGAGAGGCGAACGTCTTGGTCAACCCGGAGACGTTGATCCCCGTACCCAGGGGGCGTGTCATGATCGGAGACGTTAGAGAGGCCGTGTTGCTGAAGCGTTAAGGATGCGTAACCCTCGTCGGCCCTGGCGCATTGGGCTCGCTCGGAGGACTCTGCACCGCCCTGCTCGGGCTCACTTGCCCTTGAGCGCCAAGCCGATGGTGGCCACGAGATCGTCGACGGCGAACTTCGGTTTCACATTCATGTCGAGGGCTTCTCGGCACGCGAGAACGGCCTCCACACACTGCAGCAGCTGCTCGGGTCTGGCGTATCCGGCGAGCGGGATCGCGATGTCGTCGGCCTTGTCCGGATGCATGGCCGTCACCTGCGCACCGACACCGACGACCAGGGCGTCGCGGAACAATGCGGCGAGGTCGACGAGAGCGCGGTCGAGGACGTCGCGGCCGACGCGGGTGGCCCTGGATTTCTGGCGCTTCTCCAGTTCCTTGAGCGCACCGGCGGTGCCGCGCGGCATCCGTGCGGTCCCCTTGCCGGTGCCGCCTGCACCGAGCGCGGTCCTCATGTCGTCGGTCTCGGCCTCGTCGAGTTCGGCACTGATGGCCTTGGCGGCCTGTTCGGCCGACCGCACCAGCTCCTCGGCTGCCGCGTACGCGGTCGAATCCCGAGACGCCGCCCGCGCCAGGCCCAGAGCCTTCTCACGCTGCGCCCGCGCGTCCGGATCGGTGGCGAGGCGACGGGCGCGGCCGATGTGGCCGCCGCACACCGAGGCAGCCCACCGAGCCTGCTCGGGGTCGAGCCCGTCGCGTTCGGCGAGGACCCGTTCGATGTCGGCGGTCGTCGGCGTCACCAGCGCGACGTGCCGGCACCGCGATCGCAGCGTCACCGAGATGTCCTCGGGATCGACCGACGGCGCGCACAGCAGGAACACCGTCCGCGACGGCGGCTCCTCGACGACCTTCAGCAACGCATTCGCCGCCTGCTCGGTGAGCCGGTCGGCGTCCTCGACGATGACGATCTGCCAGCGACCCGTGCCAGGGCGACGCGCAGCGGCCTGGACGATGTCGCGCATGGCCCCCACCGCAAGGCTCAACCCCTCCGGGACGACGTGGCGGACGTCGGCGTGGGTCTTGGCCATCACCGTCACGCACGCGCGGCACTCGCCGCAGCCGACGTTCGCGGCGTCGGGCGTCTGGCACTGCAGGGCAGCCGCGAAGCACATCGCCGCAACCGAGCGTCCGCTCCCGGGAGGCCCGGTGAAGAGCCAGGAATGGGTCATCGACGCGCGCGTCCATCCCGCGTCGACGCCCGGGATCTCGTCGTCGGGCAGGAACATCTCGCGCGCCGAGCCCGCGTCGAGACGCTTGGAGAGGACCCGCGCGGCCCGCGCGGCGGCACGCAGATCGTCGGCGATCGCCTCTTGCCCGGTCAGCCGATCAAAGACATTGGTCACAGCAACACCCTAATCCGCAGTTCGGACACGCCCCGGGGCCGGAACCATGTTTAACGATTGCAAGCAGGCAGCTACCGTGGTCCCGTGGTTGAACAACGGTCGCGGTGGTCAAAGGGCCTGCATCTGGCCCGATGGCTGATTCATACACCGTGGCCGATCCTCGCGCTCGACATGTTGCGCGCGAACCTCGTCGGCGCGCTGTTCACGTTCGCCTTCCTCCGGTTCGGCATGCCGATCCAGGATTCGATCAGCCTCGACGAGATCACCGCGCTGAACCAGGCCATCTTCGCGGCCTACCTGTTGATCGCGATGGTCATCGGCGGGTTCGCGAGCATCCAGTTGTCCCTGCCGGTACTCATCTGGCATCGCCGACGCACCCGGCTCGACAATGAGGCCGCACGACGCCGCGCCCTCGCCCTGCCGGTGCTGCTGACGCTCGTCAACGCCGCACTCTGGGGAGTGGGCGGCACGCTGTTCACCCTCGTCAACCTGACCGTGTCGTCGAAGAATGCGTTCATCGTCGCGATCGCGAGCGCGATCGGCGCGATGGTGACCTGCGCGCTGAGTTTCATGCAGGCAGAGAAGGTGCTCCGCCCGATCACCGTCGCCGCGATGGCCAACAATCCCGACAACGCCATCGCCCCCGGTGTCACCACCCGCATCACCGCGTTCTGGGTGATCAGCGTCGTCGCGCCGATGCTGGTGATCATCGGCATGATCGTCCTGCACCGGCTCGGCATCATCGAGGCCGATTCCACCGGCCTGGAACGACCGATCCTCTGGATGGCGGTCTCGGCGCTCGCCTTCAGCGTCATCGCGATCGTGCGGGTCGTCGCGGCCATCAACGACCCGATCAAGCAGCTGCGGCGCGCGCAGTCCAAGGTCAGTGCGGGCGACCTCAACGTCGCGGTGAAGATCTACGACGGCAGCGATCTCGGCCTGCTGCAGGCGGGTTTCAACGACATGGTCGCCGACCTGCGCGAACGCCAGGAGCTGCGCAACCTGTTCGGCCGGTACGTGGGCGAGGACGTCGCCCGCCGGGCCATCGAGACCGGAACCGAACTCGGCGGCGAGGAACGCTATGTCGGCGTGCTGTTCGTCGACATCGTCGGTTCGACGCGCCTCGCGGTCAACCGCCCCCCACACGAGATCGTCGAGTTGCTGAACGAGTTCTTCCGCGTGGTCGTGGGCGTCGTCGGACGCCACGGCGGCTTTGTCAACAAGTTCCAGGGCGACGCGGCACTGGCCATCTTCGGCGCCCCCCTCGACCTCGACGACTTCGCCGGTCGCGCTCTCGCGTCCGCGCGTGAGCTGCGGGCCGAACTGTACGAGACCCTCGGCGACACCGACATCGGGATCGGGGTGTCGGCCGGCAAGGCCATCGCCGGTCACATCGGCGCCGAACAGCGCCTCGAGTACACCGTCATCGGCGACCCGGTCAACGAGGCCGCCCGTCTCACCGAGCTCGCCAAAGACGAACCGACCCGGGTTCTCGGTTCGGCTCGCGCGGTGTTCCTGGCCTCGAATGAAGAGGCCGAGCACTGGGAGATCGGCGAGGGCGTCGAACTCCGCGGCCGCGGGATCGAGACGCTGCTCGCCCGGCCCCACATGGCGCCGTACAAGCACGACTGAGTCGTCGTCTCGGCTTCGGTGGCCTCGATCGCGGCCCTCGGGCCTACTCGACCACCCGAGGTTCAGCTGACAGGTTCTGCTGAGCGCCAGAGATTCAGCAGCCCACCAGAGGTTCACTCGACCACCAGAGGTTCAGCTGACCGGCCCGGCGGGTCACTCGTCCGCCGGGGCCGCCTTCTCGGGCGCGGTCTTCTTGGCCGCGGTCTTCTTTGCTGCAGCCTTCTTGGCCGTCGTCTTCTTGGCTGTGGTTTTCTTCGCTGCAGCCTTCTTCGCCGGGGCCTTCTTCGCGGCAGTCTTCTTGGCGGTGGTCTTCTTGGCCGCCTTCTTCGCCGTCTTCTTGGCCGGGCCACGCGCCCGACGGTCCGCCAACAGCTCCATCGCGCGCTCGGGCGTGATCGTGGCGACCTCGTCGCCCTTGCGCAGACTGGCGTTGGTCTCGCCGTCGGTCACGTACGGGCCGAAGCGGCCGTCCTTGATGACCATCGGCTGGCCGCTGACCTCGTCGTTCTTGCCGAGCTCACGCAGCGGCGGCGCGGCGGCCGCACGACCACGACGCTTGGGCTCGGAGTAGATCTTGAGCGCATCGTCGAGGGTGATCTCGAAGAGCTGCTCCTCGCTGCCGAGCGACCGCGAATCCGACCCCTTCTTGAGGTACGGCCCGTACCGACCGTTCTGCGCGGTGATCTCGTCACCGGATTCCGGGTCGACGCCGACGACGCGCGGCAAGGACAGCAGCTTGAGCGCATCGTCGAGGGTGACCGTGGAGATGTCCATGGTCTTGAACAGGGACCCGGTACGCGGCTTGGGTCCGGCCTTCTTCGCCGCCTTCTTGGCGGTCTTCTTGGCAGCCGGTTTCGTCTTGGTGGCGGTACCGCCGCCAGGCGCGTCGAGCGGGACCACGTCGGCGTCGGGCGACTCGGAGCCGCCTGCGCCGCTGCCGCTTGACGAACCGCCGTCGCGAGGCGTGGGTCCGGCGGGGATCGTCGCCGGCGCGGCACCGTCGTTCCCACTCTCACCGTCGTCATCGTCGTCATCGTCGGAAGGCAGGATCTCGGTCACGTACGGACCGAAACGTCCTTCCTTGGCGACGATCTCGTGTCCGGTCGCGGGATCGACACCGAGCGAACGGCCCTCTTGCGGTGTGGCGAAAAGCTTTTCGGCGACCGCCAGCGTCAGCTCGTCCGGGGTGATGTCGGCCGGCAGATTCGCTCGCTGCAGATCCGGTTCGGCGTCGGGTCCGGTGGCGACGTTTCGCTCGAGGTACGGCCCGAATCGGCCCACTCGCACATAGATCGGGCGCCCCTGCTCGTCGTCGAACAGGCGGATCGAGTTGACCTGCCGGGCGTCGATCTCCTCGAGATTGACGCCGACGAGCTTCTTGAGTCCGCCGTACTGTGCGATTGCCGAATGGGCAGAACGACTCTCGCCGTCGGCCCCGGCTTTCTCGTCACCGAAGTAGAACTCCGTCAACCACTTCGTGCGGTCCTCGTTACCGTTCGCGATCTGGTCGAGGTCGTCCTCGAGGGTCGCGGTGAAGTCGTAGTCGACGAGGCTCTGGAAGTACGCCTCGAGGAGTCCGACCACCGCGAACGCGATCCACGACGGGACCAGGGCATTGCCCTTCTTCACCACGTAGCCGCGGTCCTGGATGGTGCCGATGATCGAGGCGTAGGTCGACGGGCGGCCGATCCCGAGCTCTTCGAGCACCTTGACCAGTGACGCCTCGTTGAAGCGCGCGGGCGGATTGGTGGAGTGGCCGTCGGCGGAGAGATCGGTCGCGGTCAGCGACTGCCCCTCGGTGAGCTGCGGCAGCCGGTTCTCGGCATCGTCGGCCTGACCGCCGGTCTGCTCGTCGACCGTCTCGACGTAGGCGGACAGGAAGCCGGGGAACGTGATCGTGCGGCCCGACGCCGCGAAGGTGCAGCGCTCCCCCGAAGAAGCGGTACCGGCGATACGCAGACTGAGCGTGGTGCCCTTGGCATCGGCCATCTGCGACGCGACGGTGCGCTGCCAGATCAGCTCGTAGAGACGGAACTCGTCGGCCTCGAGCTGCCCGGCGACCTGACCCGGGGTGCGGAACGTCTCGCCCGCCGGGCGGATCGCCTCGTGCGCCTCCTGAGCGTTCTTGACCTTGCGTGTGTACTGCCGCGGTGTCGGATGGACAAAGCTGTCGCCGTAGAGCTCACGGGCCTGTGCGCGGGCGGCGTTGATGGCCGACTCACTCAGGCTCGTCGAGTCGGTACGCATGTAGGTGATGAAGCCGTTCTCGTACAGCCGCTGAGCGATGCGCATCGTGCGGTCGGAGGTGAACCGCAACTTGCGGCCGGCCTCCTGCTGCAGCGTCGACGTCATGAACGGGGCATACGGACGACGGGTGTAGGGCTTCTCCTCGACCGAGGTCACCGTCATCGCCGCGCCGCGCAGGCCTGCTGCCAGGGCCTCGGCACGGTCGGCGTCGAGGATGATCACGCCGTCGGACTTCTTCAGAGCACCCGACGGGCCGAAATCCCGACCCGTGGCCACACGGGCGTCGTCGACGTTGACCATCCGCGCCCGGAACGTCTGCGGATTGCCGTCGCCGCCGTGTGCGGTGCCTGCGTCCATGGTGGCGGCGATGTCCCAGTACTCGGCGGACACGAACGCCATGCGTTCACGTTCGCGTTCGACGATGATGCGCGTCGCCACCGACTGCACACGACCCGCCGACAGCTTCGGCATGACCTTCTTCCACAGCACCGGCGACACCTCGTAGCCGTACAGGCGGTCGAGGATGCGGCGGGTCTCCTGGGCATCGACGAGATCGATGTCGAGGTCACGGGGGTTCTCGGCCGCCGCGCGGATGGCAGGCTCGGTGATCTCGTGGAACACCATGCGCTTGACGGGGATCTTCGGCTTCAGCGTCTCGAGGAGGTGCCAGGCGATGGCCTCCCCCTCGCGGTCACCGTCCGTGGCGAGGTAGAGCTCGTCGACGTCCTTCATCAGCGCCTTGAGTTCGCTGACCGTCGCCTTCTTGTCCGGCGAGACCACGTACAGCGGTTCGAAGTTGTCGTCGACGTTCACGCCGAGGCGGGCCCACGGCTGGCCCTTGTACTTGGCGGGGACGTCGGCGGCGCCGCGCGGGAGGTCGCGGATGTGCCCTCGCGAGGACTCGACCACATAGTTCGACCCGAGATACCCGGCGATCTTGCGCGCCTTGGTCGGGGACTCGACGATCACGAGTCGTCTGATTCCCCCACTCGAGCGGGATGCGGTGCTGGTCTCTGCCACCGGGGCGTCCTTTGGTTGACTGGGTGGAGAACTTCCCTGCGTGTCAGTTCAGGTGTGTTCGATGGGTTTGTACCTTATGTATAGCGTCGATTGCACATCTGCATTCCGCGTCACACCGGCCGGTGTGACCAAAACGGCGCCCCTGAACTGCGTTTCACCAGGTCAACTGGGTGGGCAAAAAAATCACTAATGCAAATCGGCCGGTGGCCAATCCGCAACTGCCGCGGCGCGGGGCGGTGCACCGACGTACTCGTGCAAACGTGCCAGACGCCGATGCCCGGCGATCCGCAGAACCGGTGACTGGCCACGCGTACCGACGAGGGTAGGTGCGATCCCCACCCGCATCAAAGCCGTCGCGAGCTCGGCGTGCGATTCCGGGGCATGCGGATCGAGCCCGAGCTGGTAGCGCCCGTCATCGGAATGCCCGGCGGCGATCACCCACAGCCGCAGGGCACGATAGGTCGGCACCCAGCCCTTGGGCATCGCCTTCACCGCACCCGAGGACCAGGCCCGGTGCAGCGAATCGAGCTCATGGCACGACGCGGTGCGCGCCAGCGGGGTGCCCTCGTCGGAGGTGGTCAGCTCCGCGTCGAGCCCGGCCGCGTACATCTCCGCGACGATCTCCTCGGCACGCCATGGCTCGGCGACCACGATCGACACCCGCGTACCGGATTCCGAGCGGGCGGCCTGCCCATGAGCGGCGAGCAACCCCGCCAGATCGGAGTACGCGGGCTGTTCGGTCTCCGCAGAGAAGAAGGACAACTGACCCACGAGATCGAGGTTACTGTTCCGGGCCCCGCAAACCGACCTTTCCGCCGGCGGTTCGCACAGTGGGTGTTCGGAGCGGGACCGTCGGGGCAGGGGTGTCGGGGCCAGGGGTGTCGGGGCAGCGGTGGCGGGCGAGCGGTGTCGCCGGCCTCACCGGCGGCTGTCACTCGCCGGCGCCTCTACGACAAACCGCTCCCGCCTCGACGAGCGAGACGGGAGCGGTTGTCGGCAAGTGCGCATACGCAGTTGCGCGGGTGTTCTGAGCGAGTGTGCTCAGATGGCGCGAACGCCGGTGGCCTGGGGGCCCTTGGTGCCCTGCCCGACCTCGAACTCCACCCGCTGGTTCTCTTCGAGGGTGCGGAAACCGGCCCCCTGGACCTCCGAATAGTGGACGAACACGTCGTCGGAACCCTCATCAGGCGCGATGAAGCCGAAGCCCTTTTCCGCGTTGAACCACTTCACAGTTCCCTGTGCCATTCTCAGAATCCTTACTATCAACTGTCGCGACGCGATGGGTCACCGCGTCGTGGCCGGTTGACCGCCATACCTCAAAGAGCCCCGCGAAGATCTGCATCGATCCGCCAAACTAACCTCAGTACCACGGCTGCAACACGCTTGCCGCCCACCGTGGGAGATGGGGCGCGAAAGCTGCGGCCGCAACCAGTCAATCATGTCCGGAGCGTCAGCGATAGTCACAGCAACCAAAGAGAGCGAAAACCTCGTCAAACTTCAGACGGCAGTCACCAGTCGGTAACATCGCCGCCGGTTCCAGGCCCCAGGCATCATCATTTTGAATAGTTCTCACCAGAAAATGCAGTACTCCACATTCGGGACAGGTTTGCTGGCCCGAACTCTCGCGGGCACGGACACCGAGCCGTCGCCCCTCACCCATCTGTCGGTAATCCCGTCGCGCCCAGCAGCTTTCGCCGAGTGGCCGCAGTGGGTACCGCAACCGCTGCTCGACGCCTATGCCGACAACGGCATCGAACGGGTGTGGACGCATCAGGCGCGTGCCGCCGACGAGGCATTTCACGGTAATCACGTCGCCATTTCCACGGGCACGGCGTCGGGGAAATCCCTGACGTATCAAATGCCGATTCTCTCGGCGCTGCTGAACGAGAAGAATGCGACGGCGCTATATCTCGCGCCGACGAAAGCGCTCGGTGCCGACCAGATCCGTGCGGTCTCCTCGCTCATCGCGGGCCGGCCCGGCTTCGGACACCTGCAGCCCTGCGCCTATGACGGCGACACCGACCCCGAGATACGGCAATGGGCGCGCGCCCACTCCCGGTGGATCTTCACCAACCCGGACATGCTGCACATCGGCATCCTGTCCCACCACGCGCGCTGGCGACAGTTCTTCCGGCACCTGCGATACATCGTCGTCGACGAATGCCACCACTACCGGGGAGTGTTCGGCTCCCACACCGCGCTGGTGATGCGGCGGCTGCTGCGGATCGCCCGAGCGGCGGGTGCCGATCCGATCGTCATCGGTGCGAGCGCCACCGTCGCCCAACCGGCAGCGGCGCTCAGCCGTCTGATCGGTGAGCCCGCGGTCGAGGTCACCGAGGACGGGTCGCCGCGCGGCGAGCGGACCGTCGCACTGTGGGAACCGGACTTCCTGCCGGTCGTCACCGGCGAGAACGGCGCCCCGGTACGACGCTCGGCCGGCGCCGAATCCGCCCGTCTACTGGCCGATTTCGTGGTGGAAGGTGCCCGTACGCTGTGCTTCGCACGCAGCCGGCGCGGCGTCGAACTCACTGCGCTGAGCGCACGGCACCTGTTGTCGCAGAGCGCCCCCGAGCTCGAGTCCAGAATCGGCGCGTACCGCGCAGGCTACCTCGCCGACGATCGGCGACGCCTCGAGAGGGCGATCTCCGACGGGGAACTGCTGGGGGTCGCGACGACCAACGCGCTCGAATTGGGCGTCGACATCAGTGGTTTGGACGCGGTCATCGTCAGCGGATACCCCGGGACGGTCGCGTCGTTCTGGCAGCAGGCCGGCCGCGCGGGACGTCAGCGTGAGTCCGGCGACTCCCTCGTCGTGCTCGTCGCCCGCGACGACCCGCTCGACACCTACCTCGTGCACCATCCCGACTCGCTGCTCGGCAAACCCGTCGAGGCGACGGTGACCGACCCGGCCAATCCGTACATCCTCGGACCGCATCTGCTGTGCGCGGCGATGGAGAAGCCGCTGTCGGACACCGAGATCGACACCTGGGAAGCCCGCGACGTGGCCGAAGAACTGGCGGCCGACGGTCTACTGCGCAAACGCAAGTCCGGCTGGTACGTCACCGCCGGCGTCGAACCGCACGCCGACGTCGACATCCGAGGCGGTATCGGTGGACAGGTGCTGATCGTCGACACCACGACGTCGCAGCTGCTCGGTACGGTCGACACCGGACGTGCCATGTCCACGGTGCATCCCGGCGCGGTCCACATCCATCAGGGAGAGACCTACCTCGTCGACGAGCTCGACCTCGACGACGGACTCGCACTCGCCCACCCCGAAGATCCCGATTGGACGACGTCGGCCCGCGAGACCACCGACATCACGATCACCTCGGTCCTGGAGAGCGCGACGTTCGGCCCGCTGACCGTCGCGTTCGTCGGGGTCGACGTCACCCACCAGGTGGTCGGTTATCTGCGCACGCTGCGATCGGGCGAGGTGCTCGATGCCGTGGAGCTCGACATGCCCGAGCAGACGTTGCACACCCGCGCCGTGATGTACACGCTCACTCCGGAAGCCCTCGCCGACGCCGGGATCGACGAGACCCGTCTTCCCGGGTCGTTGCACGCGGCCGAACACGCGGCCATCGGTCTGCTGCCCCTCGTCGCGACGTGCGACCGCTGGGACATCGGTGGCCTCTCCACCGACGTCCACCCGGACACCGGGTTGCCGACGGTCTTCGTCTACGACGGCTACATGGGCGGGGCAGGCTTCGCCGAGCGCGGCCACTCCGCTTTCCTGACCTGGATCAACGCCACCCGGGACGCCGTCGCCAGCTGCGGATGCGAGAGCGGCTGCCCGTCGTGTGTGCAGAGCCCCAAGTGCGGGAACGGTAATGATCCCCTGGACAAAAATGGTGCAGTGGCCGTCCTGGACCTCCTACGTCGGGAATACTCGGGTCATGCATGACGAGGCATCCGACCGGGGACTCCACACACGACGGCAGATCATCCGGCCGTCGCGTGCCTTCTTCCTGCTCGCACGCCCGACCCTGAACACCGACACTCTGCCGTCGTCCATCGGCGAACGCGACGTGTTCTTCTCCGAGGAGGAGGCACTCGACGCCCTCGACCTGCACTACGGCTGGTGCGCAGCGCGGTCCGGCGGTTTCACCGATGTGGTGACCACCGCCCAGTGGTACCTGCAGACCGCCATGGTCGGGCCACGGATCACCGCGTCCCTCGGCGAGGTGTACCTGGCCTGCGCCGATGCCCAGTCCGGCGAGACCTGGGCCGCCGCAGGTGGATTCCTCACCGAGGGTGAGCTGATCCACTGGTCGTCGTTCGTCCGGTCGGTACGATCGTGGATCCCGATCAACACCGGCACCGAGACCCTCGAGCTCGCCTACCGCGGCGACACCGATGTTCACTTTCACCAATTGTGGTTCGCACCAATTCAATCGGTCCGCGTGTATCCCAAGAGGATCGTCGTCGAGAGTGGCGACGCGTAGTCGCCGGCTCTGCGGCCCGAGGCACGGTTCACTCGACCGGACCGGCACGTGCCTTCGCGGTGGCCGCGCGTACGCCGAAGGTGCCGAGGTCCACCGGTACCCGGACCGACACCACCACGTCTTCACCATCGACCCGGCACTCGACGAGATCGGCCCGCGGCTGCTGCGCCGCGGCCGACTGCCGCGCGGCAGCACACGGATCGGGCTCCCCACCGACGTGGTCGACGGCCGCGGCCAGCGCGGACAGATCCGCCGCCGATTGCGCACGATGGCGAGCGAGTACCGCGGCACCGACGTAGATCACCAACACCAGGATCGCGGCCAGCGCGGCAACGGCGAACGCCCCCAACAGGGTTGCGTTACCGCGATCGTCGGCGATCAGGCCGATACGACGACTCATGGGCCGACACCGGGCGCGAAGACCACCTGGTCCTCACCGCGCGGTTCCTTCGCGGCGATCGCTCGAGCCGACAACGTCAGCCCCGGCAGCAGGGGTACCGTCGTACGCACATCGACGACGACCCGTTCGCCGTCTTCGGAGATCGACACGCGCGCACCATCTCCGACGATCCTCTCCGCAACATGGCGTGCCGACGCATCGCCGGATGCGGTCAATCGCGCGCCCTCGCGGGCGGCGTCGGTGCACCGGATCTGCGCGGTCACCCCGGCGATCGCCCCGACAGCAAGCAACACCGCGACCACGATCGCCGAGATGGCATATGCTGCCTCGACAGTCACCATCCCGGCATCGTCGGCGCCGACGCGTCGATACGAACTCTTCGCCCGGGCAATCACTTTCGTCAGTGCACACGGTGTGGAAGCCGGCAGCGTCGGTGCGCACATCAGCCGACCGAGGTGTTGAGGGCCTTCCCGATGATCCCCGTCAAGGCACTGACGATGTTGTCACCGGTGACCACGGTGTAGAGGATGGCACCGAACGCGGCTGCCGCGATCGTCCCGATCGCGTACTCGGCGGTCGACATTCCCGCTTCGTCGGTGATGAGGCGGGTCATGTGGGCGCCGAGGCGATCGGCGAGTCCGATGTTCTCGGCTGCAGCGGGCTCACCCGCCCCAGCGGCGCGATCGTCAGCAGCGCGGGTGTCTGCACTCTGAACAGAGTTGTGGGTCATGGCTTCTCCTACGGGAATCGGCGGGATGACGAGATCGGTGAGCTATCAGCAATCACGTACTTGGACGCAGCGGGACTCCGATCGGATCCCTCCGATTTCGGCCGCCCCGCCGGCCCGGCCGCCTAGGAGGTCGCCCAGACCCCGAGTTCGTTGCCGCTCGGGTCGGTGAAATGGAAGCGGCGTCCACCGGGGAAGGTGTACGGCCCCTGGATGATCTGTCCTCCCGCCGCCCGGACCCGGTCCGCAGTGGCGTCGAGGTCGTCGGAGTAGAGCAGGACCAGGGGTCCGCCGCCGGTCGTCACCGAACTGGTGACCGCCAGGCCTCCGACCTCCGGGGCCTCTCGGCCCGCCGGGTTCACGACGCCCGCGTAGGTGGGGCCGTAATCATTGAACTCCCAGCCGAAGGCGCTCGCGTAGAACGCGCACGCGGCCGCCAGATCGGTGACCGCGAACTCCACGTAGTCGATCGAATGGTGTCGGTGCTTGTCGGTGTCACCCATACGTGCCAGTCTGCACCGTCTCACCGACGGCGGAGCGGCATCGGCTGGTCAGACCGACCCCAGCACCGTCGACGCCAGACCCACGACGACGGGAACGATCCCGAGGCAGATGAACGCAGGCAAGAAACACAGTCCCAGCGGACCGCTGATCGCGACACCCGCACGCTCGGCGGCTGCGAGGGAGTCGTCGTGGGCGCGGCGTCGAACGTCCTCGGCAAGCTCGGCGAGGCCGCCGGCGAGCGACGAACCCGCACGAGCAGTGCGGCGGGCCATCGCGCCGAGCGACTCCAGATGATCCACCGACGATGCACCCTTGGTGTCGGAGTCGGCGAGCAGCGCCGACCAGGCCGTGTCCGGGTCGGCGCCGAGCTGCAGCAGATCCGCGACGCGTGTCAGCGGTCCCGCCAGCGATGCCGGAGCGCGATCGGCGACAACAGACGCGGCGGTCCCCACCGGCAACCCGGCGCGCAGACACACCGCGAACAGATCGAAGGCCGACGCCACAGCGAAGGGGTCCTCCCGCGGCGGCCCCGCGCCGAGCCAGCGTGGCGAGCGGTCCGGTCCGGGCGGCGGGTCGATGACCCGGTACAGGTTCCACCGTGGCTGCGGCCAGATCCACACCGCGACCACGAGCAACCCGAGTGCCACCACGATCTCGGTGGCATCGATACCTGCCGGCCAGTTCATCGCGCCAGGACCTTGCCGGTGATCCGCTCGGACCAGGCGATCCCCGCAGCGGCCAGCGCGCACCCCACCACCAGCAGGATTCCGCCGAGTCCACCACCGAGCAGCACCTGAATCGGACCGGCACCGGTGGCCTGGCCCAGTGCGATTCCGAGCAGCGGCAGTCCCGCCAGAACCATCGCGGTCGCGCGTGGGCCCGACAGACCCGCGCGGGTGCGCTCGGTGAATCCTCGCCGCGACGCCAGGTCCGAGCGCAGCGCGGCGAGCATGTCGACCATGGGCAGTCCCTGACGTTCGGCGGTCTGCCAGGCGATCCCGATCCGCCGCCATGACGCGATGCCCGACGACGCTCCCCCCTGCCCTAGACCCACCGCCCCGGGACCCACCACCCCCGAACCCACCGCGGGAGCATCGATCACCGAGCCGCCGAGTGACGCCCGCCAGGCCATCGACTCCAGGCCGTCGGCGATCTCCGACCTCGTGCCGGGTGCGTCGCGTTCGCGCCGGCGGAGTTCGGCGACGGCGACCTCGCAGGCCCGCACCGGGGGCGCACCCACCGAGAGCTCGGCGACCATCAGCGACAACGCCAGCAACAGATCTTCCATCTGTTGATCGAAGCGTCTCTCCCACTGCCGCTTTCGGCGCACCCAGACCACGACCGCGACGATGATCCCGGCCGCCGTCGCGGCCGCGACACCGCCGATGAGGAATCCCGCAACCGGGACGGCCACCGGGATCGCGAGCACCGGATTCGACGACCGGCCGGTACCCGAGCGGCCGCAGACGGCGAGCATCCGAGATCTGGCCGGCAGCGGTGTCCACAGCAGCGTCGCGATCGCCGAGGCACCGAGGACAGGTGCGAGTGCCGCGAGCGGACTCAGCATCGCGGTACCGGATCATGTTGTTCGCGAACGGTTCCGCGTCCATCTCGCGCGACGCCCGGCAGCGGGTCCGGCCGCGGAGCCTCGGCCAGCGGCGGGACGCGCACCATCGTGTCGGCCACCAGGGCGTCGAAGTGGCGCATGTCTTCGGTGAAACCTCTGCCGCGCAGCCAGATCGATTCGATCGCGACCCGACCGTCCCGGCCTCGCCGGACGACGCCGATCTCCACGAGGCCACGTGCGCCGTCGGCATGGCGGGCGACTCCGAGCACCACCTGGAGCGCGGCGCCGAGCTGACTGTGAAGTGCATCCCTGCCCATACCTCCGAGCGCGGCAAGAGCTTCCATCCGTGCGGGAACCTCCGACGACGAGTTCGCGTGAACGGTGCCGGCGCTGCCGTCGTGCCCGGTGTTCAGTGCGGTCAGCAGATCGATGACCTCCCCGCCCCGAACCTCCCCGACGATGATCCGGTCCGGTCGCATACGTAGCGCCTGCCGGACCAGCGTCCGCACCGGAACCTCCCCCACCCCTTCGACATTCGATGTCCGCGCGACCAGGCGGACCACCTGCGGGTGACGAGGGTCGAGCTCGAGTGCGTCCTCGACGCACAGGACCCGCTCACGCGGGTCCATCGCACCGATCAGCGCGTTGAGGAGCGTCGTCTTCCCCGACCCCGTGCCTCCGATGACCAGGAAGGCCAGGCGGTGACGCAGGATGTCGGCGATCACCGGCACCACCTCCTGCGGGATCGCGCCGCCCGCTATCAGGCTGGGCAGGTCCTTCGACGCCGATCGCAGCACGCGCAACGAGATGCAGGTCCCGTCGGCGGCGAGCGGCGGGATGATCGCGTGCAGCCGGACCGTGTGGCCGCGACGGCCCACGTTCGACAGCTGCCCGTCGACCCACGGCTGGGCGTCGTCGAGGCGTCGGCCCGCGCTCAACGCCAGGCGTCCGGCGAGGCGACGCACCGATGCCTCGTCCGGGAACCGGATCGTCGTCGGTTCCAGGCCGTGGCCACGGTCGACCCACACCTCCTCGGGTCCGGCGACCAGGATGTCGGCGATGTCGGGTTCGGCGAGAAGTTGCTCGAGTTTGCCCGCCCCCGTCAGCTCGGTCTGCAGAAACCGAAGAGCCGCAAGCAGATCGGTGTCGCCGAGGACACCACCCGCCTCCGCGCGGATCGCCTCGGCGATGACCGCCGGGCTCGGGTCGGCGGCGTCGGCGGCCAGCCGGGAACGCACCCGATCGAGCAGTTCGTCGTCGGCACGGCCGGTTCCGCGCTGCCGACTCATGCCGCGTGCCGCCGGCCCGCAGTCGCGCGAGCGTGCACCGCGAGCGCGGCACGCCCGAGCGGGCTGCGGGGCTTCACCCTCAGCGGTCCACCTTCGAGGCGGCTCGCGAGACGCGGGTCGGGCCGGTAGGCGGCGACAAGCGGAAGCCCGATCGCATCGGCGACCTGCTGCGGGCGCAGACCACCCGGCGACGGCCCACGGACGGCGAGTTCGACGGCCACCTCGTCCCCGACGATCCGGCTGACGACGCGTCGAGCGGCCGCGCACCCCGCGACCGTGGGGCTGGTGACCACCACGACCAGGTCCACCGAGGAGATCGCCGCTCGTACCACCGGTCCGTCGGATCTGGGCAGGTCGATGACGACCAGGTCGCCGTGTGTGTGGCCGGCATCTATGACGGCGGTGACCGCGTCGGCCCGCAACGCGAGAGTCGGGACCCGCTCCGAGGTCAGGACCGCGAGCCCGTCGTTCACCCGCGGCAGCGCCTGGTGCAGAGCGGTCCCGCCGACGACCCCTCCGTCGAGTGAGAGGTCCTGCCAGCGCAGACCGGGACGCTGTTCGACGCCGAGTAGCAGGTCGGCGCCCGATCCGATGTCGTCGAGATCGAGCAACAGCGTGGGTGAGGCGCGCTGCGCGCTGGTCAGCGCGACCGCCGCGGCGAGGGTCGAGGCACCGGCACCGCCGTGGGCACCGACGACGGCGACGACACCCGACGGGTTGCGGCGCGGTACCCGCGACTCCGTCAGGGCTCTCACCAGGCGACTCTCGTCGGCGGGCAGTGTTGCGGCGTCTTCGGCGCCGAGATCCATCGCCAGTCGCCAGGTCTCACCGGCGGGATCGGTGCCGCTCACCAGGACCACCCCGCCACGGCGGGGAGGGTGGAGTCGCGAGAGGACGGCGATGGCGTCGGGATCCGCCACGACTGCACGGGCGGTGAGCCATTCCCGGCGGCAATCGTCGGCTCGGGCGGTGACCGTGCGGTACCCGGCCGCAGCCGCACATCGGGCGACGTCGTCGGAGAGGTCGGGATGGACGAGGACGAGTAGGTCGTCGGGCATGGCGTCGATGATGACGCCGACTGGCCGCCCCGGACGTCAGGTGGGACACCGCTGTGGAGACAGTGACGACCTGTGGACAACTTCGGAGAGGGTCCGGCGATCAGGGGTAAAAAAGACCCCAGACAGAGGACAACCCCGGCCAGGGGGGGAGGAGGCCGGGGTCGTCACGTTTCAGCCCCGGGGGGTCGGGCTGAAACGCACCGGTATCAGAACCGGGTACGGATGACTATACACACGCTTTCTGATTCTTCGCAAGCACAACAATCCCTTTCCGCAAATGCCCATTCTACCGATCGGTAACAAGAGCGACCAGTGAGACATCGCCCCCGATTCGGTATCCGACAGGTCGATTTCAGACATCGAATCGCTGCGCTCAGGGCCCTCTCGACCGAGACGCCGGGCGGCGCCGCGCCCGCCGGCCCCGGCGCACGCTCCGCAGACGTTCACGCGTCCCGGGGTCCGTGAGCCGATGCGGGACAACATCTCTCACTCCCCTGTCCATGTCATTCGACATTCAGACCCGGAACGCTTGATGTGACCGGCGTCACGGTGTAGAACAGTGGTTACGGAAACTCGGAGGGCCAAGCCCGATCCGGAAGAGAAGGAACGGACCCCCCGCCGAGCACTTCCCAGCACGGGCGGCAAGCACCCACGCGGAGCACGCCGCATATGGCAAAAGCGTTGTGCGCCTGCGACATCACAGCCAGGAGGATCGATCGCCATCACTCGATGCGCCACCTGCCTTCCCCTACGAGGCGCCAGGCCCGGGGAGGACGGCTCACAGTTGGCAGCACGTGGACGGTCGAGAGTCCTGACTCGTGGTCAATCGCCGAGGCGATACCCACAACCCACCAAGCACGCTTGGTAACTTGAGTCCGTGCTACGCGGGCGGCAACCTCGTCGGACACGACAGGGAGGCCGCCCGCAGTGCTGCTCCGGGGCGGTCGACTAGCCGGCCCGGGCGGCGTCGGCGATCGACTTGGCTTCCGCCGCACCGGCTTCCAAGGCCTCGCAGCAGAACACGATCCACCTTGCGAGGCCCGACGGTGAGCCCGTCGCGAATCCGGCGGCCAGTTCGCGATACTCCGCGACGCGCTTGAACCACGTCACCTCCGGCACTCCGAGGCAGTGCGGGTCCAGGCCGGTCGCGGCCCCGACCAGCCGCGACGCGGCTCGCGCGACAACTCCGTTCGCCGTCGGGAACGCCTCGAGCCCCAGGAGCTCCCCGTGGATCACGGCGGTAACCACCGGCGCGGGCACCGCCGTCGCACCGGTTATCAACTGCCCCAACAAATTGAGACGATTTGCCACATCTGTCCCACTTCGCGGCCGCCCCAGCTGATCAGGGTCGTCGACGAGGTCGGCCGCCGCCAGGGTGTGAAGTCGAGCAAGGGCCTGAGCCGGCGCCCGGCGTATCACCGCGGTCAATGTCTCCAGGGATTCACCGTCGAGCGCCTGGGAGACCCGCATCGCGCCGGCGAGAATCGGCTCGTCGAAGTCGCCGTCCCGACGCAGCTCGACGCTTCCGCCGTCGATCGCAGCCGACGATCGCCCCGCACGCCACGAGGCCTCGGTGGCCGTCTTGTCCCATCCGCGCAGGTTGGCCGGGTGTCGGTGCACCGCGGACAGGGCGTCACGAGCCCGGCCGGCGGCATCGGCGACGCCGGGAAGGTCCAGCAGGGGCGCCAGGGGATCAGTGGTCACACACCGACGATAGTTGCGTCGCCCGTCGTGGTCGGCCGCCGACCCGGGACCGGCCGCACCGACAGCGCAGTGACGTAGTGCGGAACCGAATGCTCGGGCGAACACATTGTTAGTGGCCGTTTCGAAAATGCGGACCGGATTGATGCGCGCCGCCTTTCCAGCGGCGTCGGAAACGAAGGGCACGACCGCTCGTCGTCCCGCGGATACCGCTCGTCGCGAATCACGCGCGCTCGTCTGGGAGCCGGTTACACCCGATCCGCCGCGGTGACTACGCTCACAGTGATTGCCCCTCCCGACACCGGGTCACCTCAGTGTGTTCGACCCCCGTCGACAGCGAAAGGCTCATGTCACCCATGTCCTCCACGACCGTCCAGGCTTACCCACCCTCCGACGAGTTCGCGGCACAGGCCAACGCCACCGTCGAGATGTATGACCGTGCCGACGCCGACCGTCTCGAGTTCTGGGCGCAGCAGGCCCGGCGCCTGGACTGGGCCACCGACTTCACCGACACCCTCGACTGGTCGAATGCGCCGTTCGCCAAGTGGTTCGTCGGCGGCAAGCTCAACGTCGCGGTCAACTGCGTCGACCGGCACGTCGCGGCAGGAAAGGGCGACCGGGTGGCCATCCACTGGGTCGGGGAGCCCGGCGACACCCGCGACCTGACCTACAGCCAGCTCCTCGCCGAGGTCAGCAAGGCCGCCAACTACTTCGCCTCGATCGGTCTGGTCGCCGGTGACCGCGTCGCGATCTACATGCCGATGGTCCCCGAGGCGCTGATCTCGATGCTGGCCTGCGCCCGACTCGGACTGACGCACTCGGTGGTCTTCGCCGGCTTCTCCTCGGGCGCGTTGCGCTCCCGGGTCGACGACGCCGAGGCAAAACTCGTCATCACCACCGACGGCCAGTATCGGCGCGGCGAACCCGCACCCCTGAAGACCCATGTCGACGAGGCGCTCGGCACCGGCGACGACGCCGCGAAGTCGGTCGAGAAGGTCCTCGTGGTGCGTCGCACCAATCACGACCCGAACCTGAACTGGGTGGAGGGTCGTGACGTGTGGTGGGACGACACCGTCGACGAGCAGTCCGAGACCCACGAGGCCGAGGCCTTCGACGCCGAGCATCCCCTGTTCCTGCTGTACACCTCGGGAACGACCGGCAAGCCCAAGGGCATCGTGCACTCCTCGGGCGGCTACCTCACGCAGGTCAGCTACACCTTCCACTACGTCTTCGACCACAAGGAAGGCAGCGACGTCTTCTGGTGCGGCGCTGACATCGGCTGGGTGACGGGCCACTCCTACCTCGTCTACGGACCGCTCTCCAACGGCGCCACCGAGGTGGTCTACGAGGGCACGCCCAACTCCCCCAACGAGCACCGCCACTTCGAGATCATCGAGAAGTACGGGGTGACGATCTACTACATCGCACCCACCCTGATCCGCACGTTCATGAAGTGGGGACGCGAGATCCCCGACGCCCACGACCTGTCCAGCGTGCGGCTGCTCGGCAGCGTCGGCGAGCCGATCAACCCCGAGGCGTGGAAGTGGTATCGCGAGGTCATCGGCGGGAACAAGGCGCCGATCGTCGACACCTGGTGGCAGACCGAGACCGGCGCCATCATGATCTCGCCGCTGCCCGGTGTGACCGCGACCAAGCCGGGCTCGGCGATGCGTCCGCTGCCCGGCATCAGTGCCAACATCGTCGACGACCAGGGCAACCCGGTCGGCGCGGGCGAGCAGGGCTACCTCGTGCTCGACGAGCCGTGGCCGGCGATGCTGCGCGGCATCTGGGGCGACGAGGACCGTTTCCGCGAAACCTACTGGTCGCGGTTCGCCGAGCAGGGCTGGTACTTCGCCGGCGACGGCGCCCGCTATGACGAGGACCACGCCCTCTGGGTGCTGGGTCGCGTCGACGACGTGATGAACGTGTCGGGTCACCGCATCTCCACCGCCGAGGTCGAGTCCGCGCTCGTCGGGCACTCCGGAGTCGCCGAGGCAGCCGTCATCGGCGCCGCCGACGAGACCACCGGCCAGGGCATCGTCGCCTTCGTCATCCTGCGGGAAGGCATCGAGAACACCGGCGACACGCTGATCGCCGAACTGCGTCAGCAGGTGGCGATCGAGATCTCCCCGATCGCCAAACCCCGCGAGATCAACGTGGTGCCCGAACTGCCGAAAACCCGCTCCGGCAAGATCATGCGTCGCCTGCTCAAGGACATCGCCGAAGGACGCGAGCTCGGCGACACCTCCACCCTCGTCGACCCGTCGGTCTTCGAGGCGATCCGCGCCAAGAAGGTCTAGACCCGCAGCCTCTGGCCCCGGACGGGGACCGACGCCAGGTGCGCCACCGGCAACCCCTCGCCGGTGGCGCACCGTTCGTTTCGACGCCCCCTGCCGGTGTGTACAGCGCGCCCTCGACGCCGCATCGACGGGTGGCTCGCCACCTCTCCGGCGCCCGCATGGCAACATATGGCCCATCAGCCGAACAACGGAGGATTCTGTGAGCCCCAACGAGCACGGCCTGCCCGAGGCGGGCCGGGACTCCGTCCCGTCGATCCCGCTCTCCGACGCCAACGCAGGCAAGAACGGCGAACCGTCCATCGGAAGCCTGGTCAAGGACGCCACCACGAGCGTCTCGACCCTGTTCCGGTCCGAGGTCGCCCTCGCCAAGGCCGAGCTGGTCGGTGAGGCGAAGAAGGCAGGCGCCGGCACGGGATTGCTGATCGTCGCCGGTGTCATGGCGCTGTATTCCAGCTTCTTCTTCTTTTTCTTCCTGGCCGAGCTGCTCGACGAGTTCGTGTGGAGGTGGCTGGCCTTCCTGATCGTGTTCCTCATCCTCGTGGTCGTGACCGTGATCGCCGCGTTCGTCGGCTATCTCTTCTTCAAACGGGTCCGCGGGCCGAAGAAGACGATCGAGTCGGTCAACGAACTGCCGACCGTGCTGCCTCACCGCACCCCACACGGTCAGGATGCGATCCATCCGAGGATTCCCCCGGCCCGCGAAGGCTGACCTGTGAGTGTGGCTCCTGACCCCTCGAGCGTTCGTCTTCCCGGCGACTGGGAGCACTTCGACGTCCGCGCGAACGGAGTCCGGTTCCACGCCGTCGAACCCCCCGGTGTTCCCGCGGACGGCCGGCCGCTCGTGTTACTGCTGCACGGCTTCGGCGAGTTCTGGTGGAGCTGGCGACACCAGCTGACCGCGCTGACCGCCGCCGGGTTCCGCGCGGTGGCCGTGGACCTGCGCGGCTACGGTGACACCGACAAACCCCCCCGCGGCTACGACGGATGGACGCTCGCCGGAGACACCAACGGCCTCATCCGGGCGCTCGGGCACACCAGCGCCACCCTCATCGGACACTCCGACGGCGGCCTGGTCTGCTGGGCGACGGCAACCCTGCATCCCCGCGTCGTGGACCGCATCGTCGTCATCGCGTCCCCGCACCCCCGGGCCCTGCGTCGACGCGTGTTGCGCGACAAGGCCCAACGGTCGCGGTTCCTGCCGGCGTTCCTGCGCGATCAGGTCCCCCGGCTGGGTGAACGTCAGGTCACCCGCGACGACGCCGCATTCATCGCCGACTACTTCGCACAACGGGCGTCGTCGGCCTGGCGAGGCGAACCCGACTACGCGCACACGGTCGAACTGAACAGGTCGGCCATGCTGATCCCGAACGTCGCGCACTGCAGCCTGGAGTATCGCCGCTGGGCGTTCCGATCCCAGTTCCGGCCCGACGGTGCACGATTCATGGACCTCATGGACCAGCGGCTGCACCTGCCGGTGCTGGCGCTGCGAGGCCACGACGACCCGTACATACTCCACGACGCCATCGCCGACGGACATCGCTGGGCCGCCCACCAGACCTACCGGCAGATCGAGCGCAGCGGGCACTTCGTCCACCAGGAACAACCCGCCGCGGTGAGCGGGCACATTCTCGACTTCCTGCGATCCGAGCCGGAGGCGACCTCCGACACCGTGCGTCCCTCGGCGCGCCGGATCAGGCGAGCACGCAGCGCTTGGTACTCACCCGGTCGTTTTGTCGCTCGGATTCGTCGAAGTCGGGCCGTACCTGACGCGCAGTGAGGACAAAGCCGGTCTCGTCGGCCGCGTTCTCGGCGGCACCGAAGACGACGCCGAGCACCTCACCCTCCGAATTCAGCAGTGGCCCACCGGAATTGCCCTGTCGGATCAGTCCGCGCACGGCATACACCTCACGGGTGACCTGCCCCGTGCGGTATATGTCGTCGCCGGTATGGGTGAACACCGACCGCACGCGCAGCGGACTGACGTAGAACGGGCCCGCCTCGGGGAAGCCCAGCGCGATGGCGTCGTCGCCGGTCGAGGCCGGCCGGGATGCGAACTTCAGGGCCGGTGCACGCAGACCCGGGACGTCGAGGACCGCGATGTCGTTGTCGCTGTCGAAGTGGACGACCTTCGCGGGGAGCCGAGCGCCGGTCGAGGTCTGGACCTCGAGGCGTTCGGTGCCCGCGACGACGTGCGCGTTGGTCATCACCCGTTCGGGCGAGACGACGAAGCCGCTGCCCTCGAGCGCCTGACGGCAGCTGGGCGCCACGCCCTCGATCTTGACGACGCTGGGGCGCGCCTGGGTCACCACAGGGAGGTCGGCGAGCGCCTGGTCGGGCGGGTCCACATTGGTCGACGGGGTGCTGACGAACGGGAACTTCGGCAGTCCCGAACTGTCGAGGAGCGCCTTGAAGTCCTCGGGAATGTCGCGAACCCACTGCGGCGACAACACGTCGACGCCGGTCAGCACCTTGGAGTCGCGGACCGGTCCGGCGATGGCCGGGTCGGCGGACTCGCGCAGCGGGATCGCGAGCAGGCCCGCAGCCAGCAACACCGCGACCACCTGGAGCAGCGACCCGACACCACTGTCGATCGCACGCAGACCCGGTGACCGGATGCCACCGCGGGCGGCACGTCCGAGGATCATGCCCGCGACCTCGCCGATGACCACCAACACCACCAACACCAGGATTCCGACGAGCACACGCATCCGGAGGTCGTCGAACTGCTCGATGAGATGGGGTGCGAGCAGCAATCCGGCGACCGCGCCGAGCGCGACACCGATGAACGCGAGGGCCGAGGCGACCGCACCCGATCGGTAGCCGCTCGCCGCGGCCAGCAGCGCGATCGCGATGACGATGATGTCCACCCACGTGGAACCTGCCATCAGGCACCGCCCGTCTCGGCACGCTTGTTCAACTCCACCGACTCCGGGTCTTCGGGACCCAGCACGTCGAACCCCGATTCCTGGCGACTGCCGGCCAGTTCGATCATCTTCTCCAGCGAACGCACGTCGTCGGGGTCCCACGGCCGATCCCAGCCGGACACCTCGCTGATCGCCGCGATCAGGCCGCCGGTGAAACCCCACACGAGCAGGCCGTCGACAAAGAAGGCGGGACCCTTGTACACGGTGCCCACGGCTTTTCGTCGAACCTGGAAGCGGTTCTCCGGCGCCAGCAGCTCCCGGAGGTTGACGCGGTCGACGCGGGCGGTCTCCCCTTCGTCGACGACACGCACGGAACTCGGGCGGTGCCAGTAGCCGATCACCGGCACGACGTCGAAGCCAGACACCCCCACCGGAAAACTCGGCAGACACGCGACGACATGCACGCCCGACGGGTCCAGACCGGTCTCCTCCGCGGCCTCGCGCAGCGCGGTGCCGACCGGGAAGTCGTCCCCCGGATCTTCGACGCCACCGGGGAAGGCGACCTGACCGCTGTGCTGACGCAGCGTCGAGGCGCGTTCGGTCAGCAGGACCTCGGCGTCGGCGGGCACCCCGCCGGGATGGTCGTCGGCGGCATCCCAGGAACCCGAGAACAGGACGAGTACAGCGGCCGAGCGCTTGCCCGGCACCAGCATCGACGCCCAGCGGGACCGGTCGCCGCCGCGATTCTCGACGCTCCTGCGGACCGCGGTCACGTCGGCCGTCAGGGTGTGCAGCCAGGGCGGGATCCGATCCGCCGGCACGAGCGGCCCCGCGTGGCCATCGTCCCGCGCGCTCACACCTTCACGCCCAGATACTCCGACACCGCATCGGCGATCTCCTCCGGGCTGTCGAAGACACCCGGATACACCTTGGCGACGGTGCCGTCGGGGCGGATGAAGACGGTCGAGGGGAACACGCGCGGCGCGTTGATGGCCGCGGCCACCCGACCGTCGGGATCGAGCACGGACGGCAAGCGAACTCCGATCTCGGTGAGCAGTGTCAGCGGGAAGAGCGGATTGCTTCCGCCCTCCTTGGCGTGCAGGGCGAGAACCGTGACTCGGTCACCGGCCCGGGCGGCGAACTCCTCGAAATAGGGCAGCTCGGTCTTGCACGGACCACACCACTGCGCCCACACGTTGATGACCAGGGGTTTCCCCGCGGTCGCGGCACCCAGGTCATAAGGGGCGCCGGTACCCAGGCACGGTTCGACGATCCCGGTCAGCGCCGAGCCGGGGGCGGCCGGAAGGCCGGTGACCGGGCAGTCGGCGAGCGCCGCGTCGACCCGCGCCTGCGCCACACGCGCCTCGTCGACCGGAGCGTCCAGCGGACGGGCCCCGCTCGCCGTCGGCGGCGCGCTCGTCATCGATCCCGGGGCATCATCGCGCGGCCAGATCGCGACGATCAGCGCGATCATCACGATCACGAAGACGACGGTCCAGCGCGCGGCGGGCGGAAACCGGGAGGCCTGAGGGGAGGGCGGGCTCCCGGCGCCGGTGTCATCCGGCCCGCTCGCTTCGCTCCCGGCGCCGGTGTCATTCGGCCCGCTCGCTTCGCTCCCGGCGCCGGTGTCATTCGGCCCGCTCGCTTCGCTCCCGGCGCCGGTGGTGTCAGTTGAGTCGTTCACGGGGCAGCGAGTCCCGCCAACGCCAGGAGATGCTCTGTCTCCGGTCCCTTCACCAGGGCGGCCGCCTCGGCCTTGTCCATCGGTCCGGTGCCCACCGAGGGGCAGTCCTTGGCGAGGACGCACACTCCGCACGCGGGTTTGCGCGCGTGGCAGACGCGTCTCCCATGAAAGATGATGCGGTGCGACAGGTCGGTCCACTCCTTTCGCTCGATCAGTTCACCGACGGCGTGTTCGACCTTGACCGGATCGGTTTCCTCCGTCCACTGCCAGCGGCGGACCAGACGACCGAAGTGGGTGTCGACGGTGATGCCGGGGACCCCGAACGCATTACCGAGCACCACGTTGGCGGTCTTCCGGCCGAAACCGGGCAGCGATACGAGGTCCGCGAGTGTGTTCGGGACCTCGCCGTCGTAGCGCTCCACCAGTGCCTGGCCGAGCCCGATGATCGAGTTCGCCTTGTTCCGGTAAAAGCCGGTCGAGCGGATCATCTCCTCGAGTTCTGTCCGGTCGGCCTCGGCGTAGTCACGTGCGGTCCGATACTTCGCGAACAGCGCGGGCGTGGTCTGGTTGACCCGGACGTCGGTGCACTGCGCCGACAGGATCGTTGCCACCGACAGCTCGAGCGGATTGGTGAAATCGAGTTCGCAATACACATGCGGAAACGCGATCTTGAGTGTCCGGTTCATCCGCCGCGCGCGCCGGACCAGCCCGAGATGGGTCTCCTGCTTGCGGCCCGCGACCGGCGTCGCGGGCACAGCCTTGCGTGCGCTCACCTGATTCAGGTTAGCGATGTGGTGGGAGAGTGCTCCCCACCACAGCCGCGGCCGACCCGACCCGCCACCAACGACGGGACGTCGTCGCAGGTCACAGGCCTGAGCCCGGTGTCGCCAGCCGCCGCGGCAACCGGTGGATCCCACTTCCCCCACAACTTACGGTCAGGTAACAAGTCAGTGACGTCGGGCGTTCCGATGGGGATTCCCGGGTGCAGATTGTGTTTACTGGTCCCCATGCATGGTCTCGCAGCGCTGCTATTCCCGGCTGTACTCATGCTCTTCGCGATGGGCATGGACAAGGTTCAGGCCAGGATCGACCGCTCAGCGGTCACCCGTGACGACGTGGAGGACTTCCTCGAATCCGCCGACTCCACGAACGTCGACACCCTCGCCCGCGAGGGAATGCCCGCGGCTCTGGACGAGCTCCGTACGCGTCGGGTCACCCGGCACGAGCCCGTCCTGCCCGAGGCGGTCCAGTCGCCGCAACGCGCAAGCTGACCACGACCGCCCCCCACACCGACGACGACGCCTCACGACAGCGCTCGCTCATTAACATCTGATCGGCGGGACACTCGCACAATGAGCCATCAGTGACCCATTCAACACATATGCTGGTGCGCGGGGTAGCGTATCCAAGGGCGCGATCTCAGACGTCGCTATAGCAAAGTTTTCGAGAAAGGTTCCCTAGGTGGAAGAAGTACTGGCGCGGGCGGGCATATTCCAAGGCGTCGAGCCTTCCGCTGTCGCGGCGCTGACCAAGCAGCTTCAGCCCGTCGACTTCCCTCGCGGACACGTGATCTTCCATGAGGGCGAGCCGGGTGACCGCCTCTACATCATCATGTCCGGCAAGGTGAAGGTCGGTCGACGCTCACCCGACGGCCGCGAGAACCTGCTGACGATCATGGGTCCGTCCGACATGTTCGGCGAACTCTCCATCTTCGACCCGGGCCCCCGCACGTCGTCGGCGACGACCGTGACCGAGGTCCGCGCGGTGTCGATGGACCGCGACGCGCTGCGCGCCTGGATCAAGGACCGTCCGGAGATCGCCGAGCAGTTGCTCCGCGTGCTCGCACGTCGCCTGCGCCGGACCAACAACAACCTCGCCGACCTGATCTTCACCGACGTTCCCGGTCGTGTCGCCAAGCAGCTGTTGCAGCTCGCACAGCGCTTCGGAACCCAGGAGGGTGGCGCGCTGCGCGTCACCCACGACCTGACCCAGGAAGAGATCGCCCAGCTCGTCGGCGCCTCCCGCGAAACCGTCAACAAGGCCCTGGCCGACTTCGCCCAGCGCGGCTGGCTGCGCCTCGAGGGCAAGAGTGTCCTGATCGCCGACTCCGAACGTCTGGCACGCCGGGCCCGCTGAGCCCACAAGCCGTTCCTTCAGGGAGCGGAAGAGGACCTTTCGACTTCACCCGCTCCCCCATCAGGAGCGGGTGAAGTCGTTTACTTACTCACCCCTCGCGCAGGTACTCCAGCTGGGCCTTCACCGACATCCGCGCGGCGGGCCACAGCTTCTTGTCGACGTCGGAGTACACCTTGCGCACCACCTTCATCGGCTTCGCGTCGTGTGCCGAGACCCCCATGGCGTCGAGCGCGGCCACGATCTGGTCGATCCGCTCCTCGCGATGAGCCTTGTAGAACCGGGCGACAGGCCCGAGGTCGGGATGGTCGGGACCGTGCGCCGGGAGCAGCGCCGCCCCCTCACCCTCGACGATGAGTCGGTTCAACGAATTCAGGTAGTCGCGGAGTCCACCGTCGGACGGGTCGAGGACCGTCGTCCCGCTCCCCAGGATGGTGTCGCCGGTCAGTACGGCACGCTCGCCGTCGTGTTCGACGACGAAGCTCACCGAGTCCCCGGTGTGGCCAGGGGTGTACAGCACCGTGATCCGAAGCCCGGCCACCTCGATGACCTCACGGTCACGCAGGGGTGACGCCTTACGGCAGTGCGCATCCAGTCGGGCCCGTACAGGGGTGCCAGTTCGCTTGTGCAGCCGCGAGACGCCGCCGACGTGATCATGGTGACGATGCGTGACCAGCGTGAGAGCAAGGCCGGGCAGTTCCGCGAGCCGGCGGGCGTGGTGCTTGTACTTGGGCGGACCGGGATCGACCACCACGCATTCGGCGCTTCCCGGTGCCCGCAGCACGTAGGTGTTGGTGCCGTCGAGCTCCATCATCCCGGAGTTGTCACACAGCAGGACCGACGCGAACGGCGTGACCTCCCGCAACACCCCGTACGCGGGATGGGTGGGCGCCTGCGCGGCAACATTGCGTGAGTTCATGGTGTCCGAGCCTATCGACCCCGGCCACTGCGTGAGTGAACGCCCGACGATCGACATCGCCACCACGCCGGTGCACCCGATGAGCGGCGAAGATGCCCATCCCTAGGCCACCGTCGCGGCACGGCGACCCCGAGCGCCGTCGACGACGACGTAGGCCGCGGTGATCACCGCGATCACACCCGCACCGAGAACGAGGGTCGGGTAGCCGAACGCCCCGACGACGACGCCGGCGAGCGCACCGGCCGCGGCACCGGCAAGGCTCATCGACGTGTCCGAAACCCCCTGTGCAGGTGCGCGTTCGTTGATGGCGACGCTGTCGGTGAGCAGTGTCGACGCGGCGACGGTCGACGCCGACCAGCCGACACCGAGCAGGATGAGGGCGACGACGAGCCCGCCCTGCGAATCGACGAACACGAAGCCCAGTACGCAGCTCACGAGGAGTACCGCCTGGCCGCCCAGGATCACCGGGATGCGCCCGGTCCGGTCGGCGAGCACCCCCATCACCGGTGCGAGTGCGTACATCCCGGCGATGTGCGCACTGATCGACAGGCCGACGAACGTCACCGATGCGCCGCCGTGGTGCATGTGCACCGGGGTCAGTGCCATGACGCCGACCATCACCGCATGTGCCGACACCACCGCCGCCATGGCCGCACGCGCCGACGGTGAGCGCCGGATCGCCGAGAACCCCTCGGACAGTGACACCTTCGACCGGCCACCCGTCACGTGTCCGGTGGCCACGACGAGCGGATCAGGTCGCAGGCAGACGACGAGTAGCGCTGCCGCGCAGCCACATCCGACGGCACCCAGCAGGAAGGGGCCCGAGAGGTCGGCCATACCGAACCACCCCGCCACCTCCGCCCCCAGCGGGACGAGTGCCGGCCCCACGACCGATCCGACCATCGTCATCCACACCACGAGCGACAGGTCTCTTGCCCGCGTCCGCGTCGATGAGAGATCCGTTGCCGCGAACCGTGCCTGCAGGCTCACCGCGGTCCCCGACCCGATGCCCGCCATCCCCGCCAGCATGAGGAGGAACCACCCTCGATCGACCCCGAACGCCACCACCAGTGCACCGGTTGCCGCGACCAACAGGCCGGTGCTCAACGCGGGTCGCCGACCCCGCGCCGATGCCAGCGCCGCCAGCGGGAGCCCCGCAGCGGCCGCGCCCAGCGTGAGCACCGTGGTCGGCAGACCGGCCAGCGACGAGGTCCCCGACAGTTCCTCGCCCAGGATCGCGCCCAGCGCCAGCGCCCCACCCAGCGACACGCCGCCCAGAATCTGGGCCAGACACAGCAGAAAGATGGTGCGCCGCTGCAGGGCTGCCCGGACGTGGGCGGCGTCGTCGATGTTCATTCAGACAGCATCGACGCCGGCGGACGCGTACGCAGTGCAGATCCATCAATCCCCCGGTCGGTCGTTTGCGGAAGTGCTGCCACGCCTCCCGTCATGCTCGGCGCTCGAGTAGTCACCTGATGGCGCGTCGGCGCGGTCCGGCGTCAGCCCGTGATCAGGTCGTACCCGAGCTTGCCGACCATCACCACGACCACCGCCAGCAGCACCCACCGCACGAATGAACTGCCCCGGCCGATCGCCATGTGCGAACCGATCTGGGCGCCAACGACATTGGCGACGGCCAGCCCCAGACCCAACAGCCACAGCACGTTTCCCTGCAGGCCGAACACCGTCAGCGCACCGAGGTTGGTGGCGGTGTTGATGACCTTGGCCATCGCCGAACTCTCGAGGAAACTCGTCCCCACCAGAGCGGTGAGGCTGATGATGAGGAATGTCCCGGTGCCGGGGCCCATCACCCCGTCGTAGAAGGCGACGACCACGCCCGCCATCACGAGCCCCGCGATGGTCGAGACGCGCGAGCGCGGTCCCGTCGAGGCGTCACCGCCGAAACCGGGATTGAGCGCGACGAACAACCCGACGCCGACCAGCATGACCAGCACGACCGGGGTGAAGATCTCGGTGGGCAGCGAGATCGCCACCATCGCACCGAGTGCGGAGAACCCCAGCGCCGCGACGAACACCGGGATGAGGCGCCGCAGATCGATCCGGACGTGCCGCACATACCGCACCGCCGCCGACGCGGTGCCGAAGACCGCCGCGAGTTTGTTGGTGCCCAGCGCGGTCGCCGTCGGCAGGCCGGGTTGCGCGATCAGCATCGCGGGGATCAGTACGAGTCCCCCGCCGCCGACCACGGCATCCACCCACCCGGCCGCGGCGGCCGCGGCGATGAGTAACGCGACGTCCAAGGCGGACGTCAGGCCACTTCGACGATCAGTTCGACCTCGACGGGGGCCCCGAGCGGCAGTTCGGCGACGCCGACGGCCGACCGGGCGTGCACCCCGGCCTCGCCGAAGATCTCACCGAGCACGTCCGACGCCCCGTTGATGACCTGTGGCTGACCGGTGAACCCGGGCGCCGAGGCGACGAAGCCGACGACCTTGATCACCCGAACCACCGAGTCGATGCCGACCAGCGAGTCGACGGCGGCCAGCGCGTTCAGAGCGCACACGCGTGCGGCGGCCTTCGCCTCTGCCGGACGGACGACACCTTCGGCGCCCTCGTGCACCTTGCCGTGTACCGAGAGTTCGCCGTCGACCATCGGCAGCTGACCCGAGGTGTAGACGAGGTTCCCGACCCGTACTGCGGGCGTGTAATTCGCCACCGGCGGCACCACGGTGGGCAGCATGATGTCGAGTTCGGCGAGCTGATCGCTCCAGGTGTTCGGCATCGTCAGCCCTTCGGTCGCTTCAGGTAGGCAACGTGCTGTTCGCCGGTGGGGCCGGGCAGCACAGAGACGAGCTCCCAGCCGTCGGCACCCCACTGATCGAGGATCTGTTTGGTGGCATGAGTCAGCAGTGGCACCGTCACGTACTCCCACGCGGTCAATTCAGTCATGGAGTCACCCTATCTGCCGGCGATGAATGGATAAGGTGTTGCGGTGGCCAATGAACAGGGCTCACGTTCCGGGTCGGGTGAGGCGATCGATTCCGGCGTGACAGACAACTCTTCCGTCAGAGCTATGCCAGGGAGCTCCACCCTCGCGGGCGACAACGAGTGGCCGGACGCGGCGTCACGCGCACGTCTGCACTTCGTGTCGGGCAAGGGCGGGACCGGCAAGACGACCATCGCCGCGGCGCTCGCGCTCGCGCTTGCCGCCGACGGCAAGAAGGTGCTTCTCGTCGAGACCGAGGGACGCCAGGGCATCGCACAGCTATTCGACATCCCCCCGCTGCCCCCGACCGACACGCGCATCGCCACCGCCGAAGGCGGCGGTGAGGTGTCCGCGCTGGCCGTCGACATCGAACATGCGCTGCTCGAATACCTCGACATGTTCTACAACCTCGGCTTTGCGGGCCGGGCGATGAAGCGGATCGGGGCGATCGACTTCGTCACGACCGTCGCTCCAGGTCTCCGCGACGTGCTGCTGACCGGCAAGATCAAAGAGCGCATCATCCACACCGACAAGCAGGGCAACCGGGTGTACGACGCGGTGGTCGTCGACGCTCCGCCGACCGGCCGGATCGGCAACTTCCTCGACGTCACCCAGGCGATGGCCGACCTCGCCAAGACCGGCCCGATCCGCAATCAGAGCGAGGGCGTGGTCCGTCTCCTGCATTCGGAGGAGACGATCGTCCACCTCGTCACCCTGCTCGAGGCGATGCCCATCCAGGAGACCGTCGAGGCGATCGACGAGCTACGTGCCAAGCATCTCAACCTCGGCAGCCTCATCATCAACCGCGTCAGCGCACCGCACCTGCCCGCCGAGGCGGTCGACGAGATCGCCGAGGGCGTCATCGACGCCCAGCGCGTCGAGCAGAGTCTGCGCGAAGCCGGCCTCAAGCTCGGCGAGGGCGACCTGTCCGGTCTGCTCACCGAGACGATCGAACACGCGACCCGCCTGCAGGCGCAGCAGATCGCGAAGGCACAGCTCGACGAGGTCGAGTTGCCGATGCTCGAACTGCCGTCCCTCGGCGATGGCATCGACCTGGGTTCGATCTACGAGTTGGCCGATCTCCTCCAGAAAGCGGGTGCATGATGCCACTCGATCTCAAGATGGGCGCTGTCCTCACCGACCCGGCGACTCGCGTGGTGATCTGCTGCGGTGCGGGCGGTGTCGGCAAGACCACCACGGCCGCGGCGATGGCGATGTATGCCGCCGAACAGGGCCGCACCGTCGCGGTGCTCACCATCGACCCGGCCAAGCGTCTCGCACAGTCGCTCGGGATGTCCGAACTCACCAACGATCCGCAGCCGGTGAAGATCGACGGCAAGGGCACTCTCGACGCGATGATGCTCGACATGCGACGCACCTTCGACGAGATGGTGCTCGAGTACTCCACTCCTGAACGCGCCGAGGCGATCATGGAGAACACCTTCTATCAGACGGTCGCATCGTCGTTCTCCGGCACGCAGGAGTACATGGCGATGGAGAAGCTCGGCAAGCTGCTCGAGCAGGACCACTGGGATCTCATCGTCGTCGACACCCCGCCGTCGCGGAATGCGCTCGACTTCCTCGACGCCCCACAGCGTCTGGGCTCGTTCCTGTCCGGCCGGCTGATGAAGGTGCTGGTCGGCGGCGGTCGCGGGGTGGGTCGGATGGTGACCGGCGCGATGAGTCTGGCGATGCGCGGTGTCTCGACCATCATCGGCGGTGACATGCTGCGCGACGTCGCCATGTTCGTGCAGTCACTCGACTCGATGTTCGGCGGGTTCCAGGATCGGGCCGCCAAGACCTACGAACTCCTCAAGCAGCCCGGGACGCAGTTCGCCGTGGTCGCCGCGGCCGAGGCCGACGCCCTGCGTGAGGCGGCGTTCTTCGTGGACAGGCTGTCCGAGGAGTCGATGCCACTCGCCGGACTCATCCTCAACCGGACCCACCCCAACCTGACGGCGATCCCCGAGGAGGCGGCTCTGGTCGCGCTCGAGTCGGTCACCGACAACCTGACCCGGGGCGTACTCCAGATCCACGCGGACCGCGCCGCCACCGGCAAGCGCGAACTCCATCTGCTGCAACGTTTCACCGCGTCGCACCCGCGGGTTCCGATCGTCGGTGTGCCGGCGCTGCCCTTCGAGGTGGCCGACAGGACTGCACTCCGCGCGGTCGCCGAGCAGATCACCGGCCGGGGCTGACGCCTCCGGCCGGTGGATGGGGTGATGTCAGACGGCGTCTCGATGCCGACGACGCTGGGCGGCGAAGAATGCCGACCAGGAGGTCACTTCCGGGTGTTGGCGCAGCAGAGCTCGACGCTGACGCTCCGTCATCCCGCCCCAGACCCCGAACTCGACGCGATTGTCGAGGGCGTCGGCACCACACTCGAGCTGCACCGGGCAGTGGCGGCAGATCGTCGCGGCCTTGCGCTGGGCCGCACCCCTCACGAACAGATCATCAGGGTCTCCCCCTCGACAACGCGCCTGAGCAACCCACGCCAGGCGATCTTCCTCGTTGGACACTGCCGCTGTCGCCATCGCCACCCCTACCTGTCGTCATCCGCGTCACTCCGAAAGGACTCAACCACGCTGCTCAAGACACATTTTCAGCGCACTGTTAGGTGAGTCACATTCTGCACTCAATCTAGGGTTGTGTGCATGGGGATGCAACCCCTGGAGCCGATAAAGTGGGACAACCGTGCAAACTCATCCGTTCGGAGGGGTTTGCTCCCGGGCCTTCCCCGCCCCGGACCTCGCCGGATACCCGACGGGCGAGGGAGGGCGATGTTCTTCCCGATCGCACGTATCCTGTCGGGGTGATGTCGAAGAAGCTGTGGTCGCTGGCCTGGGCGAGCCTGCTGGCCGGAGTTCTCGTCGCCGGCCTGATGTATCCGGTGGCCAGCGGAGTAGGGGTGGTCTCCAACCGGGCTGCCGCCGCTGTCGAGAACGTGTCCTCCGAGCTCCTCAACGGGACGTTGCCGGAGGTCACGACGATGACCGACGTCGACGGCAAGCCGTTCGCCGTGCTGTTCGACCAGTACCGCTATCAGGTCGGTTACAACGACATCTCGCCGGACATGATCCGCGCCATCATCTCGGTCGAGGACCGCCGGTTCCTCGAACACGACGGCGTCGACTGGAAGGGCACCATCCGTGCCGCGCTGAAGAACTCGTCGTCGGGCGAGGTCCAGCAGGGTGCGTCGACCCTCGACCAGCAGTACATCAAGAATTATCAACTCCTCGTGCTCGCCCGGACGGAGGCCGATCGCCAGGCGGCGGTCGAGACCACCCCGGCGCGCAAGCTGCGCGAGGTGCGCATGGCGCTGACCCTCGAGCAGAGCCTCATCGACCAGGCCAAGCGCGACAAGGGACTCGACGACGCCGCCGCCAAGCAGGAGGCGAAGAAGCAGATCGTCACCCGGTACCTGAACGTCGTGCCGTTCGGCAACAACGCCTACGGCATCGAGGCCGGCGCGCAGACCTACTTCGGCATCCCGGCCAAAGACCTCAGGGTCGAGCAGGCGGCATTGCTGGCGGGCATGGTGCAGTCGAGCTCCGCGCTGAACCCGTACTCCAACCCCGAGGGTTCGCTGGCTCGTCGAAACGTCGTGCTGGACACGATGATCGCCAACTTCCCGGAACGCCGCGACGAGCTCGTCGCAGCCAAGGACAAGCCGCTCGGCGTCCTCCCGCGCCCGCGAACTCCGACGCAGGGTTGTATCGCCGCGGACAACAACGGCTTCTTCTGCGACTACGCGCTGCAGTACCTGGCCGAGAACGGCATGTCGCGTAACTCGGTGCTGCGCGGCGGTTACATCATCCAGACCACACTCGATCCCGAGGTCCAGCGCTCCACCGTGCGCGCGGTGAAGGCGCAGGCCAGTCCCACGGCCGACGGCGTGGCGGATGTGATGAGCACTCTCCGGCCGGGTAAGAAGTCCCACGACGTGCTGTCCATGGCGTCGAGCCGCGACTACGGCCTGGATCTCGCCCGAGGCGAGACCATGCAGCCACAACCGTTCTCGACGGTCGGCGACGGCGCGGGTTCGGTGTTCAAGATCTTCACGGTCGCCGCGGCCATGGAGAAGGGACTCGGCGCCGGGTCGAACATCCCGGTCCCCGGATCCATCGCGGTCGAGGGCATGGGTAACAGTGACGGCGCCAACGGCTGCCCCGCGAACTCCTACTGCGTGAAGAACGACGGCCGGTACCCGGCATCGCTGTCGGTCACCAACGCGCTCGCGCAGTCGCCGAACACCGCGTTCGTGAAGCTGCTGCAGCAGGTCGGCGTCAAACCGGCTGTCGACATGGCCGTTCGCCTCGGCCTGCGCTCGTACACCATCCCCGGGTCGTCGGGCTACGGCGAGAAGAGCATGGCGCAGTACGTCAAGGACGGGAACTTCGGCTCGTTCACCCTCGGCCCGCTGCCGCTGAACGGTCTCGAACTCGCCAACGTGGCCGCGACGCTGGCCTCCGGGGGCACATGGTGCCCGCCCAATCCGATCAAGTCGATCAGCCGCGTCAAGCGCGATCAGTACGGCAATCCGGTGATGGGTCCCGACGGGCGACAGGCCCTCACCTCCATCCCGTTCAACTCGCCTCCCTGCGAGCAGGTCGTCGACGAGGGTCTGGCCAACACCCTCGCCAATGCGATGAGCAAGGACGACGTCGGCGGCGGCACAGCGGCCGGTGCTGCCGGAGCGGCGGGCTGGACGCTGCCGATGGCGGGCAAGACCGGAACCACCGAGGCCCACCGGTCGTCGGCTTTCGTCGGGTTCACCAACCAGATCGCCGGTGCGGCATACGTCTACAGCGACGGACCCAACCCGCAGGGCGTGTGCAGCAGCCCGCTGCGATCCTGCTACGACGGTGACCTCTACGGCGGTATGGAGCCCGCCCGCACGTGGTTCCAGGCGGTGAAGCCGGTCGCCACCAAGTTCGGGCCGGTGCGCCTGCCCCCGATCGACCGTGAGTACTGGAATGGCAGTGACCGCGGGCGTATCCCGCAGGTCAGCGGTCTCAGCGCCAGCGAGGCCACCTCGCGTCTGCAGAAGGCCGGCTTCAAGGTGAGCCAGCTCGACGTCGACAGCGGACGTCCGCAGGGCACGGTCGTGTTCACCGCGCCGTCGGATTCGGCGATGCCCGGCAGCACCGTGACGATCTATGTCAGCAACGGCCGCCGCGCAGGCGGTGGTGAGGGCAACGGCCCCACCGAGACCACCGTGGTGGTGCCCGGCGTCGGACCGGTCGTGATCCAGCTGCCCGGCTGAGGTCCGGCCGTACCGCCGTCGCCCCGTACCGCCGCCTCCTCGTACCGCCGTCGCCTCGTACTGCCGTCCCCGCGTACCTATTCGACGGCCCGCGGGCGAAGGCAGCTTGGCAGGCAACGGGCGTTGCGTATCCTGGGGGGATGCAGCACTCCGAACTCGACCCCCCACGCCTCGGCATCCCCCGCCTCGGTACGTCCGGTTCCGGGGTTCCCGCACGTGCGCTGGCCGGCGTCGCGGGACTCGCCGCCGCCGGGCTCTTCTATTCGACGGTCATCGAGCGCAACGCATTCACGCTGCGACACACCACGCTGTCGGTGCTCGAGCCCGGCGCCTCACCGCTGCGGGTGCTCCACATCAGCGACCTGCACATGATGCCCAACCAGCGGCTCAAGCAGGCCTGGATCTCCGAGCTCGAGGCCCTCGAACCAGACCTGGTGGTCAACACCGGTGACAACCTGGCCCATCCGCAGGCGGTGCCGGCGGTGATCCAGGCACTCGGCGGCTTGCTGTCGCGTCCCGGCCTGTTCGTGTTCGGGTCCAACGACTATTTCGGCCCCAAGCCGAAGAACCCGTTGAAGTACTTCAAGAAGGATCATCAGCGCACCCACGGTGAGCCGCTTCCCTGGCAGGACCTGCGCGCGGCGTTCACCGAGCGCGGCTGGCTCGACGCCACCCACACCGTCCGCGAACTCGAGGTCAGCGGAGTGCGAGTGGTCGCCGCGGGCGTCGACGATCCGCACATCGAGCGCGACCGCTACGAGACGATCGCCGGGCGCCCCAACCCGCTGGCGCATCTACGTCTCGGCCTCACGCATTCGCCCGAGCCGCGCGTGCTGGACAGTTTCGCCGCCGACGGTTACGACCTGGTCATGGCGGGCCACACGCACGGCGGTCAGTTGTGCCTGCCGTTCTTCGGCGCGCTGGTGACCAACTGTCAGCTCGATCGCTCCCGTGTGAAGGGCGCGTCGAGCTGGGGTTCGACGATGAAGCTCCACGTCAGCGCGGGCCTGGGCACGTCGCCGTATGCGCCGGCACGCTTCTGCTGCCGCCCCGAGGCGAGCCTGCTGACCCTTACACCGGTCTCCCACGGCGACGCCGACTACGACGCCGATCAGTCACTGCCGCAGCTGGCCCGCGAGACCCTGTGACACCTGACCTTCCGCTCGGCGTGAAGGTCCTGGCGTTCGACACGTTCGGCACCGTCACCGACTGGTTCACCGGTATCTCCGGAGCCGTCGGTGAGTCGGTGCCCGACGTCGACGCCGCAGAGTTCACCAAGGAATGGCGGCGGCGCTACGCACCCATCCTCGCGCGTGTGGAGTCCGGTGAGTTGCCGTGGCGGGGTCTCGACGACCTGCAGACCGAGACCCTGCACGACGTCGCGACGATGTTCGGTGTCGCGCTCACCCCGGGCCAGGCTCACACGCTGGTGCGCGCGTGGCGGCGGATCCCCGGCTGGCCCGACGCGTCCGAAGGTCTCCGCCGCCTCAAGCGGGATTTCATCGTCTGCGCCCTGAGCAACGGGAGCGTCGCGCTGCTGACCGAGATGGCCCGCCACAACGACTTCCGCTGGGACGTCATCGGCGGCTCGAACCTGTGGGGGCACTACAAGCCCGCACGCGAGACCTACTGCGGCCTGGCCGATCTCCTCGAGGTCGCGCCCGGCGAGGTGATGATGGTCGCGACGCATCAGAACGACCTCGACGCCGCCCGTTCCTTCGGGCTGCGTACCGCGTTCATCGAGCGGCCGGACGAATGGGGCGGGGACGCCAAAGACGATTCCGGCTCACCGGAGAACGACGTCCACGCAACCGATCTACTGGATCTGGCCCGGCAGCTGGGCTGTCCGGACAGCTGAGGGGCGCCACCGGCGACCGGCAGTCGTCCGAGGAACCGGTGGCCTGAGCCGACGGGAGATCCCCTCCGTCCGAAGCACTGTCGCGGGCCGGGTGGCCTGGTCCCGTTCGGACGCGAGTCACCCCGGTCATCGGCCGCTCATCCGCTCCTCCGCCGGAGTCTTCACCTGCGCCTTGGCGATCTTGCCGCCCGCGCCCACGCGCCACCAGGCCGGCTGCCTCCAAGCGCTTCAACCGGGGGATGATCGGTGGAGACAACATCCGCGCCGACCACAAGGATCCACCTGTGAAACTGTCGATCATCGACCTCGGAACAGTTGCTCCCGGAACCACCGAGACGGAGGCCCTCGCGGATTCGCTGGACACAGCACGCCACGCGGAAGACGCCGGATTCCACCGCATCTGGTTCGCTGAGCACCACCTGAGCCGATCAGGCGCCTCACATCACCCCGAGCTGCTGATCGCGGCCGCGGCAATGCAGACCTCCCGGATCCGTCTTGGTTCCGGTGCCGTGCTGATGAATCACTACAGCCCGTTCAAGGTCGCCGAGATGTTCCAGCAACTCGAAGCGATGGCCCCCGGCCGCATCGATCTGGGCATGGGCCGCGCGACCGCGGGTCCCGTACTGGATCTGGCCCTGCAACAGAACCGTGTACACCCCGCCCAGGTGGACCATCAGCAGCAGGTACTCGAGACCCTGTCGTGGTTGTACAACACCTTCCCCGACAAACACCCCTTCGCCGGTCATCAACTCATGCCGTCGGTGACATCGAACCCGCAGACGTGGCTGCTCGGGTCGAGTCCCAACGGGTCGAACCTCGCCGCCGGACTCGGCATCGGCTACACCTTCGCCGGGTTCATCCGCCCCACCGCCGCAGCGTCGGCACTACGCCGGTACCGCAAGAACTTTCAGGCCCAGGGCTTCGGACTCGAGTCCCCGCGCGCCATCCTGGCCGTCAACGTCTCCGTCGGGGAGACAAAGGCCGAGGGCGAATACCTTGCAAACTCCGCGAAGGGGTTTTATGCACGCCTGGGCCGCGCCGGACGCGGCGCCGGGTCGGTGACAGTTCCCTCCCCCGACGACGCGGCGCGGGAGATGACCGATGCCGAAAAAAGCGAGCCCACAAGCATCGTCGACGGCCGGTGGCCCCGGTTTGTAGCCGGCGGTCCGGACGATGTGCGCGCAACTCTGGAGCAGATGGTCGAAGAGAGTGGAGCCGACGAGTTGATGTTCCAAGACCTCATCGCCGACCCCACGGCCCGCCGCCACTCCCACCACCTACTTGCCCGGGTGTTTGGCCATTCGGCGCGGCAAGGTTCCATCAACGCGCCGGCGGGAGAGGCTGTTCGTTGAGGTTCGAAGACCATGTCGCCACCATGCAAACGACAGTCCGCTACGGCCATGCCCTCGATTCGGCAGGCACACCCTTCTACACCGTGGTCACCCAGGATGTCGTCTTCGATATGAGCAGGAGCGGCTGTGGGCCGTGCTGTCGCATGCTCGTGTCACAGCACCTCGAGGCCCGGAAAACGAGGAAGCCCTGACCGGATTTCTCCAGGTCAGGGCCTCTACTGCTTCTCAACCAAAGCGTCGGGGTGGCGGGATTCGAACCCACGACCTCTTCGTCCCGAACGAAGCGCGCTACCAAGCTGCGCCACACCCCGTGTGTAGCCTGCGATAGCTTATACCGGCGCCGTCCCGAGTACTAAATCGCCTGGTCACAGATTGACCGGAAGTGCGCAAAACGCTTCCCGACCGCCATCCGCCGTTAGATCCTTGGGATGGTCCAGCGCTGTACTGCCGTCGCGCCGTCGGCTGCGGACCTCGATGTCGGCGTCCACCAATCGAAAGGACACGCCAGTCATGAGCGCTCCCCCCGATCGACAGGCCAACACGTCAGCCAAACAGGGTTTCGCATTCGGCATCTCGATCGTCGCCGCCGCACTGCTGTTCGTGGCGGCCCTGGTCTCGATCTTCCAGGGCATCTCGGCGATCGCCAACGACGATCTGTTCGTCGTCGGCACCGACTACATCTTCGAATTCGACCTCACCACCTGGGGCTGGATACACCTGATCCTCGGCATCGTGGGCCTCCTCGTCGCCGGCGGCCTCGCCTTCGGCGCCGACTGGGCTCGGATCTGTGCGATCGTGATCGCCTCACTGTCGATCATCGCGCAGTTCCTGTGGCTGCCCTATTACCCGGCGTGGGCCATCCTGATCATCGTCCTGGACCTCATCGTCATCTGGGCGGTCTCCACCTGGAGCCCGAACAGCGTCTACAACGGCTGACCCCGGCGACAGGGGCTGCGGGGTCGTTCGCACAACCCCATCCGCGAGGCGCATCCGATCCGAATCATCTCCGTGGCCCACACCGGTGGGCCAGGAGACGGCCAAGCAACACCGACGGCCCGGAAAGGAACATCATGCGCGTCACTCGCACCCTCGCAGCCCTTGTTGCCGGCATCGTCGTCGCACTCGGATTCGCCATCGGGACGGGACCGGCACAGGCAGCACCGCTGGCGCCGGTGGCGAAGGTCGACGTCGATCGTTACCTCGGAAAGTGGTGGCAACTGGCCACTGTGCCGTCGTTCTGGGGTGTCACGTGCGCGCGCGACACCAGCGCGTTCTACACCCGGATCGACGCGAAGACCATCGGGGTCGACAACCGATGCACCGGCCCCACCGGGTTGCCGGGCGGCGTCGTCGGACGCGCGACCGTGGTGGACCCGCAGACGAATGCTCAACTGAGCGTTCGGTTCCCGCAGACCCCGGCGAGCATCAATCCCAACGGCGCACCGAACTACATCGTCGCCTACCTCGAAGACGGCACGACGCCCGACGCTCCGTACCGCTACGCGATCGTCGGCGATCCCACTCGCGCTTCGGGATTCCTGCTCTCCCGCGACAAGGTGGTGCCGAACTCGGAGTTGCGGCGGCTGACCAGGGAGATCGAGAAGGTCGGATTCAACCCCTGCACGTTGCTCGTCTCGCCGACCACCGGCGGACGCAGCGACTATTCACCGTTGTGCACCGTGTGACCAGCGGCCTGTGGGGGGCGGCCAACCGCGGTGAGCCGCCGAGTCGGCGCAAGTACCAAAGTACTTGCGCCGGCGTCGTTTCAGCTGGCCGCAGCGTCCTGAACCGGGGCCGGCGCCGCGCGACGGAACTCGTCGGGAGTGAGTCCGAATTTCGAGCGGAAGCGGTTACGCATGGTCGCCGTCGAGGCGAACCCCGACGCGTGGGCGACGGCCTCGAGTTTGAGGTTGCCCGGACCGGTGAGCAGGCCGCGCGCCCACTCCAACCGACGATCGGCGATCATCTCGGCGAGCGACGTGGTGCTTCCGGAAAGCACCCGGTACAGGTGCCGGCGGCTCACGTGCAGATGCCGGGCGACGACTTCGACACTGAAATCCGGGTCGCGGAAGTTGCGCTCGATGAGGTCGGTGACAGCGGCACGCAGATACCGCTCACTGGTTCGCACGTCCGACAACGATGTTCCCGAAACCTGTTCCGGCACACAGTGTATGACCTGCACGTCACGACCATTGGGACCCACGCCCACCTGTTTCCTTCCGCAAGAGAGATTGCTCCCACCCGCGCCTGAGTTTATCCGCGGTCACATTCGCGGTCTTGGGCCTTTGGTCCCAAATCCTCGGGTCCTCGTCCCAGGATTGTGCTGCGCGACGCGTATTCGGCGGGGGCGAGTCGACGCCGAAGTGGGCCACCTGTCCAATTCGTGGTGCGTCGTAGTGTGAACACGTGACCACCCCGGATCCCTTCGCCCGCCGTGCCGCGCTGCGGGCGGCCGCTCTCCGGATCGCGGACGAGGTCCTGTTCCCGTCGGCGGCGACGGTCGATCGGACGGGCGTCATCCCGGCCACACACTGGCAGCTCCTGGCCGACGCCGGGCTGTACGGTATCGCCGCCCCCGTCGAGGACGGCGGCCCCGACCTCCCGTTCGGTGAGCTCACCGAGATCCTGGAGGTCCTCACGAGCGGCTGCCTGGCCACCGCCTTCACCTGGATCCAGCATCACGGAGTGGTCATCTCGCTCGCGCGGACCACCAACCACTCCCTTCGCGAGGAGCTGCTCGACGCGGCCGTGGCCGGCACCCTTCGCGCCGGGGTCGCCTACGCCGGCGTCGTCCCCACACCGCCCCGGATGACCGCCACACGAGTCGACCACGGGTGGGTCTTCTCCGGACACGCACCGTTCGTCAGTGGGTGGGGCATGCTCGACCTCCTGCAGATCTCCGCCCGCGACGCCGAGACCGACGACGTCGTCGCCGCGATCCTGCCGGCGAGCGATCTGGCGGCATCCTCCGCCGCAGGACGGGTCCGTGTCACACCGATCGATCTCGCCGCGGCAGCCGCGACGCAGACGGTGTCCCTGGACGTCGACTCCCTGCCGATTCCCGACGGCCGGGTGGTCGGCCGGGTCTCCCTCGAGGAGTTCTCCGCCAACCAGAACGTCGGCGTCCGGCTCAACGGCACCCTGCCCTTCGGGCTGTTACGACGCTGTTCGGCACTCCTCGATGTGGCCGGCCGCCCCCACGAGGCACGGCGTCTCCGTGAACGCGCAGACGTCGCCCGCACGGCGCTCGACGACGCGATGGACGACGCCGCCGCGCTGCTGTCGGCAAGGGCCGATGCCGCCCAGCTCGCCGTGGACGCGACCGCGGCGCTGGTCGCCGCGACCGGCGGCCAGGCTCTCATCCGGGGTGCCGATGCCGAGCGCCTCTACCGCGAGACGTCGTTCGTCCTGGTCGCGGCCAGCCGACCGGAGCTCAAGCAGGCTCTGCTGCAACGATTCAGCGGAACCTGAGTCGACTCAGCCCGCACCGACTCAATCCGGTGCGCCTGCAGCCGGGGTCCCTGCGGTCCCGGCCACGCGGGCGGCCCGGTCGGCAAAGTCACGCAGGAAGATCGCCTCGGCCAGTGCGATCCGCTCGATCTCCGACGGGTCGACGCTCTCGTTCGGCGCGTGGATCAGGCACTGCGGTTCCTCGACCCCGAACAGCATGATCTCCGCATCGGGGAAGGTCTCCTGCAGGACGTTGCACAGCGGAATCGACCCGCCCTGGCCTTGGATCAGGACCTCACTGCCGTACGCCGTCGAGAGCGCGTCGGTGAGCGTCTCGTACGCAGGGCCGCTGGTGGAACCGACGAACGGCGAGCCGATCGCCTCGCGTTCGAAGGTCACACGGGCGTGCCACGGCGTGACCGCGGTCAGGTGGTCGATGAGCGCATCCTGCGCGTGGGCGGCGTCCATACCCGGTGGCACACGGAGGTTGATCCGGGCTCGCGCGCGCGGCTGAACAGCCGCCGACGATCCGACCACCGGCGGACAGTCGATGCCGAGGACCGTGGCTGCCGGGCGGGCCCACACCATATCCGACACCGACCCCGATCCGACGAGGTCAACACCGTCGAGAACGGTTGCGTCCGAACGGAACTGCTCCGGCGGGTAGGCGACGCCCGGCCACTGCGCGTCGGCGTCGAGTCCGGCGATGGTGGTGTTGCCGTGTTCGTCCCGCAGGGTGGCGAGCATCGAGATCAGCGCCGCGAGCGCGTCGGGCGCGGCACCGCCGAACATCCCGGAGTGCATCGCCGATCCCATGGTCTCGACCGACACGTCGATGTTCGCGATCCCGCGCAGGGTTGTCGTCAGACTCGGTCGGCCGACCGCGAAATTGCCGGAGTCGGCGATCAGGATCGCGTCGGCGCGCAGGAGTTCCGGGTGGTCGACCGCGAAGTGTTCGAGTCCGCCGGTCCCCTGCTCCTCCGAACCCTCACCGATGATCTTCACCGTCACTCCGGCCTGGCCGGCGAGCGCTCGGAGTGCGGTGAGGTGCACGGCGATGTTGCCCTTGCAGTCGGCCGCCCCACGGCCGTACCAGCGTCCGTCCCGTTCGGTGAGTTCCCAGACCGGAGAATCCCATTCGTCGTCACCGAGGGGCGGTTGCACGTCGTGATGGAAATACAGCAGCACGGTCGGCGAGCCCTCGGGGCCGGGGATGTGACCCGTGACCGCCTTGCTGCCGTCGCTGGTCACATGGGCGGCCACATCCTCGACGCCGAGCTCGCCGAAGGTCCTCAGCAGCCAGTCGACCATCCGGTCGCACTCCTCCGGGGGGAACTGTTGCGGGTCGTGCACCGATCGGAACGCCACCATCTCCGCGAGGTCCGACTCGGCCCGCGGCATCAGCTCGCGTACCCGCCGCCGCAGCGTCGCATCATCCATCCACGCACTCCCGTGTGTCGTCGTGACCCGGCTCAGTTCTTCGCGTCGCCGGCGAGGTCGTACACGTCCAGCTTGCCACGCTCGATCGCGGCCATCATGGCGGTGTGGTCACCGTCGTTGAGGTCGGCGTACTTCACCGAGAACTCGGCGATCGCATCGCTGAAACCCTTTGTCCCTTCCAGATATCGGGCGATGTCGAAGCGACTCGCGGTGCGCGCGTGCGCCTGCGCGAGTACCAGCCCGCACAGCTGCGCGTAGAGCTTCATGCCATCCGGCTCGAGCGCTTCGACCACCACGGACCCCTTGCCGTCACGCAGCTGACGCACATAGAAGTCGCGCCGTTCGCCGTTCTCGTCGGTGCCTGTCGACCAGCCCAGGAACAGGTCGCTGGCCGCCTGCAGGAGGCGCTGCCCCTCCACCACCCGCTGACCCTGATTGTCGAAACCGGACGCGGGCACGTGATCCGACAGAACCGATCGCTGGGCCTCCTTCACCTGGAGGACGAGCGGGTCGTCGAGGTTGCGACCTGTCATCAGCACGATCCACGCGCGGGTTCCGACGCTCCCCACGCCGACGACCTTGAAAGCGATGTCGACCATCGAGAACTGGGCGAGCAACGCCTGCACGTGCAGCGGGAGCGTGTCGCGGTAGCTGTCGACGCGTTCGCGGACGCGGGCTTCGACGACCTCGGCGGTCTCGGCCGGGAAGCGTTCGCTCAGCGGGACCAACAGCGGCGGGTCGCTTCGGATGTGGGCGGTGCCGTCGTCGTCGATCACGCAGAGCTTCGCCAGTGCCTGAGCGCTGTCGCGGTGGCGCGCCTTCTTCAACGCCTTCTGCGTCCGCTCACCCATGGACGTGTCGAGCCTGGGCCCGAACTCGGCCAGGAACGCCTCGACGTCGATCCCGTCGTACCAGCACTCGAGTGTCGTCTTCCCGACGCTGCGCGCGATCGCACGCCGATACGCCTTGGCCACGGTTTTCGCGATCTTGCGGTTGACCGCGTCGTCGAAGCCGTTGTTGCGCCCCGCGATCGCGAAGCTCGCCGCGAGCCGCTTGAGATCCCACTCGAACGGCCCGACGTGGGTTTCGTCGAAGTCGTTGAGGTCGAACACCATTCGACGTTCCGGACTGAAGAACAGCCCCAGGTTGCTCAGGTGCGCGTCGCCGCACAGCTGCGTGATGATGCCCGTGTCGGGGGTCTTCGACAGATCGTCGGACATCACCGCCGCGGCACCTCGGTAGAAGGTGAAGGGCGTGGCGGCCATGCGGGCGTGCCGGACCGGGATGAGGTCGGCGACGCGCGACTCCGCCTGTGTCGCGAGGATCTGTAGTGGGTCTGCCCGTTGCGCCGGCGTCGGGCACGCGCCCAGCTCGTCGGCGGTCGGACGGGTTGCCGTAGGTGTCCTCACCGATAGCCCCCTCGGTTTCGGCGCCCCCGGCTGCGCGCGGTTCCCCGGACGCCGGTCGGAACCCGGTGCGAAGGACCCGGTCGCGATCACCCGCGAGGATGGCCTTGTCCTCCGTGGAGGAATTCTCCCAGCCCGACCACACTCGCGTGGCGGATCGGTGACCAACGTGCGGCATGTTCGGCGTCGTTCTGCCCACGACAACGATTGCGCCCACAAGTGGCCGCGAGCAGCGCGACCACCGCGGGCTGTGACCTGGTTCACGAGCACGGACCGTCGGCTTGTACCGTGTGTCCCGTGGACTACTGGGGTGTGATGGTCGGGTTGGGACTCCTCGCGGCGTCGTTCGGGGTGATCGCCTTTGTGCGATATCGGGAACGGGAGGCGTCGACGCTGCAACGGCAGACGGTTCTGGCCCGCGAACTCCGCGACCTCGCCGGCGATGACGAGGTCCGGCTGGCCGCGGTCGACGAATTCTCTCTCGCCATCTACCAGCGACTCTTCTACGCCTCGGTGGTCGCGCCCTGGATCCGCAGCGCCGCGTGGGCGCTGCTGGGGACGGTCCTCGCGGGCGCGGGCGCGTTGGCGGTAGAACCACTCGACGGCGTGTTCGCCACCATCGCCTACATCTGCGCGATCGGCGTCGCCGCGATCTTCGCCGTCGCCACACTCGTGTGCGCGGGTACCGCGCTCTACCACTCGGCCACGACGCCGCGGGTCTCGTTCAGCGACTCCTACGCGGCCCAGGAGCCCGGCGACATCGTCCCTGCCGAAGCTCGCGGTGACACCCCCGCCGCGGACACCCCCGCCCCCGCGACCCCCACCGCAGACACCGACACCCCCGAGGTCAGCGCACCCAAGGTCGGCACGTCCAAGGACTGATCACCCACTTCCACTGACGCAGACGAACCCCGCCGGCCGGAGCCGACGGGGTTCGTCTGTGTGAGAGGGTCTTCGCGAGACGGGTCAGGCGACCTGCGCCTGCCACATCCAGTGCAGCTGCTCGAGCTTGGAGGCGAACGAGATCAGCAGGTCCTGGGTGACCGGGTCGGCCTCCTCGGTGATCTCGATGCGCTCGCGCAGACCGGACACGACGGACTTGAGGTTGGCCACGATGGCCTCGACCACGTCGCTGTCCTTGGTCCAGCCACCACCGATTCCCTTGGTGTGGGCCGTCTTCGCCACGGTCTCGGCCCGGCCGTCCGGGCTGACGCCGATGGCGGTGGCGCGTTCGGCGGCCGAGTCGGTGAACTCACGGGACACCGTGACGAGCTCGTCGAGTTCGAGATGCACCGAACGGAACTGCTTGCCGACGACGTTCCAGTGCGCCTGCTTGGCGATGAGTGACAGGTCGATGAGGTCGACCAGGGTCTCCTGCAACGCCTTTCCGGCAACGGACTGCTGCTCGTCGGTGAGAGTACTGGTGATGGGGTTGGTCATGAGCAAGAACTCCTTCTTGTCATATCTGTGAACACAGCAGCCGGGTGGCTGTGACTGCTGTTCTGCCGCAACACTTCTGCTTCGACGTGTCAGTTGAAATCAGCTGTGGCAACGAGTACTCGGTCAACAATTGTAGACAAATCACCGGCCGCGGGTCACGTCAGGCCGCGGACCACATCAGACGGCGACGGTGACCTTCGAGTCGATGTTGCCCCTGGTGGCCTTGGAATACGGGCAGACGGTGTGCGCGAGATCCGCGAGTTCCTTGGCCTTGGCCTCGTCGAGGCCGGGCAGCGAGACCTCGATGGCAACGGTGAGACCGAACCCGCCGTCGGCCGGATCCTTGCCGATGCCCACGGCCACGTTCACGGTGGCGGCATCGGGCACCGTCGCGTCCGCCTGCTTGGCGGAGGCGCGCAGCGCGCTGAGGAAACATGCCGCGTACCCCGCGGAGAACAGTTCCTCGGGATTGGTGCCCTCGCCGCCACCGCCCAGCTCTTTCGGTGGCCGCAGGTCGAGATCGATCTGGCCGCTCGCCGAGACGACCTCGCCGTCGCGCCCGCCGCCGGACGCCTTCGACGAGATGGTGTACACCGGTTCAATCGCCATTTCGAGATCCTCCGTCGATGTGTCGGTGCCGGGGTCGGGCCAATGGACTGTCCAACCACCCCGGGCCGGGAATCATTCCGGTCGGCACTCGGCGGCGACGCGGATTGTCGCGATACCGATCATCGCCCGCGCAGCACGCGGGTGGGCTTCATCCTCGTCGAATCGGGCAGCCAGCGGTTGACCGGCCGACGCAGCGTGAGGAGAGCCGCCACGATCAGCAGACCGAACTGGACGTAGCTCAGGACCACCATGCTCGACGAGACATCGGGATAGCGGAACAGCAGGTCGACGCCGACCGGGATACAGAGGAGATGCACCACGACTGCGGCGAGGAAGAAGTTGCGCAGGTGACGACTGTGATGAGTTGCCGCGTTGACCAGGAGCACGTACTCGATCACCAGGACGACGACGATCATCAGCAGCATGAACGGCGGGAAGAAGCCCGCCAGGGTGTCCACCTGTTCCTCCGGCGCGGAGTTGGCCGGATCGGAGACCACCCCTTCGAGGAGCCGATCGCGCAGATCGTCGGTGATCGTCCCCAGATTGAAGAAGCCGTAGATCGTCAGGACGAGACCGATGACGGCGGCTCCCCACCAGGCGACCCGAGCGTGCACCGCCAGCGCCAGCGGCGGCGCGCCCGGGTCGGCGGGGCGCGGCGGGTAGAGCGTGGCATGGTCACGGTCGCGGGACGACCGCTCGAGAGCGGCCATGTCCTCGGCGTCGAGCTCGGCCTGGGTGGGGATGCTCTCGGGTTCACGATCGGCGGGCTCCCCGAATGCGCCGCCCCCCGGTCCTTGCGGATCATTCATGCCCCGATCCTGCCACCCGGGCCGCCGGACGCACAGATGCGGCACCGCAGGCTTTCGCCCGCGCGGTTGCGCGTGCCGACAACGATCGCGACCTGCCGGGACCCGGTCAGCGGTTGAACTCGCTCAGCATGAACTCCATACCCGGGAGGAACGTACCCAACATAGGGACCACGTGGTTGATGATCGATTTCGGGAGTATCGACGGTGTCGGATCGGTGACGAACCGGACATCGGCACCCTTCGCACGCCAGTCGGCGGAGAGCTGCGCCACCTGACCGTGCGGGATCACGTCGTCGTTGAGCCCACCTTCGAGGAAGACCGGGGCGTTCGGCGTGAGCCGTCCGATCCGTTGATCGTCGACCACCTTCTGCAGGACCGGTGACCGCGCGATCAGCGCCGCCAAGGTCTCACCGGTGCGGGTCCATGTCTGCGTGCGCTGAAAACCGAAGGCCGGGATGATGTCCCCGATGCAGCTGCCCGCGATCTGCTTCAGCGCGGCCTTGCCGATCGGGTTGGTCTCCCGCACCACGAGGCGGTCGACCGTCGGGTACCGCTCGGTCAGACCGTTGATCGCGAAGCCGATGGCACCGGCGATGGTGCTGCCGTCGATGGCCGGGATCACCTTGCGCAGGTCCGCGGGCGGCGCGCCGGCATAGGTCGCGCGCACGTTCAGTTCGGGCGCGTAGGTTTCGGCGAGTTCGGCGGCCGATGCCGCGGCGCCGCCGCCCTGCGAGTAGCCGGCGAAGCCGACCGGCGCGCCCGCGGGTGCACCGGAGATCGCGAGAGCGGCACGGGCGCCGTCGAGCATCGCCTGCCCGGTCTCGGCCCTGTTGACATACGTGTGCACACCCGGGGTGCCCATGCCGATGTAGTCGGTGACGAACACCCGGATGCCGTTGACCAGCATGTAGTACATCTCGGGGGCGGTGTAGTTGACCGCGATGCTGGGTCTGGTGATGTCGACCGACAACGGGGAGGACAGCAGCTTCGACGGGGCGCACTGGTCGCCCTGGCCGATGGTTCCCGACCCCAAGACAACCGTCGGACGCGGCCCCTCACCGCGCCACGGCGCGGTCGGTTCGACGACGGTCCCGGTGACGGCCGCAGGCTTTCCGTCCTGGTAGCGCGAGGTGTACATGACCTTGCGTGCCGTTCCCGGCCACTGCCCGGTCATGCCCGGGATCTGCAGGAGCAACGGACTGGCCTGGCTCCGGATGACCGATCCGGGATCCGTCGCGAACGTCGACGGCGGAGTGTAGAAGTCTGCGGCGTGAGCGCCACCGACCGCCGCCGGCACGACGGACACCGCACACGCGGCCGCCACGCCCGTCGCGACCCCTGTCACCCGCAGCCCGAACCTGCGCTTTCCACTGCCACTAGTCACCCACTTGCGCCTCATGGCCGGGTAACTTACCGCACAGTAACTTGAGTCGGGTGACTGGGCTCTCAGCGTCCGCCGCTCAGACCACGAGGCCGAGTCCCATCACACGATCAGCCCCGAGGAGCGTGGGTGTCGCTGACATCATCGGTTTCCCTCTTCGGGCGGAAGATCGTCGGGCAGAACGTCGGCCAGCCCGACGGCCAGATCGTCGACGACGGCGTCCACGCTCTGGTCCACGTCGACGGTCAGGCCACGCTCGTCGGCGGCCAGGGGTTGGAGTGTCTCGAACTGCGAGGTGAGCAGCGCCGGGGGCATGAAGTGGCCCGGCCTGGACGCCTGGCGCCGCGCGATGACCTCGACCGAGCCGTCGAGATGGGCGAACACCACCGACGGCGCGTGCCCGCGAAGACGGTCACGGTACTCCCGCTTGAGCGCGGAGCAGCTCATCACCCCACCGTCGCCGTGCTCGGCGAGCCAGGTGCCGATGGCTTCGAGCCAGGGCCGGCGGTCGGCGTCGTCGAGCGGCTGACCGGCCGACATCTTGGCGATGTTCGCCGCCGAGTGGAAATCGTCGGCGTCGGCGAACGGCACGCGCAACCGCTGGGCCAATGCCGCGCCCACGGTTGACTTCCCGGATCCCGAGACCCCCATGACGACCACCGGTGATCGCATGTTCATCCTCACCTCCGCGCTGTGCTGCTGACCACGGAGACTCGGTGGCGGCTCGACGGCACCGACCGCGCCGAGTTCCTGGCGACCATGTCGGGGCGGTGAGACCGAGTCGGTGGTCGCCGCCTGGCGGAGACGACAGCGACCACCGCACTCACGAACTCAGACCAACAGCTCTGCGATCTGGATGGTGTTGAGGGCAGCACCCTTTCGGAGGTTGTCACCCGACACGAACAACGCGAGGCCACGACCGTCGGGCGCACCCGGATCCTGGCGAATCCGACCGACGAGGGAGGCGTCCCCGCCGGCAGCCGCCAGCGGCGACGGCACGTCGACGAGCTCCACTCCGGCTGCGGCGGAGAGGATCTCCTGCGCGCGGGCCACCGACAACGGATTGGCGAACTCTGCGTTGATCGACAACGAGTGACCGGTGAAGACCGGTACGCGTACACAGGTGCCGCTGACGAGCAGCTCGGGAAGGCCGAGGATCTTGCGCGACTCGTTGCGCAGCTTCTGGTCTTCGTCGGTCTCACCCGATCCGTCGTCGACGAGCGAACCGGCAAGCGCCACAACGTTGAACGCGATCGGCGCGACGTACTTCTCCGGCGCCGGGAAGGTCACCGCGGAGCCGTCGTGGACGAGCTTCTCGGCGTCGTCGGCAACGGCGCGCACCTGGGTGGCCAGCTCCTGGACACCGGCGAGGCCGCTACCGGAGACCGCCTGGTAGCTCGAGATGATGAGTCGCCGGAGTCCGGCCTCGTCGTGGAGCGGCTTGAGGACCGGCATCGCGGCCATCGTGGTGCAGTTGGGGTTGGCGATGATGCCCTTGGGCGGATTCTTCGCCAGTTCGCCGTTGACCTCCGAGACCACCAGCGGAACATCGGGATCCTTGCGCCACGCCGACGAGTTGTCGATGACGGTGACACCGGCGGCGGCGAATCGCGGCGCCTGCTCTCTCGACATCGTGGCGCCCGCGGAGAACAGGGCGATGTCGAGGCCGGCCGGGTCGGCGGTCGCCGCGTCCTCGACCACGATCTCCCCATCACCCCACGGCAGTTTCTTGCCCGCCGACCGCGACGACGCGAAGAACCGCACCTCGTCTGCGGGGAAGTTCCGTTCCGCCAACAGGTTTCGCATGACAGCGCCGACCTGACCGGTCGCGCCCACCACTCCGATACGTACACCCACGGTTATCGCCCCGTCCCGCCGTAGACCACGGCTTCTTCTTCGCCACCGAGGTCGAAGGCCGCATGCAGCGCGCGCACGGCGTCGTCGAGTTCGGTGTCGCGGCACAGCACCGAGATGCGGATCTCCGAGGTGGAGATCAGTTCGATGTTGACCCCGGCCTCGCTGAGCGCCTCACAGAACGTCGCGGTGACGCCGGGATGCGACTTCATTCCGGCTCCGACCAGCGACACCTTGCCGATGTGATCGTCGTAGAGCAGATCGGTGAACCCGATCTCGGCCTGGAGCTTGGTGAGCTTTTCCACGCCGAGCGGACCCAGCTCGCGCGGGAGGGTGAAGGTGATGTCGGTCTTACCGGTGTCGACCTTCGAGACGTTCTGCAAGACCATGTCGATGTTGATCTCGGCGTCGGCGACGGCGCGGAACACCCGGGCGGCGTAACCGGGCTTGTCGTCGAGGCCGACGACGGTGATCTTGGCCTCGCTACGATCATGTGCGACGCCGGTGAGAATGGCTTCTTCCACGGGAATGTCCTCCATCGATCCGGTCACCACGGTGCCGGGTTTGGTCGAGTACGACGAGCGCACGTGAACGGGAACGTTGTACCGGCGGGCGTATTCGACGCAGCGCAGCATCAGCACCTTCGCACCGCATGCCGCCAGCTCGAGCATCTCCTCGAAGCAGATCGTGTCCAGGCGGCGCGCATTGGGCACGATGCGCGGGTCGGCGGAGTAGACGCCGTCGACGTCGGTGTAGATCTCGCACACGTCGGCTTCCAGTGCCGCGGCGAGCGCGACCGCGGTGGTGTCGGAGCCGCCGCGGCCGAGGGTGGTGACGTCCTTGGTGTCCTGTGAGACACCTTGGAAGCCGGCGACCAGCACGATCTTGCCCTCGTCGAGCGCGCTGCGGACACGTCCGGGCGTGACGTCGATGATCTTGGCCTTGCCGTGGCTGCTCGTCGTGATGACACCGGCCTGCGAGCCGGTGAACGACTGCGCCTGTGCGCCCATCGAGCTGATGGCCATGGCGACCAGCGAGTTGGAGATCCGCTCACCGGAGGTGAGCAGCATGTCCATCTCACGCGCCGGTGGGGCCGGGTTGACCTGCTGGGCGAGATCGAGCAGTTCGTCGGTGGTGTCACCCATCGCCGACACGACCACTACGACGTCGTTGCCCTGCTTCTTCGTCTCGACGATGCGCTCGGCAACGCGCCGGATGCGCTCGGCCGTTGCGACCGACGATCCGCCGTACTTCTGCACCACGAGGGCCACGTCGAGTAATACCTCCCGCCGGCCAGCGTGCCGGTCGATAGACGTCAGCTTGCCGGGACAACCTTACCGGGGGGTCCGTGCGGACTCCGACCTGGTCACTGCGCGACCCGGGGACGGCGGGGTCCGCTCGGCTCGGACGATCCGATCTGGCCCTAGGATCGCTGACGTGGCCATCCCTACCGACGTCGGCGACTCGGGCCGTCGTCCTGACGATGAGCCGACCCGACCGGAAGGCGCCGGGTCCGGACGGACGAGCCGCGCAGCCGTCGGGGCGGGATCACGGGTTTCGACGCCGCGCCCGCTGTCCGGTCTGACGACACCGGTGCAGCGGTTTCTCCGCCGCCACCGCTGGTGCGTCGATGCGCTGCTCGTGTTCCTCGTGGTTCGGGCCATCGGGATCCTGACGCTCGCCCGGTTCGCCGATCTGCGCGACACCACTCTCGGGAACTCGCTGACCGTCTGGGACGGGCAGTGGATGCTCGCGATCGCCACCTACGGCTACGACGCCGTGCCGTTCACCCTGACCGACGCCCGCGGCCTGCACACCCTCGACACCGCCTACGCCTTTTTCCCCGGCTACCCCTACCTGGTCGGCGCGATCGCGAAGGTCCCCGGCGTGACCCCCTTCGGCGCCGCCATCTCGATCAACGTCGTCCTGGGCTGTGTGGCCGCGGTCGGCGCCGCCCGCCTGGGCATGGTGTGTGCACGGCTGATGGCGCGGCGCTCGCCGATCGGTCCGGCACCCGAACGGGCCACCGGTTTGTTCCTCGTCGTCCTGTTCGCCGCCACCCCGATGTCGATCGTGCTGAACATGGCCTACACGGAGGCACTGTTCTGCGCACTCGCGACGTGGGCCCTGGTCGGCATCCTCGAAAGGCGCTGGCTTCTCGCCGGCACGATGGCCGCGGTGTGTGGGCTCTGTCGCCCCACCGCCGCCGTCGTCATCGGCGTCGTCGTCGTCGCGGCGGCCTTGTTTCTCTGGAACACCCGGAAGTCCGACGCCGCGACCGCCGCGCGCGTCCGGGCGGGCGTGGCGATCGCCATCAGCCCGCTGGGCTACCTCACCTATCTCGGGGTCGTGTGGGCACACACCGGGTCGCCGACGGGCTGGTTCCGCATCCAGACCGAGGGATGGGACACCGGATTCGATTGGGGCGCCGCCGCTTTCGCCTTCGTCAACGAGATGCTGGCGCACTCCGCGGAGATCGCGCCGGTGGCGACGTCGTGGATCGTCCTGAGCACGCTGGTGATGCTCGGCGTCGCGGCGTGGTCACGATTGCCGTGGCCGGTACTTCTCTACGGTGCGTTACTGGTCGCACAGATCGTGCTGTCCAGCGGCTTGATGATGAGCAGGCCACGCCTCCTGCTGCCCGCATTCGTGCTGTTGATCCCGCTTGCGATGGCGCTGGCCCGGATGCGGCCGGCGGTCGCCGCTCTCCTCGTCGTGCCGATCGTCGTGGGCAGCTCCTGGTTCGGGGCGCACATGCTGACGGTGTTCCCGCACGCCATCTGAGGGCGGTCGCCCGCCTCAGCTCGCCGCCGCCCCGTCGGTCGCCGAGGCCGCGAAACCTTCGCACAGATACCCGACGCCCGCGTCGAGCCGGGCCCGTGGGTTCAGCAGTCGTGCCGCATCGGGACGTCCGGCGAGACGAGCGAGGTGCGGCGGGACCTCGATCTCGGACTCGCCGGAGATCACGTCGGCCAATCCCGCCGATGGTTCGAGTGCGTCGTCGTGGAGCAGCTCGTCGCTGACCATCACCAGCGCCACACCGTGTACGAAGCTCCAGACGGTCAGGGCCATGTCGGTGGCGCGTTCGATACCCACGCCGAGTTCCAGGAACCCGGCGGCGAGCCAGTCGAGACATTCCAGCGATTCCTCGCCGTAGCTGTGCCTCGGCGACGAGTAGGCCAGCACCACCCACGGGTGCTGGCGATACAGCTCCCAGTCGACGTCGACGGCGATCCGCACCCGCTCACGCCAGTCGGCGGCGGAGTCGACGGGGTAGGGAAAACGGCGCCCGACCTCGGTCGACATCGCTTGCAGGAGCGCATCCTTGTCCGCGACATGCCGGTAGAGCGACATGGCCCCCACCCCGAGTTCCTCGGCGACCCGGCGCATCGACAGCGCGCCGATCCCGTCCGTGTCGGCGACGACGATCGCCGCGTCGACGATGCTCGCCGGCGACAGCTTTGAGGTGTCGGACGTCACGTGGAGGTTCCTCCTGAACAGAGCGGGAATAAATCGATTGCGTACAGCGTACTCACACCCGTAGGCTGGTCCGCGTACGCCGTACGCGCGGTCGCTCGCGCCGGTATCCCGTCGCCGCACACGGTTGCGAGTCCGTGTAGCGCCGCCAAGTGTCGAATCCCAGGAGAACACCATGTCAACCCAGCTCGGCTCGCCGCATCGGCAACCCCGGAACTCCCCGGGTGGCGCCGACCGACGTGCATGGCTCGGACTCACGGTGCTCACCTTGCCGGTGTTCCTGGTGTCGATGGATGTCTCGGTGCTCTATCTGGCCATCCCGTCCATCACCGACGCCCTTGCCCCGTCGGCTGCCCAGCAGCTCTGGATCCTCGACATCTACGGCTTCCTGATCGCCGGACTCCTCATCACGATGGGCAATGTCGGCGACCGCGTCGGTCGTCGGCGCATTCTGCTCGCCGGGGCGGCGCTCTTCGGTTTCGCGTCGGTGCTGGCCGCGTTCGCACCGACCGCGGGCGTCCTGATCGCCGCGCGCGCCCTCATGGGCATCGGCGGCGCGACCCTGCTGCCCTCGAGCCTGTCGCTGATCGCCAACATGTTCCCCGACGCCCGCGACCGCGGTCGCGCGATCGGCGTGTGGACCGCGGCGTTCGCCGGCGGCAGCGCGGTCGGTCCGGTCATCGGAGGTCTGCTGCTGCACCACTTCTGGTGGGGCGTGGTGTTCCTGATCAACGTGCCGGTCCTGGTGATGCTCTTCGTCTTCGGTCCTCGACTGATCCCGGAGTACCGGGCTGCCACGACCGACCCGTTCGATGTGGTCGGAGTCGTGCTGTCGATGGGCGGCATTCTCCCGCTGGTCTATTCGATCAAGACACTGGCCAGCGACGGCGCGAGTGTGGGCGTCGTGGCGCTCGGTGTGGTCGGCGCTGCACTGCTGGTGGCGTTCCTGCTCCACCAGCGACGCGTCGCCGCTCCCCTGCTCGATCTCAAGCTGTTCACCAACGCCCAGTTCAGCGGATCGGTCGCGGTGGCGCTGATCGGCATGATGGCCCTCGCCGGGATGTCGTACCTGACCGGCGTCTACCTGCAGTCGGTGATGGACCACGACGTCCTCGCCGCCGCCATCGCCGGACTCCCCATGGCCGTCGCGGTCGCGGTGTTCTCCATCGGTGCCACGAAGGTCGCGGCGCTGGTGGGTACCCGTTTGGCTTTCGTCGGATCGATCGCGCTGGCCGCCGCGGGCAACCTCGGGCTCCTCGCGCTCGGCACCGGATCCCCGGTGTGGGTCTACGTGCTGTGCACGACGATCGCCGGCGTCGGTTACGGCATCCAGTTCAGTCTCGTGTCCGTCGTGGTGGTCGGTTCGGTCCCGCCCGAGCGTTCGGGAGCCGCGTCGGGGATCTCCGAGACGTGCTTCGAGCTCGGCACGGCGATGGGTCTCGCACTCCTCGGTTCGCTGGCGACCCTGATGTTCCGGGACGGCAACGACGGCTGGGTGTTCGGCGACACCCTCGGCGAGACGCTGCATCGCGCGACAGACATGGGCGCGGCGGGCGAGGGCCTGGCCACCGCCGCCAAACAGGCTTTCGTCGACGGCATGCACGCGGCCTCGCTCGTGAGCGGCATCGCCCTCGTCGTCCTCGGGGTGGTCCTGCTCATCGTGATGCGAGACGAGCCGGCCGATCCCGAAGCCGCACGGGCAGAGGTGAAGCTCCCCGACGCCGAGGAGGCCGCCGCCGCGCGCGCCGAGTCATGACGAACCTCGCGCGGCTACCCTCGGCCGGGTGCATGAACTGATCTCGACCCGCTGGAGTGCTCGTGGCTACGATGCGGCGGCTTCGGTGTCCGTCGACGACGTCACCACCATCGTCGACGCCGGTCGGTGGGCACCCACCTGGGGACGCGTGCAGCCGGTGCGGTTCATCGTCGGACTGCGCGACGACGCGACCTTCACCGCGCTCACGAGCATCCTCACCCGCGGCAATGCGGGCTGGGCGCCACGCGCGGCGGCATTGATCCTGGTGTGCACCACCAATGATCCCGACGACGAGAAGGCCCACACCTACGGCGCCGTCGACTGCGGGCTGGCCGTGGCGCAGATGATCCTCCAGGCAGAAGCGCTCGGCTTCAACGGACATCCGATGGCCGGATTCGACGCCGCAGCCGCCACCGCGCTGTTCGACATCCCGGCCGACAAACGCCCCCTCGTCCTGCTGGGGATCGGAGTGCTCGCCGCCGACATCGCGTCGGTGCCCGAGGAGATCCGCGCCCGCGACGAGAAACCGCGCACCCGCCTGGACCTCGACGAGGTCGCCTTCGCCGACCGCTGGGGACACCCGGCGTTCACCCACGACTCGTGACGCCGACCATCTCCGCCGCGGACACGCGCGGCGGAGACCGTCGAGAGATGTTGCGTCCCAACACGTCAGCCGACGAGCGACGGACTCCTGGAGTGGGCGTCGACATACCTACCCGAGATCGAGCGGGCCCGGGAGATCTTCGACGACGAGACACTCGGCCCACCCTCTTGACACCAGCCGAGACACCCCGCGACGGGGCCACACCGCAAGTCCCGAAAACGCCTCGACCTGCAGTTTTGGCTTGCCAGACGCCGAGGAGTACAGTCGTGCGCATGCAGCGTGCACTCCTTCTCGGTTGCCGCGGCGGGGTCTGAACCGACCGGCCCTCCGTCGCGGGGCCCAATCACGCGCCGGTCACTTTCCTTCCACACACGGAGAATGACCACCATGGCACCAGCAGACACCTTCACTTCCGGGGCGAGCCGAATCGTCGAGCCCTCTGGCCCGATTCCCGCCGACCAGCCCGTCTGGAATCCGCAGCGCAGTTCGGCAATGCCCGTACATCGGTATCGGCAGTTCGCCGACGAGGTCGAGACCGTCTCGCTTCCCGATCGCACCTGGCCCGACAAGGTCATCACCAAGGCCCCGCTGTGGTGCGCCGTCGACCTGCGTGACGGCAACCAGGCCCTGATCGACCCGATGAGCCCGGCACGCAAGCGCCGCATGTTCGACCTGCTGGTTCGTATGGGCTACAAGGAGATCGAGGTCGGCTTCCCGTCGGCCAGTCAGACCGACTACGACTTCGTCCGCGAGATCATCGAGGACGGGGCAATCCCGGACGACGTCACCATCCAGGTCCTCACCCAGTGCCGTGACGAACTGATCGAGCGCACCTTCGACGCCTGCCGCGGCGCGTCGAATGTGATCGTGCACTTCTACAACTCCACCTCGGTGCTGCAGCGCCGCGTGGTGTTCCGCGCCGACAAGGCCGCGATCACCAAGATCGCCACCGACGCCGCACACAAGGTGCTCGAGGTGCAGAAGAACTACCCCGACACCAACTGGCGCTACGAGTACTCGCCGGAGTCCTACACGGGCACCGAGCTGAGCTACGCCAAGGAGGTGTGCGACGCGGTCACCGAGATCATCGCGCCCACCCCGGAGCGCCCGATGATCATCAACCTGCCGGCGACCGTCGAGATGGCCACCCCCAACGTCTACGCCGACTCGATCGAGTGGATGCACCGCAACCTCGCCCGTCGCGACTCGATCATCCTGAGCCTGCACCCGCACAACGACCGCGGAACCGGCGTCGCCGCAGCCGAATTGGGCTACCAGGCCGGCGCCGACCGCATCGAGGGCTGCCTGTTCGGCAACGGCGAGCGCACCGGCAACGTCTGCCTGGTGACGTTGGGCATGAACCTGTTCAGCCGTGGCGTCGACCCGCAGATCAGCTTCTCCGACATCGACGAGATCCGCCGCACCGTCGAATACTGCAACCAGCTCAACGTCCCCGAGCGCCATCCGTACGGCGGCGACCTGGTCTTCACCGCCTTCTCCGGCAGCCACCAGGACGCGATCAACAAGGGTCTCGATCAGATGAAGATCGACGCCGACGCCGCGGACGCCGATGTCGACGACATCGTCTGGGCGGTCCCCTATCTGCCGATCGATCCCAAAGACGTCGGTCGCAGCTACGAAGCCGTCATCCGCGTCAACAGCCAGTCCGGCAAGGGCGGCGTCGCCTACATCATGAAGGCCGACCACGGCATGAACCTGCCGCGGCGCCTGCAGATCGAGTTCAGCCGTGAGATCCAGAAGATCACCGACGGCGAGGGCGGCGAGGTCAATCCCAAGGAGATGTGGGATGTCTTCGCGGAGAACTACCTTCACCCGGTCTGGCCGCTGGAGCGCATCCGCCAGAAGGTGGACGCCGCCGAGGTCGACGGCGGCGAGGACCACATCACCGCGGTGGTGAAGGTCGAGGGCAACGAGCGCGAGATCAGCGGCGCCGGCAACGGTCCGCTCGCCGCCTTCGTCGATGCGCTGGGCACCGTCGGCTACGACGTCCGCGTCCTGGACTACAGCGAGCACGCCCTGACCGCCGGCGGCGACGCCAGCGCTGCCGCGTACGTCGAGACCGAGGTCAACGGCGAGACGGTCTGGGGCGTGGGTGTCGCATCCTCGATCACCACAGCAAGCCTGCGGGCAGTGGTGTCGGCGGTCAACCGCGCCCACCGCGTCACCTCGGCCGCACCGGCCGCGCCGGCCGACGACGCCACCGCGCCGCGCACCTGGGCTCCGTAAGCCACCGCGACGCACACCACCTTCGACGCCGTGTCCGGGATGGGCCGGGTCCCGCGACGGGACCCGGCCCGTCCTGTCGTCGTCGAGAGCACCGGCAGTCCGCCGGCACCCCCAGTAGAGTTCACGTGTGCGCCACGGCATCTGCATCCTGCCCGATCAGCCCTGGAAATCGGCACGTCCGCTCTGGGTGCGAGCCGAGGAGATGGGCTTCGACCACGCGTGGACCTACGATCACCTGGTCTGGGGTGGTCTGCCCGATTCGCAGTGGTTCTCGTGCGTGCCCATCCTCTCGGCCGCGGCGGAGGCGACCAGCCGAATCGGTCTCGGTACTTACGTGGCGTCGCCGAACTTCCGTCATCCGGTCCCCTTCTCGCGCGAGGTCCAGACCCTCGTCGACATCTCCGACGGGCGGTTCCTGCTGGGCCTCGGGGCCGGTGGCGCCCCGGACGACGCCATCCTCGGTGAGTCCGAGCTGAGCGCGCGCCGCAAGGTCGACCGCCTCCAGGAATTCACCGATCTCCTCGCCCGCACACTGCGCGATGACCACGTCGACGCCGACGGCGAGTACTACACGGCGCGCGACATGCGCCTGGTCGGTGGATCGGTCCGCGATCGCGTGCCGCTGATCCTGGCCGGCAACGGGCCACGCACGGTCCGGTTCGCCGCGCGACACGGGGACGGCTGGGTGACGACGGGCCCGCGGGTCGACTCCCTCGACGAGTGGTTCGCCGGCCTCGCCCATCTGCGCGACGTACTCGACGACGAGCTGACTCGGCACGACGGGAGAACCGTCGACCGTTACCTGAACCTCGACACGGCACCTCGCAAACCACTGGAGAGCGTCGCGGTGTTCGACGACATGGTCGGCCGCGCAGCAGAACTCGGGTTCACCGACGTCGTCGTGCACTGGCCTCGTGAGACCGAGCCCTATCGTTCTCCGCCCGACGTGCTCGAACAGATCGCCAGTCGCGGACTGAACTCGGGATCGTCGCCGTGAGCGGGCCCGTGGTGCCGCACGGGAACAAAACGGACCGTGGTTTCATTTACGGATCATGAAGAAGATCGGTTTCCTGTCGTTCGGCCACTGGTCGGACGCGCATGGTTCGCAGGTCCGCTCGGCCTCCGACACGCTGCTCCAGTCGATCGACCTGGCGGTGGCGGCTGAGGAACTCGGCGTCGACGGCGCCTACTTCCGCGTGCACCACTTCGCGCGACAGCTCTCCTCTCCGTTCCCACTGCTGGCCGCCATCGGCGCCAGGACCAGCACCATCGAGATCGGCACCGGCGTGATCGACATGCGCTACGAGAACCCCCTGTACATGGCCGAGGACGCCGGTGCCGCGGACCTCATCTCCGAGGGCAGGCTCCAGCTCGGTATCAGTCGAGGGTCGCCCGAGCAGGTCATCGAGGGCTACAAGTACTTCGGCTACGTCCCGCCGGAGGATTCCACCGACGCCGACATGGCCCGGCAGCACACCGAGGTGTTCCTCCGCGTCATCGAGGGTGGCGGGTTCGCGCGGCCAAACCCCCGTCCGATGTTCCCGAACCCTCCCGGGCTGCTCCCCGTCGAACCACAATCACCCGGCCTGCGGAACCGCATCTGGTGGGGCGCAGGCTCCCGCGCGACCGCCGAGTGGACCGCCCAGCAGGGCATGAACCTGATGAGTTCGACGCTGCTCACCGAGGACACCGGCGTGCCCTTCCATCAGCTGCAGGCAGAGCAGATCCAGCGTTTCCGTAAAGCCTGGGCCGACGCAGGACACCCCCACGAGCCACGGGTGTCGGTGAGCCGCAGCATCTTCGCGCTCGTCGACGATCGGGACCGGGCCTACTTCGGGCGCGGCGGGGCCGAGACCGACCAGGTGGGGGTCATCGACAACACCGTCGCGAGGTTCGGGCGGAGTTATGCCGACGAGCCCGACAAGCTCATCGAACAGCTACGCGAGGACGAGGCGATCGCCGCCGCCGACACCCTGCTGCTCACCGTGCCGAATCAGCTCGGCGTCGAGTACAACGCCCACGTCCTCGAGTCGATCCTCACGCACGTGGCGCCCGGTCTCGGCTGGCGCTGAGGCTCTGGCCGACCACTCCGTCACCGGCATCTGCGACAGTGCCGCCGAGAAGCCGGAGCTCACCCGGACGGAGTAACGGCATGACGGATCTGTTGCGGTCATGACGTTCTCCTTGACGTGGCGGGAAGGTTTGGTGCGGCAGAGCGCCACGGTCATGATGAAACCCAGTGGTGCCAGGAAACCCAGTTCGCATCTCGTGCGATTGCCGGACACCGCGAACTCGGCCGTCAGAGCTCTGAGCGGTCGAACTGTCCGATAATCCTCAATGCCTGGTCCGTGGTTATCCGTTGGTATGACTGCGTGCGCGTTGATCCCGGACTGACGCGCGCCCGCTCCGCAGCCAGCAACAACCGCTCGTCACGACCGCATTCGTCCTTTCGACCGAAGGCGATGTCCGACCACCGTCGCAGATCTGACACGCTGCTCGGTCCGATCTCCATGTCGAGGAGCTCTTGGTCCGAGCGCGCGTCGAAGTAGTCCTTGGTGCCCTCGACGTCGAGTGTCCAGGTCGTCATCTTCTCGAGTTCGGCGTCGTCGCTGCGTATCACGACATCGCCTCCGTCGACCTGGCCGCTCGGCGAGTAGGTCAGGACGCTACGAAGTCGATCCTCGGCGGCGTAGCGGTCCGTCCACCCGCTGGGATGTGCGTATATGTAGTCCAGGGACGCGGAGTCGCTGTGCGGCAATAGCAGACGCGTGATGGCCCGGTCGTTGATTGCACCGAGTAGGTCGTACCCGCTGTCGACCCGGACCTCGTGGCGCTCCGGCCAGAAGTCGAAGTTGCTGTGGTCGCCGTGCAGGCGCCGAACGTGGAACAGATAGATCTGGGGATACTGCGGTGCTTGGTCTCGCCGGCTCGGTCTGGCGTCGTAGAACAGCGTCGTGGCGAGTTGCATGAGCAGACTCGCGCCCAAGGACCCAAACGGCTCGGAGACGGCGATCCCGATTCGGTCGTACTGGCTCCACTCGGGGAAGACGTCTTCGGAGCTCGCCGCAGACCCGGCGACCTCGATCTCGAACAAGCCCTGGTTCAGCTGGTTGGCGACATGCATGTGTGGTCCTGGTTCTGATCGGTGATGATATCGATGACGCGTTCCCTGTCCACAACACCAAGTTGTATTCCTTTCTCACACACAGGAATAGGAAGGTTACAGCCGAGAACCTGCTTGGCTGCATCGATCACCAGCATGTCCGGGGGAAGGTGGTCGCCCGACAAGTGTTCACCCGGCTCGGGGATACGCATCGCATCGCCGATCGTCAGCACCCGTGATTTCTGGACGTCACTGACGAACCTACGGACATAGTCGTCGGCGGGCGAAGAGACAAGCTCTGCACCCGTACCGATCTGAGCGATCTCACCGTCCCGCATGATCATGATCCGGTCACCGAGTTTCAGTGCTTCCTGCAGATCGTGGGTGACGAAGACCATCGTCTTTCCCACCACCTTGTGCAGGCGCTTGACCTCGTTCTGCATCTCGCGGCGAATCAATGGATCAAGCGCGGAGAACGGTTCGTCGAACAACAGCACGTCGGGATCGCCGGCGAGCGCCCTGGCGAGGCCGACGCGCTGTTGCATTCCGCCCGAAAGTTCTCCTGGATAGGAGTTTTCGTACCCGGTCAACCCCACGAGGTCGATGACCTCTCGCGCGCGCTTCGTGCGGGAGGCCTTGTCTTGACCGCGAACCTCGAGGCCGAATGCGACGTTGGCCAGGACGGTGCGGTGCGGTAGAAGTCCGAAGTGCTGGAAAACCATCGCCACCTTGGCGCGGCGAAGTGTTCGGAGCTGATCATCGGTTGCCTGCGTGATGTCCTCACCCGCCATCAACACGGCACCGAGTGTGGGCTCGATCAGCCGGGTGAGGCATCGGACCAGAGTGGATTTGCCGGAGCCGGATAATCCCATGATCACGAACATCTCACCCGAGGCAACTTCGAAGCTGACATCGCGCACCGCCACGGTGCATTGGGTTCGAGCCAAGAGTTCCGCCCGGCTCAATATCGACAGTGATTTGTCGTTCGGGATGCGTTCTGCCCCTGGGCCGAACAGCTTCCACAGCTTTCGCACATGGATCGACGGTCGCTCCGGCTGGGAGACGGCGGACGTGGCAGCGGTCTCGGCGGGCAGCGTCTCCGAAGGTGTTGTGTGCTGATCGTTTTCGTTCACATAGGTCTTGGCCACAGTGATACCACCATTCGTCATGAGATGGATTCGAGTGATTTTTCGATACGGCTTCGCGAAATCGAGGCCCGGAGCATCCGGTCTGCGACGAGTGCGAGGACAAGCATGCTCAGGCCTGCTTCGATCCCGGTGGCGAGGTCCACACGTGCAACCGAGACCAGGATCTCGGACCCGAGGCCTGGGGTACCCACGAACGCGCTCACCACGGCCATGGCCATCGCGAGCATGATCGTCTGATTGACGCCTACGAGGATGGTGGGCGATCCGAGCGGTAGATCAACCTTGCTCAGCATCTGCCACCGGGATACTCCGAGGCTCTCTGCCGCCTCGGACACACCAGGGTCGACCTCGCGGATGGCAACATTGGTCAGTCGAATGACGGGCGGCATACAGTAGAGAATCGTTGCCAGGACGCCGGCGACCGACCCTGAGCCGACGACGATCACGGCCGGTATCACCACCAGATAGATCGGCAGGGTCTGCATGGTGTCCAGCACCGGTCGAAGCGTCGCGGCGACGCGATCACTGGCGCTCATCGCGATTCCGATCGGCACCCCGATGGCAACGGCGCACACCACCGAGACGCCCAGAATCGAGATGGTCGCGATTGCCGCATGCCACATTCCGAGCAGACCGATGAACACCGCGCCCGCGGCGATGAGGATTCCGCCTTTCACGCCCAGCAGTACGCAACCGATGAGACCCAGCAGCACGACGACGACGGGCCACGGAAGCCATGTGAGCGTGCTCACGATCGGATCCAGGCCGAAGCTCTGGATTGTGTCGACGAGTATGTCGAAGGCACCGCCGAGGTTCACGTTCAACCACCCGACGGCACTGTCGACCGTGCCACGTAACGACATTCGCATGAAGTCGGGTGCCGGTGAGAAGTCGGCGGCCTGCAAGCTCGGCATCGCCAACACTGGAACGCACACCACGACAAGCGCGCACGCGGCGTGGATGGATCGCTTTCGGAGCTCGCCCTGCTGTGCGTTACCTACGCTCGCGCTCGACCTGTCCAACAGAATCGCCAGCAGGATGAGTGCGATGCCACCCTCGAGGGCGGTGCCGAACTGCAGCTGATTGAGACTTCGCCACACCGGTTGTCCGAGGCCGGACGCGCCGATCATGGCGGCGATGACGGCCATCGCCATCGCCGCCATGATCGTTTGGTTCGCACCCGCCAAGATGCTCGGACGGGCCAGCGGCAGTTGCACTTTGAACAGGAGCTGCCACGAGGTCATCCCGAGGGACTGTGCGGACTCGATCGTGTTCGCACCGATCGACCGAATACCGAGATCGGTCAGCCGTGCAGCGGGCGGAACCGCGTAAATGACGGTCACGAGCAGTGCGGAGGTGTTCCCCGGCCCGAAGACGAGGAGAACGGGCAGCAGATAGACCAGCACCGGAATCGCCTGCATGCCATCCAATACGACCGACACCACCGCCCGGGTCTTCGTTCCGCGTGCGCTCGCCACTCCGACAGCCACCCCGATCACGGTCGCAACGAGCGCAGACAACCCCATCAAGACCAAGGTCTCCAGTAGTGCGACCCAGAGGTCGAACGCAAGGACCCATGCGATCAATGCGACCGCGAGAGCTGCGATCCATTTCCCGGCGGCAAGGTAGGCGATCAGCACGATCGTTGCGGCCACCAAGGGTGCGGGGAAAACCTGTAGCCACAGCACGGTTTCGGTGAAGACCGTGGTGAACGCATCCCCCACCGGTTCGTACAGCCACCCGCCGCCGGCGACAAACCAGTCGGCAGCACTTTCGACCACGTCCCCGAGGGGAAGGCGAAAACGATCGGGGAACGTGCCGATGTTGGTGAAGAGCGTCGTGAGCAGCAGGGCAACCAGACCGCTCAGCAGAATCACCAAGGCTTGGGGTCGCCTTGCTGCTCTTGACACCGTCAATCCGCCTGAACTTGCGGAATCCAGGCCTGCCAGACGTCGGGGGACGCCTGCATCCACGCGTCCACGGCCTCGTCGACACTCATCCCGCCTTCGTCGACGTTCACCATCATCTCGTCGAGCGCCTCGATCGAGAGGGTGTAATTGTCGAGGAACTCGGCTGCGACGGGGTGCGCCGCGGCGAACCCGGCCGACGCCATCTTTCGGAGACTGATGTCTCCCCAGTTGCACGCATACGTGGTGCCCCAGCATTCGTCGGAGTATGGGGGGAACTCGACGCGAGTGAGATCGTACTTCGCGGTGAGGAAGTGGGGTGACCACATCAAACCGAGGACCGGTTCGCCACGCTCATAGGCACGGGTGAACTCGGCACCCAGCGCGGCCTCCGACCCGGCGAACGATATCTCGTAATCGAGGTCTAGGTTCTTGATCCGCTGAACGTCGCCGTACTGCTCACCCCACGCGACGTCGCCGGAGAAGTAGCGCCCCTTGGCTCCCGGCGTGGGTGCGAACACGTCCACGCAATCGTTAAGCGCTTCCCAATTCGGGAGTCCGGGGCACGTCGCCTCGATCCCACGCTCGGGGTCACCCTTGATGACGTAGGTCGGTACGTACCAGCCCTCCTCGGCAGTGGGACCTGTGTCACCGAGATCCACCACTGTTTTGTCGTTCTCGACGTAGTTCTCGATCAGTTCCTGCGATGTCAAGTCCCACAACTCCATGAGTACTGTGTCATCGGAGGTGGCCATTGCAGGGAAAGAGGCAGCCCAATCCACCGGGCTCAGTTGCACTTCCGCGCCCATCTCTTCGAGGACGCGATAGGCGAGCCGCGACTGGATGAGCTGACTCGTCCAGTTGTTCTGGATGAGCACCACCGGATCCTCCTCGGCGATGGCAGCTCTGACCGAGCTGGGGACCACGCCGTCGAACTCGCTGGACGCGTCGTCGCGTGGTGCCGCACAGCCTGCAGCCACCACTGTGAGCGCCGCCGCAGCCAAGGCGATCGCGGTCTTCGCCGTAAGGAAACTTCGCTTCTGTCTCAATGTAGGTCCGTTTCTCGGATTTCACACCGGCCCCCACGCTGTGATGCGCGTATTCGGAACCGGCAAAGGGCAGTCGGAATAGTTGCGGGAGTAGCAAACGCTGCAACACGAGCATCCACTGGGGGTGTTCGGTGTCAACTGCAAGGAAACCGAATAATGATGTCCACGAAGTTACAGTCGCGTCAGTACGTTGTGACGCGAGCTTCCGAAACATCCCGCGTGACCGCCGCCCAGAGGATTCCGAACAAGCGGGCAGGACGACGGCGATCGCCGCCACGGCACCGGGCGCGATGAGTGGTCCACGTGGGGGCGACCCTCCTTCCCGGACCCCTTCTTTGACTTCGCACCCTCCTTGCCGCCCTTCCCCGAGTTCCTCTTCGTCACTTTCGATTTCGACGCCTTCAGCTTCTTCGGCTTCTTGGGCTTCGCCGGATCGACGGAGTCGTTGTCACCGACGACCGACCCTCGGCTTCACTGGTGTCACCAGCGGCGTCCACGTCGGCGCGGGCGTCATCCACCGCGGTGGATACACCGGAGGCCGGGTGTCGGTCGCAGCTCGCGGGAGGTGAAGAACAGGTACTCGTAGGAGATGCCCAGAGAGTTTGCCGAGCGCATCGAGCTGCGGCGGGTCGGACATCATCGCCCGGCTTCAACTCGTCCGTCTTGGAGAGCATGTCGGTCATGTGGTCGGCCAGGGCGTCGAGGTGCCTCTGTCGCGAGGTCAAGGTGAGCAACAACAGATCTGCTTTGCCGGACGCGGACGCCTCCTGCCCGCCCGGTGACCCCCTCGACCCGACCGATGTTCACTCCGCGGTAGACGACGTCGGAACCCGATGTCAGACCGGAGGAGTCGGCGAGATCGACCGTGATGCTCGTGTGCTTCCGGATCGGGTCGACCGCCAGAACGCCGATGACGAGGTAGCCCACACCGAGCACCATCGTCATCATGAGCGCACCCGCCGACAACCATCCAGGGATTCGACTCATCGAACCGCTCCCGCCACACGGGCACGGAAATCCGGCATCAGCTGTAGTCGCATTGATACTTCGACTGTGTTTTGGCGTCTCACTTTCATCGTCCGGCGTCCCGGTGGTCCGGCACGCCCCGGTCGTCAGAACGGGGCACCCGACCCGAATGGGCAAACACCCCCGCCGGACGGGTCGCTCCCCTAACGTCACCGGAGGAACCGTCGCCGTGCGCCCACGGCAGCCGGACAGCCAACCAGAGTCCACGCACCACCCAGTCCACGTACAGAGGAGAAGTCCGACCATGGCCGAAGTGATCGTCGTCGCCACCATCTCGCCCAAACCCGGTGAGGAGCAGGCCGTGCGCGATGCCGTCCTCAAGGCGATTCCCCAGGTGCACGATGAGCCGGGGTGCGGCAAGTACGCGCTGCACGAGGCGACCGGTGACTCGACCGACCTGGTGATGATCGAGCGCTGGGAGTCGATGGAGGCCCTGGGCACCCACGGCGCCGCCCCCGCCCTCACCGAGCTCGGCAAGACGATCGGCAGCCTGCTGGCCGGTCCGCTCGACGTCAAGACCTTCACCGCGGTCCCCGCTGGTCACGCCGACAAGGGCACCATCTGACCCGAGTGCCGAGAGGGCCCTCGACCCGGCGCCACCGGGTCGAGGGCCGGCCCGTCCATCACCACATCGAGGCGACGGTGTTGATCCCCGGACATCGGCGTGCTAAACCGGTATAACGATCGTTAGATACAGTGACGGGCGTCATGCTGCGCTCAGCACTTCGCGATTCCACATGCCTCGAGAGGAATTCCATGCCTGAAGCCGTCATCGTCGACGTCGTCCGACTCGCATCCGGAAAGGGCAAGCCCGGCGGCGCGCTCTCTGCGACCAAGCCCGTCGAACTGCTCGCGCATGTTCTCCGCTCGCTCGTCGAGCGCAACGACCTCGACCCCGCCCTCGTCGACGACGTGATCGGCGGTTGTGTCGGCCAGGCCGGTGAGCAGGCCCTGAACATCTCCCGCTCGGCGCTCCTGTCGGCCGGCTTCCCCGAGTCGGTGCCCGCCACCACCGTCGACCGCCAGTGCGGGTCGAGCCAGCAGGCCGCGCACTTCGCCGCGCAGGGAGTCATCGCCGGGGCCTACGACATCGTCATCGCGGCAGGCGTGGAGTCCATGAGCCGCGTACCCATGGGCTTCTCGACGCAGGGACAGAGCCCCCACGGCCCGAGCATGGCCGCCCGCTACCCCGAAGGCCTGGTCAACCAGGGCATCTCGGCCGAACTGATCTCGGCCAAGTGGAAGTTCGACCGCGACACCCTCGACGCCTTCGCCGCGCAGTCGCATCAGCGGGCCGCGGCAGCAGCCGCCGACGGCTTCTTCGACCGTGAGGTCCTGCCGATCGACGTCGCCGACGCCGCCGGCGAGATCGTCACCCACCGCGTCGACGAGACGGTCCGCGCGTCGACCACCGCCGAGGGCCTGTCCGGTCTCCGTCCGTCCTTCTACACCGAAGAGACCGCCGCACGCTTTCCCGACATCAACTGGCTCATCACGCCGGGCAACTCCTCGCCGCTCACCGACGGCGCATCCGGTGCGCTCATCATGAGCGACACCATGGCCTCCAAGCTGGGCCTGACCCCGCGTGCGCGTTTCCACTCGTTCTCGGTGGCCGGCGACGACCCGATCTTCATGCTCACCGCACCGATCCCGGCCACCCACAAGGTCCTCAAGCGGGCCGGGTTGAGCATCGACGACATCGACACCTACGAGGTCAACGAGGCGTTCGCACCGGTGCCGCTCGCCTGGGCACACGAGTTCGGCGCGGACCCGGCCAAGCTGAACCCGCGCGGCGGTGCCATCTCACTCGGCCACGCACTGGGCTCGTCCGGCACCCGTCTGCTGTCGACGATGGTCAACCACCTCGAGGCCACCGGCGGCCGCTACGGCCTCCAGACCATGTGCGAAGGCGCGGGCATGGCCAACGCCACCATCATCGAACGTGTCTGAGGCCGCCAAGGCTGCCCCCGGCAAGAGGCTCACGATCGAGACCGAGGGATTGGACTGGCGGCGGCGCGAACCCGTGCCGCTGCCGGCCACCCTGGTCGCGGCCAAACACGCCTTCTACGAGCGCGGCTACCACGGCACCTCGATACGCGACATCGCCTCGCGTGCCGGGGTCTCGTTGCCGACGCTGTACTACCACCACGACAACAAGCTCGGCATCCTCGTCGAGTTGCTCGAAGCCGCGATGACCTCGGTTCTCGCGTGGGTCGGTGCGGCCATCGACCAGGGCAAGACCCCGAGCGAACAACTGTCGAATGCCATCGAGTCGATCGTCCTGCACATGACCAGCGACCTCGAACTGGCCAGTGTGGCAAGCGAGTTCCGGCATCTCGACACCGAGGACCCGCGACGTGAGCCCTACGTCGCCATGCGCACCGAGACCGAGAACCTACTGGCCGACGTCATCGCGAGGGGCGTCGAGACAGGCGAGTTCCGCTTCGACGAGGACCCCAAAGACGTCCTGCGCTACCTCTTCGGCGCATGCCAGGCGGTCACCACCTGGTACCGCCCGTCGGGTGCCCGCACGCCGGCCGAGGTCGCGGCGTCGTACGCGCTGATCTCGCTGCGGGTCGTGGGCGCCACCCCCACCGACAACACCGACAACAGCTGAACGACCAAGAACTGACGAAAGGGAGAAGCCATGAAACGCACCATCTTCGAAGACGAGCACGAGGCCCTGCGCGAGACCGCGCGGCAGTTCCTCATCCGCGAGTGCGGCCCGTACACCGAGGAGTGGACGCGCAACGGTCAGGTCGATCGCATCGCGTTCAAGAAGGCCGGTGACGCAGGTCTTCTCGGGTTCAACATCCCCGAGGAGTACGGCGGCGGCGGCGCGATGGACGACTTCCGCTTCAATGCGGTCGTCGTCGAGGAGTTCGCCAAGTTCGACGGCGCGGCACCCGGCCTCAGCCTGCAGAACGACGTCGTCGCACCGTACTTCGTGCACCTGGCGAACGACGAGCAGAAGAAGCGCTGGATGCCGGGCATCGCCAGCGGCGAGACGATCCTCGCCGTCGCGATGACCGAGCCGGGTGCGGGCTCGGACCTCGCGGGCATCAAGACCTCGGCCAAGCTCGAGGGCGACCACTACGTCCTCAACGGCAACAAGACCTTCATCTCCTCCGGCATCAACTCCGACCTCGTGGTCGTGGTGTGCCGCACCAATCCCGATCCCGAAGCCGGCCACAAGGCGTTCTCGCTGCTCGTCGTCGAGCGCGGCATGGAGGGCTTCGAGCGCGGCCGCAAGCTCGACAAGATGGGGCTCAAGGCGCAGGACACCGCCGAACTGCACTTCAACGACGTGCGCGTACCGGTCGAGAACCTGCTGGGACAGGAGGGCATGGGCTTCTACCACCTGATGCAGAACCTGCCCTCCGAGCGTCTGTCGATCGGCATCGGCGCGATCGCCGGTGCGCGCGCGATCTTCGACGAAACCCTGCAGTACACCAAGGACCGCAAGGCATTCGGGCGTCCGATCGGCACCTTCCAGGCGAACCGCTTCACCCTCGCCGAGATGTCCACCGAGCTCGACATCGCCGAGGTCTACATCGACCGTTGCCTGCAGGCCGTGCTCGACGGCGAACTGAACGCCGTCGACGCCTCCAAGAACAAGTGGTGGTGCACCGAACTCGCCAAGCGGGTCATCGACAGCTGCCTTCAGCTGCACGGCGGCTACGGTTACATGAACGAGTACCGCGTGGCCCGCGCCTACACCGATGCCCGCATCCAGACGATCTTCGGTGGCACCACCGAGATCATGAAGGACATCGTCGGCAAGAGCCTGGGCGTCTGACCGAGAGCCCCTGTCTGACAGACAATTCCGACCACAGATGATGGCCGGCAGCGCGGAGCGCGACTCCGGACTGTCGGCCTCATCTCTGCTCGGCGCCCGCCGACAACAGATACTCGACGACCCGCTGTGCCGCCGCGCGTGAACGCGGCCGGGTCAATGCCTCGTAGACCCGGGCCGCGCGAACCCCTTTGATCACGAGTCGTCTCACCCCGGGGTGGCGCACCGCGAAGCGCGGCATCAACGCGATCCCGTGACCTCCGGCGACGAGCGCCTCGATGGTGGTGAAGTCCAGCATTCGCTGCGTCACCCGGGGCGCGACGCCCGTCACCGCCGAGATCGACTGCAGCACATCGTCGACCGGGAACCCACCCTCGACGCTGATCCAATCGTGATCGGCCAGTTCGGTGACCGCGACCTCGTCACGAACGGCGAGCTCGCTGTCCGCGGCAACGATGACGTCGACCGGCTCGCGCATCAACTCGGTGACCCGCACCCGCGGCACGTTGACCGCGGGCGTGCGTTCGTCGCGGTGGGTGACGACGACGTCGAAGTCGGCGAGAGCCGGTGCCGCGCCCTGGTATCCGACGTCGAGATGAAAGGCGTGCACGTCGATACCGGTGGCGGCGGCCTGGTCGAGCACGGCGGGTAACAGCAGCGTCGAGCCCGACGGGAACATCGCGAGCCGCACTCTGGCCTTGCCGGACCGGTACGACGCCATCTCCTCCTGCGCCCGCTCCACGGCCGCGATGACATCGTCGGCACGAAGCACCAGGGCACGTCCCGCCTCGGTGAGGCGGATTCGCCGTCCGTCCGGCTCGAACAGATCGACACCCGCCTCGTCGGCGAGCACCTTGAGCTGTTGCGACACCGCAGAGGGGGTCATGTGCATCGCCTCGGCGACCGCGCCGATGGATTCCCGATCGGCGAACTCACGAAGCAGTCGCAGGCGCCGGATCTCCATTCGGCAAAGGTACTCAGAACCGCTCCGTACTGCGTGCTCGAGACCCGCCCGACCACCACCGTCCGATCGCCGACCTCGCGCCGGCGGACGGGCCAGGAATGTCCAGGACGCCGACGCCGTTGAGGCAGGCATGGCATCACAAGACATCACTCTCGAGACCTTCGAGGACACCATCTCCGCCGACGGCATCGTGCTGCTCGACTTCTGGGCGAGCTGGTGCGGCCCCTGCCGCAACTTCGCACCCGTCTTCGAGAAGGCCTCCGAGGCGCATTCCGACATCTTCTTCGGCAAGGTCGACACCGAGGCGGAGCAGCAGCTCGCCGGTAGCCTGGGCATCCGGTCGATCCCGACCCTCATGGCCTTCCGTGACGGCATCCTCGTCTTCAACCAGCCCGGCGCCCTCCCTGCCCCTGCGCTCGAGGAACTCATCGGCGCAGTCGAGGCGCTCGACATGGATGACGTCCGCGCAAAGGTGGCCGCCGCGCAGGACTGACGCCCGGAACCATTCAGCAAAACTGAATGGTCCCTCCGTCCAAATTCGATTGTTCTTCATCGGCGACGTGCCGACGATGGGAAGCATGTCCACTCGTGATCGCTGTCTCGCGCTGTTCGTCGTCGTTCTCTGGGGACTGAACTTCATCGCGATCCGTCTCGGGTTGGACCACTTCCCCCCGTTCTTCCTCGCCGCCCTCCGGTTCGCGATCATGGCCGTGCCGGTCGTGTTGTTCGTGCGTTTCCCGAAGGTCCGGCTGAAGTGGTTCCTGCTCTACGTCACCGGCTTCGGGACGGTGCAGTTCATGATGCTGTTCCTGGCGATGGAGCTGGGTATGCCCACCGGCCTGGCGTCGCTGGTGCTCCAGACCTCGGCGCCGTTCACCGTCGTGCTCGGCGTGCTCTTCCTGCGCGAGCGCATGACCTTCGGTCAGGTCGTCGGACTGTGCATCGCCGTCGGCGGTATGGCTCTGATCGCCGTCGACCGCGCACGCGGGAGCGACCTGGGCGGCGCCGCCCTGGTTCCCATCGGACTCACCATCCTCGGCGGCCTCAGCTGGGCGGCGGGCAACATCGGCGGGCGGCTCGCCCGACCCGACGACCCGCTGCGCATGACGCTGTGGATGTCCGTGGTCGCCACGCCGCCGCTGTATGCGGCCAGCCTGATCATCGAGGGGCCCGCCGCCGGGTTCGAGTCCCTGGCCACGCTGGGCACCGAGCCCGGACTCCGCGCACTGGGCGGACTGCTCTACCTGGCGATCTTCGGCACGCTCATCGGGGCGGGGATCTGGACGGCGTTGCTGAGCCGCAATGACGCCAGCCGCGTCTCGCCGATGTCGTTGCTCGTTCCGGTGGTCGGCATCTCCGCGGCCTTCGCATTTCTCGGCGAGGTCCCGACGACGGGCGAGATCGTGGGCGCCGTCATCGTCGTGGCCGGCTGCGCGGCCGGTGTCATGGCGCGCCCCCGGCGTCGAACACGACGCCACGACGAGAACCCGGCGCCCACCGCCGAGAACAACGCGAACCGGCTGGCCGCCGCCGGGGCCAGGTCCCGTTCAGTCCGAGAGTGACGCCGTGCCCGCGGACGGTGCGGCGTCGAGTGCCTTCCGGACCGTCGCGCACATCCGGTCGATGGCGTCCCTCGCCCCGCGGCTGATGAGGGCCATGTTGACGAAGCCGTGGATCATCGATCCCTCGCGCTGCACCGTCACCGGAACCCCGGCGTCCTCGAGACGGCGGGCATAGGCCAGACCCTCGTCGCGCAGCGGATCGAAACCGGCGACGAGAACATGTGCCGGCGGGAGGCCGCTGAGATCCTCGGCCAGCAGCGGCGAGCAGCGCGGATCGCTGCGCTGGGCGACATCGGGGACGTAGTGGCTGTTGAACCAGTCGATCCCGTCGGCGGTGAGGAAGAATCCGGTCGCGAACTCGCGGCGCGAAGGCGTCTCGGTGGTCGAGTCGGTCACCGGGTAGATGAGCAGCTGGTACATCGGCGTCACCTCTTCGCCGCGGACCAGCTGGGACACCACGGTCGCGAGATTGCCGCCCGCGCTGTCGCCGCCGACGACGATCCGCCGGGGATCGAGGCCCCAGCGCGGTGCGACCTCGACCGCGAAGTGCCAGGCCGCCACCGCATCCTCGACGCCGGCGGGAAACGGATGCTCCGGAGCAAGTCGGTAGTCGATGGAGAGGATGTCGAGTCCGGTGCCATGGGCGAGACGGCGGACGAAGGAGTCGTGGCTGATGCGGCTGCCGGTGACGAAACCCCCACCGTGGTAGTAGACGAGCAGACCCGAGGACCCGGTGGACGAGCGGTACCGCGTGGCCGCGATCGGACCGGCCGGACCGTCGAATACGAGGTCTTCCTCCACCGCCATCGGCGGCAGCACCTCGGCCATGGAGACACCGCTCTCGTCGGTGCTCGCGCGCGACTGTGCGACGTCTCCCTGGAACGGCGCCAGGCCGGGAACGTTGTCGTTGGCCCACCCGATGGCGGCGAGCTCCGGGGCAACCCGCTCACCGTCGGAGTTGACCGGTGTCCGCCGTCCGAGCACCTGCAGCGCCGCGTCGGGGATCTTCGCGGCGGCGCGCAGCACGCCTCGCTGGACCCGGGCGGGCAGGGACAGACGCAGTTGGGTGTCACGGCTCACAGCCGGAGAGCCTACGCGTCACCGACCGAAGGCACCGGCACTCCCGCCACTTCGCGCTGTGACACACTCGTGCGCATGCCCGACCGTCCCTCATCCGCCGGTTCCGCAACTCCGAGCACGCGCGTTCCCGTCCGTACCTCGCTCGCACTCGGCGCGGCCGCGGCAGCCCGGTGGGCGTCCCGCACCGCGGGCCGGGGCAAGGGTTCGATGATCGGCGGCCTGGTCGCGGCGAAGATCGATCCCGACATCATGCGGCGCCTGGCCGCGGGCAAGCGCACCGCCATCATCACCGGAACCAACGGCAAGTCGACGACCACGCGCATGACCGCGGCGGCGATGGCCGAACTCGGCGAGGTCGCCACCCAGGCCGACGGGGCCAACATGGACGCCGGCATCATCGCCACGCTCACGCTGACCCGCAACGCGCCGTTCTGCGCACTCGAGGTCGACGAGCTGCACGTTCCGCACGTCAGCGACGCGGTGGATCCCGAAGTCCTGGTGTTGCTGAACCTCTCTCGCGACCAGCTGGACCGGGTCGGCGAGATCAACATGATCGAACGCCGCCTTCGTGAGGGCATCGCCCGGCACCCGGAGACCGTCGTCGTCGCGAACTGCGATGACGTGCTGATCACCTCGGCCGCCTTCGACTCCCCGCACGTCGTGTGGGTCGCGGCAGGCGCAAGTTGGGTCGGCGACTCCGTCAGCTGCCCGCGCACCGGCGAGCCCATCGTCCGTTCCGGGCAGGACTGGAAATCCACCGGCGACGAGAACTTCCGCCGCCCCACCCCGCAGTGGTGGTTCGACGACGAGAACATCTACGGCCCAGACGGGTTCAGCGCACCGCTGGACCTCGCGGTGCCGGGTACGGCCAACCGCGGCAACGCCACCCAGGCCGTGGCCGCGGCCGTCACGATGGGCGCCGACCCGGCGAAAGCGGTTGCCGCCGTGGGCACCGTCGGCGAGGTCGCCGGCCGCTACGGCATCCATCAGGTCGGAAATCACTCCGTCCGAACACTTCTCGCGAAGAACCCGGCCGGCTGGCAGGAGGCCTTGTCGATGATCGACCAGGACGCCGACGGCCTGGTGATCGCGGTGAACGGCCAGGTGCCCGACGGCGAGGACCTGTCGTGGCTGTGGGATGTGCGGTTCGAGGCGTTCGAGACGATGCAGGTCGTCGCGGCGGGCGAGCGCGCCGCCGACCTGTCGGTGCGTCTGCTCTACGCCGGCGCCGAACACACCACGATTCCGGACCCGATGGCCGCGATCGCCTCGTGCCCGCCGGGACGCGTGGAGGTACTGGCCAATTACACCGCGTTCCGCGATCTCGGGATCGCGCTGGAACGGGCGGCACGATCGCGGAGGGCGGAGCAGTGAGCGAGTCGACACTTCGGATCGGGCTGGTTCTGCCCGACGTGATGGGCACCTACGGCGACGGCGGCAACGCGCTGGTCCTCAAACGCCGGGCCCTGATGCGCGGGATCGACGCCGAGGTCGTCCACATCACGCTCGACGACCCGGTCCCCGCCTCCCTCGACGCCTACACGCTGGGCGGCGCAGAGGATTACGCTCAGCGGCTGGCCACCCGCCACCTCACCCGCTATCCGGGCCTGCAGCAGGCAGCGGCCGCGGGCCGGCCGGTGCTGGCCATCTGCGCGGCCATCCAGGTACTCGGCCACTGGTACGAGACCTCCGCGGGCGAACGCGTCGAGGGCATCTCGATGTTCGACGTGACGACCTCGCCGCAGGAGAAGCGCAGCATCGGCGAGCTGCTCGTCGAACCCGCCGTCCCCGGTCTCACCCAGACTCTCACCGGCTTCGAGAATCACCGCGGCGCAACCAGGTTGGGTACCGATGCCGCACCCCTGGGACGCGTGCGTCACGGCGTCGGCAACGGTGTCGGCGACGGCACCGAGGGTGTCGTGCAGGGCAGCGTCATCGGCACCTACATGCACGGCCCGGCACTGGCCCGCAATCCCGAACTCGCCGACCACATCCTGGCAACCGCGTTGGGCGTCGAATCACTTGCGCCACTCGTTCTCCCGGAGGTCGAGCGACTCCGCAAGGAACGGCTCGCGGCGGGTCGGCGGCGGTAGGGGCGCCCGCTCACTCCCCCGTTCCGATCCCGGCAGACCGAGCCGCGGCCGTCAACACCTCGACCACCATCTCGACGGTCAATCTGCCGGTGAAGGTGTTCTGCTGACTGACGTGATAACAGCCGAAGATCTCGAGCTCGGCGCCGTCGCGGACCAGCGTCGTCGAGCTGCCGTGCCCGAACTTCGGGAGCGGTCGCGGAACGGTCCAGCCCAGCGACGAGAACGTGCGAAGCGTTGACTGCCAACCGAATCCGCCCAGCGTGACGACGGACCGGACGGTCGGTGCCAGGAGTTCGAGTTCGGCGTGCAACCACTCCGAACAGCGGTCGCGTTCGTCGATCGTCGGCTTGTTCTGCGGCGGTGCGCAGTGCACCGGCGCGGTGATGCGGGTACCGAACAGTTCCAGTCCGTCGCCGATGGCGACCGAATGTGGTTGGCTCGCAAGCCCGGCGAGGTACAGCGCGGAGAACAGGACGTCGCCGCTGCGGTCGCCGGTGAACATGCGTCCGGTCCGGTTGCCGCCGTGCGCCGCCGGCGCCAGCCCGACGATGAGTAGCCGCGCGTCGTCCGGTCCGATACCCGGGACGGGCCGGCCCCAGTACTCCTGGTCGGCGAATGCACGTCTCTTCTCGCGTGCGACCCGCTCACGCCACTCGACGAGACGAGGGCACGCGCGGCAGCCGATCAGCCGGTCGTCGAGCTCGGCGAGATCGCGGAACCGTTCTCGGGTGGCCATGGTTCGACCCTAACCGGCTGCGCTCGGAGGCGGACCCGCCTCGGACCTCAATCCAGTCCGACGCATCTGTCGCGTGTGCGGTCCACCTCGAACCACCCGTCTTCGAACTGCTGCCACTTCTCGAGCTGTTCCCGTGACTCCTCGCCGTCGCGAGCGACGGCGCGTTCGAGCCGCTCGGCGGCGGTTCCCCCCTCGAGCCACAGCGCGTAGGTCAGTCGATCGGCGATCCGACGACGAGCCGACGACACCCCCTCGATGATGAGCAGCGGCTGCCACTCGATCCACACGCGCGGTCCCGGGCTCGGCACACCGTCGCGCCACACCCGCGGGCGGTACCTGTAGTCGCGGCGTCGGGAAAAGGGATGAAGCACCTCGGCTTCCAGCTCCGGCCACCACGAGACGGGATCGTCCCAGGTGGCGAAGTCATCGGTGCGCACGAGGGTCACGCCCACGTCGCGCCGGCGCAGCTCGGCGACCAGCAGATCCGCCGCCGTCGACTTCCCCGCCCCCGACGGGCCGTCGATGGCGACGATCCCGGAATCGAGCTGACCGGCGAGCTCGACGAGCCGGGCACCGACCTCTGCGGTCACCGGCTCGGTCGGGTTCACCACCGTGTCGCGCCGGACATCGCCGGCGGCATCCGGGTCAGCGGCGCGGTGATCGGCGCCTGCTCGACACTGGTCACCGCGGTCCGGCCGGTCCGCAGGTACTCGACGATCGCGGCGTCGAGCGGTGCATTGGCGCGGCCCAGCTGTCCGTGGTCGCCGCCGCCGACGGTGATGAGGTGACTACCCATCAGCGCACGCATCTTCGCCGCCCCCTGGTAGGGGGTCTGCGGATCGCCCACGCTCTGGATCTGCAACGGCCGCACCTCGAGCCCACGGTTGCGGATCTGGACCGGACGCGTGAGCGGCGGTGCCCCGGCGCAGGCCATGCCCGAGCCGTAGACGAGTCCGGGCGCGTCGAACGGGTCACCGGTGACGAAGTTCGCGATGATCGCCTCGGGGCCGCTCGCCGGATTTGCGGGCACCTGATTCTCGTTGCACAGGATGACCCCCTGCATGTCCTGCGAGATCCGCGACGCCTCGAGCACGGCGGGCGGGGGCTCGGGGAACTTCCCGGCGGTGCCTGCGGTCATCATCGCGACGACCGGCCACGAGTTCCGGTCGGGGGCGAGAGCTCGGGTCAACACCAGCAGCGACGACGTCGCCTGCACGGAACCGGGTTTGAGCAGGGTCGCGACGAAGTTCTCGAATCGCGCCCGCACATCGGCGGTCAGGTTGACCCCGGCGATGTACTGCTCGGCGACGGCCCGCAGTCCCGGCGGCACGTCGCCGACCTGGGCGGGGGGCGCCGCCAGCGACGGCGGCACGCCTGCCTCCGCACTGATCCGGGCGCTCCACTTGCGGTACACAGCAAGCGGAGTGGTGCCCAGGTGGTAGACGTTGTCGTGGCGTGCCATCCACGCCATCATCGCGTGGACGCGGGCCTTGTACCCGGGTGTCTGTGCGGCCAGGAGGCTGTTCCACACCAGCCCGGGATCGAACCCGGAGTCGAGGACCATCCGGTCCACCCGCTGCGGGAACAACGTCGCATAGGTCGAGAACAGCAGCGTGCCGTAGGAGACGCCGTAGAGACTGACCTTCTGTTCGCCCAGCGCGCGCCGAACCACGTCCATGTCGCGCGCGGTGTTCTCGGTGGTCAGTGACGAGGCCAGGCCCGGGCTCTCACGTTCACACCGGTCCCGGTTGAGTTTGCCTACAGCGGTGACCAGTTCCGGCTCTTCACCCGTGATCGGAGCGCACCGGAGCGGGGTGGCCGATGGCAGCCCGCGCGGCTGCACGGCGACGAGATCCCATTCGTCGAGCATCGCCGCGGGCGGCCGCAACTGGCTGAACATCGCGATGGCGTCCCCACCGGGGCCGCCCGGGTTGCCCATCACCACGCCGCGGCGACGGGACTGGTCGCGTGCGAGACTCCGGCTGACACCGATCTCGATCGTCTTCCCGTTCGGCTTGCGGTGGTCCAACGGCACCTCGACTGTCGCGCAACGGACCTCGGCGGGCACGCCGTGAACGGCCGGGCACGTCTCCCACTGCAGCTCGGGGGGTGCGGCCGACGCGGGCGCGGTAGACGCCGCCGGGCCGGTAACGGTGAGGCCCGCCACGACGACGGCCGTCAGTCCCGCTGCGATCCCCCGGATTCGATGATGCCCCCGCTTCAGCGTTATCACCCCCCGACCCTAGCCGGACCGCCCCGGCACGCCGAGCGTGGTGCCTCACGCCAGGATTCGACGTCCCGACAGTGCGCGGCCGAGGGTCAGCTCATCGGCGAATTCGAGGTCGCCGCCCATCGGCAGTCCCGAGGCGAGCCGGGTCACCGACAGCCCGGGGAAGTCCTTGAGCATGCGCTGCAAGTAGGTGGCGGTGGCCTCGCCTTCGGTATTGGGGTCGGTCGCGACGATCACCTCGGACACGTCGACGCCGTCCTCCTGATTCGCCAGACGGCGCAGCAGTTCGCGGATTCGCAGCTGGTCGGGTCCGATGCCCGACAACGGGTCCAGCGCACCGCCGAGCACGTGATACCGGCCGTTGAACTCCTTGGTCCGCTCGATCGCGTGCACGTCTTTCGGTTCTTCGACGACGCAGATCTTCGTGGCGTCGCGACGTGCGTCCGAACAGATCCGGCACAGACGGTTCGCCGACACATTGCCGCATTCGGCGCAGAACACGACGTCGTCGCGCACCCGGCCGAGCGCCGCGATCAAGCGGTCGATGTCGGGCTTGTCCCCGGCCAGCAGGTGGAACGCGATCCGCTGAGCACCCTTGGGACCGAGGCCGGGCTGCTTGGCCAGCTCGTCGATCAGGTCTTGGATCGGTCCTTCATACATCGCGTGCCCGGGTCCCTACTCGTCGTTCACTCGACCTGTTGCCACTGTGTCGCGCGTGATGACTCCTCGCGCGTGCGGGGCGTCTCAGCCGCCGAGCCCGGGGATGCCGCCGCCGAGTCCCCCGGCCAGCGGCCCCATCTTCTCGCTCGCCAGCTGCTCGCGCTTCTGCGACAGATCCGCGAGCGCGCCGAGCAGCAGGTCCTGCAGGGTCTCGACGTCGTCGGGGTCGACGACCTTGGGATCGATCGACACCGCGGTCACCTCGCCGGTGCCGTTGCCGGTCACCGTCACCAGGCCGTTGCCCGCGCTGCCGACGACCTCCGTCGCGGCGATCTCATTCTGCGCGGACAGGAGTTTCTCCTGCATCTGCTGCGCCTGGGCCAGCAGTCCCGCCATCGGGTTCTCCCCGCCCTGGCCGCCGCCGAACAATGCGCTGGGATCGAATGGTTGCGTCACCCGGTCCAGGGTAGTCGCAGCCTCAGCGCAGCAACCGATCGACATGCGCGGCGATGTCGTCGACCGTCGCCTCGTCCACGGGACTGATCTCGAAGGACAGCACCTCGTCGCCGAACAACCGGCCCGCGCGAGGAGTCAGCGCGAACTCGAAACGATCCTCGACGCGCCGCCACTGGGTGATGCCGCCGTAGATCGGCGCGCTCGCCCCGGTCGTCACGCAGTACTCGTCGGCCCGCGGTCCGCCGACCAGGTCGCGCTGGATCTGGAAACAGGCCATCGACTCGTCGTCGATGAACACGACGGCCTCACAGCCCAGGTCAGGATGCCGTTCGTACGACGCTCGAATGGTCACCCGGCCAGGGTAGAGGTTCGCCCTGCACACCTCTCGGGCAAGACGAGATCTTCAGCTCCTCACCCGAGCACCGACCGCCGACTGACGAATCGCCGTTCCTCGCCGGTGAGCGGGTCGGTGAACTCCAGCGCGTGCGCCACCAGCCGCAACGGGGCGGAGAAATCGCCGTGGTCGGGTTTCTCGGCCAGTTCCGGGCGGACGTCGGGATACAGCGGGTCGTCGACGATGGGCACCCCGACCGAAGCCATGTGCAACCGCAGCTGGTGGGTCCGTCCGGTGTGCGGGTTGAGCCGGTAGACGCCGCCGCGGTCGGTCTGATCGATGAGCGTGATGTCGCTGATGGCGTTGACCGGCCCGTCGACGACGCGTGCCCGCAGGTCGCCTGCGGTCTTCTCGATGCGGTCGCGCACGGTCACGGTCTCGGTGAGCGTCTCGTCGACCGGCGCCAGCGCGCGGTACTCCTTGCGCGCGGTGCGTGCGGCGAACAGTTCCTGGTACGCCGATCGCACCCCCGGACGCAGCGTGAACAGCAGTACCCCTGCGGTGAGCCGGTCGAGCCGATGAGCCGGCGAGATGGTGTCGGTGCCGAGTTCGCGCCGCAGGCGCACCAGCGCGCTCTGCGTCACGTGTCGACCCCTCGGCATGGTCGCGAGGAAGTGGGGTTTGTCGACGACGACGATGTTCTCGTCGCGATAGAGCACCGGGACGTCGAACGGGATCTCCACCTCGTCGGGAAGGTCGCGGTAGAGGTAGAGCGAGATGTTCATCTGCGACGCCGAGTCGAGATCCACGGGCCGGCCGCCTGCATCGACGATCTCCCCCGCCGCAGCACGTCGGTGCAGGTCGTCGGCGGTGAGACCGGCCAGACTGGGCGAGCCGAGCAGAGCTTCGCCGACCGTGAACTCCGGACCCGACCGCAGTACGACACGAGTCGCGTCGACGCCGTCGCGGATCGGGAGTGGCGACGGCCGGGCGCGCCCCCTGCGTCGTCGGACGTTGTCCGAGCTCCCGGTCATCGCGCGTTCCCGGCCGGCACCGCCAGGGGTCAGCGTTCGAGGCGCTTCTTGAGGTTGCCGAGCACCTCGGCCTGAATGCGGTTGAGACCCTTGGGCGCAAACGTCTTTTCGAAGAAGCCGCCGATGCCGCCCGCGCCGTTCCAGGTGGTCGTCGTGGTGACCCTCGAGCCGGAGCCCGACGCCACGACCGTGTAGGTGGTCACCATCGTCGAGTTGGCGTCCCGCTCGGTCACGGTGTCGGGAGTCACGCTGACGGTCGCCTGAACGTCGCGCTGACGCTTGGAGGTTGCCTGCAGAATCCAGTGCACGACGGTGCCGTCGCCGTGGCCGCCACTGATGACCTTGTAGTCGCGGTACTGCTCCGGCAGGATCGCCGGACGGGTCTGCTCGTAGTCGGCCAGTGCACCGATCACCTTGTCCGGGGCGGCGGCGATGTCGATCGAATGAGATGCGGAAACCTGACCCACGATGGACACTCCTCAGGACGAAACGATTGGCGACTGAACTGATCAAGTCCTAGGCTAACCGGGTGAGTACTGGGCTGGAGATGGGGGGACAGGCATTCGACCAGGGGGTGTCCACCCTTTTGGCCAGCTATCGTGCCATCCCGCCGCACGCAACCGTGCGCCTTGCCAAGAAGACATCGAACCTCTTCCGCAAGCGCGCCGCGAATCCGTATCCCGGACTGGACGTCTCCGGACTGGACCGCGTCATATCCGTCGACCCCGTCTCCCGGACCGCCGATGTCGCCGGGATGTGCACCTACGAGAACCTGGTCGCCGCGACACTCCCCTACGGACTGGCACCGCTGGTGGTCCCACAGCTCAAGACGATCACCCTGGGCGGCGCGGTCACCGGACTCGGCATCGAGAGCACGTCGTTCCGTTCGGGTCTGCCCCACGAGTCGGTCCTCGAGATCGACATCCTCACCGGCGACGGCGAGATCGTCACCGCCACCCCCACCAACGAGAACGCCGACCTCTTCTACGGGTTCCCCAACTCCTATGGAACGCTCGGCTATTCGGTTCGCCTGCGCATCGAGCTGGAGCCGGTGCAGCCCTATGTGAGCCTGCGTCATCTCCGGTTCTCCTCGATCGCCGAGCTGCAATCGACGATGGACGCGATCGTCACGACCAAGACGCACGACGGCGAGCCCGTCGACTATCTCGACGGAGTCGTGTTCTCCGCCGACGAGTCCTACCTCACCCTCGGTCGCCAGACCGACGAGGAAGGACCCGTCAGCGACTACACCGGGATGGACATCTTCTACCGGTCGATCCAGCAGAAGACGACCGACCGGCTGACCGTTCACGACTACCTGTGGCGCTGGGACACCGACTGGTTCTGGTGCTCACGTGCCTTCGGCGCGCAGAACCCGAAGATCCGCCGCTGGTGGCCCAAGCGCTACCTGCGCAGCAGCTTCTACTGGAAACTGATCGGACTCGATCAGCGCTTCGACATCGGTGACCGCCTCAACGCCCGCAAGGGCCTCCCGGCAGGCGAACGCGTCGTCCAGGACATCGAGGTCCCCATCGAACGGACCACCGAGTACGTCGAGTGGTTCCTCGACAACATCCCGATCGAACCGATCTGGTTGTGCCCGTTGCGACTTCGCGAGCCAGCTCTCCCCGGCTCCGACGAGGTCCGCCCCTGGCCGATCTATCCGCTTGCCCCGCAACGCACGTACGTCAACGTCGGCTTCTGGTCGGCTGTACCGGTCACTCCGGGCGATCCCGGACACACCAACAAGATGATCGAACGCAAGGTCGCCGAGCTCGACGGCCACAAGTCGCTGTACTCGGAGAGTTTCTACTCCGCAGAAGAGTTCGACGAGCTGTACGGCGGAGAGAGTTATCGACTCCTCAAGAAGCGGTACGACCCACGCGGCCGTCTGCTGGACCTCTATGCGAAAGCGGTGAAACGTCAATGACCACGTTCAAAGACAGCGTGCCGTCGAGTGCGGATTCCTCCACCGGCAAGATGACCCTCGCGGAGATCTTGGCGACGCTGCTCGGAGGTGATCTCTCGATCCGGATCACAGCATATGACGGCAGCACGGCCGGACCGGCCGACGCCCGGTACGGACTGAACCTCAAGACCCCGCGCGGCACGACTTACCTCGTCACGGCACCCGGTGACCTCGGTCTCGCCCGCGCCTACATCGCCGGCGACCTCGAACTCATCGGCGCCCACCCCGGCGATCCGCATCCCGCCCTGATGGCGATCGCCAGTAATCTGCAATTCCATCGCCCGTCCCCGCTGGCGCTGGCGCAGATCGCCCGCTCGCTGGGCATCGAACATTTCAAGCCGATCGCTCCCCCGCCGCAGGAGGCAGTGCCCCGTTGGCGTCGGTTCGCCGAGGGCCTGCGGCACAGCAAAGCTCGCGACGCCGAGGTCATCCACTACCACTACGACGTCTCGAACACCTTCTACGAGTGGGTACTCGGACCGTCGATGACCTACACATGCGCGGTCTATCCCGACCACGACGCGTCACTGGAAGCCGCCCAGGACAACAAGTACCGGCTGATCTTCGAGAAGCTGCGTCTCAAGCCCGGTGACCGTCTGCTCGACATCGGTTGCGGCTGGGGTGGAATGGTCCGCTACGCGGCACGACGCGGAGTCCACGCCATCGGCGCGACGCTGTCCGCCGAACAGGCCGAGTGGGCGCAGCGGGCCATCACCGAGGAGGGCCTCGGCGAGTTCGCCGAGGTACGTCACTCCGACTACCGTGACATCACCGAGAGCGGATTCGACGCGGTGTCGTCGATCGGTCTCACCGAACACATCGGCGTCCACAACTACCCCGCCTACTTCGGATTCATGCGCGACAAGCTCCGCCCTGGCGGAATGTTGTTGAACCACTGCATCACCCGGCCCGACAATGCCAGTCGCAGCAAGGCCGGCTCGTTCATCGACCGCTACGTGTTCCCCGACGGCGAACTCACCGGCTCCGGCAAGATCATCTCCAAGCTGCAGGACATCGGTGGCATGGAGGTGATCCACGAGGAGAACTTCCGCGAGCACTACGCGATGACGCTTCGCGACTGGAACGTCAACCTCGTCGAGCACTGGGACGAGGCGGTCGCCGAGGTCGGCGAGGGCACCGCGCTGCTGTGGGGCCTGTACATGGCCGGTTGCCGGATCGGCTTCGACCGCAACATCATCCAGCTCCACCATGTCCTCGCCACCAAGCTCGACGCCGACGGCACTCACCAGGTGCCGTTGCGGCCGTGGTGGCAGGCCTGAGGATCACACCGACCCGAGGCACTCAGGAGACCGGCACATCGATGATCGGCCGGCGGACATCCGCGCCGGGACCGTCGAAGTGCCACCACTCACCGGAGTAGACGGTCAATCCCCCAGCGGCCATGGCGTCCCGAAGCCGCGCCCGCGCGGCGCGCGCCGACGCCGAAACCCCGGCTGTGGCGTAGGCAGTGGCGCGTGGGGTGAACGAGTCGAAGTCGGTACCCATGTCGACGCGGCAACGGTCGGCGATCACACGTGTCGTCGGACAGTTCGGTATGCGGGCAGCCAGGGTGACGTCCACCGACCGGCCCGTTTCATGACTGGTGGAGTACGGCCCAGGCTCGGCCACCCACGCGGGATTCGGCACCTTCTCGAACATTCTCTGCTGCACCGAATGTGGTCGATAGCAGTCCCAGAACACCAGCACCTCGCCGTGTGCGCGTAGCGCGCGGGCGGCAGTCTTCAGACCCGGCGCCATCGACTCGTGGACCAGACAGCGGGCATTCGGTGGGTACAAACGCTCCCCGACGAAGTTGTTGTCGGTCGCGTAACGCAAGTCCAGCAGCGCGCTCGGAATGACGCTCCGGACATCGACGAAACCGACGGCACGAGCTCGCTGATCGACGGGGCGGCGCGGCGCCTGCGTCGACACCGGATGGGCCGCGGCCGCAGTGCTCGTCGCACTCGACGTCGACGATGAGCTGCTCATCGGCGACGGACCGCTCGGTACGGCGGTCGGCGTCGCCGAGGCGCAGGCGATGGACAGCGTGAATGCCGCCGTCACCGACACCATCGACAGGCCAAGGCGAAACGCTGGTGTCTGCCGGAGGCGCGAAGCTCGTGGAGGCCGCATCTGTGTGTTTCTACCACGAACCCCGCTCCCGGCACCTCACTCCAGCGGCCGGGCCCCGAGTTCTGACTTGAGCAACTCCAGCGCGACCAGGTCGGGGTCGAGACGCTGTTCGGGGCTGCCGGTACGTGCGTCGGCCACCATCTCCGCGCGTTCCTCGGCAGGGATGTCCTCGTCGGCTCGTGGCGGCTCGGGTTCCTCCGGCTCGGCAACGGGTTCGGGCGCCGGCGCCGGCGCGGCACCCTGGTCGCGCGCGCGACTCGGACGCGAGAACGACTGCCGCGGCTTTGCCTGCTGCGTGGCCGGTTGCCCCGCCCCACCCGAGGACGGGACGGCAGTGCCCGGCGCCTGGTGCACGGTCCGGACGTCGAGTTCGGTACCGAAGACCTCGGTCAGCGCCTCCCGGATGATGGTCACCGCATGTGGCGCCGACAGCCGGCCGACCAGCACCTCGATCGGGTGCGACAAGACCACCGTCGTGCCGTCGACGTCGGCGATGACGGCCGCCGACAACATCGGTTCGAGGCTCTTCGAGCGTTCCCGCACCGCGGCTCGAATGTCCTGGTAGCGCAGACGAACCGAGTCCACATCGAGTCCGCCATCCACGGCCGGTTCGGGTTGTGACTCCGGTTCGGGTTGGCGAGCGCGGGCCGGCGTCGCATCCGGCGGCGGGACCTCGTACTCGTCGACGGGTTCGTCGGGAAGCGGGATGTCGTCGTAGGGCATCGACGACGCCGGTTCGGGCGTCGGCTCGGGAGCGGTCGCCGCCGGCGCGCGGGACGGCGGTTCGGGGGCGGAGGGCGTGCGATCGGCGCGGGCCGGCGGTTGCTCGGCCGGCTCGATCAGCGTGGGCTCGAGCAGCGTGGGCTCGATCGATGCGGGCTCGAGCAGCGTGGGCTGATCGGGGGCAGACGCCTCGTCGGCGGCCTGTTCGGACGAAACGTCCTCGTCGGGCGCTGCGTGGACGGTGATCGCCTCGTCCTCGGTCGGCGCTTGGTCCTCCGATGTCTCCGACGCGGTGGCGTCGACCTCCGTGACCAGCGCCTCGGCTGCCTCGACCGCCTCGGCCTCGGCGACCGCGTCCTCGAGGGCCGGTCCCTCGACGATGAGCTCGTCGAGCATCTCCTCGTCAGTAACGGTATCGACGGTAACGGAATCGGCGGCAACGGAATCAGCGGCAACGGGCTCGTCGGCAGCAGGCTCGTCGACGATCGACGCGACCGCCGGCACCTGCGCCGCCACGGGCTCGGCGGCTTCGGCAGCAACCTTCTCCGCAGCAACCTTCTCTGCAGCAACCTTCTCTGGGGCCTGCTCCTCGACGGCCGGTGCTGCCGGCGTCGACACCGGCGCGGCGTCGGCCTCGGCCGCCTCCGCTGCGGCCTGCTTGGCGGCTTCCGCCGCCTTGGCCTCTTCCATGGCCTTACGCTGCGACGGACGGAGGAACTTCGGTTCCGGTTCGGGCTCAGCCGGTTTCGCCGGGACCGGGATCGACGTGGTCCCGATCCCCGATTCCAGCCGTTCGAGTCGCTGGAGGAGTGCTGCGTCGTCGGACGAGACCGCGGGCAGCAGCATCCGCGCACACATCACCTCGAGGAGCAACCGCGGTGACGTGGTGCCGCGCATCTCTCCCAGTGCGTTGTGCACGATCTCGGCGAAGCGAGTCAGCGACGCCGGACCGAGGGTCTCGATCTGGGACTGCATCCGTGCGAGCTGCTCCCCGGGGGCCTCGACCAGTCCGCGGTCGGCGGCATCGGGAACCGCTTGCAGCAGAATCAGATCGCGGAGCCGTTCGAGCAGATCGACGGCGAATCGCCGAGGATCGTGCCCGGCGTCGACCACCTTCTCCACCGTGCCGAACAACGCCGACCCGTCGGCGTCGGCGAGTGCGTCCACTGCGGTGTCGATCAGCGCGACGTCGGTGACACCGAGCAGGGCCAGCGCGCGTTCATAGGCGACACCCTGATCGTCGGCGCCGGCCAGCAGCTGGTCGAGGATCGACAGCGAGTCACGCGGTGAGCCACCGCCCGCGCGGATCACCAGCGGGTACACCTCGGGTGCGACCGTGACGCCCTCGCGCTCGCAGATCTTCTCCAGCAAACCCCGCATCACGGGCGGCGCGAGCAACCGGAACGGATAGTGATGGGTGCGCGACCGGATGGTGGGCAGCACTTTCTCCGGCTCGGTCGTCGCGAAGACGAAGATCAGGTGCTCCGGCGGCTCCTCGACGATCTTGAGCAGCGCATTGAAGCCGGCGTTGGTCACCATGTGTGCCTCGTCGACGATGAACACGCGGTAGCGCGACTCGGCCGGGGCGTAGAAGGCGCGGTCGCGCAGCTCGCGGGTGTCGTCCACACCGCCATGGCTCGCAGCGTCGAGTTCGATGACGTCGAGATTGCCCGGGCCGCCCGGGGCGAGCGCCACACACGACGTGCACGTGCCGCAGGGGCGCGACGTCGGGCCCTCGACACAGTTCAGCGAGCGAGCCAGGATTCGCGCCGACGACGTCTTGCCACAACCGCGCGGACCCGAGAACAGATACGCATGGTTGATGCGACCGGAATCGAGGGCGTGGCTCAACGGATCAGTGACGTGCTCCTGACCCACGACGTCGGCGAAGGTAGCCGGGCGATAGGTGCGATACAGAGCCACGCGTTGAGAGTACCGGCGTGCCGTGACATCCGATGCGCCTGCCTCACACTGTGCGCGCGGGCCCCTCATCGGGTGTGTCGGTGACGGCCTCGCCTGCGGTTCCGACCAGGTCATCGGTCACGTCCTGAGGTCCGGACCGGGCCATGGCCCCGGGCTCGTCCGCGCCGGTGCCGTTGTCGGCACCACCGGCCTCGGTGTGTGCGGCGTCATCTCGCGAGCCGCCCGCGGCGCTCTCCCCGACGGCCAGTCCACGGTCGGCGATCACCGCCGCCGCCACCCCCGGTGCAATGATCGGATCGGTCGGTCCCGGCGGGACAGTGGTGCGGCTGCCCACCAGCCGCAGCCCGACGACCGTCGCGACCAGCACCCCGACGTAGGCCCACAGATAGGGGCTCACGGTGAACCAGTTCAGCCAGGTGATCCGCGTCTTGACGTACAACCCGGTGTAGTAGCCGTCGGGGACCAGCGCCGGCACATGCGTCGGCCAGGCAAACGCCAGCAACAGCAGCGCCGTCACGCCCACGCCCGCCCACACTCGCTGCGGACGAGGACGGGCCACGTCGAGGACGAGATGCACACCGATCACCATGATCGGCACGAACCACACCCAGTGGTGTCCCCACGACATCGGCGACACCACGCACGCGGTCATGCCGATGATGCTGACGGCCAGCAACTCCTGGCCCTTGCGATGCGCATACATCGCGACGGCGAATCCGGCGGCGAGCGCGGCGAGGACCAGCGCGAGCCACAGCAGTGTCGGCGGATCGTCGGTGTCGAGATGGTTGGCCAGCATCCCGCGGATCGACTGGTTGCCGCGCAGCTGGGCCGAGCCCACGCGGTCGGACTCGAACAGCTTGCCGGTCCAGTACGACCACGAATCGCGGGGCAGCGCCACGAAGCCGATGAGCATCGTCAACGCGAAGCCGCCGACCACGCCGAAGAAGGCGCGCCAGTTCCGTTGCACCGCGTAGTAGCCGGCGAAGATCAGCGGCGTCAGTTTGATGCCTGCGGCGATTCCGGTTCCCACGCCCCGCAGCCGGCCGGGGTTCTTCCCACTCGCCGGACGGGTGAGGTCGGCGACGATGATCAGCATCAGGAACACATTGATCTGGCCGTACCAGATGGTGGTGCGCACCGGCTCGAACAACATCGCGACCGCCACCAGCGACATCGCGATCACGCGCAACGGCCAGGTCACCGGGCGGCCGAGGCTGCGGAAACTCAGCATGATGACCAGATAGAGGGCGGCCACGATGCCTGCGGTCCACAGTGGACGGGCGAGGTCGAAGGACAGCCAGGCCAGCGGGGTGAACAGCAGCGCCGAGAACGGCGAGTAGGTGTAGTCGAGGTCTTCGACCATCTTCACGTCGTAGAGGCTGACGCCGCCGGTCACCGACCGGGCGCCCGCCTGGTAGACCGCGAGGTCGATCTGGTTGTGCAGCAGACCCCAGAATTGGGCACCCATCGGTACGACGACGTCCTGGAGCGCCAGAGCGATGGCCCCCACGACGGCGAAACCGGATGCGACCAGAACCGGCCTGGGCAGATTCACGATTTCAAAGCCTGTCATATGAGAGCGCGCGTTCCTGCGCACTGACCGTGGATGAGAGCAATCTAACCCCGAAACCCGGCGCGCCACCGGAGTGTCGGCGGCGCGCCGGGGATCGATCGACTAATGGAACCTGGGTGGAATGCCCTCAGCTCTGGCGCGCGAGCAGTGTTTCCGCCGCGGCGAGCAACACGCAGGTGGCGACCCCGTCCATCGCGGCACGCAGGTCGTCGGTGTCCGGGAAGGTCGGCGCGAGCCGGATGTTCCGGTCGTGCGGATCTGTCTTGTACGGGAACGCCGAACCGGCGGCGGTGAGAGCGATCCCGGCTTCCTTGGCCAGTTCGATGGTGCGCCTGGCTGAGCCGTCGAGCACGTCGAGGCTGATGAAGTAACCGCCCTCGGGCTCCGACCAGGACGCGACCTTCGACTCGGCGAGCCGGTCGTCGAGGATGTCGAGCACAAGTGCGAACTTCGGTGCCAGGATCTCGCGGTGTCTCGCCATGTGTGCGCGCACACCGTCGGCGTCGCCGAAGAACTTCAGGTGGCGCAGCTGATTGACCTTGTCCGGGCCGATGGTCTTGAACGAGAGGTACTTGCTGAACCAGGCGATGTTCTCCGCCGACGACCCGAAGAACGAGACGCCGCCACCGGCGAAGGTGATCTTCGACGTCGAACCCAGGACGTACACCCGGTTGGGGTGACCCGCTGCGGCGGCCATCTCGAGAACGGGCAGCGGCGCCGGCGGGGCGTCGACGAGGGTGTGTACCGCATAGGCGTTGTCCCAGTAGATGCGGAAGTCGGGCGCCGCGGGCATCTCGAGCAACCCGCGGGTCACCTCCTCGGAGAAGGTGACGCCGGTCGGGTTGGAGTAGGTCGGGACGGCCCACATGCCCTTGATGGCGGGATCGGACGCGACGAGTTCGGCGCACACGCGGACATCGGGACCGTCGGGGAGCATCGGCACCGGGATCATCTCGATGCCGAAGCTCTCGGTGATCGCGAAGTGGCGGTCGTAGCCCGGCACCGGACACAGGAACTTGATCGTCTGCTCGCCCCACGGCGCGTCGGAATCGGCGGTGCCGTGCAGCAGCCCGAAGACGGTGAGGTCGTGCATGAGTTCGAGGCTGGAGTTGCCGAATGCGATCAGGTTCTTCGGATCCACCGCAAGGAGCTCACCGAAGATCCTCCGCAGCTCGGGCAGGCCGGCGATGCCGCCGTAGTTGCGGGTGTCGGTGCCCGCGCCGTCGCGGTAGTCCTCACCGGGCAGCGACAGCAGTGCGTTCGAGAGGTCGAGCTGAGCGGGAGCCGGCTTGCCACGGGTGAGATCCAGCGTGAGACCGAGTGCGGTGAGCGCGTCGTACTGCTTCTTCAGATCCGCCTGGGTGTCGCGAAGTCGGTCGGCACTCATCGAGTGGAAATTCACGTTGGCCCTCTCGCGGCTCGACGCCGGAGCGAAAGGCCGACGTCGCAGACCTGAAATGTAAATCGGGGATATAGGGGACCCCGCGCACCCGAGAGAGCCCGTTGACCCTTGCTGCCTTCCGGCCCTGGGGGAGTTCACAGGATGCACGCCGCGCGGGATCCGTCGTCCAGTGTAGCGAGGGGTTCCGACGGCCCGCGCGGGGGTCCTCGAAGCGTTCGGACACCGGAAACGACGAAGGTCCGCGGCGTGCGCTCCCGGCAGGGGGCGACACCGCGGACCGTCGGTGGCGGAGGATAGGGGATTCGAACCCCTGAGGGCTGTTAACCCAACCCGCGTTCCAGGCGAGCGCCATAGGCCACTAGGCGAATCCTCCAACGTCGAGATGATAGCCGCCGACGGCGCGCACACCCAAACCGCTTGCGTACGCGATGCCCCGCACTAGGGTCGACGGCATGGCCGAAACCTCTCCCGTCGTCGTCATCGGAGCCACGGGAGGGCAGGGCGGCGCCGTCCTCGATGCCCTGCTCGACGCCGGTTTTCCGGTGCGCGCCGTGATCCGCGACGCGGTCTCGGCGAAGTCGGCGGCGCTCGCCCGGCGTGGCGTGGAACTCGCCGTCGGCAACATCGTCAGTGGCGTCGGTCTCACCGACGCGTTCTACGGCGCGGCGGGCGTCTTCGCGCTGACGACGCCGTTCGAGTCCGGCGTCGACGCCGAAGTCGCCCAGGGTCGCGCGCTGATCGAGGCGGCCACCGCGGCGTCGGTCCCCCATCTGGTGTTCTCCTCGGTGGCGTCGGCGGACCGCGACACCGGGGTCCCCCACTTCGACTCGAAGTACGAGGTCGAGAAGATGCTCGCGGCCACCGACATCCCGCACACCGTTGTCGGCCCGGCCTACTTCTACGACAATCTGCTCGCCGGCACCGATGCCCTCGACGCCGGCGTCATGCCGATCGCGATGCCCGCCGACAAACCGCTGCAACAACTCTCGCGGCGGGATCTGGGACGGTTCGTCGCCCTGCTGTTCTCCGAACCCGACCTCCACGTGGGCGAACGCATCGACATCGCGTCCGACCAGCCGAGCCCGGCGGAGATGGCGCGCATCGTCGGCGAGGTACTGAACACCGCGGTGGCCGCGGAGTCCTTCGACCCCGGGCGCATCCCGTCGCCGGACATGAGTGCGATGTTCACCTTCCTCGGCGACCGCGGTTACGAGGTCGACATCCCCACGCTGCACCGCCGCTTCCCCGGCGTCGGCTGGCAGCCGTTCGCGGACTGGGCGGCCGAGGCCTTCCGCCGCTGAGGGTGCGCGGATACGCCGGTTAGGGTCGTCGTATGGTGACCGACGTCCTGTTCGTGCTGCTCGGACTCGGCGGCCTGGTGGCGGGCGCGGAACTGCTGGTGCGCGGCGGATCGGCGATCGCGAGCGAGCTCGGCGTCTCACCACTTCTGGTGGGGTTGACCATCGTCTCGATCGGCACCTCCATGCCCGAGCTCGCGGTCGGGATCGACGCGTCGTTCAACGACGCCGGAGCGCTGGCCATCGGCAACATCGCCGGCACCAACATCGTCAATCTGCTTCTGATCCTGGGCCTTTCGGCCGCCATGGTGCCTCTCGCGTTGGGTCGCCAGACCATCCGGCTCGACCTTCCGGTGATGGTCATCAGTGCACTGCTGCTCCTCGCGTTGAGCGCCAACGGCACCCTCACCCGACTCGACGGCCTGCTCCTGCTGACATTGGCGGCCGCCTACACCGCCATCGCCATCCGTGCCGAACTCAAGGCGAAGACGACCAGCCTGGTGACCGACGACGAGTTGCCCGCGACCGGCGGACCGATGTGGCAGCGGGTGCTGGAACTGATCGGCGGCATCGCGGTGGTCGTCGTCGGTGCGGACTTGCTCGTGCGCGGTTCGGTGGACGTGGCAACCGATCTCGGCGTCAGCGAGGCGTTCATCGGACTGACGATCGTCGCAATCGGGACCTCGGCGCCCGAGCTCACCACGACGATCATGTCGACGCTCCGCGGCAACCGCGACCTCGCGATCGGCAACCTCATCGGCTCGAGTGTCTACAACATCGCGTTCATCCTCGGCGTGACCGCCCTGGTCAAACCACTCGACGTCACCGACGAACTCATCCGTATCGACATCCCGCTGATGGCCGCCGTTGCGCTGCTGTGCATTCCGGTGTTCATCTCCGGCCGCCGGATCTCGCGACCGGAAGGCCTCGCATTCGTCGCGGGATACTTCCTGTATCTCGGGCTGCTCATCGCCTTCCGGGGCTGAACACCTCCGGGCCTGAACACCTCCGGGCCCGAACACTTCCGCGGCTGAACACTTCCGGGCCTGAACGCATCTTTCGGGGGCCCGAGCTCACCCCTCCGGTCGCCGATTGCCCTTCTCGTCCCAGTGTTCGGCGACCTTCTTGCTCGGCTGTACGCGCGGCGGCTCGCCGGGCATCTTCGGGTAGCTGGGCGGATACGGCATGTCCCCCAGGCCATTCGCGTCGTCTTCCTGGACCATCTCCAACAGCTTCTCGACGCCGCGGCGATGGTCGGCGATGTCGGCCCACGGGTCACCACGATCGGCGAGGAGTTTCGGGACGGTGTCCATGGTGCAGTCGTCGGGGTCGACGTCGGCGAGTTCGGCCCACGTCACCGGCGTCGAGACCCGGCCACGCGCGCTGCGTCGAACCGAATACGGTGACGCCATCGTCCGGTCACGCGCGTTCTGGTTGAAGTCGATGAAGATCCGCTCTCCGCGTTCCTCTTTCCACCACGACGTGGTGACGCGATCGGGATCGCGCCGTTCGAGTTCACGGGCGAGCGCGATGACGCACCGCCGGGTGGCGATGAAGTCCCACCGCGGCTCGATCGGTACGTACACGTGCACGCCGCGGCCACCGGAGGTCTTCACGAAGCCCGCGAACCCGAGCTCGTCGAGCAGCGGCTTCAGGCCCTCGACGGCCACGCGCCGCACGTCTTCGAAAGTGGTTCCCGGTTGCGGATCGAGGTCGATCCGGAGCTGGTCGGGATGGTCGTTGTCGTCGGCCAGCGTCGGCCAGGTGTGAAAGGTGACGGTGCCGAGATTGGCACCCCACACGAGGTCGGCGGGTACGGTGGGCCGGATCGCATCCCCGGTTCGGCCGGACGGGAACACGATTCCCGTCGACTGCACATGTTCGGGACGCTTCTTGGCGATGTGCTTCTGATAGATCTCGTCGCCCTCGACGCCGTCGGGAAACCGCTGCAGGAACGTCGGGCGGTCCCGGGTCGCACGCATCAGCGGGCCGTCGCCGCCGGCGTCGACGCCCAGCGCCACGGTTCGGTAGTAGCCGACCAGATCCCGTTTGCGGCCGCCATCCTCACCGAGCTCCGGAAAGTAGATCTTGTCCGGGTTGCTCATCCGAACGGCGATGCCGTCGACGTCGAGTTCTTCTGCCGGAGAACGAGATGCCATGGGTCATTCCCCTTCGAGGACGTCGTGCAGGTCGTAGGTCAGCGGAACGTCGAGCTGGTCGTAGCCGCAGCTCTCCGGATCCCGGTCGGGACGCCATCGCAGGAACTTCACGGTGTGCCGGAACCGATGGTTCTCCATCTGGTCGTAGGCGAACTCCGCGACCAGCTCCGGCCGAATCGGAATCCACTCCCCCGACTTCTCCGACCGCCACCGGGTCGGCTCACCCGGTGAGGCCTTGTCGGGGTGCAGGCGCATCGGCTCGAACATCTCCTGCAGCTCAACGCGTTTGGCGTCGGAGAAGGCACCCGCCCCGCCGACCATGCGCAACTCGCCGTCATCGCCGTACAGCCCGAGCAGCATGGAACCGATCCCCCTGCCGGACTTGTGGATCCGATATCCGAAGATCACGCAGTCCGCGGTCCGCTTGTGTTTGACCTTCAACATCTCACGTTTGTTCTCGACGTACACCCCGTCGAGCCGTTTGGCGACGACCCCGTCGAGGCCCGCGCCTTCGAAGGCGGAGAACCAGTCCTCGGCGACCGCGGGATCGATCGTCACCCGACTCACATGGCATCGGCGGTCGCGGCCGCCGGGGCCCACCGCCCGCAACAACGCCTCGCGTCGTACCTCGAACGGTTCACCCATCACGTTCAGAGACTCCAGCGCCAGAGCGTCGAATCCGATGAAGATCGCCGGGGTCTTCTCGGCGAGCATGTCCACCCGGGACTGAGCCGGGTGTATCCGCTGAGCCAGCGAATCCCAGTCCAGCCGATGCGTGTCTCCGATGAGCGCGGGCACCCCGATCTCGCCGTCGAGGACCACCTTCTCGGGCAGTTCGGCCCTGGCTGCCTCGACGATCTCGGGAAAGTAGCGGGCCAGGTCCTTGCCGCCGCGCGAACCGATCGTGACCTCGTCGCCATCGCGGAAGATCAGCGCCCGGAAACCGTCCCATTTGGGCTCATAGGACCAGGACTGCGAACCATCGGGTTGCGGCGGGACCGCGGTGACCGCCTTGGCCAGCATCGGCGCGACGGGAGGCATGACCGGGAGATCCATGAATTCATCGTTCCTCACTTCTCGACGCGACCGCAATGACCGCGCCCCGGGGTGTCCCGGGTGGCGTGGAGCGCCGGACACCGGGACAGACCTCCCCCGACACCGTTTCTCATCGCGTCGCCCCGCACTCGCCACGCACCTCCGGAGAGCCCGGCGGTACGCTCGACGCGATGTCGACACAGCTGCGAGCGGGCCGGTACGCGCCGTCCCCGTCCGGCGACCTGCACGTCGGCAATCTGCGGACGGCGGTGCTCGCGTGGCTGTTCGCACGGACCACCGGCCGCGGTTTCCTCATCCGCATGGAGGATCTCGACCGCACCGCCCCGGGCGCCGACGCCGGTCAGCTCGCCGACCTGGCCGCGCTCGGCATCGACTGGGACCCGCCCGTCGTCTACCAGAGCGATCGCCTCGCGACATATCGCGCGATCATCGACGGACTCCACAACGCCGGCGAGACCTTCGAGTGCTTCTGCACGCGCCGCGAGATCCTCGAAGCCCCCTCCGCACCGCACGCACCACAGGGCGCCTACCCGGGCACGTGCCGCGACCTGACCGAGGCGCAACGGGCCGAGCGCCGGTCGACCAGGCCACCGGCGATCCGCATCCGCACCCACGTTTCCGAGTTCGCCGTGTTCGACGAGCTCCACGGCTCCTACACCGGCGCGGTCGACGACTTCGTGATCCAGCGCAACGACGGCACACCTGCCTACAACCTCGCCGTCGTCGTCGACGACGCCGCCCAGGGCGTCGACCAGGTCGTCCGGGGTGACGACCTGCTGTCATCGGCGCCGCGTCAGGCCTACCTCGCGACGCGCCTCGGATCGGTGCCGCCGACCTATGCGCACGTACCGATGGTCCTCAACGCCGACGGGGTGCGCCTGAGCAAACGCGACGGCGCCGTCACCCTCACCGACCTTGCAGCCCAAGGCATTCCGACGACGACCGTCCTGTCCCGGATCGCCTCCTCGCTCGGTCTCGCCGCCCGGGACGAGACCGTCGATCTCGCCACCCTGTCCGAGCGGTTCGACCCCGGAGCGCTCCCCAAGTCGCCGTGGATCCTGGCTCCCACGGAATGGGTGACCAGTCCGCCATGATGGCGAGTCCACCTCCCGGTGGATTCCGCCCGGCGAACACATACGAGGCCGGCACCGGCGGCCGAGGTGCAGACAGTCGTGAATCCTCGTCCCCCTCAGAGCGACTCAAGGGCAATGTGCCCTCGGAGCCCTCTCACGGGGCCGCGAATTCCGCTCCGGACCTGCCGTTCCCGCTTCCGCCGGCGCAACGAACGCCACCACGCTCCCCGAAGGGGGTGTTCCCGGCGACGAGCCGGGCGCCGATCACGCCTCCGGCGTCGCCGTCGCGAGGAGTCGGTGCAACACATCGTTGAGGCTGACCAGCCCGATCGCCACACCGTCCTCGCCGGTCACCAGCGCGAGGTGTGCGCGCTGGGCCCGCATGGTCGCGAGCGCCTCGTACACCGGTTGGTCCGAGTCGATCCGTAGTACCGGTCGCATCAGGTCGGCGGCGGTGACCCCCGGTGCGGCACCCAGGCTGTCGCGCACGTGGACGATGCCCTGGACCCGCGCCCCGGCCTCCTCCCGCACCAGCAACCGGAGATGCCCGGAGGTCCGGCCCGCGGCCTGAATGGCGTCCGCGTCGATATCCGGCGGCACCTCGCCCAGCTGGTCGCGAGGCGTCACGACGTCCCCGGCGGTCAGCGACTCCAACTCCAGCGCACTGGTCAGGTGGGCGTGATAGCGCTCGTCGAGCGTGCCGACCGTGGCGGAGTGCTCCACCAGGTGTCGCAGCGCATCGCTGTCCTGGCCGGTCGCGACCTGGTCCACGGGTTCGACACCCACACGCCGCAGGCACCAGTTGGCCAGGTGGTTGAGCTGCACGATGACCGGCCGGGTCACCCACATGAACGCACGCATCGGCAGCGCCAGCACGATGGCCGACCGCTCGGGATGCGCGATGGCCCACGACTTGGGCGCCATCTCCCCGACCACCAGGTGCAGGAACGTGACGATGATCAACGCCAGCACGAAGCCGACGACGTCAGCCGACCAGTACGGCAGGCCCCAGTCCACGAAGACCGGTGTGAGCCAGTGGTGCACAGCGGGTTTGGTGACCGAACCGAGCGCCAGCGTGCACACCGTGATGCCCAGTTGCGAGCCGGCGAGCAGCACCGACAACTCCGACGCGCTGCGCAGCGCCGCACGGGCGCTGCCACTGGTGGCGGCCGCGTCCTCGAGCCGGTGCCTGCGCGCGGCGATGAGCGCGAACTCCACCGCGACGAAGAACGCGCTGGCCGCGATCAGGGCCACGGTCACCGAAACGACAATCCACGGGTTATCCACGGTCGTCCTCCTGTCCTGCGTCGGAGGAGACGTCGGCATCGTCCGACATGGTCATCGACAGCAGCGACGGCACACGCTTGTCCACCTCGAGCACCGTTGCGCGCACCTTTCGAGGCGGCGCCTCGTCGTCGTCGAGAAGCGTTGCCGGATCGGGTCCGATGGTGATCGTGACCGCGTCCCCGGCCTCGGGCAGGCCCACGAACTCGGCGATCACCAGCCCGGCCATCGTCTCGTAGTCTCCTTCGGGCAGTTCCCAGCCGATGGCCCGCGACACCTCGTCGACGTGCGCGTCGCCGCGCACCAGCCAGCCTTCGGCGGTTTCCTCGACCGCCGCCGACGCCTCCGGGTCGTGTTCGTCGTCGATCTCGCCGACGAGCTCCTCGGCGATGTCCTCGGCGGTGACCACCCCGGCGAAGCCGCCGTATTCGTCGATGACGATGGCCATCTCCTCATGGGCGGCCGCGAGGTTCTCGAGCACCTCGGGCAGCGGCAGGGTGGAGGGCACCACCACTGCCGCGCGACTCAGGTCGACCGCGACGGCCGACGGATCGGCCTGCGGCGGGTGTTGTTTGAGCGCGTAGGACCACTCGAGGAGGTCCTGCAGGTGGATCACACCGCGCACCTCGTCGTCGGCGCCGGCGAGCACCGGGTACCGGGTGTGACCGGTGCTCATCAGGGTGAGCACCTCCGCCGCAGGCAACGCGGCGTCGACGTGATCGGTGTTCGGTCGCGCGATCATGGCATGTTCGGCCGTGCGCGTCGGGAAGTCGAGCACACGGTCGAGAAGCACCGACAGGTCGTCGGGCAGATCCCCGGCGTCGCGGGACTCCGCGACGATGTGTTCGAGGTCGCGCACCGACGCCGAATGCTCGACGTCGTGGACGGGTTCGATGCGCAGGGCATGTAACAGCAGGTTCGAGGCCTTGTCGAACAGTGAGATCAGCCAGCCGAATGCGGCGAGGTAGATCGTGGTGGACCGGGACAGCCACAACGCCACCGGTTCCGGGCGGGCGATGGCCAGGTTCTTCGGGAACAGCTCGCCGAACACCATCTGCACGACGGTGGAGAACAGGATCGCGATGACGGTGCCGATCACCACGCCGACACCCACCGGGATGCCGACCTCGCCGAGCAGGTCACCGACGCCGGAACCGATCAGCGGTTCGGCGACGTAACCGACGAGAAGGCCGGTGACGGTGATACCGAGCTGCGCGCCGGAGAGCATGAAGGAGGTGCGCCGGGTGACGCCGAGGGCGCGTTTCGCGGCGGCGTCGCCGGCCTCGGCGCGGGCTTTCAGGCGGGATCGGTCGACCGCCATGTAGCCGAATTCCTGGGCCACGAAGTAGCCGGTCAGGGCGGTGATCAGCAAGACCACCAGGATTCCGAGTCCGATTCCGAGAACGGTCAGCATGTCGCCGTCCCGGGGTCGGGGGCAGGCAGAACGCCTGCCGTGTTCAGTTCACCGTTGTTCAGTTCACAACTGGGGGCCGACATGTGTCGTCGTCGGCGTTTTCGGCGCTTTCCGCGTCTCATCGTCTCTCTCGCTGGTACTCGACTACCCCTACAGGGTGCCGAGTCTTGGTGGGTGTACGCAACCGCGCCGTACGTGGCGCACAACGTACCGGGATCATGCAACCGGTTCCGTGACGACGGCCACAGCCCGGCCGATCGGCGGCTCAGTCCCGCGACGAACCGTAATAACGCCGCAGGAACTCGTCCCGGTACTCGGTGTAGTTCCCGTTCTCGATCGCCTCGCGGGCACGGTCGACGAGGGTCACGATGAACGACACATTGTGCAGCGTCGCGAGTGTGGCACCGAGGCCTTCCTTCGCCTTGAACAGGTGGTGCAGGTAGGCGCGGCTGTATTGCGAGGTGTAGTTCTCGATCTCGGGGTCGAGCGGACGGAAGTCTTTGCGGTACTTGGCATTGGTGACGTTGTAGCGACCGTCGAGCGAGTAGATGGCACCGTTGCGTGCGACGCGGGTCGGCGATACGCAGTCGAAGGTGTCGACGCCGTTCTCGATGGCGGTGAAGATGTCGTCGGGTTCGCTGATGCCGAGCAGATGTTTCGGGGCGTCCTCGGGCAGTTCGTCGTTGACCCAACCGACGATGGTGCCGAGGTTGTCCTTCTCCAGCGCGCCGCCGATGCCGTAGCCGCCGAAGCCTTTTCCGCCGACCGCGCGGTCGGCGTCGCTGAGCGCGACGAGATCACGGGCCGCTTTGCGACGCAGATCCTCGTACTGTGCGCCCTGGATGACACCCCACAGCGACTGCTGCGGACGGTGCGCCCGCTCGACACTCAACCGGTTGTGTTCGTCGAGGCACCGGATCGCCCACAGGCGGGTCCGCTCCAGCGAATCCTCTTGATACCGACGGGTGTTCATCAGGGTCGTCAGTTCGTCGAAGGCGAAGATGATGTCGGCGCCGAGCTGATGCTGGATCTGCATGGACACCTCGGGGGTGAAGCGGTGCGTCGAGCCGTCGAGGTGCGATTTGAAGGTGACCCCGTCGTCGTCGACGCGTGAGAGTCGCTCCTTGCCGTTGGCGGTGAGGTCGTCGTCGGGGGTGCCGTTGGCCTCCATCGAGATGACCTTCTTGAAACCCGCACCCAGCGACATCACCTGGAATCCACCGCTGTCGGTGTAGGTGGGTCCCGGCCAGTTCATGAACGCGCCGAGCCCGCCCGCCGCGTCGATGATCTCCGGCCCCGGCTGCAGGTAGAGGTGATAGGCGTTGGCGAGCACGGCCTGGGCGCCGAGCGCGGCCACCGACTCGGGCAGAACGGTCTTCACCGTCGCCTTGGTACCCACCGGAACGAATGCCGGGGTCTGGATCACGCCGTGTGGAGTGCTGATGACCCCGGTACGGCCGCGGGTGCCGGCCAAGGTGGTGCCGACGGCATAGGTGGGGTCGGCGACTTCGGTTCCGGTACTGCTCACGCCGAGCATCTTCCCAGGTCGACGCCCGCCGCCCAAACCGGTGGCGATCCGGACGGGGAGCAGGACCCGCCCGGACTCGGCGAACGGGTTCGCTAACGTGGGGAACCATGTCGCGCAGAACTCGCCCCGTCACCGCCGCCGGAACCCGCGTCCGCGGAGCGAGCAGGGTCGCCGGAACTGCACTCGGACTCTCGGTGGCAATGTTCGCGCTGGTCGGGTGCGGCGACGAACAGGACGTGACCACGGCATCCTCGACCGCCGCGACCAGCGTCGCGGCATCATCCGGCCCCACCGAGGATCGCCCGTCGACGTCCCCGCCCGTCGTCGGCGGCCGCAAGCCCGCCACGGACACGACGCGGTCCGAGGTCGCCTCAGACGAATCCGACACCACCTGCGGCACCGTGCCCGGCCCCGACGGCGCCCTGCGCGTCCTGGTCCTGGCCGGCGAGGTGACCTGCGATTCGGCGAAGACGGTCGCCACCCAGTACGCGCCGAAGATCGTGACCGGTCAACAACAGTCGGTGGCGGGGTGGACGTGCGCCCCCTCACAGCTCGAGGGCGTACTCGCCGCCTGCCAGAAGGGCACCACGGTCATCGGGTTCGCGCCCTGAGGCCGTCCGCCGCGACCTGACCCCGACAGCCCCGCTCGGTGTGGGCCGGGCCGTGCGCGCGCGGAGTCTGCGTTACGACGTCGGCCATGTGCCAGATCACCGGCGAGTAGGCCATGTCGGTTGCGCGCCGATAGCGGGAAAAACGTGCCGTTTCCGAGATGATCGGAGCCGCCGTGCTCTCGTGTGGCCGCCATCCGGACGGTGGCCGACCACACGTCTGCTCACGGCGTCAACCCGGACGACACCCCCTGCTAGCGTGAGTTGAGTCACGCGATGACCGGGTTCGAACCTGCAGCAGACACGTTGTTCCGGCGTCCCCCACGAAGGCAATTTCGTGCCATCGGCGCCGGTGAACGCCTTTTCCCGTTTGATGGACATGTCCGATATGACTGGGCTAAGTTTCAGCCATGTCCAGTGCAGCGGCAGTTCACAATCGCACAGTTGCCTGCAATTCCCGGACATACGACATCTCAGATCAGCCGATCGACAACGCCGGACGCCTGGACCAGAACTCGGTGACCACCCCGGCGAGAACCCCCGCAGCAGGGAACACTTCCGTGCCGATCTTTCCGGCCGGCAACGACCCCGGCAGCGATCCCGACGAGGCCGCCGTCTTGTCGGCGTTCGTCCGTCTCGAGACCCGTCCGTCGATCAGAGACGGCAGCGGAGTCGTCCCGACCACCCGGTAATCCCCTGATTCATCGCTGTCGTCCTCCCGCCGGGGGGGACGACAGTTCGCGCGGATCTACCGCACTACTCGCGAAAGTTGGACGATGTTGTCTTCGGATGAGGTGACTCCGGGTCACGAGGGGGTGCCGGAACCGCGCGGCGGTGACTTCAGCACCGCCCAGACGCCCTTGATCGAGGCCCGTGAACTGGGTGTCGACGCGTCGTGGGGACACATTTTCGGCCCTGTGGACCTGCGTATCGCCGACGGCGGCGTCACGGTTCTCGCCGGACCGGGCGGTCGTGGACGAACCGCGCTGCTGCTGACCCTGGCCGGTCGGATGCGGCAGTCGACCGGCGAACTCGTGGCCTTCGGACGTTCGGGCGACGCGCACCACCTGTTCGGCAACTCCGCGGTGGCGTGGATCGACGAGGTCGACGGCATCGAGCAGACCATTCGTGTCAGCGACGTGATCACCGAGCAGCTCCGCTGGTCGGCGCCGTGGTACCGGTGGGTGCGCCCCGCAGACCGGGCCGACCTCGAGCGGATCTGCGCGCCCGTGTTCGGGTCCTACCCCCTGCCCACCCTGGAGTCCTTCGTCGAGGAGCTGCCCGAGCTCACCGCCGCACTGCTTCGCATCGCGATCGGCAATCTCCGACGGCCCCCGTTGCTCGTGGTCGGCGGCGTCGACCGCCTGACGCGGCGCGAGAACCAGATCCACCTCATGGAGCGCCTCGTCGAGCTCGGACGCACCCAGACCGTCATCACCGCCGACATCAACGCGACCACCGCCGCAGGTGGAGTACGCGAGGTGATCCGCATCGACAACCTCACCGACGGCCGGTTCGTCGGCCTCGAAGATCGGATCTGAGACACGATGTTTGCCGCATTCTCGCCGGGCAGTGACTTCAAGCGGTACTACCGCGGCCGGATGCCACGACTGGCCCTCGTCGTCATCATGCTCATGCCATTGCTGTACGGGGCCATGTACCTGTGGGCGTTCTGGAATCCCTTCGCCGCCGCGGACAAGATCCCGGTCGCACTGGTCAACGAGGACACCGGCACGGTGGTCGACGGACAGAAGCTGGACGCCGGAAGCCAGGTCGCACAAGGGCTGATCGATTCCGGACAGCTCGATCTGAAGGAGGTCTCCGCCGACGAGGCCGCCGACGGTGTCGCCCACGGCAAGTACTACTTCTCCATCACCCTGCCCGCCGATTTCAGCGCAGCCATCGCCTCCCCGACCAGTGACGAACCACGTTCGGCACCACTGATTTTCACCTACAACGACGCAAACAACTATCTGGCGACGATCATCGGCCAGGATGCCGCACAGCAGGTGGTCAACAAGGTCGGCGCCCAGGTGGGTGCCCAGACCTTCGACATCGTCCTCAGCGACGTCGGCACCGTGGCGGGCAAGCTCGGTACGGCCGCGAGCGGCGCGGACGAACTCGCCGCCGGACTCAGGACCGCCAACTCCGGGGCGCAGGAGATCGCGACCGACCTCGTGACGGCCAAGAACGGCGCGGCACAGCTCGCCGGTGGACTCGGCACGCTCGACGCCGCCCTTCTCCGGGCGACCGATCCGCTGCTCGCCGCCATCGGCACCGGCGATCGGACCGGGATATCCCCGGCAGAGGTGAACGCCGCGGCCGACCGGCTGTCCCGCAACGCCGCCGCGGCGTCGAACCAGCTGACGGCAGCGGCCCAGCGACAGTCGCAGGCGGGCACCGCCATCGACGCGGTGATCACCCGGCTGAGCGCCTCATCCGATCCCGCCATGCGCGGCCTCGCCGAGGCGTTGTCGCCGGCGCGCCAGTTCCTCCGTACCAACGGACTCGGCCCGGACGCGAACAATCAGCTCACCCAACTGTCTTCGGACGCGACCCTGCTGTCCGAGCAGCTCGGCAACCCGCAGAGTCCGCTTCGGCTGGGCATGACACTCCTCGAGAACGGCGGGCTGCGCGACGACGTGCTCGCCGCGCGCGGTGTCGCAGGCGAATTGAGCAGCGGCTCTGCCGAACTCAGCACGGGTCTCGGCGAATTGAGTGCCGGTGCCACCGAGCTGGCGAGCGGCACCGTGAAATTGTCCGCGGGTGCGGATGAACTGGCCTCCGGGCTCGACGAGGGCGTGAAGGCACTGCCGTCGTGGACGTCCGAACAGAAAAAGAAGATCGCCTCCACGCTGGCCCAACCGGTTGAACTCCAGGAGCAGTACACCCACGAAGCCCCGACCTTCGGCACCGGCTTCGCCCCGTTCTTCATGTCGCTGGCCCTGTTCGTCGGCGGGATCATCACCTGGATGTTGCTGACCCCCTTGCAGTCCCGTCCGATCGTGCAGGGCTTTTCGTCGATGCGCGTCGTGTTGTCCTCTTACGCACCGGCATTCACCATCGGATTCGTCCAGGCCGCGGTTCTCTACTCGGTCGTCACCTTCGCGGTCGGTCTCCGAGCGGTCCATCCCATCTCGACGTTCCTGTTCCTGCTGCTGGTGGTCGCCACCTTCATGGCGATGATCCAGATGTTCAACGCCGTGTTCGGCGTCGCCGTCGGGCGCGTGGTGACGCTGGCGTTCCTGATGGTGCAGCTGGTGTCGGCGGGAGGCATCTATCCCGTGCCGACCACCGCCACGCCGTTCCAGTACATCCACCATGTCGATCCGATGACATACACCGTCGAAGGCCTGAGACAACTGACCGTGGGTGGTATCGACTACAGATTGTGGCTCGCGACAGCCGTACTCGCCGGCATCACCGTGGTCAGCATGCTGATCTCCTCGTGGGCGGCCCGACGCAATCGCCAGTACACGATGGACCGCCTGTACCCGCCTGTCGAAGTCTAGGGAGGCCGAGAGCCGCCACGCCGCGCGGCCGTCCCGTCCGAGATCACCTCGAACCGTCCTTTCACCCCTACCCCAAGCGCTCACCCAATACCCCGAGCGCTGATCAACCGGCACCTCACCAACCACCCCAGGAGGAACCCATGTCATCCGAGCCCTATTCAAGAGCCCGCACGACAACCAACGTCGGCGATTCCATGACTCTGAGCACCGTCTTCACCCGGGCGGGCGAGGCCACCGAACTGCCCAAGTTCGCACTCAACGACGACATGCTCCTGCCCGACACTGCCTATCAGATCGTCCACGACGAGGCCATGCTCGACGGCAACGCGCGACTGAACCTCGCGACGTTCGTCTCCACCTGGATGGACGACGAGGCCAAACGTCTCTACAGCGAGACCGCCGACAAGAACATGATCGACAAGGACGAATACCCCCAGACGGCCGCGATCGAGGACCGCTGCTGGCGGATCCTCGCGGATCTGTGGAACAACCCCGACGTCGACAACTCGATCGGCACGTCGACCATCGGCTCCTCCGAGGCCTGCATGCTCGGCGGACTCGCGCTCAAGCGCCACTGGCAGACCCGCCGCAAGGCCGAGGGGAAGTCCACCGAAACCCCCAACCTGGTGCTCTCGACCGCCGTGCAGGTGTGTTGGGAGAAGTTCTGCAACTACTTCGAGGTCGAACCCCGCTGGGTTCCGATCAGCCCCGAGCACATGGTTCTCGACGGGTACGAACTGGAGAAGTACGTCGACGAGAACACCATCGGCGTCGTCGCGATCATGGGTCAGACCTACACGGGCATGTATGAGCCGGTGAAGGAGATCGCCGCGAAGCTCGACCAGATCCAGGCAGACACCGGACTCGACGTCAAGATCCACGTCGACGGCGCGTCGGGCGCGATGATCGCCCCGTTCTGCCAGCCCGACCTCGAATGGGATTTCCGGGTCGAGCGGGTCGTGTCCATCAACACATCCGGCCACAAGTACGGGCTGGTCTACCCCGGCGTCGGCTGGATCGTGTGGCGTTCCACCGAGACCCTCCCGGAGAGCATGGTGTTCCACTGCTCGTACCTCGGCGGCGACATGCCCACGCTCGCGCTGAACTTCTCGCGCCCGGGTGCGCAGGTCTTGTTGCAGTACTACATGTTCCTGCGTCTGGGCCGTGAGGGTTACCGACAGGTCCAGCAGGGTTCGCTCGATGTGGCCCAGTGGTTGTCGTCCCAGATCGGGGAGATCGACGCCTTCGAACTCGTCAGCAGGGGTGACACCATCCCGGTGTTCGCGTGGCGCCTGAAGTCCGGGCACACCGACAACTGGACTCTCTACGATCTGTCCGATCGCCTCCGGATGAAGGGTTGGCTGGTGCCGGCATACCCGATGGCCGACGACCTCGCGGACCTGACGGTCCAGCGGATCGTGGTGCGCGCCGGGCTGAGTCACGATCTGGCACGGGCTCTCTTGGCCGACATCCGAACCGAGGTCGAGTTCCTCGATCGTCTCGAGGGCCCCATGCCCCGGGAGGACGACCAGCCACACTTCCACCACTGATCGCGGTTCTCCCACCGTGATCGGGGCCCCGGCCCGGCCGCTGTCCGGGCCGGGGCCCCTCGATCCAGAGCTAGGTATGAGATGACTGTCGCTGTCCCGGCTTCGCCCTCGCGGAGCACGATCCTGACTCCGACCCTGCAGAAACAATGCTGGGGATTCATGATCGGGTCCTCCCTGTTCGCGCTGGGTTCGGCGCCCGGCTTCGGCAGTCTGGCCGGCCCGGCGACCGTCAACCTCTGCTTCTTCATCGGTGCCTGGTTCTTCACCGCCGCCGGACTGATCCAGCTGCTGCTGTCCGGTCCGGTCACCACCCGCGTCGACTATGGCAGCGGCGTGATGGTGCGAGCCGACTGGCTCTCTGCCGCAACACAATCACTGGGCACGGTGCTGTTCAACGTGAGCACCACCGCCGCACTGACGGCGCACTCGATCCCCGCTGAGCGCGATCTCGTCTGGTCTCCCGACGCCGGCGGATCCATCGCCTTCCTCGTCAGCGGGTTCCTCGCCGTCCTCGGCTACAAGCACGCCAGGCAGCTCGTCGACCCAGGCTCACGGACCTGGTGGGCCGCCGTTGTCAATCTGTTGGGCTGCATCGCCTTCGGGATCTCGGCGGTCGGCGCGTACATCACCGCCGCCGGAGTCACCGTCGACACCGCGATCGCCAACGTGGGCACCTTCGCCGGCGCACTGTGCTTCCTGCTCGCGGCGTTCCTGCTGCTCCCCCGCTGGGATCGGAGCAATCCGGAGATCGTGGCATGACCACGCGTGACGCAGCACCCGCCCTGCCGTCGGACGTCGTCGACGCCTGGCAGCAACGCATCGGGGTCGCCGAAGCCGAACATCCGCCATCCATCCGGCTCAGCGGACAGGACGGGTTGCGGAGCTACGGCCAGCATGTCGAGGTGCTCACCGACAAGCCCGAGAGCTTCGACTCGGTGATGTACATCCGCAAGCTCTCGGTGATCGGGACGTTCTGCAGCCTGCACACGCCGTTTCAGGTCGTACGGACCCCCAGGCTCATCAGACAGCAGCCATCCGAGGACCTCGTGATCGGCGTCCACACGATGCGTGGCCGGCACACGGTCAAACAGGGTAGCCGCGACTTCGCCTACGGTCCGGGACAACTCGCGTTCGTCAGCAACGCCTCGCCGTACTCCGAACGCACGTATGAGATCAACGACCCTGCGGGACTGGTGATCCCGCTGGAGTTACTGGGCGATCAACGACGCATCGCCGAGCAGGCGATTCGCCCGGTGGCCTCACACACGCTTCTCGCACGATCGACAGCGGCCTTCATCCTGCAATTCGCCTCCGACACGGCGGTCGCCGCGGCCGATCCCGATCACGACACGGAGATGGCCGCGATCGAGCTCGTCCGGGCGGCACTCGGACAGCTGGACTTCGACAATCGCCGGCTCACCGACAACGCGCTCTTCGTGCGTGAGGCCGTGACGCAACTCATCGAGCGACATCATCGCGATCCCTCGTTCTCCCCCGACACCATCGCGCGCCATCTCCACATCAGCCGCCGACAGCTGTACCGCCACTTCGAGGACACCGAGGACTCGTTGGCATGCCGGATCGCCGATCGCCGGCTGAAGTCGGCCAGCGCACTGCTGCGCACACGACCGGAGATGTCGGTCACCGAGGTCGCACGCGCGTCGGGCTTTCCGTCGAGCCCGACCATGCGCAACCGATTCCGCGCGGAGCTGGGCGTCGGCCCGAGTGAGTACCGGGCACGGTTCCGGCAATCGGAGGGCATCGGCCTCACCACCCGCGACCGGAGTCTGGCCACCCCGGTGCGCGCCACGCGCGAGGTCGGGCCCGTACCCACCGGGCACGTCGACATCAGTCCAGCAGCGCCTGGGCCACCCGCTCGAGCGCCGCAACCCGACTGCCCTTGACCAGCACGGCATCCCCGTCACCGACGTCGGAGAGAAGGGAGACCGCGTCGTCGACGCCGGCGACGTGCCGGGCGGTGTCGCCATAGGCCTCCTCGGCGACCGCGACCACCTCGACGCCGAGGTCACGCGCCTCGAGGGCGATCGCAAGGTGCTGCTCGGGCGAGTCGGCGCCGAGCTCGGCCATGGTGCCCAGCACCGCCACCCGGCGCGATGCCGGTAGCGCGGCAAGCGATTTCAGCGCCGCCGACATCGACGTCGGGTTCGCGTTGTAGGCGTCGTTGAGGACGACGACTCCCGACGACGATCGTGCGAGTTCCATTCGCAGACCGGACAGTTGCGCCGACGACATCCCGGCTGCGATGTCCTGAACCGACACCCCGAGGCCACCGCCGGCAGCGGCGGCCGCGAGCGCGTTGGGTACCTGATGCTCACCACGTGCACCGAGTCGGACGTCGGCCGATCCCCACGGGGTGTGCAGGCGGAACGACGCCCGCAGCTCGTCGTCGACGACGATGTCGGATGCGTACACGTCTGCATCCGGGGACAATCCGTAGCGCAGCACCCGAGCCGAGGTGCGGTCGGCCATCGCCGCGACGTAGCGGTGATCGGCGTTCAGCACGGCGATGCCGTCGGCCGGAAGGCATTCGACGAGTTCACCTTTCGCCCGTGCGACGGACTCGATGTCGCCGAAGAGCTCCAGGTGCACGCCCTCGACGCGGGTGATCACCCCGACGGTCGGGCGAGCGATGGAACACAGCAGGTCGATGTGCCCGATGCCGCGCGCACCCATCTCCAGGACCACGGCTTCCACGTCGTCGTCCGCGCCGGCCAACGTGATCGGGAGACCGAGCTCGTTGTTGAAGGACTTCTCGCTCGCGGCGGTGCGGTAGGTGGTCCCGAGCACCCCGGCGAGCAGATCTTTCGTCGACGTCTTGCCGACCGACCCGGTGACCCCGACCACCCGGTCGGGGATGCGGCTGCGTACCGCTCGCCCGAGGTCGGCCAGGGCGAGGGCGGTGTCGGGCACCCGGATGGCGGTGCCGCCGACCGGCTCGTCCTGCGTGGTGAAGTACGCCGCCGCGCCGCTCTCGAGGGCAGCCGGGATGAAGTCGTGACCGTCGCGTTCGGCCACGACCGGCACGAACAGCTGGCCCGGCCGGATGCTCCGCGAGTCGATGCTCGCCCCGTCGATCTGCACGTCGGGGCCGATCAGCTCACCGCCCACCGCCTCCGCGACCTCGCTCGCTCTGAAATGCACGGGTCCACGCTAGTCGACGCCCGTCCACCGCCCCGAGTCGCGGATACATCCCCGCACGCCCGACCCCACACGACAGCCGCGATCGAGGCCCGTGCCACCCGAGCTCCCCGAACGGACCCCGACACACAGAGAACTCGAATGCGGGGGGCCGTATCGTGGCAGGCATGTCTTCTCGGCTGCTGCGTCTGGTGGTTCTCTACGGTGGCGTCTCCGCCGAACACGATGTGTCCCGGGTCACCGCGGCGCACGTCCTCGCAGCTGCCGACCGCACCAAGTACGACCTCGTACCCATCGGGATCGCGAAGGACGGCACCTGGCTGCGCAACGACAAGGCGATTGCCGCCATCACCGACGGCACGCCGCTGCCCGACGCGCTCGAGGTTGACGGAACCGCGGTGGAGCCGCTGACCGAGCTGCGTGGTCACGCGGACGAGGCGATCACGGTCGTCCTCCCGTTGCTGCACGGCCCCCACGGTGAGGACGGCACCATTCAGGGGATGCTCGAGCTGTTCAAGCTGCCCTACGTGGGCGCCGGGGTCCTGTCGTCGGCCGTCTGCATGGACAAGGCCCTGGCCAAGATCGTCGCCGCGCAGGAAGGCATCCCGCAGTGCCGCTGGGTCGAGTTCCGCGACGGCGTCGACGACCCCACCTCCATCACGACCCGCGCCATCGACGAACTCGGTCTGCCGGTGTTCGTCAAGCCTGCGAATCTCGGGTCCTCGGTCGGAATCACCAAGGCCCACGACGAGCCCGAACTAGATGCCGCCATCAACCTCGCGCTGCGTTACGACAACGTGGTCATCATCGAGGAGGCCGTGACCGGACGTGAGATCGAGGTGGCGGTTCTCGGCGACACGGCACCCGAGACCTCGGTGCCCGGCGAGATCAAGCCGGGCAGCGAGTTCTACGACTACGAGGACAAGTACGTCACCGGCGCGGCCGAACTGGTCATCCCGGCGCAGGTCTCCGATGCCGCGACCGCCGAGGTCCGCGAGCTCGCCGCCCGCACCTTCACCGCGATGCGGTGCACCGGCATGGCGCGGGTGGACTTCTTCTACGAGGAGCCCGGGCGTGGCTGGCTACTCAACGAGGTGAACACCATCCCGGGCTTCACCCCCGGTTCGATGTACCCCAAGCTCTGGGAGGCCAGCGGCGTCGCCTACCCGGATCTCATCGACCAGCTGGTGACTTTCGCGCTCGAGGTGCACCGACGCCGCGTCGGGTTCTCCACCGAGCACTGACCGTTTCAGTCTCCGACGACGTCGTAGACCTGGTCGGCCGGTGCGGCGAGCAGCCGGTCGGCCATTTCCTGCTTGAGTGCCGTGAGGCGAACGTCCTCGGCGTCGGTGCGGGACGCCTTGCGCCCCAGCTGGATGAACTCGTCGGTGACGAACCCCTCGCGGATCTCGAGACGGACCAGATTGTCGCGGTACCCGAGCTCGAAGACATAGCGCTCCAATGTTTCTCCGCGGTCGGTGCGTTCGAGCGCGGAGTCGACGGTGAACCGGTCCTCGGTGACCGCGCGTAGCACCATCTCCATCGTGTCCCGCACACCGGGCCCGCGATGCGCGGTGCCGACGCGGACGTCGCGACGCTCGACGGTCCCCTCCTCGCCGAGCAGCGGCAGGGCACGCTCGAGCACCTTGTATGCGTGCGCAACGCCGCCGGGGAAGCCCGGCCCGTGGTAGAGCATCACGTCATCGATGTCGAACGCCAGGATCTTTCCCTGGTCGGCGAGCTTCAGTGTCATCGGATCGACTCCTGTGTGGTGAGGGGGCGCTTCTTGCGTGCCTGGGCGGACGCGAACTCGGGGACCCACGGCATGAACCCGTCGAGGAAGCGTTCGGTGGCGGGCATGAAATAGGCGCCGAAGTGGGACATCGGGTCGAGGGTGGAGATCACCAGTGTGCCCGGCGTGCTCACCTCGTCGACGTAGAGCAGTGTCTCATCGGTCGGCAGGTCGACCAGCGCCTGCGCACCGGCGGGCGGTTCGACGACGCCGTGGTAATGCCATGTGCAGTCCTTCAGTTCGAGGCGCTCGAAGAAGGAGTGGTCGGGGTTCGGGGAACGCAGGCCCATGTCGGCACCGTCCTCGAGCCACCACCAGTAGTTGGTGGGACGATGCGCCCAGTGGACACCGGGCAGGAATTCGGCGAGCGGCTCGCCGCCGCTGAAAGCGATGACGGTGCCGCCGGATTCGAGGAACTCGAGGATCCGGGGTGCGGCCGCGTTCAAGTGTCCGCGATGGATTCGCTCGGGGATGATGAGGGCGTCGTACCCGCGCAGGTCGGTGTCGGCGAGCTCGGGCAGGTACAGCAGGCCGCCGGTGACGTGCTCGCCGTACTTCTCGATGGTCAGCGCCCGGTGGTGATGCGCATTGCCGCCGTAGACGGCCGCGACGCCCGAACCCGTTCCGGTGGAAGGGCTTGCGGGCAGCTTCTCCCACGGCTCCGTCGGCGCGTTGCCCGCCGGTCGCGGGGTGGCGCGCAGGTCGTCGACCTCGTCACACGCCCACTGCGCGAGCTGCGCGGGGATACGCGCGGCCGTGCTGTCCTCGATGCCCGACGAATAGGCGAACAGGTCGGCGGTGGCGTGGACGAGGATTGTGCCCGCGGTCGACACCCGGTCGATGTAGGTGGTCGCCTGTCCGCCGACGAGCCGGACCAGCACTTCGGCGCCCTCGGGTACCGGGTGATGGCCTCGTGCGAAGAAGCCGCGCACTCCGCGCCGGGTGTCCATGTCGAGGGACGTCACCCCGGCGAAGATCGGATGGTCGGCGACCTCGGTGACCTCGTAGGTGGCCCGGCGCTGCGGCATGGCCGGCTCGAAAGGCCTTGTGCCGGGGAGCCAGTCACGGTGCAGGTGGCCGCCGAAGACCACCACGTTCCCGGCGTCGAGGAAGCGACGGATCACATCGCGATTCCGGGCGAGGTGTTCCTGGTCGACGGTCGAGGAGAACACCAGCACGTCGAACGGTGCGAGGGCGGCGTCGTCGAGGGCGTAGCAGTCGATTCCGGTGACGTCGAAGCCGAGTTTCCCCTCGGCGAAGGGCGAGCCCTCCCCCGTCGGGTACATCGTCACCATGGCGAACTTTGTCATCAATCCTTCTCTCACTTGTCCCGCGGGCGACTCGCGGCTGATACGAGTCGCGCAGTGTAGGGGTCTCGGGGTGCCGACAGCACTTCGTCCACCGGGCCTGATTCGACGACGCGCCCGGCGCGCATCACCACGACGCGACTCGAACCGCGTTGTGCGAGAGCCAGATCGTGGGTGATGTGGACGATCGCGATGCCGTCGACGCGGCACAGCCGGTCCATCAGGTCGATGATCTCCATCCGCAGGGAGGCGTCGAGGCCGCTGGTCGGTTCGTCGGCCAGGATCAGCCGCGGTTGTGCCACCACGGCCCGGGCGAATGCGACGCGCTGCCGTTCGCCACCGGACAGCTGATGTTGGAAACGGTTCAGATAGTCCTGCGCCGGTGTCAGATTCACCGCTTCGAGTGCGCGGGCCACCGCATCCGACTGTTCGGTCCGGTTGCCGATTCCGTGGATCACCAAGGGCTCGGCGACGATGTCGGCGACCCTCAGCGTCGGCGGCAGCGAGGCGTACGGGTCCTGGAACACCAGGTGGATGTCGCGCCGCAGTGGGCGGGCCTTGCGGCGGGACAGCGAGAGGATATCGACGCCGTCGAAGGTCACCGCACCCGCGGAGGGGGCGACGAGGCCGGCGACCACTTTCGCGACCGTCGACTTACCTGCGCCCGAACCTCCCACCAGGGCCACGGATTCACCGGCGTCGACGCGCAGATCCACGTCGTCGACCGCGGTGTGTCCACGGAATTCGACGGACAGTCCGGAGATCTCGAGAAGGCTCATGAGCCCACCAGTTCCGTTGCGGCCGGCTGCAGACGGAGTAGTGCGCCGAGCAGATCGCGGGTGTGTTCCTGCTGCGGGTCGGCCATCAGCGCGGCCGTCGGTCCGGACTCGATGATCCGCCCGTCGTACATCACCGCGATGGTGTCGGCGATCCGCTCGACCGCGGCCAGGTTGTGCGACACGAGCAGCACGGTGAGACCCAGCTCGTCGCGGAGACGGGCCAGGAGATCGAGCACCTCCACCTCGACGAGCACGTCGAGGCCGCTGGTCGGTTCGTCGGCGACGAGGACGGTCGGATCGTTGGCCAGGGCGATGGCGATCACGACGCGCTGACGCATGCCGCCGGAGAGTTCGTGCGGGTAGGCCCCGATCCGGCCGGCGTCGATCCCGACCAGTCCGAGGAGCTCGACCGCGCGGGCACGTGCCTCTTCGCGCGTTGCATCACGGTGGACGCAGATGGCCTCGATCAGCTGGTCACCGATGCGTTGCACGGGATCGAGCGCACTCATGGCCTCCTGGGGGATGAGGGCGATGTCGTTGCCGCGCATGGCCCGGAGTTCTCCGGGCCGCATGGCGGCGACGTCCCGTCCGCAGATCTCCACCGATCCCGCGGTGATCTCTCCCGCCGGCGACAGCAGCCCGACGGTGACCGCGGCGACAGTGGACTTGCCGCTGCCGGATTCGCCGACCACGGCCACGATCTCGCCCGCCTTCGCGGTCAGGCTCACATCGTCGACCGTCGGACGCCCGTCCTCGCTGTAGGAGACCGAGAGGTGCGAGATCCGCAGGGGAGGTGCGTCGGCATCGGGCATACCGGCGACGATCCGCTGGGGCACAGACCTTCTCGACAACTTCTTCCGTCGCACCAGCATCGGGCGTGACCGCTCCTCCAGCGCGTTGCCGATCAGGGCGAAACCCAGCACGGTCGCGGCGATCGCGATACCCGGCGGCACCACCCACCACATCCAGGCGTCGGTGAGGAACGCGCTGCGCTGATGCGCCAGGGACAACATCGATCCCCAGCTGGGTGCCGAGATGTCGCCGAGGCCGAGGAACGACAACGACGCCTCGAGGAGCACCGCCGTCTTGGTGGCGAGAATGAACTGCGGGACCACCAGCGGGACCACCGCCGGAAAGACATGGCGTCGAAGGACATACGGTGTGGTTGCGCCCATCGACCGCAGCGCCTGCAGATGATCGCGCTCACGCAGGGACAGCACCTGCGAACGCAGTTCGCGGGCCAGGCCCGCCCACAGGACCGCGGAGATCACCAGGATCTGCGTGGTCAGACCGGGACCGATGAACACCCCGATCACGATCGTCAGCGGCAGGACCGGCAGGGACAGCACCACATCGGTGATGCGCATCAGTACCGCGTCGATCGTCCCGCGGCAGTAGCCGGCGATGATGCCGACCAGTGCGCCGATCACGGTGGCCGCCAGCCCCGCGATGATGCCGACCGTCAACGAGATCTTCGCGCCGTGCAGCAGCATCGACAGCAGGTCGTGGCCTGCGTCGTCGGATCCGAGCCAGTGGTCGCCGGAGGGTCGCGCGAACGGCCGGGTGACGCGCTCGCCGGGATCGTGGGGCGAGATCCACGGTGCGAAGATCGCACACACCGCCAGGACACCGAGAATGCTCGCGCCGACGATGGCGCTGGTCCGCGATCTCGACGAGACGGTGGGCCCGCCCCGTTGCACATCGGTTGCCCGTTTCATGACGAAACCGCTTCCTGTGGAGACGGTTCGGCCGTCTCGGCGCGCCGGCGCCGGACCCGCGGATCGATCAGTGGATAGGTGAGGTCGGCGACGATGTTGGCCGCGATGATGCCGATCGTCGCCAGGAGGAACGCGCCCTGGAGCAGCGGATAGTCGCGGGTGGTCACCGCGTCGTAGGTCAGCTTGCCCAGCCCGGGGTAGGAGAAGACGGTCTCGACGACCACTGCCCCCGACAGCATGGTGCCCACGGCGAGGGTGAGAGTGGTGAAGACCGGTAGCAGAGCGTTGCGCATCGCGTGCCCCATGGCGACCTGCCGTTCGCGCAGGCCCTTGGCCCGGGCGAGACGGATGTACGGCTCGTCGAGCACGACCACCGTCGACGCCCGGGACAGCAGGAAGAAGCCGCCGATGCTGGCGATCGTCAGGGTGGCGACCGGAAGCACAAGCCGCGCGATGACCTCGCCGAACCAGGCCCAGCCCTCGGCACCGATGGTCGCGGCGCCGTACGACGGGAACCAGCCGAGCCCGACGGAGAAGATCGCGATGAGGATCATGCCGACCCAGAAGCCCGGCATCGAGTCGACCGCGAGCGTCGCGGTCAGGGTCGCGGTCTCCCGCTTGGTCCCACGACGCCACGCCGCCCAGGTTCCGAGGAGGGTGCCGAGCACCGCGGCGAACAACATGCCGAGGCCGACCAGCGCCACCGTCCACGGCAGTTTGTCCATCAGCACGTCGAACACCGGCCGGTTCATCGACACCGACATGCCCAGGTCGCCCCGGAGCAGGCCCGCCCAGAAGGACAGGTACTGCTCCGGGATGCTCTGGTCGAGGCCGTATTCGGCACGAATCCGGGCGACGTACTCGGGCGCGAGGTTTCCCTCGGCGCCGCCGTACAGATAGACGACCGGATCTCCCGGCGCCAGGTGCGGCAGCGCGAAGTTGAGGGTCACCGCCGCCCACAGCACCAGCAGATACTGGCCGACTCGCCGGGCGAGCGACCGCAGTCGGTCAGCGGACATCTCAGTCGTTCGGAGCTATCGCGTGCGCCTTCTCGGCGACGTCACGGGGCAGGAACGACCACTTCTGGACGATGCCGTAGCCGGGTGTCACGACCCAGCCGCCGAACTTGTCCGACCGGTAGCCCCAGTACTCCTCGGGGTAGTACAGGCCGATGGCCGTCGGCTGCTTGTTGAAGACGTCCTGGATCTTGTACAGCGCGTTGATCCGGTCCTCGTTGGTCTCGGTGGCCTTCCACTCCTCGTAGAGGGCGTCGAACTCCGGGTAGGGAAGGCTCGGGTGCTTCCACAGGTTGCCGGAGCGGTGCGACATGATGAACTGCGTCGAATCGGCAACGGCGTGCGGCGAATTCGTGGTGATCAGCATGTCGTAGGACTTGTCGGAGCTGACCTCCGAGATGGACCCGGCGTCGAGCGCCTTGATCGAGACGTCGATCCCGACGGCGGCGAAGTCCTCCTGCAGGAGTTCGGCGGCCCGGACGTCGGGGGCGAGCCCGCCGTCGACGTAGAGCGTCAGCGGCAGCTTCTCACCGTTGGGCTTCTCACGCTTGCCGTCACCGTCGACGTCGCGGTACCCGAGTTCGTCGAGGATGGTGCGCGCCTCGTCGGCGTCGTAGGGGGTGTTGGTGTCCGGCTTCGCGTACGGCGCGTCGGGGTGGACGTAACCCTGCGTCGCGGGACGCCCGCGGCCGAGCGCGACGACGTCGAGCAGCTGGTCACGGTCGACCGCACGGCTGACCGCGGTACGGAAGCGGGCCTCGGCGAAGGGCTCCTCGAGGAAGTTCAGCTTGAGCTCCGGGTACTGCAGCGGCGCGGCCTCGATGACACCGATGTCGGGCGTCGACTTGAACTGGTCGACCAGTTCGGGATTCAGCGGGCGAGTGGTCGCATCGATCTCGCCCGAACGCAGCGCGGTGAAGGTGGCCGACGCATCGGGGATCACCGGCATCTTCAGTTCGTCGACGGTCGGCTTGCCCGCGAAGTACTCCGTGTTGGCCTCGAAGCGGTAGCCCGACGTCGGGCTGTAGTCGACGAGCTTGAACGGCCCGGTGCCGATCGGCAGGTCGGTGACCTGCTTGACGTCGGCGGGGTCGACCGCCGACCACACGTGTTCGGGCAGGATCGGGAGATCGGCGAGGGTGACGGTACCCAGCTCGGGGCACGCGTAGTCACAGACGAAGCGGACGCCGCCGTCGTCGGTGGGGACGACGGTCGAGATCGACGGGGTGTCGTTGATGTGGTGGGTGAACCGGCCGGTGGGCGCGGCATGCATGAAGTGGAAACTGAACATGACGTCGTCGGCGGTGAACTTCTCGCCGTCGTGCCACTTCACGTCGTCCCGCAGGCCGACCTCCCACGTCTTCGCGTCGACCTGTTCGACGGAAGTCGCCAGCCACGGCTGCGGCTCCGCCACATATGGCGACGGCGCGAGCAGCTTGTCGTACACCAGCTCGGTCATCTGGTCGGTCTGACCGGCGAAGATGTTCAGCGGTCCGGCGTCCTTGTTGGTCGCGACGGTCAGCGTCGTGGCGGTCTCCGGCCCGGCGGCGCGGTCGGCGTCAGAATCGCCGCCGCCGCACGCGGTCAGGGCGAGTACGGGGACGAGGCACAGCGACAAGGCGGCAACAGACCGCCGCGCCCTCGTGTGGGTGTACGACATCTCGGCAACAACTCTCTATTCAGGTTTGCATTGCCTAACTAAGGCTAGGCTCACCCTAGAGAGCGTCGGAGCGCAATGCAAACCCCGACATTTCGTACATTTGACCCACATCGTGGCCCGTCCGAGTTTCGGAGGATCAGCGCCCGGCCTCAGAACACGCACCGCCACACCGACTTTCCACCGGCCACCGCGCCGGGACACCAGACCGCCACCCGTCAGGTCGCACAAACCCCCCAAACCCCGCCACCCCCGGCGGTAGCATCGCAACCGTGACCGACCCCCAGGCTGCCCGGGCGCTGCGTGTACTGGTCTACTCCGACGATTCCGAGACGCGCGCACAGGTCATCAACACGCTCGGCACCCGTCCCGATCCCGCCATCCCGGTCCTCAGTTTCATCGAGGTCGCCACCGCGCCAATGGTCTTCGCGCAACTCGATGCCGGCGTCATCGACGTCGTGATCGCCGACGGCGAGTCCTCTCCGGCGGGTGGCATGGGCGTGGCCAAGCAGATGAAGGACGAGCTCGACCCCAGCCCCCCGGTCCTGGTCCTCCTCGGTCGCGCCGACGACCGCTGGCTCGCCGACTGGTCCCGCGCCGACGCAGTGGCCACCCTGCCGGTCGATCCCATCGCCCTGCCGCGCGCCTTCGTCGACATGGTCAGAAACGCCGAACTCTAGAAAACAGTGACTCCCGCCAGCCGCTCACCTAGGCTTGTGTTGTAGCTCACATTCGTACTGGCGGGCCCAGATCGGACCGGCGGCACGAGTAGGACGAAACCCGAGCCGGCACCACCCAACAGGTGCGATCCGGCTGCCACAAGCGAGGAGGGGTCCGCGCTTTGAACGCCTACGTCCCGATCATGATCCTCGGGGCAATCGGCGTGGCGTTTGCCGTTTTCAGTGTCTTCGTCGGCACCGCGATCGGGCCGAAACGGTACAACCGCGCCAAACTGGAGCCCTACGAGTGCGGCATCGAGCCGGTCGAGCAGAGCCTGCTGTCGCCACGCGCCGGCGCGGTGGCAACCGGCTCGGTCCAGCGCGTACCGGTGAAGTACTACCTCACCGCAATGCTCTTCATCATCTTCGACATCGAGATCGTCTTCCTCTATCCATGGGCTGTCGCCTTCGACTCGCTCGGCTGGTTCGGACTCATGGCCATGCTCCTGTTCATCGTCAACGTCTCCGTCGCCTACGCCTACGAATGGCGGCGCGGCGGACTGAGTTGGGACTGAGCACCTTTCAACGTTCACCGGCGAGATTTCACCACTGCGAGGAGGTCAGGAGATGGGACTCGAGGAACGACTCCCCAGCGGATTCCTGCTGAGCACCGTCGAGGATCTGGCGGGCTTCATGCGCAAGGGGTCGCTGTGGCCCGCGACGTTCGGACTCGCCTGCTGCGCAATCGAGATGATGTCCACCACCTCGGGCCGGTACGACCTGGCCCGATTCGGCATGGAGGCGTTCCGTGCATCTCCGCGGCAGGCGGATCTGATGATCGTGGCCGGACGGGTCAGCCAGAAGATGGCACCGGTGCTACGCCAGATCTACGATCAGATGCCCGAGCCCAAATGGGTTCTGGCGATGGGTGTCTGCGCGTCGTCGGGCGGCATGTTCAACAACTACGCGATCGTCCAGGGCGTCGATCACGTGGTACCCGTGGACATCTACCTGCCGGGATGTCCCCCGCGACCGGAGATGCTGCTGCACGCGATCCTCAAGCTGCACGAGAAGATCCAGGAGATGCCGCTCGGCGTCAACCGCGACGAGGCGATCTGGGCCGCCGAGCGCGCCGCATTGCAGGCGACTCCGACCTTCGAGATGAAGGGCCTGCTGCGATGAGCACCGGCCCGTCGCCGCACGGCGAGACTCCAGCACACGGAGATACTCCAGCACACAGGGATACTCCCGAACACGGGGAAACCCCCGCACACGGCCCGGCCTCGTCACACCGGGCCGACCTCCCCGACCCCGAGGTGATCGGAGTCCGCCACGGACTCTTCGGACCTCCCGGTACCGGCGACACCTCGGGCTACGGCGGCCTGGTCAAGCCGGTCACGCTGCCGCCCAGCTCCTCTCGGCCGTTCGGGGGCTACTTCGACGACGTCGACGACGCCCTGGCCGCCGCCCTCGGTGACACCTACGACGCGGCCGTCGAGAAGATCGTCGTCTTCCGCGACGAGATGACCATCCATGTGGCACGCGAGTACCTGCCGTCGGTCGCGCTGACGCTGCGCAATGCGGAGGACCTCCGATTCGAACTGTGCCTGGGCGTCAACGGTGTCCACTACCCCGGCGACACGGGCCGCGAACTCCACGCCGTGTACCCGCTCGCGTCGCTGACACACAACCGCCGGCTGCGTTTGGAGGTGTCGGCTCCGGGCACCGATCCCCACATCCCCAGCATCTGCGACATCTATCCCACCAATGACTGGCATGAACGCGAGACCTATGACTTCTTCGGCATCATCTTCGACGGTCACCGATCGCTGACCCGCATCGAGATGCCCGACGACTGGGAGGGCCACCCACAACGCAAGGACTATCCGCTCGGCGGAGTTCCCGTCGAGTACAAGGGAACCCGCGTCGACCCGCCGGACCGGAGGAGGTCGTACAGCTGATGACCGACACGACCACCGGGTCGTCGAAACCCGCCCGCACCTACACCGTCTCCGGCCAGGATTGGGATGCGATCGTCTCCGACGTCCGCACCCGCGCCGAACAACAGCCCGGCGACGAACGCATCGTCGTCAACATGGGGCCGCAACATCCCTCGACCCACGGCGTGCTGCGCCTGATCCTCGAGATCGAGGGTGAGACGGTCACCGAGGCGCGCTGCGGAATCGGCTACCTGCACACCGGCATCGAGAAGAACCTCGAGTACCGCAACTGGATTCAGGGCGTCACCTTCGTGACCCGGATGGACTATCTGTCGCCGTTCTTCAACGAGACCGCGTACTGCCTCGGCGTGGAGAAGCTGCTGGGCATCACCGACGACATCCCCGAGCGGGCCACCGTGATCCGCGTGATGCTGATGGAACTCAACCGCATCTCCAGCCACCTCGTCGCACTGGCGACCGGCGGGATGGAGCTCGGTGCGGTCACCGCGATGTTCCTGGGTTTCCGCGAACGCGAGATGATCCTCGATCTGTTCGAACTCATCACCGGTCTGCGGATGAATCACGCCTACATCCGGCCGGGCGGAGTGGCCCAGGACCTGCCGCCCGACGGGATCGAGCGAGTCGCCGAGGTCATCGGGTTGCTACCCGGGCGACTCGATGAGCTCGGAGATCTGTTGACCGACAATTACATCTGGAAGGCACGCACGCAGGGCGTCGGCTATCTCGACCTCACCGGGTGCATGGCGCTGGGGATCACCGGACCGGTGCTGCGTTCGACGGGCTACCCGCACGACCTCCGCAGGACCGAACCGTACTGCGGTTACGACACCTACGAGTTCGACGTCATCACCGACGACACGTGCGACTCGTACGGGCGCTACCTCATCCGGGTCAAGGAGATGCGCGAGTCGATCCGGATCGTCGAGCAATGCCTGGAGCGGCTGCGCCCGGGCCCGGTCATGGTCGCCGACCGAAAGCTGGCCTGGCCCGCCGACCTCGCCCTCGGTCCCGACGGGCTGGGTAACTCCCCCGAGCACATCGCGAGGATCATGGGCACCTCGATGGAGGCCCTCATCCATCACTTCAAGCTGGTCACCGAGGGCATGCGGGTCCCGGCCGGGCAGTGCTACGTGGCCGTGGAATCCCCGCGCGGCGAGCTCGGCGTCCACATGGTCAGCGACGGCGGCACCCGACCGTACCGGGTGCACTTCCGCGACCCGTCGTTCACGAATCTGCAAGCGGTGGCGGCGATGTGCGAGGGCGGGATGGTCGCCGACGTGATCACGGCCGTGGCCAGCATCGACCCGGTGATGGGAGGCGTGGACCGATGACCGATCCCGTGTTCGTGGACCTGAGCACCTCACCGCCGCCGGAGGGCGCGGCGCCGGCACACGCCATGCCGGTCCCGACGATCACCTTCGACGGCCCGGCCGCCTACCCCGACGGCGTCGCCGAACGGCTGGCCGCCGACGCCGCGCCCATCATCGAGCGGTATCCGCAGGCACGCTCGGCACTGTTGCCGCTGCTGCATCTGGTGCAGTCCGAGGACGGGTACCTGACCCGTGCGGGTATCGAATTCTGCGCGGCCCAACTGGATCTCACCCCGGCGCAGGTCGCTTCGGTGGCCACCTTCTACACGATGTACCGGCGCACGCCCACCGGCGAGTTTCTCGTCGGCGTCTGTACCAACACGTTGTGCGCCACCCTCGGCGGCGACGAGATCCTGCGCGCCGTCTGCGATCACCTCGGCGTCGAACCCGGCGACACCACCGCCGATCACCGCATCACCGTCGAACACGTCGAATGCAATGCCGCCTGCGACTTCGCTCCCGTCGTGATGGTCAACTGGGAGTTCTTCGACAACCAGACACCGGAGTCGACGGTGGAACTGATCGAGGATCTCCGGGCGGGTGTCGCGGTCCGGCCCGCTCGCGGCAGCGGTGCGGTGTGTTCTTTCCGCCAGACCGAGCGCGAGCTCGCCGGCGCCGCACCCTCGCTGGTCGAGCAGGCGACGAGCGCAGCGAGGAGCCGGGTCGGAACCACCCCCGAACCGCCCGAACCCGACCCGCCGGAAACACCGGTACTGTCCCGCCACTGGGATGAGCCAGAGTCGTGGTCCCTGACGAACTACTTGCGGCACAACGGTTATCGCGCGATGGCCACCGCGCTGGGAACACCTCCCGACGACATCATCGAGATGATCAAGGCCTCCGGCCTCCGCGGACGTGGCGGCGCCGGGTTCCCGGTCGGCATGAAATGGTCGTTCATCCCGCAAGACGACTCTCCCCAAGCCGATCCGGCGATCCCCCACTACCTCGTGGTCAACGCCGACGAGTCCGAGCCGGGTACCTGCAAGGACATGCCGCTGATGCTGGCCTCGCCGCACACGCTGGTGGAAGGTGTGATCATCGCGGCGTATGCGATCCGTGCGCATCATGCGTTCATCTACGTCCGCGGGGAAGTCGCGTCGGTGATCCGCAGACTCCGCACAGCCGTCGACGAGGCCTACCGCGCAGGCTATCTCGGCACAGACATCCTCGGGTCCGGCTTCGATCTCGAGCTCGTCGTGCACGCCGGTGCGGGCGCCTACATCTGTGGCGAGGAGACCGCGCTGCTGGACTCCCTGGAAGGCCGACGCGGCCAGCCCCGTCTGCGCCCGCCGTTCCCGGCGGTCGCCGGCCTGTACGCGAGCCCCACCGTGGTCAACAACGTCGAATCGATCGCCAGTGTCCCGTCGATCATCCGCAACGGCGTCGACTGGTTCCGTTCGATGGGTACCGAGAAGTCACCGGGTTTCACCCTGTACTCGTTGTCCGGGCACGTCACGCGCCCCGGCCAGTACGAAGCGCCCCTCGGCGTGACGCTGCGGCAGCTCCTCGAGCGCGCCGGCGGGGTCCGAGCCGGCCACGAGCTGAAGTTCTGGACGCCGGGCGGATCGTCCACGCCGATCCTGACCCCCGAACATCTCGACGTCCCCCTCGATTACGAAGGCGTCGGCGCCGCCGGATCGATGCTGGGCACCAAGGCATTACAGATCTTCGACGAGACGACGTGCGTCGTCGGCGCGGTGCTGCGGTGGACGGAGTTCTACGAACACGAATCGTGCGGCAAGTGCACGCCCTGCAGGGAGGGAACCTACTGGCTGGTGCAGTTGCTGCACCGCCTCGAACACGAGGGTGGCACCGCTGCCGATCTCGACACCCTGGCCGATGTCACCAACAGCGTCGTCGGTAAGTCGTTCTGTGCACTCGGCGACGGCGCGGGCAGTCCGATCATCTCCTCGCTCAAGTACTTCCGCGATGAGTATCTGTCCCACCTCGATCACGGGTGCCCGTTCGATCACTCACTCGCGACCGTCCTCGACCAGCCGGGAGGTGCGCGATGACGCTGACCCACGGAAGCGATCCCGCCACCGAGGGCGACAACCTGGTCGGCATCACCATCGACGGGCGTGAGATACGAGTTCCGAAGGGCACCCTGCTGATTCGGGCCGCCGAGGAGATCGGGATCACCATCCCGCGGTTCTGCGACCATCCGCTTCTCGACCCGGTCGGCGCGTGCCGTCAGTGCCTGGTCGAGGTGGAGGGTCAACGCAAGCCCCTGGCCTCGTGCACGACCGTGGCCACCGACGGGATGGTCGTCGCGACCCAACTGAGTTCCGAGATCGCCGCCGACGCCCAGCGCGGTGTGATGGAACTCCTCCTCATCAACCACCCCCTGGACTGCCCGGTCTGCGACAAGGGCGGCGAATGTCCCCTCCAGAACCAGGCGATGTCCACGGGGCGCAGCGAGTCCCGGTTCGACGGCATCAAACGCACGTTCACCAAACCCGTCCCGTTGTCCTCGGAGGTCCTGCTCGACCGGGAACGATGCGTACTCTGCGCACGGTGTACGCGCTTCTCCACGCAGATCGCGGGCGACCCGCTCATCGAACTCGCCGATCGTGGTGCGCTGCAACAGGTCAGCATCTACGCCGATGAGCCGTTCGACTCCTACTTCTCCGGCAACACGGTGCAGATCTGTCCCGTCGGGGCGCTGACCGGCGCCCAGTATCGGTTCCGGGCGCGCCCATTCGACCTCGTCTCCACGCCGAGTGTCTGCGAGCACTGTGCGAGCGGATGCGCCCAGCGCACCGACCACCGTCGCGGCAAGGTCCTCCGGCGCCTGGCCGGGGACGATCCCGAGGTCAACTCCGAATGGAACTGCGACAAGGGACGTTGGGCGTTCACCTACACCACCGCCGCCGACCGGATCGCCTCGCCGCTGGTGCGCGATCGACACGGCGAGCTGCACGCGGTGTCCTGGGCGCACGCCCTGCGCGCTGCCGCCGACGGTCTGGCAGCGGCGAACGGCGGTGTCGGCGTCCTCACCGGTGGACGGCTCACCGTCGAAGACGCCTACGCGTATTCGCGTTTTGCCCGAACCGTACTGCACACCAACGACATCGACTTCCGTGCGCGCAGCCACAGCGCCGAGGAGGCCGATTTCCTGGCCGCCCGCGTCGCCGGCCGCGGCCTCGAGACCACCTACGACGATCTGTCTGCTGCCCCTGCGGTGCTGCTTGTCGGTTTCGAACCCGAGGAGGAGTCGCCGATCGTCTTCCTCCGGCTGCGTCGTGCCGTACGGTCCGGGGGTCAGCGCGTCGCGACCATCGCGCCCTATGCGAGCCGCGGCGCCCAGAAGCTCGACGCCCGGCTGTTCCCGGCCATCCCCGGCTCCGAGGCAGAGGTCCTGGCCTCCGAGCAGGTTGCCGCCCACCTCGACGCGCCCGGAGCGGTCCTCGTCGTCGGCGAACGACTCGCGACCAGCCCCGGCGCGCTGGTCGCCGCCGTCGAACTGGCCGACCGTACCGGCGCGCGCCTGGCCTGGATTCCGCGTCGTGCGGGTGAGCGCGGCGCCCTGGAAGTCGGTGCGCTGCCCAATCTCCTGCCCGGTGGCCGACCGGTCGCCGATGCCACGGCCCGCGCTGCCGTCGCCGAGGTCTGGGGAGCCGAGATCGGTTCTGGGCCCGGTCGCGACACCGCGGCAATCATCGACGCCGCCCGTTATCACGGCCTCGCTCTCGTCGTCGCCGGCGTCGACCTCGACGATCTGCCCGACCCCGCGGCCGCCGGCGAGGCGCTCGCCGGCGCACCGTTCGTCGTCAGCCTCGAACAGCGCCACAGCACCGTCACCTCCCATGCCGACGTGGTGTTCCCGGTGGCGGCGGCTGCGGAGAAGGAGGGGACCTTCGTCGACTGGGAGGGTCGACCGCGCAGCTTCACCACAGCCCTCACCGACTCCGGTCACCTCCCCGATCATCGGGTGCTCGACGCGCTCGCACGGCAGATGGGCGTCGAGCTCCGGTGCGATGCCGCGCAGACCATTTCCATCGACCTGCGACGCATCGGTGCCTGGTCGGGTGACCGGCCCGCCGTCGGCCCGCACACGCTGCCGCGGCGTGCGCCGGCGGCCGGGCAGGCGGTGCTCGCGACGTGGCACATGCTGCTCGACGACGGTCGGCTGCAGGACGGCGAACCGCATCTGGCCGGAACCGCTCGACGACCCGTTGCCCGTCTCTCCCTCGCCACCGCCGTGGAGGCCGGCATCGCCCCCGAGAACGGCGGTTCGGCCGCGGGCACAGTGGACCGCCTGCGGGTGAGCACCGCCGACGGCGAGATCCGCCTGCCGGTCGAGATCGTCGACATGCCCGACCGCGTCGTGTGGGTGCCGCTGTACTCGCCGGGCTCGCACGTTCACTCCGCGCTTCGCGCCCAGGCCGGAGATCTGGTGGCCCTGTCGCCCGCCCCCGCCGACAGTGGAGGTGATCAGCGATGACCGTCCACCATCCCGCTGAGTCACTCGCCATCGATTATCCGACACTCGGCGACTTCGGACATGACCCGATCTGGCTCATCGTCGTCAAAGCTGTTGCGGTGTTCGCCTTCCTGGTCGCCAATCCGCTCGTCGCCATCCTGCTCGAACGCAAGATCATGGCGCGCATGCAATCACGGCTCGGCCCCAACCGCGTGGGCCCCAAGGGCATCCTGCAAAGCGTGGCCGACGGCGTGAAACTCGCGCTGAAGGAGGGGATCATCCCCAGCGGGGTCGACAAGGTGATCTACCTTCTGGCCCCGATCATCGCGGTGGTCCCTGCCGTGATGGCCTTCGCGGTCATCCCCTTCGGTCCGATGGTGTCGGTGTTCGGTCATCAAACTCCGTTGCAGCTCACCGATTTACCCGTGGGTGTGTTGTATGTCCTCGCCGTGACGTCGGTCGGGGTCTACGGCATCGTGCTCGCCGGGTGGTCGTCGGGTTCCACCTACCCCCTGCTCGGTGGCCTGCGCTCCACCGCCCAGGTGATCTCCTACGAGATCGCGATGGGACTCACCTTCGCGGCGGTGTTCCTCGACGCCGGCACCATGTCGACATCGGGGATCGTTGCCGCACAGGAACATCACTGGTACATACTCCTTCTCCTGCCGTCGTTCGTCATCTACGCGATCTCGATGGTCGGCGAGACCAACCGGGCACCGTTCGACCTGCCCGAGGCCGAGGGCGAACTGGTCGGCGGCTTCCACACCGAGTACTCGTCACTGAAGTTCGCGATGTTCATGCTGGCCGAGTACATCAACATGGTGACCGTCTCGGCGCTGGCCACCACGCTGTTCCTCGGCGGCTGGCAGGCACCGTGGCCGTTGAGTGCCTTCGACTGGGCCAACTCCGGGTGGTGGCCGATCGTGTGGTTCACCCTCAAGGTGTGGGCGTTCCTGTTCGTCTTCATCTGGCTCCGCACCAGCCTGCCGCGTCTGCGTTACGACCAGTTCATGAACCTCGGCTGGAAGGTCCTGATCCCGATCTCGCTGGGCTGGGTGATGGTGGTGGCGATCATCCGCGCATCGATCGGCGGCGACAACGCCGACCTCATCCGGGCGCTGGTGTCGGCGGGCGCCGGTCTGGTGGTCACCGGACTGATCGCGTATGCGATCTGGCGCCTGATGCGCATCCCCGACCTACCGGATGACACCGCGGAGCCAGGCTCGCCCACCCCGGATCGGGACCCGATGGCGGGCGGCTTCCCCGTCCCGCCGATGCCCGGCAGGCTCATCCGTCCCGAGAACCCACCCGTCCCGTCCGACACGTCCGAGGACCCGACAGCGAGCAGGGAGACCACCGATGCCTGACTTCCTGAAGCCGGTCAGCGGTTTACGCGTCACCTTCGGTGGCATGTTCCAGCCGACGATCACCGAGCAGTACCCGGAACAGAAACGGCCGACCGCGCCGCGCTACCACGGCCGTCACCAGCTCAATCGGCATCCCGACGGTCTCGAGAAATGCATCGGTTGCGAACTGTGCGCGTGGGCGTGCCCCGCCGATGCCATCTACGTCGAGGGCGCCGACAACACCCCCGACGAGCGATACTCCCCGGGCGAGCGGTACGGCCGCGTCTACCAGATCAACTACCTGCGCTGCATCGGATGCGGGCTCTGCATCGAGGCGTGTCCCACCCGGGCACTCACCATGACCAACGACTACGAACTCGCCGACGACAACCGCGCCGACCTCATCTATGAGAAGGACCGCCTGCTGGCGCCGCTCCAGCACGGTGTCGAAGCACCACCGCATGCCATGGCGGCGGGGTCGACCGAGGAGAACTACTACCGCGGCGAGGTGACCGCAGACGGACGCGTCATGCTCCCCACACCTACCGTGCGCGTCGATGATGGCCCGGAGTCCCGGCCATGACCGACGCACTCACCACCCTTGCCCTCGCCGACGAGGTGGTGCGCACCTCCACCGGCGAGGCGGTGCAGTTCTGGATTCTCGGCGCGGTCGCGGTGGCCGGCGCGCTCGGCGTCGTCTTCGCCACCAAGGCAGTGTATTCGGCGATCTTCCTGGCGACGACGATGATCGTCCTCGCCGCCTTCTACGTCGCGCAGGGCGCGTTGTTCCTCGGTGTGGTGCAGGTGGTGGTCTACACCGGTGCGGTGATGATGCTGTTCCTGTTCGTCATCATGCTGATCGGTGTCGACTCGTCGGACTCACTGAAGGAGACGTTGCGCGGCCAACGTCTGTCCGCCGCGCTCATCGGTATCGGGTTCGGTGTGCTGCTCATCGCCGGAATCGGCACCGCCACGGTCCAGATCGTCGCCGGGGCGACGGCACCGGGAGCGCTGGCCGCCGACAGCAACTCGGCGATCGAGGCCATTGCCGAACTCATCTTCGTCCGCTACCTGTGGGCCTTCGAACTCACCGGCGCGTTGCTCATCGCCGCGACGCTCGGTGCGATGGTCCTCGCGCACCGCGAACGGTTCGGTCCGCGTCTCACGCAGAAGGAACTGTCACAGGCCCGGTTCCGCAGTGGCGTCAACCTGACACCGCTGCCCACCCCGGGTGTGTACGCGCGACACAACGCGGTCGACGTCCCGGCCCGGCTCCCCGACGGCTCTCCATCGGACCTGTCGGTGAACGCCATCCTCGCCGCACGAACCCTCCGCAAGCCCCGAAACCGCGGAGACGACCGATGAACCCCGAGAACTACCTCTACCTCTCGGCGCTGTTGTTCACGATCGGCGCCGCGGGCGTCCTGCTGCGGCGTAACGCGATCGTCGTGTTCATGTGCATCGAGCTGATGCTGAACGCGGCGAATCTCGCGTTCGTGACGTTCGCCCGGATGAACCAATCCTTCGACGGTCAGGTGATCGCCTTCTTCACGATGGTCGTCGCTGCCGCCGAAGTGGTGGTGGGGCTGGCGATCATCATGACCATCTTCCGATCGCGCCGCTCGGCGTCGGTCGACGACGCGGATCTGCTGAAGCGGTAGAGGAGGATTGGTGAGCGCCGAACTGACTGCGTCACTGCTCTGGTTGATCCCCGCACTGCCCCTCGTGGGTGCTGCGATCCTCCTCCTCGGGGGCCACGCCACGGACCGGTGGGGCCACCTCCTCGGAACCGGACTTGCCGTCGCGTCATTCGCGGTGGGTCTGATCATGTTCACGTCCATGGTGTCGCGCTCCGCCGACGACCGGGCCGTCTCCGACACCCTATTCAGCTGGATACCCGTCGGAGAGTTGCAGGTGGACTTCGGTTTCCGCCTCGATCAACTCTCCATGTGCTTCGTCCTGCTGATCACCGGCGTGGGCTCACTGATCCACGTCTACTCGATCGGTTACATGGCCGACGACCCCGATCGTCGACGGTTCTTCGCCTATCTCAACCTGTTTCTCGCGGCGATGCTCGTGCTGGTCCTCGCTGACAACTACCTCGGTCTCTACCTCGGCTGGGAGGGCGTCGGCCTGGCGTCCTACCTGCTGATCGGGTTCTGGCAGCACAAACCGTCCGCGGCGACCGCGGCCAAGAAGGCGTTCGTGGTCAACCGGGTCGGCGACATCGGGCTCGCCGTCGCGTTGATGATCATGTTCGCCACTTTCGGCGCGGTGTCGTTCACGGCGGTCTTCGACGGTGCGTCGCAGGCCGGTGAGACCACCCTCACCGCACTGGGTTTCATGCTTCTGCTCGCCGCGTGCGGCAAGTCGGCACAGGTGCCGTTGCAGTCGTGGCTCGGGGATGCGATGGAGGGCCCGACCCCGGTGTCGGCGCTGATCCACGCGGCGACGATGGTGACCGCCGGGGTCTACCTCATCGTGCGGTCCGGCCCCATCTTCGACCTCGCGCCGGCCGCCCAGGTGGGTGTCGTCGTGGTCGGCGCGGTGACCCTGCTGTTCGGCGCGATCATCGGCTGCGCCAAGGACGACATCAAGAAGGCACTCGCCGCGTCGACGATGAGCCAGATCGGTTACATGGTCCTCGCCGCCGGACTCGGACCCGCCGGTTATGCCTTCGCCATCCTTCATCTGCTCACCCACGGATTCTTCAAAGCCGGACTGTTCCTCGGTGCCGGCTCGGTGATGCACGGAATGAACGACGAGACCGACATGCGACGGTACGGCGGCCTGCGAACGCTGATGCCGATCACGTTCGTCACCTTCGGCGTCGGATACCTCGCGATCATCGGCGTGCCGCCGTTCGCGGGGTTCTACTCCAAGGATCACATCATCGAAGCGGCCTTCGGTTCCGGTGGCGCCAAGGGCCTCATCCTCGGCGGCGCAGCCCTTCTCGGTGCGGGCATCACCGCGTTCTACATGACGCGCGTGATGCTTCTGACCTTCTTCGGCGAGAAGCGCTGGCATGACGGCACCAGCGGCCCGGCCCCTCATCCGCACGAATCCCCCGGGGTCATGACCGGCCCGATGGTTCTCATCGCGGTGGGATCGGTCGCCTCGGGCGGCCTCCTCGCCATCGGGGGTTCCCTCGAGACCTGGCTCGAACCTGTTGTGGGAGAACATACTGCGCACCACCTGATACCGGTGTGGGCGATGACGGCGATCATCCTGGTGGTGGTCGCCATCGGCGTCGGCGTCGCCTACCGGCAGTACGCGACGCGGCCGTTGCCGGTCGTCGCGCCGGAGGATGTCTCGGTGCTCACCGCCGCCGCCCGTCGAGATCTGTACGGCGATGCGGTGAACGAAGAGCTCCTCATGCGTCCCGGTCAACGGGTGACCGCCGGACTCGTCGCCGTCGAGACCGACGGCGTCGACGGCCTGACCAGTGGCATCGGCGAAGCGGTCACCCGCACGTCGCGTCGGATACGTGGCTGGCAGAACGGCTATGTGCGGTCCTATGCGCTGTCGATGTTCGCGGGCACCACCGTGATCGTCGCGCTCGTGATGGCGGTGAACGCGCTGTGAGCGTCCCCTGGTTGACAATCCTCTGGCTCGCACCCGCCGTCGGCGCGGCGCTGGTCCTGGCGGTCCCCGCGAACCGTCCCGCGGCCGCCAAGTGGTTCGCGTTCGCGGTGTCCGTGGGTGTGCTCGTCCTCGCCGTCGGACTCACCATCGGCTTCGACCCGGCAGGTGAGCGCTACCAGTTCGTCGAAGACCTCAGCTGGATACCGGCTCTCGGCACCCGGTACGCCCTCGGGCTCGACGGCATCGGACTGGTGCTCATCCTGCTGACCGCCGCATTGCTGCCGTTGTTGTTGCTGGCGGGTTGGCACGACGCCGACACCTCCGGGTCGCTGGACCGATCGGGTGGTCGCGCGCAGAAGGGACCGCACATCTACCTGGCACTGTTCCTCGCCACCGAGGGCATGGTGCTGATGAGCTTTGTCGCACTCGACGTTCTGCTGTTCTACATCTTCTTCGAGGCGATGCTCATCCCGATGTACTTCCTCATCGGTGGATTCGGCAACGGGCCCAACCGCTCGGGCGCCGCGGTGAAGTTCCTGCTGTACAACCTCTTCGGCGGTCTTCTCCTGCTCGCAGCCGTCGTCGGACTGTACGTCGTGACCGCGCAGAACGGCGTCAGCGCCGACGGGGCCGGAACCTTCGCTCTGCAGGACATCGTGGCCGCGGTGTCCAGCGGGCAGATCGACGACTCCACCGGCCTCGCCAAACTGCTGTTCCTCGGCTTCATGTTCGCCTTCGCGGTCAAAGCACCACTGTGGCCCCTGCATTCATGGTTGCCCGACGCCGCTGTCGCGGCCACCCCGACATCGGCGGTGTTGATGATGGCGGTGATCGACAAAGTCGGCACCTTCGCGATGCTGCGGTTCTGCCTGCAGCTGTTCCCCGACGCCTCGCAGTACTTCGCACCGCTGATCTGTGCGCTCGCGGTCGTCAGCATCGTCTACGGCGCCATCCTCGCGATCGGCCAGACCGATGTGATGCGACTGATCGCCTACACGTCGATCTCCCACTTCGGTTTCATCATTCTCGGCATCTTCGCGCTGACGAACCAAGGCCAGACCGGTTCGGCGCTGTACATGGTCAACCACGGGATCTCCACGGCCGCACTGTTCCTTCTCGCCGGTTTCCTGGTGTCGCGACGGGGCAGCAGGCTGATCGCCGACTACGGCGGCGTCCAGAAAGTGGCACCGGTCCTGGCCGGTACCTTCCTCGTCGCCGGACTCGCCACGCTGTCGTTGCCGGGTCTCGCGCCGTTCATCAGCGAGTTCCTCGTCCTCATCGGCACATTCACCCGGTACCCGATCGCCGCGGTCATCGCGTCATCGGCCCTGGTCCTCTCGGCGATCTACATCCTGTGGACCTACCAGCGCATGTTCGGCGGACCGCCGAAGCTCAGCGACGTCCGCTCGTCGTCGATGCGCGACCTCAGCGGCCGCGAGCTGGCGGTGGTGGCGCCGCTCATCGCGCTGCTCATCGTGCTCGGGGTGTATCCCAAACCGATGATCGACCTGATCGACCCCGCCGTCCAGAGCACCCTCACCACCGTCGGTGTCACCGATCCCGCACCCGCGGTGGACAACACCATCACCGTCCCTGCCGCCGAGAAACTCCCCGGCCGCGAAGAACACGGGGACGGCGAACACGAGGACGGGCAGCACGGGGCCACACCGATCGCGGACACACCGACAGCCGGCACCGAAGCGGAGGGCCACCGATGACCCCGACGACGCTCACCCCCGGCACGACCACCCTCGCCGCGCTCGAGACCCCCAGCGTCGAATATGCCGCGCTGTCACCGATGCTCATCGTGTTCGGTGTGGGTGTCGTCGGCGTCCTCGTCGAGGCGTTCGCCCCACGCAGGCTGCGCTACCCGCTGCAACTGGGTCTCTCGCTGGGCGGTCTGGTCGTCGCGTCGGCCGCCCTGATCACCGTCGCCGTGGCACAGACCGCGGACGGCGCGAACGGGCAGTTCGCGGTCTCGGGGGCCGTCGTGATGGACCGCCCGACGCTCTACCTCCAGGGCCTGCTGCTCGTCATCGGTCTCATCGGTGTGGGCCTCATGGCGGAACGTCGCCTCGAACGGGTCGTCGCACCGGTCTCCCTTCGTGCGCACGCCGGTTCCGGTGGCGGTGGCGGTGCCGGCGACGATCAGTCCGGGCGCACCGGATTCAACGGCGGTGGCGTCGACGCCGACATGTTCACCCCGTCCGGGGCGTCGGTGCCGAACACCGACGCCGAGTTCGAGGCCACCCGAGCCGGCGCGGTCACCACCGAGGTCTTCCCGCTCACCCTGCTGGCGATCGGCGGAATGATGCTGTTCCCCGCCTGCGGTGACCTGCTCACCATGTTCGTTGCGCTGGAGGTGTTCTCGCTTCCGCTCTACCTCTTGTGCGGCCTGGCACGGCGTCGGCGGCTGATCTCGCAGGAGGCCTCACTCAAGTACTTCCTGCTGGGATCCTTCTCGTCGGCGTTCTTCCTGTTCGGAGCCGCCTTCGTCTACGGCGCAACGGGTTCGCTGAACCTCTCGACCATCGGCGCGTCGATCACCGAGGCCGCCGACACCGGTGGGGACACCACACTCGCCCTGCTCGGCCTGGGCCTGCTGGCGGTGGGGTTGCTGTTCAAGGTTGGTGCGGTGCCCTTCCATTCGTGGATTCCCGATGTGTACCAGGGATCTCCGACGCCGGTCACCGCTTTCATGGCCGCCGCCACCAAGGTCGCCGCTTTCGGTGCACTGTTGCGCGTCTTCTACGTCGGCTTCGACGCCCTGCGCGATGACTGGGAACCAGCACTCTGGGCGGTGGCGATCGCGTCGATGGTGATCGCATCGGTGATGGCGGTGACGCAGAACGACGTCAAACGCATGCTCGCGTACTCCTCGATCGCGCATACCGGCTTCATCCTGCTCGGCGTCATCGCGTTCGACGCCGCAGGCCTCGGCGCGACACTGTTCTACCTCGCCGCCTACGCCTTCACCACGCTCGGCGCGTTCGCCACGGTCGCGGTGATCCGCGAACCCGATACGGACACCACGGTTTCCGCGTCGGTTTCCGCGCAGACTTCCGCGCGCACCACGGCGATCCAGGGTTCCACCGCAGCAGTCCGCAACCCACATCTCAGCGGGCGCGAGGCAACCGATCTCACGCAGTGGTCCGGGCTGGGACGACGATACCCGTTGGTGGGGGCCATGTTCGCGGTCTACCTGCTGTCTTTCGCGGGGATACCCCTGACCAGTGGCTTCATCGCGAAGTTCGACGTCTTCGCCGCCGTGGCCGGTAGCGGCGGTGGCGTGCTGGTGGTGGTCGGTGTGATCAGCAGCGCAATCGCGGCCTACGTCTACATCCGCATCATCGTGGCCATGTTCTTCGACGAGGTCCCCGTCCACGCCGCGCCGCACGTGGTGAAGCCCAGCATCCTCACGACGTCGGGCATTGCACTGTGCACGTTGGCCACAGTGGTGCTCGGCGTCTTCCCGCAACCGCTGTTGGATCTCGCCGACGCCGCGGCGTCGTTCCTCCGCTGATGGGCCCTCTTGTGGAGGCGAGTTGAGCCGGGCCGAAGCCGGGTGGCGCTCGGTGGGCGCCCTTCGAGAGGCCCGCAGCTCCCGAGGAGGTACACACCATGGAGTTGTCAATGTTCGTGCACGGTCCGACGTTTCGGACCGCCTGCTGTCAGGGCAGTCGTCTCCGGTATGCGGCGCAACTGCCCCAAGATCGGGGTGGTGGTCAGGCGGCGGCGTCGTCGTCGAGTCGCATGGTGCGGCGGTTGTAGGCGGGCAGCGGCCTTCGTTGTGGGTCGATCTCAACGGGCGGGATCAGCCAGGGGTGGCGGTCGAAACCCAGGACGACGTCCCAGCCGTTGTGGTGGACCTGGGTGTGGCAACGCTGGCAGAGCAGACATCCGTTGTCCAGGGACGTTTCCCCGTCGTCGGCCCAATGCCGCAGATGGTGCACCTGCGTATGTGACGGGGGCGCACCACATTTGATGCAACACCCGTCCCGGATGACGACAGCCTTCCGAAGGTGAGGCGGGAAGATCCGTTTCTCATGTCCCATCTGCAGCGGCACGGTGTCGCCGTCGATGATCACTTCGGTCAGAGTCCCGTCACAGGAGAGCGCTCTCGCGGTGGCATCGGTGATGATCCCGGTCCACGGCAACGCGCTCATGTCTGTGGCGTCGGCGGGGATGGTCAGGATCAGCTGGGTGCGTGGCGCACCGGCGGTGGAAACCGTGGCGCCGATGGCGGCATCGTCGAGGATCTGTTCGAAGGCATCGGCGAGACGCTCCCCGGTGCTGCGTCGGTCATCGGCGCCGTCGGGTTCGGGTCGGGGTGTGGAGCGTTCGTCGATCATGGCGATGAACTTCTCGCCGATGACCTTGGTGACGTCGGCAGCAATCTCGACGCGACCGTCGTCGGTGAGGGTGTGAGAGACGCTGTTGAGTGAGCGGTCCTCGGCGGCAGGGATGCCACCGTCGGCCTCGGCGACGATATTGCCCAACGTGTGTGCTTGCGCCTTGACTTCGGCGGGCGTGGCACCCGACAGCGCCTGGGTGAGGAGTTCGGTCTCGAAGGCCGATATCTCGTCGTCGGAAAGCTGAGCGGGAGAACGTTTATCGATGTGCGTGACGCCGCGGACAATGGCGTCGACGATCTCGGCCGAGAATCGTCCGTCGGCGGCGTGACCGGCGACCTTCGGCAACCGACCCAGTCCGTCGACGCTCCGCACGATCCGTGCGGCGACGGCGGGTGCGAATCCCATCTCGATCAACAGTCTCGACAGTGTGGAATGACTACGTTCAGCAACGCGGAGTCGTTCGAGTTCCGCTGCGCGCGTGATTATCTGGTGATCGATCGCGTTGCGCATCAACCGCAATGCGTCCAGCTCGACGCACGTCGCGCGACCGGTGAAGTCGTCCGCGGGCAATTCCAACTCGATGAGAGAGTCGAGAAGATGGCTGAGATCTGGCATGACACCAAGCTACTCGAACATCCTGGCGACCGCCACCCCGGTTCGTGCGTAATCCACTGACTGACAGCATATCTCGACTTCGTTCCCGCGGTCTGATTTCCTTCCCGCTCACCCATTTTGTCACCGTAGTTCACAACTGCACCACGAAAACGTCCGAACCTGAGCGCGCTCCGCTCAATCAAATCGGAGAAAGAAAGTCAGAAATCACTCCATCGGGCCACCGCCGGCAAGCAGCAGAAGCCGGTCACCCTGAGCCGGCGCGACCTCGCCACCTCGATGATGACCGTCTCCGACAACGTCGCCGCCGACGTCCTCCTCACCGAGATCGGGCTGGACACCGTGATCGACGATCTCGCCGAACTGGGTCTCACCGAGACACGAATTGTCGGCGGGGTCGCCGAACTCCATGATCGTCTCCGACGCGAAACCGGCCGCGCGCACCACGGCGATCCGGGGTTCCACCGCAGGAGTCCGCAACCCACATCTCAGCGGGCGCGAGGCAACCGATCTCACGCAGTGGTCCGGGCTGGGACGGCGATACCCGTTGGTGGGGGCCATGTTCGCGGTCTACCTGCTGTCTTTCGCGGGGATTCCGCTGACCAGTGGCTTCATCGCGAAGTTCGACGTCTTCGCCGCCGTGGCCGGTAGCGGCGGTGGCGTGCTGGTGGTGGTCGGTGTGATCAGCAGCGCGATCGCGGCCTACGTCTACATCCGCATCATCGTGGCCATGTTCTTCGACGAGGTCCCCGTCCACGCCGCGCCGCACGTGGTGAAGCCCAGCATCCTCACGACGTCGGGCATTGCACTGTGCACGTTGGCCACAGTGGTGCTCGGCGTCTTCCCGCAACCGCTGTTGGATCTCGCCGACGCCGCGGCGTGGTTCCTCCGCCCGACCTATGCCGAAACCCTGAATCGTCGAGGCCATCCGACATGAGTGTGCAACTCATCCACAGGAAGTGCGTCGCCGCTCCAAGCGCTGTCGCGAGTGCCTATGATCACTTCGGGCTCAGTCTTTAGTGAGGAACGCACCAGCATCGGGGGGATTGTGAGCGACAAGGTATCGGTTGATCTCGTCGAGTTGCGGTACGGCGGCCATCAACTCGGTAGTTGGCATGTGGAGACCTCTCACACCTTCGACCGGGGCTTGCGCCGGGTGGCCGAGGCAACCGAGAGTGGCTGGGTGGGCGCCTCAGCCAGAGCGCTCGCCGAGAAATTGGATACCCTGCAAGCCTCTGCTCAGACTGTGACGGCCAGGCTCGGTGCGAATGCGTCGGGGTTCGTCACCGCCGCTGACTCCTTCGATGCGCACGACACTGAAGCCGGCGCGTGGTTGAACGCGCGAAATGCCACGCCAACGAGCCCTGACGATGGTGATGAACGTCGTCTCCTCAATCTGTGATCTCGATCGCCGACATCGACCGCTGGAATGTCGCAGACATCGAGGCGGTGTTCCGTGTCTGCGCAGACCAAGCCGATCACTGCAGCGCCCAATCCTCCAACCTCAAGAATCTCGACACCTTCTCCACGTGGGACGGAGATGCCGCGGCCGCAGCCAGGCGATCAGTAGGACGGACGCGGGTCGACTTCGACGTTCATGGCAACCAGGTTTCGGCCATCGCCCACGCGGCGCGGGCGGCTGCGCAGAACATCGAAACGATCAAAGAAGTACTCGCAAAGATTCGTATCGATGCATTCATTGATCACTTCGCCATCGACGACGACGGAACCGTTGAATCGACCCTTCAGACAGTGATGTCGAAGGAGGATATTGAGAAAAGAGAAGGCAACCGAATCGCTCTCCAGCTCCGCGTGAATCAACTTCTGATCAATGCTGAAGCTGCCGATGATGACTTGGCGGTGGCAATCAGGGCCTCGGATGGCGAGCTGAAGCCGGAGTTGATCCCGCCTGGCGCCTTCGACGGAACCTACGCCGGGGTTTTCGGAATTGCCTCTCTGGGGTTACCGAACTATCCCGATGCATCGCTGACGGATGCGGAGACCCGCAACTATTACGCGGAGGCGGAGAAGCGACTCAGGGTGTTGAACGACACCTTGGCGAAGTCCGACATGCCCACGGAACAGCGGGCCCTCATTGCTCAAGAACTCCGGAACGAGATTCGCACCAAGCCAGGACCCTCATGGCTGATCAGGTGCGTGCAGCGGAACTTTTCCGTACCGAGCCGAACAAGACGATGGAGCAGCTCGTGGAACACAAGTCCCAGAAGTATGGGATGACGCGAGAGCAAGCACTCGAAGACATCATTCGATCCTCGTCAACCAGTCGAGGCTCAGTGAACACCAGCTTGGGGATCGACCCGGACAAGCCGGTCTTACCGAACCTCGAGGAGGTCGAGTCCAGAGCTTCTCCAAGAGCAGGGCCAGTGGAAGTCGCGCCCGAACATTTCGGAGGCACCGCAACCAGGATGGCTGCGAAAGTCGCCCTCCCCGCTGCACTAGCCTTCGAGGTGTACAACGGCTACGACAAGGTGAGTTCAGGCGAAGCGAGCGTTCCTGAGGCCGCAGGTAGCGGCATCGGCGCTGTCGGCGGCGCCTGGGCAGGAGCCGAGTACGGCGCGTTGGCCGGCACCTTCGGCGGTCCGGTGGGTATCGGAATCGGCGCGGTGGTCGGCGGCGTTGCCGGCGGGATAATCGGCGGTAGCTTCGGGAAGCAGATAGGCGGTTGGTTCGATTGAGTAACGAGTGGTCCCTCTACGAGCGTCTTCATCGAATGGCTGTGTCCCACGCCCGCGTGACCGATCCACGAACTGTTGCTGGTGACGTTCGGCTGGACATCGAACCCGCCGGGTTCCGACCCGACCCGTCTGGTTCTCAATTGGGGATGTACGTCCTGTTCACGGCAGTTCAGGGTATCGAGCCCGATTTCAAAGACAACGTGGCCATCGTGCTGACCAGGTTTATCGTCGACTCGACAGTTGATGTCAACGACTTGTTCGACCACGCCTTCGTCGAGGCACGGTCACTCGCCGGCTGGAGCGAACAACGCGCCGATCGGTACCCGATCACGTCGCGAACCCAAGGCGCAAGCGTCCAGGCAGGTAATTATCGCGACTCGGCTGGGCGCTGGTTGTACACGGTGAACAAATACGAGGTATACCAGCGTGCAAATGTTGCGTATCTCCTGCAATGCACCGGCACAACGGTTTCCCAGGACATCTCCACATGGTCCACACTCATCGATGCGGTGAGTTCAGTTCGATTCGACGACTGAGGAGGAAAATTGGTCAACCGAAACTCCGTTGTCACCGATCTCGAGCAAGCACTCTCCGCACGCATCGATTTCGTAGCGGATCCAGAGGACCGCTCGTGGTATGTCGGCCACGCGGCAGGTACCGCCATCTACATCCGGATGGGGAACTTTCCTGACGAGGAGGCGTATTCGTTGTACCTCGGGCACGGCCGGTGGATGGACTTCAGCCGAGTACCGGACAACTGGACGGTAACAACGCCCCCAGAAGGCTGGCCATCGTCCGCGCGACCGCGACTCCCTAAGGGCGAGTTCCATGCTTGACGTGTCGCTCCGAACGCCCTATCTCATCGAAGACGAACGAGAACGCCTCGTCTCCAGATGGCTTGAACCACACCGTCGTTACCACGATCTCGACCATCTAAGCACTGTATTGTCCGCACTGGACACGTTGCGATCTGCAGGCACCATGTTCGACGACGAAGCCGTGACACTCGCGGCTTGGTTCCACGATGCGATATACGAAATCGGGGCACCCGACAACGAGGAACGGTCCGCGGTTCTTGCCGAGAAGATGTTGACGGGCCGACCGTGCGCGACGGAAGTCGCACGGCTGGTTCGTGCCACAGCAGATCACAACATCACACTCGCCGACCTGAACGCGTCAGCACTCTGCGACGCCGACTTGTCGATACTGGCAAGCGATCCGCCACAGTACTCCAAATACTGCGCCGACGTCAGAGACGAGTACTCTCGTTTCGAGGACAGCCTCTACTGCGCAGGACGGAGGCAGATACTCGAGCGTTTACTGCTCCACGAGCGCCTGTTTCACACCGAGTTCGGACACAAGAATTGGGAGTTGCGAGCCCGCCGCAACCTCGAAGCCGAACTTCAGGCCCTTCAGCCGGCTGAAGATCGCAGGTAGCGGGTCCTCGCTCCTGCCGTAACCGGCGACAACGATGATATGAACCCGGGCCCGCGCTGTCGACATGTCCATCGGTGGCTGTGCGGGGGGGTGGGCGGAGCACTAGTGCCATCCTGGAACCCGTGGATCTTCTCAGGCACCTGCAGTTCTTCGTCGCCGTCGCCGAGGAAGGCCATTTCGGTGAAGCGGCCGCACGACTCGAGATGACGCAACCACCGGTCTCGCAGGGATTGCGTCGCCTCGAAAATGAGCTCGGCACCCCACTGATCCGTCGCACGTCGCGCGGTGCCGAACTCACCGACGCCGGCCGCGACCTCCTCCCCCGCGCCCGCCTGCTCCTCGCCGACGCCGCACGGTTCCTCGGCGAGGCCCGTCGACTCCGCGAGCAGACCGAGGTGTTGCGCTGGGGCACGGTGTCACTGGCCGGGACCACCGTGACCGCGAAGGTCGCCGGCCGTCTTGCCGGCGCCGCGCCTGGCCAGGACATGGTCAGCGCATCCGCGGTGAGTCTCGTCGAGCAGGTGAGCGGAGGCGCTCTCGACCTGGCCATCGTCGATGTTCCGTGCGTGACGGGGACACTGCAGACCGGCCCGATCGTCATGCTTCGTCGCAGCGTCGTCGTGCCCGCTGCGCATCCGGTGGCCACCGCGGCCCGCCCCCGTCTGCGTCAGCTCGCCGGACTCGAGTTGTGCATCCACCGCGGGCAGCCAATCCTCCCGCCTACGACCAACTACTCGACCTCCTGGGAGAGGCAGGCCTCGGTCCGCAGACCCTCCCGGTCTCCTCGCCCGACGAAGCCGTCGCACGTGTCGCCGGCGGTGCGGCATTCACCGTGACCGCCGACCCGGATCGCCTCGCCGGGCTGGACGAGGTGCGATGCCTGTCGCTGTCGCGGGACGCCACCGCGCTGCGACTGCGCGTCGTGTTCCGCGCACCCGAGATGGCACCGATCGCCGAGCTCGTCACCGACGAGCTGTGGAAGTTCGCCAAGGCACGCTCGTGACCGACGATTCGACGACCATCGCCCAGACCGTCCGTCGATCGCTGGACCAGAAGGTCGTCGAGATCTTCAACGACGCAGGGTGTTCCGGTTGGATACACGCGCGTTCGTTGGGACCGTCGGGCACCGAATACGACTTCGATGCCGATGCACCCGTCGTGCTCGCGTCCGTCTACAAGCTGGCGGTGCTGATCTCGTTGTGCCGCAAAGCAGATCGCGGAGATATCGACCTGTCGGCCACCGTCACCGTCGACCCGACGCTGTGGGCCGACGGACCCACCGGACTGGCAGCGCTGCACGATCCGATCACCCTGAGCCGGCGCGACCTCGCCACCTCGATGATGACCGTCTCCGACAACGTGGCCGCCGACGTCCTCCTCACCGAGATCGGATTGGACACTGTCCTCGACGATCTCGCCGAACTGGGTCTCACCGAGACACGAATTGTCGGCGGTGTCGCCGAACTCCATGATCGTCTTCGACGCGAAACCGGCGCGAGCACAGTACAAGAAGCGTTTGCCGCCCTCACCGACCCTGACCTCGATAGCGCCGTCACCGCCTACGATGCCGCGTACTCCAGCGCATCGACGCCCCGGGACTGCACCGCAATGCTCGCCGCCGTCTGGCAGGACCGCGCCGCCTCACCATCGATGTGCGACTTCATTCGGCAGACCATGCGCAAGCAGATCTTCACCGGCCGGCTGGCGTCGGGCTTCCCGTGGCGGAACGTGTCGGTGGCAGGCAAGACCGGCACCCTCGTCGCGATCCGCAACGAGATCGGCGTCGTGGAGTTCCCCGGCGAGCACCCGGTTTCGGTGGCGGTCTTCACCACCAGCGCACGGTCGGAGATGGCTCTCCCCGAGGTGGACCGAGCCATCGGACTCGCCGCCCGCGTCATCGTCACCGAACTCCGCGATCCCCGGGATTGACGCAGAGTGTGTCCTCTGACATGCGCCGATAGTAGTTTGCTATCGCCCCAGTGCGCGGCGCGACCTTGCATCTTCGCCCCATGACCGGTTGTGTGCTCGATATGCGACGGCGGCTGGCGATCCTGGGTCTGTGTGCGGTACTCATCGGGACACTGTCCGGGTGCTTCCTGCGTTCGGACTCTCCGGAGGACGCCCTACGGTCGTTCGCGGAGAAGCTGCAGGGCGGCGACGCCGTGGCCGCCGCCGATCTCACCGACGACCCTGCCGCCGCCCGCACAGCGATCACCGCGATGTTCGACGGAGTGGGCCGCACCCCGAAGCTGTCCGTCACCGGCGACCTCGTCGATGACAAGGAGGTCAGCGCAACCCTCGACCATCGGTGGCAGATCCGCGGCAGCACCGTCGAATATCAGACCGCGGCCGAACTCGTCGACACCGACGCCGGATGGCGTGTGCGATGGCGGCCCACGGTTCTGCATCGGCAGTTACAGGCCGGCGAGTCGTTCTCCTACAGCGACGATCGCGCCTATCGGACGCCGGTGAACGACGCCAGCGACCGTCCACTCATGACATGGCAAGCCGTGTCACTGATAAATCTGCAACGCGCACAGCTCAACTCGGCCGAGGCTCTCGCCCGCGCACTCAAGCCCGTGGAGTCCTCGATGACCGCCGCCAGCATCCGGGCGCTCTTCGACGGCAACAACGCCGCCCAGCAGACGGCGATCCGCTTGCGCGAACCCGACCTCGAGCGCGTCGAACAGCGGGTCAAGGCCATCCCCGGCGTCAGCGTGACGGAACAGGGCGCATTGCTCAGCGCCACCAAGCAGCTCCACTCCCCCGCCATGTCCGGGCTCGAGGAGATCTGGCGGAAGAGAATCGACGCGACCGCCGGCTGGTCGATGCAGATCGTCGACGCAGACGGCACACCGACCCATCTCGTCGATTCCGCACAAACGCAACCGACCGCACCCATCCAGACGTCGCTCGATCGTGACATCCAGACGCAGGCACAGAAGGCGGTCGACGGCGAACGACGCCCCGCCATGATCGTGGCCATCCGACCGTCGACCGGCGGGATCGTCGCGGTCGCGCAGAACGACGCCGCGGACAAGTCCGGACCGGCCGCGCTCACCGGCCTGTACCCGCCGGGATCGACCTTCAAGACGATAACCACCGCCGCCGCGCTGAAATCATCTGTGGTGCAGCCGGATTCCACGGTGAACTGTCCCGGACGGGCGACGATCGAAGGCCGGACGATCCCCAACGAGGACGGTTTCGACCTGGGTACAGTCGCGTTGCCGACCGCGTTTGCCCGCTCGTGCAACACCACGATGGGTGCGCTGGCCAACAAGTTGCCGCCGGAGGCGTTGACGTCGATGGCACGCAGCTTCGGAATCGGCGCCGACTACGTGATCCCCGGTCTCACGACCGTCACCGGGTCCGTGCCGCCCGCCGACACTCCCGCTCTGCGCGTGGAGAACGGCATCGGCCAGGGGACGGTGACGGTCAGTCCGTTCGGGTTGGCGTTGGCCGAGGCCAGTCTGGCGCGCGGCGAGACGGTGACACCCACACTCGTCACCGGTGAGCCCACCACCGGTGACACCGAGCCACAACCGATCCCCGACAACGTCACCCGCGCCCTACGGAGCATGATGCGCGACACCGTCACTCGCGGCACCGCAACAGCACTGCGCGACGTGCCCGGCCTCGGCGGCAAGACCGGCACCGCCGAGTACGGCGACAACAAGAACCCGCACGGCTGGTTCGCCGGCATCACCGGTGACCTCGCCTTTGCCACTCTGGTTGTCGGGGGCGGATCGTCGGGTCCGGCCGTGCAGGTCACGGGCGAGTTCCTGCGCCCGCTGACCAATTGACCTGCGCGGTCGCGACCACCGGAATCAGCCGTGCCTCTGTCACAGCGAGCGAACCGCTCGAAGCCATGTTCTCAGCCGCAATGTCGAGCCGCTAGCAGGGGCTCGGCTCACCGATCTTGACAGCCGAGAGGACTGCTTCCCCCTCGTCGAACGGTGTACTGGGACCGGGTGTCTGAGCCACGACGACCCAGTTGCTGTCCACGAGCTGCGATCGTCCCTCACCGCTCGCATCGGTGCTGCGCGAAAAGAACACCCCGGCGGCCTGGATGGCGTTCTGCGCCGCCTGCAAGTTCATGCACACGACATCGGGCATGATCGACACTTGCCGCGTGGTGGTCGTCGCGGGTCGCGGCGGTGGTGCGGGTGTCGAGGTGGACGGCCAACAATCTCCGTACACGCATTCTCGACTCGCTTCCTCAGTGGTGACATGTACTGATCGGAATCGACGGTATGGCCCAGAAGCACTCGCCGACAACGGATCGCGATTGATCGTCCGTTCAGACGAACCGAGACGGGAGTACCGCACGAGGCTCGTCGAACCCGATACCGAGCTCGACGGCCCCGTGCCCATACTTGACCGTTCGGTGTCCATGGGCTCAGATGGACGGATGGGTGACGAACTGTTCGAGCACGAGACCAAGACCACGCTGACCCGCGAAGAGGCGGCACAGCGGCTGCACGACCTCGCCGATGCGATCGCCCGCCACAACGAGGTGTCCTACGTCGAGAACAACAAGACCATCCGGATCGACATCCCGGCCCAGGTGAAGCTGAAAGTAGAGTTCGAACGCGGCGAGAAGTCCGAGATCGAGATCGAGATCTCCTGGTAGCCGCCGGCGAACCGGCTCTTCACTCACTCCCCTTGCGGGGCCTCCCTTTGTCCCCGGCTGTCGGCAACCGCCATCCGAAGGTCGTTGTCGGGGCGGCCTGTTTGGCGAACAGTTTGGCCGGCCGCCCGCCCGCTACACGTGTCTGCGGATTACCGGCACGGTCGATCCGCGGCGAGAGCAGCGGTTGCACCCGCCGGTTGAACGAATCCCGCATGAGTCTGCGCCCCAGGATCGCCTCGTGCAGCTCACGCAGTTCGGTGAGGGTGTACGGCGGTCGCAGAAGGTTGTCCGGATCGGGCCGGTCTTCGTAGCGGTCGCGCAGATTGTCAGTGGCTGCTGCAAGAATCGCGTCATGGTCATAGAGCAACCGTTCTCCTGACGCGAGTCGGCCCTCCGGGGTCACCTCGGCAAGCTCTCCGACCACCCCACCGAGTTCGTCGGCAGGCAGCGCGACGACATGCGCGATCGAGATCGTCCACCCACGGGGATCTCGGTCTGGATCACTGAAGACCGCCAACAGATGCGGCCGAACGTGGTCGGGCGAGAGCCCCAGCTTCAGTTCGAGGACCTCGCGCACCGTCTCGTCCGTACTGCGCCGCTCACGTACGAACCGTCCCGGCAGCGCCGCGCGACCCGTGGCGATATCGCGCTGCACAACGACGCGCAAAGCGCCGGCCACCACGGTCAGCACCGCGATGTCCACAGCGACGTTCGGTCGCGGATAGTCAGTCAGCCGATCAGAGGATTCCGAAGCCACCCCTTGACACTATGCGACACAACGCGCAAAGTTCTAAGCGCATATTCGCGCAAAGGTCTTGCGCGTCTCCCCTCTCCGATCAACGCCTCGTCGGCGATTGCCCACCGGGCGCCGTGTCGGCAGCAGCCAACCGTCTGAAGGAGCCACCATGAAGCCCTCTGCCCTACTCGATGTCGATGTCGTCGCTCTGGAAACCGCCGAGGAGGTGACGGTGCTCGTCGAACTCCAGGCGCCGGAGGCACCGGCAACCGACCGGCCCCCGTCCGCCTTGCAGGTGGTTCTGGACCGCAGCGGGTCCATGTCCGGGGCACCCCTCGACGGCGCGAAGAAGGCACTGTCCGGGGTTGTTGCCGCACTCGATCCAAACGATGTCTTCGGCATCGTCACCTTCGACGACACCGCTCAGGTCGCTCTGCCGGCAGCCGTGCTGACCGACAAGCAGCACGCCCTCGACGCGATCACCGACATCGACACCGGCGGGCGCACCGACTTGTCGTCCGGCTACCTGCGCGGCCTGCAGGAACTACGACGCGCAGGTCGGACCGCCGGAATCCGCGGCGGCACAGTCCTGGTCATCAGCGACGGTCACGTCAACAGTGGCATCCGGGACGCCGACGAACTCGCCGGGATCACAACCCAGGCCGCATCCCAAGGCATTGTCACGTCGACCCTCGGCTACGGCCGCGGCTACGACGAGACCCTCCTATCGGCAATGTCGCGCGCCGGCAACGGGAACCACGTCTTCGCCGACAACCCGGACGCCGCGGGTGCTGCTATCGCGGGCGAGGTCGACGGACTCCTGACCAAGGCTGCGCAAGCGATCACACTGACAGTCCACTACGACCAGCGCGTTCAGGAACTCACGCTGTACAACGATCTACCCGCCCACCAGACCGGTGACGGCGAAGTGATGATCGAGCTCGGCGATCTCCACGCACTAGAGTGCCGAAAACTACTGCTGCGCATGAAGGTCGCTGCGATGGCGACACTCGGCCTGACCCAGTTGGCCACGCTGGAGCTGCGCTACGTCGAGACTGCAACGCTCACCGAGCACACGGTGACGCTGCCGATCTCGGTCAACGTGGTCCCCGGAGACGAAGCCGCCGGACGCGTCTGCAACCCGAGGGTTCACTCGGAGAAGCTGTATCAGGAAGGCCAACAACACAAGCTGAAAGCCTCGCGCGCCTACGAGTCGGGAGACATCGACAGCGGCACGATCCACCTCGCGCGGTCCCGAGACAAGTTGAAGTTCGCCATGGAGACAGCGCTGCCCGAAGACCGTGGCGCCATCACCGACGAGATCAACGCACTCGACGAACTCGGCATCAACGCAGGCGCACTCGGTAGTGAGTTCGCGTCGAAGGAGATGCGAGCGTCATATCACCGAGCCAACCGCAAGCGTGGTCGTCGGGACTGAACGCCGCGGCGGCCCCTGGTGTCCGGCACATTCGACGGCCGGCTCGGTCGTAGACTTTGCTCGTGCCGCTGCCCGTAGACCCGCTGACCCTCGGCCAGAAGCTCGTCGCCATCATCGAAGGCGGGCGCCGGACGGCAACATACAAGCTGGCCGTACTGATGGCGCTGCTCGACCTCGCCATCGAGTCGGTCCCCGACGACCCCGACGCCGAAGTCGACATCGATCTCGACGAGCTCACCGACCGCGTCATCGAGCTCTACTGGCGACAGCTGCGCCCACTCGACGGCCATCAGCTGCGCCAGTCCACAGATGGTCGAGGTGTCATCTTCGCTGCCGTCGCCGGTTTGCGACCAGCGGTGGCGACACCACGCCTCCCCGGCTTCGACATTGTCATGTCGCGGAACTCCGAGGCCTACCAGGAGGCACACAGGACTGTGAAGCGAACTCTCGTGAGGTATCCGCTGAAGTTGTTGCAGAATCTGACTTCTGGCGACATCAACGAGCGCTTCCTCTACGACGACTCCTGGATGGGAACCGACTCACTCAAGGTGATCGCTGAGCACGGCAGCAAGCTCACTCTGTTCCCCGGCGTCTGCGTCACTCTCGCACGTCTGGCACCGCTGCTGAAGCCGACATTCCAACTGGCATGGGCTGACGATGTCCGGCGGATGAACAAAGCCGTCCTCGACGACGGGCCAGACCTGGCACACCACTTGTTCGGCGCCGACAGGGTGTCGCTGCAACGGGCCGGCGACGCGCTCGAAGATCGGTTCGGGTCGTCGTGCTTCTACTGCGACACCACAGTCGGCGGTGGCCGCCGACACGTCGACCACGTACTCCCCTGGTCGCGGGTCGGCATCGACGGACTCACCAATCTCGTTCTGGCGTGCCGGGCGTGCAACACCGACAAGTCCGACCGACTGCCAGCACCCGCCCATGTCCGACGTGCCCTGGATCGTGGACAACCGACACTCGACGCCGTCGCCGCGGAGATCAATTGGCCGAGCCAATACGGCCGGGTCGTCGCCGCGGGACACGGACTGTACGCGACACAACCGTCCAACGCCCCGATCTGGCAGGGCCGCAACGACATCTCGGTGCTCTCGCGCGCCGACATCAACTGGTTCACCTAGTCATCACCGACGAGCCGAGACCCGTACACAGCATCACTCTCGGTGCCCCGCACTCCACACCCCCGCATTCGGCACCTCGCATTCCACGCATCGAGCGCGCTGTGTCACAGCACCGAACACCTTCTCTACGACCACCCCTTGACGCTGATCGCGGGCGAGCGGTGGACGAATACAACCGGTATCAGCTCTGCCTCAGCGACTTCGCCAGTGGCGCAATCTCATCCAGGTAGATGGAGGCGAGCACGTCTGATTCGTCGGCCATGTTCCGCAAGCGATCGCCTTCGGCACGATCCCACTCCGCGTCGACGACGTGCTCGAACTCGTCGATCGCGCTGACTCGGTCGAGCCAGTCCTGCTTCTCGCGACGCCGCTGGATCCTCTCGACGATCTGCCCGTAGTCAGCAAAGGCCTCCAACCGTCGAACCAGCCCGTCGAGGCGCGTGGACAGCAGCCGGGACTTCTCGACGAAGGTGGCGATGACCTCGTCGTCGGCGCCGAGGTGCCCTTCCGGCGTGTCGCCGAGGATGGCGAGTTGGTCACGGAGTGCGGCCGCCGCGGTCGCGAGGGCGGTGACCTCACCGACGAGGTCGACGCGGACTCCATGCCGGTCGAAGAAGTCGAGTTGCCAGGCCGGGTAGCGGCTGATGCGCTCGGCGACGAGTGCCGTGGTCAGGGCGATCTGTCCGACCTGGTCCTTGCCGAACCTCTCGAGCTCCTTACGATCGCCGCGACCGAGCCGAAATCGACGTTCGGCGCGAACCTGGACCGGGTCGTCGGGTCCGCCGGCTCGGTCGTCGAACGACCTTCCGGTCCACAGGTCGAATGCCATCACGACGTACCCGCTGGTCCCCTCGACCGGCTTGTCGGACTCAGCCTCCGATTCCTCGATGTGCGTCTGGATCGATCGGCACGACGACCATCGTCGGGACTGGGCTACGCGCATCACGTCGGCGAGATCCCCGAGGACGTCGGTCGGTGACTGGGCGGTTTCGGGCTCAGCGGACGTATCGGGTCGCTTGCCTTCCCGAGTGGACCGCCGACGCAGGAAGTCGCTCCTCATACCGCTGAACATGGCGGAGAACGCGCCGGCAGCCATCGACACCAGCAGCACCAGCGCCACCACGACCACCACCACAAAGACGGCTATCGCGATGAGCTGGACCATTCATCCAGTACAGCACGATGCATCGACGTGGAGGTCTGTTCTGCGCTGGTCAGCCCGCGCCAGGCGGCGGGCTCGGTCACGGCCGGCGGTGGTTGCGGCCTACGACGGGCGGGTGCCGACTCAGGAACCGGTTGGGGTTCCGCCGAGCAACTCCCGGATGTCGTCGGCACTGATCGCGGCACCGAAGAGGTCACCATCATCGATCACCGCGTTGAACAACTCCCGCTTACGTTCCTGCAGCGCAACCACCTTCTCCTCGATCGTGTTCGCCGACACCAGCCGGTAGACCGTGACCGGGCGAGTCTGCCCGATACGGTGCGCACGGTCGGACGGCCGACGAGATCACCGAGCACGGTGCGCCACGGCAACGACGCGGGTGGCGCACTGTGCTGCGCCCTCCGCAGGTGACCCGACCGGCTCACCGTCAGCACCAGCGCGACGCCGTGCTTGCACCGATAACCAACGGGGCACGTGCAGTCCGTGTCCTGCACGACAAGGTGAGCACCGCCGTTGTCGGCGAAGCTCGCCTGGACGGAGTACGGAGTCGGCTCAGAACCGCGGCAGATCGCGACAGCATGCAAGCGGTTCGGGTCCCAGCCCGTCACCACCACACGGCGCTGCCCTGCATAGATGGCGCCACGTTCGATCGCGCCGGGGTCGAAGCCGGACAGCAGAAAGAGCTCCGCTGGGGAAAGGTGATCGAACAGGGCCCCACGACGAGGCTAGGCCAGGCCGGTGACAGGGGGTGGGTGATGTCCACCGAGTTCTGGGTGGGTCGGGGTTGTCCACAGGGTGCGGGGAGTGCCCCCGAATCCGGCCCAAGCAATCGCTTGGTTTGTTACGTTCACCGACGATGGGATTCCTCAAACAGACCACCCCGGAGATCGACTTCCCCACCTGGAGTCAGGGCACGCGCGCGGAGAAGATCCGGCCGATGGCGCAGCACTGGGCCGAGGTCGGATTCGGCACGCCGGTGGCTTTGCACCTGTTCTACGTCGGCAAGATCGTCGCATTCATCCTCATCGGGTGGGCGGTCGTCATCACGACGCCCGGTATCGACGGCATCTTCGACGTCACCGCCTGGTACAACGAACCGATCGTCTTCCAGAAGGTCGTGTTGTACACGATGCTGTTCGAGGTCGTCGGCCTCGGATGCGGGTTCGGACCGCTCAACAATCGGTTCTTCCCGCCGATGGGTTCGATCCTGTACTGGCTACGGCCGAAGACGATCCGGCAACCACCGTGGCCGCGCATCCCGCTGACCGCAGGTGATTCCCGAGGTCCCGTCGACGTCGCGCTCTACGGCGCGCTGATCGTCGTCGTGCTGATCGCCCTGTTCAGTCCCGGGTCGGGTGCGATCCCTGAACTCGACACCACCGTCGGCGTCCTGCCGGTCTGGCAGATCTGGACGATCCTCGGCCTGCTCGCCGCAGTCGGCCTGCGCGACAAGACGATCTTCCTCGCCGCCCGCGGCGAGGTGTACGGCGCGCTCACCGTGACGTTCCTGTTCACCGGCGTCGACATGATCATCGCCGCCAAGCTGATGTTCCTGTGCATCTGGCTGGGAGCCGCGACGTCGAAGTTGAACCGGCACTTTCCCTTCGTCATCGCGACGATGATGTCGAACAACCCGATCTGGCGGTCCCCGAAGATCAAACGCAAGTTCTTCGAGAACTTCCCCGACGACCTGCGCCCAGGGCGTCGTTCACGATGGATCGCCCACGTCTCCACCGCCGTGGAAGGACTCGTACCCATCGTGCTGTTCTTCTCGCACGGCGGATGGGTCGGCGGCATCGCCGCGGCGATCATGCTCGTCTTCCACTTCGGGATCCTCTCGTCGATCCCGATGGGCGTGCCGCTGGAGTGGAATGTCTTCATGATGTTCGGCATCCTCGCCGTCTTCGTCGGGCATCCCGGCATCGGGCTGGCCGACCTCGAATCACCTTGGCCCGTCGTGCTGTTCGCGGTGTCGGCCACGACCGTCGTCATCGGAAATCTGTTCCCGCGCAAGGTGTCGTTCCTGCCCGGCATGCGGTACTACGCCGGCAACTGGGACACCGGGCTCTGGTGCATCAAGCCGTCGGCGTCGGCGAAGATCGAGCAGGGCATCGTGGCCATCGCCTCGATGCCCGCCGCGCAACTCGAACGGTTCTACGGCAGCCCCGAAGCCGCTCAGATCCCGCTGTTCATGGGATATGCGTTCCGCTCGTTCAACAGTCACGGCCGGGCACTGTTCACGCTGGCGCACAGGGCGATGTCGGGCGTTCCCGAGAACCAGTACGTCCTGACCGACGGCGAGCGCATCTGCAGCACCGCGATGGGCTGGAACTTCGGCGACGGGCACCTCTCGAATGAGCAGCTCATCGAATCCCTGCAGAGCCGTTGCCATTTCGAGCCCGGCGAGGTACGCATCGTCCTACTCGACGCTCAGCCGATCCATCGCCAGACACAGCAGTACCGGTTGATCGACCCGGCGGTCGGAGAGTTCGAGCGCGGATTCGTCCGGGTCGCCGACCTCGTCACCCGCCAACCCTGGGACGACGAGGTTCCGGTGACCGTGACGTGGCGCACCGACGGCCGAGATCCCGGCTGCCTGTGAGATCGACCAGCCGTCGGCCTCAGGGCCGAGTCGGCTCAGGGCGCGGCGACGACCCGCTCCTTCGAGATCGACGGCGTCGCATCCGGCGGCGCTGCCTCACGATTCACCACCCACGTCGCACCGCATGCCATGGCGAGACCGAGAGCCGTAGCCCAGGTGAACGGTTCGCCGTACATCGCCGTACCCCACACCGCGGTCACCGGAGGCATCAGGAACATCAGCGAGTTCACCGAGGTGACGCCTGACCGTCGGAGCAACACCCAATACAGCCCATATCCTCCGAGCGTTGACAGAACCGTCAGCCACGCGATCGACAACCAGAATGCGCCCGCCGCGGGTGGCACCGCGACACCGGCGGCAACGCTTGCCGCGGTGAAGATCACCGCGGAGGCACCGCAGTGGATGGTGAGGATCACCGTCGGCGGCGGGGCGTCGGTCACACGTCGCTCCAGGAACGTCGCGACCACCAGGCTCGCCATGCCGAGCAGCGGCACCAGGTAGGCCCACCAGGGCGCTCCGGCCGACGATGTGGCATCCGACCACGTCACCAGCACGACACCGGCCGCGCCCACCGCGAGGCCCAGCCACTGCTTTCCGTGCGTGACCGCACCGAGCAGGGGTCCCGCGAGCGCGGCGACCACGAGCGGCTGCACGCCGTCGATGAGCGCCGTGGTGCCGGTGCTCACCCCCAGTGAGATCGCCCAGTACACCGTCACCGTGTAGCCGCACTGCGACAGCACGCCGATGACGAGCTGCAGGCCGAACTGCCCGCGGGTCATCGACGGAACCTGCTGCCGTCGCCACATCACCCCGATCACACCGCCGAGCACGATGGCGATGACGAGAAACCGCCACATGAGGATGGTGAGCACCGACGCTTCCGCCGCACCGAGTTTGGCGCCGATGAAGCCCGACGACCAACAGACCACGAATACTGCCGACATCACGACGGTCAGCCACCGCTCCGGTATACCGATCTGTGAAGTCCGCATGCGACCGACCTTACCGATCGGTGTAGTGTTTGTCATGTGACTACTCCGAACGCACAGGTGGACTGGACGCCGAAAGCGCGGATGATCCTCGACGCCGCGTCGGAGTTGTTCTACGACCGCGGTATCCACGCGGTCGGCGTCGACACGATCGCCACTCATGCCGGAGTCACCAAACGCACGCTCTACGATCGCTTCGGTTCCAAGGAGCAGTTGGTCGTCGAGTACCTGCGCGCCCGCAACGACAGGTGGAAGGCGTATCTGCAGGAGCGGCTCGACGCCGCCGGCACGTCGCCGAGCGCACGACTCGGAGCGCTGTTCGACGCCACGCGCGATTGGTCGGCCGAACGCGGGCACAAGGGCTGCGCCATGATCAACGCGCACGCCGAGATCAGCGATCCCAGCCATCCCGCGTACGAGATCATCGTGGGCCAGAAAAAGGAACTACTCGAGCTCTTCGCCTCGATCGCGGGCGATGCGGGCGCCGCGTCGCCGCAGGATCTGGCGCAGCTCCTGCTCATCCTCCACGAGGGCGCAATGGTCAGCGCCGGAATGGGCGTCGCCCCCGCGGCCTTTGACATCGCACGCGGCACCGCCCTCGACCTGCTCGCCACCGAATTGACGAAGTCTTAGCGGCCAGAAGCATTCCGCCGCAACACAACGCGGAGTAGATCTGGTCCGGTGACACTGTTCGATCTGTTGCCTTCCCTGAAAGGGGTCACCGTGACCAGGACATTCGACGCCGCCACATGGGGCACCGATCTCCGCGCCGTCGGCGCCGACATCGTCGCCGGCGAGATCTCGCTGCGCGAGGAGTCGCTGCACCGCAAGATCGCCTTCTACCTCGACGCCGACGGACTTCCCGTGTGCCAGTCGCTGTGCCCGTCGTCGGCATGGTTTCCGACGCTGGTCACCCGAATGACCGCGGTGACCGTCGCGCACGGACGGGCGGTCGTCGCCGTTGACGCCGTCCTCCCCCTGCATTCCTCGGTTCTCGATGTCGCCTTTCCCGGAACCGAGCTCGCCGGTGCACAGTCGGCTGACATCACCGTCGTCGACCTGTCCCGGCATCGTCGGACACTGCACGCCGAACTCCCCCGGCACCTCGTGGTGACCGGAACCATCGCCCTGGCCCTCTCACCGGTGTGCGCGCACCCCGAGAAGTGGACGCGCAGCGGTGACGCTCACGTAGCGACAACCTGACCGGGCCTGTTGCGGTGGCAGGCGTCAGCGAATCCCTCGCCGGCGAACTGGAGCCGTTCGGAATCCAGAGCACCGTCGTCGAACCCGGGGTGTTCCGCACCGACTTCCTCGACGCCAGTTCGCGACAGCTCCCCGCCAACCGGATCGCCGCGTACGACGGAACGCCCGCACATGCGACGCTCGACTGGGCCGACGAGACCAACCACACGCAGCTGGGCGACCCGGTGAAGGGGGCGGCGTTCATCTACCGGATCGTCTCATCCGACGACCGGCTCCCCCTGCAGCTCCCGGTCGACCGGGATGCGCTGGATCGTCGGATCGACGATCACCGAACGGATCGAGAAGGAGATCGCACCGTTGCGGGACGCATCCTCGGCCACCGCCTGTGACGACGCCTGACCCGGCCGCGGCCGGCTCGGCGCATCTACCGCTTCCTCGACGCAGTGACATCTGGGCACCGAGGTCAGTCGGCCAGCACCACCGGACCGAGGAACTCGCACACCGTCAGCGCGAGCGCGAGATCGAGGCGGTCGCGGTCGTCGGGCACCTCGGCGAGAGCCTTGCCCACCCGGTATTTCACGGTGTTGCGGTGCAGGTTCAGCCGTTCGGCGGTGTGTAGGTGGCTTTCCTTGGTGGCGAAGTAGACCGACAGGGTTTCGCGCAGCGTCGCCGCGTTGGCGGTGTCGTGAGCGAGGCTGCCGAGCACCTCGGTGACCCACGCGCGCGTCGACTCGAGATCCTGCGCGAGCAACGACACCACCGCGACACCCCGGTCGCCGAAACCGACGACCTGAGCAGATGAACTCCCCGGCATCGTCGCGACCGAGTATGCGGCTCGTGCCTGCTCGTGCGTCCGGCGGAATCCGCGCGGTCCCGCCGCCGGCAACCCCACCGCGACACGAACTCTCGGGGGAATGTTCGCATCGCCGACGACGTCCACGGGATCGACACTCTGGTCCCGCCCCACCAGCGGCACCCAGACCCACACCGTCGACCGATCGATGGCGGTCACGATCGGTGGTGTCCCGCCGCCGATCGTGCCCGCCACATCGCGCGCTGCCCGGTCGAGCACGCTGAGTTCACGCGGGTCGTCCCGCTCCGACCACAGGATCGCCGCGACATGACACCGATCGAGGCGATAACCGGTTTCGCTCTCGAAGACGCGTCCCGCCGACTCGTCGGCCCCTGCGGCGAGGAAGGAGTGGATGGCCGCCGATTGCACATTGGCCTCGGCGCCCAGCCAGCGTCGTCGTTCGTCTTCATAGGCTTGGAACACATAGAGCGTGATCCAGTCGATGTAACCGAAGAGCACGTCGGAGATGTGCCGGGTCAGGGCCATCGAGTCCTCGGCGTCGAGGTCGAGGTCCTCGACCATCAGGTAGCACTGCCGCATCACGCTGTTCTGACCCAGGTGATAGGCCCGCACAAGGGAGTTCGACGGCACGTCGCGCTGGGCCAGACGGAGCGCGTATTCCACTGCGGCGGTGGTCGGCTGGAGGTGTTCGACGGGAATATCGTTGGCCAGTACGTGGATGATCGTCGAGACGTTGCCGTACACACTGGCCTCGAGGAGTTCCACGAGCTTGGGATCGGAGTCGAGCTGATCGATTTCCCGGGCCATCATCGCACTCAGTTCGGAGACCACCTCGGACACATTGTCCTGCAGCATCTTCGCGATGATCGCGGCATGCTCGAGCAGCGTGGAGTCTGCCCGGGCGGGCACGCCTGCCAGCCGGTCACGGGCGGCATCACCCGCGGCCGTCGACATCGACTGGTAGGCATGCGAACCGGTCATCGATCGGCGGGCCCGTGACGTGTTCGATCAAAGCGCAGCGCGGATTCGGCAGCACGATATCCACACAGGCCGTGCACACCGGCGCCCGGCGGGCTGGCCTGCGAGCAGATGTACACGCCCGGAACGCCGATCGCGTACGGGTCGAGTGCGAGCCGCGGCCGCAGTACTGTCTGCAGACCGTCGTTGGCGCCGCCGATGATGTCCCCTGCCGCGAAGTTGGCGTTGTAGGCGTGCAACTGTTCGGTGCCGGCGCTCGTGGTGGCGATGATGCGATCGCGGAAGCCGGGGGCGAATCTCTCGATCTGCGTGACGATCTGCTCGGTGGCATCGCCGTCGAAGCCACGGGGAACGTGCGCGTAGGCGTAGATCGGATTGATGGTGCCGGCACTACGGGTGGGGTCGGCGACGTACTGCTGACCGAGGAGGACGAACGGCCGTTCCACCATCACCCCCGACGCCCGCTGCTTCTCCGTGTAAGAGACCTCGTCGAAGCTGCCGCCCAGGTGCACGGTCCCGGCGCGCACGCAATCGGGATTTGTCCACGGGATGTCACCGTCGATCGCGAAATCGACCTTGAACGCCGACGACCCGACCCGGTACCGCTGGTAGGAGCGGCGTACGCGAGCGGGCATCGCATCACCGTAGATCGACAACACCTGTGCAGGAGACAGGTCCAGCAGAACAAGGTCGGCGGGAGGGATGTCGGCGCGCGTGCTGACGCGCACCCCGGTCTCGATCTTGCCGCCCGACTCCCCCAACGCGGCCACGACGGCTGCGATGATGGCGCCCGACCCGCCTTCGGCGACGGGCCAGCCGTAACGGTGGCCGCTCGCCGCGATCATCAACCCCAGTGCCGCGGTCAGCGGGCGGTCGAAGCGGGAGAACAGATGCGCGGCTATCCCGCCGTACAGCGCCCGCGCCCGCTCGGTGCGGAACCACCGCGCCAGCAGGGTGGCGGGCAGAACGGCACGAGGACCGAACGCCGCCAGTCGGATCGGGTGCGAGGGGACCCGAAGGATCGGCCCGAGGAGGTCGTCGCCGAGGTCGTCGAAGTGTTCGCCGAGGTCGGCGAACATCGCGCTCCAGCGTTTTCCGTCGTCGCCCAGGGCGCGGGCGGTCGCCTCGACCGACTGATAGAGCAGCCCGGCATCACCCGAATCGAGCGGATGCGCACAGTCGATCTCGGGCCACTTCCACGTCAGGCCGTACCGCTCGAGACCGACCTCCGCCCAGAACGGCGACCCCACACCCAACGGGTGGAACGCCGAACAGTGATCGTGAACGACGCCGGGGACGGTGAGCTCACCCGACCGCGCGCCTCCCCCTACGGTGTCCGCGGCCTCGAGCACCTGCACGTCGACGCCGTTGCGGGCCAGGTGCAGGGCGGCGGCGAGCCCGTTGGGCCCGCCGCCGACCACGACGGCAGTTGTCATGCCTGGTCGCTCAACGGGACCGCCGTCGCGGGTCCGTCGCTGGAACGCATCTTCGGTTCATGCACCACCTCAGGATCGGTGACCGCCCGGCGGGCGTCAACGTCGAGGGTCCAGTCGACCTGGAACGGGATGGGCCCGTTGGGCAGCCAGGGCTGCTCGTTGATCGCGTCGGACACCCGGTACGTTCCGGTTTCGATCACCCCGAGAGCGGCGTCGATCACCTTGAACTGCTGTGTTCCCTTGTGGATCGGCTGGGACTCGATCCAGGCCACGGTGAACTCCCCTGGCGCGAAGTTGCAGCGTCGTTGAAGTGCCGCGATGAGCCGCTCGTCGTGCAGATGGCCGTCGCCGAAGTTGAACGCCACCAACGAGTTACAGGAGAACTCCGCCTCCCGCAGGGTGTAGGTGTCGATGTCGTCGCCCAGGTGGCGCATCATCAGCGAGTACAACGCGCGACCCTGGCTGTGCATCGATCGCCAGGCGAGGAGCTGATGCATCACGATGTCGGCGACCTCCGCGGGGTACATGCTGAGCAGCTGCGTGCGGGTGTTCTTGGCGGGCCGCACCACATGCTGGTCGAGCTTCTCCTCGGCACCGGGCGCGAAGGCCCAGGTCGCCGACGCCCAGTTGCCTGCGTACTGACGCATCGACGGCAGGAACGACACGAGGTCGGGCCGCAGGTTGCCCAGGATCGGGAAGAAGCACAGCGCGACCGCGATCAGGGCCAGCCCCCAGGGCATGGAGGTGTCGGTGAGCGCGTAACCGTTCCAGACCGGGAAGCCCAGGAACAGGAACACCGAGGCGTAGGCGAACAGCAGGTTCCATTCCAGCGGCACGGCCAGCGGGAATGTCGACAGGATGAAGAAGTGGAAGCACACCATCAGCACCACCGCGGCCAGGGTGAGTGTCTTGTTGGTCGAGAACAGCAACACCAGCGGCGTCACGATCTCGACGATGGTGCCCAGCACGTGCCCGACGCCACCGGCCAGCTTCGACGGCCGCATGTCCTCGGGGAAGTTGCGGTAGTGCGCGCGCTTGATCTTCTTGCTCGGCAGCCACGGCGTGTTCGACAGCATCGGCGCGATCACCATCGAGAAGTGGTGCCCCATCTTGGAGACGCCTGCCCCGATCCAGACCGAGACGATGAGCAGCTTGAGCGCGAGGATCATGTCGACGAACGGCAGCACGCCGAAGAAGATCATCGCCGGCAGGTACTGCTCGGATCGCGCCGCGATGAAGATGACCTTGTCGCGCAGGCCGATCACCACGAACAGCGCGATGAGCGGGTACATCAGCACGGGGTTGACCAGTCCCTGGTTGTCGGCGACGACGGTGTCCAGAGAGCTCGACGCCACGCCCGGAAGGATGATCGCGACCACCAGATTCACCAGGATGAGGGCGTAGACCGCGATGTCGAACGGGGTCCGCGTGTCCCCCTTGGTGAACGGCACCTTGTCCGGCCACGGTGGGAGCCGGATGGTCTGGGGCCGTAGCCAGTACAGGAAGCCGCCGGTCATCGGCTTGAAGTGGCCGGCCAGCGGACCCCAGGAGCCGCCGATGCCGAGCACCTCCACCAGCACCGTCCAGAGGATCAACTTCTGGTACACGATGGGCTGGTTCCACCACTCGGTGACGTGGAGCGGGTTGAGACCGGAGGTCAGAGTCGCCAGTGCGATGCCCACTCCTCCGTAGAAGACGAAGACCTTCATCAGGTAGATGATGTGGACCATCTTCTGCGTGCCGAATCCGTAGTCGGCCCAGTGGGCGCCGAGCACCCGGATGCGGTCGAAGAACGGTCTCTGGAGGAAGGTCTCCGGATCGACTTGCGGGAAGTCGGGTTGGGTGAGTCCCATTGGTGTGCACTCCTTCTGGAGATGGTGTGGTGGGTGATTGCGGGTCGGGGCAGGTGCCATCGCCTCCACAGCCGGGTCGTCGGCTGCGGGGCTTCGGTTGCGGGGTCTTCGGTTGCGGGGTCTTCGGTTGCGGGGTCTTCGGTTGCGGGGTCTTCGGTTGCGGGGTGGGACTGCGGGGTGGGCGGTCGTGCCGGTCAGATCGGTTGCGGGCTGCGTAATCCCGATCTCAGGGACGGTTTGTCGATCTTGCCGACCGGGTTGCGGGGCAGCTCGTCGACGACGTGGATGACGCTGGGCAGCTTGATCTTCGCCAGTCTGCCGGCGAGATGACCGGCCAGATCGTCCGCGGTGACCGCCCGGTCCGGGTAGGAGACGACGAAGGCGACGGGCAGCTCCCCGTAGAGTTCGTCGGGCGCGCCGACGACCGCGCATTCGAGGACATCGGGGTGGGTGGCCAGGGCGTTCTCGATCTCCTTGGGATAGATGTTCTCCCCACCGCGGATGATCATGTCCTTGATGCGGTCGACGAGAGTGAGGTAGCCGTCCTCGTCGAGACGTCCGACGTCGCCGGTGTGCAGGCGTCCGTCGACGATGGTCGACGCGGTGGCCTCGGGCCGATTGAGATAGCCGCGCATGACATTCGGGCCGCTGATCACCACCTCACCGACCTCGCCCATGGGAAGTTCGGCGCCCTCGGCGTCGACGATGGCGATGCGCTGTCCGGGAAGCGCGGGTCCGACAGTGCCGAGTTTGCGCACCCCGTCCACCGGGTTGCAGGCCGACGCGCAGGTGCCCTCGGTGAGTCCGTATCCCTCGACGATCGGGATGGCGAAGGCGGATTCGGCGCGGTCGAGCAGCTCTTTGGAGATGGGCGCCGCGCCGCAGATCGCAAAGCGCAGGGACGCAACCGCTTCCGGATTCAGCCCGGGTTGCGAGACCAGGATCGCGTAGATGGTCGGCACCGCCGAGAAGTAGGTGGGTCGCAGTCGGGTCACGTCGTCGAGAAAGCGGCCGGGAGAGAACTTGCCGGTGATGCTCAGCTGACCACCGGCGAGGATCGGAGCGAGGAAGCTGACACAGATCGCGTTCACATGGAACAGCGGCAGCACCAGAAGTGCGTGATCGTCCTCGGTGAGCGAAAAGCGCTGAACCATGGCCGATCCCATGTAGTGGAGGTTGTTGTGGGTCAGCCGGACACCCTTGGGGCGGCCGGTGGAGCCCGAGGTGTAGATGAGAAGAGCGTCGTCGCCGGCAGCCGGCGGCGGTGGTGCAGTCCAGTGATCCCCGGGTGTGGTCGCAAGGTCGTCGACCGAGAGGAAATCCCGATTCTGTTCCGTGCCACCGGCAGTGACGCCGACGACGATCCGGGCGCCCGAGTCGTCGAGCTGGTACTCGGCTTCGTCGGGGGTGAATGCCGGGTTGACCGGTGTGGCGATCGCGCCGAGCCGCCAGGCGGCCATGAGCGTGATCAGCAGTTCCACGCGGTTGGGCAGGAAGGTCGCCACCACCTCACCGGGGCGGACCCCGAGGGTGTCGAGCTGCTCGGCCACGGCTTCGACGCGCCCGGCGAATGCGGCGTAGTCGAGAGTGGTCGCGTCGTCGCGCACACACGGTGCGGATGCGCGGTGGGTCAGATCCCAGGCGAAGTACGTGCTGGTCACTGGTCAGGCCTCCGTGATGGTGTCCGGAATGATCTCGATGATGTGATCCAGAACACTATGGACTCGACCAGGGATGCGGAACGGTCCACGAGGCCAGACTTCCGGCAGGGGTTTGTGCTCGGAGGACAACAGGGACGGGTCTTCGGTGGTCAGGGCCGCTCCGTCGCCCTCCGACCGGCAGACGCCAACTCGACCGCCAGACCTCGATCGAAGTCTGGCAGTCGAGATGAGGTCCGTCGGTGCGCTCGGCCCCGAACGCGAAAATGGCCCCCCGTCCGCGAAGACGGGAGGCCATTCTCTGGCGGTGGCGGAGGGATTTGAACCCTCGGTACGGGGTTACCGCACACAGCATTTCGAGTGCTGCACCTTCGGCCGCTCGGACACGCCACCGCGGAAGACTGTACCGCAGTCGACCGGTCAGCCTTAAATTGGCTGGTCAGAACGGCAAAATCGGGTGCAGGACCGGATCAGTGCCCGGTCAGTTTGTTCTTGACGTTGTCGACCGTGCCCTTGACGGCGTCGGCGGCGTCGGCGACCTTCTGCTTGCCCTTGGCCTGAGCCTGGTCACCCTTGCCCTCGTTCTTGAGGTCGTCGTCGTTGGTGAGGCTGCCTGCGGCTTCCTTGCCGCGGCCCTTCAGCTCTTCGGCCTTGTTCTGTGCGTCGTCAGTGGTTCCCATGAAGCCTCCTCTGGAAGGTCCGGCCGGCAGACCGCCGGCCGGAGTGGAAGAACTCGACGACACCAAAGCCGGGTACTCGACGCCGATGCCGTCGTGCAGGAGCTGACTCCTGCGTTCTACCGTGCCATACCGCGCACCAGCCTGCAGAACCGCAGGTCAGCGACCGGATCAGCGGTTGTTGAACTTCTGGGAGACCTCGTTGAGCTTGTCTTTGGCCGTCGCGAACGCCTCCTGGACCTTGTCGTTCTCCGCCAGTTCGCCGAGCTTGACCTTGGCGGTACCGAGGGCGTCCTGGACCTGCTTGCTCTCCACGACCTCTTCGATCTTGTCGCGCGCGGTGCCGAGGGCTTCTTGCACCTTGCCGCTCTCGGCGAACTCGTTGATCTTGGCTTTCGCGGTGTCGAAGGCCGCGTTCACCTTGTCGGTCGGGTCGGACATGACTTCTCCTCGGGGGTCGGGATCTCTGGTGTCCAATCTGCCAGAACGTCCGGGAGTCGACCATCGGTCACGACCCTGAGATCTCACCGATCTTCACCACAGCCCCAACCCGAACCCGGCCGGGTCACGGTTGCCGGCGCGCCGTGAAGAAGTCGACCATCAGCGAACGGCACTCGTCTTCGAGCACCCCGCCCTTGACCTGAGGTCGGTGCGACAGCCGTGGGTCCCGTACGACGTCCCACAGCGACCCCACAGCGCCGGTCTTGGGCTCCCACGCCCCGAACACCAGAGCGTCCACCCGCGACAGCGTGATCGCCCCTGCGCACATCGTGCACGGCTCGACCGTCACCGCGATGGTGCAACCCGGCAGCCGCCAGCCGTCACCGAACGCCCGGGCGGCGGCCCGCAGGGCGAGGACTTCGGCGTGCGCGGTGGGATCGCCGTCGGCCTCGCGCCGATTGGCGGCGCGTGCGAGTTCGATGCCCTCGGGATCGAAGACGACCGCGCCGATGGGGACGTCGTCGGTGCCGGAGAGCGTCGCCGCGTCGAGCGCCGCGCGCATCATGGACTCCCAGGCAGGCGCACTCATCGGGCGTCGGCGATCTACTCGGTCAGTGGCCGAGAGAGTCGAGGACCTTGCTCAACTCGTCGGCGAAGCCGAGCCTGGCGGCGATCATGCCGAGCTGTTCGTCGGCGTAGAGGTCGGTGTCACCGACGATGATGCTCATGACGGCGTCGGGCAACCCGAGGTCGGCCAGCAGGCCCAGATCGCCCTCTTCCCACGGATCAACCTGGTCGAGTTCGTCCGGATCGATGTCGGGGACCTCGACGTTGAGCGCGTCGAGGGCGTCCACGGCGATGTCGTAGTCGACCGAGGCGGTGGCGTCGGAGATCAGCAGCCGCGCACCCGAAGGCGAGGGGCGCAAGATGATGAAGAACTCGTCGTCGACGTCGAGGAGACCGAACACCGCACCCGCGGAGCGCAGCTGGAGCAACTGGGTCTCGGCGTCCTCGAGATCGGAGAGCGCCGACGGCGTCAACGCGGTGACCTTCCAACCGCCCTCGTCGCGGACCACAGCCACGGCAAAACCGTCAATGTCGTCGTCCACGTCCTGCGCGTTCGACCCCGACTTCCCAAATCCGGCACCTGCCATGCAGCAAACCGTAACCCTTATCACCGGTAGCCCCAAGTCCCGGTACACCGGTCGCGACCGGTATGGGAACGTGTCAGGGTGACCGCCGACCTGCCATCAACTCCTCCCACCCTCACGAGGCCGGTGTGCGTGCTGGGTCTCGGTCTCATCGGGGGGTCGCTGATGCGCGCCCTGCACGACGCCGGACACGAGACGTTCGGCTACAACCGTTCGGCCGCCACGGTCGACGCGGCAACCGCCGACGGTTATGACGCGTCGTCGGATCTCGTTGCGACACTTCGCCGTGTCGCCGACACCGATGCGGTGATCGTCCTGGCGACGCCGGTCACGACGATCGAAACCCTGGTGTCGTCGATCGTCGAGCATGCGCCGGACGTCCTGGTCACCGACGTGATCAGCGTCAAACAAGAGGTCGAGCGGGTCATCACCCGGCTCCATCCCGCCGGGCGGTACGTGGGCGGGCATCCGATGGCCGGCACGAGTCACTCCGGTTGGTCGGCAACCGACGCCACCCTTTTCGACGGCGCGATGTGGGCGGTCACCACGACCGACGAGACCCCCGCTGACGACTGGCTCGCGGTGGCGTCGTTGGCGCTGATGGTCGGGTCCCGGGTGGTCCCGGTGGCTCCCGACGCACACGACCGGGCCGTCGCGGCCATCTCACATCTGCCTCATCTGACCGCCGCGGCCACGGCCTCGGTCGGCGGCGGCGAGAGCGGACTCGCGCTGCGTCTGGCCGCGGGCAGCTTCCGCGACGGCACCCGCGTGGCCGGCACCGCCCCTGCGCTGCAGCGCGCCATGATCGAGGCCAACGGCATCGCCGTCCTCAACGTCCTGAGCGAGACCATCGACCGGCTCATCGCGGCACGCGACGACCTCCGCGACCGCGGGACCGTCGAAGTGCTGGTCGACGACGGGCATCGCGCGCGGTCGGCGTATGAGCAGCTGCACTCCGGCGCCGCCGAGACGATCACCGGGGTGAGGGTCGGCAACGCCGGCTGGCAGCAGGAACTACGACGCCAGGCCCACCAGGGCCGGGTGTGGGTGGGCTGAACGGCCGCCTCAGACGCGTCGGGCGAGCCCGGGGTAATCGATGACGAAACCGTTGTCGTCGACGGTGATGGTGGTGGTCGCCAGCGGCGAGACCAGGCTGAAGCCGCCCTTCTCCGCGGTGTACGACATCGTCGCGGCCTTCACCTCACCACTGGGCAGGTACATGTAGGCCACCGGAACCTCGACTGTCCCGGTCGTCGACTGCAGGTTGCGGCGTCGGATCGGCAGCGCGTTGAACATCGGTGACAGTGCGAGATCGACGTCTTCGGCACCACCGAAGTCCGCGCGGGTGGTCTCACCGTCCGGCCGGCGGATCAGCCAGGTGCCCTCGTCGTCACGGGTGATGCCGAACTGGGTCTCGCCGTTGGTGCGGACCAGATGCACGGTCAGGCGCTTGACGACGCCCGCATCGGTGGTCTGCAGCTCATACGACGCGGAGAACGCCTCGTGGTCGTCTGTCGCTGCCGCGATGATGCGGCCATAGGCCTTGATGCGCGCACCGGACACGACCAGGCGGACCTGCTCGAGTCGGTCGCACTCTTCGCCACGCCACGTGAGCATCGTCTTGAACTCGTCGGCGGAGGCTGAAACCTGCCCGCTGTCGGGGGCTGTTTGCGGGGAACTCACCTGACCAAGGTAGCGAGGTCGACCGCCGATCACACATCGGACGGCCTGGTCGGTCCCCGAACGCACCCCGGCGGAGGTGCCGGTCAGGCGATGCAGGATGCGGTTCGACGCGCCGACGACGAGCTGACGGTGTCCTGCACGACCACTTCCCCGTCGACGCTGATCGAGCAGCGCGCACCGCTGCCGGTTCCGGCAATCACGAGCAGCCGCAACGGGTTCACCCCACCGGTGAACTCGACTGTCCAGGGGTTCGACGGCGCGAACTCGGAGCGCAGCCCGGCATCGTCGACGTAGAGGATGGTGGCCTGACCGTCGATGGTCGCTTCGTAGGTCACCGGCTTGTTCTCGGCGTCGACCCGTCCGCCCGGCTGCCCGGGCGAGGGCGTGCCCGGCTCCGGCGGGGTCAGACGAGGCGGCTCGAAGGTGCGCGGGTCGGGCATGGTGTCGGTGATCAGGGGCGGCTCGGCGACGGGTCGCTCGGGCGCGCTGTTCCGGAGCCCGCTGAGGCCGACGAACGCGATGACCACCAGGACCACGACACCCAGGCCGACCATCAGCGTCGAGGTCGACACCTTCGGGATGCGGGAACCGGACGTGCTGTCCGCGGCCGCCTCGGCACGCGCTTCGGCGTCGCGGGCCTCACGTTCGGCCCGTTCGGCGAGGTTGAGCTCGGTGTTCGTGGGTTGACCGGGCCGGAACAACGCCGTGCCGTCGGGGGCGTAGCCGAGCGGCGGGTAGAGGCCGAGCGAATTGGGTTGACCGTACGGATCGGGTGAGCCCGGTCGCCGGCTCCCGTGGGCCTGCGGGTACGGTGCGCGCCGGTCATCGCGGCGCCCCGGGTCGCGGACGTCCGGGTCGGACCCGTCGTACGGCTGTCCCATCCTCGGCCTCCGGTGTTCTGTCGTCATCGACTGCGACGCCGCGTCGGGCCGGTGCCGTCCGACGCGGCGGCCGCGTCTTCACCTTCGACCTTACGGCCCGCCCCGAGAGCTGTACCCGCAGCCGTCGAGAAGGCGTAGGTTGCGCGCGGGGCCCGGCTCAGAGGCGGCTTTCCCGACGCGCCGAGCGGTGCTTCCCCTGCAGATCGATCCGCTCGAGCATCGCCAGCAGCGACACACCGGAACCCACTGCGAATGCGGTGATGACCACCATCGCCGACCGAGGCCGAGATCGGCGTGATGGTGCGCCCAGAAGTTGAGGAACGAGAATCCCGGTGCAGCCCTGCGGGAGTCCGGTGGATGAACGACACCACAAGCGCGACAACGACGATGATCAGTGCGGGCTACAATCCCTTGCGGTCGGCGACGGCCGGGCCGATGACGCGGGGGCCGCACAGGGTCGGCCCGGCCGCGCTGCCGCCCCACCCCCATCTACGGGGGCGGCAGCCCCCTGACCAGGCCCCACCGAGTCGTTCACCCAGGTGAACTCGAAAAAGCTTCACATACCGGACGGCTCGCTGCAACCGCTGATGTCACGATTTCTTCAAGTAGGACCGGGGTCCGTTTAGCCTGCGCGCCTGCCGATCTCTGTTCCCCTTTCACCATAAGCCCTGGAGGGGGGCTTGCCGCAAGACCCCCACCCGGGGGCAGAATCGCACTTCTCCCGCCGAGATCGCCCCGCTGCCAGCCCAATTCGGAGTCCCGTCTGTGATGCCCACCCCCAACTCCCGTGCCCTCACGTCCCCTCCTCTCACATCCCCCGTCACCGTCTTCGACCTCCCCGGCCGCCTCGCCGCCAAGACCGACCCCACGCTCATCGCCGACGACGAACGCCACTTCGCCGTGATCACCACGAGCCTGCGGCACGCGGTGGGCACCGCGACCGATCGGCTCGATGCGGTACGCCGGGCAGAGGGCGGCAAGGGTCGCCGGGCGATGGACCGCGACATGGAGATCCACCAACTCACCTCGCGCATCCGGACGCTCCAGAGGTTCAGCCTCGACCTCTGCCTTGGTCGCCTCGTCCGGCAGGACGGCGAGATCACCTACATCGGCCGGCTCGGACTGACCGACCCCGAGGGCGCGACCATGCTGGTCGACTGGCGCACACCGCTCGCCGCGCCGTTCTTCGCCGCGACGCACCGTGAACCCATGGGCCTCCTGAGCCGGCGCCGCTACCGCTGGACCAGGGGACGGATCACCGACTACTGGGACGAGGTGTTCGTCGACGACCCGGCGACCCTCGCCCGGCATGCGGCGCTCGACGAGCAGTCGGCCTTCATCGCCGACCTGGGGGCGAGCCGGTCCGCACGCATGCGAGATGTGTTGGGCACCATCGCCGCCGACCAGGACGCGATCATCCGCGCCGGTTCGCACGGCGCACTGGTGGTCGACGGTGGCCCCGGGACGGGCAAGACGGTGGTGGCACTGCACCGTGCGGCCTATCTGGTCTACGCCGACCCGCGACTGGCCGGCAATCGCGGCGGACTGCTCGTGGTCGGGCCGCACCGGCCCTACCTGTCCTATGTCGCCGACGTATTGCCGAGCCTGGGCGAGGAGAGCGTGCAGACCTGCACTCTGCCCGACCTCGTCGTCGAAAGTGATTCGGCGACACCCGAAACCGATACAGCCGTCGCGCGGCTCAAGTCCTCCGCGCGGATGGTCGACGCGGTCGAACCGGCCGTGCGCTTCTACGAACAACCCCCGGCAACCCGTCTCGTCGTCGAAACCCCCTGGGCAGAGGTCACTCTCACGCCGACCGACTGGGCAGAGGCCTTCGACCTCCCGGAGCCGGGCACCCCGCACAACGACGGCCGCGACGAGGTGTGGGAGGAGCTGGTGTCGATCATCGCCTCCAGGCACGACGACGATGTGCCACTCGAACCGCTACGACGGGCCCTGGCGACCAACGAGGACCTCACGACGGCATTCTCGCGAGCGTGGCCCACGCTCGACGCCACCGACATCGTCGGCGACCTGTGGTCGGTGCCCGCCTATCTGCGCATGTGCGCACCATGGCTGACACCCGGCGAGATACGCACACTGCAGCGTGAGACCACCGACGCCTGGACCGACGCCGACCTGCCGATCCTGGACGCCGCTCACCGTCGAATCGGGGACCCACGGGCCTCTGCCCTCCGGCAGCGGCAGCGCGTCACCCTCGGCGCCGAGCACGAGCGGATGGACCAGGTCGTCGAGGACCTGATCGCCGCGGAGGTGCACGATGACGGCGAGGGGCTGATGACCATGCTCCGCGGCGAAGACCTGCGCAACACCCTCGACGACGGTGCGGTGGTCGAGGCTGCCGGACCCGACCGGCTCGCCGGGCCGTTCGCGCACATCATCGTCGACGAAGCGCAGGAGCTGACCGACGCGCAGTGGCGAATGCTGCTGAGTCGCTGCCCGTCGAAGAGTTTCACCGTCGTCGGCGATCGCGCTCAGGCACGTCACGGATTCACCGAGTCATGGGCGGAACGGCTCCGACGCATCGGCTTCGACGACGTCACCCTTGCCGGACTGACGATCAACTACCGGACACCCGAAGAGATCATGGCGGTGGCCGAGCCCGTCATCCGGACCGCGCTGCCGGACGCGAACGTGCCGACGTCGGTCAGGAGTACGGGGATCGCGGTCCGGTACGGACAGCGGTCCGATCTCGACGCGATCGTCGACGAGTGGGCGGCGGGCAACCCGGAGGGGACCGCGTGCGTCATCGGCGAGCCTGGTTTCACGGGAAACGACCGCGTCCGCTCCTTGACCCCGACCCTCGCCAAGGGACTCGAATTCGATCTCGTGGTGCTCGTCGCCCCGCAGTCGTTCGGTCGCGGCATCGAAGGCGCCGTCGACCGGTACGTGGCGATGACACGCGCGACGCAGCGGCTGGTCCTCGACGACGGCACCGTGGGTCCGCGGTGATGCCGGACCCACGGGTGCCGCCGCGTCACATCAGATTCGGCAACCAGAGAACCAGTTCGGGCCACAGGACGAACACGATCGCCACGACCACCATCGCCCCGGCGTACGGCGCCGAGCCCCGGAAGACCTCGACGGTATCCCGTCCCGCAGCCCTCGCGACCACGAAGACGTTGAGACCCAACGGCGGCGTGATCAGGCCGATCTCACCCATGAGCACGACGAAGATACCGAACCACACCGCGTCGTAACCCAGGGACTCCACGAGCGGGAGGACGATCGGGACCGTGAGGGCGATGATCGCGACCTGATCCATGAAGAATCCGAGCACAAGGTACATCAGAAGAAGCATGCCCATGATGACGAGCGAGGGTACGCCGAGCTCCCCCACCCACTCGAGAAGACGTTCGGCGACCTTGGTCTCGGTGAAAGCGTGCCCGAACACGTGGGCGGCAATCACGATCGCGAAGATCATGGCACTGGTCTTCACGGTTTCGATGAGCGCATCGACGAAACCCTGCCAGGTTCCACGTCGCCGTGCGACGACGAGGAGGAAGGCGGCCAGACAGCCGATGGCGGCCGATTCCGTCGGTGTCGCGAGACCGAAATAGATTGCCCCGACCACCACGGCGAAGATGATGGCGATGGGCAGCGCCGGCACGATCTTCTTCAGCTTCTCCGACACCGGAGATGGTTGCCCCGCAGGAACACTGGATGGATCGAAGAGGATCGGGATGAACATGGTGATCATCAACGCAGCCGCGATGATGAGACCGGGGACGATTCCCGCGATGATCAGGTCACCGACGTTGGCTTCCGCTGTCACCGCATAGAAGACGAGGATGATGCTGGGCGGGATCATCCCGGCCAGTGTGCCCACCGACGCGACGATTCCGGTCGCCGTCGTGGGGCGATAGCCTTCCTCGATCATCCTGGTGCTCGTGGTCTTCGCCAGGGTCGCGGCGGCCGCCGTCGACGATCCCGAGACCGCCGAGAAGCCGACTCCCGCAAGCGTCGACGCAATTCCCGTGCCGCCCGGAGTTCGGCCGAAGAACGTACGCCCCGCGTCGAACAAGGAGTCCATGAGCCCAGACATCAGCATGAAATGGGCCATCAGAATGAACAACGGGATCGCCGAGAGCGACAGAGTCTGAACAGAACTCACCGGAATCACTTCCATGATTCCGTTCACCGCGCCGAGCTGGCCCCCGGACATGACGACCAGCCCGACGAGGCCTGCCGCCATGATCGCGAACGACACCGGGACCCGGATGATGATGAGGCCGATCAGTATGACGAGTAGGAGCAGTGCAATCATCGGATCTCCTCCTGAGGCTTCCGGGGATCATGCTTCCGGGGGTCAGCTGACTCGTCCGGATCCGACAGCTCGTTCGGCGACACCACGCCCGCCTCTTCGAGGGCGCTGTCCACAGCGTCACCGGAGTCGTAGTGGGTGGCCGGAAGGTCCCACGGCGAGAACAACTCTCGATAGAGGTCGATGATCACGACGACCAGACCCATCGCCATGGCGATCGGGACGATCGAACGCCACACCCAGCTCGGCAGCGGGATCTCAGATGAACCGGGAACCGGACCTTCACCACTGGTGATCGCGAAGATCGTGGCATCGAGACCCGCGAGCCCGATGGCGAGCATCCCGATGATGACCACCGAATGCGAGACGATCAGACAGACCTTGCGCGCGCGCTCCCCCAGCTTGTTGTACACGCTCACCACGGCGACGTGGGCGCCGCTCCGGTAAGCGGTCACGATGCCGAAGAACGCGGTGGCGGTGAGCAGGTACTGCTCGATGAACCCCACCGACCAGCCGAGGGGGCTCGAGAACGCCGTTCGAGACAGGGCCTCCACGAGCGTCAGGACGACGATCGCCAGGATCGACGCACCGGCGAGGACCGCGCAGATCGCCGAGATCCCGTTCTGCAACCGGTCGAGTCGGGGATGCTCCTCGGTCAGGTAGCCCACGTTCGTGGGCGTTGCCGAACTCCGAAGGGTTCGGTGGACAAGAAACTCGGTCATTGCGACTCCTTTGCCAGACGCCGTTCGAACTCGTCCAGAACCTCGGTTGCGGGCAAGCCGACGGAGGCGAGGTCGTCCACCCACTCGTCACGAACCGGCGCCAGCGCGTCGGTCCATTGCTGCGCCAGCTTTCCCTCGACCTCGGTGAACTTGACGCCGGCCTCTCGGATCTTCGCCACCGCAGCGTCATTGGCATCAAGGACCTCGGTGCACGCACCCGCTTGCGCGGCCATCGACGCGGCCCGCAGAACATCCTGCTGGTCACGTGTGAGGGTGTGCCACAGGGCGTCGCTGATGCTGTAGAGAATCGTCGTCGCACTCAACTTGGCGCCTCGCGTCGAGTAGCTCAACACCTCTTCGAGGCTGTACGACGGCACACTCAATATCGAGAGCATTGCGCCGGAAACAGTCTTGCGAGCAACCCCTTCGTAGAGGTCGGTGTTCGCAAGCGATACGGGCGCAGCCCCGAGGGCGCTGATGATCCGGTCGCCGACACCCCCCGGCGACCTGATCATCAACCCGTCCATGTCGTCGGGCGTCGACACGCGCCGGTCGGCGGTCAGGACCTCATACCCGGGGATCAACACTCCCCACAACGGCAGGACACCCTGGTCCTTGAACTCCGACTCGTAGAGAGTGCCGCCCTCTTCCACCATCGGTAGAAGCGCGTTGATCCCTGCGCACGGATCGTCGATCAGCCCGGGTAGTTCGCTGACACTCGACATCGGGATCGAGTTCGCATGGTAGGAGGGAAAGACCGGCGTGATGTCCACGGCCTGCGACCGCAGAAGATGCAGAGCATCCCTCTGCTTTCCCAACTGTCCCGCGCCGAAGTACTCGACGTCGAGACCGACACCGGGCCCGTGGTCCTCGAGGTATTGCAGGAATGGTTGCGCGCCGCCACGCCCGACCGGGTGGGTGGACGAGAATCCGTCGGAGAAGACAAGGGTCACGTCGGATGGACCGGTAGCCCGCGCGCTGCAGCCGGCGACCGTCGCGACGAGGATCGCCACCGCGGCAAGCGATTTCCAATGTTTGAGCAAGGGGGTCCCCTTTGTTGACAAGAACGTGAGTGAAACCCGGCATCTCGATTGGTGCCGCCGCTGAGTGCCGGTCACCTAGGACGTCGCGCACCATGCGTAATGTTTCTGCACGATATATTATGTGAGCGAGACTACTTCGTCAACGGCGAGATGCATCTGGACACAATTCCGTCGTTGCCCCCGGACAAGGCGCCGTTACCCGACGCAACACACCAGGCCGCCGGGTGGGACCGACGCGACGCGCATGAGTTGTTCTGTGCTGAAGTCATATTGGTGACGAAAGCGCCATAGGAGCCGCCGGCCACGCGCACCTCCTGCGGACGGCGACGACTCGTCAGATCGCCCACGCCCACCAGATCTCGCCCGCACGAGCACGGGCCGCGAAGCGATCTGGATGACCGAACCGATTCGTTCCCAGGCGGACCAGAACACAGACATCGGGCACCGAGCGCGCAGCCAGAGTGCAACGGGTTGCCGGACTAACCCGCCTCGACGTCTTGCTGGCCGCTCCAGAGCCCGCGCTCGTCGAGTAGCTCGATGAGATGGTCGGCGCCGTCGAGGATGTGAGCCTCCATCAGCTGCCTCGCCTTCTTGGACGAGCGCTTGCGCAGGGCCTCGAGGATCGCCGGATGCTCCTCCCGAGTGGTGGTGACGTGGCCTTCGATCGTCGCGTAGAAGCGATTGGGAAGATTGGTTGTCACGGTCTGCAGCAGCCTGGCCAGTCGCGGGGACTCCGCCGCAAGATTGATCTCGCGATGGAAGGAGTGACCCAGCTGTGCGATCTTGTCTTTGTCGTCGGCCTCGATCGCCTTCTCGAGCGAGATGAGGATCGCCTCCAGCGCGTCGAGCTGGGCGGGAGTCAGGTTCTTCGCCGCCCGAGCGGTCAGCTCCCCGGCCAGCTGCGCCTGCGCCCAGAAGAGGTCGCGGACATCCTGCTTCGTGAACGGCGCGACGACGAAACCGCGTCGTGGCACCATCTCGACAAAGCCTTCGCTGCGCAGCATCAGGAGTCCCTCACGCACCGGGGTCGTGCTCACTCCCACAGCGTCGGCGATCCGCTCGATTCGCAGGAACTCCCCGGCGCGCGCCTCTCCGGAGATGATCATCTCGCGGACATACGTTGCGACCTCTTCAGGAAGCTGCTGTCGCTTCGAGCGGTCGTGCAAGGCCATCGGGTCGCACCGTTCTTAGAGTTTCTGGTTTCGACATAATATACCAACCGCTGTGGCAGCGACGTACCCAGAGGTCGGCCCCTGCGCCGGCGGTCCGCAGGCGATCGATGGGGGACGCGACAACACCCCCTGGCCTCTTCCTCGTCCCCGGCGGGAACCGATCCTCGAGGTCAAGGACCAGGGCGTCCGCGCCGGACGCGAGACCCGTGGCGGCCCAGGACGCCTTGTGTCATTTGACGAACAGCATGGAACGATACGGCTTCACGGTCCTCCTTCGGGACGACGTCGGTAGTCAGGCTTCGTCGGCGTAGAGAACGCCGCGCGACAACAGGTCGTCGACCTGATCGTCGGAGAGCACCTCGAGCGCGATCTCGCGTGTATCCGCGCCGACCCGCGGGGCGCGCCCCGTCCGTTCCGGACGTTCGCCGTCGAAGGACCACGGCGGACGGACAAGAGCCAGACCGTCGGGTTCGCGGTCGATGAGGTTCAGGTGTTCGACCTGTTCGTTCTCGAGATATCCCGACATCGTGAGGACCGGAGCAAAGGGAACGTCCTCCTCGGTGAGGAGCTTCTGCCAGTAGTCATTCGGATGTTCGGCGAACCGGGCCTCGACGATCGGCACCAGGTCGGAGAAGTTGACGACGCGCGCGGCGTAGGTTGCGAAGCGCTCGTCCTCGGTCAGGTCGACGCGTCCGATCGCGCGGCACAACGAGGCCCAGAACTTCTGCGACGACGACAGGTGGATCGCCAGGAACTCGCCGGACGACGTCGGAACGCAGAAGTTCTGCGCCTGCGGATGCCGACTGGTGCGCGTCGGGTCCTGTCCCAGCTCGAACGCCTGCGTGATGCCGTCGATGGTGAGGGTGCTCACCGCCTCCATGATCGAGGTCTCCAAGTGCTGCGAACGTCCGGTTCTCAGCCGGCCGACGAGCGCGGCCAGAACCCCCATGGCACAGGTCAGACCCGTGACGAGGTCGGCGCTGATACCGCCCGCCAACTGTGGGCGGCCCTGGTCACCGAAGAGCGAGTAGAGCCCGCCGAACGCCTGACCGATCGTGTCGTACGCAGGCCGGTCGGCCAGCGGTCCCGACGCACCGAATCCGGTGACCGATCCGTATACGACGTCGGACCGCAGGGCACGGCAGGCGTCGGGTCCCAGTCCCAACCCGACGACCTTGCCGGGACGCATGTTCTCCAGCACGACATCGAAGTTCGGCACCAGCTTCTTCACGAAGTCGACACCGGCCTCGGACTTCAGATCGACTGAGACACTGCGCTTTCCCGTGTTGTACTGGCGGAAGTAGGGGCTCGTGTCGTTGGCCTGCCTGCGAAAGTCCTCGCCATGCACCGGTCGCTCGAGCTTGACGACCTCGGCACCGAGCGCGCAGAGGATCGATGTTCCGTAGGGGAGGGAGATGTACCCACCGAGTTCGAGGATGCGAATACCCTCGAGTGGTTTGTGCTGCATGATGGCCTCGCTTGTCCGTCAGGTCAGTCTACGTTTGCCGAAATCCGGGCTGCACCGAACTCGTCGCGGATCGCATCGGTGTGCTCTCCGAGTGCGGGCACCGACCCGTTTCGGACCGGCCAATCCTGGGCAAGTGCCGGTGGTCGGAGTGCCGGCACCGGTCCCGACGGGGTTCCGACGTCTCGCCATCTACCCCGGTCGCGGAGCTGAGGATGATCAGCCAGGTCACGGACCGTGTTGAGCTGGGCGTTGCCGATTCCGGCGTCGTCTGCGGCGGAACGGATCTCCTCGAGGGTCCTGGACGAACACCATGCGCCGACGATGCCGTCGAGTTCCGCACGCACCTCTACACGATCGTCGTTGTGCGCGTATCGCGGTTCGTCAGCCAGTTCCGGACGGCCGATCATCGTCGCCAGTCGCCGCCACTCACGGTCGCTGGTCGTACCCAGCACGGCGGTACGCCCGTCCGCGGTGGTGTACGCGCCGTACGGCGCGACCATCGGCGAGCCCATCCCCACGGGTACCGGCTCCGGAGCACCGTGAAGAACCTGATTCAGTGCGAAGCCCATCATCTCGGCAGCGACATCGAGCATCGCGATCGGGATACGGCCGCCGTTGCCGGTGCGTTCACGGTCGTACAGCGCCGCGAGCACCGCAGAGTAGGCGTACAGGCCGGTGGCGATGTCCGCCACCGGAATTCCCGGTTTTGAGGGGTTGCCGGGTGTGCCGGTGATGCTGCACGACCCGCTCTCGGACTGGATGAGCAGGTCGTAGGCGCGTTTGTGATCGAAGGCGCCGCCCTGCCCGTATCCCGAGATGTCCACCGAGATCAGCTTCGGCCTGCGTGCCAGTTCGGCGACGCCGAGCCCCAGCCGGTCGAGTGCACCGGGTGTCAGGTTGCTGACGAACACATCCGCGGCGTCGAGCATCGCGCCGAACGTGGCCAGGTCCGAGGCGGACTTGAGATCCAGTGCGGCCGACTCTTTTCCGTGGTTCAACCAGGTGAAGTGTGCCGACATCCCGCCGACCACCGAGTCGTAGCTTCGCGTGGTGTCGCCGGAACCGGGCGCCTCGACCTTGATCACCCGCGCGCCGAGGTCGGCCAGATGGCGTGTGCACAGCGGCGCGGAGATGGCCTGTTCGAGGGCCACCACTGTGACGCCGTCGAGCGGTCCTCGATCTCGTCGTGTGTTCACGGGAACTCCGGCTCTCGCTTCTCGCGGTGCGACGCAACACCTTCGACGACGTCCGGGCCGCCGAATCCGTAGAACTCGAGGCCGAGGGAAGCGTCGAAGATCGGCATGGCCTGCCGGTACCAGCCGTTGAGGGCCATCTTCGAACCCTGGATTCCCGAGCGTGAACCCGCAGCAAGCTTTCGGGCGATCTCCATCGCCCGGTCCTGGACCTGGTCGTCGTCGACGCACAACGACACCATCCCGATCCGCTCGGCTTCCTCGCCGGTCAGCACCTCGTTGGTGAGCAGGTGGTACTTGGCCTTCGCCATGCTGGTGAGCAGTGGCCAGCAGATCGCCGCGTGGTCACCTGCCGCAACCCCCAATCGCACGTGTCCGTCCACGATCTTGGTGCGTCGTCCGGCCACGGAGATGTCGGCGAGCAGAGCCGCCACCAGCCCAGCGCCTGCCGCGGGGCCGTTGATGGCGGAGATGATCGGTTGCGGAACCTCGATGATGTTGCGCACGAGATCCCTTGCCTCGCGCATGATCCGGGTCCGCTGGCTGTGGTCACCGATCATCGACTCGATGAGATCGAAGCTCCCACCTGCCGAGAACGCCTTCTCCCCCGCACCGCGGATCACGACGGCTCGGACCGACTCGTCGAGCCCGATGACCGGCCAGATGTCGGCCAACTCACGGTGCGTCTCCGGCCCGACCGCATTCAGGTTCGGCCCGTCGAACATGATGCGGACAATCCCCGTCTCAGGACGATCGATCTTCAGCGCCGTGAAGTCCTCGTAACTGGTCCCCATGATTCCTTCCTCAGAGAGTTCGATGCGACACCTGTCGCGGTTCGGTCAGTTCTCGATGTCCCAGCGGCTCAGCACATCGTCGAAGTCGACGGTCCCGACCCGGGGAGCACTCGGTGCGCGCGCCGGCGTCCTGCTGAATCGCGGCATCGGGACCGGATGCAGCACACCGTCGACGTTCTCGTACACGCCGCGCTCTCGGTTGTGCGGATCGGCGGCCGCCTCGTCGAAGGTCAGGACGGGCGTGGCGCACGCGTCGGTCCCGTCGTAGACCTGCGCCCATTCCGCGCGGGGGCGTTTCGCGATCGCATCGGCGATGAGACCGCGGAGGCGCGGCCACTGCGACTGGTCGTTCTGATCCGGCCAGTCGGAGAGGTCGACGCCGAGGCGTGTCACGAACTCGCGGTAGAAGTCCGGTTCCAGTGCCCCGACCGCGAGATGACCCCCGTCGGCACAACGGTAGGTGTCATAGAACGGCGCGCCCGAATCCAGGAAGTTGGTTCCGGCGTCGTCTGAATAGATTCCGGCGGCGCGCAGCCCGTGGAGCTTCGCGGTCAAGACGGCCACACCGTCGACCATCGCGGCGTCGAGCACCTGCCCCTTGCCCGTGCGCCCTGCCGAAACGAGTGCGCAGACCAGACCGAACGCTCCCAGCGCGCCGCCGCCCGCATAGTCGCCGAGCAGGTTGATGGGCGGCCGGGGTGCCTCGCCCTTGCGGGCCATCGCGTGCAGCGCCCCCGACTGGGCGACATAATTGATGTCGTGCCCGGCGTCCGAGGACCGCGGGCCGTGCTGGCCGTAGCCGGTCAACCGGACGTACACCAGCCGCTCATTTCGCTCGGTCAGGACCTCGGGGCCCAATCCGAGTCGCTCGGCGACCCCGGGTCGATAGCCTTCGATGAAGGCATCGGCGGTCGAGGCAAGACGCATCACGCTGTCGCGTCCGTCCGAACTCTTGAGGTCCAGGGCCACCGACTCGACACCCCGGTTCACGATGTCGAGCTCGTCGGTCAGCGCATCGGTCTGGCTGAGCGCACGCGCCGCCCGGTTCGGCGGCCGCACGACCCTCACGACGTGAGCACCCATGTCGGCCAACAGCATCGACACGTACGGCACCGGTCCCATACCTGCCAGCACCAGCACCCTGACACCCGCCAGCGGTCCGGTCATCGATTTCCTTCCTGTGCAAATCGCAGACGTGGCTCAGTACGAGCGGGGCAGGCCGAGGACCTGCTGGGACACGTAGTTGCGCACCATCTCCTGGGAGAACGGCGCGTTACGCAGCAGTCGCACCTCACGCCACAGTCGCTCGATGTGGTACTCCTTCGCGTAGGCGTAACCGCCGAGGGTCGAGAACGCGCGGTCGCAGGCGTCGAATCCCGCCTCGGCGCCGAGGTACTTCGCGGCCGCGGCTTCCCGGCCGCAGTCCTGCTTCTCGTCGAAGAGACGAGCAGCGTGCATCGCCATCCGCTCGGCCGCCTCGAGTCGGATCCACGAATCGGCCAGGGGGTGGGCCACCGCCTGGTTCTTGCCGATCGGGCGATCGAACACCACCCGGTTCTTCGCGTACTCGGTGCCGATCTCCAGCCCCGCGCGCCCGAGCCCGATCCCCTCCATCGCGACGCAGATCCGCTCCGGGTTCAGCCCGTCGATGATGTAGTAGAAGCCCTTGCCGACCTCGCCCACCACGTCTTCGTCGGCCACGAACAGGTTGTCGATGAACAGCTCGTTGGTGTCGATGGCGGCGCGGCCGAGCTTGTCGATCTCACGGATCGTGAGTTTCGACCGATCCATCTCGGCACAGAACAGGGTCATGCCTGCCAGCGGCTTGGCGTCATCACGCGGTGACGTGCGCGCGAGCAGGAGGATCCGCTGGGCGTTCTGGGCGTTGGTGATGAACACCTTCTGGCCGTTGACCACCCAACCGCCGTCGACCTTCGTGGCCTTCGTCTTGATGCGGGAGGTATCGACACCGGCGGTCGGTTCGGTGATGCCGAAAGCCATGAGCATCTCCCCCGAAGCCAGGCTCGGCAGGTACTTCTTCTTCATCTCCTCCGAGCCGTACCGGACGATCGGCGCGGGCGGGAAGACGTAGAAGTGGATGGCCGAGCCGCCACTCATGCCCGCCCCGGATGCCGCGATCTCATGCATCATCACGGCCGCCTCCTGCAGGCCGAGGCCGATGCCGCCGTACTCCTCGGGGATCATCGCGCCCAGCCAGCCACCGGCCGCGAACACCTTCACGAACTCCCACGGATATTCGTGCTTGTTGTCCTTGTCCAGCCAGTAGTTGTTGTCGAACTTCCGGGCCAGCTCACGCGTGGCATTACGGACGATGTCGATGTTCTCGGTGTCTGACACCTGATTCTCCTACTCTTTGCCCGCGTACACGGGGATGTCTTCCAACGGCGTCGCCGGGTCGAGCGATGACATGTCACCGGTCTGCACCCCCATGAACCGCGACCGGATCGCGCGGCGCATGATCTTGCCGTTCTTCGTCTTCGGCAACGTCGGCACTACGTACAGCTCTGGGGCAAAAGACTTTCCGGCGTTCGTGACCGCGGTGGCCGCCAGATCGTCGTGGTCGGCTTCGTCGCCGCGCAGCACCGCGAAGGCCACCGCGCGTTGTCCGCGCGCCTCGTCCGGGACCCCGATGACGGCCACTTCGGCGATGCGCTCGTCTCGGAGAATGGCAGCCTCGATCTCGGCGGGACCCACCCGTCGCCCGGACAATTTGAGTGTGTCGTCGGACCTTCCGTGAATCCGCCACATTCCGGCGGAGTCGACGCTGGCGAGGTCACCGTGCACCCAGATGCCCTCCCACGTACCCCAATAAGTCTCCAGGTACCGGTCCCGGTCCTGCCAGAACGCATGCGTCATGCCGGGGAACGTGTTGCGAACCGCAAGCTCGCCGATCGCCTGGGTCACCGGCTTCCCGGTCTCGTCGAGGACCGTCGCATCCACACCGGGCAACGGGCCCGAGAACGCCGCGGGGGCTGCCGGCAGGAAGGGATAGCCGACGACGATCCCACCGCCGACCTCGGTCCCGCCGCTGTAGTTGACGATGGGCCGGGTCCGGCCTCCGACCTCGTCGAAGAGCCACCACCACGTGGGCTCGTCCCATGCCTCACCGGTGGACACGAACGATCGCAGACTCGGCATCTGCGGCGGCAGGCCACCGCCTGCCTTGAGCGCACGCGCACCGGTCGGCGCGATGCCCTGCACGGTCACCTGGTTGCGGACCACGATGTCCCACATGCGAGTCGGCGTCGGGTGAGTGGGCAGCCCCTCGATCATCACGATCGTCGCGCCGAGTTGCAGCGGCCCCGTCATGAGCATCGGTCCCACGAGCCACCCCAGATCGGTGATCCACCCCACGACGTCTTCGGCGTGGACGTCGAACGCGTATCCGAAGTCGACTGCGGTCTTCACCGCGAATCCACCGTGCGAGTGCACGATTCCCTTGGGGCGACCGGTGGTGCCCGAGGTGTACACGATCGTCAACGGTTCGTTGGACTCGGTGTCGACGGTCGGGACCGCTGTCGGAGCCGGGGGCAACTCGTCGTAGTAGATGTCGCGACCGGGCTGCATCGGCACCGGCGTACCGAGGTGCCTGATCACGATCACCGACCGGACGGAGGGCGACCGGGTGACCGCCTCGTCGGCGACACTCTTCATGTCCACGGTGTTGCCGCGCCGAGTCGTCCCGTCGGCTGTGACCAGCAGCACTGCCTCGGAATCCTGCAGGCGGGTCGCGAGCGCATCCGGCGCGTAACCGCTGAACGTCGGAACCGACACGGCGCCGATCATCGCGATGGCGAGAAACGCCACCACCGATTCCGGCACCACCGGCATGAACAGGACCACGCGGTCGCCTCGACGCACACCCAGCTCGACGAGTTGAGCGGCGAATCGCTGTACCTCATCTGCCAACTCGCCGTAGGTCAGGGCGCGCCGCAGCCCGGAATCGGCTTCGTAGACGACGGCTGTCTTGCCGGCCAGGTCCCCCCTCCCGTGGCGGAGCGCGGCCAGCTCTGCCACGTTGATCCGACCGCCGGTGAACCAGTTCGGGAACTGTTTCCCGTCCGACTCGTCGAGTACCTGTTGGTACGGCGAGCGGAAGTCGACCCCAAGGTCGGCGGCGGCTTCGCGCCAGAACCATTCGGGATCGGCAACCGCGCGCCGGTTGAGATCCAGCAAGGCCGACGTGTCCTGACCGAATCCCCATCGCCGCATCGCCGCGAGCAGTCTCGACCGCTCCCGCACCGATTCAGACGGGATCCACGCCATCTCGTCATGTCCGTGGGCCTCACCCATTGCGCGCTCTCCTCGTCCTGATATCTGATCGTCCCGATATCCGCTCGTGCACCGCCTACGTCAGGCGTCGTCGGTCTTCTTGAGCATCAGACCGACGCGGACCGCGTCGCACACGACCTCGTCGCGCTGGTTGATGCCCAGGTGACGGAAGGTCACGATCCCGGAATCATTGCGGCTCTTGGACTCCCGCGCGGCAACGATCTCGGTCTGCACACGGATCGTGTCTCCGTGGAAGGTCGGCTTGGGGAACTTCACCGAGTCGAACCCCAGATTGCCCAGGGTGGTGCCGAACGTGGTGTTCTGCATGGAGATCCCCGACACCAGACCCAGGAGGAACAGGCTGTTCACGAGTCGCTGGCCGTGGATCGAACCCGCGCTGTACTCGGCGTCGAGGTGCAGCGGCGCCATGTTCAGGGTCATGGTGCTGAACAGAATGTTGTCCGCCTCGGTGACCGTGCGGCGCACCTCGTGATCGATGACCATTCCCGGCGCGAATTCCTCGAAGTACATACCCGGCATCTGACTGGACCTTTCGTGACGGAGAGACCCGGGGAAGCCCCGGGTGGACAAGCGAGCTGGATCACACAATAGCTGCACAATATATTATGTGCAAGCATCATGTTCGAGATGCTCGAGGCAGCCGCCCTCTTCAACAATAATGCATAATATCCGCAAGGGTCCCGACACCTCCCGGTCCCTGTTACGGAACAACGCGCCGTTGGCGCGGAAAGGATCTGCCACGATGCGTGAAGCAGTTCTCTGCGAACCCGTCCGTACCCCTGTTGGAGCATTCGGCGGAGCATTCCGCGACGTCCCCGTGACCACCCTCGCGGCGACGGTGCTCAAAGGCCTGCTCGCCCGAACATCGTTGACCTCCAGCGATATCGACGACGTGGTGTTCGGCCAGGGCTACGCCAACGGCGAGGCGGCCGCGATCGGTCGCGTTGCCGCCCTGGACGCGGGACTCGACGTCACCGTCCCGGGCATCCAGCTCGATCGCCGGTGCGGGTCCGGCCTCCAGGCCGTGATCTATGGGGCGATGCAGATCCAGACCGGAATGAGTGACCTCATCATCGCCGGCGGCGCCGAGTCGATGAGCCAGACCGAGTTCTATTCAACCGGCATGCGGTGGGGAGCCAAGAGTGCCACCGTGGAGTTCCACGACCGACTTGCCAAGCCGCGCACCAACTCCGGTGGTGCCAACTACCCGGTGGAGGGCGGCATGATCGAGACCGCCGAGAACCTGCGCCGCGAGTACTCCATCAGCCGCGAAGAGCAGGACCTCTACGCCGCAGAGTCGCACGCGCGTGCGATCCGAGCGCAGAATGCCAACCTGTTCGACGCCGAGATGATCCCCGTGGCCGTACCGGGAAAGCGCGGAAAACCTGGCGTCGAAGTACGTTCCGATGAGCACCCACGGCACGACGTGACCGCGGAATCGCTGTCCGCCCTGCGTCCCATCCGCGCGAAGGTCGACCCCGAGGCCACCGTCACGGCGGGCAACGCCTGCGGTCAGAACGATGCCGCCGCGGCAGTCATCGTCACCACCAGGGAGAAGGCAGAACATCTCGGACTGCAGCCCTTCGCGCGGCTGGTGAGCTGGGCGGTCGCCGGTGTGGAACCGCACCGGATGGGGATCGGGCCGGTGCCGGCCGTCGCGAAGGCACTCGCCAGAACCACTCTCACGCTCGACGACATCGACCTCGTGGAGGTCAACGAAGCCTTCGCCGCCCAGGTTCTGGCCTGCGCACGTGAGTGGAAGTTCGGCGCAACCGACATGCAGGAGCGCTTCAACGTCAACGGTTCGGGAATCTCGCTCGGCCACCCGGTCGGCGCCACCGGCGGACGCATCCTGGCCAATCTCCTCCGCGAACTCGAGCGCCGGCAGGCCCGCCACGGCATCGAGACGATGTGCATCGGCGGCGGTCAGGGCATCGCGGCAATCTTCGAGAACCTCCGCATGTGAGATCCCCTACGTGAGAACTCCCCTTACGGCGCAGGTTGTTCGGGAGCTCCTCGCCCGCTCATGAACACGCCGCACCGTCGAGCAGAGCTCGACGGTGCGGCGTCTCATCTGCCGGTCAGATCCGATACTCGCGCATCACACCCTTGCCGATGATCGTCTTCTGGATCTCACTGGTGCCCTCACCGATGAGCAGGAACGGCGCCTCGCGCATGAGTCGTTCGATCTCGTACTCCTTGGAGTAGCCGTAGCCGCCGTGTATGCGGAAGCTCGCCTGAGTGACCTCCGCGCAGTACTCACTGCACAAGTACTTGGCCATCCCGGCCGCGACGTCGTTGCGCTCCCCGGAGTCCTTCAGTCGGGCGGCGTTGACCATCATCAGGTGCGCGGCTTCGACCTTGGTCGCCATCTCAGCGAGCGAGAACGCAATCGCCTGGTGCTCGGCGATCGGCTTGCCGAAGGTGAACCGCTGCTGGGCGTAACGCGCTGCTAGTTCGAAGGAACGAATCGCGACGCCGCACGCGCGGGCGGACACGTTGACGCGACCGACCTCGACACCGTCCATCATCTGGAAGAACCCGCGCCCGGGCACCCCGCCGAGGACCGTGTCGGCCGAGGTCCGGTAGTTCTCGAAGATCAGCTCGGTGGTGTCGATCCCCTTGTAGCCCATCTTGTCCAGCTTGCCCGGGATCGTCACCCCGGGAACGACCTCGCCGAACCCGGCCGGCTTCTCCACGAGGAACGTGGTGAGATTCTTGTGCGGCTTGTCGGCACCCTCGTCGGTGCGGACCAACGCGGCGACGAGGGTGGAACTACCGCCGTTCGTGAGCCACATCTTCTGGCCGTTGATGACGTAGCCGTCGCCCTCCCGCTTCGCCTTGGTGCGGATCGCGGCGACGTCCGAGCCGAGTTCGGGTTCGGACATCGAGAAGGCGCCGCGGACCTCGCCGGTCGCCATCCTCGGCAGATAGTACTGCTTCTGTTCTTCGGTGCCGTGCTGGCGGATCATGTAGGCGACGATGAAGTGGGTGTTGATCACACCGGAGACACTCATCCAGCCGCGAGCGAGCTCCTCGACACACAACGCATAGGTGAGGAGCGACTCCCCCAGGCCGCCGTACTCCTCGGGGATCATCAGGCCGAACAGCCCCATGTCGCGCATCTTGTCGACGATCGCCTGGGGGTAGGTGTCCGAGTGCTCGAGTGCTTGCGCGTTCGGAATGACCTCCCGGTCCACGAAGGTTCGGACGTTGTCGAGGATGTCGGATTGGAACTCGGTGAGACCGAGGGTTTGGGCGAGGCGGGTCACGCAGGTCCTCCAGTGGGTCGTGGGGCTTGTCGGGACGAAAGGTCTCAGGACCGTTCGGGTGAGCTCATCGAGTGGCCGAGCCTGCGGCGCGTTGCGCCTGTTTGACCAATCCGCCACCGATGATGAGCCGTTGGATCTCGCTGGTGCCCTCGTAAAGGCGCAGCAGACGCACGTCGCGGTAGATCCGTTCGACCGGAACCTCACGCATATAGCCGGTGCCGCCGTGGATCTGGACCGCGAGATCGGCCACGTTGCCGACCATCTCGGTGCAGTACAGCTTTGCCACGGATGGCGCGACCCGACGGTCGGTCTCGTCGACCCACGCGCGAGCGGCGTCGCGCACGAGAGCCCGACCGGCCATCACTCCGGTCTGCTGGTCGGCGAGCATCGCCTGGATGAGCTGGAAGTCGCCGATCGGGACTCCGCCCTGTGTCGCGGTCGCCGCGTAGGCGACGGACTCGTCGAGGGCACGTTGGGCCTGACCGACCGACAGCGCGGCGATGTGTACCCTCCCGCGGGCCAATGAGGTCATCGCGGCCTTGTATCCGACGTCCTCGCTACCGCCGACGAGGGCAGTCGCGGGCACCCGTACGTCGTTGAAGTGCACATCCGCGGTCCATGCACCCTCCTGCCCCATCTTGGCGTCTTTGCCGGCGACGCTGACACCGTCGGTGTCGGCAGGGACGAGGAACACCGCGATGCCGGTACCCTTCTCGTCCGCGGGGCGGGTGCGGGCGAACACGACGAACAAATCCGCGAGCGGGGCATTGGTGATGAAGCGCTTCTCCCCGCTGATCACCCACGCGTCACCATCGCGCACGGCCTTGGTCCGCAGCCCCGAGGGATTCGACCCCGCGCCGGGTTCGGTGAGCGCGAACGACGCGACCACCGCGCCGGAGGCGATCCCCTCGAGCCAGCGCTCTTTCTGCTCGTCGGTGCCGAAGTTGACCAGCACCTGGCCGGCGATGCCGTTGTTGGTTCCGAACATCGAGCGCAGGGCCAGGGTGGTGTAGCCGAGCTCCATCGCAAGCTCCGCGTCCTGCGCGAGGTTCAGGCCGAGGCCGCCCCACTCCTGGGGAATGGCGTAGCCGAAGAGACCCATGTCCTTGGCCGCCTGGCGGATGTCGTCGGGAACCGCGTTGGTGTCGGCGATCTCCTGCTCCCGCGGTACGACCACGGTGCGGACGAACGACCGAGTCTGCGCGAGCATGGCCCGGAAGTCGTCGTCGTCGACCTGAGGGGCATTCGGGGTGGGAGCAATAGTCATGGTGTCACTTTCAGAAACGGTCGGCTGGACGTCCATGTCGACTCCGGTCATGCATGGCGGGAGCGACAAGGTACCGTATCGGACATTACCGATGATATATTCTACATGCTTCACTCGCTGGTACCACCTCATCGATGCGCCGCGATTGCGTCATCGGCATCACCGGAAGGACCTTCATGCCCCACGCACCCGCGTCGCTGGAGAACCGCACCGCGGTCATCACCGGCGCCGCACAAGGAATCGGATTCGCCATCGCCCAGACATTCGTGGACGCGGGCGCCCGCGTCGTCATCGGCGACCTGGACGTCGACGCGGCGGTCGCCGCAGCAGAGAAGCTGGGCGGGCGTGATGTGGCCCGTGCGGTCGGAGCCAACGTGGTGGACAGCGACGACTGGGACAACCTGCTGTCCGAGACCGTCTCGTGGACCGGATCGCTCGATGTGGTCGTGAACAATGCCGGCATCACCCGCGACGCCACCATGCGCACCATGACCGAAGCCGATTTCGACCTGGTGATCGGCGTCCATCTCAAGGGCACATGGAACGGCACACGCAAGGCATCGGCGATCATGCGACAAGCCAAGCGCGGCGCGATCGTCAACATCTCATCCCTGTCCGGAAAGGTGGGGATGGTCGGCCAGACAAACTACTCGGCGGCCAAGGCCGGAATCGTCGGCCTCACCAAGGCCGCAGCGAAAGAGATGGCACACCACGGGGTTCGCGTGAACGCCATCCAGCCCGGCCTCGTCCGATCCGCGATGACCGAGGCCATGCCCCAGAAGGCCTGGGAGCAGAAGATGAGCGAGATCCCGATGGCCCGGGCCGGCGAGGTCGAGGAGATCGCCTCGGTGGCACTGTTCCTCGCCTCGGACATGTCCGCGTACATGACCGGGGCCGTACTCGAGGTCACCGGCGGACGTTTCATGTGAGCCACGCAGTGCCGCTGAAACATCCAGATCACGTCACGTTCTGATCAATTCACTGACGCCTACCGAAGGGAGAGTGACCATGAAGGCACTCCGCTCACTGCTTTTCGTTCCCGCCCACCGCGAGGGATGGGCCGAGAAGGCGATCGCCGCCGGCGCCGACGGCCTGATCCTCGATCTCGAGGATTCCGTGCCCGATCACCTGAAAGACGAGGGCCGCGCCCGCGCCGCCGACACCATCGCCCGTGTCCGCGCGACCGGTTCCGACGTGGGGCTGTACGTACGGGTCAATGCGCTGGACACCGGCGTCACCGGTGATGACATCGCCGCCGTCGCGGTACCCGGCCTGGACGGCCTGTTCCTGCCGAAGTTGTTCGGGGCGAACGATGTTGTGAAGGTCGACGCCCTGGTCAGCCACTTCGAACGACACAACGGCGTGGAGCCGGGCACGATCGAGCTGATCTGCTCGCTCGAAACGGCTGAGTCGTATGCGACCTGCGAACAGATCGCCACTGCATCACCCCGGGTGGCCACGCTCATGGCCGGCACCGCACGCGACGCGGACGTCTCCCGCTCGCTCGGCTTCACCTTCACCCCCAACGGCCACGAGACCCTCTACCTACGCAGCCGAGCACTCCTGGCAGCTCGGTCGAACGGCCTCACGCATCCGCTCGTCGGTGTCTGGCAGGACCTGCAGGACCCCGACGGAGCCCGCGCCTTCTCCGAACAGAACCGGGAGATCGGGTTCCGCGGCCAGGTCCTCATCCACCCGTCGCACATCGCGCTGGCCAACGAGGTCTTCAGCCCGTCGGAGTTCGAGATATCCTTCTACAAGGGCATGATCGAGGCGTTCGACGCCGCGGTCGCCGACGGCCGCGCAGCGGTCACCTACGAGGGCATGCACGTCGACTACGCGCACATCAAGACCGCTCGTGAGGTACTCGCCTACGCCGCCGAGTTCAGCAACTCTCCGGCCTGACCGCCGGGCCGGCACGTCCGAACGCCCTCCACCGTGATCGGTGGAGGGCGTTTCGCGTGACGCGGGCGTACGCAACTTCTGATCTGAATCCGTTGCGCTGCCGCTATTTTCACAGCTATGCACACCGCCGACGCACCATAGGTGCTGGTTCACACCGCGTTCGAGTACTCGGAGGAGGCGTACGGATCTGGGCGTCGCCCGGCTGGGAGCCGTTCGACCACCCGGAGAGCGAGCAGTACCACCGGCCTCTGTTCATCCAGTTACGGCGGCACCGGAGTACCGATCGGCGTCGCCGCGGCGTAAGTCGACGAGTTCGAGCAGCACGTCAGTCCTGCAGCTCGAACGTCCGAGGAATAGTACCGGTCGAACTCCCGGCGGTCCCCGATGTCGCTGAGCAGACGCGCCACCGCCAGCTCGCACCGGGTGATGCGCAATGCGCAACCCCTGATGCCCGCCGCCGACCGGAAGGACGCCGCGGGCGCCGTGGACGTGGACGTAGCTGAGTCGGTAGACGAGCGCCTGCGCAGGAAGTCCAATCCCGCCGAGGCAATTGACACACGATCCCCTGCCACTTCCCGGTTCCCGGAGCGACCGATGGAGCCGATGTCTCACTTCAGGATCACAGGCATAGAGAAAACGCCAGGCGAAATGCGATCTCACCTGGCGTTCTCAGAGTGCGCCCGAAGGGATTCGAACCCCTAACCTTCTGATCCGTAGTCAGATGCTCTATCCGTTGAGCTACGGGCGCGTGCTATTCAGTTGTACCGCCGTCGCCGACCGCGGTGGCGGAGGCGAGAGGATTTGAACCTCCGGTTCCGTTTTAAGCGGAACAACTCATTAGCAGTGAGTCCCATTCGGCCGCTCTGGCACGCCTCCTGTGGCGGAGTCCTTTCGAACTGCCGGACGAAAGGTTACACACCCTGCGCTCGAACAAGCAAACCGTTTGGTCAGAGCCACTTTTTGCCCGTTCGAGGGGTACGCCTACATTGGTCTGGTGAGCTTGCGAATCCGCCCCGATCTCGACGACCTCCCCGTGTACGTACCGGGCAAGACGTTTCCGGGTGCGGTCAAGCTGGCCAGCAACGAGGTCACCGACGGCCCGCTGCCCAGCGTCATCGACGCGATCACCGCCGCCGCGGCCGGAGCCAACCGCTATCCCGACAACGGGATGGTCGAGCTGACCGCCTCGCTCGCCAAACGACTCGGCGTCACCGAGGACGAGATCCAGGTGGGCTGCGGGTCGGTGATCCTCTGCCAGAACCTGATCCTCATCACCAGCGGCCGGGGCGACGAGGTCGTGTTCGGCTGGCGATCCTTCGAGACCTATCCGCTCGCGACGCGCGTCGCCGGCGCGACACCGGTCCAGGTGCCGCTGACCGGCGACCTCACCCACGATCTGCGCGCCATGGCCGCCGCCGTCACCGACCGCACCCGCCTGATCTTCGTCTGCAACCCGAACAATCCGACCGGAACCGTCGTGGAGGCCGCCGACCTCCACGAGTTCCTCACCCGGGTGCCGTCGGACGTCATCGTCGCGCTCGACGAGGCGTACTTCGAGTACCAGCGTCTGCCCGCGCCCCAGGCCTACGACGCGCTTCAGCTGCGTCGTGAGTTCCCGAACCTCGTGATCCTGCGGACCTTCTCCAAGGCGTACGGCCTCGCCGGTCTCCGCATCGGCTACGCCGTCGCCGACCCTGAGATCATCACCGCGCTCGGCAAGGTGCATGTGCCGTTCTCGGTGAGCAGCGTCGCCCAGGCCGCCGCGGTCGCCAGCCTCGACGCCGGGGACGAACTCCTGGCGCGCACCGACGCGGTGGTCGCCGAACGCGCCCGCGTCACCGAGCGGCTACGCGCCGCGGGGTACCGCGTACCCGACTCACAAGCGAACTTCGTCTGGCTCGACCTCGGCGCGTCGAGCATGGACTTCGCGCGGGCCTGCGTCGACGCCGGCGTGGTCGTGCGGCCGTTCGCCGGTGACGGTGTACGAGTCACCGTCACCAACTCCGACGAAGACGACGCCTTCCTGCGTTTCGCCGAGAGCTGGGACGGTTCGCGCGGTTGAGCGGCGTCGGGTCACCAGGGGCCTCGATCGCGGCCCTCGGGTAGCCCCTCGGGCCTACTCGGCCGGCGGGGTTGCCCGGCGGGAATTCCGGTTACAGTCCCCGCTCGAGGACCGGCCAGAGCACTTCCAGATCGCGTTCCCAGTAGGCCCAGGTGTGGGTGCCGATGAGTCGGAAGCCGTCGGTGTACGGCACGCGTGCGGCCCGCATGGTGATGGCGAACTCGAGTGAGCAGCGGTAGGCACCGAGTTCCAGCGCCGACGATGACGCCGTCACCACCTCGCGGGGACCTTCCTCCGGCTCGATCCGGCGCTGGAGGTCGAGAGGGCCGACCGCACCCGAACCCGCCGAGATGAAGAGGTTCTTGCCGCGCAGCTTGTCCAGGTGCAGGCTCGGGTCGTGGGCGCGCCAGCCTGCGGAACCGAAGGGCCCCCACATGTTGGTGGCGTCGCCGCCGTCGCGGCCGACCGTGGTGCGCACATAGGCCTCGTTGAGCGGACCGGACACCGGTGGGCAACCGCTGAGCGAGGCGACGCCCGTGTACATCTCCGGGTGGCGGATGGCCAGCGCGAAAGCGGCCTGCCCACCCATCGACAGCCCGATGACGGCGTTCTTGCCGTTACCGTCGAATCTGCTGTTGATCAGCGGCGGCAGTTCCCTGGTCAGGAAGGTCTCCCACATCGGCTTGCCGAGCGCGGCGTCCTTCTTCTGCCAATCGGTGTAGAAGGTGCCCTTGCCGCCCGCCGGCAGCACCACGTTGACGTTCTTGCCGGCGAAGAAGGCGCCCGCGCGACCTTTGGTGATCCAGTCGCTGACGTCGCCTTCGTTGCCGGCGCCGTCGAGCATGTAGACCGTGGACCGCGGTGTCGACGACCCGGCCGGGCTGAGGACCGACAGTTTGATGCGCTGGCCCATCGACGGCGACTGGACCCAGACGTCGGTGCGCAGGGCGCTCTGTTTGACCGTCTTCGCGATCCGTGCGGCCGGACTGGGAGCGGCCTGCGCGACGGCCGGTGACAGCACAGCCGTGACCAGCAGACACACCAAGCCCGCAAGTAACCGACTCGACATCTGGCCAACTCCCTCACCCGGCAGCACCCCGACCGCACCGGAAGTCATCTCACCCCGCTGTGTCCGCGTCGGCCGACGGGTTCGGCGAGCCGGACACCTAGACTGTCAGACTACCTGTCACCCACCGAAGTGTGAGGGTCACAACAACGACCACTCACCGTCGGGTCGCTGTCCCCGAGCGAAAGTCCACGATGCAGAACTCACCGCCCGCTCAGCCTGCAGACCTCGATACACACGACGGACCCGACACAGACGGACTGGGCCCCGGGGAATTCGCCTTCGTCGCCGAGGTCGGGGTCCGGTGGTCGGACATGGACGCCTTCGGCCACATCAATCACGCCCGGATGGTGACGCTGATGGAGGAGGCTCGCATCGAGTGGCTTCTCAGCGCGGGCGAGGACTACGCCCCGCTCATCACCAGCGCGATGATCGTCCACGTCGACATCCGTTACCAGGCCCAACTTCGCCACGACGACTCGCCACTGCGAATCGGCATGTGGATCAAGACATTTCGTTCAGTGGACTTCACCATCGGGTACGAGATCCGCGGCGCCGACGCCGCGCCGGCCGACCGCCCGGCCTGCGTGGCGAGCACCCAGATGGCCGTCGTCGACATCGAGAAGCACACCTTGAGGCGACTCACGCCCGGGGAGAAGAGTTATCTCACCGCGTGGTCACGACGGCTCGTACCGGGCCGGTAGTTCGCGCGGCACCGCGGGCGAGATCCGGGCGATGTTGCCCTGCAACACATCCCGGTAGATCCTGAGCTGCTCCTCACCGCTGCGGACCTGCTCGGTGAGGCGTTTGGCGTTGTCGACCGAGATCTCCCGGTCTCCCGACCGCGCGATCAGGGCGTCGATGCGGTCGTCGAGGGTTGAGGCCTTGTTGTACTCGGCGAGGATCTGCAGTTCGACGGCAGCCGATTCGACCACGTGCGCGACCTCGCCGAGCGCCTGTACCCGGTCGATGAGCTCGGTCCACACCGGACGCAGCGTCGTCTCACGCTGGTCGATCTGAGCCGCGAAGGTGCGGTCGAAGCCCCCGTTGCGTTTCGCACGGTCGAGGTCGATCCGGACGGCGCGCAGGCCGATGACGTCGGCCGCGATCTCGGCGAGTTCGGCATGCAGGTTCACCTGGGTGCGCTGGACCTCGAAATGGTCCGAACGCCACGCCGGATTGTTGAGGATGCGGTCGTAGTAGTGGCCCGCGATGAACAGCAGGGTCTCGTAACCGTCGACGAAGACCGCCGCACGCGGCGCACCCGCCTGGGGTTCGCGGACACCGGCGGACAGGAACTGATCCGCCCACTGCCCGGCCTGCGTATTGCCCGATTTCGAGGCGACCTGCCCGACGACGCCGGCTATCCGGTCGAACGCGGCGGTGCCGGCGCGTCGAACATAGCTCGACGCGTTGACGTTGGGGGTCGGCGTGCACAGCAGGCCCGAGAACAACCGGTCCCGCTCCTCGATTTCGAGGTAGACGTTCTCGCGACGTTCGCGACGAATCGCGCGGGTACCCGACGCGAAGACCCCCTTGGCGGTCACGACCTGTTTGCGCGCGTCCTCCCGGCGACGCTGGAGCCCGTTGAGCCGGTTGCGCATCACCGCACCCACCACACTCGGTACCACCGGGTTCGACAGCTGATGTTCGAGCTGGACGATGGCGCGCTGCAGGCGGCGCAGATCGCCGAATCCGGCGGGCATCGACGGCATCGGACGGCCCGTCGAGATCCGTCGGACCACGATCGCACGCCCGCCCGGGGTGAGGTAGCCGGCGGCGATGAGAAGCGCGGCGGTGTCGGACAGTTCACGCCGCTCACCCGGTACCACGGAGCGGTCGCACCACTCACGGATCTGCTCGCTCGTGCGGGCCGGCATCACCCGATGCCCTCTGGAGCTGCTGTCGACCATGCCACGCCGCCTTAACCTGGGAGAACCGGCATCCGCGCCGAACCACAGACACCGGCATCGATGCTACCCGCGCCCGGCGACCCGCTCGGGTGGTCACGGTCACCTCTGCCTGTCGGACCACCGGATCGCGTCTGCGGTGTCACGATGTGCTCATGACAGAGTCCCTCTCGGAGACCACGGAACCGTGCGGCGTCGAGCGCGTCCGAGGTCAGATATGGCGGGACGGCGAGCCGGTGGACGGGTTCGACCTGGGGGCGATCTCGGACTGCCTCGACGCCGACGGCACCCTCATCTGGGCCGACCTCGAGTGCCCGACCCATGAGACGCTGTCGCGCCTCGCCACCGAACTCGACCTCGATCCGTTCGCGATCGAGGACAGCGTCGCCGCCGCCGAGCGGGTGAAGACGGTGAGCTACGCCGGCCACACGTTTGTCATGGTCTACGCCATCGCGCTGAACGACGGAGACAGTGATTCTACAGCCGGTGATTCAACAGCCGGTGATTCGACAGCCGGTGACTCCGGGCCCGATCCGGACGCGACGCCGACCGGGCTCAGCGCGTCGGGCGGCCGACGTGCGCGCATGTTCGATCTCCACCGCATCTCCGTCTTCGTAAAACGCAACGCACTCATCACAGTGCGACGGACCTCCCTCATGGACATGGACGAGGTGGTCCGGCGCTGGTCGGACAGCGGTGCGATGCAGTACGGCATGGGCGCGCTCGTGCACGGGCTGCTCGACGTCGTCGTCGACGGACATTTCGACGCCGTGCAGCGACTCGACGACGAGATCGAGGACCTCGAGGCACTGCTGTTCGACGAACGTGTCCCCGGCCGCGACCTTCAGCGCCGAACTTACGATCTGCGTAGGGATCTCGTCATCCTGCGCCGTGTGGTGCTGCCGATGCGCGAGGTGATCGCCGGGATCCAGCGGCGTCGTTTCGACAACAATGCGCCACCCGAGCTCGACCCGCATTTCTCCGACCTCTACGACCACGCACTGCGCGCGTCCGAATGGACAGAATCGTTGCGGGACATGATCACCACGGTGTTCGAGACCAGTCTGACCCTCGCCGACGCCCGCCTCAACACCGTGATGAAGAAGTTGACGGCATGGGCGGCCATCATTGCCGTGCCCACCGCCATCACCGGCTTCTACGGCCAAAATGTCCCGTTCCCCGGCTATCTGAACACCTCGGGGTTCGTCATGAGCATCTTGCTGATCATCGTGGTGGTCGTGGCCCTGTACTTCTCGTTCCGACGCCGCGACTGGTTGTGAGGTGGCGATGCAGGCCCCGGCCATCACGATCGAAGGACTGACCAAGCGTTTCGGTGCGGTGACCGCGGTCGACGATCTGTCGTTCACGGTGGCACCCGGTCGCGTCACCGGCTTCCTCGGACCGAACGGCTCCGGCAAGACCACGACGCTGCGCATGCTGCTCGGGCTGGTCGAACCGTCGGCGGGCCGCGCCCTCATCGGCGATCGTCCGTTCCGCCGGATCGCACGTCCCGCCCAACACGTCGGGGCCGCGCTCGAGGCGTCGAGCTTCCACCCCGGGCGCACCGGGCTCGGTCACCTCAAGGCACTGGCCCCGCAAGTGGGGGTGCCGACGTCGCGGTGCCGCGACGTGCTGGACTTCGTCGGACTCACCCCGGCCGCCGACCGGCGGGTCGGCGGGTACTCGATGGGGATGCGTCAACGGCTCGGACTGGCCACCGCACTGCTCGGCGACCCGCAGATCATCCTGCTCGACGAGCCGGCCAACGGCCTCGACCCGCAGGGCATCGTCTGGCTCCGCGGGCTGTTGCGCTCGCTGGCGCACGAGGGCCGGACCGTACTGGTGTCCAGCCACGTGCTCGCCGAAGTGCGCAGCACCGTCGACGATGTCGTCGTGATCGGCAGCGGCAAGCTGGTCCGGGCGTCGACGCTGACCGATTTCGAGGCACTCGCCGAGCGATCCGTCGAGGTCCGGACACCCGCGCGGGCGTCGTTCGTCGCGCTGGCAACCGAACGCGGTTGGCGCCTGGAGGACACGCATGACGGATTCCGTATCCACGACGCCGACGCCGCGACCGTCGGCGCCGCCGCCTTCGCCGCGGGTCTCGAACTCCATCAGCTCGCCGACGTCGGCGCCGACCTCGAATCCGTGTTCCTTCGACTCACGAGTTCCTCGGATGCACCGACCAGCCATCTCGCACCCGGAGGTGGGCCATCGGCGGCCGACCCGGCCCCCGCCGTCGAATCACGGGAGGAGGGCCGGTGAGGGCGGCGCTGATCGCGGAGTACCGCAAGTTCACCTCCACCAGGATGTGGTGGGTGCTGCTCATCGCGATGATCGCCTACCTGGGGTTCATCGGTGCCGCACTGGCCTTCTCGATGACCGCCGACAGTTCAGTGGAACAGCCGACCACCCTGGTCGGTGCTGATCTCGCGCGCTCGATCTACTCGCTCACCAGTCCGATCGGGTACGTCTTCGCGCTGGTGATCGGCAGTCTCGCGGTGACCGGTGAATTCCGGCACAAGACCATCACCGCCAGCCTTCTGGTGGAGCCACGGCGCGGAGTCCTGTTGGTGGCCAAGCTGATCGCCGGCATCCCGATGGGCCTGCTGTACGGCATCCTCGGCACCCTCGCCGTGGTTGCCACGGCCGCGCCGGTTCTCGCCGGACTCGGCGACGGCGCGTTCCTGACCGACGGCTCGACCATCGAGGTCATCGTGCTGTCGATGCTGGTGATGGTGCTGTGGACGGCGATGGGTGTCGCCTTCGGCGCGGTGGTCTCCAATCAGGTTGCGGCCATTGTCATCCTGCTGGCGTTCACCCAGCTCGTCGAACCCATTGCGCGCATCGCCCTGGCGTCGTTCGACGTCACGTCGTCGGTGTCGAAGTTCCTGCCCGGCTCGGCAGCGGACGCCCTGATCGGGTCGAGCTTCTTCGCCTCGATGGGAGACGGCGGTGGCGACCTGCTCCCGCAGTGGGCCGGCGCGGTGGTGATGCTGGTCTACATCGCCGCCTTCGCCGTCATCGGCCGGTACACGACGTTCCGGCGCGACATCGCCTGATCCACTGCACACCGGACGTTCCGCGGCGACTGTCGTGGGGGACCGGTTGCGTGGCTCAGCCGAGCTGATCGGAGATCTTGCGCAGGCTGCTCACCGACCCGAGCGCCTCGGCGAGGTCGATCGGGGTGCGTTGACACCCGACCCGACCCTGACCGGGATCCCTCGAAAGTTGGGGGTCCACTCGGTCTTCTCCCCGATGCACTCGGTGCCCGGCCCTCAATAGCGTTGGGTCAAACCTGGCAATTCGCACCGAAGGCTGGAGCATGACCACCACCGAAACGCCCACCCCACTGCCCACCGACAACCCACAGTCCACCGACGATGCCGCCGAGGACCCGTGGACAGTTCGACCGTGGACAGCGTTCCACCGCATCGGTTTTCGATTCCTGTTCCTGTACACCGCCTTGTTCTGCCTGATCTTCGCGCAGATCACCTTCGTCTACACCGGAATCCTCGGCACTCTGCTGCCCGACGACGCCATCATCTGGCAGATGACCGCTCTCGCACCGGCGTTGAGCTGGGTCGGCCACAACGTCTTCGGCGTCGACGCAACGCTTCGGATGGATTCGGGCAGCGGCGACCAGACCGCGATCTGGATCCTGATGTTCTGCATCCTCGTCGCGGCGGCGGCCCTCACCGCCGTCTGGTCGTTCCTCGACCGCAACCGTCCCGGCTACACACGCCTGAGCGCATGGTGGATGACCTTCCTCCGGTTGTGCCTGGGCGGCCAGATGCTCTTCTACGGCTTCGCCAAGCTCATCCCGTCGCAGATGCCGCCGCCGTCGCTGTCCGCACTCCTGCAGCCCTACGGGGAGTTCAGTCCGGCGTCGGTGTTGTGGCTGCAGGTCGGCAGTTCACCCGTCTACGAGATGCTGCTCGGCGGGGTCGAGGTGCTGGGCGGCATCCTGCTGTTCTGGACGCGGACGACCACTCTGGGCGTCCTCGTCAGCTTCGTCGCGATGGTGCAGGTCTTCATCTTGAACATGACCTTCGACGTGCCGGTCAAGATCTTGTCCGCACATCTGGTGCTGCTGTCGTTGATCCTGCTGGCCCCTCAGTTCAAAAACCTCTTCGCGATGTTCGTACTGGAACGGCCCGCCTCGGCGCCGGTGACACCGCGGCTGTTCGACACCCCGGAGCGCAATCGGTGGTCCACGCGCGTCCAGATCCTGCTCGGCGTGTGGGTGGTGCTCGGCACCGCGCAGATCAGCTGGTCGGGCTGGCACGAGTACGGCTCGGCGGCGCCGAAGACCGAACTGTACGGGATCTGGGAGGTACGGCAGTTCTCACTGGACGGGCGCGAGGTACCGCCGCTGACCACCGATCAGGACCGTTGGCGCCGGGTCGTCTTCGAGGTGCCCGGGGCCGTCACGGTGCAGCAGATGAACGCCGATCTGGTGACACGGCCTGCCGTCGTCGACGTCGACCGCGGGATCATCGAGCTACCCGCGCCGGAGTCGGCCGAACCTGCCGCGTCGCTGCGGTTCGAGCGGCCCGCCGAGGACAGACTCGTCCTTTCCGGGAGCCTCGACGGACAGCAGGCCCTCATCGTTCTCGACCGGTTCGACGAGAACTCCCTGCCACTGCTCGGTCGCGGCTTCCACTGGGTTCAGGAAGAGCCGTATTTCCGGTGAGACCCGACCCTCATGCCGGTCGTGTGACGGTCGACGCCAGGCTCTGCCCGATCCACGACGGCACGTCTCGAGCCACCGAGGCCGACGCCTGGATCTCGATGCGATTGCTGCCGAGCGCGTACCGCCAGTCGATGTCGCCGCGCCAGACCTCGGTCAGAGTTCGCAGATCGGTCAACACGGTGGCGTCGAGGTCGTAGCCGGGGTCGAAGTCGCACACCTGCGCCTCACCGCCGGCCACCACGAGCCACCACGTGCTCGCCTTGCCGACCACATCGTCAAACCTGAACTGCACCATGGTGCGTCGCCTCGGCCACCGGTCCACGGGAACGGTGCGGTGCATGTCCCACAGGAGCAGATGCGGGTCCAGGTCGGCATCGCCGAGCTCGCCGATCCACCGGACACCCCACGCGCTCAACGCTTCCACCACGGTCGCCAGTTCCTCCCCCATGTCCGTCAGCGTGTACACCGAACGACCGCCGATCACGTTCCGGTTGATCACCCCGGCACGTTCGAGACCACGTAACCGCTTGGTCAGGAGTGCAGGCGACATCTTGGGAACGCCTCGTCGAAGTTCATTGAAATGCCTACTGCCCAAGAGGAGTTCGCGGACGACGAGAATAGTCCAGCGCTCATCGAGCAACTCCATCGACTTGGCCACCGGACAGAATTGTCCATACGACGACATCGCAGCCTCCCAGCGTCACTGTTCGGAGTACGCAGCTGCCCCCCACAGCAGTTGATCCGGGTACAGCGGTTGAACCGAGGACCCGGGTGGTCCAAGTACACACCTGTCACTGCGCGAAGACCAGTACAGAATCTGAATCACCACCGGTACAGATCCTGGTCTGGAAGGCGAGGTGCGCGCCGTCGGATGCTGATGGGTGTCCGGCCACGTCGGCCGGGCGGCGACCCGCCACCACGACGAGCACGAGGACTCCTCATCATGACCACGACACAACCCACCCCGATCGACGCCGAGATCAAGGCCCGCCACCGCAAGCTGTGGGCGTCGGGCGACTATCCCGCAGTCGCCGGTCTCATCGCCCCACTGGGTCGACGTCTCGTCGACGCGCTGCACATCGAGCCCAAGCAGAAGGTGGTCGACGTCGCCGCCGGAGCAGGTAACGTCGCGGTCCCGGCGGCGCAGGCCGGTGGGCACGTCGTCGCCACCGACCTCACACCAGAACTGCTCGAGACCGGCGAGTCGCGACACCGCGACCTGGGCATCACCTGGCGCACCGCAGACGCCGAGGACCTCCCGTTCGACGACGACGACTTCGATGTCGCGACCTCCTGCGTGGGCGTGATGTTCGCACCGAACCACCAGAAGTGTGCCGACGAACTCGTCCGCGTCGTCCGACCGGACGGACAGATCGGGCTGATCAACTGGACGCCGACGGGTTTCATCGGCGAACTGCTGGGAGTGCTGAAGCCCTACGCGCCGCCGCCTCCCCCCGGGGCCCGCCCCGGCCCGCTGTGGGGTGACGCCGACCATGTGCGATCACTGTTCGGCGAGCGGGTCTCCGACCATCAGTTCACCACTGCCACTGTGGAAATCGATGATTTCACCGACGGCGCGGCGTTCCGGGACTTCTTCAAGGCGCATTACGGACCGACGATCATGACGTATCGCAACATCGGGGACGACGCCGCACGTGTCGCCGAGCTCGATGCAGCGATCGCCGCCCACGCTGACCGGTACATCACCAACGGGCGAATGGAGTGGGAGTACCTGCAGGCGGTGATGACGGTGGCGTGAGCTCGGCACAGAGTGCGGGATACACATCGCCACACCGATACGAATCCCTCACTTCGACTGTGGACCGAACGCTCTCAACATCGCGTCGACCAGTGCGTCGGCATAGTCATCGGTCAGTGGACCCGCTCGGTGCAGCCACCGCTGGAAGAGTGGCGCATAGAGAACCGCGAGAGCGAGGTCGAGGTCGGCGGCCGAATCCAGCTGCCCGGCACGCTGCGCACTGCGGAGACGCGCCCGCTTCGCCTCCTCCAGCGGCCCGGCCAGCTTTTCGTGGTACTCGGCCGCCAGGTCGGCATCGTTGACGATCTCGGCGTTGACCGCCCGGATCAACCGATCGAAGGCGGGATCGGCGAACTCCGCGACGGTGGCCCGCATGACCGTCTTGAGGTCGGCCTCGAGATCCCCGCTGTCCGGCAACGAAATCGATTGACCGTCACCGTGTTCACTGAGCGCCAGCACCGCGGCGAGGACCACAGCACTCTTCGACGGCCATCGACGATAGATCGTCTGCTTGCCCACCCCCGCCCGTGCCGCGATCGCCTCGACCGTGACCTTGTCGTACGGCGCCTCGGCAACCAGCGCCCGGGCCGCCCCGAGGATCGCCTGCCGGGAGCGTTCCTTGCGGCGTGAATGATCCGGACCCTTCATCTCTGACACCCGTCGAGCCTAGCCAGAAGTAAACGAGACGCAACGTATTGATTAGTCGGGCCGAGGGCGGTAAGTTCCCCTACCGAGACGGATCGTCTCGTTTAGTGGAGGGGAATCCATGTCACACACCCGAGTGTGGTTCGTCACCGGCGCGTCGAGGGGCCTGGGCAGGGCGTTCACCGAAGCCGCTCTCGCGAACGGCGACCGGGTGATCGCGGCGGCCCGCAACGTCGAGCCCCTGGATCGGCTGGCCGAAGCGCACCCGGGTCGACTCGTCCCGCTGGCGTTGGACGTCACCGATCGTCGAGCGGTGTTCACCGGCGTCGAGCAGGCAGTCGCGGCATTCGGCCGGCTCGACATCGTGGTCAACAATGCCGGCGCGATGCTGTACGGGATGGTCGAAGAAGCCACCGAAGAGCAGATCCGGGCGCACCTGGACGTCAACTTCTTCGGGGCGGTCTGGGTGGCACAGGCAGTGGTCCCGCATCTTCGCGCCCAGGGCGGCGGGCGAATCCTCCAGGTCACCTCGATGGGCAGCGGCGTCGGGATGGCCACGGTCGGGTTCTACGGTGCGGGCAAGGCCGCACTGGACTCGGTCAGCGAAGCACTGGCCATGGAGGTCGCCGGCTTCGGGATCGAGGTCACCATCCTGCAGATGGGCGGTTACAACACCGGCCTCTTCACAACCGGCATGACCACCACCGAACCGATGTCGGAGTATCGGGACCTGCGCTCGGAGATGGAGCAGATGTGGGGCGACGACGTGTCGCCGGAGCCCAGCACCGTCGTCCCGACGCTCCTGGAACTGGTCGCACTGCCCGACCCGCCGCGTCGACTGATCGTCGGCAGCGAGTCCTTCGGCCATGTCCTGGCGATGGAACAGTCCCGCATCGACGACTATCTGAAGTGGGAGCACCTCAGTCGGCTCGCACCGGGGTGACAACTCAGACCGCAGATCGCTCGTCCGCATCGGTTCCGGTGCGGGGGCCGGTGCTGTCCAAATCCGTACTGTCGAGCTCCGTGCCGCCGAAATCCGTGTCGTCGAAATCCGTGTCGAAATCGTGGCGAGTGAGCGGAAGCGTGTGAGTGTCCCGCCGGTGCCACCACTCGCAGTCCGGGAGTTCCCGGCGCCACCGCGCCGGCGATCCTGCGTACAGACCGGGACGCCCGTCCGCGCCGATGGCGGATTGGATCACCACCGAACCCATACCCACGTAGGACCTGCTCGGAATGTGAACGCCTTTCGCGACGATGCACGAGCTCCCGGTCAGGCTGTTCTCGCCGACGACGATCGTCCCGATCGTGGGTCGGTTCAACACGATATCGAGTTCGTGAGACTGGAAGATCGACCTGATACCGCCGATCGCCGCCCCGTCCGAGAGCTCGATGCGCCCCGAACAATCAAGATAATGCCGGTTGGTGATACCAGCGGACTCACCGATCCTCAGCGTGCCGGCACGATCGTCGAACCGCTGGTACTCCGGCGATGCGGTGATCGAATTGAACAACCCGATCATGCTTCGAGGACCGACCTCCACCCGGTTCATCCGTCGAAAGGCACTGAACGGCATGAGGCTGACGTCGTCGGCGATCTCGAATCGCCCACAGGACAGGACCAGCACCGGCCAGATCACCGCGCTCGCGCTGATGTCATTGCCGAGCGCGTTCAAGAGCCTGTTCTTGAGACGGCACGGAGGAAAAAGCCACACTCCGACGGACACAACATCTCTCAGAGCTTTCATCCCACGCCAGACCCGACTCATCGCACTGCCCACCCCTGGCGGAGTCTCGTCGATTTCGGCAGCCCGACCGGCAGGGGCGTGCTCAGCATCGTGATCCCCCCGGACGATTCCCGCGATAGCCGCCGCAGTTCCATTACCCTTCATGATTCTCGACCTCCCTCGTTCGAATGACCGCACCCGACGGACCCGCGCGTACTGCGAGCGCCTGTGCGGCCGTCACATGTTGTGTCGATTCCCGGGCCAGCTTCCCCAGACCCGATCTCCCCCGGCCCAACTGCCACGGGCTCTCCCTCCACGGTGTGAACCACACCAGCGCCATCCCGACGGAGAGGATCGTGGCGATGAGATAGAAGGCGCCAAGACCTGCGGGAGAACCGATCACGAGCGCACCGACAAGCGATCCGACGAGTGTGGCGCACACCGCGAAGGATCTCAGCCGCACGACTTCGGCACTTCTGTTCTGCGACCTGAGGTACACCCCGATCACGAGGAGCCATCCGGTCGCCGCGTACTCCGCCGCGACGATCAGGACCACATCGCGAATCACGTCGAACGATTCGCCGAGCACGCGATGACCCAGATGCGCGGGCAGTAGATAAAGAACCAGTCCTGCCACAACCGAGCACATCGAGGTGAAAAGGGCGAGCTTCGTCAGCGATCTCCAGATCTCCCGGGGCTGCTTTCCGGACCGAATGGCAGCCGGGATGACGAGCAGTGGAATCGAACTGCCCAGGATCGCCACCGGCGCCAGGGCGGCGGTGGCCCCCCGAAGCGCGGCGGTCGCGTAACTCCCGATGACCACTGTTCCGATGAGGAGCACCGCGAAGAACGCGACCTGCTCCAGCCCCGCATCGACGCCATACCGGATCCGGCCCCTGAGGTCGGCGCGCACCCACCGCCACGTACCCGAGAACTCCGGGACGACACGCAGTGCCGCGCCGAGGCCGATGAGCGATGCCACCGCGAACACCACCCAGCCCGCCAGTAGCCAGGCCGCAGTCAGCCACACCGGATGCCACCAGGCAAGCAGTAGCGCCGCCACGCTGCCCGCGCACCACAGACCGTCCCAGACAACCGCGACATGCGCACGACCCAAGGCAATCGCGCAGTAGCGCAACGTATCCTGCATCAGGATGATCGGCAGTGCGAGCGCGAGCAACAGACCGAAAGCCGGGTGGCCGAGCGCCGCGCCGGCGACCAGCAGCACCGGCGCACCCAGAACACCGGCCACCAGCGCGGCGACCACAGCGTGCCGCCCGTGGTGTCTTATCGCCGATGTCCCCTCGCCCGCTGACAGAAGCAACGGGGTACCGAGCGCACCGCGGAGTATGCCGATCGCCGCGGCAGCCAACGTGAACAGCAGCGACAGGGTTCCGAAGTCGTCGATGGTCGACACCGCGGCCATGGCGAGGAGAACCACACCGTTGCTGACACTGGACAACAGCTGATCGACCGGTGACGCTGCCGACCTCGCCGCACCCTGGAACTTCATGCGCATGCCCCCGCCGCGGACCGTGGGCCTGGCGTCGGCAGGAGGATCACCTGACGGCACCGCCGGTGATGCCTACACTGTCTGCCGGAGCGAGCCGGATCAATCATCCCATTCATCGCAGACCGCCGACCGCCACGTACTGCAGGTCTTGTACATAGGGCGAGGTCGTCACGGCCGGCCCGCCCCCCGCCGTCGCGACCGTGCGGCCGTCACGCGTCATCTCGATCGTCACGCCGCCCGTGCCCAGCGGGAAGGTGCAGTAGTCGAGTCCCTTGGACACCGTGCAGTGCCGTACCTCTGACCCCATGCGGACCGTGATGGACGACGGTTCCACGCCGTAGGCGGTCACCTCGATCTCGTTCCGTGCCGGCATGCTGTCGGCACTGAGTTGCATGAGCTTCGGTTGCGAGAAGGACGGTGCCGCTTGATATCGCTGCGTTCGGTATGTCGCGAAGACAACGTCTCGGCGAATGGCCGGCGACGACCCGCTCTTGAATTTCGCGATGTGGTAGGCAAGCATGTCGAGGACCCGGTAGCCGTGGCGCAACGAGGGTGCGACAGCCGAGGTCTCGGCATAGTCGTTCCACGTCATGATCTGGACGATCTCGGGTTTGATCTCCTCGGCAGCCGCCCACCCGGAACGCATCGTGAGGCCGTTCATCGCCTCGAAGTACAGTTGCGCATAGGGCCGGTTGTCCTGAAAAGCCACCGGCGACATGATCTTCAACCCGAGCGCTCGGCTGCGTCGGGCCAGATCCGGCCACGCGCCTCGCCTGGTGTCGTCGAGTGAGTACGCGTTGGGGCTGCGTCCGCCCCATGACCCGATCCCATAACTGATGGCGGCGAACTTCTCCAGATTGGCGCTCGTATCCAGGAGAATCGGAAAGAACACCGCCGACACACCGCGGGCAGACAAACCCTCCAGTACCTGCCTCCACCACCCCACTGGTCGCAGCTCCGCACGAAACGCACTGAGTACCAGGCGACCGTCGGACAACCGATATGCTGCGGGCATCTTCGCGTAGTGCACGATGTCGTCGATGAACGACGACATCGGCTGATCCGTGGCCACGGGGCCACCCATGTCCATGGTCAGCATGATCGAGAACCTCCCGGGCGTGCCGGCCGCAGCGAGGATCCCGTCCACGACGTCGGACCGGCTCCTGGGAAGGATGACGTCGACGGCGAAACCGTCGATGCCCACCGATTCGGCCTGGGATATCTCGAGTTCCACGTTCTGTTCGGCCCATTTCCCCTGCTTCGAGGGCTTCCGAGGAAGTGGCCGGTCCCGAAGGTAGCCGCCGTAGGACATGTGAATCCCGTCCTCGCCCGTCGGATCGAGGTACTCGGTGCGGTAGTAGTCCGACTCGGGCGGCTCGTTGTCGATCGACACCGGAAAGTTCGGCATGTAATGCGCGAACACCCTCGGCCCTGTCGAATCCGGCAGGTCGAGCGGGAGGTACTCGGTGGCTACCGACGGTGCGTCGACGGCCGACTCCACAGAGCGGTGGCAACCCGCCAGGGACGACGTGATCAGGATCGCCGAGATGGTGAGCCGCACAGCAACTCTCCGGGTCGAAGACCGGGCGGGCGTCCTCCTGCGCACATCCGTCCCGCCGACGGCGTGCGTCCGGACTTCAGATGTAGACACCGTTGACAGTGGAGGTCTCATGAGCCCTTGTCACCACCACTCCCAGGACGGGTCGTCCGAGCGTCGACACCTTCGCTGCCGCCTCGGCGAGGGCGACCTTGCTCGTCTTGCCGGGCCGCACGACGATCAGCGCGGAACCGCCGCTCTCGATGGCGATATCGCATCCGGCCGACTCCGCCAGCGGTGGAGCGTCGATGAGGGCCAGGTCCACCTCCTTGCCGATCTCGGCGATGCGCTCGCGGGTGGCTTCCAAGCGTGAATCCGCGAACGAGACGAGCACCTCATCAGGATTCACCGGTTCGGAGGTCCGCGGTTCGGGCGGAGGTGAGTCGCCCGGCCTGATCACCACGGTGGCATCGCCCACCGACGCCGATGCGACCGCGAGTACTTCGGTGACCCGCGAGCTGTCAGCTGCGTGGGAATCGCCGAACACGGTGACGATGCTGCGCTTGCCGACCTCGCTCTCCGGCACCAGCGAGAGCCGAGAACGAATACCGACCAGAGCGCGACGAGCCGTGTCAGAGATCGCGGGTTCGTCCGATTCCGCGCGTGCGACCAGTGCGCGGCCATCCCCGTGCGCTGCTCCGTGCGCTCCTCCGGCCGAGTTCGACTCCACGCTCCAGGCGTCGAACACGGCGATCACCGGGGCGCCGGCCAATGCCTCGATCTGCCGTCGCGACCGCACCCGGGTGTCGTATCTCTCCAGCAGGTAGACGATCGACGCCGAGATCAGCAGCGCGAGCAGCACCGCCACCGACATCACGAGTCCGGTGGAATACCCCGACCGGACCGCGGTGTCGCCGCTCGCCGTCTTGACCACCGTGACAAGTGGTTTGACGGCGGGGTCGTACTCCACGTTCTCCATTCTGGCGACGTAGCGGCCGAACACACCGGCATAACCGTTCGCGATGTTCGCCGCCTGCTGGGGATCGGGGTCGGTTGCCGTTACGACGATGATCACCGTGTCCTTGATGTTCTCCGCGGAGACCTTGGACACCAATTCCGTTGTGGAGACCGGAAGTGAGAGTGTGTCGATCACCGATTTGGCCAGATCGTCACTGGAGAACAGGTTCATGTAGGTCTGCGCACGCTGCCGAGAGAACAGGTCACCCTGGTATGCGCTGGCAGATGACTTCACATCCGGTGCCCGCAAGAACATCTGGGCCGATGCCGTGTACGTCGCGGGTTGCGAGTTGGAGAAGATCGTCCCCGCCACGACGCAGAGCGCCAACGACACCAGGACGACGGGCCAACGCCGCCGGATCACGTACCAAGTGAGCCTCAGGAATTCCATTTTCTCGTCCGTTCTCTAGCGCGAATGCCGTCGACGCCACTGTTGCCGGCGCGGTCGCGATGACACCGCGATCGCCACGGCGGCCAACATTCCGAGGGTTCCTCCGACGGCGACGTGTACCAGCACGTTCGGTGCACTCGCGGAGCTGGGCGCCGATGCACCGGCGACCACCACCGGTTGCACCGGCGATGCCGCCGCCGTCACCGATGACGGCGACTCGAGGCTTCTCAGCACATCGATGTAACCGGCAGCCGTCGCGTTGGCCTCGTCGGCAGCTCGTGCCGCCGAGTCCGACGTCACCGTGACGTCGAGCATGACGGTCTCCGGAACAAGCCGACCGGTGACCCGTGAACCCAGGTCTGCCTCGGTGGTCTCGAGTTTCGCCGCCGCCGGTCCCAATACCGCCGGCGTGGTCAAGAGAGCCAGGTATGTCGGCATCCGCTGTTGCGTGAACTGGTTCCCGTATGAGGTCTTGGTGTCACCGCCGGTGAGACTGGCTATCGCAGCACTCGATCCCGAGGCCGCGCTCCCGTCGCCGATCATGTCGTTCCACACCGGCGTGGCGATGAAGATCCGCGCGGTGGCCGCGTAGGTCACCGGCTGAACCATCGAAAACACTGCGCCGAGGGACATTCCGGCCAGCACTCCGGCGAGGACGAGCGCCCAGCGACCACGCAGGGATCTCATCAGCTCCTGGTAGTCGTTCATCAGTGTCCCTCACCGCTTCCGACCGGAAATCCGAAAGCACGTAATCGGTCGATTATCTTATTGGCGTAGAACTGGTTTCCCGGTCCGTTGAGATGGACCCCGTCCGGTCCGAGCAGAGGATTCAGATCGATGCCGACATACCACTCTTCGGCAACCGGATCGATGACCTTGGCCTCGATCTTCTCCGCACTGCTCGTCAGCGCATCGCGGAGTGGTCCGTAGTTCGATGGCGGTTCACTCGTAAGATATGATGGCAGAATTATCACCGTTTTCGCTTGCGGGAACGCAGTTTTCATCCGATCGAAGTAGTCATCGATGGCTGCCGAGACCCGGGTGGGATCCATATCGAGATCATTGCGCCCGGCGTCGACAAGAATGTAATCCGGCCGGTGGATTCTGCGATCTGACTCGAGTCGGTCGATGAGCCTGACCGTCTTCTTGACCCCCGGATTCACAAATCCTGTTCCGCCTTGCGCATCCACCCGAACATGCCACCCGGTGCGCTGCATCAGCACGGCAGGGTATGCGTCGAACTCCGGATTCCCGGTACCGCCGGCGAAGCTGTCGCCGATTATCAACAACGTCGGCGCCGATTGCGACGCGGGAACCTGCCAGGCTTGCGAATCCTGTTGCGGCTCCGGCGCATGTACCCTCATCCACGCTCCCGTCACGGAGGCCAAGGCGACGATCACCGCCGCCACCACCGCCGCTGCCCTGCCGACTCGCGTCGCGTTCGGCCGCCGGCGTCCGCTCTCGCCGGGCGTTCCCTCATATCCGGACAACGTGACCTACCCGGTGATGGCCCGCTGCGCTGGGCACCGCGTGATCCGGCACGAGTCCCGTCGGCGAGTCGGGTACTGATCCGATGTCGGCATCGGCATACCGAAGAGAGTCGGGCAGCCATCGACGGTTGAAGATCCCGCCGGCCGGGGCGGGTTTGGCCCGCACGATGAACGCGAACATCAGGATGAAACTGAGAAACGACATCGCTTGCAGCAGTGATCCTCTGAGGAGGATCAGGAGGTAGAAGGGAAGAATCGTACCGAGCACCGTCGGCATCGCCGTGTGCTGCATCTGCGCATCGATCGCCGAATCGAACCGGTAACAGACATAGCCGAGGATCGCCATCCCGGCCGCCACCAGGATCCAGCCGCCGTTCAGGAGGAACTCGACCCACAACGGTGCCGAGAGGTTGCCGAAGGCGTATCCGCGGTTGTTCGCGATGTATATCCCGGTGTCCAACGGCTTTTCCGGCCACAACGACCGCGGGAACCACCACAGGAGTACGCCGATGAATTGACGTCCCGGCTCCACTCCCTCACGAGCGGCAACCAGCAGTCCGTTGTTGACCTGAGCGAATGAATCGAAGTCGGGCGACAGCAGCGCCTCCATCGGTCCGCTCGCCTTGAACTCCGCGGAGTCGGAGAATCTGAAGGCGTCCGCCAGCGGAAAGATCACCACGAACGCGAGGACAAAAGTCACGACCATCACCCGGAATCGATTGCTGGTGGAGAAGAACCCGAACGCCACCGCTGCCGCGAGCAACGCCGTACCCGAGAGGTACCGCGCATTCGAGATCGGATTCATGGTGTTCGCCAGCAGCAGGCCCAGGACGATGGTGAAGAACAGGCTCACCCGCCACATCGTCGGGGGGAACTGATGTCCTGCCGACGCCATGGCCCGGATCTCTCGTCGAAACCGCATCCAGGCCACCCAGGTCACCAGGAGGCTCATGCACGTCGCCGGGAGGATCAGGATCCCGATCGATCCGGCGGCCCATACCGACCGATAGGCCAGCACCGCTTCGACGCGGCTACTGGTGAACTGGATCACGCCGACGTTGGCCAAGTAGTAGAAGTTCACGAGGACGGTGACGACCGACAGTGCGATGAGCTTGCGGTAGGAGACCGAGACATGTGGTGCGGCGGAGGAGCTCTCCGCATCATCGGCCGCGGTGGACAGGCGCGCTGTCACCCGTGACGCGACGAAGGTCCCGATCAGGAACGTAACGATTCCGAACAGCACCAGGCCTGCGGCACTCGGCACCAGGTCCCACGACACTCTGGCGACCGTGGCAGGCGAGGAGTGATCGCGGATCTGCGCCAGAGGCGCCAGCCCCATGAACGTGTACGTGAACACCCAGAAGGTCATTTCGAGAAGCCGGCGCTCCCCGCGGCGAACCAGCCAGGCCAGGCGCATCGCCGCCACCAGAACGACCGGAACCAACAGGAGCCACAGACCCCCCGCTCTCGCCGGCCCGCTGACGATCACGTAGGCGGGAACCAGAACGCCGAACAGGGCGAAGACGCACAGACCTGCATATGCACGACGAACCGCTGACCCGTCGACGGGTTTCGACGGCGCGTCGCTCTCGGGTTCGCCTTCGGTCGGCGCATGGCGTTGTTCGTCATGGCGGGCGGCAACCGGCCGCATGCCACCGGCCAGTTCTGACGGCGACCACGGGACCAGCAGGAGATACCCACCGATCACCACCAGGAGCGCGCCGATGGCGAAACCGAAGGCGCTCCCGACGAGAGAGCCGAGAACGAGTGTCGAGATCAACGACGTCAGAAACGTGACACCGACGACGAGGGCCGCCAGTCTGTGGGCGACGTTCTGCCGGCCGGTCGCGCTCTGAGCGCGGATGAGCACTCGCAGCCACACCATCGCGCCAAACCCCAAGGCCACCAGGATCGTTGTGCCCCGCGACACGAACACCGCGTCACCGATGGTGCGGCCCTGCGGCCCGACAAACACCGAGATGCCGAGCGCGCATACGCAGATGCCGACCGAAGCGATGGACGCCGGGGGCGCCTCACGACCGACGACAACATACAGATCAGTCGGCGATGCAGTTCTCCGCCGTTGCCGCGCAGTCGAACTCAGCACATCGCTGACCACCAGCCAGGGCGCGTAGACCGTCGCGAGGATCGCAAAACCCGCGGCGCTGCCGAGTCCCGCACAGGACGTAGCCGCGACTGCCACGACTACGGTCAGCGCCGCCCAGATCTGCTGTATGCCCAGCAGTGCCGACGCGGACGTGTTCGGTGTGCCCAGAGCTCGTCTACGAATCACCGGAGGCCGCCCAAATCTCTCGGAAGGCCCCGTTGGCATCTGTGGAACCATGATTGGCAAAGACCTCGAAGGTCGCGAAGTTCCCACTCCACTGGCTGATTCGCGGGTCCTTGACAGTTGCCGAAGTGCCGTCCGGAAGATCGATGGTCGCGGTGCCCTGATCGATCCGGACACCCACGTCGTATTCGGTCTTGCCGTCGGTCTCGAGCTCGGCCTTCAAGAAGCCCTGCCCGACATACTGCAGGCCCTGATCCTGACTCGGATTCTGCACGGCGAGGTTCCAGTTGACGGGCGTGATCACCAAGTGGATCGAGATCGGCGGTGTCAGCGGGGGAAACTGTTCGGCCTTGATGCCCTTCGACACGACGAGCGCGATCGCCCCCATCGTTCCCTTTCCGGGCCGGAACACCCATCTCGCTCGCATCCCGGTCACCGGACTGAGCAGGTCGGGAGTACTGAGGTATCCCGCGACGGTCCCGGGCTCGGTGGGAGTGAAAGTCATGGCGCCGTCGACGATTCGCATTCTGCTCGCGGGCGGTACGTGGTCATTGGAGTTGGTGGCCGGAGCTCCGTCGGCAAAATCTCCTGGCAGGTCGCCATCCGGCAACGCGGTGAAGTCGAGCGACACCGAGGAGGAGGGCACCGGCTCTGCATCGTTGCGGACGAGCCCTGCGTACAGGACAACCGAGATGACCAGGGCACACACCACCACGAGCGCCGCCTTGATCGCCGAGTCCTTCTTCAGCGACATCGGTTTCATCAGCATCGCACTGCTCGATTCGCGTTCGCTGCATCATCATGACCGTGATCCCGACCCGCCGGCGCCTGATACTCCCGCATCAGCACCGTTCCGACATCGGCCATGCAGTACGACTCCGAGACCAGACGACGGGCGTGGGCACCGTGCCGTTCCACCAGCGCCGGATCGCACCGGTACCGATCGATTGCGGCAGTGAGGGCTTCGACCGAGTCATCGACGACGATTCCCGCCTCCCCCTCCGCCACTGCCCGGGCGAGCCCGCAACTGTCGGTGACCACGACGGGAAGACCGATCGACATCGCCTCGAGCACGGTCATCCCAAACGGTTCGTTGACCGAAGGCAGGACATACACGTCGGCCTCGGCCATACGCGGCAGAGTCTTCGACGGCTCGATCGGACCTTCCCATGTGATCCGTGACGCGAAATCCGATTCGCGGATCGCGCGTACCACCTGCTCGCCCTCCCCCTCGTCCGGCCCGACAAGGGCCAGCTCCACATCACCGTCGGTCTCGAGCAGGGCGAGCGCCGCCCGCACCAGGTGCATCGGTCGCTTGCGCTCGTGGAGCCGGGCCAGGAAGAGGACCTTCAACCGGCGGGTCTCCCGCGCCGGTCGCGCACGTAGATGCTGCGGCGGAACCGGCACCCCGTTGGCGAGGATCACCACTCGAGAATCACGCTCCACGACAGCGATTTCGGCAGCCTCGTCGTCGGTCAGGCAGAACACCGCCCGCGCCCGTCGCAGGATCGGCCTGATCAGCAACAGATCGAACGGCCGGCTCAGCAGTCTGTCGGAGGCGTCGATCATGCCATGCGTCTGCACGAACACGGGCTTGCGCAGGATCAACGCGATCGCGGCGATGATGGGTGTCACAAGATCCCGCGCGAGATGGACATGCACCACGTCGAACCGTCGCGCTGACCGCACAAACCACCACACCTGCCGCGGGGATGCCAGGCCTGCGAACCCGACCTTCGGCAGGACCGACACGACCCCGAAGAGCCGTAGAGGCACGGCGCCGACAGAAGTCGGCGGCTGGTCGAAACCTCGCGTCCCGGCGGCGACCTCCACGTCGACGCCCCGTCGGATCAGCTCCTCGGCCACATTCAGCGCGACACGCGTCGGGCCGCCGTACGCACCATCGGGGCTGAGAAGGGTCACCACATGAACAACACGCATCAGAGCCACCTCCCCGCCGGGTCGGTTGCAGCGGATGGCTGTTGCGCACCCGGCGAATACGCCACGGACGCGGACGCGCGTCCGCGCTGAGACGCCAGCCGCTCGCACCACTCCGCATACTGGTCGATCGCCGACCGCACACTCAGCACCTTGTGCGCGTACGCCGGTCCGCATGCGGCGAACTCCGTACACTGGTCTTCGTCATGCCCGAGTCGGCATGCCTCCTCCACCAGTGCGCACGGATCACCCGGCGGTACCACCGTGCCGGCACCCGAACTGAAGATCTCGCCGGCAGTGACACCGTTCGCGTCGACAGCACCGATCACGGGATGGGCGGCCGCGAAGTATGTGGTGAGTTTGCTCGGAACGGCCATCTCACGGACCCCGGGCAACTCATTGACCAGGAGGAGGTCAGCAGCAGCGACGATCGCCCTGAACTCTTCTTCCGGCAACGGATCGATCATGTCCAGATGCCCTCCGCCACCGGCCATCTCCTGAAGCCTGGCGCGCTGGTTGCCGTCGCCGACGAGCACGAAGCGCACCGGCAGATTGCGCGCATCGGCCAGCCGAGCTGCTTCAATGACATTGTCGAGTCCCTGCTTGAGGCCCATGTTGCCGGCGTGCAGGACGACGATCTCGTCTTCCCGCCACCCGTACGCGTGCCTGGTGCGCCGTGACATCTCCGCCGACACACGCTTCGTCCCTGCGGGTGTGAAGTGTGACCAGTTGCGGATCACCGTCACATGCTCTTTGTCGACGCCCATCTCCACGACGCTGTCGCGAAAGTGGTCGTGAATCACCGCCACCCCGGATGCCCGGCGGAACACCGTTGCCTCGAACCGGCTCACCGACGACGCGGCCGGCCCGAACGCCGACCCGGTTTCGCGTACGCCGAGTCCGTAGAGATCCTGGACGATCAATCCCGCCGGCACTCCCCGGACACGGGCACGTGCGATCACCATGGCGCTCGCGATCAGCGCCGGGGTGACGGCAAGGACGAGGTCGGGACGCGGTGCGCGCGCGGCCACGGCGTGCAGACCGAAGCTGACCTCCATCCTGAGTCGGCCCTTGAGCGACGGAACCGATGGGACATGGTGGTGAATTCGCCTGATTCCCACACTGTTCCGGGTCGATGTCGATCCGGATTCGGAGCCCCAGCCGTCGGCGACCCGCCATTCCGGGTAGTGCGGCAGGCCCGTCACGACGTCCACCTGGTGGCCGCGTTCGGCGAGCCCTTCGGCCAGTCCGGTCGTGTAGGGCGCGATCCCCGTCACCTCGGGTGCGTAGTTGATACCGGTCAGAAGTATTCTCATGGTCTCTCGACCTCTCTCCCTGTCGGAGCGATGACCATCGCGTCTCGATCGACGTCGTGGGTGACGAGGGCAGTCGCACCCACCAGGGCGCGGTCGCCGACCCGCACGCCTCGGAGAACTGTTGCGCGCGTGGCGATCCACACGGATTCGCCGATGGTGATGGGAGCGTTGTCGAAAGCGAACGATACCGAGAAGCGATCGTGGCTGCCGGTACACAGCAGAACACCCTGTGAGATACAGGTGTTGGCGCCGATCCGGACAGGTTCCAAGTTGAGGATCCACGCCTGCTCGCCGATCCAGGTGTCGTCCCCGACTGACAGCTTCCACGGCCAGTGGATGCGGACGTCGTGGCGGATCAGCACTCGCTCGCCGATGTCCGCCCCGAAGAGCCGGAGCACGGCGACCCGCGCCCGCGCCGGCACCCACCAGCACATCAGCACCGACCGCACGATGAACCACGCAACCTGGGTCACGGGACCGCGGCCTTTGTCGTAGCCCTCACCGCGGAAGTCCCGCAGTGCGAATCGCCCCGATGTCGACTCTGAGGTACGTGCAGTCATCGCGCTCACCTGTTCCTTCCCCGCCGGTCCGTTACACCCGAAGACCGGCCAGATTGGCGCGGTACCAGGCCACGGTGTCGGCGATGCCACTCTCGATCGATACGGCCGGCTGCCAGCCGATCCCATTCAGCAGCGACACATCCAGCAGCTTCCGAGGAGTGCCGTCCGGCTTGCTCGTGTCCCACTCGGTGACGCCGTCGTAGCCGACCGCGTCGGCCACCATCTCGGCGATACGAGCGATCGTCTGATCCCGACCGGCGCCGACATTCACCTGCGTCGGGCCGTCGTAGCGTTCGAGAAGACACAGGCACGCGCGCGCCATGTCGTCCACGTGGAGGAACTCACGTCGGGGGCGCCCGCTACCCCAGTTCGTCACCCGGCCGGATCCTGACGCGACGGCCTCGTCGTATCGTCGGATGAGCGCCGGCAGCACGTGGGAATTTGTCGACGAGAAGTTGTCGCCGGGTCCGTAGAGGTTGGTCGGCATCGCGGAGATCCAGGGCAGACCGTGCTGACGGCGAACCGCCTGGATGTGCAGTATCCCGGCTATCTTGGCGATCGCGTAGGCATCGTTGGTGGGCTCCAGCGGGCCGGTGAGCAAGGAATTCTCCCGAATGGGCTGCGCCGCATACTTCGGGTAGATGCAGGACGAACCCAGGAACAGCAGGCGTGGAACCCGCTGTTCGACAGCGGCATCCAGAACGTTCAGCTGGATCTGCAGGTTCTCGGAGAGGAAGTCGACCGGGTGGGTACTGTTCGCCATTATCCCGCCGACCCGTGCCGCGGCGAGGATCACGACGTCGGGACGCACCGCGCGTATGAACGAGAACGTATCCCCCCGGTCACGGAGGTCGAGCGCGCTGCTGGTTCGACCGACGAGGTTTCGGAATCCCTGGCTCTGAAACTGCCGCCACAACGCGGAGCCGACCAGCCCGCGGTGTCCGGCGATGTAGACGGTCGCGTCCCGATCCAGCGGCGCGGGGGTGAAGACGGCCATCGGGCTACTTCCAATCCGCGAGCGCCGGACGATCGATCCACGACGTGCCTTCACATCTCAGTGCGGCGATGTCGGCATCGACCATGATCCGGGCGATTTCCGGGGCATCGACCTCGGCCTTCCAGCCGAGCTGATCGCGAGCTTTGGTCGCGTCCCCGATCAGCGAGTCCACCTCCGTCGGCCGCAGGTATCGGTCGTCGAAACGGACATGGTCTTGCCAACACAGGCCGGCATGATCGAACGCTCTTTCCACGAAATCCCGGACAGTGAACGAAAGTCCGGTCGCAAGAACGTAATCGGAGGGTTCGTCGGCCTGCAGCATCCGCCACATACCTTCGACGTACTCGGGCGCGTAACCCCAGTCACGCACCGCCTCGAGGTTGCCCAAGTACAGGTGACTCTCGAGCCCGGCCTGGATCCGGGCGACCGCACGCGTGATCTTTCGCGTCACGAATGTCTCACCGCGCCGGGGGGATTCGTGGTTGAACAGGATTCCGTTGACGGCGAACAGGTCGTACGCCTCGCGGTAGTTGCGGGTGATCCAGTACGAGTAGACCTTCGCCGCCCCGTACGGGGACCTCGGGTAGAACACCGTGGTCTCGCACTGGGGCGGGGGTGACGCACCGAACATCTCCGAGCTGGAGGCCTGGTAGTAGCGGCACTGGACCTTGGACTGCCGCACGGCTTCCAGCAGTCTGATCGACCCGATGCCGGTCGTGTTCCCGGTGTGCTCGGGTTCGTCGAAGCTGACCCGAACATGGGATTGCGCAGCGAGGTTGTAGACCTCGTCGGGTTCGATCGTGCTCAGCAGAGTGACCAGGCGTGCGCCGTCGCTGAGGTCGCCGTAGTGCAGGAACAGCCGCGCGTCCGGCTCGTGCGGATCCTGATAGAGGTGATCGATCCGGGAGGTGTTGAAGGTCGAGCAGCGTCGGATCAGGCCGTGGACTTCATACCCCTTCGACAGGAGCAGTTCGGCCAGGTACGAGCCGTCCTGCCCGGTGATCCCGGTGATGAGTGCCTTCTTCATGCGAACAACTTTCGTAGGAGTCGCGGGGATTGCTGCTCGGCCAGTGCGGATTCGGACTCTGGTTTCTCCTGTTGCCGGGCCTTGCGGCGCTCGCGAGGGAGGTCCACTCTCAGCCGTGTCGTCGGACTCTCCACCCTCTCGAACCAGCTCTCGCCGTCGTCGACCGTGTTGGCCCTGATGAACTCCGCAGGAGTGCCTCCGTAGATCCCCGGCGGTGGATCGAGTTTCCGGGACCTGCTGAGGGTCGACTCCGCGATCAACAGCGAGTATCGCGGCAGTGCAGCGCCTTTCAGCAGTAGGCAGTTGGTCAGAACCAGTGACCGCTCACCGAGGCTGACCAGACCTGCCGACTGGACGTTGATCGGCAGATCGATCTGGTGACTGAGGATCGTGGTTCGCTGACCGCCGATGGCTGACATGTCACCCATCTCGACGATTCCCGAACAGTCGATGTAGTGCCGGCTCGTGATGATCGCGCCGTCACCCATCACCAGCGCGCCCACGTCTATGTGCAGTTCCTGGAATTCGGGCGCACATGAGATGGTGTTCAACGATCCGACCGTGGCACCGGCACCCATGGTCAGTCGACGGAGAGACCGGATGAGGTTCAACGGACCGATCTGTGCGCCGTCCCCCAGGACAACGTGCCCGACGTTCATGGCCAGCACCGGTCCGATGCACGCCGTGGGGGCGATCTCGTGCCCGAACGTCCGCAGCAACCGGTTCTTCCGTGCGCCGGCGGGAAGGAGCCACACGAGCACCTCGATCTTGTTCACGACGGCTTCCTTTCGGTATCAGCGCGCCATTTCTCCTGCCCGGAGACCGGCAAGCTGTCGATGGGGTCGAAGAACGGGTAGACGCGCGACAATGCCTTGTCATCGGCTGCATCCAGCGCGGTCCGGTAGTTCTTGGTCCAGTACGAGATCCCCAGCTCACGGTCGTAATGGACGGCTTGATGAACCCAGCGTTTCCCGACGAACGGCACGTCGCAGACGATCCGCGGTGTGGCGAAGCCTGGCAGGTAACCCAGAATCCCCAGCTGTAGATCCTGCGCCTGTGCGAGCGAGGTTCGCCAATGCTCGGAATTGGGGATCATGTCGCACATGTAGAAGTAGTACGGGAGGATGTTCGCCTCGCCCTGAAGGGCGAAGCACAGATCCAGGAGGTCGTTCACGGTGGCGTTGACGCCTCGCATGAGCACGCCCTGATTGCGCACGTCACGAAGCCCGGCGTCGAGTAGTGCGTGAGTGGCTTCCGCAACCAGCGGGGTCACCGAATTCGCGTGATTGATGTGCGTGTGTAGCGCGAGGTTCACGCCGCGCGCGGCAGCGGTACTCGCCACCCGATGGACACCCTCGACCACATCGGGCTGCAACCAATGCTGGGGAAGTGTCGCCAATGCCTTTGTCGCCAAGCGGATATCGCGTATCGAATCGATAGTCAGCAACTCCATCACGAACGACTCCAGGCGATACCACGGAACATTCGCGACGTCACCCCCCGACACCACCACGTCGCGGACCGATGGTGTGGCACGTAGGTAGTCGAGCATTCTCTGTTGGCGATCGGCAGGGCGGAGGGCGAGTTTCGACTTGTTCACCGTCGGAGTCGAATTCCCCACGAGATCCATTCGGGTGCAGTGCCCACAGTATTGCGGGCACGTCGACAGCAACTCGGCGAGGACCTTCGTCGGATACCGATGTGTCAGACCCTCGACGACCCACATATCGCTCTCGTGCAACGAATCCCGCTCTGCATGCGGGTGTGATCCCCATTCCGATCGTCGATCGCTGAGCGCTGGCACCATGTACCGCCGGATCGGATCCGCGTAGAAGGCGTCGGTGAAAGATCCCGATCCCGGTGTCCACGCCGGCGCGATGGTGTTGAGCATCTGCGGGGGTACCAGCATCGACATCGTGGCCCGTTGCTGCTGGTCGGCGACAAGGTCGGCGTAGAAGCGCTCATCGAGCAAACCTCCCAGCACCGTACGCAATTGCAGGACGTTCTTGACCGAATGGGAGCGTTGCCACTGCGGGTTGTTCCAGTCATGCTCACCCACGTCGGCCCAGCCCGGGTACCGGCGCCAGTCCGGTTCGGTCAGTAGCCTGCGTTCGTAGCGGTAGGGCTGATCGACAACCGTGACGTCGTGATCGATGTGATGCTCGCCGAGTACGCTCATCGCAACGCACCTTCCATGTCGAGGGTCAATTCGGCTGCGGCCCGCTTGCCCGACCTGATCGCGCCTTCCATGAGTCCGAAGAACTCCAGCGAGGTCTCGGTGCCCGCCCAGTGGACGAGGCCGTGCGGTGTGGTCAGGTGGGGCCCCAGCTGATGCCAGTCGCCGGGTCCGAACAGAGCTGCGTAGCAGCCCTCGCTGTACTCTTCGGCCGGCCAATCCGTCACCGAGAAACCCGCCGGTTCGGGCAACTCCGGGAAGAGTCGACCGATGTGGGTCAGCACCGCCGAGCGCTGCTCGGTCGTGGACAGCGCGGTGAAAGTGCGCGCCGCGGCACCGGTGACGAAACCGGTGAGGACACCGACGGAGTCGTCGGCCGGTGAGTCGTCCACGGTGAACTGGACCGGCCCGTCGGTACTGGCCGACCAACCCGAGAGTCCCCGTCTGCGCCACAGCGGCGCGGGATAACCCAGATGCACCTTGATCACGCACCCGGGGGCCGTCGCCTCGGTCGCCCTCGGCTCGCACAGGCCGGGACGAAACTCCATTCGCTGTGCCAGCCGGGGCGGTACGGCGATGATCACGCGGTCGGCACGGAACGTGGACTCGGCCCCGTCGACAACCGAAACAGAGCGCACGACCACTTCATCCGCATCCTGCACGACCGCCACGACGGGTGCGTTCACAACAACGCGGGGACCCAACCGCAGAGCGATCGCCTCGCACAGCCGCTGCGAACCACCGGCGATCCGCCATCGTTGGGCGCCGCCTTCGAAGGCATTCAGGTAGCGCAGTCCGCCGCCCGATCGCAGATACACCGCCATGTGCAGAACAGAGATCGAGTGCGGGTCGGCTCCCATCATCTCGCCCAGGAAGATGGGGAAGAACTCCTCGGCATCCGGATGGAGGCGTAGCCCGGCGAGCCAGCGGTCGGCTGTCAGGTTGTCGAGCCGTTCGGCGTCCGTCGACTCCCACGGCGCGCCCGGATCGACACCGTCGATGACTTCTTGCAGGCAGTCGAACAATCCGCCGAGCGCGATCGGATTGAAGGGTGGCACCCTCCTGCCGGTCGTCGTCCTCTCTGCCGAGATGAGAAAGGCGCTGTCACCGATCATTTCGGTGGAGACGAGCGATAGACCGAACTCATGGACCAGGGCCAGCAACTCGGTATGCCGATCGCCGAGATAGGCGGCTCCTCCGTCTGCAACCGCATCGTCGAGTATCGGCACACCGACGATACGTCCACCCACCCGGTCGCGGGCCTCCACGACGGTGACCTCGACGCCCGCCGAAACCAGTTCACGCGCCGCGGTCAAACCGGCGATCCCCGCCCCGACGACGACCACTCGACGCGGCGCCGCGTTCATCGCTCTACCTCCGGGACGAGTTCGAACAGTCCCTCGGGGGTGGGCTTTTCGATGAAGTCCTCCCAGGTCAGCTCCACACCGAAGTCGCGCGCGATGGCGCTGAGCACCCGGGTGGCGAGTAGGGAGTCTCCGCCGAGCTCGAAGAAGTCAGAACTCGGCTCCACGTCGGTTTCATCGAGAACCCGGCAGAATATCTTGACGATGTGATCAGCACTCATAGGACGTGTTCCGTCGCCTTCTGTTCTGTTGCGGCACGATGGGTTCCAGCCCGATCCACCTTGCCGCTGGCGGTGTGGCTCAGGGCCGGGACGAATCGCACCCTGCTGGGTACGAACTGCTTGGGTAACCGATCGCGCAGATACCGTTTGAGGTCTGCCGGGGTGATGTCCTGCACGACAACCACATAGGCGATCAGGGACGTGCGCTCCAGACGCCGCTCGCCGACCACGACGGCACCGGCGATCGCCGGGTGCGTTCTCAGGTGCATCTCCACTTCGGCCGGGTGAATCCGGACGCCGAGCACTTTCAGCTGCTCGTCGGCACGCCCCCGCGCGTACAGCATCCCGTCGGGTCCGAGGGAGACGATGTCCCCGGTGTGAAACCACCGAGCCCGACCCGAGCCGTGATCTTCGACAGGAAAGCTGTCGGCGGTCACTTCCGGCATCCCCAGATATCCATCCGCCAGCGCCGGACCCGAGATCAGCAGTTCACCGTCGTCGCCGACCCGATCGACCACATGGGGCAGCCTGCGTCCTATCGGCGCCTCGGCGCCGGGGACGGCGATCTCACCTTCGGTACCCGGGCCTGCCAACTGCACGGCGTGGGTGATCATCGTCGTCTCCGTGCACCCGTAGGTGTTGAGCAGCCTGACGTCATCGAGACCTAGGTCGCGCCACTGCCGTAGGCGAGTCTCATCGACCCGTTCACCGCCGATGATCACCAGGCGGAGACCTGTGGGCAGCCCGGTTCGTTCTTCGTGCCCGGTTCGTTGTTCGTGCCCGGTTCGTTGTTCGTGGAGGTAGAGCACCAACTCATGCCAGAACGCGGTCGGCAGATCCACCACGGTGACTCGCTGTTCCGCCAGCATCCGGACGAATGCCGGGAAGGAGCCCCGGTGGGCCGCGTCGTCGAACACGAGGGTTGCGCCGCAGGTGATCGCCGGCATGATCTCCTCCAGGCAGGTGTCCCAGGCAAGAGAGGCGAACTGGAGCACGCGATCGTCGGCGGTCAGCTCGAAGAGCCTGCGCAACTCCCGGACCGTGGCGGAGAGTGCGCGTCGCGACACCACCACCGGCTTGGGCGCGCCGGTCGATCCCGACGTGCAGAAGACATACGCCGGATCGCCTGCCGGTACCCAGGACTCCGGCCTTCCGACGTCCTCGGCAACCGGCCGATCGCCGATGAACTCGACACCAAAGGCTGTGTCGTCCTTCACCATCGGCTCCGATGAGAAGACCTGACGGGCGCCGACCGTGTCGGCGAGGGCTCGCTGTCGTGCACTCGGAAGCGCCGCATCGATCGGGCAGTAGCAGGCGCCGGCCGCGAGCACACCGAGCATGTGCTCCACCACTGCGGGGCGATGGGTGACCAACACGCTGATGAACCCGGCGCGATCGTCGGGCTCGAGCAGGCGGGCCCGGTAGCGTCGCGCCGTGCGTCGTACCCGGTGCGCGAGCTCCTGATAGGTGATCTCCACCCCGTTGTGGACGATCGCTATCCCGCTCGCCTCGTCTCGGGCAATGCGGAGGAAGTCTCCGACCACATCGCCGGCGGAGTCAGCGTCGGCGGAGTCAGCGGCATTGACGTCGGCGACATCGGAAACAGCAGACATGATCTTCCTCCTGCACGTCGTGAGAGACGTAATGCTCTGGTGGAGTGGACTATCGGGATCGAGCACACAGCTGCCGCACAGGGCTGCCCCAGTACGCGCCCTCAGTACGCGCCCTCCTTGGCGACGACCGCCCGGAAGGTGCGCCACAAGATCACGAAATCCTGCATCATCGACCAGTTCTCGACGTAGGACAGGTCGAGTCGCACCGACTCCTCCCAGGACAGATCAGACCGCCCCGACACCTGCCACAGACCTGTCATCCCCGGCTTGACCAGCATTCTCCGCGCCACCCGGCCGTCGTATTTCTCGACTTCCTCGGGTAGCGGCGGGCGTGGTCCAACCAGACTCATGTCACCGGTCACGACGTTGAGCAGTTGCGGCAGCTCGTCGAGGCTGTAGCGCCGGATGAAGTTGCCGACGCGCGTCACCCGCGGGTCGTCGCGGATCTTGAACAACGCACCTGCACCCTCGTCGAGGTTCCGCAGGTCGGCCTTCAGTGCGTCGGCATCCTTCACCATCGATCGGAACTTCCACATCCGGAAGCGCCCGTTGCCGACACCCACGCGGTCGGCGCGGTAGAAGACCGGACCACTCGAGTCGAGCTTGATGGCCACTGCGATCAAGGAGAGGGCCGGCAGCAACGCGAGCAGGATGAAGATCGAACCGGTCAGGTCAAACGCCGCCTTCCGAAAGCGGTTCGCGCCTTCGTAACTGGGTTTGTCGATGTGCAGCAACGGCAGACCCGACACCGGGCGCACCATCATCCGCGGACCGGCCACGTCGAGGATCCCCGGCGACACCACCATGTCGACGTCCAGACCCTGCAGATCCCACGCGAGTTCTTGCATCGCGGTGTGTCCGAGCGCCTCGGCCGATGTGACAGCGACTGTCGTGGCGCCGGATTTCTGCACGGCCTCCCGCACATCGGCGAACGATCCCCAGATCGGAACCTTCGCCTCTCCTACCGACATCTCGCCGCGGCGGCCCTCCTTCATCGGAACACACACGCCGACAACGTGATAGCCGAGTTTCGGATTGATCATCAAGCGGTCCATCAGCGGGACCGCAGAACGCCGGCCGCCGATGACCAGGATGTGCTCGAGATTCTTCGACCGGGTTCGCTGGTGGGCGAGATGTCGTCGCCACAGCCAACGGGACGCGAGAAGCGCCGATGTGCCCAGCGGTAATGCGATGGCGAGGAACCCACGTGCGATGTTCAAGTTGAACAACAGGTCGAGTATCGCCAACACGCCGAAGACGGCGAAGGACGATGTCACCACGCGGCTGTACTCGACCGACCCGGCCCCGAGGATTCTCCTGTCGAATGCCTGAAAGACCTTGAGAGACAACATCCACGTGACAACAAGAGTGACCGAGACGATTCCGGCCGGGATGGCGGACGCACCATTGGGTTGTAGCGTGCTGTCGCTGCCGAAGCGGATCTGCTGCGCGAGCAGAACCGCGACGAGCACGAACAGCGCGTCGGACCACACGAGGCGAGTTGCATATAGGCTCAGCCATCCCCGTGAGTGCTCGCGGGCGGGCCACACCACGCCGAGGCGGAACGCCGGCCGTTCCGGTTGACCGACGGCATCGAATGCTTGACTACGGGCCATCGCTTCCTCCCCAGTGCAGTGCTTCGAGAAAACCGACGAAAGCTCACCGACCGTACGGACCGAAGCTCACCGATCCCGTCCGGAAGAAGGCCCCCCCAATTTCCTGACGAGTGCCCGTGAGCGTATTGGAGATCGAATGAGTCAACAAGGCTTTCGGCAACCCCCACTCCACGTTCGTTTGTTCGGGCTACGCGCATGGACCATTTTGTCCGAATCTGCTGAACAGCATGGTAATTCGTGTGCAAAGGAGAACGATCGTGTGCTGAGACACGCGCTGACTCCGCGATCGAGATCGGTAAACCATGGGTGGGTAAAGAAGTACCAATGAACCTGCGGTACAGAGTTTCTCAATCGTGATCTCCTCTACCCTGGCGGATCTGCCCCGCATCGAGGACGATGCAGAGACGGCATCGCGACAGTCGGACGCCGCGCCCTCGCACGAAACAGTCATCCGTGATTGATAAACCCGGCATCACGGTCGGATCCGCCCCGGTTCAACCACGGTCGCCGGCCAATGCCGGCAGCAGGACTCCTCGAGGAGTGCGCCGCCGATCAGGAAGGGAAACGAGGACCGACGGTTCGTGACAGTCAGTGCAGCGCTGTGCATTTCGGCGCTCCGCGCAGATCTGCCGGTCATGTGCGCCGGCCATTGCGTGTCGGCATGGCCGGGCGAATTCGACTTCCGGTTTCGGTCGCACGCGACCCGGCCAGACCTCGCTATGAACAGATCGCGTTCAGGTCGGCATACCGGATACGCAGTTGCACAACACAATTGGATCAGCTATGGCTGCGGAACGTGGGCTGGGAGGCCCAGGACATCAACGCGCGCGCCATCGTACACGGCGTTGACGATTCAGCGGTCCACGTACTCGACGATGAGCGCTGCGTGGTCGGAGAGCCGGGCGTGCGGTGATGGCTCCTTGTCGACCGTCACCTCGCGAGCCAGCCGGGCCAGCCCGGGAGAGGCGAGCTGGTGGTCGATACGCCAGCCGACATCCTTAACGAACGACTCTCCCGCCCAGCTCCACCACGTCAGCGGTCCGGGACGGTCGCCGTGGAGTGCGCGCACCACGTCCACCAGCCGGCGCGAGCCGGTGATCTCGCCGAACCAGGCACGCTCCTCAGGGAGGAAGCCCTCCATCTTGCGGGCCGCGCGCCAATTGGTGACGTCATGTTCGAGGTGGGCCACGTTGAGGTCGCCGAGCAGCAGGAACTCCCGGCCCGCCCGGCGCGCGGCGAGCCGGTTGCGCTGCAGTTCCCTGGCGAACCCGGCCAGAAAACGTTGCTTACGTGCGTATTTGGCGCCACCGTCGGGCGGCTCCCGCATCGATCCGGGTCGCTGCAACTCGGCCGGCAATCCGCCTTTGGGTAGGTAGATGTTGGCGACAGTCAGGGGCCGGTCGGCCAGGTCGACCTCGACGTAGCGCCCCTCGACTGCGAACGCCGAGAGCCCCCGGGCCTTGGGCGGATGCGTCATCCAGGTACGTACCGCGGCCGGCTCGTGCCGGGTCAGCACCGCCACTCCGTTTCGTCCCGGAATCGTGCCGACGTCGACCGATGCGACGTAACCGTCGAAGTTCCCGACGTGGTCGGCACCGCAGCGCAGTTCCTGCAGCCCCACGACGTCCGGCGACCGTCGCACGAGCCAGTCGTCGAATCCGCGTCGGCGTGCGGCCCGAATCCCGTTGACGTTGAACGACGCAACGGTGAAGCCCGCTCCCGCAACCTCAGACATCGCGCACGATCGGGGTCAGCGTCGGCCGCTTCGGCTCACGCCCGTCGCCGAGCGACACCCCGCGGATTTTGCGGATCAGCCACGGCGTGAAGAACTCCACCGCCCAGCGCGTCTCGCGAACCAGGACGGCCACCGGATGCGGCGTCGGAGCGGGTGGCAGCGGGCTGCCCCAGTCCGGGGTGCTGTCGGGCAGACCGAGGGCGTGCGCGGCGGCGTCGGCGAAACGCTCGTGTCCGAACGGCGAGGCATGCAGGCGATCCGACGACCATGACCGTGGGTCGGTCAGCACCGCCCCGGCATGGAGGTCGACGAGGAGGAAGTCGTAGATCGCGGCGAACTCGCGATTCATCTCGTTCAACTCCATCAAACGGGCTTCCTTGCGGGCCGCGAACGGAATGGTGCGAACGATGTTCGGGAAGGTCGACACGATGACCGTGGCACCTGAACCCGCGAGTTGCCGATAGATCGTGTCGAGGTCGGCGCGGACCTGGTCGAGGCGGGAGCGGCCGATCACATCGTTCATACCGAGCGGTGCGGCGATGAGGTCCGGCTCGAGTGCGAGCGCCGGCTCGAGCTGATCCTCGAGGACCTGCCGCGTCCGCTTCCCCCGAACAGCCAGGTTCGCGTACCGCAGATCCGGGTTGAGCAACGCCATCCGGTCCGCGAGACGATCGGCCCAGCCGCGGAACTCGTACTCCGGGTGCGGGTCTCCCAGCCCCTCTGTCTGACTGTCGCCGATGGCCACGAAACGCGAGTACTGCACGGCGAAGATCTTAGGACGCCGCATGCCGTGTCACGCCTCACGTACGCATTCGTCGAGAAGCCACACAACGAACCTGGCGGAAGCGGAGGGATTTGAACCCCCGGTGGTTTTACCCACGCTCGCTTTCAAGGCGAGTGCATTCGGCCGCTCTGCCACGCTTCCCTGACCAGCAAGGGTACGTCAAACACGGACATCGACCGTCACCACCCCGTGACCCGGAGCCGACAACCCGCTGACCAGCGAGACGGCATCACAGACCGGTTAGCGCTGCGTTGCCCGATCATCACGCGCTTTGCGGACGAAATCCGCGCATTCTGCATTTCGCGTCGCGAGGTCGGGCAATAGCGTTCCCGGCACCGAAGTCAACGTTACGTCCATCACACCGGAGGACCCCTTGCCCGATCTGACCGGAAGAACCGCGATTGTCACCGGTGGCGCCACCCTGCTGGGTCACGGCGTCGTCGCCGAGCTGGCCGCAGCAGGCGCCGCCGTCGTGGTCGCCGACATCGACGTCGAAGGCGGTGAGAAGGCCGCGGCCCAGGCCGCGACCATCACTTTCATCGAAACCGACATCACCGACGACGAGTCACTCGCCCGGACGATCGCCACGGTCGCCGACAGCCACGGCGGCATCGACATCGTGGTCAACCTCGCTGCGATATACCTCGACAACGGCTTCGACACGACGCGCGCGGAATGGCTCACCGCGCTCGATGTGAACGTCGTCTCGATGGTCGAGACCGTCCGCCACGCGTTCGAGCACCTGGCGCGCAGCCCGCACGCGGCGGTCGTCAACTTCTCCAGCGTCTCCGGCAACGTCGCCCAGACCGGACGCTGGACCTATCCGGCCAGCAAGGCGGCCGTCGCCCAGCTCACGCGTTCGATGGCGATGGACCTCGCGGAGCACGGCATCCGCGTCAACAGCGTCAACCCCGGCTGGACCTGGTCGAAGGTCATGGACGAGCTCTCCAAGGGCGACCGCGCCAAGACCGACCGCGTCGCGGCGCCGTTCCACCTCACCCGTCGTGTCGCCGACCCCGCCGAGATCGGCAAGGTCGTCGTCTTCCTCGCATCCGACGATGCCTCGGTCGTCACCGGCGCCGACTGGGCAGCAGACGGTGGCTACTCGGCCATGGGGCCGGAGTCATACGTTCCCGCAATTCCCCAGTTGATGGAGTGACATGAAGATCGCGATCATCGGCGCCGGTTTCGCCGGCCTGTCCAGCGCCAAGGTGCTCGGCTCTCTGGGCCACGAGATCACCGTGTTCGAGAAGGCCCCCGACGTCGGCGGCGTGTGGAGTTCCACCCGCCGCTACCCGGGCCTAACCACCCAGAACAACAAGCAGACCTATCATCTCTCCGAACTCAAGATGCCGCGGCGCTACCCGCAATGGCTCGCGAGCGAACAGGTTCAGGAGTACCTCGAGACCTATGTCGAGCGGTTCGGGCTCGGCGGATGTCTCCGCCTGGGCACCGAGATCACCAAGGTCACACCGACCACCGACGAGGACGGCTGGCTCGTCACCGCAAACGGTGAGACCGAGCAGTTCGATCACGTCGTCGTGGCCAACGGCATCTTCTCGACACCGGTCATACCGGACTACGAGGGTGTCGCCGAACTCGAGGCTGCCGGTGGTCGGCTGATCAGCACGAGCGATCTGCGTTCGCTCGACGAGGTTGCCGGACGGCATGTGCTGATGGTCGGGTACGGCAAGTCGTCCTGCGACGTGGCGGCGGCGGTCGCCGAGGTCGCCGAGTCGACCGACCTGATCGCACGAGACCTCCTCTGGAAGGTCCCGCGAAAGGTGGCGGGCATCCTCAACTACAAGTACCTCCTACTCACCCGATTCGGCGAAGGTCTCTTCCCATACCAGAAGCTGACCGGCGTCGAGAAACTACTGCACGCCAACAACTCCCGCATCGCGCACGGGCTCACCGAGTCCGTCGGCGCCGTCGTCACCCGCCAGCTCGGTCTCGAAAAGCTCGGTCTGGTACCGGAGAAGCCGTTCCATACCATCGCCAAGGCCTCGGTCAGCCTGGCGAGCGAAGGGTTCTATGAAGGCGTACGAGACGGGTCCATCACCGTACATCGCCGGCGCACTATCACGCGCTTCCTGGAGAAGAACTCCAAGCCGTACGCCGAGTTGTCCGACGGCACGGTCCTCCGTGCCGATGTGGTCATCTGCGGCACCGGTTTTCGTCAGGAAGTCCCGTTCTTCGACGACGCGATCCAGCAACGACTCACCGACGCCGACGGCAACTTCCTGCTCTACCGCCACATCTTGCCGCTCGACGTTCCGAACCTGACGTTCGCCGGCTACAACTCGTCGTTCTTCTCTCCGCTGTCGGCGGAGATGGCCGCGGTGTGGACCGGATCGTATCTGGCTGGTGCACACAAACTTCCGACGGCAGACCAGATGCGCGCGTCCACCACCGAACGCATTGCCTGGATGGAGGCCCGCACCGATGGCCACCACGCCCGCGGCACCAACGTCGTGCCGTTCTCGCTACACAACATCGACGAGGTCCTCGACGAAGCGGGACTCAACCTCGGCAAGTTCACCAGGGCCTTGCAGTGGCTTGCGCCGGTCAGTCCGTGGTCGTACCGCAAAGTCAGTCGCAAGCTGGCCAGGCGCATCGCGTCCCTGGAACAACCCCGTGCGGACTGACCAGTCCCGACGCCCCAGATTCGCCACAGGAGAATCCTGTGCCCGGCGGTGGTTCCCCGGGTCCGCTCGCCCTACTGTTACCTCAACCACAGGCGCCGCCTCCGGCCCACGCATCACCGCCGGCGAGCAGGAGGCGACAGTATGCAAATGAGGTGTGAACCCCCTCTGTCCGAACATATTTCCCGATTGTGCCGCCCACATCGGAACACCACGGCGACCATCCGTCGACATACCGCCCGAGTTATCCGAGACAACATACGGAGACCCCATGGTTTCGAACCCTGACGTTTCGACCACCGACACCGAACCCCACGTGGACCCGATCACCGCTTCGGTACTGCAGCGCCGGGTCGACTCGATCACCAAAGAGATGGCGACCATGCTGATGCGCTCGTCGCGCTCGCCCATCTTCAACGAGATCGGCGACCTGGTCACCGTCATCTTCGATCGTGAGGGAAACACCCTCGCGCAGGCCGAGTTCGCCGCCATCATCGCATTCGGCGCGCATCCCTCACTCGAGTACATCATCGAGTACTTCGGCGATGACATCCACGAGGGCGACGTCATCATCCACAACGACGTCTACCACGGCGGAAACCAGAACGCCGACACCGGAATCTACATGCCGGTCTTCTCCGAGGGTCAGCTCATCGGCTGGACCGCGGCCAAGGGCCACCTCGCCGACATCGGCGGCATGACGGCAGGCGGATACAACCCCAACGCCCGCGACATCTGGCAGGAGGCCCTACGCATCCCGCCGCTGAAGGTCGTCGATGCCGGCGTGCTGCGCAAGGACGTCTGGGATCTCCTGTCCGCGAACATCCGCTTCGAGTTCGTCATGGAAGACATCCGCGCGATGATCGGCTGCTGCACCGTCGGCGGCCGCCGCCTCGTCGAGGTCATGACGCGCTACGGTCTCGCCGACTACGAATCACACTGGGCCTACATCCTCGACAGCTCCCGTCGGCAGGTCGAGGCCGAGGTGGGTCGCTGGCCGGACGGCCACTACCACGGCGAGAGCTTCATGACCTCTGACGGCGTCGACAACACCAAGAAGTACAAGATCGCCGTCGACATCGAGATCGCAGGCGAACAGATCGTGTTCGACTTCTCTGGCAGCGACGACCAGGCGCCCGGCATCACCAACATGCCGGCCGCCGCCGCCAAGGGTGCGGTACGCATCGCGTTCCTGATGCTGATGGCGTCCGGCGGTATCCGAATCCCCACCAACCAGGGACTTTTCGAGCCGATCGTGACGAAGTTCCGCAAGGGTTCGATCATCGACCCCCACTTCCCCGCCGCCACGATCTACGGCAACCAACTGTCCGACGAGATCGTCGAGGCCATCATGCTCGCTCTCGCCGACATCCTGCCCGACCGCGTCACCGCCGGCTGGAACAAGTACATGTGCACGGCGACCAACGGCGTCGACCCGCGCACGGGCGAGCCCTTCGGTACCTTCACCGTGTTCCAGCGAACCGGGCCCGGCGGTGTTCAGGGCCAAGACGGTTGGGATGCGCTGGGATTCACCGGTACCGCAGGTCAGATGCGCGCCCCGGACCCCGAGATGCTCGAACTGACCACCCCCCATTTCCTCGAATACCATGAGTACCTGCCGGATTCGGCCGGTGCCGGCGAGTTCCGCGGCGGTCTCGGCACGCGGTCGGCCTGGCGGACCTACGGTGAGGGTCAGATCGGCGTCACCCTGGCCGACAACATGGCCGCCGAGGGCGCCTTCCCGGCACGCGGCCTGTTCGGCGGTCACGACTCCGGCCTGAACGAACTGGTCATCGAGTACCCCGACGGCACCGTCAAGAACTGGGGTTCCAAGGAAATCGTCGACCTCGTCCCCGGGACGCGCATCGTCTCCAACGCCGGTGGCGGGGCGGGTTATGGCGACCCGAAGAAGCGGCCGGCGGAGAAGGTCCGCAGCGAGGTCATCGCGGGTCTTCTGTCCACCGACAGCGCTCGCGAGGATTACGGCGTGGCGATCTCCACCGACGGCGAGATCGATCAGGAGCTGACAGCGTCGCTGCGCGCTTGAACGTCGCAAAACCCGTACCCCACTTCCTCATCCCCGGCACGTCTCGCCGCGAGCGCCGTGCCCCGTCCACACCAGGCAGGAAACTGTGAGTATTCGTATCGGAATCGACGTCGGCGGCACCTTCACCGACTTCCTCCTCATCTATCCCGACGGCCGTCGCCGTATCCACAAGACCAGCTCGGTCCCCTCCGATCCGCCCCAGGCAGTGCTCAACGGCCTCACCGAACTCGCCGAGATCGAAGGGCTCCCCCTCCAGGAGTTCGTCGCCCGCATCGGCCTGATCGTGCACGGCACCACCGTCACGACCAACGCTCTGCTCACCCGGCGCGGCCCCAAGACCGCGATGCTGGTGACCGAGGGCTTTCGCGACGTGCTGCCGATGCGTCACGGCACCCGCGAGGAGCCCTACGACAATCGACTCGCACAACCGGAACCGATCACCCCACGCGCTCTTCGTCTCCCGGTTGCCGGACGCATCGACTACCAGGGCAAAGAGGTCACCGCGCTCTCCGAGGAGGACGTCCGCTCGGCCGCCGCGACCCTGCGTGACGCCGGCGTCGAGTCGATCGCCGTGTCGTTCATGCACTCCCATGCGAATCCCGGTCACGAGCAGCGAGCCGCGGAGCTGCTTCGCGAGGAGCTCGGCGACATCTACATCACCGAGTCGGCCGAGCTGCTGGGACAGGCACGCTACTACGAGCGGTCCAGTGCCGCGGTCCTGAATTCGTATGCGGGACCGATCATCAGCCGTTACCTGTCGACCCTGACCGGCATCCTGGACACGGTGGAGTTCGGCGGCATCCTGCTCATGATGCAGTCCAACGGCGGCGTCGCGACCCCGGACGAGCTCGCCAAGCGCGCAGCACTCTCGTTGCTGTCCGGCCCCGCGTCCGGACCCACCTCGGGTTTGCTCGTCGTCGACGAGCACGGCTGGGACTCATGCATCACCGTCGACATGGGCGGCACCAGCTTCGACGCCGCGGTCGTCAAGGGCGGCAAGCCGCTGATCATGACCGACGGTGAGATCGACCGCTGGTCGATCGCGTTGCCCGCCGTGGACATCCACACGATCGGCGCGGGCGGCGGTTCCATCGCCTCGGTGGACGAAGGCGGACTCCTCAGCGTCGGACCGCAGAGTGCCGGGGCTGCACCGGGTCCGGCCTGCTACGGACGCGGCGGCACGCGTGCGACCACCACCGACGCCGACGTGGTGCTCGGCTACCTCGACCCGGAGAGCTTCCTCAACGGGCAGATGTCGCTGGACCGCAAGGCATCCGAAGACGCCATCCGCCGTGACGTCGCCGAGCCCCTGGGCCTGTCGGTGCTCGAGGCGGCCGCCGGCGTCTACGAGATCGTCAACGTATCGATGGCGACCGGCGTCCGCGACATCACGGTTCGCCGTGGGCTCGATCCCCGCGACTTTCCCATCGTCGTCGCCGGTGGAGCCGGACCTGTGCACGCCGCGGCCATCGCACATGAGCTCGAGATCCCGGTGCTCATCACGCCGCGCGACTCGTCGATCTTCTGTGCGGCAGGAATGCTGGTGTGCGACTTCAAACACGACTACGTGCAGAGCGCCCACGATCGTCTCGACATGATCGACCCGGCAACGCTCGCCGCCACCTGGGCGCGGATGGCCGAGGAGGGGCGCGCGACCCTGCACGGCGAGGGCGTCATCGACGATGCGATCAGCTTCGAGCCTGCGCTGGATCTGCGATACAAGGGCCAGTGGTATGAGCTGACGATCCCCGTCGACCCGGCGGCCGTGTCGGCTGCACCCGACCTCGAGACGATCGCGGCGAGTTTCCATGCCGAGCACGATGGGCTGTTCGGATACAACAGCCCCGAGATGCCGATCGAGATCCTCAACATCCGGCTGTCGGCGGTCGGCCGTACGTCAGATGAGCGCATCAGCCTCAACTCCGAAGTCGCGGTGAACATGCCGGTGGGCGCGGGTCGACGTGAGATCTACTCGCCGCAGCGTCGGGAAATGGTCGAGGTCGACGTCTATCGCGGTGCGGCCATGGGCCCGGGCACCAAGGTGAACGGTCCGGCGGTCATCGAACTCGGCACCACCACGATCGTCGTGCTCGACCAGTACGACTGCGTCGTGGACAAGTCGGGATCTTTCGTGATGTACCTGCGTGATCGCGCCGACGAGGTGACGAGCCGGCTCAACCTCTGACGCTGCAGATTCACCACGGCCGGACCGAATCCACCTCCCGTAAGGGTGGTGGATTCGGTCCATAGGTGGTGGGTTGAGGGTGATGCGGTTCAGCGACCGAGGGTCGCGGAGGGTAGTTCCTGGTAGGTCGCGCGGTACACCTCGGCGAACCGTCCGACGTGGAAGAAGCCCCATCGCGTGGCGATGGTCGTCACCGAGGTGTCTGCGGGCGAGGCGTCGACCAGGTCCTGGCGGGCGTGGTCGAGGCGGATTCGGCGAAGACGCTGCAGCGGGGTGGTGCCGAGCTCCCGGGCGAACAGTTCCTGGAGGGACCGGGTGGAGACCCCGACCTCGTGGGCGATCTCACTCACCTTCCACGGATGGTCGGGGCGGTCCTCGATGAGCGCGAGCGCAGTACGCACCGGGCGTGATAGCGGCGCCGACGACGGTGTGGCGGTGTGGGCCGAGTTGGGCTGGATCGACAGCAGCCCCGAGATGAGGGTCTGCTCGAAGTTCGAGGTGACCAGCGGTGACGACAGAATGCTGCCGGCCGGGCTGGACAGGGCATCAACGGCGAACTGGACGAGACGTACCCAGGACTGGACAGCCAGCGCGGTGACGTCGAACCGGGGATCGAAGATGACCGGTTCGACGTCGTCGTCCGTCCCGGCGACCTCCTGGACGGCGGTTCGGCGGATGTAGACGACGAGCTTCTCGCACCCGTCGCCCCACACCATGTCCAACGGTCGGGTCGGCGACGAGACGGTCCCGGTGCACCGGTCGCTGAGCACCTCGGTGTCGCCGACCCGGATGCGGGCGAACCCGGCCACCGGCACCTGCACGAGGTAGAAGTCGTCGACACGGCCCGGGGTGATGTGCACCTCGGACCCGTAGCGCATGTAGTTGAGTGTCAGGTCGTCGCCGATGGGCGCCGAGTTGTGCACGAGGTCGAGCCTGCCGCCCGCGCTCACGCTGAGCCGGTGGGGGCAGAAGCGGGCGGCGACGGCCGCACGCGCCTGGGCGAGGTCGGTGGTCGCACATGCGCGGTATCCGGTGAGGAGGTCGCTTGGCATCTTTGAATCCTGTCGAGCTGTGATCCAGATGATGGACCAGGGCGTCCATGGTAGGCGGTTGACCGGGCCGGGCACTCCTACCGGATGTGCCCGGCCTCACGAGGCATCCACACAGCTTCCGCGGTGATACCTCTGACATGCGCAGAAGGCCCGGCCGGAATCCCGCCGGGCCTCGTCGTGCTCAGTACTCGTCGACCTCGACGACACCTCGGCTGATCCGGTGCAGGCCGGTCGGGTGTTCGGACAGTTTGCGGCTGCCCTGTTCGTCGACGACGAAGGTGTCGGACATGTAGCCGCTGGCGATCTCGGTGGCGTCGGAGACCATCGGATGCAGGGTGACCACCATGCTCTCCGCCAGGGGCTCCTGCAGGCTCTGGTCACCGTCCTCGACGACGTCCAGACCGATCATCGGGTCCTCGATGACATCAAGACCCAGCGAGTGACCCGACCAGTACGACGACTTGGCACCCTCGCTCTCGACCCCGGCAAGCACACGGCGCTGGATGTCACCGGGTGTGACGCCGCCGCGCAGCACCTCGGCGCCGGCGGCGATGCCCTTGGCCACCGCCCGGCCCATGCGCGCGGTGATCTCGTCCGGGCGGGCGAAGGTGACCATGCGGGACAGCTCGGTCCAGTAGCCGCGGGGACCGATGATCTCGAAGGAGAACGTGTGCACGTCGTGGGCGTTCAGCACCCGGTCGCGAGGGGTGTCGAAGGTCGAGTGGGAGTGGACGTTGTCGAAGTCGGTGTGCATCGACAGGAACAACGGGTCCTCGCCGCCGAATTCGCAACCGACCTTGTACATCTCGGCCGCGACCTCGCGCTCGGTGATCCCCGGCCGGACAATCTCGAGCAAACGGGAGAAGCACTGGTCGAGGATGAACGCCGACTCCTCTGCGCCGGCGATCTCGTATGCGCTCTTGACCGCGCGGATCCGCTCGAACGCGTCGGAGAAGTCGACGAACGCGACGTGCGGGTAGGCCTGCTGCAGGGCCAGGTACTCGCCGACCTTCATCACCTGGTTGAGACCCACGATGCCGACCCGCTGGACTTTGGGACGACGCCGCAGGGCGTCGACCAGCCCCTCGGAGGTGGTACCGGGGAAACGGTAGTCGCTGACCCAAGCGGTGGCGGGCTTGCGCGCGCCGATCAGGCTGCCCGAGAGCACCAGGAACGGCTCGGAATCGCGGAACATAACCGCGTTGCCCGACTTGTGGCAGAGGTTGTAGTCGGCGACGTAGCGCAGCGAGCCCTTGTGACCGCGGTAGTCGTTGGCGGCGAAGATCAGGGCGTCGAGTCCGTGATCGGCCATCGCCTTGTTCAGCAGGGCCCAGCGACGATCCCGCTCGGACAGCGTGTGGGACATTGCGCACCTCTCATCAGGGGAAATACGGGGATATCCGGCGCGCGGACACCGCAGCCGGTCACTGGTTCAGGACATCGGCAATCCTTCGGTCGCCCCGGTCGCCCCGGTCGCCGGTCGATTGCGTCACGATGTCCGCTGACCGTATGCGGGTCCCGACCACGGCCACAACGATCGGCGCTATTTTTTCGGTGTGGCGAATTCCGACCCTGATCCTCGCCGCGTCGGCGAGCCCGACGCGGTTCCACCGATCGATTCGGTACACCGCGCGCTGCGGCTTCTCAAGAGCCTGCGCGACGGGGAGTCGCTCGGGGTGAAGGATGCCGCCGAGATGCTCGACGTGGCACCGTCGACAGCTCATCGCCTGCTGAATGCCCTCTGCTACGACGGTTTCGCCGTCCAGGGCCGCGAGCGGCGCTACCGCCTCGGGCCCGAGTTCCGGCCCGACGAGACCCGGCCGCTGCGCGTCGGTGATCTCCGGGCCGCGGTGCGGCCGGCCATCGAGGAACTCGGCGCGCAACTCGGCGAGACCGTCCACGTGTGGATTCGGCAGGGACCGTTGCTGCACTGGGTCGACGGTGTCGAGGGAACCGCACCCACGCATGTCAGGCCGGACGGCTGGGACCGAGTGCCGGCGTATGCCTCGGCCGCGGGCAAGGCACTGTTGTCGGAACTCACCAACAAACAACTCGAGGACGTCTTCGCCGCCGGCCTCCCACCCGCCCGGGCGTCGCGCATCAGCAACCTGCGCTCGCTCAAGCGTCACCTGACCGCAGTACGCAGTCGTGGTTACGCGATCAGCATCGAGGAGTCGGCCCAGGGCGTCGACGGGGTCGCGGTGTGCGCCAAGGATGCGCTGGGCCGTCCGGTGTTCGCCATCTCGCTGGCGATCCCCAGTTCACGTTTCGACCGTTCCGCCCTGCCGGAGTACGTCGACTCGCTGCGGGAGGCCGTCGAACGCACCGAGGACGCTCTCGACCAGGCCACGGCGAGCGACTGACCGGCGAATACGCGCCAGATATTCGCCAGAGCAGAATCCTGTTCCCAGCGCTGGCTGCGGTGTACCCGACGACCTACTGTGACCACAACGTCCGATCCCGGACCACCTGCCCGACGCGGATCGGAAAGCCAAGCAGTAGTTGCCAATTGACCGCACACCCCATGTGGAGTCCTGTTTCGTCGTGCAGCGAACACGGCCGACGTTCGGCCCGCCGCGTGATCCTGCCGCCCACGGACTCCGCGGGATTCACGACATCGCCGCCCCGGCAACGACGACTGCCGGTACCCGCCGACCATGCTCACCATCACCACGCCATTCCTGAGGAGACACCGTGCCCACGGCCAAGTTCGTCGAGAAGTACGACCTCTATGGTGCCGAGGATCATCGCGACGCCGAGCGCGCGCTCGAGACCATCAACCGTGAGGGCATCGAGATCGTCCGCGTGGTCTGGCCCGATCAGCACGGCCTGCTACGCGGCAAGGCGCTCACCGTACCGGCCTTCAAGGCTGCACTCGCATCCGGCAACGACATCACCATGGCGCCGTTCTTCTTCGACACCGCCAACGCCATCGTGATGAACCCCTTCACCCCCGACGGCGGGTTCACCATCGAAGGCCTCGGCGGTAGCCCCAACGTCAAGATGGTGCCGGACCCGTCGACCTTCACCCTGCTCCCATGGGCGGAGAAAACGGCCTTGGTGTTCTGCGACCTCTACATGTCCAACGGCACACCGTTCCCGCTCGCGCCGCGCACCATCCTCAGGAACACGCTTGCGGCCATGGCCGACAACGGATGTGAGCTGATCGCGGGACTCGAGATGGAGTGGTACCTCACCAAGATCGTCGACGACGGACTGGGCACCTCGTCGCTGGGCGCACCCGGTTCGCCTGCCGACCCGCCCACCGTCGCACCGGTGTCACGTGGCTACAACTACCTGCTCGTGGATCACCTCGACGAGGTCGACGGCATCTTGCGCCCCATACGGAATGCGCTGTCTTCGATGGGTCTTCCCGTCCGTTCCTTCGACGACGAGTGGGCGCCCAGCCAGATGGAGACCACTTTCGACATCCTTCCAGGCCTCGCCGCCGCAGACTCGGCGGCACTGTTCCGCACCACCGCCAAGCAGATCGCCAAGCGCAACGGGCACCTCGCGTCGTTCATGTGCACGCCGGCCATCGAGGGTTTCTACGCGAACGGATGGCACCTCCACACCTCGATCGCGGACCTGGACACCGGCGAGAACCTGATGGTGCCCACCGGCGACGCACCTTTGTCCGACCTCGGATTGCATTACATCGGTGGCACTCTCGAGCACGGCGCCGCAGCGTCGGTGTTCACCACCCCGACGATCAACGGTTACCGTCGCCGTCGCCCGTACTCACTGGCGCCCGACCGTCTGGCCTGGGGCCAGGACAACCGCGCCGCGATGATGCGTGTCATCAGCGCACCGGGAGACACGGCCTCTCACGTGGAGAACCGCGTCGGCGACTCCGCTGCGAACCCGTACCTCTACATCGCCGCGCAGGCCGTCGCCGGACTCGACGGCATCCTCAACCGGACCGATCCCGGTGCTCCGAGCGAGGACCCGTACAGCGCAGACGTGCCGCAGCTGCCCGCGACGCTGGCCGAGGCGATCGCGGAACTGAATCAGAATGCCTTTTACCGCAAGACCTTCGGTGACGGGTTCATCGACTACATGGTCACGATGAAGCGCAGCGAGACCACCCGGTATGACGCCTGGGTCGCCGAGAACCCCGACGAGTCGACCTACGTCAACGGCGTCACCGACTGGGAACACCGCGAGTACTTCGAGATCTTCTGACCCCACACCGATGGAATCCGGCCCCACACCCTGCCGCTTCGAGGAGGAGGGGCGTGCGGTGTGGAACCATCGACAGGGTGAAAGCCATCGTCGTCGAATCCGAGAATCTGTCCGTCACCGATGTGCCCGATCCGACTCCTGCAGCGGGCGAGGTCGTGATCGATGTGGTCGCCGCGGGCGTCAACCGCGCCGACCTCCTGCAGCGAGCGGGTAACTATCCCCCGCCACCCGGCGCCTCGGACATCATCGGCCTCGAGGTGTCGGGACGGATTTCGGCGCTGGGCACCGGGGTCTCCGGCTGGGCCGAAGGCGACGAGGTGTGCGCCCTGCTCGCCGGTGGCGGCTACGCCGAGAAGGTGGCCGTGCCGGTCGAGCAACTGCTCCCGGTGCCGCGTGGCGTCGATCTGGTGTCCGCCGCCGCCCTCCCCGAAGTCGCGTGCACCGTGTCGTCGAACATCTTCGACACCGCGCACCTCAGCACCGGCGAACTGCTCCTCATCCACGGCGGGTCGAGCGGCATCGGCACACATGCCACACAGATCGCGCACGCGATGGGTGCCCGTGTCGCGGTCACCGCACGCACCGAGGCCAAGCTCGAACGCTGCCGCGAGTTCGGCGCCGACATTCTCATCGACTACTCGAGCGACGACTTCGCCGAGATCGTCGGCGACGCGGGAGGCGCCGACGTCATTCTCGACATCATCGGCGCCAAGTACCTGAAGTCCAACCTCAAGGCGCTGCGCACCGACGGACGTCTCGTCATCATCGGCATGCAGGGCGGGGTCAAGACCGAGATCAACCTGGGCCTGCTGCTCTCCAAGCGGCTGTCCGTGATGGGTACGACGCTGCGAGCGCGTCCGGTACACGGACCCGGCGGCAAGGCCGAGGTGGTCTCGGCGACGCTGAGCCGCACCTGGCCGCTGATCGAAGCCGGAACCGTCGTGCCCGTCGTCGACCGCGTGTTCCCGCTCGCCGACGCCGCCGCCGCACACGACCATCTCAACAGCGGCGACGTCATCGGCAAGGTGCTGCTGAGCGTCGCGGACTGACTCGTCGCCGCGATCAGGCCAGCGAACCGAGCGTTCGAACCAGGTGGTCGACTTCGTACGGGGTCGAATACGGTGCGAGTCCCACCGTCACCGCGCCGCCGAAATCGGACGCGCCCATCCGCACGAGGGCCCGGTTGGGGACGTCCGCAAGCGCGCACACCCCGTTGTCGGCGAGTCGCCGGACCACCTTGTCGGCGCCGACCGAGTCCACGGTGAAGCTCACCAACGGCATCCGGTCCTCTTCGGTGCCGACAAGATTGACGTGGTTGAGCTGCGACAACGTCTCGACCAGGTAGTAGGTGAGGCGCTGGAGGTACTCGTAGACGCCGTCCATCGAGGTCATCAGGCGTCGACGCCGCTTGCCGATTCCCTCCTCGTCGAGGCCGGCGAGATGCTCCACCGACGCGACGAGACCCGCCAGCATCGCGCCCTGATGCGGTTCGGGTTCCAGCCGTGCGGGCCCCTTGGCGCCCGGGTCCATCGACATCAGGCGCAGCCGGTCGATGACGTGGGGTTCACGGAAGGCCATCGCCGCCATCCGTGGACCGCCCCAGCGCTCGGCGGACACCACCAGTACGTCGGCACCCAGCTCGTGGATGTCGAGGGTCAGATAGGGCGCGGCGTTCGTGGCGTCGACGATCAGCAGCGCTCCCGCCGCGCGTACGAGCGGTGCGATCTCGCCGATGTCGGTGACCGCCCCGGTCGTCGACGACGCCAGCGTCACCGCGACCACCTCGGTCTCCGGAGTGACGAGCTCACCGAACTGCCACGCCGGCAGCGTCCCCGTCTCCACGTCGACCTCGGCCCAGCGGACCCGGCCGCCGTACCGATCCGCCGCGCGCAGCCACGGCACGATGTTGGATTCGTCGTCCTGACGGGTCACCACCACGTCGCCACGCAGCCACGCGTGCGGCGCCAGTGCTTCGGCCAGACAGGCCAGCAACGAGTAACGCGAGGGTCCCAGTACGACGCCCGCGGAATCTCCGCCGACGAGATCGGCGATGGCGCGGCGAGCACCGTCGAGGACGTCGGCACTGGCCCGCGCCGCGGGGTACACCCCGCCGGGGGCTGCTGCGAGATGGCGAAAACTGGTGGTCACCGCGGTGGCCACCGAATCCGGGACCTGCATACCTGCCTGCGGGTCGAGGTGGATCCAGCCGTCGCCGAGCGATGGAATCAATCCACGCACATAGGCGACGTCGAATGCCATGGGCACGAGGATAGACGTCGTCGATCCGCCGTTCCCCGCCGTCCGGGCACAATGGAGCTCATGGCTATCGAAGGCACCCCAGGACCGAGTTCGACACCAGCACCGTTCGGCCCCGCCGGCGACGACAACGTGGTCGTCGTGGGCACCGGCGCGGACGCTTCGGCGGGTGAGGAGAACTCGTCGGAACCGACAAGCCTCACCGACATGGTGGAACAGCCGGCCAAGGTCATGCGGATCGGCACGATGATCAAACAGTTGCTGGAGGAGGTGCGCGCAGCACCGCTCGACGAGGCCTCACGCAACCGGCTGCGTGAGATCCACCAGTCGTCGATCCGGGAGCTCGAGGAGGGTCTCGCGCCCGAGTTGCGCGAGGAACTCGAGCGACTCGCCCTCCCGTTCTCCGACGACACCACGCCCTCGGATGCGGAGCTCCGGATCGCCCAGGCGCAGCTCGTCGGCTGGCTCGAAGGCCTGTTCCACGGCATCCAGACCGCCCTGTTCGCCCAGCAGATGGCCGCCCGCGCCCAGCTCGAGCAGATGCGTCAGGGCGCCCTGCCCCCGGGCATGCCCGCACCGGGCGGTGCACACAGCAACAGCCCCGGGCAGTACCTCTGAGAGCAGCGGTTGATCTCGACTCGGCTCGTCGCTGCGCCCCTCACCGGCAACCGGCACCATGGCCGACGGGTACGCTGACTCCTCGTGTCAGCGGTAGTGGACGACGACGCGATACCCGCGCGTCCGGAGGGTTCTGATTCGCGCAGCTTCGCGCGTGCGGTCATGGACCTCGGTGAAGGTCTGGCCAGCCGGGAGCTGTGGTTCCACCTGGGCTGGCAGGACATCAAGCAGCGCTACCGCCGTTCGGTGCTCGGTCCGCTGTGGATAGTCATCGCCACCGGCGTGACGGCCATCGCGATGGGACTGCTCTACGGCGAGCTGTTCGGCATGGACATCAAGGTGTTCCTGCCCTACGTCGCGTTGGGCTTCATCTTCTGGAACTTCATCCAGAGTTCCATCCTCGACGGTGCCGAGGTGTTCTCCAAGAACGAGGGCCTGATCAAACAGCTGCCCGCACCGGTGAGCGTGCACGTCTATCGCGTGGTGTGGCGCGCGCTGATCATCTTCGCGCACAACGTGGTGATCATCGTGATCCTCTTCGTGATCTTCCCGCCGCCGCTGACGTGGGCCGTCGGCCTCATCGTCCCGGCCATCGCGCTGTACGTGCTGAACTCGATCTGGGTGACCATCGTGTTCGGCATCCTGTCGACGCGTTTCCGCGACATCGGGCAGCTCCTCACCACGATGGTTCAGCTGGTGTTCTTCATGACACCGATCATCTGGACCACCCAGAGCCTGGGCAACGCGTCCGGCGAGACGTCGTCGCGGTTGAAGCTCGTCGAACTCAACCCGATGTACCACTATCTCGAGATCGCGCGCGGGCCGCTGCTGGGCGAGCACGTGGAGTTCTACCACTGGGCGATCGTCCTCGGCTGCACCGCCGTCGGCTGGGTGTTCGGCATGCTGGTGATGCGCAACTACCGGGCCCGCGTGGCCTACTGGGTGTAGGGACGGACCGAATCATGGCCAGAAACAACAACGGCGCCGACAACCGCGTCCGCGTCGACACGTGGGACGCCTGCGTGGACTTCCCGATCTTCGACGCCAAGACGCGCTCGCTGAAGAAGTCGGTGATCGGCGCGGCGGGCGGGGTGATCGGGTCCAACTCGTCGAACGTGGTGGTCGTCGAGGCACTCAAGAACATCAACCTGCACCTCAAGCACGGCGACCGCGTCGGACTCGTCGGACACAACGGCGCAGGCAAGTCGACGCTGCTGCGGCTGCTGTCGGGCATCTACGAACCGACCGCGGGCGCCTGCCGCGTGCGGGGACGCGTCGCCCCGGTCTTCGACCTCGGCGTCGGCATGGATCCGGAGATCTCCGGCTACGAGAACATCATCATCCGCGGCATGTTCCTGGGGATGACCCGCAAGGAGATGCTCAAGAAGATCGACGACATCGCGGAGTTCACCGAACTCGGCGACTACCTGCAGATGCCGCTGCGGACCTACTCCACCGGTATGCGGGTGCGCATCGCGCTCGGTGTGGTGACCTCGATCGATCCCGAGATCCTGATCCTCGACGAGGGTATCGGCGCGGTGGACGCCGACTTCATGCGCAAGGCCCGCGGCCGCCTGCAGGCCCTCGTCGAACGCTCCGGCATCCTCGTCTTCGCCAGCCACTCCAACGAGTTCCTCGCCCAGCTCTGCGATCGTGCGTTGTGGATCGATCACGGCCAGATCCGGATGGAAGGCGGTATCGAAGAGGTCGTCGGCGCGTACGAGGGTCCCGGCGCGGCGGCGCATGTGCGCAAGGTGATCGCCGACCTCAAGAAGGACGACAGTCGCGGAAGCGACAGGACTGCTGACCGTCGCGGAAGCGACAAGACAGCTGACCGTCGCGGAAGCGACAAGACAGCTGACAGTCGCGACGGGTCGGGGTCGGTCGAGTGACCGGTACACCGAAGGTCGTCGCGGTGGTGGTCACCCACCGTCGTGTCGAACTGCTGGCAGAATCGCTTGCCGTGGTGTCCGGGCAGGACCGTGCCGTCGACCATCTGATCGTCGTCGACAACGCCGACGAGCCCGAGGTCGCCGAACTGGTTGCCGCACAGCCGGTTCCGACGACGTATCTGGGATCGAAACGCAATCTGGGCGGGGCCGGCGGTTTTGCGCTGGGCATGCTGCACGCGCTGGCGCTCGGCGCCGACTGGGTCTGGTGCGCCGACGACGACGGCCGGCCCGACGGGGCGTCGGTGTTGTCGACGCTGCTCGATTGCGCACAGCGCCACGGCCTCGACGAGGTGTCCCCGGTGGTCGCCAACCTCGACGACCCGGACACCCTCGCGTTCCCGCTGCGTCGTGGACTCGTGTGGCGCCGTAAGCGATCCGAGCTCTTCGCCGACGGCGAGTCCCAGGCGGATGATCTGCTGCCGGGTATCGCGTCGTTGTTCAACGGCGCATTGTTCTCCGCGCATTGCCTGGAACAGGTGGGTGTTCCGGATCTCCGTCTGTTCTTCCGCGGCGACGAGGTCGAGATCCATCGTCGCCTGGTGCGTTCGGGCGTGCGGTTCGGGACCTGCCTGCGGGCCGGATACCTGCATCCGGACGGGTCGGCGGAGTTCCGCCCGATCCTGGGCGGACGCATGCACACCCAGTATCCGGACAATCCCACCAAACGGTTCTTCACCTACCGCAACCGCGGTTATCTGATGAGCCAGCCCGGCCTGCGCAAGCTGGTACCGCAGGAGTACGCCCGGTTCGGCTGGTTCTTCCTTGTGCAGCAACGTGACCCGAAGGGTTTCGTCGAGTGGGTACGCCTGCGCGGGCTGGGCCGCCGGGAGCGGTTCACCCGGCCGTAGCGGAAGTCCGCGGTGTCATCCCGAACGCGGCCACCGCACCCAGCGCGGCGATACCGGTGAGGACCCACCACGCCGTGACGAAGGCGTCGTGCACGTCGTCGTAGATGAGTGACGCGCTTCGACGAGTTCTCGACGCTCGGGATCGCGCGCAATGTGCTCACCCAGCGCCTGGACACCCTCGTCGAGCACGGCATCATGACCAAGGAGCCCTATCAGGACAATCCCGTGCGCTACGACTATCGGCTCACCGAGAAGGGCCGCGACCTCTGGACGGTGATGACCGCCCTGCGGCAATGGGGCGACAAATGGACCGCCGACGATGGCGCGCCGGTCGTCTCCACGCACTCCTGCGGTTCCACGATGACGGTCGATCCCACCTGTTCGGCGTGCGGCGAGAAGGTCCGTCGCGAGGATCTGCGCGTAGGTCCAGGACCAGGCGCGACCGCGGACAATCCATTGAACGGCATTGTCTGACAAAGCCTTCCGCCGCGCCGTCGGACCTCGATGCCACGTCGAACCGCAGGTTGCGGGACGAGCATCGGTGCCGCTTACCACAGAGCACCGACAAGAACAGCGACGCGAGAACTTCTCGATATCCATTGCGGGACAGTCGAATACGATGTACCCTTGATCAAGTATTCGTGCCGTAGGTTTCCGGGGGGTGACCGTCATGTCCGACACAGCGCAATTGTCCGGCGACACTGACACGCCACTGTCCCGAGCCTCAGAACTCGCCGCTGAGCTACACCGGATTGTCGACGAGCTGCAGACGGTGGACCTCGCCCCGTGCACCAGCAGCGAGCTCATCGACATTGCCGCCGCGACCGAGCGCGCCATCGCACGAGTGACATACGCCGGGGACCGGCAGATGGTCGAGATCATCAACCGTGACCTTTCCGGCACCACCGGACACCGCAGTATCACCTCGTTCATGACCCACCGGCTGCGCGTATCTGATCCGTTGCGGCGCAACAAACACCGGAACGCCCTCGCCACGTTTTCCGATCATCTCGGCGAACCACTCGAACCCGACCACCCCACACTGGCCAAGGCGTTCGCCGACGGCGCCGTCGGCACCGCACACGTGCGAGCCGTCGTCGATGTGCTGGATGACATCCCCTCGGCCGTCGAACACGACGTCAAGGTCGCCGCCGAACGACAGATGACCGAGATCGCCATCGCCCACACCCCCGCCGACATCACCGACCTCGGGGCGCGACTCCTGGCCCATCTCGACCCCGACGGCACCCTGGCCGACGACACCGACCGCCAACGACGCCGCAACCTCTGGGTGAATCGGCAGCGTGCCGACGGGACCGCAAAGATGTCGGCCACCCTCACCCCCGAGCTGGTCGCGCGGGTCACGATGCTGCTCGCCGTGTGGGCCAAACCCGGTATGAACAATCCCGAGGACCCGGACAGTCCGCACGGCTCGTTCGAAGACGCCGACCCCGAGGTGGTCAAGGTTGCCGCCGCGCGCGACCTGCGCACACCCGCCCAGATCAACCACGACGCCTTCAACGCGCTGCTGAAAGCCGTGCTCGAAGACGGCCTCCTCGGAGAGACTCACCGCGGCCTACCGGTCCAACTCATCATCAAAGCCGACCTCAACGACCTCATCCGCGAAGCCGGCCTCGCCACGACCGTCACCGGAACAGTCATGCCGATCGCCGACGTCATCGAGCTCGCTGCCGACGCCCAGCCCTACCTCGCGGTCTTCAAGGACACCACCGCCGTCCCGCTGTACTTCGGACACGGCAAACGCCTCGCCACCCGCGATCAGCGCCTCGTCTCCTTCGCCCGCCCCGACGGCGAGGTCTGCTCCACACCCGGCTGTGGGCAACCCGCCTCCCAGGTCGAGATGCATCACGCCCAACTCGACTGGAGCCTGGGCGGACTCACCGACATCACCGACCTGACTCCCGCCTGCCCGCGACACAACCGGATGGTCGGCGACAAACCCGGCCAGTACACCACCTGGATGCTCCGCGACGGACCCGACGAAGGCCGCTGCGTCTGGCGACTCAACGCCGAGCCGGGAGCACCACCCAACCCCGCACGCATCAACCGACGGCCCGACGTACCCGACCGGCTGAGCGCCCACCTCGCGCAGGTGCGCCACGAGATCCACGGACCCGACACCGCGTCCGGCGATACCGCACGCCTCGCCATGCGTGAGGTCATCAACCCACGCCCCGCCATCGCACCGGCGGGCACCGCAACGTCGAGCACCGCAACGCCGGTCCCCGCAACGTCGGTCGTCGAAACCCGGCTCGAGGAACTCCTCAGCCACCTCTGACCGCGACACGGGTGTTGTGCGAACCAGTGAAGATCGTCGACTCCTTCCCCGGAATTAGAACGTGTTCTAGTGTGTGGTGAAGTTCCATCGCCCGTTCCTGAGGAGCACAATGCGGTTCACCTTCGCCGAGGCCATGACCGATCCGATGTACTACGCGCCGCTGGCGCAGGCCGCGGAGACGGCCGGGTACGCCGGCTTCACCATCCCCGACTCGCTGGCCTACCCGCAGGAGTCGGACGCCAAGTATCCGTACACCCCCGACGGTGACCGCGAGTTCCTCGACGGCAAGGCGTTCATCGAGACCTTCATCCAGGCTGCGGCGCTCGGCGCGGTCACCTCGACGATCCGCTTCACACCTTTCGTCCTCAAGCTGCCGGTGCGTCCGCCCGCCCTGGTGGCCAAGCAGGCGAGCTCGGTCGCCTACCTCACCGGCAACCGGCTCGCGCTGGGTGTCGGCACCAGCCCGTGGCCCGAGGACTACGACTTCATGGGCGTCGATTTCAAACGCCGTGGCAAGCGCATGGACGAGTGCATGGACATCATCCGCGGCCTGACCACCGGCGACTACTTCGAGTTCCACGGCGAGTTCTACGACATCCCGAAGATCAAGATGACCCCGGCGCCGACCGAACCGATCCCGCTGCTCGTCGGCGGGCACGCCGACGCCGCCTTGCGTCGTGCGGTCATCCGGGGCGACGGTTGGATGCACGGCGGCGGGCCGCCGGAGGAGCTCGACACCCTGCTGGATCGGATCGGCGAGATCCGCAAAGCCGAGGGCAAGGCCAACGAGCCGTTCGAGATTCACGTGATCTCCATGGACGCCTACACCGTCGACGGTTGTAAACGGCTGGAGGACAAGGGGATCACCGACGTCATCGTCGGCTTCCGCCTGCCCTATGTCATGGGAGACGACACCGAGCCGCTGCAGACCAAGATCGACCATCTGAACTGGTACGCGGACAACGTCATTGCCAAGGTCAACGCCTGACCGCACCACCCGAGCCGGACACGTTCGGCGCGTCGTTCGGCACCCGGGTCACCGGGACGCCAAGGCCGCGAGGCTCAGCGGATCTTGAAGATCACCATCCGCTGGACCACGAAGTTGATGACGGTGGCCGTGCCCTGCGCGACGACGAAAGCGATCGCGGAGTACAGCACCGTCTCCTCCCACAGATGCGACAGCCAGCTGTAGAGACCGACGTTGACCACGAAGGTGACCAGGTAGAGGACAACCACGGCGATGAAACGCGCGGTGCTGGGCTCCGCGCGGAACGTCCAGCGGCGGTTGACGAGGTACGCCGTGGTGGTGCCGAGGATGAATCCGCCGGCCTTCGCCACACCTCCGGGGACGCCGACGACGTACTGCAGGAACATCGTGAGCGCGTAATCGAGGACCGCGGACCCCGCGCCGGTCACGACGAAGCGGATCAGCTGCGTCTTCAGATCGGCGTCGGTCGAGGCCTCTTCGTCGTCGAGGGGCAGCTCGATCGGCATCGGCGCATGCCGGGTGGCGAAATCCTCATGGTGCGGGTGGGCACCTTGGCCGAGGTGTTTGTCAGCGCCGACGGCGTTCTCGTCGTGGTCACCGGGATCGGGTCGAGACACGCTGACACCCTAGCCGACGGACGGTCCGGTCGATGTCGCGGCGACGTGAGTGTGACCGCGGGCGTCGCCGGGCGTCAGCTCAGAACTCCTCGTCGACGTCGGAATCGCGGGCCGCGCGTTCCCCGCGGTCGAGTGACGCGAGATCGGCGATGTCGGCGGCGTCGAGGACGAAGTCGAACAGGTCGGCGTTCTCGATCTGACGGCCGCCGTGTGAGGACTTCGGCACGACGCTGATGTCGTTCTGGACCGCCCACCGCAGCGCGATCTGCGTGGGCGACTTTCCGTACTTGCGGGCGATCCGCAGGACGACCGGGTCGGCGAGGAGCCCTTCCTTGCGCCCGGTCGGATGCCAGGCCTGCGCGTGGATACCGTTGCCGGCCATGAACTCTCGGAGTTCGGTACGCGGGAGGGCGGGCGAGCACTGGATCTGGTTGAGAGCGGGCCAGCGTCCGGTCTCGTCGAAGAGCATCTGCAGGTGGTGCTGTTTGAAGTTCGAGACGCCGGGTGTACGTACGTATCCCTCGTCGGCCAGCGTCAGCAGGGCTTTCCAGGAGTCGACGGTCCGGCCGAGGCTCGGGCAGGGCCAGTGGATGAGATAGACGTCGATGTGGGCGACGCCCAGGCGTCGCGCGCTCTCCTTGGCCGCGGTGATGGCCTCGTCGAAACCGTGGTCGCCGCCACCGAGTTTGGTCTGGACCACCACGTCGTCGCGTGGGACCCCGGAGCTGTGCAGACCCATCCCGACGCTGAGTTCGTTGCTGTATCGGGGTGCTGTGTCGAGAAGGCGGTATCCCGCCTTCACCGCCGAGCTCACCGCTCCGGAACACGGCCGGCCGAGCATGTTGTACGTGCCGAGCCCCACCATGGGGATCGAGTGACCGCTGTTGAGCTCGACCGAGGGGATGTCCACGGCTTCAGGATAGGACTGCGGAGGCCGCAGATTGCCTCGCCGAGACCAAGTGGCAACCGAATCGACGACAGACGTTCGGCGTTCGCAGGCACGAAATCGTTGCGAGGTCGGCACGAACCTGCCGCCGGCCCGCGCCCGCCCGAGGTGCGACAGTGCCTATTCTCCTGGACATGCATGCCGCCGAATCCCGCCTGACACGGATCCCCATTGCCGTGGTGACAGCCCTCCTGGTCGTGACAATGCTCGGCACCTCCGCCACCGCGCGCGCCGATGATGCTGTCTCCGTGGGTATTCCGAACTGGTCGGGGTTGGACGTTACCGACTACCGGGGCGCCGTCCCCGAGCGTGCCGGCACGTTGATGGCACAAGTACCGCTCGCGGAGTCACTCAACCTCCCGGCAGCCGGGGATGCCTACCGTATCCAGTTCTCGTCGCTGAACCAGCACCAGAAGATGGCCACGGGCACCGGTGCCGTCTTCTTGCCGAAGGGCACACCTCCCGCCGGCGGGTGGCCGGTGATCTCCTGGGCGCACGGCACCGTCGGCATGGCCGACGACTGCACCCCGTCGGCGTTCGCCCGCAGCGAGCGCGATCAGACCTACCTCGGCCATTGGCTGGACCAGGGCTATGCCGTCGTCGCCGCCGATTACGTCGGACTCGGCACCCCAGGTCTCATGGCCTACCTCAACGGCGTCACCGCGGCGCACTCCATCGTCGACATCGTCGTCGCGTCGCATCAGATGGATCTGCCGCTGGCCAAGCGGTGGGCGATCATCGGGCAGTCCCAGGGCGCGGCTGCCGCCCTCAACGGGGCGCGCTACGCCACCGAGTTCAGTCGCGGCTCCGGCCTCGACTATCGCGGCGTGGTGGCGACCGGCATCCCGGCGAACCTCGAGTACCTCTACCAGAACCTGGGTCCGGTGGTTCCGCCCGTGACGCTGCCCGGCGGACTCAACGCCTACACCGCCTACATCCTGGCCGGTTTCGACGACACCCGCCCCGACCTGAAGGTCACCTCGGTGATGACCCCCAAGGGCGTCGCCCGTCTGGCTCAGGGCCGAGTCACCTGCTACCCGGTCCTGAAGAAGGAACTGGCCGGTGACGACGTGCGGACCTGGTTCCGCGCGCCGCTGATGTCGATCCCCGGCCTGAGCCCGGCGCTGCACGAGTACATGGCCACGCCGTACAAGGGATACGACCGGCCGATCTTCCTCGGTCAGGGCCTGCGCGACGTCGACGTGCCTGCCCCGTCGGCGCTGTCGCTGTACGCCCAGATGCGGGCGAACAACCAGCCCGTCGAACTGTTCGTCTACCCCGAAGACGATCACTCGAGCGCCGTTCTCGCCTCGATGAAGGATTCGACGCCGTTCGTCGCGCGCATCCTGCGCTGACCCGTATTCCCCCGACCCCCGCTGCGGTGCGCGTCGATCTGACAACCTTGGATCGATGGGCACCGCAGTTGCTTTCTACGACGACGTCATCATCGGGGCGGGACACAACGGGCTGACCGCCGCGGCCTACCTGGCGCGCGCCGGACGCCGGGTCCTCGTCCTGGAGAAGGCCGATCACGTCGGCGGCGCCACCGTCTCGGCGACGCCGTTCCGCGGGCTGTCCGCACGGTTGTCGCGCTACTCGTATCTGGTGTCTCTGATGCCGCGGGAGATCATTGCCGAGCTGGGCCTCGACATCGAACTCATCCGCCGCCGCCACTCCTCGTACACGCCGCTACCGGCCGATCCGGCGCGCGGGCTCCTCATCGACACCCTCGACGACGAGGCGACCGCGGCGTCGTTCCAGCGGGTCACCGGCTCCGACATCGGGTTCACCGCCTGGCAGTCGTTCTATCGCCGGGTCGGCACCGTCGCCGAGCGTGTGTTCCCGACGATGATCGAGCCGCTGCGCACGGCCGCCGACATGCACGACCTCGTCGTCGGTACCGACACATCCACCGCCGAACTGTGGGAGGCGCTCACGACGCTGCCGCTCGGCACGCTGCTGGGCCAGTACTTCGACGACGACCTCGTGCGCGGGATCGCCGCCACCGACGGCCTGATCGGCACCTTCGCCGACCTCGACGACCAGACCCTGCGTCAGAACATCTGCTTCCTCTACCACGTGATCGGCGGGGGAACCGGGGACTGGGACGTGCCCGTCGGCGGGATGGGCGCGGTGTCGGGGGCGCTGTACCAGGCGGCGTCGGCTGCGGGTGCGGAGATCCGGACCGGCGTCGAGATCACCGGCGTCGACCCGGCCGACGGGACCGTCGAGACAACTGCCGGAACCACGCGCGGTTCGGTGCTGTACGCCGCTTGTGCGCCGCAGGTGTTCAACACCTTCCTCGACGGCACTCCGATCCCGTGCGAGGCGGACACGCGTGGCTCGCAGCTCAAGATCAACCTGCTGCTCGACCGGCTGCCCCGCCTGCGGGACGAGTCGGTGGCACCCGCAGCCGCCTTCTCGGGGACCTTCCACATCAACCAGACCGCCGCCCAGCTGCACGACGCGTGGCGACAGGCCGCGCGCGGCGAGGTTCCCGAACTACCGCCGTGCGAGATCTACTGCCACACACTCACCGACCCGTCGATCCTCGGGCCGGAACTAGCGGGAAAGCACACGCTGACACTCTTCGGCCTGCACATGCCGCCGGACGTGTTCGACGAGCCGGGCGCCATCGAGCACGCTCTCGGCGCGACGTTCGCCTCACTGAATGCGGTGCTCGGTGAGCCGATCCAATCGGTTATCGCCCACGACCTCGACGGCCGGCCGTGCATCGAGGCCAAGACGCCGCACGACCTGCACGACGCCCTCGGGCTGCCCGGCGGCAACATCTTCCACCAGTCGTTGCGGTGGCCGTGGGCCGAGACCGCGTCGGAAGTGGGCCGCTGGGGCGTGGAGACGCCGCATCCGCGGCTGCTGCTGTGCGGTGCGGGGGCGCGGCGCGGGGGTGGGGTCAGCGGCATCCCGGGACGTAACGCGGCGGCGGCGGTGCTGGGTGCGGAGGCAGTCGCGTCACCCCGGTAGAAGTCCCACGCGCTTTTTTCGGCGGGGCCGTTCGCGCCGGGCCGTCAGAGCATGTGTACCTTGCGGTAGATGCGCGCCGCGGGCCGGGTGAGCAGACCCACCTCGTCGAGAAAGCGCATCAGGTGTGCGCAGCCCGAGCGGATCATCGACTGGAAATGGTGGTTGCGGCGCATCTCACCCACGGCTCGCCGGTGGTCCAACCCGGCATCGGCATAGGCCTGAGGTCGGACGAGGCTGATGAGAATGTACGACACCGACATGGCGATGATCACCGAACTGAACTGTCGCCGAGCCCAGTTGGCCTCTCTCATCGACTGGCGGACCTCTTCGCGAGCGAACCGCATATGGCGGGACTCTTCGAGCACGTGGATCTCGTTGACGGTGCGCACGAGCGGCAGCACGCGCTCATCGCGCATACACCCCCGCTGCAACACGTCCAGGACTTCCTCCGCCGCAAGGATTCCGGCGTAGGCGACTTCACTGCCCGCGACCCGCATGAACATCTTGCCGAAGCGACCCAGGCGCGGATGCGGGGTGTAGCTGGTCCCGGTCAGCTTGTACGCGGTCTTGGCGAACATGATCGAGTGCCGGCACTCGTCGGCGACCTCGGTCAGTGCGAACTGAAACTCCGGGCGGTGATAGTCCCCGAGGTACTGATCACGGATCACCATTTCCTGCAGCATCATCTCGAACCAGATGCCGATGCTCATGATCGACGCGGTCTCATGCCGGGTGAGGCTGATCCGCTGCTGCTCGGTCATCTCGTCCCAATAGGCGGTCCCGTACAGCGTCGACCATTCCGGGCTGCAGCCGTACTTGTCCGACTCGAGCGGCGCATCCCAGTCGATCTCGGTCAGCGCATTACGCGACAGCCGCGCCGACGACGTCAGCAGGCGCCGGGCCACCTCGTCGATCCCGTCGTCGGGACGGCTCACATCTCTGAGCGCTTCCATGCCGGGCTCCTTGTCGTCCGCGGGACTGCAACTGTGATACACACCACCACAGATCGTGCCATCGGTCAATGGTGCGTTATTCGATGGCAACGATGGTCACGTCCCCTCGGATGAACCTCCTCCAGCACCCGGCCCCAGCATCACGGTCGGTCCGGGCACCTTGCCCAGGTACCCTCTCTAGCGATGTCTACTGAAGAGTTGCTGCCGATCACGACCCGCAAGCTCGTGGGCTGGTCTCGCACCACCCCGATCGAGGGCCACGTCCTGTCCACGCCGTACCCCGAGGTCATCGCCGAGGCGGTGGCACGGGTCGCCGACGACAACGCGGACAAGCCGGACTACCTCAAGCGCGGCGTCATCGCCCGCGGCCTGGGCCGCTCCTACAACGAGTCCGGCCAGAACAGCGGCGGGCTGACGATCGACATGACCCCGCTGACCAGGATCTACTCCATCGACGACGAGTCGGCGACGGTCGACGTCGACGCCGGCGTCTCGCTGGACACCCTGATGCAGGCCGCGCTGCCCCACGGCCTGTGGGTCCCGGTGCTGCCGGGTACACGGCAGGTCACCGTGGGCGGCGCGATCGCGCACGACATCCACGGCAAGAACCACCACAGCCAGGGCAGCTTCGGCAACCACGTCGTCGAGATGCAGCTCCTCGTCGCCGACGGCCGCGTCCTGACCCTGACACCGGACGGCACCGCCGACGATCCGGCGGGCGAGCTGTTCTGGGCGACGGTCGGCGGCATCGGACTCACCGGCATCGTGCTGCGCGCGAAGATCCAGATGAAACGCACCGAGAGCGCGTACTTCATCGCCGACACCGCGCGCACCGGATCGCTGCAGGAAACCCTGGACCTGCATCTCCAGGACGGCTTCGAAGACGGCTACGAGTACGCCTCGGGCTGGTTCGACACCATCAGCGCACCGCCGAAGCTCGGCCGCGGCACCTTCTCGCGCGGCAACCTCGCCCGCGTCGACGAGCTGCCCGAGAAGTACCGCGACAATCCGTTGTCGTTCAACAACAAGCCGCTCGTCCGGTTCCCGGACGTCTTCCCGCGCGGGCTGGCCAACAAGCTCAGCTTCTCCGCGGTCGGCGAGGCGTACTACCGGATCGGCCCGCCCAGCGAGGGCAAGGTCAAGAATCTGGCGCAGTTCTACCACATGCTCGACGTGTTCGGTGACTGGAACAACGCCTACGGCCGCGGCGGCGGTTTCTGCCAGTACCAGTTCATCGTCCCGACCGGAAACGAGAGCGAGTTCACCGCGCTCATCGAACACATCCAGGCGTCGGGCCACGTCAGCTTCCTCAACGTCATCAAGCTGTTCGGCGAGGGCAACAAGGCACCGCTGAGCTTCCCGTTCAAGGGCTGGAACGTCTGCCTCGACTTCCCGGTCAAGGCCGGCCTCGCCGAGTTCCTGAATGACCTCGACCGCCGCGTCATGTCGATGGGCGGACGCCTCTACACGGCCAAGGACTCACGCACCTCCGCGGCCAGCTTCCACGCGATGTACCCGAAGATCGACGAGTGGATCGCCACGCGGCGTCGTATCGACCCCAACCGGGTGTTCATGTCGGACATGGGCCGGCGACTCGAACTCGCCTGAGCCACAAAACCTTCGACGAACACCCCCTGACCTGCACGTCACCGAAAGCGAGAACACACATGCTGAACGCCGTGGGCGCCCCCCAATCCATCCTGGTCCTGGGCGGGAGTTCGGAGATCGGGCTCGCCATCACCGCCGAATACCTGAGCAAGGGACCGGCGCGGGTCATCCTCGCCACCCTGCCCGGTGACCCGACCGCTGCTGCCGCGGTGGAGAAGGCCAAGGAGGCCGGGGCCACCGAGGTCACCCAGATCGACTTCGACGCCCGCGCCACCGACACCCACCGCGCTGTCATCGACAAGGCCTTCGCCGACGGTGACGTCGACGTGGCCATCGTCGCCTTCGGCATCCAGGGTGACGACGAGCAAGCCTGGCAGGACCACGCCCTCGCGGTCGCCGAAGCCGAGATCAACTACACCGCAGCCGTTTCCGTGGGAGTTCTGCTCGGCGAGAAGATGAAGGCCCAGGGCCACGGCCAGATCATCGCGATGAGCTCGGTCGCCGGTGAGCGCGTGCGCCGCAGCAACTTCGTCTACGGTTCCACCAAGGCCGGACTCGACGGCTTCTACCTCGGACTCGGAGAGGCGCTGCGCCCCTTCGGGCCTCGTGTCCTGGTGATCCGCCCCGGCCAGGTTCGCACCCGGCTGTCGGCGCACGTCAAGGAAGCGCCGCTCACCGTCGACAAGGAGGACGTGGGGCGCCTCGCGGTGGCCGCGGCCACCAAGGGCAAGGAGATCGTCTGGGTGCCCGGGCCGTTCCGCTACATCATGATGGTCCTGCGCCACATCCCGCGCCCGATCTTCCGTAAGCTGCCGATCTGATCGCTGACCGATGACGTCCTCCACCAGCGCCGACCGGACCGCCACCACAACCGGCCCCGATCCGAGCCCCGCCGCCGAACCCGCGAGACCCCGCGGTCACGGTCGCACCGCTTTGTCGTTGGTGGCCGGCGTCATCGTCGCCGGCGTCGTGTCGTTCATCGGCCTGGCCGCGATCGGGACGGTCGACTGGCCTGCCTTCAACTCGTCGAACGTGACCCGGTCGCTGACGACCGCCGGGCAGGTCATGGCGATCGCCGTGCTGGTCGGCATGGCGCTGCTGTACCGATACGGCAAGGGCCGCCTGGCTGTACCGCTGGTGTCGGCGGCGGCGATCTCCGGGTTCGTGACGGTGACGCTCGGGATGCCGTTGGGCGCAACACGTCTCTACTTGTTCGGACTGTCGGTCGACCAGGAGTTCCGCACCGAGTACCTGACACGGATGACGTCGAGTCCCCATCTGGCGGACATGACCTACATCGACCTGCCGCCGTACTACCCCGCCGGCTGGTTCTGGTGGGGCGGACGCTTCGCCAATCTCATCGGCCAGCCGGGCTGGGAGGCCTACAAGTCGTGGGCGATCGTCTCGATGGCGGTCGCGGCGGCGGTCGGCGTCCTGCTGTTCATCCGCATGTTCGGCGCCGACCGCGGGATCGCCCTAGGGCTCGCCGTCACCACCGTGACCCTGCTGTACGCCTCGCCGGAGCCCTATGCCGCCGTCCTCGTGCTGATCGGCGTGCCGATGATGGTCACGCTGACCTACGCGCTGCGGGGACGGACCAGAGCCGCCGATGGCCCGGCCGGTCCACTGTTCGGGGCCACGAGCTGGCCGGCGGTGGTCGCCTCCGGCGTGTTCCTGGGTGTCTCGGCGGCCACGTACACCCTGTTCACAGGCGTCTTCGCGCTCACCGCGATCCTGCTGGCCTGCTACTTCGTCGTGCAGGGCTGGCTGGCGGCCGGCAACAAGTCGACGCCGTCCACCACGGTCAGGGCGCGGCGCCGCGAGATCGTGGGTGCGGTGATCGGCCGCCTCGTCGCGATCGGCGTGGTCTCCGGGCTGATCGCACTGCTCGTCTGGGCGCCCTACCTGTTGGCACGGTTGAGCAGCGAACCGGCCAGCGGCGGAACCGCTCAGCACTATCTGCCCGAACGCGGCTCGGTGCTCCCGCTGCCGATGTTCGGACTCAACCTCGTCGGCGCCATCACGATGATCGGGCTGCTCTGGATCCTGCTGCGATTCCGCACCCGCACCGTGGCGCTGGCGATGGGCGCCACCGTCGTCACCATCTACGTCTTCTGCCTGCTCTCGATGCTGATGACGGCGATGGGCACCACCCTGCTGTCGTTCCGGCTCGATTCGGTCCTGGTGGCCGTGCTGAGCGCCGCGGGCGTGTTCGGCGTCGTCGACATCGCGCACTGGGCGGTCCGCCGTTTCGGTGACATCCGCGTCGTCGTCGGGGCGGTCGCCGTGCTGGCCGCGATCGGTATGGCACAGAGCATCCCGGGTCACCTCGGCACCGAGATCACGACCGCATACACCGACACGGACGGGTACGGCGAACGGGCCGATGCCCGGCCGGCCGGCGCGGAATCGTACTTCGGCGAGATCGACAAGCTCATCACCGCACAGACCGGCAAGCCGCGGACCGAGAACGTCGTGCTCACCGCAGATTTCGGGTTCCTGTCGATCTATCCGTACTGGGGCTTCCAGGGATTGACCTCGCACTACGCCAACCCGCTCGCCGAGTTCGACAAGCGGGCGGCAGCCATCGCCAGATGGGCCGAGTCGGAGAACCCCGACCAGCTGGTCACCCACCTCGAGGACTCCCCCTGGGTACCGCCGAACGTCTTCCTGTTCCGTTACGGCGCAGACGGATACACGCTGCGACTGGCCGAGGACGTCTACCCGAACGATCCGAACGTCAAGCGCTACACCGTCACCTTCGATCCAACGGTCTTCGACGACCCGCGCTTCGAGGTGACCGAGGTCGGCCCGTTCGTCCTCGTCATCCGGAAGTGAGCTCCTCGTGCGACTCCCCCACGTCACCCGCCCGATGGAGATCACGCGCGTCGAAGGTGAGTCGTCGACAACGCACTTCGTGCACACCGACGTCGTCAACTGGGTCCTGCTCGAAGAAGGAGGTGACCTCACCGTCATCGACGGCGGTTACCCCGGCCAGGCGGCACAGGTCGTCGAATCCATCGAGCGCATCGGCCGCCGGCCCGAAGACATCCGCGGCGCACTACTGACCCACGCTCACGTCGACCACCTCGGCGGGCTGGCAAAACTGCAGTCGCGGTACGGCTTCGAGGTGTACATGGATCCCGTCGAAGTCGATCATGCGCTGCGCCATCACCTACAGCAGGCCAACGCGCTCGACCTCGCACCGCTCGCCGGCCAGCTGCGAATGTGGTCGTGGCTCGCCAAGACCACTCCGCTGGGGGTGCTGAGCAAGGCCGGTTTGGGCACGGCGGCACCGTTTCCCGGGTCCGGCGCGTCCCGGAAAGAGGCCGGGACGGCGGCACTCGACCTGCCCGGATCGCCGGTACCGGTGGCCAGCCACGGGCATACCGACGGTCACAGCGCCTATCTCGTCGCCGACGGTCGGGCGCTGGTGTCCGGCGACGCCCTCGTCAGCGGGCACGAGGTGTCGGCGATCATCGGACCGCAGTGCATCCCGTCGGTGTTCCAGCACGACGAACCCACCGCACGCCTCAGCGTGGAACGGTTCACCGAACTCGACGCCGATCTACTGCTGCCCGGCCACGGAGAGTTCCGGGAGGGCAGCGTCGCCGACGCTGCCCGCATCGCCCTCAGCCGGTAGCCGGCGCCGTCTCGACCCAGTTCGCGACCCGGCCGCGCATCACTTCGCCGTGCGTCGTCGCGTGTGCGAGGACTGTTAAGCCGCCCACGTTCGATCCTCCTGGCCGTGCCGATCTGCCCGGCAAAGGGTAGGTTTCCTTGACAAGCTGACGGGGCCGGAGGAGGGGCCGAGCCCCGCACGGCGTGGCATCGTCGCCCGGGTCCGAGTCCCGCGGCCCGTCCATGACCGTAGACACTCCCGTCGTCGCGGAAGTTTGAGGACATGACCAGCGAGAACCGACTTGGCACCCATGGCCGATGAGTCCGATTTGACGGGTATCGCCGATCCGGCCGATCTCCCCGGCGTGGTTGACGCGGCCACCGCCGCCGCCCGGTGGCATGCCGTTGCCGCCGCACGTGCCGACGCGATCGCGCTCCGAACGCCCGAGTCCTCGCTCACGTTCGCCGACGCGGCAGCCCGGGTGGACGATCTCACGCGTGAGCTCCTGGCGACCATCGAGCCGGGCAGACCCGTCGCCGTCGAGATCGAATCCGACATCGACTCGGTGGTCGCAATGCTCGCCGTGCAGTGTGCCGGACGGTCGCTGGTCCTGCTCGACCCGTTCCTACCTGCGGACCGGCGTGAGAACGTCCTGCAACGATCGGGCGCCCACCTGCTCACCCCGGCGGGCGGGGTGCGTTCGACACCGCCGCCCGCACCGAAGGATGTCACGCACGAACCCGCGCCGGACGACCCCGCAGTCCTGTTGTTCACCTCGGGCTCCACCGGGACGCCCAAGGGCGTGGTGCTCTCGCAGCGAATGCCGGTCAACCACGCTCGCGACGGTCGACGCTTCCTCGGGATGGGCCCCGAAGATCGTGCGGCGGTGCTGCTCCCACTGAGCTTCGGCGGCGGGCTCGACGCCTTGGCCATGAGCCTGCTCAACGGCGCCACGATGCTGCTCTGGGATGTCCGGCGCCGCACCACCACCGGTCTGCGCGACTGGCTGGCGGCCGAAGGCGCGACCACCGTGCACTGCACGCCGTCACTGCTGCGGTCGTGGCTGGGTGAACTCTCCGCCGACGACGCGCTCGACTCGCTCCGGTTGCTGTCGGTCTGCGGCGAGCCCGCCCACCGGACCGACGTCGAGCTCGCACGGAGCACGATCGCCCCCGCCGGCGTGTTCTGTTGCTGGGCAGGGGCGTCGGAGGTCGGCAACCTGGCCTTCAACCTGTTCCCACCCGAACGGGAGGTGGCGGCCGGCACGATCCCGGTGGGCGTCCCGGCGACGGACAAGCATGTCCGGATCGTCGACGAGGACGACACCGACCTGCCCGTCGGCGCGACCGGTGAGGTCATCGTCGAATCGGCGAACCTCGCGTCGGGATACCACTCGAATCCCGAGCTGACCGCCACCCGCTTCGAGTTCCTCGCAGACGGCCGCACCCGGTATCGAACCGGCGACCTCGGGCGTCTCGACGCCAACGGCGAACTCGCATTACTCGGGCGCGGCGACGACGCGATCAAGATCCGCGGCTACCTCGTCGAACCCCTGGAGGTGGAAACCGCGATCCGTGCGCTCCCCTGGACCGCCGATGCCGTCGTCACCGCCAACCGGGACGAGGCGCGCCTGATCGCACACATCGCCGTCGATCCGGCGAAGTGGTCGCCGTCGCCCGCCGAGATACGAAGCGAGCTCGGTAAGTCGTTGACGCCGTGGATGATTCCACGGGACATCGTCGTGCTGGCCGAACTGCCGCGCAACGAACGCGGCAAGGTCGACCGGGCCGCACTGCCCCCACCGCCCTCGCGACCGGCGCATGAGCCGCCGCGCGGACTGACCGAGATGGCGCTGCACCGCTTCTGGTGCCAGATCCTCGGCCTGGAAACCATCGGCCGCAACGAGGATTTCACCGAGCTCGGCGGCGACTCGCTGGCGGCGGCGAAGATGCTCGCAGAGGTCCAGCACCACCTCCAGCTGGAGGTCAGCACCGCGATGCTCGCGCAGGCGCCCACGATCGCGCAGTTCGCGGCGCACATCGAAGCGGCGGCGAAGCACCGCTCGAAGACGTCGTCCGGCGCGACGCTGATCCCCCTCCGACAGGGCGACGGTGACCCCGTGTTCCTGATCGCCGGCGCGGGAAGCCTCGCCACGAGCCTCACGCAGATCGTCCGCGCCATGGGCACCGACCGCCCGGTCTACGCGATCCAGTCGCGCGGCGTCGAAAAGCGCGGCCGCGCAGACCATTCGGTTCGGGCCGCCGCACGACGAGCCATCTCCGACATGCGTTCGGTACAGCCGCACGGCCCGTACCAGGTCGGCGGATACTCGCTCGGCGGCTTCGTCGCGATGGAGATCGCGGCGCAACTGACCAGCGCCGGCGAGACCTGCGGCCCCGTACTGATTCTCGATTCTCTCTTCGATCCGGCACTCATACGCCGCGTCAGTGGAGAGAAACCCGGCATCGCCGCACGCCTGTCCGCACGGCGTGGCTCACTCGCCGAGGACGACACCGCGCTACCCGACCGGACAGGCAAGGAGACGGAGCCTCGTCGGGCACCGCTACCGCAGCGGGTGGTCCAGGAGGCGATGCTCGCCGTGCTGGTGCGCACCGCCGGCCTCGTCCGGCTGCCGACGACTCTGCAGTGGGTTGTGTTCTTCCGGTTGGGCACTCGCATGATCCGCCGGTACCGGCCACGTCCCTACGACGGCCCGGTCGCGGTGATCCGCGCGCGCACCAACCCCGACGATCCCGAACTCTGGCACCACCTCACCTCCGGCGAGGTGACCTTCCACGAGATCACCGGGGATCACATCTCGATGATCCGGGCGCCGCACGCCGCCGAGACCGCCCGCGTCATCGACGCGATCCTCGACTCGGCCGATCCCGCAAGCAACTCGGTCGGCCGGCGAACCGGGGAGTGACCTCGACGGACGCGCGGGCACGCTGCGCGTGCACGAGCTGCTCGGCCGGCAGGGGCACACGCGCGATCAGGCGCCTTCCGCACGGCGTTTGATCTCGGCCAGTGGCGATTTCATCCGAGTGCGATCGAACCAGTTGTCGCGCAACGCGGGAGAGGTGCCCGCCCACCGCTTCGTAGCGGATCTCCCGCCCGGAACGGGAGGCGGTGACGAGACCGGCTTCGGTGAGCACCCGCAGGTGCTTGGCTATCGCCTGCCGGCTGATCGGCAGCTCGGTGGCGAGAGTGGAGGCCGACGCCGGTTCGGCTCCCAGACGGGTGAGGATCTGCCAGCGACTCTCGTCGGCGAGCGCCCCGAACACCTCGACGGGCACCACGTCAGGCACGGACACCGCCGCTCGTCAGATGGGTGCGCGGCGCGTCGATGAAGATCTCCTGTTCGACCGCGATGTGCAGCCGCTTGGTTTCAACAAGAGTGTCGCGCTCAGCCCACCAGCTCGGCGAGGCGTCGAATCGCGAACTCGTAACCCCGGATTCCGTAGCCGGCGATCACCCCGGCCGCGAGGGGCGACACATAGGAGTGGTGCCGGAACGCCTCGCGTTTGTGCACGTTGCTGATGTGCACCTCCATGATCGGGACACCCGGCACCACCAGCGCGTCGGCCAGTGCCACCGAGGTGTGGGTCCACCCGCCGGGATTGATGACGATTCCGCTGACCTTCCCGACGGATTCGTGAATCCAGTCGAGCATCTGACCCTCGTGGTTGGTCTGCGCGGCGCGCAACCCGAAGCCGAGTTCCGACGCGGTCCGCTCGGCGAGGTCGACGACGTCGGCCAGCGTCTCCGAACCGTAGATCGCCGGCTCACGAGTACCGAGCGTGTTCAGATTCGGACCGTTGAGCAGCAGAATCGGCAACGGCCCCGGACCGGAGGCCTCGGACGTGGCTTGATCAGCGGCAGCGGCGTCGGACATGGGGTTCACCATACTGTCAGTGGCACCTCTCCCGGGTCCCTCTCCCGGACCCCTCACCCAGCCCCGCGCACGCGATCGGCCTCGGTGCGGCCGGCACCACGGGCCACACCGCCACCGGCCGGGGCGAGACGCCTCAACGGCTACCATCTCTCTTTGTGCCAGCGCAGACCGTTCGACGAGCGAGGATCGTCGCCATCGTCACCGGCCTGCTCGGGTTCTTGCTCGCGCTCGCGACACCGTTGATGCCGGTCGAGCAGAAGACAGCCGAGATCAACTGGCCGCAGGACGGTCAGATCAGCTCGGTCGCCGCCCCGTTGATCGGCTACACCCCCGTCGACCTCGACGTCACGATCCCGTGCAGCGCCATCGGCGACCTGCCTCCCGGCGGTTCGGTGCTGCTGTCCACCACCCCGAAACAGGCACCGAAGTCCGCCGAGCGCGGCCTGTTCATCCGCAAGACCGGCGCCGCCGACGCCCCCGCCGACCAGCAGGGCGTCGAAGTCGTGATCCGCAACGTCCCGCTTGTCTCCGCGACGCTGCAGGACATCCGCGACCAGGGGTGCCGCGAGATCGCCGTACACGCCGATTCCGACGCGGTGACCGCCGAGTTCGTCGGGATGACCAGCGGGGTCAAGAACGACGACGGCGAGGACGAGCCGCTCGCCGGCACCACCGAGGACAAAGAGGCCTTCAAGCACTCGCCCGACCAGCGCCCGCAGATGACCGGGTTGTTCACCGACCTGTCCGGACCGGCCGCCGACATCGCGGGCCTCGACGCCCACGTCACCATCGACTCGCGCTACAACACCGCCCCCACCATCTCCAAGTGGCTCGTCGTCATCGTGGGTGTGGCGACGACGCTGCTGTCCCTCGCCGCCCTCGCCACGCTCGACGCCACCGACGGCCGGCGTCATCGTCGTATCTTCCCGGCCCGCTGGTGGCGCCTCAACGCCCGCGACTACGTGGTCATCGGGGCGCTGATCCTGTGGCACATGATCGGGCCCAACACGTCCGACGACGGGTACCTGCTGACGATGTCGCGGGTCGCGCAGGACACCGATTACACGGCCAACTATTTCCGCTGGTACGGCGCTCCCGAGGCGCCCTTCGGCTGGTACTACCAGGTGTTCGGCCTGCTCAGTCACGTCTCGGTGGCCAGCCCGTGGATGCGTATCCCGGCCCTGCTGTGCGGCATCCTGGTGTGGCTCATCGTCAGCCACGAGGTGTTGCCCCGACTCGGCCGCGCCGCACTCACCCGGCCGATGGTCGCGTGGACCGCCGCGTTCACCTTCCTCGCCTGCTGGTTCCCCTTCAACAACGGCCTGCGCCCCGAACCGATCATCTGCCTGGGTGCGCTGCTGACCTGGTGCTCGGTGGAACGTGCCATCGCCACCGGCCGCATGCTCCCCGCCGCGGTCGCCTGCCTGATCGGCGCCTTCAGCATCGCCGCGGGACCGACCGGCCTGCTCGCCGTGGCCGCACTGATCGCCGGGGCGCGACCCATGATCATGGCGCTCATCAAACGGGCCCGCGTGATCACCGAACTCGCCGGGCCCGATGCGCCCGACGCCGCATCCGGCGCCGGGGCTCCCGGAACCGATGCGACCCGCGTGCGGCGTCGGTCGTCGCGACTGTCCTTCATCGCCCTCATCGCCCCGATCCTCGCCGCCGGCGCGTTCGTCTCCTTCGTGGTGTTCTCCAACCTCACGCTGCGTTCGTTCGCCGAGGCGTCGAGCATGAAGACCGCGCTGGGACCGTCGATGAACTGGTACAACGAGATCGGCCGTTACTCGGCGCTGTTCGCGTTCTCCGCCGACGGCTCGATCGCCCGACGCTTCGCGGTGCTCGCGATGATTCTCGGTCTCGTGGTGTCCGCGGCGGTCCTGATCCGCAAGAACCGCATCCCCGGAACGGCCATCGGTCCGACACGACGCATCGTGGCGATCACCTTCGCGTCGCTGGTGTTCCTCATGTTCACGCCGACCAAATGGACCCACCACTTCGGTGTCTTCGCCGGGATCGCGGCCGCACTGGCCGCCATCGCGGCGATCGCGGCCAGCCAGCAGTCGATGCACTCGCGACGTAACCGCACCCTGTTCTGCGCGCTCGTTCTCTTCATCGGCGGTCTGGCGTTCACGGCCCCGAACTCGTATTACTACTACTCGGCGTGGGGCATGCCGTGGGGTTCCGGTCAGGTTCAGATCGGCGGCATCATGCTCGGCAGCGTGCTGCTCTACGCCGCGCTCGCCCTGCTGCTCGTCGCCCTGTGGTTCCACTTCCGCGAACCCTTCACCGGCACGGACCCGCACACCGGGCCGACCGAACCCGTGGCCGCCACCCACCACCGTTGGTATCGCCGGCTCTTCGCGTCGATGGCCGCGGCGCCGCTGGCCTACCTCGCGATGGCGGTCGTCGTCTTCCAGATCGTCACCGCGATCTTCGCCGGCATCCACCAGAGTTCGTCGTATTCGGTGCCGCGCTCCAACCTGGCCGCACTGGCCGGCAATCCGTGCGCGATGGCCGACAAGGTGTGGGTGGAGTCCGACCCCAACCGCGACATGCTCCGCCCGGTCGATGAGACCCTCGACAACCCCCTCGGCGGACCTTCGCCGGCACCCGGCACGTCCCCGGCGACGCAGGGCTTCTCCCCGAACGGTGTGCCGACCGCCCTGGAGTCCACGGCCAGCGAGGGTTCGCTGGGTGTGCTCGCAGGCAATGTGTGGGCGGCACCGGAGTCCCTGTACTCCAACCCTGGGGGAACAGGTGGCGGCGAGATCGCCGAACCCGGCGTCAACGGCAGCACCGCGGCCCTGCCGTTCTTCCTCGACCCCGCCTCGACCCCGGTCATGGGCAGCTACTCCAAGCTCGACCAGGTACCCGCCCGCCTCACCTCCGGCTGGTACGCGCTGCCGAAGGACTGGCGTGACCGTCCGCTGCTGACGATGTCGGTGGCCGGCGAATACGACAACCCGAACGTGATGCTCGAGTACACCTCCGACCCGATCGGCCCGGACACCCGCGACGCCGACCTCGAGGTCGCAGGCGAGACCGAACTCATCGACCCCGGACCGCGGCCGTCGTGGCGCAACCTGCGATACAACACCGACGAACTCCCCTCCGACACCACCGCCGTGCGGATCGTCGCCACCGACGACAACCTCAACGAGGACCGCTTCATCGTGCTGACACCGCCGCGTGTGCCGCAGATGGACACCCTGCAGGACGTCGTCGGCAGCACCGACCCGGTGCACGTCGACTGGACGTCGGGCCTGGGGTTCCCGTGCCAGCGGCCCTTCATCCACGACGTCGGGGTCGCCGAGATCCCGAAATGGCGCATCAAGCCGGGCTCGGATCTCGCGGCCGCGGTGTCGGCATGGCAGGACCGGTTCGGCGGCGGCCCCCTCGGCTGGATCGAGGTGTCACAGGAGGCGACCGCGCTGCCGACCTATCTGATGGCCGACATCGGACGCGACTGGGGCGCACTGGAGCGCTACGAGCCCTACGGCGGCGTCGGCACGCTCGCCGAGATCGACACCGGCACGTCCACGCGCAGCGGCCTGTGGAGTCCGGCACCGCTCCGGCACTGACCCGTCGAGATAAGCCCGTCGGAACACGGCCCGTCGAGCCGCAGCCTGGCGAGACACAGCCTGTCGGCCGTCGCGGAGGGTGGGAGCTAGGAGGCCCGGGACCCGTCGCTTACGATGAAACACCGTGCCTGTGACAGTTCCTGATGCTCCAGAAGATTCCGCAGGACCTTCGGCGTCGGGACCGTCCGCCAAGTTCTCGGCGGGTACCGTCCGGCTGGTCGCCATCGTCGCCGGTGTCCTCGGCGTCGTGCTGTGTGCGCTGACGCCATTGCTGCCGGTCAAAGCCGTCGACGCGTCGTTCGAGTGGCCGGCCGGCCAGGATCTGGGCGCCGGCACGTCATCGGTGATGGCGCCGCTGATCGCGCAGACGCCGCAGACGCTCGATGCCCGCATCCCGTGTGCGACCCTCGCCGCCGCACCCAACGGCGTGGTCCTCGCGACGATGCCGACCAACGCACCCAAGTCCAAGAGCTCGGCCCTCTGGGTCACCGCCGGCGACTCGGCCGTGACCGTCACCTTCCGGAACAGCGTCGCGGCCACCGCCCCGCGCGCCGATCTGGGTCGATGCCGCGAACTGCACATCTTCTCCGCACCCACCGGCCCGGGCGCCACGTTCGTCGGGCTCGGGGAGTCGACGACGCTGGCACCCGACAAGCGCCCCCAGGTCGACGGCATCTTCAGCAACCTCTCGCCGGACCAGGCCCGCGCCGCGGCGGCCGACGGTATGCGGGTCCGGGTGGACATCGACAACCGCTACGAGTCGACGCCGTCGGTCCTGAAGATCATCGTCATGGTGCTGGCCGCGCTCGCGGTGACCATCGCCGTGATCGCCCTCGGGCTCCTCGACCGCATCCAGGGCTACCACCGGCGGATCGGGGCACGGACCCGCGCCTGGTGGCACTCGCTCAAGCCGCGGGCCACGGACCTGGCGGTCACCGCGATCCTGCTGGTCTGGGGCGTGTTGGGTGCCGGATCGCCCGACGACGGCTACATCCTCAACATGGGTCGCACGGCAGACGGCTTCGGCTACCTCGCCAACTACTACCGCTTCTACGGAATCCCCGAAGCGCCGTTCGACTGGTACTACAGCTTCCTCGCCCTCTGGTCGTCGGTGTCGCCCACGGTCCTGTGGATGCACATCCCGCCGCTCGTCGCCGGCCTGGTGTCCTGGTTCGTCCTCAGCCGAGTGCTGCTGCCCCGGCTGGGGCCCGCGGTGCGTCGGAGCTCGTGGGCGACCTGGGCCGGCGCGATGACCTTCACCGCGTTCTGGCTGCCGTTCTGCAGCGGCCTGCGCAGCGAGGGCATCATCGTGCTCGGCTCGCTGCTGACCTGGTGGGCGGCCGAGTACGCGATCGCGACCCGACGTCTGGTGCCGGCCGCGCTCGCCGCGCTGACCGCCGGGTTCACGCTGGCATTGGCCCCGCACGGCGTGGTCGGCGTGGCCATCCTGCTCGTCGCCGCCCGCGCGTTGCTGCACATCCTGCTCGATCGCCGCAACCGGCTCGGCGGCCCCCGATGGTCGTCGACGCTCGCGCTCGTCGCGCCGATCGCCGCGGCCGCGATGCTGGTCGGGATCGTCGTGTTCCGCGACCAGACCCTCGCGACGGTCCTCGAGGCCATCAAACTGCGCTACACCGTCGGCCCGGTCATCTCCTGGCATTCGGAGTTCCTGCGGTACTACTTCATCTCCGTGGTCACCGACGACGGGGCACTCACCCGGCGGGTGCCCCTCCTGCTGCTCCTCGCGGGACTCTTCGTGACCGTGGCGGTCATGTTGCGCCGCACCAGAATCCGCGGCCTCGACGCCGGACCGGTGTGGCGCCTGATCGGCGCCGTCGGCGTCACCCTCCTGCTGTTCGCGTTCACACCGACCAAATGGACCATCCAGTTCGGCGTGCTCGCCGGTCTCGCCGCGGCGATCGCCGCTGTCGCCACCATCGCGGTGGTGCAGTCGGCGGCCCGCTCGGCGCGCAACCTGACGGTCTTCGTCTCCGGACTTCTGTTCGCCATGGCCGCGGCGTTGGCGGGATACAACTCGTGGCCGTTCCTCTACGAGTACGGCATCTCCTGGTTCGACCGCGCCCCGGTGATCGCGGGCTTCCAGGCGTCGACGTTGTTCCTGATCCTCGCCGTGCTCGCCGCGGCGGTGGCGGTCTGGCAGCATCTGCGCCTGGACTACGTCACCAATCGCGGTCTCGCCCATACCGATACCGGCTCCGGTGAGACCCGTGCGGACCGCCGCCGACTCTTCCTCGCCTCGTCGCCGCTGGCGGTGATCGCCGGCCTGCTCGTCGTCGTGGAGTTGCTGCTGTTCGCCAAGGCCGCGGTGACCCGTTACCCCGCGCCGACGGCCCTGGCGGAGAATCTGGACACACTGCGCGGCAACTCGTGCGGACTCGCCGACGACGTCCTCGTCGAACTCGATCCCAACGCAGGCATGCTCACCCCGGCCGGCGGTGCGACGCCCAGCAGGGCACTCGCTGGGGAGAACCCGGTCGGGTTCTCCCCCAACGGAATCCCCGACGACCTGCAGCCCGAACCCGGCAGCCAGCGCCCGGGACAGATGAACGTGTCGGCAAGCATGTCGCGGCCGTTCGCCATCACCGGCGGCCTCGGCGCCGGGACCACCGGCGGCCGCGGACCGAAGACGGTCAACGGTTCCACCGCCCAACTGCCGTTCGGCCTGGACCCCGCCACCACCCCCGTCCTGGGCAGCCACGGATACATGGGCGAGGCCCGGCTGACCACCGGCTGGTACGACCTGCCCGCCGATCGCGCGGCGTCGCCGCTGCTGGTGTTCAGCACGGCCGGTGCGGTCTCGACGATCGACACCTTCGGCGTCCGCAACTTCGGCCAGACGATGGTGGTGCAGTTCGGTCGTCCCGGCCCCGACGGCTCCTTCGAGCAGGTGGGCCCCGACGTGATGCCCATCGACCCCGGCCCGGTGATCCTCAACCGGCCGTGGCGCAACATGCGGGTGCCCATGTCGGCGGCCCCGCCGCGCGCGACGGTCATGCGACTGTTGCTGCAGGACAACAACCTCGGCGACAAACAGTTCATCGGCATCACGCCGCCGCGGGCGCCGAAGCTGCAGACGCTGCAGGCGGTCGTCGGGTCGAGCGCCCCGACCCTGATCGACTTCGGGGTGGCCTCCCACTTCCCGTGTCAGAGGCCGCTCGGGATCTCCCACGGCGTCGCGCAGGTACCGCAGTGGCGCATCCTCGGTGACTATCCGCTGACCAACTCGCAGTCCAAGACCTGGCAGGCCGGAGTGGACGGCGGTCTCCTCGGTGTCTCCGAGGCCACCACCTCCGCACGTGCGGTCTCGACCTATCTGAAGGACGACTGGGTACGCGACTGGGGGGCGTTGGAGAAGTTGACACCGCTGGTGCCCGGCGCGCCCACCGCACAGATCGACACCGCACCGACGACGCAATGGGGCTGGTCACGTACCGGCTCGATCAGGGTGGAGCCCCAATCCGATGAGTGACAGTCACCGCACGGCCGAGACCCCCGCCCCGGACTCCGGCGGCGCGAGCGCAGACGACCGCAACACAGACGACCGCAACACCAGCGTCTCGAAGACGGTCACCCGGAAGATCCTCACCCCGAAGATCGTCGCGGTGGTCACCGGCCTACTCGGGTTCCTGCTGGCAGTGATCACACCGCTCCTGCCGGTGAATCAGTCCACGGCCGAACTCAACTGGCCGCAGGGAAACGACGTCTCGGATGTGGCAGCACCGTTGGTGGCGTTCGTGCCGGTCGACATGGACATGTCGGTGCCGTGCTCACTGGCCGCGCGCCTGCCCGCCGGAGGCGGCGTGCTGCTGTCGACCACCCCGGAGGGCGGTCAGGACGATTCCGCGCGCGGCCTGTTCGTCCGGGCAACCGCGGACACGATCACGCTGACCGACCGCAACGTCGTGCTGCTGAACGCCGATCGCGCGGCCGCGCAGTCGAATCCGAACTGCCGCATCGTCATGCACGCCGACGGCGAAGGTGTCAGCGGACGCTTCGATGGTCTTCCCGAACCCACTGCCGAGCCCGGCGGCCTGTACCGCTTCGCCCTCCCCGACCATGAGATGCGTCCGCAGATCGTCGGGATCTACAGCGACCTGCCCGCCGACGTGCCGCGGGAGCGCCTCTCCTTGCGGGCCACCATCGACACCCGATACGTCAGCACCCCCACCACGCTGAAGCTCGCCGCGATCATCATCGGCATCCTCATGACGATCGCCTCGCTCATCGCACTGGGCATCCTCGATCGCCGAGACGGCCGGAGCCACAAGCGATTCCTGCCCACCGGGTGGTTCACCATCCGGCCGCCCGATGTCGCGGTGTTCGCGATCCTCGCCTTCTGGTGGTTCGCCGGCGCCAACACCTCCGACGACGGCTACAACTTCACCGTCGGGCGTATCACCGCCGACGCGGGGTATGCCGACAACTACTTCCGCTACTTCGGCGTCCCCCAGGACCCCTTCGGCTGGCACTTCCAGGTCATCTCGGCGATGACCCACGTCAGCGTCGCCGCGCCGTGGATGCGGTTGCCCGCCTTCCTCCTCGGACTCCTCGGCTGGTGGCTCATCAGTCGCGAGGTCATCCCGCGCCTGGGACGCACCGTGCGCCACAGCACGCCCGCGGTGTGGTCGGCGGCCTTCGTGTTCCTCGCGATCTGGCTGCCCTTCAACAACGGTCTGCGGCCCGAACCCGCCGAGGCCGTCGGCGCGCTGCTCACCTGGTGCTGCGTCGAACGCGCCATCGCGACCCGGCGACTGCTCCCCTATGCCATCGCCGTGGTCACCGCGGCCTTCACGCTGGCACTGGCGCCCGGCGGGCTGATGGCCGTGGCCGCACTGCTCGCCGGCATCCGGCCGATCGTGAAGACACTGGTGTCGAGGCGCTCACGCGACGGCCTGCTGCCGATGCTCGCACCGATCCTCGCCGCCGGAACCGCGGTGCTGTTCCAGATCTTCGCCGACCAACCCCTCGCACCGTTGATCGCGGGCAACAAGGTGGCTTCCGACGTCGGACCCACGCTGGAATGGTGGCAGGAGCCGATCCGCTACTACTACCTGATCCTGCCGACCGCCGACGGCACCCTGGCACGACGATTCGGCGTCCTCGCCATGATCCTGTGCCTGTTCGTCGTGCTGCTGCGTCTGCTGCGCCGCGAACATCCCAACGGCATTGCGCGCGCACCGATCTGGCGGCTGGTCGCGGTCACGCTCGGCACCATGTTCTTCATCGCGTTCACCCCGACCAAGTGGACACACCACTTCGGTGTGTACGCGGGCATCGCCGCAGGCCTCGCCGCGGCGGCCGGCGCGATGATGGCCCCGGCGGTGTTGCGTTCCCGCCGCAACCGGACCTTCTTCGCAGCCGCCGTGCTGGCCATCACCGGCATCTCGTTCGCGGGCACCAACGGCTGGTGGTTCGTCGGCAGCTACGGCGTCCCCTGGTGGGACCGTCCCCCGGCTGTCGGCGGTGTCAACATCTCGTGGCTCATCCTGATCGCGGCCGTCGTGACCGCCCTGGTCGGGTTGTACTTCCACTTCCGCGACGACTTCGTCGACGACCAGACCCGCACCCGCGGCGGCGACCACTGGTATTCGAAGCTGAAGTTCTCGCCGCTGCCGGTGATCGCCGGGCTGATGGTGCTGTTCATGGTCGCCTCGTTCGCCAAGGGCGCCTACGAACAACGGGATTCGTGGTCGTGGCTGAAGTCCAACGCGCGCGCGCTGACCGGCAACTCGTGCGGTCTGGCCAATGACGTTCTCGTCGAGGCAGATCCGACCGCGGGCCTGCTGTCACCCGCCTCGATCGGCGGACGGCCTGCACCGAGCATCGCCGACGCCCTCGGCGGCACCGGGTCGCCGGGGTTCACACCCAACGGCGTACCCGACAAGCTCTCCGTGGATGCCACCGAGTCCAGCGACTCCTCGACCACCTCGGGAGCCCAGAACAGTGCCCAGACCGGCGCCGGATCGGATGAATCCGGCGACAGCTCGTCGGCGCAGGGTGGCACCGAGGGCGGTCAGGGTGCGCGCGGTGTCAACGGTTCGACGGTGCGCCTGCCGTTCGGTCTCAACCCGGCCGACACCCCGGTTCTGGGCAGCTACGGCTCGCCGTCGGGCAACGCCTCGCTGACGTCGGACTGGTACCAGTTGCCCGAACGCTCAGACGACGCACCGCTGTTGACCATGGCCGTGGCCGGCTCGGTCGAAGCGGTCGACGGAATCGGGGTGGTCCACGCGGGCCAGAAGGTCACGATGCAGTTCGGCCGCGTCGACGACGCGGGACGGGTGACACCGGTCGGCCAGATGTTCCCCATCGACATCGGTGAGACCCCCACCTGGCGCAACCTGCGCTTCCCGCTCGCCGACGCCCCGCAGCAGGCAACCGTGGTGCGCGTGCAGGTGGCCGACACCGCGGCCGCATCGTCGGAGTGGGTGGCGGTGACGCCTCCGCGGGTCGGCAAGCTGGCCACACTGAACGACGTCGTCGGCCGGACCGACCCGGTGTTCATCGACTGGTTGCCCGGCATGGTCTTCCCGTGCCAGCAGCCGATGAAGGTGCGCAACGGCGTGCTCGAGGTGCCGAAGTGGCGCATCATGCCCGACGCGGAAGCCACCCGGAAGAACAGCCAGACCTGGATGTCGGGGACCGCGGGCGGACCTCTGGGCATCACCGAGGCCATGCTGCGGCCGACTCTGCTGCCCACCTACCTGCGTAACAACTGGGGACGCGACTGGGGCGGCCTGCAGCGGTTCACCGAGATCATCCCGGCACCCCCGGCCGAACTGGACCTGGGGACGGTTCAGCGTTCCGGGCTCTACGACCCGGCACCGATGCGATCGAGTGGTTACTGATCGAGCGGTTACTGATCGAGACCATTGCTGATCGAGGACTCTCCGGAGTGCGGGATGCGTAACGGTTTGGCGATACTCATCCCGCACTCTGACCGGCCACTTCCCTTGGGGGCTGATTCCCCGGGAAGACGCCGACAAACCCGCGGACGCCTTTCCGTTACGGCACCGTGACGTGCTGTCTCGGTTGCGTCACTCCTGGCGACGAGAACTCGCCTCGGCAGCGCAGCGGTCCTAGCGTGAGAACATGCCGAAATTCACCGCACCCGGACTCAGCAACGACGCCGCCGACGAGGTCACAGGCATCCTGCAAGAGCGTCTCAGCGCGCTGAACGACCTGCACCTCACGCTCAAGCACATCCACTGGAACGTGGTGGGCGCGAACTTCATCGGCGTCCACGAGATGATCGACCCACAGGTGGAGCTCGTCCGCGGGTACGCCGACACCGTCGCCGAGCGCATCGCGACGCTGGGAGCGTCACCCAAGGGCACCGCCAAGGCCATCGAGGAGCACCGCAGCTGGAGCGACTACTCCATCGGCCGCGACACCGCGCAGGCCCACCTCGGGGCGCTCGACCTGGTGTACGACGGTTTCATCCAGTCCCATCGCGACGCCATCGCGAAGATCGGTGACATCGACCCGATCACCGAGGACGTCCTGATCGGCCAGACCGCCGAACTCGAGAAGTTCCAATGGTTCGTCCGCGCCCACCTCGAGAGCTACACCGGTGAACTGATCCACACCGGCGCGAGCGGCGAGAAGGAAGCCGCCGATGCCGCGCGCTGAGGCGAACCACCCAGAAACCGAGTAGCGGGCCCGCCCACACCCCTGGCCCGCGCCGGAACCGCGGTCGCGACCACCCGCCCCCCCCTTCGGTCGCGACCGCGGTGTCTTCTGCCCAACATGGGTTGCCGATCCGGCCGAAGACGCTGCGCGCCTCCCGATCACACGATCAAGGAGTCGTCCCTGTTGACCGTCCGCAGTTTGTTACGCTGACCACAGGCTTTATGCCGTGAGCAGGACGTGAAGCGACCGCGTCCACCAGTTCGATCGGGGCGCTCTCCGCTCTGACGGGGAGGCACGTGTGTCCGAAGCGCGATCATTCACCCTGTTCGACGATCTGGAGCTCTCCATGCAGTTCGCGCCGGTCTGCCGGCTGTCCGACGGCGCTCTCGCCGCCGTCGAACTGCAGCTGCGCGGCCCCGCAGGCACCCGGCTCGCCACCGCGTCCGCGCTCAAGCGCGCCGCCCGGCTCGTCGAGGAGCACCCCGTCCTCGACGAACGCAAGCGCAAGATGGCCACGTCCTCGCGCGCACAGTCCATCGCGAAGGTCCTGCCGCTGCTGGTCTCCCTCGATCTCGATCTGATCGACAACCTCGACGCCGAGACCGCGCGCACCCTGGAACGCCACGTCATGGTGGTCCTGCCCGACGCCGTCGAACGCAGCCCGCAACGCACCCTGGCCCGCGTCGCACGTGCCCGCGCCGCCGGAAAGATCATCTGCGTCGACGGACTGGTACGCAGCGAACACGCCGCGACGCTGCTCTCCCTCGTCGAACCCGACATCGTCGTCACCGGCGCCGAGCTGCTCACCACACAGGCAGGCGCCGACACCGCTCATCTGGCACACGCACTCGCCGCCCACACCGAACGCAGCCACGCCGTGGTCATCGCCGAGGGCGTCGACGACGAGTCCAGCCGCGTCACCGCACAGACGATGGGTGCCGTCTTCGGTATCGGCGATCTGTACCCGGCTGTGTCCGACCCGTCGGTACTGGCCGCCCGCACGGTCGTGCCCCTTCCCGACATGCCGGTGTGGACCACTCCCGGCCCCGACAAGTCCACGCCGTACCGCATCGCCTCGACGTCCATCACGCCCCGTACGGGCAACAAGCGGCTGCTCATCGAGATGAGCAAGGCGCTCGAGCATCAGGCCGCCATCGGCGGGGCCGCCATCGTCCTCGGTACCTTCCAGTTCGCCGAGCACTTCAGCAGCCGCACCGCGAGGCGCTGGCAGGAGATGGCCGAGCAGACCGGGCTGGCCGGCGTCTACGGCGTCGGGTTGCCCGACGTGCGCGACGGGAACGTCCATCGCGCCCCCCTCGACCCCGACGACGACCTGATCAACGAATGGAACGTCGCGGTTCTCGGCCCGCACTTCGCAGCCCTGCTCTCCGCACGGGACCAGCACGACGCCGGCCCCGACCTCGAGCGCACCTTCGAGTTCGTGCAGACCTACGACCGGATGACCGTCACCCAGGCGGTCCACTCGATCCTCATGCGGTTCGCCTGACACGCGAGCCGCTGGTTGAGCCGCGTATCTGCTGGTTGAGCCGACCCCCCGCTGGTTGAGCCGGTGACGAGCGCAGCGAGGAGCCGTGTCGAAACCAGAACGCACCCACACCTACGAGCCACCCCATCGACACCGGCTCACCCCGTGACCTCGACGGACGCGACGTCCTCGCCACGCTCGGTCGACGCTGCTCGGCCAGCAGGTAGTCACGCTGCACGGCGGAGCGGCGGCGATTTGGGATTGTCACAGCATGGCTGACTACGATGCGCCTGTGCCGAAGTCGCCTGAAGTGTCCGAGTCAGACGAGGTCGGTGTCGGCGCTGCTGCTCCCGACACCAAGGATGTAGCGCAGCGCCCGTCCGGCGAGCAGCAGTCCCGTCCGGTGGCACTGGTGGCCGCGATCGCCGGGTTGATCGCCGTGGCAGCCGGGGTCCTCACCCCGTTTCTGCCGGTCAGCACGTCGACCGCGTCGATCGCGTGGCCCGCAGGCCAGGACCTCGGCGCCGATTCGGCGTCGATCACGGCACCGCTGGTCGCCCAGACCGCGCAAGACGTGCAGATCACCATCCCGTGCCGGGTACTCGCGGCGACGGGCGACGATACGTCCACCACGGTGCTGTCGACCATGCCCGCCGGGGCGACCAAGGCCCGCGACAACGGACTGTTCGTCGTCGCCGATGCGTCGAATGTGACGGTCACCAATCGCAACAAGACGCTGGCCTCGGCGCCGCGCGAAGCTCTCACACGGTGCGCTGAACTGCGCATCTTCTCCGATGCGACCACCACCGGCACCCAGTTCGTCGGCCTGCCGCCCGGCCCGGCCGCCGCCGGCGGCGGCGATGTGGGCCTGGCGCAGCCGTCGTCGAATCCGCAGATCGCCGGCGTCTTCACCGACCTGAGCACCGACGAGGTCCGCGCGAGCACCGGTTTCGACGTCCGCATCGAGATCGACGACCGGTTCGACTCGTCGCCGTCTGTTCTCAAGTGGCTGGTGATGATCGTCGGCGTCATCGCCGCGATCGTGGCGTTCGTGGCCGTCGGCAGGCTCGACCGCATCCACGGCTACCACCGGCGCGTCGGACGCAGGTTGCGGTGGTGGGCGGTGCTGCGTCCCCGCCCCACCGACGTCGGGGTGACCCTGACGCTGGTGATCTGGCACTTCCTGGGCGCCGGTTCGCCTGACGACGGCTACATCCTCAACATGGGGCGCAACGCCGCCGACTCCGGCTACCTGGCCAACTACTACCGCTTCTACGGCATCCCCGAGGCGCCGTTCGACTGGTACTACAACTTCCTCGCCTACTGGTCGACGATCTCGACGACCGGGATCTGGATGCGTCTGCCCTCGCTGATCGCCGGGCTCGTCGCCTGGTTCATCCTCAGCCGGGTGCTGCTGCCCCGACTCGGTGCCGCGGTCCGCCGATCCCAGTGGGCGATGCTCACCGGGGCCGCGGTGTTCCTCGCGTTCTGGCTGCCGATGTGCTCGGGCCTGCGCAGCGAGGGCATCATCGTCGTCGGCACGCTCCTGACATGGTGGGCTGTGGAGGTCGCCGTCTCGACGCGCCGGTTGCTCCCGGCGGTACTGGCCGCATTCACCGCGGCCCTGACGCTGGCGTTGGCCCCGCACGGGCTGGTCGCGGTGGCGCTGCTCATCGCGAGCGCACGTCCCATGCTGCGCATCCTCGTCCGACGCCGTGTCGAGGACGGGGTGCTGCCGCTTCTCGCCCCGCTTCTCGCCGCCTTCGCCCTGGTGATCATCGTCGTCTTCCGCGATCAAACCCTGGCGACCGTGTTCGAAGCGGTGCGCATCCGCTACTCGGTGGGCCCGACACTCGCCTGGTATCAGGAACTGCTCCGCTACTACTTCCTGGCCGTGAACACCACCGACGGCGCGCTCGCACGCCGAATCCCGGTGCTGCTGTTTGCCGTGTCGATGTTCGTGGTGCTGGCGATCATGTTGCGGCGCAAACGGATCGACGGCCTGGACCCGGGCGCCGTGTGGCGTGCACTCGGGGCATCGCTGCTGACGATCCTGCTGCTGTCGTTCACCCCGACCAAATGGACCATCCAGTTCGGTATCTTCGCCGGCCTGGGTGCGGCACTGGCCGCGGTCGCCTGCGTGGCGATCGGTCAGGCGGCGCGTCGAACACTACGCAACCTCTCCATCCTGATCGCGGGCCTGCTGGTGGCCTGCGCCGCGGCGGCGGCGGGCAAGAACGCCTGGCCGTGGCCGTACAACTTCGGCATCGCCTGGTTCGACAAGGCTCCGGTCATCGCCGGAATGCAGGTGTCGACGCTGCTGCTCGCGCTCGCCGTCGTCGCACTCGCGTTCGCGATCTGGCAGCACCTGCGGATGGACTTCGTGAACGAGACCGGGCTGGCACACGAGCGCGGCGCGGCTCCCTCGGGCTGGCGGGTAGGGATCGCGTCGGCGCCGATCGCGGTGATCGCACTCCTCATCGTCGTATCCGAGGTCGCGGTGTTCGCCAAAGCCGCGGTGAGTCGCTCCGACGAGTTCACGATGCTGTCGGCCAACCTCGACTCCGTACGCGGGAACACCTGCGCGATGGCCGATTCCGTTCTCGTCGAACCCGACCCCAATCGCGGCATGCTCGTCCCCGCGCGCGGCGAATCGGCGTCGAAGGCGCTCGAAGGGCAGTCGAACGGCTTCCGCCCCGACGGCGTGAAATCCGACCTGACCCCGCAGGCCGGCGCGCAGAAGCCGGGTGCGATGAACACCTCGGCGGACCTGTCGAAGACGTTCATCGTCTACGGCTCCAACCCCGGCACGACCGGCGGCGTGGGCCCGCGCGGCGTCAACGGCAGCACCGCCGCACTCCCGTTCGGTCTCGATCCCGCCACCACCCCGGTGCTGGGCAGTAACGAAACCCCCAGCGGCCAGGCGACATTGACCACCGACTGGTACCGCCTCCCGGCGCGCGACGCCTCCCCGTTGATCGTCATCACCGCAGCGGGCGCCGTGTTCACCCTCGACCGCGACGGCGTCCCCGTCTTCGGACAACCGCTCGAGGTGCAGTTCGGGCGCGAGTCGGACGGGAACTTCGTCGAGGTCGGCGCCCCCGCGATCCCGATCGACGCCGACCGCGCGAACCGCCCGTGGCGCAACCTCCGGATCCCGATGGATCGGGTGCCCGCCGACGCCACAGTTCTGCGGATCGTCGCCAAGGACAACAACCTCGATCCCGATCAGTGGCTTGCCATCACGCCGCCGCGCGCCCCGGTGCTGCAGACCCTGCAGAACGTCGTCGGGTCCACCGACCCGGTGCTCATCGACTTCGCAGCGGGCGCCGTGTTCCCGTGTCAGCGACCGATCACGGCGCACGACGGCATCTTCGACATCCCGGACTGGCGCATCCTGCCCGAGTCGTGGATCGCCAACTCGCAGTCCAAGACGTGGATGGCCACCGACGACGGCGGTCTACTGACCACGGTGGAGGCGTTGACCCGCCCCTCGACGGTGGCGACCTACCTCGACAACGACTGGTATCGCGAGTGGGGCAACCTGCAGCGACTGGACCCGCTGGTACCGCAGGCGCGACCGGCGGACGTACTGACCGGGTCGACGACCACCTATGGATGGTCACGACCCGGCCCGATCAGGGTGGTGCCCGAAGATGACTGACCGCGTCGACGCCCACGCCCCGGGACAACCCGAACCGAACCAGCCCGTTCCACCCCAGCAAACAGGGACACCCCAGCAAACAGGCACACCCCAGCAAACAGGGACACCCGCGCAAACAGGGACACCCGAGACCGAGAGGACCCAGCCTGTGGCAGATCGGTCCGGAACAGATCAGGCAGGGTCGGGGCACGCCGGTGAGAGGAACGGCAGCCCAGAGAGTTTCGCCGAACGGCACGCCGGCACCGCCCGGATCGTGGCGATGGTCGCCGGTGCGATCGGCATCCTCCTGGCACTGCTGAGCCCGTTCCTGCCGGTCGACTACACGAAGGCCGAACTGACCTGGCCGCAGCAGGGTTCGGTCGCCAACGTCGCCGCGCCGAACGTCTCGTTCGTGCCGGTGTCGATGGACGTCGCCGTTCCGTGCGCGCTCGGTGCGTCGCTGCCGTCCGGCGGCGGCGTCCTGCTGTCCACCGTGCCCGAGGGCGGCACCGAGGCCAGCAAGGTCGGCCTGTTCATCCGTGCCACCGCCGACTCCCTGCAGGTGGTGCAACGAAATGTCGTTCTGCTCAACACCCCCCGCGCCGCCGCGCAGGCTTCCGCGGACTGCCGAATCGTCGTACACGCAGACACCACCGGCGCGCGCGGCGCCATCGAAGGGCTGCCCGACAATTCGGATGCACAACACAGCTTCGATCTGAGAGACCCCAACGCGCGTCCGCAGATCATCGGCGTCTACTCGAGCCTGCCGTCGAACGTGTCCACCGAAGGGTTGTCCTTCAACTCGACCATCGACACCCGATTCGTCTCCACCCCCACGACACTCAAGTTCTGGCTGCTCGTCATCGGCGTGCTCTCGACGATCCTCGCACTCATCGCCCTGGCGATACTCGATGCCCGTGACGGGCGTGGACATCACAAGATCTTCCCCGCCGGGTGGTGGCGCGTCCGCCCGGTCGACGGCTTCGTCACGCTCGTCCTGCTGATCTGGATGTTCGTCGGCGGGAACACCGCCGACGACGGATACCAGGTGACCGTCGGCCGCATAGCGAGCGAGGCAGGCTACCTCGACAACTACTACCGCTACTTCGGGGTACCGCAGGATCCGTTCGGCTGGCACTACCACTATCTGTCGGCGTGGATGGAGATCAGCACCGCGACACCGTGGCTGAGGCTGCTGCCGTTCCTGTTCGCGATGGCGTCGTGGTGGTTGATCAGCCGCGCCGCGATCCCCCGCCTCGGGCGCGCCGTGCGGGAGTCGACCCCGGCGATCTGGGCGGCCGCACTCGTGTTCCTCGCCGTGTGGATGCCGTACAACAACGGTCTGCGCGTCGAACCACTCATCGCACTGGGCACGCTGTTCACCTGGGTGTGTGTCGAACGCGCGATCGCCACCGGACGATTCTTCCCGCTCACCGTCGGCATCATCTCGGCCGCCTTCACACTGACGATCCACCCGACCGGCGTGATCGCCGCGGTCGCATTGATCGCCGGAATCCGGCCCCTGCTCAAGCGATTGATGGCGCGCCGCAAACGTGACGGCACCTGGCCTCTGCTGTTGCCGATCCTCGCCGCCGGTCTGGCGGTGATGTTCGAGATCTTCGCCGACCAGCCACTCGCACCGATTCTCGAGGCCGTGTCGGTCAACGGTCAGGTCGGTCCCACCAACAAGTGGTGGGAAGAGCCGATGCGCTACTACATGCTGATGAACCCGACCGCCGACGGCGGGATCGCCCGGCGCTTCGGCATTCTCATCGTGTTCGCGAGCTTCATCCTGGTCGTGGTGATGTTGCTCAACCGGCGGCGCCTGCCGGGTATCGCCACCGCACCGACCTGGCGCCTTCTCGCCATGGTGGCGGGTTCGGCCGTGATGATGGCCTTCCTGCCCACCAAGTGGACCCACCAGATGGGTGTGTACGCCGCCATCGGCGGCGCACTCGCCGCAGTGGCCACCGCCTGCGCGGACCGCTCGATCATGCGGCGTCGACGCAACCGGACCCTGTTCGCCGCGGCCTGCGCCTACGTGCTGGCCCTCGCGTTCTCCGGACGAAACCAGTGGTGGTACGTCGGCAGCTACGGAATCCCCTGGCGCGACGCGGTTCCCGATGTGAAGGGCATCCCGCTGTGGACCGGCATCCTGGCGGTGGCGGTGGCCCTGACACTGCTCGGCCTGTGGCAGCACTTCCGCGACGACTACGTCGACGAGACGGTCCGCGCCGGCGCGTCACGATCGGTGTTCACACGGCTGCGCAGCCCCTCGATCATCGTCGTCTCGGCGATCATGCTCCTGTTCACACTGGTCTCGTTCGCCAAAGCGGACTGGACACAACGGAACTCGTGGTCGTGGTTGAGCTCCAATGTCAGCGCCATCCGGGGCGAGCCCTGCGCGCTGGCCGATGCCGTCCTGGTCGAGAGCGACCCCACCAAGGGCCTACTGGCACCCGCACGTGTTGCCGGACAGAACAATCCGTCCCCCGGCGCGGCACTGGCCGGCCAGGGCATGGCGGGTTTCGACCCCAACGGTGTCGCGTCGGACCTGACCGAGGAGTCCGGCGACGAGCCCGAGTCGTCGTCGGGGACCTCGACCGCGGAAGTCGATCGGACCCAATCCGATCCGACCGATGACACCGGCAGCGCAACGGACTCCACCAGCGGCTCGAGCGACACCAGCGGTGGAAGCACGGCGCAGGCCGGGGTCAACGGTTCGACGGTGAAGCTGCCGTTCGGCCTGTCGCCACAGCAGACCCCGGTGCTCGGCACCTACAACTCCCCCAGCGGGACCGGGCGGCTCACCTCAGATTGGTACCAGCTGCCCGAAAGGCGTAACGCCGATCAGCCGCTGGTGACCATGTCTGTCGCGGGCCACGTGGAGTACATCGACGACCTCGCCGTCACCCGTCAGGGACAGCGCGTGCGTCTGCAGTTCGGTCGGGTCGCCCCGGACGGAACCGTGGCTCCTGCAGGCCAGATGGTCCCGCTCGACATCGGCGGCGCACCCGAATGGCGCAACCTGCGCTTCCCGCTGGACCGGGCACCCGAGGGCGCGACGGTGGTTCGTGTGCTCGCCCAGGACGACTCGCCGCTCCGCGACCAGTGGCTGGCGGTGACACCACCGCGCGTCTCGTCGATGGTGACCCTCAATTCACTGGTGGGCAGCAAGGACCCGGTCCTCATCGACTGGGAGGCCGGGCTCGCCTTCCCGTGCCAGCGTCCCGCCCAGGTCAAATACGGGGTGCTCGAGACCCCGGAATGGCGGATCTCCCCGGACCGCGAGGGTGAGCGGGTGAACTCGCAGCGGTGGATGGCCGGCGACTTCGGCGGCCCGCTGGGCATCATCGAGAACGAGCTGCGCCCGCGCGTGTACCCGTCGTATCTGCGTAACGACTGGGCCAAGGACTGGGGCATGCTCCAGGGTCTCACCCCGATCCTGCCGCAGACCGACGCCGAGCTGACCATCACCACCGAGAGTCACAGCGGGCTGTGGACCCCCGGGCCGATGAGGGCCAGCAAGAACTGACGCCGCGATGGCGGCATGACGCGGCCACCCCGCTCGAGTTCGGAGGATGTCTCCGAGCTCGAGCGGGGTGGCGTGGCCGGTGACGACCGGGATCAACGTGCTTGCGACGGGATCAGTTGAATCCCGACGACCATCCGCCGTCGATCACCATGTTCTGCCCGGTGACCCAGGATGACTCGTCAGACGCGAGATACGTTGCCAGCGACGCGATGTCATCACCGGTGCCGGCGCGTTTGATCAGATGTAGACCCAACATGTAGTTGCGGCCCTGCTCGTCGACGGCGGCATCGGTGGCGGGTGATGCCACGAATCCCGGAGAGATGGCATTGACACGGAGCCCGTGCTCGGCGCCTTCGGCTGCCAGGGATTTCGTCAACGCGATGATCGCGCCCTTCGCGGCCGAGTGCGCCGCCTGGCCCAGTGGTGCGACGCCTCGGATTCCCGAGATCGAACCGACGTTGATGATGGAGCCCGCACCGGAGGCAACCAGGTGCTTCCACGCCGGGCTGGTCACCGTGAACACGAGATTGAGCTCGACGTCGATGACGTGCTTCCACATCTCATAGGTGATGTCCGGGAACGGTGCGAAGCCGAAACCCGCCGCGTTGTTGTACAACACGTCGATTCCGCCGAGACGTTCGGCGCCCTCCTCCACCCATGCCGCCGCGGCGGCGGGGTCGGTGAGGTCGACGGTGGTGCCCCACGCGTCGTGACCCGCGGATGCCAGCGAGTTCGCGGTGGCCTCTGCACGGCCCGCCTGGACGTCGCATCCGATGACGCGTGCGCCTTCTCGGACGAACATCGCCTGCGCGGCCTCACCCTGCCCGCCGCCGGTCCCCGTGATCAGCACACGTTTGCCCGCAAGGCGTCCCGCTGAGGTGTTCGGCTGCGCCGCCGCCGTTCCCGGCTCCGTAACGGCGCTCATGCGAGAGCCCCGCTTGAGCCGACACGTCGGAGAACCGAGCGCGTTCCCTCCTGGGGCGCCGTGAACGGCGTATGGGACAACAACATCGATGTCATCAGTTCTCCTTCGTGTGGGGACCGGGACTCGCGCCCGTGAAGTGACTTCCGCCGGAGCCGGCCGAAATCATGATGCTGCGCATCCACTGGGATGTGACTGTGGACTGTGGCTCACATCTCATTTCGAAGCCTATGTGGCAGAGCAGTTTTCGCGCAACGAATGTCTGTGTTGCAGAGATTGCTCCGAAACGGCCCGGCACGGCGATCGGCACAGCATCAACACCTGAGAACGCAACTGCCCGTGCGACCCTCACGTGGTGAGGGCCGCACGGGCAGTGGTGAAGGGCGAGACGTCAGTGCGTCGTGTAACCGCCGTCGGCATGGATCGCCTGTCCGGTGACGAACGACGCCGCCGACGAACAGAGCCACAGGGTGACCGCGCCCATCTCCTCGGTCGTGCCCAGGCGTCCGATCGGGTGCATCTGATTCATCAGGGGCAGGAAGCCCGCATCGTGGGCGGCCATCTCCTCGACCATCGGTGTCCGGATCACGCCGGGGCACAACGCGTTGACGCGGATTCCCTGTGCCGAGTACTCCATGGCCGCAGCCTTGCTGAGGCCGACGACCCCGTGCTTGGACGCCACGTACGCGGCCTGATTGGGGAGTGCGACGGTACCCAGTGCCGACGCGGTGTTGACGATCGCGCCGCCACCGGACTCCAGCATGGCGGGGATCTGCGCCCGCATACCGGCGAAGACCCCGCTCAGGTTGACGCTGATGACCTTGTCCCAGTCCTCGCGCGGCAGATCGGCGATCGACTTTCCGGCGATCTCGATCCCGGCGTTGTTGTGGGCCGCATCGAGCCGCCCGAACTTCGAGAGCGCCGTCTCGACCATCCGCTCGGCGTCCTGCTGGTCGGAGACATCCGCGCGGACGAAGCATGCCACGTCGTCCCCACCGGCGAGCTCCACCGTCTTCCTGCCCTGGACCTCGTCGAGGTCGACGACCACGACTCTGGCACCGGCGGCCGCGAAGGCCAGCGCGGAGGCTCTACCGATGCCCGACGCCGCGCCGGTGACCAACGCAACCTTGCCGTCGAATTCGTTCTCGTTCATGTGATTCTCCTGTAGACGGGCCGTGTCGTACGGCGTGGGAATGCTCAGGCCTGCGGGGTGCCGGCCCTCGCGGGCAACCCGATCTGAGTGCGGTAGTCGTCGGCAGAGGCGACCGTGCGGCCGAGTTCGGCCGCGATCGTCTTCGCGCGGGTGAACAGTTCGAGATTGCTGGCGGTGAGTTCATCGCTGTTCGGGTGCTTCCATCCACTGTCCTCGAGTCCGACGCGGATGTTCAGGCCGAGCATCGTCGCCAATGTCGTGATGTAGAGGTTCGCGCGTCCGGCATTGCACACCGTGATCGCCGCATTCGGATCGATCTGCCGGATCTGGTCGACCATCAGCATGAGATGTGTGGCCATCGACCGCGTATCGGTCACCCACGCACCCGAGATCAGGGTGCGGCCCACATCCACCGGGAGGCCGTAGAGGACGATCCAGTTACTTTGTCCCGCAACGAGGCCGGTGTCGAACAGCCGGCGTTTGGCGAACTCGATCTCGCCCGAGCTGTGTACGACGATCTCCGGGCTGACGCCGTGTGCGGTGAGAGTCTTCACCGCCGGGATCACGAACTCCTCGGGATGGCCGGCCGCACACGGCGCAACCTCGGCCTGACCGGAGACGGCCGGACTCATGCACTCCTCGAACGTCTTTCCGTTCAGCACGTTGAGGTTCGCCACGAAGTCGTGACCGAACCGCTTCCGCAGCGGATCGAGGACGAGACCGTAGGCCTCGGTGGGGGGTAGATCCTTGTCGAGTCGGCGCCCCTTGGAGTCGGTGACCCAGGTGAAGTCGATGTGGACCCCGACCGCGCCGGCCTCGATGACCTCCGAGGCGGAATCGATGTACTCCTCGATGTCGACCGGGTAGGCCGCCGAATCGCCGACGCCGGCGCGGCCGGCAACCGCCACATTGATCGCGATCTTCTCCGGCACATCCCACTTCGGCTGCAGCGCAGGATCGGCGACGAAGGCGTAGTCCTCCATCTCGCGGGCTGCGGCTTCCCACAGTGATACATGTTCGGACATCGGGGCTCCTCAAAGGTGTTGTGGTGGTGACGTGGTGGGGGTGATGCGGTAGGGGTGACGCCGCAGGCTCACATCGACAGGTGAGATGGGCGTGTGTCGGGTGTCGACTGCGGTGCGGAGAATGATCGGTCTATTCGAGCGATGTACCGCGGATGGCGAGCGGCGAAGGGGACGAATGACGAAGGGGCCGAACGTCCCACATCTCGAACATACATTGTTTGAACCTTTGGGGCCAGCCCCATGGTCGGGGCGTTTCATTCGAATTCCGCAGCGCGCCTTGGCTATCTGTTCTCCGTCTGTCTACTCTGCAGATTCGCCCAGGCCGGCGATCCACTCCCAGCACCGGTGCACAAGGGGCACTCCAACCCAGACGACGAACGGGACCAGGAGCAATGTGCTGATGAGTGTGGTCACCGGTGTGGGCATCTGAGGCAGACCCGGCATCAGGAAGGTGTTCAGTACCAATGCCGCCGGGAAGAGGGCCGTCCACACCACGACCGCCGTCTTCCATCGCGGTGGGGCGACTGCGACCTGCCCCGGCGAGCCCCCGAAGAGGCCACGGTCGAAGTCTGCGACGGTCAGACCGACGACGGGCCCGTCGGTCACCGAGGAGCCGCCCTCGAGGTGTCCGACCCGCTCCTCGCTGCGCTCCCATGCCGCGAGGCTCTCCGAACTGTCGAAACTGAGACCGATGACGAGCTCGGGTGCATCACCCTGGCCACGCACGCTCAGGTCCGAGCCGATGAATCCCGGGTGCGCGCGCGCCGCCTCACACAACTCCTGAGCCCAGTTCCACAGGGCACCGACCGACTCCGGCTTGGCGCGGCGACGAACCGCGACGGTGACCGGAAACCGGATGTGTCCGGTCATGGCGAATCCTTCCTGACTCAGCCGAGTTGCTCGCCGATCTCTGCAGCGGCCTCGACGAGTACCGCCGCGAGCGGCCTGTAGTGCGACTGGCGAAGGCGGTGCTGCGGCGCCGAGGCGTTCAAGGCCAGCCGTAGCCCTGGAGCACGGGTCACGATCGGCACCGCCACCGAGGCCACATCGTCTTCGCTCTCTCCCTGGTTCGTGGCGAAGCCCTGCTCTCGAATCCGAGCCAGTTCGGCCTCGAGCTCCGACCGGGAAGCGAGCGAGTGGGGTGTGATCGTCTCCAGGTTCTCCGTCGGATACAGCTGCCGGAGTTCCTCGGTCGACAGTCGTGCCAGCAGCGCCTTTCCCGTCGAGGTGCAATGGGCCGGCATCGTCCGACCCAGTCGGGATGCCACGCGCACCGCGGCCGGACTCTCCACCGCGGCGACGAATCGCACGCTCGCACCATCGAGTATTCCCACGTGGACGGTCTCCCGGAGACGCTCACTGAGGTCTCGGAGGACCGGGTTGGCCACGCCCTGGATATCCAGGCGACCGAAGATCGTGAAGGCGACCCACGTCAGCGCCGGGCCCGCCCGGTACACCTTCGACACCGGGTCCTGGCGCATGAATCCGCGGTACTGCAACATCGCCAGCAGACGGTGCGCTGTCGACGTGGCGACCCCGAGGTAGCGGGCTGCATCCGTCATCCGGATCTCGGACTGCTCGCCGAGCAGCAGGACGAGTTTGAGTGCGTTGTCCACCGACTCGATCGGATACTGCGGTGCCGGTATCGAGGGATCTTGAAACCGACGCCCCGGCGGGTTTGTCTGCATACCAGTGACAGTACCCGATGTGCAGACATTCTCGGGGCGGTTTTCGGTGCCCCACAGTGCTTCTCACCGCAGTTCGGGCGGTGAGAAGCACTGCACTCAGCGCTCGGGACCGTCCTCGGCGATTGCAGGCGCCGGATCCAGGAAGTGGTCGTCACCGTAGATGTGCTCCACGGACTCGAGGTGCTCGAGCATGAACGCCCGGAACTCTCGGGCGTTGTTGTCCTCGAGCGCCTTCAGGATTCCGCGGTGCTCCTCGAGGATGTGTTCCCAGTTCGGATTCCGGGTCTGCCGGAACTCCGGAACCCGATCTCCCAGACGGACCAGTGCGCCGAGCACCAGTTCCAACACCGGGTTACCCACCTCCGAGATCAGGATCTCGTGGAAGTCCAACGCCCGAGTCAACAGCAGCCCGTCGGGGGAACCGTTGTCGATCGCCCGCGCGAACTCATCGGTACTCGCCTTCAACCGCTCCCGGTGAGCGCCGTCGCTGAATCTCATGATGTCGTTGAGGACTGTCGGCTCCAGAATCCGCTTGGCATGCAGATAGTCCTCGAACGGCACTCCCCGGTGCCGGAAGTAGTTCTCCAGCGCACGCAGGACCGGCAGCGGATCGGGCTCGGTGACGAACGTCCCGCCACCGGCGCCGACGAGAACCGTCACCAGCCCTTCATGTTCCAGATTCAGGGTCGCCTGACGGACGACTGCGCGACTCACGCCGAACTGCGCGGCCAGCTCGGTTTCGATCGGCAACCGGTCGCCTGGGCGGAACTGCTCGGAGAGGATTGCCTCGCGGAGCTGGTCCGCCACCTCCTGATACAGACGCACCTGGCGCGTCGGCGACGCCCGAAACCCCGTCATACGATCCCCCGATCCCATGCCCGGCAACCGGCCAAGGGCCGATTCACCCCGCCATTATGCACTATTCGGTATCTCGACGGTCAGATCGCGCCAACGGGCCGAGAAGCCCTGCCCGCGCAGCGACACACTGCTGTCGTCCTGGACCGGGTGCAACGTGAACACCCCGAATCCGACCTGCACGCGTTCGGGTACGTCAGCGTCGGCAATCCAGTACACGGGCTGCCCGTCGACCTCCCAGACGACGGTGCGCGCCTCGCGATCCAGTGCCACCGAATACCGGTGTTCGGCACCGGGTTCGGTGTTCAGCCCACTCAGCGGCGCGTCGACGCAGTGGGTGAACGGCGCGACGACGCCGGGAAACGGCAGCCGCTCGTGAATCGCGAAGATCCGATCGGAGGACGCCGCGAGATCGAACACCCAGCCGTCCACCAGGTCAAGGACATTGAATGCCGCGAATCCGTCGCGGTAGTCGTATGCCGTGGTGTTGAGTCCCTCCGCAGACATCCGTACCGAGAACCGTGATTGGCCGACCGCCGGCAATTCGAAGGCCTTGGTGGTGAACAGCAGGTGCTTGGGGTTGTCGATGATCTGGACACCGTGATGGTTGTCGAAGCGCTCGATGCGAACCGCGTATGCACCGTCGCCCACCGACACCTGCGCGTTGGGTTCGGCGCATACATGCGAACTCCCGTCCGGCAGAGGGTATTCGAGGAACATCCACTTGTCGGTGTCGAGCTCGGTCCCGGCGAAGTCGTCGTAGTGAGGAGATGCGATGTCATCGGTGATGGTCATCATCGGTCCTTTCAGGTGACCGCCCTCGCGATGAGGGCGTGGGAGAACGACATCGCAGACAAATCGGCGATGTTCGGAGAGAGTGGGAAGGTCGGGTCAGTTGTTGTCGAACAAGCCGAACATGCCCGTCTCCATCAGCGTGGAGATCGTCTCGCCGGCCGGCGTGAGCCGCAGCGGCGAACGAGTCTCCACCAGGAACGCGCGGTAGCCATGGGGGACATCCTCGGCGGGCCCGTGGTGGACGATCCCCTTGGGGGTCCACATGATCGTCCCCGGCACGTCGACCTCGCCGTACCGGCCGGGTCCGGCCACGTAGAAGATGAGCTCGTCGAAGTCGGCGTTGTGGTGGATGGGCGGGCGCGGGCTCTCCCGGTCACTGAGGTTGAACATGAGGACCCGGCTCGTGGCGTCGTCGAACAGCTTCGGCGGGAAGGGTCCGGTCTGCTCGAACGTCAGGTGGGGCACGTTCTCGAACGAGAACCGGCGCACGACAGGACCTTCCCCGGTCCCGATGCACGGCATCGGGTCCGCGTCGAAGGTGTAGGTCGTGGTGTCGCTCCCGTGCCGGATGATGACCTCGAACGGGCCATCCTCGCGCGCAACGGGATTGGGTGCGGGCACATCGACGTGCCGGGCCACGTCCAGCGCGACCGGCGGCTGCGGGTCCAACACCATCTCCGAACCGGTCACCACGATGATCTCGCGGATCGGGGTACTGATCGACGAGAACCGATAGGTCACCGCCCGGGGCAGGAGCACGAAGTCACCGGCGGTGACGTCGAGGACGCCGAAGTCGGTCTCGAGCCGGCCCGCACCCTCGAGGATGTAATGGATCTCGTCGGCCAGCACGTTGCGCACCGCGGTCGAGGACCCTTCGGTGCGGTAGGCCAGCTCGATGCTCACGTCGTCGGCCTCGAGTACGGCCACGGGAAGCTCACCGGCACTGCGGAACAGCTCCTCGGCAACCGCGTGCACGTCCATTCGACGCGGAGCATAGGTTCCCTTGACCCGCGCGTACGGCGGGGCGTAGTGCGACCGCAGGATGGTCCCCACCGGGCCGGCGAAGCCGTTCCGGGTGTACAGGTCGACAAAAGGCTCGGTCATTGTTCTCCTCAACCGCTCACGGGTAGATGCGCTCTGCTGGCCGCGTGCTGTCAAGCACTTCCCGTCGGCTGCCATGAGCTGAGTCACAGTGAACACTCAAGCCCGGTTGCACACAAGCAACTCGCAGGCTTGTTCTGCTGTACAGACAGGGTCAAATTATTTCTCCGATAACCACCCGGCGCCTCCCGCCGCACTGGTACTAGCCTTCTGACCAGTGCATACAGAGCGACCTCAGCACTCCCGGAAGGAATCGACGACCCTCGGCGCGGAGCGCCTGAATCACCGAATGATTTGGTGTTTACCCAGCTAGGAGGGCAAAACGGACACGACTGCGCCCGCCCAGCAGAGTCATTGACACCAATCGCTCTTCACAGCAGACTCCCCTTAAGTCCAGCTCTCTTCGAAAACGAGGTCCACATGCGCGACGCCGACGACGTTCTGCGGAACGTCCGAAAGGGCATGCTTCCCGCCCACATCTACAACGACGCCGATGTATTCACCGCGGAGAAGGAGCGGCTCTTCAGCCGCTCATGGATGTTCGTGGCACACGAATCGGAGATCCCGGAGGTCGGCGACTACGTGGTTCGCCGCGTCGTGGACAACTCGTTCATCGTCAGCCGTGATCAGTCCGGTGAGATCCACGCGATGTTCAACATGTGCCTTCACCGCGGAATGCAGGTGTGCCGGGCCGAACAGGGCAACGCCTCCCATTTCCGCTGCCCGTATCACGGCTGGTCGTACAAGAACGACGGCAAGATCGTCGGATTGCCCTTTCACAAGGAGGCTTACGGCGGTGAGCAGGGTTTCGCCAAGAAGGGCCAACGACTTCTGCCGGCCCCCAGCCTGGACACCTTCAACGGATTGATCTTCGTCTCGATGGACCCGGACGCACCCCCTTTGCGAGACTTCCTGGGCGACTTCGCGTTCTACCTCGACTACTACACGAAGCAGAGCGCCAGCGGCGTCGAGGTGCTGGGGCCGCAGCGCTGGCGGATCAAGGCGAACTGGAAGATCGGCGCCGAGAACTTCGCGGGCGACATGTACCACACCCCGCAGACGCACACGAGCGTCGTCGAGATCGGTTTGTTCCGTGAGCCGAAGGCCGAAAAGCGCAAGGACGGCAACACATATTGGGCCGGCAAGGGCGGCGGCACCACCTACAAGTTGCCTCCCGGGACGTTCGAGGAGCGGGTCGGCTACGTCGGGTACCCCGACGAGATGATCGCCCGGATGAAAGAGCAGTGGACACCGGAGCAGATCGACGTCATCGGGCGCGACGGCTTCATGATCTCGGCCGCGTCGCTGTTCCCCAACCTGAGTCTTGTCCACAACTGGCCCAAGGTCGGCGAATCCGACGACGTGCTGCCGTTCATCTCGCTGCGGCAGTGGCAGCCCATCAGCGCCGACGAGACCGAGGTGCTGTCGTGGTTCGTCGTGGACAAGGAGGCGCCCGAAGAGTTCAAGAAGCTCTCGTACAAGGCGTACCTGATGTGCTTCGGCAGCAGCGGCATGTTCGAACAGGATGACGTCGAGAACTGGGTTTCGCTGACCAACACCGCGGCGGGCTCGATGGCGCAGCGCCTGCTCCTCAACGGCCGCATGGGCATGCTGCACGACGACAGCCCGGTCGTGGCACCGCTGACCCCCGACGAGTTCGCCGGCCCGGGTGTGGCACACATCGGCTACGGCGAATACAACCAGCGCCACCTCCTCAACGAATGGGCCGACCACCTCGAGAAGGCTCCCCCCGAGATCACCTCCATCGCCGTGGGCGCCCCCGAGACCCCCGCCTCCTGTGACACGACTCCCGTGGAGACATCCGCATGACCACACACATCCCGATCCGTTCCGACCAGTCGCCGCTGGGCCAGGACGCCTCACGCACCGAGGCAACCGGACCGTCCCTCGGCTTCGACGACCCGCGACATCTGTTGGCGCACAAGTGGTTGGTCGATGAGACCTACACCCTCGACCACCAGGACTACGAGACGTGGCTCGACTCGCTGGCCGAGGACATCCACTACTTCATGCCGATCCGCGTCACCACGGCACTGAACTCCGGCTACGACACCGCGAAACGGATGGCGCACTTCGACGAGGACAAGTACTCGCTCAGCCGACGCGTTGCGCGACTCCGGACCGAGCACGCATGGACCGAGGATCCGCCGTCCCGTATCCGCCACCACCTGTCCAACGTTCGGACCTTCGCCACCGGTAACGACCAGGAGCTCGTGGTCGAGTCTGCGGTCCTGCTGTTCCGCAGCCGCGGCGACGTGGCCGAACCGTCGCTGATCTCCGCGGGCCGCACAGATCTGTTGCGACTCGAAGGATCCGGGTGGCGGCTGGCCCGGCGCCACATCGCGGTCGACGAGTCGGTGCTTCGTACCCAGAACCTGGCGATCTTCCTGTGAAGCTCTCGTGGGAAGGGGAGGCCGAGGACGCCGCGGCCAATGCACGTGCCGGCAACCGGCTCTCCGGGCTCCAGGCGAACCAGGAGGGGCCCGCGCTGACGATCGGCAACGAGTTCTCCGAGATCGAGGTCTCGAAGGTGTTGACGCGCAACGGCGCCCGGATTCTGATCCGGTCACCGAAGTCCGGGCAGTGGATCACACTCGATCCGCTCGAGCTCGAAGCGCTGACCTGGCAGAACGCCGCGACCCTCTCCGCGATGGTCGGCAATCCCTTCGCTCCGCTGATCGCCGAGGAGGAGCAGGCATGAGCGGGTGGCTCGAGGGCAAGCGCGCCCTCATCGTCGGCGGCGGTTCGGGTATCGGCCGGGCGGTGATCGACGCATTCGGCGAGGAGGGCGCCCGGGTCGGCGTCCTCGAGATCAGCGAGCACAAATGCGGGGAACTCGCCGCCGAACACCCCGAGGTTCTCGTCGTGCGCGGTGACGCGACCACCGCCGCGGCGAACGAGGCCGCGGTCGCCGCGATGGTCGGGCATGTCGGCGGCCTGGACATCCTGGTCAACTGCGTGGGTGTCTTCGACTTCTACCGCAAGCTGGCCGACATCGACGCCGACGCAATCGATTCCGCCTTCGACGAGATGTTCTCGATCAACGTCAGATCACACCTGCACAGCGTCAAGGCCGCCATGGGCGAGCTGACGAAGTCCAAGGGCAACGTGGTGCTGACCGAGTCGACCTCGTCGTATTATCCCGGTCGCGGTGGAACCCTCTACGTCGCTTCGAAGTTCGCCGTCCGCGGGCTGGTCACCACGCTGGCCTACGAGCTCGCTCCCGACGTCCGGGTCAACAGTGTCGCGCCGGGCGGCACCCTGAACACCGATCTGCGGGGGTTGTCGTCCCTGGGGATCACCGAGCGACGCCTCGACGGCCCCGATCGCGCGGCCGAGCTGGCCGGTCGAACCCCGCTGGCGGTCGCTCTGTCCGGCACCGACCATGCCTGGGGTTATGTGTTTCTCGCCTCGGACCGCGCCCGCGGGATCACCGGTCGGGTGGTCCATTCCGACGGCGGGATGGGAATCAAGGTCTAGTCACGCCCTCGCGTGACCGTCACTTACTGGGAGGACGCACATGGCTGTGCTGAAGGTTGATCTGAGCGCGTGCCAGGGGTACGCGAATTGTGTTGTCGGCGCCGATGACTACTGCGACCTCGATGACGACGGTCTGGTGGTCCTGCTGCAGGCGACCGTCGAGGAGGCCGATCGCGCGCGTGTCGAGGCCGCGGCCAAGAGTTGCCCGGCCTCGGCCCTGTGGCTGGAGGACCGGTGAGCTCCGGAGTCGTCATCGTCGGCGGCTCGGTCGCCGGAATCCGCACCGCCCGCGCCCTACGAGCGCAGGGATACACCGGAGCGGTTCGGGTCTTCGAGGCCGAGGACGAGGTCCCCTACGACAAGCCACCGCTCTCCAAGCTCCCGGTCGGGGCCGATCCGCATGTGCCGTTGCTGACTCCGGCCGAGGCGGCCGATCTCGGTATCGAACTCAACCTGGGGCGTGCCGTGACCGGCGTCCGGCCGGAGGACTCCTCGATCGAACTCGCCGGCGGCGACACCGTCGCCTACGACCATCTCGTCATCGCCACCGGTGCGGGGGCACGGCCCTCCCCGTGGGACATCGACGGAGTCCTGGTGCTGCGCGGTATCTCGGATGCGCGCGCGCTCCGGGACCGACTCGCCGCGTCGAGCGACCTGCTCGTGGTCGGCGCGGGGTTCATCGGGGCCGAGGTCGCGTCGCTGGCACGGAAGAGCGGCATCGCGGTCACCATCGCCGACACTGCCCCGGTCCCCATGGCGCGGGTCGTCGGCGACCGACTCGGCAGACGACTCGTCGATCTCCACCACGCCAACGGCGTCACCACCAGGTTCGGCGTGACGGTGCAGACCATGGAACGCGACGGCGACGTCGTGCGGACCGTGTTCTCCGACGGGTCGGAGACGTCCTCCGACACCGTTCTCGTGGGTATCGGCGCCTCCCTCAACATCGAGTGGCTCCGATCGGGTGGGCTCGCCACTCCCGAGGGCGTCCTCTGCGACGCGCACGGCCGGGTTGTCGGCCGGCAGAACATCTCCGCCGTGGGTGATGTGTCCGCATGGTTCCGCCCGAGCACCGGGTCGCACTCCCGGATCGAGCACTGGACGAACGGCGTCGAGCAGGCGAACTGTGTCGCGGCCCGGCTCGCCGGTGATCTCGCCGTCGCCGCACACGACCCGGTCGCCTATGTGTGGAGCGACCAGTACGACTGGCGCATCCACCTTTTCGGCACCAGGCCCGCCCACGTCGAACCGGAGGTCGTCGAGGAGGCCGAACCCTTCCGCCTCGCCGCCACCTGGCGCGACGATCGAGGAGAGGTGACCGGTGGGTTCACCGTCAACTGGCCTCGCGAGTCGGTTCGCCTGCGGAAGGCGATCGCCGTCCGACACGCATCCCGATCCGCTCTCGGGGACGACGCGAAGGTGGTGCCGGCGTGACCGATCACTCCTATGACGAACTGCGCGAACAGATCGCACTCGGCTGCCGTGTCCTGGCCGCGCGCGAGCTCGCGCCCGGAATCCTCGGACACATCAGTGTCCGCGTCGACGAGTCCCGCCTGCTCATCCGATGCCGCGGCCCCCGTGAACGCGGGCTGGCCCACACCACCGCACGCGACATCCGGCTGGTGGACATGACCGGAGCACCCGGTGCGGCAGGCGAACTCGACGAGTACCGCGCACCAGCCGAGTTGCCGCTGCACACCCGGGTCCTCCATCACCGGCCCGACGTGACCTGCGTCGTCCATGCGCATCCCCGTGACGTCGTCGCGGCGAACCTGGCGGGACTACCGATCCTCCCCATCGTCGGCGCCTACGACATCCCCGGCGCCGCCCTGGCGCACGGCGGGGTGCCGGAGTACCCCCGGTCGGCCTTGATCCACACCGAGCCCCTCGGAGACGAGGTGGCCCGGGCGATCGGGGATCGCCCGGTGGTGGTCATGCGCGGCCACGGCCTGACCTCTACCGGTGGTGGAGTCGCCGAAGCGGTCCTGCGGGCCGCCTCGGTCGCGACGATCGCGTCGTTGTCGCTGTCCATCGCCGCCGCCGGTGGCACGATCCGGCCCATTCCTCCGGAGGATCTCGCCGATCTCCCGGACCTCGGCGGCACGTTGAACCTCGACACCGCCTGGCGGCACGAGATCTCCCGCCTCGATTCCCCGGACTGAGGTCGCGCGCAGCTTCCCGGCCGACGCACAGCCGACCCATCCTCCCCCACCCACGAGAGAACCGGCACCAGAACCCATGTTGCACTTACCTCCTGGTCACGAGCGCCCCACCCACGTCAAGGTCCCGGCCGACTTCGCCGACTACCGCACGACCGCGTTACGCCACCCCAGCCAACCGCTGAGACTCCTCCCCCACAGGCTGACCGAACTGACCGGCCCCGTATTCGGTCACGACCGGCTTCGGCCGGGAGACGACGACCTCACGATCGCGAACGGTGGTGAGGCACAGGGACAGCGGATAGTCGTCCACGGCCGGGTTCTCGACAGCGACCGGAAACCGGTCCCCCACACGCTGATCGAGGTCTGGCAGGCCAACGCCGGCGGCCGGTACCGGCACACCGGCGACAACTGGTCGGCGCCACTCGATCCGTTCTTCAACGGCCTCGGCCGCTGCACCACAGATGCCACGGGCCACTACTCCTTCACGACGATCAAACCCGGGCCGTACCCGTGGATGAACCACGACAACGCATGGCGCCCTGCGCACATCCACTTCTCACTGTTCGGCACCGCCTTCACCCAGCGGCTGGTCACGCAGATGTACTTTCCCGACGACCCGATGTTCTTCCAGGACCCCATCTTCAACGCGGTGCCGGCCGACGCGCGGCACCGCATGATCAGCGTCGCCGACCACGACGCCGACATCGCGAACTGGGCCCTGGCATTTCGGTTCGACATCGTCCTGCGTGGGCGTGAGGCCAGCGTCTTCGAGCAGGAGCACGACAGTGATGACTGACCGTGCGGCACCGATCTACCCGGTCACGCGCGGGGACTTCACCACCGCGTCGTTCGGACCGACGCCGTCGCAGACCGTGGGCCCCTATTGGCACATCGGCCTCCTCTGGGAGGACGGCCCGGACGTGGTCTCCGCCTCGACGCCCGGACGGATCAGCATCGCCATCACCGTGATCGACGGCGGCGGCGAACCTGTCGCCGACGCGATGATCGAGACGTGGCAGGCCGATGCCACCGGCGGCTTCGCCGGTGCCACCGACCGCTTCGCCGGTGACATGGACGGTTTTCGTGGATTCGCGCGGAGTGCCGCGGACGCGTCGGGCACCGCCACCGTCAACACGGTGAAACCCGCACCGCTGCCCGCCGAGTCGGACCTCGTCGAGGCCCCGCACATCAATGTCTCGATCTTCGCCCGTGGGATGCTGGACCGACTCGTCACCCGCATGTACTTCCCGGAGGACGCGTCCGCCCACCGACTCGACCCTGTCCTGGCCACCATGCCGCCGCACGAACGGTCGAAGCTGATCGCCACGAGGGACGGCGATGGCTACCGGTGGACGGTCCGGGTGCAGGACACCGATCCGCTGGGCCGGGAAACCCCGTTCTTCGAGGTCTGAGAAAGGCACGCATGTCCACTCGAGGTGAGCTCTTCGACCCGATCTTCGGTTCGGAGCGTGTGCGAGACGAAGTGTCCGACCGGGCCTGGGTGACCACGATGCTCGAGGTCGAGGCCGCGCTCGCGCGCGCCGCGGCGTCGGTGGGCGTGATCGACGCCGCACACTGCGGCGCCATCGAGCGATCGGTGTCCGAGCTCGCCGCACCCGGCGGAATCGACATCGTCGAGCTGGGCCGCTCCGCGGTGAACGGCGGCAATCCGGTCATCCCGCTGGTCGGACTCCTGCGCGAACGGGCAGCGACACACGGTGTGCCGGGCGACCAGGTCCATCGCGGTGCCACCAGCCAGGACATTCTGGACACCGCGCTGGTCCTGCTGATCCGGCGTGCGGGTGCGGTGGTACTCGAGGACCTGACCGCGGCCGCCGACGCCGCAGCCGAACTCGCCCGCCTCCACCGGACCACCCCGATGGTGGCCCGAACGCTTGGCCAGCAGGCACTTCCGACGACCTTCGGTCTGCTCGCGGCCACCTGGTTCGTCGCGCTCGACACCGCGACCCGCCGCGTACGGTCGGCGATCTCGTCGCTGCCCGTCTCGCTCGGAGGCGCCGCGGGTACGCTGGCCGGCCTCCACCCCGAGGGTCTGCGGATCGCCGACGCACTGGCAGACGATCTCGGGCTCGCCCGTGCCGGCCTGCCGTGGCACACCGATCGAACGGTGGTCGCCGACGTCGCGACGGCGTTCGGGCTCGCGGCCGGTGCGATGTCGAAGCCGGCCACCGACATCATCGCCATGGCCTCGACCGAGTTGGCCGAGGTGTCCGAGAACGATCCCGGCGGATCGTCGGCCATGCCCCACAAGCAGAACCCGACGTCGGCGATCACGGCACGCGCATCCGCTCGTCGCGTCCCGGCACTGGTCGCCACCGTGCTGGCGAACACCGATCACGAGTTCCAGCGCGCAAGCGGGGCGTGGCATGCCGAATGGGAGACGGTCACCACGCTTCTGCGCTGTACCGGTGGCGCCGCGTGCCGACTCTCGGGAAGTCTCGGCGGTCTCGTCGTGCACCCCGACGCGATGGCCCGCAACCTGGAGATCACCGGTGGCCTCATCCTCGCCGAACGGGTCACCGCGGCGATGTCCACCCGAACCGACCGGGCCCGGGAGATCGTCACCCGCGCAGCGAGATCCGGACACCGGCTGGACGAGGATCCCGAGGTGACCGAGCACCTGAGCGCCGTCGAACTCGAGGAACTGACCGATCCCGCCAACTATCTCGGTCATGCGGCCGACCTCGTGGACCGGGCACTGGCCGCACGCAGCGGAGGACCGTCGTGACAGTCGAACTCGACCACGCAGATCTCGGCGACCCGGCCGCTCCCCCGGTGGTCCTGCTCGGCGCACTCGGCACCGACCTGACGGCCTGGGAGCCGCAGATCGCCCCGCTGTCGGCGCGCTTCCGCGTTCTGCCGGTGGACCTGCGCGGCCACGGCCGTTCACCCTCGCCCGCGGGGCCGTATTCCATCGCCGAGATGGTCCGCGACGTGCTCGCGCTGATCGACGCGAACCGCATCGAGTCGACACACGTGGTCGGCGTAGGACTGGGAAGCGTTGTGGGTCAACGTCTTGCGGCGCAGCACCCGACGCGGGTGCGCACGCTGACACTCGTGGACACCTCGCCGACACACACACCGGCCGACGAGTGGGCCGAACGAGCCCGGACGGTCCGCACCGGCGGGACGGAGGCCATCGCCTCGCAGGTTGTCGCGAGCTGGTTCAGCGAGGGGCTGCAGGCGAACGATCCCGACCTGGTCCGCCACCACCGGGGAATCGTTGAGAAGATGCCGGACGAGGGCTACGCGGCCTGCTGCGACGCCCTGTCCGCCTGGGACGGCGGCCGGCACGACCGCGCCCGTATCGTGGCGCCGACCCTCGTGGTGCGTCCCGGCGAAGAGTTCGCTCCGGCTCATGAACCAACCACGACATGGCCTTATGAGATCGCCGGCTGCGTGGTGCGTACCGTCGGCGCCTGCGGCGAACTCGCCAACGTCGAACAGGCCGGGCAGGTCACCGCGCTGCTCATCGAGCACCTGTCCGCGTACTCACGGGCCACCGTCGAGACCGGCATGCGTATTCGACGCGCCGTGCTGGGCAACGCCCATGTGGACCGGTCCATTGCCGAGAGCACCGAATTCACGGCACCGTTCCAGGATTTCATCACGCGCACCGCGTGGGGGGACGTCTGGTCCCGTCCGGGACTCGATCATTCCACCCGGCGGTTGCTCACCCTCGCGATCCTCACCGCGGTCGGCAACGAGCACGAGCTCGACATGCACATCAGGGCCGCACTTCGGGCAGGCACCGATCCGGAGGATCTCGTCGAGGTCTTCCTGCACACCGCGGTGTATGCCGGCGTCCCCAACAGCAACCGCGCATTCGCTTTGGGGAAGAAGGCGATCGCCGATCTCGCGGCCGAGTCGCCGTGAGGCCGTGAGGCCGTGACGCGCACCGCGCCGGAGGTCACGAATCGAAGACCTGCTGGGCGACCTTCATCGCCGACAACGCCGCCGGCGCACCGCAGTAACCCGTTGTGTGCACGATCGCCTCGACGATCTCGTCGCGGGTGAGGCCGTTGTTCAGCGCACCCCGCACATGACCGGCGAGTTCTTCGTGTGCGCGCAACGCGGTCAGGATGCCGATGTTGAGCAGACTGCGGTCACGGCGTTCGAGTCCCGGCCGATTCCACACGGCATCCCAGACGTGTTCGGTGACGAATTGTTGCAGCACAGCCGATTCCGTACCGTCCGTACGATCGAGTGCGCGGTCGACGAAGTCGTCGCCCATGACCTCCCGCCGGACCGTCAGACCATCGTCGAAGGACGCCGAGACATTTTCGAAGCTGCTGTCAGACATGAGCACATCGTCGCAGACCGGGCGTGACGATCACCGGCCCGGGGCGGTATGGACCGGCGGCAGAACAGATCACACCCGGAGCCTGCCGGTCAGCAGATGCGCTTGATCCAGGAGGAGATCACCCATCTCGCGGATGCGATCCGGCCGGAAGCGGGTCTCGACACCGGTGAGACTGAGCGCCCAGGCCGGCCGGCCGGCCCGATCGAAGACCGCGGCACCCAAACCCCAGCTCCCCTCGACGAGCAGCGCGGGGTTGACCGCGTACCCCCTCGCGCGGGTGGCTTCGATCCGGGCGGCGATGGCGCCGCCGGAATGCTCCGGACCCCAACTCTTCTCGAGATCGACCCGCGCCAGATAGTCGTCGATCTCGCGCACCGGGAGGTGGCTCAGGATGGCCAGACCTGCCGACGCCACCCCGAGGGGAAAGCGCACACCCTCGTGCAGCACGTGTGACCTCAGCGGAAAGCTGCCCTCCTCGCTGAGGACGCAGACCGTCTCGTCCCCTCGCCGCGCGGAGAGGAACGCGCTCTCGCCGGTCTCCCGCGCCAGCCGACCCACGATGTCCCTGGCCTGCTCGCTGATGTCGTACCTCCCCGCAGCGCCGGCGCCGAGCAGATAGAGCTCCGGCCCCAGGGTCCACCGCCCGGTGACACGGTCCCGATCGATGAGCCCCTGATCGGCGAGAGACACCAGCAGACGATGTGCAGTGGGCCGGGCAAGCGATGTCGCCACGGCGAGCTCGGTGGTCGACGCACCCGTCGGTTCCGTCGCGCCGACCGCGCGCAACAGGGCACCGATCCGCGCGACGACGTGCGGCCCGGGAGCGGCTGGTGCGTTCATTCAGTGAACGTACCGCACCTGGATGCTCGCCATGCGAGCACTTCTGTGCTGTTTGGCGTTCCCTATTGAGCAGTGCCACACCATCGTTGTTGACTCATGTCCACACAGACGTTGTCTGCGGATCGGACAGTGAGGAGACATGGTGTCGTCGAAGGTGTACGAATCGGTCGCGGAGGCCGTGGCCGATGTTCACGACGGGGCAGCCTTGGCAGTGGGTGGCTTCGGGCTGTGCGGCATCCCCGATGCACTGATCGACGCCCTCGCGGACTCGGGGGTCTCGAATCTCGAGGTGTTCTCCAACAACTGCGGGGTCGACGACCACGGACTGGGAGTACTGCTGTCCCTGGGGCGTATTCGCCGGGTCACCGCCTCCTACGTCGGTGAGAACAAGGAGTTCGCACGCCAGTACCTCTCCGGCGAACTCGAGGTGGAACTCACGCCTCAGGGCACGCTCGCCGAACGACTACGAGCGGGCGGGTCCGGAATCCCGGGCTTCTACACGCCGGCCGGCGTCGGCAGTCCCATCTCCGAGGGCGGGCTGCCGTGGCGGTACGCCGCCGACGGATCGGTCATCGTGTCCTCGCCGCCCAAGGAGACGCGGGTCTTCGACGACAAGCGGTACGTCTTCGAGGAGGGCATCACCGCCGACTTCGCCCTGGTGCACGCCGCGGTCGGCGACACCGACGGCAACCTGGTGTTCCACAAGTCCGCGATGAACTTCAACCCGCTGGCGGCGATGGCCGGGAAGGTGACGATCGCGCAGGTCGAGAGGCTCGTCGAACCCGGCGAGATCGACCCGGGTGCAGTCCATCTCCCCGGCGTGTACGTGCAGAGGATCGTTCACACCGGCCCTCAGGACAAGAGGATCGAGAAACGCACCGTCAGAACACCATCCACGCTGGACCACACGACCTCCACGGATCCGGACCCGGCCCCGGACACTGACACGGTCGGCTGGACCCGCCAGCAGATGGCGGCCCGTGCCGCGGCGGAGATGATCGACGGCGAGTACGTCAACCTCGGCATCGGTCTGCCGACGCTGATCCCGGCCCACCTGTCCGCCGGCGTCCGGGTCACCCTGCACTCCGAGAACGGAATCCTCGGCACCGGAGACTATCCCGGCGACGACGCCGTCGACCCCGACCTGATCAACGCGGGCAAGGAGACGGTCACCGTCAACAACGGCGCGTCGTTCTTCGATTCGGCCCGCTCGTTCGGGATGATCCGCGGCGGTCACATCGACACCGCCGTGCTGGGCGGCATGCAGGTGTCGCGCACCGGCGACCTGGCGAACTGGATGGTCCCCGGCAAGATGGTCAAGGGCATGGGCGGGGCGATGGACCTGGTCCACGGGGCCTCCCGCGTCATCGTCCTGATGGAACACACCGACCGCGCCGGTAACCCGAAAATCCTCGACGACTGCACGTTGCCGCTGACGGGTCAGGGCGTCGTCGATCGGATCATCACCGATCTCGGCGTCATCGACGTCGAACGCGACGGGATTCTCACGCTGCGCGAACTCGCGCCCGGCGTGAGCGTCGAACAGGTCGTCGCGGCCACCGGCACCGACCTGCGGATCGAGCTCGATCCGCCGGCCCAGACCTGACCCAAACCCACCTCCGCTGGACAAGCGCACCCAGAATCTTTGAGTGCGTTTGTCCATGCGTGGTGGGTTTGCGAGACCTAGATCGGCATCAGGAAGTGCTTGCGCGGGGTCTTGAGGACCTCCTTGTCGCGCAACTGCGCCAACGCCTTTCGCAGCTGCAGGCGGGTCTCGGCGGGTTCGATCACCGCGTCGACGTAACCTCGCTCGGCCGCCAGATAAGGCGTGGCCATCATGGTGTTGTAGAAGTCGATGAACTCGCGGCGGACCTTGTCGGCCTCGGCGGCCGAGAGTCCCTCGGTCTGGCGCCGGGTCAGCACCGCCGCGGCGGACTCGGCACCCATGACCGCGATCTTGGCGGTGGGCCAGGCGAAGTTGATGTCGGCACCGAGGTGCTTGCTGCCCATCACCGCGTACGCGCCGCCATAGGCCTTGCGCAGTACCACGGTCACCTTGGGGACGTCGGCTTCGACGTAGGCGTAGAGGAACCGGCCCGAACGGCGGATGGTGCCCTTCTGCTCCTCGGCGAGGCCGGGAAGGATGCCGGGAGTGTCCACCAGGAACACCAGCGGGATGTTGAAGGCGTTGCAGATCCGCACGAAACGCGTTGCCTTCTCCGAGGAATCGGTGTCGAGCACACCCGACATCACGCTCGGCTGATTGGCGACCACACCCACCGAACGGCCGTCGACACGCGCGTAGCCGGTGATGATGTTGGGGGCGAACAGCTCTCCGACCTCGTGGAAGGCGCCGTCGTCGAAGAGCCGGATGATGATGTCGTGCATGTCGTAACCGGCATTGTCGTTGTCCGGCATGAAGTCGTTGAGTGCCAGATCCGACTCGGTGATCTCCGGTTCGAGTCCCGGGTTGATCACCGGCGGCCGCTCGTAGGCGCTCGACGGCATGTACTGCAGGTACTCGCGCACCCAGTCGAAGGCGGCCTTCTCGTCGACGGCCACGTGGTGGATGTTGCCCCACCGGGCCTGGTTGTGGGCGCTGCCCAGATCCTCGGCGGAGATCTCCTCGCCGTTGACCTGCTTGAGTACGTCCGGGCCCGTGACGAACATGTACGACTTGTCCTCGACGGCCACCAGGATGTCGGTGTTGGCCGGGGTGTAGACCGCGCCGCCTGCGCACTTGCCCAGGATCACCGAGACCTGCGGTGCCAGACCGGAGAGCAGGTCATTGCGCCGGCCCATCTCGGCGTACCAGGCGAGGGAGGTGACCGCGTCCTGGATGCGGGCGCCGGCCGAGTCGTTGATGCCGACCATCGGACACCCGATCTTGCCCGCCCACTCCATCAGCGATGCGACCTTGCGGCCGAACATCTCGCCGACGGTGCCGCCGAACACCGACTGGTCGTGTGAGAAGGCCGCCACCGGGCGTCCGTGCACCAACCCGTGTCCGGTGACCACGCCGTCGCCGTAGCCGCTGTCGGCGGCGCCCGGCATCTTCGCGAGCGCGCCGATCTCGACGAAGGTGCCCGGATCGAACAGCATGTTCAGACGCTCACGCGGAGAACAGATCCCCTTCGCTGCGCGCTTGGCGAGTGCCTTCTCGCCTCCCGGTTCGCGAGCTGCTTCCAGCTTCTGGCGGAGATCGGCGAGCTTGCCTGCGGTGGTGTCAGTCACGGTCCTTCACTTTCTACGCGACCCAGTGTCTCGTAACCGGCATCTCGTCACCGGCATCTCGTCCAGCACGGTCTCCCGAGCCCGGCGTCCCCGGCTCATCTCTTGTCCAGCCGGCCGAGTCGGGTGGCCAGGTCGGCGCCGATCTTGGCGATGTAGGGCTCGTCGACGATCGACAGGTGGTCACCACCGATGTGGATGATCTCCAGGTCGTCGACGACCTCGCCCCATCGCCCGTCCTCGTCGATCTCGGCCCACTGGGGTTCCAGTTCGATGGCGCCCGCGTGCATCTTGTCGGCGCGGTAGAGGACGACCTTGCCGTCGTAGGGCTCCGGCGTGATGCTGCTCAGCACCCGGTTCTCGATGAACGAGGTCCGCTGGTGTTCGATGATGCCGCCGGGGATCTTGGTGCCCGACATCGACATCATCTCCATGATGATCGCGAACTGGCCCTCGTCGTCGGCCTCGACGAGCCGATCCATCGGGATCGGGACGTCGGGGTCCAGGTCGTAGTTGCGGATCGCGAAGTCTTTCCAGCGCTCGAGACGAGCCCGCTTGGTGTCGGGGGTCTCGGTCATGTCCTCGCGCGGGCGCACCACGTCGATGAGTCCGACGAAGGCGACCTCTTCACCCGCCTCACGGAGCACCTGGGCGACGCCGTAGGCCAGCGCCCCGCCGAACGACCAACCGACGAGCACATACGGACCGTGCGGCTGGAGCTCGCGCAGGCGCGGGATGTACTCGCGCACACGGTCTTCGATGGAACCCTCGACACCGCGGTCGAAACCGATGACCGGCCGGTCCGCGGGCAGTCGCTTGAGCAACGCCTCGTAGGCCGAGGTGTTGCCGCCCGCCGGGTGGAACAGCAGGATCGGGGTCGGATCACCGGCGGTCGGGTCGTAGACCTTCTTGCCCTCGGGCACCAGGCGCAGGTAGCGCAGGAAGCCGTCGGTCGAGGCGCCCGCATCGAGGTGCTCGCGAACGTAGTTCGACATGTCCTCGATCGTCTCGGAATCGAGGATGTCCTCGACGTCGATGTCGCCGCCGGTCCGCTCGTTGAGCCGATCGGTGAGCTGCTGGGCCATCTCCTCCGACAGCACCGGCAGCTTGTTGAAGATGCCGCCCGCGGACGTCTTGGTGACCACGGCGTACGTACCGAAAGTGAGGCGCTCGGCCGCATCTCGCGGCGGGACGTCCGATCCCGCCGCCTCGGCGACGGCCTTCTGCGAGGTGATGTCGGTGGCAGGCTTCGCCGCCGCTGAGGTATCCGGCGAGGGGGCATCCGGCGAGGTGGCATCCGGCGAGGTGCCCGGAGAGGTGGCGACCGCCTTCTCGACGTCCTCGACGTCCCTGGCGACCTCGAGCTTGCGTTCCGGGGACTGCTCGGGAGGCTGATCGCCGGTCTCGGCGGGCACCTTGTCCGACTCACCGGCCGACGTGGATGTCTCGCCGCCCTGGGAGTTCTGCTCGTCGATGTAGGCGTTGAGCGCCGCGGTGTCGAGTTCGCCACCCGCGGCGGCGTTTCCGGCGAGATCGTCCAGCTGGTCGCGATGGGTCACCGCGAACTCGACGAACTTCTCGACGTCGGCGAGGTTGGCCTGACGCATCGCCTGCAGCTGGAGCTGCGGGATGTCGAACTCGTACTCGACGCGGTTCTTGATGCGCACGGCCATCAGCGAGTCGAGACCGAGTTCGATGAGCGGGATCTCGCGTGGCAGATCCTCGGGGTCGTAACCCATCGACTCACCGACGATGATCGCCAGGCGATCGCCGACGCTCTGACCCGACTCCGGGTTCCACTTGTTGCCGATGTCGTCGACGATCTCGTCCTCGACGACCACCTTGTCGTCGGCGAACACCGCCGCACCGCTCTCCGGCTGTGCCGCAGGCGATACCGAGACCGAATCGCCGGTCTCCTCGAGGTCGCCGGTGACCACGGCCTCGAACAGGAGCCGGAAGTTCTTGTCGTCGCGGGCATGCACCGTCACCGACGCCCCACCCGGATGCGGACTGAGTGTCGTGGTGACGGTTCCGGCGGTCGGGATCTGGCCGTGCGCAACCGCCGCGCCGACGCCCGCATTGTTCAGAACCTGTGCGGCAGCTGCGCGCACGAGTTCTCGGGGGTCGGACACCGCGGCGGCGTTGACCTCCCAGGCGTGCCGGCCGTCGGGCAGCGCGACATGCGAGCCCGGCACCTTCCCCGCCGAGCCGCCCGAGGACAGGTTCGCGGTGAGCCAGAACTCCTTGCGCTCGAACCGGGTACGCGGGATGGCGGCGAAACCACCCGTGCCGAACAGCGAGGCGACGTCGACCCGGTGGCCGTGGACGTACAACTTCATCAGCGCGTTGACCAGACCGAAGCTCTCGTCTTCCTTGCGACGCAGTGTCTCGATCAGTTCCGCGTCGTGCAGTCCGGCCGAGAACGTCACCGCGGCAACGGAGATGAGGACGGCCGGGTTCGGCGAGAGCTCCAGGAAGGTACGGTGCCCGTTCTCCACCGACTTCGCGATCGCCTGGCTGAACCACACGCTGTGGCGCAGACCCTTGGTGAAGTAGTCGATGTTGTGAACCGGCTCGTGACCCGGACGGTAGAACACCTCGCGGTCGACCGAGCTGTAGAAGCCGGTGGTCGGTCGCTGCGGCGTGATGCCGGTGAGCTCATAGGCGAGTTCACCGAGCAGCGGGTCCATCTGCGAGGTGTGGCTCGCACCCTTGGTGGCCAGCTTGCGGCCGAGCTTGCCCTCGGCCTCGGCGCGTTCGACGATGGCGTCGACCTGTGACTCCGGCCCGCCGATGACGGTGTGGGTCGGCGCGGCGTACACGCAGATCTCGAGGTCCGGATAGTCCACGAGGACGTCGTTGATGTCCTCGGCGCTGTATTCGACGAGCGCCATCAGGCGGATGTCGTCGCCGGCCAACATAGACTCGCCCTCGCCCATCAGGCGCGACCGCTGACAGATGACGCGGGTCGCGTCCTCGAGCGAGAGTCCGCCGCTGATGTAGGCAGCCGACGCCTCACCCATCGAATGCGGAACCAGCACACCGGGTTCCGCGCCGTGATGACGCAGCGTGTCGGCCAGTGCGACCTGAATGGTGTAGATGCCGACCTGGCTGGCCTCGATGCCGTAGGTCTGCTCGTCGTCGACGAACATCTCCGCGATCGAGTAACCGAGTTCGTTCTGCACGAGCTCGTCGACGCGGTCGACGTACTTCGCGAAGATCGGGTTCTCGGTGTAGAGCTGTTTGGCCATCTTGCGGTGCTGCGAACCGAAGCCCGACAGCAACCACACCGCAGATGCCGAGTCGGGCGAATCCGACACGTAGACAAGCGGATTGCTCTTGCCGTCGGCGACCGCACGCACACCGGCGACGGCGTCGTCGTGCGTGCGTGCCATCACGACCGCACGCGAACGGCCGTGATTGCGGTGCGCGAGCGCGCGGCCGATGTCGGCCAGCGGGGTCGCCCGCCCCTCGTCGGATTCGAGCCACTCGAGCAGGTCGGCGGCGGTCTTGCGACGACGCGACGGCAGGAAGCCCGAGATGACCAGCGGCACAACCGAACCCTCGACAGCGCACGGCGCGAAACCGTCGGCCGGGTCGGTGGCGACTTCCTCGACGACGGGGGCGTCGTCCTTCGCCTGCGCGGCGAGCACGGCGCGCTCGGCCTCGGTGAGGTAGGCGTCGTCGTCATCGTCATCGGCTTCGAGGGGCGCAGCCGGCACAGCGGGCTCGGCCGGCAGAGACTGCGAGGCCGGCGCGAGATCACTCGGCAGCACCTCGCGGACCACGACGTGCGCGTTGGTGCCGCCGAAGCCGAATCCGGAGACCCCGGCGACGGCGTGCCCGGAATACCGCGGCCAGTCGGTGGCCTCCGGGATCACCTTCAGGTGGGTCTCGTCGAACTGGATGTAGGGGTTGGGTCCGCTGTAGTTCCGCGAGGCCGGGATCTTGTCGTGCTGCATGGCCAGGACGAGCTTGGCCAGCCCGCCCGCACCGGCCGCAGACTCCATGTGGCCGTAGTTGGTCTTCACCGACCCCAGCAGCACCGGCGTGTCGGCGGTGCGGCCGCGACCCACGACGCGGCCCAACGAGTCGGCCTCGATCGGGTCGCCGAGGATGGTCCCGGTGCCGTGCGCCTCGATGTAGTCGACGGTGCGCGGGTCGATCGCGGCGTCGAGGTAGGCCTTCCGCAGCACCTCGACCTGTGCCTCCGGATTGGGCGCGGGCAGACCGTTGGACCGGCCGTCGGAGTTCACGGCGGAACCGGCGATCACCGCGAGGACCTTATCGCCGTCGCGGCGGGCGTCCGACATCCGCTTGAGCACGACGAGCCCGCCGCCCTCGGCGCGGATCATGCCGTCGGCATCGGCGGAGAACGCCTTGATGTGACCGTCCGCCGCCTGCGCGCCGATGCTGTCGAATCCGAGGCTGGCGGCGGGGTTGATGATCATGTTGACACCGCCGGCCAGCGCGACATCGGACTCACCGGTCCGCAGGCTGCGCACCGCCTGATGCACGGCCACCAGCGACGACGAGCATGCGGTGTCGAGCGCGATCGACGGGCCGCGGAAGTCGTAGAAGTAGGAGACGCGGTTGGCGACGATGGCCGTGGAGGTGCCGGTCAGCGCGTAGGCGGCGGTGTCCTGGGCGCCCTCGCCCAGGCCGAGCGTCGCGAGTAGCTGATAGTCGTTGGTCGAGGTGCCGATGAACACGCCGACGGGTTCGCCCTTGAGGTCACTGGGCGGGATGTGCGCGTGCTCGAGTGCCTCCCACGTGAGTTCCAGGGCGAGCCGCTGCTGCGGGTCGACCATCTCGACCTCGCGCGGACTCATCTGGAAGAAGTCGGCGTCGAACGACCGCACGTCGTCGAGGTAGCCGCCCTTGGTGTTGGCCGACTCCAGGATCTCGGCGAGCCGCGGATCGGACCGGAACTCGGTCCAGCGATCCTCGGGCAGCTCGGAGATGCCGTCGACGCCACCGATGAGCGCCTCCCAGGTCGACTCCGGGGTGGTACCGGACTTCGGGAAGCGCGTGGCCAGCCCGACGATGGCGATGTCGTCGTCGGCGCTGCGCTCGCGCTGCCAGAAGGTGTCCGAGTCGCTCTCGAGGCCCTCGTCGGGATCGCCTTCGATGATGCGCTGGGCGAGGTTCGCGATCGTCGGATGGTTGTAGACCACCGTCGCGGTGAGGATGACACCGGTCTTGTCCTCGACGTCGGCGGCCAGCGCGACAGCGTCACGCGAGGACAGACCGAGTTCTTCCATCGGACGGTCCACGTCGATCTGGCCCGCCGGGACGCCGGTGGCCTGCGACACCCACTCGCGCAGCCAGTCGCGCAACTCGTCGACGGAGAGATCGCCGGCCGTCTCGCCCGGAGTCGCCTCGGCGGCCGCCTCCTGGCTTGCACCGTCGACGGAACCAGTTGCCTCGGATGACGGATCGGCGGGCAGATCGGTGCCGCGGGGTTCGTCGGTATTCAGTTCAGACATTGCATCCAGACTATCGTTCTCTCCGGCACCCGAACCGACGCCGGGTGATTGTTGTCGACGCCGACCACCACGTCCGCGAACGCCGCCCGTGGCGCTACTGCGCGTCCGGGAACGCCGTCTGCTTGTATCCGCCTCGCAGGCTGCCGTCGATGTAGGCGGTACGCGCGGCGCGGCGGGCGATCTTGCCCGACGAGGTGCGCGGAATGGAACCCGCCGGGACCAGCAGGACGTCGCGAGCCATGACGCCGTGGCGCTGGGCGATGGCGGCACGCACGGTGTCGGCCACCTCCTGCGGATCGGCCTTGCGACCGGGTCCGCGCTCGGCGACGATGACCAGCTGCTCCGACGCGTCGTCGGCGTCGGGCTTGAGCCCGCTGCCGGCGAATTCGAAGACCTCGGCGGGAAGCTGGTTGGCCGGCACCGAGAACGCGGCGACGAAGCCGGGACGCAGCGCGTCGCTGGACTCCTGCGCGCTGAACTCGAGGTCCTGCGGGTAGTGGTTGCGTCCGTCGATGATCACCAGGTCCTTGACCCGACCGGTGATGTAGAGCTCGCCGTCGAGCCACACGCCGAAGTCGCCGGTGCGCATCCACATGGCGTCGGCGGGTGCGCCGGCGGAGTGGCTGTTCTCCGGGAGCGGGGTGGCGAGCTTGTTGTGGAACGTCTCCTCGGTCTCCTGCTCCTTGTTCCAGTAGCCGGCGCCGATGTTGAGACCGTGCAGCCAGATCTCGCCGACCCGGCCGTCGGGCTGTTCGGCCGCGGTCTCGGGATCGACGATCACCGCCCACTGGCTGACCGCGACCTGGCCGCACGACACCTGCGCGACCGCGTTGGGCGCGTCGGCGTCGACCAGGGTGAGCTGACCCGCGTTGAGGTCCTCACGGTCGACGTAGATGACCTTGGCCTCGTTCTCGCGCTTGGTGGCGGACACGAAGAGGGTGGCCTCGGCCATGCCGTAGCAGGGCTTGATCGCGGTCTTGGGCAGCCCGTAGGGCGCGAACGCGTCGTTGAACTTCTTCATCGAGCTGACGGTGACCGGCTCGGAACCGTTGATCAGGCCGATGACATTCGACAGGTCGAGGCTCTCGCCCTCCTTCGGCAGGCCACGCGCGGCGGCATGCTCGAAGGCGAAGTTGGGAGCCGCGGCGTAGGTCTCGGCACCGTCGGTGACGGCGGCGAGTTCCTTGATCCAGCGACCCGGGCGGCGCACGAACGCCTGCGGGCTCATGATCGTGATGTAACGGCCGCCCAGCGCGGGCAGGATCACGGTCAGCAGACCCATGTCGTGGAACATCGGCAGCCAGGTGACGCCGCGGGCGTTCTTGCCGATCTGGATGGTGTCGGAGATCTGCAGGACGTTGGCCGCCACCGCCTGGTAGGTGATCTCCACACCGGCCGGGACGCGCGTCGAACCCGACGTGTACTGGAGGTATGCCACGGTGTCGCGGTTGTGGTCACGGCCGGCGACCGGGGCCACCCAGCTCGAACCCACCGAATCGGGCACCGCGTCGACGGCGATGACGCGCGGACGCTCCTTCGCCGGCAGCGGCGCGAAGAAGTCGCGCACGGCCTCGGCGGACTTGGTGGAGGTGAGGATCGCCGTCGGCTTGCAGTCCTCGAGGACGGCGTGCAGACGATCGGTGTGGCCGGGCTCGTCGGGCGAGAACAGCGGCACGGCGACGTTGCTGGCGTACAGCGCGGAGAAGAAGCCGATCACGTACTCCAGCGACTGCGGCGCGAGGATGGCGACACGATCGCCGGGTTTGGTCACCTGCTGCAGGCGTGCGGCGACAGCGCGCAGGCGCTTGCCGAACTGCGCCCAGGTCAGGTCCTGGGGCTCGCCGTCGCGCTCGCGGCTGTAGTCGATGAATCGGTACGCCAGCGTGTCGCCCTGGTCGCGTACGTTCTGTTCGACATAGTCGACCAGCGTCGCTTCCTCGGTGAAGGAGATGTTTCCCGACTCATCGAGGAAATCTTCGAGTTCAGTCTTCAGCATTCATTACTCCTGTGGCCCCCTCGTGGACTCCCCCACGCGAGCCAGCCTGTCGGTTGAGGGTCGTGCGTGACACCACCGAACCAAACCTGCCATCCACGTCCTGTGCCGACCGCGGGACACGGTAGCGCACGTCCAGTTACCCAACGAAAAACTTGTGATAGTTCTGCTCAGTTTCGCAAAAGCGCACGTCGTCCCTCGACGCGCGCCCCCGGGTCATTCACCCGTCATCTCGGGAGTTGCCTCTCGAGACCGACGGCCATCCTACTCCCCCTTCAATTGCGCCAGCACAGGCGCAAAGGCATCCATCTGCGTCGGGAAGACCCCCACGTAGGACATGCCGGTGCGACGCCGGACCTCACGGATCTGATCCGCGATCTCCTCGAAGGTCCCCATGGCCAGATACGGCGAGGACAGCACGTCGTCGACGGTGAACTCGGAGTCACGCGCGATGTTGGGCGGGTAGCCCTGATCGAGCGCCTTGAGCGCCATCTCCGCGGTGGCCACCCGGTCGTCGGTGATCACGATGACGGCGATGGTCCAGTTCAGCTCGATGTCGTCGAACCGGTCACCGGCGGCCTGGCGGATGCGGTCGACCCGCTCGGCGGTCTTCTCGATGGTCATGTCCGACAGCTTCATCTTGCCGTCGGCGGTGGTGCCCGGCGCCACGGAGATTATGTCGGCGTGTTTGGCGGCCAGGGCCAGCATCTTGGGCCCGCCACCGCCCACCGCGATCGGCGGACGGGGTCCCTGCCGCGGCCGGGGGCTGCCCTCGAGACCGTTGATCTGGTAGAACTCGCCGTCGAAGTGCACGGTCTCGCCACGCATCAGGCCGTCGAGGACGGTCAGCGCCTCGTCGAGGCGGCGGATGCGGACGCCCGGCGACTCGAACTCGATTCCGGCCTTGTCGAACTCCTCTTTCATCCAGCCCGCGCCGATGCCGAGCTCGAGGCGACCCTTGCTCAGCACGTCGATCGTGGTGGCCTCCTTGGCCAGCAGCGCCGGGTGGCGCCAGCCGTTGGCCAGCACCGAGGTGGCCAGACGGATCGTGCTGGTGGCCTGCGTCAGAGCGCCGAGTGCGGCGATCGGTCCGACCTGATTGCCGAGGTGGTCCGGGATCGCGAACGTGTCGTAGCCGTACTCTTCGGCGGTCTGTGCGAGCTTGACGAACTTGCGGGCCCCGCCCTCGTCCTTGTTGCCCTCACCACCGGCGCCGAACCTGAACTTGCGCAGGCCGGATGAGGTGCCGCCCGCATCGGTCGGGGGTTGCGTCATCGCCGTCCTCTCCTCATGCACGCCGCCGTCGAAGGTCGAACCTCGCGGTGTCCGCGTCGAGCGCCCGGTGATGCCCGGGCCAGCCCAACACGTTAATGCAGCGTGACGGCACCGCCAAACAGGTGCGTCGATGCCGAGGCTTCGCCGGTCACCGGCGGGTCGGGCCGGAGCCCGAGCGCGACGGCCTCAGCTGTGCTTCGGCTCGGGAGCACCCTCGATGACGCCCTTGGCCCAGTCGTACATCCACTGCGTCGCGCTCTGCCCGTCGTTCTCCCAGTACCGCGTGGTCGCGTACATCGCGTGAATCGGGTTCGACGCGGCATTGGCCAGCTTCGACACCCCGACGAGCGGATTGGTGATCGTCGGCGAATCACAGATGAGATCGCCTGGCGCACAGATCGACTGGACACGGTCGCGCAGCTCGCCGAAACCGCCGTTGCGCGGACCGGTCATCGAGATGCCCGGCACCAGGTTGCCCATGCCACCGAGGGCGATCTCGGCTCCGACGCCGTCGGGGCTCGGCGCGATGTCGTTCTGCTCACCGGACTGCCGGCGACCGTCGGCGATGAGACCGACCCCCAGGACGAGGTCCTGGTCGCCCTCGTCGAGGACGCCACGACCGTTGCCGATGTTGCTCGCGAGGTCGCCCGCGATGACCGCGCCCTGGCTGAAGCCCATGATCACGTACCCGGTCAGCGGGCACCGCTTGTTGGTGGCGATGATCTTGCCCGCCGCGCGTTTGTAGCCCTGGGTGCGCGAGACGTTGTAGTCCTCCTGCCGGTCCCCGAGATTGGTGGGATTCCGGAACTGCGCGACGTAGGGGACCGTGTAGATCTCGGTGCGCGAGGAGTCGAAGTCGTTCGACAGCGCACGCGAGACCCGCAGCATCAGCGAGTTCGGGTTCGACGACGGCGAGTACGGGTCGTCGTCGGCGCTGGATTCCCAGGTTCCCGGGATCACGACGGTGAGGACGTCGGGACAGTCCGCGGGTTGCGCTTCGGGTCGTTCCTTCGACGGCGGGGTCGACGACGGACCTCCCGGCCCGATCGGTGACGGACCGGGCGCCAGCCACACCAGGACGAGCACCACGATGAGGACGATCGCGATGACCGCGAGCGCGAGCAACAGCAGGGTGAATTTCCCGATCCGCCGGGAAGGGCTCTTTCGGGCACGGGCGGGTGTTCGGCGGGCGGGGCCCGGGGATGAGCGTCGAGCGTTCACGTCAGCAGTAGTGCTGTTCTGCCGCGCGGATCACCTTGTCGGCCTTGACGTTCGCCTCGTCGACGGTCTTTGCGCCCGGGCCGACGGAAGCGGTGACGAAGGCCTTCACCATGGAGGGATCGGTCCCCTTCTGCTTGGCGCCGCAGACATACTTCGCCATCGTCAGGGCCACCGAGTTGTCGCTGTCGCCCATGAACGTGACGTTCTGTTGCTTCAGCGCGGCGAGGTAGGCGCGGGCCTTGTTGTCGAGCGGGGCACCGCTGGGCCCGGGGAAGCTGGCGGGCACCTTGGTGCTGGGGTTGGGTCCGGTTTCGGGCAGGTCGGATGCCTTGTTCGACGCTGCAGGCGTCGCGTCCGCCGACTCGGCGCCCGACGCACTCCCCGCGGACTCCGCCGCCGAGTACAGCGAGGTGGTGGTGACGGGATTGTTCGTGATCGGTGCACTCGCCGTCGAGTCGTCCGCGCAGGCCGCGACCGACCCGAGCGCGAGTGCGAGACCCGTCACGGCCAACACCAGCCGGACACTCTTCGTTCTCATCGCCACTTCCTGCCGAACCTTTCGGGTCGAGATTCCCCCACGTCCGCCGAAGACTCTCCCGGCGGGACCTACCATCCGACCCCGTGACGGGCCGATCGCGATGCAGACCGAAGCCTGTATCGCATGCCCCGCCAGGCTACCGTCCGACGCGGCCACTCCCGGGCCACTCACCGGCACGACCTGCGTGAACACTCCGATTCCTCAGCGAAGTTTCAGGCCGCGCACACCTGGGGTCGAGTTTCGGCGCCGGGAACGCCCGATACGCCTCGGACGCTCCCGGCCACCGGGTGATCACTTCAGGACTTTGGTGCCGTCCTTGGCGGTCCAGGTGATGCGGCCCTTCTCGAAGTAGTTCACGCGTCCCTTCCCGTCGCGGGTGGGCAGTTCGTCCGAGGTCGGCTTGCCGAGGCGTCCGGCCGGACCGCCGGCGGCCACATAGGCACCGCCGATCGCGCCGGTGACGATCTTGGGCCCCTTGGGTCCGGTGAACATCCGGCCACCGGCGAAGTCCTGGGCCTTGCCGCCGGCCACCGCGTACGACGGGGTGAGGCAGCCGCCGAGGGTGGACTTGTTGCCCTCCCAGACCTTGCGGAACGCGCCGTCGACACGGCAGGCCACCTGATCGCGGGACAGGCCCAGTGCCGCCGCTGCCTGCGGCCACGCCTGGATCATCTCGAACTCCCAGTACGGCCATGTGTGCGTCCCCGAGGGCCGGTAGACGGCCTGTCCGGGGATGCCCTTGCGGTTCAACTGGATCGCGAACTGCTGCGAGGTGACGCGGCTGAGCATCTCCAGACCCACCCCGGAGTAGTTGGTGGCGAGCATGGGGATGTCGGATGGCTTGTCGTGCGGACCGACCATGCCGTTGCCCGAGGAGACGTACAGGCTCGTTCCCTGCAGCTTGTCGGCCATCAGGTAGGGGTCGTGCTCCTTCCACGCCGGATCGGTGGGCGGGCCGAACATCTTCATGGAGTCATAGCCGCCACCGTCGCGGACCGCGAACTGGATCGCCTGCGGCATACCGAAGGAGCTGAGCTGCAGGATGCCGGAGAACGACGCCGCGAACTTGTAGAAGCCGGGGTTTCGGGCGGCGAGCATCATCGCAGCCGAACCGCCCATCGACAGGCCTTCGATGCCGCGCACGTCGGTGGAGCGCCAGTCCTTCTCCACGATGGGCGGCAGCTCCCGCATGAGGAACGTCTCCCACTTGTAGTTCTTACCGCGGTCGGGTTCCTTCCAGTCGGTGTAGAAGCTCGACTCGCCACCGATCGGCAGGATGACGTTGACGTTCTTGTCCTTGTAGAAGTCGACGATCTTGGTGTTGATGATCCAGCCACTCTGATCGTCCTGCGCGCGCAGACCGTCGAGCATGGTCAGCTGCGGGAACTTCTCCTTGGGCTTGGCATGCCAGTCGCGTGCCAGCAGGATCTGCACCTGGATGTTGGTGTTCATCGACGGCGAGTACACCCACAGCGCGACCCGACGGTCGGTGTACCAGTACGTGTTGGTCACCTTCGCCGGTTGTGCGGCAGGAGCCGGGGCGGCGGGTGCACGCGAGCTCGGCGGCGCGGGCGCGGGTGCGCTCGGTGACGCCGGTGGCGCGGCGGGGGCCGGCGGGGCTGCGGACGGCGGGGGCGCCGGGGCCGGTTCCGGATCGGCGCCGGCGAGACCCTGCCCGACCACCAGCCCGGCGACCGTCAGGATCGCCACCAACGCGGCCGTCATCGATCGCAGGCTCGGACCCCGGCCGGTCGAACGCGCCCTCGGGCCGCGCACCGTCTGGGCGTCCACCGTCTGGGCATCCACCGATCGGGCACCGATCGGTTGTGCACCGCTGTTTCGCCGCATCACTCTCCAGAACTCCTTCGCCCCTGTACACCGACGTCGGTCGCGTCGCGACCGACTTCCCTCAGTCACATCCGCATCACCAATAACAAACGCCTCAGGAGTTTCTTACACGGCCGCGGGGCGTCGTGTCCGAACGCCACGCTGTGACACGTGGGATTCGTGTGACAGTTGATACCAACTGTGGGCGGCTCGCACAACCGCCCCCGCCCCCCAAAACCGCCCTCCAGGGCGCGTCCTCCGCCCATATGCCGCTCGAACTCCGCCCAAGGGCGGTTTCCGGTGCCCGTCTCGTTCGCAGAGCGTGCATACGACGACGCCCCGCCCGGGAAAACCCGGGCGGGGCGTCGAATCGCCGAAGATCGGCGGTGTCTCAGATCAGCGGAAGAATCCGCGGTTCTTGGCGTTCCAGACCATGTCCTGCCAGTAGCCCCAGGCGTGGGTGCCGTTGGCGTAATAGGTCATGACCGGCACACCCTGCACGAAGGCGGCGGCCTCGAAGGCCTTGGACTGTGTGAAGGCGAGAAGCTCGAGGGTGGAACCCTTGAACAGGTCGTCGAACACGTTGGGCAGCGCGTTGTACTTGCCGAACAGTCCGTTACCGGAGCCGACGAACAGCTTCATGTCGCGCATCAGCCCGATGTTCCAGAAGGGATCGTTCTGGAACCAGCGGATGCTCCAGGGCGGGCCCCACATGGCGTCGATGTTCCACGGCTTCGGGTCGACGTCGAGCATCGCCAGGCGCAGCGCGGTGCGCATACCCGGGGCGCTCAGGAAGTTGTAACCCGACAGCGAGCCCGCACGGTCGAAGTGCTGACGGTTCTGAGCGCCGAGCACCAGCGCAGCGTTGCCGCCCATGGACAGACCCATGATGGCGTAGCGCTTCGACGGGCCGACGCGGAAGCCGCGCTTGTCCAGCGAGTTGATCAGGGAGCGGCTGATGACACAGTTCCAGCGGTACCGGTAGGGCTGCCGGTTGAAGTTGCTGGGCGCGTCCCAGTCGGTGTAGAAGCTGGCGGGTCCGCCGATGGGCTGGACGACGTTGACGCCGGACTTCACCATCTCCTGGATGTTTGTGTTGATCTCCCAGCCGCTGTAGTCGTACTGGGCGCGCATGCCGTCGAGCATGATGACGGTCTTGTAGTTGCCGGGGCGCTTCCAGGCGCGGACCTTGACATCGGGCATACCGCAGCCGTTGACCCAGAACTCCTGCTTGCCGACCTGCGTCCCGCCGATGCGGGCGTTGGCCTGGCCGGCGACCACACCGGTCAGCCCGATGACCGTCAGGATGGCGACGAATGCGGCGATCAACCGGTTGCTCATCCGGCTGCGCGCAGGCCTTGGCGCCTGAGTGACAGCTTCACGCATGTACAGAATCTCCCTTTTCAGCCGATCGACCGGGGACCTTTCCGGTCCCGCACCGTCCATCGATCTTTTGTGCGTCACACATCTTTCGTCCCCCGGCGTTGTGCGCGCCGCGACGTCGATTCGGCGAGTCGATCTCGCATGCGATTCACCGTCGGCGAGCCTATGCGATGCCCCCGAACGTGACAAACCTTGTGACTGCGATCACAACCCCCGTTGAGGCTCCGCGTTCCGGCACTCCGGAACACATCGGCCACGATCACACTATCGGCCGGACTACGCCGGACGTTACCGATCCGAGATGTGCCGGGGCAACTCCACAGGTTCGCCGCTGCGTTCTCTGGGCGCATTCTTGGTTTCCTGTGCTTCCCTGCGCGCGGCACGGGTGGTCGGTCTGCCGCACTCAGTTGGGATGTACCGGCGGCGGCATCTCCAGACCGCATCGTGCGATCTCGTACTCCGGCTCGCGCTGGATTCGGTAATCGGTGAAGGTGAACGCCTGCTTCAGGTTGCTCTTGAAACGCGCGAACGACCACGGCCCCTCGAAGGAGGCGAAGCGATCCTTGGTCTCCGCGCACTGCAGAGCCACCTGCGCCTGGCGGACGAGGTCTTCGTCGAGGTAACCAGGCAGAACCGGACGACGCGGGTAGGCACCCGCCTCGGCGACAACCCACTCGCTCGGCAGGATCTTGTCGTGGCCGATGCGGCCGTCCTCGAGACGTTCGGTGTGCGCGGCGAGCGGATAGGCCAGACCCATCTGGTCGATGACGCGCACGTCGAGCGGCGCGTTCATGCTCGTCATGCCGAGATTGAGGAAGTAGACGGTCACCTGACGCTCCGCGTCCTGCGGCATCACCGCCGGCAGCTGCGCGACGTACCACTCGTCGTAGTTGAACGAGGGAAGGATCACTCCGCCGTCCTGGCGGTACTTGTCGATCTTCTCGACCATGGCGCGCATGCGCGGGTAGTCCAGGTAGTCCTCGGCGGTCACCGGGTTCTCGTTGCCCATGTTGGTCACGTAGAAACGGCGCTCGTCGACGATGCCGCTGCGGCCGATGTCGATCCCGGCATTGGGCAGCACGTTGCCGTGCGAGGTGATCGCCCACACCAGGACCGTCACCCACATGCCCGCCATCGCCGTCGCTCCCACGAGCTGAGCCCGCGTACGGCGGCGATCGGCCGGCGCAGGCTGCGCGACGATCTCGTCGGTTTCGGCTTCGGCGTCGGCGTCGGAGATCACCGACTCGGTTGACTTCGCTGTCGACCGCCGCCGGAACGCGGCACCGACGTGGGCGGGCACCGTCAGCGGCACCACCATCAGGGGCAGCAGGGTGATGAACAACGGCACCAGCAGGACCCGGCCGTGCATGAAGTCGCCACCCTGACGCATCCAGTAGACGATCAGGACGAGGCCGGCGATCACCACGACCGACACGACCGCCGTCGACGACTGCAGCCTGCGCGACGTCGCCCCGAGACGCGACTTCCACGAGCTCGCGGCAGGGTTGGCTGCGTCTGGGCTCACCGAGTCTGGGCTCACCGAGTCTGGGCTCACCGAGTCTGGGCTCGCTGAGTCCGGGCTGCCCGAGCGGAGGCGTCCGCCGACGACGAGGAGCACGCCGGCAACAGCCGCCAGGGCCAGCGGCAGGACGAGGACATAGGGGCCGAAGAGGTTGGTCAGGTAGGCGAAACCCTGCTCCCACTTCGCGCCGCTGGCGTCCTTGGCGACGGCCGGATTGGGAACCAGCAGAGCGTAATAGCCCATCCGGAAGATCTGATAGCCCACCGGGAGCACCCCGGCGGTCACGATGACGCCGATCCGCATCTTCCAGCCGAGCGGCGCGAAGAACACCAGCACCAGGACCAGGCCGCCGAAGACGGTCAGTTCGGGCCGGACCAGGGGTGCGAGACCCGCGGTGAAGGCCAGTACCAGCGTGGCCGCCGCACCGCCGCGGGAGGTGTGCGGGCCGCGGCGAGCCCAGGCGACGAGCTGACACCACAGCACCGCCGCCCAGAAGATGCACAGTCCGTTCTCCAGGCCGCTGGTCGCGAAGTCGCGGGCGGGCGGGATCGCGATGTAGATGATGGCGCCGAAGGGCAGCAACAGCGTCCAGCCGTCACCGGTGAGTCCACCGATGCGCGTACCGAGCAGTCGCGCGGTGCCGTACATGGCGATCGGGATCGCGGCCACCGAGCACACCAGCGCCACCCACAGCGCGACGTACTCGAGCTGGCCGTCGGTGACCCACGCCCAGAACCACAACAGATAGGTCCACGCCGTGGAGGTGTTGGCCTCGACGCGTTCACCCGCGTTGAAGACGGGGCCGTTGCCGGCGAAGAGGTTACGGAGGGTGCGCAGGACGATCAGGCCGTCGTCGGCGATCCACCGCCGCTGCCACGCACCGATCGCGAAGAAGGTGGTGACGGCCACGGCCCCGATGAGGAAGCTCGCCGCAGCCAGCTTGCCGCGCCGCTCGACCCGGATTCCGCGTCCCCGCGTGGCGCCTTCCGGTGCCGCGGGCGACTGGCCTACAGAGGTCGGCGCATCAGTTGCCCGGCCATCAATTGACTGCCCATCAATTGACTGCATAGACCGCGACACCCACGCATACTAACCAGGCCACGGCGAGCAGCTGCAGGACACGGTCGCCGAGGGCGATCTCCTCGGGTTCGCCCGCCGCACCGCCGTCGACGTCGACGGCGTAACGCAGGATGGCGACCGTGAACGGCACCATCGAAATCGCGTAGGCGACGTTGGTGTCGTGGTCGGAACCCTTGTCGAAGGCCCAGAGTCCGTAGAACACGACGACTCCGGTGGCCGACAGCGTCCACACGAACCGCAGGTAGGTGGTCGTGTAGTACTCGAGCGCCTTGCGGATCTTGGCGCCGGTGCGCTCGGCGAGCTGCAGTTCGGCGTAGCGCTTGCCCGCGGCCATGAACAGCGACCCGAACGCCATCACCAGCAGGAACCACTGCGACAGCACGATCTCGGCGGCGACACCACCGGCGATCGCGCGCAGCAGGAAGCCCGAGGACACGATGCAGATGTCGATGACGGCCTGGTTCTTGAGCCCGAAGCAGTAGCCGAGCTGGATGACCAGGTAGATCGCGATGACCGCCGCGGTCTGCCAGTTCGCCAGGAAGGAGATGCCGATCGACGCGGCGAGCAGCACCACGGCCAGCACATAGGCCAGCTTGACCGGGACGACGCCTGCCGCGATCGGGCGGAACCGCTTGGTCGGGTGGTTTCGGTCGGATTCGACGTCCATCGCGTCGTTGACCAGGTAGATGCTCGACGCGGCGAGGCAGAACGCGACGAAGGCGATGCCGGCGGAGGCCAGCACCGAGGCGTCGGTGATGTTGCCCGCGGCGAGCGGAGCGGCGAGCACCAGGACGTTCTTGACCCACTGCCGCGGCCGGACGGCCTTGATCAGCCCGGAGGTCAGGTTCTTCGGCGGTCCGAGAACCTTCCCGTGCTCGATCGGCTCCTCGCTCATGCACTCTCCCTGTGTCGTGTCACCCGCGCGACGGCCGGGGCCGCGACATAGCGCAGCGGCCCGCCGGGCACCGCGGCCGTGAGGCCGAACCGGGCCAGGACGTGCGCCGCGCGGCGGGCCCGTCCGTGTTCCGTACGGTTCCGGGTGGGTTCGAGCAGCACCTTATCGCCCACGATGACCGCCGCTGCGCTCGCGGCACCGATCGCTGCGCCCGCGGTGACGTCGCTGGGGTAATGCACCCCGAGGACGAGGCGCGACAGCAGCATCGGCGGCACCAGCAGAGCGGGAAGCGTCTTGGCGTCCAGGCCGGCCGCCCGCCCGATCAGGATGGCCGCGGCCGTCGTCGACGTGGCGTGCGACGACGGGAAGCTCAGCTTGCTCGGCGTCGACACGCCGATCTCGATCGCCGGATGGTTCGGGCGGGGCCGACGCACCACACGCTTGATGATCACCGACGCGGCGTGCGCACCGAAGGCGCCGACACCGGCCTCGATCCAGCGCCGCTGCGACCGCGCGTCGCCGCGGCGTCGGGCCAGCGCCCAGCCGGCACCGGAGATCGCGAGCCAGCCGAGCGAGTGCTCACCGAAGTGCGACAGGCCGCGAGCGGCGGACCGCACTCCGGGCTGCGACCCGATGCCGGACTGGATCGCGACGAGCAACTTCTCCTCGCGGGCCGGCACCGGGATGTCGATGTGGACTGAATCGTCCTGCGTCACCTGATCATTCGATTCCGAAGACACCCGCCCAGCTCTCCTTACTGGTCAATTCGCGATGCGCGGCCCGGTACTGCTGCTTGCATTCCGGGAACTTCTCCTGCAACTCCTTGACCAGGGCGAAGTGCTCCTTCGCCAACTCGATCATCTTGTCGCGATCGCGCTGCCGGTACACGACGCCGCGGCCGTCGGCAGTGGTCACGGTGACGCCGTCCACGCGTCCGAGCGAGAACCAGCGCGCCTCGATCGGCGGGAAGTTGGCCTGCGGCACCTCGTGATGCCGCGGATCGGCGGGGCGCGCGTTGTTGACCACGGACGCGGCCAGGGCCTTGATCTTGCTGATCGGGTTCAGCGGGATGGATGAGCCCAGATGCGTTGCCTCACCGGATGTCCGGGGCAGCTCGGTGGCCGACGGCAAGACCACCGCGTCCGGATACTCCTTGCGCATCTTCGCGACCTTGGGCAGTGCCGTCGGCAGCAGGCTGCGGATGTGGTCCGGTCCGGCGAGGAAGTCGCGGATCGCCTCGTTCTGGATCGCGACGGTCGAGTACTCAAGGCACAGAAGGTGTTTCGCGGTGGCCTTGGTCATCGACCGCACAATGCCCTTGATCGGGCCGTCGTGGTGGATGGAGGCCACCACCAGCCGGTTGCGCAGGTGGAAGTACGCCTGCCAGTCGATGGCGTCGTCCTTGTCACTCCACGCCATGTGCCAGATCGCGATACCCGGGATGGTTGCGGTGGGATAGCCGGCCTTGGCTGCACGCAGCGCGAACTCCCAGTCGTCCCACTTGATGAACAGGGGCATCGGCAGACCGACCTGCTCGGCGCATTCGCGCGGGATCATGCACATCCACCAGCCGTTGCCCTCGACGTCGATGCGCCGGTGCAGGTTCTTGGAGTTCTCGCGGTCGCGCAGTGGATGTTCGGAGAAGTTGTGGTCGTACTCCACGAACGGCGCCGCGGTCCACATGAAGGTGTCGCGGCGGATGACCTCGCCCATGCAGTGCAGGTGACTGCGGTCCTGCAGGTTGAGCATCTGCCCGCCGACGAGCATGGGCGACTTGGCGAATCGCGACATCGCGAGCGCACGCAGGATCGAGTCGGGCTCGATGGCGATGTCGTCGTCCATGTAGAGCACGTAGGGCGAATCGGTGAGCCGCAACGCCTCGTACATGATTCGCGCGTAGCCGCCCGAACCGCCGAGGTTGCCCTGATCGAAGATGTGCAGCCGGTCACCGAGGGCCGCGGCGGCCTCGGTGTAACCGGGCTCGTCGACGACCTTCCGGGTGCCCTGATCGGGCATCATCACCGCGTCGATGACCTCGTCGACCATCGGGTCGGAGGTCAACGCGGCCAGCGCGTTCACCGCGTCGGTCGGCCGGTTGAAGGTGGGGATGCCGACGGTGACCCGCTTGGTCTCCTCGTCGGGCGTCGGCGCTTCGATGGGCGCATACCAGCCGGCCGAGACGATTTCGGTGTCGGTGTCGGTGGTGACGTCGAACCAGATCCAGCCGCCGTCCTCGAAGGGACCGAGATCGAGCTCGAATTCGGCGACGCCGCGGCCGGTCTCGTCGGTGTCGACCAGGTCGCCACCGATCCCGATGCGCGAACCGTCGATCTTGGAGCGGTACAGGTCGATGCGGCAGGTGCCGATGACCTCGACGCGCAGCACCACCGAGTCGAGGATGCTCCAGCGCCGCCAGTACGCCGCGGCGAACGCGTTGAAGTAGGTCTCGAAGCTCACCTCGGACTCGGCGCCGAGCAGCACCGAGGTGCGGCTCGGGGCGTGGGCACGACGGTTGTTGCTCTCCGACTCCAGGGCGTAGAGCGACCGGACATCCAGCGGTTCACCGGCACGCGGGAAGATCACGCGTTGCAGGAGGGACTTGGCCTTCGACAGCCCGGTGCCGGCGGCGGGGATCTCGGACTGGTTCACGGGGGTCACCGTCATCTATTCGGCTCCTGCGGGGTCGGCCACCAACGGCGCACCGTCGCTCAGATGCGGCGCCAGGGTGTTGTCGAACATGGTGAGCGCGCTCGCGATCGCCATGTGCATGTCGAGGTATTGGTAGGTACCCAGCCGGCCGCCGAACAGCACGTTGGCACTGGCGGTCTCGGTCCGCGCGAGCTCCCGGTAAGCGGTGAGCATCGAGCGGTCCTCGGGGGTGTTGATCGGGTAGTACGGCTCGTCGTCGTTCTCCGCGAAGCGGCTGAACTCACGCATGATGACGGTCTTGTCATCGGGGTAGGAGTCTCGCTCGGGATGGAAGTGCCGGAACTCGTGAATGCGCGTGAACGGTACGTCGGCGTCGTTGTAGTTCATCACCGGCGTGCCCTGGAAATCGCCGGTCTCCAACACCTCGGTCTCGAAATCGAGTGTGCGCCAACCGAGCTTGCCTGCCGAGTAGTCGAAGTAGCGGTCCAGCGGACCGGTGTAGACGACCGGGGCCTCGGGGCTCTCGGCACGCAGCTCGTCGCGCACGTCGAACCAGTCGGTGGACAGGCGTACCTCGATGCGCTCGTCGGCGGCCATGTTCTCCAGCCACGCGGTGTACCCGTCGACGGGCAGGCCCTCGTGGGTGTCGTTGAAGTAGCGGTTGTCGAAGGTGTACCGCACGGGTAGGCGCGTGATGTTCCCCGCGGGCAGTTCCTTGGGATCGGTCTGCCACTGCTTGGCGGTGTAGTGCTTGATGAACGCCTCGTAGAGCGGCCGCCCGATGAGGCTGATCGCCTTCTCCTCGAGGTTGCGGGCCTCGGCGGTGTCGATCTCGCTGGCCTGATCGGCGATCAGCGCGCGCGCCTCGTCGGGGGTGAAGTACCGGCCGAAGAACTGGCTGACGAGGCCCAGGCCCATGGGGAACTGGTAGGCCTGCCCGTTGTGCAGCGCGTACACGCGGTGCTGGTAATTGGTGAAGTCGGTGAACTGGTTGACGTACTCCCACACCCGCTCGTTGGAGGTGTGGAACAGATGAGCACCGTACTTGTGGATCTCGATACCGGTCGTCGGCTCGGCCTCGGAGTAGGCGTTGCCACCGAGGTGGTTGCGCCGGTCGAGCACGAGTACCCGTTTGCCCAGCTGCGTCGCCGCCCGTTCGGCGACGGTGAGACCGAAGAATCCGGAGCCGACGACGATCAGGTCATAGCTGCTACTGGTTGCCACGGGTCCTCAGGGTAACGGACCCATCCTGAGGATTCTCCGAGCCACGGGCGCAGATCCCCCGCCCACGTGGGGCCGGTCACTCCCGGCGACTTCGGCCCCGGCCCGCCGGCACCGGCGGATTCGTCCGCCGAACCGGACGTCCCGCCTCCCGCCACCGCCGGAGACGTGGCGTCGACCACGGTGTTCATTGCTCACCGTCGCGTGGCGATCGACCGCCGACGGGCGGCTCGACGTCGGGGAACCTCGCCGGCCCCGCCGACATGACCGGCCCCGGTGGCCGCGTCGACCGTCGAGGAGACCCACGGCCACCATCGGCGCGTCGACCCACTCCGGCAGGCCCGCCCATCCGGCTCCGACGCCCACGGGGCGCCGCGCGACGTCCGATCAGACCGGCGGCCCACTCCGACACCGACTTCCGGCCCCGACGCGGGCGCGGACCCCGTTCACCTTGTCATCTGATCGGTCGGTTACGCACGCAGAGGGACCGGTTGATTCCGAGCGCGAGCACCATACGGCATACTGAGCACCTCGACAACAGGTGTTTCGAAGCCAGCGCTTTGCTGTCGGTCCAGGAGGCGCTCGGAACGACGTCTCGCAAGGAGGCAGGGGTGACCCAGTTGGCAGACTACGGAGCGCAGATGACGCGCATCGCGAGCGAGATGCGCAAGCAGAGTGATGACACCGAGGCGGCGTTGCGCTCGATGACCAAATACGCGGTCGACGCGATCCCCGGCGCGGAATACGCGACCGTGACGCTGGTCACGGGCGGTGCCATCGAGACGCCGGTGATGGTCGGCGACCTCGGCGGCAAATCCGACCTGCTACAGCAGGAGCTGGGTGAGGGCCCCTGTGTCCGGGCGGCGGTCGACGACCTGACGGTATTGGTCGAGGACATGCGGACGGAAACACGGTGGCCGAAGTTCGCGCCCGCCGCAACCGACCTCGGCATCCGGTCGATGGCGTGTTTCTGCCTCTACATCGACGGCGACGACTTCGGCGCGCTGAACCTCCACAGCACCGAGCCGAACTCCTTCACCCCCGAGGCCCGGCAGCTCGGCGAACTGTTCGCCGCACACGCCGCGACGGCGCTGGGGGCCGTGCAGGAGAAGCAGCAGCTGCGGGCCGCGCTCAGCTCGCGCGACATCATCGGCCAGGCCAAGGGCATGATCATGGAGCGCTACAAGCTGGACTCGGCGGAGGCGTTCGCGCTGCTCGCACGGCTGTCGCAGGACACCAACACCAAGCTCGTCGACGTGGCCGCGCAGATCGTGGAAGCCGGGCCGGAGGCCGTCTGATCAGCGGAAGGCGTCGCGCTTGGGGAAGCCGAGCACGGCCATCCCACCGCGCTGCTGGTAACGCTCGAATCCCTTGCCCACCAGCACGCGGGGTCCGGTCGCCGGGGTGAAGAACATCATCCCCTTCTCGAAGAGCTGGGTGACGCCCGCGGCGTCGGGGGTCAGCGCCGGGATCCCGAGCGCCTGACCGAGCGGACCGGTGATCCCGCCGAGGTCGGCGAAGCGGCCGTTCATCGCCGCGGTCGCGAGTTCGAGGATCTTCGACGACCCGGGCACGAGCTGTTCGGCGAGTTGATTCAAACTGCCGAAGTCGAGTCCGCCTCCGGGGCCCGCGGGTCCGGTGGGTGGCTTCACGATCCGCGGCGGGTTGGGCTGACCCTGCACCGCGAACCACGACGACTTGAGCTGCAGCTTGGTACGCGCTTCTTCGCCGGTGACCTCTGCGGTGCCGCCTGACCCCACCGCGCGCACCTTGAGGGCGCGCCCGTGTTCGGCGCCGAGTCCGTTGGCCTCGATGACCTCGAAACTCCGCAGGGCACCGACCCCGAAAGCTGCTCCGATGCTGCCCGCACTGACCGTGGCGGTCCAGTTGTGGTTGGGCGAGACGGTGTCGCCGTCGTCGACGACGGCCGGGAAACGACCGCCCGCCGAGTAGCCGCCCGTCGACGCCGAGAACTCGGTGAACGCGGGCTGACCGTTCTGTAGGAGGATCTGGCCGCCGGTCGCGTCGGCCGCCGCATTGGTGCGACGATCCTCACCCGCGACGCCGCCGTAGACCTGGGAGTTCTGGGTGTCGTCGATCTTCTTGCCGCCGGCGATCGCGGCCAGCGCGTAGGTTCGGGCCGCGACGGCCTGCGCCTGCAGGGCTGCCGCGCCGCCGGAATCGCCCCAGGCGGGCACGCTCTCGCGCGGGATGACGCCCTTGACGTAGTCGTCGATGTGGATGCGGTTGACCACGCGCCCACCTTCGAGGCCCAGGGCGCCTCGGTAGGCCTTGTTGGAACCACAGAATTTGAGGAACTCACCTGCCGGCCGGTTGGGCGCCATGCTGAGCGGTTCGACGAAGCCGGCCGGTACCGAGCGCACCGCACCGCCGCCGCATCGGCTCAGGACGGTGGCCGTGCCCCCGGACAGGCTGACAGCCTGTCCGGGAGCCACCGTCTGACCACCGACGCGCATGCCGGCGTCCGCGTGCACATTCACCGAGTTCTGACCCGTGAGGGCCACGATGATCTCGGGCCTGTCCACCTTCCCCGCGGTGGTGCCACCGTAGAAGTGACGCAGGATCTGCTGTGCCGACCAGCCCTTGCGGGCGTAGCCGAACGCTCCCCATTGCCCCATCCCGCGGCCGTGGCCATGACCGTGCCCGATCAGCGTCACCGTCGACCCGACCGAAAGCTCGACCTTGTCGGTCGATTCCGATGAACTCGCAACCACGAGTCCACCGGCCAGCAGTGCGGGCGCCAACCCGGCCGCGGCCCAGGTCAACGCTCGGCCACGGGCCCTGGTGGGCCGCGAACCGGTCGCCGGCCATTTCGGCAGACGCCGTGTGGGTCGGGCTTTGGTCACTGCAGAACACATCCTTCGGTCGCGACGACACCAGCCCTTGAACACCGCACCTGCGCGGCGTCGTAATTCTGTGACTGATGTGACGATTGGGACTTAAGTGACCCTAGTGAACCCGACGGGTGATCACCAAGCTGAGCCGATCACAACCGCGTCACGAGTTACTCGGGCCGTCGTGACCTCGCGACAGACTGCCTGGACGCCATCTCGTGCACCATCAGTAACACTGGCATCAGAAGTAACAAGAGCATCACGAGTTGCCGATCTTCGGCGTGTGCCCGCCGGGCCATCCGGTCCCGACGGTGACGATGACCGCCGTACCCGAGCACGGTCGACGCCGCCCCGGCGCGTCAGGCTGCGCAGAATTTCGATGGCTGACCGGGCGACCTGGCACGACCAGAGGACGCCCGACCACCCGCGAGGAGACCCCGTGCGTTACCCCAGACCGAAACCTTCGATCGCACTCGCGGCCATCGCCGCCGCGGTTGTCGCGACTCCGTTCGTGGTCCTTGCGAACACCTCCGATCCGCAACTGGTGGACAACAAGCAGAAGATCGCCAACACCGAGATCGAGCAGGTCCCGCTGCGAGAACTGCCCGCGGCCATCGTCGACGTCGCATCCTCCGGCCTCGCTGCGGCGGGTGTGACACTCCCGCCGATCGACCCCAACGCCTTCCCCCTCCCCGACCTGACGGTCCCGCTGCCGAAGGGACTGGTTCCCGGCGGGAGCGGATCGTCGACGAGCAGCGCGTCCTCCTCGGCTTCCCCGACGCGGGAGACCGCTACCGCGTCGCAGATCGAGACGTCACAGAGCGAGACGTCACAGAGTCAGACACCGACCACCGAGACGACGACCACCGAGCCCGAGACGTCGAGCACCGAGACGTCGAGCACCGAGCCGGAGCCGACGACACCGACCACCCCGTCGCGCACCCGTGAGAACCCGACCGGCAACCCGACGAACACCGACACCCCACCGGCCACCCCGACGATCCCGACCATGGCCGACGGCCGCGAGGTGGGTGCCGCGGTCACGCACATCATCCGCGACGCCCCGATCAAGATGGTCGCGTTGACCTGGGACCGCCCGGCCGACGTCGATCTGACGTTGCGCGCCAAGAGCCCCGAGGGCGCATGGGGTCCCTGGACCGTGCTGGAACAGGTCTCGCACGGCCAGAAGCCGAGCGCGGAGAAGCCCGTGGGCACCGAACCGGTATGGGTGGGCGACGCCCGCGAGGTCCAGGTGGCCGCGAGCAAGGACGGACTCGCCATCCCGGCTGCCGAGACCCAGGGCGGGGATCTCGCCCAGCTCGCCGTCGGCACCGCGAGTGAGGTGGTGACCACCCTCGCGACCACCGCATTCAACGCATTGAAGGCGACGCTGATCAGTCCGGAGAGCCTGCTGTCGCTGGGGTCGTCGTTGTTGTCGCCGCTGTCGGGCGGCCCGCAGTTCGTCGCGCGGCAGCAGTGGGGCGCCGATGAGGCGATCCGCTGTTCGCAGCCGGCTTACTCGCCGCAGGTGCGAGGTGCGATCGTGCACCACACCGCCGGCAGCAACGACTACACGCCACAGCAATCGATCGAGATCGTGCGCGGCATCTACGCCTATCACGCGCAGAGCCTGAACTGGTGCGACATCGGCTACAACGTGCTCATCGACAAGTACGGCCAGATCTTCGAGGGTGCGTTCGGCGGGCTCGACCGCAATGTCGAGGGCACGCACACCGGCGGCTTCAACAAGGAGACGATCGGGGTGTCGATGATCGGCAACCTCGAGGAGGTCCCGCCGACGGCTGCGATGGTGTCGGCGACCGGACGCTTCCTGCGCTGGCGACTCGGCAAGGCCGGACTCAATCCCGCCGGAACCGCCACGCTGACCTCAGAGGGCTTTGCGGGCACCAAGTTCGCGGCCGGAACGCAGGCGAACCTGCCGATGATCTCCGGGCATCGCGACTACAACAGCACCAGCTGCCCGGGAGTCCACGGCTACGCGGCGCTCGACCAGATCCGCGCGCTGGCCGGCGGCGCACCCCCGCCGCAGGAGCCTGCGCCCGAGCCCGCCCCACCGGCCGAGGGGCCGGCCCCGGGCGAACCTGCACCGGCCCCCGCACCGGCTCCGGGCGAACCCGGCGCACCTGCCCCGGCGCCCGCGCCCGTCCCACCGGCGGCCTGACACAACCTCTGCTCCCCGAGTTCGGGAAGTTCCCTCGAACCGGGGAGCAGAGGTCAAGCGCCAGAACTGATCTCCCTCGGCAGGGCGACCGGTCAGGAGAACCAGCGTTCGAGAACCTTCGCGACGCCGTCGTCGTTGTTGCCGACCGTCACCTCGTCGGCGGCATCGAGCGCGGCCTGATGGCCGTGCCCCATCGCCACGCCGTGCGCCGCCCACGTGAGCATCTCGGCGTCGTTGGGCATGTCACCGAACGCGATCAGCGCATCGTCGGGAAGCCCGGTGTGCTCGCACAGCCGGGACAGCCCCGACGCCTTGTGTGTACCGGGCACCGACAGTTCGACGAGGCCGTTGTCGGTGGAGAAGGTGACCTGGGCGAGGTCGCCGACCGCGGGTCGCAACCTGCTCGCCATCTCCCCGCTCGACATCCCCGGCTTGCGTACGAGGAGTTTCACCGCAGGCTCGCTGAAGACCTCGTCGTCGCCGACCTCGACGTGATCGGGGTTCAGCCAGGCGTGCTCGTAACCCGAACTCGCGACGAACGGCGCAGTTGCCGCGTCGTGCGCCGACTGCCCGGCACGCTCCGCCGCGATGCCGCACCCCGGGATCTGTTCGTAGGCGATCTCACCCAGCTTGACCAGGGAGTCCGGTTCGAGGTTGGCCGACCACAGGACCCGGTCGTGCTCGGCGTCGTAGATGATGGCGCCGTTGGCGCACACCGCGTATCGGACGAATGCGGCCGTGCCGGCGAACTGGTCGGTGATCTCGGCGATCCAGCGCGGGGGGCGTCCGGTCGCCAGGACGAACTCCACCCCGGCGGCCCGTGCGGCCGCCAGCGCCGACACCGTGCGTGCCGAAACCCGGTTCTCGTCGTCGATGAGGGTTCCGTCCACGTCGCTGGCGATGAGTGTGGGTGGACCGAAGGTCATCAGTGCCCTTTCCGCCGAACCGTGCCGGCAGATCGTTGCTGCCGCGAGGTGCAGGCAGGTGGTGCCACCGAGATCTCTCGGCGGCCTGGCGTGCTCGTTCGCCCGCCGCGCCCGGCGCGTCGCCGCGGTGCGCCCGCCGCCCATGGCTCAAGGTTAACGGCCGCCGGCGTCAGCGCGCATCGGCGTCAACGGGGACGGGACGACGCGGATCGGGCGGTGGGCCGGAGGCTCACGCCTGGTCGGGCGTGCCCCGCTCCGCGCGTTTGGCGGCACGTTCGGCTGCCTCCTCGGCGTCGAGCCGGTTCGCTTCCTCCAGTGTCGGCGCCGACCCCCCGAGTCGGGCCGGCACCCAGAACTCGCCCTCGGGGTGCTCGCCGTAGGCGTCCTGGAGCTCGAGGAGCTTGCCGCTCATCACCTGGTGCAGCTTCGCGGTGAGGGCATCGGCATCGCCGGTCGGCTCGAGCGGTTCGCAGACCCCGATCGAGATCTTGTACCCGGTGCGGCCGAGCTGCTTGGGGTGCCCCTTGGTCCACACCCGCTGTGCGCCCCAGATGACGGTCGGGATGATCGGGGCGCCGGACTCGATGGCCATCCGTGCGGCGCCCGATTTGAACTCCTTGAGCTCGAAGCTGCGGCTGATCGTCGCCTCCGGGTAGACCCCGACGAGCTCGCCGCGCTTGAGGTACTCCACCGCCGCGCGATAGCTGTCGGCGCCCTGACCACGGTCGACCGGGATGTGCTTGAGCGAGCGCATGATCGGGCCGGAGATCTTGTTGTCGAAGACCTCCTTCTTCGCCATGAAACGCACCTTGCGACGGCCCTGCAGATGCGCGGGGATGCCGGCATAGGTGAAGTCGAGGTAGCCCGTGTGGTTGATCGCGACGACGCCGGGGCCCTTCGGCGGTACGTGTTCGACGCCCGACACCTTGAACTTCAGCCCCTCGGCCAGCCACAGCAGGCGGGCAGCGGTGATCACGGTGTCATAGACGGGTTCCATGCCCGGCATCTTAGCCATTCGAGGTGCGGGGCCGATCGCCCTGCGCAGTGCCGATGCCGGCGACGGCGGACACGAGGTCGACGGCGGCGTCGGCCAGTTGTGTCGGCGTCAGGACCAGCCGGCCGTCGATGTAGTCCAGGTAGAGAGCGACGAGTGCGCCGGTGAGCGCCGAGGCGATGACCGGTATGCGGTCCGGCGTGAACGAGTGGTCGTCGGCGACGGTCCCCACGACGGCTTCGATGAAGGCCGGAACGCTGGCGGCACGGTGGGCGCGCAGCACGTCGTCGGCGAGGGGTTCACGCAGCAGGATGCGCGCCCGGCCGGGATCGGCGTCGAAGAAGTCGCGGCACACCTCGAGGAGCGCGCGGACGTTGCCGCGGCCGGCGGCCGGGATGTCCTGCGCGGAGATCTGGGCCAGGAGCTGGTCGGCGACCCGGTCGTACACGGCGGTGAGCAGCGCTTCTCGCGACCGGAAACTCTCGTAGAAGTAGCGCGGGCTGAGGTTGGCCTCGCGCACCACCGCGCGCATGGTCACCGCGCCCGCCCCGCCGGAACCGAGCAGGACCTCGGCGACGGCGAGCATCTGTTCACGGCGATCGGTGGACCGGTCGGCGAGCGTCTGGCCACGCCACAGCTTCCCCGATGTCATCGGTCCATGGTCGCATCCCCGGTCGGGCGCAGGCGGCAGACGCGTGAGTCCCATCACCCGAACCCCAGGTGGGGACCGATGGCCCACCCCGCTGATGTCTGCGCTCGATACATTGGAGGTCTGTCGTGCCCTGCCGCGCAGCCCGCGCGCACACCATGAAAGGCCCCTTCGTGCAGATCACCAGCATCGGTCATGCCGGTTTCCACATCCAGACCACCGCCGGATCGATCCTCTGCGACCCCTGGGTCAACCCGGCGTACTTCGCCTCGTGGGTGCCCTTCCCCGACAACTCCGAGCTCGACTGGAAGACTCTCGGCGACTGCGACTACCTCTACGTCTCGCACCTGCACCGCGACCACTTCGACGAGCGCAATCTGCGCGAGAACGTCAACAAGGACGCCACCGTCCTCCTCCCCGACTACCCGGTGCCGGACCTGCGCCGCGAGCTGGAGAAGCTGGGGTTCACCAAGTTCATCGAGACCTCCGACTCGGTGAAGACGACGGTGACCAACGACAAGGGCTCGCTCGAGGTCATGATCATCGCCCTGCGCGCCCCGGCCGACGGCCCGATCGGCGACAGCGGCATCATCGTCTCCGACGGCGAGACCGTCTGCTTCAACATGAACGACGCCCGGCCCATCGACCTCGACGTCATCAATGAGGCGTTCGGCCGCGTCGACGTTCACCTGCTGCAGTACTCGGGCGCCATCTGGTACCCGATGGTGTATGACATCCCGCGGAAGTCCAAGGCCAACTTCGCTTCTCAGAAGCGTCAGCGCGGAATGGACCGTGCGCGTTCCTATATCGAGCAGGTCGGGGCGACGTGGGTGGTCCCGTCGGCCGGACCGCCGATGTTCCTCGACGAGGATCTGTTCTACCTCAACGATTTCGGTTCGGCCGAAACCGCCGATGTCACGTCGATCTTCCCCGACCAGGAGACCTTCCTGGAGCAGATGCGCATCCACGGCACCGACGACGGCGAGAAGCATCGCGGCCTGATGATGGTGTCGGGTTCGGTCGCCGAGTTCACCGGACCGACCCTCGACGAGGTCAGCCACCCCTATGCCCCCGCAGACGTGTTCGGCGAGAACAAGCGCGCCTACCTCGAACGGATGAAGGAGAAGTTCGCACCGGTCATCGCCGCGGAGAAGGCCACCTGGGCACCGGCCGAGGGCGAACCGCTACTCGGCGCCCTGCGCGAACTGTTCGAACCGATCATGACGCAGTCGGATCTGATCTGCGACGGCATCGGCTACCCGGTCGGCCTGGTCATGACACCCGGCGGCGGTCCCGCCAACGACGCCACCGAGACCGTGGTGCTGGACTTCCCCAACCGCATCGTGCGCGAGCCGAAAGAGGGAGAAGGCAAGTACCGCTACGGTTTCCGCATCGCCACCGAACTCGTCCGCACCGTCCTGCGCGACAACGAGCCGGACTGGGTGAACACCATCTTCCTCTCGACCCGGTTCACCACCTGGCGCATCGGCGGCTACAACGAGTTCCTGTACACGTTCTTCAAATGCCTCACCGACGAGCGCATCGCCTACGCCGACGGCTGGTTCGCCGAGGCACACGACGACTCGGCGTCGATCACCAAGGACGGCTGGGAGATCCAGCGACGCTGCCCGCACCTCAAGGCCGACCTCGGCAAGTTCGGTGTCATCGAGGGCGAGAAGCTGACCTGCAATCTGCATGGCTGGCAATGGGATCTGACATCGGGCCGATGCCTGACGTCGAAGGGCCACGAGCTGCGCGCGAGCAAACTCGACTCCTGACGACCCGGCAGAGTGCGGGATGCGTATCGGGTTCCGCCACCCATCCCTCACTCTGTTCCGATTGATCCGTTCCGCGGACGGTTATGCGACCGGTGGGCTGGGTACCCGGCCACCAGGCGTCCACACAGGCGTCGAAGCCGCACCCGACCGTGAGGAGAACGATCATGGCTCAGTACCGCGTCGTGGATTCCAGTGAGACCGTCGTCGAGGAGAAAGAGTTCGACGACGCGACCAGGGCGTACGACTGGTTCAAGACCGTGGGTGCCCCTGACGACAGTCTGGGCACGGTCATGCAGGTGCACGACAACGGCGAGTGGAAGAACTTCGAGGTGTCCGACGGCGGCACCAACGCGAGTCCGTCCGCCGACGCGGACTGACTCACCTGCTCGGCGCACGGCCCCGGGAGATCTCCCGGGGCCGTGCGTGTGTCTCACACCCCGCACGCCGGCGGGTACTCGATCGTGCCGTGCGGGACCGGACGGGAGCTGTCGAGGGCCAGCGACATCAACGCCTCGTCCGGGACGTCGAACGCCGCGCGGATGCCGGGTATATCGTCCTCGCTTTCGGTGCGCGTCACCCAGTCGGTCACGCCCCCTGTTCCGCCGGGAGGTCGACTCCGGAGATCATCGGCCACAACCACCGGTGGGCTGACCGGCGAAGCGCCTGCTCAGGAAGCCCAGAGCCTCGACGCTCCAGGGGATGAACGCCGCGGTGTGGTTCTGCCCGCGATACTCGGTGAACGTCGTCGGCACCCCACGGCGGCAGAAGCTCTTCGCCAGACGTGCAACGTCGCCGGTGATCATCACGCCGTCGCCGGTGCCGTCGGAGTTGCCGACGCCCAGCATCACCGGAGCGCGCGGGGTGCCGAGCGTTCCCATCACGTTCTGCGAGATCGCCTGGCGCACACCCGGAACGTCGAGCAATCCGCCGACGGTGGGTACCAGGAGCTGGTGGTCGGTCAGTCCCGGGTACTTGTCGGCGAACGCCTCGATGCACTCACCGGCCACCTGCCGCAGAATGCGTTTGCCCTTGGGCGAGAGGTAACTGCGCAGGTCGATGCCATAGGTTTCGCTGTAGACGGCCATCAGGGCCGGGATGACACCGGCCCAGTTCTTGCTGCCGTTGACGTAGTCGAGGTTGTTCGCCGGGTTCACCACCACGCCGCCGGCGGCAGCCCCGACGATGTTCAGCTCGGGCGCGTATCGCGGGGCCAGTTCGGCACCGAACCCGGTCGGAACCGACCCGCCCGAATAGCCGAAGAGCCCGATCGGCGTGCGCGCGGGCGCCCGGAGATGACCGAGCGCCGTCCGGATGCCGTCCAGCGCGGCATATCCGGACTCGCGTGCCATCGTCCAGCGCAGACCACTGCCCTCGTAATCGGGCGCGGTGACGGTGTATCCGGCGGCGAGAAGACCCGAGATGAGCGCGATGTCGATCGGCGCCTCGTCGGGATTGCCGCCGCGCAGCGTGTACGACGGGTCGCACTGCGATCCGAGCGCGTCGTAGAAGGAGTGATAGGAGACGACGCGGCGCGGCGCCCCGGCAGGGACGCCGGGCGGTGAGATCACCGTGGTGACCGTCGAGGTCGCCGCACCGAACTGATCGGTCGTGCGGTACAGGATCTGGGTGGCAGAGATCGGCACATCTGTTCCGCGCCAACCCAATCCGACCTGCCGAGTGCGCAGTGCGGTGCCCGGCGCACGGGTCTCGTAACCCGCCGGGGCGTCGTAGAACGGGTCCTGCGACGGCAGCAGCGCCGGTGCTGCGGCGGAAACGGGGCCAGGTGCCGCCGCGGCCGTGGGTGCGAGGACACACAGGGAGGTCGCGGCCCCGAGGATCGCGGCGAGCGACACGAGTTTCCGCACGATGAGGCGCATGACCGGTAATCATGCCGGGTTGGTCCGGTTCACGCCGCACATCGGCAGAGCCGGGCACGGATCGGTTTCGAGACGCTCAACCAGCGGGAGAAGGTACGCTCTCCCCCGCCCGCTCGACCTGCTCGACGACGGGCGACATCGCCACCACCACTGCGCCGATGACCGCGGCGATGAAGGCGATCACCGCGACCGGCCCCCAGCCGGCCCGAACGGTGTCACCGAGAACGACGATGCCGATCACCCCCGGCACCACCGTCTCGCCGACCACCAGGGACGCCGACGCCGCGCTGACCGCGCCCTTCTGCAGCGCAACGGTGAACATGTAGAACCCGCCGGGGCCGGCCAGGATGATCGCGTACAACGCCGGATCGGTGAACAGCTCGCCCAGGTCGAAGGGGTCCAGGCCGTCGAGGATCCGGACCGCGACCGCCAGGACACCGAACAGGACACCGCCGGAGAGACCGGCGAGCACCGCGACGCGGCTCTGCATCCGCGGCAGGATCGCCGCGCCCAGGCCGAGGATCACGACCGCGGCCACGAGAACCGCCCAGTGCAACCACCATTCGTGTTCACGGCCCTCGTCGCCGGCGGCAAAGCCCAGCAGAACCAGGGCGATCACCACGACGCCGATCGCGGTCCAGTCTCGCCGCGACAACCGGGCTTTCAGCACGATGGTCGCCAGGACGACCGTGACGACCAGGTTGGCGCTGACGATCGGCTGCGCCAGGAACAGCGGAATCATCCGGGCCGCCACCATGTTGCCGAGAAACCCGATGCCGTCCAGCGCCATTCCCGCGATGAACGCGACGGTGAGCATGGCGGTGATCGTGGACCGCAGCGACGGCGCTTCACCGGGACCCCCGCCGGTGTCCTCGACGCTCTGTGCGCCTCGTGCCTGGAGCACCGAGGCCGTGCCGTACGCCAACGCCGCGAACACCGCCGCGAGAATCCCGATCACCATCGGATCAGTATTGCCGCTTTCGCGGGCAAATCGGTCAGAGACGCGGACCTTCGGCACGTGCCGACAAGTCCGACAGTGCACACATACGACGAAATATTCTGGTGCAATCGACCCACTCCGCATGTCCGGTGCATCCAGACAGGGAAGGCGCGGTCCCATGAGCGTTCAGGCACGTGTCGATGATTCCCAGGAACCGCGCGCGGGACGGCGAGAATGGCTGGGGCTCGGCGTTCTCGCCACGGGTCTGTCGATGATCGTCATCGACGGCACCATCGTCAACGTCTCACTGCCCGTCATCATCGATGAGCTGAAACTCGACCTCACCGACGCGCAGTGGATCAACAGCCTCTACTCGGTGGTCTTCGCCGCCCTGTTGCTCTCCGCCGGACGTCTCAGTGACCGGGTGGGACGCCGTCTGCTGTTCATCGTCGGCGTGGCCGTGTTCCTCGGCGGCAGCCTCCTGGCAGCGCTCGCGGACAGCTCGACGACGCTGATCCTCGCCCGACTCGTCCAGGGCATCGGCGGCGCGCTCGTGCTGCCGTGCACACTGTCGACCGTCAACGCGACGTTCCGGGGCCGTGACCGGGTGATCGCCTTCGCGATCTGGGGTTCGGTGATCTCGGGTATGGCGGCCATCGGTCCGTTGCTCGGCGGCTGGCTGACCACAGACTTCTCGTGGCGCTGGATCTTTCTCGTCAACGTCCCGATCGGCATCCTGGTCGTCCTCGGGGCGCTGCTCGTGGTCCCCGAGACCAAGGCCGAGATCTCCGTCCCAGGCCTCGACGTGGTGGGGCTGTTGCTCAGCATGATCGGTTTCGGGGCCCTGATCTTCGCCCTCATCGAAGGTCAGAGCATCGGATGGTGGAAGCCGGTCGCGGACCTGAGGCTCCCGGGCGTGACGTGGTCGAGCGACGCGCCGGTGTCGGCGACGCCGGTCATGGGGGTCGTCGGTCTCGCGGCGCTGGCGGCGTTCGTCGCCTGGGAACGCCATCGCGCAAGGGTGAGGCGATCAGCGCTCCTGGATCTGTCCCTTTTCCGGTTCCGCACCTTCAGCTGGGGCAACTTCACCGCGATGACGGTCGCGATCGGCGAGTTCGGTCTGCTGCTCGTGCTTCCCCTGTTCCTGGTCAATGCGTACGGGCTCAGCACCCTCGGCGCCGGGTATGTCCTGGCGGTGATGGCGCTCGGCGCGTTCGCTTCCGGTGGCGCCGCCCGACCCGTGGCGGCGCGCTTCGGCGCACCTCGGACCGTCATGATCGGTCTGGCGCTCGAGGTGATCGGTGTCCTGGCCTTCGCGTTCTACCTGCGTCCGTCGTCGTCCGCCTGGGTGCTCGCGCTCCTGCTCGCCGTCTACGGCGCAGGACTGGGACTCGCGTCGGCGCAGCTGACCGGGACCGTGCTCGTGGACATCCCCACCGACGAATCGGGGCAGGGATCGGCGACGCAGAGCACGGCCCGGCAGCTCGGCGCGGCGCTCGGCACCGCGATCCTGGGCACGATCCTGTCGCTGGGCCTCGCACACAGCCTCACCGACCGGCTCGAACCGGTCGCCCTGCCGGCACAGGTCTCGACTCCGCTCGTCGACGCCACCCGCGATTCCGCCGGGAGCACCATTCCTGTGATCCGCGACGAAGGTGACCGCGGCCGGCTCGGAGCCGACGGCCCGGAGGTCGCCGACGCGTTGTCGGACGGTTTCGCCGATGCCACCCGCTGGTCACTGTTCGTGGCCGGCGGCTTCCTGTTCGCCGGTCTCGTGACCTCGACCCAGTTGCAGCCGAGACGACGCCCCGACCCGACCACAGCGGGATAGCCGGCCTTCAGAAGGGTGCGGGTCCGTCAGTCTGCTGACGGCGTTCGCGTTCCCTCTGGTTGCGAGCGCGTTCGGCCCTCCGACGCGCGTGTTTGGCTGCGAGCCGGCCTGTGGCGGACGGGGTGTCGGCGCCCGTGATGACCCGTGGCGTGGGTGGTGCCTGCGCCGGCTGCTCGAACCGGATACGACGCAGGGTCGGAAAGTGGTCTTCGAGGGTTTCGGCGTCACCTCGTATGCGGTAGCCCTCGGGAGTCACGTACTCGGTGACCAGCCGGCCGTCGGCGTCGCGATACTGGGTGTCGACCCAGTCGCCGAAGGTCTTGTGCAGGTGCCCGAACCGGCATTTGGCGTTGAGGTTCTCGCTCGCGGTCAGACCGCCGTGCGACGGGCTCCTGCGGTCGAATTCGGCGACGTGGTCGAGGTCGCAGCTGAATGAGGACCGTTCGCAACCGGGTTCGGTGCAGTAGCCGTCACGAACGCGCACGAAATCACCGCATGCGGCTGTCGGACGATACGGATCATTCGGTTGGGAACCCGGGTATACGACGACTTCACCTGGCGGGGTGTCCTTACCCGCCGGTTCGGCAGCACCATCGGCCGATAGCGAAACATCATTCGGCCGTTCGCTTTTCACACTCGACGGTTCGATCGTTGTGTCACCGTCCGCGACGAAGCGCATCGGTGGCGTACGAACCGGAGTCACCGGTTTGAGGATCGCGTCGGGCCGCTCGGCGAGGTCGCGGACATGCTCATCGGAGATCACTCCGTGACCGTCCACCCAACCGATGCCCGGTGCGCCGGCCAGGGTGCACGCGTCGGTCACCACATGAATCACGAGCTCACTGCGCACCGACGCCAGGGCCGCGCCTGGGTCTGGAACCTGTGCGGTGCAGACCTCGCGATCACACTGGCACTCGAACGAGGTGCCGGTCAGCAGCGCGAACATCGCATCGGAGTTTCGTTGACCGGCGGTACGACCATCGTGCCCACAGACCGAATCTGCTAACACCCGAACGGTTTTGGCAGCGATGCGCACATTCTCCGCAGCCATCACCCCGGTGATCTCCGCGGTGCCGTCCTCGAGCGCGGTGGTCCACACGCCGCGGTTGTCGAGCGCCTCCTTGCGGCGTTCGCGAACGAGATCGGGGTCGTGGCGGAACACCAGCCGATCGACCAGGTCCCGCAGCCGGGCCCTCGTCCACGAGCCCTTCTTGGAGCGCAGAATCGCCGCGATCTCGGCGTCGAGTATCGGGGTGATGGAACTGTCGGCGGGCACCAGGGCCGTACGGGACAGGATCACCTGCAGCTGCCAGCGGGTGGTGATGCCGACGCGCAACGTGTCGAGCACCTCGGGAAGGGATTCGCGCAAGGCCATCGCCTCGTCGACCAGGATCTCCGCTTGGCGCCGAGTGGCTGACCGCAACCGAGCGACACGAAGAACGCAGACTGTGACACCGTCGACCACCACACCGCCGTCGAGCGTCGAGCGTGCTGCGATGCAACGGTCGGCGATGGCGTTGATGATCTGATACTGCGACCATTCGACGAAGGATTCGGCGCGCTGGTTGGCGGCCAGGCTGTCCATGAGCGTGTACATGTCTGCTTCGTACGGGTCGGCAGGATCGATCCCGGCGAGATGATCGCCCGGTAGATCCCTCCAGTCCCCTGACACCCTGCCCCCAGAAGTGTTGCAGTCCCAGCCCGTTCGATGGGATCACCTGCTGACAACCAAGATAGACCCGACCACCGACAAGAACGGATGGCGTCCGCGAGTTCACCGAGCACGCCCGACGTCGACTTGTCGCGGTCCGGTCGCCCCGGTGTCCTATCGGTACCCCGCCTCGTCGACGCAGGCGCGGAAGAACTCCGATCGCGTGCCGTCCCGGGGGTCCTCCCAGCGCGCCGCCCACTGAGTGGGGATCGAGATCCCGCCGAAGCTGCGCTGCCCGGACAGTTCGACGACGAAGCCGTACCGGCCGAAGCCGCGCTCAAAAGGGTCACCCCAGCGTTGCATCGTCACCCGTTCCGGGGCGCCGGTGGCGGAGACCTGCAGCGTGATGTCGTCGGTGGTGCCACCGGGCAGCGCCCATCTCAGGCCGACGCGCGAGTCGTCGATGTCGGTCCACGTCACCATGTCCCGGGCAACCCCGGACACACAAGCGGGGGGCACCAGGACACTCTCGGCAGCGAGTCGCCCGGCGGCACTGCGGGTGACATCGGGTCCCTGCGCGGACATCACCGGGACGAGTCCTCCCAGCTTCCAACGCATCTCACCCTGTCCGTCGGTGAACCGGTCGAAACCGGTGACCGGCAGACCCGACATCGAGGTGCGCGCGGCCCAGATGAACCCCCGGCCCGGTACGAGGATCTGCTCGGCACGGAAAGGCCGCCACGCGCGCAGCAGGATCGAGCCGGTCATCGACAGCCGGACGCCGTGCGCCGTCGGCGAACCCGCGGCGATCGACGACCTGAGCCAGCGTTGCGCGGTGTCGGGGAGGTGGGCATACACCGACGGATCGAACTCGGCGTCGTCGCCGTGGACCTCGTCCAGGGCGCGCCACGCGGACGAGACCGGCCTCGCACCGCCGGGCACACGTGTCCGGGTCACCGGCGCTCGACCTCTCGCGGCGGATGCCCGTATCCGCGTGGCGCGTTGGTTGCTTCGGCGGTTTCGACCGCGGTCACCGCCCCCGACGAGGCCAGCACCATCCCACCGAGGACTGCCGCGATGAACGCGACGATCGCCACCGGTCCCCACCCGGTACGCGTGACATCTCCGAGGAAGGCGATCCCGACCGCGCCCGGCAACACCGTCTGGCCGACGACCAGTGCGGCCGCCGCACCGTTCACCGAACCGGTCTGCAACGCGACGGTGAACAGGTAGAACCCGCCGATCCCACTGATCAGCAACGCGTACAGCGCGGGATCGGTGAACAGCACGGACAGGTCGAGTGGGTCCAGGCCGTCGAGGATTCGTGAGGCCACGGCCATCACCCCGAAGACCGCACCGGCGATCAGCCCGGTCGCCGCGGCGATGTGGGTGCGGAGGCGTCGCATCACGATGAGACCCAGCAGGATCAGCGCCGGCCCGGCGACCAGCACCGCCCACCTCATCCACGCGGTGTGATCGACCCCCTCGCGGCCCGCGGACACCGCCAACAGGATCAGCGAGGCCACGACCACCGCACCGGAGATCCAATCACGCAGTGCCAAACGCACTTTCAGCACCACCATGGCGAGCAGCGCGGTGGCCACCAGCCGGGCGGAGATGATCGTCTGCGAGAGGAACAGTGGGATCAGGCGAGCCGATGCGATCGTGCAGACGAAGCCGACGATGTCGAATACGAACCCGATCAGGAACGGCGCGGTCAGCATCGTGGCCGCCGTCGACCGCAACGACGGGTGCGCAGACGACGAACGTCGGCGTTCTTCCCGGACCGCGGCGCGCTGCGCGACCCGCTCGGCACCCAACGCCTGGAGAACGGCCGCGACCGCGAAGGCCAGCGAGCCGATCACCGCGATGACGATCCCGGTGGTCACGGCGCGGGCTCAGTTCACCGCGGGGTGAGCACGTCGGTGCCGACGAACTTCGCCAGCTCTTCGGGCAGGCGGACCGTACCGTCGGGCTGCTGGTGGTTCTCCAGGATCGCGACGAGCCACCGGGTCGTCGCGAGCGTCCCGTTGAGCGTGGCGGCGGTCTGCGGTTTGCCGTTCTCGTCGCGGTAGCGGATGGAGAGCCGACGCGCCTGGAAGGTCGTGCAGTTCGACGTCGACGTCAGCTCGCGGTAGGTGCCCTGAGTGGGTACCCAGGCCTCGCAGTCGAATTTGCGCGCCGCCGACGAGCCGAGGTCGCCGCCGGCGACGTCGATCACCCGGTAGGGCACGTCGATCGCGGCGAGCATGTCCTTCTCCCAGCCCAGCAGTCGCTGGTGCTCGGCCTCGGCATCCTCGGGCTTGCAGTAGACGAAGCCCTCGACCTTGTCGAACTGGTGCACCCGGATGATGCCGCGGGTGTCCTTGCCGTAACTGCCGGCCTCGCGCCGGAAGCACGTCGACCAGCCGGCGTACCGCTTCGGCCCGTCGGACAGGTCGAGGATCTCGTCCATGTGATAGCCGGCCAGCGGCACCTCCGACGTGCCGACCAGGTACAGGTCGTCGTCCTTGTCGAGGTGGTAGACCTCGTCGGCGTGCGCGCCGAGGAATCCGGTGCCCTCCATGACCTCCGGGCGGACCAGCACGGGCGGGATCATCAGCGTGAACCCGTTGGCGGTGGCCTTCTGCGCGGCCATGTTCAGCAGCGCGAGCTGCAGCTGCGCGCCCTGCCCGGTGAGGAAGTAGAAGCGCGACCCCGACACCTTGGCGCCGCGCTCCATGTCGAGCAGTCCGAGCGATTCGCCGATCTCGAGGTGGTCCTTGGCGTTCTCGATCTCGCGGGGTTCGCCGACGTGCTCGAGGACCACATAATCGTCCTCGCCACCGGCGGGTGCACCGTCGGCCACGATGTTGGAGATCGCACGGTGCGCCTTCGTCGCCGCAGCGTCGGCCTCGGACTGGCGCGCCACCGCGGCCTTGACCTGCTCGGCGAGTTCCTTGCCCCTGGCCAGCAGCGCCTGCTTCTCCTCGCCCTGCGCCTTGCCGACCTGCTTGCCGAGCGTCTTCTGCTCGGAGCGCAACGCGTCCGCGTCGACGATGGCCGCGCGGCGGGCCGCATCGGCGTCGAGGAGGGCATCCACCAGGCCCGGGTCCTCGCCGCGGGTGCGCTGCGAGTTGCGGACGAGATCTGGGTTGTCGCGAACAATCTTGAGGTCGATCACGACTTCAAACCCTACTTGAGCGCGCCCTACCGGAGCCCGCGAGGCGCGCCCGGTCACGCCACCTCGACGCCACCGGCGATCAGCTCCACAACTCGCGCAGGTCCTCGCGACCGAACATCGTGGCCGCGGTATCGGCCGACGGGCTTCCGCCGTGCGGGTCGGCACCGGCGCCGACCAGCACCTCGACCACATCGTCGAACCCTTTGAACACCGCGCCGGCCAGCGGTGTCTGCCCCTTGTCGTTGGCGAGGTCGGCGTCGGCGCCGTGGCCCAGCAGAACCGACACGGTCGACGCGTGTCCGTGGTACGCGGCCAGCATGAGCAGCGAATCGCCGGCCTGATTGCGCAGGTCGACGGGGATGCCGGCGTCGAGGTAGCCGCGCAGGGTCTCGGTGTCGCCGGATCGGGCCATGTCGAACAACCGCGACGCCAGTTCGACGAGTTCGGGGCTGGGTGCGGCCTGCTCCGGCACGGGCGGGTGATCAGCGGAGGGAGACGTCACGGCCGCGAGTGTAGGCCCGCGGAGGTACCCATCGGACGGATGCGGGTGTGCCATGTCCGTCCGGCCAGGCATGATGGATCCCGATGAACGCGCCCGACCCTGACCGCACCCACCCCGACGCCGGCACCGCGGACCGGCCGGACTCCGCCGGACGTCGCGCCGCAACCACGCGGCGACGCCCTCCCGGTGCCCGAAATCCGGTCTTCGTCGTGCTGGCCGCGATCGTCGCCGGCGCACTCGTCGCCGGCGGCATCGCCCTCGCGATGGGCGTCTTCGACGACAGCGGCAGCGTTGCCGGCAGCAACATCGGGGAGGGCGAGCGACTCACCCACAACGCCTTCACCCAATCGGTCACGGGCGACTGCCTGGACTGGCCCGCCGGAAACCCGGGCCAGCCGACGAAGGTGTCGTGCGAGCTGAAGCACCGCTTCGAGGTCGCCGGGGCCATCGACACCTCGCTGATCCCCGGCGCCGAGTTCGGCGAGGACGCCCTGTGGCCCGGTGCCGAACGTTTCGCGACCATCCGCGACGAGCAGTGCCCCGTCGTCGTCGACCAGTACCTCGAGGGTCGGCTCGATCCGCAGGGGCGTTTCGCGGTCGGCATGATGTATCCCTCGCAGGCGCAGTGGGACAAGGGGGCGCGTCAGCTCCGATGCGGCATCCAGGAGAACGGCGCCGACGGAGCGCCGGTGCAGTTCTCCGGCCGGGTCGCCGATCAGAACCAGTCCTACGTGTGGCCCGAGGGCACGTGTATCGGCATAGATCCCGAGACCCGCGCGCCGACCGGTTTCCCGGTGAGCTGTGCCGGGCCGCACGCCTTCGAGGTCACCGGCATCGTCGACCTCGCGGTGCGATTCGGCGATCGGATGTCGAACAAGCCGTGGCCCTCGACCGGTGCGCAGAACACCTATCTCGGGACGATCTGCCCCGGGCAGGCCGAACGGTTCGTCGGGGGCAAGCAGGTCCTCGACGCGACCACGCTCAACGTCCAGTGGTCGGTGCTCAGCGAACCCAGTTGGCTGGCCGGTAGCCGCAAGGTGGTCTGCTACCTCGGGCTCCCCGACAAGCGCGGCGGTTTCGCGACCCTCGTCGGCGACGCCAAGGGCGGTGTCCTGCTGATCAACGGCAAGGCGCCGGTCGCGCCGCCGGAGGCTCCCCCGGGTCGTGCGCTGCCGACGCCGGTTCCGCTACCGCCGGGGATCGCTCCGAACCCCGACGAAGCCCCCGCCCCGGCAGGCTGACCGCATGGCCGTGACGATGTCCGACGACGAGTTCGACGGGCTGGTGTCCGACGCGCTGGACACCATCCCCGCCGAGCTCACCGACGAGATGAACAACGTGGTCATCCTCGTCGAACCGGCGAACCCCGAAGAGCCGGGCATTCTGGGGCTCTATCACGGTGTCGCGCTGACGATGCGCGACCACGAGTACGGCGGCTTCCTGCCCGACACCATCACCATCTACCGCGAGCCGCTTCTGGCGATGTGCTCCTCCCGCGAGGAGGTGGTCCGCGAGGTCGCGGTCACCGTCATGCACGAGATCGCCCACCACTTCGGCATCGACGACGCCTGGCTGCACGCCAACGGATGGGGCTGAGCCCACCGCTGAGAGTCCGCCGGACCATCCGACGCCGATTCGTCACGCCGATGTTTGATCTGCGGTGAAACGCGGTATGAGGGAGTGCAGATCGAGCAGCCCCTCTATCTCAGGAGTCCCGCCATGTCCTCAGACGCCATCGTCATCCTCAAAGACGACCACAAAGAGATCCGAAAACTGTTCCGCGACTTCAAGTCGCAGGGACCCAACGCCACCAAGACCAAGGGCAAGATCGTCGACCAGATCATCGAGGCCCTCACCGTGCACACCTACATCGAGAACGAGGTGATGTACCCCGAGATCCGCAAGCGCGTCCCCGAGCTCGAGGACGACATCCTCGAATCGTATGAGGAGCACCACGTCGCCGACGTCCTGGTCATGGAACTGGCCGCGCTGTCCCCGGATTCCGAACGGTTCGACGCCAAGACCACCGTGCTGATCGAGAACGTCGAACACCACATCGAGGAAGAAGAGGAAGAGTGGTTCCCGAAGGTCCGGGAAGCGCTCGGGCGCAAGGAGCTCCAGGAGATCGGTGAGGACATGCTGAGCCGGAAGGAGAAGGCTCCGCGCCGGCCGTCGCAGCCCTCGGCCCTGAAGAAGACGGTGGACGCGATCATCAAGTAGCGCCGCCCGACGAACTCGCGAAGGACGTCGCAGCACCCCGCCGGGTCCATCGGGTCGTCAGCCCATCGGCTCGTCGACGAGTGGTTCGTCGACGCGCTCGAACGGCGGGGTCTCGGCGCCCCATCGATGACACACCCACAGCCCCTCGGTGTATTCGAGTTCGATGGACCCGGTGTTGCCCAGGTGGGTCGCCGCGGCGAAACGTGAGTCGATGCCGGTCAGCCGCGCCGCGACGAGGCGGATCGCGGCACCGTGGCTGACCAGGAACACGTCGCGCTGGTCGGGGCCGCTCAGGTACAGGTCGGCGAGATCCTCGAGCGTCGGGACGTAGCGCTCGTAGACCATTTCGAGCGACTCACCGCCGGGAATCCGGACGTCGAGGTCACCGTCGTGCCAACGCTGCATGACGCCGTGGAACACCTCGTACGATTCGCGGTCGGTGCGATCTTCGAGGTCCCCGGCCTGGACTTCGTGCACGCCGTCGACGGGCGAGGTCTCCAGGTCCCAGACCGAGCCGATGAGTTCGGCCGTCTGCCGGGCGCGCAGCGCCCGCGAGCTGACCAGCACCGCGTGCCGCTCGGGGACGTTCTCCAACCCGAACCGAACGCCTTGTCGCGCACCGAAGTCGGTGAGCGCCGCACCGGGCAGTGCGGTATCGAGCCTGCGCATCACGTTGGCGGTGGTCTCGCCGTGGCGGACCAGGTGTAGACGTCCCATCACACTCCTCCTCGACGCATCGACTCGACCCAGGCAAGTGAATCCGTGTGATCGGGCGGCGCCGAACCGCTGGTGCGCACCGCGGGCCACGACCCGAGAAACACCACCCTCTCACACCGACGATGAAGTGCGGCAAGGGATTCGGCGACCGCGGCGTCGTCGATGTGGCCCACCGCGTCGAGGAAGAAGCGGTACCGGCCCGCGATGCTGCGACCCTGAGCCTCGTCGCGTTGCGGGCGCGATTCGATGCGGGTGAGATCGATTCCGCGTGAGGCGAATTCGTTCATCGCGGCCATCAGGCTGCCCGGCGCGTTCGACAGATCGAGGATGACCGAGGTCCGGTCGGTGCCGGTACGACGCGCCGGGACCCCCGGGCAACCGAGCAGGAGGAACCGGGTGGTGGCCTCACTCGCGTCGGCAACCCCGTCGGCCAGCACCGTCAGACCCGAGAGCCGGGCCGCCAGACCGGTGGTGACCGCGGCGTCGGCCCGGCCTGCGGCCACGTCGACCGCGGCGGCCGCGTTGGAACCGGCGGTCACGAACTCGGCGTTCGGGTAGAGCCGGGCGACCGACTGCCGGACCTGCGCGGAGGCAACGGGATAGGCGGCGATGGTGCGGATCTCGTCGGCCGCGAGCGCGGAGGCGGCGGCGATCGTGAACGAGATGTCGAGAACGGTCTCGGCGAAGGCCTGCACCCGGCCCGCGGGGTCCGCGGCAGGCGGAACGAGCGCGTCCATGGTTGCGGGCACCGAGCCCTCCAGCGAACTCTCGATGGGCACACAGCCGTAATCTGCCTCGCCGCTGCGGACCATCGCGATGGTCGCGGCGGGACTCGACGCGGGCACCCGAGTGACCTCACCCGACAGGTCGGGTCCGCCGAGTGCGGGGTCGTGGTCGGCGAGAACCGCGTCGAGTGCCATCTCGGTGAAGGTTCCGGGCGGGCCGAAGTAGGCGATCACAGGCACCACACGAGCCTAGTGGACATCCCCGACCACCCAGTGCAACCGCTGCGCGGGGCCTCGGCAACGCGGGAGGGCGACTCGACGGAATTCGAGCCGCCTCGCGCGGGGACCATTGACGCGTGCGGCGGCGGCAATTTAGGTTAGGGTTACCTTTCATTACCTGGATTCATCCCGCCCAAGCGTTCGGTGAACGCAGACCCGGAGAGACAGACATGACGCGAACGACCACTGACCGCCCGACGGATGCCGAGATGATCCAGACGGCATGTCGTCGGGTCGGTTCCGCCATCCTCGCCGTCGAAGGCGCCGACGCGACGCCGATCGAGGTCGTGCACCTCTTCGAATCCCAGGCGTTCGTCCTCGTCCCCACCACCGGCGACGCGATGGGTGCGCTCGACGACACCGCGGGCGTCCCGGCGATGCTCGAGGTGACCGACTGGGCGCCCATCGACCTGCGCGAACGAGTCCGCTCGGTGATCTGGCTCAACGGCACTCTCCACGCCGTCCCCCGCGACCTCGAACGCGACCTGGCCATCGAGATCGCCGCCGAGCACCCCGACGACGGACTTCTCGACATCGGGCACGGCGCGTCGATGCTGCGACTCCAGGTCGACACCGCGGTGATCGCGTCCGGCTCCGGCGCGGCGTCGGTGCCGGCGGCCGAGCTCGCCGGCGCCGACCCCGATCCCTTCTGGGAGTACGAGGGCAGCTGGCTGGAGCACCTCGACTCCGACCACGCCGACGTCGTCGGGCAGCTGGTCCGCAAACTCCCCGACGACCTGCGCCGCGGGCGGGTGCGGCCGCTCGGCCTGGACCGCTTCGGAATCCGTTTCCGCATCGAGGGACTCGACGGCGACTCCGACGTCCGGCTCCCCTTCGCACGTCCGGTCACCGACGTCCACGAACTCTCGCGCGCTCTGCGCAACCTCGCCGGCTGCCCGTTCATGAACTCGATGCCCGACTGAACCACCGCATGCCGTCGCGGACCCGCGTGCTCGTCGCGCGTCATCGCCACCGGCCGCGTGGTCCTAGGCTGTCCCGCATGTCCCTGCGCGAGTACCTGCGGCCGTCGCCGCACGGGATCCCGGTCGTCACCGACCGGACCGAACGACGCGGCATCGTCGTCGAACTCGTCATCGTCGGGGTACTGACCTTCGCGTTCTCGGCGCTCTCCGCAGCCCTGGCACTGCTCGAAGCCCAGCTCGCGGCGGGGATCGGCGAGACCACGGTCGCCCTCAACCCGAGCCGGTCCGATCTCGACCTGATCGACGCCGCCCGGCAGATCATGAGCGTTGCGCGGTTGTTCGCGATCGCCGCGCTCGGCGTCTACCTGTTGTGGCGCAGCGGGCTCGGCCTGGCACGTGTCGGGCTCGGCCGATGGGCACCGCGACGCGACGTCCCGGCCGGACTGGTCCTGGCCGCCGTCATCGGCCTTCCCGGGCTGGCGCTCGTCGCGGTCGCGCGCGCACTGGGCCTCAACGCGAGTCTGGTGCCGAGCCAGGCCGACACCTGGTGGGAGTGGCCGGTCCTGGTGCTCATCGCGATCGGCAATGCCGCGGCCGAGGAGATCGTCGTCGTGGCCTACTTCATCACCCGCCTGCGGCAGCTCGGCGTCTCCGACGCCCGATCACTCGCCGCGAGTGCGATTCTGCGCGGCGGCTATCACCTCTATCAGGGCTTCGGCGCCGGCGTCGGCAACCTGGTGATGGGAGTCGTCTACGGCCGCTTCTACCAGGTCAGCGGCCGCGCCTGGCCGCTCGTCGTCGGACATGCGGTGATCGACGTCGTCGCCTTCCTCGGTTATGCACTGCTGCGCGATCACCTGGCCTGGGTGGGGTGAGCACCGGCCGTGCACACGAGCTCGATGCCGCAACCGAGGGGTGATGCCGTGGTCCGGACCCGCGTTCGACGCTATTGATCGCGCTGAGATGGGTCGATAGATTTGTCTCATGTCTGTCGATGTACCGAGCAGGGTGAACGAGCAGGTTCCGCCGCCGCAACCCTCCGCGCCCGCGGTTCCGCGCCGCCACCGCGCGGCCGAGCAGCGAGGACGCCGCATCGGCAGACTCTTGAAGATCTACAACCGTCTGCGCGAACCGTCCGAGGACGAGCTCGCCGAACTCGGCCGACGCTTCCTCACGCGCGACGAGCCGGCCGCCGCCCTCGTCGCGGCGATGCGAGCACCGCGAGGATCGGCGGGCCGGGTGACGATGCGACAGTTCGAGGACGCACTCGCCGGTTCCATGCCCGACGACGCCCCCGACGTTCTGCGGGACTTCTTCGCCCGCGTCGAGGACACTCCGGAGTGGGTCGACCCCGAGCTCTGTGAACGGGGCGCGGCGGTCTACCGACGTCTCGGACAGAACGCCAATGACGTCCTGCTCCAGCTGTCGCTCATCGGCGGTTACCGATTCGGCGGGCCCGCGGACCTGCTGGTCGAGACCGGCGGACTCACCGGCAACACCGTCATCCGACGCCTCGGCGAAACCCAGACCTGGGCGATCGCCGTCGGCGCACCCGGCGGCATGACGCGCAGCGGCGAGGGGTGGCGCCTGACGGTCCACGTGCGCCTGATGCACGCCCTGGTGAACGAGCGCTACGAACACAACGGGCGCTGGGACATCGAGCAGTGGGGCCTGCCCATCAATCAGACGGACCTCGCGGCCACGCTCAACCTCTTCAGCGGCGCACTCATGATGGGCGTCCGCGCACTGGGAGTGCCGGTCGGACACGATGATTCGCGCGCCCTCATGCATCTCTGGAAGTACGTCGGCTGGTTGATCGGCGTCGACGACGACTGGCTGTTCGACGCCGAACGCGACCAGCACCAACTGAGCTACGCGGTACTGCTCGCCCAACACGACGTCACCGACGCCGGCGCAGCGCTGACCACCGCGATCGTCGACGCCCAGAGCAAGTTGCACTACCGGCTGTTCCCTGCCCTGGCGGCCCGCTACACCCGGGCCCGCCTGCTGAGCATGCTGCAGGGCTTCCTCGGCGTCCGGGGGATGCGCGACCTCGGGCTGCGGCCGGCCCTGCCCTGGGCCTTCGGACTCGCCTGGGTACGCAACACGATCACCTATCAGGTCATCGCGCGCACGCCGGTGGGTCCGAAGTACCTGGAATGGACAGGCACCCGTGCCCGGCGCCGCGCACTGTTCCGGCACTTCGGCGCCGACGCACCGGCCATCGGGGAACTCGCCGAGCGCTGACCCCTGACCCTCTCAGTGCCGGCAGCTCTCAGCCGGCGGCCGGCGCGGGCTCGTCCCGATCGTCGTGCTCCTCCTCCGAGGTGTGCCTGCCGGACCCGGTGAGCCGTGCGAGTGCGTAGAGCGCCAGCCCGACGCCGATCAGGATGGCCGCGCGCAGCCAGGTCGCCGCGGTCTGCTGGGTCATCAGGACGATGCACGTACCCACGGCGAGCACCGGCAGGACGGTGGGTGCGCGGAAATGGTCGGTATCGGTCCGGTCCCGGCGCAGGACGAGCACCGCGACGTTGGTGCTGATGAACACGAACAGCAGCAGGAGCACCACGGTCTCGGCGAGCGCGGCCACCGAGCCGGTCGCCGAGAGCACCATCGCGACCGCAGTGGTCGCGATGATCGCCGTCCACGGGGTCTGCCGACCGGGCAGCACCCTGTCCAGCACGGGGGGCAGCAGGCCATCCCGCGCCATCCCGAACGTGAGTCGCGACGCCATGATCATCGTCAGCAGCGCACCGTTGGCGACGGCGATCAGCGCGATCAGCGAGAAGAGCTTGTCGGGCACCCCGACGTCGGCGATGGAGACCACCTCGAGCAGCGGACCCGACGAGCCGGCGAGTTGGTCGGGCGACACCACCACCGAAACCGCAAGCCCGACGAGGACGTACACGACACCCGCGGCGAGCATCGACCCGAACAGCGCCTTCGGGTAGACGCGCCGGACGTCGCGGACCTCCTCGGCGATGTTGGCCGACGTCTCGAACCCGACGAACGAGTAGTACGCGAGCAGCGCAGCACCGAGAACCGCCAGTGCCGGCGTCGTGGAGCTGTCGAACTCGACGACGCGCTGTGGCTCACCGTCGCCCCGGGCCAGGACGATGCCGGCCAGGACGACGATGAGCACCAGGCCGGAGACCTCGATCACCGTCATGGCCACGTTGGCGCGCAGCGACTCACTGATCCCACGACCGTTGATCGCCGCCACCGCGAGCAGGAACACCAGCGCGGCCACGGTCGTCGGTACGTCGAGGAAGATCTGCAGGTAGTCGCCGGAGAATGCGAGCGCGAGGCCTGCGGCGCTGGTGACACCGGCGGCCAGCATGCAGAACCCGACCAGGAAGGAGACCAGCGGAACCCGATAGGCCTTTCGCGCGAACACCGCGGCACCGCCCGCCCGCGGATACTTGGTCACCAGTTCCGCATACGACGCCGCGGTGAGGAGGGCCATCACCAGAGCCAGCGCCAGCGGCACCCAGATCGCGCCGCCCACCTTGCCGCCCACCTCACCCACCAGCGCGTAGATGCCCGCGCCGAGTACGTCGCCCAGGATGAACAGGAACAGCAGTTTGCCGGTGATCGCGCGCTTGAGCGGGGTCTTCTCGCCGGTCGCCGACGCGGCGTCGCCGCTCTCGGCCGGTTGGTTGTCGGTCATGGCGACATCTGTACCCCGATCGGGGGCAAATGAGACCTGCCGACTGCCATGGCTCGTGTCCGGCTGCCGACCGACGTCCGTGCGGGTGCGCGGTGCGTACATTTGATGGGATGAACGAGCAAGACCCGCCGATGATCAGGCGTGGTCGCCCCGGTCCGCAGATGCCGCCCGGGCGGCCTGCGGGCGGTCCCCCGCCCCGGCCGGGACCACCTCCCGGCGCACCCCAGCGGCCCCCGCACGCGACTCCCGGCCCGTCGGCGCATCCTCAGGCGATGCCGCGGATACCCGCGCGCGGCCCGGTGCCGGGTCGCGCGGCCGCTCCTGGCCCGACGTCCCCGCCCCAGGCAGGCCCCGGTCCGTACGCGCCGACTCAGCGCCCCGAACCGATCCCGACGGGCGACCGCGGCCGGCAGCACCGCCCCGTGCACGACGGTCGTCGTGCTGGTCGTGGCGGTTCGTCGACGAGACCCCCGACTCCCCCGCCGCCCGCCGCTCCCCCGCGTCCACGCCGTCGGCGTCGTCGTGTCGTGGGCATCGGCAAGGTGTTGATGATCCTGCTGCTGGTCATCGTCGTCGGCGGCGTCGGCCTGATCTTCTATTACGACTCCCGCCTCGATCGCATCGACGCCCTGCCCGCCTACGCCGGACGGCCGTCGAACACCCCGGGAACCAATTGGCTGATCGTCGGCACCGACTCGCGCTCAGACCTCACCGAATCCCAACGCCGCGAGCTGTCCACCGGTGATGCCGACGGCACCCGCACGGACACGATCATGCTGGTCCACAACCCTCCCGGTAGCGGCAAGGCCGTGGTCGTCAGCATCCCGCGCGACCTCTACGTCGAGGTCCCGGGACAGGGCAGCCTGAAAATCAACGCGTCGTTCGGCATCGGCGGTCCCGCGCTGCTGGTCCGGACCGTCGAGACCCTGACCGGAATCCGCATCGACCACTACGCGGAGATCGGCTTCGGCGGGTTCGACACCCTCGTCGACTCGGTCGGCGGCGTCGACATGTGCATCGACCAGCCTCTCAACGATCCGAAGGCGGGCCTCCGGCTGGCCAAGGGCTGCCATCGGCTCGACGGGCGGCAGGCGCTGGGACTCGTCCGAACCCGCGCATTCCCCCGCGCCGACCTCGAGCGCGTGATCAATCAGCGTAAGTTCCTCGCGGCGTTGGTGTCCCGCGCGACGAGCCCCGCCGTCCTGCTCAATCCGTTCCGGTTGTTCGGCTTCATCGGCGGGGCCATCGATGCGCTGACCGTCGACGAGCGCGACCACATCTGGAATCTCGCGTCCCTGATGTTCGCGTTGCGCGATCCCGTGACAACAACCACACCGACGGGCGAGAGCGTTGTCACCGACGAGGGACTGGCGCTGCCGGTCACCGACCGGACCGAGGAGTTCTTCGCCCTGCTCCGCGCGGGTCGACCGATCCCCGACACCCTCCTCACCGACGCCGCCGGGCCATGAACCCAACGGCGGCACGACACAGGCCAGACTGGCCTTACTTAGCCTCAACTTGCTGGTGAGGGCAATTTTCGATCCCTACGATGACATCCATGACCGAACACACGAAGTTCCATCAGCTGCTGCACGACCAGATCAGCAACGAGTTCTACGCCTCGCAGCAGTACATCGCGGTCGCCACCTATTTCGACAATCACGACATGCCCCAGCTGGCGAAACTCTTCTACCGTCAGGCCGTCGAAGAGCGCAACCACGCGATGATGATCGTGCAGTACTTCCTCGACCGCGACATGGAGATCGAGATCCCCGGCATCCCGGCCCCGAACAACAAGTTCGACGACTACCGGGCGCCCATCGATCTCGCTCTGACACAGGAGAAGACGGTCACCCAGCAGGTCGTCGATCTCGCCAAGTCGGCTCGCGACACCGGTGACTACCTCGGTGAGCAGTTCGTCCAGTGGTTCCTCAAGGAGCAGGTCGAGGAGGTCGCAACGATGACGACCCTGCAGACCATCGCCGAACGCTGCAACGGCAATCTCTTCGATCTCGAGAACTTCGTCGAACGCGAGTTCAACACCTCCGACGCCGCCGATCCCATGGCGCCGCCGGCCGCCGGCGGCAACATCTAGGCCGGCAACCCCGACACCGTTTCGGCGACACGACCTCGATCGAGATCGTGTCGCCGAATTCGGTTCTGGCGGTGGAGAGTTCCGCGACTCAGCGCAGGGTGACCTGCCGGCCCCGGATTCCGTCGCGTGAGCTCCGCTGGTCGATGGTCAGCGGCGAGGTGTCGGCCAGCGCGTCACCCAACCACTGGTCGAGCTGGTTGAGGCCGGCCTGCCACTCCTCATGGTGCATCTCGTTGTCGAGGTCGAAGACGGGGACCAGCAGGCCGTGGGTACGGAACGACCCGGCGAACCGTGACCCCTCGCCCATCGTCAGCCGGCCGGCGGCATGAAGCCGCGCCATCGCCGACATCAGATCGTCCTCGGGCTCGGGTCGAATCCAGCGCAGGTGCGCACGCTCGCCGGCGTCGACCCACCAGGGTGCGCCGGAGTTGCTGTCGACGACGAGTCGCGCGGTCGGCAACACCGAATCGTTGGCCCGCTCGAACATCGCGGCGATCTCGGCGGGCACGTCGGTTCCCTCGGCGAACCACCAGGAGAAGTCCTGATGCACGGTGATGTCCAGCGTGGCATCGGTCACGAGCACCTCGTCGAGCGTCGGCGCCTCCTCTGCCGACTCCAGGTCGAACTCGCTGCCCGGCTCGGCGTGCGCGGCCCATGCGATGGCCGCGGCGAGCTCGACGGTGAGCGCAGAGCGGTCCGGTTCGGTCTGCAGACCGACGAAAGCCTCTGTTGTGCCGCCGGTTTCGCGCGCGAGGGCCGGAACGGCGCCCGGCAGGATGGTCACGATGGACACGTCGTTGCGCGAGCCCTCGGGCTCCTTCAGCTCCAGACGCGCGGTCGCCGATGCGACGAAAGTGCGCAATGCGACGAAGTCACATTCCGACGCCAATCCCGCGAACGGCCGGGGCGGCGGCGCGAGGGCCGCGGCCTGACGCGCCTTGCGCGCGGCCACCCGCTCGGCCCGATTGCTCCCCGGACGTGGTCCACTTCCCCGCTTGCTCTTCTTGCCCATCGGTCCACTCTCTCATGGCCGAGATGCCGGGCGGACGGGTCGTGGGCGGTGCGGGTGTCAGTCGACGGTGACCAGCCAGTCACGCACCTTGGCCGGATGGTTGGTCGCGAGCCAGCGCACGCCGAGGTCGGCGCAGAGCTGGACGTCGACGAGTTCGTCGACGGTCCAGCAGTAGGTGACGCGTCCGGCCGCGGCGGCCCGGTCCACGAGGTCGGGATACTGCCGCAGCGTCGTCACCGACGGCCCGATGCCCGTGGCGCCGACGGCGGTCGCCGCCCCGCCACCGAGGACGCGCGCGGTGTCGCCGAGCAGGATGGTGGGGAGCATCGGCGCGTGGCGTCGAATACGCCAGACCCCGGCCGAGGAGAACGAGATGACCACGGCGCGACTGTGATCGGCCGACGGCGGCGTCGCCACCCCGAACTCGTGCAGGATCTCGAGGAGTTTCTGTTCGACGAGACTCCCGAAGCGCACCGGATGCTTGGTCTCGATGAACAGCCGGACCGGGCGTCGCCAGTCCAGGGCGAGGGTCAGCAACTCGCGCAGCGTCAGGATCGACGCCGGGCCGCCGGCGGTGTGCCAGCTGCCGAAGTCGAGTTCGCGGAGCTGGGGCAGCGTCATCTCGCTGACGATGCCCGTGCCGTCGGACGTCCGGTCGACGGTCCGGTCGTGCACGCACACGAGCTCGTGGTCCGCGGTCAGCCGGACGTCGCATTCGAGCCCGTCGGCGCCCTGGGCGAGGGCGAGCTCGTAGGCGGCGAGGGTGTGCTCGGGACGGTCGCCCGACGCCCCGCGGTGCGCCACCACCGCAGGCTTTCCCGATCGCGACACCTTCTCGCCCGCACCGATGTTCACGCCTGCGTTCATCCGACCGCCACCCACCGTCTCGTCGGGACCGGCGCCGCCGCAGCGGCGTCGAACACGGTTGCGACCCGGCGGGACATCCACAGGGCGAACGCGGCCGAGACGGCCGCGCTGATGATGACCATGGCCAGTGCATTGGCCCCGGTCTGGAGCGATTCCGAACGCCAGGCGATGAACCGCGCGACGATCGCGAGGAGGGCCGCCACGTTCACGACGAGCCACGCGACCCACAGCTTTCGCAGGCGTCGGGCGACGACCCGGGCGTCGAGCGAGGGGTCCTGACCGACTCGGAGTACGGCGACCTCCTGCAGCACCAGCGGCGCGCCGACGAGGTTGATCAACGGGAGCCCGGCGAGCGCGGCGACCCACGTCGGCCTGCGCGGGTCGAGCAGCTGCGCGGCGGAGTAGGTGTCGGCGCGCAACTCGAGCACCCATCGCATGAAAGCCAGTGTCGCCATGACGAATCCGAGGAACGCGACGATGCCGACGAAGATGGTCGACCAGTCCGATGCCGCGATCAGGAACTCCGGGAGCGGGGTGTCGCGGTTGACGACGAGCAGGATGTAGCGCAGCAGATGCACCGCGGCCGACGCCGCCAGTGCCGCCCCCGCGACCACCAGGGCGAAGACGAGTCGCGCCCGCGCGGCGTCGAGCCGCTCGTGGGCGGTGTCCGCCTCGACGGGTTCGTCGCGCAGACCCCACGTGGGGATGTACATGTATCGCGGGATGAGGCGCGGGCCGCGAAGTCCCGACGGTCCGCGGCGGGCGGGGATGGCCTCCGGTGGGCGACGCGCCACCCAGCGCACGTTCCGGCTCCGGTACAGGTACCCCCTGGGAGAGGGGGCCGCGGCGCGCTCCGGAGGCCCGGGCGCGTAGGCCGATCGTCCGCGCCGGGATTCGTGCACCGGCTGCGCGGCGGGTGCCGAACGTGCGGCCATCGCCCGTGCGGCATCGTCGACGACGCTCAGCGGCCCGCCGCAACGGGGACAGTGGTCGCGTCCCGGACGATGCGGCGCCTGGATGCGGCACCGCGGACACAGGTCGATCATCGGACGGCGTCGCCTCCGGGGCGCGAATCACCGAACTCCACGGGCTTGCCGTGCTGCTGCCAGGCGAGCATGCCGCCGCTCACGCAGATTCCGTCGTAGCCGATCTGCGTGAGGTACTGCAGGACCCGCATGGACCGGCCGCTGGAGTGACAGATCACGTACAGGTCCGCGTCGGGATCGAGTTCTTCCAGCCGTGCGGGGATCTCCCCCATCGGGATGTGTACTGCGCCCCGAACGTGCCCGGCGGCCCACTCGTCGTCCTCGCGGACGTCGAGCATCACCGCGTCGGCCTTCCCTGTGAAGTCGTCCGGCAAGTCGGTCACCGGTACCTGTGTGATGTCGCCCATGGTCACGATTCCCATGGTGGCACAGTCCTGGCGGACTGCGGTGTCACCTCATCACGACGGGCGTGCGCCCACTGTTCCGTTTGACAACCGAACGAACTGTGGAGAGACACTATGCCGACCTACATAAACTTATCCACATGCAGTTTCTGGGACGTTTGTCCCCCAGTTCGATCCGACCGTAAACCTGGGGATGAGACTGTGGAAACTGTGGAAAAACCCTGGCCACCACCCCTGTGGTTGTGACACGCATCACGCATTTGCCCCGATATGCGCGTAGGAAGTTCACCAAAGTGCAGCCGTCGGAACGATGTGCATCCTCGCTTCAGTGGACAACACCTGTGGATAACTTGGGGACAACCCCTTGGGGAAACGTCGAAACAGGGTCTGGTAAAGACCCTCACTCACGGTGTAAAAGGGCCGTCCGCACCGCAGGACCGCGGTCGAATGCGGCGAGAACACCCGTCGTGATGCTCTCCGCGATGCCCGAGACCGACATCTGGTTGCCGACCAGGCGAGCCAGCAGCGGCTTGGGAGCCTCGATGACGGTGATCTCGGCATCCGGATACCGCTCGGCCACCACCGAACGCATCACGCCGATCCCGTCGACGAGGCCGAGCTCGGCGGCGCGCTGACCGACCCAGACATCGCCGTTGAAGAGTTCGTGGTCGGTGGCGGTGAGCTTCTTGCCGCGCCGCTGCCGCACCCACCCGATGAACGCCTCGTGCAACTGCCCCTGCAGCCCCTTGAGCCATTCCACGTCTTCGGGCACCTCCGGGGAGAAGGTGTCGAGCCGCGCCTTGTTCTCCCCGGTCGTGTACAGCCTGCGCTGGACACCGAACCGGTCGAGCACCGCGGAGAGGCCGAAGCCCGAGGACACCACGCCGATCGAGCCCACGATCGAGGTGTGCGCGGCGAAGATCTCGTCCGCGGCACAGGCGACCCAGTAACCGCCGGACGCCGCGACGTCCTCACAGAACGCCAGAACCGGCACACCCTTCTCGGCGGACAGCTGGCGGATCCGTTCGGCGATGTACTCCGACTGCGCCGGAGATCCACCAGGCGAATTGATCACCACGACGACGGCCTTGAGCCGCTCGGTGTCGAAGGCGCGTTTGAGGACCGGCTCGACGGAGTCGGTGGTCAAACCGTGCTTGCCCATGCCCGCTGCCCCGATCGGACCGTCGAGACGGACCACCGCGACATGCTCGGCACGAGATTTCGCAAGCTTCTTGCCCACCGCCGCCAGCGGTCCCACAGTCATCTGCCCGAGTCTAGTGTCCCGGCGCCGATACCCACTCGCGGGCGACCCGCCCACAGACGACCCGGATCCACCTGCGAGCCGTAGACTCAGCGGAGTGCAGGTGAGGTGGCTCAGCGCATTCCTGGATTTCCCCGCAGACGTGTTCGGCAGCGAGATGACCTTCTGGCGTGCGATCGCCGGCAGTACGGTGTCGCCGCCGCGCGGTGACCGGCGCGAGTTCGCCTCGCTGGAACCGTTCCACGGCGACCCCCACCTTCGCGTGCAGCGGATCGACGACGGCCCGGGCGGGGTGCACCTCGACATCCACACCGACGACCCGCGCGCGGCGGCCACCGAGGCCCTCGCACTCGGTGCGACACTCGTCAGCGACTCCGGCACGCACCTCACGCTCACCTCGCCGGCCGGTTTCGTGTTCTGCCTGGTTCCGTGGAGCGGGGAGTCGACGCGGTCCCGTCCCATCCGGTGGCCGGGCGACGCGATCAGCATCATCGATCAGCTGTGCATCGACATCCCCCACAACATGTTCGACCAGGAGGTCGTCTTCTGGACGCGTTTCACCGGCTGGCCGGGCCGGCAACGCACCCGTCCAGAACTTGTCGCACTGCGCCGCGACCCGGCCCTCACCCTCGGAATCCTGTTGCAGCGCACAGATGATGGCGCCGACGACGAGACCGGCGCACTCCCGGTCGCCACCGGGCACCTCGATCTGGCAACCAATTCTGTCGCCGACGAAGTCGTCCGCCACGAGGGATGGGGCGCCCGCGCGGTCGAACACCATCCGCACTGGACGACGATGACCGACCCGGTCGGCAGACCCTACTGCATCACGTCACGGAACCCACGAACCGGCGACTGATCGTTCGGGGCCCGCTCTTCTCGCGCCTCATGCATCGGTTGGTTCGAACGACCGCCACCAGACTCGTGACACACCCATCCCTTTCGAGCTACCGATCCTCGTCGACCTCCACCGCCGAGAACGCCGTCAACGCTCTGCACCGGTACTTCCCAGAAACACCGTTCGGCCACCTCCCGCGCCCGGACCTTTGATCACATGGTGTGGCCGGGCTTGCCGCGCACAGCCCAGGGTCGGCAGCGTGTGAGTACATGCGAACTCGGAGCAGAACGCAGCACGGCGTTGACCGATGTCACCTCTGACGCGGGTGAGTACACCGAAACTGTTGTGGCCGAGCGAGATCCTGAAGTAATCCGGTGCATGACGCGTTCCATGTCATCCAATGTGCAACCCGTGCCGTTGATCGCCCTGGCGGGATAGAACTCTTGTCAGAACTTTTCTGGTCGTTGTTCGGGGTGTTCTTGTGGATGGATCCGGGCGGTTTCTGGTGCAGGTGGTTACTCCTGTGACGAAAACCGACAGTATCGAAGGTATTTGTCTCACATCCCGAGATTCTGAACACGGTGTGGCACAACGTAATCCTGTGGATCGTTGGGGTGATCGCCGAGATGTTCGATTACCCTTGGGGACATGCCCGACCTCGCCCACCTCCTCGATTCGCTCATCGAGACCGAACTCCCCGCAGACGACTCCACCGGTCGCGCGACGTTCACCGAGCTGGATACCCTACGGTTGATGCGTAACGCGGTTGAGCACCAGATCGTGGTGCGCGCAGCCGAACTCGCACGATTGCGAGTGACCGAACGCAGCCACTCCACACTGCCGAAACTGTTGATCGAGATGGGATTCGCACCCGCGGTCGCCGCCCGCATCGTGCGGAGCGTCGACGGGCTGGGTGGGTTGCCGAAGGTCTCCGGCCATGCTGCGGACGGGCGCCTATCGGCCGAGATCGTCGACGCCATCATCCGAGGGATCGCCCACATCGAACATCGGTCCCCCACAGATCTTTCCGACGACGAGGTGTCGGTCTTCGAGACCGAACTACTCACCCAGGCCCTGTCCGGGGCCACACCCGCCGAAGTGCTGGCCCGAGCACACACACTCGGCGGCATTCCCGCCGCCGAGGACCGCGCACTCAACAGCGTCTCCCATATCCTCACCGACGACGGCCGCGTGGAGATTGCCGCCGACCTCACCCAGGTCATCGGGGAGAAGTTCATCGCCATGATCGACGAACGTTCGACACCCCGCCCCGAACCCGACGGCGCCGACGACCGCCGCTCAGCCGAACAACGACGCGCCGACGCTTTCGAACTCATCCTCGACCAGGCCGTCCTTGGCGCCACCATCACCACCGCCGGAGCGCCACGCACCCAGCTGATCCTGACCATCCCCGCCGACGCCACAGACATGAGCGCGTTGCCGTGGACCGGCACCATCACCGACGCCACCGCCCGCGCCCTCTCCTGCGACGGGACTCTGACGGAGGTGATCATCGACGGCGAGACCGTGCCGCTACAGATGGGGCACGAGAAACGGATCTTCCCGCCCGCATTACGCAAAGCTGTCATCGTGCGCGATGGGTGTTGCGTCAAATGTGGTGCGCCACCGTCACATACCCAGGTACACCATCTGCGGCATTGGGCCGACGACGGGGACACCTCCCTGGACAACGGATGTCTCCTCTGCCAGCGTTGCCACACCCAGGTCCACCACAACGGCTGGGACGTCGTCCTCGGCTTCGACCGCCACCCCTGGCTGATCCCGCCCGCCGACATCGACCCACAACGCCGACCGCTCCCCGCCTACAACCGCCGCACCATGCGACTCGACGACGCCGCCTGACAGCCCACACTCTTGCGGCAGTATGAGCCGCATAGCGGACCATACTGCCGCAACAAGCGGTCGCGAAACCCGTGACCGCGCACGACCATTGACAACTCCACAGTGGAAAAAGGCGTCCCGGGCTGGGAGCTTGGTGCGCACGCCGCGAAAGCAGGTCAGGCGCCGTCGAGGAGTTCACGGAGCCGGTCGACCTCCACGTCGACGTCGCGGCGCTGTGCCGCGGTGACCTTGCTCAGATACCGGACGTCGACGGCGTCATCAGCATCGAGATGCCATGTGCCCGCGAGGAATCCGTCGACGAGCACGAAGCCCGGAGATCGTCCGTTGGGTGTCACGGTGCGTCGGAACAACTCCGGGTCGGCGACACGGATGCGGTCGGCCTGCGCGCCGATGACATGGTCGAACGGTGCCACGAGGCGCGCCGGGGCGGGGGTGTCGGGGTCGGCGAGTCCGATTCCGTCGAGATCGTAGAGGACCTCTCCGTGCGGACCGGTCAGGCGGACGAGTTCCCAATCCGCCTCGAGCTTGTCGAGCAGTGGCCGCAGTCCCGTGAGTCCCGACCATGTGTGGATGGCCTTGGCCGTCGCCGGACCGAAACCGCGGAGATACAGCCGGATCAGGTCGGCACGTGCGTCGTCGCCGTCGACCGCGGGCTCGCCGGGACCGACCCACTCGTCGAACAGCCGGTACGTCGGCTCGCCGCGACCACGCCACAGCCCTCGCGGCGGCACCTGGACCAACGGCAGACCGCACCGGGCGATGCCGGTGAGTGTGGAGGGGTTCTCCTCCGGATGCCGGGTGACCAATTCCTTACCGAGGTCGGAGCCGCTGAGCTCACGGCCGGCGAGAAGCTCGGCGGCGTCGGCGACGATCTGGTGCGGGTCGGCGCCGGTCAGTCTCGGCAGGTGGGCCTCGGTCAGCTCGCGTTGCAGGATCGGCTCGGCGAGCGGGCGGATCCAGCGCGCGTCCTCGGCGTCGATGAGAAAGATCGTCGAACGCAGCAGCGCGATCCGCACCACCTCACGATCGGTGAGCAGCTCGTCGAGTTCGAGTGGATCGAAATCCTCGATGCGCGACCACAACCCGAAGAAGGCCGCTCGCGGATCCTGCGATTGCAGACCGACACATCGGTCGAGGACCTCGATGGCGTCGTCGTCGACACGCGTGAGGAGGTGCTGACGTTGCAGCAGCGTGCGGTTCCACTGCCGCAGGGTGATCGGTTCGGTCACCGCGACTCTCGACGTCGATCGGGTCGGAAAGCGTGATCCGGCACCGCCATCTCAGCCGGGATAACCGACACCGGTCGCGGCGTGACAGCGATACCCGTGCGGATTCTTGGCGAGGTACTGCTGGTGATGATCCTCGGCGTAGTAGAAGTGGCCGTCGCCCGCCTCGGCCAGCGGTGCGATCTCGGTGGCGATCGAACCGGCGCCCGCCGCGTCCAGCGCGGTTTGATACGTGGCCGCGGTCTTGCGGACGGTGTCGGCGTCGTCGGCGGACATCGTGTAGACCGCCGAACGGTACTGCGTGCCGATGTCATTGCCCTGGCGCATCTCCTGGGTGGGATCGTGCGATTCCCAGAAGATCTTGAGGATGCCCTCGAGGTCGATCACGGCGGGGTCGAAGACGACGAGCGCCGACTCGGTGTGCCCGGTGCGTGCCGTGCAGGTCTCCTCATATGTGGGGTTGGGCGTGTACCCGCCGGCATAACCCACCGCGGTGGTGTGAACGCCGGGGATCTGCCAGAAGATCTCCTCGATACCCCAGAAGCACCCACCTGCCAAGACCACTGCCGCGAGTCCGTCGTCGAACCGGCCGATCCCACCGGCCGCGTAGGAGCCGTCAGCCTCGGGCCGCCCGCGCATGGGCGTCTTCAGGATCAGATGGTCTCCGGGGACGGTGATCTCGGTGGCACGCCCCGGCAGGGCCGCATCGGCGGCGATGAGATCCTGCTTGTGCGAACCTGCGGCAAAGAGCTGGTCGAGCCAAGACATGCGGCAAGTCTACGCGTGAAGGGCAAGGGGCTTTGTGCTCATGGGTTGAGCCGACCGTCGAAGTCTGTTTATGATGGCGGTCACATCCCACTTCCTGTGATGCCGGTCACTGACAGCCTGTCGTGCGTCGTAGGAGAACAGTGGCGGTCGGCATATCCACCAATCGAGGGGCGACGATGGCGACGCACGCGAGCGGACAGAGTCGAGGCGCCCTGCAGACACCGCGCAGCACGCCGCGGGCCAACTACGACGTGGCGCGAAGCTGCCGCACCATCGCCTGGACCATCCTCGCGCTCCTGGTGATCATCATTGCCCTGGCGCTGATCTGAGTCTTCGACACACGCGTCTGACACCGGCGTTCTGCGGGCACGACGCCCCCAAGACATCAACCGCACTTGACGTTTGTTGGGGCGCGATTGTTGCAATCACCCATGCTCTGGGGAAGGCTGGACGCATCCGCGTGGCCCGGCCCAGCCGACGGCCCCGCGTGTGTACAGGGAAACGAGCAGCACCTCAGAGAGGAACATCGTGGCTGAATACACCTTGCCGGATCTGGATTACGACTACGCGGCACTGGAACCGCACATCTCCGGCAGGATCATGGAGCTCCACCACAGCAAGCACCACGCGACCTACGTCAAGGGCGCCAACGACACCCTGGAGAAGCTGGCCGCGGCCCGCGACGACGACAGCATCGCCGGCAAGGTCTACGGGCTCTCCGCCACCCTGTCGTTCCACCTGGGTGGTCACACCAACCACTCGATCTTCTGGAAGAACCTGTCGCCCAACGGCGGCGGCGAGCCCGAGGGTGACCTCGCGGCCGCGATCACCGAGCAGTTCGGTGGCTTCGACAAGTTCAAGGCCCACTTCACCGCCGCCGCCACCACCCTGCAGGGTTCGGGCTGGGCGATCCTGGGCTACGACACCATCGGCGGCAAGCTGGTCATCCTGCAGCTGACCGACCAGAGCGGCAACATCCCCGCGGCGATCATCCCGGTCGTCATGCTCGACATGTGGGAACACGCCTTCTACCTCGACTACCAGAACGTCAAGCCGGACTACGTCAAGGCTTGGTGGAACGTGGTCAACTGGGCCGACGCCGGAGAGCGTCTCGCCCGCGCCAAGAGCCAGGGCAGCGGCCTGATCGTGCCTGCCTGATCTCGGGTAGCAGCCAAACACCAACGGCGCCGGTCACCTTCGGGTGATCGGCGCCGTTCGTCGTCTGCGAGAAGAGGTCAGAGCGCCAGCGTGACACCGACCGCCACGCCACACGCCACCACGATCACGATGAGCGCCACCACGTCTGCGCGTCCCGGCCCGTCGGGATGCGCAGTCAGCCTGCCGGTTCCGCCGCGGGCGGTGATCGCCTCGGACATCTCCGCACTGCGTCGTAGTGCCGACGACATCGCGGCGGTGATGAGGTCCATGATCCCCATCTCCGCCGACGGGTGATCGCTGCGGCCCTTCGCCGTCGGGCGTAACCGATGGGCTGCCCGCAGCATGCGCAATTCCTCGATCAGCAACGGAAGTCCGCGCAGGCACAACGCTATTGCCACCGCCCACTCGTCGACGGGCAGGCGCAGCCACCGCAGGGGTCGCATCAGCCGCGCGAGGGCGGGGGCGACGTCGGCCATCGGGGTGGTCCAGATGACGAGGATCGAACTCGCGACGAGGACGAGGGCGAGGGTGATGGCGCGCAAGAACACGAGCGCACCGCTGACGCCGGCGAACGAGGCGTTGAACGCGACGCCGACGCCGATCAGACCCCAGAACCACCAGGGCGGACGAGGGATGGCGCCCAACGGGATCCCGGCCACCAACGCGGTCAGCACGACCACCGCGGCCACCATGCCGAGCGCGGGCCATGACGGCAACACCCAGGTCATGATGCCGAGGATCAGCACGATCACCAGCTTGGTACCCGCCCACAGCCGGTGAACGAAGGAGTCGCCCGGCACCTGCCGCAGCGGGACGGTTCGCATTGTCATCGGGCCCCTCCGTCCCAGCCGGGAGTCTGGTCGATCATGGGATGTGAGTCGGGCAGCAGCCGGCCGTCGACGAGCCGGACGCGACGGGTGCACACCGCGTCGAGCGACTCGAAGTCGTGCGAGATGATCACGATGGTCATGCCGCCGGCGCGCAGCCGGGCGAGCAGCGCGACGATCTCCTCGCGGGCCGGCGGATCGAGCCCGGCCAGCGGCTCGTCGAGCACAAGGATGTCGGGATGCCGCGCGACGAGTCCGGCGAGCACGACGCGGCGCATCTGCCCACCGGACAGCGCGTCGACCTTGGTGGTGGCCATCTGGCGTGGCAGCCCGACGAGTTCGAGTACGCGGGCCACCTCCGCGGTGCCGACCTTCTCACCGCCCGCAGCCATGATCTCGTCGCCGACGGTGACCTTCTGCAGTTGCAGGCGGGCATGCTGGAATCCGAGCCCGACCGCGCCGACGCGCTCGGTCATCGGTGTTCCGGAGTCGAAACCCGCTCCCGGATGGACCTTTTCGTAGACCTCGAGGAGACGGCAGGTTCCGGTCCGCGGAGGCAGCAGACCCGCCATGATCCACGCGAGAGTCGTCTTCCCCGACCCGTTACCGCCGACGATGAGCAGCCCCTCACCGCGATACACGGTCAGGTTGATGTCCTCGAGCGCGACGACCTCCCACGGCGATCCCGGGAGATGCGCGTACCCGACGTGATCGAGAACCAGCAGGGGACCGCCGATCCGCAGACCGCGGTCCAGTGGTCCCGACGACGCCGCGGCGCCTGCCCGATCGTCGAGGTCGGTGGTGCGGTCGGGCATCCACTCCGGCGGATGCGGCACCACGCGCCCACCGGCGAGATGGATGACGCGGTCGGCCGCCGCGGCCTCGCTGCCGCGATGGGTGATGAGCACGACGGCGATCCCGCGCCGCCGCGGCAGTGACGCCAGCAGGTGCAGGAGCTGTCCGCGACCCTCCGGATCGACCATCGAGGTCACCTCGTCGGCGATGAGCAGCTGCGGGTCCCGCGCGAGCGCCGCGGCGATCGCCAGGCGCTGCTGCTGACCACCCGACAGGTCGGTGGTCTCCCGGTCGCCGAGACCGCTGAGGCCGACCTCGGCGAGCAGCGCCTCGACGTCGACATCGGCGCCCGGCGGCAGACCCCACACCACGTCGTCGGCGACGCGTGAACCCAGCATCTGGATCTCCGGCCGCTGCAGGACGAGTGCGGTTCCGCCGTGCGCGCCGAGGCCGGGGAGCCCGGGCCGGTGGACCGCGCCGGTGGTGGGGTTCCGGCCGGCCAGGATCTTCGCCAGCGTGGACTTGCCGGAGCCGTTGGCGCCGACGACCGCCACGAACTCCCCCGGGTCGATCCGCAGGTCGATGTCGTGCAGGACAGGCGGCGACCCGGCACGGTAGGCGAACCCGACACCTTCGACGGCGACCGGAAGGGGCGCGATCTCTGCGGAGTCCGCGCCGGCGGCGAGCGGACGGAGATCGGAGGCGAGGGTGTCCTCGCTGGGCACGTCCCGCAGACGGGCGATCACGGAACCGAGAATCCACCAGGCGACGAGCAGCGAGATCGCGGTGCCGATGGTGCCCGACACCCAGACCCACACCCACCAGTCGTCGGCGATGCTGCGGCTCATGGCGTCGAGTCCGTTGCCGAAGGCGTCGGTCGGCCCCCACCCGTGCAGCCACTTGGCCACACCGTGCAGCGAGTTGGTCATCGCCTCGATGGTCAGGTTGCGCAACGGCACCAGCACGAGCAGCACCAGCACCGAGATGCCGCCGATCAGCGGCGACGCCACCAGCGTCGCGAGACCCAGGACCCCGAGTCCGCGGCCGCGTCGTTTGATGTCGCCGACCAGTCCGCCGATCAACGCCGACCCGAGCACGGTGGCCATCGCACCGGTTCCGGCCATGGCGAAGGCGACCGCGGTGGTCGCGACGGTGGCGGTGATGAGGGCGCGCGGGCGCGTCCGGGCAGCGATCAGCGCAAGGGGCACCGGGGCGAGCAATCCGGCCGCCTGGGCCAGCGGGATGACCGAGGCGATGACGACCGCCGCGACAGTCAGGCCGCCGAAGATCGCAACGGACGCGAACTCCATCGGCCGCAGCGGGGGCGAGTTCTTCACCGGTCCAGTGTGCCTGGTGTCCGCATGCGACCCCGGGGCAGTCGAGGTCGACGGACCGGCGAGACGTCGTTCGCATGTTAAAGAACCGTCACAACACGGTGATTCGAGTTGTCGACGTCACGTCCCGGGTGGATTCTTTTGACACCGGGTGGTCATGTCTGGAGGGAGACTCACGATGCAGTCGATTCCGATCGGCCTCACCCCGTTCCAGCGCGAAGGAAAGCTGGGCGGAATCGTCATCTCCGGCCGCTGGCCGGAATCGACCCTGGAGTGGACGCAGACCCTGGTGGGCTCCGTCCGGATCGCCTGCCGTCCGGGCTTCCTGCCGACGACGACCATCTTCGGGGTCGTCGAACGACGGCCCGATCGGGGCGGTGAGGACACCGTCGGGATGATGGTCGCCATCGGCAACGTCGTCGACGACAGCTTTGTCGAGGCGGGCCGATTCCTGAGCAACCCGCCCGCGCTGGTCATGCTGCACCCGCCGTCGCAGACGCGGCCGTCGCTGCCCGAATGCTCACAGGTCGCGTCCGGGTGCGTGCTGTTGCCCGGACTCCCCCAACTCGGACTCGAGCACCGGGCCGGCTGGGCCGAGGCGGAGGCCGACGGCACGGTGGTGAACCTGCGGAACCAGATCGGAATCGACCCCAACGCCGACCCCGACACCGCGGTGCTGGCGATGCTTCTCGCAGCCTAGGCCCGCCCAGACACGGCGAATCGGAGGTCACGGGTGCCCGAAATCCGCGAACGTGGGCCTCCGAACAATCGATTTTGATACCCCTACCTGCACGGATACGGCTCAACCCGGCGTTGAACTTCGGGGTTAGGTTTCACTAACCTGACGGTCGTGACTTCAGCCCTGCTCCTGAGCTTCGGCGTGATCTTCGTCGCCGAACTCGGTGACAAGTCGCAGCTGATGGCGATGACCTACGCCCTGCGCTACCGCTGGTGGGTCGTCGTTCTCGCGATCACCGTGGCCACCACCGCAGTGCATGCGGTGTCGGTGTTCTTCGGCCATTTCCTCGGGTTGTCCATCCCGACCTCACTGCTGTCGATCCTCGCGGGTCTGGCGATGCTGGCCTTCGGGCTGTGGACCCTGCGCGGGGACCGGCTCGACGACGAAGAGGCCGGGCGCGCGGGGCGGGTCGGCGCATCGGTGTTCCTGGCGGTCATGTCGGCGTTCTTCCTCGCCGAACTCGGCGACAAGACGATGCTGGCGACCATCACGATGGCAACCGACCACGACTGGCTCGGCGTCTGGATCGGCTCCACCATCGGCATGGTCGCGGCCGACGCCCTGGCCATCGGCATCGGCGTCCTACTAGGCAGGCACCTCCCCGAACGCGCCATCAAGATCGGCGCGGCGGTGCTGTTCTTCGTCTTCGCCGCGTGGCTGACGATCGGCGGACTGATCGGCGCGTCGACTTCCGTGGTCGTGGGCACCGTCCTCGCGGCGATCGTGATCATCGGTCTCGGCGTCGTCCTCATCCGGCGCGAACACCGACTCCACCCGGATACCGCCGACCCAGACACCGACACAGACACCGGCGCCCGAGCGCTCGTTCGGTAAATCGGAGGGCGGGCAGCGGGACCGTCGCTCCGCCTGACTATCGTGAACGTGCACCGCGCGCCGGTGCGGCGTCCCCTGCGACGAGGGCGGCGACGTGCCGGTGCCAGAGATGACTCGGTTCGCGAAAGGACTACTTCACACATGGACGTTTCAGGCGCATCCGTTCTGGTCACCGGCGGGGCATCCGGCCTCGGAGCGGCCACCGCCCGCCGCTTCGCCGCGGCCGGCGCACAGGTCTTCGGTCTCGACCTCCAGGCCTCGATCGACAAGGCCGCTCCGGTCGAGGGCGTCACCCTCATCGCCGCAGACGTCACCGACGAGGCGCAGGTCCAGGCCGCCATCGATACGATCGCCGAATCCGGCGCGCCTCTGCGAGTGGCAGTCAACTGCGCCGGCGTCGGGTGGGCCGCACGCATCCTCGGCAGGAACGGGCCCCACGAGCTCGACCTGTTCCGCAAGGTCATCGACATCAACCTGGTCGGCACCTTCAACGTCATGCGGCTGGCCGCCAACCGCATGCAGGAGGAGTCGACGATCGACGGAGACGGCCAGCGCGGCGTCATCATCAACACCGCGTCGGTCGCAGCCTTCGAGGGCCAGATCGGGCAGATCGCATACGCGGCGTCGAAGGGTGGTGTGCATGCGATGACCATCTCCGCGGCACGCGACCTCGCCCGTATCGGCGTTCGTGTCTGCACCATCGCGCCCGGCACCATCAGCACCCCGATGCTGGCCGGCGTCACCCCGGAATTCCAGCAGACCCTGGCCGAGGCCATCCCGTTCCCGCAGCGCCTCGGCGAGCCCGACGAGTACGCCCAGCTCGCGGAGTTCATCGTCGAGCACAACTACCTCAACGGCGAGACCATCCGCATGGACGGCGCGATCCGGATGTCACCGCGCTGATCGGCGTCCGCACCCTCGTGGCTCACTGATCGGCTCGGTGTTCGGACAAGCACCGGACACGCATTCATCAGCGGCGCGGCATCCGCTTCCAGATCTCCGCCTTCGGCGGGGGCGCTTCCAGATCTCCGCCTTCGGCGGGGGCGCTTCCAGATCTTCGCCTTCGGCGGGGGCGAGGTGGCGGACCGCGCCGCTGTTGCTGTTGCTGTTCACCGGCGTACGGGCCCAACGAAGCACTACGCGCCGCAGTGACCATCGTCCGCAGTGATCATCGTCGCGCAGTGATGATCGCCGTGGCGACTGCGTCCGTGGCCGACACCCCTCGGCCCGGAAGACGCCTGCTCGACGCCCGACGAGATCTGTACTCAGTCCTCGCCGGTGTCTCCGACCACGCGCAGTCGCGAGTCGGCGGACGGCTTGCTCTCACCGAGACCGGCCGCGATGACGTCCGGCGGATCCTTCGGCAGGCCCTGCTGCTCGCGCAGCACCTTGATCAACTCGTTGACCACCGTGACCGAATCGCTCGAGAGACCGGCCAGGCGGAATGCCGCCAGCTGGACGTTGGTATCTGCCTGCAGCCGCATCAGATCGATCTCGTCGCGGGTGCGCTGGGCAGCCCGGTCCTCGAGAAAGTAGTGCACGTCGACCCCGAAAGCGGCCGCTATGCCCTCCACGGTGCGGAACGACGGGGACTTGGCCTTCCCCGACCGCAACTGGCTCAGGTACGACTCACCCAGCCGGAACCCCCGTTCCGTCGATCGCGCCGCGATCGCCTTGGCGCTGTACGCCCTTCCGTTCGGACCTGGAACGGTCCGGAACAGTTCCTCGAGTCGCCGGGCAAACAGCCCCGGATCGAGTGCATCGGCTTCCGTCGTTCTCGAACGATCGGAGTCGGTGCGTCCGGTCTCCCCCATCAGCTTCTCCGCCCCTCCTGAAGTCATGACCCATTCTCCACAACGCAAAATTTGAATTGCAAACATTAAATCCCGCAGTACACGGCCATGGCAATGCCCGTTACGGTCAGAACGTACCGGACTGCCGCCTGCGCCGCGTATCACCTGTGCCGATGATGTAACGATCGTTAGTGTGGCGTTCTTCACACTCTGGGGCGTTTCACGTTTACCGAGGCCCGTCGGCCGGTGGACCCTCGGCGTCGGGGTTCGCGCGCGCGGGCCGGTGTCGCGAGTCCGCGCCATGAGCCGTTCTCCGACCGTACGCCTCGAGAGCCATGACCCACCGAGCGCCGACAGTACGGTCCGCTCACTCCGCGAGCAGATCCCTCTCATGTGGTATCTGCGTGGCGGCGCCGTCAGAAATCCACTCCCGCAACACTTTTGTCGCCCGGACGTCGTCCTCGTTGTACTCGAGCAGGCGACGGCGCTGCCCCTCGTCGGGTCTTCCCCCGCCGAGGGCCACGGCATCGCGGTACCACTCCATCGACGCCTCGCCGCTCGCGTCGTCGTCGCGCCAGTTGAATCCCGCGACCGGCGCCACCCGCTTGAGCCCCTTGCCCCGGGGGCAGATGAAGTTCTCCCCGACCGCCTCGTAGATGTCGACCCACTCCGGCGACGCGATGAAGGCCTCGACCTCGGCGCGCGACGGAATACCCGGTTCGCCGGCGAACCGGTCGGCCGAACCGAGCAACCACCGGTTCTCTGCCTGCTGGGAATAGCAGTAGGCCGCGAAGGTCTTCCCCGCTTCGCGCGCCGCGGCTCGTTCGGCGTTCAACCACGTCCAGAACTCGGCGAACGAGCGTGCCTCATCCCGGGTGGGCAGCGGATCCCACGTGACGAACGGCCGGTACTCGACCGGGGCGGACGGGTCGGTGGTGTCGGTGCGCAACGTGCCCCACAGGTAGGCCCCGTGCTCGCCGTAGCTCTCCATGTCGACGTCGACCTCGATGTCGGCACGGCGGACCCGCGGGGTGTCGAGACGCCGAACCAGTTCGGTCCCGGTGAGCCAGGCGATCGCGCCGATCACGGCGTCGCCGAAGCGCACCCCGCCCGGCCAGCCCTCGGGTGGTGCGCCGCGCTGCTCGGCGAGCTGATCGATCGTCGTGATCCCGGCGTCGATCAGCGCCGCGCCCTGGTTGCCGGTCGCCACCAGACTCACGTCGCGCCGGGCTTCGAGTTCCGGCCCGCACTTGACCCACCACGGACACGACCGGCATTCGGCGATGCGTCGCGGCTCGGTCGGCACTTTCTGCTCGGCGATCGCGATCCGACGGTCGAGGACCTGCGAGTAGTCGTCGAGCATCGCGCCGGTGTCGTGCACGACGATGCAATCGGCGTCGACGCCGATCACCCCGCCGCGCAGATCCGCGACGTCCGAGGACGACGCCCGGCCGATCTCGACGAGCATCGCCGTGAGATGGGCCAGTCGCAGATTGTCGCGGCGGTTCGGACGGCCGGTGCGATAAGGGTCCGGTGTCGGGGCCCACGCCCAGAAGGGGCTGGTCACGAGTGAGGGTGGGCGCCCATCGGCCTCGAGGCCCGTCTTGACCGGCTGACTCACCCGATGGTTGACGACGATGACCGGCACATACCCCTCGCCGACCCGCACGAGCAGCTCGGCGTGGCCTCGTCGGCCGTGTTCGACGTCGGTGGGCAGCGCGGCATTCCAGATCCACCTGGCACCGGCGTCGCACGCTCGCAGCGTCGCCGCCACGCGCTCGGATGCGCTCGCGTCCGGATCGACGATGACGAATTCGCCCGGCTGATCGCTGTGCACTCCGCGGAGGAGCTCGCGAACCGCCGCGCGATGGTCGGCGGCGGCCTCTTTGCGACGCTGCACACCGGGTGGGTCCGGTTCGTCGCCGGGCCTCCGGTCATGTGCGAAATCCAGCGCTACGCGATGCTCGCAACCAGCGAGATCGCGCGGCGACAACACCACAGGGGCCACGCCATCCCTTTCTCGGCTCGAGCGGTCGGACACGTGGTGGGATACAACCACATGTCATGCTTGTACTTGTTATCACGCACGCCAGGCGCCGGGAGCGAAGCCGGCGGGCAGGAGACGTGCAGCGGTCTTCTCGGCAGCAGCGAAAGGTCATTCGATGGGATTGTTCTCCTCCAACGCCAGAACTCGCGCTCAACGCAGGGCAGAGGCCAAGGCTCTGAAGACGAAAGCCAAGCTGGAGGCCAAGTTCGACGCCAAGCACCGGCGTAAGGAGGAGAAGGCTCGTCGTAAGACCGAGCACAAGTACTTCCAGCGGGAACTGAAGGCCGAGCGAAAGACCGCCAAGCAGCTTGCCAAGTCGCAGGAGAAGGTGACCAAGGCCGACACCAAGAAGGCAGCCGCGGCGGCCAAGGCCGCTGCCGACGCCAAGGCCTTCAGCCCTGCCAGCGTCAAGCGGTACCTCACGGTCGCGCGGCTGGTGGCCCCGATCCTCGCCCCCATCGCCTATCGCGCCGCGGTGGCGGGACGAGCACAGCTCACCGCATTGCAGGCCAATCGGGCGGGCGTGTCACCGGAGGTGTTGCGGCAGTTCAGCGGTCACGGTGCTGCGCTCTCGGCCCGCATCGCCACCACACGCACCGCGCTGGACAAGGTGATCGCGCAGGACACCAGCGCCGACGCCAAGGACTTCGTCGATGCGATGACCAAGCGCCTGGACAACCTGGCGATAGCCGTCGATGCGGCCGAGACGATGTCGGCGGCGCAGCGCCGAACCGCTCACCAGTCGATCGACGATGAGCTGGTCGCCATCGACGCCGACATCCTCGCGCGGCTCGGCGTGCGTTCCTGACCCGAACTTTCCAACCCGCCCACAGACGCACCGCTCTTCGACTCACTCGGCCCGCAGTTCGGGTGGGTGGAACGATCGGTGGTGCGTTTGGAGTCGCTCGGGCGCATTAGGATGGGTCCGACGCATCGCGCGGGGGCCCATTCTCGCGGCGTCGAAGCGAAGCGGGTCGGGCGTCGGGTGAACACCCCGGCCGACCGTTCGCTCCAGCACGCGCAGGAACTCACGTAAGGGAGCGCCCGTATGACCGAACAGGATCCGAACGTGACGCCGTCGGCCGACGACGCGGACCACGATGAGCCCGCGCTGTTCCCGATCACACCCGCGGACGATCCCGCACCCGACGACCGGACACCAGCCGGGGACACTGCGCCCGCAGGCAAGGCAGCGCCAGGCAAGGCAGCGCCAGGCAAAGCGGCGCCAGGCAAGGCGGCCGCCGCCGATGCACCGGCAAGGAAGACACCGGCGAAGAAGAGCCCGGCAACGAAGAGCCCTGCAACGAAGGCCCCGACCGCCGCGAGCGAGCCGGCCGAGCACTCCCCGGTCAAGCACTCCCCGACCGAGGACTCCCCGACGCAGACCGGTGGCGACCAGCCGGCCGAGAAAGCTCAGGGAAAGCCCGCCCAGCCGAAGCCCGCACCCTCGGGGAAGTCTCCGGCAAAGAAGGCTCCGGCCAAGAAGGCGGCGAGCAACGCTCCCGCCAAGAAATCGGCGGCCAACACGGCTCCGGCGAAGAAGGCCCCACCCAAGTCCGCCCCGCCTGCACCGGCACCCGCGTCGCCTGCCGCACCTGCAGCCGAAACCTCTTCTCCCACAGCCACGCCCGCGGCTGCACCCGAGCCCGCTGCACCCGAGCCCGCGGCGGCCGAAGCCGCCGCGTCGTCTCGGCCTGCACCCAAGGCAGATCCCGGTGCCGCCCCGGCGCGTCCGCCGGTCGATGTGGTCGCCGAATCCGACGCTGCCCGAGCAACTTTCGCGCAACTACGCTCCGGCGGCCCCACCGAACCCCCGACCACCAACCTCACGCCGGCATACGCGGGGCTCGCAGCCCTGGTCGCGCTGGTGGTCTTCGTCGTCCTGCGTCGAATCCTGCGCTGAAACGAGCCCGCTACCGCGCTACCGCGGGGGCGGTGAGACCTCGACGCCGCCCGACTCATGCTCGGGGCCGGCGTTGGGGTGGTCGGCGGGCAGTCGGCCGCGGAAGCGAGCGGCCTCACTGACGCGGGGCTCGCCGCTGCTGGAGTGCGGCGGGCGACGGTACGGGCCCGGCTTCGGGCGGGCCTTGCCGCCCGGGAATGCCAGGCGCGCGATGGTGCGGTGCACCTGTCCCCACTGCTGGCCGAACGGTCCGGTGTTGTACGGCAGGTCGTAGCGCTCGCAGATGTCCTTCACCTTCGGGGCCACCTCCGAGTAGCGGGTACTCGGCATGTCGGGAAAGAGGTGGTGCTCGACCTGATAGCCGAGGTTGCCGCTGATGATGTGGAACAGCGGACTGCCCTCGATGTTGGCCGCGCCCACGAGCTGGCGGACGTACCAGCCGCCCCGCGACTCGTCTTCGACCTCTTCCTGACTGAACGTGTACGTCTGGTCGGGAAAGTGACCGCAGAAGATGATGGCGTGCGACCACACGTTCCGGATGATGTTCGCGGTGAAGTTCGCGGTCAGCGTGCGCAAGAACGTGCTCTCGGCACCGGGCAACACCCGGTCGGCGACGTCGGCCACGGTGTCGAATCGCCTGCGGTCGACGCGGCGCAGAGCCGAACCGATCCGCGACGTCGACGGCTGACGGATACTGCCGCCGGTCAAGGCCTGGGTCAGCAGGAACGCGCCCGCGCTGATCGCCGGCCAGCCGATGTAGTCCTTGACGACCTGACGTCGCATCTTCACCGCGATGCCCTTGAGGTCCTTGATCACCTCGGCGGGGGGTTTCTCACCACGTCGGATGGCCTCGAGATCGAGGTCGTGCAGTGCGACTCCCCACTCGAAGAACGCGGTCAGCAGCACGTTGTAGAACGGCTGCAGCAGGTAGATCGGATGCCACTTCTGATTCGGGTCGATCCGCATGATCTCGTAACCGAGATCCTTGTCCTTGCCGCGGATGTTGGTGAACGTGTGGTGGATGTAGTTGTGCGAGTGCTTCCACGCCTCCGCGGTGGACGCGGTGTCCCAGTCCCACACCGACGAGTGGATGTACGGGTCGTTCATCCAGTCCCACTGCCCGTGCATGACGTTGTGGCCGATCTCCATGTTCTCCAGGATCTTGGCCATGCCGAGGCAGGCGGTGCCCGCCACCCATGCACCTCGTGAACGCGAGTTCAGCAACACGATCCGTCCGATCGTGGCGAGCTGGCGCTGGGAGGCGATGACGGTCTTGATGTAGCGGCGGTCGCTGTCACCGAGGTTTCCGTAGACCTCGTCGTGAATGGCGTCGAACTCCTCGGCCAGGCGATCGATCGTCTCCTGATCGAGGTGGGCCAACGGGCTGGTGACGCGCCGGCCGGAATCTGTGGCTGTCATGTGTAGTCCTTTCCGGTCAGAGGTCGACTTCGACGTCGCCCTCGGCAGTATTGACGCAGATGCGTATGCTCTGGCCTTCGGGCGAGCTCACCTCGCCGGTTCGCAGATCGCGGATGTTCCCCTGCTTGAGCACCCCGGTGCAGGTGTGGCAGATGCCGATCCGGCATCCGAATTTGAGATCCAGACCGTTCTCCTCCCCCGCGACAAGGATCGGGGCACCGGGTTCGCAGGTGGCCTCGGTCTTGCTGCGCAGGAAGCGGACGGTACCGCCCTCGCCGTCCCCGGGGTTCCCACCGATGATCGGCTGGAAACGCTCCAGATGGATGCGGTCCCCGGCACCCTCGGATTCCCAGTGTTCGACCAGACTGTCGAGCATCTCGCGCGGGCCGGAACACATGGTCTCGCGCTCGCGCCAGTCCGGACAGAGTTCGTCGAGGTCGGTCGCCTTGATCCGCCCGTCGCGCTCGGTGATACGCAGGATGAGGTCGAACCCGTCCTGCCGGTCGTCCATCGACTCGAGGTCGGCCCGGAACATCACCTGCTCGACGCTGTGCGCGGAGTGGATCGCCACGACATCGTCGAGCCGATCGCGGTGATCGAGGTCGCGCAGCATGCTCATGATCGGAGTGATTCCGCTGCCCGCGCTGATGAAGAGCATCTTCGACGGCAGCGGATCGGGCAGGGTGAACACCCCTTCGATCTCGCCGAGCCGCACGATCTCGCCCGGGCGGATCCCGTCGACGAGGTAGGGCGAGACCGTCCCCTCCTCGACCAGCTTCGGCGTCACACTGATCAGCCCGTCACGCGGCTGCGGATCCGACGTCAGGGAGTAAGCGCGCCAATGGAATACGCCGTTGACCACCACACCGAGACGGACATACTGTCCTGGTAGGTGGCCGGGCCACTCATAGCCCGGCTTGATCCACACCGTGGCCGCGTCCGCACCTTCGGGGCGTACCTCTTCCACCCGTCCGCGCAGTTCCCTGGTGGTCCAGAGCGGATTGATCAGCTCGATGTAGTCGTCGGGGTGCAGTGGATTGAACAGATGCCGGATGGCGCCGAGAAAGCCTCGCCGCAGTGGGGACACCTTGGGTGTTGCGCCGCGCTCAGCCATGTGAGCATTCCGGCCGGAAATCGATATGTCTCACGAGACCTCGTCTGGGTGGTCGTCGATTGTCTCTCGTCCCTACGCGCTGCTGCATAGTCGAGCCCCGAGTTATGCACCCGACCATACGACGACTGGTCGGCTCATGCCGACCAGTCGCCCATATCGGTGTGCTCGGGCCGTCATCCACTCCGGCAGAACGACCCGCACGCGCACGTCGTGGTCGGCCGCCGTCGGCGACGGCGGCCTGATCTGCGGTGTCGTCGATCAGCATGGGAGAGGTCATACCCACATCGCGCTCTGATCACACCCGTACTCTGATCGCGCGCCTCACGAGCTGCCCCTCGTCGGCACAGACCGAGTCACGCGCTTTGACCGGCCCTCACCCGTCGGCGCGTGTGACCCGGTCCAGGATCGCTGCCGCCACGTCGTCGGGGCGGGACTCCGGGAGCCAGTGGTCGGCGCCGGGCAGCACGATGAAGTCGAACGGCGCCTCGACCCAGGCGGAGCACAGCCTGGCGGAGACCTTGCCGATGGCGATGTCGGCGTCTCCCCAGACGTAGGTGGTGGGGACGCGTACCCGCTTGGGTGCGGAACCGGGGTCGCGCGCGAACATCGCGCGGTACCAGCCGAGGGCGCCGGGCAGTGCGCCGTACTCGCCGATCTCGGCCGCCACGCGGGAGGCGAACGGTTCCGGAAGTCCCATCCGTGCACCGAAATCCGGCTGGGTGCGCAACGCCCAGCCGAGCAGCTTCTCGGGCAGCACCGGGATCTGGAATGCCGCCATGTACCAGGACCGGAGAATCTGGCCGCGCGGCATCGCCTGCACGAACGCCCCCGGGTGCGGAACGGACAGAGCCGTCAGCGTTCTCACCCGATCGTGATGGTGGCCGGCGAGGGTCCACGCGACCGCCGCACCCCAGTCGTGACCGGCGATGTGCGCCTCGGAGATCCCCGCCTCGTCGAGCAGCGCGAGCACGTCGGCAGCGAGTTCGGACTGGGCGTAGTCGCGTCGCCGTCTCGGGCGCGCCCCCGGCGAGTACCCGCGCTGGTCGGGTGCGAGAGTCCGAAAGCCTTTGTCGTGCAGCAACGGGGCCACGCGTTCCCACGAGGATGCGCGCTGCGGGAAGCCGTGCAGCAACACGATGGGTTCGCCGTCGATCGGGCCGGAGTCGACGACGTCGAACGTGAGCGGTCCGCGTCGAAACGCGGTGATGCGATTCGCCATACACCGATCCTTTGTGTTCGTGGAGTCAGACCATCGCGAGTACCCGGGCGGGTCCGCCCGAACCACCGGCGAACCGCGGCGCACCGACCATCACCGTCGCGCCCCGTGGCGGGACAGAATCCAGAGCAGCCATCGCCTCGACGACATACCGCCCGGCGCCCAGAATGGCGGTGTGCGCGGCGGCCTCGCCTCGGATGTCGACGCTGAGGGTGTCCGTGCCGATCGCCACGACACCCCGCTCGGTCACGAGCAGGTTCACGGCGTCGGCGGAGAAGCCGGCGGCGTCGGCGCCGCCGGTTCGCGGTTGCCAGCCGGTGTGCAGGGCCACCAGCGCCCCCTGCGGAATCCGGCCGTTCCGCGACTCCCATCCGTCGATGTCCCTGTCGGTCAACCGGGTACGCGGGTCCTGCCCCGCTCGGGCCCCGATGCTGATCACCACCAGCGGTGCGACGAGGTGGGCGGGATCGATCCGGTCGACGGTGATACCCCGGCCGATCTTGTGGGCAGGTGCGTCGACGTGCGTGCCGGTGTGTTCGGCGAAGGAGACCCAGTTGGTCGCGAAGCCCGAATCGCGGTCACCCACACGCGATGTCGGCACACTGACCATCGGCGGGTTGCCGGGCCACACCGGGAAGGACGGGGAGAGCGGGTGGGTCAGGTCGACGATCCGCGTCGTGCCGCGGCCGCGGGGCTCTGCATGGAACGGCGCCGTCCACCCGACTCCGGCCGCCCCGACTCCGGCCACGGCCGACGCGGACACCCCGGTGGCCACGCCTGCTGCCACCCGCAGTGCGGTACGCCGCGACATCCGACGGGATTCCTCGTGCGCGTGCAGCACGATCGCGTCGTCGCACATGGCTCAGCCGCGCCAGCGCACACGCAGGATTCGATCGGACCCGTCGCCGTCGCTGGTGGTCAGCACGAGCGAACCGTCGGGGGCCACCGCCACACCGCGCAACCTTCCGTGCGCGTCCTTGAGCGCCTCGGTCGAGGACACCACCCGGCGTCCGTCGCCCGACAGCGTCATGAACACCAGCCGCTTGCCCTTGAGGGTCGTGAGGACGAGCCCACCGCTGTGAGGTCCCCAACCGGATTCCGGCAGGAAGGCGATGCCCGGCGGCGCTATCGTCGGGGCGCCAGAGCTCCACACCGACCCGATCGCGCCGGGAACGCGCACCGGGTCGGTCATGGGAACCGACTCGTCGTAGATGAAGGGCAGTCGGTCCGGCTTGTAGCCGTAGTTGCCGCCGGAAACGATGAGATTGAGCTCGTCGTCGCGCGAGGTGCCCTGCTCGATCGCGTAAACCCGGCCGGTTCCCGGCGCCACGGCGACGCCCTGCACATTACGGTGGCCGAGACTGTATATCGGGCTGCGCGGATTCGGGTTCCCGGCCGCCGGGGTGCCGTCGAGCTTGATGTGCAACACCTTGCCGCCCAGGGAATCCCGACTCTGCGGTATCCGCGGGGTCGCGCTGTCACCGGTGCCGATCCAGAGCGAGTCGCCGGTGGCGGCGAGTCCGCAGCCGGCGTGGCGACCCGAGGAGTTGATCGGGATCCCGCTGAGCACAGTGCGCTCACGGGCCATCCGGGTCCAGTCCGTGCCGACCCGCCAGGCCACGACCTTGATCGTCTGGCCTGTCTGCGGGAACTCGATCGGCAGATCAGACAGCGACCCGGGGGCGTTGGGCGCACCGGGCACCGTGGTCTCGGCCTGACACGAGTAGACGCGGCGCGTCTGTTCGAACCGCGGATCGATGGCCAGGCCCATCAGGCCCGACTCGTTCTCCGCGAAGATCCGGGACAGGTCGGCGCGAACGTCGATGCGCTTGCCGCCGGGGCGTACGGCGACGAACCTGCCCGAGCGCTCACCGGTGAGCACCGTGCCATCCGGTGCCACCACGACGCCCCAGGGGATCGACAGGCCGCTGGCCAGCGTCGTGACCTGCAGCGGAGGTGCCGCATTCGCGACCGGCCCGGACGTGAGACCTCCGGCGAGGACCGCCGTCAGAGCTGTGGCCATCGTGAGCAGGCGAGATCTCCGCGATCCGCGGAAGTGCCGGTGGGCGGCGGGGACTGTGCGTGCGCGGCGGCTCCGATTCACGGTGCCACCCTAACCACCACCACCTCACCGGGGCAGGACAACCGCGGATCGGGCGGGGTCTCGGTCGACCCGCAACCCGCGAGGATCAGCGGCCGGGTAGGTACTTCAGTGCACGGACCGCGGCCGGGGTGATCGCGCGGTAGATGCTCGTGGGCACCACCGGCATCCGGTCGATGCCGATGAATCGCTGCTCGGCGATGGTCTGCGACTCGGTGTACTTCAACAGGCCTTCGTCGCCGTGGCGTCGGCCCACACCCGAGATGCCCATGCCGCCCATCGGCGCCGCGGTGGACGCCCACGCCGCGGCGTAGCCCTCGTTGATGTTCACCGTGCCCGCACGCAAACGTTCCGCCACAGCCTGCGCCTCGGCACTGCTGCCCGCGAAAACGCTTGCGTTGAGCCCGTATTCGGTGTCGTTGGCCAGCTTGATCGCCTCGTCGGTGGAGTCCACCGGGTAGATCGAGACCACCGGTCCGAAGGTCTCGTTGCCGAAGCACACCATGTCGTCGGTGACATCGGTGAGGACCGTCGGCTCGAAGAAGAACGGGCCCAGGTCGGCTCGGCGCTTGCCGCCGGCGAGAACCTTGGCGCCCTTGGCGACTGCGTCCTCGACGTGGGCCTCGGCGGTGTCGATCTGCGCGGCCGAGGCCAGCGAGCCCATGTCGGCGGTGAAGTCGTAGGCGGCCGAGAGCTTCATCTGCGAGACGAATGCGGCGAACCGGTCGGCGAACTCGCCCGCGATCTTCTTGTCGACGTAGATGCGCTCGATGGAGATGCACAACTGCCCGGAGTTGGAGAACGCGGCGCGTGCCGCACCCCGCACGGCGTTGGCGATGTCGGCGCCGGCGGTGACCACCATGGGGTTCTTTCCGCCCAGCTCGGCCGAGAACCCGATGAGTCGACGGCCTGCCTGCTCGGCGAGGGTGGCGCCGGTGGCCGACGACCCGGTGAACATCACATAGTCGGTGGTGGCCATGATCGCCTGCCCGACAACGCTTCCGGGACCCGGCACCACTGCATACAGTTCGCGCGGGAGACCCGCCTCGTACAGCAGTTCGGCCAATGCGAGTGCGCAGTAAGGCGTTTGGCTGTCGGGCTTGACCACCACCGCGTTGCCTGCGACCAAAGCCGCGACGGCGTCCGACACCGCGAGAGTCAGCGGGTAGTTCCATGGGCTGATGACACCGACGACACCCTTGGGCAGGTGCCGCACACGAACATTGGTCGCGCCGGGCAGCATCCCCTTGACCTTGCGGTCGGCGAGCAGACGCGGACCGTTCGTGGCGTAGTGCCGCGCGGTCAGCGCGACATCGATGACCTCTTCCTGCGCGTAGATCCGTGCCTTGCCGGTCTCGGCCTGAGCGATGTCCATCAACGACGCGGCGTTGCGGTGAACGAGATCGGAGAAGGTGTCGATGATCGCGGCACGCTCGGCCGGGGTCCGCTGGGCCCAGCCCTCCTGCGCCTGACGCGCCCGGGCAACCGCGGTCTCGAGGTCGGCGGCAGTCGCCACGGGGATGGTCGCCATCTCCGTGCCGCTGAACGCCTCCAGCACCGGGCGGGTGGGACGACTCGCGGCGTCGTCGATCGCGACGAGATCCCCGAGGCGGGTGAAGTAGTCGACAGTGGGCTTCGGCATGACGGAGGCTCCTCGGCGCGGTTCGGTCGGGCGGATCAGTGACTGGAGCTGGTGGGTCTACGGGCTGTCTGGGCTGACGAGCACGATCCCGTCGTCGTCGGAGTACACGATGTCTCCGGGAGCGAAGGTCACCCCGCCGAACGTGAGCGGGACGTCGCGTTCGCCGGCACCGGTCTTGGTGGACTTCCGCGGATTGGTGCCCAGCGCCTTGACGCCGATCTCCATCCCGCCGATGGTCTTGGCATCACGGATCGCGCCGTGGGCGATGATCCCCACCCAGCCGTTCGACCGGCCGAGTTCGGCGATGATGTCGCCGACCAGCGCGGTGTGTACCGAGGCGTCGCCGTCGACGACCAGCACACCGCCGGGGTTGGACTCGCCGAGGACTGATTTGAGCAGGGCGTTGTCCTGGAAACACTTGACGGTCGAGACGCGGCCGACGAACTCCCGGATGCCGCCGAACTGCGTGAACTGGGTGTCGCAACTACGGACATCAGCGCCGATCTCGTCGACGAGGTCGGCTGTCGGGGTGAAGGTCGGCTCGCTCATGCCGACCAGTTTAGGTGTAACCGCAAGTAGCTGGTTACTCGCGGGTAGGGAGAGAGCGATCCGACTCTCTCATGCCCTCGATGATCTCGGCCACGTCATCCGGCCGCTCGGAGACGAGGAAGTGCTTCGTGCGCGGCAGTACGGCGATCTCGTCGGCGCTCAGCACTTCCGCGTACCGCTGCTGCTTCCACTCCCAGAACTCCCGGTAGCCCGGCAATCGTGACGACGCGACCACCACGATGACCGGCACGTCGGGCATCGGCCTTGTCCGACGCAGTCCGCGCAGCGTGTTGTTCATGGCACCGAATGCGGCATTCTCGACAAGCAGGGCGAGAAGGAACGGCGGTTGACCGAAGATCCTCGCACCCCAGCGTCGTTGCTGGTCGCCACGCCCTTCCGGCGGAGCGGGCACCACTCGCGTCCACACCTGCAGACTCGGCCAGCGCCGGATGCCGACACGAGAAGTCACCGCCCGCGCGGCACCCACGAACCGGTGGGCGTTGCCGGTCCGGAACGACAGCGGAACCATCCGCCACGGGACCAGCACGAACGACCCGTCGAGAAGCACCACGCCGGCAGTCCGCTCGGGATGCCGACGGGCGAACGCCTCGACATACAACGAGGCCAGCGAATGTCCCACGACGACAACGGGTTCGTCGACACCACGGGCATCGAGCACCGCCGCCATCCGCTCGACCTCGCCGAGCAACGACGGATGATGATGCCGCCCCACGGGACTGGACAGCCCGTAACCCGGCCGGTCATATCGGATCACCCGCCACGACGACGCGAGCCGCGCGACCAGCGGGTCGAGGTCGAACCAGTTGCTACCCAACGCCGCCATCAACAGCAGCGGCGGCCCCGACCCCTCGTCCAGCACGTGCAGGCGATGCTCGCCGACGGTGACGAACTCACCCGGAGCTCCGCCTGCGTCGCCGGGCGTCATCTCGTGCACCCGACCAGTGTGCCCGAAGCGAGGGTTTCGACAAGCTCAACCGGCAGAGGGACACGCTCCAACCGGCAGACGGACACCCTCAACCGGCAGCGCGTCAGGCGTCCTGCGGTTTGGCGAGCGGGAAGGCCAACGACTCGCGGATCGACTGCCCGGTGATGAGCATGACCACCCGGTCGACACCCACACCGAGACCGCCGGTGGGCGGCATCGCGTACTCGAGTGCCTGCAGGAAGTCCTCGTCGAGCTCCATGGCCTCGGGGTCGCCGTCGGCGGCCAGGATCGACTGCTCGGTGAGCCGCTTACGTTGCTCGACCGGATCGGTCAGCTCCGTGTACGCGGTCCCCAGCTCGACGCCCCAGGCGACCAGATCCCACCGCTCGGCGACTCCGGGCTTGCTGCGGTGCGCCCGGGTGAGCGGCGACGTCGACGTCGGGAAGTCGATGTAGAACGTGGGAAACGTGGTGCGATCCTCACCGAGGTGTTCGTACAGCTCGAGCACGATCTGGCCGGCATCCCAGTCGGGCCGGTGGTTGATCTCGAGCCGGTCGCAGATCGCGCGCAGTGTCTCGACGGAGGTCTCGGGCGTGATCTCCTCTCCCGCACCTTCGGACACCACCTGGTGCACGGTCTTGACCGGCCACTCCCCCGAGATGTCCACGCGCTCTTCGTTTCCGTCGGCGTCGGTGCGCACGATCACCGGCGCACCATAGGCCGCGGTCGCGGCATGCTGGATCATCTCCCGGGTGAGGTCCAGCATCTTCAGGTAATCACTGTGTGCCTCATAGGCTTCCAGGCTCGTGAACTCGGGGTTGTGACTGAAGTCGACGCCTTCGTTGCGGAAGTTGCGCCCGATCTCGAACACCTTCTCCACCCCGCCGACGCACAGCCGTTTGAGGTAGAGCTCGGGTGCGATGCGCAGATACAGGTCGAGGTTGTAGGCGTTGATGTGGGTCTGGAACGGCGTCGCATTGGCGCCGCCGTGGATCTGCTGCAGGATCGGTGTCTCGACCTCGAGGAATCCACGCGCGGCCAGGAAGTCGCGCAACGACTTCACCACGAGACTGCGGATCGCGAGGTTCTTGCGGCTCTGCTCGTTGATCGCGAGATCGACGTAGCGCTGACGCACCCGCGCCTCGGGGTCGGTGAGTCCGGCCCACTTGTCGGGCAGCGGACGCAGGCACTTGCCGTTGATCCGCCAGGCATCGATGAGGATGGAGAGCTCACCGGTGCGGCTCGTCCCCACCACGCCGCGCGCCTGGATCAGGTCACCGAGGTCGACGTCGGTACCGAAGTCAGGCGTACCCGGGATGACCCGGGACTCCTCGACGAGCACCTGCACCTCGCCCGACCAGTCGTGGACGTCGGCGAAGACCACCTTGCCGAAGTCACGCATACGCGTCACTCGTCCGGCGACGGTGACCACGGTCCCCTCGGGGGCGGCCTTGGCCTGCGCGACCGTGTGCGTCGGCTGGTCGGCGGGCGGGTACGGATCAAAGCCGCGCTCGACGAGCCTGTCCATCTTGGCGAGTCGCACACGCACCTGTTCGGGGCGGTGGATGACGGCCCCCTCGGGGTTGGCCGCCTCCGCTTCGAGTTCGGCGATCAGCGCTGGGGCGTCGACGCCGGGTGGGATCGACGGCTGGCCCTGCGCGTAGTGCTTGGCGCGGCCCAGGCGCGGCAGGGTGATGAACCCTTCGGTGACGATCGCCGCGAGTCCCACCCGCGGCAGGATGCGGTTGTCCTCGAAGCACAGGTACCGCGACTGCCAGTCGGGCAGGTACTTGGCGTTGGACTTGTACAGCGACTCCATCTGGAAGAACCGCGAGCCGAACATCAGGACCGAATAGCCCATCCGCATGACCGGGCCGGCGCCGATCTGTGATCCCTGCTCGAAGAACGCGCGGAACGCCGCGAAGTTGAGGGACACCTCGGTGATGCCGAACTGTTCGGAGTTGCGGCACAATTCGGCAACCATCGTCTCGACGACGCCGTTGGGTCCGTGGCGGTCGCGGCGCATCAGGTCGAGCGAGACGCCGCGACGCCCCCACGGCACGAACGACAGCATCCCGACGACGCTCTCCTCGGGAGTCCCCTCACCGATCACCGCCTCCACCAGCAGGCAGTCGCCGTCGGCGGGATCTCCGATGCGAGACAGCGCCATCGCGAAACCGCGTTCCTCGTCGGTGTCGCGCCACTCGTCGGCACGGGCGACGATCCGGTCCATCTCAGACGGGTGGCCCTGCGTCGAGATGTCCCGATGCCTGCGGATTCGCACGGACACCCCGGCACGTTTCGTGCGTGTCACGGCCTGCCGCACGGCCTTCATCGTCGGGCCGCTGAGACTGAACTCGCGCGTGTGCAGGATGGCCTCGTCGCCGATGTTCAGCGACACGAACCCGGCGGCGTCGTAGGCGGCGGCACCGCGGGTGCTCGAGCCCATCGACGCCGGATGCCACCCGTACTCCTCACAGAGCGTGAGGAACTCGGCGATGGCGTCGGGCCACGATTCCGGATCCCCGATCGGGTCACCGCCGGCGAGTCCGACGCCCATCTCCACCCGATAGGTGATGGCTGCCCGTCCGTCGGGCGAGAACACCACCGCCTTGTCGCGCCGGGTCGAGAAGTAGGCAAGCGAATCATCGTCGTTGAATCGGGTGATGAGGGCGCGGATGAGTGCCTCGTCCTCGGCGGTGATCAACCACCGCAGGCGCTGCGACCGGAACAGTACGACCGCAGCCGCGATCAGCGCGAGCGCACCGAACAGCCCCAGGAGTCCGTTGACGAGCACGTGGGTGTGCCTGCCGTCGAAGGACGCATCCTGATCGATCGCCCCGAAGGCGACCACCCGGTTGAAGGCGTAGGGCAGACGATCGCCGCGGGTCAGTGTGTGCGGGAAGGCCCACACCAGCGCCCAGCCCAGCAGGGTCGCGACCGCCAGACCGGCGATCAGCGTCCCGAAAGCGGCCGGGACCGCGCCTCGTCGGACGCGTGTGTAGAACTGGCGGTAGGTGGCCAGCAGGAACACCAGCGCGGCGGCGTCGATGACGAGACCGAGGTAGATGTTGGTGCGGTCCCACGAGGTCACATCGAGGTCGTCCTCGAGCGCGGGGATCAGGTAGAGCACGTTGCCCACCATGAACAGCACCAGGTACACGATGCTGATCCACCAGGCGATGCGTTTACGCGCCGACAGCGCGATCGCGATCAAGGCCAGCACGAACGCCCAGGCGAAGCTCGTGTCGGGCAGCGTGATGACGTAGTCGTCGACGTAACGGCGCGGGTCGTGGATCAGATGCCGGATCGCCGGGAACAGGCTGGACAGCAACGCAATTGCGGCCAGAATCCCCACGACGGTGCCCGCGATGCGGGGCGCGTTGCGGCCGAATCCGCTGGGCCGCCTGATCTTGTCGAGGAGCGCGAGGGATCGACGGTCGGCTGCGGTGGGCGTGCGGTGCGCGATGTCGGCGTGCTCGTCGGCGCCGGCGGGTTCGACGGAATGAGCCGGGTCCGGCGCGATGGGTGTGTCGGTGGCCATGCGTAGAAGGTAGTCGCCGAACGCCGGTCAGCCCTCGCACTCCACGCGGTTGGCCCTGCCCCGGCACAGATCTGCCCCAGCACAGATCTGCGGCGCCCGGGCTCGCACCGCCGATCGAGACCCGGCATGATCGACACCGTGTACGACGTGACGATCCGGGACGAATCCATCCGCCTCGGCCAGTTCCTCAAACTGGCCAATCTGATCGAGTCCGGGGCCGAGGCGAAAGAGGTGATCGCCGACGGCCTGGTGAGCGTCAACGACGAGGTCGAGACACGACGCGGTCGTCAGCTGACGGTAGGCGACGTCGTGGAGGTCGGCGGGATGAGCGTCCGGGTGGCCGCAGAGGAGTAGGCGCAGAGGAGTAGGCGCAGAAGACCAGGCGCAGAGGGGTAGGGCGAGAGAGCGCCGCAGACCAGACGCCGCAGAGCAGACGCCGCGGAGTACGACTCAGCGGGGGACGCGAGCCTCGGCCCAGGCGCTGAGGCCGAAGCGTCTCAGCTCGGCCGGGGTGATGAGGCGTTCGGCCTCGGCGGGGAATCGCGTCGAGTGTTCTCGACGACCCCCGATACGCCCTCCGGTGAGCGAGGTCAGCAGGGTGCCCCGACGGGGCGAATGCAATGTGTCAGCCAACTTCATGACCAATCACTACTTCCTGGTGCATACACATTCGTTACAACGGACTCGTACTTTGAAGTACTGTAGCAGCCGGCTGTGTGCTGCCGCGGGCTTCGAAGTGACCTCGCCGCGTTCCCCGCGACGCGCCGACACGTGTGAATCCCCGCCTCCCCGATTCGGGAGTCGCGAACGCCGCACGTGACGGCTAGATCGATCATGGCACGGTCCGCGTTACCTTCTGGCCAGCGACGCGGACCCTACCTGCGCGAATGTCATTCGTAGCGAACACGACACCGGATGACCCACCCGGCTCGTCGATGCTCCCCGCCGGGATTTCGACGGTGCTGAGGTCACCTGGCTCCGTCTGTGTGCTCGGCGAGTCGGGAGCTCCCGCTGCTTCGGCGTCGGACGCGTTTGACGACGAACCATCCGACCAGCAGGACCAGCAGGACGATCACGACGTTGGACAGCACGCCACTCCAACGCTCCAGGGCGGGCGAGATCGCGGGACCGAAGGCGAACCCGATACCTATCCACAGTGCATTCCACACGCCCGAACCCACCGTCGTGTAGGTGGTGAAACGCCAGATCGACATCCGCTCGACACCGGCCGGGATCGAGACGAAGGACCGCACCAGCGGCACGCACCTTCCGAGGAGCACCGCGAGCCCACCCCAGCGGACGAAGAACGCCTCCGCCTTGTCGAAGTCATCGTGATCGAGAAGCGGAAGTCGTCCGACGAGGCGCCGGGTTCGGTCGCGGCCGAGTGCGGCGCCGATGGCGTACCAGATCCACGCACCGAGCACCGACCCGACGGTTGCGGCCGCCCACGCGAGCCAGACATTCATCCGCCCCTCGTAGGCGAGGAACCCGGCGCCGGGCAGAACCGCCTCGGACGGAATCGGCGGGATGAACGTCTCGAGCAGGATCGCCACGCCGACGCCGAGCTCCCCGAGGGAGTCCATGAGGTCGAGGATCCAGCCGATGAAGCCGCTGTGTCCTTGGGCCGGGTCGGTCATGGCAAGCGTGGCGGAGAGCGTTGGCAAGGATGAGGTCCGTCTGTTCGGGGCGGTCGTGTCGCAGGCATCGGGGTGATCGCGCGAGCGCCACTCTAGCCGGATGTCCGATTCACCGGCCAAACCACAGTTCAGGGCGCCGAACGACGCGCGCGGCCGCCTCCGCGCGCACCGTGGCGCTTCTCGATCAGGCCAGACCGGCGAGGAACCGGTGGGACCACGCGACAGCCGTGACGCCCGGGCGGACCTCGAAGTCCCGGTACGTGCCGTGCGACCCGGACTGCAGGAACCGGCTGAACGACAGGATCTGCTCGCGGGCTCGCTCGTCGCCGAGTTCCTCCACTATCGCTCCGGGACCGCCCAGTGTGAGCAACTCGCGCAGGATCGCCGCCGCCTCCGCCTGATATTGGCCGAACTGGCTGGGCGTCGGATCACTCGTCTCGGCGAGGTATCCGACGATCCGCGTCACGAAGTGGTCGCGAGGGACGTTGCAGTAGACATCGGTCGGTTCGCAGATGGTGAAGGCACGCGGGAGCACCCAGCCCATGCTGTCCACCCGCGGGCCGCCGCTGCCCTCACCGCGCAGCGGCGGGCCGATCAGGTTGTCCCTGACCGAGCGTCGCGGGTCGGAGATCAACACGACCCCGGCCACCTGAGAGGGCCGGATCTCGGCGCGGCCGGTGCCGATCTCCGACGCGACGTCACCGGCGGCGTCGGCGCCCTGGCTGTAGCCGACCAGCGCGATCCGGGCGCCGGGGCACCGGCGCAGCATCTGCAGCGCAAGACCCTTCGTGTTGGCCACCGCCTGCGCCTTGGACTTGCCATAGATCGCCTTCTCCCAGGGGAAGGCGGTCGCGTCGTATCCGACGTACTGCACCTGAGTCTCTGGGCCGAGCCCGGCGGTCACCTCGCCGAGAATGCCGGGGCTGACCCCGTTGGCCCACGTCCCGGGCACCGCCAGCACGTAGAGCTCCGGACACCCTCGCGGGACCGCGTCCGCTCGGACAGCCGTGAGTCCGGCCCCACCCATCACGGCACACACCACCGCACAGACCATCGCGACGATTCGACGCATACTCGGCTCTCCGTAGTCGGGGAATGGGATAGGAGCGAGTGTAGGTCGGGGTGCACCCCGACGGGTGCCCTCCGGCGAAGATCCGACGGCATGCCCGTCGCCCCCCGGCCGAAACGAGAACTCCCGCCCGCCCCGAAGGGCAAGCGGGAGTTCAGGTTCGGCGATCAGGACGGGCAGACGCCGATCAGCGCTGGGCGACCTGGGTCGGCACGATCGGAGCGGGCAGGTCGGTCTGACCGACGAGGAACTTGTCGGCCGCGGCCGCCGCCGAACGTCCCTCGGCGATGGCCCACACGATCAGCGACTGGCCGCGCCCGGCGTCACCGGCGACGAACACGCCGGGCTGACCGGTGGCGGCGAAGTTGCCGTCGCGCTTGACGTTGCCGCGCGGATCGTAGTCGACGCCCATCTTGTCGAGCAGGTCCTCACGCTCGGGACCGACGAAGCCCATGGCGAGCAGCACCAGGTCGGCCTCGAGCTCGAAGTCGGAGCCCTCGACCTTCTCGAACCTGCCGTCGCGCATGACGACCTCGTGCGCCCGCAGCCCGGTGACCTTGCCGTCCTCGCCGAGGAACTGCTCGGTGTTGACCGAGAACACGCGCTCGCCGCCCTCTTCGTGGGCAGAGGACACGCGGTACATCAGCGGGTAGGTCGGCCACGGGGTCGACTCGGCACGCTCGATCGGCGGCTTGGGCATGATCTCGAACTGGTGCACGATCTCGGCGCCCTGACGCAGCGAGGTGCCCAGGCAGTCGGCACCGGTGTCACCGCCGCCGATGATGATGACCTTCTTGCCTTTGGCCGAGATCTGACCTTCGACGGTGTCGCCGAGCTGCACCCGGTTGGCCTGCGGCAGGAACTCCATCGCCTGGTGGATGCCGTCGAGCTCGCGGCCCGGGATCGGCAGGTCACGACCGATGGTCGAGCCGTTGGCGAGGATGACCGCGTCGAAGTCGGCGCGGAGCTGGTCGACGGTGACGTCGACTCCCACGTTGACCCCGGTGCGGAAGACGGTGCCCTCGGCCTCCATCTGCGCCAGCCGGCGATCGATGTGCCGCTTCTCCATCTTGAACTCGGGGATGCCGTAGCGGAGCAGACCGCCGATGCGGTCGGCCCGCTCGAACAGTGTCACGTCGTGGCCGGCACGCGTGAGCTGCTGCGCGGCAGCCAATCCGGCAGGACCGGAGCCGACGACGGCGACGGACTTGCCGGTCTTCTCCGACGGCAGAACCGGGGTGACCCAGCCGTTGTCGAAGGCGTTGTCGATGATCTCGACCTCGACCTGCTTGATGGTGACCGGCGGCTGGTTGATGCCCAGGACGCACGACGCCTCGCACGGCGCCGGGCACAGACGACCGGTGAACTCCGGGAAGTTGTTGGTCGCGTGGAGACGCTCGATGCCGTCACGCCACCGGTCCCGGTAGACCAGGTCGTTCCACTCGGGAATCAGGTTCCCCAGCGGGCAGCCGTTGTGGCAGAACGGGATACCGCAGTCCATGCAGCGGCTGGCCTGCGTCTCGAGATGGCCCTTGTCGAAGTCTGTGTAGACCTCTTTCCAGTCCAGCAGGCGCAGCTCGACCGGCCGGCGTTCGGGCAGCTCCCGCTCGGGGTGCTTGAGGAATCCTCTGGGGTCAGCCACGTGCGGCCTCCATGATCGCTTCGTTCACGTCTCGCCCGGTCTTCTCTGCCGCCGAGATGGCCAGCAGCACACGCTTGTAGTCGCGCGGCATGACCTTGGCGAAGTTCGTCTGGGCGGTGTCCCAATCGTTGAGCAGTGCTCCGGCGACCGGGGATTCGGTCTCGGCCCGGTGCTCGTCGATGATCGAGGCGAGGAACTCGATGTCCTCGTCCTCGAGCGGTTCGATGTCGACGAGCTCGGTGTTGAGGTTGTCGGCGAGCTTGCCTGCGGGGTCGTAGACGTACGCGATGCCGCCGGACATACCCGCCGCAAAGTTGCGGCCGGTCTCGCCGAGGACGACGACCCGCCCACCGGTCATGTACTCGCAGCCGTGGTCGCCCACGCCTTCGACGACAGCGGTGACACCGGAGTTACGCACGCAGAAGCGCTCACCCACGATGCCGCGCAGGAAGATCTTCCCGGCGGTGGCCCCGAAGCCGATGACGTTGCCTGCGATGATGTTGTCCTCGGCGACGAAGTCGGCGGGGGCGTTGCGCGCCGGACGGACCACCAGACGGCCACCCGAGAGGCCCTTGCCGACGAAGTCGTTGGCGTCGCCCTCGAGGCGCAGCGTGATGCCCTTGGGCACGAACGCACCGAAGCTGTTACCCGCCGAGCCGTTGAAGTCGACGATGATCGTCCCGTCCGGAAGACCCTGCGCGCCATAGGCCTTGGTGACCTCGTGGCCCAGCATCGTACCGACGGTGCGGTTCACGTTGGTGATCTTGGAGCTGAACGACACGCGGGTACCGTGATCGATCGCCTCGCGGCTCTGCGCGATGAGCTGCTGATCGAGCGCCTTCTCCAACGCATGATCCTGCACGCCAGAGCAGTACAGATCCTGGTTCATGAACGGCGATTCCGGCATCGTCAGGATCGACGACAGGTCGAGCTTGCCCGCCTTCGACGACTTCCAATGTGCCAGTGCCTTCGTGGTGTCGAGGGCCTCGACGTGGCCGACCGCCTCCTGCAGTGTGCGGAATCCCAGGCGCGCCAGCAGTTCACGGACTTCCTCGGCGATGAACATGAAGAAGTTCTCCACGAACTCCGGCTTGCCCGCGAAACGCTCACGGAGCAGCGGGTTCTGCGTGGCCACACCCACCGGGCAGGTGTCGAGGTGACACACGCGCATCATGATGCAGCCCGAGACCACCAGCGGTGCGGTGGCGAAGCCGAACTCCTCGCCGCCGAGCAGTGCGGCGACGACGACGTCGCGGCCGGTCTTGAGCTGGCCGTCGACCTGCACGACGATGCGATCGCGAAGTCCGTTGAGCAGCAGCGTCTGCTGGGTCTCGGCCAGGCCGATCTCCCACGGCGCTCCGGCGTGCTTCATCGAGGTCAGCGGGGTGGCACCGGTGCCACCGTCGTGACCGGAGATGAGCACGACGTCGGCGTGGGCCTTGGAGACGCCCGCCGCGACCGTGCCGACGCCGACCTCGGACACCAGCTTCACGTGGATGCGGGCCTGCGGGTTGGCGTTCTTCAGGTCGTGGATCAGCTGCGCCAGATCCTCGATCGAGTAGATGTCGTGGTGCGGCGGCGGCGAGATCAAACCCACGCCCGGCGTCGAACCACGCACCTCGGCGACCCACGGGTACACCTTGTGCGGAGGCAGCTGACCGCCCTCACCGGGCTTGGCACCCTGCGCCATCTTGATCTGGATGTCGGTGCAGTTGCTCAGGTAGTGCGAGGTGACGCCGAAGCGTCCCGACGCGACCTGCTTGATCGCGCTGCGCCGCCAGTCGCCGTTCTCGTCGTGGGTGAAACGACGCGGATCCTCGCCGCCCTCACCGGAGTTGGAGCGGCCGCCGAGACGGTTCATGGCGATGGCGAGGGTCTCGTGGGCCTCCGCCGAGATGGAACCGAAGCTCATGGCGCCGGTGGAGAACCGCTTGACGATCTCGCTGGCCGGTTCGACCTTCTCGATCGGGATCGGGTCGCGGTCACCGAAGTTGAAGTCGAACAGGCCGCGCAGCGACGCCATCTGGGTGGACTGGTCGTCGACGAGCTTCGTGTACTCCTTGAACACCTTGTACTGGCCGGTGCGTGTGGAGTGCTGCAGCTTGAAGACGGTGTCCGGGTTGAACAGGTGGTACTCGCCCTCGCGGCGCCACTGGTACTCGCCGCCGACCTCGAGTTCGCGGTGCGCCCGCTCCGACGGACGCTCGGAGAACGCCAGGGCATGCCGCACGGCGACATCGGCGGCGATCTCGTCGAGGCCGATGCCGTCGAGCTGGCTGTTGAGGCCGGTGAAGAACTCGTCGACAGTGTCCTGCGAGATGCCGATGACCTGGAAGAGCTGCGCGCCGGTGTAGGAGGCGAGGGTCGAGATGCCCATCTTGCTCATCACCTTGAGCACGCCCTTGCTCGCGGCCTTGATGTAGTTCTTCTGCGCGGTGGCGAGGTCGACGCCGGCGAGCACGCCGCGTTCGATCATGTCCTCGATCGACTCGAACGCCATGTACGGATTGACCGCTGCCGCACCGAAACCGACGAGCGCGGCCACGTGGTGGACCTCGCGGCAGTCGCCGGACTCGACGATGAGGCCGACTCTCGTGCGCTTGCGCTCACGCACCAGGTGGTGATGGACCGCGGCGGTCAGCAACAGCGACGGGATCGGCGCGTAGGTCTCGTCGGACTCACGGTCGCTCAGCACCACCAGGTTCACGCCGTCGTCGATCGCGGCACTGACCTTGGCGCGCACCTCGTCGAGCGCCTTGCGCAGACCGGCGCCGCCCTCGGCCACCGGGTAGAGCCCGTGGACGTGGATGCTGCGGAAGTCCGGCAGGGCGTCGTTGTCGTTGATCTCGACCAGCTTGGCGAGCGTGTCGTTGTCGAGAACCGGTGAGGAGAGCTCGATCTGGCGGCAGGACTCGGGACTGGGGTTCAGCAGGTCGGCCTCGGTGCCGATGGTGCCGCCGACGCTGGTCACGATCTCTTCGCGGATCGCGTCGAGCGGCGGGTTGGTCACCTGCGCGAACATCTGCTGGAAGTAGTCGAACAGCATGCGCGGCCGCTTGGACAGCACGGCGATCGGCGTGTCGGTGCCCATCGAGCCGAGCGCCTCCGCGCCGGTCTTGGCCATCGGCTCGACCAGGAGGCTCAGTTCCTCGTTGGTGTAACCGAACACCTGCTGGCGCAACGCAACCCGGTCGTGGGGCATGTGCTGATGCGGCGGCGCCTCGATGTCCTCCACCGGGACCAGACCCTGCTCGAGCCACTCCGCGTACGGATGCTCGGCGGCCAGCTCGTCCTTGATCTCCTCGTCGGCGACGATGCGGCCGGCAGCGGTGTCCACGAGGAACATGCGACCCGGCTGCAGGCGCATCTTCTGCACCACCTCGGAGTGGTCGATGTCGAGGACGCCGACCTCGGAGGCCATCACGACGAGGCCGTCCTTGGTGACCCAGACGCGGCTGGGGCGCAGACCGTTTCGGTCCAGCACGGCGCCGACGACGGTGCCGTCGGTGAAGCACACCGACGCCGGTCCGTCCCACGGTTCCATGAGCGCGGAGTGGTACCGGTAGAACGCCCGGTGCTCGGGCTTCATCGACTCCTGACGTTCCCACGCCTCGGGGATCATCATCAGGACCGCGTGCGGCAGGCTGCGGCCACCGAGGTGCAGCAGCTCGAGCACCTCGTCGAAGCGCGCGGTGTCCGACGCGCCGGGGGTGCACACCGGGAAGATCTTCGACGCCGCGTCGGCCCCGAAGGCCTCGGTGTCGATGAGCGCCTCGCGGGCGCGCATCCAGTTCTCGTTGCCGGTGACGGTGTTGATCTCGCCGTTGTGGGCCACGCGGCGGAACGGATGCGCCAGCGGCCACGACGGGAAGGTGTTGGTGGAGAAGCGCGAATGGACGAGGCCCAGCGAGCTCTCCATGCGCGAATCCTGCAGATCCACGTAGAACTCCCGCAGCTGCGGGGTGGTCAGCATGCCCTTGTAGACGAAGGTGCGGCCGGACAGGCTCGGGAAGTACACGGTCTCGCGACCCGGGCCGTCGGCGCCGGCACCCTTGTTGCCGAGTTCATGCTGCACACGTTTGCGCACGACGTAGGCACGACGCTCGAGGTCCATGCCCTCGGCGCCACCGATGAAGACCTGGCGGAAGGTCGGCATGGCGTCGCGGGCGAGCGCACCGAGCGAGTTCTCGTTGGTGGGCACCTCACGCCAGCCGAGCAGCGTCAGACCCTCTGCCTCGATGACCTTCTCGACACCTGCACAGGCGAGGCGCGCGTCCTCGGCGCCCTGCGGCAGGAAGGCGATGCCGGTGGCGTAGGCGCCCTCGGCGGGGAGTTCGAAGTCGACGGTCTCGCGCAGGAAACGGTCCGGGACCTGGATCATGATCCCGGCGCCGTCGCCGGTGTTCGGCTCGGCACCCGCGGCACCGCGGTGCTCGAGGTTGACCAGGGCCATGATCGCCTTGTCGACGATGTCGCGACTGCGTCGTCCGTGCATGTCCACGACAAACGCCACACCGCAGGAGTCGTGCTCATTGCGTGGGTCGTAGAGACCCACCGGTCCCGGAGCCTGCTTCATATTCGCCTCACTTTGCGTGCGCGGGGTGCACGCACTACCCGTCGTCAATGTCTGGGGCCCCACCCGGCCGTTGGGTCGCGGACCTCGATGTCCACGGCGTCGTCGTCTTCCGCCCCTATCGGGGCTGACCTGGGCAGAGCCGACAATCACTAGGCGGTGTGTCCCGGTCAGCGCCGTTGCTGACGGTATTCTCGGGCCGCATCGTCGGGGCCCGAACCACCCTGCTCATCCCAGCTTGTGCGCAGCACGCAAGGGCGCCCGCGGGCAGCCGTATGAGCATTGTGGGCCATTTTTCCACGCCGAGGGTCCACTATTGAAATCCGGCTACCACAACGACGACGACGCTGCACGTGAGACGGCGATCGAAAGGCGCGTGGCGGATTCGGCACCGGCCGCGGCGGAACGACGCCGGAACGTCTCGTTCGGGCGCTGATCGGGTAACGATCGACGCCGGCGTCGGGAATGCCGGATTGAGTCGATTCGATTGTGCGGCGCGAGAGTCACACTCGGTCTACCGTCGGAGTGATGAGCGTCACCTCACCCGCGGATGAACCCTCCCCCGGGCGGACAGCACCGCCGCCGGCCGCCGACCACCCCTTCGGCCGGCTCGGCGTCGACCCGCACGGTTCGCGGCGATCCCGCGCGGTGAACGCCTATCTCGCCCGCGTCACCTGGCCGATGATGGCGGTTGCGGGGGCCAGCCCGCTTCGCGTGACGGCGGAGATGATCCAGCGCACCCGTCCCGGACTCAACCGGACGATCGAGCGGCTCAACCCGCCGCCGGCGAACACCCGCATCCAGATCGTGCGCGAGGTGTTCCGCGGCGGCCAGATCCGTGGTGAGTGGGTCACCGGTCGGCGCGCGTCGCAGCCGCGGCCCGGCGGCCGCATCATCTACTACTTGCACGGCAGCGGGTATGTCGTGTGTTCGCCGCGCACCCACCGCGGTCTGGTCGCGCGCCTGAGCAATCAGACCGAGTTGTCGGCGTTCAGCCTCGACTACCGGCTCGGCCCCGAGCATCCCTGGCCATCCGCGGGCAACGACGCCATCCGCGGCTACCGATGGCTGCTGTCGCAGGGGTACCGGGCGGAGGACATCGTGGTGGCAGGCGATTCCGCGGGTGGACACCTCGCGCTGGACCTGCTCGCCGTCAACCACACCACGGGGACGCCGCAACCGGGTTCGATGGTGCTGTTCTCCCCTCTCTACGACCCGACTTTCGATCTGGCGGTGGCCAATCAGCGCAGCGGGGTCCGCGATCCCATCATCAACGCGGTGTCGGCGCGCAAGATCCTGCGGCTCTACACACGCACCGCCGACCCCGACCATCCCCGCATGCGGGTGCGCCTCACCCCGGACATGTCGTTGCCGACGACGCTGATCCAATACGGTGCACTCGAGGTCATGGGCGCCGACGCCCGTGCCACCCACGACGAGATCATCGGCGCCGGAGGGGTTTCGGTGATCCAGTCCTGGCCCGACCAGGGCCACGTCTTCCAGCTGCTGCCACGCTTGTCCTCGGAGGCACGTCAGGCCGTCGCGACCGCCGCCCGCTTCATCAGCGTGACCGGCTCGGCCCAGCCGCTACGAGCCGCCGAACTCTGATCCATAGCCCTGCCGGTCGGCCGCTCCCGCGAGCTTGCGGTCCAGATCGTCTTGCCACTCACAGGCCGCCTGCCCGTCGAGCACGGCCAGACGTTCGACGACCGCAACACGTTGTGCCGGAGCACATCCGGTGAGTAACGATTCGAACAACGCACGCAGTCGACGCTGGACCTGCGCCTGACCTGCGCTGTGCCTGCGGATCTCGTCGGTGCCGATCGCGACGTAATCGGCCCAGCTCCGCCGGATTCCGCGGACCGAGGTGAGCGGCGCGCGGGCCTCCGCACTCACCCTCGGCGCGAGGAACAACAGCAGGTCCTCGGTGTGGTCGAGGGCCTGCACCACCACGCTCGGGTCGTTGCTGCCCGCCGACATGGCCTTGAGCGCGATGTCGGAGATCGCCTGCAGCGCGGCCGCCGGACTCACCGACGGCTGGTGTGAGTCGCCGAACAACAGACAACCCAGGACACGTGCGGTGATCACCGGCGTCGGATCACCGATGATCGCGACAACCGGGTGACCGCGGGGTACGTGATCGCCCACCGCGACCAGGACGTCGATCCGCACACCCCAGCCGAGCGCCAGTCGTCGGAGTCGATCGCCGTTGACCGCCAGCAACACTCGACCGTGCGCGTTCACCTCCCCCAGCGGGATCACCGATCGGGCGTCGTCGACCAGCGCTTCCCGTTCGGTGGCCGCGTCCTCGGGCGGCTCTCCCGCATCGGGGTTCGCCGGATCGGGGTTCGCCGGATCGGGGTTCGCCGGATCGGGGTTCGCCGGATCGGGGTTCCTTGGATGGTCGGACTCCTCCCCGGGTGGCGCGGGCGGCATCTGGTACTGCCTCAGAATCGCCGCTCGGCCGTCATCGGCGATCCACTGCAACAGGCGGGCGGTGTTGAGGATCGTGCCGACCTTGCCGACGAGCGCGATGAACAGGTACGCACTCGCCGTGGTGAGCACGAAGGCGATGGCCGTGGACAAACCCGGTGTCGGAGAATCGGGCTCGCCCACAGACAGGTCGATCGCGATGATCACGCTGTAGACGAAGGTGGCGAGGAAGAATCCGGTGGACCACCGCATCACGGGTTCCTGCTGGAGCATCGGGATCACCCGCACCGAGATCGACGACGCCCCGAACTGCATGGCCAGGGTCACCGCGGTGAACACCAGACCCGTCAGGGTCGCCATCGAGCCCGCGATGACACTGAGCAGCGTCGCGAGGGTGCCCGGGTCCACCTCGAGCTCGAGGAGCTGGTCGAAGCCGACGGTGAACCACGCCGCGACGATCGCCAGTGTCACCAGCACGACCGGCAGGCGCCAGATCGGCACCGCGCGCAGCTCTTTGCGCGTCCGGCGCCAGCGCAGGGCGGTGACGAATGCACCCGGCACCGGTTCGTTCACGGTGTCGACCGCCGCCACCGGAACCGGAGGAGGCGGCTTGTCGGGTAGGCCGAATCGGCCCGCGACAGCTTCCTGGAGGATGATCTTGCGCCGCATGACCGGCTCGCGGTAGCGCTGCTCACGGTCGGTGGCCCTGGCCATCTTGCGCTCGCGTGTGGTGTAGCGCCAACGCGCCCAGGGTGATTGCGGCCGCGCCAGCCGAAGTGCACCGAACCACAGCAGGATCGGGATGAACATGCCCACGAGTCCGGTCCACACCTTGCCCTTCAGCAGGGTGATCACCGCCAGGATCACGTTGAGGACGACGACGGCGGTCACCGCGATCCGCGCGGCGGTGTCGGTCTCGTCCCGGATCTCGCCGACGATGTCGAAGGCCCCGAACGGCTGCAGTCCCAGCAGGAACAACAGGCCGATCGCGATCGCGACGAACACCGCGTCGATCGAGGCGCGGCCCTCCTCGGACCAGTAGACGTCGCGCAGGTGCAGGATGAGCGCGAACTCGTCGAGCACCAGGGCCGAGCCGATGCCGAAGAGCGCGGCGAGGATACAGTCGACGACCGGGGTGCGGAGCGGGTCGACGGCCACGAAGCCGAAGCCCGACAACAACATCAGCATCATCCCGAAGAAGACGTGATGCACGTGCAGCCCGCCCGGTGTCACGTTCCCGGGCCACCAGCTGACCTCCGCGCGGATCATCCGCACGCTGAACCGGATGAACAGGAAGGTCAGCACGAACGCGAGCAACAGGATGAGCAACGGCAGGCGGCCGGGCTCGACGATCCTCTCATCGAACCACCGCGTCATCCCCCGACATTAGCGGGACATCGGCGCGCTCTCGTGGTCAATCGCAACCCCGGGCACGGCGATGACGCTCACCGCGAGTGTGTCTCGTCGGCTGGGGGGTGCGGCCGTGGTCCGGCGCGTTGTCCCGCGGAGAGATGGGAGCCCGCCTGGGCGTGCACAGCGTGGCCCGTGGTGGCGAGTTCCCATCCCGCGCGGTTGAACACCCCGGTCACCGGGTCCGTGCAGACCGCGGTGAGCAGTGTCCGCGTCGGCAATCCGAACGCCAAATCCTGTCTCCGTTGGCGACCACCCGTGTGCGGATCGCGGCGATGGTCGGCGTGCCGCGCAGGACGAGTGCGCGCGGTTCCGTCCGGCGAACGCGGCCTCTGGTCCTATCCTGAGCCGATGAACAGCCTCGTCACCGTGGTCGTCGTCGACGATCACCCGTTCTATCGCGACGGCGTGTCACGTGGACTGACCGCCAGCGGCAGAGTGCGGGTCCTCGGTGAGGCCGCCGACGGACCGTCAGGTCTGGATCTGATCCGGCGCGAGAAGCCCGACGTCGCGGTCGTCGACCATCAGATGCCCGGCATGACCGGTGTCGAGCTCGCCCATGCGGTGACCCGCGACGGGCTGCCCACTCGCGTGCTGCTGCTGTCCGCGGTCACCGACGGCCCCATCGTCTTCCGTGCCCTGCAGGAGGGCGCCGCGGGTTATCTGTCGAAGGACGCCGACCGGGATGACATCGTCGGCGCGGTCACCGCAGTGGCCAGGGGCGAGACCGTGGTTCCGCCGGCACTCGCCGCCGGTCTGGCCGGCGAGATACGCGCGCAGACGCGGCCGGACACCCCTGCCCTGAGTGAGCGGGAACGTCAGGTTCTGACGGGTTTCGCTCGAGGACAGTCGATTCCGCAGGTTGCGGCCGAACTGTACATCGGCGCGTCGACCGTCAAGACCCACACCCAGCGCCTCTACGAGAAGCTCGGTGTCTCCGACCGCGCTGCCGCGGTGGCCGAGGCCATGCGTCGTGGACTCCTCGAGTAACGCCCCGGCCCGGCGGCGGACGGGTGCGGACATACCCGGTGCCACAAGTTATCTCGGGCTCAGCGAGTTCACCGACGAGCCGCGCATCCACGACATCCTGATCGACCATGCGGTGCGCGGTATCCGCATCCAGGTGCTGCTCCGGTTGTTCCTCTCACTGTTCGTCCTGCTCGCCGTCTGTCTCGATCCACCCGCGCACGCAGCCGCTTTCAGCGTCGTGACCGCTGTGCTCTACGCCGCGTGGTGCGTCGGCGGAGCAGTCGTGGCCGTCGGTTTCCCATCGATGATGATCCGCTGGTCCTGGATCGCCCTGCCGATAGACCTGGTGTTGCTGACCGCGCTGGTGATCGTCGCGGGTGAGTCCAACGAGTTGAGCTGGACCACAAACGCTCTCATCAACGGCTTCGTCCTGGTGCCGATGATCGCGGCCATCGCCCTGCAGCCCCGGATCTGTGCGGTCGTGGTGATCGCCACCGCCGTGGTCTACGCCGTCTCGAGCGCGCTGGCCCGCACGTCCAACGGCGAACCCTGGTCGGTGATCGCTCTGCGCGTCCTCGTCGTCTGCGCGCTCGCGGTGGGCGCAATCCTGTTGTCGCGACTGCAGCGGTCCCGGGTGACGACGATCGGATCGCTTGCTGCCGAACGCGCCCGGTTGCTCGACGCGACGATGGAGATCGAGGAGCGCGAGCGACGCGACCTCGCCGACAACCTGCACGACGGGGCGCTGCAGTATGTGCTGGCCGCCCGGCAGGAACTCGCGACGTTGCGCGGCTCCGCCGATCCGGTGACCCTCGACCGGGTCGACGGGGCACTGCGCGACTCGGCACAGCTGTTGCGCACGATGCTGAGCGAACTGCATCCCGCGGTTCTGGAACAGGCCGGTCTCGCGGTTGCGCTCACCGACCTCGCGTCGTCGTTCGGCAGCCGCGCGGGCGCACCCGCGGTGGCCGTCGACACCGCCGGCTGGTCGCCGGACCTGCGCACATCCGTGGATTCGCTGCTGTTCTCCGCCGCCCGCGAACTGCTGACCAACGTCGTCAAACACGCGCATGCGACGACCGTGGAGATGACCGCGGAATTCGACGACGGGCAGGCACGACTGGTGGTCGTCGACGACGGGATCGGGCTGCCGGCAGACATCGGCGTCGACGATCTGATGCGCCGCCGGCAGGCCGCGGGCCACATCGGACTCGCGTCGAGGCGCGTCCGTATCGAGGGCGCAGGCGGCACGTTGACCCTGGCGCAACGGGCTGGTGGCGGCGGGACCGTTGCGATCGTCGAGGTGCCCGCCCGCACCGTGTGAGACCGGTGAGGTCGCCCGTGTCCCCCTTTTCCCCTGTCCACCGATCGGGGGATGCGCGGTTCAGCCGGTCCATCACCCGGTCGGCGGAATCCGGTAGGGGCGTTCTCCGAGGAAAGTCATTGGTGTCACCGGAACAACCGGCCACACACCAGAGACACCCACCCAGAGAATCCCAGGAGAACACGATGAAGACCATCACGACGACCACCCGCCGCATCGCCTTCGGAACCCTGGGACTCGCCGCCGCCGCGGGTATCGCCCTCGGAGCATCCGGAGCCGCCCACGCCGGCACCCTGCCCATCACCCGGCCCGGCGAACCGACCGTCGCGATGACGATCACCAACCACACCGACAAGCCCGAGTACCTGCAGGGCGCCAACGCCGACGGAGGCCAATGGGTCAACGCGCCGCAGAGCATCCTCTACCCCGGCGCCACCGAGACCATCACCGCGGTCGCCCCCTACGCCGACCACCTCGACGTCAACGCCATCTACCGCATCGGGCTCTTCGGCCCGACCGCGAACTACCAGCTGACCAACCACCACCACAACGTCAACACCGGCATGAGCAGCATCTGGGGCCCGCACTCCCAGCAGTACTGGATGAACAGCAACATCAGCACCGGCTTCCCCCAGGCCAACGTGGGCTTCGACCAGTGGTGAGAAGGAGGTGAGAGGGGACCTGTGAGACGCAGGAACAACCTCCAGCCCTGGCGAGAGAGCGTCGTCCGCGAACGAGGGGTCGCGGACGACGTTCTCGTCGTTGGTCACTGCGCCGTCGGCACTGAAGGTGCCTGCGGTCAGGTCAGGGGAAGATGTTCTCCAGCGAACCGAACGCTCCGCCTGCACCGGTGGCCGCGAAGTTGGTGGTGCAGCCGTTGAACGACACGTTGTCGACGTTGACCTTGCCGGCCTTCGCGGCAGGCTGACTCGAGATGCCGTAGTGGTCCACGACGGCCTTGTCACCGGCCGCCTCGACCAGCTCGGCGAGCGTGGCGTTGGTGCCCTTCTTGATGTCGCCCAGGTCGCGCGTGGCCCACCACTCGTCCGAACCGGCGGCGCTCGCCTTGCCCGCGCTCGACGACGCCGTCCAGACGAGCGTCGCGAAACCGTCCGCGGCACCGGTGTTCGCGCCGGTCACGCGGATCTGCCAGTTGGCATGGCCCTCGGACTTCTCGAACGTGAGCGGTTTCTTCGCGGCGTCGGCCAGCGGGAGCTTGCCCGCGGAGTGGTACGACGCCTGGCGCGGCGTGGTCGCCGACGTCACGAGTTCGAGCGAACCGTCCTGGTCTCGAACGGTGGTCGCGGTCACCTTGCCCGCCTGCCCATGCTCGTCGTCGAAAGTGTTGCCCCAGCCTGCCGGGTTCGACGGCGTCGAGGTCTTCGCACAGTTGGTCTCGGATACCGGCGCCGCAGTGGCGACACCGCCGGGTGCGAGCAGAGCAGCGACCCCGAGGGCAGCACCGACAGTGGTCACACGTATGTAATTGCGTTGCATATGGTTTCTTGCCTCCATTTGTGATTTCGGCTTTCGTCCAACGGCGAAACTAACAAAGGGCGCGGAGCGGCACCACCCCTATTGATAGATGAATCACACACTTGAATGTGGTGAATCGACAATGCTATTCGGTTAATTGGAGACATTTCCGACCAGGCGGCGAGCCCTCGAACGCATCCTCGAACGCAAATTGCGCCGTGCGTATCGGATTCCGATACGCACGGCGCATTCTGTTTGCCGACCGGTCTTCGCCTCAGGGTTCGACGGTGGCCCCGGTCAGGGGTGGATTCGCGGCCAGCGTCGCGTTCTCGTTTTCGCTGAAAGCCCGTGCCCTCGAAAGGAATCGCACACCTTCGGGCGCTTCGAGACTGAACCCGGCGCCCCGACCCTTCACCACGTCGAGGATGAGCTGGGTGTGCTTCCACAGTTCGAACTGGTCACCGTTGATCCAGACACGCACGTTCGGAATGGGTTCGGGGAGTTCGATTTCCCCCACCAGCACATCGCGCTGACCCACCCGATACTCCCCGACCGGGTAACACATCGGGGCCGAGCCGTCACAGCATCCACCGGACTGGTGGATCATGAGTCCGCCGTGCAGCTCCGACAACTTGGTCAGGAGCTGCACGGCGGCGTCTGTGGCGACCACCCGATCAGGAACATTCTGTTCGGTGGTCATCGTCTGTCACCTTCCATCCGCTCCTTCCAGGAGCGAGCTTGAGCTTGGGAGCTCTCTCGAAGTGGCACCCGTCAGAAGAAGCCCTTCGCGCTCTGCGCGTAGCCGACCAGGAGGTTCTTGGTCTGCTGGTAGTGCTCGAGCATCATCAGGTGGTTCTCGCGGCCGATGCCGGACTGCTTGTAGCCGCCGAAGGCCGCGTGTGCCGGGTAGTCGTGGTAGGTGTTCGTCCACACGCGACCGGCCTGGATCTCGCGGCCCGCACGGTAGGCGGTGGCGCCGTCGCGGCTCCACACACCCGCGCCGAGGCCGTAGAGGGTGTCGTTCGCGATGTGCATCGCGTCGGCGAAGTCCTTGAACGTGGTGACCGCGAGGACCGGCCCGAAGATCTCTTCCTGGAAGATGCGCATCTTGTTGTTGCCCTGGAAGACAGTCGGTTTGATGTAGTAGCCCTCGGACAGGTCGCCGTCGAGCTGGGCCGGCTCGCCGCCGATGAGCACCTGGGCGCCCTCGTCGCGGCCGATGGCGAGGTAGGAGCTGATCTTTTCGAACTGGTCGTTCGACGCCTGGGCGCCCATCATCGTGTCGGTGTCGAGGGGGTTGCCCTGCTTGATCTTTCCGACGCGGTCGAGGGCCTTGGCGATGAACTCGTCGTAGATGTCCTGCTGGATCAGCGCGCGGCTCGGGCAGGTGCACACCTCGCCCTGGTTGAGGGCGAACATCGAGAAGCCCTCCAGCGCACGGTCGAGGAAGCCGTCGTCGGCCGACATGACGTCGTTGAAGAAGATGTTCGGGCTCTTGCCACCCAGCTCGAGAGTGACCGGGATGAGGTTCTCCGACGCGTACTGCATGATCAGGCGGCCGGTGGTGGTCTCCCCGGTGAAGGCGATCTTGCGGATGCGGTTGCTCGACGCGAGCGGCTTACCCGCCTCCACACCGAATCCGTTGACCACGTTGAGGACCCCCGCGGGCAGCAGATCGCTGATGAGGCTCACCAGGTAGAGGATCGACGCCGGGGTCTGCTCGGCGGGCTTGAGGACCACCGCGTTGCCTGCGGCGAGTGCCGGTGCGAGCTTCCACACGGCCATCAGGATGGGGAAGTTCCACGGGATGATCTGGCCGACGACGCCGAGCGGCTCGTGGAAGTGGTAGGCGACCGTATCCTCGTCGACCTCGGAGATCGACCCCTCCTGCGCACGCAGCGCGCCCGCGAAGTAGCGGAAGTGATCGATGGCCAGCGGCATGTCGGCGGCGAGGGTCTCACGGACGGCCTTGCCGTTGTCCCAGGTCTCGGCGACCGCGAGCTTCTCGAGGTTCTCCTCCATGCGGTCGGCGATGCGCAGCAGGGCCAGCGAGCGCTCGGCGACCGGGGTCTTACCCCACCCGGGCGCGGCCTTGTGCGCGGCGTCGAGCGCGAGGTCGATGTCCTCGGCGGTCGAGCGTGCGACCTCACAGAACACCTTGCCGTCGACCGGCGACGGGTTCTCGAAGTACTGACCCTTCACCGGCGGGGTCCACTGTCCGCCGATCCAGTTGTCGTAGCGCGACTCGTAGCTCATCACCGAGCCATCGGCACCCGGCTTTGCGAAGACGGTCATGGTTGCTCCTTGAGTGTCGGCGTCGTCGAGGACGCTTGCGGATGTCGCACGGGCCACCAACGGGGCATCGTGTGATCTGTTACACACAGTACGAGCGCGTTGGTTGCACGAGGGTTGCAACGTCGGGCGGAGCCCGTGACCTCCCCCTATACCGGTAGAGCCCTCTATCGCTGGAGCTCCGGTGAACCCCTCAGGCTCCGTACCGCTGGTCGAGCAGTCTGATCCGGCCGCCGACGACGGCGCGATCGGGATGCCCCACCGGTAGACGGTGTTCCAGTCGACGCCAGGCGGCGAGGTCGTCACGCCCGTGGATGGACGACGTCCACCTCCGTAACGCGGCGACGTCACCCCCGGCGATCAGGCGCGACCGCAGGTCCTCGCGCAGTTCCTCGAAGATCTCGACGATCCCCGGCGCTGTGGACTCGGCGAGCAAACCGCCGCGGCCCAGGTCGTCGACGACCGAGGCCGGGGAGGTCCCGCCGGCGATGCGCTTCCGGACTGCGTCGACGTCGGAGGAGATGTCGAGAGTCAGGCGGTAGGGCCGGCTGGCGACGACGTCGGCACCGAGGTCGCGGCGGAGTCGTGAGATCTCGGCGCGGACGGTCACCGGGTCGAGGCCGTCCTCGGCGAGTTTCAGTGCGAGCTGCTCGGTGTTGAGCCCCTCCGGAAACGCCTGCAGCAGAAGAAGTATCTCCGCGTGCCGGCGAGACAGCGTGCGGGCGCCCGCGGGGTCTGCGGTGCGTCGCCAGCGCGGGGCGCCGTCGGCGAGGACCGCCAGATGGGCCGCGCCCGGCTCGGCTGCGCTCGAGCCGAATGTCGCCGGGTCGGCGAGGTCGACCGCACTCGACTGCAGTTCCCGCTCGACCGCGGCGACCACCGACCGCACCGCCGCCAATGCGAAAGGGGCCGCGACCTCGCGCCCGCCGGTCACATCGATCACGCCGATGACGTGGCCGGTGAGCGGGTCGTGCACCGGTGCCGCGGCGCAACTCCACTCCTGCACCGGCCCTGCGAAATGCTCTGGTCCGACCACCTGCACGCCCCGGTCGACGGCCAGTGCGAGGCCGGGCGCGTTGGTCCCGACGACCTCTTCGCTCCACACCGACCCCTCGACGAAGTTGATGTGTCCGGCCTTGTCGCGGGCCGCGGAGTCGCCCTCGATCCACAGCAGGCGCCCGTCCTGGTCGGTGAGTGCGACGACCACCCCGGTGTCGGCGATGGCGTCCACCATCAGCGACCGCACAAGCGGACGCACCGCGGTGATCGGGTGTGCGGCGCGGTAGGCGGCGAACTCGTCGGGGGACATGGCCGGGGTGTGCTCACCCTCGGGGTTGGCCTCGGCGGGGTCGATTCCCCTGGTCAGAGACCTGGCCCAGGATTCGCGCACGATGGAGCGCACCGCGTCCGCAGGTGGGGTGACGCCGGACAGAAAGTCCTCGTACGCCTGGCGGATGCGTGTGGCCACCGCAGCCGCGTCAGTCATGCGCCCTCCGTCGAATTGCCCATATGCCGACGATTCTGCCTGTCGGCGTGTGATCTCGGCAACAATCGCTCAAACTCGCCCACGTGGCGCTGACCACCGGTTCCGTCGCGGCGACGGGGTTCGTACCGACCGATGCTCCGAAGAAATCGGCCGGCTGAGCAGGGCGCGAGGGAATATTGCCCTCGGACGCGGTTGAGGAGGATGAGATTTTTCATGTCTCCGCGGGCCCCGACCCGAAGCGCCCTGACCCGAAGCGTGCCGAGAACGTCCGCGGTGTCATGCCGGTGACCGTCTTGAAATCGCGGACGAAGTGCGCCTCGTCGGCGTAGGAGAGTTCGGCGGCCAGGGACGCCAGGGTCTCGGTGCGCTCGCGCAGGCGTTCGGCCGCCTCGTGCAGGCGCCGACGCTGGATGAGCCACTTGGGCGTCAGACCGAGGCGGCGTCTGGTGAGCCGTTGCAGGCTGCGTTCGGTGAGGTGGAAGCGGTCGCAGATCTGCGCGACCGCCACCACTGTCGAATCGTTCTCCACGTACTCGACGATCGCGTTGACCAGACGTCCGTCGTCGTCGAGCGGGAGAAACCCTCGTAACCACTCCTCGACGATGTCGGTGGCCCGCCGTTGCGTCTCCTCATCGCCGGGTGCGGCGGCCATCTCCGCGCGGACCCGGCTCGCCAGTTCGCTGCCGCTCTCCCCGAAGACCTCCGACAGTTCGTCGAACCTGTCTGTCCAGGTCGCGACGTCCCCGGTCAGCAGGCCGCCGGCGCCCGGCGTCAGCATCACCCCGACCGCCCACCCGTCCCCGGTCAGCACCGTCTCCGACAAGCCGGTGACCACGCCGTAGAACCGGGCGTAGGTGTTGCTGACGACGATCAGGCAGACCGGGTACTGCAGCACGCGCTGCGGCGACTCCGCTCCGGGCGGTACCCACCACACCGGCACCCAGAAGCGCCGTACCAACTCGTCGAGCTCGGGACCGGGCCCCCAGCGTCCGATGCGGTAGCTCGCGTCAGACGGGTCGACGAGGTGCGCGCGCTCGACGTCGTCGAGCCGCGTCGATCCAGGCCGCGTGGATCCCTGATTGTCGGGTTTCATCAATCACCGTCCCGTGGTCTTGCGGTTGACTCTCATCATGACCGCAATCAACGACGCCTCACCACTGCTCACCCACTACGTCGAGCTCGCCGACGGCCTCGCCGGCGTCCTGGACTCGCTGCCCGCCGACGCCTGGACCAACGATTCCCCGTGTGACGGCTGGACCGGCCGCGACGTGGTGGCACACATCATCGGCACCCAGCGCGAATTTTTCACCGGGCACGACGTCGACCTCGGCCCCGCGCCCTCACTCGACGACCCGGCCGCCGCCTGGCGCGCGCACCGCGACGCCGCGGCAGAGGTACTGGCCGACCCGGCCGTCGGAGACCGCGCGTTCGACGGGCACTTCGGTCCGACGACCATCGGAGAGACCCTGCTGCGTTTCTACGGCTTCGACATGATCGCCCACCGCTGGGACGTGGCCCGTGCCGGTGGCGTGGCGCACACGTTCACCGACGCCGAGCTGGCCGAGATGGAAGCGGCCGCCGACAGTTTCGGTGACGCCCTCTACTCCGAGGGTGTGTGCGAAAAGCGCGACGTCCCCGCCGACGCCGACCGCCAGACGACACTGCTCGCCCGGCTCGGCCGAACGGTCTGAGATCAGGGAATCCATCCGTTGCGTCGCGGATACCGCACGCGCAGATGGCTGTAGGCGTAGGTGCTCAGCAGCAGGGCGACGCCGGTTGCGATCGACGGCCACAGGAAGGCGTTGTCGAACGAGTCCCGGACCGAGGCGACCGCCCACCCGATCACGAGGAGAACCATGGCGATGGTCGCGAGGATGCGGATGACGAGCACGAGGGTGGTGATCACCGCCCACAAGGCTTCTCGCGTCCGTACCGACCGTTCATCCACCCCGACATCGTAGTGCGGGCCGTGGCGGGAATCGGGTCTCGTGTGACCCACCTCGCGTGCAACGGCGGTGCCGCGGGGCCGCGCGGACACGGCGATGGTCCCGCATTTGTACCCATCCCCCGGCATCGCGAGGAGAATGTGTCAGATGAAGACCATCCTCAACGTCATCTGGCTCGTCCTGTGCGGACTGTGGATGGCGATCGGCTACGTCATCGCAGGCATCATCTGCTGCATTCTGATCATCACCATCCCGTTCGGCATCGCGTCGTTCCGGATGGCCAGTTACGCACTCTGGCCGTTCGGTCGGACGGTGGTCCGTAAGCCGACCGCGGGCGCGGCGTCGCTCATCGGCAACATCATCTGGATCCTGTTCGCCGGGTGGTGGCTCGCGATCGGGCACATCACGACGGGCATCGCGATGTGCCTCACCATCATCGGTATCCCGCTGGGCATCGCGAGCTTCAAGATGGTGCCGGTGTCGTTGCTTCCGCTGGGCGCCGAGATCGTCCCCACCGACCAGCCGATGCCGGGGGGCGTACCGGCCAGGATGTGACCCGGCGGACATCCGCCACGCCGGCGCCCGGACCCATCCGACACGCCGTCGGTGCCGAACAGGGGGCATGACACTCACGACCGGATCCGCCGGTGCGTCATACTTCTACCCGCGGCCATCTCGTCACCGACCGCGCACGGAAGCGTGATGGCCAATTGTCGGAGCAGTGTGTGGCGGCCGGAGGCAGCAACCCGCCGGCACAGGCAGCAGGAGGTACGTGATGTCTGACGATCTCGAGCCCGATGCCGCCGAGCTTCTCCAATTCGCTCCGATGGTCGGGCTCAACGCGCTCTCCGGCGACGAGCTCCGAGGCGTCGAGGCGCGGGTTGCCGCGGCCCCCGCGGACTTTCGCGAGCTGTTCGACAAGCAGGTTCGTGCGACGCGTGAGGCGATGGCCGCGATCAGCGTCACGACCGCGACCCCTCCCCCACCCGCGCTCCGCGATCGCGTCCTCGCCGCCGCCCGCGCCGACGCGGGACTGACGGGACCCCCTGGGTTCGACGCACTACCGCAAGGACTGCCCGACGGCGACCAGGACGGTGACGAGGCGGGCGGATCCACTCCTCCGGGACCTGCGGAAGACGAAGCGGCCGAACCGGCCGCCACCACCGGGGCCGACTCCCGACGCCGGCGCTGGACCTATCTGGCGGCCGCCGCGGTCATCGCCATCGCCATCGGTGCCGCAGGATGGGTCATCGGATTGTCGAGCTCCGACCCCGAGCCCGGGCCGCCGCTGGCTTCACCTGCCGAACAGGTCTTCTCCGCGAGCGATCTGCGTTCGACGGGAGGCGCGGTCGCCACCGGCAGCGCGACCGTCTATCTCGCGAAGTCGGCCGATACCGGTGTGCTGGTGATGCATTCGGTCCCGCCGCCCAAGCCCGGAACCGTCTACCAGATGTGGCTCATCGGTCCTGATGGTCCGCGCTCGGCCGGCACCATGACCGACAAGGACGTCGAACCGGTCACCACCGCGGTGCTCTCCGGCATCAACTCCGCATCCGCACTGGCGTTCACGGTCGAGCCCCCGGGCGGGTCGGCGCAACCGACCACCACCCCGGTGGCCCAGCTCTCACTGCTCTGACGGCCGATCGTGGTGCGTTTTCCCCCGGTTCGCGAGGGAAAACGCACCGTGATCACCGGCCGGAGCACTCACTTCACGAGCGCACGTACCGCCTCGATGCTGTCGGCCTGGGCGGCAGTCTTGTCCGGGCGGTAGCGGACCACCCGCGCGAAACGCAGCGCCACCCCTCCCGGGTACCGCGAACTCCGTTGCGCACCATCGAGTTCGATCTCGACCACGATCTCCGGACGCAGATACACGGTGTGCGCGTCCCGATGCGTCTCGTGCCCGGGGAACTCTTCGGTCTGCCAACGCAAGAGCTCATCGGTGAGTCCCTTGAAGGTCTTGCCGACCATGATGAACTCACCGGTCTCCGGGTCACGGGCACCGAGATGCAGATTCGACAACCAGCCGGTACGCCTGCCCGATCCCCACTCAGCGCCCAGGACCACGAGGTCGAAGGTGTGCGTGGGTTTGACCTTCTGCCATGCCTTTCCACGACGGCCGGCGACGTAGAGCCCGTCGAGCGATTTCACCATCACACCTTCGTGGCCGTCGGCCATCGCCGTCTCGAAGTGTGCGTGTGCTTCCGCGGGGCTGGGACGCGTCACCGCGGGGATCCGGAGATCGGGGGCGATCGAGTCGATCGCCGCGAGGCGTTCCGACAGCGGGCGGTCGATGAGGTCGACCCCGTCGAGGTGGAGACAGTCGAAGAAGAAGGGCTTCAGCACGCGTTCGGGTTCGCCATCGGCGGTGGGCCCGGAACCGAAGCGGCTCATCGTGTCCTGGAACGAACGTGGGCGGCCGTCGTCGTGCAGCATCAGCGTCTCACCGTCGAGTATCACCGAGTCGCATGGCAATCCGGCGACAACCGACACGAGGTCGGGCACGTTGGCCGTCACATCTCTCAGCGTGCGGGTGAAGACGGAGATGTCGGTCCCCTTGCGATGCACCTGGATCCGGGCGCCGTCGAGTTTGTAGTCGACGATCAGGTCGGGCCCGAGCAAGCCGAGCGCGGCGTCGAGATCGTCTGCGGGGGTGGCGAGCATCGGTTCGACGGCACGGCCCACCCGGAGTCCGACCCCCGCCAACGCGTCGGCCCCGAACCGCGCGAGGGCCGCCGTCTCCGGTAGCGATCCCGTCAGCATGTGCGCGCGCCGGACGAGCGCAAGTGGTTGACCGGTGACCTTCGCGATGGCGTCGGTCATCACCCCGGCCAGCGCGCCCTGCCGGAGTTCGCCCGTCAGCAACGCGAGGAGGAACTTCTGCTCGGCCTCGGTCGCGGCACCGAAGACCGACGCGATGATCTCGGCGCGGCGCTTCGTCGAACCGGGCCCGGTGGCGCCGGCGAGTGCGCCGAGAGCGGCGTCGACGTCGGCGACCTGCAACGACGACGCATCGGACGGCGCGGAGATCAGTTTCGACAGCGACCGCCACCCGACGCCGAGCCTGCCCTGGGGGATCTCCCCGGAGAGCCACGCGACGACGATCGGGAGCTCGGCATCGGTGGCCGCGGACAGGGCTCCGGCCAGCACCTCGGTCTTACGAATTCGCGAGCGGTCCCGTGCGACGTTCGCGGATGTCTCGACCACGTCGATCAGCTTCACGGCGTCTCACCCACGACAACATCGCCAGGATCCGGTCACCCGATCGACGGTACGCCGCGACGGCGACACGATGCGGCCGATGCCCTCAGACCTCGGTCAGATCGACCGTCTTGGTCTCCCGGACGCAGAGCAGCGCGATCATCGTGGTGCAGGCGGCGATCGCGAGATACACACCGACCCAGCCCACGCCGAAGTCGGCGACGATCCACGTCGCGATGAACGGCGCCACCGCGGCGCCGATGATCGACGCGACGTTGTAGGAGATGCCCGACCCGGTGTAGCGGACGTTGGTGGGGAACAGTTCCGGCAGGATCGCGCTCATCGGCCCGAAGGTGAGTCCCATGAGCGTCATGCCGAGGATCAGGAAGAACAGCATCATGCCGTCGGTCATCGACGACGGGTCGAGGAGCAGCTGGAAGAACAGTCCGAAGACGATGATCGCCCCGGTGACCACGATGAGGAAGGCCCGGCGACCGTACCGGTCGGCAAGGCGACCCGAGATCGGTACGCACGCAGCGAAGAAGAGCACCGCGATGAGCTGCAGTTCCAGGAAGTCGACGTAGCTGATGGAGAGCTTCACACCCGAGGCGTCGGTGACCTTGCCGGTGCCGTAGGAGATCACCCAGGTGGTGACGATGTAGAACAGCGTGTAGGTCGCGACCATGATGAACGTGCCGGCGATCAGGGGACGCCAGCTGGTCTTCACGACCTCGGTCACCGGCGCCTTGACCTTCTTGCCGTCGGCGACCGCTTTCGCGAACACCGGTGTCTCCGTGAGCTTCAGCCGCACGTACAGGCCCACGGCGACCATGATCGCGCTGGCCAGGAACGGGATTCGCCAGCCCCACGTCATGAACGCGTGGTTCGACGCCGAGGTCTTCGCATCGAAGTCGAGCCCGAGCATCAGCAGCAGGAAGGTGCCGTTGGCGAAGAGGAATCCGATCGGCGCTCCGAGTTGCGGCCACATCGCGGCCCATGCCCGCTTGCCCTTCTCCGCGGTCTCGGTCGCGAGAAGTGCTGCGCCCGACCACTCTCCGCCGAGTCCGAGTCCCTGGCAGAAGCGCATGAGGGCCAACAGTGCGGGCGCGAGATAGCCCACCGAGTCGTAGGTGGGCAGCAGCCCGATGATGAATGTCGCGATACCCATGGTGAGCAGCGACCCGACCAGGGTCGCCTTCCGTCCGACGCGGTCACCGAAGTGCCCGAACAGGATCGAGCCGATGGGCCGGGCGACGAAGGCCAGGCCGAACGTCGCGAACGACGACAGCAGGGCTGCCGTCTCGTCGCCGGGCGGGAAGAACAGCACCGGGAACACCAGCACCGCGGCGGTCGCATAGATGTAGAAGTCGAAGAACTCGATACTGGTCCCGATCATCGACGCCACGACGATGCGACTCCGGGGTACTGGCGCCTGATCTGGATGGTCGACATTGCGGACCGCGGACTCACTCATCCGCGCGACATTACGCCTGAGAACCAGGTCACACGCCTGGACCCCTGAGGACAATCTGAACGAGCCGACCGGCGCCGGGGAGGAGGGATGCGGCGCCGGTGAGGCCGAGCTGTCGGCCTCCGGAGCGGGCTCGAAGGACATGGCGTCCTCCGGCCCGCTCCGGAGGACGTCATCTCCGCGGGTCGACCGGCGTTCGCGCAGCCTCTACCGCGTCAGCTGCCGCGTTTGATCCATTCCTCCAGGTGAGGAGCCTCGGCTCCGACCGTGGTGCCGTCGCCGTGGCCGGTGTAGACCTTGGTCTCGGGGTCGAGGGAGAAGATCTTCTCGGTGATCGAGGCGATGATCGTCGGGAAGCTCGAGTACGAGCGACCGGTGGCGCCGGGCCCGCCCTGGAAGAGCGTGTCGCCGGAGAACAGCACCTTGGCCTCGGGCAGGTGGATCACCGACGAACCCGGCGAATGGCCCGGTGTGTTGATGATCGTGAGCTCGGTGCCGGCGACGCGGATCCGCTGACCGTCCTCGAGATCCTGATGAGCGACGTCGGGATGGGTGTCGTTCCACAGCATGTCGTCCCCGGGGTGCAGCAGGATCGGCGCGCCGGTGGCCTCCGACAGCTCGGGGGCGACGGTGACATGGTCGTTGTGGCCGTGGGTGAGCACGATCGCCTTCACCGTCCGGCCGCCGACTCCGTCGAGAATCGGCTTGGCCGAGTGCGCGGCGTCGATGATGATCACCTCGTCGTCATTGCCGACGAGCCACACGTTGTTGTCGACATCCCAGGTACCACCGTCGAGGCTGAAAGTGCCTGAGGTGACGACGTTGTCGATCCGCAGCTCCGACATCAGAGTTCCACCACCGATCGCAGGACCTTGCCTGCCTCCATCGCCGAGAACGCGGCCTCGACGTCGTTGATGCCGATGCGTTCGGTGACGAACTTGTCCAGCGGCAGGCGACCCTGCTCGTAGAGGTCGATGAGCATCGGGAAGTCGCGCTCGGGTAGGCAGTCGCCGTACCACGACGACTTGAGCGCACCGCCGCGCGAGAAGAAGTCGACCAGCGGCATCTCCAGGGTCATCTCCGGTGTCGGGACGCCGACGAGGACGACGACACCGGCCAGGTCACGTGCGTAGAAGGCCTGCTTGTAGGTCTCCGGTCGGCCGACGGCGTCGATGACCACGTCGGCGCCGTTGCCGTCGGTGAGTTCCTGCACGGCCGCGACGACATCGTCGACCTTCGAGCCGTCGATGGTGTGCGTGGCACCGAGGTCGGTGGCCCACTCGAGCTTGGATGCGTCGCGGTCGATCGCGATGATCGTCGTGGCACCGGCGAGGCGGGCACCGGCGATCGCGGCGTCGCCGACGCCACCACAGCCGATGACCGCGACCGAGTCGCCGCGGCCGACGTTGCCGGTGTTCATGGCTGCCCCGATGCCGGCCATCACGCCGCAGCCGAGCAGGCCGGCGACGGCCGGGTCGGTGTCGGGATTGACCTTGGTGCACTGCAATTCGTGGATGAGGGTCTTCTCGGCGAAGGCGCCGATGCCCAAGGCCGGGGTGAGCTCGGTGCCGTCGGTCAGGGTCATCGGGACGCTGGCGTTGAAGGTGTCGAAGCAATACCACGGACGGCCGCGCTTACACGCCCGGCACTGACCGCACACCGCGCGCCAGTTGAGGACGACGAAGTCGCCCACCTCGACGTGGCTGACATCCGAACCCACCGACTCGACGATGCCCGCGGCCTCGTGACCGAGAAGGAACGGGTACTCGTCGTTGATGCCGCCTTCGCGATAGGCCAGGTCGGTGTGGCAGACACCGCATGCCTTGATCGCCACGACCACATCACGCGCCCCCGGGTCCGGGATCACCACGTCGACGACCTCCGTCGGCGCCTTCTTGCTCCGCGAGATGACTCCCTTGACTGTCTGCGACATGCGTTGACTTCCTTCCGCAACTGCGTTGTTCGGGTACGTTTCTGGCCTCGGTATCCGACGGGGCGGACGTGGGCGTCTCCCCCGGACAGATCACCACAACCTTATCCGTAGGCCGTAGTGGCGTCTACTCGTGGTCAACAGCGTTTACTGCTGTTATCCCGCTCTGTAAGGATGCCACTGCGTGATCAGCCGCTGTCTCAGACCAGTTTGGTCCGACATCCGCGTGGGCAAACCGGAAAGGCGACCGTTCCAGTCCATCACGCATCCCGAGGAGGTAGACCATGGCGGAGAAGAAGGGCCCCGGACCATCGGTCAAGGACGACGAACTGTACGAGAAGCTGCGCGACGAGGGGAATTCCAAGGAGAAGTCGGCGCGCATCGCCAATGCCGCGGCCAACAGCTCTCGGTCCAGCGTCGGCAAGAGCGGCGGCGAGTCGGGGTCCTATGAGGACTGGACCGTCGACGAGCTCACCGATCGCGCCAAAGAGCTCGACCTGTCGGGCTATTCGGACCTGAAGAAGGACGAGCTCATCGAGAAGCTCCGCGACCACTGACCCCACACACCACGAAGACCCACCAACCACGAAGCCGCCGACCCGGATCGGGTCGGCGGCTTCGGTGTGAGAGGGACGGTGCCGGTCAGTGCGCCTCTCGGCGTATGGTCCGCTCGAAGCGGCGAAGGGTGGGACCCGGGCATTGAGTCCGTCACCGTCGCGTGGTTCAACCGGCGCCCCCGTCGAGTTATTCCGCACCTGCCGCGCATGGGGTCCGGGGATACCCACGGCCACCCAAATCAACCACCCGACCGGGGTTTCCGTGGCGACTACGGCCGCAACAACGCGCGTCGGCACATGGATCGCCGGGCGTCAGGGCAGGAGGCCCGCGCGCCGCGCGGTCACCACCGCTTCGAGTCTCGACGACGCGCCGAGCTTGCGCATCGCGTCCTTCATATAGCCCTTGACGGTGTACACGGTGACGCCCAGGGTTTCGGCGATGCGCGCGTTGGGATATCCGAGCGCCGCGAGTGACAGCACGTCCTGCTCGCGTCCGGTCAGTTCGACGGCGGGCACGCGGGCGGATGACCCGGCGACCAGCACCTCGGTGATCGCCGCGATCTCATCGGCGAGACACGCATCGTCGACGGTGTCGGCGAGCGATCGCAGGCGCGCATATGCCGCCGTCATCCGATCGCGGATCTCGGCCTCGTCCTGGGCGGCGTGTTCGAGTCGCGCGCGGCCGGCGACGATCTCCTGCTCCACGGCGCGCGCCTCCATGGCGAGGATGTCGAGCATGCGGCCACCGATCGGATCGGGAGTGTGCAGCGCCCCGTAGATCACCGCGACGGGGGTCCGGTCGACGATCACCGGGGCCGCCATCATCGCCCGCAACCCCTCCCGCTCGATGATCGTGTTGTAGCGGTGGGTGATGCGGGGCGTGCGGAGGTAGTCGTCGACCACCATCGGCCGGCTCAACGAGACGACCTTGCCGCCGAGGCCGTGCCCGACGTCGACCGAGACCCCGCTCAGCGCGCCGACGGTGGTGCCGGCGAAGTGCTGCAGGCGCAGGTTGGTCGGCCCGTTCACCACTCCGGCGAAAGCCAGTGGCACACCGCTCGACCTGCGGACACGGTGCAATGCGTCGGTGACGATACCGCTGAGTTGCTCGGGCATCTCACCTCACTCCTCCCCCCTCTTCGGGGGGTGTTCCGGGGGCCACCGACGGAGGACACTGTGACCCAGCTTACTGACCGATAGCGAGGTTCACGATGACACAGGCCACCACGACCCCGGCCGATATGGTCGAGCACTGGTTGGGAATCTACGGGGCACCCGATGCCGACGTCGCAGCACTCCTCGTCGACGGCCACGATCAGGATGCGATCGCGTTCACCGTCATCGAGGTCGCCGAGACCGGCGAGCCCGTCACCACCGACATCACCTACGGCGAGCTGGCCGAGAGGTCCAGGCGACTCGCGGCCGCCCTCGCCGAACTGGGTGTGGGTCGCGGCGACACCGTCGGCGTCCTCATGGGCAAGCGCGAGGAACTCGTCGTCTCGGTGCTGGCCATCGCCCGGCTCGGCGCGATCTACATCCCGCTGTTCACCGCGTTCGCGACGCCGGCGATCGAGATGCGCGTGCGCGCGGGCAACGCGAAGGTGGTGATCACCGAGCCGAGCCAGGCGGCCAAGCTCGATCCGATTGACGGGATCACCACCGTGGTGGCCGGCGACCAGTTCGACGGGCTCGTCGACTCGCACGATCCCCTCGCGGAGTCGGTGGCCGTCGGCGGCGACGGCACCCTGATCCTCCTGTTCACCAGCGGGACCACGGGCGCACCGAAGGGTGTGCCGGTGCCGGTGAGGGCACTCGCCTCGTTCGTCGCCTACATGCACTACGGGCTCGACGTCCGCGACGACGACGTGTTCTGGAACGCCGCGGACCCGGGTTGGGCCTACGGCCTCTACTACGGCGTGCTCGGCCCGCTGGCCACCGGCCGTCGAAACCTGCTGCTGCACGCGGGGTTCACCCCCGAACTCACCGCGCGGATCCTCGGCGATCTCGCGGTCACCAATTTCGCGGCGGCACCGACCGTCTACCGCTCCCTCAGCAAGGACCCCCGCATCACCGGGTTCTCCCTGCGGCGCGCGTCGTCGGCCGGTGAGCCCTTGACCCCCGACGTCATCGACTGGGCCTTGGATGCCTTCGGCACCGAGGTCCGCGACCACTACGGCCAGACCGAACACGGCATGTTCATCAACAACCACTGGCACACCGACGTCCACGAGGAACTGGTCCCCGGTTCGATGGGCAAGCCGATGCCCGGCTTCGCCGCCGGCGTCGTCGACGGTCAGATCGCCATCGACGTCCCGGCCAGCCCGCTCCTGTGGTTCACCGGGTATCTCGACGCCCCGGAGAAGACGGCGCAGCGGTTCTCCCCGGACGGCCGCTGGTACCTGACCGGCGACACCGGCCGCGTCGACGACGAGGGTCGCTACTTCTTCACCGCCCGCGACGACGACGTGATCATCATGGCCGGTTACCGGATCGGCCCGTTCGACGTGGAAAGCGTGCTCATCACGCACCCGTCGGTGATCGACGTCGCCGTGGTCGGGAAGCCCGACGAGCTCCGCGGTGAGGTCATCGAGGCGTTCGTCGTCCTCGCCGACGGGGTCGACGGGACGGAGGCACTCGAAACCGAGCTCCAGCAGCTGGTGAAGACGCAGTTCGCCGCCCACGCCTACCCGCGGACCGTACATTTCGTCGACGCCCTACCGAAGACCCCGAGCGGCAAGATCCAGCGGTTCCTGCTCCGAAAGCGCTGAGCCGCACGCTGTCTCGAGACCAGAGACGGTCTCGGACGAACCCGGCCGGCAACCAGCGGGTCCCGTCCCCGCTGGTTGCGGCCGACCCGTCTGTGTGCCGAGTCCCGTCCCCACTGCCCGGTCGAGTCCTGAACTCGCCCCGAACGAGGACCGAACGAGGACCGAAGATGTCCGCGATCGCTCGTAGCGTGAGTTCTGTCCACCAGAACCACCCGATCCCGATCAGACCAGGAGCGACATCATGGGAACCTACACAGCCGCGGAACTCGGCGTCGACGTCACCGGCGAGAAGAAGGACCTCCTCACCCTGTTGCAGGACCAGCGGAATCTGCTGAAGGTCGCCGCCCGCGATCTGTCCGAGGAGGACGCCCGTAGGCAGACGACGGTCAGCGCCCTCACCCTCGGCGGATTGATCAAGCACCTCACACACGGGGAGCAGGGCGCGGCACGGGTGATCACCGAGCGGGACGAGAACGCGGAGTTCGACATGAGCCAGGCGGCAACCGAGTACGACATCACCGGCGACGAGACACTCGCGTACTGGCTGGCCGAATATGACCGCGCCGCAGCGTCTTTCGATCGCGTGATCGCCGACGTCGAGGATCTCGGCGAGCTGATCCCCCAGCCGACCGCACCGTGGCAGCCCGAGCGGGAGTGGTCCTCGATCCGCATGATGATCGCCCAGCTGCTCCGCGAGACCGCACATCACTGCGGCCATGCCGACATCATCCGCGAAGCCCTCGACGGCCAGAGCACGATGGGCGCGATCTCCGAAGGACAGGAGTGGGCCGACGCCGAGTTCTGGACCACCGAGGCGAGCGCGGCGCCGGGCGGACCGGGCGCGTGAGCAACCCCGGGCCCGGCGAGCCCGGGCCCGGGACTTTTCGGATGGGAGCCTTCGGAGACCCATCCGTGCGCCTGCGCGCACCGAATGGGTGGTGAGGCTGCCGACGGCGCAGCCGAAACCCTTCGGAGATTGGATCAATGATGATCAAGCGAGTTCCCCGCATAGCAGGAGCGGTGACCGGTCTGGTCCTCGCCGTCGGCGTGATCGCCGGCTGTTCGAGCGACGATTCGAGTTCGTCAAGCGAGACCAGCAGTGCCACAAGCGAAATGACATCGATGAGTGCGACGGCAGATCCGGCCGCCAACCTCGTCGGACCCGGCTGCGCCGCATATGCCGAGGCCAATCCGTCGGGACCGGCCTCGGTCACCGGGATGTCCACCGTCCCGGTCGCCACCGCTGCTGCCACCAACCCCGAACTCACGACCCTCACGCAGGCGCTGTCCGGGCAGCTGAACCCCGACGTCAACCTGGTCAAGACACTGAACGAGGGTGAGTACACCGTCTTCGCGCCGACCGACGACGCGTTCGCCAAGCTCCCCCCGGAGACGATCGAGCAGCTCAAGACCGACGATCAGTTGCTGACCAAGATCCTCACCTACCACGTCGTCGAGGGTCAGGCGACCCCCGACAAGATCGACGGCGAGCACACCACCCTCGAGGGCCAGACGGTCACCGTGACCGGTTCGGGTGACAACCTGAAGGTCAACGAGTCCGGCATCGTCTGTGGCGGTATTGCCACCTCCAACGCCCAGGTGTACCTGATCGACACGGTCCTCATGCCGCCGGCCACCGAGTGATCTCGACGGCCTCGTCCACGTTCACCACAGCGTTCCCTGACGCCGACCTCGGACTGCATGTGAGCCGAATGCGCCCTTGACCGCACGCGGACGCCTCCGCCCCTCGAAACCACGATTTCGAGGGGCGGAGGTCATTGCAGGATAGAATCGTTTCAACCGACGCTCGGCACCCGATCGCTCGGCGGTTGCCACGACCGCACAAGGAGGACCATGAGGGACGAACACGTCTACTACGTGGACTGCGACCCGGGCATCGACGACGCCCTTGCGCTCATCTATCTCACCCGGAGCAGTGTCTCCCTCACCTCGGTCGGCGCGGTCGCCGGCAATGTCGGCGTGTTCCAAGCGGCAGAGAATGCGCGCCGGTTGCTCGCGCTGATCGGACGAGCGGACATCCCCGTGGCGATTGGACGACAGGAGCCGGTGCGCGGACGGTTCTGGGGTGGCGCACAGTTCATTCACGGCCCCAACGGGATCGCCGGATTGGACCTGTCCGCGTCGGCCCGTCCGTTCGACGAGATGACCGCGCCTGACAGGCTGGTCGATCTCGCACACCGCCTCGGCCGACGGATGCGGATCATCGCACTCGGTCCGTTGACGAACATCGCGGTCGCCTTGTCTCTCGAACCTCGGCTGCCCCAGCTGGTCGGTGGCATAACCATCATGGGAGGCGCCCACGACGTCGCCGGCAACATCACGCAGTTCGCCGAAGCCAACATTTACGCCGATCCCGTTGCCGCCCAGCAGGTTCTGTCCACACCGTGGGATGACTTGATGCTCGTCCCATTGGACATCACCAATCACCACAGCCTGTCCAGGGCCGAGGTCGGTCTCCTCCGAGAGTCCGCCGACCCGGACGTACACACCATCGCTCTGATGCTCGACCACTACCTGGACGGGCATCCGGAGTTCGATGGCACCAAATGTCTACTCCACGACCCGCTCGCGACCGCGATCGCGATCGGTTCGATCGGACTCTCGCACGCGCCGCGATGCACGATCCGGGTGGAGATCGACGGCATACATCGTGGACGCACACTGGTCGACGTGGATGCCACCAGCAACGAGTCGGCAACACCCGGCCACCGGATCGCACTCGCGTCGACGGCCCCGTTCGCCCCCCTGCTGATGACGACACTCGATCCCTCATGCCCGGCTCGTCCGTCCGCAGCGGTGTGACGACCTGAGGAGCTCCGTACTCGACCCTCGGTGCGCATCGGCCGCAGCCACCAGTCCGACTAGGATCAGTTGCTGGTGGCCGCGCCTGCCGAGCCGTACCGCGCGCAATGTGTCCGCGGATGCGACCACCACTGCGTGTCGAGAGATCAACCGGCTCACACCGATCCATAGCAACCGACGCAGACTGGAGAGTTCGTGGCGACCAGACAGCCCCGGGGCAAGCGCGCTCCCTCGGCGTCGGCCACCGGCCGCGTCCGCGATCCGGAGCGTGCCCGCGCCGCCCTGCTGAAGAGTGCCGTGACGCTGTTCGAGCAGAACGGATACGCCGCGACCTCGGTTCAGAGCGTCGTCGATGCGGCGGGGCTCACCAAAGGCGCCTTCTACCACCACTTCGACAACAAAGAGGATCTCCTTCGCCGGGTTCATGACGAGTTCATCCACTACCAGCTCGGCCGTGCACGCGCCGTGATGGCGGAGAAGGACCAGGACCTGGCCACCGCGCTGCGACGGCTGATCGTCGAAGCACTGATCGAACCCATGTCGATCTACAAATCAGAGACCGCGGTATTCCTCCAGGAACGCCGGTTTCTTGCCGGCCGGTTCTTCGAGGAGATCGAACGCAAACGCAGCGAGTTCGAGGGGATCTTCGTCGACGTGATCGCCCGGGGAATCGACGAAGGACGGTTCCGCGCGTCGGGTCCCCCGAAGGTCGTGGCGTTCGGGATCATCGGCATGGGCGCATGGTCCCATGTCTGGTTGGACCTCGACGGCCCGCTGTCGACCCGCGAGATCGGGGAGACGTTCGCCGACATGGTCATCGACGGACTGGGCGTCGACCCACCCTAAGCTCCCGGGTGGGTCGGCCGCGTCACTCCCGCGCCGCGACCGACCATCCCGTCCCTGCCCGCTCGTTCTGCTAGACGTCTTGCACATCGACGACGGTTCGCCCTCTGATCTGGCCGGCCAGCAGGTCCGCGGCCACCTCAGGGACGTCCGCCAGGCCCACCACCCGCGCGGTGGCGGCCAGCTTGGCGAGGTCGAGATCCGTCGCCAGACGGGACCAGGCCTCTTCTCGGATCGCGACCGGAGCGTGCACCGAGTCGATTCCGGCCAGGGTCACTCCGCGGAGGATGAATGGCAGCACCGAACCCGGCAGGTCGGTGCCCTGGGCAAGTCCACAGGCGGCGACTACGCCACGCATCTTCGTGTGCGCCAGCACATTTGCCAGGGTGTGGCTGCCCACGGAATCCACGGCACCGGCCCATCGCTCCTCCGCGAGCGGCTCGCTCGCGTCGGAAAGCGTCGCACGGTCGATGATCGCCGAGGCGCCGAGGGAACGCAGATAGTCCGCCTCCTCCGGACGACCGGTCGAGGCGATGACGTCGTAACCGAGATCGGAGAGCAGTGCGATGGCGATCGAGCCGACTCCGCCGTTGGCGCCGGTCACGACGATCTCACCGCAATCCGGCGTGACACCGCCCCGTTCGAGTGCCAGCACTGAGAGCATCGCGGTATAGCCGGCCGTCCCGATCGCCATGGCGTCACGGGTGGAGATGGTGTCCGGCAGGCGGATTGCCCACTCACCCGGGACCCGCGCGCGCTGGGCGAAGCCACCGTGATGGGTCATGCTCAGCCCCCATCCGTTGACGACCACCCGGTCACCCACGCCGAGGTCCTCCCGATCCGTCGCGCTGACGGTCCCCGACAGGTCAATGCCCGGGACGAGCGGGAATGTCTCGATCACCTCGGCGAGGCCCGTGATGGCCATCGCGTCCTTGAAGTTCACCGTCGAGTACTCGACGTCGATACTCACCTCACCCGGCATCAGATCCTGCTCGTCGAGATCTTTCAGCGCGGTGACGATCCGGTCGTCGGCACGCTCGGCCACCAGAGCCTTGAAACTCATGACTTTCCTTTCGGTACTCAACATCAGGGCACGGCACCGAACCGGACCGTCGATTCGACGGCCCGGACGGTTGTCTGCTCTGGCGACGCCCGCCGAACGTGTCAGCGGGTGAACGCGACGGCGATCAGTGCTGGGACACCGACGAGCGAATCTGCAGGGTCGTCGGCAGAATGCTCAGTTGTTCCGGCTCGTCGTTCTCGATCAGGTCGAACAAGACGTTGGCGGCGCGAAACCCCATGTCGTGGGCCGGTTGTCGCACGCTGGTGAGACGCGGGGTGAGAAGTCGGGAGAGGGCGAGGTCGTCGAATCCGACGATGCTGACCTCGTCGGGCATCTGGAGTCCGGCCTCGCGACAGTATTCCATCGCGCCCACGGCCATCAGGTCGTTGGCACAGATGAGCGCCGACGGCCGGGGGTTCGCGATGAGCGCCGCCTTGGCCGCCTCGTAACCCGAGTCCTGCTGGTAGTCACCGTGATACACCGGCACGGCGTCCGGGTCCAATCCAACGCCCGCGAATGCCTCTCGGTATCCGGCGAGTCGTTGCTGCGCGGTCCAGAGCGCCGGGGGTCCACCGATCACCGCGATCTGGCGGTGCCCGTGATCCAGCACGTGCATGGCCGCCTCACGGGCCCCCTTGCGGGAATCGCAGACCACAGCCGGCAGATCGATGCCGGGGATCTGCTCGTCGACGAGAACCACCGGTCCCGACCGGGCGAGCTCATAGCTCGCGGCCGGCATCGAACCGGTACCCGACAGGTACACGACACCGTCGATGCGTTGGCTGCGCAACAGTTTGGCCTGCTCTTCCTCCGACCGCGCAGCGGCGTCGGGGATGACGAGTACAACGAGGACGTCGCGGGCCGAAGCGGCCCGCTGAACGCCCTCGGTCACCATCGCGAAGAACTGATTCGTCAGTTCAGGAACGACCATGCCGATTCGCGATGCACCGCGCCGCTTGAGGTTTCGCGCCGACTCGTTCGGCGAGTACTCGAGCACGCGAACGGCGTCGAGCACACGGTTGCGCCGTTCCGGGGCGACCGGGCCGGAGTCGTTGAGCACGTAACTGACCGTGCTGACCGATACGCGCGCATGTTCGGCGACGTCCTTTATGGTCGGGCGCTTGTGTTTGGGGCCCGGTTGCTTCACGTCATGCCTCCTCAGCCATTCCGACGGTCGGACGGCTACCTCGCATCTACGACAGTATCGCCGACCGGTGGGCGACGCCCCGGGACCGCGCGTTGATCCCCTCGTACCCAGGTCGAGCGGCCTCGCACATCGGCCGCACCACCGTCCGCCGACGCGGCGCTGAGAGCAAACAGGGCGGCGGGGTTCTCGGTGAGCAGTGTCGCGGCCTGCTCGGCGGAGACACCGTGGCGCTCGAGCCGGGGCAGGAACATCTGTGGGACATAGCCGATCCCGTTGCCACCGTGCCGTGTCCACATACCCTTCGACGCCATGTCATGGCTCAGCAGGAGGCGTTCACCGTGGCCGTCTGCGATCAGCCGAGCGACGGCCGAGGCGGTCTGCTCGGGTGCCGGGGACTGCCCTTCGCCTGCGTAGTAGAACGGCATGCCGATCATGTCGAACTCGAGCCAGACGCCCAGTTCGGCGACGGAGCGCTGGTACTCGGCGTCGTCGCCTGACGGATCCATGTGGCAGAGCACCACAGCCTCCGGCGCGACACCTTCGCCCAAGACGATGTCGAGCACCTCCGGGGCCCGGCGTTTCCACCCTGGCAGATGGATCATCAACGGCACCCCCACCTCCCGCTGGACCCGACTCGCGGCTCGCAGGCGGACCTTCTCGGCGTCGGTGAACTGCGGCGACACTCCGATCTCGCCGATGATGCCGGGCTTCGCCGACGTACCGTCCGCGCCGTCGACGAACTCTGACATCAGGTCCTCGACGAGCTCGTCGACACCCGCCGACGCCTTGTGACTCTCATGGAAACCGTGCACATACCACCCGGAGCCCATGATCACGTTGACGCCGGCTTCTCGCGATATCCGCTCCAGCGCCCGCACGTCGCGGCCGATCTGCGAGTTGGTGCAGTCGACGACCGTCCGGCCGCCCGCGACGGTGAAGTGCCCCAACTCCTCGATGATCCCATCGGGATCGTCGAGCCGTCCGGCGTCGAGACAGCAGAACGGGTCCTCGGCCAGTTTCCAGTGCAGCGATGCGTCCATCGGCGTGTGGTACAGCTTCCGCGCATCCTCATCCGCCGGCTCGACGAAGCGTGTGGTCCAATCGCAGGCGAGATGCTCGTGCATCAACGTCATCCCGAGGTCCTCGACGTCGATCGGACCGAGGACGGTCGTGACCTGAACTGCGCTCATGGAAGGAACATTATCCGTTCCGACCCGCGAAGGCCAGAAGAATAGAATTGTTTCCAGTTGGCGCTGATCGTCCATCTGCCCGCCTGGCCAGACCAGTCCCGAACGCACCTATAGCTCGTTGTTCCCTGGCTACAAACACTTTTCAGGCCGAAAGTCGCCGCCTCACGCATCCAACCGACGGAGTTCAGTCGCCGGCGATACCCCAGCTGGGTTAGAATCGGTTCTATGAGTCAACTTCTCGGAAACGTATTCGCCGCCGAACTTCAACCCGAAAGGTACGTCAGCCTCGACGACGGTACCCCGGTGTCGACCGGGGCCCACTTCATCTCCGACTTCGCCGGCGGCAAGGTCGGCGTCTGGGGCGCCGAGCTCGGCTACATCGGGGGCGAGGCCGCCGACGAGATCTTCGTCATCCTCGAGGGACGCGCGGAGATCAGCTTCGACGACACAGGTGAGACCTTCGTCGCCGGCCCCGGCGACATCGTCCGGCTGTACGCCGGCAAGCGCAACACCTGGAAGACGATCGAACCGGTCCGCAAGGTGTCCTTCTGGATCGAAAACGACGCCTGACTCCGATCCCACCCGCCCGACGGCGAACGGCGTCCGGTTCCCCTGTGACCGCAGCGGAACCGGATGCCGTTGTTGTGCACCCGTTGTCGTGCACGCCGGCTCGGCGAGCGCGCCTCTCCTCCCCGCTCAGACCTGCGCGGTGGCCGCGGTGAAGAACTCTCGTCGTGCGTAGGCGAGAGCGTGGCTGTCGCGGTGCGCCGCTCCCCGCACGACGTGGCCGATGACGATCGTGTGATCCCCGGAGGTGTGCATCTGCTCGACCCGGCACACCGCATACGCGGCGACGTGGTCGTGCAGGACGGGGCCACCGGAGTTGTCATCGAAGACCTCGAAGGCCAGGCCGTTGAATTTCGACCCCGACTTGACCGCGAAGCGCATCGCGATGTCCTCGTGGCCACGGGCGATGTAGTTGACGGTGAACGAACCTGATTCGCGCACTGCCGCCAGTGTATTCGACCCGTGGTCCAGGCAGGCCAGGACGAGCGGGGGATCGAGCGACACCGAACAGACGGCAGACATCGTCAGTCCCTGATGCCGGCCGTCTGCGCCGGTGGCCGTGACCACCGTCGCCGGTCCCGGCGCGGCGGCCATGATGTTCTTGAACGTGTCCTGATCGATCATTGCTGTCTCCTGACTTCGTGCGTTGAGCCGTCGTGCGGCCGTTGCCCGGAGCGGTCCGGCTTCATCCGGATGCGCCGACTCGGGCTCACTGCCATCGAATGCGTCCTGTCGCCTCACGTCACCGGAGTAGTGAAGATGGTTGCGGTTTCGGGGATGGTCACCTTGCGCCCCTGCGCGGAGGCGATCTCGCACCATCCGGACCAACTGGGGTCGAGGTGGACGGTCGTACCCTCTACCCAGCCGATGCCGTTGAGCCGGAGGATTCCCGGTAGATACGGAAGGAGCTTGTCGTGAGTTACGATCCGCACGTCCTCGGTGTCGGCATCGCCCACCGAGACGGCGTCACAGCCATCGATTCGTACATCCATCAGCGGTCTCCTTTCCTTGTGGGTGTTCCCGGTCAGCGCCGGGAGGAGTCGAAGATCCGCGATCCGGTCTCGTTGAGAGGATCGATGATGTCGGGCAGGCGTCCGGGAACCGCACTGTATTCACGGATCTCGTAAAACATGATTCTCCTTCGAGGTGAGCTCGTCCGGTCAGAAGATGTGGTTCTGGCCGCCGAAGACGGCGCTCACGGAGTCGTTGGTGAAGATTCGACGGATCGAGTCGGCGAGCAGCGGGGCACACGAGACGACCTCGACATTCGTCGGCGCACCGGCTGACAGCGGAATGGTGTCGGTGACGACGATCTTCTCGAAGGGTGCGGCAGCGAGGTTCTCGAAGGCACGCCCGCTGAACACCGGATGCGTCGCCGCCGCGAAGACCCGGCGCGCACCGGCGTTCACCACCGCCTCGCCGGCCGCGCGAAGCGTTCCCGCGGTGTCGATCATGTCGTCGACGATGATTGCGGTCTTGCCGCTCACGTCGCCGATGACGTGGGTGATCTCGGCGACCTGCTGCACCGGACGTTCCTTGTCGAGAATCGCCAGGCCCGCGCCCAGCCGGGTCGCGAACTGCTTGTTGAGTTTCACCCGTCCGGCGTCCGGCGCGACGACGACCAGATCGTCGTCGAGGCCGGAGAAATGGTCGGCCAGCATCATCAGAGCGGTCATATGGTCGACCGGCTTTCCGAAGAACCCCTGCAACTGGCCCGCGTGAAGGTCCATCGTGAGGACCCGGTCGACACCCACGGCCTCCAGGGTCCTGGCCACGACACGGGCCGAGATCGGCTCACGCGCAGCAGATTTCTTGTCCTGTCGGGAGTATCCGTACCACGGCGTCACAGCCACCACTCGATGAGCACTGGCACCGACCGCCGCGTCGACCATGACGAGCAGCTCCATCAACGCGTCGTTGGCGTTGACCCCCGACTCGGCGTTACCGCACATGGGTTGCACGATGAAGACATCCGCCCCGCGGACCGACTCGTCGAATCGACAGTAGACCTCTCCGTTGGAGAAGGTTTTCAACGTGACCGGACCGACGTCGACACCGATGTCGGCCGCAATGGCTTGGGTCAGTGCAGGATTCGCACGTCCGGAGAACAGCATCAGTTGCTTCTCGTCTCCGAGTCGCATGGACTGAGTCATGGAACCAACCTTGTCTTCGTCACGTTGCGCAGGTCGTCTGCGGGAACCGGTGGGCACTGTTGAGGGGATTTCGCCATACGAGGCGGTTGTAACGTTTCTACCTGCGAGGATAGCACCGTGAACTGTATGGTTCCATACGTAGAGCCAAATTCTCACGGATTAGTAGAATTGATTCTATCGAGCCAACGGCGGACGATCGCTCGATGTACGCGCCTGTGCTGCAACGCAATCGGACCGGCAGGCGTCCAGGCGTTGTCACAACGCCTGTCACCGACCGGTCCGATCCGCCAGAGGTCTGCTGGAACTAGTGCACCGGAACCTCGAGCTGCGTCCGGAGTTCCCGCTTCAGGATCTTGCCCGAAGGCGTACGGGGCAGCTCATCGACGAGGTGAACCTCCTTCGGCACCTTGAAACCGGCCAACCGCGCCCGGCAGAGCTCGAGCACCTTCTCGGTGTCGATCTCGTGGCCGGGTTCGGCCACTACGAAGGCAACCGGCACCTCTCCCCAACGCTGATCCGCCCGGGCGACCACTGCCGCTTCCGCCACCCCGGGGACCTCATAGACGACTCGCTCCACCTCCGACGCCGCGATGTTCTCGCCGCCGGAGAGGATCATGTCCTTCTTACGGTCCACGATGTAGAGGAACCCGTCCTCGTCCAGGACCCCCATGTCCCCCGTGTACAACCAGCGATCGCGAATGGTGTCCCGCGTCGCCTCCTCGTTGAGGAGGTACCCGGGGAACACCACCGGTCCGCGGACGAGTACTTCGCCCGCGACACCCGCCGACACATCCTGACCGGCGTCGTCGATGACTCGAACCTCCCGTCCCCGGGCCGGGATTCCCACCGAGCCCAGTTTGGAGACCGCGAACTCACTCGGCAGGATCGTTGCGAGGCCTTGGCACTCGGTCAGTCCGTAGACGTCGAAAGCCTTGACCGACGGCCACATTCCGAAGAGCTTCTCCAGCATGGGAAGGGGTGCCTTCTCGCCGCCCATGACCAGAACACGCAATGACACAACGCCGGGAGGCCGCTGATCCGCCTCGGCCAGTACTGCCGCCACCATGCTCGGCGCCATCCACGTACACGTGACCTCGCCCGCATGCAGGATGTCGAGCACGGCCGACGGGTCGAACCGTTCGCAGATGACAACCGTTCCACCGATGTACAGCAAGGTGGTGGCAAAGGTGTCGAGTGCCGCCACGTGGTAGAGCGGCCCAACCGCGAGATTCACGTCGTCAGAACTCAATTCGAAATCGGCAACGCGGCTGAGCGCCCCGAACACGACCTGCCCGTGAGTGACGATCGCACCCTTCGGCCGGGCGGTGGTGCCCGAGGTGTACATGATTCGTTGGGTGTCCGAGAAGTCGGCGGGGACGTCAGCATCGATCTGGCTGCCCGACATCAGCGTCTCGTAACCGAGCCACCCCGGCGGAACGCCGTCCGCGGTGGTGATCAGGCGGAACACATCCGTCTGATCACCGACCGCGCCGGACACCACATCGTGAAACCGTTCCTGCGTGAACAGCATGGCGCACTGACTGTGCTCCAACTCGTAGCGCAGTTCATCGGCACTCATCCGATAATTCAAAGGAACACAGACGATTCCGGCTCGCATGCACGCGTAGTAGATCTCGAAGAACTCCATGCAATTCCACATGAGGATTCCCACAGCGGAGTTCCTGCGAACTCCCGCTTCAACCAACCCGCCGGCCAGCCGGGAGACACGTGTGTTCAACTCCGCGTAGGTTCGTCGTCGTTCACCGCATTTGAGCGCGACCTTATCCGGATGCCGGAGGGCATTCTCGGTCAGGCTGTAGGAATAATTCATCGGCTTCGTTGTCTCCTTCGACCAGCGACGTCGCTCGACTAGACCAGCAGGGCCTTGACCTCGAGGTACTCCTCGAGCCCGAAGACTCCCCATTCACGACCGTTGCCCGACTGCTTGTATCCGCCGAAGGGTGCGTGGAAGTTGTAGTCGGCGCCGTTGACGAAGACCTGCCCGCTGCGGATCTGCTTGGCCACCTCGACGGCCTCGTCCTGCGGACCCCAGACCGCGCCGCTCAGGCCGTAGACGGTGTCGTTGGCGATGTGGACGGCTTCCTCGACGGTGTCGTAGGGCAGGATCGAGAGCACCGGCCCGAAGATCTCTTCCCTGGCGATGGTCATGTCGTGCTTGACATCGCTGAAGACCGTCGGTCGGACATAGAAGCCGGTGTCGAGGCCGGCGGGCTGCTCGGCGCCACCGGCGACGAGCCGTGCGCCCTCGCGCACGCCCTGGTTGATGAGTTGGCGGACCCGGTCACGCTGCGTGGCGGAGACGACCGGTCCGACGGTGGTGTTCTCGTCCGCGGGGTCGCCGACCACCTGGCCCCCGGCGACCTTGGCAGCGATCTCCTCGGCCTGCCCCAGAAGAGCGCGCGGCACCAGCATGCGGGTCTGGGCGTTGCAGGCCTGTCCGGCGTTGGTGTAACAGTCGAGAATTCCTGCCGTAACTGCCTTTTCCAGGTCCGCGCCGTCGAGAATCACGTTCGCCGACTTTCCGCCGAGCTCGAGGGCGACCTTCTTGATGGTCGCCGAGGCGAGTTCGCTGACGCGCCGACCGGCGCGGGTCGATCCGGTGAACGAGACCATGTCCACCTCGGGGTGGGACGCGATCGCCTCACCCACTTCCAGACCGGTGCCGTGAACCAAGTTGAACACACCGCGGGGGAGGCCGGCCTTGTCGAGGATGTCGGCGAAGAGCACCGCCGACAGCGGGGCGACCTCAGTCGACTTGATGACGATGGTGCAACCGGATGCGATCGCGGGCGCCACCTTGAGCGCCACCTGATGAAGGGGGAAGTTCCACGGCACGATACCGCCGACGACGCCGATGGGCTCGCGCACGATGTTCACACCGTTGAGCTGGTACTCGAACTCGTAGTCGGTGAGGAGCTCGGTCGCGACCTGGAAGGTCACCGACGGCAGAAGGGCCTGCATGTTGCGCGACAACTGGATTGGCGAGCCTATCTCCAAGGACATCACTTGAGCGAGTTCCTCACGACGCTCGTTCAACGCCTCCGTGATGGCCTTGAGATATCCGAGTCGCTTCTCGCGAGGCGTCGCCGACCACTCTGCGAAGGCCCGTCGGGCGGCGGTCACCGCACGGTCCGCGTCTCCGGCCGTGCCGGCCGGAATGGACCCGACGATCTCTTCGGTCGCCGGACTGTAGACATCGATCCGGGCGTCGGACTCGCTGGGGGTCCACTGTCCGTCGATGTAGTGGCCCGCGGACAGGCGTTCCAGTTCGGGGAGGACCCCGGCGGCGAGGGAAAGTGTGGTTGTCATCGTTGACTGCCCTTCTTCGTTGGGTTTGTCAGGGCCATCGCCCTGAACTGGTAGCAGGTAGGCCGGCGCGAGTTCTCGCGGCGTGGGTGATCACGAGAGATGGGAGCCTGTTCGGCCATGTGGTGTTCGGGCGGGCGACCGTCGAGGACTCCCCGCGGCCCGTGCTCGACTGTGACCCCGATCTCTCTGGTCGGACTGAGCATAAACGATTCTTGCTGCGGTGGCTACGGCAACCGACGCCCAGAATCGGTTGCCGATCCACCCAGCGAATCGGACCTGGATCTGAGCCGTCGCGCCTGGCTCCCATGCGTCCTCCTTCAAGGGAGCCTCCTCAACCGGTCGCAGGAGCAACCGTACGAGAGGCTCTGAACAGCACAAATGATCGACAGATCACGAATCCGCATGGTGCGGCAACGAAGGGTATTGACGTGTGTCACTCTGCTTGATTATTGTGATCTAGGTTATAGAAACGTTTCTGATACTGCGGGTTTGTTACACGAGCCGCAAGATGTTTCTCACCCGGACCGCGCGTCGGGTGGATACGATTCCGGAAGCAAACGTCGCGCTGGGGCCGATCACCACTCGGGGAACCTTCACTCATTCATCACCGATCGATGCAGCACTACCAGGAAGGTAAGTCAACTATGGGTCAGTCATCGACTCGCAACATCCTGCTCCTCACGGACGTCTACAAGCACTGGGTCATGCGCATGTGGCCGGAGGGCACCGAATACGTCTCGTCCTACTACGAGTCGCGCGGCGGCAAGTTCCCGGTGACCATGTTCGTAGGCCTGCAGGCCTACTTGCAGGAGTACCTGTCCAAGCCCATCACCAAGGACGACGTCGACCTCGCCGAGGAAGTTCTCACCAAGGTCGGCGGCGACTTCCGCCGGCAGGCCTGGGATGACCTGATCAACGATCACGGCGGCTACCTGCCAGTCGAGATCGAGGCCGTCCCCGAGGGCACGGTGGTGCCGACTCGCAACGTACTCATGCAGGTCATCAACACCGATCCCAAGTACGCGTGGATCTCGAACTTCCTCGAAACACCTCTACAGCGGGCACTTTGGTACCCGACGTCGGTGGGAACGCTGAGCTGGACGGCCAAGCAGAACCTGCGCGAAGTTCTCGAACGTACCTCGGACACCCCCGAGCTCCTGCGTATGTACCTGCACAACTACGGGCCCCGCGCGGCAACCTCGAACGAGTCGGCTGTGCTCGGCGACCTCGGGCATCTGGTCAACTTCGACCAGTCCGAGGTCATGGCGGGCTACCTCGCCGCCGACGAGTACTACGGCGAAGCCAATCCTCCCCGCGGAGCCACCGCATATCTGGACCACTCGGTGACCACCACCCGCGGTGCCGCAAACGAGGCCGACACCTTCCGAATGATGCTCGCCGACACCGATTCCGGCCTCGCCGGCCTGCTGACCGACACTTTCGATCACGAGAACGCGGTCCGCAACATCATCGGCAAGGAACTGCGAGAGGAGATTCTCGCCTACCCGGGCATGGTCGCGGTTCGTGTCGATTCGGGCAACCAGGTCCTGACGCCTGTCGAGACGACCGAAGCTCTGCTGGAGGCGTTCGGCGCCACCGTCAACAGCAAGGGATTCAAGGTCCTACCGCCCAACGTCCGGGTGGTCCAAGGTGACGGCCTCGACATCGAACAGCATCGCCAGATCTACGAGGAGCTCGAGAAGCGCGGCCTTTCCGGTGAAAACGTCCTGTGCGGCATGGGTGGAGGACTCCTGCAGGACGTCAGCCGCGACATGCAGAACTTCGGGTACAAGGCGAGTGCGATCTGCGTGAACGGGGAATGGCGGGGGGCCGCCAAGCGCCCCAAGGGCGATCTCATGAAGCACTCGCGAGAAGGCCGATTCGCGCTGCAGTTCACCGACGGCGAGTACCGCACGGTTCTGCGCGATTCGATTCCCGCGGAAGAGAACCTGTTGGTGCCGGTGTACCGCAACGGCGAGCTTCTCAACAAGACGACATTCGCTGAGGTCATCGAGCGGAGCGAGCGCCCCGTGCCCGAGCACTACTACAAGCAGCCCGACAACGTCGAGGCAATCGCCTGACGCAACGGCGATAGGCGAACCGGCATCGCCGGGCTCGGTGCAACCCATCAATGGGGCTGTGGCCGCCACCCACCGGGTGGCGGCCACAGCCTTCTTGTGCTCCCTCCCCATTCGCCTTCCCCCGCCCGGCCCGTCCGCCGAGCACCAGGAACGCAATGCATACCGTGCGGTGAATCCCTCATGGAACCGGAATCCTTCTTACCTGCGGATTCTCGCTTGTAAATACCGGTCGGTATGTATATTCGCAGAAGTCCGCGTAGCGTCGAACCTACCGCTCACCGGTAGCGAATCGTTTCCAAAAGGAGCCTCGACATGACCTCTCCCGACCCGACCCCACCTTTGTGGCCCACGCCCGCCGCGATCACCGCATCCGACGGTGAACTGGCACGCGCCGTCGCGGCGGGGAACATCCCGACCCTGCAACTCGTGCTCGCTCAGTTGACGGGCCGGATCGATTGGTTGCGTGGCGAATTCACCCCGAGTCGCACGGTGGCCCTCAACGACAACGATGACGCCGGACTCGATGAGGACCACCAGCGCCGTATCCAGGAGGCGGTCCTCGCCGAGGTGACGGCGATCCGTGACGGCAAGGCCACTCTCCGCCGGCCACCCGCGGACGACGAACTGATCGCGATGCTCAGCGCATCGCTGGGCGAGGAAGTGCCACTCACCTACGGTCCCTTGATGTCCGAGGAGGGCGGATTCCGCCGGCGCCCGGCACTCACCTGGCACGGCGAGCGGCCGGCCGGCGCCGACGATCTCCACGTCCTGATCATCGGCGCCGGTGCAGCCGGCATCGCCGCCGCCGCGCGGCTCGGCAGCCTCGGCATCGACTTCACCATCGTCGAGCGGAAGTCCCAGGTGGGCGGTGTCTGGCGGGACAACGTCTATCCGGGCGCGGGTGTGGACACGCCGGCCCACATCTACTCCTACTCGTTCGCGCCGCGAAACTGGTCGCGCTACTACGCCAAGCAGCCGGAAGTGCTGACCTATCTCCGCGAGGTGGCCGAGGAGTACGGCGTCACCGCCCGCACGCGGTACGACACCGATGTCGAACGCGTCACGTGGGATGAGGACGCGCAGGTCTGGGTCGCTGAACTCGACCACGCCACCGACGGGCCCTCCACGCTGCACGCCAACGTCGTGATGACCTGCGTGGGAACCCTCAGTGAGCCCTCGATCCCGTCCCTCCCGGGTGCGGACACGTTCCAGGGCAAGCAATTCCACTCCGCGCGGTGGGACACCTCGTTCGACCCGCAGGGAAAGAAGGTCGCCATCATCGGCACCGGCGCAACCGCGATGCAGATCGTGCCCGCGATCGCCGATGCCGCCGAAGTGACCACGGTGTTCCAGCGGACCCCGCAGTGGGTCGCGCCGAATGCCAACTATCTGCGGTTCGTCTCCGACGACGTCCGCCTTCTCATGGACCAGGTGCCCTTCTACGCGGCCTTCTACCGGCTGCGGTTGATCTGGCAGTTCCAGGACAAGCTGCTCGAAACCCTGCGACGCGATCCCTCGTGGGCCCATCCGAACCGATCGGTCAACGAGCACAACGACAGACACCGCGAGTTCCTCACCGCCACCGCGCTCGAGCGTCTCGGCGAGGATGCCGAGACATTCGCCGAACTGGTCGTCCCGGACTATCCCCCGTACAGCAAGCGCATCCTCATGGACAACGAGTGGTTCGACACCATCCGACGTCCCGACGTCGTGTTGGTTCCGCAGAGCGCCACCCGCCTCGACGAACGTCACGTGATCGACTCCGCCGGCACCGCCCACGAGGTCGACGCCGTCGTCTACGCCACCGGGTTCCAGGCCGCGAAGATGCTGTCGACCGTGAATGTTGTCGGCCGAGGCGGGGTGTCACTCCGGGATGTCTGGGGCGACGACGACGCCAGCGCCTACCTCGGTGTCACGGTTCCGGACTTCCCCAATCTGTTCGTGATCGGCGGCCCGCACACGACCCCCGCGCACGGCGGCAGCGCGCTCTATATCGCCGAGTGCGCGATCGGGTACGCCGTCGATGCGATGGTGGACATGGTCGAACGCTCCATCGCCTCTATCGAGGTCCGCCCCGACGTGTTCGAGAAGTACAACGAGGACGTCGACGCCGAGCACGCAACGCTGGTGTGGACACACCCGGGCACCGACAACTGGTACCGAAACAGCCGCGGCCGGGTCATCAACGCACTGCCCTGGACCCTCATGAAGTACCGGGCCGACACCGAGTCGTTCACTGCCGACGACTACCTCACGGTGTCGCGCGACAAAGTTGCTCAAGCGGTGAGGTGACACCACTCGTTTGATCAACCCGATCTCGCCGGGCCCGCTAAGGTCGTCAATGACCTCAGCGAGTCCGGCCCCTATTCACAAGGCATCATCGCTTACCGGTGCGATAGAATCGTTTTTAGTCTTGAGATGGAACGCTCGTTCCGATATCGTCTGAGCTAGCGGCAGTAGCCCCCGTTTCCGAAACGACGCCATCGGCGAACTATAGAAACGATTCACAGGCCAGGACCAGACAGGAGTGACCATGAGCTCGAGCATCGCGTCCAGGCGCGCCGCAGGAGCCTCGATCCGCGCGTCGGCTCCCAAGCAGGAGAACCGGTTTCCCCGGCGGTTCGCATCTACCGAGATCGCCGAGATGCCGCGGATCACCTTCGCGACCGGCGCCGACTCCGGTGTGTTCCTCTCCCGGGAACGCGACGGCTCCCGACACTTCAGCCAGGGCATCAGCTTCATGCGCGCCGACGCGGACGACACCACGTGGCAGGCCACGAGCTGGGACGAGACCCTCGGCTGCCTGAGCGGCAGATTCCAGATGCTGGTCACCGACATCGACGACGTCACAGTCGATTACCTGGTCGAGGCCGGGGATTTCTTCTGGGCGCCTGCCGGATACCGGTACACGTGCCGGGCGGTCGGCGTCGAAGCCACGCTGGTCTTGACCGTCGGACCGGTGATGCCGTCCGGCTGGCGCCACACCGGTGACGACGAGTCCTACAGCGACACCCTCATCGCGCTTCGACGCTGACCAGCCTCTCGAAAAGCTTGCTCCGCCTTCCGGATCGGAGCGTCAGTCACCGACTTCCGTCCTCCGGACGAGTCGACCACACCACAGTTAGGAGACATGACCATGTCACTCAAGATCTGGGTCACGACGCCCTTCTTCTACCCCGACATGAGCCGGCCCTGGACCGACCTGCTCAACGACATGCTGTCGATCGTCGATGCCGCCGAGGACCTCGGTTTCGAAGGCGTCATGATCAATGAGAACCAGTTCCAGAACTATGTGACCAACCCGTCGTCGCTCGCCTTCAGTGCGGCCGCCGCCACCCGCACAAAGCGACTGAAGATCATGCCTGGCGTCGTGGTGCTGCCCAACTACCATCCGCTCCTGGTTGCCTCGGAAATGGCACTCCTCGACCACCTGGCACCCGGCCGGATGAGCATCGGAGTGGCACGCGGCGGCAGCCGCTACCAGCTGGACCGACTCGGCATCAACCCCGCGGAAGCACGCGACATCTACGAGGAGGCCCTCGAGATCATCCGCCGGGCCTGGGTCGAGGACGACCTGACCTACGACGGGAAGTACTTCTCTTTCCCCGAGACCACGATCGTGCCCAAGCCGGTCACCCAGCCGTCCCCCGATCTCTGGGTGGCCTCCCAGAGTGTCGACGGAGTCAAGCGGGTTGCCGAGCAGGGCCTGAACCTGCTGACGGCCCCCAACCACGGCAACTTCGAGCCCTACGGTGATCTCGAGGAGCTCGTCCAGACCTTCAACGACGCGGCCGCGGCCAGCGGTAAGCCCCGCGGTGAGGTCATGGCACTGCGTCACACCTGGCTCGGCCGCACCGAGGACGAGGCCCAGGAGTACTTCGGCGACATCCTCAACGAGTACAACCACTACAAGGCACTCGTGAAGGGCAGTGGAAAGACCCAGACCAAGGAAGGCCGCCTCGCAGCCCGCGGCGTGGGCGACCGGGTCGACGACTACATCCGGGCCGGCCGGGTGTACCCGGAGTCCGAAGCGATTTCCCGTGACGGGCTCTACGAGAAGTACGCCGACCCGATCCTCACCACCCCCGATCGGATGATCGAGCGGTTCAAGGCGTACGAAGAGATCGGCGTCGACCACATCGTCTGCCTGGTTGCGATGGGACAGCCCAACGAGGCGGTGCTGGAGAACCTGAAGTTCATGGCCAAGGAAGTTCTCCCCGCCTTCGCCTGATCCAGTCCGTGACGCCCGGCTCGTCGCTCACCGAGAACTCCGCCACTCGGTGACGGGCCGGGCCGACCGAGAAATGAGGACATCCACATGCCGATCACTCTGGGCCACCTCGCCCCGCTCGACGGTGCGAAACGCCAAGGATTCCTGGAGAAGGCGCTCTGGCTCCGGCTCGCCACCGCGCCTTCCGGCGGGCGGATCCACATCTCCCCCGTCGTCTTCGTCACGGTGGACGACGCGATCTACATCGCACTCGATCCCACCGTCGGCGACCCGGGACAGACGACGACGCCCGACCATCGGCACATCGAGACGATCGACGCCGGCGGGACGGTGTCCGCGCTCATCGACCAGGGCGACGAACTCGCCAGCGTCCGCGCGGTGACTCTCGAGGGTCACGCCGAGCCGGTGACCGACCCCGAGGACGTCGAGCAGCTGCTCGACCTCGTCGCGGAGAAGTACTTCCACGTCGGCCACCCGCATCTCGAGTACTACTTCAGCGCCGGCAACGTCGCCGCTCGCCGCTGGTACCGGATCGTGCCCGAGCACATCGATGGCTGGGACATGCGAGTGCTCCCGCAGCCACCGATCTCCGACCTCCTCAGATTTCCCGCGCATGTTCACGATGCGCAGTGATCATGGTGTGCGACCACCGTCGGACCACATGATCCGACATGACACAGGAACTCACGAGCATGCAACCACCGACCCCCGTGGATGATCCAGCCGCGCACCCGCGACGGCTGCACGTGTTCGACATGGACGGCACCCTCCTCCGTGGCGCATCCACAATCGAGCTCGCCCGGCACTTCGGCAAACTCGACGAAGGGCTGGCCATCGAGCAGCGCTGGCTCGCCGACGAGATCACCGAACGCGAGTTCTGGCAGGTCCTCCTGGACCTGTGCGGCGGCGCCACCGACAGCGAGCTCGACGCCGCATTCCACGGCGCGCGCTGGATGTCGGGGGTCGCGGAGACCTTCGCCGACATCCGATCCCGCGGCGAGATCGCGATCGTCATCTCCCAGTCCCCCATCTTCTTCGTGCGGAGACTCCAGCAGTGGGGTGTGCACGAGACCTACGGGTCAGCCCTGGAGATCGATCAGCCGTTCGCCGACGGTGCGACCATCGCACCCGAGGAGAAGGTGTCCATCACCGCCCAGGTCATGGAGCGCCACTCCATCTCCCCGGAGAACTGTGTCGCCTATGGGGATTCGTCCTCGGACCTCGACCTGTTCCGGTGGCTGCCCAACTCGGTCGCGGTGAACTCCGACCCCGTGATCGCGGAACTGGCCACCGACCGCTACCTCGGCGAGGACATCCGCGAGGCCTATGAGATCGGGCGCCGCCTGCTCACCACCACGCGTGCCGACCGGCGCAACCCGCTCCACTGAAGACTTCAGTACCAATCGAAATCCGACGAGAACGAGAAGGAGGATCTGGTGATGACCGAGATCCGCAATGCACTCGCACACGATGAGGAGGGCCTGTCATGAGCGGTCTGGAAGTCCTGGTCGTCGGCGAATCCTGGGTGAAGCACACCATCCACATGAAGGGCTTCGACCAGTTCCACAACACCGAGTACGAGGAGGGCGCCACCTTCTTCCTCGAATGCCTCGCGAACGCCGGACATCACGTCACCTACATCCGTGCCCATGAGGTGTCCGCCCGATTCCCGCGCACCGCAGCAGAACTCGACGCGTTCGACGTCGTCGTCATCTCCGACATCGGCTCCAACTCGTTCCTGCTCCCCGACGAAACCTTCCTTCGATCGGAGAAGTCCCCCAACCGTCTCGGCCTCGTCGCGGATTTCGTCGGCCGTGGTGGTGGCCTGCTCATGGTCGGCGGATACCTGTCCTTCACCGGGATCGACGGCAAGGCACGGTACGGCATGAGCCCCCTGGCCGACGTCCTGCCGGTGACGATGCTTCCCTACGACGACCGCATCGAGAGGTCCGAGGGACTCAAGGTCGACGTCTGCCAGCCGGACCATCCGATTCTGGGCGGCACGCCCGCGGACTGGCCCGAGTTCCTCGGTTACAACCAGCTCGTGGCGAAGGACGGGTCCGACGTCGTGGTGCGGGCGGGCAATGACCCGATGCTGGTCGGCGGCGAGTTCGGTCTGGGCCGCTCGGTGGCCTTCGCATCGGACCTCGCACCGCACTGGGCCACACCCGAGTTCGTCTCGTGGACGCACTACACCGACCTGTGGTCGTCGATTCTGGGCTGGGCGAGCGCGAACAAGCATGCGGACTCCGATCCCGCCGCTTCGTGATCACTCGCTCGCACCGACGTCTCCCGGCGGAGATGAACAGCATCGCCGGGGCGACGCCGGAGCACCCCACCGGCCACCCCTCACCCCGGGGTGGCCGGTCCTTTCCGGGAGGTAGTAGATGAAACCCTGTGTGCTGGTGGTGGGCGCGCTCAACGTCGACCTCGTGGTCGCCGCCGATCGGCTCCCGGGCCCGGGCGAGACCGTGGTCGGGGACAAGGTGGAGCGACACGGCGGCGGCAAGGGAGCGAACGCCGCGGTCGCGGCGGCCCGCGCCGACGCCGACGTCCGGTACTGCGGCGCCGTCGGTGCGGACGCCACCGGATCGACCGCCCTCGATGAGTTGCGCGCCGATTCGATCGATGTCACCGACGTCGAGATCACCGAGGGCACCCCGACCGGTTCGGCACTCATCGTGGTGGACCCGAAGGGTGAGAACCAGATCGCCGTGGGCGCCGGGGCCAACGCGGTCGCGGACCCGGACGCGGTCTCCTCGGCCGTCGACCGTGCTTCCGGTTGGGCCGGTAGCGTTCTGGTGAGCACCGAGATCAGGCCGCAGGCCGTGGTCGCCGCCGTTCAGACCGCGGTGGCGAAGGGGATGCGTTGCATCCTGAACCCGGCGCCGGTCATCCCGGAGATCCACGGACTGCTCGCACTCTCACCGATCGTCACTCCGAACGCCTCCGAGTTGCGCGACCTGTACGCGCTGGTGACCGGCGACGACGGTGCGAGCGCCCCCGTGCCGGACATGGCCGCCGAGATCGTCACCCGCACCAAGGCGCCCGTCGTGGTGACCCTGGGTGGCGACGGTGTCCTCGTCGTCGAGGCCGACGGTACGTCGACCACCATCCCGGCGCCGCCCGCCGAGGTGCGTGACACCACGGGCGCCGGCGACACCTTCAACGGGGTCCTGGCCGCCACCCTGGCGCGGGGTGTCCCGATCGTGGAGGCCAGCCGGCGCGGCGTCGTCGCGGCGACGCTGTCGGTGCGCGGCGTCGGCGCGCGGTCGGGGATGCCGACGGCCGCCGACATCGACTCGACCCTGGGTTCCCTGTCCCCACAACACAATCCGTAACCCGCAGTCCCGCCACACCAGGAGGAAACCACATGAGCATCACCGTCCTGTTCGACGTCGAATTCAAGGCCGACGCCGTCGCCGACGCCCGACGGATCATGTCGCAGGCACTCGTCGACACCCGAGCCTTCGACGGCTGCCTGGAGGTCGAGGTCTTCATCGACGAGGCGAACCCCGCCCACTGGGTGATCACCGAGGAATGGCAGTCGATGGAGCACGACAAGGCCTACCGCGTGTTCCGGGACGGGCCCGGTGCGATCGGCGAACTCGGGGCGATCCTGGCGGGCCCACCCAAGCTGACCTACCTCACCAAGGACTCGGCCATCTAGGTCGCCATTCGGTCGGCGGCCCGAGCCGAGACCTCGATCGGCACGCCGGTCATGTTGGCCATGCCGGCCAGTCGCTCGAGGTCGGCCGGGTCGGAGGAGATCAGTGCGTTGACGTTGGCGCCCCCGGCGCCGAGGTCGTTCGGGGCGGCGGCGTTCGCGCGGGTCCAGCCCCCGGAACCGTTGTGGCCCCAGCCATGTGGGATGGCGACCACTCCGGGTTTGATGTCCTCGGTGATGGTCACCGGCAGCGAGATCCGGCCGTGCCGGGACGCCACGGTGACCAGGTCGCCCTCCCCCAGCCCGCGCGGCGTCGCGTCGTCCGGATGCATCCGGGCTGCATGCGCGCGCCCGCCCCGGAGGAGCATCGGCGCGTTGTGTTGCCAACTGTTCTCCGAACGGATCTCGCGCATCCCGATGAGCCGCAACGGATACTCCCCGTCCGAGACCACCGCCAGCCGACCGATCTCGGCCATCAGTTCCGGTGCGCTCAACCGGATCCGGCGATCGGCGAAGGTCACCGTCTTCGAGAGTTGCCCCGCGGCGAGCCTGTCGGCCACCACCACGCCGTGCGGATGCTCGTCGGCGAGCTTGCGATAGGTAAGGCCACCGCGGCGAAGCCCGAACCGGTCACCACCGGTTCCGAGGCGGATGACCAGATCCGAGACCAGTCGCGGAGTGACCGGACGGCCGATGCGCGCCGCGAGCGCATTGCCCGTGTGCAACATGCGGATCATCAGGTTCTCACGGGCGAGGACACCGATGAGGTGGTTGATCACCGTCCACTCCTCGCGCGCCTGGCCCTGCGGCGGGATCACCGCCCGCGTGGCCTGCTTGAACGGTGTGGTGAACAGGGCCTGGAACGGGAGGAGGAAGTCCTCGCGCTCGTACATGGTGGTGGCCGGCAGGATGTAGTCGGCGTGGGCGTTGGTCTCGTTGCGGTAGATGTCCAGCGACACCATGAGATCGAGTTGATCCAGCGCAGAAAGTAATTCGTCGCCGTTGGGCACCGACAGTACCGGATTGCCCGCGCTGACGAACAGGGCGCGGAGCGCTCCGGCGCCCGGCGTGGTGATCTCCTTGGCCATCAACGACGCCGGGGCCGTACCCAGCACCTGCGGCAGACCCCCGACGCGACTGCGGCGACCCGACCACCGGAACCGTGACATCCGTTGCAGCGCAGCGATCCCCAGCCGCTGACCGGGAACCCCCAGATCCCCGAACATCGACCCGCCGACCACATCGAGATTGCCCGCGACCAGGTTGACCATGTCCAGCAACGCCGTCGTGAGCGTACCGGTGCGGCCCAGCGACGTGCCCACCCTGCCGTACACGGCTGCCCGCTCGGTGGAGACGAGTGCCCGCGCGATCTCACGCACCCGCGCCGGCGGGACGTCGGTGCGTTCGGCGGTCACCTCGGGCGCATACGCCGTGACCGTCGCCTTCAGCTCGTCGAGGCCGCGCGATCGGCGTCGAAGCCGCTTCTCGTCGGCGAGCCCCTCGTCGAACATCACGTGCAGCAAGGACAGCAGGAACAGCGCATCGGTGTCGGGAGTGATGGGCAGCCAATCGAATTCGCGTGCGGTCTCCGTGTGACGAGGGTCGACGACCAGCACGGTACCGCCTCGCGCGGTGATCGCGTGCAGACCTTCGCGGATACGCGGTGAGCTCATCACGCTCCCGTGGGACACGACCGGGTTGGCGCCGATGATCATCAGATAGTCGACGCGATTGATGTCGGGGATGGGCGCGGCGACAGGATTCCCGTAGAGGAAATGGCTGGCGACGAACCGGTTGTTGACGTCCTGCGATCCGGCCGAGTAGATGTGCGGCGTCCCGAGAAGGTTCATGAAGACCGCGGTCCACAGGGTGTGCCCGGTCGAGAATGTCGCGGGGTTGCCGAAGTACCACCCGATGGAGTTGCCGCCGTGGGTTCGGTGGACGTCGAGGAGCCGGTCGCCGATCTCGGCCAGCGCGGTGTCCCAGGAGATCTGCTCGAACCCGCCGTCGGGGCGGCGTCGAAGCGGGTGGCGAAGGCGGTCCGGGTCGTTGACGATCTCGGTGAACGCGATCCCCTTGGGACACGCGAACCCGCTCGACAGCGGGTGCTGTTTGTCCGGGCGCAAGGAGATCAACCGGTCACCGTCGACCGTGGCGATCAATCCGCACAGCGGCTCGCAGATCCGGCAGTACGTGGGCTTCTCCTGGGTCATCGCGTGTCCCCCCCTCGACCCCGACCACGGGCCCGACCCCGCAGCCCGGCGCCGGCGTTCCCGCAGTTCGGTGTGATGCCGTTCACAACTGAGGACAAGTGTTGCATGATGACAGCAGCCCCGGCACCCCAGCGAGGAGGTCCGCGTGACCGACAGCAACACGACCCGGCAGGACACGCCCCGACGGGAGACCGACCAACGGGAGACCGACCAACAGGACGCCACCGCGCAGGACGCCGCCACCCCGTCGTCGAACGGCGCAGAGCAGCCCCTCCGTGACGTCATCATCGTCGGAGCCGGTCTGTCCGGAGTCGACTGCGCCTACCGTCTCCGCGAGCAGAATCCCGGCGCGGACTATCTGATCCTCGAGCGCAGGCGACGCATGGGCGGTACCTGGGACCTCTTCCGCTACCCGGGTGTGCGCTCCGACAGCGACATCTACACCCTGAGCTATCCCTTCGAACCCTGGCGCAAGCCGCGTGCTCTCGCGCACGGCGACGACATCCGCGAGTACATCGAGGACACCGCCCACAAATACGGCATCGCCGACCACATCCGCTTCGAGCAGCACGTGGTCTCCGCCGACTGGGACTCGGCGACGGATACGTGGACGCTCACCGTGGAAGTCGGCGGGGATGGCGACGGCGGGAACGGTGACGGCGGCGCCGCGCGGCGCGAGACCCACCGCTGCCGGTTCCTGGTCTTCGCGACCGGCTACTACGACTACGACAACCCTTACACGCCGCAGTTCGCCGGGGCCGAGGACTTCGCCGGACAGATCGTGCACCCCCAGCACTGGCCGGAGGACCTCGACCATCGGGGCAAGCGCGTCGTCGTCATCGGAAGCGGCGCGACGGCGGTCAGCCTCATCCCGAGCCTCGCCGACAGCGCCCGGCACGTGACGATGCTGCAGCGATCGCCGTCGTACATCTTCTCGGCCAATCAGAAGCAGTACCTCGCGCCGCTCGCGCAGAAGCTGCTGTCGCCGCGGGCCGCGCACCGGCTCATCCGGTTCAGGTACGCGACCCAGACCGCGGCCATCGTGCACCTCACCCACCGGTTCCCCAAGCTGGGCCGCAAGCTGATCCGCAGCAACGTCGCGGCGAACCTGCCCGCGGACTATCCGATCGACGTCCACTTCAACCCGACCTACAACCCGTGGGACCAGCGCATGTGCATGGTCCCCGACGCCGACCTCTTCCAGCAGATCGCAAGCGGCGCAGTCGAAATGGTGACCGACCACATCGACAGGTTCGACGAGACGGGTGTGCGCCTGACCTCGGGACGCCACCTCGACGCCGACATCATCGTCACCGCGACGGGATTGCAGTTGCTGGGTTTCGGCGGGACGCGGCTTCGCGTCGACGGGGCCGAGGTCAAGCCGCACGATCGCTTCGTCTTCAAGAGTCACCTGCTCGAGGACGTGCCCAACCTCGCCTGGTCGGTGGGTTACACCAATGCGTCGTGGACGCTGCGCGCGGACATGACCGCCCGCGCGGTGGCCGACCTCGTGAAGTACATGCGCCGCAACGGTTACACCCACGCCTACCCGCACCTGGGTTCCGAACCCATGACCGCACGCCCCGTCTGGGACCTGAAGGCCGGTTACGTCGAGCGGTCGCCGGAGGCGCTGCCGAAGTCGGGCACACGGGGTCGCTGGCAGGTCCGGCACAACTACTACCGCGACGCCATCGACCACCGGATCGGCAAGGTCGAGGAGTCGATGGTGTTCGGACGCCACCCCTGATCGGCGAGCGGCGTCGCTGAGGCGCGTCGCGCGCCCCGGCCATCATCTGTCGCGTCACCGCTGCCCAGCGTTACCGCGGTGTGGTCCGAACGGTCGAGATTTGACGTCGCAACCGGCAACAATGCTGGTCGGACCTTGCTCGGCTCCGTCCCGCGCGCAGATACTGAGCTCGGCGAGCGAGCTGCCTCGTCCACATTCGCGGGGTTCCGCGCAGAGGAGTTCCCCACCGAGGAGTTCGTCCGATGACCTATCCGCCCGGTCCCCCGGCCCACCCCTCGACACCGTTCGGCGCGATCCCTCCCGAGCCGCGGGGCGCCCGGACGCTCACGCTGGTCCTCGGTGCGATCGTCGTCGTCCTCGCGCTGGTCCTCGCCGGCGGTATCGTCTTCGTCCTCAAGGCCCGTGACGGCGACATCTACGTTCCCGGACTCACCCTCACCGCGGCCAACGATCCCGGCATCGACCCGTTCACCGATCCCGTACTGGTGGCCGGCGCGGGCACGCTTCCGGACAACGTCGCGCTGACCGGCAGCGTCGGTGCGTCCGACCTCGGGGGCCGCGCGGTCAACGGAACCGAACCGGGTCTGTACGGCACCGGTGATTCCGCGGCCTGCGACACCGCCGCACTGAGCAACCGGCTGCTCGCAGACCCTCCGACCGCGCAGGCGTGGGCGAGCGTCTACGGCATCGGCACCGCCGACATCCCGCACTACCTCAACACGCTCACCCCGGTGGTCCTGACCGCCGACACCTGGGTCACCAATCACTCGTTCACGTCCGGACGGGCCGTCCCGTTCCAGTCGATTCTGCAGCGTGGCACTGCCGTCTACGTCGACTCCGCAGGCGTACCGCGCGCGATGTGCTCATGCGGCAATCCGCTGGCACCGCCCGCGGCGGCTCCCCTGGGCGGCTACCGCCTCGAGGGTCAGCCGTGGCGCGGCTACCAGAGCCGGTCGGTCACCCGGATCGCCTACGCCGACCAGAACGTCACGACCGTCCACGGCACGACCACGATCGTGCCCGGGACGCCGCAGGCAACGGGCACACCGGGGGCACCGATCCTGCAGCTGCTGGACATCCTGACCGGACAGATCTTCGGCAAGCCCGCCGGCGGGCTCCTCGACGTGTCGGGGCTCGCGCCGCCGACCGGTCCGCTGCCGACCCCCGCCGCCCTCAACACCCCGTTCCGGGCGGACACCGAGGACGATGCCGAACACAACGGACTCGCCGGTCCCGGCAACCCCGCACCGGCCCAGGCCGTCGAGAAGCGTGCGGCAGAGGACGGCGGACTCCCCGAGGGCGCCCCCGCGTCCGACTCACCCGGCCCCGGCGTGGATCAGCCCGCCCCGGCATCCGAGAACCCACGCTCTGAGAACCCCGGGTCCGAGATCCCCGGCGCGGACGTGCCCGGCCCGGCCTCCTCGGCACCCGACGGCCCGGCACCGGAGTCCCCCGCGCCCGCGCCCGGCGGGTCAGAGATTCCCCCGGCACCCCCGGCGTCGGAGGTCCCGCCGGCAACACCGCCCACGCCAACCTCGTTCAGCGGGGTCGGCGAGGTGATCGCCGATTTCGCCTTCGACGATGCCGGGCTGGCTGTCGGATGCGACGTCCCGTCCGTGGCGGCGACCGGCTCGGTGGAACTCACGTGCACCGACAACGTGCCCAGATCGGTGCCCGCCACCGCGCTGCGACGATCGTCGGTCGCCGGCGCCACCGACCCGACCGGCGTGTGGACCCTGTCGCTCACCACGACCGGTTCCTCGGAGACGGTCGTGGTCAGGTCCGCCACCTGGACCGTCGACCGGACGGACACGCCGACGACGACTGCACCGGCCACGCCGACCCACGTCGCGCCGCCGGCCGAGGAGACCCACTCCGAAACCACCACGACCACCACCACGACCGAGTACGTGCCCCCGCCCGAGGAACCGTCGCCCGCCTCCCCGGAGACGCCCGCAGAGGTTCCGAGCCCCTGACCGTTGGGGCTGCCGGTGGGCCCGACTCCCGCCTGGGTCAGCCGGGTGGCCGACCTCCGGAGTAGCGTTCGGACCAGCGTTCGGAATGCGTCTGATCAGACGACCAAGAGTGTCGGTGAAGTCGCCTAACCTGGACCGAGGGCAGGTTCGGGGCCGGCCCGCGCGATCGTGCTCTCCGTCGATCGTTCGTCCCTCCCGGGTTCCGCCAGAACGTCGCACGATGCATCCCGATCGGAGCACGACGAGGAAGGGAGTCGACATGGCCGACTTCACCGTGGACTCGCACATCGACGACGCGTGGCGCACATTCGCCCTGCACGTCGGCGACCGGTTGTCTTGTCTCGACAGCGGTGCCACCCTCACCATCCAGCAGGACCCGCAGATCCCCGAGGGCCCGCACGGCACCCTGCGGTTCACACTCACCGGGTCGCATCGGTTGCGGTGCACCATCGACGACGCCGACCTGCACCCCACCCCGGAGTACTTCGACGAGCATCTGACGATGCTCGCCGGCCTCGGCTGGCGACGCCTGCGCAACGGCACCCACATCTACGAGGTCGGCCGCCGACGCGTCGACGAGCTCGCTCACGTCGCCGTGCAGACGCTGCGTCAGGTGTGGGAGGTCGTCCACCCGGCCTTCCTCGACCACACCCCGGCACCACGGGCCGAACCGCAGATCGAGGTCGCCGTCCAGCCCTACGACGCCGATCACCTCCGCGCGCTGGTCGTCGCCTCGCTGGAGGATCTGACCGGTTGCCGGATCCAGACCGACACCGACGGCGACATCGTCCTCCCGACCAAGCCCGTGTCGTCGTGGCTGAGTCCGCGCTCCGACGCACCCCGTCTCGAGTTCTTCGCCCGCCTGGCCGGTGACATCACCGACCGGCGGCGCGCCGCCGACGTCGTCGCCGCACAGCCGACGATGGGATCGGCCGTTCGTGTCCACCTTCTCGAGGACGAGGTGTTCGCGACGCTCACCCTCGAGTGCGCGGTCTTCCATCCCCACAATCTGAGCTCGGCGCTGGCCGAGTGGTTCTCCTTTCTCGCCGACTGCGCACCGAGCGTCATCGAGAAGGTCGCCGAGGGCGCACCCGAACGTATCGAGTCCGACGACCGGCTTCCCGACGCCCTGCAGACCCTCCTGGAGCTCGATCCCGACGGCGGGTCGCTGAACGCGCACGAGGTCGCCAAGATCTGCCACTACAGCCAGGCAGACATCCTCTCCTACATCCACACCAGCGAGGAGCAGTGCCTCACGTGGCGGCGTTCGGCGGTCGATGCCGCCGCGGCGTCGGACACCGCCGAAGCCGATGCCTGCCGCCACGAGGCCGAGGCCTGGCAGGCGACCACACAGAGCCTGCGTGACGCGCTACGCGTCGTCGTGCTCTCCGACGACGCTCCCGACCGCCGCCCATCAGCCAAGTGAGCGAGGCTTTTTCCCGGTTTGCCGCTCGTGAGGACGCGCTCGGCGTAGTCTGCGCGGACGATATTCGAGGTTTTGACGGGCGCACGCGGTCTGCGACGCGTTAGATCGGTGACGGACCTCCTCGTGTGGTCCGGGTCACCGATCGGAGCTACCCATGGCCATCACCACGGACCGCGGCGCGCTGACGTTCACCTTTCCCGCGCTGGGGCCGGACGCCCGACTGCACGTCACGTTCCAGCGCACACCACGCACCCCCGACCTCACCGAACGCACCGGACTCGTCGGCGACGGCACACTACGCCTCGCACAGGGATCGCCCGCCGGGGACGCGCACGCCGTCATCCCGATGTGGCAGTCCGAGGCTGCCTGGGTGGACTTCACCTCACCCCACCAGCATCCGTTCCTGGTGATGCTCGGCGTCGACGGCATCAATGCGATCAGCGGCGAAGAGTTCACCGGTACACCCGATTTCGAGGCCGGCGATTACATCGAGGTACCCACCCAGCCGACCCTCGCGTCCTATCGCGTCCCCACCGGGGACAACCGCCAGTTCGTCGCACCGTCGACGCACACACCCGAGGGCCTGCACTCGGACGGCTCGCTTCTCCAGCTGACCGTCATACCGATGCGCGCCGACGCCTGGGCCCGCCGCCGGCGCCACACCTCGACGACGCCCGGCACCTGCGTCCTCTGCGACATCTCACGTGCCGAACAGGCCCGTGCTCAGCCCCGCACCACGGTCCCCCGGGTGGTCGGACCGCTCGAGTCCACCGACACGTGGCATCCGACCACCCGCGAGACGGCGGCCTTCCGCATCGTCAACTCGGTGACGTGGGAGGCACTGACCGGCCGGACGTTGCGGCGCGCCCCGCTGACCTGTCCGGACTACACGTCCCGGCGGTTGCCCTGGTATCCGGGGTACGGCGAGACCATCCAGCACTCGACACCCCGCTAGATCTCTCACGGGTGTCACCGCGGCGTCGTACTATGCGGATCCCGGTTCGCGTACATACGCCCCCAGAGGAGCCTGCATGTCCCCCGATTTCGACGCCGTCCTCGAGGCGGCCTGGCGGGACTTCGCCGACACCCTCTCCACCCGTGTCCCGGAGTTGGTGCGCGGACAGTCGCTGGCGATCGTGGAAGCCGCTGCGGGTGGCCGGCGCAGGCGGATGACCTTCGCCGTCGCCGGCCAGACCGGCCAACCGGACCGATTACGGTGCACCATCTCGGCGGGCGACCTCACCTGGACCGACAAGGACCGCTGGATGAGGCAGGCCACCTACATCGTCGACCGCGGCTGGTGCCGGCTGGAGGGTCGCAGCGCGTTCTGTTACGAGGTCGACCCGACCCGTTTCGACGATCTCGCCGACGCCGCGGTCCGCGCGCTGCGGGAGGTGTGGGGGGTCATCCACCCGTCCTTCGTCAGCATCGGCGATCCGTCGTTCGCGCGGCACCACTCGGCGTCGGGCGCCGCCGACACCGACGCACCGGGCGAACACGACAGACCGGGCGAGTTCGGTGCCCGCGACGAGACCACCGCTCCCGAGAACACCACCGCCGAGAACACCACTGCCGAGAACACCACTGCCGAGACCGTGCGGTTCGCCTCCCTGGCCGGGCCGGTCGACGCCCCGGTCGAGGGTGGCGTGGTGCCCCGGTCGAAAGACCATCTCGTCGAACTGGTCCGGGCGGCGATGGCCGCGACCGGCCGGCCCGTGGTGGTCAGTCCCCGCAAGGCCATCTATCTTCGGTCGTCGGGCACCTCATTGCTGCGGCCCACACGTGATGCGCGCGCCCTGGAGATCGTCACCATCCTCAGTTCGGTGGTGCCCGCTCCCTCGTTGCTGGGGATGATCGTCTCCGAGTTCTCCCCGCGCTGGCCCGAGGTGGCGGTGGTGGTGCGCAACGGACTCGTCTACGCGCAGCGGCGGCTCGACGTCGCGGTGTTCAATCCGGCCAACCTCGACGCCGCCCTCCGGCGCTGGGACGACTTCGCCGCATCCGCGCGCCCGCAGATGATCTACCGGCTGGACGTCGACAAGAAACTCAAATTGGATCACCGTCGCCGCGGTGACCGTCTGCCCGGCGCGTTGCTGGGCCTTCTGCGGGTCCACCAGAAACCCGATTCCAAGCTGTCACCCAACACCGTGCTCATCGCCTGCCGACACGATCCCGCGCGAGTCCACGAGTTCTTCGACATCTGCGCCGCCGAGATGCGCGAGTGGATGGACAACCTCCTGACGGCCCGCAAGGCTGAGCTCGGCGACGAGGAGATCGCGCTGTGCGAAGCCGAACATCGAGCGTATGCCCGCGTGGCCCGACTACTTCTCAGCGCGATGGACCTCGTGGGCGACGCGTCGTCGGGCCCCTCGGCGGAGGCCTGAGCCCGAAGCGGGCCCGTCGGGTCCGGGCGGTCGGGTCCGGTCAGTCGGTCGAGCTGTAGGACAGGTGGACGACGCCGTTGTCGAAGACGTCGGACCCCACCAGGGCCAGCGGGGTGTCGGTGAGGCCGTCGAAGAGGCGGGCACCACTGCCGAGGACCACGGGGTATACCAGGAGGTGCAGCTCGTCGATGAGCTTGTCGCGCAACAGGGCACGGACCAGCGTTCCGCTGCCGCTCACGTAGAGATCGCGGTCCTTCTTGAGTGCACGGATCTTCTCGGCGTCGTAGGTGCCGAAGATCTCGGAGTTCTGCCAGCCCTCCGCCTTGTGCAGGGTCGACGACACGACATACTTGGTGGTGTCGTTGAAGAACGGAGCGCCCGGATCGTCGTCGGCGGTCCGCGTCGACCACGCCGGCCCGAACATCTCGAAAGTCCTACGGCCCAGCAGGATTCCGGTGCAGTCGTTCATGAACGCACCGAGGAGCTCCGCCATCCCGTCGGCAAAACCGTAGGGCACGGTGAAACTCGGGTCCTCGTAGCTTCCGTCGAGGGTGATGAATTCGTGGACGTGGATCTTTCCCATGGTGCGCTCCGTGTTCTCGATGCTCGGTGGATCCCCGGTGTGTCTCGACGTGTTGCTGTCACGATGTCAGACCGGGCCCCGCGCCGGAACTCATCGGAACGGAACCGATCGGGGAACATCGACATCTGGTAACTCTGAACGCACACACCTGTCGATCAGAGGAGATCCATGGACGTCGCGGGCAAGGTCGCCATCGTCACCGGTGGCGGCGGAGGTATCGGCGGGGCCATCGCGCACGCACTGGTCGACGCAGGTGCGCGGGTCGTGGTCACCGACCTCGACGGCGACGCGGTCACCGGCGTCGCGGAATCCCTCGGGAACTCCGCCGCGGCTCTGAGCGGCGACGCCTCCGACGATCGCCACATCGATGTCGCCGTCCGGCTCGCGGAATCCACCTTCGGGCCGGTCGACCTCTACTTCGCCAACGCCGGCGTCGGGATGGGCGGTGGCGTCGACACCGACGAGGCGGTCTGGGATCTCGCCCTCGACGTCAACCTGCGGAGCCACATCCGCGCCGCGCGACGCCTGATTCCGCAGTGGGTCGAGCGTGGGAGCGGCTACTTCGTCAGCACGGCGTCGGCCGCCGGTCTGCTCACCCAGATCGGCAACGCGCCGTACTCCGTCACCAAGCACGCGGCGGTCGGCTTCGCCGAATGGCTCAACATCACCCACGGCGACGACGGCGTCCGGGTCAGCTGCCTCTGCCCGATGGGTGTCGACACCAAACTGTTGCGGCCAGAAGGGGATTCGGTCACGCAGGAACAAGAGTTGATGCGACGCGCCGTCGAGACGGCCGGTGCGGTGCTCACCCCGGGCGCCGTCGCCGCACTCGTTCTGGAGGCAGTCGCCGACGAACGGTTCCTGATCCTGCCGCACCCCGAGGTCCTGGAGATGTACCGCCACAAGGGCGCCGACTACGACAGGTGGCTCTCCGGGATGCGCCGGTACCAGGCCACCCTCCGCTGACAGGGGTCACTCGAAGTAGCGGCGCGGGACGTCGACGAGCATCGTCGAGATGTCGGTATCGCTGACCCCACGTTCGCGGAGCGCGGGCAACACCTCCTCGCTGATGTGCCGGTAGTTCCACCGCGGCAGCGCCTGCTTCTTGGCCTCGTGATCGAACCAGTCGATGAAGCAGGCGGCGTCGTGCGCCAGGGCCATGCGGTCGGCGTAGCCCCGCTCACACAGTTCGGCGACGGTGTTCACGCGATCCTCGAAGGGCAGCAGGAGATCGAGTCCGAAGCGATCCATGCCGAGGATCGAACCGGCATCGGCGAGCTTCATCAGGTAGTCGAGGTCCACGCTGTCCCCGGAATGGCCGATGACCACCTTCGTCAGGTCGGCGCCCTCCTCGGCCAGCACCTTCTGCGCGATCAGCCCCGACTGCGTGTGGGGATCGGTGTGCACGGTGATCGGCGCACCGGTCTGTGCACTCGTCTGCCCGACCGCCCGCATCACCCGTTCGACGCCGGGCGTCAGACCCTGGGACTCGATGGCGCACTTCAGGAATGAGGCGCGCACCCCGGTGTCGGCGATGCCTTCGGTGAGGTCGCGGGTGAACAGCGTCACCAGCGGTTCCGGGACGTCGAACAGCATCCCGGGGCCGGCGTAGTGGAACTGGAACGGGATGTCGTTGTAGGTGTAGAGCCCGGTCGCCACGACGATGTTCAGGTCGATCTGTGCCGCGATCCGCTGGATGCGGGGGATGTAGCGCCCGAGTCCCAGCACTGTCGGGTCCAGGATGGTGTCGATCCCGAGTTCCTTGAGTTCGGTCAGGTCGCGTACCGCCTCGGCGACCTTCTCGTCCTCGTCCCAGTCGTCCTGGTAGTTCTGCCGGAACTCTTCGCCGACGATGAACACGTGCTCGTGCACCAGCACGTTCCCGAGGTCGGCGGAATCGATCGGACCGGTCACGGTCTGGACGGTGGCCATGGAAACCTCCTCGCCAGGCGGCGTCGTTGCCACCTGCTGCGCCGAACCCTAACCGACGTGGTCAGGACGGGCGGGGGTTTCGACGGGCCTCAACCGGCAGGTGGATCAGGCCACGTCCTCCACGTCGGCCTGCGACGCCCCGGTGATGATGTCGAGGACGCGCGGGTACTCGGCTGCATCCGACGTCACCACCGATCCGTGGTTGCCGCCGTCGATCAGAACCGCCTCGGCGTCGCCGCCCTGCCTCACCACGGCGTCGACGTACCGTTGCGAGTTCACCGGCGAGACCACACGATCGGCCGTCCCGTGGATGGCGACCACAGGCGTGTCCGGATCGATGTTCTGAATCGGATCGACCATCGCGTAGCGCTGCGGAACCTGACGCGGTGTGCCACCCAGGGCGGTCACGATGCGGTCGTCACCATGTGTCGCCGCGTAGACCATGTCGAGCGGGCCGGCCAGGGAGACGACTCGCGTGGGCCGGAACACCGGGCGGGACCCGACCTCGTCGTCCTTCAGCTTGTGCCGCGTACCGCCCCACACCGCGAGTTGTGCCCCGGCGCTGTGTCCGACGACGAGCTCGTCGTCTGTGGTGATCTGCGGGAACTGTTTGTCCACCACCGCAACGTGATCGAGCGCGCTGGCGACGTCGCGGAACGTCGCCGGCCAGCCGCCTCCGGAGCCCACCCGCCGGTACTCGACGTTGTAGACGGCCATCCCGCGGTCGGCGAGATCGCGCGCCAGCGGCTCGAAGATGTCGGCACCCAGCGCGCTCTGCCAGGCACCGCCATGGATCAGCACGACGAGCGGGATCGAATCGACACGCTGCTCGCCGGCCGGCAGGTACAGCTCCGCCCAATTCTGTTCGGTGTCAGCGGTGTCGGGAGTCGGGTACTCGAATCGGTGGACGGTCACCTCGTCGAGCGTCTCGACCTGCTCGGTGATGCTCGACGCCGGTGCGGAGGTCGTCGACGACGGTTCGTCGCTGCAGGCGACCGCGCCGAATCCGACCGCCCCGAATCCAACGACGCCGAGCCCGACAGCAGCCAGCAGGCTCAGCACGCGCGGCGGAACCGTCCGGCCTCGGGCGGGAGTGACACTCGTTCCGGCCCGGCGGTTGTCGCTGTTCACTGGGCGAGTGTCACCGGCGTGACAGATGCACCACTGCGGACGGTCGCGGTCAGCGGTCCCCAGCCGGTCCAGAGATTCACCGGCACATCGAGCTTCGCACCCGGGCGCAGCGTGACCGGGGTTCGGGTGATCGCGGTCCGGTCGGTGAGGGTGTCGCTGCGTTCCACCGCGAGTCGCACCTTCTGCGCCCGACCCTCGGTCAGCACCGTCACACCCACCGGTGAGGTGGCGCCCACCGACACCGACGAGCCCGGACCGATCGACAACTGGCTGGTCTCGGTCGACAGCGACCGCAGCGAATCCTCGGTGGCCACCTGGAATTCCGCGGTCGTCGTCGCCGACGAACTCACGCGAAGTGCATGCCGCGCCGGGTCTGCGTCGATCACCGCGGTGGCACCGGCGGGCACCTCGAGGTCGCCCATGGCCACGGCGCCACCGCCACTCAGGACGGTCGCATTGATGTCCGCGGTGCGTCCGGCCTCCACACCGTCGACGACGATCCGGAACTTCCGGTTCGCGGGCACGGTGAACGACGCGGTGTTGTCGTTGTTGAAGAAGATCTTCTTCTCGACGCCGGGGATCGTGCGGCCGGCCGGATCGGTGACCCTGACGTCCCAGTCGACGTCACCGGCGCCGCGAGCGCCGCCGTTGGTGTCGGACACGACCACGACGGTGTCGTCGTTGCGCAGGTCCGGATCCTGGTGTCGCGCAAGGATCGACGCCAACGGCACCAGCATCATCTTGTTCGCGGCAGACCCCTGGAACAGCATGGTCGGTTCGGACGGGTTGGTGGCCGTCGAGTAGTACCAGCGCTCGGCGGCCGGATCGACGACGACCATCTTCTCCACACCGGGGAAGTTGTTGTCGTAGACGACGATGCCGCGCTTGCCCTCACCGAGGTCGCGGATGGCGATCGGGTTGATCGCGTGGCCGGCCTGACGCTCTTCGTCGGTGTAGATCGCGAGAACGTAGTTGTCGTTGCGCGTCCACGCCGAACGCAACCGTGAGAGGGCCTGTGACGCCGAGACCTCCGATTGGGCGAGATCGGTGGGCGGGAAGCCCTGGGTGATGAACATCCGCGCGATCAGCTCGTCCAGCGGTGCCGACGGCCCGATGCTGTAGACGGACTGCCACGGCATCGCGAACGGGAACGGATTGAGCCGCTTGGTGGCATACAGGCCGGCCAGGGCCGCCATCCCGAAGCAGTGCCCACCGGTCATCGCGTCGTTGAATTCCTGCTGCACGAGCTCGGCGACCGTCGTCGGCGAGCACACCCCCAGGACGATGCGGGCGCACACCTCGTCACCGAAGACCGCACGCATCCCCTCGATCGACAGGCCACGCGAATGGGCGGCGTCGTTCGGTCCCCAGTTCTCGAAGGAGAACCCGTCGCGCTTCACCTCGAAGTCGGCCTTTGCCACCAGCTTCCCGGCCTTCGGGTTCACCACCGGAGCGGCGGCCGACGATCCTGCGGCGACGACCGAGAGGGAGGCGGACACCGCGAGCACGAGAGCCGCCACCAGCAGACGCGCCGACAAGCGCACAGAACCCTGACCTTTGAGCATCGCTAAACATTAGCGGACAAATCAGGCAACCTGAGCAAATCCTGAGACATATCCGTGTGGCGTTCGAGGCATGTCCCGGATTCGCCGTTCGGCACCGGAAAGCGGTCGCGGTCAGAGATACACGACGCGGTATTTGAGGCTGCCCTTGATCCGTCCGACGAGATTTCCCGTCACCCAGACCCACGCCCCGCGCCGCCGACGCGACCACGCCCAGGGCCACACCGGACATGTTGCGAGGACGACACCCACATGGATCGGGAACCACCACCACTGCCGTCCGGGAGCACCGAACTGTTTGGCGACGCGGGCCTCTTCGCTGCCGTAGTCGACGACCTGGTCCCACGATTCGCGCAACCCGGTCCGATACCGGTAGGCGACCATGGCCTCGGGCGCGTAACCGAAGGTGTGGCCCGCGGTCTGGATCCGCCAGCAGAACTCGACGTCGCTGCCGGCCGTCGGGTAGTTCTCGTCCCACCCGCCGACTGCGTCGAAAACGCTGCGGCGCACGCCGAGATTGCAGCCGAAACTCATGGGGAGAAAGCGTCCCAGCACGATCGGTTCGTCCGGATCGGGCAACACCCGCCACGACGCGACGACCGGGTCGTTGAGAGTGTCGCGCTCGAGTGGACCGCCCACCAGGTCGGCGTCGCGGCCGGCGTCGACCATGGCGCGCAGCCAGGTCGGATGGACCGCGTCGTCCTGGTCGCAGTAGACAATGAAGTCTGCTGCGGCGCTGCGTGTTCCGACGTTCCTGGCATGCGAGGTACCGGCGACGTCCGAGGAGTCCACCCAGCGCAGAGCCAACCGGTCGCGCAGCGGATGGGCGTCGAGATGCCGACGCAGCTCGGCGCTTCCCTCGTTGTCGCTGACGATCACCTCGAAGTTCCCGCTGAAGTCCTGCGCGGCCAGGGCTTCGAGCTGGACGTCGAGGTCGGGCAGTCCGCGGTAGTAGGCGATCACCACCGATGCCGCCACCGGTGCGGCCGTCATCGGACTGCCTCCCGGAGCACGGCGACGGTGGGCGTCCCGTCCTGTTCGACGACGGTCTCGAGGATCGCCCGGAGAGAGCCGACGAGCCGCTGCGCGGTGGCCGGGTTGAACAGGGCGACCGGATAGAGCAGGGTGCCGGTGATTCCGGCAGGCCCCTCGGCGTCGCGGACTTCGAGCAACGTGAACTCCAACTCGTGTTTGGCGACGCAGTTCGCGAGCGGTTCGCGGGTGATCCGCACGCCCCCTAGGTCGATCTCGGACATACCCGCGTCGTCTGCTCCCGCCTGCTGCAGGATCAGCGTCGCCGGGAAGACGGGCGACCCGGACGAACCCGCGGGATCGATGTCGAGGTCCAGTGCGTCGGCGAGGTCGGGAACCGAGATGTCCGGGTGCGCGAGGCCGTCGAGCAGCTGCTGATGCACCTCGCGTGCGAGCGCGGCGAAGTCCCGGTGGCCGGCTGCGTCGAGACGCATGGGCAGGTCGTCGGCGAAGTTGCCGATGACCCCCTCGAGCGCCGCGTGCGGCCGGTTGGCGTTGGCCGTGCCCACGCGCACGTCCGGGTCGTCGGCCAGTTCCGCCAGGATCACCGCGAACGCGGCCTGCAGGACCGCGAACATGCTCACCGACGTCGCCCGGGCGAACCCGTCCAACGCGACGTGCAGGTCGGTGGCGAGGGTGAACTCGACTGCGGCGCCTGCGGACTGCCACCGCGCGGGACGGTGGTGGTCGGTCCGTAGCGTCGGACCTGTTCCGGGACCCCGGGATCCGGCGGTCAACCGATCCGTCCAGTAGGCGAGCTGGCGGTCACGGTCTGCGGCGAGGATGCCGGTGCGCCATCGCGCGTAGTCGCGGAACCTCACCGCCGGCTCCTGCACCGGAACGGCCGATCCGGCATCGAGGGTCCGCGCGACGAAACCGGTGATGAGGTCGCGGGCGAGCGGTGCCATCGACTGGCCGTCGACGCTCAGGTGGTGGGTGACCAGCACCAGAACATGTGTCTGGTCGTCCAACTGCAGCAGCCGGAGTCGGATAGGTGCCGAGTTCCGCACGTCGAGTTCCGACCAGGCCACCTCGGCGAGGACCTGCTCGTAGTCGGCGGCGGCGACGGGTTGCGGAGTGAGGCCGCGATCGATGAGATCGGCGACCACTCCGGTCGGCAGCACCACCAGTTCCGGGCCGGAGACACCGTCACGGTGGCGCGTGCGCAACGATTCGTGGCGGTCGACGAGGTCCACCAGAGCCGACGCCAGTGCCGCTGTGTCGAGGTCCCCGGAGAAGCGCACGGCGACCGGTACATTCCAGTCCGCACCCGACCCGTTGCGCACGGCCTCCCAGATTCGACGCTGCGCCGGTGCCAGTGGCGCCGGCTCGTCGTCGTCACCGCGGACGAGCGGCACGCCCGCGGTGTCCTCGGTGCCGGTCGGGACGGGCAAGGTGTCGATCTGCGCGGCGAGATCGGCGACGTCGACCGCGTCGAAGAGCAGCCGGACGGGGATTGCACGCCCGAACTCCGCTTCCAGCAGCGATGCCACCCGCGTCGCCGACAGCGAGTTGCCGCCGACGTCGAAGAAGTTGTCGCCCAGGCCGACTCGTTCGGTGCCGGTGACCTCGGCGATCACCTTGGCGACCCGGCACTCCACATCGGTGCGTGGCGGCGCGTAGGCGCGTTCGGCGGCCCGCGGTTGCGGCAGTTGCGAACGATCGACCTTGCCGTTGTCGTTGTACGGCAACGAATCGAGGACATGAACCTCTGGGCGCAGGTAGGCCGGAAGCCGGGACGCCGCCTCGCGTCGGACGTTCTCCGCGGTCAGCTCCGCGGCGTCACCGGCGACGAAGCCGACGACCCGGTCCTGGCCATCTGCTCCCGGGATCGCCACGACGACCGCGTCGGCGACGCCTGCACAGCGCCGCAGCACCGCCTCGATCTCGCCCGGCTCGATGCGGAAGCCGCGCACCTTGAGCTGGTGGTCGGTGCGACCCAGATACTCGAGCGCGCCGTCGGTGTTGCGGCGCACCAGATCCCCGGTGCGGTACATCCGTGCGCCGCCGGTCGTCCACGGATCAGGGACGAACGACGCCGCGGTCCGCGCCGGGTCCCCGTGGTACCCGCGTGCCAGTTGCACACCGCCGAGGTACAGCTCGCCTGCGACGCCGTCGGGCACCGGTTGCAGGCGTGTGTCCAGCACGCGCACGGTCACGACGGGTTGCGGGTGCCCGATGGAGACCCGCCCGTCGGGAACGCCCACCACTTCGTGTCCGGTCACGCTGACCGCCGCCTCGGTGGGCCCGTAGAGGTTGTGGATCACGATCGGCGTCGACCGACTGCCGGCGGCGGCCTCGCGCACCCGGGCGACGAGCTCGGCGGGCAGCTCTTCACCGATGCACAGCACGGTACCCAGCGAGGCCGGTGGCGTACCGGCGTCGAGGATCATCGACAGTGCCGACGGCACCGTCGGCAGTACCGTCACGTGGTGCCGGCCGAGGGCGCCGAGCAACGCGTGGCCGTCGCGCTCGCTCCCGTTGTCGCCGAGCACGATTCGTGCTCCGGTCTGCAGTGGCCACCAGTACTCCCAGACCGACAGATCGAAGCCCGCGGAGGTCCTGACCAGCACCGTGTCACCGGCACCCATCGGATAGCGGTGCTGCATCCAGTGCAACTGGTGGGCGAGGGCGGCATGAGACACACTCACCCCCTTGGGTATTCCGGTGGAACCGGAGGTGAACAGCACGTAGGCCGTGGAGTCGGGGCGCGGTCTGGGGAACTCATCGGACAGCGCGGCCGGGAGTTCGACGAGTTCCGCGGCGAAGTCGGCCGACGTGGCCTCGATGGTATCGAGGTCGAGGTAGGGCCGGGAATCGGGCGCCGCGGATCCGACGCCCAGTACCAGGACCGGGTCGGACACATCCAGGATCGTCGCGGCACGTTCGGCCGCCGACGGGTCGACCGGAACATATGCGGCGCCGACGGTGGCGACCGCGTACACGGCGAGCAGTTGGGGCAGTCCGCGTGCCGCGGCGATGGCGACACGGTCCTCGGGACCGACGCCGGAACGCACCAGTAGCCGCGCCAATGCCGTCACCCGGCAGGCGAATTCGCGGTACGTCAGGACGCGATCGCCGGTCACCACGGCCTCGGCGTCCGGTGTGCGCGACGCCCGGGCGTGGAACAGGTCGGCCAGTCCCGTGTCGCCCGGGACGGTCTCCGGCGCGGTCGCGGTGACCGTCAGCGCCGATCGCTCAGTGGCGTCGAGCAGTGGCAGGTCACCGACCGCGGTGTCGGGTGCGTCGACCATCGCCGCCAGGATGCGCCGGTAGCGCTCGACTAATTCGGCGGCCGAGTCCTGATCGAAGAGATCGGTCGCATGGACCAGTTGCCCGGTGAGGCCGGCGGGGGCGCCGTCGGCCCCGAAGGTGTCGGCGAGGGTCAGATGCAGGTCGAACTCCGCGACCTCGACGTCGTCGTCGACGACCTCCACCGCCAGCCCCGGCAAGGCCAGGTCCATCGGGCCGATGTTCTGGAACGACATCGCGACCTGGAACAACGGGTGGTGCGACGTCGACCGCGGCAGGTCGAGTTCCTCGACGATGCGGTCGAACGGGATCAGCGAGTTCGAGAAGGCATGCAATGCTGCGTCTCGCGCGATGTCCAGGGCTTCGTCGACGGTGGCAGCCGGGTCGATGACGGTGCGTAGCGCCAGCATGTTGACGAACATGCCGGCCACCCGGTCGAGGTGTTGCTCGCCTCGCCCGGCGATCGGCGTGCCGATGACGACGTCGCGGTTGTCGCCGAGACGGCCGAGCAGCACCGCGAGCGCGGTGTGCGCCACCATGAACGGGGTCGCGCCGCGACGGCCGGCGAAGTCGACGATCCGAGTGTGCAACTCGGCATTTATCGCGAAGTCGACGCGGGCTCCGCGCCCGCTGGGTCGAGTGGGTCGCGGGCCGGCCGTCGGCAGGTCGATCACCGGCGGCGCGCCCTGTAGTCGCTGCACCCACTGCTGCAGTTGGGCGGCCGACGAACCGTTGCGGTCGTCGAGGATCGCACGTTGCCAGACCGCGTAGTCGGCGTACTGGACAGGTGGTGGTACCGGCTCGACCGCCCGTTTCCCGGTCCGGTGCGCATCCATCCGCGACGAGTAGTCCGCGGCCAGCTCGCCGGCGAGTGCCACCATCGTCAGTCCGTCGGCGCAGATGTGGTGGGCGACGAGGACGAACACGTACTCGTCCCGGCCGGCGTCCGTGCGGTGGTGATCGGTCACGCGGAAGAGCTCGGCGCGGACCGGTGGGGCCGCGGTGACGTCGAACGTCGTCCGGGTGGACCGCTGGACTGCGTCGGGCAATGCGCTGCGGGACAACGGGACTGTCGATAGATCGAGTGGTACCTGATCGGCGGGCAGGATCACCTGGTGTGGTCCGTCGGCGCTGTCGGGGTAGATCGTGCGCAGCGCCTCGTGGCGGGCGAGCAGCCCGGCCAGCGCCGCGGTGAAGGCCTCGACGTCGAGGTCACCGGTCAGCCGCAGGACGATCGGGATGTTCTCGGTCAGCGCGCCGGGATCGAACCGGTTGAGGAACCACATCCGCTGCTGGGCGGGCGACAGCGGAATCCGCGCCGGCCGGTCGAGTTCACCCAGGACCGGTCCGGTGTGTGCGGTGGACGCGTCGAGCCGGCGTGCGAGTTCCTGTACAGATGGGGCGTCGAACAGATCGCGGACGGACAGCTCACGGCCGGAGCGGGTGCGGATACGCGCGGCGGCCTGGGCGGCGGTCAACGAGTTGCCGCCGGCGTCGAAGAAGTTGTCCGACACCCCGACCCGGTCGCGTCCGAGGAGTTCGGCGAACACCTCGGCGACAAGCCTTTCGGTCGACGTACCGGGCGCGCGGTACTCCGTGGTCTCGTATACCGGTGCGGGCAGGGCCCGGTGGTCGACCTTGCCTGCGGAGGTGAGCGGTACGGCGTCGAGTTCGACGATCGCCGCCGGAATCGCGTGGGCGGGCAACGACTCGCGCAGCCGGTCGAGCAGGTGGTCCCGCCGGAGATCGCCGGTGGGCACCACATAGGCCACGAGCGCGGCGTTCCCGTCCGGGCCCGGCCGGGTGGCGACTACCGCGGCGCGGACGCCGGAGTGCCCGCGGAGCAGCGACTCGACCTCGCCGGTCTCCACCCGGTGGCCGCGGATCTTGACCTGATGATCGATGCGGCCCAGGTGCACCAGACCGGCGCGCGCCTCGAGCTCGGGTGCGCGGACAGACACCCTGACCAGGTCGCCGGTGCGGTAGCGGCGAGACCCGGGTGGGCCGTCGGGGTCGGCGACGAAGGTCGCGGCAGTGAGCCCGGGCCGACCGTGGTATCCGCGGGCCAGACCGACTCCGCGCAGGTACAACTCGCCGGGCACCCCGGGTGCGCACTCGCGGAGAGACGGATCGAGCACGCGGACGTCGGTGCCGGTGATCGCCGAGCCGATGGTCATCGGTTCGGTGTCGGCCACCGACAGCGGGCCGGCGAGGGTCCCCATGATGGTCGACTCGGTGGGCCCGTAGGCATTGAAGAATCGCTTGCCCAGGCCGATCCACCGCCGCGCGGTTGTCGCCGAGCATGCGTCCCCGCCCACGATGATCGTCTGCAGCAGCGGCAACGGGTCCGCTGCTGCGGGATCGTCGGCGTCGGGTGCGATGGTGTCGAGTACGCCGGGGGTGAGGAATGCGTGCGTGACGCGCTCGGCACGGAGCAGCTCGGTGAGGTCGTCGGCGCCGTAGATGTCGGTGGGCGCGACGATCGTGGTCGCGCCCGCGTCCGCGGCCATCAACAGCTCGAGGATCGCGGCGTCGAAGCTGGGAGACGCGAAATGCAGTACACGGCTGCCGCTCTCGATGCCGTAGCGGCGCTGCTCTGCCGTGAACGACGCCACGCCCCGATGGGTCACCGCGACCGCTTTGGGCCGCCCGGTCGATCCCGAGGTGTAGATCAGGTACGCCGGCTGGTCCACGTGCCGAACCGCCCGGCGCTCGGTCTCCTCGATGGCACCCGCGGGCAGCGCAGCGAGTTCCGACTGCGTGTCCGGGTCGTCGAGCAGGAGCACGTCCTGCCGACCGCCGCAGGCGAGCGATCCGGTGGTGGTGACGATGATCGATGCGCCGGAGTCCTCGAGCATGAAGGCGATGCGATCGGCAGGATACGACGGATCGACCGGCACGAATGCCGCACCGGTGGCGGCAACCGCCCGCATCGCCATGACCGACCACACCGAGCGGGTGATGGCCAGTGCGACAACCGTTTCTGGTCCGGCGCCGCGGGAGATCAGCGCTCGTGCCAGTCGATTGGTCCAGTCGGCGATCTCTTCTGCGCCGAAGGCGCGCCACTGTCCGCCTGAGCCGAAGGCGCACCCTGATCCGTCGCCGTCGAAACCCACCAGGCGGTGATCGGGATTGCCGATCGCGTCGCCGAACAGAACCGGGGCGGCGGGATCGTCGCCGCGCAGGTCTGCGAGGGTCTCCTGCTCGTGCTGACCGAGCAGGCTCGACACCCGTAGCGGTGTCGTGGGATCACCGGCGGCCAGCGAGATCGCCCGGCCGTACCGATCCAGCAGTGCTGCGGCAGTGCTGTTCCGGTACACATCGGGACGATGGATCAGGGCGATGTCCAGGCCGCCGTCGGACGTCGGGGTCACGGTGAACTCGAGATCGAAACGGGCCACCGGGATGTCGAGACGAACGGCCTCGGCAGCGGCGCCGTGCTGGGAGTGCCTCCCGTCGGCGGGGTGGTCGGCACCGTCGACCGTCAGGGTCACCTGGACCAACGGGTGGCGTGTGCCGTCGCGGGACAACCCGAGATGGTCGACGATCTCCTCGACATCGACCTCACCGTGTTCGAGCGCGTCCACCACGCTCTCGCGCGACCGCGCGACGAGCTCGGCGAATCCGGATCGCGGGTCTACTTCGGTGCGTAGCGGCACCATCGTCACGAACATGCCGATCAGATCGGCGACATCGGCGTCGAAGCGGCCCGCGGTCGGGGTACCGATGACGACGTCGTCGCCGGCACCGGACCGGCTCAAGGTGAGTGCGAGCGCAGCATGCAGGATCCCGAAGACGGTGCTGCCCGACCGGTCGGCGAGATCACGGAGCCTGGCTGTCTCCGCTGGTCCGACTGCTCGGTGGTGCACGGTGCCGGGTTCGGCCTCGAGTATCCGGTCGGCCGCGGGCGCCGACAGCGTCGGCGCGCCGGACAACTGGTTGCGCCAGTAGGCGAGATGTCCGGCGAGCTTCGAGGCCGGATCGCCGGGCGCGCCGAGGCGGCTCGCCCGCCGTACGACGTGATCGGCGTACTGCACCGGCAACGGCGGCCACGCGGGCTCGTTCCCGGCGAGGCGTGCGGTGTAGGCGGTGTCGAGGTCACGGGCGAGGACACGTAGCGACCAGCCGTCGGCGGCGACGTGGTGCACGGCCAGGACGATCACCGTTGCACCATCGTGTTCTCCGACGACCACGCGCAGCGGCAGGTCGGTGGTGAGGTCGATCGTGGAGTCCAGTGCGGCCGCGACCGCCTCCTCCTCGGCGGAGGTCGATGGCGCGCGCATCGAATCCATCACCTGCAGAACGTCATCGATCGAGTACTGGCCGGTGTCCCGGATGAGCTGATGCGGTCCGGCGTCGCCCTCGGGGTACACGGTGCGCAAGATCTCGTGCCGCCCGATCACGTCGCCGAGTGCCGCACGCAGGGCATCCCGGTCGAGGGTCTGCGGGATCCGCACGGGCGCGACGATGAGGTACGCGCTCGACGACGGCTCGATCCGGTTGTGCAACCACATCTGCAGTTGCGCCGCCGTCAGCGGGATTCGGTCCGGCCGTTCGACGGTGTGCGGTCTCGGCAACGGGTTGGCGGCGGCCGCGGTGTCTGCAGCGGCGGCGATCGCGGCGGCGGTGCGGCCGTCGAAGACCGCGCGCACCGGGACACCGACGCCGAGTTCCTCGGCGATCCCGGCCACCACGCGCGTGGCGACGAGCGAGTTGCCGCCGGCGGCGAAGAAGTCGTCGTCGACACCCACGTCCTCGCCGAGGATCGCGCGGATCAGCGACAGCACAACGTCTTCGGTGGCGGTTTCCGGTCGCCTCCCGCCATCGGGACCCGGTGCGACGGTGGTCGCGGGTGTGGGTAGCGCCGCCCGGTTGACCTTGCCGCTGGTCGTGGTCGGCAACGCGGCGGTGGGCAGGATGTGAGTGGGCACCATGTGGTCGGGCAACCGCTCGGCGAGGTGGGCGCGCAGTCTCGCCGCGGTGAGCCCGGCGGCCTCATCGACGACGACGTGTGCGACGAGCTGGGAGCCGATACGCGGGTGCTCGTGGACGACGACCACCGCCGCGCGGACTTCGGGGTGCGTGAGCGCGGCGGCCTCGATCTCGCCGGGTTCGACGCGCTGCCCGCGGATCTTCACCTGGAAATCGCTGCGTCCGAGGTAGTCCAGCACCGGCATTGCCTCATCGGGTCCGGGCCGACGCCAGCGCACCAGATCACCGGTGCGATAGAGCCTTTCACCGTTCCCCCAGGGTGACGCGACGAAGCGCGACGCGGTCAGGTCGGCCCGCCGGTGATACCCGCGCGCGAGCTGGACACCTCCGAGGTAGAGCTCGCCGGTGACACCCGCGGGGACCGGCCGCAACCGGCTGTCGAGGACGACGACCGTGTTGCCCGCGGTGGGGCGCCCGATGGAGATCGCGGTGTCGGTCCGGTCGACCTCGACGGCGGTCACGTCGACGGCCGCTTCGGTCGGGCCGTACAGGTTGTGCAGCTGCGCGGACGTGAGTGATCGGACCGCCCGCGCCGACGGGGCACCGAGCGCTTCCCCGCTGGTGAAGATCAGCCGCAGCGAGCGCAGGTCGTCGGCGGCAGGTGAGGCGGCCACGAACGCGTCGAGCATCGCGGGCACGAAGTGGATGACCGTGACGTCGTGTTCGCGGATCAGTCCGGCGAGTACGGCCGGGTCGCGGTGCGCATCGGGTGCGGGGAGAACGACATCGACGCCTCCGTGCCGGATACCGGTGAGGAAGGGCCAGAACAGTTCCCACACCGACACGTCGAAGGTGATCGGCGTCTTCTGCAGGACCACGTCGCCCTCGCCGATCGGGTGGCGCTGTTGCATCCACGCGAGGCGGTTGACGATCGCCGCATGACTGATGCTGACCGCCTTGGGCACCCCGGTCGATCCCGAGGTGAACAGGACATAGGCGGGATGCTCCGAGCGGAGCCGAACCCGCCGGTCGGCGTCGGTGATCGGCTCGTCACCGCGGTCGAGGTGCAGGTCGGCCGGATCGAGGAGGCGGTCGGCGAACCCGGCCGGAAGACTCAGCCCGCTGCTCGCAGGTGCGAAGATCCGCACCGGATCGGTGGTCTCCAGCATCGTCGCGATCCGGGCTTCCGGCTGGGCGAGGTCGATCGGCACATATGCGCCACCCGCGAGAACAACGGCATGGATCGCGACGAGCATGTCGATCGAACGCGGAACGGCAACGGCCACCGTCTGTTCGGGGCCGACGCCCGCCGCGATCAGCGCGCGGGCGGTACGGGCGACCCGCCGGTGGAAGTGCTTCACGGTGACCGCGGTGTCGCAGTCGATCACCCGTCCCGTCGCGGTACCGGGAACCGTCATCGCCGCGGGCAGGGTGCGGGAGGTCGCGTCGCCGGCAGGCCGGCCACCGCTCCCCCACTGCTCGCGGGTGCGGTCGAGTTCGGCGGTGTCGACGACTGCCAGTTCGTGGACTGCGGCCCCCGGCTCTGCCACCACGCCCCGCAGGACGTGCAGCAGCATGTCGACGAAGCCGGTGACCGTGCTGCGGTCGAAGAGTTCGGTGGCATAGGTCCACCGACCGCGGATCGGTGCGTGTCGCGACCCGGCGTCCGTGACCGAGTCCGATGCCTGGAGGGTTCCGAGATCGTCGGGAGTTCCGCCCGTCGACGGGACGTCGAGGGTGAGATGCAGGTCGAAGCGCGCGAGCGGCAGTTCGACGGGCAGCGGCGTCGCGGCGATCTCACCGCTGCGGACGGGACCCGGGGGCGGGTCGCCGAACGCGAGCATCACCTGGAAGACCGGATGATGCGCGCCTGCCCGGTCGGGCTCGTACTCGTCGGCGAGTTCCTCGAACGGCACCTCCGCATTCGCCTGCGCGGCAACATCGGACTCGACGACCGATTGGAGCAGTTCGGAAACAGTCGCGTCCTCGTCGATGCGGGTTCGCAGGACCACGGTGTCGACGAACATGCCGACGAGGTCGTCGAGCAGTTCACTGCCGCGACCCGAGACGGGCGTGCCCACGACGATGTCCGACGAACCGGACAGCCTGGAAAGCACAATGGCCAGTGCAGTGTGCACGAGGTGGAACACCGTGGCCCGGTGGGCTGATGCGACGCGTTCGATCTCGCGCATCAGCGCAGGGTCGACAGAGAACTCGACGGTGTCGCCGCGGTGTGTCGGGTGTGCGGGGCGTGCGCGGTCGACGGGAAGCGGCAGCGGGCCGGGCAGGTCGGTGAGGACCTCGCGCCAGAACTCCCGCTGACGGGCGATGCTCGGGTGCGGCTCGGTGCCGTCGAGCTCGCCCAGCAGCGTCGACTGCCACAGGGCGAAGTCGGCGTACTGGACCGGCAGCGGGTTCTCCTGGCGGGCTCCGCCCGCGGGGGTCTCCTGGCGGGCTCCGCCTGCCGGAATCTCTCGGCGGGCTCCGCCCGCGGCGGCGGTGAGATAGCCGGCGAGCAGATCGCGTACCAGCGGACCCGTCGACCACCCGTCCGCGGCGATGTGATGGAGAACGATGACCACCACGTGGGCGTCGGGTCCGGTCCGGAATGCCCTGATCCGCAGCGGTATCCGGGAATCGAGCGCGAATCCGCGGCTCGCGGTGTCGCCGACGAAGGTCTCGACGGGGACGCTCTCGGGAACCTCGGCGACCAGATCGATGTCGGCGCCGGCCAGTGCCTCGTCGGTCGACAGGATGTGCTGGCGCGGGATCCCGGCGTCGGCGGGGTAGATCGTGCGCAGGACCTCGTGCCGGTCCAGCAGTCCGCGGATCGCTCCCGCGAGTGCCTCGACGTCGAGCGGGCCGTCGACCTGCAGGGCGAACGGCAGGTTGTAGAGCGCGGTACCGGGTACGAGCCGGTCCGACAACCACATTCGCCGCTGTGCTCGCGACAGCGGCAGCACCGGCGGCCTGGTCCGAACACCCAGGCGGGGGCGGTCGGAAGCGGCCGCGTCGTCGATGCGCCGTGCGAGGTCGGCGATGACGGGGGCGTCGAAGACCGCGCGCACCGGGAGGTCGACACCCATGGCGTCGCCGATGCGAGCCGAGAGACGTGCGGCCATCAGTGAATTGCCGCCGAGTTCGAAGTAGTCGTCGTTCACGCCGATGGCCCGGTCGGCGTCGGCCGGCAGCAGCGTGCCGAGCAGTTCGACGAGCGCGCGTTCGGTGGCGGTGCGGGGCGCGACGTGGGAGTGCCGTGTTCGCGGCGGCTCGGGCAAGGCGCCCCGGTCGATCTTGCCGTGGATTCCACGCGGCAGGGCGTCGAGCACGACCGCGGCGGTGGGGACCATGTACGCCGGCAGCCGGCGGCGGAGATCGTCCAGGACCGCGGTGGCGCCGAAGGTGTCCGTCGCCCCGTGCGCGGGTACGAGGTAGGCGGTGAGGGTGTCGCCGTGATGTGCGGCGACAGCTGCCGCGGCGACGCGCGGATCGGCGGCGAGAGCGGATTCGATCTCGCCGAGTTCGATCCGCTGGCCACGGATCTTCACCTGGAAGTCGTTGCGGCCGAGGAACTCCATCGTGCCGTCCGGACGGATGCGGGCGAGATCGCCGGTGCGGTACATCCGTGTGCCCGTCCCGGCGGGGTGGGCGACAAACCGATCCGCGGTGAGGTCCGGACGTCCCTCGTAGGCGGTCGCCAGTTGCGCTCCCGCGAGGTACAACTCACCGACGACCCCGAGCGGCACGGGATGCAGGCGAGCATCGAGGACGAGCACGGTCGAGTCGTCGACCGGAACACCGATCGGTACCGTCGGGGACCCGGGCGACGCGAGCGCCCGACCCACCTCGTGGTGGGTGATCCCGACGGCGGCCTCGGTGGGACCGTAGAGGTTGAACACCCTGGCGCCGAGCATGTCCGCGGCCCGTTGCGCCGTCGCCGGGGTGAGCGCCTCACCGATGCACAGCACCCGTCCGATCGGGTGCGCCTGCGTTCCGGTGTCGGAGAGTGCGTCGAGGTGGGCGTCGAGCAGCGACGGGACGAAGTGGGCCGCGGTGACCGCGGTGCGCCGCATGAGGTCGGCGATGTAGCGCGGGTCCAGGTGCCCGTGGGGCGTCGCGACGACCAGTCTGGCGCCGCTGATCAAGGGCCAGAACAGTTCCCACACCGACAGGTCGAAAGTGAGAGCCGTCTTGAGAACGGTGCTGTCCCCGGGTCCCAGCGGGAATGCGGTGGTCTTCCAGTTCAGCTGGCCGGCGATCGCCCGGTGGGACACCGCGACACCCTTGGGTGTGCCGGTGGAACCGGAGGTGTAGATGACGTACGCCGTGTTCGACGGCCGCAACGGCGCGATCCGGTCGGCGTCGGTGACCGGCCGGCCTGCGCCCCCACCGGCTCCCCCGTCCCCGGTCACGTCGGTCACGGTCACGTCGGTCACGTCGGTCACGTCGGTCACGTCGATGATCACCACCGGGTCCACCGGCGTGATCGTCGTCGGTCCGGCGACCAGAACCACTGCCGGTGCGCATGATTCGAGGACGAGACGTGTTCGTTCGGCCGGCGCTTCGGGATCGACGGGCACATACGCGCCGCCCGCACGGGACACCGCGAGCACCGCTTCGACGAGCGTCGCCGACCGCCCGATGGCGACCGCGACCCGGACCTCGGGACCCACACCGGCCGCGATCAGCCTGCGCGCCAGCCTGTTCACGCGTGCATCGATCTCCCCGTAGGTGAACTCGGCGCCGGTGGCGTCGTCGTAGAGTGCCGGTGCACCCGGATGTCGCGCCGCGGCCTTCTCCACCAGGGCGGGCAGGGTGTCCTCGTCGCGACCGCTCTCCGGTCCGGCCAGGACCCCTGCGGTTGCCTCGACGGCCAGATCACCGACGGGGGTGTCCACGGCGTCGAGAGCCGCGGACAGGAGTGCGATCCAGAGTCGGTGCCAGCGCTCGATGGTGCTGTGGTCGAACAGGTCCCGGTCGTAATCCCACTGCACGCGCATCGGCCCGGCGGTGACGCCCGCCGCGCCGTCGTCGACCAGCGTCAGGTGCAGATCCGACTTCGCCACTCCCAGAGACGGTTCGACGATCTCGACCTGGAGTCCGTCGAGGAACACGGTCGACGTGCCGAGGTTCTGATAGGAGAAGCCCACCTGGAACAGCGGGTGGTACGCCGCGGAGCGGCGCGGGGCGACGAGGTCCACCAGCCGGTCGAACGAGATGTCGGCGTGCTCGAAGGCGTCGAGGTCGACGGTCCGCACCTCGGAGAGCAACTCGGCGAACGTCGCGGTCGGATCCACCCGGGTCCGCAGGACGACGGTGCCGACGAACATGCCGACCAGTTCGGCGAGGTCGCGGTGGTGCCGACCGGCGACCGGGGTGCCGACGGCGATGTCGGCGGTTCCGCTGAGACGTCCGAGCAGCAGCGCGAGTGCGCTGTGGGCGACCATGAACGGAGTGGTGCCGGTGGCCCGGGCGAGGGTGCGCATGCGCTCGACCACCTCCGCCTCGACCTCGGTGTGCAGCTCGCCGCCGCGTGCACGCGGGTGCGCGGGCCGGGGCCGGTCGGTGGGCAGGGCGAGCAGATCGGGCAGGTCGCCCAGGCGGCGTTGCCAGTGGTCGAGCTGAACGGCGGCAACCGACGACGGGTCGGACTCGTCGCCCATGACCTCGCGATGCCACAGCGTGTAGTCGCGGTAGGTGACCGGCAGCGGCGTCCATGCGGGCGCCTCCCCGCGTCGGCGCGCGTGATAGGCCACCGCCAGATCGCGGGCCAGCGGCGCCGTCGACGACCCGTCCGCGGCGATGTGGTGTACGACGCACAGGAGGACGTGGTCGTCGGCGGCCACGCGGAGCAGACGGATCACGAGCGGAACGCCTGCGGCCACATCGAAGCCGGTGGTCGCCAGATCGGCGATCCGGGCATCGAGATCGGACATCGCGACCAGCTCAGGGTCGGTGACCGTGGTGAGGTCGACGACGTCGGTGGGTTGCACAACCTGGACGGGCCCGCCCGGGGTGTCCGGGTAGACGGTACGCAGCGTCTCGTGCCGGTCGAGGACGTCGCGGACGGCATCGGCCAGTGCCACGCGGTCGAGGTCGCCGCGGATCCGCAGGGCGAGCGGGATGTTGAACACCGGTGAGCGCGTGTCGAGCTGGTTGACGGCCCACATGCGCTGCTGCGCGGGTGCCAGCGGCACGGGATCCGCCGCACCGGCGTCGGCGCTGCCGATCGTGGTGACGCGCCGTAGCTCCGGGATGCGTCGGGTCACCGGATCGGCGAGGCGCGCTGCGAGTCCGGCGACCGTCGGGGTCTCGAAGACCCAGCGGACCGGGACGTCGGCGTCGAGTTGGCCCGACAGCGTCGACGCGAGCCTCGTGGCGGTGAGCGAATCACCGCCGAGGGCGAAGAAGTCGTCGTCGCGGCCGACCCGGGCGGCACCGGTGCAATCGGTGAACGCCGCGGCGACCACGCGTTCGGTGTCCGAGCGCGGTTCGGCATAGGGTGCGGCCACCGGCACGGGGACCGGCAGGGCCTTGCGGTCGACCTTCCCCGATGTGGTCAGCGGTATCGCGTCGAGCCGAACGAGAACCGAGGGAACCATGTGCGCCGGCAGGACCGAACGCAGCTCCTCGCGAACTGCCTCGGAATCGGCTGTGCCGGTGTAGTACCCGACCAGATAGGTGCCGGCGGCGGTGTCGCCTGCGCCCGCCCGTGCGGTCTGCGGCTCGGTGACCGCGAGATCGACACCGGCAACCGCGCCGATCGCGGCGTCGATCTCACCCAACTCGATGCGGAAGCCACGGATCTTGACCTGCCGGTCACCGCGGCCCAGGTACTCCAGGTGATGCTCTCCCCCCGCGGTCTCGCGCCACCGCACCAGATCTCCGGTGCGGTACAGGCGTGCACCCGGCGGCCCCCAGGGGTCGGCGACGAACCGCGAGGCCGTCAGCGCCTGCCGCCGATGGTAGCCGAGGCCGACGCCGGCACCGCCGACATACAGCTCGCCGGTCGCCCCGACCGGCACGGGCCGCAGCCGGTGATCGAGGACCACAGCCGTGCTGCCGGTGATGGGTGCACCGATGGTCACCGGCCCGGCCGGATCGAGCGGCCCGGCGAGGGTGGCCATGACCGTCGACTCGGTCGGCCCGTAGGCGTTGAACATCCGCCGTCCGGTCCCCCATCGGGACACCAACTCCGGCGGACAGGCCTCGCCGCCCACGATCACCGTGCGCAGCTCGTCCAGGCCGTCGGCCGGGAGGGTTGCCAATGCGGCCGGGGTCAGGAAGGCGTGGGTGACGCGTTCGGCGCGCAGCAGCGCGGCCAGCTCGTCGCCGCCGTAGATGGTGGTCGGCACGATCACCATCGTCGCGCCCGACGCCAGGGCGAGAAGGAGTTCCAGGACCGCGGCGTCGAAGCTCGGGGAGGCGAAATGGATGGTGCGCGAACCGCTCCCGACGCCGTAGCGCCGGATCTGCTCGTCGGCGAAGGAGGCCAGTCCGCGGTGGCTGATGACGACACCCTTGGGCGCGCCGGTGGAACCGGAGGTGTAGATCACGTACGCGGGGTCGTCGATGCGCAGGGGCCGTGTCCGCTGCGCATCGGTGACGGGTTCCGCCGAGGCGTTGCGGTAGTCGGCGACGACGCGTTCGTCGTCGAGAGCCAGCCAACGGCAACGATTCTGCAGCGCGTCGAGTCGTGCGCCGCTCCCCGGGCCGACGATGCCTATCTCGGCGGCGCTGTCGTCGAGAAGGTAGGCGAGCCGGTCGTCGGGAAGCGCCGGATCGACGGGTACGAACGCCCCTCCGGCCAGCAACACGGCGAGTTCGGCTGTCACCGAGTGCAATCCGCGTGGAATCACCAGGGTCACGGTGACACCCGGGCCCACCCCGCGGGCGATGAGCACACGGGCGAGTCGTCGCACCCGTTGCATGAGTTCGTCGTAGCGCAGCGCACGAGGTCCGTCCACCACGGCCTCGGCGGCCGGGTGTGCCGCGGCGGCACGGGAGATGAGGTCGGCGAAGTGCGCCGGCTCCGACGCGGCGTCCCCGCGCGCCGGGACGAGAAGTGCACGCTCGGCCACCTCGAGGATGTCGAGGTCGCCGACCCGGGTGTCGGGGCCCGCGGTCACCATCCCCGCGAGAACGAGCAGGTATCGGCGACGATGGGCGGTCAGATCGGCCTCGGGGTAGGCGGCCGCATTCGCCTCGAGATCGATTCGCAGATCACCGGTTCCGGTGTGGACGGTGACGGCGAGATCCTCGGTCGGTCCGGTGCTGAGGATGTGGCTGCGACCCACGCAGTCGCCCAGGATCGTCTCGCTGCGGAACATCATCACGTTGACCGCCGGCCCGAAGAACCCGCGGCCCACCGCCGACGGGCCGAGGCTTCCCTGGTTGGTGCCGGCCGTCCGCGCCGCGAGGTCGCGTCGCATGTCCTCGAACCGGTAGCGCTGGTGGCGCAGCGCCCCGCTCAGCTCGGTGGTGATGCGGGTGAGGAGTTCCCCGATGGTGGTGTCGGGTGTGATGCCGCTTCGGATCGGGACGACGTTGGAGACCATGCCGCCCGAGCGGCGCAGCAGCGCATTGGTGCGGGCCGAGACCGGCAGGCTCAGGACGATGTCGTCGGTGCCGGTCATTCGCGAGATGTACACGGCGACAGCCGCACTGGCCACGGCTGCGACGGTCGCCCGGTTCTCCGCGCAGAAGCGCTCGACGTCGAGGACCAGTTGCGGGTCCAGGTCACCGCCGACCGTGCGCGATTCGGCGCCGCCGCCGAGAACGGGATCGGCGAGACGGACCGGATCGGGCAGATCGCGTAAGCGCTGTGCCCAGTGCTCCCGGTCCCGTTCGAAGCGGGTCGACGACCGGTAGGCCACGTCGTCTGCGTGCAGGTCGTGCAGACTCCCGGCGCGCGCGGCCGGCACGTCGAGGCCCCGTGACCGCGCGGTGTAGACCTCGGCGGTCCGCTCGGCGAAGGCCGACGCACCGTATCCATCGAGGAGTATGTGGTGAACGCGGGTGTACCAGAAGTAACGCGATTCGGAGATCCGCAGCGTCGCCGACTCGATCAACCGGTCGGCGAAAAGGTCGAGGGGAGTTCGGAACTCCTTGTCCATCCACGCCCGCGCGGCCGCCTCGGGGTCGTCGTGGTCGGTGAAGTCCAGGTGCATCATCTCGTCGCGCAGGGACTCGTCGAGGTACTGCAGCGGCGCCTGGGTCGCATCCTCGGCGGGCACGAGTCGCACCATCGCGGTGCCGAACTCGCGGGCCACCTGCCGCCCGACGTCGGTCAGCAGGTCGAGGTCGAGGTCGCCGTGCACGTCGACGTACTGGGCTATGGAGAACGGGGTGTGCGGCGCGAGGTGCTGCGCGAACCACATGCTGCGCTGGGCTGCCGACAGGGGAACGAGATCGAGATGTTCCACGACGTCCGATGCGGTCACCGATGCGGCACCGGGCCGCGCGTCGACGTCGTTGTTGGTCACGTGGGATGTCACTCTTCCGAAGGTTTCGGCATGCCGAAGACAGCCGGGCCACGATCGGGCCGGCGTGGGGAATGGTTAGGATTCGGGGCGAACCGGTCGCGCGGCGCCGGTTCCTCGATGTGTTACATCGGAGGCGCCGGCGGAGAATTGCCCCCGGCTCCGACATGCATGCGCCGTGTACAGGCGATTTGGCCAGGCGTCATTAGCACAGGCTAACCTTAACACGCCGTTCAAGCCGCTTACATCCGTGTGGGCGTCGTCCGTGCGGGCCCGTGATCAAGAGGAGAAGTGATGAGCGAACCTGCCGTACGGGTGGACGCCATCACCAAGTCCTTCGGTGACGTCCACGCGGTCCGGGACATCTCGTTCGAGGTGCCCGCCGGCACCGTGCTCGGCATCCTGGGACCCAACGGGGCAGGCAAGACCACGCTGGTCGACATCCTGTGCACACTCCTCACCCCGGACTCGGGTACGGCGTCGGTCGCCGGGCGCGACGTCGTCCGCGACGCGGCCGGTGTGCGCGAGGCGATTTCGATGACCGGCCAGTACGCCGCCCTCGACGAGACCCTCGGTGGGCGCGACAACCTGATCTTCTTCGGCCGGATGCAAGGCCTGCGCCGGCGCGCGGCCCGCGAACGCGCCGACCACCTCCTCGAACAGTTCGACCTCGCCGAGTACGCCAAACGACCCGTCTTCGCCTACTCCGGCGGCATGCGCCGCCGCCTCGACATCGCGTGCGGCCTGGTGGTGAGACCCGAGGTCGTCTTCCTCGACGAACCCACCACCGGCCTCGACCCGCGCAGCCGGCAAGCGGTGTGGGGGCTCGTCGAATCACTCAAGGCCGACGGCATCACCACCCTGCTCACCACCCAGTACCTCGAGGAGGCCGACCGCCTCAGCGACAGCATCGTCGTCCTCGACAAGGGGCAGGTCGTCGCCGAGGGAACCGCCGCGGAACTGAAGAACAAGGTCGGCGGCACCTACTGCGAGGTGATCCTCGACGACCCGCTGCGTGCCGACGCCCTGGGTGCACTGCTCACCGAACGACTCGGCACCGAGCACCGGCCGACCGTCGGGGCCGGCGCGACGATCACGCTGACGTCCACCGACGGGATCGCGACCATGGGCGAGGTCATCGCGATCGCCCGCGACGCCGGCATCGGACTCGCCGACATCGGCCTGCGCACCCCGTCGCTCGACGACGTGTTCCTCACCCTGACCGGTTCCCCCGGTTCGGGCGCGACCGACTCCGAGGCCGGTTCCGCCCGGTGATCGGCACCGGAACGCCCACGGTGACCGGCATCGACGAACGGCGCCTCACATGGCCCGACGTCGACGACCCGGCAACCGTCGCCCGGAACCGGCCCTTCGCCCGCCAGTGGGCGACGATGACCGGCCGCGGCATCCGGTCCGCCTGGGGCGAGGGCGAATTCCTGGTCGCGGTGGTGATGCCGCTGGTCTTCGCCCTCGGCTTCTATCTGCCGCTACGGCTGGTGATGGCCGACCGCGGCATCGACTACGCCCAGTTCCTCATGCCGATCATCGTGCTGCAGGCGGTGGCGTTCACCGCGGTCGCCGCGGCCCAGCGGGCGACCCTCGACAAGCTCCGCGGGATGAACCGGCGTCTCGCCTCGATGCCGGTGCGTCCGCTCGTCCCCCTGTCCTCACGGATGACCATCTCGATGGTCCGTTCGGTGGTGTCGATCGTCGCGGCGCTGATCTTCGGTGCACTGCTGGGCTTCTCGTTCAGCGGCAGCGCCCTCGACACTCTCGCGTTCGTCGGCTTCGCGCTGGCGGTGGCGCTCGTGCTGGCGATCGGCGCCGACTCGCTGGGACTGATCGCCCGGAATCCGGAGGCGACCTCGCAGTTGCTCGTGCTGCCTCAGCTGGTCCTCGGCCTGCTGTCCACCGGGTTCGTCCCGGAGTCGGGATTTCCCGACTGGGCACAGCCTTTCGCCCGCAACCAGCCCATCTCCCACTTCGCCGGCACGATGCGCGAACTGGCCGAGGGCAATCCGACGGCGTCGACCGTGGTGCCCGCGCTGATCTGGCTCGGGGCACTCGCCGTCGTGTTCGTCGCGCTCGCCCATCACACCCAGACCCATCGGCGCCTGTACCCATGACACAAGTACCCATGACACCGGTACCCCCGACATCGGCAACCCGGACATCGGCAACCCGGACCCCCGGTCACACAACCCCGGCACCCGACGCCCTGCGGTTCCCGCCGCGTGAGGCCTGGACCGCCGAGTCGACGCCGCGGGCGTTGCTGCGCGGCTCGATGCTCCAGGCCGAACGCATCCTGGTGAAGTGGGCCACCGACCCCGCGACCCTCCTTCAGTCACTGCTCTTCCCGGCGCTGATGGTCCTGATGTTCTGGCTGGTCTTGGACCGCTCGGTCAGCGCTCACTCCGGGTCGTCGAGTGTGTTCGGCATGGTGCCGATGGTCGCCCTCGTCGGCGCGATGTCGGGTGCGTCGATCAGCGGTCTGGGGTTGCGACGCGAACGGATGTCGGGGCTGCTCACCAAGATGTGGGTGCTCCCGGTGCACCGGGCCTCGGCGATGGTCGGGCGGCTGCTGGCCGAGGCGGTCCGGATCGTCATCACCGTCAGCGCCGTACTCGCGGTGGGCACGATCATCGGGTTCCGCATCGAATCCGGGGTGCTGGGCTACGTCGCGATCATCGGCGTCACGCTGATCTTCGGCATCGCCTTCTCCATCATGGTCACCGCGCTGGCGCTGCTCAGTCGCGACTCCCACATCGTCGAATGGGTGGCCATCGGCACCAACCTGGCGATGTTCTTCAACACCGGTTTTGTGCCCGCCCAGTCCTATCCGGCGTGGTTGCGGCCAATCGTGGAGTATCAGCCGCTCAGCTGCGCCGTCGAGGCCATCCGGGGGCTGGCCTCCGGCGGACCGGTCGCCCTACCGCTGCTGCTCACCGCCGTGTGGGCGGCCGGGCTGCTCGCGGTCTTCACGGGGCCGACGTTGTCGGGGTATCGGCGCGCCGCCTCGCGGTGAGCACCCCAGCCCCCTGACCCCTAGCCCCGTAACCCCGTAGCCCGTTCGGCCTATGGCCCTACGCCCGCGGCGTGTATATCGTCACTCCGACGAGTGCGAGAGCCCCGAACCCCAGGAGTGCGTGAATGTTGCGACGAGTCGTGTCGGTCTTCGTGGCCGTTACCGTGATGGCACTGGGGATGATCGTGGGCACCGCCCAGACACCGCAGGCTTCGGCAGCCACCAGTTACGGCAACGTCTACATCTCTTTCCCGAAGTGGCAGGGCAACTGTCCGCGCGGCGGCAACGTCTACGCGATCGGCGGAAGTGTCACCGGCCTCGAGGTCCCGACGTCGTGGAACGCGAGGGGCTGGGACTACGGCGACGACCTCATCTATGCGCGGGTCGCGCTGAAGAAGCGGAGCCAGGTCAGCGCCCAGGTGTGGTGCAACCAGGCGAAGCCCACTGCACGGCCGCGCAGCATCTCGGTGTCCCACACCGTGATCGCTCAGATCAAACCGACCCGCAACGGCCAGACCGTGTGGGTGGGCCCCAAGGGCGTCAAGAACAGCTGACGCAGCTGTCCGAGGCCCGTCACACGTAATAGCAACGGAACTGGATGCTGCCCTTGATGCGCCCGACGAGGTTGCCCGCGAGGAACAGCCACCGTCCCAGCGGCGCGCGGGTGATCGCGGTTGGCAACAGCGGATTGCGGATCAGCAGGTAGAGCAACACATCCACGGTGGCGTACCAGGGCCGGCGCGGCATGCCGTAGTGGCGGTAGTCCGCATAGAGTCGGGCGTCGCCCTCGCCGCACATCACCGACTGATCCCAGATGCCGGCCAACGAGTCCCGGAGCCGGTAGGCGACCAGCGCCTTGGGGGCGAGAACCATGGTCCCGCCGGCCAGCTGCACGCGGATCGCGAAGTCGGAGTCCTCGGCGCCCCGGTCGTACTCGAGGTCGAATCCGCCGACCCGGTCGAACCATTCACGCCAGACACCGAAGTTGCAGGTCGGGTGCACGCGCATGAAGCCCGGCACGTGGTAGGGCTCGTCGGGTTCCAGGACGTGCCGCCAGCTGCGCACCTCGTCGGAGTTGAGGGTGTGGGTCTCCAGCGCGCCGCCCACCGCGGCCGCTCGCGTCGCCACCGCGGTGAGTTCGGTGAGCCAGTCCGGGTACGCCCAATCGTCACCGTCGCAGAAGGCGATGAAATCACCGGAGGATGCGGCGACGCCCATGTTGCGTCCCTGCGATCCGCCGCGCCGCTGGGAGGCGTCGGTCCAGGTCATGCGGAGACGCTCACGCAGCGGGTGGTTCTCGATGTGCGCGCGCAGGCCGTCGGTGGAGCCGTTGTCGGCGATGATCACCTCGAACGGCCGAGGATAGGTCTGTGCGGCGAGCGCCTCGAGTTGATGATCGATGACGTGGACCCCGTTGCGGACCGGGATGACCACCGAGACCAGTTCGGGGAGCGGGCGTTCGGTGTCCTCGTAACGCTCACCGACCGGCGTCGTCCCGCCGTGGCTCCCGGCGGGCCGGGACAGCCCTGCACGGAGCCGCGCGGCGCGCTGCAGCGTCCGTTCCGGGATGCGCCCGGTCTCCCCCTTCGCGGCCGCACGGAGTCCGGCGGCGGTCAGGTACACCCGGGAGAGCCGGTCGGTGCCGATGAGCATCGCCCGTCCCCGCGCGATCACGTCCTTGGCGATCGACGCCGATGTCCACAACGGTTCGGTGCGTGCATAGCGGCGGTACATCACCGACCGGTTGCGGGCGATGTAGTAGTGACGGAACGGTGCGTCCTCGGTGAACTCGATCGCCGCGCCCGCACCGCGCCCGCGCAGCATCCACCGCAGCGGACGCGGGGGTGTCCACGTGGCGGACCGCCCCAGACTGTGCCGAATCCGGTTGCCGGGCACGATGAGTGCCGACCCCCCGGCGGCACGCGCCCGGAGATAGAACTCGGTCTCCACACAGTCGATGAACAGGTCCTCGTCGAAGAGGCCGATCTTCTCGAACAGACCCCGCGAGATCACCAGGCCCGACTGCAGCGGCTCGAAAGCCAGGGTCAACCCCTTCTCGGCGAACCAGAACGGGGCGACGTCGTCGTTGATGAACGCCGGCGAGGCCATGGCGTCGGTGACACCGAGTGACGCCGCCAGCGCCAGGTGGTCGACGGCGCGCCGGACGTAATCCGGACCCAGATGGGTGTCCTGGTCCAGGGTCAGCACGGTATCCGCTCCGCGCGCGAGGGCCTCTCGCACACCGCGATTGAGAGCGTGCGCGATCCCCTGGTTGGTCGGGTTCTCGAGGACCGTCGCACCGGCGGCGGCACACTCGTCGAGCACGGTGCGCACCGCCCCCTGCGGTGAGGCCGCCAGAGACGGCGAACCATCGTCGACGATGATGACCGAATCCGTTTGCTGGAGTGTGATTTCCACGGACTCGAGCAGTTCGCGGCTGGGTTCGAAGGCGGCTATCACCGCGACGGTCGTGTGGCCGGTGCTCATGACTCAGAGACCTTTGTTCTCGAGGGCGGCCGCGACTGCTGCCGCGGTGGCGGTGACGTGTGGCGCACGCATCATGGCGTGGTGATCCCCGGGCACGGTGACCGTGTGCAGTTCACCGGTCACCAGGCGTGCCCAGGTGTCGGGGTGGTCGGGGTTGTCGGCGGCCTTCACCAGCGTGACCGCACCTGCGTACGGGGTCGGCCGGTGGCGTCGGATCAGGTCACGACCGAGGTCCCAGAAGACGTTCCACTGCAATGTGGTCGGCAGTGTCCAGAGTCCGGCGGTGGCGACGAGGCCGCGCATCGCCAGGCGTGTCCACAAGATCTGCAGGGACTGTGACCGGGAGGGTGTGGTGCGCTCGGTCGCTGCGCCGGTGCGGTCCGGAAGGGCTGCCGGTCCGGCGGTGCCGGTTCCCTCGGTCATCCGACCCCCCACTCGGCGAACGAGCTGCGGCTCGAACCGGGAGTCCAGAACGATCACGGGGTCGCACACCTGACCGTCGGCGCGCAGGATGGACGCGGCCTCGAGCATGACGAACCCGCCGAACGAGTAGCCACCGAGACGATAGGGACCTTCGGGTTGTACCGAGCGGATGTCGGCGATGGCGCGGCGTGCCGCTGCGCGAATCGATCGGTCCGCCCGGCCACGGCCTTCCAGTCCGTATGCCTGGAGTCCGAATACGGCTGGGTCACCGTCGATTTCACGTGCCAGCGGCAACAGGCTCGCCGCCGGCGTGCCTGCTCCGGCCATCAGGAACAGCGGCGCGCCGGTGCCGGTGCGCAGCCTGGTGATCGTGGCGCCCGACGCTGAACGCGCCCGGTCGCGGTGGGCGTCGTCGAGCAACTCGGCGAGTCCGGCGATGGTGGGCGTGCCGGCGAAGTCGGCGGTCGAGATGTCGACCAGCCACCGTTCGCGCAATTCGGTGAGCATCGTGGCGGCAGCCAGCGAGTCACCGCCCAGGGACACGAAATCCTCGTTGCGCCCGACGGTGTCGAGTTCGAGGATGCCGCACCAGATGTGCATCAATGCCGCCTCGGTGGGACCGCGGACGGGTTCGGGTGCGCGTGGCGGTGGCGGCGGCAGCGCGGCCCGGTCGACCTTGCCGCGCTCGTTGCGCGGCAATGCATCGAGGACCACGACGTCGCGCGGGATCATCCACGGCGCCAGCGTCTTCGCCAGGGCAGTGCGGATCTCGGCCGGCGAGGGCGTCCACTTGGCGGGGTCGACGGCGACATGAGCGGTGAGGCGTGCGGCTTCGCGGTCGGCGGTGACCACGGCGTCGACGGTCCACGGCAGCGCGCGGAGAGCCGCTTCGACCTCGATGGGTTCGACCAGGTATCCGCGGATCTTCACCGCGTCGTCGCGACGGCCGAGGAGTCGCAACTGCCCTTCGTCGTCGAAGCGGCCGAGATCGCCGGTCCGGAACCGCCGCCTGCCGTCGGGCAGCTCGGTGTACTTCTCCGCGGTCAGCTGCGGGTTGTTGAAGTAACCGAGGGAGATGTAGCCCGATTCGACGACGACCTCGCCCGCGGTACCGGCCGGGACGTCGTTGCCCTCGTCGTCGACGATGCGGATGTGCTTCTTCGACGCCGGGGCGCCGACGGGGATCGCGCCGGTCGGAACTTCCCGGCCGGCCGGGAAGAAGTTGAAGGCGAGGTCGGCCAGTTCCGATGCGCCCGACCAGCTGCAGAACACGGCCTGCGGCGCCACGGTGGCGCGTACCTGTGCGACGTCGCCGTGGTGGACCGGTTCCCCGCAGGTCGACAGCAGACGGACACTCGGGATCTCGTCGGCGGCACCGAGACCGGCCAGCCAGGACCGCAGCAGTGACGGCGTGCAGTGCACGGTGGTCGCGGTCTCGTGGGCAAGCCACTCGCGCAGGCCGATGGTGGTGCGGCGGCGCACATCCCAGAGCAGCAGCGTCGCACCGTTGAACAGGGCCATGGTCAGGCAGTCGATGCCGGCGCCGAAACTGAGCGGGAGCAGCGCGGCCACGCGGTCGGCGGGCCCGAACCCCATGAAGTCCCGGCCGTCGAGTGCCTGGGCGAGGCCCGCCCGCTGCGGGTGGACGACGCCCTTGGGTGCGCCGGTCGACCCCGAGGTGAAGACGAGGACGCCGGGATCGTCGGGACCCACGACCGGGAGCGGAGCCGCCGACGACGGCAGCGCGGCGATCGCGGCCGGGGTCAGCCGGCGCGCGCCGGAGAGGTCGAGGATGTGGTCGCGCCGGTCGTCGGGAAGGAAGGGGTCGAGCAGGATGACCGGGTGCCCGGAGGTGAGGACCGCGAAAATCGACAGCACCGATTCGACGTCGGACTCGATGTCGACCGCCACCGGCCGCCCGGGTTCGGCGACCGCCGCGGCGATCGCCCGGCCGCGGTCGTCGGTGTGCGCAAGCGCCTCACGGTAGGTGATCGAGGACTCGGGCGTGCGGATGGCCACCGCGTCCGGGTTCGCCGTCGCGCTGCGACGCCAGAGGGCCACAACGGTTTCCGACGGCGCCGACCCACCGTCCGGTTGTTCGGGCGCGTCGGGATTCACCGTGGTCATGATGTTGCTCCTGCGGGCTCTGAGCAGCCTGAGACCGCAGGAGTCAGGAAGCCGACCGCGATGGCGGTGGCCGCCAGACATCTGTAACGCATAGTTAGGATAGGCTACCTAACTCATGCTGGTGCGTCGCGGTCGGGCCCGGTCAGGGTCGAGTACCGTCCCCCTCGCCGAGAACCGGGAGCCGCAACCGCGACGAGCTGCCGACGGTGTTGACGCTGGCCGCGCCGAACTGGCCGTGCCGGAACCCGAGGATGGTCGGCGCGTCGTCGATTCTGTCCGAACTCGTGAGCACCAGCCGTAGGCGGTGGCCCACACGCAGGCGACGGGCATTGGCGACCAGCGGGATTCGATAGGTGGTCGGTTCACCCGCGTGCACCAGTGTCGGTGTGGTCCTGGGCAGTACCGGGTGGCCCGGGGTACTCGACGACTCGTCGATCTCCCGTAGCGCTGCACGCAGCCAACCGCCGGTGATGGGTGTCCCGGTCCCATCGGGTGCGACGTCGTAGAGCACCGTGATCCATGCGGTGTCGGAGGTCGTGATCGTGGCGTCCAGAGCGAGTTCGAGGTGGCCGGCGAACTCGAGCGCCGACGAGAACGGCTCGGTCTCCCAGATCAGACGATCCGGGAGGTCCGGCGGGTTGGCGTTGGGCAGCGACTCCACGTATGGCGGCTGGAAGAGGTAGGCGCGCGTTCCCGGTTCTCCCTCCTCGCGGGCGAGGACACCGTCTGCCCGCAGCGCGTAGTCGACGATCGCACTCTCCGCGGGCGGCCATTCCGCGGCCGTGCGCCAGTCGTCGGCCCCGGGCAGGTGGTACCGGATGGGCGGGCCGTCGATGATCCCGGTGTCGCGGCCCTTGAGCCAGTGGTCATACCAGGCGAGAGCCTCGATGTGCATCGACTCCCACGGCCAGTTGAGTCCACCGGGCGGCAACAGCGTCATCCGCACATTCGGGTTGTGGCGCAACGCCTCCCAGGTTGAGAAGGTGCCGGGCAGATGCATGATCGAGTTGTCCCAGTCGCAGCCCAGATACACGGGGATCCGCACCTGCGCCAACGCCTTCGTGACATCACGATCGGCCCAGAAGTCGTCGTGGACCGGATGTTCGATGGTCGCCTGCCGCCACAACCGGCCGAACGGCTCTTGGGGATGGCGGGCTCTCATCACCGACTTGAGAGCACTCGCCATCGCTTCGCCGTTGAGATGCGCCAATCGGCGGTGCACCGGGGCGGCGGACAGGATGCCGGTGAGGATGCGGAGCGCACGACCGCGCCAGAAACCGTCGTCCTTGCTGCCGAGTCCACCGACGGCGGCGATCCACGGCCCGATGAACGACTCGCTGAGCAACCCGTTGTGCCAGACGACGTCGAAGACACTCTCGTTGGTGCCGAAGGGGAACACCGCTTTGAGAGCCCGTGGCGCGGTGACCGCCGCAGCCAGCTGCGCCATCGCGAAGTAGCTGATGCCGAGCATCCCGACCGCACCGGCGCACCATCGTTGCGCCGCGACCCATTCGATGGTGTCGTGGAGATCGTTCCGCTCGGTGCTGTCGAGCAGACTCCACGTTCCGCCGGAACCACCGGTCCCGCGGGCGTTGACGATCACATGGACGTACCCGCGCGGCACGAAGAAGTCGCTCGACCCGGCCTCCACGAAACCCAGTGGGGCCCGGGTGTTCTGGATCTGGCGGGGGTACGGGGAGAAGGACACCAGCGCAGGCGCCGCCCCCACTCCTTCCGGGCGGTAGATGTCGGCGAGCAGGGTCGTGCCGTCTCGCATCGGCACCTCGACGTTGATCGATGCCGCCATCTCGTACACCGGCTCGCTCAGATCACGGAACTCGCGGCCACTGGTCTGGATGCCGTTCAGGCGACGCTGCCCCTTGTCCACTCCGGACACTCGTGTCACCGGCACACCCCTCGTCAGCTCTCGGTTCCGTCGCCACCCGGTGGCGGGTCGCCTCGGACTTCACGTGTGTTGCCGATCTCGTGCACACGAACGAGCTGAAAGTAACACCGAACCAGAAGCCGAGTCGCCGGTCGCGACAAGTTCGGTACGAGGGTCAGCGACAGGTCACGCCGAAGCACCGGACAGACGCGTGAGGGTCCGGCGTGCGATCCGCGCGACCGCCTCGTCGATGAGCCGGCCCGCGCTGTCGGTCGCGGCGGCACCGCCCGCGGCGTCGAAGGCGGCCAGCACATCGCGTGCGGCGTCGACCTCGGCATTCGTCGGGGCCATCCCCTCGCGTGCCGGTGCGATCTGACGCGGATGAATGCAGGCCCGGCCGAAGAAGCCGAGGCCGGTCAGCTGCCGGGTCTTGACGGCGAAAGCCTTCGGAGCGTCTATCACCGGTGAGGCGGCCGCGAGCGGCGGCCGGATACGTGCGGCGGCGCAGGCGGCCACCACTTGCGCACGTGCCCAGAGCAATTCATTTCCGACGACGGGCGTCACACCCAGGTCGGCGGCCAGGTCGACCTCGCCGATCTGCACGAACTCCACCCGCGGACCCGCCGCGATCGCGGCGGCGCGACGATGTCGCCAGGGACGTCACCCGATCTCGCTGCTCCGATCGGGCCGGCGGTAACGTTGCGCGGTCATGCGGACGCGATCATGCCGACCGCCTGCGGAACGTTCGGCGGTCGGACTCGTCGGCCTCGTGGATGGCGATCCGCAGCAGTTCCGCGAAACGCTGCCAGAAGGCTTCTTCTTCTTCACAGAACCGGACGGCGGCCGGGTCACCCGCAGCAACCCGGACCTCCGCGGCGTTGCCGCGCCACTCACGCCACTGACGTTCACACACCTCGAGATACCGAGTGAGGGTGGCGACGTCGTAGTGACAGAGTTCGGCAATCCTGCTCGGCATCGGAGTCCCCTCGTGGTCACGATCAGCCCGGGCGGGCTGGGCGTCGGCGTCGAAATCGGCGGTCCGGAACGAAGCGGCGAGCCGCGCTCACCCTCCCCCACAGGCTATGGCACGGGTACGACAGGCGAGTCGTCCCGCTCGGCCTGTCGGCGGAATTCGATTGTGATATAGGATTTTTCGAGTTCATGCATCGTCCGACTGCAGTCCTGGGAGACTCTGAGATGTCGCCGACGATGGCAATCTCCCGGGACAACGCGACGAACGTATGTTCGAGTGTACCCGAGTCGGGGCCCTCGCATGCGCCGGACCCGAAATGATGTCGCGCGCGACCTCACTCCGCATGCGCGACCCCGATCGAAGTCTCTTCGCCGGATCGATGTCGGCTGCGACATCAATCCGGCGGCCGTCCCGGGTCACTCTCCGACGGTCTTCACCGACATTCCCAGCCTCTTCGCTCGACGAATCATGGTGAGCGCGTTGTCGATCGCCGCGCACCCGGGATCGTTGTTGAAGTACACGTAGACATCGCGCGAGTCGTCGTAGGCGTCGGCGAGGCAGCGCAGCCAGCTGTCGATGGCCCTGACCCCGTAACTCATCGGGCGCCGGGAAGTCCCGTCGTGCAGGCGCAGGTACCCGAAGTCGGCTGTCACCCACAGCGGGGTGAGTGCCCGGCTCTTCCGGTCAGCCCAGCACAGCGCCGCGTTGTTCTTCTCGAGTACCTCACGGACCTCGTCGGTCCACCACGAATCGTGGCGGGGTTCGACGGCGACCTGGACGCTGCTCGGGAAGAGTTGCAGCGTCTCCGCGAGTGCGTCGGGTTGAGCCTTGAGGTTTGGTGGCAGCTGGAGAAGCACCGGGCCCAGCCGCGCACCGAGGCCGGATGACCGGTCGAGGAAACGCTGGACCGGCTCGGCCGGCTCGTTGAGACGCTTGATGTGGGTCAGATACCTGCTCATCTTCGCCGCCATGCGGAAGTCCGGCGGCACTGCCTCGGCCCAGTGCTCGAACGCCGTCTTCTCGGGCAGCCGGTAGAAGGTGTTGTTCACCTCGGCGGTCGAGAACCGCTCCGCGTAGTGGTTGAGCCACAGCCGTTGCGGGAGCTTCTCGGGATAGAACGCTCCCCGCCAGTCCTTGTACTGCCAGCCGGAGGTGCCGATGTAGAGCACGGACCGCGCCTATCGGCCGTCGACGGGTGTCCCCGTCCGGTCCGGGCACCACGTCCGCAGCGGGTGTCCGCGCGTCGGGTCGTGTCGATTCACGACGGGCGGATACCCGGGCGCGGCACGCGCCAATCACCCGAAGACGGCATCATAACGCTCACGTCTTCCGTTCGCGCTCACCTTTTCCGCGTGAGCGCGAACGGATCGCGTGAGCGAACGACCCCGGGCTCGTGCGGGTCGGGCGCGCGCGGGTCAGGGCGGGAAGATCTTCTCGGCCTGGTACGCCTCGGATATCGCGGCAATGAACGGACACGCGTCGACGCGGAACCTTGCGCCGGTCTATTCGGTCGACCATCGGCGATAGTGGATCGATGACGTCGCTGTTCATCCGAACTCTCCAGACCCACCAATGGCTCTACGAACACTCCGGCGGTCTCATCGGACATCGGCTGCTGTTGGGCAACCCCACCCTACTGTTGCGCACGATCGGCCGGCGGACAGGTGAGGCGAGATGCAACGCACTCACCTACGCCCGCGACGGCGAGGCCTACCTGGTGGTTGCATCGAACGGCGGTTCGCCGCGGCCACCGGGATGGCTGGCGAACCTGAAGACGCAGCCGCACTGCGAGATCCAGGTCGGTCGCCACCGGATGCCGGTCACGGCCCGCGCGACCTACCCCGACGACCCGGACTACGCCCGACGATTGACACTCCTCGACGAGGTGAACAATGGCCGGTACGCCGGCTACCAGAAAAGGACGTCGCGTCCTCTCGCCATCGTGGAGCTGACGCCGCAACACCGCCCCTGATCGGCTGCCCCTCCCTGACCCGCTGCTCCCCGCCCCTGCTCCGATGACAAACGTCCGGCTCGTCGGTCGGTACCTGTGTGGCCCGACGAACCCGAGGAGAAGCATGCGGACGCTCGCGATCACCCAGAACGTGACGCTCGACGGCGCGATCGAGATGTTGACCGACTGGTTCGACCCGACCGTCGAGGCACCCGACCTGATCGAGGAATCACATCGGCAGGACGCCGACGCCGATGCACTGCTCGTAGGAAGACGGACTTTCGAGGATTTCCGCAGCTTCTGGCCGCACCAGATCGACGACGCCACCGGGGTCACCGACTATCTCAACAAGGTCGACAAGTATGTGGTGTCGCACACGATGACCGACCCGGGCTGGCAGCACTCCACTGTGCTCTCCGGTGACGTGGTCGACGAGGTGACCGCATTGAAGAACGCCGACGGCAAGGACATCGTCGTGACGGGCAGCATCAGCCTGTGTCACACGCTGATCGGCGCCGGACTCGTCGACGAGTACCGACTGTTCGTCTACCCGACCGTGCAGGGATCGGGCCGCGGATTGTTCCCGGCAGGCCTGGAGATCCGAGGCTCCGCCTGGTCGAGACCAAGAGCTTCGACATCGGTGTCTCGCTGCTGCGTTATCGGACCCGGTGACGTCGGCGTCAGTTCGCCGGGCACTCGCGCGTGAGCGCGGTCGACGCTCACAACATCCGTTCCCGCTCACGCATTTCTCGTGAGCGGGAACGGAACGAGTGAGCGTGACCGGCCACGACTCGCGGATATCGCGTTGACATACCGGCCATCGGGAACCACCATCGTTTCTCGTGTCCACATCGGTGTCGCCCTCCGGGCGTGAGGAGGTCGTCGGCGTCGTGCGCGCCGACGGTTGAGCACCCCGCCCCGATCGGTGCGTGTCCCCTGTGGTGAGGACCGCGCCGGTTGCCGTGTGCCTTCTCCGATTCCCTCCGACACCAGAGGTGTGGACACCCATGTATTCGTTGACCGAATCCCAGATCCGCTCGTCGTTCGTCAACGCGACCCTGCGCGAACGCAAGGCGCTGACATTGCCATCCGATTTCGCCGAATTCAACTGGGACAAACTGGATTTCGCCGGATGGCGTGATCCCGGACTGCCGATGGTCGGCTACCTCATCATTCCGGCGGATGACGACATCGTCGGAATCATGCTGCGGCTGGGTGGTCGTCAACCCCGGAACCGCCCGCTGTGCTCGTTCTGCGCCGATCTGCAACTGCCCAACGACGTCGCCTTCTTCAGTGCGAAACTCGCCGGACCCGCCGGACGCAAGGGCGACACCGTCGGGACGTTGATCTGCTCGAACTTCGAGTGCTCGGCGAACGTCCGCGCCAAGCCGTCCGCCATCTACTCCACCGACGATCCCGAAACCGTTCGGCAGATCCGGATCTCGACGCTGCGCACCCATCTCACCGGTTTTGCCCAGCGAGTGCGCAACGGCACCTGACGGTTCGACGGGAGCCGTCGCCCGCGATCGGCGATAGTGGACCGATGACGTCGTCGTTCATCCGTACTCTGCAGACCCATCAGTGGCAGACCCATCAGGGGCCGAACTGCGAGCTCCAGGTCGGACGGCGACGTCTACCGGTGACCGCCACACCCATCGTCGAACTCCTACCGCGATGAGAGGTCTGGTCCCCGGCGATGTGATCGCCGGCTACACGGTGGTCCGGGTTCTCGGGTCAGGTGGCATGGGCACCGTCTACCTCGCGCAGCATCCGCGGTTGCCCCGGCATCAGGCACTCAAGGTGCTGGCGTCGGCACTGGGCGCCGACCCCTCGTTTCGCGAACGGTTCCGGCGAGAAGCCGAACTGGCGTCACGGCTGGACCACCCGAACATCGTCTCGGTGCAGGATGCCGGTGTCGACGAGGACCTCATGTGGATCGCCATGCAGTACGTCGACGGCACCGACACCGCCGCGATGGTGCGCGATGCGCACGGTCCGCTGCACCCCGCACTGATCATCGACATCATCGGTCAGGTCGCGTCGGCCCTGGACTACGCGCACGCACAGGGCACGCTGCATCGGGACGTCAAACCCGCGAACATCCTGACCACTGCCGGGCATTCGCCGGGGACGCGGCGAGCGCTGATCGGCGACTTCGGAGTGGCGCGTCTCCTCAGCGAATCGACCGGCCTCACCGGTACCGGCACGATGATCGGAACCCTCGCCTACGCCGCGCCGGAACTGTTCAGCGGTGAACCACTGACCCCGGCCGTCGACGTCTACGCCCTCGGCTGCACCTTCTACGAATTACTCACCGGCGCCCCGGTCTTCCCACGGAGCGACCAGCTCGCGATGATGAGCGCCCACCTGCACGCCCCGGTGCCGCGACTGACCGACTCGCGGCCCGACCTGCCCAGCGCATTCGACGACGTCATCTACCGTGTCCTGGCCAAACGCCCGCAGGACCGGTTCGCCACGTGTGGGGAGCTCGCGGCCGCAGCTTCTGCGGCGTTGTACGAGAACCCTGCACGGACCGGGAGCGGACGGACGGTGGCCGGACCCACGGTGATGGCCCCGACTCCACAGCCGCCGCAACCGCATTCAATGCCGGACCATCAGCCGACGGTGTCCGCGCAGGCCTTCCCGAGGCGATCCGGGCGGCCGGCCACCGCCGCAGGTTCCACACCGGGGATCTCGGGACCCCACCCGGCACAGCTGAATCCTGTACCAGCCCGGCGCAGTGCCGTCGGATGGATCACCGCGGCGATCGTCGGAGTGGTGGTACTGGCGGTGGTCGCCATATCGGCAATCCTGCTGGTCGGCAAGGGCGACACCGCCACGCCGGTCGCCAGCCGGGCGTCGGAGACCCCGGTGGCCGAGCGCACTCCCGAACCCTCATCGTCGGATACCTCACCTTCGGCAGGCGCGTCACCGCCGACGACGCCGGCGAACCTGATCGGAACCTGGCGCGGCGCGGTCACCGGCGACCAGACGGGATTCGACGTCGTGGCCGACATCTCATCGGTGTATCCGGTGCGCGCGACGGTGAGCTATCCACAGATCGGTTGCAGCGGGACGTGGACAGAACAACTGCCACGGCGGGGCGGCATCATCGTGAACGAGAACATCACGCGCGGAACCTGTGTCACGTCGCAGATCTCGCTGACCCCGGGCTCCGACGGAACACTCCGGTACTCGTCGACCTACTTCTCCCGGTCCCAGAACCGGGACTTCGTCATCACGGCCACGTTGCGCAGGGGGTGACCGGCCCGACGAGCCGTCGGCCAACCGACGAGCGGCGTGGGCGAATCGACGCGGAGTCTCATCGATGTCGATGACACAGGGAGCGGCGCGTCACGGCGCACCGGACCCACGGATCTCCTCACGCGCCCGGTCGCGGATCGCCTGGAGGTCCATTCCGTACGTCACTCCCCCGGACTGCTCATAGTCGACGAGACGCGCTGCGGCACGGTCGTAGAGGCGCTGCGCGCCGACGACGTTGCCCCGACGGTGATGCGTCAGCCCGACGCAGAGTTGAGCGAGCCCCTGCCACAGGGGACGTTCCGCCGGCGGACACGATTTCCACCGTGTCTCGAACACCTCGTGCGCGGAGAAAGGCCTACCGTCTTCGAGCAGTCGCTCCGCCAGCGCGATCGTCTCGTCGGGAGGCAACGGCACCTCAGGCACCGGCTCGACACCCTGCGCGCCGTACGGCAACGGCCTGCCCAATTCATCACGCGGCCGGGCCTGGCGGGCGCGACCGTTCGGATCGCGGTCCCGGTCCTCTGGCACGGCATCACCTTCCCACCGGCACCCGGTCGGCCACAACAGTCGACGACGGGTACCCGACACGAGGCCGGAAACAAAAAGGTCAGGCTGCACATTGCAACCTGACCTTTGTGACCACTTCGAGCTGAACGCTCGTGGTGGGCGAAGGGGGACTTGAACCCCCACGTCCCGAAGGACACTGGCACCTGAAGCCAGCGCGTCTGCCATTCCGCCACTCGCCCGTGGCCGCCGGAAATCCGGCGGGCATGTCGTCGGACCGGGTTCGTCCTGCGACTGGACGACGATAACAGTACGCCACTCCCAGAACAAAACCGGATACGCGTCGGTGCATTGCCGCAGGATGGCGGGTGCATGGTCGGGGCTGGCCAGACCCCTGGGGCAGCTGTTACACACGGTGCACCAGTTGCCTTGATGGCACAGTTGCTTGTCGTTGTCGCTATCATCAAACAAGGCCAGATGCACGGCGACACGCTCAAATGCCGCGGAAGGAGGTCTCGGTGGGGATCCTGCAACGACTAGAACGCAAGCTCGAGGGCGCTGTTGACGACGGCTTTGCGAGAGTTTTCGGTGGCCAGGTGGCCCCCCAGGAGATCGAGAACGGGCTGCAGCGAGAGGCCGAGGAGTCGCTCGAGAACCTCGGCGACGGTACCGTCCTAGCGGCCAACAGCTATACGTTGCTGTTCAGCCCGACCGATCATCAACACATCGCCGGGGAATACGAGCTGAACCGCAAGACCTTCTCGAAGCATCTGGAAAACTTCATCAGAGACAACGGATGGCAGACCTACGGCAAGGTCGTCGTAGAGTTCGAGCAATCGCCGTCCTTGCACACCGGGATGTTCCGCGCACGCGGCACGGTCAACCCGGATGCGCGGCCCCGACCGGTTCCGGCGCGTCCGGAGAGGCCATCCGACGCGCAACCGAAGGCCCCCAACCCACCGGCCGGTCCCCCGGCCCCGACACCACTGGCCACGTTTCCTCCGCCGGCCCCGTTTCCGCCGGCCCCGTTCCCCAAGGCCACCGCCCCCGACCAAGGAGCCCCCAGAATGACTCAGAACCCCGGATACGACCAGCGCAGGGGCGCCGATCCCACCTACGATCAGCAGGGCTCCGAGCAGCAGGGTTACGACCAGTACGGTCAGGGCTCGGCACAGCAGGGCTCGGGACAGCAGGGCTACGGCCAGCAGGGATATGACCAGTACGGTCAGCAGCCCGCCTACGACCAGGGCTACGACCAGCAGGCCTACGGACAGCAGCCCGGCGGATACGATCCGGCCTCCTACGGACAGCCCGCGGGCTACGGCCAGCCGGGTTATGAACAGCAGGGCTACGCGCAGCAGCCCGGCGGATACGACCAGCAGAGCTACGGCCAGCCCGGTTACGAGCAACAGGGCTACGGCCAGCAGCCCGCCGGCTACGAGCAGCAGGGTTACGGCCAGCAGGGTTACAGCCAGCAGCCCGCCGGCTACGACCAGGGTTACGGCCAGCAGGGTTACAGCCAGCAGCCCGCCGGCTACGACCAGGGCTATGGCCAGCAGGGTTACGAGCAGCAGGGTTACGCCCAGCAGGGCTACGGCCAACAGGGTTACGGCCAGCAGCCCGCCGGCTACGACTACCAGGGCGGCTACGACCAGGGCTACGGCGCAGGACGTCCCGCGGCCGGCTACGCACCGTCGTCGATCACCCTCCTCCTCGAGGACGGCAGCAACCGCACCTTCCAGCTACACGAGGGTTCCAACGTGATCGGCCGCGGTCAGGACGCCCAGTTCCGCCTCCCCGACACCGGCGTCTCCCGCCGGCATGTGGAGATCCGCTGGGACGGTGCCACCGCGATGCTCACCGATCTCAACTCGACCAACGGCACCACCGTCAACGACCTGCAGGTCAACACCTGGGAGCTCGCCGACGGTGACCGCATTCGGGTCGGACACTCCGACATCACCGTCAGGTTCCAGTAGACCGCGCGCACACGTCGAGCCAACTGCCCCCCACGATGTGGGAGGCAGTTGATACTGTCCCGGACATCGGGGGCGGTTGATACTGAACTGTCATGTCCGAATGATCGAGTTCGACCATTCTGCCCATAGGATGCACTCGGGCCCGCCGGTCGCGATCGGCGGAACCGATGCTGCTCACCGGAGCGGTACGGCTGGACCCACCATGTGACGCGCTGGAGGTGTACACGACATGCAGGGCTTGGTGCTGCAGCTGACCCGTATCGGGTTCCTGTTGCTGCTCTGGCTTTTTGTCTTTGCCGTGATCCGCACACTGCGTGCAGACATCGCGTCGGCCGGTGGCGTGCGCATTCCGCGCTACTCGGGCGGCTCGGAGAAGCGTCGACGCAACAGCGGTGTGCGTGGTGCGGCCCGGTATCTCGTGGTCACGCACGGCGCGCTCGCGAACACCCGGATCAGCCTCGGCCAGCAGCCCGTCCTCCTCGGGCGCGCCGACGATTCGACCCTGGTGCTCACCGACGACTACGCCTCCGAACGGCACGCACGGCTCTCCAGACGCGGCGACGACTGGTACGTCGAAGACCTCGGCTCCACCAACGGCACCTACCTCGACCGGTCCAAGGTGACGACCGCGATCAAGGTCCCGCTGAACACCCCGATCCGCATCGGCAAGACCGTGATCGAGTTGCGCCCGTGACGCTTGTGTTGCGCTACATCGCGCGCAGCGACCGCGGTCTGGTCCGGTCCAACAACGAGGATTCGTTCTACGCCGGTCCCCGCCTGCTCGCACTCGCCGACGGCATGGGCGGCCACGCGGCAGGCGAGGTCGCCAGCCAGCTCGTCATCCGGGCACTCAGCACGCTCGACGACGACGAGCCCGGCGGTGATCTACTGGCCCACCTCGACAACGCCACCCGCGCTGGCAACGAGGCCATCGCGGCGCAGGTCCATGAGTCGCCCGAGCTCGACGGCATGGGTACCACCCTCACCGCGATCCTCTTCGCCGGCAACCGAATCGGCTTGTGCCACATCGGCGATTCGCGTGGATACATGTTCCGCGACGGCGTGCTCACCCAGATCACCCGGGACGACACCTTCGTCCAGACCCTCGTCGAAGAGGGCCGCATCACCGCCGAACAGGCCCACACCCATCCGCAGCGGTCGCTCATCATGCGCGCCCTGACCGGGACCGAGGTGGAGCCGACACTCACGATGCGCGAGGCCCGCGCCGGCGACCGATACATGCTCTGCAGCGATGGCCTGTCCGACGTCGTGACCGAGGAGACGCTCGCCGAGACCCTCGGCTCCATCGCCGACCCCAAGGAATGCGCCGACCGCCTCATCGAACTCGCTCTGCGCGGCGGCGGCCCCGACAACGTGACCGTCGTCCTCGCCGACGTCGTCGACACCGAATACGGCGATTCGCGGCCCATCGTCGGTGGGGCCGCCGGCGGCAACGAAGAGGTCTACACGCCCGACCCGGCGACTGCCGCGGGACGCGCGGCCGCGCTGCGCCCGCCACCCGCCGAACCGCAGCGACCGACGGTTCTCAACGATGCCGAGCCCCCGCCCGCGCCGAAGAGCAAGTGGCGTCGATGGATCGTCGCCGGCGTTGCGCTGGCCGTCGTGGCCGCGCTCGTCGTCGGAATCTTCGTGGTCCGTTCGATCGTGCGCAGCAACTACTACGTGGCCGCCGATGGCCAGGGGGACGTCCTGATCTATCAGGGGTCGCCCGAGAAGGTCTTCTTCCTGTCGATGAGCAACCCGGTGCAGCGTGTCTGCGTGGAGGGTCTCGACCAGGAGAAGCCCACCTACACGTTCGTCTCCTACGACGGCACGTGCGAAGTGCCGCTCAACGTCGACGATCTCGTTTCCGGGCCGGCCCAATCGGTCAAGAACGTGATGATCCGGAACAAGAACGAGCAGGACATCCAGGGCGTGGTGACCAGGGAACTCTCCTTCCGCTGCGACAATGCGCCGTCCTCACCCACTCCGGCCGCACCGCAGGCCTCGACGCCCGCGCCCACCGACCCGAGCGACGCCCCCACACCCCGCGCCACCGGCGCCCCGTCTGCGGGAATCCCGGAGCAGGGCGCGACCGAGTCGGTCGGCCCGCCTCCCGCGCCCGGGACCGCGGCACCACCGGCATCACCCGCACCCGATGAGGACGCCGTCACCAGCTGCCGGCAGCAGGTGAGATGACCCAAGCCGCGCCCGCACCGCACGCCCCGCCACGCCAACCCGCCACGAGCACCGGCCGAAACACCGAGCTGTTGCTCCTGGTGTTCGGTATCGGCCTGGTGACCGTTGCGCTGCTCATCGTGCAGGCCGCCCAGGGCCAGAACCTGACCTGGGACATCCTCAAGTACGTCGCCGCGTACACGGCGCTGTTCGGGGCTGCCCACCTGGTGGTCCGCCGCTACGCGCCGCACGCCGATCCGATCCTGCTGCCGGTGGTCGCGGTCCTCAACGGGCTGGGTCTGGTGATCATCCATCGCCTCGATCTGGGGTCGGGCAACACCGGCGAGTCGAGCAGCGCCACCGAGGCGACCAACAACGCCGACCAGCAGCTGCTGTGGGCGGTGCTCGGCATCCTCGCGTTCTCCGCGGTGCTGATCTTCATCCGCGACCACCGCACGTTGTCGCGCTACGCCTACACACTCGGTCTCGGCGGCCTGGTCTTCCTGATCATCCCGGCGATCCTGCCCGGCCGGTTCTCCGAGATCAACGGCTCCAAGAACTGGATCATCACGCCGTTCTTCTCGATCCAGCCGAGCGAGTTCTCCAAGATCCTCATCATCATCTTCGCCGCGGCGGTGCTGGTGTCCAAGCGTGACCTGTTCATCACCGCGGGACCGCACGTCCTCGGCGTCGACCTCCCGCGGGCCCGTGATCTCGGCCCGCTGATCGCCGCGTGGGCCATCGCGATCGCCGTGATGGTGGTCCAGAAGGACCTCGGCACGTCGCTGCTGATCTTCGCGACGATCCTGACGATGCTGTACGTGGCCACCTCACGCGTCGAGTGGCTGGTCCTGGGCATCGGACTGTTCGCCATCGGCGCGGTGTTCGCGTGGTCGATCTTCTCGCACCTGCAGACCCGTGTGTCGGTGTGGCTCAACCCGTTCGAGGACTTCGACGGCTCGGGCTACCAGATCGGCCAGAGCCTGTTCGGGCTCGCCACCGGCGGACTGTTCGGCACCGGACTCGGCTCCGGTCGCCCCAACATCGTGCCGTTCGCCAACACCGACTTCATCATCTCCACGATCGGCGAGGAACTCGGCCTGGCCGGGCTCACCGCGATCCTGCTGCTGTACATGATCTTCATCCACCGCGGACTGCGGACCGGCATCGCCGTGCGCGACAGCTTCGGCAAGCTCCTCGCCACCGGTTTGGCGTTCACCATCGCCATGCAGGTCTTCGTCGTCGTCGGCGGTGTCACCAAACTGATCCCGCTGACCGGCCTGACTACGCCGTTCCTGTCCTACGGCGGATCCTCGCTGCTGGCCAACTACATCCTCGTCGCGCTGCTGATCCGGATCTCCAACGCCGCGCGGGAACCGGACCCGGGCAAGAAGCGGCCCGCCCCCAAGCCTGTCGAGGCGCTGCCCACCCAGGTGGTGAAGCGCCGATGAACAAGCCCATCCGCAATGTGTCGGTCGCAGTGATCGTGATGATCATCGCGCTGCTCGCCAACGCCACCTACGTACAGGTGTTCAAGGCCGACGCCCTCAAGACCGACACCCGCAACAACCGGGTGCTGCTCGACGAGTACTCCCGCCAGCGCGGCCTGATCACCACGGCCGACGGCACCGTGATCGCCCTGTCGGTGCCGATCGAGAGTCGCCTCAAGTTCCTGCGGCAGTATCCGAAGGAGGGTGCCGAGGCGTTCGCCCCGGTGACCGGCTACTACTCGTTCCAGTACCTGGCCAGCCAGATCGAGCACTACGAGAACAGCATCCTCAACGGCTCCGACGACCGGCTCTTCGGTCAGCGGTTCATGGACATGTTCTCCGGTCGCGACCCCCGCGGCGGCAACGTCGTCACGACGATCAACCCGAAGGTCCAGCAGGCCGCCTACCGCGCGATGCTCAACGGCCCGTGCGACGGACCGTGCCGCGGCGCGGTGGTGGCGCTGCAGCCCAACACCGGCAAGATCCTCGCGATGGTCTCCACCCCGAGCTTCGACCCGAACCGGCTCGCCAGTCACGACCAGGAGGTCCGCGAGAGCAGCTGGGAGGCGTGGAACCGCCCCGGGGACACCGCCCAGCCGATGCTCAACCGCGCGATCAGCCAGTTGTACCCGCCCGGATCGACGTTCAAGGTCGTCACCTCGGCGGCCGCGCTGCGCGACAACATCACCCCCAACATCCGCCTCACCGCGGCGCCGAGCTTCCCGCTGCCGGGCACCAACGTGTCGCTGCCCAACTACGGCGGCGAGGCCTGCCCGGGATCGTCGGGCGGAACGGTGTCGCTGGAGACTGCGTTCAAGTACTCGTGCAACACCGCGTTCGCCGAACTCGTCACCGAGAAGATGTCCGACGCGATACCGAAGTTCACCGAAACCGCGGGCCTGTTCGGCCTCGACCAGCCGGGCCCGGACATCCCGATGCCCGTCGCCGACTCGACCGTCGGACAGATCCCGTCGCTCGACGTCCTCGCGCAGGCCTCGATCGGGCAGCGGGACGTGCGGCTCACGCCGCTGCAGAACGCGATGATCGCCGCGACCGTCGCCAATGGAGGGGTGCGAATGCAGCCGTACCTGGTGGATAAGCTTCAGGCCGCTGATCTGCGCGCCTTGCAGACCACACAGCCGACCACCGTCAACAAGCCCATCACGCCCGAACAGGCGGCCGAGCTGACCTCGATGATGATCGAGTCCGAACGGTCCACCTCGGGTGCCGGCGGGCCGGTGTCCATCGCGTCGAAGACCGGTACCGCCGAGAGCGGTTCGAGCACCGACACCCCGTTCTCCTGGTACATCGCGTTCGGGCCGTCGTCGAACGCGCAGATCGCGGTCGCCGTGGTCGTGGAGAATGGACAGTTCGGTGCGGACTCCGTCGGTGGGACCGTGGCCGCGCCGATCGGACGAGAAGTGATCAACTCACTGGTGGGAGGTGGCAGTCGATGACCCTGCAGAACGGCACCACCATCGGTGATCGGTACCGACTCATCCGCCTGATCGCGACCGGCGGCATGGGTCAGGTCTGGGAGGCGCTCGACACGCGCCTGAATCGCCGGGTCGCGGTGAAGGTCCTCAAGGCCGAGTACACCAACGACCCCGAGTTCATCGCACGGTTCCGCGCCGAGGCCCAGACCACCGCGAAACTCAACAACCCGGGCATCGCGAACGTCTTCGACTACGGCGAGACGCCCGACTACAACGGCGGCGACCCGCTCGCCTACCTGGTGATGGAACTCGTCGACGGTGAGCCGCTGAACTCGGTGATCTCACGTCTTGGACGGCTGTCGCTGGCCAACACGCTCGACATGCTCGAGCAGACGGGCCGCGCCCTGCAGGCCGCACACAGCCAGGGCCTCGTCCACCGCGACGTCAAGCCGGGCAACATCCTGATCACGCCGACGGGCCAGGTCAAGATCACCGACTTCGGCATCGCCAAGGCCGTCGACTCCGCACCGGTGACGAAGACCGGCATGGTCATGGGCACCGCCCAGTACATCTCGCCCGAGCAGGCCACCGGCGACGAGGCGACCGCGGCGTCGGACGTCTACTCGCTCGGCGTCGTCGGCTACGAGGCTCTCACCGGACGTCGCCCGTTCCTCGGCGACGGTGCGATCACCGTGGCGATGAAACACATCCGGGAGTCGCCGCCGCCGCTGCCGCCGAACCTGCCCTCCGGGGTGCGTGAGCTCATCGAGATCACCATGGCCAAGGACCCGCGACAGCGCTACGCCAACGGCGGCGAGTTCGCCGACGCGGTGGCCGCTGTGCGTGCCGGTCGTCGGCCCCCGCGGCCGGGTGCGATCGGTGCGGCCGCCGCCGGTGCCGCCGGTGCCGCCGGTGCCGGTGCCCTCGGCGCGGCGGCCGGCACCCGTGCCATGACGCCGCCGACAGGTGCTGCGTCACGGCCGGTGACCCCTCGCCCCACCTCGCGCACCGCGGTCTCACCGCCTCCGGACAACAGCTGGACGACGGGCCAGAAGGTCCTCGCCGGGGTGGCCGCGGCGCTGCTCGTCGGCGCCCTGGGCCTGATCGGGTTCTACCTCGTCAGCAGCGGTGACGGTGGCGCGCAGACGCCGGCACCGTCCTCGTCGTCGGCCGTCACCGAGACCTTCACGACGATCGTGCCGCCGGAGGAACCCGACGAGCCGACCACCACCCGGCGGTCGACACGTACCACCACCAGCGAAGAGACCACGACGAGCGAAGAGACCACGACGGAGACGACGACCCCGCGCGTGCCCACCCAGACGTCGGAGTCGCCACCGGATACCGGAGCCGCCACGGGAACACCCTGTTTCCCAGGCGTTCCGTTCTCGCCACTGTGCTGAATGACCGTTGTACTGAATGACCGTTGTACTGAATGACCGTTGTACTGAATGACCGAGTTGCCGAATGACCGAGTTGCTGACCACCTGTCCTGACCTGAGACCTCGAGGGGCGAACAACCAAGGCTGATGTCGACACCACACCACCTCTCAGACCGCTACGAGCTCGGCGAGACGCTGGGCTTCGGTGGCATGTCCGAGGTGCACTTCGCACGTGACGTGTTGCTGCACCGCGACGTCGCGGTCAAGGTGCTGCGTGCCGATCTCGCCCGCGACCCGTCGTTCTACCTCCGGTTCCGTCGTGAGGCGCAGAATGCGGCGAAGCTGAACCACCCGACCATCGTGCAGGTCTTCGACACCGGTGAGGCCGAGACCGAGGACGGCCCGTTGCCGTTCATCGTGATGGAGTACGTCGACGGCGACACGTTGCGGGACATTCTGCGCGCCAACGGTCCCATCGCTCCCCGTCAGGCGATGACCTGGATGGCCGACGTGGCGGCCGCGATGGATTTCTCCCACCGCAACGGCATCGTGCACCGGGACATGAAGCCGGCGAACGTGATGATCGACAAGTCCGGCGCGGTCAAGGTGATGGACTTCGGCATCGCGCGGGCGATGAGCGATTCGACGTCGACGATGACACAGACGTCGGCGGTGATGGGCACCGCGCAGTACCTCTCGCCCGAGCAGGCACGCGGCATCAAGGTCGACCCGCGCAGCGACATCTACTCGATGGGCTGCGTGCTGTTCGAACTGCTGACCGGCGAGCCGCCGTTCACCGGGGACTCACCGGTCGCGGTGGCCCACCAGCACGTCCACGAGGATCCGCCGTGGCCGTCGCATGTGCGTCCCGAGATCCCGCGCGAACTCGACTCCGTCGTCCTCAAGGCGATGAGCAAGAACAAGGAGAACCGCTACCAGTCGGCGGCGGATCTGCGCGCAGACCTGATCCGCGTGCTCGCCGGTGGCAAGCCGTCGGCGCCGATGCTGTTGTCCGACGAGGAGCGCACCGAATTCATCGACACCGGGCCGCGGCGAGCGGCCCGCGCGGAGACCGGCGGACCGCGACGCGCCGTCCCCGCCCGCCCCGAGAACGGTGCCGGGGGCAACCACCGGCGCGGCCAGGATGACGACGAGACCCCGCGGCATCGGTCCCGCTGGTTGATGGCCGGCGCGATCGCCGCCGTGGTGCTGCTGGTCGGCACGCTGTTCCTGTGGGCGCCCTGGAGTTCGGGTTCGGACCCGGAGGTGTCGGTGCCCGCCGTGTCGGGGCTGAGCTCCGACGACGCGCGGGCATCGCTGGATCGAGCCGGATTCAGGGTGCGGGTGCTCGAGGAACCGAGCCTCGACGTGGAGGCGGGGTTCGCCACGCGGTCGACGCCGGGCGAAGGTGTGCTCGCGGCCAAGGGCTCCGAGGTGGCCCTCTACATCTCGTCGGGTCCCCAGCGAGTCCGCCTACCGTCGGACCTGGTCGGCAAGTCGCCGGCCGAGGCCCTCGACGCACTCAAGGTCCTCGGATTCACCAATGTCAGGTCCGAACGCGTCGACTCGGCGATCGACATGAAGGACAGGGTCGTCTCGACCGCCCCGAAGATCGGCACGGAGGTGCCGGTGAACGGCGCGGTTGTCCTCAACGTGGGCAACGGGCCCAAGGAGGTCACCGTCCGGGACGTGGTCGGCATGCCCGACGACCGTGCCCGTGCGATCCTCGAAGACCTCGGCATGGACGTGGTGTCGGTGGCCGCCGACTCCGACCGGCCTGCCGGTGAGGTCATCAGCACCTCGCCGGGCCCCGGATCGACGACCCAACAGGGCAGCACCGTGCAGATCACGGTGTCGCGCGGCAACCTGTTCACGGTCCCCAATCTGCGGGGCAAGACCCCGGCGGAGGCTCAGGGCGAGCTGGCGCGGGCCGGCTGGGAGCGGTCGACGCTGACGCGTCAGACCCGCAACGTGCCGCTGGGGAGCCCCGACGACGGTCGCGTCATCGGGCAGGAACCGAACCCGGGATCGAAGGCGCGCAAGAGCGGGTCGATCACCATCGTCGTCGGCCAGGCCAGCCTGCTGCCGAACTGAGCGCCGGCGATCAACCGATCGCGGTCGCCATCTCCGCCTCGAGCGCGGCGACCCGGGTCTCGTCGATCTCGATTCCGCAGACCTTGAGCCAGTTCGCGAGCATCCGATGCCCGCCCTGGGTGAGGACACTCTCCGGATGGAATTGCACACCGTGGATCGGCAGCTCGCGGTGGGACATCGCCATGACGATGCCCGACTCGGTGCGCCCGGTGACGACGAGTTCGTCGGGGATGGTCTCGGGGAGGACCGTCAGCGAGTGGTAGCGGGTCGCGGTGAACGGATCCGGCAGGCCCTCGAGGACGCCCTTGTCGTCGTGGAAGACCAGTGAGGTCTTGCCGTGCAGGAGTTCGGGGGCGCGGTCGACGGTGCCGCCGAACGCCGCGCCGATCGCCTGATGTCCCAGGCAGACCCCGAGCAGCGGGAGTTCTTCGGCTGCGGCTGCGGAGACCATCGGCATCGTGGCGCCGGCGCGCTGCGGGGTCCCGGGGCCGGGACTGAGGAGGACACCGTCGAAACCGGCGACCGCCTCGCGGAGGTGTTCGGTGTCGAAGGGGGACAGTCGCGGGTCGTCGTTGCGCCAGACGACCGCCTCGACACCGAGCTGACCCAGGTACTGGACCAGGTTGTAGACGAAGCTGTCGTAGTTGTCGACTACCAGGATGCGACTCACGTTCAAGAGGCTACCGCTGAAAGTGGGTGCTCCCGTCGGCGACCTGGTGAGATACCGTAGAACTCGAGTGTTTTCCAACCGTGGGGGGACGTGTGTCCGCCTCCCGCTCGCGTACGACCGCTCCGGCGGTGCAGCACAACAGAGGAAGTCATGCCCAAGTCAAAAGTCCGGAAGAAGACCGATTACACGATCAACCCGGCGAGCAGGACGCCGATCAAGGTCAAGACCGGTCCTTCCAGCACCATCTATGTGGGTGCGATGCTCGGTCTGATGCTGCTCGGGCTCGCCTGGCTCGTCGTCTATTACCTGGCCGCCACGCCCACCGCCTACGGCTCCGAGGGTCAGGTTCTCCACTGGATGGCCGAACTCAATTCGTGGAATTTCCTCATCGGTTTCTCCCTGATGGTGGCAGGCCTGTTGATGACAATGCGGTGGCGCTGACGTCCACAGCCCGGTCCTTCACCTAGTGAAAGCATCTGACCTGCGAAATCACATCGATGTAAGTTATCCACAGTGTGGAAATAACATGTGTGTAAGTTCTCCCCACTGTGAGTAACTCCTGTGGATAACTCTGCTGAGCTCTACACACAGGCGTGGGCGACGCCCCGCGCGGCCGGCATCGCGGGCTGCGTCGGCGGCGTGATCCTGCTGGCCGCCGCCGTCGTCGTCTCCGCCGATCCGGCCGGGTCGGTGCTGATGGGTGTCGCCGGGGTGCTGCTGGCGGCCCTCGGGGCCTACACGTTGCTCGTCCGGCCCCGGCTGGCGATCTCCGACGGGGTCCCGCCGACCCTGATGATCCGCACGTTGGGCGGGCGACGTACGTACACGCCGGACCGCGTCGAACGCATCCGGATGTTGTCGTTGCGCAGGGTCGGGCGCCGCGTCGGCCAGCTGGAGATCGACGTCCTCGCCGACGACGCGCCGTCGATACCGCCCGCACCGGGCGGTGCCCCACGCGAGGACACCCGTCTCGTGGTGTTCAGCCGGTGGGATCTCGGGGCCGACCTGTTCTCCGTGGTCGACGCATTGCGCGCCGCCGGGTTCGTCGTCGACGACGAGTAGCGGTCCGGGCCCGAGGGCTCAGCGGATGTAGGTCAGCCCGTCGTAGGAGAGGCCGGCACCGATACCGAGGCCCAACGCGACGACGAGAAGCGCTGCGAGCGCGATCCATCCGACCCGGCTCGCGGCCTGTGGGGTTCGGCGACGCGCCGGTAGCACGAGGCCGGGTAGGTACACGATGGCTGCGGTGGCGGCCGCGCCGAAGGTGAGCCCGCCGAGGTGGCCGAGTACCGAGATTCCCGGTAGCGAGAACGAGAGCACCACGTTGAATCCGATGATCAGGAGCACCGGGACCGGGGACACGCGGGATTTGAGGATGATGACGAGCATCGCGCCCATGAGGCCGTAGATGGCTCCCGAGGCACCGGCGGTGAGCGCGGCGTCGTTCTCGAAGAGCATGACCGCGGCACTGCCGCCGAAGAGGGCGATGAAGTACACCGCGAGATAGCGGGCGACGCCGAGTGCGGGTTCGACGGCGCGACCGAGAATGTAGAGCGACAGCATGTTGACCGCCACGTGCGTGACGCTGAAGTGCAGGAATCCCGAGGTCAGCAGGCGCCAGTACTCGCCGGCGGCCACGTCGCTCTTGAGGAGGTCGCCGTTGGCGAACAGCGCGGCTCTCCCAGGATCACCGACCCCTGCCTGCGCGATACACAGCGCGTAGACGACGAAGTTGACGGCGATGAGGGCGTAGGTCGCGTACGGCCGGTCGGCGACCAGGCGGGTGGGCGTCATCGACCCGACGCCCCGGCCTTGCGGGCCGCCGAAGGCCGGTGCCTGCTGGACGCCGTCGTTGCGGAGGCACTCGAGGCAGTGCTGGCCGACCGCGGCCGGACGCAGGCACTCAGGACACGCCGGCCGCCCGCACCGGGTGCAGGACAGGCCGGTGGGACGGTCGGGGTGCCGGTAGCACACCGCCCGATGCGGGGCGGTGTGCTCCGGGAAAGTCAGATGACCTCGATCTTCTCGATGACGACCGCGTCGAGCGGGCGATCCTGACGATCGGTCGACGTGGTCGCGATCGCGTCGACGACCTGCTGCGACGCCGGATCGGTGACCTCACCGAAGATGGTGTGGCGACGGTTGAGGTGCGGGGTCGGGCCCACGGTGATGAAGAACTGCGAGCCGTTGGTGCCCGGACCGGCGTTGGCCATCGCCAGCAGGTACGGACGATCGAACTGCAGCTCGGGGTGGAACTCGTCGCCGAACTGGTAGCCCGGTCCGCCCATGCCGGTTCCGGTCGGGTCGCCGCCCTGGATCATGAAGCCGGGGATGACCCGGTGGAAGACAGAGCCGTCGTAGAACGGGCCGGAGTTTCCGCCGGACGCGTTCGGTTTGCTGTATTCCTTGGTGCCCTCGGCGAGGCCGACGAAGTTCTCGACCGTCTTCGGCGCGTGGTTCGGGAACAGGTCGACCTTGATGTCGCCGCGGTTGGTGTGGATGACTGCGGAGGTTTTCTGTGTAGTCACCCCTCCATCCAACCACTTGTCGTGTAGCGGAGGTTCGGAGATGCCCTCGAGGTGCGGAAACGCGCCGGGCCGAGGTGGCATCGACGGTTCCCGACTGGCACTCTGGTCCCCATGCCCAAGAACTATCTTCTCGCAGCACTGGGTGTGCTGGCGGCGTCGCTCACGGCCGGGATCGGCGTCGTCGTCCTGCGTCGCGCGCGGCAGGATCCGCCCCCCGTCGCCCCGACCGTTCCCCGCGTCGAGGAGATCCGCAAGGCGCTCGCCGAGAGCACGGAGTCGCAGGCGTCGTGACACCCCGGTTGCTGCCTCCCACCGACCCCGGCACGACACACAGGTAAATTTGGACACGTGACCTCTGACGACGAGCGCTCTCCGAACCCGCCCACCGACTCAGGTGGTGCGGCCCAGCGGGCCCGCGAATCGTGGTCGACGCCCGACGAGACGTCTCCGTCGAGCAGCCCGGCCCCCTGGGAACGGGTGCCCAGCGCGCCGATCAGTGCACCCGGATCCCCCGGTCCCGACCGGACCGACGCCGATAGTGCTGATCGAAGCGGGCCGCGGGCGGCGTTCACTCCCCCGCCCGGCGCCTCGACCCGTCCCGGTCCTCCCCTTGGTGGGCCGCGACCGTCGCAGCCGCAACGCCCGGCCGGACCGCCCCCCACTGCGGGGCCCGGCGCGCCGTTCGGCGCCTACACCAGCGGTGCTCACACGAGCGGTTCGCACAGCAGCGGTTCGCACGCCAGCGGGCCGGTCCCCCGCCCGAACGTTCCGGGTGGGCCCCGCCCAGGTGGTCCCGGACCGGGTGGTCCCGGACAGCGGCCTCCTGCCCCCACCGGCGGGCCCTCCACCAATGGACCTGCGGGGCACCGGCCGCCCCCGGGGCCTCGCCCCGCGCCGGGTGGCCCGCCGATGGGGAACAACCATCCGCTGCAGGGCAATCGACCGTTCCGGCCCACCGACAACACGGGCCCCACGGGTCCCCCATCGGGCCGTCCGGGACCGGTCATCACCCCTCCGGGTGAACGCTCGGATCCGTTCTTCGACACACCTCGGGGCGTCGGGCCCTCCGAGTCCCGGCCGGCCGGCCCCGACTCTCCGCGCACGGCCGGCGTCTCCGGCGGACTCCCCGACAAGGCCGGTCACGCCGACGACAAGACCCGTGATGAGGACGACGCCGCGGAGAGTACGGCCACGTTTTCACCGGTGTCCCAGGCATATTCAGCAATCGAACCCACCCATCAGGAACCGGAGGACAATGTGGTTCCGCAATCCGGCACCGGTCCACGCCTCAATCGAACGGCGTTGTGGGCGTTGGCGTTCTCGCTGCTGGGAATCACCTTCGTCGTGGGTCTCGTCCTGGGTTACCGCGCGCGGTCACAGATCCTTCGGAGCCGCGAGACGGGGCTGCCCTACGCCACCGCCGCGATCTGGCTGGGCTGGGCCTACCTCGGGGTACTGGTGTTCGGCCTGATCGTCTACGGCTGGATCCTGTTCGCCGCCTGAGCCGATCGTCCGGGACACAGGCGGACTCAGAAGTAGCCGTTGCCCGGCAGTGCGGTCCCGCGTCGGGCGAGTGCGTTCGCCGTCTCCACGTGCCGGGCCGGACAGGACCGCATCCCGCGCCACGTGCGCCGCCGCGTCGATCTCCCCGATCCGTTCCAGCAGGATCGGGTCGAGGCGCGGGTCCGGCGACGGTGCGTGCTCGAACGTGCGCGTCCGGGAGGTGAGCAGCGCGACCGCGTCGTCGGACACCGACTGCAGGATGCCCGCGATCAGCGCCTGGAGGAACAGCTGCAGCAGTGGGCCGTCATTCGCGGTCGGCGGGCCGTCCTCGTCGAGGTCGATGTACTCGAGGATGTCCTCGGCGGTGACCCGCACCTTCCGGAGATGCGTTGTGCCGGTTCCTGTCCGATGCTGGCCGATGCCGTCCCAGTCGTCCACCACGCTGACCCCGGCGCGGTCGATCGGGAGAACCACCTTCACCAGGCGCGGTCTCAGGGCCATCGTCTGCGACGAGCCGGTCTCGGCCCTCGACGTGTCCATCCAGGCCCGCATCCTGGATCTTCTCGCGCGTCTGCAAACCGAAACCGGTGTGGCGCTGGTGTTCATCTCCCACGACCTGGGTGTGATCCACCATGTCAGCGACGACATCGCGGTCATGCGCGCAGGCGAGGTGGTGGAGTACGGCACGGCCGACGCGGTCTTCGACGACCCGCAACATCCCTACACCCGCGAGCTGCTCGCGGCCGTTCCGCGGATCGAGGTCGGCTGAGTCCCGATCGCGGCGCCGTTCGGATCGCGAGGTCGTTTGGATAGCGGGGGCCTCGGGCATGGTGGAGAGATGCCTGACAACGACGACCCCACCTGGACATCGACCGACGCCGCACTCGAGGAGGACCCCGACATGCCCGCCGATCAGCACAAACCGCGGACAATCTTCCCCGGCGAAGACGACACTCCTATCGGTGAGACCGAGCGCATCGCGGAGGAGAAGGGTGCCTACGACGCCGCTCCTGCCGCCGATCATTCGGATCAGGGACATGCGCTCGGCGGTTCGGAAGGCACCGCCGAGGGCCAGTGACAGCGGGGAAGAGTGACAGCGGGGAAGAGTGACAGCGGGGAAACCCGCCGATGGGAGAGGTGTGATGGGTGATGTCACCCGAACGATCGTGCTCACCGGGGCCAGCGACGGCATCGGGGCAATAGCCGCCCGGACGCTGGCCGGTCCGGGGACCGACCTCGTGGTCGTCGGCCGTTCGGCCCGGAAGCTGGCCCCGATCGCCGCCGAGACGGGCGCGACCCAGTTCACCGCGGATTTCGCCCGGCTCGACGAGGTGCGCGATCTGGCCGCCGAGATCAACTCGTCCGTGGGCGCCATCGACGTCCTGATGAACAACGCGGGCGGCACCTTCAACCCCTCCGACCGGACGGCCGACGGACACGAGCCGAACTTCCAGATCAACCATCTGGCGCCGTTCCTGCTGACCAACCTGGTGCGGGACCGTCTGGCCGCCGCCGACGCCTCACTGGTGCTCAACACGTCCAGCGTCGGCAATCTCTTCGGGCATGTCGATCTCGACGACCTCGACTTCGAGAAGCGACGCGCACTGGGCCTGCGGACCTACGGCACGGCCAAGCTCATGAACATCCTGTTCACCCGAGGGATCGCCCAGCGCTGGACAGCTGACAGGATCTATTCTGCCGCAGTGCATCCCGGCCCGGCGGCGACCAGCTTCGGTCGCGACTCACGGTTCGTCGGACTCGCCTACCGGTCACCGTTGACCCGACTGGTGACGATCACCCCGGAGCAGGGCGCTGCACCACTGATCGCCCTCGCCGAGCGCGGCGCCGACCCCTCGGTCAACGGTGTGTACTTCAGCCGTCACCGGGCCAACGGCCGGGAGAACCGTCAGGCGCACGACCGGTCACTCATCGACGGACTGTGGCAGCGCAGCGCCGAACTCACCGGCCTGGCCTGACCGCGGAGCGTTGCCGCCGGCGGCCTGACCTGCGTCGTGGCCGGGGCCGCGAGCGGCGTCTACGTTGGCGGGCGGGGCACTGACGCACGCGACGCATCGGTCCGGACGGATCGACGTCCCACGACGAAGGAGGCTCGAGATGGCCCGACAGATTCTCTTCATCATGACCGGCGCCGACCACTGGACGCTGAACGACGGCTCGAGTCACAAGACCGGGTTCTGGGCCGAGGAGGCCGTCGCGCCCCTCGAGGTCTTCCGCGCAGCCGGGTACGAGGTCACCGTCGCGACGCCCGGCGGGGTCCGTCCACCGGTCGACGAGAACAGCCTGAGTGTGGACAGCATCGGATCCGCCGACCGTGCGGCCGAGATCCGGCACGTCGTCGAGACGGCACCGGAACTGCAGAAACCGATCTCCCTGTCCGACGTCACCATCGCCGATTACGACGCGGTGTTCGTCCCCGGCGGCCACGGACCGATGGAGGATCTGGCGGTCGACGCCGACGCCGGCGCGCTTCTGGTCGACGCGGATCGAGCCGAGCTCCCCATCGGGGTGGTGTGCCACGGACCCGCGATCCTGCTCGCCGCGACCGACGGCGACGGGGTCAACGCCTTCGCCGGCCGGACCGTCACCGGGTTCAGCAACGCCGAGGAGCAGCAGGCCGGCCTCGCCGACAAGGCACCATGGCTGCTCGAGGACCGTCTCACCCAGGCGGGTGTCAAGGTCACCACCGGCGACCCGTGGGCGGTTCACCTCGAGAGCGACGGCAACCTGCTGACCGGCCAGAACCCGGCGTCGTCGGAGTCGCTCGCGCGCGCCGTGGTCGACCGCCTGGAGAACGCCTGACTCACCGGTCCAGTAGCGGACCGATCAGTCCGGCAACAACCCGTCGACGAGGGCCGCGACGATGCCGTCGATCGGTTCGTCGGGCAGAAGTGGGCCGGTCAACTGGTCCAGGAGCAGCCCATCGGTCGCGTAATGGAACAGCGCGATGTGTCGTGCGTCGCCCGGTAGTCCCGCCTGCTCGTTGAAGGCGACGTCGCCGGCGAAACCCGCACGACGCCATTCGACGATGATCTCGGCGACCTCGGGTCGTCGGATCCCTTCGAGCCGGAGTTCGAGCAGGGCGATGGTGACCTCCCGGTTCGCCAGCAGCCGGTCGACGATGTCGCGCAGATACTCGGCGAAGAGTTCACGAGTCGGCGTCAGTCCGGCACGCTCGGCGACGAACTCCGCGCTGGGCGCGAGCCGCTCACCGATGCGTTCGACCAGTCCCGTCAGGAGGTCGGCCCGGCTGCGGAAGTAGTTGGTCGTCGTGCCGACCGGCACCCCGGCCTGCCGGTCGACCGCCCGATGGGTCAGGCCACGAGCACCGGCTCCGGCGAGCACCTGGATTCCGGCGTCGGCGAGCGCGCGACGGCGGTCGTCGTTTCGGACCATGCGGAAAACACTAGCCCAACCACTACACCTGGTGTAGTTTTCCAACCACTACATCTGAAGTGATTGGAGCTCTCATGCGAGAACTCGTGTACTACGTGGCCGTCAGCCTCGACGGATACATCGCCGGCCCGGAGGGGCAGTTCGACGCGTTCCTCATCGAGGGCGACCACATGGCCGGCGTCAACGAGCGCTACGCCGACACCATCCCGACCCACATCGCCGAGGCGCTGGGGATCGACCAGCGCGGCGGCAGCTTCGGTGCGGTGCTGATGGGTGCCGAGACCTACGCGGTGGGCCTGCCCGATGCACCGAGCCCGTACCGCCATCTGGACCAGTACGTCGTCACCCATCGCCGGCATGATCCCGCCGGCGGCGTGACGTTCACCGATCGTGATCCGGTCGAGCTGGTCCGGGAGCTGAAAGCGCAGGAGGGACGGGACATCTGGCTCTGCGGGGGCGGCAACCTCGCGACGCAGCTGATCGACGAGATCGACCGTCTGGTGCTCAAGCGTCAGCCGCTGCTCTTCGGGAACGGTATCCCGCTGTTCGCCCCCGGCACCTACCTGCCGAGACTCCTCGAACGCATCGCGTGCCGGGACTTCGCCTCCGGGGTCTCGATGGTCGAGTACGCGGTGCGGTGAGTGCTCTGTGCGGTGAGTGCTCTGTGCGGTGGGTGCTCTGTGCGGTGGGTGCTCTGTGCGGCTCGCGGACTCAGCGCTCGTGGGTGTGGGCCACGAAGACGTCGCAGTGCGCCCGGCTCGCCACATCCCGCGCGATGCTGCCGAGCACCCTGGCAAGCCCCTGGACCCGCTTGTTACCGACGACGATGATGTCGGCGTCGTGCTCCTCGGCGACTCGCACCAGTACCTCACCGGGCTTTCCCTCGACCGCGTACGGCGCCAGCACGAGGGTCTGATGCCGGGCCTGTAACTCCTTGGCCACCCCGACGGCCTTCTCCTCGGCGTCGGCCTCGGTCGAGCGGACGAGTACCTCGCTGCCCTGCCGGAGCCGCTCGACCTCGAGATGCTCGTAGGCGCAGACCACATGGAGCTCCGCGCCCAACCCGTGCGCGAGTTCGGCCGCGCGTTCGGCCGCGCGCGTGGCCTCCGGACTCCCGTCCACGCCGACAACGATCCTCTTCATCGCGATCCCCTCTCTGTTCACCGCCGGCAGGGCCGCCGAAGACCGAGGGTTGTGGCCCTCGGTTCGGTCCCGACGTGTTTCTCGACAAGACCCGTTCGATACTCTACTTTCTATAGACTATGACATCCGAGAGATTCGCCGTTCCGGTATGCCACGAACACCCCTCCCCACGGGTCACGCTCCTCCGGATCGACCGGCCGCACCGGCGCAACGCCCTCGACGCGGAGACGATCAAGCTGCTGAAAGCCGGGCTCGAGGAATCCGCGCGACGCAGAGACGCGGCCGTGGTGATCACCGGAGGTGACGAGTTCTTCTCCTCGGGCGGCGACGTGGCCTCGATGCCCGGACCGGAGGACGGCGTCTTCGGTCCCGCCGCGCGGCTGTCCCTCATCCATGACCTGGTGACATCGATGGTCCACGCCGACCAGCTGATCATCGGGGCGGTGGAGCGCTACGCCCTCGGTGCCGCGTGGGGCATCGTGCTGGCCTGCGATCTCGTGGTCGCCGCAGACAACGCCTACTTCAAGGCCCCGTTCGCCGCTCGTGGCATGACCGCCGACGCCGGGACCGCCTACCACCTCCCCCGCCGGCTGGGTCAGCAGCGCGCGGCGGCCCATCTCTACCTCGGCGAGCCGCTCACCGCCGCCGATGCCCGCACCGCCGGTCTCGTCACCGAGACCGTGGAGGCCGGGCACGCCACCGCGCGAGCCGTCGAACTCGCAGCCGCCCTCGCCGCCGGGCCGATTCAGTCGAACGCCATCACCAAATCGCTTCTCGCCCAGGATCGGGCCGACCTCGCCGGGTTCCTCGCCAACGAACGAACCGCGATGTCCCTCGCCGGCCACGGCGCCGACGCCCGCGAGGGCCAGACCGCGTTCCTCGAGCGCCGGGAGCCGAACTTCTTGTGACACAACAGATCACCGGCTACCCGCCGATCGACCGACCGATTTTCCCGAACGATCTGTCCGACAACCGACCCCGACCGGAAGGCCTTCCATGACCGAACTCCTGAACGACAAGACCGCAGTCATCACCGGCGGCGCCCAGGGTCTCGGCCTGGCGATCGCCCGGCTGTTTCTCGAGCACGGCGCGCGTGTCGTCCTCGGCGACCTGAACTCCGACGCCGCGCGGGCAGCTGCCGAGGAACTGGGCAGCGACCGGGCCCGCGGCGTGCGGTGCGACGTCGTCGACGCCGCTCAGGTGCAGAGCCTGATCGACACGGCGACAACCGAATTCGGTTCGCTCGACGTCTTCGTCAACAATGCCGGGATCACCCGTGACGCCACGATGCGCACGATGACCGAAGAGGATTTCGATCTGGTGATCTCGGTGCACCTCAAGGGCACCTGGAACGGCACCCGGCTCGCCGCGGCGAAGATGCGCGAACAGAAGTCGGGCGCCATCGTCAACATCTCGTCGCTGTCGGGCAAGGTCGGCATGGTCGGGCAGACCAACTACTCCGCCGCCAAGGCAGGCATCGTCGGCATGACCAAGGCCGCGGCCAAGGAGATGGCCCACCACGGTGTGCGCGTCAACGCCATCCAACCCGGCCTGATCCGGTCGGCGATGACCGAGGCCATGCCGCAGAAGGCCTGGGATCAGAAGATGGCCGAGATCCCGATGCAGCGAGCCGGGGAACCGCACGAGGTCGCGGGGGCCGCATTGTTCTACGCGTCGTCGCTGTCGTCGTACATGACCGGGACGGTGGCCGAGGTGACCGGCGGCCGGTTCATGTGACCGCACCCCACCCGCAAGAGAACAGCAATCGAGGAGATCCATGAACGACGCCGTCATCTGTGAACCGTTGCGCACCCCGATCGGCGGATACGGCGGTGTGTTCCGCCCGTTGACCGCGGTCGACCTGGGGGTCTCGGTGCTGCGCGAACTCATCGCCCGGGGGTTGCCCGCCGATGCCGTCGACGACGTGATCCTGGGACACTGCAACCCCAACAGCGAGGCTCCGGCGATCGGGCGCGTGGTCGCACTCACCGCCGGGCTCGGAGTCGAGGTGCCGGGCCAGCAGATCGACCGCCGATGCGGTTCGGGCCTTCAGGCCGTACTCAACGCGGCGATGATGGTGCAGACCGGTGCGGCGCGCGTCGTGGTCGCCGGCGGCACCGAGAGCATGAGCAACGTGCCGTTCTACACCACCGACGCCCGGTGGGGTGCCGCCCGGACCGGGATGACCATGCACGACGCCCTGGCACGCGCCCGCACCACGGCGGGCGGACCCGACTACCCCGTGCCCGGCGGGATGATCGAGACCGCCGAGAACGTCCGGCGCGACCACGGCATCACGCGTGAGGAACAGGACCTGCTGGCGGTGGAATCCCACCGCCGCGCGGTGAGTGCCCAGGCCTCCGGCGCGTTCGCCGAGGAGATCGTGCCGGTCACGGTGCCCTCCCGGCGCGGCGACACCGTCGTCGACACCGATGAGCACCCGCGTGCCGACGCGAGCCTCGAGTCGCTGGCCGCCCTCCGGCCGATCATGGGTCGTTCCCTCGACGACGCCACGGTCACCGCCGGGAATGCCAGCGGCCAGAACGACGCCGCGGCCATGTGCGTGGTCACCACGCCGGAACAAGCGGCGGCACTGGGTCTCCGCCCGCTGGTCCGGGTGGTCTCCTGGGCCGTGGCAGGCGTCCCCCCACGCACGATGGGCATGGGCCCGGTACCGGCGACCGCGGCCGCACTCGAACGTGCGGGGCTCACGTTGGCCGACATGGATCTGATCGAGCTCAACGAGGCGTTCGCCGCACAAGCCCTCTCCGTGATGCAGGAGTGGGGGTTCGGGGAACGCGATCGTGAGCGGGTGAACGTGCACGGTTCCGGCATCTCGCTTGGCCATCCGGTCGGCGCCACCGGAGCTCGCCTCATCGGCACCCTGGCCCGCCAGCTCACCCGCACCGGCGGCCGCTACGGATTGGCCACCCTGTGCATCGGCGGCGGTCAGGGACTGGCGGCGGTCGTGGAAAAGGTGAGCGCTTGACCACATCCGGTCCGGTCGTCGTGCGCACCCGGGAAGAGCTCGACGCCCTCGTGGGGGTCGAGCTCGGACCGGGACCGTGGTGCATGGTCGACCAGGAACGCATCGACCGGTTCGCCCTCGCCACCGGTGACGACCAGTGGATTCACGTCGACCCCGAACGTGCCGCCGACGGTCCGTACGGCTCGACCATCGCGCACGGTTATCTGACGTTGTCGCTGATGTCCTCGCTGGCCACGGACCTCTACCGGTTCGACCTCGGAAAGGCCCGCCTCAACTACGGCCTGGACCGGGTGCGGTTCCCCGCCCCGGTCCCGGTGGACAGCCGGGTTCGGTTGCGCTGCACCATCGCCGGTGTGGCGCCGCGGGACGACGCCCTCCTGGTGCCGATCGACTTCACCGTCGACCTCGAGGGCAGCGAACGACCTGCGTGCGTGGCCCGCAAGATGTCGCTGGTCCTGCTCGCCTGACGCACCACCGACGACAAGAAGGGCCGACCAGGTGGTCGGCCCTTCTCGTTGTTGTCGGTGAACGCCTGTCCGAGGCGGTCGTGTCAGCCGCTGAAGGCGAAGGCCTTGTTCCAGCGGGTCACGATGTCCTGACCGCGCGTCTTGGCGTCCTCCGGGGTGTAGACCACGAACTTCGGGTCATCGGCCCTGGGGAGCTGGTACTGGCCGGTCGCGATCTGCTTGATGTCGGTGCGCGAACTGACGAAACCCTGTGCGGCAGCGAACTCCTGGGCCGACTGGGACATGGTCCAGTTCATGAACAGCTGAGCAGCCGGGTTGTCGGCGCCCGCCTTCGTCAGTCCCTGCATGTTGAAGGTGCCCGACACACCGGACGCCGGGACGACGAGCTCGACGGGGGCTCCGGCCTTCTCCGAACCGTAGGTGCTGTTGAAGCCCAATGTCGCAGCCTCGATCTCGCCGCGGGCCAGTGCTTCGAGCTGCACCGAGGTGGTGTCGAAGAACCGCGGGTTCTGGGCGGCCAGACCGGCCCAGTAGTCTCCGCCGAGCACGCGGTCCTGGAAGTCGGCCAGGCCCTGCACGGTGCCGCCGGCGCCCGCGTTCACCACACCCAGCTTGCCCTTCCACTTCGGGTCGAGCAGATCATCCCAGTCGGCGGGTGCGTCTTCCTTCTTCACCGCCATGTCGTTGTAACCGAACGCATATGCCGAGTAGTAGGCGGTGTAGTACTCGCCGTCCTCCCAGACCACGTCCTTCATCTCGGCCAGCCGGTCGTAGTTCGCCGTCCGGTACGGGGTGAAGACGCCGGCTTCGGCGAAGCCCTCGGCGAGAACCGGATCGGTGATGGTGACGACACCCGCACCGAGCCGGCCCGCGCCGTGCTCACTCAGCACCCGCTCGTTGAGCTTGCCCGAGGGCAGACGGGTGACATTGATGTCGACGCCGGTCTCGGCCTTGAACCGGGCGGCGGTGAGCTCGGCGCTCTCCTTGCCCGACCCGGTGTACCAGGTGACCGACTGCGCGCGGGCGGCCTCGAGCAGTCCGGCGTCGGCGATCACCTCGTCGTGGATGACCAGGCCGTCGGAGTCGTCGACGGTGGGCATCGGGAGCATCTCCTCGGTGAGGGCGATCTCCTTGGAGTTCTCCGCGCCGCCGTCGCTGCCGCCGCAGGCGACCAGCGAGACGCTGAGGGCCAGGGCGGCCGCTGCGGCGCCCCATCGGGTGAGTTTCATTGTCTGGCTCCTTCTTCGAGCTGGGTCTCGGGGTTGAGGGATCACTGCCGGGCGAGTCGGCGAGGGATGTAGGACAGGACGAACATGAAGGCGGTGTAGATCACGCTCATCGCGGCTGCCTGCCGCAGAGCACCGCCGTTCTCGAAGGCGTCGTAGATCGCGATCGAGAGGATCTCGGTGTCACTGGTGTAGAGGAACAGCGGCACGGTCAGCTCCCGCATGCTGAGCATGAGCAGCAGCAGGAACGTCGAGAGCAGGCCGACCTTCATCAGCGGGACGGTGATCCGGGTGACCGCCGCGGTGCGTCCCGCACCGAGCATCACCGCGCTGTCCTCGAGGTCCCGGTCGGTGGCCATGATGGAGGAGGCCACCCCGCGGAATCCCTGGGGAGACTGGACCGCGATGAACGCGACCACCAGGACCGCCAGAGTGCCGTACAGCGGGACCGGCAGGACCAGCCACGTCCACAGCAGACCCATACCGAGAACCACCGCGGGGATGGCGAGCGGCATCATCGAGACCGTCTCCACCAGGGTGCGCCCGGACGCCTTCGAGCGGTACACCACGTATCCGCAGAGGAAGGCCAGGACTGTGCCCGCGGTGGCCGCGAAGAGGCTGACCACGGTGCTGTTGAGTGCGGCCTCGCGGAACCCCGACGACCCGAGCACCTCGCCGAAGGAGCTGAAGTCCAGACCCCCGGGCTCGGTGAGCTGGCTGATCGACGTCATGTAGGGCGAGGTCTGGCCTGCGGCGACCACCAGCGCGAGGATCGGCAACACAATGGACAGGCAGAAGAACACCAGGGTCAGCAGAAAGACCGGGATACGGGCCTTGCCCAAGGCGAACTTCTTGGCGCGCACCCCCTTTCCGGTGACGGTGGTGAAGGAGCGTTTCTTGAGCGCCCGGTTCTGCAGCCACGTCACGAGGACGACGATCGCCACCAGCACCACCGCGATCGCGGCGCTCTCGTTACCGCGCGACGGTGTCGCGTTGAGGAGCCGGAAGATGTAGGTGGGCAGCGTGTCGACGCCGCCGGGGGTACCCAGCACCTGCGCGACGGGGAAGTTCTCGAAGATCAGCGTGAAGGTGAGAATCGCCGACCCGATGATCGCCGGCAGGGCCAGCGGGAAGGAGATCCGGCCCAGCATGCGCCGCGGGGTGGCGCCGTGGATACGGGCCGCCTCCTCGAGGTCGGGGCTCATCAGCGACATCGCGCCGTGGACCAGCAAGAAGGTGTACGGCGAGTAGTAGATGGCGAAGACGAACATCATCCCGGGCAGGGAGTAGACGTCGAGCGGCACCGACAATCCGAGGTCACGCTGCGCGATGTTGAGCAGTCCCGCGGTCGGGCTCCCCAGGATCGACCAGGCCAGAGCTCCCACGTACGACGGCAGGAACAGCGGCATCAGTCCGATCATGTAGACGAACTTCGGCACCGGGATGTCCGAGCGGGCGGCCAGGAAGGCCAGGCCGCCACCGATCGCGCAGGCGAGCAGTGTCGCGCCCACCGCCAGCACCATCGAGTTGGCGAAGGCACCCTGGACCTCGGGGCCGGAGAAGATCCGGAAGTTGTCCAGGGTCAGGTCGAAGCTGATGTTGCCGGGCCGCGGCACACCGTTGCTGAACGCGGCCAACAGAACCAGCGCCGCGGGTATCAGGATCAGCACCGCGAGGATCACCAGCAGCGTGCCCGAGGCCAGCCACCGCTTGCGCCACGGCAGGGTGGACCGCCCGGCGGACGTCGGTTCCGGCGCGGCAGGCGTCTGCGTCTGCGGCTCCGGGGTCATGAGGGCCATGTCAGGAGTCCTTTCCCGGAACGGGAACCTCGCCGGGGAGCACCCGGACGTGCTTGGGGTCCACCTCGACGACGACGCGGTCGTCCTTGTGGAGCAGACCGGCCGCCTCCTCGTGGCTCTGGACCTCGATCACCGGGCCGGCGTCGAGGCGCACCGAGCAGCGCGCGAAGGATCCCTGGAAGACACTGACCTCGACCCGGCCGGGCCACGTGTTGGGCCGGTCGGACACGCCGCCGTCGTCCAGCGACCGCAGACGCACGTGTTCGGGACGGACACACACGCTCAGATCGCTTGTGTCACTCGGGAGTTCGGTACCGAATGCCATCTCAAGGTCATGTTCTCGGAGCCGGAGCCGGTCCACCCCGCCCTCGGGCGGCCGGACCGAGAAGATGTTGGACACACCGAGGAACGCCGCGATCGATGCCGACGCCGGCGCGCGGTAGGTCTCCCAGGGATCCGCCAGCTGCGAGATCCGGCCGCCCTGCATGATCGCGATCCGGTCTGCCAGCGCCAGCGCCTCGCCCTGGTCGTGGGTGACGTAGATACAGGTGAGTCCCAGCTCCAGCTGCAGCCTGCGCAGTTCGACCCGAAGATCCTCTCGCAGACGGGCATCCAGGTTCGACAGGGGCTCGTCGAGGAGCATCACCGCGGGTTCCATCGCGAGGCTGCGCGCCAGGGCGACGCGCTGCATCTGTCCGCCGGACAGCATGCTCGCGCCGCGCGACGCCAGATGCGCCAGTCCGACCAGTTCGAGGGTCTCGATCGCCTTCGTCTTCGCCTCGGCCTTCGGCCGCTTCTTCATCTTGAGCGGGAACATCACGTTTTCCAGCACCGTCATGTGCGGCCACACCGCATAGGACTGGAACACCAGGCCGACGTTGCGCTTGTTGGGCGCCAGGTTGACCTTGCGTCCGGCGTCGAAAACCGTTGTGCCGCCGATTGTTATCGAGCCGCCGTTGGGATCCTCCAGGCCTGCCACGCACCTCATCGTGCTGGTCTTGCCGCATCCCGACTGCCCGAGCAGTACGAGTGATTCACCGTCCTCGATGTCGAGGTTCAGGCTCTTGACGGCGGTGAAGTCACCGAAGGTGAGCGTGAGATTGTCGATGCACACATCCATGAATTCACTGCCTCCTGCGAGGATAGGGACTTGAGTTGAGTCGTTGTCCGACCGGAGGCCGGGGGTGGGCCGGGGGCTGGGTCATGGTCATGGTTAGCACCCCTGCCCGGACAGCCGGACAAGGGCGTCGAGCGCGACCGCGCCCCCGTCATGTGCTTGCACCGCGATCGGGTTGACCTCGGCCTCGATCACGTCGGGGCGGGTCCGCGCGAGTTGCGAGATCAGCACCACCGACTCGACGAGGGCGTCGAGGTCGCCGTGCGGTCCGCCGCGGAATCCCCGTGCGATCGCCGTCGCCTTGACCTCCTCGACCATCTCCCGCGCCTGGGCCTCGGTGACCGGGGCCAGCCGCAGCGACGAGTCCTCGTAGAGCTCGGTGTAGACCCCGCCCGCGGCGAGCAGCACCAGCGGTCCGACGGTCGGGCTGACCCGGTATCCGACCAGCGCCTCGAGCACCGTCTCCTCGATCATCTCCTGAACCAGGAACCGGTCGAGAGTCACTGTGGCGTCGTATTTTTCGACGTTCGCCACGATGGTGTCGATGGCCTCGCGCAGACCGGCGAGGTCCCTGACACCCAGGACCACCGCCCCGGCGTCGGACTTGTGCGGCAACCGGTCCGACAAGGCCTTGACCACCACGGGGAATCGCGGTTCGATCGCCGGCACGCCGTCGAGGCCGCAGGTGGTCGTCACCGGGAACCGGATGCCTTGCGATGCGAGCACCTCCGCCGACGACGCCTCGTCGAGGGCGCGGCCGCCGCCCGCGGGTCCGCCGCGTCGATCTCGGAAGATCTCCGGATCCACCGGGCGACGTGCCAGGGTCGCGGCGACGGCCTGCGCGCACGCCTCCGCGGTCCGGAAGGCGGGGACTCCCGCCTCGTGGAGACGGCGGACCGATTCCAGCGCATCCGGTAGAGCCCAGGCGGCGACCGGGACCGGGCCGTCGTTGTGTTCGGCGATCGCCGACACCGCCAGTTCCGGATTCAGCCGGGCCGACGAACCGATGACGAAGAGCACGAGATCGAATTCGCCGCACGACCGCAGCACCCGCAGAGCGCCGTGGACCAGGTCGTGCCGCGTTCCGGCCAGCGTCAGGTCGATGATCAGGTTGTCAGCCACGTCCAGGCCGAGCTCCGCGAGCTGATCGAACACGGCGCGACTGGGCCGGGTCACCGCGACGCCGAGGGGTTCGAGCTGGTCGACCAGGATCGCTGCGCCGCCGCCGGTCGAGGTGATCACCGCGACCCGGCCGGTGCCGTGGGCGGTGGGCGGACCGATCCGGCGCTGGAAGGCCTCGGTCTCGATGAGGGCCTCGAAGTTGTCGACCCTGGCGAATCCGCACGCCCGGAAGAAGGCGTCGGCCTCGTCGTCCTCGCCGGAGAGGGCACCGGTGTGCGAGACCGTGAGTGCGGCGGCCGCGTCACTGCGACCGAGCTTGTAGACGGTGACGGGCTTGTGCCGGGCTGCGGCCTCCACCGCGAACGCGCCCACATCTGCCGCGTTCTCCAGCGACTCCATGAACAGGGTGTATGAGCCGACCTCGGGATCGTCGAGGGTCGCCGAGCAGATCTCACCCAGCGTCAGATCCACCTCGGAGCCGGTGGAGACGAATCCGGAGAAGCCCAGTCCGCGCGCCTTGGCGCGCGTCATCAGCGCACCGATCACGCTTCCCGACTGGGAGGCGACGAACGACGAGCCGGCCGGGATGCCGTCCTCGGCGAACGCCGCGTTGGCGGTGAGCATCAAACCGTTGCGGGGGTTGACGACGCCGATGCTGTTGGGGCCCACGATGCGGACGCCGTATTCGGCGGCCACCGCCAGCAACTCGCGCAGGCGGTCGGCACCTTCGGCGGTCTCGCTGAAGCCACCCGAGAGCACTGTGACGAGCGGGACGCCCACCTGCCCGCACTCCCGGACGGCCTGGACGACGAATTTCGTGTCGGCCACGATGAACACATGGTCCGGCACCTCCGGGAGGGAGGCGATGTCGGGCCACGCCTTCTCACCCAGAACCGTGTCCCGGCGCGGGTTGACCGGGTAGACGGTACCGGCGAAGCCCGCCCGGCGAAGGAACCGCAGGGGTCGCGCGGTGGTCTTGGTGGGATCGTCGGATGCGCCGATGATCGCCACCGAGCGGGGCGCCATCAGCGCCCTGCCCAGTGCTGCCCGGTCCTGATCTGCCCGTTCCAGATCTGGGACAGACACCTCGACGTCTGTGTCGGCCAACTGCGTCATGACTGTTTCCTCACGCTCAGGTCGATGCGGGCGATGACGTCGAGGGACTCGAACGCCCACAGGTCTTTCGCCAGTTCACGTGCTTCGTCGGCGCCCAGGACCGGTGCGGCCAGACGGACGAACTTGGCCGTCATCTCCTCGTCGGAGACCGGGTTGCCGGGCTCGCCGTACGGCAGCTCCACCCGGTGGGAGACGACTCGGCCGTCGTGGAGCCGCAGCTCCACCGACGCCGGACGCAGCCTCGGGTACTCGCTGTCGGACTGTGCGTCGGCGACGACCTCGACGTGGGTCGCCAGCTCACGGATCCGCGGGTCCTGCCGCGCCGGGCCGTCGAATTCGGTGAGTCCGACCTCGTCGTGGGCGAGGGCGGTGGCGAGCGCGAACGGAATGCTCATCTGCGCGTCGAGCAGGGAGTCGACGACGGGCGCCGCGTGGTGTGAGGCGACGGTGTAGGTACGCACCGCCGCGCTCGCGACGTCGTCGATCCCGATACCGTGCTCGGCCCGCAGCGCCAGGACGGCGTCGATCGGTCCGTGCAGGTGCCGGCAGGAGGGATAGGGCTTGACGTAGGAGTTCAGGACCGCCCAGTCGCGGCCCAGTCCGTCGAGCAGCACACCTGCGTCGAACCCGCCGTCGGCGAAGGCGTCGACGTAACCGTGCGGCGTCTCCAGGATCGAACGCGGACCGGTGACCCCGGCGACAGCGAGCTCGACACTGGCGATGGCATCGCGTGCGGCCTTGCCCGGGTGCACCCGCTTGACCTCGGCGGACTTGCCGAGGAAGGCGAAGAGTCCGCCGGCGTGCGACGCGGCGACGCCGAGTGCGTCGTGAAGGCGGTCGGCGTCGAGGCCGTGGAGGACCGCGACACCGCAGGTGGCGCCGATGACCCCGGCCAGGGGCGTGTTGTGGAAGTGGTTGCGCCACGTCGTCGGATGGCCGGCGGCGGCCAGGCGCGAGGTGACCTCGAGGGCCACGGCCAGGCCACGGGTCGTCGTGGTGGTGTCGCTGCCCAGCACCTCCGCCGCGGCCAGCACCGCGGGGAAGCTGACGCTGCTGGGGTGCACCGATCCCGGTGTGTAGCCGTCGTCGACTTCGAGGCTGTGACAGCTGGTTCCGTTGAGCAGCGCGGCGCCCGGTGCGGAAACACGGCCGAGGCCGACCGCGGTGGCCCCGTTGCCGCCGTAGGTCGCCGCGACGTGCCCGGCGACGGCGCGGGCGACGTCGGTCGTCGAACCCGGCACCACCGCCGCCATGTAGTCGACGAGGAGGCGGCGGACGTGGTGGTCGACCGCGGCCGGCAGCTCGGTGGTGGTGGCCTCGACCACCCAGGCGACGAGCGCGTCGGTGGCGCCGTCGAGGGAGGTCGTCGTCGAGGTGGCCACCGGAGTGCTGGTGTCGGTGATGCTCATCGGGCGACCGCCCCGGCACGCTGGTCGAAGCGGCGGCCGAACACCGACTGGGCGATGGTGTTCTTGAGAACCTCGACCGAGCCACCGGCGATCATCCAGCCGCGGGTGCGCCGCACGATGTACTCCAGCGGGAACTCCTGGGAGTAGCCGCTCGCGCCGAAGACCTGCATCGCGTCGTTGGCGACGGAGAAGGCGGTGCGGTTGGCGTGCAGTTTCGCGATTGCGGCCTCGGTCGAGTCCGGGGTGCCGGCATCGGCATTGGCCACCGCGCGCAGCAGCAGCATCTTGGCGGCGTCGAGTTCGACCTTCATGTCGGCGAACTTCCACTGCAGACCTTGGAATTCGCACAGGTTCTTGCCGAACTGGGTACGCGTCGACGCATGTTCGACGGCCATGTCGTATGCCTTCTCCGCGATCGCGAGGGCCCGCGAGGCGTTGCCCATCCGCTCGACGCCGAAGATCGAGAGCATCTTCTTCAGTGCCCCGCTGTCGGCCAGGACGTACTCCTTGGGCACCTTGCACTCGTCGAAGAACAACTGGCAGTGCGATTCGCCGGACATGTGGTATTCGCGCTTGCCCCTGGTGAATCCGGGCGAGTCGAACGGGACCAGCACCGCGCCGATGTCGCGGGCGCTGGGGCCGAAGCGGCACCAGACCACCGAGTGGGTGGCGTCCGGTCCGTGGGAGTTCCAGCACTTCTGGCCGTTGAGCACGACATGATCGCCCTCGATCCGCGCGGTGGTGCGCAGATCGGTCAGCGCGCTGCCGGCCTCGGGCTCGCTCATGCCTGCGGTCACCAGCGCGTCGCCGGAGAGGAACAACGGGAGCACCTCGGCCTTGACGTGGTCCGACCCGAAGTTGGCGACCTGACGGATGGCACCGAAGTTGCTGGCCTGCAATGCGTCTGCGCTGTGCGGGCACACCTTGGTGATCGCCATCATGACGAGGACCGCGTCGAGCAGGCTGGCACCCTGACCGCCGACCTCGACCGGGAGCGTGAGACCGGTGAGCTCGTTGTCGGCGAGGACCTTGAGGCTGTCCCACGCGAATTCTGTTCTGGTGAAAGCACGTTCGCCGAATTCACGCTCGGCGAGTTTGGTGACGGAATCGACGAGGGCAGTCTGTTCCGGGGTGAGGCTGAAGTCCATTGGGCGGGGAGTCCTGTTCGTCTCGTTGGATGGATGAGGCTCGGGTCACGGAAGGAGTGACACGGTGCAGCGGTCCAGAGCGGCTGCAAGGGAGGGTGCGTCGAGCTCGGGTAGCCCGGCGGCGAGTTGTTCGAGATCCGCGACCGCGCCGGCGTGGTCGGGGTGGGCGGCGACCCGCAGGCACGACTCGACCTTGCGGGCCAGTGCCTGCCGGCTGGTGCCGTCGGCGCCGGGCATGGGTGCCTCGGCGACGCTGTGCGATCCGTCGGTCGCGCGGACCTCGACGCGGGCCCCGGTCATCACCGCGCTCTCGGGTAGATCCTGTTCGACGACGACCCGGGCGGCCGCGGCGGCGATGGCCGGGTCTCGCAGGTCGTCGCCCGACAGGGTGGTCAGGTCGTAGCGGCCGGTGACCCAGAGGGCGGCCAGTTGCCACGGGATGGAGAACTGTGCGTCCACCAGCGGGGCGCCGCGGTCCTCATACGGCCGGGAGACCAGGGAGTACGCCGGCCCCTCCGGGACATGCACGCGCACCTGCGCGACGGCGTCCCACCGGGGGTGCCGGACATGCAGGGCTTCGGCGGCCGCGAGTGCCGCGTGGGTGTACCGGCAGGCGGGGTAGGGCTTCAGTGCGACCCACCGGCCTTCGAAGTCCCCGGTGAAGAGATCGTCGATGGTCAGGTCGGAACCCGGCGCGAGGCCGAACTCGCCGGACAGCCACCCGCTCGGGCCCTCGACCCCTTGCGCGGCCAGGGCAGCGGCGGTGAAGCCGAACTGTGCGGCGAGGCCGGGCTGAAGCCGCTTGGCGACCGACCCGTCGACCACTGCCTGCCGCGTGCCCGGGGCCAGCGCCGCACCCAGGGAGAGGGCCATCGCGTGCTCGATCCGTTCGTCGGGCACACCCCAGACGGTGGCGGCAGCGGCTGCCGCGGCGAGGGATCCGAGCCCTGCGGTCCGGATGACGCCCGTACGCGGGCCGGTCAGGCGGGCCAGACGCGAGAGAACCTGGACCCCGGTGGCCAGACCGTCGACGACGCTCTTCCCGTCGGCCTTGCCGATGGAAGCCGCGGCCAGCACGGTCGGCACCACCACGCTCGCGGTGTGAACCACTGCTTCGTCGTGGGTGTCGTCGAAGTCCCAGGCGTGGATGAGGGTCGACATCGCCGCGACCGCCGCGGGCGCGGCCAGGTGCAGGTCTGTCCACGGAACCCGCACGTCGCCACCGCCGACCGTGCGAAGGCCGGCGAGGACGGCTCGGGCGTCCTCCGACGCCGTTCCCGCGGCGGCGAGGGCGAGGGCGTCCACGAGCAGCGATCGAAGCTGCTCGCGATCGCGGTCTTCCAGCGCTGCCCAACGCCGGTTGTGAAGTCTGGTCACCGTTTCTCCTGGTGGGTCGGCGGGTGATTTGTCGGCTCTGGCGTGAGGTCCATCACGTGAGCCGGGTCATACCCTGACAGAGAAGACCGGCAATAGTCAATAGTTTATAGAATCTTTTGTCTCGCCTATAGAATGTTCCCTGCTATGCTTACTGCTCAGTAGCCCGGGAGATCCCGGCATTCTGTCTGCGAAACCCCAGCCCGATCAGGAGCCGACCGCAGTGACCCAGATCAACGCACCCCTACCCCAGAGCCGTACGGCCTACGTGCTCGAACGTCTGCGGGCCGACATCGAGTCGGGCGTCATCAACCCCGGCGACCAGATCCGGCAGACCGCCATCGCGAAGCGGTACGGCGTGAGTCCGACCCCGGTCCGCGAGGCCCTGCGGATCCTGGCCGGCGACGGCGCCATCGAATACACGAGTCACCGGGGGGCCACCGTGCGTGACTTCACCCCCCAGATGGCCCAGGACCTCTATCGGATGCGCGCCGAACTCGAAGGACTGGCCTGCGAGATCGCCGTCGAGCGCATGACCGACGAGGGTTACGAGGAGATCGTCCGGGCCAACGACGCCCTGGTGTCGGCGACTGCGGCCGGCGATGATCCGGCCCGGCTCTCACTCCTCAACCAGCAGTTGCACTTCGCGATCTACGCCAATGCCTCGACGGTGGTCGCCGACTCGGTCCGCCACCTGTGGGAGCGGTTCAGCCCCTCGATCACGCTGTGGCGCGTCAAGTCCTTCTCCGCCGCCTTGGACAAGGACCACGACGAGATCCTCGCGGCCATCGGACGCCGCGATGCCGCTGCCGCGCGCACCGCCATGCGCGACCACGTCCTGCACGCCTGGGAGCTACGCCAGACCAACACCGACCTGCGAGCCGAGGGACCCGACCACGCTCAGGGATCCGGGAACGCGGGACCGACCGGCAACACGGAGGCATCCGCGGGCACCGCCCCGGCCGTCGCCGAGCCCGGACGCTGACGCCGTCTTGCGGCGGCCCAGTTGGTTCGTTTCCGTCGCGGTCGCCACGCTGCTGTCACATGCCGTTCTCAGTGGCGTCCGCACCCTCATCTCCTACCGCGTCCTGGCACTGGGCGGTGACGGCGTCGACGTCGGTGTCATCACCGCGGTGTTCGCGATCCTCCCCCTGGTCGTCGCCCTCCGGATCGGGCGCGCCGTCGACCGCGGATTGGCCGTTCCGGCACTGAGATTGGGCCTCGGGCTCACCGTTGTCGCCGTACTCCTCGCCGCGATGAGCTCGAATCTCGCCATCCTCGGTGTCGCGAGCGCCACCCTGGGTCTGGCCCAGATGCTGCACACGGTCGCATGCCAGAGCATGGTCGCGCTGTGGTCGCCCCCCGACCGGATGGACGGCCGCTTCGGCCACCTCACCCTCAGTGTGTCGGCCGGACAGCTACTCGGCTTCCCCATCGCTGGACTCGTCGCGACACTGACCACCCATGGTTCCGGTGTCGTCAGCACCGGCCCGGCACTGTTCGTCATGGGTGCGATCGCGGCCGCCGCCGTCCCACTCGCGTTCGTCTTCGCACCCGGCGACACCAAACGGGTCAGCCAGTCCGACGCCGTCGACGGTCAGCAGTCGACGTTCCGGCTCCTCGCGACTCCCGGGATGAAGCCGGCGATGTACTCCAGCCTGACCGTCCTCACAGCCATGGATCTGCTGATGGCCTACCTTCCCGTCCTCGGGCAGACGATGGGGTTGAGCGTCGCGACCGTCACCGCGCTGCTCACCGGCCGCACCGTCACGTCGGTCATCTCCCGGGCGGCGATGCCGATACTGTTACGACGTATACCGCGACGATGGCTGCTGGTGTCCGCCACGCTCGTCTCGGGTGTTCCGATGGCGTTGATCCCGTTCACCTCGGCCGTCGTCCCGCTGATGCTCGCGATGCTGCTGATGGGCTTCTTCTGGGGAGTCGGCCAACCGCTCACCATGTCGTGGGTGACGCTGATCGCCGACTCGCGCAACCGGGCCGCCGCGCTGTCGGTCAGGCTCGCCGGCAACCGCATCGGTCAGGTCACGGTTCCGATCGCAGCGGGCGCCCTGTCGGGTCTGATCGGCGTCGGCGCGATCTTCCACGCCAGCGGCCTGCTCCTGATCTCCTCGGGGCTGCTCACCTTGACGGCCACGGTGAACATGCGGCCCGACTCGGGGTGAGGTCCCTCCCCCTGATCCCCCACCCACCGACACCCAAACACCCAACAAAGGAGAACTCCAATGGGCCAGCTGTGCACCACCGACGGACTGACCGAGGAACAGACCGAGATCATCAGGGCGGTCCGTTCCTTCGTCGAAAAGAAGATCCTGCCGGTGGCGACGGAGCTCGAGCACGCCGACGAATACCCCCAGGAGATCGTCGACGGTCTCAAGGAGCTGGGCGTCTTCGGGTTGATGATCCCCGAGGAGTACGGGGGACTCGGCGAGTCCCTGTTGACCTACGCCCTGTGCGTGGAAGAGATCGCCCGCGGCTGGATGAGCGTCTCCGGCGTGATCAACACCCACTTCATCCTGGCCTACATGCTCATGCGACACGGGACCGACGAGCAGAAGCAGCGGTACCTGCCCAGGATGGCCACCGGAGAGGTCCGGGGCTCGTTCTCGATGTCCGAACCGGGCCTGGGCTCCGATGTCTCAGCCATCCGGACGCGAGCCGCCAGAGGCGACGACGGCTGGTACACGATCGACGGCCAGAAGATGTGGCTCACCAACGGCGGCACGTCGAACCTCATCGCCGTGCTGTGCAAGACCGATGAGGGAGCCGACAGCGTCTACAAGAACATGACCACCATGCTCGTCGAGAAGGAGGTTGGCTTCGGCGAGACCGCTCCGGGCCTGACCATCCCCGGCAAGATCGACAAGATGGGCTACAAGGGCGTCGACACGACCGAGGCCGTCTTCGAGGGCCACCGGGTCTCGCCGGACCAGGTCCTCGGCGGGACACCGGGTAAGGGCTTCTACCAGATGATGGACGGCGTCGAGGTCGGGCGCGTCAACGTCGCGGCCCGTGCCTGCGGCATCGCGCTACGGGCCTTCGAGCTCGCGATCGCCTATGCACAGCAACGCGAGACCTTCGGCAAGCGGATCGCCGATCACCAGGCGATCCTGTTCCGCCTCGCAGAGATGGCCACCAAGGTCGAGGCCGCCCACGCGATGATGGTCAGGGCGGCCCGTCTCAAGGACACCGGTGCACGCAACGACGTCGGCGCCGGTATGGCCAAGATGCTCGCCGCCGAGTACTGCAACGAGGTCGTGCAGGACTCGTTCCGCATCCACGGCGGATACGGCTACTCCAAGGAATACGAGATCGAGCGGCTCTACCGCGAAGCCGCGTTCATGCTGATCGGTGAGGGCACCTCCGACATCCAGAAGATGATCATCGGCCGCGCGCTGCTGAAGGACTACAAACTGAAGGTCTAGACAGCCCGACCCCACTACGCAGAAACGCACCACCGGTCCAGACCGGTGGTGCGTTTCTCTTCGTGCGAAGTGGTGGAGCCTAGGAGATTCGAACTCCTGACATCTGCCTTGCAAAGGCAGCGCTCTACCAACTGAGCTAAGGCCCCGTACCGACCGAGAACCGGTTGGAAGGGATGCGAATGCGGTGTCGGAAACACCGTGTCGCAGTGGGCCTAGGAGGACTTGAACCTCCGACCTCTTCGTTATCAGCGAAGCGCTCTAACCGCCTGAGCTATAGGCCCTTGAACCGAGACCGAAGATTACCCGACCGATGCCCGAACCAACAAAACGGCTGGTCAGGAGCTCGCCTCAGTCGAGGTCTGCGAGTGTCACCTCGGCGCCACCGACAAGGTCGGCACAGATGTTGTAGATGTAGCTGCCGATGGTCGCGAGGGCCGTCAGCAGGATGGCGTTGACGGCCCCCAGGAGCGCCGCTGCGCCGAAAACGGTGCCGGCCCCGATGACGTCTCCCCCGACGCTCGATTCGTCGGCCACGAGCGTTCCGAAGCTGTTGTTCACCTGATCCCACACGCCCATGCCGTCGAGGATCAGATACAGCACGGCCACCGAGATCATCCAGATGAAGAACCCGACCACCGACAGCACGGCGGCGATCTTGAACGTCGCCCAGGGGTCGATCCGGCGGACCTGCACCGCTGCCCTCAGTGCGGTGCCGGCGGCGGGCACCTGACGGGGCGCGGACCGCAACGCGGTCGTGGTCCGAGCGGTCGTGGTCCGAGCGGCCGCGGGCGCCGCCTCCGGCGCACGCTTGAGATCCGCGGTGTGGTGGATCTGATCGAGATCGGGCAGATCGTGATCGAGCAGATGGCCTCGGTCGATCGTGCTGGTCGGTGATTCGACGAATCCCGGCTCCTCGGTCGCCGTGGCCGTCCCGGACCGCCGCGGGTTGTCGAGCTTGGTGACCGGCGCCTGCTGGCCGCTCATGCTCGCCGCGGCGGTACCGCTGTTGGTCACGATGCCGCGCGGCGGCGGGCCGCCCCGGTGATCCTGCGGCGGGCCGCCCCGGTGATCCTGCGGCGGGCCGCCCCGGTGATCCTGCGGCGGACCACCGCGGGGGTCCTGGGCCGGACCACCGCGGAGTTCCGCCGGCAGGCCGCCGGAACTGTCCTGAGGAGGTCCGCCTCGAGCGTCGTCGCGACCGAACGTCTCGGTCGGCGCGGTGGTCGAGTCGTCCGCCGGGCCCCGCTGCCACGGCGGCACCAGTCCCCCGGTCGGGGTACCCGTTCCGGGACCTGCGGGACCCCCGGTGGGGTGCCCGTTCTGGTCCTGATGCGGCTCGTTCGGTGTGCTCACAGGCGTTCCCTCACTCAGGCGTCACTGACTTTGCCTCGATCGGCGTCGGGTCATGTCTCACCGTCACCGACTGGTCGAGAAACAGTGATGTTCACCCTAACGCCTACGACGACACCTCGGCCTCGTCCGGCTCGTCGGCGTTGCGGGCGATCGCGATGACCGTGGTGCCCTCCTCGATGTTCATCAGACGCACACCCTTGGTCTGGCGGCCGGCCTTGCGGACCGACTTGGCGGTCGTGCGGATGACTCCGCCGCCGGAGGTGATCGCGTAGAGCTCCGAGTCGTCGTCGACGATGAGCGCACCGATGAGTTCGCCGCGTTTACGGTCGTGCGCGATGGTCAGCACACCCTTGCCGCCGCGGCCCTGGACGGGGTAGTCGTCCATGCCGGTGCGCTTGGCGTATCCGCCCGAGGTGGCAACCAGCAGGTAGGTGCCCTCGCTGACGACGTTGAGCGACAGCAGCGTGTCGTCGGCGTTGAACCGCATGCCCTGCACACCCGAGGTCTGGCGACCCATGGGCCGCAGTGCCTCGTCGTCGGCGTGGAACCGGATCGACTGCCCCTTCTGCGACACCAGGAGCAGATCGTCGTCGGCGCTGCACAGCTGTGCACCGACGAGCTCGTCCTCACCACGCAGGTTGATCGCGGCGATGCCACCGGAGCGGTTGGAGTCGAAGTCCACCAGTCTGGACTTCTTGACCAGACCGTTGCGGGTGGCGAGCACCAGGTAGGGCGCGTCCTCGTAGGTCTTGAGCTGGATGACCTGGGCGATCCGCTCCTCCGGCTGGAAGGCCAGGAGGTTGGCGACGTGCTGGCCGCGTGCGGTGCGGTTGGCCTCGGGGAGCTCGTAGGCCTTGGCTCGGTAGACCCGGCCCTTGGTGGTGAAGAACAGGATCCAGTCGTGGGTGGAGCAGACGAAGAAGTGTTTGACGATGTCGTCCTGCTTGAGACCCGCACCCTGCACTCCCTTACCGCCGCGCCGCTGGCTGCGGTAGAGGTCGGTCTTGGTGCGCTTGGCGTATCCGGTCTCGGTGATCGTGACGACCACGTCCTCGCGGGCGATCAGATCCTCGTCGCTGACGTCACCGTCGGCGGCGATGATCCGGGTCCGGCGCTCGTCGCCGAACTTGTCGACGACCTCCTTGAGCTCGTCGCGCACGATTGCGCGCTGGCGCTCGGGCTTGGCGAGGATGTCCTTGTACTCGGCGATCTCGAGTTCGATCTCGGCGAGCTCGTCGACGATCTTCTGGCGTTCCAGGGCGGACAGGCGACGAAGCTGCATCGCGAGGATGGCGTCGGACTGGATCTCGTCGATGTCGAGCAGGTCCATCAACCCGGTGCGGGCGGTCTCGGTGTTGGCCGAGCGACGGATAAGCGCGATCACTTCGTCAAGTGCGTCAAGGGCTTTCACCAGACCGCGCAGGATGTGGGCGCGTTCCTCGGCCTTGCGCAACCGGTATCGGGTGCGGCGCACGATGACGTCGATCTGATGCGCGACGTAGTAGCGGATCATCTGGTCGAGGCGCAGCGTCCGGGGCACGCCGTCGACGATGGACAGCATGTTGGCACCGAAGCTGGTCTGCAGCTGACTGTGCTTGTACAGGTTGTTCAGCACGACCTTGGCCACCGCGTCGCGACGCAGGGTCACCACGATGCGCATACCGACGCGGTCCGAGGACTGGTCCTCGATCCGGCTGATGCCCTTGAGCTTTCCCTCGTTGACCTGTTCGGCGATCGACTGGATCAGGTTGTCCGGGTTGACCTGGTAGGGCAACTCGGTGACCACCAGTGTGGTGGTGCCCTTGTTCTCCTCGATGTCGACGACACTGCGCATGCGGATGCTGCCGCGACCGGTCATGTAGGCATCCTTGATGCCCTGGCTGCCGACGATCAGTCCGGCCGTGGGGAAGTCGGGTCCCTTGATGCAGTCCATGCACGCCGCGAGAGTGGTCTCGTCGTCGGCGTCGTGGTTCTCCAGCGCCCAGAACACGGCGTCGGCAACCTCGTTGAGGTTGTGCGGCGGCATGTTGGTGGCCATGCCGACGGCGATACCGCCCGAACCGTTGATCAGCAGGTTCGGGATGCGTGCGGGCAGAACCGTCGGCTCGGTGGTCTTGCCGTCGTAGTTGGGCGTGAAATCGACTGTGTCCTCGCCGATGTCACGCAACATCTCCATGGCGAGCGGGGTGAGTCGGGCCTCGGTGTAACGCATGGCGGCGGCGCCGTCGTTGCCGCGCGAGCCGAAGTTGCCCTGGCCGTCGATGAGCGGGTACCGCATCGACCACGGCTGCGCGAGGCGCACGAGTGCGTCGTAGATCGCGGTGTCGCCGTGGGGATGGTAGTTACCCATCGTCTCCGCAACGGGTTTCGCCGATTTCACGTAGCTGCGGTCCGGACGGAAACCTGCGTCGAACGATGCGTACAGCAGACGGCGGTGCACCGGTTTGAGGCCGTCGCGCACCTCGGGCAGCGCGCGACCGACGATCACGCTCATCGCGTAATCGATGTAGCTCTTCTGCATCTCCTGTCCGAGATCGACAGGTTCGATGCGATCGCCTTCGCCGTCGGCGGGCGGCAGGGTGGTGTCAGTCATGGTGTGTTCTTTCTGCCGGCGAGGCCTGGTGACGATCAGACATCAAGGAAGCGGACATCTTTCGCGTTCCGCGCGATGAAGCTGCGGCGCGCGGCGACATCCTCACCCATCAGGATGGAGAACAGTTCGTCGGCGGCTGCGGCGTCGTCGAGCGTCACCTGGCGCAGAACCCGCACGGCCGGGTCCATGGTGGTCTCCCACAGTTCCTTGGCGTTCATCTCGCCGAGGCCCTTGTAACGCTGGATGCCGTCCTCGGTGTTGATCTTGCGGCCCGCGGCGCGGCCGGCCTCGAGCAGACCGTCGCGCTCGCGATCGGAGTAGGCGAACTCCGGTGCCGACTTCTGCCACTTCAGCTTGTACAGCGGCGGCTGCGCGAGGAACACGTGGCCGTGCTCGATGAGCGGACGCATGAAGCGGAACAGCAGGGTGAGCAGCAGCGTCGAGATGTGCTGACCGTCGACGTCGGCGTCGGCCATCAGGACGATCTTGTGATAGCGCAGCTTGCTGAGGTCGAACTCATCGTGGATGCCGGTGCCGAAGGCGGTGATGATCGACTGGACCTCGGCGTTCTTCAGCACGCGATCGATCCGTGCCTTCTCGACGTTGATGATCTTGCCGCGCAGCGGCAGGATCGCCTGGTACATCGAGTCGCGGCCGGACTTGGCGCTGCCACCGGCCGAGTCGCCCTCGACGATGTAGACCTCACACTTGGTGGGATCGTTGCTGCGGCAGTCGGCGAGCTTGCCGGGAAGACCACCGATGTCGGTGGCGGTCTTGCGCCGCACCATCTCTCGGGCACGACGCGCCGCCATGCGCGCCTGCGAGGAGTCGACAGCCTTCTTGATGATGATCTTGGCCTCGGCCGGATTCGCCTCGAACCAGTGCCCGAGATGCTCGTTGCAGGTGCGCTGGACGAAGCCCTTGATCTCGGTGTTGCCGAGCTTGGTCTTGGTCTGGCCCTCGAACTGCGGGTCGGCGACCTTGACCGAGATGACCGCGGCGAGACCCTCACGGATGTCGTCGCCGGTGAGCTTGCCGTCCTTCTCCTTGAGCAGCTTCTTGTCGAGCGCGTACTTGTTGACCGTGCTGGTCAGCGCGGCGCGGAAGCCCTCTTCGTGGGTGCCGCCCTCGTGGGTGTTGATGGTGTTCGCGAAGGTGTGGACCGACTCGGAGTATCCCGCGTTCCACTGCATGGCGATCTCGACCTCGTGACCGTCGCCCTTGGCGCTGAAACCGATGACGGTGTTGTGGATCGACTGCTTGGTGCGGTTGAGGTGCTTGATGTAGTCGACGAGGCCGTCGGGGTAGTGATAGGTGCGCGTCTTCGGCTTCGCCGCCGCCACAGCCTTTTCGGTCTCCGACTTCACAGCCTCGGCGACGTCGGATGACGCGGCTTCCTCGTCGCCGTCGGCCTCCCCCGGTGCTTCGACCGCCTGGGGACGCTTGTCGGTCAGGCTGATGGTCAGACCCTTGTTGAGGAAGGCCATCTCCTGCAGACGACGTGCCACCGTCTCGGCATTGAACCGGGTGGTCTCGGTGAAGATCTCGGGATCCGGCCAGAACCGCACGGTTGTGCCGGTCTTCCGCGAGGCACTCCCCTGCACGAGCTCACCCGGCTTGGCGTAGGTGTAGGTCTGCGACCACTCGTAGCCGTCGCGCGCGATCTCCAGTTCGACCGTGGTCGACAGGGCGTTGACGACGGAGATACCGACGCCGTGGAGACCACCGGAGACCGCGTAGGAGTCGGAATCGAACTTGCCACCGGCGTGCAGCTGGGTCATGACGACCTCGACGGTGGGGACACCGGTGCGGTGCATCTCCACCGGGATGCCGCGGCCGTCGTCGACGACCTGGACGCCGCCGTCTTCGAGGAGTGTGACGTCGACGCGACTCGCGAAGCCCGCCATCGCCTCGTCGACCGAGTTGTCGACGACCTCCCAGATCAGGTGGTGCAGACCGCGCTCACCGGTGGAACCGATGTACATGCCGGGCCGTTTGCGGACGGCTTCCAGACCTTCGAGGATGTTGATCGAGTCCGCGCCGTAATCTGCCGGCTTCTTCGGCTTACGGCTCTTGGATCCGGTGTCGTTGGTGTCGGCCACGAGGTGCGTCCGCTCCTGTTCTGCTCACCGACGGTTCCGGGAGTCGGAGATCCGTCGTCGATCTTTCTCGACCAGGGGCACGCAGCCGATTCGCACACAGCGATACCCGGACTTTCATCCGGGTAGCCTGAGGACGACAGTTGGCCTGTCGCTGTTCACCCCTGTCGGGACAACTCTCCCCAGTGTACTGCCTGACTCGCCCAGGGACGTGCATCCGGGGCCGCTAACAGGCCCTCAGATCGATTTTTCGGGAACAAACCCGGTCCGGTTGTGGCCTGGGGAGGAAAATCGGCTCACGGGCCGCAGCAACTAGTATTGTCCCGGCGAGTCTGCTAGGCGCCGCTCAACCGTAGGTGTCACGCGGACCACGACCCCGCACGTGTCGCTCGCCTTTTCGCCACGACGGTCCCTTCGGTCCGCTGATGCGCAACGACTTCACCTGGCCGTCACCGATCGCCGCGGCGATCTTCGCCAGGATCTGCGCCTGCACGTACCGCAGCTGCGTGGCCCAGGCCGTCGACTCGGCCTGAACGTGAAGTATGTTCTCGCGCAACGCAATCGGCTGGGCATGTGCGGCGATGTCGGAACCCACGATCTGCTCCCACATCCCGAACAGCGTGCCCTCGCCGATCTTCTCCTGCCAGCCCCGGTCCTTCGCCAGACCGCCGACGAGCCTCCCGAACGGTTGCGGATCGCGCGCGTCGGGTCCCGACCCGGACCAGCGTCGACGTCCCTGTGCGCCCCGGGGAGCCCGGCGTACCGGCGATGCCCGGCCCCGACCGACCGACTTTCCCGACGCCCTGGCCTGCGCCCGCGCCTCCTCGAGTGCCTTGCGCGCACGCTCGTACCCGCCGAGTTCACCCGGCGGCGTCGCGCGCGCCGCAGATGATCCCGAGCCGTCGGGCACGCCGGCGTGTGGTTCCTCACCCATCCGATTCCCCCTCGGATCCCTCGACGGCCGGTGCCCCGGCAGCGGATTGCCCGACACCGGATTCGTCACCTGACCCGTGCGCACCGGCTGGTTGCCCGGCACCCGATGTGATCATGCCCGGCACCACCGACAATGCGGGACCCGAAGACTCCGAATCAGACGACACGGCACCAGAAGATTCGGCACCAGAAGATTCGGGACCTGCCACCAGAAACGAGCGCCGGCCGGCGTCGTCGTCGAGCACGTCGACCGCGATCCGGCGTCCCCCGATCTCCCCCGGGATGTCCTCGGCCACTGCCGCGGTGATCAGCAATTGCTCGGCGCCGGCGGTGAATTCGACCAGTTTGGCGCGCCGTTTGGCGTCGAGTTCGGCGAACACGTCGTCGAGCATGATGACCGGTTCGATGCCCTCGGCGCGCGTCAACTCGACGGATCCGAGGCGCAACGCCAGCGCCAGCGACCACGATTCACCGTGTGAGGCAAAGCCTTTCGCGACGTCGGTACCGAGAACGATGTCGATGTCGTCGCGGTGCGGACCCACCAGGCACATCCCCCGTTCGATCTCCTTGTCCCGCAGCGCGGACAGCCGTGCGGCAAGGACCTCGGTGATGGCCTCCGAGGTCACCTCGACGATCTCGGCACCGCCGGCCGGGCGATAGCGCAGGGTCGCGGGTCTCGAGTGGGGTGCGATCGACGCGTAGGAACCGGTGAAATGGGGTTCGAGTTCGGCGAGCACACCCAGCCGGGCGGCGGTCACCTGACCACCGAGGTCGGCGAGCTGTTCATCCCACACGTCGAGGGTGCTGATGACCGAATCCGCCTGGTCCCCGCCGCGCCGCAGTGCCGCGGCCGCGGTCTTGAGCAGCGCCGAGCGCTGGCGGAGTACACGGTCGTAGTCGGCGCGAGCCGCCACCCATCGGGGTCCGCGCTGGGCGACCAGCTCATCGATGAAACGGCGCCGATCGCTGGGATCCCCGCGGACCAGGGACAAATCCTCCGGCGCGAACAGCACCGTGCGCAGGATCCCGAGCAGGTCGCGGGGTCGTCGTGCCGGACTGCGATTGATCGACGCCTTGTTCGCGCCCTCGGCGTTGATCCGCAGTTCGGCGGTCAGTTCGCGTCCGTCGTTCTCGACGGTCGCCGTGACCAGCGCCGACGCGGATCCGCTGTGCACGAGAGGGGCGTCGGAACTCACCCGGTGACTCCGCAGGGTGGCGATGTAGAACATCGCCTCGAGCAGATTGGTCTTGCCGAAGCCGTTGCGACCGGTGAACACCGTCGGGCCGGGTGTCAGATCGAGGTCGACGGCCTGCCACGATCGGAAATCCCTCAGATGCAGCTCACGGACGAACATGAGGCGGCCCGGTGATCAGCGGTGACGGATGCGGATCAGCCCGGGAGACGGACCGGCATCAGCAGGTAGCTGAATGCGCTCTCGGGTGCGACGAAGGCCCCGGACTCGTCGGCGACGGCGTCCTCACCGCTCGCCGGACGCAGCACGGCCGGACGGCTCGGGGTGGTGAACCCGAAGTCCACCGAGTCGGCGTTGATCGCCGACAACCCGTCCTGCAGGTAGCCCGGGTTGAACGCGATGGTCAGCGGCTCACCCTGGAACGACACGGGCAGCTCTTCCTCGGCCTTGCCTGCCTCGTCGCCACCGGCGGTGAGCAGCACGGATCCCTCGGTGAATTCCATCCGGACCTGCGCACCGCGTTCGGCGACGAGCGCCACGCGGCGGATCGCCTCGATGAGCGGCGCGCTGTCGATGGTGGCGACCGCGGTGTGGCTGGCCGGCAGCAGCTGGCGGAACTTCGGGAACTCCGCGTCGAGCAGCCGGGTGGTGGTCTTCTTGGTCTCGCCGAGGATGCCGAGGATCCCGTCGGATCCGATGGCGGCGCCGCCGCCGAAAGCCAGCGACACCACACCGGTGCCCTCCGCACCTGCGGTCTTCGCGCTCTCCGACAGCGTCTTGGCCGGGACCAGAACTGCGCCCTTGGTATCGGGATCTGAAGGCTCCCACTGCAATTCGCGAACCGCAAGGCGGAAACGGTCGGTCGCGGCGAGGACGACGGAGTTGCCCTCGATCTCCACGCGCACACCGGTCAGCATCGGCAGGGTGTCGTCCTTGCCCGCCGCCACGGCGACCTGCGAGATGGCCTCGGCGAAGAGCTGCGAGGGAATCGTGCCGGTGATCGCCGGGATGTCGGGCAGCTGCGGGTAGTCCTCGACCGGCATCGTCGGCAGCGAGAACTTCGCGCTGCCGCAGGTGATCGTGACACGAGAACCGTCGAGGGTCACATCGACCGGCTTGTGCGGGAGGGCCTTGGTGATGTCGGCCAGCAGACGGCCCGAGACCAGTACCTGGCCCGGCTCGGCGACCTCGGCACCCAGGGTCTCCTGGGCGGAGACCTCGTAGTCGAAACCCGACACGGTGAGTCCGGTTTCGCCGACGTTGAGGACCACACAGCCCAGAACCGGGACCGGCGGACGAGAGGGGAGGCTGCGAGCGACCCAGGCGACGGAATCAGCGAACTCGTCACGCGCGACACGAAACTTCATGCTGGGAGGTTGCCCTTCTCTCTCGTTGGGATCCGCAGACGTTGGGATCCGACGCTGGGATCGATCCAACTCGGGGATCACCGCGGGTCGGCGTCATCGGTCGGAAGGTCCCACTTCCAGGAATCCCACTGTAGAACGCCACCACCGTAGCCGGGATGGTTGGGGCCAACTCGACGCCTCGTCGACGAGTTGTCGTTCATCGGCCGTGCGGGGCCACCTGTGCACACACCTTCTTACAAAAGATTCTCTTTAGAGAGGGATCCATCTAAGTAATAGGAGCTGTGGAATCTGTGCACAACTCCGACATCGGGCCAGTCCGGGCGTGTACGGGCATGTGCATGACCGGTGGACTGACACTGAGCCGAATCGGCCCCGCCTGTGGAGTATTCATGTTGTTCGCGCTGCGTCCACCGACGGTGCACACATCGACCCCGGTTATCCCAGGGCTCATCCACAGGCTGTGACGGACCGAAATCACCCCGATTCGCGTCGGATCCGGTGCCCGGTGATCGGGTTTCGACACTCCGGACCCTCGACCCGAGGAACAGAGTTGTTCTTTCCGGATGCCGTCGACGGACCGAATCGGGCACTCCCCTGCCCCGGCGACGCTCGTGGCTCGCGGGCCGGATCCCCTCATCTGCCGGCCCCACATCGACGCGCGGTCGTCCTGCACTCCCTGTGCCCTTAATGGCGCCCGGCGACAGGCGCCGGACCCCACGTGTAGGGCGGAACCCCAGGGGGCGACGAGCGCGCCCGGAGAGGGCCGAGGGGTGCCCCGACGACGACCGCACCTCCCGAGCGTGGGCTCGGGAGGTGCGGTGTCGGGAGATATGGAAGAAGCGACGGAGTGGGACGCCGGGCGCGCTACAGGAGTCCCGGGTTCAGCCGACGGCGCGTTGTTTGATGCGCGCGGTCAGCTCCTGGACGTGGTCGTACACACGACGACGCTCGGCCATCTCCTTGCGGATCTTGCGTTCGGCGTACATGACCGTGGTGTGGTCACGGTCGAACGTCTCGCCGATCTTGGGAAGCGACAGATCGGTGAGCTCGCGACACAGGTACATCGAGATCTGACGTGCCTGCGCGATCGAGCGGGTCTTGCCGGGGCCACACAGCTCCTCGATGGAGATGTCGAAGTACTCGGCGGTGATGGCCAGGATGCTGGCGGCACTGACCTCGAGCGTGCCCGAGTTCGGCAGCAGCGCCTGCAGGACGACGTCGGCCAGCGACTTGTCGAGAGCGGCGTCGTTGAGCGAGGCGAAGGCGGTCACCCGGATCAACGCACCTTCGAGCTCACGGATGTTGCGCTCGATCTTCGACGCGATCAACTCGAGCACGTCGTCGGGCACCGCGATGTTGTCCATCTGCGCCTTCTTGCGCAGGATGGCGATGCGGGTTTCCAGGTCGGGCGGCTGAACATCGGTGATCAGGCCCCACTCGAAGCGAGTCCGGAGCCGATCTTCAAGTGTTGCAAGCTGTTTGGGCGGCCGATCCGAGGAGATGACGATCTGCTTGCTCGCATTGTGCAGGGTGTTGAAGGTGTGGAAGAACTCTTCCTGGATACCTTCTTTGCCGACGAGGAACTGGATGTCGTCGACGAGCAGTACGTCCACATCGCGGTAACGGCGTTTGAAGGCGACCCGACGGTCGTCGCGCAGTGAGTTGATGAAGTCGTTGGTGAACTCTTCGGTCGAGACGTACTTCACGCGCATCCCCGGGAAGAGACGCTGCGCGTAGTGGCCCGCCGCGTGCAACAGGTGGGTCTTGCCCAGTCCGGATTCACCCCAGATGAACAGCGGGTTGTAGGCGCGTGCCGGTGCCTCGGCCACCGCGACCGCCGATGCATGCGCGAAACGGTTCGACGCACCGATGACGAAAGTGTCAAAGGTGTACTTGGGGTTGAGATTTGCGCCCGTGGCCGGCGGCGTGGTGGTCGGCCGCTCGGCGAAGTAGGACGCCCAGTCCCCGGATGGACGCTGAGCCTCGGGAGCCGGAGCTGCCGGTGCGAATCCTGCGCCGACCGGCGCGGCCGGGTAATTGGACCCGCCTGCGATCGATGCGGTGCCGTTGACGACGCGGGGATCGGACGCCGACGTGTCGCCGACCGCTTCGTCGTTGCGGGGCGTCGCGATGCGGACACCGAGATCGACCGGCTCGTCGAGATGACGGCTCAGCACCGATCGGATGGTCTCGCGGAGATTGCGTTCGATCTGCTCCTGGACCAGCGCGGTGGGCACGGTCAGCAGGGCGAATCCCTCGGTGAGAGTGAGTGGACGAACCAACGACAGCCAAGCTTTTTGCTGGCGTGTGAGTGGTTCGTGGTCGCGTGCGGCTTCGTCGTCGTTGAGTTCACCGACGACCTGTTTCCACACCTCACCGAATGTGTCGCGGTCTGATGTCACGGGGCTGGCCTCCTGGTCCGGAAAACTACCAGCGTTGACGAGGACGGTGGCATCTGTGCTGTCGCATCAGTCTCTCCACAGAGTTATCCACACCTGTGTACAACACTGATGACGAACTGGGGACCTTGGTCTGGACCAGGAACCTGGAGCGATTCTCCGGGGAGGGCGGCCGACGCTTTGAGCAACGTAACAGAGGTCCAGGCGGGGTACAAAGCGATCTGGACGATTGACTCGCGTCGGCTGATAATC